>NZ_CP159618.1:0-4671681 GCF_050613355.1 Plantibacter sp. RU18
ATGTCGGACGCCGACGACGCGATCGCTGAGACCTGGCAGTCGGTGCTCGAGATCCTCTCCGTCGACGAGCGGATCACGCCACCGCTCCGCGGATTCCTCAACCTCATCGTGCCGAAGGGCATCATGGGCGGCACCTTCTATCTCGAGGTGCCCAACGAGTTCACGATGGGCATGCTGAACCAGCGCATGCGAGCCCCGATCGTCGCAGCTCTCGCGACGATCGTCGACGGCGGTCCGGTCGGCAACTACGCGATCGTGGTGAACCCCGACATCGTCGAGGAACGCTACGAGCAGACCGGCTTCCAGCACATCGACCCCTCGCCGCTCGAGTCCCCGCAGCCGCAACTCACGCCGACGCCCACACTGCCGGCCAGGGAGAACGACACCAGGCTCAATCCGAAGTACAGCTTCGACAACTTCGTCATCGGTCAGTCCAACCGGTTCGCCCACGCTGCGGCGGTGGCGGTCGCTGAAGCACCGGCGAAGGCCTACAACCCGCTCTTCGTCTACGGCGATTCCGGTCTCGGCAAGACACACCTCCTGCACGCCATCGGCCACTACGCGATGAACCTCTACGCAGGTATCCGCGTCCGGTACGTGTCGAGCGAGGAGTTCACGAACGACTTCATCAACTCGATCGCCAACAACCGCGGCTCGTTCTTCCAGTCCCGGTACCGCGACATCGACATCCTCCTCATCGACGACATCCAGTTCCTCCAGGGCAAGGCGGAGACGCAGGAGGCGTTCTTCCACACCTTCAACACCCTCCACGACCACAACAAACAGGTGGTCATCACGAGCGACCTGCCTCCGAAGGCGCTCACCGGCTTCGAGGAGCGCATGCGCTCGCGCTTCGAGTGGGGCCTCATCACCGATGTCCAGGCGCCCGACCTCGAGACCCGAATCGCGATCCTCCGCAAGAAGGCGCAGAACGAGAAGCTGCACATCCCGGACGAGGTGCTCGAGTTCATCGCCACGAAGGTGTCGAGCAACATCCGTGAGCTCGAAGGCACGCTCATCCGGGTGGTCGCGTTCGCGAGCCTCAACCGCACCGCAGTGGACATGACGCTCGCTCAGACGGTCTTGAAGGACGTCATCAGCTTGGATGACGACAACGTCATCTCACCGATCGACATCATCAACACGACCGCCGACTACTTCAAGCTCTCCGTCGACGACCTGTACGGCTCCAGCCGCTCGCAGGCCGTCGCCACGGCGCGTCAGATCGCGATGTACCTCTGCCGTGAGCTGACGAACCTCTCCCTGCCCAAGATCGGCCAGCTGTTCGGCAACCGCGACCACACGACGGTCATGTACGCCAATCGGAAGATCACCGACCTCATGCAGGAGAAGCGCTCGATCTACAACCAGGTCACGGAACTCACGAGCCGCATCAAGCAGAACCTCCGCTACGGCTCCTGAGCGGTCCTGATGAACGTTTTCGCCCCTTCGACGCGCCCGGTGCGCCCGAGGGGGCGATTTCGTTCATCAGGCGCCGATGAGCGCTCATCCCGCGCCACGACTGGCATCGGGAGTTTCCACAAGGAAGCGCTCAAGGCCTGTGGATAACTTGTGGACAGATGTGGAACCATCGGGCTGGGTTGTGAGTGAACACACTTAACCGCGACGTCGACCCCACACCCCCGCTCACCACTCTCCACAGGGCACCACCAAGTTACACACATGTAGTTCCCAGTGCTGGAGCGGGATCGGCCGAGTTATCCACAGTTTCCACACCGGTTAAGACTGTTAACCGTTAATTCAATGATCTCTCCGCCAAACAACCTTTCCCCAGGCTCGCTTCTCCACAGGGCCTCGCCCAACCGACCTTGGGAACGACCCACTAGCATTGGTGACGTCATCGAGAACCAGAGACAGGGGACTTGTCGTGCGATTCAGCGTCAACCGGGATGTATTCAGCGAAGCCGTCTCATTCGCAGTGAAGCTGCTGCCGCAGCGCCCGACGCTGCCGATCCTGAACGGCATCCTGATCGAAGCCGGCGACGACGGCCTCATGCTCTCGTCGTTCGATTACGAGGTCTCCAGCCAGACCGGCATCGCCGCTGAGGTCGAAGAGCCGGGCACGGCTCTCGTCAACGGCCGACTCCTGTCCGAGATCGCGAGCCGACTTCCGAACGCTCCCGTCCGGTTCAGCAAGGTCGAGAACCGTATCGAGGTCACCTGTGGCTCCGCACGCTTCACCCTCGGATCGATGCCCGTCGAGGAGTACCCGACGATCCCGCAGGTCGACGCCGACTTCGGCCTCGTCCCTGCTGAAGAGTTCGCAACTGCCGTCAGCCAGGTGGCCGTGGCCGCCAGTCGCGACGACGTCACCCCGGTCATCACCGGCGTGCAGCTCGAGGTCTCCAAGACGAGCCTCAGCCTCGTCGCCACCGACCGCTACCGCGTCGCGGTCCGGGAGATCGACTGGGACTCCGGCCAGGGAGACGGTTCGAGCGAGACCATCACGGCGCTCGTCCCCGCACGTACCCTGCAGGAGGTCGGCAAGACCTTCGGCCACAGCGGGAACATCAACGTCGCGATCACCAACCGAGACGACCGTGAGCTCATCGCATTCCGGGCCGACCGCAAGACGGTCACTTCGCTGCTGATCAAGGGCAACTTCCCGCCCGTGAAGCGACTGTTCCCCGAGACGACCGACAACTACGCGATCATCAACACCGCAGAACTCATCGAGGCGACACGACGCATGTCGCTCGTCCTCGAACGCGAAGCGGCCCTCCGCTTCACCTTCACCATCGACGGGCTCACGCTCGAGGCCGTCGGATCCGAGCAGGCGCAGGCATCCGAGGGCATCGACGCCCTCCTGACCGGCGACGACATCGTGCTCTCACTGAAGCCGCAGTTCCTGATCGACGGTCTGACCGCGGTCCGGAGCGAGTACGTGCGCTTCTCGTTCACCAAGACGGAGAACACGAACAAGCCGGGACCCATGCTCATCACGAGCCAATCCTCCAAGGATCAGCCGGGTGCCGACAGCTATAAGTACCTGCTGCAGCCCAACCTGCTGCTGCGCTGACACGCAAAGGATTCTCCATGCACATCGGTCTCGTCGGTCTCGGCAAGATGGGCAACAACATGCGCACGCGTCTGCGTGCGAACGGCATCGAGGTCACCGGTTTCGACCGGAACCCCGACGTCACGGACGTCGCGACGATCAGTGACCTCGTCGCTGCTCTTCCGGCACCCCGCACGGTCTGGGTCATGGTTCCCGCGGGAGCCATCACCGACTCGGTGGTCGAGGAGCTGAACGGCCTGCTCGACGCCGGCGACCTGGTCATCGACGGCGGCAACAGCCGTTTCACCGAGGACTTCAAACACGCTGAACTGCTCTCCGCGAAGGGCATCGACTACATCGACGCCGGCGTTTCGGGCGGCATCTGGGGTGTCGACAACGGCTACGGTCTCATGGTCGGCGGTTCCGCTGCCCAGGTCGAGCGCATCATGCCGGTCTTCGACGCGCTGCGTCCCGAGGGCCCTCGGGATGAGGGATTCGTCCACGTGGGCGAGGTCGGCGCCGGCCACTACGCGAAGATGGTCCACAACGGCATCGAGTACGCGCTCATGCAGGCCTATGCCGAGGGCTTCGAACTCCTCGACAAGCGTGAGGACATCATCAAGGACGTTCCCGGGACGTTCAAGGCCTGGCAGCGCGGCACCGTCGTGCGCTCCTGGTTGCTCGAGCTGCTCGTGCTCGCACTCGAGGAAGATCCCGACCTCGACAAGATCGAGGGCTACGTCGACGACTCCGGCGAAGGCCGCTGGACCATCGAGGAGGCCATCGCGAACGCGGTTCCCGTCCCCACGATCTCCGCATCGATCTTCGCGCGCTTCGTCTCTCGCCAGGAGGACTCTCCGGCAATGAAGGCCGTCGCTGCTCTGCGCAACCAGTTCGGTGGCCACGCGGTCAAGAAGGCCGACTGACGACGCCTCCTGACGAACGAAATCGACCCTCCACGAGCCGCGGCTTCGTCGGAGGGTCGATTTCGTTCACCCTGCGGCGTCGAGATCCGCTCCTGGACTGATCGGATCAGGCATTCGGACGTCACAGCGACGGGGTAGGGTGACGTGGTGATCGTGCGGCATCTGAATCTCACCGACTACCGCAACTACGCGGTGGTCGATGTCGCGCTCGAACCCGGCCCGAACCTCTTCGTCGGCCGCAACGGTCAGGGCAAGACGAACCTCGTCGAGGCGATCGGCTACCTGAGCAGCCTCAGCTCGCACCGGGTCTCCTCCGAGCAGGCCCTCATCCGTCACGGCGCCGACGCCGCGATCATCCGGGCTCGCATCGAGCACGATGAACGTGAGCTCCTGGCCGAGGTACAACTCAACCGAGGATCCGCCAATCGAGCGCAGGTGAACCGCTCGCAGATCAAGCCGCGTGAGCTCCCGCGCTACGTCTCGACGGTCCTCTTCGCGCCGGAAGACCTCTTGATCGTTCGTGGAGACCCGTCAGCTCGCCGACGCTTCGTCGATCAGCTCCTCGTCCAGCGGATCCCACGCTTGGCGAGCGTCATGGCCGACTACGACCGGTCGCTCAAGCAGAGGAACTCCCTGCTGAAATCCGCTCGTGCCCGGGGACTGAAGTCCGGGCCGCTCGCAACGCTCGACCTCTGGGACGACCGGCTCGTGCAGTACGGCACGGAGATCATCGCTGAGCGGCTCAAGCTGATCGCGAACCTCGGTGTACCGCTTCGAGAGGCGTATCGCGCAGTAGCCGACGACGATCACCGACCGGTGCTGCTGCCGGTGCTGAGCATCTCGGGCACCGATGCAGAGGACGACACGGAGGAGACAGGGCCGGCCGAGGGTCTGGAACCGGGAGCGCCGGTGGATCTCTCGCGCATCGAGGAACGGTTCCGCGCTGCGCTCGCCGACAAGCGTGCCGGTGAGTTGGAACGCGGTCTCACGTTGGTCGGGCCGCACCGGGACGACGTGTTCTTCGGCCTCAACGGTCTGCCGGTGAAGGGATACGCCAGCCACGGCGAGTCCTGGTCGTTCGCACTCGCGGCGAAGCTGGCCTCCGCGGAACTCCTGCGAGCCGACTCCTCGCTCGGCGACCCGGTTCTCATCCTGGACGATGTCTTCGCTGAACTCGACTCGCGTCGCCGCGAGCGGTTGGCTGCTGCGGTCGCCGGGTACGACCAGGTGATCATCACCGCTGCCGTCTTCGACGACGTACCGGAGCGTTTCACGGCGCACGTGGTGCGGATCGAGGCGGGACGGATCGTGGACGAGCCGGCCGATCATCTCGTCGTCGCGGAGTCGATCAATGACTGAACCACGACGCCTCGGCCGTGACGCGGATCCTGCTGGTGAGCTCTCCGCGTCCGTGTATCTCCGGTTCAAGGAGATCTTCGGCGGCGAGCGGGTCTCCCGGGACCGGAAGCGGCGCGACCGAGCAGCCTCGGGTCCACAGGATTCCGTGCCGTACGGTGTCGGCCGCGACCCGAAGGGTCTCGGCTCGGTGATCGACTCGCTGACCGCGGGTCTCGGCTGGAACTCTCCGCTGGCGCAGCACGAGCTCCTCGGCAACTGGGCGGAGCTCTGCGGGGAGGACACTGCGAGGTACTCCGAACCGGTGTCGATCGCGGACGGCGTGTTGCTCGTGCAGTGCCAGTCGACGGCATGGGCGACGCAGCTCCGACACATGCGCCACGAGATCCTCGTCCGCATCGCCGAGCTGTACCCGGACGCCGGCGTCGACACGATCCGTTTTCAGGGCCCTGGAGCACCCTCCTGGAAAAGAGGTCCCAGGTCGATTCCAGGGCGTGGTCCACGCGATACTTACGGCTAGGGAGGCAAATACGCCCTCCGGGCGCGAAAAGGTGGCTCAAACGGGCGTTTTCACGCGGCTTCCTCGCGTCTGTTTGGTAGGATGGAACGGTCGAATCTCGACGGTTTGGAGCTCTCTTTTCTATGACATCAGAACCGAATACGCACGCCGAAGACTCTGATTACGGCGCAAGTGCCATCCAGGTTCTCGAAGGTCTCGAAGCCGTCCGGAAACGGCCCGGTATGTACATCGGGTCCACCGGTCCTCGTGGTCTGCACCACTTGGTCTACGAGATCGTCGACAACTCTGTCGATGAGGCCCTTGCCGGCTACTGCGACAAGATCCTCGTGACCATCCTCGAGGACGGCGGCGTCCGCGTCATCGACAACGGTCGAGGCATCCCGGTCGACATCCACCCGGTCGAGAAGAAGTCGACCGTCGAGGTCGTCCTCACCATCCTGCACGCGGGTGGAAAGTTCGGTGGCAGCGGCTACGCGGTGTCCGGTGGCCTGCACGGCGTCGGCTCGTCCGTCGTCAACGCGCTCTCCACACGCCTCGACGTCGAGGTCCGCCGACAGGGTTCCGTGTGGCGCCAGAGTTTCCAGCACGGTGTGCCGGACGCCCCCCTGCATGAGGACGAGCCCTCGAACGAGACCGGAACCACGATCACGTTCTGGCCGAGCGCCGACACCTTCGAGACGACCGAGTTCGACTACGAGACGCTTCGTACGCGTTTCCAGCAGATGGCCTTCCTGAACAAGGGCCTCCGCATCGAGCTCGCCGACGAACGGCCGCTCCGCGATGCCATCGAAGCGGAAGACATCGACGACAACTCGGCCGCGCACTCGCAGCGCAAGGATGTCTTCCTCTACGAGCGCGGCCTGACCGACTACGTCGAGTACCTCAACAAGGCCAAGCGCGCTGAGCTCGTCCACGACGAGATCATCTCCTTCGAGTCGGAGAACACCGAGCGCAAGATCGCGCTCGAGGTCGCGATGCAGTGGACGACCGCCTACAACGAGAGCGTCCACACCTACGCGAACACGATCAACACCCACGAGGGCGGGACCCACGAGGAAGGCTTCCGCGCCGCGCTCACCGGTCTCGTGAACCGGTACGCCCGCGAGAAGGGCATCCTCAAGGAGAAGGACGACAACCTCTCCGGAGACGACGTCCGCGAAGGACTCACCGCCGTCATCTCCGTGAAGCTCTCCGAGCCCCAGTTCGAAGGCCAGACGAAGACCAAGCTCGGCAACACCGAGGCGAAGGCGTTCGTCCAGAAGGTCGTGAGCGAGCAGCTGAACGACTGGTTCGATCGCAATCCGCTGCAGGCCAAGGAGATCATCCGTAAGGCGCTCCAGGCGGCCACCGCTCGTCTCGCTGCCCGCAAGGCGCGTGAGACCGCTCGCCGTAAGGGGCTCCTCGAGGGCGGCGGCATGCCGGGCAAGCTCAAGGACTGCCAGTCGAAGGACCCATCGCTGTCCGAGATCTTCATCGTCGAGGGCGACTCGGCAGGCGGTTCCGCCGTCCAGGGGCGCAACCCCGAGACCCAGGCGATCCTCCCGCTGCGTGGCAAGATCCTCAACGTCGAGAAGGCGCGGCTCGACCGCGCCCTCGCCAACAACGAGGTCCAGGCGATGATCACGGCATTCGGTGCCGGCATCGGCGAGGACTTCAACCCCGACAAGGTTCGCTACCACAAGATCGTCCTCATGGCCGATGCCGACGTCGACGGTCAGCACATCACCACGCTGCTGCTCACGCTGCTCTTCCGCTACATGCGTCCCTTGGTCGACCTCGGCTACGTGTACCTCGCGCAGCCGCCGCTGTACCGCCTCAAGTGGTCGAACGCCGAGCACCAGTACGTGTACAGCGACCGCGAACGCGACGCGCTCCTCACTGACGGCGTCGCCTCCGGCAAGCGCATCCCCAAGGAGAACGGCATCCAGCGCTACAAGGGTCTCGGCGAGATGAACTACAAGGAGCTGTGGGAGACCACGATGGACCCGCAGACGCGGACGCTCCTCCAGGTCACGCTCGACGACGCAGCAGCTGCTGACGAGATCTTCTCCACGCTGATGGGCGAAGACGTCGAGTCGCGCAGGACCTTCATCCAGAAGAACGCGAAAGACGTCCGCTTCCTCGACATCTAACCCCTTGGACAGGCTCAGCGACCGGCCATTCACCAACCGGTCACTGAGCTTGTCGAAGTGATCCACCTCGCACGAAACAGGCCCTTCGACAGGCTCAGGGACCAGGAGAAGTAGACACATGGCAGACGACACCACCGACGAGAGCACGGCTCCCGAAGACCACGGCGTGCACGGACGCATCGACCAGGTCGACCTCCAGCTCGAGATGCAGCGCAGCTACCTCGACTACGCGATGAGCGTCATCGTGGGCCGGGCGCTGCCCGATGTCCGCGACGGCCTGAAGCCCGTGCACCGTCGCGTGATCTACGCGATGTACGACGGCGGTTACCGTCCCGATCGTTCCTTCTCGAAGTGTGCCCGCGTCGTCGGCGACGTCATGGGTCAGTTCCACCCGCACGGTGACTCGGCCATCTACGACGCCCTCGTGCGTCTCGTCCAGCCGTGGAGCCTCCGCTACCCGCTCGCGCTCGGACAGGGCAACTTCGGTTCGCCCGGTAACGACGGCGCTGCAGCTCCCCGATACACCGAGACGAAGATGGCTCCGTTGGCCATGGAGATGGTCCGGGACATCGACGAGGAGACCGTCGACTTCCAGCCCAACTACGACGGTGAGTCGCAGGAGCCCGTCGTCCTGCCGGCACGCTTCCCGAACCTGCTCGTGAACGGGTCCGTCGGCATCGCCGTCGGTATGGCCACGAACATCCCACCGCACAACCTCCGCGAGGTCGCGGACGGTGCACTGTGGCACCTGGCGAACCCCGACGCGAACCGCGAGGAGCTCCTCGCGGCCCTCATGCAGCGGATCAAGGGTCCCGACTTCCCGACCGGCGCGCAGATCCTCGGCGTCAAGGGCATCCAGGACGCCTACCTCACCGGCCGCGGTTCGATCACGATGCGGGCCGTCGTCAACGTCGAGGAGATCCAGGGTCGCACCTGCCTCGTCGTCACCGAACTCCCCTACCAGGTGAACCCCGACAACCTCGCGCTGAAGATCGCCGACCTCGTCAAGGAGGGCCGCCTCGGTGGTGTCGCCGACATCCGCGACGAGACCTCCGGCCGGACCGGCCAGCGCCTCGTCATCGTGCTGAAGCGCGACGCGGTCGCGAAGGTCGTCCTGAACAACCTCTACAAGCACACGCCCCTGCAGGACAACTTCGGTGCGAACATGCTCGCGATCGTCGACGGAGTGCCCCGCACCCTCCCGCTCGACGGCTTCATCACGCACTGGGTCACCCACCAGATCGAGGTCATCGTGCGGCGCACGGTGTTCCGCCTCCGCAAGAAGGAGGAGCGCGCTCACATCCTGCGCGGCTACCTCAAGGCGCTCGACGCGCTCGACGAGGTCATCGCCCTCATCCGTCGCTCGCCGTCAGCCGAAGAGGCCCGCGGTGGCCTCATGGAACTCCTCGAGATCGACGAGCTCCAGGCCAGCGCCATCCTCGACATGCAGCTGCGTCGTCTCGCCGCCCTCGAGCGTCAGAAGATCATCGATGAGGCCGCCGAGATCGAAGCACAGATCGCCGACCTCAAGGACATCCTTGCGAAGCCGGTGCGTCAGCGCGAGATCGTCAGCGAAGAGCTCACCGCGATCGTCGACAAGTTCGGCGATGACCGCCGCACCGAGATCATGTTCGGCTTCGACGGCGACATGAACATGGAAGACCTCATCCCCGAAGAGGAGATGGTCATCACCGTCACCCGCGGCGGCTACATCAAGCGCACCCGGAGCGACAACTACCGCCAGCAGCACCGCGGTGGCAAGGGCGTCAAGGGTGCCCAGCTGCGCGCCGACGACGTGATCGACCACTTCTTCGTCACGACCACGCACCACTGGCTGCTGTTCTTCACCAACAAGGGCCGGGTCTACCGAGCGAAGGCCTACGAGCTGCAGGAAGCCGGCCGCGACGCGAAGGGCCAGCACGTCGCGAACCTGCTCGCCATGCAGCCGGACGAGGAGATCGCCGAGATCCTCGACATCCGCGACTACGAGGCAGCGACCTACCTCGTCCTCGCGACCCACGACGGGCTCGTCAAGAAGACTGCACTGTCGGAGTACGACACGAACCGTTCCGGCGGCATCATCGCGATCAACCTGCGCGAAGGCGACGAGCTCGCCTCCGCACTCCTGGTGGAGAACGACAGCGATGTGCTGCTCGTCTCACGCAAGGGCATGTCGATCCGGTTCACCGCGACCGACGAGGCGCTGCGACCGATGGGTCGCTCGACGAGCGGTGTCCGAGGCATGCAGTTCCGTGGCGAGGACAAGCTCCTCTCGGCCTCCGTGCTCCCCACCGTCGAGGGTGAGGAGAGCGACGCGTTCGTCTTCGTCGTCACCGAGGGCGGGTACGCCAAGCGCACGAGTGTCGACCAGTATCGCGGGCAGAACCGCGGCGGTCTGGGCATCAAGGTGGCCAAGTTGAACGACGATCGAGGCACGCTCGCAGGCGCCCTGATCGTCGACGAGGGCGACGAGGTCCTTGTGGTTCTTGCCAGTGGCAAGGTGGTAAGGTCTGCCGTGGCCGAAGTTCCAGCGAAGGGGCGCGACACGATGGGCGTCGTCTTCGCACGTTTCGCGGAGAGTGACCGAATCATCGCGCTGGCCAAGAACAGTGACCGAAACCTTGAGACCCAGGATGTTCCGGAGGCCGTTGCAGACGCAGTGGCGCCGGAGGGTTCAACACCCGAGACATCCGTGCCGGAGGAATCCCCGGCGATGAAGGAAGAAGTAGATGAGCAGTAGCGTCGCAGAGAAGTTGGCCAAGAAGTCGACCAAACGCACCAGCACCAAGCAGGTGCGCCTCAAGCTGGTGTACATCGACTTCTGGTCGGCGGTGAAGCTGTCGTTCCTCGCGGCGATCGCCGTCGCCGTGGTCATCGTGGTGTTCTTCTTCCTCGTGTACACGGTGCTGAACACCACCGGTGTCTTCACGAAGGTGGGCGGCCTCTTCACAGACATCGCGGGGCCCGGCAACAACATCCTGCAGTACGTGAACCTGCCGCAGGTCATGGCGTTCGCGGGCATCGTCGCCCTGCTGAACCTCATCGTGATCACGCTGATGGGAGCCCTGCTCGCGGGTCTCTACAACCTCAGCGTGAAGATCACCGGTGGCCTGCTCGTCGGGTTCACCAACAACTGATCCATCCCTTCACCCCAGCGCATCTCGATCCTGTGCTTGTCGATTATGAGATGCGCTGGGAATCGGGTAGTCTCATCAAGGTTCAAAACGGGGCTATAGCTCAGGCGGTTAGAGCGCTTCGCTGATAACGAAGAGGTCCCAGGTTCAAGTCCTGGTAGCCCCACACCGACGTCAGAACCACAGCACGTCAGAAGTACTGCACGACCAGCAACACTGCAACACCACCGATGGATCAGGGTCTCGTATCCGGATCTGTTCGGGGCCTTAGCTCAGTTGGTAGAGCGCCTGCTTTGCAAGCAGGATGTCGGGAGTTCGATTCTCCCAGGCTCCACAGTTCAGAAGCAGCCCCCGGCCAACGCCGGGGGCTGCTTTGTTTGCGGCAGACGCCGGAGAGATCAGCGTGAAATCAACCCTTTTCGGTCGCGGGAGCGCTACGAGTTCAATTCAGGTCCGTCAGATGGCGCAAGCCGGACCGGTAGTGAAGTGGCGATCATCGGTAGTGATCTGTATTGGGTCCGGTGCGCCCCGTGTGTCTGCCCTGCGCCCGTAAACACGGCGATCTTGTGCGGCGGCATGGCGGTGTGCGCCCGGTGCGCCTCAGTCTTGAATGGCTCCGCGCGAGTGGATTCACGGGTGCCCAGCGTCGTTCAGGTGCGGTGCTGATCATGGCAGCCTCGGACCTCTGAAGTGCACAGCTGTGGAGAGCACTGTTAATGAGTAGCAACACAATCGTGCTTTGGCGATCGGTATTCAGACGCTCGCAGCGCCGTCAGCGCATACGCTTGGCGGTAGACGTCGCGTTGGGGGTGCGAGTGAGTGTTGACGCGTTCGAGCCAGGACGAGTGTTCTCCGGTACGTTACGGACCTACGAGGGTGGTTCCCAGCACGCGTACCCGGCGACCTTACGGTTCGACTCCGATGGCCCGGTTCAGTTCGAAGTGAGCACGGAAGCCGGCCGCGGACTATTCGGGGAGGACTCAGCGCACGAGTCGCTGTGGTTCCGTGGTGACCAATTTCTTCCGGACCAGTGTTTGTTCCAATCCCTGGATGGGCAATTCACGCTGGCGAAAATCCGTAGCGTGAGACGCTCGCGGAACGGATTTGTGTCCTCCGCTCAGTTCGTTGCGGACGAGGTGGTTCTCAGGGGCACGCAAACGTCAATACACGTGCCCACGGGTTTTGACGAGTTGAGCAGCGTTGTCTCCGGTCTCGGGGAATGGTGGAACCAGCGAAGTCTCCTGCTCACATCTCACCACTTCGACAACGGTCTCGTCGAGCGCGTCGACATCACGACAGACGAGAGCATCCAGCCACTTCAGTGGACGCAGAATGGCGCAACGATGCGAATCGAGAAGGGATGGCGGACCGACGCTCCGGAAGACCGAAGCGCATGGTCGCTCATCGAACTTACGCATCTCGTGAGCCGATTCCCTGAGCCGAGCTCGGCGGACAGGCACTTGGACGAGCATTGGAAGGTTCGAAGTCTCGTTGCATTGATGTTCGGGGCACCGTCCAGATACCGAGAGCACTCGATCGTGAGCTCGAGCTTCTCCGAACGGCTTCCGCGCTCGAACGACACGGTCGAGTACTTCACGCCCAAGCGGCCATTCGTGACGAGACGGACGGTCCGCGACTTCGAGTTGCCGAGCGGACCATTTTCCCGGAGCGGTGCGATCCTTTGGCTCAGGGACATCGGCGAGTTGGGGCTACAAGCGTGGGCCGACTCGTGGGACGAGGCGTGGGAGCGACTGATCGCGCCGACTGTGGCGGTGTTATCCCGACCTGAGCCGTTCGTCGACGACGTCATTCTCGCCACCGGTATCTTCATCGACGCATGGGGGAAGCGGCAGTCGAAGGTGGATGGAGAACGCGAGACATACTCGATGTTAGCGCCGAGCTAGAACGGACCCCTTTGCGCCGGTCTGGGGTGGACCCCTCTTCGTTGGTTGAGCTTAGTTCTTCTCTGTCTGCTTGATGAGGTCGCGGCGGCCGTGGGTGCGGTAGGAGTCGCCGGAGAGGGTAAGGACTTCGGAGTGGTGGACGAGGCGGTCGATCATCGCTGCCGCGACGACGTCGTCGCCGAACGTCTCACCCCAGCGGCTGAACGGGAGGTTCGAGGTGACCATGATCGAGCCTTGCTCGTAGCGAGATGCGACGAGTTGGAAGAACAGGTTCGCGGCGTCCTGGTCGAAGGGGATGTAGCCAATTTCGTCGATGATGATGAGTTTGTAGCGGCGGATCTTCTTCAGCTCGGCCTCGAGCTGCCCCTGGTGGTGGGCGGCCGCGAGTCTCGCGATCCAGTTGTTCGCGGTGTCGAAGAGGACGGAGTATCCGGCGTGGGTGGCTTTGACGCCGAGCCCGATCGCGAGGTGCGTCTTCCCGATCCCGGGCGGGCCGAGCAGGATCACGTTCTCTGCTTTCGCGACGAACGTCGACGTCGCGAGGTGCGCGAGGACGTCTTTACGCAGAGACGGGAGGTGATCGAGATTGAAGTCCTCGAGGGTCTTGACTGCGGGGAAGTGCGCGGTCCGGATCCGCATCGTCGTCCCGGCGGATTCACGGTCCGCGAGCTGGCGTTCAAGGACGGCTGCGAGATATTCCTCATGCGCCCAGTTCTCGACCCTGGCGCGGTCCGCGAGGTCTTCCCAGACCCGCCCGATCGTCGGGGTCTTGAGAGCTCTGGCGAGATAGGCGATCTTGGATGCAACCTGCTCGGTGGTCTTCGGAATAGGAGCGTCGATCGTGCTGCTCTTGGAGGTCATCGTGCTTCTTTCTCGTATTCGGTTTTGGTGGTGAAATCGACGCCGAATAAGGCGTCGTAGTCGGACAGCGCCCGAAGTTGGACCCGATGCCCGTCCGGGTGCTCACGAACCCCGGAGGGCTTGGGCCGTTGGTAGTGGGCGCGTAGCTTCGCCGCCGCGGTGACGTGCCCGGGATCGGTGATCGTCATCCCGTTGCGCAACGACCGGGCATGCCGTCCCGCGGCCTGTCCGGCGCAGGAGATCGTGACGTCATCAAGCGTCGCGCGAACATCGACGAATCGGCCGATGAACCGAGGATCGACGGAATAGTCGTTCCCATCGAGACGGACGTAATAATCCCGGGCCAGTCTGATCCGATGCGTGAGACCAGTGACAGGGGGCTTCGCCGGAAGTGGGAGCATCGCCGCCCGGTCAGGGACAGCGAGCTCGACGGGACGGGCAGCGATCGCACGGACCTTCCGCTGATTCGCTCTGGTCTCCAACCAGGTCGTCATCTGGGCGTTGAAGTCATCTCGGTCTTGGAAAATCCGGCCGGGCAGGAACGAGGTCTCCAGAAAGCGGTTCGCGCGCTCGACGATGCCCTTCGTCTCCGGGTCTCGTGGCGGGGCCAAACGCAGCCTGGTCGCCAGCGTCCCCACGAACGTCGCCGCGAGGACGGTGGGCTTGCCCAACCCGCCGATCGCAGCCTCTCGATCCCAGAGCAACGATTTCGGCACCCCGCCGAACCTCTGCAGCAGCGACCACATACCCGCAGTGAGATCACCGCCCTGCCGAGACGGCAGCATAATCGCCTCGATCCGCCTGGAGAAGCCGGACACCATCACCAACACCGGCAAGACACGATCCTGGCCCCCGCCGACGGGAACTCGCGCCTCAGGGAACCACAGATCACACTGGATCACCTCACCCGCCTGATACGAGAGCCGATCCGCGGGATCGATGCCTTGATACTCCGGCCGCAGCTCAGACACCCGCTCCCGAAACAACGACGGCGAGAACGTCCAACCGACACGCTCCGCGATCACCGTCGCCGGCATCTTCGGATACTCCATCAACAGCGCACGGATCTGCGGCACGAAGACATCGATCTTCGAACCCCGCGGACCCCGCGACCGATCCGGCGGATCCTCACCCCGCAACGCCCGACGGACCGTGTTCCGCCCGATCCCAAGATCCCTCGCGATCTGCTTGATCGGAACCTTCTCAGAACGATGCAACCGCCGAATCTCTGCCCACGTATCCACTGAAATCATCCTCCTAGCTTGAGCTAGGGGGTCCAATCCAACCTGGCGCTACAGGGTCCGTTCTACTTCGGCGTCAACACTCGACGCCTGGTCCCGGAAAGAAGCCAACACCGACCTTCGCCACGTACGCCTTCCGCGCGTTGGCCAAGAGCGGCGCCGCTTGGTCGAACGCCGCAACGTCGAACGCCGGCCTGGCGCGTGCCATCCGAGATGTCTATACCGCTGTGAAACACGCCGAGAACCAGCAGCCGGATGCGTTGGTCATGAGCCTGTTGAGTACTGTCTCGTTGCTAGTGGTGAGGCTTGTGGCTGCACATCGCATAGATAACTCAGGTGACTTGGTCGAGCAGTTCACATCCTCTTGGTCTTTCGAGAAAGAACTGAGTGGCTTCATCGAGCACGGCGTGATCATCGGAGATGACGGAACTTTCGGCCCGCGTCCGCTCTAGCATCCGTCTGGTGGTCTGGAAGGCGACTACTCATCCCGCTACGATCACGTCGTGGTTTGTGGACGCGCTCGGCAAAGACCTCGCGTCTGGGCGACGCGAACGGGATGCGGTCTCCGTCTAGTCCTGACCGACACTTGAGACACCGTTCGCGCACCGACCTCCCCGTCTGGCTTCCTAGCCGGGCGAAGAGGTCGTTCGCTGTCACCCTACGCATCCCATTGCTGATCAACCCACTCATCGCGGTACCGAAGCGGGCGTCGGTGCACCAGAATATCCAGCGGTGAGCCATCGGATGCCATCACCGTGTTGTCCAGCATCTCGTGGATTGCCACCTGGAGCTCGTCGTCGAACTCGCCGGCCATCGCTATGCGGGCAACCTCCCGACCGACACCCGCGAGTATGTCGGCGAGCTGGACACGAGCATCGGAGCGTGAGTCCACGAGAGAGATTCCGCAGAGATTTGGCCGAGGAAGTACGTAACCCCCAACCGAGAGCGGTATGCGGGACGCGTCCACGATGTATTCCCTCACCGTAGGCGTCAGTCCGCTGTACGTGTCGGCGAGGAACGTGAACGGCGCGTCACCGATGCGCATCGACCAGTTTCGCGCGACAGCGCTCATCGTCGGCATCAGAGGATCCAGCTCACGCAGCTCTACCTCGCTTCGACCTGCATACTCGTACGCGAACAGCCGTGACTCCCACAGCATCGAGAGGACCTCGCGAGTGTCCTCATCGGTGCAGTTGTCGAATGCATCCTTCAGGGCGTCGAAGAACGGTTGCACGGTCGGCGGGTTCGCACTCTCTCGTCGATGAGAGCGGACGAGCGAGTTGTAGCTGCCGAGGAGGGCGTCCCACCGATGTGTGCCGACTGCGGCAGATGCGCAACGATTCAGCTGCTCGGCTAGAACCCTGCCAAGGCCGGAGCGGCCGATATCGGTGCCCCACTGCTCAGCGTGCGGGCCGATGAGCGTCTCCACGAGTTTGCTCGTGAGGAAGTAGCCCTTGTCGACGAGCGCGACGTTCGCCGCGCCCAACAGCTGGTCGAGTGCTTCAAGGAGGACCGCTCGGTTTTTGGGGAGTAGAGCGGTCTTCGACTTCATCTCTGACGCCTGTGTGCGAGTTGCGGCACGCATCCAGTCGCGCAAGTCCGTGGCCGCGTCTTCGGGCAGGTTCACGCTCGCATGAACGAACACGGGGTGCTGGCTCGCGACCAGACTTTCGCCCTCCGACCCTGACTCGTCACAGCCGATGACTGAGACCTCCCTCTCGGCTGCCATCATGATTCCTCCGCAGTCTCGGCGTGACGTTGAGCCCCGCGGCACCTAACGTGCTTCATGGCCGACCGACACCGATGTAGGCGAGGTCGTCGGGTACGAGTAGGACGGTTCGGTGCGCTCACGGTTATCTCACCACAAGTTCGAGCACGCCTCGTGTCACTGCGGCTCACACGCCCCGCGGAATTGAGCAGAAGTGCGCTCGAATGAGCCTCAGTTGGATAACAGTCGGCAACTCCACCTTCCGAGGCCGACCGTGCCCAGGCAGTGACAGTAGTCGAGGAATAGTTCTGATAACTGAGGTTATCATGGGCAACTTGCGGGTCCGTTGAAGTCAGGAAGACTCTTCGCGTAAGAGACACAGCGGCCAGGGTTGTGGTGACCGGCCAAACAAAGAGTCGCCTGGCCAGATAAGTGGTCGCCACATTGCGTGGGCTGTGTGACGCTCACCGTTGACGGAAGAGAAGGGGAACGCTCGGACGCGAGCCCCCGGATCAGTCTTCGGGAAGCAAGTAGCCCTTTTCTCGCGCTGCCGTCACGAGTGGGGCGAGGTCTTCCGATGAAAGGGACGCTCTGAGGCTCTCAACCAGCTCATCCAGCAGGTATTGAAGCATCATGTTGTTGGATTCAGTGTTCGCGACCCGCTCCGCCAAGAACGCAACGAGCGCGGCTCCGTGTGCGTTGAGCGCTTCGATGGGGATGTTGATGCTGAGGCTGTCCGGGACCAATTTTGGAGCGCGACCGCGGAACGTTGCGATCCCCTCTGGGATGCGTGCTCCGAGAAGGGGAACGACGTCGGCCCACGCAGCCAGCTCCGCAACATCGGGATTCCGGGGGATTCCGTTTAAGCGATCTTCCAAATGACTCCGCAACCAGGTCACCCATGTGGTCTCTCCGTCATCGGCACCGGAAGCCAGCTCCTGGGCGACGTTTTCCGCGAAGCGGCGCGCGTGCACGCCGCCTTGAGCGGTGACGCTGGTGATACGCAACTGTCTGCGCTCTTCCGCTGAAATACCTGCGGATACGGCGATGGACGCGGCCAGTGATAGGAATTGCTGGATCAGGGCGTCATCGTCAAGGTCGGACAGTCGGTCCCACATGCTCAACAGGGCGGCAAACATCCCGTTCTGCAGCATCCGGTCGTTGATGCGCGCCCCGTAGAGATAGGCCTTCCAGACTCCGACCATGGCGGATGAGTCGGTGAACAGTGGGATCACGCTGTCGGTCGTGAATGCTTCGTCACCGGCGAATAGGAAGAAAAGCCCGCGCGCGATGGCGGGAGCGGTCGCTGCCGCCAGGTTCGAAAGTGCGAGTAGTTTCCGCAGTGCCGCAGCTTCGTCGCCGTTCAGCCCGCGCCAGTTGTCGCGGTCGCTGCGCCAGCGTCGGTCGATCTCTGTCAGCCAATACGTCGTGAGCTCGCCCGGCCAGGAGTTCAGAGCGAGCATCGGCCCGTCGTATCCGGCGGGAATCACGTTCTCGTTGTTTTCGTTCTTAGCGAGAAGTCGCTGTGCAAGGTCCCGCAAGCCGTCGGCGGAGGCGTGTGCGGATGCACCAGAGTCGACGATCTGGCGGATCTGGGCGAGCAAGAATTGTGCCACCGGCCGGGAAGAGCCGACGAGCAACACGTCTTGGGACAGCGCCTCAGTGATTCTGAGCCTCATCGCCTCATCCATGACAGCCTCGGCCGAGCCCGACACAATCGCGTTCCGAATCTGTTCCTGTTGCTCGTCGTCGCGAGTGTTCAGCGCTTCCAGAAGATCGAGACCGCATCCAGGGTCTTCGCGGGCCGCGCGGCCAAACAGATCGAGGGCATCCTGCCAGGTAGGTTCGTTGAAGTTCCGCTCGGAATAGTCGCGAGCTAGCACCGAACTCAAAGCCGCGTCGGCCCCGTCCGACGCGACCATCTCTACGAATTCGTCGGGCTCCATTGGAAGAATCCCCCCCCCCAGGTGCCGGTACTGACCGTGAAATCTTGGTCGGGCACTTCTCGTTCTGCGAAGTTGGGGTACCCAGCCCGGATCGCCGCGAGTTCGGCTGCCGCTTCAGCCCATCCTGGCGCCGCGCGAGTGATCCAGACCAGGGCGTTGAACTTGCTATAGGCGACATGTCGCTCCACCTCATCAATGTTTGCGGGGAACTGCGGTCCTCGCTGCACTGCCTCGAGAAGTGTTGCTCGCGCGGCCGGGCTTGCCTCAGCAACGGTATCCGCGAGTATCCGGAACACTTCGTGCTTCACTCCGCTCAAGAAGATGGTGTCCCGCTCCAGCAACCAGGCGATCTTGGCATCCGCGGAACGGCTAGTGTCTTCGGCAATGAGATGAAGTGCCAGTCGGCGGAACAGGACGCGGTCAAACAGCCACCATCGGTCTGGCAGATCGGGTGTGTCGCGGAGCAGACGTTCTCCGACGATGCGGAGGCCGTCAATCATGGAGTCGACATGGTGGATGCGGTGCCGCGGTTGGTCCTCGATTCGGCTTCTGCTGAAGCGAAAGCTGGCGTGTTCAGTTACGCCGTTGTACGCGGCGACAAGGTCGTAGGCGCTATGGAGAGCATCTTCGAAGAAGCTGAGGGTTTGGGGGTCTCCAGAATCCGCAGATGTCGCGTGCTCGGTCACGATCTTGTGCAGTTCCCGCGGCTGCACGGGCCATCCGAGGGCGGCGCTCGGCGGATAGTCGCTGTCGTTGTCTAGGACCCATCCCTGCTCCAACACGAGGTGGGGGCGCAGCACGGACCGGACGACTGCACGCGTGTTCGACATTCCATCACGCGCGAACCGGAGCACGACACCCGGATCGCCGGGGGCGGTATGTCCTTCGATCGAAGTCATCAAGAGAACTCGCCACCGTGAGCCACGGTCGGGATCGATGCGGACGAGCGCTTCCGTTGCGAGTGCGACGGAAACGAGCAGACCGTCGGAGAATCGTCGTCCGAGTCGCTGCACCGTGTGAAGGGCGAGATCGCTCGTCTCGGGGTTCTCAATGAAGGAGGCGTACCACTGTGCGAGGACCATGCTCGGAGACGAGGCAAGCCCCCCTTGGAAAAGGGCCTTGAACATCTCGGTACCCTCGAGCCATCGCAGCCAGCGATGCTCGGTCGTACTCGAGGCGAAGCGACGAGCCCCGTCCTCGGTCTCGATCTGTGAAATTAGATAGTCGCGCTCGGGTAGCGGGAGGGTCGTCGAGTCGCCGTTGATGATCTCCCGAACGCGAGTATCGTGCTCGAGCGCTCCCATTCTGGCACGCTGCGCCCATGTCGTCAGGGCGTCTTCGAGATTGCCGTGGTCATGTTCACCGCGGAGCGTATACGGGATGGCCGTGATCTCCAGATGATCCCACTTCGGATCGCGTCCGTCGTTGGTGAAGGCGTACCGGCGGGTGTTCGACGGGAGCCCGAGCGCGAGGTACCGCATGATGGTGTCCTCGTGGCTGTATCCGACGAATACCACCGTGCGCTTATCGAACATCGGCAACAGAAATCGCGTAGCCCACGCCTCCGTGATGTAGGCACGGCCGAAGTCGCGATCCGTGACAATAAGCTCATCTGGCGGGCGATGCACGGACCCATGCAAGTACACAAGCCCCGCGTAGTCGGAACCAATAGGCAGTGCGGGGCTGTGCCAGACATCGGCGGGGCTCACACCAACGGAGACGGCGGCACTTTCGAGGTGCAGGTCGAAGTTCGTGGTGACGATACGGAATTTACCGCTCGTCGCCGCGAGCTGCGCGATGGCAGTGTGGGTGGGATTGAACTCTGGAGTTCCACTCTGTATTTCGTCGCGTACGTGCCGTCGGGTGTCGAAACCCTCGGGAAGCGAGCCGAGGAAGAAGTCGAGCCCGCCCTCATTCGCGAACTCCACCCCTGCTTTCTCAGCCATCGCCTTCGCAAGGCCCTCGAACGAGGGCAGGTTCGACGGCGGTCCCATCGACGCTCCGGCGCCGACGAAGAAGACTAAGTCGCCAGCGGCATGCGCGTCAACAACCGGCTGCGGGATCTCAACATCCCCCGTGATCCACACCGAAAGCCCCCTCAAGATGCTGGCTCGCTCGACACTCTCCGCGAGGCGTCTGCGCTGCAATGAAGTCGGCCACTGCGGCGCAGAGCTCAATCGTAGCCATAGCCCGCGACGCCCCGACCATCCACCGCGGCTCACCGACGCAGAGAATGGTCGCCGGCAAAGCGGGACGTCGGTGGCCCTTCCATTGCGATCACAGGCCTCCGACTCAAACGTCAGGCGCGTCTGTCGACGACGCCCAAAAAGTAGCCCATTGCGACGCACAGATCGTGCCTGACAATGCGGACGTCAGTAGTGCCCCATAAGGTGGTGTAGCCTGCGGTGGCCGGCTCGGTCTTGGACGTGAGCGCGGTCACCGTGTGACTCCTTCGAGAAGTCTCTAACCTCCACTCGAAAGGCATCATCACGATGACCGCTCCACATATTGTCGACCCTGCACACCTTCTTGGCGAAGCCCTGACCGACGCGTCTCCCGATCTGATGCGGTCGCTGCTGCAAACCATGATCAACGCGCTCCTCTCTGCCGACGCTGACGCGGTGATCGGCGCCGAGTGGGGCCAACCCACCCCGGGTCGCACCGTCCAACGCAACGGCTACCGGCACCGCGACCTCGATACCCGCGCCGGGACCATCGATGTCGCGATCCCGAAGCTGCGCTCTGGCACCTACTTCCCGGAGTGGCTCCTCGAGCGCCGCAAACGCGCCGAGACCGCCCTGATCACCGTCGTCGCGGACTGCTACCTCGCCGGCGTCTCCACACGCCGCATGGACAAACTCGTGAAGACCCTCGGGATTCACTCGTTGTCGAAGTCGCAAGTGTCCCGGATGGCTGCGGACCTCGACGAGCACGTTGACCAATTCCGACACCGCCCGCTCGGTGATGCCGGCCCATTCACGTTCGTCGCCGCCGACGCTCTCACCATGAAAGTCCGCGAAGGCGGACGCGTCATCAACGCCGTTGTTCTCGTCGCGACCGGGGTCAACGCCGATGGGCGCCGCGAGGTCCTGGGCCTGCGGGTGGCCACGTCGGAGACCGGGGCGGCGTGGAACACGTTCTTCGCCGACCTCGTCGCCCGCGGTCTGACCGGGGTTCGTCTGGTCACTTCCGACGCGCACCGCGGTCTGGTCGAGGCGATCGCCGCGAACTTCCCCGGCGCGGCCTGGCAACGCTGCCGCACCCACTACGCCGCGAACCTGATGTCGGTGACCCCGAAGAGTCTCTGGCCCGCGGTCAAGGCTATGCTGCACTCCGTTTACGACCAGCCCGACGCCGACGCCGTCCACGCCCAGTTCGACCGGCTGTTGGACTACGTCGACGGGAAACTGCCCGCAGCTCACGAACACCTCGACGCTGCCCGCGCCGACATCCTCGCGTTCACCGGGTTCCCCGAGGGGCTCTGGCAGCAGATCTGGTCGAACAACCCGAACGAGCGCCTGAATCGTGAAATCCGTCGCCGCACCGACTCCGTCGGCATCTTCCCCAATCGCGACGCGATCACCCGGCTCGTCGGCGCCGTCCTTGCCGAACAGACCGATGAATGGGCCGAGGGACGCCGCTACCTCGGACTCGACATCCTCGCCAAGAGCCGCCTCACCATCGTCCCCGACACCGGAACCGAGGTGCCCGAACCAGAACTCGCCCTCAGCGCCTAACCCAACGAATCGAAGGACACACGGCTACACCACTCCACGGGGCTTGACCCATCGCTGTGGAGCTCGGACACCGGTCCGAGATCTACTGACGACGCGACGGGAGGAGCTCGTCATACTTGGCCACGTCTGGCAACGGGCGCTTGTCCGCGGGTAGCGTTGCGATCGACGCATCCAGCTCCCGGGGCGCGGCCGCATCCTCTGCGGCGCGCAGATACGCGTACACGGTCTCGCGGCTGATCCCGAACTCCCGGGCCAGCGCCGCCGTCGAAACCCCCGCAGCAGCCTTCTCCCGCAGCTCCCTGGCGCGTTCAATATTCTGCGCCGGCGCCCGCCCCCGATACACCTTCCCCTGCTTCGCCAGAGTGATGCCCTCACGTTGCCGTTCAAGAATCAGAGAGCGTTCGAATTCCGCGAACGCACCCATCACACTCAGAAGCAGGTTCGACATCGCACCGTCATCGCCCGTGAACGAGAGTTGTTCCTTCACGAACTCGACCCGCACCTGCTTGTCCGTGATCCGCCGCACCAACTGCCGGAGATCGTCGAGGTTCCGGGCGAGACGGTCCATCGAATGCACCAGGACGGTGTCACCATCACGAACGAAGTCGATCATGTCCTCGAGCTGAGGGCGCTCGTGATCCTTCCCCGACGCTTTGTCGGTGTAGACCTTGTCCAACGGGATGCCATCAAGCTGCCGAACCGTGTTCTGATCCAGCGTGCTCACCCGGACGTACCCGATACGTTTACCCGTCACCGAGATCAACCCGCCATTGTGTCAGGTTGAACTCTAAGACCGACGGGCAATGGTGTCAATCAATGCAGAAGTGGACCTTAGCTCGACAGAACTTTCAACGATGACCTGACGTCCAGTTGGGGTATACCCCAACCAGACGCGAGAGCAGCGGTTGGGTCGTCGTCACGTCAGCAGGTGAGAGCCGCGATCAGGTTGGCGCTGGCGGCAGCCACGATCAGCACTGGCGACGTGGCAACGATCCCCGCCAGGACTATGGCCGCGCATCCGAGCGGAACAAGAATCATGACCGCGCCCAGCATTGAGCAAACGTTTCGCGCGCGACTCGCCGGCACGGTCGCCGGTGACGCTGTGGATGTAAACACCCGAGGCGTGTTCGACGTCATGATACTCGCGCCATCGAGGCTGGGTGGCAGGTAAGGAGGTCGCCGACGTCGCAGTTCAAGGCCTCGCATATGGCGCGCAGGGTGGAGAATCGGATCGCGCGTGCGTGCCCATTCTTCAGGATGCTCAGGTTCACTGGGCTGACGCCCACCATCCTGCTCAACTCGGCCAGGGTCATGCCGCGTTCGGCCAGGACAACGTCCAGGCGGACGTGGATGAGTTGTTCCTCGCTCACGTCTGCGGGCTCCATCAGATCAGCCGTTCCGTGTCGTGCTGCATGCGTTCCCCGATCTGAACCAGCAGCGCCCCCGTGGCGAGGACGAAGCCGATGAAGAGCGGGGTCAGATCGCCGCCGAGCTCGAGGAGGTAGGGATGCAGTTCCACGTTGCCGCTGAGCTGGACGGCGGCGTCGGCGGTCCCGATCGAGGTCAGGAAGCTCCCCGTAAGGCCGAGCACGGTCACGGAAATGGCGGCGCCGATCAGCGCGTTCCGCAGGGCGCGGGCGAAGGGCCGGTCCCGGAGCATCGAGACCAGTATGAACAGGAACGCACCGGCGACGCAGAGGTAGGAAATCCAGGTCAGCGCGGCACCGACGGTCAGTAACCCGATCGTGTCCGCGTTCAAATCGGCCGCGATGACGGTTGCCTGTGTGAGGGCACCGTCGACGATCGTCGCGGGCCCGGCGACCGCATCCGCGGGCAACGGCAGATCCACCGGCAACGTCAAGTCGGCCGCGGTGTTCGTGCCGATTCGGATCACGTTGATCACTGCCACCACCATCAGCCCCGCCATGACCAGGGCGGTGCCGACCGCGAGGACCCATAACCCGACCCGGTCCGAGGTCCGCAACCCCGTGCGAGCCTGCACCCGGGCCCTCACTCGAACACCACCCGGCAGCGCAGAGCCGCACTGGTGCTACGGGCAGAGAATGTCGATACCGGTGAACTCATCATCAAACTATCTCCATAACGAATAACAATACGCACGATAAACGTTACCTAGGTCACGTGCAAATCGAACTCAACCCACACACCCACCGGCGCTTAGCGTAGGAAAATGCGCAACTTCTGCGGCCGCCCCTACCCGGCCTCGAAGTTGAATCCCGCAGATGGTGGCGGGTCGGCCGTGGGCGATCGGCGTTCAGCTCACGCATCCTGTGGGCCGTCGCTGTCACTGCAGCCTCACTGGACTTCGTGACACGGTTCACCGATCACATCTATCAGGGCACCGTCGGCTCGCTCT
Organism: Plantibacter sp. RU18; assembly: GCF_050613355.1. Classification (NCBI taxonomy): domain Bacteria; kingdom Bacillati; phylum Actinomycetota; class Actinomycetes; order Micrococcales; family Microbacteriaceae; genus Plantibacter; species Plantibacter sp. RU18. The sequence goes on from NZ_CP159618.1 coordinate 24,862, forward strand.
TCGCGGTCCTCGGGGGCGCAGGGCTGCTCGCGGTGTTTGCCGCATACCGGTTCGTGCTGCTGTTCAGGCTGGGACACTCCCTGTTCGACGCCTTCGTGGCCGGCAGCCGTCTGTTGCCGGCCACCTGCCTGCCCTATCTCGACGTGTTCGTCATCGCCCTGGGCGCAGCGTTCGCGGTGTCCTACGTGCACCTCGGGCAGCGTCGACGTCGTTGACGCCGAACGCTTCGCGGTGCAGTCTGCGGTCCTGCCGGGTGGGAGAGAGTTCAGGATCGGGGTACCGGTGGCAGGTAGCGGGAGAATTGTATGTCGACCTCGCGGAAGAACCGTCTCACCCTGACGACTTGGAGCCCAGCCACCTTCAGATCGGCTGCGTGTTTATCGGTCAGCTTTTGGTAGGGCCGTTGGAGGTGTCGCCAGCCGGTGTCGGCGGTGTAGTGGGCGATGACTCGGGGGCGGGCGTGGGTGGAGCCGAGCTTGTGCTTGCGGTACGCGGACGAGGGATCGGGCACATTGTTCCTTCCTTGCCATCGACGTCCTCTATGACGCCGCGGCGATCGGGTGGTTCGTGGTTTGAATCGTCCGCGATATTCGCGCTGCAATCCACACGAAAAGTGGACCCTGACCAAGCACCCAGGTGAACCGCTCCGCGACACTGCCACGGTCGCGACTCCCAAGGACCCAGTTAGGGAAGCGGGAGGGGCGAGTCGGTGACGTAGGGGATGCCGGATAAGTTCTCGTCAAACGGGATGAACCAGGCGGTCAAGTTCGCCAGCCGGGTTTCCACGTGAGCCCCCACCTCAGTAAATGGCAATTCGCGGTACAGGCACTCATGCTCAAGGTCCTCGAAAAGGAGCTCCTCGAGAGCCGGCCGCCACTCTTCCGGAACGTCGACCTCATACGTGTCGACGATCACATCGGTTTGATCGAGAAGCAGCCGCAACGCAAGCTCCTCAGCGACACTCGTCGCCGGAGCCCATACCTGCCCGACGCGTCCGGTGACTGCAGCAGCGCACAGGAGGAACTTCCGAATGAAGCCGAGATCGTAGAGATCCACAAATCGCCCCGGCAGCTCCTCCAGGATCCACAACTCACCATCATCGATGGCAACGTCACGTGTGACCTCCTGCATGGTCGTGGTCTCAAGTGTGCGGAGATCATCGAAGAGCAGATCAATCAAAATGACTGATGCATGCCACAACGCCCCCTGCAACCGAAGCGTCCGCCTCCGCTCACGCCACACCGCTAACTCGTCCGCACCAATATCAGGCTTGAACGTCTCTCTCATGATGTCGGCAACACCAACGACCCGCCGAGCATCGGCTTCAAAATCTGGGTACGCACCATCGGTGTACATGTCATTCACAGTCTCCCCCACTCCCCCGACCCGGCAAACAGCCAACCCAGTACATGTGTTGCGTGCAGTCTGCACCCCACCAGGCCCACCAAGAAACAATCGGGGGTCGAGGAAGAAGGGTGTCGTAGTTGGCGCTAAGGGTTTTTCGAGTGTTGCTGGGTACTGTCTTGCCCTTGGTTTGATGGAGACTCTGATCGTCCTGAAAGGATGAGGAGTATGCCAGCTTTGAGGAAGTACCCGGCGGAATTGAGAGAGCGTGCAGTGCGCCTTGTGTTCGAGGCGCGTGATGCGGATGGGGGCCGCCGTGGTGTGTGTACCAGGATCGGCCGGCAGCTTGGTGTCCCGTCGGACACATTGCGTGGCTGGGTCCAGCGCGCCGAGGTCGATGGGGGTCTGCGTTCGGGGACGTCCACTGATACTGCGGTTCGCCTGGTCGAGGTGGAGCGTGAGGTGAGGGAGTTGCGGCGGGCGAACGCGATTTTGCGGAGCGCGTCGGCTTTCTTCGCGGCGGAGCTCGACCGCCCACACAGCAGATGATCGCCTACATCGATGAACACAAGGAAGAGTTCGGGGTCGAGCCGATCTGCAGGGAACTGCCGATTGCCCCGCAGACGTACTATGCCGCGCGGTCTCGGCCGCCCTCGCAGCGGTCCGTCAGTGACGAGGACACCGTGGTGAAGGTCCGTGCCGTGCACCAAGCGAACTATGGCGTCTATGGCGTCCGGAAGGTCCATGCGCAGCTGCGTCGCGACGGCCACCGGGTGGCCAGGTGCACGATCGAGCGGCTCATGCGTCGGGAGGGTCTCCGCGGGATCTCGCGGGCCAAGGGGCCACGCACGACGATCCCTGGGCCATTCACGGATCGTCCGGGGGACCTCGTTGACCGACGGTTCACCGCACCGGCACCGGACTGCCTCTGGGTTGCGGACATCACCTACATTCGGACGTTCTCCGGCTGGGTGTATGCCGCGTTCGTATTGGACGTGTTCTCCCGCCGGATCGTGGGCTGGCAGCTCTCCACAACCATGCACACCGAGCTTGCCCTCGATGCTCTCGAGATGGGCATCTGGACGCGGCAGCGTGCCGGCCGGGACCTGTCACAACTTGTCCACCACTCGGATCGCGGAGTCCAATATCGTGCCGTGCGCTACACCGACCGCCTCGCTGAGGCAGAAGCAGTCGCCTCGGTTGGGTCCAAGGGCGACAGCTACGACAACGCGATGGCCGAGGCGCTGAACTCTCTATTCAAGGCCGAACTGATCCGCAACCTCGGCCCGTGGAAGGGGATCGACGAGCTCGAGATCGCGGTCGCGGAATACATCGACTGGTACAACCACCGCCGACTCCACGGCGAGATCGGACACATCCCACCCGTCGAAGCCGAGAACAACTTCTACACGCAACTGCCCACCATCACCGTGATGGAACGGGTCTAACCGAGCCTCTACCAAACCCGGGGCTTGACATACTGTCGGACTTCATGGATTCGGGTTCTGCTACGGACGGTTCGTACGGTCGGTTTGATGGGTCGCCTTCGCGGTCGGATTTGGAGAGGTTCTTCTTCCTAGACGAGACCGATCCGTCACATATTCGGGTGCGGCGGGGTGACCACAATCGGCTCGGGTTTGCGGTCCAATTGACGACCGTGCGGTATCTCGGCGTGTTCTTGGTGGAACCGCAGAATGTACCCGCTGTGGTGGTGGGGCACCTGCGAGAGAAGCTGGGATTGAGCGCGGCTGTAGATCTTGACCAATACGTGATGCGACCGAAGACTGCGTATGAGCATTCGTGGGAGATCAGGGACGCGTACGGGTTCCGTGTGTTCGAGAGCCCGGCGGTCGGTGAGGAATTTCGGCGGTTCCTGGACGGTCGGGCATGGACGCATGCGGAAGGGCCTGCGGCGTTGCGCGATCAGGCGATCGGGTGGTTGCGTCGCCACCGAGTACTGCTCCCAGGGTCAGAAATCACATCACGCGACACAACTCAAGCATCACCCACACGACCCCGAACCAGCTTTAGCAACACGCCCTAGATACGCGACGAGGCGACCGTGGCCGGGCCGCGTCCTCGATCAGCCCACCCCGACGGCGGTTAGCGTTCAGACGCCTCCACCAGGCCCCCGTCCGGTCTGGGCGCCCCGCTGCCTCAGCGGCGCCGGAACGAGGGCTCTCGAGCCCAGAAGTGTCGGACCCGCCAACAAGGGGGCCGGCGGGTCCGACGATGTCCCCTGAAAGCACATCAGGGTGAGACCGCGAGCATGACCGCATGCGATCGTCGACGCCTGTGACGGACCTTCGACTGCTCCGAACAGTAACCGATCAGTGCCACCGCCGCCACCGGAACCGACGTACCGGTCAACTCTTCGTGACAATGTCGTCGAGGTAGGGGCATCCCGTCGTCAGGCGGGCCCAATCGACCCGGCGTCATCGACTTCCGGTCTTGCATCAAACCGGCAGGTTCTACCGGGCGATGGCTGGGCTTCCTCGGAACGATGGGTCGGCAACGCATCCCCTGATACGCAGCCGACCCCACCATCTCGCTCTCACGCCTGGCCTCGGACACGATCATCATGCATACGGAACCCACTCCGCACGCACGGAACCTCCTATCGCGCCCAACCCCACATTACACACCGAGCACCCCCGGCACGATCCTCCGAAAAGAGGACAACGCGTCTCAGAAAGACCTAAAATGTTCGAGCTGGGGTCTCTCTACTCCGAAAGATCTGGGTTCGCAGCGCGCTTTCCTGGGGAAGAAGCGCTGCGGTGTGGGTGGCGGATCCGCCCCGATTCGGCCACCCACACTCGAATACCGCTTCGGCGACTGGCCTCAACGGAAGGAAGAACTGTAATTCAGCAACCTGTAATGTCGCCATCCGATCGTCCGGTCGCGGACGTCCTGAGCCGTGCGACGGGTCAGCGACGCGTCGAGGTCGACGAGCTGCTTGCGCTCCACACGGAGATCAGTGGGGAGCGGCCGGTGGTGTGGGCGGGGCGGATCATTGGCTTCGGGGAATACGAGTACCACTACGACAGCGGACACAGCGGGCGCGCACCGCTACTCGGCTTCGCGCCGGGTCCGAGGGAGCACACGATATACCTCGTTGACAACTTCGCAGACCGCTGGCCAGACCTCCTTGTCCAGCTCGGTGCGCATCGAGCGAGCAAAGCCTGCCTCTACTTGACCAGGTTGGTAGGAGCAGACCGCGGCGCGCTTCGAGCGCTACTGGAACATTCACTCGCCCAAACACAGCCCTACGAGACAGACGGCAGTTGAGGCAATGACCGGTCGCGTTGCTCCAAGGCGGATTCTCCCTCCACGCACCGGCAGCGAGGCTGCAGCGCGGACCACGGACCGAAGCGAAACGACTTTCATATCTCGAACAGGTTGGCTACTTCGAACGATCCACGTTCTACATCGTCTGCGACGAGTCCGGTGGAGACGAGAGCGATCTGCCTGAGCTGCGGACCGGCATGCGCGTTCACGCTTGGAAGGTACCTTGTGACTCCGTTCATTCGAGGTGACTATGTCCGGGATACCCAGAACTACTAGGGGTGGCGGCAGAAGTAGCGCGAAATCTTACGCTAAGGGGTTCGTGGGTTGGGTTCTTCTGTTCGCGCCGGGTGGTCTGGTGTGATGTTTTCGAGGTAGCGGGGGCGTCCTGCGAGGTAGCCGAATACAGCTTGCATGAGGGTTGTAGTAATGATGAAAAGGATGGGAATGGCCCATCCATCGGTCAGATCATGGATTAGGCCGGCGAGGAGTGGGCCGAGTGCGGCGAGGAGGTAGCCAATGGATTGGCTCATACCCGAGAGGGCTGTGGCCGTTGCGGGACTCCGGGTTCGGAGACTGAACAAAGATAGGAGAAGGACAAGGCCGCTGCCTCCGGCGAGTCCGCCGAAGATCGCCCAAGCGATGCCCCAGCTCGGCAGGAAGAAATACCCAGCCCAAGCGATGAACATCATGGTCGCGCTCAGGACGGCGAGCCAGGATTGGGAGGCTCCTGCTCGGTTCATGGCGATCGGGGTGAGCAGGTTCGTCACAACACCCACGAGCATGAGGAGGGTGAGGTGGGCGCCTGCGTCGGCTGGGGTGAGGCCATTTGCTTGTTCGATGGTGGGCAGCCAAGTGACGAGTGCGTAGAACGCCATGGACTGGGTGCCGAAGTACAGAGCCACCTGCCATCCCAGGGTGCGGTTCCACGGCGACACGATTGACGCATTCTGAGGCGCAGAGATGGTCTCAGCGGTGATCGTTCGACGGGAACGCAGAAGCGGGACTCCGATTACCATGCCGATGATGACGAAGCCTGCGCCGATCCCGAGCGCAAATCGCCACCCGGAGGGGTCAGTGCCTGCGATTGGGACAACAACTCCGGCGAATGCGGCGGCGAACACGCTCTGCACGGCGGCGTAGAGCCCCGTGACGCTCGAGACTCTTGTGGGGAAGTTCTTCTTCACGATCCCCGGCAGGAGAACGTTGACCAGGGCGATGCCCATGCCGATGAGTACTGTCCCGATCCAAATGCCTCCGAATGCTGGCACCAGAGAGCGCAAGAGGATGCCGGCTGCGAGAATCCCTAATGCCATTAGGATCGTGCGCTCGCTGCCGAGCCGACGGCCGATCGATGCGGCAAGAGGCGAGAAGAGCGCGAAGGCGAGCAAGGGAATCGCACCTAACGCACCCGCTGCACCGCCACTCAAGCCCTGATCTGTGGTGACTTGCGGTAGCAATGGGCCCACGGCATTGAATGGTGCACGCATGTTCATTGCGATCAGGAGCACCCCGATCAAGACGCCGCCGCTTCGTGCTGGAGTATCTGTCATCACGTTCCGTCCCTGCTCTCCTGAAGATCGCCGCCATTTTGGACACGAGACATGAGCCTCGTGAGCAACCCGAGCCGACCGAAGGTACGATCAAGGTTGTACTTCAGCAGTAGAACAGAAACGCAGGTTCGATGCAAACCGAACCTAGGGGAGGTTGATGATGCCAGATGAAGAAGGACACCCCGGTGTTGAAGAGATGCAGTTGGGTGTCATCCTGACCGCGTTGGCCGATCCGCTGCGCCGTTACGTCGTCACCGAACTCATCGCCGCACCAGAAGACTCGGAACGCACGTGCGCTTCATTCGGCCTCGGTGTAGCCAAATCCACCCTCACGCACCACTTCAGAGTGCTCCGAGAGTCTGGTCTGGTCTGGCACACCAATTACGGCAACAGCCGAAAAGTGCGTCTACGTCGCCAGGACCTCGAAACCCGATTCCCGGGCCTTCTCGCGCTTCTCCTACGCGACACCCCAACCGATTCTCCGAAGAACACACAAGCTCCAGCGGCTCCCGGCGTGTAGTTGGGGTGTACCCCAACTGGACGTCCGGCCATCGCTGAAAATTCTGTCTACTTAGGGTCCATTCCTGCATTGATTGACAGCACCGCCCGTGGGTCTTGGAGTTCAACCTGACAGGACGGCGGGGGCACGGCGGGTAAGCGCATTGGCTATGTCCGGGTGAGCACGTTGGATCAAAACACGATCCGGCAGCTCGACGGCATTCCGTTGGACAAGGTCTACACCGACAAGGCATCGGGGAAGGATCACGAGCGCCCTCAGCTCGAGGACATGATCGACTTCGTTCGTGATGGTGACACCGTCCTGGTGCATTCGATGGACCGTCTCGCCCGGAACCTCGACGATCTCCGGCAGTTGGTGCGGCGGATCACGGACAAGCAGGTGCGGGTCGAGTTCGTGAAGGAACAACTCTCGTTCACGGGCGATGACAGTGCGATGTCGAACCTGCTTCTGAGTGTGATGGGTGCGTTCGCGGAATTCGAACGCTCTCTGATTCTTGAACGGCAACGTGAGGGCATCACTCTGGCGAAGCAGGGGAAGGTGTATCGGGGGCGGGCGCCGGCGCAGAATATTGAACGCGCCAGGGAGCTGCGGGAGAAGGCTGCTGCGGGGGTTTCGACGGCGGCGCTGGCCCGGGAGTTCGGGATCAGCCGCGAGACCGTGTACGCGTATCTGCGCGCCGCAGAGGATGCGGCCGCGCCCCGGGAGCTGGATGCGTCGATCGCAACGCTACCCGCGGACAAGCGCCCGTTGCCAGACGTGGCCAAGTATGACGAGCTCCTCCCGTCGCGTCGGTCAAGTCCAAACGCGTGGTGTAACGGGATTGCCGCGTGATTCTTGGATTTCTAGGCGCTGAGGGCGCCGAGTTCGGTTGTTTGTTCCTCCTTGTCGGTCGGGACGAGGGTGAGGCGTGAGCGGCTGAGGACGTCGAGGCCGAGATAGCGGCGGCCTTCGATCCACTCGTCGTGTTGTTCGGCCAGGACCGCTCCGACGAGGCGGATCAGGGAGCCGCGGTCGGGGAAGATACCCACGACGTCGGTGCGGCGGCGGATCTCGCGATTGAGGCGCTCCTGCGGGTTGTTGGACCAGAGCTGGCGCCAGATCTCCTTCGGGAAGCCGGTGAACGCGAGCACGTCCGCCCGGGCGGTCTCGAGGTGGGTGGCGACTGCGGGGAGCTTCTCTTCCAGGGCGTTCAGGACCCGGTCGAACTGTGCGTGGACGGCGTCCTTGTCGGGCTGGTCATAGACCGAGTGGAGCAGGGTCTTCACCCACGGCCAGCTGGACTTCGGGGTCGCGGACATCAGATTCGCGGCGTAGTGGGTGCGACAGCGCTGCCAGGTCGCGCCGGGCAGCGTCGCCCCGATCGCCGCGACGAGGCCGGCGTGAGCGTCGCTGGTGACGAGCTTCACCCCGGTGAGGCCGCGGGCAGTCAGGTCGCGGAAAAAGCCCAGCCAGCCGGCGCCGTCTTCGGCGCTGGTGACCTGCAAGCCCAGGATCTCACGGTGCCCGTCCTTGTTCACGCCCGTCGCGAGGAGCGCGTGGACGTTAGCGACACGGCCGCCCTCGCGCACCTTCAGCACCAGGGCGTCGGCGGCGACGAACGTGTAGGGGCCAGCGTCGAGGGGCCGGGTGCGGAACTGCTCGACCTGCTCGTCGAGGTCGGTGGCCATGATCGACACCTGCGACTTGGACAGACGAGTGATGCCGAGGGACTCGACGAGTTTCTCCATCCGCCTGGTCGAGACCCCGAGCAGGTAGCAGGTCGCCACGACGCTGGTCAGGGCGGCCTCGGCACGGCGGCGCCGCTCGAGGAGCCAGTCCGGGAAGTACGTTCCGGTGCGCAGCTTCGGGATCGCGACGTCGAGAGTGCCGGTGCGGGTGTCGAAATCCCGGTGCCGGTAGCCGTTGCGGGAGTTGGTCCGGTCGGCGGAGATCTGGCCGTATTCGGCCCCGCAGACGGCTTCGGCCTCGGCGCTCATCAGCGCGTTGATGAACGTGGTCAGCATCTGCCGCATCAGGTCCGGCGAGGCTTGCTCGAGTTGTTCGGACAGGAAACGGGCAGGGTCAATAAAATGGGGTGCGGTCATCGCGTGTACTCCTTCGGAAAAGACTTGATCGGTCTTTCCAAGAATCACGCGGTGGCCGCCTCACATCGGTGCAACACGCCCATCAGGGCCGGGGTTACACCACGCTATTGGACGCAACCGTCGCGTCGTCAGTAGATCTCGGACCGGTGTCCGAGCTCCACAGCGATGATGACGAGCTCGTTGTCTCGGATCTCGGCGAGAAGACGATAGTCACCAACGCGATACCGCCAGTATCCGGAACGGTTCGCGGTGAGTCCTTTGCCGCGTTGACGTGGATCTTCGAGGGAGAGAATCTCATCGAGGTAGCGCACGACGCGTTGCCGAATCGGTTTGTCGAGTCTGCGGAGCTGGTGCTCGAAGTCGCGACTGACCTCGAGTCGCCACTGGCTCACAGATCAAGTCCGGCTTTGACTTCTGCCCACGGACGAGTCTCCTGCGAGGATTCTTCCCAGCGCGTAATCGCCGCGTCAGCCCAGTAGCGCTCTTCAAGCTCCTCAAGGTGGAGAGTGATCGCTTCCTTGACGTAGAACGAGCGCGTGCGGCCCGTACGTTCCGCGAGTGCGCCCAGGCGGCTCTCCAGCTCTGGGCTCAGACGTACGGCAACAGTCATGACACGCCCCAACTCTCAGTGTTTACATGTAAACACTACGGGGGGTGCGCATATTCCGCCAGTGGGTATCACCGGTGGAGCGGGTGCCCTCAGCGGGGTCTCGAAACGGGTGGCAGGCAGTTCAGTTCGTGAATCACGATTTTGCAACACGGTTCCTAGATCTGCGGCGGGCTCACAGGGCTGCGAGATCCTGCCGGTCGCGAATCCTTCAAACGGACCGGCTCGGCAGGGCGTTGAGACGTCTCGTATCCCCAGGGATATGAGGCGTTTGAAATTGGCGATCGTGAGCCTTCGGCGTGGGCGGATGGTTCGTGGGCGGATGTTTCGTGGGCTGTCCGCGGGAATCCTTCCGACGAGGTTGTCCGATTCGCACCTCGTTCGGCACCTACTTCAAGTGACCGGATCAGACGACCGGTACGACAATGAGCGAGGGAGTTCGGATGGGCAAGAACAAGCGTCGCAAGAAGAGCGTCGAGGTCGAGATCGCGCGTATCGACGGGCGAGCGACGTTTTGGTCCGGGGTGCTACAGGCGGGCGCGAGGGTCATGTGTGAGCTCTTTCGTGCACTGCTTGGTTGACTCTGGCAGCGTCGGCGGGACCCACCGGGTCAAGGGTGACATATTCAAGCCGCACTGGCTGCGTGACTACAACCGGTCACCTAACCATGCAGTAGTCCCGAACCCCGCTGTCCGTGCGGGGTTTCCGCGTGGACAGCAGGGTACAGTATCTGGCTCCTGGCGAGTAGTTTAGCGATCCAGTTTGCTTCTTTATCGTTGTCGGCGGGCGCGATCGGTCACAACCGCGAGTGCGATGATGATCAGAGGGAGCAAGCTGAGATAGGGCGTGAAGGGGGATCCCATCCACCATTCTGCTTGTCCGGTTAGGCCGAGGGCGAGCAGCGTCAGGCAAACGGCCAGTGCAGTCAGTCCGAGGATGAAGAGCCCGACGCTCAAATGGCCCCGCCGCTGGATGAGAGACTTCATGGGCCTGTGCACCAGGGCTGACCGGTCCACACCTGGTACATGACCAGGCCGTGTCCGTTGGAGCCACAGATGGCCAGTCCGCCTCCGACGATTGCCATTGCTGCCGCAACGATGCCGGCAACGGCTGCGACCGGGGGGAACGCGGCGGAGAGGTAGGCTGCAGCGCCTGCAATGCCACCGCTGCCGCCAATGATCGTGATGACACGCGTCGTGATACACGAGTCCATCTGCACGCGGTGTCCATACCACTCGGTGGATACTGTGTTGGTGCCGGCGCAGGCTTTGAGTTGTGGAGCAATTTCTGCGAGGTCATCTGGAAGGGTGATGGGAACTGCGCTGTTGACGATGTCGCCGCCTGCCAGGAGTACGCCATAGGCGAAGCGTTCCGCAGCACCGGTGCTCACGCCGGCGTTGACCGCCGCCTGAAAGTCGAATGTGTTGCTCGACCGGTCGAGGGAGGCGAAGGCGATCTCGGTTTCGGCGACTTCCTGCCGCTGCTCCGCAGGGAGACCGCTCGTGGTGCCGGCCCCCGTTGCTGATGCGGGGGTAGAGCTGACAAGCACCAGAGCCGCAGCGACGGCGAGTGACGCAAGTACACGAGCGGCACTGCGGGGCGACCAGGTGATGGGTCGAGCTTCGATCTGTGATGTGGGTTCCATGTATAACTCCTCAATGAGTTGCAGGATCTTCCTGGGCTGCGTGGTGTGCAGCCTAACGGAATTGGGTCACACTATACATTTTTGCGTCAGCTTGCCTCAATTAGCGGTCAGCTCGGCCGCCAGGTTGATGGTCAGCGGCGTTCCGTCTCAAGTGCGATCTCTCAGCGCAAGCGACAACATGACGACGACCTCGCATCGGTCTGCTGCACTTTGATGCGCATTCGGCCTGGTACTCCCGAACGTGTCGCTAGGTGACAGGTAGCCGTGGGCTCAGTTGTCACTGAGGCGTCGGTAGATGGTGGGGCGGGTGACACCGAATTCTTCGGCGATCTGCTGCACGGTGTGGGCGCGTTTCCCGTCCGCCCCGGTCTCTTCATACATTTGCCGGGCGAGGGCCACCTGGCGGGGTCCGAGCTTGGGTTTCTGGCCGCCGGTGCGGCCGCGGGCTCGGGCGGCGGCGAGGCCGTCGCGGGTGCGTTCGGACATGAGGGCGTGTTCGAACTCGGCGATCGAGCCGAGAATGTGGAAGAACATCCGACCGGCCGGCGTGGAGGTGTCGATGCCTTGATCGAGGACGACGAGGTCGACGCCGCGGCTGTCGAGCTGATTCACGAGGTCGATCAGGTTCTCCAGGGAGCGGCCAAGTCGGTCGAGTTTCGTGACGACGAGCTGGTCGCCTTCCCGGTTCACGGACAGCAGAGCTTTCTCGAGCTCGGGGCGCCTGGCGAGGGCGCCGGAGGCAGTGTCGACGAAGAGCCGGTCGCAGCCGGCGGCGGCGAGGGCGTCGTGTTGTGCTTCGGGGTGTTGATCGCGGGTGGAGACCCTGCTGTAGCCGACGCGCATCTCAGAAATGTATCAGTAACCCGCTATTGCGTGTCATTGGCGCGTACACGGCAAGCGTTACATTCTGTTCGTTGATTTTCCGCGGGGAGCGTTGACGTCCGTTCGGTGTCTCGTGAACGAACGTTACCGTTACGCGTGCTTCGTTCGGGGGAATAGTCTTCTCAGTTCCTTGTTCGTGGCGTTCTTGTCGAACCTGGCCGGGTCGAAGAGGTTTACCGGGCCCCCTGTCATCCTGGCAACCCATTCAGCGTGTTCGTGGTGCTCGTCGTGGCCAGGGTCGGCCACGCTCTCGAGGAGCTCTTCGTAGCCGTCGATTCCGCCGCTGTCTTCGAGCGGACAGCGTCGTTCGCCGCGAATCACGGTGACGGTGTTGTCCGCCGGCGCCATGGGGAGGGCTTCTATGAGGGCGAGGCAGTGAAGCCACCGGTCGCCGAGGTCGTATTCGTAGAAGAGGGGGCGGTCCTCGGTCAGGACGTCCCGGAGGGTGTAGTCCTCGTCTGGAAGCATGCTCTCGTCGTCCTCGGAGAGGAGGGCCGGGCCCCACCTGCGCGGCTCGGGTTGCCCGGGTTTCCACCGCGCGCGCGGGTCGAGGTCTTCGAAATCATGCAAGTGCGCGTTCTCCCACCCCATCACCACCTGCAGCGCAGTATGGACACGGTCCAAGGTCAGGTCCGCGTTGACCTCGATGAGTCGCCAGATCTCGGGGTTGCTATCCACCAGATGCACACGGACACGGAACAGTGCCGGGTCGGTGGGCTCGTTCATCAGGAAGCCTCCTGTCGCTGTCGCAGCCAGTCTGATTCCTCAGGGGCTGCTTGTTGATTGAGGTCGATGCGTTGATTCATGTCGAGCATGAACCGGCCGAAGAAGTTGATGTGGGTCCAGAACAACGGGGTGAGCCCGCGCCGGTCCTCAGCGGTGAGTCGGTCCGCGATTCCGGGGTCATCGAGCACCCTTTGCAGCAGGATCGTGTTGAGGTGGACGAGCGAGGATTGCAGCAGGTGGAGGGCGAGGACGGAGATCTCGACGTTCTCCTTGTCGGGGCCGGTGAGGTCGCCGCTCTTGCCGTAGAAGAACGCGTCGTTTCCGCTGTTCCAGTTCTCGACGACTTGCAGGCCGCCGTGGATCTCACGGCGCATCTCGGGATTGGCGAGGTAGTCGGCGGCGAAGATGGTGCGCACTGCACGGCCGAGTTCTTCGAGCGCGAGATAGGTCGGGTGTTTCGGACCGCCGCGGGTGAATCTGCGGAGGATGGACTCGGCTTCCGCGGTCCCGAGACGCAGGGCGGTGGCGTACTTGACCATCTGGTCGTACTGCTGGGTGATGAGTTCCCAGCGGATCGGGCGAGTGAGGACGGGCCCGAGTTCGCTGTACACACTCTCGTCGTCGGGGCGGTAGAGCCGGATCGAGCCGATGTTCTTCATCCTCGGCATCAGTTTGAAGCCGAGGAGCTCGGTGAACGCGAATCCGACGATCGAGGCACCGTGGGTGTCGGTGTAGTTGGCCTCGATATCCGCGTTCGTGTCGTGCCGGAGCAGGCCCTCGATCATCGCGGCGACTTCCGAGGATGAGCAGCTCTTCAGCTGGCTGTAGATGCACATCGATTTCTCCTCGACGTGCCAGTAGATCATCACGCCGGGGCCTCGGTAGCGGTTGTGCCATTCGGTCATCAGGTTCGATTCCCACGACCCGAACTTCTTCGAGTCCGATGCGCATGCTGTCCCGTTTCCCCACCAGCCGGGGTCGCGAGCCTCGAGGGTCGCATTGACGAGTTTCTGGGTTGCGCGGCGCAGGTTGTCGCGGGTGATGTAGTGCCGGCGAACGTGGCGGAGCTCACGCTCGGTCTCGGCATGGCCGGCCGTGTCCGCGATCGCCTTGATCCCTACGTTCGTCCCGAGCGCGAATAAGCACATCAGCAACCGCCGTCGCAGACTGTCCTTGTCGAGGTTCTCCCGCGACGCGACCGAGACGAACTCGGACAGGAAATCAGTGAGAAAGTCGCACTCCTTGAGGACGTCGAGCAGGTCAATCGTGCCCCACCGGCGGCGGACCTCGTCTTTCAACCCTCGCAGGTTCTGAGGCTCCTTGAGCGGCTCCTGTTTCGGAACCGTGATCCACGGTGCACCGCGACGGACAGTGATTTTCACCCCGCCGCAGGTGTCGGCGAGAATCCCGCAATCGAATCCCGTCAGCGCCCGACGCATCCGCTGCTGGAGGTCTTGGACGAACATGGTCGCGTCCAACGGTTTCCGCAAGGTCTCGTAATGGGTTTCACGTTGCGCGTCGAAGTCAGCCGGGAGGTCGTCTTCGGGGTTGCACCACCGTTTGGCGCCGTCGACGAAGACTTCACGTCGGCGCAGCGCGTCCCGTAGCGCGACCAGGACACACAACTCGTACGGGACTCGCTCAATGCGGCCCTCCTCATCCCGGACCGCGTCTCGCCAGGAGGCCGGCACTGTCAAGCCCCGGGTTTGGTAGAGGCTCGGTTAGACCCGTTCCATCACGGTGATGGTGGGTAGTTGCGTGTAGAAGTTGTTCTCGGCTTCGACGGGTGGGATGTGTCCGATCTCGCCGTGGAGTCGGCGGTGGTTGTACCAGTCGATGTATTCCGCGACCGCGATCTCGAGCTCGTCGATCCCCTTCCACGGGCCGAGGTTGCGGATCAGTTCGGCCTTGAATAGAGAGTTCAGCGCCTCGGCCATCGCGTTGTCGTAGCTGTCGCCCTTGGACCCAACCGAGGCGACTGCTTCTGCCTCAGCGAGGCGGTCGGTGTAGCGCACGGCACGATATTGGACTCCGCGATCCGAGTGGTGGACAAGTTGTGACAGGTCCCGGCCGGCACGCTGCCGCGTCCAGATGCCCATCTCGAGAGCATCGAGGGCAAGCTCGGTGTGCATGGTTGTGGAGAGCTGCCAGCCCACGATCCGGCGGGAGAACACGTCCAATACGAACGCGGCATACACCCAGCCGGAGAACGTCCGAATGTAGGTGATGTCCGCAACCCAGAGGCAGTCCGGTGCCGGTGCGGTGAACCGTCGGTCAACGAGGTCCCCCGGACGATCCGTGAATGGCCCAGGGATCGTCGTGCGTGGCCCCTTGGCCCGCGAGATCCCGCGGAGACCCTCCCGACGCATGAGCCGCTCGATCGTGCACCTGGCCACCCGGTGGCCATCGCGACGCAGCTGCGCATGGACCTTCCGGACGCCATAGACGCCATAGTTCGCTTGGTGCACGGCACGGACCTTCACCACGGTGTCCTCGTCACTGACGGACCGCTGCGAGGGCGGCCGAGACCGCGCGGCATAGTACGTCTGCGGGGCAATCGGCAGTTCCCTGCAGATCGGCTCGACCCCGAACTCTTCCTTGTGTTCATCGATGTAGGCGATCATCTGCTGTGTGGGCGGTCGAGCTCCGCCGCGAAGAAAGCCGACGCGCTCCGCAAAATCGCGTTCGCCCGCCGCAACTCCCTCACCTCACGCTCCACCTCGACCAGGCGAACCGCAGTATCAGTGGACGTCCCC
The DNA here is from genome assembly GCF_050613355.1 of Plantibacter sp. RU18. Classification (NCBI taxonomy): domain Bacteria; kingdom Bacillati; phylum Actinomycetota; class Actinomycetes; order Micrococcales; family Microbacteriaceae; genus Plantibacter; species Plantibacter sp. RU18. Next base: position 40,264 of record NZ_CP159618.1, read on the forward strand.
GAACGCAGACCCCCATCGACCTCGGCGCGCTGGACCCAGCCACGCAACGTGTCCGACGGGACACCAAGCTGCCGGCCGATCCTGGTACACACACCACGGCGGCCCCCATCCGCATCACGCGCCTCGAACACAAGGCGCACTGCACGCTCTCTCAATTCCGCCGGGTACTTCCTCAAAGCTGGCATACTCCTCATCCTTTCAGGACGATCAGAGTCTCCATCAAACCAAGGGCAAGACACCCCGTCGATGGGCACCTGGTCCGTGGCAGCGTAAAAACGCACCTGCCCACGCATATCCGCGTACTCACTCAGCAACGTCAACGCCTCCAGCACTGGCTGGTAGGCAGTGTTGTTACAGCGGAACCGCAGCGCCGATAGCAGTGCCGGCAGCATCCGCCGGTAGTGGTTCGTGTACGAACCGCGAAGCACCGTCCGAACCCGATTCTGGAAGGCAGCCTGGTTCGCCTTCGCTTCCCGCACAAGATCCTGCAGGGTACCCTCACCCACGACCGGGAACACGGTGTCCCGGACCGTACCGTCGGGCTCGTCCAGCGCGGCTTCAGCGATCCGGAACAGGAGACCTTCCTTCCCCCGAACGCGACGCAGATCCTCGGTAAGTTCCCGTTCGACTTTCCGCTCCGCCTTCGTGTTCACCTTCAACACCAAGCCCAGCAGAAGCTCCACCAACCCATCCGTGATCTCAGCCGACCGCTGATGACACAACGCCGCCAACAGGGTCACCCGCACCGGCACCGACGACGCCCACAAATCCGAAGGATACGACCGCGCCGCTCGCGACCGCCACGCCTCGACAACCTTCTCCGACACCCCCAACAAAGACACCGGACGGCAACTGAAGATCATGCACCAGGTGCAGCTTGTCGACCTCCTCGAGCAACGAGTCCAGGCTCAACGATCCAGGATCCGCCCGCAGCTGCGCCAACGCCCCACCCCCGGTGCCATCAGCGATCAGTGCCTCCAACCGGTCCCGGGTCCCAGCGCCCAACCGCTCCCACACCCTCGCGCAGAACGAGGACTCAAACAGCGCCCGCGCCGCCCCCAGAATGCGTTTCACGCGGGCCGGCGGCTCAATCCGTTCCGCCCGCACACGACCCAGCAACGCCTCCCGCAACACCGTCTCGCGCGTCTCCGATGGGCACACCCGTTCCGCCAACCACCGCGCAAACCGTTCCTCGTCGGCCGACGAGAACTCGCGGAAACCAAACACCTCCCGGATCTGAGCACGATGACGCTTCGCCGTCCGGTCAGTCCACTCATACGAGGCCAGAGCAACAGCATCGACCCCGACCAGCCCAGCAACATATGCCACCGCCGCAGAAGGTAAGTCCGCCGACGAGCGAGGGAATCGGCCCTCAAGCTCGAAGAATTTCAACGTCAGAGCGAACCCAAGCCGGGTCGTCCCCGACTTGTTGCCGAGCAACTCAGTAGTGCCCCATAAGGTGGTGTAGCCTGCGGTGGCCGGCTCGGTCTTGGACGTGAGCGCGGTCACCGTGTGACTCCTTCGAGAAGTCTCTAACCTCCACTCGAAAGGCATCATCACGATGACCGCTCCACATATTGTCGACCCTGCACACCTTCTTGGCGAAGCCCTGACCGACGCGTCTCCCGATCTGATGCGGTCGCTGCTGCAAACCATGATCAACGCGCTCCTCTCTGCCGACGCTGACGCGGTGATCGGCGCCGAGTGGGGCCAACCCACCCCGGGTCGCACCGTCCAACGCAACGGCTACCGGCACCGCGACCTCGATACCCGCGCCGGGACCATCGATGTCGCGATCCCGAAGCTGCGCTCTGGCACCTACTTCCCGGAGTGGCTCCTCGAGCGCCGCAAACGCGCCGAGACCGCCCTGATCACCGTCGTCGCGGACTGCTACCTCGCCGGCGTCTCCACACGCCGCATGGACAAACTCGTGAAGACCCTCGGGATTCACTCGTTGTCGAAGTCGCAAGTGTCCCGGATGGCTGCGGACCTCGACGAGCACGTTGACCAATTCCGACACCGCCCGCTCGGTGATGCCGGCCCATTCACGTTCGTCGCCGCCGACGCTCTCACCATGAAAGTCCGCGAAGGCGGACGCGTCATCAACGCCGTTGTTCTCGTCGCGACCGGGGTCAACGCCGATGGGCGCCGCGAGGTCCTGGGCCTGCGGGTGGCCACGTCGGAGACCGGGGCGGCGTGGAACACGTTCTTCGCCGACCTCGTCGCCCGCGGTCTGACCGGGGTTCGTCTGGTCACTTCCGACGCGCACCGCGGTCTGGTCGAGGCGATCGCCGCGAACTTCCCCGGCGCGGCCTGGCAACGCTGCCGCACCCACTACGCCGCGAACCTGATGTCGGTGACCCCGAAGAGTCTCTGGCCCGCGGTCAAGGCTATGCTGCACTCCGTTTACGACCAGCCCGACGCCGACGCCGTCCACGCCCAGTTCGACCGGCTGTTGGACTACGTCGACGGGAAACTGCCCGCAGCTCACGAACACCTCGACGCTGCCCGCGCCGACATCCTCGCGTTCACCGGGTTCCCCGAGGGGCTCTGGCAGCAGATCTGGTCGAACAACCCGAACGAGCGCCTGAATCGTGAAATCCGTCGCCGCACCGACTCCGTCGGCATCTTCCCCAATCGCGACGCGATCACCCGGCTCGTCGGCGCCGTCCTTGCCGAACAGACCGATGAATGGGCCGAGGGACGCCGCTACCTCGGACTCGACATCCTCGCCAAGAGCCGCCTCACCATCGTCCCCGACACCGGAACCGAGGTGCCCGAACCAGAACTCGCCCTCAGCGCCTAACCCAACGAATCGAAGGACACACGGCTACACCACTCCACGGGGCTTGACCCCGAGGTGAGGTGCGCGATCTCCGCCACATCGGCCGAAGGCCCCGGAAGGGCGACCGGCCTGGATGAGTCGGGCTGGCCCCGCCTTTCAAACACGTCAGCGCCCTGGACAGCGCCTCGGTCGGCGTCGAATTCGCCAGCGGTTCAGCCAGGGCGGCGCAAGACCCATTCCGTACGCACTTTTTGATACTTCTTGCTTCAAATAAAGATTCGGTGTGTCGCTTGTGTCAAGCTCGTGACACGATCACCTAGCGTCGAAGGAGACCTCCCCATGAACGAGCACACTTTCGAGCGCGTGGGGCCGTTGGGGCCCGCATGTCTCGCCGCGCTGGTCCAGGAGATGCTCCCCGCGTGCATCGTGGCCGCTGACGTTGATCAGCGCGACCTACGGATTTCTCGTGTGATCTCCGGCACGCGCCTCACCGAGGTGAGGCGCGTGCCGGCGCCCCACTGAACGATCCCAGCGGCGTGAACGTCCGCAGCCGGCGCAAGAACGATCAGCGTACGACGTGGGCGCCCGATCTCTGCGTCCTCGCTCATGGCCACATCTTCATCGGAGATCAGGTACGTCCTCCTGGGACGCTGCCCGACAGGCTCGATGTGCGTGCCGAGCGTTTGTCGGATCGGCTGGTCATGATCGATGGGGCCCTGACCGAAGCAGAGCATTACCTCGTGGAATCAGACGATGGTCACCAAGCCACCGTGTTGCTGGTCACGACATTGCCTGAAACGATCGTGACGATCGCGTGCAAGCTCGGTAGCGAACCGCCAAGCCTGAGAGTCGTCATCGAGTGACCGCGTCCCCAGCAGTCGCACGACGAGGCCCCAATTCCAAACGCATGACCACCCCCTACCGCCGCGCACAAGACCATGCGCAGCAGCTCGTGGACAACGTCCGACGGTGCAACACTGCGGTGGACCGGATGCTTCAGCAAGCAACGACAAACGGAAGCTGCGAGACGCCTTCCTGCGGAACATCCCACCAGCGGTACTGTCGAGTCCGGTCGGCATTCCCGAGGCATCGTCCCCAGCCGGGGCTGTTGAGGCATCACCTGAGGTTTCCCACCGTTGTTTGCGCGTCGGCCCCCGGTATCAGCGCAGCACCCAGCACCCTCGGCGTGCCCGCGCGCCGCCAGGCTCGAAACACACGCACCATCAGAGCAGAAGACGATCTAACTTGCCTGACCAGCACACATGAGGGCAGAAACATATGACGCATCGAACACACCGCCAAACTGGCATCAGCACCCCCAACGGCCGGAGCGCCAGCGGTCGACCCGATGCTGCCAGCATCGCGATGCCGAACCTGAACAAAGGGCAACGCATCTACCTCGTTCGGTGGAACTACATCGCCCATGGGTGGACCTCAGAACTCATTTCCGGGGCATACTGCACTCACACTCCCGACACGTGGAGAGTCCTCGTCGACGGAGAGGTCGTTGACTACAGCCGCGACACTTGGAGCCTCTGTTCCCCGTAGCTCACCTCGCGCGCACCAGAATCCAGCCGTGACATGGATCTCACCTCCGAGCGGCTCCGGGCGTGCCATCTCGAGCTCGACTCTCGGGCATCCCCCATCGATCCTCCTCGGCTAGCCGATCCTCACCCTGTTGAAGCGTCCCGGCCTGACGATCCTGTCGCAGGGCACCTCACGCACCAGATCCGCGATGGTCGCTAGACAGCCCACCCGTCTCTTCAGACGACGGCAGAAACATCTTCTCGCCCACGGCATCCGCGTCGGCGCCACAACCCGTCAGCTCCTCAGCCATCGCCACTGCGTGCCCATTCGACTGGAGTGGCATTCCTGGCTGCGTGTCACCAAAGGACGACAGGACAGGCCGACGAAGGTGCACGGCAGCGGCCGGACCGTACGGTGGGCAGATTCGCTATGGGCGATGCCATGGAGGGAGCAGGAGTGATGCGCGTGCGAGAGAAGGACCCCTCACGTCAGAGCCGCACCGCGGAACACGTTGCCCAGTTCCCTGGGTTACGTGCGCGGGCGGTCCAGGTCCCGTGCTGGTGCGCTCTTGGCCGGTCGCATGACTATGAGGCGTGGGTGAGTGGCGGCCGACCACATCTCTCCGGGCTGCCGCCATTGGACAGCCCACACCGATCGCGCTGACGCTCAGATACCGACCTCGCAGCCTCACCGTCCGGCACGGACCATTTGGATACTTCCCGAACGTGATCTCCTCCAGCAAGGACGGGGCAGCCGGCACCCAAGCAAGCTCATCCCATCCCCGCTGGATGGGGTGCGGGGTTTGGTCAAGGAGCAGGCCAGCGCCGAGTTCATCGCCGAACCGCGCCAGAGCGTCGAACTCATCGCCGGGCCTCAGCGAGCAGTCGATGCCTGCGGTGCGAGTCGCGGCACGCATCAGCTCAAGAGCCGTGTCCGCTTGAGGTGCAACGCCAAGGTAGTAGCGGCCGGGCTGGCCCTCGGTGAATACCCGCAAATAGAGATCTGCGAGATCTTCCACATGGACGCTCATCCAACGTTGAGTCCCATCGCCAATGAGCTTCACGACGCCCGAGCGGGAGACAGCAGCATGAGCGATGAGCACATTGGGAAGACCGCGACCCTGCCCGTAGACCATCCCGGGGGTGATCGTCATCACCGAGACCCCGCGATCCTGAAGGTACTGATGAACGCCCATGCGCCACGCCCACGGGCTCTCGAGCAGTGTTGGGGCGGCGTCGACAATGGCTGAGCCCGAGCCGTACACCCACACGCTGCTGGTGTGCACGAATGGTTTGCTGGTGCCAGCGAATGCCGTCGCCACGGCATTCGCGAACGCATGATCGGACGCGACACCCGACCTCGTGTGCGCTGCCGCGGCGTGGATCGCGCCGTCATGTTCGCGGAGCACCTCCACCAACCAGCGAGAATCGCCGATATCCCCGCCGAGCGGCTGCACCCCAGCCAGTGCGACTGCTCGTTGCGCATTCGCGTTACGCACGACAGCCGTGACCGAATGCCCAGCGTCGCGAAGCGACGCCAGCACATTCGAGCCGATGTAGCCTGCGCCCCCAGTAAGTAGCACCCTCATGGCCACTCCCTCCCCCGTGATACGCATGACACTATGCGCACCGCAGCGACACTCCGCGGTAGCTGGGTGGGAACGTCAACCTTTGACGAACGCACCCCAGCTTCCAGGAGAACACACGGTGATCCGTCCCAGCTCTGGTTGGCGCTTTTCGGCACAGGCAATACCATTTACATATGAAACCCGATACACGGCCCATCACGGCCGCCAGCCCGACTCGCATGCGCACGAAACGGGCGATTCTCGAAACAGCGGCGCAGATCCTACCCTTGGCCCCGCAGTCCTCCCTAGCCGACATCGCTCAGACCGCCGACGTTTCCAGGAGCACCATTCACCGGTATTTCCCGGAGCGCGGATCGCTGATTCGCGCGCTTGCGGTCCATGCGTACGAACTCAGCGACGCCGCGATCACGGAGGTCGCGGATGATTTCACTGACCCGGTGGAACGACTGCGCGCCATCGCGCTGAACCAGCTCGATATTGGCCCCCTGATGACGTTCCTCTACCAGGATCCAGCCATCAGCGCAGATGAAGCCTTCTGGCAGCGACTCCGCGAGGATGGCGACCCGATCGACCCGATCCTGGAGGCGGTTGCGGGGCCGCGCCCGCGATTGCCGATCGCGTGGATGCGACGGGCCTACTGGAACGTGTTGTACGTCGGATGGGAAACGGCGATGGATCGGTCGATGACCCGGTCGGAGATCGCGGATGCGATCGTCGTGACCTTGTGCACGGGGGCGCTCAGCTCACACGAGCAGTAGGTGCCTGGGTGTCCGCGAACGCCGGGCGTCGGAGGGCGTCGGTGACATCGCGCAGCTGAACCAGCTGCGCGGTCAACGCGATGACCTGGTCAGCCTCGGAGTAGAAAACGCCGTCGATGATTTGACGTTCAGCATGCGGCAGCTCTACACGCTCATGGACGCCAATGGCGCCGAGCGCGAACAGTGTTGGCGCTAGGGCGGCGGTAGCGCCCGCCCCGCCAGAGATCCCGGCATAGGTGACGAGGCCGATGGGTTTGCAGGACCATTCACGGTCAAGGCAGCCGAGCGCGCTGAGGAGCATGGGTGAGGCGCCCCTGGTGTATTCGGCGGTGACAACAATGACGGCGTCCGCAGCGGCCACCCGCGCCGCCCACGCGCGCGCGTGTGACGATTTCCCAGACTCGTCCCGCAACGGCGCGTCCTCCGCGAACGGCAGGTTCAACTCGCCAAGTTTCACCAGGTCGATGCTGAATTCGTCAGAGTGCCGGGCTTCGTGCTCGACCCATTGCCCGACTGCGAATCCCACACTGTTGGGACCCGGGGCCCCGACAACGATCATGAGAGTACGCATGCCTTGATCGAATCATCACAGCAGTTGGGATGCACGATTTGCGACGAGAATGTCAACTTTCGCTGGTGTCGTCAGGTGGTTGCTGTGGCGGGGTCGGCGGGTCGTACGCGCACCGGGAACGGGTGCGGGCGTGCGTGGGATGGTTGATGAGGTTGGCGAGTTGAACACGGTTACTCAGGTGCAGTTTCGCGAGAGCTCGGGACACATACGTTTTGACGCTGTTGATGCTCAAGTGAGACTGTTGCGCGATCCCATCATTGGTGTGGCCTTCGGCGACGAGCCGAGCGACATGCAACTCTCGCACCGTGAGCGTTTCCAGGCCGGGCAGCGCTGACGCTTCGGCGGGGGCCGCCGGCTGCACGGGCGCGTCCTTCATCAACGCTCGACGGAAGACGTCCGCGGATGCAGTTTTCGGCACAAATTCCGCCCCACCGATGTTCTTTGCGTGGGCGGCAAAATCGTCGTTCAAGAAGGTGGACATCAAGACGATGCGCACGGAGGGGAACCGGGTCCGCACGGCTCGGGCAGCGGTGATGCCGTTGACCGTGCGCATGCGCACGTCCATCAGGATGGTGTCAATGTGGTGTCCCTGTAATGCGGCCAAGACTTCTCCGCCGTCGGCGGCTTCGGCGACGATTTCGACTTCGGGCATGGATCTGAACATCAAACGCAATCCGATTCGGACGATCGGATCATCGTCTACGAGTAACACTCGCATGGGACTCCTTTCGGGTGCCGCCTGGTTGGCGGGGCGGGGTTACTGCTCATGGAGGGGTGCAGGCTGCACCGGTTGCGGGCGTGAGGCGAGGAAGGAACTGAGCGCTGCCCCTGCCAGGATGAGGATCGAGATGACAGCAACACCATGGAAGGCATACATGAATGCGCCGGCGGCGGCGGCGGCGAGGTCGGTGCCCGGGGGCGCTTGGAGGCGCACGAATTCACCGATGGAGTTTTTCGCTGCGTTGAAGTCGGCGGTGGAGGCTGAGGGGACGGCGGGAAAGCCGACGGTGTAGAGCACTGCGAACGCGGAACCGAGGACAGCTACCCCGAGTCCACCACCGAGATCGTAGGCGGTCTCCTCGATGCCCGCGGCTTCTCCCGCCCGATCGGCGGGGACGGCCGAGATGATGACGTCGTTGGCTGAGACTAAGGCAATCTCGAGCGCGAACCCGAGAATCCCGAGACTTGCCGAGAACACCCACACCTGCTCGCTCGCCCCCAGGAGTAACAGCGGCGCGAGCGCGGCGGCTGCAGCTGCAAGGCCGATACCAATCGCTCGTTGGCGCCCCAACCGCCCTACGAGCTGTGCCGCGCAGAGCGCGCCCGCGACGGTCGCCAGTGCCAGGGGCATCAGGCGTACCGCCGCGTCTAGCGGGCTGAGCCCGAGCACGAATTGGAGGTACTGGGCGAACATGAGGTCAAGGCCAACGACAGCGAACATGGCGAGCATCACACAAACCACGGCACCACTGAACTCCGCCCGTCGGAACAGGCGGATATCGAGCATGGCTCGGCCGCCCTGCCTGGCCGTCCGCAGCTGCCGGCGACAGAACCAGAACCCGGCACCGACAGCGATGACACCAGCCGTCAGCGCAATGATGCTCTTCCCCGCACCGGCCTCTTTCACCGCGAACGCCAACGTGAGTACTGCCACGACGGACAGCCCAGCACTCGCTCCATCCCAGAGCGCCGGGCTCTCGGACTTCGATTCGCGAATCGTGAACCATGCGACCCCAGCGACCACCGCACACAACGGCACATTCACGAGGAATACAGCACCCCACCACCACGTCTCGACGAGGATCCCGCCGATGAGTGGTCCGGCAGCTGCGCCGCCCGCGGAAACCGCCGACCAGATCGCCACTGCTCGTAGCCGAGCAGCTCGTTCGGGGAACGCCACGCGAATGAGCGACATCGTCGAGGGCATGATCATTGCCGCTCCAACTCCCATCAGCGCGCGCGCGGCGATCAACCACCACGCATCCGGCGCAACCGCCGCGCCCATTGAAGCGACACCGAACAGGATCAGACCCAGCAACAGCAAACGTCGCCGCCCGAACCGGTCGCCGAGAAACCCCGAGGTGATCAACAGCGGCGCAACGACCAGCGGGTACACATCAACGATCCACAGCACCTGGGCACTGTCGGCGCCCAGCGCCGTCGTGAGGGACGGTATCGCCGTGTGCAGCACGGTCACATCGATCACAACAACGAGCAACGCCGCGCACATCACGGCAAGCACGGTTCGAGGAGATCCCACCCACATGGCCGTCCACTTTCTTCTCGAAGCCACCAGCCTACCAAAAAGTGAGACAGGCTGTATCAAATTGGCGCATTGTGCCGGGGGTTAGCTTCACGCGACTGGATCGATTGTGCGAAGAGGGGTGTTGCTTGGGGCACTCCACGGGGTACCTGAAGGTTGATGGTCGGCTTCCGGAGCGGGGATCAGGCTTCCCGGGCTGGGATGGTAAACGAAGCGATCTCCTCATCGGGTGGAGATCGCGAGCTCGTGTTTCGGCCGCCCTGAACCGGTCGGCGCACTGGCGGGCGGCACGACATTCGGGTCGTCGTGCCGCCCATCTTCATTCCGGCCCAGTTTCACGGGAATGCAGGCGAGTGAGAGCGGAAGGCGCGACCTATGACGACATCATCTGCCACGGAGGCCGATCGTCCAGGAATACGACGCCGGCGCTCCGGCGTCGGAATCACCTCACAGTTGTTGGTGATGTTGCTGCTGACGAGCTTGGCGGCTGCGGGTGTAGCGGGCGGCATCGGATATGTATCAGGGAGCGCATCGTTGCGGGCTGCCGTGTTTGAGCGCCTGACTGCCGTTCGTGAGGCGCGGGTACGGGAAATCACGAACCTCTATCAGCAAACCCAGGATGCGTTGGTGGTATACACCCGCGGGACGACCGTGAACGATGCGATGACTTCCTTCACCGCTGGTTTCCAAGCGTTGCAGCAGGCCACACTGCCCGCAAAAGCAGAGGCGTCCTTGGATGCCTTCTACCGGGACACCTTTCTTCCCGAACTTGCGGCGCGCACGAATACCGCGCCGGACTCAGGTGCGTACATTCCCTCGAGTGCGGCCGAGCGGTACTTGCAAGCGACGTACACCAATGCGTCACTGGATTTCGATGCTGCGGTGGCGGTCGACGATGCGGGTGACGGGAGCGAGTGGTCGGCGAGCAATGCCCTCTACCAGGACTACTTCCGTGAGATGGTCACCCGGTTCGGGTATGACGACGCACTGCTCATCAGCGCCTCAGGTGACGTGGTGTATTCGGCATACAAGGGCATCGATTTGGGTTCGAATGTGCTGTCCGGGCCGTTGAGTGGCGGATATCTGGGCGCGGGGTTCACCGCCGCGTTGCATTCGAACGCGGTGGACTATGCGGCGTTGAGTGATTTCGAGTCCTATGCCCCGTCGCTTGGATCACCCGTGCAGTGGGTGTTCTCACCCGTTGGGCAGGACGGTCAAATTACCGGAGTCATGGCGCTGCAACTGCCGACCTCGCAAATCAACAGCATTATGACCGGTGATGAGGAGTGGGTGAAGGATGGATTGGGTGTTTCCGGCGAGGTGTATCTCGCCGGGTCCGATCATCTGTTGCGTTCGAATTCTCGGTTGCTCATCGAAGATCCTGCAGAATATCGGCGTCGCGCCATCGACAGTGGCACACCCCCCGAGACGGCGCAGCGCTCCGTTGCGGTCGGGAGTTCCATTCTGCTTCAGCCGTCGAACACGGCGTCTGTCGCGGCGGCTCTTGCGGGGAAGACCGGCACGCTCATCGGGCCTGGGTATTTGGGGGGCGAGAACCTTGCAGCGTACACACCGGTGGAACTCGACGGGCTGCAATGGGTGCTCGTTGCCCGCATCGACGCCACGGAAGCTTTTGCGCCCGTCACCGACTTCACCCGCACGTTGCTGCTATCACTGCTGGGTATCGGAGTGGCCATCTCGCTCCTGTCATTAGTCCTGGCGCAAGTGTTCGCGCGCCCGGTGCGCGCGCTCGTCCAGGCGGTGCGTCGCGTCGCAGGAGGAGACTACGGTGCCGAGGTGCCGGATGTGCGCCGGGACGAGTTCGGTGATCTCGGTACCGCTTTCAATGACATGAACCGCAGTCTTCGCCTGAAGCAGGACCTCATCGAGCAACAGCGGACGGAGAATGAAAAACTGCTCCTTACCCTGATGCCGGCCTCGGTGGCCAAGCGTTACAAGGAGGGTGAGGAGACGATCTCTGAGGTCCACCAGGACGTGTCGGTGATCTTCGCCGACATGATCGGTTTCGACGACTTTTCCCGTCAGCTCACGGCCGAGCAGGGGCTCGCCCTCCTCAATGGAATCGTTCGCAGTTTCGATGATGCAGCCGAACGCCTGGGAATCGAGCAGGTGCGGGCACTCCGCGAAGGATACCTCGCAAGTTGCGGTCTGATCGTTCCGAGAGTCGACAACATTCGTCGCACGCTCGACTTCGCGATCGAGATGCAGGCAACCGTCACGCGCTTCAATGCGCAGCACCGGTCCAACCTGAGCCTGCGCATCGGCGTGGATGCGGGCACCGTCACCAGCGGGCTCGTGGGGCGGACGAGTCTCGCCTACGACATGTGGGGAGACGCGGTGAGTTTGGCGAACCAGGTCCAAACGCTATCCGGCCAGCCAGGCATCTTCGTCAGCCAGCATGTGCGTGACCGCATGCAGGACACGGTCGCCTTCGAGCCTGCGGGCACCGTCGACACCCGCGACGGTCAACAGCCGGTCTGGAAGGTTGGTTCGGTACCGCGATGACTGACCTGTGGAATGAACCGTGGTTTCCCTGGGCGGTCGGGCTCGCCGTAGGGGTGCCGGTCCTGCTCATCGTTCTCACCGAACTGCTCGGGGCGCTCTCCCGGCGGGCAAGCGCCGCCGTCAAACCCATCCGGTTGCTGCGGAACTATGTCGTCCCAGTTGGCGCGATCCTCGCGCTGCTGATACTCGTGACCGCCAACTCCACCGATCTGACGTGGGTTCGGATCGTTGGAACGCTCTTCGGTTTCCTGGTCATCCTGCTGGTGCTGTCAGCGTTCAACGTGGCCTTGTTCGCCACAGCACGGGACGGCTCCTGGCGACAGCGCATTCCCACGATCTTCGTAGAGTTGGCGCGCCTGGCTCTCATCCTGACGGGCCTGGTGATCCTTTTCTCCTGGGTGTGGAAAGCAGACATCGGTGGGCTTGTCGCAGCCCTTGGTGTCACCTCCATCGTCGTCGGTCTCGCGCTGCAAAACGCTGTCGGTTCGGTCATCTCGGGGTTGTTGTTGCTGTTCGAGCAACCCTTCAAACTCGGCGATTGGATCGCCACGGGCACTGTTCGCGGCCGGGTCGTGGAGGTGAACTGGCGTGCCGTGCATCTCGACACGGGAGACGGCATTCAAGTCGTCCCGAACGCCGCCCTCGCCGGCTCGTCATTCACCAACCTCAGTCAGCCCGTCGGCGACTATGTGGCGATCTTTGAAGTAGCGTTCGCAAGCGATGACCCGCCCGACGACGTACTGCGCCTCCTGCATGATGTCGCGGCAGAGCTCCCCTTCCTCTCCCCCGGCCACAGCGCAGACATCCATTACACCGGCGCTGGCAGCTTCGCCGTGGCCCTCCCGGTGCCCGGGCCCTCGGCTGCAACGACCGCGCTCGCCCTCTACCGGGGATGGCTGTGGTACGCGTCCAGGCGGCGCGGCCTCGCATTGGACGGCAACGACAACGACCCCATGACCACACCGGAACGCCTGCAGGCGGCCGTCAGCACCCTGGCACCCGCGCTGCACGCCCATGAAGACGACTACGCCCGCATCACCCGAACCTCCACACTCGAACACTACGGCACCGGCGAAACCATCCAACAGCACAGCACCATCGCCTCGAGCGTGCGGTTCATCGTCAGCGGACGAGCACAGCGCCACACCGACGGGAGTTACTCCCCGGGATTCATGACCCTCGATGCAGGAGACTGCGTCGGCGACAGCGCACTGACGCGAGAACCAGAAGACTTCGCTACCGTCGCTGCCAGCCCGGTCATTGCCCTTCGGGTGGACCGACCCACCATTGACTGGCTCATCCAGGCTGCCCCGCGGCTCGCCGAAGACATCGGCTCGATCAGAGACCGATCCCGTCGGGCCCTGCAACAGCAGTCCCCCGACCACCCCCTCGCCACTGAGCCCGCATCCTGAACACACGACTATCTTTATGACACATAATGCGTCATAATATTCAGGAAGCGATCATCTCGACGTTTCAGAGTGCTAGATGTGCCTGCTGCACGGGTGACATCGCGTCAAAGCCTGGAGCCGTGTGCCTCTCTTCTCCGCCCGCCCACATGGCGTGCCGCCATGCGCGCGTCGGCGGGCGCGTTCCGGGAGTGGACGCGAGTCGTGAGGCCCGTGCGGGCTGTCGGGCTGTTCGTTCTGAGCGCGTGTTATCCGCTGGCACTGCTGCGGTTCGCGCCGGACGGCGTATCGGCTTGGTGGGTGATCGGGGTAGCAGCAGCAGCGACGGGAACTCTGGCAGTCCCGCTCCCGCCGCGGGTGCGAGTGGTGCTTCTGCTTGGTTTCCAGCTGCTGTCGTGCGCAGCGTCGCCCGCGCTCGGGGTGTTGGTGTTCGCGCATGCTCGCCGGGCAGCACGGTTGACCTGGCTGTTGAGTGCCGCGGTCACCGCTGCTGGGTTGCATGCGGTGCTGTCCGTGGCCCTCGGAGCGGTCCGGGTCTCGGAGGCGGTGCTTGTTGCAGTTTGCACGCTGGTGGTTTTTGTGGCCATTGCGGTGGACGGGCGCGAGCATGGGCGGTTGTCTCTCGGTGAGCGGCGAGCGAATGAACTGCTCGGGGCTGCTGTGGAGCGCGAGCTCGTGCTCGGGCACGTGATTCGTCGCCGTGAACGACAAGGTCTCGGCCGAGAGTTGCACGACAACCTCGGACTGCATCTCACGACGCTGCGGATCTATGCCCAAACGCTGCAGCAACCGGATGCGCTGCAAGCCGCTGAACTCGCGGACGTTGTCGCGGTCATCGATCGGGCGGCTGTTCAAGCCGTCGAGGACCTGCAACATCTTGTGGCTCAACTTGCCGACGGTCAGCAGGGCGATGACCCGCGCGTGCTGGGTGAGGTGTTTGAGTCGTTCGTTCGCGCGAGTTCGACCCACCAGCTCCAGCTCGTGTCGCGATCCGAGGGGTCCATCCATCACTTGCCGGGTGAGTACCAGACCGCCCTCGTGTCGTTTTTCAGCGAAGCACTCACCAACACGTTGAAGTACGCCGGACAGGGGCCGGTGAACACCGCCCTCATCGTCACCGCAGACCAAGCCGTGTTCGCGTCAGTGTCGAGTCCGCTGCCGGACGGCACAACCAGGAGCCGGCCACACCACTCAACGGTGCAGGGGCTATTGAACCTCAGCGCTCGCGCCCACGCTCTGAAGGGTTCGTTCGTGGTGCACCGCTCCGCTGACCGCTTCCACGTGGAGATCGCCCTCCCACCTGGCCCTGTGGATGACGCCTAACTCACCCATATCCACCCACCATCTGCTCGCACACGCTTACCCCTGATCTGAAAGCTGACTTGACTGTGAACTCCTCACCTGCGCCACTCATCACCGAATCCATTGCCCCTCGCATGCCTGTCGAACAAGAGATGAGCGAAAGCGCGCGTTTCTTCCGCGGGGCACTCTGGGCGATCGGGTTCTCGCTCGTTCTCTGGGCCGCGCTCATCGGATGCATCGTCGGCACCGTTGCCTTCCTGTCCGCACCCCGCTGACGATCCTTCCCGCCGGAGATCCGGATTTGGTCGAGTTCACCTCCGCCGCTCCTCGCCGTCGCGTGCGCACTGCTTCTCGCGCAAGAGCACACCGGCCTCCCTGTGCACGCGCAGTGCGGGGTGTGTATCGAAAGTTGGCGAATGCAACCGAATTCGCCAGCCCCGCTGGTCCGTCCGGCACGCTGGGAGACCAGCAGGTCGATTCACGCACGCGCTGACTCACGTGCGACACCACCTCAAACCCATTCTCCGCAGCCGGCGCAGCACCGCCATCAGCCCGATCGTTCGACTGGACGTAGCGGCGTTGCCTCCGGAAACACATTGCGGGGATGAGTTCTCGGCGTCATCTGCTCCTGCGAAACCTGAGGCGCGCCGACACCACCATCGAACTACGAAGGCGGCAACACATGCATCACCACGGACCAACCGTTCGACCGGCGACGACGGCCACGACGAGTGGCAGTTCACGAACACGTGTTGCCGCGGCCGCTGTGATCGCGGGGATGTTGGCCTTCTCCCTTGGTGCCGTCCAGCCGGTGGCGGCTGCGGAGTATCCTTCGTGGGCGGAGGTCGAGCAGGCCAGGTCGAGTGAGTCCGCGAAACAGGCCCACATCGCGCAGATCACGAACCTCGTTGAGGGGTTGCAGGAGCAAGTGGCCGCGGCTGAGGCACTCGTCGCCCAGAGCGCGACGGAATACGAGACAGCTCAGGCCTCATTCGATGAGGCAACATTCCGCGCGGATGCATTGCAGCAGCAAGCCGCCGGCGCCGCCGACCGGGCAACGACCTCGACTCGGCGAGCCGGTGCGCTCGTTGCCGCATGGGTACGATCCGGCGGCGCCGACTTGTCCACGACAATCCTGTTGGATCCGAACTCGGACGATCTGCTCAACACATTGACCACGATCGACCGTCTGACCCAAAGCACCAACAGCTCCTACGATCAGGCAGTAACCGATCAGAATGCCGCTCTTGCGCAGGGACAACAAGCAGCCGTCGCCAGAGACGCTCTCGGCGCGCTCCACGCCGCAGCCGAACAAGCCCTGCTGGAGGTCATGCAAGCACAACAAACCGCGCGTGCGACGCTCGACGACCAACAGGAGTACGCGGCAACACTGGAGGCACAACTCCTCGTACTTCGCGAGGACCGGGCAGCCACCGAAGCCGACTACTCGGCGGGTGAAACGGCACGCCGCAACGCAGCAGCCGCGGCGGCTGCTGCGGCTAGTGGCGCTGGGGGGCAGGATGGCGGGCAGCCGAGTGGCCAAGGATGGATCTCACCGATTTCAGGCCCGATCACAGATGCGTTCGGGCCTCGGCCGAATCGCCCAGCGGGTGCAAGCCCGTTCCATTCAGGTACGGACATCGGGGCCGGTTGTTACCGAACGGTCGTCGCGGCCAGCAGCGGTGTCGTGACGCACTCAGGATGGCTCGGGACGTATGGCAACTGGATCCTTATCGATCATGGGAACGGCGCGCAAACCGGATACGCCCACAACTCATCGCTTCTGGTGGGCGAGGGGGTGTCGGTGTCCGCCGGCACTCCGATCGCGCTTGTCGGCACCACCGGCGCTTCCACGGGTTGCCACTCCCACTTCGAGGTGCGCGTTGACGGTGCCCGTGTGGATGCCCAGCCATTCATGGCCGCCCGCGGCGCCCGCTTGGGATAGCACCCACCGCCGTGCTTCGACGACAAGAGAGCAGAACCACATGAGCGACCGGCAACCGTCCCCCGACCCAGCATCCTTCGGGGCGGCGGTGAGGGACGAAGGGTTCCGGTTCGGCGGCAGCCGGTCGCAATGGTTCGCGCTTCAATGCGTGGTCTTGGGGCAGATCGCGGTCGGTGCGCTGATCGCCCGTTCTCCAGGCGCCGACGCACAATTCGCTGGCGTGCTGCTGACACAGCTGATCGCGGGCGTCAGCGGCACAGTCGCGGGCACCACCGCCCCCCTTCGTCAGACGAGCCTTCGTTCCTACTGGGCTCGCGCGTGCGTGTGGGGCGGCCTGTTCGCGGTTGCGACCGCGGTTGGCATAGGCCTGACGACGCTTGCCATGAACCCGGTCCTTGCCCCGTGGGGCCTGGATATTCGGCTTGATTCCCCGGACGAGTTTCGACGGCTCTGTGGGGCGTGCTTCTTTGTGGCGGCCTCTGCCGGCGCGGGAGTGAGCATCGGGGTACTCCTTCGCCACCGCGTCAGCGCAGTGATGGTGACCCTTGGGTGGTTATTGGTGATACCGGTTACGGTCGCTCTCGCAGAGCCCTCGGCCGGGTCCACGTGGCTATTGTTGTTGCCCTCGGCCGGCATGTGGTCGTTCATATCGTTTGGGGGCGAGAGTGCAGCGATACCTGCCGCAGTGAGCATGCTCCTCTGGGCAGGCGCTGGCATCGGGGCGACGGCGTTGTTGTTGCAACGCCGTGTTCGCACGTGAACCATGCTTCGCCCGCAGCGTTCGTCTGATTCTGCGCGGCGTGTGTGCAAATTCGGGGAGACGCGCCGCGTCACTCCTTTGGCGACTGTTCGGGTCAGCCTCTTTACTGTGGCCGTCCAGGCAGGGAATGTGGTTCCATCACCCTCACCGAGGGCGCGAACAGTCAGGAGAACACGATGGGTATCGAAGACGTCACCGGCAAGGCCAAGGAGTTCCTCGCCAACAACGCTGTCAAGGACGCGTTGCAATCGGAGCAGGCCGAAAACATCAGCGATAAGGTGCTCGACGGCACGGCTGAGGCGGTCAACAAAGTGACCGGCAACAAGTTCGATGAGCAGGTCGGCGCCGCCAAGGACGCTGCAGACAAGCGCATCGGCAACGAGTAGCTCCTAGCCGCTGGGTCTGGACGGTCATACCGGGCCCAGCGGTTTCCCCCTCGCCCACTCCGTGAATGCGGGGCTGACGCATCAGTCTCGTCGCTGCGGCGAATTGCTCCCACTGGCGGGCAGACCGAAGATGCGCTCGATCGCTAGTTCCGCGGCGATCGCGTCTCGCTCCGCAACCGCCGCCCGTAGGCCCCCGTACGACGAGGCGTCCGCCGCCCAGTCGATGACACCAGCGCGAGATGCAGCTTTCACCCGGTAGATCAATCCTTCGATGATGTTGCGTGTTTCAGCGACCAAGACGGGGTTCGGGCAATTGCGCATGAACCGGTCCACAAGGCCCCAGATTGCTCGACTGTGCCCATCGGTATCAGCGGCGCGCACTGTGGCGACAGTGTGATCTAACAGGGCGAGCAGATCGTGTTGACCCCGCTCTGACAAGCCCCCAACACTGACACGGACGACTCCCCCGACGAGGGCGCCGAGAGTTTGAAGAATCGCCGTCCGGTCATCCAACCCGGGTTGAGCGATGCGGGCTTGAGTGGCGGTTCGGTCGCTGATCAGCCGCCACTCGATGAGGTCGTCGACGGCTTCCGAGATCGGTGCGCGGCTGATGCCTAACCAGTCGGCGACGTCGTCAACGTTGACCCACTCACCGGCTTGCAGCGTGCCATCGAGGATCGCGACGCGCATCTGTTCGCTCGCGAGCTCCCGCAGGGACCTGCGTCCAAGTGGCTCAACCCCAGGTCTGGGTACCGGCATGACAGCCTCCGTCGTCGGGCATTGAGCCTTCTCGGCGACAGTATGTCGCACACACGTCGTCGATGGAACCCACCACGACGACGGCGGGGGCATCGGGCTCGAGGAGGACCCAGTAGCCGTCCGCGATCTCTGCCCGGTCGCCAGAGGCGTAAGGCCTGATGCGCGTCAGCCGCCCAGCATGGCAGCGCAGCGGGCCGCGGGTGCTGGTGACAACCTCTCGACCGTGGAATGTGGGGAAGGCTTCGTAGGACATCCCACCCTCAATGTTCCGGCACAGCTGTATGAGTTCGTCCGTGTCAAGCAACTCGGCGACAACCGGGTGCACACAAATCACATACGTAACACCCGGCCACTGGGCGGCGGCATGATCAAGCACGCGCTTCAAGTCGCCGTTCACGCGTTCCCGATCGCTCAACATCTTGCACCCCCGCCGTCGACACGCTCATCACCGTACGGCGCGCCTCTCTCCCCCGCACGCCGAGGGCCCGTCGGGGCAACTATTGGCTACAGTCCGGTCGCCGGCGTCCGGCACGGACCGTTCGTAGACCCAGTAGCCCGCCGAGCTTTCGCACTCACCTCACATGACGAGCGAGTGCGCCTGGAGCGTGCCAGACGGATCCTCCACATCCTGTGTATCCACGGAAGCGGAGGTCGCGTGCGGTTCCAGCGTCCCCATTAGTTGCCAGTGTTGTTGTGGGCGCTCAAAGCGCGGCGGGCGACACTAGTTTGGGCTGGGTGGCGCTGCGTCTGTGCAACGCTGGAAGAGAGGGTGTCATGAGCAGTCTGAAAGAACTTGTCACGCAGTTGCCGATCGGCGATATCGCAAAGCAGCTCGGCGTGGATTCTGGCACAGCGGAGGCCGCAGTGATGCACGTCCTGCCGGCTCTTGTGGGTGGTTTGGGTGCAAATGTCGAGCAGGGTGGCGCTGCCTCGATCATGAAGGCGATTTCGCAGCATGGTACTGCGCTTGTGGATGGTGGAGTATCCCTCGCAGATGTCGACACGGTCGATGGTGAGAAGATCGTCGACCACGTCTTTGGCGACAAGAAGCCGGCTGTCGTTGCGGCGCTTGGGAGCGCACCAGCCGCGGCCGCGGCAAGTCCCATCAGCGGAGAGCTGGTCAGCAAGCTACTCCCGATGCTCGCACCAGTGGTCATGAGTTTCCTCGCGCAGCAGTTTGTCGGGAAACAAAAACCGGGGACCTCCGTCGCTGAGGCCGCGCCAAGTCGCGGCCTCAGCGACGTTCTCGGCGGCCTGCTCAGCGGCGTGACAGGCGGCGGCAACGTGGCCAGCAGCCCGGCCGCCAACAATCCGACAGTCCTCGGCAGTGTTATCGGGGCTCTCGGCGGGCTCTTGGGTGGCGGCACCAAGTAACAGTCCCTGCCAATCTCAGGCAGCGACCACGCGAAGATCCGTCGGTCAGGCCTGTCCCTTCCGAACCGTGAGCGTCACTGCCACCGCTCACGGTTCGGTGTTCCCCGGGCGCGCCTGACGCGGCGACATGGCAGGGTGCTCAACCTGAATCGGAACCCACGGGTTCATGGCGCACAGTCGCGGGCAGTTGCGCGTCAGGCATCATTGCTCGCGTCTGCGAATCAAACCGGTAGGCCAGTGTAGACGCCATCGGTGATGCGTTCAATCGCCGGCAGAGGACGCTTCCAGAGACCACGAAGCTGCGAATTGTGCGCACGTGCGCGTGCTGAGCTCATGCGCGATGGAAGCGCGCAGAGACTCGGCTTCCTCGAGCGAGGCGGCCGGAATTCGACGCACGTCGACTCCGCTCGATCGAGCCACGATGACAACGTCAGTCCGAGCGCTCGAGAGCGTTCCCGCTTGGGCTGCAGAGGCCAGGGAATCCAACCAGTGCAGCACCGTTCGGAACGGCCCTGCGGCCCTGGGCTCAACGCGCACCAGATAGAGCGCTGCAGCCATACGAGCGTTGTTGTCCTGGTCCACGACGCCCCTCCCGTCTCAGTCACATCCAGCGTCACCGTGCGATGATCATGGCAGCTAACCCTCGGCAGTGGCTATCTACCCGTGCCCAGCGCGTCACTTAGTTGACAGCAGCAGGATCAGAGTCTGCCGCCGAAGTCTCAAGACGAGTCCGCAGACCGCACGGGCCCCCGCTCCGCTCACGCCGCTGTCCGTTCCTTCAAGCGCATCGTGGCTCGGACGGTGGCGCAACCACTTCCGCAGTGGACTGCCTTCGCCCACACAACGGGTCGTGTCAAGCGGCGACGATGCACGATTACCCCAATCCCGTGATCCACCCTGTCGCGCAGTCAACGATGCCAGCATCACCCCCTGGTCGTCGACGCGGCATGCCCGACCCCGCGCAGAGGGGACAGCGTTCGGAGTGACGATTAGTCGAGCCGCATCTGCAGAGTGCTCGCTACAGGCGTGGTGCCGTTGGCGTTCCGGCAGGAACACGACTCGGTCACACGCTGCGGGTCCTGCATGGTCTGCCAGCGAGCAGCAATCAGCTCTCCATCCGCATCGAGATACGCACCCACCGTAAGAGGACATGCAGCGTCGTTGCCCAGCGTCTCAGGTATGCGGACATGAAGTGCGCGCTCGTTCGAATTCGTCATAGAGCAACTTGCCCGCTTGACCGATTCAGCCCGTATCGGCCCGGCTTGTCGGCAGTGCGGAACCACAACTGGGGACGCCTGGTTCGTCGCAGAGTGCGAAGTCCCGGGTAGTTGGGCACATGATGTTCGCCAATCTGCCGGTCAGTCGGGAGAAGGGGTCGCGAAACCAGTCCCACAGATTCACAACCCGCATCCCCGGAACCAGTGCCCCCGTGCGCGACAGGCGTCGGTGCAGCTGCGAGTAGTCCGGCTAGCCGTCGACAACGTCAGCGACCATGTCGCTCTATGCGCCTTCCTGTCCCTGACCCGTCACTTCCGAGAAGGTCGAAGCTAGGGCTCCTGGTCAGGGACGGCTCCGTGTGCGCGTGCCGCGCGATTCTCTGAGGCGAGGACGGCCCCTGTCTTAGCGCTGTGCTTTGTCGGCCGTGAGCGTGATGGTTGCACCGCGGTTGAGGTACTCGCCCTGTCCGACGGACTGCGTGATGACGATCAGATCCGCATCAGCGATTGCCTCGTCGAACTCTGGATTCTCCACTTCGACGTCGAAGCCGAGTACTTCGAGCTGGTCCTCCGCAACGTCGACCTGCAACCCGACGACGTCAGGGACTTCGATCCGGCTGCTCGCCGAGGTCGTCGGGTCGGGTGCGGAACTGCCTCCGGTTGAACAGCCAGCAAGAACGAGCATGGCGATGACACCAGAAGCAAGACGGGTGAGTTTCGACGACATGTTCCCGAGGTTACGAGCTTGCTCCTCTCGACTCCAGCTAACCCCTTAGGTACCACACCAAAGAAGACAGGAGCGTCACACAGCGTGATCTTGACACGGTCAGGTGGGGACCAACACGCCAGTACTTCCGAATCAACCCTCGCCACTTCGCAGACGATTTGGCCCGTGGGTCTCCGATTGCGACCGTCAGGACGGACCCGAGCACCGGCCCCGCGAACACGCCTGCGACCCCATAGACGGAGCCGAGGACGAACACCGATCCTGCGGACGTTCCGTCCCCAGCATTGCCGCGGCGAATTTCGTTGCCGATGATCTGCAGGAGTCCGATCGCCATGACGATCACGGCGGCGCCTGTGACAAGGGCTGCCCGGTTCTGGGCGACGAGCGAGCCGAGGACGCCTACCAGTAGTCCGAGCGGCACAAGTGTGATGAGTAAGCCCTCTGCGTAGAACAGGGCGGTGCGGCTGAGGAGCCTGGTGGTGGGGCTCGAGCATGCAGATGTGAAGAACGCGGGCCGCAGCATGACCGAGCACGGACTCAGTAACGTGAGGACGCCACCGAGGAATGCGCCTGTAACCGATGTCCACCTACTCGGCATGCCGTTCAGCCTTGGCGAGTTCGGCGTTGATCACGTCGAGAAACACGGCCAGTGGTTGCGCGCCTGCGATGGGAGTTCCGTTGACGAGGAACATGGGCGTGCTTGAGATGCCGAGGTTTGCGCCTTCCTCGTAGTCTGCGCGCACGCGTTGTGCGAGCTCCTGGCTGTCGAGGTCCTCAGTGAAACGGTCGATGTTGGGAACGCCGATCTGGCGGGCGAACTCGACGAGCCTTTCCCGCGGAAGCTCTGCGTGCCCACGCTCAGGTGCGGCTGCGAAGAGTGCTGTGTGGTATTCCCAGAACATGCCTTGTTCACCGGCTGCCCGCGCAGCAACTGCTGCCGCATCAGACTGCTCACCGAAGATGGGCAAGTCCCGCCATTCAAAGCGAACCCTGCCCTGCTCCACGTAGCGCTTCACCAGCTCGGGAAGAGTTTCTTGATCGAACACCGCGCAGAAGGGGCAACGGTAATCGGCGTATTCGATAATGACGACAGGCGCATCGGCCCTGCCCTGCGCGGTGACATCATCGGCATCCCGGCGAGAGAAATCGAGCGCAGAACCCCGGTCTTTCGAGGAAGTGTCGCTCCCGGCTCGGGTTCCTCCCCGCTCGGCTGCCGGTTGCCCTACAACGATGGCTACCACGATGAGTGCGGCGCCGCACACGAGCGCCGCCCACACGAACTTCATCCGAAGACTTGGGCGCGGGTCGCTCGTGCCTCGATGCCGAGAATTCATCGACATTCCTCCGCGCCCGAGATGGTGCGCTGGTTTCCGCTCGCTACTTTCCCAGCTCTACCCTGGGGCGCTGACTGGTGCCTCGGCTTACTCATGCGTACGGCGGAGCCTCTCGATGCGTTGGTCGATGGTGGTTGCGGTGAAACGCTGGCGCGGGCGACATCCTCATCGGGCCAGGATGTGACTGGCCGCGGGTATCGACCGGCTCGCCGCGCTTCACAGCTGCCGGATCGCCGGCGCGAGGCGTGTGCGCGGGAGGGCGCGCTACGGGGCGTCAGGAGCTGGCGACATTGACGGGCTGGGGACGAGGGTTGTCGGATCGGGACTGCTACTGCCAGCGTTCACAGCATCGACCTGCGCCTGCGTGTACCCGCAGGACTTCACAGCTTCGGACTCCCACTTCAAGGTCAGGCGTGTCTTGCCTGCCTCGTGCGCCTGGGCGACGGTGCCCTGGAAGATCTGTCCGTCTGCGGATTCCTTGTTCACTTCAGGCACGCTTGAACAGACGTGGAACACCTGCCCAGATTTTGTCCAAAACACGGTGTTCTCTCCGGTGAGCTGCACGATGACGTTGGACTCTTCGGCGTACTGCTCCACGGAAGGCGAGTCCACGGAGACCCCGAGCGCGACGGCGACGCCACAGATCAGGATGCCGATCGTTCCGGCGAGGCCTTTCTGTTTCGCAGTCATGTCCTTGTTGAGGAAGATCATGATGATCAATGGCAAGAACGCGATCACGGTGATGATCGCACCGAGCTGATTCTGGATGAAGAATCGCGTGGTCTCCTGCTTCGATGCCGGGTCCAGCCGGTTCGCTTGTTTCCACAGCAGCGACCCGGCAATCGCGAATGCTCCAATGCCCACCAGCAGACAGATGAGGGCGATCATGTTCACTGGATTCTGCTTGAGTAGCCAGAAGATCGCGGCCACCTCCCCGGCAATCGCGAGCGCCCAGAGCCCACCGGCGACGAGCCGCCGTGCGGTGGCCTTCTTCTTCGCCTCAGGCGTCGGTGTCCACGCCGGCCCTTCCGTTGCGTCGCTTGGCGTCGAGCCTTGGGCGGGCGGCGCTTCGTGAGCGGGCACGTTGACGATTTTCTTGTTCTTGCCAGTGGGCGTATCCATAGTGATGCTCCTTCGGTCAGCAGAACGCCTCGTGGGCGCAGATCTGACTCACCGACGACGCTCCACACTCGGACGTCGAGAGGACGCCAGCGTGCTGTGGAACCCCGTCTCCGGCGAATCGGATCGCAGTCAAACACGGAGGCCATGCCAAAGCGGTCATTAGACGGGAGAACGCCTCAATTCGGATGACAACTCCCCGACCCGACGGATGACTGACAGCGATGTCCACGCGCCAGGCATGCCCATCTGTTTCTCGACACCTGGCATCGTGCTGCATCGCGCGAGCCATGGATGCTCATTCAGAGGATGGGGAGGGCTCATCGTGTACGTCTGCGCTTGCGCTGTGCCTCCAGTCGAGGTCTCGACGGCACACTCGACGGTCAAGCCTCGCGTCGATGAGTGCCTGGGCTTCGAGGAAACGGTCCGCTTTCAGAAGCGCTCCGATCCGGGTCTCCTCGAGGATCTCGCGTTGTGCGTCCGACCCTCCGAGCCGTCGGCTTGCCAGGGCGAGCCGCCCCAGCGCGTCTGCTCCCGCCGAGTACTCACCCTTCTGGAGCAGCTGAAGAGCATCGGCAAGTGGCGCGATAACCTGCCGAGTTGTGGGATCCGAACTGCTTCTTGCGAAGTGGCCCAGCTGCCTCAATCCGGCCGCGTCATCCACCGCCAGCAACACGATCGCTGCATGCAGAGCGAGAAATGGACTCCTCGGTGCGACGAGAGAATCCCGGCCCACCGCCGTGACGACTTCGTGCAGATTCGGTACATCTTGTGCGCCGGGAGTCAGCGCCCATCGCCACAGCAGCGACCCAGTGTCGATCAGTGTTCGCCCCCCCAAGGTCGGGAGACGGGAGCAATTCTGCTTCGTACCGCCGACGGACTGCATCAAGATCACCCATAAACAATTCATGGAGGGCTGCGTGCCAGGAGAAGTGCCTGATGCCGTGAGTAGCGGCGCCTTCGTCATGCACCCAACTGTCCATCCAGGCCAGGCCTGCGTCGTGGTCAGCGGTTTCGTAGTGGGCGTGCGCTCGTGCATGCGCGGAATGGCCCGCGCCGGGCTGCTCCTTGAGCGATCGCATGGATAGTTCCATGGCTTCGTCGTAACGCCTTGCTCCTGGCGAACAAAGGTCATCAAGCCGATGAACCACCAGTCGTCCCCATATGCAGGCGCCACGCGATCCATCAGTTCCCAGGTTTCCTCCGGAACCGCCGTCACTCCACGAAACGCGATAGTTGGGACAGCCGTCGAGAGTAAGAGCGCATCTCGCGGGTATGCTCCGAGATGTTTCAGTAATGGGTCCGAGTCTCCACGGATGTGTGCGAGAACTGCATGGACCTGGCTGCGCTCGTATGCGCTCGCGCTCACAGCTGCGAGGCGTGCCGCGTGCGCGCATTTCGTGACGTCGACCGCAGCGCCGAATTCGAAACCCAGGAGCGCGAGCGCCGCGTGGCCCAGCGCGAAACCTGGGTCGGCGACCACAGACGCGCTGAATGCGTCGAGGGCGCCAGATGTCAATCGGAGCACCTTCTCCAAGCCCAGCCGATAGAACTCCCCGGCAGGAGGATTCGTCGTAAGTGTATTCCCGTAGCAATCCATCATTCCAACACACTATGTCCCAAATTAGCGCAGTGTGTAGCACTTGTGAAAAAGCACAACGATCGACCCCGTCGCGGGGGATCACCATCTTGTTCTCGCCGTGACAGGCCCAGTGCAGGCCCGGTGGGCGGGTTCAGATCGCTAGGGCAACGCTCGATCCGTCAGCAATCGGCGGCTCAGCTTGCCTGAGGGACGGGCACCGAAGGCTTACTTGAAGAGCTCTCGGCCTGAAAGCGGTCCTGCCGGCATGGCGCGGCTCGAGAAATACTCCGATCAGCGCTGCGACCGCCCGTGTCCTCGCCAATTTCGTATCGGCCGGTGCGTCGAGGCTCGAGTGGCTCAAGTCGGCGACTGTTCGACGCGGCACCGCACGAGAACATGACGGTGGCGGGAAGCAGTGCCGCTCTTACCGCGAATAAGTGGTGTGGGCCGCAGCGGGTTATGGAACGACCGAGCTTTGCGAGCCGCATTCGCTTCCGGGTGGCGCACAGCCGGAACGCAGAGTCGGCTAACTGTGGTTGAGGTGCTTTCGTTTGCGCGCAACGATTTTCACACCGAGGGTTCCTAGCCCTGTGGTCAGGAGCAGAGCGGCCAACCCGAGGGCGTGCATTGAGGCTCCTGTTGCAGGCAGAGCTCGGGCATGGGCGGGTTGCGTCGACGTCGCCGAGGGCTCCTCGGGGGTGAGTGTTGAGGCACCAGGCCAGACGGTAAGCGTGTAGGTTCCCGTAACGCTGCCGAGGACGTTGCTGTTCTCGACCGTGAAGGTTTGTGTGGTTGCGCTCTTGGAAGGGGTGCCGGAGATGGTTCCATCCTCCAGCTGCAATCCGTCTGGGAGGGCGCCGTCTGAAACCGCGACGCGCGCGGATTCATCATCTGTCGCAGAAAGCTCATATGAATAGGCTTTGCCAATGGTTGCGGGCGGCGGCGCTTCTTCAGGCAGTGTCGGCGAGTGCAGATATCGGACCATGTCGGGCAGAGTCTGAGTGTCTGGTCGGAGGCCATTGTGGCTCGTCGTGGTCACCGCGACTGGGGCGAGCCCCGGCGGTTGGGGTGGGGTGACTACCGTGATTGTGTCTGGTGCGAGATGTTGGAACGAGGGTGCGGGTGCATCACCGACCTGCATGCTCGTCACGGTGCGGGCACTCGCGATGCGCTGCGGGTTGGATGGGTGTGTCGCTCCTGGCAGGGTCCCCCAGGTATAGATGTGACCGTCTGTGGTGACAGCGAGTGCGTGTTGCCTGCCAGCACGGATTGTCGTCGTTCCTGCGGCCAGGTCGACGAGCGTCGGAGTGGATTGTGATGGGCCAGGGTATCCTCCGAGCGATCCGTGCTCGTTGTTGCCCCAGGCGTACACTTCACCAGCCGCACTGAGGGCGAAGCTGCTCCCGGTCTGGCCGGTGCTCACGGCGGTGATGGGTTGATCTCCGGGGATGGGCACCAAGCCTGGCAGGGCTTGATCTGCGTCTGATCCGTTGCCGAGCCGTCCATCCAGGCCAGCGCCCCATGAATAGACTTCCCCGGTTGAGGTTACTGCGATGGTGGATGCTTCGCCTGCGCTGGCCTGGGTGACGACGGTTCCTTCGCCCGCGACGTTGATGCGCTGTGGGGGCTTCCGCCCCCCAAATGTCCCGTCGCCGATTTCACCACGAAAGTTCGCGCCCCACGTATACAAGTCGCCTGTGGTGGAGATTGCCGCGCTGTGTGCCTGGCCCGCGGTGACCGAGCTGATGGCGACCCCGTCTGGCATGACTATCTTGGTGGGGCTGAAGCGTGTGGCTGTGGTGCCGTCTCCCAGTTGACCCCAGGTGTTTCCTCCCCATGCATACAAGGTTCCGTCGGATGCCACCGCGAAGTTGTGTGCACCGCCATTGCGGCCACCGGCGCCTCCGGATGCGATTGAGGTGATCACTGTTCCGTCGGGGAAGGAGACGACGTTCGGTTCAGACGTGTTTGTCGTTGATCCGTCTCCCAACTGGCCGGAGTCGTTGTTGCCCCATGAGTACACACGGCCGTCAGCACTCAGGGCGAGTACGTGGCCAGCGAGACGATCGACACCATAATTGCTGCTGGTGCTCAGCTGGGTGATCCTCGCCTCGTCCGGGAAGACGATCAAGCCGGGAGTATTACGGCTATTGGTATCGCCGTGACCGAGTTGACCCGAGAAGTTCAGGCCCCACGAATACACCTCCCCGTCGTCAGTAACGCCATATGAAGACCTGCCCGCGACGGATACGTCAGCGTAACGGACGTCGAGGTCGTCGACATTGAACGAGACGGTGGCACCCCCGGTCGTCGGGCTCGCCTGCGGTGGGTTCACGTCACGGACCACGGGAGATGTGGCCCCGGCAGACGTAGCGAGCGCGACTACTATCCCGATGAGTGGGAGCACGGTTCGGCGGGTTGCACCGGAACGATTCCTTGAGGCGGATGATGCGCGACGGCTGCAGAGTTTCATGGGGAGGTTTCAGCGATGGAAGTCAGGGTGGCGGCACATTGGAACGGAGCGTGGCAAGCCTCCAGAGTGATGCATTCCGTTTCAAATTAGCACGATTCGTCCGACTGGGGTGCGCGATGTCTGGGCACACACTCCAGGGCAAGTGGCCGTTTCGTCGCCGCACGAGGGGTGGCATGAAAGCCAGCCAAGGCGGCGCGTAGAGAGATTCGTTCAGGCGTGGGGCGGGGCGCCGGTCGAGCCTGCTGGCAAGTCGCGGTCAATCCGGCGCACCCAATTCATCTGGTCTTTGAGTCGACTTGAGTCATAATGAACCGAACCGGAGCATGATTGGAGGCCCATGTGCCGTCCGTGCGCCGGGTGCAGGAGCTCCTCACGCAGGTACTTCGAGGATGGCCTAGCTGGCGAACGCGCAGGTGAATGAACCCGCCCCCTCCAGGTCGACGACAACAGAGAGCAGAGCATGATCCAACTTGACGGCCTCACAAAGGCCTATGGCAAAAAGACCGCCGTGCAGGACATCTCGGCCACGATCCAGCCGGGTGTGGTGACCGGGTTTCTCGGACCGAACGGTGCCGGCAAGTCCACCACCATGCGGATGATCATGGGCCTTGACCAGCCCACGCGGGGCACCGCCACCGTGAACGGGAAGCAGTACAAGGATCTCCGAGCGCCTCTGAGGGAGATCGGCGCGCTGCTCGATGCGAAAGCCATCCACACCGGCCGCACCGCATACAACCATCTTCTGGCGATGGCGGCGACTCATGGGATCTCGAAGCGCCGCGTGGGGGACGTCATCGCTTTGACGGGGCTCGAACCCGTTGCCCACAAGCGCGTGGGCGGGTTCTCGCTCGGAATGGGTCAGCGCTTGGGTATCGCGGCAGCGTTGCTCGGAGATCCGCACATTGTGGTGTTCGACGAGCCGGTGAATGGGTTGGATCCGGAGGGCGTGCAGTGGGTTCGACTGCTTGCCAGGCAATTCGCCGGCGAGGGCCGCACGGTGTTTCTCTCCTCGCACTTGATGAGCGAGATGGCGCAAACCGCCGATCACATCATCATTCTCGGGCGTGGGCGGATCATCGCGGACGCCCCGGTTGCGGAGATTCTCAACCGCGCAGCCCGAACCATGGTGCGAGTGCGGACTCCTCAGACCGGGCAGCTCATGCGCCTGCTTGTTGGAGAACACATCACGATCACCGCCGTGAGTCACGACGTTCTTGAAGTCACTGGCCTCAGTAGCGAGCAAGTAGCCACCTTGGCGGCACGATCCGCCATCCCCATCTACGAACTCACCCCCGTCAACGCTTCTCTGGAGGAGGCTTACCTCAGCCTCACGCAAGACGAAGTTGAGTACCGAACGGAGCACACCGCGTGAACGCTGCACACTCTGAACCGCGTCCGGCTCAGCGCCCGCGACTGTCCTTTCCGCGGGTGGTGCGATCGGAATGGATCAAACTCCGCACCCTGCGTTCAACACTCTGGACATATGCCCTCGTCCTTGCCCTCGGGTTGGGCTTCAGTGCACTGATGACGGTCACCGTACCCGACGCGGCAACGACCGGAATTGCCGTCGAGAGCCACACGGCCTTCGCAATCAGCGTGGCCACTGTCGGGGTGTTCGCGGGCCAGCTGGCCGTCGTCGTGCTTGGCGTGCTCATGATCACGGGCGAATACTCCACCGGGATGATCCGTTCCTCGCTCGCTGCAGTCCCCGATCGACTATCCATGCTTGCAGGGAAGGCCCTGGTGTTGTTCGCGTGCTCCTTTGTCATCGGTGCAGTTTGCGCGGGGGGCGCTTGGGCAATCGCCACCCCAGGGCTTCTTCGAAAGGGGTACTCGGTCAGCCTTTTCGACCCAACGGCGCTGTCCGTCGTCGGAGCAATGGGGCTGTACCTCGGCCTCGTTTCAGTGTTCGCGCTCGGCCTCGGAACGATGCTGCGCTCGAGCGCCGGCGGCATCGCGGCGGGACTGGGTACGATCTTCTTGCTCCCGATCGCACTGTCAACGATCTTCAGCCTGACGCAAATCACATGGTTTAACGACGCGATGCCCTACCTGTTGAGTGTCGCAGGCCAGCGGCTCGTCAATAGCGACACGACCCAGTTCGCTGCATGGCAGAACATCCTGATCGTCGCCGCCTGGGCTGCGGTGGCCGTCATCGGTGGCGCAGCCGTGCTCAAGCGCCGTGACGCCTAAGCAGTGCCGCGATCAGCTCCGAGAATCTTCGAGCCCGAGTGAAGACGTGAGTTTCCGGCCTGGAACACCATGGATGCCCGGTGAGGACGAACGGCGCTACGCATGTCGCGCGCACCGAATCGCCACCTGCAACAGTCCATGCTGATGTCGGTTCGCTCACATCTGCATCGTCTCTGCACTGGCCCTCGACACGGGTCCTCCCGGCTCGGCGACCACCTCAGGCCGGACCGAGCACGCAGGCGAACGCCGCTATTGAACACTGAGGCTAACCCGCAGACTCGTATCGGTCTGCACTTGACCGGCCACCGCCACACCCAATAAGAACGATGAGCAGCATGGCAGGGGATATCGCCGCAGCACGCCATGCGACGAACGCGCCATGGAGGGCAGCGCCGCTGGGCCGGCACACTGATCAGGGTGAGCCGTTCATGCCTGGGAGTCGGTTCTAATATGCATGCGCGGACGGTCCAGTGCCAAGCCGGGCCAGAAGCCCAGCCACAAATGATCCACGGCACGTTTCGACATGCTCACGGCACCGCCGACCCAGGGGAATCATCAGTGACTGGGCGTCAGCGACCGTAGGCTCCGCACGTCTGCGTCGAAGCCTCTTGTCACGCCACCCGGCGCCTCATGAATATAGGGCCGGCAGCGTATCCCCCGATTCGTCCGCCGATCCTGCTGACACGTGATCGCGCCCGGCAACCGGAGACGAGCCATCGCGTGCGGTCCTCCGGCGCATGTGATCGCGGTGATGTCCACCACAGACCGTACCGATCACGTGCGAAACGAATATCCACTAAAAGAGGACAAATTGTTTCAAAGTGGGCTAGTTTGTCTGAACCAGCACGGTGTCCCCCCGACGAGTTGCTGGTTGGCGGACGCGTCGTCACAGATGATGCGAGCCGCCGTGTGGGTGGCAGGCCATCCCGGTCGGCCACCCACACATTCCACCTCAAGGCAATTGGGGCTCACGGATATTCTGCACAGTTGAACGTGCCAATGTTGACTGCTCGAAACCAGCGCCGAGAAAGCCACACCACACGGAGCACACTCCGCTCATCAGTAGCCCCGCTCCGGCACGGCGTCCGGCAGGGCTGCAGTCGACCGCGACACGACGAGGCAGGGGCACGTACAGCCCCCGCACGACGGCCGGCATGACCCGCACAACAGCGCGCGAAACGATCACGATCCGGTACGTCGTTCGACACGAGCGTGACGCTGCCCCTGCCTCAGACCGCCGCGCGGGCTACACCACGAACGCCATGTTGTTGGCCGTGAACTGTGCACGGTAGCTCGCGGGTACCAGTAGTACGGGCCCGACCTGTCGGCACTCGAGCTGGGACGGCTCGCATCTCGATGGAGATGACCTGCTGCGGCCAACCCGTCAGTCAGACCTGCGGGTCACGCTTGGCTGGAGGAAGATCTCCCCCCCCCCCCCCGCCGCTCCACCGATCGACCACCATCAGCTTTTTCGCCCGAACGGCAAGTCACCTCCCCTTGCTTCCATGATGAACTGGGGCAGATTGCAACATTATGGTTCATTCTGTCCAGAATGGAACTATGAGACACTTATCGCAACAGCGCGGGAACAGGGGATTCATGCCTTGCGCGAGAGAGCGTCCGGGGGATGTCTCCTTGAGTACTCGGAACCACCGAAAGACGAGGAGGGCAATATGTTCCATCCTGATGCATCTTGTGGAAGTGCACGGCAGGACTTGGGGAAGGAACTGGTTGAGTCCCAGCCAGCTGCGAATGTCGGGCGTCTCGGAGACAAAGGCGTAGATTGTCACCAGCGGAATAGACGGTGTTTATCGTCGGTCCTGGCAGCAGCGACGACGCTCGTGCTGGCGGGTTGTACCGCCACGCCTGCATCCGAGCTGCACGTCAGCTTCGAGCGGGTGGCGTCCGTGGCGGATTCGTTTTCATGTGCTCAATTTGATGTGCTGCAGGATGACGTTGAATTTTACGACACCATGCGCGGGTTCAATTGCGTGTATGACAATGACGCGACGCTGCTATTCCGCGTGTATGAGCAGAACACTTCCGTTCAACAGGTGCTGCCAGGCTGGACTTCAACACTGTCGGAAACGAATCAAATTCTGGTAGGCATGAACTGGTTCGCGGTCGGCAGCCCCGAGCTCTTGGACGAGCTCA
Organism: Plantibacter sp. RU18; assembly: GCF_050613355.1. Classification (NCBI taxonomy): domain Bacteria; kingdom Bacillati; phylum Actinomycetota; class Actinomycetes; order Micrococcales; family Microbacteriaceae; genus Plantibacter; species Plantibacter sp. RU18. The sequence goes on from NZ_CP159618.1 coordinate 73,016, forward strand.
GCGCGCACCTACAGGTCTCACCTCAACGATTCACCGACTACGAAGCGGACCCCGCGCCTCTGACGGAATCGGAAGAGGTGATCAGTGCCTGTTCAGCCTTCACGGCGTCCGAAGTGCGTGACGTGGTGGTATTCGCCCTCCCAGCTCGACCGGAAGCTGACCGCACCTACCCCGGGATCTCCGCGCAGGTCGCCAGTGCTGCAGAGAGTCTCGAGAATTCCGGCACCACTGTTGCCTCCTTCGAGGCAGACGTGAGCGCCCTAGGTCCAGCTTTCAAGGACTTCTGCAGCACATGGGAGGCCAATCGGCCGTGAGGCATGCTCGAAGCAACGTCGCGCATGGCGGACGACTCACCACCGAACTCGGGCCATGCGTCTGTGGGGTCCAGCGCCGATGCTGATGCAGCTGGGACCCACGGCCCGGTCTGGGCTCAGTGCGCCGATTCTCCAGCCCGAGTGATCTCTCCGCTCTGCCTCGCGCTCGCATCAGCCCGAGCGGGTTCCAGCCATGTTGAACCAATCGGCCGCGCGTCCGCGTCGAACGCTGGCCAGCGTCGAAAGGCGGATTGCTCGTTGTTCCCGAACGGAACGCAACGTTCACGCTGGTGCCACCTGTGGTTCATGATTGCAAGAGGATCGACCCAGGCGTTGCATCATTTCCGGCGCAACAACGCCTCCACGATTCTCTGGCCAACACGCACACTCCGAGACACAAGAGAGCGTGACGCGGGACGCTTCACTGGTGGAGCGCTTTTGGGCGATCGCCTTCGCTCTCATCGTGGCGTAGCCGTCGTCAGTGTGGCGCTCGGGATCCGCCACCGCAATCGGCCCATGACACCCATGGGAAAATCGACGACAAGACATGCGACACTCCCACCGCACAGGCCGCGCGCCTCCGTCGGTGGCTCTTCGAACAGTAGTTGCGGCCTCAAGCGGGCTGACTGCCGAATGACTCGTCAGCCTTCCATGACGGAGACCGCACCGGCGGCGCATCGACTATGCGAGGACCGACGCCGCCATCGTGGGGTACAGCATCCGCCCCGCCCATCGCCTTAGATTCCCCGAGGCATCCCATAGGCTCTGCTGCAGCGCTCCATCGGCGACTTTCGTGCGCGCACGAAAGCGGGGCGGCTGTTTCGATGGCGCTGCCTCGCCACAGCGCAAGCGACGGCGCACGTCAGTACGGTGGAACGCGCCGCGACCACCACGCACGCATAGGGCCGACAGAGCCCGCCCCCTCGTCGGCCACCACCTGGACCTTGAAGTCGCCGTGGCGACGTTGAACACATCAAGGTGTTCGCCCATTGGCCCCGGCATCGAGTCGGGCCTGGCCGCCAGTGACGTGTCGGTCAGCGCCACAGTATTGCCGCAAACGGTGGAACGAAAGTGTACTTTGTCGACTCCTGGGTGGCCGTGCGCCAAGGATCATGGTGCATGCTCAGTGCATGCCAACGCCTGCAGCGCGCGCGCCACACGTCTACGAGGCGTTTGGGCGAGCAATATGTGTTGTCCTTATTGCGGCCGTCGCAGGATGCGCGCAGCTTCCTCAGGATCTGTTGCGGCGCGCGACTTCGCAAGATGAAGTGAGCGAGGCGGTCGCTGACGAGGCTGGCGTCAGGCTCGAGAGTATTCGCCACGCCGGTGACTACGAACACGTCGCAATCTATCTCGGACGCAGCGTCAGCGATTCCAGTGTCTGCGTCCTGGCCGAGGATCAGCGCAGCACAGCATGGGTGTCGAGCTGCCAGCTCGAGGACGGACGGATTCAGGTCACTACCGATTCCGATGTCATGGTCGTGCACACCATGAGCGATCTCGATGGCGACTGGACCCGTGTGGCGCATACGGTCTACGCGACGACTCGCGCCGCGAAGTAGCCCGTCCACCGCCCGTTGCCTTGATCGGAATACGCGGCTACTCAGCGACGAAGACGGCGCAACGATGTCGGCACTGATGAGCGCCTGTCGATCGTCGACGAAGCCGTTCGCAGTACTCAAGAGTCGCGCACTCGGCGAGCGGGGAGGGTTCTGGGTTATACCTTCAGGTACCGGACGATAGCGATGCGAGCAGATCCTGCCGCAACAATCACTCCCGCAAGGATCAAAATGGGTACCACGACCACTGCGTCGCCAACGTCGATGAACTCGGTGAGTCGCATGCGATCCGCCAGGTAGCCCTGGACGAACACCTGCACGATGGTGATCACCGCCCCCGCAGCGAGCACCGAACCGATGAGCGCCGCGAACACACCTTCGAGGATGAACGGTGTCTGGATGAACCGGTTGGATGCACCCACCAATCGCATGATCCCGAGCTCCCGGCGTCTCGAGTACGCCGACAATCGGATGGTCGTCGCGATGAGGAGCGCCGCGGCGACCAACATGAGTGCTGCGATCCCGATCGCGGTGTAACTGGCGATGTTGAGCACCGAGAAGATCTGGTCGAGGTACTGCCGCTGGTCCGTCACCTGCTCGACGCCGGCCACGCCCGAGAAGGCCTCGACGAGCACGTCGGACTGTGAGGCGTCCTTCATGTTGACCCAGAAGGTCTCGGGAAGCTGGTCCGCGGTCACGAACTGGGCGATGTCGTTGCCCTTGAACTGCTCCTGGAAGTTCGTGAACGCCTGCGCCTGGTCCTCGAAGTAGAACTTGTCGACGAATGGAGCGAGCGTGGACGATTCGAGCGCGCCCTGGACGGCGGCACGCTGCTCTTCGGTCGCTGCGCCGGCAGCACAGGTGTCCCCGGCGCTGTCTGCGGTGCAGAGGTAGATGGCGACCTGAGCCCGGTCGTACCAGTAGTTCTTCATCTGGCCGATCTGCATCTGGAGCAGGACGGCGGTACCGACGAAGGTGAGCGAGATGAACGTCACGAGGACGACGGAGACCACCATCGAGACGTTGCGGCGCAGGCCGTTCCAGACCTCGGACCAGATCAGTGCGAGTCTCACTTGGTCGGCCCCACGTTCTGTTCATCGTCTTCAGGGCCCCGCGCCGCAGCGCGCAGGCCGAGCCGCTCAGCGAGCGACAGGTGCTCGACCTCGATGGGGTCGATCTCGTTCCGCGCCGGCAACCCGATGGGGCCGGTCGCATTGCTCAGGCGTTGGGGAGGTGCGACCTCCGGGGCCGGAGCGGCAGGCGGGAGTGCCGCCGCCTCGTCGGTTGCGGCCGCTTCGACGACCGGCGCCGCCTCCGGCTGCGAGGCCGGCTCGGGCTGCACCGACTCGGGCTGCGCCACCTCCGGTACGGACACCGGGGCCTCGACCGGAGCGGTAGCGACCGGCGTCGGCTCGGGAGCCGCCGGAGTCGGCGTCTCGACGACGACCGGGGTGGTGTCCGGGCGGACCGGCTCACGGGTGACCGTCGGGGCGACCGCTGGCTCACTCGGGACGACGGGGGTCGCGGCGGTTGCGGCGACCGCCGTTGCTGCGATCGTGCTCGTCGTCGGCTCTGCGTCGGCGCGGATCGGAGTGGACGCAGCAGTGCTGGAGGACCCGCGGACCAGGCCGGGGATCGCGGCAGTCGTGCCGTAGCCACCGTGACGCTCGTCTCGGACGATGCGTCCGTCCTGGAGCTCGATCACGCGGCGTTGCATCTGATCGACGAAACCTGCCTCGTGCGTCGCCATCACGACCGTCGTGCCGCTGGCATTGATGCGCTCGAGGAGCTGCATGATGCCGGAGCTCGTCGCGGGGTCGAGGTTACCCGTCGGCTCATCGGCAAGGAGGATCTGTGGCTTGTTCACGATCGCTCGCGCGATCGCGACACGCTGCTGCTCACCACCGGAGAGTTCGTGCGGGAGGCGCTGGGCCTTGCCCTCGAGACCGACCATCTTGAGGACGTCAGGGACGGCCTCCTGGACGAATCCGCGCGACTTGCCGATCACCTGAAGGGTGAATGCGACGTTCTGGTAGACCGTCTTGCTCGGAAGCAGACGGAAGTCCTGGAACACCACCCCGAGGCTGCGGCGGAAGTACGGGACCTTGCGGTTCGAGATCGAACCGAGGTCGTGACCGAGCACGTGGATCTTGCCCTTGCTCGGCTTGTCCTCCTTGAGCATCAGGCGGAGGCAGCTCGACTTGCCGGATCCCGAAGCACCGACGAGGAAGATGAACTCTCCACGGAGGATCTCGAAATCGACGTCGTTCAGCGCGGGACGCGAGGTCCCCGGATACTTCTTGGAGATGTGATCAAACCGAATCATGGCTCCTTGAGCCTAGAGACCCACTCCCCACAACTCGGTCGTCACCGGTGAGTTCGCATGCGAAAGTAGAAGGTTCGAGACGCGCCAATTCCTGCCGTCTCCCCGCGTGTTCGAGGACATCATCGGGGAGCGCAACGCGCGACTCCCGGCGGACCGCACCGTCGCGAGCGGACGTGCACCGCCCGCCCGTAGCCGAGCGACGAACGACGGGCGCCAGACATCGCACTGATCAACCACACGCGCACTACGAGAGCGAGCAGGCGAGCCGCAAAGCCGCCGAGCCGGCTCCGTGAGACCACGTCTTCAGTTGAAAGCCTGCTTCGCGCAGGAGCATCAGACCCCTCGGAGCTGATGCGAGGGTAGTGCACCAGGCAATTGCGGGCAACAGCCACTCTCCCGGCCTATCTGGGCGGCCGGAGTGATCCCGACACTCGACGAGTGGCCGGGTCGGTCCTGCTAGGTTGACGTCCCATGTCCCGTCTTCGTCAGTCAGCTGGTCGACAGCCGTTGACCCGCTCGACAGCCCGCTCGTCAGCGCTCATGACCTCTGGCACCCTCGTCTCTCGGGGCCTCGGGTTTCTGCGTTCGATCCTGCTCGTTGCAGCCATCGGTGGAACGAGCGCCGCGGTCGGTGGCCAAGCGTTCGATGTCGCCAACAATTTGCCCACCAACCTCTTCACGCTGATTGCGGGAGGGGTGCTCGGCTCAGTGCTCGTTCCACAGATCGTGCGCGCGTTAGGGCGTGCCGATGGCGGGCGGGAGTACCTGGATCAGGTGTTCACCCTGGCCCTGGTCGGCGGCCTGGTGTTCACGGCAGCAGCAGTCGTCTGCGCACCGTTACTTGTCCAACTGTATGTGTCCGACTGGCCGAGCTCATGGCTTCGCCTGGCCACGACGATGACGTACTGGTGCCTGCCGCAAATGTTCTTCCTGATCGCGTTCTCCGTCCTGGGTCAAGTGATGAACGCGACATCTCGTTTTGGTGCCTATATGTGGGCGCCGGCGATATCGAACGTCGTTGCAATCGCCGGAATCGTCGTCTTCCTCCTCGTCATCCCGAACGGCACCGTGTCTGCCGAAGCCTGGACTCCGGGCATGGTCGCGCTCATCGCCGGCTTCGCTACCGCAGGAACCCTCACACAGGCACTGATCTTGTGGTTTGTGATAACGCGATCCGGTATCCGGTTTCGTTGGCGTTTCAGTCTGCAGGGATTAGGTCAAACCGGTCGCACGGCCGGTTGGACCTTCCTCGGTGTTCTCGCCGGCCAAGTGGCATTCGTGTTCACATCCAGCGCGGCCTCAGGAGCCGGCGCTGAGCTGAACCGGCTCGGTGTGGAAGGAGCGAGTCTCAATTCACTGTCAAATGCCTACTTGATCGTGCTACTACCTCACGCCCTGGTCACAGTTTCCGTCGTCACTGCACTGTTCACTCGGATGAGTGCGTCGGCAGCCAATGACCGGCATCACGAGGTCACCGATATCATCAGCGCGGGGACCGGGATCATCTCGATATCCGGAGTGGTGGCCACAGTTTTCCTCGTAGCCTTCGGTCCGCTGCTCGGAGAGGCGCTGTGGGACAGCGCGACTATCGGACAGGTCATCTCACGACTCGCCTTCATGATCGTGCCCTTCAGCGTGATCTACCTCACGCAGAGAGCATCGCTCAGCTATGAGAACGCCCTGAGCCCGTTCATCCAGGCCATCAGCATCGCTGCTCTGATTGCCATCGGCAGCATTTTGAGCGCAAGTCTGCTTCCCCCGACGCTCGTCGTTCTCGGTATCGCGGCTTCGATCGCTGTTGCCCATTGGGTGGCTGCGATCTATGGCTGGTTTGCGATCCGCACTCAGCTCAAACAGCGGTCCGCTTGGAAACGCGCAAGTCGGAAGCTCCTGGCCCGCGGTGCCATTCAGGTTGCCCTCGCGCTCGTTGGTATTGGATCAGCCCACCTGCTCCTTCAAGTGGTGCCTCTGATCACGGAGAGCCTCAGGTTCGACGCCGTGTTCCGTGTCGCACTCGCGGCCACAGTCACCGTGCTCGTCTATTCGACAGGATGCCTCCTGACCCGAGACCCCTCAGCGAGGCGATTCATCATCGGCCGCAGAACTCCAGGCTCCCACACGTCACCGGCGAACACTCGTTGATCTCCGGCCTCTGATCCCAACCGGCCCCGCCCGAGACTACCCGCACACGAAGACCGATTGCGGCTTCGGACGTGCGCGACTGTTCACCCATCACGACATTGCATGGCGACCACCCTCCGCCCCAGCCGCACTGCCGCCACGACAGCGAGAAGACGAGTGGGCACCTATTGCCCTAGCAACCCGGCGCCATCCCCCGCAGCGACGACCCGAGGATCCCGCCCCGCGAGACGGCTCGTCCCTGCACAGCGTCGCTCCCGCACCAGGGATCTCGATCACCTCCCGCCCATTCGCGCGACGAGCTGCGCCACCGCGCGGTCCTCCTCCCGCAACATCTCCGTTCACCTGTCAGGCAGGGAAACAGCACCCGCCCTGCGACGTGCGCTACGAGCTAGTGGATCGGCCGAGACCGGGAAGATGAGTCAGAATGCGTCCTTTTGAGGTAACCCGTCGCATAATAGGGTTGTGGTTTCGCGAGAACCCTTCGGCGTGCTCGGCTCAGGCCTGAGGAGACTGTCCGGCTCATCAGAGCCATCCTGAACATCGCGGCCGAAATCGCACCATCCTGATCACGGGCCTCTTCATGCCCACTCACCCACTTCAACAGTCCGACCACCGCCATCACCGCGTCGCCGTCGAACGCGATGACCCTTCTCAGGAGGCCGCCATGCCCATCCCCACGATCACCGCCACTCGAACGATCAACGCCCCGCCCGAGCGCGTCTGGGCTGCGATCACCGACATCGGCAACGCCCCCCACATGCTGACGTGCGTCCTCGACGTCGCGGTCCTGACACAGGACGAATTCGGAGTTGGGTACGTCTGGAGCGAGACGCGGAGAATGTTCGGGAAAGACGCCGCCGAGACGATGACGGTGGTCGCCATGCAGCCGGGTGTCGCATATACGGCCGAAGCCTGTAATTTCGGGGCCCGCTACATCTCCTCGTTTCAGGTAGACCCCGTCGGCTCCGATGCGACCGAATTGACTTTCACCTTCGCCGCCGAATCCGTGGCAAGCGCGAGATGGTCGCAGCGCATCATGATGCGTATTTTCGGATCCATCGGGAAACGCGCGACCCACCGGATGATCGAAACCGACCTCGACGACATCGCCAGCTACATCGGTCGTCACGGTTAGGCCACCAACGGTGCCGACATGCAATCGTTCGATAACGACGGCCAGCTCTAACCGGAACAGCGCGCATGTTCGAGCTAGCGGTAATTCTGGGATCCGGAATAACATTCTGGCACTCGATGCAAAAGCGTGGCATGGTGCGGAGAGGACTGTGAGCCGTGGATGATGTGAGCGCTTGTTCTCAGTTAGCGGCTGAAGCCACTCGACTCGCAACGCCCTCTCGGCGTCCTCGTTCGTTCTTGACGCTGCTCGGCGCAAATATGGGCGGCGTCCGTCGAGGCCCGCTGTGGTTCATCGACGCAGCTCGTGGAGGGCGCAACATGGCCTGGGGACGAGGGTTCCACCCGCAATACGATGACGACACGGACGGCCAAGCCCGGCACTTTGCCGGGACAGTCGCCGTCTGTGCGAGGCTCGGCGGCCCCCTCACCTTGTGGCTGTCCATACATCTACTCAAGGATGAGGCAGGCTCAGCTGACGAAGCACTGGCGAAAGCTGCCGTGACCTTCACGACCCGCATACGACGAGGCCAGCTCTCACCCGCCGATGCTCCGGAGTGGATTCGCCGAAACATCTGCCACCCACCGGCGTAGGCCGATGTAGGTTCCCGGTTGACATGGCAGAGACTGCGAGGGTCTCTGCTCTACATGGTACGAAATCGAAACCGTCTCCTCTACGCGACGTGATACGTTCCTGCAACTGGCTAGCGCGGAGTATCCGACACCCTGCCAGTCTTTCTGTGGAGCACGCGCGGGTGCAACCCCGAACATGGTCCATGCCCAGGAGTTCGGAGTACCGCTCCAGTTGAATCCTCACGACGGTGCCGCCAACGACCGCCCCACGGTACGCAGCCGACCGAACGAACAGCGTTGCGATCAATAGAGCTGCGGGTTCGGCACTTCTGCGGCACGTCCGACAGCTGAGCGTCTGCGCGATCGCAACAGCGTGCGCCAGTCCGAGAGAAACACCCAGCACCCCTGATCCGCCTCTCGCCGAGTCTTCAACGTGCTGGGCCCGCCCGATGTGAGGTAGCGACCAGCCTGGTGGATTGGCGGCCGAAACTGCGCATGTCACCCCCTAACGATGACGACCGAGCACTGCACAGCGCTGGTTTCCATCAGAGTGGCGCCGGCCCGATCGACACGGTACGGCCACACTGCGGGCGCCTACGGGCGGGATCTCGCAAGACACAGTGACTGTGGATCGTCGGAACAGCCAACGAGCGATAGGTGCAGCACCAACACAAGAACGAGCGACGCGACGATTGCCACCATGAACAGGCTCCCGAGCACCAGTCCGAGCCACGCCACGATTCGACCTCGGTACGCATGCTCCCGAGCAAGCTTGAAGGCCAAGCCCGCGAACATCAGGTTGAACGGCAAGATCGGGACGAACGCGACGATTCCTGCCCACGCGAACGGACGCAGACGATGCTCCTCAACTCCGCGATCATCGCCGTCCTCCGACGCGCGTCCCACCCGCCGCTCGGCGGCATAGAGCGCTCGACGGAGCCGGCGGAGCACCTGGTGGAAGATCAGCCCATCCTGCCTGACAACCGGGAGCTGGCCTGTCAACGGAGAGAGCAACAAGAATGGACCGGAAATCGATATCACCGGAAGAAGTAAGACAGCTCTCGCAACAGGCTCAAGAGCGGTAGCGTCCGAAGTGATCTCAGACGGCAGCACGATGCCGACTGTCATGAGGAACAACATCATTCCGGCAAGCAGCATAGGCGCCAAGACGTAGATCGCCGCCGACCAAGTCTCCCGACCGATCAGCCGATACAGGAGATCCTTCAGCATCACGAACGCCACGAGAGTGACAGCCAACACGAACCCGAAACGGGCCAGAGCATTCGGTACCGACGCCGGCGGCTCCACCAGTATTCCCGGTCAAGCCCCGTGGAGTGGTGTAGCCGTGTGTCCTTCGATTCGTTGGGTTAGGCGCTGAGGGCGAGTTCTGGTTCGGGCACCTCGGTTCCGGTGTCGGGGACGATGGTGAGGCGGCTCTTGGCGAGGATGTCGAGTCCGAGGTAGCGGCGTCCCTCGGCCCATTCATCGGTCTGTTCGGCAAGGACGGCGCCGACGAGCCGGGTGATCGCGTCGCGATTGGGGAAGATGCCGACGGAGTCGGTGCGGCGACGGATTTCACGATTCAGGCGCTCGTTCGGGTTGTTCGACCAGATCTGCTGCCAGAGCCCCTCGGGGAACCCGGTGAACGCGAGGATGTCGGCGCGGGCAGCGTCGAGGTGTTCGTGAGCTGCGGGCAGTTTCCCGTCGACGTAGTCCAACAGCCGGTCGAACTGGGCGTGGACGGCGTCGGCGTCGGGCTGGTCGTAAACGGAGTGCAGCATAGCCTTGACCGCGGGCCAGAGACTCTTCGGGGTCACCGACATCAGGTTCGCGGCGTAGTGGGTGCGGCAGCGTTGCCAGGCCGCGCCGGGGAAGTTCGCGGCGATCGCCTCGACCAGACCGCGGTGCGCGTCGGAAGTGACCAGACGAACCCCGGTCAGACCGCGGGCGACGAGGTCGGCGAAGAACGTGTTCCACGCCGCCCCGGTCTCCGACGTGGCCACCCGCAGGCCCAGGACCTCGCGGCGCCCATCGGCGTTGACCCCGGTCGCGACGAGAACAACGGCGTTGATGACGCGTCCGCCTTCGCGGACTTTCATGGTGAGAGCGTCGGCGGCGACGAACGTGAATGGGCCGGCATCACCGAGCGGGCGGTGTCGGAATTGGTCAACGTGCTCGTCGAGGTCCGCAGCCATCCGGGACACTTGCGACTTCGACAACGAGTGAATCCCGAGGGTCTTCACGAGTTTGTCCATGCGGCGTGTGGAGACGCCGGCGAGGTAGCAGTCCGCGACGACGGTGATCAGGGCGGTCTCGGCGCGTTTGCGGCGCTCGAGGAGCCACTCCGGGAAGTAGGTGCCAGAGCGCAGCTTCGGGATCGCGACATCGATGGTCCCGGCGCGGGTATCGAGGTCGCGGTGCCGGTAGCCGTTGCGTTGGACGGTGCGACCCGGGGTGGGTTGGCCCCACTCGGCGCCGATCACCGCGTCAGCGTCGGCAGAGAGGAGCGCGTTGATCATGGTTTGCAGCAGCGACCGCATCAGATCGGGAGACGCGTCGGTCAGGGCTTCGCCAAGAAGGTGTGCAGGGTCGACAATATGTGGAGCGGTCATCGTGATGATGCCTTTCGAGTGGAGGTTAGAGACTTCTCGAAGGAGTCACACGGTGACCGCGCTCACGTCCAAGACCGAGCCGGCCACCGCAGGCTACACCACCTTATGGGGCACTACTGCGCATCTTCATTCTTGTTCTCCGTTCCCATGGGTTTGTTAGGTGCATCAGAGGGCGGACGCACTGCGGCCCACCCTCAGTCTCTTCGGGCGGCGTCTCGAACCGGCACCCCGAACGACAAGACAATAGACCCCCCCCGCTCCCCAACTAGCTCGAAAAACACATTGTCAACTTCAGAGGATTATCGGCATGGACGCCAGCAGCGATGCCTCGGTTCAGCGTTGCTCCTCGCGGCCGCTTGTTAGGTTGGCCACGAGGACTGGTAGGGAGTACTTACCCAGTTGAGTTCCCAGAACACGTCTAGCTACCGATCGCACCTTCAACACGACGCAGAGTGCGATCTTCGGGCTGAATGTGTCCGGCAACGAGACCGGGGGGCACTGATCAGGGCAAGTTAGACGGGCCCGGCTTCCTCACAGGCGCCGCCATGGGCGGCGAATGGTCTCTTGTGGTCCTCGCTCTGACCTTCGCCACCGGCGCTGCAATGACCCTCATCGCCATCCGGCGCGGCCGCATGACTCCCCGCGAGCAACCTCATACTTTGACGTAACGCTCACACAAAGGAGCGGCGTTCTGCTGTTCAGAAAGTCAGCGAAGGACCGTCGGGTCGTGGTGAGGTGCAGCGGGTCGGCTGACCCTGATGGTCGGTGCGCCGTGCCAGCTGCAAGCTTCAGCTGGACACGCCCCGTCCTCGTGGGTAATCACTGACGCGGAGGCGCAGGTGGCAACACAGCAGGAGACGCTGCCGCTCACCGAGCATTCATGGTGTGAGTTGAATGATCGCGCTTACGTTGACGTGAGAGCACCCCACCCAGCATCACGAGCGTGAGAGCGCCGACAAGATATACGGATGGGTCGAAGCCGGTCGAGGCGAGTTCGTTGGCTGAACCCTCCGGCTTGACTGTGGGAAGTGTTGATGGGCCAGGAGTTGCGGGGGCTGTGACGATCAGCTTGAGTGTGGCTGATGAGGTTCCGATGACGTTGGTTGCTTCAACTGAAACCTCGGATGTCATCTCCTGCTCGGCGTTCCCGGAAAGCACGCCAGTGGGGCTGAGTTCGAGGCCAGGAGGCAGCTCGCCATCAACGACCCGAAAGCGAGTGGACTGATGCAACACAGAATCTGTTAGTGCGACCGACCATGAAGCACCATAGGTTGGGTGGAGGACAGCATCACGTAACTCGATGGGGGCAACGTATTCGTACCGTTGCGGCATGAGGATTGGGTTCACTACGTGCGTATTGAACGTGTCGAGCACGAGGACAATATCAACGAATCCAGGCCCGTGTGGGGGCGGGGTCACCAAGGTCTGGCGGCTACTGAGTGGCTGGAGATTCGTCGCAGCGATTCCGTCGAACGAAACTTCGGCAACACGATACGGACTCTCCACGGACCGTGCAGCACTCACGATGGGTTCAGAGATACTGCCCGATTCGAGAGATTGGTTCGCACCCCACGTAAACGCGTTGCCTTGCTCGTCGAGGACGATATTATGTTGATATCCCGCGTCGATCTGAGTTATCAACTCATCAGTGGGAATGTGCACGGGCTGTGGGTTGTCCGCGGGTGATGTGGTGCCATCGCCGAGCACGCCGTGCTCGTTACCGCCCCATGCCCACACCTGCCCATCGCTATCAAGCGCAAGGACGTGGACCCCATCAGCACTCACTTGAGTCACGGCCCCAAGCGTCGGCACGGAGATCGCTTCTCCAAGGCCGGTCGACGGCGCCCCAAGGCCCGTCATGGGATAGATATTTCCACTCTTCCCGAGTGCGACGCCCCGAAACAAATTGGCACTAATCGCGGTGAGCGGTTCAGCGATGTCGACTCTCGTTGGCACCGGGAAAGCTTGGCCGAGTCCCCACATGTAGAGGTCGCCATCCGCAGTCAGCGCGGCGTTCGTATTGTCCGTCGAAGCGACTTCACGGAAGTCCACGTGGTCCGGCAACGGAATACGAGCTGGGAGGGAAGCCACGTCCCCAAAGCCCCCCAACCCAAGACTCCGACTTCCCCACGCGTAGAGATCCCCATCAGCGGAAACAGCAAAGGCTGACCGGGAACTCGCCTCAACATGGATGACCACGACCCCAGGAGGAAAGGGGACCTGTTGGAATGTCTCCGAAGGAGGACCGCCAGCGGGGTCGTTTCCTAGCCGAAACAACTCACCGCTTTCGGTGATAGCGAACGTCGTCCCCACATCTGAGGTGAGCCGGCGCACTGGAGAGGTCGTGGGAAGCGGAACCTGCCCTGGGTGCCCTTGCTCACCAAGAGGCACCCCCGTCTCAGCTCCCATGACACGCCCACTGCCCCACCCGAACACGCGCCCGGACAGATCGAGGGCGAACGACTGCCAGTGTCCAGCGACAACTTCGCCGTATAGCTCCTCAGGTGTATCGATAGTCAGTGTCGTGTCCCCGGCAGCGGATCCGATGAACTCCCCCATCGCTTCCGGTGCGTCGACGATGCCGCCTCCAGGAGTCCCCGCAGCCATCGAAGCGGCTGGCGGGAAAGCGGGAGTCGCAGCGACCGCAGCGCCACCGCCGAGAGAGGCCAGCACGATGCTCGCGCCAGCAACAAAGCCGCGGAAGCCTCTCCAGCTGCGCTGAGGCGAGAAAAGAATCGCGGGCATGAAATGGTCCTCACGGAAGGCGGGTTTGGTGTGTGCTCGTATCAAGCCAAGCTCCTACCGGGACTGGCGAGCATGCACCCCAAAGGGCCTATGGTACCAGATCCTCCAATTTGAGTCAGGTTGTTTCAGCTCTGGAGATTGAGGGGCTTCGGCCAATCCAGAAGACGACAGAGCTACGCTGTACGGCCCCTCGACCCGGGAGCTTCGACCGGCGCGGCAGCCTGGAATGAGACAGCTGTCCACATGCGATCGTAGGCGCCACCCTGAGGGCGGACCGACTGGGGACGTCGGCACGTCGCTGACGGCTGGCTCGAACGAGGCCGATACACGTCACCCGCCGCACCGCTCCTCGTTGCGGCGGTTCGGCGGGCTGCTCGACGAGTCGGGTTGAGGGCCGGCGAGCTGCGGATGGGCAGCACATCCCCCGATATGCCGCCAACCCCTCCCCATCACGCGTACACGAATGGCCTCAGACACGAGCATCGTGCGCACTATCGCCAGTCCCCACACATGCACACCCAGCGATAGCTACTCCCCATCGGTCGACCCTGGGCCAGCTCCCGCTCCGAACGCGGGAACGGCCGGCTGCCCTTGCCCGTCCCGTCGAGAGGCGGCGCTCCCCACATCACGGCCCCTTTCGACAGCGGCGAGTGCCGGCGTGCCGCCTCCGTTCGACATGCCGATCAGAAATGCTTGGCCGACTCAATGCTTAGAAGTGTCGGCCGTGAGATTCTTCCTGCTTTGTATCATGTCGTCGATCAGCTGAACCATTTGAGGCAGCAGTTTGCGAAGTCGCGAAGTCGCGCTACGAAGGCCGTTGACCACATCGGGATTCATCATGGGGTCATAGGCGGGATCCAGAACCCGGTACGACGCGATGTGAGTATGCCGCGCGACGGCCCAAACGGTTCCCGTTTGGGTGGCCTGTTCGGATGTTCCGTGAAGTACAGCGCTGACGCGGCCGATCAAGGGCATACGTTCATCCAGCGTGGCCGTCGGGAATGCCTGTCCGATCGTCGGATCCAACACACGCCCCTGCCTCGGCAGATAGAGCACGGCGTGCCCACTCCATCGCGAAACCCCATCTGACCAGGACGGCGTGTCGGACCCGACCACGGCAAGCTCACGCTGAGATACCTTGTCGAGGACCGTCAACGACACGGGAACCATTCGGCTCTCCACGCCAACGGCTTCGAGGACCATTTGTAACTGGTAGCACGCGCTGACGCACTGATTGAGGCCGAGGCGGCCGGGGTCCCCAGACCCCACCCACCCGATAAGGGCTGCCGCAAGAGTTGCTTGGTCGTCGTCGCCTGCCGACAGAATGCGTTCACTCCACTGAAGGATCGCTTTGCCGAGCAAGGTACCCTCTCGGTGCGCTCGATGAGCGGGGTTCCCGCCTGATCGTTTTCTCTTCTTACTCATGTCCCAGTCCTCTTCAACACGCGACGCTCGCAGACCATCTGCCGACGCCGTTCAACGCACCCTGCATCCGGGTCCGCGTGTGCGCACACGCGTGTACCAAGATGACGCCGTTCGGGTATACGACCCGACGAAAACCCTGCTCCGGAGGAACAGGATTGTTTTACTAGGAGCGGCGAACGGCAGCGACCCAGCAACAACTATGCGCTGCCCGGCGAACCCCACGCGGCCGACATCTCCGAGCGCTGAACTAAACGACGACAGATCGCCGACAGCTTCGCCCTTCGTCATGACTGCAGCGCCTCGAGGCCGGAACGCACCCCGCTCCGCTTGGAGGTCGTGGCCGCGCCACACTTGCCGTTACCCGGCACACGATTGGCCGGCCCGGTGAACACCGAACCGACCAATCCCCTAGTACTGACGCCTGAAACTACTCCGAGCCGACCGCCTTGTCGGCCGCATCACGAGCGCCGTCGATCTGCTCGTCGAACTTTCCACCGGTGACTTTCTTGGCCGCATCGGCGACACCGCCAAGCAGCTTGTCACTGATGTCCTCGGCCTGCTCGCTCTTCAGCGCGTCCTTGACCTTATTGTCCTTCAGGAACTCCTGAGCCTTCTTCGTGACATCTTCGAGTGCCATGCGTTGATCCCCCTTCACCGACCCCATCTGGGCCCTCCGCCCATTCTCGGTCCGCCACCGCCACTCCGGCTAGCCCCAAACCCCAAACGTCTCACCAGGAATGGCCACAACAAAAATGAGCTCGCTCACAGCTGCGCAGCCAGTATCCGGGTGTTCTGATAATCAATCCCGCACCTGCCGCCGTCTGCCGCGACCGTGCGTACCGTGTCGGCAGGTGCGTACACAGTTGACCGGCCCTGCCCTCGAACGCACCTCCAGCCTGGATTGGAGCGATCGCCGCGGCACACGGTGTGATCGTCGTCGTGGCGGTAGTCCTGACTTATCTCCAAGTGCGGCTCACCTCACGGCAGATCCGCGAGAGAGCGCGGGGTGAAGCCCGGAACAGCAAAGACCAAACGCGGCCCTATATCGGTTTAGACGTCGTACCAAGCCCCGGTCCTGCGCCAGCCTTCGATCGGCTGATTTCAAGCTTCGGCAAGACCACTGCGCGGGACGTAGGGCTGCGGCTTGATGGTGAGGGATTCGGTCCACAGTCCGCGAACGATGAGACCGGACTCGCACTCGGTCGGCTTTTCGCCGAGCCCATGGACACCGGAACAACGCTGTATGTCGTAAACAACCTCGAACTCGATACAAAAATACAGGTCGGCGCCCTTCGACCTGACTGCCCGCATTGTCCAACGAAACCTGAATGTCGATCCGGACATGGACCACAACCTTGAGCTGATTCGTATGACTGTGACCGACTGGGACTCTCCCCGTGTCGAATAACCCGTCCAGCTCACCGTCGGCTGTGAGTCACTGCTCGTCGATGCCCGGAACCCGTTCGATGGAAAGACTCAGCTGATTCGAGGCCCCCGGCCGCACGACGAAGACGGGATGACCTGCCGGGTCATCCTCGCGAGCTGGCGCTAGAGCAACCAGCTCGGACCAGGTACGAGCAGACAATCCCAACGAAAAGAGCTCACCGTTCGGCAACGCAATCGTGAGTTCATCGACACGGTGGGTAGTCGTGCGGTCGCCAGAAGTAATCGCCACGACAAGCTTCGACTGTTCCCCCATACGCCCGAGCATAGCGACGTGCGGTACGCAAGACGTCGAAGAGAGCCGAGCGGCATCTCCCGCCGTCCGGCATCGGTGTAGGAAGTAGTGCCCCATAAGGTGGTGTAGCCTGCGGTGGCCGGCTCGGTCTTGGACGTGAGCGCGGTCACCGTGTGACTCCTTCGAGAAGTCTCTAACCTCCACTCGAAAGGCATCATCACGATGACCGCTCCACATATTGTCGACCCTGCACACCTTCTTGGCGAAGCCCTGACCGACGCGTCTCCCGATCTGATGCGGTCGCTGCTGCAAACCATGATCAACGCGCTCCTCTCTGCCGACGCTGACGCGGTGATCGGCGCCGAGTGGGGCCAACCCACCCCGGGTCGCACCGTCCAACGCAACGGCTACCGGCACCGCGACCTCGATACCCGCGCCGGGACCATCGATGTCGCGATCCCGAAGCTGCGCTCTGGCACCTACTTCCCGGAGTGGCTCCTCGAGCGCCGCAAACGCGCCGAGACCGCCCTGATCACCGTCGTCGCGGACTGCTACCTCGCCGGCGTCTCCACACGCCGCATGGACAAACTCGTGAAGACCCTCGGGATTCACTCGTTGTCGAAGTCGCAAGTGTCCCGGATGGCTGCGGACCTCGACGAGCACGTTGACCAATTCCGACACCGCCCGCTCGGTGATGCCGGCCCATTCACGTTCGTCGCCGCCGACGCTCTCACCATGAAAGTCCGCGAAGGCGGACGCGTCATCAACGCCGTTGTTCTCGTCGCGACCGGGGTCAACGCCGATGGGCGCCGCGAGGTCCTGGGCCTGCGGGTGGCCACGTCGGAGACCGGGGCGGCGTGGAACACGTTCTTCGCCGACCTCGTCGCCCGCGGTCTGACCGGGGTTCGTCTGGTCACTTCCGACGCGCACCGCGGTCTGGTCGAGGCGATCGCCGCGAACTTCCCCGGCGCGGCCTGGCAACGCTGCCGCACCCACTACGCCGCGAACCTGATGTCGGTGACCCCGAAGAGTCTCTGGCCCGCGGTCAAGGCTATGCTGCACTCCGTTTACGACCAGCCCGACGCCGACGCCGTCCACGCCCAGTTCGACCGGCTGTTGGACTACGTCGACGGGAAACTGCCCGCAGCTCACGAACACCTCGACGCTGCCCGCGCCGACATCCTCGCGTTCACCGGGTTCCCCGAGGGGCTCTGGCAGCAGATCTGGTCGAACAACCCGAACGAGCGCCTGAATCGTGAAATCCGTCGCCGCACCGACTCCGTCGGCATCTTCCCCAATCGCGACGCGATCACCCGGCTCGTCGGCGCCGTCCTTGCCGAACAGACCGATGAATGGGCCGAGGGACGCCGCTACCTCGGACTCGACATCCTCGCCAAGAGCCGCCTCACCATCGTCCCCGACACCGGAACCGAGGTGCCCGAACCAGAACTCGCCCTCAGCGCCTAACCCAACGAATCGAAGGACACACGGCTACACCACTCCACGGGGCTTGACCCTCCGCGTACCGGTTCCTGGATGAGGTGGATCGCATCTCGGAAGTGATCGCTACGGTGAGGCGTTTGATGGCGTCTGCGTGAGCGAGGCGGAACAGTTCCGGGCGGCGGTGCGGAGCGTGCTTGCTGAACCGGTCGGGTTCCTCGCCACGGCGGAGGGGGCGGCAGCGTTGGAGTTGCTGCAACGCCGGGTGGGGCGGCCCGTGATGAGCCTGGCTCGACGGTGTCTTGCCCTTGGTTTGATGGAGACTCTGATCGTCCTGAAAGGATGAGGAGTATGCCAGCTTTGAGGAAGTACCCGGCGGAATTGAGAGAGCGTGCAGTGCGCCTTGTGTTCGAGGCGCGTGATGCGGATGGGGGCCGCCGTGGTGTGTGTACCAGGATCGGCCGGCAGCTTGGTGTCCCGTCGGACACGTTGCGTGGCTGGGTCCAGCGCGCCGAGGTCGATGGGGGTCTGCGTTCGGGGACGTCCACTGATACTGCGGTTCGCCTGGTCGAGGTGGAGCGTGAGGTGAGGGAGTTGCGGCGGGCGAACGCGATTTTGCGGAGCGCGTCGGCTTTCTTCGCGGCGGAGCTCGACCGCCCACACAGCAGATGATCGCCTACATCGATGAACACAAGGAAGAGTTCGGGGTCGAGCCGATCTGCAGGGAACTGCCGATTGCCCCGCAGACGTACTATGCCGCGCGGTCTCGGCCGCCCTCGCAGCGGTCCGTCAGTGACGAGGACACCGTGGTGAAGGTCCGTGCCGTGCACCAAGCGAACTATGGCGTCTATGGCGTCCGGAAGGTCCATGCGCAGCTGCGTCGCGACGGCCACCGGGTGGCCAGGTGCACGATCGAGCGGCTCATGCGTCGGGAGGGTCTCCGCGGGATCTCGCGGGCCAAGGGGCCACGCACGACGATCCCTGGGCCATTCACGGATCGTCCGGGGGACCTCGTTGACCGACGGTTCACCGCACCGGCACCGGACTGCCTCTGGGTTGCGGACATCACCTACATTCGGACGTTCTCCGGCTGGGTGTATGCCGCGTTCGTATTGGACGTGGGTCAAGTCCAAACGCGTGGTGTAACGGGATTGCCGCGTGATTCTTGGATTTCTAGGCGCTGAGGGCGCCGAGTTCGGTTGTTTGTTCCTCCTTGTCGGTCGGGACGAGGGTGAGGCGTGAGCGGCTGAGGACGTCGAGGCCGAGATAGCGGCGGCCTTCGATCCACTCGTCGTGTTGTTCGGCCAGGACCGCTCCGACGAGGCGGATCAGGGAGCCGCGGTCGGGGAAGATACCCACGACGTCGGTGCGGCGGCGGATCTCGCGATTGAGGCGCTCCTGCGGGTTGTTGGACCAGAGCTGGCGCCAGATCTCCTTCGGGAAGCCGGTGAACGCGAGCACGTCCGCCCGGGCGGTCTCGAGGTGGGTGGCGACTGCGGGGAGCTTCTCTTCCAGGGCGTTCAGGACCCGGTCGAACTGTGCGTGGACGGCGTCCTTGTCGGGCTGGTCATAGACCGAGTGGAGCAGGGTCTTCACCCACGGCCAGCTGGACTTCGGGGTCGCGGACATCAGATTCGCGGCGTAGTGGGTGCGACAGCGCTGCCAGGTCGCGCCGGGCAGCGTCGCCCCGATCGCCGCGACGAGGCCGGCGTGAGCGTCGCTGGTGACGAGCTTCACCCCGGTGAGGCCGCGGGCAGTCAGGTCGCGGAAAAAGCCCAGCCAGCCGGCGCCGTCTTCGGCGCTGGTGACCTGCAAGCCCAGGATCTCACGGTGCCCGTCCTTGTTCACGCCCGTCGCGAGGAGCGCGTGGACGTTAGCGACACGGCCGCCCTCGCGCACCTTCAGCACCAGGGCGTCGGCGGCGACGAACGTGTAGGGGCCAGCGTCGAGGGGCCGGGTGCGGAACTGCTCGACCTGCTCGTCGAGGTCGGTGGCCATGATCGACACCTGCGACTTGGACAGACGAGTGATGCCGAGGGACTCGACGAGTTTCTCCATCCGCCTGGTCGAGACCCCGAGCAGGTAGCAGGTCGCCACGACGCTGGTCAGGGCGGCCTCGGCACGGCGGCGCCGCTCGAGGAGCCAGTCCGGGAAGTACGTTCCGGTGCGCAGCTTCGGGATCGCGACGTCGAGAGTGCCGGTGCGGGTGTCGAAATCCCGGTGCCGGTAGCCGTTGCGGGAGTTGGTCCGGTCGGCGGAGATCTGGCCGTATTCGGCCCCGCAGACGGCTTCGGCCTCGGCGCTCATCAGCGCGTTGATGAACGTGGTCAGCATCTGCCGCATCAGGTCCGGCGAGGCTTGCTCGAGTTGTTCGGACAGGAAACGGGCAGGGTCAATAAAATGGGGTGCGGTCATCGCGTGTACTCCTTCGGAAAAGACTTGATCGGTCTTTCCAAGAATCACGCGGTGGCCGCCTCACATCGGTGCAACACGCCCATCAGGGCCGGGGTTACACCACGCTATTGGACGCAACCTGGACGTGTTCTCCCGCCGGATCGTGGGCTGGCAGCTCTCCACAACCATGCACACCGAGCTTGCCCTCGATGCTCTCGAGATGGGCGTCTGGACGCGGCAGCGTGCCGGCCGGGACCTGTCACAACTTGTCCACCACTCGGATCGTGGAGTCCAATATCGTGCCGTGCGCTACACCGACCGCCTCGCTGAGGCAGAAGCAGTCGCCTCGGTTGGGTCCAAGGGCGACAGCTACGACAACGCGATGGCCGAGGCGCTGAACTCTCTATTCAAGGCCGAACTGATCCGCAACCTCGGCCCGTGGAAGGGGATCGACGAGCTCGAGATCGCGGTCGCGGAATACATCGACTGGTACAACCACCGCCGGCTCCACGGCGAGATCGGACACATCCCACCCGTCGAAGCCGAGAACAACTTCTACACGCAACTGCCCACCATCACCGTGATGGAACGGGTCTAACCGAGCCTCTACCAAACCCGGGGCTTGACACTCCTACGAAACCGTCGAACTCCATGCCGCCGCCGAACGCTTCTCTGGTCTGCTCCCAGAAGAGGTATCTGCGGTGGCGAACATCGCTTGGGGCGCCCGGAACCGGGGCGCAGAGACCTCGCTTCTGGGGTGGTTCCTCAGAACTCCGCACCTGTCCGTGAAGTCGTCTCCGACGCACCTGACTGCGCTGGTGCAGTATCAACGTCGCATGGCTGCTGCCGCCCCGGTCACCGCCTGACCCGGTTGGGTGTTGCGCGCGTGGGTACGTCTGTGTGGTGAGGGCATCACTGAGATGTCCTGCCCCATACACACAGGAAGGTGCTCCGGTTTTGGATCACACCACAGCACTCACTCGCCACACACGGCGGATATGGGGGAGAGCCGGCACACTCACCCTCACCACCACCATCGCTCTCACCCCGCTCTCTTTCATCTCACCGCCAACCGCACACGCCGCCACCACAGCATCAGTCGACAGCCCGCAGGCCCGGGCCTCACATGGGTATGGGTATGACATCGGTGACGGGTTCATCGGCCAGGAGATCATCAACGGCGTCGCGACCTACTGCCTGGAAATCCTGGCATCCCCGCCAACGGGATCGAGTGTGTTCCTCGGCCACCAAGGGTGGGGATCGATGAGTGCGGACGATAACGCCCGGGTGAACTGGGCCGTCTCGAACTACGGACAATACCCCGACCACAACTGGGCGGCCGCCACACACCTGTTCGTCTGGTCTCTTGCTGATGCTGGTGTGTACAACAGCCACGGCATGTCCGGCGACACCTACTACGTTGCCCGCGCGCCCCGCAGTGAACGTGCGGACATTCTCGCGAAACTCGCCCAGATCCGTGCTGACGCCCCCAGTATCACCGCAGGGCAGACCAGTGGTGGCGGCGGCCTTGGTCTGGACGTGCAGGGCGACAATAACTATGTCGGCACTGTCACGGTTTCAGGTCTCAACCCCGGGAGCGCTTCGGGCACGCTCACGCTCACCAACGGCGTGTTCACCGACACTGGTTCGTCCTCGATCGCCGGCGTGGTCAATGGAATGGTGCTGCCAGTGCGCGGCAATCCACAGGACGGGGTCGTCGACTACAAGATCGGCGCGTCCGGGTCTTTCAGTAAGGACACTGGGTATGCCGGTCAGGTCGGCGTGTATCAGACCGCTGGAGGTGCGCAGCAGCACACCGCAGGCCCTGGACCGCGCTCGAGTGTGTCGTTCACCCTCGCTGCCGAGGACCCGATGATCCGGTCGACGAAGTTCCAACCGATCGTCACCAGCCAGATGCAGCAAGCACTCGTCGGCCCTGGCGGCACGATCACCGATCACGCAGTGTGCGAGATCGCGATGGACAGTCTCACACCGGAGTGGCGGCGAAACCGTGATGGATCCGGCGTCGACGTGCTCTGGGACGTCGCCTTCTACGAAAAGGGCGACGATGAAAATGACCTCCCGGAGGTTCCCGCAGGACGTGAACCGATCGGGACCGGGGAGGCGAGCTGTGACGGTGTTGGTGACGTGATGGAGACCTCTATCGTGTTGCCGGCCGGGATCACCGGTGCGATCACCGCGGTATGGTCGATGGCCCTGGATCGGCAAGACGACATGACGGCGAAGACGTTGCAGGGGGACTGGCACGACCTGTTCGGGCTTGCCGCTGAGACGTCGATGGCGCCGAGAGTGACCACGAAAGCGGTCCCGGCAGTGTACGACGGCGAAGAATACGGCGACACCGCCGTCCACACCGATGTCGAGCTGTATCCGGCCACAGCTGTGCAAACGTTCACGGCCTACCAGATCAGAAATGGGCAGCACCTGTGTGATGCGTCGACGGTATACCGGGCAGAGTCGGAACCGATCCTCATCGACGGACGCACCGAAGTCCCAGGCCCCACCTTCATCGCCAGCTCCGACATGGGCGAAGGGGTGAACTGGATCGAACGCACCTACGCCGACGACACCAAGAAAGTACTCCTCAGTGAAGGCACCTGCGCTGACCCCGACGAACAGACGCTCCGGAAGGTGGGACCAGTCCCGCCCCTCGCAAGCACCGGTTTTGCCGGGTCCGCGATCGGTTGGGTCGCCGGGAGCGTCGTCGCCCTCGGGTTGGCGTTGCTGGCAGGATTGGCTATCCGCCGCCGAGCCAAGGCTGAACCACTGGCCAACGAGAACGCCGAAGAGTAACCTTAGAACCCACTGAACACAGCAGCGCCTCGGACCTCTTACGGCCGAGGCGCTGCTGTTTTTCCCAAGACGGGGTCAAGTCCAAACGCGTGGTGTAACGGGATTGCCGCGTGATTCTTGGATTTCTAGGCGCTGAGGGCGCCGAGTTCGGTTGTTTGTTCCTCCTTGTCGGTCGGGACGAGGGTGAGGCGTGAGCGGCTGAGGACGTCGAGGCCGAGATAGCGGCGGCCTTCGATCCACTCGTCGTGTTGTTCGGCCAGGACCGCTCCGACGAGGCGGATCAGGGAGCCGCGGTCGGGGAAGATACCCACGACGTCGGTGCGGCGGCGGATCTCGCGATTGAGGCGCTCCTGCGGGTTGTTGGACCAGAGCTGGCGCCAGATCTCCTTCGGGAAGCCGGTGAACGCGAGCACGTCCGCCCGGGCGGTCTCGAGGTGGGTGGCGACTGCGGGGAGCTTCTCTTCCAGGGCGTTCAGGACCCGGTCGAACTGTGCGTGGACGGCGTCCTTGTCGGGCTGGTCATAGACCGAGTGGAGCAGGGTCTTCACCCACGGCCAGCTGGACTTCGGGGTCGCGGACATCAGATTCGCGGCGTAGTGGGTGCGACAGCGCTGCCAGGTCGCGCCGGGCAGCGTCGCCCCGATCGCCGCGACGAGGCCGGCGTGAGCGTCGCTGGTGACGAGCTTCACCCCGGTGAGGCCGCGGGCAGTCAGGTCGCGGAAAAAGCCCAGCCAGCCGGCGCCGTCTTCGGCGCTGGTGACCTGCAAGCCCAGGATCTCACGGTGCCCGTCCTTGTTCACGCCCGTCGCGAGGAGCGCGTGGACGTTAGCGACACGGCCGCCCTCGCGCACCTTCAGCACCAGGGCGTCGGCGGCGACGAACGTGTAGGGGCCAGCGTCGAGGGGCCGGGTGCGGAACTGCTCGACCTGCTCGTCGAGGTCGGTGGCCATGATCGACACCTGCGACTTGGACAGACGAGTGATGCCGAGGGACTCGACGAGTTTCTCCATCCGCCTGGTCGAGACCCCGAGCAGGTAGCAGGTCGCCACGACGCTGGTCAGGGCGGCCTCGGCACGGCGGCGCCGCTCGAGGAGCCAGTCCGGGAAGTACGTTCCGGTGCGCAGCTTCGGGATCGCGACGTCGAGAGTGCCGGTGCGGGTGTCGAAATCCCGGTGCCGGTAGCCGTTGCGGGAGTTGGTCCGGTCGGCGGAGATCTGGCCGTATTCGGCCCCGCAGACGGCTTCGGCCTCGGCGCTCATCAGCGCGTTGATGAACGTGGTCAGCATCTGCCGCATCAGGTCCGGCGAGGCTTGCTCGAGTTGTTCGGACAGGAAACGGGCAGGGTCAATAAAATGGGGTGCGGTCATCGCGTGTACTCCTTCGGAAAAGACTTGATCGGTCTTTCCAAGAATCACGCGGTGGCCGCCTCACATCGGTGCAACACGCCCATCAGGGCCGGGGTTACACCACGCTATTGGACGCAACCCAAGACGGCCTAACTGCAGGTCCAATCGATGCTCCACCCTGATCCGGAGTCATACACACCAGAGGTCGACGCAACTCCCGAACCAGGGATAAAGATGACCGTGTTGTTGTAGCTGGACCAAGCACTCCCACCATCACCGCTACACGTCGAGGAACCAGAAACAACGCTCGGACGACTCGGCGCAGGTGCCGAACCTCCACCATCCCCACTGCCACCGGAACTTCCTCCACCACCCGGACCACCACCATCTCCGCCGTCACTCCCGGAACCGGAGCCGCCGCTCCCGCCGCCGTTGCCGGAGGGACGACTGGGGCTGGGTTTGCGCTCACCGCTGCCCGGGTCGACATACGTGTCAGCGCCCGCGGCTGCAGCCTCATCGATCGCTTTCTGTGTCTCGACCACGACATGGGATGCCTGCACGGTTTTCATCGCATCGATGTAGCCACGCTCAAGCATCGCAAGGCCAGGCATGTCGATACCTGCTTGCAGGGCGGTGAGTGCCGCCTGCAAGGTATCCCGAGAGCGTTGGTCCGCGGACGGCAGCGTCGCGACAAGCGCTGCCGCTGCGGCAGGGGGAGGTTTCGGCGACGTCGACCAGAGTGCGGTTGGTTTCGTCGGTGAGGACGGCGAGCTGTTTGGTCGCAGCGGTCAGCTTCCTCGTGTTCTTCGACACGGCTGCGGTGGCGCGCTCGAGCGTGGCCCGGACGGTGTGGATGTGGGCGGTGTTCCAGTTGGAGGGGATGATCCTGGTCACCGTCGCGGTCTCCGGTTCCGGAACCACCGGAGCCGCTGCGCCTTCCGGGATATAGGTGCCGATGTCCCTGACGAGAGTCTGCATGGTGGTGTCGAGAGCGGTGATGGTGTCCTGGCTGCTGTAGGCGGCGCCGTCCGTCACGATCCCGGCCAACACGCCCGTTTCCGTGTGGGCCGCGTCAAGAGCGGTCTGCAGGTCGATGCTGGCTTTGCGCTGCAGGATCTCCCCTTTCTCCAGAGCAGACACGGCTGTGCGGGCTGCGGTGAGCTCGTCGTCATGGGTGGCTTGCCCAGTCCAGAAGATGCTGCCGGTGATGATCGCTCCCACGATCACAATGCCGCCACCGCGGATCCAGGGGCGCCGCTTCGTGGCCGCTGCCCAACCCACCCCGCGAGTGAGTGTGCTGGCGCCGGTCCGGTGCCTACTTGCTGGGTCGAGGGTGGAGGTTGGGTGGGTGGTGGGCTGTGTTTGTTCGTGTTCCTGCATGAGAGTCCTCATTGTCCTTGCGGTGTCCTGCCGGTACTACCGACAGGTGGCGGGTGATTGGTGTGCGTTTTCGTCGTCGTAGATCACCTCCGGTGCTGGCCGCTGATCATGCGGTGGGGGAGGAGGTCGGGGAGGTCGGCGAATGCTTCTGGCCCGTAGCCCTGGACGGGTTTATCGGGGTGCACGGTTTTCGGGGTGTCGACGCCGAGGATCCGGACCGTGACCGGGTTCCTGTCCTCAGGCGTCACGATGAGGGTGTCGTCGTCGATGACGCGGATCACGGTCGCAGGCTGCGCTTCAGCAACAGCGATGGTGGGCGGGCGGGGCTGGCGCATGAGCGCGCCGGGCACGAACACCCACCCGCAGATGACTACGGCGACGAGCACAACAACCACGACCCACCGGGTGATGTGTCGTTGTCTGCTCATGCGGCACCCTCCAGGGCTCCGAGCGGACGGTGATGCCCCAGACGACACGCAAACGATAGCTCGGTGTCGGGGGTGAGAGTTGGTGCTTCCTGCACGCACGAGCTCTTCATGTTCACGCCCAAGCGGGGTTGTTTCTGCTGTGTCATGTTCGCGCCTGCTCCTCGTGTTGTGGGGTGTGTTCGCAGCGAGGGGATTTCCTCAATCAGCAGAGCAAATGGTCAAGCGGGGAGTGGCCATGCGCGGGGACCTGGGCGGGGTGAAAAGTTCTTCGGCGATGTGAGGGAGCTTGCGCCCGCGTCAGGGAAGTTTTTCGCCCCGTCCAGGCGACGGATGTCGCCGCGTTGGGCGCGGAGGAGCGCAGCCATATGATCGGCGGTCGGGGAAATCCCCGCGCCCAATTCTTGACAGCACTGGCCGCCCCGTGGGCGGCTCCGCATCCCCGGGGATCGGCACGAGCATGGCTCGTTCTATGAGCTCCGACGCCTAGCCGCGCGAGCATGGCGGCGGGGCGATGCCGCACGGTGTCTGCGCCGCTGTCGTACGTCGTGCACGATCCCGTAGACGAGTGCGCTGGCGAAGAGGGCACCGAGAGACACCCACCACTGGGTCGAGGCGATGATGTCGCCGATCATCGCGCCTGCTCCGTTTTCGGACGAACGAAGAGATTCAGGCGCCGGTAGGTGCCGGCAGTCGGGTGCTCCATCGTGTTCGCGCGGAAAAGCCGCCACCCCGCAGCGCGCAGCACCTCCATCTCGGACTCCCATTGCGCTTCCAGGCGGTCTCTGCGCGCGATGAGTTCGGGGGTGTGTGGGTCTTTCGGGATGGAGCCGGTACACCGCGTCGTTCGTTCGAGGTCGTCATCGACATCAGCAGGAGGGACGGCGGCGTCAGACACGATCACGGTTCTTTCTCTCAACGGGTGGCCACACGGAACGAACGGCGTCACTACGTAGATGCGCAGTCCCGCGCATGGTTCGTTGCGCGCGTCAGCACATCTAGGGGGTGAGGGTTCAGCTGGCGCGAGCCTCATCCCCGTGCCAGCTGGATCCTCATCACTGCCCACGCCTGATGAGGAGGCCACATGTCCACGTCCCGTTCCTGCCCTGAGTGCGCGGCGTCGATGCCCGCCGAGCTGAGTGCATGCGGTGCGTGCGGCAGCGCGTTAACACCGGATGACGCATCACCAGCTACATCGGACACGGCCACAGCGGAATCGACGACCGTTGTTTCCAAGAACGCCCCGGCCGCACCCGTCGAGCTTGTCGCCGAACTGCCACCACGAGTGACCGTGCCGATGACTTCGCCTGCTCGGCGACCTCGGTGGGGTCTCATTGCCGGATCACGGCGGCAACGTTCATCTGCGCCTTCGGCGTCGGTGCCACCGTCACCAGTGGTACCGCTGCACCTGCCCCGACACCGACCGCGACGGCAACTGTGCCGGGTGTGACCACACTCCCCGGGTGGGATTCTGTTGCACGCTGGGCTGACAGTACAGCGTCGACGGAACCGGTCGTGTTCGACGCCGACCAAATTGCTGTGATCCGTGACGGACAGGTGCACCTCCTGGACGCGACCACCGGCACAACGGTGACCGTTCTCCCCGGGGACGGAACGACACGTGTGACCACGGGCAGCATCGGCGCCACAAGCGTGCTGCTCGCCGTCAGTGACACCACGATCACCGTCTGGAGCAGCAACGACCCGGTCACGTGGGAGCTTCCAGCAGGCGCGACCGTGAACACGCTCGGTGCCGGTGTGGTGATACGTGCCGCCGACGGGCGGGTGTCGATCCTCACCGACGGCGGGCTGGCGCCATACGCGTCACCCCGGGACGGGGCCGCGCCGTTGGCGGTCACGACGGATGGTGCTTTGCAGTGGGCGTCAGCTCGAGGCGAGATCCTGACCGCTTCACCGGCCGGCACCATCGCCGCAACGACCGTCTTGGCGCCGCCGACAGAGGGCGCGAAAGCGTCCCGCTGGCTCAGTGGCGGACCCATCGCCGTCGTCCGGTGGTCTCTCCCCGACGAAAGCACGGTCCTCGCCACGCACACCACCACTGACGGAGCCATCACCGGACAGATGTCCCTGATCGGCGACACGTCGACCAGTCTCGTGCGCAGCAGCGACAGGGCAAGCGCAATGTACGGGCGCGGACTCATCGATCTCGCCACCGGTGCACTCAGCGTCCCGGACGAAACGTTCACCGCCTCAACCGCGCTAGGCGATGTCTACTACGGCGCCACAGGCACCACATCAGCCATTCTCCGCGCCGGCGTCCTGCACCCCACACCCGCCGCCCCGACCGTCATCCCGGTCGGGGTAACCGGAAACGGCGATCTCGTCGCCACCGTGTCCGGGGTCGTGGCCGTCTACCCGAACACTTCAGCGAAACGTTGATCCAAGCCCGGCCCCGGACGCTTCGGGGCCGTCAACGAAAGGAACACCAACCCATGACCATCCTTCGCACCGGACTGACCGTCGCCGCGATCGCTAGCGCAATCGTCGCCGGCCCAGCCCTCACCGCCTCGGCAAATCCGTTGGATCCCGGAACAACTCCTGCCCCCTATGCGCTGGCCGACCCGGATCCGATTGATCCAGTCGACCCCATCGATCCAGTCGAACCGATCGACCCCATCGATCCTGTTGACCCGGTCGAACCGATCGACCCCATCGATCCCGTCACCCCCACGAATCCGGGCGGGACCGTGGGACCCGGCGGGGGCGAGGAGTCAGGAGCTTCGGGCGGCCACAGCAACGGCGAGAGCAATCGTGGTGGCCGGGACTCCGGGCCCCGTCTCGCCGCTACCGGAGCAGAAACGACGGGTCTCCTGGCCGGCGCAGCAAGCCTGCTGAGCGCCGGTGGCTCGGCTGTGCTGCTCGCACGACGGGCTCGTTTCCGAAAGCAGGCATAGATGACGGCCAGGAAGGCGACGGCCCTCGCCGCGCATTCGAACCATCAACAGACGACACTGCTCTGGGACCAGGTTGCTGCTGTCCAGGCAGCCTTGTCCGGGCGAGCCTGGCAGCTCGAGCTCGCTCCGGATGCCCCGTTGCCTTCCTGGCTGATCCGTCTGACGAGCGGCCACATCGGTCACAGCGCCGATGTCCCCACACCGACCTTGTTTCGCACCGCCGGGATCGGTTCCGCTTGGGCGAATGCGCCCATGGATGTCCTTGAGCTCTACCCGCGCCACCACCGTCAGGCACCCGACGCACGGGAGCGCATTCTCCGCCTCTGGCGAGGCATCGAGAGAGTCCACGGGACGACCGATGCGGATGTGTACGTGCACGGCGATGGCAATCCTGACGGCCGGTTCCGGGCAGAAGTCCATGCCATGTTCGGCACCTTCGAACGGATCCCGGCGGTCGACGAACTCGCCGCGTTCAGCGCAGGATTCCACGTCTCACGGCCCGTGCAGGACGGCGCCCGCACGGTGACGTTGGTGTGGACGCCACGCTTCCAGGGGCGCGAATGAGTGCCCGGGTCTGCTTCCGGTGCGCACGGGAGCTCACGGCGGCTGAGAGTGCGTTCTGCGGGATCTGCGCAACTCCGATCCTCACCCTGCTCGGCGCCCATCCCGGCGCCGGCGTCAGCACCCTCGCGCTCGCGACCGGGTTTCACGACGGCCACCAGGGCGGCCCTGCCACAACCCACCCGGGAGCGGTGCGGTTACTGGTCGGTCGCACCCATGTCGCTGGTCTCGGTTTCGTGCGTGACGCCCTGAGCAGCGGCCGCCTGGCCCTGACTCGTGTCGTGCTGGTCCCGGATGCGCCCGGGCAGCTCCCGAAACCGCTACGGGATCAGATCTCGATCATCTCCGGTGTCATCCCCGTGACCGTGACCCCGTGGGTCGAGTCCTGGCGGTACGCGCCGGGAATCGAGGCCACCCGGCCGGTTACGAAGTTCTTCACCGCTTTGCATGCAGCGCTCGTCGAGCAGCTGCCCGCCCCTCCTTCAATAGAAAGCACATCTCATGCACGTTGATCTGCTCGCTTCGCTCCCGTGGGAGACGATGCTGCACACCGTCGAACCCAAGGCGATCCCCGGTGTTGGAGACGCGTTCAACACGTTCTTCGGGTGGGCGTTGAAGATCCTCTCGATCCTGTCCTTCATCGGTCTGCTCGTCGTGTTCTCCGTCGGCTACGAGTCCTACCGGCACAACCAGGCGCAGGACTTCATGGAGAAGGGCAAGGCGTGGATCATCGCGGCGATCGTCGGCTCTTACGCGTCGAACATCGTCCAGATCTTCTACCCCGGGTTCAAAGTCGCGGCCGTCGCAACCTCGATCCCGGGCATGGACACGCAAGTGACGTCGATCATCGGGAACATCATCTGGTTGCTCGGGTGGGCGGCGTTTGGGTGCATGATCTTCCTCGCGATCCGCGGGTTCATTGCGTTCAAGGACAACGGGATCGGTGAGTTCGTGTCGAAGTTCTACTGGTTCATCGTCGCCAGCCTCGGCATCTCCTTTGCCGCCCAAATTGCCGGGACGTTCTTCCCCGCCGCACTGGACTTCAAGTAAGGGCGGGGCAGGAGTCATGGCGAACAAGCACAAGCAAGCGAGCGGCGATTCCTCGAATTCGTGGCGGGACACGTCTGTGTTCTTCGGCGGCCCCGGACGCCGCTGGACGCTCTGGATCTCGTGGATCGTCATCATTGTGGTCGTGGGGGTGTCGTGCGCGATCCTGTTCTGGCCCAAGCACGACGACACGAGCAGCCAGCCGGCAACGGGCGCGAAGCCCTCGGGCTCGGCGGTAGCCGCGGAGCGTTGTCCGGCGTCGACGTGGGATGAGGCAGCGATCATGCCGCCGAAGGATCTGCGCTGGACGAGCGTGTCAGGTAACCGGTGGCCGACGTCCAAGACCGCCGGCCCTACGGCAACGATCGACGGTCTGCACCGGTGCTTCGCACGCTCACCTGCCGGCGCAGCCCTTGCCGCGGTGAACCTGACCCAGTCGCTGCGGACCGCCGGCCAGGACCTCGCCCACCGCATCCTGGACGCCCAATACGTGCAGAACGCTGGCAAGGACATCTCCGCGGCCGCCGTCGACGAGCTCTACCCGACCCAGCCACCATCGTCCCGGAAGCTCGGCGAGGTCGTCGGCTACACCTTCATCGGTTACTCGACGTCCCTGACCCGAGTGCTCCTGGTGGAGAAATGGGAGCACCGCACACAGTTCACCGGGTTCACCGTCACCCTCGAATGGCTCGACGGTGACTGGCACGTGCTCCTCGACTCCTCGGGGCAGCCGTCCCCGGATGGGGAGATCAGCGTCGACCCCGAAGCATTCACCTACTGGGAAGTCCCAGCATGAGCATCCTCGGCACGGCTAAGGCGGTGACGGAATGCGGGTGGCTTGACACCGGGTGCGCCGCATCCAGGATCGACACCGGGGGGGGGGGGGAACCCGATCCAGGCTGGCATCGACCTGGTGCTCGGGCCGATCGGGGCCTCGTTCATGGCTGGCTGGTCGCAGATGGACATGTTCTTCCTCGCTTCCTGGATCTCCGTCCCCATCCTGATTGATATCACGAACCCCGACGGCACCACAGAGTGGTTGCAGTTCGTCCTCTCCAACCTGACCTTCATGGTCGCGGTCCTTGGCGCGATGGTCGCGGCCGGGTGGACATTCGTGAAGCTCGGCATGGAACGACTCAAGAACCTCGGCGGCCGCCTCGTAGTCCTCATGGTCATCAACATTGCCGGGGCCCCGACAATAGCGCTGCTCGATACCGGTATCCGCGAAGCGTCGATCGGTCTGCTGAAGCAGGTCGGGATCACCGCCACGTCGACGGTTGCGACCATCGCCGTGGCGGGCATCGCCCCGCCGATCCTGATCCTCATCGGGATCATCGCGATCGTCGCCGTGATGATTCAGTGGGGCATCATGATCGCCCGTTCCGCGCTCGTCCCGGTGCTCGTCGGCGCGTGGCCGCTCGCGGCATCCGTTGCGACGCTCGGCGGACAAGCGGCGACGAAAACGTTCAACTCGATCACCGCATGGTTACTCGCGTTCGTGGTCTACATTCTGCCGGCGGCGATCGTCTACGCGGCCGCATTCCGGCTGAAATCCGGCTACGACGGGCTCGGCGGGATCATGTATGGCTTCGTCCTCGAAGTCATCGCCGTGTTCATGCTCCCCGCGCTGCTGCGAATCCTCGCCCCGCAAGTTGGGAAGATCGGCAGCGCCTTCGGCGGCAAGATCGCCATGGAAGGCGCGATCAGCCTCGCGGAAACCGCGATAACCGTCGGCGCCGTCGTCCTCACCGCAGGAGCAGCCTCCGGCATGCTCGCCGGCGCCGGCGCAGCGGGAGCGGGAGGCGCTGGTGCTGGTGGTGGGGGAAGCGGCGCCGGGGCAGCGCCGGGTAGTGCGTCCGGGACCGCTGGGGCAGCTGAGCCTGCCGCGGCCGCAGGAGCACCGTCCGAACCAGACGGCGCAGCGGAGCAACACGGTGCGGCCGGTATGAGTGCTGAGACCGCCGAACCCTCAAGCGAGAGCGGAACGGGCGCCGTCACCGAAGCACCCTCCACCGGATCAGACCCTTCATCGGCCACCGCCCCGACACCAACGTCGAACGACCCGGCTCAGCAGCCGCCGGCACCATCACCTCCGGCGCCCAAGCGTGCGCCGGGGAACCCGCAGGCGGGGTACTACGGCGCCCAACAGGCCGCGCAAACTCTCAGCGGCAACGCGGCCCGTTCAGCACGGACGGCGATCAATGACGCGGACGACATCATCGGAGGAAAACATGAGTAACAAGGTCGGCTACACGGGATGGTTCGAACGGAAGTCGCCCGGCATCTTCAAGCTCACCCTCGTGGGTACGGTCGGCCTCGTGGCCGGCATCATGCTCGTCATGTACGTGGCATCGAAGGCCAACAACCTCCTCGTCACCATCGGCCTGGTCCTCGCCGTGGTCTTGTTCGAGCTGCTCTATGGGTGGGAGTACGACGGGAAGACCATTGGTCGCCGGCTGGGGGAGCGCCGGGATACCCCACGGCGGGCCAAACGTGGTGAGACGGACTACGTCACCGGGGTCATGGCGAACCTCACCGGCAGCAACGGTGGGCACCCGTTACCCGGGATCCTGGCGTCGACGAAGCTGCTGCGTGGCATCGACGGGTACGGGAACCCGTTCGATGTCATCCACTACCCCTCCAAGGGCCTGTTCGCCGTCACGTTCCGCTGCTACCCCGACGGGGACGGCATGGCCGATCAGGATCTCATCAATCTGATGGTCGCAAAATATGCGGCGTGGATCGCCACCCTGTCTGTCGAGGACGGAGTCGTTGGCGCGGTGTCGGTCATCGATTCGGCCCCCGGTACCGGTGTTGAGCTGCAGGAGAGTGTCGAGGCCGAACGCGACCCCGATGGGCCGCCCGCTGCTGCGCTGATCATGGATCAGGTTGTGCGGGATCTCCCGAACCACAGCAGCGACGTCACCGGATACGTCACGGTCGCCTGGCGGCAGGATGCCATGACGATCCCGGCGAAAACGCCGCAGGACGTTGTGGTGGAGATCGCGAAACGGCTTCCCGGACATCAAGCAGCCTTGGCTGCTGGCGGGGCCGGGGATCCCATTCCGATGACCGAGCCGGAGTTGGTGGAGACGGCCCGTCTGGCGTACGACCCGGAACTCGCTGTGGGCTTTGAGCTGTTGCGTGCGCGCGAGCAGGACGTCGAGCTCGGTTGGGCCGACGCGGGCCCGTCGACGGCGGAAGAGTCCGGCGGCGCCTACCGGCACGACGGTGTCGCATCCTTCACCCTCGAGATGCGCCGGCCACCTCGCGGCATCATCTTCGACAACCACCTGTTGCGGCTCCTGCAACCCAACCCGGCATTCCTACGCAAACGCGTAGCGGTCTTCTACCAGGCTGTCAGCGCGGAGAAGGCACAGTCGCAGGCGGAGAATGCCGTCCGGGCCGAGGATTTCGCCGCCGGGCAGCAGAAGGGGCGCCGCACCGCGAACACCCGCCGCGGGATTCGGGTGGCGGCGAACCTCGACGAGGAGATTTCCGCTGGTGCGTCCTTAGTGCCGTTCGCGATGCTCGCGACCTGCACCTACGAGGACACCGTCGAAGGAGAACGCCGGGCACGCAACACGCTCACCTCGCTGATGACGTCCTCCCGAATGCGGGTGCGGCGCAGCAAAGGCTTGCAGGCCGCCCTGTTCCACATGAGTCTCCCGTTCGGGATGCTGCCGTGGGAATTCTCCGACAACCCCTTCAAGAAGTGACCCGGTCATGACCTCGAACACACGTGCACAGCAGCGCGCCTACAGCCGTGCGCTCGCCCGCGCCGAGCGCAACGAGCAGAAAGCCGCCCGCCGGACAAGCCGGCACGGCGGCCCCGCGGAGAAACCGTACGACCCCGCCACCCACCTCCCCAAGCCCCTCGCACTGACACCCCGCGGGTACGCCGGCCCGGGCGGCGGCAAATGGGGACTCATGCCGCAGCTGGCGACGTGGATCTCCTCCTCTGTGCAGGTCTGTGGTCTATACCCGTGGACAATCGGCTCCGCACGCCCGGCCGTCGGTGTGCCCCTCGGCGCCGACCTCACGAACTGGTCGCTCGTCTACGGCGACCCGGTCACCTGGTTCATGGTCGGCTTCATCGCCAACCCCTCCGCGATGATCTTCGGCCTCCCAGGCCTCGGAAAGTCGACCCTGGTCATCCGCTGGCTCGTGGGCCTCGCGGATCGCGGTTACCCGCCGATGGTTCTGGGCGATGTGAAGGGCGAGTACTCCGAAACGATCCGGGCACTTGGCGGCACGGTGATCGACGTCGCGCCGGGCAGATGCACCATCAACCCGTTGGATCTCGGCGCCCTCATGGACGCCGCCTCACGCATCGGCGGGACGGTCGGAGCAGAACTCACCGAGCTCGCCCTGCAGCAGTCCGCGACGCTCGTCATCGCGCTCGCACGTCTCGTCCGTGGCCGGTCGCTCGAAGACTTCGAAGAGACCACCCTCACCCTCGGCATCCATGCCGCGCACGCCACCACCAACGACCCAGACCTGAACGATCTCGTCGATGTCATCGAGGCCGGCACCGACGACCCGGATCTGATGCGAGCAACCGTGTCGTACTCCACCGTGCAGTACCAGAAAGCCACCAGGCCGCTGCTGCGTACCTTGCGGTCGATCCTGCACGGACCAATGGGGGTCATGTTCAACGGCAAAACGACGGTGCAGATCCGGATGGACAACCCAGGCGGGGTGTCTGTGGACCTGTCAGGCATGCGACGGGCAGATAAGAAGGTGCTCGCCGCGGTGATGATTGCCACCTGGGCGCACGGGTTCAGCGCCATCGACGCACAGTGGGAACTGTCCCAAGCGTTCCCCAAGGAGGTGATGTTCAAGAACCCGTTCGTGGTGCAGGACGAGCTCTGGAAGCCGATGAGCCTCGCACCCGGGCTGGCCGGTCTCATCGACCAGGTCGCGCGCACGAACCGGCACGAAGGCGTCGCGGAAGTGAAGATCACCCACTCGCCCAAGGACGCCCAGATGCTCCCCACGCACGAGGACCGGGTGACTGCGATGAGCTTCGCTGAGAAGGCCGGCATGCTCGTCGTCTTCGGCCTGGCCAAGAACGACCTCCGGGCGCTGGATGACACGTCGATCTCGTTGAACGAGAAGGAACGCGCACACGTGGCCGGGTGGCGCACCCCGCGCTCCTTCCGCACCCGTCGCACCCGCACCGGGCGCCCGAAACCACCACCAGGTGCCGGGAAGGCACTGATCAAGGTCGGCGACGCGACCGGAATCGCCGTGCAGACGATCATCGTCGACGAAGAACGACGCCTCCATGACACCAACCAACGCTGGACGAAACCCGCTGCCAACCACCGGCCGGCCAGGAGAACAGAATGATGGCCATCCGACACCTCTCGGGCGTCCTGATGGCGTGGTTGGCGATCGCACTGATGCTCATCTTCGGGATCCCCGCCGCCGTGCACCTCGGCAACATCTTCACCCCCACCGGCGAGGAGTACCCGTGGTCGACGCCAGCCCTGCTGGGCCTACTGATGCGTGGAACAGCCTTCCCCTCATCGACGCAAGCGTGCGCGTCCGCGATCGTCATCGCGGCCGTACTCATCCTGATCCTGCTCGACGCTGCCGGATGCGGGCTGCGCTCCACCGGCCGCGCGTCGATCCTTCGCCTGCGCTGGTACGTGTGGCGGAAGTCCCGCCCGGCACAAGCACTGTCTTGCCCTTGGTTTGATGGAGACTCTGATCGTCCTGAAAGGATGAGGAGTATGCCAGCTTTGAGGAAGTACCCGGCGGAATTGAGAGAGCGTGCAGTGCGCCTTGTGTTCGAGGCGCGTGATGCGGATGGGGGCCGCCGTGGTGTGTGTACCAGGATCGGCCGGCAGCTTGGTGTCCCGTCGGACACGTTGCGTGGCTGGGTCCAGCGCGCCGAGGTCGATGGGGGTCTGCGTTCGGGGACGTCCACTGATACTGCGGTTCGCCTGGTCGAGGTGGAGCGTGAGGTGAGGGAGTTGCGGCGGGCGAACGCGATTTTGCGGAGCGCGTCGGTTTTCTTCGCGGCGGAGCTCGACCGCCCACACAGCAGATGATCGCCTACATCGATGAACACAAGGAAGAGTTCGGGGTCGAGCCGATCTGCAGGGAACTGCCGATTGCCCCGCAGACGTACTATGCCGCGCGGTCTCGGCCGCCCTCGCAGCGGTCCGTCAGTGACGAGGACACCGTGGTGAAGGTCCGTGCCGTGCACCAAGCGAACTATGGCGTCTATGGCGTCCGGAAGGTCCATGCGCAGCTGCGTCGCGATGGCCACCGGGTGGCCAGGTGCACGATCGAGCGGCTCATGCGTCGGGAGGGTCTCCGCGGGATCTCGCGGGCCAAGGGGCCACGCACGACGATCCCTGGGCCATTCACGGATCGTCCGGGGGACCTCGTTGACCGACGGTTCACCGCACCTGCACCGGACTGCCTCTGGGTTGCGGACATCACCTACATTCGGACGTTCTCCGGCTGGGTGTATGCCGCGTTCGTATTGGACGTGTTCTCCCGCCGGATCGTGGGCTGGCAGCTCTCCACAACCATGCACACCGAGCTTGCCCTCGATGCTCTCGAGATGGGCGTCTGGACGCGGCAGCGTGCCGGCCGGGACCTGTCACAACTTGTCCACCACTCGGATCGTGGAGTCCAATATCGTGCCGTGCGCTACACCGACCGCCTCGCTGAGGCAGAAGCAGTCGCCTCGGTTGGGTCCAAGGGCGACAGCTACGACAACGCGATGGCCGAGGCGCTGAACTCTCTATTCAAGGCCGAACTGATCCGCAACCTCGGCCCGTGGAAGGGGATCGACGAGCTCGAGATCGCGGTCGCGGAATACATCGACTGGTACAACCACCGCCGACTCCACGGCGAGATCGGACACATCCCACCCGTCGAAGCCGAGAACAACTTCTACACGCAACTACCCACCATCACCGTGATGGAACGGGTCTAACCGAGCCTCTACCAAACCCGGGGCTTGACAGGGTGTAGGTGCGTTCCATCTGCCCGAACAGGGCCAGGAGCACGAGCGCGAGTCCGGCCATGGGGTCGTCGGGGTTGGCGGAGTCGATTTTGATGGGGTCTGCGAGGTTTCGGACGCCGATGCCGCGTTCTTGGAGGTCGTGAATGAGGTTCAGGGTGTCGCGGACGGTGCGGCCGAGCCGGTCGAGCGTATGGACGACGATGATGTCTCCGTCGCGGGCGTACTCAAGAGCGGCGGTCAGTCCCGGTCGGTTGGTGGTGGCGCCGGATTTCTTGTCGACGTAGATCTGGCTATGTCAAGGTAAGTGGGACCCACCAGGGGCAGGGCGCTTTCTAACGGTCGTCGCAACACCTGAGTAGTTTCGGGAGTTGTGTTGTCACGTGGAAGAGCGGTTCAGAAGAAGACCGGGATGCAGGGGAAGACTGCGGAGCGGGCTCGGTATGTCGAGCTCACGAAGCAGGGGATGAACAATTCGGAGATCTGTCGGATCCTCGGGATCGGTCGGAAGACTGGGAGCAAATGGCGTAACGGATGGCGGGTTCGAGATCCCCGGAACGGGAAGGTCTACACGTATCCGCCGATCGCCCTGCTGCGGGATGCGGCGATCTCGACCCGGTATCTGTCGGAGGATGAGCGGATCGCGATCGCGGACTACCGTCGGCAGGGCCAGAGCTTGCGTCAGATTGCCGTCGCGTTGGGCAGGTCACCGGCGACGATCAGCAGGGAGGTGCGCCGCAATGTCGACGGGAAGGGCAAGTATTTGCCGTTCCACGCCCACAAGCTCGCTCGAGTTCGACGCCTGCGACCGCGGGCGGGGAAGATCGCCCAGAACCCTGTCCTTCGCCGTCAAATTCAGCAGCTCCTTGGCCGGCGGTGGAGTCCGGACCAGATCTGCCGGCAGTTACGTGTCGATTTCCCCGACAACCCGGCGATGCGCGTGGTCCACGAGACGATCTACCGGGATCTCTATGACTGGCGCGGTGGGACGCTCGCGCGTGACGGTGTCCGAACACTGCGAACCGGACGGAGTCGACGGAAACCATCACGGATGGTCCCGCGCAAGCGCGCCCGGTTCGCCGGCGACGTGCTGATGATCAGCGACCGCCCCTTCGACCCAACCGACCGCTCCACTCCAGGCGACTGGGAGGGCGACCTCATCATGGGTCGAAGTAACCAAACTGCGATTGGGACGCTCGTTGAGCGCACCACCCGGTTCGTGATGCTCATCCCTGTCGACGTCGCGAACCGCTCCGACTCGGTCCGTCAGGGGCTGGTAACGGCGATGCTGAAGCTACCACCGGAACTGCGTCGAACGCTGACCTGGGATCAGGGCTGGGAGATGAGTAAACACTACGAGTTCACCGCCGCCACCGACACGAAAGTCTACTTCTGCGACCCACGATCGCCCTGGCAGCGAGGATCGAACGAGAACATGAACGGGCTCCTGAGGCAATACTTTCCGAAGGGCTCAGACCTCAGCATTCACACGCCCCGACGACTCCAGACGGTCGCGACCGAGATCAACACCCGACCCCGCAGAATCCTCGACTGGGACACCCCACACGACCGCTTCACTAAGCTCGTGAACGAGTCATTTCAGCGCTGAGTGTTGCGACGACCGTTAGAAAGCGCCTTGCCCCGGTGGGTCCCACTAAAACTGCCACAGACATAGATCTGTTTGCGGGCGATCCCGGC
Source organism: Plantibacter sp. RU18 (assembly GCF_050613355.1). Lineage (NCBI taxonomy): Bacteria > Bacillati > Actinomycetota > Actinomycetes > Micrococcales > Microbacteriaceae > Plantibacter > Plantibacter sp. RU18. The sequence goes on from NZ_CP159618.1 coordinate 112,529, forward strand.
TTTGGTGAGAGCATCGATTTGCCGTTCGAGGTCTTGTTTGGCGGTCGAAACGCGTGCATAACCGATGTCCATGTTATCCAATGTACCGGTTGTTGTGAAGACGCGGTTCTTGTGGAACACAATTGTGGGATGACTTGTGAGACGCCCGAGCTGTTGGAATCGTGAGGCGACCTGGATCCGCTTGATGGGTGTTCCAGTTCCATGGTTCTGGGACACTGCCTCCGCTGAGGATCTCACGGATCGTCACTCTCGTTGCTTGTGGATTTGCTGGGCTGTGGGTCTGGGTAACAGCGGTGTAGGACTGAGCGTTGAGGCAACTGACGAGGTGGATCGGTGCCGAGGTCAGAGGGAAGCGCGGAGCAGCACAGCGCCGGCCGGCGACAGACGAAGGGGCGTCCATGAAAAACCCACGGACGCCCCTTCGAGGACAGCGTACGAATCTATTCAGTCACCTGTGGGGTGACGCTTGGCGTACAGAGCGCTTCCAACCCAGAGCAATCCGCATCCGATAGATGCGCCGAGCAGAACGGGGAGCATGTGCCCGGTGACACTTGATCAATCCCGAGCGCCGGTGGCGGCTTGGACGAGGAAACCAACCAGCGTACCGAATACGTTCAGGATCCACAGAAGGCCGACAAATTTTCCGAACTGTCGCGGATTCCTCCAGTCGATTCGCTTTCCCGGAAACGATGAAGGCATTGTGGCTCCTTACTCAGAAATCAGTTTAACCTTCGCTTGAGCTCTTCCGTTCGCGCAAGTGACGTTTAACGTCAAAGAACAAACTAACAAGTGCTGTGACTACGAAAACTAAGAAAATAACCGGCAGGACATGCTTTTGAAAAAACTCATATTTCTCTGAAAAGAAATACAGGGCCAATCCAAAAAACGGTGCGACCAGGACTATTCCTAGTTTGATGCGGAAATTTTTTTCTCTTCGACAAGGTCATCAGGACTCAATGGAATATCAAGCAGCGCACCTATATGACATCCAGTTGTCATCCCCGGACTGCAAGCTGAAGGTAATGTCAAACTCTCCCTTACATAGCCCCTCGGCGCCAAGCCAGGTTCCGGCTACTTCTAGGGCCCCTTGAATTCCAAGGCAGCCGATCCAGCCGAGCACTGGAAGTTCGCAGAGCGCGGAACCGATAGCGAATGCGGTCCCATTGGCAAGGGCTTGCTGCTCCGTCGTATTGAGAGTGACCACGATCGCGTTCGGAAGAAGGTTCGTTTCCATCCGAGGGGAAACTGGATTGGGTTCAGTGAGAGTGACAGTGAGTCCGTCCAGGTCGATGGTTGTAGCGGTTCCAGCGGGACTTTCTGTGATCTTCAGAACCGTACCCTGGGAGAGCAGCTGTTCTTTTGCCGCCGCAAAATCGATCGGCGCATTTGGATGTTCTGGCAGTGGAATGCTCGCGGTTGTTGAGGTCGCTGCCGCTGCCGTTGTGGCGTGTGCCGCGCTGCTTGGTGCAATCACAGCCCCAGCGAGCAACGTTGTAACTGCTACGGCGGTCACGAGTGTGTAGAGCTTCATTCGGTACTTCCTTCCCTCAGCGATGAGATCGGATGAGCCTTGCTCCAACGCGGTGTCATCCGTCTTGCGCAAGGGCGTCAACATAGATGTTTTGTGAGACACAGTATCCCTCTATGCGACAGATTGCGTCAAGGAGTTGCCTCGGTGGACGGCGCACCTCGGGCGTTAGAGGAAGGAATTCTCGTCGCACCGTTCACCCTCAAGCGATCCGCGGATCGGGACACCGTGCACGATCTCACCATCATGGACATTGTCTGGACGTAGATCGCGGAGCTGCCTTCAGACAGGCCGCTCTGCGCAATTAGATGTCCTCGTCCTGCCTGTTCTCTCGGAACGGTCGCAGTTTCGTTGAATCGGTGACGGGGTGGAAGCTGTAGCGTCCGAGTTCGTTCACGTGTGCGTGTCCGAGCGGGGAGAGCCGGGCGACGTCCACGTCATCGATCGGGTGGCCTTGCGCGCGGAGCTCGGTGACGGCGGCGTTGATGTAGCGGGTATTCCAGAGCGTGATCGCGTTGACGATGATGCCAAGGGCACCGAGTTGGTCTTCCTGCCCGTCTCGGTATTTCTGGTGCAGTTGGCCGCGTTTGCCGTGGAAGACCTTCCGGGCGAGGCGGTGTCGGGATTCCTGGACTGTGGTTTGCCGGTTCACGAGCCGGAGATGGGTGTCATCGACTGGGTCGATCATCGCCAGCATGTGCAGGGTCTTCGCGATCCGACCGTACTCGGTGAACGCCTGCCCGAGCGGGCTGGGCCGGCCGTCACGGGCGAGCATCCGCAGCACCTCATAGGCGCGGACCTGGTGGGTGACGAGAGAGCCGAGGACGCGGAGAATGTCGGGCCAGTGCGCGGTGATCCGTGCCAGGTTGACCTTGTGCCTGGCGATTGCGTTCAACGGACCGTAGTCGGAGCTGGTGCCGCTTGGCCAAGTGGCACGCCAGTACCGGGTGTCGCCGATGTCGGCGATACGTGGCGAGAACCGGTAGCCGAGGAGGTGGAAGATCCCGAAGACCATGTCTGAGTACGACGCCTCGTCGGTGGCGACCATGTCTGGTTTCGGGCCACCGTCCAGGTTGAGCAGCACGTCGAGGATGTGCATGCTGTCCCGCGGGGTTCCGGGCACGATTTGCGCGCCAATTCCCGCGACCTGGTCGTTGACGGCGTTCAACCAGGTGATGCCGCGTTTGTAACCAAAGTACTTCGGCGATGGGCCGGCATTCAATGTCCGCACCGGGACCACAAAGCGGAGTCCGTCGACAGACGCGACCAGGCCGCCGCCCCACAGCTGCGCGATTGGCGCTTGTGCTTGCGCGTCGATCAGGAACCTGTTCGCGGCCGCATGGGTCTCGGCGCGAACATAGTTCTGATCTACGTGAGAGAGTCGCCCGAGCGTCAATGAAGCGCCCTGAGTTTGTTGGAGACTCCTGACCTTGGAAACGAGGATGGAGTCATGGTGTCGAATCAGGGATCTGGGAAGCCGACGGCGCGTCGGTATTCACCGGAAGAAAAGGCCGCCGCGGTCCGGATGGTGCGGACGCTGCGGGCAGAGCTGGGGACCGAGCACGGGACGGTGCAGCGCGTCGCGACGCAGCTCGGTTACGGGATCGAATCGGTGCGGACCTGGGTGAAGCAGGCCGACGTCGACGACGGGCACGTCGCGGGTGTGAGCACGGCGGAGGCGCGTCGGGTGCTGCGGGAGCTTGAGCAGGAGAACCGCGAGTTGCGGCGGGCGAACGAGATTCTGAAGCGGGCAGCGTCTTTCTTCGGGGCGGAGCTCGACCGCCAACACCGGAAGTAGTCGCGTTCATCGACGCGAACAAGAACGACGTCGTCGAAGGTCGCCCGCTCGGAGTCGAGCCCATCTGCGCACTCTTGCAGGTGGCTCCGAGCACGTATTACGCCGCGAAAGACCGCGCTCCGTCGGCGCGATCACTCAGCGATGCTGCCCTCACGCCCGAGCTTGTCACGCTCTGGGAAGACAACTATCGCGTTTATGGTGTCCGCAAGCTCTGGAAGAGCGCCCTCCGCGCGGGGCTCAGTATCGGGCGAGATCAGACGGGCCGGCTGATGCGTGCTGCGGGCATCGAGGGAGCGACGAGGTCGAAGCGAGTGAAGACGACCAGGACCGACCCGGCCTCGGCGAGGTATCCGGATTTGGTGAAACGAGAGTTCACCGCAACAGCCCCGAACCGGCTCTGGGTGACGGATCTGACGTTCGTGCCGACGTGGGCGGGCGTTGCCTACGTCTGTTTCATCATCGACGCGTTCAGCCGGATGGTCGTGGGGTGGCGGTGCGCGTCGCACATGCGTACGGAGATGGTCCTCGATGCGATCGAGATGGCGAGGTGGGGGCGCGGCGCTCACCACGCCGATCTCCGCTGCCACAGCGACGCAGGGTCTCAATTTACGTCGATTCGCTACGGGGAACGTCTCGCCGAGATCGGTGCAACACCATCGATCGGAACCGTCGGCGACAGCTACGACAATGCCCTGGCCGAGACGGTGAACGGCTACTACAAGACGGAACTCGTCCGCGGGCCCGCACGCCCCGGACCCTGGCGAACAGTCGAGGACCTCGAGCTCGCGACGCTCGGATGGGTGCACTGGCACAACACGCAGCGCCTGCACGGCTACCTCGGCGACGTCCCACCCACCGAGTTCGAGCAGGCCTTCTATGCTGGCCAAACCGCCGTCGACCAGCTGGCGGGAATCAAATAGCGCGAGTCTCCATCAGACCCAGGGCGCTTCAGCGTCCTCCGGAACATGACTCCCATACGGGACCGACCAGCCATAGTGAACGAGCGCGTAGAAGTCGGACACTGGGAGGGAGATCTCGTGATGGGGAAACGACCTTCGGCGGTCGCGACGCTCGTCGAACGAGCCACACGCTACGTCCGAGTGGTGCCCCTGCACGACGGCTACAAAGCCGACGCGGTCCGCCTCGCAATCGCCAGAGACCTCCGCGAGCTACCCCCAGATCTGCGAAAGTCACTGACCTGGGATCGCGGGCGCGAGATGGCCGAACATCAACAACTCTCGACAGATCTCGAGCTAGACATCTATTTCTGCGACCCGCGATCGCCCTGGCAGCGCGGGTCGAACGAGAACACGAATCGACTCTTGCGCCAATACCTGGCCAAGGGCGCAGATCTGCGCGATTTCTCCAGGCGGGACCTTGACGAGATTGCCCTGCGAATCAACACCCGGCCGCGCCATGTCCTCAACTGGGCCACGTCAGCGGAGTTGTTCCAGCAACACATGCCGGGGCAAACGTCGCGTCGAGGCACGGTTGAAGAGACGTGACAGGCCGCTGACTCAGCTACGCTCGCGGGGTGATTACTGAAGATGAGACTGTCCTTCACGTGACACCGGACGCCGCGTGGCTTCCTCTCCATGGCCGGGCCGAAGTGATCCGCCGAAGCAGCTCGCCCACGCCCATGTGCGTCGTCAGGCTCCTGCTCCGACAGGCAGACCGGGTCTTCTGCGTGCCTCGGCCGGAAACCGGACGACTCGACCTACCAATGCGGCTAGTCGGGCCCAACGATCCGAGTGGAGTGTTCGGAATCGCCAGCCTCACCGAGCAGATAACCGGCTACGGGACTCAACTCAAGTTTGCGGGCGCTGTGCGAAATGTCGTCGAATCACCGCAAGATGACTATGCCTGGCCGACGCCCCACGCACACTTCGGGGTATGGACTTCGGAGAACGCCCCAATCGTTGAAGGCACCTGGGTGAGCATCCGCGATGACTCCCAACTGCGCGACCGACACTGGTTCCCGCTCGTGCTGTGATACCGAACTGCTGGATAAAATCATCAGACTGGGTGGTGCGTTGACCGGTTGAGACCGCCATCGTTTCTGAGCATGCGACGGGTTGCTTCAATGCTGCAGCGAATTTCCGTGGGGGTCGGGTGCTCATAACTCGTCGCCGAAACTGAGCTGCTCGAAACGTCAGACTGTATGGGTTCTGCCCGAGGTGTCGCTCTAGCGTCGGTAGAGCGTCGCGCGGCTCCAACCGACGAGCACGGCAGCCTCTGCGGCTGTGCGGCCGCGGCTGCGGGCGTCGGTGACGAGCGTCTCGGCGATGGTGTCGGGGTTCGCTGGTGGGCGCCCGAAGCGGGTGCCGGATTCACGGGCCGCGGCGATGCCGGCGTCGACGCGTTCGACGATGAGCTCGCGCTCGAACACGGGCAGGGTGGCGAGCCTTGCTTGCCACTGATCGCCTCCTCCCCATTACGCACGGCGCGACCTATTTCTGATCTTCCTCGGCGGTATTGGCGCGCGACTTCTTCTGCCTCAATCGCATCAAGCAAGCATTCGTTCTCCTCGTGCTGGTTCAGATTGGCGCCTGGCGTACCGCTTATCAGGCGCTCAGCGCCGCTTCACAGAATCCCATCTTGTCGATCGTCATCGTGTTCGCTGCGGGTATGGTGATCGTCGATCTGTTCGGCATCGCGACCTACGTCCGAGAAGCCAGCCCTGTTCATGCAATCTGGCTCTTGGGAACGAGCTGAGAGCTCGATCGACGGACGAACGATGCAGGCGGTGATCTACCTCCGTGGGCGCACCGTCCATGCTCCGATCAAACCGCACGAACCGGAACATCTCTTTCCATTCTCAAACAATTTTCCTAGTGACGACCTGTGTCCGGGAGGCAACTACTTCTGGCTGGTTTGGGGTGAGATAAAGAGCGACATGGAACCCAGCGGTCCTCGACACGACAAGCGTGAGCACGTCAGGCGGCACGTGGCCGGACGCTCCGTCGTGCAATCCGCCGGAGAGTTAACTACCTCAGGTCCTACTCACGCGACCATCCGTGATGGTCCACAGGCAGAGCAGAGACGAATGACGCTCGAACGAGTGGCAGTCTGGCTCGCCAGGCCCCAATGCTCAGCATGTGCCATTATTCCGATATGAGCCTGACCTACGAACAGTTCAGGGGAGTCTTGCCCGACGCCCAGCTTCGTGCATCCTTCGGGCTCAACCTCTCCGATGACGAAGCTCGGGCGCTCCTAGCGGACAGCGATGCCGCCGCTCGGTACTACGGCGCGTGGATACAGGACCCGCATCGAGTCGGCGGTGTGGCCAGGACGATCGCCAGCACACCGCGCGTAAGCGGATACGCTGTCGCTGCCTTCGTCTTGGCGCTCGTGGCAATCGTCGGCGCGGTGTTTCAGATCGGAGGGCTCGCGCCGGTGATCGTCGGTGTAATGGCTTTGCCAGTCGCGTTCACTGCCCGGGCTGACATCAAGCGAACCGGTCAGGGCGGGTCGTCCATGGTAGTCGCGGCAATCCCGCTCGCCCTTGTCGGCACGGGTCTCCCGATCGTGGCGGCAATCCTGAATTAGATCGGCTGAGCTAGTCGAGCACGCGGACGGATAACGCCTGGTGCTCTGCAGCCACCAATGCGGCGAGCTCGTTCGCGCGGATTGGCCCGAGCAGCGGAAACCCGAGGTAGATCCGGAGCGGCAGGCCGATCTCAAGCAGCAGCCTGTCTCAAAAACAACCCGCAGCTCGGTGAGACACGCGAAGTTTGAGATGAGGTTTCTAGACAGTAGGCCGGCTGCGAGATCTGCGGACTTCCGCGCCCAAGTTCGTCGGCGTCGACGCCGGACCATGTGTCTCGCAAACCTACTCCGTCTTGAGGCGCGCGGAGTGAGTCGGGCAGGGCGCTTCGGCGGGCAGGTTCACCGGGCAGGGTCTACGGGACACCCAGCGCCGGCGGAAGAGCGGGTTGAAGATCGGCACTCGAAGGTCGCTGGAGGACCGGCTTACGGCTCACCACCTCGAGCGGCGTGGTAGTGGTGTCACGGTCATCGGCCGACTTCCGTCGTCTGTTCCCATTTCGCATGCGCGAGCATCTCCGCGCGGTCGACGATCTTCGTCCGCTCACGTCCACGTGCAGCTCCGGCGCCGCGCTCGGCGGAGTCGATGCGCAGCCAGCCGTCGAGGTCGACGGCATGCCCGAGTCGGTCGATCGATTCTTCGCCGCGCGAGACGGGCTCGGCCTCGGCGAGATCGTCGACGAGGTGACGGACGGTCTGCGCAGCATCCGACTTGGTCGAGCCGATGAGTCCGACCGGCCCGCGCTTGATCCAGCCGGTGGCATACAACCGCGGGATCGGCGCTCCCGCCGCGTCGACGACTCGCCCCTCGGTGTGGGGAACGACTCCGAGATCCGCGTCGAACGGCATCCCGGGAACCGGGGCCGAGCGGTAGCCCACTGCCCGGTAGACCGCTCCGACGTCGTAGTGCAGCAGATCGCCGGTTCCGAGCATCCGCCCCAGCTCGTCCGATGCGGTGCGCTCCATCTCGATGCCGGCCACGCGGTCCGTGCCCAGCAGACGAACGGGACGTTGACGCAGGTGCAGGTGGATGCGGCGCGAGGCCGTCCGGACCGCCGGATCGAGCGCGGCCCACTCGGTCATGGTGCGCACGACGATGCGGCGCTGCGAGAACTGCGCGACCATCCGCTCGGCGTGCTCATCCAGCACGAGCTCCTCCGCGTCAACGATCACGTCGACGTCGTCCTGCTCGGCGAGCTCGCGCAGCTCCATCGCCGAGAAGCGCACATCGGCCGGCCCTCGTCGGGCGAACAGGTGCACCTCGCGCAGTGGGCTGGCGGCGAGCTGATCGAGCACGGCATCCGGGGTGTCCGTGTGTGTCAGCGCGGAGGCGTGTTTCGCGAGGATCCGGGCGACATCGAGCGCCACATTGCCCGCGCCGAGCACCGCAACCGATTCCGCCTCGAGAGGCCAGGTGCGCGCGGCATCCGGGTGCCCGTCGTACCAGGCGACGAAGTCGGCGGCGCCGAAAGATCCCGGAAGGTCGATCCCCGGGATGTCGAGGCGGACATCAAGGTCGGCGCCCGTCGCCACGATGACCCCGTCGTAGGCCGCCCGCAGTTCCTCGATCTCGACGTCGACGCCGATCTCGACGTTGCAGAGCAGGCGGATGCGTGGGTTCACCAGCACGTCGTGCAGGGCATCGGTGATCTTGCGGATGCGCGGATGATCCGGGGCGACCCCGTACCGGACGAGGCCGTAGGGCGCCGGGAGCTTCTCGAACAGGTCGATCGAGGCGGCCGGTGCGAGGCCGAGGAGGATGTCGGCGGCGTAGATTCCGGCCGGCCCTGCCCCAACGATGGCGATGCGCGGTTCAGCGACGGTCATGCGTGTTCCTCCTGAGGTGCAAGCGCGGCGATGATCGGATGATCGAAGGCGAGCAGCCCCGTCCTGGCGGCGCCGCCCGGCGACCCGATCTCGTCGAAGAACTCGACGTTCGCCTTGTAGTAGTCCTGCCACTCGTCGGGCAGATCGTCTTCGTAGTAGATGGCCTCGACCGGGCACACCGGCTCGCAAGCGCCGCAGTCCACGCACTCGTCGGGGTGGATGTACAACGCTCGTTCACCCTCGTAGATGCAGTCGACGGGGCACTCGTCGATACAGGCCTTGTCCTTTACATCGGCGCACGGCAGAGCGATCACATAGGTCATCGCCGGGTCCTCGTCGGGGTCACACGGTCCTCATTCGGGTCGATCGGCCGCGTTCGGGCCACTCGACAACCGTAAAACCTCAAGTTCACTTGAGGTCAAATCAGGAGCCCGCACCGGTCGGTACGGTGTGATGGCGAGCCACAGGGCACACCTGCGGTGCCAGCGGGCGTCGTGGGGTCAGTCGGAAACGGACCAAGAACCAGGGAGACGACGCGTGGTCATCCGGTTCGGACGCCCGACGCCGTGGCGTGGCATCATCATCGGTCTGATCTTCGGGGTGGGGATCGTGCTCGTCGGTAGCGTGTTCTCTCTCGTGGATTCGCATCCCGAGCGCACGCCGCTCATGCTGATGTTCCTGGGCATCCCGGCCGTCCTCACGCCCGTCCTCATCGGTTCATCTGGCGAATTGGTCATCTATCCCGGAACAGTGCATCGGTTGGCGGGGGAACCTCGACGCAGCTCTCAATTCCGGGGTCGACCGACTCAGGTGGCAGAGGCATCTATCACGCCCATGCGGGGTACCTTCTGCCTTGGAGACATGGGCGAAGCTCGAAACCGCGGATGAGCCGATCTGTGTGTCTTACCCGTGGGACAGGGTTTGAAGAGCGACGACGAGCAGTCCGGCGATGCCGATCGCGCCGACCAGGATGACGCGCGGCAAGGGGCTCAGCCGCGTGCCTCGCAGAGCGAGGGTGACGATCACGACGAGGGATGCGACGAGCGCTATCGCGGAGACCACCAGAGCGGAATCGGCTTCCCACAGCCCGAGTCCGGCCGCCCCGAGAAGCAGCAGCGGCAGAACGATGACCACCAGTGATCCGATGGATGAACGGACGGCGTGCGCGAACTCGGTGCGGTCATAGAGGCGATCGTGCACCACGAGATTCGCGATGACGTCCGCGACCAGAGTGGCGATGACGGTTCCCAGCGCCGTGACCAGGACTGTGAGCGCCGCCGAGCCTGCTGAAGGCGCATGGTGCTGCGCGAGCACGATCGTCACCGACAGGGAGGTGAACGCGACGTAGATACCCTCGCGCACTGATTCAGCCTGCTGCGCTGGTGTGGCGACGCCGGCGAAGCGTGGGGTGCGAGCTGAGGGTTTCATGCCATCTCCTCGAGGTGATCGACACACGGATGCTTTATGGCTACAGTGTAGCCATAAATAGCGCGAGAATGAGCGACCTCGTCTCGCAACTCCGAAAGGCCACCCATGAACGCGACTACAGATGTGCTGATTGTCGGCGCAGGCGCGAGCGGCCTGACGCTCGCCTGCGACCTCCAGCGCCGCGGTGTGAGCTACCGCCTCGTCGAATCCTCCGAACACGGTTTCCCCGGCTCACGGGCGAAAGGCGTCCAGCCTCGGACCCTCGAAGCCTTCGACGACCTCGGTGTTCTCCCCGCGCTCGAGGCGCGCTCGGGGCTGTACCCGCCGCTCGGTGTGCATCTCGGCCCGCTCACGCTGCGCCGGACCATGATCAAGCACCACACCCCGACGGCCGACGTCCCGCACGCGAACACATTGCTCGCCCCACAGAGCGCTACCGACCAGTCGCTGCGCGAACGGCTCGAAGCCCTCGGAGGTTCGGTGCAGTACTCGACCAAGCTCGCGAGTTACGAACAGGACGAGAGCGGTGTGACCGCGCTCCTCGAGGGCCCGAATGGCACTTCCACGCTGCGTACCCGCTACCTCATCGGAGCCGACGGCGGCGCGAGCAACGTGCGCCGCGGGGTCGGTATCGCCTTCCAAGGCACTACCGATGCCTCCGACCGCATGATCGTCGCCGATCTCGCCCTCACCGGCCTGTCCCGCGACCGTTGGCACATGTGGCCACGTCCCGGCGGGCGCTTCCTGGCGCTGTGCCCGCTCCCCGACGGCTCATTCCAGCTCATGCTGAAACTGCGCCCGGATGATGCGGCGTCCGTTGATCGCGATGCGATCGAACGACTCATGCGCCCGTTCGTCGGTCGTGCGAAGCTGCAGGTCCGCGAGGTGCTCTGGTCCTCCGTCTGGCGTCCGAACATCCGACTCGCCGAAAGATACCGGCAGGGGAACGTGCTCCTCGTCGGCGACGCCGCCCACGTACACCCGCCCACGGGCGGGCAGGGACTGAACACCGGCGTGCAGGACGCCTACAACCTGGGCTGGAAACTCGGCCAAGTACTCGCCGGCGCTCCCGATGCGCTCCTCGACACCTACGAAGCAGAACGCCGGCCCGTCGCGGCCCGCGTGCTGGGGCTCTCGTCAGCGCTCTACAGCCATCTGCAAGAAAGCCCGCTCGTCGCCACGAAGCGCGGCGATGAAGAGCGACAGCTCACGCTCTCGTACCGCGGCGGCCCGTTGGCGCCGGACAGCGGAGATCAGGTCGGGCCGCCCGTGGCTGCGGGCGACCGGGCTCCTGATGCTCCAATCCAGACCGCTGACGGTGCGCCCAGCACGATGTTCGAGCAGTTCCGCGGCCCGCACTTCACCCTCGTCACCCTCGGCGAACAGGCCGCAGCGGCAGCCTCCGAGATCGCCTGGCCGCCCTCAGGAGCATCCCTGAAACACGTCATCCTCGACCAGACGCGCAACGCCGAATTCCACCGCAGCTACGGCATCGAATCCGACGCTTTCGTGCTCGTCCGACCGGACGGCTACATCGCGGCGATCGGCGACCTCCCAGCGACAGACAGCGGTCTGGCCGCGGCGCTGACCGCCATGCTCCCAGCTCGCTGACCTGCCGACGACTTCTGGGGCACAGACATCACCCGCATAGACTGCAGTTGGTCGGAGTGCGCGGAGCTGTTCCTCCACGAACTGCCGTGGTTGAAGGGCCGGGACCTCGAATTGGTGATGGGAGATGCGATCAGCGAATGGATCCCGTGGCCCTGAACGACACCCCCCGCGGCCGCGGCCGCCCGAGGGTCGCGCGGGAACACATCATCGAGACGGCTCTGGAGATCCTCGACGAGGGCGGTGCAGAAGCGCTGACGCTGCGCTCACTCGCAACCCGGCTGTCATCGAGTACGGCGACCCTCTACCGGCACGTCGCGAACCGGAACGAGCTCATCGGGATGATCCTCGACCACGTGCTCGGCGAAGTCGAACTGCCCGACTCGATAAGCGCCGAACTCAGTTGGGAGGACGCCTGCCGTTCGATCGCGACATCGAGCTACCGTGCGCTCTCCGCACGACGCGACGCAGCACGTCTGCTCACCGAGGCGATCCTCACCGGCCCGAACGTGATGCGCATCCGGGAGTCCATGCTCGCCGCGCTGCTCCGCGAGGGCTTCGACCCCGTCACCGCGGCGAAAGCCGCAGCCGCCATCTCCCACTTCGCCCTCGGCTTCGCCCTGCAAACAGCGACCACCGCAGCAGAGGCAGATGCCGGCCGCACGCAGCTCAGCGAACTCCTGCACAGCGATGGCGGCAGACGATTCCCTGCGACCGCAGCGGTCGCCGAACACCTCCCACGCCCACTCGACGAAGAATTCGCATTCGGTCTCGACCTCATCCTGCGGGGGCTCGAAAAGAGCCGCTGACCGGAGCATTGCAGGCGCAGCAGAGCCCGGCGGGCCGTCCGGGTCAACGCGGGGTCCGGACTCAGGGCCGGACAGGTTGCTGGTGATCAAGAGACTCCGTGCTCACGGGCCTCAGCGCACCGCGACCACGGAACACCCGCAGGACGAGAGGTTACCGGCGCATCTGAGCTGTCGAGTAGCCGGTGGCCGCGTACGTCCCGCCTTGCGGCGTGTCTGCGTCGACGTGTTCTGCGGGGTTTCCTGCGGTGGCATCGTCTTCGGGGACGAAGCCCACCGCGATTCCCGCGTCGAGATCCCACCACCGATCAGTGTTTGCGGACACGGCGTAGAACACGGCTGTGTCTGCCGACGTCGTCATTGCGGCGAGAAAGGCCCGCACTGCGTCGGCTGGGCTCAGCCACGTCCGCTGTTCACGTGGCGACTCCGCTTGCTGTTCGTAGCTGCCGATGCGGAGGGAGATGGTGCTGAGCCCGAACTTGTCCGCGTAGAGGCGGCACAGTGCCTCTCCCGCGACCTTGGACACGCCGTAGAACCCGTCGGGCCGGGGAGGCATGTCGGGCGAGACGTGCTCGCTGGCGGAGTACATACCCGTCAGCCGGTTGCTGCTGGCGTAGACCACCCGCGGCACCTTGGCCCGCCGTGCTGCCTCGAGGACGTGGTAGGTGCCGATGATGTTCACCTGAGCCAGGTCGTGGAAGTCCGCCTCGTCAGCAATCCCCCCGAGGTGGATCACACCATCCGCCCCCGCGAACAGTTCCACGAGCGACTCCAGCTCAGCAAGATCCGCGATGACGACAGTGTCCTGCAAGCCGATCGGAGGTGTCGAGCGGATATCCATCGAGACGAGGTCCACCTGCCGATCAGCTAGAGCAGAGCGTAGCTCTCGCCCGATGTTTCCGGCCGCACCCGTAATGACCCAACGACTCCCAGCAATCTTCGACATCCTCCTGATTGTACGGACCGGGGACTACGTGCGGTTCGCCCGACAATCGGTCGGTCAATGGGCGCAGTCGTCTTCCCAAAGAGTTCCGGAACGATGTCGTCGCGGTCCAAGCCCGTCGTCCTGTTCATCTGCCAGCACGACGCCGGCCGCTCCCAGTCGGGCGCAGCCCTACTCGAACACCTCGCGAGTGATTGCTTCACCGCGACCTCAGCAGGCCTTGCCCCGTCGGACGCCCCTGCGGTCGCCGCAACCGTCGCCGAGCTCGGCATCGACATCACCGCGGCCGACGTCGTGGTCCTCATGAAGCCCGGACTGATCCTGCCGGTTACCCCGCGGGCGAGGTCTTGGAGCGGTCGTTCCCGAGCCCTGCAGCCGGGGACGTCGACGCCGTGCGCGCGCTGCGGGAAGCTGTGGCTGAGCAGATTTCGGACGAGCCTGCTCACCACTCCGGCGACGTTCCCGTCATCGACGTCGGCCTGCTTGACCCACATCCGCTCCGACTCCAAGGCCAGGAGTCTCAGACAAGCTCAGAGCGCTTCAGAGACAGGGCGCCGGTTGCTAGACCATCAGATCGTGCGTCCAGGCGTCAAATCGTTGGCGCAGAACGTTTGAGGTGATGTCTTCTCGTCCAACTCCGCGGTAGTTCAACCCCCAAGACTCCACAGAAGAGTGGGCCTGTTCGGCCGCCAACACGTCCCAAGCGCCAACGTCCGGAACAGAGTGCCCGGAATGTTGCTCGTAGGCCTCAAGGAATCGATCGGCCGCCGCTGGTGATCCCAATAGGACGAAGTCCTGTCGGCACCACGCCACGTCAACTCCGCGGGGCGCAGACCGCGCACCGGACCAATCGACGACGCCGATGAGGTGTTCGCCGTCCCACAGAGCATTTCCGCACCAGAAGTCGAAGTGCGTCAACACCCGAGAAGTCACATCGACCTGGTTCCACAGCTCAACTGCTCGCGCAGACAGTTTGCTGAGACCGGCCTGAGGTGGGCGCGGCTCCTGTCGAAGGTCGGTCCCATCTAAACGATGAATTGCGGCCAATGCGCCGGCCATCTGCTCGGCCGCGGTGACGAGAGAAACAGCAGGGTCGAGATGGCCTCCCGGTAAAGCAGAGGTCACGATCATTGGACGACCCGCTGCTTCTCCGAACCCGAGCAGCTTTGGCGTCAACGGCCCCAGAGAATCGAGCCGACACAGTATCGCTACCTCCCGCTCGGCGGCATCATCACCCGCATCGAACGTGCGGACGACGTAATGCGCTTTCCCGTCCGACGCCATGACAGTTTGAGCATGCTGACCCCCAGTGAGCACGCGCGTGAACTCCAAGTGACGAGACAGCACTCGCGACGCTGCGGCGACGGTGCTCTCAATACTTACGGCGTCCATTCGGCCCACCCTGTCACAGGTCGCGGCTGCCAGCTTTGTGCCTGGCATGCCCGTGTGCGCTGCTATCGAACCAGAATCGTGCGGACCACGCGGTGTCCTGGCCACCGAGTGTCATGCCCAGCAGGGGCATCTTCGTCGCGGTGCGTGCGGCGCGTTCGTACTCGGAGTCAGGGGTGGTCGCACTCAGACGGGCGCTGGGTGACGGATCGTGCCGACCCGCTCGCGTCGACGTCGCCGGTCGGGGCAGGGTGCGCGAGGGTCAGGGCTGCGAATGGACTCTGCTGAGTTCCGCTGCACGCACTCGCACAAGGGTGAGATCGAGCAGTGGCGTCGGTACCGCCAACTCCCGTGCTCGGTCTGCCAGGTCGCCCAAGATGTGTTCGGCTTCGGTGACTCGTCCGGCCGTCAGGTCCCGAAAGAGGGAAGACGTGAACGGTGAACCCGGTTCGGTCAGGAGGCTGAGGGACTGCGCATGTGCGGCACCACGTGGGGGGAAACCGGCGGCACCGGCGATGGCCTCAGTCTCGCGGATCGCCGCGTGAATGTAGGGGAGCCCTCCGGCTTCCTGGACGCGCCCCACAGCATTGTCGAACAGGCAGGTGACGATGCCTGCTGATGCGATGAACGCCCACTTCTCCCACAGCCGAAGCCACACGTCATCGGCTTCAACGACGGTCAGCCCTGGGACGTCGAGGAGCTGCCGGACAGAGCTTGGAATTGGTTCGGCGCTGAGCGATCCGACCGTGATCTCGGCGAGCGGAGTCATCTGTACCGCGCCGCCGTGCTGGTCCAAGGTGGCGACGATCTTGATGAGCCCACCTGCCACACGGCCTGGGTAGCGGGAGTCGAGCAGGTCGATGTGCCGGATACCGTTGAGAAACGGGACGATGACCGTGGTTGGGCCGACCGCAGGGGCGATGTCCTCGATCACTGCGACGATCGCATTGGCTTTCACCGAGACGATGATCAGATCGAATGTGCTGGTGAGGGTGTCAGCGGTGACGGTCGCCGCGGCAACGGAGTGTCTTCCCTCGGGCTCTGTCAGGGTGATGCCGTCACGTTCGATGACTCGTTGTCGTTCACCGCGGACGAGGTAGGTGACGTTCCGGCCGGCCTGGGCCAATCGAACCCCGACAGCGAGGCCGGTAGCACCGGCCCCCACGATGAGAATGTTCATGTGTCCATGTTGAGGGGTTCCGTATGCGCTGCGGTGCATGCATGCCAGGCGTGGGTGTGCTGCTCGTTACCGCTGGATCGCGACCCAGACACCGATCGGTGTCGTGCAGGGTTGACGCCCGAATGCGGCGGGCTGCTGCGGTCTACAGCGGCCCGCCGCAGTCGTGCGTCTCAGCTCGAAACGGAGCGGCTAGGCGTCGAGCCCGATGTCCTCGTTCCAGAGCGCCGGCTCGCGTGCGATGAACGCGGCCATGATCGACACCATCGCGGGGTCGTTGAGGACGGTCACCTCGACACCCTGCTCTGCGAGCCATGCTTGGCCTGCCGAGAAGTTGCGGTCATCACCGACGATGACGCGTCCGATGCCGAACTGCTTGATGAGCCCGGAGCAGTACCAGCACGGCGACAGGGTGGTGACCATCACGGTGTTCCGATACGTGCGTTGTCGGCCCGAAGCCCGGAAGGCACTGGTCTCCGCGTGCATCGACGCGTCGTCGTCTTGCACGCGGCGATTGTGGCCGACGCCCAGCAGCTCACCGTCTGCGCTGAAGAGTGCGGCACCGATGGGGATGCCGCCTTCGAGCGCACCGAGTGTCGCCTGCTCGATCGCGATCGTCAGCATCTGCTCGTCAGTCAGTATCATCAGGCGCCCGGCTCGAGGAAGGAAACGGCCCTGCGCATCTCGCCGATCGGGTCTGGGACCGCATCCAGTTCGAGCAGCCGAATCGACGCCGCTGGGGAGCTGGTGTAGAGATCGGCCCACGCGTCCCAGTCCACGACACCGTCGCCCAGCGAGCACATGTATTCGCGGTGTGCTTCGTGGATCGATTCGCCGTTGATCTCGATGCCCGCAGGCATAGGACCCGTGGCGTCCTTCCAATGGGCGATGGCGACGCGTTCGAGGTGATCGGCGACGATCTGCACGGGATCGCCGCCGGCGAGCACGATGTGCGCCGTGTCGGGGCAGAAGAACACGTACTCCGGGTCGGTCAGGGAGAGGAGCAGGTCGATGTCGCGGCGAGTTGAGAAGCTGGAGTGAGCTTCGGTGTGGAGGGCGAGCTTCACACCGCGCCGAAGCGTCTGGTCGCCGACAGCATGAGCGACGTCCGCGAACCGCTGCAGGAACTCCAGGTCGATGAAGAGCGGGGGTTGTGCGTGGCGGCTGCGCCGCATCGGGGGTCCAGCGACGAGTACGTCTCCGCCCGTCTCGCTGAGGAAGTCCGTGTAGGCGAGGGCGTCTGCTACCGCTTGTGCAGAGGTCGTCCCGTGTCCCCAGTCCTCGGCGAGGATGAAGCCGCCCGTGAGCGCCAGTGCGCGGCTGTCGAGTTCGCGCTTGAACGCGGCCGCTGATCCGAACGCGTCGATCGCGGACTGCCAGTCGGCGGGTGGGAAGGTGAGCTCGAGGTGGCTGACGCCTGCTTCGTTGAGCGCATCGAAGATGTGGTTCCAGATGCGCTTCGGGTCGCTCTGCCGGATGTCCATGATGTCGTCGTAGCTGTCGACCCCCCCCAGAACGACGGGTGGTAGAACGTGATGGCGTCGACGCCGTACGCAGGCTTGTCCAGTGTCATGTGTCTTCCTTCTGCTCAGTTGCTGGCAATGGTGGCCGTGGGGCCCTGCGGCGCAGGGCGGTCCGGACGGCTGATGATGTGCACCTCTCGGCCGAGGGAGCTGGATGACTCGACGGCTTCGAGGACCTCGAGGACGTGGAGCGCGAGTGCGCTGTCGGCGCGGTGGTGTCCGCCCTCGATGGCGCCGACCAGATCGGCGACGCCGATGCCACGCAGCAGTTGCTCCGGGCTGTCGGGTGCACCGCTGACGGTGAGCGCCGGCTCGAGTTCCGTCCAGACGTCCGCATCGTTCCGGCGGAGGAGCACCGGCCCGTCGAAGTGGTTGGGGTCGGGGACGGAGAGTGCGCCTTCAGTCCCGTACACCTCGATCTTCGGCAGGTGGCTCTCCCAGATGTCGAAGCTCGCGACCAGTGTGCCGACGACGCCGGAAGCGAAGGTCAGGGTCGCGCTGGCGTGAGTGGTGGTGGTGACGCTGACCTCATCCACGACACGGTCGGGTGCAGTGACAGCGCGCTTCGACGCGCCGATGCGCGTGGTGCCGGAGACCCGTGCGACGGGTCCGAGGAGGTTCACCATGCCCGCCACGTAGTACGGACCCATGTCGAGCAGTGGACCACCTCCGGGCTGGAACAGGAAGCCGGGATTCGGGTGCCACCGTTCGGCCTGCGAGTGGGTGATGAACGCGACGACGCCGATCGGCTCGCCGATGTCTCCGCGATCGATGGCGGCTCGCGCAGTCTGCGAGGCACTTCCGAGGAACGTGTCCGGGGCGGAGCCGAGGAGCATGCCGGTCTTGGCGGCCGCGGCGATCATCAGTTCCGCGTCGGCCAGTGCGGCGGCCATCGGCTTTTCGACATACACGTGCTTGCCTGCCTGAAGCGCCTGAACGGTCACTGCAGCATGGGCGAGGGGCGGGGTGATGTTCACGACGATGTCGATGCCGTCGTCGTCGAGCATCGCCGAGAGCGTGTCGTGCGCGGTGATGCCGGCTTCTGCGGCGAGCTGCCGTGCAGCGGCAGGGACGGCGTCGGTGACGGCGACGACGCGCAAGTGCGAGAAGCGCGCGATGCCGGCGATGTAGCGGCGGGAGATGTTGCCAGCGCCGATCAGCCCGATGGTGGCCGGTGGTGGTGGTGTGTTCACGTGTGAGACCTTGCTTTCGTAGGGGTGGTTCAGCCCTTGACGGCTCCGGCGGTGATGCCGGCGACGAAGTAGCGCTGCAGCGAGACGATGACGATGAGGGGGACGAGGACTGCGATGAGGGAGCCTGCGGAGAGCAGGTTGGTG
Source organism: Plantibacter sp. RU18 (assembly GCF_050613355.1). NCBI lineage: Bacteria > Bacillati > Actinomycetota > Actinomycetes > Micrococcales > Microbacteriaceae > Plantibacter > Plantibacter sp. RU18. The sequence continues at coordinate 131,439 of NZ_CP159618.1, forward strand.
GCACCTCCGGATTGGGATTGCAGGAGATTTGCGAGCTGCAGGGTGATGGGGGCGTTCGCAGAGGCCGGCCCGACGAAGATCAGTGGAGTGAGGAGGTCGTTCCACGTCCAGAGGAACTGCAGGATGCCGAGGGAGGCGAGGATGGGCGCGGACAGCGGGAGGATGATCTGGAAGAACACGCGGAGCTCGCTTGCGCCGTCGACCTTCGCCGCCTCGATGAGCTCCTCGGGAAGCGACGCCATGTAGCCGCGCATGAGGAACACGCCGAAGGGCAGCGTGAAGCCCAGCGACCACAACCAGACCGCCGCCGGGTTACCGGTCAGTCCGACAGCGCTGAACAGCTGCACCAGGGGTGCCAGGGTGACCTGAGGAGGTACGACCATGAGTCCGACGAGTGCCGCGTAGACGATTCCTTTGCCGCGGAAGTCCCAGCGGGAGAGCGCATGCCCCCCATAGGCCGCGAGCAGGACGGTGAGGATCACCGCGGGAATGGACATCGCGAGCGTCGCGGGCACGGTGCTGCCGAGGCGCATGACCGTTGCGGCGGCGGCGAAGTTGTCGAGTGTGATGAGCGGGTCGACGAAAATGTTCCACCAACCGCTCGCGGCGGTGTCCGGATTGGTGCGGAGGGCCGCGGCGAGCAGTTGCAGGATCGGTGTGAACCACACGAGGCAGGCGACGGTGACGATGGCGTGGAGCACGATCCGTCCGAAGCGCTGCTTCGGATGGATCCGCCGCCTCCGGTGAAGGGGGCGAGGAGCGGCGGTGTCAGTGGTGGAGGCTGCGGCGCTCATAGGGTTCCCTGCTGCCGGACGGATCGGATGTTGAACCAGATGATGGGGGTGGCGACGACGAGGAGCACGATGGCGATCGCTGCCGCGTGTCCGAGTTGCTCGGGGCGATTGAACAGCTCGCCGTACATCTGGTTGGCGACGACGTTGGTTCCGTTGTTGCCGTTGGTCATGACGTACACGACGTCGAAGATCTTGATCGCTGCGATGATCTGCGTCGTGAGGACGGTCAACACGCTCGGCCAGATCGCCGGAAGGGTGACGTTCCAGAACGCTCGGAACTCGTTGGCGCCGTCCAGACGTGCTGCTTCGAGCAGCTCGGTCGGTACCGCCTTCACAGCAGCGGACAGGACGAGGAGGGCGATTCCGAGTCCGGCCCAGGCGGCGACGACGACGAGCGCCACGGTGTTGAGCCACTGCGCGTCGCTCGGTGGCCTCGCAATCCACGGGACGGGTTCGAGACCGACCAGTTGGCGGAGGGCGTTGAACAGTCCGAGCTGGGTGCGGCCTTCAGGGGCATAGGCGTACAGCGCACGCCAGGTCACGGATGCCGCGACGAACGAGATCGCTGTCGGTAGCACGAGGATGACGCGGGCCACGGCCTCATATCGGACTCGATCGATCAGGACCGCCAGCACTATGCCGAGGACGACGAGCGCTGCCGGAAGGAGCACCAGCCAGATGATGTTGTTGAGCAGCAGTGGACGCATCGACTCACCGAACGCCCACGCGAAGTTGTCGAAGCCGACGTTTCCGGTACCGTCGGGGCCAGCGAAGGTGAGCATGACCGAACTGACGATCGGATAGAGCAGGATGACGCCGACGACGATGATGATCGGGGCGAGCCAGAACCAGGGACGGATGCGTCGCTGGGTGGTAGGGGAGAACCTGACGAGCAGCCGTTCACCGGCAGTCGTGAAGATGATCACGACTGCCGGGATGACGACCGTTCCCAGGAGGAAGGGAACGATGAGCATGGACTACTTCCCGCTCGCTGCCTGGATCTTGGCGAGCTGTGCATCGAGGCTGCTCGGATCCTGGACATACGCGATGATCGCCTGGTCCCACGCGCTGATGACCGCGGAACCCTGCGTCGTGGACGGGCCGGGCGAGAGGTACTTCGCCTGGTTCAACAGTTCGGCCGAGGCGCGCATGGCTTCGTTCGGGTAGGCGTCGAGGGGCACCTTGTTGTTCGCGACGCTCCAACGCCCGCTCGCGGCGATGAGAGCCCGAGCCTCGGCACTGGCCCAGTACTTCACGAAAGCGCGAAGCGCGGGACTGTCCTTCTCCTTGAATGCGTAGAGGACGTGGCCGGCGACTGCCTCGGACTCACCACCTTCGGCGTTGTCCGCAGGGACAGGGAAGAAGTCCATGTCCGCGGGGATCTCGACCGCGGGGTTGTTCGCGGTGACCAGACCGCCGATGTAGTTGCCCCACAGGGAGAGCTGGCACTGCTGCGGATCCGTGAACATGCCGTCGGCGTAGTTCGCGAAGGAGGTCGACACGACCGTTTGGGGGCCGCCGTTGACGAGCGTGGCCGAGGTGGCGATCGAGCCGAAGCGCTCGAACGCCGCCTTGACCTCGGGCGACGTCCAGGGAAGTTCGCCGGACGCCCAGGCAGCCATCTTCTCCGGCCCCCACATCTTCAGGAACGTGTTCTGGATCCAGGACTCGCCGGGCCAGCCAGAACCACCGCCGGCTTCCAAGCCGAGGCACCACGGCGCGACACCGGTCGCGGCCTGTTGTGTCGCCCACTCCTCGAGCTCGGTCCAACTGGACGCGTCCTTGGGGCCGTCGTAGGTGGCCGTGTTGTACCAGACGGCGAAGCTGTCCGCCTCGCCCCAGAGGCCGTACACGGTGCCGTCGACGGAGGCGACATCGAGCAACCCCTGGTTGAAGTTCTCCCGCAGCGTCTCGTCGCCGACGATCTCACTGATGGAGAGCAGTTGACCCTGCCGGGCGAAATCCTGCATCAGGCCGGAACCCTGGCCATCCACCAGGTCGGGTGGGTTGCCACCGTCGACCGCGGCTTGCACGACCTTCGACTGGTCCTGGGACGCCGTGTAGTCGATCGCGGTGCCGGTCGCTGTCGTGAACGGTGCCATCGCGGCGGTGATCGCGTCGCCTTCTTCCCCGCCGACGATACCGACGACGGAGAGGCTGCCGCCGAACTGCTCGTCCGCTGCGACCTCCTTCGCCTTCGCGACGGCAGCGTCGATGAGCGCTTGTGGGATGACCACGCCGGTGCCACCGGTCGCGGTCGAGCCGCCGCTGGAATCGCCGGCGCTTGCGCACCCTGAGAGGCCGAGAGCGGTGACGACGCCGAGGGCGACGACTGTCGAGACGGCATGCCGCCGAGTTGTGATGAGAGACATTGCAGGAACTCCTTCGTCCGGAATGCGAACTGAACTGGATACAAACGATGCGGTGCAGGTAGTGCCAGAACCGCACGGATCCGACCGCCGGGATGGGGGCTTCGTGGAGGTCGGAGAGTGCGTGGAGGTAATTATGCGCGGTTGTATCAAAATAAGCTAGTCCCGAACTAGAATGGGTTCGTGCCACCAGATATCGGACCAGAGCGAGGCGACCCGAGCGCCATGCGGCGTATCAACTCCGCCGCAACTCTGACGACGTTGTACGGCACGGACGAGGCCCTGACCATGGCCGAGCTCCACACGGCGACGGGGTTGTCCCGTCGCACGCTGGACCTCATCCTCGGACCCCTGATCGACGTGGGCTGGGTCGAGGACAGATCTCCCTCCTCGAGCGTGACGCGCGCCGCTGGACGGCCTGCGAAGTCCTACCGATTGAACGTTGAGGGCGCCTGCGTCGTAGCGATCCAACTGGACATCAACCGCCTGTCCGTGGTGGTCAGTGACCTCCGCGGCACCGCGCGTGGCTCGAGTGACGCGGCCGCACCCGAGTCGATCAGCCGCGCCGATCGCATGGGGATCCTCAGCCGAACCGTCGGCGAGGCGCTCGACGAATCCGGGCACTCCTTCGGGTCGGTGCTCGCAGTGACGGTCTCCACTCCTGGTGTCGTCCATGACGACGGCACCGTCGACCTTCCGCTCAGCATGGCCGAGTGGTCCGGGTTCTCGCTCAGCGCTGAGCTGCACGACATGTTCCCGTGCGAGGTGGTCGTTGAGAACGACGCCAAGCTCGCCGCTATCGGCGAGAAATGGGCAGGCACCGGAGCGGCGGTCGAGAACTTCATCTGGATGCGATTCGACGGAATTCGAATCGGTATGGGTGTCGTGATCGGCGGAGAGCTCTATCGCGGGCACGACGGAGCTGCCGGCGAAATCGTCTGGGCCGACGCTTTCGGATTCCGCCGCATACATGGTCACGTCATGAGCGGACTCGTCGACGCCGACCATCCGCGACATGCGGACGCTGTCGAAACGGCCGCCCTCGCTCGGGCCGCGGATGCTCACGCGCTCGGGGTTGTCGACGAACTTGCGGATATCATGAAGCCCGGTCTGGTCGCCTTGTCATGGGCGCTCGCTCCGGACGAGATCATCATCGGTGGTGCTCTCAGTCAGATCTCGGATCTCCTGATCCCTGCTCTGGAACGCTCGCTCGGCACAGAGCGACAGCCAATCGCCACCCGCATCATCGGATCACGGCTCGGCGAGGGTGCGATGCTCGCGGGAGGACTGCGGAGATGCCTGGACACGGTGCAAGCTCGCCTGCAGACGCCGGCAGACCTCCCGAACCTCCGAATCGTCGACGCTTTCGCCGAGCCTCGTCGGGTTTGATCCGCAACACGGGCAAATCTGATGACCTGGCCTGCGTATCCGACGTGGGGAGTGTGCGCGACTCACCGGCCCGGGCACAGCGGCTCAGCGACCGCCGGTGGATTCGTTCAGCCGGCCGGCGAGCAGTGCCCCGAGGAGCCCGAGCGCGGCGGTCAGCCCGAAGACCGCCAGGAACGCCGGGGTCGTCGCACCGAGCCGGGCGACGACCGCTCCGCCGACGCCCGCGATGGTCGCGGTGGCGAGCGTCTGCGCGAGCTGCAGACTCGCACTGATGCTCCCCGCGCTGTCGGCCGCCGTCGACGCCATCGTCGCTGAGGTTGCGGCGTTGAAGGCGACGCCCATGCCGATCCCGGCGATCGTCCAGCCGATGATGGCCCACCCTGGCCACACGTCTGGTAGCGCGACGGCGATGCCCATGAGCGCCTCGCCACCCACGAGCGCGATGATGCCGAGGCGCGTCGACCGTGCGCGTCTGCCGGGCCACGCGGTGTCGATCCGTGCCTGTACGAACGACCCGACGGTCCAAGCGAGCGCGCCGGCGGCGAGTCCCAGACCGGCGAGGGTGACGTCGAATCCGTGGACACTCGTCAAGCCGAGCGGCAGGAATGCCTCCGACCCGAAGTAGACGCCGCAGAGGATGAAGCGGATGACGATCCCCACCGGGGCGCCGCGTCGGAGCCGGAGGGTTCCGGACGGCAGGATCCACCGCAGCGCCAGGACAGCGCCGACGAGTCCGCCGATGACCAGCGCCACGAGGGCGGGGAGCGCGTCCAGTTCGAGGCCGAGGAGCACGGCGCCGGTGCCGGCGGCGAGTAGGAGCGAGAACCACGCCGGGGCGGGGAGCAGCCGCCGCGAGGGGGATGCCGAGCTCGGCCCCGGGCGGGACAGCCGTCGGGCGCCGGGCAGCACGAGCGGGAGGAGGACGAGCGTGAGCGGTGCGATCGACCAGAAGACGACCCGCCAGTCGAGCAGTGCGGTCATCGCTCCGGCGAACACCGGTCCGATGAGCGACGGGATCGTCCAGGCCGAGGAGAGGAACGCGAACATCACGGCCTGCAAGCGTGCCGGATAGGCGATGCCGACGAGACTGTAGGCGTAGGCCATGATCGCGCCGATCCCCAGTCCCTGGAGTGCGCGGGCCGCGATGAAGACGCCCCAGCCGGGGGCGAGCCCGGCGAGCAGACAGCCGAGTGCGAAGACGATGGTGCCGACGAGGACAGTCCGGGCCGGTCCCCGGCGGTCGATGTCGGCGCCCGCGATGACGGTGCCGACGATGTTGGCCAGCATGAGCGCCGAGAGCCCCCAGCCGTATCCGCCCAGGCCGCCGAGCTCCTCGGCGACCGTCGGGAGGATCGTCGCGACGCCGAGCGATTCGAACGCCACCGCGCCGACGCTCGCGAGGATGCCGATCGTGAACCCTCTGAATCGCGGCGAGAAGACCCCGCCGGTAGCGGTGTCCCCAGGGCTATCGCCGGGGCTGTCGCCCCTCGTGTCGCCGTCGGGCATCGTGTCGTCACTCATCATCGCTCCTTCAGTTTCATTCCACTACGGAACGTAATTAATCTACGGTATGATCACGGTATGGAGCAACCGGAGCGTGGGGATGGGTCCACGACGATCCCGGCGCCACCTGGTCGCCCGCGCGACACGACGATCGATGCGAGAGCGACCGAGGCGGTCGTCGAGATGCTCGCCACCGTGCCGTACAGCGCCCTGACGCTCGAGGGGGTCGCGGCGGCCGCAGGCACGAGTAAACCGGCGTTGCGGCGCCGCTGGGGCAGCCTGCCCGGAGTCGTCGTGCACACCCTCATCTCCGTGCTCGGGACGACGCCGACGCCCGACACCGGGTGCGTCCACTGCGACCTGATCACCGGCATCTCCACCCTGGCGGACGCCTTCATGGGCTCCCCGATCACCCGAGCGCTTCCCGGACTCGTCTCCGACCTCGAGGCGGATCCGGAGTTGCGGGAGGTCTTCCGTCGTGACTACTTCGAGGCGCGACGGGCTACCTCGCGCGCGGTGCTCGAGCACGCGGTCGAGCGTGGCGACATCGAGGACGGCCTCGACATGGAACTCACGCTCGACCTCCTCGCAGCGCCGCTCTACTACCGTGCCTTCTTCGGGCACCAACCGATCGACGCCGGCCTGGCCGAACGGACCGTGCTGAGCGTCCTGAACGGCGTCGCTTCAGTCGACTGGCAGCGACACCACCGAGCACTGCCCAACTCATCGAGAACGAACGGAGCACCATCATGACCGCAGACGTCCGCAACATCACCGCGGCGCTCGCCAGCATCACCGAGCACTGGCAGCCGCACCGCCTGACGAGCATCAACGACTACGACGTGAAGGTCGTCAAGCTGCAGGGTGAGTTCGTCTGGCACAGCCACCCTGAGACGGACGAGCTGTTCCTGGTCCTGGCCGGTGAACTCACGATCCAGCTCCGAGACCAGGATGTGGTCCTCCGCCCCAACGACGTCTACGTCGTCCCCAAGGGCGTCGAGCACTGTCCGAAAGCGGACGGCGAGGTTCACGCGCTCCTGATCGAGCCCGTCGGCACCGTGAACACCGGCAATGTCGGCGGCGACATGACGGCGGAACTCCGCGAGCTCGACTGACGGTGTGCTCGACTCTCGGCCTGCGACGCCATGGGTGGCCGTGAAGGGGCATGGCGCGCGTCCGCTCACCGGGCACGTTCGTGAGTGAGTCGTCAGGCTACGAATCCGGCCTGAACCGCGGAGAGGACAGCATGACCGATATGATCCCCTGGACTGCAGGAACCTGGACCAACGAACCGGCCCGTGTCGCCACCGACGGCGACGGGCTGCGGGTCACCGCACGCGAGGGCAGCGACGCGTGGCGCGTCACGTCGTACGGCTTCGTCCACGCCTCAGAGCACGCACTCCTGGCACCGATGGCACCTGAAATCGCGGTTGAGGTGCAGTTTCGCCTCGATTTCTCCGGGCAGTTCGACCAAGCGGGAGTCTTCGTCAAGGTGGACGACGAGACATGGATCAAAGCCGGTGTGGAGCTCAGCGACGGGGAAGTAAGCCTGGGCGCCGTCGTGACCCAGGGGACATCGGACTGGTCGTTGTCACCAGTGCCTGAGTGGGCAGGGCGGTTCGTGACCGTCCGCTGCAGCCGATCGGGCAACGCGCTCACCGTGCGCGCCCGAGTCGACGACGAACCCTGGCGCCTCGTTCGGGTCGCACCACTCGACTCGAACGCCCAAGTGACGGCGGGCCCGTTCTGCTGCGCCCCATCGCGCGAAGGGTTCACTGTTCAATTCACCTCGTGGCGGCGCACCTCGCCCGACGCCGGTCTTCACCCCGAGGGGTGAGGTGCGAAAAGAACACCCGGGGTCGCGCATCCTCGCCCAGGTGAAACTCGACCGCCCCGAACGAGAGGGCGTCACGGGCAGCCGCCAGGCCTGATCGATATAGGCTCCTGGCATGGATACCGCCGCTCGTCGTGTCGCACCGCGCGCCGCCGTCTTGGCGCTCGTGGTCGGCTGTCTGCTCTCGGGCTGCACGCCTACGCCGGAGCCGGTGACGCCCACGCGTGCGGCGGCAGCCTCGCGGGAGGGGACCGGTGAAGTCCGCCACGATCTCTCACCCCTCATCAACCGCTTCCCGCAACTCCAGGGCGCCGAGGCGGCCACGTGGCTGTCGGGCACGCTCGGCGAGGGGCGCGCTCCCGGCCCGACCACGTACTGGATCGATGCCGTCGTCGTACTCGACGCGTCGAACTACGCCGCACTGCGCGCGAAAGCCGACGCTTCAACCGAGACCGCCGACCTCCCGGACCTCGATCCAGGCCTCGACGAATCCCTCCCGGCGGGCCCGTTCGCGCGAGCGGACACGCTCGATGAGGAATTCTCAGCCACAGAGCGCTCGGCGGCGGTGTTCCTCGACGACTCGACCAGGTCGGTCGTCCTCTCGACCCGCTTCGAGTAACCGGTTGGTGCACGGGTCAGCATCTCTGGCTCGGCCAGGGTGCGCCCGGTCGGCGTGCTATTCAGCCCGTACTACACCTGTCATCATCTGGCCGCTTGATAACCTTTGTGCCCTCTCAGTGTCATTCGCAGGTGACGTAGCGACGGTTACGGAGGCCTTCGGCTCGGGATCCGGCATGCCGCAGCCACCCGCCCCGCTTGCGAAGCCGGCGATCGACCTGCATACTCGATTACCGAGCGACTACTCGGTTTTCGGCACAGTGGCTCGAATCGACTCAACGGTGAGAGGACTAGAGCATGACGACAGCGAGCGGATCCGCGGCTGGAATGCCTTCGGGCATGACGACATCAACGGCGACGGCGGGACGTGGTACCGCCTTCGAGGAGCCGACGCAACCGGCGAAGCGCAGCTACGTCACCTGGTTGCTCCTCGCGCAGCTGGTCTTCTTCATCGCCCTCCTCGGGCCCGCGATCGTCGGTATCGGCATCAAGATCCAGTCCTTCGTCGACGCGGGCGTCATCGACCAGAACGGCGCGACGGGCGCGGCTGCCGTGCTCGGCGGGTTCGGTGCACTCTTCGCCACCATCGCGAACGTGGTCTTCGGCCGCCTGTCCGACCGGACGACGAGTCGCCTCGGCCGAAGGCGCGTCTGGATCGTCGCCGGCACCGTGATCATGACGGTCGCCTTCACGATCATGGCGCTCGCCCCCGACCTGCTGGTCGCGACGATCGGTTGGTCACTCGCCCAGCTCGGTGCCAACATGGCGCTCGCGCCGTTCATCGCGACGATCGCCGACCAGGTTCCCAAGTTCCAGCGAGGCAAGGTCACAGCAGCACTCGGCATCTCGCAGAACGTCGGTATCCTCGGCGGAACCTACGTCGCCCAGGCGTTCCAGGACCAGCTCGTCATCATGTTCGTCGGCCCGGCGATCCTCGCCATCGTCGTGATGGTGATCTTCGCCGTCGTGCTCCCCGACCGTCGACTGCCCGTCGCACCGCCCCGCGCAACCCTGCGGGATTGGGCCGAGACCTTCTGGGTCAGCCCCCGCAAGCACCCCGACTACGCCCTCGCCTGGTGGTCGCGCTTCCTCATCACCTTCGCGAGCTTCGGTTTCACGACCTTCCGGTTCTTCTACCTGCTCAACCACGTCGAGGCGCCCGAAGCCGACATCCCCGCGATCATCTCGACCAGCGTCCTGATCTACACGGTGGCGCTCATCGGAGCGAGCTACTTCGCCGGCTGGCTCTCGGACAGGATCGGCCGCCGCAAGGTGTTCGTGTGGAGCTCCACCGCGCTGTTCGCCGTCGGCACCTTCGCCCTCATCTTCGTCCAGGACGTCGGCTCGTTCTACGTGCTCGAGGCATTGCTCGGCATCGCCTACGGCATCTACGTCGGCGTCGACCTCGCCCTCGTGGTGGACGTGCTGCCCGACCAGGAGAACGCAGGCAAGGACCTCGGCGTGTTCAACATCGCCAACGCCCTGCCGCAGACCTTCGCGCCGCTCATCGGCGGCATCCTCGTCTATGTGAGCGATCCCACCGGCAACAACTACGGGTTGTGGTTCACCGTCTGTGCGGTCGCCGCCATCCTGGGGGCGGTGGCGATCTTCCCCATCAAGAGCGTCAAATAGAGCTGTACCAATCGATGAAAACCGAAAGTGAACCGACCATGTCCCTCCCCGTAGCGTCCGTCCAGCTCTACACGTTGGCAAAAGAATTCACGTCCGACCCGAGCGGGTCGCTCGACAAGCTCGCCGCCATCGGTCTGAAGAACGTCGAAGCATTCGACTTCGTGCGCCGTCCGGCTGAGATCCGTGCTGCGCTCGACGCAAGCGGTCTCGCCTCGCCCACCGGACACGCACCGCTGCTGTCCGACGAGCTGTGGACTCCGGACGGATCCATCCCGACGCCGGCCCCCGAGGTCGTCTTCGCTGCAGCCGCCGAGATCGGCATCACGACCGTCATCGACCCGTTCGTCGCCGCCGACCGCTGGTTGACCGAAGACGGTGTCGCCGACATCGCCGACCGCCTGAACAAGGCGGCCGAGGTCGCAGCCGCCTTCGGCCTCAAGGTCGGCTATCACAACCACGCTCAGGAGTTCCTGGCCTCCTTCGACGGCCAGACCGCCTACGAGCGATTCGTCGCGCGCACCGACGAGCGCGTCGCGATCGAGCTCGACCTGTTCTGGGCGCTGACCGGCGGACAGGACGCCACCGAGCTCGTCACGAAGCTCGGCTCGCGCCTCATCGCCGTGCACGTCAAGGACGGTATCGCTCCAGCGTCCAACCCGTTCGCGCCCGACGCTCCGGCCTTCGGCTCGGAGACCCTCGACCAGCAGCGCCACCCCGGAGACGACCAGGTGCCGCTCGCTGCGGCACTCAAGGCTGGCGAGGGTGCAATCGAGTACGCCGTCATCGAGTACGACAATGCCCCAGGCGACGTCTTCGCCGACATCCAGGCCAGCTACGACTTCCTCGTGAAGGGTGGGTTCGTCGCATGAGCGGTCCCGTCGGAATCGGCGTCATCGGCGTCGGTGTCATCAGCGACACCTACCTTGAGAACCTCGCCTCCTTCCCCGATGTGGAGGTCCTGATCGTCGGTGACCTGCTGCTCGACCGCGCGAAGAGCCAGGCGGAGAAGCACGGTGTGCCCGCGTGGGGTTCGGCTGAGGACGTCCTCGCTCACCCCGACGTCCAGGTCGTCGTCAACCTGACGATCCCAGCTGCCCACATCGAGGTGTCCGCCGCCGCGATCGCGGCCGGGAAGCACGTCTGGACCGAGAAGCCGTTGGGTCTCGACCGCGACGGTGCCGCCCAGCTGTTGCGCGATGCGGCTGCGAAGGGACTCCGCGTCGGCTCGGCGCCCGACACCGTCCTCGGCCCTGGCTTCCAGACCGCCAAGCGTGCCGTGGCCCAGGGGGTCATCGGCGAGCCGATGTTCGCCTCCACCACGTTCCAGACCATCGGTCCCGACGTCTGGCACCCGAGCCCGGCGTTCCTCTTCGCCGAGGGCGCTGGCCCACTGCTCGACATGGGCCCGTACTACTTCACCGGTCTCGTCAGCCTCTTCGGCTCGGTCGACAGTGTCGTAGCGCTTGGGCGCAAGAAGTTCGAGGAGCGTGTCATCGCCACCGGCCCGAATGCGGGGACGACGTTCCCGGTCGAGGTGCCGACGTCGCTGCAGGTGCTGACCGCGTTCGCGGCCGGCCAGCAGGCGTCGAGCCTGCTGAGCTTCGACTCCGCGCTCGAGCGCCACGGCGTGTTCGAGATCCACGGCACGGAGGGGTCGCTGGTCATCCCGGACCCGAACCAGTTCGAGGGTCGGAACGCCTTTGTGCAGGCACGTACCTCGATCAGCGACGGTGCTTGGGGTGAGCAGGAGTGGATCGAGATCGAGCAGGAGGGCGTGGTCGTCGGCCGGGGTCTCGGCCTGCTGGACATGGTCCGTGCCATCGCCGAGGACCGACCACACGTCGCAACCGGTGAGCTGGGCTTCCACGTGCTCGACGTCCTGCTTTCCGCGCAGGAGTCGGTGGAGAGTGGACAGGTCGTCAGCGTGTCGAGCTCCATCGCGGCACCTGTTCCGGCTGTGCCCGTCGACTTCGACCCCTTCGCGCAGACGCTGTAGGCAGTCGCTGGGTCCCGTTCTCTCTGGGCGCCACCGACGATCTGCTGAGTATTCGATCAGTCACAGGGGTGCCCGGGCAGTACACAGTGCACGGCCCCGCCTGCATGTCAGGCGGGGCCGTGCAACGCCGAGGTCTATCCCTGTCTGACGACAGAACCGCTGCCGCCCTCGATACCGCAGGCCGCGAATGCCTCCTCTGGTGCATCGGCCGGAAGTCGGAGTCCTTCGCCTTCCTTCGGGTCCGGAACGTCCACGCCGTTCTCGCGCAGGCACTCCGCCAGTTTGAGCTGCTCCTCGTGCGCCTCGGCGTCGCTCTGCTCCCCTCCGGGAGGTGCCGGCGGGGTGCCGAGCTTGTCGGTGCACTTCTTCAGCGCGGCTTCCTGGGCTTCGTCGTCTTCGGAGCCGAACTTCAACCCCTCCTGCCCTTCGCCGGTGGGATCCTCCATGTCGATGCCTTCATCACGCATGCACTGCGCGAACGCCAGCTGGTAGTCGTTGAAGGACATCTCCTTCCCGCTCGAGGACGGCTCGTCGGGGGTGCTGCAGGCCGCGAGCGACCCGATGAGCAGGGGAATGGCGCAGAGCGCCGCAGCGAGCTTCACGCGGGATGCGCTCATTCGTGGACCGTTTGTACTGATGAACATGGTGTGTGCCTTTCGTGGTGTGTACAAGGGATCGAAGTGGGATTCGATGGATCTAGTCGACCAAATGCGCCGTTGCGAGAGCGTCAACGGATGCGTTTACCTGCCTTTCACGCGGGTGTTCAGCTACTGAGTGCTGAGGTGGGAGGGGTGTGTGAGGCGCGGATCGCCGGGTACAGACCAGCCACTGCACCGATGGCGAGCGTCGCACCTACTCCGCCGACGAGCACCAAGGGTGGAATGGAGACCGGCCATCCGGACAGGGTTGCCATCGCGAATGTGACCGCGCTGCCGAGCCCCGCCCCGCCGACCCCGCCGAGCGCTGAGAGCAGGAGGGCTTCGGTGAGGAACTGGGAGCGAATGTGTCCGCGGGTGGCTCCGAGTGCTCGGCGCAACCCGATCTCACGGCGACGCTCGAGCACGGAGATGACCATGGTGTTGGCCACACCGATTCCGCCGACGAGCAGTGCCACGGACCCGAGCCCGAGGAGCAATCCCGTGAACGCCTGATCGGCGGCGTTCTTCGCCGCCAACGCATCGGAGGGTCGGGAGACCTGCACCTCTTCTGGAGCTTGTGGGCTGACCGTTCGTCCGATGAGCTCGCGCACCGTGCCCACGCTCTCCTCGGTCGATCGTTCGTAAATGGTCGTCGGGTTGCCGGCATAGCCGAACAGGGCGGTCGCGATGGTCTCGCTGATCAGGGCGGTGGTGTCGAGTTCCTCCGCGAGCGCGACGGGGGCGAGGATCCCGATGACGGTGAACTGTTGGTCACCGAGCCACACCAGGCCTCCGGGAGAGGAGACGCCGAGCCGTTCGGCGGCTGTGGCGCCCAGGACCACCGTTGGATAGCTGGCAGTGGCTCGGTTGAACCACGCCCCTCCGGTGACTTCTCCGCCGACGGTCTCCAGCAGTCCTTCTGAAGCGGCGTGCACGCCGATACCGCCGGTGCGCCCGGCTTCTATGAGTGCGCTGCGGTAGATGGAGAGGTCGCTGAGTGTCGCGGTGGAACCCACGTTCAACACTCCTTCCATCTGACCCACCTTCGCCAGCGAGTTGGGTGGCAGCTTGGTGTCCTCACCCGCCAGACTCTTGCCCGCGCTGACGCGCAGCAGGTTCGTGCCGAGTGACTCGAGCTGCTGGTTCAGCTTGGCCTGGCTGGACGAGGAGATTCCCACGACGGAGATCATCGCCGCGATGCCGATGGCGATACCGAGAGCGGAGAGCACCGCTCTGGTCGGGCGAGCTCGAAGACCAGTCGTGCCCAGATGGAAGACGTCCCGGCCTCGCAGGCGTGAGCGACGAAGCGATTCAGTGTTCGAGGTCATGTGACCCTCCCGGAGTCGGAGACGAGGTGGCCGTCGCGGATACCCACTCGGCGAGGAAGCTGCTGAGCCAGTTCGACATCGTGGGTGATGACGACGACGGTCGTCCCGGAGGCATTCAGCTCATGCAAGAGCGCCACGATCGTGGCGCCGGAGGAGGAATCCAGATTGCCGGTCGGTTCGTCAGCCAGCAGCAGCGGTGGATCACCCACGACCGCGCGTGCGATCGCAACCCGCTGGCGTTCGCCGCCCGACATCTGGTTGGGTTTGTGCCCGAGTCGGTGCCCGAGACCCACTCGCTTCAGGGCGGCAAGGGCCCGTCGTCGTCGCTCCGCCCGAGGAACACCGGTGTAGATGAGGCCGTCTGCGACATTGTCGACGGCACTGGTTCCTTCTGCGAGATGGAACTGCTGGAACACGAATCCGATGCGATGAGCGCGCAGTGCGGACAGACGCGCATCCGACAACTCTTGAACGTTCTCGCCGTCGATCGCCGCAGAGCCCGACGTCGGACGGTCGAGGGTTCCGATGACGTTCAACATGGTCGACTTGCCGGAACCGCTGGGTCCGACGATCGCCACGAACTCGCCCTCGTGAATGGTCAGATCAACGCCCTGCAGCGCATGGACAGGCGGGCTGCCGTAGCTTCGGCCGACACCGTCAAGCTTCACGATGGCCTTCATGATTTCGGCACCACCACGTCAGCGCCGGCAGTGATGCCTTCGCCGCTGATCTCCACGCGGCCGCCGGCGAACAATCCCGTCGTCACAGGCACCCGCTTCGTCGTACCGTCTGCCGCAACGACTTCAACGCCGAAGGTTTTCGAGTCGAGGGCCACCAAGGCTTCTACAGGAACCGACAGGACGTTCTCCCGTTGCTCGGACGGGAAGCCCACCGACACGCTGCTGCGCTGCAGATCCGCGGCAGCTGTCGGATCGTCAAGGGCAATCGTGACCGGCACGATCACGGACTTCTGACCGTTGTTCTCCTTCTCCGTCGGCACCCCGACCGCTGTCACAGTGCCAGTGGTTTCGGTCCCGCCAGGGAGCGAAACCGAAACCTGCACGCCCACGACAGCCAGGCGTTGCTCGGACAGTTTCAGTTCGACCTGCACTCGCTTCTCCAACGACGTCACGGTGAGTACCTTGCCGCCCGGCCCGACCTGGCTGCCGATCGTGACATCTGCCGCCCCGACCCGCACGTCGCCGGCCATGAACACGACCGAACCGAGTTCCAAGCGCCCCGTCCGCTCGACTCCGAGAGCCTTCTGCCATGCGCTGATCGCACGCTCCGTCGAGGCCGCGAACTCCGTATCCGGGACCCGGTCGAAGTAGCCCAGCGCGGCAAGGCTCATCTCCAGCTGCAGCACATCGGGACCATCCGGCATCCCCGAACCGAACGCGCGCCATGCGGGAAGTGCGCCGTGGAGGAGCAGGACAGGGGTGTTGTCGAGCCAGTACAACCCACCACCCAACGACACCTGCGAGCCGACAGGAGCGATCGCGGTGAGCGTGCCCCCAGCACCTGCTGACAGGTCACGTTGATCTGCGTAGTCCAGCGTGCCCTGCGCCTGGCTCGTGCCGGAGAGCGTTCCCTGCTCGATCCGTGCGGTCGATGTCGCGACGCTCCCAGTGTCCGTGGCTTCGGCGGCCGCATCCGGACGAAGGAGAAGCATGCTCCCCGCGACGCCGCCCGCGAGGACGAGAGCGCCGACGAGACAGCCAGCGATGAGCTTCTTACGACGACTACTCGGCCCGCGCGCATGGGTCGCGTCGGGGTCGTGGCCGTCGAGTTCATCGTCGAAGACGTGATTCATGGGGGATCCTTACTGTGAAACGCTCCGCAGACACCGTGCGGCACCTGCGCGTCGCCACCGGCTGCACCAGTGGACGCTTGTCCATTCGAACTGATCGTGCGTTGCAGGGGCGTCAACGGTTCCCTTCACAATTCGGTTAAGCCGCACGAGGTAGGCTCACATCATTCTTGTAGACTTCATTTGATTCACTGATACACATGACGCTCAGTCGAAGGGTTGGTGTGACGATGCGGGTGCTCATCGCGGAGGACGAGGTCTACCTGGCGCAGGCGATTCGATCCGGACTGGAACAGGAAGCGATCGCCGCCGACGTGGTGCACGACGGCACCAGCGCGCTGGAGTCGTTGTCGGTGCATGCATACGACGTCGTGCTTCTGGACCGGGATCTGCCAGGCACGCACGGGGACGAGGTCTGTCGACGCGTCGTGGAGGACCACCCGCACGTCAGGGTGCTCATGTTGACTGCGGCGGGGAGGCTGACCGATCGAGTCTCCGGCCTTCGCCTGGGCGCCGACGACTACCTGGCGAAGCCGTTCGAGTTCGCGGAGCTCGTCGCCAGGCTCCGGGCGCTGGCACGTCGAGCCGTTGAATCCCATCCGCCGGTCCTGTCCAGCGCCGGGCTCACACTGGACCCGTTCCGACGACAGGTGACCCGCGACGGAACGTTCATCCGTCTGTCGAGGAAAGAGTTCGCCGTGCTGGAACAGCTCATGCTCGCCAGGGGTGGCGTGGTGAGCGCCGAGGTGCTCTTGGAGAAGGCCTGGGACGAACAGGCCGATCCATTCACCAACACGGTCAGAGTGACCGTGTCGAACCTTCGCCGGC
Source organism: Plantibacter sp. RU18 (assembly GCF_050613355.1). NCBI lineage: Bacteria > Bacillati > Actinomycetota > Actinomycetes > Micrococcales > Microbacteriaceae > Plantibacter > Plantibacter sp. RU18. The sequence continues at coordinate 148,178 of NZ_CP159618.1, forward strand.
GACTCGGGGCGCCGTGGGTGATCCAGACCGTGCCGGGCAGCGGGTACAAGATCGCTCCGGACCCGCACTAGTGCGGGCTAAGGACCAAAGGTCGCAGCGACCTCGACGCCTCACGGTCAGGGCGCGGCTGACGCTCACCTACACCGCCTTGTTCGGGGTCGCGGGAACCCTCATGCTTGCTGGGGTCTACCTGTTCATGCGGTACGTGCCCACCTATGCGATCAGCGCGCAGACGGTCGACGCGGACGTGGACGCGGCGTTCGTGCCGGATTGGTCGGATACGCAGCCGACGAGTGAGATGAGCGAAGGGTTCAGCCTGCCGTTGTCCGAGCGCGCTGCGTTGATCGTCTCCGATGAATCCGACATCCTCAACGCCCTCCTCGCGGCGTCGATCGTGATCCTGCTGCTCCTCGGGGGCTGCAGTGCGATCGCGGGTTGGATCATCTCCGGCCGGGTACTCCGGCCGTTGCGCGACATCAGTGCGGCGGCAAGTTGCGCCGCACGCGGGGCGTTCGATCACCGCGTCGCGTTGGTGGGCCCGCGGGATGAGATCACGGAGCTCTCCGCCACGTTCGACCACATGCTGGAACAGTTGGGCGCGGCGTTCCACGCACATCAACGCTTCGCGGCGAACGCCTCCCACGAGTTGCGCACACCCCTGGCGACGACGAAGACCATCCTCGAGGTCGTGACGCGGGACCAACGCCTCGACCCGCCGATGCAGGAAGCCATGGAGCGCCTTCGCGAGACCAACACGAGAAGCATCGAGACCGTCGAAGCACTGCTGGACCTCGCGGATCTGAGCCAGGCATCGCTGCGCGTGCAACCCTGCGACCTCGCCGCAGCCACTTGCGCGGTACTCGCCGACTTCCAGCATGCCGCCGCAGCTCGAGGCATCACGATCTCCGCGCAGCTGTCGACAGCGACCGTGCACGGGGACCCCCGCTTGCTGAACCAGCTGCTGACGAACCTGTTGCAGAACGCTGTGCGGCACAACGTCGACGGCGGATCGGTCTCCGTCCGCACGATGCATGCGCGCGAGGCCGAAGCGTGGGGAGCAACTCTCGTCATCGTCAACACCGGTGCCGTGGTGTCCGAGGCGAACCTCACACGACTCACCGAGCCGTTCTACCGGGACAGGGGGCGGATCGCGGCCGGGGAGCACCGGTCCAGAGGCCTGGGTCTCGCGATCGCCGAGGCCATTGTCGGAGTCCACCATGGTCGCATGTGCCTGACGGCAGCAGACTCCGGCGGACTCACGGTCTCGGTATCGTTCCCAGCACATCCGACGACCCAGCAGGCAGGCACGGCATGATCGGCCAGTGGGCCGCATCCGTCGTGCGTGGCTCGGGGAGTCGCCGACGCATCAGCGACGAGCGTTGCGCACGATCGCTTCCAGTGCCTCGAGGTAGACGTCGAATTCCGCGCGTCCTCGGCCGGTGAGCACGACTCGACGACCACGCTTGTCTGCCGCGGTCTGACCGACATCGACCATGCCGGCGTCTGCGAGTGCCGAGAGGTGCTTCGACAGTGCCGATTTGCTCACACCGGTGATCAGCAGCAGGGCGGCGAAGTCGATGTACTCTGCCGGAGCGAGGGCTGAGAGTATGACGAGACGCGCCGGCTCATGGAACAGCGGGTTCAGCGCGGGTCGGGCCGGCTCGGCCGAATCGTCGCCCTCACGCATCGCCGGACTTCCGTTGCCTACCCACAGCGGCCTGGCCGGTCGCGAGACGAGCGAGTGCGGGCAGACACGCGGCGAAGATCACCACTGCGGACGCGAACGCCGAGATCGTGTTCGGTGCCACCCAGCCCACGGAGCGAGCCAGCCACTGTGTCAGGAGATATGCCGCGATGACGGCGAGCCCGCTTGCTGCGAACAGGAGCATGCCGCGCCGGTCCGACCAGTCGAGGCGCAGTTTCAGCGGTCGGGCGACCGAGAGTGCGACGAACCCGAGGACGACCAGGCCGAGTAGCCAGAGCATCTCGAGATCGACGACGGCCCCGAGGGCGATCACCAGTGCGGCGGTGATCACGGCGGTGCCCAGGGCGCCCTGTCGGGCAGAGCGATGCGAAGCATCTCGGGAAGCGCTCAGACGGTTCCGTGCGTCTTCTTCATTCATGACGACCTCCAAAAGTTTCTTTCAAAGAAACTACCATATAGTTTCTCTGGCGGAAACGACCGAGTCGAATCAATCGCCTTCCACGCTAGAGCTCACGACCCACTTCCGCAGAGCCGGCGTCGAGCAGCTCGAGCACATGACGGTAGTCCTCGCCCGTGGCGCGGGTCATCCCGAGTTCGCAGGTGCGGTTGCAGGACGCGTGTGCGTCAGCGCCGAGCGCCGCGACCTCGGCCGCCTCTGCCTTGGTCGCGGAGGCGGTCAACTCGGGATGCAGCATGCCGCGATCGCCCGCGAACGCGCAGCAGCCCCAGTCGTCCGGGACGTGCACCCGCTCGGCCACCGCCTCACCGATGCGCACGAGATCGGGGTCGAGCCCCATCTGGCGGGAGGAACAGGTCGGGTGGAGGACGAGCTGCTCGATGCGGGCCTCGACGTCGACTCGCGGCAGGATCTCCCGGGCGGCGAAGGCCACCGCGTCCTCGACGAGCACGCCGCTCTCGCTGAGCAGCTTCGCGAAGCCCTCGGTGCAACTGGACGCGTCACTGACGACCACCAGACCGCTGTCGGCGACCGCAGCTTGAATGCGTTGCACGGTTCGCTTCTCGTTCACGGCGGCGTCTGAAGCGAACCCCTTCGACGACCACGGAGTACCGCAACAGATCGACTCGACGCCGTCGGGCACGATCATGCGCAGCTCGGCACGCTCGAGGAGGCGGGTGAAGGCGCCCATGACGCCGTCCCCGCCATCCGAGGCGCCGAACATGCTGTTGACGCACGCGGGGACGTAGATCCCGACCGGGGGACCGTCGCCGGCGCCGACGATCTTCCCGAGCGCCGCCCGGGAACGTCCGCCGCCCGGGAGATCACCGGTGTACCGCGGAACGGTGTCTGCGCCGAGGACGGTTCGGGCGACGTCCGTCACCGCACCGACCACCGGAGCCGGCAGCAGCTTCGCACCCGACAGCGCGATCGAACCGAGTCTCGTGACGGGCCCCCACCCGACGGCGGCCGCCTTCCACCCGGCGGCTGCGACCGGAGCTGCGTCCGTGCGTCGGAGGCGCTTGACCAACGCGCCCGTGTTGATGAGGACCGGGCACGCGGTCTGACACATGCCGTCGACGGCGCACGTCTGCACACCGGCGTAGTCGTAGTCGTCCGCGAGCTCCTCGGCGAGGGAGATGTCGCCACGTGCACGAGCGGACTCCTCGGCACGGCGGACCACGATGCGTTGGCGCGGCGTCAACGTCAGGTCGCGACTCGGGCAGACGGGTTCGCAGTATCCGCACTCCACGCAGCGGTCGACCTCCTCCTCGACCGTCGGCTGCAGCTTGATCCCGCGGAGGTGCCCCTCGGGGTCCTCGTCGATCAAGACGCCGGGGTTCATCACGCCGGCCGGATCGACCAGTCGCTTCAGGTCGAGCATCACCCCGTAGAGCTCGTCCCCATACTGCCGGCGGACGTACGGCGCCATGGCGCGACCCGTGCCGTGCTCGGCCTTCAGATTCCCGCCCGCATCGAGGACGAGATCGACCATCTGCTCCGTGAAGGCGACGAACCGGCCGAGCGCGGCGTCGCCCTCGAAACGGTCCGTCAGCATGAAGTGGATGTTGCCGTCCTTCGCGTGCCCGAAGATGACCGAGTCCCGGTACACGTGCTGGTCGAAGAGCTCCTGCAGGCTCGCGCACGTGTCGGCGAGGGCGGCTGTGGGTACGACGATGTCTTCGAGCAGCGCCGTGGTGCCGGAGGGTCGCGCACCGGCCACCGACGCATAGAGGCCCTTGCGGAGCGCCCAAGCGCGCGACCGCTGGGTGGTGTCGCTCGTGAACGACACCGGCGCGTGCACGTCGAGACCGTTCAGGAACGCTCCACCCGTCGTCGCGCGGTCCCGAAGCTCGACGGCGTCGCCGGACCGGTACTCGATCAGGAGCGCCGCGTGATCCTCGGGTGTGAATCCGTGGATCTCGGCGGGGCTGCCGGGAAGTCGCTGCCCCACGGTCAGCGAGGTGGCGTCCATGAGCTCCAGCGTCGCCGCTCCGGAGGCGACCAGCTCGGGCAGGGCCCGGGTCGCCGCATCGAGGGAGGGGAACACGGCCAGCGCCGTCGACACCAGCGGGAGCACGGGGACGGTGCGGAAGGTCGCCTCCGCGACGAACGCCAGCGTGCCCTCCGAGCCGATGATGAGGTGCTGCAGGACGTCCACCGGCGACTCGAAGTCGAGGAAGGCGTTGATCCCGTAGCCCATGGTGTTCTTCAGGGAGAACTGCCGCCGGATGGACGCGACCGACGCCGGATTCGAACGGACTCGGCGCTGCAGACGCTCGATGCCCTCGGCGAGTTCGGGTTCCGCGGCGTGCAGCTGCTGGTCGGCCGCCGGGTCGGCCGTGTCGATCGTCGTGCCGGAGGGGAGCACGAACACCATCGACTCCAGCGTCCGGTAGGTGTTCTCGTCGATCCCACACGCCATGCCGCTGGAGTTGTTCGCGATGACGCCGCCGATGGTGCACGCCACCTCGCTCGCCGGATCAGGACCGAGACGGTAGCCGAGTCGTGTCAGACGGGCGTTCACCTGCGCCACGGTCGCCCCGGGCTGCACACGGACGCGTTCGCCTCCGTCGAGCACCTCGATGGTCCGGAACTGCTGCCTCGTGTCGACGATGATGCCGGCACCGGAGGCCTGACCGGACAGGCTCGTTCCCCCCGATCGGAATGTGACCGCTGCGGACGAACGCGTCGCCGCCTGCAGGATCGCGGCGACCTCGGACGCGCTCTCCGCGATGACGACCGCCTCCGGCGTCAGCAGGTAGTGGGACGCATCACCGGCGTACGCGGCTCTATCGATCGCGCGGGTACGGATCCGCGCGGGATCGCCGACGGCTGCGGTGATGAGGGCTGGGACGGTGGTCGGGTGTGCCACGAGGCTTCCTTCTCGAATGCGGGCGTCAGCGTGGTGCGGGATCGCCTGCGTGCTGGGTTGCGGGTGCAGCGGCCGGAAGCCTCAGGTGGACGGAGCGTCTCCGGGTCATCGGCCGGCCGTCACTCGAAGCGCTGCCACTCCGGCCGGTTGTCGTAGGTGTAGCGATAGTAGTCCGCCAACTGCAGCCGCGATGCTGCTGCTTCGTCCACGACGACGGTCGCGTGCTGGTGCAGTTGAAGCGCCGACCCTGGCACGAAGGAGCTGAGTGGCCCCTCGACAGCGGCCGCGACGGCGTCCGCCTTCCCGGCGCCCTGTGCGACGAGCACGAGTTCGCGAGCCTCGAGGATGGTTCCGAGCCCCTGCGTCATGCAGTGGGTCGGGACCTGTTCGAGCGAGTCGAAGAACCTGGCGTTGTCCTGGCGCGTCTTCGGCGTCAAGGTCTTGATGCGCGTGCGCGACGCGAACGACGACGTGGGCTCGTTGAACCCGATGTGCCCGTTGGTACCGATCCCGAGGATCTGCACGTCGATGCCACCGGCTTCGGCGATGGCCTGGTCGTACTCCCGCGCAGCGGACGCGAGGTCGCCGGCGCGTCCGTCCGGGACCCGGACCCGCGAGGCGTCGAAACCGAGCGGACCGACGACCTCGCGCGCGATCACGCTGGCGTACGACTCGGGATGCTCAGCCGGGATGCCCACGTACTCGTCCAGCGCGAAACCGCGGGCCTGCGCGAACGACAGTGATCCTGCCTGGACGCGACGTGCCAGCTCCGCGTAGACACCCTGCGGGCTGGAGCCGGTCGCCAGCCCGACGACGGCTTGGGGGCGTCCTGCGATGATCGAGGCGATCTTCGCGCCGGCGACGCGACCGACCTCGGCGGCGTCTGGAAGGATGATGATCTCCACGGTGGTCCTCTCGTTCCTGCTCAGGCGCCCGCGGCGGCCACGGCCGACCGGACATCGTCGTCATGCGACTCGAGCAACCGAGCCGCCGCCGCTGCGTCCACGTCTGCGAGGAGCATGACGACCGCGGTCTTGGCGTGTGCGCCGGCCTGTTCCAGGGCGGCGTCGGCGACCGATCGTTCGGCACCGGTGGCGTCCGCGACGATCCGTTGTGCACGGTCGACGAGCTTCTCGTTCGTCGGCCGGACGTCGACCATGAGGTTGGAGTAGACCTTGCCCGACCGCACCATGGTCGCGGTGGAGAGCATGTTGCAGACGAGTTTCTGCGCGGTCCCGGCCTTCAGGCGGGTCGAACCGGTCAGCACCTCGGGTCCGGTCATGACCTCGATGGCGATGTCCGCCTCGGCGCTGATCCGCGCGTTCGCATTGCAGGACACGGCGATCGTCGCCGCACCAAGCTCGCGGGCGTAGCGCAGGCCCCCGATGACGTACGGCGTGCGACCACTGGCCGCGAGGCCGACGACGACGTCCGTCGGGCGGAGACCGGCCGCGACGAGTTCCGAAGCACCGAGCTCGATGTCGTCCTCGGCGCCCTCGACGGCGACCACGAAGGCGTTCTCGCCGCCGGCGATGAGACCCAGCACCTCGGTGGGGTCGGTACCGAACGTCGGCGGGCATTCGACCGCGTCGAGCAGCCCGATACGGCCACTCGTCCCCGCGCCCAGATAGATCAGCCGACCGCCCTGGCGGCGGGCCTCGGCGATGCGCTCGACAGCACGGGCGATGCTCGGCAGTTCCGCGCGAACCGCGTCGGCGACGAGTCGGTCCTCGTCGTTGATGACCTCGAGCAGCCGGAGGGTGTCGAGCGTGTCCAGGTCGACCGTGCGCGGATTGCGTCCCTCGGTGGAGAGCGCTGCCAGGGTACTCGTTGTCTCAGGCACGATCTGCCTTCCGTTCATGGTCGGACGGGCGGGGGCCGTCGTGTGGATCAGAGCGATTGTCGGCGGTCATGCTTCGAACCGCAGCCGCCGGGGCGGCACGTCGAGCGTTCGCGGCGGTAGCGATTCTCCCGGGACGATCGCACCCAGGACGCTCCCATGCGAGGCGCCGGTCGCAGACGGCAGGGAACCCGCCTGCCCGTTCACGGTCAGGAAACCGAGAACGGCGAAGGCGAGTGCCTCCTTCGCATCGGACGGGAGTCCCGCGTCGTCGCTGATGACGACGTCGGCGTCGGGGAGTGCGGCACGGATGCGCCCGACGAGCTGCGGATTGCGTACCCCGCCGCCGGCGAGGATGACGCGGTCCATCCCTCGGACCGCGTCGGCGACGGTCCGCGCCGTGAGCTCGGTCAGGGTCGCGACCAGGTCCTCCACCGAGAGTGTCGGGCGGCCTGCGAGTCGCTCGCGCAGGTACTCGAGGTGGAACAGCTCCTTACCGGTCGACTTCGGTGCGGGGCGCTCGTAGTAGGGCTCGCGCAGCAGCAGGTCGAGGGTGTCCTCGTGCACGGTGCCGCGCGCTGCGAGCTCACCGTCGACGTCGAACTGTCGGGCACCGCCCGTGTGTTCGGCGACGACAGCGTCGATGAGGGCGTTCGCCGGACCGCTGTCGAACGCGATCGGGTCGCGACCCGGGCGCACGAGTGTGGCGTTGGCGATGCCGCCCAGGTTGACGGCCGCGGCGGTCTGCCCGTCGAGCCAGAGCGCGTCGATCATGCTCACGAGCGGGGCGCCCTGGCCACCGGCGGCGACATCTCGCGAACGCAGGTCCGCGACGACGGTGCAGCCGGTGCGCTCGGCGATCCAAGCCGGTTGGCCGAGCTGGAGCGTCCCTCCGACGCGACCGCCCTCGACCCAGTGGTACATGGTCTGACCGTGGGAGACGATGAGGTCGGCATCCCCTTCGCAGAGTTCCGCGACGGCCCGGACCGCGACGTCCGCGAACGCCTGCCCGATCCGGGTGTCCAGCCGACAGACGTCGCCGACGCTGGTGCTCGCGGGCGGCAGGGCTGCGGTGATCATGGCGTGGAGTTCCGGCTGGTACGCGGCGGTGATCATTCCGAGTGGTCGGACGACGAGGGTGTCGCCGTCGACGCTGATCTCGGCAGCGGCGGCGTCGATCGCGTCGTGAGAGGTGCCGGACATGAGCCCGATGACGCGCATCGGCCGGCTCACTTGCGAAGCTCCGTCCGGTGCGCGTTCCCGCGGAGGGTGCCGATGGCGATCGCGCTCACCAGGCACGTCGCCATCACGTAGTACGCCGGGACGTCGACGTTGCCGGTCGAGGCGATCAGCGACGTGATGATCAGCCCAGCGCTGCCCGAGAACACGGCGTTCGAGATCGAGTAGGACAGCCCGAGGCCGGTGTAGCGCACGGATGTGGGGAACATCTCGGCGAGCATGGCGGGCCCTGGGCCTGCGATCATGCCCACGATCGCTCCGGCGATGAACACGGCGAGGCCGTGGACGCCGACGCCGAGGTCGGGGTCCTGCAGCACGTTGAGCAGTGGCAGCGCCAGGATGACGATGAGCCCGGTGCCGGTGAGCATCACCCAGCGTCGACCGATCTTGTCCGACAGCCAGCCGGCCGGGAGGATCGTCGCGGCGAAGCCGGCGTTCGCGAGCACGGTGGCGATCAGCGCCTGCTGGAAGGACGCGTTGAGGCTGCTCTGCAGATAGGAGGGCATGACGACGAGGAAGGTGTAGCCCGCGGCAGACCAACCCATCAAGCGTCCGATCCCCAAGAGGATCGCCTTCGCGGTCTCCGCTGCGCCGGCGCGGACGACCGGTTCGGCGACCTGGGTGGTGCCTGCGGCGGCGACCTTCTGGAACTCAGGAGTCTCCTCCAGCTTGAGGCGGAGGAACAGCGCGACCGCGCCGAGGGGGAGTGCGAGGAGGAACGCGATCCGCCAACCCCACGCTGCCAGATCGGCTTCGGACAGGATCGCCGAGAGCAACGCGACGGTACCGGCACCGCCGAGGAGGCCGAGTGCGACGGTGAACGACTGCCACGATCCGTAGAAGCCGCGCTTCCCTGCAGGCGCGAACTCGGTCATGACCGAGACGGCGCCGCCGAACTCACCGCCGGCGGAGAGACCCTGCAGGATGCGCACGATGGTGAGCAGGATGGGTGCCGCGATGCCGATGGACGCGTACGTCGGGAGGACACCGATGAGTGCGGTCGCAACGGACATCATCACCAGGACGAGGATGAGCGTCGGCTTCCGACCGATCCGGTCGCCGATCCGGCCGAAGAGTGCCGCGCCGACCGGGCGGAAGAAGAAGGCGATCGCGAAGGACGCATAGGTCGCGATGAGCGATTCGATGCCGGTCTGCTGCCCGTCGCTGAAGAACTGAGCGGCGAGGATCGTGGCGAGGAACCCGTAGATCCCGAACTCGTACCATTCGATGAAGTTGCCGACGCTGCCGGCGACGATCGCCCGGCGTCGGGCGGTGCTGCTGATCACGTCGCTGCGCGATGTGGAGCTGGTCACGGGACCTCCCTTGGTTCCTGGATCGTGTGCGCGCAGAAGCACCCGCGGTGCCCCGCTGCACGTGGCGGCCGGTTCGCCCGGATGGAGGAGCGCTGGCCGTCGAGTTCAGGTCACAAATATACACAACTCGCCCGCGGATGGTACTTTCCATACACTCGGCTGAGCGGTGCCGACGGTACAGTGTTGACCGACGAGGGGAGCATCGATGGGAGCTGACGTCCGCAGGCCGTCCCGGGCGGTGTCCACCGAGGTACGCGCTCGTCTCGACGAACTCCGACCCTCCGAACGGCGGATCGCCGAATCACTCCTCGCAGACCCGGGCGCATTCGCGACGAGGTCCGTGGCTGAGATCGCCGAGGAGGCATCGACGTCGACGACGACGGTCGTGCGCTTCACGCGGAAGATCGGCTACGACCGATTCAAGGACTTCCGACACGATCTGACCGAGGAGAACCTCCGTGAGCGACTCGCGCTGGCCGGGACGAACGCGCAGTCGCCGGACATCGTGGCCGGAGACAGTCTCGACGACATCGTGGCGAAGGTCGCTGCGAACGAATCCCTCTCGATCGCCGACACCGCCCAGGCGCTCGACACGGAAGCGCTCACCCGCGCGGCGGCCGCGGTCGCAGGCGCTCGCCGCGTCGACATCTTCGGCGTCGGGGCGAGCTCGATCGTCGCCGTCGACCTGCAGCGCAAGCTCTCGCGTATCGGACGGGTGGCGCTCGAATGGCCCGACCCGCATGCCGCGTGGACGGCTGCGGCGATCCTCGACGAGCATGCGGTCGCCGTCGCGATCTCGCACTCCGGTGCGACGGCGGACACCGTCGACTTCCTCCGTCTCGCGGCCAGCTCCGGGGCGACGACCATCGCGATCACGAACCACGCGGAGTCGACCCTGGCGAGCAGTGCGGACATCGTCCTCCAGACGTCTGCTCGGGAGACGGCGTTCCGCTCGGGAGCGCTCGGAAGCCGCATCGCGCAGCTGATGGTCGTCGACTGCCTCTTCATCGGTGTCGCCCAGCTCGACTACGAAGCATCCACCGCGGCCCTCCAACGGACGTTCGACGCGGTGAGGGAGCGTCGCTCCTCCGAGTGACGTCCTGGTCCAGATGTGATGGATCGGAGGGTTGCCGCGCTGGTCAGGGGGTGAGCACCGCGCTCGTGAGTGGTAGCGTCGGCATCCGCGGTCTCGTCGTAGCCTGTGACTGCAGCGAACACCGTCAACACAGAGGTCGCTCGTGCCCTCTGACAACCCCTGATGCGTCGAGAGGTGCCGATGAGTGACAGACAGCTGGTGTTCTGGGATGACGACGGTCATCGGAGCTCGTTCACGATGGGTGATCGCGACCATCTCAAGTTCTCGACGGCGTTCAACGCGTTCATCGCGCAGCACGTGAGCGAGGAGAACACGACCTTCCGCCTGGAACGCGTGCTCACCGATGAGGCGCTGGTCATCGAGACCGCGCTCGGTATCGTGTCACGCATGCGTGAGGGCGAGCACGCCGAGGTCGAGTACCGCCGATACGAACGGCGGACCGACGCCTCCGACCTGGCATTGCGCTTCGCCCATAGCGGGTTCGCCGCCCTCGACAACCACGGTCCGTGGGAGATCGACCACGACAGCCTGCTGCCGGACGGCCGCTTCGAGAACCCCGAGCTCGCTTGGGTTCACGAGACGCGCAGACTCGATCAGTGGCGCGATCAGAGGCGCCGTGAGATCGCCGCGATGCCGAAGCTGGACCAGGCGGCGCTCGACGAGTTCTGCAAGATGTGGGCCGACGGCGGGTATAACGAGCGAATCAGCGATTCGGAGGAGCACTACGTCTTCAGCAGACGCTCGGTTCAGGAGGCGGGCCCGGTCCGCGACGAACTTCTGAAAACGGCCGAGCTTCTGGGTCTGTCGATCGTCGCGACTCCGGACGGCGCCACCTCAGGTGAGGTGCGGGTGAGATCAGACCCGCGCGTCGACAGCGAACTGGAAAAGTGGCGGTGAGACGAGGCGCCGCCGCCTTCAGACGACGGTGTCCAGCGGGTGCTTCACGAGCTTGGAGAGTGTTGCAAGTTCCAGGATTTCCGCACGAGTGGGCATCGATGTCGAAGCGCCCTCTCGCGTCACAGAAATCGACGCGGCGGCCGTAGCTGCTGACAGGGCATGCTCGAGTGGCATTCCCTCTACCAGTATCGCAACGAGCGCGCCCACGAACGTGTCGCCCGCGGCAGTCGTGTCTACAGGACGCGTTGGAAGCGCAGGAACCGTTCGAATGAGTTCGCCTTCCTTGGCGACGAGCGCCCCCCGTGATCCGCGAGTCATGACCACGAGACCAACCGAGCGGCTGAGGTGAGTCGCAGCCGTTTCCTCGTCACTGACTCCTGCGAGTTCGCAGGCTTCTTGCGCGTTTGGGACGAGCACGTCAACGAGTGTCATCAGCTCCTCTGAGATCTCGCGGACGGGGGCGGGGGTCAAGACGGTCGTGACACCCGCCTCTTTGGCGAGGCGGAATGCTTCGAGGATCAGGGCGGTAGGTCGTTCGAACTGGGCGAGAAGGAATCTTGCTTCGCGTATCTGCTTCTTTGCGACATCGCTGAGCGCTGTGATCGAGTCGTTCGCCCCCGGTACCACGACGATTGCGTTCTCGCCCCCGTCGACCACCGAGACGTGAGCGGTGCCGGTGTCGACGTCGACGTCCTGGAGGCCCCGCACATCGATGCCGTCTCGTTGCAGACAGTCACGCAGTTCGGATCCGAACACGTCGCGACCCACAGCGCCGAGGAAGCTCACTGACGCGCCGGCTCGCGCGGCTGCTATTGCTTGATTCAGGCCTTTGCCGCCCGGGATGGTGGTGAACGCGAGACCGGAGATGGTCTCGCCTGGGTGCGGTAGTCGCGGCTGCCGCACCACGAGGTCCATGTTGGCGCTGCCGAGGACGACGATCTCATTCATCGTCGCAGGCTAGCGTGCTCGCGCCGCGCAATCGGGGCGCAAACAGATGCAAAACCCAAACAGTCGTTTGCGTAGCTATTCCTATTGACAGCCCCGGAAATGCCGAGCATGGTTGGTCCCAGCCACTAACACAAACCGATTTGCGAAGGAGCATCTCATGGTTCCATCGCGACGGATCGCCGACGTCGCGGCCGAAGCAGGGGTGAGCCCGACAACCGTCTCCCATGCTCTGAGCGGCCGCCGCCCGGTGGCCCCCGCGACACGTGCCCGAATCCTGAACGCAGTCGAACGACTCGACTATCGACCGGATCGGTTGGCGACAAGCCTGCGTACGCAGCGCACACAGACCCTGGCCTTGATCATTCCGGATATCGCGAACCCGTACTATCCGGCCTCGGCACGTGCTCTTCTCGACGGGGTCAATGACGCCGGGTTCATGACCCTCATCGCCAACACCGACGGAGATCCCGAAGGAGAACGCGCGGCGCTTCAAGAGATGGTTGCGCGACGTGTTGATGGCATCGTCATGCACTCACTTGCAACTTCCACCGCTGACTTGCGCAGGATCGTCGGACCAGACCTACCAGTCGTGGTCGTCGGCGGCCTGAGCGGGCTCATCGCTACGGACCTTGTTGTCACCGCCGACTCAGTGGGTCTTGGCGAGGCGGTGAAGTACCTCCACGGCAACGGTGTTCGCGATCTCGGTTTCGTCGATGGCCCTGAGGGCAACGGGATGTACCGGCTCGTTGCCTTCCTCGGCGCGGCACACGCCCTCGGGTTGAATGTCCAAGACGACTGGATCCGCCATACACCGTTCACTCGCGAGGGCGGCTTCGCCGCAGCAATGTCTCTCCTCCACGGTGATCGGCGCCCAGCAGCGATCATGTGCGCCAATGACCTCATCGCCATCGGCGTCATGGATGCTGCTCGAGCGTTGAACATTCGAATTCCGGAGGATTTGGCGGTCATCGGCTTCGACGATATCGAAACCGCAGCTCTTGTCACTCCGCAGCTGACAACCATCACCAACCCGGCAAGCCTGACGGGCGCAACATGCGCTGAACTGCTGCTTGAGCGCATCGTGCTGGGAGCCGACGCACCATACGTCACCCGTGTGCTGCCCACCTCGCTCGTCTTACGCGAGTCCGCATGAGGCCGCCGCGGAGGTAGCGGCCTCTCCAGAACGACCATCCCGCGCCCGCTTCAGGGCGCATGGGCATTGCAGCCGCCTGCCCTGGACGAGGTTCGCCCGTCTCTGCGCTCATTCCGTCCACCTCGCAGGATTCATCCCGGGTCCCGACACCGACCAACTCAGCCCTGAAAGCAAAGGAGCATTCATGTTCACCCCCGCAACCATTCGCCGCCGCCGCCGCGCCGCTGTGACAACAGGAGCAGTACTCGCCGTTGGGCTCGTCCTTTCAGGCTGCACCGGGAGCTCGACGTCGAGTGCCGGAGCGGTCGAGATGTGGGCGGCGGCGCCCCCGGATCAGTCGCAGGAGGCGACGATCAGGGCCACCTACGACGGTTTCACCGAAACCCACCCGGGTACAGAGGTCAACATCACCTTCATGCCGGCTGATGCCGTTGCCGATAAGCAGCGAACTGCCCTGGCCGCCGGCCAGGGCCCAAGCATCGTCGGGGCAGCAGGCCCGTCCACTGTGGGGCCCTACGCAGAGGCCGGCTACCTCGCGGATCTCACCGATCTCGTCAAAGAGAACGGTTTGGACAACAAGATCTTCCCTTGGGCTCTGCAAGCGGGGACCGTGGACGGCAAAGTCGTGGCACTTCCATCGGCCTATGAGTCACTCGTCCTGTTCTACAACAAGACTCTCTTCGAAGAGCATGGTTGGCAGCCGCCGACCGATCGTGCCTCACTAGAAGCGCTCGCCAACGAGATGGTCGACGAAGGCGTCATTCCCTTCGCTGGAGGTAACGCGGACTACCGGGCAGTCGTCGAGATCACGCTCTCTGCTCTGCTCAATCAGGTCGCCGGGCCGGGATACATTCACGACGCACTACTCGGCGACGCATCATGGGCTGACGAACCGTGCGTGGAATCCACGACCACCATGGTCGACTACTTCGGCAAAGGCTGGATCGGTGGAGGTACCGAGAAGTACTTCACAAAGGGCTTCGGTGCGGTCTATCAGGACTTTGCCAGTGGCGCCGCTGGAATGTTCATCTCAGGCAGCTACGACTTCACCCAGCTCCCGGCCTATTTCGGCGCCGACGGCAACACCTCAGAGTGGGACTGGGTACCGCTTCCTCCCCTGAGCGATGACGTGCCGGCGAACGTCTATGCCCTCGCTGTGGGTGGAACAGCTTCCGTGAACGCCCAGCTCAGCGACACGGAACCTGCGAAATCGTTCCTTGCCTGGCTGTACACCAACGACAACGCAGCTTGGGCGGACGTGGCGGCGGGAGTTGATGGTGCGACTCCGCTTCCTATCGACTTCGACCCGTCTCAAGTACCCGACAACGTCGATCCTCGCATCGTGGAGCACTACACCCAGATCAACGAAGCTTCCGCGGAGAGCATGGTCGGCTACGTCACCTATACATCCTTCGGGCCGAAGTCTGAGGCATTCGTCGTCACGAACACCGAGAAACTGATCACGGACGACATGACACCAGCCGATTTCTGTGGGGGCCTCGAAAGTGCCTCCCAGGAGGACATCGCATCCGGAGACGTGCCCTCAGTCTGGGCGACGGACGCACGGTGATCGATTCGAGTGACGTCACGACCGGCGCCGCGGCGGCCAGCAACTCGCGCGTCGCTGGCCGCCGACGGAACCGACCCCGTCGGAGCCTCCTACAGCGGAGATCGCGACGAGTCGCCCTCCTGTTCTTCCTCCCTGCTATCGCCGTCAACCTGTTGGTCATTGGCGGGCCAGCAGTAAGCAGCATCGGCTACTCCTTCACCGACTGGAACGGCATCAGTCCGCCGAATTTCATCGGACTCGACAACTGGCAGCGGATGTTGACCGACGACGTGTTCTGGTCGACGATGCGCAACAATGCCGTATACCTCGTCGTCTTGGTCATCGTTCCCACCGCACTCGGACTTCTCGGCGCGTTCCTCCTGACGCGTGTCCGTCGAGGATCGACTGTCTTCCGTGCCATCTATTTCATTCCGTTCCTGCTCATCAGCGTGGTCGTCGCGCAGATCTGGCGAAACCTGCTGAGTCCGGAGACCGGAATCGCGTCGGCCCTCGACGCGATTGGGATCACGTGGCTCAACGACGTCTACTTCCTCGGGTCTCAGGAGCTCGCTCTGCCGACAGTGATCGGTGTGCACGTGTGGAGCTTCATCGGCTTCTCGATGGTCTTCTTCTTTGCCGCAATCAAAACTGTTGACCCCGCTCTCGTTGAAGCTGCCCGCCTGGATGGTGTGGGTGTCTGGGGGAATTCTGGCACGTCGTCATCCCGGGCATCCGACCGATGCTCGTCTTCTCGATCAGCTTCGCGGTGATCGCGGGTCTCCTCGTATACGACATGCCTCGCGTCCTGACCGGAGGAGGCCCCGCCGGTTCAAGCGACGTAGCAGCGCTCCTCATCAACCGAACGTCCATCGTCGGACGCGAAGCCGGCTATGGAACTACCTTGGCCCTCACGCTGACCTTGATCTCTGGCGTTGTGATCGGCGTCATCACCTACCTGAGACGCAAGGAGGAAAATTGATGTCCACGTCCTCACTACGACGACTCAAGAAGGCCGGTTCCGCCGATCCACGGCCTGGCGGCTCGGGCCGCACTCCGATTGCTTACGTCATTCTTGTCTTCTTCGCGATCGTCGCGGCATTCCCTATCGTGGTGATGTTCTTCAATGCGCTCAAGAGCTCTGCGGAACTGGCTACGAACCCGATTGGACCTCCACTCAGTCCGCAGTGGGGCAACTTCGCGGAAGCGTGGGAGCGTGGCGGCATCGGCCAAGGTCTCTTCAACACCGCCATTATTGTGTTCTTCACGGTCGTCGGAACCTGGATTTGTGCAGGTCTGGCCGCTTATGCGTTAGCACGGCTGGATCTGCCCTTCAAAAGCGGATTCCAGACCTATCTGTTCGTGATCATCTCTCTGCCGGTGCAGTCGTTCATCGTGCCGCTGTTCTTCTTGTGGGTGAAGCTCGGCCTGGTGAACACGCTCCAAGGCCTGATCCTCATCTACATCGCTTTGAATACACCGTTTGCCGTACTTCTACTTCGTACGTTCCTCGTCAATATTCCAAAAGAACTGGATGAAGCAGCCCGGCTTGATGGGGCAAACGAACTGCAGGTAGCTGGTCGGGTGATTCTGCCGCTCACCTGGCCGGGACTTCTCACCGTCGGACTCGTCGTCGGTCTGGCCGCATATGGGGAACTCCAGTTCGCCGTCACATTCATCCTGGACCCTGCCCTGTTACCGATCTCGACAACGTTCCTGAACTTCAGCCAGGGGCAGACGCAGCTTTTCAATCTGATCAACGCAGCATCGGTGATCATCGTCGTCCCCCTCATCATCTTGTTCCTCTTCATGCAGCGCCAATTCGTTGCCGGACTCGCCAGCTCGGGAACAAAGGGCTGACGAAGCGGCCCGGCTCCGTGAGCAACACAACGCGCATCACCGAAGAGAACGCCTTTTTCAGTTCCGCACTGCAGGCCAGTCGGCCTGCTCAATCGAAGGAGAATCCGTGGAGTACATTTCTGACGTCGAACGCGAGTCTGGCATGTCCCAAGAACCGTTCGGTCTCGTGATCAGCGAGCTCCCCCAAGCCGAAGAGACAGGACACGATGTCTCCGATCTTCGAGCCAGGTTTTCCGGTCTCAGTGCGACAGGTGCTGACGACGCCGCGCTGCTGGAGATCTATGCCGAGATTCCGCTCGCGCCGCCCGCAGACTGGCGCTACTTCGAGGAGTCCTCGCTTGAGGCGATCGTCGGTGAGTTGCCGGCCGCGGAGGTGACCGAGCCGCCGCGCGGTGACGCTCTCCGCGACAAGATCCGCGGTGCTTGGTACGGGCGGGTGGCCGGCAACATGCTCGGCAAACCGGTGGAACACGGCTTCCAGCGCCCCGTCTTGAAGGCGTACCTGGAGTCGAAATCCGCATATCCGCTCGAGGACTACGTCCCGATCGACCCAGACCGTCTCAGCGAGGATGGGTTCTTCGCGGCCGAGTGGATGTCCTATGACACGCTGCGGCGCGGTGGAATCCAGGGCGGAGTGAGAGATGACGACGTCGACTACACGGTCCTCGGACTGCACCTGCTCGAGACCTACGGCAAGGACTTCACCACCTATGACGTGGCGAGGGAATGGCTGCTGCGGCTGCCACTCCAACAGACCTACACCGCCGAACGCGCCACGTACAACAATCTCGTGCGCGAAGTTCCTCTTGACGATGCGGGCGAGTTTCAGAACCCGTTCCGCGAGTGGATTGGTGCACTGATCCGCGCGGACATTTTCGGATTCGTGTTCCCTGGCGATCCTCGCCGTGCTGCTGAGTTCGCTCACCGAGACGCGATCCTCAGTCATCGGGCGAACGGCGTGTACGGCGAGATGTGGGCCGCCGCGCTCATCTCCTCCGCGTTCACAGCAGAATCCCCCGAAGCCTCCATACGAGAGTCCCTTCGTCACATCCCTGCGCGCTCCCGACTCGCAGAAGAGATCAGACGAGTTGCGGACGACTTCGCCGCAGGCAAGAGCTGGGAGAGCGCAGCCGACGCGCTCGACAAGCGGTACGAAGGCATGAGCTGGGTCCACACCATAAACAACGCCGGGGCACTGGCCGCCGCCATCTTGTGGGGTGAAGGCGACTTCACCCGCACCATAGCTCTTTCGGTGCAGGCAGGACTCGACTCGGATTCGATCGGCGCCTCGGCTGGATCCTGGGCCGGAATCTACAACGGGTTCAACGGAATCCCCTCGCACTGGGTGGAACCTCTCGACGGACGCACCGTCAGTGCAGTCTTCGGATACGGCGAGATCGTGCTCGAAGAACAGGTTGATCGCACGCTCAAGGTCATGAACGACCTCTCTTGATGCAGAGATGCGCAATCCGCTTGCTGGAACGCGCTCAGATGTCACGAGGGGCTACCTGCTCATCCTGATGTCGTGAACTCGCGCCACGACAAGAGCGGAGCTGCCCTGAGCTGGGCGGCTCCGCTCTTGTCGCGCGACATGCGCCGTTCGGTCCGGCTGGGGCTCTCAGCCCCCGCTTCGGAACCTGGCCGATGCGGCGGCCACGGTGTCCCGGCTGCGCGTGAGAACGGCGATCTGCTCGTCGAGCCTCACTCGTTGTTCGTCGAGCAGATCAGCACGTGCACTGTCGCTCATGGTGTCCCAGTTCGCCATCTGCGTCCGCATGCGATCGAGTGAGAGACCGGCTGCGCGTCCGGCGAGGATCAGGTCGAGCCGTTGTCGCGCCGCCGGTGTGTAGTCACGGTAGCCGCTTGATGAGCGCAGGATCTGGCCGGGGCTGAACATGTCGCGCTCTTCGTAGTACCGGATGGCGGACGGAGCGATTCCGGTCAGGCGGGCGAGTTCACCGATTCGCATCGTCCTCCTCTTGACCTTCAAGTCACTTGAGACTTTACCGCTGAAACCGCGCCGCGTCCGCGTCGTTTCGCACCGTCGAAGAAGCTGTATGTCCGTGCTGTTCGCCCAGGTTGCCGCTGTGCTGTTCGTGATCCGCTTGGTGGTCTTCGTGACACTCCATCTGCGGCCGGCCGGGATCCACCCGGTCCGGGACACCGTCAGCGACTACGCCGCTTCGTCGTCTGCCGTGACACGTGCTCTCTCGACGTGTTCGTCCTGGGCGGCAGCGGCCGGCTGGGCCGCCCTCGGGCTGAGCGTCCTCGTTGATCCTGCGCTCGGCGCGCAGCGGGTGCCGGTCGGAACCTGGTTGATCGTGCTGGCCGTCGTGCTCTCGGTCATGCCCTGGGTCCCGACCGACGGGCCAGGGCAGCGCACGACGCTCCGCGGTCGAGTGCATCTGCTCCTCGCAGTGGGGTGGTTCACCATCGCCTACGCCACGATCGGACCGCTCGGGCGACTCCTGGGCGGGTCAGGGCTGACAGGCGCTGGCGGCGTGCTCTCCGTCCTCGACACCATCGCCATGGTCGCCCTCATCGCGCTTGTCGTCTCGTTGCTCGTGCGTCCGCTGCGCAGCCGCACATTCGGACTCGCCGAACGCGTCTTCATCCTCGTCGTCACCCTCGCGCCCCTCGTTGCGGGTCTCGGTATCGCGGCCGGATGAGACACACGACGTCAGCCCTCGATGCGGAAGTCGTCGGGCACGGGTGCCTGCGAGTGCCGGGCGGTGCGGGCATCCCGTTCGAGCCCGGAACGCTGTGTGAGCAGGGAGTAGAGCTCGGGGCGTCGCCCGAGTAGCCACCGACGCCCGGTCGAGAGCGGCAGCAGATCGAGGTCGAGGTCCGCGGTCACGACGGACTCGTCGGCCACGGGCGTCTCGGCGACGATCCGACCATACGGATCGAGGATCATCGCATTGCCCGTGCGGACCTCGTCGTCATCCGGACCGATTCCATTGCTGAAGAGGACGAAGATACCGTTGTCGTGCGCTCTCGACGGCAGCCACCGCATGAGCCACCCGCGCCCGTCCGGTCCGTTCACCGCGTCCAGGAGGGCCCCAGGGCCCTCGGCTCGGTTGTGCCACAGCTCCGACGGGATCACCTTCATCCCGTGCGGACTGCGTGAGCTGGTTCCGCCTGTCTGATGTGGGGCGAGCAGCACCTTCGCGCCGAGCAGCGCCACCGCTCGCACGTTCTCGACGAGGTTGCAGTCCCAGCAGATGAGGATGGCCATCCGCACTCCCCACGGGGTGTCGAAGACCGTGTAGTCGTCACCGCTCGAGATCGCGTCGTGCTCGAACGCGTGCAGCTTGCGATGGATGTGGACCGTCCCGTCGGGAAAGCACAGCGCGTAGGAGTTGTAGAGCTTCCCGCCATCGACCTCGAGGAAGCCGGCTCCGATACCCGCGCCGAGATCGGCCGCGATCTCCTGGAGCGCCCGCACGAGCGGGCCGTCGGCGGGCTCGGCCAGCTCGTGGAGGCGCTCGGCCGTGGTCTTCGTGAGGTGCCAGTAGGCGAGAAGGCACATCTCGGGGAAGACGACCAGTTGCGCGCGGTCGGCCGCCGCCTGAGACGCCAGACGGCGCACCGTTGCAAGGTTGCGCTCCTTGTCGGAAGCAACCGCTTCGAACTGCACAACGGACACTCTGAGGTCGGCTGGATCGTCGGTCATCGGGGCTCTCCATTCTCGGTGGTCGCTCTCCAGCAAACGCGATCGGTTGGATATTCTCCAATCAATTCTGGGTGCTTCTGTATAACCTGAAGGAATGGAACTACGTCTGCTGCGGGCATTCGTCCATGCGGCGCGCGAAACGACGTTCAGCGGAGCCGCGATCACACTCTCGCTGACCCAGCCGGCTCTGACCAAACAGATCCAGCAGCTGGAAGCGATCGTGGGAACATCTCTGTTCCATCGAGGCCGACACGGCTCCGAGCTGACGGCCGCCGGCCTCGCTCTGCTGGACGACGCGCGTGAGATCGTCGACCTCGCCGCGCGATTCGACGCACGGGCGAAGCGCGTCGCCGGCGGCGAGGAGGGACGCCTGACGGTGGGCTTCGGTCTGTCGAGCATCACTGTGGCCCCTCGCGCAGTCGCCGCCTTCCGTGCGAAGACGCCCGGAGTCTCGGTGAGTCTTGAAGACATGTCATCGTCGGCTCAGCTCGAGCTGGTGCGCAACGGTCGTCTCGACATCGCCTTCGCGCGCCTCCCCATTCCAGTCGACCTCCACAGCGTTCCCGTGCTCACCGACCACCTCGCCATCGCCCACCCCACCGGATGGGAGGCCCCGCGCAACGACCGGTTGCTCGCTGAATGGCTCGACCGGCACCCACTCGTGCGCCTCTCAGCCAGCCGGGGTCCTGGGTTGGCGGCCCAGACCTCTCGATTCATCGTCGCTCTGGGCGCGCAACCGGCAGCGATTCAGGATGCTGACGACCTGCAGACCGTGCTGGCTCTGGTCGCCGCCGGGGTGGGCTTCGCGATCGTGCCGGAAAGCGCTGGGATCGTCGCACCGCCGCGCGTCGAGATGGTGCGCCTCAGCGGCCGCGGAGCATCCTGGAGCGTCGGCGTCGCCTGGCGGCCCGACAACGAGACGCCGGTCGTCCGCGGCTTCCTCGACGAACTGGAGCCCCCGGGCGGCAGGTGACCGGCCGTCTCCACAGACCGCCTTTCGGTCGGGACAGCATTACGCTTGCGCAGCATGGATCCGTTCTCTCTGCACACCGAACGCTTGGTACTCGGCCAACCGACGGCGAGTGACATTGATGACATCGCTGGTTATTGCACAGAGCCGGAGTTCGAACGGTTCATGACGACGCCATGGCCGTACGAGCGGGAGGATGCCCGGTTCTTCGTCGATGAGCACGTGCCGCGCGGCTGGTCGAGCGGCACGGAGTGGACCTGGTCCATTCGAGAAGCAGATGGCGAGAACGTGCTCGGCGTCGTCGGAGTGCGCATGAACAGTGGCATGGTCGGCTATTGGCTCGGGCGGCCGCACCGCGGACGGGGCATCATGCCCGAAGCGCTGGAAGCTGTGATCGATGCCGTCTTCGAGCGGTCCGACTGGTCTGAGGTTCGATGGGAGTGTGTGGTCGGGAACACTGCATCGATGAGGGTTGCTGAGAAGCTCGGGTTTCGGTTTACGGGAGCGGCCCTCGGAATCGTGCCTGGCCGAGACGGCGCATTGGTCGAATCGTGGACTGGTCGACTCGGTCGTGACGATGATCGGAGCGCTCAACCAGGCTGGCCTGATTGATGGCAGCACGGCGCTGAGCTCCGCGGACTGGGCGTCCGGGACGCTTGGTGATGACCGCGTTCCCGCACGTCTCGGTTCGAATGGGCGCTCACGCCGGGCGTATCGACTGGCGTCAAGTCCGACGCGACAAGACGAATTCTGGGAAGTCGGAAGCCCCAATTCCTCCGTCTGCGAAGAACGCGAGCACAAAACCGGCTGCTGTGTGTTCGATCTGCGCCCGGGTCAGGGTTTCCTCTGTCCCCGCGGCCTCGCGCGTCCCGGATGCGACCGTGAAGCCGTAGGTCCCGCCCGCGGGACCATTCAGCCACGTGAAGTCGATGGATAGTCGGCGATCGGAATCTGTTCGTGTCTCGACGCGGAACTGCTCTCCGTCGACCTCGATAAGAACGCTCACTCCGCCACGATACGACGCCCTGCACGGGTCGGTATGGAAACGGACCTGCAACGCTCACGTGGGTGATCGTGCTCCCCACCCGCGGGACATGGGCTACTTCGCGATACTCCTGAAGCCGCGCAGGCGCAGACTGTTGCCGACGACGAAGACGCTCGAGAGCGCCATCGCTGCACCCGCCAGCATCGGGTTCAGCATCCCGAGCGCTGCGATGGGGATCGCCGCGACGTTGTAGGCGAACGCCCAGAACAGGTTCGTCTTGATCGTCCCGAGGGTCTTACGGGACAGGCGGATCGCATCGACAGCACTCCGCAGATCGCCGCGCACGAGTGTGATGTCGGAGGCTTCGATCGCGACGTCCGCACCGGTGCCCATGGCCAGACCGAGGTCCGCCTGCGCGAGCGCGGGTGCATCGTTGACGCCGTCACCGATCATCGCGACGACCTTGCCCTCGCTCTGCAGCCGCTTGACGACGTCGACCTTGTCCTTCGGCAGGACCTCGGCGATGACCTCGTCGATGCCCACCTCGTTCGCGATCTGGCGAGCCACGGCTGCGTTGTCACCGGTGAGCAGTACCGGCGTCAGACCGATCGCCTTGAACTGCGCGATGGCTTCCGCGCTGGTCGGCTTGACCGTGTCGGCAACGACGAGGATCCCCAGCGCGCGTCCGTCCGAGCCGACGGCGACCACGGTCTTGCCCTCGTGTTCGGCGCGGGCCTTCGTGGCCGCCAGTTCCGGGCTCAGCTGCTGCGACCACTCGGCGAGCAGCGACTCGCGCCCCACCAGGACGACGCTCCCGTCGACGATGCCCTGAACTCCCTTACCTTCCAGGTTCGTGAAGCCCTCCACAGTGGGCAGCACGCCGACTTCCTGCGTCGCTCCCTTGGCGATGGCCTGTGCGATGGGGTGCTCGGAAGCGTCTTCGAGCGCTCCGGCCAGTCGCAGGAGATCGGCACGATCGGTGCCGGACTCCGGCACGACATCGACGAGTGTCATCTTGCCGGTCGTGACCGTGCCCGTCTTGTCGAGGACGACCGTGTCGACCGCGCGGGTCGATTCGAGGACCTCCGGCCCCTTGATGAGCACGCCCATCTGTGCTCCGCGCCCGGTTCCGACGAGCAGAGCGGTCGGTGTCGCGAGGCCCAAAGCGCAGGGGCATGCGATGACGAGGACGGCGACCGCCGCCGTGAACGCCGCGGTCACGGGGAACCCGGCGCCCAACCAGCCGCCGAGTGCGATGACGGCGATCACGATGACGATCGGCACGAAGACACCGGAGATCCGGTCAGCGAGACGCTGCACTTCGGCCTTGCCGGTCTGCGCGTCCTCGACGAGCTTCGCCATCTGTGCCAGTTGTGTGTCGGAGCCGATGCGGGTCACGCGGATCACGAGCCGGCCGCCGGCGTTCGTCGTGGCACCGGTGACGGTGTCGCCCTCCGCGACCTCGACGGGCACTGCTTCACCGGTGAGCATCGATGCGTCGACCGCGGACGTGCCGGAGACCACGACACCGTCCGTGGCGATCTTCTCACCCGGCCGGACGATGAACTCGTCGCCGACCACCAGATCCTCGACGGGGATCTTCGTCTCGACGCCGCCGCGCAGTACCGAGACCTCCTTCGCGCCGAGTTCGAGCAGGGCGCGGAGAGCCGCACCCGCCTGCTTCTTGGACCGCTTCTCGAAGTATCGACCAGCGAGGATGAACATCGTCACCCCGGCGCCCACCTCGAGATAGATGTTCGCGGCGCCGTCGGACGGGGCCAGGGCGAACTCGAACGGGTGCGTCATCCCCGCGACACCGGCCGTACCGAGGAACAGTGCGTAGAGCGACCAGAGGAATGCAGCCGAGGTACCCATCGAGATGAGCGTGTCCATGGTCGCTGCACCGTGCGTGAGGTTCGTCCAAGCGGCCTTGTGGAACGGCCAGGCGCCCCAGACGATGACAGGCGCGGCGAGCGCGAGCGACGCCCACTGCCAGTAGGTGAACTGCAGAGCCGGGATCATGGCCATCAGGATCACGGGCACGGTCAGGACGATTGAGCCGATCACGCGGTTGCGGAGGGAGCGGAGTTCGCGATCAGCATCGTCATCGGCAGATGCGGCAGCATCACCCTTGCCGCGCTTCGGAGCCGGAAGCGCTGCCGTGTAGCCGGTCTTCTCGACCTCGGCGATCAGCGCGGCAGGGTCGTAGCCGTCGGGGACGGTGACCTTCGCCTTCTCGGTCGCGTAGTTCACCGTCGCGACGACGCCGTCGAGCTTGTTGAGCTTCTTCTCGATCCGCATCGCGCAGGAGGCGCAGGTCATCCCGCCGATCTCCAACTCGATGCCGGATCCCGCGGTGGCGGGTGTTGATGTGCTCATCTGTGGTTCCTTCTGGTGTTCTGTCGATCCGCAGAGCTGCCCCTCTGCCGGTGACGTCGGTGCCTGGAGACGACGCCTGACGTCAGTGCTCCGAGTGCGACCCGCCGTCGGAGTCCGTGGTGTCTGCAGGGCCTGGGCTGCTCGTCGGGTCGGAGGAGCTTGTGTCACTCGAGTCGTGGCTCGCATCGAGTACGAATTCGGCCGTGTGCACCTGCCCGTCGACCTGGAAGTCCAGGTAGAGGAGGTAGCGGCCAGCGGTGGGGGCTGCTGCGAAGAACGTGATCGCGGGTCCCGAGGTCTCGCCGGACTCGGGTTCGTCGCCGTCGGCGTGGACGTGCAGGAAGGCGAGGTCGCCTTCGCGGAGCGCCACGAGATGGCCGAAGGCTCCCAGGTACGGTTCGAGGGTCGAGACCTGCTTGCCATCACGGCTGACGGTGATCGTGAGTTCGCTCGACGAACCGGCTGACAGATCGCCCTCGAGGGATACCTCGAAGCCGTCCACCTGGCTGACGGCAACAGGCTTGGGGACGACCGGCGTGACCTCCCCTGCCACCTCGACGGTGCGTGTGAGGGTCAGCGCGACAGGTTCCGGGTCGGCTGTGGTGAAGTCCGCGAACACGCGGTAGCTGCCGGCGGCCTCCCAGGTCCACGGAAGCGACCAGGTGCCGGCCGCTTGGTCGAGCGTCGGGTGGGCGTGACGGAAACCGCTGCCGTCGGAGCGGACGACGATGAGGTGGAGGTCCTTGTCGTGGGCCGTCGTGTAGTCGGTCACCGGCTCGCCTGAGTGCGTCTGGATCTGGAACCGCAGTTCGCCGGCCTGGCCGACGGTGCCTGGTGCTTCGACGACTGACAGGACGAAGCCGTCGCTTCCGAGCGACAGGCCCCTGGGAGCGGCCGCCTCAGAAGCGGCGACATCGGCAGTGGCCCAGGTGGGCTCGTCGGACGTTCCGGAGTGCCCGTCGGTGTGTCCGCTCGTCTCAGCTCCCTCCGTCCATTCCGCGACGACGGTGGCGGGGACGACGGCTCGAGCGATCGCCATTGCGCCGCCGAACGCCACCGCGAGCCCGAGCCCGTACACGGCGAGGCGTGCGCCCGTCCTCATACGGTGCGCACCGCCGAGTACCCCGCCTCTTCCACGGCCGCGAGGATCTGCGCGTCATCGATCGGATCGGTGCTGGACACAGCGAGCGCTCCGGTCTGGGCGCTGATCTGGGTGACCTCGACTCCGGCGATCTGACCGACCTCTTCGCGGATCGACATCTCGCAGTGTCCGCAGGTCATGCCCGTCACCTGGTACTCGTTCGTGGTCATCGCGGTTTCCTCTCGTTCATGACGGTACCCCTAGTGGGTATCGCTACGCCACAACCGTATACCCCACTGGGGTACTCCGCAACACTGGGCGCGCGTGCCGAGACGCGACCGGCGCAGAAAGCCATACCGATACCCCCTATGGGTATAAGTTGTAGCGCGACCAAGTATGTCCGGCAGCTTCTCAGGAGGAATCACATGCCAATCCATCCACCCATATCACCAGCCAAGCGGTGGCTCGGCCTCGTGCTGATCGCCACGGCGCAGTTCGTCGTCATCATGGACACCTCGATCATCGGTGTCGCCCTGCCCGACATCCAGCGCGAGCTCGGGTTCACGCCGGAATCGCTGTCCTGGGTGTTCAACGCCTATGTCGTGGCGTTCGGCGGCCTGCTGCTGCTGGGCGGTCGACTCTCCGACGCCTTCGGTGCTCGCAAGATCTTCGTCCTGGGCTGGATCATCCTCATTGCCGGATCGCTGATCGCGGGAGCAGCAAGCAGCGTCGGCATGGAGATCGCAGGACGCGCCGTGCAAGGCGCCGGATCCGCGCTCATCGCGCCAGCGGCGCTGACGCTGCTCATGATGCTCTTCGGCGGCACCTCCGACCTCCCCAAGGCATTCGCCGTCTACGGCGCAGCGGCGCCGATCGGCGGCAGCGCTGGAGTGTTCCTGGGCGGAGTACTCACGGAGTACGTCAGCTGGCCCTGGGTGTT
This sequence comes from Plantibacter sp. RU18, assembly GCF_050613355.1. Taxonomy (NCBI): domain Bacteria; kingdom Bacillati; phylum Actinomycetota; class Actinomycetes; order Micrococcales; family Microbacteriaceae; genus Plantibacter; species Plantibacter sp. RU18. Next base: position 175,138 of record NZ_CP159618.1, read on the forward strand.
CTACGTCACCATTCCGATCGCCCTCTTCGTGCTCGTCTTCACTGCGAGTGCGCTGCCCCGCACCGTTCGGAAGGCGTCTGGATCGATCGACATCGCCGGTGCCGTCACGGTGACCGCCGGCCTCGCAGCGATCGTCTATGCAGTCGTGAATGCGCCGGAGATCGGCTGGCTCACGGTGCAGACGCTCGGAGTGTTGGCCGCAGGAATCGTGCTCCTGGTGGTCTTCTTCATCATTCAGGCACGCAGTGGCAATCCGCTGCTCCGCCTCGGCCTGTTGCGCGCACCCCGACTCGGTGCGGCCAATGGGGCACAGCTGATGCTCGGCGCCGCGTGGGTGTCGATGTGGTTCTTCTTGAACCTCTACCTGCAGCAGGTCCTCGGCGCGAGCGCTTTCGCAGCCGGGGCAGCGCTCCTGCCGATGACCGGTCTCGTGGTGCTCGTCATGATCGCTCTGGCGCCCCGTCTGCAGCGACGATTCGGCGCGAAGTCCTTGATCGTGAGCGGACTGACGATTCTCGCGTTCGGGCTCGGATGGCTCTCGCTCATTCGCCCAGACGGGATCTACGCGGTCGACGTGCTCCCCGCGTCACTGCTCGCGGCGCTTGGGATGTCCCTGGCTTTTGTGCCGTCGCTCGGCACCGCAATCAACGCTGCCCCACCCGCGGAAACCGGTGTGGCCTCGGGGCTCGTGAGCACCAGCTACCAGATCGGTTCCGCCCTCGGACTCGCTGTGCTCACCGCGATCGTGTACGGCATCACCGGCCATGACGCCACCGCGGGGGAGCTCACCCAGGGCTACTCCGCAGCATTCCTCGGCGCCGGAATCCTGGCGCTCATCGGCGCAATCGTCACCGCTGCGGCGATGCGGAAGCTGCGGGCACCCGATCACGCATCCCACGAGTCACTCTCGGTCGACTCGTGAGATCGAGCATCGTGGAAGAGAAGGGAACACCCATCTCCACTCCACAGCTGCTCATCGCCTACGACGGATCGCCAAACGCCGAGAGGGTCGAGTGACAGCGCCTCCTCAGTAGGGACCGCGATGGCGGCGCTGCCGGGTGTGTCGGGCGTGACCTGCCTGATGCACCCGGCAGCGCTGTCCGGCAGACGGGCTATTCCGCGGAGCGTGGCCGCGCGCCCGTTCTCCGTACCTCGGTCAGACCGCTCGCAACCGGGCCGAGCGAGAGCACGTGCCCACGCTCCAGGGTGAGCCTCGTCCATCGCCCGGAGACGGTGACGATCGCAGTCTCAGGCTCGTCGCCGAGGAAACCGAAGGCTGATGCGACGAACGAGACCCCTCGCGGCAGGCCCCCGAACTCATCCTCCGGCTCGCCCCAGACCTTACCTCGCACGGCTCGCACGACATCCTCACCTGGATTGTCGGGGAGCGCGTGGGCGACCGCGGAGATGCCCCACCGGGACCTCGCCGCGAGCGTCGCCGAAGACAGCTCGTCGCGCTTCATCCATCCTCCTCTCGGCAGCGCGAGGGCGGCCCAGGGCGGCGCGAGCGCGCTCGCCGGCAGCGCGAGTGCGGCAGGAGCATCGGTCGCTGAGAGCGTTTCGACGACGAGGTCGCACTCGAGCTCAGGATCTGCCCGGAGCACACGCAGGGCGATGACGGTCGGCGTCCGGTCGAACAGGCCGCGCGGGGAGAGCCCCGCCGAGGAGATCACGAGGGTGCCGGTGGATGCTTGCAGCCGCACCCCGTCGCTGCCGATGCGCGACGCCCTCCCCGCGAAATGCAACGCATCGCGCGCACTCTGCGCGTCTGCAAGGACCAGCCGAGCGTTCACATCGTCCTCTCTCGCGACATGGGCTGGCGTCTTTCAGCCAGCATCGCCGCGCGCTTGGTCCCGGATGCGGAGGCGCTTCACCGTCGCGACCGCAGAGAGCAGGACGATCACGATCCCGAGCGAGGTCATCGTCCCCTGGAGAGACATGACTGGAACGAGCAGGCCCGCGATGATCGTCGGCACGCCGAAGGCGAGGTAGGAGACCGTGTAGACGACGGCCATGACCGCCGCGCGTTCCGTCTCGGACACACGCGGCATCAGGGTCTTCAGCACCCCCATGAACGCTGTTCCGAAGCCTGTCCCGACGACCGCGACGGTGAGCAGGTACAACGGGAAGGAGTGCACGGCCAGGGCGCCGAGACTCAGCGCCGTGCCGATGCCGAGCGCGGACGTGCCGTACACGCTGACGACGCGGGCGGAACGCCGGTGCAGCACCACGGACGCGATGATGCCCGACACGGCAAAGACCGGAATGGTACTGGCCTGCGCCGCATGCGTCGTCGCGCCGAACTCGTGCGCGACGACCGCGGATCCAAGTGCGAGGAACAGCCCGTTCGTCGCCCAACCGGCGATGATCGCGGGTACCGCCACGAGGAGTGCACGACGGAGATGGGCAGGAACCGCGAGTCTCGGGACGGTGCGCCCGAGCCGCGGGCGAGCCGAGTGCGACTGCTCCGGCGTCGTCCACACGAGTGCGGCGACGAGAAGGAACACGACAGCGAGAGTCCCGAACACCGCCGCGGCCGGATCGGCAGCGCGATCCAACACGACCGCTGCGGTGATCGCCCCGATGCCGAGTCCGATCATGGCCGCGATCGTGTTCCACAGCGAGGCTGCGTCCATATGCTTGGGAGGCGCCAGATCGACCACCATGGCGGACAGGGCGGGGAGCAGCACGCCCGCGGCGACCCCCTGGAGTGACCGAGCTACGAGCAGCATGGTCAGGCTTTCCGAGAGCCAGAACACCGCGAGACTCACGGCCAGGAGGACGGAACCAACCGCAATGACGGGACGCCGACCGACCGTGTCGGAGATCGATCCTGTGAGCAGGAGTGCCACGAGCATCGTGAACGCGTAGACGGCGAAGATCAGCGTGGTCGCGACCGGCAGCAACCCCAGCTGTTCGGCGAACTGCGGGTAGAACGGCGAGGGCGCGCTCGCCGCGATCATCAGCAGCGTGGTGGCCGTGATGGCGAAGGCGAAGCCGCGGCCACGGCCCGCGACGCGGATCATCGACATCCCAGTGTGCAGAACGATGAACTCCTCGGCAGCCTCGAGATACCGTCTGACGCGGTCAGGCCTGCTCCGGAGCCGCGTCTCACGGAGTGGTGTGCGGTCATGCCTCGCGGGCTGCGTCGAGGACGAAACTCGGCGACACTGTGGACGCCGTGACGACTGTGCATGACGCTTCTCCTCTCCCAATACCCATACAGGGTACCGGTAATCGGCAACGACACGCTCTGACGAGGCATTCCCCTTGCTGGGATCTCCAGTGGTGAAGTGGATCGCGAAGCGTCGTTCGACGACGGGAGATTGTTTCCTTGGGTTCGCTAGCATGCCCGCATGGCGTCTCCTCCGCAGCTTCGTCGCCGGCTCGGACTAGCCGACGCGACCTTCATCGGGTTGGGGTCCATGATCGGTGCCGGGCTCTTCTCCGCCTTCACCCCAGCGGCGCAGGCAGCGGGGGCCGGCTTACTCGTCGGGCTGGCGATCGCGGCGTTCGTCGCGTTCTGCAATGCGACGTCCTCGGCCCAGCTCGCTGCCCAGTATCCGAGTTCGGGCGGCACCTATCTCTACGGGCGCGAACGGTTGGGTGAATGGTGGGGCTTCGCCGCCGGGTGGAGCTTCGTGATCGGGAAGACCGCCAGCTGCGCCGCCATGGCGCTCACGTTCGCCGCCTATGCAGCGCCGCCCGGCTTCGAACGCCCGATCGCGGTTCTGGCGGTCCTCGCGCTCGCGGCCGTCAACTACCGTGGCGTGACGCGAACCGCATTGCTGACGCGCGTGATCGTCGTGGTCGTCCTTCTGCTCCTGGTGGTGGTCGTCGCGGTCGTCCTCGGCGGCAGTGGCGCACGCCAGTTTCCGTCCGCAACCGACTGGGTCTCCGCCGGACCCTTGGGGATACTCCAAGCGGCGGGGCTGCTGTTCTTCGCCTTCGCCGGCTACGCACGCATCGCGACGATGGGGGAGGAGGTCCGCGAGCCTGCGCGCACGATTCCTCGCGCGATCACCCTCGCCCTCGCCCTCACTGTGCTCGTCTACGGCATCGTCGCACTCGTGCTCCTGTCCTCGCTCGGTGCAGCGGGCATCGCTCAGACGCCCACACCGCTCACCGAAGCCGTCGTCACGGCGAACGCACCCTGGGCGGTGCCGCTGGTGCGGATCGGCGCAGCGGCCGCGGCGCTCGGAGCACTCCTCGGGTTGATCGCCGGGATCGGGCGCACCTCGCTCGCCATGGCGCGCGAGGGCGATCTCCCGAGGTGGCTGGCCGCCATCCACCCTCGATTCGAGGTACCGCACCGCGCGGAGGTCGTCCTCGCCCTGGTCGTGTGCGTCCTGGTGGTGACCGTGGACCTCCGGGACGCGATCGGGTTCTCCTCCTTCGGTGTACTGCTCTACTACGTCGTCGCGAACCTGGCCGCACTCACCCAGACGACAGCGCATCGGCGATACCCGCGTCTCCTGCAGATCGTGGGCGCGATCGCCTGCCTCCTCCTCGTCGTCACCCTGCCGCTGCCCAGCGTGCTCATCGGCGTCGGCGTGCTCGGCGTCGGGCTGGCGGGCCGTGCCGTCGCGCGCACACGTCGCACGTCGATCCCGTAGCGCGCGGATTCACGGATGTGCCGACACCGAACCGCGGCGGAGACCCGAGGTGCAGCGCCCGGCAGGCGCGAACCGTAGGAGTGCTGTAAGGATCTGTCGAAAAGCCGTTTGGAAGTCGTTATGACGACGTCCGAGCAGTCTGTGCGGGTGTTGGATCGTGAGCTGTGCTGCTTCGGCAGTACGGCGTTCCCCTCCGGAACGCCCGACCCGCACCCTCTGGAGTCCTCTTGCTTGACATCGCTTACGTGATCGGCATCCTCGCCGTCTTCGCGCTGGTCGGCCTCGTGGCCCGAGGGGTGGAGAAGCTGTGATCTTCTTCGACCTCCTCGCCGCGATCCTCGCCGTAGCCGCCGTCGTGTACCTCGTGTACGCCCTCGTGAAACCTGAGAGGTTCTGATGGAGACCCTCTTCGCGATCCTCCAGGTCTCGACCCTGGTCCTCGTCCTCGTGCTGCTGTACCGCCCGCTCGGCGAGTACATGGCGCGCATCTACACGTCGAAGAAGGACTTCGCCGTCGAGCGCGGCCTCTATCGCCTCATCGGGGTCGACGCCCGCTCCGAGCAGACGTGGCAGGCGTACCTCCGCGGCGTCCTCGCCTTCTCGGCCGTCGGCGTGCTGCTCGTCTATGCGCTGCAGCGGGCGCAGGCCGTCCTCCCGTTCGCCCTCGGACTGCCCGCGGTCCCCGAGGGGCTGTCGTTCAACACGGCAGCATCGTTCGTCGCGAACACGAACTGGCAGTCCTACTCGCCCGAGCTGACGATGGGCTACACCGTGCAGCTCACGGGCCTGGCCGTGCAGAACTTCGCCTCGGCGGCCGTCGGCATCGCCGTCGCGATCGCGCTCGTCCGCGGCTTCGCGCGCCGGAAGACAGGCACGATCGGGAACTTCTGGGTCGACCTCACCCGCGGCATCCTGCGTCTCCTCCTGCCCGTCGCCATCCTCGCTGCGATCGTGCTGATCGCCGGCGGTGTCGTCCAGAACCTCAACGGGTTCACCGACGTCACGACGATCACCGGCGCGGCACAGAGCATTCCGGGCGGCCCGGTGGCCTCGCAGGAGGCGATCAAGCTGCTCGGCACCAACGGCGGCGGGTTCTTCAACGCGAACTCCGCGCACCCCTTCGAGAATCCGACGGCATGGACGAGCCTTCTCCAGAACGTCCTCATGCTGATGATCCCGTTCTCCCTGCCGCGCACCTTCGGCCGGATGGTCGGCGACCGCAAGCAGGGCTACACGATCCTCGCGGTGATGGGCGTCATCTTCCTCGCGTCGTTCTCCATCCTCACGGCTCTTGAGGCCCGAGGTCTCGGTACAGCACCGATGGCGGCCGGTGGCGCCATGGAGGGGAAGGAGCAGCGATTCGGCATCTTCGCCTCGACGCTGTTCGGCTCGACCTCGACGCTCACCTCCACTGGTGCGGTCAACTCGATGCACGACTCGTACACGTCCCTCGGCGGCATGATGCCGATGATCAACATGATGCTCGGCGAGATCGCCCCTGGCGGCGTCGGCTCGGGCCTGTACGGCATGCTCGTCCTCGCCGTCATCGCCGTGTTCATCGGTGGCCTGCTCGTCGGCCGCACGCCGGAGTACCTCGGGAAGAAGATCGGGCCGCGAGAGATCAAGCTCGCGAGCCTGTACATCCTGGTCACGCCGACCCTCGTGCTCACCGGCACCGCGCTGAGCTTCGCCATCCCCGGCGTCCGCTCGGACGTGGAGACCACGTCCATCTGGAATCCGGGCCTCCACGGTCTCTCCGAGGTGCTCTACGCCTTCACCTCCGCCGCGAACAACAACGGCTCAGCGTTCGCAGGAATCACCGCGAACACGCCGTGGTTCAACACGGCCCTCGGCGTCGCGATGCTCCTGGGTCGCTTCGTCCCGATCGTGCTCGTCCTCGCTCTCGCCGGTTCACTGGCCATGCAGGACCGTGTCCCGTCGACCGCCGGTACCCTCCCCACCAACCGGCCGCAGTTCGTCGGCCTCCTCACCGGTGTCGCCGTGATCATCACGGCTCTCACCTACTTCCCCGTACTCGCGCTGGGGCCCCTGGCGGAAGGGCTCTCATGACCATGTCCACCACCCGAACGCTTCCCGCCTCCGCGGAACCCGGGCAAGAGCAGGATCACCACCACCAGCCCGCGAAGGCCGCGTTCGGCCCCGCACAGCTCCTCGCCGCAGCTCCCGGAGCCCTCCGCAAGCTCGACCCGCGACTCATGGTCCGGAACCCGGTCATGTTCATCGTCGAGGTTGGCGCGGCACTGACGACGGTGCTCGCCATTGCCGAACCGTTCCTCGGCGGGGCGCAGGAGTCCGGTGGCTCGCCCGTTCCGGCCTCCTTCACCTGGGGCATCGCGATCTGGCTGTGGCTCACGGTCGTCTTCGCGAACCTCGCGGAGTCCGTCGCCGAGGGTCGCGGCAAGGCGCAGGCCGACAGCCTCCGAAAGACCCGCACCTCGACCATGGCGAACCAGGTCACGGCCTATGACGCTTCGGCGGATCCGTCCGCGGAGCACACGGCCATCGGCCAGGTCTCGTCCGCCGACCTCACCCTCGGTGACGTCGTCGTGGTGACGGCGGGCGAGCTCATCCCGGGCGATGGCGACATCGTCTGGGGCATCGCCTCGGTCGACGAGTCGGCGATCACGGGCGAGTCGGCCCCGGTCGTCCGCGAGTCCGGTGGTGACCGCAGCGCCGTCACGGGTGGCACGCGTGTGCTGTCCGACCGCATCATCGTGCGCATCACCTCGAAGCCGGGCGAGACCTTCGTCGACCGTATGATCGGCCTCGTCGAGGGCGCCGCACGACAGAAGACTCCGAACGAGATCGCGTTGAACATCCTCCTCGCGAGCCTGTCGATCGTGTTCGTGGTCGTTGCGCTCACGCTCAACCCGATCGCCTCGTACGCCGCGGCACCCGTCAGCGTGCCCGTCCTCGTCGCCCTGCTCGTCTGCCTCATCCCGACGACGATCGGCGCGCTGCTCTCCGCGATCGGCATCGCAGGCATGGACCGGCTCGTGCAGCGCAACGTGCTCGCGATGTCGGGCCGCGCGGTCGAGGCCGCCGGCGATGTGACGACGCTGCTGCTCGACAAGACCGGCACGATCACCTACGGCAACCGCCAGGCCGCCGAGTTCCTCGCCCTGAGCGGCGTGCCGCGCGAGGAGCTCATCCGAGCCGCCGCGCTGTCGTCGTCGAGCGACCCGACCCCCGAGGGCAAGTCGATCGTCGACCTCGCCGTTATCGAGGGTGGGGTGCACCTCGGCGACGCTGTCGCGGGCGACGTCGTCCCGTTCACCGCGCAGACCCGTATGAGTGGACTGGACCTCCCCGACGGGACGCTCATCCGGAAGGGCGCCGGTTCAGCGGTGATCGCCTGGGTCGAGGGGTCCGGCCGCATCGCGAGCTCGACGCACGCCGAACTGCAGGAGCACGTCGAGGCGGTCTCCCAGAGCGGCGGGACCCCGCTCGTCGTCGCTCGGAAGTCGCCGTCCGGCGAGGCGCAGGTCCTCGGTGTCGTGCGCCTCAAGGACGTCGTGAAGGCCGGCATCGCCGAGCGCTTCGCCGAGCTGCGCGCCATGGGCATCCGCACCGTCATGATCACGGGCGACAACCCGTTGACCGCGAAGGCGATCGCCGCCGAGGCCGGGGTCGACGACTTCCTCGCGGAGGCGACCCCGGAGCAGAAGCTCGCCCTGATCCGGAAGGAGCAGGAGGGCGGCAACCTCGTCGCCATGACCGGTGACGGCACGAACGACGCTCCGGCGCTCGCCCAGGCGGACGTCGGCGTCGCGATGAACACCGGCACCTCCGCGGCGAAGGAGGCCGGCAACATGGTCGACCTCGACTCCGACCCGACGAAGCTCATCGACATCGTGCGGATCGGCAAGCAGCTGCTCATCACCCGTGGTGCGCTCACGACGTTCTCCATCGCGAACGACGTCGCCAAGTACTTCGCGATCATCCCGGCGATGTTCGCGGGTGTGTTCCCGGGCCTCGCGCTGCTGAACATCATGCAGCTGCACTCGTCGGCGTCCGCGATCCTCTCGGCGATCATCTTCAACGCCATCATCATCGTCGTCCTCATCCCGCTCGCGCTGCGCGGTGTGAAGTACCGACCGCTCAGCGCCTCGAAGGTGCTCAGTCGCAACCTGCTGGTCTACGGACTCGGCGGCGTGATCGCCCCGTTCATCGGCATCAAGCTGATCGACCTCGTCGTGACGCTGATCCCCGGCTTCTGAGCCGTCCACCACCACACGTGACACTCCATCACAGGAAAGCAGACACATCATCATGAGTGCATCCCGCAGCGGCATCGCCCAGTACTGGGTCGCCATCAGGGCCATGCTCGCCCTCACCGTCGTCCTCGGCATCGGCTACCCCCTCATCGTCACCGGAATGGGACAGGCGACCATGTCAGCGCAGGCCAACGGTTCGCCGGTGTCCGTCGACGGCGAGACCGTCGGCTCGGCTCTCATCGGGCAGTCCTTCACCGACGCCGACGGCAACCCCCTGCCCGAATGGTTCCAGTCGCGCCCCTCTGCGGCCGGTGACGGGTACGACGGCGGCGCATCGAGCGGCAGCAACCTCGGACCGGAGAACCCGGACCTCGTCGCGTCGATCGAGGAGCGTCGGGCCGCGATCGCCGCATTCGAGGGTGTCGACCCGGCGAGTATCCCGGCCGACGCGCTCACCGCGTCGGCGTCGGGCCTCGACCCGCACATCAGCCCCACCTACGCTCTGCTCCAGGTTCCGCGGGTCGCCGCGGAGCGGGGCTTGGACGAGGACCGCGTGCACGAGCTCGTCGAGTCCTTCATCCAGGGGCGTGATGCCGGCTTCCTCGGCGAGCCGACCGTCAACGTCCTCCAGTTGAACATCGCCGTGTCCGAGCTGAACGGATAACGCATGAAGCGAGGTCGGCTCCGAGTGTTCCTCGGCGCAGCACCCGGTGTCGGCAAGACCTACACCATGCTCGAGGAAGGCAGACGGCTGCTCGGGGAGGGGACCGACGTGGTGGTCGCGGTCGTGGAGACCCACGGCCGTGCCGCTACGGCGGCCATGCTCGGCGGGCTCGAAGTCATCCCCCGTCACGCTGTCGACCATCGTGGGGTGGTCCTCCAGGAGATGGATCTGGAAGCGGTCCTCGCCCGCAGACCGGAGCTCGCCCTCGTCGATGAACTCGCCCACACCAACGCACCTGCTTCTGTCCACGACAAGCGTTGGCAGGACGTCGAAACCCTCCTCGATGCCGGCATCTCCGTGCTCTCGACGGTGAACATCCAGCACATCGAATCCCTCAACGATGTCGTCGAACAGATCACCGGCGCGCCTCAGCGCGAGACCATCCCAGACGCCGTGCTTCGTGCAGCGGACCAGATCGAGGTCATCGACCTCGCGCCTCAAGCATTGCGCGACCGCCTGGCGGATGGCCGCGTCTATCCGGCTGAGCGCATCGATGCGGCTCTGTCCAACTACTTCAGGCTCGGCAACCTCACTGCGCTCCGCGAACTGGCGCTGCTCTGGCTCGCAGACGAAGTCGACTCAGCATTGCGCGACTACCGTTCCGAGCACGGCATCGACAGCAGGTGGGAGGCTCGCGAACGTGTCATCGTCACGCTGACCGGCGGTCCAGAAGGTGAGACCCTCCTCCGGCGGGGCGCGCGCATCGCGGCCCGCTCCGCGGGTGGCGAGCTCATCGCTGTGCACGTCACCACGCAGGACGGGTTGCGCACCGGTGACCCTGAGGCGCTGGCTCAGCAGCGCGCGCTGGTCGACACGCTCGGTGGCAGCTATCACCAGGTCGTCGGCGACGATGTGCCGCGCGCGCTCGTCGACTTCGCGAAGGCCGCAAACGCCACCCAACTCGTCATCGGTGTCAGCAGACGGAGCAGACTCGCCGCAGCGCTCACCGGACCCGGCATCGGCAACACCGTCATCCGTGAGTCCGGCAACATCGACGTCCACATCGTCAACCACGAGGCAGCCGGTGGACGGTTCGCCCTGCCGCAGCTGGGCGGGGCGCTGAGTGTGCGACGCAGGTTCACCGGGCTGATCATCGCGCTTCTCGCGGGCCCGCTCCTGACGTGGTTGCTCGTCCTCTTCCGGACGGACGAATCCATCGCCAGCGACGTCCTGTCCTATCAACTCCTGGTCGTGCTGGTCGCACTCATCGGCGGGTTCTGGCCGGCCGTCTTCGCCGCTGTGCTGTCGGGGCTCACCCTCGACTTCTTCTTCATCGAGCCCTTCTACACGGTCACCGTGAGCGAGCCGCTGCACCTGCTGGCGCTCGTACTCTATGTCGCGAACGCGGTCCTCGTGAGCGCCGTCGTGGATCTCGCCGCGCGACGTTCCCGCACCGCCCGTCGAGCGGCCGCCGAATCCGAGCTCCTCGCCACAGTCGCCGGGAGCGTTCTCAGAGGCGAAGGAGCACTCCAAGCGCTCGTCAGTCGGACCAGAGAGGCATTCACCCTCGCCGGCGTCCGTCTCCTCCAGGGGGATCGTGTGCTCGCCATGGACGGCGAGCCGACAGCCGACTCCCAGTTCATCGGCATTCCCGTCGGTGAACAGGCGATGCTCGAACTGCATGGTCGGACCCTCGCCGCCTCTGAACGACGCCTACTCACCGTGATCGCAAGCCAGCTCGCAGCCACGATCGAGCACGACTCCCTCAGCGAGACAGCGCGCGAAGTCGGACCGCTTGCCGCGACGGACCGGGTCCGCAGCGCCCTGCTCTCGGCCGTCAGTCACGACCTACGCCGGCCCCTCGCCGCGGCGACCGCTGCGGTCAGTGGGCTCCGGTCGACCGAGGTGACCTGGAGCGACGCAGACCGGGACGAGCTCTTGGAGACGGCGGACGAGAGCCTGCAGACGCTCGCCGCCCTCGTCACGAATCTGCTGGACGTCACCCGCCTCCAAGCCGGCGTGCTCGCGGTGACGCTGTCGGATGTGGACGTGGACGACGTCATCCTCCCGGCGCTCGACGAGTTGGACATCGGGCCGGCAGACGTGGAACTGGATCTGGTGGCGGACCTTCCGACGGCCGTTGCGGACGCGGGTCTGCTGCAACGCGTGATCGTGAACCTGTTGGCGAACGCGCAACGGTTCTCCCCGCACGGGCGCCGCGTCCGTATCTCGACGAGCGCATTCGCCGGCACCATCGAAGTGCGTGTCGCCGACCACGGGCCAGGGATCGCCGCGGATCGCCGTGACGATGTCTTCGTTCCGTTCCAACGCCTCGGAGACACCGACAACCTCACCGGGCTCGGGCTCGGCTTGGCCCTGTCCAAGGGCTTCATCGAAAGCATGGGCGGAACCCTCGTGCCGGAGGACACTCCGGGCGGCGGGTTGACGATGGTGATATCGCTTCCCGCCCACTCCGACTCCGCCGCCGATACCAGCCGACGCGAGGAGCGCCCCGTATGAAGATCCTCATCGCCGACGACGACCCGCAGATCCTTCGAGCACTGCGCATCACGCTTTCGGCTCGCGGCTACCAGATCATCACCGCGCACAATGGCACAGGTGCGGTCAACGCGGCCACAGGTCTTGCAAGGAACGGCTCGCCGAGAACGCGCGGGAGGCCGAGGCTAGGCTTGGATGATGAGTTCTGACACCGACGTCATCCGCGCCCTCGTATCCGGGCACCCCACGGGCCTCGTGATGGACTTCGACGGTGTGCTCTCCCGCATCACCGACGACCCTGCACGCAGCGAGCTGCTGCCCGGTACCGAGAGGATCCTGGAGAGTCTGGCCGGCAAGCTCTCCACGGTCGCCTTGCTCTCCGGTCGCCCGGTGGCCTTCCTCGCCGAACGAGCCGCCATTCCCGGTGTCGACCTCTACGGCTCATACGGTCTCGAACGCCTCACCGCTGGCGGCATCGACGTCTTGCCCGAAGCCTCGCAATGGAAGTCAGCTGTCCGTGCTGCGACCGAGGAACTCCGCCGAGAACTCGACGGCGTCGACGGTATCCACATCGAGGACAAGTCCCTCGCCGTCGCGATCCATTGGCGACGCTCGCTCGACCACACGGCTGCAGAGCAGTTGGTCGGGCCGATCGTCGAGCGCATGATCAGTGTTCATGGGCTCCGGCGGGAACCCGGGAAGTGTGTCGAGGAGTTGCGGATGCCGTTGGATGAGGACAAGGGCACAGCGCTGCACCGGATCATCCGCTCTGACGGCTTGCGCACCGTTGCATACGCCGGTGACGACCGCGGTGACCTCCCTGCCTTCACAGCGGCGCTGACCGCCTCGGGCTATGCGCTCGTCGTCGACGCTCCCGACGCTGCTGAGGAGGTCAGCCGGGTGCCGGGGGCCCATTTCGCGAGTCCCGAGGAGTTCCAGAACTGGCTCCAGCGACTCGATGACGCTCTGACCTGGAACTCGTCGCGCCGTCCGGCGGGAATGCACGAGGAGCACCAGCTCCCTGTCTGAACCGACCTCTTCGAACGAGCGAGGCGTTCCGCTGCACGCTGCGTTCCGACAGGATGACAGCATGCGATTACAGACGATGACCACCGGATCGGGACCACGGCATGTCGGGCTGGTCCATGGTCTCGGCGCTTCGGCAGCGACGTGGGGGCCGTTCGTCGAACGGCTTGCCGCCACGGGTCGGTTCACCGTGACGACCGTCGATCTGCGCGGGCACGGCATGAGTCCTCGAGCCGAGTCGTATCGAATCGACGACATGGCGGCCGACCTGGTCGACTCGCTGCCGTCGGGGCTGCACAGCATCGTCGGCCACTCACTCGGAGGCGCGGTGCTGTATCGCGCAGTCGCCCGGCTCGCGCCTGAGCGGGCGGTGTATCTCGACCCCGGGTTCGCGCTGGCGTTGCCGATCAGTGGCCTCGCCGGACGACTGTTCTGGATGGCGCCGCTCGTGTCGCTCGGATTCGCCCAGCTCGGCCAGGCCAGGGCAAGCGCCGCGGCCCGCGCCGCGTACAGTCCGGAGACCCGCGCGCTCCTCGACGACGCGAAGAAGCACTTCGATGCTCGGATGGCCGTCGGCGTGTTCCGTGATGTCGCCTTCCACCCGGTACCGGCCGAGGCGCCGGCAGTCCCGTCGACGATCGTGCTCTCCGATCAGTCGGCGGCGGTGCTGCCCGATGCCCTGGCCGACCGCCTCGAGCAGCAGGGTTGGCAGGTGCGCCGAATTCCGGGCATTCGCCACGACATGCAGCTTGAAGACCCTGACCGCACCTTCGCCGCGGTCGAAGACCTGCTGTAATCCTGGCAGCTGCACCTGTTCCGGAAGGACCTCTCATGAGACCGCTCGTTCTGTCCGGCGGCCCCGCGGTCGGCAAGAGCACCTGCGGCCGTCGACTGGCCACGCACCGGACCCGCGCAGCCTTTGTCGATGTCGACGACATCCGACAGCTCATCGTGTCGGGTGACGCAACGCTCTGGAGTGGTCCTGAGGGTGAGTCCCAGCACGTTCTCGCGGCCTCCAATGCCGCAGCGATCGGCCGCAACGTGCTCCGAGCCGGGTTCGATGTGACGATGGCGGACGTCGTCACTGCGGAGGCCCTGGCGGTGTATCGCGCGGAACTGCCGGACTGCTTCATCGTTCACCTGGCGGTCTCGTTCGACGAGGCCCTGCGACGAGCCCGCACGCGGGTCGTGTACATCACCGACGAAGAGTTCGAGCTCGTGCACAAGCTCATGACGGTTCCTCCTGACGTTGACCTCGTGCTCGACGTCACCGGAATGACGCTCGACGAACAGACAGACAGCATCCGAGCTGCCTGGGAGCTCTCGTCTGTGATTGCTCAGTAGCCACGCGCTCAAGTGGGGGCATGCATGGGTGCTGACGTCCACGGTGTCGAACCGGCGTTCGCAGGACCGGTATCGGAAGGGGAGCGGCCGGGCCGCGACGTCTGGTCGCGGTCCGGCCGTTCATGAGTGGTGGTGTGGCTACTCGTTCGACTGCTGCACGGCGTGTTTGGCCTGGTTGGCGTCGTCCTTCACGTCGTCGACCGCGCCGGTGGCGTCGGTTCTGACCTGCTCAGCGGCGTCGGCCGCCTGGTCTCGGACGGCGGCGAATGCGTCAGCTGCTGGCTCCTTGAGGTGTTCTGCGGCTTCCTTCGCTGCATCGGTGACGTCGTCGACGAGCGGCTGGGCTGCGTCTTTGATCGAGGAGGCGAGCTCCTTCTCCTTCGTGCTCGATGGAAGGAGCGCCGAGACCAGCAGCCCGGCGCCGAAGGCGATGAGTCCGACGGCGATCGGGGCGCCTTCTGCCTTGGCGACGGCGCGTTTCGGCGCCGAACTCAGAGCGTCGCCGGTCGATCCGAGCGCGTCCGATGCGGTGTCCGAGATGTCGGAGGCGACGCCGAACACGCGGTCCTTCACGGAACCGAGCGCGTTCTTCGCCTTCTGCTTCTCCCGGTCCACGATCTTCGACGGCGTGACCTTGTCTGCGAGCGCGTCGACGTCACTGCCGAGGGCGCTGCGGGTGCGTTCGATGTCTGCCCGGATCTGATCCGGGTCCGAGTAGTCGCTCATCGGTTTTCCTCATTCTTCTTCAGGGTGTCTGGAATCTGTTTGACGGTCTCGACGGTCTGCGGGATGCCCTTGACCTGCTTCATGGACGACTTCCCGACGGCGAACAGGATCGCGGCGATGATCGCCCAAAGCCCGGCGACGATGACTCCGGACCAGCCGTTGCCGACCAAGGTCCCCAGAGCCCACCACAGGGCGATCGACAGGAAGAACACGGCCATGAGGGCCGCATATCCTGCGCCGCCCATGAGGCCGGCACCCTTCCCCGCCTTCTTCGCGGAGTCACGGATCTCCGCTTTCGCGAGTTCCACCTCCTGCCGCATGAGGGTGGAGATATCGCGCGAGACCTCGCCGAGGAGGTCGCCGAGCGAGGTGCTCGCGGCCTGCTGTTCGGAGGGAGTCGGCTGATCGGTCACGGCCGACCTGATTCATCGAGGCGGTCGCCGATCGGCTGCACGGGCATCCCACCGATCACGGGAGGAGGTGTCACCGGCTCGCTGCCAGCGATGACCGGGGGCGGTGTCACCGGTGATGTGGACGGCGCAACGTACTGAGCGCTCGGGGCGCTTTTCGTGACCGGCACTTTGTGAGAGGACGACGACGTTGCTTCGTCCTTCGCATCAGCGGCAAGGTTCTTCGCAAGGCGCCCCGCGACGACCCCGGCGAGCGCTGCCAGACCGATGAACGTTCCCGGGCTACGGCGGGCGAAGTCCTTCACCTCGCTGAGCAGAGAGCCAGGGTCGCGGGCATCGAGCCACGACGCCACAGAATCAGCGCGAGACGCTGCCTGCGAGACGAGGTCGGCGGCGACCCCCGGCTGCTCGCTCGACCGGGCCATGCCGCCGAGCTCGTCGCCGAGCGAACGCAGGCCCGCGGCGACGCGCTGCTGTTGCGCGCCGGCCTGATCGATGAGTTCAGTGCGCGATTCGTGCAGGAGGTCCTTCGCCTGCCGCTTCGCTTCACCGGCGACGTCGGTCGCGGCGGACTTGGCCGACTGCGCGACCTCGCTTGCCGAGGCCTTGGCGCTGTCGGCGAGCTGCCCGGCCTGCTCCTTCGCAGTGTCGACAGTTCCACTTCGCCCGGAATCGGGCGGATACGTATACGAGTCGGTCATGGGTGGCCCTCTCCTCTGGACGCCGCGGAATCGGTCGATGATCGCGGCTTGGGCCTACAGCGTGCGCTCTTGGCGCCTCTGCCTCGAAAGTCTTGCCTGATCCGTCGCGACAGGCGTATGCTCACTCGCCAGGGGCGCGTCCGACGACACGTCAGCTGTTCACCACACCCGTCGTCGAGGGCTCATCCGAGCACGGCGGAGCTGCACCCGGCTCGACCGGAACGGTGGGGGGAGCCCGCGCTGGACAGCGAAGATCGGTTCAACCCCCAGGTCAATCTCAGAGCGTGCTCGTGTCAGCCTCCATCAGGACGCCGGACTGCCCGAGCGATCGAACTCTCGCGCCACCTCAGCCACCGGAGTCATGACGGCGGCTACGCCAGCCGCCGCGAGTTCGGCATCTGAGACGAAGGCGTTCGAGGCGGTGCCAGGGTTGGGACGGGAGCCGATGTTGCCGCGCGGGCCGTCGAGCGATCCGTGTTGGGTCTCCTGTGACAGGCTGATCGGATGCCGCACATCGTCCGCACTGCCTCGAGCACCGATCTCGACTACCTCCTCGCCCACGATCGCCATGTGACGGCTGCCGCCCTGCGCCGCTGCGTCGAGGAAGGGCGGGTGCTCCTACTCGAAGAGCGAGGCGAGATTTCGGGTTGGTTGCGCTGGTCGCTGTTCTGGGATGAGATCCCGTTCCTCAACATGATCTTCCTGTCGGAATCGTGCCGCGGCGCCGGGTTGGGAACCCAGCTGCTCGACGTGTGGGAAGCAGACATGCTCAAGCTGGGGCACGCGCGGGTACTGACGTCCACGGTGTCGAACGAGCGGTCGCAGAACCTGTACCGGCGTCGTGGGTACGCAGACAGTGGCGTCCTGCTGCTTCCCGGTGAAATCGCGGAACTGTTGCTCGTGAAAGAACTCTCGGCCGTATCCTGATTCGAGCTGCTGGCACGGTGACGGAACTGTCGCACGCTGCCCGCCGCGTGCTCCCTGCGGCGGCCATCACAAGCTGGAGAGAGCCGTAGCCAGTCCGTCTTCGAGGATCGTTCCGGTGATCTCGCTTGCGACGTTGAGCAGTGATTCGGGGGAGTGGCCCATCGCCACCCCTCGGCCGTACTCTCCGGCCCACTGGATGAGTTCGATGTCGTTGTAGCCGTCACCGATCGCGATCACGTGGGCTCGGCTGAAGCCGAGTGCGACTCGGACCTCCTCAGCTGCGGAAGCCTTCGTCACACCTGCGGCCGCGATATCGAGCCAGGCCGTCCAGCCGAGCGAGAAGGTGGTGCCCGGCAGTCGGAGGCGCTCGACGGTCTTCCGGAAAGCGAGGACATCGGCACCGGGGGCGAGGATCACCGCACGGACCGCCTTGCCGGTGGCCAACTCATCGAACCCCACGATGGTCTGCTCCTCGATCGGCTCGGTCGTGGCAGGAGGGAACGGGTGCGTGAATCGATAGGTTCCGTCCTCCCTCTCGACGGCGAACAGCGCGGTGGGCAGTTCTCGCCGGATCGTATTCAGCACGGTCGGCACTTCGAAGGACGTGGCTCGCAGTCGTCGGTAGCCGGTCGCGTCGTTGCGGTCACGGCGGAGCACCATCCCGCCATTCGAGCAGACGACGTACTCCGGCCAGACCTCGATCTCGTCGAGCACCGTGAGGGTGGTAACGGCTGACCGCCCCGTCGCGACGAGGAGGTGGTGGCCGGCTTGACCGACTCTGCGCAGCGCCGTCTTCACCGCGTCGCTCGCCTGACCAGCCTCGTCGATCGTCGTGCCGTCCAGGTCGATGGCGATGAGCCATTCGTCGCCCCTTCGCGACTGCGGCGAAGTGTTCGTGTGTGCTCCAGCGGGTCGGATTGTAGCCATCGTGATCAGGATCTTTCCGTCGGTGTGCTGCTCGAAGGCGCTGCGGCGTCGCTCGATCGAATGGGCGCGTCCACGGGGATGAGAAGGCCGAGCCCCGTGCAGGTGAGCATCGGCCCTCCGCAGATGTCAGTCCGTGATGAGGATCGTGCCCGATGGTGCATCGAGCAGTTCGACGGTGCGCTGGGCGGCCCGGTCGATCTGCACGCGTGGCTCGGATGGCAGGGCGTCCGGGTTGTAGGTCTCGGGTCCATAGAACTGTCCATAGCTCAGGACGACACCGCCCTCGGCGAGCACCGACGTCTCCAGCTGCTTCACGGCGCGGGCACCGGGGCCGTCTGCCAGTTCCCATGCCACGGTCTGGGCGAGGATCTTCGGGTGTCCTGCGGCCCGGGCGGCGTCGATGATGTTCTGGTTGCCTTCGGTCCGGATGCGGGCGTTGAGGCCGCCGTACGCGGCGATCTGGTTGACGTCGTCGGGCAGGTCGGTGAGCTCGTTGAGGATGATGTCGGGCGCGAATCTGGTGACGGCCGCGATCAGTTCCTCGCGATCGAAGACATCGACGACGACCGGCTCGGCGCCGAGCTCGGCGATTCTGTCCGCTTTCGTGGCAGATCGGGTCATGCCGGCGACCGTGTGGCCAGCGTCGATGAGCAGAGGGATGATGCGCTGACCGATGACGCCAGATGCGCCGGCGAGGAAGATCTTGGACATGTTGTTGCCTTTCGGTTGGGTGATTCGATGGTCGTGACGGCGCCGGGCCTCACGCTCGGCGCGAGATCCGCGCCTGGGCGATGAGGCCGCCGATCAGCACGGGCCGACGCCCGATGTGGTCGGACAGTGATCCGAAGATGAGCACGGAGACGAGGAACCCCGCGGCGTACACCGCGAATGCGACGTTGAGCAGTTCCGGCGCGAAGGCGAATCGATCCTTGTAGGCCACCAGGAGAGGGGTCAGCGCGCCGGCCCCCAGATAGAGACTCATGAACGCGATGGCAGTGCCGGCCAATGCCAGGCGGGGCGGGATGACCGTGCGTTGACGTCCTGCATATGGCGTTGCGCGGTGTAGTGACACGTCCGGCTCCTTCAAGCACCTGGATGAATACGGGACAGCGGCCCGTACTCAAGACACTAGAAAGAAAGAGGCCTCATAGTGAGGTCCATTTGTGACCCATACTTCCGGACCACTTTCACCGACGGATCAGAGGGGTGCGGGCGGGACCTCCCCCGCTCAAGGCAGGACGCTGGCGAGTGACTCCAGAGCAGTGGGCCAGGCGCTGTCCGAGACCGCTGAGAAGTTCACGACCAGGCCATCGCTCCAGGGTGCTGGGCGGGGAGCCAGGGGGTGACGGAACTCGGAGAGTCCGCTCACGAAGAATCCCTGTCGTGTCGCAGCCTGGAGAATCCGCTCCTCGGTGCCGCTCGGCAGGACCAGGGCCACCTGCAGCCCGGCGGACATGCCGAGAACCCGCACGTCCGGAGCGCGGACTGCGAGCGTCGTCACGAGCTGATCCCGACGTGTTCGGTAGCTCTGCCGCCGACTGCGCACATGGCGATCGAACTTCCCCGATGTCACGAACTCGGTGAACGTGAGCTGATCGAGAACGCTCACCGTGTCGACTCGACCTTTCGCGACACCGACGGCGGACATGAGACGCTCTGGAACCACGGCCCAAGCG
Source organism: Plantibacter sp. RU18 (assembly GCF_050613355.1). Lineage (NCBI taxonomy): Bacteria > Bacillati > Actinomycetota > Actinomycetes > Micrococcales > Microbacteriaceae > Plantibacter > Plantibacter sp. RU18. The sequence goes on from NZ_CP159618.1 coordinate 194,892, forward strand.
AGTCTGAGGGCGGGCGCAACCGACTTGCTCGCCGTACCGAAATAGACGACATGGTCAGGATCCAGGCCCTGCAGCGCGCCGATGGGCTTCCGGTCGTAACGGAACTCGCCGTCGTAGTCATCTTCGAGGACGACCCCACCGGTGGCCCGCGCCCAGTCCAGCAGGGCGTTGCGTCGATCCGCCGATAGTGCATGGCCCGTGGGGAACTGGTGTGCTGGGGTGAGCATCGCCGCGCTTCCGGGGACCAGATCCGCGAGGTCGTCGAGTCGAGCCCCGCGCTCGTCCACCTCCAGGGCGTGAGTCTCCATCCCGGCGTCCTGGAGCACATGTCGATACAGCCCGAGCCCGTATGCCTCCACCGCGACCGTGCCGACACCCTCCGCTCTCAGTGCGCGCGCCAGAACGCCCAGACCGTGGTGATAACCAGACGTGATGGCGATCCGCCTGGGGTCGGCGTCCACACCACGAACCCGGGAGAGGTAGTCCGCCAGCGCACGGCGCAATTCCATCCTCCCGAGGGGATCGCCGTACCCGAACGCGCTGTGGGGGGCAGCGGCCAGTGCCTTGCGCGCTGCAGCGAGCCATGATGCTCGCGGAAAATCGGGGTACTCGGCTGCGCCCGGCTGCAGGCCGAGCGTGTGCTGATGTGGCTGGATGTCTTGTTCGGGAGCCCCGCGGGGCACTGCACGTTGTGCGACATGCGTGCCGGAGCCATGACGAGCGACGAGCCAACCCTCTTCGACGAGCGTGGTGTAGTACTCGGTCACGGTGCTCCGCGCGACTCCGAGGTCCGAGGCCAGGGCTCGGGATGCGGGCAACCGGGTTCCTGAGGCGAGTCGACCAGATCGCACAGCTGCCCGCAGTGCTTCGGTGAGCCCGACCCGCAACCCGATGCCGTCGAGTTCGAGATGCAGATCGAGCCCGATCCCGGATGAAGGCGTCACCGAAGTGGTCTGCTTGCGTGCCATGGAATTGCACCATACTCGCGAACCTCTCGATCCACGTCGAGTTGTGACCACCTCCGCCACTGAGCGGATGAGCGATGGCGCGGAGCAGGTGCGTGTGACATGTGAGGTACTCCCGCACCGCTGCACGCCGTGTGCAAGGGTGGACGCATGCCCTCTCCGCAAACGTTGAGCGAGATCGAGCGTCGGCGAGTGGCCGAGTGGGCAGCTGACTGTGCCGAACGGGTCTTGCCGCTGTTCGAGGCTGAGGCCCCGGCAGACGATCGGCCACGCGATGCCATCACCCGCGCGCGAGCATTCGCCGGCGAGGAGCTGGATGCCGCGGGTGAGATCCGTCGTCGATTCGTGGCGAACCGAGCCGCACACGCAGTGAGTGCGCCTGCAGCCAAAGCCGCCGCTTGGGCAGCCGGGCAGGCCGCGGGGGTTGCGCACATGGGCGCACACGCTCTCGGCGCCGCGGCATATGCGGCAAAGGCTGCTGAGCTGGCCGCGCCCGGAGGCGGAGGCGCGGCCGAACTCTCCTGGCAGCTCGAACACATGAGTGACCCCGTCAGATCGGCGCTCCAACGGTTACCGCTCCTCGGCAAAGACGGTTCGGGCCCTCTGGGTTCCGGGCTTCTCGCGTCAGGAGCCCTCGGCGCGCACATCCGCTCGCTTCAGGCGGCCCTGAACCACGCCCGATAGCACTGCCCGCTCATACGCGTGATGCGTACGTTGGAGGTTAGATGTTGAAGTAAATCGGCGGAGTGGACTTTTGCAGTTCGAGCGTTCCTCCGCCGATCGAAACTGAGAACGCGCCCCAACCCACTGAGACGGAGAGGATGGACCCACCTTCGATTGCCTTGTAGTTGAAGGCCGCAGCGGCTCGAATGACGCCCGGTCCGCAGTTTGACTGATCGAGGAAGATTCCTACCCCGGCATATGCTGCCTGAGGTATGAAGTTCGTGGTGTGGTCCGCGATGTTCCAGACTGGAGCTTTTTGCGCGACGTTTGCGCTTCGAAGGGAGCCGAGGCCCGTGACGTTGCCGTAGATGTCCTGCGTGTTGGTGCTTGGGTAGAGAAGTTCTACGCAGGCGGGCAGTTGGAACTCGAGGTTGGCGAGGTCCGTGGGATTCGTTTGTCCCGCGAACCATCGGGCGAAGGTCGCGCCTCCTCCGATCGCTGTGCCGTGGGGAGTGACGACTTTGCTCATTGCTACCGTGAACGTGTCTGGATTGAGAGAATCACGGGCACCGATGTTGGCGTCGAGCGCGCGGCGTCGTGCGTCGAGCTTCGATTGGGCGTCCGCCCCCGAGGTGAACTCGGTCTCGCCTTCGAAGAGCACCTCGAAATCTGCACCGAACAGCCGCTGAGACAGCGCATCCGCACCGATCAGGTCGTAGGGATGCGCCGTGGTGAAGGACATCAGCTCTTGGATCGCGGCTGATCCATCTGGCGGTGACGCGCTAGCCGGAGATGCGATGGTCGCTGTGAGCGCGAGCGCAGCAGCACTGCCGATCGCTGTGCGGAGGATGCTGTGGAGCTGGCGTCTGGTCGTCGGTCTTCTCTTGTGTCTGGGACAGCATCGAAATCAGTCCCCCGGTGACCAGCGCGGCTCCTGCGAAATACAAGGCGAGGGGGCCTGGGAAGGCCGTTAGTAGCGCCAGTAACAGCGTGCCGATACCGAGCGCGAACGTTCCTGGGCGCATACTTCCTCCTCTTCATTCTTGGGCGTCACCTCGACCACAAGAGTACTCATGTTTCTCATCTCACATCCCGCAGGGTTTTAAGTCTTGTCCTCATATGAGTGGACTGTGCTCACCGACGAAACGAGCATGGAGCTCCAACGGCTACCGCCCCTCGGCGAGGACGCCTCGGGCCCGCTGGGCTCCGGACTGCTTGCGTCAGGAGCCCTCGGCGCGCACATCCGCTCGATCCAGGCGGCCCTGAACCCCGCTCGATAGGGCACCCGGCGCGGGACGCGTGAGCGAGGTCGCCGCCTGACAGACTCTCCGCATGGATCGCGATGAGACGTCGTCAGCACTGGTCGTCCTCGAGACCGAGCGCCTGCTGCTGACGACGTGGCGGCCCGGCGACGCCGTGATGCACCGCCAGCTCTGGGCGGAGCGCGATCCACGCGTTCCGGCGCACCGGCGCCTCACGCAGGACGGTCATCCCACCGTCGCTGAGTTGGAGGTGTGGTCACGAAGCCACGAGCACGCGCCGGACCCCGGCCTGCTCGTCGTGCGGCTCAAGGCCGCTGGAACCGATCTCGGATACTGCGGACTCGTCGAGAACAGCGTCGGTCGGCCGGCGGAGCCCGAGCTCGCGTTCGAGTTCCTGCGAGCGTTCTGGAATCGCGGATATGCGACCGAGGCTGCGGGAGCGGTCATCGACCTGGCGCGATCCCTTGGCCACCAGCACCTCGCGTCGACCGTCCGAGCGTGGAACACGGCATCGCTGCATGTCCTCGAGAAACTCGGTTTCTTCAACACCGGCGAGCGCGAAGCCGACGAGGTGCACGGCGATTCGCTGCTGCTGAGGAAGTCCCTCTGACGGTTGCGCCATCCGCCTCGACGATCGCAGACGTCGTCACTCGGCAGTCCGGCTCACAGCCCCCGGGACACTGCCGCAGCGGCGGCGAGCCAGGCGCGCTGCGTGTTGGAGCGCAGGGCGTCATGGCGGATGACACCGTTCTTGAGCGCCGGGTCGAAGGGGACGACGACGACATCGCGAACGTAGGGGCGGAAGTCCTCGGCGTAGGCATTCGCGATCGCCGTGTCCTTCGCCTCCGACTCCGAGACGATCACGACGGCGTTGCGCGCGAGCTCCGCGCCACGCTCGCTCACCCGGCTGACGGCGGTGAGCGTGAGCCTGGCGCCCTCCTTCTTGTCCTCGACCGTGGTCGTCGGTATCACGAGCTGATCGGTCAGCTCCACCATGCGCCGCCAGTTCGGGGCGCCCGCCGAATTGCCGGAGTCCATCACGATCAGCCGGTAGTACTTCGCGAGCACCCGATGCACGAGGTCCACCTCGTCAGCGGTGACCACGTGTTCACCGTCCGCCGCAGACCGTAGCACCTCGTACTTGTCACCCGGTTGGTGATGGACGAACCGGGACAGGTCGGCACGCTCGGCGCCGGGGGACAGGAGGTCACCCGCGGCCGCGAGGAGATCGAGGACGGTCGAATCGTGACCGCCCTGCTCCGTGCGCCAACCGAGCGTGCCCATGGTCTCGTTGTTGTCCCATGCGGCCACTCCGCCACCGCCGTACCGGGCGAACACCGAGGAGAGGTTGACCACCGTCGGCGTCTTGTTCGCCCCGCCCTTCTGGTTCGCCACCGAGATCGTGCGTCGCCGCGGGAAATGGCGTGAGACCGCGTGCACGTCGTCCCGTTCGGCACGCTCTGCAGCCGACGGCGCGACGGAGAAGCCGAGCTTGTTCAACAGACCTGCCACGCCGTGCTGGGCTGGACCGACCGTCGGCGGGGCCAGGAACGACGGAGCGTCGCGCAGGTCACGCCGAGCTGTGGACGTCGGTTGCCCGGGCGGTGGGCCGGCAGGCTGCTGCTGCGCCTGCTGAGGCCCCTGCTGCGGCGCCTGCTGCTGCCCCTGCTGCTGGGGCATCGGCTGTGGAGGGATCTGCTGCTGCGCGCGAGGCTGCTGGGGCGCCTGCTGCTGGACGGCCGGCTGGTGCGCGCTCGGCTGGTGGGTGCCGGGCTGCTGCGCGAGAGGCTGGAAGGCTTGGCCGTCGAACGCTGGGGGCTGTTCGCTGGCGCGCGGCACCTGGGCCGGAGTGGGCGGCTGTGTCGACGTCGGTGCAGGCATCGGCGCTGCAATCGGGGGCGAGGGGATGGGAGCCGACGCCGGGACGGGCGTCGGGGCAGGAGGCGGGGCCTGGATCGGCGTCACGCGTCGAGGTGCGGCTGAGGACGGATCGGCGGCGTTCGTGGGCGCTGGTAGCTGTCCCGTCGTCTGTCGCTCTTCTTCCAGGGCACCGTCGACGCCGACCAGCAGGACGGTGACACTCGTGGGGTCGGTGATGGTGACCCGGATCGGGCGACCCGACTTCTGAGCCTCGGCGTGCATCAGATCCACCAACTGTCGGCGCGCGGCGCCCTCGTCGGTCGCGGAGATGTGCTGCTCGGCCGTCCCGACCCGGAACACCCCGGAATTGTCCGCCAGCAGCGCTGCCGTCATCGGCGGGAAGTCCCGAATGGAGGTCTTGTCGATCATGCTCTAGCTCCTTCGCGCGGGTGCGAACCCGTCACCACTATGCCTTAGTCCATCGCATGTCGTATTTCTCAGGAGCACCCTTGACGCGATCGAGAACGCTTTCCGTCGCCACGGACGCGCCAGCGGACGCCCGGAGATGCTGTGGGAACAGGGGCGATGGTCCGTCGACTGCACGGGGAGGGGTCAGAGTCTCGGCCCGCGGCAGCGCTGATCGGCGTCCCGCGGGCGGGTGGTTCCTACGTCCGCGGGAGGATCGTGGCCGCGATGACCGAGTTCGCGATGACGGCACCCATGGTGCGGGTCACTGCGTCAGAGGCTGCTGCCGCTCCCCAGTCGCCTCGCTCGAGTTCCTTGCCGCGCGTGTAGACGTCGCCACTCCACGGGATCTCGCTGTGGAACTGCGGAAGCGTGCCACTCGCCGAGAGCAGCGCGATGCTCGCGGCGACCCGCGGTTCGGGTGTCTCGCCGTCGATCAACGCAGCGCGCACGCTCGTCATCAGTTCCGCTCGGCGGCCACTTCCGAGCGTCAGCTTCTCCGTGGGGAAGATGCCGAGGAGTCTGCCGTGTTCTCGGTGCACGTCGCCGCGTTCGACGAGGCGATCCAGCACCGGCCCGCGCAAGGACGGACCGACGGCGGCGAGGACCGTCTGCACGTTGCGTGGCTTCTCCGCCACGTAGGAGAGCGCGGAGGCGAGGATGTCGTCGGTCGCTGACGGATCTCCCACGGCGTGCACCCGTGTGCTCAAGGCGCCATGTCGCTGCACCTCGACCCGGCCGGTGAGCGCGAGGTCGCCGAGGACCGCGCCACCGAGGACATAGAAGAGGATGTTCTCGCCGGCGATGGTTCCGGAATCGGGCTGGAAGAGCAGCAGCAGCACGTCCTCGACGAGGAGTGGGCCGTCGGCCACGTGTGCCGGGCTCCCGTCAGTGGTGGACGAGTCGAGGTCGTCATTCATGCTGAGCTCCCGCCGGGTCTGCGTCCGCGTCCGCGTCTGGTGCTGGGTCGGTCCGTGCGGCGAGCTGCTCCGTTGCGATGACGCTCGCGCGCCCGAGGACATCCAGTTGCGCCTCGTTGTAGAGCTCCACGACGGTCGCGAGGAACACCTCCTGGGTGATCACCGGTCCCTTCGACATGCGTCCGCTCGGATCGGTGAGCCAGGGGTAGTCCGCGAGGTGCCGCGCGAGCTGCGGGGCGAGTGTCTCCGCGAGTTCCTGACGCTCCGCGTCACTCGCGTCTGCCGACAACGCTTCGAACTCCGCGCTCCCGTCATCCGGGTCGGAGTCCACCATCGTCTTCAGGTCGGTCATGGCGGATTCGTCGTAGAGCTTCGCGTACACGAGCATGAGGGACCGCTCGGGGGTGGACAATCGCCCGGCGACATCCTCGAAGCCTGCCGGCACGTCCGTCGCCGTCGTCCCAGCCAGGATCGCCTTGATCTCGGCACGAGCACGCTGCAGTCGTTCGATACTCACCGCCAGGTCGGCGTCGATCGCCAGGAGGGCCGCCCCCGGTGTCTCGCCGCCCATGCCAACCGACTCGACCTGCCCGAGCGGGACGCCCAGGTCACGGAGCCGGAGGATCTGCAGGAGCCGGACGAGATGCCTCGCACCGTACTGCTTGTATCCGTTGGACATGCGTTCGGGCAGCTCGAGCAGACCGGCGCGGTGGTAGTGGCGGATGGTGTTCACCGTCGTTCCAGCGAGCTCCGCGATCTCTCGTGTGCTCCAGGCCATGACGGACTCCAATCGTGGTGCTGCCTCCGGACGGTCCAGCGGCAATGGTCGTGACCATTCAAGACCCTGTTCTCGGAACACAGTCAAGCGCGATCTCGGCTGCCGAGGGAAAGCCGAGAAACGCTTGACCCGGTTGTGGGCACACGGTCTTGACTGCTCCCAAGCGGCTGGTCGACCGATGGGGCCGCATGAGACCGTGAGAAGAGATCCGACATGGACAACCCGTACGAGTGGTTACAGAACTTCATCCAGCAGGTGCCCGACATCCTGCAACCGTTGATCGTCGCGGTCGCAGCTGCGATCCCCTACATCGAGGGAGAGGGGGCTGCCGCACTCGGCATCATCGCGGGCATCAACCCCGTCGTCGCCGCAGTCGCCGGAGCGGCGGGCAACATCCTGTGCGTCATTGGGGTGGTGCTCCTCGGATCCCGCATCCGTGAGCGCACCATCGCTCGGCGTGCGGCCAAGCGAGGAACGACGCAGTCCGACGGTCTCGGCGCCGTCGCACCACAGCACGGGGCGACCGTCGGAGCGGTGTCCCGCGACGGCGCATCCGGTCCCGCGTCGATCAGCACACTGGAGCAGTCTGTGGGCGATGACGATGCGCGCGACCCGAACGCGAAGCGGACCGGGCGACAGAAGGGCCGTGCACGCCTGCGTCGATGGATGGTCAAGTTCGGCGTTCCCGGAGCGAGCATCCTCGCGCCGCTCGCACTCCCGACGATGTTGACCGCCGCGTTCTTCGTCGGCTCGGGGGTCCCGAAGCAGTGGGTCATCCTCTGGCAGGCCATCGCCATCGTCCTGTGGACAGGTGCGGTCGCCCTCGCTGCCACCGGTGTCCTCGCGCTCCTCGGTTGGTGAGCATCTGGCTCGCCCGTCGACACCAGGGCGGAGGATCGGGCCGTGCGAGCCGGCCGGAGCCGGGGGAGCGGCGAGACGAGAATCGACCTCGGTGCGCCGATGGCTGGTGCTAGCGTCGAAGCATGGTCGATCTGCTCGAGCTCGTGGCGCGCGCGTTCGTGCTGCTCGGCGTGAGCACGAGCGGCGACGCGCTGATCCCCGCCTTGGTCGTCCTCGGGTTCATCGGGGCGGCGGCAGCGGCGACGGTGCTCATCGCCGAGGTGATGCGGGCCCGAGCGTTCCTGCCTGGCGGCAGCGGGCCGACGCCACTCCGTGAGGTGGAGAACCTCCGGGTGCTGGTCGCCCACAGCAATCCGGACGCACCAGGACATGTCCGTTCCCGAGCGCCAGGAGGCGCGATCGCGATCGTCGGGAGTATGGGGCACGGACTGCAGTAGTCGCGCGCGCCATGGTCCGCGGCGGTCAGACGGTCTCCTCTCCGCTCTCGATCGAAGGACCACTCCATGGATTTCACCACCATTCCCGCCGTCTCCGCCGTCCTCGACGGCATCGCAAGCTTCGTGGAAGCGATCGGCGGTGCGCTCGAGCCGTTCACGGGCTCGTGGGCTCCGCTGCTCGCGATCGTCGTGCTCACGTTCGTCGTGCGCCTGGCATTGCTGCCCGTCGGCATCTCGCAGGTCCGGGCCGAACGCACCAGGCGACGGCTTGCGCCTGAGCTCGCGGCCCTGCGTCGTCGCTACGCCAAGCAGCCGGAGGCGCTGAACCGCGCACTCGTCGAGCTGTACCGTTCTCACGGCGCTTCGCCGGTCGCCGGTTGTCTCCCGCTGTTGGCGCAGGCGCCGGTGCTGTCCGCTGTCTACGCGTTGTTCGTCCACCAGGAGATCGCGGGTCATGCGAACGCGCTCCTCGCGGCGGTGGTCGGGGGCGTCCCGCTCGGCGCCAACCTCTTCCACCTGCTGGGCACGACGATCACGGCGATCTGGCCGTTCCTCGTCGTGCTGGCCCTCCTCGGTCTGGCGATCGAGCTGACGCGACGTGCCTCCGCTCGCTGGGCAGGGAGCACCACCGAGGTCACCGGCACGGAGTCGGCGGCCGCGGCCGGTACGCGGGCGCTCGCCCCGGTCCTGCGCTGGCTTCCGTTCCTCTCGGTGGTCTTCGCCGCGATCGTGCCGTTCGCCGCCGGTGTCTACCTCGCGACGAGTGCGCTGTGGACGGTCGCCGAGCGCGCGATCCTCCGTCGCGTGCTCATCGGGCGGCCGGAGCTGACCGCCTAGCCTCATCGGGGCGTCAGTCCTGTCCGCTGTCACCTGCAGGGATCGGAGCGAACGCCCCGTGGGCGGATACTGGGGGCATGCAGACGCTTCCGTTCGAGGTCCCCATCGTGCTCGGTCCGTTCGGAGGGCTGTCCTCCGTGGAACTCACGGCCACGGTGAGTGAACTCGGTGGGCTCGGCTCGTTCGGCCTCTACGGGTACGCCGCCGACCGGATCGAACGGACGGCCGCAGCTCTCCGTGAGCGCACCTCGAAGCCGTTCGCGCTGAACCTCTGGGTGCCGCGCGGCGACGAGCTGCTGCCGAGCGAGTCCGCCGCCGAGTTCACCGCGGCCGTCGAGGCGCTGCGACCGGTGTTCGAGGAGCTGGCCATCGAGCTACCCACCCTGCCCGGGTCCTACCTCCCGTCGTTCGAGGAGCAGATCTCGGCAGTGCTCGAGGCGCGGCCGGCCGTCATCAGCTTCGTCTACGGCGTCCCACCGCGTGAGGTCGTCGAGGCCGCCCACGAACGCGGCATCACGATCATCGGCACGGCGACGACGGTGGCCGAGGGGATCGCGTTGCAGCTGGGTGGCGTCGATGCGATCGCGGGAACGGGGATGGAAGCCGGTGGGCACCGGGTCTCGTTCCTGCGGCCGGCGGAGGAATCGCTCGTGGGGACGATCGCCCTCATCCCGCAGCTCGTCGATGCCGTCGACGTCCCGGTCATCGCCGCGGGTGGTGTCGCCGACCGCCGAGGCGTGGCAGCTGCGCGCGCCCTCGGCGCAGACGCCGTGCAGGTCGGCACCGCGTTCCTCCGGACGACGATCTCAGCAGCGACCGATGCCCACCGCGAAGCCCTCGTCACGACCCCGGCCGACGGCACCGTGCTCACCCGCGCGATGAGCGGTCGACTCGCACGCGGCATTCCGAATCGGGTGCTGCGACAGCTCGAGGCAGCCGACCGGATCGCTCCGTTCCCGGTGCAGAACTGGCTCACCGGCCGATTCCGCACCGTCGCATCCGAGCGCAGCCTCGCGGAGCTGCAGGGGTTCTGGTCCGGACAGGCGTCCCTGCTCACCCGGGAGCGTGCCGACGCGAACGAGGTCTTCGCAGAGCTGGTTGCAGGGCTCTGACCGCACGGCCAGAGGGCTGACACCCTTCCGTGGACGACCGCTCGGGAGGATGATCGGGGGATGCCGCTCTTCCCGATCCTCCAGCGACCACCTCGGCTGCACGTCGCGGTCGACCGAGGCACGGGGCCGGTCGTCGTGCTCCTCCACGGCATTGCCTCATCGTCAGTGACGTTTCAGAACGTGCTCCCGCTCATCGAGGATCGGCACCGCTGCATCGCGATCGACCTCCTCGGTTTCGGCGAGTCGCCCATCCCCGAGAACGCCGAGTACACGGTCGGCGAGCATGCCGCTGCGGTCGCCGGCACCCTGGAGTCGCTCCGCCTCGAGGGGCCGATCACGCTCGTCGGCCACTCCATGGGCTCGCTCATCTCGGCGCGGCTCGCAGCTACGCGACCGAGATCGATCGAGCGCGTCGTCCTGGTGAGCCCGCCCATCTACTTGTCGCCGCAGGAGCTCGCGAACCCGGTCGACCAGCGCATCATGGGCTTCTACCTGAAGGCCTACGAGTATTTCCGGAACAACAAGGACTTCACCCTCCGTCATGCCCAGGTGGTGGAGCGGATGCTGCCGATCCCGAAGGCGATGGACATCAACGAGCGCACCTGGGTGCCGTTCGTGAAGTCGCTCGAACACTCGATCGAATCGCAGACGACGGTGAGCGACATCGCCGCGATCCGGGCACCGGTGGAGGTCATCTACGGCAGCCTCGACGAGTTCCACTCGGACGGTGTCCTGAAGATCGTGTCGCGGATGAGCGGCGTGAACGTCCACAGGGTGTTCGGGAGCGACCACCTCATCGGCAGACGGCTGGCACGGGCCGTCGCTGCCGCCATCGGCTGAGCGAGGGGCGCCGGTCCGAACCGTGCTCAGGAACGCGTAAGCTGGTGGAGACTTCCTGCAAGAGATGAGACGTTCACCGTGCCCAGCATTCCGTTCGACGGCGCCAAGCACGATCGGTACTGGATGGTACCGATCCTGCGTGCGGTGATCGCGCTCGCCACGGCCGGTGTCATCACGTTCACACAGGGTCATTCCTCGCAGTTCGGTCTCGTGGTCTTCGGTGTCTTCACGCTCCTCTCCGGAGCGATCGTCGGCGGCTTCGCCTTCCCGAGCTTCTCCGACACCGTCACGCGGGCGTTCTTCCTCGGGCAGGGCGTCATCGGCGTCGTCACCGGTGTGTTCGCGCTCATGCTGAGCGGCGGCGGCCTGAGCATCTTCCTCTACGTCGTCACCCTGTGGGCCGCGCTCACGGGGTTCCTCGAGCTCTACAGCGGCATCCGCTGGCGCGGTCGCCTCGCCGCGGCGAAGGACTGGACGGCCGTCGGCGCGTTCACCGTGCTGCTCGCTCTCGCGACGCTCCTCGTGCCCCCGGGGCTCGAGCAGCGCTTCGCCGCCCCTGGCGGTGTCGAAGGTGTCCTCCGTGCGGACATCGTCGTCGTCGGCCTCGTGGGCGCTTACGCCGCGATCATCGGCGTGTACCTCGTCATCGGCGGGCTGTCACTGCGATGGGCCGCCAAGCGCCCCGTCGCGGCCTCGTCCGCCGAAGACACCGACGGCACGGTCGGAGCCGCATCATGAGCAAGCCCAACCGCGACGACCTGCTGCGCCCGATCGAGCTCCTGGTGCTCTCCGGCGTCATGGGGGTGTTCACCGGTCTCGTCGTCCTGATGTCGACCCGCGAGGTCGTCCTCGCGCTCATCGGCCTCGGCATCGCGTTCATCGCGTCGCTCGTCGTGCTCGCCATGTTGGCGCTCGCCGTGAAGCCTGACTTCCAGGAGAAGCAGGACATCCACGAGCAGGACGGCGAAGACCCGCGTCCCTCAGCGCACTGAGCTGACGAGCGGCGTTCGTCCCCTCGGCTCCTCGACGGGCTGCACCTCGACAAGCTCGGTGACCAGGTTCAGCCGGTGACCAGGACCGCGCGAAGAGCGACGGTCCTGGTCTCCGAGCCTGTCGAAGGCCGGTCCCTGAGCGTGTCGAAGGGTACTACGGCAGGTAGTCGACGAGGTCGTCGGACAAGCCGATGTACGTGGCCGGCGTCAGCGCGAGCAAGCGCTGCTTGGCGGCGTCCCCGATGTCGAGACGGCCGACGAAGTCGACGAGGTCGGCCTGGCCGATGCGCTTCCCCCGGGTCAGCTCCTTGAGGAGTGCGTACGGGTCCTCGATGGTCGAACGACCGGCAGTGACCTCTGCGCGGATGACCGTCTGGATCGCCTCGCCCAGCACCTCCCAGTTGTGGTCGAGGTCGTCGGCGAGGACGTCTTCGGCGAGGTCGATCTGACCGAGGCCTCCGAGGATGTTGTCGAGCGCGAGCAGCGAGTGACCGAAGCCGACGCCGATGTTGCGCTGGGCGCTCGAGTCGGTGAGGTCGCGCTGCAGGCGCGAGGTGACGAGGGTCGCTGCGAGCGAGTCGAGGATCGCGCTGGAGAGTTCGAGGTTCGCCTCGGCGTTCTCGAAGCGGATCGGGTTCACCTTGTGCGGCATGGTCGAGGAGCCGGTGGCGCCGGCGACGGGGATCTGACGGAAGTAGCCGATGGAGATGTACGTCCAGATGTCCGTCGCGAGGTTGTGCAGCACCCGGTTGGCGTGGGAGATCTTGCCGTAGAGCTCGGCCTGCCAGTCGTGGGACTCGATCTGCGTCGTCAGGGGGTTCCAGTCGAGACCGAGTCCTTCGACGAACTCGCGTGAGATCTTCGGCCAGTCGGCATCCGGGTCGGCGACGAGGTGAGCTGCGAAGGTGCCGGTCGCACCCGAGAACTTGCCGAGGTACTCGTTGGATTCGATCTGGCGGGCGATGCGCTCCAGGCGGTAGACGGTGACGGCGAGCTCGCGCCCCATCGTGGTCGGCGTGGCGGGCTGGCCGTGGGTGCGGGCGAGCATCGGCACGGTGCGGAAGTCGACGGCCTTGGTGCGCAGTGCGTCGAGCACGAGGCGCAGCTTCGGCAGCCAGATCGCCTGGACGGCCGATGAGACCGTCAACGCGTAGGAGAGGTTGTTGATGTCCTCGCTCGTGCACGCGATGTGGGTGAGCTCGGCGATGCGGTCGAGGCCGAGTTCGGACAGGCGGTGGCGGACGAGGTACTCGACGGCCTTCACATCGTGACGCGTGACGGCCTCCTTCTCAGCGAGCCAGTCGATGTCGGCCTGCCCGAAGTCGAGGTAGAGGGCGCGGAGCCGCTCGGTCTCCGACGGGTTGAGTGGGGATGAGCCGAACATCGAGTGGTCGGTCAGGTAGATGAGCCACTCGACCTCGACCTGCACGCGCGCGCGGTTGAGGCCGGCTTCGGAGAGGTATTCGCCGAGTGCCGTCACGGCTGGGCGATAGCGGCCATCGAGTGGGCTGAGCGGCTGGGCGGGGAATTCGGTCATGGGGTGGCTCCCTGGGTGAGTGCTGGTTCGAGCTGGTGGAAGAGGGCGCGGCACGCGTGGTCGATCATGCCGAGGACGGTGTCGAACATCTGTGCGTCCGAGTAGTAGGGGTCGGGGACGTCGAGGGTCCCGGTCTGGCTGTTGTCGAAGCTCAGCAGGAGGTGGACCTTCGAGTGGTCGGCGTCATTGTCGGCCCACGCGCGGAGGATGCGATCGTGGCTGCGGTCGAGGGCGACGACGAGGTCGTAGCTTCGGAAGCGATCGGGGTCGAACTGTTTCGCCCGATGGGCTGAGGCGTCGTGGCCCTGTTGGTGCAGGGCGGTGATGGTGCGCTGGTCCGCATGTTCGCCCACATGCCAGTCACCGGTGCCTGCCGATGAGACGTCGACGAACTGCTCGAGGCCCGCGCCGGCGACCAGATCGGTGAAGACGCTCGCCGCCATCGGGGATCGACAGATGTTGCCCGCGCAGACGAAGCACACGCGGAACGGGGTGGTGCCGGGGGCGGCCTCCCCGAGGGTGTTCATGCCTCTATTCTGGCCGACCCTGCCCGGCCCGTCGAACGGTTGCTCCTCAGGGTGCTCCACAGCGCGTCGGCTCTCGGCCTCATTCCACATGTGGCCCGTCGGGGCCCGGTCGCCGGTGGCGGTCCGGCAGCGTGGCTGTCGATGCCGGTGATCGCCGGGTCGGGAGAGGGACGGAGGGTGCGATGGGGTGCGATGGGATAGCGATCTGCGGTGCTGGCACGGGCGCGGACGAGGCCGTTGCGATACTGGAGACGAGAGTCGGCTGTGTGCAGGACGTCCTCGGGCAGCTGAGCGTCGGCATCACCGCCCTCGGGCGTGGACGCGCCGAGGTCGAGTGGGACGGCCTCGCAGCCCTCCAGTTCTCTGCGGCAGCCGATGAACTGATCGGTGAGCTCCGGAACGCTGCGTCGGCCCTCGACGAAGCGTTGCGAAAGGCCAGCTGGGCGGCGGCGAGCATCTCCACCTGGGGAATCGGATGAGTGACGACCTCGTCATGCGCGGCGGTGGCGCGGTCACCGTGGCCACCGACAGTCACCTGCATCTGGCGAGAGTCCTCGTGTCGCTCGGCGTTTCATGTGCGGAATGGGCCGACAGGGTCGAGACCGTCGCGCAGTACGACACCACGTACGCGTCGCAGGGGCCGGTGGCGGTCCCTGGAATGGACCACGAGGCAGGGAGGGCTTCGGCCGCCAGGGCGGTCGTCCGCCTCAGGCGGGCAGCCGAGGACGCGGCCGGCCTCGCGGGGAAGCTCCTGACAAGCGCAGAGGCGTACGGCGACGTCGAGCGCTTCGTCGCCTCTCTCTTCGAGACCTCCAGCGCTGCGTCCGCCTGTTTGATCGGGAGTTCGCCCGGTCTCCTGGTCGTGGGGGCGCTCGGGCTCTCAGGAGTCGTGCTCAACGGTGTGCTGCTGCGCACCGTCATCGGTGCCCTGTCGGGTGAAGCCGGCGAGCATCTCGACGCAGACGCCGCACGGACTCTGCGAGGCGTGATGGCGACGCCGGCGTTCGCCGACGCGGTCCGGTCGATCGTCTCCTCGACCGACGATCTCCTGGTGGGCTTCGGAGGGGTGCCTGCGCTGGTCGACGCCCTGAACCGCGCGGGAGACGGCGCCTCCGGCGTCGCGTTCGCAGCACTCGTCGTGGCACGCGGCGCAGAGCTCGCCGGGATCTTCCCGGGGAGCGTTCCGGTCACGGCTTCGGCTGTGTCCCACCAGAAGGCGGAGGACGATGGCGCCGTGGGGCCGCCGCGGACGCACGAGGACCTCGTCGACCGCATGCCGAAGGGTGGAGCGGGGAGCCCCCAGATCCGGATCGAGCATCATCTCGACGCGGACGGCACCGACCGGTGGATCGTGTGGACGGGCGGGACGATCGAGACCGGGCTCCCGACCAGCTCTACCGAGCCGTGGGACAACCAGAGCAACCTCCGCGCCGTCGCAGGTGCTGCAGCCGAGAGCACCGCTGCCACGCGGGAGGCGATGCGGCTGGCTGGGATTCCCGACGGCGCGTCCGTCATGCATGTCGGCTACTCGCAGGGTGGGATCGTCGCGGCGGCGATCGCGGCGTCGGGGGACTTCGACTCGTCCGTCGTGACCTTCGGAGCGCCCGTCGAGACCATCCCGTTCCCGGAGGACCTCCCGCGGACGCACGTCGAGCACGAGGAGGACGTCATCCCAGCGCTCTCCGGTACTCGCCGGGATCCGGTCGACGGCGGAACCGTCGTCCGCCGGTCTCTGTACGACGGCGGTCCACCGCCTGCCGGTGACGACCCGCTTCCGGCGCACTCCCGAGACCGTTACCTGGAGACCGCGCGCCTAGTCGATGCCTCAGACGACCCACGCCTGCACGCCGTCCTCGGACCACTCACCGGGCTGTCAGGCCCAGGTGAATCCTGGGAGTACCGCGCGGATCGGGTGCGATGACGGTCGCCCGGCCTCGTCGCCCGTACTTCGACCGCTCAGCCCTTGGCCCGCGGACGGATGACGATACCGAGCAGCCAGTTCACGATGGAGATGACGATCGCCCCGAGGACGCCCCACCAGAAGCCGTCCACGCTCAGGCCGAAACCGAACCAGCTGCTGATGCCGGCGGTGATGAGGAGGAGCAGGCCGTTGATGATCAGTCCGATCAGACCCAGGGTGAGGATGTACAGGGGGAAGGCGAGCACCTTGATGACCGAGCCGATGATCGTGTTCACGATCGCGAAGATCAGTGCGACGAGGGCATAACTCAGAATGATCTCGAGCGTCCCGCCGGGCGCGTACGGCGTCATGTTCACCCCGGCGACCAGCAGAGTGGTGATCCAGATGGCGAATCCGTTGGCGAGCAGTCTCAGTAGGAAGCGTCCCATGGGTCAATCCTCCCACCCCCGCCACGACAGGCCAAGTGCCCTCCTGAGCACGCGCATTGCATTCCGCCGCGGGTATCCTTCGCGCCCTAGACTCGTCGGGTGAGTGAGAACCAGCCAACCACAGCCCAGCCGGCCGCTCAGGCGGGCGCGAGTCCTGTCCGTCTCCGTCCCGAGATCACCGGTCTGCCGAGGTACAAGCAGGGCAAGGCCGCCGCAGCGGACGCCTTCAAGCTCTCGAGCAACGAGGTCCCGTTCCCGCCGCTCGACGCCGTGCTCGCAGCGATCACCGAGACTGCCGCACAAGCGCACCGCTATCCCGACGGAGCAGCACTCGCCCTACGCGAGGCGCTCGCCGAACGCAACGGCGTCACCGCCGAACGCATCCACGTCGGCGCGGGCTCCGTCGCGCTCCTCAGCCAGTTCATCACCGCGGCGGCAGGCCCGGGCGACGAAGTCGTCTACGCCTGGCGATCCTTCGAGGCGTATCCCGTGCTCGTCACCGTCGCCGGCGCGACCGCCGTCCCGATCCCGAACCGCACCGACGGATCCCACGACCTCGACGCCATGGCCGCAGCCATCACCGACCGCACGCGCGTCGTCATCGTCTGCACACCGAACAACCCGACGGGCACGATCGTCGAGCGCGAGGCGTTCGTCTCCTTCCTCGACTCGGTGCCGTCCGACGTCCTCGTCCTGCTCGACGAGGCGTACCGCGAGTTCGTCACCGACGAGGACGCCATCAACGGCATCCCCCTCCTCGGCGCGCACCCGAACCTCGTCGTGCTCCGCACCTTCTCGAAGGCGTACGGGCTCGCCGGACTGCGGGTCGGCTGGGCGATCGGCCACGAGCTCGTACTCGATGGCGCCCGCAACGCGGCGATCCCGCTGTCCAGCACAGCGCCCGCACAGCAGGCGGCGCTCGCCGGACTCGAGGGCGCCGAGGAGATCCGCGCCCGCGTCGGTGTCATCACCGAGCGCCGTGATGCACTCGCAGCGGCATTGCGCGAGCAGGGTTGGTTCATCCCGGAGGCGCAGGGCAACTTCCTCTGGTTCGGTCTCGGCGTGCACACGGAGGCGGCGAACGACGTCTTCCTCGCCCACGGCATCGTCGGACGCATGTTCGCGGCGGACGGCGTCCGCATCACCATCGGTGAGCCGGAGTCGGTGGAACCGCTCCTGGCTGCGGCAGCGGAGGTCATCGCCACCCTGCCGGTCGACCACCCGGCACGAGAGGCGGTGCGCTGAGGATGAGCCGTTCAGGAGACGACCCCACCGTGCCCAGCGTCCAGTTCATCGACGCGGCGGGCAACTTCGCCCCCAACGAGCACGCGGAGCAGTACCAGCCGTTCCTCGACCGCCTGACCGAGACGGATCTGCAGCAGTTCTACCGCGACATGTCGAACGTCCGCGCGTTCGACGTCGAGGCGACGAACCTGCAGCGCCAGGGGCAGATGGCGCTGTGGCCGCCGAGCCACGGCCAGGAAGCCGCCCAGGTCGGCTCCGCCCGTGCGGCACGCGCGCAGGATCACATCTTCCCCTCGTACCGCGAACACGTCGTCGCGATGATCCGTGGTGTCGACCCGATCGACATCGTCCGACTCATGCGCGGCAACACGCACGGCGGCTGGGACCCGGCAGACCCGTCGAACGGCAACGTGCATCTCTACACCCTCGTCCTCGCGGCTCAGACACTGCACGCCACCGGGTACGCCATGGGCATGACCTTCGACAAGGTCGTCGGCACCGGCGACCCGGCTGTCGACGCAGCAGTCCTCGTCTACTTCGGCGACGGATCGAGCTCCGAGGGTGACGCGAACGAGGCGTACATCTACGCCGCGAGCTATCAGACCCCGCAGGTCTTCATCCTGCAGAACAACCAGTGGGCGATCTCCGTGCCCGTGTCGCGGCAGGCGCGCGAACCGCTGTACCAGCGCGCTGCCGGCTTCGGCCTCGACAGCGTCCGGATCGACGGCAACGACGTCCTGGCCAGCTACGCGACCGCCGCGAAGCATCTCGACGATGCACGAGCCGGCCGTGGCCCGAGCCTCATCGAGGCGATGACCTACCGGATCGGCGCCCACACGACGAGCGACGACCCGACGAAGTACCGCACCGACGACGAACTGCAGTCGTGGATCGCCCGAGACCCGATCGTCCGGTTCAAGACGTATCTGCAGGGTCTCGGCGCCTCGGACGCGTTCTTCGCGGAGGTCGACGCCGAGGCCGCGGCGCTCGCCGAGGACACCCGTGTCCGGACCCTCGCGCTCGAGGGTCCCGGCCCCGAGCTCATCTTCGAGGGCGTCTACTCGGAGCCGCACCCCCTCATGATCGAGCAGCAGGCTTGGCTCGAACGCTACGAGGCCTCGCTCGAAGGAGGCGCAGCATGACCACGACGACGATGCCGATGGCCAAGGCGCTGAACGCCGGGCTCCGCAAGGCGATGACCGACGACGACAAGGTCCTGTTGATGGGCGAGGACATCGGCCCGTTGGGCGGCGTCTTCCGCGTGACGGAGGGTCTGCATGCCGAGTTCGGCGGCGACCGCGTCCTCGACACCCCGTTGGCCGAGTCCGGCATCGTCGGCACGGCGATCGGTCTTGCGATGCGTGGCTACCGTCCCGTGTGCGAGATCCAGTTCGACGGGTTCGTGTTCCCGGCGTTCAACCAGATCACGACGCAGCTCGCGAAGCTCACGAACCGACACGAGGGCAAGCTCGCGATGCCCGTCGTGATCCGGATCCCGTACGGCGGCCACATCGGTGCCGTCGAGCACCACCAGGAGAGCCCGGAGGCGTACTTCGCGCACACCGCGGGACTCCGCGTGGTGAGCCCGTCGACGCCGAACGACGCGTACTGGATGATCCAGGAGGCCATCGCGTCGAACGACCCGGTCGTCTTCCTCGAGCCGAAGAGCCGATACTGGCCGAAGGGCGAGGTCGACCTCGATTCCGCCGCCGCGCCGCTGCACGGCAGCCGCGTGGTCCGGACCGGCACGGAGGTCACGCTCGCCGGTCACGGCGCGATCGTCAGCGTCATGCTGCAGGCCGCTGAGCTCGCGGCAGCCGAGGGCACGAGCGTCGAGGTCGTCGACATGCGCTCGCTCTCGCCGATCGACTACGACCCGCTCGTCGAGTCCGTCCGTCGCACGGGCCGCCTCGTCTACGTGCAGGAGGCCCCCGGCTTCACGAGCGTGGGCTCCGAGGTCGCCGCGACGGTGACCGAGCGCGCGTTCTACTCGCTCGAAGCACCCGTGTTGCGGGTCTCCGGGTTCGACACTCCGTTCCCGCCGGCGAAGCTCGAGGGCGTCTTCCTCCCGGATGCAGACCGCATCCTCGAGGCGGTCGACCGCTCGCTGGCGTACTGAACACCCAAGGAAGACGAGGAACACGATGAGTGATCTCCAGTTCGAACTGCCTGACGTCGGCGAGGGCCTGACCGAGGCCGAGATCGTGCAGTGGAAGGTCGCGCCCGGCGACGCCGTGACGGTCAACCAGGTCCTGGTCGAGATCGAGACGGCGAAGTCGCTCGTCGAGCTGCCGTCGCCCTTCGCGGGCACGGTCGGCGCCCTGCTCGTGCAGGAGGGCCAGACGGTCGACGTCGGCACGCCCATCATCAGCGTGAGCACGGCCGGTTCCGCAGCGCCCGTCGCTCCGGCCGGTGCTGCCGAGTCGGAAGAGGCGACGCTTGCCGCCGACACCGCCGCGAGCGTCTCCGCCACCGAGGAGTCCCGCCCGGGTGCGGTGCTCGTGGGCTACGGCAGCGCAGGCCACACCTCGAGTCGTCGTCGAGGGCGTGGGGCGACCCCTGTCGCCGAAGCGCCAGGTGCCCCGGCTGCAGCTGCGCCTGCCCCGCGCCGTCAGCCGCCGACGAGCGTCCCGGCCGCCTCGGCGCTGCCGGTGATCGCGAAGCCGCCGATCCGGAAGCTCGCGAAGGACCTCGAGGTCGACCTGTCGAGCATCGAGGGAACGGGTCTCGCTGGGGAGATCACTCGCGACGACGTGGTCCGCCAGGCCAGCCAGGCCAGTGTCTTCCGCAACATCGAGACCCCGGAGTGGGCCGATGAGCGCGAGGAGCGCATCCCGGTGAAGGGTGTCCGCAAGGCCATCGCAGCCGCGATGACCCGCAGTGCGTTCACCGCTCCGCACGTCTCCCTCTTCGTCGACGTCGATGCGACTCGCACGATGGAGTTCGTCAAGCGGCTCAAGAGCTCGACGGACTTCGCGGGTGTCAAGGTGTCGCCGCTCCTGATCATGGCGAAGGCGATGATCTGGGCGGTGCGACGCAACCCGACGGTCAACAGCGAGTGGACCGATCAGGAGATCATCGTCCGGCACTACGTGAACCTCGGGGTGGCCGCCGCGACGCCTCGTGGGCTGATCGTCCCGAACGTCAAGGAGGCGCAGGGGATGAGTCTCCTGGAGCTCGCTCGTGCGCTCGAAAGCCTGACGCTCACGGCCCGTGACGGCAAGACGCCGCCGGCCGATCAGCAGAACGGCACGATCACGGTCACGAACATCGGTGTCTTCGGTATGGACACCGGCACCCCGATCCTCAATCCCGGTGAGGTCGGCATCGTGGCGCTCGGCACGATCAAGCAGAAGCCGTGGGTCGTCGATGGCGAGGTGCGCAGTCGCTTCGTGACGACGCTCGGCGCTTCGTTCGACCACCGGGTCGTGGACGGCGACGTCGCGAGCCGCTTCCTGGCCGACGTGGCCTCGATCATCGAGGAGCCGGCGCTCCTGCTCGATTGAGTGGGACGATCCGCCCGAACCCGTCGGGCGCGTCCGAGGGGGAGTAGCGTAGAAGGATGCCTAGGCCCCGCGCGTTCGACGAAGCGTCGCTGCTCGACGCCGCGATCGAGCTGTTCTGGGTCAGCGGGTACCGGGTGACGTCGCTGGCCGAGGTCTCGACGACGTCCGGAGTCACCAACGGCAGCCTGTATCAGGCATACGGCAGCAAGCGGGCGCTCTTCCTCGCGGCCTATCGTCGCTACTGCGAACGACGCGTGGCCACGGTGGCGGGGGTGTTCGTCGACGGGCGTGACGGGGTCGAGCAGACGGTGAACGCCTACTTCGAGGCGATCGTCGAAGAATGCCTGTCCTATCCCGACCGGCGCGGCTGTCTCATGCTGAACACCATCTCGGAGCTCGGCTCCGACGAGGAGGTCGGTCGGATCACGACGGCGACGATCGATGCCATGGAGGCGGCTGTGGGCGATGCCCTGCGCAGGGTGGCGCCCGCGTCATCGGATCCTGAGGTGATCGCGGTCTCGGCGGCGCAGACGGTCGCGCTGTCGCAGGCGCTCATCCACCTCTCGCGGGCGGGTCGCGATCGCGGGTCGTTGCGGCGCATCGGCGCCCAGGCGGCCACCTCCACCGGGCGGCTCCTCCTCGCTGCGTGAACGGCGCTTCCCGAACGTAGTGGAGCGGGTACTCTAGAACCCGTCCGGGTGGTCGACCTGGACGGAGAGGACACCGGTGACCGCGGGATCGATTGCCCTGGGCGCCTTCCTCCGCGCGCGACGCGATGTCTGCCAGCCGGAAGACGTCGGCATCATCAGCGACGCGGCCAGGCGCGTGGCCGGGCTGCGACGCGACGAGCTCGCGCAGCTTGCCGGGATCAGCGCGGAGTACTACGTCCGACTCGAGCAGGGGCGGGGTGGTCGCCCGTCCGATCAGGTGCTCACGGCGATCGCGCGCGCTCTGCGGCTCGACGCTGACGCGAAGCGGTACCTGTTCCGGCTGGCGAGCGGCGAGACGCACGATCGCGCCCAACCGGCTGCCGAATCGGCTGAGCGCATCGCACGCGTCCTCGCCCACCTGACGCATACGCCCGCCTACATCTCGGACAGCAATCGCGACATCGTCGCATCCAATCCTCTGGCGAGCGCGTTCGGTCACGGTGGTCTCGCCACGGGCTCGAACGTCGTGACCGACCTCTTCAACGAGCACATGAAGGTCGGCCTGGAGGACTGGGAGGAGATGACCCGCTCGACCGTGGCCGGACTGCGCCGCGACGCCGACCCGCGTTCGCCCCGGCTGGCCGAGCTCATCGAAGAACTCTCCGCGGACCCTGATTTCGTGCGCATCTGGGCCCGGTACGACGTGTCGGGTCCGGAGGACGCCCGCATCCGGATGCTCGTCGACGGCGTCGGAGCCATCGACATCGAGGTGCAGAACCTCGCCGTGCGCAGCATGCCCGGGCATGTGCTCACGGTGCTCTCCGCACCGGCGCAGAGCGTCACCGCCGCGGTCTTCGCGGGCCTGGCCGCGTCACTGGACGCTCCCGACCCCGCCGGGGTCGGGACCTGACCGCAGCTCCCGCATGGTGGTACAACGCGGGCCACGCGCGAACCCGCCGTCC
This sequence comes from Plantibacter sp. RU18, assembly GCF_050613355.1. Lineage (NCBI taxonomy): Bacteria > Bacillati > Actinomycetota > Actinomycetes > Micrococcales > Microbacteriaceae > Plantibacter > Plantibacter sp. RU18. The sequence goes on from NZ_CP159618.1 coordinate 217,660, forward strand.
GCTCCTACCGTGGTGGTGACCGTCCCGCGTCGACCCACAGGAGCGATATGCCGTACTTCACCACGTCCGATGGAACCGAGCTGTACTACACCGATCAGGGAGAGGGGCGACCGGTGCTGCTGAGCCACGGTTGGCCGCTGTCCTCCGACGCCTGGCAGGTCGAGATCAAGCTCCTCGCCGACAACGGCTACCGTGCGATCGCCCACGACCGCCGAGGGCACGGTCGTTCGTCGAAGACCTACGCCGGCAACGACATGGACACCTACGCGAAGGATCTCGCCGAGCTCGTCGACTTCCTGGACCTCACCGACCTGGTGCTCATCGGACACTCCACCGGTGGTGGCGAGGTCGTCCGGTACGCCGCCCAGCACGGTGTCGGGCGGGTCGCGAAGGTCATCACCGCCGGCGCGGTCCCACCGCAGATGGTCAAGACCCCGAGCAACCCGGAGGGCTTGCCGATCGAGGTGTTCGACGGAATCCGCGCCGGGGTGCTCGCTGACGCGTCGCAGTTCTACCAGGACCTCACCGAGGCGTTCTTCGGTGCCAACCGTGAGGGCTCCACCGTGTCGCAGGGCGCGAAGGACGATTTCTGGCGTCAGGGCATGCTCGTCAACCTTGCGGCGGCCTACGACTGCATCAAGGCGTTCTCCGAGACGGACTTCACGGACGACCTCACCGCACTGGATGTACCCGTCTTCATCGCGCACGGCGACGACGATCAGATCGTCCCCATCGGCGCGGCTGCGCTCAAGTCGGTCGAGCTCGTCGCGGACGCGACGCTGAAGGTCTACCCGGGTGCCCCACATGGGATCTCCGGCGAGTACCAGGCCGCACTCGACCAGGACATCCTCGCCTTCATCGCGAAATAGCCGCTCCCGCAGACGATCCGACCCATCATCCGAAAGCAGACCATCATGACCACCAGGCCCACCATCGTCCTCGTCCACGGCGCCTTCGCAGACGCCGCCAGCTGGGCGCCCGTCACCCTCACCCTGCTCGATCAGGGGTATACGGTGCACGTGCCGCCCGTCTTCAACCGCAGCCTGATCGGCGACTCGGCGTACATCCGTTCGTTCGTCGAGCAGATCGACGGCCCGGTCATCCTCGCCGGCCACTCCTATGGCGGAGCGGTCATCACCGTCGCGGGGGTCGCCGAGAACGTGATCGGGCTCGTCTACGTCGCCGGGTACGCCCTCGACGCCGATGAGAGCCTCGGTCAGCTGCAGGGCGGATTCCCGGACTCGCAACTCGCTGCGAACCTCGTCTACTCGCCCTATCCCATCGATGGCGCGGAGCCCGGCACGGACGTCTCGGTCGCCGTCGACGCCTTCGCCGAGGTGTTCGCCGCCGGAGTGCCGACCGACACTGCCCGGGTGTTCGCCGTCGGGCAGCGTCCGCTCGCGGCCAGTGCGTTCTCCGAGGCCGCGCCGGTCGCCGCGTGGAAGAGCAAGCCGTCCTGGGGCATCGTCTCGCGCGCCGACCACACCATCAACCCGGACGTGGAGCGCTTCGGCTATCAGCGCGCCGGCGTCCGGAAGGTGCTCGAGCTCGACGCGCCGCACCTCGTGATGCAGACCCACCCGGCAGAGGTGGCTGCGTTCATCACCGCCGCCATCGACGAGCTCGCCTGACACGAAGCACCGTCGAGCGGGTGAGGGGCTTGAGCGGTCCTTCACCCGCTCGATTTTGAGAATCAGTATCAATAGGCGTAGCGTGGGGCTTCTCATCCCGATCGAGAAGGTCCACCCATGCGCGCTCGCACCATGCTCCCGGCACTCGCCGTCCTCCCGGCCGTCGCCCTCGTCCTCGCCGGCTGCTCCGGAAGCGGGTCGACGGCGGCAGCAGACGACGGCACCATCCGCATCGTCGCCTCCACGAACGTCTACGGCGACATCGCCGCGGCGATCGGTGGCGACGACGTCGAGGTCACCTCGCTGATCACCTCGGCCGCACAGGACCCGCACTCCTACGAGGCGAGCGCCCAGGACCAGCTCGCGATCAAGAAGGCGGACGTCGTGATCGAGAACGGCGGCGGCTACGACCCGTTCATCGACACGCTCCTCGACGCTGCGAAGAACACCTCCGTCGAGGTCGTGAACGTCGTCGACCTGTCGGGTCTCGCACCCGAGGACGACCACTCCGCCGACGACCACACCGAGGACGCGCACTCGGACGATGACGGCCACGACCACATCGAAGGCTTCAACGAGCACGTCTGGTACAGCCTGCCCACGATGGCGAAGCTCGCCGACCAGCTGGCGGAGGAGCTCGGCGAACTCGACAGTGCCAACGCCGCGAGCTACACGGCCAACGCGAAGACCTTCACCGGCAAGCTCGCGACGATCGAGACGGCGCAGGCCGCGGTCAAGACCGCGCACGACGGCGAGGGCGTCGCCATCACCGAACCCGTCCCGCTGTACCTGCTCGAGGGCGCCGGCCTCGTGAACCGGACACCAGAGGCGTTCAGCGAGGCGATCGAAGAGGGGACCGACGTCTCACCCACCGTGCTGAAGGAGACCCTCGACCTCTTCGACGCGGGAACCGTCGCGCTGCTTGCCTACAATGAGCAGACGAGCGGCGCCGAGACCGAGCAGGTCAAGACCGCCGCAGAGAACGCAGGCGTGCCGGTGCTGTCATTCACCGAGACCCTCCCGGACGGCCAGGACTACCTCTCGTGGATGACCGAGAACGTCGACGCCGTGGCGGACGCGCTGGATCGATGACGAACGGGTTCACCGGTGGCTCCGGCCCCGTCGACGTCCTCTCGCTCGCCGGGGCCGAGCTCGGTTTCGGCGGTCGGACCCTGTGGGACGGCCTCGACCTCTCCATCCGTCCGGGCGAGTTCCTCGCCGTCCTTGGCCCGAACGGTTCCGGGAAGACCAGCCTGCTGAAGACCATCCTCGGGCAACAGCACCTCGATCGCGGAACGATCTCCATCGCGGGCGGGCCCGTGCACCGCGGTGACCGACGCATCGGCTACATCCCGCAGCAGAAGCTCATCCCTGCGGGGACGCCCATGCGCGGCCGCGATCTCGTGGCGCTCGGAGTCGACGGACATCGCTTCGGCCTCCCGTTCCGTTCGGCCGCGACGAAGCGCCGGGTCGACGAACTCATCGCCTCGGTCGGCGCGAGCGGGTACGCGGACGGCCCGGTCGGCACGCTCTCCGGCGGGGAGCAGCAACGGCTCCGCGTCGCCCAGGCGCTCGCCGACGACCCGATCCTGTTGCTCTGCGACGAGCCGCTGCTCAGCCTCGACCTGCAGCACCAGCGAGGCGTCAGCGAGCTCATCGACCAGCGCCGCCGCGAGCACGACACGGCCGTCGTCTTCGTGACGCACGATGTGAACCCCGTGCTGCCCATGGTCGATCGCATCCTGTACCTGGCCGGCGGCCGGTTCCGCGAGGGGACTCCCGACGAGGTCCTGCGGAGCGATGTGCTGTCCGAGCTCTACGGCACACCGGTCGACGTGCTCCGCAGCCACGGACGCGTGGTCGTCGTCGGCATCCCCGACAGTGAGACCCACCACCATCACCACGATGAGGATCCGCGCACCGGTGCCGTGGCGGTGAACTCGTGAACGGCGACGACCTGTGGGGCAGGCTCTTCAACTTCCAGGACTACGGCGCGCTGCTCGAGCTCGTCCAGAACTCGATCATCGCCGGCGCCGTCCTCGGCATCGTCGGCGGACTCATCGGGGTGTTCGTGATGCAACGCGACATGGCGTTCGCCGTGCACGGCATCAGTGAACTGTCCTTCGCCGGAGCTGCGGCAGCACTGCTCTTCGGGGCGAACGTGGTCGTCGGCTCGCTCGCGGGGTCGCTCGTCGCGGCGATCCTCATCGGTCTGCTCGGCTCGAGGGCCCGCGATCGGAACTCGATCATCGGCGTCCTCATGCCGTTCGGTCTCGGTCTCGGCATCCTCTTCCTGGCGCTGTATCCGGGCCGGAGCGCGAACAAGTTCGGGCTGCTGACCGGGCAGATCGTCTCCGTCGACGATCCGCAGCTCGGTCTGCTGATCGTCATCGGCATCGTCGTCCTCATCGCACTGCTCGTACTGTGGCGGCCGCTCAGCTTTGACAGCCTCGACCCGGACGTGGCAGCGGCCCGTGGCGTGCCGACGCGCTTCGTGTCGCTCGCGTTCATGGTGCTGCTCGGACTGACGGTCGCGGTCTCGGTGCAGATCATCGGTGCGCTCCTCGTCCTGGCATTGCTCGTGACGCCGGCGGCCGCAGCATTGCGGGTGTCCTCGTCACCTGTCCTCGTCCCCGTCCTGAGCATGCTGTTCGGCTTCGTCTCGGCGGTCGGCGGGATCCTCCTCGCGATCGGTGGTTCGTTGCCGATCAGCCCGTACATCACGACGATCTCGTTCCTGATCTACCTCGTCTGCCGCATCATCGGATCACGAGTCGGAACCCGACACCGCCGCGTGCGCTCCGGTGTCCGTCCCGCATCAGCCCTGGAGGCCGCCCGATGATCGCGAACCGGCCGTCCTCGGCGCCCACGACGGCTTCGGAGCGTCCTCGGAGCGGTTCCCGGGTACCCTTGAAGCGACAGGCAGGAGCACCCGTGGCGAAGCGAAACACCTGGCAGCGAGAGGCTGTCCGCGAAGCGCTCGGCACCAACGACGGCTTCATCAGCGCGCAGGGTCTGCACGCCGAACTGCGCGACACCGGGTCGCCGATCGGGCTGGCCACCGTGTACCGCGCGCTGTCCGATCTCGCGGTCGAGGGCGACGCCGACTCGCTGCAGTCCCCGGAGGGCGAGAACCTCTACCGGGCCTGCACACCGGGCACCCACCACCATCACCTCATCTGCCGCAACTGTGGCCTCACGATCGAGATCGAGGCGGACGAAGTCGAGGCCTGGGCGAGGTCTGTCGCGTCGCAGCACGGCTTCACCGAGGCGAAGCACGTGGTCGACGTCTTCGGTCTCTGTCAGAACTGCTCGGCGGCGGCCAAGCGTCCGTGAGCCGGGAGTGAGCAGATCCACCGGCGCCCTCGGCGTCGATGACGACTGGACCGCATCTGACGACGACGGTGCGGAGCACTGGGGACGCACGGAGGGCCGCGACCCACGGAACATCCGGACCCCGTTGCTCATCGGGGCGGCGCTGCTCGTGGTCGTCGGGTTGTTCGTGCTGCGGGCGGTCATGCCCCTCAGCGAGGCGCTCACCCCGCCGACCGCCCTCCGCGACTTCGTCACGCTCACCCTCAGTGTCGTCGTCGAGTCGCTGCCGTTCGTGGTGCTCGGAATCGTGCTCTCGATCCTCGTCCAGATCTGGTTGCCGGACGGCTGGCTCGAACGGTGGCTCCCGACGCAGCCGATCCTCCGTCGGGCATGCATCTCGCTGCTCGGGATGTTCCTGCCGGTGTGCGAGTGCGGCAACGTCCCGCTCGCCCGTGGACTCATCGTGCGCGGGTTCACGGTGCCCGAGTCGATCACCTTCCTCCTTGCCGCCCCGATCCTGAACCCGATCGTCATCGTCACGACGCACCAGGCCTTCGGCTGGGATGGCGGCATCCTCGTCGCCCGCCTCGTCGGCGGCTTCGTGCTCGCGAACCTCATCGGGTGGCTGTTCAGCAAGCACCCCGACCCGGCTTCGCTTCTGACGCCGAGCTTCCAGGCGAGCTGCGAGGTGACCGAGCAGCACGGGCATGCGCACACGCGGCTCGAGCGCAGCCTGCAGCAGTTCGTCGCCGAGGCGCGCGCGATCATGCCCGCGCTGCTCATCGGTTCCGCTGTGGCGGGCGCCGTCCAAGTGCTCGTGCCGAGGGAGGTGCTCGTCACGCTCGGTGCGAACCCGGTGTGGTCGGTGCTCGCGATGATGACGCTCGCCGTCATCGTCTCGATCTGCTCGAACGTCGACGCCTTCTTCGTGCTCTCGTTCGGCTCGACGTTCATGCCGGGCTCCATCGTCGCGTTCCTCGTGCTCGGCCCGGTCGTCGACGTCAAGATGCTCGCACTCATGCGGACGACCTACACGACGAAGACCCTTGTCATCATCACCGCGGTCGCCGTGCTGTTCTCGGCGGCCCTCGGATTCGGAGTGAACGCCCTTGCCTGATCAGACGACGCCGCCTGCGCCCGACGAGCACCTGTCGGTGTCCGCCCAAGTCGCGCATCGGGTGCCGCTGCTCGAGCGCCTCCGGCAACGGTGGTGGGGTGTGCTGTTGCTCGTCACCGCGGCGGTCTGCATCCTGTGGCTCGCGATGACGGACCGCCTCGGCCTGTACATCCACCCGCGGTACTTCGTCTTCACAGTGATCATGGCGCTGATCGCCGTTGCTCTCGGGATCGTGAGCGTCCTCGTGCACGTCGATGTCGAGGAGGCTCCGAAACGTCGTGGGCGCACGGTCCTGCAGCTCGCGTCCGTCGTCGGCAGTCTCGCGATCGTCGGCGCCATGGTGGTCCTCCCGCCGTCGACCCTGTCGGTCGCGACGGCGGACAATCGGCAGGTGAACTCCGGCAACCTGGGTGGGGAGATCCAGGGGCAGGACGCTCAGACGGTGCTCACGGCGAATCCCGACTTCGGCAGTTTCGGCATCAAGGACTGGGCGACGCTGCTCCGGCAGACGACTCGTCCGGCTGATCTGGAGGGTCGAGCCTTCACGGGGAGCGGCTTCGTGATCGCCGATCCGGACGACGCCGACGTGTTCTACGTCTCACGGTTCGTGGTGAACTGCTGCGCGGTCGACGCGCAGCCGGTCGGCGTCCCGATCCTGCTCGACGGTTGGGAGCAGGACCACGCACCCGGCGACTGGGTCGAGGTGTCCGGAACGCTGACGAGCGGCACCGCCGAACACCTTCCGCTCGTGGTCGGTACGCCGAAGGTGGCGGCGATCGAGGAGCCGACAGACCCATATGACTACTGATCTCCCGACGGGCGACGGGGTGGCACTCGACCGGCGGCGGGCGTTCGGGCGGGTGCTCGCGATCGTGCTCGTGGTACTCGTCGCCATAGGTGGTGGCGCTGCGCTGATCGGCCTGACGCAGGGCCCGAAGCTCGTGCGGACGGTCGTGGACCCCACCGGGCTCGTCGAGTCGTGGGGACAGCGTGTGGTGCTCGCCGTGAACCAGCCGATCGCCCCGTTGGACACCGCCGCGGTGTCGGTCGAACCATCCGCCGACTTCGAGCTCAGCGCCGCCGACGGCAACATCACCCTCACCTTCCCGCAGCCCCTCGCGTACGCGACGGAGTACCGGATCACCGTGGACGGGGTGAGGGCGCCGGGTGGTGGTCCGGCCGCGACGATCGCGACGGCGTTCTCCACACCGGCCGCCCAGGGGTTCTCCCTCGTCCGGAGTCCCGCACCCGACGGGGGCTCGGATGCGACGAAGCGTGACGATCGCATCGTCCGCCTCGCGCTCGACGGCGCGGATCCGGTCATCGCCTACGAAGCCCCGAAGATCCAGGAGTTCGCGACGGTCGGCGATCGTCTCATCGTGGTCGACCAAGAGGCAGGCGGCCTCAGTCGGATCGTGGTCGTGGACACCACCGACGGCAGCACCGAGGAGGTGGAGCTGCCGATGGGCGGCATGGTCACCTCACTGCAGACCGCGCCGGCGCAGAGCCGCGTCGGCTTCCTGTTCACGGAGCAGTCGTTCGGTCGGGATGGTGGCGACAACCTGACGCTCTACTCGTTCGAACTCCGCGACGGCGACGTGGCGGCGGCACCGGAGCGGGTGGGAGGTATCGACGGCGAACCAGTGCAGGCAGCGGAGTGGTCCTTCGTCCCGCGGACGGCGTCGATGCTCGTCCGGACGGTGGACAACTCGCTGGAGCTCCTCGACCCGTCAGCTGCGACACCTCCGGTGCTCCTCGGGCGGGCGTCGCTCATCTCGAGCTACATCCCCGGGACGACGAAGGTGGTCGTCGAACAGGTCGACGGCGTCGTCGTGCTCGACCTCGCCACGGGGGAGAGCGTGCCGTTCGTGCTGCCGTCCGTCGCGCCGACGGAGATCCCCGGTCAGCTGGTCGCGTTGTCCGACTCGCTGTCCGCCCGCATCTACGCCGACTACGACCGGGAAGCCGGCACCACGGAACAGCGCGTGCTCGCGATCAAGGACGGCGCGACCGCCGAGCTCTACACACCAGACGACGGTGCCGTCGTCTGGTCCCTGTGCGCGAGCCCGAACGCGGAGTACGTCGCAGTGGTCGTCATCCCCGACTTCGCCGACGCAGGGTTCGACGGATACGCGAATGCACCGATGCCGAACGCGCCGCGGATCGACGTCGTGGACGCGCGGACCGGAACGGTCGTCGGATCGCAGGCGGGTTTCGACCTGTCGTGGTGCGCCGGTACGGGCATCGCGCAGTGAGCGACTCCACGCCTCCTCGGGCACCCTCCGGCGAAAACCGCGTCTTTCCGGGCGACACGCCCGGGATGCACCCAGAATTTGCCACGATCCCGAGCCCCGCGTAGAGTAATCACTCGTCACCCCAAAGGTGCGGGAAGCGGAAGAGCTTCTCGGCCTCAAGCGGGGACAATCCCCAGCCAAAAGCGAGAACATTTCGATGTTACCGTTTCAAGTCTTGGTTGGATGACCTCCTCCTGGTGTCAATCGTGCTCGGCATGACTCTGTTCGCAGAGCGGCCGAAACGCCGATTTGACAACAAGCCAGGAAGTGGTAAGTTAGAGAAGTTACCCTGCAGGGCGGTCGTGATGGCCAAAGGCAGGAGCATCCGATCCTTGAGAACTCAACAGCGTGCACAATGTCAAATGCCAAAAACCTCGTGCTTGTGATGCCTTCCTTTTCGGTTGGTTGATCTTGCAGGAGATTCCTTTGGAATACATTTAAACAAAACAAAGCAAGTCAGTAATGATTTGTTCTGTCAGTTTCAAACTTGCAGCGTTTTCGCCTATTCCGGCGTTGCGTTGCGCGAAATGTGCCGGCCTTTCGGGGTCGTGCAATTCAACATTTACGGAGAGTTTGATCCTGGCTCAGGACGAACGCTGGCGGCGTGCTTAACACATGCAAGTCGAACGATGAAGCCCAGCTTGCTGGGTGGATTAGTGGCGAACGGGTGAGTAACACGTGAGTAACCTGCCCTTGACTCTGGGATAAGCGTTGGAAACGACGTCTAATACCGGATACGAGCTTCCACCGCATGGTGAGTTGCTGGAAAGAATTTTGGTCAAGGATGGACTCGCGGCCTATCAGCTAGTTGGTGAGGTAATGGCTCACCAAGGCGACGACGGGTAGCCGGCCTGAGAGGGTGACCGGCCACACTGGGACTGAGACACGGCCCAGACTCCTACGGGAGGCAGCAGTGGGGAATATTGCACAATGGGCGAAAGCCTGATGCAGCAACGCCGCGTGAGGGACGACGGCCTTCGGGTTGTAAACCTCTTTTAGCAGGGAAGAAGCGAAAGTGACGGTACCTGCAGAAAAAGCACCGGCTAACTACGTGCCAGCAGCCGCGGTAATACGTAGGGTGCAAGCGTTGTCCGGAATTATTGGGCGTAAAGAGCTCGTAGGCGGTTTGTCGCGTCTGCTGTGAAATCCCGAGGCTCAACCTCGGGTCTGCAGTGGGTACGGGCAGACTAGAGTGCGGTAGGGGAGATTGGAATTCCTGGTGTAGCGGTGGAATGCGCAGATATCAGGAGGAACACCGATGGCGAAGGCAGATCTCTGGGCCGTTACTGACGCTGAGGAGCGAAAGGGTGGGGAGCAAACAGGCTTAGATACCCTGGTAGTCCACCCCGTAAACGTTGGGCGCTAGATGTGGGGACCATTCCACGGTTTCCGTGTCGTAGCTAACGCATTAAGCGCCCCGCCTGGGGAGTACGGCCGCAAGGCTAAAACTCAAAGGAATTGACGGGGGCCCGCACAAGCGGCGGAGCATGCGGATTAATTCGATGCAACGCGAAGAACCTTACCAAGGCTTGACATATACGAGAACGGGCCAGAAATGGTCAACTCTTTGGACACTCGTAAACAGGTGGTGCATGGTTGTCGTCAGCTCGTGTCGTGAGATGTTGGGTTAAGTCCCGCAACGAGCGCAACCCTCGTTCTATGTTGCCAGCACGTAATGGTGGGAACTCATGGGATACTGCCGGGGTCAACTCGGAGGAAGGTGGGGACGACGTCAAATCATCATGCCCCTTATGTCTTGGGCTTCACGCATGCTACAATGGCCAGTACAAAGGGCTGCAATACCGTAAGGTGGAGCGAATCCCAAAAAGCTGGTCCCAGTTCGGATTGAGGTCTGCAACTCGACCTCATGAAGTCGGAGTCGCTAGTAATCGCAGATCAGCAACGCTGCGGTGAATACGTTCCCGGGCCTTGTACACACCGCCCGTCAAGTCATGAAAGTCGGTAACACCCGAAGCCAGTGGCCTAACCGCAAGGGAGGAGCTGTCTAAGGTGGGATTGGTAATTAGGACTAAGTCGTAACAAGGTAGCCGTACCGGAAGGTGCGGCTGGATCACCTCCTTTCTAAGGAGCATGTGCAGCTCTCCTCTGTATACAGGGAGATTCAAGCTGCCAAGTCACGCTGAGGCGAATGTTCTCAGGTGGCGCTCATGGGTGGAACATTGACATTGGCATCAGGTCGGAAGATTTGAACTCAGTACATCACTTTCGGGTGATCGGAACGGTTCGGGTTTCGAGGTCTGGTGCATGCACGCTGTTGGGTCCTGAGGGACCGGATCCGCATCTTCGGATGTGAGGACGAACCTCAGGGCCTGTTGTTGTTGGCATACATGGCCATCACGACAGGTACCGCCCGTACTTTGAGAACTACACAGTGGACGCGAGCATCTTAGATTCATGGCCCTTCGGGGTTGTGGATCACAAAGATCAAATGACACTCTTCGGAGTGTTATAGATCATTGGTCAATCTGCATCAAGTAATTGGTGTCGATCGATTCAAACTCATGTGATTTCAAATTTCTAAGAGCAAACGGTGGATGCCTTGGCATCTGGAGCCGAAGAAGGACGTAGTAATCTGCGATAAGCCTCGGGGAGTTGATAAACGAACTGTGATCCGAGGATTTCCGAATGGGGAAACCCCGCCAGGCCTTTTAAGTGACCTGGTGACTCCCGCCTGAATATATAGGGCGGGTAGAGGGAACGGGGGGAAGTGAAACATCTCAGTACCCCCAGGAAGAGAAAACAACAGTGATTCCGTCAGTAGTGGCGAGCGAAATCGGAAGAGGCTAAACCGGGCATGTGTGATAGCTATCAGGCGTTGCATGTCCGGGGTTGTGGGACTTCTCACTCCGAACTGATATTCGGGGAGCATTAGAACGTGGTATAGACGAATGGGATTGAAAGCCCAGCCAGAGACGGTGCCAGCCCGGTAGTCGAAATGCTGCAATCGTGCGAGAAGTATCCCAAGTAGCACGGGGCCCGAGAAATCCCGTGTGAATCTGTCAGGACCACCTGATAAGCCTAAATACTCCCAGATGACCGATAGCGGACAAGTACCGTGAGGGAAAGGTGAAAAGTACCCCGGGAGGGGAGTGAAATAGTACCTGAAACCGTTTGCTTACAAACCGTTGGAGCACCCTTGTAGGTGTGACAGCGTGCCTTTTGAAGAATGAGCCTGCGAGTTAGCGATATGTGGCGAGGTTAACCCGTGTGGGGTAGCCGTAGCGAAAGCGAGTCTGAATAGGGCGATTCAGTCGCATGTCCTAGACCCGAAGCGAAGTGATCTATCCATGGCCAGGTTGAAGCGACGGTAAGACGTCGTGGAGGACCGAACCCACTTAGGTTGAAAACTGAGGGGATGAGCTGTGGATAGGGGTGAAAGGCCAATCAAACTTCGTGATAGCTGGTTCTCTCCGAAATGCATTTAGGTGCAGCGTTGCGTGTTTCTTGCCGGAGGTAGAGCTACTGGATGGCCGATGGGGCCTAAAAGCTTACTGACGTCAGCCAAACTCCGAATGCCGGTAAGTGAGAGCGCAGCAGTGAGACGGTGGGGGATAAGCTTCATCGTCGAGAGGGAAACAACCCAGACCACCAACTAAGGTCCCAAAGCGCGTGCTAAGTGGGAAAGGATGTGGAGTTGCACAGACAACCAGGAGGTTGGCTTAGAAGCAGCCACCCTTGAAAGAGTGCGTAATAGCTCACTGGTCAAGTGATTCCGCGCCGACAATGTAACGGGGCTCAAGCACGCCACCGAAGTTGTGGCATTGATATTTTTGGTAGGCCTTCGTGGTCCAGCCGTATTGATGGGTAGGAGAGCGTCGTGTGGCGAGTGAAGCGGCGGTGTAAACCAGCCGTGGACGCTACACGAGTGAGAATGCAGGCATGAGTAGCGAAAGACATGTGAGAAACATGTCCTCCGAAAGACCAAGGGTTCCAGGGTCAAGCTAATCTTCCCTGGGTAAGTCGGGACCTAAGGCGAGGCCGACAGGCGTAGTCGATGGACAACGGGTTGATATTCCCGTACCCGCGAAGAACCGCCCAAGACAATCCAGTGGTGCTAAGAGTCCTAACCCGGACGACTGATTCCCTTCGGGGATGATGGGTCCGGTCTAACGCTCGACCCCATGCTGGTGCGTTTAGCGTATTAACAGGTGTGACGCAGGAAGGTAGCCTATGCCGGGCGATGGTTGTCCCGGTGTAAGTGCGTAGGCTGAGAGATAGGCAAATCCGTCTCTCGTGAAGGCTGAGACACGATACGGACCCGTAAGGGATAGTAGGTGATCCTATGCTGCCAAGAAAAGCATCGACGCGAGGTTCTAGTGGCCCGTACCCCAAACCGACTCAGGTGGTCAGGTAGAGAATACTAAGGAGATCGAGAGAATCGTGGTTAAGGAACTCGGCAAAATGCCCCCGTAACTTCGGGAGAAGGGGGGCCTGAGGCGTATTAGGACTTGCTCCGAAAGCGTTTGAAGGCCGCAGAGACCAGTGGGAAGCGACTGTTTACTAAAAACACAGGTCCGTGCCAAGTCGCAAGACGATGTATACGGACTGACGCCTGCCCGGTGCTGGAAGGTTAAGAGGAACGGTTAGCCGCAAGGCGAAGCTGAGAATTTAAGCCCCAGTAAACGGCGGTGGTAACTATAACCATCCTAAGGTAGCGAAATTCCTTGTCGGGTAAGTTCCGACCTGCACGAATGGCGTAACGACTTCCCAGCTGTCTCAACCGCGAACTCGGCGAAATTGCATTACGAGTAAAGATGCTCGTTACGCGCAGCAGGACGGAAAGACCCCGTGACCTTTACTACAGCTTGGTATTGGTGTTCGGTGTGGCTTGTGTAGGATAGGTGGGAGACTTTGAAGCTTGGACGCTAGTTCAGGTGGAGTCATTGTTGAAATACCACTCTGGTCACTCTGGATATCTAACTTCGAACCGTAATCCGGTTCAGGGACAGTGCCTGGTGGGTAGTTTAACTGGGGCGGTTGCCTCCCAAAAAGTAACGGAGGCGCCCAAAGGTTCCCTCAACCTGGTTGGCAATCAGGTGTCGAGTGTAAGTGCACAAGGGAGCTTGACTGTGAGACTGACAAGTCGAGCAGGGACGAAAGTCGGGACTAGTGATCCGGCAGTGGCTTGTGGAAGCGCTGTCGCTCAACGGATAAAAGGTACCTCGGGGATAACAGGCTGATCTTGCCCAAGAGTCCATATCGACGGCATGGTTTGGCACCTCGATGTCGGCTCGTCGCATCCTGGGGCTGGAGTAGGTCCCAAGGGTTGGGCTGTTCGCCCATTAAAGCGGTACGCGAGCTGGGTTTAGAACGTCGTGAGACAGTTCGGTCCCTATCCGCTGCGCGCGCAGGAAATTTGAAAGGATCTGACCCTAGTACGAGAGGACCGGGTTGGACGAACCTCTGGTGTGTCAGTTGTTCCGCCAGGAGCACCGCTGATTAGCTACGTTCGGGATGGATAACCGCTGAAAGCATCTAAGCGGGAAGCCGGCCTTAAGATGAGATTTCCATGCCTTCGGGCGAGAGGCTCCCAGCCAGACTACTGGGTTGATAGGCCGGATGTGGAAGAGAGGACGAAAGACTCTCGGAGCTGACCGGTACTAATAAGCCGATAATTTGATAACATATTCTTTGTTTGAATACGAAGATGCTACGCGTCCACTGAGTGGTTCTCGATGTACGGTCGAGAACCTGCAAACAACACCTTCGTTGTCTTACGACACACGACGTTGTTAGTTTGCTCGTTCACTTTGATACATCAATAGTGTTTCGGCGGCCATAGCGAGAGGGAAACGCCCGGTTACATTCCGAACCCGGAAGCTAAGACTCTTTGCGCCGATGGTACTGCAGGGGGGACCCTGTGGGAGAGTAGGACACCGCCGGACTTCTTCGTTGAAATGGCCACCCAAGATTCTTGGGTGGCCATTTTGCGTTAAGTCGACACACCGCACTGAGGCCGCACGAGTGCGGTGATTTGCAAAACGCCTGGTCAACGCGTAAGCTTGACCGTTGGTGTGGACGCTCCATGTCCACATCGTGATCACCTTCCCCCACCGCTTCGGCCGACGGGGATCGTGACGCCGACAAGAGATCTTGGGCAGGACAGTCGTCCTGCGGTAATGAAGGAGAAACTACTATGGCAGCAGTGTGCCAGGTGACTGGAGCCGTTCCCGGCTTCGGACACAACATTTCGCACTCGCACCGTCGCACGAAGCGCCGCTTCGACCCGAACGTGCAGAAGAAGACGTACTACGTCCCCTCGCTGCGTCGTAACGTCACCCTCAAGGTGTCCGCCAAGGGCATCAAGGTGATCGACGCACGTGGCATCGAATCCGTGGTCAAGGACATTCTCGCTCGTGGGGTGAAGATCTAATGGCAAAGCAGCAGGACGTACGTCCAATCATCAAGCTCCGTTCGACGGCCGGTACCGGTTACACGTACGTGACCAAGAAGAACCGTCGCAACAACCCAGACCGTCTCGTGCTGAAGAAGTACGACCCCGTAGTGCGCAAGCACGTTGAATTCCGAGAGGAGCGCTAAACATGGCTAAGAAGAGCAAGATCGCCCGCAACGAGCAGCGCAAGGTTATCGTCGACCGCTACGCCACGAAGCGCGCCGAGCTGAAGAAGGCCCTCGTCGACCCCGCCGGGACCGACGAGTCGCGTGAAGCAGCTCGCCTCGGCCTGCAGAAGCTCCCCCGCAACGCATCGCCGGTTCGCCTCCGCAACCGCGACGCGATCGACGGACGCCCGCGAGGCCACCTCTCCAAGTTCGGCATCAGCCGTGTCCGCTTCCGCGACATGGCGCACAAGGGCGAGCTGCCCGGCGTGCGCAAGTCCAGCTGGTAGTCACACTCCGCTGGCAGGGCCTCACCGCCCGCTGACACAGCAGTGCAACATCGGAAGGGCCGTCCGCATCGCGGGCGGCCCTTTCGCGTTTGCGGGCAGAGCTGCGAGGATCGGATACGTCGCCCGGTCCACCGTGCGGAAGAACCATTCCGCCCGAGACAGGCCATGACGCCCGAGACGGGCCTTTCCGCCCGGTACGGGCACTTCCCGCCGCGACCGGGCCTTCACCCGAGACAGGAGACGCCCCTGGACGTCCGCACGCAACGCGCCATCGCCCTGCTCGTCGCCGGGTGCTTCTTCATGGAGAACCTCGACGGCACGATCCTCACGACGGCCGCTCCGAGCATCGCCCGCGATCTCGGCACCTCGTCCACAGCCGTGGGCCTCGCCGTGACAGCGTTCCTCCTCACCGTCGCCGTCTTGATCCCGGTCAGCGGCTGGCTCACCGACCGCTTCGGTGCCAAACGGATCTTCGCGACCGCCATCGCGATCTTCACGATCGCCTCCATCCTGTGTGCCCTGAGCTCGAGCCTCCCGATGCTCGTCGGCTTCCGTGTCCTGCAGGGCGTCGGCGGTGCGCTCATGGTCCCGGTGGGACGACTGGCCGTCCTCCGCGTTACTCCGAAGGAGCGACTGATCCAGGCCATCGCGCTCCTGACCTGGCCGGCGTTGGCGGCGCCCATCATCGCACCGTTCCTGGGCGGCGTCATCACCCAATACGCCTCCTGGCACTGGATCTTCCTCATCAACGTGCCCGTCGGGATCGTCGCCTTCATCGTCGCCGTGCGCATCGTCCCGGATTTCACGGCCGACGACGTCCCGCCCCTCGACTGGTTGGGACTCTCGCTCAGCGGCGTCGGCCTGGCCTCCCTGCTCGTCGCAGCGTCGCTCGTCTCCGGAATCGGTTTCGACGCGTTCTGGTTCACCACCTCGCTCATCGTCGGTGTGGCGCTCCTCGGCGCTGCAGTCAGGCACCTGTTGCGCGCGGAACACCCCTTCGTGGACCTCCGTGCGCTGCGTGTGGAGACGTTCCGGCTCGCGAACGCCGGAGGTTCGGTCTACCGCCTGACCATCAGCGCCGTTCCGTTCCTGCTGCCCCTCCTGTTCCAGGACGCCTTCGGGTGGACGCCCGTCCAGGCCGGTTCGATGGTGCTGTTCCTGTTCGCCGGCAACCTCGCGATCAAGCCGGCGACGACCTGGATGCTGCGTCGGTTCGGCTTCCGGCTCGTCCTCGTCGGCTCCAACGTCATCGGGGTCCTCTGCATGGTGGCGATGGCGTTCCTGACGTCTGACACCTCGATCGTCGTGATGGCAGCACTGCTGTTCCTGAGCGGCGTCGCCCGATCCATCGGATTCACCGCCTACAACACGATCACCTTCGCGGACATCGAACCGCCCGACATGAGCCGGGCGAACACACTGAACTCGACGCTGCAACAGGTCGCCAGCGGGTTCGGGGTCGCCATCGGAGCGATCCTCCTCTCGACGGGGTTCTCGCTCGAGGACGGCTTCGACGGCGGCCTCCTGCTGCCCTACCAGTTCGCCTTCCTCGCGATCGCCGTCCTGACGCTGTTCCCCACGATCGAGGCGTGGTTGCTCTCGCGGGCGGCCGGGCACAGCGTCATCGGTGCCCGCTGAGACGTCACCCGACCCGGTCCTAGCTGGGAAAGGGCCGACACGCTGGGCTGATTGTCCGCGAACAGCGGACAAATCCGCGAAATCTCGCGGATTGCTGCTACATTCGAGGCGGTCACACAGACCAGTTGGTGCCGTAACAGCGACACCTTCGATACCAACAGATCAGCTGTACGTTGCAGCAACGTCCGAGGAGGACCCTCACAATGGCAAATTTGAACAAGACCGAGCTCGTCGCCGCCATCGCCGCTTCGACCGGCCAGAGCCAGGCGACCGTCGGCAGCGTTGTCGACGCGCTGTTCTCGACCGTCGCTGAGACCGTCGCCACGGGCGGCAAGGTCTCGATCCCGGGTTGGATCGCGTTCGAGCAGACCGACACCGCAGCTCGCACGGGCCGCAACCCGCAGACCGGCGCCGAGATCCAGATCCCGGCCGGCAAGCGCGTCAAGGTCACCGCTGGCTCGAAGCTCAAGGCTTCCGTCAAGTAGTTCCTCACGGACCTCGGTCCGTACGGTTCCGGCCTCGCGGCTGGTCCGAACCCTGCAGGGCGTCGCGATCGCGACGCCCTGCAGTCGTTTCCGAGCATGTCGGCGGCTCCGCCTAGCATTGCTCTCATGCGGATCCTCCACACCTCTGACTGGCACCTCGGCCGGTCATTGCACGGCGTGGACCTGCTCCCGCATCAGCGGACGTTCATGGAACACCTCGAGCAGCTCGTGGACGAACACGATGTCGATGTCGTCGTGGTCGCGGGGGACGTCTACGATCGGGCGATCCCACCGGTCGAGGCCGTGACGCTGCTCTCAGAATCGCTCAGCCGTCTCGCCGCCCGCACACGCGTCATCCTCGCGCCTGGCAACCACGACTCAGCCATCCGACTCGGCTTCGGCGCCGCCATGCTGCGCGAGGGCATCGACATCCGTGCCGATGTCGGCGCTGTGGGCGAGCCCGTCATGATCGACGACGAACACGGACCCGTCGCGTTCTACCCGTTGCCCTACCTCGATCCCGACACGGCCAGGGGCCAGCTCGGTTCCGAAGACGCACCCCTCGCGCGTTCGCACGCAGCGGTGATGAGCGCTGCGCTTGGCCTGGTGCGCGCAGACCTCGCGCGGCGACGCGAACAGGGGCCGGTCCGTTCGATCGTCGCTGCGCACGCCTTCGTCGTCGGCGGGGCCGCGAGCGACAGCGAACGCGACATCCGCATCGGCGGGGTCGACGCCGTCCCGTCGCAGTTGTTCGACGGTTTCGACTACGTCGCGCTCGGGCACCTGCACGGAGCGCAGCGCATCGGCACGACGACCGGGCCGGATCGCATGCGCTACTCGGGTTCGCCACTCGCCTACTCGTTCTCCGAACGGAACCAGGTGAAGTCGAGTGTGCTGGTCGAGCTGGACGCGGACGGTTCGGTGCAGCTCGAGCTGCTGCCCGCACCCGTGCCGCGCCGCCTCGTCGACGTGTCCGGCACGCTCGAACAGCTGCTCGGTCCGGCTGGTGACGACGCGAGCTCCGCATGGGTGCGCGCGACAGTGACGGACGACGTCCGCCCACCCGAGCTCTACGCGACGCTGTCTCGCCGGTTCCCGCATCTGCTCGTGTGGTCGCACGCGCCGGCGAACCGCTCGGACGACTCCAGGGCCGCGGCGGTCACGGCGGTCTCCGACCCGGTCGAGGTGTCCTCCGAGTTCGTCGAATACGCGACGGGCGCGTCGGCCACGCCCCGCGAGCGTGAGCTCATCGCCGCCGCGAACGAGGCCGCCCTCTCCGCAGAGGTGAGCGCCTGATGCGACTGCACCGACTCACGCTCCAGGCGATCGGCCCGTACGCGGGCGAGCACACGATCGACTTCGTGGAGCTCGGCCGTGCGGGGCTCTTCCTGCTGGAAGGCCCCACGGGTGCCGGCAAGTCCACGATCATCGACGCCATCGTGTTCGGGCTGTACGGAGAACTCGCCGGGACCGGCGCGAGCAAGGATCGACTGCACTCGCACCACGCCGAGCCCGGTGTCGAGCCGTTCGTGGAGCTGGTGTTCGAAACCGGCTCCGGGGTCTACCGGGTCCGTCGGACACCCGCCTATCAGCGGCCGAAGCAGCGCGGTGACGGCTTCACCCCGCAGCAGGCGAGCGCGACGCTGGTCCGGTTGACGGATCCCGATGCGACCGCCGGCGAGACGATGTCGACCCGCGCCCAGGAGGTCGGTCCGGAGATCAGCCGCATCGTCGGTCTCACTCGCGAGCAGTTCGTCCAGACCATCGTGCTGCCGCAGGGCGAGTTCGCGAAGTTCCTCTCGTCCGACGGTGAGGAGCGCAGCAAGCTGCTGCGCTCGCTGTTCGGCACGGAGCACTACGAACGACTCGCGGCGCATCTCGTCGAGCAGCGACGACAGGCGCATCGCGACGTCGCGGACGCCCAAGAGGCGCTCGGTCGCGCGATCGCCAGGTTCTCGGGCGCGGCGGAACTCGGCGATGCGGCGGCGGATGCTCCATCGCAGATCGATCCGGCCGCCACCGACGGTCCACCCACGGAACCGACGACCGAGCGGGTCACGGGTGGCAGTAGCGACCGCGCCGCCCTGACGGTTCCACTCGAACCCGGATCCGAGACCCTGCTCGAGGACGCCTCTCAGATCGTCGCGGCCCTCGGGCGCATCGCCACCGCCGATGCCGCTGATGCCGACACGAGACGGACGGCCCTCGAACTGGCACGCCGAGAGCACGCCGCTGCGACGACGCTGCATGGACTGCTCCAGCGCCGTGCGGAACTCATCATCGAGCGCGAACTCCTGTCCGTCGACGACGAGCCGGTCGCGCAGCTGGCGAAACGCCTCGCCGCCGCCGTGCGCGCCGACACCGTCGCTTCGGCGCTCGCGGGATCGAACGCCGCCGCCGAAGCGCTGGAGGAAGCCGTCCGCGCCCTCGAACTCCTGAGCACGCACACCTCGGAGTCCGTCGTCGGCCTCGACGATCCTGCGCTGGCTGCGCGTCGGGAGGCGATCACCCTCGAGCGCGCGGGGATGGCGGGCATCCTGGCGCTGGAGGCGGCCGACACCGGACGCGAGACCGCGCTCGCGCTGCTCGTCGACGAGATCGCCGACGTGGAGACGGCGCTCGGCGCGCTCGCTGGCGCACAGGAGCGTCGGGAATCGAGACGCATCGAACTCGGTGACAGCCCCGAGGTCCTGGAGCGCGCGAACCTGGAGGTGGCGCGTGCCCAACGGCTCGTCGAGCAGGCGACGGAGCTGCGCACCGTGCTGGATCGCATCGAGCGCGCTGACGGACGCCTGGAGCGGACGACGACGGCCGTCGCCGCGGCCGTCGTGGCCGCCAAGACGGCCATCGAGGCCGAGACGACCCTCCGACTGCGCCGGATCGACGGCATGGCGGGCGAGCTCGCCGCCGAGCTGGTCGACGAGGAGCCCTGCAGCGTGTGCGGCTCGCTCACACACCCTGCTCCGGCCCCCCTTGCGCTCGACCACCCGGATGCCGACGCCGTGGAGGCGGCATCCTCCGCCCGGGTCGACGCAGAAGCCGCGCTGCAGGCCGCACAGGGAGCCCGCGACACGGCCCGCGCGGAGTACCGACAACTCGTCGAGCGGTTCGCTGAGGCTCGCGACACGGAACCGCGAGAGGACCCGGCAGACGGCTCGGATTCCGAGGAGACGCGTGCCATCACCGTCCGCGACTTCGACCTGGCCGAGGCGCGAGCGGAGATCACTGAGCTGACCGAGACCGCCGAAGCCCGGCGTCGAGACGCGGCAACCGCCGCCGAGGCTGCCGACGCCGCCGTCTCCGAGGCACGCCGCCTCGCCGACGACCACCTGGCAGCGGTGGTCGAACACTCCCGGCTCACCGTGCAGCGGGCGACGCTCGTCGAGCGCGCGGAGGCCGCCCGCTCGACCCATGAGCGTGCCCGTGCCGACGTCCGAAGAGCACTCGGAGACCGTGCAGCCTCGCTTGCAGAGCTCGACGCCCTCCTCTCGGCCGAACTCGCGGAACTGGTCGCGCTCGCCGGGGCCAGGGCAGCGCTCGTCGACAGCCGTCGCCAGGACAGCGCGCGGGCCGAGGAACTGCGCCAAGCGCTCGCTCGCGCGGAGTTCGCCGACCAGGCCGAGGCGGTCGCAGCGGCGATGCACGGCGCGGAGCGGGCGAACGCCGAGGCGCGCGTCGAAGACCACCGCCGGAAGACCACCGCGAACGCCCTCGCCCTGGCGACGGCACCGATCGCCGCGCTCACCGGCACCGAGACGCCAGACCTCGAAGCGACGTCCGCCCGGCTCGAGGCCGCTGAGAGCGCCGCATCGGTGGCGACCTCTGCAGCAGCGGTCTCGGGCAGACGCGCCCGCAACGCCGAGAACGCAGCCGATGCGCTCGCCGGAGCCATCGCCGCAGATGCCGACACCGTCCGTGAGGCCGCCGCCGTCATCCGGCTCGCCGACGTGGTGTCCGCGACCGGCGGCGAGAACACGACTCGTGTGACGCTCGGCACCTACGTGTTGTTGCGCCGGTTCGAGGACGTCGTCGCTGCGGCGAACGCCCGGCTCGAATCGATGTCCGGCGGCCGGTACGAACTCGTCCGCAGCGACACGAAAGAGGGTCCGTCCCGCAGTCAGCGTGTGGGGCTCTCCCTCACCGTGCACGACCATCGGACGGATCGCCGACGCGACCCGAAGTCTCTGTCCGGTGGCGAGACCTTCTATGCCTCGCTCTGTCTCGCGCTCGGCTTGGCCGACGTCGTCACCGGTGAGGCCGGAGGTGTCGAGCTCGGCACGCTGTTCGTGGACGAAGGGTTCGGGAGCCTCGATCCCGAGACGCTCGACACCGTGATGGCCGAGCTGGGTCGACTCTCGGCCGGCGGCCGCGTGGTGGGCGTCGTGAGCCACGTCGAAGAGATGAAGCAGCGGATCGGCGAACGCATCGAGGTGCGTCGGCTCGAGGATGGTTCCTCGACGATGCTCGTCCGAGCGTCAGCGTAGGTCGCTCGCCGGGTGTGTCCGAACGGCCCTTCGACAGGCTCTGGGACCGGGTCGGTCCGGGTTCACAGCAGCGGCGCGTAGGCTTGCAGGGTGAATCGTGTCGTCCGCCTTGCGGGTCCTGCCCTGCTGCTCCTCGTGGCGGTTGTGACCCTGCTCGCGGGCCTCGCCTTCGGTGGCGGAGCAGACGCCCAGCTCCTCGGAGATCCCGGTGCCGTCGTGCGCTACGGCCTCCCGATCGCTCAACTGCTCGTCAACCTCAGCGCAGCCGGCACGATCGGGGCGCTGCTCATCGCCTGCTGGGCGCTCGCTCCGGAGCACCGCGAATACGGCGCAGCACTCGACGTCGCCGCGGCCGCCGCGGCCGTCTTCACCGTCGCGGCGGGCGTCACCGGCTTCTTCACCTTCCTCAACGTCACCCAGGTGCCCCTGACCTTCGACGACGCCTTCGGCGCGAAGCTCAGCCTGTTCTTCACGAGTATCGAGGCCGGCCAGGCCTGGTTACAGACGACGCTCATCGCCGCTGCCGTCACCGTGTTGTGCTTCGCCGTCCGAAACCAGACGGTGCTCGTCTTCGTGTTCGGCCTGTCGCTCGTGTCCCTGCTCCCGATGGCGCAGCAGGGTCACTCAGCCGAGAACAGCGGGCACAACGCGGCGGTCACGGCCCTCGGCCTGCACCTCGTCTTCGCAGCGGTCTGGCTCGGCGGCCTCCTCACGATCGTCTTCGTCCGGAAGACCCTCGACGACGGCCGACTCACGCCGGTGCTGCTGCGGTACTCGACCGTCGCACTGATCTCCTTCATCGTGGTCGCGGTGTCGGGTTACGCGAGTGCGGAGCTCCGGCTCGGCTCGCTCGACCGCCTCGGAACCCCGTACGGGATCCTCGTGCTCGTGAAGGTCTTCGCGCTCCTCGCCCTCGGACTGTTCGGCGCCCTCCAGCGACGGGTGCTCATCCGCCGCATCGAGCGCTCGACGAAGCCCGGCTCCAGCACCTTCTGGTGGCTTGTGGCCCTGGAGCTCGGGTTCATGGGGATCGCCTCCGGAGCTGCCGCCGCGCTGGCGAAGACGGCGCCGCCCGTCGACCAGGCTGCGCCGACGACACCGACGCCGGCCCAACTCCTCACCGGTGAGGTGTTGCCGCCTGAACTGACGTTCGCGCGCTACTTCACCGAGTGGAACATCGACCTCCTCTGGTTGCTGGCGTGCGCCTTCGGCATCTTCTTCTACATCGCCGGGGTCGTGCGGTTGCGTCGCCGCGGCGACTCCTGGCCGATCCTCCGCGCGGTCAGCTGGGTGCTCGGAATGCTCGTGCTGTTCTACCTGACCAGCGGCGGCATCAACGCGTACCAGCCGTATCTGTTCAGCGTGCACATGCTCGGGCACATGGGGCTCACCATGCTCGTGCCGGTGCTGCTCGTCCCCGGCGCACCTGTCACCCTGATCGCCCGTGCAGTCAGGAAGCGGCCCGACGGCTCCCGCGGTGGCCGTGAATGGGTGTTGCTCGCCGTGCACTCGAAGTTCGCAGGCATCATCTCCAACCCCATCGTCGCGGCCGTGCTCTTCGCCGGTTCGCTGTGGGTGTTCTACTACACGCCGCTCTTCCGTTGGTCGATGGAGGACCACATCGGGCACGAGTGGATGGTGATCCACTTCGTCATCACCGGCTACCTCTTCGTGCAGTCGCTCATCGGCATCGACCCGGTGCCGTTCCGCCTGCCGTACGCGATGCGTCTGCTGCTGCTCCTCGCGACCATGGCTTTCCATGCGTTCTTCGGGCTCGCGATCATGTCATCGGCCGGACTGTTCCTCGCCGACTGGTTCGGGGCGATGGGGCGCACCTGGGGTCAGGCGCCGCTCCTCGACCAGCAGACGGGTGGTGGTATCGCCTGGAGCGTCGGCGAGATCCCGACTGTCGCCTTGGCGATCGCCGTCGCGATCCAATGGAGCAAGAGCGACGCCAAGGAGCAGAAGCGCGTCGACCGCAACGCCGATCGCACGAACGACGCCGAGCTGAACGAATACAACGAGCGGCTCGCTCGGATGGCTGCGCGCGACTCCGAGTAGCGGGCCTCAGCGCAGGTCGATGTAGAGCGAGCCGTCGTCCCGGATGGTGACGAACGCCGAGAGGGTGAACGGCACGTCCTGGTCGAGCGTCGAGATCGTCCCATCGAAGAGCGACTTCACGTCCACGAGGAGGTGGGCGGCCCCCGCGGTCGACGGCATCTGCCAGCCGTCCGCACCCGCTTGGACATCGACGACCGGGTAGCCGGCTATCGACCAGACCGGGGCGCCGTTTACCCGGTCGCGGATCAGCATGCCGAACGGGCAGCCCGTCGGCTGGAGCACCTGCTGGGTGGCGCAGCCGTCGAGGTACCCGTTGATCTGGGTCTGGACCTCGGCGATGAAGTCGGAGGTGGCTCCGGCGCTCACGGACGCATCGACGGTGCTCGCGATCTCGGTCGTGGTGGCGGTCTGCACCGACGCCGACAGGTAGGGGGTCTCGATGTCGAAGTCGACGCTGCCCGGAGTGAAGGTGAGCAGCGGGACGGTCGAGGAGAAGGCCGCTTCGGTGCCCTCGACGATGCGGCGTGTATCGAGCACGAAACCGTTCGCGCGGAAGCCCGTGGTGTGTTGGACGGTCAGCTGGACGACGCTCAGCGGGCTCGTCTCGAAGCGCCAGGACGGGAAGAGCCCGAAGGTGCGTTCGCCGCTGACGACGGTGAACATCGTCGTGTGCGGCTGCCCGGCGAGCGTGTAGGAGAACGTGACGTCGTGGGTGCCGACCGTCCTGGTGACGTCGGAGACGAGTTGCACATCGTCGAGTGCGCCGATGGCCTCGCTGCGGAGGAGCGCATCGGAGCTTCCCACCGGGAGCCCCGCCTCGATGAGCTCGGCGGAGCTGAGCGCGACCCCCGGAAGAGCGAGCGCTGCGGCGGCGTCGTGATCCTCGAGGGCCTCCAGGTACTTGTGCACGAACGTGCCCGCGCCGTACACATCGCGGGCGACCGCCGACCAGGCAGCGGTGATCGCCGCGACGAGCAGGGCAGCGACGCACAGCCAGAGCACGACGGCGCGCACGAGCCCGCCCCTCGGCGCCCCCGGGCGTCGCAGCTCCCCGCGTGTCGCGACATGGCTCATCCAGCCATCCTAGGCTGGCGCCTCGCGTAGGATTGAAGGGCGAAACGGGAGGGAACCGAAGCACCATGAGCATCGCCCTCTCCGCCGAGCAGCAAGCGGTCTTCGATCGTATCGAAAGCACCCGTGAACACATGTTCGTCACGGGCCGCGCCGGGACGGGCAAGTCCACCCTGCTCAACCATCTCGCGTGGAACACCTCGAAGCAGCTGGCGATCTGCGCCCCCACCGGAGTCGCGGCTCTGAACGTCGGCGGCCAGACCATCCACTCCCTGTTCCGGCTGCCGATCGGCCTCATCGCCGACCACACCATCGATCAGAACGACCAGACCCGCAAGCTGCTGAACTCCATCGACACCCTCGTCGTCGACGAAGTCTCGATGGTGAGCGCGGACCTCATGGACGCGATGGACCGCAGTCTCCGGCAGGCGAGGCAGCGCCCGCGGGAACCGTTCGGTGGCGTGCAGATCGTGCTCTTCGGCGACCCGTACCAGCTCGCCCCCGTTCCCGGCAGTCTCGAGGAACGCGCCTACATCGCCGACACCTACCGTTCGTTCTGGTTCTTCGACGCCAAGGTGTGGTCCGAGACGCCGCTCCAGCTCATCGAGCTCACCGAGATCCACCGACAGCACGAGGCCGAGTTCAAGTACCTGTTGAACGGCGTCCGGCACGGTCAGGTGACCGCCGAGATGGCCGGACGTCTGAACGGCATGGGGGCGCGCACGCTGCCCGAGGACGGCGTCATCACCCTTGCGAGCCGCAACGACACGGTCGACCGCATCAACAAGGCCGCACTGGCGAAGCTCGACGGGAAGCCGCTCACGGCGAACGCCGAGGTGTCCGGCGACTTCGGAGGACGCGCGTTCCCCGCCGACGAAGCGCTGGACCTCAAGGTCGGCGCGCAGGTCATGTTCCTCCGGAACGACAGCGAACGTCGCTGGGTGAACGGCACGCTCGGCACCGTCGTGAAGATCGACTCGACGGTGTGGGTCGACGTCGACGGCGAGCAGTTCGAGGTCGAGCCGGCGACCTGGGAGAAGTACAAGTACTCCTACTCCTCGCTCACGAAGCAGCTGAAGCGCGACATCGTCGCAGAGTTCACACAGTTCCCGTTACGCCTGGCATGGGCGGTCACCATCCACAAGTCACAGGGCAAGACCTACGACCGTGCGATCGTCGATCTCGGGAGCCGCGCGTTCAGCCCGGGTCAGAGCTATGTGGCACTCAGCCGTATCTCGACGCTCGACGGTCTGTACCTCTCGCGGTCGCTGCGCCCGAGCGACATCATCGTCGACACCGACGTGAAGCGGTTCATGTCGGGGCGATGACGTCTCGCCCCCGTCGCCGAGAGCCCCCGGTCACCGAGCTTGTCGAGGTGCATTCGTCGACAGGCGGCGTGGCGGCTGAAGAACTACGCTTGTGGTTTATGACGCAGATGCAGGGCTGGCCGCAGCCCGGACCGATCACCGCCTGGCGCACGCTCGACCTCCACACCTCGAAACCGCCGTTCGCGGGCTATTGGTCGATGATCCCGCTGGTCGTTCGCATCGACGGGTTCGAGCACCGTCCGGCCTGGGGCTGGTCGCAGTTCACGGTGCCCGCCGACCGTCCGGTGCAGGTGTCGTGCTCGATGGCGTGGCTCTGGGAGTTCGGGCGCGCCGATTACCTCGTCCACCCGGGGGAGGCGCCATCGCTCGACTACATCGCGCCTGCCCAGCAGTGGGTGTCCGGTTCGCTCGCGCCGCGCGGCCGTGCTGTCATCAAGGGTCGGGGTGCGCAGGTGGCCATGTACGTCGTGCTCGGGCTGTTCCTCGTCGTGATGTTCGGGCTGTTGGCACTGTCGCTCACGATGTAGCCCTTCGACAGGCTCAGTGACAAGCGGCCGGGGCCCTCAGGAGCGGTCGACGGCCGCGAGCAAGACGGCGCCGAGTTCAGCGGGCTTCGTGAACTGCGGCCAGTGGCCGGTCGGGAGGTCGACGAACTCGACGTCTGAGAGCCGCGTGAGCTCTGCGACGTACGGGTGTCCCTGCTCCATGAGGCCGCGCAGCATCTCGGAGGAGAACTCGCATGCGATGACCGTGGCAGGCACGGACAGGCGGCGGTCATCGTGCGACAGCTGCTGTTTATCGGCCGCGACACCCTGGGGCTGCGGGATGGCGCGGGCTCGGAACTGCTCACGGAGCTCGTCGTCGAGGTCGATGAGGTCTGCCTCCTCGAAGACGCTCCAATCGGGCAGCGGGACCTCTCCATTGCTCGCCGGGAGCTCGTCGTTGATGGATGCGCCGTCGGCCAGGGGGCCGGAGTTGACGTAGACGCCGCGGACCACACGGTCGGGACGGGCGTCGATCGCACCGTAGATGATCGCGCCACCACCGGAATGCCCGACGAGCACGACCGGCTCCTCGCTCGCGTCGATCTCGGCGACGACGGCGTCGATGTGATCGCGCAGGCCGATGGCCGAGCGGTCGGTGTCGACCGATTCGAGACCGGGGAGTGTGAGCGGCCGGACACGGTGGCCTGCCGCCTCGAGGGGCGGCGTCACCGCACTCCATGAGGACGCGTCGAGCCAGAAGCCGGGTACGAGGATGATGTTCATGCGGCGATGCTACGCCGACCCTCCGACGCGCACCTCGACAAGCTCGGTGACCGGGGCTGGGCGGGGCGGTGACCGGGGCTGGGCTGGGGCAGGGACAGGCCAGGGTCAGGCGACGGCGGTAGCGGTCGCCTTCGCGGTGGCGAGGTCGCGGAAGAGGTCGGTGTTGAAGCGGTACGCCACCATGACCTCCTCGATCACCCGTGCCTGCTCGGCTTCGTCCCAGACGACCGCGTCGAGCTGCTCGCGGTAGGTGTCCTTGAACTCCTTCGGCTTCGCGATGTCGCCGAACAGGTAGAAGCCGACACCGTTCGTGTCGAAGCCGAACTGACGCTGCATGAGCGTCCGGATGATCTGCCCGCCGGACAGGTCGCCGAGGTACCGCGTGTAGTGGTGCGCGACGAAACCGCCGGCCCAGACCGCGCCGACCTCGTTGATCCTGGCGACGTAGCGCTCGGTGGTCGGGAGGGGGGTGATCTGCTCGCGCCAGTCGGGACCGATCAGGAACTGGAGGTCCTGGATGATCGCAGGGAGGCGGGTGAGCTTGTCGCTGATGAACGGCGCGGCCACGGCGTCCTTGCGCATGCGGTCCGCAGCGGCCTCGAGCGCTTCGTAGATGAAGAAGTGCTGCGCGACGAGCGCCACGTAGTCCTCCTTGGATCCCTTGCCGGTCATGAGGTCGCTCATGAAGTCGGCTCCCTCGCTCGACGAGTGGCCGGAGGAGGTCCGCTCTCGCAGGGCCTGGGAGAAGGGGATCACAGTGCTCATGTCGGACTCCACAGTCGGCTTGTTCGGTAAGGGTTGCCTTAGTCTAGCCGGACGGTACTGCTGAGGGGAGGGTGGATCCAGTAGTCCTTCAGGTGTTGCTTGGCCGTCGTTCATGCGGCTCGCACCGCTCAGTCGTGCGGGCGGGGCTCCACACCGAGACGCTCGCACGCGGCGTCGTACAGTGCGACGATCTCCCGACGGATCTCGGCGCGCTCCGTGATCGCCCCGGCCGGCCAGGGCACTCGTCCCGACGAGGCCGTGCCGTCGATGCTCCAGGTCCACTCGCCGCCGTCGGCATCGAGCGCGATCATCGTGGCGGAGGACGCTGCTGGTTCGAGGAACGCGCGCACGATGAGCGAGTTGTCGTCCGGGTGGTCGCCGTTCATGTGGGACAGGACGGCATCGACGGTGGTCTGCGGGAACGGGTTCGAAGTCACCCCTCAAGGGAACACCATCGGCCCGAAGAGCACCACCTCAGGGTCCGAGGTGTGCGCCACGCGCCACCGGCCCGGTCCTCTCAGCATCGCCCGGTTAGAATCGGCATCGGATCTGCAGCCCGGCAGACCACTCATCAGGGGGATGAATTGACTGCACCAGCTACGAGGCGAAGACGGCTCGCCGCGCTCATCACCGCGGCGGCGGTCGCGACGGCGCTCGCCGGCTGCTCTGGCCCCTCGGTCTCCGACACCGATTTCCCCGACCAAGTGAGCGGCGCGCTGTCCGGCGACACGACCGACGCGATCACCGCGGCGGTCGAATCCGCGATCGTCCAGTCCGGGTCCTCGGGCGCGATCGTCGGCGTCTGGGCTCCGTGGGCAGGCAGCTACACGGCGGGTGTCGGCACGACCGAGCCCGGCGGCGAGACGAAGATGGACCCGTCGATGGTCTACCGGATCGGCGACACCACCAGGCCGATGACCTGCACCGTCCTCCTCGAACTCGTCGACGAGGGCAAGCTCAAGCTGTCCGACAAGGTCCAGGAGACGCTGCCGCAGATCCAGGGCATCGAGGGCATCACCTACCAGCAGCTGTGCCAGAACACGGCGGGTCTCGGGAGCTACACCCCGGCGCTCAACACGCAGTTCGTGACGAACCCGACGCGCAACTGGTCGATGGCCGAGATCCTCGCCAACGGCCTCGCGAGCGGCACCCGGACGGCACCCGGCGCGCTGTTCGGCTCGAGCGACACCGGCTACATCCTGCTCGGCATGGCGCTCGAGGAGCTGACCGGTCAATCGTGGCAGTCGCTGTACGACCACTACGTCTACTCGCCGCTCGGTATGTCGAAGTCGTCGTTCCCCGGCGCGACGAACGTCGACCTTCCCGGCGCACACCCGAACGGCTACACGACGCCGCGTCTCCCGGACGGCACCTACCAGTGCGACGTCCCGACAGACGAGACGAAGCTGTCGTCGTCGATGGTCTGGACCGCTGGCGGCGTGGTCTCCTCTGTCGACGACCTCCGCGCCTTCACCCAGTCCTTCGCATCGGGGTCGCTCCTGAACGACAGCACCTACAAGAAGCAGTGGAAGGATCCGGTCTCGCTCGGCGAGGACCAGCCCGCGTGGAAGACCTTCGGCATCGGTGGCATTCAGCTCGGCCCGCTCCGCGGACAGGCCGGCTCGATCCCCGGTTCCCTCTCCGCAGCGTTCTCCGACCCGACGTCGGGCCTCACGGTCGTCGTCATGCTGAACAACTCGACACTCGGGGCCGGCTTCGTCCAGGCGCTCGCGATGCAGCTCGCTTCGATCGGTGCGAAGGCTGCGCCGGCGAGCGGACAGAAGGCGCCGGAGATCCAACTGCCGTGGTCCGAGCAGCAGATGGCCGAGCAGCTTGCAGCGTCCGCGATGGTCTGTGCTGCACCCGTTGCGCCTCCGGCGGAGTAGCGCTCCGCACCGTCGACGTCGGTGCGCGATCCGTCTCCAGCATGGCGGCGGATCGCGGCACGATGACGCTTTCGGGAGGGCGCGGACCGCCCGGCATTCCTAGAGTGAGGGGATGACGACCACAGCAGACGGCGGTGCAGCAGACGAGGCCATCGTCCCCGACACGAAGAACTGGACCTGGGTCCTCGAGCGCAGCTGTCCGGAGTGCGGCCTCGACACCACCGAGGTCCGGTTCGCCGAGCTGCCGATGCTGATCCGGGAGAACGCTGCCGCGTGGCCCGCCGTCCTCGACGGGGTCGACGTGCGCTCCCGCCCCGACGCGCAGACCTGGTCGCCCCTCGAGTACGCCGCCCACGTCCGTGACGTGTACCGCATCTTCGCGCAGCGCCTCGAGCTCATCCTCGACGAGGACGATCCGCTCTTCGAGAACTGGGACCAGGACGCGACGGCGGTGGAGGACCGGTATGCAGACCAGGACCCGCATCTCGTCTCGTCGGAGCTCGTCGACGCTGCCGAGGTGCTCGCCGTGGCCTTCGAACACGTGCCGGCCGACGCCCTCGCTCGGACGGGCCGCCGGAGCGACGGCGCACGGTTCACGACGGAGACGCTCGGACGCTATCTCATCCACGACCCCGTGCACCACCTCTGGGACGTCTCGCACGGCTGATCGGACCGCCCCGCGTCGTGGCGGTCCGCCTCACTGCACGTTGCGCGCGCGGAAGGCGATCGTGTTGACGCGGTTGCTGCAGCGAACGGAGCAGTAGCGTTTCGAGCCGTTGCGGGAGAGGTCGACCAGGAGGCCGTCGCAGTCGGCAGCCGCACAGATCCTGAGTCGGTCCCAGGCGTCCGAGCGGACGACGTCGACGAGCGCCATCGCGATCTCGGTCTGCACCCGGTCAACGAGCGGTGCGTCGAACTCGGTGGCATGCAGGTGCCAGTCGAAGCCGTCGTGACGGCGGAGCTGAGGGAGTGCGGCGGACTCGCGCAACATGGCGTTGATCTCCGAAACGGCACGATCGCGCGTGCCGGGGGTCGCGGCATCCGTCGCCCAGAGCGCCCGGAGCCGGTCACGGAACGCGGTGATCGCGGCCCGCTCCGGCTCGTCACCGTCGACGCGCCCGGAGTACCGGCTGACGCGCAGCAGCTCACCGAGCTGGCTGGTGGTGGCGAGCTCGTCCGAACCACTGCGCGATGCCGTCGGGCGCGTGTTGACGAGGTCGACCGCGAAGCTCAGTGCGTCTTCGGTGTCAGGGGCTAAATGCAAGTTGACTCCTTACTCACTGCGAGAGTAGCTTCATCTCAGCCGGGTGTCCACCCGTTCCTCCGGCCCGCTCGTTGCAGCCGGGAGGCGCGCATGAAGCCCACGTCGTCGACCACTGTCGGACTGCTCGTCGCACTGCTCGCGGCGATCGCCTTCGGAACCTCCGGAGCGTTCATCAAGCCGGTGCTGGCCGCGGGCTGGAGCCCGGCCGCCGCGGTCACCGTGCGCGTGCTCATCGGCGGTCTCGTGCTCGCGCCCTTCGCCCTCCTCGCCCTCCGCGGCCGCTGGGATGCCGTGTGGCGTGGGCGCTGGCGGCTGCTCGGGATGGGACTCATCGGTGTCGCCGCGACGCAGCTCGTGTACTTCGCTGCACTGCAGACGATCGCTGTCGGCACCGCGATCCTCGTCGAGTACATGGCGCCGCTGCTCCTCGTCGCGGTCGCCTGGGTGCTCACCCGGAGACGACCGGCCACGGTGGTGCTCGTCGGTTCGGTCGTGTCGGTCGTCGGTCTCCTGCT
The DNA here is from genome assembly GCF_050613355.1 of Plantibacter sp. RU18. Lineage (NCBI taxonomy): Bacteria > Bacillati > Actinomycetota > Actinomycetes > Micrococcales > Microbacteriaceae > Plantibacter > Plantibacter sp. RU18. Next base: position 249,651 of record NZ_CP159618.1, read on the forward strand.
CGTCGTGGCACCGAGCGGCGGTGCATCGCTCGACCCACTCGGCCTCGTGTACGCCATCCTCGCGATGGTGGGGTGCGCCGCCTTCTACGTGATCTCCGCGCGACCCGCCGAGGGTCTGCCTCCCGTCGCGTTCGCGTCGATCGGTCTCCTGATCGGCGCTCTGAGCCTCGGGATCGCCGGGCTCGTCGGTGTCCCGTTCACCACGTCGACAGCGGACATCGAAGTGCTCGGCTCCCCGGTCGTCTGGTGGGTGCCGCTGCTGCTCGTCGGGGTGGTGTCCACGGCGATCGCCTACGCTGCGAGCATCACCGCGAGCCAGATGCTCGGCTCCCGCCTCGCGTCGTTCGCGGGCCTGCTGGAAGTGGTCGCGGCGACGGGCTTCGCGTGGGTCCTGCTGGGGGAGCAGCTGTCGCTCGCGCAGCTTCTCGGTGGCGCATGCATCCTCCTCGGCATCGGTTTCGTACGTTCCGAGCGTGCGCCGGTGTTGCCGGCGACCGTCCCCGCGTAGGAGTCAGGCTGAGGAGACGCTCGAGTCGTCGTACCGTGGTGGGGCGGGAGCGAGGCCGGGTGCTCCCCGCGGGCGTTCGGCGAGGATCGCCGCGACGGCAGCACGTCCGGCCCGGTTCGCTCCGACCGTGGAGGCGGAGGGGCCGTAGCCGATGAGGTGCAGACGGGGCTCGTCAGCGGCCCGGGTGCCGTCGATCCGGATGCCGCCACCGGGAAGCCGGATGCCGAGCGGCGCGAGATGGTCGAGGGCGGCGCGGAAGCCCGTCGCCCACAGGATGGCGTCGACCGGCAGGAACGAGCCGTCCTCGAGGATCACCCCGTGCTCCTCGATGCTCCGGAACATGGCGTGCCGGACGAGCACGCCCCTGGCTTCGGCAGCCCGCGCCCAGGGCGTCCAGTGCATGCCCGTCACAGAGATGACGCTGCCGGGTGGCAGCCCCTGCCGCACCCGCTCCTCGACGCCTCTGATCGCCTCCACGCGCGCGGCCGTGTCGAAGTCGTCCTCCACCCACTCCGGTTCGCGTCTCGTCATCCACACGGTCTCAGCGACGTGCGAGATCTCATCCAGCAGCTGGATGGCGGAGATACCAGCCCCGACCACGACGACGCGCTGTCCGCGGAACTCCTCGGCCGAGACGTACTCGGCCGCGTGGAGCTGACGTCCGGCGAACCGCTCACGGCCGGGATAAGCGGGCCAGAAGTGCTTCGTCCAGGTTCCCGTCGCGTTGACGACGGCCAGCGCTGCGAACGTCGTCGGCGGGTGATCGGCGCTCGCCGCAGTCTCCACGAGGAGTCGACCGTGGGGGTCGTCGTCCTCGCGGCGGACGGTGCGCACGTGGACCGGGCGTCGGACCGCGAGCGCGAACCGTTCCTCGAAGGCGGCGAAATAGGGCGGGATGACGTCCACGCTCGGCGACGTCGGATCGAGCTCGGGCTTCGGCATACCGGGGAGGTCGTAGATGCCGTTCACGGTCGCCATCGTGAGCGACCGCCACCGATGCTGCCACGCGCCGCCCGGGGCGCCGTTCGCGTCGAGGACCACGAAGGTGCCGGCATCACCGTGCTCGCCGACGTCCTCCGCACCAGCGGCGCCGAGTGGGATGAACCCGCGCCGATGCAGGTGGTAGGCAGCGGAGAGTCCTGCCTGACCCGCGCCGATGACCACGACGTCGACGGCTTCGGGTTCACTCACACTCGGCACAACGTCGGGCGACGGCCCGGCATTTCCGGTCCGGCGTCCGGCACCTTGATCAGCCGTGCGCGAGGACCTGGACACCGATGACGACCGCACCCAGGAGGACGAGGGCGGCGAGGGCGACGAGCTGCTGCCAGAGCGACAGGCGAGCCCGCCGCACGGCGAACCAGCCGCTGAGTCCGAGGGTGACGAGGTAGACGATCGTCGAGACGCGGAGCGAGGTCTCGACCTGCATCACACCGAACACCGCCAGGATCAGCAGGATCGCAGGGGTCGCGACGGTGAACAGCGAACCCCAGGCGATGCGGAGCATCGTACGCCAGCCGGCTTCGTCGGGGAACGCCCCGTGGGCGGCGAGATGCGCGATCATCTCGGCGACGAGCCCCGCGAGCGTGATGCCTGCGACGCCGATGACGAGCGAGAACAGTGCGTCCGCAGCATCGTGGTGCTCGACGCCAGCAGCGAGGACGAGGACGATCGCCAGGCCCGTGAACGTCGCGTAGACGCGCTCCTTCAGGTACTTCGTGACCGTCTCGACGTCGCCGGGCGGCAGGCCGCGGCGGTTCTCGCGGTCGGGCCCGCGTCGGTCGGTGTCGCGTCGCGGCCCCCGTCGTCGAGACCCGCGATCTCCGCCTGCGCGGCCGTGGGCTGCCAGGCCGTGGGCGGTGTCGTCGTCCGGTCGCGCCTCGTCTGCCATGGTCGAGATCCTAACGAAGTGCGCCTCCTCAGGGTTTCAGGACTCCAGCAGCGATGAGCCCACCCCCGGCCGCCGCGACGACTGTCAGCCCACCGAGCAACCCGAGCAGGGCGATGAACAGGGGGACCGCCTGGGACGCGGGGACGGGCGCGGTGGCGGGCTGGATGAGCGTGATGACCTCCGTCACCTGCCGACCGATTCCGGTTGCCGCCGCAGCCGCAGGCGCACCGGGGGTCCTCAGCGCGAAGGGCGATCGTTTGGCGTTCGGGACGAGGTCGACGACATCGCCCGCGGAGGTGCCAGCGGGCGGGACCGCGACGAAGGTCGAGGCGTCGAAGCCGACCGTCAGCGGCAGGGCGACCTTGCCTGGATCCTGCCGGCCGCCGCTCGAGAACCAGTACGAGAACTGCCCCGTGAGCGACTGGAAGTCGATGAAGCTCTGCGGGAACGAACCCCAGTAGGAGGCGTTCGACGAGTTCGGTGCGACCTGGTCGCCCTGACTGATCTTCACACCGACATAGCTCGGGGACACCGTGAATCCATCGCTGCGCATCGTGACGCCGACGAGGGTGGCCAGCACGATCTCGCGGGGTGGGATCTGCGTCCACTTGGTCTGATCCTGCATGTCGGTGCCGAACCCGCTCGCCGTCGCCGTCAGCGTCCCCACACCGTCGACGACCGTGAGGACGGGGTTCGAGCCGTACCAGTAGGTGAGGCCGCCGTAGAAGGCGACAGAGAAGTCGCCGGTCCAGCGGATCGTGCCGCTGTTCGTGGACGGATCGACGGTCCCGGCGCCGCCGACGATCACGAGCTGCGAATCGGTGAACGAACTGGTCACGTTCGAATCGACCGTGCTCCCCGAACGGTCGAGGCACCGTGTCGCGAAGCTCGCGAGTTCGTACGCCCCAGCAGAGTTCGGCTTCTCGATGCTCACATCGCCCGACTGCGCGCTGTAGCGGCTCTGATCGACGATCGTGCCGGAACCGACGTCGGGGATGTGGCCGGCGGTCAGGAAGTTGCAGCCGCCGAAGAACGCACCGTTGTTCGCCTCATTGCTGAAGCCCCAGCGGAGTACGGCGTCGTCCACCTCCGTCGGGCCCCCGTGGCTCGAGGCCACCGCGAACTCGATCGCCGCAGCCCGACCCACCGTCGGGACGAACGCGAGCGCGTAGTCGCCGTCCTCGAGTTCACCGATCGCGACGGACGCGCGTGCGGTGCCGGCGGTGACGGTGAAGGGCCCCAGGTACACCGGAGCCCGGTCGTCGGCAGCGGAACCGAACAACCACACCTCGCCACCGGTCGCCCTCGCGGAACCCGGCCAGGTGAAGAGCGGCTCGAGTGTGGTCGTGGGCTCCACGGAGGACGCGAGCGCCGCATCCGCTGCGGCGACCTCCGAGACCGACCCGGAACCAACCCCGGCACGCAGGGCGTCCAGCGACTGCCACTCGGGGGCCACGGAGCCGGGCGGTGGTGTCGCGAGAGTGGTCACGATTGCGCTCGCCGCAGACGCCGGCCCGGCACCGACGGCGTTCACCGCCGCAGCGCGCACCGTGTAGGCGGTGTTCAACGACAGGCCGGTGACGGTGGTGGCCTCGTGAGTGAGGCGACTCGGATCGTCGGCCGAGACGACGGCGGGGACCCGCTTCGTCGTCACCGCCTCGGAGGTGCCCGCCCGGTAGACGACGAGGTCGAACGCCGTGATCGGATCGCCGTTCCCGGAGGCCGTCGGGATCGTCGTGCCGGCGATCGTGATGCGGTCGACGCCATCGCTCGTCACGGCGAGCGGACGGTCGGGGCGCTGCGGAACCGAGGCTCCGGTGGTCCCGATCGAGGCGCTGCGCAACGAGCTCGTGCGGTATGTCCTGGGGATGAGACCCACAAACGACTCGGACTCGTAGGCGGTGATCTGCACCGACACGCGCCGTCCGGGTGCGGGGTTCTCGATCGTCGTCTCGAGTGCACCCGTGCGGGCGAAGTCGCCACCGAGATCGATGACCGCAGCGGTCATCGCCGTCGACAGCCCGTCCGCAGCTGCGACGCGCACGAGGTAGCCGGTCCGTTCGGTCGTGCCGCCCGGGGCGGTCCACGTGATCCGGAGCGACCCGGTCGGTGAGCCCTCCGAGACGGTCGGTGTCCCGACGCGGGTCGTCACGGGGGCCGTCGCAGCCAGTCTGTGGGCCGCGCTCAGTGACGACGACGCCTCGCCGGCGCCGTTCGAGGCCGTGACCCTGATCGAGAGCGATGACCCGACGATGCCGATACGTGGCAGTTCGATGGAGGTCCGGGCGGCGTCGACCTCGGTGCGGCTCACGAGGTTCGCCAGACTCACCGTGCTCCCTGTGAAGAGTTCGACGGTGTACCCGGTGATCGCGTAGCCGCCGTCCGACGACGGAGCGCTCCAGGAGGCGACGAGGCCGAGTGGGTCGCCGGGCAGAGGTGCGAGCCGCGCCTGCGTCGGCGCGGTCGCAGCACCCTTCGCGGTCGTCACGGGGGAGGACGCGCTGGACGGACGGCTCGACCCCTCGGCGCCGACGGCGGTCACGGTGAAGGTGTACGAGGTGTTCGCGAGGAGACCGGTGATGAGGGTGGTCGTGCCTGCGGTGAGCGGGTCGATGCCGGGAATGCTGCGGACGAGGGCGCCGTCGCGGAGCACCGTCACCGTATAGGTCCTGACGGGTGCCCCTGCGGCGACGGCCGGCCAGGACAGTTCGATCGCGCCGGCGCCGGCGGACTTGCCCTTCGGAGCTTCCGGGGTGCCGGGCGCGTCGGTCGTCGCGTCGCGGGCGGGGGCACCGGACGGCGGGATCGCCGTATCGACTCCGGAGTCATGGGGCGATGCGGATGCGGTGGGTTCGGTCGGCGCCGGGCCGGCCGGCGCGGGCGTCGCAACCGGGTCCTCGGTGTCAGCGACGGGTTCCGCGGCCGCGGGCAAGGTGGTCGTCGTCGCACTCGCGGGCGACTCGGCGGCTGGACTGGTCGCGATGGCGAGGACCGAGGGATCGGTGGGCACGCTCCGCAGGGCGAAGCGGTACGTGCTCGCCGCCTGCAGTCCCGCGATCCGAGCGACGGTCGTCTCGTCCTCCGGGACGGCGTCGTCACCCGCCGTGAGGACCGGGAGGCCGGCAGCGAGGGAAGCGGCGTCGGCCGCCGGATCGGGCTCCGCCGACGGCTGGAGCGCGACGACGGGTGTGCTGCCCGCCGGGCTGTCCTCGCTGGCCAGGACCAGCAGCACGAGCGCCGTGGATATCGGGGCGGACGCCTCGAGTGCCGTCGGCCAGGTGATCGTGACGCTGTCGGCTTCGACCGTCGTGACCAGCGGTGCGGTCGGAAGGACCTCGACCCCGACGGACGGGAACGGCGCGAGAGCGGCGATCGACTGGGTGGGCGTTCCGGCGCCATCGGTGGCCGCGTTCGCGATGCCGCTGTCCAGACCGATGCTGCCGAAGACGAGCGCGAGGCTCAGGCCGCCGCCGAGCACAGCCGAGCGGGTGCGGAGCGAGTCGCCGAGCCTGGCGATCACGAGGCGTCGGATCCGGATGCATGGACGGCGTCGGATTCGCCACCCGGGGCGGGACCGGCGGCCGTCACCGCTGCACGGGCCGCGCGTCGTCGCCCGCTGAGCACCGCCCACACGAGGAAGCCGACCGCGCCGAGAGCCAGCGCGCCGACGCCGATGATCGCACCGGTCAGGAGCGGCACGAGGTCGTCGGTCGCGGACGCGGCTGCGGCCGGATCGGGCTCGGCGACGATCGTGCTCGAGATGACGGTCGGTTCAGGCGTGCTCACGGGAGCGGCGGCTGCCGGAGCAGGAGCTGCTGCACCGTCACCGTAGAGGTCGGTGAAGGTGATCGGGGTGAAGCTCTCGTTGTTGGCGTTCTTCACGCCGTGCGCGCCGATCGTGATGATGCCGCACTGCACGGTCAGGCAGTCGACGGTCTGTGGATCGCCGTCGCGGTCGAGCGCTTCGAAGCTCGCCCCGGGGATGCTGATCACACCGGACCAGGTGCCATCCGCTGCGAGCTCGCCACCGTTCGCGGCGTAGGCGGTGTCACTTCCCGGGAAGGTCACGAAGAGGATGTACCCGGTCGGGTTCGCCTCGTCGTCCGGGACATAGGCGTAGTTCGCGCCGGTCGTCCCACCGTTGCTCGGCTGCCAGGTGCCCGGTCCGTCGATCCACCCGAACGCCACGTAGATCCCGCCGTGTCCGTTCTTGATGGATTGGAATCCGGAGCCCTGGACCTGCAGCTCGGTGAGGTACTGCGGGTCGGCGACGTTCGTCAGATCGGGCCGGTCGACCACGTGTGCGGTGACCGATGAAGCGGCATATGCCGGATCCGGCATGGAGCCGATGCCGGCGAGGCCGACGAGGAGGGCGCCGGCGGCCAGACCGGCTGCGATCCGCCGACGGCTGCGGATCACTGTCGTGGAGCGGATCGTGGGCGCGAGGAAGAGAACGGTGCGGTGCGGCATGCCCGCAGCCTAGTCGCAGTTAATAAGGTTTGCATAACCTTACTTAGTTAAGGCTATGCTAACTCTGCCTGCGTCCTGCTCTGTGCGGATTCAGCGCTCCCATCCAGTGCACACGCCTCGTCGAACAACCGGAGATCGCCTTGTCAGCTCGGCCAACAGCCCCACCATCCCTCTGGCGGCGGAGACCGTTCCGGTCCGCCGTCACCGCCCTCGTCACGACGTCCGTCGTCGCTCTCGGCTCGATCATCGCCGCACCCGCAGCGATGGCCGCGGAGTCGACCGTCGACGACGCCGTCTTCACCTGGGGGCTCAACAACGAGGCGGGGAACTCCGCCTACGACGGTAGCTTCAACCTGCTCTCCGCCGGCGCGCTCGGTAAGGCGACAGCCGCTGCCAAGGTGTCGCAGAGCCAGTGGCTCCAGAGCGAGGGCAACGTCTCGATCGAGAAGAAGCAGACGAGCGGCGACTGGGCCGCCGCGACCTGGGCCGGTCTCAGCACCTCGGTGAGCGGCGGAAGCATCAAGCCGCCCACGAGCGCCGTGTACAGCGAGAACCGCGTGAACATCGCGAACGGCACCGGAACGGTCGACGTGGAGGGCGGCACCGCCGAGATCCAGTGGACCGGCACGTTCACGGCCGCGTACTACCAGGGCCTCACGCAGTTCTGGGTCCAGGACCCGAAGCTCACCGTCGAGTCCGACGGCACGGGCACGGTCACCGCGACCCTCGGCGGGTACGGCACGAGCATGGACGACCCTGAGCTCTTCGAGACGCTGACCCCACAGCCGGACGTCGTCATCGCGTCGCTCTCCGGAGTCGAGGTGACGGACAGCGGGTTCACCGTCACGCCCGACTACCTCGGCGCCGCCGTCGAGATACCCGAGACCGGCGTGCCGCAGTCGACCGCAGGCGCCAACTGGGGTTCGTTCCCGCAGGCGTTCGTCGACTTCCAGCAGCTGACCGGCGCGGCGTCCTACTGGTACTCCTCCGGTGGCGCGGCCGACAACGCGAAGCCGGCCACCGCAGTCGGTGTCTCCTACACGGCCGCACCTGTCGTGCCCGAGATCGTCCCCGCGTCGATCACGACGCAGCCCGTCGCGGTGAGCGCCACCGACGGCGACGAGGTCACCCTCTCCGTCACCGCAGCCGGTGACGGTCCGCTGAGCTACCTCTGGCAGCGTTCGCCCGACGGGACCACCTGGACGGACACCTCTTACACGGGTGCGACGGCCACCTTCGTCGCGGCACTGGCCGACAACGGTGCGTCGTACCGCGTCGTCGTCGACAACGCGGCGGCGGCCCCGGTGACCTCGGACGCGGTCGCGCTCAAGGTCATCCCGAAGCTCGGCGAAACCACTCCCGTCACGGGCGCCTCGCTCGAGTGGTCCTACAGCCGCTACGCGCAGTACGGCGTCTTCGGCGCCTGGTCGCAGAGCGTCTCGGGGCAGAACGTCGAACTCGTCACCCGCGACGGTCGGGCCGTCAGCGGCGTCGAAGCGGATGCGGGGAAGACCTTCACCCTCGCGAACTTCACCGGCGGCGTCGGCGAGGTCGACCTCGTGACCGGAGCCGGCCAGATCTCCTGGGACACCGGCGACTGGGTGCTCAACGCCTACCAGGGTCAGTTCGGGGCGCCCGACGAGACCTTCCGCGACCCGATCCTCACGACGTCGACAGACGGGACCGGCACCCTGAGCTTCGAGGTGTTCATCCCCGCGGGCAAGGACATGTCCGGCAACGACGTCGCAGCGGTCGGGCCGACGCGCATCGACATGGCCACCTTCTCCAGCGTCTCCGTCGTCGACGGCGTCCTCGTCGCAGTGCCCGATTACGCTGGGCGCGACTACCTCGTGGACGGCGTCGCGAAGAACGTCGCCTGCGAGACGCCCGGTGTCAGCGGTTCCTGGCCGAGCGAGTACATCGACTTCGTCCCGGCATCGGTGCGCCCGCACTACTACACGAGCTCCTGCAGTGGCCTGAACCTCATGAAGCCGCCGGCGTCGTTCACGGCGGAGTTCCAGCCGATCGTCAAGGTCGCTCCTGCGGTCACGTCGCACCCCTCGGACGTCGTCGCACCGGTCACGCCCGCGTCGGGTTCCGCTGTCGCTTCGTTCACAGTCGCGGCGACGGGTTCACCCGAGCCGACCATCGTCTGGGAGCGCCGCGCGGCCGGCGGCGAGTGGACCGTCGTCGACGGCGCCACGTCCGCCACGCTCGCCCTGCCCTACACGGCCGATGATGACGCCACCGAGGTGCGCGCCGTCGTCACCAACATCGCGGGCACCGCGACCTCTGATTCCGCGACACTGACGGTCGGCACGCCGGCGAGCATCACCTCGCAGCCGGTCGCCGCAGCCGTGAAGGTCGGGGAGACGGCGACGTTCACCGTCGGTGTCGCAGGCGACGACGCAGCCGTGCAGTGGCAGCGCCTCGAAGCCGGCGCGAGCAGCTGGAAGAACCTGTCCGGTGCGACCGACGCCACGCTCGAGGTCGTCACAACCGCTGGTGACGCCGGCGCGCAGTACCGTGCCGTCGTCACCGGAAGCATCTCGACCGAGGTCGCCGGATCGGTGTTCTCGGTCACGAGTGCACCTGCAGGCCTCACGGTCGACAGCACCGTGCCGGTTGCCGCGGTGATCGTCTCGCAGCCTGTCTCTGTCGTCGCGCCCGTCGGCGCCGCGTCCCCGTCGGTCTTCTTCTCCGTCGGCGTGACGGGTACCCCAGCACCCGCGGTGCAGTGGTTCGAGCGGGCAGCGGGCGTCGACGGTTGGACGCCGATCGCAGGCGCCACGGCGACGACCCTCGACGTCGTCTACGCGGACGGCGACAGCGGCAAGCAGTTCCGTGCCGTGGTCGGCAACGGCGTTGGCGACGCGGTCACGTCCGATGCGGCGACGCTGACGCTCGGGGCTCCCGCCTCGATCGTCACGCAGCCGGCGTCGGTGTCGGTGGTACCTGGTGCGGACGCGGTCTTCTCCGTGGACGTCGCCGGTGACGACACGGTCCTCCAGTGGCAGCACCTCGCGCTCGGTGCCTCCGCGTGGACCGACATCGACGGTGCGGCGAACGCCGAGCTGACGATCCCAGCGGCAGACGTCCGCAACGGCGAGCAGGTCCGGGTCGTCGTCTCGAACGGGATCCCCGTCACACCGGGCGCCGCGGGCGGCAGTGAGGTCACGAGCACTGCGGCGTCGATCACGCTCACCGCACCCGGCTCGGTCCCGGCGGCACCGAGCGATGATGGTCTCGCAGCAGCACCGGCGCTCGACATCGTCGGCATCGACGGCGACTTGATCACCGTCGCGGTCGGCACCGGGTACGCCGGACAGTACGTCGGCGGGTACGTGTTCTCCGAGCCGCAGTGGCTCGGCTGGGCGCTCGTCGCGGCAGACGGCACCGTCAGCTTCACGGTCCCGTCCGACCTCGAAGCCGGAGACCACACGCTCGCCATCGTCGACGCCAACGGGAACGTCATCGGCACGGCGACGTTCACGGTGACCGTCACGGTCGTCACGAACCCCGACGGCAGCACGACGACGACCACCGATGTGCTCGCCTCGACCGGTGCGGACACGTCGCTGGCGTTGTTCGCCGGCGGTCTGCTGCTCGCGGCAGGCCTCGCGCTGGCGCTCGTGGCCCGTCGCCGGAAGGCGCTCGTCACCACGGTCTAGTCGCCATCATCGGTTGGGCCGTCCCGGTGTCGGGACGGCCCTTCCGTGTGCGTGGCGCGGCGCGGTGTGGCGCGGCGTCGAGCGCTCCGCGTCCCCTTGTGCACAACTCCTGCGGATGTGCGGTGCAGGTGGCTGGTTGGAGCTGAATCCGGTGTTCATACGACGGACTGCAGGAGTTGTGGACGCCGGTGGGCATCGGTGCTGGCCGTGGCCTGGCTGGTCGAGTCCGGACCGGCCCGAACCGGCCCGAACCGGGTCGGACTGGGGTCGGACCGGATCTGTGCACAACTCCTGCCGGTTGCCCTGTACCTGCTGTTCTGAGCGGGTTTCGGGGTGCTTGGGACAGGATTGCAGGAGTTGTGGACGCCGGTAGGCATCGGGTCTGTGCAGAACTCCTGCCGGTTGCCCTGAAACGGGAGTTCTCGGCCGGTTTCGGGGCGCTTGGGACAGGAACTGCAGGAGTTGTGGGCGAGGGCAGCGTCAGCGGACCGGGAGGATGACCAGCGCGCCGGTCGTCGGGTGGGCGATGATGTCGACCGGGTAGCGGTACACCTCGGAGACGCGCTCGGCGGTGAGCACCTCGGTCGGGCTGCCGGTCGTGACGAGCCGGCCCTGCTGGAGGAGCGAGATGCGATCCGCGTAGGCCGCCGCGAGGTTGAGGTCGTGGAGCACGACGATGACGGCGTCGCCTGCCGCGGCCGCCTCGCGGGCGAGGCGGAGGACGTCCTCCTGGTGCCGGAGGTCGAGGGCCGCGGTCGGTTCGTCGAGCAGGAGGATGCCGGTGCGCTGGGCGAGCACCCGCGCGAGGGCGGCACGAGCCCGTTCGCCGCCGGACAGCGACGGCACCTGCCGACGGGTGAACCTCGCGATGTCCGTCGCGGCGATCGCCTCGGCGACGGCCTCATCGTCATCGTCCTCACGGGTGGTCCGTCGCCACGGCGCGCGGCCCATCTCGACGATCTGCTGGACGGTGAACGGGAAGAACACGTCGTTGTGCTGCAGCAGCACCGCGCGGCGTCTCGAGAGTTCGCGGGTCGACCACTCGGCAAGCGGCCGCCCGGCGATCGTGATGCGTCCGGTGGCCACCGGCTGGTCGCCGGTGATCGCCGCGAGGAGCGTGGACTTGCCGGCACCGTTCGGCCCGATCAGGGCATGGACCTCGCCGGCACGGACGTCCATCGAGACGTCCTGAAGGATGCGCTTCCCGTCGATCGTGACGCCGACGTCGGCCGCCTCGATGGCGATCTCGCCGCGTGCGAGTGATCTCGGAACGGCGAAACGACGGGCGCGGCGCGAGGTGGGATCGGTCGTGCCCCGTGGGCTCTGCTGTGCGCTCATCCCCAGCCGCCCGAAGAACGGCGGGTGCGTCGCAGCAGCCAGAAGAAGAACGGACCGCCGACGAGCGAGGTGAGCATGCCGATCGGGAGGTCGGCGAGCGGTACGGCCGTGCGGGCGACGAGGTCGGCACAGAGCAGCAGCACCGCCCCGCCGAGCGTGCTGACGATCAGCAGCGGTAGGTGGGCCGGTCCGATGATCATGCGCATGAGGTGCGGGATCACGAGCCCGACGAACGCGATGATCCCTGCGAACGCGACGCTCGCGCCGACGAGGAGCGCGACGACGAAGATCACGAGGATCCGCAGACCCTCGACGTTCACCCCGAGGTGCCTCGCGCTCTTCTCGCCGAGCGACAGCAGGTCGAGTTGCTTCGCGACGATGAACGCGACGACGAGACCGGCGAGGATGAGCGGCAGGATGATGCCGAACTGCGACCAGCGCGATCCGTTGAGGCTGCCGAGCTGCCAGAAGACGATCTGCTCGCGTGCCGAGGTGTCACCGAGGAAGGTGAGGAAGGCGAGCCCGGCACCCGTGAACGCGTTGACCGCGATACCGGTGAGGACGAGGGTGATGACCTCGGTACGCCCGTTCGCCCGGCTCATCGCGTACACGATCAGGGTCGCAGCGAGCCCGCCGACGAACGCCGTGACGGCGACGGTCCATTCGCCGAGGAACACCCAGCCGAAGACGATCGTCGCGGAGGCGCCGAGCGCTGCGCCGCCCGAGACGCCGACGACTCCCGGCTCGGCGAGAGGGTTGCCGAAGATCGCCTGCATGAGGAGGCCGGCGGCTGCGAGGGCCGCGCCGATGACGAGTGCCATCGCGACGCGGGGGAACCGGATGTTCCAGAGTGCCGCTTCGCCGTTCGCGTGGCTCGGGAGCGGCCCGACGTCGAGTCCGAGCTTGTGCATGATCGAGCCGAACACCTCGAGCGGCGGTACGTGCAGCTGCCCGGTTCCCGCCGAGACGAGGGACAGCACGACGAGTGCGACGAGGAGGATCGCCGTGAGGGTGCCGGCTCGCAGCGAGCGTGTTCCGGGCAGACGGACGTCCAGGTCGATGGGGGGCGTCGTCGCGGGTGGTGCCGATGGTGTGGCGGGACACGGCTACTCGGCCGCCGGTTCGCCTGTGGTCGGTGCGTAGAGGGCTCGGGCCAGGGCGTCGAGCACGGCGGCCGTGCGCGGTCCGAAGCTCATCACCTCGGTGTCGCTCATGTCGATGATCCGGCGGTGCTGACCCGCTGGCGTCTCGGCGACCGCCGGGATGCGTTCGAGGAGGCCGTCGACGCCGTCCACCGATTCGAGGCCCTTCGTCATCATGATCAGCACGTCCGGAGCGGCGTCGATGAGGGCTTCGGCGGTCATCGGGCGCATGCCCTGCCAGTCGATCTCCTTCGCGACGTCCACGGCGCCGAGGCTCTCGATCAATGCGTCCGCCCCGGAGCCCTCACCGAAGATGTAGTAGATGCCGGCGTTACCGCGGACGTAGAAGAACATGACGCGTGGTCGGTCCGCCGGGTTGCTGGGGGTGAGCGCCTGGATGTCGGTGATCGTCGAGGAGATCTCGGAGGCGATCTGTGCGTTCAAGGCCTCCCCGGCCTCCGGGACGCCGAGGGCCGCGGCGACCTGCGTGACGAGGTCGTCGATGTTGTCGAGGTTGCGCTGCGGCGAGAGGACGACGACGGGGATGCCGGAATCGCGCATCTGCAGCACGACGTCCCAGGGGCCGATCGAGCTGTCGGTGAGGATGACCGTCGGTTCGAGTGCCAGGATCGCCTCGCCGTTCAGCTCGTGGCCGTTCTGGGTGACGAGTGGGAGTTCCGCCGCCTCCGGGAAGCCCGTGGAGGTGTCGCGGCCGACGACGGAGTCGCCGAGTCCGAGGCCGAAGACGGTTGCTGCGAGCGAGCCGTAGAGGTCCAGCGCGAGGATCCGGCTGGTGTCGGTGATCGTGACCTCGGTGTCCTGGTTGTCGACGACGGTGACGGGCAGCGTCGGCTGCGGGTCGTCGACGACCGCCTCGATACCCGGGTCCGCCATGCAGGCGGTGCTCGGTCCGGTCCAGGTGCGCGGGTTCTCGACCGGCGTCACTGAGCTGAGCGGCTCGGTGGAGGCCTGGCAGTCCTCGGCGCTGCTCGTCGTCCCGGCGCCGGAAGCGGTGCAGCCGGCGAGGCCGATCGCGAGGATGGCGAGGGCCGAGACGAGGGTGCGGCGGAGTCGGCGGCGATTGCTCATGATTAAGGCAAGCCTAACCTATGTAGTACGACGGCGCCCGATTTCGCCCTGCCTCCGTTCCCGGGCGCCGAGCGTGTCGGGGCGCAGCCCGCGGTCGGACGTCAGCCCGGTGCGATCGTCGGTTCAGCCTCGGGCTCGTGGCCTCGGCGAGCGGTGCGCACGGCCCCGATCCCGGCGCCCACGACGCACGCGATGCCCGCCCACTGCGGCAGCGACAACTGTTGGGACAGGAGGACGAGTCCGGCGATCGCAGCGATGGCGGGAGCCGAAGCGAGGATGATCGCGAAGGTCGCGGAGCTGAGTCGGCGGAGCGCGATGAACTCGAGCGCGTAGGGGATCGCCGAGGAGAGGACCGCCACGCCGAGCCCGAGGAGCAGGATGACCGGGGCGAACAACGCCGGTCCTGCGGTGAGGGCGGCGAGCGGGATGGTCGCGAGAGCGGCGACGGCCACGGCGATCGCGAGTCCGCTGAGCCCGGGGAACGCCCTGCCGGTGCGCGAGGAGAGCAGGATGTAGCCGACCCAGAGCGCTCCGGCGACGAGCGCGTACACCGTCCCGATCGGGTCGAGGGCCGCCGCCTCGCCACTGTGGAGGAGGACGCCGCCGAGGAGCAGGACACCGAGCAATGCGATGCCGGCCCAGAGGACGCTGATCCACCGACGTCCGGCGATCACACTGAGGGTGAGGGGTCCGAGGATCTCGAGTGTCACCGCCGGGCCGAGCGGGATGCGGTCGAGCGACAGATAGAAGCAGGTGTTCATGCCCGCGAGGACGAGGCCGAACCCGATCGCGCTGCCCCACGAGCTCCCGGTGTGGCCACGCAGGACGGGGCGCGCGACGGCGAGGAGGATGATCGCCGAGAAGACGAGGCGCAGCGCGACCATACCGATCGGGCCGATCTGCGGGAACAGCGTCACCGAGATCGATGCGCCGACCTCTTGGAAGACGAGACCGGCGACCACCAGGAGTGCCCCGCTCGCTGTCGCGTCGGGTCGGGCTGCAGCGGTCACCGGGCAACGCTACCGCGCGGGCGAGGCTCCTCGGCAGAGACGGCCCCTCGACCGGCTCGGGGAGCGGAGGCCCGGGTCCGGCCGCCGAGCTGGGAGCGGGAGCCGGAGGACCGGTCACCGAGCCTGTCGAGGTGCGCGCGTGTCGGCCAACTGCGGCATCATGAGGACATGAGGATCGACGAACTCGCGTACCTCCGGGCGCTCGCCGAAGACGGCCACGTGCCGTACGCAGCCGAAGCACTCGGCATCTCGCAGTCGACCCTGACGAGGGCGATCGGTCGGCTCGAAGCGGACGCCGGTGTCGAGCTGTTCGATCGACACAAGAACCGACTGGAACTCAACCGCTTCGGCGAGATCCTGCTCGTCCATGCGCTCCGGGCGCAGACCGAGCTGGACAACGCGCAGTCCCGCATCGACGAGCTCCGCGACCCTTCGGCCGGGCTCGTCTCCATCTCGTACGTCTCATCACTCGGCAGCTGGCTCATCCCGCGCATCGTGAGCGAATACCGGCAGCTGCTTCCTGACATCCAGTTCGTGCTCGACGGCGGCAAGGCCGACAGTGTGCTGGATGCGCTGCGCTCGGGTTCGGCCGACGTCGCGTTCCTGAGCCCGGAACCGCGCGACCCGGAGATCGAATGGCGTCCGCTCACCTCGGAACGGCTGGTGCTCGGTGTGCCGGCCGGCCATCCCCTCGCGTCGCGGACCTCGCTCTCCGCGGCCGATCTGGAGCAGGCGGAGTTCCTTGCGATGACGACGGACTCCGGGCTCCGGCAGATCGCCGACGCCTACTTCGCCCGGCACGGGATCGTGCCCCGCGTGACGATGGAGGTGTCCGAGCTGTCGACGCTCCGAGGTCTCGTGCGCTCCGGTGTCGGTATCGCCGTGCTGCCGGACTCGACGAGCATGGACGGAGTGGTCCTGGTGCCGCTCGACGACGAGGCCGTCCGGGTCATCGGTGTCGCGACGAGTCGTTCCCGCGCCGTGTCGCCGGCGGTCGAGCAGTTCGTGCGCTTCGTCCGTGAGGAGTGGGCGTCCCCGGCTCGATGACCGGGGACGGGAGCAGGGGCCGGACGAGGGTGATCAGCTCCGTGCGAGTCCGACGACGATGGCGACGATGCCGATCGCGGCGATCGGGTACGGCCAGAAGCGGACCGGGATGAAGAACAGCGACGAGCGCGGTCGGTAATAGACCTGCTCGCCCGTCTGCGGGTGCCGGACGGGGACCGCCTCCTGCTTGACGGTGAGGCCGTGTTCGTTCACGTAGGGCTGGGCGAGCTGCTGCCAGATGACCGCGGGCTTCGGTGCATCGAGCTTCGCCAGGGCGAAGCGGTCGAAGGCCCAGCACCCGACCGCACCGAGGAGGAAGCCGATCCCGACGAAGACGCCGGTCTGCGGTGCGCTGTCGTCGAGGCCTGGTGCGGCGATCGCCTTGATGAGGAATCCCGCCCCGACGGAGAGTCCGAAGATCACGAAGACGATGATGCCCCAACGGGTCCAGATGATCATGTGTACTCCCTGCCGTGCGGCGATGGACGCCCCTCGTCCGCAGTCCACGCTAGCGAGCGGCTCGGGGCTCCCGCGATGGGCAGCGGTCCCCATCGCCGCGTGTTATCGCTCACAACACTGTCAGCATGCGGATGTCGCGCTCGACCCTGCGTGACCGTTTCGTGACAATTCGCGCTTGTGTGATAAGAATTGTGAGCGCTAACATCAACCAGGCCAGAACGAACTGGTCCCCGGCACCCGCACCACAGCACCCTGGAGCACGCCGGTTCGCTGAACAAGGAGGTTCACTGTGAACAAGAAGATTCTGGGCGTTGCTGCAGCCAGTGCCATGCTGCTCGCGCTGGCCGGCTGCGCATCGGGCGGCGACGACTCCGCCGGTGGCGCGAAGGACCCGTCGGACATCATCGTCGGCTTCGCGCAGGTCGGCGCGGAGAGCGGCTGGCGCACCGCGAACACCAAGGACATCCAGTCCGCGTTCAAGGACGCCGGCATCGAGCTGAAGTTCTCCGACGCGCAGCAGAAGCAGGAGAACCAGATCAAGGCGATCCGGTCCTACATCTCGCAGCAGGTCGATGTCATCGCGTTCTCGCCGGTGGTCGAGTCCGGGTGGGACGCCGTGCTCAAGGAGGCGAAGGACGCGGGCATCCCCGTCGTCCTCACCGACCGTGCCGTCGATTCGAAGGACGACACCCTCTACGAGAGCTTCCTCGGCTCCGACTTCGTGGTCGAGGGCCAGAAGGCGGGTGAGTGGCTCGTCAACGAGTACAAGGACTCCACCGACCCGGTGAAGATCATCCAGCTCGAGGGCACCACCGGTGCGGCTCCCGCGATCGACCGTGCCGAGGGCTTCGCCGACGTCATCAAGGACGATGGCAAGTTCGAGATCGTCGCCTCGCAGACGGGTGACTTCACCCGTGCAGGAGGCAAGCAGGTCACGGAGGCGCTGCTGAAGTCCAACCCTGACGTCGACGTGATCTACGCGCACAACGACGACATGGGTCTCGGCGCGATCGAGGCCATCGAGGCAGCAGGTCTGAAGCCCGGCGTCGACATCAAGATCATCACGGTCGACGCGGTCAAGGACGGCATGCAGGCGCTCGCCGACGGCAAGATCAACTTCATCGTCGAATGCTCGCCCCTCCTGGGCAAGCAGCTCGTCGACGTCGTGACCGCTGTGGTCGCCGGTGACCCGGTCGAGAAGCGTATCCTCACCGAGGAGACGACCTTCGACCAGGAGCAGGCGAAGGCCGCCCTGCCCGACCGCAAGTACTAGGGCTGCACGCCCCGGCATCGATCCGCGGGCCGGCCGCTCATCCGGCCGGCCCGCGCAGCACCCGAGTCCCGCCTCGACGAAGAGAGCGCACCATGACCACTGTGCCGAGCACGCAGTCGACCCAGCAGGTGTCCACGATGACGCCCGTCGTCGACATGTCGGCGATCACCATCACCTTCCCCGGTGTGAAGGCGCTCGACAGCGTCGACTTCCGGATGTACCCGGGCGAAGTGCACTCGCTCATGGGTGAGAACGGCGCCGGCAAGTCGACGCTGATCAAAGCGTTGACGGGCGTCTACCAGATCGATTCCGGGACGATCCTCGTCGCGGGGGAGTCGGTCTCGTTCAGCGGCACCGCGCAGGCGCAGGCCGCCGGCATCAGCACCGTCTACCAGGAGGTCAACCTCCTCACGAACCTCAGCGTCGCCGAGAACATCATGCTCGGACGCGAACCCCGTCGCTTCGGTGGCATCGACTGGCGGGCGATGCGTCGTCGCTCCGCAGAACTGCTCACGCGCGTGAACCTCGACATCGACCCGGGCTCGCTCCTCGGTTCGCACTCGCTCGCCGTGCAGCAGCTCGTCGCGATCGCCCGGGCCATCGACATCAACGCACGCGTCCTCATCCTCGACGAACCGACCTCGAGCCTCGATGTCGACGAGGTGCAGGAACTGTTCCGCATCATCCAGAGTCTCAAGGAGGACGGTGTCGCCATCCTCTTCGTCTCCCATTTCCTCGACCAGGTGTACGAGATCTCCGACCGCCTGACGGTGCTGCGCAACGGCAAACTCGTCGGCGAGTACCGCACGGAGGAGATCCTGCGCATCGAGCTGGTGCAGAAGATGATCGGCAAGGAGCTGACGATCCTCGACGACCTGGAGCAGCGCACGAAGTCCGCCGCATCCGGTGAGGACGAGGAGGACGCCGAGACGCCGTTCGTGCTCGCGACCGGGCTCGGCCGCAAGGGCTCCATCGAACCCGTCGACCTGCGCGTGTACGAGGGCGAGGTGGTCGGCCTCGCCGGTCTGCTCGGCTCGGGTCGCACCGAGCTGGCCCGACTCCTCGCGGGCGTCGACCGGTCCGACACCGGTGAGCTGCAGGTGACCGGTAAGCCCGCGCGGTTCCGCACCCCTCGCCAGGCGCTCCGCCAACGAGTCGTCTACTCCAGCGAGAACCGCCGCACCGAGGGCATCGTCGACGAGCTCTCGATCCGCGACAACATCGCCCTCGCCCTGCAGGCGGATCGTGGGTGGTTCCGTCCGATCCCCAAGCGTCGCCTCGACGAGCTCGCGGAGAGTTACATCACCGCCCTCAACATCCGTCCGGCGAACCCTGACGCGCTCGTCAAGAACCTCTCCGGCGGCAATCAGCAGAAGGTGCTGCTCGCACGCTGGCTCGCGATCGCCCCGCGCCTGCTCATCCTCGACGAACCGACCCGCGGCATCGACGTCGGTGCGAAGGCGGAGATCCAGAAGCTCGTCGCCAACCTCGCCGACAACGGCATGAGCGTCGTCTACATCTCCGCTGAGCTCGAGGAGGTGTTGCGGCTGAGTCACCGCATCGCGGTCATGCGCGACCGCAGACTCGTCGCGGACCTGCCGAACGAGGGCCTGACCACCGACAACCTGCTCGCCATCATCGCCGATGGCTCGCAGGAGGATCAGGCGATCGAGGTTCCTGCGCCGCAGCGGGACGACACCGTGCGAGACGCCGGGCGGACCACGCTGACACCTCCGACCACCCCCGACCAGGAGCCGACCCGATGAACCTCCTCGCCAACCGCCTGTTCTGGCCCATCGCCATGCTCGTCGCGCTCCTGCTCGTGAACCTCATCGCGTTCCCCGGGTTCTTCGCCTTGCAAGTCCGCGACGGCCACCTGTTCGGGAGCCTCATCGACATCCTCCGCAACGGTTCGCCGACGATGATCATCGCCGTCGGTATGACGCTCGTGATCGCGACCCGAGGCATCGACCTCTCCGTCGGTGCCGTCTGCGCGATCTCCGGGGCGGTCGCCTGCTCGATCATCCTCGGCGCACCGGACCCGGACAACGTCGGCACCGTCGTGGTCGCCGTCGTCGTCGCGGTCCTCGTCTCGCTCGTGCTGGGCGTGTGGAACGGCTTCCTCATCGCGGTGCTCGGCATCCAACCCATCATCGGCACGCTCATCCTCATGACTGCCGGACGCGGCGTCGCGATGCTCATCACCGAGGGTCAGATCCTCACGATCCGCAGCGACCCGTTCAAGTGGCTCGGCTCGGGCTTCTTCCTGGGGCTCCCCGTGTCGGTCGTGATCGCCGCGGTGATCCTCGTGCTCGCGGCGGTCATCACCAGGCGGACGGCGCTCGGCCTGTTCATCGAGTCGGTGGGCATCAACCCCGAGGCCAGTCGTCTGGCCGGGGTGCGGTCGAAGAGCCTGCTCATCGGCGTCTACGTGTTCACGGCGTTCTGCGCTGCGATCGCCGGGCTCATCATGACGAGCAACCAGACCTCGGCCGACGCGAACAACACGGGCCTCTTCATCGAGCTCGATGCGATCCTCGCCGTGGTGATCGGTGGCACCTCGCTCGCCGGTGGGCGGTACTCGCTCTTCGGGACACTCATCGGGGCACTCGTCATCCAGACCCTCGTCACGACCGTGTACACGGTGGGTATCTCGCCCATCGCGACCATGGTGTTCAAGGCCGCGGTCGTGACCGCCGTCTGCCTCCTGCAGTCGCCGCGCACCTCGCAGGCGATCGCGAACTGGCGACGACGATCCAGCCGCTCGACCAAGCAGGAGGTGGTGGCGTCATGACCGCGACCCGCCAGGACAAGCAGGCGACGGCGCGGGCCGCCGCGAAGCCGACGACCGTGCGGCCGCCAGCGCGTCAACGCCCCTCCAACGGCGCGACCGGTCTCCTCACGGCGGTCCGGAACCTGTTCACGAACCCGAAGTACGGGCCGGTGCTCGTCACTGCGATCCTGCTGGTGCTCATGTTCGTGATCGGTGCCTCGCGCTACCGCGGCTTCACGAATCCGCAGATCGTCTTCAACCTCTTCATCGACAACGCGTACCTCATCGTGCTCGCCGTCGGGATGACCTTCGTCATCCTCACCGGCGGCATCGACCTCTCGGTCGGTGCGGTGCTCGCGATGTCGACGATGATCACGGCGAAACTCCTGGAGGCCGGATGGTCGCCGGGGGTGATCATCCCGCTCATCCTCGTGATCACCTCGACGCTCGGCCTGCTCGTCGGACTGATGATCCATCTGTTCAAGATTCAACCCTTCATCGCGACGCTCGCCGCGATGTTCCTGGCGCGCGGGCTCTGCTACGTGATCAGCAACACGACGATCACGATCACCGATCCGTTCTTCGTCGACCTCGCGAACACCCGCATCCCGCTCGGTGGGCGGCTGAGCATCACGTGGAGCGTCGTCGTGGCGGTCATCGTGGTCATCGCCGCGGTGCTCGTGCTCCAGTTCACCCGCCTTGGCCGCACCGTCTATGCGATCGGCGGCAGCGAACAGTCCGGCAACCTCATGGGTCTGCCGGTCGCCCGGACGAAGGTGCTCGTGTACGTGATCAGCGGCTTCTGCTCGGGCCTCGCGGGCATCCTCTTCACCTTCTACACACTGTCCGGGTATGCGCTGACGGCGATCGGCACCGAGCTGGATGCGATCGCGGCGGTGGTCATCGGTGGCACGCTGCTCACCGGCGGCTACGGGTACGTCCTGGGTTCGGTGCTCGGCGTGCTCGTGCTCGGCACCATCCAGACGCTCATCACCTTCGACGGCAACCTGACCTCCTGGTGGACGAGGATCTTCATCGGCGCTCTGCTGCTGGTGTTCATCATCCTGCAGAAGGTGCTCACGTCGAGACGGACCTGACCGCCGGGAGGTCGTCGTCCGATGTGCGGCGACCTCCAGGCCAGCCAGATAATCTTCTCTGAGAGCGACGTGCGGAAGCCGTCAGGCGGGAGCCGGCAGGACTGGTGGGTAACGACGACGAGAAGGCACGGGTCGCGAACATCTTCGATGTGGCGCGGCTCGCAGGGGTCTCGCACCAGACGGTGTCCCGGGTGCTCAACGAACTCCCGAACGTGCGTCCGGCGACGCGGCAGCGCGTCGAGCAGGCCATCAAGCAGCTGCGGTACACGCCGTCGCAGGCGGCTCGCGCGCTCGTCACCCGCCGCTCTCGGACCATCGGCCTCATCACGACCGGTGGACCCGACTACGGCCCCTCCAGCACCGCCCTCGGCTTCAACGAGGCCGCGCGCGACGCCCGGTACGCGGTGAGTATGGCGAGCATGCTCGAGTCGGATCCGACCTCGCTCCGGCAGGCCGTCGAGCTGTTGCTGCGGCAGAACGTCGAGGCGATCGTCCTCATCGCCGCGCACCGGGGGGCGCTCGACGCGGTACGCGGCATCGAGCTCGGCGTGCCGCTCGTCGCGGTGGAGTCGAGTCGGCGAGACGGCTTCCACAGTGTCTCGATCGACCAGTACCAGGGCACCCGGATCCTGATCGACCATCTCGTGGGGCTCGGACACCGCCGGATCGCCCACCTTGCCGGTCCGACCGATTCGGTGGACGCACTCGAACGGATGCGCGGTTGGCGCGACGCGCTGTCGGAGCACGGTCTCGTTGCGCGCGAGCCGCTCATCGGCGACTGGACGCCCGCCAGCGGGTTCCGGCTCGGGCGTGAGCTCGTCGCGGACCGCGTCGGCGGGGCTGGCCAGGGCGATGGCGGTTTCACAGCGGTGTTCGCTGCGAACGACCAGATGGCGCTCGGCGTGATCCATGCGTTGGCGGAGCACGGCCTGCGCGTCCCGGACGACGTCAGCGTCGTGGGTTTCGACGACATCCCGGAGGCGGAGCACTTCGCGCCGCCGCTGACGACGATGCGTCAGGACTTCCCCGAACTCGGCCGCACCATCATGTCGACCCTGCTCGAGGTGCTCACGGATGCCACCTCGGTCGGCGATGTGCGTTCCGTCCCCGAACTCGTCGTCCGTGAGTCGTCCGCCCCGCCGCCCCACTGACCGGCTACCCCGCCCCGTTCCCTACCCGCCGCGCCCTGCCCCGATCCCCGGGCCCTGTTCCCCGGCCCCCGCACCGTTCCTTGAGCTTGTCGAAGGACGCACTTCGACAGGCTCAGCGACCGATTCCCTGTTCCCTGAGCCCCGCCGCGTTCTCGGGCGCGAGCTCGGCACGGAGCTGCGTCATGCCGTTTGGGAGTTCGCGGATGGTGCACCGCTCGGACATCCGCAGCAGGTCGTCGCGGGGTTCGATGCCGTCCTGGTCGAGGCGGGTCCGGACGAGCTTGGCGATGCGGGTGACGTCGTGGAGTGGGGCTCCGGCGGCGTGCTCGACGGCGAGTCCGGCCGCCGCCTGCAAGGCCTGCGTGCCGCAGATCCTCTCCGTGTTCCGCAGTTCGTGGACGATGATGGCTGCGGCATCGACCGAGAGGGCGGCTCGTGGCAACGTGAACCCGTCGGGATGACCCGTGGTGTCGGTGGACGGCTCGAAAGCGGCGGCGATGGCCGGCAGTGCGCACTCCTCCGGCTGGCCGAGCAGTGACCGGCCAGGGGTGATCGCCGCACCGACCTCGGCGATGGCGGCGCCACGGGCGCGGGACACCCGCCACCGTTCGGACACCATGACGCCGGCGTTCGCGTACCCCGCACGGCGCGTGAGCCGGTCGTCGCCTCGGTTCGGCGCCGAGCGCCCCGCGCCCCGCGCCACACCGCGCCGAAGCCGGCCGCAACGGCGGCGAGCGGGTTCGGGGCGGTGCTGGTCATGGTGCAATCCAAACACGGACCACCGACATCGGAAGGGACTCGAAAATCAGCCGCTGATCTGGACTATTTGGCCACCAGATGGTGGCTAGGGGGAGCGGTGATGACCGCCGTGATCGCACGGCCGACCGATCTGGCCTCACGGTGTCACGGCAGGATGAGGACACCTCCCGTGGTGTCGGTCAGCAGGGCGGACAGGCCGGCACGGAACGCATCGTCTGCGTGCGCTGCAAGATCTGACATCCCGTTCGGCACCGAGCGCGGTTCGTCGATCCGACGCGCGTCGGCGCCCGCCCACACGACGGCGGTGACGTTCGCCGTCGGTTCCGGCAGCTGGGCGCCGATGACGAGGTACTGCTGGCCGAGGTTCGACGCCGAGGATCGGTCGGTCGCGTCGAGCAACTCCGGACCGAGCACGATGACGAGGTCCGGTGTGTCGGCGAGGACCCCGGCGAAGGAGTCGCCGGATGCGGTCGCCGTGGCGCCCAGGGTCGCTCGGGTCACCCGTGCGCCCGCTCCAGCACGCGCCGTGACGGCGGCGACGGCCGCATCGACCTCCGGGTCCACGCCGGCTTCAGCGACGGTGACGACCGTTGCGGTGAACCCGGCGGGCGCCACCACGGCGTCCCACGAGGAGGGATCCGGCGTGCTCGTCGCCCCTGGTGCTGGCTGCGGTGCGATGACGGCCTGCGTCGGCGAGGTGGCGACGAGTGGCGTCGTCGCTTCTGAACCGGTCGCAGAGCAGCCGCCCACGAGGAGGGCGAGCCCGGCGGCGAGTGAGATGCAGCCCAGGCGGACCGCGGCGAAGGCGCGGGACATGCGGAGTCCGATCGTCGAGCGGCGGAGTGAGCAGAGCGCTGACAGCGAGGAGAGATGCGAGCTGGCAGGCTGCGCGAGGAGCGCGAGGCGGGAGTGGCGCACGCGTCCCGCCGCCCGAGAGGTCCGGACGACGGGACGCGTGCAGTGCGCTACGCCTCCGTGCGGGCGTCGCGGCGGCCGCGTGAGCGACGCTGGACCAGCACGAGTGCGCCGCCGAGCAGCAGCATGACGGCGATCGCGACGATGCCGCCGATCTCAGCCCCCGTGTTCGCGAGCGGGTCGGATCCCGAGGCGACCGGCGCAGGGCCACCCGAGCCCGTGCCGCCACCGGTGCCGCCGCCCGGCGTGCCAGGCTCGACGACCGCGGTCACGGTGACCGAACGGTTCGCTGTCGCGGTGTTGCCCGCTGCGTCCGACACCGAGTAGGCGAGCGCGTACGTTCCAGGCGTTGCAGTGTCGACCGTGCCAGCGACCGTGATGGCCGCGGTCAGGTCGCCGTCGCGCACGTCGGTCGCGGTGACGCCGGCACGGGCATCGAAGGCGGCGCCCTGTTCGACGGTGGTCTCCGTCTCCGGCAGCACCAGCTCGGGCGCCAGTGTGTCCTCGCGCTGCAGGGTGACCTCGTCGACGACGCTGTTCACCGGACCACGCGCGGCATCGTTCGCCTCGCTGCGCAGAGTCGTGATCGTGATCGAGTCGTCGGTCACGGCGATGTTCGAGTAGTTGCGCGTGTACTCCTGGTTGATCACCGAGGCGAACCACGCATCCGGCGCCTTCACGTCGTAGTACTTCGACCCGCTCGCGGAGTTGGCCGTGACATAGAGGACCTCGCCCTCGCCGGCGGTGACGGTGCCCTGGGCTGCCGTCTCGTCGGGGTTCGCGAGCTGCCCGTCCTTGATGAGGTAGCTGCGCGTGTAGCTGTGGTCGTGCCCCTGGAGGACGAGGTCGACGCCGAGATCGGAGATGATCGACGGCAGCGCCGCGCGCATGTCGACGATCTGAGTGTCGTTCGTGTGCGCTGCGACCGAGTAGATCGAGTGGTGGAAGGCGAGGACCTTCCACTTCGCGCTCGCGCCCTGCTCGGCGACGACCTGCTCGAGGAACGCGGCGTGCGACGCGTAGTCGCTGCTGTTCGAGTTGATGACCATGAACAGGACGTCCTTGTAGGAGAACCAGTAGTCACCGCCGGACGAGGTACCCGAGGTCGCTGCACCTGCCGAAGCGTCGAGGTTCGGCACGTTGTAGTGCTGCTCGTATGCCTTCGAGCCGACGTCGTGGTTGCCGTTCACCGGCACGAGGGGCAGCGTCCGCAGCTGTTCCGGGGCGAGGAACGCCTGGTAGTGGTCCTCGTTGCCGGCGCGCTCCACCTGGTCACCGGCGGAGAACAACATCTCCGCGTCGGGGTAGGTGGACTGAGCGACGTCCAGCGTGTCCGTCCAACCCGCCTGGTCGCTCGCGACGTCGCCTGACGCACCGATCTGAGGGTCACCGACGAACAGGAAGTCGTAGTCGCCCGAGAACGAACGGGTCGTGAACGTGGAGGTCGCCGACCACCCGTTCTCGTCGCTGCCGACGCGGTACACGTACGCCGTGTCCTCCGCCAGGCCGCTGACGGTCGCGAAGCGGTTGAACTCGCCGCTCGTCGTGCCGGCGCCCACACCGGGCACGCTCGTCGCAGCTCCCGACGGGAACGTCTCGCCGGTCATCGCGGACGCCGGAGCGACCTGAGCGGCCTGCGCGACATCGCGGTCGGTGTACCAGGAGATGCCGCGCTCGCTCTCATCGGAGCCGATGGTGAGCACGAGGTCCGAGATGGACACGGGCTCGTCCGCCGCGACGGGAGCGAGGGATGCGAGGTCGAGGTAGATGTCGGAGCTCGTCGCGCGGTCCTGGTAGAGCGCGATCGCGACGGTGTTCTCGCCCGCGACCAGGGCGCTCGCCGGAACGCTGAATGTGGACGACGCCGGGTCCCCGGCGCTCGCGCCCGCGTACATCTGGTTCCGCGACGCCTCGTCTGCCGCCTCGACCTGTTCGTCGACGAATCCCGCGACCTTGGTGCCGTTGACGAAGACCTGCACGGCGTCGTCGTAGACGATGCTGCCCTGGAGGCCGTCGAGGCCGGCGAGCTGCTCGTCGCTCAACTCGAAGTCCGAACGGAAGTGGTAGGTCGGCACATCGGGTGCGGCCGAGCCGTCGATGTACTGGTTGAGCAGGGTGTTCGCCGTGTACGGGCCGATGCCCGTCGCCTTGCCGTTCTTCGCGCCGAAGCTGCCGGTCGCGGTCTTCCAAGCGCTGTCGTCGAACGCCTGCTGCGTCCAGCCAAGACGGTCGGCGGCTCCGGCGGACGGGTCGCTCGCGTCGTCGGAATAGCTCCAGACGGTGGACGCCGTGTCGAGGAAGGTGGCGGGGTACTCGACCGCTTGCGCAGGGGCGGCGGCAGTCGTGCCGACGCCCGCGAGGAGCACGAGTGCCCCCAGGGTGCCGCCGGCGAGACGTGTCGCTCGATGGCGTGGACGGTGGCGCGAGGTGGTCGCGCCGCTCAGGTGGTTCACTCAGATCTCCAGTGCTCTTCCCAGGCGCGGGGATCGCCCGCGCCGCCGCTCGATGACATCGCTCGGCAGCCATCGACGCTAGGGAAGCCGGGTGAACCGGGAGTGGCGCGGGGCTGGCGGCGCGGTGTCCAACCGGTGACCCGCGTCGCGCAGGTGACAGCGTCGTGTACAAGGCAATCGTCGTCCAACCGGTGGGACGGTGCTGATATTCGGTACGCTGATCCCATAGCATCCCGTCGAAGGAGAACCCGCATGCCTGTGCCCTCTAGCAACCCGCCAGTCGAACGCCGCTCCCTCCGCGAGGTCGCGGTCGAGCGTATCCGCACCGCGATCTTCGACGGCACCCTCGAGCCCGGCGAACACCTGAACGATGGCGAACTCCAGTCGTGGCTCGGTATCTCCCGCACGCCCATCCGCGAGGCGCTCAACGACCTCGCCCGCGTGGGCCTCATCGAGATGGCCGCGCAGCGCTTCACCCGCGTCGCCCTGCCGGACCCCGAGCTCCGCACCGAGGTCATGCAGACGCTCGGCGCGATGCTCGGCGGCATCGTGCGCGTCACCGTCCCCGGCCTCGGCGCCACACAGAAGAAGGCCCTGGTGCGTTCCATCAACCAGGTGACCGTCGTCATCGAGCAGCGGGACGTCGCCGAATACGAACGTCTCAGCTGGGCGCTGTTCAACTCGTTCATCGGCGCGTGCCCCAACGCCACTCTCGTCAACGCGACGAAGGACGTCATCGACGGTCTCACCTATCGCCTCTCGGCGACGAGCACAGCCGACACCATCGACTGGGTCACCAAGGCGAGCGCCTACCCGGAGCTTCGCGACGCCGTCGAGTCCGGCAGCGCCGTCGCCGCCGAGCTCGCAGTGGAGAACGTCTTCCGACTCTCGAAGTCGCTGTAGGTCCTCCGCCGCTCCGGGGCGGCCTACCGCCCGGAGCGGCGGACGACGGTCTGGCGCAGGACGCGCAGCAGCCCGAGGAAGCCGAGGAAGCCGACGAACGCGGCGAACAGGTCGAAGACGCGCAGGCCTCCGGGGAGCGTCGGGCCCGCATCCGTCACGACGAGGACCACGGCGATCACCATGGCTGCGATCGAGATCAGGGTGCCGACGATCTCGGCCGTGACGCCCTGGACGAGTCCCTTCGCCGGTTCGTCGGCGAGGCCCTTGAGGGTCACCCCGACGGTTCCGTTCTCGATGCCGGAGAGCAGCGAGTCGAGTCGGCGGGGCAGGCTGCGGGCCATCGCCGCCGACACCGCTGCCTGAGCGTGCAGGGTGACTGCGGTCTGTTTGATCGACTGTGAGCGGCGCAGCAGACGCGGCACCATCGGCAGCGCCTGCTCGAACATGTCGAACCCGGGGTCGAGGACCTTCAAGCACCCCTCGAGGGTTGCGAAACTGCGGAATGCTGCGGCGAGGTCGCCGGGGAGGGCGATGTGGTGCTGCCGGATGACGTCGAGCAGGCGGGTGAAGATCGAGCCGTCTCCGCCCGGACGATGGCGTTCGGTGGTGATCACGATGCCCACGTCGTGTCGGAGGGCGTCGAGGTCTGCGCCGTCCGGCAGGTCGACGATGAGGAGCAGGGCGTCGGTCGCGGCGATGTCGTCCTCGCTCACGGTGGCGAGCATGAGTGCCGTCAGTCGTTGACGTTGGCTGCGTTCGATGACGCCGACCGCACCGAAGTCGATCAGTCCGAGGGATCCGTCGGTCCGCAGGATGACGTTGCCGGGGTGCAGGTCGGCATGGAAGACGCCGTGCACGAGGATCTGTTCGAGTACGGCATCCATCAGTCCGGTCGCGAGCGCTTCGCGTTCCTCCTGCGCGATGGTCGCGATCCGCTCCCTGGCGCGACTGAGCGGGAGGCCGTCGACGAGGTCCATGGTGAGGAGACGTGCGCTCGACGCTTCGGGGTAGACGTGCGGCACCGCGATCCGGATGCCGTCGCCCCGGTCAGCCCTCCGCTTGAGCGTGCTGCGGATCATCTCCACGTTGCGAGCCTCGATCCGGTAGTCGAGTTCCTCGAGCAGCGTCGAGGTGAAGGCCCGAGCCACTGAGGCGAGGCGGAGGTCCTGCCCGAACTTGGTGTGCGTCTCGGCCCGCTCCGCGAGCCGGACGACGATGTCGGTGTCGGCTTCGACCTGGACGCGGGCCGCCGGGCGCTGGACCTTCACGACGACGGGCGTCCCGTCGAGCAACTCGGCGGTGTGCACTTGGGCGACGGAGGCGGCTGCCAACGGTTCGGAGTCGATCGACGCGAACACCGTGTCGATCGGCGCATTGAGTTCCGTCTCGATGGCGACCTCGACCTCGTGCCACGGTAGCGTCGTCGCCTCGGACTGCAGCGTGGCGAGGGCGCTGAGGTAGGGCTCCGGCACCAGGTCGCGTCTCGTCGACAGCACCTGGCCGAGTTTCACGAAGGTGACGCCGGAGTCGTTGATCGTCGCGATGATCGCGTTGGCGCGCTGTTCGCTGGTGGTGAGTTCGAGTTGGACACGGGATCGCCCGTGCACGAGCCAGCCCGCGCCGTGCCGCGAGGCGATGGTGAGGATCTGCAGATAGCGCCGCGTGCGTCGGCGTCGCCTGATCGCCGATCTGACGACGTCGATCGGGTTCATCAGTGGTCGGGTGGGGATGATCACCTCGATGGCGACGAGCACGCCGAGACCGAGTGCGAAGATCCACCCGATGGCGAGGAGGGCGACGGCGATCGCGGCGAACGCTGCCCGTGCGTCGTCCGCCCGGCCGTCGTGGAGGAGTCCCGTCTGCTCGACCAGCCAACTCGCGAACGGCGGGCCGGTGACGAACACGATGAGCCCCACGACGATGCTGCGCGGCCAGCCCACCGGGGCGTCGAGCACCCGACGAGCGGCGAAGCCCAGGAGGAGTGCGGACACGACCGCCAGGACGAGGGTGAGTGCATCAGTCAGCATTCGAGGTCCCCTCGTCGGTCGAGCGGCCGGTTGCCACGTCCGCCAGCGTATCCTCCGTGCACGATCCCGCGCGAGCGGTCGCGCACCATCCGGGGCGGGATGGGGCAGCGTGCCGCCGCTGGGACGGTGAACCGGTGCGCTGACGCCGCTGGGACGAACGTCTCCGGTACGTTCGTCGACGACGCTCAGGTGTCGATGCGGTGGTCCTGGATCGAGTCGTATGTGACGCGGAGGGATTCGGCAGCGGCGTCGTAGCGGCGCTGGGCGACCCGGATGAAGAGCAGGTCGACGAGGGCGAGCTGTGCGATGCGTGACGACATCGCTCCGGAGCGGTATCGGCTCTCCCTCGCCTGCGTCACGAGCACGAGGTCGCAGCGGCTGGCGATGGGGGAGTCGGGGAAGTTCGTGATGCAGACCGTCGTCGCGCCGGCCGCACGGGCGAGCTGCAGCGCCTGCTCCGTCTCGACCGTGAGTCCGGAGTGCGAGATGCCGATCGCCACCCCGCCCGGCCCGAGGAGGGCGGCAGACGGGAGCGCGAGGTGCGCGTCCACGAAGGTGTTCGCCGGCATGCCGATCCGGTACAGCTTCTGGTGGAGGTCCTGCGCGGTGAGGTTCGAGGAGCCGAAGCCGATGATGTCGATGCGCGGGGCGTCGAGCAACGCGTCGACCACCGCGTCGAGGGCGACCCGGTCGAGTGATCGGGCGGTCAGCTCGATGGCCTGCACCTCCTGGTACGCGACCTTCGCGACGACGACCTCGACGGAGTCGTCGGGGTCGATGTCGGCGTCGTCCACGTCGAACCGGTCGCGTTCCGCCTGCTCACGGCTCGTCGATGTCGCGACGGCCACTCGGAACTCGCGGTATCCCGTGTAACCGATGGTCTGGCAGAACCTCGCGACGGTCGCCTGGGACGTGCCGCACGCTTTCGCGAGTTCGGTGATGGTCAGCTCGACGACGAGTGACGGGGTGCCGATGATGGTCTCGGCGACGCGCGTCTCCGCGGCGCTCAGGCGAGGGATCGCCTGGCGCAGCACGAGCAGCGCGTCAGTGGACATCGTCGGCGGCTCCCGTCGTGCCATGGGCCGCGATGGTCGCGCTGAGGGATCCGTCGCCGCTGCGGAGGCGGGCGACGGCTTCACCTGCGTCGAGGCCGGTCACGAGGTCGTGGGTACCCAGCGCGGCCTCCTCCGGGACATGGGCCGCGATGGCCGCGCTGAGGGAACCGTCGCCGCTGCGGAGGCGGGCGACGGCTTCACCTGCGTCGAGGCCGGTCACGAGGACGAGGATAGCTGCCTTCACCCAGCCGTCGACCGACTCGAGGGTGCGTGCCGCGGTCGCCGCGTCGACATCGGTCGCGAGCATGACGGTGCGTTCGGATCGCGCGCGGAGTTTCTCGTTCGTCGCACGCAGGTCGACCATGAGGTTCCGGTAGGTCTTGCCGAGCCGCACCATCGAGATCGTCGACAGCATGTTGAGGACGAGCTTCTGCGCCGTGCCGGCCTTCAGACGCGTGGAACCGGTGAGGAGTTCCGGGCCGACGACGGTCTCGATACCGATGTCCGCGTCGCGACCGAGTGGCGAACCGGCGTTGCAGGACAACCCGATCGTGACCGCTCCGAGCGAGCGAGCGTGCTCGAGCGCGCCGAGCACGTAGGGCGTCCGGCCGGAGGCGGAGACACCCACGACGGCGTCGTCAGCGGTGATCGCGAGCGAGGCGAGGTCTGCGCGGCCGGCATGGTCGTCGTCCTCTGCGTCCTCGACGGCCTGCTGGATGGCTCCAGGACCCCCGGCGATGAGTCCGACGATGAGCCCGGGGTCGGTGCCGAAGGTGGGCGGCGCCTCGCTCGCGTCGAGGATGCCCATGCGCCCTGCGGTGCCGGCACCCAGGTAGATGAGTCGTCCGCCGCGACGCAGGCGCTCCACGATCGCGTCGACCGCCTCCGTGATGAGCGGTTCGACGACCGCGATGGCGTCGGGCACGGAACGGTTGTCGTCGTTCATGGCGCCGACGAGTTCGCGGGTGCTGAGCGCGTCGAGGTCGGGGAAACGGTCGCCGACCTGCTCGGTGGAGAGGGTCGCGAGCTCGGCACGGAGGGTGTCGCGGCCGGAGGCGTGTCCCTCGACAGGCTCGGTGAGCGGGGCTTCGGTCGAGGGTGGGATCTCAGACTGCGTGGACATCGTCGCGGACGACCCTTCCGTCATAGGTGATCGTGGTGTCGAGCGCGACGAGTCTGGCCCCGTCGAGCGCGTCACCGCGTGGAGCGACGAGCTCGACGCCGAGTTCGTGCATGGCCGTCGCCAGGTGCGCGGCGAAGTACGGCTGCGACGCGATGCCGCCGACGACGCACACGGAACCCGTGCCGGCAGCGGCAGCACTCGTCGCGAGGTGTGCGCAGGCGGTGTCCACGATGCCGACCGCGACGGCGTCGCCCTCCTCGGCACGAGCGATCACCGTCGGTGCGAAGGTGCCGAGCTGGCGTGCCGGCGCACCATGACGCGAGACCCACAACGGCAGGGCCGCGACGCCGTCCGCGAGGGCTTCGGCATCGGCGAGCAGCGTAGTGGACGGGCCACGGCCGTCGGATGCGCGCAACGCGGCTTCAAGACCCTGCTGCCCGATCCACCGGCCGCTGCCCTCATCGCCGAGCCAGGGGCCCCAGCCGTCGATCTGTTTCACCGCTCCGGACGCGTCGACGTCGAAGACGACTGCACCGGTCCCGGCGATGAGCACGGTGCCCGGTCCGCCGGCGAATGCTCCGGCATGGGCTGCGAGGGCGTCGTTCACGACCGCGATCGTCGCGCCCAGTGCGAGCCGCAGCTCAGCCGTGAACGCGGCGACCTCGTGCGGTGCGGCTTCGACGCCGGCGGCGCCGATGCCGACGTGCTGCACCTCTGCGAGCACGTCCGTCGGCAACCCTGCGACGGTGTCGAGGACGGCGCGAGCGGACAGCTCCGCGCCTTCGTGGTCGGCGAGGCCGGGGGCGCCTCGACCGTGCGACTCGGCGAGGACGACGAGCCCGTCGCCGGATCCCCTCGTGACCCGGGCTCGGCAGGAGGTCTTGCCGAGGTCGATGGCGAGTACCGATCGTTCGTGGTGGGTCATGATCCGTTCCGTTGGTGCTGGTCGTGCTGGTGGTGCGCGTGGAGCGAGGGTACTGCCGCGGGGGCCGTCGTGCACAGGAGTTCCGTCACACGGTCCGCCGAGGCCCTGGAAGCCGCGAGGCAGTCGATGAAGGGCAGCGGCAGGGCGACGTCGTCCGCGAGGGGCAGGCCGACGCCGACGACGACCGCCTCCGCACGGAACCGCGCGATGGTCTCGACCGCGAGCCGCTGCGGAGTGCCGTCGCCGAGGCGGTCGGCCAGGAGGACGACCGCGTGGTCCGCGGGGATGGCTTCGATGAGCGCTGCGAGTGCGTTCGTGGGCACCTCGACGGGCTCGGGGGGCTGGGTCGGGTCGGGAGCTGGAGTCGGAGCTGATGCTGCCGCATGGACGACGGCGCCCGCCGCGACCCGTGTCACCTCGTAGTGCGCCGCGAGTGCCTCCGCGAAGGGGTCGAGTGCTGAGGCGACGGCGAAGGTCGGGCGGTCGCGCAGTTCGACGAGGGTGAGGCGCTCGGCCGGCAACTCGACGTCGCCACGCACGCGGACGACCTTCCGGATGGCGGCGGCGAAGTCGTCACGCACCTCGAAAAGCTCGGTGACCGGGCTCGGTTCGGCGGCCGGGGCCGGGGTCGGGGCGAACGGCGCGACAGAAGCGGCGAGTGTCGCCACGCGAGCGGCCGCACGTTCGACGATCGAGCGGTCGAGCGATCCGTCGGCGATGGCGGCGCAGATCGCGTCGAACACCTCGAGGTAGTCGTCCTCGTCGGTCGTCGCGCCCTGCTTCGGGCCGAGGTTCGACGGATTACCGATGCAGAGCAGGTCCACACCGGCTTCGAGTGCGAGCACCGCTCCACGGCCGGAACCGGTGGTGGAGCGGATCGCGGCCATGTCGAGCGCGTCGGAGATGATGACGCCGTCGAAGCCACTCTCGCGTAGACGACGCAGGGGCACCGGGTTGAGCGTCGCCGGAGCGTCGCCGAAAGCCGGGACGACGATGTGCGCCGTCATGACACTCGCGACACCTGCCTCGATGGCGGCAGTGAACGGCGGCAGGTGCTCGCGCTCGATCTCCGCGAGGTCCAGGTCGATGCGCGGCAGATCGAGGTGCGAGTCGCTCGCGGTGTCGCCGTGACCCGGGTAGTGCTTGACGCACGCGGCGACACCGCCGGCCTGCAGTCCGTCGATGAGCGCAGCGGTGTGACGCGCCACGAGCGCAGACGTCGGGCCGAAGGAACGGACACCGATGACGGGGTTCGCGGGGTTGGTGTTCACATCCGCGACGGGAGCGAGCGCGACGTTGGCGCCCGCTGCCCGCAGCCGCTCCGCGAGTGCTGCGCCGACGGCCCGGGTGGTCGCGATGTCATCGAGCGCGCCCAACTGCGCGTGCCCGGGCAATGTGGATCCCGTCAGCGCCTCGAGGCGGGAGACGTTGCCGCCCTCCTCGTCGATGCCGATGAGGATCTCCGGCCGGTGCGCGTGGAGCGTCGTCGACAGCGCGACGACGTCCGCGGGGTCCGGCGAGATGTTCTGCCCGAAGTACACGACGCCCGCGAGGCCGCCGTCCAACTCGCGCAGCAGCCACTCCGGGGCGTCCCTGCCGAGGAACCCGGGCCAGAGGACGCCCCGGACGAGCCGTGCGATGTCGGTGTCGGCCGAGGAACCCGAGCTCATCCCTTCACCGCGCCGGAGACGAGGCCGCCGGAGAGACGACGCTGCACGAGGATGAAGAAGATCATGACCGGGATCGTGATGATGGTCGACGCCGCCATGACGGAGCCCCAGTCGTTGGAGTTCAGCCCGAAGAACTGCTTGAGGCCGATGGCCACCGTGTAGTTCTCGGTCGACCCGCCGAGCAGGGTCATCGCGAAGATGAACTCGTTCCAGGCCGTGATGAAGCTGAACACACTCGTCGCGACGAGCCCGGGGGCCACGAGCGGGAGCATGATCGAACGGAACATCCGCCACCAGCTGGCGCCGTCGAGGAACGCGGCCTCTTCGAGTTCCACCGGAACTGCCGCGACGAAGCCGCGGAGCATCCAGATGCCGAACGGCAGCGCGAGCGCCACGTAGACGATGATGAGGCCGAGCAGCGTGTTGAGCAGCTGCAGGTCGCGGATCTGGACGAACAGCGGGATCACGAGCGCCTCGAGCGGCACCATCTGCACGACGAGGATCATGAGCAGCACGGCGGTGCGGAACTTGAAGCGGAACCGCGCGACGGCGACCGACGCCAGCAGTGCGACGACCGCGGAGATGAGCACCGTCGCGCCCGCGACGATCGCGGAGTTGCGCAGGAAGACGCCGAAGCCGCCGTCCGTGAGCACCGACTCGAAGTTCGAGAAGGAGAGCTCCTTCGGGAAGAACGACTGGCCGCCGCTGGATGCTTGGGCGTCGAAGGCGCTGGAGAGCATCCAGTACGCCGGGAACAGGGTGAAGACGAGCAGGAGCGTGACGAGGATCGCCTTGCCGGTGTTCGACCGGATCTTGCGGGCGCTCGCCTTGCGATGCATCGGGACCTGTGACCCCTGTGGCGGTTCCTGAGACCGTCGAACGGCAAGGGGCGGGGCCTCGCTCGCCGCGCTTGTCGGGGTGCCGGAGATGGTACTCACAGTTCGTCCTCCTTCATGAGGGCGCGGATGTAGACGATCGTGATGCCGAGCAGCACGAGGGTCAGGAGCACCGCGATGGCCGAGCCGAAGCCGTACCGGTTCTGCCCGAACGACTCCACGTACGACCAGACACCGAGGTTGAGCACCTCGCGGTTGGAGCCCGAACCACCGGGCATGAGGTAGATCTGCGCGAACACCTTGAAGTCCCAGATCGTCGACAGGATGATCACGACCGAGAACACCTGGCGCAGCGACGGGAAGATGATCTGGAAGAAGCGGCGGAACGGTCCGGCTCCGTCCATCTCGGCGGCTTCGAGCATCTCCTTCGAGACGCCGAGGAGCCCGGCGAGCACGGTGATCGCCACGAACGGGAAGCCGTGGTGGATGACGTTCAGCAGTGCGATGCCGTAGAAGGTGAACTGGTTCGTGAACCAGTTGAAGGGCTCGTCCATGAGCCCGAGTCCCATGAGCGTCTGGTTGACGATGCCTCGGTCGGCGTCGAAGATCCAGACCCAGACGTACGTGCCGGTGACGGCGGGCATCGCCCAGGCGACCATGATCGCGCTGCCGACGATGGTGCGCCAGAACCCACCGAGGGACGCCATGAGGAGCGCGACGAGCGTGCCGAGGACGACCGTGCCGATGACGGCGGCTGCGGCGAAGAAGACCGTGTTCGGGAGGACGACGGTCCAGAGCGTCGGGTCGGAGAAGACCTCGAGGTAGTTGGCGCCGCCGTTGAAGTTGGTGTCGCCGCTGACGATCTCGCGGAGGCCGTAGTCCTGGAGGGAGAAGAGGACGACGCGGATGAGCGGCCAGAGCAGGAGCACGGCGAGGATGAGGAGCGCCGGAGTGAGCAGCAGCCAGGGGCGGGTGCGCATCAGGAGGCGGAGCCGTTTGGGGGAGGGGCCCCCGGCCACCCGCGAAGCGGGGGCTTCGCGGGTGACCGTGGGCGGGGTGAGGGTCGACACGATCGGCTACTTGCCGTTCATGATGTCGTCCATCTCCTTGGCGGCGTCGGTCGTCGCCTCGTCGACCGACTTCGCTCCGGAGAGGATGGCCTGGATCATCGCGTTGGTGGTCTTCTTCGCCTGCACGGCACCGAACTTCGGTGTCACCGGGAGGGAGGCGCCGCCGTCGACGAACTGCTCGGCGAAGGGCTTGACCAGTGGGTCGTCGCTCTCGGTCGAGTCGGCGAGGAGCGAGGTCTGGCCGGGGAAGTACCCGGTCTGTTCGGCCCACTCGGCCGCGTACTTGCCGGTCGTCATCATCTCGATGAACTGGAACGCGAGGTCCTTGTTCTTCGAGGTGTTGAACATGCTGAGGTGCGAACCACCGAGCACGGAGGGCGAGATGCCGCCGTCCTCACCCGGGATCGGGATGGCGGCGAACTTGCCCTCGAGCTCCGGGTTCTTCTCGACGATGGTCGCCGGGGTCCAGGAGCCCATGATGGCCATGGCGACCTTGTCCTGCACGAAGTTGTCGAGGACGTCGGTCTCCTTCCAGGTGGTGGCGCCGGAGGAGGACAGGTCGTACTTGGTGGCGAGGTCGGTCCAGAACTGGATGCCGGCGCGCGACTCGTCGCTCGCGAGGCCCGACTTCCACGTCTTGCCGTCGAGCTCTGACACCTCGCCGCCAGCGCCCCAGACCCAGGGGTAGGCCGTGAACTCGGCGTCACCGGGGACGGGGAAGGGGATCATGTCGGGCTTGGCCGCCTTGATGGCGGTTCCGGCGTCGACGATCTCCTGCCAGGTGGTCGGGGCCTTCAGGCCGAGCTCCTCGAACACGTCGGTGCGGTAGACGATGGAGCGGACGCCCGCGTACCACGGCATGCCGTAGAGCTCGCCGTCGTAGGTGCCGGATCCGACGAGACCCTCGACGAGGTCGTCGCTCAGTCCGGCCTTCTCGACGTAGTCGCCGATGGGGGCGAGTGCTCCGGCGTCGGCGAACTCGGCGGTCCAGGTGGTGCCGGTCTCGGCGACGTCGGGCGTGGTGTTGCCGGCGATGGAGGTCACGAAGCGGTCGTGGGCGTCGGCCCACTGCACGTATTCGACCTTCAGGGTGGCGCCGGTCTCCTTCTTGAAGGCCGAGCCGACCTCATCGAAGAAGGCCTCGGAGTCCGGGTTCGTGCCCTGCATGATCCAGACGGTGAGCGTCTGGCCGCTGGCATCGACATCGCCGCTGCCGGAACCGCCACCGGCACAGGCCGTGAGGCCGAGCGCTGCGGTGGCGAGGACGGCGAGCGGAAGGGTGCGCTTGCGCATGGTGCTTCTCCTCGATTCGGGGATCGTGGTCCGAGCCGTCGTTGGCTCGGGTCCTGGGTCGTGGGAAACCGTGTTCGATCCCTGCTGTTTTCAGTGGGTGTGGAAACAGTATTCAATAAGTACAGGATGCTTGCAAATATTTTCCAGCACTGCAACACGCTCGTTACCTGGGTGACGGACATGTTTCGCGAAGCTGCAAGAACCGTGAGCGCACTTCGGCAGGCTCAGCGGCCGAGGTTCAGGCGGTGCGGGTGATGATCTCGCGCAGGAGGTCCGCCGCTCGATCGCCATCGCGGGCGATGATCGCCCGGACGAGGTCGTGGTGCAGGCGGGCGTCACGTGCATCGATCGCGCCCGTCGGAAGTCGGTCTGCGCGGTCGCGGAGGGCTTCATCGATCGCTCCGCCGACGCGGTCGAGGACCGGGTTCCCCGCCGCCCGGCGGATGAGCCGATGCAGACGCAGGTCCGCTTCGAGGAAGGCCGAGGCGTCCTGTGCCCCTGCCGACGCCTGCAGGGCGTCGCTCGCGGCGAGCAGTTCCGCCGTCTGCTCCGCCGTGCGGCGGTGGGCGGCCAGTCTGGCGGATTCGGGTTCGGTCGCGACACGGAGCTCGCGGATCGCGATCATGGTCGCCGCCCGGCGCTGTCCGACGAGCGCCCAGCGGAGGACCGTGGGCTGCAGCCAGTCCCAGTCCTCCTCCGGTCGCACCGTGTGGCCGACGTGCGCCCTGCTGGCGAGCAGCCCGAGGCCAGCGAGCACGCGCGTGGCCTCACGCACGACGGAGCGGGAGTGCCCGGCGAGCCTCATGAGATCGTCCACGGTGTGGACGGAGCCTGCGGGGAGCCGGCCGTCGACGATGTCCGTGCCGATGCGGTCGAGCGACCGGTCGAATGCGGATCGGCGGGCGAGGGGCGGCGTCGACTCCACGCTCACGCAGGCGTCGTGACGGCCGGGGAGGGGCGGGTCGGGGAGATCACCAGTTCATCGATTCGGACGTGGGGCGGCCCGTCGAGGACGAACTGCACCGAGCGGGCGATGTCCGCCGGCGTCAGCATCGTCCGTCGGGCATCGGCATCGGGGACCTGCGGACGCATCGCCAGGAAGGGGGTGTCGACGTCGCCCGGGCAGAGGTGGGTGGCGCCGACGCCGTTCACGCCCTCCTCGTCGTTCACCGTCGCGCAGATCGATGCGAGCGCCGTCTTGCTGGCGCTGTAGGCCACGCCGCCCTTGGTCGAGAAGCGCCAGCCGGCAAAGGAGGAGATGACGACGATGCGGCCCTGCGCGGCCCTGATGCCGGGCAGCGCCAGATGGATGGCGTGCGCGACCGAGGTGAGGTTCGTGTCGACGATCGCGGCGAACTCGGTCATCGACTGGTCGCCCCACCGCCGATTCGGGGCGTTGAGGCCTGCCGCGGCCACGAGGTCGTGAACCTGCCCGAATTCGGCGGCGATGCGTTCGTGTGCGGCGGCGAGCGACTCGGGTCGCGTCGCGTCGGCCTCGGCGGCGAAGGCGTCCCCGCCCGCCGAGCCGATCAGATCGACGGTCTCGAGCAGTGCGTCGCGTCGACGACCGGTGACGGCGACCCGCCAGCCTGCTCGGGCTGCGCGCTGCGCGATGGCGCGTCCCATGCCGCTGCCGCCGCCGGTCACCCAGAGCACTCGATTCGTCATGATGGGAGTCTATCGCCGTCGTCCTATAAGTATGTTTTAATCGCCGGGCGTGCGTTTCACCGTCGGCACACGGTCGGTCACGACGCATCGAGGACTGGAGAGAACGATGCTGCTCGACCTGACGGACCGACGGGTGATCGTGACCGGGGGAGCGCGCGGGATCGGCCGGGCGCTGGTGGAGTCGTTCCTCGCGGAGGGTGCGACGGTCGCCGTACTCGACCTCGATGTCACGGCGCTCGAACAGGCGCGAAGCGAGAACGCCGCTCGGCTCTTCCCCGTCGTGTGCAACGTCCGCTCCGAGGAGTCCGTCGTCGCAGCAGTCACGGAGGCCGCTGAGCGGATGAACGGGATCGACGTGCTCGTCAACAACGCGGGGATCAACGTCGAGGGACTCCTCGAGGACACGAGCGACGCCGCATGGACGGCCTGTTTCGATGTCAACGTCGGCGGGGTCTACCGGATGTCGAAGGCCGTCATCCCCTACCTGAAGGCGCAGGGCTCCGGCCGGATCATCAATGCGGCGAGCTTCGCCGCGATCATCCCGAGCGTGGGCAGCGCCGCCTACGCCGCGTCCAAGTCAGCGGTCGTCCAGCTCACCAAGGTGCTCGCCAGCGAGCTGGGGCCGTGGGACATCACCGTGAACGCGTACGCGCCAGGCATGGTCCCCACGGCCATGAACGGTTTCGCCGACCTGCCGGCGGATCGCCAGGACGAGCTGCTCGACACCCTGTCGCTTCGTCGCTGGGAGACACCGGCCGATGTCGCGAACGTGGTGCGCTTCCTCGCGAGCGACGAGGCAGGCTACGTGACCGGGGCCCTCATCGACGTGAGCGGCGGCAAGTTCGCGACCCAGTTCCCGGCCCGCGCCCGCCCCTGACCGTGACGAGCGCGGATCGTGGCGAGCGCGGATCGTGGCGAGCGCGGATCGTGGCGAGCGCGGATCGGGTCGGGCGCCAATCGGGTCAGGCGCGGGTGGGGTCAGCTGGTGCGCGTGCGGCGTCGCGCGGTGACCAGCAGGAGCGCCAGGCCTGCGAGCAGACCTGCTCCGCCGAAGGCCGCGAGCGGCACGGCGTCCGAGCCGGTGCTCGCGAGCTCGGACGGGGCGTTCGGCGTGCCGGACAGGTTCGGCGTCGCGGGACCGTTCGGGACGGCCGGTGCTCCGGGCACCTCAGGCAGGACCGGACCGGGGACGACCGCTGCCGGCGACGTCGTCACCGTGTAGGTGCCGGTGGCAGCCGGGGTGTCTCCGTTGCTCGCCGTGATGGTGAACGTGCTCGTGCCTGGAGTGGTCGGTGTCCCGGAGATGAAGCCCGTGTCCGTGTCGAGGGTCAGGCCGGCCGGGAGGGCACCGTCGGTGACGGTGTAGCTCGGTGCTGGAGTGCCCTCCGCGGTCACGGTGAACTCGTACGGTGTTCCGACCGTCGCGTCATCCGGGGTTCCGGAGGTGATCGTGGGTGACACGGTCTCGGACGGGGTGCCGACCGTCGGGCAGGCGGCAGGCACGGTGATCAGGTTCGTGTCGAGGGTCACCGCACCCGTCCTGGCGAGCAGGCGTCCGGTGATGGTGGCGCTCGTCGTCGCCGTGATGGACTCCTCGGCCAGGACGGTCCCGAAGAACTGCGCCGAGCTGCCGATCGTGGCGGAACTGCCGACCTGCCAGAAGACGTTGCAGGCGCTCGCGCCGCCGGAGAAGGTCATGACCGTCCCGGAGCCGATGGTCAACGAGCTCGCGGCCTGGATCACCCAGACGGACGCTGCGGAACCGGCGAACGCGATCGCTCCCGTGTCCGCGAGGTCGACGGCGTCGCCGGAGTAGACGCCCGGGGTGAGCGACCGACCGTTCAGCTGTTCGATGCCGCTCTCGATGGGGGTGAGTGACGCCGCGACGTTGTACGCGGTCGTGAGATCGGCCTGCGCGAGCGCGGCCGGTTCGTCGTTCGTGTGGAGGACGCCGCCCACGATCACGCCTGGCCCCTCGGTGAAGCCGGTGACCGAGGTGCCTGGGCTCAGCCCGACATCCCCGTTCACGACGGTCGGACCGGTGTTGGTCACCGTCGAGGCGCCGAGCACGCCGTAGCTGGATGCAGACCGGAGGTTGACCGGGCCGTCGATGACGGTGTCGGCATTCGCTGCCCACGACGAGGTGAGGGCGATGGCGATGCCGGCGCCGAGCGCTGCCGCTGCGCGGAGGAGGGAGGATGAACGGGTCGAGCGGGCCATGTCGGCACCTGACTACGAAGAGGAAGCACCAGATGTGGACGAATAGAAGCGTCTGCGTGATCCCCGTTGAGCGACGTTGGCACGAATACAGCCCCGAATGGGTGACATATCCGTTAAACGTCGTTTCGGTCCCGGAGTCGCATCTGGAAGCCGCTTCAGCGGTGCGAAAGACGTCAGATGTCGGACCGACGCGCCCGGAATGACATCGGGCGGGCGCCGGATTCGCAGCTCGCGCAAAGGGCGCTTACGATACCTTGGACGACACATCCTCCGACCTGCTGAGCGGGTCTCTGGAAGACCGTCGAGTGGGCTGACCGGGGCAGGTCCACACCCCGTACCACCGTCGGAATCACCATCGGGAGCAGAGGAGTTCGGTCAGCCGTGGCTTCACGAGTGCAAGAGTCCGAGCGTCGCAGATCGCGCGACGCCCGCCGAGGCCGCCATCGCGCGTCCGGACAGGTCGAACCGTTCACCCGCGGGTTCAGCGCCCTGGGCGAACTGGCCGCATCCGGTGCGCAGGTCACCCTGCGCATCAACGACATCACCACGGGCGAGACCCTAATGTCGGTCGACGACCACGTCGTCGTCCCCACGGCGTCCATCGGCAAGGTGCTGTTGCTCATCGAGGTCGCTGCTCGCCTGGGCGATGCCGACTTCAGTGGCCTCACCATCCTCGACCGTGAACCGCTCGACGCCGTGGCGGGCTCCGGCATCTGGCAGCACCTGCAGGCACCGTCGTTGCCCGTCGCCGATCTCGCGGCACTCGTCGGAGCGACGAGCGACAACCTCGCGACGAACGTCCTGCTGCGCCACATCGGCCTCGCTGCTGTTCGGCACCGGACCGAGGAGATCGGCCTGAAGCGCACCGCCCTCCTCGACATCGTCCGCGATCACCGTGGCCCTGACAACGCACCGCAGCTGTCCGTCGGGTCGGCCCGCGAACTCGCGTGGCTGTTCCAGGCGCTCGCGACCGGAGAGATCGTCGACGCCACCACCAGCCGGCGCGTGCTCGGTTGGCTGTCGCTCAACACCGACCTCTCGCTCGTCGCATCCGGCTTCGGGCTCGACCCGCTCGCCCATCGCGAACCCGATCACGGCATCCAGCTCTTCAACAAGACCGGTTCCGATGTCGGCGTCCGATCCGAGGCAGGCATCCTCCGCGGTCCGAACGGTGCTGTCAGCTATGCAGTGTGCACGAGCTACGACGATGCCGAGCTCGGCATCCGTCTCGGTGTGGTCGACGCCGTGCGTATCCTCGGCCAGGACCTCCTCGAGTACGTGCACTGATCCCGTCCCGTTCCCGTCGTCGTCTTCTTCTTCTTATACTTCTTCTTCTTCCCTAACTCAGGAAGTCCCCGGCGTGTCGGAACCCGTCATCGTGGCTCAGCCGCGCCACGCCGAGCCGCTCCTGAGTTAGGGAGGTTCTCGCGTTGGGGAAGCTCCTGAGTTAGGGAGGTTCTCGCGTTGGGGAAGCTCTCGCGTTGGGGAGGTTCCTGGGTGAGGGACGGGAGAGGTCAGTCGATGAGGTCTGCTGCGGCGAGGCGCTCGAGCACCTCACGGCCGGCGGGCGGACAACGCTCGAGTGATTCCGTGCCCACCCAGTGCACGGCGCTGACCTCCGCTGACGGCCGCGGCTCCTGGTCGGTCTCCGCCGCGAACACGTGCATGCGCACGAGTCTGCCGTCCGGTTCCCCGTGGGCCTGCGTGACGACGGTGAAGAGGAGTTCGACCTCCGCGACG
This sequence comes from Plantibacter sp. RU18, assembly GCF_050613355.1. NCBI lineage: Bacteria > Bacillati > Actinomycetota > Actinomycetes > Micrococcales > Microbacteriaceae > Plantibacter > Plantibacter sp. RU18. The sequence continues at coordinate 293,227 of NZ_CP159618.1, forward strand.
TCGATCTCGACGGCGGTCTCCTCGCGCGCCTCGCGGACGGCGGCTTCCGACGGCGTCTCGTCCGCATCGATCTTCCCGCCCGGCATGTAGAGGACGTCGCGACCGCGAGCCGTCACCATGAGCACGCGGCGTTCGCGGATGATCGCGACGGCCGACACGAGGATGTCGGCGAGTGCAGTGCTCATGCGTGTGCCCGCTCGGCCATGTCGTCGACCGCGAGTTCCACTGCGTCGGCGAGTTCCGCCGTGCCGAGGATCACGAAGTGACCGGGCACCGGCAGGAGCACGTTGGTCGCGCCAGGCAGCACGCTGCCGTCGGGGACGTGTGGATCGAACGCACTGTAGATCGACACCACGTCGGCGTTCACGCTCCGCTCGTCGCCGAGGGCCACGATCGTCTCGTCGGTGGGGAGGAACTCGCGGATGCTCGGGGCCGCGATGTACCTGGCCATCTTCGATCCGGAGAACGGTGTGCAGACCGCGACGACGCCGAGCAGCCCGAGTCGCTCTCGGTGGGTGATGAGGAGGTCCTTGCCGATGAGACCACCCTTGCTGTGTGCGACGATCACGCACCCGGCGTCGGGCTTCGGCAGTCGCCCGAGTGCGCGCGCGAACCGCGCGGACGTGTCGCGGATGGGCCGACGGTTGTAGCCGAGGCCTCGGGCGATACGGATCCGGTAGCCGTCTGCGTTGAGGCGGTCGGCGACCGGCTTGAGGAACGCCCACGTCTCGTAGACGCCGGGGATCAGGACGACGACGGGGCGGCCGGCGTCTCCGCGCCAGTACTCGCGAGGGATGCGCCCGCTGAAGAACGCCCGGAGATGCCAGAGGCTCGCGTACACGTAGTCGGCGGCGATGATCGCGGCGACTTTGAGGGGTCCTGGGCGTTCGGCGACCGGCGGGGTCGCGGCGATCGTGACGTCCTCGGCTTCCGCCAGCGTCTCTTCGTCCATGCCCACCCCCACTTCCATCTTGCCACCGGCGGCGATCACCCACGGCGTTCCAAGCGCATTCACGGCACTCCACGAACTGCCAGACGCCGCGCCGAATCGGGGGGTTACGCTGTGTTGACAAGGTGACTGCACGCTGCAAGCATGAGTCCCGTTCATCGAACCCCTATGCGCGAGGTGCAACTTCCATGACTGATCCGACTTCCGGCCAGCAGAACGACCAGTACGGTCAGGCTCAGCCTCCCCAGCAGCCGCCCTACGGCGAGTCCCAGGTGCCGCCGGCTCCGCAGTACGGCGAGCAGGCTCCGCAGTTCGGTGAGCAGCCGCAGCAGTACGGTCAGCCGCAGGCACCGCAGTTCGGTGAGCAGCCCCAGCAGTACGGTCAGCCGCAGGCGCCGTACGGTGAGCAGCCCCAGCAGTACGGCCAGCCGCAGGCGCCCTACGGCGAACAGCCGCAGAACCCCTACGGTCAGCCTGCAGCGCCGTACGGTCAGCCCCAGCCCTACGGTCAGCAGCCCTACGGCTACGCCCAGCCGACCGGCCCGAAGACGAACGTCATGGCGATCATCTCGCTTATCGCGCCGTTCGTCGGCTTCTCCCTCGTCGGCCTGGTGCTCGGCATCATCGCCATGAACCAGATCAAGAAGACGGGTGAGCAGGGCCGAGGCCTGGCGCTTGCCGGAACGATCGTGAGCGGCGCGTTCGTCGTCCTCTCCGTCGTCTTCCTCATCCTGTACGTGCTGTTCTTCGCGAGCATGATGGGCGCGGCGTCGTCGTACAACTACGACTACTGATCCGCGGGCCTGCTCGGCAGGCGAGGTACGAAGGGCATCGGCATCGCGCCGGTGCCCTTCGTCGTTCGTGGGAGCTCGCTCACTGAGCTTGTCGAAGTGACTACGGGCGCATCTCGACAGGCTCGATGAACGGAGGACGAGTTCCTTCGTCTGTCGCGGGGACGCCGCTCGACGAGCGGCCGGCGATAGCGCCTAGGAGGCGGAGGCGGCGGAACCGGCGTCGCGCGTGACGGTCGAGGCCGCCTGGACGTCGAGGCCGAAGAGCGTCTGAAGCGCTGCGGTGTAGGCGAGCTGCTCGCCGTTCCGCGCGAACTCCCGTGCGCGGACGGTCGGCTCGTGCAGGAGGACGCCCGCGAGGTGACGGAGCGCCTGGGCGGTGCTGCCGTCGTCGCCTCGGGCCGCGGCGCGGGTCACCTCGGCTTCGACGAGGGCGTGCACGTGGCTGCGGAGGGCGACGACCGCGGGCTCGAGGCTGCGCTCCTCGCCGACCGCGGCGAACTTCTGGGCGGCGCGGCTCACGATGGAGCGTGCGACCTCGGTGGCCTGCAGCTCTTCGAGTGGCGCGTGGATGCGGATGGTCTCGAGGTCGAGCAGTTCGACGCCCGAGAAGGTCGCGACGTCGGGGTCGACGTTGCGAGGGAGTCCGAGGTCGATGACGAGCTGCGCCGCGGTGTGCTGCACCGGGCACTCTGTGGCTGCGTCGGTGATGACGTCATGGGCGAGTGCTGCGACGCCGGTGTTCTCCGTCGTGGCCTCTGGCATCGAGGAGACGAGTGAGAGCGTGGGTGTCCCAGCCGCAGCGCGCTCGCGGTGCAGTGCTCCGAGCCGGGCGCGGCCGTCGTGGAGGAGGGCTGCGTCGACGACGTGGCCCTCTGCCGTGGTGCAGGTGACGATGAGGCCGACTTCTGCGGTCGTCGTCGCGAGCTCGTCGTCGGTGATCCAGCCGATCTCGTGGGAGCGCGCGAACTTCTCGGCACGGCCGGACGGTGAGTAGACGAGGACATCGGTGACGCCGCGGTCGCGGAGCGCTGCGAGGCTGGCCCCGGCGTAGGCGCCGGTGCCGACGAGGAGGACCCGCTGGGCGGCCCAGTCGTCGATACGGCTCTCGGCGAGGTCGAGCGAGAGACGGACGATCGAGCGTCCTGCACGGCCGAGCGGTGTGCGGTTCTTGATGCCGCGGGAGGTCTGCGATGCGCGCTGGAACAGGCGCTCGAGTTCGGAACTCGTGGTGCCGCCGGCGCGGGCCGACTCGAGCGAGCGGCGCACCTGACCGGCGATCTCGCCTTCGCCGACGACGACGGACTCGAGACCGGCTGAGACGGCGAAGAGGTGCTCGGCTGCTGCGGTACCGACACTGAGGTCGAACACCTCTCGCAGCTGTTCGGCGGGGATGCCCGTGGTGTCGCTGACCGCCTCGGCGGCGGCTTCGAAGGCGACCGAGGCCGCTGCGGTGACCGGCTCGTCGAGGTCGATGTACGCCTCGAAGCGGTTGCAGGTCGCGACGACGACGGCGCCGGACACGCACTCGTTGTGGGCGATCAGGCGCGCGGCAACGCCCTCCGCGCCGACAGAGAGTCGTTCGAGGAGGTCGAAACTGGCGTTCTTATGGCTCGCCGTCACACACATGAGCACCTGTCGAGTGTACCCGAGGAGCACGGACGGCTTCCCGCGGAAGCAACCCAGGCATGCCTCACCTGCTCCGGAGGAGGTGGGAGGATGGAGGGGTGAGTCTTCCTCCCGAACATCCGCTCGTCACCGGCGCGACCCAGGCCTCGCCGCTCATCACCGCGTATCGAGGCGTGCGCCCCGAGCGCACGCCCGTCTGGTTCATGCGGCAGGCCGGTCGTTCGCTGCCCGAGTACCGCGAGTTGCGCATCGGCACCGCGATGCTCGACGCGTGCCTGGATCCCGCGATGGCGAGCGAGATCACGCTGCAGCCGATCCGACGCCACGGGACGGACGCCGCCATCTTCTTCAGCGACATCGTGGTGCCGCTCAAGCAGGCGGGCGTCGCGGTCGAGATCGTTCCGGGTCGCGGCCCGGTGATGGGTTCAGCGGTGCGCACGGCCGCCGAGGTCGACGCGCTCGTCTCCCTGGATCCGGCGGTCCTTGACGACACCCTCGCCCCGATCCGCGAGGGCGTGTCGCTCACGGTCGCGGGCCTCTCCGGCATCGGCGACGGCAGCACCCCGCTCATCGGTTTCGCCGGGGCGCCGTTCACGCTCGCGGCCTACCTGGTCGAGGGCGGACCCTCGAAGGACCACCTCGCCGCTCGAACGCTCATGCACGCGGATCCTGCATCGTGGGCGAAGCTCATGACCTGGTGCGCCGACGTCACGGGCCGCTTCCTCCGCGCCCAGGTGCTCGCAGGAGCCTCAGCAGCGCAGCTGTTCGACTCCTGGGCGGGTGCGCTCTCCCTGGACGACTACGAGCGTCACGTCGCGCCGGCCTCTGCGGCAGCGCTCTCGCACGTCGCCGACCTCCCCGTGCAGAAGGTGCACTTCGGTGTCGGCACCGGTGAGCTGCTCGGGGCGATGCACCGGGTGGGGGCCGACGTCGTCGGCATCGACTACCGCCTCGCGCTCGACGAGGGCATCCGTCGGCTCGGCGGGGACGTCCCGGTGCAGGGCAACATCGATCCTGCGCTGCTGGCCGCTCCATGGCCCGTCCTCGAGGCGCATGTCCTCGACGTCCTCCGCCGCGGCACGGCGGCTCCGGCTCACGTCCTCAACCTCGGACACGGTGTGCCGCCCGAGACCGACCCGGACGTGCTGACCCGCATCGTCACCCTCGCCCACGATTGGCAGCCGGCATGAGTCTCACCCCCAAGCGCGTCGTCGTCATCGGCGGCGGCATCGCCGGACTGGTCGGTGCGATCGACTGCGCCAAGGTCGGCATCGACGTGACCGTCGTCGAGTCCGCGCAGTCCTTCGGCGGCGCGGTCGCTGCTGCTGAGGTCGCAGGCCTCCTGGTCGATGTCGGCGCCGAGAGCTTCGCGACCCGCGGCGGATCGGTCGCGGAGCTCATCGAACAGCTGGGGATCACCGACTGCGTCGTCCGACCGAACCGCGCCGGCGCCTGGTTGCACATCGCGAAACCGGGTCAGGCGGCCCGCACCGTACCGCTGCCGAAGGCCGGGCTGCTCGGGATCCCGACGAACCCCCTGGCAGACGACGTCCGTCGGGTCATCGGGTGGACCGGCTCGCTCCGTGCGTACCTCGACCGCATCCGACCTCCGCTCACGATCGGGGCCGAGCACAACCTCGGCACGCTCGTCCGGAAGCGCATGGGCTCGGCCGTCCACGACCTCCTCGTCGCTCCGGTCACCTCGGGTGTGTACTCGGCGATGCCCGAGGACCTCGACGTCGACCGGGCCGCCCCCGGTCTGAACGCCGCCCTCACTCGCACCGGCGCGTTGTCGCTCGCCGTCTCGGCCCTGCGCGAGTCCGCTCCTGCCGGGGCGGCTGTCGGCGGCCTCGACGGTGGCATGACGGTCCTGGTCGACGCCCTCGTCGCGGAACTCGAGCACCGGGCCTCGACGCTCATCACCGGTGTCGCCGTCAGTGCCATCTCCCGCGAGCCGTTCGACATCGACATCGACACGGACGCGGAGGGTGTCGGCCTCGGCGATGCCGGCCTGCCGCGCATGAGCGAGCGACGCGCAGACCCGGACTCCCGACGTGCCACCGGGCCGCAGCCTGCGTGGTACATCGCCCTGACCGACGGCCGCGTGCTCGAAGCCGACCTGGTGCTCGTGGCGACGCCCGAACGACAGGCACGCAACCTCCTCGCCGATGTCGGCCCGGCGCTCCGGGACCTCCCGGCGGCCGGAGACGACGCCGGAGACCCCGTGCTCCCGGCGCCCATCGAACTCGCCACCATCGTGCTCGACGAGCCCGCTCTGGACGCTGCGCCCCGCGGCTCCGGTCTCCTCGTCGCGCCAGGCTCCACACTGCATGCGAAGGCCCTCACCCACGCGACCGCGAAGTGGGGCTGGCTCGCCGCACGCGCGAAGGAGCAGGGTGAGCACCGTCACGTCATCCGACTGTCCTTCGGGCGTCAGGGCGAGGCGGATGCCACGAGTGGGCTGTCCGACGAGGAGCTGTTGGCCGTCGCGCTCACTGACGCCTCCGTCATGCTGGGTGTCGAGCTCGACCCCGCGAGCGTGCGCGGGTTCCACCGTGTGTCGTGGACGGGCACGCAGCCGACCGCGGCGCGCGGGCACCGTGAACGGTCCGCGATCATCCGCGAGGCCGTCGCAGAGGTCCCTGACCTCGCCGTCACCGGGGCGTGGTTGTCCGGCACCGGCCTCGCCTCGGTCGTCCCGGACGCGCACGAAGCCGCCGCTCGCCTCCGGCACCAGGCGCTGCAGCTGTAGTCGCAGACCACACGACATATGCCCGACCGGGCATCTTTTCCTGTCAACCCCCGACATGATGGTGGCGCCCGGACGCGTCGCGACTACGCTGGAACAGTTGGATGCAGCACCCAGTACGACTCGAACAGACGGAGGCGCCATGAAGGGCAAGGTCATGTTCGTCGTCGGTGGGCTCACGGGCTACGTGCTCGGAACCCGCGCCGGACGCGAACGATACGAGCAGATCAAGACGCAGTGGTTGAAGCTGTGGAACGCGAAGCCCGTGCGCGCGCAGCGCACGAAGGTCGAAGACTTCGCGAAGGCTCGCGTGAGCGAGGTTCCGGCGGCTCTGTGGAGCGGTGTCACGAGCGTCGCGAAGGTCGTCACCCAGCAGGGCTCGACACCCGGTCAGAAGCTCGACAAGTCGATCGCCAAGGCTGAGACCGCCGTCGAAGACGTCCAGGACGCCATCGACGATGCCCTGGAGGCCAAGAGCACGAAGCCTGCGGCCAAGACGCCCGCGAAGCCTGCGGCACGGAAGCCTGCGGCTGCCAAGCCGAAGACGGCCGAGTAGCGCAAGCGATGCCGTTCATGAGTGACCGCAACCGATCCGAGCCGCGCTTCGACAAGCGCGACGAATCCCTCCTGACCCTCGTCGGTCAGCTACCGGGTATCGTCTCGAACCTCGTCAAGGCCGAGATCGCGAACGCGAAGACGCAGCTCGCCCACAAGGGCAAGTACGCGGGGATCGGCGCGGCGTTCGTCGCCGGCGCCGCCGTGTTCCTGTTCTTCGCGGTGGGCGTCCTCGTCGCCGTCCTCATCCTCGCGCTCGCGCTCGTCATGCCGTCCTGGCTGGCCGCGCTCTGCGTGTTCGTGCTCTTCGTCCTCGTCGCAGCGGTCCTCGTGCTCATCGCCCTCAGGTACTTCAAGAAGATCAACGAGGACCCGAGCCCGATCGACAACGTGAAGGAAGACATCAAAGCAGTGAAGGGGCTCGGCGAATATGACCGTTGACCAGTACCCGGGAGCAACGCCCACGCCCGAGCAGGCTCGTGCGGAGCTCGTCGCCACGCTGAACGCGATCGAGGACAAGCTCAACGTCCCGAAGCAGGTGCACCGTGCCAAGCGGCGCGCCGTCGTCCGCATCGCCACGGTCAAGGTCGAGCGTCCTGCGGTCTTCTACGCGGGTGTCGCGGGAGTTGCCGCTGCCGCTGGACTGGCCGTGTGGGGTATCGTCAGGGCCATCGCCCGCTAGCAGGCTGTTCACTCGGCAGCACTGCCCGTCGAGTTCGGAGACCCACATGGTCCTGTATCCCGCTGGAAGCAGTTCGCTGCGTCACCTGAGGCACGGGTCGTAGCGCGCCATGACGGATCCTGGGGTCGTGGTCCGTGACCGACGCGGTCAGGTGTCGGGCGTCGCGCGCCGCATTCCTGCGACGCTCGTCTTCATCGGTGTGCTGCTGGTGCTCGGCCTCGTCTCGGAGGCGTTGTGGCGACCGCTCGCCGACGGACCGTGGCGCGAATGGGTCGCCTATGGGGTCCCGGCGTTTGAGCAGGGGCGGTTCTGGACACCGATCACGGGCACGTTCTTCTTCTCGCAGCCCTGGTTCTATGCGTTGATCCCCGTCGGTTTCGCCGGCTTCGCGTACCTGGAGTTCCGGCGAGGCACGCGGGTCGTGCTGACCTATTTCTGGATCGGGCAGCTCGTCGCGATCGTCGTCGCCGCCCTGTTCTTCTGGCTGTTCGCGATGACGGGTTGGCCGTGGGCGCAGATGCAGGCCGGTGCGCTCGACGCCGGCCCCGGCAGCGGACTCATGGCGTGCATGGTCGCGGCCATCGCCCTGGTCCCGACGCCCTGGCGTGTGCGCGGCCTCTTCATCCTGCTCGCCGGCCTGCTCGTCGCCACGCTCTTCGGTGGTCGCCTGGCCGATGCGGAGCATCTGCTCGCAGCGGTGGCCGTGCTCGTCGTCGACCGCCCGCTGCGACTGCGGAAGGCGACCATCCGGGAGAAACGGCTGATCGCGTTCGTCGGCATACTCGCGCTCGGGGCGATCACGGTGCTCGTCGCGCTCGTGCCGACGAACGGACCGTTCGGGAAGACACAGCCGCTGTCGGGGTCGATCGGGGACGTGCTCTTCGACGTCGTGGTGATCCTCCTCATCGCGAACGGGCTGCGTCGGGCGCGGCGGCTCGCCTGGCTGGTGGCGATCCTGCTCGGCCTCGTCAACCTGCTCGCCGCCGCCATCGTCCTGCTCCTGGTCGGTGCGGGGGAGCAGGACGACGTGACCCTCGTCCTCGGAGGAGACCCGTCGACGGAGATCGCGACGGCGATCCTCTGGTTGCTGATGATCGCGTACCTCATCGTCTACCGAGGCGCCTTCCGGTGGCGCAGGACTGCCAAGCTCGGCGCCTCGCCCCGACCGGACGCCGACGAGGTGCGGCAGCAGCTGCAGGCCCACGGCGGCGGGACCCTGTCATGGATGACCACGTGGGACGGCATGCGCTACGCCCGCACACCGACCGGCATCGTCGCCTATCAGGTGCACGCAGGTGTGGCGGTGGCGCTCGCCGATCCGATCGGCCCGGAGGACGGACGAGCGCAGGCGGCCGCGGACTTCGCGACGATGGCTGAGGAAGCGGGCCTCGTGCCGTGCTTCTTCAGCTCTCAGGAGAGCACTCGAGCCGCGGTACCGGACAGTTGGCGGAACCTCATCGTGGCCGACGACACGATCGTCGACCTGCCGGGACTCGAATTCGTCGGCAAACGCTGGAATTCTGCGCGAACGGCCATGAACCGGGCGACGCGCGAGGAGATGACCTTCCGGATGTCGCGGCTGGTCGACGAGTCCTGGGGCATCAAAGCGCAGCTGCGCGGCATCTCCGAGATGTGGGTGGGTGACAAGAGCCTGCCGGAGATGGGGTTCACGCTCGGCACCCTCGACCAGGCGCTCGACCCGGAGGTGCGCGTCGCGTTGGCGATCTCCCCGAACGGAGACGTCGACGGCTTCCTCTCGTGGCTGCCGGTCTATGGCGCCGACGGCGTCGTCCGCGGCTGGACGCTCGACCTCATGCGTCGTCGTGATGGCGGCTTCCCGCCCGTGATGGAGTATCTGCTCGGCTCATCCGCACTGCACTTCCGTGATGAGGGCGCACAGTTCATGTCGCTCTCCGGCGCGCCGCTCGCTCACGAGTACCCGCCGGATGCCGGACCGATCGCGGTGCTCAGCGACAAGCTCGCCGAAGGCCTCGAACCGGTGTATGGCTTCCAGTCGTTGCACCGGTTCAAGGAGAAGTTCCACCCGCGCTACGAGACGCTCTACCTGCTGTTCCGCGACGAGTCGGACCTCACGAGGATCGCCGCGGCGTTGACCCGCGCGTTCCTGCCAGGGGCCACCGTCCGCCAGTTCGCCGGTGCCGGCCTGGAGCTCGTCCGCGGCAAGAGCTGAGCGAGGCGGTCAGAGTCCGTGGACTGCTCCGCTGTCGTGCGTCCGTGCTGGAGCGTCGTCGGATTCACCCTCCCACTCGGCGAGGTACTGCAGTGAGACAGCCCGGAGACTCCTGCCGATCTGCGCGTAGTCCTCGTCGCGCAGGTTCGCGAGGGAGACACGGATCGACCACGCCGGCCCCTGGAAGCCGCCGCCGTTCAGGAGGATGATGCCCGTCTGCTCGGCCAGTCGGAAGAGGATGTCCGTCGGTTCGTAGTTCGCCTCGAGGTAGCTCGCGAACCCCGGAGCCCAGTGGCGGCGGGCATAGGCGAGGAGGTCGAGTTCGACGTAGTAGCCGACGCGGTTCGGGTCGTCCGGGAAGGTGACTCCCATCCCCTCGGCCAGCATCCCCAGTCGGCGTGCGATGAGCCGCTGGACGGTCTGCCGGTAGTGCTGCCCGGTGTCGAGCAGGGCGTAGGTCGAGAAGAGCAGCAGCATGCACTGCTGGGGGAGCGATAGGCCCGCAGTGTGGTTGAGCGCGACGGACCGGCTGTCCGCGACGAGACGGTCGATGAACCGGATCTCCCGCGGGTGCAGCGTGAGCGTGCCGTAGCGTCGATCGAGCCGCACCTGATCCGCCTCGTCGAGGGCGCTGATCGCCTCGTCGAAGATGTTGTCCCGGTTCACGGCGATGAGCCCGAGCCGCCAGCCGGTGGCGCCGAAGTACTTCGAGTAGGAGTACACGCCGATCGTGTTCCGGGGCAGCTCTGCCATGAGGGAGCGGAAGCCGTCGATGAAGGTCGCATAGACGTCGTCGGTGATGATCGCGAGGCGCGGGTTGTGCTCGCGGACGACCTCGGAGAGCAGCTGCATGGTGTCCTCGGCCATCCGCACCGACGGCGGGTTCGACGGGTTCACGACGAAGAGTGCCTTGATCGAGGTGTCGCGGAGCCGCTCGATCTGCTCCGGCGGGTACTGCCAGGTGTTGACGCCGCGCTCGTCGACGGTGCTCGCCGTGATGTGCACGACGTCGAAGTCGTAGTCGGGGAGCTCAGGGATCTCGAGGTAGGGGCTGAAGATGGGCGTCATGATCGCGATGCGGTCGCCGGGGCTGAGGATCCGGTTGGTGACGAGCGAGTCGAACAGGTAGCACATCGCGGCCGTGCCGCCCTCGACGGCGAAGAGGTCGAACGGTGTCTCCGGGGCGACGCCGGCGCACAGCTCCTGCACCAGGTACTCGCGGGCGACCACCTCGGTGTGCCGGAGTATGCGGTCGGGGGAGGGGTAGTGGTCGCCGATGACGGAGTCCGCGAGTTCCCAGACGAACGAGTCCGGCGAGAACCCGAGCTGCTCCACACCATGGTCGAGGGTACCGCGCAGCAGGGCGATGCCGGGCTCGCCCACATGCTCGTCCAGCCAGCGTTCGAACCGCGAGGCGATGCCGTCCTTCTCCGGCACACCGATGAGCTCGGGGTCCCACTCGGCGTTCTCCCGCGACACGGCGAGCGCGAACTGGCCGAGCGCGAAGAACGCCTCGCGGGGCGTCGACGCGATGAAGTTCGGGTTGCCCCGACCGGCGTTGAGCATCTGGAACGCCGTGCGTGACTCGTGCTCGCCCGCCATCCGTTGCAGTTCGGCCTTCAGCTCGAACGGCGACAGGGTCTGCAGCCTGACGATCTGCTCGCGGGTCACGCTGGCGATGGGCATGGAGCGTCCTTCCGGTGGATGGTCGGGCGCTGCCGAGGATCCGGCGCGGCCGTCGGTCGTGACTACGTGTCGAAACTCCCGAAGAGGCCGTTGCCGTAGGTGTAGATCGCGTCGTAGGCCTCGCCGTAGGTCGTCGGAGCCTTACTGCCCGGGTTGAATCGCGCGAGCAGGAGACCGGTGAGACCCTCGCCGGGAGCCGAGAGCCGCCGCGAGTGGTGCTGCTTCGCGGCCTTCTGCGCGCCCCCGGCCTCGGGGTTCTTCGGGAGGTAGAGCGGTTGCGGCGTCGGCCAGGTGTACGGCTGGCGGGGCTCGGTGAGGTTCACTGCGTTGAAGATCGGGTTCGCTTCGTCGTCACGCCGGGTGAGCGGCTTGAGCCCGTGCAGCCGGCCCAGCGTGTTGATGATCGATCCGTGGTGCATCTCGTCGTGGATGACGGTGTTCCTCGCCGTGTACGCGCTCACGACGATCGTCGGGACCCGGAGGCCGAGGCGGTCGAAGAGGAACCCCATCTCCCCTGGTCCCGAATCGTCGGGCGGGACGGCCGCCGGCGGCGCGACGTGGTCGAAGGTGCCGCCGTGCTCGTCGAAGGTGAACACGAGCGCCGTGTTCATCGCATTCGAGCCCTTCGGTGCGTTCGACGTGCGGATCGCCTCGTACACGCGGTGGACGAACGCATCGCCCGCTCGGACGTCGGACAGGGCGCTGTTGTAGATGTGCACCTTCTCGCCGTCGCTCAGGCGCAGGGTCGCCTCATCGACGGTCGATCCCCACGGCGGATGCATGTCGTTGTGGTTGAACACCATGCGCGGTTCCACGAAGGAGTACGCCGGGAGATCGCCGTTCGCAGCATCGGCCTCGAACTGCTCGATGTCGCGGAAGTTGCTCTTCCAGTACGGCTGCAGCGACGGCGCGTGGAGCATACCCGTCAGTGAGACGAGCTGGGAGCCGTCGTAGTAGACGCGCCAGGACACGCCGGCCGCCTCCAGACGGTTGAAGACGGTCGCCGCCGCCGGGCCGTTGATCCACTTGTAGTAACTGTCGCCGCCGTGGTTCGTGACGAAGCCGTGCGAGGTGGAGGCATGGAAGAACAGGCGGTTGCAGAAGGTCTGCGACGGGACGGCCGCGTGCCAGTGGTCGTAGACGCCGAACTCCCGGGCGAGTGTCGACAGCACGGGCATCATCTCCGGGCTGAAGCCGCCCATCGCCACCCGGTAGTCGTCGGCCTTCGGTTCCGTGCCCCGCGCGTGCCGGAAGTTGATGATGAAGTCGTTGACGAAACCCTGGTTGTTCGGCTTCGTGCCCGCCGCCGGTGCGTTGTACGGCGGGAGCTGGCCGTTCCTCCGGATGTCGGCGTTGCCGGGCGGGTCGACCGTGTCGAACAACTGCGTGTTCACGTGGACGAAGTGCTCACCCGGGTCGGGTTGCGGTTGCTGCATGATGACGTCGGTGGTGCCCTCGTACACGTGCGCGGGGATCGGCGTACCGTCCGGCGCGGGGTTCGAATAGTCCCCCTGCGCGAGACCGTCGAAGTCGGCCGAGGTCGGCTTCTCGTCCTTGGTGTACAGCCAGCCGAGCATGTTGTCGAAGCTGCGGTTCTCGAACATCACGACGACGACGTGGTCGAAGCCCGGCGCGCTGCGCTTCGGGAGCGGGGCGAACTCCGGCGGGTGGATGGTCAGGGCGGCGGTCGCCGCGGCACCGGCCGAACCGCCGATCGCGAGGCCGGCAGCGCCGAGGCCGGCGCGGCGGAGGAAATCGCGTCGTGAGGCACCCGTCGACATCTCGACGGCTTCGGGATCGTCGGCACGCTCGAGACCGGCACCGGCCGCTGTGCCGTCGTGTCGTTCGCCCATGCAGACCCCCGGATGTGCAAGAAATTGCTTCAGTGTATCCCCGGTCCGAAGGCCTGCGCGGGGCTGACTTCGTGCGCCGGGTGCGTTAGGTTCTGCTCATGGCAGACCGGATCCGGTTCGACCGGGGCGCCCGCTACGGCGCCGCCCTCGTCGGTGTGCTCTTCGCCGCGTACCTCAACATCGCGACGGACTTCTCCGCCTTCATCCAGGCGTCCAACTACGCCGGATCGCTTGGAACCGACGTGCCGCTCGTGAACGTCGTGCAGTTCCTCACGATCATGGGGCTCTATGTCGCCGCCTTCGTGATCATGCCGGTCGACGGCGCTCGCCGGGTCGCGGCCGTGACCCTGGCCTGCACGGTGCTCTTCACCTGGGCGACGCTCGGCATCGAGCGCGGGACAGGCAGTATCGTGCACCCGATCGCCTTCTGGCAGTTCGTCCTGAACCAGGGCTTCATCACGCTCGTCGTGGCACTCGGCGGCTGGTTCATCGTCAGAGGGCGCCGGTTCGGATGGATCGCGTTCCTCGTGGTGCTGCTGCCGCCGATCGCGGGGAGCGCGCTCGACATCGGGGCGGTCACCTCAGGCACGTACACGCTCCTGATCGAGGGCACGGTGATCGCCTCCGGTGTGGGTGCCGCGTGGCTCGGGGGCCTCATCGACCGTGTCACCGACCGTCTGCTGGCTCAGGCCTCCGGAAGTGCCTCCTCGCCGGCCCCGCCCACAGCAGCACGATGACGACAGCGCAGAGCGCAGTCGGTACCCAACCGAGCGGCAGCCCGAGCAGCGCCGCGATCACGGTGTGCGCGATCATGATCCCGGAGACGACGGTGACGACGATCCGCGCCGCGCGATGCCGGCCGGGCAGCCCGGACGCCGCGAGCACGAGCGTCAGACCGAGGCCGATCTCGAACACGCCGAGCCCCAGGATGTCGTCCCGCAGCAGTTCATCGGTGGGCAGTGCCGCCACCCAGAGCACGAAGAGCCCGCCGAGGATGCTCAGCATGCCGCCGATCCACGCGGTGATCGTCACCACGCGGACGCTCCTGGGTGCCTGACGCATCGGACTCAGACGTGCAGCGTCGTCGTCGCCTGCGACCTCGCCCGCTGCGCCGCCATGTGCTCGTCGAACTCCGCCCGCCATGCCTCGCTCAGCTCGATGCCCTGACGGTTCGCCTCCTCGACGGACAACTCGATCGGGAAGCCGAAGGTGTCGTACAGCAGGAACAGTTCCGCACCGGTGACGCCGGAGTCCCGGAAGCCTTCGAGTTCGGCGATGCCCTTGCGGAGCGTCCGCCGGAACGACTTCTCCTCCTTCGCGAGGACGGCCTCCACGTACTCGGCGTGATCGGCGACCTCGGGGAAGTGCGCTTCGTAGATGCCCGCGATCGTCGGCACCACGTCCGGCAGGAAGTTCTCCTGCAGCCCGAGGTCGAACGCGAAGCGGACCGCGCGACGGATGAGGCGTCGCATCACGTACCCCTGCGCCTTGTTGCTCGGCTGCACGCCGTCGACGGCCAGGAACACCGCTCCGCGGAGGTGATCGGCGATGACGCGCATGGCTCGCGTCTCTTCCTCGTAGGAGTGGCCGGAGAGTTCCTCCAGCCGCTCGATGATCGGCCACAGCAGCCCCGTGCGGAACACGTCGGAGGTACCCATCGCGGCCGCAGCGATGCGCGACAGACCGCCGCCGTAGTCGACGTTGCGTCGGGGCAGCGGGCTGAAGCCGGAATCCGTGCGCTGATACTCCATGAACACCGAGTTGCCGAGCTCGATGAAGCGGCCGCAGTCGCAGTTCTGGTGGCAGTGTGCTCCGTACGCCGGATCGTGCTCCACGTCGGGGAAGAGGTAGAAGATCTCGGTGTCCGGGCCGCCCGGCTCGCCGACCGGCATGTCTGCCGCGCTGCCGCCGCGACACCACCAGTTCTTCTTGCTGTAGAACACGATGCGCGCGCCGTCGGTGCCGACCTCGGCCGCACGCTCCTCCGTGCCGGCGTCGAAATGGTCGGCTTCGGCTCCGGCGGCGGTGAAGAGTCGGCTCCAGATCGTCGCGGACTCCTCGTCCTTCGGGATCCCGTGCTCCTCGTCGCCGCTGAAGCAGGACACGTAGATGCGGTGCGGATCGAGTCCCACGCGCTCCGTCAGGAACGTCCATACCTGGGGGATCTGCTCCTCCTTGAAGTAGTCGCCGAGGCTCCAGTTGCCGAGCATCTCGAAGAACGTCGTGTGACGGTTGTCGCCGACCTCCTCGATGTCCTGCGCCCGCAGACACGTCTGGCTGTCGGTCAGTCGGGTGCCAGCCGGGTGCTCCTCGCCGAGGAGGTACGGGAGCAGCGGCTGCATGCCGCTGCCCGTGAAGAGGGTGGTCGGGTCGTCGCGGGGGATGAGCGGCGAACGCACGATCCGGACGTGCCCGTTCTCCACCATGAGGTCGAGGAACGCCTGGCGGATCTGATCGGTGGTCAGGGCATGCGTGTGCACTGGTTCGGTGGTCATGGGCTCTGCAATCTGCTCGATGGGCGGCGTGGATCGGTGTTCGGTCATGGTGCTTGGAGTCCGAGCCTCGGATAGAGGGCGCGCAGGGTCTGATCGAGTCCGCCGGTCAGCGAGCTCACGCCGTGGTCGCCACCCTGCACCTCGAAGGTGCGCGTCACCATCCCGGCGGCCTCGGTCGCCTTGGCGTTGCGCTGCATGGCGTCGAGGTAGACCGGATCCGCGGTACCCGCGGAGAAGAATGCACAGGTGTCGGCGTAGCGTTGCGACGCCATGATCGTCGTCGGCTTGACGGCGTCGTAGGCGGCCTGGTCGCCGTCGAACATCGAGGCGAGGTTCGCGGCGGCGACGTCGGACCCCTGGTACTCCTCGCCCGAGACACTGATGATGTTGCCGAAGGTCTGCGGGTACTTCGCGCCGTAGTAGAGTGCACAACCTCCGCCCGAGGAGTACCCGGCGACCGTCCAGAAGTCACGCCCCTGGAGCACGTGCAGGTTCTTCGTCACCCACGGCACGACGTCCTGCGTGATGTAGGTCTCCACCTTGCCGAGCTTGCCGTCGATGCAGAGCGGGTCCTTCGTGGGGTCGGCGAGCTGGTCCACGACGAGGACGATGGGCGCGAGTCCGTCGTGCTCGGCGGCGATGGCGTCGAGGGCTCCGCCGATCCACTTCGCCTCGGGGTCACCGGGCTGGCCCATCATCATCAGGACGAAGGGCAGCGGCGGCGGGTCCTGCACGAGCGCTGCAGGCGGATAGTAGATCTGCGCGGGGCGGGCAGGGAAGCCGGAGGCGGTGTTCGGGACCTGCTGGTCTGCGGGGAGCGGCCCGCTCCGGCCCGTCTTCGGCATGTCGGCCGGTGGTTTCCAGGTCTCGTACAGAGGCCGGCTCGGATCCGGCGTCGGAGTGCTGGGCGGGTGCACGAGGTCGACGGGCTTGCCGGTACCGACGTGGAACATCGCACCGAGCGTCGTCTGCAGTCCGAACGCCCCGTTGACACCGATCGCGCCCGTCGCAGCGAAGACCAGGATGCACACGATGGCGAGCACGCGGCGCTTCCACGTGACCCGCCAGCAGATCGTCAGGATCGCGAGGGCGATCGCGGCGAACGTCCCGAGGAGCCACGGCATCGCGGCGACCAGCAACGGGCCGCCGAAGAGGTCGAGGACGTCGAACAGCAACCACACGGTCGCCACCGCGATCAGTGCGCCGAGGAGGATCGCGATGACCGCGCTCAGATACCAGAGCGGGCCCCGGCGACGGATGAACAGGTACAGGACACCGGCGGCACTCAGGGCGTACAGCACCCACACCAATGGACCGTCGATGACGTCCAGATCCCACAACCAGTCCATGCACCCAGCCCCGTACTGCAGTCGCCCCTGAGGAGTCCTCGGACTGTACCGGCGGCGGGTGTCCTCGCACCAGTGCCTTGTCGTTATGCATCCGCGACCGGCGTATCGTCGTCGAGCTTGCCGAGGACGACCCGCTGCGCCCGACGTCCTGAGCCCTCCGCCCACCCGTCGCCGAGCGGCACCCGGTCACCGAGCTTGTCGAGGTGCGCCCGTCGGCAGGCTCAGGGACCGGGACGCGTGCCAGCCCGGCGCGTCACGGGCATCTTGAGCGCCTGGGAGAGGATCACCGGGTCCATGTCGGCCGCCCGCGCGACGTGGTATTCGACGGGTGGCTGTGCGGTGCTCATGCTTCGACTGTAGCGACGGGTCGGTGTCAATCGTGACCTGCCCCTTTTGCCCAATCGGGAGAACTGGGTGAGGATAGGACTATGACTCACCCGGCCTCTGCCGAGGCATCGCACCACCCGACCGACTCAGCCACCCCGACTGGCCCCTCAGGATTCACCCTCTGGGCTGTCCTGCGCCGCGAGCCGGCGACTGCGCTGCCGCTCGGCGAAGAGCATGTCTCCGAACTCGAAGCATCCATCGCCATCATCGAGGCGCAAGGTGTGACCCTGCGCGGCATCTACGACGTCTCGGGCCTCCGCGCCGACGCCGATCTGATGCTGTGGCTGCACGGCGACACCGCCGAGGGGCTGCAGGCAGCGCTCCGCGAGCTCCGCCGCACCGCGATCCTGGGTTCGCTCGCGCCGACGTGGAACGCCATGGGCGTCCACCGCGACGCCGAGTTCAACCGTCAGCACGTCCCCGGCTTCCTCCGTGGCATCGAGCCGAAGGGTTGGCTCTGCCTGTACCCGTTCGTGCGCAGCTACGAGTGGTACCTGCTGCCGGAAGAGGAGCGTCGCAAGATGCTCGCCGAGCATGGCCGGCAGGGCGCGGCATTCACCGGCGTGCTGGCGAACACCGTCGCTTCGTTCGCCCTCGGCGACTACGAGTGGCTCCTGCCCCTCGAAGCCGATGACGTCGTCGACCTCGTCGACCTCATGCGCGATCTCCGGAACACCGAGGCGCGCCGTCACGTGCGCGAAGAGGTCCCGTTCTTCACTGGCCGTCGCATCACGCCCGTCGAGGCGCTCGAGGTGGTCCGCTGATGGCCGCGATGAACCTCGGCAGCAGCGGCTCGGACAGTGCTGAACGCATCGTCCCCGGCGCGACCGACGCAGCAGCCTCAGGACCGGAGCACGTCACCGAGCCGACCGCGTACGACGCGATCCTCCTCGCAGGTTTCGGCGGTCCAGAGGGCCAGGACGACGTCATCCCCTTCCTCCGCAACGTCACGCGTGGTCGCGGCATCCCCGAGGAACGCCTCGAGGAGGTGGCCCACCACTACCGTCACTTCGGCGGTGTGAGCCCCATCAACGACCAGAACCGTGCACTCAAGGCGGCCTTGGAGCTCGAACTCGCGTCGCGCGGCATCGACCTCCCGGTGCTCTGGGGCAACCGCAACTGGGATCCCTACCTGCGGGATGCACTCACCGAGGCGCACGAGCGCGGCTTCACGAAGCTCATCGCGGTCGCCACGAGCGCATACTCCTCGTACTCGAGCTGTCGTCAGTACCGCGAGGACTTCGCGATCGCCGTCGACGAGACGAACCTCGAGGGCGAGATCCAGATCGACAAGGTGCGTCAGTTCTTCGATCACCCAGGATTCGTGAACCCCTTCATCGACGGCGTCCGCGACGCGATCTCGGAGTACCTGCGCGAGCAGCCCGAGCTCGACCCGACGACGCAGATCGAGGTGCTGTTCGCGACGCACTCGATCCCCACCGGCGACGCCGCAAGGTCGGGGCCGGACTTCCGCAACTTCGGCGACCACGGCGCGTACGAGGCCCAGCACCTCGCGGTGGCCGAGGTCGTCATGGCGAACGCCATCGACCAGCTGCGCGAGGCGGGTGTCCTCGGCGGCGCCGCCGACGACGGCACGGTCGATGACGTGAAGATCAGCGTGCCGTGGCAGCTCGTCTACCAGTCCCGTTCCGGACCGCCGAGCATGCCGTGGCTGGAGCCCGACATCAACGACGCCATCGCAGAGCTGCCCGCAGCGGGCCGCAAGGCGGTCATCATCGTGCCGCTCGGCTTCGTGAGCGACCACATGGAGGTCATGTGGGACCTCGACAACGAGGCCATCGAGACGGCGGGTGAGCACGGTCTGTCCGCGGTCCGCGTCCCGACGCCCGGAACCTCGGCTGCCTACGTCAGGGGCCTCATCGACCTCGTCCTGGAGCGACGCGACGGTATCCCGGTGGAGGATCGTCCCGCGATGACCGAACTCGGTCCCTGGTACGACGTCTGCCGACCCGGGTGCTGCGAGAACGCCCGGCTGGGATTCAAACCGGCGTTCTCCGGGATCGCCCCATGACCCTGCGCATCGGAACCCGCGGCAGTGCCCTCGCGCTGGCGCAGACCGGCCACATGGCCGACGCCCTCACGGCCGCGACGGGCGAGGACATCGAGATCGTGACCGTCACCACCCAGGGCGACACGAGTCGTGAGTCGTTGTCGACGATCGGCGGCACCGGTGTGTTCGTCAACGCGCTCCGCGACGCCCTCCTCGACGGCGCCTGCGACCTGGTCGTGCACTCGCTGAAAGACCTCCCGACCGCTCGGACCGACGGCTTCACGATCGCCGCGATCCCCATGCGCGAAGACCCGCGAGACGCCCTGTGCGCCTCCGACGGCCGTTCGCTCGACGAGCTTCCGGCCGGTGCCCGCATCGGCACCGGTTCGCCACGCCGCATCGCGCAGCTGAAGCGCGTCCGCCCCGACCTCGAGGTCGTCGACATCCGTGGCAACATCGACACCCGTCTTCGCCGCATCGACGACGACCTCGACGCCGTCGTCCTCGCCGCGGCGGGCCTCACCCGCCTCGGCCGACTCGACGCCGTGACCGGCCTGTTCGATCTCGACACCTGGCCCACGGCTCCCGGTCAGGGTGCACTCGCCGTCGAATGCCTGGACGACGACGACTCCTCCGTCGCCGGTTCGATCGCGCTGCTCGACCACGCGCAGAGCCGCTGGCAGGCCACCGCGGAGCGGGCGGTGCTGCGCCGCCTCGAGGCAGGCTGCTCGGCGCCCGTCGGTGCCGCTGCCTGGCTCGACGACGAGGTGCTCGTGCTGCAGGCTGCCGTGTACTCGCTCGACGGCACCAAGACCATCCACCTGGAGAGCCACGCAGAGGGCTTCTCCGGCGACGGACACGGGCGCGAGCTGCTGCAGGCGGCCGACGCCCTCGGTGTCGCGCTCGCCGACGAGCTCATCGAGGCCGGCGCCGCCGACTTCGCACCGCTGGGAGGCGCTGCGTGAACGACTGGACCACCCCCATCACCGTGCCGACCGCGACGAAACCCCTCGGCGGTTGGCGTGTGCTCGTGCCACGTGGCGGCCCGTGGGGCGACTCCGTGGCCGGCACCGTCCGCGGCAAGGGTGGAGCGCCCGTCGTCGCCCCGATGATCAACTTCGCGAGCACCGACGATCCAGACACCCTCGCAGCAGCGCTCGCCGCGCTCGAAGCCGGTGAGTTCGACTGGTTGACGGTCACGAGCGCCACCACCGTCGACGTCCTGTCCTCGCAGCGCATCCGCATCCCCGACACCACCAGGGTCGCCGCCGTCGGCGAGACGACCGCTGCAGCCCTCACCGCCGTCGGCTATGGCGTCGACCTCGTGCCGGCGAAGGACAACTCGGCCAAAGGCATGGTGCAGGAGCTCACCGCCCTCGAACCGCACCCGAAGCGCATCCTCACGCTGCGCTCGGCGATCGCGAAGCCGCTGCTCACCGAGGGCCTGATCGCCGCCGGGCACGACGTCCAGTCGGTCGTCGCGTACCGCACGGTCGGCGTGCCGGTGACGGAGAAGATCGTCGGCGACGTCGCCAGTGGCAAGGTCCGCGCGATCCTCATCACCTCGGGCAGCGTCGCGGAGCAGGTGCGCACACAGTTCCGGGAGATCCCGGAGACGACGGTCATCGCCGCGATCGGTCCACGGACCGCGCGCGACGCCCGCGGGTACGGTCTCCGCGTCGACATCGTCGCCGAGCAGCAGACGGTCGACTCGCTCATCGAGGCGATCGTCGCCGTCGCGCTCGCGCAGGGCGAGTAGTCCCGAACCATCGGGTTGCACAGGATCCCCTGACGACCCACCTGTTCCGGGCAGGTCAGCACGGGGCGCGGTGCCCGCGTAGGGTTGAGGGGTGAGCATTCCCGAGACCCGCCCCCGTCGTCTCCGGCAGCAGCCGGCCATCCGTCGTCTCGTCAGCGAGACGCGACTCGAGCCGGCGGAGCTCGTGCTCCCGATGTTCGTCCGCGAGGGTATCTCCGAGCCCGTCGAGATCACCTCGATGCCGGGGGTCATGCAGCACACACTGGACAGCGCTCGCCGGGCGGCGGCCGACGCGGCTGCAGCTGGTATCGGCGGTGTCATGCTGTTCGGCGTGCCCGAGGAGCGCGACGCCGTGGGCTCCGGCGCGACCGACCCCGATGGCATCCTGAACGTCGCGACCCGCGAGCTGGTCGCGGAGGTCGGTGACGCCCTCGTCGTCCAGACCGACCTGTGCCTCGACGAGTTCACCGACCACGGCCACTGCGGCGTCCTGGACGCCCGCGGTCGCGTCGACAACGACCGCACGCTCGAGCGCTACCGCGACATGGCTGTCGCGCAGGCGGAGGCGGGGTCGGCGCTCCTCGGCCTCTCCGGCATGATGGACGGCCAGGTCGCCGCGGTCCGCGAGACGCTCGACCTCGCCGGCTTCGAGGACACCATCGTCCTCGCCTACTCGGCGAAGTTCGCCTCGGCGCTGTACGGCCCCTTCCGCGAGGCTGTGGATTCGCAGCTGCAGGGCGACCGCCGCACCTATCAGCTCGACCCGGCCAACCGGCGCGAAGGCCTGCGCGAAGCACTCATCGACGAGGCGGAGGGGGCCGACATCGTCATGGTGAAGCCCGCCGGCAGCTTCCTCGACGTCTTGGCCGACGTTGCCGCCACCGTGTCGATCCCGGTCTGGGCGTACCAGGTGTCGGGGGAGTACGCGATGATCGAAGCGGCTGCGCAACAGGGATGGATCGACCGTCGTCGGGCCATCGAGGAGTCGGTGCTGTCGATCAAACGGGCAGGCGCCGAGGCCGTACTGAGCTACTGGGCCGTGGAGCTCGCTGCCTGGCTGGATGAGTCACGCGGTCTGCGTGCAGGAGGAAGACGATGAACGACGCACAGTTCGCGAGAGCACAGCGCTCCATCCCGGGTGGCGTGAACTCGCCCGTCCGAGCCTTCCGATCCGTCGGCGGCACACCCCGCTTCATGGTGTCGGCGAAGGGCGCGTACATCACCGACTCCGAGGGCTTCGAGTACGTCGACCTCGTGAGCGCGTGGGGGCCCGCGCTCCTCGGCCACGCCCACCCGCAGGTCGTCGAGGCCGTGCAGGCGGCCGCCGCCCGCGGTCTGTCGTTCGGTGCGTCCACGCCGGCCGAGACGGAATTGGCGGAGCTCGTCAAGGAACGCGTGCAGGCGTCCGGTGTCGCCCCCATCGAGAAGCTGCGCATGGTGTCCACAGGGACCGAAGCCACGATGACGGCCATCCGTCTGGCTCGCGGTGCCACCGGTCGCAGCCTGATCGTGAAGTTCGCCGGGCATTACCACGGGCACTCCGACGGTCTCCTCGCCGAGGCCGGTTCCGGCGTCGCGACGCTCGCGCTGCCGGGTTCGGCCGGTGTCACGCCCGAGACCGCCGCCCAGACGATCGTCGTCCCGTACAACGACCGGCAAGCGCTCCGAGAGGTCTTCGCCGAGCGCGGCGCGGACATCGCCGCGATCATCATGGAGGCGGCCTCCGCCAACATGGGTGTCGTCCCGCCGGCACCCGGCTTCAACGCGGCCGTCATCCGGCTCGCGCACGAGCACGGCGCGCTCGTCATCATGGACGAGGTCCTCACCGGGTTCCGTGTGTCCTCCGCCGGTTGGTGGGGGCTCGAGAACCGCGGCCTCGCGGCGGTCGCGCCCGGGACGGTGCCCGAGCCGGGCGCAGAGGACTGGGAGGCCGGCAACCACGCCGTCGCGAACCCGACGGGCGCGATCAGCATCCCGATCGGCGTGTATCAGCCCGACCTCTTCACCTTCGGCAAGGTCATCGGTGGCGGCATGCCACTCGCAGCGCTCGGCGGTCGGGCCGAACTCATGGACCTCCTGGCGCCGCTCGGCCCGGTATACCAGGCAGGAACGCTGTCGGGGAACCCCGTCGCGCTCGCCGCCGGCATCGAGACCCTCCGCCTCGCCGACCAGGACGTCTATCGGAAGGTCGACGCCGCAGCCGCCATCGTCTCGGAGGCGACGTCCGGTGCGCTCACGGAGGCGGGTGTCGCGCACACCGTGCAGCGCGCAGGCAACCTGTTCTCCTTCGCGTTCACCGAGACCGCACCGACCGACTACGCGAGCGTGCTCCGTCAGGACGCCTTCCGGTACCCGGCGTTCTTCCACCGCATGCTCGACGCCGGGGTGTCCTTGCCGCCGAGCGTGTACGAGGCGTGGTTCGTCTCGGCAGCACACGACGACGAGGCGATCTCCCGCATCGTCGACGCGTTGCCGGGTGCAGCGCGTGCCGCTGCTGCGGCTGTCCGCTAGGAGTTCGCCAGACGTTCCAGCAATCGTCAGCGCGCGAGCACGGCTCGCATCAGCCTGTGAACAATCGATGCGTTACCGCTTTGTGAACTTCCGGCAACGCGAACGTCGGTGCACCTTGGCAGACTAGAGACATGGCCTCCTTGCGTCTGCACCCCGACCGACTGGAGATCGAGCTGTCCGCCTCCGAGAAGGCGCTGTCTCTCCGGAAGAGCAACGTCGTCGTCCCGCGGTCGAGCATCCGTTCTGCCACCATCACCGACGACCCGTGGATCTGGGTCCGGGGCATCCGCGCCCCTGGCACGGCGATCCCGTTGACGCTGGCGATCGGCCAGTGGAAGTTCCACGGCGGCAAGGACTTCCTCGTCGTGAAGGGCACGAAGCCGTCCGTCGTGATCGACCTCGAAGACACGGACTACTCGCGGCTCATCATCACGACCCGCCGCGGCCCGGAACTCATCGAAGCGCTCAAGCTGTCCTGAGCTGCGGTGGTTGTCGGGGGCGAGCGCGAAGTCGTAGCTGGTCAAGGCGATTTGCATTTGTTTGACTCGAATAGGGTACAAAACGGCATGTGACGGGTATTCTGGGGCCGCTCGACTGGAGCGCTTCCGTCTGCTCGAAAGGACCACCGTCATGACGACTCCTCCTCCCGGTGACTACCCCGGCCAGCCGCCGCAGGCACCACAGCCGCCGCAGCAGCCGTACAGCGCGGCTCCGGCGTACTCGGGTGGTGCTGCTGCGTCCGGCGACGCGACCGTCGGCAAGACCCTCGGGATCGTCGGCCTGATCCTCGCATTCGTCGCGACGCCGATCGGTCTCATCCTGAGCATCGTCGCGCTCGTGCAGTCGAAGGGCGCGGGCGTGAAGAACACCCCCGCGAAGGTCGGTCTCATCCTGTCGATCATCTTCATCGTGCTCGCGATCATCATCACGATCGTTGCGATCTCGATCGGTGCGGCCGCCTTCAACGAGGCTTGCGCATCGCTCGGCAGCGGTGTGCACACCGACGGCGCGACCACCATCACCTGCCCGTAGTCTCCTGGCCCGGCTGGGATTGGGGAGTTCTCCCCATCCCATTTCAGTCGGATAACCCACTACTGTTGGCTCGCGTCCCTGACGCAACCACCATCCCGAGAGGAACCATCATGACCAACGCTCCCCAGTACCAGTCCGGCCAGCAGCCTGCCGCCCTTCCCGCCGACTACCCGGGCAAGACGCTCGGCCTCGTCGGCCTCATCCTCGCGATCGTCGTGCCGCTCGTCGGCCTGATCCTGAGCATCGTCGCCCAGAACCAGTCGAAGGCTGCCGGTTACCCGAACCAGCTCGCGAAGATCGGTGTCATCATCGGCGCGATCCTCCTCGTGCTGGGCATCATCGGCTCGATCCTGTACTTCGTCACCGTCGGCTCGATGATGTCGACCGCCGGTTACTAGGACTCAGGAGTCCGCTCGACAGCGGCCGGTCGCCTTCGGGCACCGGCCGCTGTCGCGTTCCCGCCTGTCCGAGACCTCTCTTTCCCTTCCCTAACTCAGGAGTCTTGCGGCGTGTCGGGCCGGCTGCTCGTGGGGCAGCGGCGACGCGCCGGGGCGTTCCTGAGAAAGGTCGGCGGGTGATCGGGATCAGGCGCGGACGTCGACGACGATCCGACCGTGGACGGAGCCCGCGATGACGCGCTCGGCTGCCGATGCAGCGTCGGCGAGCGACACGATCTCGGTCAGCGAGTCGAGTACGTCGAGGTCCAGCGCGGTCGTGACGCGCTCCCATGCCGACTGACGCAGCAGCAGCGGCGCGTCGACGGAGTTGACGCCGGCGAGGGTGATGCCGCGCAGGATGAACGGCATGACCGTCGCCGGGAGGTCAGGGCCACCGGCGAGGCCGCACGCAGCGACCGTTCCGCCGTATTCGACCTGCGACAGTACCGTCGCGAGCGTCTGTCCGCCGACGGAGTCGACTGCTCCCGCCCAGCGCTGCGAGGCGAGCGGGCGCCCGGCCTCGGACAACTCGGCGCGGTCGACGATGGACGTCGCGCCGAGGCGACGGAGGGCGTCACCGAGCTCATCGACTCTGCCGGTGGACGCTGCGACATCGAAGCCGGCCGCGGCGAGCAGCGCGATGGCGACACTCCCGACCCCGCCGCCTGCACCGGTCACGAGCACCGGCAGACCCCCTGGTTTCACACCGCCGGTCGCGAGACCGCCGTGCTCGAGCGCCAGGACGCAGAGCGCCGCCGTGTAACCGGCGGTGCCGATCGCTGCCGCCTGTGCACTCGACACGTGGTCGGGCACGCGCACGAGGGCGTCGGGCCGGACCTTCGCGCGTTCGGACAGTCCGCCGAAGCGGGTCTCGCTCAGTCCGTCGCCGAAGAGTGCGACCCGGTCGCCGGGACTCCAGGACGGATCGCTCGATGCGGCGACGACACCGACGAGGTCGATGCCGGCGACCATCGGGAACTCCCGGACCACGCCGGCCCTACTGGTGAGCACGAGGGCGTCCTTGTAGTTGATGCTGGAGAACTCGACGTCGACTGTGACGGCTGCGTCCGGCAGGGCGGTGTCTGCGAGTTCCCGCAGCTCCACGGACCTGGTGGGCTTCGCGCCCTCGTGCTCGATCTGCTCGACGACGTACGCGCGGCCCATGGTGCTCCCGTCTCCGACGTGACCGCCGGCTGTTGGCTCTCCGACGAGCCTACGCCCGGGCGTTCCCCTCTCGGAGGTGTACCCGTCCCGGCCTGCGCAGTCGTCCGGTCGCCGAGCGTGTCGAAGCGCGGGGGTGAGGCCGGGCCCCTCGGCAGACCCGGGGAGCGGGGCAGCCGGGAGGCTCCGCCGCACGGAGCGTCAGGTGACGTCGCGGCGCCAGGTGGTCGCGTAGCCGATGAGCGAGATCACGGCCGCGATCCCGACCAGGACGAGGCCGCCCTGCCACCAGGTGAGTGGATCCTGCTGCGCGGACATCATCGTGTAGAAGCTCGGCCCGACCAGCGCATCCGTCGCGGCACCCGGGAGGAAGCGGCCGATGGAAGCCGTCACCTCGGAGAACGACGCGGCCAATCGCAGCAGTGGCTCGACGAACTGCGTGAACGCCAGTACGACGATGATGGCACCCACCTGGCTCGGCAACACGGCCCCCAGCCCCACACCGATCGCGCCCCACAACGCCATCGCGAGCACGGCCCGGCCGATGAGCGCCCACGTGTCGGAGTCGGTGAGCAGCGGGTCGACACCGCTGATCGCGAGCGCCCCGCCGCCGAGGCCCACGGACGCGACGAGTGCGATGACACCGTAGAGCGCTCCGACGCCGGTCAGGGCGAGGATCTTCCCGACGAGCACGTGGCCGCGATTGGGATTGGCGAGGAACGTCGGCGTGAGGCTCTGGTGTCGGAACTCACCCGTCGTCGCGAGGGCGCCGAGCAGCACCGGGAACACGTAACCGATACTCGTTGCAAAGCCGTAGATGAGACCGGGTTGGGTGAGCATCTCGCTGGTGGCCTGAGCACCACCGGCCCCGCTCGAGCCCGCTGCGCCCGGGATGTTCGCGAACAGGAGTGCCGCACCTGCTGCGACGAGCCCGACGTAGGCGAAGAGGATGATCGCGAGCCCCCACCACACGCGGGTGGTGAACACCTTGAGGAATTCGGAGCGGATGGCCGCCATGAGTGAGTTCATGCGTGGTCCTCCCCGCCGCTGACGAGCGCAAGGAACGAGTCTTCGAGCCCCGATCGATGTCTGGACAGTGCGCTGAGCGGGATCCCGGCAGCCAGAGCCGTGCGTCCGATGTCGATCGCCTCGACGTCGTGGACGATCAGGCCGGAGCGCGCCTCGTCGTAGAGGTAGCCGGCGGCGTCGAGGGCCGCGGCGAGGCGTTCATGCTCGGGCGAGTTCACGACGACCCGCAGGGTGTCTGCGGCGTCGAGGCTCGCGAGGGTGCCGACGTGCGCGAGGCGGCCCTTCGCGATGATGACGACCTCGTCGACCGACTGCTGCACCTCACTGAGCAGGTGCGAGCTGATGAGGACGGTGCGTCCCTCGTTCGCGAGGGCGGTGAGGAATCCGCGAATCCACTTGATGCCTTCTGGATCGAGCCCGTTGATCGGTTCGTCGAGGACGAGGACACCGGGGTCGCCGAGGAGTGCCGTGGCGAGCCCGAGGCGCTGACGCATACCCAGCGAGTAGCCGCCGACGCGCCGATCGGCGGCCTCGAGGAGTCCGACCTGGGCGAGCACGATGTCGACGCGGCTGGCCGGGAGCCGGGCGGCCGATGCGTGCACACGCAGGTGGTTGCGGGCCGTGCGACCGGGGATGAAGCTCGCTGCTTCGAGGGCGGCCCCGACGGTCGCCGCTGGGACCGGCAGTCTCTCGTACGGCACGCCGCCGAAGGTCGCGGTGCCCGAGGTCGGCTTGACGAGGCCCAGCAGCATCCGCAGCGTCGTGGTCTTGCCGGCGCCGTTCGGGCCGAGGAAACCGGTGACCTTGCCCGGTTCCACGTGGAACGTCAGCTGGTCGACGGCTTGCACCGCACCAAAGGTCTTCGAGAGTCCGTCGAACTCGATCGTCACGCCTGCAGTCATCCGGTGCCTCCCCACGGGCGTGGCCGGATCCGCGCCTCGTATCCCCACGCTAGTGGGCGGTGCCCGTCCTGCGCCTCACCCGCGCGGGGGAGATCCGGGGAAGCCTACAGGCCGAGCGAGGCCAGGGAGTCGCGCACTGCGGTGGCGGAGTCGGCGAACTGCTGCTCTTCGCGAGGCGACATCGCGACGTCGAGCACGCTCCGGATGCCTGTGCGGTCGACGATGCTCGGGACCGACAGTGCGACACCGCTCACGCCGTGGTACCCGTCGAGGACCGTACTGACGGGGAGGATCGCGTGCTCGTCACCGAGGATGGCCTCGACGATGCGGGCGCCCGAGAGGCCGATCGCGTAGTTGGTCGCGCCCTTGCCCTCGATGACGCGATACGCGGCGGTGCGCACGTCCTGCGCGATCTCGTCCAGCTGCAGCTCGGTGAAGTGCGAACCGTCGGGCAGTTCCCAATCGAGGATCGGTACCGGGCCGATGGTCGCCTGGGACCACAGCGGGAGTTCACTGTCGCCGTGCTCGCCGACGATGAGCGCGTGCACCGCCGAGGTCGCGACACCGGCACGTTCGGCCAGCAACCACCGCAGACGCGAGGTGTCGAGGACGGTGCCCGAGGAGAACACGCGCTCACTCGGCAGGCCGGTGATGCGCTGCGCGGCGACGGTGAGGACGTCGCAGGGGTTCGTGACGAGCATGTAGACGGCGTCGGGTGCCTGCTCGACGAGCTTCGGGAGGAGTTTCTCGAGGATGGCGATGTTCGTGCCCGCGAGCTCGAGTCGGGTCTGCCCGGGTTCCTGCTTCGCGCCAGCAGTGATGACGACGACGTCCGCGTCGGCGACCACGGAGATGTCGTCTCCGCCCGTGATGCTGCTGGAACCGGTGAACTGCGTGCCGTGCGCAAGGTCGAGCACCTCGGCCGATGCCCGCTTGCCGTCGATGTCGTAGAGCGCCACCCGGCGGGCGCTACCGCGGATGAGGGAGGCGTAGGCGAGGGACGAACCGACGCTTCCCGCCCCGATGATGGCCAGTTTCGACTTCGTGCGAGCACCCATGCGTCCATCTTGGCAGGGGCGGCTGCGCGTCAGCGGATGGATCGAAGGACCGCGAGGGGTTGTCTCGACATCGAGCTACTTCGGTGCCCCGCGACAAGCTCGGGGAAAGGTGAGGGGACGGCGTTCCGTCCCGCTCACTGAGCGTGTCGAAGTGTGCTCGCCAACCACGCGTTCCGCGACTCGATCAGCCGCCGCAGGTGCCTGGTGAGCGCGACGCGTTCGACGATGAGACCGAGCGGGCCGAGGGGTGCCGCGAACGCGATGTGGTCGAGCATCAGCGTCCCGTCCCGGCCTCCGGGACCCTCGAGCGGCTCGAACACGTGCACGTGCCGGAAGTCCGCGAACGGCCCCCGCACCTGCTCATCGGTGAAGGTCCGCGGTGCGTCGAGCGCGGTGATGCGGCTCGTCATCGTCCACACGACGCCGAAGTGGCGTGCCCGCCACGTGACCGTCTCGCCGAGCCCGATCAGGCCGCTCGTCACGCCGTCGACCGCTCGCTCGTCGGTGTTCGCCATCGAACCGAGGTGGGCGTCGATGGAGCGCGACAGTTCGAACGCGCGCTCCGGTGCTGCGTCCAGCTCGGTGCGGCAGGTGAAGGCCGCCGTCATGCGGTCGTGGCCGCCAGGTCGTGGGCGGCGCAGCGCGGACCGCCGTCAGGACCGTCTACGTGCGCCTCGCAGACGACGAGCTGCGTCTTGCACGACGGGTCGGCACAGTTCTGCAGCTGCTTCGTCGACGCATCACAGACGACGCAGTGACCGATGACGGCGGCGTGATCGCTGAACTCGAGCGAACCGCGCTTGTCGAACACGTACAACGAACCCTCCCAGAGGCCGTCGTCGCCGAACTGCTCGCCGTAGCGGACGATGCCGCCGTCGAGCTGGTACACCTCACCGAAGCCGCGCGAACGCATCAGACCCGACAGGACCTCGCAGCGGATCCCACCCGTGCAGTACGTGACGACGGGCTTGTCCTTGAGATGGTCGTACTTGCCGCTGTCGAGTTCGGCCACGAAGTCGCGGGTTGTCGCGACGTCGGGGACGACGGCGCCGGCGAAACGACCGATCTCCGCCTCGAACGCGTTGCGGCCGTCGAAGAAGACGACGTCGTCGCCGCGCTCCGCGACGAGGTCGTGCAGCTCGGTCGGTTGCAGGTGCACTCCGCCGCCGGTGACACCGTGTTCGTCCACGGTGAGTTCGCCTGGCGCACCGAACGAGACGATCTCGTTGCGCACCTTCACGCTGAGCTTCGGGAAGTCCGAGCTGCGGCGCCACGGTGCCGGACGGTGCCTCGCGGTGCGGACGGTGTCGTCCTCGTCGAAACCGGAGCCGTCGCTCCACTTCACGTCCAGGTCGCGGAACGCGGGGTGCTCCTTCGTCTTGCGGACATAGAGCTTGCAGGCGTCCAGTTCGCCGCCGACCGTGCCGTTGATGCCGTCCTTCGAGATGAGGATGCGACCGCGGAGCCCGAGCGACTCGCAGAGGTCGCGTTGCCAGAGCCGGATCGCCTCGGGGTCCGCCAGGGGCGCGAACGCGTAGTACAGGAGGATCTTCGGGTCGGCCACCGTCCAATGGTACGTGGGCTGCAGCGGTGGCACCTCGACAGGCTCGGTGAGCGGGAGGTTGCTCGGTGAGTGCGAGAGCTCGCCCCCTGAGCTTGTCGAGGGGCCGGCGCGCGGGGTGGTTCGCCCCCTGATCTTGTCGAGGGGTCGGTGTGGGTGTGGGTTCGCCCCCTGAGCTTGTCGAAGGGCCGGTGCGCAGATCGCGGGGCGAAGTTGTCCGGTGTCCACAACCGCGGCCGCGCCCGACCGACCACGGGCATAGTGTGGGGCGCAGACCTCGAGGGAGATGGCCATGCGTACTGCGGTGATCGTCGACGCGATCCGGACCCCGTCCGGGCGCGGCAAGCCGGGCGGCGCGCTGAGCGCCGTGCACCCCGTCGACCTGCTCGCCGGCACGATCCGAGCGCTCGTCGAACGCACCGGCGTCGACCCGACCGTCGTCGAGGACGTCTACGCAGGCTGCGTCACCCAGGCCGGTCAGCAGGGCCAGAACATCGCGCGGAACGCGGCGCTCGCCGCAGGGTTGCCCCAGCAGGTGCCCGGCACGACGATCGACCGGCAGTGCGGCTCCAGCCAGCAGGCGACGACCTTCGCCGCGCAGAGCATCATGGCCGCCGGGAACGACGTCGTCATCGCGTGCGGCGTCGAGTCGATGAGCCGCGCGCCGATGGGCTCCAATGTCGTCGGGGCCGACCCGTTCGGCGCCGAGCTCCGCGCCCGTTTTCCGGAGGGACTCGTCGGGCAGGGCATCTCGGCCGAGCTCATCGCGGCGCGCTGGAACCTCGGTCGGGACGAGCTCGACGCCTTCGCAGCCCGATCGCACGAGCGAGCCGCGGCCACCTGGGCGTCGGGTGGATTCGACCGCGAGGTGGTCGCCGTGACCCTGCCGGACGGCTCGGTGGTCACTACTGACGAGACCGTGCGGGCCGGGACGACCCCCGAAGGACTCGCGAGCCTGCCCGCCGTCTTCCACGACGAGCGTCTCGCCGCCCGTTTCCCGGAGATCGCATGGCGCATCACACCCGGCAATGCGTCACCGCTCACGGATGGTGCGTCGGCCGCGCTCATCATGAGCGAGGTCCGCGCGCTCGAACTCGGTCTCACGCCCCGCGCCCGGTTCGTGTCGTTCGCCGCAGTCGGGAGTGATCCGATCGAGATGCTCACCGGCATCCTTCCTGCGACGCGCCGCATCCTCGACCGCAGCGGACTGGCCATCGACGACATCGACGCGTTCGAGGTGAACGAGGCGTTCGCGTCCGTGCCGCTCGCGTGGCAGCGGGAGTTCGGCGTGGACGACGCTCGTCTCAACCCGCGAGGCGGTGCCATCGCGCTCGGTCACCCGCTCGGTGCATCCGGCACGAAGCTCCTGGCAACGCTGCTCGGACAACTCGAGGCGAGCGGCGGCCGGTACGGGCTGCAGACCATGTGCGAGGGCGGCGGCATGGCCAACGCGACGATCATCGAGCGCTGGTGAGCAGGAACGTGCCCGCGAGAGCGAACGCCCAGGGAGGGGCCACGACATGGATGTGACAGGAAGCTCCGCGATCGTCACCGGCGGCGCATCGGGTCTGGGCTTTGCGACGGCGACCCGGTTGGCAGGCGCAGGCGCACGGGTCGTGCTCGTCGACCTGCCGGGGTCGGCGGGCGAGCAGCGGGCCGAAGAGCTGGGTGGATTCGCGACGTTCGTCGCGGCAGATGTGAGCGACGGTGAACAGGTGCAGGCGGCGGTCGAGGCGGCCGTGTCTCGCGGGCCGTTGCGCGTGGTCGTGAACTGTGCGGGCATCGCGCCGCCGGCGAAGGTGCTCGGTCGCGACGGCCCGGCCGACCTCGCCGCCTTCGAGCGCGTGCTCCGCGTCAACGTCCTCGGAACGTTCAACGTCATCCGATTGACGGCCGACGCGATGCAGCACAACGATCCCGACGGCGCTGCCCACGACGGTGCGGCGCACGACGGGACGACCGATGGGACGACCGATAGCGTCGACCGACTCAGCGCTGACGGCGACCGGGGCGTCATCATCAACACCGCTTCTGTCGCAGCGTTCGACGGCCAGATCGGTCAGCCGGCGTATGCGGCGTCGAAGGGCGCGGTGCATTCGATGACGCTGCCGATCGCGCGTGAACTCGCCAGGTACGGGATCCGCGTCGTCACGATCGCGCCCGGCATCATGGAGACGCCCATGCTCGCCGGCTTGCCGGAGGCCGCGCAGGCGTCGCTGGGGGAGCAGGTACCGTACCCGGCGAGGCTCGGGCGTCCGGAGGAGTACGCGGCGCTCGCGCTGCACATCATCGAGAACGGGTACCTCAACGGCGAGACGATCCGCCTCGACGGCGCGATCCGGATGGCCCCGAAGTGACCCCGGCCCCCTCGCAGCACGTGCTGTCCCGCGGGCGACGACCGCCTGCACGTGCAGGCCTGCACCGAGCAGCCCGGGCTCCGATCCCCGTCCGGACCGGAAGCGCACCCCAGACCCCGAACCGACCAGGAGCCACACGATGAGCGACGACGACACCATCCTCTTCGAGGTGAGCGACGGCCTCGCGCACCTCACGTTGAACCGTCCGGCGAGCCTCAACGCGATCGACCCCGCAGCGGCCCGCCGGTGGCGCGACCTCGCGCGGGAGGTCGCCGATCGTGACGACATCCAGGCGGTCCTCTTCGACGCGAACGGCCCGGCATTCTGCGCCGGCGGTGACGTCCTCAGGATGGCGAGCATGGGCGACGGCACAGCCGGATCGACCGGCGCCTTCGTCACCGAGCTGGCCGACATCATCCACGAGGGGCACCGTGCGCTGCAGACGGCAACGAAGCCGATCGTCGCCGCCGTGCAGGGCGCGGTCGCGGGTGGGGGACTCGGGTTCATGCTCGTCGCCGACGTCATCATCGCGTCCGACCGGGCGAAGTTCGTGAGCAAGTACGCCGACATCGGGCTCACCCCCGATTGCGGCGTGAGCACCCTCCTGCCCGAGGCTGTCGGTATGCGCCGCGCACTGGAACTCACGCTGAGCCCTCGGATGCTGAGCGCGGCCGAGGCGCTGGACTGGGGACTCGTCACCGAGGTCGTCGTGCCCGAGCAGCTCGACGCCAGGGCTCGCGAGGTCGCCGCGTTCTGGCTCGCCGGCGCAACCGGAGCCTTCGGGCAGGCGCGACGACTGCTCCGCGAAAGCGTCGGCCGGAGCTACCAGGACGCCCTCGACGACGAGGCGCGCACGATCGGCGCCGCCATCGAGACACCGGACTCCGTCGCCCGCGTGGCCGCCTTCGCCGCGGCCTCGTCGAAGCGGGCCGCGTCCGCACCCACCACCACGAAGGAGCAGCACGCATGACCGGACTCGCCGGCAAGACCGTCCTCATGTCGGGCGGAAGTCGTGGCATCGGCCTCGCGATCGCCCTCCGCGCCGCGAGGGACGGAGCGAACGTCGCCATCCTCGCGAAGACCGACACCCCGGACCCGCGGCTGGAGGGGACGATCCACACCGCGGCCGAGGCGATCCGCGCGGCCGGTGGGCAGGCCCTCGCGATCGTGGGCGACGTGCGCAGCGACGACGACATCGCCCGCGCCTTGTTCGAGACGGCCGGTGAGTTCGGCGGGATCGACATCGTCGTGAACAACGCGAGCGTCATCAGCCTCGCGCGCACGCTCGATCTCGACGCCAAGCGCTACGACCTCATGCAGGACGTCAACGTGCGCGGTACCTTCATGCTGTCGCGCGCGGCGATCCCGATGCTGCAGGACGCCGAGAACCCGCACATCCTGTCGCTGTCGCCGCCGCTCAACCTCGACCCGAAGTGGCTCGGCGCCCACACCGGCTACACGCTCGCGAAGTACGGCATGTCGATGGTGACGCTCGGATTGGCTGCGGAGTTCGGCCGTGACGGCATCGCGGCGAACACGCTGTGGCCGAAGACGACGATCAAGACGGCAGCGGTCGGCAACATCCTCGGCGGCGAGGCGTTGCTGGCGAAGAGCCGGACGCCCGAGATCTACGCCGATGCAGCGTACGAGGTGCTGACGGCACCGTCGCGTGCACTCACTGGTCGATCGCTCATCGTGGAGGACGTCCTCGCCGAGGCGGGTGTCACCGATCTCGCGAAGTACTCGCCCGGTGTCGACGAGTCGGAGCTCTTCCCGGACATCTTCCTCTGATCGGCCAGCACGTCCCCGTCAGGCACTGCGGCGGGGTGTGGGAGGGTGGCCCGATGGAGACGCACTGGACCACGCTCGGCAGGCAGCCCGTGTACCGCGGACGCACGACGATCGTCGACCACACGGTCGAGCTCCCGGACGGCAGCCGGAGCACGTACGAGGTGGACGAGAGTGTGCCCTTCGCCGTCGCCGTCCTGGTGATCGATGACGACCGGGTGTTGCTCACCCGCCAGTACCGGTATCCGCTCGACGCCTGGATCCTCGATCTGCCGGCAGGTGGCGGCGAGCCGGGCGAGGAGCCGGAGCAGGCTGCACGTCGAGAGCTCGAGGAGGAGCTCGGACTCGTCGCGGTCGATCTCGTGCCGCTGCACACCTTCTTCGTGAACCCTGGCCGGTCGGCGTGGCCGGTGCACGTGTTCTCCTGCCTCGCGACGACGACGGGCACCGCCTCGCTCGACGACGCGTCGGAGCAGGTCCGACTCGTCACCTTGCGCGTCGTCGAGCTGGACGCTGCGATCCGTGCGGGCGACATCGTCGACCCGACGCTCCTCGTCGCCCGCACGATGGCGGCCGCCACCGGTCTGCTCCCTCCCCTCGGCCGGTGACCGGCCGCCACGGTCAGCGGGAGGGCTGTCCGCTGACGGCAGAACCAGCCTCCGCAGACGAGGCGCGCCACGGACGTACAGTGAGACCACGCAGCCGGAAGGAGACGCCATGTTGTACCGCGAAGCCCTCGGAGCCGTGCTGCGCAAGCGTCGCCTCGAGCAGGGGCGGACGCTGCAGGAGGTCGCCGGCGTCGCAGCCGTCTCGACCCCGTACCTGTCCGAGATCGAGCGTGGACGCAAGGACGCTTCGTCCGAGGTCGTCGCGACGATCGCCGACGCCCTCCGCACCCGCATCGACCTCCTCATGTTCGACATCGCCGACCGGTTCGAGCGCGCTGCCGAAACACAACCGGAGGTGTCGTCGGCCTCGGCGACGATCACCGAACTGCACCCCGACCCGACGCCTGTCGCCCAGCCCCGCCTGCTCGCCGCCTGACCGCGTCCACCCACCGAGCCTGCTCGCTGCTCTGGTGCCTGTCGCTGCGCGTCGGCGGCAGCTGCGTCACGCAACGAGTGCGGGCGTAGGCTGGACGGACAGCGCCGTCGCAGGCCGCGCCCCGCACGGGCGGCATCCGAGCGGGCAGCATCCGAAGGGAACCCCGTGATCCAGCACCACCTCCGCGTCCACCGCAGCGACGAGAACCTCGCTCGTGACGGACAGCTCGCCTGGCAGCTCGCCCGAGTGGCGACCGATCCGGTGGAGGTGGCCCCCGAGGTCGTCGACATGATCATCAACCGGGTCATCGACAACGCCGCCGTCGCGGCCGCCTCCCTCACGCGGCGCCCCGTCTCCTCGGCTCGTGCGCAGGCCCTCAGCCACCCGGTCAGCACCGGGGGCGAGGGCGCCACGGTGTTCGGCCCGGACCTCGCCCGCCGCGTCTCACCCGAGTGGGCCGCCTGGGCCAACGGGGTCGCCGTGCGCGAGCTGGACTACCACGACACCTTCCTCGCCGCGGAGTATTCGCACCCGGGCGACAACATCCCGCCGATCGTCGCCGTCGCCCAGCACGCCGGCTGCACCGGCGCCGCCCTCGTGCGTGGTATCGCAACCGGCTACGAGATCCAGATCGACCTGGTGAAGGCGATCAGCCTGCACAAGCACAAGATCGACCACGTCGCGCACCTCGGCCCGTCCGCTGCCGCCGGGATCGGCACGATGCTCGGACTCGACCAGGCCACGATCTACCAGGCCATCGGTCAGGCGCTGCACACCACGACGGCGACCCGTCAGTCGCGCAAGGGCGAGATCTCCACGTGGAAGGCGCACGCCCCGGCCTTCGCGGGCAAAATGGCGGTTGAGGCCGTCGATCGGGCGATGCGCGGCGAGACCAGCCCGTCACCGATCTACGAGGGTGAGGACGGTGTCGTCGCCTGGCTGCTCGACGGCCCGGATGCGTCCTACGACGTCCCGCTGCCCGGCGCGGGAGAGCCGAAGCTCGCGATCCTCGACAGCTACACGAAGGAGCACTCGGCCGAGTACCAGGCGCAGGCGTGGATCGACCTCGCTCGGAAGCTGCACCACGAGCACCCTGGGCTGTTCGGACCGACGAGCGCCTCGACATCCTCGGTGACCGGCGATCCGCTCCCTGATCGAATCGACGCGCCGACCGTGGAGCGGATCGTCCTGCACACCTCGCACCACACGCACTACGTGATCGGCTCTGGCGCGAACGACCCCCAGAAGTACGACCCGACGGCGTCCCGTGAGACGCTCGACCACTCCATTCCGTACATCGTCGCGGTCTCCCTGCAGGACGGCAGCTGGCACCACGTCGACTCCTATACTCCCGAGCGCGCCGGCCGCGCCGACACCGTCGACCTGTGGCAGCGGATCACGACGGCGGAGGACGCCGAGTGGACGCGCCGCTACCACTCGGTCGACCCGGCCGAGAAGGCGTTCGGCGGCCGCATCGAGATCACGCTCAGCAACGGCGAGTCGATCGTGGACGAGATCGCCGTCGCCGACGCCCACCCGCTCGGTGCCAGGCCGTTCGCCCGTGCGGACTACGTCGCCAAGTTCCGGGCCCTCGCGGCCGACGTGCTCGAAGCTGCGGAGATCGACCGCTTCCTCGCGCTCGCGGAGCGACTGCCCGAGCTGAGCGTCGACGAGGTCCGCGAGCTCACGCTGCAGGCCGCTCCCGGCGTCCTCGCCTCCGCCCCGCACCCGACCGGCCTCTTCTGATGCGCCGTCGTCCGCTCGTCGTGACCCCGCGCCGTCCGCAACTCCTGCAGCTCGGGCCGCCGACGGCCCGATTCGGGCTGGTTGTGCCGGTCCTGAGCCCGATTGCAGGAGTTGTGCGCAAGCGAGGCGCTGCAGGACGGTGGAGCACTCGGCGGGCTCCCCGGTCCGCAACTCCTGCAGCTCCTGCCTGTTCGGGGACCTGGAACAGGATTCGGTCCGGATTGCCGGCCGATAGCAGGAGTTGTGGACGAGAGAAAGGACCCCGTTGATGCTGTACAGCGAGACGACACCGGCCGAGAAGCGCCGCCTGTTCCGCGAGCGACTCGCCACCGGTGAGCTGCTCCGCTTCCCGGGCGCGTTCAACCCACTGTCAGCGCGCCTCATCGAACAGAAGGGCTTCGACGGCGTCTACATCTCCGGCGCGGTGCTCTCCGCCGACCTCGGCCTGCCGGACATCGGCCTGACGACACTCACCGAGGTCGCCGGCCGTGCCAAGCAGATCGCCCGGATGACGGAGCTGCCGGCCATCGTCGACGCCGACACCGGTTTCGGCGAGCCGATGAACGTGGCGCGCACGGTGCAGGAGATCGAGGACGCCGGGCTCGCCGGCCTCCACATCGAGGACCAGGTCAACCCGAAGCGGTGCGGGCACCTCGACGGCAAGCAGGTGGTCGACACCTCCACCGCCCTCGGTCGCATCCGTGCTGCGGTCGACGCCCGTCGCGACCCCAACCTGCTCATCATGGCGCGCACCGACATCGCCGCGGTCGACGGCCTCCATGCCGCGATCGATCGGGCGAAGCAGCTCGTGGACGCCGGCGCGGATGCGATCTTCCCGGAGGCTATGCGCTCGCTCGAGGAGTTCGCTGCCGTTCGCGAGGCCGTGGACGTCCCGATCCTCGCGAACATGACGGAGTTCGGGAAGAGCGAGCTGTTCACCACGCAGCAGCTCGCCGATGTCGGCATCAACATCGTCATCTGGCCGGTGTCCTTGCTGCGCATCGCCATGGGGGCGGCGGGCCGCGCACTCGACACCCTGAACGAGGAGGGTGCGCTCACGTCGAAGCTCGGCGAGATGCAGCACCGCGCCGACCTCTACGAACTCATCGACTACGAGGGCTACAACCGGTTCGACACCTCGGTGTTCAATTTCACCGTGGACCGGTAGACACCTCGGCGACCTGCTCCCCGAGCTTGTCGAGGGGCTGCAGGGGTGACAGGCTCGACCCGAGCACTCCGACCCGTTCCCCGACCTCGTCGAGGGGCGCACGCACGACCGCCGCACCACCCGCAAAGGAGCAACGTATGACCGAAGCGACCAGCGACATCAAGAAGGGTCTCGCCGGCGTCGTCGTCGACGTGACGAGCGTCTCGAAGGTGAACCCGGAGACCAACTCCCTGCTCTATCGCGGTTACCCGGTGCAAGAGCTCGCTGAGCACTGCACCTTCGAGCAGGTCGCATACCTGCTGTGGAACGGTGAGCTGCCGAGCGACGCCGAGCTGCGGGCGTTCGAGCAACTGGAGCGCGGCCAGCGGGTGCTCGATGACAACGTGAAGGCGGCGATCGATCTCCTGCCGACGACCTCGCACCCGATGGACGCCCTGCGCACCGCCGTGAGCGTCATCGGTGCGAACGATCCGACCGCCGAGGACAACACACCTGAGGTCAACGCGGTGAAGGCGGCGAGCCTCTACGCGAAGCTGCCGGCGATCGTCGCCTACGACCAGCGGCGTCGGCACGGCCTCGAGCTCGTCCCGCCGCGCGACGACCTCGGCTACAGTGCGAACTTCCTGTACATGACCTTCGCCGAGGAGGCCGATCCGGTCGTCGTCGACGCCTTCGACGTGTCGATGATCCTGTACGCGGAGCACTCGTTCAACGCCTCGACCTTCACGGCTCGGGTCATCACCTCGACGCTGAGCGATCTGTATTCGGCCGTTGTCGGCGGCATCGGCGCGCTCAAGGGTGCGCTGCACGGCGGGGCGAACGAGGCGGTCATGCACGTCTTCGATGAGATCGGCACGGCGGACAAGGCGAACGCATGGCTCGATGCTGCGCTCGCCGAGAAGCGAAAGATCATGGGCTTCGGCCACCGGGTGTACAAGAACGGCGACTCCCGCGTGCCGACGATGTTCGCGTCGCTCGAGAAGCTTGCGGAGCACTACGACAAGCCGGAGATCCTCGAGTTGTACACCACGCTCGAGGCCGACATGGTGGCGCGGAAGAACATCAAACCGAACCTCGACTACCCGTCGGGCCCCGCGTACAACCTGATCGGTTTCGACACGGCGACCTTCACGCCGTTGTTCGTTGCGTCCAGGGTCGTCGGCTGGACGGCGCACATCGCTGAGCAGCTCGCGTCCAACGCGCTCATCCGTCCGCTGTCCGAGTACGTCGGTCCTGATGAGCGGCACGTGCCCATCAGCTGACCGACGCGCCTCCACGCTACCCTCTCGGCGGCCGTCCACCACGCGGTGGGCGGCCGCCGTGGTGTTTTCCGGGGCCACAGCCGTGCGCCGAGATGTCAACTGGTATTTATGATGATGATTTGATATGTTAGATTCCGGCGCGATCACGACGTCGGCTCGAGCAGTTCCGGCCGATCGGCCAACTCCCCTCCCTATGGCGACTCACCCGACACCCGAGTGCGCCCTCCCACTGAGAAAGGCAGCTTCCCCTATGAAGCTCAGAAAAACCCTGTCGGCGTTCGGCTTGATCGCCGTCGCCGCGTCCACCCTCGCGACCGGCCCGTCCGCGTTCGCCTCGGTCGACGATTCCGCGGCGCAGTCCGCGGCTCAGGCCACCGCAGCGAACGCCCCCGGATCCGCGGTGTTCACCGTTGCCGGCAAATTCTGGTCGTTGGACAACTCCAACGCCGGCTCCCCGCAAGCGTCGGCATATGACACGCCCGAGCAGGCCGAAGCTGCATCGGCTCAGCTGACGTTGCCGCCCATCGGACAGCCCGGCCCGATCGTCAGCGGGAGCAATACGGGGGTCTGCCTCACGCCGAGCCCTGTCGGTGACAAGAACCGTCGCTGGTTCTCCTTCGCCGCTTGCTCGGGTGCTGGATCCCAGGACTTCGAGCTCGTTGAGCACGGCGGCGGGGTCGTTGTGAAAAACGTCGGTGCGTACCTCACTGTCCTGAAGTCAAACTGGTCAATCAACTACCTTGCAGGCGGAAACCTGGCTGAGGCCGCACAGGTCTCGGGCACGGCTGTCACTCCGGCGTTCGGCCTGACGACGCCCGCTGTGGGGGCGGTCATTCGTGATGCTCAGCCGACCTTCTCCGGTGTGGGTGCGCCCGGGGCCACGATCGAGATCGAGGATGCTGACGGGCGCCTCGTCGCTACGACCACGGTCGGCGACGACAAGGCATGGTCTGTCCAGGCTGACGAGGCGTTCGCTGAGGGCACGCACACGGGCACGATCCGTCAGATCACCGCCGCTAATGTGGTGTCCACCACGCCGTACGAGTTCGAGTACGCGATGGTGAAGGACGTCGCTGTGACATCGCCGGAGATCGGCGGGTCGGTCGACGTACCTCGTCCGGTGGTTTCCGGTACCGGTCAGGCTGGAGGCGAGATCGAGCTGGTGTTCGCTGAGCCGAACGAACGCACCTACAAGACGACGGTCGGCGAGGACGGCACGTGGTCGATCGCGCCGACGGTGTCGCTGAAGAAGGGGCCGGTCGAAGGCCAGGTCACCCAGACCTTCGAGGGCGGTGTGAAGCAGTCCGCATTCAACTTCACCTATGGGACCGTCAAGCCCGTCACGAACGTGTCGCTCGAGACCCCGGCCGCTGGCGCAACACTGAAGGATGCCCGCCCGGTGTTCTCCGGTGCTGGTGAGAACGGTGCGACGATCGAGGTCGTCGAGGGTGGCAACATCATCGCGACGGCTACGGTCTCCGGCGGAACCTGGACCACGACGGCTGCCGCCGACGTGGCTCTGGGCGCGCACGCTGGTTCGGTGAACCAGAAGATCAACGGTGCGCAGCAGTCATCCGTGCCGTTCTCCTTCACTCGTGAGGCTGACGTCGAGCAGCAGCCGCTCGTCGTCGCGAGCCCTGCCGTTGGTGGGTCGATTGTGACTGACGCGTCCGGCACGGTTGCTCCCGTGTTCTCCGGAACCGCGACGCCTGGTGCCGATGTCAAAGTCGTCACTGCTTGGGGCCACACGGTCGGCACGGTGAAGGCCGATGATGCCGGCGCATGGACGCTGACCTGGAACAAGACGCTGCTGCCGAACACCTACGCCGGCGGCGCGACCATCCAGTCGATCGACGGCAAGGTCATCGACCGCGTCGGCTACAACTTCACCGTGACGAACTCGCTCTCGCAGGAGCCGCTCGTGGTGACTTCGCCTGCTGTCGGCGGCACGATCGTGACCGACGCGTCCGGCACGGTTGCGCCGGTGTTCTCCGGAACAGCGACGCCTGGTGCCGACGTCAAGGTCGTCACCGCTTGGGGCGACACGGTCGGCACGGTCAAGGCTGACGCCACGACCGGCGCCTGGTCCCTCACCTGGAACAAGTCGCTGAAGCCTGCCACCTACGCCGGCGGAAACACCATCCAGAGCGTGAACAACGTCGAGATCGACCGCACAGGCTACCGCTTCACCGTTCAGGCTGCAGCCTCCAAGGTGGTGCTCACGAGCCCCGCGATCGGCGGAGTCATCTCCACCGGCGGCGCGACCAGCATCTCCCCGGTCTTCACCGGCACCGGTGACGAGGGTGCTCGGATCGAGATCGTCGGCGCTTGGGGCACGGACCTCGGCAAGGGCGTCGTCAAGAACGGTGTCTGGGAGATCACCTGGGCGAACCAGTACTCGCCCGGGACCTACTCCGGTGGCCTCGTGAAGCAGTACCTGGCCGATGGGACCGCGCTCCACTCCACGGTCCCGTACAACTTCACCATCACGAAGTAGTCACCACCGCAGTCGACAACTGAACATGCATCGGCCCGGCCTCCCCTCGGAGGCCGGGCCGATCGTCATGACCAGCACGCTCACACACACGTGATATTTTTGTCGGTCGTACGATCCATTTCAGATTGACATGTCGGGCCATGGGTCAGGCATTCTCCGGTGGTGTCTCGGGGGATCGATGAGGCACCGTCACCCCAGGAAAGGAAGCTTCGAACGATGAAGCTCACACACCCTCTGGCGATGCTCGGTGTCATCGTCATCGCCGCGGCTTCACTCGTGACGTCGGCTGAGGCGTCGGCGTTACCGGATGCTCAACGCGCACCTGGATCGCTGGTCTTCCAGCTCGATGGCAAGTTCTACTCCACCGCGAACATCATGCCCACCAACACCGACTACGCCGAGTACCGCGAGTACGCGACGCTGGCAGAAGCGTCCACCAACTCCGTCGACTGGGTGCTTCCGGCGCTCGGAGCAACGGAAAGCATCCCCTCGCCGTTCGACGCCACGAAGTGCCTCACGGTCACGAACGGCGTGTCCCTGAGCTTCCAGCGTTGCGGAGGCGGCCGAAGCCAACAGTTCACGCTCGAGCCGACCGATGCCGGTGTCGTCCTCATCGGACCAGACGACGTCGCGTTCGGACCGACGCACTGGATCCGCGACAGCTTCCAGCTCCGTGCCGCAGTCGATCAGGCGGCGGCGGGGACCGTCAC
The DNA here is from genome assembly GCF_050613355.1 of Plantibacter sp. RU18. Classification (NCBI taxonomy): domain Bacteria; kingdom Bacillati; phylum Actinomycetota; class Actinomycetes; order Micrococcales; family Microbacteriaceae; genus Plantibacter; species Plantibacter sp. RU18. The sequence goes on from NZ_CP159618.1 coordinate 336,576, forward strand.
CGGAACGGCCCTCGAGTCGCCGTTCGAGCTCGGGAGCCCGGCGATCGGCGCGACGGTTCGCGAGGGGCGGCCCGTGTTCTCGGGCGTCGGCCTGCCGGGCTCGGTCGTCGAGGTGGAGGACGAGGCCGGGCACCTGGTCGCTTCGACTGTCGTCGTCGCCGACGCCACCTGGGCGGTCCGAGCCGAACGAGCCTTCGTCGAGGGCTCCCATGCCGGCGCGGTCCGGCAGGTCTCGTCCGACGACACGGTCACCACCGTGCCGTACGCCTTCACCTACGCGTTGGTGCGGGGCGTCGACGTGACATCGCCGGCAGCCGGGAGCTCCGTCAACATCCCGCGCCCGGTGATCTCGGGCACCGGAGAGCCGGGGGCATCGATCGAGCTCCTCTTCGCCGGTGTGAACGAGCGGAGCTATACGACCACGGTCACACCCGCCGGCGCCTGGCGGGTCTCCCCGACCGTCTCGTTGCAGCGAGGGCTCGTCGAGGGGCAGGTCACGCAGTCGTTCGAAGGCGAGATCGCCCAGGTCGGCTTCTCCTTCACCTATGGCGTGGTCGCGCCCGTCGCACCGGTCACGCTCGTCGCCCCTGGCATCGGTTCGACCGTCACCGATGCCCGTCCGTCATTCTCCGGGACGGGCGAGGATGGCGCGACGATCGAGGTCGTCGAAGACGGGTCGCTCATCGCTCGCGGAACCGTCGCCGACGGGCGGTGGACCGCGAAGCCGAGTGCCGACCTCGCGGCCGGCAAGCACGAGGGTCGCGTCGTGCAGCTGATCGCGGGCGTCGAGCAATCCTCGACGCCGTTCTCCTTCACAAGGCGGCTCCCCGACGAGACCAGGCAGCTCGTCGTCGAGCGGCCTGCCCAGGGTGGCGAGTATGTGGTCGACGGCAAGGGAACGGCCACGCCGCTCTTCTCCGGAACGGCCACTCCGGGAGCGGACATCCAGGTTCGGACGGCCTGGGGAGTCAACGCCGGGTCGGCGCGGGCCGATGTGGACGGGCGCTGGAGCATCACGTGGAACAAGGTGCTCGCGCCCGGTCGGTATGTGGGCGGATCGACGATCCAGTCCATCGGCGGGCGGCGCATCGACCAGGTGAGCTACAGCTTCTCGGTCGTGCACGGGACGCAGATCCGCCGGCTCTCCGTGACCGCTCCGGCGATCGGTGGTGAGATCGGCGCCGACGACTCCGGTCTCGCACGACCGGTCTTCACCGGCATGGGCACTCCGAACGCCGACATCAGGATCGTCACGGCTTGGGGCAACCTGGTCGGCTCGACGCAGGCTGATGCGACGGGTGCCTGGTCCATCACGTGGAGCAAGGCGCTGCAGCCGGGCGCCTATCGCGGCGGGAACACGATCCAGACGGTCAACAGCGTCGAGATCGATCGTGTCGGCTATTCGTTCGCCGTCCGCGCCGAATTGCTCGGTGTCCGGCTGGTCAGCCCGGCGCTCGGGGGTGTCGTGTACACGGGGGCTGCTGAAACGATCTCTCCGACGTTCACCGGCACGGGCACCGAGGGTGCCCGCATCGAGATCGTCGGAGCATGGGGCACTCAACTCGGTCGCGGCGTCGTTCGCAACGGCGCCTGGCAGATCACCTGGGCCAACAGGTACCGCCCGGGAACGTATTCCGGGGGTCTCGTGAAGCAGTACCTCGAGGGCGAGACGGTGCTCGATTCCACCGCGCCTTACCGGTTCACCATCCTCGCCGGCCTGCCCGCCGAGTAGGTGGACCTCGGTAGCGGGTGGTGCCGTCGGGGACGGGTCCGCCCGGATCCCTGGGAGTCGACTGACAACCGTCGGCCACAACAACAGCCCATACTAGATCTGATATGCTAGATGTATTGAGTCACTCTGACCATATCGGCTCACTCCCGACCCACTCCGACCCGAGAAACGGAACCATCATGAAGAAGCTCTCTGTCATCGCAGCTGGCGGCATCCTGCTGCTCACCCTCGCTGGTTGCTCCGCCCCGGTGTCCAACAGCACCTCCACCCCAGACCCCGAAGCGACGTCGTCGCAGGGCGCCACCGACCCCGACTACACCTTCCCCGAAGTCGACGGTGAGTGCGTCGACGGCACCGCTCTCGTCTCGGCAGACGCGTCGAGCTCGATCATCACCATCGGCGACTGCGAGAACGTCGTCATCGAGGCGTCCAACAGCAAGGTCATCGTGGGCGCCGTCACCAACCTCACGGTCAACTCGTCGATCTCCCTCGTCGTGGCCGCGTCCGTCGAGCACATCACGTTCGGTGGCGAGGGCAACCGGGTCGTCACTTCGGGTGAACCCGTCGTCGAGGGTGACCTCGAGAGCAACACCGTCAACGCCGAGTAGCCGCAGGCGCACCGCAAGCCTGCTCGTCCCCACAACACCGGGTCGGTCGTCCCCACGACCGGCCCGGTGTCGCACTGTCGGTGCATGTCGACAAGCATCGAGGAGTAGGTGTTCCCAGGGGTTGTCGCGGTCGGACAACGTGTGAGCTCGGGTGGCGCCGCAGCGCTAGCATCCGAGGATGCACCTGATCTTCCGCACGTTCCTCGTCATGATCCGTGCGCGGCGTCGACGCCGTCGTGGTGACACGCTCGGCTTCTGGGACGTCGGCCGGATCCGTCTGCGCGTGCTCCCCACCGATCTCGATGTCCTCCGCCACATGAACAACGGCGTGTACCTGTCGATCTTCGACCTCGGTCGCTTCGACCTGCTCGTGCGGAACGGGCTCTGGGCTGAGTTCGGCAGACGCGGCTGGTACCCGGTGGTGTCGAGCGAGACGATCACCTTCCGAAAGTCGCTCAACCCGTGGCAACGGTTCTCCGTCGAGACCCGGGTGATCGGCTACGACGAGAAGGGGGTGTTCATCGAGCACCGAGCCGTCGTCGGAGGCGAGATCTACACCCAGGCCATCGTGCGGGGTCGCTTCCTGAAGCGCGCCGGCGGGACTGTCTCGATGACCGAACTGCTCGAGGTCACGGGGCTCCCGCCCCAGGGTGTGAGCCTCGCCGACTGGCATGTCCAGTGGGCTCGCGACGTGGCTCTTCCGCCCACGAAAGCCCCCGCGCCGAGTGAGTGGAACTGAGGCGAAAAGCTACCCTGATCAGACACGCTGCATGACCGGGGATTTCCCCGTCAGTGTCGGTGGTGCTCACGTATGGTGACTGTCATGTCAGCGATCGAGAGCCTCCCCGTGCGCCGCCGAACACCGGCGCTCGCGCCGTCCGGCACTCGCCCGACCGCGGCCGGGCCGGTCGCCGTGCGTGAACCGGTCGCCGAGCTTGTCGAGGCGCCCACCCACACCGTCTACCGCCCGGCCGGTCCGCTCGACGTGCACGCCACGCTCGCTCTCCTGTCCCGTGGTGGGGACGGTCCGTGCTTCCGCCGCACGCCCGGTGGTGTGTGGCTCACCATGCGGACCCCGCAGGGCGGCGCGTCGCTCTTCGTCTCCACGATGCGGGGCGGTGAGGTCGAGGCCACTGCCTGGGGCAGCGGCGCGGAGTGGGCGATCAGCGGCATCCCCGAACTGCTGGGCGCGGGCGACGACTGGTCGCAGCTCGAGGTGTCAGGCAGTCCGCTACTCACGGAGGTGCTCCGTCGCAACCCCGGCGTGAGGCTCAGTCGCAACCGACTCGTCTTCGAGATGCTCGTGCCCTCGGTTCTCGAGCAGAAGGTCACGGCGCTCGAAGCCTGGCGGGCATGGCGCCTGCTGGTGCGTCACCACGGCGATCCAGCGCCCGGCCTCGCGCCGGAGGGCATGGTCGTTGCACCTGCACCCGATACGTGGCGCATGGTGCCGAGTTGGGAATGGCACGAAGCCGGCGTGGGGCCGCAGCGTTCCGAGACGGTCGTGCGGTCGTCACGGCTCGCGAGCGCGATCGAACGCACGATCGACGACGCCCCGGACGATGCATCGCGGCGCCTCCAGAGCCTTCCGGGAATCGGCGTCTGGACGGCCGCCGAGATCACGCTTCGTGCGCACGGCGATGCCGACGCGGTGAGCGTGGGCGACTACCATCTCGCGGCCACAGTCGGGCAGGCGCTCACCGGTTCACCCGTCGACGACGACGGCATGCTCGAACTCCTCTCCCCGTGGGCCGGCCAGCGGCAGCGGGTGCTGCGCTTGATCGGGCTGAGCGGCATCCGCAAACCGCGGCGCGGTCCGAAGATCACCATCCAGGATCACCGCCGTCACTGAGGGCGGGGCGGTCCCTGAGCTTGTCGAACGGCGGTTCTGGGGTGTGTCGGGAGACAGTCCCTGAGCTTGTCGAAGGGTGGTTCTGGGGTGTGGTGGCGGGCTGGATGGTGCACTTCGACAAGCTCAGTGACCGGGGTGCGCTCAGTGACCGGTGCTCGGTGTGCGGGACGGCCTCAGAGGGTTTCGAGGACGGCCTTGGCGGCGTTGTGGCCGCCGAGCCCACTGACGGCGCCACCGCGGCGGGCTCCGGCACCACAGAGCAGGACGCGCGGATGCGTCGTCGCCACGCCCCAGCGTTCCGCCGGGGTGACGCGCGTGGCGTCGTCTTCGAGGAACGGCCACGACAGTGCTCCGTGGAAGATGTTGCCGCCGGGCATGGCCAGGGAGTGCTCGAGGTCGAGGGTCGTCCGCGTCTCGATGCAGGCGCGCCCATCGGTATCGAGCAGCAAGAGGTCCTCGATGGGTTCGGCGAGCACGGCGTCCAGCGATCGCAGGACGGCCGCGGTGAGCTCCTCGCGGAACGCGTCGTGCCCGCCGGGAGTCGCATCAGCCGCCACCGCGAGGCGATGCGGCACATGCAGTCCGAACACCGTCAGCGTCTGCGCCCCGGCCGCCTGCAGCTCAGGCGAAAGGATGGTCGGGTCACTGAGGGTGTGGCAGTAGATCTCGAGCGGGAGCGGGTCGGGGATGCGGCCGGCCTCGGCTTCGAGGTACGCGGCGTCGAGGCGCGCCCAGCCCTCGTTCACGTGGAAGGTGCCGCCGAACGCCGCCGCCGGGTCGACCGACGGATCGAGCAGGCGGGGCAGCCGTCGGACGAGGAGGTTGACCTTCACCTGGGCGCCCTCCGGGGCAGGCGGGGAGGTGGCGATGGGCCCCTCGACAGACTTGGGGAGCGAGTCGAGCAAGCGGTCGAGCACCGCGGGTGCCGCGCCCGAGAGGATCCAATCGCCCTGGACCACGACGGACGGCTGCGGGACGTACGGCGAATCGACGTCGACGACACGGTCGGTCTCGGCGGCACGATCCACGTAGGCGACCAGGCCGTGCTCCGGGGTGATGGAGGTGACCTCGGCCATCGTCCTGATCTCCGCACCGGCTTCGACCGCCGCACGAGCGAGTTCATCGGTCACGGCGCCCATCCCGCCGATCGGGACGTCCCAGTCACCCGTCCCGCCGCCGATCAGGTGATAGAGGAAGCAGATGTTCTGCTGGAGACGCTCGTCGGAAGCACGGGCGAAGGTGCCGATGAGTGCGTCCGTGAGCACGACGCCTCGGACGAGGTCGGAGGTGGCCTCGTGTTCGATCATCGCGCTGATCGGCTGCTCGAACATCGCGGTCCAGATGTACTCGGCATCCGCATCGCTCATGCCGATGCCCACAGCGGCGGCACGCACGGCGGCCTGGGCCTCGGAGCGGGTGAGGAGCGGTTCGGTGACGGTCGGCCAGAGGGTGCGCGCGACGAGGTCCACCAGGCGGTGCAGCTCGGTAAGCCCACCTGAATCCGCCTCGGCGCCGATGCTGCGGAGCGACGCGGTCGTCGCCGCGTCGTCACCGTTGTCGACGAGGAGGCCCGTGCCCGGTCGCGCGGGATCGGGCGTGTAGGAGGAGTAGCGGCGCCGCACGAGCCGGACGTCGAGGCCGAGATCGTCGATGATCTGCTGGGGGAGGAGGCTCACGAGGTAGGAGTAGCGCGACAGCCGGGCGTCGACCCCGGCGAACGGACGCTCGGAGACGGCCGCGCCTCCCGTGTGGTCCAGGCGTTCGAGGACGAGCACGCGCTTGCCGGCCCGAGCGAGATAGGCGGCCGCAGTGAGTCCGTTGTGGCCGCCGCCCACGATGACGGCGTCGAAACGTTCGGCGAGGTGCATGCGGTGAGCCTATCGTCGGGCGTGGGCACCTCGACAGGCTCGGTGGGCGGGAGGGGCAGCACCTCGACAGGCTCGGTGGGTCCAAAGTCTGGGGCGAGCGAGCAGGGTGCGCCTCAGCGGCACTCGCAGGGTGAGCGAATAGTCTGAGGGTATGGCGAACCCTCTGGACGAGACGTCCACCGCGTCGGCCGCTCTCGCCGACCGTGCGATCGCGCTCGCCGCTGCCTGGGTGGAGGCCGGAGCGAAGGCCCCTGCCGACCCTGCCGCGGAGCGCCTCGCCAGTATCCTCCGGGACCCGAACGGCCTGAGTTTCGCGCTGGGGTTCGTGGACGGTGTCATGCGCCCGGGCGACCGACTCGTCGCGGGCAACACACTTCACGGCATCGCGCAGCTCGCCCCCGCCCAGTTGCCCTGGTACCAGCGCGCTGCCATCCACGCGGGCGGAGCCATCGGGCCGGTCATGCCCTGGGTGGTCATCCCCATCGCCCGCCGTGTGCTCCACGACATGGTCGGCCACCTCGTCGTGGACGGTCGCCCGAAGCAGCTCACCGAGCGCATCGCGGCACTCCACGAAGACGGTGCCGCCCTCAACCTCAACCTCCTCGGTGAGGCCGTGCTCGGTGAGGCGGAGGCGGCGAAGCGCCTCGAGGCCATCCGTGAGCTCCTGGAACGCCCCGACGTCAACCACCTGTCGATCAAGGTGTCGTCGATCGTCAGCCAGGTGTCGCTCTGGTCGTTCGAGCAGACCGTCGCCCGAGTGGTCCGCCGCCTGACCCCGCTGTTCGAGGCGGGGCTGGCGAACGGCACCTTCATCAATCTCGACCTCGAGGAGTACCGCGACCTCGACCTCACGATCGCCGTGTTCACGAGCCTCCTCGACCAGCCGCAGCTCCAGCGGTCCTCCGGGGGCATCGCCATCCAGGCCTACCTGCCCGATGCGCTCACCGCGGTCATGCAGCTCACCGCCTGGTCGAAGCAGCGGGTGTCCGCAGGCGGCGCGCCAGTCGCGATCCGTCTGGTCAAGGGCGCAAACCTGGCCATGGAACGGGTCGACGCAGCGATCCACGGCTGGCCGCTCGCCCCGTACGCGAGCAAACGCGACACCGACGCGAACCTCAAACGGATCCTCGGCTGGTCGCTCACTCCGGAGCACACGGCGTTCGTGCGGGTCGGCATCGCCAGCCACAACCTCTTCGACATCGCCTACGCCTGGCTGCTCGCCGGAGATCGCGGCGTGCAGGATGCGATCACCGTCGAGATGCTGTTCGGCATGGCGACCGGGCAGGCGGCCGCCATCCGGCAGGACGTCGGTCAGGTACTGCTGTACGCGCCGGTCGTGCACCCGAAGGAGTTCGACGTCGCGATCTCATACCTCGCGAGGCGACTCGAGGAGAATGCGAGCCAGGAGAACTTCCTCTCCGCCGCGTACGAGCTCGACGCGAAACCGACGCTCTTCGCCCGTGAACGCCGCCGCTTCGTCGCATCCGTCCAGGCGCTCGAGGAATCCGCCGGCCTGGTCCCCGAACCGAACCGCATGCAGGATCGTCTCGCCGAGGCGCAGGAACCGGTGCGCCTCGAACCGGACACCCGCTTCCGCGACCCCGCCGACACGGAGACGGAGGGACTGACGCACCAGGTGCTCGGCCTCGACCGCGGCTCCAGTGGCGACGGGTTCATCGCCCAGAGCTCCTCCGGATACGTCGAGACGGCCGTGTTCGCCCGCTCGGAACGCGGCGGCGTCATCGACGGTGCTCCCGGCTTCGCGAACACCCCGGACACCGACCCGTCACTCGCCGCGAACCGCCTCTGGACCCGGCAGATCCTCGAGCGGATCCCCGGCTCCACCGTGGGGCACGCCGGGGTCGCCGCTGCCGCGATCGGTGACGTGCGCGTCCTCGAACGCGCGATCGCGATGGTCGTCGCCTCGGGATCCCGCTGGGGCGCGAGGTCCGTCGCCGAACGCGCCGCGGTGCTGCACGCCGCCGGGCGGGTGCTCTCCTCCCGTCGCGGCAAGCTCATCGAGGTGCTCGCATCGGAGGTCGGCACGACGATCGCCGACGCCGACACCGAGGTCAGCGAGGCCGTCGACCTCGCCCACTACGCCGCGGTGAGTGCTCACGAACTCGACCGCGTGCAGGGTGCCAGGTTCGTCCCGTCCAGGCTCGTGGTCGTCACGCCGCCGGCGCAATCCCCACTCTCGACCGCTGCCGCCGGTGTGTTGAACGCCCTGGCGACAGGCAGCGGCGTCATCCTCGCACCGAGCAGTCTCGGACGACGTTCAGCGGCCGTGCTCGCCGAGGCGCTGTGGGATGCCGGTGTCCCGCGCGACCTGCTCGTGCTCGCCGACCTGGCCGATGTCGAGCTCATGAAGCACCTCGTCTCGCACCCCGATGTCGACCGCGTCGTGCTGACCGGTTCGTTCGAGACCGCCGGGCTGTACCGCGAGTGGCGTGCGGATGTGCCGCTGCTCGCCGCGACGGCCGGGACGAACTCGATCATCGTCATGCCGAGTGCCGACATCGACCTCGCCGTCGCCGACATCGTGCGCAGTGCGTTCGGGAACGCCGGGCAACAGCGTTCCGGTGCCTCCCTCGTCATCCTCGTCGGCTCGATGGGGCGGTCCGAGCGTTTCCGCCGGCAGCTCGCGGACGCCGTGCGGTCGCTCCGCGTCGGATGGCCGGCCGATGCGCGCACACAGCTCGGCCCGCTGCTCGAACCGGCCGCAGCCGGTCTGCTCGCCGGGCTCACCGAACTGCGCCTCGGGGAACACTGGCTCGTCGAGCCGAAGCTCCTCGACGACTCCTCGGTGAACTTCGGAGAACCCAGCAGACGGCTGTGGTCGCCGGGTGTCCGTGCCGGTGTGCAGCCGGGCTCCCCGTTCCACCTCGCGGAGATCGCCGGCCCCGTCCTCGGCGTGATGCACGCGCAGACGCTCGGGGAGGCGATCGGCTTCCAGAACGCTCCGGCGGGCATCGTCACGGCGGGCATCCACAGCCTCGATGCGGTGGACGTCGGCGAGTGGCTCGATGTCGTCCAGGCCGGCAACCTGTACGTGAACCGCTCGATCACCGGGGAGATCGTCCAGCGACAGCCGTTCGGCGGTTGGAAGCGCGCTGCGCTCGGCGGGGTGACGAAGACCGGCGGTCCGAACGCACTCGCCGTGCTCGGCGACTGGCTGCCCGAGGAGGGATCGGCCAGCCGCACACTCCACCTGCGCGGCCTCGACACCCGCATCGTGAAGCTCATCGAAGCGGCCCAGCCGTCGCTCACCTACGAGGCGTTCGACGTCCTGCGGCGCGCCGCTCTCAGTGACGCGGTCGCGTGGGGCAACGAGTTCGGTGAGGTGAAGGACGTCTCGCAGCTCGGTGTCGAGCGGAACCTGCAGCGCTACCGGCCTGTCGGCGTCGCCGTGCGTATCGCCGCCGGCGCGGACCTCGGAGACGCGCTGCGCGTGCTCATCGCGGCCGTGCGATCGCGCTCCCGGTTCACGGTGAGTCTCGGGGGTCGTCTGCCCCGCGAGGTGCGCGACTGGCTGACGTCGCTGCAGGTGGCCGTCTCGCTCGAGACCGACGACCAATGGCTCGCACGGATGGCTGCGCGCGGAGCGATCGACGGCGCAGAGGGGTTCAGCGCCGGTGCCGCTTCCCTGACGCTCGAGGACATCGGTGCGTCACGCGGCGGAGCCGACGTCGTGTCCCGGGTGCGCATCGTCGGCCCGCGTCGTGAGCCGGAACTCGTCACTGTGCCCGGCGGCGTCGAGGCGCTGCGTCCGGTCCGCGAGCCCCTTGCCGCGCGTCTGGCGGAGGCCCTCGACGGTGACCCGGAGGTCGCGATCTTCGCGGGCCCGGTGACGCAGGCTGGTCGCGTGGAACTCCTCCCGTTCCTCCGCGAGCAGTCGATCTCGATCACCGCCCACCGGTTCGGCCAACCCGACACCTGGTCGCAGTCGATCATCTAGCTGCAGGCGTCCGGCGCCTCGACAGGCTCGGTGAGCGGGTCGGGGCCGGTTCGCGTGCGGGAAGGCCCGGTCCCCGAGCCTGTCGAGGGGGAGCTACACGCTGAGGGCGGCGGCAGCCAGAGCGAGCGCGTCCTCTGCGGGGATGCCGAGCTCGCGGATACGGGCGGCATAGGCGCTGGCGGCGAGCTGTGCCTGCCGAGTCGTCGGATCGCCGTGGGCCGCGATGAAGGTGCCGGCCCGACCCCGGGTCTCGATGACCTCGTCGGCCTCGAGTAGCTTGTACGCCTTCGCGACGGTGTTCGGGGCGATCCCGAGTTCGTCGGCCAGCCCGCGGACCGTCGGCAGCTTGGCGCCCGGCGAGAGGCGCCCGTCGCGCACCTGCTCCATGACCTGCGTCCGGAGCTGTTCGAACACGGGTGCGGTGCCGCCGATGCTGATGTCCATGGGTCAATCCTGCCTTGTCGGCCCCTCGACAGGCTCGGGGAGCGGGCAGTCACGTCGGGGCAGGAGCCTCAGTCGACGTGGCGGTGGATGAGACGGGTGAGGACGATCGCGCTTCTCGTGTGGTCGACGTTGGGGGCGATGCGGACCTTCTCGAGGGCATCCTCCAGCGCGGGGATGTTGCGGGCGCGCATGTGCACGATGGCGTCGGCGCTGCCGGTGACGGTGCCGGCGTCGACGACCTCCGGGACGCCCGACAGGATGCGCAGCAGCTCATTCGGCGACACGGTCCCGCGGCAGAAGAGTTCGACGTAGGCTTCAGTCTGCATGCCGTCGACAGTGGGGTCGACCTGGATGGTGAACGACTGGATGACCCCGTCGGCCACGAGGCGGTCGACACGACGTTTCACGGCCGACGCGGACAGCCCGACAACCGCTCCGATATCGCCGTACCCGGCCCGGGAGTTCTGCCGGAGCAGGTCGATGATGCCGCGATCAAGGTTGTCCATAGCGACCAGTGTAAGCGCAATCATTGCGCGAAAAGCTGCCAATTCGCAGATATCATGCGCCAGATTTCGAGAAAACGCCGTGAATCGCATGCGATGATGATCGTGGCGTGCCGTCAGGCCCCTGGACATCGTCCGCCGTACCTCGCTCGTTTGGAGGCCGACGTGTCGTCGACGCTCAACCACCCCACCCCCACCGCCCAGCCGGGTCCTCAGGCCACCCGCCGCCGGTACCTCATGTGCCGCCCGGACCGCTTCACGGTCAGCTACCGCATCAACCCATGGATGAACCCGGACGACCCCACAGACACGTCGCTCGCGGTGTCGCAGTGGGAGGTCCTGCACCAGCGCTACCTCGACCTCGGTCACACCGTGGACCTCATCGACCCGATCGACGGCCTGCCCGACATGGTGTTCGCGGCCAACGGCGGATTCACGCTCGACGGCGTCGCCTACGGCGCCAAGTTCACCTATGACGAGCGGATTCCTGAAGGCCCGGCGTACATGGACTGGTTCGAGGCGAACGGCTTCCGGGTCGTGCGCCCCGAGTTCGTCAACGAGGGCGAGGGCGACATCATGCTCGTCGGCGACTCGATCCTCGCCGGCACGGGCTTCCGGACCGACCCGAGGAGCCACGACGAGGTGCGCCGCATCTTCGACCGCGAGGTCGTGACGCTCAACCTCGTGAATCCGAGCTTCTACCACCTCGACACGGCCATCGCCGTCATCGACCCCATCGTGCCCGGTGACGGCTCGTCGGCGAACATCGCCTACCTGCCGGACGCGTTCGACGAGGCGAGCAACCGCATCCTCGCGGAGCGGTACCCCGACGCCATCCACGTGAGCACCGAGGATGCGGCGGTGCTCGGACTCAACTCGATCTCCGACGGCCGCAATGTCGTCATCGCCGCTCGTGCCACCGGTTTCGAGGCGCAGCTGCGCGAGCGCGGCTACACGCCGATCGGTGTCGACCTGTCGGAGCTGCTGCTCGGCGGCGGCGGCGTGAAGTGCTGCACGCTGGAGTTGCGCGGCTGAGGGCTGGGCGCGCCTCGACAGACTCGGCGACCGAGGCGGCTCGGTGACCGGGGTGGTTCGAGGAGCTCGACGCGCTGATCGCCGACGGCAAGGGCTTGCGGCTCGCTCGGGGCGCGGCGTATACCTGCACCAGGCGCTCGTGCGCCGACGGAAGGCAGGGACATGGACGCCGCAGAACGACGTGACCGCGAACGGGACAACTCAGGGCGCACCAGCACGATGGGCGATGCAACCGGATTCTGGGTGGTCATCGCCCTGGCACTGTTCGCGGGAGGTATCTGGGCGTTCGGCGAAGCGTTCCGGACGGACCTCCTGCAAGCGTTCTGGTTCCTCGGAGGCATCCTGATGATCGCGCTCGCGCTCTTCATCCCCGCACACCTCGCCAGTCGGAACTGATCCATCGCTGCAGGTTCGCCGGGCGTTCACTGAACGTCGAGACAACCGGTGGTGACCGCCGATACCGTCCTGTTCAGCGCGCTACGCTGGCTGAGCAGACACGAGGACGGCAACGATGGATTCCACGGTGGTCATCATTCCCACCTACAACGAACGCGAGAACCTGGAACGGATCGTCGCGCGCGTCCGCGTGGCCACCCCCGAGGTGCAGGTACTCGTCGTCGACGACAACTCACCGGACGGGACAGGCGAGATCGCCACGGCGCTCGCCGCGGCAGACGTGTCCGTCCACGTGCTCCACCGTGCCGGCAAGGAAGGCCTCGGCGTCGCCTACAAGGCTGGCTTCGCCTGGGCGCTCGAGCACGGGTTCTCGCGCATTGTCGAGATGGACGCGGACGGTTCTCACTCGCCAGAGCAGCTGTCGGCACTCCTGGCGGCGTCCGCTGGAGCCGACGTCGTGCTCGGATCGCGCTGGGTGCCAGGGGGGTCCGTCGTGAACTGGCCGAAGCATCGCGAGCTCATCTCCCGCGGTGGCAGTGCCTACGCGCGCGCCGTGCTCCGACTTCCGGCGCGGGACGTCACGGGTGGCTACCGGGTGTTCACCAGTGACGCCCTCAAACGCCTCCAGCTCGATGAGGTCCACAGCCACGGGTACGGGTTCCAGGTCGACATGCTGTGGCACGCGCACCGCGCGGGGCTGCGCATCGTCGAGGTTCCCATCACCTTCACCGAACGCACCGAGGGCGCGTCGAAGATGACCAGCGGGATCGTCGTCGAGGCGATGCTGCGCGTCACCTGGTGGGGTGTCTGCGAGCTCACCGACCGGATCACGGGCCGACGACCGGTTCCTGCCGGTACCGTGGCCGGCCGCTCGTAGCCCTTCGGTCCACAACTCTTGCTCGCTGTCTGCCCGGGCCGGTGGGTCTCGCGGCTTCCGGGACCAGCGCGGAGCGCAGCCGACGGACCGCAGGAGTTGTGCGCAGGGCGGCGTCAGTCGATGACGGAGCCGGAGGAGATGACGGGGGCCGCGCCGATGAGCTGTTCGTTGTCGATCGCGTCGACGAGGTAGCCGGCGACGTCGGCGCGGCTGATGCGCACCGAGTTCGGCCAGCTGCCGGGGCCGGCGATCACGACCGGTCGACGGTGCGCACTGCCGGACAGGACCGTCGGGCGGACGATCGTCCAGTCGAGTCCCGAGCGCCGGAGCTCGTCGTCGGCGTGCTCATGATCCGCGTAGACGGTGCCGAGGCGGAGGAAACCGGTGGTCCAGCGCAACAGCCGTGGAACACTCGAGACCGAGTCACCTGAGCCGAGGGCAGAGAGCAGGACGATCCTCCTGAGGCCGCGCGAGCGCATGGCGTCGGTGACCGTGCGCACCGCTTCCGAGACGAGGTCCGGCGGGCTGACCTGTCGAGCCCACGGCCAGTCCGAGGAGCCGACGTTGCTCAGCGCGACGACCACAGCCTGTGTACCGCGCATGGCGAGGTCGACGTCGTCCGGCGAGAGTGGTGAGCCCTCCACAACGGTGAGCCGTTCGCCCGGAACCACGGCCGAGGGGTCGCGGACGAGCGCCGTGACCGAATGACCACGGCGCAGGGCTTCTTCGATGACGAGGCGGCCGGTGCGGCCACTGCCACCGAGCACGAGGAGATGTGCCACAGCGCTCCTTCCGCGGATGTGTGAGCACAGGCACATGTGGTGCTGGGACGACTCGGAAACTGATGCCCTCCCATGCTCGCCGAGGACGTCCAGATCGGCATCGGGGACAACCCGAGGAACCGGCTCGGGGATGCCCGTGATACGCCTTGACGGGCTCGGCGGGGAGCGTGTGTGCGCGGAGAGCCCGGCCCCCGAGCGCGTCGAACGGCCGGTGGACAACGCCGGAGGGGCCACGGACGTCGGTCCGTGGCCCCTCCGGGTGCAGTGGCGCCGGCTACGCCTTCGCTGCTTCGGGCTTGCGCGCCGGTGCCTTGCGCGGTGCGGCAGGCTTCGATGCCGTGCGGCTCGGAGCTGCTGATGCAGGCGTCTCGGGCATCGGCTGCAGCGTCGTGAAGCGCGAGAGCTGCGTGACGTGGTGCGGCTGCAGCTCCTCGAGCGACGCGACACCCAGGAGCTTCATCGTGCGGGTGATCTCGCTCGAGAGGATCTGGATCGTGCGGTCCACGCCTTCGCGCCCACCGGCCATGAGGCCGTACAGGTATGCGCGGCCGATGAACGTGAAGCGGGCGCCGAGCGCGACGGACGCGACGATGTCCGCACCGTTCATGATGCCCGTGTCGAGGTGCACCTCAGCGTCCTTGCCGACCTCGCGGACGACGCTCGGCAACAGGTGGAACGGGATCGGTGCGCGGTCGAGCTGGCGGCCGCCGTGGTTCGACAGTTGCACGGCGTCAGCGCCGAGGTCGACGGCCAGCTTCGCGTCGGCGACGGACTGGACGCCCTTGACGATGAGCTTCCCCTTCCACTGCTCGCGGATGTACTTGACCTCGTCGGGGCCGACGGTCGGGTCGAACATCGTGTCGATGAGGGCGGCGACGGTGCCCGACCAGCGGTCGAGGCTGGCGAATGCCAGCGGCTCGGTCGTCAGGAAGTTGATCCACCAGGCCGGACGCGGGAGGGCGTCGACGATGGTCTTCGGGGTGAGCGACGGCGGGATCGTCATGCCGTTACGGACATCGCGGAGGCGAGCGCCACCGACCGGCGTGTCGACGGTCACGACGAGCGTGTCGTAGCCGGCCGCAGCTGCGCGGTCGACGAGCGCCATCGAGCGCTCCCGCTCGCTCCACATGTAGAGCTGGAACCAGTTCCGGCCGCCGGGCGCAGCCGCCTTGACGTCCTCGATGGACGTCGTGCCCATCGTCGACAGCGTGAAGGGGATGCCGGCCGCGGCAGCAGCTGCAGCACCGGCGCGTTCGCCCTCCGTCTGCATCATCCGCGTGAAGCCGGTCGGTGCGATGCCGAACGGGAACGCGACGCGCTCGCCGAGGACGTCCCAGCCGGTGTCGACGTTCGCGACGTTCTTCAACACGCTCGGGTGGAACTCGATGTCCTCGAACGCCTGACGGGCGCGTGCCAGCGAGATCTCGCCCTCTGCCGCACCGTCGGTGTAGTCGAACGGTGCGGTCGGCGTGACCTTCTTCGCGATCGTCCGCAGATCGGCGATGGTCGTGGCGGCGGCGAGACGACGCTTGCGCGCATTGAACTCGGGTTTCTTGAACTGCATCAGGGGGAGCAGATCGTGGGGCTTCGGGATACGGCGTTCGACCATGGCGTGTCTTCCTTCTAACTGGCCCGCGAGGGGTCCGACGTGGCGGGTGTACGGGGGCTCGGTGAGAGTGCGTCGTAGTAACCGGTGATGTGGGAACGGATGGAGTCCCGGGCGAGGGCGGGATCGGCGTCGCGGATGGCCGCGACAACTCCGCGGTGCTCGGCTCGGAGGCGCTCGGCGGTGGCGGACCACGAGGGCAACTGCGGGACACCGGCGAGGACGTAGCGCTCGATGGAGTCGCGAAGGCCTGCCATCGTCGCGACGAGGACCTGGTTGCCGGCGGCTTCGGCGAGCGACAGGTGGAACTGGGCATCGAGCGCGAGGAACTCCGCCTCGGTGAGCGTCGGTTGGTCCATCGCATCGAGGAGCGAGACGGGGTGCGCGAGGTCGGGGGCCTCGTCTTGTGCTCCGGTCGCCAGGCTGTGGACGACGGCTGTCTCGATGACGAGTCGGGTGTCGACGACGTCCTGCACGGCGAAGCCCTGGGCGGCGACCTGGAGACGCATGAGCGTCGCCATGCCGCCGGACGGGGTCGCGACGATGATCGCGCCCGCGGTCGGTCCTGAACCTGTGTGCGTCCGGATGAGCCCGAGGACTTCGAGCACACGGATCGCCTCACGGACACTCGAGCGGCCGACGCCGAGGTCGATCGCGAGCTGACGCTCTCCTGGGAGCCTGTCGCCCGGTTTCAGGACGCCGCTCAGGAGGTCTGCTTCGATGCGTGCCAGGACGACCTCCCACGCGCGCGGCTCGGGGAGCGTCGGCGCGGCCTGCGCTTGGGTGCTCATCGATCCTCCTTCGACACTCCGGTGTGGTCAGACCACAAACTGTACCCCTTGAACCGATTCAATGCGAGCCGTTCCTGAATTTCTTCTCATCGCGAGCCTGCTGAGACGGTTCAGCCGCCCAGGACGACGTTCTCCGGAGCATCACCGGCGAGGAGATGGTCGATCTGCCGCCGCAGCAGGCGCGCCATCCTCGGCAGCATCGCGGTCGTCGCGCCACCGATGTGCGGCGAGACGAGCACGTTCGGGAGCGACCACAGTGGATGGTCTGCAGGCAACGGTTCAGGATCCGTGACGTCCAAGGCGAGGCGGATCCGCCCGGTCGACGCATGCCGCACCAGGGCATCCGTGTCGGCGACCGGGCCTCGAGCGACGTTCACCACGAGTGCACCGTCCGGCAGCGCCGTCAGGAACGCGTCATCGATCAATCCTCGGGTGTCGGGCGTGAGGGGCACGACGACGATGACGATCTCGGCGTGCGGCAGGAGCCCCGGCAGTTCGTCGATGCCGTGGATGTGACCGCTCCGATCATCTCTGGCGCGCGATGCGACCCGCGTGACGTCGACCTCGAACGGCGCGAGCCGCGCCTCGATCGCCGCACCGACGCCGCCGTAGCCGATCAGCAGCACCCGGCGGTCGGCAAGACTCGGCCGGGACGACTGCAACCATTCCCCTGACGTCTCCGCGCGGATGAAGTCGGGGATGCCGCGTTGGGACGCGAGGATGAGCCCGACCGTCAGCTCCGCCGTCGACGCCTCGTGCACCGTCGCCGCGTTGGCGACCGGGATGCCGGCCGGCACGATGTCCGCGAGGCCGTCGTAGCCGATCGACTGCACCTGGATGAGCTTCGGCGTGACGCTGCCGACCTCGGAGAGGCGCTTGGTGGAGCGGAGGTACGACGGCACGACGATGTCGATGTGCTCAGCGGGCGGATCGCTCTTCAGATCCCAGAGCAGGAGCTCCACGCCATCCGGGAGCGGTCCCTGCGCGAGCACCTCCTCGCGGAGCTCGGACTGCAGACTGACGACGAGACGGGAGGCGTTCATGCTGCGACGCTACCGGTTCGCAGCGCTGGAGCCGTGCGACGTGCGCGGCTCGTAGCGGGTCGGCTCGAAGCTGGCCGCGACGAGCGCGCGCATGGTGTCGAGGTCGCCGTCGATGAGCCCGACCGCCCTCGCCTGGACGAGGATGTTGCCGAGCGCCGTGGCCTCGACGGGTCCCGCGATGACCGGGATGCCGGCGCGATCGGCCGTCAGCCGGCACAGCAGCGCGTTCTGCGAGCCGCCGCCGACGAGGTGGATCGCGCGGACATCGACGCCGGACAGCGCGGACGCGGTGTGCACCGCGTCCGCGAACGCCTGCGCGAGACTCTCCATGATGCTGCGCACGAACTCCGCGCGCGACTGCGGAGCCGGGCGACCGTGCTCGACGAGGTACTCGGCGATACGCGCCGGCATGTCGCCAGGGGAGAGGAAGCGCGGATCGTTCGCGTCGAACACCGAGACGGGCGCATCGACCGCTGCCGCCTGCGCGATGAGGTCGGGCAAGTCGATCGTCTCCCCGCCCCGCTCCCACCTGCGGACGGACTCGCTCAGCAACCAGAGGCCCATCACGTTGTGCAGGAAACGGGTGCGACCGTCGACCCCGCCCTCGTTCGTGAAGTTGGCCGCGCGGCTCGCCTCGGTCAGGACCGGATGCTCCAGTTCCACACCGACGAGGCCCCACGTCCCGCAGGAGATGTATGCGGCATCGGGCGAGGTCATCGGGACGGCGACGACCGCCGACGCGGTGTCGTGCGAACCGATCGCGGTGACGGGCGTCGCCGTGGGCAGGCCGACCTCGGCGGCGACGCTCTCGAGGAGCGTGCCGATCCGGTCGCCGGGCTGCACGATGGGAGGCAGGATCGCAGCGGGAATGCCGAGTCGGGCGAGCAGTTCTGCGTCCCACGTCGTCGGCTCGCCCGCCCGGACCAGACCGGTCGTCGACGCGTTCGTAGCCTCGGCGACGCGTGCGCCGGTCAGCCAGTGCGCAATGAGGTCCGGCACGAGCAGCACTGTGTCGGCGATGTCGAGCATGCCGACATCACGTTCGCTCGCCAATTGGTACACCGTGTTGAACGGCAGGAACTGCAGGCCGTTCACCCGATGCAGCTCGGCGAAGGGGACCGCACCGTGGACCGCTTCGACGCCCGCAGCCGTGCGCTCGTCGCGGTAGTGGAACGGCGCCCCGAGGAGCCGCCCCTGGCGCAGGAGGCCGTAGTCGACCGCCCAGGAGTCGATGCCGATGCTCGCCAGGGTCGGCGCCTGCTTCGCAGCCCCGGAGAGTCCGGCCAGGATGGATCGGTGCAGTTCCAGGATGTTCCAGTGCAGCCCGTCCGGCGTGCGGACGGGCGTGTTCGGGAAACGGGCCACCGGCACGAGACGGAGCTCCCCTGGGCCGACGTGACCGAGCATGACCCGGCCGCTCGTCGCCCCGAGATCGACGGCCGCGACGATGCCGCTCGACCCGGCGGTGCTCATCGGAGGCGCATTCATCGCAAGAATGCCGCGGCGACGCCCGCGTCGACGGGGATGTGGAGTCCGGTGGTGTGGCTGAAGTCGCTCGTGCAGATCGCGAACACGGCGCTCGCGACGTTCTCGGGGACGACCTCGCGCTTGAGGATGGTGCGCTGCGCGTAGAACTTGCCGAGGTCCTGCTCGTCGATGCCGTACGTCTTCGCGCGGTTCGCACCCCAACCGGAGGCGAAGATGCCGGAGCCGCGGACGACGCCGTCTGGGTTGATGCCGTTCACCCTCACACCGTACTCGCCGAGCTCCGCTGCCAGCAGGCGTACCTGGTGGGCCTGGTCGGCCTTCGTCGCCGAATAGGCGATGTTGTTCGGCCCCGCGAAGACGGAGTTCTTCGACGAGATGTACACGATGTCGCCACCGAGCTTCTGATCGATGAGGACACGGGCCGCTGCCTTCGAGACGAGGAACGAACCTTTCGCCATGACGTTGTGCTGGAGATCCCAATCCGCCTCCGTGGTCTCGAGGAGCGACTTCGACAGCGACAGACCCGCGTTGTTGACGACGAGGTCGAGGCCGCCGAACGCCAGGACGGTCGCGTCGATCGCCGCCTGGACCGCCGCCTCATCCGAGACGTCGGCCGCGATGCCGATCGCGACGTCCGTGCTGCCGAGCTCTGCTGCCGCAGCCTGCGCCTTCTCGAGCGAGAGGTCGGCGATCGCGACGACCGCGCCCTCCGCGACGAGACGGGTCGCGATGGCCTTGCCGATACCGGAGGCGGCGCCGGTGACGAGGGCGATGCGCGTCGCGAGGGGTTTCGGTTTCGGCATCCGCTGCAGCTTCGCCTCCTCCAGGGCCCAGTACTCGATCGCGAACTTCTCGGCCTCGTCGATGGGCGCGTACGTGGAGAGACCCTCGGCGCCGCGCATGACGTTGATGGCGTTCACGTAGAACTCGCCGGCGACGCGGGCGGTCTGCTTGTCCTTGCCGAAGCTGAACATGCCGACGCCGGGGACGAGGACGATGAGCGGGTCGGCGCCGCGGATGGCCGGGGTGTCGGCCGTCGCGTACCGGTCGTAGTAGGCCTGGTAGTCCGCGCGGTACGCCTCATGCAGGGTGTCGAGACGCTCGACGATCTCCTCGACGCTCGCCGTGGCAGGCAGGTCGACGGTGAGCGGCTTCACCTTGGTGCGGAGGAAGTGGTCGGGGCAGCTCGTTCCGAGGGCGGTGAGGCGCGGGTGCTCGCTGCTCGCCAGGAAGTCGAGGACCTCCGCGCTGTCGGTGAAGTGACCGACGACGGGGCGGTCGGCGGAGGCGATGCCACGGATGGTCGGTGCGAGGGCGGCTGCCTTCGCGCGTCGCTCGTCCTCGGGCAGCGCCCCGTAGCCGTCGAGTGCAGGACCGAAGGGCTCGGGGCGGGAGTTCGCCTCGATGTACGCGCTCGCGGTCTCGATGATCCACAGCGAATTGGCCTCGGCCTCGTCGGAGGTGTCGCCCCACGCGGTGATGCCGTGGCCGCCCAGGATCGTGCCGATCGCCTGCGGGTGCTCCGCCTTGACGGCAGCGATGTCGAGACCCAGCTGGAAGCCGGGGCGACGCCACGGGACCCAGACGACCTTGTCGCCGAAGATCTTCGTCGTGAGGTCCGGGCCGTCGGCGGCTGTCGCGATGGCGATGCCGGAGTCGGGGTGCAGGTGGTCGACGTGGGCTGCGTCGACGAGGCCGTGCATCGCGGTGTCGATCGACGGTGCCGCGCCGCCCTTGCCGTGGAGCGTGTAGTCGAAGGCCGCGACCATCTCATCCTCGCGGTCGAGGCCGGGGTAGACCTGCTGGAGCGCGAGGAGGCGGTCGAGGCGGAGGACCGCGAGGCCCTCGGGTGCCAGGGTGCCGAGGTCGCCGCCGGAGCCCTTGACCCAGAGGAGCTCCACCGGCTCGCCCGTGACCGGGTCGATCTCGGAGCCCTTGGCGGAGGTGTTGCCGCCAGCGTAGTTGGTGTTCTTCGGGTCGCTGCCGAGGCGGTTGCTGCGGGCGATGAGCTCGGCAGCCGTGGGGTTGATCGGCGCGGTGGGGTTCACGGACATTCGTACTCCTTCGTCGGGGCACGTCCGTGCCCGGTGTTCGATCGTGTTAAGTATGACAAGAAGTCACAACCCGCGCAAGCCGCAATCGTGCTGTGTTGAACCTCCCCAACTCAGGAGCCGAATTGCCCTCACGCAGGAATCTCTCGGCGCGTCGGGCCGCAGCGGTGGCGGCACGGGGTCGACATGCCGCGACGTTCCTGAGTGAGGTCGAGGGATGCCCGCCGGGCACGTGTCGCGGGCGGTCAGAGGAGGTCGACGGCGCCGCGGTAGGCGTCGAGTGCGGGGTCGGCGGGGTCGAGTTCCGTCACGAGGAGGTCGATGTCGGCGAGGGCGAAGCCGACCGCCATGGCCCGCTGCCCGAGCTTCGACGAAGCAGCGACGAGGATCGTCTCGTCGGAGGCGCGCGCGAACGCCTGCTTCACCTGCGCCTCTTCGAGTGTCACCTCGGAGCTGCCGATCACCGGGTCGACCGCGGCGGCCGAGAGGAAGAAGCGACGGTAGAGCAGGGATCCGGCGGCCTGACAGGCGATCGGACCGATGAAGCTGTCGGTGCGCGACTCCGCCTGCCCGCCGACGAGGATCGCGGAGATCTCGCGGTTCGCGCCCGCGAGGAGGAAGTTCGGGTACGAGTTCGTCGCGACCGTGAGCGCGGAGCCGCCGAGGAGCCGACTGATGCCGCCGGCGGTGCTCGACGCGTCGATCGCGATGGCGCCGTCGTTCGGGATGAGTGAGCGCAGCTTCTCGACGATGACGCCCTTCTCGCGGATACCTGTCGCTGAGCGCTCGGTGAAGGTGCGCGGGCGCAGGGTCGGGATCGCGCCACCGCGCACGCGCCGCACGACGCCGGCCTGCTCGAGGTCGGCGAGGTCGCGGCGGACCGTCATCGAGGAGACGTCGAGCTCGGCGGCTGCGTCCTCGAGGCGGATGCTGCCGTCGCGCTCGAGGATCGCGGTGAGGCGGGCGCGTCGCTCCTCGGCGCCGAGTGTCCCCGTCGTCGCCATGCTGCCTCCCGTTCGGCCGGTTCGGACCTGTCCGTTCGTGTCCGTCTCAACAGGATGTCACAGGCGTGCGCGACTCGGCCCTGGTCTGTCCGAACCGGCCGGCCCACAGGACGTGTCGAGGCCAGTGCCCCGGGGTGTGCGCAACTCCTGCTAATGACCGCCTCGCTTTGCCTGAGGTCCGCGTGTCGGGCCGGATGTGGCTCGGGTTGCAGGAGTTGTGGAGGTTGCAGGAGTTGTGGATTCAGGAGCGGCACGTGTGCGCAACTCCTGCTGGATGTGACTGACGGACCTGTCTGGTGGCACGCCAGGCGGTGCGGGCCTCAAATCGCAGGAGTTGTGGACGAGGGCGGGTGGCGCTGGTTCCGAGAGCTCAGCGCGCGGCGTCGATGAGTGTCCCTGCGGCGGCGCGGGCGTCGAGGGCGGCGGCAGAGGAGCCGGTGATGGCGGCAGTGGTCTGCGCGCCTTCCGCGAGGATCGCGAGTTGGGGGGCGAGGGACGCGGGCGCTCCGGCGTCGGCGACGAGGTCGGCGACATAGTCCTGGAACGACGCCTTGTGCTCGCGTGTGATCGCCGCGATCGCGGGGGAGACGCCACCGAGTTCGCCGAACGCGTTGATGAAGCCGCACCCGCGGAACGAGTCCTCGCTGAACCAGCCGGCGAGGTAGTCGTAGACGGCGAGCAGCCGATCGCGCGGCGTCTCGGCATCGTCCACGAGTGCGCTGACGCCGGTGGTCCACAGCTCGTGACGGTGCTGCATCACGGCGAGGACGATGTCCTCCTTGCTTGGGAACTCGGAGTACAGGCGCTTGAGTGAGACCCCGGCCGCGCTGCGCAATTCGTCCATACCGACGGACTGGATCCCCTTCGCGTAGTACAGCCGATCCGCTGCGTCCACGATGATGTCGCGGAGGTTCGACGTGGCGGCACGCGCCGGTGATTCGTTCGTCCCGAGGACGGTCGTCACTGGATGTTCGCTGGTCATTCCTCCAGTGTACTTGCATTGAGAACGATCGTTCCCTAGAGTGGACGAAGCAACTGAGAACGAGCGTTCTCGGAGTGCGGCGCTGGATCGGGCCATCGGCTCGAGCGCCCGGATGAAAGGAAACGGACCATGTCGTTCATCACCGCCGGAACCGAGAACAGCGCCGCTGTGGAGCTCTACGTCGAAGACCACGGCAGCGGCCAGCCCGTCGTCCTCATCCACGGCTATCCGCTCGACGGCTCCTCGTGGGAGAAGCAGACCGCCGCGCTCCTCGACGCCGGCTACCGCGTCATCACCTACGACCGCCGTGGATTCGGCAAGTCGTCGAAGCCCACCGTCGGCTACGACTACGACACCTTCGCCGCAGACCTCAAGGCCGTCGTCGACGGCCTCGACCTCCACGACGCCGTGCTCGTCGGCTTCTCGATGGGGACTGGCGAGGTCGGTCGATACCTCGGCACCTACGGCTCGGATCGCATCGCGAAGGCCGTCTTCCTCGGGTCACTCGAACCGTACCTCCTGCAGACGGACGACAACCCCACCGGCGTCCCCCAGGACGTGTTCGACGGACTCCTCGAGGCCGTCACCGAGGACCGCTACGCGTTCTTCACCGAGTTCTTCAAGAACTTCTTCAACACCGATGAGAACCTCGGATCGCGCCTGAGTGATGAGGCGCTACGGGCCAACACACAGCTCGCCTACAACGCGTCGCCGTACGCGTCTGTCGCCGCTCAGCCCACGTGGCTCGAGGACTTCCGTGCCGACGTCGCGAAGATCGACGTCCCCTCGCTCATCGTGCACGGCACGGGCGACCGCGTGCTGCCGATCGACTCGACCGGACGGGTGTTCGCGAAGGCGCTGCCGTCCGCCGAGTACGTCGAGATCGAGGGCGCCCCGCACGGCATGCTCTGGACCCACCACCACGAGGTGAACGAGCAGTTGCTCGCGTTCCTCGCCAAGTAAGTCACATTCATTCGCCCATCTTCGGGCGAGTGAGCGGTGATTCGCCCATGAGTGGGCGAGCGAACGCGTCGACGACGAAGCCCCGCGACCGGAATGGTCGCGGGGCTTCGTCATGCGCTGACGACTACGCGCCCCAGCTGGCCTGCGTCCCGCCGACGCGCTCCTCGGCGATCTGCTGCTGGTAACCGGACGCCAGGTAGGCGGCGAACGGGTCTGCCGGGAGGCCGCGACTCTCGCGCCACTCGGCGAGCGGCGTGCGGACGTCGGTGTAGAACGCGTCCATCATGATGCCGTTCGCGCCGAGGACGTCGCCCGCCTCCTGCGCGAGGGTGAGTGCGTCGCGGTCGACGAGCAGCGCACGTGCGGTCATCTCCTGCACGTTCAGTACCGAACGGATCTGGCCGGGGATCTTGTCCTCCACGTTGTGGCACTGGTCGAGCATGAACGCGACCGGTGAATCGTCGTCGAGGCCGCCACCGCGGACGACCTCGTAGAGGATCCTGAAGAGTTGGAACGGGTCGGCCGCACCGACGATGAGGTCGTCGTCCGCGTAGAAGCGCGAGTTGAAGTCGAACGAGCCGAGCTTCCCGAGGCGCAGGAGCTGCGCGACGATGAACTCGATGTTCGTACCGGGTGCGTGGTGGCCGGTGTCGAGGCAGACGAGCGCCTGGTCGCCGAGCTGCGCCACCTGGGCGTAGGACGTCCCCCAGTCCGGAACATCGGTGTGGTAGAAAGCGGGCTCGAAGAACTTGTACTCGAGCACGAGGCGCTGCTCATCGCCGAGGCGCGCGTAGATCTGCTGGAGCGAGTCGGCCAGGCGGTCCTGGCGACCGCGGATGTCCTGCTGGCCCGGGTAGTTGCTGCCGTCGGCGAGCCAGATCTTGAGGTCCTGCGAGCCGGTCGCGTGCATCACGTCGATGCAGGCGAAGTGGTGGTCGATCGCCTTCTGGCGGATGACCGGGTTGCTGTGCGTCAGGCTGCCGAACTTGTAGTCGTCGTCCTGGAAGGTGTTCGAGTTGATCGTGCCGAGCGCGACGCCGTGATCCTCGGCGAACGTGCGGAGGGCGCTGAAGTCGTCGACGAGGTCCCACGGGATGTGTAGCGCGACCTTCGGCGCGAGCGAGGTGAACTCGTGCACCTTGGCGGCATCGGCGATCTTCTCCTCCGGTGTGCGCGGGGTGCCCGGCGTGGAGAACACCTTGAAGCGGGTGCCGGAGTTGCCGAACGCCCAGGAGGGGAGCTCGATGGCCTGCTTCTCGAGCAGCGGGGTGATGGTGTCGAAACTGGTCATGATCACTTCTCTGTGCGTCGCGGATGGTCTGGGGTGAGTCTACGTGAATCGTTTCAACGGCGCCACTCCCGCTGATTGCTCTCGCCCTGACTCAGGAGTGCTCCGGCGTGTCGTGGTGGCCCATCGGCGCTGAGCCGAGACCCGCCGACCGCTTCCTGAGTTAGGGAGGGAAAAAAAAAGAAAAAAGAAAAAAGGAGGGGGTGGGGCTGGGTTAGGGGGCGGGTGTCGGGGCGGGGAGGGCGGCGAGTTGGGTCTCGAGGTGGAAGACCTCGGTGAGTCGGAGGAAGCCCTGGTCGGGCGGGAGATCCAGGTCGACGAAGAACTCGCCCATCTCGGCCTGCCAGCGCGCGTTGACCTCGGTCTCGGCCATGCCGGCCTGTGCAGCCTCGAGCGACTCGGTCTCGAAGTACCCGATCAGGAGGCCGTCGTCGCGCACGAACAGCGAGTAGTTCCGCCACCCCGTCGCGGCAAGGGCCTCAAGCATGTCGGGCCAGACGGCGGCGTGGCGCTCGCGGTATTCCGCCAGGCGCTCCGGTCTGACCTGCAGTTGGAAGCACACACGGTGCAGTGGTGTGGCACTCGTCATCGAGGCTGACCTTTCGATTCGGTGCGATCACGGCCATGAATCGATTCAGGTGCCGCTGGGCCAGCGTAACTTCGCGACGCACGGAGCGTCAATGCGAGGAGGTCGGCCCGGCCTGAAGATCCCGTCAGGATCGCTCGCCGCCTGACCGTTCGGCCCTCGGGGCTGCACCGTGGCTGTGGTGGCCATCGTGCGGGGGCGTTTGCGAAGCCTGGACACGACGGACTGAGATGTCTACGGTATGGGCATGCCTGCGCAGGAGACATCCCCGTCTCAGCCTGAGTCGTCAGCGGTGTCGATCGTCGAACTGAACGGCGCGGCGTTGGCGTACCAGTAGTTCGGAGACCGCTCAGCTCCGGCGATCCTGCTCGTCGCCGGGGCGTCGAGTTCGATGGACTGGTGGGACGAGGAGTTCTGCCGAGCGCTGGCCGCGGGCGATGCGACGAGCGGACCGCGGCGTGTGCTCCGGTACGACCTCCGGGACACGGGTCAGTCGGAGACGGTCCCGCCGGGGGCCGCCGAATACACCGGCAACGAGCTCCTGGGTGACCTCGCCGCACTGATCGAGCACGCAGACGCTGCACCGGCGCACGTCGTCGGCCTCTCACTCGGTGGCGGGCTCGTGCAGCAGCTCGCGCTGAGACGCCCTGAACTGCTCGCCACCATCACCCTCATGTCCACGACGCCTGGCGGACCGGGGAGCGCGCTCGCCGCCTCGCTCCCGCCGCCGACCCCTGAGCTCATGCAGAGCTTCGCGTCGGAGCCGAAGCCTGTCGACGAGACGGACCCGGATGCCGTCGGCGATTCCTTCGTGGAGATGGAACGGCTCTTCTCCGGCAGTATCCCCGTCGACGAGGTGCGCATTCGGCGCATCGCGGCCGCCGCGGCGGCCAGAACGCGTTCTCTCCGCTCGGCGGAGAGCCACTGGTCGCTCGCCGACGGCCCTGGTGCCCGGAGCGACCTCGACTCGATCACCCTCCCGACGCTCGTGATCCACGGTGCCCAGGATCCACTGTTCCCGCTCGCTCACGGCGAGCGGCTGGCCGGAGTGATCCCGGGCGCACGCCTCGTCGTCGTCCCGGGGATGGGGCACCAGAACCCACCCCCGCCGAGCTGGCCGCAGATCGTCGGCGAACTCCTCCGCCACACCGCGTAGCGGCTCGGTCCGTTCGTGTGGAGGCGTTCGGCCACCTCGCTTCTCGACGATCAGGCTGGACAGTTCAGAGCGATATGTGTACGGTGTCCACATGGCTGTCGAGGACGTGCACCCTGACACACCGCCGATCGAGGGCGCCACGTCGGACGGCCCACTCGACGTGCCGACGGACCCGCGCTGGCGGCGGAACGTCGGCATCTTCCTCTCCGGCCAGACGGTGTCGCTGTTCGGCTCGATGCTCGTGCAGTACGCGATCATGTGGCACCTCACCCTCGAGACGAAATCGGGAGTCGTGCTCGCCTTCGCTGCGGTGGCCGGGTTCCTGCCGCAGGCGGTCGTCTCGATCTTCGGGGGCGTCTGGGCGGACCGGCTGAACCGGAAGCTGCTCATCATCCTCGCCGACGGATCGATCGCCATCACGACGCTCGCGCTTGCGATCTTCCTGCTGAACGGCGTGACCGAGCTCTGGCTCATCTTCCTGACGCTCGCGATCCGCTCGGTGGGTGCCGGGATCCAGATGCCGGCGGTGTCCGCGCTCATCCCGCAGATCACCCCGACCGACAAGCTCATGCGGGTGAACGGCATCAACGGGTCGATCCAGTCGGCGATGATGCTCCTCGCGCCAGCCGCCGCCGGCGCCCTGTACGCGAGCGCCTCGCTCATCGCGATCTTCTTCGTCGACGTCGTGACCGCCGTGATCGGTATCGGCCTGCTGCTGCTCGTGCCGGTGCGCACCCTCGTGCGTGCTGGAGCGCGACCGGGCTACTTCGCCGACCTCACCGACGGCGTCCGGTATGTCTGGCACCACGGCTTCGTCCGATGGTTGCTCCTCCTGTTCGCCATCGTGTTCCTGCTGATCGTCGCACCGTCGTACCTGACGCCGCTCATGATCGCGCGTACCTTCGGCGACGAGGTCTGGATGCTCACCGTCAACGAGCTCGCGTTCAGCATCGGGATGGTCGGGGGTGGCGCGATCATCGCCATCTGGGGTGGGACGAAGAACCGGGTGCTGCTCATCGTGGGCTCGTCGGTGGTCTTCGGTGCGCTGTCGATCGGGCTCGGGTTGTCGACGAACCTGTGGGTGTTCTTCGGCTTCATGTTCCTGCTCGGTCTCGCTGTGCCGTTCTTCTCGACGACGTCGATGACGCTGCTGCAGGAGCGGGTCGAGCCCGAACGGCAGGGGCGCGTGTTCGGCTTCGTCGGCATCGTGATGGCGGTGTCGATGCCACTCGGCATGATCGTGTTCGGTCCGCTCGCCGACGTGGTGTCCGTCGAGCTGCTGCTCGTCGTCGCCGGGGTGCTGACCTTCGTGGTGGTCGCCGTGGCCGTGCTCGTCCCCTCCGGGCGGCGCGCGATGGCGGCCGTGCGCGAGCAGCCCTAGCGCTTGACTCCGGCTGGCAGCAGGAGATTCGCGCGGGGGCAGGATGGAATCGCGCCCTGGGGCCTGCTGCCGGCTGTTGTCCTGCTCTCGGACCGCGGCCTACGCGTGGAACATGGCGCCGTAGCCCTCGCGGTAGGTGGGGTAGCGGTAGATGAAGCCGGAGCTGCGGAGGAAGGTCGCTGCGATGCGCTTGCCGCGACGGCGTTCCTCGGGAGTGCGGCCGACCTCGTCGAGCTTTGGGGGAGCGACGCCGAGCTGCTCGGCGAGGTGGTCGACGACCTCGGACAGCAGCGCAGGCTCCTCGTCGATGCCGGCGACGACCGGGGGCAGTGACCCGGCCGGGAGGTCGAGCAGACGCAAGACGACCGCCGCCGCGTCGTCGCGGTGGATGCGATTGGTCCAACCCGACGGGCGCGTGACGTGGCCAGCACGCACCTGGTCGAGGAGCATCGTCGACGACGGACCGTACAGCCCGCCGAAGCGGACGCAGCAGGCCTCGTCGACGGCGGCGTGGACGGAGTCCTCGGCGGCCAGGAGCGCCCGGGCGGTGCCGGTGGCCGGCCGCGCGGGACTGGTGTCGTCGAGCTGCTCGCCCGAATCCTCGCTCCACACGCCGGTCGACGAGACGAACACGATACGCGGAGCTGGACCGGCCAGGGCGGCGACCGCGGCGAGGACGTTCGCGATGCCATTGCGGTAGAGCGCGTCGTACGCCTCGACGGAGCGTGCCCGTGGGGCGAGGCTGATGATGACGGCCGTCGTGTCGGCCGGGAGGGACGGGATGTCCGTGACGATGTCGAGGAGGTGCAGGGCGACGTGCCCCTCGACGGGCTCGGGGAGCGGGGTGGGTTCGGTGAGCGAGGCGGGCTCGGGGACCGCAGCGGGCGCTGGGAGGGGAGCGGTTTCGGGCGGCGGTGTCCGCCGGATGCCCACGACGTCCTCGCCGCGCGCCAGGAGGCGAGCGGCGACATCTGAGCCGAGTTGTCCGAGTCCCACGATCACGACGGTCACGGCCTCACCGTAGTCGCTCACGGTCCCACGGTGCCCGCCTTCCGGGCCGATCGGCGTCACCACGATAGTCTTCGACGGATGCGGAGCAAGAGGAGTCAGACATGATCGAACCATCGACGGCCAAGCAACCGATCGCCGATCAGATGTACGGGATCCTGCTGCAGCAGTTCATGTCGGGCGAGCGCACGCCCGGGCAGAGCCTGAACATCGGCGCCCTGACGCGGGAGCTGAACGTCAGTCAGACGCCACTGCGCGAGGCGCTCGCGAGGCTCGAGCACACCGGTCTCGTCCAGCGCGAGGCCCTGCGCGGGTATCGGGTCGCGCCGATGATGACCCGCGACGAGGTCGAGCAGCTCATGGAGGCGCGTCTCCTCCTCGAACCGCGTCTGGCGGAAGCTGCGGCCGGACGCCTCACCGACGAGTTCGTCTCCGCGCTCCGTTCGTCGGTCGAGGAGTTCGAGGCGTCCGCCGCCGCGGCGGACATCGAGACCGAGGGGTTCAACTCCTACTGGAGCTCGGACGACCGGTTCCACATGCTCATCGCCGCGCAATCGGGCAATCGGTTCCTCGAGATGGCGTATGTCGCGCTGGGCGGGCAGATCCAGCGGTTCCGGCTGTTCTCGAAGTTCGGGCAGACCGGTGCGAAGGGCGCGGCCCCCGAACACCGCCAGATCTTCGAGGCGATCGTCGCGGGCGACGGAGCGCGAGCCGCGGACATGATGCGGACGCACATCACTGGCGCGACGGAGCGGCTCCGCCAAGGCTGATCGACCGGTCTGCCGGCTCGCGACTGCATCAGCGATATCTGCTATAGTATAGTGATCCGAGTGAGATTGAGGAGAGCAATGATGCTTCGCACAGCACGGTCCGCGGTGGTGTCGACGCGATGAGCGGCTACACCGCTCATCCGCTCGTCGACGGCTTTCCCGGAAAGTCGAGCTCGCACGGTGCCTTCGGCTGGAGCAGTCTGTGGCTGCTCGACGACGGGGAGCGCAAGGTCCTGATCGATGCGGGTCAGCCCGCCTACATCCCGCTCATCCGTGCCGGTCTGGAGCACTTGGGGCTCACCACCGACGATGTGACCGACGTCCTGATCACGCACCTGCACTGGGACCACGTCTCGAACTTCACGATGTTCCAGAAGGCGACGACATGGGTGGGGGAGCGGGAGCTCGCCTGGGCTGCGCAGCTCCCCTCAGGTACCCCGTTCATCCCCGACCTGCACGTGCAGGAGCTGCTGCACGTGCACCGACGGCGTCGAACGCACCGCACCCGGCCGTGAGATCCTCCCCGGCATCCACACGATCGCCAGCCCCGGTCATACACCCCACCACCTCGCCTTCCATATCGAGCACTCCGATGAGCACCTGCTCTTCGCAGGCGACGCTGTCAAGAACGTCCACGAACTGACC
The DNA here is from genome assembly GCF_050613355.1 of Plantibacter sp. RU18. Lineage (NCBI taxonomy): Bacteria > Bacillati > Actinomycetota > Actinomycetes > Micrococcales > Microbacteriaceae > Plantibacter > Plantibacter sp. RU18. The sequence goes on from NZ_CP159618.1 coordinate 367,393, forward strand.
ACCATGCAGGCCGATTCCAGCCTGGACGACGACGCGAGCACCGCCACGATCGACCGGTTGCGCTCCCTGCTCACCGACACCGGCGGCATGCTCGTGCCGGGGCACGACGTCGCCCTGCGGCTCGTGGACGGCAGGGCGGAACGCGTCCGACTGCAGGAGGCGCAGATCGCCTTCTTCGCGGACTCGTCCGGTCGAGCGCAAGACCGGAGCATCCGATGAACATCCGAACGACGAGGGCACCACGATGACGACAGTGCTGTACACCGGCGGCACCGGGCGGATGGGGCGGGTGATCCGCGAGGGTCTGGCGGGCCGGTACGACCGCGTCATCCTGTTCGCTCGAACCGCCCCGCAGGAGCCGCTGTATCCGGGCGAGGAGATCGTGCTCGGTGACCTCGGGGATCTGGACGGTCTCGTCGCGGCATCGGCCGGCGTCGACGTCATCGTGCATCTCGGAGGTGTCGCCGACGAGGCGCCGTTCGACGAGATCCGCCGCGCGAACATCGACGGCACCTACAACGTCTACGAGGCCGCGCGTCGGGCCGGCGTGCGACGCGTCGTCTACGCGAGCTCGAACCACGTCGTCGGCTTCCACCCGGCCACGGAGGTCCTGGACGAGCGGGCGACGCTGCGTCCCGACACCTTCTACGGCGTCTCCAAAGCGTTCGGCGAGGGGCTCGCGAGCCTCTATCAGGACAAGTGGGGCATCGAGTCCGTGCTGCTGCGCATCGGGACCTTCCGCCCGGAGCCCGAGGACCGCCGTCAGCTCGCGTTGTGGCTGAGCTGGCCGGACGGCATCGAACTCACCCGATGCGCGATCGAGTCGGGGCCGGTGGGCTGCCAGGTCGTCTACGGCTGCTCCGCCAACCGCGAGTCGTGGTGGAACGGAGCGGCCGGCTGGGCGGCGATCGGGTACGTCCCGAGAGACGACGCGGCCGACTTCGAAGACCGCATCGACCCGGCCGGCGCCCAGCCGGCGTTCCACGGCGGGGCGTTCACCGCCCCCGACTACGAAGGAGGGATCTGGTGATCCGCTCAGCAGCATCCATCGACGTCCTCATCACCACCGCCTTCCTCCACCCGGGCGACGAGGTGGACCAGGCCCTGCGCGCCGCCGGCCTCAGGACGCACCACGTGGACGATCTGCGCGACCTTGCGGAGGCGGAACGCATCGGACTGCTGTCCGAAGTGCGCGCGATCATCGCGGGCACCCGGCCGATCGGAGCCGAGGACCTCGCCCTGGCCGAGCACCTGCAGGTGGTCGTCCGCACCGGTGTCGGCTACGACGGCGTCGACGTCGTCGCAGCCAGTGAGCTCGGGGTCCCGGTCTGCATCACCGCCGGCGCGAACCGGCGCGCGGTCGCCGAGCACGTCTTCGCGCTGATGCTCGCCTCCGCTCGGCGGGTGCCCGAGAACATCCGGAACCTCGCAGACGGTTCATGGCAGCAGCTGACCGGGCGCGAGCTCGGCGGAGCGACCCTCGGCATCCTCGGGTTCGGAGCCATCGGCAAGGCCGTCGCCGGTCTGGCGAGGGGGTTCGGCATGGAGGTCATCGCCTATGACCCGTACTTCGACGACGCGTACGCGAGCGCGAACGGGGTCCGGCGGGCTGAGCTCGACGAGGTGCTCTCGCAGTCGGACTTCATCACCCTGCACCTGTTCCTCGACGATTCGACGCGCAATCTCATCGACGCAACGCGCCTGGCGACGATGAAGCACGACGCCCACCTCATCAACACGGCCCGCGGTGGGATCGTCGACGAGGATGCGTTGATCGACGCGGTCAGAGACGGCGTCATCGGTGGTGCCGCCCTCGACGTCTTCGAGGTCGAGCCGTTGCCCCAGGACAGCCCGATGCTGCACACCCCGGGGATCCTGGCCACGACGCACGTCGCCGGGGCGACCCGCGAGGCGCGTGGTGAATCGGGCAGGATGGCTGCCGCCAACGTCATCGAGGTGCTCGGCGGTGGTGCTCCGCAGTTCGTCGTGAACCCGGACTACCAGGCGGTGCGGGCGTGATCGTCGAGACGTCGGGCGGTCAGATCCGTCTCGCGGCCAACCTGAAGTGGCTCTTCACCGAGCTCCCGTTCGAGCAGCGCTTCAATGCCGCTGCTGAGAGTGGATTCACGGGAGTCGAATTCGCTTCGCCCTACGCGCTGCCGGCGAACCGGGTCCGGGAGCTGCTGGACGCCGCGGGCCTGGAACAGGTGATCATCAACACCCCGGCTGGGCTGCCCGGCTCGCCCACCATCATGGGGGCCGCGTCCGTCCCCGGTGCGCAGGAGGAGTTCCGCGCCGGTGTGCTCATCGCGTTGGAGTACGCCTCGATCCTCGGGGCGCCGGTCGTGCACACCATGGCAGGCCTCCGTCCCGACGACGTCGACCCTGATGTGGCGTTCGCGACCTATGTCGCCAACATCGGCTGGGCTGCGGAGCAGGCGCGCAGTGCCGGCGTGCGCCTCGCGCTCGAGGCGATCAACAAGCGGGACCAGCCACGATTCGCCCTGGCCTCGATGGAAACGGCAGCGGCGGTCGCCGAGGCGGTCGACCCGACGACGGTCGGCGTGCTCTTCGACTTCTATCACGCGCAGGTGGACCGAGGGAACGTCCTTGAACGGTACGAGCGCCTCCTTCCGAACATCGTGCACGTGCAGGTCGCGGACAACCCGGGACGAGGCGAGCCGGGGACGGGTGAGATCGCATACGACCGGGTGCTCGCCCGGATCGCCGTCAGCGACTACGACGGCTGGATCGGCTGCGAGTACGGACCCGTCACCGACACTCGCGCAGGACTGTCGTGGGTCGAGAGGATCACCAGGTGACCGTCAAGATCGCGCTCATCAGCGCCACCGCTCTGGCGATCCCGCCGGCCGCAGCGGCCGTCGCGGAGGCGCTCCCGGGAAGCGTCGTCTGGAACCTCCTGGACGACCGCCTCCTCCAGGACGCGAAACCGGACGGCATCACGGCTCCGCTCGCCGCCCGAATGGACCAGCTCATCGAACTCGCGATCGCGGGCGGCGCCGAAGGCGTCCTCCTCACCTGCTCGCAGTACGGCATCCGTGCCGAGGCACGAGCCGGATCGCCGGGTGAACCCGTGGTCCTCTCGGCCGACGGCGCGCTCTTCGCCGACACCGTGGCCCGGCGGCCCGGACGGGTCCTGCTGGTCGCGTCCCTCGAATCTGCTGCCGCCGACAGTTCGACGCGTCTCGCAGCGGCGTTCTCCGCGGCGGGCGCGCAGACCCACATCGTGCCGCTCGTGGTCGCCGCCGCAGCCGGGCCGACGACCGAGCCGGAACTCGTCGACATGCTCGCAGACGCGATCGGCGCAGTCACCGAGGCCGACGACGTGATCGTGCTGGCGCAGTACTCCTTGGCTCCCGCGAGCGCAGGCCTCGCGGAGCGGTTCGACGCGCCCGTGCTCGACGGCCCCGGCTCGGCCGCGCGACGCCTCTCCCAGGCGATCGCGGAGCGTCCGCAGTGATCGGCGTGATCGCCGACGACGTGACCGGTGCCACCGACGTCGCCGCGGCGCTGAGCCGCGCCGGTCTGCGGACGATGCTCGTGCTGACGACGGACATCGACGACACACCGGTCGACGCGGACGCCATCGTGATCGGGTTGAAGACCCGCTCGATGCCGATCGCGGCCGCCGTCGAGCTCAGCACCACCGCGCTGTCCCTCCTGCAACGCCTGGGCGCTGACCGCTTCTACGTGAAGTACTGCTCGACGTTCGATTCGACCGATGAGGGCAACATCGGCCCGATCACCGAGGCGCTCGCCGCGCGGCTCGGCGTCACCACCGTCGTGACCACGCCGGCCGCGCCACTGCACGGCCGGACGGTCTATCAGGGGCATCTGTTCGTCGGTGACGCCCTCCTCCACGAGACGCACATGCGCGATCATCCCGTCACACCGATGCGCGACTCGTCCGTCCTGCGGCTGCTCGTGCCGCAGACGACCGGATCGGTCGGTCTGCTGCCGCTCGACGCGGTGCGCGCGGGCGCCGATCGTGTGCGCGATCGGATCACGGCAGCCGAGGCGGAGGGTCATCGGCACCTCGTGGTGGACGCGGTCGAGGAAGACGACCTCGCGACCGTCGCCGCGGCCGTCGACGGCGCAGTGCTGCTCGCGGGATCGGCCGGCCTGATCGGCGCGATCGCGCGCCGATCGCCGCGCACGGCCGGGCGGATCCCGCGGACTCCGGCCGGACGGACGGCGATCATCGCCGGAAGCTGCTCCCGACGCACGCTCGAGCAGATCGCACGGTTCCGTGACGCGGGAGGACCCTCCTACCGGTTGCTCGCCGCGGCGGGAGAATCTGCCGACGACCTCGCCGCCCGTGCTCTGTCGTGGTGGGACCAGCAGCGCGACGGTGATTCGGCCCTGATCTACTCCTCCAGCGCCGCGGAGGAGCGGGCCGCGCTCGACGCCGGGTACGGCGAGCTGTACGAGGCCGCCGCGGGCTTGATCGCGCAGCAGCTCGTCGCGCGTGGCATCAGCCGGATGGTGATCGCGGGCGGCGAGACGTCCGGTGAGGTCATCAGGTCGCTCGGCACCCGCATCGCGGTCGTCGGAGAGGAAGCCGCATTGGGAGCCCCGTGGGTGCACGACCTGACCCGTGACCTCCAGCTGGTCCTGAAGTCCGGCAATTTCGGCAGCCCAGAATTCTTCGTCGACATCGCGCTGCGCGGGGTCCTCGCATGATCGCGGCGGCGGCGGCCGGTCGATCGATCGAGCGGGTGGCCCATTCGGTCCATCGCCGCGGACTCACCCACGGGCGAACGGGCAATCTGGCCGTGCGGGACGGAGACCGCATCCTCGTGACACCGACCGGGGTGAGCCTCGCAGACGTCGATGCCAGGGAGCTGTCCGTCCTCGACGCGACCGGCCGCCACGTGGACGGGCCGAAGCCCACGAAGGAGGCGTTCCTCCACGTCGCGATGCTGCGTGTCCGCCCGGAGACGAACGCCATCGTCCACACGCACTCGGTCCACTCCGCCGCGCTCTCCGTGCTCGACGGCCTCGATCCGGATCAGCCGATCCCTCCGCTCACCGCCTACTTCGGCATGCGCGTCGGTGCTCTGCAGCTGCTGCCGTACTTCGCTCCGGGAGATCCGGCGGCGACCGAGGCGATCGAGGCGGCGGCACTCCGCGGGCACACGCTCCTGCTCCGCAACCACGGCCCGGTCGTCGCCGGCGTCGACCTCGACGCGGCGCTCGATGCACTCGAGGAACTGGAGCACACGGCGCAATTGTTCTTCCTCACCTCAGGTCATCGCACCTCCGCGCTGACCGATGACCAGCTCTCGGCGCTCGCCGTACGGGACGACGCCGGAAAGGCGGGCAACGCATGATCACCCTCTTCAGCGGACTCGTGGTGCAACAGCCACTCGTGGAGTCCCTCATCCCGGAGTTCGAGACGGCGACCGGCGTCCAGGTCCGGACGACGTTCGAACCGACCACGGTGCTCCTGCAGCGGATCGCGGGCGGAGAACGCCCCGACCTCCTGCTGGGCGTCGCATCCCCGCTCCACGCCGTGGCCGCCGACGGGATCCTCGATCCAGCCTCGATCGCGGAGATCGCGGTCTCATCGATCGGATTCGGTCGGCGCCCCGGCACCCCGACGCCGTCGGACGACTCTACGCAGACGTTCCTCGACTACCTCCTCGACGCACGTGCGGTCGCCTACTCGCTCTCCGGGGCGAGTGGCGTGCACTTCGCCGGTCTGCTGGAGCAGCGCGGGCTGCGAGAGCCATTGGACGAACGCGCGGTCCGCTTCGAGGCCGGGCTGACCGCGACGGCACTGCACGACGGGAGGGCGGACGTCGCGATCCAGCAGGTCAGTGAGCTGCGCTCGGTCGACGGCGACCATGTCGTCGAGGCGATCCCGCACGAGCTCCAGTCGTATGCCCGCTTCGCCATCGGCGCACGCCCCGATGCTCCGGCAGCAGCGGCCGATCTCATCGCGTGGCTCACGGGCGAACGGGCGCGACGGGCGTTCGGCGCGGTCGGTCTGAGCGCGCCATGATCGGCTCGACGCAGGACCAGCGCGATCGAGGACACCACCAGGGATGGCACCACCAGGGACAAGGAATGCAACGATGAGAAAAGTCGTGGTCGACACGGACACCGGCGTGGACGACGCGCTGGCACTGATGCTGCTCGCGGCGGATCCCGAAGTCGAGATCCTCGCCGTGCTGAGCGTATTCGGCAACTGCCAGAGCGACCGCGCGGCCGACAACGCCCGGTACGTGCTGGACACCTGCGGGCGCGAGGACGTGCCCGTCTACCGCGGAAGCGAGGCGCCGCTGCGTCAGGAGCTCCGACTGAACCCCGGCATCCACGGGGAGGACGGATTCGGCAACACCGGGTTGCGGCCTGCCGTCCCGGTCCCGGCAGGGCCGAACGCCATCTCCGTCCTGTTGGACCTCGTCGATCAGCACGACGGCGAGATCGACTTCCTCGCAATCGGACCGCAGACGAATCTGGCGAGGGCTCTGCAGACCGAGCCGAACCTGTTGGAGCGCCTGGCGAGCACCACCATCGTCGGCACGCTCGGCCCGGCGCTGTATCACGACACCGAGCCCTGGGCGGATCGTCGTTTCAGGGTCTCGCGCGACCCGAACGTCTCCTTCGACATCGACGCCGCACAGGAGGTCGCGAGCCATGTGGGCGATGTGACCTGGTGCGGGCCATACGTGACCAGGCAGGCGATGGTGCCGGAGGACTTCTTCCTGTCGATCGTCTCCGACACCGGCTACGCGCCGGCAGAACTGATCACGAGGATCAGCGCCGACTACGCAGGCTTCTACACCCGCTCCTATCCGCAGCTGGACGGCGGGCGGGTGATGGGGATCAACGACAGTCTTGCGGTCGCCAGCCTGCTCCGCCCGGAGCTCGTGACCGGTTCCGTCCAGCGTCCCCTGCAGACCTTCGAGGACCCGGCCACCGGCGAGCGGTATCTCGCGGGCGTCCATCCGGTCGCGGGGGAGACCCGTCCGCTGCACCGTGTCTTGCCCTTGGTTTGATGGAGACTCTGATCGTCCTGAAAGGATGAGGAGTATGCCAGCTTTGAGGAAGTACCCGGCGGAATTGAGAGAGCGTGCAGTGCGCCTTGTGTTCGAGGCGCGTGATGCGGATGGGGGCCGCCGTGGTGTGTGTACCAGGATCGGCCGGCAGCTTGGTGTCCCGTCGGACACGTTGCGTGGCTGGGTCCAGCGCGCCGAGGTCGATGGGGGTCTGCGTTCGGGGACGTCCACTGATACTGCGGTTCGCCTGGTCGAGGTGGAGCGTGAGGTGAGGGAGTTGCGGCGGGCGAACGCGATTTTGCGGAGCGCGTCGGCTTTCTTCGCGGCGGAGCTCGACCGCCCACACAGCAGATGATCGCCTACATCGATGAACACAAGGAAGAGTTCGGGGTCGAGCCGATCTGCAGGGAACTGCCGATTGCCCCGCAGACGTACTATGCCGCGCGGTCTCGGCCGCCCTCGCAGCGGTCCGTCAGTGACGAGGACACCGTGGTGAAGGTCCGTGCCGTGCACCAAGCGAACTATGGCGTCTATGGCGTCCGGAAGGTCCATGCGCAGCTGCGTCGCGACGGCCACCGGGTGGCCAGGTGCACGATCGAGCGGCTCATGCGTCGGGAGGGTCTCCGCGGGATCTCGCGGGCCAAGGGGCCACGCACGACGATCCCTGGGCCATTCACGGATCGTCCGGGGGACCTCGTTGACCGACGGTTCACCGCACCGGCACCGGACTGCCTCTGGGTTGCGGACATCACCTACATTCGGACGTTCTCCGGCTGGGTGTATGCCGCGTTCGTATTGGACGTGTTCTCCCGCCGGATCGTGGGCTGGCAGCTCTCCACAACCATGCACACCGAGCTTGCCCTCGATGCTCTCGAGATGGGCGTCTGGACGCGGCAGCGTGCCGGCCGGGACCTGTCACAACTTGTCCACCACTCGGATCGCGGAGTCCAATATCGTGCCGTGCGCTACACCGACCGCCTCGCTGAGGCAGAAGCAGTCGCCTCGGTTGGGTCCAAGGGCGACAGCTACGACAACGCGATGGCCGAGGCGCTGAACTCTCTATTCAAGGCCGAACTGATCCGCAACCTCGGCCCGTGGAAGGGGATCGACGAGCTCGAGATCGCGGTCGCGGAATACATCGACTGGTACAACCACCGCCGGCTCCACGGCGAGATCGGACACATCCCACCCGTCGAAGCCGAGAACAACTTCTACACGCAACTACCCACCATCACCGTGATGGAACGGGTCTAACCGAGCCTCTACCAAACCCGGGGCTTGACACCGTGTGGTGTTCGACATGGACTTCGACGGCGTGTTGGCGCTGATCGGTGAGACGCTGCGCCGCCCCCTGCCATGGCGCTGACCGACTCCGTGAGGGTGGCCGGCTGCTGCCCCGCCGGTGACTGACCGCGCTGGTGGCTGACAGCGCAGACGGTTCATGACCGTGGCCCCCGCACCGATCTCGGTGTGGGGGCCTGTCGTCGTCTGGAGGCGTCCGTCGCGTCGGTTGTCGCCCTCAGTCGTACGAGCGTGCGCGGACCCAGGGCATCGGGAGTAGCTCCTCGGGGGAGGCGGCGATGATGTGGCCGCCGGCGTCGACGAGGACGCGGAGGTCGCGGCCGAAGCGGGGGACGACTTCACGGCACACCCCGCACGGGTTGATGACGCGCGGAACGCCTGCCGGGTCGAGGCCGACGGAGACGATGGTGCCGACCGCCTCCTCGCCGGCCATCTTGGCATTCGCCACTGCACTGCTCTCCGCGCAGATGCTCACCCGTGGTGTCGCGAGGCTGAGGCCGAGGAAGACCTCCCCGGACAATCCTCTGGCAGCTGCTGCGACCCGGTGCTGTGTGTCGTCGTACGCTCGGAGCAGCAGAGCCGATGCGGCCTCGATGAGGTCGTCGTCGGCCAGGGTCGTCGTGCTCATCATGGCTCCTTCTGTCGGTTGTCGATCTGTTTCCCGGAGGCGCTGTACGTGAGTGCAATTACTATACTATAGTGATTGCACCCCCACTCGTCAGCCGAGCGATGCGCTCGATGGCCCCTGAGCAAAGGAGCTCCCAGTGAACCCAGAGTCAGACACGGTGACCGCGTCACGCGTGACCACCACCCGGCCCGATGCGGTTCAACGCCGCCACCTCCTCGCCCTCAGCTGGGGTCACGCGCTCGAGTGGTACGACTGGGCGCTGTTCGGGCTCCTCTCGGTCTACATCGGTGCGGCGTTCTTCCCAGCCGACGACCCGCTGGCCTCGACGCTGAGTGCACTGGCGGTCTTCGCGGTCGGCTTCGCGGTCGGCTTCGCGGCCCGGCCCATCGGGGGAGTGATCCTCGGGGCGGTGGCCGACAAGCACGGCCGGAAGACAATCATGATGTTCGCGGTGGGCGCGGTGGCGTTCGGAAGCTTCGTCATCGGGGTCCTGCCGGGTTATGCCACGATCGGTGTCGCGGCTCCGATCATCGTCGTCCTCATGCGCCTGTTGCAGGGTGTGTCCACTGGAATCGAAGCGCCACTGGGCACGGCCTATGCCGTGGAACTCGTCCCCGATCGCCCGGGATACGTCGCGGGCTTCTTCGCCTTCTTCAACAACCTCGGGAACCTGCTCGCACCCCTGTCGGGGTTCGTCATCAGCCTGCTCATCGGGCCGACCGCTCTGGGTGAATACGGTTGGCGGATCCCCTTCATCATCGGCGGCGTCCTCGGCCTGATCGTCCTCTGGCTGCGCCGCACCCTCCCGGAGACGCTCGACACGCGAGCGATCCGCACCATCGGAGGGATCCCTGCTGCGACTGGTGGTGAGCCGTCGGCGTGGAGCGGTGTGCGGAAGTACTGGCTGAGCGTGCTCGCGATCATCTTCGTCGTCGGTGCGATCCAGGCCTACAACTACGCGTGGATCGCGGGGCTTCCGAACCTCGCGAACGGAACCTTCAAGGAGGACCCCACCGGTGTCTTCGCGATCACGACCGGCATGGGCGTGTTCCTCACGCTCGGTGCCATCGTCCTCAGTCGCATCCTGGACCGGTTCGCCATCTCCCGGTGGTTCATCGTCGCCCGAATCGTCGCAATTCCCGTGATCTTCCTGATCATGCTCTACTCCCAGCCCGGCTTGGGTGGACTCGCGGGAGTGATGTTCGGTGGCGCACTGGTCCTGCTGGTCAACATGACCATCTACAACGTCGTCGCGAACTCCCTGTTGCCGCAGTTCTGCCGGGGGACCGGCGTGGGTCTGGGGTACGGGATCGGCGTCGCGCTTTTCGGTGGCACGGCCTCCTACCTGCTGGTCTGGCTCCAGAGCCAGGGGATGTTCTGGGTCTTCCCCGTCTACATCGCCGTCCTCTGCACGATCAGCGTGGTGCTCTACGTCCTCGCCAAGCGACGCAACGGACTCTTCGTCGGCAACTGACCCGGCCTTGCAGGACGACGCGTCCGGCTGCGTGAGGAGACTCGCGCAGCCGGACGCGTCGTCGCCCGTCCGCTGTGGTGGCCCGTGAAGACGGGCTGGATCGTGAAACACGTCCGGCCACGCACCGACTCCCGCCTGGTGCTGCGGCGGGCTGGTGCGTGGCCGGAGGGCCCACTCATGAGTGGGTGCGGGCGAACTGGGTTATCGCGTGGTGCGAACTGAACTGAACTGACCGCGGCCGTCAGGGCGTCGGCGACAGCCTGTCCGTCGATGTCCAGCAGGACGTCGACGTTCGGCTCCTGCTGCCAGCGATCGGTCATGTGCACGACGGTCTGGCCACGGGTGTGCTCGCCGTGCAGCTCCACGTCGACGTGCAGGCGACGGACCGTGAACCACTCGGGGTTGAGGGCATACGCGACGCAGGGGACGTCGTTGAGGTGCATACCCTCGCTCTTCCATTCCGGCATCTCGTCGCGAGAGTCCTGGCGATCCGGGTAGCCGATCATCTCGCAGAGCGCGCGGGCCGTCGGCGACGGTGACTCCCACAGCTCCGCGAGGTGATCCAGGGACAGCGCGAAGTTCCGCGACACGTCGAGACCGACCTGGGTGACCGGGGCACCCGAATCGATGACGATCTGAGCGGCTTCGGGATCGTTGTAGATGTTCGCGCTCGCGACCGGGGTGACATTGCCCCAGGTGAGTGCAGCGCCGCCCATGTAGATGATGCGTCTGACCGATCGGGCGAAGGCTGGCTCGAGCTTGATGGCGAGGGCGACGTTCGTCAGGGGCGCGAGGGCGAGGATGCTCACCTCACCCGGAGCCGACATGACGGTGTCGATCATCCGACGGACCGCGACCGACTCCTCGTCGCTTTGAGGGTCCGGGTCGGGGTGCTCCCAATAGCCCAGGCCACCAGGTCGGTGGATGTGCTCGGCGTAGTGGGGCCGCCCGACCAACGGACGAGCAGAACCCCGCCAGACGGGCACGTCGGTGCGGCCCGTAACGGCCACGATCCGTCGTGCGTTCGCAGTGGCCGTTTCTACGTCGACATTGCCGAACACCGTGGTCAGTGCTGCAACCTGCAGTGCGTCCGAGGCGAGCGCCCAGAACAGTGCGCCGGCGTCGTCGATTCCGGGGTCGGTGTCGATGATGATTCGTTCCATGGGTCGATTGCTTTCTCTGCGTACGTGGCCGCGTTGCACACGTCTTCCTATACTATAGCGGCGAATTCGGACGTGATCTGGGCATCGGGGCACCGAGGGTCCCGCCTCCCTTGCCCCGGTCGACGGACGTGTGCTGAGCGTCCTGGCGTGCCGCGACGCTCATAGGATTGAGCGCATGATCAGCCACACCGTGACCTTCTCGCTCGTGCACGACGCCGACTCCGACGCCGAGAGCGACTTCCTCGACACCGCTGCGCGGGTGCTCGCGTCGATCCCCGGCGTCACCGATTTCACGATCTCGCGACAGGTCAGCGCGAAGAGCCCGCTACGCTTCCACTTCGCCATGGGTTTCGCCGATCAGGCCGCGTACGACGCCTACAACATCCACCCGACGCACATCGGCTTCGTCGAGGGCCGGTGGGTGCCCGAGGTGTCGGACTTCCAGGAACTCGACTTCCTCCCGCGCTGACCCTGCACGAGCACGAGAATGGATGGCGTGAGTGACGCGGGCGGGTTCATCGATGCCGCGCTCCAGTATGAGGGCGATGGATACCGGGCGGCGGATCTCGCCGAGCGGCTGGGTCCCGGTCTCGCCTCCTACGGTTCGTCCGTCGGCGCGGTGCGCGGTACGGTCCGCGATGCGCTCCGCAAGTTCCGCGGTCTCGGGCATGACGACCTGACCGCGCTCGCCTCCGAGCTCTGGCAGGTGCCCGTCTTCGAGCGGCGGCTCGCGGCGATCGTGCTCCTCCAATCAAGCGTGCCCGTCCTGCTCCACACCGACCTCACGCGCATCGAAGGCTTCGTGCGCAGCGGTCGGATCACCGAGCTCGCCGATCCGCTCGCGACCGACGTGATCGGCCCGCTGCTCGAGCGCCTCGACGGCACCGCCCGCGCGAAGGCCGAGACCGTGCTCGACCGGTGGATGCAGGACGAACCCTGGCTGCGGCGCACGGCACTGCTCGCACCCATCCGCGAGCTCGGCGCAGGCGGGGGAGACGTCGACCGCATCGCCCGCCGTCTCACGACCGCGCTCGAAGGATTGCAGCGTGCAGCGCCGATCGCGATCGTCGAGCCGGCAGTCGACCGACTTCGCGCCGCCCTCTGACCTCTGCCTGCACCTGCAGCTCCGTCACCGCACCTCGGACAGGTGGCGCCCCGGTCTGCACGCGTGCGGTGCGCCCGTTCGAGGGCGTCGAGCGACTCCGTGTCCCGCTCAGACCTGGCGGAAGTCGATCCCGAGGAGACTCGCCGCCGCACGGTAGTCGGCCGCGCGGTGCCCGAGCGACAACGACCAGTGGTGTCCGATACCCGTCGCACTCCACTCGTCGACCCAGACGCCCGGGTCACGTCCGAAGTCGACCCGGCTCGTCGTATTGCCGATCGCGAGCAGTGGTCCCGGAACGACCGTGCCCTCGGATGCGACGAACGCGAGGGAGCCGTCGCGGTCCTGTCCGAGCCCGAGCAGTGTGACCGGGCCCTGCCGGACGTCGAACTCGACGCTCACACCCCACCCGCGCTTGCCGTGGTAGACGCCGAGACCTCGGAGCAGTGGGTCGCGTGAGCTCACCGCGAGATGCGCCGGGCCGTCGTGACCCATCTCGACGACGTCGTCCTCGAAGTTCAGGGCCTGGATCTCGCAGAACGACCCGCCGGCCCCCACGACCTGTGTCGCGAGCTGCGCGACCGTCGTCCGCAACTCGTACTCGCCCGTCGTCGGGATGCCCCGTGCGGTGAGCAGCGATGCACCGAGGATCATCCCCGCGCCGAGTCGCTCGTGCTGCTCGCCGTCGCGACCGCGGTGGTAGTAGGCGAGGCTGTCGAGCGCGAACTCGTCGACCAGGCGGTCGAGCCCGACCGACACCTTCGCACCCCACGCGAAGTCGTCGTCGACCTCGGCGTCGGTCACCTCGTCGACGAGGACGCGCAGGTCGTCGAACTCCAGCACCTCGACGTGGGACCCGAAGGTGGTCGGCAGGAGCGTGAGGTCTGTCGACACGTCGAGCATCCCCGGGTAGACGTGGCCCATGAGGCCGTGGCGGGCGTGCCGCAGTGCCGCACGGACGTGGGCTGCGCGGATCCACTGGGAGATGCGCTCCCATGCCGATTCCTGACGGAGCCAGCCCGACACCGAGCGGAACGGGATGCCCGCGCGCCGGAACACGTTGCCGACCTCGGGAACGGGGCACTGCCCGCAGTAGGCGAGCCAGGCGCCGGTGTCGAAGCTCGTATGGTCCATCTTCTCGGTGGGCTGCAGGTCGATCACGAGCACCGGCGTGTTCGCCCGCTGCGCGATCGGCAGCACCATCGACGAGGTGAGGTAGGTGGTGAGGAACAGGACGATGAGGTCGCAGTCGCCCTGGCGGAGGCGTTCCGCTGCGGCGTCGCCCTCCTGGGCGTCGGAGATGAAGCCGACGTCGACGACCTCCGCGTCCATCTGCTGGAAGCGCTCGGAGACGTAGCGCGCGGACTCCTGCAGCTGGGGCAGGAGCTCGGGGAACTGGGGCCAGTAGGTGCCGAGTCCTCCGGCGACGAGGCCGATCCGCGGCTTGCGGCGCTCGTGCGGGGTGAGGAGCGGGTGCACGGCTGGGCTGGTGTGGGTCATCGTCGATCCTGTTCAGTGCGGGTACGGGTGATTTAATCGATTAAATTCTGGGTCGAAAGTACCCCAACGGGCCTCCGATGTCGAGTCGACCCCGGGTGCTCGTGTGCTCCTGCCGGGAATCGGCGTTACGGCGCCGACTCGCGGACGACGAGATGCGGCTGGAGGGTCCGCGAGACGTGCTTGTGCGACGAGCGGTCGGCGCCCAGCTCGGCGAGCAGGATCTCGACGGCGACCCGACCGAGTTCGTCCTTGGGCTGCTCGACCGTCGTGAGCGGCACCCGACCGTCGGCCGCGAGCGCGAGGTCGCCGTAGCCGACGACGGACACATCGTCAGGAACCGCGAGCCCACCGTCGTTCAACCCGCGGATCACGCCGAGCGCGAGCTGATCGTTGGTGCAGAAGACCCCGGCCGGGCGTGTTGTCTGCGCCGCGATCGCGCGGCCCGCGGTGCGGCCGGCGTCCACGGTCATCTCGTCCACGGTGTATTCGCGGAGGTCGTCGGGGTCGAGTCCTGCCGTCGTGAACGCGTCCCGGGCACCCGCGCGCCGATCGGCGCACTGCGGGATGGCGAGGTCGCCGTTCACCAGCGCGATGGTGCTGGAGGCATCGTGCACGGCGGCTCGTGCCGCATCACCGCGCCCGAGCAGGTGTGCGACGGCGAGCGCTCCACCGTGCACGTCGTCGATGGAGACCGAGCAGCCGGTTCCGGCCGGTGCAGTGCGGTCCATGAGGACGAGTCGGCTGCCCACTCGACGGAGCTGCGCGAGCCGGGAGGCGTCAGCGCTGAGCGGAGCGACGAGCGCTCCGGCCGCACGGTGCTCCGCGAGCATCTCGAAGTGCCGCAGCTCCAGATCGGGGTCGTCGTGGCTGACGCACAGGGCGACGGTGTAGCCGCGTTCGGCGGCAGCCTCGGTCACGCCACGGGTGATCGCCGAGTAGAAGGGGTTCGCGATGTCCGGGATGACGAGTCCGATGAGCCGGTTCGTCCCTTGGCGGAGCGTCGCCGCAGCGCGGTTCGGGACGAAGTCGAGCTCCTCGATCGCCGCCAGGACGCGTTCACGGGTTGCGGGGGCGACGATCTCGGGGCGGTTCAGCGTGTTCGACACGGTCGCGTTCGACACGCCGGCGAGTCTGGCGACGGCGGCGAATCCGATGTCGTGTTTCGCCATGCTGCCTCCCGTGTCGACTTCGAGCGTACCGGCTGCCTCATCTCCCACCGCACTGCAGGTGCACGGTCGCAAGCTGCCCGCGCAGCGCAGTGGGAGACCGACGCGATGACCGCCTTACGGCAGCGTGTGCCCCGCAGCGGTGAACAGGCGATACCACTCCTGCCGCGACAGTGCGATGTCGGACCCCGCGGCGGCGTCCTGGACGCGCGACGGCGTCGTCGTGCCGAGCACGACCTGGATGTTCGCGGGGTGACGCGTGATCCACGCCGTCGCGATGCCCGTCGGCGTCACACCGTGGGTGTCCGCCAGCTCGTCAAGTACGTCGTTCAGCTCGGCGTAGTGCTCGCGGTCGCCGAGGAACACGCCGTCGAAGAAGCCCTTCTGGAACGGCGACCAGGCCTGCAGCGTCATGCCGGTGAGTCGGCTGTAGTCGAGGATGCCGTTGTCGCGGTCGATCGACTGGTCGAGGCCGACCATGTTGGCCGCGATCCCCGAGGCGATGATCGGGGCGTGCGTGATGCTCAGCTGCACCTGGTTCACGACGAGCGGCTGCTCGACCGAACCCCGGAGGAGCTCGACCTGCGCCGGTGTGTGGTTCGAGACGCCGAAGTTCCGGACCTTGCCCGAAGCTTGCAGGGTGTCGAACGCCGAAGCGACCTCCTCGGGTTCCACGAGGGTGTCCGGGCGGTGCAGCAGGAGGAAGTCGAGATAGTCGGTCTTGAGGGCCGCGAGCGACTCGTCGACCGTGCGGAGGATGTGCTCCTCCGAGAAGTCGAAGAAGCCCGGGCGGATCCCGACCTTCGACTGGATGAGCACCTGCTCGCGTTCGGCGGCGGTGAGGGTGATCGCGTCGCCGAAGCGGCGTTCGCAGCCGTGGCGTTCGTCGCCGTAGATGTCGGCGTGGTCGAACACCGTCACGCCGGCGTCGCGTGCCGTGTGGAAGAGCGTGCGGATGGCCTCGTCGTCGAGGGGTTCGATGCGCATGAGTCCGAGGATGATGCTCGAGGCGGTGAGCTCGGTCTGTGGCAGGGGGATGGTCTTCATCGCTCCATCCTGTCGGTCACCGCCGACAGGCGCCACCGCAGCCTCTGCCTAGGATTGACGGCATGTTCGTGTTGTCGTTGCTGCTCATCGTCGCCACCATCGTGGCGCTCATCGACGTCGTGGGGCAGCCGGACCCGGTGGTGCGGAACCTGCCGAAGATCGTGTGGGTGCTGCTCATCGTGTTCATCCCGCTCATCGGCGTGGTGCTGTGGTTCACCCTCGGCAAGGACTGGTCGAACAGCCGGATCAAACTGCCCGAGTGGCGCGGACGCAGGCAGCCGCGCAAGCCGTCCCGCAGCGCCGGCTCGTGGGCGCCGCCGAGTCCGTCGCAGCCGGACCGCGCCGTGAACGACACGGAGCAGCAGCTCGCCGCCCTCGAACGCGAGATCCAGGCGGCGGAGGACGCCGAGCGCATCCGTCGGTTGGAGGCCGATTTCAAGCGTCGCGACGAAGAGGACTGACCCTCTCGCAACACACACCCATTCGCATCAACCTTTCTCAGGACGGCCTCGGCGTGTCGGGCCCCAGGTTCCTGCATTGGGGAGGACAGGCCGCGAGGGTCCTGAGAAAGGTCGGGGCCCCTCGACAAGCTCGGGGAGCGGATTTGGCTCGGGGAACGACCGTCGGCGCCACGAACGGGCCGGGTGCATGTGCACCCGGCCCGTCGTCACTGCTGTGTCACTCGTGACGCTCGCGACTCCTAGAAGTCGTAGTCGTCGATGTTGTCCGCGTTGAAGGTGGTCGGCGGGCCGACGATGACGGTGCCGTCCGCGCCCACCTCACGGTCGCCGAGGTCGCCGGCCTTGAAGGTGTCGCCCTCCTTGCCCGTGATCGTGCCCTCAGCGAGTGCCTTGCCGGCGAACGCGGCGACGTAGCCGAGCTGAGCCGGGTCCCACAGCGCGAACGCGGTGACGGTGCCGTCCTTCACGAACGGACGCATCTCGTTCGGAAGGCCGAGTCCGGTCAGTGCGACCTTCCCCTTGTACTCCGAGGTGGAGAGGTAGCGAGCCGTCGCAGCGATGCCGACCGTGGTGGGCGAGATGATGCCCTTCAGGTTCGGGTGCGCCTGCAGCAGCCCCTGCGCCTCCTGGAAGGACTTGGTGTCGTCGTCGTCGCCGTAGACCTTGGCGACGAGCGTGATGTCCTTGTAGTCGGGGTTCGACTTCAGCTCCTCCTCCATGTACTTGATCCACTCGTTCTGGTTCGTCGCGTTGGCCGTGGCCGAGAGGATCGCGATCTCGCCGGATCCGCCGATCTGCTCCGCGATGAGCTTCGTCTGGATCAGGGCGACGTCCTTGGCGACCACCTGGGAGATGAAGACGTCGCGGCAGTCCTTGCTGGTGTCGGAGTCGAACGCGACGATCTTCGCGCCGCCGTCGCGGGCTTCCTTGAGGGCAGGACAGACGGCGTCGGGGTCGTTCGCCGCGATGACGATGACGTTGGTGCCGGCCTGGGTCTCCGCGTTGATGAAGGACACCTGGCTGGACGCGCTCGCCTCGAGCGGGCCGACGACCTCGGTCGCGGTGAAGCCGGCAGCCTTGGCGCCGTCCTTGCCGCCGCCGAGGACGACGTCCGTGTACGGGTTGTTGAGCTGCTTGGGGATGAAGGTGATGCTCTCAGCAGCACCGGCGCCGCCCGAAGCGGAATCACCGGACCCTCCGGTTGAGCAACCCGTCGCGATGAGCGCGAGGGAGGCTGCTGCGGCGATGAGGGCCGCTGCGCGACGGGCTGAACGGCCCTGTGCGCGGTTTCGAATCGACTGCATTGTCTGTTCCTTTCTGGATACGCCTGGTGCTGTGGCGTGGGTTCGCCCCTGGTGCTGATCGGGAGATCAGTGCTGGGGCAGGCTGCGTCGGATCCGTCGGTGGTGGTTCCACTGCTTGATGGATTCGAAGATACTGGGGCCGACCACCGAGGCGATCAGCAGGGTGCCGGTCACGATGATGAGCACGACGTCGGACACACGCCCGAGGCGGAGGCCGTAATTGATGGTGCCGATGAGGAGGACGCCCGCGACCACGCCCGGGATGGACCCCTTGCCGCCGAAGATCGAGACACCGCCGAGGAGCACGGCCGCGATGACCGCGAGTTCGAGGCCGGAGGCGTTGTCGCTGCGGGCGCTGGAGTACCGGAGTGTCCAGAAGATGCCGGCGAGGGCGGAGACCCCGCCGGTCGCGACGTAGAGCCAGAACTTCGAGCGGGCGACCTTGATGCCGACGAAGCTCGCCGCCTCGGTGCTGAAGCCGAGCGCGTACAGGCCCCGACCGAACGGAGTCACGTGCAGGATGACGCCGAACGCGAGCACGACGACGAGGACGCCGACCATGATGACGGGGATGCCCGTCGAGCCGATCTTCGAGGTGAAGAAGGCGGTGAGGTCGGGCGGGAAGTTCGCGACGGCGTTGTCGCCGATGACGACGAGCGCGAGGCCGCGGAACAGTGCGAGCGTGCCGATCGTCACGGCGAGCGACGGCAGCCCGACCACCGCGATGAGGAAACCGTTGAAGGCCCCGGCGACGACACCGACGAGCAGACCGATGAACAGGACGAGCCAGATGTCCATCCCGCCGCCGGCCCACAGCACGCCGATGACCGCGCTCGTGAGACCCGCGGTGCTCGCGACGGACAGATCGATCTCTCCCGTGATGATCACGAGCGTCATCGGCATGGCGATGAGGAGGATCGGGATGACATCGAGGAGCAGGAAGCCCACTGTGACGGGTGAGGCGAAACGTGGGATGAGCAGGCAGGCGCCGATGACCACGACGAGCAGCGCGTAGATCATGATCGCGTCGCGGCCGAGCATGATCCGCGAGAGGCCGGTGCGGCCCTTCGGCTCGGACACGAGGACACCCGTGGTGTCGGTGCCGAGCGGGCCGGAGCCCTTCGTGAAGGGCGCCTTGGGCGCCGGGGTCAACAGGTCAGACATCGCGTGCCTCGCTCATTCGCAGTTTCTTGGCCGTACGGAGGCTGGCGACACGATCGATGATGATCGCGGCCAGGATGAGGATGCCCACGATCGCCTGCTGCCAGAACTTATCGACGCGCAGAGCGGTGAGGGCGCTGATGATGGTGGTGAGGAGGATGGCGCCGACCGCAGCACCGGCCACCGAGCCGCTGCCGCCGAAGATCGCGACGCCACCGACGACGGCCGCTGCGACCACGTCGAGCTCCATGCCCGTACCGGTCGTGGCGCCGACGGAGTTGAAGCGCGAGGCGTAGAGGACACCGGCGAGCCCTGCGAGCAGTCCGTTCGCGAGGAAGGCGAGGAACACGCGGCGGCCGACCGGGATGCCGAAGAGCTTCGCGGCGTCGGGGTCGGAACCGATCGCGTAGAGGTCACGGCCGGAGCGGGCGCCGGCCATGTAGACGGCGACGATCACGACGACCACGATCGCGATCAGCGTGATGACAGGGAAGCCGAGGACGGTGTCGACGGACAGGTTGCCGAACGCGTCGGGCCGGTCGTCGGCGAAGTACTGCGTGCCACCGGCCCACGCGTTGTTGAGCCCGCGGTAGATGTACAGCGTGCCGAGCGTGATGACGAGGGCTGGGACCTTCGCGATGGTGACGAGGGCGCCGTTGATCGCGCCGAGCACCGCACCGAGCAGCATCGCGATGAGGAACACGGCGATGATCGGCAGGTCGGTCGTCGCGAACATGGTGCCGGTGGCGAAGGCGACGAGTCCGAGGATCGAGCCCACGGACAGGTCGACGTTGCGGGTGATGATCACGAGCGCCTGGCCGACGGCGAGGATGATCATGATCGTCGCGTTGAGCAGGAGGTCCTTGAGCCCCTGCGCCGACAGGAACAGTGGGTTCGCGAGGTAGGTGACGAGCACGAGCACGACGAGCGCGATCGTCACGGGCAGTTCGCGCGGTCGGAGGATGGAAGCAATCGGGCCTGTCGTCCGCTCGGTCGACACGGTGACGGGACCGCCGCCGGGCGTGCCTCCACCCGTGGGCTTCGTTGCAGTGGTGTTCGTCATCGTGCGCCTTCCAGGGAGCCGGTCGCCGCGTGCATCACGGTCTCCGGTGTCGCTTCTTCGCGGGTGAGCTCTGCGGTGATGCGGCCCTCGTGCATGACGAGGACACGGTCGGCCATGCCGAGGACCTCGGGCAGCTCGGAGGAGATCATGAGGATCGCGATGCCACGACCGGCGAGCTCGGAGATGAGTCGATGGACCTCACTCTTCGTGCCGACGTCGATGCCGCGGGTGGGCTCGTCGACGATGAGGAACTTCGGCTCGGTGGCGAGCCACTTCGCGAGCACGACCTTCTGCTGGTTGCCACCGGAGAGCGTCGAGACCGCGTACTCCTGGGATCCGGTCTTCACCTGCAGGCGGGACGTCCACCCCTCCGCGGCCTCTCGCTCGCGCTTCCCGGAGATGATCCCGAAGCGGGCGAGCTGATGGCGGAGGGTGAGGGTGGCGTTCCGGGCGACGGACAGGTCCATGACGAGGCCCTGCTTGCGGCGGTCCTCGGGGACGAACCCCATGCCGGCGGTGATCGCCGCCTGCGGATCGCCCGCCTTGACCGGCTTCCCGCCGAGGCTCACCCGACCGGTGTCGTAGGGGTCGATGCCGAAGACGGCGCGGGCCACCTCGGTGCGGCCGGCGCCCACGAGCCCGGCAAGGGCGACGATCTCGCCGGCGCGCACCATGAAGGAGATATCGGTGAAGACGCCGGCGCGGGACAGTGCGTCGACCTGGAGGACGGCGTCGCCGACCTCCGTCTCCTGCTTCGGGAACAGCGCGGCGATGTCGCGGCCGACCATCTGACGGACGATCGCGTCCACCGTGGTCTCGGCTGTGGCGTGCGTGGCGATGTAGCGGCCGTCGCGCATGACCGTGATCCGGTCGCACAGCGCGAAGACCTCTTCGAAGCGGTGCGAGATGAACAGGATCCCGGCACCCTGTTCGCGAAGGCCGCGCGCGACCTGGAACAGGCGATCGACTTCGACACCCGACAGGGCGGCGGTCGGCTCGTCCATGATGAGGACCTTGGCGTCGAGGGAGATGGCCTTCGCGATCTCGATGATCTGCTGATCGGCGATCGACAGGCCTTCTGCGACGCGGTCGGGGTCGATCTGCACGCCGAGGCGGTCGAACAGTGCGCGGGCCGCCTTGCGCATCGCACCGGTGCTGATGAGGCCGAGTGCGTTCTTCGGCTGGCGTCCGATGAAGATGTTCTCGGCGACCGTGAGGTCGGGGAACAGTGTCGGCTCCTGGTAGATGACGGAGATGCCGGCGGCCTTGCTGTCGGCGACGTTGCGGAAGGCGACCGTCTTCCCGGCGAGCGAGAAGTCACCGGCGTCCGGCGTGTAGAGCCCGGCGAGGATCTTCACGAGCGTCGACTTGCCTGCGCCGTTCTCGCCGACGAGGGCGTGGATCTCGCCCGCCTCGATCTGGATGGTGCCGTCGGCGAGCGCGACGACGGGGCCGAAGGTCTTGGCCGCTCCGACGAGGGAGAGGGCTGGTGGTGCTGAGCGCGCCGGTTGCGCCGGTTGCGCTGACTGCGCTGGTTGCGCTGACTGCGCTGGTTGCGCTGACTGCGCTGGTTGGTCGATCGTCATTGAGGGTCCGTTCCTCCACGGTGAGGTGCTGCTCCCGGCGGTGGCGGTGATGCGGTCCAGGCGGCACGGGTCGTGCTGCGCTGAATCGATTCAGGGTCAGGAGCAACTGCACTGTATGGCGGTGCGGGAGCCGACGGCAAGGCGCATCGGCCCTTCCTGACAGGACCTTCAGAATCGCCGCCGGTGCCGTTTCGCCTAGGCTGTGGATGCTCGATGGCGACAGGAGGACGACCGTGCGGATCCTCGTCGTCGATGACGAACGCGAGATGGCCGGCCTCCTCTCCAGGGGCCTCGGCTCCGACGGGCACGACGTCACCACCACGTTCGACGGCGCGAGCGCGATCGATGCCGCGACGCAGGCGGCAGCAGGCGACGCCGGGTTCCAGGTCGCCGTCGTCGACGTGATGCTGCCGGGACTGTCGGGTTTCGACGTCTGCCGACAGCTGAAGGCCCTCGATCCGACGCTCGCCGTCATCCTCCTGACCGCGCGGGACGCCGTCGACGACCGAGTGCGTGGACTCGACGCGGGCGCCGACGACTACATGATCAAGCCGTTCGCATTCGCAGAGCTCGCCGCCCGCATCCGCGCCGTCCGCCGTCGCGACGCGCTCACCGTCCAACCGCGGTTCGACGTCGGTGGGCTGAGTCTCGACCTGCACCGGCACCGCGCGCGCGTCGGCGACCGGGACGTCCCCCTGAGCGGCACCGAGTTCGACGTGCTGCGGGTCCTCGCAGCGGAGCCCGGCGTCGTCGTCGCGCGAACGGCGATGTTGCAGGAGGTCTGGGAGACCTTCGACAACATCGACCCGAACGTCGTCGACCAGTACATCAGCCGGCTGCGACGCAAGCTCGACCTCGCCGGGGCAGGCGTGCGCATCATCACGAGCCGCGGCGTCGGGTTCTCGCTCGTCGCGGCGGAGAGCTGAGCGGGTCCGTGCTGAGCGGGTCCGAGGGGGATGATCGCGGGCAGCGCCGGGGTGGTCGCCGCTCCCGTGGCGGGCAACGGCACCACGGCATCCGCACCCGGATCGCCGGTGGCAGTCTGCTCATCGCCGTCGTCGTGTCGCTGTTCGCAGGACTCGCGATCAACGCGCAGCTCGAACGCATCGTCCGCGACGGCACCGTGCAGGCGCTCCGCAGCGACGGCGCCCAGTACGTGTTCGCACTGCAGGCGAGGCCCGACGACCCGCTGCAGGGCCCGGGTCTCGGCACGCGCATCGCCGTCGTCGCACCGGACGGATCGATCCCCGTGTTCAGCCTGCCGACCACCCTCGCGGCGCGACTGCCGGCGCTCGCCGCGACCAAGGAGGTCACGACCGTCGACGCAGGACGCGGTGCGAGCTACGTCCTGCTGTCGCAGGCGGTCACCGTCGGCGGCGACACCTGGTACGTCATCGCCGGTCGCGACGAGGCGGAGGAGACCACCGTGCTCGTGCAGATGCGGCTGCTGCTCGTCGGTTCGTTCGCGCTGCTCATCCTCGGCATCGCCGCCGGCGGTTGGGTACTGACGACCGTGTCGCTCCGGCCGGTGACGCGTCTGCGGGTGAGCGCGCAGCAGCTCAGCGAGCGATCGACGGCCGAGCTGCTGCCCGTCGGGCGCGCCGACGACGAGATCGCCCAGCTCGCGATCACCCTGAACGACCTCATCGAACGGTTGCGTGCGTCCGCCGATCGAGAGCGGCAGCTGGTGTCCGACGCCAGCCACGAGCTGCGCACACCGCTCGCGATCCTGCGCACCCAGCTGGAACTCGCGCGCCTCGAGGACGCATCGCGTGAGCAGTTGCTGGCCGACATCGAAGGGGCTGAACGGAGCGCGACGAGGCTGTCGGCCCTCGTGACCTCGCTCCTGGAGCTGTCGCGCATCGAGGCCGCGACGCCACCCGAGCGGACGACGGCCGCGGCGCTCGAGGCCGAGGCGCTGGAAGCGGTCGAGCGGGCGAGGTTCCGGATCGCGTCGGACCCGTCCCTGCGGGCTGTCGAGATCGAGTATCTCGGAGTGTTGGCGCCGGGCGGGGAGCGTTCGGGTTTCGCCGTCCGGGCGGACGACTTCGGGAGGCTCGTGGACAACCTCACGGGCAACGCGCTCCAAGCGCTGGGCGCTCGGGCTGTCGAGGAGGATTCGGTGCGGCAGGTGTCGGTGATGCTCGACGACTCCGGCGGTGTCCTCGTGTTGCGCGTCGCCGACACCGCCGGCGGGCTCGATCCCGCGTTCGAACCGCGCGCCTTCGAACGGTTCAGCAGACCGGACACGACACGTGCGGCGGGCCACGCGGTGGGGCACGGCTCGGGCCTCGGGCTCGCGATCGTCGCAGCGATCGTGCGGAACGCCGACGGCACGATCGAGCTCCGCAACCGCCCGGGCCACGGACTGGAGGTTGTCGTCTCCGTTCCCGCGGCTCCGTCTTCCACGGTCACCCCGTCCTGACCCCTCGCGTTTTCCCCCTTTCTTCCATTTCTCTTTTTCTCTTTCCCTAACTCAGGATCCCACCGGCGTGTCGGGAGGTGCCGCTCGCGGCTACGGGGCGACACGCCCTGCGCTTCCTGAGTTGGGGAAGGTGGATGGGTGATGGGTGATGGGCGGGGAGGGGTGACGGGTGAAACGACTCAGTGCGTGCGAGAATGAGCCAGCCCGCGCGCCGTCAGGTCTCGGGCCGGCTGGACGAAGGGGATCCGTGAGTGCGAGCGTGAAGGACGTCGCGGCGAAAGCCGGCGTCTCCGTCGGCACCGTCTCGAACGTGCTCAATCGTCCGGAGAAGGTCTCACCCGACACCGTCGAACGGGTGCACGCAGCGATCGACGAACTCGGCTTCGTGCGGAACGACGCCGCGCGCCAGCTCCGCGCGGGTCGCAGTCGCAGCATCGGGCTCATCGTGCTCGACGTCGGCAACCCGTTCTTCACCGATGTGGCCCGTGGCGCCGAGGATCGCGCGGACGGCGAGGGCCTGTCGGTCCTGCTCGGCAACAGCGACGAGAGCATCGATCGCGAGCGCGCCTACCTCGACCTCTTCGAGGAGCAGCGCGTGGGCGGCGTCCTCATCACCCCGCTCGGCGACGACCTCTCCCGGCTCGCACGACTCCGAGACCGCGGCACCCCGACAGTACTCGTCGACCGCCAGACCGACGACGCCAGTTTCTCGTCCGTCGCCGTGGACGACGTGGCAGGAGGGCGTCTGGCGGTCGAGCACCTGCTCGCGCTCGGACGTCGCCGGATCGCCTTCGTCGGAGGGCCGTCCTCGCTCCGTCAGGTCGTCGACCGCTTGGCCGGCGCGACCGAAGCGGTCGAAGCCGCGGTTGCGAACGGAACCGAGGCGACCATCGAGGTCGTCGCCACCGATTCGCTCACCGTGCTCCAGGGGCGGTCAGCCGGAGAAGCGCTGCGGGGGCGCTCTCGGGGCGACTGGCCGGACGCAGTGTTCGCGGCGAACGACCTCCTCGCGATGGGACTCCTGCAGGCGTTCAGCATGCTCGGCACCGTACGGGTCCCGGAGGACATCGCGCTCATCGGCTACGACGACATCGATTTCGCGTCGGCGGCCGTCGTGCCGCTGTCCTCGATCCGTCAGCCGAGCGCCCTCATCGGGCACACCGCTGTCGAGCTGCTGCTCCGCGAGGCCGCCGGAGACTCGGGCAGCGGGCCGCAGCAGGTCGTGTTCCAGCCAGAGTTGGTGGTCCGTCAGTCGACCGTTGGGCTCGATCTGTCCTGATCGGATCCACGCCGCCACCCGCGACGGGTGCGATGGCCGCTCTTCGGCGAGCAGCATTCAGCGCGTCCACAGGAGGCGCCAAGCGGAGGTTCCTCTCAGCATCGGCGACATAGGGTAGCCGTTTCGCCTTCCTCGGACCGGACAACCGGTCGACCATGGTCATCGAGGACCGGCCAGTGCCGGGGCGGATCTGCAGCCCCCACCGAGCATGAACCGAGCGCGCACCCCGACGCGACCGAGACCCAGGACGGTACCCCACCATGACCAGCCACACCCCTGCGCGCGCCCTCGAGCGCTTGCACCCGACCGCGGCGTCGCCCGCTCCCGCCCGATCCTCAGCCGGCGGCCGCCACGTCGCCCTCAGCCCGCGCGCCGCCCGTCGCGCCGCCTGAGCCGAGGACGCCCGATGGACCGACTCGGCAGCCGACGAACGTCGTCACGTCGACCTCGTCCCCGTCGTCAGTCCCTCTGCGACGCGTGCAAGACGCTCGTTCGCGAGGCGCGCCAAACCGTTCGCGACCCTCGGCGTCATGACCCTCGCGACCGGGCTCTTCGTCTCGGTCTCGATGCCGGCTGCAGCGGCCGGACTCGACGTCGATGCGGCGACCGGCGGAGCGATCCCCTCGGCCGCCACCATGCAGTCGGTCTCCTACGAGGCGCCGTCCACAGCAGCCGCAGTCCCGTTCGTCCGCGACGGCTATGGCGCGACCAGCCAGGAGGAGGTCGACGCCTCGTCTGCCGCAGCAGCTGCCGCTGCCGCTGAAGCGGAGGCTGCAGCGACGGCTTCGTCCGGTTCCTCAGGATCCACGGCGTCGGCGCAGACCTTCGCCGCCCCGGCGGTCGCCCGCTCAGGCGAGGCGATCCTCGCCTATGCCGCACAATTCGTCGGCGTCGTGCCCTACGGCAACGGCAACGACCCGTCCGACAGCTTCGCCTGCGACGGATACGTGCAGTACGTGTTCGCGGCGTTCGGTGTCTCCCTTCCTCGCGGTGCGGGCGCGCAGGCTGCGTCCGGTGTGCAGATCTCGGCATCCGAGGCCGTCGCAGGTGACCTCCTCTACTGGGGCGAAGGCCACATCGCGATCTATGACGGTGCCGGAGGCATGTACGACTCGCCCGACTGGGGGCGCTACGTCCAGCACCGCCTGAGCATCTGGGGCGACCCGGTCTACATCCGTATCCCGTAGGCCCCCTCCGGGCCGGGCCGTTCGGACGGTCAGCCGGTCAGCCGGTCAGCCGGTCAGCCGGTCAGCCGGTTCACAACTCCTGCTCCCTCGCCGCCGGGGGGAGAGCCCTGCCGCCGTTCCGGCCCGTGGCTTCGCTGTGAGTGCGATCAGCAGGAGTTGTGAACAGGTCGCGGGGGATAGCGTGGTGCGATGGACCAGCGTGTCGACGAAACGCCCGCGCCCGACGACAGCCGTGGGTTCGACAGCCGTGGTTTCGATACTCGCGGCTTCGAGACTGACCTCGGCGCGATCGTCGGCCGGGTCGACGGCGACGTGGTGCGGGTGCTCGGCATCCCCTACGCGCGGGCCGGTCGGTTCGAGGTGCCCGTGTCGACGGGGTTGCCACTGGCCGCGGGCGGTTCCGCCGCGCCGTACCTCGCGTTCGAGCGCTCGCCCGCCTCACCGCAGCGCACGTCGAAGGTTCTCGCCGCAGTCCTCGAGGGCGCCGGCGACGGCATGGTCGACTCCGAGGACTGCCAGGCACTGTCGATCACGCTCCCGGCCGACGTCCGGCCGGATGAACGCCTCCCGGTCATGGTGTGGATCCACGGCGGCGCGTACGTCACAGGTGCTGGTGACCTCGACCTCTACGACCCGCGCAGTCTCGTGGTGGAACAGCGGGTCATCGTCGTCTCGGTGACGTACCGACTCGGCATCCTGGGCTTCCTCGGCGACGGCGAGACGCTCCCCGCGAACCTCGGCCTGCTCGATCTCCTGCTCGCATTGCACTGGGTCCATGAGCACATCGTGTCGTTCGGCGGCGACCCGGCATCGGTCACGCTCTTCGGGCAGTCGGCCGGTGGCGATGCCATCGCGCACCTCATGATCAGCGACGGCGCAGCAGGGCTGTTCCAGCGTGCCATCCTGCAGAGCGCTCCGCTCGGCATCAGCAGCGGTCGTGCGCGCATGGCCCGCGCGATGATGCGGGCAGCCGGGACGCCGACCAGGGACACCCCGATCATCGAGCTGCTCGCCCTCCAGGAGGACGTCGAGCGGGCGGCGCGCAGGTTCGGTCTGCGGGGCGGTATGGCGTTCGGCACGCAGTACGGCCACGCGCCTCTTCCCGCTGAGGCGGACCGCGACCTGGCGTGGCGCGGTGCGGCATCACGCGTCGACGTCCTCATCGGCTCCACCACCGAGGAGACCCGCCTGTACGTGCCACTCATCCCGGCCTTCGCGAGGCTCACGGCTGCTCCACTCGTGGGTGGGGCGATCCGGCACACGCTCGTCGGTGCGACGACCCATCTGACCTACACGCGTGAGGCCCGGTCATTCGTCAAACGACATCGCGCTTCTGGTGGCCGGGCGACCCGATACGAGCTGCGCTGGGCGCCGACCGGCAGCCTGTTCGGCGCGGCCCACGTCACCGACCTCCCGTTGCTCCTCGGCTCGGAACAGTCCTGGGGTCGCACTGCACTCATCGGCTCCGCGACCTGGGCGGAGGTCGACCGTCGCGGCCGTCTCCTGCGCCAGATGTGGGCGGATTTCGCACGCGACGGAACGCTTGCGGCCGACGCGACCGCGGGCCTCGACGACACGATCACCCTCGATCGCGGCTGACTGAGTGCACATAAGCAACACATGGGGTCTTATGTAATTTGTGTACACAAGTGAGATCATCCGATTTGTGAATACCTTGAGCCGAAACGTGACGACACGAGACCTTCGCGAGGGATTGTCGGAGGTGTTCGGTCGTGTCGGGTACGGGCACGAGCGGGTCGGCGTAACCCGTCACGGCAAGCTGGCGGCGGTCGTCATCAGCGTCGAAGACCTTGAACTCCTGGAATCGTTGGAGGCTGCCCGCGACGCTCGGGAGTTGCGAGCTGCGAAGCGGGCAGATGACGGAGGGCGGGTGTCGCTCGAGCAGCTGCGGGGCGAGCTCGACGCGTGACGCCGTACGTCGTCGAGTTCACGACGGCTGCTGCTCGCGAGATCAGGAAGTTGGACCCGCAGCTGCGACGCCGCATCCTCGCCGGTATCGAGGACCTGGGTGTCGACCCGCGGCCGAATGGCGTCCGCAAACTGGCCGGGTTGGACAATGCCTGGCGAATCCGGATCGGTGACTACCGGGTGCTCTCTGAGATCGTCGACGAAGTCGTTCTCGTGACGGTGTTCCGCATCGCGTATCGGCGCGAGGTCTCTGACCGCTGAAGGCTCACTTCGTTCAGTGCCCGCCGGCGCCGACGAGTTCGAGGCACGCGCGGGCGTGGGCTCGCGCCGCTTCCGGCGTCGGGGCCGGCGTGAGCCCGAGGAGCCGTCGGCGGTGGGGTTCGCCGAGGAGGAGGGTGTACAGCTGCTCGGCCGGTGCGCCGACGTGGCGCGCGAGGAACCCGATCGAGCGGGCGGGTCCCGCGTCGTAGAACGCGGCAGCGACCTCGGGGAAGCGGGGTGACTCCGCGATCACGAGACGGTGGAGCGACACGGACACGTCGGAGTGGAGCGCGAGGACGAGCCGGGTCGCGGCGTCCTCGATCGGTACTCCTTCGGCGTCGATGTCGTCGTCCGCCAGGAGGTACCCGTGCTGTCGTGCCACGGTCGCGGTCAGGACGCCGGCGAGGTCACCGAACCAGGTGTAGATCGTCCGCTTGGTCGCGCCGGCGTCCGCGGCGATCGCTTCGATGGTCGTCCCGCCGAAGCCGAGGCGGGTGAACCGGTCTCTGGCTGCGTCGAGGATGGCGTCGCGACGACGGTCCCGTTCCGCCGCCGTCGGTCGACCACGCTTACTGTCCATGCTCTAATGATACGGTGTCGTTTCATTGTGTTCCGACTGGAGGAGTGAAGATGACGAGGATCCTGCACGTGGCGATCGTCGACGACTGGGAGGCAAGTCGCCCGTTCGGTGAATACGAGGTGTCGACGCGCGCGGTGCCGTTCGTCGACGCCGGCTTCGTCCGGGCGACGACGGACGACGGTCTGCCGTCCGTCCTGGCAGACGTGTACGGCACCCTGCATCTTCCGTTGCTGCTCATCGTGCTCGATGTCGACGAGTTGCGGGCTGCCGGTGCCGACGTCGTGCTCGAGCCGACTCCGCGAGTCCTCGCGCCGCTCCCGACCGACGGCCCAGCTGTCCTCGCGGTCCTCCCGCTCGAGCGGGACGCCTCCGGTGCATGGAAGGTTCCCGCGGAGTTGTCCGAGCAGCCGGCCTGATCAGCCGAGGAGGGTCTTCGGTTCGGTGAGGGTGGCGTCGAGGAGGGCGCCGAAGGAGCGGCTCTCGTCCTCGGTGATCCAGGCGGTGAAGGCGATGTGGAACGCGGCGGATTCGGGAGCACGCCATGCGTGTATCCGTTCATCACGCTGCTGCTCGTCGTGCTCGGTCCGCTCATCCTCGTTGAACTGCTGGATCAGCCGGACAGGTTCTTCCGCGCGTCGGACGCAGTGGTCGTGGGCATGACGCGCCCTCCTGAAGTGATGTGAGAATGCGTACCGCTCCGAGTCGCCGCCGCTGAGGTTGGTCGTTGCGACCGGGAGTTCACGGCCGAGCACGGGCTCGCGACATGATGTCCGGAACCCGCTATCCGAGCGCCGGCTTGATGTCGCGGACGATCGCCTCGAGGATCCGGGCGTTGAAATCCACGCCGAGCTGGTTCGGTACGGTCACGAGCACGGTGTCGGCGGCCTGGACGGCCGCATCAGCGGCCAGTTCCGAAGCGATCTGGTCGGGTTCGCCGATGAAGCTGCGACCGAAGCGTGCCAGCCCGCCGTCGAGGTGTCCGACCTGGTCCTTCGAGTCTGCCTGCGCGCGCAGCCCGAAGTAGTGGCGGGTCTCGTCGTCGATGAGCGGCAGCACGCTGCGACTCACGGAGACACGCGGCTCCCAGTCGTGACCGACTTCCGCCCAGGCGGCGCGGAACATCGCGATCTGCTCGGCCTGCAGCTGATCGAACGGCACGCCGGTGTCCTCGGTGAGGAGGGTCGACGACATCAGGTTCATGCCCTGCTCCGCCGTCCACACAGCGGTCTGTCGGCTGCCCGCACCCCACCAGATGCGCTGGCCGAGTCCGGGGGACTGCGGCTGGATCGCGAGCGCGCCACGGGAACCGGTCATCTGCGGGTTGGCCTGCGCGCCGCCGGCTCCGGCGAGAGCTGCCCGGAACACCTCGGTGTGAGCGCGTGCGACATCGGCATCGGTCTCGCCGTCTGCAGGCACGTAGCCGAACGACTCCGAGCCCCGAAGCGCCGTCTCGGGTGATCCCCGGCTGACGCCCAGCTGCAGTCGGCCGTCGCTGATGAGGTCGGTGGCGGCAGCCTCCTCGGCCATGTAGAGCGGGTTCTCGTAGCGCATGTCGATGACGCCGGTGCCCAGTTCGATCCGCGACGTCTTCGCGGCCATCGCCGCGAGCAGCGGGAACGGCGACGCGAGCTGCCGGGCGAAATGGTGCACGCGGACGTACGCGCCGTCCACGCCGACCTCTTCCGCCGCAACCGCGAGGTCGATGCTCTGCACCAGGGCGTCGCGCCCCGTGCGTACCTGCGACCCCGGTACGTCTTGCCAATGCCCGAAGGACAGGAACCCGATCTTCTTCACATGAGGTGCAGCGCTGATGTCGCCGGTTCTATTCCTCTGCATGGATACCCGACGGTGAACGAGTGCGACCCGCTCCGGACCGAGACGGGCTCGGCGCCCGGCAGGTCGACGACCGCGGACGTCCCGGTCGGGACCTCGATGTCGACGATGAGGTCGCCCTCCACCGTCCGCCAGGCGATCGACGCTCGACCGTAGGGCGTCAGGTGCGTCGCGGACGCAGACGTCAGGCCACCGCCGGGCCGCGGGCGGAACAGGATCGAGCGGTAGCCGGGGGCGGCCGGTGCGATACCGGCGACGACGCGATGGAGCCAGTCGGCGACGGCCCCGAGCGCGTAGTGGTTGAACGACGTCATCTGCCCGGGGTTCACGGTGCCGTCCGGCAGCAGGCTGTCCCAGCGCTCCCAGATCGTCGTGGCCCCCTGCTCCACCGCGTAGAGCCAGGACGGGCACTCGTCCTCGAGCAGCAGGTCGTACGCGCGATCGAGGTGGCCGGAGGTCGTCAACGCGTCGCTCACGATCGGCGTTCCGACGAAGCCCGTCGCGATGCGGTTGCCCGCGCCCGCGACGAGCGCGCTCAAGCGCTCGCCTGCCCGGTCGACCGCGGCTGGATCAGGCAGCAGTTCGAAGGCGATCGCGAGCGAGTAGGCGGTCTGCGCATCGCTCGACATCCGGCCGTCCTCGCCGACGTACTCGGCGAGGAACGCGGTGCGCGTCGCCTCGGCCAGTTCCGCGTAGTGCTGCGCCTCCTCGACCCGACCGAGTACGGCTGCGGTCTTCGCCAGGTGCGCCGTCGACCAGGCGGAGTACGCCGTCGCGACGAGGTACCGGTCGGTCAGCGAGTCGGCCGGGTTGCTCGGTGGTGCGGCCGGGTCGAGCCAATCGCCGAGCTGGAACCCGTCGTTCCACAGGTGGTCCGGGCCGGAGAGTCGGTGGACGAGATCGACCCACCGCCTCGCGCTGTCGTATTGGGCGGCGAGGATGCCGATGTCGCCGAAGCGCTCGTAGAGCACCCACGGGGTGAGTACGGCGACGTCGCCCCAGACTGCGCCGGGTCGGTTCGGCGTCCACTGGCCGTCGTCGGGGATGAAGGGCACGTACCAGGGCACGGTGCCGTCCTCGTGCTGTTCGACCGCGACGTCCTGCAGCCACGAACCGAGCATGCCCGACACGTCGTAGAGGAACGAGGCCGTGCGGGCGAACACCTGCAGGTCGCCCGTCCAACCGACGCGCTCGTCGCGCTGCGGGCAGTCGGTCGGGAGGTCGACGAAGTTGCCACGCATGCTCCACAGCACGTTCTCGTGGAGTCGGTCGACGCGTGAGTCGGAGCTCTCGAACCAGCCGGTGCGCTCGAGATCGGAGTGGTAGACGCGTGCGACGACGTCGCCGTTCGCGACCGCCGCATCGAGATCGCCGGGCCAACCGGTGATCTCGGCGTAGCGGAAACCGTGGATCGTGAAGCGGGGCTCCCATTCCTCGGCGGGTTCGCCGTTCGGGCCAGGTGCCCGCCCGGCGAGGGTGTAACTGTCGGTGGCCTTCGCCTCGCGGAGGGGGCGCGTGTAGATCTCGCCCTCCTGCATGACCTCGGCCGTGCGGATGGTGACGACGTCGCCGGCTGCGCCGGTGACGCGGATGCGCAACCGGCCGACGAGGTTCTGGCCGAGGTCGAGGATACGTGAGCCGGTCGGGCCGGTGAGCACGGCGATCGGTGCGAGCTCCTGCGTCGCGCGCACCGGCGCCTGGGGTGCGACGAAGGTGGCCGGGTCGCGGGTGCCGATCCGGACGCCCGACCATGCACTGTCGTCGAAGCCGGGGCTCGACCAGCCGTCCGGTTCCGCGCGGGCGTCGTAGTGTTCGCCGTCGTAGTTTCCGGAGCTGATGACGGGGCCGAACGCCGCGCGCCAGTGCTCGTCCGTGGCGATCGTTTCGGTGCGACCGTCGGCATAGTGGAGCTCCAACTGGGCGATGAGCGAGAGGTCGGAGCCGAACAGGTTCCGGAAGCCGCCGCGCCAGCCGAGCCGGCCCCGGTACCAGCCGTCGCCCAGCCATGAGCCGATGGCGTTCTCACCCGGCTGGAGCAGGGCCGTCACGTCGTGGGTGGCGGTGCGGAGTCGGTGCGCGTAGCTCGTCCAGCCGGGCGCGAGTGCTTCGTCGCCGACACGGCGGCCGTTGATCTCCGCTTCATAGACGCCGTGCGCCGTGATGTACAGGCGGGCGGATTCGAGTCCGTCGCCGACGGTGAAGTCGCGTCGCAGCAGCGGCGGCCGACGGGTGTCGCTCTCGAGTTCCTCGTCCCAGTCGGCCGCGACCGGCACTGCGACCCAGTCGGCGGGAGTGAGGAGGCCTGCCTCGACGGTCGCCGTCGGGCTCCAGTCGCCGGGTTGTCCGATATCGCCCGGCGACTGCACGGCTCCCCAGACGCGCACCCGGACGGCTGCGCGCTCCCGCGATCCGAGCGGCTCGCCCGGCCACGCGACGAGCACGGATTCGCCCGTCGCAACGCGGCCGGTGGTCGTCACGCGACCGCCGCGGGTGATCTCGACCTCGACGGCGTGCTGCTCCCAGCCGGCCGGACCGTCGTTGATCCAGCTGAGTCGTGGGCAGGCCTCGCCGATGCCGCGGGCGTCGCGGAGGTGCTCGAATCTGGGGGCGCTCGTGGTCACCATCGTGGCTGCTGGTCCTTTCGTCAGGCAGGGCGCGTCGCAACTCGCAAGGCGATCAGCTCTGACACGTTTCAAAATGTGATGCTACAGGCAAGACAAGCTCAAAGGCGAGAGTGCGCAACGCATTCTTGACACGTTTCAAAACCTACAGCAGGATGGAGTAGCCGAGGACGTCGCCGACGTTCCGCCGGACGGGGCGCGCTGCATGAGCGGGTGGCCCGAGCTCACGACGACGACGATGGAGAGCGACCATGACAACAACCCAGGCAGCCGAGCCCCGCCCGACGCCCGGAACGCCGACCTCGCGCACCGGCCGGCCCGTCGTCGTCCTCGTCGGCACGCTCGACACGAAAGGCGTCGAATACCAGTGGGTCGCGGATCGGCTCGACGCCTCGGGCGCCGAGGTCATCGTCGTCGATGCCGGCACGAGGCCGCCCGAGGGCTTCACCAGCCGAATCGATCACCCGTCCGCGGAACTGGCAGCGGCTGCAGGCACAGACCTGCAGACGCTCCTGGCGGCGTCGGACCGCGGTGCTGCGGTGACTGCGATGGCAGAGGGCGCGGCCGTGGTCGTCGGTCGCCTCCACGCCGCGGGGCGGCTCGACGCCGTCCTCGCCCTCGGTGGCAGCGGCGGTTCCGCGATCGCCGCTCGAGCCGTGCGCGACCTCCCCGTCGGAACGCCCAAGCTCATCGTGTCGACGATGGCCTCGGGCGACGTCTCGCCCTACGTCGGCGCGAGCGACGTGACGCTCATGTACAGCGTCGTGGACATCGCCGGCGTCAATCAGGTGTCGCGCGCGGTGCTCGGGAATGCGGCGGCGGCCGTCGTCGGAATGGCTGCTGCGGCCAAGGCGCGAGCCGACGAGACCGCGCACGACGACCGACCGCTCATCGGCGCTTCGATGTTCGGCGTCACGACCCCGGCGGTCGATGCCGCGCGCGGACGCCTCGACGAGCTGGGCTACGAAGTGCTCGTGTTCCATGCCACCGGCTCGGGCGGTCAGGCGCTCGAGTCACTCGCCCGGAGCGGGATGCTCGCTGGTGTGCTCGATCTCACGACGACGGAACTCGCCGACGACCTCGTCGGGGGTGTGCTCACTGCAGGACCCGACCGGCTCACTGCCGCAGGCGCCTCCGGGGTGCCGCAACTCGTGAGTCTCGGGGCGCTCGACATGGTGAACTTCGGCCCGCGCGACACCGTGCCGGACCGCTTCACCGATCGGGAGTTCTTCGTCCACAACGCGACCGTCACGCTCATGCGCACCACCGAGGACGAGAACCGCGAGCTTGGCACTCGGATCGGTTCGAAGCTCGCCGCCGCGACCGCCCCGACGATCCTGCTCGTCCCGCGCGGCGGCGTCTCAGCGCTCGACGCCGACGGACTCCCGTTCCACGATCCCATCGCCGACTCTGCGCTCATCGATGCCGTCCTCGCGGAGGTCGAGGGCAGTGCTGTCACCGTCATCGACCGGCCGGAGCACATCAACGACCCGGCGTTCGCGATCCTCGCGGCCGACACCCTCCACGCCCTCGTCGGTGCGAACACGGGAACCATCGGCACCGGCACCACGGGCCACAGCACCACCGACCTCGGAACGGACAAGGACTGATCATGGACAGGACCATCGCACTCCAACGACTGCGCGCCACCGTCGCTCGCGGCGAGGCCGTCATCGGAGCCGGAGCCGGAACGGGCATCTCGGCGAAGTCGGCAGAAGCCGGGGGCGTCGACCTCATCATCATCTACAACTCCGGTCGCTACCGGATGGCCGGACGTGGATCGCTGTCGGGCCTGCTCGCATACGGCGATGCGAACCAGGTCGTCGTCGAGATGAGCCGGGAAGTGCTGCCGATCGTCCGCGACACCCCGGTGCTCGCCGGCGTGAACGGCACCGATCCCTTCCGGATCATGGAGCGCTTCCTCGACGAGCTGAAGACGATGGGGTTCACCGGCGTCCAGAACTTCCCGACCGTCGGGTTGTTCGACGGCGTCTTCCGGCAGAACCTCGAGGAGACGGGCATGGGTTACGACCTCGAGGTCGACATGATCCGGCTCGCCGCCGAGCGCGAGCTCCTCACCGCACCGTACGTCTTCGACGTGGAGTCGACGATCGCGATGACCGAAGCCGGCGCCGACGTGATCGTCCCGCACATGGGCCTCACGACGGCAGGCACCATCGGGGCGACGACGGCACTGAGCCTCGCGGAGTCCGCGCGCCGCGTCCAGGAGATGCACGATGCGGCCGTCGCGATCAACCCCGACGTCATCGTGCTCTGCCACGGCGGCCCGATCGCGGAGCCCGAGGATGCGGCGTACATCCTCGCCAATACGACGGGTGTCGCCGGCTTCTTCGGCGCGTCATCGGTGGAGCGGCTGCCGACGGAACGCGCGATCAAGCGCCAGATCGAGGACTTCAAAGCCATCCAGACCACGTGAACCACCCGGACAGCACCCGGTAGCCACACTCCACAGCCATACCCCACAGCCACCACTCGATGAGGAGCATCATGACTGAAACCACCATCACCTCCGCCACGGCAGGACGCCGTCCCGACGAGGTCCCCACCCGCGTCTTCGACTGGGGCACCATCAAGTGGCTCGTGACCCCGCACCTCGACGAGGGCGCAGGCCTCACGGTCGGTGAGGTCATCGTCTACCCGGGCCAGGGGCACGCACCGCACCAGCATCCGGGCGAGGAGAAGGTCATCTCGGTGATCTCCGGTGAGGGAGTGCAGACGGTCGGCGACGGACCTGCGTTCCCGATCCGCGAGGGCGACGCCGTGTACATCCCGAAGGACACCGTGCACTCGACGTACAACACGACGTGGCGTCCGCTCCGCCTCTCCGTCGTCTACACGCCGGGCGGCGCCGAGACGGGACTCGACGGACTGCCCGATGCACGCATCCTCGACGCCGGTGCGGCTCCGAGCTGGAAGCAGGACCGCTGATGCCGGTGATCGAACCAGGTTCCTGGGTCCACCCCGGGTCGAAGCCGGACTGGAGTGAGATCGGCACGATCGGTCGCTTCGCGGTGTCGGTGGACGGTGGCCGGTTCGATCGCCACCACCATGACGACCACGAGATCTGGTTCATCACCGAGGGCAAGGGCAAAGTGCTGGTCGACGGTGCTGAACACTACGTGCAGTCGGGAGACATCGTGCTCACGCAGGCGGGCGACACCCACGACATCGTGGAGGTCTACGAGACGATCCGCGGCTTCTTCACCGAGACGGGTCTGCCGGTCGGCGGTCGGGTGGGCCACCTCCACGCCGACGAAGCGGACGCTGCCGGGCACGTCGTGGCGGCGCTCCCGCTCCCCGTCGACTTCCCGGCCCGACCCTAGGATCGTCAGCATGCGCATCGCCGTCACCGGGAGCTCGGGCAAGCTCGGCTCCGCCACCGTCGCCCGCCTGCTCGCCGATGGGCACGAGGTGCACGGCCTCGATGTCGCCGGGGCCGCCGGACCGGGGTTCACCCGGGTGGACCTGACCGACTACGGCCAGACGATCGACAGCCTCCTCGGTGTCACCGCCCGGTTCTCCGGCCTCGACGCGGTCGTGCATCTCGCGGCGATCCCGGTGAACGGCCTCGTCCCGGACGCGGCGACGTTCCACAACAATTCGACGGTGTCGTTCAACGTGCTGCATGCGGCGATCCGGGCGGGCATCCGGACGATCGTCACGGCGTCGAGCATCACGGCGATGGGCTTCCCGTTCGAGGAGGCTCCGGAGTTCCTACCGATCGACGAGACGGTGAGTCGCGCGAACAACACCTACGCTCTCGGCAAGATCGCGGAGGAGGCGATGGCCGCGCAACTCGTGCGGTGGGCGGAGAGTCTGTCGATCACGGCTCTGCGGTTCACGAACGTGGTCGCGCCGGGGGAGTACGGCACGTTCGCGCGTGCCGCCGAGCCCGGCTATCGACGCGATCTGCTGTTCAGCTACGTCGACTCGCGTGATGGCGCACAAGCCGTGGCGCTCGCGCTCCAGCACGCTGAGCCGGGTTTCGAGGTCTACGACGTCGCGGCCGCGGACAACGGTACGGCCCACAGCTCTGCCGAACTCGCCGCGACCCATTTCCCGGGCGTGCCGATCCGTGAGGGCTTGAGCGAGTACGAGACCCTGATGTCAATCGATAAGGCGCGCGACCGCCTCGGCTACACGCCTGCGCACGGCTGGCGCACGGAGTTCGCCCGGGAGTCGGTGTAGTCGGCGCTGCCGATCCGGTCGCGACCGCGGCGCTTGGAACCGCTTCAGGGTTCCGGGCAGGGCGCAACCCCTCGGGGCCTCGATCCTGGGCGACGTACCGTTGCCGCATGAGCACTGATGCAGAGCACACGAACGCAGACGACACCACCACCGGGGACATGCTCGGCGCCCGAGGCGACGACTCGTCGACGAGCGCGAGCAAAGACCCTGAGGACTGGGTCACCGGCGACGAGCCCATGACGGGACCGCAGCGCAGCTACCTCGACACCCTCGCACGCGAGGCCGGGGAGGAGATCCCGGCAGACCTGTCCAAGGCCCAGGCCTCCGAGCACATCGACCGTCTCCAGAACGCCACGGGCCGCGGTCAGTCGGATCCCAGCAGCGAATGAACGAGCACGCCGGCGGTGACGACCACCACGAGGTCGTCGTCATCGGGGGCGGCAATGCGGGCCTGTCGGTCGCCGGACGACTCCGCCGGTACGGTGTGCGGGACATCGCGGTCATCGAACCGCGTGAGCACCACCTGTATCAGCCGATGTTCTCCCACGTCGCCGGGGGCACTGCGTCTGCCGCTGTCGCCACCCGGCCGCAGCGGTCGGTGACGCCGAAGGGCGTCCGTTGGATCCAGGACCGCGTCCAGTCGATCGACCCGGTCGCGAAGACGGTCACCCTCGCCTCCGGGCGGAGTGTCGGGTACGGCCAGCTCATCGTGTGTCCGGGGATCCAGAAGGACTGGAACGCCGTTCCCGGGCTGGTCGATGCGATGGACTCGCCGGTGGGCGTCTCCAACTACGAGTTGGAGTACGCCCGGAAGGCGTCGAGGGTGCTCCGAGGAATCCGCTCCGGCACCGTCGTCTTCACGCAACCCGCAGGCCCCGCCAGCTGTGCGGGAGCTGCTCAGAAGCCGATGTACCTCGCCTGCGACTACTGGCGGGAGACCGGCGTTCTGCGCGACATCCGGGTGGTCCTGATCGTGCCGACCCCGACCATGTTCGGCATTCCCATGATCGATGCGGAACTCGAGCGCGTGGTCGCCGAGTACGGCATCGAGGTTCGTTTCGATCGTGAACTGGTCGGCGTCGACGCGGAGCACCGGACCATCAGCATCGCGGCGACCGCCCGGCAGGATGGTCCCGACCGCGGCCCGGCCGGAGCGGGACGTGCGCAGGGCGGTTCGGCGGTGGCCGATCGTGAGGAGCTCTCCTACGACGTCCTGCATGTGAGTCCGCCGCAGTCCGCGCCGGACTGGTTGGCGGCGACGGATCTCGCCGACCCCCGGAGTCCCGGCGGCTTCGTCGAGGTCGACTCGCTGACGCTTCGACACCCGCGGTACCCGGACGTGTGGACGCTCGGAGATGCCGCCGCGACGACGAACTCGAAGTCCGGCGGCGCGCTCCGCCAGCAGACGTTCACTCTGGCGAAGAACCTGTCGGCAGCCCTCAGGGGAAACCGCTGACGCACGTGTACAACGGGTACTCCGTGTGTCCGTTCACCGTGTCCCGGTCGACGGTGGTGTTCTCCGAGTTCGACGACCGGTACCGCCCGATGCCGACGATCCCGTTCTGGGCGGGCCTCGCGAAGGAGCGGCGCTTCACCTTCATCGCCGATCGCTACGTGCTCCCCTGGGTCTACTGGAACCTGATCCTTCAAGGCCGCGATTAGCTCCGCGAGTCGCGCCTAGCTCCGCGAGTATGGGCGGGTCGGCATGCCGGAGTTCATCCGGTCTCGGCGAATTCGGGTCTCGTCCGGTAGGAGCGGCCGTCGGGCACGCGCCAGTCGAGCACCCCACCGGGGGTGTGGGTGAGGTTCCAACCGGGAAGATGCTTGAGCCGGTGATGATGTCGACACAGGCACGCCAGGTTGTCGACGGCCGTCGTGCCGCCGTCGGTCCATGCCGTGCTGTGATCGAGATCACAGCCTCGCGCCGACCGTCCGCACCCCGGCGCCCGGCAGATGGTGTCTCTCAGGCGGACTGCTCGTTGGAGATCGGCTGGAACGCGGTAGTGGTCCCGCCCGACGGAGAGGATTGCGCCGGTCTCGGGGTGGGTGAGGACGCGTACCATCGAGGGTGCCGTGATGGTGAGGCGAGCTGCGGTGGCGGGATCGATGGGGCCGTAGCCGTCGA
Source organism: Plantibacter sp. RU18 (assembly GCF_050613355.1). NCBI lineage: Bacteria > Bacillati > Actinomycetota > Actinomycetes > Micrococcales > Microbacteriaceae > Plantibacter > Plantibacter sp. RU18. The sequence continues at coordinate 407,827 of NZ_CP159618.1, forward strand.
GCGTGCCGGGTTCATCGGTGACGCCGAGGAGGGAGAGCACGGGGACGGTGACGTGGACCGTGGCGCGGATGTGCGCCTGGACGTCGACCGGCTGCTCGATGAGCGTCGGCGTCGTGTCCGTCGGCGCGGACCAGCGGTCGGGCGCCGCTGAGCCGGGAAGCCAGCGGACCTCGGTGATGCGCTCCGGGTCGCCGGGGATCGGTGCGCCGTCAGTGCTGACAGCGCCGGCGATCGCGAGTGACGCGAGTGCGTCGGCGCGCAACTGTGCGAGTGTGCGGGCATCTCCCGACGTCTTCGCGGGAATCGCGAGAGCATCGAGCCGCTCCGTGATCGCCTGGGCAAGGGGCGCTGTCGTGAACAGGTGGACCCAGGCCATGCCGTCCGCGGCGGGCTCGACCTCCACTCTGCGGTCGGCGGTGGATCGCACCGCACGAGTGGTGATCGATTCCGGATGCAGTCGCTCACGCAGGATGCGGGCGCGCTGTCTGAATCGGGCCGGCGTGGACCGTTCGGCGACCGGCAGCACCTCCGCCAGGAACCGCCGGCGCCCCTCTGCAGGGATGTCGCGGAGCTGATCGATGAGGATCCGGGTGTGTCCGGAGCTGATCGCGCCGTGCGCGAGAGCCTCCAACGCCTCCGGTGCGTCGTGGACCAGGACTTCGGCGTCGCCGATGCGACGCTGCAGGGTCTGTTCGGAGGTGCGGGTCGCCATGGCGAGGGACGCGCACATCGATCGTCGGGCGAGCCCTTGTGCTTCCGCCGTCGGGGTTCCGGCCGACACGAGCGCGCTGGCGGTGGCATGGGCGTACGCTGCCGCCTCGGCGAGCAACTGCGCCTCGGCGGCGTCGAGTGCGGCGCGTTCCCGGGCGAGCGCCATGAACCGGTCGGTGAACGACGCGCTCCGCGCCGCGAACGCCTCGCTCGGGTGCTCGCGGTGTTCGCGGATCGCGGTGCTCTCGGACATGACTCCAGTCCACCATGGACCACTGACATTCGAGATGACCAGTGAGGATCGGCGGCGTCCTTGCCGAAGAAGCTGCGCAGTGGGGGCACTGGGTGCGTTCACTCTAGGCGATGACGCTGCACGAGCCGTCTGATTTAGAGCTCATCAAGAGCGCTCCCATCGCCAATGTCATTGCTGGGCACGAGTGTGCCTGCATACCAGCGCTACTCATATGAAATGTCATAACCGAACGCGCGGCGATACGTGCTCGTGGGCATGGAGTGGATCGATTTGTAGATAATCTAAGTTTATCGACCGACTAATGCACTGAGTCGCACCCCACTACACATCCCGACGAAGGAACTGAACATGGCGACCATCGAAAAGACTGTGCGATTTTACGACACGATTCTCATCGACGAGCACGACAACCGGTTGAGCGTTGAGGCCGATTTCTGGACCAAACTCCTCTCATCCTTCGCTTCGTGGGATCTCGCGTCCCGCAGCGGGAAAATCTCGGATGTGGACTACCTTGGGCTGGCGGTCTCTCCAAAGCGTCCGGCGCTGCCGCACATGCAGGTTGAACGAATTCGAGACCTGACCGAGCAGCTGAATCGCTCAAATGTGTCCAATGGAGACGTCGAACCACTCGACTTCGATGATCCAAACGACCGGGTGTCGGAACCGACGTTCATAGTGCCATTTGGAGCGTATGGCCGCGTCGCTGTCATGAGTCCAGCGGTTCAAGGCACCAGGCCCGAGACGCTGGCGCGTTGGCTCACCAGTGTGCTGGACCTTGTACCGAAGGGGTATTCTCTCGAGCTGGTCCCTGTCGTGGACCCAGAGATTCTTGAAAAGATTCAGAATGCTGACGGCGCTGTGATGCTGGAGGTACATGTCGATGCCGGTGCGCAAGTCCCGGCATCGGGAGGAGGCGCGGTAGGTGATGCGTTCCGAAACGCTCAGCATCAGGCTCTGCAGGACGCACGTCTCGTCTTCCGCTGGTCGCTCGACCGTTCTGGCGGCAACAGATCCGTCCGTGAGACCCTGCGCACGGGCGCAGAGTGGGTTGTCACGAACGCGTTCAGTTCAAACGCGAAAGTCAAGCTGGCGGACGAAGTTGCAGGCGGCCAGCTCAAGCGTGACGATGAGCGGAATCTCTTCGAAGATCGAATCACGAAGAATGTGACCTTCCATACGACTGCAGGCGAGCGAACCTCAGACGAGGTTATTCTCAACGCGGTTGGGGAGGCTATCAGGGAGTTTATGAAGGGCGGAACGGCCATCGGGCTTCAGATCGCAGGAACCAGCGGATCGGCCACCATCGCGTTCGACGGCGATGTGACCGGTGTCACTGGCGGGGCGTAGCGTAGGTCTTCCGGGAAGGATCAGAACATGAAGGCAATGAAGAAGGTCGGGGGAGCCTTCGCGAACTATCCGTTTTTCGTTAGTGTCTTCGTTGTCGCGCTCGTACTCGGTCATTTTCTGCTTTCACAGAAGTACCCGATTCTGAACGTTGCGTTTGCGCTTACAAAGACAACTGCTAGCGATGCGCAGGGCACACTCACTTCGCTCTCGCTCGGCGTCGCTGGCGTGAGCGCGATGGTGGGCGGCTTCGCCGGTGTGGTCGTCGTCTTCGGTCTCGGTAGCGAGAACGATCGATTCCGCTTGCTACGCCGGAGGGGAAACCGTCGGCTGCGGGCTAACTGGATTTCGGTCGTCTTGAGTTCATTCTCCGGTGCTTTCGGGGCGCTAGTTGCTGCTGTCATGGTCGTGGGCTTCGGCATCGAGCCCGGCATGTGGGTGCTGGAGGCTTGTTTGTTATTCACCGCGCACGCCGCAATCCGGTTGACGGCACTGTTGGCAGGACTTGCGAGCATCGTTGACAGTCAGGATGAAGATACTGAACGTGCCGAACGCGTGGTTCCAACTCACGAGATCTTCCCGGATCCGCCGACGACCGAGGGGGCTCCGCGACCGGTCGCCGGCGAATGATCCTCGCTCTCATCACAGCACGCGGAGCCGGATGCCGAAGGTGGTGGTCGTGACGGGAACACGATAGCGGTCCGGGAGCGCCGGCCCGCAGGATGAGCTGCCGAGGCCCTGCTGGCCGTGGTCGAGGTTGAGCCAGACCCGGCCGGTGTCGCGGAGGTCCTGCGGGTGCCGCGCCTCCTCCAAGGCCTCGCTCGTCCAGCGGCGTGCGGTGAAGTCGAAGCCGGCGGGTGACACCTGCTCGGCGCGCAGCATCGGGACGCCTGTGCCGTGGAGTTCCAACCAACGGGTGCCGACATGGTTGCCGTTCTCCTCCGGCACTGGATAGTTCGTCTGCAGGGCGTCGATATCGCTGGAGAACCGCCCGATGCGCGCGGCGGCCAGGCTGTCGACGTACGACTCGCCGGGGCCGCGACCGAACCAGTCCGCCTCCCGGTAGGCACCGGGCAGCCCGAGTCGCAGGCCGAGCCGCGGCAGGGTGAGGACGTGGTCACCGATCGGTGTGTGCTCCCAGACGCCCTCGGGTACGACGGTCACCGAGAGTTCGAGCGTGCCGCCCAGGTCGGTCCAATCGAATCTCCAGCGCAGCCCGAGCCCGTGCGCAGCAGGAGCGCTCCGCCCGCTGACGCGCAGACGATCGTCGAACCGTTCCACGCGGTCGGTGCGGTGCAGGAACCTGTCCAGCCCGGTGAGCTTCCAGCTCGCCGCCGCCGTGTTGCGGGGGCCCTGCCCGCGGTCGTTCTCGGTGGGGGCACGCATGATGTCGAGGATCGGGCCATCGAGGGAGATGCCCCCGAGCGCGATGAGTCGCCCGGTGCGCGCATCGAAGGAGGCATCGCCGAACGAAACCGACGACCCCGTGTGCTCTGCGTCGGCGATGGTCTGCCGGATCGGTGAGACCGACGGTTCCGTCGTCGGCGTGCGGGGCTCCGGATCGCTCGGGACGCGCACTTGGCCGAGCGCGATCTCGTGTCCCGTCGCCGCCCACGGCTCGTCCGCGGCGAGCACCGCCCGGACGCTCAGCCAGCGCTCGAGCGGCACTCCGGAGACGGGGTCGACACCGGTGGGCGGTACGAGCGCTTCCGCCGGGAGCGCGATCGTCACCTCGCTGCGCGCGGCGACCGCGGGCATCGGCAAGTCACCCGACGCGACCATTCGGCCGTCGTCCTCCGTCTGCCATCGCAGCGTCAGGTGCGCGAGCGACCGCATGTCGTGCTTGTTACGGATCGTCAGGGTGCCGTCCCATGGTTCACAACTCCTGCTCCCGGCGCCGGGCCCGGCCGCGGGTGCAGCCGGATCCGGAGCTTCAGCTGCCTTCGAGCCCGGATCGCAGGAGTTCTGGACGTCGACCAGCAGCTCGACCGGACTGATCGCGGCGCGCAGCTCGGCGAGGCCTGGCGACGGTGTGCGGTCGGCGAACATCAGGCCGTCCAGGCAGTATCGTCCGCCGTTCGGTCGGAAGGCGACGTCGCCGCCGTGCATGACGTACTCGGTTCCGGCGGCATCGGTGCTCCGGAACCCGTGATCGATCCACTCCCACACAAAGCCCCCGCAGAAGCGGTCGGAGCCCTCCAGGATGCGCTGGTAGTCGACGAGCGATCCCGGGCCGTTCCCCATCGCATGCGCGTACTCGCAGAGCAGGAACGGCAACCGACGTCGGCGAACGTCGTCGGGTGAGCCGGAGACGACCCCTGCGGGTGTCGGCTCTTCGCGACGCCCGATGGCCGCGAGCAACTCCTCATCCGGGTACATGAGACTGAAGAAGTCCGAGTTCCGGTACGACGGATCGCGCTCGTACATGACGGGCCGCGAGGCGTCGCGGTCGCGGATCCACTGCTCGAGGACGTCGAAGTTCTCGCCCACCCAGCTCTCGTTCGCCATCGACCATACGACGACCGACGGGTGGTTCTTGTCGCGCTCCACCATCCGTTCGACGCGATCGAGCATGGCGTCACGCCACAGGGGCTCAGCCGACGGGTTGCCCGCCCAGTCGGTGTAGATGAACCCGTGGGTCTCGAGGTCGCACTCCTCGACCACCCACAGCCCGAGCTCGTCGCAGAGGCGGAGGAACTCGGGATGCGGCGGGTAGTGGCTCGTGCGCACGGCGTTGATGTTGTGCTGCTTCATGAGCAGGATGTCCTGGCGCATGGTCGCGACGTCGAGCGAGCGGCCGCGGTCCTGGTCGTGCTCATGGCGGTTGACCCCGCGGAACAACACCGGCACGCCGTTCACGAGGAAGCGGCCGTCCTCGATCGACACAGTACGGAAGCCGATCCGCAGCTCGATCGTCTCTCCGGGATCAGGCGACTCGTCGGATGGTCGTCGCCGCAGTCGTGCGCTGTAGAGACGCGGTTCCTCCGCACTCCACGGCTCGACCGGTAGCGCCGTCGCCGTGCCGGTGGGCAGCCCGTGGATCCCGAGTTCCGGCACGTCGACGAGTCCAGGCGTGTCGGTGTCGATGCGCAGCACGCCGATGCCGTCCCGGTGGTCGTACCGGGCGTGGACGAAGACGTCGTCGATCGCGCCGATCGGTCGCTCCAGCAGCTCGACGTTGCGGAAGATGCCCGGGAGCCACCACATGTCCTGGTCTTCGAGGTAGGTGCCGCTCGACCACCGGTGCACCCGCACGGCGAGGAGGTTCTCGCCGGGGAGCAGGTGTGCACCGACCTCGTACTCGACCGGGAGTCGGCTGCCCTTGCTGTGCCCGAGGAGCACACCGTTCAGCCACACCGTGCCGCACGAGTCGACACCCTGGAAGCGGAGGACAGTGTCGGTTTGGCGCCAACCTTCGGGCAGCGTGAAGGAGCGGCGGTAGTCGCCCGTCGGATTCTCCTCGGGCACGCGCGGCGGGTCGATCGGGATCGGCAACGCCGTGTTCGTGTAGAGCGGCGTGCCGTGGCCTTCCAGCACCCAGTGCGCCGGGACGCGGATGCGGTCCCAGGCCGTATCGTCGAGCGCCGGGTCGCTGAACGACGGCCCCGTCCCGTCGGCCGTCGGCGACAGGGTGAACGCCCATTCGCCGTTGAGTGACAGCTTCGCCGCGTCGCTCCGTTCGTCCGCTCGCGGTCTCCGCCGTCCACTGCCCGGCATCGGGTCCTCGACCCATGACGCCGCACGCTGGTGGTCGCCGCGCACCTCCGCTGTCAGCTCCAAGCCGCTGTGAAGGGAAGAGTCGCTCATAGTTCAGATGCCTTATCTGTTCTGCCCACATCCAACTTCCAACCTCCCTAACTCAGGAGTTCGTCGGCGCGTCGCGGGTGCTCGTCGTGGGTGGGAGGCGGCGCGCCGACGCGTTCCTGAGTTAGGGAAAGAAAAAAGGAGGAGGAGGAGGAGGAGAGGGGGAGGAAGAGGGATGTCAGTCGGTGACGGTGGAGGGCGGAGAGCCGAGGGCTTCGAGGTCGGTCCAGAAGGACTCGGGGATCGGTGTCGTACGGAGGGCCTCCACCTGGGTCAGGCGCTCTGCACGACCCATACCGACGACGGTGGAGTCGACCAGTGGAGAACGCGTCGAGAACGCCAGCGCCGCGGCCGCGAGGGGGATGCCGTGCGCGTCGGCGAGATCACCGGCGCTCGCCACCCAGGCCAGCAGCTCCGGCGTACCCTCCTGATACGCGTACGTCGCGGGCTTCCCGTCACGACCCCCGCGCGCCGCGAGCACCCCTCCACCGAACGGCGCAGCGTTGAACACGCCCATGCCGCGCGAGCGTGCCTCCTCGAACAGCGCCGTCGCACTGCGGTCCACGAGCGTGAACCGGTTGTGGTTCAGCAGGACGTCGAAGACGCCGGTCCCGACGTAGTCCCGCATCACACTCAATCGGCCGGCGGCGACACCGATCGCATCCACGAGACCCTGCTCGCGGAGTTCGAGCATGCCCTCGATCGCGCCATCCGGAGCCGCAGCCTCGGCGAACGGCACCGAGTACGGGTCATGCAGATGGAAGATCGGGATGCGCTCGACACCCAGCCGGGAGATGCTCTCCTCGAAGGAACGCAGCACGCGGTCGCGATCGAGCACACCGGTCGACGGGTCGCGGTCCGCCTTGGAGACCACACCATGTCCGCCGGGTAGACCGCCCAGCCGGATGGCCTCGCCCAACGCCGTCTCACTGCGACCCCCTGCATACGCGTTGGAGGTGTCCACGAGGGCGTACGGACCGTCGAGCATGGCACGGGCGAGCCCTCCGGCGCCCGGGGCGGGGGAGCCGTCGGCGCTCGCCGGATCCCCGAGGAACGAGGTGCCGACCGTGACGGGACTCGTGAGCAGGCCGGTGTTACCGAGCGGGCGGAGGTCGACGGGCTCGGGGGCCTGCGACGGTTCGATGGGGGACATACGACTCCTCAGACGATGCGGATCATGTGGGCGTGCCGAGTGGGGGACTGCTCGGGCAACTCGACGACGAGGGCTGCTGCTGTGCGCGTCCAGGGCACTGGACCATGACCGAGCAGTTCTACCGTGCCGGGTTCGTGCTCGAGCAGGCCAGAGGCGCGCCCGGCCGATCCGATCGTCGCGATCCCGTCCGCAGGCCACCCGAGCAGCGTCGCATAGAGCGCACCGTCACGTCGGGTGAACCGGATGTCGGCGGCAGTGAAGTCGCGCTCGCCTTCGTCGTAGCTTGCGGCGAGGTCGCCCAGCGCCAGTTCACCGTGGGCCGAGGCGACAGGCCCCTCGCCGTACCGTACCCATGGGGTGGTCTCGTAGATCCCCTCCCCGCAGATGCGCAACCAGTCCCCGATCTCGCTGAGCAGTGCGCGGGCACGATCATCGACAGTGCCGTCTGCACGCTGGGGGATGTTGAGGAGCAGTGTGCCGTTCTTGCTCACCACGTCGATGAGCAGGTGGAGCACCTGGCGCGGCGTCTTGCGCTGGTGGAACATGGGATCGTCGCTGGCACAGTCGAACCATTCGCCGTCGCTCGTGTCGAACTGCCACGGCTCGCTCTGCAGCGTGTCCAGTTGACGGCGTTCGGAGTCGAGCAGCACGGCGGTCCGGTCCTCGTCCGGTACGTCCTTGATCGAGACGATGCCGGTCGGCGAACCGGGCGTCCAGTCGTCGGCCGCGCGGTAGTAGTCGGCGAGGTAGCGCATTCCGGCGTCGCTCGGCGGAGACGCCGGAAGCTCTCCACCGGCATCGAAGGGCATGCGGCGGTCGTCGAAGTACACGGAGTCCGGTTGGTACCGCATGGTCGCCTCGGTCGCCATCCGGTAGAACCGGTCGACCCAGGCGGCCGGTGGCGCGGCTCCCGGTCGATGGGGTTCCAGGTAGAGCTCGCGAGGGTCGAGGCCGTCCCACCAGAGGTCGGCACCGTCGGCTGCGGTGAGGCGGCCGTCGTGCGGTCGCCCGGTGATCGGATCGGTTCCGTGGGCGGCGTCGAGCCACCGCCAGGTCCAGTTGTTGTGGAAGCTCAGCCCGAACGGCAAGCCTGCTGCGCGGGTCGCGCGCTCCCATTCGGCGACGATGTCGCGCTTGGGACCGTACGCTGCGGTGTTCCAGGGCTGTTCCGTCGACTCCCAGAGTGCGATGTTGTCGCAGTGGACCGCCATCGACACGATGAAGCGCGCACCGGCTTCGACGAACAGGGCGACGAGCGCCTCCGCATCGAACCGCTCGGCCGTCCAGCGAGGGAGTAGGTCCTTCGCGCCCTCTGTGTCCGGGGAGCCGAACCGCTCGAGGTGGTCGGCGTGCTGCCGATCCGCGCGCTTGCGTTCCCAATCGGCGCTGCCGGGCTGCATGCCGTAGAGGTGCCGTGCGTACCAGTCGCCGGATTCAGCAACCGACTGCGCTCCCCAGTGCGCCCAGATCCCGAACTTCGCGTTGGAGAACCATGCTGGGACGCCGTGCGTCCGCAGTGATGCCCAGGTGGGTTCGTAGTCGGTCATGCTGTCGGGCCTTCCGGGAGGACTGGGGCGTCGTGGCTGCTGTGCGTCGGGAACGATGCCGGGGTGGGTTCGTCGTCGGTCATGCTGCGGGTCCTTCCGAGAGGACTCGGACGTCCCAGCTGCCGAGCGTCAGTGTCGTTCCGGTGCGCAGCGGGAGCGCACGGGCGTCGAGGACGTCGAAGAGGGTGCGATCGACCGCGAGCTCGACGGCATCCCACGACCAGTTGTGCAGGAACCAGATCACCTCACCGGCAGCGTTCACGGCCGAGTGCGCGGTCACCTGCAGGGGCAGTGCGCCGGAACCGTCGAGACTGCACGGGGACGGCGTGGGTGCGGTCGCGGCGACGTGGGCGAGGAGGGCGGCTGCGAGGGGACGATCCGGGAGCGTTCCGATCCAGGTGACGGAGCCGTCACCGACGCGGTGCTCGGTCACCGCGGGCCCGGCACCGTGGTGCGGGTGCACGTAGTCGAGCAGCGGCGTCGCGCCTTCCGACTCGATGCGGTCCGCCCAGCCCTCTGCCTGCGCGTCGCCAGGTGGAACGAACGCGCTCTCGCCTCCGAGCTCACTGGCGGTGACCCCGATCGGCTGCGGCAGGTTGGACACCTCGGTGATCCGGATGCCGGCGGCGGCGCGCAACGGCCCTGGGGCGACTTCGGCTCGCGCCCGCCCCAGCTCGTCGCCGTGGCCGCTGCGGAACGTGAGGACGAGCCGACCGCCGGCGCCCGCATAGGCGGTCAGGCGTCCCGCCGTGCGATCGTCGAGGGCGTACAGTGCGGGCGCGACGAGGACGGGGAAGCGTCGGACGAGCGCTGCGGCGTCGTCGTCGAGCTGGTTGGCGTGGATGAAGCCCACCTGGAGGTGCTCGTCGATCGCTGCCTGGTAGAACCTCGCCAGGACGCGGTCGTAGCTGGACGGATCGGGCGCCTCGGTACCAGGGCGGCTGAGTGGCGGGTGGAACTGGAGCGCCCAGCGGCTGTCCGCCGCGAAGAGGAAGCCGATCGTCGTCGTCGGGTCGAGATCGCGGAGTCGTTCGCCGGCCGCGGTGATCGCCCTGCCGATACCGGCGATCTCCTCATACACCCGGCCCGGCTCGAGGTCGTGGCCGAGGACGCCACCCCAGTGCGTCTCGGCTCCGGAGTGCAGGGTGTGCCAGTGCCAGTAACTCACCAGTGTCGCGCCGCGGGCGATGAGGGCGAACGCGGCCTGGGTGAGCTGTCCGCGATACCCGGGCAGATTGAGGTTCGATCCGGCGATGGAGGTCGCGTCGGTCTCGGTGACGAGGAACGGCGCCTGACGGGAGGCTCGCATTCGGTCCGCCTGTTGGAACAACCCCGCGGGTGACGTCGAGACCCACCGACCCGGTTCGGCTCGGCTGTCGGCCTCGGCGGAGAGCCCGTCCTGCTGGAGGTAGTACGCGTTCCCGCTCGTGATCGAGAGTCCACGGCTCAGCGCGACGTCCTCGACACCGGGGCGGTTGTACGCGATGCAGGTGGTGAGGAAGCGATCGTCGGGGACGAGCTCGCGGGCGATGTCGGCTTGCCAGCCGATGAACTCCGCGACCAGCTCCGCCTGGTACCGGCGCCATGCGAGGTCGTAGGCGGGTGTCGAGTTGCCGGGCGGCGTCCAGAGCTCGTCCCAGTCGGAGAGTCGATGGGACCAGTAGCTCAAGCCCCAGGCCTCGTTGAGTGCCTCGACGTCGCCGTACTCGCCACGCAATCGATCGACGAACCCGGCGAAGACACCCGCGTTGTGGAGGAGGTGCAGCCCCGGCTCGTTGTCGAGTTGGACACCGATGACCGCCGGATGAGCGCCGTGGCGCGCGAGGATCTTCCGGATGGCCCGCTCGGCATGGAATCGGAACGCTGGCGCGGTGAGGTCGATCTCCTGTCGGCCGCCCCAGGGGACGACCCGCTCGCCGCCAGGCGGAGCCGCGATGCGTGCCGCGATCTCCGGATGCTTGCGTTGCAGCCACGGCGGCACCGCGTAGGTGGGCGTGCCGAGGATGACGCCGATACCGCGAGACTGCGCACCCTCGAGGATGGGCGTCATCCATTCCAGCTCGAACTCCCCGTCCCGCGGCTCCCAGGTGGACCACACCGATTCCCCGACCCGGATGGCGGTGAAACCGGCTGCCGCCATCAGGTCGAGGTCGCGATCGAGTCGTTCCTGACTCCGCTCCGGCTGGTACTCGCGGTAGTACGCCGCGCCGAATCGGACCGCCGGGGCCGGGCGGGCGTGTGGTGAGTGGTGTGCGTCGTCCATGGTGTCGCGGGCGGGGCGTCAGCCCTTCAAAGCGCCCGAGGCCAGTCCCTTCATGATCCGCTGGTTGAGGAAGACGAACACCACGAGCAGCGAGAACACGTTGATGCAGATACCGGCGAAGAGCGGTCCGTAGTCCACCTGTCCGTACTCGCCGCTGAAGTTGAGGAGGCCGGCCTGGATCGTTCGGAGGTCGGCGTTCGTCGTGAAGGTCAGCGAGATGAGCAGGTCGTTCCAGATCGACAGGAACTGCACGAGGCCGATCGTGAAGAGCGCGTTGCGCACCATCGGGAGGCCGATGGACCAGAACGAGCGGATGATGCTCGCCCCGTCGATCGTCGATGCCTCGAACACCTCGCGGGGCACCGCTCGGAAGTAGGCCGTCATCATGAACACGGTGAGCGGCATGCCGAGCGCCGTGTAGGTGATGATCATCGGCCAGTACGTGTTCGTCAGGCCGAGGTTGAAGTACGCGATGAACAGCGGCACGAGGATCATCTGGCCGGGGATCATGATGCCGGAGATGAACAGGAGCAGGGTCAGGTTTCGACGCTTCCACACCATCACTTCGAGCGCGAAGGCCGCGGCGACGCCGAAGATCAGGATGAGGACGAGCGACGGAACCGTCACGATGACGCTGTTGAGGAGGTTCTGCGAGATGTTGCCGGTGGTCCACGCGGTGACGTAGTTGTCGAAGCTCCACGTCCCGGGCAGCGAGAACGTCGATTCCTGCAGGAACTCGCGCTGGTTCTTGAACGACGACAGGAACAGCCAGATGATCGGGTAGATCTCGATCACGAGCAGGATGCCGATGAGGATGACCGACGGCAGTTTGCGGAGGTAGTAGGCGCGAGAGCGTGGAGCGCGGCGCATCTTCGGGCGACGGATCGCGGTGCCTGCGCCGTCTCCGCTGCCGGAGGAGGACGGGGTGGCGGCGCCGCGCGCTGGGGTGGTGACGGTCGTCATGGCGTCAGTCCTTCGTCAGGTCTTTGCGGGAGGTCTTGAAGATCAGGAGCGTCACCAGGAAGCACATGATCGTGAGCACGAACGCGAGGGTCGAGCCGTAGCCGTAGTTCTGATAGGTGAACGTCGTGTTGTACATGTAGAGCGTCAGCGGGGTCGTGGCCGTTCCCGGCCCACCGCCCGTCAAGGCGAGCACCGAGTCGAAGACCTTGAGCGTGGCGTTGAAACTGAAGATCACCGCCGACAGCAGGACCGGCAGGGACAGCGGGACGATGATGTAGCGGACGAGCTTCAAGCCGCGGGCTCCGTCGATGCGGGCGGACTCGATGACCTCCTCCGGGATGTCGAGGAGGCCCGCGTAGAGCAGGACGGCGTAGAAGCCCATCGACCGCCAGAGGTCCATGATGATGATCACGACGAAGGCGCTGTCCGGCGAGCTGAACCAGTCGACCGAGTCGATGCCGAAGCCGTTGAGGATCGCGTTGACGGGGCCGGTCTGTGGAGCGACCTCGAAGAGGCGCTTGAACAGCAGGCCGACGGCGACGGTCGGGAGCACGACGGGGAAGAACACGAGCGTGCGTACGAGGGTCGACGCCTTCTTCAGGACGAAGACGTAGAACAGGGAGAGTGCGTAGCCGAGGGCGATCTGTGCGACCGTCGCGATCAGCGAGTACTTGATGCTGAAGAAGATCGCTTCAGGGGCGGTCGGGTCGGCGAACAGTTGCGCGAAGTTGTCGAGACCGACGAACTCGAAGCCGCGGAGGTCGCCCTGGAAGAAGGTGAGGCCGAAGGACCACATCACCGGGACGAGCTTGACGAGGGTGAAGATGAGCAGGGCTGGGCCCAGCAGGATGGCGATGGCCTTCCTGTCTCCGAGGACGTCTTTCATACTGTTCTCCTGGGTCGGTCGAGGACCGCGGGCGGGCGCTGGGCGCAGTGGCTCTGCGGCGTCTCGCCGATGGCTGGGTGGGAGTCCGCGGACGGCGGACGGACTGCTCCGGTCGCTCGACGGCTGCCGAGCGACCGGAGGTCGGTTACTTCTTGAGCGATTCGTCGATACCGGCCTGGACGAGCGCCGCGTAGTCCCCGGGAGAGATGCCGCCGGTCAGCAGCGGTGCGGCGTTGCTGCCCGCATCGACGCCGGCCTTCTCCGGGAAGAAGGTCTCGAACCAGGTGACGGTCTCATCGGTGTCGGCCATGATGCCCTGCACCTCGGCGGTGAGGGCGGGGACGTCCGTGACCTCTTCGTTGAGCTTGAATCCGGAGATGACGCCCTGGTTCTTCAGCACGCTGGAACCGTAGTTCTCCGAGATGCAGCTCAGCCAGCCGCCGACCTTGTCGTCGTAGCCCTTGGCCGAGAACGAGGTCGCTGCACCGGTGTTCGCCGGATGCTGGTCGATCGAGCCCTTGCCGCCTTCGACGGTCGGGAACGGCATGAACCCGACGGCGTCCTCGCCGATCTGGTTCAGCTCGTCGTTGTACACGTCGGCGAGCATCCAGGTGCCGTTGTACATCATCGCCGCGTTGCCGGTGAAGAACTCGCTCGTCGCGGTCTGCATGTCCATCGTGGTGATGCCCGGCCCGAAGTACTTGCCGAGGTCGGCGATGGCGGTGATGCCCTCGAGGTACTCGGGGTCGGTGAGCTTCGCGTCGCCGTCGGTGATCTTCTTCATGGCGTCCGGGCCGAGGAGGCGGAACAGGTAGGTGCCGATGTAGCGCGTGATCGTCCACCCCTGTGCACCAGAGACGGTGAAGGCCGACTTGCCCGAGGCCTGTACGGTGTCAGCGGCGTCGAGCAGCTCGTCCCAGGTCTGCGGGATGTCGATGCCCAGCTCGGCGAACATGGCCTTGTTGTAGAAGAAGCCCTCGACGTTGTACTGGTACGGCATCGAGACGAAGCGGTCGCCGTAGATGTTCTTCACGGTGGCGACGGCCGACGGGAGGATGTCGTCCATGACGCCCAGCTCGGTGAGGGTGTCCTCGAGGTCGAGCACGGTGTCGTCGTCGCCGAGCACGCCGCCGGGACGCAGCGGAGCGGTGGGTGCGGTGAACGTGGTGGGCAGGGCGTTCTGGCTGGCGAGCAGGGTGACGCGCTGGAGCACGTCGGCCTGCGGGAGCGTCTCGACCTTGAGGGGCAGCGCCTTCTCGTCGGCGGCGCAGGCGCCTTCGCCGAGAGTGGTGAGCTCGTCGCGGACGATCGAGTTCTCGACGGCCGCGAGGTAGTCGAACGACGTGGCGCTCGATGCGCCGCCGTTGCCTGCGCAGGCGGTCAGGGCGAGTGCGGTGACGCCGAGGGCGGCGATGGCGGTGGCCGACCGGCGTTTCGGGGCCCGGTGCGCTGTGGACACATTTCCTCCTTGAAGATGTGGCAGTACGTATGGAGTGGTGCAAAGTTGAAGCGTTTCAATGGCCGAGGCTAACCGCGCTCGGCGCGCATGTCAAGCATCGGACGGATTCCGCTCGAAGCGCGGGTTCTGGGGATGTTGCTCGCATGGCGGACGAGTATTGACACGTTTCAAGACCGAGAGGAGAATGGGGGATCGTCGTCCCATGATCGTATTCATGAGCGCACGACCACAGTCAACGACGATGCACGGCGGCCACGCGCGCCGGAGGAAGAACGGAACACACATGAGGTTGCAGGGCAAATGAGCCGTCATCACCGGAGCCGCAGGAGCGCTCGGCCGGGTGATCGCCCAGAAGCTCGCGGCTGAGGGAGCCGACGTCGCCGGCCTCGACCTCAACGCGGCAGGACTCGAGGAGACCGCCGCGCTCGTCCGCGCGCACGGCGTGCGCGCAGCTTCCGCCACCGCGGACCTCACCGACTTCGACGCCGTGCAGGCTGCCGTGGCGGGGATCGTCGACGAGTGGGGTGGCGTCGACATCCTCCTCAACGGGGCCGGCGGCGGAGCGGTCAGCTTCTTCCACGAGATGACCCACGAGACGTGGATGACGCAGATGGACCGGAACCTCAACTCGGTCTTCAACGTCACCCGCGCCGTCCTGCCCGCCATGCTCGAACAGCGCTCAGGTCGCATCATCAGCATCGCGTCGATCGCCGCCGTCAGCGGAGGCCGCCTCGTCCGGGGCGCGACGGCCTACGCCGCCGCGAAGGCCGGCGTCGTCGGGCTGACCAAGGCACTCGCGATCGAGGTCGCGGAGCAGGGCGTCACCGTCAACGCGCTGGCGCCAGGGGCCCAAGCGACTCCGGGCCGGGACAACGACACCCCGGAGCGTCGAGAAGCACTGCTCGACCAGATCCCCACCCGCCTCCTCGGCGACCCCGAGCATCTCGCGGAGACGGTCGTCTTCCTCGCCTCGCCCGCCGCGGTGAACATCACCGGCCTCATCCTGCCGCTCGACGGCGGACACTCGATCTGAATGGACGACCAGGCGACAGTGACCGAGCACGGAGTAGGAGACGGTATGACGAGACTCGACCGCGGTAAGGCGAAGTTCGACGAGGTGTACGGAGCAGGTAAGTCGGAGGGGCTCATCGCGATGCAGACGGGCCTCGCCCAGGATCTCGCCCGTTTCGGCATCGAGTTCAACTTCGGCGACATCTATTCGCGACCGGGGCTCACGCTCGCGCAGCGCGAGCTCATCACCCTCGCGGCGCTCGTCGCGCTCGGCGGTCTCGAACCGCAGCTGCGCGGTCACACGCGCGGCGCGATCAACGTCAGCTGCACCGCGACCGAGATCCTCGAGACCGTCATCCACACCGTCCAGTACGCGGGGTTCCCTCGGGCACTCAACGCGATCCGTGTCGTGACCGACGCGCTCATCGAGTACGGAGTCGCCATTCCGGATGCGCTCGGTCCTGATGCGCTCGGTCCTGATGCCACCGAACCCGATGCGCTGGCGCCTCAGGGCTGAATTCGAACCGGCGATCTAGACTGAGCCGGGCCGCCTGGTGTGCACCTGGCGGCTCTGCACGAGCGCAGAGGGGGAATCGTGGCACGAGTCGGAATCCGTGAGGTCGCGACGCTCGCCGACGTCTCCATGGGCACGGTGTCCCACTACATCAACCACCCCGATCGGGTCTCGCCGGAGAAGCAGGAGCGCATCCAGCGGGCGATCGACCAGCTGGGCTTCGTGCGCAACAACGCCGCCTGGCAGCTCCGCCTCGGGCGCAGCGGCACCATCGCGTACATCGCACCGGACGTCAGCAACCCGTTCTTCGCGACCATCGCAGAGGGGGTCGAGCAGCGCGCGGCCGAGGGCGGGCTGTCGGTGTTCATCGCGAACTCGAACCGCAGTCGCGAGCGCGAGGACGCCTATCTCGCGATGTTCGAGCAGCAGCGGGTGCAGGGCATGCTCGTCGCCTCCCACGAGTCCGTCGAGGAGCGACTGACGAGCATCCGCCAGCGCGGTATCCCGTCGGTACTCGTCGGTCAGCTGGCGTCGTCACCGGACCAGCCGTCGGTGTCGGTGGACGACGTGCGCGGGGGGTTCCTGGCCGCCGAGCACCTCCTGCAGACCGGACGCCGCCGCGTCGCCTTCGTCGGTGGTCCGCTCGGGATCCGCCAGGTGGCCGACCGGTTCGAGGGGGCGAGCGCCGCCGTCACAGCCGTGCCGGGGGCCACGCTCGAGGTCATCGCGGGGACGGAGCGCACGATCGCGGAGGGTCGTGAGCTCGGCCGAGCGATCGCAGCCCGCCCGGTGGACGCCCGGCCGGAGGCCGTCTTCGCCGTGAACGACCTGCTCGCGCTCGGCATCATGCAGGCGCTCGTCGTGGAGCACGGTGTGCGCGTGCCGGAGGACATCGCGATCGTCGGGTACGACGACATCGAGTTCGCCGAGTCGTCGATCATCCCGCTCACCTCGGTGCGCGCGCCGCACGAGGGCTTCGGCGTGACCGCCGTCGAGCTGTTGCTCGCGGAGTTCGGTGTCGCGGAAGGGGCCACCGCTCCGTCGGCCGATGCGCGCCACATCGTCTTCGCCCCCGACCTCGTCATCCGGGCCAGCTCAAGAGCAGTCAGGAACGACTCGTCTCCGCCCCACTGATCGTGCGGAGGCGTGATCCTCAGGACGCGTGATCCTCAGGACGCGTGATTCGCAGGTCGCGTGATCATGCGGACGCGACGGGTCGCGGCGCTTCCCGGGTAGCGGTGCGGATGCGGTAGAGGGAACTGCTCGCGGTGATGTACAGGGTTCCGCCGTCGACGCCGCCGAAGCAGACGTTCGCCGTGCGCTCCGGGACGGTGATGCGGAGCAGCGACGCGCCGTCGGCGTCGAAGACCTCGACGCCGTCGCCCGCGGAGGACCAGACCCGGCCGAGTACGTCGACACGGAAGCCGTCGGAGGCGGGCACCGCTGGGCGGGCGAAGGTGCGGCCGAGCGTGTCGCCGCCGCGCACCGCGTCGCCGTCGACGTCGTACACGGCGATGCGCAAGGCGTCCTCGCCGGCTTCGCCGCCGGTGTCGGACACGTAGAGGAGCGACTCGTCGGGCGAGAACGCCAGGCCGTTGGGATGCACGAGGCCGTTGATGACCGGGCTGATGTCGCCCGTCGCCGGATCGAACCGGAACACGAAACACCCGTCGTACTCGGGCTCGCCGGGATGCCCTTCGCGGCCGCTGGCATCGATGCCGTAGGGCGGATCGGTGAACCAGATGCTGCCGTCGGAGCGGACGACGACATCGTTGGGCGAGTTGAATCGGCCGCCGGCCCAGCGGTCGACGAGCGTGACCGGGCCGTCGGCGCCTTCGATCTCGACCGCTCGGCGCCCGTGGCTGCACTGCACGACACGTCCCTCGCGGTCGATCGTGCGGCCGTTCGTGTACTCGGCGCCGTCGCGGAACGCGGTCGTCTCACCGCTGGCCTCGTCGAACTCCAGGATGCGGTCGTTCGGGATGTCGCTCCAGCGCACCCGACCGGTCTCGGCGATCCACGCGGGCCCCTCGGCCCAGGCGGTACCGGTGAAGAGATGCTCGAGCACGGCACCCTCGGCGAGCAGCGGCGATCGTTCGGTCCGGGTGACAGCGGCGTCGGTCATGCGCCAAGTCTGCCAGGCGGAGCTACCGCTGCAGCTCGGGTTCCCTCAGCTACTCCGGGCTGATGGGGGACGAGCCGAGGTTGCGGGCACTCGGGCGGGTGACCGGTGGCTCGACGACGGCCTCGAGGAAGGCCCAGGCGTCGAGTCGCCAGCGGTCGCCGACGACGTCGATCGCCTCGATGCGGAACGGCGGGCTCAGGATGGCGTCCCAGTCGACGGAGTCGAGGACCCGGCGGGGGATCATCTCGTCGACGTACGGCGCCTCGCGCTCGGGATCGGGTGCCACTTCCGGCGAGTCCTCGTCGACGAGGACCTCGATGCGGTCGATCATCGCGTCGTCGTACTCCTGCATCCGCGTGACGAGGGTGTGCAGCTCGTCCGGTTCGAGAGCGGTGACGAGTTCGAGGAGGTACGCGCGCCCTGGATAGGCGTCCGCGGGCACGTCAACGATGTTGTACCGGCCGTCATCGGAGATCCACATGGGTCAACGGTAGCCCGTCACGCCTGGAGGTCGGGCGAGAGTGCGTCGGGTGAGCGCGAGGCGTCGGTCGTGCGTCAGCGCGCCGTCGGCTGCTGCGACGGGTGGACGGGCAGTGCTGCTGCGGGTCGGACGAGCGCGGTCCGGTCGGGCTCGGCGAAGCCGAACTGCTCGTACAGGCCGTGCGCATCGCTCGTGAACAGCGTCCATCGGAAGTGCGCGCCGGGACCGTCCTCGATCATCGCCTGCACGATCCGTTTGCCGAGGCCGTGGCCGCGGTGCGCCTCGACCACGATGACGTCCGCGAGGTACGCGAAGCCGAGGCCGTCCGACACTGCACGCGCGAAACCGACCTGCTCCCCGGTCTCCTCGTCATAGACGCCGATCACCCGCCAGGCGCCGCGGATCTGGGTCTCGACGTCCTCGCGGCTCCGCCACTTCGCCCAATAGGCGCCTCGGAGGGCGCCCCAGACGGCGTCTGCGTCGATGCGGTCGCGGGAGTCGTCAACGGTGTAGCTCACACGATCACCCTACGGTCGTGTGCACATGTCCGTCATCCGCGGACACGATGGAATAGCCGGGCGGCGTGCCGCCTTAGCCTGAACGAGGGCTGCGCCCGAACGAGGCCTGCACCTGAACGACCGCTGCACCTGAACGACGGCTGCACCGGAACGACGCACAATTCGACGCACCGAACCACTGGAGGATCATCAGATGACTCACGCACACACCACCCTCGGCACATCCGAGCTGTCCGTCTTCCCGCTGAACCTCGGCGGCAACGTCTTCGGCTGGACCGCAGACCGGCAGACCTCCTTCGACCTCCTCGACGCCTTCACGGCGGGCGGCGGCAACTTCATCGACACGGCGGACGGCTACTCCGCCTGGGTCCCCGGCAACACCGGTGGGGATTCGGAGCGTCTCATCGGCGAATGGCAGGAGCTGCGCGGCAACCGCGACGAACTCGTCATCGCCACGAAGGTCAGCCAGCACCCGGAGTTCCAGGGTCTCGCCGGCGACAACATCCTGAAGGCCGCCGACGCCTCGCTCGAGCGCCTGCGCACCGACCACATCGACCTCTACTACGCACACTTCGACGACGAGACCGTGCCGCTCGAGGAGACCGTGACGGCGCTGTCGTCGCTCGTCGACGCCGGCAAGGTCCGCTACATCGGCATCTCCAACTACTCGGCCGCCCGCATCGCGGAGTGGTTCGAGATCGTCGACGCGAAGGGCCTGCACCGCCCCGTCGCCCTCCAGCCGCACTACAACCTCGTCGAGCGCGAGTTCGAGGGCGCGCTCCGCACGATCGCCGAGCGCGAGCAGCTCGCCGTCCTGCCCTACTTCTCCCTCGCGAAGGGCTTCCTGACCGGCAAGTACCGCGAGGGCCTCGAGGTCGACAGCGTCCGGGCCGAGGGCGCGCAGGCGTACCTCGCCGAGCATGCTGCGCTGCTCCCCGTCCTCGATGAGGTCGCGGCCGCACACGGTGTCTCGGTCGCGACGGTGTCGCTCGCCTGGCTGCGCTCGCAGCCGACGGTCGTCGCCCCCATCGCGAGCGCCCGCACGGTCGAGCAGCTGCCCGACCTCCTCGCCGCAGCGACACTCGAGCTCGCTGCTGACGAGCTGACCGCCCTCACTGACGCCTCTGTGTAGAGTCAGGCCATGGGCGATCTGTTCAACGGCTACGGCGGCACGCTGGCCCCGCGCAAGACTGCAGGCGGCGTTCCCGCCTTCGACGAGATGTTCGGCGAGGCGGCGGAACACGCCGGCGGTTCGAACGCCAGACGTGCGTACCAGGAGATCTACTCCTCCCTCGCGCGCATGACGCAGGAGGAGCTCCGCGGGCGCACCGACGCCCTCGCCAGCTCGTACCTCGCGCAGGGCGTCACCTTCGACTTCGCGGGCGAGGAGCGGCCCTTCCCGCTCGATGCGGTCCCGCGCGTCATCGAGCAACAGGAGTGGACGCAGGTCGAGGCTGGCATCAAGCAGCGGGTGAAGGCGCTCGAAGCCTTCCTCGCGGACGTCTACGGCCCGCAGCTCGCGGTGCGCGACGGCGTGATCCCCGCGAAGCTCATCTCCTCGTCCTCGCACTTCCATCGCCAGGCCTACGGCATCCAGAGCTCCAACGGGGTGCGAATCCAGGTGTCCGGCATCGACCTCATCCGCGATGAGTATGGTCAGATGCGCGTGCTCGAGGACAACGTGCGGGTCCCGTCCGGCGTCTCGTACGTCATCTCCAACCGTCGGGTGATGGCGCAGACGCTCCCGGAACTCTTCGTGTCGATGCGTGTGCGGCCCGTCGGCGACTACCCGAACAAACTCCTGCAGGCGCTCCGCGCGTCGGCCCCGCCCGGCGTCGAGGACCCGAACGTCGTGGTGCTGACCCCAGGGGTCTACAACTCCGCGTACTTCGAGCACACCCTGCTCGCCCGGCTCATGGGCGTCGAACTCGTCGAAGGCCGCGACCTCTTCTGCTCCGGCGGCAAGGTCTTCATGCGAACGACGGCAGGCCCGACGCGCGTCGACGTCATCTACCGTCGTGTCGATGACGAGTTCCTCGACCCGCTGGCCTTCCGAGCCGACTCCATGCTGGGGTCGCCCGGCCTCATGCTCGCAGCGCGCCTCGGCAACGTGACGATCGCGAACGCGGTCGGCAACGGGGTCGCCGACGACAAGCTCGTCTACACCTACCTGCCCGACCTCATCAAGTACTACCTCGCCGAGGACGCGATCCTCCCGAACGTCGACACCTGGCGCCTCGAGGACCCGCTGGCTCTGGAGGAAGTGCTCGACCGCCTCGACGAACTCGTCGTGAAGCCCGTCGACGGCTCTGGCGGCAAGGGGCTCGTGGTCGGTCCGGACGCCTCCAAGGAGGAGCTCGCGGCGCTGAAGACGAAGCTGCAGGAGGACCCGCGCGGCTGGATCGCACAGCCTGTCGTGATGCTGTCCACCATCCCCACCCTCGTCGAAGACGGCATGCGCCCCCGCCATGCCGACCTGCGGCCGTTCGCGGTCAACGACGGCAACGACGTCTGGGTGCTGCCCGGCGGCCTCACCCGTGTCGCTCTCCCCGAGGGACAGCTCGTCGTGAACTCCAGCCAGGGTGGCGGATCGAAGGACACGTGGGTCGTCGGCCGTCCCTTCGACCCGAATGCCGCTCCCGAGGCGTCGTCGCACGACATCCAGGGCCTCGTCGCGGAACAGGCGACGACCGAGACCACGTCGATCCCGATCATCTACGACCACGGGACGACACCCGAGCACTCGCCGCAGGACCGCCCAGCCGGCAACCAGGACCAGCAGGAGCAGCAGCAGCAGCAGCTGCAGCAGCTGCTCGCGCCGCCCCTCGACACGCTCGGGGACCGGGGCACGCCCATCCGTGTCGACGAGCCGCACGAAGAGGACGCATCATGCTGAGTCGCATCGCCGAGAGCCTGTTCTGGATCGGCCGGTACATCGAGCGCAGCGACGGCACGGCGCGCATCCTCGACGTCCACCTGCAGCTGCTGCTCGAAGACCCGTGGATCGACGAGGACACCGCCTGCCGATCCCTGCTGTCCGTGATGGGCAGCGATGCGCCGGCTGACCAGGAGCTCACCCGCCAGGACGTGCTCGCGCAGCTGGCCGTCGATCGCACCCACCCGGCGTCCATCGCCTACTCGCTCGGGGCCGCCCGCGAGAACGCCCGCCGTGCCCGCGAGATCGTGTCGACGGAGCTGTGGGAGTGCCTCAACACGACGCGCGCCCGCATGCCGAGACGTGTCGCGAGCGACAAGGTGCACGAGTTCTTCGGCTGGGTGCGCGAGCGCTCGGCCCTCGCTGTCGGCATCGTCGACTCCGCGACGAGTCGAGACGACGCCTGGCGCTTCTTCACCCTCGGGCGCAGCCTGGAACGCGCCGACATGACGGCACGCCTCCTCGCGACCCGCTCGCTCACCGAGGCGAGCGGCCCGTCGTGGACGACGATCCTCCGCTCGTGCGGCGCCTACGAGGCGTACCTGCGGACGTACCGCGGCATGCCGAGTGCGAAGAACGCCGCCGAGTTCCTGCTGCTCGACCAGCTCTTCCCACGCTCGGTCATGTTCTCCATCAGCCGCGCCGAGGAGTGCATGCGCGACCTCGAGCCGCGTCGTGGCCGGGTCGGCACGGTCGATTCCGCACAGCGTCTGCTCGGGCAGATCCGCAGCGACCTCGAATACCGACCCATCCAGGACACGCTCGTCGATCTCCCCGGCAGGATGGACGCCGTGCAGAACGTCACGAGCCAGGTGTCCGAGGCCATCCGCGAACGCTACTTCCCCACCCATGCCGTACCCGCGTGGATCGGAGAGAACTCATGACCCGTCTCCACATCAAGCACAGCACCGGTTTCTCCTACGGCGGCAAGGTGAACGCCTCCTACAACGAGGCCCGCATGCTTCCCGTGACGACCGAGGACCAGTACGTCCTGTACTCGCACATCGACATCCACCCGGGTGCGTCGCAGTCCACCTACACCGACTACTGGGGCATGAAGGTGTCGGCGTTCGAGGTGTTGACACCCCACGACGAGCTGTCGCTCACGGCGACGAGCCTCGTCGAGGTGCGGCCGCGCCAGCACGAGCCGCACCCCACCGGCTGGGAACAACTCGACATCGCGACCCAGGCCGCGGTGACGCGCGTGGAGCACCTGGGGCAGACGCGTCGTACGACGCCGCCGGAGGACCTCGTGGAACTCGCGCGGTCGATCGCCGACCAGCATGAGAGCCCGTGTGAGGCCGCGATGGCGATCAGCCGTGAGATCGGCGAGCAGATGGATTACGTGCAGGGCGTCACGAGCGTGTATTCCACGGCTGCCGAAGCGTGGGCGAACCGCAAGGGCGTCTGCCAGGACATCACCCACATCGTGCTCGGTGCGCTGCGATCGGTCGGGATCCCTGCGCGCTACGTGTCCGGCTATCTGCACCCGAAGCCGCATGCCGCGATCGGTGAGACGGTGACCGGTGAGTCGCACGCGTGGGTGGAGTGGTTCTGCGGCGACTGGCGCGGTTTCGACCCCACCAACATGGTCGACATCGGCGAGCGGCACGTGCTCATCGGCCGAGGCCGTGACTACGGAGACGTCTCGCCGCTGCGTGGCGTGTACGCGGGTCCGTACCGTTCAAAGCTCTTCGTCACCGTGGAGATCACCCGAGAAGCCTGATCCCTTGCCTCGGCCAGCGCACCGCGCTGACCGTAGGATCGACGGCATGCAGACTGAGCTGATCGCCCCGGCCCGCAAGCCGATGAAGCTGATTCCGGCGGTGCTGCTCGTCGCGTCCGCGTTCTGCCTGTTCGGGCTGATGCAGTCACTCGCGGGGTATCCGCTGCTCATCGCGAGCCTCGTCACCGCGGTCCTCATCGACCGCGAGCTGGCGAAGGACCTGCTCCTCATCGGGATCGGCATCGGGATCGTGTCGACGACCTCCGTGGAGGCGGACGTCTCCTGGCCGAGCTTCGTCCGAATCGGCACCGTCCTCCTGCTCGCCGTCGGAGTGCCGTTCCTCATCGACCGGTTCGTCTACCGGCGGAAGGCCATCACCTTCCCGTGGCGCAGTCGGCAGAAGAAGACGAAGGGCGAGATCGCATACCTGTTCGCGGTACCGCTGCTCGGCTGGGCGATCCTCCCGTTCTACTTCATCCGCTCTGGCGCCTACCAGAACTGGCCGACGATCTCGGATGCCGGGGAGCTCGGTCGCTTCTTCGTGGGAGTGAACGCCGTCGGCACCTGGGACGAGCTGTTCTTCATCTGCACCTGCTTCGCCGTGCTGCGCCGCCACTTCCCGGTGTGGCAGGCGAACCTGCTGCAGGCGGTCATCTTCGTCTCGTTCCTCTGGGAGCTCGGCTACCGCTCCTGGGGGCCTCTCCTGACCTTCCCGTTCGCGCTGCTCCAGGGCTACCTGTTCTCGAAGACCCGCTCGCTCGGCTACATCCTCGCCGTGCACCTGCTCTTCGACGCGATCGTGTTCCTCGCGATCGTGCACGCGCACCATCGCGATTGGATCCCGATCTTCTGGTACTGACTTCACGACGCGCGCCTGGGTTCGTCGTCCTCGCACCTGTCGGAGTGCGTGCGAGCATCGGTCGGGCGTGCGGTGGGCCCTGCGATGCGAGCCAGCGTCAGCCCGCGGTGCCCGGCTTCGTCGCCGCGCCGTCGAGCCACAGCTCGGTCGATTCGTCGCGGTGGACGCCGTCGGTACCGACGTGCTTCTCGCTGATCGTCGGGCCGTTCTTGATGACGTGCACGAGCGCCATGCCGTGGCCGCGGCCGAGCTCGTAGTCCGCCTGCAACCACTCGAGGATCTCGCCGGCCTTCGTCGATGCGTCGAACCCTCGAGCGTGCGCGAGGTCGACGAGGGCTCGGGGCGTCTGCCCGGTCTTCTGCTCGATCGTGTCGAGGTAGGCCTGGAATGACATCGGTGCTCCTGTCCTGGGCGGTCGACCGCGAGCGGTCATCGGCTCCATCGTAGTCACGCGTCCGCCCGCCCGGAACGGTCGTCCGCCGCGCAGTCCGGCGACCGTTCAGGGCGAACGAGAGCCAGCGCCCTAGGCTGGTGCGATGGATCGCCCCGTCAGGACCCCGGCCGCCTTCACGCTCTCCGTGGTGGGCGACCTCGTCGCCGTCATCGTGTTCGTGATCATCGGCAGAGCGAGCCACGGCGAGGGGATCCTCGGCCTCCTCATCACGCTGTGGCCGTTCGCCGTCGGGCTCCTCGTCGGACACCTGCTCGCGCTCGTCCTCGGGCAGCGCGACACGAGCTCGAACCGCTGGGCGGGTGTCGTCGTCTGGGTGTCGACCGTGGTCGTCGGCATGCTGCTGCGCATCGTCTCCGGTCAGGGGGTCCAACTGAGCTTCGTCATCGTGACGGTGCTGGTGCTCGGTGCGTTCCTCCTCGGATGGCGGTTCGTCGTCTGGCTCGTCGCCCGATCCCAGGCGCGCACCCGCGGCTGAAGCCGACGCCACCCGACCAGCGGAGGACCGTTCCGTCGTCGAGCGTCGCGGTCCACTCGCCCCGCGCGTCATCGAACCGAGCCGCGTCGCGGGCGAGGGGAGGACGGTACGCGACGATCCATTCCCTCACGCTCGTCGCCCCTCGTTCGTCCAGAACTCCTGCGCCGCGGACCGCGTGCGCCCGAGGCGCCGCCCCAGGGCCGAGTGGATTCCTCCGGGAACGCATGCCGCAGGAGTTGTGCGCGGGCCGCGGGGAACGGGATCGAGTCACAGTGCCGGAATCGTCGTCGCAAGGCAACTCAGCGAGCAGGTTCGGCACGCTCGCGCGGACGCTGGTACATTGCGTCAATGGTCTGGGGTCGGTGGTACTTCGCCGTGCAGAGCCTCGCCGGCGCAGCATGGTGGGTGTCGGTGTTCCTGATACCGCCCGTGCGCCAGGCCACACTCGGGACGATCGACCCGACGATCGCCGCGTTGCTGGACGTGCCGCTGTTCGTCGTCGCCTCGGCCATCGCAGCGTTCGGGCTGCGATGCGCGGCGTTCCTCGCGACGGGGTGGACGATCCTCGTCACGATCGCCCTCGGGGCCTTCGCTGCAGTGACCGGTCAGGCCGGCGCCGGCGCGGTCCTCATGATCGTCGCGGCGGTCGGTTCGGTCGTCGCGCTCGCCCTGGTGTCGACCGGTGGCATCCCGCGCGGCTGGGTGGCTGTCGGTCCGTTCGCCTTCCGCTCGGCAGACGCCGGCGCGTCGGTAGCCGCGCAGCTCGGCCGTACCGGCGCGGAGATCGTCGTGTTCTGGGGCGTTTTCCTCGGTGTCATCCCGGCGATCCTGGTGTTCCTGGAGCGCCGCTGGCAGGTGGCGATCGACGTGCCCGCAGCCTGGAGTCCACCGCTCGTCGGTGTCGGTGTCGGCATCCTGCTCCTCGGGAGCGCGCTCGGGTTGTGGTCGGCCGCGACCATGGCGACGCGAGGCAACGGGACCCCACTCCCGTCAGCGATGCCGAACCGCCTCGTCGTCGCGGGGCCGTATCGCTTCGTGCGGAATCCCATGGCACTCGGGAGCATCGCCCAGGGTGTGGGGCTCGGCCTCGCGCTGTCGTCGTGGATGGTCGTCGTCTACGCGCTCTGCGGGGCAGTGCTGTGGAACGTCGTCGTACGTCCCGTGGAGGAGCGTGACCTCGAGACGCGCTTCGGCCAGTCGTATGGGCGGTACCGCGATGAACTCCGCTGCTGGCTGCCTACCTTGCGGCCGCTCCCTGCGACGCGCTAGCGAGCGAGCGTGCGCGAATCGTCCTCGCGGGACGGCTCGGGGAGCGTTTCGGGCACCCTCGTCCGGTCGGGTACGCGCCTCGGCAGTGGGATCGGCGAGGTGAGCGCGATCTGCTCGGAGAAGTCCTCCGGGGTCACTGGGGAGACGACGCCGTCGTGCGTGAACTGCAGACGCCACCGGGAGTCGGGCGCCACCTGCAGGCGCAAGTGGTGCCGCACGATCCCGTACGCGAGCCCGATGCCGCACGCGGCGAACCCGGCCAACGCACCGAGCCCGAGGGCCCAACGCGCACCGAAGGTGTTCGCGACCCACCCCACGATGGGAGCGCCGATCGGGGTGCCGCCCATGAGGATCGCCATGTACAGCGCCATCACACGACCGCGCACCGCGGCATGGGTGGTCGTCTGCACGAGTCCGTTCGCCGTGGTCAGCAGCGTGACCGTCGAGAAGCCCACGAGGATCAGTACCGCCGCGAACGACCAGTAGCTCGGCATGAAGGCGGCCGTGAGCGCGGCGACGCCGAACAGCCCTGCAGCCCCGACGATCATCCGCATCCGCGCCTGCGCTCGCTGCGCCGCCAGCAGTGCACCCGTCAGCGAACCGATCGCGAGCACCGAGGACAGGATGCCGTACTCGCCGGCGCCCTTGCCGAACTCCACGGCCATCGTCGACGCGAAGATCGGGAAGTTCATGCCGAACGCACCCATGATGAACACGATCACGAAGATGACGAGCAGGTCAGGGCGTCCGCGCACGTAGCGGAAACCCTCGACGAACTGCCCTCGTGACCGGGGAGGCTTCGGCGCTCGCCGGAGCTTGCCGGTCCGGAGCGCGAGGAGGGCGCCGATGACGGCGAGGAAGGTGAAGCCGTTGACGACGAAGACCCAACCGGAGCCGATCGCGACGATGAGGAGGCCGGCGATCGCAGGCCCGATCATGCGTGCGGCGTTGAACGACGCCGAGTTGAGCGCCACCGCATTGGACATGTTGTGCTCGTCGACGAGCTCGGAGACGAAGGTCTGGCGGGCTGGGCCGTCGATGGCGTTGATGATGCCGAGGGCGAGCGCGAAGAGGTACATGTGCCACAGTTCGGCATGCCCGAAGATGAGGAGCGCGCCGAGGGCGAGGGCCAGGAGCATGAGGCTCGACTGGGTGAAGAGTAGGATCTTGCGCTTGTCGAAGCGGTCGGCGATGAGGCCGGTGATGGGGACGAGCACGAGCTGCGGACCGAACTGCAGCGCCATCGTCGCACCCACGGCGACCGCGTCGTTGTCGGTCAGGTCGGTGAGCACGACCCAGTTCTGCGTGGTCGCCTGCATCCACGCGCCCACGTTGGAGACGAGGGCGCCGATGAACCAGATGCGGTAGTTGGTGCTGGACAGGGAACGGAACATGGCACTCACTGGGTGGCGAGCCTCCTCATGATGTCGGCTGCGCGGGCGAGGGTCTCTCGTTCGTCCGGGGTGAGCGCGCGCAGCTGCTGGGTGATCCACGCGTCGCGTTTCCGGACGGTCTCGGTGACGGTGGTGTGGCCCGCTTCGGTGAGGGCGATGGTGACCTTCCGGCGGTCGGCCGCGTCGGTCTCGCGGGTGACGTACCCGGCCTCTTCGAGGCAGTTGACGGTTCGGTTCATGGATGGGGAGGACACGCGGTCGCGTTCGGCGAGCGCGCTGAGGGTGGCGGACCCCTCTTTGTAGAGGCCACCGAGGACGGAGAACTGGGGGTCGCTCAGGTCGTCGACCGACTTCTCACCACGGAGGCGCCGGGCGAGCCGGAACGTTCCCATGCGGAGTTCGGAGGCCTGCTCCGAGATGGTCCGTGCTGATGCTGCTGCGCGTTCTGCCACGAATCCTTAGCCTAGCAAATTAGCGCCGCTAAGTAAATGGTGTGGCCCTCCTCCAAGCTCAGGGGCAGAACCTGCTTCGCTCCCTGAGCTTGTCGAAGGGCTCTCGCGTGCGACCCCTCAGAGCCAGCGCCGGTGGCGGAAGACGGCGAACAGGGTGGTGGAGAGAGCCAGCATCCCGCCGATCGCCAACGGGTAGCCGAACTGCCAGGACAGCTCCGGCATGTCCTCGAAGTTCATGCCGTAGACGGTGCCGATGAGCGTCGGCGCGAACAGGATCGCAGCCCACGAGGAGATCCGCTTGATCTCCTCGTTCTGCGAGAGCGCCATCTCGCTCATCCGCCGCGATTCCTCGTTCTGCGCGAGGCTCGCCTCCGACAGTCGTCGCATCTCCTCGTTCTGCTGTTGCGTCATGAGGGTCGCGTGCACGGTCAGCGCGTTCCGGAGCAGCAGGCGGAAGGAGTCCACGCGCTCGGCGATCCGGAGCACGTGGTCGAGGACGTCACGGAAACCGTTCCGCAGCTCCTCGTCGAGGCCGTACTTGTCGGCGCCCTGGAGGAAGTTCTGCAGCATCGAGCGCAGTGGAGTCGTCGCGCGCTGGAACGCGATCACCTGACGCAGCAGTTCGTAGATGCGCCGGGACACGTCCGCAGCCTCGCCGAACAGCTCGTCCTCGATCTCGTCGATGTCGTTCTCGAGCCCGGCGACCACGGGGCCGTAGCCGTCGACGACCTGGTCCAGCACGGCGTGCAGCACGGCGTCAGGTCCGAGGGACAGGATGTCGGGGCGGGACTCGAGTCGTCGCCGGACCGCGCCGAGGTCCGGCTTCTCCGCGTGACGGACGGTGACGACGAAGCCGGGACCGACGAACAGGTGCACCTCGCCGAACTCGACCTCCTCCTCCGTCTCCAGGTAGCGCGCCGGGCGGAGTACGACGAAGAGGGTGTCTCCGTAGCGTTCGAGCTTCGCGCGCTGATGGCCCTTCAGTGCGTCCTCGACGGCGAGTGGGTGCAGGTCGAACTCCTGCGCGACCGACCGGATCTCTTCAGGCGACGGGCGGTAGAGCCCGATCCATGCCATACCGCGCTGTTCGTTCAGGAGTTCGTACGTCGCGTCGAGCGTGCGCGGGCTCGCCGAGCGTCGTCCGGTCACATAGATGCCGTTGTCGATGAGTGCCATGAGGTCTCCGTCCATCGATCGACGCAGAACGTGTGGCGGCCGCACGGGACCGGGCGACCGCGGACGATCGCACCCCGAGGGAGGTGTGAGCAAGGGCGCCAGGCGCCGAGCTGCAGGAGCGCCTACCGGGAGCGGGAGGCGAGGCGGCTGATCGGTGCGATGGCGCGGGTACTGTCACCAGCCATGGCCGCTCACCTCGCTTTCCGTCGAAACCTGTGGGCCCGCCGTTCGGGCCTCGTTCACCGTACGCCTGCTCCCTGGGAACCGCAAACACGCATCCCCGGACCGTGATCCGAGAGTTGATCGGGGTTGATGTCTCCCGGATGGGGCCGGGCGGCTCAGGGACCCGAGGCCCTACGCTAGCGAGATGAGCGAGCAGACCCCGCCACCCGTCGACGACGACACCTCACACCCCACCGAGCCACGGCCATACACGACCGAGACGATCGTCGATGACGACGGCGTCACGGTCTACATCTACGTCTGGGAGGTGCCGAACGCTCGCGCGGTCGTGCACATCGCCCACGGTGCGGGGGAGCACGCGCTCCGCTACCAGCGTCTGGCCGCCGCCCTGAACGACGCCGGATACTCGGTCGCAGCGGACGACCACCGCGGTCACGGTCGGACCGGGAAGGAACACCTCGGGCTCAGCAAGCTCGGCCCACGCACCACCTGGGGTGCGATCGCCTCGGTCGCAGCCGTCGGACGGTACCTCCGCACCCGCTTCCCAGAACCACCGCTCGCCCTCCTCGGCCACAGCTGGGGGTCGCTCATGGCGCAGAAGGTCGTCGCCCAGCACGACCTCTACGACCTCCTCATCCTCTCCGGCACCTCGCTCGCGGTCCCCGGCGTCATCAACTCCGGCGACCTCAACAAGCGCTGGCGCAAGACCGGGAAGACCGGCCTCGAATGGCTGAACCGCGACCCCGCAGCATGGGAGGCGTTCGCCGCCGACGAACTCAACTTCGACATCGGCGTGCAACCCGTCTGGAATCCGATCCAGGCGTTCGCGTTCCTCGGACGACCACCTCGTCACCTCCCGCGACAGCTGCCCGTCCTCATCCTCGGTGGCTCCGACGACTCGCTCGGCGGTGAACGAGGGCTCACCCTCCTGCGCGACGCGTACGTGAAGCGCTCGAAGCTGCCCGATGTGACCCTGATCGTCTACCCGGAGGCCAGGCACGAGATCTTCAATGAACTCAATCGCGACGAGGTCGAGCGCGACGTCATCGAGTGGTTGAACGCGCGGACCTGATCCGGAGCGGGGCACCTGGACAGGCTCGGTGAGCGGAGCGGCTCGATGAGTGTGTCGAGGGACCTCGGATCAGCGGCGGGGCTGGCGCGCGAGGTGGGCCGAGACCGCCGCATGCAGGCCGGCGACCGTGCCGCCGTCCGACAGGTCAACGGTGAGCAGCTCCTCGATCTGCGCGATGCGCTGGTAGAAGACCGACCGCGACATCGATGCCGCATGCGCCGCCCGGCTGCGGTTCCCCGGATGGCTGAGGTATGCCCACAGCACGTCGAGGAGGTCGCCGTCGGTGCGCTGGTCGTGCTCGATCACGGGGCCGATCGTCTCCTGCACGAACGACTGCACCCGCGGGTCGGCCTGCAATCGGTCCCACAGATGCTCGAAGGGTCTGCGCGTCGGCTGCGACACCTGCACCCTCCCGGCGCGTCTGCCCGGAAGGGAGGGCGTGCTCGACCGGACCCCTGAGAGGGACTCCAGGAGCCCGTCGACCGTCGTCGCCGGTTGCCCGATCACGAGGTGGACACCACGGTGCTCGGCACGCAGCTCCGCGTCGAGGGCGCTCGCGAGCCGCTCGATCCACTCGTCCGTGACGCCCGGGTGCCGCGTGACCGAGACGAGCGCGGTCACGGCCGCGACCGATGCGCCACGGCCGGAGTCCGCCACGGTGTCGTCGGCCGCGAGCACCGCGCCGCCGGTCCGACGAACCGCGTCGACGACGGCGGACACGACGTCGTGCAGGCCGTCGTGCTCGTCGACCCGCACGACGATGCCGAACAGTGTGCGATCGCGCACCGGGAAGCCTGATGCCTCGAGCTGCTGAGCGAAGGTCCAGGTGGAGCGGAACCGCCCGGTGAGGAACGCGTCGAGGATCCGGCGATGACTCTGCAGCGTCCACCGTTCGTCGTCCGACCCCGAGAGTCGGTGCAGGGCGAGCGCCACGGCGGCCTGCTCGACCACCGTGGACCGTCCTGCCGGATGCGCAGGGCCCGGGAGCGCGATCAGCCGGCCGAAGCGGCGTCCGCGCGCTTCGACCGGCGTGATCAACCACTGCCCGCCCTCGTCCTGCACGACACCGGTGGGGCCGCCTCGCCAGTCGGCATCGCGCTCGAGGAGGAGCGAACGAGCCTGCCAGTCGGCGAGGACCGACCCGTCGTCGCCCGCGAACTCGATCACCCGGTGTTCGCGGTCCTCCAGGACGACGACCGTCCTCAGCTCCCTCGCGATCTCCTCCACGATGTACTGCAGGGGGCTGCCTCGGAGGCTGAGACCCGTGAACAGCGAGTGGACCTCCGCCCTGGCTCGCAGTGCGTCGTGCTGGTCGGCGATGATCCGCTGGTGCACGATGGCCGTCACACGGACGAACGGGGTCTGTCGACGCAGCGCGATGAGCGGCACCCCGGCCACCTCGAACAGCGTGGTGACGGATTCCGGCACGCGCGGGAGCCGGTCGCCGAGTTCGACGATCATGCCGACGATGCCGGCGTCCAGCAGTTGTGCAAGGTATCCGAGGAGCGCCTCGTCCTCGTCCGGCCAGGCGGTGCCGGTCGTCAGGAGCAGCTCCCCACCGTCGAGTCCGGTCCGCACGCTGAGGCTGTCCGCGACATGTACCCAGCGCAGTTCGCGGTCGAGGAAGGATGCTCCCGCCACGACGACCGGATCACCCTGGACGACGATGGGCAAGCCCAGGACGTCCCTGACGGTCGGGAGGACCGGCTGGCCGGTCGACGGGCTCTCGGACACTCTGTCTCCTGATGCCGAAGTTCGGGACGATCTGCTGTCGAATCCGAAGGGATCCCACTGATTCACTGGCGGGACGAGCCTACTGCAGTCGGACAGAATGACCTTCAAGGAGACATCACGTGTCAGTCATCCCCCACATCATCGGCGGCGCCGAGGTCGTCGACTCGCCTCGCACCCTCCCGGTCTTCGATCCGGCGAGCGGCGTCCAGCTGCGTGAGGTGGGGCTCGCATCGGCCGAGCTGACCGAGTGTGCGATCGATGCTGCCGCTGCAGCCGCCCCCCTCTGGCGAGCGACGAGCCTCACCAAGCGGGCCGACGTCTTCTTCCGACTGAGGCACCTCCTCACCGAGCGTCGCGACGAGCTCGCGGCCATCGTGACGAGCGAGCATGGCAAGGCGCTCTCCGACGCCGCGGGTGAGATCGCTCGGGGCATGGAGAACGTCGAGTTCGCGGCAGGGCTCCTCCACCTGCTGAAGGGCGAGTTCAGCGAACAGGTCTCCACCGGTGTCGACGTGCACAGCGTGAAGCAGCCGGTCGGTGTGGTGGCCGCCATCACCCCGTTCAACTTCCCGGTCATGGTGCCGCTCTGGATGGTCGCGAGTGCGATCGCCTGCGGCAACACGGTGGTGCTGAAGCCGAGCGAGAAGGACCCCTCGGCCGCTGTGTTCATCGCGAGACTGTTCGCCGAAGCCGGACTGCCGGACGGTGTCCTGAACGTCGTGCACGGCGACCGCGAGGCTGTCGACACCCTGCTCGCGAGCAAGCGGGTCAAGGCAGTCAGTTTCGTCGGTTCCACGCCCATCGCCAAGCACATCTATTCGACCGCGAGCGCAGCGGGCAAGCGTGTGCAGGCCCTCGGCGGCGCGAAGAACCACATGGTGGTGCTGCCGGACGCCGACCTGGAGAGCGCGGCGGATGCAGCCGTCTCCGCTGCGTACGGTTCCGCGGGCGAGCGCTGCATGGCCGTGAGCGTCCTCGTCGCGGTCGGTGGTGTCGCCGATGACCTGATCGCCGCGATCGCCTCGCGGATCGCCTCGCTCCGCATCGGCGCCGGGACCGACCCCTCCTCCGAGATGGGCCCGCTCATCACCGGTGAGCAGCGCGAGCGCGTGGCCGGGTACATCGCCGGAGCCGCCGACGAGGGCGCGACGGTGGTGGTCGACGGACGCGAGCGGCAGTTCAGCGGTGGCGGCTACTTCATCGGCGTCTCGCTCATCGACCATGTGCGTCCCGGCATGCGCGTGTACGACGACGAGATCTTCGGCCCGGTGTTGAGCGTCGTGCGGGTGGACACCTACGAGGAGGCCGTGCAGCTGGCGAACGACAACGCCTACGGCAACGGCACGGCGATCTTCACGCGTGACGGCGGCGCCGCGAGGCAGTTCGAGTTCGACGTCGAGGCCGGCATGGTCGGCGTGAACGTGCCGATCCCCGTGCCGGTCGGGGCGTTCTCCTTCGGCGGCTGGAAGGACTCGCTGTTCGGCGACAGCCACATCTACGGACCGGAGAGCTTCCACTTCTACACGCGCAGCAAGGTCGTCACCACCCGTTGGCCGGATCCGTCGAGCTCCGTCGTCGACCTCGGCTTCCCGAGCAATGCCTGACCAGGAGGATTCGATCATGACCGACACCCTGCAGCGCCCGCCGAGCGGCCAGGCCGCGCAGACCAGCGCGTCCGCGCCGTCGGGCGCGCCCGGCTTCACCGACCGTTTCGGCGAACAGGTCGACTTCGGCAGGACGTCGGCGCAGTCGACCGTCCGCGCCGACGATCGCGCTCACGTCTTCCACTCCTGGTCGGTGCAGGGCGCGATCGACCCGCTGCCCATCGCCACCGCAGCGGGCTCCACGTTCACCGACTACGACGGCAACCGGTACCTCGACTTCAGCTCGCAACTCGTCAACCTCAACCTCGGGCATCAGCACCCCGACCTCGTCGCTGCGATCCAGCAGCAGGCGGGACGGCTCTCCACCATCCAGCCGGCGTTCGCGAACGACGTCCGCGGCGAGTTGGCGCGGTTGATCGTCGAACGGGCGCCGGCCGACGCGGCCAAGGTGTTCTTCACGAACGGCGGAGCGGAAGCGAACGAGAACGCCGTCCGTCTGGCCCGGCTGTTCACCGGTCGTCGGAAGATCCTCTCCCAGTACCGCTCGTACCATGGTGCGACCGCGACGGCCATGGCGCTGACCGGCGACCCACGGCGCTGGCCCAACGAGCCGAGCGAGCAGGGTGTCGTGCACTTCTTCGGCCCCTACGAGTACCGGTCGCCGTTCCACTCGGAGAGCCCGGAGCAGGAGACGCAGCGTGCGCTGCAGCACCTCGAGGAACTCATCGTCCTGGAGGGCGCAGCGACGATCGCCGGCATCATCATCGAGACGATCGTGGGCACGAACGGAGTGCTCGTCCCGCCGCCCGGCTACCTGCAGGGTGTCCGGGAGCTCGCCGACCGCTACGGCATCGTGTACATCGCCGACGAGGTGATGGTGGGCTTCGGACGCACCGGCGAATGGTTCGCGATCGACGCCTTCGATGTGTCCCCTGACCTCATCACCTTCGCGAAGGGCGTCAACTCGGGGTACGTGCCGATGGGCGGCGTGGTCATCTCCGAGCGGATCGCCGCGCACTTCGACGACCGCTACTTCCCCGGTGGACTCACCTACTCCGGCCATCCGCTCGCTGCGGCTGCCGGGGTGGCGAGCATCGAGGTGTTCGAACGGGACGGCATCCTCGAGCGGGTCCGCGACCTCGGCAGCCGGATCGTGGAACCCACGCTCCGCAGCTGGTTCGACACCCATCCCTCGCTCGGAGACGTCCGTGGTGCCGGCCTGTTCTGGGCACTGGAACTCGTGCGCGACCGTGAGACGCGCGAACCGCTCGTGCCGTACAACGCGAACGGTGCCGAGGCTGCACCGATGACGGCGTTCGCGGTTGCCGCGAAGCAGGCCGGCCTGTGGCCGTTCACGCACTTCAACCGGGTGCACGTCGCGCCGCCGCTGATCATCACCGAGGACGAGCTGGTTCGCGGGCTCGGCATCATCGACGACGCGTTGTCGGTCGCTGACGGGTACCTCCGATGAACGACACGACCGTGGACGAACTGCCACTCGGACCGGAGTCGGCGCTGATCGCGACGCGCACCATGATCCCGCTGGAGCCTGTCGCCCCCGCGGACGTGGTGAGTGGGGCGCCGCAGGCCGGCGCACAGTCCATCACCGAACTGGGCGGCACCGAGATCGGCATCTGGGAGATCACGCCGGGCGTCGTCACCGACACCGAGGTGGAGGAGGTCTTCGTCGTGCTGAGCGGGACTGCGACGGTCGAATTCCTCGACACCGGGGCAGTGCTCGCTCTCGTGCCGGGCTCACTCGCCCGACTCCCCGAGGGCGCGAGGACGCGATGGACCGTCACCAGCACGCTCCGCAAGGTCTACCTCAGTCGGAGCGAGTAGGGTCGCCGCACGGAGACCTGCACACCACGAACCCCGCACGACGCAGCGCACGACCGACAGGAGACACCGTGACCTCGTCCGGCCCCACGTACAGCCATCGCAGACGCAACTCCGCCGAGCGCATCACGCGCTCGCTGGAGGGCGCGAGCAGCACGCCGTTCTGGCTCGACACGCCCGATCGACCGGGTGCAGAGCCGGCCCTCGTCGGGAAGACGACAGCGGATCTGCTCGTCGTCGGCGGAGGCTACTCCGGGCTCTGGACGGCGCTCATCGCGAAGGAGGCCGACCACTCGCGCGACGTCGTGCTGATCGAGGGTCAGGAAGTCGGCTGGGCGGCCAGCGGACGCAACGGCGGGTTCTTCGAGGCGAGCCTGACCCATGGTGAGGACAACGGCGAGCGACACTTCGCCGACGAGCTCCCGGAGCTGCGCCGGCTGGCCGATGAGAACTTCGACGAGTTCGTGGCGACGCTCGATCGGCTGGGCATCGACGCCGAGTTCGAGTACACGGGGTCGCTCACGGTCGCCACCGAACTGCATCAGGTCGACGCGCTGCGTGAGGTGTCCGGCGATGCCGTGTTCCTCGATCGCGAAGCCGTCCAAGCGCTCGTGCACTCGCCGGTCTTCCTGGCGGGGCAGCGGGAGACCCATGGCACGGCACTCGTGCATCCGGCGAAGCTCGCCTGGGGGCTGAAGCGGGCGTGCATCGAGCTCGGTGTCCGTGTCTTCGAGCACACGCCGGCGACCTCCGTGAAGCGCAGCGCGGACGGTGTCGCGGTGACCACGAGGGCCGGCCGCATCGAGGCCGGCGCGGTCGCGCTCGCGACGAACGGGTTCCCGTCACTCCTCAAGCGCACCGAGTTGCTGACCATTCCCGTGTACGACTACGTGCTCATGACCGAACCGCTGAGTGCGGAGCAGCTGGAGAGCATCGGCTGGGCCGACCGCTTCGGCATCGCCGACTCCAGCCGCGAGTTCCACTACTCAAGGCGCACCGCCGACGATCGCATCCTGTACGGCGGCTTCGACGCCGTCTACCACCGGGGCGGGAGGATCCGACGCGAGTACGACCAGCGCCGAGAGACGTTCGAGACGCTCGCGGACCACTTCTTCACGACCTACCCGCAGCTCGACGTCCGGTTCACGCACGCGTGGGGCGGCATGATCGACATGTGTTCACGCCTGTCCGCGTTCCAGGGCACGGCCCTCGGCGGACGCGTCGCCTACAGCGCCGGATTCACCGGCCTCGGCGTCGGCGCGACCCGGTTCGGTGCGAAGGTCATGCTCGACCTCCTCAGCGGTCGGTCCACCGAGCTGACCCGTCTGAAGATGGTGCGGTCGAAGCCGATCCCCATCCCTCCGGAGCCCATCGCGAACCCGGCCATCCAGATCGTCCGGAAGGCCGTGGCGAAGTCGGATGCGAACGAGGGTCGGGACGGCCTCCTGCTCAAGGTCATGGACAGGTTCGGCGTCGGCTTCGACTCGTAGGGCGCGGGAGACCGGAGTAGCTACCAGTCGGATCGCCGACGCGCTCGGGCGCCGAAGTCGTCGAGAGCCTGCAGCACCTCGGGCGCCTGCCAGTGGTGGTTCCGTCGACCGGCGCTCGGCTGTGTGAGGAGTCCATATTGTGGGCTCAGGGCCCAGCCCACAATCAGGACGCCATGAATGGCGGCAGGCGGCAGGCGGCTAGCCGAGGTAGGACATCACGTGCTTGATGCGCGTGTAGTCCTCGAAGCCGTACGCCGAGAGGTCCTTGCCGTAGCCGGAGTGCTTGAAGCCGCCGTGCGGCATCTCGGCGGTGATCGGCAGATGCGTGTTGATCCAGACGACGCCGAAGTCGAGGCGAGACGCCAGGCGCATCGCCCGCGAGTGGTCGGCCGTCCACACGGACGATGCGAGGCCGTACTGGACGTCGTTCGACCAGCGCAGCGCCTCCGCCTCGTCGGTGAACCGCTGCACGGTGACGACGGGGCCGAAGACCTCGTTCTGCACGATCTCGTCGTCCTGCAGCAGCCCGGCGACGATCGTCGCTTCGTGGAAGTACCCGGCATCGCCCTGGCGCTTGCCGCCGAGCACGATCTCCGCGTGATCGGGCAGACGCTCCAGGAACCCCTGCACCTGCGCGAGCTGGTTCGCGTTGTTCACGGGACCGAAGAGGATGCCGTCCTCGTGCGGTGAGCCGGTCTTCGCATTGGTCCTCGCGTACTCGACGAGGGCGGCGACGAACTCGTCGTGAACGCCCTCCTGCACGAGCACCCGGGTCGCGGCGGTGCAGTCCTGGCCGGCGTTGAAGAAGGCGGCGTTCGTGATCGTCTCGACGGCGTGCGGGATGTCGACATCGTCGAAGACCACGACGGGAGCCTTGCCGCCGAGCTCCAGGTGCACACGCTTCAGGTCCTTCGCAGCATCACCGGCGACCTGCATTCCGGCGCGGACGGAGCCGGTGATGGAGATCATCTGCGGCGTCGGGTGCTCGACCATCGCGCGCCCGGTGGTGCGGTCGCCGAGGATGACGTTGACGACCCCGTCGGGAAGGAACTCCGCACAGATCTCGGCGAGCAGCAGCGTGGACAACGGGGTCGTGTCGCTCGGCTTCAACACGGTCGTATTGCCGGCGGCGACAGCGGGCGCGAACTTCCAGACCGCCATGTTGAGCGGGTAGTTCCACGGCGTGACCTGGCCGATGACACCGATCGGCTCCCGCCGGACGAACGAGGTGTGCCCGGCGAGGTACTCGCCGCCCGAGCGCCCCTCCAGGTTCCTGGCGGCTCCCGCGAAGAAGCGGATCTGGTCGACCGAGGCGACGATCTCGTCGGCGACGAGCGTCCGTCGGGGCTTCCCCGTGTCCTGCGCCTCGGCGTCGGCGAACTCCTCGGCGCGCAGCTCCATCTCGTCGGCGATGCGGAACAGCGCGAGCTGCCGTTCCGAGGGTGTGCTGCGGCCCCACTGCTCGAACGCCCGGTCGGCCGCAGCGAACGCGAGGTCGACATCGTGGGCGGTGGAGACCGGTGAGGTGCCGTAGACCTCCTCCGTCGCGGGATCGATCAGGTCGAACCGCTCGGTCGCGTCACTCTGCACCGAGCGGCCGTCGATGAAGTTCTTGAGGTGGAGCATCGCAGGGGATCCCTTCGGACGGACGTGGACTGGCTCAGGTACACCCTCGCAGCTCGGGCGCTCGCCGGGAAGACGCAGGACGTCCGATCAGTCGAGTCGCGCGGACAGGGTGTCCACCTGATCGACCGTCCCGGCCGCTGAGGTCCGGCGGCGGCGGCGAGCACTGTTCGATGCAGGAACACCGGCCCTTCGGGGAATCCGGACGCCGTCCAGGAATAGGCTGGGGGCATGCATGGTGAGTACAAGGTCCCGGGTGGCAAGCTCGTCGTCGTCGATCTCGACGTCGTCGAGGATCGCATCACCGATTTCCGCCTGGCCGGCGACTTCTTCCTCGAGCCCGACGACGCACTCGGACTGATCGACCAGGCGGTGAACGGCCTCCCCGCGACGACCGACGCCGCAGGTCTCGCGGCCGCCATCCGAGGCGCGCTGCCTGAAGGTGCCGTGCTGCTCGGGTTCACCCCCGAAGCGGTCGCCACCGCGATCCGCCGCTCGCTCGCGAAGGCGACGGGCTGGGGCGACTACGACTGGCAGCTCATCCACGACGGTTCGGTCTCGCCGCAGCTCCACCTCGCGCTCGACGAGGTGCTCACGAACGAGGTCGGTGAGGGGCGCCGCGGCCCGACGCTCCGCATCTGGGAGTGGGACCAGTCGGCCGTCGTCATCGGCAGCTTCCAGTCGCTCAAGAACGAGGTCGACCTCGACAACGCCAAGGCCAACGGCTTCGAGGTCGTGCGGCGGGTGTCGGGTGGCGGCGCGATGATGATGCAGCGAGGCGGCATCATCACGTACTCGCTCTACGTCCCTGCAGAGCTCGTGAACGGTTTGACCTTCGCAGACTCCTACGCCTACCTCGACGACTGGGTGCTCGTCGCCCTCCGATCGCTCGGGATCGAGGCCACGTACCAGCCGCTCAACGACATCACGAGCCCGTCGGGCAAGATCGGCGGCGCAGCACAGAAGCGTCTCGGCAACGGTGCGGTCCTGCACCACGTCACGATGAGCTACGACATGGACGGCGAGCTCATGACGCAGGTGCTGCGCATCGGCCGCGAGAAGCTGAGCGACAAGGGCACGACGTCCGCCGCGAAGCGCGTCGACCCGCTCCGCAGCCAGACCGGCCTGTCACGCGCCGAGATCATCGAGCGGATGAAGGACACCTTCGTCGAGATCACCGGCGCCACCCCCGGGCACGTCACCGCCGAGGAGCTGGCCGCCGCCGAGCAGCTGGTCACGTCGAAATTCGCCACCGACGCCTGGCTCACCAGAGTCCCCTGAACCGACACCACTCCACAGCCTGCGAACGCGCGTGGGTTGTGGATCGGCCCCAGCTTCCGTTGACCACACGTGACAGCTCGCGGGCTAGGGTGGTGGGACGATGACAGCGCAGAACGAGACACCCGGCACGCAGGCTTCCCTCGAACAACGACTCGCCGACGCGGTGAGCAGCTCGAGCGAGCAGCGCGTCGTGGAACGCTGCCTGTCCCTCCTCTCGGGTGGCTATGAGGGCGAGGACTTCCTCCGTGTCGTCGGTGGCCACCATGCGGAGGGGATCCTCGGCGGAGCGCCGGCGCTGTACTGGCCGGAACTCTGGGGAACCCGCGCACTCCTGCACGTCTGGGACGACTCGGCGACCCCCGCCGTCGTCGCAGCCCTCGGCAACCAGGCCTGGCGCGTCCGGGAGATGGCCGAGCGCGTGTGCGCCGAACGTGGCGTCGGTGACACCGCATCCCTCGCCCCGCTGCTCAACGACGATCACGCCCGTGTGCGCGCCGGTGCCGCCCGGGCGCTCGCCGCCGTCGGCGACGACACGACCAAGCCGCTCCTCGAACGCCTCCTGCAGGATCCCGACCGCGAGGTCCGCCGCGCCGCCCAGCAATCCGCGAAGGCGCTCGCCGCCCGCCTCTGAACGCGCCGGTCCGTTCGCGACTGTCGGCCGGTCCGCCCGGGTCGGCTCGTTCGCGAGCCCCGTCAGTGGGTGCCGGCCTCCAGGAGGACGATCACGACGCCGAAGAGCGCGGTCGCCAGGCCTCCGAGGAGACACCACCACCAGCGCGACCCGCGGACGACGAAGGCAGCACAGCCGAGGACGAACAGCATCAGCGTCGACACCTGGAGCGCCAGGATCACCGCCTGCTCGTGGCTGAGCACGCCGGCGATGCCGAAGATGAGCGGAACGGTCGGCAGCACAGCGGACAGGAGCATGCCGGACGACTCCTGGAACCCGTGCCTGATGGAGGCGCCGAGCGTGATGATGCTCTCGTGTCGGTCGTCACCGTGGTGGGCGAGCGCGGCCGAGTAGGCGTGCGCGAGCCAGAAGACGATCAGCGTGAGTGCGCTCGTGAGCAGCACCTGCTCGACATCGTCGTCTTCGTAGACGCTCGACGCGCCGATGAGGCCGGCGTACACGACGGTGCCGTAGATGGCGCTCGACGAGGTGAGGCGCCGCAACGGCGAGGAGTTCGACTGCATGATGCAGAGGATAGCGGGCAGGAGCCGGTCGTGATCGGCAGCACGCGACGACCGTGACCGTGAGGGGTCGACCCGCCTCAGGCCTGCTCGCTGCGTTCGCCGCGCTCGTAGACCGAGGCCGCGGGTCCGACGATGTTCGTGTCCGGTCTCCCCACCACCTCATGGTCCTTGTTGTCGTAGTCGAAGCGGTGCAACACGTGCCGCATCGCCTCGACCCGCGCACGCTTCTTGTCATTGCTCTTCACGATGGTCCACGGGGCGTCCGGCGTGTCGGTGGCTTCGAGCATCGTCTCCTTCGCACGCGTGTAGTCGCCCCACTTGTCGAGCGAGGCGAGGTCCATCGGCGACAGCTTCCACTGCCGGACGGGGTCGACCTGCCGGATCGCGAAACGGGTGCGCTGCTCGTCGGCCGAGACGGAGAACCAGAACTTCACGAGGTCGATGCCGTCGCCCACGAGCATCTGCTCGAAGGCCGGCGCCTGCCGCATGAACTCGTCGTACTGTGCGGGTGTGCAGAATCCCATGACCCGCTCGACGCCGGCGCGGTTGTACCAGGAGCGGTCGAACAGGACGATCTCGCCTGCTGCCGGCAGATGCTGGACGTAGCGCTGGAAGTACCACTGCGTCGATTCGCGGGCGGTGGGCTTCTCGAGCGCGACGACGCGGGCGCCGCGCGGGTTCAGGTGCTCGGTGAAGCGTTTGATGGTGCCGCCCTTGCCGGCGGCGTCGCGTCCCTCGAAGACGACGACCAGGCGGCGGTCGTTCGCCTTGAACCAGTTCTGCAGCTTCAGCAGCTCGATCTGGAGCAGCCGCTTGTCGCTCTCATACTGTTCGCGCGTCATGCGCTCGGCGTACGGGTAACCCTCTCGCCAGGTGTCGACGTGCGCGCCTGCGGCATTGAGCAGGATGGGGTCGTCGTCATCGACGTCGACCACCTGGTAGCCGTCGACCCGGTCGAGTGCGGGCGGCGGGGCGTAGTGCGACACGAGCTGCTGCATGCACGCGACGCTAGCCCGCACGTGTAACCACCACCTGAACGACAGATGTGTCAAGCCCCGGGTTTGGTAGAGGCTCGGTTAGACCCGTTCCATCACGGTGATGGTGGGCAGTTGCGTGTAGAAGTTGTTCTCGGCTTCGACGGGTGGGATGTGTCCGATCTCGCCGTGGAGTCGGCGGTGGTTGTACCAGTCGATGTATTCCGCGACCGCGATCTCGAGCTCGTCGATCCCCTTCCACGGGCCGAGGTTGCGGATCAGTTCGGCCTTGAATAGAGAGTTCAGCGCCTCGGCCATCGCGTTGTCGTAGCTGTCGCCCTTGGACCCAACCGAGGCGACTGCTTCTGCCTCAGCGAGGCGGTCGGTGTAGCGCACGGCACGATATTGGACTCCGCGATCCGAGTGGTGGACAAGTTGTGACAGGTCCCGGCCGGCACGCTGCCGCGTCCAGATGCCCATCTCGAGAGCATCGAGGGCAAGCTCGGTGTGCATGGTTGTGGAGAGCTGCCAGCCCACGATCCGGCGGGAGAACACGTCCAATACGAACGCGGCATACACCCAGCCGGAGAACGTCCGAATGTAGGTGATGTCCGCAACCCAGAGGCAGTCCGGTGCCGGTGCGGTGAACCGTCGGTCAACGAGGTCCCCCGGACGATCCGTGAATGGCCCAGGGATCGTCGTGCGTGGCCCCTTGGCCCGCGAGATCCCGCGGAGACCCTCCCGACGCATGAGCCGCTCGATCGTG
Organism: Plantibacter sp. RU18; assembly: GCF_050613355.1. Lineage (NCBI taxonomy): Bacteria > Bacillati > Actinomycetota > Actinomycetes > Micrococcales > Microbacteriaceae > Plantibacter > Plantibacter sp. RU18. The sequence goes on from NZ_CP159618.1 coordinate 451,359, forward strand.
CACCTGGCCACCCGGTGGCCGTCGCGACGCAGCTGCGCATGGACCTTCCGGACGCCATAGACGCCATAGTTCGCTTGGTGCACGGCACGGACCTTCACCACGGTGTCCTCGTCACTGACGGACCGCTGCGAGGGCGGCCGAGACCGCGCGGCATAGTACGTCTGCGGGGCAATCGGCAGTTCCCTGCAGATCGGCTCGACCCCGAACTCTTCCTTGTGTTCATCGATGTAGGCGATCATCTGCTGTGTGGGCGGTCGAGCTCCGCCGCGAAGAAAGCCGACGCGCTCCGCAAAATCGCGTTCGCCCGCCGCAACTCCCTCACCTCACGCTCCACCTCGACCAGGCGAACCGCAGTATCAGTGGACGTCCCCGAACGCAGACCCCCATCGACCTCGGCGCGCTGGACCCAGCCACGCAACGTGTCCGACGGGACACCAAGCTGCCGGCCGATCCTGGTACACACACCACGGCGGCCCCCATCCGCATCACGCGCCTCGAACACAAGGCGCACTGCACGCTCTCTCAATTCCGCCGGGTACTTCCTCAAAGCTGGCATACTCCTCATCCTTTCAGGACGATCAGAGTCTCCATCAAACCAAGGGCAAGACAGATGACCGCACGGTGCGGCTCCGCACGTCCCTTCGACTTCCCCCCCACCACCCGATTGAAATCTCCCTAACTCAGGAAGGTTCCGGCGTGTCGGGGTTCTCCACCGATGGGGGCGCCCCGACACGCCGCCGACTTCCTGAGTTAGGGAAGAGGGGTTTGCTCCTTCGGAGCCCGGGTGAGGAGGTCCTGGCGGTCGGGGTGGGTGTCGAACCACTCTCCGACGTACCAGCACATCGGTACGATGCGACGGTCGCTGTGCCGCTCGACGTCGTCGACCGCGAACTCGACGAGCTCACCCGCGTAGCCCTTGCCTCGGAACGGCGGCGTCGTGAAGGTCCGCGGGAACGAGATCGAGTCGCCTGAGATGCGGTAGTCGACGACGCTCACCAGCTGGCCGTCGACGTGCATGGTGTAGCGCTGGGCGTCGGTCTCGTTCGCGAACTCGGTGGTCATGTGAGGTGCAACGCATCCCGGCTGATGTTCCTTCCCGGCCTTCGTTCGCCCCGAATGGTCGCAGGAACCGGCAGCGAACGGCGTTTCGGGGCGATTCGGCACCTGCCTCGCAGCGGTCACCCTGTCACAATGAGGGAATGCCCCCCTCATCCGCCGCTGCGGCCGAAGACGTGCCGCTGCTCTGGACGCCGGACGGTCCCGACCTCGTGCTCGAAGACGACAATCTCAACGTCCTGGCGCAGCTGCCGGACGAAGCGTTCACGCTTATCTACCTCGACCCGCCGTTCAACACCGGCCGTGTCCAGCGGCGTCATTCGACCACCTCGGTGCGGGCCGACGAGACGGGTTCCGGTCGCTTCGCCGGATTCAAGGGGCAGGCCTACGAGCGCATCCGCGGCGACCTCCGACGCTTCGACGACGCGTTCGACGACTACTGGGGCTTCCTGGAGCCTCGACTCGTCGAAGCCTGGCGTGTGCTCGCCGCCGACGGCACGCTCTACCTGCACCTCGACTACCGAGAGGCGCACTACGCGAAGGTGCTGCTCGATGCACTCTTCGGTCGCGAGTCCTTCTTGAACGAGATCATCTGGGCCTACGACTACGGCGCGAAGGCCCAGAGCCGCTGGCCGACGAAACACGACACGATCCTCGTCTACGTGAAGGACCCCAAGGGGTATCACTTCGACAATGCGACGGTCGACCGCGAGCCCTACATGGCGCCCGGTCTCGTCACGGCGGAGAAGGCGGCGCGCGGCAAGCTCCCGACGGACGTCTGGTGGCACACGATCGTCTCACCGACCGGCCGTGAGAAGACCGGCTACCCGACCCAGAAGCCCGAGGGGATCCTGCGTCGCATCGTCCAGGCGTCCACGCGGGAGGGCGACTGGGTGCTCGACTTCTTCGCCGGAAGCGGCACGACCGGTGCGGTGGCGCGGGCGCTCGGCCGTCGGTACGTGCTCGTGGATGAGAATCCGCAGGCGATCGCCGTCATGCGCGACCGGCTCGCGCTGCCATAGCGCCGTCCCAGGCCCCTCGGTGTGCATCGAGCCGGCTTGCGCCGGTCACCGAGCCTGTCGAGGCGTAGCCATGCTCAGACGGAGGCGCGCGGCACGAGGCGCGTGGGCATGATCGTCACACGCTCGGACGGCAGGCCGGACAGCCGACGGACGAGGACCCGGGCCATCTCAGCGCCGAGGTCGACGGGCGACTGTGCGACGGTCGTCAACGGGGGAGCCGCGGTCTCGCCGTAGAGGTCGTCGTCGTAGCCGACCACCGCGATGTCGCCGGGGATCGACAGGCCGGCCTCGCGGATGACGGTGTATGCGCCGGCGGCCATCTGATCGTTCGCAGCGAACAGGCCGTCGATCGGCACACCGCGTGCGAGGAGTCGACGCATTGCGGCCGCGCCGTCGGCGGGCGAGAAGTCGCCGACCTCGACCAGGTCGGCGGACAAGCCGGCCTCGGTGAGTTCGGCGCGCCAGCCGGCGAGGCGGTCGACGCCGCCCGGCATGTCCTGTCGGCCGGCGATCGTCGCGATGCGCGTGCGTCCGGCGTCGATGAGGCAGCGGGTGGCGGTCCTCGCGCCATCGACGTTGTCGACATCCACGTAGGTGCTGTCGACGATGTCCGCGCCCATCGGTCGACCGCCGAACACGATCGGCAGCTCCTGGCCGAGCCGCGTGTACGAGTGGTCGCCGCTGTGATGCGAGACCACGAGCGCGCCGTCGACGTTGCCGCCGAGGAGATACCGCCGGGTCTTCTCCGGGTTCGTCTCCGATGCGATGAGGAGGTTCAGCGTGTAGTCGGTCTGCGCGAGTTCGAGGGCGACGCCCTGGACGACGGCGGCGAAGAACGGGTCGGAGAACACCCGCGCCGTCGACTCGGGGACGACGAGCGCGATCACCTGGGTGCGGCGTGACGCGAGCGAGCGGGCTGCGCGGTTGGGCACGTAGTCGAGCGCTGCGATTGCGGCGTTGACGGCCGCGACCACCTCCGCAGTCACCTTGGGCGAACCGTTGACCACCCGTGAGACCGTGGCTCGTGAGACGCCGGCACGTGCTGCGACCATCTCGAGGGTGGGGGCTCCCTGGCCGGACTGCATCATGACTGGAGTGTATCGCCGCACTTCGACAAGCCCAGTGACCGGGCTGGGCGCTCGGGGCCGCTCCGGTCGCCGATCCGCCCCGTCACCGATCCGCTCCCGGTCACCGAGCCTGTCGAGGTGCCAGCCCCTTGGACGCGGCGATCCGACGGGCGTACGCGAGCCCGCTGTCCTTGATCGTGCGTTCCTGGGTCTCGTAGTCCACGCGGACGATGCCGAAACGTTTGTCGTAGCCGTACGCCCACTCGAAGTTGTCGAGCAGTGACCAGACGAAGTATCCGCGCACATCGGCGCCGTCCGCGATGGCGAGCTCGACCTGGTCGATGTGGTCCTGGATGAAGGCGTCGCGGTCGACGTCGTGGATGCGGCCGTCCTCGGCGACGACGTCGTCGTAGGCCGCACCGTTCTCCGTCACGTACAGGGGCGGCAGCGTCGGGTACTCGCGTCCGAGCCGGACCAGCAGGGCGCGGAGTCCGGCGGGGTGCACCTCCCAGTCCATCGCGGTGCGCGGCAGTCCACGGCTCGGGAATGAGATGTCGGGCGAGCCGAGCCAGGGTGAGCCGGCTTCGCGCTCGGTCGCGCCCGAGTGACCGCCGTCGGCGCCGCTCTCGTCGGGATGACCTGACACGAGGTCGTCGTGGTAGTGGTTCACACCGAGGAAGTCGATCGGTGCGGAGATGATCTGCAGGTCGCCGTCGTGCACGAGGGAGTCGAGGCCGAGGCCGGCGAGATCCTCCGAGACGTCCTCCGGGTAGGTGCCGAGGACGATGGGCTCGAGGAACAGGCGGTTCATGATGCCGTCGACGCGGCGGGCTGCGTCACGGTCGGCAGGGTCGTCTGGATCCGCGGCGATGGCGTTCGTCAGGTTGAGCGTGATGCCGATCTGTCCTGCGCCGAGCTCTCGGAGCCTCGTGGTGGCGAGTCCGTGCGCGAGGTGCTGGTGGTGGACGGCGGCAAGCGCGGCGGCCTCATCGCGGCGCCCCGGTGCGTGGACGCCGACCGCATAGCCGAGGAGGGCGGAGCAGAACGGTTCGTTGAAGGTGGTCCAGTGCTGGACGCGGTCGCCGAGGGCTTCGTAGGTCGCATCCGCGTAATCGACGAACCGGAGTGCGGTGTCGCGGTTGGCCCATCCGCCCGTCTCCTCGAGTGCCTGCGGGAGATCCCAGTGGTAGAGGGTCAGCCACGGGAGGATGCCCGCTTCCAGGAGCTCGTCGACGAGGCGGCTGTAGAAGTCGAGGCCGGCGGGGTTCGCTTCGCGGTCGCCAGGCTTGATGCGTGCCCAACTCGTGGAGAAGCGGTAGGCGTCGAGGCCGAGTTCGTTCATGATCGCGATGTCGCTCGCGGTGCGGTGGTAGTGGTCGACGGCGATCTCGGGGTCGTCGCCGTTCGCGATGGCGCCTGGCACCCGGGCGAAGGCGTCCCAGATGGAGTCCTCCTTGCCATCCTCGTGTGCGGCACCCTCGACTTGTGCGGCAGCTGTCGCCGATCCCCAAAGGAATGGCGGCAGGACGAGGCCTGGGCGAGTGGTGGGTTGGGGCGCAAACGTCATCGGAGCTCCTCGTGGCTGGCTACCGCTCATGCTACCCGTTCATGAGAGCGCTCTCACGTGACACTCCTGCTGTGGCCAGCGCGGTGCGGCCGACGGAGCGCGCCCCTGTGGCGCGAGCGCGCCCCTCCGGAGGCCCGCGCTCGCGCCACAGGGTCGGGGCCGCGGCCGGCCGGCGTCGCTCGGTCGGGCGCACCGCGCTGGCGGGCAGGAGGGCGCGCTCGGTCCAGCGCACCGCGCTGGCAGGGGTATCGGGTCAGCGGCGGCGACCGAGGAGGATGTCGATCGCGACGCCGGCGAGGGACACGAGGGAGACCCCGCCGAGCACGATGCCGGCCGTGGCGGGTTCGATCGCCCCGGCCACCTCGGGCGGCGACGCCGTGAGGAACACGAGCGCCGAGACACCCGTCACGAGCCCGGCCAACGACAGCAGCACCTGGCGCACGAGCCCCGAGAGCATTCGCCGGTCGCGCCGATCGGCGAGCACCCGGATGTTGATGCTCAGCTCGCCGTTCTCCAGCGCCGACCCGATGCGATCCACCCGACGGGGGAGGCGACGCATCCCCGGCAGCATCGCCAGCAACTCGGTCGTCAGATTCGACATCATGGCCTTCGGCGCCATCTGATCTCGGATCTGCTCCGAGGCCAACGCCCGCGACTCGGCGAGCAGGTCGAAGGACGGGACGGTCGAACGGAGGGCGCCGTCGAGGATCGCGAAACCGCGGAACGCTGCCACGAACTCAGCAGGCACGAGCAGACCGTACCGGGTGAGGACCGCGACGAGGGCATCGACCGTCGCGACGTCCACCCGAGCTCCCGGGCCCAGCTCGTAGGCGATGAACGTGCTGATGTCGCGTCGGAACGCCGGCTCGTCGTCCGGGTCGCGCAGCGCGCCGAGGGACAGGAGTCCATCACCGATGAGCTCCGTGTCCGATTGCAGGTAGGCGATGAGGAGCTCCTGCGTCGTCTCGCGGAGCCGAAGGTCGAGCCGTCCGACCGATCCGAAATCGACGAGGGCGGGACGACCATCGGGGAGCAGCATGATGTTGCCTGGGTGGAGGTCGGAGTGATAGACCCCGTCGAACACGATCTGACGGATGAAGGCATGGAGCACCGTGCGCATCGCGGGTTCCAGCTCGGCCGGCACCGGATCGCGACGGCTGTTGATGGCCGTGATCGTATCGCCCTCGAGATATTCCGTGACGAGAATATCTTGCGTGGAGAGCGCTTCGACGAGCTCAGGCAGATGCAGCTCCGAGGCGCGGGCGCTCCGCTCCTGCATTGCGCGGAGGGCGAGCAGGTTGCGGGCTTCGAGACGGAAGTCGAGCTGGCGCAGCAGGTCGTCGGCGTACTGCTCTGCGACTGCCCGCGAGCCCATCATGCGGGCCTTCGGTGAGGTTCGGTCGACGAAGCGCATGAACCGCAGGGCGATGTCGACGTCGCGGTGAACCTCTGCGACGATGCCGGGTCGGAGCACCTTGACGGCGACCGCGCGACCGCCCGGGAGGATCGCCCGATGCACCTGACCGATCGAGGCGGCAGCGACCGGTGTCTCGTGGAAGACGGTGAACACGCGCTCCAACGGCCCGTCGAAGGCGTCTTCGAGCATCGTCCGGACTTCGCCCCAGGGTGCTGGCTCGACGTCGCGCTGCAGTTTGGAGAGGGCCTCGACCCACTCGACGGGAAGGAGGTCCGATCGGGTCGAGAGGAGCTGGCCGAGCTTCACGAACGCGCCGCCCGCCTCTTCGAGTGCCCGCCGGAGTCCCTCCGCCTGCGTGGTGCGGAGCGCCGACCGCTCGGGGTCGGTCGTGAAATCGAGACGACGCCAGGGGAGCACGCCGTTGCGGCGGGCGATGCGCATCAGCTGGGTGAACCGGCGACCGTGGCTCAATACCGAGTGCGTCTGGCGGGCCCGTGTGCCGCCCCCGAGGGTGCGCTGGTCGCGTTCCCCTCCGAGTGTGGTCCGGCCGCCCGTCATACCGACCCGTCACTCATGCACTCGTCCCACCCATGCCGCCGTCCGTCCGTCGCCCTGGTGGCCGACGATCCCGCGGCGCACCCCGTCCAGCATGCCCGTTCCGTGTGGGCAGCGCGTGCAAAAACGGTGGATGCAGAGGAACGCCAGGATTCTGCCCTATGCTGATCCGAGCAAGGGGAGTACTCCCACGCGACATGCTCGTCAATACGGACCCACCGTCGGGTCCCGGGGTGTCGGCTCTCATCGAGAGTGGAGGAGACTTTGGTCCGATCATCGAATCGGTACCTCGTGTTCGCCGACCCCTTGGAGCCATCATGGCCGTAACCCCCCTCGTCTGGATCATCACCATCGGTGTGACGATCCTCTTCTTCGTCTACGAGTTCTTCGCGCACGTCCGGAAGCCGCACGAGCCGACGATCGCGGAGTCCGCGCGTTGGTCGATCTTCTACATCAGCCTCGCACTGCTGTTCGGCGTCGGTATCGGCCTCGTCTCCGGCTGGACATACGGCGGTGAGTACTTCGCCGGCTATCTCACGGAGAAGGCGTTGTCGATCGACAACCTGTTCGTCTTCCTCATCGTGATGACGGGCTTCGCCGTTCCGAAGGCATACCAGCAGAAGGTGCTGATGATCGGCATCGTCATCGCGCTCATCATGCGTGGTGCGTTCATCGCCGCCGGTGCCGCCCTCATCGAGAACTACTCGTGGATCTTCTACCTGATGGGCGCGCTCCTGCTGTTCCTCGCGTACCGACAGGCGTTCAGCAACCACGAGAGCGACCCCGCGAACGGGAAGGTCGTGAAGTTCGCGCGGCGCATCCTTCCGATCACCGACGACTACCACGGCGACCGCATCTCGGTGAAGATCGACGGCAAGCGCTGGTTCACGCCGATGCTGCTCACGATCGTCGCCATCGGGTTCATCGACCTCGTGTTCGCGGTCGACTCGATCCCCGCGATCTTCGGTCTCACCGAACAGGCGTACATCGTGTTCACGGCGAACGCGTTCGCGCTCATGGGCCTGCGCCAGCTGTTCTTCCTGATCGGCGGGCTGCTCGAGCGTCTGGTGTACCTGGCGCAGGGCCTCGCGGTCATCCTCGCGTTCATCGGCGTGAAGCTCGTGTTCCACGCGCTGCACGTCAACGAGCTGCCGTTCATCAACGGTGGCCAGCACATCGATTGGATCCCCGAGATCCCGATCTGGTTCTCGCTGCTCTTCATCGGTGCGACCATCGCGGTGGCGACGATCGCGAGCCTCGCGAAGACGCGCGGCGACGAGGCCAAGGCCCGACGTGACGAGATCAACGGCGAGCAGACCCCGATCTCGAAGCCGTAGCGCCTCCACCCTCGGGTGCCAGCGCGGTGCGACCGACCGAGCGCGGGTCTCCCGGTGCCGGCGCGGTGCGCTGGACCCGGCGCGGGTCTGTAGCCGACGGCGCCCCCGATTGGCGCGAGCGCGGGTCTCCGGAGACCCGCGCTCGCGCCAATCGGGGGCGCCCGGTCGAGCGCACCGCGCTGGCCCAGGCACCAGGTGTCAGGTGTGTGGGCTCGCGCAGCTCAGGGGCGTTGAGGCGGGATGACGCGGTTGGACGCCGTGTCCGGGGACACCTGCGAGCCGGCCATCTCGGCGGCACGCTGCGCGGCGATCGACAGTTCGTCCGCCGCGTCCTCCTCGGCCTGGGCGTCGGAGCGCTCCTGCAGAGCCGACTTCGCCCGCAACGGCGGCGCCTTGAGGAACCAGCTGAGCGCGAAGGCCACGGCGACGACCGCGAAGCTCACCCAGAAGACGGTCACCGTCGCGTCGGCGAAGCCCGTGAGGAACGGCGCCGCGAGATCGTGGTTCGCACCGACGAGGAACGAGGTGTCGCCGTCGAGCGCGCCACCCGCGGAACCGCCTGACTGCACCTTCGAGAGGACGTCGAGGATTCCCTTGTTGGCGGGATCGGCGAGGACGGCTGGATCCTGGGCCGCCGCCTGTGCGTTGGCGAGCAGCGTCGGGTTCGTGAAAGCCGCGCCGATCGTGTCGGGAAGACGCGAGTAGAGCACCGAGAAGATGACGGCCGTGCCCAGCGTTCCACCGATCTGACGGAAGAACGTCGAAGAGCTCGTGGCCACACCGATGTCGCGCGCCTCGACCGCGTTCTGGCTCGCGATCGTGAGCGTCTGCATCAGCTGGCCGAGTCCGAGGCCGACGAGCAGCATGCCGCCCATCATCCACCACACGGGTTTGTCGGCGGTGGCGAAACTGAAGTAGAAGAATCCGCTCAGTAGCAGGAAGGTGCCGACGATCGGGAACGCCTTGTACTTGCCGGTGCGCGCGATGATCTGGCCGCTCGCGATCGACGAGATCATGAGGCCGAGGATCATCGGGAGCATCAGCAGGCCGGACTCGGTCGGTGTCGCACCCTCGACGAGCTGCAGGAACAACGGCACCGTCATCATGGCGCCGAACATTCCGAAACCGACGAGCACGCCGAGGATGGTGGCGACCCGGAAGGTGGAGTTCTTGAACAGCTTGAGCGGGATGAGTGCGTCGTCGCCCATGGCGCGCTCGACGAGGATGAAGCCGACGATGCCGGCGACACCGATCACGTAGCAGGCGATGGAACCGGCGGATGCCCAGCCCCAGATACGACCCTGCTCGGCGACGAGCAGCAATGGTACGACGGCGAGCACCACGGTCGCGGCGCCCCACCAGTCGATGCGGACGCTGTGACGCGTGTGCGGGATGTGCAGGAAACGCAGCACGATCGCGAGCGCGATGACACCGATCGGCAGGTTGATGAGGAACACCCAGCGCCATCCGGTGATGAACAGGAGCTCCGGAGCGCCGGCGAACAGACCGCCGATCAGCGGGCCGATGACGCTCGAGACGCCGAAGACCGCGAGGAAGTACCCCTGGTACTTTGCGCGCTCGCGGGGTGCGAGCATGTCGCCCATGATCGTGAGCGGGAGCGCCATGAGACCACCGGCGCCGAGGCCCTGGATCGCGCGGAAGATCGCCAGCTCGTACATCGAGCCGGACATGCCTGCCAGAAGCGAACCGATGAGGAAGATCGTGATCGCGATGATGAAGAGCGGGCGTCGGCCGAAGATGTCGGACAGTTTGCCGTAGATGGGCGTGGAGACCGTCGAGGTGATCAGGTAGGCGGTGGTGACCCACGCCTGGAGTGACATGCCGTCGAGGTCGTCGGCGATGGTGCGCATCGACGTGCCCACGATCGTCTGGTCGAGGGCCGACAGGAACATGCCTGCCATGAGGCCGAAGATGATGAAGAGGATCTGCCGGTGGCTGAGGATGGGCGCGGGTCCCTCGGGTTTCGCCGAGGAGGGGGTGCTGGATGACATACGGTCTCGTTCGACTCGGGGTGCGCCGGTGACATGGCGCGGCAGCGATGGGGATTTTGCGTAGTGTGCAAACTTACACCCGACGCAAGATCACCGGCAACCACGCGCGACCCGGACCGCAGAAGTTCACCGAGTGTTGGACAACGTCGGTGAACGCGGGAATGGTCCTCAACCCGCGTCGAGCTGCGCGTCCAGAGCCGACAGGTAGTCGAGCGTGTCGGCGAGCGCGACGTGCGCGTCCTCGAGGTCGAGGTGGAACTGGTACTCGTGCGGCAGCGACGGCTCGTGGTTCGCCGACCAGAACAGCTTCGTCACGGGGACGTCGGCGGCCTCCAACGCCTGGCTCATCGGGATGGACTGCAACCAGGTGAGCGCGTCTCCGTTGCCGCCGCTGATGAAGGTCGGCGGGAAGTCCGCGGTGACGAAGTCGATCGTCGACATCGTCGCGCCGGTCGAGGTCGACGACCAGTCCTTCGTCCCGGCGTAGGCCCAGAGCGCGATCTTCAGTCCCCACGCCTCGATACCGTTCAGCTCGGCCATCGCGGGGAGGTCGTAGACGCCGCAGTTGAGGATCGCTCCGACGAGCTGGTCGGCGTCGATGCCCGGCGTGATGCCCAGGAGATGGGCGTAGTCGGGGTTCGTCGTGAGCACCGCCATCTGGCTCGCGAGCTGGGCGCCGGCGGAGTCGCCGGCGAGGACCAGCCGGTCCGCATCGCCGTTCCACTCCGACGCGTGTTCGGAGATGTAGGCGAGGGCGTCGTTCAGTTGGTTCACCGCGGTCGGATAGACGGCTTCCGGAGCGATCGAGTAGGCGACGGCGATCGTGGTGTACCCCTCGGCCGCGAGGATGCGCAGATAGGGCTCGACGTTCTCCTTCTCGCCGGAGATCCACGCGCCGCCGTGGATCCACACGATCGTCGTGAGCGGGGTCGTGCCGTCGGCCGGAGTGAAGACGTCGAGGGTCGTGTCCGACTGTGGCCGCCCGTCCGCGGGCGGTGCGTACGCGATGTCCCGGAACTCGGTGAGCTTCGTGTCCGTGACGTAGGGCTCCATCTCGGCGACTGTCGCGGCGCCGCCCTTCTCGAACACGGAGCGGATGAGCATCGCAGACGGCCACGGCGTGAGGGCGCCGATGATCGCGACGATGAGACCGATGGCGAGGAGGATCCCGGCGACGATCACGAACCGCCTGACCCGAGGCCGACGGTGACGATTCCCCGCGTGGTCCGCTGTCGGTGCTGTCGTCATGAGTCGGGCCCCTCGTCCGGTGTGCATGCCTGCCGTCAGTGTGGCAGAAGTGGACCGGCCGTGTCGCGGTTAGGCTCTTCGTGTGACCGAAGCCCACCAGCCCTCCCATCGCCGCCCGGTGTCGCCGCGCGTGCGACGGAACCGCACCATCGCGCTCAGCGTCCTCGCCGGTGCGCTCGCGATCCTGCTCGTGGTGCTCGTCGTGAACATCTCGCGAGGTGCAACCCCGACGCCGGTCGCCGCGACGAAGACGCCGACCGATTCGGTCACCCCGACGAAGACGCCGACCCCGACGCCGACCCCCACCGAGACGACGCCACCCGCGCCCCCGGCGCCTCCCGTGTTCGACAAGGCCGCTTTCTCGATCGACGATCCGCTGAGCCCCTGGGTGGTCGTCAACAAGACGCGGCCGCTGAACCCCGTCGACTACACGCCGCCGGATCTCGTCTCTGTGCCCGTCGCGCACACCTGGGATCCGCTGCTCCGTGCGGAGGCCGCCGCCGCGATCGCGCAGATGTTCGACACCGCGTCCGCGGAAGCCGGGCTCTCACTCGCCTCGAACAGCGCCTACCGCAGCTATTCGAGCCAGGTCTCGGTGTACGACAGCGAGCCCGACGACGCGACGACCGCGCGTCCCGGTTACAGCGAGCACCAGACCGGCTGGACGATGGACATCGGCGCGGAGAGCGGCAACTGTTCGCTCGACACCTGCTTCGGCGACACCACGGAGGGCCAGTGGCTCGCCGCCAACGCGTACCGCTTCGGCTTCCTGCTCCGATACCCGGCCGACAAGGTCGAGGTCACCGGCTTCTCCTTCGAGCCGTGGCACTACCGCTACATCGGCGTGCCGCTTGCGACCGAGATGCACAACACGGGCGTCACGACGCTCGAGGAGTTCTTCGGACTTCCCGCAGCGCCCGGGTATCTGAGCTAGGCGGCGTGACGAGGGGACGCTACGCGCCGAGGGCGGCGTCGACGATCTGCTTCGCCTCGGACTGCACGAGCTTCAAGTGCTCTGCCCCCTTGAACGACTCGGCGTAGATCTTGTAGACGTCCTCGGTGCCGGACGGGCGCGCCGCGAACCACGCGTGCTCCGTGACGACCTTGACGCCGCCGATGGCCGCATCGTTGCCAGGGGCATGGCTGAGCTTCGCGATGATCGGGTCGCCGGCGAGTTCGGTCGCGGTGATCGCGTCGCCATCGAGCTTGCCGAGGCGGGCCTTCTGCTCCTTCGACGCAGCAGCGTCGACGCGCTCGTACACCGGATCGCCGAAGCGCTCGGTGAGTTCGCGGTAGAGCACCGAGGGCGTCTTCCCGGTGACGGCGAGGATCTCGGCCGCGAGCAGGCAGAGGAGGATGCCGTCCTTGTCGGTCGTCCAGACGGTGCCGTCGAAGCGGAGGAAGCTCGCGCCGGCGCTCTCTTCTCCGCCGAATCCGACGGAGCCGTCCACGAGACCGGGGACGAACCACTTGAAGCCGACCGGGACCTCCCAGAGGCGACGTCCGAGCGACTCCGCGACGCGGTCGATGACCGTGGACGACACCAGCGTCTTGCCGATCGCGGCGTCCTCGCGCCAGCCCGGACGGTTCGCGTACAGGTAGTCGATGGCGACGGCGAGGTAGTGGTTCGGGTTCATGAGGCCGGCGTCCGGTGTGACGATGCCGTGGCGGTCGGCGTCGGCGTCGTTCCCGGTGAGGAGGTCGAACTCGGAGCGACGCGCCACGAGCGCTGCCATGGCCGACGGTGACGACGGGTCCATGCGGATCTTGCCGTCCCAGTCGAGCGTCATGAAGCCCCACGCGGGGTCGACGTGCGGGTTCACGACGGTGAGGTCGATCTCGTAGCGGTCGGCGATGGCTTGCCAGTAGTGGACACTCGCACCACCCAGCGGGTCGGCGCCGATGCGGATCCCGCTGCGCTTGATCGCGTCCAGGTTGATGATGTGCTTGAGGTCCTCGACGTAGTTGCCGCGGAAGTCGTACGTCTCGACAGCGGAGGGCTCTGCCATCTTGACGTCGTTGAGACCGCCCTCGATGAGCTCGTTGGCGCGGTTCGCGATCCACGACGTGGCATCGGAGTCGGCGGGGCCACCGTGCGGCGGGTTGTACTTGAAGCCGCCGTCGGCAGGCGGGTTGTGGCTCGGGGTGACGACGATGCCGTCGGCCTGGTCGCCGTTGCCCTCGGCGTTGTACTTCAGGATGGCGTGGCTGAGGGCCGGCGTCGGGACGAAGTCGTCGAACTCGTCGACGAGGACGCGGACACCGTTCGCAACGAGCGCCTCGAGGGCGGTGGTCTGCGCCGGGCCGCTGAGCGCGTGGGTGTCGGAACCGATGAACAGCGGCCCGGTGATGCCCTGGCCGGCGCGATACTCGACGATCGCCTGCGTCGTGGCGGCGATGTGGTCCTGGTTGAAGGCGGTGTTCAGGGAGGAACCTCGGTGACCGGATGTGCCGAACACCACCCGCTGCTCGGGGACCGAGACGTCCGGCTTCAGCGTGTAGTACGCGTCGATGAGCGACGGGACGTCGATCAGATCTGCTTCGGTGGCGGGGGTACCTGCGCGATCGTTCATCGTCCCAGTCTGGCAGCAACCGCCGATGTCAGGAAGGAGCTTGACCCGCACCGATCGGCGATTCCACCGGTGCCGGGATCCGGCGGGCGTCGATGTCGAGGGTGGTGAAGACGCTAGCGGGAGGCGAGCAGCGCCACGGCCGTCGCAGAGGGGGAGGAGGCTGTGGTGGTGGAGACGCCCGAGGCGTTCGGCTTGGTGGACGTCGGCGAGGTCACGTCGGGCAGGGCGTAGGCCTTGCCCGTCACGATGCGCTGGATCGCGTACAGGCTCTCGGTGGCCGGACCGAGGTACTTGCCCTTGTCGTCGGCGTTGCTCGCTCCGACGGCGTTGTGACCGCCGACCGCGCCGAGGTGGTCGCCATCGCTCAGCGTGAGGCCGTCGGAGCCGAAGACGGTTGCGCCCCACGAGCTGACGGTCGGGCTCGCGCGCCCGGAGAGCACCTGGCCGATGCCCGCGAGCATGTCGGCGCCCGCCTGCGATGCGAAGACCCGGCTCGCGGGGACATGGAGGTCGCCGATCGAGACCGTCGTCGGGATACCGGCCGAACCCAGCATCACGAAGTTGTCGACGTGGTAGTCGCCCGAAGCGAGTGCGAGCGAGGCGGTAGCGGTGCCGTAGGAGTGGGCGACGACGCTGAGCTGCGATGCGAGCCCGTGCGCTTCGCGGAACGCGTCGTAGCCGGCGAGCACGGCGGCGAGCAGTGGAGCGCCCTCGATCGCGCGGTCGTTCGACGGCACTTCGAGGGCGCTTGGACTGTGCGCACCGATCCAGAGGATCACGGCGCTGTCCGGGGACGCGGTCTGGATGCGTTTCGCGCCGCGCAGGTAGTCGTCGAGCTCGAGGGCGCTGCTGTTCATGCCGGGTACGAGCACCGTGACGTATGTCGCGACGTCGACGTCGCCGACCGCGACGGCCACGCGCGGCGGACCGGAACCGGCCGCTTGCAAGGTTACGAGGTACTCGGGCTGGAGCCGTGCGGCGATGGCCTGCGGGGAGTAGCGGGCCACGAGGAGCTTGATCGCGTCCAGGCGGGAGACCGTCGTCGCGAGCGCAGCCGAACCGGATTCGCTGTCGACCTGGTCGGCGCCCGTGGTCATCGACCGGTAACTCGCCTCGGTCTCCGTGAGCAGCCCCGCGAGCCGTGACACGTTCGCGGTGGCGCGGTCGGTGTACGCGACGCCTTCGAGGTTGCCGATGACCTGCGGGTAACCGGTGACGAGCAGCCCGCGGTAGCCTTCGGCGAGTCCGGTCCAGAGCGTCGCGACCTGGGTGGAGGACATCGCGGTGAGCGCCGTCGCGGCGGCGGCGAGGTTGCCGGCGTACTCGGTCGTGAACTGGGCTGCCGTGAGCGTCGGGACGGTGGACGCCGCGGGTGCGTATGCCGCGGCGCTGGAGGCCGTCGTCGCCGCACTCGGCACCTGCACGACGGTCACCACACCGGCCAGGATCGCGGTGATCGTGACGGCCATGACGACGGACTTCAGGAGGGTCACGCGCGCAGCGGACAGCGGTCGCTTCGTCCACGCCGGAGCCGTCCAGGACGGGAGGCTCCAGGACGAGCCGATGGTGAACGACGCCTCGCCGGTACCAGCGAGGTTCATGCGCGACGCGGACCGCGGGGCGGCGTCTGTGAAGACACTCGTCACGTCGCTCCTGTTCCTGTCGCAGCTCGTCGGTGGAGCTTCGCGCGACACGGGATCACGCTTCGGGTTCGGGTTCCAAGGACGCTTCTCGCCCGTGTCCCCCGAACGAGCGGCAGCGCCCAATACACCCTTGTATCCATTGTGCCGGGTATTGGCGTGTTTTGAATAGCTCACAACGGGGGGTATCCGGCCCAAAAACACCCGTTTTTCCTGTGGATCGGCCGAATGTGACCTGCATGGGAGCCAAACGGCGACCGAGGGGCGTGTCGCGATGTACACGGTACGCTCGGAGGCATGCCAGCGACACCATCGACCGACGCCCTCCGGAGCTACAGTTTCCTGGGTCCGAGCGGGACATTCACCGAGATCGCACTCGGTCAGGTCGAGGAGGCGAAGGGCCAGATCTGGAAGGCCGTCAGCAACGTCGGCGAGGCTCTGAACGACGTCCTCGACGGGCGAAGCACCGCGGCCGTGATCGCCATCGAGAACTCGGTCGACGGCGGCGTGTCGGTGGCGCAGGATGCACTGGCCACGATGCCGGGCCTGCGCATCGTGGGCGAGGTGCTCGTGCCGGTGAACTTCTTCCTCGTCGCCCGCCCGGGCACCCGCATGGAGGACGTCCAGGTCATCAACGCACACCCCGTGGCGTACGGCCAGTGCCACCTCTGGCTCGATGCGAAGCTGCCCTCGCACGGGCACATCCCCGCGTCCAGCAATGTGGCCGCCGCAGCGACACTGCTCGATGGCACGTCGTCCGCTGATGCGGCCGTGGCGCCGCCAGGAATCGTCAACCACTACGAGCTGGACGTGCTCGCGGAGAACATCGGCGACAACCCGAACGCCGTCACCCGCTTCGTCGTCGTCAGCCGTTCGCGCGAGATCCCCGCTCGCACGGGAGCCGACAAGACGAGCCTCATCGTCGAACTCCCGAACGACGAGTCGGGTTCACTGCTCGACATGCTCGAGCAGTTCTCGACCCGCGGCGTGAACCTGAGCCTCATCGAGTCGCGGCCCATCGGAGACGCCCTCGGGCGCTACCGGTTCGTCATCGACGCCCTCGGGCACATCGAGGACGAGCGCATGGCGGACGCCCTGCTCGGCCTGCGTCGCTTCAGCCCGAACGTGATCTTCCTCGGCTCGTACCCGAGTGCCGATCGCACCGCCGTCGACTACCACTCGCGCTACAACGACGAGGTCTTCACCGAGGCTCGTGACTGGTTGCGAGGCCTGCTCTCCGCGGAGCCACAGGAGGACTGAACCGACCGCTCGCAGACCTCCGCTGCGCTGCCTGCGCACAACTCCTGCTGGCACTTCGCCCCCCGGAGGCATCGGAGGCTGCTCGCGTTCCTCGGCAGGGCGCAGCAGGAGTTGTGCGCAGTCGGACGTCGACCCGGACCCGCTGCGAGCCGCGCCCTCAGTCGAGGATGTCGACACCGTGGCCGCGGAGTCGGAGCCGTTCCGCGGTCAGCGACTCCAGGAGACGTGCATTGGTGCCGCGGATGTGTGTCGCGACAAGCGACGCCGCGCGGTCGGCATCCCGCGTCCTGACGGCCTCGAGGATGGCGCGATGCTCGGCGGCAGCCTGTTCGCGTGCGGCCCGGGAGCGCACCTCCAGCCAGCGTGTGCGGGCGAGTCGGACCATCGCGCCCTGCACGGCGTCGGCGAGGAGCCGGTTCCCCGACAGCGCGGCGAGCTCCTCGTGGAAGTCGCCGCCGACCCGCAGCATCGACTGCTGGTCGTCTGCCGTCTCTCCCTCGAGCAGGGCGTGGACCGATTCGAGCTGCTCGGTCGAAGCGCGCTCGACGGCGAGACGCACCGCGGCCGTCTCGATCGCCTCACGGTACTCGGCGAGGAGTCCGATCTCCGCCAGGTCGATCGGGGCCACGATCCAGCCACGCCCCTCGCGTCGTGCCAAGCCCTCGGCTTCGAGGCGGTTGAGTGCCGCGCGCACGGGTGTCCGAGACGCTGCGAAGCGCTGCTCGAGTCCGCGTTCCGTCAGTGATCGACCGGGCGCGAGGTCCAGTGTGAGGATCGCGGATCGCAGCTGTTCGTAGAGGTGTGCGGTCTGGGACGGGGTGCTCATGCCGCGCTCCGATCTGGAATCATTGGTATACCAAGATGGTGTACCGTCATCGTAGCAGCCGTGACCGCCGAGCTGCGGGAAGCAGCATGATGACTGATCCGACATTGTCGAGAGCCGACTCGAGCAGCCCGACGAGCGCGTACCCGGGCCGCCGACCCATGCCGAACGCGGGCCGCGCGTGGACCGTGCTCGGGCTCGGCGTCGCCGCGCAGACCGCCGGAACGCTCTTCGTCAGCACCCCCGCATTCCTCATCCCGCTGTTACATGCCGAGCGCGGCATGTCCCTGGCGGAGGCTGGAGTCCTCGCCGCGGCTCCGACGCTCGGCATGGTGCTCACCCTCATCGCCTGGGGGTGGCTCGCCGACAGGATCGGCGAGCGGATCGTCATCGCCGGGGGCCTCGCACTCACCGCTCTCGCCGCCGGCGGCGCGATCGCAGCCGACGCACTGATCCCCACGCTGGGCTATGGGCCTCTCGGCCTGTTCCTGCTGCTCGGCGGTGCAGCATCGGCGAGCACGAACTCCGCGAGCGGGCGCATCGTGGTCGGTTGGTTCCCGAAGGACCGCCGCGGCCTCGCGATGGGGATCCGCCAGATGTCGCAACCGCTCGGCGTGACCGTCGCGGCGATCACCGTACCGACGGTCGCCGCGTCGGCTGGCATCTCGGCAGCCCTGCTCATCTCGTTCATCGCGACCGTGGTGCTCGCGATCGCCTGTGCGGTCGGCCTGCGCAACCCGCCGCGCGTCGTCGCGCCGAAGCCGACGCCGACGGAGACGACGCCGAACCCGACGGTCGCGGCACCGCGGAACCCCTATCGCGGGGACGGCTTCCTGTGGCGCATCCACGCCGTGTCGATCCTGCTCGTCGTGCCGCAGTTCACACTGACCACCTTCGCCCTCGTGTGGCTCGTCAGCGATCTGCGCTGGGAGGCGCTCGCGGCAGGCGTCCTCGTGGGTGTCTCACAGTTCGTCGGCGCGGTCGGCAGGATCGGGGTCGGCGTGCTGAGTGACCGCGTCGGCAGTCGAGTGAAGCCGTTGCGCTGGGTGGCGGTGTCCGCTGTCGTGGTCATGGTGCTGCTCGCGGGCGTCGGCTTCGTGCAGTGGCCGTTCGCGGTCGCCATCGCACTCGTGGTCGCGAGCTCGGTGACCGTGGCGGACAACGGACTTGCATTCACCTCGGTCGCCGAGATGGCAGGCCCCACATGGGCGGGCCGCGCGCTCGGCGCCCAGAACACCGGGCAGTTCATCGCCGCGTCGATCGTCCCTCCGGCCGTCGGTGCGCTCATCGGCCTTGTCGGCTATCCGTTCGCGTTCCTGGCGGTGGCCGTCCTGCCTGCCCTCGCGATTCCGATCATCCCGAGTGAAGCGACGGAGCACGACCACCTCTGACGCCGATTGTCGGCAATCGGCCAGATCCTCCCCGTCGTTTGACGGACATCGTGCGTGGGTGCCAGGCTTGCCCAGGCCCCACGACGGCTGCGTACCTCCCCGCCGGTGCGACGCGATCCCTGCTCCCGACCACCGTCGAGCGGCACCAGGACGCGCCCACCCGGCCGACCAGAAAGCACCACTGTGACCGGCACCACCACGCTCCAAGACCCGATCCACGCCGTCGCCGAAGCCGCCATGCGGCGGAACGCGGGCGAACCGGAGTTCCACCAGGCTCTGCTCGAAGTCCTCGACTCCATCCGTCCGGCCCTCGACGAGCACCCCGAGTATGTGGAAGCGGGCATCCTCGAACGCCTGGTCGAACCCGAACGCCAGGTCATCTTCCGGGTGCCGTGGACCGATGATCACAACCGTGTGCAGGTGAACCGCGGGTTCCGCGTCCAGTTCAACTCCGCGCTCGGTCCGTACAAGGGAGGCCTGCGCTTCCACCCGAGCGTCAACCTCTCCATCGTGAAGTTCCTCGGTTTCGAGCAGATCTTCAAGAACGCCCTCACCGCGCAGGGCATCGGTGGCGCGAAGGGCGGCAGCGACTTCGATCCGCACGGCCGATCCGACGCTGAGATCATGCGCTTCTGCCAGAGCTTCATGAACGAGCTGTACCGGCACCTGGGTGAGCACACGGACGTCCCGGCCGGCGACATCGGAGTCGGCGCGCGTGAGATCGGCTTCCTGTTCGGGCAGTACCGCAAGGTCACCAACCGCCACGAGTCGGGCATGTTCACGGGCAAGGGTGTCGGTTGGGGCGGGGCCGAAGTGCGGACCGAAGCGACCGGCTACGGCACGGTGTTCTTCGCCGACGAGATGCTCGCCGTGGACGGTCGCGGGATCGACGGCAAGCGTGTCGTCGTCTCGGGTTCCGGCAACGTCGCGACTTACGCGATCGAGAAGGTGCACCAGCTCGGCGGCACGGCTGTCACGGCATCCGACTCCTCCGGGTACGTCGTCGACGACGCCGGCATCGACCTCGACCTGCTCAAGCAGATCAAGGAGGTGGAGCGCGGCCGGATCTCCGAGTACGCGTCTCGCCGTCCTGGTGCGCACTTCGTCGCCGGCGGCAGCGTGTGGGACGTCCCCGGGGAGATCGCGCTGCCGAGTGCGACGCAGAACGAGTTGCACGAACGGGATGCCATCGCACTCGTCAAGAACGGTGTCATCGCCGTTGCGGAGGGTGCCAACATGCCTTCGACGCCCGAGGCTGTCCGCGTGTTCCAGGAGGCCGGTGTGCTGTTCGGTCCCGGTAAGGCGGCGAATGCCGGCGGTGTGGCGACGTCCGCGCTCGAGATGAGCCAGAACGCGGCACGCCAGCGGTGGTCGTTCGACGACAGTGAGGCCAAGCTGCGGAGCATCATGCACGGGGTGCACCAGGCCGCGTTCGAGGCCGCTGAACGGTACGGCCGTCCCGGCGACTACGTCGTCGGCGCGAACACGGCCGCCTTCGTGAAGGTCGCCGACGCGATGCTCGCTCAGGGCGTCATCTAGCCCTCCTCGTCTTCCCGTCCTCCTCTTTCTTTTCTCCCTAACTCAGGAACGCCTCGGCGTGTCGCCGCTGCCCGCCAGTGGGCCCACTCCGACACGCCGGGAGATTCCTGAGTTAGGGAGAAGAGGAATGTGAAAGGGGTGGCCGGCAGGGATCCGACATGAGTCCGATTACGACGGAGTGGTCGGCGGGTTCTGCGGCAGTGAGTAGCCTCGAAGGGTGACTGCTCCCGCCTCGGAATCCACCTCGACCGTCATCGTCGGTGCAGGACTGTTCGGTCTGGCGACCGCGGTGCACCTCGCTCAGGCGGGCCGGCGCGTGACCGTCGTCGAGTCGGGTACAGCGGCCGGTGCGACGACCGCTGCCGGCGCCGGCTTCGTCGGGCTGTGGGCCGCGGGATACGCGTGGTACTGGAACGAGTCCGAGCTCGCACTCGAGCAGGCGGGCCTCGACTTCTACCGAGGACTCGACGCAGCAGGATACGACATCGGTCTCCGCGACACGGGCAACATCTGGCTCGCACTCACCGAGCAGGCCGTGCTCGACCACCTCCTGCCGTTCGCCGAGCACCCGCTGCGACCCGAGGACTCCCGTCTCCTCACCGCCGTCGAGACCGCCGAACTCGTTCCGGGCCTCGACCCCGAGGCCATCGTCGGGGCGTTCATCCACCCCGACGGCATTCAGATCAGTGCACCCGACGCCGGTCTCGCCCTCGCCGCCGTCGCCCGCGCCGAGGACGTCGAGATCATCGAGCAGACACCGGTGACCGAGATCCTCGCCGAGGGCGGGCGCGCGATCGGAGTGCTGACCGCGGCAGGGGAGCGGATCCTCGCCGACGAGGTCGTCCTCGCGGCCGGCTCCTGGACGAACGAGCTCCTCGCAGCGACCGGCCGGGAGTTGCCGTTCGCGCGGGTGATCGCGAGTCGCCTGACGACAGCGCCGTTCGGCCTCGGCGAGATCCCGACGCTCATGATCCCAGAGCTCGACGGCCTCTGGGTGCGCGAGCACCTCGGAGGACTCACCTACGGCAACGGGGTCGGTTACGAGGCGCTCTCGGCGCGAGGCGGTCAAGCGGATCGCCGCCCCGAGCGTCCGGACCTCGTCGAGGCCATGCGCGAGCACCTCGCACCGATCATCACCGGGCTCATCCCGGCCGCAGCTCCCGTGGTCGAGGCCGCCGAGGCAGTGCAGGGCATCGTGTCGTACACCGCCGACCGCCGCTTCCTCGCCGGTGCGGTCCCCGAGCTCGCCGGCCTCTACGTCGTCGCCGGCGACAACGAGTCGGGCGTCACGCACGGCCCCGGGCTCGGCCGGATGCTCGCCGACCTCATCGTGACCGGGCAGACCGACATCGCAGACGCCTCGCTCTACGCGCCGGAGCGGTTCCTGCAGCGACCGTTCGCGGACGAGGCAGCCGTCGCGGCGGCGATGCCGGCCCGTCGGGCGGTCGACGCACGACGCCACGCAGACACCGCTGAGGAGACGAACCGGTGACGGTCATCACGAAGGCACCGCTTCCGGAGCGCGTCGACGTCGTCGTGATCGGCGCAGGCATCGTCGGTGCGGCCGCCGCGCGCAGCCTGGCCGAGAGCGGGGCGTCGGTGCTCGTCCTGGAACGTTTCGAACGCGCCCACGACCGCGGCTCCTCGCACGGCGCGACCCGGATCTTCCGGCAGGGCTACGACGCAGACGACTACGTCACGCTCACATCCGAGGCGCTGCTCGGCTGGCGGCAGCTCGAAGCGCAGACGGGTCGTACGCTCCTCGAGACCACCGGAGCGATCGACCACGGCGACCCCGCGATGCTCGCGCGCATCGAAGCCGCGATGGCCCGTGGCGGGGTCGCCTCCGAACGCCTGACCGCGGCTGCGGCCGCCGAGCGGTGGCCGGGCCTCCGTTTCGAGGGCGAGGTCCTGCACCACCCGAGCGGCGGTCGCATCCTGTCTGCCGCGGCGATCGAGGCGCTGCTCGACGTCGCCGAGGCTGCTGGCGCGACCCTGCGGTTCGGCGTGCGCGTGACCGGTGTGGAGCCCGTCCCTGCGACTGGCGGCGACGCCGCGACCGACGACAGTGCGGTACTCGAAGCCGCGGCACTGGCCGGCGTCGTCGTCCGCACCGAGTTGGGTGAGGTGGTCGCGAGGCACGTCGTCGTCGCGGCCGGGTCCTGGACACCGGACCTCGTCGGTGCCCTCGCCGAGCGCGTGGGCCGCCCGCTACCTGCGATCGCGGTCACCCAAGTGCAACCGGTGCACTTCCCGACCGAGCTGCCCGACGACGCCTGGCCGAGTTTCGTGCACTACCCGGCCGAAGGGACGAGCGTCTACGGGTTGCTCACGGCCGGAGAGGGCGTGAAGGTCGGCCTGCACGGCGGCCCCGTCCGTGTGCACCCCGACGAACGCGATGGTCTCGCCGACCCTGAGGAACTGGCCCGTCTCACCGCCTACGTCGCATCGTGGGTCCCTGGCGTCGACGCGACGGCACCGCACACCATCAGCTGCCTCTACGACCTGAGCCCCAGCGAGGATTTCGTGATCGACCGCATCGACCGCATCATCGTCACGACGGGATTCTCCGGACACGGCTTCAAGTTCGGCCCCGTCCTCGGACGCCTCGTCTCCGACCTCGTCGACGGAGACGCACCGCATCCGCGCTTCGCGCTCGCCGCTCACGCCGCGATCTCCTAGCAGCACCTCACCCGCGCCACAGCACCCGGCGTCACCCGAACCCGGCACCATGTCACAGCAGAAGGAACCAGCACCCATGACCCGATCCAAGAGACTCGTGGTGGCCGCCGTCGGCCTCGGCGTCGTCGCAGCGCTGAGCGGATGCACCGCGCAGGGCGGCACCACCACGACGACCGCCCTCGTCATCGGCACCACCGACAAGATCGTCTCGCTCGACCCGGCCGGCGCCTGGGACCGCGGGAGCTTCACCCCGCAGAACCAGATCTACCAGCACCTGCTGAGCTACGACGAGGGTGACGTCGTGCCGGTCCCGGATGCCGCCGAATCGTGCGACTTCACCGATGAGACCACCTACGTGTGCACCGTCAAGGACGGACTCACCTTCTCCAACGGGCACGCGCTCACGGCAGAGGACGTCGTGTTCTCGTTCACGCGCATCTCCACGATCGCGGCCGACAACGGTCCGGCACCGCTGCTCGCGAACCTCGACAGCGTCGAGGAGGGCGAGGACAACCAGGTGATCTTCCACCTCGCCGTCGCGAACGACCAGACCTGGCCCTACGTGCTCACGAGCATGGCCGGGCCGATCGTCGACAACGAGACGTTCCCAGCGGACGCGCTGCTCGACGACGCCGACGTGATCGGTTCCGGCCCGTACAAGATCGACAGCTACCAGCCGGGCGGGCTCCTCTCCCTGGAGGTGAACTCGAGCTACTCGGGCGCCGCCGCGAAGTCCTCGCACGTCGTCCTCAAGCCGTACACGACGGCATCGAACCTGCGTCTCGATGTGGAGAAGGGCGATGTCGACATCGCGTACCGGTCGCTGACGGCAACGGACGTCGCCGACCTCAGTGACGACTCGGATCTCCAGGTCGTGCAGGGGCCGGGCGGCTCGGTGCGTTTCCTGACCTTCAACCTGAACACGCAGCCTGGCGCGAACGATGCGCAGAAGCTCGCGATCCGGCAGGCGGTCGCGACGCTCGTCGATCGTCAGGAGATCGCAGACCAGGTCTACAAGGGCACCTACACGCCGGCGTACTCCGTCGTCCTGGACGGTCAGACGGGTGCGATTCCCGCGTTCCAGACCGCCTACGGGGATGCTCCCGATGCGACGAAGGCCGCTGCGATCCTCGCCGCAACCGGTGTCAGCACGCCGGTCGCGTTGCCGATCCAGTACACGAGTGACCACTACGGGCCGGACTCCGACCAGGAGTACGCGCTCATCAAGTCGCAGCTGGAGGCCGACGGTCTCTTCGCCGTCGATCTGCAGTCGACCGAGTGGACGAGCTACGTGAAGGAGCTGAACCCGGACTCCGGTTATCCCGCGTACCAGCTGGGGTTCTTCCCCGATTACCCGGACCCGGACAACTTCATCCGCTCGGCGTACTCGACCACGGGAGCCTCGGTCGCGAACGGTTACTCGGATCCGGCCGTCGACGCGTTGATCGACACCGAGGCGACGGCGACGGATCCTGCTGCACGCATCGCGGCGATCGAGCAGATCCAGACGGTCACCGCTGCGGCGGCCCCGATCATCCCGCTGCTGCAGGGAACTGAGACGGTCATCGCGCAGAAGAACGTGACCGGTCTCGCACGGACGCTCGATGCCACCTACAAGTTCCGCTTCGACATCCTCGACCGAACCAACAAGTAACCGCCGCCTGTTGCCCGCCTGTTGCCTGCGGCCAGCGCGGTGCGGTCGACCGCGCTCAGGCCACCGCACCGCGCTGGCGCGACCCCAGGTCAGAGGGGCGGGGTGGGAGCGACGCGTCGACCGCGCTGCCAGACCGCGGTGGTCAGCGGGACGCCCGGCCGATAGGCGAGATGCGAGACGGACGGGGCGTCGAGGACCTGGAAGTCCGCGAGACCACCGACCCGGAGCGATCCGACCGCATCCGTGCCGTGCTCCCGGCCGACCGCGACCGCCGCTCCGCGCGTCGCTGCCCATACCGCTTCGGCGACCGTGAGCCGCATCTGCAGCACCGCGGTCGCGACGCAGAATCCCATGGATGTCGTATACGAGGTTCCGGGGTTGCAGTTGGTGGCCAGAGCGATGGCCGCACCGGCGTCGATGAGCGCCCGCGCCGGCGGGAACGGCTCTCGCGTCGACAGATCGCACGCGGGCAGCAGGGTGGCGACGGTCGACGATCCGGCGAGCAGTTCGATGTCGACGGTCGACAGGTGGTTGCAGTGGTCGACACTCGCGGCATCGAGTTCGACCGCGAGTCGGACGCCGCCGCTCTCGCCCAGTTGGTTGCCGTGCACGCGCACGCCGAGCCCCGCGGCGCGTCCGGCGAGCAGCACCTCCCGCGACTCCTCGACGTCGAACGCGCCGATCTCGCAGAAGGCGTCGACGTAGGAGGCGAACGGTGCGACGGCGTCGAGCATCGGGCCGGTCACGAGGTCGAGGTAGTCCCGTCGGTCGATGCCCTGCGGGACGAGGTGCGCACCCAGGAAGGTGACGACGTCGGCGACCGAAGCCGCCGCGCGTGCCGATCGAGTCTCTCCGTCGACGTCGAGTGCGTAGCCCGTCTTTGCTTCGAGGAACGTCGTGCCCTGGGCGAGCGCTTCAGCACGGAGCCGCTGCGCTCCTGCGACGAGCTCCTCCTCGGTCGCCGCGCGCGTCGCTGCGACGGTCGTCGCGATGCCGCCGGCCGCATACCGCCCGCCGGCCATCCGCATCTCGAACTCCGCCGAGCGGTCGCCGGCGAACACGAGGTGCGTGTGCGTGTCGACCCAGCCCGGCAGCACCGCCCGGCCGCCGACGTCGGTGCGGGTGTCGGCTGCTGGAGCGTCGGTGGCCGCGCCCGACCAGACGATCCGGCCATCCTCGATGATCAGAGCCGCGTCAGCGAGCCGGTTGCCCTCGGTGTCGTCCGGCCCGGTGCCGGCGTTCGTGGTCAGTTCGGCGATACCGGTGATGAGCTCGGTGGTCATGCGGTCGCTCCTGTCGGGTGCGCGGTGTCGGGTGCCGGCACAGGTGACGGCGACCCGGACGCCTCCAGCTCGGCGATCGCCTCGGCGAGCAGTCGTGCCGGGGTGTTGGAGCCACGGACCGTCGTCAGCCGCCCTCGTTCGGCGACGAGTCTGCCGCCGACGATCACCCGGCGCACGTCTGATGCGGTGGCGGTGAGTGCGAGCTGCTCCGGGTTGCCACCGGTGGTGCGGACGCTCGTGGTGTCGACCTCGACGAGATCGAGCGGGTCGCCGACCGCGAGCGCGTGCCGACCGAGACCGATCGACGCGTAGCCCCCGAAGCTGCCCGCGGCGAGGAGCTCGGCGGGGGTGAACCGCCCGCGCCTTCCCGAGGCGAGTCGTTCACCGGCCTCGAGCCCACGCAGTTCGAGGAACGGGTCGATCACGGCGTTCTGGTCGGAACCCACGGCGATCCGTGCACCGGCGTCGGCCAGGCGGCGCGCGGGTCCGATGCCGTCGCCGAGGTCGGCTTCCGTCGTCGGACACATGACGACCGTGGCACCCGACGCGCCGATGAGTGCGATGTCGGCATCACTCAGGTGGGTTGCGTGGACGAGACTGATGCGGTCGGTGAGCGCGCCGAGTTCCGCGAGCACACCGGTCGGGGTGAGGCCGGTCGCGGCGATGGTGTCGGTGTTCTCCTGCGGCTGTTCGGACACGTGCACGTGCAGCGGCACGTCGGTCGGCAACCCGGCGAGGATCGTCCGGATGGCGTCGACGGGGACGGCGCGCACCGAGTGCAGCGCGGCGCCGAGCGTCACGAGGCCGGACGAGGACGAGGAGCCGGCCAAAGCCTCGCGAAGCGCGGACCAGCGTGCGATCCAGCCCTCGGCATGCCCGTCACCGAAGGCGAGCTGCTCCGGACGCAGCGGTGCACCTGGTGCCCCGGAGGGCCCCAGTCCGCTCGTGAGGTACACCGTGTCGAGCAGGGTGAGCCGGATGCCGACGTCCTGCGCTGCGGCGGCGACCGCGAGTTCCATCGCGTGGGCGGTCGGGTAGGGGGTGCCGTCCGTCTGGTGGTGGACGTAGTGGAACTCGCCGACGGCGGTCCAACCGCAGACGAGCATCTCGCCGAAGACGGCACGCGCGACGCGTCGATAGTGTCCGGGATCGAGGCTGGTAGCCGCCGCGTACATGGCCTCGCGCCACACCCAGAAGTCGCCGCCGTCTGCATGGGTCCGTCCTCGCAGCAGACGATGGAAGGCGTGCGAGTGCGCGTTCCCCATGCCGGGGACGACGGTGCCGAACTGACGGTCGCCGTCCTGGGGCTCGACGCCGTGTGCTGCCGACACGATTCGTCCGCCATCATCGGCGATGAAGCGCACGCCGTCGACGACGGCGCCGTCGATGATCGCGGTCGCCGCCCAGACCGGCGCGAGGTCTGCGGACATCGCGCCCGCGCCCGTCACAGCACACTCCGCAGCAACGATTCGAGCGCTTCGACCCCGGCGATACAGTCCGCCGCCTCGGCGAACTCCTCGGGGGAGTGCGAGATACCGGTCGGGTTCCGCACGAAGACCATGGCCGTCGGGACACTCCCGGACAGGACCCCGGCGTCGTGTCCGGCTCCGGTCGGCAGCAGCGGGATGCCGCCGAGGGTGCGGGCCGATCGTGCCGCGAGTTCGGCGTCGAACTCCACGAGCCCTGACCACGACTCCTCGATCAACACGACTGAGCACCCGGACTCCGCGACGGACTCCCGGACGCGCGCTTCGATGTCGGCGACGAGTGCGCGTGTGGCGTGGTCGCTCGCGGCCCTGGCGTCCACCCAGGCGTCGACCGCCGAGGCGATCACGTTCGTCCCGCCGGGTGTGAGGCGGAGCCGGCCGACCGTTGCCCGCGCGTCGGAGGTCGCGAGGGCGGCGCTCTCGACGGCGAGGACGGCGCGCGCGGCGGCGACGACCGGGTCGCGGCGCTCCCGCATCCCGGTCGCACCGGCGTGATTCCCCTGTCCTTCGATGCGCAGTCGCCATCGGCCGTGAGCCAGGATCGACGACGCGACCGCGACGGGCGAGTGCAGGTCGATCAAGCCGCGCCCCTGTTCCACGTGCAACTCGATGAACAACCCGATGCGCCCGAGCGCCTCATCGTCGCGCCCGAGGTGCGCCGGATCGAGCCCGGCCGCTGCTGCGGCCTCCGCGAAGGTGACACCGTCGGCGTCGGTGAGGGAACGGGCGGTGTCGGGGTCGGTGACACCGGAGAGCAGCCGCGAGCCGAGGCAGGCGACACCGAAGCGTGAGCCTTCCTCCTCGGCGAAGACCACGACCGCGACTGGGCGCGACGGCCGGAACCCGCTCGCCTGCAGCCGAGCGACGGCGTCGAGCGCCGACACGACGCCGAGCGGCCCGTCGTAGGCGCCGCCGCCTGGCACTGAGTCGAGATGGCTGCCGGTGACGACGGCGTCAGGTCCGGGTGCGCCCCACCAGCCCCACAGGTTGCCGTTTCGGTCCGTCTCGAGGTCGAGTCCGAGCCCGGTGGCTCGCGCGACGAACCACTCGCGCAGTTCGAACTCCGCCGGCGTCCAGACATGACGCGAGTAGCCGCCGCGCGCAGCGTCGACACCGACCGTCGCGATCTCGTCGAGCCCCGCGAGTCGGCCATGGGCGAGCAGCGGAGGGACGCTCACTCGCCCTCCCACATCGGGACGCGCAGACCACGCTCGCGGGCGACCTCGGCCGCGCGCTCGTAGCCGGCGTCGACATGGCGCATGACGCCGGAGCCCGGGTCGTTGACGAGGACACGGGCGATCTTCTCGGCGGCGAGCGGGGTCCCGTCGGCGACGATCACCTGTCCGGCGTGGATGGAGCGGCCGATGCCGACACCGCCACCGTGGTGGATCGACACCCAGGTCGCGCCTGAGGCGGTGTTGAGCAGGGCGTTGAGCAGCGGCCAGTCGGCGATCGCGTCCGAACCGTCGGCCATCGCCTCGGTCTCGCGGTAGGGCGATGCGACAGAGCCGGAGTCGAGGTGGTCGCGGCCGATGACGACGGGGGCGCTGAGCTCCCCGGACGCGACCATCTCGTTGAACTTCAGGCCGGCGAGATGACGTTCCTGGTAGCCGAGCCAGCAGATGCGGGCCGGCAGCCCTTCGAAGGCGATCTTCTCGCCGGCCGAGGTGATCCAGCGGCGCAGCTTCTCATCGTCCGGGAACAGTTCGAGGATCGCGCGGTCGGTCGCGGAGATGTCGGCCGGGTCGCCGGAGAGCGCGGCCCAGCGGAACGGCCCCTTGCCCTCTGCGAACAGCGGCCGGATGTAGGCGGGGACGAACCCGGGGAAGTCGAATGCGCGCTCGTAGCCGCCGAGCTTCGCCTCCGCGCGGATCGAGTTGCCGTAGTCGAACACCTCGGAGCCGGCGTCCTGGAAGCCGACCATCGCCTCGACCTGGGCGGCCATCGCGAGACGGGAGCGACGAGTGAAGTCCACCGGGTCCGCTTCGGCTTCGGCCTGCCAATCGGCGAGCACGGTGTCCACCGGCAGGTAGGCGAGAGGGTCGTGGGCGCTCGTCTGGTCGGTGACGATGTCGATCGCGATGCCGCGACGCAGCAGCTCCGGGAACACGGTCGCGGCGTTGCCGACGAGGCCGACGGACAGCGGGCGACGCTCCGCCTTCGCCGCGAGCACCCGGGCGACGGCGTCGTCGATGTCGTCGGTCATCTCATCGAGATAGCGGTGGTCGACCCGGCGCTGCAGTCGGGTGGGGTCGACGTCGACGATGAGGACGACGCCCTCGTTGAGTGTCACGGCGAGCGGCTGCGCACCGCCCATACCGCCAGCACCGCCGGTGAGCGTGAGGGTACCGGCGAGGGTCCCACCGAACCGCTTGTCGGCGATGGCGGCGAACGTCTCATAGGTGCCCTGGAGGATGCCCTGCGTACCGATGTAGATCCACGAGCCGGCCGTCATCTGGCCGTACATCGTGAGTCCCTCGGCTTCGAGTCTCCGGAACTCGGGCCAGGTCGCCCAGTCGCCGACGAGGTTCGAGTTCGCGATGAGGACCCGAGGAGCCCATTCGTGCGTGCGGAACACCCCGACGGGCTTGCCGGACTGCACGAGCAGGGTCTCGTCGCTCTCAAGGCCTTCGAGGGTCCGGACGATCGCGTCGTAGGCCTCCCAGTTGCGGGCCGCCTTCCCGGTGCCGCCGTAGACGACGAGGTCCTCCGGGTGCTCGGCGACCTCGGGATCGAGGTTGTTCATGAGCATCCGGAGCGGCCCCTCCGTCTGCCAGCTCTTCGCGGTGAGGGTCGTCCCGCGGGCGGCGCGGGTGGTCCTGGGTGCAGGTGCCGAGTCGGTCATGCGCTCAGTCCACTCCGATGCGGCTTCCGGGGCGAGGGCGACCGCATCCTTCGTGTCTGGCCCCCCAGACATGCGGGCCGACAGCAACACGTCATCGGCGTTTGGGGATCTGGCCAGCGCGGTGCGCCAGCCCCAGCGCTGGCCTGCGGCGCGAGCGCGGGACACTGGCCGTGAACGTGGGTCTGTGACCGCCGCCGCGCCCCTGTGGCGCGAGCGCTACCCTCCGGAGGCCTGTGAAGTCTCAGGACATCGTGGACACTTCTGTCTCAGGACTTCGTGGACAGTGTGTCTCAGGAGTTCGTGGACACTTCCGCGGTTCGGTGGAGCATGTCGATACCGAAGCGTCCATCTCCGAAGGTTCGTTTGCTCGTGGCATCGTGGCCTGATGATGCGGGCCGGGGTGCGGTCTCGGCGTTCTGCGAGGAGCATGGTGTTTCGCGGTCTTGGTTCTACAAGATCCGCGCCCGGGCTGCGGCAGATGGTGTGTTCGAGGTCGTCGCTCCGACATCCACGAGGCCTCGGTCGAGTCCGGCTCGGACGAGCGACGAGATCGTCGATCTCGCCATCAGTGTTCGGGCGCGATTGCGTGCAGAGGGGTGGGATTTCGGCCCGTTGAGTGTGATCGCGAGGTTGCGGCGGATGGGCTTCCAGGAGTTGCCCTCACGGGCCACCTTGGCGCGGATCTTCGTTCGTGCGGGCGTGGTCGAGGCGGAGCCTCGGAAGCGGCCCCGGAGCGCGTTTCGTCGGTTCGTCTATCCAGCCCCGAACTGTTTGTGGCAAATCGATGCAACCGAGTGGACGCTTACTGACGGTTCGCTCTGCACGATCTTCCAGATCATCGACGATCATTCCCGTCTCGCGCTCGCGTCGTTGGTCGCCCGGGCAGAGACCGGAGAGGCTGCATTGCGTGTCGTGACCCAGGCGATCAACCATCACGGAGCACCACAGAAGTTCCTGTCAGACAATGGTGTCGCGTTCAATCCCACGCGTCGGGGGCATTCCAACCAGCTCATCGATTACCTCGCCTCGCTCGGCGTCGAGACGATCACGGGGAAGCCCTACAAACCCACCACGCAAGGCAAGAACGAACGCTTCCACCGCACACTGCACCGCTTCCTCAACGCCAAACCGCCAGCCGCGACGATCGAGGAACTGCAAACCCTCGTGAACGTCTTCGACGTGTCCTACAACACGCTCCGCGAACACCAATCGCTCACCGACCGGCAAACCCCGAAAGAGGCCTGGGATCGCACCCCGGCTGCCCCGTCACCGACCCCGCAACCCACCGCGATCGAGATCCACGCCGCCCGCAACGCCCTCACAGCCCTACCACCCGGCGAAGCTGAATGTGTTGTCACGTCAGGCGGCAGAACCTACCTCCTCGGTCGCACGTTCCGCCCCGGGACAGCATTCATCGGTCACACCGTCCACGCGATCTGGGACGCTCAGCAGATCACGTTCTACGACCACCACGGCACCATGATCCGCACCCAACCCATGCCATCACGCAACGAAGGCCGCCCCGCCCACGGCCGAACACGAACGACCAAGAACAGCGTTGTGTCCACGAAGTCCTGAGACAGAGAAGTGTCCACGAAGTCCTGAGACAGAAGTGTCCACGAAGTCCTGAGACATCACAGGCCTCCGGACGGTAGCGCTCGCGCCAATGAGCCGCGCCCGGTCCAGCGCACCACGCCGGCAGCAACCCCGAGAGGCAGCGGGTGTCGGCTAGGGGAGCTTCACGAGGAGGCCACCGCGGTGGGCGTCGAACGCGACCATGGTCGCCGTGCCGAACTCGTCGCCGTCCAGCTCCAGGTCCTGGGCGGAGTCCACCCGGACGGTGAGCGCCTGGGAGCGGAGGTTCGTGATCGTGTTCGCGCCACGGCCCTCGGTGAAGGTGATCATGCGGCGCCCGACCGCCGTGCGACGCAGCACCCGGTTCTCCCAGGTGACCTTCCGCCAGACCATCAACCAGCCCCAGGCGCCCTTCGGCTGCAGCACGGCGACGTCGAGGTAGCCGTCGTCCACCTCGGCATCCGGCATGAGTTCGATGCCGCCCTGGAGGGTGCCGCAGTTGCCGACCAACACCGAGCTGACCTTCACCGAATGCTCCCGGTGCCCGCGCAGCTGATAGTGGATGCGGAAGGGTTCCGCGGTGATGATCGAGCGGAGGCCGGATTCGACGTAGGCCAGCCAGCCGACCGACTTCTTGAGGTCGGCGTTCGTGTTCGAGATCATCATCGCGTCGATGCCCATGCCGGCCATGACGGCGAAGGCGTGCTCCTCCTCCGTGCCGTCCGCGCGGGTGATCATCGCGACGCCGATGTCGATGGGGCGGGTCTCGCCGGAGAATGCGAGGTCGATGGCCGATGCCTGATCGTTCAGCGGCAGTTTGAGGTTCCTGGCGAGGAGGTTGCCGGTGCCGGAGGGGATGAGCGCCAGCGCCACCCCGCTGCCGCGGAGCCCTTGCGCGACGGCTCGGACCGTTCCGTCGCCGCCTGCTGCGAGGACGACCGCCGCTCCGTCGATGACGGCTCGGCGAGCCTGCCCGATCCCCGGGTCCTCGACACTCGTCTCGTAGAAGTGCGGTGCGGCCCAGCCAGCCTCCTGCGACCGTGCCTCCAACGCGCTGCGCAGCCTCGTCGCATCGACCTTCACGGGGTTGTACACGAGCGCAGCGTGCAGGGATGTCGGCATGGCCTAACGGTACTGGCACGGGGCCCGCCTGCGGAGCCTCATCGGTAGACTGGCGGGGTGATCGATCCAGTGCTCCTCCGCGAACAGCCCGAAGTCCTCCGAGCCTCGCAGGAGAAGCGAGGATCCTCCGTCGACCTCGTCGACCAGGCCATCGACGCCGACACCGCCCGTCGTGCCGCCATCACGGGTTTCGAAGAGCTCCGGGCCGAGCAGAACGCGTTCGGCAAGCAGGTCGCGAAGGCCCCGAAGGACGAGAAGCAGGCGCTCGTCGCCCAGGCCCAGCAGCTCGCCGCTCGAGTGAAGGAGGCGCAGCAGGTCGCCACCGAGGCCGAAGCGTACTTCGCCGATGTCGCCGGGCGCATCCAGAACCCCGTCATCGAGGGCGTCCCCGCCGGTGGGGAGAAGGACTTCGTCACCCTGCGCGAGGTCGGCGAGCGCCCGACGTTCGACTTCACGCCACGCGACCACCTCGAGATCGGCGAGATCCTCGGCGCCATCGACATGCAGCGCGGCACGAAGGTCAGCGGCTCGCGCTTCTACTTCCTCCGCGGTATCGGCGCCCGACTCGAGATCGCCCTCATGAACCTCGCCCTGGACCGCGCGCTCGAGGCCGGGTTCGTCCCGCTCATCACGCCGACACTCGTGCGCCCGGAGATCATGAAGGGCACCGGCTTCCTCGGCGAGCACGCCGACGAGGTGTACCAGATCGTCGGCGAAGACCTCTTCCTCACGGGCACGAGTGAGGTGGCGCTCGCCGGGTACCACTCCGACGAGATCCTCGACCTCGAACCCGGCGCTCTGCGGTACGCCGGCTGGTCCACCTGTTACCGCAAGGAGGCCGGCTCCTACGGCCGTGACACCCGCGGCATCATCCGTGTGCACCAGTTCAACAAGCTGGAGATGTTCGTCTACACGAAGCCGGAGGACGCCGCAGCGGAGCACGAGCGCCTGCTGTCCTACCAGGAGGCGATGCTGCAGTCGCTCGGCCTCAGCTACCGCGTCATCGACACGGCGGCCGGCGACCTCGGTTCGAGTGCCGCGCGCAAGTTCGACGTCGAGGCCTGGGTTCCCACGCAGGACGCGTTCCGCGAGCTGACGAGCACCTCGAACTGCACCACCTACCAGGCTCGTCGCCTCGACACCCGCTACCGCACGGAGACCGGCAAGACCGCGCCCGTCGCGACGCTCAACGGCACCCTCGCGACCACGCGCTGGATCGTCGCGATCCTCGAGACCCACCAGCAGGAGGACGGCAGCGTCGTCATCCCCGAGGTCCTCCGCCCGTACCTCGGCGGCCTCGACGTGGCACGGCCGATCCGATGACCGAGGCGCCGACGACGGACACGACGAAGACCGGTACGACCCAGTTCCTCGTCGCCCTCGACATCGACGGGACGGTGCTGCACGAGGACGGTTCGCTGAGCCTGTCCGTGTCGGACGAGGTCCGTCGTGTGGTCTCGCTCGGCCACATCGTCACGCTCGCGACGGGACGCAGCTGGGAGAGCACGAGGCCCGTCCTCGAAGACCTCGAACTCACGCCGCAGTACGTCGTGTGCGCGAACGGCGCACTCATCATGAAGCGGGACGAGTCCGCCGACGGCGGCTACGAGCGCTACTTCATGGAGACCTTCGACCCGAGTGAGGTGCTGAACCTCATCCAGCCGCACCTCTCGGAGGGCAGCTACATGGTCGAGTACCCGGACGGCTTCCGCAAGTACACGGTGGGCATGCAGGACTGGAACCTCGAGAACGCTGTCGAGGTGCCGTTCGAGGAACTCGTGACGAGCCCCGTCACGCGGGTCGTCGTCGTGTCGCCGAGCCACGACGAGGAGGAGTTCCTCCGCATCGTCGACCGCATCGGCCTGAACCAGGTCAGTTACGCGATCGGCTGGACTGCTTGGCTCGACATCGCGCCGAAGGGTGTCAACAAGGCGACTGCGCTCGAGCGGGTCCGCGACTGGCTCGGCCTCGAGCGGTCGCAGATGATCGCCGTCGGCGACGGTCGGAACGACGTCGACATGCTTGGCTGGGCCGCCGTCGAAGGACGCGGCGTCGCCATGGGTCAGGCACCTGAGGAGTTGCTGGCCGTGGCCTCCGAGGTCACCGGGACGGTCACCGAGGACGGACTCTCCCAGCTCCTGAGGAGCATTTCGGGTTAGCATCGTCCAAAGCTCTGCGTTCGCACGCCGTTTCCGGTGCACGCAGGGCCTCGGGTCGTGCCTGCGTCAGCTGATGCCACCCGAACCGCATCGACCGTCTCATGAGGGTCCGTGCCGCCCTGTTCCTGACCTGAGAGTGAGACCGATGACCCGCAACGCCGACGCGCCGAAGCCTCGCGCCGCCGTCCGTCACGGCCGACTCCGGAAGTCGAACCCGTTCGCCACGGTCGCCAAGGTGCTCGCTGCAACGGCTGCCGTCATCGGCGTCAGCGGGATCGCGGTCGCCGGAGTGGCGGCACTCGACCTCGCGAACAGTGTGAAGCCTGTCGCGCACCTCGACAACGAGACGCCGGGTGCCCCGCCGCCCAACATCGGAGCGATCGAGGGTGGCGTCAACCTGCTCCTCGTCGGCAGCGACTCCGGCGATGGCAACGAGGCCTATGGCGAACGCGATGAGAACCTCAACGACGTCACGATCCTCATGCACATCTCCGCCGACCACTCGAGCGCCACGGTCGTCAGCTTCCCCCGCGACATGTACGTCCAGATCGGCGACTGCGCCGACGGCGGCAACGGTCGCGACAAGATGAACACGGCCCTCATGTACGGCGGCGCCGACAGCGGCCTCGCGTGCGCCGTGTCCACGGTCGAGGGCATCACCGGGCTCTCCATCCCCTTCGCGGCGCAGATCGGCTTCGACGGCGTCATCTCGATGTCGAACGCTGTCGGCGGCGTGCCCGTGTGCATCACGGAGCCCCTGAACGAC
This sequence comes from Plantibacter sp. RU18, assembly GCF_050613355.1. Taxonomy (NCBI): domain Bacteria; kingdom Bacillati; phylum Actinomycetota; class Actinomycetes; order Micrococcales; family Microbacteriaceae; genus Plantibacter; species Plantibacter sp. RU18. The sequence continues at coordinate 487,439 of NZ_CP159618.1, forward strand.
GCCTGGAGCGGCATCGACCTCGATGTGGGAACCCATGACCTCTCCGGCGCTTCGGCGCTCGCGTTCCTGCGTTCACGTCATGGCGTCGGCGACGGTAGTGACCTGTCGCGCATCTCGAACCAGCAGATCTTCCTGTCCTCGCTCGTGCGCACGATGAAGAGCAGTGAGACGCTCGCCGACCCGATCAAGCTGTACTCGATCGCCCGGGCTGCGCTGAAGAACGTCACGCTGTCCAGCAGCCTGAACAACATCGACACGATGGTGTCGATCGCCTCAGCGCTGAAGGACATCCCGCTGGACCGCGTCGCGTTCGTGCAGACGCCGACGGCCACGGTCGACGGCGGTGTCGAGGCCACGTCCGATGCCGATCTGCTGTGGTCCGCCCTGCAGAGCGACCAAGCGGTCAACCTCACCGCGACGGGCAAGTACGTCGTCACGGATCCGAACGCGCCCGTCACCGACCCGGCGACGGATCCCGCGGCGCCGGCCGATCCTGCTGTGCCGGCGGATCCGACCGCTGGTGGAGCCGTGGACCTCCCCGACACCATCACCGGTCAGAACGCTGCGCAGAACACCTGCACGGCGGGCCGCCCGGAGGGGGACCAGTAGTCGCCGGGTGATCAGGTGGGGCGGTCTCCGGGAGCGCCTCATCCGATACACTCGATGCTGGTCGGATGCCGCGCTCACGCGGAGGTACACGACCATGGAGGGCTGTCCGAGCGGCCGATGGAGCCAGTCTTGAAAACTGGTGGGCAGAAATGTCTCGTGGGTTCGAATCCCACGCCCTCCGCACAACGCGTCTGAGGATGCCGGTGGCGCATCGTCTCCGAGGCCCCGATCGGTCGCCCGACGCCCTGGAAATGCGCCATTCACAGCGACCCGTGGTTGAATCGTCGGATGCCCCCGCATACGCCCGACACCGACGAGCCCGCAGGCGACTCAGCAGCCCGCAGCGCGGCAGCGAGTCGGCCACGTGCGAAGAAGCTCGCGACCATCGCCAGACACGGTCGTCTGAAGCGCTCGAACCCGGTCTTGACCGGCTTGAAGATCGTCGCGTCGACGGTCTCGGTCGCCCTCGTCAGCGGCGGTATCGTCGCGGGGATCGCCCTTTGGGATGTCGCAGCGAGCGTGAAGCCCGGCGTCGCCCTCGTCGACTCGCAGGGTGAGACCGTCACCGACCTTCCCGCTATCGGTGCGTACCCGGGCGGCGTGAACCTCCTCGTCGTCGGCAGCGACTCGCGTGCAGGCCAGGACCCCGTCTTCGGTGACGAGGAGGAGGAGACCGGCAACCTCAACGACGTCACGATGCTCCTCCACATCTCCGAGGACCACTCGAACGCCACGGTCGTGAGCTTCCCGCGCGACATGTTCGTCTCCATCCCGTCCTGCCCCGATCCTGCGGGTGGTTCGTTCTCGTCGATGACGCGTCAGAAGATCAACACGTCGCTCGGCTACGGCGGTCTCGCGTGCACGGCGCTCACGGTTTCGCAGCTGACTGGTCTTGAGATCCCCTTCGCCGCCGAGGTGCAGTTCAGCGGTGTCATGGCCATGTCGACCGCGCTCGGTGGCGTGACGGTGTGCGTCGCCGATCCCATCGAGGACGAGTACACGAACACCTTCCTGTCGGCCGGTGAACACACGCTGGAGGGCTACGAGGCGCTGCAGTTCCTCCGCACGAGGCATGGTGTGGGCGACGGCAGCGACCTCAGCCGCATCAGCAACCAGCAGGTGTTCCTCTCGGCGATGATGCAGCAGGTGAAGAGTGCGGAGACCCTCACGAACCCCGCCATCCTGTATTCGCTCGCGAAGGCGGCGGCGCAGAACATGCAGCTGTCGGACAGCCTGACGAGCCTCGACACGATGACGGCGATCGCGATGACGCTGCGCGACGTGGACCTCGGGAACATCGCGTTCGTGCAGTACCCGAACGTGGCCGTCGAGGACGGTGTCGAGCCGATCGAGGATGCGGCGACCGCGCTGTTCGACGCGCTGCGAGCCGATCAGCCGATCCAGCTCACGGGTGCGACCGGGAGTGGCTCTGTGGCGAACCCTGCCGACCCGGTGCCGACGGACCCGGTCGAGGGCGCCGACCCGGCGACGGACCCGGCAGCGGCCGATCCTGCGGCGACCGCGCCCCCTGCCGACGCGACTGCCCCGGTCGCGCTGCCCTCCACCGTGCAGGGCCAGACTGCCGACCAGCGCACCTGCTCCCGCGGTCGCACCCTCGACGACCAGTAGCGGCGCTTCGGCCTTCCGGCAGCTGCCGCGGGCCCGCGCACGTGCGCGTCCTCCGGCTCTCGCACTGCGCGTCCTCCGCTCACCGAGCTTGTCGAGGTGCCCGCCGTTGCTGCCGCGATTCGTGCCTTCGGCGATCTCCGGTTATGCTTGTCGTCGTGCGTCCGTTCGCGAGCGCACTTGGAGACGTCGCATAGTTCGGCCTAGTGCACCACCCTGCTAAGGTGGAGTCCCCGTAAGGGGACCGCGGGTTCAAATCCCGCCGTCTCCGCACTGGATCTCCTCACGAAGCCCCCTGTTCTGCAGGGGGTTTCGTCGTTACGGAACATCCATCGAACTCCCCGGTAACGCGAGCCCCCGGTTCAGGCATGAGTGGGCTATGGATCACTCACACGACGAAGACCGTCAACGTGACGAGCCCCGAATGTCCAACTCCTTTCGAGCGTCTTTGATCACGATTTCCCGCAAGCTCTTCACACGCAGAAGGTTCGTCATGAAGTCAGCTGAGTCCGCTTCAGCGACACTGGTGAGATCGGAATCTTCGAGAAACAGGTCGGGCGACGGAAAAGCATCAGCGTGCTGGTGGTAGACGAGCGCGCCGACCGCGTCGCGCAGCATCCGGGTGTGACCGGCTAGCGTGTCCGGCCCGAGGAGCTCGACAGTCGCCGTCGCTCGGTAGAGGTCTGTGACCTCTTCGTTCAGGCCTTCCCGTACCGGTGAAGACTCCAGGGAGATTCGCTGCACCAGATCCAGCACCGCGGTGTATGCGTGCATCTTCTGTTCACGCAGCCAGCGCCGGTGCTCGCGGCGTGATTGCACCCACGCTCCGATCGCACCGCCGACCAGTCCGAGGGTGGCGGCTCCCAGAGCGCCAACGAGAAGGGAGACGAGCGGGTCGATCGACACGGGCAGACACTAGCGGCTCACGCGGCTACTTCGGAGAAATGATCGCAGCTCATCGCCTCAGGCGGAGCGACGGAGGTCGCCGTGGTGCCGGAGTTCGCGGAGGACCTGGAACGAACCCGTGTATTCAGGCTCGTCGAGCGTCGCAAGTGCCGCGACCGTGGACCGGTCGAGTCCGTTCCGCACCGCGAGTCGATACAGCTCGGCGCGCGAAACGGGGAACGGCACGGTTCGCAGCAGGGTCTTGAGGTCGGATCGGTCCTCTCCAGCGAGGGGAGGAGCCGTCTCCGGTTTCGGTCTGGCTTCCATGTCCACATTGTCAGCGGTACCCCCTGAAAAGGCGACAGACGGGCCCGATTCTGGCGCGAGAGCGCGCTACCCTGACGGGAAATGGACCGGAGGACGTGCATGAGCGGAGAACGCAGCGAGGACGATGAGCGTCCGCTCGACCTCGATGAGAGCACCCGCCTGCTCCTGCGCACCTCGCCCGCAGGGTTCGTCGCCGAGCGGAAGCGACTCGCGGCGGCGGCAGTCGAGCGCGGTGGGCACGACGTCGCTGCGACCATCCTGGCCCTCCGCAAACCGTCGATGGCGGCCTGGGCGCTCAATGTGCTCTCCGCTCGTCACCCGGAGCTCCTCGACGAACTCATGCGGCTCGGCTCGACACTCGGCGAGGCACAGCACGCGGGTGATGCCGCGTTGCTCCGGACGCTGGGGACCGAGCGGCGTTCGCTCGTCGCGCGGGCAGTCACAGCGACGATCGACGCGGCGGCCGAACAGGAGGCCACCCTCTCCAGCGGCGTCGTCGAGGCCGTTCGCCAGAGCATCCAGGCGGCGAGTGCCGACGCCGATGTCGCGGCCAGGCTCGCCTCCGGACGCCTCGCTGAGGCCCTCACCTCGAGCGGCGCGGCGTGGGGCGGTGCGGCCGCAGAGTCCGCGGATCGACAGGCTGCTGACACATCGACCCCAGCCGGCGTCGGCGACGATGCAGCAACAGGCGCCGAACCGGACGACGACCGGCGGCGCCGTCTCCGCGCCCGGCTGGATGCCGCCGAACACGAGGCCGAGGTCACTTCAGCCGCGAAGGAGGCCGCGGACGGGCTGCTGGCCGAGACGATATCGCGGGAGGCTGAACTCCTGCGCGATCGCGAGGACCTCGCTCGTCGGCTCGACGAACTCGATGCCGACCTCGCCGATACCGCTCGAGAACGTGCACGCAGACAGCGCGATTCCGACCGCACCGGACGAGAGTTCGACGCGGCTGAAGACGCGGTCGAGCGGCTTCGTGTCGCCCTCGACGGCTGAGCATCGGCCTCCGCCAGCGCGGTGCGCTGGACCGAGCGCGGGGGAGTAGCCGCGGGCGCCGGTTACTGGCGCGAGCGCGAGTCTCTGGAGGGGCGCGCTCGCGCTGATGGGGTGCGATCGGTCCAGCGCACCGCGCTGGCAGCACTCAGCCGCGGGCGCCGAGGTCGTAGCGCCAGGCGTTGGACACGATGGGGTTGCCCTTCGGATATTCGAACGCCTCCTCGCCCAGAAGCTCGAAGCCGCACGACCGGCACAGGGCGTTCGAGCCGACGTTGTCGGTGCGGGGGAAGGCGAGGAGCCATCGGTGGGATCCGTTCACCCGGGCGTCCTCGAGCACCAGCTGGAGTGCTGCGCGCGCGATTCCGTGGCCCTGGTACCCCGATTCCACCGACCACCCCGTCTCGTGGACGGCCTCGCCGCCGTGCGTCGTGGACCAGAACCCGATCAGTCCGACGCCGACACCGCTAGCGGCTCCGATGGTCTCGTCGAGTACGATCCGGAACATCCGTGCCTCGCCCGTCCGCCAGTAACGCTGATACCGCTCATGGCGGTCCAGAAGCTTCGCGCGGCTCTCCGGGCCGCCGAGGAACCGGGTCATCTCGGGGGTGTTCTGGCGTTCAAGTGTCGGCAGGTCCGCTGGTCCGTAAGGCTCCAGCCTGATCGTCGGGCCGGTGGATCGCGTGGCATCCGCGTCTGTCGTCCGATCGTCCATCCGTCAAGCTCCCCTCGTGCGGACTGCGGCGCTTCGGCGGCAGTCAAGCACGGACCCCCGACTCGCGCCTAGAATCACCGTGTGGGTGAAGTGCGACAACCGGATGCAGTCCAGCAACGGCAGGAAATACAGCAGGTCGAGCCAGAGCAGGTCGAACCGCGGTTCGGCGCGGAGCCGGTGCTCTCTGATGTCGCCCAGCACGACCGCCTCACGCTCGTCGCCCGGGATCTCGCCTGCACCATCTGCTCGGCGGCGCTCACGCTCGGTGATCGTGTGCTGCGCTGCCCCGCCGGCCACAGCTTCGACATCGCACGTCAGGGGTACGCCTCTCTCGTCGTCGGTGGGCGCACGCCGAAGACGGGAGACACGCAGGAGATGGTCGCCGCTCGCGCCGCGTTCCTCGAGGCCGAGCACTACGAACGCATCGCCGACCACGTCGCACTGACGATGCCCGATGCCCGTCGACTGCAGGACGGCTCGACGGACGGCGTCCGTGCTCCGCTCGTCGTCGACATCGCGGGCGGGACCGGCTACTACCTCGGCCGCATCCTCGATGCCCGCCCCGGTTGGCGGGGCTTCGGCTTCGACCTGTCGCCGCTCGCAGCGCGTCGCGCCGCGCGGGCGCACGGGCGGGCCGCCGCAGCGACAGCTGACGCCTGGGCGCCGTTCCCGCTGCAGGCGGCGTCCGTCGACCACCTGCTGAGCATCTTCGGTCCCCGCAACGGGCCCGAGATGCACCGGGTGCTGCGGCCGGACGGTCTCCTCACCGTGGTGACGCCGCAGCCCGGCCATCTCGCCGAGCTCCGCGACCGCCTCGGCATGATCGGCATCGCCGAGCGCAAGGACGCGCGTCTCGACGCGCAACTGGAGGGCTTCGAGCTGCGCTCTCGCGACACCCTCGACTACGCGGTCGAGTTGATGCCCGAGGAGGTGCGCGACGAGGTGCGCATGGGTCCGAGCGCACACCACCTCGACGAGGACGTCTTCGAGCAGGCGATCGCCGATCTCCCCGGGTACACGACGGTCACCGTCGCTGTCACGCTGAGCGTGTTCTCCCCGGTCTGACCAGGTGTCCAGTTCAGAATTCAGGGAATCTGCGCCGGCATGAGCCCGATCACGCGGATTCCTCGCGGAAATCGGACATCACCCGGACAGCGGGCGATCATTCCCTGAATTCTGAACCGGGATAATGGAGGGATGACGATCACCGCTGCCGCAGACGGCTCCGCCCTCGGCAACCCGGGACCCGCAGGCTGGGCCTGGTACGTCGACGACGACTGCTGGGCGGCCGGCGGTTGGCCACACGGCACGAACAACATGGGCGAGCTGCGTGCCGTCCTCGAACTGTTCCGTGCCACCGAGCACGTCGACGACGACCTGCACATCCTCTGCGACAGCAAGTACGTCATCGACTCGATCACGAAGTGGATGCCCGGCTGGAAGAAGAAGGGTTGGAAGAAGGGCGACGGCAAGCCCGTCATGAACCTCGACCTCATGCAGGAGATCGACGAAGCCATCGCCGGACGGAAGTACCGCTTCGAGTGGGTGAAGGGGCACGTCGGGCACCGCCTCAACGAGGCCGCCGACATCCGTGCGCGCACCGCCGCAGAGGCGTACCAGCGGAAGTCGCCCGTGCCCGAGGGCCCGGGTTGGACCGGCGCCGGAGCAACCGCTGTCACGCAAGCCGTGGAGGCGGCAGGCTCCCATGAGGCGACGGAACCAGAACTCTTCGCCGACCTCGAAGCCGAAGAGACGCGCTCCGCCCCGGTCTTCGACGCCGAAGACGACGGCGCGCTGTTCTCGCTGGAGCCGGAGCCGGTGTGGCACTCGCTCTCGTTGGAGATCACCGCTGACGAGCAGGAGCGACTCGCACGCCGAGCCCGCGAGCAGGGCACGAGCGTCCAGGAGTTCCTGCGCGGCCTCATCTGAGGCCGCCAGCGCGCACTCCGTTCGCCCATGCTTGGGCGAACGGACGCTTGTTCGCCCGAAGATGGGCGAACGGACGGGCGGCTCAGCGCGTGGCGGACTCCGGTGCGCCATCGTCGATGGGGACTGCGGCACCGTAACTCGCGTCCACCAGGATCGGCAGGTGGTCGGAGATGCCGCGGCGCAGCGTCTGCACGCGGTCGATCTTGAGGCCGACGGATGTCGCGAAGTCGAAGTGCCCTCGGAACATCTTGTAGCGGGTGTACGTGCTGAGGTCACTCAGGCTGAGGTCGTAGCCGCTCTCGAGCATCTTCGTACCGAGGCCCTTCTGGAAGAGCGGGTAGTTGTAGTCGCCGACCATGAGCGTCGGGACGTCGCCCATCGCATGCAGCTGCTCGTGCGCAGCCTTGATCTGGTGGCGGCGCAGCGAGTTGAGCGCGGTGAGCGGAGCAGCGTGGAACGACGCGACGATGAGCTCACGGTCGGCCTCGAGATCGGTCAGTCGGGTACCGATGAGCCGCTCGTGCGCGGGTGCGAGCACCATGTCGTGCAGCGACTTCTTCAGCGCGAACGTCTGCGTCGACTCGGCGGAGAACCGGTCGCGACGGTAGTAGAGGGCCAAGCCGAGCCGGTTGCGGTGGGTGCTGTCCGCGAGGTGGAGCGCGCCGAGTTCGGCGGGGAGCTGCAGGGTGTCGGCCTCCTGGAGCGCGAGGACGTCGGGCTCGAACTCTTCGGTGAGTGCGACGAGTTCGCCGCTGGCCTTGTTCTTGCGGAGGTTGTAGCTGATGACCTTCATCCCAGCCTCACATTCTGTTGGCAGAGCCCAAGCCTACGGTCGTTCGGTTCGCGAGGTGCTCTGTTCGTCCCGAACGGCGGTGCGTCGTCGGGTGGTGCACTTCAGTCGTTCGGAGCGATGACGGTGAGTCGTTGGGTCGCCCGGGTGAGCGCGACATAGCGGAGCGAGAGTGCCGAACGACCTGATCCACCGAGTTCGTCGGGCTGCACGAGCACCACACTGTCGAACTCCAGGCCCTTGCTCTCGCGGGCGGTGCCGCTCCACACCCTGGCGCGATCCGCTCCCAGCGAAGCCAGCCGCGCATCGATCCCGGCGAGGAGTGCGCGTGGAGCGATGACGCCCGCGATGCCCGGGTGGGCTGCGGTCGCCGACATGGCGGATTCGGCTGCGGTCGTCGCGAGTTCGGACCGTGCCACGGCGAGCTGCACCGGCTCCTCGTCGCCGCGTCGGATGGACACGGGCGCCGGGGACTCGGGGTCGAGCGCGAGGCGGACCGGGTCGGCGAGCTGCATGATCTGCTCGGGCGTGCGGTAGTTGACGGTGAGGAGTTCCTCGGTCCAGCGCGGCATCTGCGGCCCGAGGAGCTCCTGCCAGCTCGACCGGGTCGCGGAGGTGCTCTGCTGGTTGATGTCGCCGACGAGGGTCATCGACCGGTTCGGTCCACGGCGGAGGATCGCGCGGAGCAGCATGGGGGTGAGCTCCTGCGCCTCGTCGATGATGACGTGCCCGTACACCCAGGTGCGATCGCTGGCGGCGCGTTCCGCGGGGCTGCGGTCGTCCTCCACGGTCTGGCGATCGGCGAGGTCCTGAGCGGACCGCAGGTAGTCGTCGTCCTGCACCTCGTCGTCGATGCTGATGTCACCGATCATCTCGAGCACACTGCGGGCGTACTCGACGTCGTGGCGGCGCTCGTAGGCCGCGCGGCGTTGGCGTTCCAGCTCGGGTCGCTGGTCCTCGCCGATGAGTTCGGCGGCTTCGTCGACGAGTGCGATGTCGCCGGGCGTCAGACGCTCGGCAATGGGTGTCTCCGGGTCGGCCGTGCGGAGGAGTAGTTCCTGCTCGGCGTCGGTGTGCTCCGTCGCGAGACGAGCGAGCAGCTCCGAGTCGGTGAAGAGTCGGTCGATGATCTCGGCGGGGTCGAGGATCGGCCACAGGGCGTCGAGCAGCTCCTCGATCTCCGGCTCCTCGCTGAGCTCCTGCCGGCGTTCGTCGGCATCCTCGCCCGTCCGAGGCTCGAAGCCGTCGCGCTTGGCCTCGAGACCGATGAGGTGCGTGAGGACGGCGCGGTCGAAGCGGAGCTTGGCCTCGTTGTGCGGCGTGCCGGAGCGTTCGATGCCGGACTTGATGCGGCGGAGCACACCTGGGGTGACGCGGAGCGGCCCGTCGCCCGCGATGCGCAGGGTCACGGGCTCGTCGAGCGGCACCTGGCGTTCGCGGATGGCGCGCGCGACCACGTCGGCCATGCGCAGCTGCCCCTTCAGTTCGGCGGTCTCCAGAGAGTCCTCCCCGTGGGCGTCGAGGCCCGGCACGAGGGTGCCCGGGGTCACGAGGACGACAGCCGTCTCACCGAGCGACGGGAGTACCCGGCTGATGTAGTCGAGGAAGGTGGAGTTCGGCCCCACGATGAGCACGACGCTGCGCATGAGGCGTTCGCGGTGCTCGTACAGCAGATAGGCGGCGCGGTGCAGGGCGACCGCCGTCTTACCCGTGCCCGGGCCGCCTTGGACGAGGAGCGTCCCCGGCAGCGGTGCGCGGATGATGGCGTCCTGCTCGGCTTGGATGGTGTCGACGATGTCGGCCATGTGCTTCGTGCGCGCCCGACCGAGGGCGGCGAGCAGTGCTCCGGACTCACCGATGCCTGTCGGCTCGTCGTCGCTCAGGAGCGTCGTGTCGAGGACCTCGTCGTGCACCTCGGTGACCCGACGACCCGCGGTGCCGATGCGACGCCGCAGCCGCAGGCCCTCGGGGCGGAGCGGGGTAGCCGTGTAGAACGGGCGGGACGCGGGCGCACGCCAGTCGAGGAGCAGCTGGTCCCCGGTCTCCGGATCGCGCAGGCCGATGCGACCGATGTGGTGACGCTCATCCGAGTCGCGCTCCAGGAGGCCGAAGAGCAGACCGTAGCTGGACGAGCGCAGCTCCACCATCCGTTGGCGATGGTGCGCGACGAGGGCGTCGCGTTCCGAGAAACTGGAGTCGTCGTCGCCGTCGAATGCACGCAGCGCGAGTTCCGATCGGCGCTCCTCGAGGTCCGACTGCGTCCGGATCACTTCATGCAGTCGGTCGAGGTGGTCCTGCTCCTCGGCGATCGCGTCGTTCTGCACGGTGCTCCTTCTGTGGTTCAGCGCGATCCAGTCGGGTTCACTGCGAGGACCGCACGAATACGGTAGTCGCTTTCCGAGACCGTCACAGACCCCGGTGCCAGGTTCTCAGAGAGCTGTAGGCTGAATTCCCTCTCGGGGCCGAGCCTTCGCCTCGCTAGGGTTGAGAGCATGACGACAGCCGACGAATCGACGCCGCGACACCCGGATCCGTTGGTCGTGCAGGAGACCCAGCCGCCGGCGCCCGCGGTCCCGCAGCCGCCGGCTCCGTCCGTCCAGCCGGGCCAGTCCGGGCAGGCACCACAGGGCGCGCCGCATCCGGCGCAGGGTCCGCAGTACGGGCAGTACCCGCAGCAGCCCTACGGCCACCCCGCGCAGTACCCCGTCCAGCCGTACGGCCAACCCGCGCAGTACCCCGTGCAGCAGTACGGCCAGCTCCAGCCGGGTCAGCCGCAGTACGTGCAGCCCGGGTACGGACAGCCGGTCTACGTCGCGCCGTACGTCTACACGCCGTCGCCGCCGCGCGGTCTGAGCATCTCCAGCATGGTCATCGGGCTGGTGTCCCTGTTCTTCGGCTTCACCTTCGTGCTGCCCATCATCGGTTTCGTCCTCGGCATCATGGGAGCCCGCAAGGAGCCCGCGGGCCGCGCCATGGCCATCACCGGCATCGTGCTGAACGGGTTCTTCCTCCTGGCGTGGGTGGCGCTCGTCCTGCTCTGGGTGTTCATCATCGGCGGCCTCTTCGTCGGCATCGGGGGCGCCGCCTCGACGGGCATCAGCGCCTGAGCCTCCGCAGCGCTCGGGTCTCAGCCGGCGGGCACCACCGTCGTGACCATCGAGACCACCAGCGCGCCCTCGACCTCTTCGCGCTCCAGCCAGACGGCGATCGTCGAGAACTCGGTGAGTGACCGGGCGTGCGTCCCGCCGCAGGGGAGGACGGCAGGTCCGCCCGGGAGTGCGCAGTGCCAGCTGCGGCGGTCGGTGAGGAAGTCGCCTTCGCGGTCGATGCGCACGTCGGCACCCGAGTCGACCCAGCCGGTGAGGATCTCATCGATGCGCGCTGTGAGGCCGTCGAGATCGTCGAACACCGCCGGGTCGAAACCCTTCTTCCGAAGTGACTTGCCGATGCGGTAGCGGTCGGTCGAGGCGTGCGGCGCGATCCGGGACGACTCGCACGCGAGCCCGTCGAAGTTCGGCGCTCCCAGGGCATCCGGTGCGACCTCCTTGCGCCACGCGCTCGTGAGGGCCGCATTGAGCGCCAGTGACGCGAGGTGGCATCCGGTGTGTCCGGCCGAGAGGGCGTGGCGCGTCGGAGCGTCGATGTCGACCTGCGCGGTCGCGCCGGGGACGGCCGCTGATCCGACCGCGGCCGCGTCGACGAGGTGGACGGCGAGGAACGCCCAGCCCTCCGAGCCCTTCTTGACCGGAACCGCATCGCCGATGAACAGCGCTGAGCCGTCCGTCGCGCCGACGATGCAGTCGGCGATGTCGACCACGACGGCCCGCTCGCCGTCCCCGAAACGGATGGTCCCGCGGTCCGCCGGTTGGTCGGGCCACACGGCATCGACCGGGTGGCACGCGGTCTCGTCGAGGACCACGGCGAGGTGCTGGCCGAACGGCTCGGAGTTCACGACCGTCCCGGTCGAGCGAAGCGCTCCGGTCGGGTAGGTGACGCGCGTGTGCGTGGTGGGAAGACTCATCCCACCACGCTAGCGCGGCTGGATCACGCAGGGGTCGTTCGCTGTCAACCCCCGGGACCCGCTCGCCGTGCCAACGTAGAGTCTCCGGACACGGAGCGCGACGTGCTCCGCGGAGAGGAGTGCATCATGACGGATCAGAACGGACAGAACACCTCCAGCGACCTCGCGAGTGGTGAGGCCGGTGCCGACCAGGAAGCCTGGGAGGGCGCCGACAACGACACCTCGAAGCTCGTGAGTTCCGACCAGACGAGCTCCGGTACCCAGTCGCAGACCGTTGACGGCTCGGGCACCGAGGACGCGGACGACGACGAGGTCGAAGCGACCGAGGAGGCCGTCGAGGAGCCCGCACCCTCCACCGAGCTGGACGAGCCGTTGACCGGTGACGCCTCCGAAGGCGACGCGTCGGCGGCGTCCGGCGATGATGCCGACGGTTCCTCGGACCACCAGCCCGAATCGGGCCCTGCGTCCGAGGCGACCGACGACGCCCGCACGATCTACGACACCGCGCCGGACTGAATTCGGCCCCACGCACCGTCCACAACTCCTGCCGGCTTCGGAGGATCCGTCCCGGATCGGCTCGCTGTCCGGGTCCGGGGGCTGCGCCGACGCGGGCAGCAGGAGTTGTGGACCGTGCGGGGACGCCTAGGTGCGTGGCGGCTTCGGGGTCATCGCCTTCAGTGTGGCCTCCTCCGCGTCGATCGCCGCCAGAACGGCCGCGACCGCGGGCTCCTGGTAGCGGCCCTCCGCACGCGCGGCCAGCAGCGCTTCGCGTTCGGCGGCGATCATCTGCCGACGAAGTCGTGCGAACGCGACCGTTCGGAGCTCGGACTCGCCGCCGGTGTACTGCTCGAGGGCGTTGCTGACGAAACTCGCGTTCGTGCGGAGCCGCGTGAGCACCTGCTCCTCATCGGTCTCCGTCGCCAACTCGTCGAGTCGGGAGAGCCCGGCCGTCTGCACCTCCGCCATGAGCATGAGCTGCTCGACCCGTTCCTGATCGTGGTTCGGAGCCGGCAGTTTCAGGGCGCGGATGATCGTCGGCAGCAGCAGACCCGAGAGCAGCGTGCCCACGACGACGACGAATGCGAGGAACTGCAGGAACTCCCGCGCGGGCGTCTCCTCCGGGAGCAGGAAGACCGCCGCCAACGTCACCACGCCACGCACACCCGCCGCTGAGACCGCGATGCCGTTGCCCCACGACCAGCCGCGCTCCCTGAGGCGTTTCGGGCCGATGCGGTAGATCGCGGTGACGGTCATCTCCCAGACGAAGCGCGATGCGATGAGCGCTGCCAGGACGCCGATGCTGATGAACACCGTCGGCCACAGCCCCGGACCGGTGCGGATCGCTCCCTCGAGGATGCCCGACAGGTTGAGACCGATGAAGAGGAACACGGCGTTCTCGAGCAGGAACTGGATGGTGCGCCAGTTGAGTGACTCGGCGATCCGGGCCTCTGCCGATTGCACGATGGGGGAACGGTAGCCGAGGAGGAGCCCCGCGGTCACGACGGCCAGGACGCCGGAACCGTGCAGCGCCTGCGCGATGAGGAACGCCATGAACGGCGTGATGAGCGACAGACAGGTGTCGAGCACTGGGGCGCGAAGGCGGCGACGCACTTCGGACAGCACCCATCCGACGACGAGCCCCACGCCGACACCTGCGACCACTTCGATGACGAACTCCCCAGCGATCACGACAGGGTTCACGACACTCGTGATCGCGATGATCGAGGCGTTGAGCGCGACGAGGGCCGTCGCGTCGTTCAGCAGACTTTCGCCCTCGAGGATCGTCACCACCCGCCGTGGGAGCCTCAGCCTGCCCGCGATGGCGCTGACTGCGACGGCGTCGGTGGGGGCGATCACCGCGGCGAATGCGAACGCCGCCGCGAGCGTGATCGAGGGGATCAGCAACCAGCTCGCGAATCCGACGGTGACGACGGTGAACGCGACAGCACCCACGGACAGCAGGATGATGCCGTCGTTACGGGCGCGGATGTCGATGAGCGAGATCCGGATGGCTGAAGCGAAGAGCAGCGGCGGTAGGAGCCCGTAGAGGATGAGGTCGGGTTCGATCTCCACGGTCGGGACGGCGGGGATGAACGACGCGATGCCGCCGACGATCACGAGGACCACGGGTGCCGACCAGCCTGCGCGGCCGGAGAGACCCGTCACCGTGACGGTCACGACGACGAACACGACGATCCACGAGATGAGCGCGACGGGATCCATGGGGCGATTCTCGCACCTCACAGGCGCCTCGACGCGGTTCTGCAGCCGGAACTCCGCTCAGGGCCGCGACGGATGTCGATCTGAACATCGTGATCGAGGTCCCTACCTGTTTGCCACCGCGTCTGGCGGTCTCCGGTCGTCGTGCGTCCCGGTGAGACCTTCTGGCGGACGACGACGCCCCCGCGCAGTCGGACTGTGCGGGGGCGTCGGTGAAGCGGTGTTGCGGGATCAGCCGCGGCGGTTGCCCGTCGTGGTGGAGCTGCGCTGCTCGGCGCCGGTCTCGCGGGTGCGAAGGCCGAAGCGGTAGGTGAGCTTGTCGGTGGAGTGACCGCGGCCGTGGACGGCAGTGCCCGTGGCGCGGTTCTTGGACGCTGGGGTCCGAGTCTGAATGGTGGACATGGTGTATCTCGTTTCTGATGATGCGAATGATGGATGAGCCGGTCCAGACGGGGAATGCGACGACGGTCAGGTCCTGGTCGCATGGATGAAGCGACGAGGCCCTCCGGTACGCAGCTGGACTGGGATGCAGTGCAGCGGCTCGGCTGGGGCCGTCCGGATGGAACGTTGTTCGCCGGTCTGGGAGGCGGCTGGTGGTGTGATGTCGGGAGCATCGGCGTATCCGTGGAGGTGTGGACTCTGCACACGGAAGCCGGTTGTGACATCGGCACTCAAGGAATGAAGATACCTGGCCAAGCTGGGATACCGCTGTGAACCGAGAATCGCAGCAGTCGTGCAGCGTCGATGCCCGAGCCTGCGCCCGGGCATCGACGGCGACCGACATGGTCGCGTAGCTTCGGGCCACCGAATCTAGGGGATGGGGTGGCCGTATCTCCCGCGCGCTCGAAGGGGTATCGAGCTCGGGAGGCCGGAGGGCGGTCGCGGGGGACGACCTGTTACCGGTGGGGGCGTCGGAAGAACTCCGACAATATATATATTAACATTTCAGCATAATGAGTTGCTGTGAACGGCCTGGCAGTTGCCTCCACGGTTGGCATCGGCGTGAAGCCTGACTACCGATCCGCCAGCAGACGCAGGATCCGAGCCGTTTCGGCAGCGATCGCCGTTCGACCAGCACGGACGTACCGGCGCGGATCGACGAGGGCGGGATCAGCAGCGAGCACCGCGCGGACCTCGCCGGTGAACAGGCCGTTCAGGTGCGTGGACAGGTTGATCTTCGTCATGCCCGATCGGACCGCCGCACGGAGCTCGTCGTCGGGGAGGCCGGAAGAGCCGTGCAGGACCAGCGGGACTGAGACCGCCTCCCTGAGCTGCGCGATGAGCGAGTGGTCGACGGCTGCTTCGCGGCTGGTCATCGCGTGGGACGTGCCGACGGCGACGGCGAGCGCGTCGACGCCCGTCGCCGCGACGAACGCGGCGGCCTCGCTCGGGACCGTCCGGGCTCCCGGTGCGTGGACCCCGTCCTTGCCGCCGACCTCGCCGAGCTCCGCCTCGACTGCCACGCCGTTGGCGTGGCAGAACTCGACGATCTCCTTCGTTGCCCTCACGTTCTCGTCGTACGGCAGGGTCGAAGCGTCGAACATGACACTGTCGACACCGAGCTCGACGCCCTCCCTCACGAGCTGAGCAGACTCGACGTGGTCGAGGTGCACGAGGACCGGCACGCTCGCGGCACGGGCGATGGTGAGCGACGCGAGGGTGATCGGTGCGAGCGAGCCGTGGTAGCGCACGCAGTTCTCGCTGATCTGCAGGATGACCGGCAGCCCCGCCTCCTCGGCACCTGCGACGATCGCCTCGGCGTGCTCGAGCAGGACCACGTTGCAGGCGGCGACGCCGGCACCGTTCGCGGAGACGTCGGCAAGGAGGGTGGGGAGGTCGAGCTTCGTCGTCATGCTGGGGCTCCGGTGGTGTCGAGGGCTGGATCGGGCCGAGGGGCCGCGACCGGCGTCGGGCTCTGGTCGAGGAAACGAGTGAAGGCGGCCAGATCGATCGCGCCGGCGACCGGTTCGAGGACGGCGGCAGCGCCTGCGGCTGCCGCAGTGGTGAGTGCTTCGGGAAGCGGTAGGCCCGCTCGGAGGGCTGCGACGAGCCCGGCGGTCGTGGCGTCACCCGCTCCCGTCGGGTTACCGCTGATCCCCGGTACGGCAGGGACCTCGTGGTGCCTGATGCCGTCGCCGGCCGTGAGGCCTTGGGCACCCCGGGAGATGATGACCGTGCGGGCGCCGAGTGCGAGCAGGGCGGTTCGGGCAGCGTCGAGGTCTGGCATGCCGGTGGCTTCCAGCGCCTCGTCGAGGTTGGGCTTCAGGAACGTCGCTCCGGCGCGAGCTGCAGCGAGGAGGGCCGGGCCGCTGACATCGACGATGACGGGGACGCCTGCATCGATGCCCGCGCGCACGAGGGTCTCGATCACGGCATCAGGTGTGCCTGGCGGCAACGAACCGGAGATGACGAGGTGACCGGCACCCCGTAAGGCGTCGCGCAGCTCTGCCGTCAGCACAGCCCACTCGCGGGCGGAGACGGCCGGGCCTGCTTCCGCGAACAGCGTCGGGTGGTGGATCTCGTCCACGACGGCGATGGTCGAGCGGGTGTCGTCGGCGAGCGACGCCACGCGGACGTCGAGTCCCGCAGCGTTGAGCGCCTCGCGCATCCAGGAGCCCGACGCGCCGCCGAGTGGCAACACCTGCACGGTCGGGACGCCGAGTGCGTCGAGGACGCGGGCGACGTTGACGCCCTTGCCGCCGGCTCGTCGCACGATCGACTGGACGCGCTGGGTGGTGCCGAGCTGCTGCTCGGCGACGGAGTAGGTGATGTCGACTGCCGGATTCGGCGTGACGACGACCACCGGACGGGATGTTCGAGACGAGGCCGCGTCGTTCATGCGCTCACCAGTCGTTCGGCGAGGATGCAGGCTCCGACGGTCGCTGCTCCGTCGCCGTGCTGTGCGGCCAGGAGTCGCGGCACGCGGACGACGTCGAGCCGCTCGCGCAGCCCACGCTCGAGTGGCGTGAAGAGGAGCGGCCCGGCCAGCGCCAGTCCGCCGCCGATGACGATGGCTGTCGGCGCTGCGACGACGGTGATCCCGGCGAGTGCCTCGGCGAGGACGTCGACCGCCTCGTTCCAGACCAGGGTCGCTGCCTCGTCGCCGCGCGCCACAGCGTCGGCGACCGTCCGTGCGTCCGGCGCGCCCGCGCGCTTCGCGATCCCGCCGGCCGAGGCGAGCTGCTCCACGCGAAGCCCGCTGTGGGGCCCGTCGCGCAGGACGCGCTGGCCGATCTCGCCTGCCCAACCGCCTCCGGCGAACGGTACGCCGTCGATGACCAGCGCTGACGCGAGGCCGGTACCGACCGGCACGAACGCGATCGTTCCGTCGATGCCGGCAGCAGCACCCGAGACGGCCTCTGCGAGCGCACCTGCCCGGACGTCCTGTCCGAAGGCGAGCGGGACGTCGAGTGAGGGCCGAAGGAGGTCCGGGAACGCCAAGTCGCGCCAGCCGAGGTTGACCGCGTGCACGCAGACTCCGAGATCCTCGTCGACCACGCCGGGCACGACGACGCCGACCGACTGAGGGCGTGCCACTGCGTTCGCTGCCGCGACGAGCCCGAGCACGATGTCGCGGGTGCGCTCACCAGTGGTGTCGGCGCTCGGGGTCGCCTCGCGCCACCTGCCGAGGATCGTGCCGTCGGCGTCCATCAGAGCGGCTTTGATGCCAGTGCCGCCGACGTCGATGCCGAGGACCGCAGCGACGGTCACGGCGTCAGGATGACGGAGCGCGTGAGGGAGCGCGGGTGATCGGCGTCGAGTCCGCGCGCCTCGGCGAGGGCGATCGCGAAGCGCTGGGCGACGACCAGACCTGCGAGGGGGTCGAGGTCGTGCTGGACGAAGGACGCTCCGGTAGCCGCGACGTCGTCAGGCAGGCCGTCGGGGGTCGCGCCGAGCGACCAGACGAGGCGCCCGGGCTGCGCGATCGCGATCGGACCGTGACGGTAGTCCATCGCGGGGTACGACTCCGCCCAGAACTGCGCAGCCTCCCGGGTCTTCAGTGCTGCCTCGAAGGTGAGGCCGACCGCATGTCCGAGGCCGATGAAGGACACCTGGTCTGCACCGAGGTACTCGTCGATGGGGATGAGCAGCGCCTGCTCGGCCTCGACGGCCAGTGCCTCGATGTCATGGCCGAGCGAACCTCGCAGCAAGGCGAGCGTCGTCGTGGCGAAGCGGGTCTGGACGACCGACTGCTCGTCGGCGAAGGGGAGCCCGATCACGTGGGCGGCAGGGACCGCTGCGGGGGAGTCCTCGACGGCGGTGATGAGGACGGTCGTGACGCTCTCGCCGACGGCCTCCAGCAGGTGGACGATCTCGGTCGTCGTGCCGGACCGGGAGATGGCGACGATGCGGTCGTAGTCGCGGACGCCGGGGAACTCCGAACCAGCGAAGGCGTCGGTGATGCCGAGGCCTGCCTGCTCGCGGATGACGGCGTAGCTCATGGCGATGAACCAGCTCGTACCGCAGCCGACGACGGCGACGCGCTCGCCCGGCTGGGGCAGGACTGCAGACGCCTCAGCCACGAGCGTGGCGGCGGTGCGCCAGGATGCGGGCTGCGACACCAGTTCGGCGGCGACGAAGGTCTCGGGCATAACGTGCCTTTCGCGTGAGGAGGAGCGCGATCGTGACGTGACGACGCGTTGGAGCCACCATAGCGGATTGAAACTGATCGATACCAGTACATATCGTCATTTTCAATCACACAAGCGTCGGCTGAGCGCCCATATGATGGTCACAGTACGCCAGCCATGACCGGAATTGCAGGAGAAATGACGCAGCAACAGCGACTCAACGCCCTGCTCGAACTCGTGAGCGAACGCGGCAACGTGACGATCGCCGAGATCGGAGAGGCGCTCGGGATCTCCGCAGCCACCGCTCGACGCGACCTCACGGCTCTGGCCGAGCAGCGACTCGTCACCCGCACGCACGGTGGCGCAGCGGCCCTCGGGACCGGCTACGAGCTGCCGCTGCAGTACAAGATCGCCCGCCAGGCGGAGGCCAAGGTGGCCATTGCCAAGGCCGCCGCGGCGCTCATCAGCGTCGGCGACGCCGTCGGATTGAACGGCGGAACCACGACGAGCGAGGTCGCGCGCGTGCTCGGTCGGAGCGAGCATCTGCTCCGGGCGGACGGCGAGGCCTCAGTCACGATCGTCACCAACGCCCTGAACATCGCCTACGAGCTGTCCGTCCGCTCGCACGTGAAGATCGTCGTCACGGGGGGTGTAGCCCGCCGGCAGTCCTACGAACTCGTCGGATCCCTGGTCGCCGGAGCCCTCGCCGAGATCGCCCTCGACGTCGCGATCCTCGGCGTCGACGGATTGAGCGCGCAGTTCGGTGCCACGACCCTGCACGAAGGCGAGGCCGCCGTGAGTCAGGAGTTCGTCAAGGTCGCGAAGCGCGTCATCGTCGTCGCGGACAGCACCAAGATGACGAAGGCGACCTTCGCGCGCATCTGCCCGCTGGACCGGATCGACGTGCTCGTCACCGATGCGGCGGTCGACGGGGCGCTCGCCGAGGCGCTCGCGGTCGCGGGTGTCGAGGTCGTCATCGCGGCATAGGCGCTCCGGCGCCTCGACGGACTCGGAGACCGGCGCACCTGGCCGCCGTTCGGTCGCACCCGGTCGCCGTTCGGCCGTACCCGGTCACCGAGCCTGTCGAGGCGTGCCCGCCGACCCTCCTCCACATGTTTCGGCCCAGTAAACACTTTCGACGTCTCCGGAATCCGGACTTGAGTGATCGCGTTGATCGCCTATTGTCATTTCATGATCGTTTTGGCATCATATAAATCAACTTCACGCAAGGAAGCGGATGTGATCGAGTGAGCAACCCACCAGCACCCACCCAATCAGGGCTCCGGGTCGCCGTCATCGGCACCGGCCAGCGCGCGCAGATCGCCGAGCACGTCGCGACGAGCCCCACCGAGGCGGTGGTGGTGGCAGCGGTCGACACCACCGAGGTCGGCCGAGGCCGGGCACGAGAGATGTTCGGTGAGGGCGTCGACGTCTTCGACTCTCACCAGGAGCTCATCGCCCGCGGTGGCATCGATGCGGCGATCGTCACGACCCCCGACTGGACGCACGCCGAGATCGCGGTCGACCTGCTCCGGGCGGGCGTCGCGGTGTACCTCGAGAAGCCGCTCGCGATCACCGTCGAGGATGCGGACGCCGTCCTCCACGCCGCCTACGAGACCAAGACCCCGCTGTACGTCGGCCACAACTTCCGGCACGCCCCCGTCGTCCGCCTGATGCACGAGATCATCGAGCGCGGCGAGATCGGCGAGGTCAAGACGGTCTGGGTGCGGCACTTCGTCGGCAATGGTGGCGACTACTACTTCAAGGACTGGCACGCCGACCGCTCGCGGGTGAACACGCTCCTGCTCCAGAAGGCCAGCCACGACATCGACGTCATCCACCTGCTCGCAGGTGCCTACACCCGTCGGGTCGTCGCCATGGGCGAGCTCGCGGTCTACGGCGACATCGACGACCGCGAGGATCGGAGCGGCCAGACGATGGCCGACTGGTTCTCCTACGACAACTGGCCGCCGGAGGAACAGCGGGGCCTCAACCCCGTCGTCGACGTCGAAGACGTCTCGATGATGCTCATGACGCTCGAGCGCGGCATCACAGCGAGCTACGAGCAGTGCCACTTCACGCCCGACTACTGGCGCAATTACACCGTCATCGGTACTCGCGGCCGGCTCGAAAACGTCGGTGACACCGCCGGCGGAACCGTCAAGGTCTGGAACCGTCGTCGCACCTGGAGCACCGAGGGCGATGTCGAGTACCCGATCTCGGGCGTCGAGGAGGGCCACGCAGACGCCGACCTCGACACCATGAGCGAGTTCCTCGCACACGTCGCCGACGGCGCCCCGACGACCCTCTCGCCCGTCGCCGCCCGAGAGGCTGTCGCAGCGGGGGCACTCGCCGCCCGCTCGCTCCGCAACGGCTCGATCCCGATCGACATCCCGCCACTCGACCCGGCACTCGTCGCCTACTTCTCCTCCCTCACCACCAGCACCGCATCGAACTCCCTCGACGCTGCCGCCCGGTAGCGCACCTCGAAAGGACTCCAGCCATGCCAACGCCGTTCACGAACCGCAGCTCATCACCCGGCCAACGTGCCGTCCGCCGTGCCGTCTTCAGCGGTATCGGCCTCCTCGCCGCCGCAGCCCTCACGGCCGGATGCAGTACCGGAGGCGGAGGTTCCACCGGTGGCGAGTACGCCGCAGCACCGAAGGATCTGAAGGCCGAGATCACCTACGGCGTCTGGGACCAGGCCCAGGTCGAAGCCATCGATGCCAACATCGAGGCGTTCAATGAGATCTACCCCGACATCACCGTCAACGTGAACGTCACCCCCTGGGCCTCGTACTGGTCGAAGCTGCAGACGCAGGCCTCGAGCGACACCCTCCCCGACCTCTTCTGGCTCAATGGGCCGAACTTCCAGGTGTACGCGGCCAACGGCAAGATCGAGCCGATCACGGGCGAGGTCGACGCCGGCGACATCGATCCCGCGAACTACCCCGAGGCCCTCAACGAGCTGTACTCGCTCGACGACACCCAATACGGCGTTCCGAAGGACTTCGACACGGTCGGTGTCTGGGTGAACACGGCGCTGTTCGAGCAGGCCGGCGTCGCACTCCCCGCCGAGGACTGGACCTGGGACGACTTCGACACCGCGGCGCAGGCCATCTCCACGAACCTCAAGGACCAGGGTGTCTACGGCGCCGCGGGCGGTATGGACGGCCAGACGACGTACTACAACACGATCCTCCAGGCGGGCGGCGAGGCCATCAACGCCGACCAGTCGAAGTCCGGCTACGACAGCCCGGAAGCCCAGGCGGGTCTGCAGTTCTGGACCGACCTCATCGCCGACGGCTCCTCGCCGAGCATGCAACAGCTGACCGACACCCCCGCGGACCAGTGGTTCACCTCCGGCAAGCTCGCCATGTACTGGGGCGGCAGCTGGGTGCGCCCGCTGGTCGGCGAGTCGGACGTCGCCGCGACCACGACGGCGTTCCCGCTCCCGATCGGCAAGGAACAGGCGACGGTCATCCACGGTGTCTCGAACGTCGTCGCCGCTGCCGGGAAGAACAAGCAGGCGGCGCAGGCGCTCCAGGTGTTCCTCGCGAGCAAGGACGCCCAGCAGCAGCAGGGCGACCTCGGCGCGGTCATCCCCGCCTTCACCGGCACCCAGCAGTCCTTCGTCGACTCCTACCCGACGATGAACCTGCAGATCTTCCTCGACGCACTCGACTACGCCAAGCCACTGCCGGTGTCGGAGAACACTGCGGCTTGGAACGCCCTCGAGACCGAGCTCCTGCCCGACGCCTTCAGCGGTGACAAGCCCGTTGCCGACGTCGCGAAGGACCTCGCCGAGCAGATGAACGCCGCTCTGGCCAAGAAATGACCAGTCAGACCCTGAGCAGCACCCCGACCGGCTCGGCTTCCTCGCGGAAGCCGGCCCGGCGGGGTGCCGCCCGCGGCGACGGCGCATGGCCGTGGCTGTTCGTCCTCCCCCTCCTCACGGGTATCGGCGTCTTCTTCATCTGGCCCATGATCCAGACCGCCTACTACTCCTTCACGGAGTGGGGCGTCTTCGGCGGGACCACGTTCATCGGCATCGAGAACTACGTGCGTCTGTTCGCCGACCCGCGCCTGTACGCCTCGCTCGGCAACACGCTCATCTACACCGCGGTCGTCCTGCTGGGCATCCCGATCGCCGTCTATCTCGCGAGCCTCCTCAACCTGCCCGGGCTCCGCTTCGCGAGCTTCTACCGCGTCCTGTTCTTCCTCCCGTACGTCGCGATGCCCACCGCCGTCGCCATCGTCTGGCGCATCATCTTCAACGGTGACTTCGGCATCCTCAACTACACGCTCTCGCTCGTCGGCATCGACGGTCCGTATTGGATCAGCACGCCGGGCACTGCGATGTTCGCCGTCGCGCTCGTCGGGTTGTGGTCGTCGCTCGGGTTCTCGATGATCATCCTGGCCTCAGGTCTCAAGAACATCCCGCCGGAGCTGTACGAAGCCGCCGAACTCGACGGCGCGACGCGGTGGCGGCAGTTCCGCTCCATCACCGTTCCGCTGCTCACCCCCAGCATCTTCTTCGTGACGATCATCACCGTCATCTCGAGCTTCCAGCTCTTCGACCTGTTGTACGCGATCCTCGGCAGCACCAATCCGGTGCTCCCGAAGAGCATGTCGCTCGTCTACTTCTTCTACAACCAGGGCTTCGTCCAGAACGACAAGGGCTACGCCGCGGCCATCGCGATCGTCATCTTCGTGATCATCGGCCTCGTCACGCTCATGCAGTTCCGGCTCCAGAAACGATGGGTGAACAATGACTGAGCAGCTCACCGCGACGCGCCCGCTCACGACGCGTGCCGTCACCGTGCCGGGCTCGGGACGGCCCACTGCGGCTGCCGCCCGTCGGCGGGACGCCGGACGACCAGGCAAGCGCGGCGGCTCCCACGTCGTCGCCCACATCGTGCTCGGCGTCGGAGGCTTCATCATGGCCTTCCCGTTCATCTGGCAGATCATCATGTCGCTGTCGACGAACGCCGAGGTGCAGAGCGTGGTCCCGACCTTCTGGCCGGCCGAACTCCAATGGCAGAACTATGCGGCCGTCTTCGAGCGGCTGCCGTTCCTCGACCAGTTGCGCACCTCGATCGTCATCACGGTCATCCGGGCCGTCGCGCAGATCATCCTCTGCACGCTGGCGGGCTATGCGTTCGCGCGGATGCGCTTCCGTGGCCGCGCCGTGCTCCTGGCCGTGACGCTCTCGATCCTCATGGTGCCGTCACAGGCGTACCTGATCTCGCAGTACCAGATCGTGCAGGGGTTCGGGTGGCTGAACACGACGCTCGGTATCGTCGCCCCAGGGCTCTTCAGCGCCTTCGGTACCTTCCTCATGCGGACGGCGTTCCTCAACCTGCCCACGGAGCTCGAGGAGGCTGCGCGCATCGACGGTGCGAGTCCCTTCCAGATCTTCTGGAAGATCATGCTCCCGCTCGCCAAGCCGAGCATCAGCGTGCTCGCGATCACGACCGTGCTCTGGTCGTGGAACGAGTTGCTGTGGCCGTTGGTCGTCTCGACCTACGCGAACTCGATGCCGCTCGCAGCAGGCCTCGCGACGCTGTCGAGTGACAAGACGACCGACTACCCGGTCATGATGGCGGCGTCGATCCTGGCCATGGCGCCGGTGCTCATCATGTTCATCGTGCTGCAGCGCCGCGTCATCGACGGCCTGGCCTTCTCCGGCCTGAAGTAAGGGCGCCCCTCGACAAGCTCGGGGATCCGGGCTGGCTCGGGGACCGGGTGTGCTCGGGAGGGGGAAGGCGGCCGCGGGCCCGGCGGGTCGCCGTCCGGCGCGGGAAGCCTGGTCCCGGAGCTTGTCGAAGGGTGGCTCAGTCGCAGGGCTCAGTCGAACCTGCGGGTGGCCAGTAGGTCGAAGATGGGTGAACTCGAGCGAGTATCACCTGATGTCGTGCGACGTCGTGAAAGAGAAGCGACCGTGTCTCGCAGCCGCTCCTCGGTCACCCGGACGGACGCGAGGTTCGCATAGATCGGTGGGCCGACGATCGCCGATGCATTACTGCCGGGAGGTGTGTTCGTCGTGTGCGGCACGGAAGTCCTATCGGTATCGGATGAGTGGTGTGGGAGGGACCCGGCCGTGCTGACTCAGTTGCAGGCCTCTCATATTTTAGAATGTGAGCGAGGAATAGATCCTGACAAACTGCCCCGAGTGCGGACAGGCGACAGTGGGCCTAGCCGGCGTCGTATCGGGCGAGCGCGTCGGCATCCTGCGCGATACGGGACGCGCGCCTGGCGGAGTCGAGGGCCTCGACCGGATCGTCCCCGGCTGCCGCCTCAGCGAGCGAGAACTGCCGGATCGCCTCGGCGAGCCGCGTCCGCGCATCGGCACCGACTCGACCGCGGTGGGCGGAGATGAAGTCGACGGCGAGCTGGATGTTGCTGTCCGCGGTGAACAGCGCGCCGCGCATCGCCTCTCGTGCGTTGTCGATGCGCTGCTGTGCGCTGCGCGCTGTGGCGAGGGCTGCATCGAGTTCGATGTCTGCGGCCCGCACGATCGCCAATCGGCGCGCGGGGTCGGGGAGCGCACGCTCGGCACCGACGGAGCGCGGGCCGTCGAGCTGGAGGAGGGCACGGTTCGCATGGTCGATCGCAGCGGAGATGACCTCGGCGGTCTCCGGGCGTTCCACTCGCGAGCGCAGGGCATCGGCTTCGGCCAGCACGGTTCGGAGTTCGCTCGACGCCGACGCGAGCTCGGTCTCGGCGGCACCGATGCCGGTCAACGATCGTTCGACCGCATCGAGCCGATCTTCCGCCTGCTGCAGATCGCGCGCCAGGGTGTGCAGCGGGCCGGCCGTCGTGAGTCCTGCGGTGATGCGCTCCTCGGCCTGCCGAGCGTCGGCGACGGCCTGGTCGACTGCCTCCTGAGCCGCTCGGCGGAGGGCCCGGGCATCGTCGAGGGCGCTCGCCGCGTATCGCTCGGCGGCTGACGCAGCAGTGAGGCCGGTCGTCGTCAGTCGTTCCCTGGCGGCGTCGATCCGGATCTGGAGCTGCGCGAGGAGGTCCGGGGCGGACCGCTCCTCGACCCGGCGCTCGGAGAACCCGCGGAGCTGGGCCGCGAGCGTCCGTTCGACGTCCTCGCAGATCCGCACGATCCGCTCGTTCCACGACCGACGCTGTGCCTCCGTGTCCGGGATCTCGTCCTCGAGTGCTTGACGCAGTCGGAACGCCTCACCGAGCGCCGACCTGGCCGAAGCGACGTCTGCCGCGTAGCCACGCGCTGCTTCGCGGCCGAACTCGGCTTCGGCGAACCCGACCTCGTCCTCGGCCTCGCGCACGGCGTCATCGGTGCGGACGAGTGCGATGCCCGCTCGTCGATGCAGGTCGTCGATGGATGCGATCGGTGTCCTCGGGTTGCGGCGCCGCAGCAGCGAGACGAGCAGCCAGACGACGATGCCCACGCCGGCGAACACGATCAGTGAGGGCAGCCACCACAGGTCATCCATGCCGATCAGTCTACGAACGCAGGCTGGTGGATCGGCTGGGAACCGGCCCGCCTCCGCGCCCGATCGCGACCCGTCTCCCGCGTCCGTCGAGCAGCTTCGGCTCCAGCTCCCGAGCGTCGGCAGCCGGGTCTACGCTGAATCCCATGACGCGCCAGCAGCGACTCGTTCTCACGATCGCGATCCTCTCGTCCTTCGTGGCGTTCCTCGACGGCTCGGTCGTGAACGTGGCGCTTCCGGCGATGACCCGCGAGCTCGGTGGTGGTCTGGTCGTGCAGCAGTGGGTGGTGGACGCCTACCTCATCACGCTCGGCTCGTTGATCCTGCTCGCCGGTTCGCTGTCGGACGCGTTCGGGCGCATCCGCATCCTGCGCATCGGGCTCATCTGGTTCGGCATCACGTCCATCCTGTGCGCGGTGGCGCCGAGCGCGGAGTTCCTGATCATCGCCCGCCTCCTGCAGGGAGGCGCGGCCGCGTTGCTCGTGCCGAGTTCGCTGGCGATCATCATCTCCACCTTCAGTGGCGTCGCGCAGGGCAAAGCGATCGGCACATGGACGGCCTGGACGGGGGCGGCCGGGATCACAGGCCCGCTGCTCGGCGGCGTGCTGGTCGACACCTTGTCGTGGCGGCTCATCTTCGCGATCAACATCATCCCGATCCTCGTCACGCTCTGGCTGATGATGCGGACGGACAGGGTGCCCGAGCCTGAACGGCGCCCACGTATCGACGTGGTCGGTGCCATCCTCGGCGCGATCGGGCTCGGGGGCCCTGTCTTCGCACTCATCGAGCAGGGGCGCTACGAGTGGAACAGTCCCATGCTGCTCGTGCCGCTCATCGGTGGCGTCATCTCGTTCGTCGCGTTCATCTGGTGGGAGCGACGCCACCCGGACCCGATGCTGCCGCTCTCACTGTTCCGGGTGCGCAACTTCGGATACGGCAACATCGCGACGGTCTTCATCTACGGAGCACTGTCGCTCGGGTTCTTCTCCATCGCGGTCTTCATCCAGCAGACGGCGGGCTTCAGCGCGACGCTCGCCGGCATCGCGACGCTGCCGCCGACGCTCGTCATGCTCGCGCTGTCGTCGTGGTTCGGCAAGCTCGCGGGTGTGCACGGGCCCCGGCTCTTCATGACGATCGGCCCGATCGTGGCTGGGGTCGGGTTCCTCCTCATGATGACGGCGCAGCAGGACCTGAACTACTGGCTGCAGCTGTTCCCGGGCATCCTGCTCGTCGGGCTCGGTCTCGCGATCACCGTGGCACCGCTCACGGCGGGCATCCTCGGCTCGATCGATCCGGCCCACGCCGGCATCGGTTCGGCGGTGAACAACGCCGTGTCCCGCGTGGCCGGTCTCGTGACGATCGCGCTCGTCGGCATCATCGCCGGCGGGGCGCTCGGCGTCGGAGGGTTCTCACGGGTGGTGTTCGCCACGGCGATGTTCATGTTCATCGGTGGCGTCGTGTCGTTCGTCGGCATCCGGAACCCGGCCAAGGCTCCCGCGCCGATCGGCTGAGTCCACACCCGATCCGCCCCGTCGGCGTGACACATGTGGTCAGGCTGCGCCGGTGACGGCCGGGGCCGTGGTCGCCGCCCCGATCACGGCGTGCAGCATGTCGCGCATGCGGGTGAGCTCCTCGACGTCCATGCGGAGCTCGCTCATGACACGGGGCGGGATCTCCTCGGCCTGGGCGCGGAGATCCCGACCGGCACCGGTGAGGGTGACGTCGAGCACACGCTCGTCGAGCGGGCTGCGGTCGCGACGGATCAGACCAGCCACATCGAGCCGTTTCAGGAGCGGAGAGAGTGTCGCCGGCTCGAGCTGGAGCGCCGCGCCGAGGTCCTTCACTGACCGGGGGCTGTGCTGCCAGAGTGCGAGCATGACGAGGTACTGCGGATGGGTGAGCCCGAGCGGTTCGAGAATCGGTCGATAGAGCGAGATGACGCTGCGCGAGGCGACGGCGAGCGCGAAGCAGACCTGGTTCTCGAGCTTGAGGAGGTCGTCGGGGGTGGCTGCGGCGAGGGGAACGGTGCTGGTCACGGAACCATCGTACCCAAATGATTAGTACACTCATCATTATGAGTGAGAAGCGATCGTTCCGAGAGTCGGTCCGCGAGGCCGGTGGCCTGTACGGCTGGGTCAACGGGCGCATGTGGAAGGTGCTCGGTCCGCCGCCCCTGGGTCCGTACAACGAAGAGCCGCTGCCGCCCGCCGCTCAGTCGGGCTGCCCGCTCTGCGGCCACGCGATGAGCGAGCACATCATCGACCGCACGAGCGGGCCTCGCACGCAGCTGCACTGCCCGGACTCCGAGGTCCCGGCGGCCTGATCGCCGCTGCGCCCGCTCCTGCGCCGACGGACGACCTTCGATGTCGCGACAGCGCGTGGCAGACTGGCGGCGGGGGACACATGGGCGACGACGGACGGCGCGGGGTGCGAGGGTACCTCGTGCGCACGCTCTCGCTCGCAGCGGCGACAGTCCTCCTCCTGGGCGTCTGCGGCGTAGTGGCAGCGCTGTTCGAGGTCGTCGGAACCGGGATCCGTGTGGACCGCGACACCGGCGTGTACGGATCGACCGCTCCGCTCGCCGCTGGCACGCCGTCGGAAGCGGAGATCTGGTATCAGATGCTCGGCTCACTGGGTGGGTGGCTGCCCCTCGCGCTCGCGGTGATGCTGCTCCTCGTCCAACCGCTCATGGAACTCGTGCGTCGCTGGACGCCGTCGCGTGGTCTGGCATACCTCGCGGGGCTCGGGGCCGTCGCGATCGCAGGCATCTGTTTCGGCCTGTACCTCGTGTTCAGCGCACCGCTCGCGACGTGGATCGGCGGGGGCACCGGCTCCGCACCGGTCGCGGAGATCGGCAGCGCACTCTCCCTCCTCGTGTTCGGTCTCGTCGCGTACGGTACCCCGGTCCTCATCATCGCGGCGCTCATCATCGGCCTGTCGCTGGCGATCGATCGGCGTCGCGTGCGTTCGATCACCGCCGGGCTCGCCGGGCTCCTCGTCGTCGCAGTGGTCGTAGCGGGTACCGGGGCATTCCGACCACCGCCAGCGCAGGACGTCGCAGCTGCCCAACGGTCAGAGACGGTCGACGGTTTCACCCGGGCGCTCGAGGGCATCGGCGGCATCGCGGACATCGAGGTCGTCGGTGCCGGGGCGACCGTCACCATGGCGCTCGATGCCGGAGTCGGTCAGGTGCTCGCCGCTGCCGACGCAGCCAGGCAGACCGGTGAGCAGCTGCAGGGAATCGCGATCGTGGTCATCCAGCGCGAGCCCGATCCGGAGTCTCCGGCGCAGCGCCAGGACCCGCCCCGCGGACCCTGGCGGGTGCAACTCGTTCCGAGCGATCGCAGTGTCGAGGAGACCACCGACCAGCTGCAACGGCTGATGTTGACGGAGCGCCTCCAGGTGGAGATCGCGCTGACCGACGGATTCCCCTTGGTGACCGTGTACTCGATGGAGGCGCTTCCTGCTGCAGTGCGTGAACTCCGCGAGATCTATCCAGACGGAGCGCACTACCGCGTCGAGGACCGATTCTCGATGACGGACGATCCGAGCGGACTGAGCACACCCATGATCGAGGCGATCCTCGACATCGCCGCCGCCTATCCGGCGGTCGAGATCGAGGTCGTCGCGCAGCCCAAACTGTTCATCGCCGACGTGACGCCCGAGCAGGCCGCCGCCATCGTCGCAATACTCGCGGACCCGGCGCTCGCCGGGACGAGCCCCTCCGGGTACCCGGCCGACTACTCGATCGACACGTCGGGTCCGGACGAGGACCTGGAGGGCACCTTCGGTTGAGCCGGTCGCCTGCGTCCGAGAGCTCCTGGGTGGGTGCGCAGTCCCGGCGCGGAGAACGGACCCTCTCGGTTCGTCCCGCGGAGGGGTACGGTCGGGACATGGAGCATCCTGTCGTCCACGCACCCGACGACCCGTTCGTCGAACGTGTCCGTCGTCTGTGCCTCGCGTACCCGGAGACCGTCGAGTCGTTCGGGCACGGTCGCCCGAGCTTCAAGGCGGGCAAGCGGGTGTTCGTGACGGTCGGCTCGGAGATGCGTGTCCCGCACAGCATCACGTTCACCCCGGCCGAGGAGGAGCGCGGCGCCTGGATGGAGGACGAACGCTTCTGGTCACCGAAGTACGACGGTCCGGCAGGCAAGCTCGCCTTCGACGCGAGTCATGACCCGGATTGGCAGCTCATTGCAGAACTCATCGACATGTCATACCGGCAGGTCGCGTTGCAGCGCCAGCTCCGAGCGCTCGATACCGCCGGCCGCTGAGCCGCTGAAGCGGGCACGTCCCCGCGGGGACGTCGTCGAGGCTGCCCGCCGGTGAGCTGGACTACCTTGGAAGGGTGACCAACCAGCAGCCCTCTCGCCTCCAGTTCGGTGCCTTCGTGATGGACACGGGCTCCCACATGCAGCACGGATTGTGGCGGCATCCGGATGCGAAGCAGCACACCTTCGACGATGTGAAGCTCTGGGTTGACCTCGCGAAGACGCTTGAGCGAGGACGCTTCGACACGATCTTCTTCGCCGATGTCGTCGGGGTCTACGGCGGTGCGGGTGCCTCGTTCGACGTGAACGCTCGCGAGGGCATGCAGCTGCCCAGCAACGATCCGTCGATGCTCCTGTCGGCGCTCGCGATCAGCACCGAACACCTGGGTCTCGCGTTCACCTCCTCCATCCTGCAGGAGCACCCGTTCACTTTCGCGCGCAAGATCTCGACGATCGATCACGCGTCCGGCGGCCGGGTCGGCTGGAACCTCGTCACGAGCTTCCTCGAGAACGCGGCGCGCAACTACGGACTGGACCGCCTGGTCGAACATGACGAGCGGTATGCGTGGGCCGAGGAGTACGTGGAGGTCGTCGGCAAGCTGTGGGAGGGCTCGTGGGACGACGGAGCGCTCCTCGCTGACAAGTCCACCGGGGTGTTCGCCGACCCGACGAAGGTGCACCGGATCGACCACGTGGGCGAGCGGTATCGCGTCGAGGGGCCACACCTATCCTCTCCGTCACCACAACGTTCGCCGCTGCTGTTCCAGGCAGGGTCCTCGGGGGCCGGGAAGGCGTTCGCCGCTCGGAACGCCGAAGTGCAGTTCATGATGGCTCCGAGCATCGAGGCGGCGCGCGCCTCCGCGGAATCCACCCGCGCGCTCGTCGCCGAGACCGGTCGAGACCCGCGCGACGTGAAGTTCTGGCAGGCGATGTCCTTCATCATCGGGAGTACCGAGGAGGAGGCGAAGCGCATCGAGGCCGAGTACGACGACTACTTGTCGGCCGACGCATTCCTCGCGCACTCGAACCTCGGCACCGACCAGGCGACCGGCAAGCCGATCGACCCCGAGACGCCGTTGAAGGACGTCGAGACGCAGGGTGGCCACAGCATGCTCGAGGCCCTCCAAGCGCTGTCGCCCGATCGCGAGCCGACCGTGCGCGACCTCGCGAAGCTGACCGCGAAACTCCGTGGCCGGGTCGTCGGTACACCGGAGCAGATCGCCGACCACCTCGCCGAGTGGCGGGCCGCGGGGATCGACGGGATCAACGTCGCCAACTGGATGATCCCGTCGAGCTACGAACTGTTCGTCGACGAGGTCATGCCGGTGCTGCAGGACCGCGGCCTCGCCCAGCGCGAGTATGCGCCGGGCACACTCCGCGAGAAGCTGTTCGGCGCTGAGCCGACCCTCCCGGAGACGCACCCGCTGCGTGCCTACCGCGGAGCGTTCGCGGGGCGCTGAGTCGGGCGCCCGCTGCGCGTGACCGGCGTGCGCGCCCGGGTCGCGCCCTGGCGGCTCGGCGGGTATCGTCGCTCGGACGCGATCGAGGGGATGCGGATGAGTTCGAGCACGATGACCGGTGACACGACGAGCCACGGCAGGGGACCGCTGCCGCAGGGGGACGCCGCGAGATTGCTGGCGGCCGGTGCGATACCGGTCTTCGCCTCGCTGCCGTCTCTCGTGACAGCGTTCGACGAGTTGAACGCCGCGCCGCTGTTCCTGATCGGGCCCGCCGGGATCCTCATCGCCGCAGCGGTGATCTGGGTGAGTGCGCGCAACGCCCGCGTGCCGGCGGAGTGGCTGGATAGCGGCAACACGACCCTGCGGGTGCTCGGAGCGATCCTGACGGTGCTCGGGCTCCTCGTCTTCCTCGTCAGTCTGTGGACGGTCCCGCAGTGGTCCATCATGCTCTGGCTGCTCGTACCGGCGACCTCCGCGATCGGCACGTGGCTGTCGTTCCTCGGCGCGAAGCGGATCCGTCCCGACGCCCTCGCGAGCTGAGCGGCAGCTCTCGCAGAGGCACCTCGACAAGCTCGGTGACCGGGCAGACGTTCCGGGTCCCCGAGCGCGCACACCGCCTCGCTCCCCGAGCTTGTCGAGGGGCAGACGTCAGGCGGTCGGCGGCGTGACAGCGGTGCCGATG
Organism: Plantibacter sp. RU18; assembly: GCF_050613355.1. Lineage (NCBI taxonomy): Bacteria > Bacillati > Actinomycetota > Actinomycetes > Micrococcales > Microbacteriaceae > Plantibacter > Plantibacter sp. RU18. Next base: position 520,004 of record NZ_CP159618.1, read on the forward strand.
GACCAGACGAATGGGGGCGGTGTGCCGTTGATCGACCAATCGCCGACGATGCGGGTCTTGTAGATCACCGGGTTGTGCGAGGCGACTGTGCGGGCGTTGCGCCAGTGGCGGTCGAGCGCGTTCTTGCGGCTGACCGCCGAAGCACCGAGGGTGTTGAAGAGCAGGGTCGCCGACCGCGGGACGAGTTCCGACAGCACGACCTGGGCCTGCGCTGAGCGGATCTCCGCTTCGATGTTCGCGTCGACGTCGTCGGCCGAGTCGCGATCGGCCGCCGTGACGGACGCGCGCTCGATCGCCTCGGCCACACCGAGCACCGTCTGGCGCGCGACGAACGAGATGGAGGAGATCTCACCCACGACCGCTTGGATCTGCCCATCGTCCTTCACGAGCGGAGCGAGACCGTGGCTGTAGACGCGTGTGCGTGCGCGGATCTGCTCGCCCGCATCACGCTCGACGGCCGCCGCGATGCCGGCGTGAACCGCGATGAGCACGTGCTGGTACAGGGCCGTCTGGTAGCGGAAGCGGTCGGTGAACGCGTGCAGCTGGTCGGCGTCGACCTGGGCGTCCTCGAACACGATCGTGCCCGTGCCGGTGAGCTGCTGACCGAAGCCGTCCCAATCGTCGGCGATCGTCACGCCGAGCTGGTTCGTGCGGACGAGGACCGTGACCTCGGTGTCGGGCTGGCCCTCGACGACGAGGCGCGCGGTCGCGTCGGTCCAGTCGGCGTAGATGCTGCCCGTCGTGTAGAACTTGCGGCCGTTGACGACATACCCGCCATCGCGTTCGGTGACGACGGTGCCGGAGACGCCCAACGCACCCGAACCGACCTCGCTCCAGGCGTTGCCGACGAGCTCGCCGGCGACGAAGCGCTCCAGCCAGGCGGTGCGCCGCTCGCTCGGCGCCGCGACGAGTTGGTCCTCCACGAGGGCGATGTGCCCGCGGAAGATCTGCGGGAGGTTGGAATCGGCGGCGGCCAGCTCGATGAGCAGTTCCGTGAACTCGGGGAAGGTGAGACCCGAGCCGCCGAACTCGGTGGGGACCCGGAGCGCTCCGAACCCGGCCTCGGCGAGCTGACGCACCTCTTCGCGAGGCAGGCGGTGCTGCAGCTCGCGCTCGACGGCACCCTCCTGGATCTCGGCGAAGAGGGGCAGGAGCTGCTCGCGAGCGGCCCGGAGCCCCGCGGGGCGGGCGGTCGTGCTGGGTGCGGTGGTCATGGGTCCTCCGATGCGTGGGCCCCGGGCAAGCTCGGGGAGCGGTTGAAGCGCGGAACGCGGTTGCCGAGCCGGGGTCTCGGTCACCGAGCCTGGGACCCGGTCACCGAGCCTGGGACCCGGTCGCCGAGGCTGGGACCCGGTCACCGAGCCTGTCGAGGTGCGTGCCTATGTGTAGAGCGAGATCGGCTGCAGCTCACCGTTCAGGTGGTTCGCGCCGACCTCGAGCTTCTTGTAGTCGACCGGGTCGTGGAGTGAGTGCGTGCGCACGTTCCGCCAGAACAGATCGAGGCCGACCGACGCCTTCGCCGAGCTGGAACCGGTGACCTCGAAGATGCGGTTCGAGACCTCGATGCCCAACTCGGTCGAGACCACTTTCAGCTTGGCGATCTCGATCGCGATGGCGCCGCGGTCGGCCGCCGTGACATCCGCGCCGCGCTCGATGACGCGGTCGAAGCGTGCGTTCGTGCGGTCGGCGAGCGCTTCGACGGCGGCGATCGAGGACACGAACTCGCCGATGACGCGCTGGACGAACGGGTCGTCGCGGTAGCTCTCGGCGTGGCTCAGGAACCAGGCGTTCTTGCGGGCACGGACCAGCTCGGTGCCCTGCGCCAGCGCGCCCTCGGCGATGCCGAGGTACAGGTTGCCGAAGGCGAGCTGGATGCCCGGCGTGACGAGCGATGAGAACGGTTCGTCGCCGACGGTACCGAGGATGTCCGCCTGCTCCACGAGCACACCGCCGAACTTCACCGACCCGGAAGCCGAGAGTCGCTGACCGAGAGCGTCCCAGTCGCCGAGGTACTCGATGCCGTCGCGGTCGTGATCGAGGACGAACTGGTAGATGGTGCCGTCGTGGTCGCCCCCGCGGACGACCGCGTTCACGAGGATGACGTCGCCCGCCGATGCTCCGGTGGAGAACCGCTTCAGGCCGTTCAGACGGAAGGCGTCGCCCTCGGGAGTGAGCGCGAGGTCGGGGTCCGTGGGGTTGACGGAGTCACCCCAGATCCAGCGGCCCTCGACGGTCTTGCGGTGCCATTCGGCCTGCGCGGACGGCTCGGCCGTGAAGCCGATGTTGCCGGCGTTGATGTAGTGGTAGGTGAGCAGCTGACCGATCGACGCGTCGACGCGCGAGAGGATGCGGATGACCCGGAAGGCGCTCTCCCAGTGGCCTCCGCCGCCGCCGAACTCCGCCGGGTCGAGGAGGTTCACGAGGCCGGAGTCGCGCAGGAGGTCGAGCTCCGTGGTGGGGTCGAGGTTCGCGCGGTCACGGTCGAGGACGTCGACGGCGAGCTTGGTTGCGACCTCGGCGGCGACGGCGTCCCAGTGGGCGAGTTCGGCGTCGTCCGCCTGCCCGGCCCAGTGGGTGCGCCCCTCGACAGGCTCGGGGACCGGGGCGCGCTCGGGGACCGCGGTCCTGCTCGCCGAGCTGGTCGAGGCGCGGTCCTGTTCGCCGAGCCTGGTCGAGGTGCTGGTCGTGTCGATGCTCATGCTGGGCTTCCTTCGGTGGCGTACACGTTCTCAGGGTCGAACAGCGATGGTGCGGTGTCGTCGGCAGCGCTCGGCTGTCCGACGTACGCGCCGCGGTACTGGTGGGCCGGGTGCCATTCGGGGACGACGGGCGAGCCGGTGCCGTTGAGGCGCCCGCGGAGCGTGCCCTCCGGGTACTCGTCCCACACGCGTCCGCGTCGGCGCAGCTCCGGGACGAGCAGGTCAACGACCGCCTCGAAGGTGCCTGGCGTGATGACGTAGGCGAGGTTGAAGCCGTCGGTGCCAGCGACGTCGATCCAGCGCTCGATCTCGTCCGCCACCGTCGCAGCGCTGCCGACGAACACGGGACCGATGCCGCCGATGCCGATGTAGTGCGCGATGTCGCGGGGTGTCCATTCGCGCTCGGGATCGGCGAGCGTGAAGATCGACAGGGCGGAGCGGGCAGCATCGGTGTCGACGTACTTCAGCGGCTTGTCCGGGTCGAAGGACGACAGGTCGAGGCCGGACCAGCCGCCGTAGAGCGTGAGGGCGCCGTCCAGCGAGATGTACTGCTGGTACTCCTCGTACTTCGCCTGCGCTGCTTCGTCGGTCTCGGCGACGATCGCCGTGGCCAGGGTGAGGATCTTGACGCTGTCGCGCGGGCGACCGAGGGCTTCCGCACGGTCGCGGATGTCGTCGGTCGTCTTCCTGGTCAGCTCGGGGACGAGGCCGTTGATGAAGATCGCCTCGCCATGGGCTGCCGCGAACTGGCGACCGCGCGGGGACGCGCCCGCCTGGAAGATCACCGGCGTGCGCTGCGGCGACGGCTCCGAGAGGTGGATGCCGGGCACCTGGAAGTGCTCACCCTGATGATTGATCGGGTGCACCTTCGTCGGGTCGGTGTAGACACCGTTCTCTCGGTCGATGACGACCGCATCGTCCTCCCAGGACCCCTCCCACAGCTTGTAGGTGACGTCGAGGAACTCCTCGCCGATCCCGTACCGGTCGTCGTGCTTGATCTGCTTCGTGAGGCCGAGGTTGCGGGCTGCGGAGTCGAGGTAGGAGGTGACGACGTTCCAGCCGACACGACCGTTCGTGAAGTGGTCGAGCGTCGAGAAGCGTCGAGCGAGCGCGTACGGCAGCTCGTAGGTGGACGCGACGGTGACGCCGAAACCGATGTGGTCTGTCGCCTTCGCCATGGCCGACACCTGGATGATCGGGTCGCCGACCGGCAGCTGCGCGGAGTCGATGAGCGCCGGCGCCGACGAGTGGCGGTAGACGTCGTAGATGCCGACGACGTCGGCGATGAAGAGGGCGTCGAAGGTGCCACGCTCGAGCAGTTTCGCGAGATCGATCCAGTAGTCGATGTCGTTGTAGCGGTGCGCCTCGTTGTCCGGGTGCTTCCACAGACCCGGTGCCTGATGGGTCACACAGCTCATGTCGAAGGCGTTCAGGATGATGCGCTTGCTCACAGGGATACCACCGGGTCGTCTCGTCGAAGCTGGGCTGGGCGACGGTTCGGGGCCGTCCTGGTCGACGGTACTCGCGGGCGTTGGTGGCCGCGAGCGGCGCGAAACAGAGCGTCACATGCATGACGTTCCATGACGCCGCACGCATGGGCCGGCCGGCTCGGTGACCGGGCGTCTTCGCGCCCGAGCCTGTCGAGGGGCTAGGCGACCCGTCGTCGGTACACGACCATCGCGACACCGTAGGCGACCACGAGGATCCCGACGCACCAGGCGAGCGCGACCCAGATGTCGGCGCCGCCGGGCTGCGCAGCAAGCAGGTTCCGGATGGTGTCGACGATCGACGTCACGGGTTGGTGCTCGGCGAACCACCGCACCGGACCCGGCATTGTGGCGGTCGGGACGAACGCCGAACTGATGAACGGGAGGAAGATCAGCGGGTAGGCGAACGCTCCGGCACCGTCCGGGCTCTTCGCCGCGAGACCCGCGATCACCGCGACCCAGGTCAACGCGAGCGTGAACAGCGCGAGGATGCCGATGACGGCGAGCCAGGCGAGCGGCCCCGCGGGCGAGCGGAACCCCATCACGAGCGCGACACCCACGATGATCACGAGTGACAGGAAGTTGGACACGAGCGAGGTCAGCACGTGCGCCCAGAGCACCGACGAGCGTGAGATCGGCATCGAGTGGAACCGCTGGAAGATGCCGCTCTGCAGGTCGGTGTAGAGCCGCATCGACGTGTAGGCGATGCCCGACGCGATCGTGATGAGCAGGATGCCCGGCAGGAGGTAGGCGACGTAGGTGTCGGTCCGGCTTGCGAGGGCACCGCCGAAGACGTAGGTGAACAGCAGCATCAGCGCGATCGGCGTGATCGTCACGGTGATGATGGTGTCGAGGCTGCGCGTGATGTGGCGCATCGAACGCCCCGTGAGGATACGCGTGTCGGTGAGGAAATGCGTGCGGCGGGTTGCCGGAGCGGTGATGGTGGTCATGATGGCTCCTTACTTCGTGTCGAGAACGGTTGGGGCTGTGGGGGCGGCGGTGGCGGTGGGGCTCGGGGTGCGGTTGTGCGCGGTGCCCGTGTCGCTCCCGATGATCGCGAGGAAGACCTCCTCGAGGCTCGGCTGCTTCTCGACGTATTCGACCGCGGCCGGCGGGAACAGCTGCTTGAGTTCGGCGAGTGTGCCGTTCGCGATGATGCGGCCCTCGTGGAGAATCGCGATGCGGTCGGCGAGGTGTTCGGCCTCGTCGAGGTACTGGGTGGTGAGGAGCACGGTCGTCCCCTGACCGGCGAGCTCGGTGACGACCTTCCAGACCTCGATCCGCGCCTCGGGGTCGAGTCCCGTCGTCGGCTCGTCGAGGAAGATGACCGACGGATTCCCGACGAGGCTCATCGCGATGTCGAGACGCCTGCGGAGCCCGCCAGAGTAGGTGGCGGCTCGGCGCCCGGCGACCTCGGTGAGTGAGAAGCGGGTGAGGAGGTCGTCGGCCACCTGAGTGGGTTTCAGCAGGTGTCTGAGCCGCGCGACGAGCACGAGGTTCTCGCGCCCGGTGAGTGTGTCGTCGACGGCGGCGAACTGGCCGGTGAGACTGATCGCCTCGCGGACCTGTCCAGCCTGCGAGCCGACGTCGAAGCCGCCGACGCTCGCCGTGCCTGCGTCCTGCCGGAGCAGCGTCGAGAGGATGTTGACGACGGTGGTCTTGCCGGCGCCGTTCGAGCCGAGGAGGGCGAAGATGCTGCCGCGTTCGACGTCGAAGTCGACACCGCGCAGCACGTGGACGTCCTTGTAGGACTTCTCGAGTCCGAGCACGTGGATCGCCGGTGCAGGAGCGGAGGTGGTGGTCATGATGGGCCTTTCGGGGTCGCTGATGGACGCCCTCGGTGGGGCGGTTGCGAATGTGTGTGCGAGGTGCAGGTGCTGCCGGACGTCCGTCCCGCCGCATCGATGCTTCGCGGGCACGACGGACAGCGCCGCTCGGGCGTGAGGAGTCAGCCGGTGATCGTCGCGGCGCCGATCGTGCGCCGCGAGCGATGTGACGTGTTCCGGGTCGGAACGGGGGTGGTGGTCAGCGGTGGTCGCTGCCGGGGCCGGTGCCGTCGGTTGCGGCGTCGATCGCCCGGGTGAGGCGCGTGCGTTCCTTCATGATCCACTCGCCTGGCGCATAGTTGCGGATGAGTTCCTCGATGAAGTCCACCGGGTCGTCACCGACGATGCTGCGGATGGGCATGTCGTCCGCAGCTGCCTCCTCGAAGAGTTCGACGAGGTTGTCGAGCAATGGCAGGAGGTTCGTGCTGCGGGCGGAGGCGAAGTAGTAGAGGTAGTGCTCGAGGGCCTCGACCGTCGTCCGGTAGTTGGAGGGCAGCGCCTGTGCTCTCGCGCGGAATCGCTTGTACTGGCGCTTCTCGTCGATCATGCGGGTGATGAACATCGTCAGGCCTTTCCGTCTCGGAGCTGTTCGAGTCGTTCGGACAGGAAGCTCCAGGTGGTCCAGAATTCGGCGAGGTAGGCCTCGCCTGCGGTGTTGAGGGCGTACACCTTGCGCGGCGGACCCTTCTCGGATGGGCGTTTTTCGATACTCACGAGGCCCTTCTGCTCGATCCGGACGAGGATCGCGTAGATGGTGCCCTCGGCGATGTCGGCGAAGCCGGTGTCGCGCAGGCGGGCGGTGATCTCGTAGCCGTAGGCGGGTGAGCCGTTGAGCACCGCGAGCACGATGCCCTCGAGGGTGCCCTTGAGCATCTCGGTCATCTGTTTCGCCATGGCACTCCCCGTCGACTAATCAGTGTTACTAGGTACTGGTAGATAGTAACACTGAGTACCGGTTGCGCAAGAGGTGTTTTCCGTCCCGCCCACCGAGCCCGTCGAGGTGCCTACAGATTGCCGAGGAACGCCAGGCGTTCGCCGCCGAGTTCGACGGCCAGTTCCCGTTGGCGTCGTGTGGTCCGCCACCGCAGCAGGAAGAGCGCCACGCCGGCGGCGGTGAGCACCACGCCGATCCCGAGCACGACCAGCCCGGTCGCTGCGCCGAGGTCCTCGGGGTCGACGGTCAGCACGATGCCGCCGATGAGCCCGATGCCGCCGGCGACGCTGCAGCTGTAGGCGCCGACGGTGAGGAGGCGTCCGCCGGGAATCGGACCCAGGAAGTGCTGCAGGAGGACGGGCGGGAGGCCGCGTCGGCGCTGCTCGGGCCCGCGCGCATCGAGCCAGTCGAGCGACACCTGTTGTGCGATCCGGATCTCGGCCGCTCGGGCGACGCCACCCACGATCCAGGTGATGCAGGCGAGGAGTGCGGTGCCGACGACCGCCAGCGCGACCAGTCCGTTCGCGTCGGAGGGCAGCAGGCTGTCGATCACCTTCTCGGCGACGGCGGCGACGATGATGGCCAGGAACCCGAGCCCGATGAGTCCGGCGAGGATCCAGTCGCACGCTCTGCGGAGTGAGCGTGCGCCCGAGGTCTCGGGGATCGGCTGCAGGTGGACGACGTCCTCGTCGTCGGCGAGCCAGGCCAGCATCCGCGGGCGGTCCTGAGGTTGCACCCAGGAGGGCAGCTCTGGTTCGGTGTGCGCTGCGTCCCGCCCGCCGAGCTCTCCACCCCGTTCGCCGATCTCCGCATTCCGTTCGCCGACGTGCCCACTCCGCTCACCGACCTCCCCATTCCGGTCACCGAGCTTGTCGAGGTGCCCACGCTCGACCATCCCATCCGCAGCCGCCCTGGCCGGGTCGTCCGGTCGCCGGAACCGATCGTCATCGCGGCCGGAGGCGTCTTGCCCGCCCACCCCGTGAGCAGCATCCACCACGGCCCCGAACTGTGGCGCCGGGGGCAGGATCGGTTCGACGATCGCGCCTCCCGACGCAGCCGTCTCCGTAGTGGCTGGTTGTGCCGCCGGCTCCTGCCGACCCTGCGCCTGCGCCTGTCCGATGCGTGCGGCCTCGTCGACGATGCTCTGCCCGATCGGTCCGGCGGCGGCGATCACTGCGCTGAGGAGTTCGGGATCCCCGCTCTGTTCGGTGGCGGCGATGCAGTCGATGAGGAAGGCGCGTCGGGTGATCTCGCGGTCGGTGCTCTTGCCTGCGAGTGCGCGCGAGATCCGCTCTCGTCCGACAGTGATCGGGTCGTCGCCGGTCTCGTCCGGGATGCTGCTGCCGGCGATGAGGGCCGCGAGCGGGATGAAGTCGTGAGGCCGCATCGGTCGGAGCCATCCGCCGTTGACGATGATGCGGACGTTCGTCCCTGTGTCGGTCGTGAGTCGGAGGCTCAGGGTGGGGACGGTCGCTGCGGGGGTGTGGGTGAGGAGGACGCCGCCGGCGATCGCCCTCAGGGGCACGATCTCCCCGTCGATACGCGCCGTGCCGCGGGTGGTATCGACACCGATGCGGCGATACGCGACCCCGAGGTAGATGAGGCAGGCACCGGCGATGGCGAGGAACCAGATCGGGATGGTGATCGCCGGGCCGAAGTCGATGTCGAGGATGCCGCCGAGCAGCGCTCCGGTGAGCGTCCCGAACATGGCGGCAGCGATGCCCGACAGCACGGCGATGAGGGGCGCGTTCGCGAGGACGGGGTGGCGTCCGATGAGGGGGAAGCCGTCGATCGGCTGCGATGGAGCTGTCGTCACGTGATCCCCTTGATGATGGTCTGATCGACTTTTCCACGTCACCTGTCGTCGTGTCGAGGGGGAGCGCTGCCCGGAGTGAGGGCTCGATTGGCGCATCCGTGATCCGTGCGATAAGCTCTACCTCGGCCTGCGGAGGCGAAGTTCTCTTCTCTCAGCAAGCAATGCGCCCGTAGCTCAACGGATAGAGCATCTGACTACGGATCAGAAGGTTGGGGGTTCGAATCCCTTCGGGCGCACAGCACGGAAAGCGGTCCACTTCGGTGGGCCGCTTTTGTTTTGCCTCGCGGTGAGCCACCGCGCCCGAGCCGGAGATCCGCCTGAGAGCAGGACGAAGCGGGCGGCGGATTCAGGCGGTCAGTGCAACACCATTGGCTGGTGGGTTCGAGAGTAGTTGGTCGAGGGCTTCTTTTGGAGTTGCCCAGTGCAGGGTTTTCCGCGGCCGTTCGTTGAGTTCGTTGGCGACGAAGTCGAGGTAGTCGCGGTGGTAGCCGGAGAGGTCGGTGCCTTTCGGGAAGTACTGCCGCAGGAGCCCGTTCGTGTTCTCGTTGCTCCCTCGCTGCCAAGGCGAGTGTGGGTCGCAGAAATAGACGCCCATCTCTAGCGCTGCGGTGATGTTCCGGTGGCCGGCGAGCTCGGATCCTTGGTCCCAGGTGAGGGTTTTGCGGAGGAAATGCGGGAGTTTGCGCATCTGCTCGATCATCGCTCCCTGAACCTCGATCGCGCCGTGTCGATCTGGCAGATGCAGCAGCATCACGAACCGTGTGCTCCGCTCGACAAGGGTCCCGATCGCGGAACCGTTGTCCTTACCGACGATCAGATCACCCTCCCAATGACCCGGGACTGCCCGGTCCTCGACCTCCGCGGGGCGCTCGCTGATCATGACCATGTCCGGGATGCGTTTGCCACGGCTCGTCGCGCGTCGGGCTGGTTTGCGCAGCGCCCGACCGGTTCGCAAGCAGTCCGTGAGCTCGCGTCTGAGCGCTCCGCGGCCCTGGACATACAACGATTGGTAGATCGTCTCGTGGGACACGCGCATCTCCGCCTCGTCAGGGAAGTCCAACGGCAATCGTCGCATGATCTGTTCCGGGCTGAGCTTGCGCAACAGTCCCGCCTGGACCGCATCACGCAGCCGATCGTTCAGAGCGAGTTTCGAGGGCTTCGGACGAGCCAACCGCTGATCAGCTCGACGCTGGGCAAGCGATGGCGAATACCGCCACGGGACGGTCACCGGGCGTCCGAGCTTGGACCGGGACCGGTACTGCTGACGATCAAGATTGCGACGGAGCTCTCGCAACACGGTCGACGGGCTGCGCCCGATCGACGCCGCGATCGCGCGGATCGATCGCCCTTGACTGATCCCGGCATGGATCTGCTCACGCTCGCTGATACTCAAGAAACGACCTGACGGCGGAAACAACGACAATGGCACCATCCCGCCAGCATTCCGGAACCACACGTCACCCTGCTGAGACGAAATCCCAGCAGCCTTCGCCGCATCCACAGACGTCGCTCCGTCACGAATCCTCGACCAGAACACTCGCTGCACCACACGGGCCATCAGAACCGTCATCAACACTCCAAAACATCAGGATGTTGCACTGATCCCTAGAACCCAAGCCGCGAATGCTCCTGCTGTCGAGCGGATCTCCTGCTGCGGCGCCGCGCCAGACTAGGCCCCGCAGCCGCCCAGCGTGTCCGTGAGTTCCCGGCGGTCCACGTCGTCGAGCGTCAGGTCGTACGCCACGAGCACCAGCACGTAGCGGGCGGCGTACTCGCAGTGGGAACCCTCCGCGGGCGGCATCCAGTCGCCGGGGCCGGAGTCCGACTTCGACGAGTTGGTGCCGCCGTCGACCGCCTGCAGATTGATCGGATCGTTGGCGAACTGCTCGCGCTGCTGCTCGGTCCAGGTGTTCCCGCCGTGTCGCCAGCCCCAGGCCAACGGCACGACATGATCGATCTGTACGAGCCGGCTCGACTGCTCGCCGCGCACGAACGTGATGGTCGTCGACGTGTAGAGGTCGTGCAGAGTGCCAGTGAGCACCACGCAGTCCCGAGTACCGGGCTTGAACGTCACATCGACGAGGTCGCGGGCCAGCACGTCGTTCCGGGTATCGCAGCCGTTCCGGTCGATGTCGGCCCAGCGCTGTCCGAACCGGTCACGGTCGTAACCGGTGGCGACCCGGGTGGCAGTGTCGAGACCGTCGAGAGCCGCAACGACGGCCGACCCGGAGACGACGAACCGGCCGGTCTCATCAGTGACCGCGAAGCCGGCCGCCTCGAGTGATGCACGTGCGCTCAGACTGACCTCGGCGGCGATCGGCGGAGCGGAGGGGGCTGGCGACGGTGAGCTGATTCCGTCAGGCCACGTTCCGCTCCCGAGCTGTGTCGCGACGATGACTCCGACGGCCAGGACCAGCGCGATGAGCAGCGCCACGGGAGACTTCTTCATGCTGATGCTCTCCTCGGTCGCGCCTCACCAGCCTAGCCGCGCGACAGCAGGAGCGTGTCTGCCTCGATGCACCCCGATCCCACCCCGATCCCTCCATTCGCTTGACCATGTTCCAAGAACACGGTGTGGACTGACGTCCGTCCATGCGCGGCAACGAACGGGGAACGAGACGATGCGTCGGACAAGCGATGCTGGCTGAAATCCCCACGGCACATCTGATGAGGACGAGGATGACATCATGACCACGAACACGGACGACACGCTTGTCGCACAACGCCCGACCACCCCAGGATGGCCCGAACTCCTCGTCGGTGCGGCGGCGTTCGCGGCGTCCTACGCACTCGTCGCGGTGTTCCTGCCCCGCATCGAGGACCAAGCGGTCAACGGAGTCGTGGGGCTGGTCGTGTCGGGGCTGATGGGACTGGTCGCTCTCGCAGCCGCGTCGGTCATCCGCATCAGAGGCTTGGCCGCGTTCGGCTTCCGCCGGGCGAGGAGACGCCAACTGGCCGTCGGCGCGGCGCTGGGTCTCGCCGCCCACGTCGTCGGGTCAGTCGCCGCGGTCATCTACACACTGCTCAGCGGCGACGCCGAGAACGTGCAGACGAGCTATCAGGCCGGCGCGGCAGGCGGGGTGCTCTCGCTTCTGCTCACCTTCATCGCCGGATCGATCATCACGCCGATCGGTGAAGAGGCGTTCTTCCGTGGTGTCGTCGCCAACGTGCTGCTCGCCCGATACGGTGCATGGGTCGGCGTCATCGTCAGTGCGGCGATCTTCGCGGTCGCACACGGCATCAATCCGATCATGGTCGTCGCGTTCATCGTCGGCATCCTCACTGCTCTCCTGTTCCGTTGGTCCGGGTCGATCTGGCCAGGTGTGCTGCTGCACGGAGTCAACAACGCGACCGCGCTCCTGCTCCCCGTCGTCGTCGCCGCGGTGGCCGGCTGACCGCTCGCGCTACGTCACCCGAAAGAAGGATCACCCGCATGTCACTGACGACCAGTCCCATCACCGAGGCCCTGGTCTCCGGCGCCGCATGGCTCGAGCCGACCGCGCGGGGCCTCCTGCCCCACCGCCTCCCGGCGTGGGTCACGCGCCAGTTCCCGGACCCGCAGCTCACGGCCATGGAGGTGCAACCATCGGGCGTGATCATCGGGTTCCGCTCGAGCGCGACGAGGATCGAACTCGTCTCCCTCCCGCGCCGAGTCACCTACGCGGGAGCAGACCGCCCGCGAGGCCGGATCGACCTCGTCGTCGATGGCGTGCCCGTCGGCACGGACCTGCTCACCGGCGGCGACAGCATCCACACGGACCTGCAGGCCGGCACCAGCGAGCTCATCCCGGGCCCGCCGCACGTGACCCGGTTCGCGGATCTCGGCGGCGACGACAAACTCATCGAGATCTGGCTCCCGCACAACGAAGCTCTGGAGCTGATCTCGCTCGCCACGGACATGCCGGTGACCGCACTGGAGCAGACGACGCCGGTCTGGGTGCACCATGGGAGCTCGATCAGTCATGGCTCGAACGCCGCCGGACCGTCTGACATCTGGCCTGCGGTCGCGGCTCGTGGTGCGTGCATGCGGCTCCGCAATCTGGGTTTCGGGGGCAGCGCTCTCCTCGACCCGTTCATGGCCCGGGTGATCCGGGACGCGCCGGCCGACATCATCAGCCTCAAGATCGGCATCAACATTGTGAACCTCGACTCGATGCGACTGCGGACGTTCGTCCCCGCCGTGCACGGGTTCCTCGACACGATCAGGGACGGGCATCCGAGTACACCGATCATGCTCATCACCCCGATCTTCTGCGGCATCCACGAGGACACCCCGGGGCCTGGTTCCATCGATCTCGCGAGTCTCGGAACGGACCAGGTGCGCTTCATCGCGACCGGAGAACACGGTGACACCGCTCAGGGGCGATTGACGCTCCGAGTGATCCGAGAGGCCCTCGCGGGCATCGTCGCCACCCGCCAGGACGCGCAGCTCCAGCTCGTCGACGGACTCGAGCTCTACGGCCCCGACGACGCCACCGCACTGCCGCTCCCCGACGCGCTCCACCCCGACACCGAGACGCACAAGCTCATCGGTGGACGGTTCATCCGGCACCTCGCGCGGGCGTAGGCCTCGTCGCGCGACAGCAGGAGAACCGCGCGGCAGCAGGGTCGAGTGTGCCGGAATCTCCTGCGGTCGCGCGGATGTCCTGCTGGCCGGGAGGCGCCGGTGAGCGGTGTGGCATTCATGAGTGCGTCAGCGCCGGATGGAGCCGCGACTACTGCTGCGCCATCATCGACAGCACGGTGTAGAGCGAGAAGGCCTCCCAGATCGCGCCGACGATCAACAAGGCGAGAGCAGGCAGCGCGAGCAGGCCGAGCTGCTGCAGTCCTCGCACGTAGCCCTGGCGACGGTTCACTGCACCGATGGTCCGCGGACGGACCCAGGACCGACCGAGGATGAACGCTCCGAGCAGCAGGAGGATGTACGCCTGGAACTCGATGACGAGGGTCAAGGAGTGCGGGATCAACGGGATCCAGCTCGCCGATCCCGCCGGCGCCAGGACGATGCCCGTGGTCAGGGCCCAGTACGCGGTGATCGGGATCCCCGCGAACGGGACGATCAGTGACGGGAGCACGATGTGCAGCAGGCTCAGCTTGACGATGTTGACGCCGAGGATGGTCGCCGCGAACAGCCAGGGCTTCGTGAGGAGGCCGGTCACGAGTTCCGCGGTGCCGTCATCCTGGAGGGACTCGACCTGAGTGGCGTTCAGATTGGGGAACAGCAGTCCCAACCCGAACCCGAGCAGCGCCAAACCGTACATGATCGCGTTGAGGGCCAGATAGATGCGGAGGTTCGCACGCACGATCTGGAGGGGACGACGGAGGAGACGCACGGTGTGTTGCTCACGATCTACGAGTGGGTGAACCGCATCTGATGTGCGGATGCGCCTACTCCACTCTGTGTTCCCGCCACACGGTCAAGTCGTGTGTGCAACACGGGTGCGGCGAGTTCTCCGGAGGTCTGAGTCGATGCCGAGCCTGTCGCCCTGGCTCTCGTTCTGGAAGCGACGTGACAACACGCGCGCGGAGGTCACTCGGGCGGAAGGAGCTCGAAGTCCAGCGGCTCGGACAGGATGCCGTTCACCTGCAGGGCCACCGCGTGGGCACCCGGGTAGTACCGACGGGTGGTGATCGCGCGGAACGAGTGCTCGCGTGCAACGTCGAGGTGTTCTCCTGGGGCTAGCGCCTGCGTCGTGAGCTTGAAGGTCTTCGAAGTCTGGGTGCCGTTCGCCTTCTGGTGGCTGACCACGTAGTCGATCGCCAGGCGTGCCGGCACGATGTCGGTGTTGCGGACCGTCGCCGAGAACCGGACGGAACCGCCGAAGGGGACGCTCGTCGTGTCGACGGTGAACGCCTCGACCTCGGTCGACGTCGGAGTGAATCCCAGCACCGCGAGCGCGCCCGGATGCCCGCGCTTCACGAGTGTGCGGAGCGCGTGTCGGACGAGCGCCGGCGTCTCGGGTGCGGGGTCGACGAGCCACCGGGTCGCCGTCTCGACGACGAGGTCGGCGTGGTCGCGGCTCAGGTCGTTCAGGTGGTTGGCGACCGAGCGACGCACATACTCGCTCGGGTCGCGGTGCAATGCCTCGAGGATCGGCACGGTGACGCCCGGATTCGCGGTGATGCTGCGGACGCGGATCGCCCACGGGAGGTACGGCCTGGTGCCCTCGGAGGCCAGGCGTCGGACATGTTCGTCGTCGGACGCGGTCCATTCGAGCACGATCGGCAGCGCACGGTCGAGGTCGTGCTGCAGCAGGGTGCGGATCGAGAACTCCGCGGTGAGACGCCCCGTGAGCTCCGCCTGAAGCTGCATCGCGTCATCGAACGACTCCGCGGTGTCCTCTGCGACGGCGCGAGCGGCGACCGCACTCGCGACCGGCCAGATCAACCACCCGCTGAACGACCCGTCGGCGGCAGCGGCTGCTCGGACGATCGTCGCGAGCGAGGCGAAGTCGCCGGGGAGGTCGACGAGGATCGCGTCCCGCAGGAGGTCCGCTCGTTCGCGGAGCGCGAGTTCGCCGAGGTTGTCCGCTGCTCCCGCGACTGCGACGAACGGGTTGCCGGGCGCCGCCTGCTGCAGGCCGCGAGTGAGGGTCTGTGCGGCGGGCGCGCCGAGGAGTTCGTCTGCGAAGGGCATGCGTCGATCTTGCCCCGACCCGCCGACAGTGCGGTCCGGCGGGGCGACGCCGTCCGCCTGAGGCGCAGGCCCGCCCATAGGCTTGGGGGATGAACCTGCGCACTGTCGAGCTCGACCACACGGACACCGCCGCTCTCGACCGCTGGTGGGCTGCCGCCTCGCGCGGCTTCCTGACGAAGCACGACCCCGACGAGACCGAACGGCTCGAGCGACGCGAGGTACTCACGGGCACCTCCGTCCTCGGCGTCTACGACGACACCGCCGCCGAACCGCTCATGCCGGTCGCGACGCTCGGGTCGTTCCCGACGTCCCTCGACGTCCCCGGAGGAACCGTGCGGGCGATCGGCATCACCGAGGTGACGGTGTCGACAGCGCACGAGCGTCGGGGCATCGCCCGGTCACTGCTCGAGGGGCGGCTGCACCACGCGGTGGAGACCGGCGCGTCGATCGTCGCGCTGACCGCGAGCGAGGCGACGATCTACGGTCGTTTCGGCTTCGCGCCTGCGAGCTGGGAGTACACGCACGAGGTGAAGGCGAAGCGCGTTTCCTGGCGGAGCGACAAGCCGGCAGGCCGTGTGCACACGCTCGACCCGCGCTCGCTGACGGAGGTGGCACCCGACCTGTTCGAACGGACGCGTTCCGCCGGTGACATCGATCGCGGCACCGCCTGGTGGAAGCAGGCGCTGCGCGTCTCGACGATCCGCCACTTCAGCCATGGCGAGGGTCAGACGCTCGCCCTCCGCTACGACGACGCCGACGGCGTTCCGCAGGGGTACGCCCTCTACCGGGTCGCGCCCGGCGACGAGTACGGCAAGCTCATCGTCGACGACGTCGTGAGCGCCACGCCCGAGGCCCGCTACGCGTTGTGGCGTCACCTGACGGGCATCAGCCTCACGACGAAGGTGACGTTCCACCAGGCCTCCGCCGAGGAGGCGATCCTGTGGCGCCTCGTCGACCGTCGTGCCGTCTCGACCAGTTCGCACGGTGACGCGCTGTGGTTGCGCATCGTCGATGTGCCGGCGGTGCTCGGTACGCGCCGCTACGCTGCGCCGGGTGAGCACGTCCTCGACATCGTCGACGCGCTGGGCATCACCGGTGGGCGTTTCGTGCTGCGCATCGCGGAGGACGGTTCTGCGGTCGTCGAGCGGCTCGGCGATGCGCACGAGCCCGAAGCCGACGGTGCCGCGGTCCGGCTGACGATCAACGAGCTGTCGGCGATCCTCCTCGGGGGTTCCCGGGTATGGGCGCTCGCCGACGCGGGGCTCATCGCCGGTGCGCCGGCTGCGGTCCGTGCCCTCGACCTCGCGTTCGCGACCGAGCGCGCGCCGTTCCTGAGGACGCACTTCTAGGGGCACCCTGCAGCGGACCGCGGTGAGCCACACGAGTGACCGAACCACGGGGGGCAGACTTCTGCGGGCACGACGATCCTTATAGTATGTTAACTAGGTAAGACTCATTGCCGAGGAGACGCCACTATGAACGACATCGAACGCCCGAGCATCGGTTCCGCCCTCTTGGAAGACGGACTGCTCGCGATCATCCGTGCGACGAGCGTCGCCGAGGCCGTTCGGAGAGGCATCGCACTGGCAACGGGCGGGGTCCGCGTGCTGGAGGTCTCATACACGCTCGCCGATGCAGACGAGGCGATCCGCGCGCTGACACGTGAGCTGCCGCCGTCCGTACAGATCGGCGCAGGCACGGTGACGACGGCGGCGAGGGTCGAGTCGGCCACCGGTGCCGGCGCCGAGTTCTTCGTCTCACCGAACCGCGCGAGGCGGGCGATCCGGTCGACGCGCGGTTCCGGCCGCCCGTTCTATCCCGGCGCGGTCACGCCCACGGAGATCGTGCGTTCCTGGGAGGACGGGGCGAGCGCCGTGAAGGTGTTCCCCGCCGGGCCAGCCGGACCCGACTACCTCTCGCTCGTCCGGGACCCGTTGCCGCACATCCCACTCATCGCCGTCGGCGGCGTCACCGTCGACACCGCAGAGCGGTATCTCCAGGCCGGCGCGATCGCGGTCGGTATCGGTGGCGGCCTCGCGATCGAGGCGAACCGACTCGAAGACCTCGTGGCCCAGCTGCGGGCGATCCGTGCTGAACGCATCGGCTCAGCAGCATGACGGGCGGCGCCACCACGGGCGACGTCGCATCCGTGCCCGTGGTCGTGACGGCAGGGGAGACGATGGGGGCGTTCGCGGCAGTGGCTCCCGGCGCGGTGATGCGCGGTCAGCAGTTCAGGGTCGGTGTCGCCGGGTCCGAATCGAATGTCGCGATCGTGCTCGCCCGCCTCGGCGTCGCGACCAGATGGGTCGGGTGCGTGGGTGACGACGGCGTCGGCGCGATGATCCTCCGCGAACTCCGTACCGAGCGCGTCGACGTCCGAGCGCGCACCCTGTCATCGCACCAGACGGGCGTGATGGTGAAGAGTCGCCCGTCCTCGTCGCACTGGAGCGTCTCATACCACCGCCGTGAGTCCGCGGGCGCACAGTTGTCCGCCGCGGATCTGTCCAGCGACGCGCTGGCGGGCGCGACCGTCCTGCACCTCACGGGGATCACGCTCGCGCTCGGCCCCATCGCACGGAGCGCCGTCTTCGATGCGGTCCGGCGCGCGAAGGCTGCCGGCATCCTCGTCTCGTTCGACGTCAACCATCGGCGCGCCCTGTGGTCGGACGAGGAGGCGTCGCGGGTCCTGGCGGACCTCGTCCCGTCCGTCGACGTGCTGTTCGCCGGGCTCGACGAGGCGCGGCTCCTCGCTTCGTCGGGAGGACCTCGGGAAATCGCGCAGGCGATCGGAGAGCTCGGTCCGCGGGAGGTCGTCTTGAAGATGGGTGCGGCGGGCTCGGGCACGTGGACGGCCTCCGGCGGGTACATCGAGCAGGGTGCTCATCCGGTGTCGGTCGTCGACCCGGTCGGTGCCGGCGACGCGTTCGTCGCGGGATACCTCGCCGAGCTCGTCGCCGGCGGCTCGGTCGTCGAGCGGCTCGCGCTCGGCGCGCGTCTCGGCGAACGGGCGGTGTCGACCATCGGCGACTGGGAGGGAGCGCCCACTCGGGCGGAACTCCAGGTGAAGCGCGTCGATGAGGTCGCCCGCTGACGGCTGCAGCAGGAGCAGCCGTCAGCGGGTGTGGCTCAGCGGCTGGGCAGAGCGCTCACGACCAGGGCGGGGCCGTCGACGACCGTCTCGCGGCCGTCGAGGTGCACACGCTGCAGGAGGATCTCGCCGAGCGCTCCGCGTTCGCGGTCGTAGACGATGGCGAGCGATCCGTCGGCGAGCTCCATCGCGTCGGGATAGGTGAGCGTCTCGCGCGAGTCGATGACCCCGATCACCGACCAGGTCTCTCCCGCATCGTCCGAGGCCTCGACGCGGATACCGTGCCGCAGGCTGGGGTGGTCGTTTCGGACGAGCACGATGCGGCCGTCGCCGAGTCGGGCGAAGAACACGCGGCTCGAGGTGTGCGGGTTGAATCCGCTCGGTCGCACGAGGGTCCAGTGCGTCCCGCCGTCCTGTGAGAACGACTCGGCAAGGCCGTCGAGGGTGCGGATGAGCATCCAGAGCTCTCCGGGGCGCCGTTCGACGATCATGTGCTCGTCGAAGGTCCGAATCCCGACCGGCACATGGGCGCCGCCGCGGAACGACCAGGTCGACCCCGCGTCGGTCGACACGTACACGTTCGCGTCGGACGGCTCGTCGAGCCCGCGATCCGGTCCCTGCCCCCACACCGACGCTGGGAGCAACCACTCGCCCTCGGTCGTGACGATCGGCTTGTTCATCGACACACCGTTCGACAGCCGTGACGGGGTCGACCAGTGCGGGGCGCCGGCCGCATCGACGACCGCCTGCCGCGCCCAGACTCCGCCCGCTCCGTCGAAGAGCTCGTTGATCGACTCGTCGGTCTGGTTCCACAGATGCCAGAGGCGGCCGGAGGGATCGACCCAGAGGTTCGGGTCGAACACGCGGACGCCGTCGGGGGCGGCGATCCGGCAGACATGCGACCACGTCGTACCGTCGTCATCGCTTCGAGCGAGCATCGCGACGTTCTCCGCCGATGGTTCCTTCGGCCCGCCGGTGTACCAGGTGACCCACAGTGTGCCGTTGCGCGTCTGCGCGACACCGGGGACGCCCTGCCACACCTGTTCAGTCGGCGATCCGTCTTCCGAGATGACCGGCGCGGGAAATGACAGCTGCGGAGTCGGAGTCGGCGTGGTGCCGGTGGAGAGGGTGTTGGTCATGGTCGGCCTTTCGAAGCGAGGGATGTGAGGATCGAGGATGCGATCAGGAGGCCGGCGCGGGTGGTGTCGCCCGCGACAGCGGGTGCACGGCCGGCCCGTCGATCGTTGAGGATCGACGGGCCGACGGTGCCGAGGTGATGGTGCGGGATCAGCCCTTCGCCCAGTCCTCGGTCCATCCACCGTCGGCGGCGAGTTCCTTGGCGGTGTCGATCCACTGCTGGTTCATCTCGGCGAGCTGCTCATCGAGCGACTTCGTCCCCGTGAGGTATCCCGTGTAGACACCCTGGCCGGACTGCGCCTTCGGGATGAACTGCGGGTCGGGGACTGTGGGGTTGAGGGCCCAGTCTCCGGACGTCAGGGCCTCGAGGCCCGGTGCCGGCGAGGCGTCGGCGAGCGACGGGATTCCGCCGGTCTCGTCGAGCCACGGCTGTGCGCCCTCGGGCGAGCTCACGAACTGGAGGAATTTGATGGTCGCCTCGAGCTGGGCGCCCTTGATGTACGAAGGGATCATGTAGCTCGTGCCACCGATGGTCGTGCCCAGGCGCGCCTTCTCCCCGGTCGACAGCGGGCTGTCGTCCTTCGTGATGGTCGGGAACGGCATCGTGCTCCACTTCCAGTCGACGTCCGCGAGGTTCGTCGCCGAGAAGTTCGCCCCGAACGACATCGCTGCGTCCCCGGCGAGGAACTCCTGTCCGCCCGTGAAGGAGGCGCCGGTCGACGAGACACCCGACCAGTTCTCAGTCGCGCAGGAGTCGACGACCTGCTTCGCCAGCTCCAGGCCGGCTCCGATCTCCGGGGTGTTCTCCGTGGTGAACTCGCCGGTGAGGATGGCCCTCGAGAAGTCCTTCTTCGAGACCTGCGTTGATGATCCGGGTGTTCCGTCGGCCGCGAACTGATTGAGCTCGTCGAAGTACTTCGTCAGCAGCATCGACATGATCGGCTTCACCGTGCTGTTCTGGGAGATCCAGCTGTTGTCGAACGCGAGGGGCGTGAACCCGGCCTTCTTGAGCTTGCCGCACGCGTCGAGGAGGTCGCCGAGTGTTTCCGGGGCGGCGTCCACGCCCGCCTTCGCGAACGCATCCTGGTTGTAGTAGATGCCGAAGGTGTACAGGTTGAACGGGATGAACTCGTAGTTGTTCGCCGCGTTCCGCGCTGCGGTGGCATCCGGCCCGAAGTAGTCCTGGTTGAAGACGTCGATCCATTTCGTGTTGCCTTCGACGTAGGGGTTCGGCTGTTGGAGGTCCTCGTCGAGCGCGTGGACCTGTTCCGGCTTGTGCGACGTCTGGGCGAAGATGAGCTCCGGGGCGGTCCCAGCCGCGAGCTGCGTGGCGAGTGTCTGCTTGAACTCCGCGAGTGGCAGGACGGTCGTCTTCACCGTGATGTCCGGCTCCCGCTCCTCGAACCTGGCGACGAGGTCCTCCCACGCCGGGCCGAACGACGCAGGGTCGTTGTTCCACTGGTTCGGGCCGGAGAGGGTGATGGTCACATCGTCGCCGGATGCGGAGGATTGGCCGGTGCAGCCGGCGGCGGTGACGGCGAGCGTCGCTGCCATGGCTCCGGCGGCGGTCAGGCGGAGGAAACGTCGATGTCTCATGGTGTGCCTTTCTGGGCTGGTGCTGTGTGGTGTGCGGGTGACGGGTTGATCGGATGCGTGGACCGGAGTCGAGGGGATCAGTGCGAGCCGGGGGGGCCGCCCTGCACCCCCGCGAGGAAGTACTTGGAGAGGAAGGTGAAGAGCAGCAGGAGCGGCAGGCTCGCGAGGAGGTAGCCGGCGAACATCGGCCCGAAGTCGGTGCCCGATTGCCCCTGGAAGAAGATCAGCCCGACGCTCACCGTCTTCAACTCGTTCTGCGTCACCGTGAGGAGCGGCCAGAAGAAGTCGTTCCAGACGCCGATGATCGTGATGAGTGAGACGGTGCCGATCACGGGCAGCGAGAGCGGCAGCATGATCGAGCGGAAGAGGCGAGCCGGTCCTGCGCCGTCGATCCGCGCTGCGTCGAAGATCTCCTGGGGGATGCCCTCGATGAAGGTCTTCATGAGGATCGTGCCGAGCACCGACCCTGCGGCGATGTGGGGGATGATGAGCACCCAGATCGTGTTGAGCAGCCCCATGTCCCGCATCATCACGAACAACGGGATGAGGCTCGCGATGCCGGGGACCATCATGAGCGCGATGACGAGCGTGAAGAAGAAGGCGCGGCCGGGGAAGTCGAAGCGGGCGAGCACGAACCCGGCGAGCAGGCTCAACGCGATGATGCCGACGATCGCCGCAGCTGCGACGAGCAGCGATGTGACCATGTACGGCTGGATCTGCCCCCAGGCCTTCGCGTAGTTCTCGAGGTGCAGCGGCCACGACGGCAACCAGTAGTCGGTGGCGAACTGTTGGGTCGACTTGAGCGAGGTGCTGAAGACGAAGAGGTAGGGCAGCAGTCCGAGGGTTGCGAGCACCGTGAGTGCTGTGTAGATCCAGAACTGCCCGGAGTGCCGGCGACGGGCGCGCGGCACGCGGGTGGCGCCGGCGGTCTGGGGTGGGACCGGCGCGGAGCCGGTGCGTTCGATGGTGGTCGAGGTCACGATGCTCACAGTCCCTTGATGTTGGTCGTGGAATCCTTGCGGCGGAAGATCGCGACGACGGCGCTCAGGACCACGGTCAGGACGAAGAGGGTGGTGGAGAGCGCTGCGGCGTAGCCCCACGCCTGACCGTCGTAGGCCTCGTTGATCATGCGGAGGACCGGCACCATGGTCGCGTTGTCCGGCCCGCCGTGGGTCAGGATGTACGCGACGAAGCCGTACTGCAGGGTTTCGATGATCACGAGGATGACGAGGAGCTGGACCTGTCGTGCCATGAGCGGGACGTCGATGGTGAAGAAGCGGCGGATCCGTCCGACCCCGTCGAGCGAGCAGGCCTCGAAGATCTCCTTCGGGATGTTCTGCAGCGTCGAGTAGAAGATGAGGAACGGGAGCCCTGCGACGAATGGGAAGCCGATGAACAGGAGGGCGAGGAGGGCGGTCCGGGGGTCGCCGAGCCAGTTCTGTGCGAGGTCTCCGAGGCCGAGGCCGCGGAGGATCTCGTTGAAGACACCCGAGTTCGGTTGGTAGAGGAACGACCAGACGAGCGCGGTGACGACGCCGGGAAAGGCCATCGGCACGATGAGCAGTGTGCGGAATACGAACTGCGCGCGCTGGCTCTTGAGCGAGACGAGGAGCTCCGCGGCCATGAGCGGGAAGATCCACGACACGATGCTGAAGATGAAGATGATGCCGAGGTTGGCGAACGACTGCCACCAGAGGGAGTCGCCGAACATCCGGATGTAGTTGTCGAAGCCGGTGAACGTGGAGGTGAACCCCGGGTTCCAGTCCCAGAAGGAATGCCAGATGCCGCTGAGGGCTGGGAAGTACTGGAACGCGATGAGTGTCAGTGCGAGTGGCGCGAGGGCGATGTACACGCCCCATGGGACTCGACGCTTGCGCGCGGCGGCTGGTGGGGCGCTGTCCTCTCCGGACGTGATGCGTTCCATGACGGAGGCGACTTCCTCCGTGGGCGGCAGAACAACCACTGTTTCTCCTCTTCGAGTGCAGCGCGTACCGGGTTCCGACGAGCGGAAGCGGGTCCCGCCCGCGTCGGGCGGTCCTGCGATTCGGTGGATCGCTTGCTTGTCGATCACCACTATAAGGTTTAGCATCTTAACTTGTCAAAGCCTCTGGTGAAGTCGGAGGCGGCTCGCACCGACGCGGGCACGGCCTCTCGACGACGAGCGGCCGTGGACTGGCGGGCATGCTGCCGCCACAACACGACACGGAGACCAGACGATGACGTTGTTCCGAAGATTCCCCTCGCTCGCCCCGCCCCTCGCGATCGGACTGATCGCAGTCCTGGCGGTCACGACGGCCACCACGAGTGCTGCAGTCGCAGCGTCGACGGGCCTGCAACCCGCCGCAGGCATCGCTCCCGCAGCGGCCCACCCGGGAGCCGTCGATGACAACTACTTCATCGGCGCCAACTACTTCAGCGGCTGGCGCAGTGGTGACAACTTCCACTTCGACTACCTCGACGGCACCGACTGGCGCCCGGACCACCCGGAGCTCGAGCCGAAGTACGGCTGGTACGACGACACCCAGGCCGTCATCGATCAGCAGATCGTCGACGCGAGCGCCAACGGCCTCGACTACTTCGTCTTCGACTGGTACCCCGAGCGGCCGACGATCGGTGACGGCGGCGACCTCGGCGGGCTGCACACCGGCATGGACCTCTTCCGGACCTCGGCCCAGAAGCAACGGATGCAGTTCATGGTCAACTACATCGACGGCGGCCCGTTCAACATCGGGGCGCTGCGCACCCAGGGCATGACGCAGGCGCAGTACGAGACCGTTCGGGCGGCCGAGTGGGACACGATCACGACGAAGTGGGTGGAGCTGTTCTCCGACCCCTCGTACGTGACGATCGACGGCAAACCGGTGATCGAGATCTACGACGTCCAACGCTTCACGACCGACTTCAGCACCGGAACCCGTCCGGACCTCGACCCCCACCAGCTCGCACAGGTGCCGGAGGAGCGCGCGGTGATGACCGCCGCCATCGACCTGCTGAAGTCGAAGGCGGCGACCGCAGGCTTCCCGGACGTCCTCATCGGCGGCGGGCTCCAGCAGCCCGGCTTCTCCGGTGAGTACGTGAGCGCTCACGACTACGACGGGTTGTACGACTTCTTCACCGCGTACGCGTGGCACGACATGAAGCGTGTCCCCGACGCCGACAACAGTTACGACAACCTCATCCGCGACAACCACGACTACGTGTGGGACTACTACGCGAAGTACAAGGACGCAGCCGTCGACTACGTACCGATGATCACCCACGGCTGGGACAACATCGTGCACCTCGACTACCAGAAGTGGTCGATCGACAAGACCCCAGAGGCGTTCGGCAACTCTCTGCGGGAGGCGAAGGCGTATCTCGATGAGCATCCGCAGACGAACCTGTCCTCCGGGAGCAACCTCAAGATGTCGATCATCGGCAGCTGGAACGAACTGTTCGAAGGGCACTACTTCCTCCCGACGAAGGCGGACGGCGATGCATACACGAGCCAGGTCGGTCGGGTCTTCGGTACCAACGACGCAGCTTCGACGACCGCTGCCCGAGCTGCGAACCTCGTCGCCGAGGCGCATGCCGTGATCGAGGCGATCACCGCCGCGCTTGCCGACCCTGCCGTGTCATCGTCCGACCAGGTGGCGCTCACAGCCGTGGAGGGGGATCTCGAGGAGGTCATCGGCCTCGTGGAGTCGGCCGAATCGTCGGCGAGCGACAGCGACGCCGTCGTGCAGGACGCGACACCGGACGTCGCATCGCTCGTCGCCGGTCTTCCAGCCCTTCTGGCGGCGACGCCGGCGAGCGGCGTCGACCTGTCGGGTGTGCAGCGGGCGTGGGCGAGCCTCGTCCAAGCCGCGTTCGGCCTGGCCGTGACCGCTGGATCGTCCGACTACTCGCTGACCGCCGGAGAAGCCGCCGAGCTCTCCTTCGATGTCGAGGGCAGCACCGCCGTCACCGACGTGGCCTGGACCGTGCAATATCCGGACACCTGGGATGCGGCCGACGTGACACTCACCGGGAGCCACCCGGAGACGTCGATCGTCGTCCCTCAAGCCGTCGGTGATGGCCGCCTCTACAACGTCTCGGACATGTTCCCCGGCCCGAGCGACATGATCGGCAACCGACAGGAGCTGACCGCCGCGTACTCGTTCGAGGTTGCAGGCGTGAGCGTGTCGGGCACGGTGCCGCTGCCGCTGACGGTCATCCGTGACCTGTCGTCGCGGGTGCTCCGCAACGGGTTCGACGGCATCGTCAACCACCACTCGGTGTGGATCCACAACCAGACGGACCATGCCGTCTCGGGGTCGCTCGCCATCGCGACGCTGCCAGGCGTCGAGGTGTCGGCCTATACGGCGACTGTGGCACTCGCACCCGATGAGCGGCGCGAGATCCCGGTGACGATCGCGAATGACACCGGGTACGACGTCGAGCTTCCGGTGACGTTCACCGTCGGTGGCACGATCCTGTCGCTCGGCACGGCGTTCGTGAGCCCTGATCAGATCGCGATCCCGAGCGTGCCGGCACAGGACGCGACGACGCGGTCCGACGGCCCCGCCGAGGTGAACAACACCAACGGTCGGCTGCAGGTGGGCAACACGGCGCGGGCCGGTGGAACCAACACCGAGTATCGACCGGTCGTCTCCTTCGACCTGACGGCGGCGCGAGCCGGAGACGTGACGCGCGTGGTGCTCGACCTCACCGAATTCGAGTCGGGCAACGCCGCACCGATCGTGCTCGAGCACCTCGGTCCGGTCACGGCTCCGAGCGCCGCCGATTTCGGGAGCCCGCCGGCTGCAACGCTCGCCTTCCCCATCGCCGGGACGCCGTCATCCACCGGAACGCACCGGCAGATCGACGTCACTGCATGGGTGCAGGCCGACCTCGCAGCAGGGAGGGACGTCAGTTCCTTCCGGCTGAGGCTGGAGACACTCGTCCCGACCTCGACGACGTACCGTGCGTTCCGTCCTGCGGAGTTCACGCCGACCGTCGCGACGGATGCGCCGCAGCTGCTCGTGGTCTTCGCACCCTAGCCCTGCAGTGACGGACGGCCGCATCGCCGAGCGGTGGTGCGGCCGTCCGTCGCGATGGTCGGCTGCAGCGCGGGCGCGTTCAGAGGGCGTCCGGTCAGGAGCCGGTGGCAGCGACCGCGGCGGCGTGCAGGTGGATCTCGACCGGGAGCACGATGTGCTCGGTCTCGCCGTCGGGATCGGCACCCGTGATGCGCTCGAGGAGGATCTCGGCGGCGCGACGGCCCATCTCGTAGGACGGGAGCGCCGCGGAGGCCACGGTGAGCGGCAGTGTGTCGTAGGGGCCCGCCTCATCCATTCCGGCCAGCTCGATGTCCTCCGGCACGCGGAGGCCCGACTCGTTCAGCTCGTTCATCGCGGTCGCCAGGACGAAGCCGTTCGCGCAGAGGAGGGCGGTGGGTTTCGCCTTCATCATCTGTTTGAGCACGGACGAACCGCCGCGTGCGTCCGTCGGATAGTACGAGCGCAGTGCCGTGAGTTCGCCGATGACGGGCAGCCCGTGTTCACGCAGCGCCTGCAAGTGTCCGGAGAGGCGGTCACGGACCGAGGACGCGACGATCTCGCCCCAGAGGGTGCCGATCCGGGTGTGACCGCGCGCGATCAGCGCTCGGGTCAGTTCGTAGCCGATCGCGAAGTCGTCGAGGAGCACGGCGTCGAGTGAGATCTCCGGCCAGTAGCGGTCGGCGAAGACGATCGGCACCCCGTTGCGCCGCAGTTGCGAGACGGCTTCGTGGTCGGCCTGGCCTTCGACAGGGTAGATGATCACGCCGTCGACCCCGCCGGTGCTCGCACGGACCAGGGCGCGCGACTGCCGTTCCTCGAGCCCGTGGGAGTCGGAGAGCATGAGGTGATAGCCGCGATCGGTGCAGAGCGATTCCACGCCGCGGACGAAGTTCGAGACGTGGCCGCTGGTGAGGCTGGGGACGACGCACTGGATCGTGTGCCCCGTGGGCGTCCGCGACTGCGTCTTTGCCTCGGCCACGAAGGTGCCCTTGCCTCGGAGTCGGGTGACGAGACCCTCGACCTCGAGCTCGTTGAGCGCGCGGGCGGCGGTCAGCATGCTCACCGAGTAGGAGTCGCAGATCTGCTGCTGGGTGACGAACGGCTGGCCGGGCGTGTAGTCGCCGCGGATGATCTGGAGACGGAGATCGGCTTTGATCTGCTCGTACTTCGGAGGCGAACTGGGCGACATTGGAGGATCCCTCGGTTACGGTCGGCTTCGTCGGGTAATTAACATCATAAATTACCGTACTCGGCCGGTCGGACTGGGAACCGCAGCGTGATCAGCTGGAACGGGCGGAGCGTGAGCCTGGTCCGTGGCCCCTCGTCCGTGCTCGTCGTGCGGTGCTCCAAGAGCCCCGCGGCGGCGTCCACCGGTCCCTCGAGCACGTCCACGAGGGCCGGCCTGCCAAGCCGCCCGTCGGTGATGACGTCGCCGCTTCCGCGCTCGCCGAGGGCTTCATAGAGTCGCACGACGACGTCACCGGAACCGTCCTCTGCGAGCTTGACCGACTCGATCACGAGCCCGGGACCGGAAGTGCTCACGAGCGGTTCGACGACGTCCGCGCCGGTCACGCTTCGGAGTGGCACGTTGAGCGCGTAGCCGTCCGACACGGCGTCGGCGATCGTCGCGTCCGGTCGGATGGTGAAGGCGAACGAGTGGACGCCCTGGTCGGATTCCGGATCGGGATAGAGCGGGGCGCGAAGGAGCGAGGCCCGCACGACGGTGCTGGAGACGGCCGACGGCAGTGTCTCCCGGTGGATGTCGTAGCCGTAGGTCGCGTCGTTCGCGAGGGCCACCCCGAAGCTCGGTTCCCCGACGTGCACCCAACGATGGGCGGGGGTCTCGAACTGGGCGAACTGCCACGAGGTGTTCTGGTGCGTCGGGCGGAACACATGCCCGAACTGGACTTCCGATGCCGCACGATCCGCCTTCACCGCGAACGGGAAGGTGAGCTTCAGGAGCTTCTGCCGTTCGTGCCAGTCGACCTCGGCTGTCACGTCCACGACGGCCGACCCGCGGCGGAGACCGATCGCCTGGACCGCCGTCGAGGTCCCGAACGATCGGGTGACGACGATTCGACAAACATCAGCGGTCTCCTCGACGTTGATCGCGTCGACAGCGATGATCTCCTCGCAGCTCGCGAGGTAGTGCCGGTCGATGTCCCAGGCGTCCCACTCGTTGGGCGTGTCGACGTGGAGCTGGAGGAGTCCACCTGCTGCCCCGTCTGCGATCGTCTCGCGTCCGGCGTCGGAGTGAGCGCCGCCCGTGGCCCGGAGCGAGCGGATGAGCCCGTTCTCGTCGACCGCGACGCGGAGGAGACCGTTGTCGAGGATCGTCATCGGACCGTCGACGCGCACGGCGACGGGTGCAGCCGCTGAACCCACGTCGTCGACCGGCCCCACGGCCGATGCCATCTGCGCACCGACCGCTCTCGGACCGGCGTTCGCCAGCATCGGCACGTCGCCATCGCCGACGAGGATCCGGAGCGACCGCTCGATGATGACCGTCAGCCGTTCGGTGATCGAGGCGTAACTGCGTTCGGCGTCGCGATGCACCCAGGCGATGGAGCTGCCGGGGAGGATGTCGTGGAACTGCAGCAGGAGCACCGTCTTCCAGAGCTCCGACAGCTCCGCAGCCGGATAGGGCACGCCGCGTCGCACGGTCGCGACAGTCGCCCACAGCTCCGCCTCGCGCAACAGGTGCTCGCTGCGGCGGTTGCCGCGCTTCGTGGGGGCTTGGCTCGTGTAGGTGCCGCGATGGGACTCCAGATACATCTCGCCCACCCAGATGGGCGGCGTCGGGTACTCGGCCTCCGCACGACGGAAGAACTCAGCCGGGGAGGCGATCTCCACCGTCGACGAGCCCTCCAAGGAGCGCAAGCGGTTCGCGGTCTGCACCATCTCCCGAGTCGGCCCGCCGCCCCCGTCGCCGTACCCGAACGGGACGAGCGACATCGTGGCGCGGCCCTTCTCGCGGAAGTTCGCCTCGGCGTGCGCGAGCTCGGCGGCCGTCAGCTCGGCCACATAGGTGTCGACCGGTGGCAGATGCGTGAAGATCTGCGAGCCGTCGATACCCTCCCAGGTGAACGTGTGGT
Source organism: Plantibacter sp. RU18 (assembly GCF_050613355.1). Lineage (NCBI taxonomy): Bacteria > Bacillati > Actinomycetota > Actinomycetes > Micrococcales > Microbacteriaceae > Plantibacter > Plantibacter sp. RU18. The sequence continues at coordinate 549,340 of NZ_CP159618.1, forward strand.
GCGGGAGGTCGTTGGTGCGGCTCCACGACATCTTCTGCGTGAGCATCCACCGAGCGCCGGCGGAGGTCGCGATCTGCGGGAGCGACCCGGAGTAGCCGAAGGAGTCAGGCAGCCACACCTCCTCACACGGCCGACCGAACTCGTCGGTGAAGAACCGCTGACCGAAGAGGAACTGGCGGACGAGTGCCTCGCCGCCTGGGAGGTTCGTGTCCGACTCCACCCACATGCCGCCGACCGGGATGAACTGCCCGTTCGCCACCTTCGCACGGATGCGTTCGTAGACGTGCGGATGGAACTGCTTCATCCATTCGAACTGCTGGGCGGAGGATGCCGCGAACCGGAACTCGGGGGAGCGGTCCATCAGGTCGAGCACGTTCGAGAAGGTGCGCGCGCACTTGCGGATGGTCTCGCGGATGGGCCACAACCAGGCCGAGTCGATATGCGCGTGGCCGATCGCGATGATCGAGTGGGCACTCTCGTTGGCGCGCTTCGCGAGGACCGGCGCCAGGCGGGCTCGGCCGGCGCTCGCCGTGTTGTGGAGTGCCAACGGATCGACGGTGTTGAGCATGTCCTCGAGCGCGCGGAGGATCGACGCGCGGCGACTGGAACTCGCCGGCAGTTCTCCCAGCAGCCCCGTGAGCACACGGATGTCGGCCTGCAGTTCCCAGACCTCGCGGTCGAGCAGGCCGATCGCGGCCGATCGGAACCGGTACAGCAGGGTGTCGCCCGCCGTCGACGGGTCGCCCATCGGCGTGGGCTGGAAGAGGAACTCCTCCACGTCGAAGTCCGGGTTCGACGCGGCTTCCAGGTAGAGGTCGATCCGGCCGTCGCTCAGATGATCGACGCCGTAGTGATGGTTGAGCGGGTTGATGGCCTTCACCGGGATGCCGTCGACGGTGTAGAGGAGGCCCTCGGCCTGGTAGCCGGCGCGGTGCCAGTTGAAGCCGAGGTCGATGACGAGCTCGCTGCTGGTAGCGCTGTCGGTGTCGCCCTCCGCTGAACGCCAGGTCGCGGGGATCATTCCGGTGATGTGGAACCACGTGGTGCCCCACGGCTTGCCCCAGTCGCTCCCGACCGTGAACGGCGCGAAGTCGGCGGCGATCGCAGTGTCGAACGGAACGGGCTCTCCTGGTGCCTCCCACGACAGGATCTCGACGGGCGCCGTCTCGCGATACAGTGCGGCTCCGAGCCGGTCTCTGACGAATCGGGTCAGACGGCCTTCGACTTCGGAATCGTCGTTATGCATCAGCGCACACCTTGCTGTTCGTTCATCGTGTGACGGAGATCCGTCGGTCTAAATAACATGTTAACTATATAAGGCGGTGACGCGCGCGCAAGTCGGGTCGATGACAGGATGATGCCGATGAGAACGGTCGAGGGCAGCGACGACACGGATGCGCTTCTGGCGCAGAGCGGTGTCCGCCGTGTCGCGGTCGCCGTCGGCTTCGTGCTCTTCGGCGTCGCCTGGGTCCTCGTCGACCGTTTCGAGGCGGCCCAGCGAGCGGAGCCGCTGTCCGTCCTCGAGCTGCTGGTGGCCCTCGCCGCCTGTGTCCTGCTGCTCTGGCGTCGGCGTGCTCCCGTCCGGATCGCTGTGGTGGTGATCCTCGTCGCCGCGTTCATCCCCGGTGCGGCCGGTGCTGCGCTCCTCGCCCTGTTCTCGCTCGCCGTGCGTCGATCGCCGCGCTGGACGGTGCCGCTCGGAGCCGCCTACGTCGTGGCGGTCATCGTGGGTATGCCGGGACCGATCGTCTGGAACACGGACGCCCTCGGCCAGGTGGGCGTCGCAGTCGTGCTGGCTGCGTTGGCGATCGTCGGCGGCACGACGGTTCGCAACCGGCGTCGGCTCATCGCTTCGCTGGTGGCGTTGGCGAGCAGTGCGGAATCCGTCGAACGGGAGCGCGTCGAACGGGTGCGAGCCGAGGAGCGCTCGCTGCTCGCCGGTGAGATGCACGACGTCCTCGCGCATCGGATGAGCCTCGTCGCGATCCACGCCGGCGCCCTCGAATACGCCGCCGGCCTTCCCGCGGCCGAGACGCAGCGCGCGGCCGGCGTGATCCGTGCAGGCGTGCACCAGATGCTCGTCGACCTCCGCGACGTCATCGGCATGCTGCGTGACGAGTCGACGGAGCGGGACGCCCTCGGGCCGACGCCGACGCTGTCCGACGTCGACGTCCTCTTCCGCGACAGTGCGAGCGCGGGGTACCCCGTCGACGCCGTCATCGACATCGACGAGGTACGGGATGCGTTGCCGGTGCAGGTCGATCGCGCGGCCTACCGGGTCGTCCAGGAAGGCCTGACCAACGCACGGAAACACGGTGGTGGACCGTCGGTCTCCGTGCTGATCAGCGGGTCGTTCGACACCGGTCTCGCGGTACGGATCAGTCAGCCGATGCCACCGGGAGCCCTGCGTGCCGTGGCCTCCGTGCCCGGGTCGGGGACCGGTCTGATCGGGCTCGTCGAGCGCGCGACCCTCGTCGGAGGCACGGTCGAGTTCGGCCGGCACGACGCAGCCTTCATCCTGTCCGCCTGCTTCCCCCTGGAGACGCATGCCTGAGCTGGACGACGAGATCCGGCTGCTGCTGATCGATGACGAATGGCTGGTGCGCTCCGGACTGCGGACCATGCTCACGGGCCAGCCGGGGATCACGATCGTGGGCGAGGCGGGCGACGGGTCGAACGCCGTCGAGTTGGTGCGGTCGAGCGGCGCCACCGTGGTGCTGATGGACATCCGCATGCCGAGGGTGAACGGAGTCGAGGCGACCGAAGCGCTCCGCGTGTTGCCCGATCCACCGCACGTCATCGTGCTGACGACCTTCGATCAGGACAACCTCATCCTCCGGGCGCTGCGGGCTGGCGCGAGCGGGTTCCTCCTGAAGGACACGCCGCCACCCGAACTGGTCGCGGCGATCCGCCGGGTCGCGGCCGGCGAGCAGATCCTCTCGCCGACGGTGCTGCGCAAGCTGATCCTCCGATTCACCGAGCCGGGCCCGGCGCCAGCCCGCACACAGCACCTCGCCCGGCTGACACCGGCCGAGCAGCGCGTCGCCCTCGGCGTCGCGCGAGGGCGTTCGAATGCCGAGATCGGCGCTGAACTCTCCGTGTCGTTGGCGACCGTGAAGAGTCACGTGTCGAGCATCCTGGGCAAGCTCGGCGTCGACAACCGAGTCCAGATCGCGCTGCTGCTGCACCAGGAGGCTGTGGGCGGATAAGCGTCTCCGGGTCGTCGAGTGGACGCCCGTCGCTCAGGATCGCCTCATCCCAAAGGAGGGCGCCTTCGGGAGGAATCTCGTGGGTCTCGGCCCGCGGTTCGTTGATTTCCCGCGGTGGTCGACGACGAGGCCGAAGTCGAAATGGGGTCGCCCCAGGGAGCGCCGAGGACGCGGCTGTTCAACTGTGTGGACGCCGCTGCGAACCTGCAGCCCAACGAAAGGCTCGCCTCATGATCCACAACCGGACGCTCCGACGCGTCGTCGTCACCACCGTCTGCGCCGCCTTCCTGGCGGTCGGCGCGACCGCATGCGCGAGTGCCGGTCCCGCCGGTGAGAGCCCCGTCCCCGCGTCCAGTGAGGCGACGTCGAACGGCCCGATGGACCCGGCGACGGCGGCCAAGCTCGACGCCATCATCGATGAGGCTCTCACGACCACCGGCGTACCTGGCGTGATCATCGGCGTCTGGGGCCCGGCGGGCGACTACACGCGGGCGGCCGGGGTGGCGGACACGGCGACGAAGGCTCCGATGACGACCGACGTCGCCATGCGGATCGGCAGCGCAACGAAGCCCTTCACCGTGACCGCCCTGCTGCAACTCGTCGACGACGGGAAAGTGGCTCTCGACGATCCGATCTCGAAGTATGTCGACGGCGTCACGGACGGCGGCTCGATCACCCTCCGCCAGCTGGCCGGGATGCGGAGCGGGATCCCCGACTACAGCTCGACCGAAGCGTTCGTGACCGACTACCTCGCCGATCCTGAAGCCGGGTTCACGCCGCAGCGACTCCTCGGGTACGTCGCAGACCAGCCGCTCGGCTTCACGCCCGGATCGCAGTTCGAATACTCCAACACCAACACCATCCTGCTGGGGCTCGTTGTCGAGCACGTCACCGGGTCGTCGTTGTCCGACGTGATCACCGAGCGCATCCTCGATCCGCTGAAGCTCGATCACACACGGTTCCCGGAGGGCAACGAGTTGCCGAAGCCGCACGCGCAGGGGTACACGAACCAGACGGCGGACGGCGCCGTCGCGGATGCCACCGACTACAACCCGTCCTGGGGTTGGGCGGCGGGGGCGATGAACTCCACACTCGACGACCTGCGCCGCTGGGTGCCTGCGCTCGTGAACGGCGAACTGCTGTCGGACGAGACGCAGCGCGAGCGACTGCACGCCGAGCCGCTTGCGGAGGGCGACGACAGCGTCGGGTACGGCCTCGGGCTGTTCAACGTGAACGGCTGGATCGGTCACAACGGCAGCCTCCCGGGCTACAAGACCGTCACCGTGTACCTGCCGGAGGAGGACACGACCCTCGTCATGCTTGTCAACACCGACATCGAGGGCGAGACGGATCTCGCCTCCGCCCTGATGCAGCCGATCACGGAGCTCATCTCCCCAGAACACGTGTACGCGGGCTGAACCAGCGCAGGCGGGGCGGAGCGCCCGGTGTGGGGCATGCTGATCGGCGGATCGGTATGCTCCGCTCCGCGCTTCAGCTCAGGCGGCGTGACAGATGCACGTCGACGCTGTCGCCGATGTCCTTGCCGAGGCGCTTGCGGAGCTTGGCGCTGATCGACAGCATGTGCCCGCCGACGCCGGTGGGCATGAGGCCCATGTTGAGCACTTCGACGCCGTCGACCGTCGCATCGACCCGGACGGACTTCCCCGTGCCGAAGAGCTCGACTGATCCTGGCACCTCGACGTACGACCAGATGTCGCCCTTCACCTCGACCCCGATGGGCGCGCTGAAGCGGTGGTCGAGTGCGATCGGTTCGATGGCCATCGTTGGACTCCTCGTCAGTGGCGGTCCGCGATGTCACCGCGGCTGGACTCATTGTCCGCTGGACGCACCGGACCCGGCAATGGTGTCGGCTGCGACGCGGCGCCCGACAGCAGGTGATCCGCCCCAGGGGAGGAGATACTGCGCGATTCCGTCCTGCTATCGCGCGGGTGTCCTGCTCTGGCGCGGAGGCTCAGCTCCGTTCGGTGCCCGGCTGGCCCCAGTTGATCGGTGATCGGACCGACAGCGGATACTTCGCGTCCAGGCGGGGATCGACGACTGCACTGAAGACGCCGTTGACGAGAGCGCCACCCGCGCCCCAGTACGCGGGGATGATCAGCCATCCGAGCCATCCGAGTGCGCTGAGCGCGCCGGTCGGAACCAACACGACCGTGCCGAGCGTGACGAGGATGCCGATGCCACCGAAGGCGTACCCGATGCCTTGTGCGATGCCGTCGCGCTTGGCCTGCTGTGCTCGCTTCCGTGCATCGAGTCCGTCCACCGAGTCTTCGAACGTCTTCGTCTCGACGTGGATGAAGAGCTCGCCGACGGGGACACCGAGCGCATCCGCGATGAGACCGATCGTCTCCAGGCTCGCGTCACTGCCTGCCTCGAGCCGCTGAATGGTGCGGGTGGTGATGCCGCTCTCTGCGGCGAGGCGCTCCTGCGTCCAGCCCTTGGCCCTGCGCAGTTCGCCGATTCGTGTCTCGTTCATGATGCAACCCTAGGAACAGACCGGGCGACATGGCCACGACATCGACCCGACGATCACCCGACACCGACCCGACTCATGCCGGTCGTCCGTCCGCGCGGGGGGATTCACGCTGCGGAACGGACATCCTGCATGAGGCGCGGTGTCCGCCACTGACCGATCAACCGCGCCCACTGTGACACCGGGTAGGCGAGCCGGACAGTGAAGTAGTTGACGTACTCGATCATCCCGAAAAGCCACACCAGCACCACCAGGATCGCCAGGCCGGGCTGCGCCGGAAGCCACAGGAGCACGCCGACGAGCCCTGCAACGAGGAGGGCGGCGTCGAGGACGCGGAGCACTCGGAACAGGCGCGCCACCCGAAGCGGCATCGGCCGCAGCTCGACCCAGCTCCGCGCGAGCAACCAGTAGGCGCCGGCCTGCAGCAGGATGGCGAGCAAGGGGACGAGGGCCGCCCAGAGCGCGAGCGCTCCCTGCTCGTCGTTGAACATCGGAACCACGGTGACCAGGGCGACCGCGGCGAAGACGGCGGCAGCGGTCAGCTCACCCAGTCCGAGGCTCAGGTAGCGGCGTTGCCGTGTCGTTCGTCGCTCGTCTGACATCAGGCCACCCTAGCCGTCGGCCCTCGTGCGTCCGTCAGAGGCGAGTCCTGCCGTGGTCAGAGCGTCGGCAGTGTCATGATCTCCGCGCCATCGGCGGTGATCGCGATGGTGTGCTCGCTGTGAGCGGTGCGGCTGCCCGTGACGCTCCGGAGTGTCCATCCGTCGGCATCGGTGACGAGTTCGTTGGTGTCGGCCATGATCCACGGCTCGATCGCGAGGAGGAGCCCCGGACGGAGCTTGTAGCCACGGCCGGCGCGGCCGTCGTTCGAGACGTGCGGGTCCTGGTGCATGGTCGTGCCGATGCCGTGACCACCGAACTCCATGTTGATCGGGTAGCCGGCGGCGCTCAGGACGTTGCCGATCGCGAACGAGATGTCGCCGATCTTCGCGCCGGGGCGGGCAGCGGCGATGCCGGCGGCGAGCGCCCGTTCGGTGGTCTCGATCATCGCGAGGTCTTCGGGGCTCGCGGTGCCGACGACGAAGCTGATGGCGGAGTCGGCTGCGATGCCGTCGAGGAGGACCGCGAGGTCGAGGGTGAGGAGGTCGCCGTCCGCGAGCGCGTAGTCGCGGGGGAGACCGTGCAGCACGGCGTCGTTCACGGCGGTGCAGATGTAGTGGCCGAAGGGGCCGCGGCCGAAGGAGGGCGCGTAGTCGACGTAGCAGGAGACGGCGCCGGCCTCGAGGATCATGGCCTTCGCCCAGCGGTCGATCTCGAGGAGGTTCGTGCCGACCGTTGCGCGCGCCTTGAGCGTGTGGAGGATGTTCGCGACGAGGGCGCCGGTGCGTCGGGCCTTGTCGACCTCGGCGGGGGTGAAGATCTCGATCATGCGGGTGCCCTTCGTCTGTCGGGTGTGCGGCGGTGCCGCGCGAACTCGTCCAGCCAATAACTATACCGGTCAAAGTATCCCGTACTACACTCGGAGCCATGGTCAGGCTCCCGCTCACTCCCGCCGACGTCGAACGCGGTCAACGCCTCGGCGCACTGCTGCGGCAGGCGAGGGGTGCGCGCCCGATGCTCGACACCGCCCTCGACGCGGGGCTCTCGCCGGAGACGCTGCGGAAGATCGAGTCGGGCCGTGTCGCGACGCCGTCGTTCTCGACCATCGCCGCCATCGCCGATGTCCTCGGGTTGTCGCTCGACGAGGTCTGGGTGACGATCAACCCCGCGTCGCTCTCGACGGATGCCGATGCTGGTGGTCCGGGTGGGCGACTGCACGAGCGGTTGGTGTCGTAGCGCGGGTTACTGCGTATCGCGAGTGTCCTCGGCGACGGGGCGCGTGAACACGTTGTCGCTGAGGCGGGTCCAACCCTCGTCCGGGTCGAGTTCGGTGCCGGCGACCGCGTCGGGCAGCACTCGGTACTCGTTGACACTGTCGCTCATCGCGAAGCTCTCGCCACCGCATGACCGGAGCGGGCCGTCTGCAGCGAAGACGAACAGGCAGACCCGGTCGTGCCCCTGTTCGGTCGCCGATGCGAGGAAGACCTCCGTGTCACCCTGGACGGCGACGAGTCGGGCGGTGTCGGCGTCGATGGTGAACCCGTCGCTGCCGTCGCCGATGCTGCTGGCGGGCAGCTGATCTTGCGCGGTCGGCTCGCGGTCGAGGTCGGCGTACGTGGGCGGCGTCTGGCCGATGCCGGTGCAGCCGCCGAGCCCGATCATGAGCGAGATCGCCCCGAGTGTGCTGATGATGCGTCGTTGCATGTGACGTCCCCCGATGCCAGTTCCCGACAGCATACGGGCCGCGCGCAAGGGGCTGACCGGCGCGGAGGGCGGATGCGACACTCGTCCCATGGAACCCGACGTCGCGATCCGCGCGGCAACCGCCGAGGATGCCGCCCAGCTGGCCGAGCTGAAGCTGCTGTGGTCGCCGCCGGACGTGGAACCGAAGGACTGCGAGCGGGCGATGTTCGCGCACGACCTCAGGTCGTGGATCGAGGCCGCCCCGGACGCGCGCATCTGCATGGTCGCGGCGATCGGCGAGCAGCTCGTCGGCATGGCCTGGCTGGTGGTCTTCGAGCGGGCGCCGGATTACGACGCGCGGCGACGCCTGACCGGTGACGTCCAGAGCGTGTTCGTCCGTCCCGAGCACCGCGGGCGCGGCATCGCAGGAGAGCTTGTCCGTGCACTGCTGGGTGCCGCGGATGATCGGGGGGTGCTGCGAGTCACGGTCAGTGCGAATGTCGAGGCCGCCCCGGTGTACCTGCGAGCGGGTTTCCGGGACGCGCCGATGTTGTTGGAGCGCCGGCGCGAACGTCCGATCGGCTGAGCTGGCCCGCCGCACGAAGCCCCACCAGTCGGTGCGGACTGATGGGGCTTCGGTGAGGCGTGTGGAGCTGGGGGAGTCGAACTACTCGGAGTCGTCGAGGTCCAAGCTCGACGCCGAGCAGGATGCGGATGCGTACTCGCCGGTCGACGTCTGCTCGGCGACGACCTCGCCGTCGACGGTGATCTTGCAGCTGATGTCGCCGGTGTCGTCCATGCCGTTCATCGCCATCAGGTAGAACGAGGTGTAGTCGAACGTACCGCCGGCCTTGATCGTGAACTCCTTGGTGAAGGGGAGCGCCTGATCGTTGGCCTGCTCGGTGCCGCTGTTGCCGTCGGTGAAGGTCGCGTAGGTGATCGACGAGGCAGCCGAGGTGCCCGTGACCTCGTACACGACGGTGACATCGCGGTCGGCCTCGGCCGACGATTCGGCGACCGCCGTCTTGATGCCCTCGCTGACGACGCCGGCGAAGCCAGCGGTGTACGTGATGGCGAGGACGATGCTGAGGATCATCGCGACGAGTGACACGGCAGTGCCGGCGATCGCGAGTCCCTTCTTCTTGTTCTTGAGGAAGAGGGCGATGATGCCGAGCACGAGGCCGACGAACGCGACGAAGCCGGTCACGAAGTTGACGAACGGGATGAACGCGCCGATGAACGCGACGCCACCGATGATGAGGGCGGCGAGGCCGAGGCCGTTGCCCGTCGTGCCGGTCGGCTGCTGCGGTCCGCCGAACTGCTGGCCATAGGGCTGCTGAGCGTACGGCGGCTGGCCGGGCTGCTGCGGAGGCTGCTGTCCGTAGGGCTGCTGCTGCGGCTGCTGTCCGTATGGCTGCGGAGGCTGCTGCCCATAGGGCTGGCCGTTCGGCTGCGGCGGGACGGGAGGCTGGTTCTGGTCGGACATGCGGTGGTGCCTTTCTGCTGTGTGCTCGACGCCGTTGTGGCGGCTTGAGGGATGATGCTCGATGTGCGGAGGTGTGGCGAGTCCCGGTCGCGGTGTGCTGCGCGTCGGGTGACTGGCTCTGAGTCAGTACGGGTAGGAGACCATGCGGCGGTTGGCGGTGTCCACCTGTGACTGCATGGTGCAGAGGTCGACGATCCACCAGACGAACGCCGCGAGGATCGCGATCAAGCCGATGCCGATGAAGCTCAGCGCCCAGCCGCCCCACCACAGGGCGATGAAGCCGATCCCGGCACCCACGTTGCCGAGGTAGAACTGGTGCGCGCCGAAGCCGCTGAGCAGGATCGCGAACAGGTAGGCGGTGCCTGTCTGTTTCAGCGGCCGCACGTACGCGACCGGGTATGGCTGGCCTGGGTACGGCTGGGCGGCGTAGGCAGGCTGCTGACCGTATGCCGCCTGTTGGCCGTAGGGCTGGGTCGGCTGCACCTGGTTCGGGTACTGGGTCGGCTGCGTGTAGAGCACGGGCGGCTGCGCGGGGGCGTACGGTGCAGGCCCCGTCGGCTGCGGCAGCGCGGGCGCATGCGGGAGTGGCGCGGCGGGTGCTACTGCGGACGTCCAGGCGGAACCGTCCCAGTACTGCTGCTGCGCAGGGTTCTGCGGGTGCGGGTACCAGCCGGCGGGGATGTGCGCAGGCGGCTGCGGGACAAGCGTCATCGGAGTTCTTTCAGAGAGGAGCGTGCGCCGGCAGAGCGCTGCGGCAATGCGATGCGGCGGAACGTTGCGACGGAGTTGACGATCACGGCGCGGGGCCCGCGGGTTCAGTCTGCTGTCCGCGCTGTGGGGGACAACAGTCCCAATATAGGTCACGCGCCCGACTTATGGAGGGGTGCTGTCCCTGAGGTTCAGGCGAGCACGGGGGGTATGCGCGACGCTGCTCCCCAGGTAGCACGCGCCGCCCGGGTTTCGATGCTGGCGCGTCGACGGTTCATGTGGCTGTCGTCGGCCGAATACCGTGTCGACGTCGACGTTATTCCCCGACCCGACAAGGTCTTTGTGCCTCATGGCTCAAGCCTTTGGTGATCGCCAAGCGATCGGCGAGGATGAACAGCCCCATGACCAAGAGGAGACACCATGTCCCAACTGACCCGATCGAACATCCAGCGGAAGGCGCCCGGTAAGAAAACGCGTTTGGGGGTCCGCGCCGTCAGCGCGATCGTGCTTGCCTCGGTCGTGCAACTGGCTTCCATCGGCGCAGGCCTCTCGATGCTGCTGGCGACGGCGCTCGGCGCCGCGACCGTGCCCTCCAGTCGGACATCAGCTCAGAGTCACGAGGGATCGTCGTCGCGGAGTGAAGCCGTCGCTGCGTCGACGGCGACGCTTCTGAGGGTCATCGACTCCCTTGCGGACGACGGTGGGCGCTTGGTCGACAGCTCGACGTCGGACCGACCCTGCACGCTGCTGTCGGAGCACGGCGAGTCGATGCTGCTCGCCCGCGTGGAGGGGACCGTCGAGGTGGCACCCGGACATGGCGCCGCGGCGACCGAGCGCATCGTCGAGATGGCGTCGCGAGGGAATTCAGCAGTCTGGTCGGCTGACGGGTCGTCGGTGCGTGTGAGCTTCGATCGATCGGTGAGCCAGGAGGAGGGCGATCCGCAGACGTTCGACGACGCGCTCACCGTCGCGTGGACGGCCGGTGCAGATGCCGACACCTTGTTGGTCACAGCAGACGAAGGGTGTTTCCCACGCTGACAGCTACCCGAGGTGACGGCGTCCGGCACGCTCGGCGAACCGGTCCAGTGCACCCAGGATGTCGTCGGCGCGCCAGACCTGCCCGATGCGATGCTCGGAATGCTGTCGGAGGACGCCATGATCGACCGGCCGGCGCAGATGCGGGTAGATGTTCGTGACGCCGATGCCGAGTTGTTCGGCAGCCGAGGTCGCGGTGAACACGGGCTGCCGAGACGTCAGCTCCATGATCCGAGCCAGCTCGACCGGGTGTCGACGTCAGCTGCGCTGCGGACGTTCTGCCGCCGCGAGTAACCGGTCGACGGCGCTCGGTGCGCCATCGAGCCCGCCAGGGTTCTCGGCGAGAGCGACGACGCCCTCGGAGACCGTGAACAACTGCGGGTACCGACGGGCGCGGGCGCCGATCTGCGTGGCCGGGACGAGATGTCCGTCGCCTCGCGAATAGAGTTCAGCCTCGTTGATCGCGTCCGCGAGGTCGGTGGCGCGCATCGGCGCATCGCGCTCGGTGAGTACGGCGTTCATTGCTTCGTGGAGTGTCATCAGCACCAGTCTGTCGGGTGCGCGCCGTCGGCGGGCGGCTCGCGTGGTCTCGCCGCCCGCCCGATCGCTACGAGGCGTCCCGGTAGCGCTTCGCGGAGCCGACCGCCTCGCGCAGCTGGTCGGCGTCGAAGTCGGGGCCGTATCCGGGGGTGTCGCGCTGGATGCGCCATCCTTCGGCCAGCGGGCCGATGTCGACGGGCTCGAAACCGAAGGAGTCGATGAGTGCTGCGACGGTGGCCTTCGCGTCTGCGTCGTCTCCGGCGACGATGAGCGCACGACGGTTCGGGGTGCCGGAGGGCTTCCCCTTCGTGGTGAGGTCTGCGGCGTAGATGTGGTTGAACGCCTTCACCACGTGCGACTCGGGCAGGCGTGCCTGGAGCAGCTCGGAGACGGTGGTCGTCTCCTCGTCGAGGGCGGCGATGTGCCCGTCGCGCTGGGGGTAGTAGTTGTTCGTGTCGATGACGACCTTGCCCGCGAGCGGCTCGACGGGAACCGTGTCGATCGCGTGGAGCGGGATGGTGACGACGACGAGCTCGCCGCGCTCGGCTGCGTCGAGGGCGGTGCCGGCTGTGGCGTGCTCGCCCAGCTCGGCGACGAGGTCCCCGAGCGTTTCAGGGCCGCGGGAGTTGGAGACGATGACGTCGTGTCCCTGGGCGACCGCGAGGCGCGCGAGCTGTGAGCCGATGTGTCCTGAACCGATGATTCCGATGGTTGTCATGGTGACGGTAACGGGCGCCCAAGCACAGCCATTCCCATCTTCAGCGCTCTCCCTGCGAGTGGTCCGGCGTCGCTCAGCGCACCCGCGATACCCTGGCGCACATGACTGCTTCGCTGAACGCCCTTGCCCAGGAACTCACTCGCCGGGGTGTCGTAGCCTCGCCGGAGGTCGAGGACACCTTCGTCTACGGGCTTGCGCGCTTCAACGCGATCGACGCCGAGGTGATGCTCAACGTCGACCCCGAGCCCGAGGAGCAGGAGGAGCCGGAGCCCGCTGCGCTCGCCGATCAGGCAGAGCGCGTCCTGGCGATCTCGGCGCCCGAGTGGGCGGTGCTGCTCGATCGCGTCGCCTCCGAGATCGAGGAGTCCGTCGAGGCCGACGAGGTGTTCGAGCAGGCCGACCTGCGCGCCGACCTCATCCTCCGGTCGATCATCGTCTTCATCGACGTGGTGCTGCTCTCCTTCGATGCACCGAAGCAGTTCCCCGACAGCTCCGTCCTCGTCCAGCTCGATGCCGATCTGGCGTTCGAAGCCGTCGAGGTGGAGCCCGACGAGGACGACGAGGACGGCGAGACGATCACCTTCGGCACCGTCGAGGAGCTTGTGCGCCACCTCTCGATCTGATGCGGTCGCCGTTCCCGAGCGCGGCCGCAGTGTAGACACCTGCGCGTCCTCGCCGCGGGACTTTACGAGATGTCTCGTTCTGTGACCGCCCTCCGGTAACACGATGTGGCCTTCGCCGACGCCGTGCCCAAACTGTCATCCAGGCGCGGATCGGCGCCGCACCACATCACAGTGACCCAGAGGATGACGACCATGAGCGACAGCACCGGACCAGGACCGAACCCCGAGCAGAGCGAGCTGCGCAACGCGCTCGCCTCGGGCAAGAAGAAGCGCAGGAACATCCTGATCGGTGCGATCGCGGTCGTCGCCGTCGTCGCGATCGCCGTGGTCGTGTCGGTGGTCGTCGGCAACCAGGGCAGCTCCGCCGAGGCAGCCGGCGGATCCGCTTCACCTGCGGAGCGCCTCAGCGTGAAGATCGCCGTCTCCGAGGACACGCAGCTCCAGGACGCCGTGAAGGAGGTCGCGGCCGAGAAGGGCCTCGACGTCGAGTGGGTCAACGTGAAGGACTGGGTCCTCCCCAACACGGAGCTCGTCGCAGGCACCGTCGATGCCAACGCGTTCCAGCACATCCTCTATCTGTCGGCCTTCAACGCTGAGAACGACGCTGACCTCACCCCGGTGTTCTCGACCGTCATCACGCAGTGGGGCATCTTCTCGAAGACGCTCACCGACGTGAAGGACCTCGCCGACGGCGCCCGCATCGCGATCCCGGACGACCCGTCCAACGGTGGTCGTGCCCTGAACATCCTCGCTGCCGCCGGTCTCATCGAGATCGCTGACGACGCCGGCAACTTCCCGACCGTCGAAGACGTCACGTCCAACGACAAGAACATCCAGTTCGTCCCGCTGCCTGCCACGAGCATCGTGCAGCAGTTCGACGACCCGTCGCTCGCGGCCGTCGTTGTCGGTACCTCCTACTTCGACCCGAGCCAGGGCATCACGAAGGACGACGCACTCTTCCTCGACGACTCGCTCGACGCGAAGAACCTCCCGTATGTGAACGTCATCGCCACCCGCGAGGACAACAAGGACAACCCGGCCTGGAAGATCCTCGAAGAGGCCTACGCCGACAAGCGCGTCAAGGCAGCCCTCGACGACGAGTACGCGGGCAACTCGATCTTCGTGAACGTCCCGGTGAAGGACCTCCGCGACAAGCTCGCGGAGCTGCAGGACGAAGCGAAGTAGCTCCGTCGCAGGGAAGGGTGTCTGCGGTGTGGGGCCGCCGACCCGAGGGGCGTCACGGATGATCTCCGGGCGCCCCTGTCCCACGACAGCAGGCACCACCCACGAACCACCCGGCACCGTCCGGATGACTCCGACTCAGTGATGAGGACAGATCGATGACCACAGCAATCGCCTTCGAGCACGTCAGCAAGACGTTCACGGTGAAGGGCCGCAGTTTCGAAGCGCTGCACGACGTGAACCTCACCGTGGAGCGCGGGGAGATCTTCGGCATCGTCGGGTTCTCCGGGGCAGGCAAGTCGACGCTCTTGCGCACGGTCAACGCGCTCGAGCGGCCGACGACCGGCCGGGTCGTCGTGGAGGGGCGCGAGATCTCGGCACTCGCCGGCAAGGAGCTGTACTCCGCCCGCCAGCGCATCGGGATGATCTTCCAGCAGTTCAACCTGCTGGAGTCCCGCAATGTCTACAAGAACATCGCCTACCCGTTGAAGCTCGCGAAGCTGCCGGACGCCGAGGTCGTCGATCGGGTGGAGGAACTGCTCGCGTTCGTCGGGTTGAGCGACAAGGCGCTGTCGTATCCGTCGCAGTTGTCGGGCGGGCAGAAGCAGCGGGTGGGGATCGCGCGGGCGCTCGCGACCAGGCCCGAGATCCTCATCTCCGACGAGGCGACGAGCGCACTCGACCCGCAGACGACCGGCGAGGTGCTGGAGCTGCTGAAGCGGGTGAACGAGGAGTACGGGATCACGATCCTGCTCGTCACCCACGAGATCGACGTGATCCGGGAGATCGCCGACCGGGTGGCGGTGATGGAGAACGGCGAGGTCGTGGAGTCCGGGAGCGTGTACGAGGTGTTCTCCGCCCCGCGCACCGCTGTCGCGCGTCGGTTCGTGTCGAGTGTGCTGCATCACATCCCGTCGGCGGACGCTCTCGCGAAGATCCGTTCCATCCATCACGGTCGTCTCGTGCAGCTGCATGTGGAGGACCGCGACACGAACCACCCGTTCCTCTCGCGGGTGGCACGGGAGCATGACATCGACTTCAACGTCGTCTTCGGTGGTGTGGACGAGCTGCAGGGACGCCTGTTCGGCAGCCTCACCGTCGAGCTCCTTGGCGCCGACGACCGAGTCGACGGCGCCATCGACGCCCTCCGCACCACAGCCACCGTCACCGCGATCGATCCCGCCCCGTCGTCGCTCCCTGAGCTTGTCGAGGGGTTATCCGCAGAAACACCTCGACAGGCTCGGCGACCGGAGGAATCCTCGCTCCCCGAGCTTGTCGAGGGGCCCACCCCACCCACCGCAACCTCCCTGAAGGAGACCTCCCGTGCGTGACTTCGATCCCGAAGCGTTCTTCCCGCGCCTGCTGAAGGCGATCGCGGAGACGGGCCTCATGGTGTCGGTGTCGTTCGCGGTCGCCACCGTGATCGGCATCCTGCTGGGACTCCTCCTCTATGCGAGCCGTCGGGGCAATCTCCTCGAGAACCGCTACATCTTCGGTGTCCTGAACTTCATCATCAACGTGATCCGTCCAGTGCCGTTCCTCATCGTCGCGATCGCCCTGATCCCGTTGACACGTCTCGTGTTCGGTACCGGCCTCGGCCCGCTGCCGGCGACGATCCCGTTGATCCTCGTGGCGAGTGTCGCGATCGGGCGGGTCTCCGAGTCGAACCTCGTGGCAGTCTCTCCCGGGGCGATCGAGGCCGGTGCCGCCATGGGCGCGAGCCCGGCGCGGGTCCTCTTCACGATCGTCGTCCCCGAGGCGCTCGGCCCGCTCATCCTCGGGCTGACCTACATCCTCGTGGCGCTTGTCGATGCGACTGCGGTGGCTGGCGTGATCGGCGGCGGTGGCCTCGGTGACCTCGCCATGACCTACGGCTACCAGCGGTTCGACTGGATCGTCGTCGGGCTCGTCGTCGTGACGCTGATCCTGCTCGTGCAGATGGCGCAGTGGTTCGGCAACCTCCTCGCGAAGTCGGTGCTCCACCGATGAGTGCAGAACAGAACGGAGTGACCGTGGACGAGTCGGCACGGAGCCAGGCGGCAGCGGACGACGCCGTGTCGCCGTCGAGCCCATTCGACGAGCAGGCCTTCGTCGACTTCCTCCAGCGTGTGCGCGGCGGGGCGATCGAGCGGGAGACCGACCGGCGACTCCTGTTCGACGAGCTCGCCGAGTTGCGTGCCCTCGGCTTCGGGGCGCTGCGCATCCCGGTGTCGGCCGGCGGCGCGGGACTGACGGTGGAGCACCTGTTCGAACACCTCATCGACCTGTCGGCGGCGGATTCGAGCCTCGGGCATGTGTGGCGTGGGCACATCCTGTTCGTCGAGTCGCTGTTGGCGGAGCCGGAGGAGGCGTATCGGCAGCTGTGGTTCGGACGGTTGCTGACGGGGGACTTCGTCGGGAACGCGCAGTCGGAGCGGAATGCGACGGCGCACCTGGAGACGGAGCTCGAGCGGTCGGACGACGGCCTGTTCGTCACCGGCACCAAGTACTACACGACGGGTTCGATCTATGCCGACTGGATCCACCTGTCGGCGCTCGACGGTGAGGCGCGCATCGGGTTGACGGTGTCGGCGCACGATGCCGGGACGCGGTCGACCGACGATTGGGACGGCTTCGGTCAGCTGCTCACAGGCAGCGGGACGACGACGTTCGATCGGGTGGCGGTGGATCCGCGCGACATCGTGGAGCTGCGTGGCGGGGCGGCCGGGTGGCATCGGACCGGGGCGTTGCAGCAGTTGATCCTGGTCGGGGTCGTCGCGGGGATCGCGCAGCGGGCGGTGGAGGACACGGTCGCGTATGTGCGGGCGCGTCGGCGCACAGTCGGGTTCGCGGGGGAGCATCTGCCGCGGGAGGATCCGCTGGTGCAGTCGGTGGTCGGTCAGCTGAGCAGTGCGGCGCACGTGGCGCGGGCGTTGGTGTTGTCGAGTGCGCGGACGCTGGAGGCGTCGGTGCACGGCGGTGAGGAGGGCGCGAGGGACGTGCTGCTGGAGGTGTTCAAGCTGCAGCAGACGGTGTTCCCGCTGGTGCTCGATGCGTTGAGCCGGCTGTTCGAGGTGGGTGGGGCGTCGGCAGTGAGTCGCACGCATGCGCTCGACCGCCACTGGCGGAACGTGCGGACGATCGCCTCCCACAACCCCGCCGCCCAGCGTGCTGCGGCCCTCGGCCAGTGGGAGCTCAACGGCACCCTCCCCGAGTGGCAGGCCCCGGGCCGCGTGGCGGACCCCGCGGTCGCCGCCGAGACGGAACCTCCGGTCGCCCAGGGTCCGTCACCCGATCTCGAAGGCCCGGCCATCTCCGTTCCCTGAGCTTGTCGAAGGGCCCACGAGCCCCTCCCTCGCCGAACGACCCCAACCCCGAGGATCCCTCCCGTATGACCTCTCTCCCCACCTCACCGCGCGACCTCGTCGCCCGCTTCACCGCGGTCTTCACCGAGGTCGGCCGCACCACGATCGCCCGTGAGCAGTCCCGCACCCTTCCGTTCGCGGAGGTCGAGCTTCTTCGCGAGGCAGGCTTCACCCGCGTGACCCTCCCGCCCCGCCACGGCGGCGACGGTGCCACGCACGCGGAGTTCTTCGAGCTCCTCGCAGAGCTCGCGCGACGGGACCCGAACATCGCCCAGCTCTTCCGCTCCCACTTCTCCTACATCGACCGCGCGCTGCACTCGCCGGACTCCCCGCAGCGCGAGGCGCGTCTGGCCCGTTTGGCGGATGGTGCGATCGTCGGCAACGCGAGCCACGAGCGTTCCTCGGCGAAGGTCGGCTCGCTGGAGACCCAGCTCACGTCATCGGAGGCGGACGCTACCCTCCGCCTCAACGGCACCAAGTTCTACAGCACGGGCACGCTCTTCGCGGACCTCGTGGGCGTCGCGGCGGAGCAGGACGGCGAGTTCGTGTCGGTGTTGGTGCCGACGGATGCGGCCGGGGTCGAGCGGATCGACGACTGGAAGGGTTTCGGCCAGCGGCTCACCGGCAGCGGGACGACGGTGTTCACTGAGGTCGAGGTGGATCCGGACGCAGTGACGCGTCGCGAGCTTGACCGTCCGTCGCACGCCGGCGCCTTCGTCCAGTTGGTCCTGCTGGCGGCGGTGACGGGGATCGGGCGGGCGATCGTGGACGATGCGGGGGAGTTCGTGCGCTCCCGCACCCGTGCGTACAGTCACGGTTCGGCGCCGACGGCGGCTGCTGACCCGATCGTGCAGGAGGTCGTGGGTGATCTCTCGGCGAAGTCCTTCGCGGCGGACGCGGCGCTCGCCGCAGCTGTGGCGGGCCTGGGCCGTTCGAGTGCGGCGGTGCTCCGTGACGCATTGTCCGACGAGGTCGAGCAGCGGGTCGCCGAGGTCGAGCTCGCGACGACGCGGGCCCAGCTGGTCATCCTGCCGTCGGTCCTCGATGCGGCGACCGCCCTCTTCGAGGTCGGTGGTGCCAGCGCGGTCGAGACGGCTCGCGGCCTCGACCGTCACTGGCGCAACGCCCGCACCCTCGCCTCCCACAACCCGGCCCGCTTCAAAGCCCGGGCCGTCGGAGACCACGTGATCAACGGGACGAAGATCGCCTCCTGGTGGAGTACGGGAGAGGCGTAGGCCTCTCGCTCATGTCGTATTTCAGATTTACAAGTATCATATGATCTTGCTGTGGCCGGTGCCGCGTCGCGTCGAGGCGAGCGAACCATGCGTCACGTCAGGAGAGCTCAATGAATCGTCGTGACTGCTTGCGTGGTCGACCGGTGGACGCAGATCTCGAACGGCGGTTGGTTCGGGGATGACCACCGCGGTCGTCCGGGGGAAGCGCACTCGCGCAGTCGTGCCAGAAGCTCAGTCCGTAGGATGGGGCTACTCGGTGCGAGGGCGATCATTGGATGGAGGCGGCATGCGGATTACGCATCTGACCGCGAGCAACTGGCGAAACTTCAAAACACTCGACGTTCCGATCGAGAGCCGCCTCTTCGTTGTCGGGCCGAATGCGTCGGGTAAGTCCAATCTGCTCGATCTGTTCCGATTCCTCGGTGATATCGCTTCTTCCGGCGGCGGTCTCGCTTCAGCCATCGAGAATCGCGGGGGCCTGAGCAAGGTGCGGAGTCTCTTTGCGCGAAACCATCAGAAGGGTCGGCTGATCATCGATCTGCAGCTCGCCGACGGCAGCGATACCTGGCGGTACCGCATCGCCATTCGCGGCGAAAAGGGCGGCCTGAACCGGCCGATCGTCGACGAAGAGCGTGTTGAGCACAATGGCGTCGTCATTCTCAACCGTCCGGACGAGACCGACGAGGGTGACTCGGTCAGACTGACGCAGACTCACCTTGAACAGATCGCGGCGAATCAAGAGTTCCGCGCTTTGGCCGACTACTTCGCGAAGGTCCAATACTTCCACCTCGTCCCACAGATCATTCGAGATCCATCGCGAGTGGGTTCTGGCGTGAACGATCCGTTCGGTTCCAACTTCATTGCACAGATGAACGCCGTGCAGGCGCGAACGCGAGATGCATGGTTCCGTCGGATGGAGACCGCTCTTCGATCGGCTGTCCCGGAATTCCAGTCTCTCCGTCTGGAGGTCGACAAGTCCGGAATGCCGCACTTGATCGCCGGGTATCAAAACTGGCGGGAAACCCCCGCTCGTCAGAGTGAGGTGGACTTCTCCGACGGGACGCTGCGGCTGGTCGGGCTACTGTGGACGCTTGTAAGCGCGCCTGCCAACGGGGGCGTGCTCTTGTTGGAAGAGCCGGAGCTATCACTGAACTCGGCGATTGTGCGCACGCTGCCGACCGTGCTAGCCACAGCACAACGAGACCGCACATTGCAAGTGATCTTGTCCACGCATGCTCCAGAACTGCTCAACGACGAAGGTGTGCGTCCCGCTGAAGTGCTCGTATTGAGAGTGACCGATGATGGGACTGTCGCGCACATCCTGTCCGATATCGAGGAAGTGGCGGGCGAGCTGGCGGCCGAGCTACCTGCGTCGGATATCGTCGATGGTCTGATCGCGCCTCGAGATTTGTCGGGACTGATCGCTGTCGGACGCAAACGCAAGTGATCAACGTCGTCGTCGAGGGGGACTCAGACCGCGAAATGGCGCGCGCTATCGTGCTGGTGGCCGGGCGGCAAGTCAACAGGATCATCGTGGCGGGTGGCAAGAGCAAACTCGATCCGAAGATCCATAAGTACAACCAGGCGTCAGTCCAATTTCCATGGGTGGTATTCCGAGACTCGGACGCGGCCTGTCCGGTCGCGCTCCGGTCGAAGCTGTCAGCCGACATCACGGTGTGGCAGCCGGGTTTCAGCCTCCGAATCGCTCACTCGATGTCGGAGGCCTGGCTGCTCGCGGATCGCGAGGCATTTTCGAATTTCTTCAGCGTGCCCATGAACCGGCTGCCGCCGCAACCCGAATCACTGCCGCACGCGAAACGAGCGCTCCTCGCACTGTGTGCTCAATCGCGGTCGCGGGGCGTCCAGCGGGATATGACCGCAGGAACTGGCGAAGCGGGTGCGCTGTATGTCTCACAGCTGAACGAGTTCGCCTCGACCGTTTGGCGCCCGCTTGTGGCTGCAGAGAACAGTCCGAGCCTCATTCGTGCGATCAGGCGGATCCAGGAGCTCCCGGAAACCTCTGCGTGAGACGTGACGCCGCCCTGGCGGTAGCCTGCATGAACCGCAGCAGCACTGCTGCATAGTCCTCGCCGCCTCGAAAGGATGCCGACATGGCCGCCTCCTCCACCCTCGCTGTCACGGGAGCGACCGGTGTCGTCGGTGGCCTCGTCGCCCGGGATCTCGCCGCGCGAGGTCTCAAGCAACGCCTCCTCGTCCGGACGCCGGTGAAGGCGCCGCAGCTCGACGGGTCGGCCGTCCACCAGCTCGCCTACGGCGACCGTGCCGCAGCGCTCGCCGCCCTTGAAGGTGTGGAGACGCTGTTCATGGTGTCCGCGGCGGAGAGCGCGGATCGCCTGGACCAACACCGCACGTTCATCGACGCCGCAGCGGAGGCCGGTGTGCAGCACGTCGTGTACACCTCGTTCGTCGCTGCTGCGCCCGACGCCGTCTTCACGCTCGCCCGCGACCACTTCGCGACGGAGGAGCACATCCGCGCTTCCGGCATGCGGTGGACGTTCCTGCGTGACAGCTTCTACATCGACTTCATGGAGGCGCTCGTGGGGGACGACGGTGTGATCCGTGGTCCTGCCGGCGAGGGGAGAGTCGCGGTTGTTGCGCGCGCCGATGTCGCCAGGACAGCCGCGACCATCCTCGCCGCACCGGCCGAGCACGACGGTCGCACCTACGAGCTCACCGGCCCGGAGGAGCTCAGCCTCACGGAGGTCGCGGCGATCATCTCCTCCGTCCGCGGCACAGATGTGACCTACCTTGACGAGACCCTCGACGAGGCGTACGCCTCACGGGCCGGCTACGGCGCACCCGACTGGCAGGTCGACGCCTGGGTGAGTACCTACACGGCGATCGCGAGCGGCGACATGGCCACCGTCAGTCGCGACATCGAAACGATCACGGCTGTGGCACCCCGCTCCCTCGGGACCTACCTCCGAGACACTCCGCGCTGACGGGCAGCGCCCGGCCCTCGCCACCCACCGCTCGCCGCCACCCACCGCTCGCCGCTCACCGACTCAGCCCCGCTCACCGAGCCTGTCGAGGTGCCCATGCCGCGAACGTCTGGTTCGTCTTCCACACTTCCTCCGCTCACCTTCGAACCCCCCCCCTCCACTCACCGAACGAAGCTCGTGCAGCGACGCGGAGCTGGCGTTCAAGGCCGTCGAGGTCGAGTCCGACGAGGATGACGAAGAGGGCGTCGAGTCGATCAAGTTCTCGACCGTCGAAGCGCTGGTGCAGCGGCTGTCCTGCTAGCCGGGTCGCACGCGCGATGAGTAGGCTCAGACCCAATCGAGCGCGGTGTGATCCCAGGTTCGTCCTGCGGCTCGGCCGTCAAGTACCGCGTCGATGAGCGATCCTGTCAGCCGGGCCGCTTCGCTGATGGTTTGGAAGCGTCCACACGCGGGCACATTCATCGCGAGCTTCGCATAGATGGAACCCCATTGTCGCGGGAGCTCGAAGACCGCGGGCAGGTTCAGCGATCGCACTCGGGCCTCGACCTGCAGAGCACCGATGAGCTTCAACCCGTCGATGTCCTGCGTGACCGCAAGCACGACGAGGTCGACCAGATCCTTCTGTCTGCTCGACGGTCGGCCGTTGTAGAGCGCGATCGTGGCGCACACTTTGTCTGCGATCTGGTCGACGACCGGATACAGGCGGTACGGGTTGCTCCGGAGCTTCGGTAAATCGAGCGCGTTCACCGGCGCTGTCATTTCCGGCTCGTCTGTCGTTACGACATTCACAGCGAGATCGACGTGAAGAGTGCCCTTCTTCTTCGCCCCGATCGAGATGTCGAAGGTCACCCGGTACCCCTCGACGTATGCCTGCTGATTCCCGTCGATCACTGTCGAGTGCGTCGTGTAGTCGAAGCGAAAGAAGTCGCCCAGATCGATGGCCGCGAGGCGGCGGAGCTCGTCGAGAGCGACATCCAGGGAAGCGCCACCTCGAGTGAGGTCGACGTCAGTGGTGGATCGCGCCGATGCGACGCGCGCCAGCACTCCGGTGCCGCCCTTGAGGATCCATACCGACTCGCCCTCGTCGGAAAAGATCCGACTGAGAAAGCGATTGAAGTGCTCGATGCGGATGCGTTCATGCGTCGACAGTGATGGGTCTGCGTCGAACGCGTTCCGTGCTGCTGCGGCGATCGCCGACTCGACGGCGGCCGGGCTCGCGTATCGCTCCTCCCCGTTCATTTCTCGGAAGTCCTCTTCTGCAGCGACGTGGCTTCGGCGATGGCGGCCCAGTCGTATCCCGCGAGGGCGGCTTGGCGGCTCGCGCGAATGTTGGCCACCGCTGGTTCCGTGGCTGCCGCCGCAAGGTCGCTGATGCGTGAAACGTTCGGCTGCATCGATTCGCTGAACATTGCGTTGATTCCGCTCGTGTCCGAGAGCAGCTTGGCGAGGTCGACGGTCGCCAGGTGCCGCAGGTAGTTCGCCGTGATGAGCGCGCCGAGGTCAGGGATCGCGGCCATGTGCCTCGCGATCGAAGCGAGATCGATTCCCGCGATCTGCAGCAGCTCCTCGAGGACCGCGTCGCCGTCGCCTTTGCGGTGGCCGTTACGTTCTGCGAGCGGGCTGAGAAGCTCGCTGAGGCGGTCGAGGTCGAGATACGACTCGCGTGCTGCGTCGCGGAGCGCGCCGCCGACCAGGCTGAGATCCTGGCGGTCCTCGACCAGATCGGCAATGGTGCGTTCGCGCGTGGTCACCGGAAGGCCGTCTCGCACAGTGACGTCTTGCTCAGGAAGAGAGCGGGTCCGATATCGCACGTCCGTTCGCTGGGTCTGTTTGCGGGTGGCGGTGGTGAACTCGCTCGTCATGCCTCGCAGGTCGCCGATAGCGTGCAGTCTGCTTGCCGACTCGCCAGAGACGACCGCAGCTCTCGGCTGTCCGTTGAGACGCTCGTAGGCGAGCTTCTTCGGCTCGATCGCCAGCCAGGCTGCGCGCAGATCCTCGTGATCACTGCTCGGAGCCCCGCTATCCCGGTAGACACCCTGGGCTAGGCGCGTCAGCGATCCGGATTCTGTCAGGCGGGTGAGGTTCATGTGACTGATCCCGCGCGCGCCGGCCTGCGCGGAGGTGACCATTCCCCACTGGGACTGGGTCACTTCCGCGAGGGCTCGCAGCGACTCTCGGGACTTCATGCTTGAATTCTAACGCCAGAACAGTTAGTTTCCAAGCGTCACACTATGCACAGCAGTGCCGATGAGTCATCCATACCGACCTCCTCTGTACCGTGGACAGATGTCCTCTTCTCTTCCAGCCCCGCACGCCACCGGTCACATTGAGGTCTCCGGCGGCGCATCGATCTTCTGGGAGGAGTCCGGGACGCCCGATGGCGTGCCCGCGCTCTGGCTCCACGGTGGGCCGGGGAGCTCGCTTGGTAGCGGTTGGTACCGGTCGCACTTCGACCTTGACCGTTACCGGCTGATCGGCATCGACCAGCGCGGGAGCGGGCACAGCACTCCCAACGTGTTGGATGCGCTCGACCAACTCGATGGACACACGACCCAGCAGCTCATCGCCGACATCGAGGCGGTGCGTATCGCGCTTGGCGTCGAGCGATGGGTTGTCGCCGGGGTCTCGTGGGGCACGACGCTCGCCCTCGCCTACGCGCAGGAGCACCCTGAGCGAGTGCAGGCGCTCGCGCTCATGGCAGTGACGACGACGAGTCGAGAGGAGGTCGACTGGATTACCGAGGGTGTCGGGCGGGTCTTCCCTGAGGAGTGGGATGCGTTCGAGCGGGCGAGTGGCCGACGTGAGGGGGAGCGGGTCGTGGAAGCCTATGCGCGGCGGCTGCGGGCGGCGGATGCATCCGAGCGCACGGCGGCCGCTGCTGACTGGGACCGGTGGGAGAGCGTGCATGTGTCTCTCGACCGCCCGGACCTGCGCGGGCACGGCCATGCTGATCCGGTTGTCCGCGAGACCTTCGCGACGCTCGTCACCCACTACTGGAGCAACGACGGCTTCCTCGCAGGCGATCGTGCGGTGTTCGCGCGCATGGATCGCATCGCGCGCATCCCTGCCGTGCTCGTGCACGGTCGGCGCGACATCAGTGGTCCGGCGTCGACCGCCTGGCGTCTGCATCAACTGTGGCCGGCGAGCACCCTGTCGATCGTCGAGGACGAGGGTCACGGAGGCGAGCAGGAGAGCCGTCTCCTCCGCGAGGCTCTGGACCGCTTCGCGGGCTGAGATTCTGACCCGCTCGGCACGTCGTCCTCGGTGGCCGTCTCGTAGGTCGGTCACCGAGCTTGTCGAGGTGCCCGCCCGGTCGCCGAGTCGCCCGCCCGCGAAGTGCCCTCGTCCTTCCAGTCCTCCATCCCTCTATGACGTGTTGTGACGCACCCCGCTGGCGCCGTCCGCCCGGCCGGTCTTAGCTGTCGGCATGACTCTCCTCACCAACGATGTCCCCGCCGTCCCCACCACCTCGGCCGCCGAGCGAGCCGACCGACTGAACGCCGCCGGCGCATCCTGGTCCGAGCGCATCGCGTCCGCGCCGTCGAGTGCCGCGCTCACCTATCGGGTGTCCGGATCCGGTGAGGGCTCGGTCGCCAGTGCGATCACCGCAGGAAAGCACCGCTTCATCGTGGACGAGCCGGCGGCGCTCGCCGGAGACGACGTCGCTGCGAGTCCGGTGGAGTTCGCGCTCGGTGCTCTCATCTCCTGCCAGATCGTGGTGTACCGGTTGTATGCGAACGCGCTCGGCATCCAGCTCGACGACATCAGCATCGACGCCGAGGGCGACCTCGACGTCCGGAACCTCTTCGGCATCACCGACGAGGTCCGTCCGGGCTTCTCGACGATCCGCCTGAACACCAGCCTGACCGGCCCCGAGACCGACGAGCGTTACCAGGAACTGCGTGCCGCGGTCGACGCCCACTGCCCGGTCCTCGACCTCTTCCAGAACCCGACGCCAGTGGAGGTCGTCGTCAGGAAGGCGTGATTGTTGTCGAGGTGCCCCGCCGCGGGGTCCAGGCGGTGTCCACCGCGCCGAGCAGGGCGCCGACCGCCGTTTCGAGCTTCCCGCGGATCTCGTCTTCCGTCTTGGGGTCGTATGTGAGTTGGGCCGCAACGCCTCCGGCCAACGCCAGGATCGCCCACGATGCGGTGTCGGGTTCCACCCACGCAGGGATCTCGCCCTCTTGTCGGCCGCGCGCAACGAGCGATGCCATCAGGCCGCGTAATCGTCTGTCGCTCTCGGTGATGGCGGAGGCGATCTCTGGGTCGACGAGCGCCTGTTGGGCGAAGACGTCGCCCTGACGCTGTGCAGCACGCCTGGCGTCGTCGAGGGGGAGCACGCCGATGAGGAGGTCGACGAACCATCCGCGCACGGTCGGGCGGCCGGGCTCGCCGGGCGGCAGCGGGGCTGCGGTGTCGCGGAGTCGGGCGAACGCGGCTGAGAGCATGCGCTGCTTGCTGGGGAAGGCCTTCTGGACGGAGCCGAGCGAGCAGCCGTCCTCGGTCGCGACGGCGCGGAACGAGAGTGCACCCATACCGGAGCTGGCGATGATCCGAAGGGCCGCGTCGGCGAGTTCGGTCTGTCGCTCGGTCAGTTCCACGACATCAGCGTACGGCTACGTGCTCGTCCGACGTTTCGACGCGCGTCAGTGCGAGTAGGTGGCGCCGGAGGAGCAGGGCGTAGGCGAGCATGGCGGCGATGGCGATCCCAATGCCGACCGTCGCTCCCGGGCCGGTGGTGTTCCCGCCGGCGAAGCTCACGAAGTTCCAGGCGGCGTGCCAGACGATCACCGGCCAGAGGCTACCGGTGAGCACCACGAGTTGTGCCGCGACGAGGCCGAACAGCGCGGCGAACACCACCTGCAGGATGGCGGCGCCCGCGTCTTCGCCACCCGCGAGGTTCGCGAGATGCAGCACGCCGAAGAGCACCGAGCTGCCGACGACCGCGCTCCGGACGCTGCGCGCGCGGAGCACGGCGAGGACGATGCCGCGGAACCAGGTCTCTTCATTGAGCGCGACGGCGACCACGAGGACCCCGTAGGCGGCGAGCGTCGGGCCGCCCACGTGGATGCCCTGGCTGACGAGCATGATCAGGACGGTGAGGGCTGCGGGCGCTAACCAGAGTGCGGCGCGGAGTCGTGCGGGTTGGCGGAGCCCGTAGCTGCTGAGCGTGGCCGGCGAGCGGCGCATGACGGCCAGGCCGAGCGCAGCGGAAGCTGCGGCGCCGCCGGCGAGTATAAGAGCCCCGCCGGCCTCGGTCGCGCCGGAGAGCTGTGCTGCTGCAGAAGTTCCGGCAGTGAAGACCGACGGGCGCAAGGGCGAGTGCGATCGCGGCGAGCCAGGGGTGACGCAGGGGCCAGGTGGCACCGTGGGACCCGCCGGGGGTGACCGTCGGGGTCGCGGCGGTCATCGTCGTTCGATCTGAGGAAGCGATGTGATTCACACATCAAAGAATACAGGCGTATTCCATCTCGTCAACCGTGCGGCGCGCCTGTGACGTTGCGGCTTCCGCAGTTGTGTTTCCAGCTCTGGCTACGTCGTCGCCGCTGCACGCGCAGCGGTTGCCCGGCTCGCGAGGGCGATGGCGACGATCCCGAGGAGCACCGGCCCGGCGACGCGGACGAGCGAGTCGATGATGACGAGGAACGGAAGGAACAGGGTGACGTTCGAGCCTGCGGCGACGGTGACGACCTGCTGGATGATCCACGAGGTAGTGGTCGCAGCCACCACCCAGAGCGGCACGAGGTTTGCGGGCCGGTGAACGGTGCCCGCGCGGGCGATCTGCGTGGCCGCGATGAGGGCCAGGACGAACTGCACGATGAGGTCGATGTAGCCGAAGGTCAGGAATGTCTCGATCGCTGGCGGGACGGTGGCAGCGCCGCGCACGAGCGTGGCAATGAACGTCCAGACCCCGAGGGTGATGAGGGCGATCGTGCCGAGTGGGCGGCGTGCGGTGACGCTGGTCGAACGGTCCGTGCCGACAGCGAAGAGGATGAGCGCTCCCGTGAACATCAGCGCAGGGAGGATGCCGGCGTTCAGACCGATCAGCGATTCGAACCGCACGGAGGAGCCGAGTAGCACCGAGGCGACGAGGAGCCCGCCCGCGACGTACCAGACGTGCATCGGCTCGGTCCGCGGTGTGCTTCGTTGCTCCATGCTGATCAAGTCTACGGAGGGGATAGCGTTGCTTCGTGCAGTTCAGTGCGTTTGAGTCGTATGCGGCCGAGGTGGGCATGGCCGTTCTGGTGACTCCCGAGATGGAGAGCAGCGACTACGAGTCGGGCGTTGCGCAGATCAGCGGCGACGCATGGCATATCCGGACGGCGCGGAACACCCCGACGAAACCTGGCGCCTTCGTCGCGTTCTGGCAGCGAGATGCGGACGGGACGACGACACCGTTCAGCGACGATGATCCTGCAGCAGGGCTGCTGGTCTTCGTCGAGCAGGAGGGCCGGCGGGGCGTGTTCCGGTTCACCCGCGCTCATCTCGCCGAACTCGGCATCACCGCAGGTAGGCGGCCGGGCAAGCGGGGGTTCCGGGTGTATCCGAGCTGGTGTGTGAGCCTGAACGCTCAGGCAGCGGCTACGCAACGCGCACAGGCGTCTGCGTTTCAGGAGTATTGAGTGCAGTCGGTGATCGCGGCGAACCGGACGCACATCGATGCAGTCGGCGGCCCACGTTGTGTCGAGCTCGGGCACTGAGCCGACGGCTGCGGCGATCTCACGTTTTCAGTTGTGCGCTCTCATGGGGAGAACGACCCATGGCCTGACGCGAGACCGCGTCGTTATGCTCTCGGCATGACTGACGACATTCGCCTCGCCCGTGCCGACGACGTTTTCCCAGGTCACATCTTCGATGCGCTCGGTGTTCCGCCGCTGCCGTTCGATCGGATCGGCGGCTCGGTGATGGTGGTCGAGAAGCGTCCGCTGGATGGTCCGATCACGATCATAACCTCAGGGGTGTCGCGCATCGCGACCGATTCCGGTGAGCGGGTGGAGCTGGCGGTCGAGGTCGTCGACGGTCAGCAGGGTGCGGCGTTCGTCGCCTTGCGCTTCGTCTGCGACGAGATCGCCAAGAATCGCCGGGTGCCGCCCGTGCTCGCCCCGTGGCGCAACGGGACGCCCTTCCTCAAGGGGACGGCGATCTCGGCGCTGGTGGTGACGCCGTCGCGGTGGGGAGCGTCGTTCGACGAGATCC
Source organism: Plantibacter sp. RU18 (assembly GCF_050613355.1). Classification (NCBI taxonomy): domain Bacteria; kingdom Bacillati; phylum Actinomycetota; class Actinomycetes; order Micrococcales; family Microbacteriaceae; genus Plantibacter; species Plantibacter sp. RU18. Next base: position 578,354 of record NZ_CP159618.1, read on the forward strand.
GCGATGAGAGCGGGCAGGTCGTCGGGCATGTGCGGACCTTGCGGATGCTGACCGATGGCGAGGCTGCGGTAGTGAGCGAGCGCGGGTGGGATGCGCTGGTTGCGGCGGTGGGGACGGTTGACGAATTGCTCGACGTTGAGCGGCCCGAAATTGCCTAAGTCGAGTGCGAGGTTGCTCGGCGCCGTCGATCGTGTGCGGCAAGAGGTGGCTTCGAACGGTTAGCAAGACGGGGACGCAGATCGGTGACATTGCCGTGCGCGGGGCGAGCGGTCGTCGCCAAAGGTCGGCTCTTTGGAGATCCAGCTCACATCGATCGACGGGGATGCCGAGCTTGGGACGACGAGGCCGAGGCGGGGACCCTTCAGAGGGTGACCGCACTCTGCTACGTCAGAGGCGAGCGCACCGCGTCAACACCCCCTCGCATGGCGCTTCCGCCAAATCGGGTGTCAGGCCACAGCGGGAGTGAACTCGCTCTCGTAGAGTGTTCGACGATGTGCTGCTGTATGGCGGCGCCGAATCGGCCGGGGGGCTGGGCATGGGGTGGAAAGCGTGGATTCTGCGACATCGAGCGGGAAACTCTTTGGTTTCCCGTGGAGCGGATCCGGTCGATTTCGAGCTTCGCCGTCAGCTCGCTGCGGTGGATTCAGCCTATGACGATTACACGACGCGCATGCAGGGGATGCTCGGCGGCGGCACAATAGCGTCTGTTGGTTTCCTCGCTCTCGTGGGTTTCATGCTGTGGGTAGTCGGTTCATCTCCCAATGCTCCGACGCTCTCGCTAAGCCGGGTTGACGACGGGACCGGCGCGGGCGTCTTCGCGATTCTCGCCACGGTGGTCGTCGCGATTCAATTGTCGGCGCGCGCACCCGTGCCATTGCTTTCGGAGTCTGCTGATGCTGCGCGTCGGCGCTTCCTCAGCGCTGTCGCCGCAATGTTGGTCCCCGTCGCGATCGGAATGGGTATCTACATGGCGTTGCCAGCGCTCGCCGGAGCACCCGAGACCATGGATCTGGTACGTGTTGTCGTGTGCCCCGCCGGCGGATTCTTAGTGGCATTGTTCGCCGCGGACGCGGCTATGGCTCACGACGACCGCGATGAGGCCGTCAAGTCCCTGCGGAGCGAACGTTGGAGGGCCGAGTTGCGAGCACGAGTGCTCAATTTGTCGAGAGGCACCAGGAGGGCTCGACCCGCAGCGTCGGTAGTCTCATGGGCCGTCGTTTGTATGGTGCCGCTAGCGACAGGCATCGCGTTTGGCGCTGCTCTCGGCAGGACCGTTCCAGCTGTTCTAGCCGGGATTGCGCTGGCGGTCGTTTGCGGACTGGGTGCTTACTCTGTGGTGTACGACGTATACGTCAATGCTGCCCGAAACACCTGGTCGTACCTGTCGCCGACCACGATGCTTACGGTCCCTGTCGTTGTGCTCGTTTGCGCTACTGCGGTCCTGGCTGGCCTTGAGGCCGAGGGGGCAACGCTGCGGTCGGTAGCGGCGCTGGGCTTGGCGAGCATCTTGATGCTCGCGGCGCCTGCAGCTCTTGCGGTGTTCTTCCTTGGACCCGCATGCGGCCCAAGGCGAATCTTTCGCCACATAGCGTTGCGAAGCAGCGTACGTGCACTGCTGCGAGCAATCAGAGTCGAAGAGCGACGGCCAGCGCGTGCACGAATGAACAAGCTCGCGCGCGCAGCCCTTTGGTTGTCTCTGATCTTCCCATTTGGGATCGTGCTGGGAGGCCGGGCGAAGGCACAAATCGCCGCAGCGGGTGCGGATAACCTTGGACGTCCCCTTGCGCGAGGGCGTGGCCTGGCTACCACCGCGCAGGTCGTGTCGTGGAGCGCGCTCGGCGTACCCCTCGCTCTGCTCGTCGCGGTCATTGTCTCTGACCCCGGCGTATGAGCTGGAGCGAGCCTATCCGGTGTACTCTCACGCAGAGCCCGCCGGGCCATTGGCAAAGTTGGACGCGCCACCATCGAGCGTGAGTCGCCCCGTCGCTGACCTCTGCTGAGCTGCAGGTCGCCTGCTAGATTTGCGAAATGGGGACGTCTTCGATTCACGATGAACTGCAGCGGTTCGTGGCCGAGCGAGACTGGGGGCAGTTCCACACTCCTGAAAACCTTGCGAAAAGCATCTCGATCGAAGCGGCGGAGCTCCTCGAGTGCTTCCAGTGGGGCCCGGATGCTGACGGTGATCGCATACGCGATGAGGTGGCCGACGTGCTCACCTATTGCTTTCTCCTGACGGATCGGCTCGGGCTCGACGCTGAAACGATCGTTCGAGAGAAGCTTGCGCGAACGCGCGAGAAGTATCCGGTCGACAAGGCGCGCGGGCGATCTGTGAAGTATGACGAGCTCTGAGATCACCCGCCTCAGCTTCACTCCGAACGAGGTGAAACGGTGGGGCGAGAGCGACAAGCGGTACAGCGATTGGCCTGTCGTCTATCTGCTCGATGGCGGCATCGCAGAGCATACGTCGGCCGGACGACTGCGGGTAGGCACGGCACGAGTCGAACGCGACGTCTACGTTGGAGAGTCCCTCAACGTCGCGGCACGAATGCGACAGCACTTCGACTCCATCGAGAAGAAACATCTCACGGGCTTGCGCGTCATCGTGGACCAGACGTTCAACAAGTCAGTCTGCCTTGATCTCGAATCTTTTCTGATCCGATTGCTCGCCGGAGACGGCTCCTACCAGGTACTCAATCGCAACGACGGCATCGTCGACGCGAACTACTATGAGCGAGATCGCTACCGAGAGTCCTTCCTTGAGGTCTTCGAGCGGCTGCGCGCAGACGGAGTTTTCACCCGCTCCATCCCGGAGATCGAGAACAGTGATCTGTTCAAGTTGTCGCCGTTTAAGGCGCTCACTCAGGACCAGGCGATCGCCGTTGACGGCGTCCTCGCGGGGCTTTTCGAAGACATCGAGCGTGGGGTACGGAGCACGACGGTGTTGCAAGGCGATCCTGGTACCGGCAAAACCGTTGTCGCGATCTACCTGCTGAAGCTGATCGCCGATATCCGAGGCTCGGCGGTCATAGATGAACCCGACAGCGACACGTTGTTCTCCTCGTTCTTCACCGAGGAGCATCGTGCGATGCTCCAGACTTTCCGGGGTCGGTCTCGTCGTCCCGCAGCAGTCGCTGCGCAGTTCGATCAAGAAGGTCTTTCGGAAGACTCCGGGGCTGCATCCGGACATGGTGCTGACTGCTTTCGACGTTGGAGGGTCCGATGAAGACTTCGACCTGCTCGTCGTTGATGAAGCCCACCGGTTGAACCAACGAGCGAACCAGCCTTCGGGTCCGCTCAACAAGAAGTTCCGTGACATCACCGTCAAGCTGTTCGGCGAGGACGACACGTCGAAGACACAGCTCGACTGGATCGCGGCGAAGAGCAATCATCAGATCTTCCTGCTCGACGCGGGGCAGAGCGTGCGCCCGGCGGACGTGCCGGCCGAACACCTGCATCAACTCGTGGCGACCGCGAAGTCCACCGATCGCTACTCTGGGCTCGCGTCGCAGATGCGGGTGCGTGCGGGCGCTGACTACGTCGACTACATCCGGAACATGCTCGGTGGCCCGGTAGAGATCGAACTCGCACCGGACTTTGGAGAGTACGACCTCAGGATGTTCGATGACATCGCGGAGATGCGAGAGGAGATCCGCAAACGCGACGCCGAGGTGGGTCTTGCCCGCCTGGTGGCCGGCTTCGCGTGGGAGTGGAAGACCAAGTACGACAAGGATGCCTACGACATCGTCATCGACGATGTGCACCTCCGCTGGAATGGCACACAGACGGACTGGATCGCATCGCCGCTGTCGCTCGAAGAGGTCGGCTCCATCCACACAGTTCAGGGGTACGACCTGAACTACGCGGGAGTGATCATCGGGCCGGACCTGCGGTTCGACGTCGACACGAACCGAATCGTCTTCCACCGAAGCTCCTACTTTGACAAGAAGGGTAAGGAGAATAACCCGGCGCGAGGGTTGACCTACTCTGATGATGACCTGCTGCGTTACGTCACGAACATCTACACGGTATTGCTGACGCGTGGCATTCGGGGGACCTACGTCTACGTAAGCGACCCTGCCCTGCGGACGCACCTGAGCGGTCTAATGCTGGCATCAAGCTAAGCGACAGGCTCGTTTAATGGGAGCTTGCGCTCCTGCCGAAGCGGGGGATCAGTGAGTATGTGGTAGAACCTCAAACTCGTCGTCAGCCCGCACGATGACGGTGATTCCGAGTTTCCCATGAGCTCGAGAAGATCTCGTTCCGGGCGACCCGGCAGAAGCACGACAGGCGCAACCTCGATGCCGCCGCGCCGCGCCGTATGGGCGTAGTCGAGCACCTGCCCGATGGCGGTTCTTACGTAGGCGCGCCCGGATGACTTCTTCGCCTCGACGATCCAGCCCTTTGACTCAACGTAGAGATCAGGCTCGATCGTGGAGGAATCCGTGGGGAGGGTGAGCCGCCTGGTCACATGACCTTGTTTCCTGAGCCAATTGCCGAAGGCTGCCTGCAGTTCGAACTCGACTCTCGAAACCACTCGTTCACCCGTGGTGATCAGCTCATCCTGCGCGACGACGATGTCGGAGTACTTGGGGGCCGTCCACTCAGTGATCGTGGCACTCGTTGGGCGCTCACCGCCGTACGCCGGGAGGAGCGTGGTGTCTGCATCAATGGGCACCAGGTTGAAGATGATCCCGGAACGAAGGGCGCCGCTTGCATCAGGGATGGTCTCCATTCGATACGCGGGGTCACCCGTTGTGAACGCGCCGACATAGCTTGCCAGCGTTCCGCTGGTTCGGAACAGACGGATGGTCTTGCCATCAGCAGCTGCATCACGCAGGGCCTTGTTACCACGAAGGAACCCGTGATGCCCCTCCTGCCCCTCACCGGTATAAGAATAGGAGCCGTCTTCGCGCAGTCCTTCGAACCGGTCGTAACCGAATTTCGCGCCTTCCTTGGGATCGGTGAAAATCAGGATGTCGGGGATGCTCTTCGGCGTGGAGATCCCGCCCTGTTGCTGACCGCGAAAGGCGGCGTGGATCTCGCGACGGCGGACAGTGTCGCCGACTTCGAGTGTCCAGTGCCGTTCTGTGGTGGCACCGGTCGAGGGGAACCGAGTTCGCACAGCGCCCGCTTGCTCATCGGTGAGCTCCCAACGCGTGATCCCGGTCGGCAGAATGCCGTAGAGCTCCTGGAGGACTTCTCGAATCTGCTTTTGTCCCACCTGAAGCTCGAGCGAAAGGCTTGCAGATGTCTGGAGCGGCATGAGCCGACACTATCGGCCACCTGTCGCTTATCAGGTGAATGGCCAACTGCTGTTGGGAATCCGGACCTTTGTGTTCGTCGCGCCGGGACGCTCTCGAACGTGGGTGTCGCCAGCCTTCGTTAGGGTTCGTACGGGCGTGCCGGGCACACTGCTTAGGGGACTGCGGCACCGAGTCCTCAGAGTCGACGGGGTCGATAGCCGCGTACCGTTGTGACCTCCCGACGGAGGAATCGACGCCCGAATCGCTCGCACCACCCCAATGAAAGGCCACACCGTGGAAGCTTCTGAACTCAACTCCGCTATTGGCCAAGGCCTCGAGCAGCTTGGGTTGGGGCTGCTGCCCGTCGTCGAACGGGCGTTCGCGGAGGCGCTGCCGGGCGTTGAGTGGACGCAGATCATCGAGGAAAATGATCGCGCGGCGGGGATTGGGCACGGGCGGTACTCGGCGACCGACGTGTCGCTCATGCTTCGGGCGATGACCGAGCGGATCGGGGAGCTGGGGTACCCGTTCGACCGCGTGTTGTCGCGGAGTGCTCGAGGGTACGCGAGTGAGTTGCGGGATGTTCGGAATGCCTGGGCTCACGGCGAGGGGTTCACGGAGCAGGCGGCGTATCGAGGTTTGGATTCGATGCAGTTGCTGCTGGGGATTGTTGGGGCCGACGGGGAAGCGAGCGCTGTGGGGGAGTTGAAGGGACGGGTGCTGTCTGTGGGTGGGCCTTCGACAAGCTCAGGGAGCGGGGCGGTTACCTCGGTTGGGAACGCTGGCGACGTGGGCCCTTCGACAGGCTCAGGGAACGAAGCGGGCGCGTCGAGCGGAACGGCTAACAACGGCGAAGCGAGCAATCAGCAGAGCGTCGCAGGCTCCCTTTCTGCCGAAGGCTCCGCATCCAGCGCAGACTCAATCTCCATCCGCGTCAGCGCGACGCCGACGCTCAGCTACGCGATGGCACATTGCAGCATCGCGGTGATCGACGAGATCGTCGTCGAGAACCACGGGGCGGAACGCCGCGCGGCGTCTGTCGAGATCGACGTCGTCACTGCCGACGGGCCCGTCGCGGACACCAAGATCCTCCTCGTCGACCTCGGCGAGGATCGCACTACCCTCCTCCGCAGCCCGGAGGTGCTCCTCGATCCGCGGCGCATGCTGCTCGTCGACGAACAGCGGCCCGGCGTCATCCGCATCACCGTCCGCGATGCCGCAGGCAAGGCGCTCGGCGCCGCCGACAGCCCGGTCACCGTGCTCGCGTCGACGCAGTGGATCGCCGCACCCGTCCAGCTCGGCCTCGAGCTCCTCGCGGCCCACGTTCAGCCGAACGCCCTCGTCGTCAGCGAGCTCATGCTCGAGGTGTCCGACATCCTCCAGGCCAAGACCGGCAACAGCTCCCTCGCCACCTACCAACTCGACGACCCCACCCGCATCGACGCCATCGTCGAAGCCGTCTGGGACGCCGCCAAGGCCCGCGACATCCGCTACGCTGAGCCGCCGGCCAGCTGGGGCAGCAGCGGCCAGAAGGTCCGCACACCCGAGGAGGTCCTCGTTGGCCGCCTCGGCACCTGCCTCGACCTCACGATTATGCTCGCGTCGGTCCTCGAAGCCATCGGCATCCACCCGCTCCTCTGGCTCCTCGACGACCACATCTTCCTCGGCTACTGGAAGGTCCAGACCACCCTCGACGTCGTTGCCAGCACCGACGTCTCCGAAGCCGTGAACTCCCTCGAACTCGGCCGTGTCGGCGTCGTCGAGACCACCCTGCTCACCAACCCGACCAGCACCTTTGCGGACGCCGCCCGCCGGCCCCACACCGAGCACCTCGCCGGTTCGCTCGAGAAGTTCATCGGCATCACCGACGTCGTCCAGGCCCGCCTCCGCAAGATTTACCCACTGCCCAGCCGCCGTCTGAACAGCGAGGGTGAATCCGTCGTCACCCTCTACCAAGCGCCCGAAGCACGCGCCTTCACGCAGGACGCCCCGGCCACTGCCGAGTCGACCGCCGCCGGCCACGGCCCCGACGTCCCGAAGCGCGTCTCCACCTGGAAGAACGCCCTCCTCGACCTCAGCCTCCGCAACAAGCTCATCAACTACACCGAGCGCTCAGGCCACGAGCTCGCCGTCCCCGGCCCTGCGCTCGGCCGCCTCGAGGACAGCATCAACCACGGCACCCCGCTCACCCTCGTCGCCTCCGACAGCGTCGCGACGATCGACCAGCAGCGCGGCATCCGCTTCGGCCGCGACCTCGCCGAGAGCGACCGCATCACCTTCCTCGACGACAAGAAGAGCGCCTTTATCGACGTCACCGAGGCCGCCTATCCGGCGAAGCTCCGCGCCCTCGCCTACAAGGCCAAGACGATCGTCGAGGAGACCGGCGCCAACAACCTCTACCTCGCGTTCGGCATGCTCAGCTGGCGGTTCGGCGACCGCGACCTCCGCTCACCCCTCGTGCTCGTGCCCGTCACGCTCACGACGACGAGCCGCGGCTCCACCTACCGCCTCTCCCTCGACGAAGCCGGCTCCTCCACGCCCAACTACTGCCTGCTTGAGAAGCTGCGTCTGAGCTTCGGCCTCGAGATCCCGGGGCTCGCGAACCCTGGCGACGACGGCGCGGGCATCGACCTTCCCGCCGCGTTCAACGCCGTCCGCCAGGCGGCGCTCGACGCCGGCCTGCCGTTCCGCGTGGAGGAGACGGCGTCGCTGTCGATCCTCCAGTTCGCGAAGTACCGTCTGTGGAAGGACCTCGACGAGAACTGGGAGACCCTCGCGGGTAACAGCCTCGTCTCCCACCTCATCAACACGCCCCTCGACGCCTACGCGGACCCCGAGCCCGCAGAGACCAACACAGACCTCGACCGCCTCGGACTCGATTGCCCCGTCGCCGCCGACTCCTCACAGCTCGACGCCGTGGCGGAAGCCGTCGCTGGCCGCACCTTCGTGCTCGAAGGCCCTCCCGGCACGGGCAAGTCCCAGACCATCACCAACCTCCTCGCCCGCTCACTGGCCGAGGGTAAGAAGGTCCTGTTCGTCGCCGAGAAGCGCGCGGCGCTCAACGTCGTGAAGCAGCGACTCAAAGACGTCGGACTCGGCGCGTTCTCGCTCGACCTCCATGACAAGGGTGCGCGTCCCAACCTCGTCCGTGCGCAGGTCAAGGCCGGACTCGACCTCCGCACCAGGGCCGACGTCGACGCCCTGAGTACCAACCGCGAGATCTCCGAGTCGGGCCTCCGCACCCTCACCCGCTACGCCGATCGTCTCCATGAGGTCAACGCGGCAGGCTTCTCCCTCTACTCCGCGCGCAGCCGCCTGCTCGCGATGGATCACGACCTCGTCGCGATGACCATCCCCGAGCAGCTCGTCGCGGCCGGCACGCCCGAGGCCTTCGAGCAGCTGCGTACGGCGTTCCGCGCCCTGCCCGAGCGCGCCGACCTCGCCCGCCCGTCCACGACGCACCCGTGGGCGTTCCTCGACGGACCGTCCGCGCCCGGGCTCGACGCCGGCACGGTTCAGGGCGCTGCGCGGACGCTCGACGCAGCCCTCGCCACGGCGCTTGATGCGGGCCTCCCGATGGACACACTCCGCCTCGCCGCCCGACCCGAGCTCCTCGGCCTCTGGTCGACCGCGGTCGCCGCACCACGCCTCCCGATCGGCGCGCTCATGGCCGGCACGCGATCCGAGGACTTCAGCCGCCTCGACGACGCCCTCGGCGCCGCAGAGCAGCTCCGCGACGCACCCGCCGAGTGGCGCTCGACCTTCACACCCGCCATCCTCGATCGCGACATCGCCGGACCCCTCCACGCCGCCGAGCAGGCTGCGGCGTCGAGCTTCTTCGGCCGCAAGAAGCGACTGCGGGCGGTGCTCGCCCAGCTGAGCGACGTGCTGGCAGTGGACGCGGCGTCGTTCAAGGTGAAGCAGCTCGTGCCGCAGCTCACGGAGGCGAAGGCAGCCCAGGACCGCCTCGTGCAGGTGCGTGGCACGCTGCGGTCGACGGCGCTGCCGCTCGTCGGTGAGCGCTGGAACCCGCTCGTCGAACCGACGCAGCCCGTCCGCGAACTGCTCGGTTGGTATCGCTGGCTGTCCGACGGCTTCCGCCTCCCGGGCACACCCGACGACGCGTTCATCACCGCCGTCCGCGACCACTACGCCACCACGCAGCCCTCGCAGGCTGCTGCTCAGGCGCTCATGGCCCTCGCGAGCGGGTGGACCGAGTTCCTGCGGGTCGCGTCGGTCGACACCGCGAGGCTCGCGTCGTGGTCGGGTGGCGAGGGCTTCCTGCAGGCCTGGTGGGCGACGCGCGAGCCACGCCGACTCGACGCTGCGGAGCCCGTCGTCCTCGAACGCTGGCTCGACCTCGTGCGCGTCGTCGAACCGCTCCGCACCCACGGGCTCGACGATGTCCGCACGTCGATCCTCGCCGGCCGCATCGACACCGAGGATGCGACGCTCGCGTTCGAGAAGGGACTCGCGCAGGCGTCGATCGATGAGCGCGAGCGCACCACCACGCTCGATGCCTTCGACGCCACCGCCCACAACCGCAGCGTCATGCGGTTCACCGCGAGCGTGAAGGCCGTGCGTGAGGAGCTGCCGCGGGCGATCCCGGCGTCAGTGTTGGGTCTTCGGACCTTCAGTTCGCAGTCGGAGAGCGGTCAGGTGGGTGGCTTGCGTCGGCAGATCGATCGCCAGCGCGGTGGCATGAGTGTTCGCGCGTTGCTCGAGAACTTCGGCGAACTCGTCACGCAGATCATGCCGTGCACGCTCGCGAGCCCCGAGTCCGTCGCTCGGTTCTTCCCGGCCGCTGCGGAACTGTTCGACATCGTCGTGTTCGACGAGGCGTCGCAGATCCGGGTCGCGGATGCGATCGGTGCGATGGGGCGTTCGCGGTCGGTCGTCGTGGTGGGCGACAGCAAGCAGATGCCGCCGACGACGTTCGCCGAGGCCGGTGCGTCGATCGACGACGACGCCGACTACACGAGCGAGGTCCTGCAGGACGAGGAGTCGATCCTCTCCGAGTGCGTGCAGGCGCGAGTGCCGAGCAAATGGCTGTCGTGGCACTACCGCAGCCAGGACGAGTCGCTCATCGCGTTCTCGAACCACCACTACTACGACAGCCAGTTGTCGTCCTTCCCGGCACCGTTCGGGGGCGCGGGCGATGCCAGTGTCGAGGGTCACGGGTTGGCGTTCGTGCGGTTGGACGGGCAGTTCGAGCGTGGCGGCAAGGGCAAGTCGTTGCGGACGAACTCGGTGGAGGCGCGGGCGATCGTCGAGGAGATCTCGCGTCGCTTCGATGCTTCGCCGGAGGAGACGCCGTCGCTGGGCGTCATCACGTTCAACGCGCAGCAGCGGACGCTCATCGAGGACCTCTTGCGCGACAGCGCCGACCCGCGGATCGCGCTGGCGCTCGACGAGCAGGACGGGCTGTTCGTGAAGAACCTCGAGAACGTACAGGGTGATGAGCGCGACACGATCCTGTTCTCGATCGCGTTCAGTGCGAACGACAAGGGCGTGATCCCGTTGAACTTCGGTCCGCTGACGCGGGCCGGGGGCGAACGGCGTCTCAACGTCGCCGTGACCCGCGCTCGGCGTCAGGTGGTGCTGTTCGCGAGCTTCGACCCGTCAGAGCTGCGGGCCGAACAGACGTCGTCGACCGGCATCAAGCATCTGAAGGCATACCTGGAACTCGCACAGCGGGGGAGCGAGGCGGCTGGGGAGGACGGTCGTCGTCAGGCGATCATCGACCGTCACCGTGATGAGATCGCCGACGAGCTGCGGTTCGCCGGGCACGCCGTGAAGACGGATGTGGGGCTGTCGGACTTCCGAGTGGACATCAGCATCGCGACGGAAGCGGAGCCGGAAAAGCCGCTGGTCGCCGTGCTGCTCGACGGTGCGTCGTGGCGCGAGCGTCGGACGGTCGCTGATCGCGACGGGCTGCCGGTGGAGGTGCTCAGCGGCCTCATGCGTTGGCCGGGTGTCGAGCGCGTGTGGTTGCCGGAGTGGTTGCACCACCGCGAGGAGGTGCTGGAGCGGTTGGTGACGGCTGTGGAGGCTGCGGCGGAGCGCTCTCTGGCCGGGCCTACCCGTGAGGCGGAGCTGGCTGAAGCGGACGCGGTCGCGATCGAAGAGGACTCGGCGGAGAAAGCAGCCCCGCCGCGCATCTTGCGTGTGCGCGAGTGGTCGGAACGGCTGTCGTCGCCAGATCCGCTGTCGGAGTTCCGCGAGCGGAAGGTTGGCTCGGCACCGGCACCGGCACCGGCGTCGGTGCCGGCGTCCGCCGAATCCGAGGTGGCGGCCGTGGTGGAGACATCATCGCGGCATCCCGAGCTGTCGGAGTATCAGCCGTGGGTTGCGCCGGCGCTGGGCTCGATCGAGGTTCTGGACCGTCTGCCGAAGCGCGATTCCGTCGTCGCCGTCCAGGGTGCGATCCGCGCTGCTGTGGAGGCCGAGGGCCCGATCCATGTCATGCGTCTCGCGAAGCTCGTCGCGAGCTCCTTCGGCCTTGACCGGGTGGCGGGCTCACGGGCGAAGTCGATCCTCGACAAAGTCCCGGCGGAGTACCTCGGTCGCTCGGAGGAGCCGTTCGCCTGGCCTGCAGATGTCGACCCGGCGACTTGGCGTGGCGCACGCCAGTCTTCGGCGGACGCAGCTCGTGCCATCGAGCACATCTCCCTGGTCGAGATCGCCAATGCGATGGCGATCGCGGCCGAGGAGTCCGCCGGCCTCTCGCCCGACGAACTCCGCCGCGAGACCCTTGCGATTTTCGGCGGCAAGCGTGTCACCGCGGCGATCGGTGCCCGCCTTGACGAGGCGTTGGAGTTGGGGCTGATGTCTGGGCGGGTGGTGCGAAGCGGGGAGGACCGCTTCATCGCCCTCAAACCCTGAGCAGCCCGGCCGACGTCAGCTGTATCCGCAGCATTCTCGGCTTGGTCACTTCGATCTCGCGGCAATCACTCCGGCGCCTGCCGCTGGAGCGATATGTCCGCGACCGTGTTCGGCAGGAAGTTCCGAGTGTGACTCTGAGGGGAGCCCTCAGGCGAGATGGCGTCGCCAAAATTCATCATCCGCCCAACCCACTGGAACTCCCATCCCCGCAAGATTCATCCGCGGGCGTGATTCGAGGAGCGCGTGAAGTCGACGTGGCCACGTGCTGTGAGGAGAGATCGTATTCAGCACGGACTGCAGTGAAACGAGAACAGGGTAGAGACGTTTCTCTGAGCGCTGAGGCAGGCCGCTTGGCTCTGCAAGCCACGAGACGGAAGGCGAGTTCGGGATAGCCGGGTACACACCGAGACCGAGGTTCCACAAGCGCCCGTGGTGCGCGCACACGTTTCGAACGCGAACGTAAGTCCGCATCCACGACGACAGCACCGGCTCTGTGAGACCGATGCTCGCTGCCACGGCGGTGCGGTCCGCACGTCGCTTCAGATTGCTGACGACGCTTGTCAGCTGCCCGATGGTGAGCGCCTCCACCATCAACCACGACGGTGGCAGGACGGGCTCCCCGTAAGTCGTCAGATAGTGCTCCAATGCCGATCGGTGGACCAGCGCGTCCTGGCCGGCGTCCGGCGAACCCCGCAACCGTTCCTCGCAAGTGTTCTGAACCATCTGCAACAGTCCGGCGTGCTTTCCGGCGTCCCGGAAATGAGCCCGGTCGGTGTACCAGTGTGGGTCTGCATATGTCGTCGACATGTGATCTGTGACTGCCGCACGGACCGCCACCTCGATGCGCTCCAGAGCGTCGATGACCAACGAGCGGAGCGCGCGATCGAAGACGTAAAGGTTGAGAACGTCGTCGAATGCGGTTCCTTCACGGAAGAGATGGTCAGAATCGGTGTGCTGGTACGGAATTGCGTAGGGGGACAAGCGGAAATAACCGATGTGCTTGAGATACCGGCAGGTCCGCTCGCGATCGGTGATGTTGAGACCTCGTTTGGCGAGCCGTTCGATCAACTCCGGGAGGTCGAGCGCAGGCTTGCCATAGTCAAGTGCGCCCCGGGGCCGGGGCGCACGAGGTGGATGAGGCATCAACACTCCTGTCGGTCGACAAAAAAATCCCCCAAGTGCGCTTCGACGAGAGGCGTGGGGGATGTGGTGAGTTAAGCCTAGCATTCCGGCGCTGGCGGTGGGGCGGCTCCGTAGACGCTTCGCGCAGCGCCGACCACGGGATCCGCGACCACCTCCACCTTGAAGCCGGCCGCATTCTCGAGCCAGCCCGCGTAGTGCTCTTCGCCACCAGCGTGCGGGTAGCGCTCCTGGTACAGCGGCCGCCAGCCGTTCTCGGGAGCCGCCGACATGATCGCGTCGACCTCCTCTCGCGAGCCACCTCGGAACGCGAGGTGGTTCACTCCGGGGCGGCGCCGATCGTGCGTCACCGCGCTCAGATTCGGCGACGCCGTCAGCGTGAGATAGATGTCGCCGGCTCCCCACGACTCGCCTCCGGACCACTCGCTCGACAGTGCGAAACCGACGAGGGGAAGCAACCAGGCCCAGCTCGCACGCTCGGCCTCCACATCCGCGAGCCACACCTCGACGTGATGCACCCCGGGAGCAACCGATGACTGTGGACGTGACCGCTGCAACGCGTCCGCAGCACCTCGCAACCGCTCCAACGTCTCAGCGACCGCAGCCCGCGCGAGCGCGTGCGGCCGGGCGAGCGCATCGATGTTGCGGGCGATGCGCACGTCTTCCAGGGGGACGAGGACGAGCCGCGGGTCCGCTCGTGGCGCCGTGTAGCGCGGGAAGAGCGCCAGCAGCTCACCACCGAGGATGAGCGACGCGGCCAGATGGTAGTCGTTCACACGATGCGCGCGGTGGAACTTCACGCCGGCCGTCGCCTCGACCACCCCGAGGGCCACGTCCGGCGCGAAGCCCGCATGCGCCGCGATCCACGACTCGTCCGCGAGCTCTGCCGCCGACACCGACGCCCGCCCCGCGAGCGGGTGGTCGGCCGACATCGCCACGTCGAACGGCTCACTCAGCAGTGTCGTCACCGACAGCTGCTCCGACGGCCATGGCTCGTCGTGGTCCATTCGGTGCGCGATGACGAGGTCGTACTGGTCGACGAGTGCCGCGAACTCCGGCTGGGCGACGTCGTGCTCGCCGAAGACCAAGGACGGCGACGGAGACGGAGACCGAGACGGAGAAGAATCAGAACCACCCAGCAGCGCCGGCAGCAACGCCTGCCCCGCACTCTGGAACGCCGCGACCCGCACGCGCGCACCGGCGTCGTCGCCGTACTCGCGCACCGTCTCCGCCGCGCGATCGATCAGCGTGTGCACCGTTCCCGCCATCTCGGCCAACGCCATGCCGGCCTCGGTCAGCCGGATCTCCCGCCCCACCCGATACGTCAGTGGCACGCCCAGCTCACGGTGCAGCGCGGCGAGCTGCTGCGAGATCGCCGGGGCCGTCACGTGCAGGTGCCTCGCGACCGCCGCGATCGTCCCGCGCTCGGCAAGCTCGCGCATGATCCGCATCTGAGAGAGATTCATCAGCTCAAGCTAACTGGTCGCGTGGAAACCCTCAATATACGTGACTGATCATGACCGTTACCGTGAGTTCCAAGACGACGCGACGACGCCCGTCCGCTTGGGTCCGCCCTCGCCGCCGCACCTGGAAGGAACGCCGATGCTCGCCCTCTGGAAACGCCCCGACACCGCCAGTTTCGAACTCGTCGAGCGTGCGATGCCGGCCATGGGCCCAGACGACGTCCTCATCCGTGTGCACCGCACCGGCATCTGCGGCACCGACCTCCACATCGAGTCCTGGGATCCCTGGGCGGCCGGCGCAGTCGACGCGCCACTCGTCCCCGGCCACGAGTTCTACGGGGAGGTCGTCGAGGTCGGCAGCCGGGTCGAGGGCATCGCGATCGGCGCACCGGTCTCCGGTGAGGGCCACCTCGTTTGCGGCACGTGCCGCAACTGCCGCTCCGGTCGTCGCCACCTCTGCCGCCACACCCGCAGCCTCGGCGTGAACCTCGACGGAGCCTTCGCCGAATACGTCGCGCTTCCCGCCAGCAACGTCTGGGTGCACGGCGAGCAGGTCACCCCCGACGTCGGCGCCCTCTTCGACCCCCTCGGCAATGCCGTCCACACCGCCCTCAGCTTCCCGATCCTCGGCGAAGACGTCCTCATCACCGGCTGCGGCCCCATCGGCCTCATGGCGATCGCCGTCTGTCGGGTCGCCGGCGCGCGCAACATCGTCGCCACCGACGTCCTCGCCGACCGCCTGGAGAAGGCCCTCGCCGTGGGCGCTGACCGTGTCGTCGACGTCTCCAAGGAACGCGTCGCGGACGCCCAAGCCGCCCTCGGTATGCTCGAAGGCTTCGACATCGGCCTCGAGATGTCCGGACAGGCGGCAGCCGCCAGCGAACTCATCGACAACCTCAACACCGGCGGCAAGGTCGCCCTGCTCGGACTGCCGTCGACGAACATCGAGATCGACTGGACCAAGGTCATCACCCGCATGATCACCATCAAGGGCATCTACGGCCGCGAGATGTTCGACACCTGGCACCATGCCAGCGCCATGGTCGACCACAGCCCCGAGCTCCGGCAGGCACTCGAATCGCTCGTCACCGCCCGCTTCCCGCTGGCGCGCTGGCAGGACGCGTTCGACACCGCGCGCGCGGGAGCAGCCGGCAAGGTGCTCATCGACTGGACGGACATCCGCGACGCCGTCGTCACCGGCGTCATCGACGAGGACGCCGACCCGACCCTCAGCGCCACCGCTGCATAACGACCGACGGGTCACCACGACCCACCATCCGCCCACTCGACCCCGAGGAGACGACATGTACGGCACCATCAAGAACCAGCTCCGCGAGCAGCTCGACCGCATCGAGGCCGACGACCTCACGAAGCGCGAGTTCGCGATCACGTCCCGCCAGGGCAGTCACGTCACGATCGACGGCCGCGAGGTCCGGAACTTCTGCGCCAACAACTACCTCGGCCTCGCCAACGAGCCCTCCATCGTCGACGCCGCGAAGCAGGCCCTCGACGACTGGGGCTACGGCCTCGCGAGCGTGCGGTTCATCTGCGGCACCCAGCAGATCCACCGCGATCTCGAACAGGAGCTCAGCACCTTCCTCGGCACGGAGGACACCATCCTGTTCTCCTCCTGTTTCGACGCGAACGGCGCGGTGTTCGGAGCACTGTTCGACGAGCCGGACGCGATCATCTCCGACGCGCTCAACCACGCATCGCTCATCGACGGCATCCGCCTGAGCAAGGCCCGCCGCCTGCGCTACCGCAACCGCAACATGGCGGACCTCGAGCAGCAGTTGCTGAACACGGCCGACGCTCGTCGCCGCATCATCGTCACCGACGGCGTCTTCTCGATGGACGGCTTCTATGCGCCGCTCGACGAGATCTGCGACCTGGCAGACAAGTACCGGGCGTTGGTCCTCGTCGACGACTCGCACGCTGTCGGTTTCGTCGGCCCCGGAGGTCGCGGAACGCCTGAGCTGTTCGGCGTGCAGGACCGCGTCGACATCCTCACCGGCACCCTCGGCAAGGCACTCGGCGGTGCGTCGGGCGGATATGTGAGTGCGAAGCAGGAGATCGTCGACGTGCTGCGGCAGTCGGGTCGGCCGTACCTGTTCTCGAACAGTCTCGCGCCGTCGTTGGTCGCCGGGGCGCGTCGAGCGGTGGAGCTCGCAGCCGATGGGGACGAGCTGCGCGCCGGGCTGTTCCGCAAGGCGGACCTGTTCCGCGAGCGCATGACCGCTGCGGGTTTCCGACTGCTGGAGGGCTCGCACCCGATCATCCCGGTGATGTTCGACGACGAGCAACAGGCCGTTCAGGTCGCTGCGCGGATGCTGGAGCAGGGCATCTACGTGATCCCGTTCAGCTTCCCCGTCGTGCCGCGAGGCGAGGCCCGCATCCGCGTGCAGATCAGTGCTGCCCACAGCGAGCAGGACATCCTCGACTGTGTCGCGGCCTTCGAGGCGGCGCGGGCGTAGGTCACTCGCGCTGTTCGATCAGTGTGAGTTGCGTCCCGTCGAGGTCGATGAGAAAGCCTGCTCGCAGGCCCCAATCCTGCATGCGCACCGGGTGGAGCCGCGGCGCTCCGGTGTCGGCGACGGGGATGCCGGATCGACTGGCGGCGTCGTAGAGCTCGTCGACGTCGGCGACCCGGAGGCAGCACATGAAGTTGCTCGTGCGCGGGTCGAGATCGGGCGTGGGGAAGAACTCCAGCTGCACGGAGCCGCGCATGAGGATCAGCCAGCCGTCGTCGCGGAAGACACGGGAGAACCCGAACGCTCCATAGAACGCCTCGGTGGCGTCGAAGCTGCGCGACGGAAGGTTCGGGACAGCACGGTCGGTCGCAGGGGTCGGGGTCATGCCCGTCATGATCGCACGAAGGTGTGCTCGTCGAGAAGCGAGTTCCGACGCATCCCACTCACCCCACGCGACGCAACACATGACGCTCGCGGCTCGCGGCCGAACCCGCCAGGAACTGCCCGACGAGCAGCGCCACGAGCACGACGATCGGCACCACCCAGCCGTTGGTGACCGAGTGCAGGAGACCGATGCCGAGCGGACCGAAGCCGGCGAGGAGGTACCCGGTGCCCTGCGCCATCGTCGACACGTGCGCTGTGTGCCGGGCGTCGGGCGAACGCAGCACGATGTAGCTCAACGACAGCGCGATCGAGGCACCCTGACCCAGGCCGAGCATCGTCATCCAGAGCCACGGTGCCGCACCCGTCGGCGCGACCAGGAGCCCGACGAGACCGACGGCGCTGAGCGCGGCGGAGACCCCGACGAGCAACCAGCCTGCGCGAACCCGCTGCATCAGGACTGGCACGACCAGTGCCGCGACGATGCCAGGCGCGCTCGAGTAGGACAGCAGCAGGCCGGCATCGTGAGCGGAGACCCCGGCGTCCTGCAGCAGTGTCGGCACCCAGGTCAGCGCCGCGTAGTAGCTGAGGCTCTGCAGGCCCATGAACGCAGTCACGGCCCAGGCGACCGGGTCGCGGAACAAGCGGCCGAGGCTCGGCTCGTCGCGCTGCTCCACCGGTGCGTCGAGGACACGGTGTGTTCCAGGGACGTGGCCCGGATTCTTCAGCGCTCGCGGGAGCCAGACGACGAGTGCGACCACTGCCGGGATCGCCCAGAAGCCGAGAGCGCCTCGCCACGAACCGTCGAATGCGGAGAGGAGGGGCACGGTGAAGGCAGCCGCGACGGCCGCGCCGATGAACAGCGCGGTCGAGTACAGGCCCATCATCAGGCCCACCCGGTGCCCGAAGTCCTGCTTGATCGCCGCGGGCATGCACACGTTCGCGACGGCGATCGCGGCGCCCACCAGGACGGTCCCACCGAACAGGGCGATCGGCGAGTCGATGAGCCGCACCCCGATACCGATCGCGACCGCGGCCATCGTGATCCCGAGGAGCCGGTGCAGACCGATCCGACGGGTCAGCATCGGCGTCAGGAAGGCGAACGCACCGAACGCGAACACAGGGATCGTCGTGAGCAGGCTCGCGGTCGAGGCCGACACCTTGAGGTCGTCCTCGATCGCCGCAAGCACCGGGCCGACCGACGCGACACCGATGCGGAGGTTGAACGCGATCAGCAGCAGACCGGCACCGACGTACACACCGAAGAGCGCAGCTCCGCGACGTGGATTCGTGCGGGGTGTCGGGGTCGAAGCGGTGTGCGGCGGTTGGTGGAACGTTGTCATACCCCTAGTAGATCGAATCCGCCGCACCGGGGAAACACGTACAATACCGTACTGTGTTGAAAACTCGCCAAGCGTCGTCAAGCCGGGCCGACGTGGAATGGGCGGTCGGGCTGGCTTCGACCACCGACGAGTCCACGACCGAAGGCGCATACCGATTCGATCACGCTGAGACCTCCCCGCGGCACTCGCACGCGCAGGGGCACCTCGTCCACGCGGCGTCCGGCGTGCTGTCGCTCGTCACCGACCAGGGCGCGTGGATCGCCCCGGCGAACCGTTTCGCATGGGTGCCCGCCGGATTCGAGCACCACCATCGTGCGCACGGCCGCACCGGCATGCGGATCATCTACGTCGACCACGCGCTCGCCGAGGGCCTACCGCACGAGCCAGCCGTGCTCGTCGCCACCATGCTCGCGCGTGAGGGGGTGCTCTCGCTTACCTCCGGCGAGCCGCGATCAGCAGCGGCTCGCGAGCGTCTGCGGCACGTGATCGTGGACGAGGTCACGACGTCGCCGGAGCAGCCGCTGCACCTGCCGGAGCCGGGCGATCCGCGCCTGCGCGCCGCGATCCGGCACGTCGATCGGGATCTCGCCACACCGCTGTCGCTGGAGGTGCTCGCCCGTCGATCAGGCACCGGCGCGCGCACCCTCAGCAGACTCTTCAGCGAGGAGACCGGCATGGGTTACCGGCAATGGCGTCTCCAGCTTCGTGTGCACCGGGCGCTCGTGCTCCTCGCGAACGGGATGAGCGTCACCGAGACGGCGTCAGCCTGCGGATGGGCGACGACCAGTCAGTTCATCCAGCAGTTCACGCCGCTCGTCGGTATGACCCCTGGCCGATACCAGCACGGGCGGTAGTCGCCGCCTTCACCGTCCTGCGGTGGGTGGATCGATGTCGTCACGCGTGCAGCTGCATCGCCAACACGTGCCGCGTGTCCCCGTCCGCACCATGGTCGTCCTCGACGCGGTGCATCCCGATCTTCTCCGCAACCCGCTTCGACGCCTCATTGTCAGGGTGGACGATCGCGACGAGCTCGGCCGAGGCGGTGCGCGCGCGCGCGAACTCGACGCAGGCCGCGGCGGCCTCCGTCGCGTAGCCCCGACCCTGCTGCGCGACGCTCACGTGATAGCCGACCTCGAGCATCCTCACCCCGTTCACGTCCTGCCAGGTCAGGCCGCAGTCTCCGACGAAGTCGCCCGCGTGCGTCTCGATGATCCAGAGGCCGAATCCGTGCGTCGCGTAGTTGTCCTTGTTCCAGGTGATCCAGGCCGCAGCCTGCTCGCGGGGCTTCGGTGCCGGATAGAACTGCATGACGGCCGGGTCACCGAGGAGTGCGGCCATGCCGTCGAGGTCGGTCTGGCCCATCTGCCGGAAGCGGAGTCGTTCGGTGTCGTGCGGAGGCATCCACCCACGCTACTCGCGGAGACGACATCGCGCCGGTCGGCTGTGAATCGCTCCACCCGCTATGTTCGACACGAGGCCAGGCCGGTCGTTCCCGCGCCCGTGCGAGCTGCTTCCAGGCCCGCGGGTCGGTATGCGCAGGAGAGGAGCCACCCGATGAAGATCGCCGTCGCAGGAGGAACCGGGGCCGTCGGGCGCCTGGTCGTCGAGGTCGCGCAGAGCCGCGGACATGCGACGGTCGTGCTGGCACGATCTGCCGGCCTCGACCTCGTTGTCGGACACGAGCTCGCCACGGTGCTCGACGGGGTGGACGCCGTCGTCGACGTCACCTCGACCTCGACGCAGTCGGGGAAGGCGTCCGAGGCGTTCTTCGGCGGCGTGACCAGGAACCTCCTCGGCGCCGAACGCGCGGCGGGCGTCGGACACCACCTCGCGCTGTCGATCGTCGGCAGCGACCGCGCGCCGTTCGGCTACTACGCGGGCAAGGCGCTGCAGGAGCAGCTCGTGTCCAGCGGCCCGGTCCCATGGACGATCCTGCGGGCGACGCAGTTCCACGAGTTCGCGCAGCGGATGTTCGCCCAGTTCACGGTCGGTCCGCTCAGCCTCGTGCCGACGATGCGGTCGCAGCCCGTCGCGGCACGCGAGGTCGCGGAACGGTTGGTCGCCCTCGCGGAAGGCGCACCGGCCGGCCGACCCGCTGACCTCGCCGGACCCGAGGTGTTGCAGATGGCCGACATGGTGCGCGCCTACGCGACCGCCGTCGGTCGGAAGTCTCGGATCCTGCAGCTTCCGCTGCCGGGTGGCTTCGGCAAGGCCATGCGCGACGGCACGATCCTCGCCGGCCCCGACGCCGACCACGGGACGCAGACCTTCCACGAGTGGGTCGCGGAGGTCGCGCGCGCCTCGGCCTGAGTCAGTAGCGGGGCGGCTGAGTCGCACCCGTCCTCCACAGCCTCGACATCGCTGCCGCCTGCTCGCCCGTGGTGCGGGAGCCCCCGCGTCGCAGATGACTCACCTAGGGTGGAGATGTGGCTACAGACAACGACTTCGACACCCGGTATGAGCTCCGCGAGTTCCCCGTCGGCATCGCCGCCGACGGTGAACCGACTCCGGAGACCCGCGCAGCACTCGACCAGATCGGCTTCGGCTTCCACGAGCCGAACCCGAAGCCCGGTGCCCACAAGCGCAAGGCGGAGGGCCTCGTCGCCGACGGCGTGACCATGCTCGGTGTCTACCGCCGCCAGCCTGTCGCGGGGTCCGTGGACGAGACGTGGCCCGCCGGCACCTTCTCCTGGTTCCCGAAGGCACTCAGCTGGGGCGACGGCACCACCATCAACACGCAGGCCATCTCCGACGTCACCGTCCGGCCGACCGAGCGCCGCCGCGGAATCCTCCGCCGCATGATGACCCACGCGCTCGAACGAGGCGTTGCCGAGGGCTTCCCGGTCGCAGCCCTCACCGCGAGCGAGGGCACGATCTACCGCCGCTTCGGCTTCGGCACCGCCATCCGCGAGCGCGATGTCACCGTGAAGCGTGCGCGGGCTCTGCCGTTCCTGACGCCGACCAGCGGTGTCGTGTCGGTCGTCACCCCCGAGTTCCTCAACGAGAGCGGCGTCGGCCGTCGCGTGTTCGACCGCTTCACCGAACGCTCGATGGGTTCCATGGTGCGCAACACCGCCACCTGGCCGTTCGTGCTCGGGCTGCGGGGCAGTGATGGTGAACTGGTGCAGAACGTCCGTGCCGCCGTACACCGATCGTCGGACGCTGACGAGGTCGACGGCTACGTCACCTGGCGGGTCGCTGAGCGCCCGGGCGGCCAGACGGCGATCGAGGTCATCGACCTCGTCTACGCGACCGATGCCGCCTACCTGTCGCTGTGGGAGTTCCTGCTCTCCATCGACCTCAACGACCTCGTCAAGTACCGCGGCGCACGACTCGACGACCCGATCGTCACCGTCCTCGCCGACTCCCGTGCGTTCGACATCGACCACGAGGAGGACCACGTCTGGCTGCGCATCCTCGACGTGGTGGCCACGCTCCAATCACGCCCCTACGCCGCCGATGGATCGATCACGATCGCTGTGACGGACACCCTCGGGTTTGCCAGCGGCACCTACCGTCTTGATGTGAGCAACGGTCGCGGCACGGTGGAACGGATCGCCGAGGGCTCGGACGCGGACATCGCCCTCGACGTCGCCGACCTCGGCGCCCTGCTGCTCGGTTCGGTCTCGCCCGTGACGCTCGCCGCATCGGGCCTGCTGCGGTCGGACGACCCGGCGTCGGCGATCCTGTTCCGGTCGATGCTGACGCCCGCTCGCGCCCCGCACGGGATCACGTACTTCTGAGGCTGACAAGGTCGCTTGACAGATGCGCGCCTGTCAAGCATCATTGACACATGACAAGCACACTTGACACATCACCTGGTCCGAGCGAACGCGCGCGGGTGCGGCGCTTCGCCCTCACCTTCGTCCTCACGATCGTCGCGTTCGGTCTCGTGTTGGCCGCATCGCTCATCTGGGGCGACCTCGACGGCGACAGTCCCTGGCGTCTCGCCTGGGCCGTCGCGCCCGCCGTGCCGATCGCCGTGACCGCCGGCGTCCTCATCCGCTACGTCGCGAGCTCGGACGAGTTCGAGATCCTGCAGCTCTGCAAGAGCCTCGCCGTCGGCTTCGTCGCCGCGATGATGGCCTCGATCGTCGCCGGACTCCTCGGCGCCGCCGGCCTGGAGATGCCCGGACTCGGATTCATCATCTACGGCGTCGGTATGTTCACCTGGCTCGTCGCCTCGATCGTCCTCCGCATCCGATGAACAACATGCTGCGCGACCGGCGCCAGGAGCGCGGCTGGTCGCAAGGGGCGCTCGCCGAAGCGCTCGGTGTCTCGCGCCAGACCGTCAATGCCCTGGAGACCGGTCGGTACGACCCGTCGCTGCCGCTTGCATTCCGGCTCGCCGCGCTGTTCGCCTGCCGGATCGAGGAACTGTTCGAGCCGTCGGCCGAAGATCTCGGGGGTGCCAGGGGCTAGGGGCGTCTGACCACCTTTCGCGTCTGCAGTTGCGCGGGTGCCCGGCCCACGGGAACCGCCGGCGTCATACACTCGCGGTGAGGGCGAAGTGCCAGGCCGGGACGCCGGCACCGGGCGATGGAGGGAACACGATGTTCGGTTCGAAGAAGACGAAGCTCAGCCTCAGCGACCTGATGGCGGAGCTCAGACCCGACCTGAGCCGGGAATCGCTAGGGGTCGGTCCGGACTTCCCGGGCGTCGCCCCGAACCCGATCCTCAGCAGTGACGCACGGAGACGCAACGCGGAACTGCGTGCGGGCGTGCTTGCGCTCGGCGTTCTCGTCGACTGGCGCGAGGTCAGCAGCGACGGCGGAGTGCGCGTCGTCCTGATGCTCGATGTGGAGACCGCCCAGGGCGTCTCGTTCCGCGGCATCGCGGACGAAGACCTGACCGTCACCCAGCTCACCCGACTCGCCCCCGGACAGACCCTGCCCGTGCGCTACCGGCCGGCCGTCATGGACCACTACGTCGCCGTCGCTCGAGACGCGGACCCCGCCGATGTGCAGCGGCTCTCTGACGAGATCGCGCGCCGCAAGCGCAGCTGACCCTTGGCCGACGGCCGGTGCGGATGATGGGGCTTCGAGCCGCTATGCGGTCGGCGCTGGTCCCGCAGCCACGAGCCGGTCGCGCAGGAAAGCGACCATCCGGCGCCTGGCCTCGAACGCCGGGTGACCGTCGCGTTCGCGCACTTCGCCCGTGAGGACCGAGTGAGCCGTCTTCGAGAACCCACCCGCGTTGCCTGGTGAGGAATCGAGCTCGATCACCTTGAAGGCGTCGCCGAGTCGTGCCGCGATCGTCGCGAACCGTTCGCGGGGGACGGCCCGGTCCTCGCTGAACCGGAGACCGAGCGCACACACTGAGCCCGCTGCAGCTCGGGTGGCGACCGCGTCGAACTCGTCCGGGGACATGCCCGGGTCGATGCGCCTGGCGCGACTGATCGGGAACGGCGTCGCCGGCTGGCTCATCACCGACGCGAGCACGCTGTCGTCCACCGCAGCAGCCAGGGCGAAGCCGCCCGAGAAGCACATGCCGATGACGCCGACCCCAGCGCCCGGGGTTCGAGCGTTGAGGTCGGCGGCGAGCGCGCGCACGTGGTCGGCGATGGGCCGGTGGGCTCCGGTCGCGAACGCCTTGAACTCCGCCGACACGCACACCTTCGACGCACTGCCGATCGTGTAGCCGACGCTCATCTCGCGGCCAGGGGTGCCGAACGGGGACGGGATCGAGACGGTGAACCCCTCATCGACCAGGTGTTCGGCGAGCCCGAGCACCTCGGGCGTGAGCCCCGGAAGCTCGGGGATGAGCACCACGCCCGGCCCGGCCCCCTGCTCGAAACGGTCGTGTGTCACACCGCCACCGGTGAACGGCGTCCGGATCCAGCCGGTGAGATCTGCGCGCGGCGCGATGTCGGTCATGTGGGGAGCGTAGTCCTGCGGCGGTCGATCTGTGGTAGCCACAGACGGCATGGCATTGCGCGCGGAACTCGAACGCCCCGCATCACTCCCGATTCAGGGTGAGGATCCCGCTGGGCACGTCCTGGGCGTCGCTCACGAGCACTCCTGCCTCAAGATCGTTCTCACGCAGATATTTGAGCGCGCGCTCGACGGATTCGATCTTCCGCTTCAGTTCCTTGAGTGACGGTGACCCAGGGTCGGAGAATTCGTCGAGTCGCTCGTGCTCACGCCGAACCTCGATCTCGATGTCCGTCAGCACCTGCCACACCGTCGGGTCCGAATCCAAGTGTTGGTATTGCCGAATGATCTCCGCCGCCAGTTTGCGTTCGACGATTGCTTCGAGGGTTTCGGCCGACGTACCGGAACCGGCGAGACCGTAGGCAATCCCACCGCCTCCTGCTGTGACGAGCGCCCCTGCGGTGAGGAGTCCGCCGATCATCCCACCGGGACCGAACGCGGCGAGAGCGCTCGTGATGGCGGCGGCTCCAGCAAGGCCTGCGCCAGCCGCTAGCGCCAGGCCGCCGGTCGCGACGACGATCGCCGCAGCCCCGGCGCCGAGCGCGCCCCACTTCACCCAGCTCATGTTGAGGCCACTTTTCAGGGCGTCCTCCGCGCGTCTTGTCGCAGCGAAGACGTCTGTGCCGTACTTCGTCCCCAAGCCCATCTCGGCGGTCAGCTCTTCCATCGCAGCCTGCCAGGTGTCTCGTGGGATGGAAATCTCGAACGGGCGGATCACGTTCTCCGCGACGAGGATTGAGAGCAGGAGGACGGCGTCGTCCTTCGTGATGTGGCGACTCGGAGCCGGTTCCGGGAGCGGCGCTTCGGCATCAGACAGGTCGAATGCGAGTCGTGCCACAGTTGTCGGGACAGCGCGCCCATCGTTGCGGTTGCGCATGGTGATGTCGTCCACGGCCGTTGCCTGCACGTGGCGCAGTGCACCGAGGAATCTGTCTCGTTGGTCCCCAGCGAGCCTCGATTTCACGAGATGCGCGTATCGAAGAGCGAGGAGTGCCAGATGCTCGGAGAAGTCCAACGGGATGTCGTCCGTCGCGTCGATGATCGCGAGCTCCTTCGAGCGCGAACCGTACAGGGCGTATCCCACCGCCTCAGCAACGGCTTTGTCGCTGAGGTACTCGGCAGCGGCATGCGCAGGCAGCGGCAGCGCTCGGGTGTCGATGCGGAAATCGACCATCCAGGGGAAGGCCGAGGAGACTCCGCGGTGGGCGGAGACCGGGTCGGGGGCATTCCAGAAGTTCACCCACCATGAGAGGTTTGTCGGTGGCTCTTTCATCGCATCGCGAAGCTTGACGACCTCAAAGCTTCCGTTCGCAAGCGGACTGCCGATCGTCACCATGCCGGCGATGTCGAGGCCGACCGGAAGGCGACGGACGACGTCGGCTGCAATGACCGAGCCGAGACTGTGTCCTACGATGACGATGCGTCCGCTGTCGGGGAGTTGCCCGAGGATCTGCCGCAGTACCTGGGCGCGCACCTGAGGATCGCTGAGATAGTTGCGCACCTGGATGAACAGCGGCAGGCCGAGGGCCGCGTCGACAACGACATTGAGGATCGCGTTCCCCAGGGCGGGGTTGTCGCCACCATGGTGGCGCCCGAGTCGATACTCGACTGCGCCCATTCTGCGTTCGAAGTTCCGGCGGTTCTGCTTTGCTGCGTCGCGGGCAGGGGATGGGATCGTCACCGGAGGAAGCTTTGCCGGCTCGTCCCACCCTTTCAGAGCATGGGCGTACCGCGGTGCGATGACTCGAACCCCCTCCAGGCTCGGGTAGCCCACCTCCGTGAGAGCCGTTGTCAGGCTGACACGCCACGCTTCGTCCTGATCGCCGTCGCCCATGCCGTGAAGGAACAGAAGGACGGGCTGGTCGGTCTCGGCAGGCTTCATCACGCTGGGTCTCTCAGATCTCGACCATCAGGTCGGTTGCGGCGAATATCGGCGGAAGCGCGGCGGATTGGCACAGGTTGTGAGCGGACTGCCACGAGCGCCCAGGACAGTATCTCGGGGGCCAGCCAGGGGTCATCAGTCCCAAAATAGGTCACGTGTCCGGTTTCTTGAGCGATCCGGCAGACGTGGGGTGCCTCACCCCCAGAACACGGCGAGCGGTTCCGCGAGTGCGCGACCCTGCGCGAACCCGGCTCGCGCGGCGGGCGGGCGGGTCGACGGGCGCATCATGTTGTCACCGAAGGCTTCCAGTGAGGCCGCATCAGGAAGGACGGACTCGACGCGACTCCCACCCGCGCGCAGCTCCTCGACCTGCACGGCGAGCTGCATACCCCAGCCCAGTGGAGCGCGCGTTCGTCCACCGAGTGGTGACAGGACGACGACACGATCGGAGCCTGCGGCGAGGTCGGCGTTCTCGCTCGAACGCCGGTAGCCGCCGTCGATGTAGAGGGCGTCCCCGATCAGGTACGGTGCACCACCCGAGGTGCTGGCCGCGACGGCGTCCACGAGTTCGACCCCGCTGTGGCGGTCGAACTCGACCGGTTCGGCAGTACGGGCATCGACCGCGGTGAGGAGCAGGCGCTGCTCTGCCGGCCAGTCCCGGTTCGGGAAGCGGGCCGCGACGATCTCGCGCCACCGAGCACTGGCCTCCGGCGTCGTGCCGAGAGCGAGCGCCGACGCTGCCAGGCGGCGTCGCATGTCGTCGGGGCCGGTCGATGAAGCGATGACGTCGTTCGTGCGCTGCAGATGGTCGACCATCGGGCTGGCAGCACTCCCGCCGGGGCGGGCGCCTGGTGATCGAGGCCCGCCGGTCGGGTGCGCCGTGACCGAAGGGGGCGTCGCGTCGAGGATGTCGGCCAGGAGTCGGTCGGGGCGTGAGCCGGCGAATTGCGCGGCAGCCGTCGCACCGGCCGAGGTACCGATGACGAGATCGGCGTCGGTGACGTCGAGCCCGCCGTCGAGGAGCCCGGCGACGACGCCGATCAACCACGCGTTGCCGGCCGAACCGCCACCACCGAGGACGAGCGCGCGGCCGTGCGGAACAGCCGGTGTACCGGAGGAGAGTGGGGAGGGAGAAGTGTTCATGGGAGTCGCCTTTCGCGATGAGCTGGCGAGCGCTCCCGACTACGACGAGATGCGTCGCGCGATCGTGTGCTGCGGGGGAGCGCCCAGTGCGGGTACTGCGTTCATGGGGCTCACCTCCAACGGTCGGATCACGATCGGCACGACGGTAGCACGACGGGCTGTCGAGCGCACCACTCTCGGCGTGCCTTCGAGGCCCGCAACGGGGCGGGTCCACATGCCACTCACACGATTCGTGCGTCCGCTCACCTGCCGTTCACCTGCGCGTCACGTGCGATCCTCCGTCCGGCAACCCGGCGCCGATGGAATCGAGGGGACCCCCTGCACCCCTTTTCCTCAGGAGATCCATGCCCACGCTCAGACGCGTGTTGACGATGACGGCAGCGTGCGCCATCGGCGCCACGGCCCTCATCGCCACACCAGCCACCGCCTTCGCCGAACCGGCCGGCACCGCCGCACCAGGCATCCACATCAACGAGGTCGAGTCGTCCGGGGGAGTCCCCGGCGACTGGGTCGAGTTCACCAACACCGCATCCACCGCCGTCACCCTCGACGGTTGGATCGTCCGCGACAACAAGGACGACAGCGCATACACCTTCCCCGTCGGCACGACGGTGGAGCCCGGCGCATTCCTCGTCGTCGAGGAGGACGCGCTCGGCTTCGGTCTCGGCAAAGAGGACTCCGTCCGCCTGTTCGACCAGGCACTGAACCTCACCGACGAGTACTCGTGGACGGCGCATGCCGACATCACGTACGGCGTCCTCGCCGACCGGTCGGGCTGGGGGCAGACGACCGAGTCCACCAAGGGTGCCGCGAACGCATTCAGTACTCCCGAGGTCCCGGACGCGCCCGGCGAGATCCGCATCAACGAGATCGACTCGCAGCCCTTCGACTGGGTCGAGTTCTTCAACCCGGGTACCGCGGCTCTCGACATCTCGGGGTACGAGATCCGAGACAACTCAGACGACCACCGGTGGCAGTTCCTACCCGGCACGTCGATCGCTCCCGGTGAGTTCCTCGTCGTCGAGGAGTCGACCATCGGACTGTCCGGCGGTTCAGAGGTCGCCTTCCGCGACCCGATCGGCATCGGCAGCGCCGACGAGATCCGTCTCTTCGACGCGAGCGGCACGCTCCTCGACCGCTCCGGCACCTGGTCGGGCCACGCGGCGATCGACGGCGACTTCATCTCGGCGACCCTCGCCCGCTGCCCCGACGGTGAGGGCGCGTTCACCCTGGCCCGCATCACGAAGGGCGCGGCGAATGACTGCGTGCTCCCGAACGTCGCGATCAACGAGGTCGAATCGGACGGCGACGCGACCGACTGGGTCGAGATTGTGAACCTCGAGCCGACGGCTGTCGACCTCTCCGGCTGGACGCTCATGGACAACGACCCCGTGGGCCACGCCGACCAGACGACGCCTCTCCCCGCCGGAACGATCCTCGAGCCCGGCGCCTACTTCGTGTTCGACCAGAACGTGAACTTCGTCTTCGGTCTCGGCAACGGCGACACCACCACGGTTCGGAACGCCTCCGGCGCGACCGTCGCCGAGTACACCTACGCCGCCCACGCGGAGGGTGTCCTCGCCCGGTGCCCCGACGGCACGGGCGAGTTCGTCGACACCGCCGTCTCCACCAAGGGTCTGCGCAACGCGTGCGGCAACCCGGTGCGCATCAACGAGGTCGAGTCGGACGGCGGCTCGCCCGACGACTGGGTGGAGCTCGTGAACCCGACGGCGTCCACGCTCGACGTCTCCGGCATCGTCGTGAAGGACGACGACGACACCCACGCCTACACGATCCCCGCCGGCACGACCATCCCGTCCGCCGGCTACCTCGTCATCGAGCGCGACCAGCTCGGCTTCGGTCTCGGCGGCGGCGACACCGTCCGTCTCTTCGAGGGTGACTCGCTCCTCGACTCGACCACCTGGGGCGAGGGTCACGCGGCCACCACCTGGGGTCGCTGCCCGGACATCACCGGCACCTTCGCAGTGACCGCCGAGTCGACCAAGGGTGCTGCGAACCTCTGTGCCGGCGAGATCCCCGTGGGTGCCTGGCCCGGCTCACCCGACGTGACCGTCATCGACGATGCCCCGATGTTCCTCGAGGACAGCTCCGGCCTCGACACGCAGGTCACCGACGAGGGCGCGTTCCTCTGGGCGGTCGACAACGGCACCGGTTCGTTCTGGAAGCTCGCCATCGCTGCCGACGGTTCGATCTCCTTCGCCGACGGCTGGGAGGACGGCAAGCGTGCACGCTTCCAGAAGGACGCGTCCAACCCGTCCGCTGCGGGCCCCGACACCGAGGGCATCACGGTCGACGGTGACGGCGCCGTGTACCTGGGCGTCGAGCGCGACAACAGCGTCAAGGGCGAGACGTTCAATGCGGTGCTGAAGATGGACCCGAACGCCGCGGGTCCCGACGTCGTCGCCTCGCAGGAGTGGGACCTCACGGCCCTGCTGCCGACGGTCGGTGCGAACCTGGGCGTCGAAGCGGTCGAGTGGGTGGCCGACGGTGACCTCGCCGGGAAGCTGTTCGACGACAGCACGAAGACGACGTACGACCCTGCCGACTACGCCGGCCACGGTGACGGCCTGTTCTTCGTGGGCGTCGAGGACACCGGCGGTGTGTACGCGTTCGCGCTGAACGCCGACGGTTCCGCTCAGCTCGTCTCCACGATCGACCCGGGTCTCCCGGCGGTCATGGCGCTCGACTACGACACCACCCTCGGTGTCCTGTGGGCGATGTGCGACGACGGGTGCGCCGGGACGGGTGCGCAGATCACGTTGAACGGGACCTCGCAGCCGGGCGCCGCGCACGTCGCGCGCCCCGCTGGTCTGCCCGACATCAACAACGAGGGCTTCGCGACCCTCCCCGCCTCGCAGTCGATCGACGGCCAGCGTGCCGCGTTCTGGTTCGCCGACGGGTTCGCCTCGCAGGCGCTGCGTCAGGGGTCGCTGCCGGGTGCGTCGGTCACGCCGCCGACGGGTGGGGTCACGCCGCTGCCTGAATCGGCACTGAACGACGAGAACCGCGGCACGATCACCGTTCCGAAGTCGGCGAAGCCGGGTGAGACGATCACGGTCGGGCTCGGCGTCTCGGGCGCCGGAGCCGATGTCGAGGTGTGGTTGTACTCAACGCCGGTTCGGATCGCTGCGGGAACGACCGACGCGTCGGGGAACACTGCGGCGACGATCCCCGCCGATGCGACGCTCGGTGCGCACCGCATCGTGGTCTACGCAGCTGACGGGACGCTCCTCGGGTGGGCCGAGCTGGACATCGTCGCGGCCGCGGGCGCGGGCGACGGCGGTGCGGGCGCTGGTTCGTCAGCCGGTGGTGCGCTGGCGACGACGGGTACTGAGTCGCCGACCGGCACGATCGCTGCCGGCGTGCTGCTGCTCATGCTCGGAGCGGCGCTGCTCGTGGCGCGTGCGCGCCGACGCGCGGTCTGATGAGCTGACCGTCTGAACGACCCGACGGCCCCGGTTGCGCTTCGTGCGCGGCCGGGGCCGTCGGCGTGCGTGGCTCCGGGCGCTGGGTGTGTGTGGTGTGCTGCCGCCAGCGCGGTGCGCTCGACCGGGCGCGGGGTATTGGCGCGGGCGCGGGTCTCTGGCGGGGTGCGCTCGCGCCAATGGGGTGCGGCTGCGGCGATCGGCGCGGTCCATCGCACAGCGACTCGCGCTCGGTCCAGCGCATCGCGCTGACCACGAGTCCCGGATGACGGGTTCTGCGGGTCGTGCGCTACTGCAGCGGCGTCGCGCTGGTGTTCGTGGTCATGCTCGCACGAGTGGCACGACGGCCTGCCTCGGTGACCTCGGCGTGGTGCTTCCGCAGCGCGGAAAGGACTGCGGTGCGGATGATGAAGATCCACAGCAGCACGAACAGGACGAAGCCGAGTGCGTAGGCGGCGATGAGGGCGATGAGCGTGGCGGCGGGGTCAGTGTTCACCCGCGCAGCATATCGATCACAGCCCGACACCCGCTTTCATACAATGCGCAGTGTTCTAGTAGCATTGTAAACATGTTGTTCCGCATCGATCCCGACTCGGGCGCCTCCCTCGCCGATCAGCTGGCCGTGCAGGTCCGTGCGGGAATCGCCGGTGGCGCCCTCGCGCCAGGGGAGCGGCTGCCGCCCGCTCGCGACCTCGCCACTGCGCTGCAGGTCAACATGCACACCATCCTCCGGGCCTATGGGCAGCTGCGCGATGACGGACTGGTCGGCATGCGCCAGGGTCGCGGCGCCTGGGTGCGTGAGGATGCGGTCCCCGGGCTCGTCCGAGTGAACGAACTCGTCGAGCAACTGGTCGGCGAAGCGCGCAAGGTCGGACTCTCTCCACAGGAGCTCGGCCGCATCCTCGAGCGCGCGCTCGACGTGAAACAATGAAATACCAGACATCCAGACCATCCGAAGCGCCGAATCGCCACGCTCAGGGGGAGCACATGCACGACACCATCGCACCGAAGCCGAGCCGCCTGCGGCAGGTGATCGCAGCGCTCACAATGCTCGTCCCGCCGCTCGCGATCGGCGTGAGCTACCTCGCATGGGCGTCCGATCTCCCGGCCGATGTCGCGTCGCACTGGTCGGGCACCGGCGTTCCTGACGACAGTCTGCCGACGATTCCCGTGTTCATCGCGACGTTCGCCGTCTCCGTCGTCGCGGCGGTCGGTGCCATTGTGCTCCTCGCCCTGCCGAAACCGCACATGCGCACCAAGCGCATGATCATGCTGTTCATCGGCTTGGTCGCAGGCATGGCCGCAGGCGTCTGGATCATCCCGACTTGGCTCACCGTGCAGGCAGGGTCCGTCGAGGGGGCAGTCCTTGGGCTCTGGGTCATCCCGATGGCGGTGAGTTCGCTCTGGGGCATCATCCCCGCGGCGATCCTGCCGCCGCAGCCGATGCACTTCCCGGGCGCGACGCCGGTGGCGATGGAGCTCGGCGAGACAGAGATCGGCGCGTGGAGCCGCACCATCACGGCCAAGATGTTCCTCTGGGTGACGCTCGGCGTTGTCGCTCTGACGGCGGTGATCTACGTCCCGCTCCTGATCGAGGGGGGTTTCGAGGTTGCGGCCTTCGGGCTCATCACCATGTTGGTCGCGGCCCTCGTGTGTGCCTCGTTCATCCGTCTGCGGGTGAGTGTCGACTGGAGGGGCCTTCGCGTCGTCTCGCTCTTCGGGATCCCGCTGAAGCGCATCGCGCTCGACCAGGTGGCGGTCGTCGAGGCGACCGAGGTCCGTCCAATGGACTGGGGTGGCTGGGGATATCGCGTGATGCCGGGCCGGTCGGCAGTCGTGCTGCGTTCGGGCCCCGGCCTCGTCGTGACCACTGCGGCCGACAAGCAGTTCGCGATCACGATCGACGACCCCGAGCAGCCTGCCGCACTGCTGCAGGCGCTTGCGGGACGCGCAAGGGTGGGCGACACCTGACCGTTCGTCGGTCGGCGCGCCGCGCCGGCACCATCGTTGCGGCGGATGACGACCGAGCTGTCCAGGACGCCCCGCACCGCATACGGTGAAGGCATGAGTGAAGTGCGCACCCCGACTGCCCTCCCCACGACGACCATCGGTACCGCCGACGACAGAGCAGAGGTCGGCGCCATCGGGTACGGCGCCATGTCCATCGCAGGCACCTACGGAGCGATCGACGACGCGGACGTCACCGCCGTCCTCAACGCGACGCTGGCGGGCGGAGCGAACCTCATCGACACGGCGAACGTCTACGGCAACGGTCGGAGCGAGGAACTCCTCGGCCGATACCTCACCGGACGTCGTGACGAGGTGTTCCTCGCCTCGAAGGTCGGCATCGTGAACGGCGGCGGCATCGGCAAGCGTGGCATCCGCGGTGACCGCGACTACATCCACGAACAGATCGACCTGTCACTCGGTCGCCTCGGCACCGACCACCTCGACCTCTACTACCAGCACCGCGTCGACCCGAACGTCCCCATCGAGGACACCGTCGGGGCGCTCGCCGAACTCGTCACCGCCGGCAAGATCCGCCGCATCGGCCTGTCGGAAGCGACCGGAGACGAGCTCCGTCGCGCGCATGCCGTGCACCCGATCGCCGCCATCCAGTCCGAGTGGAGCATCGTCAGCCGGGACATCGAGACCTACGTCGTCCCGACCGCTGCCGAACTCGGGGTCACTGTCGTCGCGTTCTCGCCACTTTCCCGCGGGCTGTTCACCGACTCCTTCGGCGCAGACGACGTCGACCTCGGCGGCACCAGAGCCAACTTCCCGCGCTTCCAGCCCGAGCATCTGCAGGCCAACCTCGCCCTCGCAGACGACTTCCGGACGCTCGCGCGCAGTCTCGACGTCACGGCAGAGGCGCTTGCGATCGCCTGGGTCCACGACCGGGCGTCCCAGCTCGGCGCGAACGTCGTCTCCATCCCAGGAACGCGGAGCGTCGCGCACCTGCAGGCGAACTTCGCCGCTCTGGACATCGAGCTCTCTGACGAGACCCGCGCTGCGATCGACACCTTCGCGGTGCGCGTCAGCGGCCCGCGCGCGTCGGACCCGAATTGGGTGTCCGGAGGTCGCGAGGGACTCATCTGAGCCTCGGGCATTCCGAGACGCACCGGACGCATCACGACGGGTGAGACCGGTGAACGGGCGCGCGCTGAGCCCGCGCGACCACGTGGTCGCTGGCCCGCGAACAGCCGTCAGTCGTTCGGAGCGCTGGTTGCGAGGTCCTTCACGAAGAACACCCGCCGATAGCCGTGTTCCTCAGCGCGCCGAACCTCGGAGAAGCCGCGACGCCGGTAGAACTCGACGTTCTCGACCATTGCTTCGTTCGTATACAGACGGAGTTGCGGTCGGCCAGCGTCGCGTGCGATCTGCTCAGCGTGAGCCAGCAATCGTGACCCGAGCCCGGTGCCCTGCGTCTGTGGTGCCACGGCGACGTTCTGGATGAGCACACCACCGGGTTCCACCACGACCGTGATCATCCCGACGACCTCGGCGTCGCGCCAGGCCAGGATGGTGTCGCCGTCGGCGACGACCTGGCTGTAGTCGAGCAGCATGGGTGCCGGTGGCCGAGGCATGCGTTCGACGTACACGTCGTAGGCGGCGAGCGCGAGTGCGGCCATCGCGGGTGCGTCCTGCTCGCGCGCTGCAGCGAACTTGAACGGTCCGGTCTCAGTGGGCATCCGACAATGCTGGCATGAGGACGGTCGGGTGCGGGGTGCGTTGGCGGAGGGGCCCCTGGACGTCGAAGGCACTCCGCAGGAGACTGGACGCGCGACGCCGCAGCGTGCGGCCGGTGCGAGGAGGAACAGCATGGGACGCATCACCGCGACGGAGAGCATCACGCTCGACGGGGTCATGCAAGGACTGGGCCGATTGGACGAGGACACTCGCGACGGCTTCACCGAGGGTGGCTGGGCCGACGGCTATCAGGATGACGTCTCGATGCGGTTCATGGGCGAGGGGATGAGTGCGAGCGGGGCGATGCTGTTCGGGCGCCGAACCTATGAGGACGTCGTCGGGCATTGGGCAGGCGTGTCCGAGCCGAATCCGTTCACCGAGCATCTCCTCGGCGCGCGGAAGTTCGTCGTGTCGCGTTCCGCTGCGACTGCCCTGGCGTACCCGAACTCCAGTCTGCTGGCCGGCGAGGCGACCGAGACCGTGGAGCGGCTCCGTGATGAGACCGACGGCGTGCTGTCGATCATCGGTAGTGGTGAGCTGGTGCGCTCGCTCCATGCAGCGGGACTCATCGACGGGTACGTGCTGCAGATCCACCCGATCGTGCTCGGGTCCGGAACAAAGCTCTTCGCCGACGGTGACCGCAGCGACCTGACGCTCGAGCGCAGCGTTGCGACGACCACCGGGGTGATCATCGCGCAGTATCTCGTCAAACGGTGAACGGGCCCGTTGCGCGGCGCTTTGGCGTGCTCTGCCGGCGCGGGGCTGCGGTCTGAGCGCGGCCTTGTGGCGCGAGCGCGGCTCTCTGGAGCGGGGCGCTCGTGCCACAGGGGCGCGCTCGAACGGGTCGGGCTAGCAGCCGACGGCGGTGCGACCCGGGGTGCACGGCTTGTCGACGCCGACCGTCGAGTTCCGGACGATCTGGATCGTGTGCGGGGTGTCGGTCGGGATGCTCAGCGTCCCGACGACGGGAAGCCAGGCGCCGCCTCCGACGCGGTACTCGGCGGCGTAGGTGACCTCTGCGGTGATCGTCTTCGTGCCGGGCTTCGTGTACCGGTGACTCGTTGCCGTCTTCGAGAACTCCGCCAGACCGAGGGCTGCCCAGGTGTCGCCGCCGGTTGCGGTCGTCGTCGCCTGGCCATCGCCGTAGTCGATGGTGAAACCGATGGGAATGAAGTTGACCTCAGCTGGCCCGCCCAGGAGTGTTCCGGAGCGGACGTGCTGGGCTGCGTTCGCGACGACGTTGGTGTGGAGTTTGAGGATGCCCCACGCGCCTGGTTCCGTCGTGACGGTTGGGGCGTCGGGCGCGAAACTCGCGATGTCACGAATTGTGACGGGTTGCACGGCAGCGTCCAGAGCATCGGCCGCTTCAGCGGGTGGTGGGAGGAAGGTCCAACATTCGTCGGGCCGCATGGTGCTGCACACGACCGTCTCGCCCCCGGGACCGATGTTCGAACCGGGTGTCCCATCGCCGCCCGTCTGCCAATCTGGGTGCGGCGTCCAGCCTGCGCCGCCCGGCTCACTCCCTGAACCGCCGGAGCCGGGGCGCTCGATGCTGCCCCCAATGTCAACGGAGCCGTTGCCGACGCAGGCGCCGATCGAATGCTCGAAACCTGAACAGTCCGCAGCGAACGCTGGGTATGCGCCCACCGTGGAGAAAACCATGGCGAATGCGACGATGCCCGCCGCGACAATTGAGCGCGTGATCCCGTTCATCGGCATTCCCCGTCCAGAAGGTCCTTTGCGCTGACTATCAGTGCCTCGTCGTTGCCTTCTGAAAAGTCCACCGACCATCGTGACAAGTTCCGTCGCTCGACATTGACCGCTGAAGCGCCAGTGCTGTCAGTAACTTGGACATCCGTGATGTCGATGCAGATCTCCGCACGGGCAAGTACTGAAAGCGGGTCGGGGTTCGCTAGCCAAAATACAAGGGTGATCGAGGCAATTGAAGGAGTTCCGGTGAAGCTGTAACCGCCTTCAGCGGCCATTCGGTAGCCCGCGTACTCGACCTCCGTGACGTCCGGCGTGGCGATCGCAGCAAGCCGCTCTGGGTTCGAGCCGCCCTCCGCCAGGATCGTGTATGAGAGGGCCTGGTACGTCTCGAACGTCGCCGTCACCGCCGCCAACGCTTCCTCTTCGCTCGCGAAGATGACCTCGGGTGTGGAGCTGGGGATCGGCGTCGGCTGGGGGCTCGTGCAGGCGGTCAAGGCGAACAGCGACAGCGTGAGCGAAGTGGCTGGTCTCATCCATCGGTGGGGAGTGATCGGCATGCCTTCGACGCTAGATGTCACCGGGCTTCTGAAATGAGTTATCCACAGAGCAGATATACCTACTCCATCGCCCGTCGGTTACCCCAGCGCGGTGCGCTGGCCCGAACGCAACCTCATGACCGCAGCCGCGCCCTATTGGCGCGAGCGCGGGGCTCCGGAGGGTGGCGCTCGCGCCAATGGGGCGCGCTCGGTCCAGCGCACCGCGCTGGCAGCACCAGCCAGGGCTAGGGGCGGCGGCCTAGCCACCAGGCGGGGGAGGCGGCGATGATCGTGCGGGCGGCCGCGTCGATGTCGTCGAGGTCTCCGGTGGCCAGCCACTCCTCGATCGCACCGACGGTCCCGGTGCCGGCGTAGCCGACGAGCATGCGCACATGGCGCTCGGGTGGGATGCCGTCCTCGCGCGCTGGAGCGATGTGCGGATGGCGAGAGAGGTGGTGGGTGAGCGCCGCCTCGATGCGGTTGATGAGGGCATCCCGCAGTGGCCCGACAAGACGAGGGCTCATCGCATTGCGGTAGATCGTCGCATGCCCTGCCACGTGGCGAAGCAGCTGACGCTCCGACTCGTCGAACACGCTGAGCGGCGAACCGCTCTGGTCCGGCAGGTCGGCGTGCGCCTCGAGGAACCCGCCGAGCTCCTCGCCGAGGAAGTCGGCCAGCAGATGGACGGGCGTCGCAGCATGTCGGTAGAACGTGTCGCGCGTGATCGATGCGGCTCGAGCCACCTCCGCGACGGTCACCTGCTCGATGGGTTTCTCGGCCGCCAGGGTGTAGATGGCATCGCGCAGCGCACGCCGCGTGCGTGCCTGACGAGGGTCCATTCGCTCACTCTACTGACCCGAGTACACCGCTGACGGTCAGGGATTTGCACCATCATGCAGAGAGTGCAATACTGCACTTCATGCCTCAAAGTGCAACTGCGAGTACTCGCCTGTCCGACCGGATGGCGGCGACCGCAACACGTCTCACGACGGTCTCCCGCCGCATGACGGCCGCGCACGGGCTCAACGGTTTCACCATCGAGGAGGTCTGCGACGAGGTCGGCGTCTCCCGCCGCACCTTCTTCAACTACTTCCCGAGTAAAGAGGACGCTGTCCTCGGCGTCGACGAGACGGAAGAGGCCGAACGTGTCGTCGCCGAGTTCCTCGCCCTCGGCTCTCGAGGCTGGCGTGCGGTGCTCGACGACCTCATCGACATCGTCGCCACCCATGCCGAGCAGTCCGGTCTCGGCCTCGCCGAGCACGTCGACTTCCACGCGGCACTCGAACGCGAACCCAAGCTCCTCGTCCGCTTCATGGGCGTCACCCGCGAACGCGAACAGCAGTTCGTCGCACTGATCGCTCAGCGCGAGGGGGTCGCGGCCGACGATCAGCGTGCCAGGGCCTGCGCCGAGCTGTTCGGCGTGGCCATCAAGACCACGATGGGGCGCCTGCTCGCACGCGGCGGCGACCTGGAGCACGGCTCGGACTTCGACATCGTCGGCTCGATCAACGAGTCGCTCACGGCGTTCCGCACGGTCCTCGGGCCGATCGACCATGCACCTGCACCATCCCCCATGGATTCCCCCACGACTTCCCCCACTCACCGAAAGGACCTCCCGTGACCGCCGCCACCGCCGCCCCCACCGAGGGGCCGATGCTGCTCACCAAGCGCCGCATCTGGATCATCTTCGCCGCGCTCATCGCCGGCATGCTGCTCTCGAGCCTCGACCAGACCATCGTCTCCACCGCGATGCCCACCATCGTCGGGCAACTCGGCGGTGTCGACCACCAGGTCTGGCTGACCACGGCCTACCTGCTGGCCACCACGATCGTCATGCCCGTCTACGGCAAGTTCGGCGACGTCCTCGGGCGCCGTCGACTCTTCCTCGTCGCGATCGCGCTGTTCACGATCGCCTCGATCGGCTGTGCGATCGCCGGCGACTTCACCCAGCTCATCGTCTGGCGCGCTGTCCAGGGCCTCGGTGGTGGTGGCCTCATGATCCTCTCGCAGGCGATCATCGCCGACATCGTCCCCGCCTCCGAGCGTGGCAAGTACCTCGGCCCGCTCGGTGCGGTCTTCGGCCTCTCGGCCGTCGGCGGCCCGCTCCTCGGTGGCTTCTTCGTCGACCACCTCACCTGGCAGTGGGCGTTCTACATCAACATCCCCGTCGGGATCGCGGCCTTCGCCGTCGCCTGGTTCACGCTGAAGCTGCCGAACAAGAAGGCCACGGCGCCCATCGACATCCTCGGTGTCGTGTTCCTGTCGGCGTTCACCACGTGCCTCATCTTCTTCACCGACTTCGGCGGCGACGCCTCACACGGCTGGGCTGCCATCGAGACGTGGATGTTCGGTATCGGCATGCTCCTCGCGGCACTGCTGTTCGTGATCACCGAGGCGCGCGCCAAGGACCCGATCATCCCGCTGTCGCTCTTCAAGAACCCGACGTTCATCAACGCGACCGCGATCGGACTGACCCTCGGCCTCGGCATGTTCTCGGCGATCGGCTTCGTTCCGACGTTCCTGCAGATGTCGTCCGGCACCTCGGCTGCGGCATCGGGTCTGCTCATGATCCCGATGATGGTCGGCCTCATCGGGGCGTCGATCCTCTCCGGAAACCTCATCACGAAGACGGGGCGCTACCGCATCTTCCCGGTGCTCGGAACGCTCATCACGGCCGCGGCGATGGTGGCGTTCACGACGCTCACCGCCGACACCCCGATCTGGCTCATCTGCGTGTTCCTGTTCGTCTTCGGCGTCGGGCTCGGCCTCATCATGCAGGTCGTCGTCCTCGTCGCCCAGAACTCCGTCGACGCGTCGATGGTCGGAACCGCGACCAGCACGAACAACTACTTCCGCGAGGTCGGTGCGTCGCTCGGTGTGGCCGTGTTCGGCACCATCTTCACCACTCGACTCACGTCGAACCTCACCGAGGTGTTCGCGAGCTCCGGCGCCAGTGCCGGAGACGCGTCCAGTGCTGCGGCGACGATCGATCCGCAGACGCTCAACCAGCTGCCCGACAGCATCCGCGACGGTGTCGTGGCCGCGTACGCCGACGCGCTGGCTCCCGTGTTCTGGTACCTGCTGCCGTTCATCGGCGCCGCGTTCCTGCTGTCGCTCTTCCTCAAGCAGATCCCACTGTCGGACGTCGCCGGGCTCGTCGCCCGTGGTGAGGCCCTCGGCGGCGAGGAGGCGGAGACCCTCGAGGCCGCCGCTCGCGGCAAGGTGCTGACGTCTGCGAACGGGGCGGCAGACGCCGACGGTGCCCCGGTCGATGCGGAAGCGACGGTCGAGACGACGACGGAGCGCAACGAGCGCTAGCCCGACCCGAGCGCGGACGACGCCGGCCCGAGACGCACTGTCTCCGGGTCGGCGTCGTCCATGTCACCGGCGCTGTCTGGTCGAGCGAGCGCGAGAGGGGCGGACGACCGCGCGTCAGCGGACGACGAGTCGACCGCCCGAGAAGGCGCGAGTGGCGTCGAGGATCGTCTCCGGCGGGGTCGAGACGCCGGCGGAACCGATCTGGAAGCCGCGCTTGACGAGGACGCCGAAGACCTGGGGCGAGAGCGACGTCTGCACACCTGGGCTCGTCGGGGTGAGGCCGGCGGGCAGGTGGAACGTGATGACGCGGTGGCGGCCGCGCGACCTGATCGACACCGCTTCGACGGCGGCCCACGGGAGGTCGAGCTCGCCCTGCGGGATCGACGTGTGCAGGCCGAAGCCGTCGACCAGGAGTGCCGTGCGGGCGATCGACTGCACGCCACGCATGGTCGCCAACCGGAGCGAGAGGGACAGCGCGAACGCGAAGGCGATGCCGAACGGCAGCACTGAGAGGATGCCGGGTCCGATGCCGAAGACGGACCCGCCCAGCGCGGCGAGGACGATCGCGAGGGCGACGCAGCCGATCGTCAATCCGACGGCCAGTCCGTACGCCCGCCGGGTGGCGCGATTGCTCGCCACCGGATCGGTCGACACCACGAGAGGCGGGAAGGACGGCTGCTGCTGCGGTTGCACAGTGGTCATCGCACCAGTATCGCGGGTCGCGGAGGAAGCGCGAGCCGACGTCGCGGGGCTCGCCTATCCTTGATGGAGTGAACGGGGATCCTGTGGCGGCAGCACCAGCGCAACGTGCCGCGGTGGTGTTCAACCCCGCGAAGGTGTCGGTGCAGGCGCTGCGCTCGGCCGTCGCGGCTGAAGAGCGTGCCGCGGGCTGGGCTTCGTCGGCCTGGTTCGAGACCAGCAGGTCCGACGACGGGCTCGCAGCCGCGGTGGACGCCGCCCGCTCCGCACCGGACCTCATCCTCGTGGCCGGTGGTGACGGAACCCTCCGGGCGGTCGCGCAGGCGCTTGCCGGCAGCGGGATCTCGCTGGGTCTGATTCCCACCGGGACCGGCAACCTCTTCGCGCGCGAGCTGCACCTGCCGCTGAACGATCTCGCCGCCTCGGTCACGAGTGCCTTCGACGGCTCAGACCGTCCGGTCGACGTGGGGCTTGCGGTACTGGAGCGCGAAGACGGGACGACGAGCGATCACGCGTTCCTCGTCATGGCGGGCATCGGACTCGACGCACACATGGCCGGGCACACGAACGAACGCCTGAAGCGGCGCATCGGATGGCTCGCGTACTCAGACCCGATCGCGCGCAGCGTCGTCGGGAACAAGCAGTTCGACCTCTCCTACCGACTCGACGATCGTCCCGAGGTGACGTCTCGGGCGCACACCGTCATCGTCGGCAATTCGGGCACGCTCACCGGTGGGATGCTCCTGCTCCCGGACGCGGTCATCGACGACGGCCGACTCGACGCGGTCGTCTTCCGCCCGGGCCGCGGATCAGGCTGGACGAACATCGGCTACCGTCTCGCATTCAACCGGATGCTGCACCGCACCCGGTTCGGCCGGTTGCTTGCGAGCGTGACGCCGAAGTCTCGCGCGATCCGTTGGGCGCAGGGGACCCGGATGAGCGTGCGGTTCCCCGAGCCGCAGGAGATCCAGCTCGATGGTGATACGCAGGGCCCCGTGACGGCCGCGTCGCTGAGCGTGCACCACCACGGCCTGACGATCAGGGTCCCACGCGCCGCGCTCGAAGCCTGAGTCGGCAGGTGCGCCCGATGCCGCGCGAGCGCGTCAGGACCAGTGCAGCGGGACCGCGATGCGCGTCTGCACCAGTGGCGCGTGCGATGCTGCGGAGGCGTCGCGTCGGCCACGGGCGGCGAGCGCTCCGAGCAGGAGGGTCATCGCGGTACGACCGAGTTCTGCGCCGTCGACGTCGATCGACGGGATGCCGGGCGTCCCGATGCTCTTCGCCATCCGCGCGTCTCCGGAGACGACCATGTCCTGCGGAGTCCGAACGCCGCGGGCCTCGAGTGCCAGCATGAGGCCGAGTGAGACGGCCGAGGCGTAGACGATCGTCGCCGTCGCACCGCAGGCGATGACCTCAGGCGC
Organism: Plantibacter sp. RU18; assembly: GCF_050613355.1. Lineage (NCBI taxonomy): Bacteria > Bacillati > Actinomycetota > Actinomycetes > Micrococcales > Microbacteriaceae > Plantibacter > Plantibacter sp. RU18. The sequence goes on from NZ_CP159618.1 coordinate 621,058, forward strand.
CGCTGTGAAACCGGACTCGGCGACGGGGGGATAGGGGCCGACCACTGTGAGGGTGGCACGGTCGCCGATCGCCGCGCGGATCGCCTCGGTGCGGCGCCGATCGGGCCAGGAGCCGTCCGGTCCGCCCACGTAGGCGATGTTGCGGTGCCCGGCGTCGACGAGTTCCGTAGCGAGTCGGCCGAACGTGGTCGCTGCATCGGCGATCACCGACGGGATGCCGTCGATCTCGCGCTCCACGAGGACCGTCGGGGCGAGCGCGCTCACCGAGCGCAGCACGGGCTCCTCGGCGTGCGGCGCGGTCATGAGGAAACCGTCGACCTGGTGCGACAGGCGTTCGATCGCGGCAGCGTCGGCGTCGGCGTCGAGTGTGCGCACCGCGATGGTGAGCTGGTAGCCGGCCTGCTCGGCTGCCTCCTGCGCACCCTCGATGATGGGCGCGAAGAAGGAGTTCGTGAGGTTCGGGACGACGATCGCGATGAGCCCGGTCTTGCCGTTCGCGAGTGCCTGGGCGACTCGGCTGGGCGCGAAGTCGAGGGTCGCCGCGGCCTGTACGACACGCTCGCGGGTATCGACTGCGACGAGCTCAGGCCGCGACAGCGCACGAGAGGCGGTGGCCTTCGAGACGCCGGCGAGGTCCGCGACATCGCTGAGCGTCGACATGCCGTTCCCCGTGCGGTCCATCGCTCTCCCCAAGGCTGTGGGCCGTCGGATGCGGCACCGGTAACGCGTTCGAAACACGTGACCCCTAGACTAGCTGCAACCGGTTCCGCAACCGGTTACATTCAACCGGATCCACACCGTCACGAGCAGTGCCGGATCCGCCCCCACAGCCCACCGTCGTCGGACGCATCGCGCCCGCGTCAGCAGAATCGGGACCGAAGGCCGCCCAGATGATCCGTAGACCGCAGCTCCTGCTCGTGCCGGGCGCCATCGTGCTCGGCCTGGGCTTCCTCGTGCCGTCGCTCCTGATGCTGTTCAGCCCGCCCGGCACCTCGCCCGTCGAGGTGTTCGAACGGCTCGGCGCGATGCTCACCGATCCGTACGACCTCTCGATCATCGGGCGGACGCTCCTCTACAGTGTCATCGTCACCCTCGCGTGCATCGTCCTCGGCTTCCCGATCGCGTTCCTCCTCGCCCGCAGTCGCTCGCGCTTCACCGGGCTGTGGCTGGCACTCGCGATCTTCCCGCTGCTGCTCTCCACCGTGGTGCGCACCTTCGGCTGGCTCGTGATCCTCGGCAGCAACGGCGCGATCGGGCAGCTGATCGTCGCGCTCGGGTTCGCCGACCGCGGCCCGCAGCTCCTCTACACACCGCTCGCCGTCGTGCTCGGCATGACGCAGCTGTTCCTCCCGCTCGCGATCATCACCTGCTACTCGGCCATCGCCCAGGTCGATCAGAACCTCGACGATGCGGCGCGCGGACTCGGCGCGAGCCGCACCCGCACGCTCTGGACCGTCGTCATCCCGCTCTCCCTCCCCGGCATCGTCGTCGCAGCGACGCTCGTCTTCGCCGGGGCGACCACCGCGTACACGACCCCATACCTCCTCGGAGGGACCGGCCAGCGTGTGCTCGCCACACAGCTCTTCACCTATGCGAGCGTCACCGTCAACTGGGCCGCGGCCTCGGCCACGGCACTCATCATGACCGTCCTCGTGTTCATCGTCTCGGGACTCTCGAGTCTCGTCGCCCGGAAGGGCGCCGTCGAATGAGGTCGCGCCCCGTCCTGCTGGGTCTCGCGGTCGTCGGCTACGCCGTCATGATCGTGCCGATCCTCTTCGTCGTCGTCAGCTCCTTCACGGCGGGCAAGACGCTGTCCTTCCCGCCGCAGGGCTTCTCGCTGCAGTGGTTCGAGAAGGCGCTGTCCTACACGCCGTTCATCGACGCGCTCGGCAGCTCGGTGCTGCTCGCGATCGTGAGCACGATCCTGGCGCTCGGCTTCGGCGTCCCAGTGGCGCTCGGCATTGCGCGCGGCCGGATGCGCAGCGCCCCGATCATCCAGTCCTTCTTCGTCTCACCGCTCATCGTCCCGGAACTGGTCATCGGCCTCGCGCTCTACCAGCAGGTGATGATCACGTTGCGGCTCGACTCCTTCGTCGCCCTGCTCATCGGCCACATCGTCATCCTGCTGCCGTACACGGTGCGCGTGACGGGGGCGACCCTCGCACTGAGCGACACGAGCATCGAGGACGCCGCGCGCGGCCTCGGCGCCGGCCCGTGGCACACCTTCCGCACGGTGACCCTGCCGCTCATGCGCCCTGGCCTCATCTCGGCCGCGCTCCTCAGCTTCATCACCTCGTTCAACAACGTTCCGCTGTCGCTGCTGCTCCAGAGCCGCGAGTTCCGGACCTTCCCCGTCACGATGCTCGACTACGTGCAGCAGTCGTACGACCCGATGATCGCCGCCATGTCGACGCTCATCATGGCCGGCACCGTCGTCATCGCCATCATCGCGGAGCGCACCGTCGGCTTCGCCAGGATCTTCGGAGGCATCAACCAGTGAGAGGCACCTTCCAGTGAGTACGGTCAGCACGCTCGCCGCGGCGGAGTTCCGCGGTATCAGCCAGGTCTACGGCAGCTCGGTCGCCGTCGACGACATCGACCTCCAGATCCAGCGCGGCGCGCTCACGACGCTGCTCGGCCCGAGTGGCTGCGGGAAGACGACGAGCCTCCGCATGCTCGCGGGGTACCTCAAGCCCACCGCAGGCTCGATCCTCATCGACGGCGTCGACGCGACGAGACTGCCCCCGGAGAAGCGCGACCTCGGCATGGTATTCCAGTCCTACGCCCTGTTCCCGCACCTGACCATCGCCGAGAACGTCGCCTACGGCCTGCGCATCCGCAAGCTTCCGGCACAGGACCGGGCCGCTCGCGTCGCCGAGTGCCTCGAACTCGTCGGCCTCGGCCACCTCGCAGACCGCAAGCCGAAGGCGCTGTCCGGAGGCCAGCAGCAGCGCGTCGCCCTCGCCCGCGCGATCGCCATCCGCCCGAAGCTCCTGCTGCTCGACGAACCGCTGTCGAACCTCGACGCCCGCCTGCGCATCCAGATGCGCGCGGAGATCCGCCGTATCCAGGCGGAGACCGGCCTCACGGTCGTCCTCGTGACACACGACCAGGACGAGGCCCTCGAGATGTCCGACGCCATGGTCGTCATGCGCGCAGGTCGCATCATGCAGACCGGGTCGCCGAGCGAGGTCTTCACGAGGCCCGCGAACCGCTTCGTCGCCGACTTCCTCGGCTACGAGAACTTCCTCAGCGGCCCGGACGGTGGCCTCATCACCGTGCGTCCCGAACATCTGCAGGTGCGAGCACTCGACGGCGCCGGGGCGATCGACTCGAGCGTCGGCGCCGACGGGCTGCTCGTGCCGGGCACCGTCACGAGTGTCGCCTACCGCGGCACCGACGAGGTCGTCACCGTCTCGGCCGCAGCAGACGTGACCCTGACCGTCGCCCTGCACCGCGGCTCACAGAGCGCCCACCTCCCGCCGCTCGGCCCGGGCGACCGCGTCGAAGTCTCAGCGCACGCCGGCGACGTCATCCCGCTCACCGAGGCCTGAGCGGCCGCGCGCAGCTCGGCCCGTTCGACCCCAGCAGCAGCTCACCGCATCACCCGCCCACGCATCCAGCCCCTGCACCGCCGTTCCGAAAGGCATCTCCATGTCAGCAGCACGTCCCGGCCGCCTCGGCCTCCGCCGCACCCTCGCGATCGTCACCGCGACCGGCGCCGTCCTCGCCCTCGCCTCCTGCTCCGCCGGTGGTTCGGGCAGCGACGCCGACAGCGACACCCTCGTCGTCAGCGGGTTCCCGTTCGGTGTCGAGCAGTTCCAGGAAGCGGTCATCGACCCGTTCGAGAAGAAGACCGGCATCACGGTCGAGGTCGAGACCGGCAGTAACGCCGACCGACTCTCGAGCCTCGAGCTCGCCGGGGACGGCTCGGGCATCGACGTGATGCTCATCTCCGACTTCTACGCCGCGATGGGCGAGGAGAAGGAGCTGTTCCAGCAGGTCGACGCCTCGAAGATCCCGAACCTCGAGCAGATCGCCGACTTCGCCGTCTCCGACGAGTTCTCCGGCCCGTCCTACAGCTACCAGCTGAACGGCGTCATGTACGACACTGACGAGCTGACTGCCGAGCAGGCCGCGAGCTGGGACCTCTACGGCGACAAGACCTACGCCGGCCGTCTCGCCTTCCCCGACATCTCGACCACGGGTGGACAGCTCTCCGTCACCGCCGTCGGCGCGACCTACGGCTCCGGCCCGTACGACATCGACAGCTCGCTCAAGACGATCGGCGGGTGGGCTCCGAACATCCTCCAGCTCGTGTCCTCGTCCACCGAGATCACCAACCTGCTCACCCAGGGCGAGATCGTCGCGTCGCCGACGCTCAACGGTTTCGCGACGTCACTCATCGCCTCTGGTGAGCCCGTGGCGTGGACCGCGACCGACACCGGTCGTTTCATGGCGACGAACCGCGCGATGATCCCCGTCGGCGCCCCGAACGCGGACGGCGCACACCAGTTCATCGACTACCTGCTGTCCACCGAGGCGCAGACGGCGTCCGCCCAGATCGTCGGCGACCTGCCCGTGAACCCCTCGGCGACCATCCCGGACAGCCTTACCGCCGTCGTCGGCGACATCGCACTCGACCCGATCGCGGCAGGGTTCGAGACGCTCGACTTCGCCACCATCGTCAAGAACTCCGACGCATGGGTGGAACGCTTCGCCCGCGAGGTCACCAGCAAGTAGTCGGGCGCCGGCTCGATCAGCTGCATCCGTTCCATCCGTTCCATCCGTTCCATCGCCGGGCGGGCGCGACACGCGCCCGCCCGGCAGCACAGTCAGGACCACGCGTGACCTCCAGCATCACCAGCCCCAGCACGTTCATCACCCCGCTCCATGAGTACGCGGCGCGCATCCCGAAGACGGATCTGCACTGCCACCTCATCGGCACCGTCCGCCCCGACACCTTCGCGGAGTTGGCGCGGCGCGAGGGGCTCGACCTGCCGGAGGCCCCCGAGGCGGTGTTCCCGAACATCAACTCCGTGATGCGCGACTTCACCCCCTACGAGAACGCACGCATCCCGATCGTCGAAGATCACAGCCTCGACACCACCGGCACGCGCTACTCGCTGTTCCAGGCGTCCGACTGGGTCATGCAGGTGCTCACGAGCGCAGACGACCTCACCCGCATCACCTACGAGGCGTTCGAGGCGGCGTTCCGCACGAGCAACACGCGTCACCTCGAGCTGTTCATCGACGACGTGCCGCCGGCGCTGACCTCGCTCGGATACGCGGGCGCGGTCGACGCGTATGTGGAGGGCATCAAGCTCGCGGAGCGCGACTTCGGGATGACCGGTCGGCTCGCCGTCGGCATCGACCGCAGCAAGGACGGCGACTACGCGGTCGGTCGCGTGCGTCAGATCCTCGACAACCCGAACGAGTACGTGGTCGGGATCGGCCTCGACAACCTCGAGACGGCCGGACCGCCCGAGCGGTTCGCCGAGGCGTACCAACTGGCCGGCGCCAACGGGCTGAAGCGCACAGCGCACTCCTCGGAGCACGCGCCCGTCGCGGTGAACACCATCACCTGCCTCGACGTCCTCGGTTGCGATCGCATCGACCACGGCTACTTCGTGATGGAGGACGACGCCGTCATCGAGCGCTGCCGTGAGGAGCAGGTCGCGTTCACGACCATCTTCACGACCTCACGTCGCTCGTGGCGCCCGTGGCGTCGCGATTCGATCGCCGCGATGGCCGACGCCGGACTCAACGTCATCCTCGCCTCGGACGACCCAGGGATGTTCCCGACCGACCTCGCGAACGAGTACACGATCGCCCTCGAACAGCTCGGGTGGGATCGCGCGGGTCTCCGTCGTTCTGCGCTCGCGGGTGTCGATGCGAGCTGGCTGCCCGACGCCGAGCGCGTCGCACTGCACGCGTCGATGACCGCTGAGATCGACGCGCTCGAGGCCGAACTCGCTCTCTGAGCCGAGCTGTCCGATCAGGTCGAGCGCGGTGCGGCGGTGGTCAGCGCGGTGCGCTGACCACCGCCGCGGGTCACTGGCGCAAGCGCGCACCTCCGGAGGCCTGTGAAGTCTCAGGACATCGTGGACACTTCTGTCTCAGGACTTCGTGGACAGTGTGTCTCAGGAGTTCGTGGACACTTCCGCGGTTCGGTGGAGCATGTCGATACCGAAGCGTCCATCTCCGAAGGTTCGTTTGCTCGTGGCATCGTGGCCTGATGATGCGGGCCGGGGTGCGGTCTCGGCGTTCTGCGAGGAGCATGGTGTTTCGCGGTCTTGGTTCTACAAGATCCGCGCCCGGGCTGCGGCAGATGGTGTGTTCGAGGTCGTCGCTCCGACATCCACGAGGCCTCGGTCGAGTCCGGCTCGGACGAGCGACGAGATCGTCGATCTCGCCATCAGTGTTCGGGCGCGATTGCGTGCAGAGGGGTGGGATTTCGGCCCGTTGAGTGTGATCGCGAGGTTGCGGCGGATGGGCTTCCAGGAGTTGCCCTCACGGGCCACCTTGGCGCGGATCTTCGTTCGTGCGGGCGTGGTCGAGGCGGAGCCTCGGAAGCGGCCCCGGAGCGCGTTTCGTCGGTTCGTCTATCCAGCCCCGAACTGTTTGTGGCAAATCGATGCAACCGAGTGGACGCTTACTGACGGTTCGCTCTGCACGATCTTCCAGATCATCGACGATCATTCCCGTCTCGCGCTCGCGTCGTTGGTCGCCCGGGCAGAGACCGGAGAGGCTGCATTGCGTGTCGTGACCCAGGCGATCAACCATCACGGAGCACCACAGAAGTTCCTGTCAGACAATGGTGTCGCGTTCAATCCCACGCGTCGGGGGCATTCCAACCAGCTCATCGATTACCTCGCCTCGCTCGGCGTCGAGACGATCACGGGGAAGCCCTACAAACCCACCACGCAAGGCAAGAACGAACGCTTCCACCGCACACTGCACCGCTTCCTCAACGCCAAACCGCCAGCCGCGACGATCGAGGAACTGCAAACCCTCGTGAACGTCTTCGACGTGTCCTACAACACGCTCCGCGAACACCAATCGCTCACCGACCGGCAAACCCCGAAAGAGGCCTGGGATCGCACCCCGGCTGCCCCGTCACCGACCCCGCAACCCACCGCGATCGAGATCCACGCCGCCCGCAACGCCCTCACAGCCCTACCACCCGGCGAAGCTGAATGTGTTGTCACGTCAGGCGGCAGAACCTACCTCCTCGGTCGCACGTTCCGCCCCGGGACAGCATTCATCGGTCACACCGTCCACGCGATCTGGGACGCTCAGCAGATCACGTTCTACGACCACCACGGCACCATGATCCGCACCCAACCCATGCCATCACGCAACGAAGGCCGCCCCGCCCACGGCCGAACACGAACGACCAAGAACAGCGTTGTGTCCACGAAGTCCTGAGACAGAGAAGTGTCCACGAAGTCCTGAGACAGAAGTGTCCACGAAGTCCTGAGACATCACAGGCCTCCGGACGGTAGCGCTCGCGCCAATGGGGCGCGGCCGGTCCAGCGCACCGCGCTGGCAGCAGCGGCAGGGACGCAGCTACACGAGGTCGAAGACGACCACCTGCGGGCCGGGTGCGCTGCGCTTCGGCAGCTCGACCGTGACGCCGCCGTCACCCACGGTCGCCGTGACGGGCGTCCCGTCGAGGAGCCGTGCCGAGTCGGTCGCGACGGCGTCGATCGAGACGGAGAGCGTCACCGGACCGTCGGCGTCGATGATCGCGTTGGCCGTGTCGCCAGTGCGCGTCCACCGCGTCCACGGCGACTCCGAACCGCTCGCGATGGAGGCGTCCAGCTGTCGTGAACCGAAGATCGCAGCACCGTTCACAGCATTCCAATCACCGAGGGTCTCGAGGGTCGCGCGCTGGTCGACCGGCACGGTGCCGTCGGCCTGCAGTCCGATGTTCAACAACAGGTTGCCGCCGCGAGCGACGATGTCCGCGAAGTAGCGGATCGCCGCCTCGCCGCTCAACAGGTGCGTCTCGTCCTCGAGCGTGTTGTGGCCGAAGGAGTAACCGATCCCACGGCAGTTCTCCCACGGCTCGTCGTTGATGTCCTCGCCCATCTGGTATTCGGTCGTGCGGTAGTCCCAGTGGGTGTCGCCCCAACGGTCGTTGATGAGCCCGTCGGGCGCCACCGTGTAGAACCGGTCGAAGAGTGACACGAGGCCGTGCTCGCCCCCGTCCTTGCCGGGGTCGGGCCATTCGATGTCGTTCCACAGCACCTCGGGACGGTACCGCTCGATGAGGTCGGCGACGTGCTTGTGCGCGTACTCGGCGTACGGTTCGTCGTTCGCGCGGTTCGTCCAGCCGTCGGGGCCGTCTGTCTCGACGACGGGTGCCGAGGGGGAGTGGTGCCAGTCGAGCCCACCGGAGTAGTACACGCCGAACTTCAGGCCGGCCCGCTCGGTGGCCTCTGCGAACTCGCCGATGAGGTCGCGCTTCGGTCCGCGCGCGACGGTGTTGCGGCCGTCGGTCTCCGGGGCGTCCCAGAGGGTGATCCCGTCATGGTGCTTGGTCGTGGGCACGAAGTAGCGCGCTCCCGTGTGCTTCACGAGGGCGAGGACCTCGTCGGCGTCGAAGTTCTCCGCGCGCCACAGGTCGAGCAGGTGGTCGTAGTCCACATCGCCGAAGGTCTCCTGGTGGTGCTGCTGCGCCGGGCTGCCCTCGATGCGGATGGTGTTGAAGTACCACTCGGCGTAGGGGTTCCGCGCGAAGTCGTGGGCGTGGTCGTCTGCGCCGAGCTCCCCGATCGGTTCCGCCCACGCCGCAACGGAGTAGGCACCCCAGTGGACGAAGATTCCGAGCTTCGCGTCGGAGAACCAGCTCGGCGTCTCGTGGACGAACCGCTCGAACTCGGGGAGGCGGACGGAGTCGTCCTTGAACATGGCCATGAGTGATCCTTCGTCGTTGATGGTCAGGCGGTGAGCGGCCCCGAGGTCCCGAGGTGGGTAATCATCGGTACTCTGCGGGGTGAATGACTCCAAACTGTCGCATTTTGGCCATGAATTCAAGAGTTGACAGAAAAGACATCGGATGTTTAGATCGCTTCACGTCCAGCCCCCACTGATCTCGTGCGGTCCCGGACACCCTGAGCACTGCACACACGACGAAGTGGAGAAGCAACCGATGAAACGACAGCTCATGGCCGGCGCGGCGATGGCCGGAGTCCTCGCACTCACCGCCTGTTCCGGAGGCAGCGCCACCGGATCCCAGAGCGAGGAATCGCTCGTCTGGTCCATGTGGATCGCCGGCAAGGAGGATCAGGCGGCCTGGCAGACTGTGGCCGACGAGGTGAAGTCGGCGGACAAGATCGACGTCACCATCCAGGGCGCCCCGTTCACCGACTACTGGACGAAGCTCCGCACGCAGCTGAGCGCCGGTACTGCACCGTGCATCGTCACGGTCCAGAGCCTCCGCGCAGCCAACTTCACCGACGTGCTCCTGCCCCTCGACGACCTCGCGAAGAGCAGCGGGACGGCCCTCGACGAGTTCGACTCGACCGCGCTCGACGCGATGAAGGTCGACGGCGACCTCTACGCGCTGCCCTACGACACGGGCCCGCTGATCATGTACTACAACAAGGATCTGTTCAAGGAAGCGGGCGTCCCCGAGCCCAAGGCCGGCTGGTCGGTCGACGACTTCGAGGCCGCTGGTGCCGCGCTCAAGGCGGCGGGCAAGCAGCTCTACGCGACGAGTGTCGAGGACCTCTACCTCGAGTCGATGATCCTGTCGTACAACGGGGGCCGCGTCATCTCCGAGGACGGCTCGCTCGACGTCGCCAATGCGAAGTTCGCAGATGGCCTCGACTGGCTCGCTGGCCTCGTCGAGGAGGGCTACGCCACGCAGGCGAGCGCCGACGGTTCGGCAGACGACAACGCCTTCGTGAACGGTCAGGCCGCGACCTTCATCGACGGCCCATGGTCGCTCCTCAGCACGAAGAGCAAGGCGACCTTCGATCTCGGCGTCGTGACCATCCCGGCAGGCAGCACGCCGACGACGTTCTCCGCCGGCTCCGGGTTCGGCATCTCGAAGGAGTGCAAGTACCCCGAGCAGGCGTACCAGGCCATCACGACGATGACGACCGAGGAGGTCCTGTCCAAGCTCGGCACCGAGGGGCGCGCGTTCCCGGCACGCACCGCAGCGCAGTCAGCCTGGTTCGACAACGCCGGCATCGAGGGCGTCGAGGACACGTTCGCGGCCGCCCAGGACGGTTCGGTCCCGCTCCCCGGGAACAAGAGCAGCGACCAGCTCGCTCAGCTGTTCTCGCAGTACGCCATCCAGGCGATCAACGGTCAGCAGACCGGCGCAGAGGTGCTCGACCAGATCTCGAGCCAGCTGCCCAAGTAGCACTGGGCGGGTGGACGGCATCCGTCGTCCACCCGCCGCCCGGTCCGAACGGCGTCGAAGCGAAGGAAGAACACGCATGGTCACCCTCCCCGCGGCACAGGCGCGTGCCGCCAGGCCCTCCAAGCGCAGCGCGCGCGTCGACCCGAACGCGGTCCACGCCAGGCGATCATGGTGGGGGCTCGGCTTCGCCAGTCCGCACGCGATCGGTCTCGCGCTGTTCACGATCGTCCCGATCGTCGCTTCGCTCGTCATCAGTCTGAACAACTGGCCCATGCTCGGCAGCCCGACCTTCGTCGGGTTCGACAACTATTCGCAGCTGCTCGCGGACCCGATCTTCCGCACCGTCATCCTCAACACGACGCTCTTCGTCATCCTCTACGTGCCCCTGAACCTCATCGTGTCGATGGGGCTCGCAGCGTGGCTCAGCCCGAAGATCAAACACCGCCAGATCTTCCGCGTGCTGTTCTTCATCCCCACCGTCACCCCGATCGTCGCGAACGCCGTCATCTGGCGGATGATCTACCAGCCGGACGGTCTGATCGACGCCACCATGCAGTCGACGATCGGCGTCTCTGCACCGAACTTCCTCGCCGACGAGAACTGGGCGATGCTCGCGATCGTCGCGATGAGCGTCTGGCAGGGCTTCGGCTACAACATGCTCATCTTCTCCGCCGCGCTCGACTCGGTCCCGGAGAGCCAACTCGAAGCAGCGGAGCTCGACGGTGCAGGGGCGTGGACGTCGTTCTGGAAGATCAAGTTCCCGATGATCTCGCCGTCGATCTTCTTCGCCGCGATGATGACGCTCATCACCGCTTTCCAGGTCTTCGCCCAACCGTTCATCCTCACCAAGGGCGGCCCGGGTTCCTCGACGACCACCCTCGTCCAGTTCATCTACAACCAGGGCTTCGTCTTCCAGCAGCTCGGCGTCGCGTCCGCGGCCGCCTGGGTGCTGTTCATCATCATCCTGGCCATCACCGCCGTGCAGTTCCTCGGCCAGAAGAAGTGGGTCCACTATGAGTAGCCAGACCATCAACAGCCGGGCTGCTCGTCAGCACCCGCCGACGTCCTCTCTCGTGACGGTGAACCCGCGGGGTCTCAAGCGCCGGCCGTCGAAGTCGGGCAGCCGCGTGCGTTCGGTCATCTCCTACGTCGTGCTCTGTCTCGTGGCGCTCGCGTTCATCTCGCCCCTCGTCTACATGGTGGCGACCTCGCTCAAGCCGGCCGCGGAGACCTTCACGACGCCGCCGACGCTCGTCGGGTCGGCGATCCGGTGGGAGAACTACTCGGAGGCCTTCAGCTATCTGCCGTTCGGCCGCTTCCTGCTGAACGGGCTGTTCGTCGCCGTGATCGGCACGATGATCAACATGGCCGTCTCGGTCCTCAGCGGGTACGCGTTCTCGCGACTGCGCTGGAAGGGACGCAACGTCGTCTTCGTGCTCTTCCTCGCGACGATGATGATCCCGCAGGACGTGCTCCTCATCCCGCTCTACGTGATGATGCAGGGTTTCGGCTGGGTCGACTCGTTCCAGGCGCTCATCATCCCGTTCGCGTTCACCGCCCTCGGTGCGTTCCTCTGCCGGCAGTTCTTCCTGACGGTGCCGCAGGAGCTGGACGACGCGGCGCGCGTCGACGGCGCCGGTGTCGTCAAGACGTTCTTCCACGTGATGCTGCCGCTCGCCCGGCCGACGCTCGCGGTGCTCGCGGTGTTCTCGTTCATCGCCTACTGGAACTCGTTCCTGTGGCCGCTCATCATCATCAACGACGTGAACACCTACGGCACGATCCCGCTCGGTCTGCAACAGTTCTTCGGGCAGCAGGGGAGCCAGTGGAACCTCGTGATGGCTGCGTCGGTGATCTCGATGCTGCCGACCGTGCTCATGCTCATCCTGTTGCAGAAGCACCTCATCCGCGGCATCGTGACGAGCGGTCTCGGCGGCCGCTGATCGGGCGGAGGCCGGGCGGCGCTCAGAGGGAGCGGCGCAACCAGCTCTCGACGCCACTCACGTGCACCGTCACGAGCGCGCGGGTGAGTTCGGTGTCGCGCTTCTCGAGGGCGTCGACGATGGCGTGGTGCTCCTGCAGCGTCCGGTCGACGGCCTTGTCCTCGGTGAGTCCGCGCCAGATGCGCGCGCGGACGGTCTTGCTGCCGAGTGCTGCAAGCAGACTCGCGAGGTAGGCGTTGCCGCTCAGCTCGATGATGCGCGCATGGAATTGGAGGTCATGGGCGACGAGGTCCTCGACGGTCGTCGACTCGTCCACCTGATCGACCATCGTGCGCAGCTCCGCGATCGTCTCGGGGTCGAGGTGCTGGATCGCCATGACCGACGCGGACGGTTCGAGGATGCGGCGCACCTCGAACATCTCGATGAGCGAGCCGTCGGCGTGCATGTCGATGACGAACGACATCGCCTCGTGGAGGAGGCTCGGTTCGAGCGTCGTCACGTACGTGCCGTCGCCGCGGCGGACGTCGAGCACCTTGATGAGTTCGAGAGCCTTGACGGCTTCGCGCAACGAGCTGCGGGAGAGCCCGAGCGACTCGCTCAGTTCCTTCTCCGGCGGGAGACGTTGTCCGGGCTTCAGGTCGCCGGCGACGATCATCGCCTGGATCTTCGCGATCGCTTCGTCCGTGACGGCCATGGGAACCCCTCTTCGCATGCGGCAGGCCCGCAGTCGAGGCCGTTGGCGCCATGATACATCCGATGTTTCGTCGGCCCGTCACGACGGCTCCGAAGCGCGCACGGCACCTTGTGTTACGTCCTGTTGAGCGTCCCCTCGCCTCGCGCACGATCCGTCCCTACTGTTGCTGCAACCCGACGTCGCGGTGGCGCCCCGATCGCCCCGACAGCCGACACCCGGGTCCGCACCACATCCCCTGCACCGTCCCGCACGCCCCACATCTCTGGAGTCCCCATGCGTCGTCGATCGCGCCTCGCGCTGTCCATCCTCTCGTTGGCGGTCGTCGCTGGCCTCGCCACCGGCTGTTCCGGCCTCAAGCAGTCGTCCTCGAGCGAGGAGACGAGCGGCGCCGCTGCCAGCTCTGCCGCCTCCGACGTCGACGTCCCCTCCCTCGAGGGCAAGACGGTCGGCGTCGCCGCGAAGGACGTCGTCCGTGACTTCGGTCGGCTCACCTACCAGGGCGTCCAGGACCGTCTGGAGGAGCTCGGCGCCAAGGTCGTCGCCACGCAGGCCGACGCTCAGGACGACAAGCACCTCGCGAACGTCGAGAACCTCGTCTCGCAGAAGGTCGACGCCATCGTCGTCATCCTCGGCGACGCCACGACGCTCGCCCCGGCGCTGCAGCAGGCGAAGGACGCCGACATCCCGGTCTTCACGATCGACCACGCGAGCGAGAACTCGGTCAACAACATCGGCTCCGACAACTGGCAGATCGGTTCGACCCTCGCCCGCACGCTCGCCGAGGACATCGGCGGGAAGGGCAAGGTGCTGGTCTTCAACGGCTTCTACGACGTCACCCCGTGCCAGATCCGCTACGACGAGTTCAAGCTCGTGCTGAAGAACTACCCGGGCATCGAGATCATCGAGCCCGAACTGCAGGACGTCTACGAGGGCACCATCGAGGACGCCAAGCAGAAGACGAACGACGCGCTCACCCGATACCCGAAGGGCGAGATCTCGGCCGTGTGGTCCTGCTGGGACCTTCCGGCCATCGGCGCCTCGCAGGCCATCGATGCAGCGGGCCGCGACGAGATCAAGGTCTACGGCGTGGACGCAGAGCCCGGAGCACTCGACCTCATCGCCGACCCCGACTCGGTCTACCAGTTCACGGTGGCGCAGCAGCCGACCCTGTTCGGCACGACCAGCGCGAACAACGTCGCCCTGTACCTCGGCGGCAAGCAGGACGAGGTTCCGCTGAGCACCTACCTCGACGCCGTGTTCATCGACAAGGCGAACGTCGCCGACGAGCGCAAGCGCCTCGGCCTGGAATGACGGACCGCACTTCGATCGTCGGGTCGGCCGCCCAGCAGCTGGGCGGCCGGCTCGACGGCGGCGACGCTCCGACCGGACGACTCCTCGCTGGGCCGGTGGTCTCCATGCGCGGTGTCGCCAAGGACTTCGGCGGCGTCCGGGTCCTGAACGACGTCGACCTCGAGGTGCACCCGGGTGAGGTCGTCGCCCTCGTCGGCGAGAACGGTGCAGGCAAGTCCACGCTCATCAAGATCCTCACCGGCCTCTACACGGCGAGCGAGGGCACGATCGACATCGACGGCCAGCCGGTCGTCATCCGGAACCCTGCGGACGCCGAGCGTCTCGGGATCCGCGTCATCCACCAGGACCGCCACCTCGCCGGGCGGCTCACGGTGGCCGAACAACTGTTCCTCGGATCGCGCAGCGCGTTCGTCACCGGGCGGCAGCTGGATCGGCGTACCGAGCGCGAACTGCTCGACCTCGTCGGACTCGACGTCCCGGGCAGCACGCTCGTGGATGAACTGAGTGTCGCGGAGCAGCAGCTCCTGCAGCTGGCGATCGCGACCATCACCCGCCCGCGGATCCTCGTGCTCGACGAGCCGACAGCGCCCCTCGCCGCCGGCGACGTCGACCGGCTGTTCCGCACGGTGCGCGCGCTGCAGTCGCAGGGCGTCGCCGTCATCTACATCTCGCACTACCTGCAGGAGGTCCGTGACATCGCCTCCCGCGTCATCGTGCTCCGGAACGGTGAACGTGTCGGCGCGCTCGACCTCGCAGACCCCGATTCGACCCTCGACGCGATCGTGCAACTCATGGTCGGTCGCAGCGTGGAGGAGTTCGGCGACCGCGACCGTGTCGCGGCCGATGCAGCGGCGGAAGCCGTGCTCGGGATCGACGGTCTCACGGTCGCCGACCGGCTGCACGGTGTCTCGATCGCCGTCCGCCCCGGTGAGATCGTCGGCGTGACGGGCCTCGTCGGCTCCGGCATCGAAGAGCTCGCCGACGCCGTGACCGGTCTGCGCGCGCACGGCGGGACGGTGCGTCTTCGAGGGACGACGATCCGCTCACCGCGGGCGTTCGTCCGATCAGGTGGTGCATACGTGCCCGCGAACCGACACCGCGACGGCATCCTGAACCGGCAGTCGGTCCGCGAGAACCTCACGATCGCGGCGCTCGACCGCATCACCGGACTCGGCGGCATGCTGCGCGGACGACGAGAACGGTCGATCGCCGCCGACCTCGTGCAACGGCTCGACGTCCGCCCCGCGAACGACTCCGCTGTCGCAGGCAGCCTCTCGGGCGGCAACCAGCAGAAAGTCGTGCTCGGCCGATGGCTGGCTGCCGGTTCCACCGTCTTCGTGCTCGACCAGCCGACCTCGGGCGTCGACATCGGGTCCCGGCAGCAGATCTACGCCGAGATCGACGCGCTCGTCGCGCAGGGTGCCGGTGTGCTGCTCGTGAGCGTCGACCTCGAGGAGCTCATCGGGCTCTCCGACCGCGTCCTCGTGCTCTACCGGGGCACGATCCGCGCCGAACTCCCGCGCTCGCGAGCCACCGCGGACAGCATCCTCGCCTGGTCCACCGGCGCTGCGGAGGCGGGCCCCCCGACAAGCTCGGGGAGCGGGGACGTCCCACGGGCCGCGTCGAGCCTGCTCGCCGAGCCTGTGCAGGCGCCCACCAGAGGAGACTCAGCATGACCGCCCTCTCCGCCCCGCCTGCACCCGCCGGCCAGGCACCGTCGGCCGCAACCGAGTCCGCGACCAAGCGACGCCGACCGGTCTCCCGCCTCGGCCTCATCGGCTACGCGATCGTCGTCATCGAGATCGTCGTGTTCGCCGTGGCCTCGCCCGGCTTCCTCGATCCCGCGAACCTCGCGACCATCCTCACGCAGTCGGCCGTCTATGCGATCGCGGCCTTCGGGCTCTCCATCGTCGTCGTGGCCGGCGGCGAGGATGTCGTGCGCGGCGGCATCGACCTCTCGATCGGCGCGGTCCTGGGGTTCTCCGGCGCGCTCGTCGCCGTCCTGTTGCAGTCCGAGCTCGGCCTGCCGCTTGCGCTGCTCATCGGCCTCGGAGCCACAGCGCTGATCGGTCTCGTCAACGGCCTCGTCGTCGTCGCAGGCATCCGTCCCCTCCTCGTGACGCTCGCGATGATGAGCATCGTGACGAGCCTCACGATCGTCATCACGAACAACGTCAAGGTGCCCGTCTCCGACGGCGGGCTCGTCTGGCTGCGGAGCGGAGACGTCGCGGGGATCCCGGCAGCAGTCGTCGTGCTGCTGCTCGTCTTCGCAGTCGTCGCGTTCGCCACCGGCCGGACGAGCTGGGGTGTGAAGAACGCGGCCGTCGGACAGAACCCGACCGCCGCTCGAGTCGCCGGTGTGAACGTCAACCGTCACATCATCGGCAGTTACGTCCTCGCAGCGGTCCTCGCCGGTATCGCAGGCGTCCTCATGACGAGCCGGTTGTCGGCGGCGCTCCCGGGCATCGGCGATGAGTCGCTCATCGACATCCTGCTCGCGACGTTCCTCTCCATCGCGTTCTCCCGTCGCCTCGTCGTCACGATCACCGGCACGTTGTTCAGCGCCGTGTTCGTCGCGATCCTGACGAGCGGGTTCAGTCAGCTCGGCGTGCCGAGCCAGTGGATCGGCATCACCAAGGGTGTCCTGATCCTGCTGGTCCTCGCGGTCGCCGCGATCCGAGAGCGGAGCGTCCGACGATGAGCCTCGACACCACGGCGGGCGCGAAGCCTGCCTCCTCACCCGCTGCAGGAGCGTCCGGTGCGAGGTCCGGTGGCACGGGTACCGGTGGCGGCCAGGGAACGGGTCCTGGCGGCCCGCTGTCCACGTTGACCGTCCGCGGGCTCGGGGCGGCCGTGCCCCAGGCGCTTGCCCCGGCCGTGCTGGCCGTGCTGCTCATCGTCTTCGCCGTGCTCTCCCCGTCGTTCCTGACGGCGGGCAACCTGCTCGGTGTGCTCAACCAGAACGCGCTGCTGCTCCTCGCGGCGGTCGCGATGACAGTCGTGGTGCGGGCAGGCGGGATCGATCTGTCGATCGGTGTCGCCATCGACCTCGCGGCGCTCACCGCCTCGGCTCTGCTCGCGGACGACTACGTGGCGTGGGTCGCGATCGTCGGAGCGCTGCTCGTCGGCCTGCTGGTCGGTGCCGTGAACGCGTTCCTCATCGTCGTGCTACGGATCCGACCGTTCCTCGCGACGTTGAGCGTGTGGTTCATCGGTGGGGGTGTGCAGCAGGTGGCGACGGACGGCGGCTCGCCCATCTACCTGTCACGGGGCAGCGTGCCTGACGAGTTCGCATGGCTCGGTGCCGGCTCGGTGCTCGGGGTCGCTACGCCGATCGTCATCGCGGTGCTCGTGCTGCTCATCGTGTGGGCGGCTCTGGAGCGCAGCCGGTGGGGGCGGGTGCTGACGGCGGCGGGGGAGCAGCCGACGGCGACGCGGATCGCGGGCCGGATGGCGGGGACGTCGATGGCGACGGCGTTCGTGTTCGCCGCAGGGATCGCGGCCATCGCGGGCATCATCCTCGCGGCGCGGAGCAACGGCTTCGTCGCGAACAGTGGTCAGCTCTACGTGCTCGATTCGATCGGCGCGGTGTTCATCGGGACGACGCTGAGTCGGACCGGTCGACCGAACCTGTTCGGGACGCTCGTCGGTGTGCTCATCTTCGCGCTGCTCACGAACGGTATGAACCTCGTCGGCCTGTCGTTCTACTGGCAGGGCCTCGCGCGAGGAGTCGTCCTGATCCTGATCCTGCTCCTCGGTGTCATCCTCGCCCGAGACCGTTCCCGCAAACCCCTCACCTGACCCCTCCGCCCCTGCTGCCAGCGCGGTGCGCTGGCAGCAGGGCAGGCAGGGAGGGTCAGGAGCGGAGGTCGAGCCAGGCGACCTGCTCTGGCGTGAGATGCAGGGAGAGTGCATCGGTCGAGGAACGGGTCTCCTCGATGGAGCGCGGGCCGATGAGCGCGAACGTCGGGAAGTCCTGCGCCAGCACGTAGGCGAGCGCGATCGCCGTCGGTGCGACCCCCAGCTCGGCGCCGAGCGAACGGGCACGGGCCAACCGCTCGAAGTTGTCGTCGCTGTAGTAGCAGCGCACGAGCTCCGGGTCGGACAGGTCATCGGGTTCGGCACGACCGGTGAAGAAACCACGCGCCTGCGACGACCACGGCAACAACGGCGTCTTCGTCTCCTCGAGCCACGCGCGGCTCTCGGGCGCCGTCACCTGTACGCAACCCTCCCACGGCACATCGAGCGCGCGGGCCAGACCGAAGTGGTTGCTCAGAGCGGCGAAGCCTTGCTTGCCGTTCGCGGCCGCGTAGGCGTTCGCCTCCTCGAAGCGCTCGATCGACCAGTTCGACCCACCGAAGGCGCGGATGCGACCGGCGTCCGCGTGCTCGTTCAGCACGTCGACGAACTCCCCGACGGGGATCTCGGCGTTGTCGCGGTGCATGAGGTAGAGATCGAGGTGATCGGTGCCGAGGCGGTCCAGGCTCTCGAACAACTGACGCGTGATCGACTCCGGGTCGCAGTACGGCGTGTGTGCGCCCTTGCCGATGACGACGACGTCTTCCCGCACGCCACGGTTCGCGATCCACCGGCCGAGCAGCCGCTCCTGGAGCCCGCCCCCGTACAGCCAGGCCGTGTCGAAGGCATTGCCGCCGCGCTCGAAGAAGTCGTCGAACATCGCCGAAGCGTGGGGGAGCGTCTGCTGGTTGTCGACGCCGAGCACGAGACGGGAGATGTCGTGGTCGATGCCGGCGATGCGACCCGTCGGCATCGCGAACTCGGCGCGGACGCCGAGCGGGCGGCCGGTACTGGTCGGCACGTTCGCCTCGATGGCCTCGAACGGGTACTCGAGGCCGATGGCTGCACGCCAGCGGTCCAGTGTCGCCGCGTTGCCGAGGGAATCAGCCCAACGCATCTGGGGCGCTTGGCCCGCTGCGGCGAACTCAGCCACCGCGTCGGCCTGGATCGCGTATTGCGAGGCGCCGGGGATGTGGATCGACTCGGTGCCCGCAACCGTCTGCACCTCGATCGTCGAGCCGTCCTCCACGGACGGCAACCAGGGCTCGTTGACGACGATGCGGCCTGTCGAGCCCGAGACGACGACGCGGTTGTCGTCTTCGATGCGGACACCGCTCGTCACGTGCGCGGTGATACCGGAGGGGAAGACGAGCGATGCGGTCGCCCATTCGTCGACGCCCGTGGTGCCGATGGAGCCGGCAGCGGCGAGCTCGATCGGATCGGCGAACGGTGCGCCGACAGCCGCACCCGCGATGAGGCGAGCGATGGACACGGGGTATCCGCCGACGTCGAGGATGCCGCCACCCGCGAGATCCGCGTTCATCAGGCGGTGCTCGGCCGGGAGGTCTGCAGCGAAGGCGAAGGTCGCCTCGATGTGCTGGACGTCGCCGATGGCGCCGGACGAGACCAGCTCGACGAGCTTCGCGGTCTGCGGGTGGAAGCGGTACATGTAGGCCTCGGCGAGGTAGACGCCGGCACGACGGGCGGCCTCGATCGCGAGCATGGCGCCGGCGCGGTTGACCGAGAGCGGCTTCTCGCTGATGACGTGCTTGCCGGCCTCGGCGGCCTCGATGACGAGGCGGACGTGCTCCGTGTGCGGGGTCGCGATGTAGACGGCGTCGATCTCCGGGTCGGCGAGCAGTTCGGCGACCGAGCCGTAGCCGCGGACCGGTGCGGTGCCGTCGCCGAAGCGCTCACCGAACTCGGTGGCGCGGGCGGCGTCGCGGCTGGCGACGGCGGCGAGACGGCCGGTGCTGCTCGCGTGCAGCTGGGTCGCGAAGCGTTCCGCGATCGATCCGGGCCCGATGATTCCCCAGGCGACGTGTTCCATATGGTGTTGCTCCTCAACGTTGATCGGCGGTGCCGTGGTCTGTGGTGGTGAGCGTCACGGCGGTACCGTGAACGTTCACGGTGTGATGCTATCAGTACGATGTGACCATGACCAGGCCACGCGATGAACAGGTTCCCTCTCGGGCGACCATCATCGACGTCGCCCGGGAAGCCGGTGTCTCGCGTCAGACGGTGACCCGTTCGCTGAACGGCATGCGCGACGTCAGCGAGGCCACGAGGCAGCGGGTCATCCAGGTTGCCGCGTCTCTCAACTACCGTCCGAACCGGGCGGCCCAGAACCTCGTGAGCGGCCGGACGACGACACTCGGACTCGTCGTCGACGACCTCCGGAACCCCTACTACCCCGAGCTCGCGGCAGCCCTCGTGCAGCAGGCGGCCGAGCGCGGCTGGACCGTGCTCGTCGCCGAGGTCGGCGGGACGACCGCAGCTGCAGACGACACGACGGCGGCCATCGACCGGGGCTCTGCGCTTCCGGACGTCGAACGTGCGCAGCTCGCGGATCTCGCACGTCAGGTCGATGCCGTGGTGGGTCGGAACGGCGCCGACCGCGGGGCGTTGCAGGGGGCGTTCGCCGCGATCCCGTTCGTCTCGCTCGGCGATCACCGGAACGACGAGCGTCCGGGATCGCCCGACCGCGCCTCGACGCACGACATCGATGCGGCCGCGATCGCGGGCGTCGACATCGACTTCGACGACGGCATCAGACAGGCGCTCGCGCACCTCGTCGCGACGGGCCGTCGGAACATCGCGATGATCGACGCCTCGGTCGAGCCGTCGAGTCGTCGCCTCGCCTACCGCGCGTTCCTGCAGGAGCACGGACTCCCGTGGTCCGACGCATCGGAGACCTGGGCCGAGGACACGCATCAGGGCGGGGTCGCGGCCGCCGTCCGGTGTCGCGCCGCCCTCCCGCAGGTCGACGCTGTGCTCGCCTTCAACGACGTCATGGCGGTCGGCGTCCTGAAGGGGTTCGCGCGCGCCGGCGTCCGGGTGCCCGCGGACGTCGCCGTGGTGGGTATCGACGGCCTCGACCTCGGCCGCTTCGTCACGCCTGAGTTGACGAGCGTTTCCGTCGACAAGGGGGACATCGCCCGCCTCAGCCTCGAGCTCCTCGACGGCATGATCTCCGGGGCGCTCCCGCTGACGGGCCCCTCGGTGCGACGCTCGGTCGGCGTCTCCCTCGTCCTGCGCGAATCCGCCTGACCCTCCCGTCGCGCCGACCTCTGGTTCGGGTCCGCCGGCACGTCCGCCCGTCCCACTGTGGCATCTCGCGTCGGACGGTCATGCACGCGAGACTGGTTGCATGGCTGAACTTCTCGCAGTGTGCCGTGTCGACACACTCCTGACCGACGACGGCTCGATCGGCGTCACCGCCATCGACAAGCGCCCTGTCCACGAACCGTTGCATGTACGACCACTCGGGCTCTATGGCGATGTGCAGGCGGACCGCAAGCACCACGGCGGGCTCACGAAAGCGCTCTACGCCTATGCGGAAGAGGACGCCGCGTTCTGGGCCGGTGAGCTGGGACGCGAGGTGACGCCCGGTCTCTTCGGCGAGAACCTCCGCACCTCGGGTATCGACGTCAACGGAGCCGAGATCGGGGAGCGGTGGCGCATCGGCGACGAGCTGGTGGTCGAAGTGACCTGCCCGCGCACGCCCTGCGGCACGTTCCAGCGACGGCTCCGTGAACCCCGGTGGGTGAAGCGGTTCACCGACGCGGCGCGTCCCGGCGCGTATCTCAGGGTGGTGAAGAGCGGTACGGTGCAGGCCGGCGACGCCATCGAGCTCGTGCGGAAGCCCGGGCACGGTGTGACCGTCACGTCCTGGTTCGCAGCCGCAGACGCCGCGCAGGCGGATGCGCTCGAGCAGGCGGAGCGCGATGGCGCCGTCACGCTCGCGGCCGAGATCCATGAGTCGATCGCTCGCGTCCGCAAGCGCCGTCCCGCCTGAGTCGACGCCGCCTCGTCCTGCGCGATGCCACAAGCTGAGCGCAAGCTGGGCGCGCGTCGACCGGCGGAACACCCCGGAAGACCAGGCTGTTGCATAGCATGGAGCCGAAGACCGGAGCACGCGGGGAACCCGCACGGTGCTCGGCACGAAGGAGGAGTCACGATGAGTGCAGCAGATCAGCAGAGCACGACGACCGAACGCGCGGTCCTGGCCGGCGGTTGTTTCTGGGGCATGGAAGACCTCGTCCGCAAGATGCCCGGCGTGAAGTCGACACGGGTCGGCTACAGCGGTGGCGACATCGCCAACGCCACCTACCGGAACCACGGCACGCACGCCGAGGCCCTCGAGGTCGTCTTCGACCCGAGCAGGCTCTCGTTCCGTGAGCTGCTGGAGTTCTTCTTCCAGATCCATGACCCGTCGACCAAGAACCGTCAGGGCAACGACGTCGGGTTGAGCTACCGCTCGGCGATCTTCTTCACCTCGCCCGAACAGGAGCGCGTCGCCCGCGACACCATCGCCGACGTCGACGCCTCAGGTCTCTGGCCGGCGAAGGTCGTCACCGAGGTCGAGCCCGTGTCGGAGTTCTGGGAGGCGGAGCCCGAGCACCAGGACTACCTCGAGCGCATGCCGTGGGGCTACACCTGCCACTTCGTGCGCCCGGGCTGGAAGCTCCCGCGTCGCGCCGAGTCGGCGGAGCAGGCCACCGCGTAACGAGGGGATCCGTGCGTCAGACGCCGTCGGCTCGTGAGGAGTTGACGGCGTCGGATGCGAGTCGTGGCGCGTATCGCGGGTCGATCTGCAGCGGAGGATCGTCGGGTGAGGCCAGTGACGGCCTGCCGTTGGCGACCCATTCCAGATACTGGAGGTAGGGGTCGGACCCGGCATCGACCGGCGCATGCTCGATGCGCTTGCGTCCCCACGGCCACTTCCACCCCACGATCAGCATCCTACGTTTGCTTCCTGAAGATCGTCGGATTGTTGCGGCACGATCTCACAACGATGTCGGCTCAGGGTGCGAAACTGGGGCTGACCCGGTGGTGCTCGGCCGTCGTGGCGGTGAGGGAGAATCCGATGGCCCGTGGCACGCTCGTGATCGACATCCAGAACGACTACTTCCCCGGCGGCGCGTATCCGCTCGTGGGCCCGGAGGCTGCGGCCGAGGTGGCGCTCGGGGTCGTCGGAGACACCCGTGCGGCAGGAGAGTGGGTCGGTTTCGTCCAGCATCTCGCCGAGCCGGGTGAGGGGGCGTTCCTCGTCGCCGGGACGACCGGTGCCGACCTGTACCCGTCGTTGACGCCTGTCGGTGAGGAGCCGATCATCCAGAAGACGCGCCCGAACAGCTTCATCGCGACGGGCCTCGAGGAGATCCTCGCCGAGCACGACATCGACGAGTTGACCGTCGTCGGCATGATGAGCAGCATGTGCGTGGATGCGACCGTGCGCGCGGCCCTCGATCTCGGGCTGGCGGTGACGGTCGTCGAAGACGGGTGTGCTGCTCCGGATCTGGTGTTCGGAGGCGTCGACGTGCCCGGTGCCGTCGTACACGCGGCCTTCATGGCGGCCCTGCGTGATGCGGGAGCGACGGTCCGCTCGCGCCGCGGCGTCTGAGTCGGCGCTCGGCCGCGTGCCTCGGAGTTGTCGAAGCCGCACCGGACTGGCATGATGAAGCTCGGTGAAGATAGCTAGTCTGTCGAGATACTTTCTCGGCGCTCCGGCGTCTCGCAACGTGCACGCCGTCGAGAGAGGTCGTCTCATGGGCTCCAGTGACGGTGTGATGCGCGATCTGTCCAGGCCTCACGATCACGCGAGGTCGGGGCGGGGGTCGGAACCCGGACTCGAACCGGTTTCGGATTCAGGGGCCCGCGTCGGCATGAGCCGCGCCTGGGTGGAGCAGCTCGCAGCGAATCGGTACGGGGTGTTCATCGGTGCGCGACGGGTCGGGTTCATCGACGTCGACGGTCCGCTGCACGTCGCGCTTCGCGGTGACGACTACGAGACCGCGGTCGAGGTCGACCGGGCGATCCGATTCGATCAGGCACTGCGTGCGTTGCTTGCTGCCTGAAGATCCCCCGGGATCCGGCGACTATGATCGCAGCACGAAACGATCGACGGAGGCCCCCATGCCGGAGTCGCAGGAGCGTGCCGGGTACTGGTACGGCGCTGACGCCGCCACGACGTCGACCGGCGTGCTCGAGGCACTGCGTCGCTATCGTGAGGCCGAGCAGGCCATGCGCCGGCGCACCCGTGCGTCGATGGGCATGGGGGAGACGGACATGATCGTCGTGCGCCATCTGCTCCTCGCCAGGCGCCAGCACCGCGACCTCACGGCCGGAGACCTCGCCGGATTGCTGCAGATCTCGACTGCCTCGACCACCGCCCTGATCGACCGCCTCGAGCGGAGCGGGCATGTCCGGCGCGAACGCCACCCGCAGGATCGCCGCTCGACCCGCGTCGTCGCGACGATCGCCACCGACGACGAGGTGCGTGCCACGCTCGGGGCGATGCATCGCAACATGATGGCCGTCGCCGAGGCGCTCAGCCCCGCTGAGGCCGAGGTCGTCGCGCGATTCCTCACCGGGATGGTCGATGCTGTCGCGGCGGTCGATGTCGGGCCGATCGCCGACTCCAGCGACTCCGCCGACTCCAGCGGCCCTCCGGCTTCCGTGGACCCCGACCACTCGCAGGTCACGACCGTCACCCATCCTGCATCGGCGACCGCCTGAGATGACGGACTCCTTCGGTATCGACCCCGAGCGGCCAGGGCTGCCGGTGCTGGAGATGCCGATGTTCCCGCTCGGGACCGTCCTGTTCCCGCACATGCCGCTCGCGCTGCGGTTGTTCGAGGAGCGGTACCTGACGATGCTCGCGCGCCTGCTCGAGGCAGAGGAGCCGGAGTTCGGTGTCGTCCTCATCGAGCGAGGACAGGAGATGGGCGGGGGTGAGCATCGGTTCCGAACGGGCACGATCGCCGAGATCGTCGAGGTCGACGGAGGCGAGGGCTTCGTCGCGGTCATCGCCGAGGGCGGACGTCGGTTCGAGGTCACCGACTGGTTGCCGGACGACCCTTACCCCCGCGCAGAGATCCGGACGCTCGAGGAGCTCGAGTGGAGCGACGACGTCGAGCCGCTGCGCGCAGAGACGGAGGCGGCTGTCCGGCGTTCGCTCGCTGTCGCCAGCGAGTTCACCGAGCAGCAGTGGGCGTCCGTGGTGGAGTTGTCCGACGATCCGCTCGAATCGTCGTGGCAGCTCGCGGGCATCGCCCCGGTGAGCGACCTCGACCAGATGCGATTCCTCACAGCCGGTTCCCTGGAGGAGTTGCTCGTCGACGTACGGGATCGTGCAGTCGATGCCGGCGAGGCCTTCATCGCAGGCGGTATCGCCGATGCCGACGACGAGGACTGGGGCCTGCTCGACGGCTGACGCCTGCGGCGATGCACCTCGACAAGCTCGATGGGCCCGCGCAGCCTCGGTGACCGGTGCGCCAGGGGCCCGTTCGCCGAGCCCGGCGAGGTGCCCCTTGCGAAATCTCGACAACCCTTTACTATTTCCTATAGGATCTTTTTCACCGGAGGCGACAGCCCCGAGCATCACCTTGAGCGCAATGGAGCATCATGACGGATACGACCGTGACCGCACCGCAGCAGGCCTCATCGGCCTGGACGGCGGAGACCTGGCCAATCGCCACCTGCCTCCACGGCATCCCGCCGGTGGACCGCAACGGCGTCTCGCTTCACGACGCCGAGCCCGAGGCCTGGGACGACCTCTTCGCCCAGGTCGCCGGTGTCGGCTTCACCCTCGCCGAGCTGCCCGACAGCCATGTGCGTCCGGCCGACCTCGAACCCTCCCGTCGTGACGAGTTCCTCGCCATCGCGAAATCGCACGGCGTCGGCGTCCCGTCCGTTCACCTCCAGCGTCAGAGCGTGATCATGCCGGGCCACGAGGAACGCAACCTCGAGTACGCGCACCGGACGATCGACGCAGCCGCCGAGTGGGGCATGCAGGTCTTCTCCACCGGCCTGCACCAGCCGTTCAGCGAGGCCCAGCGACAGGCGCTCTGGTTCTGGACCGCGCAGGGCCCGAAGGATCCGGACGACCCGGAGATCTGGAACGCCGCCGTCAGCCGCATCCGGGAGCTCGGCAAGCACGCCGCGGACGTCGGGCTGCCGCTCGCGCTCGAACTCTACGAGGACACCTACCTCGGGACAGCGGACAGCGCGGTGCGGTTCGTCGAGGAGGTCGGACTCGACAACGTCGGCCTGAACCCCGATGTCGCCAACCTGATCCGCCTGCACCGTCCGGTGGAGGACTGGCGCGAGCTCTTCGCGAAGACCCTTCCGTACGCGAACTACATGCACGTGAAGAACTACACGCGCGACGAGTCGGCCGATGGCAGCTGGGCGACGTCCGTCCCCTCCACCATGGAGGCCGGGCTGATCAACTACCGCCAGGTCTTCCGCGACGCCGTCGAACTCGGCTTCAACGGCATCATCCTCGCGGAGCACTACGGCGGCGACAGCCTCGGCATGTGCTCCACCAATCAGAAGTACATCCGGACCCTGCTTCCGCAGGCCTGACTCCAACGACCACAGGAACACCTCGACGTGCCCGACGACCGGGAACCGTCGCCGCGCACGTCGAGGAACATCGACGCAAGGAGCATCACCATGACATCCCACACCATCGCCGTCGTCGGCTCGGGCTACATGGGCGGCGGCATCGCCCAGGTCCTGGCCCTCGCCGGGCACTCCGTGCGGATCGCCGACATCTCCGAAGAGATCGCACGGAACAACTTCGACCGTCTCATCGCCGAGGCCGAGCAGTTCGTCGTCGACGGGCTGTTCCCCGCCGACGCCGTCGAGCGCATCCGCACCAATCTGTCGCCGGCAGCCTCGATCGAGGCGGCGGTGGCCGGGGCCGACTTCATCGAGGAGGCCGTCCCGGAGAAGATCGAGATCAAGCATGAGACGCTGCGTCGCATCAGCGCTGCAGCGTCGCCTGAGGCGATCATCGGCTCCAACACGTCAACCATCCTCATCGGCTCGCTCGCCGAGGCCGTCACGAACCCAGAGCGTTTCCTCGGCGTGCACTTCTCGAATCCAGCACCGTTCATCCCCGGCGTCGAACTCATCCCGCACGAGACCACCGATGACGCGGCCATCGCAGCTGTCGAGGCGATCGTCGCCGAGACCGGCAAGGAGACGGCGCGCGTCAAGGACTCCACCGGCTTCGTCTTGAACCGCCTGCAGTACGCGTTGTTCCATGAAGCGACGCAGCTTGTGGAGGAGGGTGTGGCGACTCCGGAGGACATCGACACGATCGTCCGCACCACGTTCGGCTTCCGCCTGCCCGTCTTCGGACCCTTCGCGATCGCCGACATGGCAGGGCTCGACGTCTACTCCTTCTGCTACGCCTCGTTGCAGACCCGCTGGCCCGAGCGCTTCGCGACGCCGGACTCGCTCAAGGAACTCGTGGACGCTGGCAAGTTCGGTACGAAGTCCGGCGCCGGCTACCTCGACGTCCCCGCCGATCGCACGGCCGAACTGGTCGCGTATCGCAACAAGGCGTACGTCGCGATCAAGCAGCTCATGGATGAGCTGGGCCCGGCACCCATCAACTGATCCAGCGCGCCCGAACCAGGGCCACGCGTCGCACCCTCCGACCACCTCATGCAGAAAGGCCTGCCATGACCACCTCCTTCCCTGAATCCAAGACCGTCGTCCTCACCGGCGCCGCCTCCCCGCGCGGCATCGGCCGCGCCTCGGCCCACTATCTCGCCGAGCACGGCTGGAACATCGGCATCATCGACCTCGATGAGGCCGCGGCGAAGGCCGTCGCCGCCGAGATCGCCGAGCAGCACGGTGTTCAGGCTGCGGGCGCAGGCGCGAACGTCGCCGACGAGGCTCAGGTGCGTGCGGCGTTCGACTCGCTCGAGGCGGCCCTCCCGCAGCTCGTGGCGCTGGTGAACCTCGCCGGCGTGGCATCACCGGTCCCGTACCTGGACGTCACCGCGGACGAGTGGAAGCGCGTCATCGACATCAACCTCAACGGCGTCCACTACACGACGCGTCGCGCGGTGGAGTCGATGGTGGCAAGCGGCGTCGGCCGTGTCGTCAGCCTTTCCTCCGTCTCCGCGCAGCGCGGCGGCGGCACGTTCAGCAAGACCGCGTACTCGGCGGCGAAGGCCGGCGTCATCGGCTTCACCCGCAGCGTGGCGCGTGAGCTCGGCCACGACGGCATCACCGTCAACGCGATCTCCCCTGGCCCGATCGACACCGACATCATGGGTGGCACCCTCACCGAGGAGCGCAAGACGGCCATGGCCGCCGACGGCGTGCTTCCCCGCATCGGTACTCCGCGCGACATCGCCGCGGCGATCGGCTACCTCATCAGCGAGGACGCCGGTTTCGTCACCGGCCAGACACTGAACGTCGACGGCGGTCTGTACATGCATTGATCGGGTTCGCCTGCACACACGGGCGCCCCGACCGCGACACCAACCCATCAGCACCACGAGTGAACGGAGCAGCACATGCAGCACCTCACCGGTCAGTGGACGAAGTCCCGACTCATCTTCCTCGGGCTCGGCATCGTCTTCGTCGGCATCGGCCTGTGGATGATCATCCCCTCGATGGTCTCCTAGCGCCGACCCGCCAGCTCCGGTCACCGAGCACAGCTCCGGTCACTGAGTACAGTTCCGGTCACTGAGTACAGCTCCGGTCACTGAGCTTGTCGAAGTGCGACAGGGTCGGCGATCGGAGCGCCCAGAACGCACCACCCCACCAGCAGTCATCTCAAAGGAGAGTGTCTTGTCCACACCCAACCCGGCAGCGATCGGCTCCACGCACGATCCAGCCCTGAAGTCGGCGATCCGCAAGGCGTCCAAGCACCTGATGCCCATGCTCGTCATCCTCTACTTCGTCGCATTCCTCGACCGCACGAACGTCGGTTTCGCCGAGGAGGCGCTCAGCGTCGACCGCGGCATCTCCAACGGCGCCTTCGCCCTCGGCGCGGGCATCTTCTTCATCGGCTACGCGATCTTCGAGATCCCGAGCAACCTGCTGCTGAAGAAGTTCGGAGCCCGCTTCTGGCTCGCCCGCATCGCCGTCACCTGGGGCATCGTCGCGGCGGCATTCGCGTTCACCACCGGCGACACGATGTTCATCGTCCTGCGTTTCCTGCTGGGTGTGACCGAGGCGGGACTCTTCCCCGGTGTTATCATGTTCCTGTCGGAGTGGTTCCCGAACAAGGTCCGTGTCCAGATGTTCTCGATCTTCTACCTGGCGCAGCCGTTCTCGCAGATGCTCGGCGCCCCGCTCAGCGGCGGCCTGATCAGCTTCGGTGACGCCCTGACCCCGTGGCACGGTTGGCAGGTGATGTTCTTCGGGGAGGGTGTCCTCGCGATCATCGCCGGATTCGCTGCCCTGTACTTCCTCACGAATTCGCCACAACAGGCGAAATGGCTGAACCAACAGGAGAAGGACTCATTGACGGCCGCGATGGAGCGGGAGGACACCGTCCGGCAGTCTGACGGCCCAACCGGCATCGGAAAGGCGATGACGAGCTGGAAGGTGTGGTACTTCACTATCATCTACTTCTGCCTCCAGATCGCGGTGTACGGCACCACGTTCTACCTCCCGCAGCAGGTCGCGAACCTCATCGGCCAGGAGGTCGGCTGGCAGGTCGGTCTCGTCGCAGCCATTCCGTGGCTCGTGGGTCTGTTCGCCTGCTTCTACGTCGGTCGGAACGCGAACACGGTGCTCCGCCGACGCAACTGGGGCACGATGTTCTACATCTCGACGGGTGTGTTCATCCTGGCCTCAGCCTGGGCGGGCGCGAACAACCAGCCGATCCTCGGCATCCTGTTCATCACCATCGCGGTGGCGAGCTTCCTGTCGGTCGGCCCGATCACGTGGGCGTACCCGACGGCGTTCCTCACGGGAACGGCTGCAGCTGCCGGCATCGGTCTCATCAACTCGCTCGGCAACCTGGGTGGTTTCGTCGCCCCGATCATGCGGACGGGCATCAACGAGAGCGTCCCGACGGACAGCGGCGTGTGGGGCGTGGTGTCGCTCGGCGTGTTCGCGTTCCTCGCGGCGGCGATGCTCTACGGCACGAAGTTCTTCCGCGGAGCGAAGGCGGACGAGCTGCTCGAGACGACGGCGAACCGCACGGCGCACTAGTCGCACCTCCAACACCCGGACGGGGTCGGTCACGCATGTGGCCGGCCCCGTCCCTGCCTCCAGTCGCTGGTTCAGAATTCAGGGAATCTGCGTACCGAACTGCCCGGATGTCCGATACCCGCCAGGATTCGGCTCCACTGTGAATCCGGCCGCTGCGATTCCCTGAATTCTGAGCAGCGATCGCGGGAGGAGCAGATCAGTGTTCGGCGTCGCTCCGGGCGCGAGTGCGGACGAGTTCGATGTGCGATCGCATCGCGGCTGCTGCAGCCTCGGGCCCGTCGGCGAAGGCGTCGAGGATGGCGCGGTGCTCCACGACGGCCTGGTCTGCGTCGGTGACGCCCGTCTCGACTGTCTGGCGCATGCGGTGCACCCGGGTGGAGATGCCCTCCGACATGTCGAGCAGGAACGGGTTGTGTGTCCCCTCGAAGATGAGGTGGTGGAAGGCCCAGTCGACGGCGAAGTACTCGCGGAGCAACCCCACGGGGATCACGCCCGACCCGGCGGCTGCCCGGACACGTGCCGTCATCGCCACGTGCTGCGCGAGGGCGGCCTCGAGTGCAGGGATCAGATCGTCGTCGGCGTTGGCCGCGGCAAGGGCGGTCGCGCCGCTCTCGAGCACGATGCGGGCGTCGAACAGCGCCTCCAGCTGGTCGTCGGCGAGCGGCGGTGCCACCCGGTAGCCCTTGTGCGTGACGCGGGTGACCAGACCGGTGCGCTCGAGCTGCACGAGTGCTTCGCGAACGGGGGTAGGGGAGACGTCGAGGTCGCGAGCGATCGCGTCGATCGACAGACGCGCGCCCGGCTCGATGCCCGAGCTCAGCAGCATGTCGAGCACCAGGTCGTACACGCGATCGCGGAGCCCACGGCGTTCCAGTGACGATGAGGCGCCGAGCGGGAAGACGGCATCAGCCACGGGAGCCTCCGGAGTCTGTGCTCGTGGCGTCGCCTCGGAAGGGAACTTCCGGTCGATCGGCCGCGATGGTCGTCGTCGACCAGTTTACGGGGCACCCGACCGACATCACGGCAGACGGGCCCCCGGCGACCCGAGGGCGAGCGCTTCGTCGAGGACCAGCGCCAGCGCGGCGGGATCGTGGGCGAAGCGGCCCAGGAAGACGCCGTCGGCCGCATCACCGATGGTGGTGAGGAGACCGGGGCCGGCACTCCCGCCGTAGATCACGGCAGACGACGACGAGACGGTTCCGAGCGCGACGAGTCCGTCCAGGTGCGACCGCAGCGCGGCGCACACCGTCGTGATGTGGGCAGCGCTCGCGGGCTCGGGAGCGCCGATGGCCCAGTGCGGTTCGTAGGCGACGATGACTCGGCCGACGAGTCCGCTCGCCCGAGCGTCCGCGATGGCGTCGTCGAGCTGAGCGATGCACTCGGCGGCGGCATCGCGGGCGTCGCCGCGTTCAGCCTCGCCGATGCACAGGACCGGGGCGAGGTGATTTCGCAGGGCCGCCGTCGTCTTCGCGCGGACGATCTCGGGCGTCTCACCGAACAGGCGTCGGCGTTCCGCGTGGCCGACCTCGACGACGTCACAGCCGACCTCGCGCAGTTCGGTGCCGCTCACCTCGCCGGTGAACGCACCGACGTCCTCCGCCGCGAGATCCTGCCCGCCGACCGCCGCCACACCGCGGAGTCGCTCGACGGCTCCGGTCACTGACAGATAGCCGGGGATGACGAACAGCTCGGCAGCGCCCGTTCGGACGGCATCGTGTCCGGACGCCATGGCAGCGACGGCTGTGCACCAGTCGAGCGTCTGCGCATGCCCGAAGTACATCTTCAGGCTCACACCGACGAGCACCGGACCACTGCGGTCGGGCATCAGACGCCTTCGTACGCGCAGATCTCCTGCACCTTGTCGTTCGACGCGCTCGTGGCGTCGAACTCATAGGTGAGCCACTCGCGGACGTTCCGGCGGGCGAGTTCGATGCCGACCACTCGCTGCCCCATACAGAGCACCTGTGCGTCGTTCGACAGCACGCTGCGCTCGACCGAGAAACCGTCGTGCGCGGTGACGGCGCGGATGCCCTGCACCTTGTTGGCGGCGATCGCGACGCCGAGGCCCGTTCCGCAGATGAGCACTGCGCGGTCGGCCTCACCGCGTGCGACGATCTCGGCGGCGGTCACGGCGACCTTCGGGTAGTTGGTGTGTCCGTCGGCGTCGACACCGACGTCGACCACGGAGACGACGAGGTCGCTCGCCTCCAGATCGCGCTTGATGATCTCCTTGTAGTCGAAACCGGCGTCATCCGAGCCGATGACGACGCGCCAGGTGCGAGTCATGATCTGTCCTTTCGTTGGTGCCCCTCGACAGGCTCGGGGAGCGATGGGTGCTGTTCGGGAGCGTTCGGTGTCGCTCGGTGAGCGTGGAGCGGCGGGTGTGTCAGCGCTCCGCGAGCAGCACGCCGACGCGTTCGACGATGAGCGCGAGGGAGATCGCGCCAGGGTCCTCGACGCCGAGCGCCTTCGAACCGTGCGAGCGTGCTCGCCCCATGCCCGGCACCAGTGCCGCCGTCGCGGCTGCGGCGGTCGTGGCTGCGGCTGCGGCCGTCGTCCACGCCGCTCGGAGATCGTCGCCGCCGCTGACACGTTCAGCGAGGGTCTCCGCGAACGGCACGAGTGCGTCGACGAGCGTCTTGTCGCCGACCGAGGCCTTGCCGTAGGACATGACCGCGTCCTTTGCGGCAGTGACGCCGGTGCTCACGGTTGACGCGGTCGGCTCGTCGGTGTCGCCGAGAGCTTCGGCGAGGGTCCGGAGCATGACGCCCCAGAGCGCGCCGGATGTACCACCAGCGCGGTCCGACCAGGCGTCGCCCGCACGGTCGAGGACGGTGCCGGTACCAGCGCCGGCATCGCGCATCCGGACGGCCTCCTGTGCGGCGGCGGTCGCACCTCGGTCCATGCCGATGCCGTGGTCGCCGTCGCCGACGATCGCGTCGAGTCGTCCGAGTTCGTCAGCGTGCGCCGCGATGAGCTCCTGGATTGCGGTGAGCGCCGCGGCTGCGACGACCGCCGACTCCTGTGACCGGCTCGATGCCTCGGGGACGACGAACGTTTCGTCGGAGACGGCCTCCGCCGTGACTGTCTCCAGCGAGCCGGTGTCGAACGCCCCGGTCCGGAAGGCCGGAGTGTCTGCGGCCGCTGCCCACAGGCGCTCCAGCTCCTCGTCCACCCAGAGCAGGGTGAGCGAGACGCCTGCCATGTCGAAGCTCGTGCAGAACTCGCCTACCTGCGGGTCGACAAGCGTGACGCCGGCCTCCTCGAGCAGGGTGGCGATGCGGTCGTAGACGACGAACAGCTCCTCGGACTTCACCGAACCGAGTCCGTTGAGGATGGGGACCACGCGCGCGCCGTCGGGTGCGACGTCCTCGGGGATCTCGACATCGGCGAGCAGGTGCTCGACGAACAGTTCGGCGAGACCGTCGGCTGTGGGGATGTCGGTCTCGTCGATCCCGGGCTCGCCGTGGATGCCGAGTCCGACCGCCATCCGGCCCTCGGGTACGGAGAACAGCGGCTCGTCTGCGCCCGGCAGCGTGCAGCCGGTGAAGGCGACGCCCATCGAGCGGGTGCGGGCATTGGCGAGGACGGCGACCCGTTCGACGTCGTCGATGGTGTAGCCGCCGGACGCTGCACCGCCGGCGATCTTGAAGACCGTGAGGTCTCCCGCGATGCCGCGGCGCTTGGCGGCCTCGGTCGGTGGCGCGCTGAAGATGTCGTCCGTGACGGTCACCGTCCGGCAGTCGATGCCGTCCGCTCGCACGGCTTCCTGGGCGGCGGTGAAGTGGAGCACGTCGCCCGCGTAGTTGCCGTAACTGAGGAGGACGCCCTCGCCCTGCTCGCTCGCCCGGATCACGCCCTCCACCTGATGGGCGGAGGGCGAGGCGAAGAGGTTCCCCATCGCGGCGCCGTGAGCGAGGCCCGGCCCGACGAGGCCGGCGAACGCGGGGTAGTGGCCCGAGCCTCCGCCGATAACGAGGGCGACCTCCGGCTGCGCCGACCTCGTGGAGCGGGAGACGCCGCCGGCCACCTTGCGCACCCAGCGACCGTTGGCCCGGACGAAACCGTCGACCATTTCATCTGCGAAGTCGGCCGGTCGGTTCCAGAGCCTGGTCATCTGCTTCTCCTCGTCGTCGAGTCATCGATCCGGCATCCGCCGGCACATCGCGATAATCCTATAGGATATTGGAACCGAGCGGTACCCGTCACTCGACCGTTTGTCTCTCTTCCCTAACTCAGGAAGACGGCGGCGTGTCGGGAAGCCCCCACTGGGCTGGAGCCGCGGCGCGCCGAGACGTTCCTGAGTTAGGGAGGTTGGAAGAAGGGTTGGAGGGGGGTAGGCGGAGAACCGTCCCGCTTGCCGAGCCTGTCGAGGTACGCGCGGGGGAGACGCGACCCCGGCAGACCCGGCGAACGGGACGGGTCTCCTCCTCAGCGTTCGAGTTCGGCGCGTTCGGCGCGGCGGGCGGAGCGGAGCGGCGGCGTGATCGCGAAGGTGATGCTCGACGACCGGCGGGGTGCGCTCGTGCGCAGGAAGCCGAGTCGCTCGGCCAGCGCGATCGAGCGGAGGTTGCCGGGCTCGATCACGGCGGTGACCGTGGTGGCGCCGACCTCGTCGAACGCGAGGTCGAGTATCGCCTCCGCCGCCTCAGTGGCGTAGCCGTGCCCACCCGCCGCCGGGTCGAGCACCCAACCGATCTCCACCGTCCGGTCGGGAGCGCGCACCTGACGCAGGTGCAGCGAGACGTCGCCGATGAGCCGACCGTCGTGCTCGATGGCCAGCGCGAGGAAGTCGCCGGACTGCCAGAGGCGGCTGTGTCCGGTGCGGTGTCGCAGGTGCTCTCGCGAGGCGGCCCGATCACGGACCGGCCATGGCAGATGCTCGATGACCTCGGGCGTCGACTGGATGCGGAACCAGGCGTCGGCGTCGGAGAGCCGGTGTCGACGCAGGACGAGTCGCTTCGTGAGCACCGGATGCGCGTCGATCGGCGTCTCGATGCGCGGTCCGCGGACGAGTCGCGGGCGGGAGACGCCTTCCGGGAGCAGTGCGCGCAGGGCGGTCGCGGCGAGGGAAACCACGTCGTCCGGCCGTGAGCGCGCACCCGTCGTCCCGACCGTTCGCTGACGGCGGCTGGGGAACAAGGTCCCCACGGGTTCTGCTCGACTCATGCCCGTAACGGTAGACACGTCGCCCATGGCCACGGCCTGAAAAGATATGAGGCCGCTATGAATAGCCCGTCGCACCGCGTCTCCCGGGTCACCGCAACGGATACTGGGTGCATGCCTTCCGATCAGCCGGCGCCGATCGTCGAGTCCGGGCGCCGCCGGGCGGTCCTCGCCAAGCTTCCGCGGATGTACCGGGCCGACGGTTCGCCCATCCGTGTGCTCCTCGTCGACGACGAAGCGGTGCTCACCGACCTCGTGAGCCTTGCGCTCGGGTACGAGGGCTGGATCGTCGACGTCGCGACCAACGGTCGGGAGGCCGTGCAGCAGTACCGCGCAGAACGTCCCGACGTCGTCGTCCTCGACATCATGCTCCCCGACATCGACGGTCTGAGTGTCCTCCGGCAGCTGCGCGGATTCTCGCAGGGTGAGCTCGAACCCGGGACGCCGACGCTCTTCCTCACCGCGCGCGACTCGGTCGACGACCGCATCATGGGTCTCACCGCCGGCGGCGACGACTACATGACGAAGCCCTTCTCCCTGGAAGAACTCGTCGCGCGCCTCCGTGGCCTCCTGCGCCGCACCGCACACGTCGTGTCCGACGACGACTCGCGCATCACCATCGGCGGCCTCTTCCTCGACGAGCGCAGCTACGAGGTGAGCCGCGACGGCGAGTCGGTGGCCCTCACCACGACCGAGTTCGAACTGCTCCGGTACTTCATGCGCAATCCCAAGCGGGTGCTGAGCCGCGCGCAGATCCTCGACCGCGTCTGGAACTACGACTTCGCGGGCAAAGCGAGCATCGTCGACCTGTACGTCTCCTACCTCCGCAAGAAGATCGACGCCGATCGTGTGCCGATGATCCACACCGTCCGCGGCGTCGGCTACGTGTTGCGGCCCGTCGAATGAGCACCGGTTCGGTGGCGACGCCGCGCACGACCAGACGGCACCCATGGTCACTGCAGAGGCGCCTCGTGACCGGCATCGCAGCCGTCATCGCAGCCGTGCTCGCCGTGTCCGGCATCCTCACGGTCGTGACGGTGAGCGCATCGGTGACGACGGTCGTGGACACCCAGCTCACCGGCTCCATGGAGGCGTTCGAGCACTCGGTCGTGAAGTTCCACGACCAGCAGGCCGCCGCGGCCGGAACCGTGAACCCGGATGCCACACGAGGCGAGGCCGGGTACATCAAGCCCTTCGTCGACTACGTCGGCCACGGACCCGGAACGCTCATCGCCCTCGTCTCGGGCGGGGAGGTCGTGGATTCCGCCCGCTTCACGAAGTCCGACGCCACCGCCCTCAACGTGCGCACGCAGGCCTTGGTCGAGGAGGCCGTCGCGACCGGCGGCACCGCACGCGAGAACGTCGAGCTCGGCGCCCTCGGCGGCTACCGCCTCGAGTTCCTCACGCACGACAACGGTGACGTCCTCGTGGCCGGTGTCTCCCTGGCGACCGCGCGCTCCGCCGTCCTGCAGGAGACGATCGTGATCGCCGGCCTCGCGGTGCTCGCGCTCGCCGTCACCATCATCGGCACGATCATCGTCGTCCGCCTCACACTGCGGCCGTTGTCCCGGGTCGCTGCAGCGGCCGAAGAGGTCTCGACCCTGCAGCTCGAGCACGGCGACACCGGCATCGCGGTCCGGGTCGACGACGCGGACACCGATCCGCGCACCGAGATCGGCAAGGTCGGCGAGGCGCTGAACGGGCTCATCGACCACGTCGACCGGGCGCTCGCTGTCCGGGCCGCGACGGACAAGCGCATGCGTCGGTTCGTCACCGATGCCAGCCACGAACTCCGCACACCACTCGCGGCGATCCAGGGGTACGCCGAGCTCACACGGCAGGACAGCGAGGACCTGCCGCCGATGACCGAGCACGCGCTCGCGCGCATCGAGTCCGAGGCCACCCGCATGAGCTCCCTCGTCAGCGAGCTCCTGCTGCTCGCGCGCCTCGACGAGGGCCAGGACCTCCACCTCGACGACGTCGACCTGAGCGACCTCGTCGTCGCCGCCGTGAGCGATGCGGCGGTCTCCGCGCCCGGCCATCAGTGGTCGGTCGACGTTCCCGAGCGCGCGATCGTCGTGCGCGGCGACCGGGAGCGCTTGCACCAGCTCGTCGTGAACCTGTTGTCGAACGCCGCAGTGCACACGCCTGCCGGCACCTGCGTCGTGACCCGGATCGCCGCGCCGAAGAGCGACGACGAACCGCAGCGCGCCTCGCTCACGATCGCCGACGACGGCCCGGGCATCGCCGAGTCGTTCGTGCCGGAGCTGTTCAACCGCTTCGCGCGCGCAGACTCCTCCCGCTCGAGGGCTGCCGGGAGCACGGGACTCGGCCTCGCGATCGCACTGTCGATCGCCGAGGGGCACGAGGGGGCGATCGAAGTCGACTCATCACCCGCCGGGACGACCTTCACCGTGACGCTTCCCTGGTCCGGCCCGTCGGACGAACATCCCGCTGTCCGCCGCCGCACGGACTTCCCCGACACGCAGCCGCAACCGGTCTCCTCCGCCCGCGACTGAACGGCGCCGACGCCTGCTGGGCGGCGGTTTTGCCACTGGTCCCCGGCCGGGAGCAGAGGTACCATCACGCGCATGGAGAAACTGCAGTTCGTCGTCGACATCGCAGCGCCGGTACACACGGTGTGGTCCACCATGCTCGACCTCGAGACCTATGAGATCTGGACCGGCACGTTCCACGAGGGCTCCACCTACCGGGGTGGTTGGGCGCAGGGCGCCGAGATCTCGTTCATCGGGCCGAACGACGATGGCACTGAAGGCGGGATGTTCGGGACGATCAGCGCGAGCCGGCCCGACGAGTTCGTCGAGATCGAGTACTCGGGGGAGATCGTGCGGGGTGAGGTCGTCACGACGAGCGAGTTCGCGAAGCAGATCGCCGGCCTGCACGAGGCGTACACCTTCACGCCGACGGAGACCGGCACACGATTGACCGTCGATGTGGAGAGCGTGGACGAGTTCGCCGACATGTTCGCCGCGCAGTGGCCGAGGTCGCTCGACATCTTGCAGCAGCTTGCGGAGGAGCGCGCCTGACGACCTCGTGTGGTGCCCCTCGACGAGCTCGGGGACCGGAGACCGCTCACTGAGCGTGTCGATGCGCCCCATGATCCGGCGCGGCGCGCAGGGCGATGAGCTGCTCGGCGGAGTGTGCGAGGTGGGTGCGCAGCTCGGTCTCGACATCCTCGCCGTCGAGTGCGGCGACCAGTCTGTCGTGCTGCGCCACCATCTCGTCCGCGGGCAGCACATTGCGCAGCTGCACCATGAACAGGCCGAGTTCGGCGAGCAGGCCAGCATGGGCTTCGAGCAGCCTCGGACTCTCGGCCGCCGCCACGATCGCATGATGCAGGTCCGCGTGCGCCTCCTCGATCGCGCGTCGATCGCTGCGGCGACCCTCGCCGGGACGCCGGTACCCGCCCGCCGCATCCGATCGCGGAGCAGGCGCGCTGCCTCCACCTCGATCGCGGTGCGGTACTCCATGAGTGCCCGGACGTCGGCGTCGCTGAACGCCCGCACCCGCGCGCCGCGGTAGGGCTCGAAGGACACGAGTCGTTCCGCGGCCAGCGCCTGCAGGGCTGCACGGATCGTGTGCCGGTTGACGCCGAAGCGTTCGGCGAGGCTCATCTCCCGCAACGGTGCGTCAGCGGTGAGCGCACCGTCGAGGATGTCGTCGCGGAGCGTCGCCGCAACCGACTCGACCGCGGTCATGCGGTGACCGGAGCGAGGGGTCGGCGTGCCGGGATCACGAGGATCGCGAGCCCCACGATGAGGAGGGCGGCGCCGACGACCGTCGCCTGGCCGAACGACTCGCCGAGCAGCAGGATCCCGAGCAGTGTGGCGGTCAGCGGCTCGAACAGGGTCAGTGTGGCGACCCGTGAGGCCGGGAGACCACCGAGTGCGTGCCCGAACAGGAGGTACCCGGCGGCGGTGTTCACGAGCGCCAACCAGGCGACGGCGAGCGCGCCGGGAACGGTCGCGATCCACGCGGTCTCGGTCGCCAGCAGGATGGGCAGCGATGCGACGGCCGCGGCGCCGAACAGCACAGCCATGGTGGCGAGGGGCGACCATCCGTGCTCGATGAGCGCCTTGCTGCAGAGCGTGTAGACGGCGTACGACGCACCGGCCCCGATGGAGGCGAGCAGCCCGTCGACGGACACCGTTCCGAGCGCGCCACCGGCGAGTCCGGACAGCACGGCGACGCCGGTTGCGGCGATCAGGGTTGCGAGGAACCAACGTCCGCTCGGGCGTCGCCTGCGCACTGCCCACTCGAGCAGGCCGGTGATCGCCGGGGCCGAACCGAGGGCGACGAGTGTGCCGACCGCCACGCCGTTGCGTTCCGTCCCGATGAAGAAGCACGGCTGGTAGGCCGTGACGCCGACGGTTCCGAGGGTGACGATGGCGGCGAGTGACCAACGACCGAGCGGGACGGCCCCCGGGACGGTGGCGGGGGGAGCAGCCAGGCGGGCGACCCGGCGGCGCTGGACGATCGCCCAGATGATGGCGAGCGTCGCGCCGCCGAACACGATGCGCGCCGCGCCGAACGCGACCGATCCGACCTCGATCGGCAGCAGGGCGTGCGCGGTGCCCGTCGTACCGAAGCACACGGCAGCGAGGATCGCCGCTGCGGCCGACAGTCGTGCACCACGGGCGGTCGGTGCGGTGATGGTCGCTCCCTCGGGGATCGTCATCCCGGAAGCATGCCGCAGGATTGTGTAACAATCAAGCGCGAAACCCGCTCGGTGGCGTCGCCGTGCGATCCCTGCGGGGGTGTGCACCTCGACAGGCTCGGTGAGCGGCGGTGCTCGGTGAGCGGCGGTGCTCGGTGGGCTGTGGTGCTGGGTGGGCGGCGGCCGGTGTCACGCATGACGCCCACCTGCTCGATGAGCAGATAGGCGCCGTCGCTGCTGCGATCAGCCCGCGTAGGAACCGAGGATCGACAGACCGAAGAGCAGGCCTGCACCGACGGCGACGAGCAGCGCGAACGCAAGCATGGTGCCCGAGATGATGACGGACGTCAGTGCGAAGCCCTTCGCGCGGGGCTTGCGTGCCAGGGCGATGATGCCGAGCACCAGGGAGGCGATCGGGAGGAGTACGAATGACGGTGACACGACGGCGGCGATCGACAGCGCGAACGCGATGATCGACAGCGTCTGAGTGGAGGTGTCGCGGTCGGTGCTCGCTGAGACCGCTGCAGGAACGGTCTGCGCGGGAGCGGTGTAGACCGGCTGCGCTGGTTCGATCACGGCGGTCTGCCCGGTCTGCGGGGCCTGCGCGGTGTCAACGAGTGGCCCGGAACCGAGCTGCTCGGTGGGGGCGTTTGCTGCCGTCGCGTCCTCGGCGGGCGAGGTCGTGACTGACTCGGTGGTGGCTGAGGCGGACATGATGTGGTTTCCTTCCTCCGCAGTGTGCGGAGCTTCGTGGTCGATGTCTCCAGCCTCGCCGTCCGTCGCGGATTCCGGATCGCCCGCGAGCCTGATCCGCCCTCGTCCTGAAGGAGGATGTTCCCCCGCGCATCGATGAGTCGCTGGTGCTACTGTCCAGCCATGCGTGTGAGATTCGCCGTGCTGAACGTCGCGTTGGTCGCGGTCGCGGTCCTCGCATGCACGTCGTCGTTGGACCGACGCGTCGCGGAGGACATCGCGGAGCAGTCGACCGATCAGTCCTTCTACGTGCTCGACGAACCGCGAGCGGCCGGCGCTCCGGGAGACGTCGTCCGGGTCGAGCCGGTCGACAGCATCGGCGACGGACAACGTGCGTGGCGCATGCTGTACCACTCCACTGATCTGAACGGTGAGGACATCGTGGTCTCGGGCGTCGTCGTGGCCCCCGATGCGCCGACGCTCGTCGACCGGCCGGTCGTCGCATGGGCGCACCCCACCACCGGAGCGGCGGCGAACTGTGCACCTTCGCTGAGCGTCGATCCGTTCATCCTCATCGAAGGGCTCGACGACCTCGTGTCGGCAGGCTACGTCGTCGCAGCGACCGACTATCCGGGGATGGGTCTGCCCGGCACCTCGTCGTATCTCATCGGTCGGTCCGAGGGCAACAGCGTGCTCGACGCCGCGCGCGCGGCCAGGAACATCGCTGGTACCAGTGCGGGGGACCGCCTGCTGCTCTGGGGCCATTCGCAGGGTGGCCAAGCCGCACTGTTCGCGGCACAGGACGCGGCCGAGTACGCCCCGGAGCTGCAGTTGGAGGCGGTCGCCGTCGCTGCGCCCGCGGCGGACCTCGGCGCGCTCCTCGAGGACAACCTCATGGCCACCGCCGGGGTCACGATCGGTTCCTTCGCGTTCGAGGCGTACCAGCGGGTGTACGCGGATCGTTTCCCCGGCCTGTCGCTCGACTCGATCCTGACGCCTGCCGGTGTCGCTGCGACGCCCCGGCTCGCGAAGCTCTGCCTGTTGAGCGGGCGACAGGAACTGCAGCGCGTCGCCCACGAACTCGCGGGTCGCTACGTCAGTTCGGATCCCGCGACGACCGAGCCGTGGGCGACACTGCTGCGGGAGAACACCCCTGGCAGCACGCGGATCCCGGTGCCGCTGCTCGTCGCGCAGGGCGACATCGACACGCTCGTCCATCCCGAAGCAACCGCGGGGTTCGTCGCAACCGAGTGCGCGCTCGGCAC
Organism: Plantibacter sp. RU18; assembly: GCF_050613355.1. Lineage (NCBI taxonomy): Bacteria > Bacillati > Actinomycetota > Actinomycetes > Micrococcales > Microbacteriaceae > Plantibacter > Plantibacter sp. RU18. The sequence continues at coordinate 663,185 of NZ_CP159618.1, forward strand.
CGAGACGCAGTACCGGACGATCCCGAAGACCGGCCACGGCGAGGTGGCGCTCCGTGCGTTGCCGGCGGTGCTCGAGGTGTTCGCGGCGGCGCTGGCCGGGCAGCCGATGCCGGACGTCGGCACGCCCTGCTGATCCCGGCGACGGCCGATACCAGGTGCCCGGTGGCCCCCGAAATCGGGGTGAAGGGCTATCGCGCGCGCCGCGTGTCCAACTATCCTGACGCGCATGACTCGTCGAACCGGAGCATCCCTCCTGGCCCTGCTGGGAGCCGCTGCCCTCGTGCTGACGGGCGCCGTCCCTGCCGCGTCCGCTGCCACGACCACGAGTTGGGCGAGCTGGCCCACGTTCTCCGGCGGCACCGGCTCCTATCAGGGGACGATGACCCTCGCCGGGCAGCCCGCTCTGACGGCGACGCTCACGAGTGATTCGTCGGGCGGTGCGACGCTCGTCTCCGGGGCGACCACCTGGCTTGCCGCGAGCACCGCTGTCGGCGCGAAGTACGGTAGCAGCCGCGACCAGCAGTACCTGAACCTGCGTCCGAAGGCGAACAATGCGACGTCGCCCTCCACGACCACATACTCGTTCGCCGCGCCGACGCCGCCGTCGGGCTGGACGTTCGTCCTCGGCGACATCGACGCCGACCAGGTGAAGGTGACCGCTCTCGGGCCGGACGGCGTCGCGCTGACGGCCGACGAGCTCGGCTTCAACGGCGGTTTCAATTACTGCGCGCCGGAGCTGGCGGGCAAGCCGAGTTGCTCAGGAGCTGTCGATGACGTGCCGAGCTGGGATCCTGCGACACAGATTTTGCGTGGCAATGCTGCCGCCGCCGACACCTTTGGGTCGGCGGGTTGGTTCGAGCCGTCCGTACCGATCGCCGCGCTGACGATCTCGTTCCAACAGCGTTTGGGTGCTCCCATTTACCAGACCTGGTTCGCATCGATCGCGCGGGACGTCACCGGGACGGTCACCGACCAGGCCGCGGGCCCGCTCGACGGTGTCGGCGTGCGTCTCATCGACTGGAACGGCCGTGTCGTCGCGAGCACGACGACGGCGGGCGGCGGCGCCTACGCCTTCCCCGGCTACTTCGCCACAGCGGGGTACACGGTGCAGGTCGTGCCGCCCGCTGGCAAGATCGCGGTCGGTCCGCAGCGCGAGGCAGCCGACTTGACGGACGCCGACGCGACCGCGGACTTCGTTGTCCGGGACATCGTCCCGGTCGCGGTCTCCGGAACGGCCCTCGACGATGGCGGACTGCCCATCGCCGGCGCGACCGTCACGATCGACGGCGTCGGGACCGTCGTCACCGACATCGATGGTTTCTACCTGTTCGACACCGTGCCGGTCGGCGCACACACCGCGGTCATCACCCCACCGGCCGGGTACACCGTGCAGACGACGCCGGCTGAGTTCACCGTGCCGGTCGACAGCGAGGATCCCATCACCGATCAGGACTTCGTCCTCGTCGCCGATCCGAGCCTCGGCGGCATCGTCACGGCAGGCGGTACGGGTGTCGCCGGTGTCACGGTGACGCTCGACGGACCGGACGGCCCGCTGTCCGCGGTCACCGGCGCGGACGGCCGCTACACGTTCCCGCTGTTGCCAGCCGGTCCGTACGTCGTGAGCATCACGGCGCCTGACGGCTACGTGGTCAGCGGAGCGGCGAGCCGTGACGAGACGCTGCCCGCCACCGGGCTCGACGCCGTCGACTTCGCCCTCGCGCCCCTCGGCGCGCTCGTCGGCGATGTGCTCACCGACACCGGCGCTCCGGTTCCCGGTGCGACGATCACGGTCCAGACGCCGGACGGCCCCGTCGTCTTGACCACCGAGGCCGACGGTTCCTACGGCCTCGGCGACCTCCCGCCGGGCGAGTACCCGGTGACGTTGACGGTCCCCGACGGCTACTCGGTTCCTGACAGCGGCGTGACGACAGGTACCGCGACCATCGGAGACTCCGGAGCAGTGGAGACCGTGCCCAGCTTCGTGCTCGTCGCCGACGCTGTGCTCGGCAGCCTCGACGGCGCCGTGACCACGGACTCTGGCGACCCGGTCCCCGGTGTCACCGTCACCGTCGACACCCCGGATGGACCGGTCGGACTCGTCACGGACGCCGACGGCGGATACACCCTCGAGGACCTGCCGCCCGGCGAGTACGACGTGACCGTGACCGTCCCGGGCGGCTACACCCTTCCCGGTGGAACCGACGGCGGCGATCCGACGGTGACCGTCGAGATCGGCGAGGATGGGGCTCCGGTCACCGTGCCGACGTTCATCCTCATCCCCGACGCGGCCGTGCCGAGCCCGAGCCCGTCGGTGACGCCGACCGGTGACCCTGCGGTCCCCGGGAGCTCGGGTCGCCTGCCGTCCACCGGCGCGAACACGATGCCCTGGCTGATCGTCGCCGGTGCACTCTTCGTCATCGGAGCCGGATCGGTGACCACAGCGGCGATCCTGCGTCGCCGCCGCCGGAACAGTGAAGCCGACAGCTCGGTGGAATAGTCGATCCGATCCACGCAGGGGAGGAGGAGCGCGCGTCGTCCGTAGACTTGGGCGGAGCGCGCTCCGGCCAGGGGCGCGCGTTGCACTGTTGAACGGGGATCCGTGGACATCATCGGCTGGGTGAACGACGCTGCCGCAGCGCTGCCCGACCCGCTCGTGTGGCTGCTCGGGTTCCTCTTCGCCTTCGTGGAGTCCGGACTCGGACTCGGGTTCTTCGTGCCGGGCGAGACGATCGTGCTGCTGCTGTCCGCGATGCTCGACACCGTCCCGGCGGCGATCGTCATGCTCCTCGTCGTCGCGATCGGTGGGTCGATGGGCGATCATGTCGGCTACCTCATCGGTCGTCGGTACGGCGCGCGGCTTCGCGACACGACGCTCATCAAGCGGCTCGGCGTCGACAACTGGGACCGCGCGGTCCAGGCCCTCGAGCGCCGCGGCGCCATGGCCGTCTTCCTGACCCGCCTCGTGCCCGTCATCCGCACGCTCACCCCGGCGTCGGCCGGCGTCGGCCGGCGTCGCCCGGGTGCCGTACCGTTCCTTGCTCGCGGCGTCGCTGCTCGGCGCCCTCACCTGGTCGGCGGTCTACGTCGGTGTCGGCCTCCTCGTCCGCTCCTCCCTCGACGCCGTGCAGCAGTACCTGGGCGCAGCCGGCTGGTTCCTGCTGTTCGCCCTCGCCGTCGTGGTCGTGATCGTCGCCGTCGTGCGCGCTCGTCGAGGGAAGGCGATCCCGGGTGATGAGGCGATCATCCCGGTGACCCTGCACGACAAGACCCCGCTCGCCCGTCTGCGGACCCAGCTGTTCGCCGACGACGACTGGAAGAACCTCCCGAACGCGATCACCGCCGCGCGCATCGTGCTGCTGCCCGTCTTCGCGGTCCTGGTCATCACCCGGTCGTACTGGGCGGCACTCATCGTCGGGGCCGTCGTGTTCCTCAGCGACGTGGCGGACGGCGCGATCGCGCGTCGGATGGGCACGGTCTCGGCGCTCGGTACCTGGCTCGACGGTGTCGCCGACCGCCTCACGGTCGTCGTGGTCGCGGCATCCTTCGCCGTCGGCCAGATCATCCCGTGGCAGATCTTCGTCGTCATGATCGTGCCCGACCTGCTCCTCGCGTTCATCGCGATCGTCGCCTTCAAGGGCACTCCCGAGGTGCCGGTGAGCATCGCCGGCAAGATCCGTACCGTGCTGCTGTTCGGCGGCTTCTTCCTCCTCCTGGCGGGCCTCGCGGTCGGCGGTGGCGACTCGACCTCCGCCCTGTACAAGGTGTTCGGAGGCATCGGCTTCGCCGCGATCCTGCTCGGGCTCGTGGGCCACTACGTCGCGGCGACGCAGTATGCGCGACGCATGCTCGTCACCTGGCAGCGACAGGGCGTGGCCGTCGAGCGCTGAGTGCGCTGGAGCGCGCCGGCGCCGATGCGCACGGTGACGCCCCAGCCGGAGTCGTTTAGGCTCGGACCATGCCTGCCGACTATCCCGATCTCGTCATCTTCGACTGCGACGGAACGCTCGTCGACACGGAACGCATCTCCGTCCGGGTGAACCTGCAACTCCTCAACGAGGTCGGCGGCGACTACACCGAGGCCGAGGTGCGCGAGCTGTTCGTCGGTGCGTCGCTCGAGACCTACGCGACGCTCGTCGAGGCACGGCTCGGGAAGCCGCTCGAGGCCGACTGGATCGAACGGTGGAGCACGATGTTCCGCAACATCTGCGAGCGCGAGCTGGAACCGGTGGACGGCGTCTTCGACGCGCTCGACGGCATCGGTGCCACGGGCGTGCCCCTGTGCGTCGCCTCGAACGGCATGCGACACGACGTCGTGCGCAACCTCGGGCAGATCGGGATCCACGACCGCTTCGACGGGCGGATCTTCAGCGCGACGGATGTCGCCGTCGGCAAGCCCGCTCCGGACCTCTTCCTCCATGCGGCCGCCGACTTCGGCATCGCACCCGACCGCTGCGCCGTGGTCGAGGACAGCGTGACCGGGGTGTTGGCCGCTCGCGCCGCAGGCATGGTCGTCTACGCCTACGCGGGGGGAATGACACCGGCGGAACGGCTCGTGGGGACGGACACCCACGTCTTCCACGACATGCGCGATCTGCCTGCGCTCATCAGCGACACCTGGGCGGCTGCTGCCGTCCGCTAGGGCGTGTTACTCAAGCGGATCTGGGTGCCTGTGCGCGACCCTTCCGCGGGTCACGGGGGCTCAGCAGAATCACAAGAAGTTCGGGGCGGAGCCGCCTGATCATGCGATCGGCCAGCACCCGGCAGCAGCGCTCTGGCAGGGCGAAGCGCCGATCGAGAAGCCCGCGCACAGAAGTGCCGCCTCCCCGCGGGGAAGGCGGCACTCGTGGGCGGTTCGTTCGGTCAGGGCCTCGAGCCGCGGATCGCGGATCGCAACAGTACGGCAGCGCTCACGGCCGAAACGAGTAGAGCAGCAATCAGAAAAAGCCAGGGTGCTTGGGATTGCTGCGCACCCGGATTGGCGTCTGCCTGCACGCCGCTGAGGTACAGCCACACGCAGGATGCCACCACACCCACGGCGCCAACACAGAGAGTAACTATCAGTACGAGTGTGCTGCGATTCACGCCGATCTTCTCACTTTCAGTTGCATCCATTCGCGACGCTGTCCGCGTAGCTGTTCCGTGTCACCCAGGTGTCGAGGTTGTAGGTCTCTTTGAGGAACGCGAACTGGTGGTGGCAAATGTACTGCCACTCCATCTGCACACTCTGATTGCCCACGCGACCTTCGACTTCGGGCCAACCTCCGACGCCGGCGAGGTAGGCCCCGCCGAACGCCCGTCCGCCGGCGGTCGGGATGACGGAGAGCGTCAACCCGCGGGGGTCTCGCTTCTCCCAGTAGACGCCCTGAACCATCTGAACGCCGAGGTAGGGATCGGCAATCACGGGGTAGGGGGTGGAGGCGTCATGCTCCACGACCTGGATGAGGCTGCTTCCTTCGACCTCAAAGTGCGTGGCAACCTCGCCGCCGTTCGCATCCTTGGCCCAGGCCGGTGCAACGCCGCCAAGGAATGCGTCATTGGCATCTAGCAAGATCGCTGCACCATTTTCAAGCGGCTCAATCCGCCCACCTTCGGGCAGGACGAAATCATAGTTGTATGCGACGGGCGCGGACTTGTTCTCGATGACTGCGGTGATCTGAACGGCACCATCCGATTTGACGATAGGTACGGTGTGCGATCCGTTCCCGTTGTCGTATGCGGAGAGCCCGTCACCGATTTCCGTTGCTGCGCTGGCTTCGTCGGGGAATGGCAACTGCACGGAGATCTCGCCCCCGATGGATGCGTCCAGACGAAGCAGATCGGCCGATCTGGCGGGCACCTCGATCTCAACCCCATTCACAACCGAGCTGTCAGCGACCTTGTTCTGGGGCGCTCTGTCGGCGAGAGGTTTCTCGAGTGAAGCCGTCGAATCTGAAGTCGCGTCACTGATGGCCTGAAGGATGTTGGTGGTCTCTTGGGGCTCCGCGGCGCTTGCGGCTGCAGGGGCGGAGCAGGCGATCAACGCAAGGATTCCCCCGGTGGCGACCGATCGTGTCATCAGATTCATTTTGACCTCATTCAGCTAATGATGACATAATGTTTTAGTGCAACATATACAGTATCTTTATTGTGAGAGGATGCGATAGTCGTCACAATGGGGGACATGCCATGTGCTCGAAGGCTTGGTCTGAGGACGCGATGGACTGCTTTAAGTAGGCGTCGGCTGGGTCTATGTCTCGGCAACTCTCCGCTGCGCTCGGGTCCTGCTCATGCGCTGGCGGTTCATCTGCAGGTTTCAGCTCGGCGCGTACGAACGTGGCGAAGCGGTTGTCGTCGCGTCGGGTGGGTCGTGGTTCGGGGCCGTCCCAGTTCGCTGCCGCGATCCCATTCGAGCAGCCGGGGATGCTGAGGCACGGAACCTAAGCAGCTCCACTCCAACGCGGGAGGTCCTCTTCACGTCTCAACGACTACAGCGAGTCGTCACAACTCAACCAACGTCCCTGGGCAGTACAGCTAGCGGTCCCTCAGGGACGAACGGTGGGCCCGGTGTCCGAGGACGCCGGGCCCGCTGCCACGCTCCAGCCGTGGCCCGTGCTACTCGTAACGCAGTGACTCCACCGGGTCGGCCTTCGCGGCACGTGCCGCGGGGAGGGTTCCGGCCAGGAAAGCGATCACCATCACCACCAGGATGATCACGGCGATCGACGCCGGGTCGAAGGCGATGAGGTTCAGCCCGGGCAGGTCGGCCAGGAGCGAACCGGACAGCGCGGCGCTGATCGCCGTCCCTGCGAGGATCGCGATGCCCGCACCGATCGCGCTCCCGAGGAAGCCGATGAACGTGGCCTCGAAGCTGAACAGGGTGAACACCCGGCCGCTGCTCATGCCGATGGCCTTCATGAGCCCGATCTCCCGGGTGCGTTCCTGGACGCTCATGAGCAGGGTGTTGACGATCCCGAGGCCCGCCGCGAGCAGGGCGATGATGGCGAAGGCGTTCAGCACGAGCACGATGCCGTCGATCACGGTCGTGAAGGTGCCGAGCGTGTCGGCGACGGTGGTGCCGGTGTAGCCAGCGGCAGTGAGATGGTCCTTCAGGGCGGTGATGTCCGCGTCGGTCGCGTCCGGACTGAACCAGACCGTGGCCTGGGCGTAGCGGTCCGCCTGATCGGTCGGTACCCCGATGTTCTGCGTCGTGAACAGCTCGTCGGTCAGCGCGCTGTTCGGCAGCACGCTCGCGCTGGCGCCGCCCACGAGCGTCTCCTCGGCGACCCCCGTCACCGTCGCCTCGATGGTGTGCTGGGTGCGGGTGGCGTCGGTGATGGCGAGGTCGACGGTCGAACCGACTGCGTCGTCGTCACTGAACCCGAGCGGCTCCACGAGCGATTGCGGGAGGACGAGCTGCAGGGCGTCCGAACCGTCGTCGGTCTCAGTGCCAGCCGTGAGCTTCACGGTCTGGTCAGCGATGAGGCTGCCGACGCTCGTTACGTACTTCGTGCCTGAGCCGGCCTCGATGTAGTCGGCTGAGATCGTCTTCGCGGCCTGCACGTCGAGGACGCCGTCGACCCCGCGGAGCGTGCCGAGGTCGTTCGGGGAGAGCGCGACGACCGTCGATCCGGGAGGGGCCCCGGGCTGAGACCGGCGGAGATGCTGTCGGGGTTGTACTCGGCGGGGCCGGAACCCGGAGTGCCGAACGCCGTCTGGCCACCATCGGCCTTCGTCACCGTCATCGTGTCGGAGCCGCCGACCGCGCCGACGGTGTCGTCGATGTACGCGTTGATGCCGGTGCCGAGACCGTTCGTCAGGGTGAGGGTGAATGCACCGACGAAGATCGCGAGGATGGTGAGGACCGTCCGCGTCTTGGATCGGAAGGTGTTGGAGAGCGCCGTTGTGACGAGGTCCATGGTCTTCATGCGGCTGCCCTCGTGGTGTCCTCGACCAGCAGGCCGTCTCGGATGATGATGCGTCGGTCGCAGCGGGCTGCGAGTTCCTCGTCGTGGGTGACGACGATCAGTGTGATGCCGTTCTCGCGGTTCAAGGCGAAGAGGATGTCCTCGACGACCGCCCCGGTTGCGGTGTCGAGGTTGCCGGTGGGCTCGTCGGCGAAGATCACCCGGGGGTTGTTCACGAGCGCGCGGGCGATCACCGAGCGCTGCTTCTGGCCGCCCGACAGGTTCACAGCCTTGTTCCTGGCCTTGTCTGCCAGTTCGAGCTGTTCGAGCACGGCCATGCCGCGGCGCTTACGCTCGGACCGCCCGACACCCGCGATCTTCAGCGGAAGGATCACGTTGTCGAGCACCGAGGTGTTCGCGGTGAGGAAGAGAGGCGCTCAGCGTCATCCGGAGCGCGGCCCGTTCGGTGTTGGGGGGAGATCGGCTCGCTCCTCGAGGTCCTGCGGACCGCGGAGCAGGGCGAGGGCGCCGTCCGTGCCCCGCAGTCGGGACTCGACGGATTGGACGCGCTGATCGAGCAGTTCTCGACGACCGGCCTCAGTGTGCAGCTCCGCACCGAGGGCGAGCTGGCGTCGCTGCCGGGCGCGGTCGACCTTGTCGCCTACCGCGTGATCCAGGAGGCTTTCACCAACGCGCACAAGCACGGGGTCGAGGGCCGAGCCCACGTCCTCATCACGGCCGACGACGCCCGGTTGTCGATCATCGTGTCCAATCCGGTCGCGGAGCCCCTGCGCGGGTCGTCCACTGCTCCGAGCGGCGGGTACGGACTGCTCGGGCTACGGGAGCGCGTCGCCTCCGTCCGCGGGAGCGTGACGGCCGGTCGCACCCCCGGCGGCTACCGCCTCGCCGCGGACATCCCACTCGGACCGGAGACCTCCTCAAGACCTCAGTACTCATCGTCGATGACCAACGACTCATCCGACAGGCCGTCGGTGGGATCCTCTCCGGCGCCCCGGACGTCGAGGTCGTCGGCGAGGCGGTGGACGGCCGCGAGGCGGTCGCACTGGCGGCCCGGCTCCGCCCGGATGTCGTCGTCATGGACACCCGCATGCCCGAGCTCGACGGCATTGCGGCAACGGCGGAGATCTGCCAGGACCCGGCACTCGCCGAGACGCGGGTGCTCATCCTCACCGCCTTCGAGGAGGACGAGTACCTGGTCGGGGCGCTGCGGGCGGGCGCGAGCGGCTTCATCGTCAAGGGTGCAGAGCCCGAGGAGATCGTCGCGGCCGTGCGGGCCGTGCACGCAGGCGATGCCCTGCTCTCGCCCGCCGCCATCCGCCGCCTCATCGTGAAGTACGTGCTGCCGCCGACGGCTCCGGCCACGGCCACGGTGTGGTCGGCCGAGGAGTTCGCGCAGCTGACCGAACGCGAACGCCAGGTGCTGCTGCTCATCGTCCGTGGGCGTTCCACTGGCGAGATCGCGAGCGACCTGACGATCTCCCCGCACACCGCGAAGACCCACGTGAATCGGGTCATGACGAAGCTGCATGCGCACGACCGCGTCCAACTCGTCATCCGCGCCTACGAAAGCGGCCTCCTCACGCCGGGGGTGCACGAGGCGTAGGGCGGGCCCGGTCTTCGGTGTCCGGGCTCAGTCGCCGAAGTCGTCCGTGTAGCCGAGGCGGGGCGCCGGCCGGCAGCGGCGGCCGTCGTCGCCTGACTGCCGATCAGCTTCGGCTGCGGAGCTCGGGGAAGCCGGCCTCGTCGTCGGGGATCGGCGGGGCGATCGCCGGCCCGGCATTGGCGCCCGCAGCGGGTTGCGGCGTCTGACCGGCATACGTGCCGTCCGCCTGCTGAGCCGGTGCCTGTTGCGTGGGGAACTGCGTGCCGGACGCTGGTGTGGACGGTGGGGCCGCATCCTGCTCCTCGGCGAGGCGCTGCGTGCGCTCGCCGCCGCGCTTGACCGCGCGGCCGAACTGCTGCGGACCGGTCGTCGCGAGGCGCCTCCACGGGAGCGTGCCCTCGATCTCGATCTGCAGCGAGAAGCTCAGCAGGGTGCGGATGACCACGATGATCGCGAGCACGGCCGCGTCGGTCAGTGACGGGGTGGACGTCACCGTCTTGACGAGGTCGGCGGCGACGAGGATCTCCAGGCCGAGCAGGATCACCGAACCGATCGTCTCGCGCAGCATGCGGAACGCGCGCTCTCCGTCGCGCGTGCGCCACAGCAGCTGGGCCGACAGCACGATGGCGATGATGAAGCCGACGACCATCGCGCCGACGCCGGCGACCTCGAAGACGGTGGTGACGAGCTCGAAGAAATCCATCCCTCCATCATCCTCGCCTGCGCGCTGGACGGGAAGCCGGGCCGAACCGCTATGGTGGTGGCGAGTGACACGGGGTGCCTGATCGCGAGACGATCCGGCTGAGAACACACCCGTCGAACCTGATCTAGTTCGTACTAGCGAAGGGATGTCGCGAATGAGCATTCGCACACCGCAGCAGTCTGCCCACCCGTCCACCGGCGCCTGTGTCGACGACCTCGTCGAGCTGTCGGCCGAGCTCCTCGACCAGCTCCGTGCACGCACGCCGCTCGTGCAGTCGATCACCAACGCGGTGGTGACGAACTTCACCGCGAACGTCCTGCTCGCGGTCGGCGGTGCCCCGGCGATGACCGACATCCCGACCGAGGCTGGGCCGTTCGCGCGCATCGCCTCCGGGCTCCTGGTGAACCTCGGGACGCCGCAGACCGAACAACGGATCGCCATGCTGGAAGCGGCAGCGGCTGCGAACGAGGCCGGGACACCGTGGGTACTCGACCCCGTCGCGGTGGGCTTCCTGCCGGTCCGCACCGCGCTCGCAGCCGAGCTCCTCGCCCTGCGACCGACGATCGTGCGTGGGAACGCGAGCGAGATCATCGCGCTGGCGGGCCTCGGAGCAGGGGGCCGCGGCGTCGACAGCACTGACTCGGTGGACAGCGCGATCGATGCCGCCACCACCATCGCCCGGTCCTCCGGCGCGATCGTGGCGGTGTCGGGCCCGACCGACGTCATCACCGACGGAGAGCGCACCGTCCGATGCTCCAACGGGCACGCGTGGCTCACGCTCGTCACCGGTGGCGGATGCGCACTCGGCGCAGTGTTCGCCGCGTTCGCCTCGCTCGACGAGGATCGGCTGCTGACGACCGTCGCTGCGACGACCGTCTACACGATCGCCGCGCAGCAGGCCGCCGCGGCGACGCAGGGCCCCGGTACGTTCGCTCCGGCGTTCCTCGACCGCCTCCACCTCATCGCGGCGAGCGACGTACGCGAGCTGGCGGTGATCGCGTGAGCGCCACCGTCGACTCGCCCGTCGACGCAGCGCGCTCGCATGCCGCCCTCGTCCGACGCGGGCTCGCGACGTACCTCGTCACCGACGCGGCGCTGAGCGGCGACCGCGGGGTCCTCGACGTCGTGCGTCGTGCGGTCGACGGCGGTGTCACCGCGGTGCAACTCCGCGAGAAGACCGCGACCGCTCGTGAGCTGTTCGAGCTGACCATGCGCGTGGCGGACGTCGTCGCCGGCCGGGCGCTGCTGCTCGTCGACGACCGCGTCGACGTGTTCCTCGCAGCGCGCACCGCTGGCGCGGTCGTCCATGGTGTCCACGTCGGTCAGAGCGATCTCCCGGTCGACGCCGTCCGTCGGATCGTCGGGTCGGCGGCCGTCATCGGTTTGACCGCGAACACCCGCGCGCACCTCGGGGCCGTCGCGCAGCTTCCGGTCGGGACGGTCGACTACCTCGGTGTCGGCGTCATCCGGCCGACGAGCACGAAGCCCGATCACCCGGAGCCACTCGGCTTCGACGGGTTCGCGGACATCGTCGCGGCCACCCCGCTGCCGTGCGTCGCGATCGGCGGTGTGTCCCTCGCCGACACCGCCGCGCTTCGAACTGCCGGTGCAGCGGGACTCGCCGTCGTCTCGGCCATCTGCTCGGCGGACGATCCGGCTGCGGCTTCGAGGGCGTTCAGAGCCGCGTGGACGGAGGCATCGGCATGAGCACGACGACACCGATCCTGGCACCGATCACCGCTGCCGACACGCAGCGTCCGATCACGCCGCGCACGGTTCCTCGCGTGCTCAGCATCGCCGGAACGGACCCGACGGGCGGTGCCGGGATCCAGGCCGACCTCAAGAGCATCGCGGCCAACGGCGGGTACGGCATGGCCGTGGTGACCGCGCTCGTCGCGCAGAACACCCATGGCGTCCGCAGCGTGCACGTCCCACCGATCGCCTTCCTCCGCGAGCAGCTCGACGCGGTGTCCGATGACGTCGTGATCGACGCGGTCAAGATCGGCATGCTGGGCGATGCGACGATCATCGAGGCCGTGCGCTCGTGGCTGGAGGAGACGCCCACCGGGCCGGTCGTCCTCGACCCGGTGATGGTCGCGACGAGTGGCGACCGGCTGCTGCAGAGCGACGCGGAGGCCGCCATGCGCGCCCTGCTCCCGTTCGTGGACCTCGTCACCCCGAACCTCCCCGAACTCGCCGTCCTCGCCGGTGAACCGGTCGCCGCCTCCTGGGCCCAAGCCCTCGTCCAGGCGCAGGCGGTGTCGGCGAGGTGCGGCACGACCGTGCTCGTGAAGGGTGGTCACCTCACCGATTCGACGTTCCGGAACGAGCACGAACCCCGGTCCGTGAGCCCGTCGAAGGGTGTCCCGGATGCGCTCGTCGACGCCGCGGGGCGGCTCGGCGACGGCAGGACCGTCGTCGAGTTCACCGGCCCTCGCATCGCCACACTGAACACGCACGGCACCGGGTGCTCCCTCTCGAGCGCGATGGCGACACTCGTCGCACAGTCGGGTTCCTGGGCCGAAGCGCTGGAGACGGCGAAGGCGTGGCTGACGTCGAGCCTTGAACACGCCGATGCGCTCGAGGTCGGCTCCGGGAACGGGCCGATCAACCACTTCGCAGCGCTGTGGACGGCGGCGGGGATCGGCACATCGGAGTCGACCGTCGCTGCGCGGGGGAGCGCGATCACCGCATCGTGGTGGGACGACATCGTCGAGGTCCGTGAGCGGATCGATCGCCTGCCGTTCGTGCAGTCGCTTGCTGACGAGTCACTGGACCCCGCGCGGTTCGCCTGGTACCTGCGGCAGGACGCGATCTATCTGCGCGCCTACGCGAGGGTGCTCGCGCGTGCCAGCGCCCTCGCGCCCGAACCCGAGGAGCAGGTGTTCTGGGCGAAGGGCGCCGTCGGCTCGATCGAGGCGGAGATGGAGCTGCACCGCAGCTGGTCGAGTGCGTATGCCGTCGACGGAATGGACGATGACGCCTCGTCCACCACCACGGCGTACCTCGACCACCTGCACGCGTCGACCGTCGACGGCGACTACGGCACCGTCGTCGCTGCTCTGCTCCCGTGCTACTGGATCTACCAGGATCTCGGCGAGCGTCTGGTCGGCTCGTCGCACGAGGGCCATCCGTACGCGGCGTGGCTCGACACCTATGCCGACCCGTCCTTCGCGGTCGCGTGCGACCGGGCCGTCGAGATCGTCGGCCGTGCGGCTGCGCGGGCGGACGCGGGCGGGGTACAGCGCATGCGGCGGGCCTTCCTCGCCTCCGCGGCGCACGAGGAGGCCTTCTTCGCCGAGCCGCTACGATGATGGCTGGTTCGGCCACAGCGGTCGAGCATCACGACGAGAGGCCCCCATGCTGACGAGCAACGAGTACTTCGACGGCAACGTGAAGTCGATCGGCTTCGCCACGAACGAGCCGGGTGCCGAGTCCGCGAGCGTCGGCGTGATGGCACCGGGGGAGTACACGTTCGGCACGGGCAAGGCCGAGGAGATGACGGTCGTATCGGGCAAGCTGCGCGTCCTGCTCCCGGGCACGACTGCGTGGCAGGACTTCGGCCCGGGCGCGCAGTTCAGCGTCCCCGGCAGCAGCAGTTTCCAGCTCGAGGTCGAAGTCGCCACCGCGTACCTCTGCCGCTACCTCGACGCGTAGGCCGCTTGCGCCTACTCCGTCACCTCGAGGGTGAACACGACCGTCGTGTCGTCGGAGTCGTTCGTCAGCGTCACCTCGGTGGTGCCGACCGCGAGCGGCTGCACGCCTGGGTTGAACGTCGCGCCACCGCGGGTGCCTCCGGCGACGAACTCCGCGATCGACGGATCGGTGATCTTCGCCGTCCAGGCCTTCGGGTCGACGGCGACGAGGTCGACGACGTTCCCGAGGCCGACGCTCACCGTCCGTCCGTCCTGGTCGGCGAGTTGCACGATCACGGGAGCGATCACGCCTGCGTCGCTCGCTGAGCTCCGCCCGGAGGGAGTGCCGCTGGTGCAGGCGCTTGTGCCGAGGACCGCTCCGAGGATCGCGATGACGGTCAGTGCTCGGGTGACGGTGCGCATGGCGGTCCTCTCTCGACGTGGCATCACCCTATCGCCGAGGGCTCCCGTCGTCAGGCCTGGCGCGCCAGCGCTGGGGTACTGGCGACCTGAGCGTCGACGGACAGCCTGCCGTCCTGCATGACGAGCACCTGGTCCATGCGGTCGAGGTGGGCGCGGTCGTGGGTGACGAGCAGGGTCGCCGCGCCGGACGTCTCCGTCAGCTCGAGGATGAGGTCGATGATCGCGGAGCCGCGTTCGTGGTCGAGCGCGCTCGTCGGTTCGTCCACGACAAGTGCCTGCGGCTCGTTCATGAGCGCGCGGGCGATGTTGACGCGCTGCCGTTGACCTCCGGACAGCTGGTGCGGTCGCTTGTCGCCCTGGTCTGCGAGCCCGACCGCTGCCAGCAGCATCCGCGCCCGGTCCTTCGTCGTAGCGCGACTCCCGCGCGAGACACGTCCGCCGAGCTCGTGCAGCGCGCACAGCTGCTCGACGGCCGTCAGCGAGGGGAGGAGGTTCGCCTGCTGGAAGACGATGCCGAGCCTCGTGCGCCGGAAGTCCGTCGACGCTCGGCGATCGAGCAAGGCCACGTCGACGCCGGCCACCTCCACCCAGCCGCTGTCGGGCCGGATGAGCCCGGCGGCCACCGCGAGGACGCTGGACTTGCCGGAACCCGATGGACCGGTGAGAGCGGCGACCGTGCCCGCCGGAACCGCGAGACTCGCATGGTCGACTGCGGTGACGCGGCTGTCGCCGTCGGGGAAGGTGAGGGTGACGTCGGTGAGGGTGATCATGCGGTGCCTCCGGTGGTGTGGGCGGGTTGTGCGACGGTGGTGCGGTGGGGTCCGGCAGAGCATGCGGCGCTCACCGGTTGCCACCGAGCGCAGTGAGCGGGTCGGCCGACAGGATGGAACGGAGTGCGAACGCCGCCCCGACGAGTCCGAGCAGGATCATGACGATGCCAGGCAGGACCGTCGTCAGCGGACTCAATACGAATGGAAGAGCGGTCCCGGCCGCAGCGCCGAGTGCGGCAGTGAGCCCGATACCGAGCCCGACGCCGAGGACGAGCAGTACGAGGGCCTGGCCCAACGCATCGAGGGTGAGCCGGCCCGTCGTCGCGCCGAGGGCCTTGAGGATCGCGACGTCGCCCGCGCGCTGGATGGTCCAGACGGTGAAGAATGCGCCGATGACGAGGGCGGAGATACCGAACAGCATCGCGACCATGAGCAGCAGCGAGCCGATCTCCGAGCGGAACGAACCGATCGCGAGCAGCGACGACAGCACGTCCTTCGACACGGTGCCCGTGCTGCCTTCGGCCGCCGCGACGTCGCTCGCATCGGGGCTGCCGGTGATCGCGAGGGCGGTCGAACCGCTGCTCGGTGCACCCATCGAGGTCTGCATCGACCGCCAGTCGGCGAGCGACGTCCAGACCACGGGGGTGTGGCTGTACCACTGGTCGTCCACGACGCCGGCGACGTCGAGGTCCGTGCCGGCGATCGTCACCGTGTCGCCGTCGACGACGGACAGCGCATCAGCGGCGGTCCGGCTGAGGCGGACGGTGCCGGGACGAGGGGTCTCCATTGTCGATGCAGTGGAGACATCGGTGCCCAGTTGCTCGACTCCGAACACGGACACCGAGGTCCGAGCATCGTCGGCGGTCACCCGCGTCTGACTGATGCCGAGTTCCTGCACCCGCTCGACGCCCGGAAGCGCAGCCCAGTCGGCGGCCGCGTCCGCGTCGAGCGTCGAATCGGCGAAGCTCACCTGTTCACCGTCGGCCGGCTCGGCGAGGACGACGCTCGACGCTCCCAGCCCGGTGATCGCGGAGATGTTCTGGTTCGCGAGTCCGGCGGTGAGGCCGCTCAGGAAACCGACGAGCAGGGTGATGAGGGTGACGACCGCCCCGATCAGCACGAAGCGACCGGTGGCGAAGCGCATGTCGCGCCAGGCGACGAACATGGGATCTCCTTGCGTGCCGCCCGTCGGAGTCTCCGCGGTGCAGCACCCTTCCATGCTCGCGAGCGGAAGCCGGAAGGGCATCGTCGGCCGGGACGGTCCTGCGCGGCCGTCGGGTGGACGCCGCCCTCCACCTTTCTGATGATTCGCCGACTGGACCGTCCGCGTACGCTGGGCGGATGACGCACTCGGCCCTCAGCCCCGTGTTCACCGCTCTCAAACTCGGTCTGCACGCGCTCGTCGCCGCGCTCATCGCACTCGTGATCGTGCGCTCGCTCACCGTCGGCGGCGCGACGGCCATACCCGCCATCGTGCTGGCGGTCGTCATGGTCGTGAGCTACGCCGCGGGGGCTGCGCTCGGGACTCGTGCGCGTCGCACCGCCGCGGACGCAGCGTCGTCGCGAGCCTCCGCGGATGTCGCTCCGCGCCACGGGCCGATCGTCGTCGCCTGGCTGGTCCTGCTCACGCTGGAATGGCTCGTCCTCGTCCTGCTCAGCCCGGACGCCGCATACCTCGTGTTCCCGCTGTTCTTCCTCTACCTGCACCTCCTGCCGCGGGCGGTCGCGGTGCCGGCCGTCGTGGTGGCGACCCTCGCCGCCATCGTCGCGATCGGTGTGCACTCGGGTTTCAGCGTCGGCGGAGTCGTGGGCCCGCTCGTCGGCGCCGCCGTCGCCGTCGCGATCGGCCTCGGGTACGAGGCGCTCGCCCGTGAGGCGGCCGAACGCGAGCAGCTGATCGCCGAACTCGTCGCGGCACGCGAGGAGCTCGCCGCGCGAGGACGAGAGACCGGCAAGCTCGCCGAGCGGGAACGCCTCGCCGCCGGGCTCCACGACACCGTCGCCCAGGCGCTCTCGAGCATCCAGCTCCTCCTGCACGCAGCCGAGCGGGCGGCCGGCGATTCGGCAGGAGCCGCGACGATCGACACGGAGCAGCTCCGATCGCACATCGGCCTGGCGAGGGAGGCCGCGGCCACGGCGCTCGCGGAGACGCGCAGCCTCATCGACGAACTCAGCCCGCCGGCACTCGTCGGTTCGACCATCGCCGACGCCCTCGAACGTCTCGCCGCCACGACGAGCGCGCAGAGCGGCCTTCCGATCTCGATGACGGTCACCGGGGAGCCGATCCTCGTGAGCACTCCCGTGACGACGGCGCTCCTGCGGGTTGCGCAGAGCAGCCTCGCAAACGTCGTGCAGCACGCCGGCGCGGGCCGTGCCGACGTGACGCTCAGCTACCTCGACGAAGAGGTCATCCTCGACATCGACGACGACGGGATCGGGTTCGATCCCGAGCGGTTCGTCGACCGCGCCGCCGGCGGGTCGTTCGGGCTCGTGTCGATGCGGCGCAGGATCGCCCAGCTCGGTGGTGACGTCGAGGTGCGGAGCTCGTCAGGGGCCGGGACGACGGTCACCGTGCGGTTCGCGGAGCCTGGACGATGAGTCGACCGACAGGGCCGATGGGATGGGAGCGCTGATGACCGAGCCCACCGAGGAGACCACGGACGCCTCTGCCATCCGAGTGGTGATCGCGGACGACCACCCGATCGTGCGTGCCGGCCTCGTCGCCGTGTTGGCACCGGTCGCCGACGTCGTCGTCGTGGGCACGGCTGCGACCGCGGCCGAGGCGGTCGCCGCGGCACCATCCGCCGACCTCGTCCTCATGGACCTCAGCTTCGGTGACGGTCCGACCGGTATCGACGCGACGCGGGAGATCACCGCGCTGCCCGGGGGACCGTCGGTCCTCGTCCTCACGAACTACGACTCGGATGCCGACATCCTCGGAGCGATCGAGGCGGGGGCTGCCGGGTACCTGCTGAAGGACGCCGCGCCCGAGGACCTCATCGCCGGGATCCGATCCGCGGCTGCCGGGAATTCTGTGCTCGGGCCGGCCGTCGCGACCCGACTCGTCGCACGGGTGAGCGCGCCGCAGCAGGCGCTGAGCGCCCGGGAGATCGAGGTGCTCGCGAATGCGGCTGAAGGACTCACGAACCTCGAGATCGCCGGGCGCCTGCACGTCGGCGAGACGACGGTGAAGTCGCACCTTGCGCACATCTACACGAAGCTCGACGTCTCCAACCGTTCCGCAGCGATCGCCGCCGCCCAGCGCGCAGGCCTCTTCCGCCCGCGCTGAGCGCGACCGCGCCGCGGACGCTCTGTGTCTCCCGAGCTTGCTTCGTTCCCCCGAGCTCCTCGTGGGGCTGTCCGTCCCGGCACTTCGACAGGCTCAGTGGGCGGGGCTCAGGCGCCCTTGGTCTGCTCGTAGGCGGCGAGCGCGGCGTGCCGTGTCTCGCCGAGGTCGACGATGGGCTGCGGGTACTCGTCCGTCCCGTACTCGGGCACCCAGCGCCGGATGTACGTGTCGTCGGCGTCGAACCGTTCGCGTTGGCGCTCCGGGTTGAAGATCCGGAAGTAGGGCGCGGCGTCGAAGCCGCTACCGGCGACCCATTGCCAGTTGAACGGGTTGGACGCTGGGTCGGCGTCGACGAGCGTGTCCCAGAACCATTCCTCTCCCAGCCGCCAGTGGATGAGCAGGTTCTTCGTCAGGAACGACGCCACGACCATGCGGACGCGGTTGTGCATCGTGCCCGTCGCCCAGAGCTCGCGCATCCCGGCATCGACGAGCGGCACCCCGGTGTGGCCGGTCGTCCACGCGGTGAACGCGTCCTGGTCGACCTCCGGCCAGGGGAAGCGGTCGAACGACTCGCGCCAGTTGCGCGTCGCGAGTTCGGGGAAGGCGAAGAGGCAGTGGTACGCGAACTCACGCCAGCCGACCTCCTTGAGGAATGTCGCGCCGTCGTCGCCGAGGTGTCGGCGACCGTCGCGGGTGGCGTACCAGATCTGCTGCGGGCTGATCTCGCCGAAGCGCAGGTGCGGGGAGAGGCCGGACGTCGAGGGGCGCGCGGGGAAGTCGCGCTCTTCGGCGTACCCGTCGACACCGCCGTCGAGGAAGTCGGCGAGACGCTCGTCGGCGCCGGCTTCGCCGGGCGTCCAGTGCTCGCGGAGACCCCCGGCCCAATCGGGACGGGTGGGCAGCAGTTCCCACTCGGTGAGCTCGTCGCCGTGCGGGGGAGAGGACAGGGCGGTGAGCCCGGTCGGAGGAGCCAACGGGTGTCTCGGCGGGCTCGCCGCGTGCCGCTGCAGGCTCGCTTTCCAGAACGGGGTGAACACCGAGTACGGGCTGCCCTGCCCCGTCACGATCTCCCATGGTTCGACGAGCAGGTTCGCCCCGAAGCTGCGCGCATCGAGGCCCGACTCCTTGAGCTGCGACTTGATCCCGGCGTCGATGTCGCGCTCAGCGGCACCGTAGCGGCGGTTCCAGAGGACGGCGCCGGCGCCGATCGACGCAGCGAGTTCCGGCACGATCGTCGCGGCGCTGCCCGATCGCAGGAGGAGCGTCCCGCCGAGGCTCTCGATGTCGTGACCGAGGGCCTCGAGGCTGTGGTGCAGCCACCAGCGGGAGGCTCCACCGAGCGGGCGCAGCTGGGTGCTGTCGTCGAGGATGTACAGGCAGAGGATGGGCGAGTCGAGCTCGACCGCAGCGCTCAACGCCGGGTTGTCCGCCAGGCGGAGGTCGTCGCGGAACCAGACGATCGTCGGAGCAGCCATCCCGTCAGCCTACGTCGTCACACGGACCATCTCCGGGGGTTGATGTTCCGGCGGCGGCACCTCGACAGGCTCGGTGGGCGGGTTCGGTTCGTTCCGGTCCCCGAGCTCGTCGAGGGCAGACCTCAGCTCAGAGCGGCCTCGCGGTCGAGCAGGGAACGCTTCACGTCGAGACCCCAGGCGAAGCCGCCGAGCGAGCCGTCGGTGCGGAGCACCCGGTGACACGGCACGAACAGCGCGGGGGCGTTCGTCGCGCAGGCGCTCGCCGCAGCCCGCACCGCGGAGGGGCGTCCGCTGGCCGCGGCGAACTCCGTGTACGTCACCGGGTGCCCCGCCGTGACCGTCCGGAGGACAGTCCACGCGTGCGTGCGGAACGGGCCGCCGAACTGGGCCACAGGAACCTCGTCGATGGCGGTGAGGTCACCGTCGTAGTAGGCACGCACGGCGTCCATGGCGACGACCGTGCCTGCACTGGTCCCGGCCGGACGATCGGCCGGGCGGATGCGTCCGAGCATCGTCTCGAGGTCGTCCGACCAGCCGGAGGCGAGCACGGCACCGTCCTCACGGGCGAGCACCGTGAACGGCCCGTCGATCGTGTCGATGGTCTGGCTGATGGCGGTGAGCCGTGACACCTGGGGTGTGGCGGCTCGGGTTGCTGCGCTGATGACGGTCATGCTGCTGGACCTTTCTCGAGGGCTGATGGGGTGGAGGTCGAGGCCTGGGTCGACGACGCCTTCCAGAGATGCAGACAGAGGTAGGAGCGCCACGGGGCGAACGCCTCGGCCGCGGCGGTGAGCGACTTCGGGTCGCTCGGCAGGCCGAGGCGTCCGGCGCCGCTGCGGACGGCGACGTCGCCCGGGAGGAAGGCGTCCGGATTGCCGAGGACGCGCATGCTGACGTAGTCCGCGGTCCACGGGCCGATGCCCTTCATCGCGAGCAGGCGGGTGCGGAGTTCGTCGCGGTCGTCACCGAAGCCGATCGCCAGCTCGCCGCTCGTGAGAGCCTCGGCAACGCCGAGCACGCTCTCGATCCGCGCTCTGGGGCCGACGAGCGCCGCGCGCCCGCCTGCGACGATCTGCGCTGCTGTCGGGAACAGACGGTGCAGGCCGTGACGTTCCGGCACCGTCGTGCTGACCTCATCGGCCAGGCGTCGCAGCTGGGTCCTGGCGGCGGCGACGGTGATCTGCTGGCCGACCATCGCGCGGAACAGCATCTCCTCCGGGTCGACGGCGCCTGGGAGCCGGATGCCCGGCGTGGCCGCGACGGATGCCGCGAGGTGCGGGTCGGTTGCGAGGAGGGCATCGGCCGCAGACGGGTCGGCGTCGAGGTCGAAGAGGCGACGGACGCGCGAGACGAGCACCGGCAGGTCGGCGAGGTCGGTGACCTCCGCCGTGAGCAGCAGTTCGTCGCCCACCTGCCGCACGTCGAACCAGGCGGTCCCGCCCGGCAGTGCGAGCAGTCGCGAGTAGTGGTCGGGTCCGGCGAGCTCGACACCATCGACGGCTCGCGGCGCGAGCCAGGCGAAGATCCCGCTCGCGTCGAACGGTCGCCGGAACGGCAGCGAGAGGGTGATGGAGCCTGCGGCCTGCTCGCCCACGGACCGGTGCTTCGCGCGGAGTTGGCAGGGCGTCAGCTCGAACACCTCCTGGATGGTGTCGTTGAACTGTCGGATGCTTGAGAACCCTGCTGCGAAGGCGATGTCGCTGAAGGACAGCTCCGTGCCGGTGAGGAGCTGTCTCGCGCCCTGGGCGCGGTGCGCGCGAGCGAGTGCCAGCGGGCCCGCACCGAGCTCTGCGGAGAGGATGCGGGTGAGGTGGCGGCCGGAGTAGCCGAGGCGTGTCGCGAGCCCCGGCACCCCCTCGCGCTCGACGACGCCGTCGGCGATGAGACGCATGCTGCGGGCGGCGACGTCGTTCCGGAGGTTCCACGCAGGCGTGCCTGGCACCGCTTCCGGGAGGCAGCGCTTACACGCTCGGAAGCCGGCCTCATGAGCCGCGGCACTCGTGGCGTAGAAGGTGACGTTCTCGGGCTTCGGGGTGCGCGCCGGGCAGGAGGGGCGGCAGTAGATGCCGGTGGAGCTCACGGCCGTGATGAACTGGCCGTCGAAGCGCTGATCGCGAGCTTGGATGGCGCGGTACCGTTCGGCGAAGTTTATGCCCGGCGTGCTGTTCATGCGTCGAGTCTGACACGCGGTGGACGGTGGGACTAGCGGAAATCGGACACGACAGTGACGGGGTGCGAGCGGGGTCTCAGCTGCCGCGCAACTTGTCGCTGAGGGCGGTGAGTGTCGCCATCTCCTCGGCGCTGAGCGAGGTGGTCACCCGCTCGGCGATCGTGGTGCCGTGTTTGACGGCGACCTTCCTGAACACCTCGTAGCCCTCGTCGGTCATCCGGACGTAGGTGCCGCGACCATCGTCGGGGTCTGGGCACTTGCCCACCAGGCCACGTGCGGCGAGACGGTCGATGAGGCGGCTGATGCTCGGTTGGGAGAGGAGCACGCGCGAGTTCAGCTCGCGCAGCCGGATGCGCCGGTCCGGTTCGCGGGACATCGTGTGCAGGACGTCGTACTCGTTGAGCGAGATGCCGTGACTCGGGAAGTCGTGGGAGAGGTGGCGCATGACGTCGACCTGGGCGCGGAAGAGGGCCTCCCACGCGGTGACCGCGAGTCGTCTCTCGTCCATGCTGCCTCCTGGTGTTGGGCACTCCTCCACCTGAATCTATCCTGGACGGCGCTTCACCGGTGCGTCAGTGCGCGGGCAGGCGGGTCCGGACATGACGAGAGCCGGTCGCAGAGGCTACGACCGGCTCTCTTTCCCTTGCACCAAGAGTGTCCTGCAATCACATTCCGTCAGTTGCCACAGCAAAACAACTAACGTTCCAAAACCATATAACAGATCGGTAACGAGCGGTAGTTATCGAACTGTTATTTTTGCTGGGAGTTGTCCGATGACGCTCCGAGCGCGAAGCGCGAAGCGGGAACTGAGCGCGGCTCGGTTGTCAGTGGGCTGCGCTCGGGACGACGTCGACGACGCGCACCGTGATGGCGCGCCCCTCGGCGTCCTCGGCGTCGGGGCGGGGGAGCGCGTCGACGATGGCGCGGTGGACCGCCTGAGCGACTGCCGGCGCCGCCTGATCAGAATCGACAGCGATGTTCGCCTCGACGACGACGGAGCCTCGAGGGCGCCTGACGCTCACGCGGGCGCTCTGGACGGGAGTTCCGAGCAGGACGCCGACGGTCTCCTTCGCAGCGCGCAGGACGGTCGGCTGTGCTGCAATGAGCCCGACCACGCCGGGCACGCCCAGGACGACGCCGTCGAGTGTGGCCGCGAGCTGCTGGAGGTCCTCACCCGTGTCGGTCGTGTCACTCATGATCGCTGGCCTCCCTGGACCCCTCGGTCTCCGCAACCTCGAAGTGCAGATCGTCGACGATGATGTCGAGCGCGGCGATGACCAGGTCGGTGTGCTGGCGCAGGCCGGTAGCCACCTCGTCGCGGAACTGTGCGATCGCCTCGGTGACCGGGCGCCCCCACCCGATGCTCACTCGGACGTGCAGCGTCACGGGTTCGCCGACGACGCTGACATCGCCGTCCAGGATGCACCGGCCGACGAGGATGCCGGGAGTGCGATCGCCGGCCCCGCGAATGAGCCCACGGACAGTGCCCTCGGTGATGACCAGCGTGGCGGCCTCGTCGGCCATGGCGAACGGGATGTCGCGTCCGGCCTTCGCCTCGCGCTCGATGTTCTCCATGATCCCGCGGATCCAGCCCTGGTCGAGCGTCGTGACCGCGGCCTCGTCGGCCTCGATCAACGGTGTGGCCAGTGCACGCACGCGGCGGAGCGAGCGCAGTACCCGTTGGCATTCCGGCGATTCGTCGATCGTCGGATCGGCGGGGAGCATGTCACGATCCAGGTAGTCGCTCAGGGCGTCGATGCCGTGTGCGCAACCACCCGCCGCGAGCTGCTCGGAGCTTCGGTCGTCGTCGTTCATCGCCACCCCCTCCATCTCTCGTACCAGTGTCGCCCGTGCACGTGCGAGGCTTCCTCGGACGCTCGCGACGCTCTGCCCCAGCTGTTCGGCGATCTCCTCGTACGAGTATCCGCCGATCTCCCTGAGGACCCAAGCCTGCTGTTGTCCGGCAGGCAACCGATCGAGTGCCTCGGACAGTGCGCCGAGCTGTGACGAGGCCTCCGCCTTGCGCTCAGGGCCGTCCTGCTCGGGCGCTTCGATGATCGCGTCGTCCGTCGACTCGGTGTCCTTGCGCTGTCGCATCAGGTCGATGGCCCGACGGCTCACGATCCGCATGAGCCAGCTCTTCACCATCGCGCCGTCCTCGAGCGTGTCGATGCGTTTCCAGGCCGAGATCAGCGCCTCCTGCACGACGTCGTCGCCGTCGGCGGACGAGCGCGTGAGCCTGACCGCGTAGGCTTTCATCATCCGGCCGTAGCGCGTGATGATGACCTCGAACGCCCGCATGTCGCCGTCGACGCAGCGTTCGACCAGTGTCCGGTCCGTCGCTTGATCGAGGAGGCGACCAGAGGTCCGCGACGGATCAGTCACCACCATGCAGCCCCCATCGTCGTCGTCAGGTGCGAAAAAAGTTCTCGGCGGTTGTCCGGATCGGACCGTGACATCTCCGAGCTTCGCTCCGTCTCACTACTGTAGGCACAGAGCGACGGTCCACGCGACCGCCGTACGAAGGAGACGCAGGATGTACAGATTCCAACCCGACCCCGAGGCGACGGCGGGTGATTCGCACATTCCAGGGACGACCACCGTCCAAGACGCCGTGGTGGGCAAGGTCATCGGGGTGGCGGCTTCGCGCGTGCCGGGCGTCCACGCTCTCGGCGACGGGACCGCCCGCGCGATCGGTGTCCTGCGCGACGTCCTCGGCCAGACCGACCTCTCGCAGGGGATCTCGGTGACGAGCGAGGACGGCGTCGTCTCGGTGAAGGCCGTCATCGTCGTCGAATTCCCGCACCCGGTCCAGGACGTCGCGGCCGGTGTCCGCGCTGAGATCGCCAACGCCATCGGCGTCACGCTCGGGATGACCGTCGGCGAGATCGACGTGGCCGTCAACGACGTGCACGTCGCCGAGCTCGATTCCGTCGTCGGAGACGACGCCTCCGAACCAACCACCGAACGCACCACCACAACCACCGAGGAGATGTCACGATGAAGAAGCTGAACCTGCGGCTGCCGGGATTCTCCTCCAGCCCGGAGGAGCGCCAGGCGAAGCGCGAGAGGCATGAGCAGGCCAAGCGCGAGAAGGCCGCGAAGGCCATCGCGGCAGGCTCACCGCCGTCTGCCGCAGTGGTCGCGGCGCTCCAGCCGTCCTCGCCGAGCGTGCGAATCAACGCGTTCCGCATCGGCCTCGTCGGCGGAATCGGCGTGCTCGTCGCACTGGTCCTCGGCAGCATCGTCACGCAGCTGAGCACGACCCTGATCTACGTCGGGGTGGCCCTCTTCATCGCACTCGGGCTCGACCCCCTGGTGTCATGGCTCGAGCAGAAGCTGCCGCGTGGACTCGCGATCGCCGTCGTGTTCCTCGTGGTGATCGGCGCCTTCGTCGGCATCATCTTCGCGATCGTGCCGCTGCTCGTGACGCAGATCTCGAACCTGGTGAACGACTACCCGAAGATCTCGCAGCAGTTCCTGAACAGCGATTTCGTCGCCTGGGTGCAGAACACCGTCGGCAACACCTTCGACATCGATTCCGCTCTCGGCGACGTGTTCTCCTTCTTCAAGGACCCGAACAACCTGCTGAACATCGGCGGCGGAATCGTGGCCGTGGGCGCCGGTGTCGCCTCCGGCATCACCGGTTCCATCATTGTGCTGATCCTGACGCTCTACTTCCTCGCATCGCTCCGCTCCATGAAGGCGGTCACGTACCGCTTCCTCCCGGCCTACCGCCGCGAGGGCTTCGCCCAGGTGCTCGAGGAGATCACGCAGGCGGTCGGTCGCTACGTCGTCGGCCAGGTGGGGCTCGCGCTCGTCAACGGCGTGTTGAGCTTCATCTTCCTGAGCATCATCGGCGCTCCGTTCCCGCCGCTGCTCGCGCTGATCGCGTTCATCGGCTCGATGATCCCGCTCGTCGGAACCCTGAGCGCCTCGATCATCAACAGTGCGCTCTGCCTCTTCGTCTCGCCGGTGACCGCGCTCATCGCGATCATCTACTACCTGATCTACATGCAGGTCGAGGCGTACATCCTCAGCCCGCGCATCATGAACAAGGCTGTCGCCGTGCCGGGTGCCCTCGTCGTCATCGCGGCGTTCGGCGGCGGTGCGCTCGGCGGAATCCTCGGTGCGCTCGTCGCGATCCCGGTCGCGGCGTCGATCATCATCATCGTGCAGAAGGTCGTGTTCCCGAGCCAGGACGCGAAGGTGGTGCCCGAGAACAAACTCGGTGACGCGGAGACCAAGGCGGCGGTCGGCACGAGCGCGGCGGCCAAGTGATGGCGGACGCGACGTTCCCCGTCCTCGCGGCCGGCGCCCTGCTCGTCTCGAGCACGGCCGGCGTCGCGGCGCAGGCGGTCGGGCTCATCGGCGAGGTCGACATCCCGACCATCTCGGTGACGCCCTACCAGGCGATCGGCATCCCCATCGCGCTCGTCGGCGCGTTCTTCCTCGCGGTCGGGACGCAGCTGCAGTCCCGAGGCGTCGGGAAGGTCGAGGCGGCGTCGACCTCGGGCTTCGGGGTCAAACAGCTTCCGAAGCTGCTGGGCCGACCATCGTGGCTGATCGGCACGCTGCTCCTCGGGCTGGCGATCGCATTCCAGTTGGTCGCGCTCGCCTTCGCGCCCCTCATCGTGGTGCAGCCGCTCGGAGCCATCGCGCTCGTCATCACGGCCCTGCTGAACGCGAGGGTCACGAAGATGCGCATCACGAAGGAGCAGACGCGAGCCATGGTGCTCTGCGTCGCCGGCATCGGCCTGTTCGTGATCGTCGCTGCGCTGTACGCGGTCGAGGAACCGATCCGCCAGCCGCAGCTCATCATCATCCTGGTGATGCTCGGCGTCGTGACCGTCGCCCTCGGCGCCGCGTACGCGTTATGGCGGCAGAAACTGCACACCGTCTTCTACGTCGTCGCTGCGGGAGTGCTCTACGGGTTCGTCGTGACACTGGCGAAGGTCGTCATCAACCGTGTGATCACGCAGAACTTCGAAGGCCTCACGGTCGTCGGCATCATTGCGCTGCTCGTCGCAGCCGGTCTCGGCGGATTCTTCGTCCAGAAGGCCCATCAGAGCGGCCAGCCGGACCTCGTGGTCGCCGGCCTCACGGTTGTCGACCCGCTCGTCGCGGTCGGCATCGGCATCATCGTGCTCGGTGAGGCGTCGAACGCGCCGTGGTACGCATTGGTGCTCTTCGTGGTCGCCGGAGCGATCGCCGTCTTCGGCGTCTGGAAGCTGGCGATGCGTCCCGTCGTGGCTTCTGGCGACAAGCCGAAGGCCCCGCGCGTTCGATAGGTCAATCCTCGATCACACCTCGACGGGCTCGGGGAACGGACATCCGTTCCCCGAGCCCGTCGAGGTGTGGACAGCGGGACGGCCTAGAAGAGGTCGGGCGACGGGGTGCTCGCGTAGCGGATCGAGACGTCGGCGTGACGGTCGAACCGGTAACCGACGCCGCGCACGGTGCGCACGATGTCCTCGTAGCGGCCGAGCTTCGCGCGGAGGCGACGGACGTGGACGTCGATCGTGCGCTCGTTCGGAACCTCTTCCTCGTCTCCGGCCTTCCACAGTGAGGAGATGAGCTCAGCCCGCTCGATGGTGCGGCCCTCGCGCAGCACGAGGTACTGCAGCAGCTCGAACTCCTTGTAGGTGAGCGGTGCGGCCTCGTTGTCGAGCACGAGGCGCTTGCGGGAGATGTCGACGACGACGCCGGCGAGAGCGCGGTCCTGCTCCTCTTCCTCCACCTCGTCGCGGTGTGCTGCGAGGGCGGACGGGTCCTGGAGGGCGAGGCGGACGACGTCGAGGTCGCGACCACCGGCCCCACGGGGAGCGAGGGCGACGGCTGCATGGGTCTCGGCGTCCGGAGCGAATTGAGCGGTCAGTGCCTTGATGGCCTCGACGATCTCACCGAGGCTCGTACCGGCGGCCTGCGCCTTGGCCTCGTCGAGTCCGACGTAGAGGACGAAGCCACGGGCCTCGGGGCCCGCAGGAACGGCGCGGACATGTGGGGTGGCGGTGCGCGGTGCGTCCTCGACGGCGGCGAGCTGGCGGACGGGGCGAGGGGTCTGAACGGCTGCAAGAGACATGAGCGGAAATCCTTGGGGATGATGATGCTGGGCGAATCGTGCGCGAAGCGCTTCGGTGATCCCGCCTGCCTGTGGGCAGTTGCGGTCCCGCGATTCGGGAGGTGGCGCGTGGCCTGAGAACGGACGGGGTGCGTCCGGGAGTCGGCTCACCGGGTGGGAGAGCGGCGGACTCGGCGCTGCTATCGAGCGGTGGCAGCTGATCCGCTGGGATCAGGACCGGTGCTCCTGGAGTCGGGTCAGCGACACATTCGACAGCACATGACAGCGCGGCCGGGCATCATCATGCCGGCATACCCTGGGGCCTCGAAGGAGGTCGGGGTGGGCGCGTTGGTCGTCATAGTTCGCAATACAACAGGATTTCCGGTGATCCTGTCAAGCGGATGCGCGAGATGACGTTTTATTGCGTGGTACTTGCCAGGTGGGAGCGCAGCTGACCTGGACGCGATTCGCCCCGAACGGTCGCGGCATCGCCGTTCAGGCGACCATTCTGGGCGAACCGGCCGGGGCGGAGGAAGCGGGGAGGGTCAGACGACGCCGTAGAGGCGGTCGCCTGCGTCGCCGAGGCCGGGCACGATGTAGCCGTTCTCGTCGAGCTTCTCGTCCAGGGCGCCGAGGACGATGGTGACGTCCTTGCCGGCGGTGTCCGCTTCGAGACGTTCGAGGCCTTCGGGGGCTGCGAGCAGGCAGATGGCCGTGACGTGCATCGCGCCGCGCTCGAAGAGGAAGTCGATCGCCGCGGCGAGCGAGCCACCGGTCGCGAGCATCGGATCGAGGACGAAGCACTGGCGGTCCGACAGGTCGTCCGGCAGACGCTCGGCGTACGTCGTGGGTTCGAGGGTCTCCTCG
The DNA here is from genome assembly GCF_050613355.1 of Plantibacter sp. RU18. Lineage (NCBI taxonomy): Bacteria > Bacillati > Actinomycetota > Actinomycetes > Micrococcales > Microbacteriaceae > Plantibacter > Plantibacter sp. RU18. Next base: position 692,085 of record NZ_CP159618.1, read on the forward strand.
TTCCGCACCATGCCGAGGAAGCCGACCTCGGCCGTCGGCAGCAGCTTCACCATGCCCTCGAGCATGCCGAGGCCCGCGCGGAGGATGGGGACGACGAGCGGACGTGGTTCGCTGATGCGGACGCCGATGGTCTCGGTGACGGGCGTCTGGATCTTGACCTCTTCGACCGTGACACCGCGGGTGGCCTCGTACGCGAGGAGTGTGACGAGCTCCTCGGTGAGGGCGCGGAACACCGGCGACGGGGTGGTCTTGTCACGCAGCACCGTGAGCTTGTGGGTGATGAGGGGGTGGTCGGCAACGTGCACTCGCATACGATCAATCTAGTCGCTCGCGCGGCGACGAGGATTTCGGGGAGATGACGGATGCACGCACCTGCGGAGTTCGCCGCCTGGATGGAACTCGCGCTCGCCGAGGCGGAGGCCGCTCTGGCGACCGACGACGTCCCGGTGGGTGCCGTGCTCCTCGGCCCCGACGGCTCGGTCGTCTCCGTCGGACGCAACGAACGGGAGCTGCACACCGACCCGACGGCGCATGCCGAGGTCGTCGCGATCCGAGCTGCAGCTGCCGCGCTCGAGGATTGGCACCTCACCGAACTGACGCTCGTGGTCACGCTCGAACCGTGTGTCATGTGCGCTGGAGCGATCCTCGCGGCCCGCATCCCCCGCGTGGTCTTCGGAGCCTGGGATGAGAAGGCCGGTGCCGTCGGTTCCGTCTACGACGTCCTCCGCGACCGACGCCTGCAGCATCGCGTCGAGGTGTACGCGGGAGTCGAGGCGGAGCGCTGCTCGCGACTCCTCACTGACTTCTTCCGCGGTCCGGGCGGCGAGGCCGCTCCCAGCGTTCCCTGAGCCCGCTGTCGGCGGGTGATGGCAGGATCGCAGGATGCAACCCGGCGTGATCCTCGACATCGTCCTCGTCGTCATCCTCCTCGTCTTCACGATCCGCGGATGGCGTGCGGGGCTGCTCGGCAGCCTCGGCGGGATCATCGGGCTCGCGGTCGGCGGCGTCGGTGCATTCTTCGCGATCCCACTCGTCGCCTCCTGGGTGCCCGACGCCCAGTGGCGCGGTTGGGCGGCGGTCGGAGCAGCGATCGTCATCCTCGCGATCGGGTACTCGCTCGGATCGCTGGTCGGCGGAGCCGTCGGTTCGGTGGTCCGACAGACGCCGCTCCGGGGGCTCGAACGCCTGCTCGGCGCGGCGCTCAACCTCGTGGTGACGGCGCTCGTGCTCGTCACCGCGGCACTCGGCGTGGGTTCGCTCGGTATCCCACTGCTCGCCCAGGCGGTCGGGTCGTCCGCCGTGATCGGCACCATCGACCGCGTCACGCCCGTGCCGATGAAGAGCGCCCTGGCACAGCTGCGATCGACAGTGGTCGACGGCGGGGCTCAGCGGGTCATCGAGGCCTTCGGCGGCACGACCGACGTCCCGGCCGCACCGCAGCTCGACACCTCGACCGCAGCACTCCAGCGTGCTGCGCAGTCGGTCGTGCGCATCAGCGGAACGGCGGAGTCCTGCTCGCGCAGCCTCACGGGAAGCGGCTTCGTCGTCGCTGACGACCTCGTCATGACGAACGCCCACGTGGTCGCCGGCGTCACGAACCCCGTCGTCGAGGTCCCTGGCGAGATGCCGCGGGCCGGCCGCATCGTTTACTTCGATCCGGTCGACGACCTCGCCGTCATCCGCGTCGACGACCTGGGGGCCCGCACCCTGCCGCTCGTCGCCAATCCGGCGCCCGGGTCCAATGCCGTCGTCGCCGGCTATCCCTACGGTGGGCCGTACACCGCCGGAGGGGCGCAGGTCATCGTCGTCGGCCCAAGCCTGGTGGCCGACATCACCGGCGCGAACCCCACCAGCCGTCAGGTCATCACACTCTCAGGTACGGTCCAACCGGGCAACTCCGGCGGCCCGCTCCTCACCGAGGCCGGCGAGGTGACGGGCGTCATCTTCGCCCGCGATGCGAACTCTGCCCCCATCGGCTACGCGCTCGCCATGGACGAGATCCTGCCGGTCGTCGCGCTGGCCGACACGCTGCAGGCGGCCATACCGTCGGGAGCCTGCGTCGCCGAGTGACCCGTCCGTTCGGGGAGGTGCCGTGGCGCGCGCTCGTGCCTAGACTCGCAGGGTGAGTGAAACGATCAGCCTGCCCAGCATCGCCATCCTCGGAGCCGGTTCGATGGGAGGGGCCGTCTTGCGCGGTCTCGTCCAGCCAGGTGTCGAGGTCGACGGTGGCATCAGCGTCACCAACCGCACGATCGCGAAGGCCGAACCCCTCGCCGAGCTGCCGGGTGTCACGTCCATCGCCCTCGAGCAGGACCCAGACGGCAACCGTCGTGCGGCTGCCGCAGCGAGGATCGTCCTCATCGGTGTGAAACCGTACATGGTCGCAGACCTCCTGGCGGAGATCGCGGACGAGCTGCAGCCAGGCACGATCGTCGTCAGTCTCGCCGCAGGTATCCGTGCGGCGGCGTTCGAAGCCGCCCTGCCGGAGACGGTCTCGGTCCTCCGCTCGATGCCGAACACGCCGTCGTACGTCGGTCTCGGGGTCACAGGACTCGCGCCTGGCTGCCGCTCGAGCGAAGCCGAGCTCGCAGTCGTCACGTCCCTCTTCGAGACGGTCGGCCAGGTGGTCGTGATCCCTGAGTCCAAGATCGACGCGCTGAGTGCCATCTCGGGTTCCGGACCCGCATACGTGTACTACCTCGTCGAAGAGCTGACGCGTACGGCGATCGGCCTCGGTTTCACGCCAGAGCAGGCGACGTTGATGGTGAACGGCACCTTCCGTGGCGCGACCGAGCTCCTGGCGACGACGGGGGAGAGTGCCGAGCAGCTCCGCATCAACGTCACGAGCCCGAAGGGCACCACGGAGCGTGCACTCGCGGTGTTGGCTGAGGCCGGCTTCAGCGAGACGTTCGACCGTGCAGCAGCAGCCGCGATCGCGCGTGCGGAGGAGATGTCCGCCTCCTGAGCCGCGGCCGGTCAGCCGAGGGGGTGGGCGAAGCAGCTGAGCCCCGGGCGTTCGTCCCATGAGGGCACGGAAACGAAGCCGGCGCGCTCGTAGAGTGCGATCGCTGCGGCGCGCCAGTACCAGACGGAGAGGCGGAGTTCACGATCTCCGCGCGCGGCGGCGGCGGAGGCCGCGGCATCGAGCAGCTGGGTGGCCACACCGCGCCGCCTGGCCGCGAGCGTGACCCAGAGACGCTTCACCTCGGGAGACGGGCCGGCTGTCAGCACGACGCAGCCGAGGGCTGAGGAGTCATCGACGGCGATGAGGACGGTCGCTCCGGCGAATGCCTCGTCCGGATGATCGATCTCCTTCCGATGGCGGGCAGGGAGATCGACAGCGTCGGACTGCTCCTCCGGCTCCGGTTGGCGACCGAGTGATTTCTCCAGTTCCGTGCGGCGGTGGTAGTCGAGCAGCATCGCCGACAGTTGGGCGCGAACCGGCTCCGTCGTCTCCGACAAGCGTTCGATCGTGATCACGCGACCATCGTCCCGTCGAGTCCGAGTACACCGAGCAGTCGGTCGAGCGCTGCTCGCTGAGCAGACGCGTCGTAGCGTTCGGCGTCTGCAGTGCTCAGGGTGTTCAATCCTTCGACGAGGCTGACGACGATCGTGCTGGTCGCGACGACCTCGTCAGGGCCGAGTTCCGGCCGGATGGTGCCGACCAACCGCCGAGTACGCTCGACGAAGACCCGGTGGCCCGTGCGATGTCGCTCGGCGAGGACGTCGTCGTCGAGGGCTGCGGCGAGGTAGCCGAGCCAGACGCGGGATTCCTGACGCGCGATGGCCGACATCGAGAGTGCCTGTTCGAGGACAGCACGCAGCGCGGAGGTTGGAGTCGCTGCCGCAGCCTCGAGCTCGTTCGTGCGTTCGGCGGTCCTGCCGTGGAGCAGGTCGCGGGCGTGAAGGAGCAGCGCGCGCTTGTCGGGGAAGCGATGCAGCACCAGGCCGGTCGTGCACCCGGCCCGGTCTGCGACTGCGCGCAGGGTCAGGCCCTGCGGCCCGTGCTCGCCGAGCACCTCCCACACCGCCTGGGAGATCCGGTCCTGGGCCCCGGGGTCCTTCGTCCTCGCCATGTCACCCTCACTTCATGACAGATGTTACCGTAATCAACGTTACGCAATGTACGGGAGGAAGACGGATGGCGATCACCATCACACGGGTGGACTGGCACCACGCCACCGGAGCATCGCTGCGTGCCGCCCAGCGGGCCGAGCTCGACGCCCGCTACGGCAGTGATGATCACGAGCCGGGGACGGCACCGTCGGCTGGTGACATCGCGCTGTTCCTGGTCGCGTCGGATGCCTCAGGCGCGGCGCTCGGCTGCGGTGGACTTCGACTCCTCGCCGAGAACCGTGCGGAGATCAAGCGCATGTACGTGGTTCCGGATGCACGGGGGACCGGTGTGTCGACAGCGGTGCTGCGGGCGCTCGAGGCCGAAGCCGCGACGCTCGGCCTCACCGAGCTGCTGCTCGAGACCGGTACGGCCCAGCCCGACGCCATGCGGTTCTACGAACGCGAGGGGTACCGACCCATCCCGGCCTTCGGCCCGTACGTCGACGAGCCGCTCTCCCGCTGCTACGCCCGCAACCTCCCCTGATCTCCGCTGTTCGGAATTCAGGGAATCGTGCCCGGTCCTGGAGCGGATGTCCGATTCCCGCTGGAAATCCGGGCGACTCAGGGATCCCGCGGCAGGATGCCCTGAATTCTGAGTATGTTCGGGGGCGATGGGGGGATGGGGGAGTGGGCAGGTGGGAGGGTCAGCCTTCGAGTGAGGCGAAGCGCTCGATGTCGGAGGACGTGCCCGAGACGATGATGAGGTCGTGGTTCGAGACCACGGTGTCAGCCGTCGCGTAGGTGAAAGGCTTGCCGGGCGACTTCACGCCCACGACGGTGATGCGGTACTTCGTACGCACCCCGGACTCGGTGAGGTTCAGCCCACGGATCGGCTTCGGCGGGTACATCTTCACGAGCGCGAAGTCGTCGTCGAACTGGATGAAGTCGAGCATGCGGCCCGACACCAGGTGCGCGACGCGCTCGCCGGCCTCGCGCTCCGGGTAGATGACGTGGCTGGCGCCGACTCGGGCGAGGATCTTGCCGTGCGACTGCGAGACCGCCTTCGCCCAGATCTGGGGGATCTTGAGGTCGACGAGGTTCGCGGTGATGAGCACGCTCGCCTCGATCGACGACCCGACCGCGACGACGGCGACCGAGAAGTCCTGCGCGCCGATCTGACGGAGGGCCTCGATGTTCTTCGCATCGGCCTGCACGGTGTGGGTGACGCGGTCCGACCATTTCTGGACGAGCTCGGAGTTGTCGTCGATCGCCAGGACCTCGCGGTCGAGACGGTCCAGCTCTCCCGCGCAGGCGGCGCCGAAGCGGCCGAGGCCGATCACGAGGACCGGTGCGTCGTGTTTGATGCGATCAACCAACGATCGGCCTTTCCTCGGGTCTCTTGAACAATTGGCCGCTCTGGCTGGCGGCCACCGCTGCTGCGAGTGTCACTGTACCAACGCGACCGAGGAACATCGTGACCGCGAGGACGTACACACCAGGGTCCGGGAGGTCGGCGACGAGTCCGGTGCTCAGGCCGACGGTCGCGAACGCCGAGATCACGTCGAAGAGCACGTGGTCGAGTGGGGCCTTCGTCATCTGCAGGATGATGATCGTCGACAGGGCGACGATCGTCGATCCCCACAGCACGACGCTGACCGCGACACGGAGGACGTCCTGCGGGATACGGCGACGGAAGACCTCGACACCCTCGCGACCACGAGCCTCGGCGAAGGCTGCGAGGAACAGGACGGCGAGGGTCGTGACCTTGATGCCGCCCGCGGTGGACGCCGAACCGCCACCGATGAACATCAGCATGTCGGCGACGAGCAGTGTGGAGCCGTTGAGGTCACCGATGTCGACCGTCGAGAAACCGCCCGACCTCGTCATCGCGGAGAGGAAGAAGCCCTGGAAGATCGTGTCCCAGAGGTTCCACTTGTTCCACGTCTCCGGGTTGTTGAACTCGAGCAGGATGAACGCGAGTGCCCCGGCGAAGAACAGGATGATCGTGGTGACGAGCGTGAGCTTGACGTGCAGCGACCACCGGCTCGGGCGTCGGAAGTTGCGGCTCAGTGCGTAGATGACGGGGAAGCCGATGCTGCCGAGGAAGACGCCGAGCATGAGGATGCTGAGGAACCAGTAGTCGTTCTCGAAGGTGGCGAGCCCCGCGGCGTTCGGGGTGAACCCGGTGTTCGTGAATGCCATCGCAGCGTAGTAGACGCTGTTCCAGGCGGCATCCCAGGGGTTGATGCCGTCGAGCAGCATCCGTGGGAAGAGGAGGAGCGCGAGCACGGCCTCGATGACGAGCGCGCTGACCGCGACGGTGACGAGCAGGTTGCCGATCTCACCGAGCCGGACGGCCTGCCCTTCTGCAACAGGACCGTGGTGCGACCGCAGCGGGTTCGTGTCGCTGGCGGCCATGAGCTTCTGTCGGAGACCGAGGCGCCTGGCGATGACGAACCCGAGGATCGAGGCCAGCGTGAGGACCCCGAGTGCGCCGATCTGCACACCGATGAACACGAGGACGTGGCCGAACAGCGACCAGTGGGTCGCCATGTCGACGGTGGAGAGACCGGTGACGCAGATGACGGAGACGGCGGTGAACAGTGCGTCGGCAAGGGGAGTGACCTTGCCGTCGGCTGCGGCGAGCGGCGTCGAGAACAGCATCGTGAAGATGAAGATCAGGAAGCTGAAGACGAGGATCGCGAAACGCGAGGTCGACTTCGCTGCGAAGTCGCTGATCGCCTCGCGGACCCTCGCGAGCCCGTGGCGCACGATGATCTCGGGACGACGCCCCATGGCATTGCCGCTCATCTGACCCCTCAACACTCCATGACTGCGCCGTGGCAATGGTACTCCGTGCGCTCGATCACTATCGTTGGACCATGGCCGACATTTTCGACGTGATCGCTGACACGACCAGGCGAGACATCCTCGCACTGCTGCTCGAACGACACGGCGGAGCGGGGACGAGCGTCTCCGAGATCGTCGCGCAGCTCGGGCTCAGCCAGCCGACCGTGTCCAAGCACCTCAAGGTCCTGCGCGAAGCGGACCTCGTCGAGGTGCGCGAAGAGGGGCAGCATCGCTACTACAGCCTCGATTACGCACCGCTCGAGGACGTCGAGGACTGGTTGATCCCCTTCCTCAGCGTCGACTACGCGGACGACGGCGTCGACTTCGGGGCGCTGTCGCTGCCCGATCAGGCGAAGGCTGTCGCGGGCACCGTCGGCAAGGTCGCAGCGGACATGTCGCACGCCGTCCAAGCCGTTACGAAGAAGCTGCGCCCGTAGCTCCGGAGCCTTCCATACCGTTCACACAGGGTATGTACAGGCGGGCGTCGGCCCTCTAGAGTTGCCATGCGGTGCTCCGGTCTTCGGGGTACCGTTCGAGAGTCACGCCACAGGTGAAGGAGGGGTTCGATGACGCAGGATGCTGCTGAGGTCCGCTTTCTCACGGTGGCAGAAGTCGCCGAGATGATGCGCGTGTCCAAGATGACCGTGTACCGCCTCGTGCACTCGGGGGAGCTCCCGGCAATCCGGTTCGGCAAGTCGTTCCGGGTGCCGGAGACGGCCGTCGACGCGGTCAGGCAGCGCCCGGTCGCCGACGTCGGCTGAGGCTCGCGCTCCTCTTACCAGCCGTTCGGCGAACGTCGTGTGAACGACGCGCGTTCGAATCGGCTAGACTGTCGACAAGACTTGTTCTCTTCGGTCGCGATCCCTGCGGCCAAGCCCCCCAATTCTGTGAGGTAATCCGTGGGTTCTGTTATCAAGAAGCGCCGCAAGCGTATGGCGAAGAAGAAGCACCGCAAGCTGCTTCGCAAGACTCGTCACCAGCGTCGCAACAAGAAGTAGTCTGCCGCTCCGACAGGAGCGATAGGCAGCTTCGCCATCGAAAGCGCCGGCCCACTCGGGCACGGCGCTTTCTGGCGTTGGGCTGGGTTCGACGGCGTCGGAGCTGATCGGGTGCCGAGTAGGCAGTCGACGCTCCTACACAGGCGCTGGGGTCGAGCGGTTCTCCACAGGCGGAGTCGGCACGCGTCTCGACGGATGAAGGTCGTCGGCGGTCCTCCGTACCGTCGAAGCCATGACCCGCGATCTCCCGCACCCTGTCCACCGCAATCGGCGCGAGCTCGCGTACCGGGTGCCGTTCATCGTCGAACGTGATGGGGCTCCGCGCTATCGGCTCCGCAACGCCGGGGACGAGCCCGTGCACTGGGTCACGGTCCGATTGCTCGGTCCCGGGTTGCTCATGCCGGTCCGGCCCTGTCGATTGCCGGTGGGTGCGGCACTCGAACTCGAGGTCCTCGGTGGGGAGCTGTCGCGTGCGAGCAGTCTGCAGGTGTCCTGGTTCCGCCCCGGAGGGCCGCAGTACCTCTGGCGCGTCACGTTCTGATGCGCCGCCTCGGAGCAGCGGGTCAGCTCTCCTGTTCGCGTCGAGCGGCGAGCAGGTCCCGCGCCGTCAGCTTGTGCGTCCGACCCGGATACATGTCCGCGTGCAGACCCGCGACGAAGGGCCCCGGGTCCAGATCGAGTGCCGTGCTCAGGCGGACGAGGGTTTCGACGCTCGGGTGCACTTGGCCCCGCTCGATCTTCCCGATGTTCGTCCAATGCATCTCGGCGAGCACGCCGAGGTCTTCGAGCGTGAGTTGGCGTTCGTTCCTGGCGGCGCGGAGGCGTTCACCGAGGATGGTCGCGGCTTCAGAATGTGCAGACATCACTCAATGACAACGCGCCTCACCTCACGCGAGCCAGAGGGTCTGCGCCTTGTGCATCTCTGCACAAGGTGACAGAACACTGGGTGTGTAGGTTGCATGATCTCTGCATGATGGCACGGACTCGACGAAAGGCGACAATCGTCGGCTGATCCGGAGAGGAGAGCCAGTGCGCAACCCGTACAGTTGAACCGTGTCCACTGTGCAGCTCACCCTGATCGGCAAGCCCGGCTGTCACCTCTGCGACGACGCACGAACGGTCATCGACGAGGTCGTCGCCGAACTCCCCGACGGCGCCCCGGGTATCACGCGCGAGGAGCTCTCGATCCTCGACGATCAAGAACTCCACGACCGGCACTGGGAGGAGATCCCCGTCCTGCTGATCGATGGACGGGTGCACAACTACTGGCGCATCGATCGCGATCGTCTTCGTGCAGCCCTGCTCGCTCGCTGACCAGTCCGCGCACGACCACTCCCACCCTCTCCCGACCCCTGGAGCAACCGTGACCATCCGTCACATCGTCAGCTGGAAGCTGGCCGCCACCGACGCCGCCGAGCGCGACGCCGCCTTCACCACGATGCAGACCGAGCTCGAAGCGCTCGCCGGCTTCATGCCGGAGGACGTCCTCGCGCTGCAGGTCGGTCGCAACATCGCCTATCCGGAGAGCAACTGGGACGTCGTGCTCGTCGGCGACTACCCGAGCCTCGAGGCGCTCGACCGCTATCAGGTGCACCCCGAGCACCAGCGGGTGGTGCAGATCGTGCGCCAGCTCGTGTCCGCGCGTTCCGCGGTCGACTTCCAGCTCGACTGACGTTCGCCGGGCGGCCGCTAGCCGGCGATGCCGAGCACAGCCGTCCCGTCGAGTTCCTCGTCGCGGAGCAACGTCGGCGAGAGCCCGCCCGCTCGCATGAGATCCATGGTCGCCGTCGCTTGACGCTCGCTGGTCTCGATCACCAGGGCGCCCTGCGGCGCGAGCCACCGTCCGGCGGCGGAGACGATCCGGCGTTGGACGTCGAGTCCGTCCGTGCCGCCGTCGAGCGCGACGGCCGGCTCGTGGGCACGGGCTTCAAACGGCATCAGCTCGATGGACGCGGTGGGCACGTAGGGCGCGTTCGCGACGACGATGTCGACGCCGTGCTGAAGGGAGTCGGGGAGGCCGTCGAACAGGTCGCCGAGCACGACGCGCCCACCGAGCGGTTCCAGGTTGCGGCGCGCGCTGACGATGGCCGCGGGGTCGATGTCAGACGCCCAGAGCTCGATGGCCTCCGGTGACTCCGTGAGCAGTGCTGTGCCGACCGCCGCAGCACCGCAACACAGCTCGACCACCGCTCCGCCACTGCGGACGCGCGCAAGAGCTGCGTCCACCAGCAGGCCGGTCCGACGCCGGGGGACGAACACTCCGTCGTCGACGGAGATGCGCAGGTGGCGGAACTCCGCCCAGCCGAGGACATGCTCCAGCGGGCGACCAGAGATCCGGTCGCGGAGCATCAGCTGGACGTGGTCGGCGTCATGCGCTTCAGCCAGGAGGAGCGCCGCTTCCTCCTCAGCGAAGACGCAGCCGGCTGCGCGCAACCGGGCGACGAGACGGCCAGGGTCCGCGTGATCGGGATGAGCCGGGATCAGGAGTCCCGCTCGACGATCTCTGCGTCCGCCGCGTTCGCCCGGACCGAGGCGATGCCCTTGTGCGCCGCCGCCTTGGTCGTGTAACTCTCGGAACTGGCGATGACCTCGCCGTTCCCAGCCTTCAGGTTGAAGCGGAAACCGCCACTCTTGTCTTGGAACACCTCGAACGTGCCAGCCATCCTGAACTCCTCGATTGCACCGCGCGGGCACACGACAGGTGTCCGTCAGGAGTCAATATAGGGGCGGCGTGGGTGGAGCGCCAGGGGGAGGCTAGAGCTGTTCCGCGTCGGCGAGCACGCCGGGAAGCCAAGCGAGCGCGATGTCCTTCTTGCGCTCGAACCCGCTGTCGTCATGCAGCCCGAACTCGCCGAAGCGCGTCGCGCCATGCTCGCTGAGCAAGGCGTCGAGCAGGGAGCTGCCCTGGTTGTAGGTGTCCTCGTAGCTGCTGTCGCCGAGCCCGAAGATGGCGTACTTCAGGCCGTCGAGCTCGGTGCCGGCCTCCTCCAACGCCTCGTAGAAGATCTGGCCCGTCTCACCGAGCAACCCGTCGCCGTAGGTGGAGGTGATGAAGATGTGGATCTCGTCGACCGACAACTCGTCGGGCGAGATGTCGCCGAGGTCGACGACGCGCCACTCGTGCTTGGTTCCGATGGCCTTGCCGAGGTCTCCAGCGAGACGCTCGGCGTTGCCGGACTCGGTGCCGTAGAGGATGACGATCTTCATGGGGTCCTTCCAGGTTCCGTCAGGCTGCTGCGGTCGCCTGCGCGTGCTTACGGGGCGAGGCGGGTCGGGCCGCGGAACAGGTAGGTGACCTCGCGGATGGACGTCTCGTGCAGCATGAGCATCAGGACGCGGGCGAGGCCCATGCCGAAGCCGCCGTGTGCCGGGACGCCGTAGCGGAAGAAGTCGAGGTAGAACTCGAGCTCCTCGGGGTCGAGGCCCTTCTCCTTGGCCTGCTCGACGAGGACGTCGACGCGGTGTTCGCGCTGGGCGCCCGTCGAGATCTCGACGCCGTTGTAGATGAGGTCGTAGCTGTTCGTGAGCGAGCCGTCCTCGGCGTTGCGCATGTGGTAGAACGGCCGGATGCTCGATGCGTAGTCGGTGAGGAACACGAATTCGTGGCCGAACGTCTCCTTGACGTAGGCCGCGATCTGTCGCTCGCCCTCAGGGTCCATGTCGTCGTCGGCGCGAGGCACCTCATAGCCGCGCTCCGCGACGATGCGCTTGGCCTCGGCGAGCGGGATACGCGGGAACGGACGCGACGGGACCTCGAGCTCGATGCCGAACAGTTCGGAGATCTGCTCGCCGTACTTCTCCTTGACGGCGGTGAAGCCCGCGACGAGGAGCTCTTCGTGGAGCGTCATGACGTCTTCGTGGGAGTCGATCCAGCTGATCTCGGCGTCGATGCTCGTGAACTCGGTCGCGTGGCGGCTCGTGAACGACGGGTCGGCGCGGAATGCGGGTCCGACCTCGAAGACCTTGCCGAAGCCGGCGGGCTGAGCCATCTGCTTGAAGAACTGCGGTGACTGCGCGAGGTACGCCTTGCCCTCGAAGTAGTCGACCTCGAAGAGCTCGGCACGTGACTCACTCGCACTCGCCATGAGCTTCGGGGTGTGCAGCTCGATGAAGTCGTTGTCGATCCAGTACTGGCGGAGTGCGTGCTCGAAGGTGGTCTGGATGCGGAAGATCAGGGCCTGCTTCGGCTGGCGCAGGTCGAGGAAGCGCCAGTCGAGACGCTTGTCGAGCGAGGAGTCAGCGGCGATCGGCGTCTCGGGCAGTGCCGCCGAGACGATCTCGAGGGAGGCGAGCTTGACCTCGATGCCACCCAGTTTGACGCGCTCGTCGTGCTTCAGCTCACCGGTGATGGTGATGAACGAGCCGTGGGCGAGCGCGGAGATGGATTCGGTGATCGCGAGACGATCGGCCGAACCCTCGACCTCTGGATCGAGCTCCCGGACCGCCGGGTTCACCAACTGGACGGCGCCGGTCTCGTCGCGGAGGACGACGAACTGCACCTTCTTCTGATCGCGGACGGTCTCGACCCATCCGGAGACGGTGACGGGACCGTCGGACAGGGCGGCCAGGTTCTTCACAACGACGCGTTCACTCACCCCGACAGCTTAGCCGCCGGATGCCGGGCGTACCCGGCATCGTCGTCACGGCAAATGCGCAGCCAGGGAAAACGTACACTTGGAGGGTGGTAGCCGACCAGATCCATCTCGTGCGTCACGGCGAGGTGCACAATCCTTCTCGTGTGCTCTACGGGCGACTCCCCGCTTTCCGGCTGTCGAGCCTGGGTGAGCGCATGGCGCAGGCCGCCGCCGACGAGCTCGTGAGCCGCGGGCGTGGTGTCGGTGCCCTCTTCGCATCGCCGCTGCAGCGCACCCAGGAGTCAGCCGCCCCCGTTGCTGCCGCCTTCGGACTGGACATCGTGGGTGAGCCCCGCGTCATCGAGCCGTTCAACGAGTTCGAGGGCAAGCGCATGAGTCGCGCGCTGAAGAACCCACTGAACTGGCCGAAGCTCCGCAACCCGTCGCGGCCGAGCTGGGGCGAGCCGTACGCATCGATCGTCAATCGCATGACCGCAGCCGTCGAGGACGCCTGGCGCGCAACGCCGTCGGGCGACGTCGTGATCGTCAGTCACCAGCTGCCGATCTGGATGATGCACAGTTTCGTCGTGGGTGCCCCCTACCGTCACGATCCCCGCAAGCGCCGCTGCGCCCTGTCGAGCATCACCACGCTCGAGCGCACCGAGCACGGTTTCCGCGAGGTCGGCTATGTCGACCCGGCAGCTGGTCTGTCCTCCGGCGCGACCGATGCGGGAGCCGTCTGATGCTGTCGATCAGCTCCATGCCCGTCGCTCGCCGTTCGAGGGCGTGGGCTGTCGCAGCGGTCCTCGTCGTCGGTGCACTCGTCCTGACCGCGTGCGGCAGCGACCCGCTGGCCGACCAGTACCGCGCGGGTAGCAGCAAAGGGTACGTGGCCGGGGACGGCAGTGTCACCGAGATCGCGCTCGACGAGCGGGGCGAGTCGATCAGCTTCTCCGGTGTCGGCGAGGAGGGCGAGCAGATCTCCTCGGACGACTACGCGGGCCAGGTCCTCGTCGTGAACTTCTGGTACGCCGCGTGCGCCCCCTGCCGTGCCGAAGCTGAAGACCTCCAGGCGCTCAACGCCGATTACACGGACAAGGGAGCGACCTTCATCGGCGTGAACGTCCGCGACACCGCCGACACCGCGAAGGCGTTCAACGGCACGTTCGGGATCACCTACCCGTCCATCCTCGACGTGGACAGCGGGGAGGCGAAGCTCGCCTTCACCGGCAGCGTCCCGCCGAACGCCGTGCCGACGACGATCGTGCTCGACGCAGAGGGCCGTGTCGCAGCTCGCATCCTCGGTCAGCTGCAGGACCGCACGATCCTCGACACCCTCATCCGCGACACGATCGCCGAGAGCTCGACAGAGTGAGCCCGGGCGAGCTCGTCTACGGCGGCCAGCTCCTCGTGGCGATCCCGATCGCCATCGCGGCCGGTCTGTTGTCGTTCCTCTCGCCCTGCGTCCTGCCCCTGGTGCCCGGCTACCTCGGTTATGTGGGCGGTATGACGACGGTCGAGGAGGGCAGGACCCGCGCCGGACGCCGTCGCGTCCTGCTCGGCGTCAGCCTCTTCATCCTCGGTTTCACGGTCGTCTTCGTCGCGATCGCGGCGTTCGTCGGCACGGTCGGAGCGTGGCTGGTCGAGTGGGAGCACGTCCTCACACGTGTCCTCGGCGCTGTCGTCATCCTCATGGGGCTCATCTTCATCGGTCAGTTCTCGCGGTTGCAGCGGACGGTCCGCGTGAATTGGGCGCCCGCGACGGGTCTGGCGGGCGCGCCGCTGCTCGGCTTCGTGTTCGCGATCGGCTGGACGCCGTGCCTCGGCCCGACGCTCACCGCGATCAGCGCCCTCTCGCTCTCGGGCGGATCAGCGTGGCGCGGTGCGCTGCTCGGTCTCTTCTACTGCGTCGGGCTCGGCATCCCCTTCCTGCTCGTGGCCCTCGGACTCGGTTGGGTCACGGGGTCCCTTGCATTCCTCAAACGGCATATCCGCGCGATCAACATCGTCGGCGGCGTGCTCCTCATCGTGATCGGCGTGTTGATGGTCTCTGGTCTCTGGTCCGCTTGGATGTACTCACTGCAGGGGGTGATGAGCGGCCTTGTCACGCCCCTCTGATCACATCGATTCCGCCGCACCGGCCCCGGCCGACGGCATCAACCAGCCGAAGCTCGGCTTCGTCGGCTGGCTGCGCTTCCTCTGGCGACAGCTCACGAGTATGCGCACGGCGCTGTTCCTGCTGCTCATGCTGGCGATCGCCGCCGTGCCGGGTTCCCTCGTGCCACAGCGGTCCAGCGACCCCAACGGCGTCACGCAGTACTTCACGGACAACCCCGACCTGGCGCCGATCCTCGACAAGGTGCAGATGTTCGACGTCTACAGCTCGGCGTGGTTCTCCGCGATCTACATCCTGCTGTTCGTCTCGCTCATCGGCTGCGTGATCCCGCGCACGAAGCACCATTGGCTGGCACTGCGGTCGAAGCCGCCGCGCACCCCCGCCCGCCTCTCCCGACTGTCGGCCTTCGAACGTCGCAGCGACGACAGCGGCGCGACGGCCGAAGCGCTCATCGACGACGCCACGAGGCAGCTGAAGCGCCAGGGCTACCGTGTCGAGCGCTTCGACGCGGCGGGCTCGGCCTCGGTGTCCGCGGAACGCGGCTTCCTGCGCGAGACGGGCAACCTCGTCTTCCACTCAGCACTCGTGGGCATCCTCGTGACGGTCGGCTTCGGCGGCGGCTTCGGGTTCAGTGGTCAGCGTGTGCTCGTGGAGGGGCAGACCTTCGTCAACACACTGCTCGACTACGACTCCTTCAACCCTGGCCGCTTCTTCAACGAGTCGGAGCTTGCGCCCTACAAGCTCACGCTCGACGAGTTCGGCGTCACCTACGAGACGCAGAACCTCGATGCCTACGGTCAGGCGATCGACTACCGCGCGAACGTCACCGCCACCTCGCCCGACGGCGACTCGACCGAGGCGACCATCAAGGTCAACGATCCGCTGCGGTTCGCCGGCACGGACGTCTACCTCCTCGGAAACGGTTACGCCCCGACGATCACGGTCCGGAATCCGGCCGGCGACGTCGTCTTCAGTGACTCCATCCCGTTCCTCCCGCAGGATGCTCAGCTCACCTCGCTCGGTATCGTGAAGGTACCGGACGGCCTGGCCGAGCAGCTCGGCATGATCGGTTTCTTCTACCCGACGCAGGCGGCGAACGAACCGCCGTTCTTCTCCTCGTACCCTGATCTCGCCTACCCGGTACTGATCCTCAACGTGTACTCGGGCGACCTCGGCATCAACGCCGGTGTGCCGAAGTCGGTCTACGCACTCGACGTCGACGACATGAAGCAGCTCACCGGTGGCGACACCGGGGTCGACTCGATCGAGCTGACGCCTGGACAGATCACCGACCTTCCGAACGGGCTCGGCACGGTGTCGTTCGACAATGTCGCCGCGAACCCGTCGACCGAGAACTACGCCGGCTCGGTGAAGCGGTTCGCGTCATTCGACGTGCACCACGACCCGACCCAGCTGTGGGTGCTCACATTCGCCATCCTGGCGCTCTCCGGCCTGATCACCTCGCTCTTCGTCGCACGGCGTCGTGTCTGGGTGAAGGCGACCACGGGCGCCGACGGCACCGTCGCCCTCGAGTACGCGGGCCTCGCCCGCGGCGAGGATCCCGGCCTCGAAGCCGCGGTCGCCGCCATCGCGGAAGCCCACATCCCGACGCCCGTGCCGACCGAACCCGAAGGTAGAATCACCCCGTGACCCTCGTCGAAATCTCGAACCTCTGCCTCTGGTCGGCCGTCGCCGTCTACGCGCTGGCGTTCATCGCCTTCACGTTCGACCTCGCGCGCCGCAGCGCCGAGGTCACCGCAGCGCTCGATGCAGCCGAGCGCGCGCAGCTCGAGACGGCCGAGGAACGCGTCGGCGTCCTCGCGAACGCGTCATCCACGACCGTCTCACCGATCATCACGAACGACGGGGTCGCGCGCGGGAAGACGCGTCGTCCGGCGGACGACGACGGTGTGGAGCAGCCCGCGGCGCGGAGGTCGCCGAGCCTCCGCATCGGTGTCGCGCTCACGGTCATCGCCTTCCTGTTGCACCTCGTCGCCGACGTCACGCGCGGCATCGCCGCCGGGCGCGTCCCGTGGGCGAACATGTATGAGTTCGCCATGACGGGCACGCTGCTCATCGTCGCGGTGTTCCTCGTGGTCATCACCCGCGTGGACCTCCGCTTCCTCGGGACGTTCGTCATCGGTCTCGTCACCGTGCTGCTGGGGCTCGCCACCGCGAACTTCTACGTCGAGGTCGTCCCGTTGCCGCCGGCACTGCAGTCGGCTTGGCTCGTCGTGCACGTGTTCGTCGCGAGTCTCGGAACGGCGTTCTTCGCGATCGGCTTCGCCTTGAGCGTCGTCCAGCTCATGCAGGGACGCCGGGAACGCAAGCTCGGGGTGGTGCGATCCGCGCAGCCCGCCGGTCGCTTCCGTTTCCTCCTGACCCTGCCGAACGCAGAGCGTCTCGAGAACCTCGCCTACCGCGTGAACATCATCGGCTTCATCTTCTGGACGTTCACCCTCATGGCCGGTGCCATCTGGGCCGAGCGCGCCTGGGGCCGGTACTGGGGCTGGGACACCAAGGAAGTCTGGACCTTCATCATCTGGGTGATCTTCGCCGGATACATCCACGCGCGCGCCACCCGCGGTTGGCGCGGTTCCCGCGCCGCGACGCTCGCGATCGTCGGCTTCAGCGCCGTGATGTTCAACTTCGTCGTCGTCAACGTGTTCTTCAAGGGGCTGCACGCGTACAGCGGCCTGTAAGCGGTCGTGGCACCTCGACAGGCCCGATGAGCGGGCCGAGCGCCCTTGAGCGTGTCGACGGGCAGGTGCTCGGGACCATGGCTGCCCGGTGGGCGGGTCTCCGCTCCGTGAGGATGCCGAAGGGCTGGCGCTCAGCCGAGCAGGGCGTGCGTGCGGCGCAGCCGGTCGAGCCACCAGGCGGTGCGCTCGGGAGACGCAGCGAAGTGCTCGAGCAGCTCGGGCGCGACCTCGACCCGGCGCACCGCGATACCCCCGTCGAACGGGTCGAGCGGCTCATTGGTGACGTCGCCGTCGAGGAGCGCCGTGGTGCCGAGCCCGCAGTCGTAGTCGAGTTCGGGGAGTGCCGCCGCGAGGTGTGCGCCCATCGAGATGCCGACCGAGGTGTCGAGGGCGCTCGAGACGACGATGGGGAGCCCCGCCTCGCGCGCGATGCGCACGGCCGCGTGCACACCCCCGAGTGGTTGCGCCTTCACGATGAGGAGGTCAGCGGCCCCGGCTCTCGCCACGGCGAGTGGGTCCTCCGCCTTCCGCACGCTCTCATCGGCCGCGATGGCGACATCCATGTATCCGACGCGCTGGCGGACCTGGGCGAGCTCTTCGACGCTGGGACACGGCTGCTCGACGTACTCGAGGTCGAACGGGGCGAGTGCGTGGATGGCGTGCTCCGCCTCGTCGACGTTCCAGTTCGTGTTGGCGTCGATGCGAAGCCGTCCTTCCGCGCCGATCGCGCGTCGGACGGCCGCGACCCGTGCGATGTCGTCCGCGAGGAGCTGGCCTCGTTCCGCCACCTTCACCTTGGCGGTGCGACAGCCGGGGAAGCGGGAGAGTACGGCGGCGACGTCGTCGGCGTCGACCGCCGGGACCGTCGCGTTCACGCGGATGCGATCGCGTTGCAACGGGGGCAGCTCGGACCAACCGAAGTCGATGGCCGCTCGCAACCATGCCGCGGACTCTGCATCGTCATACTCGATGAACGGGGAGAACTCCGTCCAGCCGGCAGGGCCGCGGAACAGCACGGCCTCCCGCGTGTCGATGCCGCGGAAGCGGACCCGGAGGGGGATGGACACCACTCGGGCCGTGGCGAGCACTTCATCGATGGTCGCTTGCATGTCCCTATCCTGCACCCTGCGCACTGCGCCTCCGTCTCGGGGCGGGTGGGGGACTGCTCTGCGGGGCACCTCGACAAGCTCGGTGAGCGGTGGGCGTTGGGCGGCAAGAGGTGCTCGTTCCCTGAGCATGTCGAAGGGCCGTGACACAATCGATCCCGTGCCGCTGTTCTCCCGACGCAAGCCGACGCCAGGCGACGACTCCGGCGCGCCCGCCCGGGCGACGGACGAGCCCGAAGCGTTCTCGGTACCGGCCCCCATCTTCGCGCCGGTGCCAGAACCCGAGTCGTCCTCCGGAGCGGACGTTCCACCGAGCGATGGCCCGCCTGACGGGCCGCGAGACCCCAACGCTCCGCCAGTGCCCGGTGCTCCGCCGAGAGCTCGCGCCGATGCACTCGCAGAGCCGGCACGGGAACCGACCGAGGAGGAGATCGAGGCTCGCACCGCCCGCTTCGGTCGCCCGGGCTCACGGCGCCGAGGGACGACGCGTCGGCCCTCGGCGCGCCAGGCGCGCAAGCGGGCCGCTCGAGAGGCGAAGGCTGCAGTCGCTGCGCCTCCGGTCGTCAACGCGACGCCGCACAGCGAGCAGAGCGAGCCGACGGCGGAACCTCCGGCATCGACGAGCACCCGCGCACGCGGTGCGGCCTTCCTGTCGCCACGAGCGTTGCTTCTGGCAACCATCGTCCTCGGGCTCCTCGCGATCCTCCTCGTCGTCCTGTTCGAGCCGGGCGCGACCGCCTGGGCCGTCGTCGGCGCGCTCATCCTCATCGGCGTCGTCCAACTGACCCTGTTCTACGCCAGCATCGTCGTCATCACCCGCAAGGCGAGTCGCCGCCTGGGTGTCCTCGCCCTCGTGCTGCTGATCGCGATCAACCCCCTGACGGCGACGATGGTGCGGGGCATCGTGTCAGGAGCGTCCGGCGACGGCTACTCCGCCGGTGGGAGCCGCGACGGCGACGACGACCACGACCCGATCTGGGACACCTATCCCGGCTCGGCCTACGTCGACGCGAAGGACACCCTGGACGGTCCCAGCTACGAGGAGTTCGGCGACGAGTCGGACACGATGCTCGAGGAGATCCGCACAGCGTTGACCGCCGAGTTCGGCTTCGAATGGGTCGAGCGGCAACCGTCCGAGAGCGAGATCGACCACAACGGATACGGTGGCGATTCGATGCTCTACGAGTACACCGCACCGATCTGGCAGACCACGACGACGGTGCGTACGTTCGAGGAGAAGAGTCGGGTCGTGGAGATCATCCGCCAGGTGCTGCTTCGTCACGGCATCGCGAACCTCGACATGCAGAACGCTCCGGCGTCATGGCGAGAGCCCGGCGAGCTGACGGAACAGTACGGCGGCGAGACCATCGACACCCAGGCGCTGTGGGAGCTGCACACCTACGACACGATCTCCCGGGCCGGCAGCTTCCAGGCGAGCATCGTCGACCTCACCCTCGACTCGGCGGGCACGGTGACGAAGGACCGCCAGTTCGACATCGACTACTACGACATGGCGGCCGAGGGCATCGAGCTGCACCTCGACGCCTACGCCCTGCTCAAGGAGGCCGATCGGGCCGACTATCTCGAGGCGCTGAAACCGTACGCGGACCTCGACAAGCCGGAGTAGTGCCTAGGCTGGTGGCATGAGCGATCGTGTGTCCGAACTGTTCGATCCCGAGATCTGGGACGTCGTACCGGGGTTCGAGGACCTCACCGATCTGACGTACCACGTCGCCCACGAGGGCGGTTTCGTGCGCATCGCGTTCGATCGACCGGAGGTTCGCAACGCGTTCCGCCCGCACACGGTGGACGAGCTGTTCCGGGCACTCGATCACGCCCGTCAGAGCCCGACGGTCGGCGTGGTGCTCCTCACCGGGAACGGCCCGAGCGACAAGGACGGCGGTTGGGCGTTCTGCTCGGGCGGCGACCAGCGCATCCGTGGCCGGGACGGTTATCGCTACGCCAGCGACGACGCGTCCGGTGATGAGACGTCGACGGGGATCGACGCCGCCCGCAATGGGCGGCTGCACATCCTCGAGGTGCAGCGGCTCATCCGCTTCATGCCGAAGGTGGTCATCAACCTCGTCCCCGGGTGGTCGGCTGGCGGCGGGCACTCCCTCGGCGTCGTGTGCGACCTGTCGATCGCGAGCCGCGAGCACGCCAGGTTCAAGCAGACCGACGCCGATGTCGGATCGTTCGACGGCGGGTACGGCAGCGCCTACTTCGCCCGGCAGGTCGGCCAGAAGTTCGCTCGCGAGGTCTTCTTCCTCGCGCAGGAGTACGACGCAGAGCGAGCGCTGCAGGCCGGCGCGATCAACGCGGCGGTGCCGCACACCGAGCTCGAGCAGACGGGTGTCGAGTGGGCACGCACGATCATGGGGAAGTCGCCCACAGCGATCCGCATGTTGAAGTTCGCGTTCAACGCCGTCGACGACGGGATCGTCGGCCAGCAGGTGTTCGCCGGCGAGGCGACCCGTCTCGCCTACGGCACCGATGAGGCCGTCGAGGGACGGGACTCGTTCCTCGAGAAGCGCAAGCCGGACTGGTCTCCCTTCCCCTGGCAGTTCTGATGCCGCGCGCACTGCTGCCCGTCGCCGCCGACGCGTCCGTGATGCTCACGGCGTTGCGGTCGGCACTCGACGGGAGCGGCCCGGCCGTCCTCCCGCTGCAGGCCGGCACTCAGGCTGCGGCGATGACGGTCGATGAGCGCGTGGCGCTCGTGATCGAGACCTCGGGGTCGACGGGCGTCCCGAAGCGGGTCGCGCTGTCGGCCGAGGCGCTGCTCGCAAGCGCCGAGGGCTCGGCGGTCGCGCTCGGCGGTGCGCAGGCCGGCGTGCACTCGTCGCAATGGGTCCTCGCGCTGCCGACGCACTACATCGCCGGTGTGAACGTCCTCCTGCGCTCGATCGTCGCGGGAACGGAGCCGGTCGTCATGCCCGCGGGGTCGTTCGATGCCGAGACGTTCTGCCGACGAGTCGATTCGATCACCGCGGATACCGGGTTCGCCGCGCTCGTGCCGGCACAGTTGCAGCAGCTGGTCAACGCGGCGGAGGCCCGAGGCGCGGTCCGCGATGCGCTGACGAGCCTTGGCGGCCTCCTCGTCGGGGGGCAGGCGACGCCGACGGCGCTCCTCGACCGCTCGGCCGCACTCGGCATCCGTGTCGTCCGCAGCTACGGGTCCAGCGAGACCGCCGGCGGGTGCCTCTACGACGGCGTGCCCTTCTCCGACGTCGGGACGCGACTGGTCGACGGTGAACTGGAGCTCAGCGGCCCCGTGCTGGCGGAGGGGTACCTCGGCGAGTCCGACCGCACCGCGGCCTCGTTCCCGGTGCGAGACGGCGCCCGCTGGTACCGCACGGGTGACACCGCAGAGATCGTGGACGGCGTGGTGCGCGTGACCGGGCGTGCCGACAACGTCATCATCAGCGGTGGGATCAACATCTCGCTCGATCGGGTCCAGGCGGTCGTCCGCTCGGTGCGGGGTCTCGACGACGCGCTGCTCGTCTCCGTGCCGGACGAGCGTTTCGGTCAGGCCTCGGTGATCGTCGTCACCGGGTCTCCAACGAACGGCGACGATGCGCTGCTGCAGGACGCGCGGTCTGCGGTCGAGTCGGCGCTCGGGCGAGCGGCCAGACCCGCTCGGTTGTTCCGTGTCGGCGCCGTACCGCTGCTCGCCAGTGGGAAACCGGACATCGCGACGATCCGCACCCGGCTCGTCTGAGGAGTACCGGCACCGCGCACGGCACCGGTTTGCGGCATCACCGTCCGATACGGCAAGCTCTCCCATGCGTGTCGCCTGACGGCCGCAGCCGGGGGACGACAGGTGGCATCGACGACTGAGACGCAGGTCGCGCGCGCGTACCCCCGGGCCGGGTTCCGGGCGGACATCCAGGGCATGCGGGCGCTCGCCGTGATCGCCGTGATCCTCGCCCACACCACCGGTCTGCCGCTCGGCGGCTTCATCGGCGTCGATGTGTTCTTCGTCATCTCCGGATTCCTGATCACCGGGCTGCTGCTCCGAGAGCACGAACGCAGCGGCCGGATCTCGCTCGCCGGGTTCTTCGGTCGACGGATCAGACGGATCCTGCCGGCGGCGCTCGTCGTCCTCGTCGCGACGACCGCGCTCGCGTCCTGGCTGTTCAACACCCCGCGCGCGCTCGCCACGTGGTGGGATGCCGTCTCCGCCGCCCTCCTCGTCTCCAACTGGCGGTTCATGGCCGAGGGCACCGACTACTTCCACGCCGACGACGCGGTCTCACCGCTGCAGCATTTCTGGTCGCTCTCCATCGAGGAGCAGTTCTACCTCGTGTGGCCGGTGCTCCTCCTGGTGGTACTCGGCCTCGTATCCCGCGGAACACGCCCCGTCGTCCGCTCACGGATGGTCATCGGCGCGATCCTGCTCGTCGTCGTCGGCGTCTCGTTCGTGTTCGGCCTCCACCAGTCACAGTCGACGCCGCAGGCCGCGTACTTCTCGACCGGAGCGCGCGTGTGGGAGCTCGGCGCCGGCGCGCTGCTCGCGGTCGGTGCGCCGCTCCTGCGATCGCTGCCGACGGCCGTGCGGGTCGTGCTCGGCTGGGTCGGGCTCGGCGGCGTCGTGGCCTCCGCCCTGCTCGTGTCAGGGGCGTCGGGTTTCCCCGTGCCCTGGGCGCTCGCACCGGTCGGTTCGGCGATGCTGCTGATCGCGGCCGGGACCGGTGCAGGTGCCGCGTACGACCGGTGGCTCTTCCCGATCACGAACCGGTTGAGCGCGGGCATCGGAGCGATGTCCTACTCGCTCTACCTCTGGCACCTCCCCATCCTCGTCTTCATCCCGATGCTGGTGCCCGACACCGTCCTGAGCAGCATCCCCGGCCTCCTGGCGGCTACGTTCTGCGTGTCCCTGCTCTCCTACCTGCTCATCGAGCAGCCGCTGCACCGTGCGCCGTTGCCCGGTTCGTTCCGCGGCGACGCAGCCGGTCGGCGAGCAGCGTGGAGCAATTGGCGCGAGCGGTTCGCCGCCCAGTACCTGTACTCGGCGGTGGGGGTCGTGATCGTCGCCGGGCTCGCCGTGATCGTGCTCGGCCCGGCACTCCGGATGCCCGTGGCCGCGGGAGGTCCGGCCGCCGTCGCGACCTCGACAGGAGACCCGCTGGCGGGGATCGCCGAGGAGCTGCACCTCGCGACCGAGGCGAGCAGCTGGCCGGGTGACCTCTCGCCGAGCCTCGACGACGCGATCACGGCGACGTCGAGCACCAATCCGGCTCGGGCATGCTTCGACATCGGTCCGACCCCCGACGTCGCTTCGTGCACCTGGGGCGACACAGCGGCGCCGAAACACCTGTACCTCGTCGGTGACTCGACAGCGCTCGCGTACGCTCCCGCCTTCCGCGCCATCGCCGACCAGAGCGGAGGCGCCGTCCGGGTCACCACCATCGGTCTCTACGGCTGCCGGTTCACGGCTGACCTCATCCAGAACAGCGGGTCGGGTGTGATGGACGATTGCCCCACACGCAAACACGACATCGCCGAACGCATCGCCGCTGAGCAGCCGGACCTCGTCATCGTCTCGAACGCGTTCGCTGCGGGACGGACCGCCGACGGCCGTACCTTCGACGCCGCGGCCATGATGGCTTCGACACTCGCTGAGACGGCCGACTTCGATGTCGCGGGCCGGGTCGTGTTCCTGGCCCCGCCACCGCTCGGAGCCGATCTCGGCACCTGTTACTCGAGGGTGTCGAGTCCGCAGGACTGCACCGTCGGCATCGACGAGGCTTGGACGGCGTTCGCCACCGCCAACGAGGCCGCCGCGGCTGCGGCCGGTGAACGCTTCGTCTCGTCGCTGCCCTTCAGCTGCGTCGACGCCCGCTGCCCGGCGTTCGCCGGGACCACGCCGACGAAGTACGACAGCGTGCACATCACTCCGGCGTTCGCGGAACACATCGCTCCGGCCATCCGACAGACGTTGGCGGCCGTCGGCGCCCTGTGATCGGCCCCGGTCGAGCGTCCGCGAGTAGACTCGCCGTCGTGGCAAGTGGAGCACGGCCGACAGCGCCGAAACAACAGACGAAGACCCAGCAGCGCACCCTCGCGGGGCGTGGAGCGCACGGTGGACGATCCGGCAACCCCGCTCGGAGCGGGGGTCGCAATGCGCCGCCCGTCCGCACGGCGACGTTCGGCGATTGGGTCGGTGCAGCGCGCATCCGGACACTGCCGATGGCGATCGCTCCCGTCCTCATCGGAACCGGTGCGGCCTCCATCATCGCGGGTCCGGGCGTCTACCACCCCATCCGCGCGTTGCTCTGCCTGATCGTCGCGCTCGCGCTGCAGATCGCGGTCAACTACGCGAACGACTACTCCGACGGCATTCGCGGCACGGACGACCTCCGCGTCGGTCCCAGCCGACTGACCGGTTCCGGCGCGGCGAAGCCGAAGGCGGTTCTCACCGTCGCGCTCGTCTTCTTCGGTATCGCAGCGGTCGCCGGCGTCATCCTGACGATCCTCACCCAGTTCTGGTGGCTGCTCGCGGTGGGTGCGGTCGCGATCATCGCCGCATGGTTCTACACGGGCGGCAAACGTCCGTACGGGTACTTCGCACTCGGCGAGGTGTTCGTCTTCGTCTTCTTCGGGCTCGTCGCGACGCTCGGGACGACCTTCGTCCAGGTCGGCCGACTCAACCAGGAGGCCTGGTTCGGTGCCGTCGGCGCCGGCCTCATCGCATGTGCAGCCCTGGTCGTCAACAACCTGCGCGACCTCGCGCAGGACAAGGCCGTCGGCAAGCGGACGCTGTCGACCATCGTCGGGCGCATCGCGTCGAAGGTGCTCTACTGCGTCCTGCTGCTCGTACCGTTCGTCATCGCCGGGTTCCTGGCGTTGTTCTACCCGGTGGCGTGGCTGACCATGTTCGCCCTGCTGGCGGCGATCCCGGCGTGCGTCATCGTGCTCTACTCGACAACGCCGAAGGAGCAGATCCTCGCGCTGAAGCTGACGGGCCTCGTGCAGCTAGCGTTCGGTGTGATCCTCGGACTGGCGTTCTGGTACACGC
Organism: Plantibacter sp. RU18; assembly: GCF_050613355.1. Lineage (NCBI taxonomy): Bacteria > Bacillati > Actinomycetota > Actinomycetes > Micrococcales > Microbacteriaceae > Plantibacter > Plantibacter sp. RU18. The sequence continues at coordinate 717,508 of NZ_CP159618.1, forward strand.
CCGGCATCGGCAGCTGACGCGGTTTCGCCGACCGGGACGTCCGACGCGGCTGTCCCAGCGGTCGTCGCGTCGAGAGCCGCATCCTCGGAGTCCTCGTCGTCGTGAGGGACGGGCTTGTCGCCGTGGCGGCGCTCGAAGAGCTCCTGTGCGACGGTCTCGCGCGGCGTCCGCAGGAAGATGTACGAGACGCACAAACCGATGATCGCGGCGATGATCGCGGCGATCCAGGGCTGCAACCCCGTGAGGAAGACGAGGAGCAGGAGCGGCACCACGAACGCCAGCAGGCGGAGCACGGTGTAGCGGATGGCAGCGGGAATGCGATTCACCAGTCAAGTGTAGGCGCCGAGCCTGAGGGCAACCCCAGCCAATCGCGTCACCTGGCGTTTACGATGGGTACATGGTTCGTCTCTGGATCGGCCTCGCCGTCGCGGCAGTCGTCTTCATCGTGTATTCGGTGGTGGACTGCGCAACGATGCCGCGCGACCGCGTCCGGGGCATCTCCAAGACCTCCTGGATCTTCGCGATCCTCCTCCTGCCGGTCATCGGCGGACTCCTCTGGTGGATCATCGGCCGCGTCCGCGCCCCGAAGGCGGCCCCGCGCGGCTCCGCTCCCGACGACGATCCGGACTTCCTGAAGAAGCTGGACGCCGAGCGAGCGCAGTCCAAGCGGATCCGCGACCTCGAGGACGAACTGAAGCGCTTCGACGACGAACCGGGTGGCGGCACCGACGCCGAACCGCACGGTGACACCTCTCCCGGCTCCGACACCCCGGACGACGGCCCCGGCCGGAAGCCACCTGGCGCCCCGAGCGCCTCGTGAGCACGCCCGACCGCCCCGGACCTGATCGTCCGGTGGTCTCGCCGAGCCACGCGAGCACGTTCGCGGCCACCTTGCTCGACGCCCTCGTCGCCGCCGGCGTCTCCGACGTCATCGTCTGCCCCGGTTCCCGGTCGCAGGCGCTCGCGCTCGCAGCCGCCGAACTCGCGGCGACGGACGCCCTCACCCTCCACGTGCGGATCGACGAACGGGTCGCCGGCTTCCTCGCGCTCGGACTCGGCGTCGAGACCAGCCGTCCCGCCGTCGTGATCACGACCTCGGGCACCGCGACCGCGAACCTGCACCCGGCGGTGCTCGAGGCGCACCACTCCGGGGTACCGCTCATCGTCCTCACCGCTGACCGGCCGGCGGAGGCCCACGGCATCCGCGCGAACCAGACCACGAGGCAGGACGACCTCTACGGCTCGGCATCACGACTGTCCGTCGACCTCGACGCTCCGAACGGTGCCGACGGTGAGCAGCTCGCCGCCGTCGAACTCGCCGAGCGCGCCTACCGCGCTGCCACCGGGGCCGTCGATCCCGGGCCGGTCCATCTGAACCTCGCGTTCCGGGAGCCGCTCTCCGGACCGCTCGCGCCCCGCTCCATCGAGGTCACCGATCGGATCGCCGCACTGGCGGTCGCGCCTTCGACCGCCCCGTCCACCCTCCGTTTCCCTGAGCGTCATCACCTCGTGCTCGAACGCGGCCCTCGGACGCTCGTCGTCGCGGGGCACGGCGCAGGTCCCGCGGCCGAGCAGCTCGCAGCCGACGGCGGCTGGCCGCTCATCGCGGAGGTCTCGAGCGGCTCGCGCTTCGGGCGGAACGTCGTCATCGCGTACCGTGAGCTGCTGCGCGAGGACGACTACCGTGCAGCGGTCGAGCGTGTCGTCGTCTTCGGTCACCCCACCTTGAGTCGCGAGGTGCCTGCGCTCCTGCAGCAGCCGGGCGTCGAGACGGTCATCGTCGCCCCCACCGGTGCGGAGGTCTACAACCCCGGCCGTCTCGCCGATCGCATCGTGTCCTCGATCGAGGTCGCCGCGGGGCCGGCCGATCGTGCTTGGCTCGGTGCCTGGGTGGTCGGCTCCCGCGAACGCGTGATCGATCCCTCTCCGGCAGCTCCCGATCTCGACGGGCTCCACTCGAACACCCCTGCCGAGCGGCTCGCCTCGGTCCGCGCCGAGCTCGACGCCGTCCGCCTCCCGGTGACCCGCGAGCTCCTCGTCGACGCCGTGTGGCGTGCGACCTGGCCGCACGACCGCTTGATCGTGGGCGCATCCCGCCTCATCCGGGTGGCCGACGGACTCGTACCCGGTCGCAAGATCAGCGTCCATGCGAACCGCGGGCTCGCAGGCATCGACGGAACCATCGCCACGGCGACAGGCATCGCGCTCGCGAGTCAGGCGGCGGGCGGTCCGGGCGTCACGCGGGTGCTCCTCGGCGATCTCGCCTTCCTCCACGACGTCGGCGCGCTGCTCCTCGACGACGATGTGCAACCCCGCCTGCAGGTCATCGTCGGCAACGACGGTGGCGGGACGATCTTCGATGCGCTCGAGGTCGCCCAGTCGGCCCAGCCTTCACTGTTCGACCGCGTGCAGTACACGCCGCAGCATGTCGGCCTCGAAGCGCTTGCGACGGCCTACGGCTGGCAGTACCGCAGGGCGACCACGAGGGTCGAGCTCGACCAGGCGTTCACGGCGCCGGTCACGGGCCCCGTGCTCATCGAGGTCCCTCTGCCGCGCGGCTGAACGGCGCGGCACGTCCAAGCCCTCGACTTCTGCACCGCGCAGCGACCAGAATGGGCGGATGACGGCATCGAAGCACGAATCGTCCTGGTCGACACCTCCCCGCGACACCCTCCGGGTCGGTGAGGGGTTCCGGCTCTCCGACGTCGATCCGGAGTCGACACCCGGGTTCGATGGCGGGAAGAAGCATGGTGAGCGCGAACTCGCCGCGGGCGTCCCGGCGTTGTCTGCCCTCCAGGAGCGGCTCTTCGCAGCCAGCACCCAGGGCGCGCCGGACGCCGTGCTGCTCGTGCTGCAGGCCATGGACACGGCGGGAAAGGGAGGCATCGTCCGGCATGTGGTCGGTGCCGTCGACCCGCAGGGCGTCCACCACTACGCCTTCAAGAAGCCGACACCGGAGGAGCTCGCACACGACTTCCTCTGGCGGGTCGAGTCGCACGCCCCGACGCCCGGACAGATCGGCGTGTTCGACCGCTCGCACTACGAGGACGTGCTGATCGGTCGCGTCCGCCAACTCGCTCCGGCGGAGGAGATCGAACGCAGGTATGGCGCGATCAACGACTTCGAAGCGCGCCTGCTCGGCCGTGGTACCCGCCTCGTCAAGGTGATGCTGCAGATCAGCGCCGACGAGCAGAAGGCCAGACTCGCCGAGCGCCTCGAACGCCCGGACAAGCACTGGAAGTACAACCCGGGTGATGTGGACGAGCGGGAGTTGTGGCCCGCGTACCAGGATGCCTACCAGCTCGTCTTCGACCGGACGAGCACCGCTGCTGCTCCGTGGCACGTCATCCCGGCGAACCACAAGTGGTACGCGCGCGCCGCCGTGCAACGACTGCTCCTCGACGCGCTCGAAAGCATCGATCCGCAGTGGCCGCCGGCCGACTACGACATCGCCGTCGAACAGGCCCGCCTAGCCGCCACCTGACGCCCACTGCACTCTTCAGAATTCAGGGAATCCGACTGGATTCGGCGCCGGATGTCCTATTTCCGCGAGAAACTGCGGCGAGTTGCTCACCCGCGCGACAGATTCCCTGAATTCTGAAGATGGGGTCAGGTGAAGATGGGGTCAGGTGAAGATGGGGTCAGGCGAATGCTTCGACGATGGGGCGGAACTTCATCTTCGTCTCGATCAGTTCGGATGCAGGGTCGGAGTCCGCGACGATGCCGCAGCCGGCATACGCGGTGATGTCGCCGTCGGGTGCGATCTGGGCGCAGCGCAGGGCGACCGCCCATTCCCCGTCGCCTGAGGCGTCGACCCACCCGACCGGACCGGCGTAGCGACCGCGGTCGAAGGGTTCCAGCTCACGGATGAGTGACAGCGCGTCCAGGGTCGGCGTTCCGGCGACGGCAGCCGTGGGGTGCAGTCCGTCGATGAGGTCGAGCGAGGACGAGCCGTCGGAGAGTCTGCCCGAGATGTCGGTCGCGAGGTGCCAGAGGTTCGGCAGCTTGAGCGTGAACGGCATCTCGCTGCGGCTGAGCTGCGGGGTGTGCGCCTGCAGGGCGTTCACCACGGACTGCACGGCGAACTGGTGTTCGTCCTGGTCCTTCGCGCTCGTCGCGAGCGCGACCGCCTGATCGTGGTCGCTGTCCGCGTCGGACCCGCGCGAGATCGTTCCGGCGAGGACGCGGGCGGACACGGAGCCGCGGTCCACTCGGACGAGCGTCTCCGGGCTCGAACCGATGAACCCGTCGACCGCGTAGGTCCAGCAGTCGGGGTAGCCGAGCGCCAGATCGAAGAGGACCCGGCGGAGATCCGCCCCGGCCGGGAGGTGTCCGGTGAGGTCGCGGGCCAGCACGACCTTGCTGAGGGCGCCGGACTGGATGCGCGCGACGGCCCGAGCAGCGGCATCCACGTATCCGTCCCGTGTCTGATCGCCGGGGACGAGCTGGATGCGGTACTCGGGCCCGTATCCGGTGCTGGACGGTTCGATCGGCGTCGGGCCGCCATCGAGTGATATCCGGGTGATGAAGCTGGTGTCCTCGTAGCGGCCGATGATGGTGCGCGGGACGATGAGCACGCTCGTCGCGGACGACTCGTCGTCGAAGGCGAAGGTGCCGAAGGCCACCAGGCCGGTGCCGGGGCGTCGGACGTGGTCGGTGACGCTCGCGGCCGCTGCCACCTCGCGCCAGGCGGCTGCGGCGCGGGTGAAGCGGTCGGGCCCCGTGAACTCGAGACGGAGCGCCTCGCCGAGACCCACCATGCCCTGTCCCTTCCGTACCCAGAGGAGCGGCGCCGTCTGATCGGCGAAGGGGAGGAGCTGGCGCGGGTCGTCGATCGCGACGGTCTGGGCGACCAGTGACGAGGTCAGGGGAATGGTCACCTCCCAACCCTACGCCTGTGCGACGGCGCACCCTCCCCAGCCCGCTCACGGGCTCCGACCGGTGGCGCCGACGTAGGATGGAGGGGTGAACCACGCCGACCTCTCCAAGCAGCCCGAGCAGGTCTCGGCCATGTTCGACGACGTCTCGACGAAGTACGACCGCATGAACGCGGTCCTCTCCGTCGGCAACGACGCCCTGTGGCGGATCGCGACCACGCGTGCCGTCGGCCCGGCCTCCGGCGAACGCATCCTCGACCTCGCAGCGGGCACCGGCACGTCGTCTGCGTCGCTCGCGAAGAACGGCGCCCAGGTGGTCGCCGCCGACTTCTCGCCCGGCATGATCGCCGTGGGCCGCGAGAAGTACGCGGACCGTTCGGACATCCAGTTCGTCGAGGCGGACGCCACGAAGCTCCCGTTCGCCGACGAGGAGTTCGACGCGACGACCATCTCCTTCGGCCTGCGCAACGTCGTCCGTCCGAAGGACGCACTCGCCGAGATGCTCCGCGTCACGAAGCCCGGTGGACGCATCGTCATCTGCGAGTTCTCGACGCCGACGCTCGCCCCGATGCGCGCGGCCTACAACCTCTACCTCGACAGGGTGATGCCGCTCGTCGCGGGCATCGCGTCCTCGAACGCCGAGGCGTACACCTACCTCAACGACTCGATCCGCGCCTGGCCGACTCAGCCGGAGCTCGCGTCCTGGCTCCGTGAAGCCGGGTACGAGCAGGTCGCCTATCGCAACCTCACGGGCGGCATCGTCGCGCTGCACCGCGGACTCCGGCCCGCCTGAATCAGATCGCGCGTCGCGTCTCATCTCGATACTCGCCTTCAGGATCAGCTGCTGATCTCGTTGTCCGGATCCCACCTGAGCGACTGATTCCGTAGTCCCTCCCGGATGGGAGCATTGACACACAGGGTCGCGTGGCCCTACCGTTCCGTCATGACAGCACATGAAACGGACCGTGCAGCGCAGCCCGGCCCCTCGACCGGTGGCAAGGGTCTCGCCACGGGCACGCTCGGCCTGTTCGGCTCGGTCGTCATCGGACTCGCCTCGACGGCCCCGGTGTACTCGCTGGTGGCGACCCTCGGTTTCGTGGTGCTCGCGGTCGGTGCGCAGGCGCCGATCGCGTTCATCGTGGCGTTCATCCCCATGCTGTTCATCGCCTTCGCCTACCGGGAACTGAACCGTGACGTCCCCGACTGCGGGACCACGTTCACCTGGGCGACGAAGGCGTTCGGCCCGGTCACGGGCTGGATCGGAGGCTGGGGTGTCGCCCTCGCAGGCATCGTCGTGCTCGCGAACCTCGCCCAGATCGCCGGACAGTACCTCTGGCTGCTCATCGGCGACGGTTCGCTCGCCTCGAACGTGCCCCTCGTCACCGCGACCGGGGTGGTGTTCATCGCACTCATGACCTGGGTGTCCTACCGCGGGATCGAGCTGGGGGAGAAGATCCAGAACATCCTCCTCGCGGTCCAGTATCTGGCGCTCGTGCTCTTCGCCGTCTTCGCCTTCATCGGGGCCGCCAACGGTTCTGCGCCGAACGCGACGGCGGTCTCGCTCGACTGGTTCAACCCGTTCGCGTTCACGGACTTCCACGCCTTCACCGAAGCGGTCCTCCTCGCGCTGTTCATCTACTGGGGCTGGGACACCTGCCTCGCCCTGAACGAGGAGACGAAGGACCCGCAGAAGATCCCTGGCCGTGCAGCCCTCATCTCCACGGTGATCCTGCTCGTCACCTACGTCACGGTCACGGTCGCAGCGATGGTCTACGCGGGTCTCGGTGAGACCGGCGCCGGTCTCGGCAACGAGGACAACGCGAACGACATCTTCCTGGCGCTGAAGGACCTCATCCTCGGGCCGTGGGCGTGGATCCTCGTCGTCGCCGTGCTGATCTCCGCCGTGTCGTCGACGCAGACGACGATCCTGCCGACGGCGCGAGGAACGCTCGCGATGGCGGCGTACAAAGCGCTGCCGAAGCAGTTCTCGACCGTGCATCCGACCTTCAAGACGCCGTCGTTCTCGACGCTCGTCATGGGCATCGTCGCGATCGTCTACTACGTGGGAATGACCTTCGTCAGTGAGAACATCCTCGCCGACTCGATCCTGTCGCTCGGCCTCGCCATCGCGTTCTACTACGGCATCACCGGTTACGCGTGCGTCTGGTATTTCCGGAAGGTCCTCTTCCGCTCGGCGCGGGACTTCGTCTTCAAGGGGCTGTTCCCGCTGCTGGGTGCCCTCATGCTCACCTTCGCGTTCGTGCAGAGCTGCATCGACATGTTCGACGTGGATTACGGGTACACCGTGCTCTTCGGGGTCGGCGGGACCTTCGTGATCGGGGTGGGCTCGTTGGCGTTCGGTTTCGTGCTCATGCTGCTCTGGTACACCCGCAAGGCGTCGAAGCCGTTCTTCCGCGGAGAGAGCCTCAACCGCGACACCGAGGTGCTCGTGCCCGAGGACCCGGCCGAATACGGTCGGTCCGTCGATGGCGGGCTCACCTGAGGGTTCCGCTCACCTGACGCGCCCAGGCGGGGCGGGCATACTTGAGGCATGTTGGACAACCTGCCTGGCGGCCCGTGGCTCTGGGGCATCGCGATCGTGGGCCTCGTACTCGTCGTCATCCTCATGAACGCCCGGCGGGCGAAGTCGGCCTTCGCGAAACCCTACGAGCGCTACGACACCACGGAGATCCCACCGGACACCCCGGGAACCCGTGACTTCATCGTCCGCGACGATGCGACGGGTGCGCGTCTGCAGTTCGTCGTCTCGGGTCCCTCGGCCCGCATCGAGATGCTCGTCGTGCCGCCGAAGCACCTCGGTACGGGCGTCGAGGCCGGGCTGTTCCGGGCCGCACTCCCCGCCGCCCAGGGCGTCGACGCCTGGACCTGGCCGCCGTTGAACGGTGACGGGTACACGATGCTCTTGGAGCTCGCCCACGAGTTCCCGCACCTCGCGTTCTACGACTCGGACGGCATCCAGCTGAGATGACGACCGCATTGTGGTCCGACCACAGCTGCGAATCGGCCGGTACGAGTCCATGGATTCCCCGGCTCGCGCGCAGGGGAGCGGCCGCCACGGCTAGGCTAGACCTGTGAATCCCAGCGCGACCCGCCGTGTCAGCAGCCTGACCAGTCAGGCCGGGCTGGCCGAACGCATGTTCGCGACCGGTGCGGACCGGAAGCTCGCGAAGACCATCGACGACGGCGTGGCACGCCTCGAGGTCGGTCTCGAGGAGCAGCTCGGCTTCACGGACGACCTTGTCGACGTCACCGCGCGGTACCTCCTCGAGGCCGGCGGGAAACGCGTCCGTCCGTTGCTCACCATGCTCATCGCCCAGCTGGGAGACGGCATCACCGAGCAGGTGCTGCAGGCGGCCGAGGCCATCGAGATCACGCACCTCGGCTCGCTGTACCACGACGACGTCATGGACGACGCGGACAAGCGTCGAGGTGTGCCGAGCGCCCACCAGGTGTTCGGCAACAACACCGCGATCCTCACGGGCGACCTGCTGTTCGCCCGGGCGAGTCAGATCATGGCCGACCTCGGTGAGCGCGCGATCCGGATCCAGGCCGCCACGTTCGAACGCCTCGTGCTCGGGCAACTGCACGAGACCACCGGCCCGCGCCAGGGCCAGGACGAGGTCGAGCACTACATCCAGGTCCTCGCTGACAAGACCGGGTCGCTCATCGCGGCGGCCGCCCGCAGCGGCGTCATCTTCTCCAACGCGCCTGCCGAGTACGAGGGTGCCGTCGTCGAATTCGGCGAGAAGGTGGGCATCGCCTTCCAACTCATCGACGACGTCATCGACCTCTCCCCACAGCCCGAGGAGACCGGAAAGGTCCCCGGCACCGACCTGCGCGCCGGCGTCGTGACGCTCCCCATGCTGTACCTGCGTCGCGAGGCTGCGACCGACGCCGAGGCGGCCGCGCTCGTCACACGCCTCGACGAAGCGGCGGCCGAGACGGACCACGATCCGATCCGCTTCGCAGCACTCGTCGCCACCCTGCGCGACCACGCCGTCACCGCTCGCACCTTCGCCCAGGCGCAGCAGTGGTCGCAGGAGGCGATCGACGCACTCGCGCCGTTGCCGGACGGCTCGGTCAAGAAGGCACTCGTGCACTTCGCGAAAGCGATCGTCGACCGACGCAGCTGATCCGGCGTCGCGCCGGGCCGCGAGGATTCCGGAAAGCGCGGGCCCGGCGAACGCAGCACGGTCGGAGTGCTCCTCCACCTACACCCGGAACCCCTCGCGGGGACACGAAAGGAACCACCGTGACCAAGCTCAGGCTGGCCATCGTCGGAGCAGGACCGGCCGGCATCTACGCGGCAGACATCCTCCTCAAAGCGGAACGGAAGTTCGACGTCTCGATCGACCTCTTCGAGCAGCTTCCCGCGCCCTACGGCCTCGTCCGCTACGGCGTCGCCCCCGACCATCCGCGCATCAAGGGCATCATCAACGCACTCCGCGACGTGCTCGACCGCGGCGACATCCGCATCTTCGGCAACGTCCGGTTCGGCACCGACATCACCCTCGACGACCTCAAGCAGCACTACAACGCGGTCATCTTCTCGACCGGCGCCGTCCAGGACGCCCCGCTGGCCATCCCGGGGATCGAGCTCGACGGCTCCTACGGGGCGGCAGACTTCGTGAGCTGGTTCGACGGCCACCCCGACGTCCCGCGCACCTGGCCGCTCGAGGCCGAGTCGATCGCCGTCATCGGCAACGGCAACGTCGCCCTGGATGTCGCGCGCATGCTCGCCAAGCACCCGGAGGACCTCCTCCCGACGGAGATCCCGGCGAACGTCCATGAGGGGCTTGTGCAGTCGCCCGTCACCGACGTCCACGTGTTCGGTCGCCGAGGGCCGGCGCAGGTCAAGTTCACCCCGCTGGAGCTCCGCGAACTCGGTGAGCTGAACGACGTCGACATGATCCTCCACGACGAGGACTTCGACTACGACGAGGCGTCGAAGGCGGCGGTCGCGAGCAACAAGCAGGTCATGGTCATCGACCGTGTGCTGCAGCAGTGGCGTACGCGCGAGGTCGGTCAGGCCTCCCGCCGGCTGCACCTCCACTTCTACGCGAAGCCGCTCGAGGTCGTCGACGGCGGCGACGGCCGGGTGTCCGCGTTCCGGTACGAGCGCACGCGTCCCGACGGAGAGGGAGGCGTCGAGGGGACGGGCGAGATCCGTGAGCTCCCGATCCAGGCGATCTACCGCGCCGTCGGATACTTCGGCAGCCCGCTGGACGGTGTCCCGTTCGACAAGAAGCACGGCGTCATCCCGAACCATGAGGGCAAGGTGCTCCACAAGCGCAGCAACGAACGCGTGCCAGGCGTGTACGCCACGGGATGGATCAAGCGTGGCCCGGTCGGCCTCATCGGCCACACGAAGTCCGACGCGATGGAGACGATCAGCCACGTCATCAACGACCAGGCGGACTGGTGGGCGCCTGCTGATCCGAGCGAGGAGTCGGTCGTCGCCCTGCTGGAGGCTCGCGGTGTCGAGTACACCGATCTCGCTGGATGGCATCATCTCGATCAGCACGAGATCGCGCTGGGCGAACCGCACGGTCGCGCGCGCATCAAGGTCGTCCCGCGCGAGGAGATGGTGTCGATCTCGCGGGCGACGGACCCCGCCACAGACGCGCCGTCCGCCTGAGTCGTCGGCTCGGATGCCGCAGGGTCTCGTACCGGCTCTGCGGCATCTGAGGTTCCGACCCCCTGTTCGAGGTGGACGCGTCACTATGCTGGACGGATGACCGACCCAAACGCGCCTCAGAACGTCCCGTCGGAGCAGCCGACGCCCGTACCGCCGTCGCAGCCGCCGGTGGTGGCAGACGCCCAGCAGCCGCCGCAGCCCCGCTACGGTGAGCTCCACCCCGACGCCGCCCAGCAGCCACAGCAGTGGAACCAGACCGGCCAGCAGCCGCAGGCGCAGCAGTACGGGCAGCAGCCCTACGGCGAGCAGCCTGCCCAGTACGGTCAGCCGCAGCAGTACGGCCAGCAGCCGCAGCAGACCGGCCAGTACAGCCAGCAGACGGGGCAGTTCGGTCAGCCGACCGGGCAGTACGGCCAGGAGGCGGGGCAGTACAGCCAGCAGACGGGGCAGTACAGCCAGCCGCAGTACGGGCAGCAGCCGCAGGGTCAGTACGGCCAGCAGCCGCAGCAGTATGCGCCCGCCCCACAGAAGGCGCCGAATCCGCGCGCTCGCGAGACGCGCCTGGCGCTCGTCTCCGTCGGCATCGCGGCAGGCATCGCAGCAGTGGTCGCCTTCGTGAGCCTCATCGGCTCCTTCTTCAGCCTCTCCGACTATTACACGGTCGGTGACGTGTTGCTGAGCTTCGGCGCGAACCTCCTCAACATCGCCCTCTGGGGCGCGGGAGCGGCGCTCATCCTCATCTCCGTCCGCCCGCTGACCCGCGTGCGCACGGCACGCGACCTCCTGCGGGCGATCGGTCTCGCCGCGGCCGTGGGTACCGGTGTGATGCTCGTGATCGTCCTGCTCGTCACCATCGTGCGCGGCGTCGTCGAGCAGTACGGTTCGGTGGCGTTCTTCGTGAACCAGGGCTTCCTGTCGCCGATCCTCTACGGAGTGACTCTCGCCGGGTTCCTGGCCATCGGAGCACTGCTGACGACGCGCTTCGTCGCACCGGAGGGGCTCGCGGACCCGCAGCAGCCTGCGCAGTCGCAGCCTGCCCCGTCGCCGCAGCCGCAGGAGCAGCAGTACCACCAGGGCCAGCAGGCTCCACAGCAGCACAACCCGTACCAGCAGTAGACCGCAGCAGGAGAGTGCACAGGACGGTCCGGCCGGGAGCCGGACCGTCCTGTGCACTCTCAGCGCGGTAGCGTTGGGTCATGGCCGATTCCCGGGGGTGGGTCGCCGACATCCTCGGCGACGGCTTCCAGCAGCGCACACTGCAGCTCGAACCCGACGACGAGGGCGAGGTGGTCGCCACCCTCGTCCGGTATCGGATGCCGCCGATGGAGCAGCTGGGTGAGTTCCTCGTGCCCGACGTCGCCGACGGCATCGACGTCCTGTACGTGCACGGCTGGTCCGACTACTTCTTCCAACGGCATCTCGCGCGCTTCTGGGGGAAGCTCGGCGCCCGGTTCTACGCGCTCGACCTCCGGAAGTACGGTCGGAGTCTCCGTGCCCACCAGACGCCCGGGTACATCGACGACCTGCGCGGCTACGACGAGGACATCGAAGCGGCCCTCGCCGTCATCGGTCACGGCGCCGACGATCATGCGAACGGCCGGGCGTCGCGGCGGCGGCTCGTGCTCCTCGGGCACTCGACCGGCGGACTCACGCTCAGCCTGTGGGCGTCACGCCATCAGGATCGGGTAGCGGGGCTCGTCCTCAACAGCCCGTGGCTCGAGTTCCAGGCGAGGCAGCTCGGTCGTCTCGCGATCGCCCCGCTCATCCAGGCCGGCTCGAGGATCGATCCACGAGCACAGCTCCCGGTCGTCGATCTCGGGTTCTACACGCGTTCCGTCTCCAGCACGATGGGCGGTGCCTGGGAGTACGACTTCGCCTGGCGACCCGTGCACGGCTTCCCGCTGCACCCCGGGTGGTTGAACGCCATCCTCACCGGCCACCGGCAGGTCGATGCAGGACTGTCGTTGCGTCTGCCGGTGCTGACGCTGCTCTCCGCTCGCAGTGTGCTCCTGCCACGTTGGAACGAGAGCATGATGCACAGCGACACTGCGCTCGACGTCGACGCCGTGGCCGAGCGCGCGCTCGACCTGGGCGACACCGTCACGATCGTGCGCCTGGATGGCGCCCTGCACGACGTGTTCCTCTCGGAGGAGGCGGTCAGGCAGCGCGCGTTCGAGCAGATCGTCGCGTGGGGCCGGGGCTATCTGACGACACCGCGCCTGAGCTGATCCGGCCGACTACTGCCCGGGCGTCGGACGGCGACGCAGATGGGATGCGAGGGGCGGACGCGGATCGGGGCGACCGGAGTCCTGCCATTCCTCGTAGCTGTGGTTCCGTGCGAGTGCGCACCAGCACGGGACGCCGACCTCCTGCCCGGCGCGAGAGGTCGTGAACAGTTCAAGGTGCGAACCGTTCGCTGGTTCCTGGTGGTCCACTGGTGCTCCAACGGTCGGCCCGGGGTGCGGGCGGAGATCATCCGGTCGGGTACCGGACGGGAGCGTGTTCGGAAACACGCTCCGTTGGAGAGAGTGCTGCTCGCCGCGTTCATGACGCGATGCCGGGGAGATCCAGCGGGCGTTCGGGCGGACGACTGTGCTCAGCGGTAGTTGACGAACTGCAGGTCGATGTCGAGGTCGGCGCCCTTGAGCAGCGCCATGGTGGCCTGCAGGTCGTCGCGGCTCTTCGAGGAGACGCGCAGCTCGTCGCCCTGGATCTGCGACTTGACGGACTTCGGGCCCTCGTCGCGGATGAGCTTGTTGGCCTTCTTCGCGATCTCCTGGCTGATGCCCTCCTTGAGGGTCGCCTCGATGCGGTACTCCTTGCCGCTCGGGAAGGGGTCGCCCACCTCGAGGCTCTTCAGGGAGATGCCGCGCTTGATGAGCTTCGACTCGAAGACGTCGAGGATGGCCTTCACGCGCTCCTCGGTGTTCGCCTTCATGAGGATCTTCTCGCCGCTCCACGCGATCGATGCGCCCACGTTCTTGAAGTCGTAGCGCTGCTCGACCTCCTTGTGCGCCTGGTTGAGGGCGTTGTCCGCCTCCATCTTGTCCACTTTGCTCACGACGTCGAACGATGAATCAGCCATGACGCCCATGTTACCGGCACCCGGTCAGGCGGGTGTGGTTGGATGGTCGGGATGCGCACTCCGGGGAAGAACCTCCAACCGACCACCCTCCGCCGACGAGGGTTCGGCGGGGCGACGCTGTTGCTCGGTGCCGTGTTGCTCGCAGGCTGCGCTCCCGAACCTGATCCCGTCCCGTACGCCGTGCCCGTCGAGCTGCCGCCGACGAGCGATGCCCCGGACGGCGGCGTCGCGAACGTCGATCTCGCCGACCCCGATTGGATCACGACCGTCTCGGCGTCGAGCGGGATACCCGAACGCGCGCTGCGGTCGTATGCGGGAGCGGCCATCCGGAAGGCGGAGCTCACCCCGGAGTGCGGGATCGGTTGGACGACCCTCGCCGCCGTCGGCTTCGCGGAGAGCGACCACGGGCGCCACGACGGCTCGAAGCTCGGCGAGGACGGTGTCGTGACACCGCCCATCTTCGGCGTGCCGCTGAGCGGCGGGGACACCGAGGAGATCACCGACACCGACGACGGGGTGCTCGACGGCGACGCGGTGCACGATCGCGCTGTCGGACCGTTCCAGTTCATCCCGGAGTCCTGGGCGAACTGGGGCACCGACGCGAGCGGCGACGGCGTCCTCGACCCGCAGAACCTCGACGACGCTGCGATGGCTGCGGCGAACTACCTGTGCCGTGCCAGCGACTACGACATGCAGACCGAGGAAGGGTGGCTGACCGGGATCCGGGCCTACAACTCCTCACCCGAGTACCTCCGGAGGGTCGCGACGGCCGCGAACGAGTACGCCGATGCGGTTCCGTCAGACGAGGACTGAAGCGCAGAGGTGTCCCAACCGGCTCCGGTCGGTACGCTGATCCAGGCGTCGCGGCCGCCCGGTCGCGCCAGGAGAGGTCGTCATGGTGGCAGACAACACCCGAGTGGTCGTGATCGGCGACGCGCTCATCGATGAGTTCCGCGACGAGACGGGATCCCGCGACTTCGTCGGCGGCGCCGCGCTGAACGTCGCAGTGGGACTGAGCGTGCTCGGCGTGCCCACCACACTCATCGCCATGATCGGCGACGATGTCGACGGCGCGCGGATCCGCGCGTTCCTCGACCAGCACGGTGTCGAGCTCGTCGCGACGGTCGGGCCGAACGGATCGTCGCGAGCCATCTCCGACCGGACCGACGGCGAACCCCGGTACGAGTTCAACGAGGCTGCCTGGAACCGAGCCGTCGATTTCGGTGACGCCGAGCACGCCGCCATCGACGCGGCGTCACTCGTCGTCGTCAGCTGCTTCCCCTTCGACGACGTCGCGCAGACCGCGGCACTCGAGGCGGCCGTCGCCGACGCCCCCTCCCGACTCGTGATCGACCCGAACCCACGCGCCGGCATGCTGCACTCCGCAGAGCGCTTCCTCGACGGCTTCAGACGGCTCGCCGCATCGTCGCTCATCGTGAAGGTCGGCGACGACGACGCGGACCTCCTCGCCGGTGAGGCGCTCGCCGCCTTCGTCGAGCGCCTCATCGCGTCCGGCGCGAGCGCCGTCCTCGGCACCGCGGGTCGTGATGGCGCGTTCGTCCGGACGGCATCGATCGAGGTGGCCCGTCCGATCGCCGATCTGCCCGGTCCCGTCGTCGACACGATGGGCGGCGGCGACGCCACCCTCGCATCGAGCGTCGCGTCCGTGCGCGAAGACGGCCTTCCCGCGGACGCAGCCGCCTGGGGTGTGCTGCTCGAGGACGCCATGATCATCGCCGCCGCCACCTGTCGCAGCGAGGGTGCGCTCCTGCGCACACCCGCACTCCCGGCCTGATTTCGCGTCCGGGCTTCTGGCAGCTATATTTATCAAGCGCTTTCGGTTGGCTGTTCGAAAGTCGGTCGGGCGCGCTTGGCGAGTTACCCTAGCGGCCAAAGGGATCTGACTGTAAATCAGACGGCTCAGCCTTCGGGGGTTCGAATCCCTCACTCGCCACACGAGAAAAGTGCCTCACCCCCGCGGGTGAGGCACTTTTTCGTTGTGCTTGCTGGCAAGCGGCTCCGCCGCGCGATGTGTGGGCCACCCCTGCGGGTGAGGCACTTTTTCGTTGTGGTTGCTGGCAAGCGGCTCCGCCGCGCGATGTGTGGGCCACCCCTGCGGGTGAGGCACTTTTTCGTTGTGGTTGCTGGCAAGCGGCTCCGCCGCGCTGCCCCGTAGGGTGGTGGAGTGACCGGACCAGCAGAACTCCTCCAGATCGCCACCGACATCGCCGCGGACGCCGGTGAGCTGATCCTGCGACGCCGCCGCGAAGGGGTCGAAGTCGCCGCGAGCAAGTCGTCCGCCGAGGACGTCGTGACGCGAGCAGATCGCGAGTCCGAGCAGTTCATCCGCGAGCGCCTGCTGGCGGCGCGACCGAACGACGGCTTCCTCGGTGAGGAGACCGGCACGGAGGGTGGTGCCGTCGGTACCTCCGGGCTCACCTGGGTGGTCGACCCGATCGACGGGACGGTCAACTACCTCTACGACATCCCCGCCTACGCGGTCAGCATCGGCGTCGTCGAGGGCGAACCGGACCCCGCGACGTGGACCACGCTGGCCGGTGCGGTGGTGAACCCGGTGCTCGGCGAGATGTACACGGCGTCGCTCGGCGGCGGTGCGCACCTGAACGGCCGTGCGCTCGAGGTCAACCGGGGCGTCGCCCCGAACGTCGCCCTGCTCGGAACGGGATTCTCCTACACCGCATCACGTCGGATGGAGCAGGCGGCGGTGCTCGGCGCGCTGCTCGGGACGTTCCGCGACGTCCGTCGCATCGGATCCGCCGCGCTCGACCTCTGCAGTGTCGCGAGCGGTCGGCTCGACGCCTACTACGAGAGCGGACTGAAGCCCTGGGACCAGGCCGCCGGAGCGCTCGTCGCTGCGGAGGCAGGTGCGACGGTGGCCGGGTTCGGCGGCGCTTCCGCGACGACGCAGCTCATCATGGCCGCCGATGCGCCCGTCCTCGCGGTACTCGAACGGCTCCTCGTCGAGCAGGGTTTCGCGACGCCGATCGGTTGATGTCCGGCACCTGGCGGTGAGCGCTCCTCGAAACGCTCCGCGGGCGACTCGAAGATAAGAGAACTCTCATATGGCCTCTGACCAGGGATTTTCTCGCAGAAACCGAGTGCTGCCATGGCTTTTTCAGCCTCCCGTTGCTAGCATTTATGCATTCGTTACTTTTGCGTTCCCCCACGCAAGAGTGAGTTCGGCCCAACCTGTCTGCACCATTGAAAGGCTTTCGCCCCCTTGTCACGCCATGCCAGCCCTGAGGACACCCCTGTGCTTCCCGACCCTCAGGACCCGCTGAACACGACGCCCGAACGCGAGTCCGCTCCCGCGCAGACGCCGCCGCTCAGTCGCCGTGAGCTGCGCGAGCGTGAGCGTCAAGCCGCGGCCGAATCCATCGTGCAGCCGGTCCTCACGAGCTGGACGTCGCAGGTTCAGGACGCCCTGGCGCCGAACGCCCTGGGCACGAAGCCCCTCCTCGAAGCTCCTGTCGCATCGGTGGCCGCCGAGGCCCCCGCCGCGACGGCATCGGTCATCGACCCCGTCGACCAGATCATCGCCGACGCAATCGACGCGGTCGCCGTCGAGGCCGTCGAAGAGACGGCCCCCGTCGAGTCCGAGCCACTCATCGCTGACCCGGCCGTCGCGCCCGTGGCCACGCCGTCCACTGCTTCCGTGCCGGTCGACACCGACGTCCCCGTCGTCGAGGCACCGCGCGTCCGCCGCTCCGCTCCGGTCAGGCCCGCCACCAAGCCGCGCGCGTCCACGGCTGCCGCCTCCGGTCCCGCACGGCCCACGCGCACCGCTCGCAAGCGCCGTATCACCACGAAGATCTTCGCCGGTGCCGCGATGGGCTTCGTCGCCCTCATGGCCGTGGCGACCTCGGTGCCGGCGAATGCGCTGCTCACCGCTGAAGACGTCGCCTCATCCGTCGCAGCAGCATCGCAGGCCGAGCTGGGCGACGGCAACGGCCTCAGCAACCAGGCGTCGCAGTCACTCGACAGCGAAGGATCGGCAGAGCTCACCTTCACCCGCGACGACTACACCACGAGCACCATCGAGGAAGCCGCCGCCGCGATGGGCATCCGCCCCGCCAACACGTTCACCAACGACCCGAACGGCACCATCCAGTGGCCGTTCGCCGTCGGCGTCACCATCGGCGACCGCTTCGGTGCCCGCGACTGCGCCGGCTGCTCGAGCGACCACCACGGTCAGGACTTCAACCCCGGCGACGGCGCGCCCATCCAGGTCATCGCCGACGGCGTCGTCCGTCACGTCGAAGACGGCGAAGGTTCCCTCGGCGTCAACATCATCGTCGACCACACGATCAACGGCCAGCTCGTGTCGAGCGTCTATGCACACATGCAGCACGGCTCCACGAAGGTGGTCGAGGGCCAGGTCATCAAGGTCGGGACCATCATCGGCCTCACCGGCAGCACGGGCATGTCCACCGGCCCACACCTCCACTTCGAGATCCGCCTCGACGGCGTGACATGGGTCGACCCCCTCGAGTGGCTCTACGCGAACGTCAACTGATACGCCGCTGACCGCGTTGGACGCTGACCGCGCTGCGCTCCGTTCGTAACTCCTGCTCCCCAGGGTGTCTGCACGGAGTCGAACAGCGTCCAACCGCGTCGAACCGCTCTCCGGTCAGTCGCCGCAGGAGTTGTGGACACCGGACGCCGATTCGCCGCCGCGGGCCGGTCCGGTGGTGTGGCGGGGCGCAACTCCTGCATCTTGTCCGGTCGAACGCGCCCTGGCTCGGTGGCGCCTGACCGTCACGGTGTGAGCCGACTGGGAGCAGGAGTTTGTGAACAGGGCGACGAACGAAAGGCCCGCCCAGCGGATGCTGGACGGGCCCTGCGGCGGAGTCGAGGGTTACTGCCCCTGCTCCTGGTACTTCGCCTCGGTAGCGGCCTTCTGCGGCTTCCACCAGGACTCGTTGTCGCGGTACCAGGCGATCGTGTCGGCGAGGCCGGCCTCGAAGTCGCTGAAGGCGGGCGTCCATCCGAGATCGGTGCGCAGCTTCGAGGAGTCGATCGCGTAGCGGAGGTCGTGGCCGGGGCGATCGTTCACGTGGTCGTACGCGTCTGCGGCCTGGCCGAGCTGGGTGAGGATGAGCTCGACGACGTCCTTGTTGTTCTTCTCGCCGTCGGCTCCGATGAGGTACGTCTCGCCGATGACACCCTTGTCGAGGATGGTCAGGACGGCGGAGGAGTGGTCGTTCGCGTGGATCCAGTCGCGGACGTTCTCGCCGGTGCCGTAGAGCTTCGGACGTTCGTCACCGAGGACGTTGGTGATCTGGCGAGGGATGAACTTCTCGACGTGCTGGTACGGGCCGTAGTTGTTCGAGCAGTTCGAGATGGTCGCCTTGACGCCGAAGGAACGGACCCACGCACGGACGAGGAGGTCGCTGCCGGCCTTCGTCGAGGAGTACGGGCTCGAGGGGTTGTAGGGGGTGTTCTCGGTGAAGCGCTCCGGGTCGTCGAGTTCGAGGTCGCCGTAGACCTCGTCCGTCGAGATGTGATGGAAGCGGGTGCCGTGCTTGCGTGCCGCCTCGAGCAGCGTGTACGTGCCGATGATGTTGGTGTCGAGGAACGGACGGGGGTCGTGCAGGGAGTTGTCGTTGTGCGACTCCGCCGCGTAGTGCACGACGGCGTCATGACGAGCGAACAGCTCGTCGACGAGCGCCGCGTCCTGGATGTCGCCGACGACCAGCTCGAAGCGATCGGCGGGGAGGCCGTCGAGCGAGGCACGGTTGCCCGCGTAGGTCAGCTTGTCGAGGACGGTCACCGAGTGTTCGGTGTTGTTCAGGACGTAGTGGACGAAGTTCGAGCCGATGAATCCGGCGCCGCCGGTAACGAGAAGTCTGGACACGGTAGACGAGTCTACCCGGCCGTCTCTGGAAGCCACGGGAGAATCGTCACCCCAGGCCGGGTGGCACGACCGGCCCGGGGTGATCCGGCTCAGTGGCCAGGCAGGATGCGGCGCAACACGTTCGTGTTCGCGAGGTCGACGAGCTCGTCACCGCGGCCGGACATCACGGTGCGCAGAGCGTAGAGCGTGAAGCCCTTCACCTGCTCTGCGGTGATGGCCGGCGGGATCGACAGCTCCTGCCTCGCGGTCACGACGTCGACGAGCGCCGGCCCATCGTGCTCGAATGCTCGACGTATGGCGCTCTGCAGTTCACTTGCGCGTTCGACGCGCTCACCATGGATGCCCATGCCCTCCGCCATACGGGCGAAGTCTGGATTCTCGAGGTCGGTCCCGTAATTGACGATGCCCGCCGCCTTCATCTCCAGCTCGACGAAGTTCAGGGAGGAGTTGTTGATCACGATGATCTTCACCGGCAGCGCGTTCTGCGTGAGCGAGATGAGTTCACCGAGCATCATCGTGAGTCCGCCGTCGCCTGCGAGCGCGACCACCTGGCGACCCGGGTGGGAGGCTTGGGCGCCGAGCCCGTGCGAGACGGCGTTCGCCATGCTGCCGTGGCTGAACGAACCGATGAGTCGGCGCTTGCCGTTCATCGTGAGGTAGCGCGACGCCCAGACGACCGGAGAGCCGACGTCCGGGATGAAGACGGCATCGTCGGAGGCGAGTTCGTCGACGACCTTCGCGAGATACTGCGGGTGGATCGCTTGTCCGTCGTGATCAGCGGTCGCCAGGTCGTCGAGACCCTTGCGCGAGCTGCGGTAGTGCTTCACCGAGTCATCGAGGTGCTTGCGGTGCGTCTTGCGTTCGAGCTTCGGCAGGAGGGCGTCGAGGGTGTCGCGCACCGTCCCGACGAGCGGGAGGTCGATCGGGTGCCTGCGCCCGATCTGCTCACCGCGGATGTCCACCTGGATGACCGTCGCACCGTCCGGATAGAACTGCTGGTACGGGAAGTCGGTGCCGAGCATGAGGAGCACGTCGCAGGACAGCATCGCGCGATAGCCGCTCGAGTATCCGAGGAGGCCCGTCATGCCGACGTCGAACGGGTTGTCGTACTCGACGTGCTCCTTCCCCCGGAGCGCATGCACGATGGGTGCGGCGAGAGCGTCCGCGGTGTCGATGAGCTGTGCGTGGGCTCCCGCGGTTCCGGCACCGGCGAGGATGGTGATGCGCTTCGCGCCGTTGAGGATGCGGGCGGCTTCGTCCAGTTCATGCTCGGACGGCAGCACCCGCGGCTGGGTGGCTCGGATCGCGGAGACGTGTTCGGTCACCGCTTGCTGCAGCATGACGTCGCCGGGAACGACGACGACCGCGACCCCGCGGCGCTCCACAGCAGTGCGCATCGCGATCTCGAGCACCCGCGGCAACTGCTCCGGCACCGAGACGAGTTCGACGTACACGCTGCACTCGCGGAACAGCTCCTGCGGGTGGGTCTCCTGGAAGTACGTGGTCCCGATCTCAGCGCTCGGGATGTGCGCGGCGATCGCGAGGACGGGCACGCGGGATCGGTTCGCGTCGAAGAGTCCGTTGATGAGGTGCAGGTTGCCGGGACCGCAGCTCGCGGCGACGACCGCGAGCTCTCCCGTCAGCTCCGCCTCCGCGGCGGCGGCGAACGCCGCGGCCTCCTCATGCCGCACGTGCACCCAGTCGATCCGTCCGTCCGTCCGCAGCGCGTCCGTGAAACCGTTGAGCGAGTCGCCCGGCAAGCCGTAGACCCGCTTCACCCCACTGGCCTGCAGGGTTGCGACGACGGTGTGAGCGACGGTGGACATGAAGACTCCTCGCGGATAGTGACTGGGCCGGTCTCGGCCCGCTCCCCATGCTGCTCGCGTCGCTGAGACGCTCGCAAGGGACCGCTTCGCTCTCGCAGCGGCCTATCAGGTGTGCTATCGGATCACAACACTCCGGCCTCAATGCGTCTGAACGACGAACGCCTTGTAGCGTTGATCTTGGAACAGCCTGCCGACTCGCGGTGGCGCGGCCAACACCGACTGCACCGCGAAAGGGGCGGCCGTGAGCGAGTCCATCCACCGGCCGCCGGCACACGCCGGTCTGACGACCGATCCAGCCGCGATGTTCACGGACCACTCCGAGACCATCGTGAGTGGTGTGAGTCTCTCCAACGGCCGGTACAGCATCGGCGAGCAGCTGGGATCCGGCGGCTCGGCCAACGTCTACCACGCTCGCGACGAGCTCCTGTCCCGCCCCGTGGCCGTGAAGCTCTTCCGCGATGAGGCGGCGACCGCGAACGACCGCCTGCGTCAGGAGCGCGAGATCCGTCTCCTCGGCGAGCTGCGCCACCCGGGTCTCGTCGAGCTCTACGATTCCGGCTCCGTCGTGCACAACGGCGTCGAGCACCGCTTCCTCGTGATGGAGTACATCCCGGGTGCCACCCTCACGGACAAGCTGCAGGACGGCCCGATGCTGCCGCGCGACGCCGCCGCCCTGGGCGCGCAGGTCGCCGACGCGCTGTCGTTCATCCACGCGCGCTCGATCGTGCACCGCGACATCAAGCCAGACAACATGCTGTTCAGCGATATCGCCGCCTTCGGACATGCGAACCTCGTGAAGCTCTCCGACTTCGGTATCGCGCACTTCGTCGGCGGCTCGCGCCTCACGAACACCGAGGCGATCTCCGGCACGGCCTCGTACCTCTCGCCCGAGCAGGCCCTGGGCGAGACGGTCGGCACGGAGACCGACATCTACTCCCTGGGGCTCGTGCTCCTCGAGGCCATCACCGGACGTCGTGAGTTCGACGGAGGCATCGTCGAGGCCGCCGTCGCCCGTCTCCACCGAGACCCCGTGATCCCGCCCGAACTGCCGGCTGCCTGGCACCCGCTGCTGCGGTCGATGACGTCCCGTCGTCTCGAGGAACGCCCGACCGCGCACGAGGTCGCCTCGAGCCTGCGCGAGATCTGGGCGGATTCCCGGACCCGTCGGGTCCGCCGTGTGCGCGCCCGCCTCGGGGCCGTCAGCGACCGTGGTGTCGATCCGCGCATCGCACTGCTCCTCGCTGCGGCCACCGCTGCAGCGGGCCTCGCGATCGGCCTCGCCGTCGGCATCCTCGCCTTCTGACCCAGAACCTGCAGTAGCCCCTGTCGTCTCCCGTGCCGCGGAACGTCTCCCCACCGGTGTACCGTGCTCTCCAAGTACCGGAACCCATGAGTGAAAGGGCGCCATGACGCTCTCGACCCCCTACCCGCTCGGCGTCACCCTGCGTGAGGACGGCGCGAACATCGCCATCTACTCGGAGACGGCCGATTCCATCACGGTGTGCGTCTTCCCCGAGGACGGCGGCGAGCAGCAGACGAGACTCGTGCAGCGGACGGGGCATGTGTTCCACGGGCTCGTCAGCGGCCTCGTCCCCGGAGCGCGATACGGCATCCGTGTCGACGGCCCATGGGACCCCGCGAACGGTCTGCGTCACAACCCCGCCAAGGTGCTGCTCGACCCGCATGCAACCGCGATCACCGGGACCTACGACCGAGGCCAGGCTCAGTTCGGGCACCGCCTCGACTCGCCGGAGGACATCGACGACACCGATTCCGCCGGCCATGTCGCGCTGGGGGTCGTCACCGACCCCACCTCGTTCGACTGGGACGCAGACGGCGGGGATGTCGCACCGCGTATCCCGCTCGCCGAGACGATCGTCTACGAGATGCATGTGAAGGGGTTCACGAAGCAGCTGACGGAGGTGCCGGAAGAGATCCGTGGCACGTATGCGGGCCTCGCCCACCCGGCCGCCATCCGCTACCTCACCGAGCTGGGGATCACGGCCGTCGAGTTGCTCCCCGTGCACCAGTTCGTGCAGGACAGCCACCTGGAAGAGCAGGGCCTCCGCAACTACTGGGGCTACAACTCCATCGGATTCTTCGCCCCGCACGGCGACTACGCGGCCGCGGGCGACGGTGGCGCCCAGGTCGACGAGTTCAAGGCCATGGTCAAGGCACTGCACGCCGCCGGCCTCGAGGTCATCCTCGACGTCGTCTACAACCACACGGCCGAGGGCAACCACATGGGCCCGACGCTGTCGTTCAAGGGCATCGACAACGCCGCCTACTACCGACTCGTCGAAGACGATCGCGAGCACTACTTCGACACCACCGGCACCGGCAACAGCGTGAACGTCGGCCACCCGGCCGCGCTCGGCCTCATCATGGACTCGTTGCGGTACTGGGTCACCGAGATGCACATCGACGGCTTCCGATTCGACCTCGCGACGACGCTCACCCGCCAGGACGGTGCCGCGGAGATCCACAGCGCGTTCCTGTCGCTCATCGAGCAGGACCCGGTGCTCGCGCCGATCAAGATGATCGCCGAGCCGTGGGACACCGCCGGCTACCAGGTGGGCGGTTTCCCCGCGAGCTGGTCGGAGTGGAACGGGAAGTTCCGCGACGACGTCCGCGACTTCTGGAACGGCGCGGACAGCGTGCTCGGGACGCTCTCCCAGCGGGTGCTCGGCAGCCCCGACGTCTACGAGGCGTCCAGGCGCTCGCCGCTGTCGAGCGTCAACTTCGTCACGGCGCACGACGGCTTCACCCTCGCCGACCTCACGTCCTATTCGCGGAAGCACAATGCGGCCAATGGCGAGGACGGCAAGGATGGCGAGAGCGACAACCGCTCCAGCAACAACGGTGCCGAGGGGCCGACGGACGATCCGGCGGTGAACGCCCGGCGGGACCGCCAGCGTCGCAACTTCCTCGCGACCGTGCTGCTGTCCGCGGGCGTCCCGATGCTCCTCGGCGGCGACGAGATCGCGCGTACCCAGGGCGGCAACAACAACGCCTACTGCCAGGACAACGAGGTCTCCTGGTTCGACTGGGAAGCCGCCGACGAGGAGCTGCTCGCGTTCACGAAGCGGATGATCGCCCTCCGACACGCTGAGCCCGCGCTCCGCCCCGATTGGTTCCGACAGGGGCCGGAGTCGACGTCCGACGACCGCGTGTACATCACCCGCTCGGACGGCGCACCCTTCTCCGACGAGGACTGGGCCAATCCGGACGCGCGGTCGATCGCCTTCGTGTTCCGGCACGCGGGTTCCGCGTCCTTCGCCCTGCTGCTGAACGCCGCGGAGAACGGCGTCGAGTTCGCCGTCCCGACGGTGCCAGGACAGCCGTGGACGCTCGTCGAGTCGAGCGACCCCGAACAGTCGCTCGCCGAGGGATCGGAGACGGTCATCGTGCAGGGTACGTCCTTCACCCTGCTGCGGTCGGCGGTCCGGTCGTGAGCCCCCGCGACGGGCGCGGTGTGAGCGCCGTACCGGCGTCGACCTACCGGATCCAGCTCACCGCCGACTTCCGCCTGCAGGACGCCGCCGCGATCGTCGACTACGTCCGAGACCTCGGCGCGGACTGGCTGTACCTCTCACCGATCCTGCGCGCCGAACCAGGCTCGACCCACGGCTACGACGTGGTCGACCACCGCTCGATCGATCCGGAGCGCGGCGGTGCCGACGGGCTCGCGGCGTTGGCAGAGGCCGCGCACGCCGCCGGTCTCGGTGTCCTCATCGACACCGTGCCGAACCACATGGGCGTCGCGACGCCTGCGGAGAACGCGTGGTGGTGGGACCTGCTGCAACACGGCCAGGAGGCCGAGCACGCCAAGGCCTTCGACGTCGACTGGGAGTCCGGAGACGGTCGCATCAGGCTGCCGATCCTCGGCGACGACGAGGACGACCGGGGTGCGCTCGACGAGCTGCGCCTCGAGGGCGGCGAGCTGCGGTACTTCGACCATCGCCTTCCGATCGCGCCCGGCACCGACGGCGACGGTGCGTCGGCGCGCGAGGTCCACGACCGGCAGCACTACGAGCTCGTGAACTGGCGCCGTGCCGACGCCGAGCTGAACTATCGACGCTTCTTCGCCGTGAACACGCTCGCAGCCATCCGGGTGGAGGACCCGGCGGTGTTCGACGGCTCGCACATCGAGATCGGGCGCTGGTTCGACGACGGTCTTGCAGACGGCCTGCGTGTCGACCACCCGGACGGCCTGCTCGATCCCGGCGCCTACCTCGACCACCTCGCCGGACGCATCGGGGGAGCGCCCGTCTGGGTCGAGAAGATCCTCGAGGGTGCCGAAGACCTGCCTGCCGAATGGAAGACTCTCGGCACGACCGGATACGACGCGCTCGGCGATGTGGACCGGGTGCTCATCGACCCCGACGGCCTGCCGACGCTCGCGCGGCTTGCAGACGTCGAGCTGACACGCGACGCCTGGGACGAACTGGTGCACACGACGAAGCGCGGCATCGCCGACGGCATCCTGGGTTCAGAGGTGCGGCGGCTCGCCCGCCTCGCACCGGAGGTCGACGACGCCGTCGATGCGCTCGCCGAGGTCCTCACGGCGTTCCCCGTCTACCGCTCGTACCTCCCGCTCGGCGACGAGTACCTCGACGTTGCGCTCGAGGTCGCGGAGACCCGCCGTCCGGAGCTCGAGGAGACGTTCGCCATCCTGGCCCCGCGCCTGCGCGACGCCACCGACCCGCTCGCGATCCGATTCCAGCAGACGTCGGGCATGGTCATGGCGAAAGGCGTCGAAGACACGGCCTTCTACCGGTACACGGCCCTCACATCGCTGACCGAGGTCGGCGGCGACCCGGCGGAGACCGACATCAGTGTCGCGGAGTTCCACCACCGTCAGGCACGTCGTCAGACGGAGTGGCCGTCGTCGATGACCACGCTGAGCACGCACGACACGAAGCGCAGCGAAGACGTCCGCGCGCGGATCGACGCCCTGAGCGAAGTCGCCGACCGCTGGTCCGAGCACGCCGTCGCACTGCACACGACGAACGGTTTCCCCGACCGCGCCCTGGAGCAGCTCGTGTGGCAGGCCGCTGTCGGAGCGTGGCCCATCGAGCGCGAGCGTCTGCACGCCTATGTCGAGAAGGCCGCTCGCGAAGCCGGTGACTCGACCACCTGGACCGCGCCGGACGACACGTTCGAAGCTGCGCTCCACGCTGCCGTCGACGGGCTCTACGACAGCCGCCGGGCGAATGCCGCGCTGGTGGACGCGGTCACCGACGTCGAAGCCGCGGGGTGGTCGAACAGCCTCGTCGCGAAGGCGCTCCAGCTCACCATGCCCGGCGTTCCGGACGTCTACCAGGGCAGCGAGCTGTGGGACCGATCCCTCGTCGACCCCGACAACCGGCGACCCGTCCACTACGCCGAGCGTCGGGCCGTGCTGGCACGCATCGACGAGGGATGGTTGCCGACGGTGGCAGCCGACGGTGCAGCGAAGCTCCTGGTCACCACTCGCCTGCTGCGCCTGCGACGGAACCACCCGGAGCGCTTCACCGAGTACACCTCGATCACCGCCGCGGGCCCGGCCGCCGACCATGTCGTCGCGTTCTCGCGCGGGGGCGCCTTGACGGTCGCGACACGGCTGTCGCTGCGTCTGGCGTCGCAGGGCGGATGGAGGAGCACGACGGTGACGCTGCCGGAGGGGCACTACGTCGACGTCCTGAGTGGCCGGGAGGTCGATGGCGGAGAAGTCCGGGTCGACACACTCCTCGCTCAGTACCCGGTCGCCGTGCTGACCGTCCGCGACGGCGATAGCGTGAGTCTCGACGACGCGAGCCAGGAGGACGACGCACGATGACGAGGACGACGACGAGCCCGGCGGACGGTTTCCGTGTCTGGGCGCCCACTGCCGATCAGCTTGAACTCGTGCTCGACGGCGAGCGGTTCCCGATGGTTCGCGATCTCGCCGACGGCTGGTGGATCGCACTTGACGGTCCTGCTGCGCGGGCGGCGGTCGTCGACTCGGACTACCAGTACCTGATCGACGGTGAGGGGCCGTACGCAGACCCGCGCTCGCGCCGCCAGCCGGAGGGTGTGCACGGGCCGTCCCGGGTCGTCGTGTCGAGTCCGCAGCCCTGCAACGGCACCGGGTGGCGAGGCAGGTCGCTCATCGGTGCGGTGCTGTACGAGCTGCACATCGGCACCTTCACCGAGGCCGCGACGTTCGACGGTGCGATCGAGCGGCTCGACGAGCTCGTCGAGCTCGGGATCGACGCCGTCGAGGTCCTCCCGGTCAACGCCTTCAACGGTGTCTGGAACTGGGGCTACGACGGCGTGTTCTGGTCGGCCGTCCACGAGGCGTACGGAGGGCCGGACGGCTACCGCCGCTTCGTGCAGGCATGCCACGAGCGCGGGCTCGCGGTCATCCAGGACGTCGTCCACAACCACCTCGGGCCATCCGGCAACGTCTTGCCTCGCTTCGGTCCGTACCTCGCCGACGGTGCGGGCAACACCTGGGGCAGCAGTCTCAACCTCGACGGACCCGATTCAGACGAGGTGCGCCGGTACATCATCGACAGTGCGCTCATGTGGTTCGACGAGTACGGGGTGGACGGCCTGCGGCTCGATGCCGTGCACGCTCTCCGCGACACGCGAGCCGTGCACCTGCTCGAGGAGCTCGACGCGGACGTCGATGCGCTCGCTGCCGACCTCGATCGACAGCTGACGCTGATCGCCGAATCCGATCTCAACGACCCGAAGCTCATCACGCCTCGCGGGCCCGGCGGGGCTGGCGGATACGGCCTCGATGCGCAGTGGAGCGACGATTTCCACCATGCGCTCCACGTCGCGCTGACCGGTGAGGTCACCGGGTACTACGCGGACTTCGCGTCGCTCGGTGCACTGGCGAAGGTCGTCGAGGAGGGTTTCTTCCACAACGGCACGTGGTCGAGTTTCCGGAAGCGGCACCACGGTCGTCGCATCGATCTCGAGCGCACACCGAGCTGGCGGCTCGTCGTCTCGGATCAGAACCATGACCAGATCGGCAACCGGGCGACGGGTGATCGACTCTCCGCGACGCTCGACGACGGTCAGCTCGCCATCGCTGCGGCCATCACACTGCTCGGACCGTTCACGCCGATGCTGTTCATGGGCGAGGAGTGGGCGGCGTCGACACCATGGCAGTTCTTCACCTCGCACCCTGAGCCAGAGCTCGGTGACGCGACGGCGAAAGGTCGCATCGCCGAGTTCGCCCGTATGGGCTGGAACGAGGCCGACGTTCCCGATCCGCAGGATCCTGAGACGTACCGCCGGTCCATCCTCGACTGGTCGGAGCGGTCCGAGGGGCGCCATGCGACACTGCTCACCTGGTATCGCCGGGTCATCGAGCTGCGTCGCACGGTGCCGGCGTTCACCGATCCGGCCTTCGGCGACACCTCGGCGGTGGTCGACGAGGCGACCGGGTCCTTCGTGCTCCGTCGTGGTTCGGCGTCGGTCGCTGTGAACTTCGGGACGGATCCCATCACGCTCGCCCTCCGGGTCGGGGACCTCTTGGACAGCTTCGGTGACGTCGTCACCACGTCCACCTCGCTTCGTCTCGGCGCCCACGCGGTAGCCATCCTCCACCACTGACCCCTGCGGCCTGCGGCCAGCGCGGTGCGGTGGTCCGAGCGCGCCCCATTGGCGCGAGCGCTACCTCCGGAGGCCCGCGCTCGCGCCAATGACCCGCGGCGGGGGCGGTTGCGGCGTGCTCCCGGCGGTCGCACCGCGCCCGCGGAGGTTCGGGCGCGCTCGGTCGGGCGCACCGCGCTGGCCGACGGGTGAGCGGGTGGTCTATCGCGCGACGATGCCCCGTCCGCACCAGGCCGGACGGGGCATTGCGCTGATCGCTATGGCGTCGTGAACCAGACGGTGGTGTCAGCGTGGATGGTCGTGCCGTCGAACGGGCCGCTCGCGACGAGGACGGCCGACTCGCTGAGCGCTGCAGGCACCGCGACATCGGTTGCGCCGGTGTTCGCGACGACCGTCACCGAGCCGTTGCTCAGGGCGAGGATGTCGTCTGGCGCGCCCTCGATCCAGGCGACCGAACCGAGCCCGAGACCATGCTCGCGGCGGAGCTGGAGCAGCGTCCGGTACAGCTCGAGGGTCGAACCCGGGATGCCGGACTGGGCGTCGCGCGAGTAGTCGTTCCAATCGTCGGGCTGCGGCAGCCAGGAGGCACCGGTCGTGTTGAAGCCGTAGGCGGGGTGGCCGGCCTCCCACGGAATGGGCACGCGGCAGCCGTCGCGCCCGTAGCGTTCGTGGTTCGTGCGGAACCAGGTCGGGTCCTGGCGGGCGTCGTCCGGGAGCTCGATGACCTCGGGGAGTCCGAGTTCCTCGCCCTGGTAGAGGTACGCGCCGCCGGGGAGGCTCAGCATGAGGGTCGTCGCCGCACGGGCACGCTGCAGGCCGAGCGCACGGTCGGGCTTTCCCTCGCTGTTCGGGCCGACACCGAAGCCCTGGGGGTTGTCGGCCGTCAGTGCGAGACGTGAAGCGTGCCGGACGACGTCGTGGTTCGACAGCACCCAGGTGCTCGGCGCGCCCACCTGCGCGAAGGCTCGGAGTGAGTCGGCGATGACGGCCTGCAGATGGCTCGCCTTCCACGGGGTCTCCAAGTAGGGGAAGTTGAACGCCTGCTGCATCTCGTCGGGGCGCACCCAGAGAGCCATCTTGTCGAGCGGGTCGACCCAGGCCTCCGCACACAGCACGCGGTCGCCGTCGTACGCGGCGAGGACCTCGTGCCAGTCGCGGTAGATCTCGTGCACGCCGTCCTGGCCCCAGTACGGAGCCGTCTCCGGCCAGGACGCAGGCCCGGTGCTGATGCCCGGTTCGAGCGAGACGCCTGCTGCCGCGCCGCCCATGCTGCCGCCTTCGGCGGGCGGGGTGTAGTCGGGAAGGCCCTCGGCCTTGATCATGCCGTGCGCGACGTCGACGCGGAAGCCGTCGACCCCGCGGTCGAGCCAGAAGCGCAGGATGTCGCGGAACTGCTCGCGCACCCATGGGTTCGTCCAGTCGAAGTCGGGCTGCGAGGAGTCGAAGATGTGCAGGTACCACTGGCCGGGGGTGCCGCCGGCTTCGGTGATGCGGGTCCAAGCCGGGCCTCCGAAGACGGACTCCCAGTTGTTCGGGGCGACCTCGCCGTGCTCGCCCTTCCCGTCGCGGAACATGTACCGGGCGCGCTCAGCCGAGCCGGGGCCTGCCGCGAGCGCTTCCTGGAACCAGCGATGCGCGGTGGAGGAGTGGTTCGGGACGAGGTCGACGATGACCCGGATGTCGGCGGCGTGCGCGGCGGACGTCATCGCGTCGAAGTCGGCGAGCGTGCCGAAGATCGGGTCGACGTCGCAGTAGTCGGCGACGTCGTAGCCGGCATCCTTCTGCGGGCTCGTCATGAACGGTGACAGCCAGATGGCATCGATGCCGAGCTCTTGCAGCGCGCCGAGACGAGAGGTGATTCCGGGGAGGTCGCCGAGGCCGTCTCCGTCGGCGTCCGCGAAGGAGCGCGGATAGATCTGATAGATGACGGCGGAACGCCACCACTCCGATCCGGGGGTGGAGACTCCTGCGGGAGAAGCCTGCTGAGCTGCGGTCGCCGACGTGGTCGGGAGGGCGGAGTCCATGTCGCTACCCTAAGCCATTCCTGACCCCCGCCGTTGTGGGTCGCTGGGCAGCGCGGTGCGCTGGACCGGGCGCGGGTTTGTGGCGCGAGCGCACCCCTCCGGAAGGGCGCGCTCGCGCCATCCCCGTGCGGCCCAGGTCGCTGCGGCGCGTCCGGTCCAGCGTGCCGTGCCGGCGTGATTCGCACCTGATTCCCGGCGACCTCGGGCGTCAGGCTGCCTAGAGTGGTGGGATGACCACGGAATCGGACAACACGGGCCGCACCACCGCGAAGCGCGTCGGCCGAGCGATGGGACGCGCAGCAGGTTCGGCCGCTCGCAGCACCCGCGAGACGATCCGACGGAACCCGACCGCGAACCGCGTCTACCGCACGGGTGTCGGCGTCGTCGGTGGTGGAACGGTCGCGCTCGGCGTCGTGCTGATCCCGTTGCTCGGCCCCGGCTCGCTCATCGCCGTCGGCGGGCTCGCGGTCCTCGCAACGGAGTTCGACGGCGCGAAGAAGGTCAGCACGAAGGCGAACGCCGCCGCGAAGAGCGAGTGATCCGCTTCGTCGTACCCGTCCTCTGAGGGTTACCGCCGCCGGCGCGGTGCGCTGGACCGAGCGCGGGGCTCTGCCACGGGCGCGCCGTGTCCGCCGCCAGCGCACCGCACTGGCCAACCCCGCGACCCATTGACGCGAGCGCGGGCCTCCGGAGGGTAGCGCTCGCGCCAGTGGGGTGCGCTCGGTCCAGCGCACCGCGCTGGCAGCGGCCGACGGGTACGGTTGAGGGGTGGGGAAGACGGTGGGCGGGAGTGGTGCTCGACGCCCAGCGAACCGGAAAGCACGGAAGCCCACCACCACACGACGCACGGTCGGTGGGTGGCGTCGTGCGCCGAAGCCCCGGAACAAGCGACTCACGCACCGGCCGGAGCCTCGACGACGGGAGCGGACGCCGCGGACCCGCACCCTCCGCATCGGCTGGCTGATCACCGGGGGTGCGATCGCGATCGTCGGCCTCGCCGTCGTCGTCGCGGCGATCGTCTGGGGCCCGGAACTCGTCGACCGGGCCCAGGCGCGCGATTCCGTCCTCGGGACGGTGCCGCATGCGGCCGTCGAGGGCCCCGGCATCCCGGCCGCGCGAGCGGATCCCGCAACGCCCGCCGGCATCGCCGATCGGGTCGACGGCGCCTGGGCCGCAGCAACAGCGACCCGACTCGGCATCCCCGAACGGGCTATGCGCGCCTACGCCGGTGCGGCACTCGCCACGGCTGAGGCGAAACCCGACTGCGGGATCGCCTGGAACACCCTCGCGGCGATCGGCAGTGTCGAATCCGGTCACGGGACGATCTTCGGCGGCGCACTCGATGCACACGGTCGCGCGACCCCGCCCATCATCGGCCCAGCCCTCACCGGCACCGAGTTCGATGCCATCACCGACACGGACCGCGGTGCGCTCGACGGCGACACCCGCTGGGACCGCGCGGTCGGCCCGCTGCAGTTCATCCCGTCGACCTGGTCCCGCTGGGGTGCGGACGGGAACGGCGACGGCGTGGCCGACCCGCAGCAGATCGACGACGCGGCGCTCGCGGCGGCGAACTACCTCTGTCACGGCGACCGGAACCTCCGCCTCGAAGCCGACTGGATCGCCGCGATCGGCTCCTACAACGGCGCCGCGTCGTATCTGGAGAAGATCGTGCACGCTGCCGACACCTTCGCCGCGAACTGATCCGGACGCGTGTACGAAGCACCCCTTCGGGGATGCTAGTCTCTACTGGTGCCATTTCCGCGTGAGCGGTGTGGTTCGCGCTCCGATAGCTCAGTGGTAGAGCACTTCCTTGGTAAGGAAGAGGTCGCGGGTTCAAGTCCCGCTCGGGGCTCGTTCTCTCCGTCACTGCTCTCGCCGGCATACGGAGAGACGTGGCAGGGTAGCTCAGTTGGTGAGAGCGCACGACTCATAATCGTGAGGTCGAGAGTTCGAATCTCTCTCCTGCTACCAAATTAGCGTTACTCGAACAAATGACCCGAAGATAAAGGTTCAGCTGTTCAACAGGATGAGCACCGGAGATTTCTCCGGTGCTTTTCTGTTGCGCCGAGGCGATTGCTGAATCACGCACGACCTCGAGGAGCGGTTGGAGCTCGACGGCAACCGCTGCTTGGTGACCATCGTCGTCAACCCATATTCGCCTGAAGAATGCGGTGAGCAGTTGTCGCTTGATGGAGTCCGAGGCGCCTACGTACAGCGCCTCGGGGCGCTCAAGGACATCGAGGTAGGCCAGTACCGTGTCGGTGCGCGTCCGCAGTTCCTCGTCGGTAGAGCAGAGCTGGTCGCGGATCCGGTTCTTTCGGATCTGAACCTCCTTCAGCCGCTCACGTAGCTTGCCTGTGGCGAGCGAACCATCAGCCGCAAGATCGACCAGGCGATCTTCCTGGCCTTCAACTTGTTTCAGTTCTTTGCGCAGGCGTTTGAGCTGTTCCGTCTTGGACGAGAGCACCTGCTCTAGCGCCGTGAGGACCTCGGTCCTCGCGATGGACAGCGTCTCGGGGGAGAGCGTCAGCGCCGCAAACTGCCTGCCGACCGCTCGCTCCACCTCGCGGGTAGGCAAGTACGGCAGGTCACAGTCGTTCTCTTGCCGCCCCCGACAGAAGTAGTACTCGTAGATCTGGTTGACCGGTCCGGTCCGTTTGACCGCCTCCGTGTAGATGAGTCGGTGTGATCTGCCGGCGTCGTGGCAGTGGCCACAGTGCATGAGCCCACGAAGGAAGTGGTTGTGCGTAATATCTCGCTGAGCCGGGTGCATTCGGTTGTCGATGATGCGTTGGACACGTTCAAAGAGCTCCGTGTCGACGATCGGGTGGTGTCGGCCCGGGTAGAGCTGCCCCTTGAACGTCACCATTCCCAGGTAGTACGGATCCCTCAGGATCAGGCTCAGCTGGCTCCGCGAGATGGGGCGCTCAGGCCGCTTCATCGATCGGCGGCTGGTGAGCCCCTGTTCTGTCAGGAACTCCAGAAGCTGCACGACGCTGTAGTCGCCCGTCGCGTACTGCTCGAAGGCGAGCTTGATGAGCGGAGCGCGAACGGGGTCGACGTCGATGGCGTTGACGAGCTGACCTTCGAAGTCCCGTCGCACGTTCAGGTATCCGAGCTTCGCTCGGCCAACGGTGCCACCGTTCTTGGCCTTGTGCAGCAGCTTGTTCCTGATGTCCTCCCCGCTCTGGCGGACCTGGACCTCGTTCATGATGTCGGTGATGGCCTCCATGGCGTCGGCCATGTATCCCTCGCCGAACTCTTCCTTCGCAGAGATGAGCTTGACACCCATGTTGGACAGGATGCGCTTCGTGATGGCAGCGTCGGTCTGGTTCCGGAAGATACGTGAGCGCATGTAGATGACCACGTAGCGCACCTCGGGGTGCTCCTCCACGTACGACAACAACTCTCTGAAGACTGACCGCTTGGCGATCGACTGCGCAGAGCTACCAGGTTCGACGAACTCCTTGAGGATTGGTGCCTTCAACCGGGCGCAGCGTTTGACGCAGACGTCACGTTGGGTGGCGATGGAGTTGCCGTCGGCGTCGATGTCGCGGGCGGTGTACATCTGGCGCTGGCCGTGAGTGCCATCCGGGTCGAGCATCTAGGTGACGCTCAGCGAGCCGACCTGACCGGACTTCTAGACGAAGTTCCCAGATACTTACGCGGACTCATTGAACGCCCACGCCGCAATGATCTGATTCTCGTGGCCGTCCTTGACCACGAAGTCGTGGGTGTCTTGAGCGGCTCGCTAAGGGACGATCTCTCCCAGAGCGGCGAGTTTGTCGCCTTCTCCATTCCGGGGCCTCCTCATGCCTATTTGAACAGAGTGTACGTTTTGGATCATGCACGCTGTGCTGATGTCGGTCGTTCGCTAGTGCGCAGTTTCCTGGCTGAATCAGAGGCGGCGGGTTGCAGTTTCGTCGGTGGGCTGATAGATCAGACGGATGGTGGAAGTCAATGGCGAAAGACGGTGTTCGAAAAGTGGGGATTCGTGGTTGACGGCCGTGATCACTTCGGTAGCGTACTCACAAGCTCTTAGGCCAGCGTAGAGCCGGGACGAGGTGTTGGTGATCTCGCGGCGCAGGCGGGGGTTAGTTGCGGTTGAACCCGTGTATGCGACTATCAAGCGCCACCTTGAAGTGTCCCTCGGCTGCGTCGATGACCGGCATCGGCGTCGACGGATCGAACACTCGCAAGAGCGAGAATCGAAAGCTCGATGGATCGAGCCCACGCAGGCCCGCGTTGCCGCCATGCCCACTGGACGCGTAGGAGCTCCAGCGCTGTCGTATGCTCTCCGCTCCGTCAGCCTTCCCGACGTAGTGACGGCCATCCCGAGTGTCAGTGATCAGGTAGACGCCAATGACTGAGGCCAAGGCAGTTCGCCAGGGCGCATACCGAGGCTCGCGAACCACAGCCTGCAGCTGGTCGTAGTTCAACACGAGCCGATCGAAACCAGGAAAGGGCATCGGCTCGGCATCTGCGATCTCAACCACGGGATAGCTCGCCGCCGTGGTTGCGTTCATGCGCCAGGTACGCGGAGACCGCCAGCCGACAACGAGCCGGTCGCGGAGATCTTCCATGCGCGGAGACTGAACGAGATCGAATATTCGAAGGTGCTCCGTGCGATCTACTTCGCCGCGGTTCTCGACGACGGACCACAGCCTGGCTCGGTCCCCTCCTTCGCGGATGAACACGACCCAGAGCGGTGCCGGAGCGACAGGGAACCGTCTGGGATCGGGAGATTGGTTCCGCGTGTACTCAAGGATCTCCGTGTCCGTTGAGTCGGCGTGGATGCCGCGTAGCCCACTCTCCTCGTGTT
Organism: Plantibacter sp. RU18; assembly: GCF_050613355.1. Taxonomy (NCBI): domain Bacteria; kingdom Bacillati; phylum Actinomycetota; class Actinomycetes; order Micrococcales; family Microbacteriaceae; genus Plantibacter; species Plantibacter sp. RU18. Next base: position 753,275 of record NZ_CP159618.1, read on the forward strand.
CACGAACGTAGGTGTGGCGAATTACCAGCGCGTCAGCTGGGTAGATGCCGGCATCGAGCAAGAGCTCGCCGTCGGCGTGGCGCCCAGCGCTGGAGCCTCTTGCTACTTCGCGGCCGCGCGGAACTTATCGAGGAGCGTGGCGGGGATACGTCCGCGGTCGGAAACGTCGTGGCCGTTTGCGCGGAGCCAGCTGCGGGCAGCTGAGAGCTCTTCCTTGTTGCTGCGAGTCGAGCTAGCCGAGCTGGTCGACTTCGACTTCGACGAGCTACGAGCGGCCATGAGGTAGGGCTCGAGTGCGGCGCGCAGCGCCTTCTCGTTCTTCTCGGACAGGTCGATCTCGTAGGTGGAGCCTTCCAGGCCGAAGGTAATTGTCTTACCTTCGCCCTGCTTCAGCTCGGATCCGTCGAGGTCGTCGACCAGGGTGGTAACAATCTTTTGTGCCACGGGGGCTCCTTCTTCTTTGTAGTACGAGCGCCGTCGGGTCATGGATCGCACGGATAGGCCAGTTGGGGGACGCGGCGCCCGGAATAGTGATAAGGGTAGCGGTGCTGCGAAGATGTTACAAAGACGCGCGGGATGTCTTCGAGAATTTAGTGCCAGGCGAGGCTGGGAAAATGCTAGTAGCCCGATTGAACGCCTGCGGATGGACAGCCTAAGCGAGGACGTCATCGTACGAACGGGTAGCGCGATGTCGCACATTGGCGCCGCCTAAGGGAAGATAGAACGATGGGCGCTTCTCTCGTGGCAAAAGGTCTGGCCGGCGGACATGGGCACCGGACCCTGTTTGAAGAGCTCGATCTCTCTGTTGCCCCTGGAGATGTCATCGGCGTCGTAGGAGTGAATGGAGCAGGAAAATCGACGCTCCTGCGCCTCCTGTCGGGTATCGACCAGGCGTGGGCCGGCAAGATCACGCTGAACCCGGGCGACGCGTTTGTTGGATGGATGCCACAGGAGCACGAGCGTTTGCCTGGCGAGACTGTTGCAGAATTCATTGCTCGTCGCACTGGCTGCGCTCAGGCAACCGTGGACGTGAATGCCGCCGCTGAAGCCCTCGCCTCCTCGGACTTGTCCTCGCGCGTCGACGGTCAGGACCCCTCTGACGTGTACTCGTCTGCTCTCGATCGCTGGCTCGCTTCTGGTGCCGCGGATCTCGACGAGCGCCTGCCCGTGGTGCTTGCGGATCTGGGCCTAGGGGCTGGTGCTGCTGCCCGCGGACCCCATACACGCACACCGTCCTCTGTTACCCCCGGTACCCTGATGACGTCACTTAGCGGAGGGGAGGCTGCCCGTGTTGGTCTGGCCGCTCTCCTGCTTAGTCGCTTCGACATCGCGCTCCTCGACGAGCCGACGAATGATCTCGACCTCGATGGCCTCGACAAGTTGGAAAACTTCGTGCGTGCGCAGCGCGGGGGAATTGTCTTAGTTAGTCATGATCGTGAGTTCCTCGCTCGCTGCGTGACCAAGGTTCTCGAGCTCGACCTTGCTCAATCGACAAACCGTGTCTTCAGTGGCGGGTACGACGCGTATCTAGATGAGCGTGAGACTGCGCGCCGTCACGCTCGAGAATCATATGAGGAGTTCGCAGACAAGAAAGCAGACCTCATTGGACGCGCTCGAGTTCAACGTGACTGGATGTCTCAAGGTGTTCGGAAGGCCAACAAGAAATCTTCCGACAACGACAAGGGTCGTCGACGCGCGGCTATTGAGTCGAGTGAAAAGCAGGCACAGAAGGTGCGGCAAATAGAGAACCGGGTCGCTCGGCTCGATGAGGTAGACGAGCCGAGGAAGGAGTGGCAGCTAGAGTTCAGGATCGGGGCCGCGCCGCGGTCTAGCGCCATTGTGTCGACACTAAACGATGCGACCTTCCGTCGAGGCGAATCCGATGCCGAAGATTTCGTGCTCGGCCCAGTGTCGTTGCAAGTCAGCAGCGGTGACCGTATTGGCATAACGGGTCCGAATGGAGCAGGTAAGTCGACCCTGTTGGCAGGTTTGCTAGGTCGTCTGGAGCCCGTTACCGGTAGCGTAAGCCCTGGAGCTAGCATGGCGATCGGCGAGATCGACCAGGCCAGGTCCATCTTTGTGGGCAAGGCGCGATTGGACAAAGCGTTTGAGGCTATGGTCGCCGATTGGCAAGAGGCCGAGGTTCGCACCCTGCTCGCGAAATTCGGCTTGCGGGCCGAACACATCGGTCGCCCTGTTGAGGAACTCTCTCCGGGCGAGCGCACTCGCGCTGGACTAGCCTTACTCCAAGCGCGAGGCACAAATGTGCTCGTGCTCGACGAGCCTACGAACCATCTCGATCTGCCGGCGATCGAACAACTTGAGCAGGCGCTCGACTCTTATGACGGCACTCTCCTACTCGTGACGCACGACCGACGTATGCTTGAGCGTGTGCGACTCAACCGATACTGGCACGTTGATCAAGGGGCGGTTGTCGAGACCGCGGGTGCAAGATCTCTACAATGAGAGAGTGTTTATATCACTCACTGCCGCGCCATTGCTTGTCCGAGTCTTGACTGAGACCAATGGCCTCGTCTGCTCCGGGGCTGAGCAGCAATCTCTTGCCTCTCGTGGGAAGTCAGCGTCATGTTGAGCGCCAGCCAGACCAAGCCCCGCACCGGTCCCGCGACCTGGGGACAGTCTTTCATGTGGGACACTTACGAACTGCATCGACCCATGCATTCGAGGCACAACATGCGCCTCTGCGTGGAGGTTCCAGACACAGGCTGGGGCCGAACCGAGCTTGTAGAGAACCTCCGTGGCTACTTGTCCAGTCATGACTCCTTCAGGACGAGGTTTGACCTGAAAGGCTCGACATTGATGCAAACGGTGGAGCCTGCTCTGGATCTTCACATCGGCCACCTGGACGTCGACGAAGATCTGGATCTGATGTCGTTCGAAGATTTGTGGGCCGTTGCGGACTCCGAACCCTTTGAACCGAGAGACGGTACCCTTCTGCGTCTTTCGCTTGGAGTATCGGCCAGCCGGGTGCGGTTCGTTGCCCTGTCCGCGTCACATATGGCGATGGACGGAGCATCGATCAACGTTCTGATAGAAGACCTCGAGAACTTGTTTTACCGTCGTCCGGTCAAAGCGAGCGGCGTGCAGCCGCTGGACTGGGCTCAATGGGAACAGGGCGACAAGGGACAACGAACACATCAGATGTCGCTTGCCCATTGGAGGCGGGTGCTAGAGATGAGTTCTGACGAACAGGGCGGGAGCAGTCGCAGGGGAGCTCGCCAAGGTACCAGCGATTCAACCTATATACGCCGAGGGCCTTCCGGTCCGCGGAACGGGATGCGCATTCTCGAAGCTCCTCCGCGGCAACTGTTCTCACGGCCGCCACTCTACGTGCCTGGTCGGCGGACCTTGCCGCACGCTCGGCGATGCCGTTTACCTGCCGAGTAGGCAATCGCCATCACCGCGAAATTTCCCGGTCCATCGGGACGTTCGCGCAGGTCGCGGCAGCTATCGACCCACATCACGGACAGGACTTACGGTCTCTCCAGTCCGAACTTTTCCGAACCTACCGCTCAGGGCACTATGACCCCCGTGGGGTAGATGATCTGCTTCACGGCTTTGGTCTGGTCGGCTACTCCAACATGGGACCTAGTGCCCCGCCCTTCCGTCTCACGATCAACTACATCGTGGGGACACCTAGTGGCAGCGATGCTCCCAGCGAATACGGACACGGAGACGGCACGGACCATGAGTTTGTTGGTCTGTATCTTGATGCGTACGTTGAATTTGACTACCTGTCTTTACTCGTAGACACTTGCCTGGTCCCCGAGGAGAGAGCATCACTATTGCTGAGAGCTTTGGAGGCTGAAGTTCTAAACGAGTGAGATATCTGCTTGTTCGTCGAGGGAAGCGAAGTAGTCGATGGTGCTGGAGATTCCAGTGGGCAGACTAGTGAGGGCTTCCCACCCGAGGCTTCGGCGAGCTAAGGAGACATCCGGACGTCGGCGAACTGGGTCGTCGGCTCTTGCCGGCAGTAGCTCGGTGCGCAGCGGTACGTTGAGAATCGTGGCCGCCACCCCCGCGATCTCCAAGATCGTGTTCTCATCGTCCCGCCCGATGTTCATGGGACCAGAAACATCGCTTGCGGCGAGGGCGAGGATGCCCGAGACGGTGTCATCAATGAAGCACAGACTTCTCGTCTGTAGCCCGTTTCCGAAAATAGGGATCGGTTTGCCGGAGCGCAGTGACCCGATAATAGCGGGTACGATCCGGCCGTCGTTCGCCCTCATCCCCGGCCCGTAAGTATTGAAAAGACGAGCGATGCGGTATTTGAGCCCCAGCTGCCTGCCCATCGCGGTGATGAGAGCCTCGGCGTACCGCTTACCCTCATCGTAGGCAGCCCGAGGTCCGGTCGGATTGACGTTGCCCCAATAGTCCTCGCTTTGTGGTGATTCCAGTGGATCCCCGTAGACCTCGCTCGTACTCGTGAAGACGAGAACAGCATGTGTATCTAGAGCTGCCAACGCCGCGGTTTGTGTGCCGGTCGAGCACACCTCGAGCGTTTCGATAGGTCGGGAGAAGTAATCGATCGGCGATGCCGGGCACGCTAGATGAAACACGGTTTCGACAGAGTGCTCCTTCGCTGCATTTCGAACGATGTCTCGCACGTTAAAGGAGGCAAGGTCAACGTCCAGCAGCATGAAGCCCGGCTCCTGCAAAAGAGCACCTGCTAAAGGGCTCGCGCTCGACCAGTCATCTACACCGATCACTGCGACTCCTTCCGCGAGCATTCGCCTCGACAGCGCCGATCCGACGAACCCAAGCGCGCCGGTAACCATCACAGTTTTCATTGGTTCGCTCCAACGAGCCCGAACCCAAACGACACGAGCACATCATCTGCTCTCCTGTCGGCGTCAGCAGTCACGGCGTTCGCAGTCTCGCGGTCGAGGCCAATCTGTCTCATTCGACGGTTTGCGGCCTCCAAGAGTTGCCTCCTTGTGTGGAGCGCTGTCCGCCAGTCCCTGGCAGGCATGTCGGGATCTTGATAGTCGACGGTGACTGCATAAGGCAAGATGAGTTCGAGCGTGTGGAGGATCTCATCCTGGCGGCCCTCTTTAAGGGCCACACGCAACATTTCCAAACCGAAAGATACGTGCCGCGCCTCGTCCCGGCCCATCGCGAGGAATCCTCTGGTGATTCCGGGCAGTCTGCCACTTTTCTGCAGCGTGTTCGTGAGCATGCGCTGTCCGTGATAAGCAAGGACGCCCTCTGTCACCAGGTGGAACATCGTCACCTGCTTTATCCATGCGTCGTAGTCAGCTGGTCCGCTCAGGGTTGCCTTGGCGAGGGTGCTCTCGATGTTATTCAACTCTCTATAGCTCGGGCTGAGAGAGCTCCATGCGTTCGACAGCATCGCGGTTTCAGAATCGGAGGAGGACCAGAGCGCTCTTGTGAGTCGGAACTGTTGACGCCGAAGTAGAACGGACCCTGTAGCGCCAGGTTGGATTGGACCCCCTAGCTCAAGCTAGGAGGATGATTTCAGTGGATACGTGGGCAGAGATTCGGCGGTTGCATCGTTCTGAGAAGGTTCCGATCAAGCAGATCGCGAGGGATCTTGGGATCGGGCGGAACACGGTCCGTCGGGCGTTGCGGGGTGAGGATCCGCCGGATCGGTCGCGGGGTCCGCGGGGTTCGAAGATCGATGTCTTCGTGCCGCAGATCCGTGCGCTGTTGATGGAGTATCCGAAGATGCCGGCGACGGTGATCGCGGAGCGTGTCGGTTGGACGTTCTCGCCGTCGTTGTTTCGGGAGCGGGTGTCTGAGCTGCGGCCGGAGTATCAAGGCATCGATCCCGCGGATCGGCTCTCGTATCAGGCGGGTGAGGTGATCCAGTGTGATCTGTGGTTCCCTGAGGCGCGAGTTCCCGTCGGCGGGGGCCAGGATCGTGTCTTGCCGGTGTTGGTGATGGTGTCCGGCTTCTCCAGGCGGATCGAGGCGATTATGCTGCCGTCTCGGCAGGGCGGTGATCTCACTGCGGGTATGTGGTCGCTGCTGCAGAGGTTCGGCGGGGTGCCGAAATCGTTGCTCTGGGATCGAGAGGCTGCGATCGGCGGGTTGGGCAAGCCCACCGTCCTCGCGGCGACGTTCGTGGGGACGCTGGCGACCAGGCTGCGTTTGGCCCCGCCACGAGACCCGGAGACGAAGGGCATCGTCGAGCGCGCGAACCGCTTTCTGGAGACCTCGTTCCTGCCCGGCCGGATTTTCCAAGACCGAGATGACTTCAACGCCCAGATGACGACCTGGTTGGAGACCAGAGCGAATCAGCGGAAGGTCCGTGCGATCGCTGCCCGTCCCGTCGAGCTCGCTGTCCCTGACCGGGCGGCGATGCTCCCACTTCCGGCGAAGCCCCCTGTCACTGGTCTCACGCATCGGATCAGACTGGCCCGGGATTATTACGTCCGTCTCGATGGGAACGACTATTCCGTCGATCCTCGGTTCATCGGCCGATTCGTCGATGTTCGCGCGACGCTTGATGACGTCACGATCTCCTGCGCCGGACAGGCCGCGGGACGGCATGCCCGGTCGTTGCGCAACGGGATGACGATCACCGATCCCGGGCACGTCACCGCGGCGGCGAAGCTACGCGCCCACTACCAACGGCCCAAGCCCTCCGGGGTTCGTGAGCACCCGGACGGGCATCGGGTCCAACTTCGGGCGCTGTCCGACTACGACGCCTTATTCGGCGTCGATTTCACCACCAAAACCGAATACGAGAAAGAAGCACGATGACCTCCAAGAGCAGCACGATCGACGCTCCTATTCCGAAGACCACCGAGCAGGTTGCATCCAAGATCGCCTATCTCGCCAGAGCTCTCAAGACCCCGACGATCGGGCGGGTCTGGGAAGACCTCGCGGACCGCGCCAGGGTCGAGAACTGGGCGCATGAGGAATATCTCGCAGCCGTCCTTGAACGCCAGCTCGCGGACCGTGAATCCGCCGGGACGACGATGCGGATCCGGACCGCGCACTTCCCCGCAGTCAAGACCCTCGAGGACTTCAATCTCGATCACCTCCCGTCTCTGCGTAAAGACGTCCTCGCGCACCTCGCGACGTCGACGTTCGTCGCGAAAGCAGAGAACGTGATCCTGCTCGGCCCGCCCGGGATCGGGAAGACGCACCTCGCGATCGGGCTCGGCGTCAAAGCCACCCACGCCGGATACTCCGTCCTCTTCGACACCGCGAACAACTGGATCGCGAGACTCGCGGCCGCCCACCACCAGGGGCAGCTCGAGGCCGAGCTGAAGAAGATCCGCCGCTACAAACTCATCATCATCGACGAAATTGGCTACATCCCCTTCGACCAGGACGCCGCGAACCTGTTCTTCCAACTCGTCGCATCTCGCTACGAGCAAGGCTCGATCATGGTCACCTCGAACCTCCCGTTCAGCCGCTGGGGTGAGACGTTCGGCGACGACGTCGTCGCGGCAGCGATGATCGACCGCCTCGTCCACCACTCCGAAGTCCTTACCCTCTCCGGCGACTCCTACCGCACCCACGGCCGCCGCGACCTCATCAAGCAGACAGAGAAGAACTAAGCTCAACCAACGAAGAGGGGTCCACCCCAGACCGGCGCAAAGGGGTCCGTTCTAGCTCGGCGCTAACAGTTGAGCGCGGGTTCGCCATCATGAAGCAGTGGCGAGGCCTCGCGACCCGCTACGACAAACTCGCGATCTGTTACCGCGCAGCCGTCGTCCTCAACGCCATCATCCACTGGACAACAGCATTATCAGACACGACCTAGCGGCGCCTGAGAAACGACCCACCCTGTCCCAGATCTGCTCCGCGGTCGCCGCCGTCGGCGCGGCAACTGCCCCGGTGTCTTGGTCGGCGCGTCGGGGGAGCCCTGACGATCCCATGCGGACAGTCGCTGCTCGCGGTCCCGGCCTCAGCCGAGGCGTTCAACAACCCCGCGCATCTCGAACGGCTTCTCCCGCAGCTCATCAACGTTCTCGCCTGCATCCGGGACACCACAAATCAGCGCGCACCCAAGTAACGAGCTGGACAGTTGGCCTCGAACCGGGGTCAAGGCCACCCACCATCAGGGCACCCTGCCCCACTCATCGTCCTTGACGACGGTAGACCCCAACCAGCCCTAGTGTCACCGCTGCTGAGCAGCGGCTTTAGCAACACGTCCTAGGACGCGAGCTGGGAGACGCGCTGGTGCGATAGGTGGAGCAGCACGGCTGCGTCGCGGACTGAGACGCCTTGTCCGCGTACACCGTTCACAGCTTCGAGCTGGATGCGCTCGTACTGTGCGCGTGCATCGTCGAGCGACTTCCGGGCCTCTTGCAGCTGACCGAGCGCCTGGGCGACTTCGGGTTCGAACGCGGCATCGTAGTTCCACTCCAGCTCGATGTCGTCCTCGTCGACGTCGGTCAGTCCGGCGATGAGGTCGCGGACTTCAGCGTCGAGAGCTGCCAGCGCGCGCGTCTCGGTTGCGCCTCCTGGAAGCCCGCCGATCTGGGCGGCCCAGTAGGGATCTTCACGGGTCACGGTCACCTGGTAGGTGTTCACTTGTCCAACCATCCTTTGCCAAAGAGTCCTTCGAGCGCCTGCTCATTTGAACGGGTGACGGTGTGCGACATGTCTCCCGTGTGGCCGGTGAGGCCGATGCGACCCAGCTCCTTGCCGCTCGGGTCGAGCACGACCCAGATGCTGTGCGAGCCCTTTCCCCTTCCGGGTATCGACTCGACGCTGTATCCGAGCCGCCGTGCGTGCTTCCGCATCGACTTCAAGACGTCCTTCGCTGACTTCATTCCTTCGACCACATCATAAGTCTACCGCACTAGCCGATCAAGTGTCTACTGAATTAGACGCCGATTCTTCGGTGGTGGTGAGGGGGTGGCCGGGGATGTTGCCGTCGCTGATGTGGGCGATGAGTTCGAACATCTCACCCATGAGGGTGTGCTCGTCGAACGGGTCGATGCCGTTGTCCCATCCTTCGCCCCATTCGCGGTCGGCGAGCTGCGCGGCAAGCATGACGTCGGTCGAGGCAGTGATGACGGTGGAGTCCGGGAAAGTGATCGTGAGCATGATGAGCGGCTTTCTGTGTCAGGGGATCAGGCGGCGAGGGTGGCGATTTTGTCGGGGCGGAACCCTGACCAGTGGTCGACGTCGGTGACGATGACGGGGGCTTGCAGGTAGCCGAGGTCTTTCACCAGGTCGACGGCAGCGTGATCGACGCTGAGGTCCACGACCGCGTAGTCGACCCCGGCGCTGTCCAGGGCGCGGTAGCTCGCGGTGCACTGGACGCATGAGGGCTTGGTGTAGATGGTGATCGACATCGTTCGTTCCGTTCTTCAGATTTCGCCAGGAGGGGATTCTTTCGATACGCAGAGCAGATGGTGGAGTCGGGGGAGGGACCATAAGCGGGTACCCCTGTGGGACGGAAAGTTCTGAGCCGAAATAAGGGAGCTTGCGACCGCGGCTCAGAAGTTTCCGGCGCGCAGGGGCCGGCGCGGCCGGCCGCGTTGGTCACGGAGGAGCGCAGCCATATGATCGGAGTCTCGAAAGAATCCCCGCCCGTTACCGGGGAGGGTGAGGGGCTCGCCCCTCGCATCGTGCGCTGCGCGTACGATGCCGCACCGTGAGAACTGGTGAGCGGGCGATGCGGCCCCCGCCGAGGGATTCGGTGGGGGCCGCATCGGTTACTCGACAGGTGCGGCGGCGATGCGTTCGACGGGGGAGAGGGTGTAGCCCCAGCGTTCGAGCTGGATCAGGTAGTCGATGTCGGCGGTGTTGGTGCTGCGCCATGAGTCGCGGCTGGTGTGGTGTTCGCGGGCGGAGATCGCGACGGCGAGGGTGACGTGGGCGGCTTTGGTTGGGGTGGCCTCGACGAGCTGCTGCAGGCCGTGGGGGTAGCTGACGCCGGTGATGTCCTCCGCGATGGAGCGGTTGTCGCTACTCACGAGGAACGCGTGCTGGGTTAAGGTGAGCGCTGCGAACAGCTCAGCGTCCTTCGGGAGGGTCTTGCGGCTGAGGAACGACGCAAGCCATGCACGCCGGGTGGTCTGGCCGGAGTCCCAAGCCTTGTTGTTGGCGATGAGGGTGCGGCGCTCGGCGCGACGGGCTTCGGCTTCCTCATCGGACCGCTCGGAGAGCTTGACCTTCGCCTGGGTGCTGCCACCCCACCGGTCGTGGTGGTGCTGCGGTTCGGTGCACACACCGTAGATCTGCACGTCGTCGTCTTGGAGGCCGTGCACGGCGATCGCGAGCGCGGAGCCGGGGCAGTCGGTGTGGTCCTCGATGCGGATCTCCGGGCGGCGCTCCGCGTCGGCCGTGGCGTTGGTGAGGCGGGTGAGGTTCGTGTACTGGTCGTAGTCGCTGGAGGAGAAGGTGCGGATGCCCTGGGTGGCATATTCGGCGGCGATGCGCTCTCGGATGGCGTCGATGGCGATGTCGTCTCGGATGCGCTGCACCACGTGGTCGAGGTCGTGCCCGTGCTTCACCGCCACAAGGATGCGTTCGGTGGCGGAGGCCTGCCCGTCGAACTCGGCCAGGTGCATGGCGACTTCGAGGGTGATCGGGTAGCTGTCCAGCGCTTCACGGGCTGATTATGATCGACACACCCAAGACCGCCTCCGCCTCGCTCCAGGCACTGGAGGCTCTCACTGGCCGACACGCGGAGAACATCGGCAAGCTCCCCCGCTCAGCCTTCCTCGAACCGGCACAACTCGAGGCCCTCGGCAGAAAGTGCCACGAAGGGCTAGAAGACCTCCTCAGCCAGCTCGACAACCGACGCCGGCGAAGCGCCGATGGCCCGGACTCCTGCGCCAACGATGAGTCCGCCACCGCGGAGATCAAACCAACACGACCCTCGCATCCTGCGCTGCGCGGGCGATGCCGCATCGCGAGAACTGGTGAGCGGGCTGCGACGGTTACTCGGCTGATGCGGTGTCGGTGAATCAGCGGCGATGCGTTCGACGGGGGCAGGGTGTGGCCCCAGCGTTCGAGCTGGATCACGTAGTCGATGCTGGCGGTGTTGCTCCGCTCGCAACATCCGCGCCATCCGGACCGCCCCGGCATTCTCCTCCGGTGAATACCGACGTGCGGTCGGCTTCCCAGGCCCCTGATCCGACACCATGGCTCCATCCTCATTTCCAAGGGCTGGAGTCTCCAATACACTCAGGGCGCTTCACTCATCATTAACTACAGACCACGTCTACTCTTGTCATTTCTAAACTACGAGGCTACATTTAACAGGACACCTAGGACCAGAACTTGACAAGTAATTCCGTTTTGCAGGACCCTGGTGACCCGTTCTCGCCCACGGAGCGCGGGCAATATTGCTGATCACCGTGGGGTCACAAGTAAGGATTGAAATTGACAAAACACACTAAGCCCATGGCCCTCAGGACGCTCCGGGCTGGAATTGGGCTGGGTCTGGCTGCAGTACTTGCAACAGGCTCGACCGCATACGCAGCCAGCCCGACCATGGATGCTGCAAACCCCACCGCGTATCAAGACGGGGGCGCGCTCTTCAGCGACGAAGAAGCACTGAAAGTCACCTTGAACGGCGCCCTGACGAATTACATGCATCTTCACGTTAAGAATGGTAATCCGACGGCGAAAATGAGAAAGGATTTCAAGTGGCTGCAAAACGGCTGGCTGAAAGCTCAGACGCGCCTGAATATCAGTAACTACTCGCTCGCCGATGTGACTGGTCCGGTTCAGCAGACTGATGTTCAGCCAGTAAACTTTTTGGTTTCCACCCTGCGGAATGATGGTCCCCAAGAGCAGACGCTGACGTCTGCTGAATTCGCCAAACAGGTGACCGACACAGTCACTACTACTACCACCCACGGTTGGAAAGTGGGAACTGCCACTGAAGTGAGCGCAGAGTTTAAGGTCGAGTTTGTGGCCAAGTTGGGCGGAAAGATTTCACTGAGCGCCGAGTATAATGGCAGCAGAGCAGTGGCGAATACCAAAACAACGACGCAAACGATCACCGCATCGCGCCAGGCAATTAAGGTGCCTGCTGGTCAGACAGCCGTTGTTGAAGGGGTCTTGTCGCAGACACAGGTAACCGGCCAGGTAGCGGGCAAGAGGAACTTCACTTCAGAGACGACCTTGATGTATCCGAAGGACGCCGATGCAGGTCGGTGGGTTCCGCAGGCACAGGAATGGGGAGTGTTCAACACACTCATGTCATTGGCTTACGTCCCAGCGTACATGTCCAATTACCCCTCGGACGTCCAGCAGATGGAACTCGGATTTCGCGTTCCGGATAACGTCACCTACGACGGATCTAGCGACCAGGCAACGATGAATAGCAAGGGAACTTTTCAGGCGATTGCGGGAACCGGCTTTGACCTCCGCGTGACCTTCAAGGATAACAACACGGGACAGCCGGTGAGTGACTTCGTGATTCCGAATGACGGAGAAACAGTCAAGGTCACCAGGTAGCATGAGCCACATCTGGACTGCGTCCAACTTCGCGAGAAGCCCCACACTGCCTCGGCGTCGTCGCAGGAGTGAGTATAGAAAAAGCTTCTGACTTGACTCCGGCAAAGGCGGACACGCTCCACCCTGCTTCATATCGAAGCTAGTCGCTGCGAACAGGTCATCGAGAGCTGCAGATCATATCGCTGGCACTTTCGTTCGGGCGGGCGCGTTGACATCGACGCGCCCGCCCGGCAAGCGTATAGAACGAAAGCGCTTGGCCGCGGCTGCACCTAGCCTGGTCTCAGCCCAGGTCTTCTCCCTCGTCGGCGCCAATCTGATCAAGCGACAGGAGCATTTCTCTGATGTGTTCCTCATCGATCGACGACGCGCTAGGCCTCGTGGGGAGATGGACCTTCTTCCGCACCATATCCGACATGATGAGCAACACAACCTCCCACGCCAATGGGCTGCTCACGATTCGAGCAGAGTCACCGACAAGGCTTACCTGGGAGGAGCGGGGCGCCTGGTGGCTGGACAGCATCGCGACCCCCGTGCGGCGCACCCTCCGACTCATCGCCGACCATGACAGGTGGCGGGTTACGTTTGAGGATGGCAGACACTTCCACGACTGGGCTGTCGACGACGGCATCGTGTATTTGTGCGCACCCGACCACTACGCCGGCCGCGTGACGCATTGGCCCGGCGGCTGGCGCATCGTGTGGACTGTCGACGGCCCGCACAAGCGACACATCATCACCACGGACCATAGACGACACGACGCAACCACAGACTCTACCGGCTCACAGTACTTCATCACGAACAAGACACAGGCGCCCTGGTTGACTCGCTCGCCTTCGCCCCAGAGAGAGGCACTCCCGACCGCAGGCAAAGCGGTAGCCATGGGCGAACCGTCCCGGTCCTGTTTTGGGCTTTACCCGGACCGACAAGTAGGAGCAGGCACAACTGAATCTCGAGTCACGAATGCAATGAATCAGCGCGATGAGTCGGGGATTTGCCAGATAACGAAGGATGACAGAAGCGTTGGACCAACCGTATGACATCATCGGTGTCGGAATTGGACCCTTTAACCTGGGCCTCGCATGCCTGACAGAACCAATCGCAGGCCTCCGATCGATCTATCTCGATCAAGCGGATGAGTTCGCTTGGCACCCAGGCATGATGCTCGATAATGCCACACTACAGGTCCCATTCTTGGCCGATTTAGTGACGCTCGCCGACCCTACATCCCGTTTTTCATATCTCGCATGGCTGAAAGAAGTCGGACGACTCTACCCGTTCTATATACGGGAAGATTTTCACCCGTTTCGAAAAGAGTACGACGCCTATTGTAAGTGGGCTACCCGTCGGCTGGCTTCGTTGAAATGGCAGGCTCGTGTGCGCGCCGTCGAGTTCGACGCTAAGACAGATCTATTCAGTGTTCAGGTAGACACGAAAGACGGTTCCGTCATGTACCACACGCGCCATCTGGTGATAGGCATCGGAACGAAGCCGACTGTGCCACCGGCGCTACGCGACCTCGAGGGACCGGTAATTCACTCAGCGCAATATGTCAGCAATCGATCGAGCCTTCGAGCGAGCGGATCGATAGCTGTCATTGGCAGTGGACAGTCAGCTGCAGAGATCTACCGAGATCTACTGGACAGTATCCGAGACGGCCATTATCGCTTGGACTGGCTGACCAGGTCCCCGCGGTTCTTCCCCATGGACGACACCAAGCTCACGCTCGAAATGACCTCTCCCGAATATACGAGCTTCTTCTACCGCCTGACCGCCGAAGTCAAAGACCGTCTAGCACGCGAGCAACGGCATCTATACAAGGGAATCAGCAATGACCTCATCAGTTCGATCTACGAGTCGTTATACAGAATCAGCGTCGACGGACCCATCCCTACATTCCTGCAGAGCGGAGTTTCCGTCACTTCGGCACGGTGGGACCCTGCTCGGGGTGTATACGTACTGATGCTCCAACAGGAAGGGAGCAGTAGAACACATGTGCGCGAAGTCGAACGGGTGATTCTGGCGACTGGGTATACACCACGACCACCCGAGTTCCTCGAGCCGATTGAACATCTGCTCGCGAGGGACGCTCGAGGGCAGCTGGCAGTTGCAGAGGATCGCCATATCGACACGCTCGGCGGACGAATCTGGGTCCAGAACGCAGAGGAACACACGCATGGACTAACTGCTCCCGACCTCGGCATGGGCGCATGGCGAAATGCATCCCTCATCCGGTCCATCACCGGTCGAGAGCACTACTCAGTGGAGACGCGAATCGCGTTCCAGCACTTCGATCCTTCCGCATTTCTGGAGGAGGCCCAGTGACTGAAACCAGTCGGCCAATGTCTGACTCCAGCTTGACCCGCCTCATGGACCAAGTGTCAATTGAACAGCTCAGCCCAGCTCGACACGGTCAAGTCCAAACGCGTGGTGTAACGGGATTGCCGCGTGATTCTTGGATTTCTAGGCGCTGAGGGCGCCGAGTTCGGTTGTTTGTTCCTCCTTGTCGGTCGGGACGAGGGTGAGGCGTGAGCGGCTGAGGACGTCGAGGCCGAGATAGCGGCGGCCTTCGATCCACTCGTCGTGTTGTTCGGCCAGGACCGCTCCGACGAGGCGGATCAGGGAGCCGCGGTCGGGGAAGATACCCACGACGTCGGTGCGGCGGCGGATCTCGCGATTGAGGCGCTCCTGCGGGTTGTTGGACCAGAGCTGGCGCCAGATCTCCTTCGGGAAGCCGGTGAACGCGAGCACGTCCGCCCGGGCGGTCTCGAGGTGGGTGGCGACTGCGGGGAGCTTCTCTTCCAGGGCGTTCAGGACCCGGTCGAACTGTGCGTGGACGGCGTCCTTGTCGGGCTGGTCATAGACCGAGTGGAGCAGGGTCTTCACCCACGGCCAGCTGGACTTCGGGGTCGCGGACATCAGATTCGCGGCGTAGTGGGTGCGACAGCGCTGCCAGGTCGCGCCGGGCAGCGTCGCCCCGATCGCCGCGACGAGGCCGGCGTGAGCGTCGCTGGTGACGAGCTTCACCCCGGTGAGGCCGCGGGCAGTCAGGTCGCGGAAAAAGCCCAGCCAGCCGGCGCCGTCTTCGGCGCTGGTGACCTGCAAGCCCAGGATCTCACGGTGCCCGTCCTTGTTCACGCCCGTCGCGAGGAGCGCGTGGACGTTAGCGACACGGCCGCCCTCGCGCACCTTCAGCACCAGGGCGTCGGCGGCGACGAACGTGTAGGGGCCAGCGTCGAGGGGCCGGGTGCGGAACTGCTCGACCTGCTCGTCGAGGTCGGTGGCCATGATCGACACCTGCGACTTGGACAGACGAGTGATGCCGAGGGACTCGACGAGTTTCTCCATCCGCCTGGTCGAGACCCCGAGCAGGTAGCAGGTCGCCACGACGCTGGTCAGGGCGGCCTCGGCACGGCGGCGCCGCTCGAGGAGCCAGTCCGGGAAGTACGTTCCGGTGCGCAGCTTCGGGATCGCGACGTCGAGAGTGCCGGTGCGGGTGTCGAAATCCCGGTGCCGGTAGCCGTTGCGGGAGTTGGTCCGGTCGGCGGAGATCTGGCCGTATTCGGCCCCGCAGACGGCTTCGGCCTCGGCGCTCATCAGCGCGTTGATGAACGTGGTCAGCATCTGCCGCATCAGGTCCGGCGAGGCTTGCTCGAGTTGTTCGGACAGGAAACGGGCAGGGTCAATAAAATGGGGTGCGGTCATCGCGTGTACTCCTTCGGAAAAGACTTGATCGGTCTTTCCAAGAATCACGCGGTGGCCGCCTCACATCGGTGCAACACGCCCATCAGGGCCGGGGTTACACCACGCTATTGGACGCAACCCTCGACACGCGAAGCTCGTTCAGTCCTGGCTCGCGCACCCCGCTTCGTCATGGTGGGGGATGGGGCATCTCGACACTTCAGAAGTGCGCGCCTACTTGCACCAAACCCAGTCAGATCCCTTCCAGACCGTCTGGCTCGGCCGCTTTCGCGGATCTGCCTGCTTTCTGCTCGAAACATACGATCCTGACAAAGTTCTTCTCACCGACGTGTGGGCGTCAGAAGTCGGCGATGTCGGGATGCACCTCCTCGTCTCGCCACCGCCCTCTCAGCCGGTGTCCGGCCTGACATCAGCTATCATGCGGTCATCAGTCGAACACTGCAGAGACCAACTCGGGGCACGGCGCATTGTCGTAGAGCCGGATGTTAACAATCAGGCGATACACCTCAAAAACACCGAAGTGGGTTTCCGCGCGCTCCGGGAAGTCGACCTTGACGGAAAGCGAGCTCTTCTCTCCGTACTCGACGTCCGCGATATCGGCGAGCCCGCAGACAACACGGACGGGAGCCACCTCGTCCCGGAACATATGTCCGTCGCTCAGCGGCACCTCACAGCCAAAATTCTGGCCGAGCTCGCGCACGAACGTCTACTACGTCCGGTGCCCAGTTCAGGAGAACCTGACCGGTGGTCCCTCGAAGTCGGCGGCTCGGTCTATCACTACAGCGCTCAACTCTATGATCTCGAGCACTGGGTTATCGACGAACCCTCCATTCTCCGCATGGTTGCGGGACGACCAGCCCCTCTCGACGCGCAGAACCTGATTCTAGAACTCCATCAGGAACTGGCTATTCCCGCGCCCCTCGTTGGGACCTACCTGGAGGAACTCGCGTCGACGCTTGGAAGCGCTGCTGCAAAGCACCGCCGACAGGGCCCTTCGTCCGACCAAATCGCGAAGGGCCGGTCCAATCTGGACATCGTGGCGGGATTTCAAGACGCTGAAGCCACAATGACCGAGGGCCACCCGGCATTCATCGCATCAAACGGAAGGATGGGCTTCGGACTCCGAGAGTACCGAGAGTACGCACCCGAATTTGGTCGCGCCTTCCGATACCGTTGGCTCGCAGCTCGCCGAGAAGAGGCCCACCTGGCGCTTTCATCTGGCCGCTCGGATGATGAACACTGGGCGGACGAGCTGGGCCCGGAAGCCTTAGGACGATTCCACGATTGCCTCCGCCGTCTCCGCCTGGACCCTGCCGATTTCATCTGGATACCTGTCCACCCCTGGCAGTGGCAGCATCGCATCGCAATATCGTTTGCGCCGGACCTCGGTCGACGGTCCCTTGTAGATCTCGGCGAGATGTCCGACCAGTATCAACCTCAGCAGTCCATTCGCACTGGGTTCAATCGCAGTTCTCCTAGGCGATCCTATGTGAAGACGGCTCTGTCTATCCAGAACATGGGATTTCTACGAGGCTTATCGCCGGCGTACATGAAGGATACGCCTCGAATAAACGACTGGGTGCAGGATCTTGTCGACGGCGACACTACACTCCAGGAATGCAGATTCAGTATCCTTATTGAGCATGCATCAATTGGATACACCGGTGACGCATATCATCAAGCATCTGCGCCTTCATCCCAGCAGAAGATGCTTGCTGCGCTCTGGCGCCAGAGCCCGATTGGTCGACTCGACGATGGGGAGCGCCCGATGACCATGGCTGTTCTGCTGCACCGCGATTCCGCGGGTGTATCGGTGGTTTCGGCCCTTGTGCGTCGCTCTGGGTTAGAGCCGTCGGAGTGGGTCCGAAGGTATCTACACGCGTACTTACGACCGCTTGTTTACTGCCTTGTTGTACACAACTTGGCGTTTATGCCGCACAGCGAGAATGTAATACTAGTCCTGCGGGACTGCGCAGTGCGTCGAGTCTTCATGAAGGACATCGGCGAGGAGATCGCAGTGCTGGCCTCACATCCTGGGTTGCGGGTGCCAGTAGATATCGAAAGAATCGTCATTCCGGTGGACGATGATGAAGCCTCTCTGGCCATCTTCACCGACATTTTCGATGGCGTATTCCGATTCCTTGCCGGCATCCTTGACCAGGACGGAACGCTGGCAGCGCGACGTTTCTGGCAGCTGGTAGGTGAGTGCGTCGACCGCGTGACAGCCGAGAATCCAAATCGCGCGCGCTCTCTTGACCTCCGCCAGCCTGATTTTGATCACTCCTGCCTCAATCGCCTACAGCTTCGCAATACTCGCGAAATGGTGGACCTCGCCGACCCATCCTCATCCTTGATCAGGACCGGCAAGATGAAGAATCCTATCGCGCGGCAGGACGCCCACCCCACCCCTCCCAACCGCGGCCACTCTGGCTAGAAGAGCGGCCGCAGTCAGCGAGTCCCGAAGCACTAATTAACACAGAGTGTCCTACTATGGGCTTCACCGATTCACACCTGACTGGCAGAGAGGCCTGATCATGAAAAAATCTGGAACACTGAAGAGGTCCAACCGCGGCGGCCGGCACCCGCGCACGCTAGCAGCCTGCGGGATAGCCCTGCTCATGGTGGGAGGCGGTGCCGCGATACCGATGTCAGCATCGGCGCGCACCTCAGTGCCCTCCTGGGAGGAGTTCCGCGACGCCACCTACCAGGACGAAGATGGGCAGTTCATCGTCAATGGCGACGAAACAATTAGTGACGAATTTGCGTTGCGTGAGTTCTATGATCGGCTGGCGCAGGGGGTCATGCCGAGCACTAGCCCCGGAGATCTCATCGCGAACAAGGGGGCAGACGGCTTCCTGAGTCTATGGAGCATGCACGAAGTCGGCAGCCTGAGCTAC
The DNA here is from genome assembly GCF_050613355.1 of Plantibacter sp. RU18. NCBI lineage: Bacteria > Bacillati > Actinomycetota > Actinomycetes > Micrococcales > Microbacteriaceae > Plantibacter > Plantibacter sp. RU18. The sequence goes on from NZ_CP159618.1 coordinate 772,297, forward strand.
TGCGTCAGCGACGCGTTCGGGAGCGCGAAGGCTGCCGTCGTCCAAGCCATGGAGGAAGGCGCCGCAACATGGGAGGGCGCGTCGAGTGCCGTGAACTTCGACTACCTACCGGAGCATGACGCGAGGTGCAATACAAGAAATTCGAGCGTGACATTTTCAGTGGAACCCACCCGCACAACGGCGTACATCGCTCGCGCGTTCTTCCCGGACACGCCAAAGACTAGGAGGAATATTCTCGTGTCGAACACACTGACCACCTCGGGATGGTCTGCCGGCAACATCATGGCGCACGAATTGGGACATGTGCTCGGATTCCGACACGAGCACACGCGCCCCGAGGCGGGCACATGTTTTGAAGACAACAACTGGGAGCCACTGACCCCGTATGATTCGATCTCAATTATGCACTATCCGCAGTGCAACGGGGATTCATCGAGTCTAGAATTCAGCCACCTAGACTACGACGGTATTCAGGTCGTATACGGCCAGTAGGCGGCAAGAGCGGGAGACAGTGCACTGTCAAGTTTCCCGCTCTTGGCCCGCAGGCAGCCGCACTCTGCGAACAGCAGCAACGTGCCACAAGACGCCTCTGTCCCAAGCAGTGTCGTTTCGAGTCGTCCCAGCTGGCCGACAAGTCTTGAGCGGCGAGCTGGGACGACTTCTATTACTCATCATCCCCGCCATCGCCCCATCGACAGCAACTTCAATTCTCTTGCGTTTGAGAGCGGGCAGCAATAGACCGTTGAGCCGCAACGAGGTGCCCTCCGGCGTCAGCGATGCCGTCGTCGTCGCAGCCATGACAAGCGAGCGCCGGCATGCGGACTGCAGCAATGACGCTCAGGTCCACCAGCAACACAGTGCCGGGCCAACGAGTTCAGGAGTCCGCGGCGCTCACGCGTCCACCATCCGAGACCGACGCGGGCGGGCGGAGATGGTGAGGGCGGCTACCCCTGTCAGCTCTGCAGCCTCCATCGGTGCAGCCGCACGTCCGTTGAGAAGCGTTGAGTCCACGGCGCGGGGCGGCAGCAGATGGACTCTCGATAGCGGACGACGAGCAGGAGCAGCCAGCCGAATGCAATGCCCCTCGTCGCGAGCGGCAGGGGGATCGTCAAGAACGCACCGGGCAACCTCTCTGGAAAGCCCCTTGCCATGCGTCACGGTACGCGCGGCTCGCCTCGAGATATTGGACGAAAGCGGGGCCCTTGCGCGCGACGCCGCTGCGACTGCGGGGACGGGGATATCACCACGGTCGGCACCTACGAGTGCAACCGGGCGCAATCCGCTAGCACGGACAATTTCCTGCATCGCCGTAGGCCTTCGTCTCGAGCAGGCGACGTCCGCGTCATAGTCGACCCTTCGGTGCGTTGCAGCCCGGTAGTCAATGGGGCGCAACGGCATCGCGGGTCGCTGCGTTTTGACGACGCTGCAAGTTCAGGACGAAGACGAGTGCCGCGCCGAGCGCAACGATCCCAGTTGCTCCCCAAATGATGACAGCGGGTGACGCGAAGCCAGTGTCGGGGAGCCCGCCAGCGTCGGCGCCCGGGTCGGCGCGTCCGCCCGCCTGACTGGTCGTAATCGTCGCCGCGTAAGTACGCTGCGTTGTGAGACCTGTTGCTGCTACCGCATAGGAGCCGTTTGCGTCAGCAGGAAGGGTCACGCTGACAGACGCCGCACCTGCTACCGATGCGTTCTTCGCCAGGTTGATGATTGCGGTGCGAAAGGCGGCGAGGGTCGTCGTCCCCGACCCGGAAACAGAGAACGTCACGCCTTCGCCAGGCAAGAAGCTCCCGTCGGAGAAGCTGACATCGACGACCCCGCCTGGGGCAAGATTGCCGGTCACCGTTACCTCTCCTCGCGGGACGTAGCTAGCACCCGCTCCAGCTGGGGCCAGAAAGATGGCACTGATCAAGAGCGCTGCGCTGACGAGAATCTTCTTGAACATGGCGGCCCCGAGCGGTGCAGTGGCCCTCGAAATAGGGTCAACCGAGTTTCAGGGTATGCGCCACCAACGCCAGACTCAATCCTCCATTCGGGGGACCAACAGACGGACTCCTCCAGTGCTCGTTAGATCTCTCACCACGTCGGAGTGCGACCATGTTTACGACTGGATGCCTCAGAGATGTGTTGGAGGGCGAACCCGCGTGAACACAGAACTGCCGACACTTTCGCCGAGCTTGAAGCCACGCTCGTTGGACCTATGACATCGTCAACTCCATGCATCTTCTGAAAGATAAGGCGCCTACGTCCCGAATGCCGTCGACACCAGCATCATTTCCTTGCGAATCAAGAAGTCTGTGCGGCGTGTGCACTGTTGTGGTGACGTCTTGGTTACGATTGTGGTCACGGGCTACGCATGTGTAAGGGAGTGGTTTGATGCCGATACCAGTTGAGGTGGCTGACGCGAGTCGTAAGTCGCTGCGAGTCGTCGCGGGGGAGCGCATTCGTGCTGCGATCTTTGATGGGACGTTGGAGCCAGGGGAGCATCTGAATGACGCCGAGCTGCAGGGGTGGTTGGGGATATCCCGGACGCCGATTCGTGAGGCGTTGAACGATCTTGCTCGGGTGGGACTGGTCGAAATGGCAGCGCAGAAATACACGCGGGTCGTAGCGGCTACGCCAGAGTTGCGGACCGAAATCCTGCAGACGGTGGGTGCGCTGGTTGGGGGAGTGGTGCGGGTAACGGTGCCGACGCTCAGCGAGGAGCGTCGGCGTGTATTGGAGGTGAGCCTCGAGGAACTGCTGGTTGCGACTGCTGCCCGCGACGCGGCCTCGGCTAGGACGAGAGGTTGGGCGGTCGTGGATAGTTTTGTCGATGAGTGCCCGAACCAGACGCTCGTGCAAGCTACTCGCGACATGATCGGCGCGCTGGCGTATAAGCTGTCGATCACGCACGCGGATGAGTCCGCCGACTGGGATGTCCTCGACGACGGATACCCGCGACTGTTGATGGGCGTGCGCAACGGGGATGCGATCGCGGCCGAACTCGCTGTCGAGACCATCTTCCACCTTTAGACCGCGACCACCTAGCGAGCGGCAAGAGAACTGCTAGACGGGCCCCGCTTGGTGCGCGAAGAAGCTGTTCTTCGTTGGTGTCGGGGGAAGCTGCTGCTCGGGACTTCGGGTCTTTTGAGCGCACCACGATTCATTCCCCGGGGCTGGGGCTGACCATTCGGGCGCAAGTCCCAGCCCGTGCACGGGCGTGTTGGCTTCGAAGTGGTGCTGCGCGACTACCGCTCGAAGGAGTAGCTTGGACTCGCCCAGGAATGGACGAGCGCCGGAGGCTTCGCCCCACGACGTGGTGACGGAGGTGGCGGCGAAGCCACCTCCGAAGCCGAAAGGTTTTCACTCCGCGGAGAGCGCTCCCATAACCTCGCAGCGGCGGGAGCGTGACTGGTGTTCGTGGTGCACCAGGGACCCGGAGACGGCTGACCTAGGTCGTGTCTGATAATGCTGTTGTCCAGTGGATGATGGCGTTGAGGACGACGGCTGCGCGGTAACAGATCGCGAGTTTGTCGTAGCGGGTCGCGAGGCCTCGCCACTGCTTCATGATGGCGAACCCGCGCTCAACGACATTCCGATTGCGGTAGTCGACAGCGTCGAAGCCGGGTGGGCGTCCGCCACGTGATCCGCGTCGTTGCCGGTGACCGGCCTGGTCGGCGGGCTCGGAGATCACGGCGCGGATCCTCCGACCACGCAAGTGTGCCCGGATCGCACGCGATGAATACGCCTTATCACCACGGACGGCGTCTGGGCGGGTCCTAGGCCGGCCTCGCCCGATCCGTTCCACCCGCAACTGCCCCAAAAGCGGGAGCAGCATCGGCGAATCACCCGCCTGCCCGGCCGTCAGCGCGATGACCAACGGACGCCCACCACCATCGACGAGATGATGAACTTTCGTCGTCAGGCCACCCCTGGAACGGCCGACCGCATGATCAAGCGGCTCGACGGCCGGATTCGTGTAATTCGACGAAGCCCCCCGTGAGGCGCGTGATGTTCGTCGCGTGCTGATGTGCGCGAGCGATCGTGGAATCCACCGACACCGACCAATCAACGCGCCCCACTGCGTCGGCCTGACTCAGCAACACGCCCAGAACACGATCCAAGGTGCCATCCCCGGCAAGCCGGCGATGCCACGTCCACACCGTCTGCCACGGCCCGAATACCGGCGGCAGGTCACGCCACGCGATCCCGCACCGATACCGGTAGATGATGCCCTCGACCATGATCCGCGCGTCCGAGAACGGACGCCCCTGCTTCCCCGTCCGGGCAGGCAGCAGCCCCTCGCTCAACGACCACTGGGCATCTGACAACAACTCAAACCTCGACACTCATCAAGCCTCCCAGGTTCCACCGCAAACCATTGTCAGACATGACCTAGGCGCGAAGGCCAGCCAGCTGGGTTGGATTCTCTCGGAAATTCGCTGCCATCGCCATTACTGCGGCTTCGCGCAGCGTCGTGACAATCGGGCTTGACCAGCCTTTTCCTGTAGACGCATACCCCCGTTCGTGTTACACATGACTCATCTGAGGCAGATGTGGACGGCACCGTGTTGATCCAACGCCCCTCCGTGTGAGGAGGCGACGTCATGTCACAGCTCCGCTCCCAATCCAACCGTCTGCTGCTCGTCGGTCTGGCGCTCGGCTCCGTCTCAGTCGTGCTGCTCGGTGGCTCCGCGCAGGGGGCAACCACGATCGACGGCCCCATCGGGCTGGGGACCGCGGCGCCCTTCGGCGTGCTCGCCGGTAGCACGGTGACCAACACGAACCTCACCACGATCACAGGTGATGTGGGCCTCAGCCCGGGTTCGTCAGTGACCGGTTTCCCGCCGGGCATTATCGTCGGCACCACCTCCGTGAGCGACGGCGTCGCAGTGCAGGCAAAAAACGACCTCACCACCGCGTACACCACCGCAGCGAGCCTGACTCCCGGCACCACAGGACTCACCGAGCTCGCGGGACTCACCCTCACACCCGGCGTCTACTCAGGCGGTGCGCTGCTGCTCAGCGGCGACCTCACACTCGCAGGCACTGCGGAATCCGTGTGGGTGTTCCAAGCCGCCAGCACGCTAACCCTCGCTCCCGGCGCTCGGGTGTTGCTGGAAGACGGCGCCAGCGCCTGCAATATCTTCTGGCAGATCGGCACCTCAGCAACCCTTGACGCCGGTGCCGCTTTCTCCGGCACCATCATGGCCGACCAGTCGATCACCGCCGTCACCGGCGCGACCGTCGAAGGTCGCCTCCTCGCCAAGAATGCCGCGGTCACACTCGATAACAACACCATTACCACCCCAACTGGTTGCGACGCGGAAGGCGGAACTGTCACCACGAGCCCGACCATCACCTCCGAGGCGCCACCAGCCGCGACCGTCGGCGCCGCCTACAGCCACACCGTCACCGCGACCGGAACCCCGACCATCGGCTACATGGTCACCGCCGGCAGCTTGCCTCCGGGCCTTGTCCTCGACGAGACCACGGGCGCAATCTCCGGAACACCGACGATCGCGGGCACCTACACCTTCACCGTCACGGCCGATAACGGCACCGCGCCCACCGCTTCCGCTGACTACAGCCTCATCGTGAGTGTCCCCGTCTCGACCACCGCTGGCGGAGCCTCTGAAGCAACCGGGGCGCCCACGCTACCCGCGACGGGATTCGACCCGCCCGAGCTCGTCGGCTCAGCATTCTTGCTGCTACTCGCTGGCACCGCCCTTGTCGTCCGACGGAAGCACTCCGCCTAGTCATCACAGTGGGCGCTCAGTCCAGAGCTTCGAACAGACGGGGCGCGCATCCCCCGCAAAGCAGCTACACGTAGTCGTCTACGCACAACGGTCTGCTCGTGCGTCCTCGACGGGTGCAGAGCCTGTTCGGGTCGTTGGGGAAGGGAAACGCCATGACGCATGTAGAGGTAGGACGCAGGAAGCGAGTGCTCTTTACCGTGGGAATTCTTGCTGCCACCGCGGGGCTAGATGTACTGCCCAGACAGGTTGGTTAATCGGGTGATGGGTGGGAGTTTGCCTGTGGCGGTGTGGGGCCTGTGGTGATTGTAGTGATGGAGCCAGGCTGGGAGGGCGTTGCGGCGGGCTGATTCGGTGTTGTAGTGCTGGGAGAATGCCCAGCCGTCGGCGAGGGTGCGGTGGAAACGTTCGATCTTGCCGTTGATCTGTGGCCGGTAGGGGCGGGTCTTCTTCGGGGTGATACCGAGTTCCGCGCAGGCGTCTCGCCAAGCATGCGATTTGTAGGCAGAACCGTTGTCCGAGAGCACTCGTTCGACTCGAATGCCGCGGGCGGCGAACCAGGATGTTGCGCGGCGGAGGACCCCGATCGCGGTGACGGCTTTCTCGTCGTCGTGGATCTCCGCATAGGCGACGCGGGAGTGGTCATCGATGACGGTGTGCACGAACGCGGTGCCGATCTTTGGGCCGCGGTGGACGTTGCGTGGTTTCCTGGGGTCGCTGCTCGGTTCTTGTCGCCCTGTGGTCGGTCGACGAATCGCCAACCGCCGCCGTCAGGGACGTTGCCGAGTTTCTTCACGTCAACATGGATCATCGACCCGGGATACTCGTGCTCGTAACGACGCACGATCTCACCGGTCCGGACGTCGATGTGGTGCAGCCTGTTGACGCGGCAGCGCACCAGAACCGCGTGAACGGTCGACGCGGGCATGCCCAGTTGCCCGCCGATCCCGACCGGACCAAGGCGTTTGCGCCACCGCAACGCCACGATCTTCTTCACCACCGCCTGGCTGGTGCGGTTCGGGGAGCGATGCGGGCGCGAGGACCGATCCTGCATGCCCTCGACCCCCATCGCCGCGTATCGGTCGGCCCACCGCTTCGCGGTCGGCCACGCAACATGGAAGTACACGGCCGCGTGACGCACCGGCCAACCCTCATCAACGCTCAGACGCGCGATGCGCAATCGTTGGCGTGGCGTCAGAGCAGCATTAACGTGGGACATCGAGGACCTCCTCGTTCGGAACGGAACCTAAGCAGCTCCACTCCAACGCAGGAGGTCCTCTTCATCTCTCAACGACTACAGCGAGTCGTCACAACTCAACCAACGTCCCCGAGCAGTACAGCTAGAGGAGCTCTCGCTTCGGGTCGAGTAACTCCCAGGAGAGACTCAGAATCCCTAAATGGTGCATCGGACAGGGGCAAGATCAGCGATGGTGAGACCATTGCGGTTGCAAGGCACCCGGCGCCGAGGGTAGACCAGATGGACAGAATGCGGAGGCGCCAGCAGTTGCTTTCGCTGATCGGATCTCAACTTGGGGTCCGTGCAACATGATCGGAATGTCTCAATGAAGAAACGGATCATCCTCGGCTCGCTCCTTCTTTCCGCTGGGCTCGTCGCCGGTGTAACCACCCCAGCTAGCGCACAGTGGGGGGAATCAACCGCCACCAACTGCACATCATCGACCGGGTGCTACGTGCAGGACGGGAAGCCGGTGAAGACGATGGTCGGGCCAACGTTGACTGGACAAGAGCGAGCCTGGCAGACGGAGTGCAATCTGCGAATGGCAGGCACCGCCCTCGCAGGAGCGGGGGGTATCATGTCAGCCAACTGGCTCGCGGTGCTTGGTGCCGGCGCAAACGGAGGGGCCGCTCTGGTCGGACCGTGTAAGTCGCTGTGGAACTCGACCGAACGCTACAGGAGCTGAACATGAACGGAAAGACTCTCATCCAGGTCCTCATCGGCCTCATTGGTCTCGTCCTCACAATCTGGTCTTTGACACAACTACATGTCGACGTCACGCTCAGTGTGATCGGTGCGATCGGTGGCCTGCTCATCGTCATCGGAGCCGTGTGGACCGTTATTCGAGACAGAACACGAGCTCGCGCCTCGGGAACAACGGCAAGCTGAGAGCTTTGTAACAGATGTAAGTGTGGATGATCGCCTTCGCGTTCACGCTTACGAGGCTCGCAGGCACTCCTCCGCGCACTTCCCGAAGTATCCCTAGGCCGCGTTGCTAAAGGTGGTTGGCGCCTTCGCCCTGAGCTGATAGCTCGGCAAGATAGCGTGGCTGCATGCAGTTCAACGCGTTCGCGGTCTACTCGGCGGGGGTTGGCGTGACCGCTGAAGTCATCCCCGAGACCCAGAACAGCGACTACGAGTCCGGGATTGTCCAGATAGGCGAAGAAGCTTGGCATATCCGGACTGCGCGGAACACTCCGACCAAGCCGGGGGCCCTCGTTGCGTTCTGGCAACGGGATGCGAAGGGGAACACAGCGCCGTTCAGTGATGACGATCCCGCTGCGGGGCTGCTTGTTTTTATGGAGCAGCATGATCGGCGCGGGGTGTTTCGGTTCACCAGCGCGCACCTCACAGCGCTCGGCATCACGTCAGGAAGGCGGCCAGGCAAACGTGGGTTCCGGGTATATCCGAGCTGGTGCGGGGGCTTGAATGCCCAGGCCACGACCACGCAACGCGCTCAAACGTCCGCGTTTCAAGAGTTCTGAGCTCGGGTCGTGCTGGTGAGCCAGTGGAGGGTCGCGGCGAGGCAGAGTCCGGCGTGGTAGTTGCGGGCGGTCTTGTCGGAGCGCATCGCGATCCCGCGCCATTGCTTGAGCTTGTTGAAGCACCGCTCGACGACGTTGCGGCCGCGGTAGCGGGCCTGCTGCTGGCCACCGAAGTCGATCGGGCGTCCGCGGCGCTTGCGTCGGTGGGCTATCTGATCGTCGCGTTCTGGGATCGTCGCGGCGATCCCGCGCTCGCGCAGCCAAGCACGGTTCGCCTTGGACGGGTAGCCCTTGTCCGCCAGCAGCCGGTCTGGCCTCGACCTCGGTCTGCCTCGCGCGCCCGGGACGCGGATCTCGTTCAGCGTCGCGGTCAGCATGCTGGTGTCCGCTGCTTGACCGGGGGTGAGGATGAACGCGAGGGCCCTGCCCTTCCCGTCGCAGACCAGGTGGTTCTTCGTCGTCAAACCGCCGCGGGAGCGGCCGATCGCATGATCGGGCGGCTCGTCACCGAACTTCTTGTAGTTCGATGAAGCCCCCTGTGGTGCGCGGAAATATCGCGCCGTGCTGGTGCACGCGAACGATTGTGGAGTCGATCGACGCAACCCAATCCAGGTCCCCGGACTGCTGCGCAAGCGACTGCGTCTTCTCCAGCACCCGCACCCACACGCCCTGCTCGGACCATCGGTTGAAGTTCTTGTAGATCGTGTTCCAGTTCCCGAACCGCTCCGGCACGTCCCGCCACGGCGCCCCGGTCCGGAACCGCCACGCCGTCGCCTCGACCACCGTGCGCCGATCCACCGGAGGCCGCCCCGTCGACTTCGCAGCCGGGAACAGCGGGCCGATCACCGCCCACGCTTCATCAGAGATCACATCACGCGACACGAGGACAAGATTCGCCCACGCGGCACCCGAAGGTGTTCAGCAACACGGCCTAGTCGAACCGAGCCTGAGAGGACTGCGTGGGGTACCCTGACGATGTTTGGTGGCGTGTCGATGCGTCGTCAGGAAATGAGGGTGTTGTGAGCAGTCTGGAAGATCTCATCGCGCAGTTGCCGATCGGCGACATCGCCAAGCAGCTCGGCGTGGACTCGGGGACGGCGGAGGCCGCGGTCAAGCAAGCCCTGCCCGCGCTCATTGGCGGTCTGGAGGCGAACGCCAAGGAGGGCGGCGCCGATTCGATCGCGAAAGCGGTCGAGCAGCACGGGACCGCGCTGGTCGACGGCGGCGTCTCGCTCGCCGATGTCGATACGGCCGACGGCGAGAAGATCGTCAATCATGTGTTCGGCGATAAGAAGCAGGACGTCGTCGCTGCACTCGGCAACGCACAGCCGGCGGCGGCAGCGAGTCCCATCAGCGGCGATCTCATCGGCAAGCTCCTCCCGATGCTCGCCCCGGTGGTCATGAGCTTCCTCGCGAAGCAGTTCCAGGGGAAGCAGGAACCGGTGACCTCCAACGCGGCAGCGCAGCCTGCTTCCGGTGGCGGCATCGGTGATGTCCTAGGCGGCCTGATTGGGGGTCTCGCTGGTGGGGGCAATACGTCCAACTCATCAGGCGGCATGGGTGACATCTTGGGATCCCTCGGTGGGCTCTTCGGAGGCGGCACCAAGAAGTAGCCGGTCAGGCCCCGCGTGCGAGGCATCGCTTTGACGCGTTGCGCTAATAAGGTTGCAGGGGCATCAAGTTCAGCTGGGATGGCGCGGGCCTCGATTGATGCCCGTGCTCTCCCAACCCCGCAACGCGCGCTAACGCGCCGCGGCGATACGGGGTCTGAATAACAGCGGGCTACTGTCGATTCGGTTGGCTCGTTGACATGCCCATGGTGGGGTTACCCATGTGAGGATCGGGATTGTTCGGAGAGGCTCGGCCCCTGCCAGGAGCCTTCCCAGCGAGTTCCGGAAACGAGCCGTCGTGCTCGTCCGAGCCGGCAATCCTGTCACCACCGCTGCGGTCGAGCTTGATATTCAGTGCGGCTGCGATCCGTAATCGGTTCAAGCAGGGATCGCGGCAGCAGTAGCGCGACATCTTGCGTTAGGCGTCAGGTCGCGACGGAGTGTTCGCCTTGTTGAGAAGCACGTCGTACTGCTGCAAGTTGGGCAGCGGGCGACTGTCAGTGGGTAGGGCGGCGAGAAGCGCGTCTCGGTGTGTGAGGGCAGTTATGCGGGCCTGTTGGTGTCGGTAAAGCGTTGCACGGCTCCAGCCGACGAGCGCAGCGGCTTCTGCAGCGGTGCGTCCGCGGTTGCGGGCGTCAGCGACGAGGGCAAGCTTCTCGGCGATGATGTCGGGATTCACGGGTGGGCGCCCGAACCGAGTGCCAGACTCGCGCGCTGCAGCGATGCCGGCGCCCACGCGTTCGGCGATGAGCTCGCGTTCGTACTCGGCAAGAGTGGCGAGCATGTGGAGCATCAGCCGGCCCGTTGATGTCGCGGGGTCGATGCCGTCGGAGAGCGATCGCACGTGGATTCCGCGGCCGCGTAGGAGCTCGACGGTGTTCAGGACGTCGATGAGGGAGCGGCCGAGTCGGTCGATGCGCCACACGATCACAGTGTCGCCGGCCTCCGCGTACTCGAGCAGCTTCGTCATGCCGGGGCGGGAGGTCGCGGCCCTGCTACCCGAGGTCACGTCTGCGAACGCGTCGCGCTTCTGCACGCCGGCGGCGAGGAGGGCGTCGAGCCGCAGTTGTGCGTCTTGGCTGGCGGTGCTGACTCTGGTGTACCCGATCTGCCTCTTTGCCTCAGCATGTCTCAGAAACCCATCTGAGTGCTGCTGAGACACGCGCGACTGTGAGACGACTTTCTAAGACGTTCACTCGTTGGGGAGATCCGCAAATTTCCGCGGCGCCGGTTGTCGGCCAGGACCGCCGACGTGGTGCCTTGTAAACCTATCCCTTTTCGAGACGTGCCGTTTGTGGCTACGGCGGAGCAATTGCGCGGCCGTAGTTATTTGGCTTACTTTTATGGCTCATTTTATGGTATGCTGAGTACATGGCGCCGGCGTGGACAAACTCAGCAAGTAAACACGGTGTCGATCGCCGAGACGCGATGTATGCGCTCGTGTACCCGAACTATGTGCGCGACATCGAGGACAACGGTGATGGCACGGTGAACCGTTTGTACATTGGTCCGGAGCATGCGCAGACGACGCGGGAGCTTGAGGTGATCGTTCGCGTTGCAGTTGACGGGTCGGGGCGAGAAGCGGTCATCTTTCACGTGATGCAGTTGGGGCCGGCTATCCGGCGTTTCAGGGAGGAGAACCCAGAATGAGCGAGAAGAACATCGACTATGACGCGCTGAGTGATCGCTATGCGGATCCCGCGACGGTGATTATCCCGGTCGGGCCTGCGCGAACGGGTGAGGCCGCGGCGGCGGCGGGTCGGGAGTTCGCGATCGCCGAGTATGGTTCGGTCGAGGCGATGGAGCGGGAGATTCGCCGCGGTCGCCCTCGGATCGGTGCTGAGCCCGAGCGTGCGGCGACGGCGCGTACGGTGCGGGCGACGTTGTCGGACCGTGATTGGGAAGCGTTCGAGCAGCTGCGCGCCCAGAAGGGTGCCCGACAGGCGGAGCTTGTTCGCGAGGCCGTGCACCGGTATCTCGTTGAGCATCGTGCGGCGAGCTGAGTAGCTGCCGCAGAGGCGACAACGCTGTAGTGCTGGCTCGCACACCGACGCCGGGCGTCGGCTTGTCCCGCTCGGCATGCGCCGGCGTCGCCAGTAGAGCGCGAGGACGGAGTGGTCCGCGTTGTGAAGCTCAGCCAGTTACAGACCGAAGCTAGAAACCGCCAGGGCGACGGTTTCCGCAGCGAACCCGTGAATGAGCAGCGCCACGGCGGCGACGACGGTCCCAGCGGCCAGCAGGGCGCTCGAGGCCTACCGCGTCCGGGCTGGGGTGTCTACCGCGACGAAGCGCGGGTTCATCCGGAGCCCGCCAGTGATCAAGCCCGCGCCGACCAGGAGGAACACGACGACCGGCAGGTATGCGGACATGGATTCGATCATTGGTGGCTCCAATTCCTCGTGAAGGTCATGCTGCCAGGTACCCGTTTCGAATGCCAGGCGCCCGATGCCCCTGAGCGGCCACAGACGGAGCTCCAACACTCGAAGCGCGGCCGGCTCGTCTACGAACCGCCGGGGTGGACGTCCCGCTGAGCTACTCCGGCTGGTCGACCACGCGTACCGAAAGCACGCGGTGATCCGCCGGCACCAGCGCTCCGAGCGCAGCGCGCGTGCTCGGCCGGTGCTTGTTCGAGCACCGCGGTGCGGAGCTCGTCGACGCCGATCCCGGCGCCCTCAACGGTCACGGTGGCGGACGGGCGGACGATCGCTTGGAGTTTCTACCCAGTCAGCCTGGGAGCTGCCACCGGCGCCACCTGCAGGGGCGTTCGGGGATCCCGCGGGACGTTGTCCTGCTCGAGGTACTCGATCGTGTCGGTTGAGTGGTGCCGGCGGGCCGGCGCTGTCTGACCAATGAGGAGCCGGCGTTGCCGGCGCTGCGCTTGACACTCCCGTCCCTTCGGGCCGGGAGTGTTCCCTGTCTGACGTGGTGCGCCGTTCTGTCTCTGCGATCGTAGCTGCGCTCGTGCGCTGCGCACCTTCCGGTCGCTTTTTGCAGACTCCGCCCTCCGCAAGCTCCGGGCTGCGCTTAGCAACCGCTCCCTGCAGGTGCTCCGCTTTCTCCCTTCGCTATCTCTCTACGTGCCAGAACGGCTCCCCACCTCAGAAAGGGAAAACAACGAGGGGGTGGGGGTTCAGAGACGGGTCGGCTCATCGAGCCCGGCCCACGAAACGAGATTGGAAACACCCATGCTCACAGGTATCAAGATCACCCTCGACGGTCTGATGGAGGCCGTGGAAATCGAGGACGGTAACCACGTCTCCGGTATCCAGAACGCGATCGACGCCCGCTTCTATGACGTGGTGTCGATCCGTGACGGCCTCGACCTGTTCGTCGACGATGAAGGCGTGTACACGTCGCGGTTGAACCCGGTGCTGACCGGGATTGCGCAGTCGTTCGGGTACGCCGGGGTGCTGTTCGGTGAAGGCGTGTTCTTCGCCGTGAATCCGGCCGAGGGCAGCACGCACAGCCTGAACACGGTGCAGATCGCGACCCTCGCATCCCGGTGGGTGGACGCAGCGAGTAGCAGGCACACGCCGGTCGCTGCTGGCCTGGCGTTCCTCGCCCACTAGCAGCGCCCGCAACACCCCGCAGTAACGACAAAGGCCGGGGTCGGTGACACTCGTAATGTCACCGTTCCCGGCCTGGTCACCACTTTACAAGGAAGGCAACACCATGACCAAGACCACCACCAAGACCACGCCGCAGGCCACAGGACAGGCCGTGCCCGCGTCTGCGACGGTCGAGCTCATCGACCCGGCGACCGCTGTGATCGATGACAACATTCGCACGATCGTTCACCTCGACCCGGCGTTCGTCGCGCAGATCACGTCCGAAGGGGTCCGCGTGCCGGTCCTCGCCAGGCGTGACGACGACGGGATCGTTCGGGTGTGTCTTGCCCTTGGTTTGATGGAGACTCTGATCGTCCTGAAAGGATGAGGAGTATGCCAGCTTTGAGGAAGTACCCGGCGGAATTGAGAGAGCGTGCAGTGCGCCTTGTGTTCGAGGCGCGTGATGCGGATGGGGGCCGCCGTGGTGTGTGTACCAGGATCGGCCGGCAGCTTGGTGTCCCGTCGGACACATTGCGTGGCTGGGTCCAGCGCGCCGAGGTCGATGGGGGTCTGCGTTCGGGGACGTCCACTGATACTGCGGTTCGCCTGGTCGAGGTGGAGCGTGAGGTGAGGGAGTTGCGGCGGGCGAACGCGATTTTGCGGAGCGCGTCGGCTTTCTTCGCGGCGGAGCTCGACCGCCCACACAGCAGATGATCGCCTACATCGATGAACACAAGGAAGAGTTCGGGGTCGAGCCGATCTGCAGGGAACTGCCGATTGCCCCGCAGACGTACTATGCCGCGCGGTCTCGGCCGCCCTCGCAGCGGTCCGTCAGTGACGAGGACACCGTGGTGAAGGTCCGTGCCGTGCACCAAGCGAACTATGGCGTCTATGGCGTCCGGAAGGTCCATGCGCAGCTGCGTCGCGACGGCCACCGGGTGGCCAGGTGCACGATCGAGCGGCTCATGCGTCGGGAGGGTCTCCGCGGGATCTCGCGGGCCAAGGGGCCACGCACGACGATCCCTGGGCCATTCACGGATCGTCCGGGGGACCTCGTTGACCGACGGTTCACCGCACCGGCACCGGACTGCCTCTGGGTTGCGGACATCACCTACATTCGGACGTTCTCCGGCTGGGTGTATGCCGCGTTCGTATTGGACGTGTTCTCCCGCCGGATCGTGGGCTGGCAGCTCTCCACAACCATGCACACCGAGCTTGCCCTCGATGCTCTCGAGATGGGCATCTGGACGCGGCAGCGTGCCGGCCGGGACCTGTCACAACTTGTCCACCACTCGGATCGCGGAGTCCAATATCGTGCCGTGCGCTACACCGACCGCCTCGCTGAGGCAGAAGCAGTCGCCTCGGTTGGGTCCAAGGGCGACAGCTACGACAACGCGATGGCCGAGGCGCTGAACTCTCTATTCAAGGCCGAACTGATCCGCAACCTCGGCCCGTGGAAGGGGATCGACGAGCTCGAGATCGCGGTCGCGGAATACATCGACTGGTACAACCACCGCCGACTCCACGGCGAGATCGGACACATCCCACCCGTCGAAGCCGAGAACAACTTCTACACGCAACTGCCCACCATCACCGTGATGGAACGGGTCTAACCGAGCCTCTACCAAACCCGGGGCTTGACAGGCCGATGGAATCCGCGATCGACCCATCCGGGTTCACCGCACCATCACCATGGTCGATGTTCCTCAGCGACGACTCCCCCATCGCCGTCATCACTGCGATCTGCTGCGCCCGCACGGGCAGCTCCATCTTCGTTGCCGCGTTCATCACGTGGCCCGCGTTGCGCAACTGCTCCATCCCGTACCCCGCGACACTCGCGTCCGGCGGAATCGACGCCACATTCAACAGCCCCACCCCCGCGCACGCACCACCGCCACCGATCGACGCCACAAGCATGATCGACAACACCAACGGCAACAGCCCAGCCAACACACCCGCGAGCACCTTCATCAGCTACCCCGTCACTCCGAAACATCCTCAACGGCCGCAGACGGTGCGCCGTCCGTGACTGTGCCACTGGCGACCGCCCGGCGCAGCTCCGCTGCCGAACACCCCAGCCTCGCGCGAACCTCCGCCGGGGGGACCCCTAGCGCCAGCATCTGACGAACCAGAGCATCACCGGCCTCCACGGAGACCGCTGCCGCTTGCTCCGCCTTCCGCTCCGCCGCCGCGACCTCACGGTCGCGCACCTCGAACACCCTCGCGATGTGATCGGCGGCTGTGAAGAACTCGACCGCCACCGCCACCGCCTCCAAGGACCGCTCCCGCTCCCGGAACGCGGCCGCGGCCGCACGTGCCCGCTCTCTCGCCGAAACCATCCGCGTCGTGCTCCCCATAACCCGCTCCTTCCAACCAACAACACCCAGCAGCATGCCCGGAAACAGCAACACCGAACCGCATTTTTCGGACACACTTCGCGACCTCGCCCGCCGCCTGCACCCCACCATCGCCCTACCGGCCACCCGGGACCGGCCGTCGCGAAATTGGACCCTGGGGGTGCTCGACGGCGAGCACCCCGTGCGGGGCTGACCCCGGCGGGTGGTCGGCATCGACTCGCGAGCGAGTCTCAACCACCCACCCGCTCCATCGAGCCTTCGTCGATGCAGGTCAGTGTTCTCAGCTGCTTTGCTCCGTTCACTCGCTTCGCTCCCTCTTCCCGCATTTTCTCGTTGCCCTCGAAAACCACCACCTGAGAACGACACACATAGGGCATTAGTAATGAACGAGGTAGTGTCAGTGACATGCAACCGAACCGCAAGCCGTCGTCAGACGTGTTTGCGCTGCGCGAATGTGCCGCCGATGCTGCTGGACGCCACGCATGATGACCGCTGCGGTGTTGTCCGCTGGCGACGGGTACAAGTACTACACCGAGTCCATCGCGACCGGTGATGTGCAGCGTGCTCCCGGTACCGAACTCACCGACTATTACACTGTCGACGGCAACCCGCCCGGCGTGTGGATCGGTGGCGGCATCGACCTGCTCGGGGTGTCTGGGCAGGTGTCCGAGGCGCAAATGCGGGCCTTGTTCGGCGAAGGGCTGCACCCCGACGCGGACGCGATCACCGCGCGCATGGTCGAGGACGGTGCGACCGAGCCGGAGATCGCGGAGGCCATCAAGCTCGGCCGGGCGTACTACCAGTACGGTGCGAAGGACTCCACCCTGGCAACCCGGGTGGCGCATGAACGGGCGGAGTTCGAGCGGATCAACGCACGCACCCCGGACCGTGACGAACTCCGGCAGATTCGCATGCGCGAGGGTGCGATCGTGTTCCGCGACGTCCACAACCGTGCCCCGGTCGATCAGGCGGAGCTTGGGAAGTATGTGGTCAACGCGATGAAGCCCGCGCAGCATGCGGTCGCCGGTGTTGACCTCACCTTCTCGGCCCCGAAGTCGTTCTCGTTGCTCTGGGCGCTCAGCGACCCAAGTGACGCGCGAAAGCTTGAACAGATCCACGAGGGTGCGATCGAAGACACGATTCGGTACCTGCAGGAGGAGGCTCTCGCGACTCGTGCTGGCGTGAACGGGGCGCGGCAAATCGACGTGCAGGGCGGCATCGTCGCGACCCGGTTCCGGCACCACGAGTCCCGCACCGGCGACGTCCACCTACACGATCACGTCGTCGTCGCCAACAAGGTCCAAGGCGATGACGGGAAGTGGCGGAGCCTGGACTCCAAGCTGCTGCTCCGGATGAAAGTGTCCGCCTCCGAGTACTACACGATGCGGCTCTTCGACCGGGCAGACGAGGCCGGATACGGTGCACGGGAGAGGGTCATGGTCGCCGGGAAGCTCCCCCAACTGGAACTCGCCGGCATCAGCGACGACCTCATCAGCCTGCACTCCACCCGCAGCCAGAGCATCAAGCACGCCACCGAAACGCTGATCGCGCAGTACCACTCCGAGCACGGCCGCTCCCCCGGCCAAGCAGCCCGCATCAAGCTCTCCGCCCAAGCCTGGCAAGAGACCAGACCCGCCAAAGCGAAGCCCAGATCTATCAGCGCACTGCGTGCCGCTGTGCGCACGAAAACCCTCACCAAGCACATCGCCGCCGACCTCGACTCGATCGTGAAGTGGGCCAAAGCTCTCTCCCCGATCCGTCAAGCCACGGACCGGGCGAAAGCGCCGATCGATGCGCACGATGCTGCCCGGCAGATCATGGGCAACGTGGAAACGGTCCGTTCCACCTGGGGTGAACACCATGTGCGCGCCGAGGTCACCCGGTGGACCTCCGCTCACCGATACCGCCGCTTCACCCTCACCGACGCAGGCACGGCCCGCCCGGTGACCAGGCAGAAACTGCAACGCTTCCTCCTGCGCACCACCCTGCAACTGGACTCCATCCGCGTCACCCCAGAGCACATCCACGGGAAATTCCAACCCCTCACCCGTCAGAGCGACGGGGAATCGTTCTACGTCTCCAAAGGCCGCACCCTCTACACCTCCACCCGCGTCCTCGAAGCCGAGAACCGTCTCCTACAGGCGGCGAAAACCACCGTGTCAGGCCCGGCCGCGGTCACCCCCGCACAGTTCGCCGCAGCGCTTGCCAAACACCCCAACACCGATGCGGCGCAGGTGCGACTTGCCCGCGAGTTCGTCACCAACCGCACCCAACTGCTCCTCGGTGTCGGCCCCGCCGGCGCCGGGAAAACCCGGTCCATGCGCCTCGCCGCGGCCGCCATGCAGGAGGCCGGCGGGCGCATGATCGGCCTGGCACCCTCGAAGCAGGCCGCCGGAGTATTCGCGAAGGACGTCGGCGTCGAAGCATTCACCATCGACGCGTTCCTCACCGCCCACCACCACGCCCAGCAGGACGGCACCGAGCCACCCGTCAAGTACCGCATCAGTGCCGGAGACCTGGTGGTCATCGACGAAGGAGCGATGGCGGGAACCCCTCAGCTGGACCCGGTGAACACCATCCTCGACGCCGTCGACGCCTACACCCGCCCCCTCGGCGACCACGCCCAACTCGCCGCCACGGGTGCCGGCGGGGCGTTCCGCCTCATCGTCAACGAGGTCGGCGCGGTGGAGCTGGAAACCATCTACCGCTTCACCAACCCCCACGAAGCAGCAGCATCAAAATTCCTCCGCGAATCCACTCCGTCAGCGGACCCGTTCGCCTGGTACAAGGACAACGGGCGCATCATCGCAGCACCCGCCGACCAGATCGTCGACGTCATCTACCGCGACTACCTCGCCGACCTCGCTGCCGGCCGTGAAACCATCATGGGGGCCCCGACCCGCGAGTACGTCGACGCTCTGAACTCCCGCGCCCAAGTCGACCGCATCGCCGCCGGCGCCGTCACCGGGCGCCGCAGCGTGCACCTCAACGACGGACAAGACGCCCACGTCGGCGACCGGGTGATGACACGTCTGAACCAACCCCGCCTCACGATGAACCAGGGCCGCGACAGCGTCGCCAACGGCGACCTCTACACCGTCACCGACGTCCACCGGGACGGGGCGTTGACCGTCACCCACGACCGTCACCACGGCACCATCCGGCTCCCCGCGGCCTACGTTCGCGACCACACGCACCTCGGCTACGCGTTCACCGCGCACCAAGAACAAGGCGACACCATCGGCGGGAAAAACACCGCCGGCATCCACGTGGAAGGCGTCTCCCGCGGCATTGTCACTGCGTCGACCGCGCGAGCGAACGCGTACGTGCTCGCCACCCGAGGCACCGACCTGAACGTCCTCTACGTCGAAGTGGAACCAGGCCAGCACCCGAACGACGTCCTGAAGACCATTGCCGGGAACGTCGACACGAACCTCGCCGCCCACGAGATGATCGACGTTGAGAGCACCCGTATGCTCGAGCTGAAACGCCTCGTCGAGGAACATGCCGACGTCGTCGTGCAAGCGAACGCGAAACGGTTCGAAGGCCTTGCCACCCGTGTCCTGGGCCCCGACCAAGCCGCCACTCTCACCCGCTCGGTTGGCTGGGAAGCCACCGCTGCAGGGCTCGCTCGAGCAGAACGGCAAGGCCTGTCCCCGGACACCATCCTTGAAACCGTTTGGAACGCCCGCGAGTACGGCACCGCCGATGACATCGGCATGGTCACCTCGTACCGCATCGAGAACAAACTCGAGGAGCTCGAGAGCAACGGTGCGATCGAACCGGTGAATCCCGGCGCCGACACGGGCCTGTTCGAATGGGCGGTCGACCGCCACACAGCAGCATCAGAAGACCTCCCCGAAGCGTGGCGCGACCACCTCACCGACCGCGCAACAGACATCGACGACCGCATGACGCTGCGCGGGGCGGCCCTCGTCATCGAACGCCCCGAGTGGACGCAACAGCTCGGCGACGTCCCCGCTGATCCCGGAAGGCATCAAGAATGGATGCGGCTCGCCGCCGAAGTCGAACTCTTCCGCGACACCTTCGGCATCCCACCCGAGGAACCCACTGCAATCCCTGAACGCTTCCGCGACACACCGCTCGGGAACACCCTCGCCGAACGGGTTACCGCGCTGCACAAATCCACCGCGCTGCGTGCCGCGCACGGGAACACAGCCACCGCCGACCCGCAACGTCAGCTGCAGAAGGTCACCGAGCTCGCCGGGAAGATCGAGCAACGCCGCCCACAAGCCGACGCCGAACACGCCGCCCGCACCCTCAACCCCGACCGGCGCACCGCCATGGCAAAGCAGATCGCCGCGATGCAAGCACGCGTCGACGCCACCGCCGCGAGAACGGCAGCGTCTGCCGAACGCCAACGCAAGGATCTCGCCCCTGATGAACCCAGCTACGACCCCACCGTGCAGGTGCCAGGCCGCACCATCCGCGGCCCCCGCCTGTAAAACACACGCACCCGCCAACACGATCGGAGCAGCATGAGCCCCACCCACGGCATCAGACCGGCCTCGCCCAAGCCTGCCGCGGACAGCACGCCAGATCGCACCGCCCAGGTGAGCGCAGCAGCGTCTGCGGCGCAGCAAACGCAGCACGCCCGCGCGGCGGCCGCCGTCCGTGATGCCGCACGCAAACGCGCCCTCGACGATCTCACCGAACGCGCTGAGCGTGCCCGCGAACGGACCATGCAGAGCCTGGAAATCACGCGAGCACAAACCGCCCCAAACCCCAGCGCCGACCTCGGCGGCCGCGATGCCCAGACGATCCAACCTTCCGGTCCTACTTTGCGGGCGTAGCGCCACCCCGCATGGCGCAATCAGGTGCCCGAACATGCCAGTGCCGTCTCCCCGTCTCCGGGAAGAGGGCACTGGCATGTTCGAGTCGGGCTCAGCGGCTCTCCGCCACCACCACATCTTGCGGCGCCCGCTCGACCGGTTCCTGCTGGTCGACGCGTACGGCGGATGTTGGCGTCAGGTCGGTGCGGAGGAACGCCGCGAAGCGGTCGTCGTCGCGGCGGGTGGGGCGTTGTTCGGGCCCGTCCCAGTTCGCGGCTGCTATCTCGGACGTGATCCCGAGCATGCTCAACCGTTGCAACGTCGGCCACAGGCAACGTTCATGCCATTCAACGAGCACGAACGAGGGTGCTGATGTTTTCCGCCGGTACGCGCTGGTGTGGGCGACCATCAGCGCCGTGAGGAGCTCGACCGCTACCGGGTGTCGGTACCAGTCGGCGGCGAATACGACGACGCGGGAGGACAGGTAGCGCAGGTAGCGGTCCTCCAACCATGCCACCCAGTCGTAGAGCTTCTTCCACAGCTTCTCCCGTTCCTGCCGGTTCAGCATGTGCCACGCCCACGGGCCGTCAGGGATCGCGGTGAGCATGTCGTTCAGCTCATCGATCTGCTGTTGCTGCCCGTCGATGGCTTCTTGCATGCCGGCCAGGAGGCCCATGATCGGTGCCAGCGGATCATCCGAGTCCGCCCACGGATCCGCACCTGCAACGCCATCGTCGACGGCACCCGTGGCGGGACCCACCCGCGCATGCTCGCCGTCCTGGTCTCCCTCTGGCGGGGCGCTGCCGTAGGGGTCTTCGGGGGCGTCGTCGGCGTCGTAGCTCATACGGTCGTCTTCTCTCTGAGGCTGTCGGTGTAGGCGTGTTGTTCGCCCTGAGCCCAACGCAACGCCGCTTCGTAATCGGCTTTGTGGGTGCTGCGCCACCAGGCGGGCAGGGTGATGATCGTTGCGCGGAGGTTGCGGTAAAACAGCAACGCTTTCCCGTCGCGCAGGGTGCGGATCTTGTCTGGTGACATGACCTGCGCGGCCCGGCCGCCACCGGTCTCGAGAATGCCGACGAGCTCGGAGAGGTCTCTCAGGTGCTCCGTGTTGCGCAGGCCCCCGAGGACCATCAACTCAGCCGCGTTATCGGCGATCGTCGAGGCGACGGACTTCCCGTACCGGTCGACGAACTGGGTCAGGCCCTGCAGCACGATTGACGCGATGATGCCCTCACCGCGCCCGGTGGACATGACGGCCGGCAGCGACGGGATCGGGCACACGTTCGCGGCCTCATCGAGCACGAGCTCGAGCGGCGGATTGATCGACCCGTTCACTGTGGCGTCGTTCGACGCGGTCGCATACAACGACTCCACCAACGCGGTGAACACGGTTGCTGCCAGGGACGTCTCGCCCTTGCAGATCAGATACAGGGTGTCGGTGCTGCGTGCAAAGGTGCGCACATCGACCACCCGGTCACCGGGGGTAGGGCAGACGGCATCGAGGATGCTCTCAAGCGAGAACGCCTTGAGGATATTGGACGCCGACATATCCATCGACGACACCGTCTCGTCTGCTTTGCCGTGGCAGTACTTCCGCAGCAACGGCTCCCAATGATGGATGGCACCAGGGGTGTCGAGGAGGATGTCATACGGGGTGCTGTCCTCGAAGTTGTTCACCCACCGCATCACATCCCGCATGTTCAACCCCTTCACCGCAGCCGCGTGCAGCATGCACTGCAACACGTTCGTCACGGCGTCTCGGAAGAAGTCGGAGTTCGTGGACGTGGCCCCGCCGGCGGGGCGGGCGGCGACGAGCGCTGCGGCACGTTTCATCGCCATCTCCCCGTCCTCACACCCGGCAACGATGTCCCACTTCACCCGGGCCATACCGAGCCGCCGCCCGAACCACGGCACCAGGTTTTCCGGGTCGAAGGCCGCGACCAATGAGTTCGGGAACCGCAGGTGCCGGATCCACGCGGTCAGCTGCAGCACGTCGAGCTTGGTTGATGACGTCACCAGCGCACCCCTCGCACGGAAGATCAGTTGCACGACCAGGCGCATCGTCTTCCCCGACCCGGACGGGGCGATGACGACCCGGCTGTCCTCGAGCAGGTCGGTGAACCAGCGCATCCCGAAGAACCCGAACCACCCCACCCGGCCGAGCGGTTCCGCGTGTAGTGCCGTCAACGGTTGTCGTTCCGGCTGCGACTTCCGCCAGATCGTGTATCGCAGCTGCAGGATCGACGCGCGCCCGGTTTGTCGGATACTCAACCCGCCGGCATCCAGCAGTACCAGCAGCAGGATCAGTGCGATGACGATTACGAACATGCACGTCACCGTCGACGACGGCCACGGTTCCCCGCGGATCAGCATCGTGACGAGCTCGGGCGTCGACCACGGGTAGGAGGCAACCGTCGTCGGGGTGAACACCGCACCCAGGTGCACGGCGGTGGGGATCCCGAACACGAGCAGCAACGCGATCGCCACCCAGGCGATGAGGACCCCGCTGAGCTGTCGTACCGCCGTCATGCGATTCTCCTATCTGACCGGCCGAAGCCGGGCGGGTATTGTCTGCGATGGTGCGGCATTTGAGCCGTACTCGTGGTGCGGTGAAAAAGGCGCTGTCCGACCCATCGGCTATCGTCGGGTGAAACGGCGATGTGGGGGAATGATGCGCATGGCTGGGCACCGCTTCGCGATTCGCATGGCGACAGGCGATCTTTGGGACGCCAACGATGTCGGTCCTCAGGAGAGGGACGGTCCGTGGAAGTGCCCGACATGCCCGTTGAGATTCAAAACGCATCGCATCATGTCCACGCGAGTTGATACGCATGGTGGTCCTCCGATTCCTGTGAGTGCCGCGTTCGTCCTCAAACGTGGGGACATGCACAAAAGCCAGAGCTGTTCCGGGTCGCGTAAGCCTCGTGAACTGGGCCAGACAGACGACGGCAGCCGTGCGCACATTCGCAAAGCCCTGGGGCTTCCGGGCCCTAACCCGATCAGCCATGCTCCGACGACCCAGAACGATGGCAGACCCAGAACCGAGTATGAATACGGGCCGGATGTGCATGGGCTGGCTGGGTTGCTGGATTTTGCGCGAGAGTGCGAACGAGTTCCGGCGTTGGCGGTATCCGAGAAGGTTCGGATCGTCGGAGGCAACGACTACTGGTGGCATGAGCTTTGGTACGGCCTGAAGCGCCCTGAGTTTGTTGGAGACTCCTGACCTTGGAAACGAGGATGGAGTCATGGTGTCGAATCAGGGATCTGGGAAGCCGACGGCGCGTCGGTATTCACCGGAAGAAAAGGCCGCCGCGGTCCGGATGGTGCGGACGCTGCGGGCAGAGCTGGGGACCGAGCACGGGACGGTGCAGCGCGTCGCGACGCAGCTCGGTTACGGGATCGAGTCGGTGCGGACCTGGGTGAAGCAGGCCGACGTCGACGACGGGCACGTCGCGGGTGTGAGCACGGCGGAGGCGCGTCGGGTGCTGCGGGAGCTTGAGCAGGAGAACCGCGAGTTGCGGCGGGCGAACGAGATTCTGAAGCGGGCAGCGTCTTTCTTCGGGGCGGAGCTCGACCGCCAACACCGGAAGTAGTCGCGTTCATCGACGCGAACAAGAACGACGTCGTCGAAGGTCGCCCGCTCGGAGTCGAGCCCATCTGCGCACTCTTGCAGGTGGCTCCGAGCACGTATTACGCCGCGAAAGACCGCGCTCCGTCGGCGCGATCACTCAGCGATGCTGCCCTCACGCCCGAGCTTGTCACGCTCTGGGAAGACAACTATCGCGTTTATGGTGTCCGCAAGCTCTGGAAGAGCGCCCTCCGCGCGGGGCTCAGTATCGGGCGAGATCAGACGGGCCGGCTGATGCGTGCTGCGGGCATCGAGGGAGCGACGAGGTCGAAGCGAGTGAAGACGACCAGGACCGACCCGGCCTCGGCGAGGTATCCGGATTTGGTGAAACGAGAGTTCACCGCAACAGCCCCGAACCGGCTCTGGGTGACGGATCTGACGTTCGTGCCGACGTGGGCGGGCGTTGCCTACGTCTGTTTCATCATCGACGCGTTCAGCCGGATGGTCGTGGGGTGGCGGTGCGCGTCGCACATGCGTACGGAGATGGTCCTCGATGCGATCGAGATGGCGAGGTGGGGGCGCGGCGCTCACCACGCCGATCTCCGCTGCCACAGCGACGCAGGGTCTCAATTTACGTCGATTCGCTACGGGGAACGTCTCGCCGAGATCGGTGCAACACCATCGATCGGAACCGTCGGCGACAGCTACGACAATGCCCTGGCCGAGACGGTGAACGGCTACTACAAGACGGAACTCGTCCGCGGGCCCGCACGCCCCGGACCCTGGCGAACAGTCGAGGACCTCGAGCTCGCGACGCTCGGATGGGTGCACTGGCACAACACGCAGCGCCTGCACGGCTACCTCGGCGACGTCCCACCCACCGAGTTCGAGCAGGCCTTCTATGCTGGCCAAACCGCCGTCGACCAGCTGGCGGGAATCAAATAGCGCGAGTCTCCATCAGACCCAGGGCGCTTCACAACGCTTCCACCGCAGGGTTCGTCACGGGGGTGAGCCCGACATTGCAGCCGTCTGCGATCAGCAGTGCCGCGACCGTGACCGCCAGATCACTCAGCCGCGTATCAGCCCCGGAGACGTGCACGTACGCATCCAGGAACCCGGTCCACGCGTGGACTTCCAGGAGCAGCTCCGGCAGATCGATCGCGGGCAGCATGCTCGCAGTCGTTGCCTTCAGCCAAGTCAGGCTGTCGGGTATTTCCAACGCTTCCAGTCGCTCCACTGACAGCCGGGCCCGCCCATCAGCTGCCGGGACGATCTTCACCCGGGCATCCTCACCGGCCTCCTCAAGCCGCGCCGCGGCCTGCAGCCAGGTCGCGTCCAGCAGTGACACCATTCCGCTCAGATGAGCGTCCACTGGTACATCCAGTCCGAGCCCGTTCAGGATCTCTGGGCGGACGCTCTCCCACGCTGGGCCGACGAGGAGCCGTGCCCGCGGATCAGCCCACCGGTGTGAGCAGGTCGCAAACACGTCCCGGACCCGAAGCGCCTTGTGCAGCTGTTCGAGCACGCAGACCACGTACGCATCCCGATCCACGTCACCTGTGTCCGGGTCGAACACCGCGCGGCGCCAGACAGACGGAACGATGCCCTCGTGGATCTCCGCCGCGGCCAACGGCTTCATGCCCACCCGCCGGGCCAACAGTGCCGGCACCGCACGCACTGCCGCCAGCACCGGCCCGCCCGCTGGCGACGCGGCCAGCGACGACGACTCGCACAGCAGCTGCACGAACGGCCGTACCGTCCGGTACCGTTCCGACAGCGCCACCCGGAACGCCGCATTCTGGTTGTCGTCGTCGGGGACGAGCTCTACCACCGTGGCCACCGCGCCCGCGATCAGCTCACGCGACGCGATCGACTCGATCCGCGCCCACACCGCCGCAACATCCAGGCCGCCACCTTCCTCTGCGGCAGCGCCGAGAAAGGTCAGGAGCTCGCTATTGACCGACGCCAGCACCCGGGATGCCTTCTCCAACCTCGGTAGCCACGACAGCCGATCCGCGCTGGTCGCCTTCTGGGCCGGGCTCAGCAACTTCGTCGTCATCAGCACCGCGAACAGATCCAGCACATCGTCCACCGCTACCGCGTCCAAGTACCTTGCCAACGCCACCAACGTCGCCGTCCGCCGCGGCTCGGCGAGCTCATTCAAGGTCGGCGCTTTAGAAGCCATCCCGTACCGCGCCAGCGCCGCCAATCGGTTCGCGGGCACCGCCGTACAGTCCACCTCCCGCACCCGTAACGCCTCCAGATCCGCCGCGCGATCCAGTGCCGCCACTAACGCCGGCCCCGACACCCGAGTCGGAGACCTCTGCCACTCCTGCAACTGTGAAAATCGAAATCCAGCCGGCACCCGCAACGAATCCCGCAACCGCGCCGGGAGTATAGGATCCACCGCCGTCGCCGCTTCCGCGAGAACCGCGCACAAGCGCTCCGATGCACGCTCCCTCGCCGCGCCAACCAAACGAGTCAACAACCCCAACCCTGGGAGCAGTACTCGGTGGCGGCGCAACCACCCGATCGCCTGATCGCGCGACGCCGCGGGCCGTTCCGCATGCGTCCATGCCCGACCGTCCAGGAACCGCCGAAATTCCTCACCGACCGCCGGGCTCTCGAACACACGGAACCCGTACGCGTCCCTGATCTCCCACGAATGCTCATACGCAGTCTTCGGTCGCATCACGTATTGGTCAAGATCTACAGCCGCGCTCAATCCCAGCTGCTCACGGAGGTGCTCCACCACCACGGTGGGTACATTCTGCGGTTCCACCAAGAACACGCCGAGATACCGCACGGTCGTCAATTGGACCGCAAACCCGAGCCGATTGTGGTCACCCCGCCGCACCCGAATATGTGACGGATCGGTCTCGTCTAGGAAGAAGAACCTCTCCAAATCCGACCGCGAAGGCGACCCATCAAACCGACCGTACGAACCGTCCGTAGCAGAACCCGAATCCATGAAGTCCGACAGTACCCAGCAACACTCGAAAAACCCTTAGCGCCAACTACGACACCAATCCTCCTCGACCCCGGCCCTCCCAGCGGCGTTCGTCCGCTTCGCGCCGGGCAACAGCATCTGCCTCATAGACATCGTGCGAAAGGGCCGCTGCTGCCTGCGCGCTCATGCAGCCAGCGCGCTCCGACATGCCTGTCGCGTAGACCAGTGCACAGGCCCCGCCATCGTCAGCGCCTCTGTCGGCGAATGAAGCTGGCCATACCCGGCACGGTAAAGGCGACGTAGCCTCGGTCGGGAGCGTAGATGTGTCCGCTGCGAATGAGGAGATCTCGGGTCACCGAAATGCCGCTTCGCTTCTTTCCGACGCGCGTTGCGATGGCGGTGAGGGCTGAGGGGGAGTCGTTGTCGGCACTCATGGCTTCCATGAATGCTCGCTGTTGCGGCGTGGCTCGCTCCCATCGTGACTGATAGAGGCCTTGGTCGACTTCGTTCTGGGCCAGTGCGCTGCCAAGTGCGACGTCGTCGGCGTTGATCTGGTCACTGGTACGCGCCAACCAGACATGACTGCCGAGCGCTTGGATGAAATACGGGTACCCACCGGTAGCTCGCACTGCGGCGGCCAGGGCATCCTCGTCCCACATGACACCGTGCACCCGGGTCGGGACCTCGAGAGCAGACGCAGTCGCCGTCTCATCAAGGAGACCGAGTTGGCGGTAGTCATAGAGCCGTTCGGCATAGCTGGTGGCGTCCGCGAGTACAGCAGGCAGCGACGGGAGACCTGCTCCTATGAACATCACGGGAACGGGATTCGGCGCCTGGCCGAGGGCGTGGAGCGCAACGTTCAGACCGGTGAGGTCATTAATGGGCGCCTCTTGAAGCTCGTCCACGGCGATGACGAGGACCGTGTTGGTATCGCGTGCCGCTTCGCCAATCTGCTCGAACAGCTCTTGCACGTCAACAGCCAGGTCTCCGCTGTCCGCGACTCCGCGGGCTGCCTCGACAGTGAGGCCGAGCGCGTAGGTGCCGTCCGGGTCGAACCGAAGCTGAAAGGACTTCAAAGCGCCGGCCGCGCGCGTCCAGAGCTCTCGCGCACGATCAGATGCAGACATGAGCCGACGTAGCGCCAGGTGGAGCTCTTTCGACAAGCTCACCGAGAGAGACGTCGTTCGCGTCGCCTCGACCTTGATGAAGACCAATTTCAGCTGGACTGCCTCCCGCCCGAGCTGGTTCAGGAGCGCAGTCTTTCCCACTCCGCGGAGCCCAGACAGGATCCAGGGCCGCTGTCCCTCACCGGTCTCTCGAGCTTGGTAGAGGAGTTGGGAGAACTCTGAGATAAGGCCGGAGCGACCCGCGAGCTCGGGAGGAACGCGTCCCGCACCTGGGCGGAAGGGGTTCACGTCGAAGTCCATGATCAGAACCTATCACGGACTATCTTTCACTGTTGATAGATGAGGATATTGCGTGATAGGTAGCGCATCGGTCTCGACGGTCGTAACCCACGGCAACGGTCTGCAGATGGATGTGGCTAGATTCGAGTATGGATATTGCGAAGCATCGCCCAACCGGTAGGACGTTTCGGGCGGCAGCGTTCGCACAGCTCTCACCCGGGACGCTCGCCGAGTACCGATCGGATCTTGAGTGCGAGGGGTGCGGCAAATCGGCGTACTTCGCGAAGAAGCGCCGCAGCGGTACGTCTTACTATTTCGGTGCTCGTCATGTGCCCGGCTGTGGCTTCGCAACATCGGGTGGTGATGACCCTGAAACGGCGAAACTCCTTGAGGCCGCTCGTCGTGAAGCTGAGGACGGTGTCGTTCGACTCGTTGCCGACAGAGCGCGCGCTCGCACGGGAGAACAGGTCGAGCATGACCCTGATGGTGCAGAGCACGCGGGGCGGGCGCGACAGTATGTAGGTGTGGACGGCGCGCGCCGCACGACTGGAACCATGCAGATGAAGAGTCTGTTGCGGGCGCTGGATCGTGACCCGGAATTCGCGCGGAGTGAGTATCGTCTTCGGTTGGAGAATGGCACGGAGACGACCGTCCGCGACTACTGCGTCGAATTGGCCGATGTCGCGCAGAAGCACAGAAAACGGCGCCACCTGTACTGGGGCAGCATCATGTTCGCTCGCCCAGACACCGGCGAACGGGGCGGTGCGTGGCTCTTCACGGCCAAGGGCGAGCCGAACCTGCTCGTCACGCAGGAACTCGTAGAACACATCGGCGATCTCGACGAACTCGCTGGTGCGTTGTTCATGGTCTGGGGGTGGCTGAACGTACCCAAGAACCGCCCTGACGGTCACCCGTATCTGATCGTCTCCGACCCTCATCGCCTCACAATTTCTTTAGCGGACTAAGGCCACTCTCAAGCGGCCGGGCCGTCACAGGAGGTTGACGCGGCCGCATGCTGATACTCATCTCTGCCCAGGGCACCGGGCATTGATCCTCAACGGTCGGCCAACGTCAATTCGGGGGTCGAGGAGGGTTGGTGTCGTAGTTGGCGCTAAGGGTTTTCGAGTGTTGCTGGTTACTGTCGGGGTTCATGGATTCGGGTTCTGCTGCAGATAGTTCGTACGGTCGGTTTGATGGGTCGCCTTCGCGGGCGGACTTGGAGGGGGCGCTTGAGAAAACGGAGCTCAGCGTACGGTAAGTGGTTTCGGGGCGAGTGTCGGTGGTCCTTTCTAGCGTGAGGGTATGGAAGATCGTGCTGGTGTCGAGGCTGCGTTCTCGCGAGTCCTCGACTGGTTCCGAGATCACAACGTTGCTGTCGTAGATGCGCAGGTGTCTGATGGTGAGGCTTGCCCAGTTCTATGGCTCGACGTTGCATCCTCCAACGGGCTACTGGACGCGGTCGTACGCATTGTCCAGACCTGTGCTGTCCGTTTCGTCGCTGTGGCGGAAGCGCCAGCCGGGGACGAAACGGAGCGTTCAGTCTTGCTGGTTGGCGATCCGCTGATCGGCCTTCGGTTCGGTATCGATTTGGATGACGATCTAGAAGATAGTGATGACTACGGGGACCTTGACGAAGTCGAGGTAGAGGAAACCGTTGCCAGTTTGTCGGCCGCTGTCCTCGCGCAAGTCGCGTCGACTACGGGGGTTGAGCCCTCCAACGTTGCGAAGATCGAGAAGTTGCTCGCGGGCGCGATTGCGGATGCCGACGTGGACGACGAGCGTGTCAGGCGGCTGGTCAGCTCGCAGATCTTCTCCATGCGGTGGCAGATTGGGGCGGAGATCAAACGTCGGCACCAAAAGAAGTTTGCAGATCAAGCCAGCCAGATCGCCGAGGCCATCGTTGCGGGTGATTCTGAGGTCTTGTCGAAGCCGGTGAGCACGCTTCGACTGTTGGTGCATGATCATCTACTCGAGGTGGATCACGAGTGTGCGACTAAGGCAGCTGGTGACCCGATCGTCCAAGCCCTCAAGGCAATGGCGAAGGCCCCCAGGCCAGGGTTGTTCTGATCCCCGCTCAGCGCGAGGCGGCGGGGATCCATCTGTAGAGGGTGGCAACGGATACTCCGAGGTCGCGAGCGACGCTAACGGCGGGGGTTCCTTGCGCGAGGAGTTGTTTCGCCGAGGCGATCTTGCTGTCCGTCATGACCCGTTTCCGGCCGGGCCTCTTCCCTGCGGCACGTGCGGCGGCGAGGCCGGCGCGGGTGCGTTCGGCGGTGAGTTCGCGTTCCATTTGGGCGAGGGATGCCATGACGTGGAAGAAGAACCGCCCGGCGGAGGTGGCGGTGTCGATTTGGTCGGTGAGGGATTGGAACCCGATCCCGTCGTGTTCGAGCTGGTCGGTGAGGGCGATGAGGTCCTTCACGCTGCGGCCGAGGCGGTCCAGTTTCCAGACGACGAGGGTGTCCCCGTCGCGAAGGTGGTCGAGCGCGCGGTCCAGGCCGGGGCGGGTGGCTTTGGCGCCGCTGATGGTGTCGTCGTAGATCTTCGCGCACCCCACGGCTGTGAGCGCGTCGTGCTGCAACGCGAGGCTCTGGTCGCTGGTGGAGACGCGGGCGTAACCGATCAACATGACAAGCCCTCCAAGCCTCTCAGAATCCATTCCCGAGGGCCGATGCAAGAATACTGTTTCGAGAAGCAATTTCGAGAAGCATGGGTTTCGCGTCTTTCCGCGGGTCTGCGCCATGGCAACGGTGTCTTCTTGTTTTTCACCGTTTTTGGGTCGCGGCCAGAGTGCGGAACTGCGAGCCACCAGCGGGATTAGCAACACGTCCTAGTGGACTTGAATCAGGTTGACATACTCACGAGGCAAAAGTTTCGTGTTATAATCTTGATTTGTGCTCGTGCAACAAATTCAACCGCTTAGCGACGGACCGTCTCAAAAACCTGCTGTCCGTGTGGACTGCTCCACTGGGGCCACTCTTGTTTCGTTGCGCGCCCCAGACGGCTACCTCCCAAGGAGAAACATGCTTGATTCTCGCTTTTCACGACGATCGATATTAGCTCTCCTTCTTGGCGGGGCACTCGTAATCGCTCCGATCACGGGCGCCAGCGTCGCAGTAGCGGAAGTCGCGGTGATCGCTCCGATATCCGTCCCGAAAAACGTATGGTCCACAGTTACGAATAGCTCGACCGGCACCATCTACGTGGGGTCCGGCGGATTCGGGACAGCAGGGACCGTGTCCGCCATTGATTCGACTTCTGGAAGGATCACCGCAACAATCTCGGTAGGCCAGCGACCCGCCGATCTCACGGTAGACGAAGCGAACAACAAGGTCTACGTTGCGAATTACGCCGATGCCTCTGTGTCGGTCATCGATGGTGCGTTGAACGCTGTGGAGGCTACCATCTCAGCCCCTCTGAGCCCAAGCGGCTACCTCGCCGCTGTCGCAGTCAACGAGGGTCGCGGCGAGATCTACGCGTTCTACCAGTCTAATCGAACGCAACCCTCCTACATCGCGGTGATCGATGTCATTTCAAACGAAGTCACTCGTACCGTCCCCCTGGGCTTCTGGTACTCCCCGTCTGTGAAAGTCGCTATCAACCCCTTCACGAATAAGGCGTACATCCCGACAGCCGCCCAGACGATCGCGGTCGTTGACCTTCTGTCAGGAGCCGTGTCGACGACAGTGCCCGTCGCGGGTGGAGACCCGAGGCAAGTCGCCATCGACACCCAAACGAACACCGTCTACGTCACCGTTGATGGAGGCTTCCTGCAAAACCATGGGTCTGTTCTGGTGCTGGACGGAGCGACGGACACGTTGAGCCGGACGATTGACTTCCCGAATGAGCGTGCCTGGACCATCGGCTTCAATGCCAGCACAAGCACCGTGGCTGTGGCCGTAGTTGCCGACGCCATCGGGCCGGAACCGCAGCACGCGCGAGTCGTGCTTTTCCAAGCCACGTCCGACCTCCAGCTGTCTTCGACCCCCTTCCCCGAGTCGTGGGCATTCCCGCTGTCACTTTCTTTCAGCGTGAACCCGGCCCGAACGTGGTTCCCCGCCAACCGCGCGTCGACCACTACCGACCCCACGGCCGTTCCGGCCGCGCTCATACCATTCAATGCGGCCGAGATTTCGACTACCGCGCTCCCGCAACCGACGATTGGCGCCCCCTACCAGGCTGCAATCGCAACGACTGGCTCGGCACCCTACACGTTCACTGTCTCCGCTGGCTCGCTGCCGGCGGGGCTCGTACTGAATTCCGAGACGGGAGTTGTCGAAGGTGTCCCGGCTGATGATATTCCGTCGTTCTTCTCAATTACCGCAGCTGGAATCGGTGGGGCGAGCACCCGAGCTTTCAGCCTCGCTGCGATGCTCCCCATCATCGCCCCGACAATCCAGACAACCGCCATTCCCGACCTCACTGTTGGCGAGCCTCAGACGATACCCGTAGAGGCCGAGGGATCCCAACCGATTACCTTCAATGTCGTTGCCGGAAGCCTTCCTCAGGGCATCGCTCTCGACCCAGCCACTGGCATCCTCTCCGGAACCCCGCAAGAGGCAGGCGTCTACACGTTCACACTTGCAGCGACGAACATGGCCGGCAGTGACCAACAAACCTTCAGCGTTAGCGTCCTGAACGCGGCCGTCGCGCCCGAGCCGATTGTCCCTACGCCAGGTCCTTCCGTGACTCAGGGGTCGAGTATTACGGCTGATCTCGCAAAGACTGGAGTGGATCCCTCGATCGCCTGGGCGGGTGGGCTACTCGCCGCTCTCCTCGGCGCGGCATTCATCGGCGTGAGTCGTCTGAACCGTGCCCGCATGCGCGGGTAGAGCATCACGCAGCCGCTCATCAGTACCGAACGGAAAACGTTCCCGGACCCGGCCACCGCCTACCCGGCCGTGTTCCGGCGGGTGGCTCGCTACAACACACGCCGACGCCACTCCACGATCGGCAGCATCACCCCGAACACCCACGAAGCCACCCTCGCGGAAGCGGCATAACCGAAATGCCACCGTGTCCATAGTTTGGGGTCAAGGCCCGTCGAGGAAGATTGGTGCAGTAATTAGCGCTAAGGGTTCGACGGTGTCGGTTCGACGCGATTGGGCTCGGTGGTGATGTGCCGGTAGATGGTCATTGGGATGACGCCGCAGGTGGCGGCGATCTCGGCCATGGTGAAGGTGCGGCTGTCGTACATGCGTTGGGCTTTGCGGGTGAGCTCAGTGACGGCGGCGTCGAGGTAGCGGGTATTCCAGAGGGTGATCGCGTTGACGATGAGCCCGAGGGCGCCGAGTTGGTCTTCTTGCCCGTCACGGTACTTCTGGTGCAGCTGGCCGCGTTTGCCGTGGAACACCTTCCGGCCGAGGCGGTGCCGGGACTCTTGAACGGTGGTTTGCCGGTTCACGGCGCGGAGGTGGTTGTCGTCGATCGGGTCGATCATGGCCAGCATGTGCAGGGTGTCTTGCCCTTGGTTTGATGGAGACTCTGATCGTCCTGAAAGGATGAGGAGTATGCCAGCTTTGAGGAAGTACCCGGCGGAATTGAGAGAGCGTGCAGTGCGCCTTGTGTTCGAGGCGCGTGATGCGGATGGGGGCCGCCGTGGTGTGTGTACCAGGATCGGCCGGCAGCTTGGTGTCCCGTCGGACACGTTGCGTGGCTGGGTCCAGCGCGCCGAGGTCGATGGGGGTCTGCGTTCGGGGACGTCCACTGATACTGCGGTTCGCCTGGTCGAGGTGGAGCGTGAGGTGAGGGAGTTGCGGCGGGCGAACGCGATTTTGCGGAGCGCGTCGGCTTTCTTCGCGGCGGAGCTCGACCGCCCACACAGCAGATGATCGCCTACATCGATGAACACAAGGAAGAGTTCGGGGTCGAGCCGATCTGCAGGGAACTGCCGATTGCCCCGCAGACGTACTATGCCGCGCGGTCTCGGCCGCCCTCGCAGCGGTCCGTCAGTGACGAGGACACCGTGGTGAAGGTCCGTGCCGTGCACCAAGCGAACTATGGCGTCTATGGCGTCCGGAAGGTCCATGCGCAGCTGCGTCGCGACGGCCACCGGGTGGCCAGGTGCACGATCGAGCGGCTCATGCGTCGGGAGGGTCTCCGCGGGATCTCGCGGGCCAAGGGGCCACGCACGACGATCCCTGGGCCATTCACGGATCGTCCGGGGGACCTCGTTGACCGACGGTTCACCGCACCGGCACCGGACTGCCTCTGGGTTGCGGACATCACCTACATTCGGACGTTCTCCGGCTGGGTGTATGCCGCGTTCGTATTGGACGTGTTCTCCCGCCGGATCGTGGGCTGGCAGCTCTCCACAACCATGCACACCGAGCTTGCCCTCGATGCTCTCGAGATGGGCATCTGGACGCGGCAGCGTGCCGGCCGGGACCTGTCACAACTTGTCCACCACTCGGATCGCGGAGTCCAATATCGTGCCGTGCGCTACACCGACCGCCTCGCTGAGGCAGAAGCAGTCGCCTCGGTTGGGTCCAAGGGCGACAGCTACGACAACGCGATGGCCGAGGCGCTGAACTCTCTATTCAAGGCCGAACTGATCCGCAACCTCGGCCCGTGGAAGGGGATCGACGAGCTCGAGATCGCGGTCGCGGAATACATCGACTGGTACAACCACCGCCGACTCCACGGCGAGATCGGACACATCCCACCCGTCGAAGCCGAGAACAACTTCTACACGCAACTGCCCACCATCACCGTGATGGAACGGGTCTAACCGAGCCTCTACCAAACCCGGGGCTTGACAGCTCCAGCGATCAGCTCCCGCGACGCGATCGGCTCGATCCGCGCCCGCACCCCCGCGACATCCAGGCTGCCACCATCCCGCGCGGCAGCACTGAGCAGGGTCAACAACTCGTCGTTGACTGACGCCAAAACCCGCGACGCTTTCTCCAACCGTGGCAACCACGCTAACCGATCCGCGCTCGTCGCCCTCCGCGCCGGATTCAACAACTTCGTCGTCATCAGCAGCACGAACAGATCCAACACGTCGTCCACAGCAACCGCATCCAGATGCCGAACCAACGCCACCAACGTCGCCGTGCGCCGCGGCTCAGCCAGCGCATGCAGCGTCGGTGCTTTCAACGCCATCCCGTAGCGGGCCAACGCCGCCAACCGGTTCGCAGGAACCGCCGAGCAATCCACCTCCCGCACCCGCAGCCCTTCCAGATCCGCCGCGCGGTCCAACGCCGAAACCAACGCCGGCCCGGAGACCCGGGTCGGTGACCGCTGCCACTCCTGCAGCCGCGAGAACCGCGACCCCTCCGGCACACTCAACGCCCCACACAACCGTCCCGGCAGCGCTGGGTCCACTGCCGCGGCCGCCTCAGCGAGGACCTCGTGCAACCGATCCGCCGTGCGCTCCCGGGTCGATGCCACTAAACGAGTCAACACGCTCACGCCCGGCAACAGCACCCGATGGCGGCGCAACCATCCGACCGCCTGATCCACCAACGCCGCCGGGCCCTCCGCGTGCGTCCACGCCCGGCCCGTGAGAAATCGGTCGAACTCCACCCTCACGGCGGAATCCTCGAAGGCGCGGAAACCGTACGCCTCACGAATCTCCCACGTGTGCTCGTACGCAGTCATCGGCCGCTCGACATACCGGCCCAGACCCGTGAAGTCCGACATACCCAACTGGCGACCGAGATACTCGACAACAGCCGGCGGCACCGCAAGCGGGTCCGCCAGGAACGCGCCCAAATATCGGACCGTCGCCAGCTGCACAGCGAATCCCAGACGATTGTGGCCACCGCGCCGTTCAATACATACGACAGATCCGTCTCATCCAGAACGAAGAAACGCTCCAAATCAGACCGCGACGGCACCTCATCAAACCGACCGTGCGCACCCGAGAAAACGTCAGCAGACGCAGTTGAACCCATAAGTCCCGACGGTATCGCCCAAGCCTCCGAGAACCGTTAGCGCTAATTACTGCACCAATGCTCCTCGACCCCGGACTTGCAGACGCGATCGACCACACCCGCCCCGGCGACACCCTCGTCGTATGGAAATTGGATCGCCTCGGCCGCTCCGTGAAAGAAGTCCTGACAATCGCCGACAGCCTCCACGACGAGCAGATCGGGCTCCAGATCCTGACGGGCACCCTCTCCGGCACCTACCAGCCGACAGGAGAGGGGAAGTTCTTCTTCACGATGATGGCCGCGTTCGCCGAACTCGAGCGCGACATGATCCGGGAACGGACCCTCGCCGGACTCGCGACCGCGAGAGCTGACGGCCGGGTCGGAGGCCGCCCCACGGTCATGAACCCCGACACCCTCACCGCAGCGCAAGCACGACGAGAACGAGGCGAAACACCCACCCAAATCGCCAAAGCGCTCGGCATCTCACGAGCAACCATCTACCGGCACCTCACCCCTTAGCGCCAACCACCGTTCCAGTACTGGTCAAACCCCAACCCCAGATACAGGCATAAGCACATCACTAGAGCGTGTCGGCGTGTCCTCCTTTATGAGGACGCCGAACGCGAGTGGTCCCGGCCGGTCAAAGCCGTCGGCGTGGTTGGCAGTGCCGACTGTGGCCGAGCTGACCGCCTGGACGCCAGCCCACGCGCAGGGTGCGCCAGCCGCGGGCTCCGGTTCAGCGCGGGCGCCTGAGCGGGAGGTGCCGGAGGACGGCCCGAAGAGCTGGTCGCTGCCCGTGCCGGAAGGCATCTACGACACCATCGGGATCTGGCGGGGCTCGTCGCACTGGTTCGACACCGTGATGGACCTGGTGGCCTCCCCCGCCCGCGAGGCGCTGCGAGACCAGTATTCAATGGCTGACGCCACGCTGCTGAGAATCGCGGACGAGTACCGGAACTATGCCGACTGGGCCACCGGTCACAACGTGCACGTCGCCCACGGCACCATCGCCAAGACCCTCGGCATCTGCGCAAGGACCGTACAGCGTGCCACACGCATCCTGGAGGCGCTGGGCCTCGCAACGACACTCACGTTCGGCCGGTCGATCCTGAGCGCTGACGAGAAGGCAGAGGCCTTCCAGACGCACGGACACCGCCAGACCCGGGCCGCGAGCGTCGTCGCGCTGACCCTGCCGCCTGTGGAGGACATTCCCTCACGTGACACAAATGTCCACCTACCCACTTACCCCCCCGCTGACGAAACCTCTCACGACTCCTTAGAACAACAAAGGCGCGCAAGCGCGCACACGGAAGCTGCTGCGCAGCTCGGGCGACGACAGAGGCAGCGACCTCCGGCAGCTGCTCAGCCGTCTGCCCCTGAGGTGCGACCGCTTGCGATCCATCGTTACCTTGCTGAGCTTGATTTTCACTTCGGGCACCGACTTGGCCAGGACCAGCACATTGGTCATCTGGAACGAGTGCTCCGCCGTGCCGGTGTTGACCTGCAGCTGTGGACCGTGCAGGATCTCGCAACAGCGGTCGAGAACAAGTTCCCAAGCGCCCACGATCGCTTACACAGCGCGAAAGAGCCTTTGCGCTATTTCGCCTGGATGCTCGGGCGCACGGTCGCCCCTGGCGATCGGCCGGTGCGCGTCGAACTGGGCGCGCAGGCTCGCAGACGGGCTGTCGAGCGCGAACAGTTCCAGCGGGAGAACGAGCGCGTGCGCGCACGGCTCGCGGCCGACGATCCCACCGAGTTCGAGCGCATCACCGAAGCCATGCGCGCCGAACAAGCCGAGGAGTACCAGCACCAGACGCTGAGCCGGTGGAAGGATGACCGCATGCAGACCGATTCAGCGGCGATCACTCAGAACCTTCTTGGTCCCGGTAAACGCCCCAAAGACTTCGACGCCGACGTGCGAGAGCTGCACGATCGTGTGCTCTCAATCCACCGCTACCTCACTGACCGCGGCTGGAGCCTCAACCGAGATGAGATCCGCGATTGCGTCGAATGGAACTGGAACCCGTCACGACTCTCAACGGTTCCCGAAGAGGCCTGGGAAGCTACGTCGATCTCGTTCGAGTCGCCGCAGACACTCGACGTCGAACGAATCCTCACGGTCGGGCTCGCGGGCACACCCTGGAACGATACTGAAGGCCCCATCAATGACGCCGAAATCCACGAACGCATCGAAACTATCGAGAGCTACCGCGGCGATCCTCGCTAGCAATTTTCCTCCTCAAAACTCTTGCGAATCCGCCAGCAGAACAACACACAGTTTCCCTAGGTAGGCAGCAAGCGCTATTGCTAGCAGATTGCATGTATGTCTGCATTACACATCACTTGCTTGATTGCTAGCACTCTTGATAGCAGCTGTGCTAGGTTTAGAGCATGCAAACTCTCATGGTGTATTCCGAGAGCGGGGGAGTGACCAAGACCGTCACTGCCGTCTCGGTCGCCTACTGCGCCGCCTTCATGGGCAAACGTGTGGTGCTCGTGGATCTCGATCCCCGAGCTGCCACGACTCAGTGGCTCGGCGTCGAGCCCAAGGAGGCCGGCCTCGACGTCAGTGCGATCCTTGGTAACGCAGATCCGCGCGGTTGGGCTGAGTCTCTGGCTGTGCCGAGCGGGTTCCATGAGCTGCTGCGCGTCATCCCGAGCGGCCGCGGTGTCAGCTCGCAGGAAGCCGACCGCGCTGACCACTCTGAGCTGCGCCTCCGTGCCTCCCTCGACGGCCTCGACGCCGACGTGGTTGTCATCGATTGCCCCAACCGGCAGGGCGGACCGCCTCACCCTGAATGCCCTCACGGCCTCCGATTCGGTCGTGTACGCGGCTGCAGCGTCCTCTGACGGCGTTTCGGGGTTCCTCGGGGCACAGCAGAGCGTCCAGCGGTTCAAGGACGCCAGGCGGGCGATCGGCGCGCCTGACGCCTACCCGGAGGAGCTTGGCATCGTCGTGGGCGCGGTCAAGGAAACCGTGATGAGCCGCGCAGCGACGCACCTCGATTGATCAGTTCCGCGCGACGGGCCTGTTGCTCGAGCCCTTGGTGCCCAATCGCAGCATCGTCGACGAGGTGCGCTACAGCCACGAGTGGTACGGCGACTACCGCAAGGGAGCGCCTGTCATGTCCGCATACGCAGAGATCGCAGGAAAGGTGATCCGATGAACGACGAGCGCCCCGAGCGGCCGGCCATACTGCCACCGCGCACTGCGCCGCAGCCGGCACCGAACCTGCGTGACCCCATCGACCTCGCGCCGGCCTACCCCGGCACCCGCACCGACCCCGGCCGCGCCGGATGCCACGCTGGTTGTCGCCGTCACCCCGCAGGCGAAGGAGGCCACGGAGCCCCTGAACACGCGCGTCGCGGCCAGTGTCGCAGCGCTCGCCCGAGCTGCAGCGAAAGAGCATGACATTACGTTGCGCCAGGTGATCGAAGCCGCCGTGCTCACCCGTTGGGGGAGCTGACCTTCCCCAGATCAACCGCCTGGCACCCAGTTACAATGCATTCTTGACTGCAATCCAAGTTAAGATGTTTGAGGGGTTCGGTGGTTGGTCGGGCTCGGGGTGAGGGGCTGAACGTGGAACAAAAATCAGGACTGTTGGTGGTCCTTGCGATCCTGCTGGTGCCGGCGCTGGCAATCGGCGGGCTGCTGATGGGTGCCGCTGCTGCTAGCGAAGCCGGCGGCAGCGTCAATGTCTGCCGGGTGCCGGCGCGTGGTCGACGTCTCCGCAGCTGCCGGCGGTCGAGGGGTACACGCCCGCGCAGGGTCGGGAACGCGGGCCGCGATCATGAATGCCGCAGCGTCGCTCGGCATGAGCGCCCAGGCGCAAACCGTTGGCGTGATGACCGCGGCTCGGTGAGTCGGGTCTGCGCGTGCTCGACTACGGCGACGAGGCCGGCCCCGATTCCCGCGGCCTGTTCCAGCAGCGCACGTCATGGGGGACCCTCGCGCAGCGCATGGACCCGACAGCCAGCGCGATCCTGTTCTTCACCCGCTTGCAGGCCGGCGCCGGTGGTTGGGAGCAGATGACGCCGAGCGCGGCCGCGCACGCCGTGCAGAACAATACAGACCCAGATCACTACACGGAGTATTTTGACGCGGCTACGGCGATCGTCGCAGCGCTCAGTGGGGGAGCGGCACCTGCGGTGGCGGATGCAGCGTCAGTGCCGATGCGATGACGCTCGCGCAGCAGGCGATCATGACCGCGCACGCCGAGGGCCGGTTCACCACCTTGGTCGGCAGCGACCAGCCGGACCACCTGCCGGAGATCCAGGCCATTGCAAACGGGCAGAGCTTGCCGGACTGCGGCATTGACGTGGGCATTCTGCAGGTGATGGTGGTGGCGCTGAACAACTTCTCATCGGTCGGCGTCTCGGACATCAACCGGCTGTGCACGGGGCAGTCGCTCGGGGCCGGTGCCACGTCCTCGCACAACGTGGATGGGGGAGGGCACGCAGGTTGATTTCTACTCCCTCAACGGTGCCGCGATCAGCGGGGCGGATTCCGACTCGCTCCGGCTCATTGGGCTGATCGACCCGATGATGCCGAAGGGCTCTCGGGTTGGTCAGTCAGACTGCCGAACCAACGCCGGCACGTCGGTGACGCTCGCCAATCTGTCGCAGTTCCCGGACAGCTGGCAACCACCTTCACGTCGATAACGCGTTCGCGAAGTAGCAACCGCAACACAGAGGGGGCG
This sequence comes from Plantibacter sp. RU18, assembly GCF_050613355.1. Taxonomy (NCBI): domain Bacteria; kingdom Bacillati; phylum Actinomycetota; class Actinomycetes; order Micrococcales; family Microbacteriaceae; genus Plantibacter; species Plantibacter sp. RU18. Next base: position 813,562 of record NZ_CP159618.1, read on the forward strand.
CTCGGCTCGGTGAGCGCGGCCCTCTTGCGTGTTGGTTCGCGTGCTACGCGGTCGAGGCTGCAGGCCGGAGTCTGCGTTGCAGTTTCGCGGCGGACGCCATTGCTGCGTAGATCCCGAATGCTCCGGCGATCATGACCGGAAGGAGCCACCAGCCGCGCGCGAGTAGTGCGCCGCCGATCTCCGACTGACTCGCGCCCATGGACAGCATGAAGAGCACCGTTGGACCCGCCAGGATGATCAACGCGAGGAGCGCGGCCGGGAGGCTCAGCGCGGTCGAGCGAAGCGCCGCGCGCAGCACCGGCCGATCCGCGTGCTGCAGCACGGACGGGATCTGGGAGCCGACAACGCCGATAGCCAGCAGCAGCACGACGAGCTGCGCCCACCATGCGGACCAGCTAGCTGCTTCCAGCAGCGGCGTCATGAGTTTTTCCTTCATCTCTGCCGAGGGCTGGGCCTTGCGCGGCCGTCCGCCAGATCGACGGCTTGGCACCTCGATGTTCAGCTTCCGCACGGTCTTTTCGTCCCATCCGGCACGCTCCGCGGCCTGGAACGATTTCGCGTGCTCGCGCTCTGCTTCGCTCACCGCGGCGCGAGCGTCAGCGACCGCCTGAGCGGCGGACGCGAGGTCGCGGATCGTCTGCACCTTTGCGTCACGTGCCCGGTCAGTACGTCCGGGTCCGCTGCCGGGCCTGTGCAATCTGTTCGATATCCATTCTGCAATGCTAACCGCTCAGGTCTCGATTTCGGAGCCCTCGCGGCGCACGAGGTGACTCGCCGGGGCGATGCAAAACGCCGGATGCTGGGTGCCCCTCTGGCCTGACCCAGCCACCTGATGAGACGAGATCCACGCGCGAACCGGGGGCGCTACGGGGCGAGGAACGTCACCCGAGCATCCAGGATCGTTCCGAGGTCGCAAACGCGCCGCCTCTCGGCAAACCCTCCCTGTCCTCAGCCGCATTGCTGCACGGAAGGGCTCAGACTGCGAAAAACCACGTTCAGAGCATCTTGCAGAGCCAGTTATTCAGTTAGGTGCCCTAACTGCTTGAAATCCTCGACTTGTCCGCCGGGATTTGGCACACTGGACGTGTGGCTCCGAGGTGTCGGAGGCGCGGCGCTGGCAGAAGAGAAGGGCGGTGATCCCGTGTCGAACGTTGAGACGTCCGGTCGGCTCGGCAAGCAGCGCCGTGACAATGTTCGGGGTGGCCGTCAGCACTCGCACCGGGTGAAGGTGTCGCCCGAGGAAGAGGGCATGTTGGTTGCCCGAGCCGCTGCGGCGCACGTGACCGTGCCGCGGCTGTTGGTCGAGGCGGCGTTGTCGGACGGGCGCGAGACTCCCGCCGATCGTCGCAACCTCGCGGCTGAGTTGTTGGCGATTCGCGGGCTGTTGCGGGCTGTCTCCAACAACGTGAATCAGATCGCGAAGCACGCGAACACTACGGGGGAGTTGCCGGGAACGACTGCGGCCACGCTGCGTGCGGTGGACGACTTGTCCGGCCGTATCGACGAGATCGCCCGGCGGGTGTAGCGGCGATGATTCCAAAGCTGTCGCGCGGTGACCGCATGGCCGGTTTGATGAACTACCTCGCTGGTCCGGGCAAGAAGAACGAGCACGAGGACATTCACATTGTGGCGTCGTCGCCGTTGGTGTTCGCGCACCCTGCCGGCGTCGCGCTCAGCCAGGAGGATGCCGTCAGGGTTGCCCGTGAGATGGACGTCCCGCACGACGTGTTCAACGTCACCGTGCCCAAGGGGCACGTGTTCCATTGCTCCCTGAGTCTCAGCGCTGAGGAGGGCATTCAGACTGACGAACGGTGGGCCGAGATCGCGGCCGAGTTCGCGGACAAGATGGGTTTCACTGAGACCTCCGGGAAGGCGCCGCTTCGGTGGGTTGCGGTCCGGCACGGGCTCTCGTCGGCCGGCAACGATCACGTGCACATCGTGGCGTCGATCGTGCGCGAGGACGGTACGAAGTGGTCGGACTACAACGACCGTCCGCGGGTGCAGAAGGCTGCGCGCGAGATCGAGGAGAAGTTCGGCTATCGGCAGCTCGGCACGCTCAACGCTGAGCGCGGGTACCACCAGGCCGAGAAGCAGATTGCGGAGAAGCGGGGGCTTGTTGAGCTGCCCCGGGAGACGCTGCAGCGCCGTGTCCGCGCAGCTGCTTCGGCCTCCGTCGACGAGGCCGAGTTCGTGCGCCGGCTCCGCGGAACGGGCGTGCTCGTGCGGCCGCGATTCGCAGCCGGAACGACCGACGTCATCGAGGGTTTCAGCGTCGCCGTGCGGCCAACGAACCGGGGCGAGCGGCCCGTGTGGTTCGGCGGTGGCAGGCTCGCCCGCGATCTCACGTTGCCGAAGCTCCGCGCCGACTGGCCGGACAACGCCGAGAGCGCACTTGCCGCGTCTGCGGAGTGGAGCGCTGCGGCGAAGAACAAGCGGATCAGCGCTCCCGGCCGCGAGACCGTCACGCCGGGGATCGATCAGTGGGCTGCGGTGACGGCCGACGTCGTGAGCATCAATGAGCGTCTGCGGACGCTCCCGATCACGGACAAGGCTGCATGGGCTCAGGTCGCCCGCGAGACATCGGGTGCGTTGTCGGCGTGGTCGATCCGCACCGAGGCAATACCTGGCCCGTTGGCGGATGCTGCGCGGGCGCTGCGCCGTTCGGCGCAGGTGTCCGAGCACATTCCCGTTGGCAAGTACGCACCGATGCCGTCGCCCAAGGGGGCCGGCATGCTGCTGATGCAAGCAGCCGTTGGACCGTCCACCGCGGCCGGCCAAGCACTGTTGCTCCGGCAGATGATGAACACTGTCTCCGCGGTGTCCGGGATGCAGCAGGAGTCCGGGTTGCTGCACCAGGCCGAACGGTTGCGCCGCACCCACGAAGGCGCGCTGCAGAGCGTTCACGCACACCTCGCGGCCGTCGCCCCGACCGCGCCCGCGGGCCGTTGGGCTCAGGCAGGGGGAGCGGTCGCAACCGCCCCCGCGACGAAGATCGCGACGACGCCAGCACCCGCGCCGCCGAGCACTCCCGCGCCGGTCGTTCCGCTCACGGCCGAGCAGTTGGAGCTGCGCGAGCTGCAGCGGCTCCGAGCAGCGGCGAACGGTGCTGCAGCGGGCGTGAACAAGAACAAGCCGGTACGCACGCCGAAGCCCCCCGTCGCAACAGGGGCTAAGGCTAGGGAAGAGAAGAAGGACCGCCGCCGCGGCCTATAGGTACACCTATCGCATCAATGATAGGGTGTCCTATAGGAGGTGATTCACATGACCACGATCGATTACACGATGGAAGCGGGCCGAGCCCGGACGCTGCGGCGACGAGTGAATCTGGACCAGCTCGACTACCGACGCGAGCTGACCCGACTGGCCTCACTGGGCATCCCTCAACGGCAGCTCTCGAAGGAACTGGGGATTAGTCAACCGAGCCTGTCCACAGCGCTCAAGACAGCGGAGAAGGTGTCGCCGGCCCGGCCTGGCTTCTCCGGGGCCGACCCGTATGAGATCTGCCTCCGCTACTCGGTGGGCGAGCTGACCCGGGATCAGCTCATCGACGAGCTAACCCGCTGGGACTACGTCATTCCCGAAGCCCGCGAGCATGACTTCTTCGATGACCTCCGTTTCTCGACGCCGGGTTCATTCTCCGATGTCGGACAAGCGCGGAACGAGGGCTTGATCGACGGTGATGCCTACGATCTCGTCCTCGAAGCCACCGCATACGAGCCGCGGTAGTGGCAGATCAGGACCTGACCGAACAACATCGTCGCTCAGTCATTGCCCTGTCGAAGCCGGGTGAAGCACTGGCGGCTGGTGCGCCGCACGCCACGGTACGAAATCGTGCATGGTTTGTACAGCGTGGACCCGACCGGTTCGAACCGAAGAATGCTCGGGCACAGCTACACGATCGACTCATCGCGGAACAGCGAGACTCCGCGTCAGATGTCCGGAACGACCGCCGGGCGATCGTGCTTGCGGGTCCGCCGGGCGCGGGTAAAAGCACCGTTCTCGCCGACATCTTGGGCGACAGCCGAAATCAATACCTCGTGATCGATGCCGATGAGTTCAAGCAGTCGCTACTGCGCGAGGCGCAGCGTGACGGCAGCTACGAATCGATGATCAAGCCGCCCGAGATCCGCGCACGCGAAGTGGTCGGGGAACGTTTCTTCCCGCTCGAACTCGCCTCACTGGTCCACGAGGAGTCGTCGATACTGGCAGGCCGGCTCCGCACCGAAGCGGTCAGCGAAGGCAGCAACGTCGTGATTGACACCGTGCTGTCGTCCAGCGCCGCAGCGCAGGCGCTCGGTCGACAGCTGGATGCCGCCGGGTACCGCATCGAGGTCATCGACGTCGAGGTGCCGTTCGAGATCTCCGCCGCCAGAATCACCCAACGGTGGCAGCAGTCCTATGAAGCTGCTCTCAACGGCAGCGACCAGCTTGGTGGACGTTGGGTACCCAGCGAATATGCACACGACGTCTATGACGGTCCAGGAGGGATGTCGAGGCCCGAAGCGGCTGCGAGGGAGCTTGCCGCCGACTGTCCGGCAGTCGCGCGCTACCGGGTGTATCGAACAATTGACGAAGCGAGTGCAACAAGGAGAGCACCCGGTTCCTGGGAGAAGGATCTCGTTCGAGAGCAGCACGGTGGGCCATTACGCAGCACCCGTGCGTCAGCGACAACGGGGTCAACCAATGAAGCATCGAAGCAGCCCGCCGGCAACAGGTCCACACCGATGGACCCCGAGTTGGTGGAGCTACAGCGACTCCGGGCAGCGGCAAACGGTGCTGCGGCCGGCGTGAACAAGAACAAGCCGGCACCCACGACGAAGCCCCCGACCGCAACAGGGTCGAGGGCTCCGGAGGAGAAGAATGGCCGGCAGCGTTAGCGGCTTCCCTTCCGCATCTGGCGGTTCGGCGCGGCCGTGTTCTTCCGCGCCTTCGGAGCGTTCGGACGGGGACCGTTCACCGCGGCGACGGCCGGCGTCCCCTGGCTGATATCGGCCAGCATCCGCGCTCGCTTGTCGCTCTGATTCGCGGTCCCGTCGAGCCGATCAGCGAAGGCAGTACGACGGCCTGCGCTGTCGTATTCGACCCCGGCGTCGACGAACCGCACCCGTGCCTTGCGTTCCTCGCGCGCGTCCAGGTTGGGGAATTTCTCTTTGATCGCAGCATCCACGTCTGGGTCGATACCCAGCCACCCAGGAAGGTCGCTGACGCCGCCACGCGCTCCGGGCGCTGGTGCCGCATCCGGGTCGAGGTTCGCGAGCCGCGCGAGGGCGCGTTCTTTGCTGATCTCGATCGTGACGTCAGCTTCGTTCTGAAACTCCCATACTGGAAACTTCGCATCGGCCTGGTGCTGCTCGGCGGTGGCTTCCAACGCTGCACCGGTCCGAGTGTTCCCGTCGCCAGCCGCCCGCTGCCGGTCGGCCTCGCGTCGGTCGCCCCGAGCTGCAGCGCGCTCGTCGTCGGCCGCGGAGGCGTACTGCGATTCGGGCCGGGCGAGGTAGGACGCCACGAGGACGTTGTTCATCCGCTCGCGATCGTCCGGGGTTGTGTGCTTGATCATGTCGCGGCTGTAGGCGTCGCTGAGCTGTGGCTCAAACTGCGCCGCCCACTCCCTGGCCCGGATCAGCTCGGTGATCGTCTCCGGCTGACCGGACGTGTCGATCCCGCGACTGCTCAACCGCTCATCGAGATACGAACGCACAGCCGCGATCTGCGGATCATGCTCACCCCAGGCCGTGGCCGTTTGGTAGGCGGCACCGATCTGCTCCGGTGAGGCCACCTTCCACCAGTCGCGTTCGGTCACCTCAGAGAGCCCCGCACGGGCGCTGAGTCGTTCAGCGTCGAAACGGGCTTGCGCCTGTCGGCCGGCCTGCTCGCTGATCAGCCTCGCCTGACGCAGCTGCTCCTGACGGTGCCGCGCGGCCTGCTCACCGAGCCGAGCCGCGATCATCACCGCCTGACGCAACGTGTCGTCGAAGAGTTCGTTCATGCCGTCTGAATCACTCATCGCCACTCACCTGTCCGTCCGTGTCGTCGTCGCTCGTCGTGTCCTCAGTTGCAGGCCGTTCATCGGGGAAGAAGCCCTCGGGGGCTTCCACCAGCGGGAACGCCGGCAGCAGCTCCGTGTGCTCGGTGGTCGTGCAGCCCCTGAACGGCCCCTCCTCGGAGAGCATCACGGCCAGATGGTAATCGGCGTGGTCCTTCCACCACACCGACATGCCCGTCTGCCCGTCCAAACGCAGGTGCTCCCACGCCCGCCACAGTGCTTCCAACCGCATCACGGCTTCGGCGTGCTTCCACCAGGACGCGCACCAGGTCGTTTGCGAGCCGTTCGGGGTCAGGTAGCGCCGATACGCCGGCACCAGCCATTCGCTTAACCACTGCTCGGTAGACCCATAAACAAGTACCGCCTCGGGCTCGTCGTCATCGTCCTCCTCGGCCGGTCCGGCCTCGAACGCTTCGCGGACGGCATCGGCGGTTCGTTCGCGGAGATCCCCGAGCCGTTCCGGCGTCATGGCCGTGGTGACGGTCTCTTTGGCGATCGCCGCGACCTGCTTCTTGACCACGGCACGCGTTGCCGCTCCGACGATCTGGCTCAGGTCGAGTCCGTCGAGCTCGAACGCTACAGCTCGCTCGAGTACCGCATCGATGCTGTCTGGTCCTGCTGTCTCGTCGCTCATGCGTCGTCCCTCCTGTTGGTGGTCGTATCGAGATCCAGCCACCGGCTCCGGGGCCGCTCAGCAGCCACCAGCGGCGCTGTGAGCGCCGTAGCGGCAACGCTGGGTGCGCTGCCGTCTGGCTCGTGCAACGCCAGCGACGCGAGGATCTCGTCCTTGTGTGGGCCGTTCTGCCACGGGACTGTGCGCGCGAGCGTTGAGCGAGCGCCGGCACGGAACACGACGACGCGGCCGATCGGCAGTTCCTGCAGGTCTGAGATCGTCATGATGTTCTCTTTCCCGCCCTCCTTGTTGAACGATCGCGTCGTGCCGCCCTTGCTGCGCGACTCCGAAACGGTGTCGAAGGTGTACTCACCGATGAGGTTCGCGACCTTCCGCAAGAATCCCTCCTCGCTGATACCGGACCCCACGACCTTGACTGTCGCGGCCGACCAGATCATGTCCATGCCTTCCGTTCCCCACAGGCCAACGCCCTGTGACCACGACTGCAGGAACGCCACCGGGATGATGCCCTTGGAGCCGTAGTGCGAGTACTTCTTCGGCAGATCCGGCCACGGGCACACGTTCGCGACCTCATCGAGCAGCATCAGCAGCGGCACCGGCAGACGCCGGCCCTTGCACTGCATCGCGTACTCTTCCGCCGCTGCGGCCACCGCTACCGTGAGCGCTGTGGTCAGCGCGGCCGCGGACCCCTCACCCTCCTTGGAGAGCACATAGAGCGTGTCGCTGCTACGCACGAAAGCGTGCACGTCGAAGTGTGGCCGGCGCTCGCCAGGGGCGGGGTTCACCCACTGGCGGATGCTCTGCAGCTTCAACGACTGCATCATGTTGGTGGCCGTACCGAACACGCCGGATTTCTGCCCCGCCTCCATGTTGAACTTCTCCTCCAACGAACCGGCATTCAGCGAGAAGATCCCGCCGTGGTGTGCGCGCAGGATCTCAAGCGGTTCGCTCGGCTTGCCGTGCTGCAGCCAGGCGTAGACGTCCACGATCTCTTTGCCGCCGATCGCGGCCGCGAGAATGAGATCCGCGATCAGATCCTCACCAGCTGGATCGAAATACGGGTCGCGCTTCGCGGACGGATCACGGCCGGCCGCAGAGAACAGGCTCGCGAGCGTGCGCGCTTTGGCGTCGTCCGTGACGTAGCTGAGCGGGTTCCACCACCAGGTGGGTGCGTCGCCGGAGATCTGCTGCGGGTCGAAGGACCACACCGTGCCGAGCTTGCTCCGGCTCTCGCGTGTCGCGTCGATCACGTCGGGTTTGTTCGAGGTGGTGAGCACCGCACCAGGTGCGTCGAGCACCGCCGGGATGACCTGAGTGGACGACTTGCCCTGTCGTGGTCCCCAGATCTGCAGCACGACGGATTCGAAGTCAGCGATCAACCGTCGCCCGCCGGCCACACTGACGCCCAGGAACACGCCGATGCTGCCCGTGATGCCGAAACGAGCAGCCGCCTTGCCGGCGGCTTGCTCGCTGAGCTGCTGAATGTCCGCCCCGCGCCCCATCAGCGCGGCCTTGTGGTCCACCCGCGACTTGGAGCCGCGCCCGCGGGAGCGCAGCAGCACCACGGCCACCACACCGCCCACCAGCAGCAGTACGAACGCCACGGCAGCGACCGTGGACGTCACCGACCAGGTGACCCGGTTCCCGATCAGCAGGAACGGGGCCGAGAGCGGATTCGCCGGGAGCTGCTGGCCGTCACGGCTGAGCAGCGAACCGCCGTAGATCCCGACGATGGGCACCGCCAGGGCGAGCACGATAGCCGCGAGCAGCGCGATCGGGCCGGCGGCACTGCCCGTCGCTTGCCGCTGCCTGCCCATCAGCTCGCCACTCGCTGCTCGGCCATGTCCCACCGAAGGTTCGTGTTCCCGAGGCGCTTTTCGATCGCGGTCATGCGCGTCCTGATCGGGATCCCCGGAGCGTTCCCGAGCTTCACCGGGTCTGTACGTTAAACGGTGTAACTCCGATGAAGGAGGAACCCTATGGAACCGCAGGTCGAAGAAGTGATGGTGCCCGCCCCTGAGTATGTCGAGGCGCTGGCTGCGCAGGGCCCGCTGGAGCCGCCCCTGGTGGTGTGGTGGCACGGCTGGTCGGTGACGCCCAGCGAGAGGGCGTCGCGATCGATGGTGAGGGCGGGCTGCTCGCGCAGCTGACCCGGCTGGTTGTCGAGTCAGCTCTTGAGGGTGAGCTGACGGCGCATCTCGGTTACGAAAAACATGAGCGCGTCGGCGACGACGGGCCCGGGAACGCCCGCAACGGCACACGAGCGAAGACGGTGCTGACAAAGGCTGGCCCGGTGGAGATCGACGTTCCCCGAGATCGGGCAGGGACGTTCGAGCCCGTGGTCGTGAAGAAGCGGCAGCGGCGCCTGGGCTCGATCGAGGACATCGTTTTGTCGCTCTCGGCGCGGGGGCTGACGCATGGGGACATTGCCGCGCACCTCGCCGACGTGTATGGGACCGAGGTGTCCAAGACGACGATTTCCACCATCACGGACAAGGTCCTCGACGGGATGGCGGAGTGGCAGGGGCGCCCGCTGGATACGGTATATCCGGTGGTGTTCATCGACGCGATTCACGTCAAGATCCGTGACGGGCAAGTCGCTAACCGTCCCATCTATGTGGTCCTCGCGGTCACGGCAGAGGGGAATCGGGACATTCTCGGTCTCTGGGCCGGCGATGGTGGGGAGGGGGCGAAGTACTGGCAGCATGTGCTGACCGAGATCAAGAACCGCGGTGTCCTTGACGTGTTGATGCTTGTCTGCGACGGTCTCACCGGTCTGCCCGACGCCGTCAACGCCGTCTGGCCCGAGACGTTGGTGCAGGCCTGCATCGTGCATTTGTCAAGCCCCGGGTTTGGTAGAGGCTCGGTTAGACCCGTTCCATCACGGTGATGGTGGGTAGTTGCGTGTAGAAGTTGTTCTCGGCTTCGACGGGTGGGATGTGTCCGATCTCGCCGTGGAGCCGGCGGTGGTTGTACCAGTCGATGTATTCCGCGACCGCGATCTCGAGCTCGTCGATCCCCTTCCACGGGCCGAGGTTGCGGATCAGTTCGGCCTTGAATAGAGAGTTCAGCGCCTCGGCCATCGCGTTGTCGTAGCTGTCGCCCTTGGACCCAACCGAGGCGACTGCTTCTGCCTCAGCGAGGCGGTCGGTGTAGCGCACGGCACGATATTGGACTCCACGATCCGAGTGGTGGACAAGTTGTGACAGGTCCCGGCCGGCACGCTGCCGCGTCCAGACGCCCATCTCGAGAGCATCGAGGGCAAGCTCGGTGTGCATGGTTGTGGAGAGCTGCCAGCCCACGATCCGGCGGGAGAACACGTCCAATACGAACGCGGCATACACCCAGCCGGAGAACGTCCGAATGTAGGTGATGTCCGCAACCCAGAGGCAGTCCGGTGCAGGTGCGGTGAACCGTCGGTCAACGAGGTCCCCCGGACGATCCGTGAATGGCCCAGGGATCGTCGTGCGTGGCCCCTTGGCCCGCGAGATCCCGCGGAGACCCTCCCGACGCATGAGCCGCTCGATCGTGCACCTGGCCACCCGGTGGCCATCGCGACGCAGCTGCGCATGGACCTTCCGGACGCCATAGACGCCATAGTTCGCTTGGTGCACGGCACGGACCTTCACCACGGTGTCCTCGTCACTGACGGACCGCTGCGAGGGCGGCCGAGACCGCGCGGCATAGTACGTCTGCGGGGCAATCGGCAGTTCCCTGCAGATCGGCTCGACCCCGAACTCTTCCTTGTGTTCATCGATGTAGGCGATCATCTGCTGTGTGGGCGGTCGAGCTCCGCCGCGAAGAAAACCGACGCGCTCCGCAAAATCGCGTTCGCCCGCCGCAACTCCCTCACCTCACGCTCCACCTCGACCAGGCGAACCGCAGTATCAGTGGACGTCCCCGAACGCAGACCCCCATCGACCTCGGCGCGCTGGACCCAGCCACGCAACGTGTCCGACGGGACACCAAGCTGCCGGCCGATCCTGGTACACACACCACGGCGGCCCCCATCCGCATCACGCGCCTCGAACACAAGGCGCACTGCACGCTCTCTCAATTCCGCCGGGTACTTCCTCAAAGCTGGCATACTCCTCATCCTTTCAGGACGATCAGAGTCTCCATCAAACCAAGGGCAAGACAATTTGATGCAGAACAGTTTCAAGTACTCCGCCCGGCAGGACTGGGACAAGATCGCGAAAGCTTTGAAGCCCGTCTACCAGGCGTCGACCGTCGCGGAGGCGGAAGAGCGCTTCCTCGAGTTCGGGGAGGCTTGGGGGAAGAAATACCCCGCGATCATCCGGTTGTGGGAGAACGCGTGGGCGGAGTTCGTGCCCTTCCTTGGATTCGATCGAGAGATTCGCCGGATCGTCTGTACGACGAACGCGATCGAGTCCGTCAATGCCAGGATCCGAAAAGCGGTCAGGGCCAGGGGCCACTTCCCGAACGAGCAGTCGGCGTTGAAATGTGTCTACCTCGCGGTCATGGCCCTCGACCCAACGGGCAAAGGACGAGCCCGCTGGACCCAACGATGGAAGCAAGCATTGAACGCGTTCGACATCCGATTCAACGGCCGCCTCAGCGGCGCCAACCAGTAAAACAACAACCGAGATACACCGTTAATTTGACAGTCCCCGTGTCCACGATCCGGGGTCAAGGCCCAGCATCGTTGATGCGCTCATTGACATGCCCCCCTTCGGGGGTCATGCTGAGGCGTATCGCGTCATTTCTGGCGTGTGTGAGAGGTTGGAGTTGGTTATGGGTATCGAAGACGTCACCGCGAAAGCCAAGGAGTTTCTCGGCGACAACCGCGTCAAGGACGCGTTGAATAGCGAGCAAGCTGAACACACCGGCGACAAAGTGCTCGATGGTGTCGCGGATGTCGCGAACAAGGTCACCGGAGACAAAGCCGAGGAGCAAATCGGTTCTGCGCGTGATGCCGCGGACAAAGCGGTCGGCACTGAATAGCGAGCATCACCAGCAGGATGCCCGATCGATCCGTAGCTTCGGGCGCGGAGAATCGGCGCCGGCGTTGTGGGGCGTGCGGACATGCTCAAGGAGCGTCTTCGCACGCGCCACAACGGCGTAACTGCGTGCGATGCGGCAGCTGCTTTCTCGCATCGACGGGAATGGAGAGCGGGCAGGGTCCGGGTACTGACAGATGCGGAAATCGCGGCGATGCTGCGCCCGTTGCTGCACCTCACGGAGCAGCGGCGGTTCGCTGCGGAGATCACCGAAAAGTTCCAAACCACGTCAGACCTTGACGCGATTGTCGAACGAGATCAGGCAGAGATCCGGGTGGCAGAGCTGGATCTCGAGATCTGTGAGCGATCAGTGCATTGGACGAGATCGGTGCGTGGCACGCGGCGGGCATTATTCAACAGTCACTCGACCAAGCAGGGAGGTTTAACCGGTCGGTGCACCGGTGAGTTCTGCAAGTCTCTCATTCGGGGTGGCGCAGCGGCAGCGTTTCCGTGGCCGCGACGATCTCCAGGTGACGGTGGAGCTTGACACCCTGATCCCAGCTGATCACGGACAACGATCCAGCGTGGTTGATCGTCTGCAACGCGGAACAGGAAGCACTTCCCAGTGGCACGGTCAACGAGCGCCCCGATCGCACCGCGGTTGTTCTTGCCGATGATCAGATCGCCCTCAAGGTGACCGAGAACCATCCGGCCGTCCGCTTCGCCTGGGCTTTCACGGAACGACACCATGTTCTGAATTCTCCCCACGCGGCCGTTCTTCGGCCGGCGAGGTTGCGGATAGTCCGTCTTGTCCTGGTCACCGGCCAGTCGGGGCACAACACGGGACTCACCGGTGCATTGATCGGTTGAATCTTCCGTGCTCCGTGTCAAACACCTCAAGACGAAATCAATATTCGCTGATTCTCTGGGACAAGTTTCGTTATCCGGTGATCAGGGCTGAGTGAACGTGGTCTCTGGTGGGGGTTTCTCCGCGGCTTCGTATGCTGAAGCTTGCAGGCTATAGAGGTCATGGTAGAGGCCTCTAGCGGCGAAGAGCTCGCGGTGGGTTCCGTGTTCGGCGATACGACCGTTGTCGAGTACGTAGATTCGGTCGGCGAACTGGACACTCGCCATCCGGTGGGTGATGAGCACAACGGTGCGATTTTCGGCGTAATGACGAATCGCTTCAAAGACGGCATGTTCGGCTCTCGCGTCGAGAGCGGCTGTTGGTTCGTCGCAGATCAGGATGCGGGCGTCACGATAGAGCCCGCGCGCGATCGCGATCCGCTGCCACTGGCCGCCGGAGAGGTCGACGCCGCCGAGGAAGGAGGCGTCGAGCAGAGTCTCCGCCCCATCGGGGAGTTGATTGAGTACGCTGTCAGCCGATGACGCCTGCACAGCAGCCTCGAATCGTTCGGCTGCTGATGGTTCCCTGTCGTTGCCGAGAGTGATGTTTCGTCGCGCGCTGAACGGCCAGTGTGAGTAGTCCTGACTAATAACCGAGATGGTGTGACGCAGCTCTTCCAGGTCGATGCTCGTTGACGGAACCCCGCCGAAGGAGACTTCGCCGGTCGCTGGCTGGTAGAGGCCGGCCAGGAGTTTCGACAGTGTTGTCTTCCCTGAACCGTTCTCGCCGACAAGGGCAATCGCTTCTCCTTGACGAATTGTCACGCTGACATCGTGTAGAGCTAGCTTCTCTGAGCCAGGATAGCTGAACGATACATCCTTCACTTCAATGTGGTCGGCGTCTGCGGACGGCGGGACTCCTCCGGTGCGTTCCAGGCGACTACGAGCATCCTCCAGCAGTGCGATGTAGTCGTCATAGAACAGCGACTGTTCGTAGAACATGTTGGTTTGCCAGCCGATACCGCGGAGAGAGCCCAGAGCGGTACGGATGGCAAAGAACGCTGTTCCGGCGACTGCGAAGCTCATCACCCCTGTCATCAGCAGCACGGTGAGTACGACATAGACAACGGCAGCGCCAGCTCCTCCGACCGCTTCGCCAATACTGTTTGTCTTGGCCTGGTCGTTCGCCAGACGCAGCTGGGCGTCGCGAACCCATGTGGCGCTGACCCGAAATTGTCCCATCAGGAACGGACGCATTGTGTTTGCTCGCACTTCGGGCGCTGCCTGACGCGAGGTGAGGAGGTCGATGATCTTCTCCTTGCGACGCCCTGGCCCACCGGTGTGGAAATAGGTTCCATATGCCAAGCGAGACGCGCGCACTGAGGCGAGCCAGGTGGGGATCACGGCCAGCAGAAGCAGCGGAGCCAGGAGTGGATTCAGCACGAGAAGGACACCAGCGATCGTGACGAACTGGATCACGCTGCCCACAATGTCGAGAAGAGCAGACAGAAGACTCTCCGGAAGGCGAGGCGCACTTTCCTTGACCCGGTGTACAGCATCGTTAAACGCAGAATCGTCGAACGCGATGACCTCGACCCGACTCACCAGTTCGAGAATGCGCTCCTCAACCTGCTGATTCAGTCGCGCTCCGAGGCGTTGTCGTGCGAGTGACGCGCCCTGACGCATCGCCTCGCGAGCCACCAGAGCGACAACGATGATCGCGAGGGACGGCAGGGCTTGAGTCACTCGCTCCGGAGTCGGACCACTAGCGAACAGGTTCGCGAGGACATCGGTCGTCGCGAACAGCCCAACAGCGACCGCCAGCTCAGTGCCGAGCGTGAGCACGATCATGACGGCTGTCGCCCAGCGGGAGACTGACCAGCAATCGCGGAGGACGGCAGAGAAGATACGCGGGATCCGCAGCACCATCGTTCCGAAATTTGTTGTCGCTACCGTGTCATCGTGAGCGAACCAAGTGCCCTTAACCGCTGCGAGTTCGTCGAGATCATCTTCTGATTCATCATCGTGCGCAACCATGCCCGGATCATACTCTCGGGTCAGCGGTAACATTCAGAACTGAGCCGATACTGTACTTATGTATGCCCTCCGCACGGGCAACTCAGTCGCTTCGTGTCGCTAGCGGTAGATGATGAGGGTGCTCGTCGTGTTTCACGAGAGCCAGTGCTCCTGACGTGCGTTCGATCATCGTGAACACAGCCGCAGGTGGCGCGGGGTTGGTGTGTAGGATCCTCGCCGCGGCATTCCATGAGCGATGGGCGGCGCTCTCTTTAGTGTTTCTTCACTAATCGAACCGTGCCTGAGAGGCCTGCGCGGGGTACCCTGACGATGTTTGGTGGCGCGTCGATGCGCCGTCAGGAATGAGGGTGTTGTGAGCAGTCTGGAAGATCTCATCGCGCAGTTGCCGATCGGCGACATCGCCAAGCAGCTCGGCGTGGACTCGGGGACGGCGGAGGCCGCGGTCAAGCAGGCCCTGCCCGCGCTCGTCGGTGGTCTGGAGGCGAACGCCAAGGAGGGCGGCGCCGATTCGATCGCAAAAGCGGTCGAGCAGCACGGGACGGCGCTCGTCGACGGAGGCGTCTCGCTCGCCGATGTCGACACGGCCGACGGCGAGAAGATCGTCAATCATGTGTTCGGCGAGAAGAAGAAGGACGTCGTGGCGGCGCTGAGCAGTGCACAGCCCGCAGCAGCAGCGAGTCCCATCAGTGGTGATGTGATCGGCAAGCTTCTCCCGATGCTCGCCCCGGTGCTCATGAGCTTCGTAGCGAAGCAGTTGCAGGGGAAGCAGGAATCGGCGACGTCCAACGCGGCAGCGCAGCCTGCTTCCGGTGGCGGCATCGGTGATGTCCTGGGCGGCCTGATTGGCGGTCTCGCTGGTGGTGGCAATACGTCCAACTCATCAGGCGGCATGGGCGACATCTTGGGATCCCTTGGTGGGCTCTTCGGAGGCGGCACCAAGAAGTAGCCGGTCAGAGCCCGCGTGCGAGGCATCGCTTTGTGACGTGTTGCGCTACCAAGGTTGCAGGGGCGCGGGCACGAGCTCGGGCCCCTGCGCTGGGAATGCGCCTTGCCTTCGCTGCGAGAAGGCAGAGCGGCGGGAGGCAGCCACATGAGTACGCAGATCCCGTGTCGCAATACCCCACGGCGGTCTCATGGCGTCTCGACGACCGGTCGCGTTCGTCGACGCCAACCGCGCGGGAAGCACCGAACCATGCATGTTCACGGATGCGCCGAAAGTCTTGAAACCGTGTCCCGAGACCTGACTCGCGCACCGAAACACAGGCCAGCGTTTCGAGACGCCACCCGTGGCGCCCGACCTCAGAGAGCTCGCTGGTGGACTATGCCCGCTCAACGTAGTGTTTACATGTAAACGCTGATAGTTGGAGCGTGTCATGACTGTTGCCGTACGTCTGAGTCCCGAGCTGGAGAGCCGCCTGGGCGCGCTTGCGGAATGTACCGGCCGCACGCGTTCGTTCTACGTCAAGGAAGCAATCACCCTCCACCTTGAGGAACTCGAAGAGCACTACTGGGCGGACGCGGCGATTACGCCCTGGGAAGCATCCCCGCAGGAGACTCGCCCATGGGCTGAGGCCAAAGAGGGACTTGGTCTCTGAGTGGCGCCTCGAGATCAGTCGCGACTTCGAGCACTAGCTCCGCAAACTCGACAAACCAATCCGGCAACGCGTCGCGCGTTACTTCGATGAGCTCCTCGCCCTCGAGGATCCACGCCAACGCGGCAAAGGACTCACCGCGAACCGTTCCGGGTACTGGCGGTACCGCGTTGGCGATTACCGTCTCCTCGCCGAGATCCGAGACCACGAGCTTGTCCTCATCGCAGTGGACCTCGGGCACCGGTCCGAGATCTACTGACGACGCAGCGACAGGAGCTCGTCATGCCCGGCCCTGTCTGGCAGGGGACGCTCGTCCGCGGGTAGCGTTGCGATCGACGCATCCAGCTCCTGGCGCGCGGGCGCATCCTCTGCGGCGCAGAAGATACGCGTACACGGTCTCGCGGCTGATCCCGAACTCCCGGGCCAGCGCCGCCGTCGAAACCCCCGCAGCAGCCTTCTCCCGCAGCTCCCTGGCGCGTTCAATATTCTGCGCCGGCGCCCGCCCCCGATACACCTTCCCCTGCTTCGCCAGAGTGATGCCCTCACGTTGCCGTTCAAGAATCAGAGAGCGTTCGAATTCCGCGAACGCACCCATCACACTCAGAAGCAGGTTCGACATCGCACTGTCATCGCCCGTGAACGAGAGTTGTTCCTTCACGAACTCGACCCGCACCTGCTTGTCCGTGATCCGCCGCACCAACTGCCGGAGATCGTCGAGGTTCCGGGCGAGACGGTCCATCGAATGCACCAGGACGGTGTCGCCGTCGCGGACGAAGCCGATCATGTCCTCGAGCTGAGGGCGATCGCGATCCTTCCCCGATGCCTTGTCGGTGTAGACCTTGTCCAACGGAATGCCGTCGAGCTGCCGGATCGTGTTTTGATCCAACGTGCTCACCCGGACATAGCCAATGCGCTTACCCGCCGTGCCCCCGCCGTCCTGTCAGGTTGAACTCCAAGACCCACGGGCGGTGCTGTCAATCAATGCAGGAATGGACCCTAAGTAGACAGAATTTTCAGCGATGGCCGGACGTCCAGTTGGGGTACACCCCAACTACACGCCGGGAGCCGCTGGAGCTTGTGTGTTCTTCGGAGAATCGGTTGGGGTGTCGCGTAGGAGAAGCGCGAGAAGGCCCGGGAATCGGGTTTCGAGGTCCTGGCGACGTAGACGCACTTTTCGGCTGTTGCCGTAATTGGTGTGCCAGACCAGACCAGACTCTCGGAGCACTCTGAAGTGGTGCGTGAGGGTGGATTTGGCTACACCGAGGCCGAATGAAGCGCACGTGCGTTCCGAGTCTTCTGGTGCGGCGATGAGTTCGGTGACGACGTAACGGCGCAGCGGATCGGCCAACGCGGTCAGGATGACACCCAACTGCATCTCTTCAACACCGGGGTGTCCTTCTTCATCTGGCATCATCAACCTCCCCTAGGTTCGGTTTGCATCGAACCTGCGTTTCTGTTCTACTGCTGAAGTACAACCTTGATCGTACCTTCGGTCGGCTCGGGTTGCTCACGAGGCTCATGTCTCGTGTCCAAAATGGCGGCGATCTTCAGGAGAGCAGGGACGGAACGTGATGACAGATACTCCAGCACGAAGCGGCGGCGTCTTGATCGGGGTGCTCCTGATCGCAATGAACATGCGTGCACCATTCAATGCCGTGGGCCCATTGCTACCGCAAGTCACCACAGATCAGGGCTTGAGTGGCGGTGCAGCGGGTGCGTTAGGTGCGATTCCCTTGCTCGCCTTCGCGCTCTTCTCGCCTCTTGCCGCATCGATCGGCCGTCGGCTCGGCAGCGAGCGCACGATCCTAATGGCATTAGGGATTCTCGCAGCCGGCATCCTCTTGCGCTCTCTGGTGCCAGCATTTGGAGGCATTTGGATCGGGACAGTACTCATCGGCATGGGCATCGCCCTGGTCAACGTTCTCCTGCCGGGGATCGTGAAGAAGAACTTCCCCACAAGAGTCTCGAGCGTCACGGGGCTCTACGCGGCCGTGCAGAGCGTGTTCGCCGCCGCATTCGCCGGAGTTGTTGTCCCAATCGCAGGCGCTGATCCTTCCGGATGGCGATTTGCGCTCGGGATCAGCGCAGGCTTTGTCATCATCGGTATGGTAGTCGGAGTCCCGCTCCTGCGTTCCCCTCGAACGATCACCGCTGAGACCGTCTCTGCGCCTCAGCATGCGTCAGTCGTGTCGCCCTGGAACCGTGCCCTGGGATGGCAGGTGGCTCTGTTCTTCGGCACCCAGTCCATGGCGTTCTACGCACTCGTCACCTGGCTCCCCACCATCGAGCAGGCAAACGGCCTCACCCCAGCTGCAGCGGGCACCCACCTCACCCTCCTCATGCTCGTGGGGGTTGCGGCGAACCTGCTCACCCCGATCGCCATGAAGCGAGCGGGACCCTCGCAATCCTCGCTCGCCGTCCTCAGCGCGACCATGATGCTTGTCACTTGGGCTGGGTATCTTTTCCTGCCCAGCTGGGGTATTGCTTGGGCCATTTTCGGCGGGCTCGCCGGAGGCAGCGGCCTCGTCATACTCCTATCCCTGTTCAGCCTCCGAACCCAAGGACCCGCAACAGCCACAGCTCTCTCAGGCATGGGCCAATCCATCGGCTACCTTCTCGCCGCACTCGGCCCACTGCTGGCCGGCCTCATCCATGATCTAACCGATGGGTGGCACGCCCCCATCCTCTTCATCCTTGCCACAACCATCCTGCAAGCTATTTTCGGCTACCTCGCAGGACGCCCCTGCTACCTCGAAAACACCACACCCAACCGCAAATCGAAGAACCCAATCCCATAGATCCCTGAGCGTAGGATCGCGCGCCACTTCCGCCGCCACCCAGGTAGTCCGTTTGGGCAACGTGAGGCGCTAGGCGTCAGTACCGTCGGGTCGGCAGCTCATCGACAGTGCACTGCCGAGACGAACTACTTTTCCGCATCCGACGTACTGCGGGAAAAGTGTCATCTTTAGCCGAACTCGTTACACAAGTTCAACGAAAATCGAAGTGTGCGCGGCATGATTCTGAACAACCGCTCTCTGCTCACCTGCACCACAGCACAGCACTTCAAGGAGTTACTCTTATGGACCGATTCGGAATCGATAGCAGCTCGCGGAGACACGTCGGTCGACAACCGGAACGCCGCCGCATACTGCAGCTGGTGCTTGGGATTGGTCTCTACATCGTCTGTCAGCTGGCGATGACGGCGGCCGCCATCGGTGTTTTCACCGCGACCTCCACCGCGACCAGCGCGAACGTCGGGGAGATCCTCACCGGTGACGGCCCCGCTGCGCCGGTCGGGTTCCTGGTAGGCGCCGTTGTGGCGATCATCGGCTTCATCGTGATTGTGCGCCGGGTGTCGCGCCGGCCCGCAGTCGAGCTGAGGCGGGATGGCGCACTGTCGGGGATCTTGTGGGGCTTGCTGATCGGCGGCGGCATCGTCGCAGGTGCGATGACCATCTTGGGGATTCTGGGCGTGTACCGCGTCGAGAGTGTTCAGCTTGGCGCAGGAATCCTCACCGGACTGATGCTGGGCGTGGGGCCTGCCGTGATGGAAGAGGTCTTCTTTCGAGGGTTCCTGCTCAGACTCATCGACGGATGGCTCGGTTCCTGGGCGGCCCTCGCTATCGTCAGTGTCGTGTTCGCGCTGGTACATTCCTTCAGCTCTCCGGCTGGCCCGCTTGCTGCGGTGTTCATCTTCTGCTCGGCCAGTCTGCTGCTGAACATGGCGTATTTTCTCACCCGCACCCTGTGGTTTCCGATCGCCTTGCACTTCGCCTTCAACGCCACGCAGAGCGCGATTTTCGGATTGAATGTGTCCGGCAACGAGACCGGCGGGTCGCTCATCGAAGGTCAGTTGCAGGGATCTGACCTCCTTACTGGCGCAGCCATGGGTGGTGAGGGATCCCTTATCGTGATCGCTTTCGCTCTCGCCGCGGGCGTCGTCCTGACCATCGCCGCCATACGACGCGGCAACATGCTGCCCCGTCAGCACGCTCAATCCTGATCTGGAGTCGTTGAATGACCTCGCCCGTCGGCCGGAACGCCCCGGTAACTCTGGGCGCCATTTTGGCGTGCTCGCTGGCCGACTGCTCGGCCCGTGGGCCATGAGCTACGACTGTCCGTAACCGAAACCTGGATCCGGTTCCACCGGCTACCAAAGTCGATGCGGTACCCTGCGTCCGAGACGGAGCGCGTCCCCGCCGCGTCCTAGGCTGGGACACTCTCGAGGCCGTTCTCGATACGATTCTGAGCACGCCCATTCACCGTGAGTGTTGCAACGCGTGTTAGAAGCCACCCCAACCTAGTGGCCCTGAATCAAGCTGTCATAGTCACGAGATGCCCCTCGAGAAACGCTTACTGCCCTTATGTCGAGTACATCCGATGGACGGCCTTGCCGGAGTGTGAGAGCCGAAACGCGAACATGTGACACTTCGCCCTCACCCCGGCCAGCATCACCCAGACCTCTCCATAATCAACCTCGGCCTCCACGCCAGGAGCATGCTTTTGCGGGACGCAACATCTCCCGATGCCTGCCGTCTCCGCGTCGATCTTGGGCCGGCGCCGGTGGACGTAGTCCCGCACCGTCGAGTAGGACAGAACGACAGCAGCATGCTCATCAGCCAGATGGGCAAAGATCCTGACCGCGGCGCGGCGCGGTCACATCCGACAGCAACGTCGCGTCGATCGCGGGCTTGAACACATCCAACCGCGGCGCCGCGTGCACCCGGCCTTCCGCGGCGGGGGCTCCGCTGACGCCAACGCAGCCCGGATCGTGCGCCGATGAACAGCATGCCGCGTGCGTCATCTTGACGGCGCAGTCGGCCAGCTCATCTGTTGCATGATCACGAACCCAGTACTTCAGGCGGCATGTCGATCAGAGCTCGCTGGTGATTATGAGGGGGCACTGCGGGAGTTGGAGCGTCCGTTCGTCATGATGCTGGTGCGTTGTGTCTACTTTCGTGTGCAGTTGTGGCAGATGGGAAATAGTCACCTCTGGATCTCGTTCTTTTTGAGGTGCGCGGCAGACGCCGCGTCATCACCGTCGTACAGGAGTAGCCATCATGGACACGCCCGCCGTAACCGTTCTCGTTCTTGTTGGGAGCCTTCATCAGGGGTCAGCTAATGGGAAGCTCGCGCAGCTCGCGATCTCGCATGCGCCGGCAGGAATGACGCTGCACCAGTACGCGGGTCTTGCCCAGCTCCCGTTCTACAACGAAGACATCGAACGCAACCTGCCTGCGAATGTGGGCGCGCTGCGCGAAGCTGCGGAAGCGGCTGACGCGATCCTGTTCGTGTCACCGGAGCATAACGGGACGATTCCAGCGGTGCTGAAGAACGCCATCGACTGGTTGTCACGGCCGGTCTATGGCAGCGGAGCTCTGACGGGTAAGCCTGTGGCTGTGATTGGCGCGGCGCTCGGTGGTGGTGGCGGGATCAACGCCCACAACGACACGCGTCGGTCGGTAACCGTTGCGCTCGCGCACGTCGTTGCTGACTCCACGCTCGCGATCCCGGCCTCAGCCGCAGCATTCAACAACCCCGCGCACCTCGACCGACTTCTCCCGCAACTCACTGACGTTCTCACCCGCGTCCAGGACACCATCAATCAGCGCGCACCCAAGTAACGAACTGGACACTTCGCCGCAGCAGCGATGACACTAGGGCTGGTGAGGGCTCACCTCTCTTCATCGCCGCATCCACCTGGTACGCCCCGCCCACGTCCGCCAGGTCGAAGTCGCTACGTGGAGACACCACCGCGCCTGCTGGGTCACGAGGCTTGCCGAGTAGGCATGAGACGCCTAGTCTCAAAGAGCGCACTTGTAGAATAGCCGAGTTCTCTGTCCGCTCCACCGTGAGCGTGACCCGGTGAGGGTCAGGCCACTCCTTGCCTCGACGCTCACAAAGGAACCCTCATGCCCCGCACTCCCAGCCGGAAACGGTCGCTCGGCCGCCTGCTCGCAGGCGTTGGCCTCGCCGTTGCCCTCACCGGCACAATGGCGTTCCCGGCTTCCGCAGCAACCCCAGGAGAAGTGCTCGCCTGGGGTCTGAACTGGAACGGGCGGCTCGATGTTCCAGCGGCGGCGATGAGTGACGTTACTGCGATCTCGGCCGGCGGTTCGCATGGTTTGGCGTTGAAGGCCGACGGGTCTGTGGTCGCCTGGGGCGGAAATGGGAACGGAGAGTCGACTGTTCCGGCGGCTGCGATGAGTGACGTGACCGCAATCTCGGCCGGCGTTTTTTTCAGTTTGGCGTTGAAGGCGGACGGGTCCGTGATCGCCTGGGGTAGAAACGCAGATGGGCAGCTCGATGTTCCGGCAGCCGCAATGAGTGACGTGACCGCAATCTGGGCTGGCAGTTTATACAGTTTGGCGTTGAAGGCCGATGGGTCTGTGGTTGCCTGGGGTTACAACGGGAGCGGCGGGGTCACCGTTCCCGTGGCTGCGATGAGTGACGTGACCGCGATCTCGGCCGGCGAAGCTCATAGTTTGGCGCTGAAGACTGATGGGTCTGTGGTCGCCTGGGGCCAGAACACATACGGGCAGATCACTGTTCCGACGGCTGCGATGAGTGACGTGACCGCAATCGCGGCCGGCAATTTTCATAGTTTGGCGTTGAAGACGGATGGGTCCGTAGTTGCCTGGGGCCAGAACACATACGGGGAGTCGACTGTTCCGGCAGCAGTGATGAGCGGTGTGACCGCAATCTCAGCCGGCAATTCGCACAGTTTGGCGTTGAAGACGGATGGGTCCGTGATCGTCTGGGGCAGAAACGCAAACGCACAGTCCGCTGTCCCAGCGACCGCGATGAGCGGTGTGACTGCGATCTCGGCCGGCAATGGTTACAGTCTGGCGTTGAAGAACCCGCCTGCATTTGGTGAGGCGTCTCCGCCGGCGTTGGCAACGGTCGGTGATTCGTATTCGTACACGTTCACCGCATCGGAAAACCCCACGTTCACGATCGGTTCCGGAACCCTCCCAGACGGTCTGACACTCTTGCCCGACGGCGCGCTCTCCGGAACCCCCACGGAGGAGGGCGACTTCACGTTCACGGTTGTCGCGACCGGCTCCACCCGTGCAACGACAGAGACAGCACCGATCACGATCAAGGCTGATGAAGTGCCCGTGTTCGTGGAAGACAGCCCGCCCGCGACTGCTTCCCAGGGCGTCGCCTATAACTACACGTTCCGAGCCGTGGGTAACTCGGTGTCGTACTCGGTCACCGCTGGTGACCTTCCTGCGGGGCTGACACTCAGCCCTACAGGTGTACTCAGCGGGACGCCGACCGAGACCGGATCATTCTCGTTCACGGTCCTCGCTACGAGCGATGGGGG
The DNA here is from genome assembly GCF_050613355.1 of Plantibacter sp. RU18. Taxonomy (NCBI): domain Bacteria; kingdom Bacillati; phylum Actinomycetota; class Actinomycetes; order Micrococcales; family Microbacteriaceae; genus Plantibacter; species Plantibacter sp. RU18. Next base: position 837,005 of record NZ_CP159618.1, read on the forward strand.
GCTGACCGCCGAGAGCTCCGAGCACACGTTGCGAGTGGTCGCTGACCCGGGTCCGGGTGGCGGCACGGGCGGCAACGGTAGCGGTGGCACAACCGGCGGCGCAACCACGAACCCCACCACGGGGGACGCGGGCAACCTCCCGGCCACCGGTGTCGGCGGGCTTCCGTGGATCACCGGCAGCATCCTGCTGCTCCTCGCTGCAGGATCCGCACTCACCATCCTCAGCCGCAAACGCCGCGACCGTCTGACGCGGGAACCACACGACGCATAGGCCCGTTTGCGCTTGTTGCAGGGGCTTTGAGGAACCGTTCTGGTGTCCTCAAGCCCCTGTGGCTTTTCCACAAGGTCGAGGAGAGCAGACGCGGTGCTGCCTGGTTCCTGCTGCAGGTTTCGGCTCTGGAGGCGGCGTTGCCGCCGCCTCCATCACCACGTCGTGGGGCGAAGCCTCCGGCGTCCACCCATCCCTGGGTGTGTCCAAGCTCAGTCAGCTGCATAATTCCGCGCAGCATCCTGTCGGTGACACGCGCGTCCGCGCAGGGGCTGGGACGTCGCACCCGAATGCTCCGCCCCAGCCCCAGGGGGTGAACCATGGTGTGCCCGACGGACCCGAAGTCCCGAGCGGCAGCTTCCCCACAGCTGCGTGCCGCCAGAGTAACCCTGGTGTGTGAGGTGTGACAGAGGCTGGTGCTGCACGCGCTCGAGGAGGAGGATGGGCGAGCGAAAATACCGGGGGCCGACCAGAAACCCCTTCGGCCGACCCCCGACAGTCACCGGCAAGCATCCGGTTCCCGCGGTAACAACGCGCGACCCACACGCACCACGAACACGACGGTGCCCGAACGTCCGCCATACCGGCTCGACAGGAATTCCCAGTGCAGGCCCGTATGGTGGGGGCGTGAATGATCAGCTTCGAGTGCGTGCGCCCCAGGGCTTGCCAACGTTGCTCGCCGGAGTCGTGGTGCTGGGTGGCGCGCTGCTTGCCGCCGGAACCTACTGCGTGTTCTGCATCACCCCAGGGATCGTCACCGGTTGAAACGGCCGGTCATGGGGTGCAGAGGCTCCAATCGTCGCGGGACAGGGCCGGAAAGGCAGGTGGGTGAACTGGCTCACTCCATTCACCGCCGAAGTAGGTCGTCCACTGCTGACGTGGCTAATGCGCTGATGCTAATCTTGCTCGATAATGCACCCTTTCGGGTACAGGTCGAGACTGCTCCACGGAGCAAATTGTCTTCGCTCGCATCGCGTTGGCCCACTCGCCCCATTCACCAGCGCTCCAACGGGACAGATACTCGTCATCACCGCTGCCACTCGCTTCAACCAGGCGAGGACGTCATCGGCGTTTCGCAGAGACCCCACACATGATCGACATTCGGAGCGATCGATGCGGCGCAAAGGTCCCGTGCCCGGCCGGCAGGACGACGAAGGTGCGACCGGGGCGTGAACATCAACAGCCTCACCGAGCCGGATATCGACACGACGACCCCGATGGGGAGAGCGCTGTTCGGCATCGTCGCCGTGTTCGCTCAACTTCGCGTCGACACGATCCGCGACAACACCAAGCGCGGTCTCGCGCACGCACGAGCCGAAGGTCGGGTAGGTGGCCTGCCCTCCATCGTGACTCCCGAGCGCGTCGAGCAGGCGCCGCGGATGCGCGCCGACAATCAGATTCGCGTGCCGGTCGCCCGATCGACTTCGGTGACCGCTAGCGACAGCACTATCGCGGTCGCAACGTCGTCGCGTGGTGCTTCACAAGCTCAAGCAGTGGCGCGGCATCGCGATGAGATCAGACAAACTTGCCCGCAGTTACCACGGGGCATTTGCCTCGCCGCAACCCTCCACTGGCTCACGAGCACGACCTGGGCTCAGAACTCCTGGAACGCGGGCGCTTGGGCGTATTGCGTGGTCGTGGCCTGGACGTTCAAGCCCACACACCAGCTCGGATATACCCGAAACCCACGCTTGCCCGGCCGCTTCCCGGACGTGATTCCGAGCTCGACGAGGTGCGCGCCGGTGAAGCGAAACACGCCGAGCCTACCCTGGTGTTCCACGAAGACGAGCAGGCCAACCACGGGGTCGTCATCACTGAACGGCGTCGTCGTTCCATCCATCGCTCGCCGCCAGAAAGCTACGAACGCGCCCGACTTGGCCGGGGTGTTTCGCGCAGTCCGGATATGCCATGCTTCGCCGCCGATCTGGGCGATGCCTGACTCATAGTCACCGTTCTGAGTCTCGGGGGTCACTGTAAACGGCAGCCCAACGGCAGCCGCATAGGTCTCAAACGCACTGAACTGCATTCAGCCACGCTACCCCGCCGCCAACAATGCTCACAGGCAGTCACGATGTTGAGCGATACGTCGTGGAGCGATGGCCTTGTCCAGGGGCTCGACCTCAGTGATCACACCACAGCGCTGAGCGACGCGCTGCGCTCCTACACGGTCAAGCCCCGTGGAGTGGTGTAGCCGTGTGTCCTTCGATTCGTTGGGTTAGGCGCTGAGGGCGAGTTCTGGTTCGGGCACCTCGGTTCCGGTGTCGGGGACGATGGTGAGGCGGCTCTTGGCGAGGATGTCGAGTCCGAGGTAGCGGCGTCCCTCGGCCCATTCATCGGTCTGTTCGGCAAGGACGGCGCCGACGAGCCGGGTGATCGCGTCGCGATTGGGGAAGATGCCGACGGAGTCGGTGCGGCGACGGATTTCACGATTCAGGCGCTCGTTCGGGTTGTTCGACCAGATCTGCTGCCAGAGCCCCTCGGGGAACCCGGTGAACGCGAGGATGTCGGCGCGGGCAGCGTCGAGGTGTTCGTGAGCTGCGGGCAGTTTCCCGTCGACGTAGTCCAACAGCCGGTCGAACTGGGCGTGGACGGCGTCGGCGTCGGGCTGGTCGTAAACGGAGTGCAGCATAGCCTTGACCGCGGGCCAGAGACTCTTCGGGGTCACCGACATCAGGTTCGCGGCGTAGTGGGTGCGGCAGCGTTGCCAGGCCGCGCCGAGGAAGTTCGCGGCGATCGCCTCGACCAGACCGCGGTGCGCGTCGGAAGTGACCAGACGAACCCCGGTCAGACCGCGGGCGACGAGGTCGGCGAAGAACGTGTTCCACGCCGCCCCGGTCTCCGACGTGGCCACCCGCAGGCCCAGGACCTCGCGGCGCCCATCGGCGTTGACCCCGGTCGCGACGAGAACAACGGCGTTGATGACGCGTCCGCCTTCGCGGACTTTCATGGTGAGAGCGTCGGCGGCGACGAACGTGAATGGGCCGGCATCACCGAGCGGGCGGTGTCGGAATTGGTCAACGTGCTCGTCGAGGTCCGCAGCCATCCGGGACACTTGCGACTTCGACAACGAGTGAATCCCGAGGGTCTTCACGAGTTTGTCCATGCGGCGTGTGGAGACGCCGGCGAGGTAGCAGTCCGCGACGACGGTGATCAGGGCGGTCTCGGCGCGTTTGCGGCGCTCGAGGAGCCACTCCGGGAAGTAGGTGCCAGAGCGCAGCTTCGGGATCGCGACATCGATGGTCCCGGCGCGGGTATCGAGGTCGCGGTGCCGGTAGCCGTTGCGTTGGACGGTGCGACCCGGGGTGGGTTGGCCCCACTCGGCGCCGATCACCGCGTCAGCGTCGGCAGAGAGGAGCGCGTTGATCATGGTTTGCAGCAGCGACCGCATCAGATCGGGAGACGCGTCGGTCAGGGCTTCGCCAAGAAGGTGTGCAGGGTCGACAATATGTGGAGCGGTCATCGTGATGATGCCTTTCGAGTGGAGGTTAGAGACTTCTCGAAGGAGTCACACGGTGACCGCGCTCACGTCCAAGACCGAGCCGGCCACCGCAGGCTACACCACCTTATGGGGCACTACTCGAAGTGTCTCGTCGAGCACCCAAATGGCGTGCGGCAAGACGCCTACTTTTGGGGCTTCAATCCAAAGCCGAGACACATTTTCATGGTTCGCAGCAACACAGGGTACGGACCACACAACAGCAACGCCCATGTCATGTACGTCGGCACGAGAACCACCGGTTCCGGCGTGGTCGGCGGAATATCCAAAGCTGCATGGCAGGCAGGCCGGCGGCATGTGAGAACCATGACGACGCTCCGGTGATACCAACCGCCTGAATACGCTGCCGCGACGATGCGCGGGAGCTCCTTCCCCGGCGACAGCCGAAGGCCAAACCCAGCACGCCATAGGCCTCTCAATCACTTGGGCCTGTTCTGACCCGACAAGCAACCGCCCGCGCCGTCAAAAGGACGGCGCTACGGGTTCGGTGTCACCGCTCGTGCGGCGGCGAGGGCGCGCTTCACTGTCGCTTCGCCGACGCCCAACGTGCGGGCGATCTGCGGGAACGTCGCTTTCTCGGCACGCATCTGCTGCGCCACCGCAACACGTTCAGGAGTCATGACGGTGGGGCGACCGCCGACACGTCCCTGCGAGCGGGCGTGCGCCAGACCGTCGAGGGTGTTCTGCCGGATCGTGTCCACGCGCAGCTGCGCGAACACGGCCATGATGCCGTACAGCGCACGACCCATCGGGCTGGTCGTATCGATCGCGGGTTCCGTGATTGAGCGCAGATCCACCCCGCGCTGCCCGAGCTCGTTGATCAGCGTGATGAGGTGTGCGTCGGAGCTCGAGAGCCGGTCCAGCCGGTAGACCATGAGGACGTCACCCTCGCGCAGGTAATCCAAGCAGGCATCCCACTGCGGCCTCGAGATCTTCCGGCTCGATTCGCCACGGTCAGTGAATACCCGTTCGGCGCCGGCCGCGGTCAGCGCGGCCTCCTGCTGGGCCGGGTTCTGTTCCCGGGTACTCACGCGCGCGTAACCAACGATTGTCATCGCCCGTACCCCTTCAGTCTGCGAGTCCTGCCCGGATCGTGAGCGGGGTCGACCTTGCGAGGCACGTCACGACGCACGGCATCCTCGATGCGTTGCTCCAGCGATGGTCGAACTAACGGCGCAATCGCCCGCCCGAGCACGCTCACGAGGCGTCCGTTGCTGCCGGTCGCCTGGCTGTAAAAGCGGGCGTTGACGAACTCATCGCGCAGCGGCTGCCCAACAGCGAACTGTGCCGCATCGATCCGGTAGCCGGCCTGTTCCGCGAGTTGGGAAAAGAACACGAACTGGGCACGCGTGTTGCCCTCACGGAACGAGTGGACAACATTCAACTCCCCCCAGATCTCGGCGAACTCGACCAGGAACTCCTCCTGCGGCAAGCCCCGGAGCAGACCCTTAGCGGCCAGTCGCCGATACTGCTCTTCAGCAGCGTCCGCGACCAGCGCGCCCGGGTAGTAGCTATACGCGATCATCGGCGCAGCAGGATCTCCAGGAGCGAAATGCACGACGTCAGGACCACCCTTCGTCATGTGCGAATCAGGGCCTACCCGCTCCTGGCCGGCCCACTCGTAAACGTCCTGGAAGATGCGCCCGTGGATCGCCTTCATGTGTGCGTAGTCGAAGTCACCAGCCACAGGGTTCGCGGCGAGCTCGATCAGACGCAAGCGCGCGGCCTGCTCTTCTTTCAACTGGAGCGTCGTTGCATCCCGTTCGTTGAACTTGTTCCTTAAGACAGTGGTGCCTGGGATGAAGTAGTCATCCCAGGCACGGAACCTCGCAAGCACGCCTAGCGGGCGTCGATGTGTTCGAGGCTCGCCGCCAGGGCGTCCTCCACCGTCATCTCACCGCGCGCGACGCGCGCACCTAAGTCACGGAGCGTCGGATCAGTGACGGCGTGGCCGGCGGCTCCAAGGGCGCCGTCCGCGAACTGCAGGCGTCGTGAAGCTTCGACCTGCGTCACTGAAGGACGGATTCGGTGCTGTGCGATGGTCATGTCTGCCCCTTACGTCTGCATCCAGCTTACCACCCCGGTTCGAAAACGTACAGGGTAAGGTTTTGATCCGATCTGGTTTTGATCCAGCGTTTTGATCCGATCGAGATCCACGGAACGACGGCGACTCAACACGCGTCCGTGGTCCGGATCAGAAACGATCGTTTTCGGCGGCCTTGTAAGCGTCCAGCTCTGCTTGGAAAGACCCTCCGACCCCCCCCCGCCAGGCAATGCTGCGTAGGCACTTTTCATGCGGTTATCAATGGACAATGACGGCACTCTTCGATGACGTCAATTGACACACACTGCGTCAATACGGGATGCTGTGTCTCAGCTGGGCTTGTTGTTCCGCTACAACTGAAATCAAGGGAGATCTCATGACGCCCATGCAACATCGACTCCGGTTCACCAGCTTGACCGCTCTCGGAGTGGCCACGTTGATTCTCGCAGGCGTTGTTCCCGCCAACGCGTCGACCTCATCAACACCATCGTTCTTCGGAGCGTCCGCGGCCAGCGCCGACGCCGTCACGTTGACCGATGAGCAGCGCATCGCCGTGCAAGCCACCATGTCCGAGGGCGGCATTGATGCCGCCACACAAGACACCCTTCTCGCGAAGCTGGCGAGCGGGGGCACTCTCGATGCCTCGAGCGGCGCAAGCCCGGTGAGCGAGGAGAGGGAAGACACTGGCGGGTCAGAGCGCACGACGAAGATCTACGCCGATGGCTCCCGCCAGTGGATTGATCTCCAGAAACCTACCGAAGCTACTGCGGCCGGGGCTGAGCGATCGGGACTCTCCGGCTGCTCTGCCTCTGCTGGATGGAACGTGAACTGCAAGCTGGAGATCCGAGACATCGTCAGCTTCGCTTCGTTCGTGATCGACTACCAGACGAGTTCTGCTGGCGCAGCGAAGGTGCGCGACATGCGCGAAAAGCGCTGCGGTAACACCGTCGGCAGTTGCACCGTAACCGGCGAGATCAAGCGCGCCACGCAGTCCGGTTCGGCACCCGCATGGGCCGAGCTCGCGTACTCGGCAAACGGAGGACCCGTCGTTGCGAACGGGTCAATCGGGATTCGAGTCACAGGAACCACCGTGGACGCTTACTGAGCTTCACGGCACGCGGGGCCGATCCTATTTATGCGCATCGGCTCCGTGCGCTGTCCCAATCACCACACGAAAGGTAGCCTCGAACTATGTTTGGCAACGACGTCGCGATCGGCATCCTCATCATGTACGTGGTGATCGCAGCAGCGGTCATCGTCGGTATCACGCTCCTGGTGCAGTACATCCAGCGCAGACGCACTCGACACAACCCAGACATGAAGTCCCAGGACCGCCTCTAACACCCATCACAGGCACCAAAAGAGGCAGCCCCGGCGCATCGCGACTGTCCAGGCGGACGAGATCATCGAGCTGCACGACCGGTACATGGGGCGACTCTTCAGCAAGGCCAAACGTACCCACTCGGAACACTTCGAGAGCTCCAGCAGCGCGATCAACGATGCGGTGAAGCTGTTCTCTCAGCTGGGGCGGGCGCTCTTGGACGCGAAAGAGACCGGCACGGACGTACTTGATGCTGTCGCGACAGTGATCACCTGGGACCAGATCGGACCCGGCGTAGTTCTCACCCAGGAGTGCCGTGACAAGCGCTGTTACTGACGAGCACCAACCCGCACCCCAATCAGTAAGACTGGACTCATGTTTCCCCGCGACGCGCGAATCTCGCTCTGGGCCACCCCGGCGCGCCGCACAATGACAATCGCGCTCAGCGCACTGATCGCCGTCGGATTCATCGCGCTCTGGGGACTCTGGACACCCGTAACAGCCTTGATTCTCGCGGTGCTTGCTGCCGTACTATTCGGGCTACTCGGTAAGCACTGGGCCACCCTCGACGCAATGGACGCCGAAGAGCAAGAACCGAAAGCGTAATAGCCACATCGATTGCGTGGTCGAACCCTTCGGGTCGACCACGCTCAGTTATACCGCACTGGGCTGCTGCGGTGATCTCGGACAGCGGAGTTGATGGTTTCTCTTACGCTGCCGTTGCCGGCTGGGTGTAACCGTAGTGCACGTCGTTGGGACGCTTGTAGCCGAGCGAGGAATGCCTCCTTCGCGAGTTGTAGAAGCCCTCGATGTAGCTGATGACGTCCCGCCGGGCCTGGGCCTTGGTGGCGTAGACGGTCCGGTAGACGCGCTCGTTCTTGACTGCGGAGAAGAACGACTCGGCCATCGCGTTGTCCCAGCAGACACCGGTTCCCGAGCTCCTTGAGGAGCTTGCGGTAGTCGGCCGAGGTGTAGACGGCGAGTTCAAGTGGTCGTTGCAACACCGGGTTGAGTAGTGCCCCATAAGGTGGTGTAGCCTGCGGTGGCCGGCTCGGTCTTGGACGTGAGCGCGGTCACCGTGTGACTCCTTCGAGAAGTCTCTAACCTCCACTCGAAAGGCATCATCACGATGACCGCTCCACATATTGTCGACCCTGCACACCTTCTTGGCGAAGCCCTGACCGACGCGTCTCCCGATCTGATGCGGTCGCTGCTGCAAACCATGATCAACGCGCTCCTCTCTGCCGACGCTGACGCGGTGATCGGCGCCGAGTGGGGCCAACCCACCCCGGGTCGCACCGTCCAACGCAACGGCTACCGGCACCGCGACCTCGATACCCGCGCCGGGACCATCGATGTCGCGATCCCGAAGCTGCGCTCTGGCACCTACTTCCCGGAGTGGCTCCTCGAGCGCCGCAAACGCGCCGAGACCGCCCTGATCACCGTCGTCGCGGACTGCTACCTCGCCGGCGTCTCCACACGCCGCATGGACAAACTCGTGAAGACCCTCGGGATTCACTCGTTGTCGAAGTCGCAAGTGTCCCGGATGGCTGCGGACCTCGACGAGCACGTTGACCAATTCCGACACCGCCCGCTCGGTGATGCCGGCCCATTCACGTTCGTCGCCGCCGACGCTCTCACCATGAAAGTCCGCGAAGGCGGACGCGTCATCAACGCCGTTGTTCTCGTCGCGACCGGGGTCAACGCCGATGGGCGCCGCGAGGTCCTGGGCCTGCGGGTGGCCACGTCGGAGACCGGGGCGGCGTGGAACACGTTCTTCGCCGACCTCGTCGCCCGCGGTCTGACCGGGGTTCGTCTGGTCACTTCCGACGCGCACCGCGGTCTGGTCGAGGCGATCGCCGCGAACTTCCCCGGCGCGGCCTGGCAACGCTGCCGCACCCACTACGCCGCGAACCTGATGTCGGTGACCCCGAAGAGTCTCTGGCCCGCGGTCAAGGCTATGCTGCACTCCGTTTACGACCAGCCCGACGCCGACGCCGTCCACGCCCAGTTCGACCGGCTGTTGGACTACGTCGACGGGAAACTGCCCGCAGCTCACGAACACCTCGACGCTGCCCGCGCCGACATCCTCGCGTTCACCGGGTTCCCCGAGGGGCTCTGGCAGCAGATCTGGTCGAACAACCCGAACGAGCGCCTGAATCGTGAAATCCGTCGCCGCACCGACTCCGTCGGCATCTTCCCCAATCGCGACGCGATCACCCGGCTCGTCGGCGCCGTCCTTGCCGAACAGACCGATGAATGGGCCGAGGGACGCCGCTACCTCGGACTCGACATCCTCGCCAAGAGCCGCCTCACCATCGTCCCCGACACCGGAACCGAGGTGCCCGAACCAGAACTCGCCCTCAGCGCCTAACCCAACGAATCGAAGGACACACGGCTACACCACTCCACGGGGCTTGACCCCGGGTTGTTGAAGCGAGCGTAGCTGCTCGTCGAATACCTCCGCGGGAGTGCGCCAGCCGAGGCTTTTGCGGGGCCGGTTGTTGAGGGCGAGAGCGACTGCTTCGAGGTCCTCGGCGGACCAGCGGGAGAGGTCGGTGCCTTTCGGGAAGTACTGACGCAGTAGCCCGTTGGTGTTCTCGTTCGTCGGCCGCTGCCAAGGCGAATGTGGGTCCGCGAAGAACACCTTCGTGCCAGTCTCCAGCGCGAATTGGGCGTGTCCGGAGAGCTCCTTGCCGCGGTCCCAGGTGAGCGTCTTGCGCAGTTGCTCGGGTGAGTATGTCAACCTGCCGGACTACCAGGAGGGCGGCTTCATTCACTACCACTGTCAAGGGTTCCTACGTGGTGTGAGAGAGAAAAATGCGGCTGGAAACGGGTGCGGATTTGTTTTGCGCGCATGTCTCACGGATGTATTGTTGAGACAACATGTCGCAGAAAATAGTTGCTCAGCGCTTCGTTCTGATTCGCCTTGCTCCGGAGCATCATGACGCGGTGCGAAGGATCCGGGAGATGGATGAGGTGCGTCCGTGGTGGCCTGTACCTGCGGAGTTCCCGAACGGTGCGGATGACTGGGACCAGTGGGTCATCGTCATTGACGGCGACGTTGTGGGGTATGCGCAGACGGGCGAGGAGGCTTGGCCGGACATTCGTCATGGTTCGATCGATTTGTTCCTTGATCCGAAGATTCATGGACAGGGAATCGGTTCGGCAGTGGTTTCCGCGCTGTCTGCTCATCTGTTTGAGTCTGAAGGGCATCACCGGATCGTGATTGAGCCTGCCAGGGAGAACCCAGCGGCGGTTGCCGCTTATGCCAAAGTTGGCTATCGCACGGTAGGTGTTCAGCACGAAGCCTGGCGTGATGAGACCGGAACCTGGCGAGACAACGTGCTGATGGAGCTCCTGTCTCGCGACCTCATCACGCTTGACTAAAGACTGATGTCGGCCCTTTCGGGCGCCATTTGCCACACAAGCGCGTGTGACGATCGACGTCCCGTCCGGATTTACCTTTCATGGTGTGGCGTTTGGGTATCGCGTTGATGTTTGGCATGGGCGAGGCGGTAGGAGTCGGTGCCGGTCTCGATGATGGTGCCGTTGAACGTGAGCCGGTCGACGATCGCGGCGCAGAGGCGCGGGTCGGTGAATGTCTTCGTCCAGCCGGAGAACGACTCGTTTGATGCGATCGCGACGGAGTTCTTCTCTTCGCGTTCGGTGAGGACTTGGAACAGGAGCTCGGCGCCGCGGCGGTCGAGTTCCATGTAGCCGAGTTCGTCGATCATGAGGAGGTCGACGCGGCCGTAGCGGGCGATGGTGCGGGCGAGTTGCTTCTCATCGGCGGCTTCGACGAGTTCGTTCACGAGCCGTGTGGCGAGGGTGTATTTCACTCGGAAGCCTTTCTCCGCGGCCGCCGTGCCGAGCCCGATCAGGAGGTGGGACTTGCCGGTGCCGGAGTCACCGATCAGGCAGAGGGGTTGGCCTTTGCGGATCCATTCGCCGGTCGCGAGCTGATTGATGGTCGCAGCATTGATGTTGGGGTTTGAGTCGTAGTCGAAGTCACCCAACCATTTGTCGCGCGGGAACCCCGCAGCGGAGACGCGGCGGACGGAGGAGCGCCGGTCGCGGTCATCGCATTCAGCCAGGAGCAGTTCGGCGAGGAAGCTTTGGTAGGAGAGCTGCTCCTTCTCGGCGACCTTCGTGGCCTCGTCAACGACGGCGCGGATCGTGGGCAGGCGTAACCGCCGGCAGGCTTGATCAACGGCCGCGTTCGCGGCTTGCTCGGTCAGTCCTCGGCGTCGCCGGAGGGTGGTGGTGATGCTGGTTGTGACGGGGCTCATGTGCCGGTCTCTTCCTTCTCAGGTGCTGCTGGTTGGAACGTGGGGACTCGTCGGGTGAGGAGTTCGTCATAGCCCGCGACCGACGGCAGCGGTCGCCGATCCGGCGGCAGGCCGCCGATCACCGCAGCGGGATCGGCGAGACGACGCTGTGTGAGGCTGACAACTCGCCGCTCGGCCTCTGGCGCATGTGCGACGAGATGACGGCTTGAATCAGGACCACTAGTTGCTGCGTGGCGACGCGCCTCAACAGCAACGACGTCCGCAGTGACTGCGCCGACGGTGAGGGCAGCGGTGATGTCTGCGATCACGTCTGCGGCCGTCATCGTGCGGTGCAGCAGTAGCACGTCGATCAGCTCCCGTGTCGCGGTCGCGTCGCCGTCGGTCTTGCGTGCTGCAGCCCAGAACGCTTCATGCTCGGCCGTGAACGTGCCGGCAGCTCGCGCTTGTGCCAGAGCTGTGGAGCCGGGCAGGGCGCCGGGTTTGCCGCGGAGGATCTCGAGGTAGTGGTCGAGGTTCACGCTCTGTCCGTGCATGGTCGCGACTCTGGGGTGGCGGGCGATCTCGGTGCGCCCGTCGAAGATGATCACCCCCGATGCCAGCAACGACACCCGGACCGGGCGGCCGATCATTCGCGCGGGAACGGAGTACTTCGCCATCCGGACCGTGATCAACGATGACCGGTCAACACGCGGCGTGAGCGAGAGCCCCGGATCGAACCGTTCAAACGGCAACGGGTTCAGGAGGGCCTGTTCGCCGGCGAAGTCTTGGCCGACGGTGCGGATTCGGTCAGCGATGCGTCGGGCGTCGTCCGCTTCGTCCCATTGCCGGATCCGATCGTTGAGTTCCGCCAACGAATCCGTGACTGGCATCGGCGAGAGCCGGTTGCGACGAAACCTCCCCACTTCGCCCTCGATGCCGCCCTTTTCATGGGCGCCCTCGATCCCCGGCTGGCAATAGAACGCGTCGAACCCGTAGTGAGAGCGGAATAACACCCACCGGTCGTTCTCTGTCCGTCTCCGTCCCTTGCCATAGATCACCGTCGTGACCGCAGCTGTCAGGTTGTCGTAGCGAATGTGGCGCGACGGGATCCCGCCGATCGTTTCGAACGCTTCGATGTGGCCCTCGAGGAACGCTTCCTGCCCTTGCGTGGAGTAGATCCGGTGGACGGCCTTGCCCGAGTGTGAGAGCCGGAACGCGAACATGTGACACTTCGTCTTCACCCCAGCCAGCACCACCCAGACCTCCCCGAAGTCGACCTCGGCCTCAGCGCCGGGCGCGTGCTCCTGCGGCACGAACACCTCCAGATGACGCCCGACCTGCGCATCAATCTCCGGCCGACGTCGACGCACGTAGTCTCGCACCGTCGAATACGACAACTCGACCGCCCCATGCTCATCCGCGAGCCGCGCCAGCACCCGCCGGGCAGTGTGGCGCTGCTTCCTCGGCGCCGTCGTGTCCTGCAACAACATCGCATCAATCGCAGGCTTGAACATCTCGAGCTTCGCCGCAACCCGGACCGGGACCTTCCGCGGCGACGGTTCAGCCTGCGCCAACGCCGTCCGAACCGTCTCCCGGGCAACACCATGCCGCCGCGACAGCTCTCTGATCGAGAGCTCCTCGACCCGCGCGTCACGCCTGATCCGTGCAAACAGTTCCATCCGCGACCCCATAGCTGCCCTTCACCGCCGGCATCAAACTCGCCAGATGATCCAACGGTGAGGTGGGCGCCGATCAAACCGTCACGATCACTCGGCAAGTCGCAAGATGGAAGTGAATCAAGCCGCCCTAGTGGTCTTGAATCAAGCTGCCATAGTCAAAGGCCATCGTTCAGATTGCGCAGGACGGAAAGGCAATCACGAAGGCTCAGAGTAAGGCGCTGCGGACCCCGTTGGAATTGACTCTTGGTGAAAAAGAAGGGGGGGGGGTGGCACCTAATCGGTGGGCCGTCTGCCGAGCTGATCCGCTCGAATCAGAAGCTCTCGCGTGGTCTCGGTTGCAACCACCTCCACGTTGACGTTGCATTCACCAAGAAATAACAATCAGGAAGGGGGTCCCATCATGGCTGTGAAGACCGTTTGGAATATCACTCACTCGTGCGGACACGAGTCGGAAAAGGATCTGTCAGCGAAGGCGGCAGGAGAGCGCGCCGGTTTCGCGGAGTGGCTTGGGGGTAAGCCATGTTTTGACTGCTTCCGCGCAACTAGCGCAGGAACAGATAACTCCGAGCTGCAGGCGGCTCGGGAACAGCTTGAGCAAGAGGCGAAAGCGGACGCTGAGCGTCTTGAGTTGCCCGAGCTGGCGGGGAGCGAGAAGCAGACCGCCTGGGGGTTCACGGTGCGCCACAAGCTCGTGAAGGCGGCGTATGAGGTGTGCGTGGAAGCCGGGGAGATGAGCGATGAAACCTTCGAGACGATGATCCTTTCCCCAGCGCGGCTTCTCGATAAGGCCGGTTGGTGGATCGACAACCGCGAGAGCGAACCCGCAGACCTCGCAGAGCTCGTGGCAGACGCCGGCGGTGACGAAGACGCCACGACAACCGAAAACCCCTATGCGTAGTACTGCAGAAATTGCTTCCGGAACAAGCTACGACACCGGATGGAACGAATGGGCATGGGCGGCAATGATTCTGCTCAGCGCGGCACTGCTGGTGTACCACTGGTACGCCGTGCGCCTCGTGGCAATGGGAGATATGTGGTACCACACTGCTGCACGAACCAGTTGGTTTATCGGGTTCGGGACCCTCGCGGGCGCGTCGTTGATCACCACGTACCTGCTTCCGGGTCTTATCATGCGTCATCTGCCGGTGCACGATCAAGTGTGGATCGTGATGCTGCTCGGGGTGCTCGCTGCGGCTGTGTTCGGGTTCTCCGGCAAAGCCCGATACGGCGCGGAGCGGTACTACCGATGGACGGTGTGCGGAAGCATCACACTGGGCCTAGTCGTTGGCGCGATCTCGGACGCGGCACAGCGTTACGAATCCGCCCCGGTCGGCGCAATCTCGTTCGGAGGCGTGGTGCTCATCGTCGCGTTGATTGCAGTGGGAGCGGCCAGCAAAAACCGATAGGACGGACACGACGCGGGCCCGAGCATCATGCTCGAGGCCTGACTATGTCAGCGTTAGACGGCCCCGCTGTGACGGCCGTATCTGGCCCCACTTCGGACTCGCCGGGGGTGTTGTGACGGTTTAGCGTGACCCCACCTCAGCGTGGTTCTCGTCTGGTTTGCTCCGTGACGGGAATAGCAACACGTCCTAGGTTGTCAAGCCCCGGGTTTGGTAGAGGCTCGGTTAGACCCGTTCCATCACGGTGATGGTGGGCAGTTGCGTGTAGAAGTTGTTCTCGGCTTCGACGGGTGGGATGTGTCCGATCTCGCCGTGGAGTCGGCGGTGGTTGTACCAGTCGATGTATTCCGCGACCGCGATCTCGAGCTCGTCGATCCCCTTCCACGGGCCGAGGTTGCGGATCAGTTCGGCCTTGAATAGAGAGTTCAGCGCCTCGGCCATCGCGTTGTCGTAGCTGTCGCCCTTGGACCCAACCGAGGCGACTGCTTCTGCCTCAGCGAGGCGGTCGGTGTAGCGCACGGCACGATATTGGACTCCGCGATCCGAGTGGTGGACAAGTTGTGACAGGTCCCGGCCGGCACGCTGCCGCGTCCAGATGCCCATCTCGAGAGCATCGAGGGCAAGCTCGGTGTGCATGGTTGTGGAGAGCTGCCAGCCCACGATCCGGCGGGAGAACACGTCCAATACGAACGCGGCATACACCCAGCCGGAGAACGTCCGAATGTAGGTGATGTCCGCAACCCAGAGGCAGTCCGGTGCCGGTGCGGTGAACCGTCGGTCAACGAGGTCCCCCGGACGATCCGTGAATGGCCCAGGGATCGTCGTGCGTGGCCCCTTGGCCCGCGAGATCCCGCGGAGACCCTCCCGACGCATGAGCCGCTCGATCGTGCACCTGGCCACCCGGTGGCCGTCGCGACGCAGCTGCGCATGGACCTTCCGGACGCCATAGACGCCATAGTTCGCTTGGTGCACGGCACGGACCTTCACCACGGTGTCCTCGTCACTGACGGACCGCTGCGAGGGCGGCCGAGACCGCGCGGCATAGTACGTCTGCGGGGCAATCGGCAGTTCCCTGCAGATCGGCTCGACCCCGAACTCTTCCTTGTGTTCATCGATGTAGGCGATCATCTGCTGTGTGGGCGGTCGAGCTCCGCCGCGAAGAAAGCCGACGCGCTCCGCAAAATCGCGTTCGCCCGCCGCAACTCCCTCACCTCACGCTCCACCTCGACCAGGCGAACCGCAGTATCAGTGGACGTCCCCGAACGCAGACCCCCATCGACCTCGGCGCGCTGGACCCAGCCACGCAACGTGTCCGACGGGACACCAAGCTGCCGGCCGATCCTGGTACACACACCACGGCGGCCCCCATCCGCATCACGCGCCTCGAACACAAGGCGCACTGCACGCTCTCTCAATTCCGCCGGGTACTTCCTCAAAGCTGGCATACTCCTCATCCTTTCAGGACGATCAGAGTCTCCATCAAACCAAGGGCAAGACAGGTGTCAAGTGATCGGTCTTGCACGACACGCCGTGGTCCCCCGAAGCGCGGACAGACGCTCGAGCGGTTGACTGGTTGACTGAAACCCTGAAAATGCGCCAACGGGGAAAGGTTGGCCTAACTAATAGGAGGAATTTTGACTAACCGCAACAAGCGTCCACTACTTCGACCGGTGCGATCTGCACTCAGAACCCCGCTCATCGGGCTGAGCTGTATCGCACTGGCGGGGACTCTCATGGGAGCGTCTGCAGTGCCGGTCGACACCGGTACGGACGCGATCGATCAGGTAGCTCCAGAGGTTTATGATGACGTCGCGCGAACGGTCGACTCCTCCTCACCGGACGCCATCGCCGAATCACTCGCGAACAATGTCTCTCTCGTCGTACCGACAAGCGGGAGCGAGCCAGTGGAACTTTCAGATGCACGATCGGGATTGAATCTCAACGTCACGCTTCCGACAGACATCCACGGAGCTGTGGCACAAGACGGCGAGAACGGCACCATCGAGTACGTCGGCGAGACAACTACCGCCACGGTCGTGCCCAAGAACGATGGTTCAGTGCAATTCGTGACCACGATTGCTGATGCATCTGCACCGATCGAGTACAAGTACACGTTCGACCTCCCGGAGGGTGCTCAGATCGTGCTCCCAGACGGGGACACTGCCCCGGTCATTCTGGACGCATCAGGTGGTTTCCTCGCCGGAATTGCCCCTGCTTGGGCTCGAGACGCCAACGGCGTGGACGTCCCGACGCGTTATGTGCTCGACGGGAGTGCAGTCACCCAGGTCGTCGAGCACGATGCGCCAGGAGTTGCCTATCCAGTTGTGGCAGACCCGTGGCTGGGCATCCCCCTCATCCAGGCATGGGGTTGGACCTCCGAGGGTGGCGGATGGCGGATGAATTCCACGCCCACCCCGTGGTCGAGGTCGCAGAACGCCGTCACCGCGTCCACCTACTGGATGGCAATCGGGTACGCAGGCTGGGATGAACTGGCCAATATGCAGAATACAACTCAACGCGCTCGAATGAACGTCTCCATGCAGCAGCAGCACGTGTGCCACCAGGGGTTTGCTTCCGCTGATCCGGAGTGGAACGTGGAGGGGTACAAGGCTGCCAGAGGTGACATCGGAGGGTGGATTTCCACACATTGCAACTGACTGAGAACGAGACCGGAGGTACGACTGTGAACATGAGAGCACTACTGATTGTCGCGATCATTCTCGGGGCCGTAGCCGGAGTCCTGCTCGCACTCGGCGCCGTCCAGAGCTTCTGGGCAGGCCAAGTCGCAGACGATCTGCCGTACAGCACAACGCCCACTGGTATTGCGGAACTTGCGGCGATCCAGGGTCGCGCCGCAGTCTTCATCGTGCTCGGCGGGATCATCGGCCTTGGTTCAGGGGCTGGATTCGTGTGGCGTTATGAGGCGAAGAGAACGCGTCCGCTGAAATAGATCCACGTGTCGCCATGGCTACCCGTCGAAGTTTGCATTCTGCGGGGAGTCTTCGCGTTATGAACCAAGCGGAACCCTCCTCGAGAACTACCGCGACTGGAAGTGAGGTTGACCCCGTTTCCCGGACAGGTGGTTGTTTGGTCAGGCTGCCAGTGTGAGCTGGCGGCGTTCGTACTCTAACGGGCTGAGGTAGCCGATGCCGGAATGGCGCCTTCGGGCGTTGTACCAGCCGTCGATCCAGGTGTAAGCGGCGCGGCGGGCGTCGTTGATCGTGGCGAACACGTGCCGGTGGTAGTACTCGTTCTTGAACACTGACCAGAACGATTCAGCTGCCGCGTTGTCCCAACACACCCCGGTGCGGCCCATCGATCTGAGCACCCCGAGCTCGGCTGCAGCAGCCGCCAAGTTGAGCGCTGGTGTATTGCGTGCCTCTGTCAGCGTGGAACACGACTTCGCGGGGCAGGTGGCCGCGGAGAGCGACCGCTTGACGGAGCGCGTCCTCGACGAGATCGGCATGCAGGCTATCGCCGACGGTGCGCCCCAGGACCCGGCGGGTGTGACCGTCTCTAACGACGCAGAGGTAGGCCCATCCCTCACCGGTGTGCAGGTAGGTGATGTCGGAGAACCATGCGAGGTCCCGGTCGCCCTGGTCGAACTGCCGCTCGATGAGGTCGGGGACGGGGAATGGGTCCGCGCCGCGGATCGTGGTCGACGGATGCCAGGTGCGTGGGCTGATCCCCGTGATCCCGCCAGCACGCATGAGCTTCGCGACCGTCTTCCGTGACACCATCACCCCAGCCTCCTGCAGGTCGACGTGGATTCGCGGGGCCCCGTACGTCCCGCCGGACGCGGCATGGAACCCACGGATCTGCCCGGTCAGCTTGACTGTCCGCTGCTGCCGCGGCGAGGGGCCGGCGGCCTGCCGGGCACGCCACTCGTAGAATCGGCGCCGGTCCACCCCGAGTAGCTGACACATCCGGGTGATCTGTCTTGCCCTTGGTTTGATGGAGACTCTGATCGTCCTGAAAGGATGAGGAGTATGCCAGCTTTGAGGAAGTACCCGGCGGAATTGAGAGAGCGTGCAGTGCGCCTTGTGTTCGAGGCGCGTGATGCGGATGGGGGCCGCCGTGGTGTGTGTACCAGGATCGGCCGGCAGCTTGGTGTCCCGTCGGACACGTTGCGTGGCTGGGTCCAGCGCGCCGAGGTCGATGGGGGTCTGCGTTCGGGGACGTCCACTGATACTGCGGTTCGCCTGGTCGAGGTGGAGCGTGAGGTGAGGGAGTTGCGGCGGGCGAACGCGATTTTGCGGAGCGCGTCGGTTTTCTTCGCGGCGGAGCTCGACCGCCCACACAGCAGATGATCGCCTACATCGATGAACACAAGGAAGAGTTCGGGGTCGAGCCGATCTGCAGGGAACTGCCGATTGCCCCGCAGACGTACTATGCCGCGCGGTCTCGGCCGCCCTCGCAGCGGTCCGTCAGTGACGAGGACACCGTGGTGAAGGTCCGTGCCGTGCACCAAGCGAACTATGGCGTCTATGGCGTCCGGAAGGTCCATGCGCAGCTGCGTCGCGATGGCCACCGGGTGGCCAGGTGCACGATCGAGCGGCTCATGCGTCGGGAGGGTCTCCGCGGGATCTCGCGGGCCAAGGGGCCACGCACGACGATCCCTGGGCCATTCACGGATCGTCCGGGGGACCTCGTTGACCGACGGTTCACCGCACCTGCACCGGACTGCCTCTGGGTTGCGGACATCACCTACATTCGGACGTTCTCCGGCTGGGTGTATGCCGCGTTCGTATTGGACGTGTTCTCCCGCCGGATCGTGGGCTGGCAGCTCTCCACAACCATGCACACCGAGCTTGCCCTCGATGCTCTCGAGATGGGCGTCTGGACGCGGCAGCGTGCCGGCCGGGACCTGTCACAACTTGTCCACCACTCGGATCGTGGAGTCCAATATCGTGCCGTGCGCTACACCGACCGCCTCGCTGAGGCAGAAGCAGTCGCCTCGGTTGGGTCCAAGGGCGACAGCTACGACAACGCGATGGCCGAGGCGCTGAACTCTCTATTCAAGGCCGAACTGATCCGCAACCTCGGCCCGTGGAAGGGGATCGACGAGCTCGAGATCGCGGTCGCGGAATACATCGACTGGTACAACCACCGCCGGCTCCACGGCGAGATCGGACACATCCCACCCGTCGAAGCCGAGAACAACTTCTACACGCAACTACCCACCATCACCGTGATGGAACGGGTCTAACCGAGCCTCTACCAAACCCGGGGCTTGACACAACGGTCCGTCCCGTATCGATCACCAACCGCGCCGCCTCACGGCGATACTCCGGCGTATACGTCTTCCTCTTGCTCGTGCCCATCACGGACATCCTCCCCGACAGGCCCACGAACACGCGAAACCCGCCTGGTCAGTGTCCGGAAATCGGGGTCAACCTCACTCTGCAGACCGCCTTGACAAAGGGGTTGCAGCACTCAAGTGGGAATCAGCTGACGAGCTTGCGGCCGACCAGGTACTCGTGGACAGCTTCGCGCACAATCGCACTCTGCTTCTTGCCGCTTCGCTTCACGAATGCATCCAGCGCCTCGTAGTCAGCCGCGGGAATCGCGCCGCGCACGACCGGCGAGGCACCGTTCTGTTCCGCACCCACGCGCGGGCGGCCAGGCCGACGCATCGCAGACGCGAGAGCCTCCTCTGATCCATACTCACGGAGCATGAAGTCGCGACCAAACTGCGCCGCAGCAGCGCCCGTGCGAACCTCTAGCGGCGCTTCTAGCGGCACGGCCGGATCAGTCAGCCTCGCCTCGAGGGCGTCATAATCGATCTTTTCTCGATCAGTCATTGGGGTGCTCCTCTCGATACCGTCGATACTTCGGTCCCAGTTCCATTGCGTGGAAGATCACAGCCTGCTCGCCCGTCTCCGGGAACTCGTGCACCAGAATCTCCACCTCACGCACCGTCTGGGGGTGCGCGTAACCAATGAACAAAACGATTCGACCACGCGCGGGAGCCTCGTCGCTCAAGACAGCGATGTAGTTGGGGTGGAGCAAAACGTGGATCTGGTCCGCTCGCAGCACACCGTGCTTATCCGTAGAGTCTCGCCAAACCGGTGCCATAAATCAAGGCTAACATAAACCGCCATAATAACCTAGCCGATTCCGTGTGTCGAAAACCTATGTCTTTACAAGACACCACGCCGGCGGCCATGGCCGACAACCGGCGCTGTGAGTCGCCAAGATAAGTGGCCGACTTCTCACGCTGGTTAGGGCGTGTTGCTAATCCCGCTGGTGAGCCAGTGGAGGGTTGCGGCGAGGCAGAGGGCGGCGTGGTAGTTGCGGGCGAGTTTGTCTGAGCGCATCGCGATCCCGCGCCATTGCTTGAGCTTGCCGAAGCAACGCTCGACGACGTTGCGGCCGCGATAGCGCGCCTTCTGATCGTCGCCGAAATCGATCGGGCGGCCACGCTTCTTCCGGCGATGCGCAATCTGATCGTCGCGTTCCGGGATGGTCGCAGCGATCCCGCGTTCACGCAGCCAGGCCCGGTTCGATCTGGACGGGTAGCCCTTGTCGGCCATCACCCGATCCGGTCGGGTCCGCGGGCGCCCGGCGGCACCACGGACGCGGATCTCGGCGAGAGTTGCCTGCATCCAGCTGGTGTCAGCGGACTGGCCGGGCGTGAGGAGGAACGCCAACGCGCGGCCCTTCCCGTCGCAGACCAGGTGGTTCTTCGTCGTCAACCCGCCGCGGGACCGGCCGATCGCGTGATCACGCGGCTCCGCCCCGAATCTCTTGTAATTCTGTTGAGCCCCCTGTGACCCTGGGCAATGTCGCGCCGTGCTGGTGGACCCGGACGATCGTGGAGTCGATCGACGCCACCCAATCGAGATCACCGGCCTGCTGCGCGAGGGACTGCACCTGCTCCAGCACACGCGCCCAGACCCCGGCATCGGACCACCGGTTGAAGTTCTTATAGATCGTGTTCCAGTTCCCGAACCGCTCTGGCACGTCCCGCCACGGAGCGCCGGTGCGGAACCGCCACGCCGTCGCCTCGACCACGACACGTCTATCCACCGGCGGCCGACCAGTGCCCTTCACCGTCGGGAACAACGGGCCGATCACGGCCCACACCTCATCAGAAATCACATCACGCGACACAACCCAAGACTCGACTATCAGCCACCAGAATGCATTTAACAACACGCCCTAATTGAGGCAAGCTGACGCAAAAATGTATAGTGTGACCCAATTCCGTTAGGCTGCACACCACGCAGCCCAGGAAGATCCTGCAACTCATTGAGGAGTTATACATGGAACCCACATCACAGATCGAAGCTCGACCCATCACCTGGTCGCCCCGCAGTGCCGCTCGTGTACTTGCGTCACTCGCCGTCGCTGCGGCTCTGGTGCTTGTCAGCTCTACCCCCGCATCAGCAACGGGGGCCGGCACCACGAGCGGTCTCCCTGCGGAGCAGCGGCAGGAAGTCGCCGAAACCGAGATCGCCTTCGCCTCCCTCGACCGGTCGAGCAACACATTCGACTTTCAGGCGGCGGTCAACGCCGGCGTGAGCACCGGTGCTGCGGAACGCTTCGCCTATGGCGTACTCCTGGCAGGCGGCGACATCGTCAACAGCGCAGTTCCCATCACCCTTCCAGATGACCTCGCAGAAATTGCTCCACAACTCAAAGCCTGCGCCGGCACCAACACAGTATCCACCGAGTGGTATGGACACCGCGTGCAGATGGACTCGTGTATCACGACGCGTGTCATCACGATCATTGGCGGCAGCGGTGGCATTGCAGGCGCTGCAGCCTACCTCTCCGCCGCGTTCCCCCCGGTCGCAGCCGTTGCCGGCATCGTTGCGGCAGCAATGGCAATCGTCGGAGGCGGACTGGCCATCTGTGGCTCCAACGGACACGGCCTGGTCATGTACCAGGTGTGGACCGGTCAGCCCTGGTGCACAGGCCCATGAAGTCTCTCATCCAGCGGCGGGGCCATTTGAGCGTCGGGCTCTTCATCCTCGGACTGACTGCACTGGCCGTTTGCCTGACGCTGCTCGCCCTCGGCCTAACCGGACAAGCAGAATGGTGGATGGGATCCCCCTTCACGCCCTATCTCAGCTTGCTCCCTCTGATCATCATCGCACTCGCGGTTGTGACCGATCGCGCCCGCCGACAACGATAAAGAAGCAAACTGGATCGTTAAACTACTCGCCAGGAGCCAGATACTGTACCCCGCTGTCCACGCGGAAAACCCCGCACGGACAGCGGGGTTCGGGACTACTGCACGGCTAGGACGTGTTGCTAATCCCGCTGGTGAGCCAGTGGAGGGTCGCGGCGAGGCAGAGGGCGGCGTGGTAGTTGCGGGCGAGTTTGTCTGAGCGCATCGCGATGCCACGCCATTGCTTCAACTTGCCGAAGCAGCGCTCGACGACGTTGCGGCCGCGATAGCGAGCTTTCTGATCGTCGCCGAAGTCGATCGGGCGGCCACGCTTCTTCCGGCGATGCGCGATCTGGTCATCACGTTCAGGGATCGTTGCAGCGATCCCGCGTTCACGTAGCCAGGTCCGGTTTGCCTTCGATGGGTAGCCCTTGTCTGCCATCACCCGGTCCGGTCGGGTGCGCGGCCGACCTGCCGATCCCGGAACGCGGATCTCTGCGAGTGTCGCCTGCATCAACGAGGTATCGGCGAATTGCCCGGGGGTGAGCAGGAACGCCAACGCGCGGTCTTTCCCATCGCAGACCAGGTGGTTCTTGGTCGTCAGACCACCACGAGAGCGGCCGATCGCGTGGTCAGGCGGCTCCGCGCCGAACTTCTTGAAATTCTGCAGAGCCCCCCGTGACCCGCGGGAGGGTCGCGCCGTGCTGATGGACGCGGACGATCGTGGAGTCGATCGAGGTCACCCAGTCGAGGTCTCCGGACTGCTGTGCGAGGGACTGGACCTTCTCGAGCACGCGCGCCCAGACGCCAGCGTCGGACCAGCGGTTGAAGTTCTTGTAGATCGTGTTCCAGTTCCCGAACCGCTCCGGCATGTCCCGCCACGGCGCGCCCGTCCGGAACCGCCACGCTGTCGCTTCCACGACCAGACGCCGATCAACGGGCGGCCGACCGGTCAGCTTCGCCGCTGGGAACAACGGACCGATCACGGCCCAGGCCTCATCAGAAATCACATCACGTGTCACAACTCAAGACTCGCCCACCGACCCCCGAACCGTCTTTAGCAACACGCCCTAGTGACGGGCCGTTCTTCACCGGAGTAATCTCCCCATAGCCCTGGAGCCGGGGTAGGTGCACCAGCAGGGTGGATCGGCTGGATCGCTCGATGATCGTGCCGATCGCTGACCGGCCGGTGCCGATGATCAGATCACCTTCCCAGTGCCCCGGAAAGGCACGGTCCTCGGCCTCGGCGGGGCGCTCGGAAAGCACGACGTCGGCAGTGACATGACCTTGCGGTCGGTTCTGCGCTCGACTTCTTGGTTGCCGGAGTGCGCGGCCAGTTCGCAGGCAAGTGACGAGCTCCCGCTTCAGCGCGCCACGACCCTGGATGAATAGCGACTGGTAGATCGCTTCGTGGCTGATGCGCATGGATTCATCATCAGGGAACTCGACGCGAAGCCGGTGCGAGATCTGTTCCGGACTCCACGCTGTCGCCCACCTCCGGTCCTGCCGGTGCGGCTTGTTCAACCCTTTCCATGCTGGTGGCTTCGGCCCGACGACGACAGTGCTATCCGGTCGGCGGATAGTTCCGGCGAGGCGGTCCTGCACGTACTCACGCAACCTGTCGTCGGTTGCGAGTTTCGCGACCTTGGGGCGCTTCGCCGCTTGCTGGGCCTTCCACTGCGCCACCAGCGGTCGGTATTCCTGCTTCCCGGTGCGCGTGGCAGCGTTGCGGCGCAGCTCCCGAGAGATAGTTCCCGGGTCGCGCCCGATCCTGCGGGCGATCTCACGCACGCCGACCTGCTTAGCGCGCAACAGCGCGATCTCCTCGCGTTCCTCGAAAGACAGATAGCGGCCCGTGGGTTCGGCCAGCGAAATCGGCGGCATACCGCCAGCGTGACGAAACCAGCGAGCCCCGACGGGCACCGAAACACCTACCTTCAGCGCCGCCTCGGCTGAGGTGATGCCCGTCGCGACCAGACGCCAAAACTGCCGCTGCACCGCTCGGGACGGTTCAGGCCGTCCCGGTGAGCGCATCGGGGGCCGCAGTGCCCGGTCAGCACGCCACTGCCGACGCGCACCCGCCGGGACATCGCTCGTCTTCTTGCCCCAGTCCGCAGTCGCCATTCTCGAACACCTCCGTAATCGAGGTGTTGCGACGACCGATTGAATCCGCCAACGCGGCATACACCCAGCCGGAGAACGTCCGAATGTAGGTGATGTCCGCAACCCAGAGGCAGTCCGGTGCAGGTGCGGTGAACCGTCGGTCAACGAGGTCCCCCGGACGATCCGTGAATGGCCCAGGGATCGTCGTGCGTGGCCCCTTGGCCCGCGAGATCCCGCGGAGACCCTCCCGACGCATGAGCCGCTCGATCGTGCACCTGGCCACCCGGTGGCCATCGCGACGCAGCTGCGCATGGACCTTCCGGACGCCATAGACGCCATAGTTCGCTTGGTGCACGGCACGGACCTTCACCACGGTGTCCTCGTCACTGACGGACCGCTGCGAGGGCGGCCGAGACCGCGCGGCATAGTACGTCTGCGGGGCAATCGGCAGTTCCCTGCAGATCGGCTCGACCCCGAACTCTTCCTTGTGTTCATCGATGTAGGCGATCATCTGCTGTGTGGGCGGTCGAGCTCCGCCGCGAAGAAAACCGACGCGCTCCGCAAAATCGCGTTCGCCCGCCGCAACTCCCTCACCTCACGCTCCACCTCGACCAGGCGAACCGCAGTATCAGTGGACGTCCCCGAACGCAGACCCCCATCGACCTCGGCGCGCTGGACCCAGCCACGCAACGTGTCCGACGGGACACCAAGCTGCCGGCCGATCCTGGTACACACACCACGGCGGCCCCCATCCGCATCACGCGCCTCGAACACAAGGCGCACTGCACGCTCTCTCAATTCCGCCGGGTACTTCCTCAAAGCTGGCATACTCCTCATCCTTTCAGGACGATCAGAGTCTCCATCAAACCAAGGGCAAGACAGCTCGGCGCTAACACCCCACGTCCATTCTGCGGGTTGACATCCACGGTTTGGTAACGGAGTTCTCACGCTCGGACAGAAGATTTCGTTCACTCATAACCGCTCATTTCATCAACCTCACCAAACACCGTGCGGGCGTCTGTGTCCAGGACGAAGCACCGGAGCGGTTCGACCCCAAGCCAGCCGATGGCGGACCTCGTGATGCTCAGCATGGGTCTGATGGCCGACGTTCAATGGACAACCGCAGGTGTCGGCGTTTCTCCCTCACGGATGTGCGGGCTTGGACGACCTTACGCAGCACCCCATCCGCCAGGTTCCGCGCTGACAGGTTCGCTTCCCTTCGATGACGACGCCCCTCCGATCAGTGCGGATCGATCGAGCTAGATCGTCGCCACAGAGCGAGGTGTGACGCTGCGCTCGGTGAAGGCTGGCCCAGTCGAAGCCCTCGAAGATGACAACACGTCAAGCTCATGTCCCTGCCCTGGGCGAGCCCAGCGTGCCGCTGCATATCGGTCAACGCCCGTACGCGAGATCTGCTGCGAACACGCGCGTGGAGTCCTGACTGCAGGGTCGACAATCTGCTGCAGTATGTGCGGGGCTCCTCCGGACAGCAGCCAGGCCGTGGGTGTCGCGGGGGAGGCTCCACCGAGGCGGGCATGGTGTTGCGGGGTGGTCATGTGCCTGAGAAGTGTTGCAGGGCGAATCTGTCCCGAACAATCCTGGTCTGGATATCGGCGAGCCCCTCTGCGGTGAACCCTCCCGACTCGATGAGAAGAATCGCGGTGCGGTCGCTTTCATGGCGGTGATGCCGCAGGGCTGGCCGATATTTGTCTCGACGTCGACGTTAGAGGGCGGGACGGAGAACAAACGCGAGAATCGTACCGCCGAGAGTGAGGATGGCGTTGTTCAGCGTGTGCATGAGGAGCACGTGCCACAGGTTCCGGGTCCACAGGTAGATGAGGTTGAAACAGAGTCCGGCCGCCATGTACGGAACGGTCCCGAGGAAGCTCCCAAAGTTGTGGAAGTGGATCGCCCCGAAGACGATGGCGTTCACTACCACCACGAGACAGGCCCGCGCGGGGTGGGACCAGACGGGAAGCTTCAGCAGCAAGGTGTGGCGAAAGACGGTGTCCTCGATGAACGCTGTCGCAATGGGGCCGAGGGTGAGGAACACGATCAACACCATCTGGGACGTGTTCGCGGTGAACGGGTCGATACCCGTCGATTCTGGAACGGCTTCTGCTGAGCTCCCGGGGATGAGCCGGCCGACGATGGAGATAACCGCTTGAGTACAGATCATGCCCACGATCACCAGGATCACCCCGCGAACTGGGGCCCTCCGAAACGCCGCCCAATGCCGTGACAGCAACGACCTGTAGGCGACTACGAGAACCAGCAGCAGTATGACGCGGACGCACGTGTCGGTGATCGCGGCCCGTCATCGGGTCAGCTCTGAGCAGAGTTACTCCCCACCCCGCGAGGAATATCACGGGGATGGTGGCGAACGCGAACGCATCTCGCTTGTTCCATTGCAGCGATGTGGGCAAGCTCTCCGCGCGCACCGAGGCCGTGAACGATGCCTTCGGTGGGTGTCCAGATGGCGCTCGCCTACTCATGCTGACAACGTACTCGCCGCCACCGTCTGGGCGGGCACCTCGATGATCACGTCTCCGAAGGTGCACTCCCGGATGCAGGCTTGTCACCGCGGTGGGACAGGGAGCGTCAACCCCCTGCCGCAGCCGCCACTTCCGGCCGGGCCGTTGTGAGGTCGAGGAACACATCCTACTCACCGTCCTGCGGAATCAGCCCGGCCGAAAGTGGCGGTCAGAGTGGGTGAACCTGTCACACCGCCGTGGCCGCCGAATGCGGGACCGGTCATTCACAAGCCGCCTGGGCAGCTAGGCGAGGTTCGGTTTTTGACGGTGGGGCAAATCTTTTCAGAGTGCGCCGCCTGTGGTCTCGTACCGTTGCAAGAGAGGGTGGCGGCCGCGACAGCGATCTCCTGGTTTCGTTCTGCTTCGACGTTCGTGATCCCTGTGCGAGCGTCGATCTCACCGATGCTCTTGGTGGCGCAGACGGTGTGCAGTCAGCCGTCTGCGGTCGCGGTGTTACTCCGGGCGCTCCGAGGGCGCCGTAGCGGACGGCGACCTCTCGTGTGTACGTGGTGCTGATCTCCCCAGAGGTGCTGCGGGAGATCCGTGTTGGTTCCGCGGGCGGCGAACCATCATTGAAGGGGCCCGTCTGCCTCGTCGCTTGGCGATGCACGGCTGTCACTTCGGAAACGGACTCGTCCATGTTCCCGGGCGATGGCCACCCTTGCGCACGTTCCAGGTCCGCGCCGGCGTTGCACCGCTGCCGAATCCGAGGCTCTTGTGTGCTGTTGCGAGAACAGAACAGGGTCCGCATGAGCGTCGACGACCCTGGCCACCCGCCCGAGTCCGGCATTCACCTGCGCGAGGAGAATCTGGTCGGTTCGTTTGAAGCGTTCGTAGCCGTGGTGGCATCGGTAGTGCCGAGTAGTCGAAATGCCAGGGGGCTGCAGCTTTGGTTGCATACAGGTGCCGCGCTAACGGTGCGAACGCAGCCGGCGCAGGCACCGAGAAAGCGCCGCGCGCAGGCGGCGACTGAACGTGAATCGCGCGTGAGTAAGGGCTTGAGCTGCGTTCATCTCCGTCGCCCACCGGGCGGTGAGCTTCACCGGGTCATGGTGGAGTGCGACAGATATGGCCGCACCCCGCAACTTCTCAATGCGGTCATCTTGATCACGTCTGTGATCGATGATCTGAGCGGCGAGGCCCGCGATGTCACCGCTATCGAGGAGATACCCGTTGCTGCCGTCGCGGATGAGGTCTGCTGGGCCGTAGAGGATGTCGTAGCTGATGGGGACGCACCCTGCGCCCATCGACTCCAGGAGCACGAGCGGGAGGCCCTCGCTCTGGGAGGTGAGTAGCGAGAAGTCAGCGGTGCGAAATGCCTCTGCTGCGTCTGGTTGCGCACCGCGTAGACACACTCGATCTGCGACGTCCAACTCGCTGATGAGCGCCTTGAGCCGTGGTCGTTCTGGGCCCTCTCCGTAGATGTCCAAGGTGACATCGTCGGTGCGCGAGGCGATGGCGATGGCGCGGATTGCGTGATCGACACGCTTGCGGGGTGTGAGTGATGCCAGCATTACCCCCTGCCCTCGCTGTCGTGGTTGATCGGATGAGGGGACCGGTTGAACGGCGTTCGGAATGACGGCGAGGTGCGACTGTTGTGCGGAGGGCAGCTCGCTGGCTTGTGCGCGTTGGCGTTCGGAGAGGAACACGATCCGATCGAATGCGTCGAGTTGTTGGAAGGTTTGCCTCCGGTCGGGGGTGAGCGCGCCCGTGGCGTCGAGGTGTGCGCCGTGGACGAGATGCAGAGTGGTGGCCCACGGCCGTCGGTACGCGGCGATGAAGCGAGCACTGGTCTTGGAGTCCACGACGTAGAAGGATGGCGCCTGCCGGCTCAACCGGTCCAACCAGTACCGATACAGTTCACCGCCGGTTCGGAACCAGAGATGCGGGGCTCCGTGGATGTCGTAGAGCAGGATCCCCTTGCGGTTTTCCGTGGCGGACTCCGGCGTGCGCCGCCGATCCGATGCCAGGAGGGTGCCGTTGCTGCGATAGCGGTCAGTCGCAACGATCCGGCCATCTTCTGCGAGGAGTTCTCGGATCATGAGCCGACCAGCATGATCGGTGTCGCGGATGCGGGGGCCTGTCTGCAACGGCACGTGTTGTTCTACTGTGTCGAGGCTGGACAGAACGGAATTCTCCCGGAACCAGTGCCACATATTCACCAGGCGGGCACCAGGGGCGAGCACGCCGGCCTGGATGAGACTCTCCTGTAATTGTGGGTAGTGCAGGTAGTCGTCGAAGGTGAGGATATCGACTGGTGTCCCCCAGCGTCTGACGAACATGCTCGAGCGGGCGAGGAGCGCAGCAGTCATACCTCCGTGAGTCTCTCGGACGGCCCAGGTCACCGCGTACTGCCGCCCTTTCGGTATCGGAGGATTCACGCTGCCCGCATCACCCGAAGCGTGATGCGCTCCGCTGCGCATCACATCCACCGGTGGACGCCGGCTGGTAATGGCGCGTCGCTGCGGTTCATATCGGTGCTCGCTCGTACAACGATTGGCTGGTCCGCCGACTGGGCTGCTCGCTCGTCGATGGCTAAGCCGATGGTTTGCGCTGCGATCCCGAGCACGGTCTGGACCTAGTCTTGGGGCGCCTTGTCTGCGGTCAGGGTGATGGTGGATCCGGGAGCCAGCAATTCACCTTCGCTGACTGACTGTTCTGTGACCATCAGGTCGGCATCTGCGATGGCTTCCTCGAAGACAGGATCGTTCACTTCGACGTCGAAGCCGAGGGCTTCGAGCTGGTCCTCGGCGAGGTCGACTTGCATCCCGACGACGTCAGGAACTGCGATCTGGGAACTCTCGGACACCAACGCGTCCTCGTCAGAGGTCAATGCTCCAGAACAACCAGCGAGAGCGAACATAGCGATGACGCCGGTGGCGATGAGGGTGATCTTGTGTGACATAGATCCGACGATAGAAGGCGCCGAGGCGGCCCCGACTTCCAATTAGGAGAACATCCCACAACGCATGACAAACCGCGGTGCGCAGTCTCGGCTTAGGAGGGGTCGGTGAACCCGCGGGCACTATGTGACATTCGCCCTCACCGTTCGACGGCTTCGCGAACCATGTATGCGGAAGCCGCGCGTCACTGCGCCAAGGAATATTCGAGACCACGCCGAGGCCGGAACATTGCGAGAGCAGTCGTCACGGCTGCGACGACTGCTCTCGGAGGTGTTGATGCAGGTGGCGGCTCCGGGTTCCCGTAGACCGCACCGAGGATGAGTACTGCACAGGCACGTGCCCCACCCCGATGAACCAGTTCGGGGTAGAACACGCGAACGTTGACGGAAATCCAGTTCCGTGATGCATCACGTTGTTCAATTTCACTGACCGCCAGCCTGTTCGCCAGTCCTGCGAGCAACGGTGTGTGGACGAATGCGTGAGCGCAGACGCCTCTGCTGCCCGCTCCCGGTTTGAGGTCTGCACACGATCGCCCTGGGACGCCCCTGGTGCTTGACGCTCCCCGGGTGAGGAGGGCCCGGAGCACACGCACTGGTCTGTTGTGCCAGTTGTGTAACGTCGACCGCATGAGTAGACCGCACGTTGATCCAGAGGTGCTTGCAGCGCTCGAGGGTGCATGGCTGAGCCGGTGGCCGTCGGCTCGCCCGATAGGTAGCGAATTGCGGACGGCGATTCCAGAGGCATGGGTGAGATTCCATAGTCTGCCGGACTCGAAGCGGTACCCCGAAACGGACGCTGAGCGGGCGGAAGTGCTCTCGCGTCATATGACCATATTGACGGAGTTGGGCGCAGCCGCTGATGCCGGGGTGGTGCTCGTGACGACGCTCGCGTGGTCGGATTCGCAGGAGCCCGTCGAGCGTGATGCGGCGCTCCAGTCCGCGTTCCCTGCAGCCCAATATTGGCAATCCGTGCTCTTTGACGCGAGCGAGGCTGACCAGCCGGTGTGGGCTCATCTGTACCTCGGATCCACCTATGTGGGCGCACCCGAACTGCGGGCGTTATTGCTCCTCGTGTCGGACGATCGGGCTCACGACTGTGTCATCTTCCCACCAAGCGTCGAGTGGCTGTACCACCCCTACGACGGCGGCGGGGATCTCATCGCTCCTGATCAGGTCACCCGCGAGAGCCTTCGACGGCGGCACCACACATGGCTGTCCGGCCACCCGGCAGGACTCTAGCGCGAGGAAGGCCGCGAACAGCCCCGGCGACAACAGTTGCCATGGCTCCCCGTATCTGCGTGCTGCGCTGGACCACGCCCGTGCGGCGCATCCCGGCGCGCCCTCCCCGACGTTTCCCGCGTGGTACGGGTCCCCGGCCGAAGCCGGTACACCCTCAAGACAGAACCATGACCCGCCCAGATGCAGGCTAGGGAGCGCGTCTGCCGCCCGTCTACACATTGGGGGGTCAAATATCTTCGGGCGCACGCCGCCCGTGACCCTTTCAGCAGGGTCATGTCGTCAGCGTAAAGCCGCCTGTCCTTTCTCGACGGCCCAGGCTGAGAACCCCTTGAAGGTTTGTTCGCCGGCCCCGTCGTGTTTCGCACGCCAGTGTTTGGTCGGTGAATCAGATGGTGAGTTCTTCGAACAAGTTCCCACGGGCCGAGGTGATGCTGTCGTGCCGCGCCTGTCGCCCTTGGGGTGCCCGGTGTCGGCCATGATTCGGCTAGAGGTCCGTCGACCGGGCGGGTTACCCGCGTCGGTGACGACGAATCGTCGACACGACAAGGAGCAACAGGCCGAAGAGACCGAGCACTCCGGCGACGATCCATAGCCAGGTCCCGTTGAACCCGGTCGATGTCAGCGCGCTGTCCTGCGACCCTGGACCGGGCGGAACGACGGGAACCGGGTCGAAGGTATTCACGACAGTGATCGTCGCCGTCTCACCCGACGCGACGGACACCACACCGATTGAGGCGTTGCCGTTGTTGGGCGTGATCGCCGTGGATGTTGCACCGCCGGCGTGGGTCTCGACGAGCTGACATTCGGCACGGACCGGTAGCTCGGCGTACTCCGCGGTGAGGCCGGTCGCGCGCCTCAGTGTGCGCTCGGCGCCGTCCGGCACGTCGACCTCGACGGATTCGCCGTCAACGTTGATCAGGCAGCTCAGCGCGACGGTGAAGGCCTTGTCGGCGTTCGCCTCCGCTTCTGCGCCCGCGAGCTGCTTCGTAACCGTGATCGCGCCGACCTCGAACACGTTCGTGACAGTGGCTCTGATCGCCGTGGCCGACTGAATAGTCATCTCGACGCCCTCGGTGCCACTTCCGGTCTCGGCGTCCGCACCGGAGCCGATCGTGATGGTGGACTGCGTCGCACCACCGACTGCCGACTCCACAAGTCGACAGTCTGCGCCGATGGGCAACTCGTTGTACGCCGCCGTGAGTCCGCCGCCGATGGAGACGTCGCGGGTTGCGCCTCCGGGGATCTCCACCGGCACGTTCTCTCCATCGACGTCATGGACGCAGCTGAGTTTCACTGTGAAGACGCCCTGGCCGTAGCGGTCGGCACCGGCACCCTCGAGCGTCTTCGTGACCTGCAGCGAGCCGATGAGGAACGTGTTCGTCACGGAGAACGGGACGGTCCCGTCAGCGACGATGGGGTCGGTCGCTGCGTTCAGCTCGACGAGGTCCGCTCCGCCGGTCTCCGTCTCCTCCATCGCGCACACGGCACCGGCGGCGAGGTGCCCGATCGTAGCGACGAGCGGCAGGTCGCCGCCCAGGACGATGTCGTCGTCCCACACCACGCGGATGCCAGACGGGTCGGTGAGCGTGCAGATCGCGCGGACTGTGAACGGCCCGGCTCCGTAGAGCGCCGCACCCGGCCCGGTGACGGTCTTCGTGACCTCGAGCGACCCGTCGGCGAACGCGTTGACGATGGCCGCGGAGTTCGTCGGCTCGTCGCCGTCGTCCGCGGTCAGCGTGACGGGCGCGGTCGTCGCGGCGACCGGGTCGGCCGAGCCGTCGGCCGTGACCACGGCGATGGTCGTACCGACCGCCCCCTTGGCGTCCGTCTCGGTCACGGTGCAGTCCGCACGTGCTGGCAGGCCGGTGAACGACGCGGAACCGTCCGCATCGAGGGTCGCGACCATCGGCGACGCCGCGGAGGAACCCTCGGCGTACACGTCCTTGCCGAGGTATGTGCAGGTGACGGCCACGTCGAACGGCCCGTACGACACCGCCGCACCGTCGTGGTCGACGGCGGCGGAGTCCACCGACTTCGTGACGACGAGGCCGGCAAGCTCGTACGTGTTTGTCGCGATGATCACGGGCACGGTCTGCCCGACCCGCATGATCGTCACCGTGTTGATTTCCTCGGAGGTTTGACCGTTGTCATCCTCAGCGATTGTGCAGTCAGCGCCCCACGGCAGGTCGGCGACGGAGACGGGTGTGCCGTCGGCTGCGAGTGTGATCGGCCGCGGCGGGACCGTCTCGCCTGCGGAGACACAGCTCACCGAACCGGTGAAGGTCGCTGGTGCGTACTCGGGGGCGCCGTCGCCGGCGAGCTTCTTGATCGCCGTGAGTGGTCCTGTCGCGAGCGCAACACCGACTTTGTTGCCCTCGGTTGCTGGTGTCGTGTCGATCGTCGGACCGCTGACGGTCCGTCCGGAGACCGCGATGGTGTTCCAGGCGATGGTGTCGGTTCCGGCAGTGGGTGAGTAACCGGGTGTCCGCGTCTGCACGTCGATCGAGACCGTGCCGGCCGGTGCGAGCGGCGTCGCGAAGTCCACGACGAATTTCAATGACGTGATCGTCGCCGGATCCACGCTCGCTGCTGCCACACTGTCCCAGATCGTCCATGAACCGGCCGCACAGCCGGGGCCGGTGGTGTTGAGGTCGGCGACGCACGGGTCCGCGGCGGTCGTGTAGTAGGTCGTCATTGACGCCGTGGGGCCAGCGAGTGCGAGCGAGGAGACGCCCGTCCACGTTGGACGCCATTGCGACCCGCGCGGGAGCGAACTGTTCGCCCCGGTGTCGCCGATCTCCGGGAGCCGGTCGATGGCTACCATGCGGTTCATCGGGAGGGTTCCGGTGTTGGTGAGGACGTTGCGCCACACCTCGGTGCCGCCGGGCTTGGTGACGGGCACGCAACCACCGCGGTAGAAGCCTGCCACATCCGGCTGGCAGGTCGTGGCACCGTTCACGGCGTTCACGCCGAGCTCGGTGTCCTCCGCGCGGACTGTTTTCACACCGCGGATGGCGCCCGCTAGTTGGACGGATACGCTCGTGTTCGTGCGACATTCGCCGGTGACCGGGTCGATCCCGCCGGAGGTGCCGCCGTTGCAGACATCCCATGAGCGGTCGCCCGCGACGCCCATCGTGTTTGTCACCACGGTGTCTGCGGTCAGGCCCGGTCGAAAGACGAGCTGGACCGTGATCCGGTACGTCTGCCCAACCTCAAGGACGCTGTCCTCGGGGAAGGTGAAGGTGATGACATCGGCGCCGGAGTTCACAGCAGTGGTGATGGCTGTGGGGTCGGTCGGGAGCGCTGGCCCGTTCGGGTCGGCGGGGGCGGCACCGGTGAGGGTGTAGCTGTAGGGCGAGGTGGTCGGATCTGCGGCGGGGTCGAAGATGAGCTGCACCCCGCCGGCGTCGCTCGGGAGGCGGTCGGTGATCACCGGGTTGACGATGGGCGTGTTGCCGGAGTTGGTGACCGTGAGGCCGTAGTTGATGACCCGTCCCGGGATGTGCACGCCGGTCGGTGTCTTGTGGACGGTCACGGCATTGTTCGAGCGCACGTAGGCGACGGTCGCGGCTGCGTCGTCGGTCGCAGTGAGCGCCGGGGACCCTGCGCCTCCGGTCAGCGCACCGGTGATGTCGGCGACAAGGATGTTGCTGAACACACCTGCAGCGGTTTCGCCGGGAGCGGGCTGGTTGCCGGCGAGGTCGGACGGGACCTCGCCACCTGAACGCAGTTCGACTCGGCGCTGGACCGCGACGGGCACCTGCTGGAGTGGTGTCGCCGGGTTCTCCCAGAAGCCGCCGTCGGCGCGGGTGAAGGTGTACCGGACACCCTCGACCTCGCCGGCGGCCACACCGGCGGGCAGGGGTGAGGCGTTGAACTGGGCTGCCGTCTGGGCGACACCGTCCACCCAGGTGCCGCCGGAGGCCTCGCAGTCGAGCGACACGTCGGCGAAGTCACGGTCGACGCAGACGTCAAGCTGCACACGGTTGATCGGCGCCGTGAGGGTGATCTGAGGTGCGAGTCCGACGTAGTCGAACGCGTTCCAGAAGGTGCCTGCGTCATCGGTAAGCACGAGCTCCACGGCGCGAACGCTGCCTCCTGGGCGCCCGGAGAGCGTCATGGTGATGGGTGCACGATCAGGTTCCTGTTGGGAGGTGATGTTGAAGGTCTTACCGGCCGTGACGGAGATGTTTGTGGCCTGCAACTCGATCGAGGCGTCGTCGGTCGCGGTGGGGTTGCTTCCTGGGCTGCCGCCGAGGTCGGTGACCTGCGCGATCGTGTCGTTGACGACACCCGAGTCGGCGGCCGTGACAGGAGCGTCCGTGCTGCGATGGGTGGCCCGGAGACGGGTCTCGAGGGAGAGCGTGGCTGTGGCGCCTGAGTTGATGCGCCCGGTGTGCAGCACCCGGACGGAGACGATGTCGGCGAGTTGGGCCTCGGTAAGGCCGAGCGCGGCGGTCCGCGTGATGGTCTGCACGTCGCCGTTCGCTGAGGTCAGCTCGACAATCGTCGCCGTTGTTCCAGCCGGTTGACTGATGCCGACGAATCCCTTCAGGTTGAACACGTCGAACGGGTCGGTCGGTGAGGCCGGGTCTGGCTCGGTGAGTGACAGGCTGTCGACTTTCGCGGCGGTGACGTTCGTCGCGGTGATGCTCGCCCGGCCGGAAGGGAAGGACGCCTGATCGGTGCCAACCGGCGGAATGCCCAATGGTCCACCGGTCCAGGTCTTGGTGACCTGGACGTTGAGCGGGACGTCGATGAGGGTCACGGTGTCGTCATCGGCGTCGGTGACGATGAGCTCACCGGCCGCGTCGAAACCCGAGGCGCGTGCGGTGTTGATGACCTCTCCGGGCCGTCCCGGTCCGGCGTTGTACTGACGTGAGCCGAGAGCCGGATCCGGGGAGGTGACCGGCACGCGCACAAGGTCGCGCACCCGGAAATTCAGGACGAACGAGCGGTCGTTGCCGCTCGAGCGGGAGACGCCGCTGCCGGGCTGCGGCGCGGTCGGGTCGTCGCCGATCGTCGCGGCGCGCGTCGGGCTCTCCGCGAAGACCAGTCGAACACCGGTCATGGACGCCTGTTCGGCGGTGGTGAGGTTGACGCCGGGGAAGGTGCCGTTACAGGCGCCGGGGCACGGGTCGTTCGATGCGGCGACCCAGCCGGTGCCGTTGAAAAGTTCGACGCGCAGGACTTGGTCGTATTGCAGCCATGGGTCCTGCTGTGTGGTGATCGCGGCGACGCCGGTCACGTCGAAAGCGTTGAAGACGGTGTTCTCGACAGGGGTTGTTGCGGCGTCTGCAGTGTCTGCGACGACGACGGTGTCGAGGTCCGCGTGGCCACCGGTTGACCAGTCGATGCGGGCCGGGATGCTATTGCTGGAGCGCGCGATCACGGTTTTGCCCGCACCCGGGGCGCTCTCGAGGAAGGTCTTCTCGATGAGGTCGCCCTCGCCGGGCAGGGTCGGGACGAGGGTGATCGTCGGGCATGGTGCCGGGGTGACGCCGGCGGCCGGGGTGATGCCCGCCGTCGAGGCGCCGGAGGATGCGCAGTTCTCGATGACGTCGTCACCGCCTGTAGCCGGGCCGGACGTGTCGCGCTTCTGGTCGCGCAGGGCGACGCCGAAGTTCGGTTGCAGCCGTGTCCCCGGGGCGAAGCCAATCTCGGAGTCGAACTGGAACCGAAGCCCCTGGATCTGATCGCGCAGGCTTGCCGGGATCGGTTGGGAGAGGATGCGCGGGCCGGCGACACCCACAGCGCCCGGGAGGTCGATGAACTGTGTGCCGTCCCAGTACTGGACGGTCAGGGTCGCGTTCGCCGGAATCGCCGTCTGTGTGATCGCGGTGGCGTCGAAGGAGTTCCACCATGGGTTCGGTGACGGGTCCGCGGGCAGCACCTGCGGATCCTGGACAACGATCTGCTCGGCGTCGATTGTGGACGCCGGGAACGGGAGGAGCTGGGCGGGTAGCAGCACGGTCGCGGGAGAGCCCGGCACCGAGAGGATGCTTGCGGGTGCGATGCGCTTCGCGACGTCGACCGCGAGGCGCTCGTCGTACACGGTGAGTTGGTCGGTGGCGGTCGTCGTGCCGACGGTGCCGTCGATCGCCGTCGCAGCGCCTTCGACCACGTTGTCCCAGACCAGCGGCGTCGGTTCGAGCGCCGGGTCCGTGGTCACCACGAATGGGACGGTGGCGGCGGCTCCCGCGACGATGGTGCCGGTGAACGAGACCGTGAAGCTCGCGACGTGCTCGCTTGCGTTGGGGGCGGGGAGGGTCCCTGGGCTGGTAGCGGTGATCATCTCGACTGTTCCGCTGCGGTAGGTCCAGGTGATCGACGCACCGGTCGCACCTGTGGGCCAGGCGATGCCGTCGGTGAAGGCGTCGAACTCGATGCCGTCCGGGATATCCGCGGCGCTCGGTTCAGTGATGGTCAGCGATGACACCGCTTCGGTGCTGTCGTTGGTGAGCGTTGTCGTGACGGTACTGGAGGCGCCGCGCACGATCGCGTCAGGGGCGAACGACTTGGTCGCCGCCACGTCAACGACGGTCGGGACGATGGCATAGACGCCCATCGCGTCGGCCGATACCGAGTCGGCGGCGAGTTCGACCGTCGCGGTAACCACGTTCTCGACAGAGGTCGGACCACCGATGCCTGCGACGTTCGCACGCTGCGCGAGGTTCAGGTCAATGACAGCGGTCGCGCCGAGTGGCAGCTGCATGCCCGCGCTGTTGTCGAAGGTGAAGCGCACCCCGCCGATGTTGGTTGTGTCGACACCTGCAGGCAGTACCGCGGTGGTGTCCGGCGTTCCGAGGACCCAGTCTGTGCCGTCCCAGACGTCGACCTGGACACGGTCCGCGCCCTCTGGCAGTGTGACCTGGCCAAGCCCGGTCACGCCAAGGTAGGTGAACGGGTTCGGCGCAGCCGTCGGGTCGATCGGGTCGGTGACGATGAGCCGGTCGATAGGACCGTTCGACGCGTTCCGCCCGGTCAACGTCGCGGTCGTCGCGGTGCCGGGGACGTTCGTGGCGGTGTCGGGCGAGAAGCTCTTTTCGGCGTCGGCGAGGAGCGTGTGCTCGACAGTCGGTGTGACGGTCGCGGTCGACAGCGCAGGCGCGATCGCGTTGCTCGCGTTGAGCGTGCCCGTGTTCGGAATCGGGATGCCGGACAGCTCGAACGGGAAGTCGCCAGGGACCCGCACCGTGACCGTGACAACACCGGTCGAGGAGGCTTCGAGGCCAACGGCACCGGCCGGGTCCTGCAGCGGGTCAGTGAATGTGACGGTGATGTTGTTACCGACGATCACTGGCGGTGCCGCCGACAGGCCGTTGCCCACATCGACCGAGATGATCTCGAGGCCTGCAGGGACCTGATCGGTGAGGACCGCGTTCGTGCAACCCGTACCCACCTCGATCGCCGAGCAACCGACAGTGAGGTCATAGGAGAAGGTCTCGCCAGGGGTGACGTCCGGCGTCGAAGCCTCCTTGAGCAGCGTCACCTCGCTCTGCCCCTCGGCAAACGCAGCGGTCGCGGGCAGGGACAGGAGCCCGGCCGCGACGACCATCGAGGTGAGCAGGGCGAGGGGGCGGGAACGACGTCGCATCGAGAACTCTCTAGCTGGGTCCGTCCGGGGATCGAGGCGACCCGTCAGGATTCTGGTGAATCAGGTGTGCGGGGTCATGCGCCCGGGCCGCGCCCGGGGGCCCGTTCCGGGTACGCCAGTGCGCTCCCCACCTGCATCCTAAGAGGATTCCCCGATTCACCACAGGTTCTACCCGACACCCGTTCGCTATCTCTGTCCGATCGGGCCGGCATCGAGCAGCCTCGCGCCACCAAGAACCAGATGACGGCACTGGCGGAGGCCATAGACGCCATCCGAGATCTCATCGGGGGTGCTACAGGGCTTGAAACCATTGTCATCCCCGCGCTGCTCGCGGCCCAGCGCAGCCTTCCGCAGCACCTACTCCCTCGCGATATGGATGCCATATTGGTGATGGCGGGACAGCAACTATTGGCTGGAGCCACGCCACTCGTTTCGCACCAGCCCGGAAAGCGCCTCTCGGGCGAGACCACATCTCGGGTCTGATCTCCGTCAGATGAATCGCGGACGGGCCGATCAATTCGAGTCTCACACCCATTTCAGTGGGCCGTTCTTCACGTCAGGGCGCCCCACGGTCAGGTGCGCCGGACACCAGTCACAACATCGCATCCACTCCGAGAGTGACAAGCGTGTCCCAGCTGCCCGCTGGGCTAGCCAGCTGTGGCCCGGGTTATGCCCCAACGCCCCCTCATCGCGGTCGCGCTGTCGGCGCTGAACGTACGCGCTCGGCGTCGATCATGGCTTGAGGGCCAACGATGTGACGGCGGAGCGCGGGCGCGACTGCAATCGCCGCGGCCGAGCGCTACTCCTCTGAGGCATTGGTGCACCGAGTAGGTTGCGGCGCACTGTCATCGCGTGATTGGCACGCACTGCCTGCCAAGGGCCACGCCGACGTTCGTTTAGGGCTGCCAGCGCGGGCTGCGTGGAGCGTCACGGAGAGCCAACCGGGCCATCGCAGATCCACTTATCGATTTGAAACAGTTTGTGCCAGATTGCTACAGTGTGTTCCATGATTGATGCACTGTCTGACTTCACCTCTTCGTTTGCGCCCGCGTGGCAGTGGCTTGCAGTGATGATCGTCGGAGCGATCCCTTTCGTGGAGTCCTATGGTGGATCAGCATTGGGCGTCATCGCTGGCGTTCAGCCGGTGATCGCAATCGCTGCGGCCATCGTCGGCAACATCATTTCTATGCTGGTGGTCGTGCTCGGCGCACACACGGCACGAGCGAAGATCGTCGGTGAGAAAGCTTCCGCCGAGCTGTCGCCTCGGCGGATGAGGCTGCGCGCTCGATTCGATAAGTATGGGGTTGCAGGGGTCAGCTTGTTGGGGCAAACGCTGCTCCCGAGCCAGATCACGTCTGCCGCAATGGTGTCATTCGGTGCTCCTAAGAACACCGTCATCGTGTGGCAAATCATCTCCATCATCCTGTGGGGCATTGCGTTCGGCGTGCTTGCAACCCTTGGGGTCTACCTGGTCAAGTGACAGCCCTTGGGGTCTACCTGGTCAAGTGACAGCCCTTGGGGTCTACCTGGTCAAGTGACAGCTCTGACGCGGCGACTACGCGCAACACCGGAAGTCTGCAGCGACTGCTTGACGCCAATCACCACGGCCCGCCTTCACGCTCAGGGGGCGTGGCCCCGCGCGCTCAACGCCGGGTCGACAGGCCACGCCGGGTTACCGGGCACCCCTGTAGTCAAGCACCGCAACGCGTTCCGGGGAGATAGGGGCGTTGCTTGCCGTTGCGCTCGTGTTGCGACACCGGTGGTCGATTCCCTAACCTTCAGGATCCAATCCGATCTCGCGATTCCGAATACGAGGTCGAACGTCAGGCACTGATGCCGCCTGCGGCAGGAAGCCTCGGTCTGATGGCGAGGCACCCCTGTGCATGCTCATCTCGACGCTTGCCCTTCAGCGTCAAGGCACGAGTGAGGCACTCCGGGTCAAGCCCCGTGGAGTGGTGTAGCCGTGTGTCCTTCGATTCGTTGGGTTAGGCGCTGAGGGCGAGTTCTGGTTCGGGCACCTCGGTTCCGGTGTCGGGGACGATGGTGAGGCGGCTCTTGGCGAGGATGTCGAGTCCGAGGTAGCGGCGTCCCTCGGCCCATTCATCGGTCTGTTCGGCAAGGACGGCGCCGACGAGCCGGGTGATCGCGTCGCGATTGGGGAAGATGCCGACGGAGTCGGTGCGGCGACGGATTTCACGATTCAGGCGCTCGTTCGGGTTGTTCGACCAGATCTGCTGCCAGAGCCCCTCGGGGAACCCGGTGAACGCGAGGATGTCGGCGCGGGCAGCGTCGAGGTGTTCGTGAGCTGCGGGCAGTTTCCCGTCGACGTAGTCCAACAGCCGGTCGAACTGGGCGTGGACGGCGTCGGCGTCGGGCTGGTCGTAAACGGAGTGCAGCATAGCCTTGACCGCGGGCCAGAGACTCTTCGGGGTCACCGACATCAGGTTCGCGGCGTAGTGGGTGCGGCAGCGTTGCCAGGCCGCGCCGGGGAAGTTCGCGGCGATCGCCTCGACCAGACCGCGGTGCGCGTCGGAAGTGACCAGACGAACCCCGGTCAGACCGCGGGCGACGAGGTCGGCGAAGAACGTGTTCCACGCCGCCCCGGTCTCCGACGTGGCCACCCGCAGGCCCAGGACCTCGCGGCGCCCATCGGCGTTGACCCCGGTCGCGACGAGAACAACGGCGTTGATGACGCGTCCGCCTTCGCGGACTTTCATGGTGAGAGCGTCGGCGGCGACGAACGTGAATGGGCCGGCATCACCGAGCGGGCGGTGTCGGAATTGGTCAACGTGCTCGTCGAGGTCCGCAGCCATCCGGGACACTTGCGACTTCGACAACGAGTGAATCCCGAGGGTCTTCACGAGTTTGTCCATGCGGCGTGTGGAGACGCCGGCGAGGTAGCAGTCCGCGACGACGGTGATCAGGGCGGTCTCGGCGCGTTTGCGGCGCTCGAGGAGCCACTCCGGGAAGTAGGTGCCAGAGCGCAGCTTCGGGATCGCGACATCGATGGTCCCGGCGCGGGTATCGAGGTCGCGGTGCCGGTAGCCGTTGCGTTGGACGGTGCGACCCGGGGTGGGTTGGCCCCACTCGGCGCCGATCACCGCGTCAGCGTCGGCAGAGAGGAGCGCGTTGATCATGGTTTGCAGCAGCGACCGCATCAGATCGGGAGACGCGTCGGTCAGGGCTTCGCCAAGAAGGTGTGCAGGGTCGACAATATGTGGAGCGGTCATCGTGATGATGCCTTTCGAGTGGAGGTTAGAGACTTCTCGAAGGAGTCACACGGTGACCGCGCTCACGTCCAAGACCGAGCCGGCCACCGCAGGCTACACCACCTTATGGGGCACTACTGCACTCCGCCCCGATGCGGGCTCCGTGGGAGTGTTGCGAGGTGGTAATCCGCGCCTTGGCAGCGTCTCACGGTGCCGGCTTCCTCTGGCAACGATCACGCCCAGTTATCGCAAACGATTGCCTGCGGATGGACCCACAAGTTCTCCATCGTCTGTGAGGAGTTCGGTGGAGAGAAAGCGACCTGCAAGAACTGCGATAGCTCCTGCGTCGCGAAGCCGCCAGCATGCGCGTGCGCACACGCACCCTCGAGGACGATGCAGTCTGGGTCCTAGGACCCGACTGGGGTCCCGCTCCTCAACAACGAGAATTGGATCTTCCAGGAACGGCGAACGAGCGCGAACGAATAGCACCTCGCACCGCCCGCCGCCCCGGCCGGCACCTCCGAGCGCTGAACTCGACGAACGCGGCCTCCCGGCAACGCTCATCAACGCACCATCTCGCACGCTCGCTTCATGCGCGAAGTCCGCCGAGCACCGGGCCGCCATCTGGGTTGGATTCTCGCGGAAATTCGCTGCCGTCGCGCCTCCTGCGGCGTCGCGGCGTCTGGACAATCGGGTGTGACCAGCCTTTTCCTGTAGACGCATACCCCCGTTCGTGTTACACATGACTCATCTGAGGCAGATGTGGACGGCACCGTGTTGATCCAACGCCCCTCCGTGTGAGGAGGCGACGTCATGTCACAGCTCCGCTCCCAATCCAACCGTCTGCTGCTCGCCGGTCTGGCGCTCGGCGCCGTCTCCGTCGTGCTGCTCGGCGGCTCCGCGCAGGGGGCAACCACGATCGACGGCCCCATCGGGCTGGGGACCGCGGCGCCCTTCGGCGTGCTCGCCGGTAGCACGGTGACCAACACGAACCTCACCACGATCACAGGTGATGTGGGCCTCAGCCCGGGTTCGTCAGTGACCGGTTTCCCGCCGGGCATTATCGTCGGCACCACCTCCGTGAGCGACGGCGTCGCAGTGCAGGCAAAAAACGACCTCACCACCGCGTACACCACCGCAGCGAGCCTGACTCCCGGCACCACAGGA
The DNA here is from genome assembly GCF_050613355.1 of Plantibacter sp. RU18. NCBI lineage: Bacteria > Bacillati > Actinomycetota > Actinomycetes > Micrococcales > Microbacteriaceae > Plantibacter > Plantibacter sp. RU18. The sequence continues at coordinate 880,357 of NZ_CP159618.1, forward strand.
CTCACCGAGCTCGCGGGACTCACCCTCACACCCGGCGTCTACTCAGGCGGTGCGCTGCTGCTCAGCGGCGACCTCACACTCGCAGGCACTGCGGAATCCGTGTGGGTGTTCCAAGCCGCCAGCACGCTAACCCTCGCTCCCGGCGCTCGGGTGTTGCTGGAAGACGGCGCCAGCGCCTGCAATATCTTCTGGCAGATCGGCACCTCAGCAACCCTTGACGCCGGTGCCGCTTTCTCCGGCACCATCATGGCCGACCAGTCGATCACCGCCGTCACCGGCGCGACCGTCGAAGGTCGCCTCCTCGCCAAGAATGCCGCGGTCACACTCGATAACAACACCATTACCACCCCAACTGGTTGCGACGCGGAAGGCGGAACTGTCACCACGAGCCCGACCATCACCTCCGAGGCGCCACCAGCCGCGACCGTCGGCGCCGCCTACAGCCACACCGTCACCGCGACCGGAACCCCGACCATCGGCTACATGGTCACCGCCGGCAGCTTGCCTCCGGGCCTTGTCCTCGACGAGACCACGGGCGCAATCTCCGGAACACCGACGATCGCGGGCACCTACACCTTCACCGTCACGGCCGATAACGGCACCGCGCCCACCGCTTCCGCTGACTACAGCCTCATCGTGAGTGTCCCCGTCTCGACCACCGCTGGCGGAGCCTCTGAAGCAACCGGGGCGCCCACGCTACCCGCGACGGGATTCGACCCGCCCGAGCTCGTCGGCTCAGCATTCTTGCTGCTACTCGCTGGCACCGCCCTTGTCGTCCGACGGAAGCACTCCGCCTAGTCATCACAGCGGAGGCTCAACCAGAGCTCAGACCGACGGGGTGCGCTTGCGTCGCCCCGTCCCGACGCAGCTACATCAGTTTTTACGAACATCGATCAGCTGGAATCCCGCCGACTGCATGGCGAAACCGTGCTGGACGACCGGCGATCATTGTCGGTGTATGGGGGTGGCATGCTCATCGATGTTCTCGAATACGGCGTGAACACGGGCGACCAGGTGAAGGGTTGCTAGGAAGCCGTCACCGCTCAGATGGCGCATCTGAAACACGGGCAGATCTAGCCTGGCATCGGAGGAAAGGTATCCGTGTCACGCGAGTGAGGTCGCATCAGTGACGATCATGGCTCGAGGTTCATCCTTCGACACCTGACAGGGGCAGCTATCGCCTCGGTCGTAACAGCGGGCGGGGTGCGCGTGCCGGGTAACTGCCGGGGAGCGCGAGCCTTATGGCCACTCAGCGGCTCGGAATGGACTCTAGCGATCAGGCCGCCACAAGCCTTGATTCAGGGGGCATCGGACAAACTGCCTACGATCACGTAAAGCCACCGAAGTCCCGGGCTGCCACAGGGTGCCGCGGCCAGCTTCGCGCACGAGTATAACGGACCGTAGGCAGCAGAGCTCGCAATGCGCGGGCGGTCGCGCCGCCCTGCGCGACAGTCGGACAGCTGCCCATCTGCGCGGCCGTGACAACGTATACAGGCACGATCCGGCGGCATAACAACCAGCAGCAGGATCGTGAATGCAGATCCAAGGGCGAGGAGGAGGGCGCTGCCCGCGACCCCGGGGAGAACATCGACACCGATGGTTGCCAAAGCGCCAGAATTGCTCCTGTCGGAACCCGTGGATGCAGCGTGGGTGGCCCCATCGGTGATGCGCAGCTCGTAGGCGGGACTTTCCGCAGTCAACCCTCCATCGCTTGTGGCGAGGACTGTGTAGGTGAAACTCACTTCTCGAGGGGATGACCCAGACCTCGTCCCTAGGGAAGGTCGACAACGATCCGTTCACCCCGGCGGCTTGAGACCGCAGACGGAAGAGCCGAAGGATATTGGTAGTCGGCTGATCCGTGCTGACGGAAGGATTACTCTTTCGGATCCCAGCTTGGGGTCACGCCTCCTCCTGTGGGCGGAGGTCGCGGTCCGTCTGCCGGGGGATGCGTGACAAGCCCGGAAGAGGCTGGGATAGTTGCATGATCAAGCGCCTCTCATCAATCGTCGCTGTAGCGGTCGCTGTCGCGCTCGGAGCGACCAGCTGCACGGCACCCCGTTCTGTTCCGAGCGCGTCAGCGAACCAGTTGGCCTCCGTCGTCGAGATCCCTGACTCGCCGTTGGGCGAGGTCACGACCTGGGCGCTGGCCATCATCCAGGGCGAGACTGACGTGACCGTCACCGACATCGAGGAGCGCTTCGCGCCCGAGGCGATCGCGCAGATCGGCACGCCGGCCGATCTCGTGGCGGCGTTCGAGTCACTGCAGACCCTGGCACCCTACAAGGTGCTCGAGTACCAGAAGAGGGGCGCCACCGCAGGCACGCGTGTCGAGGCAGGAGGCAACGCGTACATGCTCAGCGTGAGTCTCGACGATGCTGGCTTGCTCACGAGCTTCGCCGTGCAGGCGGCACCGGAAATCCCCGAGCCTGCCGCAAATTGGGATGAGCTCACGGAGCGCATCGAGGAGATCGGGGCACCCGTGGCAGTGTCGGTGTTCGACGTCACTAGCGGCGACGTCACTGACCCAACTTTCTCGGGTGGTGACCTCAAGGGAGCGCAACCGTCGGGCTCGATGTTCAAGCTCTTCGTGCTGCTCGCGGTCGTCGACGCCGTCGAGCAGGGCACGCTCACCTGGGACCACACGCTCATCCTGTCCGATGCCACGCGCAGCCTGCCAAGCGGGGTGCTGCAGAAGGAGCCAGATGGCACCGAGGTGACCGTCGAGGAGGCCGCGCTCGGCATGATCTCGATCAGTGACAACACCGCCGCCGATCTGCTGATCGAGGCGGTGGGCGCGGCTGCCGTCGACGCCCAGATCACCGAGCACGCGCCCGATGGCGCCGACCGCACGACGCCGCTGCTCTCGACGCGGGCCCTCTTCCAGATCGGATGGGGTGACGAGACCCTACGGGGGCAGTGGGCCGCCGCCGATGATGCGGGCCGCGAAGCACTACTGAAGCGGGTGGCGGCCGCGCCACTCACGACGTCGGTGACCGATGTGACCGTGCCTGTGTGGGAGGACGATCTCGACTGGTTCTTCTCGGCCGCCGATCTTGCCCGCGCGCATCTCGCGCTCGATCAGGCAGGAGACACTGAAGCCGGTGCTCCGCTCGCGAGAATCCTCACAGCGAACCCTGCACTCGAGACGGCCGACGACTGGGACTCCGTGGCGTTCAAGGGCGGTTCATCGATCGGTGTCATGGGTGGCAGCTGGCTGCTGAAGGATGCCGACGCAACGTACGTCGTGGTTGCACAGTCGGCAACCCACTCCGACGACGAATACCTCGCACAGTACAGCGTGCTGTACTTGGGCATGAATGCCGCGGTGCTGCTCGCGGACCACTGATACCGGACATTCCTGCCGGAACGGTGTCGTTCGCAGCACTCGCAGACGCTCATCATCACGTCGGTTCAGCCGACGCTCAAGGCCGAGCAGCCAGCCGAAGAGGAGCGGGCGTCGTTCGTCTACGGCCTAAAGCGCGAGGTTTACGACTACATGAAATTCTACCCTCTCGGCGCCGAACGCGGACACCCACAGGCGGGCTTACTTAGGCAGGATCGTGGGTGCGGCGCTGCCGCCGCTCGAACTCCCAAACGGTCGTAACTAAACGTTATCCGCGCATCGGCTGGCAATGGGCACAATCTGGTGTTGAAGGCTGATGGGTCCGTGATCGCTTGGGGTCAGAACGAGGGCAGGTGGGCCACTGTTCCGGCGGCTGCGATGAGTGATGTGACCGCGATCTCGGCCGGCACCTTTCATAATTTGGCCTTGAAGGCTGACGGGCCCGTAATCGCCTGGGGCTACGACGCGGTCGAGCTGACTGCTGTGCCGGCGGCCGCGATGAGTGATGTCACCGCCGTTGCTGCTGGCCTGCACAGTTTGGCGTTGAAGGCGGATGGGTCTGTGATCGCCTGGGGTGACAACTCGTACGGGCAAGCTACTGTTCCGGCGGCTGCGATGAGTGATGTGACCGCGATCTCAGCCGGCGGTGGACACAGTCTGGCCATAAGAAGCCAGCCTGCCCCCGCGCCGGTGTTCGGGGCGACTTCTCCACCAGCGTTGGCCACGGTCAGTGAGCCGTACTCGTACACGTTCACCGCATCCGAGAACCCCACGTTCACGGTTGGTTCCGGGACCCTCCCGGACGGTCTGACGCTGTCGCCTGAAGGCGTGCTCTCCGGGACTCCGACCCGCGAGGATGATTTCACGTTCACTGCTGTCGCGACTGGTTCCACGCGCACTACGGCAGAGACGGCACCGATCACGATCAAGGCCGATGAGGTGCCCGTGTTCGTGGAGGACAGCCCACCGGCGAGTACTTCCAAGGGTGTCGCCTACGCCTACACGTTCCAAGCCGTGGGCAACTCGGTGTCGTACTCGGTCACCGCTGGCACCCTTCCTGCAGGACTGACACTCAGCCCTACAGGGGTGCTTACTGGGACGCCTACTGAAACCGGATCATTCTCGTTCACGGTCCTCGCCACAAGCGATGGAGGGCTGACCTCCGAGAGCTCCGCGCACACGCTGCGAGTTGTCGCTGACCCGCCCCCGGGCGGCAACGGTAATGGCGGCACAGGCGGCGGTGCAACCACGAACCCCACCACCGGGAACGCGGGTGCTCTCGCGGCCACCGGTGTTGACGGGCTTCCGTGGATCGCCGGCAGTGTCCTGCTGCTCCTTGCTGCTGGGTCCGCACTCACGATCCTCAGCCGCAAACGCCGCGCACGACTGGCGCAGGAACTACACGACGCCTAGGCCCGTTTGTGTTTGTTGCGGGGGCTTGAGGAACCGTTCTGGTTTCCGCAAGCCTCTGTGACTTCACAGATTCGCGCAGCATCATTTCGGAAACAACCGCGCCGCGGCCGAGTGAAGCGCCCTGAGTTTGTTGGAGACTCCTGACCTTGGAAACGAGGATGGAGTCATGGTGTCGAATCAGGGATCTGGGAAGCCGACGGCGCGTCGGTATTCACCGGAAGAAAAGGCCGCCGCGGTCCGGATGGTGCGGACGCTGCGGGCAGAGCTGGGGACCGAGCACGGGACGGTGCAGCGCGTCGCGACGCAGCTCGGTTACGGGATCGAGTCGGTGCGGACCTGGGTGAAGCAGGCCGACGTCGACGACGGGCACGTCGCGGGTGTGAGCACGGCGGAGGCGCGTCGGGTGCTGCGGGAGCTTGAGCAGGAGAACCGCGAGTTGCGGCGGGCGAACGAGATTCTGAAGCGGGCAGCGTCTTTCTTCGGGGCGGAGCTCGACCGCCAACACCGGAAGTAGTCGCGTTCATCGACGCGAACAAGAACGACGTCGTCGAAGGTCGCCCGCTCGGAGTCGAGCCCATCTGCGCACTCTTGCAGGTGGCTCCGAGCACGTATTACGCCGCGAAAGACCGCGCTCCGTCGGCGCGATCACTCAGCGATGCTGCCCTCACGCCCGAGCTTGTCACGCTCTGGGAAGACAACTATCGCGTTTATGGTGTCCGCAAGCTCTGGAAGAGCGCCCTCCGCGCGGGGCTCAGTATCGGGCGAGATCAGACGGGCCGGCTGATGCGTGCTGCGGGCATCGAGGGAGCGACGAGGTCGAAGCGAGTGAAGACGACCAGGACCGACCCGGCCTCGGCGAGGTATCCGGATTTGGTGAAACGAGAGTTCACCGCAACAGCCCCGAACCGGCTCTGGGTGACGGATCTGACGTTCGTGCCGACGTGGGCGGGCGTTGCCTACGTCTGTTTCATCATCGACGCGTTCAGCCGGATGGTCGTGGGGTGTTAGCGCCGAGCTAGAACGGACCCCTTTGCGCCGGTCTGGGGTGGACCCCTCTTCGTTGGTTGAGCTTAGTTCTTCTCTGTCTGCTTGATGAGGTCGCGGCGGCCGTGGGTGCGGTAGGAGTCGCCGGAGAGGGTAAGGACTTCGGAGTGGTGGACGAGGCGGTCGATCATCGCTGCCGCGACGACGTCGTCGCCGAACGTCTCACCCCAGCGGCTGAACGGGAGGTTCGAGGTGACCATGATCGAGCCTTGCTCGTAGCGAGATGCGACGAGTTGGAAGAACAGGTTCGCGGCGTCCTGGTCGAAGGGGATGTAGCCAATTTCGTCGATGATGATGAGTTTGTAGCGGCGGATCTTCTTCAGCTCGGCCTCGAGCTGCCCCTGGTGGTGGGCGGCCGCGAGTCTCGCGATCCAGTTGTTCGCGGTGTCGAAGAGGACGGAGTATCCGGCGTGGGTGGCTTTGACGCCGAGCCCGATCGCGAGGTGCGTCTTCCCGATCCCGGGCGGGCCGAGCAGGATCACGTTCTCTGCTTTCGCGACGAACGTCGACGTCGCGAGGTGCGCGAGGACGTCTTTACGCAGAGACGGGAGGTGATCGAGATTGAAGTCCTCGAGGGTCTTGACTGCGGGGAAGTGCGCGGTCCGGATCCGCATCGTCGTCCCGGCGGATTCACGGTCCGCGAGCTGGCGTTCAAGGACGGCTGCGAGATATTCCTCATGCGCCCAGTTCTCGACCCTGGCGCGGTCCGCGAGGTCTTCCCAGACCCGCCCGATCGTCGGGGTCTTGAGAGCTCTGGCGAGATAGGCGATCTTGGATGCAACCTGCTCGGTGGTCTTCGGAATAGGAGCGTCGATCGTGCTGCTCTTGGAGGTCATCGTGCTTCTTTCTCGTATTCGGTTTTGGTGGTGAAATCGACGCCGAATAAGGCGTCGTAGTCGGACAGCGCCCGAAGTTGGACCCGATGCCCGTCCGGGTGCTCACGAACCCCGGAGGGCTTGGGCCGTTGGTAGTGGGCGCGTAGCTTCGCCGCCGCGGTGACGTGCCCGGGATCGGTGATCGTCATCCCGTTGCGCAACGACCGGGCATGCCGTCCCGCGGCCTGTCCGGCGCAGGAGATCGTGACGTCATCAAGCGTCGCGCGAACATCGACGAATCGGCCGATGAACCGAGGATCGACGGAATAGTCGTTCCCATCGAGACGGACGTAATAATCCCGGGCCAGTCTGATCCGATGCGTGAGACCAGTGACAGGGGGCTTCGCCGGAAGTGGGAGCATCGCCGCCCGGTCAGGGACAGCGAGCTCGACGGGACGGGCAGCGATCGCACGGACCTTCCGCTGATTCGCTCTGGTCTCCAACCAGGTCGTCATCTGGGCGTTGAAGTCATCTCGGTCTTGGAAAATCCGGCCGGGCAGGAACGAGGTCTCCAGAAAGCGGTTCGCGCGCTCGACGATGCCCTTCGTCTCCGGGTCTCGTGGCGGGGCCAAACGCAGCCTGGTCGCCAGCGTCCCCACGAACGTCGCCGCGAGGACGGTGGGCTTGCCCAACCCGCCGATCGCAGCCTCTCGATCCCAGAGCAACGATTTCGGCACCCCGCCGAACCTCTGCAGCAGCGACCACATACCCGCAGTGAGATCACCGCCCTGCCGAGACGGCAGCATAATCGCCTCGATCCGCCTGGAGAAGCCGGACACCATCACCAACACCGGCAAGACACGATCCTGGCCCCCGCCGACGGGAACTCGCGCCTCAGGGAACCACAGATCACACTGGATCACCTCACCCGCCTGATACGAGAGCCGATCCGCGGGATCGATGCCTTGATACTCCGGCCGCAGCTCAGACACCCGCTCCCGAAACAACGACGGCGAGAACGTCCAACCGACACGCTCCGCGATCACCGTCGCCGGCATCTTCGGATACTCCATCAACAGCGCACGGATCTGCGGCACGAAGACATCGATCTTCGAACCCCGCGGACCCCGCGACCGATCCGGCGGATCCTCACCCCGCAACGCCCGACGGACCGTGTTCCGCCCGATCCCAAGATCCCTCGCGATCTGCTTGATCGGAACCTTCTCAGAACGATGCAACCGCCGAATCTCTGCCCACGTATCCACTGAAATCATCCTCCTAGCTTGAGCTAGGGGGTCCAATCCAACCTGGCGCTACAGGGTCCGTTCTACTTCGGCGTCAACACGTTGCTTCATTCCGAGGGAATACCGGCGGATGCGTGTCTGCTTCTGTGCATTCAATCCGACTGTGGCAAGCACCTGATCGATGCGTTTGTCAAGCCCCGGGTTTGGTAGAGGCTCGGTTAGACCCGTTCCATCACGGTGATGGTGGGCAGTTGCGTGTAGAAGTTGTTCTCGGCTTCGACGGGTGGGATGTGTCCGATCTCGCCGTGGAGTCGGCGGTGGTTGTACCAGTCGATGTATTCCGCGACCGCGATCTCGAGCTCGTCGATCCCCTTCCACGGGCCGAGGTTGCGGATCAGTTCGGCCTTGAATAGAGAGTTCAGCGCCTCGGCCATCGCGTTGTCGTAGCTGTCGCCCTTGGACCCAACCGAGGCGACTGCTTCTGCCTCAGCGAGGCGGTCGGTGTAGCGCACGGCACGATATTGGACTCCGCGATCCGAGTGGTGGACAAGTTGTGACAGGTCCCGGCCGGCACGCTGCCGCGTCCAGATGCCCATCTCGAGAGCATCGAGGGCAAGCTCGGTGTGCATGGTTGTGGAGAGCTGCCAGCCCACGATCCGGCGGGAGAACACGTCCAATACGAACGCGGCATACACCCAGCCGGAGAACGTCCGAATGTAGGTGATGTCCGCAACCCAGAGGCAGTCCGGTGCCGGTGCGGTGAACCGTCGGTCAACGAGGTCCCCCGGACGATCCGTGAATGGCCCAGGGATCGTCGTGCGTGGCCCCTTGGCCCGCGAGATCCCGCGGAGACCCTCCCGACGCATGAGCCGCTCGATCGTGCACCTGGCCACCCGGTGGCCGTCGCGACGCAGCTGCGCATGGACCTTCCGGACGCCATAGACGCCATAGTTCGCTTGGTGCACGGCACGGACCTTCACCACGGTGTCCTCGTCACTGACGGACCGCTGCGAGGGCGGCCGAGACCGCGCGGCATAGTACGTCTGCGGGGCAATCGGCAGTTCCCTGCAGATCGGCTCGACCCCGAACTCTTCCTTGTGTTCATCGATGTAGGCGATCATCTGCTGTGTGGGCGGTCGAGCTCCGCCGCGAAGAAAGCCGACGCGCTCCGCAAAATCGCGTTCGCCCGCCGCAACTCCCTCACCTCACGCTCCACCTCGACCAGGCGAACCGCAGTATCAGTGGACGTCCCCGAACGCAGACCCCCATCGACCTCGGCGCGCTGGACCCAGCCACGCAACGTGTCCGACGGGACACCAAGCTGCCGGCCGATCCTGGTACACACACCACGGCGGCCCCCATCCGCATCACGCGCCTCGAACACAAGGCGCACTGCACGCTCTCTCAATTCCGCCGGGTACTTCCTCAAAGCTGGCATACTCCTCATCCTTTCAGGACGATCAGAGTCTCCATCAAACCAAGGGCAAGACAGTTCGAGGGGCGCGCGTGCTGCGCGCGCCGCAATATGGAGGTGTTGTTGCGCAGTCATCCCGGGGTGAAGGCCACTGGATTCGAGGAGCACCCCGACAGACGCGCTAGGGCGCGGGAGCTGCGCATATGTGAGATCGTCAAAGCGTGCAGAGCCCGCGTTGGCGCGCGTCAGGCCAAGCAGGACTTTGATTGTGGTGGTTTTTCCCGAGCCGTTCGGACCGAGCAGCGCGGTAACCCGGCCCGGTTTGGCGCTCAAGGTCACGTCCTGAAGCACCTGGTGGCGGCCGTAATGTTTCGTGATTGCGGTAAGGCGGATTGTCGTCATGGCAGCGGCTTACCGCTAGCCGAGGCAGAGGACGATGCTGGCGAGACTGACGGAGCACACCCAGCAGCTAACCAAGCTGGCGACGTTGCATGAGCGACCGCCACCGGAGTTCTGCGTGACGGTGGACTCCTGGAGGGAGAGGACGTAGTTCATCGCGGTTCCTTTCAAATGTGATCAGCAGAAAACGAAGCTGATGCTGCTTCCGCAGAGGGCGAGGCTGGCGGTGCTGGTCACGGTGCGGGCCTCCGATTTCTCGGCAAACTTCAGTGTCTGGAGATTGAGAAGATGGGACATTGTTGTTCCGTTCTGTAGCTGGTGAGGCAGGTTCAGGGGGGATGTTCGAAGGGTTAGCACACGACGGAACTCGTGGTGCTCCAGCAGAAGGCCCAGCTCCAGGTGCTTGGTCCACGGCTGCCGGCTCCGTGCGAGCTGTCGAACGTTTGTAGCTGCAGGACGAACATTGTGTAGCTCCTTGTCTGGGTGATGAGAACTAGCAGATTCCGATGCTGAACGTGCTGGCGCAGCCGATGAGGCTCATGAGGCTGATCCTCTGATCGTGCTCGGCACGGTGGGTGGTGCTGCGTTGCAGGGTGAGGACGAATCCCATTGATGGCTCCTGATGATGAGGTGATCGGTTCGAGGTCTGAAAAAGTGGGTCGGGTCAGCAGAATGCCCAGCTCCAGTTGCTGATACACGCGACCTCGGACGCGGTGCTCGGACTGATCGCTCGGCGGTCTGGCGATGCTGATTGGAGCGCCAGGACGAATTTCATTTCTTCTCCTCTTCTCGGGCCGTCAACAGCTGGCGGTCGAGTCCGATAAATGGCAGGGCAGCTGGGGATGTTTCGGGATGTGGGAACGCGACGTCGCGGTATCGCTTGAGGGCGGCGTAGACACCTGCAGAACCTGTCGCCCAGTCGGTTGACAGTCGAATGATCTGCTCTCCGGGAAAATGAATTCCTGTCCCTCGCAGCACAGCAAAGGTTCCCAGTTCTTGTGCGTGCCGGCGTGCTTCGCCCACGTCAACGAGGTGGGCGAACGGCGATTGCAGGATCGTTGTGACGAAGTAGAGAAATCCTGCACGTCCGTTGAGGAGGTTCGACTGAATCGCGAACGCAGGAGTGGCGCAGCGGAGGATGGAGCGGAGAGTGTCGGCGTCGTGAGGCTCGGGCGCGTAGCCGGTGAGTCGGAGCAACACCAGTCCGACGCCCATCGAGCCGGTGCCGATGTAGGGGAGGGTTCGCCATCCCTCGTTGAGCTGCAGGGAGCCATCGTTGACAAGCGTGCATGCCGACAGATCGATGTTAAGCGCGGTTCTGGCGCGCACAAGATCTGTCGGGTCATGATCGCGCTCGAAACTGCAAATCCAAAAGAGGGCGTGTCCAGTAGCGCCGTGCATGAGTCCGGCTTTGCCCGTCGCCGCCGAGCGTACCCCATCCACCTCAGTCAGATAGGTGACTCCTTGGTCGAGCCGAGTAGATAGCAACGCCCTGATGGTTTCGATCGCGGCGTCAAGTCCGCTGGTGGGTCGTCGCGTGGCTTCGTCCATGAAGAAGATCCCGATGCCCGCGAGCCCTCCATAGAGCTCCGAGGGCAGCAGACTGAAGTCGATCCCGGTCAGCCGGGTAACGAGGGCGTCGGCGGCATCGTGCCGCCCGAAGTGTCGAAGCGTGTGTGCGATGCCGGCAATGCCGTCGTAGAAACCGAAAGCCGGTTGCGTGAGCGCGGCAACGCTGTCCTCGATCCAATCAAGAGTTTTCCGGAGAGAGCGTTCATCGAGGGATGTCGTTAGGAGATTCCCGCAGGCGCCGTGTGCGATGCCGACTGCGTTCTCGGTGAACTGGCGAGGGTCGCCGGGGAAAGCGCGGTCCTTGCGCCACAAAGTGGAACTCTCCCGGATGCCATCCTCTATCAGCTCAAGAATCTCGTCGATACCTGAGAAGGAATCGATGCTCCACTTCTCGATGACGGATCGAGTGGTCGCTGCGACGATGCTGCCGGGACTGTCCCGCGTGCTGCCGACGAATTGAAGGATCGCGCGGCAGTAATCTTCCGGTAGATCGAACATGTCGCGAGCGCGATGGACCAGGTGCTGAAGCTTCAGAGAGTCAAGGGGGATCAGCACGGTCAATGGGAGGAACACGCTCAACATGGTGCAGCCGAGGGCGTAGAGGTCTGCCGCGACACCGATGCGCCCGTCGTTCGCGACGAATCCGGGAGCGCCGGCCGGGGTGATGTTCTGGTCGTCGACGCCGTAGGACATTTCGAAATCGATGAAGACTGGTCGACCGGCGGGGGTGATGAGAATGTTGTTTGGGTGGAGATCGCCGAACACGATCCCGGCTGCATGGAAACTCCGCAGTGCACCTTCGATCTCGACCATGAGCGAGAGCGCCCAATCCCGGTACTCCATGCGGTCCGTCGGCGTTTCATCGGCCCGAATCAGGCGATTTCGTTGCACAAGCTCCGCGTTGAGGGTGCGTCCATCCACGTACTCCTCGACGAGGAAGAGATGACCCGATTGCTCGAATGTGGAATGCAGTGTCACGACGTTGGGGTGATCGCGGAACTGTTCCAGGACGCTTGCTTCCTGCCTGAGGCGAGTGATCGCATCTCTACCTTCCGCAGGTCGGGCTCGAGCGTGCCGTCTGGCCGGCAGATCGCAGGCACGAGATCATCAAGATCGTCACGCACGAAGTCGGACCTGAATGCTCCGTACCGGATGTATAGCGGCCCTTCGTTATAGCGCAGATCGCTCAGAATGTACGGGCCGACTTCGCCGCCGATGGTCATGTCGAGTTCGCGGAGGAGGGCTTCTGTTTGACCATCCGTTGTCGGATATATGGTGACGAATTTTCCGCTGGAACCGCGAGGAGCGTATTTCATGTTCGACCGAATGAGATGCCTCAATGAGGGCAGGAACTTGAATGCCACGTTGTGGAACTCGCAGCAAGCGACGACGGCATCGAGAATCCGTTGGGCATTCTCGACCTGGCCGAGCAGTGGATCTTCCACCCCTGGTGCGGCATCTCCTGGCTCGCAGTGGGAGACATGTAACGCCATCCTCCTGCGTCGATCGAAGACCAGGAGGCCCAGTCGATCGCGCTCGGCAACCGAAGATTCTGCGCCACTGGTCCGCGTCGTCCGTGTTCGACGTCGATCAGGTCATAGAAGTGCGGGTCTGCGTAGCAGTACTCGAGGTAGGCCGTGTCCATCAGGCAAGCGCCATGACAGCGGCTGCCGCTGTAGCCGAGACGGGTTTCTTCATCTTTGACGATTCCTTCCACTGGCCCATGAGCACGTCGGCCCTGGGCGCCACGCTACAACGTTAAGCATCTGGAGTACAAGAGTAAGTTTTGTTGGATGTACAGATGGTTAGCACGCCTCGATGGTGATACGCGCTTCGGCAAGACGCCGTTTCGCTCGCTCAATGAACAATCGCGCGCCGACACCCTTGCGAGCGTGCAGTCCCAAGACGTGCTCGTTCACGCGCATTCTCCGGGAAGCCCCGGGTTGGCGCTGGCGTGTCGTCGGAAGTCGGGTTAGGCTCACTGTTTATCGAACATGTGTTCGAATGATGGGAGGCCACGGATGTTGATCACGAGTACGGAGATCGCCGTCTGGACGACACCAGGGGGCGTGCCCGAGCGGCTGTTCTGGGAGGGTGCCCGGTACACGGTGACGGACACACCGACGCCGCTCGAGCCGAACGTCGCATTCCTCACCCACCCGCCGGCACCGGCACCCGCCTGGCGCTTCCAAGCGACGTCCGCAGACGGTCGCACCTTCGTCTTCGATGTCCGCCTCGACATCGGGCGCGGGCGCTGGCAGCTGCTGCGCGCCTACGACTGACCCCACCGTGCAGGCGGTTCAGGGAGCGACGACAGGCACAGCCGCTGGTTCCAGACGTACCACGATGGCCTTCGACACCGGGGTGTTGCTGCGGTCGGCGGTCGAGTCGAGCGAGACGAGGACGTTCGCCTCGGGGAAGTACGCCGCGGCGCACCCACGGGCCGTCGGGTAGGCGACGACACGGAAACCGCGGAGCTCACGGTCGGGCTGCCCGGGCCACTCGCTGAAGACGTCGACCGACTGCGCGTCGGAGAGGCCGAGCTCGGCGAGGTCGTCGGGGTTCACGAAGATGACGTTCCGACCCTGTTTGATGCCGCGGTACCGGTCGTTCAGGCTGTAGATCGTCGTGTTGAACTGGTCGTGCGAGCGCAGCGTCTGCAGCAACAGTCGGCCGGGCGGGCAGCGCAGCGGTTCGAGCCGGTTCACCGTGAGGAGCGCCCTGCCCTGCACGTTCGTGAACGTCCGGGAGTCGCGCGGCCCGTTCGGCAGGACGAAGCCGTCCTCGCGACGGATCTTCTCGTTGTAGCCCTCACAGCCGGGGACGACACGGCCGATGTGCTCGCGGATGGTGTCGTAGTCGTCCTCGAACTCCTTCCACGCGATCCCCGAGTCCTCGCCCAGCGTCGCACGTGCGAGCCTCGTGACGATCGCAACCTCCGACAGCAGGCCGGGAGCTGCCGGCGGGATGCGTCCGTGCGAGGCGTGGACGGCGCAGACGGAGTCCTCGACACTGACCATCTGCGGGCCGCTCGCCTGCAGGTCGATCTCAGTGCGACCGAGGGTCGGGAGGATGATCGCCGCGTCCCCGGTCACGGCGTGCGAACGGTTGAGCTTCGTCGAGATCTGCACGGACAGGGCGGTGCCGCGCATCGCCGCCTCAGCGGCAGCCGTGTCGGAGATCGCCGCGACGAAGTTCCCGCCGAGGGACACCCAGGTGCGGATCTCGCCGCGCTGCATCGCCCTGATCGCGTTCACCGCGTCGACACCGTGCTCGCGCGGCATCGACACGTGGAACTCGCGTTCCATCGCGTCGAGGAAGACCTCCGGCATCTGCTCCCAGATGCCCATCGTGCGGTCGCCCTGCACGTTGCTGTGCCCGCGGATCGGTGAGGCGCCGGCGCCGGGCTTCCCGATGTTGCCGCGCAGGAGCAGGAGGTTGATGATCTCCTTGATGCCGTTCACGGCGGCCTTGTGCTGGGTCAACCCCATCGCCCACGTGACGATCGTGGCGTTCGAGGCGATGTACCGATCCGCGAGTTCGTCGATCTCGCCGCTCGTCAGGCCGGTGGCTTCGAGGACCTCGGCTTCGTCGAGCGTCGCGAGGTGCGCCGTGAGCTCCTCGAGCCCCAGGCAGTGTTCGGCCAAGAAGTCAGCGTCGAGCACGGTGCCGGGGGCCGCTGCCTCGGCGTCGAGTACTCGTTTAGACACGGCCTGCAGGAGCGCCATGTCGCCGCCGAGCCGGATCTGCAGGAACTGGTCCGAGATGACCGTGCCGCGCCCGACCATCCCGCGTACCGTCTGCGGGTTCTTGTAGCGTTCGAGCGCAGCTTCGGGGAGCGGGTTCACCGACACGATCGTCGCGCCGGCCCGCTTCGCGTCCTCGAGTGCCGTGAGCATCCGCGGGTGGTTCGTGCCGGGGTTCTGGCCCATCACGATGATGAGGTCCGCCTGCTCGAAATCGTCGTAGCGAACCGTCGACTTGCCGATGCCGATCACCTCGCCGAGCGCGGTCCCGGTCGACTCGTGGCACATGTTCGAGCAGTCGGGAAGGTTGTTCGTGCCGAACGCGCGCACGAACAGCTGGTAGGCGAACGCGGCCTCGTTCGACGCACGACCGCTCGTGTAGAACGCGGCCTGGTCGGGGGAGTCCTGGCCGCGCAACTGCTCACCGACGATCGCGAACGCCTCGTCCCAGGTCACCGGCCGATAGTGGTCGGAGCCCGCCGGCTTGTAGACGGGTTCCGCGAGACGCCCCTGCATGCCGAGCCAGTACTCCGACTTCTCGGCGAGGTCGGTGAGCGAGTGCTCCGCCCAGAAGGTGCTCGGAACGACGATCGGGGTGGCCTCCCAGATGACCGCCTTCGCGCCGTTCTCGCAGAACTCGAGTTTCTTGCGGTGATCGGGATCAGGCCAGGCGCAGCTCATGCAGTCGAACCCGCCGCGCTGGTTGATCGAGGTGAGCAGCTGGGCCGTCCGCTTCGGGCCCAGCTGCCGGAGCGCCGGTTCCATCGAGTGGAAGATGCCCGGGAGACCGACGGCGACGTGCTCGGGGTGAGAGATGCGGATGCCGTCGTCGGTGACGTCGTCGACGGGCGGTTCGGTACTCATGCGTTGGCTCCGGTCTGCAATGAGGTGGGTGATCCCCGGTCGTCGTCCTCGACGTCGGACGACGAGACCGGATCGCCCAGCCGGTGCGCGCCGCTGTAGACGACCATCGAGTCGCCACGCAGGAAGCCGACGAGGGTGATCCCGAGTTCCGTGGCGAGTTCGGCGGCGAGCGACGATGGTGCCGACACCGCCGCCAGCATCGGGATGCCGGCCATCGAGGCCTTCTGCATGAGTTCGAAGCTCGCCCGCCCGGACACCATGAGGACCATGCCCCGCAGAGGGAGCAACCCTTCCTTGGCGGCCCAGCCGACGACCTTGTCGACGGCGTTGTGGCGGCCGACGTCCTCGCGGAGGACGAGCATCTCACCCGTCCGCGCATCGAAGAGGGCTGCAGCGTGCAGCCCGCCTGTCCGTTCGAAAGCGGCTTGCTGTGCGCGGAGACGATCCGGGAAGGTGATCAGGAGCGCGGGATCGATGACGAAGTGATCGTCTTGCACCTCGTAGCGCGATGTCGTGCGGACGGCGTCGATGCTCGCCTTGCCGCAGAGGCCGCACGAGCTGGTGGTGAAGAAGTTGCGTGCGAGGCTCGGATCGGGGGCCGGGACGCCGGGCGCGAGGGCGATGTCGAGGACGTTGTAGGTGTTCTCGCCGTCATCGGTCGCTCCGGCGCAGTAGCGGGCTGTGCGGACCTCGTCGCCGCGGGCGATCACGGCCTCCGACACGAGGAATCCGATCGCCAGATCGACGTCGTGGCCGGGGGTGCGCATCGTGATGGCGAGCGAGTGCCCGCCGACGCGGATCTCCAGGGGCTCCTCGACGGCGAGGACGTCCTCGCGGCTGCGCGCCGGTTGCCCGACGGTGATGCGGGTGACGCGTCTGCGCGCGATGATGCGGCTCATGGTCCATGGCTATCACCACCCGGGTGCAAGGGCAAGGTCGCGCCGGAGAGAGCCGGTTGTGCCTGGTGGCAGGCGGCCTAGGCTGGACGCATGTTCGCCGACGTGATCGTGCTCGCCGGGGGGCGATCCTCCCGTCTCGGCGGTGTCGCGAAGGCATCGCTGGTGCGGGACGAGCGCACCCTCCTGGAGCACGCGATCGCAGCGGCCCGGCCCGCCGGAGGGCGGATCGTCGTGGTGGGGCCGGAGGATCGGGATTCGGAGTCGACCGACTCGATGACCGCGGACGTCCGATTCACGCGCGAGCGACCCGCGTTCGGTGGACCGGCCGCAGCGATCGCCGCCGGACTGGATGCACTGCGCGAGGCCGACGGAGTACCCGCCGAATTCGTCGTCGTGCTCGCGTGCGACATGCCGTTCGCGTCGGCAGCGCTCGCAGCCGTGCTCGATGCCGCCGCTCACGCCGCAGCGACGACGGCCGATGAGCGCCGGGTCGACGGCTGGGTCGCGCTCGACGAGACCGGTCGCACGCAGCAGCTCCTCGCCGTCTACCGTGTCGCGAGCCTCGAGGGCCAGATCACGAGGCTTCGTGCTGCCCGTCAGTGGCACGACCTCGCTGGGCTCCCCGTGCGTCACCTCATCGCAGGGCTCGAGCTGCAGCCGGTTACAGTGCCACCCGGCGGCGCGGCCGACGTCGACACGTGGGAGGACGCCGAGCGGCTCGGCGTGATCGTCGCCGAGGAATCGGGAGCAGCGCCCACTCCTGGAGCCACCCTGCCCGGAACCTCGAACGAAGGATCAGCATGACCGATGACCTGCACGCCGTCCTGACGGAGTGGGCCGAGCTCGTGTCCGTCGAACTCGACCTCGGCGAGATCGGCGTCGACATCGACGCGGTCCTCGGTCTCGCGGGAACGGCTGCCCACGCCGTCCGGCGCCCCGCAGCGCCGCTCACCACCTATCTCGTCGGCGTCGCTGTCGGGCGGGCGCTCGCGACCGGGGCCGACCCGGCTGTGGCCGCGCGGGAGGCGACGGCCGCAGTGGCGCGACTCGCAAGCGACCGAGCGGACCCGGCACGCACATGAGGGCGTCGTGGTCATCCGCGCGCCGACTCGCCCATACGGTCGGCGTCGACAACCGCTCTCCGGACACCGAGCGTGTCGCGCTCGTCGGAGCACTCGACCGGGTCCTGGCGGCGGACCTCCTGACGCCGATCCCCATCCCGCACTACGCGTCGTCCGCGATGGACGGCTGGGCCGTGGCCGGGCCGGGACCGTGGCGGCTCCTCGCCCGGGACAGCGCAGACCGCGCCCGGTCGGATCGGATCGGCTCCGGTGAGGCGGTCGAGGTGCTCACCGGCGGCCTGATCCCGACGGGAGCATCGGCCGTCCTGCAGAGCGAGCACGGCGTCGTCACGTCGGTGGACGGCGCTTCCCTCCTCCGGACGGCCGCCCGGGCGCCATTGGACGAGACCCGCCCCGGTCGACACATCCGCGAGGCCGGGACGGAATCCGCGGCCGGATCGACCCTTGTCGCGGCGGGCACGAGGCTGGGGCCCGTGCACCTCGCGGTGGCGGCCGGAGGCGGCTTCGACACGGTCGAGGTGCTGCCGAGGCCGCGCATCGGGCTCGTGCTCACCGGTGACGAGGTCGTCACGGACGGGGTGCCCGAGCCCGGACGCGTGCGCGACAGCTTCGGTCCCTCGCTCCCCGGGGTGATCACCGCGCTCGGCGGCGTCATCTCCGGGACCGTGCGGGTGGGCGACGCACGCGACGCGACCGCCGCGGCCTTGGGAATCGGCTTCGGCCAGGCATCCCCAGAGTCCCGTGCCACCGACGTCATCGTGACGACCGGCGGGACGGGAGCCTCCCGAGCGGACCATGTCCGCGCCCTGCTGCGCGGCGCCGGCGCCGAGTTCCTGGTCGACGGGATCGACGTCCGCCCGGGCGGTCCTGCACTCCTCGCCCGACTCCCGGACTGTCGCCTGTTCGTGTGCCTCCCCGGCAATCCGCTCGCCGCGCTCCTCACCGTCCTGACACTCGTCCACCCCCTGCTCGCCGGTCTCCAGGCTCAACCGCTTCCGGCCCTGCGCCGTGTCGCGCTGGCATCCGCGGTCGACCCGGTGCGCTCAGCGACGACGCTCCGCCCGTATCGCGCCATCCGGGAGGAGGGCGCGCTCGAGGTCACAGCGGAGCCGACGCGCTGGCATGGTGCGGCCATGCTTCGCGGCCTCGCCGACGCCGACGGCGTGCTCGTGTGCCCCGCCGGTGGAGCAGCGATGGGCGACGCGATCCCGAGCCTCGATCTGCCCTGGTGAGCGGCGACCTGCCCTGGTAGGCCTCGATCTGGCCTGGAGGCGTCAGCCCTTGCCCAGCTTCAGCCGGACCCCATGATGGCGTCCCGGATGCTGAGGAACAGGCCGTAGCCGAGGACGGGCACCATCAGCAGCCACCACCAGTCTGCGCGGAACCGGAGCCGCCGTCCGCCGCTCGCGACGCCGCGGGGGACGGCCGTCAGTGTCGGTGCGCCGCGGGCGCTCAACGCCACTGAGCGCTCGGTGCGGAGGCGCTCGTCACGCCATCGCTCCCACTGCGAGACCCGCCTGGTGACCACGTCGACGGCGTCCAGGACGCGGGTCCAGCGCTCGGGGTCGAGCGTCGACAGCTGGCCGGGAGCGTAGAGGAACAGGTGGTCGTCGACGATCTCCACGTCGAACAACGCGGCGGTGTCGATGAACCGGGCCATGATGTCCGGCGTGAACAGGTACAGGGCGTCGGCCTCGTAGCCGTCGGGGCAGTACAGTGCGAAGTGGCGGTCGAAGTCGCCCTCGAGCGAGAGCCGCTGGCTCCGAGCGAACGCCACGGGCAGACGAGGGCGCCGGATCGAGTTGTTCGCCCGGGCATCCAGCACGATGTGGGGGAGCACGGCGTCCAGGCGGATGTCGACGTAGCCCCAGGTGTGCACCTTCGCCTGTCGCCCGGTGCCGATCGTCGCCGTGTGGTTCCCGATCGTCAGTCGCGGTGTCGTGCGGCGGACGAGGACGTCGGTGGCTCGAGAGGTGGTCTCACCCGGGCGGTTGAAGATCATTCCCGGCAGGACGGGTGACGGCGCCTCCGGCCGGTACTCGAGTCCGTTCGCCCGAGCGAAGCCGTCGAGCCGGAACTGCCGGACCCCGCTGCGGCGACGGATCACGCGGAGGCCGAGCAGCACCATGGCCACTGCCAGCACGACGTACGGCACGAGCAGAAGGAGCAGGCTCCAGTCGACGCGCCAGGTGTCGGTGTCGAACAACCGATCGCCGAGGAGGGTCGCCCAGAGGACGAGCAACAGCACCGGGGCGACGAACAGGGCGACCGACTGCCACAGCGCCTGCACGAGTCCGGGACGCACCGAGGACGACAGGGTCGCACGGAAGGCCCGGAGCCGGGAACGATCGATGGGCGCGACGAGCGGTCGGGTGTCGACGACCTGGGGCGTCTGAGTCGTCATACAACCCATTCTGGAGACACACGCCGGAATCCGCACGGACCTGGTCGGATGTCGCGCGTGCGCGGCCGAGAGGTGTTCACAAAAAAGTTCCAGTCGATGTCGATATCCGCGATCGCCAGGAGACGTCATAGTAAGAGGACGCATTCGGCGGCCTCAGGATTGAAGGAGACTCCCATGAAGTACATGCTCATCATGCGCGCAACGGCCGAGGCGAAGGCTGCCTACGAGAACGTGCCGTTCCAGGAGATCATCGAGAAGATGGGCGCCTACAACGAGGCGCTCGCGTCCGCGGGTGTCCTGCTGGCCGGCGAAGGCCTGGCCGACGACCTGACGGACAGCTTCGTCGTCGACTTCGCGGGGGAGACGCCCGCGGTGACGGACGGTCCCTACGGTGAGATCCACGAACTCTTCAACGGGTTCTGGATCATCCAGGTGTCGTCCAAAGAGGAGGCGGCGCAGTGGGCGAGCCGCGCCCCGCTCGGTGCCGGGTCGAAGCTCGAGGTCCGTCGGGTGACGGAGATGAGCGACTTCGCGGATTTCGCAGACACCGATGCCATCAAGAACGAAGCCGTCTGGCGGGCCGAGCACGGGCAGGAGTGACGGGCTCCTCCGAGCAGATGGACCGATGATGCCCGACGCCGTCCGCACCGTCGACGCCGTTTGGCGCATCGAGAGCGCGAAGATCATCGGCACCATCGCCCGCATGACCGGAGACCTCTCCCTCGCGGAGGACGTCGCGCAGGAGGCAGTGGCCGATGCGCTGACCCAGTGGCCGACCGCCGGGGTTCCCACGAACCCCGGCGCCTGGCTCACCACGGTCGCGAAGCGGAAGGCGATCGACACCTGGGACCGCCGTCGCAGACTCGATGACCGCTACCGTTCCCTGGCGCACGATCTCGACGAGTCCATCGCCGGTGCCGACGAGTGGCAGCCGATCGAGGACGACATCCTCCGCCTGGTGTTCACCGCATGCCATCCGGTGCTCGGTCGGGAGGCGCAGATCGCGCTCACGCTGCGCATCGTCGGTGGTCTGTCGACTGCCGAGATCGCCCGGATGTTCTTCGTACCGGTCGCGACCGTCCAGCAGCGGATCGTCCGTGCGAAGGCGACGCTCGGCGCAGCGAACGTGGCGTTCGAAGTCCCCGAGGCGAGCGAGTGGCGTGAGCGCATCGGTGCGGTGCTCGGCGTCGCGTACCTGATCTTCACCGAGGGGTACGCGGCGACGACCGGCGACCAGTGGATCAGGCGCGACCTCGCCGACGAGGGGCTCCGCCTTGCACGGGTGCTGGCTGGACTGCTGCCGCGCGAGCCGGAGGCGCAGGCGCTCGTCGCACTCATGGAGTTCCAGGCGTCGCGGTTCGGCGCCCGGATGACGCCCGACGGGACGCCGATCCTGCTGGCCGACCAGGACCGTGGACGCTGGGACCATTCGCAGATCGAACGAGGACGTGTCGCTCTCGCACGGGCGGACGCTGTCGCGCGGGGTCGGGGTCGGGGGCCGTATGCGCTCCAGGCGGCGATCGCCGAATGCCATGCGACCGCGCCGAGGTTCGCCGACACGGACTGGGATCGCATCGTGCTGCTCTACGAGGCGCTGGCGAGCATCGCACCGAACCCGATCGTCGATCTCAGTCGAGCGGTCGCCGTGTCGATGGCGACTGGACCGGCGAACGCGCTGCGCATCGTCGACCGCATCGGGACCGACGGTGCGCTCCGCGGTTCCCATCTGCTGCCGAGTATCCGAGGCGAGCTCCTGTCGAAGCTCGGGCGGGCGGAGGAGGCCCGGTCGGAACTGCTCGCTGCGGCGCGATTGGCGACGAACACCCGCGAACGCGACGTCCTCCTCGCGAAGGCGGCCGCGTTGGAATCCTGAGCTTCCCGGGCGACGCCGCGAGGAGACGAGAATTGTCTGCGGTCGGATCTGGGGCGGCGTAGGGTCGCGACATGATCTCCGACGATCCGACCCTGACGAACCCCGATCACTATCGGACCCTGTGGGAGAACGACGTCGTCCGGGTGCTCGAGTACACCGATGAGCCGGGCGATCGGACGACTCCCCACGACCATCCCAACTCGGTGCTCGTGGCGCTCACCGACTTCTCCCGCCGGCTGTCGCTCGGTGAACGGACCTTCGACACCGAGTTGCAGGCGGGCACCGCGGTCTGGCTCCCGGCACAACGGCATGCGGGTGAGAACATCGGGCACACCCCGACCAGGACGATCCTCATCGAGTTGAAGGGGGACGCCGCGGGCGAGCCGACCGACTCGAGCCTCGGTCCGGTCCGGTGATGGCCTGACGCCCGCGCCGAAGCGGCGAGACCGTCACCCCGCGAAGTAGTACTCCCGGTGGAGCTTGCAGCCGGGATTGAACGGGGCGGTGCAGCTCGGGCAGGCGTCCACGTCGAGGTAGACCGCGATCGTGAGCTCGGTGGAACAGACGCCGCAGAGGATCGCCTTCTGGTCGTATCGGGCGCGAGGCCACTGCTCGGCCGGATGGTCGGCGCACTCCGCGTGGCACAGGTGGCACGGGTAGTACTCACCGCAGCAGGCGAAGCGGATGGCGATGACGTCGAGGGCGGTTGCGTAGTGCTCGCAGCGGGTCTCGTCATCGACCGTCTTGCCGAGGACCCTGATCGGCGCGACCCCCTTCATCGGACACCCCGGGCGGTCAGTGCGTCGCCCAGTTCGTCGGCGTGCTTCAGCGCCACCACCAGGAACGGCACGACGAAGGTGAACAGGCTCGACCTGGTGCCACGCGCACGCTGCGCCTCCCGCACGCTCAGCGCGAGACGCGCCAGCACCGGAACCGTGTTGATCGCGACCGCCAGCATGAGTGCGATGCGCGCCGGATCGATACCGAGCCGACCGAGCGGCCGCAGCCCGCGCTCGAAGGCGTCGAGCAGGTCGCCGACCCGCGTGCTCAACACGAGCAGCGCGGCGAACAGGATCGCCGCCATCATCCGCGAGGTGTTCGAGAGCGCAGACTCCACGTCCAGGAAGATCAGCTGCCCGACGACGGTGATCGTGATGATCCAGCGGATGAGGAGCACCTGTCGTCCGAGTTCGCGGAGGCCGAGCCCCGACGCGAGGTAGCCGAGCACGGTGACGGAGACCGCGATCATCACGGTCCACCAACTGGTGGGCAGCAGCGAGATGACGAGCACGACGACGAGGATGCCGAACGCCTTCGGGCCGGCGGGGAGGCGATGCAACCAGCCGTTGCCCGGGCGGTAGAGGGTGATCATGGCGTGACCGTCACCATCGGAGGCTCGCGCGGTACGCATCGATGACCTCGGTCGGCTCACCCTGCGCGACGACCCGACCGCCGTCGAACAGCACCGCCGTGTCGCAGCGCGCCGCCAATTCGAGGTCGTGGGTGACGAGCACGAGTTGATGGCCACCCTGCGGACGCAGCAGGTGTTCGGCGACCGCGCGGCTGTTGCGGGCGTCGAGGTATGCGGTCGGTTCGTCGGCGATGAGCAGCGCCGGCCGGCGGATGAGCGCACCGCACAGCGCCAGGAGCTGCTTCTGGCCGCCCGACAACTCATGCGCTGAACGGTCTGCGAGCTCGGTGAGGCGGAAGTCGTCGAGGGCCGTAGCGACCTGCGCGGCGATCTCGGGTTTCGACAGCTTCGTGCCACGCAGCGAGAACGCGACGTCCTCGGCCACAGTCGGCATGACGATCTGCGCGTCGGGATTGCTGAAGACGATGCTGACGAGGCGTCGCAGGGCCGTCGCATCCTTCGCGGCATCGACACCGTGGACGCGGACGCCGCCGGTCGACGGCCTCGTCAACCCGCCGATGAGGCGCGCGAACGTCGACTTGCCGGAGCCGTTCGACCCGATGACGGCGATGCGGGCTGTGTCCAGGCGCAGGCTCACGTCGTCGAGGGCGAGGGTGTCGCCGAGCTGCGAGGTGACGTGGTCGAGCTGGATGACTGGCTGTCCTGGCTGCATTGGCTGTCCGATGTCGTCGATCATCGCACGACCTCGAACACCGCGGCGACTCCGAGGCCGCCGCCGACCGACGCTGCGGCCACGCCGATCGTCCCGGCAGGCGCTCCGCTGCGGACGAGTCGGGAGAAGAGGCGGACGACGGCGACCGCACCACTCGCGCCCCACGGATGCCCGAGGGCGAGGGCGCCACCGTCGGCGCAGACACGCTCGTCGTCGTCGGCGATCCCGAGGCGGTCGAGCACAGCGAGGGTCTGCGCGGCGAAGGCCTCGACGATCTCGAACGCGCCGATGTCCGCGACGCCGAGGCCTGCCCGATCGAGTGCCTCGATGATTGCCGGTGCCGCGCCGATTCCCGGGAGGGCCGGATCGCAGCCGATGACGGCATGCGCGCGGATCGCGAGGCCGGGCGCTTCGCCACGGTGCCCGGCACCTGGCACGAGCAGCACCCCGGCGGCGCCGTCGCTCACCCGACAGGTGTTGCCAGCTGTGAGGGAACCACCGGCGAACAACGGGGTGAAACGATGGAGGAGACGATCGAACCCGGGTCGCGACGGCTCATCCCGATCCGCCGCGTCGACCAGGCGGACGAGCTCGGTGTCGAGTCTGCCGGCCGCTACTGCGCTCGCCGCACGATGGGCGCTGCGCGCGGCGTAGGCATCCTGACGATCGCGTGGGATGCCATCGTGGGTGGCGAGGTCCTGCGCCGCCTGCGTCATGCCGGGGTCGTGCCAGCCCGCGGGGGTGAAGGGTGCGCGGGCGTAGGGGGTGCCGTCGATGGAACGGGTCGGCGCAGTCGACGCGCTCTCGACGCCCCCGGCGATCCGTGGTCGTTCGTCGCCGGCGCTGATTGCCGTCGCCGCCTCGATGATCGCCGCGAGACCGCTGCCGCACTGACGGTCGATCGTGAGCCCGGGCACCTCGAAACCGAGTCCGGCACCGAGGGCTGCGACACGCGCCGGATTACCGCCGGGACCCATGCAGTTGCCGAGGACCACGTCCGCCACGGCCGGTGCATGGCCGAGCGCGGCTGTCGCGTCGTCGTGGAGGGCTCGTGCGACCGGGATCGCGAGCTGCTCGACGGTCAGCGCGGCGAGGGCGCGGCCTCGGGTCGCGATCGGCGTGCGCCGGGCGGCGATGATCACGGGAGCATCGCCGATCTCGTGTTCAGTGCGCAAGGCGTGCCACCTCTCCCGCCTGCACGCGGCGGATGAGCTCGGCGCGCGCGGGTTTCCCGGTGACGGTCCGCGGGAGCTCGCCGGTCACGAACCACCGGCGCGGAAGATGCGTCGGCGGAAGCAGGGCGGTCGAACCCGCCCGCAATCCGGCGCGACGTGGGTTCGTGCCGGGCGCCCGTTCGATGACCGCCGTCACGAGCTCGCCGACACCGCCGTTCGGCAGCCCGAACACGACCGCGTCAGCCACCCCGTCGAGTTGTCGAAGCGCCTGCTCGACGTCTGCCGGGATGACGGTCGCGGCAGCGGTCAGGATCGCGTCGTCAGCCCGACCGAGGAGCGTCAGCCGACCGTCGTCGAGCCGAGCCCGATCGCCGACCGTCGCCCAGTCGCCATCGCGACGGAGCGGGCCGACGCCCTCCAGATACCCAGATGCGAGATACGGCGAGCGGACCCACAGCACGTCGTCGTCACGGATCTCGAGCCGGACGCCGGGGAAGGCGTGGAGGCCCGGGTGCTCGGAGTCGTCATCGTCGACGGCGACGAAGGACAGCTCGGCGGCGCCGTAGTAGGACGTGACGCGGATGCCCGCGGCCACCGCTTTCGCACGGAGGGAGGGGTCGAGGGATGCGCCGCCGATCAGTGCCGCGCGCAGGCGTGGCGGTGGGCCGGCGTCGAGGAGGGTCCGCAGGCCGCCCGGTGTGCCGTGGAAGAGCGTCGCGTCGCGGGCGTCGCCGACGGTGAGCGTGTGCGCACTGGGGAAGGCGAGCGTGAAGCCCGCGTCGGCGGCGTGCGCGACGGAGAAGAGCGAGAGGGAGGACGCGGGCGGCGAGGACAGTGCGATGACGTCGCTCGGGCCGGCGCCGAGGAGATCGGCGACGGCCGCGAAGGAGTCGGACCAGGACGCGGCCGTCCGAAGCACGATCCGCGGTTCCCCGGTGCTGCCCGAGGTGAGCGTCGCCCACGCCTGATCCGGCTGGGGGCCGGCGGCGTCGACCCGGGCGCGGATCGACGCCCAGTGCTGCTCGCTCCAGCGGTCGTCGCCCAGGAGGGGGATGTTCCCGCTCGCGCGCTCGTCGACGGCCGTGCGCGCCAGTGCGGCCGGGTCGCCTCCGCGAAGGGGGACGATCCGGCCGGTGCCCGGCGAGGCCTCCGTCACGCGACGCGCGTGGGCTCGATGGTTCGCGCGGACCTGTCGCCGGACCAGGCCGCATTGCGGAACGCTCGCGGGTAGGCACGAGCCAGCGTCATCGTGATGATTGTCGCGAGGACCACCTTGATGAGGTCGCCCGGCACGAAGACGAGGCTCTGCAGGACGGTCTCGCCGAGCGACAGGCGCGTGACGAGCGACTGGACAGGGATGCCGAACGCGTAGATGACGCCGATGCCACCGACGAGGACTCCGAGCGCCGTGCGCCACCACCGCAGCTTGCGACCGCCGGCGTGCACGATGAGGCCGATGACGAAGGCGCCGACGATCCAGCCGAACAGGTAGCCGGCGCTCGGGCCGACGAACACGCCGATCCCGCCGCGTCCGCCTGAGAGCAGCGGCAGGCCGATCGCGACGAGGGCGAGGAGGACGAGCATCGACAGCATGCCCCGCCATGCACCGAGCACCGCACCGGCGAGCATGACGCCGAGAGTCTGCGCGGTGATCGGCACCGCGCCGAGCACCGAGAACGCGCCTGGAAGGCCGAGGGCCGCGACGATCGCCGCGAACACTGCGATGCGGGCGATGTCGGTCGCGTCGATACGGAGTCTGCTCATGCTGTGTGCCTCTCGGTGGAACGCTCCTGAACGGTGTTCACTTGAACAGCGTTCACTATAGTTGGTGTCATGGTCGGTTCCGAAACAGTGCGTCGTCATCGTCGCGACGATGTGGCAGCGGTCGCACTGCGTATCCTGGACGACCACGGCCTCGCCGATCTCACCATGCGCCGCCTCGCCGCCTCGCTCGACGTCCAGCCGAGCGCGCTCTACTGGCACTTCGAGAACAAGCAGACGCTCATCGCCGAACTCGCCGACCGCATCATCGACGGACATCCGGCATCGGCCGCCGCCGTGTCAGGGGCGGGTGCCGATTGGCGCGCGCGGACGCGAGTCGAGGCCGCTGCCCTGCGCGACGCGCTCCTCGCGTACCGCGATGGCGCCGAAGTCGTCTCGAGCACCCTCGCCCTCGGACTGGGTTCAGGGCGGGCGCTCGGCCGTCTCACCGAGGCAGTCGCGCTCGGTAGGTTCGACGAGGCGACGAGCCGTCGCGCCGGGACCGCGCTCCTGCACTTCGTACTCGGCCATGTCTCCCACGAACAGCAGCGGCTCCAGTACGACAGCGTCGGCGTGCTCGCCGTCGGGGCCGAGACGGATCCACTCGGCGACGATGATCAGGCGCAGGCGTTCGCCTTCGGCGTCGGGCTCCTCGTCGACGGCCTGAGTCTCGTCCCGACCGTGCGCTGAGTCTCGTCCCGACCGCGCGTTCAGGCTCCGGCCCCGGTAGCGTTGAGGGAGTTGGGAGACGACCATGCCGAAGCGGGACGATGATGACGTCGATATCGTCATCGACGCCTGGGCGACGGCGCTCCCGGACGTGGACTTCGCGCCGCTCGACATCGTCTCGCGCCTCCGCCGCCTGCTGCCGCACATGCAGGAGGTGCGCCGCGCGTCGTTCGCCATGAACAACCTGCGCACCTGGGAGTTCGAGTTCCTCTCGATGCTGCGCCAGCACGGCTCGGAAGGCATGACCCCCTCCACGCTCGCGGCCCGGTTGCACGTCACGAGCGGCAACCTCGCCAGCCAGCTCGACAGACTCGCCGCCCGATCGCTCGTCGCCCGGCAGAAGAACGAGGCGGACGCGCGGAGCAAGATCGTCGTGCTCACGCCGCTCGGGCGGCAACGCGTCGATCAGGCGATGCGCCGACTCGTCGACGACGAGAACGCCATCCTCGCCGACCTCAGTCGTGAGCAGGTGAACGTCCTCATCGAGAGCCTGCGGGTGATCGGGAACGCCCTCGACCGTGCGGATCGGCCCGGCACCGATTCCTGACGTGTGTGCGTGGCGCCCCTCGGCAAGCTCGGGGACCGGGGATGGTGTCTCGGGGAGTATCACCCCCCCCGGTCGCCGAGCTTGTCGAGGTGCCGCCCGCCTACTCGACGAGCTTGCCGGCGACCG
Organism: Plantibacter sp. RU18; assembly: GCF_050613355.1. Taxonomy (NCBI): domain Bacteria; kingdom Bacillati; phylum Actinomycetota; class Actinomycetes; order Micrococcales; family Microbacteriaceae; genus Plantibacter; species Plantibacter sp. RU18. The sequence continues at coordinate 908,891 of NZ_CP159618.1, forward strand.
AGACCTCTTCCATGAGCGCTGCGATCTCGGCCGGGATCGCAGGGATCTCCTCGCGCGCGATGCGACCGGGGCCCGACCACACGAGGTTCACCTGCATGCTCTCGTCGAGCTCGGGGTAGTCCGACCGGTTGTGGCAGCCGCGGGTCTCCCGGCGTTCGAGCGCGGCTTCGAGGGTCGCGCGTGCGGAGAGTGCAGCGGACTTCAGGTCGAAGGCGTGCGCGAGGTCCTGGAACCCGGCGATGTCCGGGTGTACGCCCATATCGGCCATGCGCGCCTCGATGGCGTCGAGTTCGGCGAGGCCTGCGAGCAGTCCGGCCTCGTCGCGGACGACACCCGCGTGCTCGGTCATCGTGTTCCTGATCGCGCGCTGGAGGGAGCGGACGTTCTCCGGCCCGTCGGAGGCGAGCAGCCGGTCGATCTCGGCGCGAGCCTCGTCGACCGCCTCGGCCGAACGGAGTTGCGCATCGAGTCCTGCGGAATACGCCGCAGCGGCCTCGCCGACGATGCGGCCGAACACGAGCAACTCGATGAGGGAGTTGCCGCCCAGGCGGTTCGCGCCGTGCAGACCCGACGAGGCCTCGCCGATCGCGTACAACCCGTCGACGCCGGTGCCGTGGTCCTCTGGCCGGACCCACACGCCGCCCATCGAGTAGTGCGCGGTCGGCGCGATCTCGAGCATCTGCAGTTCGAGCAGGGTCTGGTAGACGCGGGGGAGGCGCTTCATGATGGTCTCGCGTGGCAGGTGCGAGACGTCGAGGAGGACGCCGCCGTTCGGCGTGCCGCGTCCCTCCTTGATCTCCGTGTACGCGGCGAGGGCGACGCGGTCGCGGGTCGAGAGCTCCATGCGTTCCGGGTCGTACCGCGACATGAAGCGCTCGCCGAGACCGTTGCGCAGGATGCCACCCTCGCCACGGGCGGCCTCGGACACGAGGGTGCCGGCCGCGTTCTCGGGCTCGATGAGGCCTGAGGGGTGGAACTGCACGAGCTCGGGGTCGCGGATGCGGCCACCGGCTTCGACGGCGAGACGGAACGAGTCGCCCGTGTTCTCGTCGCGGCGCGAAGACGTTCGTCGCCAGATGCGGTTGTGACCGCCGGCGGCGAGGATGACGGAGTCGGCGTGGATGAGGTAGCGGGTGCCGTTCTCGAGGTCGAAGCCGTACGCCCCGAAGATGACGTTGTCGCGGACGAGGAGCTTCGTGATGTAGACGGTGTCGAGGATCGGGATCTCGAGCTGCGCTGCGCGGTTCACGAGCGTGCGCTGGATCTCGAGGCCGGTGTAGTCGCCCGCGAAGGCCGTGCGACGGAACTTGTGGGCGCCGAAGAACCGCTGCGAGATGCGGCCGTCGTCCTCGCGGGCGAACGGCATGCCGTACCGTTCCAGGTCCTCGATGCCACGGGCGGCGCCTTCGGTCACGATCTGGACGGTGTGGGGGTTTGCGAGCAGGTAGCTCTCCTTGAGGGTGTCCGCCGCGTGCTGCTGCCAGGAGTCCTCGGGATCGATCGTCGCAAGAGCCGCGTTGATGCCGCCGGCGGCGAGCGAGGTGTGTGCGTCCGCCTTCTGTCGCTTGCCGACGGCGATGACGTCGACGCCGCGTTCGGCCAGTTCGATCGCTGCACGGAGGCCCGAGCCGCCGGTTCCGATGACGAGGACGGAGGTGGACAGACGCTGTTCGTGCACGGTGCACTCCTTCGGGACGGGTGCGGTATTCGGATGGCCGCTCTCGGCAGCATAGGTACCGTCGAGCCTCGAACCAAGGCTGCCCTTACTAAGGACGGCCTTAGCGGTATGTCCCACCGTGCGCGCTCACCCAGCGCAACGAACATCGTTCACCTGGTTGAACCATGTTCGTTATGCTGGAAGGATGACCGAGAAGCGTGTCGATGATCCGGCACGGGATGGAGTCCAGACATGACCAGCACGCCGGACACGACCAAGAGCACAGGGCGACTCCGAGTCGTCGTGGCCACGCCGCTCGCCGAAGCGCTGTGCGAACTGATCGAGGCGAAGGAGCCGCGTCTCGAGGTCGTACGCGACCAGAGCCTGCTCCCGCCGATGCGCCACGCTGCCGACTTCTCCGGCGATCCGTCGTTCCAGCGCACGCCGGAGCAGCAGGCGGCCTTCGAAGCGCTCGTCGACTCGGCGGACGTCCTCTACGGCATCCCCGACGTCGACCCCGCCGCGCTGGCCCGGACTGCTGCCGCGAACCCTGGCCTCCGCTGGGTGCAGACTATGGCGGCCGGCGGCGGCGGTCAGGTGAAGGCTGCGGGACTCGACGCCCAGCAGCTCGAACGGATCGCGTTCTCGACGTCGGCCGGTGTGCACGGTGGGCCACTCGCCGAGTTCGCCGTCTTCGGTGTCCTGGCCGGGGCCAAGACGCTCCCGCGCCTGCTCGCGCAGCAGGCGCGCCGCGAGTGGACCGGCCGTTGGGGTATGGGTCAGGTCAGCGAGCAGACCGTGCTCGTGCTCGGGCTCGGTGGGATCGGTCGCGAGGTCGCTGCGAAGCTGTCCGCGCTCGGTGCCACGATCATCGGCACGAGCCGTCACGACGTCGACGTCCCCGGTGTCTCGCGGGTCGTCCACCCGGACGACCTGGCATCGGTCATCGGCGAAGCCGACGCGATCGTCACGACGCTGCCCGGAACCGAAGCGACCACCGGGCTCCTCGGGGAAGCGTTGCTGCGTGCCGTGAAGCCGGGGGTGACGGTGGTGAACGTCGGTCGAGGCACCGTCATCGATGAGCCCGCCCTCATCGCCGCACTGCAGGACGGGCGCGTCGGTTTCGCTGCCCTCGACGTGTTCGCCGTCGAGCCGCTCGATGAGGGCAGCGAGCTCTGGGGTCTGTCGAACGTGCTCGTCAGTCCGCACACCGCAGCGCTCAACGACGCGGAGGACCGCCTGATCGCCGAGCTGTTCGCCGACAACGCGACACGCTTCCTCGACGGCAAGGCGCTGCGCAATCGCGTCGACACCGTCGAGTTCTACTGAGTCACGAGCACGAGCGGTCGTCGTTCAGCGTATTGAACGTCGTTCAGCATGGTGATACATTCGCCCCATGACTTCGCTCTTCGATCTGACCGGGCGTATCGCCCTCGTCACCGGATCCAGCCGCGGCATCGGTCGGTCGATCGCCGCCGCCCTCGCTGATGCGGGCGCGACCGTGGTGCTCAACGGGCTCGATGAGACGCGCCTCGAGGCCACTCGAGCCGCCTTCGCCGAGCGGTCCGGCACAGATCGCGTCTTCGCGCGTGCCTTCGACGTCACCGATGACGCCGCGGCCGCCGAGGGAGTCGCGTGGGTCGAGGAGCACGTCGGTCCGCTCCGTATCCTCGTGAACAACGCCGGCGTCCAGCACCGCGTCCCGATGCTCGAGCTGGCATTGGAGGACTGGGACCGGGTCCTGCGTACCAACCTCACGAGCGCCTTCCTCGTCGGACGTGCCGCCGCCTCCGTCATGATCCCGCGCGGCGAGGGCAAGATCATCAACGTCGCGTCCGTCCAGGCCGACCTCGCGCGCCCGACCATCTCCGCGTACACCGCATCGAAGGGCGGCATCCGCAACCTCACTCGCGCGATGACGGCGGAGTGGGCGGGATCCGGCCTGCAGATCAACGCGATCGCCCCGGGCTACATCCACACGGAGATGACACAGCAGCTCGTCGACGACGAGGCCTTCAACTCCTGGATCCTCGGCCGCACCCCCGCCAACCGGTGGGGGACGTCGGACGACCTCGCCGGCCCCGCCGTGTGGCTGGCCTCCGGCGGCTCGGACTACGTCAACGGGCAGATCATCTTCATCGACGGGGGGATGACCGTTGTCGTCTGAGGCCAGCACCGTCGGCAGCGACCCTGCAGACGCGACCCGCGCACTCGCCGTCGTCGCGCACGCCGCGAACGATCTCCGCATCGAACCCGTGGAACCGCGTCTGCCCGGCGCAGACGAGGCCGTCGTCGAGATCGCCTATGGCGGCATCTGCGGCTCCGACCTCCACTACTGGAAGCACGGTGCGGCAGGCGAGTCCATCCTCCGCGCGCCAATGGTCCTGGGTCACGAGGTCGTCGGTACAGTGCTGCGCCCGGCCGCCGACGGCAGCGGGCCGGCTGCAGGCACGCGCGTCGCAGTCCACCCGGCGACGCCGGGCCCCGGCAACGGCGCGCGGTACCCGCAGGACAGCCCGAACCTCTCGCCCGGGTGCACCTACCTCGGCAGTGCTGCCCGGTTCCCGCACACCGACGGCGCCTTCTCGCGTGAAGCGGTCCTGCGCGCCGACATGCTCCGTCCGCTGCCCGACGGTCTGCCGCTTCGTCGCGCGGCGCTCGCCGAGCCTGCTGCCGTCGCCTGGCACGCCGCGAGTCGCGCGGGTGACCTCGCAGGGAAGCGCGTGCTCGTCATCGGTGCCGGCCCGATCGGAGCGCTCATCGTCGCCGTCGCCAAGCGTGCCGGTGCCGCGGAGATCGTCGTCACCGACCTCGCCGAGGGGCCACTCGCGACTGCGACCGCGGTGGGTGCCACGATCACGATCGACGCTCGGGATGCCGACGCCATCGCGGCCGTCGACGCCGATGTCGCGTTCGAATCCTCCGGGAGTTTCCGGGGACTCGCTTCGGCGATGCTCGGTGCGACCCGCGGCGGTACCGTCGTCATGGTCGGCCTGCTGCCGGCGGGAGAGCAGCCGGCGCTGATCTCCATCGCGATCACCCGCGAGCTCACGCTGCGCGGCTCGTTCCGCTTCAACGACGAGATCGACGCGGTGATCGAAGCGCTCGCCGACGGTTCTCTCGACGTGGACGCCGTCGTCACCCATGAGTTCCCCATCGACGACGCTCTCGAGGCCTTCGAGGTCGCTGCGGACTCGGCGCGGTCGGGCAAGGTGCTGCTCGCGTTCTGAGCTGGCGCGCGGCGCTGCAGGCGGTCAGAAGTGCAGGTCTGCGGGGCCGGCGAGCTCGATCCAGGCCGTGACATCGGGGCGGACCGCGGGCACAGGCTCGAGGACGTCGGCCGCGGGGAGCGCACCGAAGTCGAGCGCGGTGAGTGCCGCGATGTCGACGATCGGGAGCTGGAAGGCCCGGAACGGGCCGAGTGGCGGCAGGTCCTCCGTCTCGGTCGTCGCCCTCGCCGCCTCCAGATCGATGTCGTCGAGCTGCGCGGTCTGGTCGAGGAGGTACCCGCTCGCAGTGAGCCGGCCGTCCGACGACCAGGCGGCCACCTTCCAGAACTGCTGCGGTATCCGAACCCCGCGGTACAGGCGATCGGCATCCGAGAACACGGGTCCGGTGAAGACAGAGAGACGTGCGCGGTTGACGGTGGCGTACTCGAGCACGAGGTCTTCGAGACCGTTCCACAGCTCCAGCGACTGGTTGAAGACCGCAGCCTGCGGCGCGGCGTTGGTGTAGCAGAAGCTGTCGACGTTGGCCCGCTGCGCGACGGTGGCGTCACCCCAGACGGGATCGCGGCGGCGCACCAGGTGGCCGCGGTCGAGGTCGTTGCGCGCATACAGTTCGGGCCCGGCCTGCTCGCTCGACGGGATGCGCTCGTCGAGGTGCCAGTCGTCGCCGCGTCCGAGCTCGCGCAGGGCGGAACCATCGATGTTGACCGCGGTCGCGACCGCCAGTCGACGTCGCGGATCGAGCAGCACCGTGAAGTGCGTGTAGTCGAGGTCGCGGAGTGGGGCGCGTCCGGCCGCCTCGGTCGGTTGGGGGACGGTCAGCGTCTGCGGGAGCTCGAGGAATCCTGAATCAAACCCAGTCATGAAAATGAGTCGATCATGAATTTAGGTGGTGCGGTGCTCCAACGCGCATGATTTCATCAGAAGTTCTGCGCAGCTCCCGGCGGGTCCGCGCAGCTCAGCGGGCGGGGAGGTGCGCGGCGAGCGCTGTCATCGCGTCGTCGAGGGCCGCGAGCTGCTGCGCGGAGAGCGCACGCACGAAGGTCTCGTGGATGACACGGAGGTGGGGCGCCGAGGCGGCCCGGAACAGCTGTGCCCCGTCCGTGGTCAGCGCGACCACCGCTCCGCGGCTGTCGCCGGCGACGGGTTCGCGCTGGACCAGTCCGCGCCGTTCCATCCGACCGAGGTGATGCGACAGCCGGCTGCGCTCCCATCCGATGTGCTGGGCGAGCTGCGACGACCGCATCCGCTTCTCGGGCTGCTCGGAGAGCGCCAGGAGGACGCCGTAGTCGCCGGAGGAGAGCCCGGACTCGTCCTGCAGGCGCCCGGTGACGACGTTCCGCAGCTGCTCGGACGTCTCGAGGAAACGGCGCCAGACGCGCAGCTCGTCGCGGGTCATCGTCCGTCGGCGGCCCGTACCCGGCTCGGGAATAGTCATGGTGGCCGCTCCGTTTCACCTGTCGAGTGGATGATTGACATGTCAACTGTAGCCTTCACGAAAGAGACCCTCCATGCCTGACCTCGAATTCGGACTCGACACGTTCGGGGACATCCCAGAGACCGACTCCGGCGCACTCGCCACACACCCGGAGGCGATCCGTCAGGTGGTCGCGGAGGCCGTCCTCGCGGACCGACTCGGCGTCGACGTCTTCGCCGTGGGTGAGCACCACCGACCTGAGTACGCGATCTCGACGCCGGAGACCGTGCTCGCCGGCATCGCCAGCGTCACGGAACGCATCCGACTCGCGTCCGGTGTCACGGTGCTCAGCTCGGACGATCCGGTGCGCGTGTTCCAACGCTTCGCCACCGTCGATGCGCTCTCGAACGGCCGGGCCGAGGTCATCCTGGGGCGAGGCTCCTTCACCGAGTCCTTCCCGCTCTTCGGCTATGACCTCAGCGACTACGACACGCTCTTCGAGGAGAAGATCGACCTGTTCTCGCGCCTGCTGACGGAGGAGCCGGTCACCTGGAACGGCACGACGAGGGCAGCGCTGCAGGACGCCGACGTCTTCCCGAAGACCGCCTCAGGTCATCTCTCGACCTGGGTGGGCGTCGGCGGTTCTCCGCAGTCCGTCATCCGTGCAGCGCAGTACGGGTTCCCACTCATGCTCGCGATCATCGGGCGCGGGCGGAGTTCGACGACGAGGTGGAGCGTGGCTCGATGTACGTGGGTTCGCCGACGACCGTCGCGCGGAGGATCGCCGCTGCCGTCGCCGTGCTCGACGTCGGTCGCTTCGACCTCATCTACTCCGCGGGTTCCCTGCCGATGAGCGCCAGACTCCGCGCCGTCGAACTCTACGGATCCCAGGTCATCCCGCTGGTCCGCGAACTCCTCGTCGACCCCGCCGAGTCGACCGCCTGACCCCGCCCGAACATCTGAGAGGACACTGACATGCACACCACGGACGATGCCCACCAGACCACGATCGGCATCCTCGGAGCCGGCAAGGTCGGCACCGTGCTCGCCCGACTCGCAGTAGCCGCCGGCTACCGCGTGCTCATCAGCAGCTCACGTGCACCGGAGGCCATCGCGCTGACGGTCGACGTCCTCGCCCACGGTGCGATCGCGACGACGTCGGCCGATGCCGCGGCGCGGAGCGATGTCGTGATCCTCGCGCTCCCGCTCGGGAAGTACCGCTCGCTGCCGGTCGACGAGCTGCGCGGCAAGCTCGTGATCGACACCATGAACTACTGGTGGGAAGTCGACGGGCCACGGCCTGACCTGACCGACGCAGGCGTGACGACGAGTGAGATCGTGCGTGACTTCCTGCCGGAGTCCCGCGTCGTCAAGGCGCTCAACCACATGGGGTATCACGACCTCGACGGCGAGCCGCGCGTGCCCGGTGCAGCCGGGCGAAAGGGCATCGCGGTGGCCGGCGACGATGCCGACGATCGTGAGACCGTCGCCGCGATCGTGGACGCCCTCGGATTCGACGCCGTCGACATCGGCGCGCTCGACAACGGTGTGATCCTCCAGCCCGGTGGGGCGCTCTTCGGGGCGAACATCGGCGGGGCCGAGATCGATGCCGTCGTCGCGAGGGAGTTGCTCGCCGTCCGCTGAGAGGTCCATCCGGAGCGGACTCCGCCGCGGACTCAGCGGGCTCCGGTCACCGCCAGCACGATCAGGACGATGCCGGCGACGAGTGCGCTGAGTCCGACCGACCCGATGGCCGTCCACAGGCCGATCAACGTGTTGCGGCTGAGACCGACCTTCAGGCCGAGTTCCTCGCCGATCTCCCTGATCCTGGCTCGCTCGTTCTCAGGGCTGAAGGCCGCCTCGAAGCCGCCGGGGGTGGTCCCCAGCATGATGACCCGCCCGTACCGGACGCGGCCCGACTGGATGGAGAACGACCAGGACAGCCTCGGGACGAACCCGTTCGCGCCGGCGCTCCAGGACATCGACCGGAGGGTGTCGTTGATGCTGAACCGACGACGACGCTCGTCCACCCGGACGGTGTACGTGATGCTGTCCGAGACCTCGTTGTGCTGCAGGATCTCCCACCAGCGTGCGTTCGCCAGGTCGAAGCCCACCCGGAAACCGCCGGGGACCGATTCGACGGCGAACGGGGTGTTCTGCAGTTCCGCCTCGACGAGCCAGCGGTACTCCTCGAGGACACTCATCGCCGCACCATCCCGGTGCCGGTGATCGGAGGCGGCGCCAGCGCACACGATAGCGCGCGGGACCCTGGAGCACGCGCACCATCACGTGGAGCGACGACCGGCGCGTCGGCGTTACGGTTGTGGACATGACCTCAGCGCGCTCGAACGAGTCGACCACCACGGCGCTGCACCGCCCGGCGTTCATCCCCGGCGTCCTCGGCGCGATCATCCTGCTCGCCGGGCTGGCGCTCGTGGACTCGGCGTGGTTCACCTATGTCCTCTACGTGGTGAGCATCCTCGCACTGATCATGGTCGTGATGGCCGTTCAGGGCAGGCGGCCGCTGTGGGTGATCCCGCTCGTGCTGGTCGCAGTGGTCTGGAACCCGATCCTGCCGATCGAGTTCCCCGAGACGGTCCTCCGGATGCTGCACATCGTCGGGGCCGCGGTCTTCATCGCCGTCGCCGTCTTCATGCGCGTGCCGGAAGCGCAGCCGTACGTCAGCGAGCCGAGCCCGGAGGACGACTGAACCGCGCATCGCTCATTCGCTGGTAGTCCGGCGGGGACCAGACGGGCGGTGGGGGCTTACCCCGGAAGGCGGGCGGAAGTAGGGTCGAGTGGACACGAGGCTCCCCGGATCGGGGAGCCCAGGATCAAGGAGGATCACGTGTCAGGAAACCGGGCTGTCGCCTACAAATCCGCTGGTGTCGTCGAAGTCATCGACATCGACTACCCCTCGTTCGAGCTGAAGGACGGGCCGGGGGTGAACCCGGCCAACGTCGGCCGGAAAGTCCCCCACGGAGCCATCCTCAAGACCGTCGCGACGAACATCTGCGGCTCCGACCAGCACATGGTCCGAGGACGCACCACGGCTCCGGCCGACCTCGTGCTCGGCCACGAGATCACCGGCGAGGTGGTCGAGGTCGGGCCCGATGTCGAGTTCATCAAGGTCGGCGACATCGTCTCGGTGCCGTTCAACATCGCCTGCGGTCGCTGTCGCAACTGCAAGGAGCGCAAGACGGGCATCTGCCTGAACGTGAACCCGGACCGTCCGGGCAGCGCGTACGGGTACGTCGACATGGGCGGCTGGGTCGGGGGCCAGGCCGAGTTCGTCCTCGTCCCGTACGCCGACTGGAACCTGCTGAAGTTCCCCGACCGCGATCAGGCGCTCGAGAAGATCATGGACCTGACGATGCTGTCGGACATCTTCCCGACGGGATTCCACGGCGCGGTGACCGCGGGCGTCGGTGTCGGATCGACCGTCTACGTCGCGGGTGCCGGCCCGGTGGGGCTCGCGGCTGCGACGAGTGCGCTGCTGCTGGGTGCCGCTGCGGTCATCGTCGGCGACATGAACGACGATCGGCTCGCGCCGGCCAGGAGCTTCGGCTGCGAGACCGTCGACCTCACCAAGGGTGATCCGGCCGAGCAGATCGAGCAGATCCTCGGTGTGCCGGAGGTGGACTGCGCGGTCGATGCCGTCGGTTTCGAAGCACGTGGCCACGGTGGAGACTCCGGCCACGAGGCTCCGGCGACGGTGCTGAACTCCCTCATGGACATCACGGCTGCCGGTGGAGCGCTCGGCATTCCGGGGCTGTACGTGACGGGTGACCCGGGCGGCATCGACGAGGCCGCGAAGAAGGGCGCTCTGTCCCTGAGCCTCGGCACCGGCTGGGCGAAGTCGCTCTCGTTCACCACCGGTCAGTGCCCCGTGATGAAGTACAACCGCGGGCTCATGATGGCGATCCTGCACGACAAGGTGCACATCGCCGCCAACGTCAACGCATCGGCGATCAGCCTCGAGGACGCCCCGCGTGGGTACGCGGAGTTCGATGCGGGAGCCGCCCAGAAGTTCGTCCTGAACCCGAACGGCTACCTCGACGGGAAGTAGGCGCCCTCCCGCTGAGCCGCCCGGAAATGCGTCGTCTCGGCCGGATTCCGCGCATCGTCGGGCGACTCAGTGGGGATGGTTCAGCCTTCGGGGGCGGTGAAGCGCTCCGGCGGTTCGAACTGGAGCTCTGCGGAGTCGTCGAGTTCGAGGTGGACGTTGCCGAGGTCGTCGGACAGCACCAGCACCGGCGACCCGGCGACGGGCACCCGATCCGCACTCGTGCGCATCCTCGCGCACACGCTCCTCGTGACGCCGTCGATCACGAAGCTCGTCTCCGTCGTGAATCTGGGTTCGTCGTGCACCCAGTGGTGGGAGAAGGTCACGGCGGTGAGCGTCCCGGTGCACCGCTTGCCCTCGACGCGGAGCCGTTCGATGGTGCGCTGGCGACGACGGGCATGAGCGACGGCTCGAAACAGGCGCATGATGGAGAAGACGCACCACAGGCCGGATGCTGCGCCGATCACGATGCCGAGCTCCATCGGGATCTCCGAGGAGTTCACCAGCGCGTCGAACTCGATGGTGCGGCCCGGGTCGCTGGCGAGCGTCCAGACGAGGAGGAATCCGGCACCGAGCGCGATCCCGCCGGTGACCGCCGCCGAGGCGAGCAGGCCGGCCACTCGGGGTTGGCCGAACGAGTCCATCGCCCGTTCGTAGAGCCGCATCGTCTGGGCGAGCGCGCCGAACAACGTCAAGGCGATGGCCGCGACGACGGTGATCGGATGGCCGAGGAACATGCTGACGGTCGGGTTGGGGGCAAGACTCGTGATGGCGCCGAACGGCACCGTGCTCGGCACCGCCCAGAGCACGGCGGCGAAGAGTGCCCGGGGGAGGAGCGGCGCCATCCGGCCGATGGGCTGACCCTGCTGGAGCGCTGTCATGCGACCGCCGCGATCCGTGGTCGAGAACTGGGGCAGGACGTCGATCATGGCCGAATCGTACACCCGACTGAGTTGCCCGGAAATGCGATGTCCTGGCGGAAGATCGTGCAGATCCGGGCGACTCGGCGGGTGACTCAGTGGGTGTGGATGCCGAGGTCGGTCCGGCCGGGGAGGATGTCCTCTCGGAGGGCGCGGGTGCCCCGGTACTCGCCGTCGCTGAGGCGGCGGAAGGCCTGCGGGGACTCGGCGTCGAGGTGACGGAGGCGAGACGTGAGTCGCTCGGTCTCCTGCGCCATCCCGTCGATGTCGAGACCATCGGCGTCGTGCACCACGTGCAGTTCGAGCGCCTCGATGCCGGTGTACCACAGCGTACCGTGCGTGATGGGGAACAGGAGTGAGTCGATGTCGCCGCTGATGCCGCGGCTCCCGATCGACCGATCGTCCTCGCCGGCCGTGACGATGACGAGCGCGCGGCGCCCGGCGAGCGGCGCGTCACCGTAGCGGCGGGGGATGCCGGTGGTCGGATCGTCGTCGCCGTACGCGAAGCCGTTGGTCAGCACACGGTCGAACCAGCCCTTGAGCATCGCAGGGGGCCCGTACCACCAGAGTGGGAACTGCAGGATCACGAGGCTCGCCGCAGCGAGCTTCGCCTGTTCCTGGCGCACATCCTCCGGCACGAGACCTGCGGCCGAGGCGTCGCCCATGCGGTCGACGACGCCGCGGTAGCCCTCCGGCACGGCGCCGAGGTCGCGCTCCGACAGCCTGGGGTCGAAGCCCTGGGCGTAGAGGTCGGAGGTGGTGACCGTGTACTCCCGCGAGAGCTCGTCGATGCCGGCCTGCATGAGACGGCCGGTGAACGAGTCGCGTGTCGGGTGGGCTGACACCCAGAGTGCGGTCGCGGGGTCGGGCTGGTGGGTGATGGTCATCGAGGCCCTCTGGGTCGGTCTGGCGGTTTCCGTGGTTAAGTTACTACTGGTAACTTTGATGGAATGCAAGTACGGACGACACAACCGGGGAGGATGGTCAGATGTCACCGGAGTCGATCCCGCCGCGCCGCCGCCTTCCCGGCAGCGAACGGCGCGCGCTGCTGCTCGACGTCGCGAGGGTGCTCATCCGCGAGGAGGGCACCGATGCATTGACGCTGGGGCGGGTGGCCGAGCGCGCCGGCGTCGCCAAACGCTCGTGTACCGGCACTTCGGCGATCGTGCCGGACTGCTCGCAGAGTTGTACCGCGAGTTCGACGAGCGGCAGCACGCCGTGCTCGATGCCGCCCTCCTGAACGCGCCGGCGCAGCTCGACGCGGTCGCCGAGATCGTCGCCGGAAGCTACCTCGACTGCTCCGCCGCCGAGGGGGCCGAGATGGCCGGGGTCGTCGACGCGCTGAGCGGATCGCCGGTCCTCGACGAGCTGCGACGCGACTCCGTGCGGGCCTACGCCGGCAAGTGCGGTGCCGCGCTCGCACCGTTCGCCCCCGCCGGGTCGGTGCCGGAGGCGGACCTCCATGCCGTCGTGGGTGCCGGAGACGCGCTCGCTCGCGCAGTCGCCTCCGACCTGACGACCGCGACCGCGGCGCGCGCGACCCTGACTCGCGTGATCCTGTCGCTCACCCACTGAGTTGCCCGGAAACGCACGAAATTCGCGACACCCCACAGGGCCAACCGAACCGGCACGGGAGCTTCTCGCCGATCTCCGGTTCGTCCGTCGACTCAGCGGCGGCGGGACGCCACGAGTTCGCCGTAGAGCTGCTCGAGGACGGGCGCCTGCGGCGGCGACACCGACACCGACAGCCAGTCGTCGGCGACGGTGCCGAACGCGGTGAGCCCGTCGGCCGTGAGTGCGAATGACCCGGCGTCAGTCCGATCGCCTGCGGCGCCACGGACGTCGTCGAACGGGGTGCCCTGCCCGATCATCCACGCGCCGCCGGGGATGATCGAAAAACGCAGGACCTCAGCCGTCGACGACCGCAGACGGCACTCCAGGGCGCCGACCCGCTCGCCCGCGATCTCGGCGAGGCGGTAGCGCTGCGTCGTGGCGCTGACGTAGCCGAGGGAGCCCGGCTCGACACCGAGGATGCGCTCCACCTGGGGAGCGGAGAGGGCGGCGTCGCACGAGCGCGATCCGGGCGGCCTCGTCGGTTCAGGACGCTGGCCAGGCGAAGGGATGACCGACAGCGCTGCACGGGCGATGGCCTCGGCCGCGTCCTGCGTGACCCCGGCGGTGTCGTCGACATCGACCTCGATGAACAGTTCGCGCTCCAGCGCATGGACCGAGCACACGCCCTCGACCGGCGAGCAGGTCGTCCCGTTGATCTCGCCCACATCGCTCGCCCAGTCGGTGTGCTCGTACCAGGAGTTGAAGGCCGACCAGTACTCGGCGCCGTCCGGAGCGATCCGGATGGCGAGCCGTGCGGTCGAACTCTGCGAGTTCCACGCGCAGACGACACCGCCGACCTGGAGGAGCGGTGCGTCGCCGAGGCTCGGGTCCTCCGTGCTGACGGTTCCGCGCAGCGCGGTCTCGACCGACGCCGCGGCAGCCAACGCGTCACACGTGAGTCCCGGGAAGGCGGAGGCCGGCATCGGTGCAGACGTCGGCTGTCGCGCCTGGCCGGAGGGCGACGAGGCAGGCTTCTCGGAGGGTGCACTGACGCAACCGACGAGGCCGGCCACGAGGAGGAGCGCCACCGCGGGCACGGTGCTCCACCGTCCGTACTTCCCCATGCCGCCGACCCTAACGCACCCCGCTGAGTCGCTCGGCGCGGAGCTGGTGTTGCGAAAGCGTGTGCTGATGAGCAGACGTCCAGCACGCGCCTCGATCGATGGGATGGAGGAGCGATCACGACCGATCGCTCGCTCTGAAAGGAACTACGCCATGCGTCGATCTGCCCTCCCCACCCTCGTGCTCTCCGCCCTCGCTGTGACGATCGCGCTCGCCGGCTGCTCCGCCGGTGGGACGGCGTCATCCTCCGCAAGCCCTCCGGACTACGCGGCGGAGTTCGACGCGTACACGCTCGAACTGGCCTCCTGCATGCGTGACCAGGGCGTCGACGTCGAAGACCCGACGCCCGGCAACACCATCAGCCTGGACGGCAGCGACGCGACGAATGCCGCGTACGACACCTGCGAGGGCATCGTCGGCCTGCCGCCGGTGAACCCGGACCAGCCGAGCAAGGAGGAGATCTCGGACGAGCTGCGGCTTCGGGCTCAGTGCCTCCGCGACAAGGGCTTCGACGTACCCGACCCCGCTGCCGACGGCTCCTGGGACCTCCCGGAAGACCTGTTCGATGAAGCCAGGGCGTGCGCGGTGCAGTAGCGCGGCATCACGGGATACGGAAGGCCCGGACCAGTCGGTCCGGGCCTTCCGCGGGTCACACGTGTGCGGCGGGGAGAAGCACGGTGACCGTGAGGCCGCCTTCCGGTCGCGGGGTCAGCGTGATGGTCCCTCCGTGCAGGGCGACGATGCGGGCGCAGAGGGTGAGTCCGAGCCCGTTGCCCCGTTCCCGTCCGGCGGCCCGCGCGAGGCGTGCGTCCTGGCGGTCGAACGGTTCGAGGAACCGCGCCACGTCGACACCCGTCAGCTGCTCACCCGAGTTGGAGACGACGAGGGCGAGCTGCCCCGGTGTCGGCTCACCCTGCTCCGCCCGCACCGCGTGACCGACGCGAACCTCGACCCGGCCGCCCGGGCCGCTGTTGTACCGGAGTCCGTTCGCCACGAGGTTCGTGAGCAGCTGTTGGAGCAGGATCCGGTTGCCGCGGACGTGGACGGGATTCGTCTCGAGCGAGAGCGTGATCCGCGCCTCCTCGGCGGCCGAGGCGCTGAAACGCTCGACCGCGGTCGCGACGTCGGCGACATCGACGGTCTCGGTCACCAACGCGTCGCGTTCGAGACGGTTGAGTTGCAGGAGCGCCTCGACGATCGCGATGCCGCGCTCGTTGGTCTCGTGCAGTCGGGCGAGCGTTCGATCGATGTCACGCCCGCCCGGGTCGGCCTGCGCGACCTCGATGAGCATCTTCGTCGTCGCGAGCGGCGTCCGCAGCTCGTGTGAGGCGTTGGATGCGAATCGCTTCTGGGTGAGGAAGGACTGCTCGAGCCGTTCCAGCATCTGATCGAACAGGTCGGCGAGGTCGCGGAACTCGTCGCGTGTGCCCGTCATCCCGATCCGGTGCTCCAGTGCGCCGGTCGAGGCAGCGCGCATCGCCTCGTTCAACGCCTGCAGCGGCCGGAGGACCCGGCCCGCGACGAACCAGCCTCCGATGATGCCGAGCGCGGCCATCGCGAGCAGGGCGAGCACCGAGTAGTTGATGAGCGAGTCCCGGATCTCGCCGCGGGAGACGGCATAGCCGACGGGGCGGTCATCCGGGGCGGTCAGCGGGTAGGCGGGGAACCGCCAGACGATCACGTTGATGACGACGAGGGCGATGAGCCCGGTACCGACCGTGAAGGCCGCGTACGTCGCCGTCAGCTTCACCCGTGCGGTGATGCGCGGTGTCCGGAGTCCGGCGGGGACGACGCCGCTCACGAGCGCTCTTCCGTCTCAGCACCGGGCGGCAGTACCCGGTACCCGACCGCCGGCACCGTGTGGATGATCCAGGGTTCCCCGAGTTCCTTGCGCAGGGTCGACATCGTGACCCGGACGGCCGTCGTGAACGGGTCCGCGTGCTCGTCCCACACGCGTTCGAGGAGTTCCTCCGCGCTGACGACGCCTCCGTGCGCTGCGAGCAGGACTTCGAGGACTGCGAACTGCTTCTTCGCCAATCGGACGTACCGGCCGTTGCGGTACACCTCGCGGCGGAACGGGTCGAGGCGGACGCCCGCATAGTCGAGCACCGGTGGAGTCGAGGCACCCGGCCGGCGAGCGAGGGAACGGAGACGCAACACGAGTTCGCGGAGCTCGAACGGCTTCGTCAGGTAGTCGTCAGCCCCGATCTCGAACCCGCTCTCCTTGTCGTCGAGGTCTGCGGCAGCCGTCAGCATGAGCACTCGGCACGGCAGCCGCCCGGCCACGATCCACCGGCAGACGTCATCGCCGTGCGTGCCTGGCAGGTCCCGATCGAGCACGACCACGTCGTAGTCGTTCACCGACAAGCGCTCGATCGCGGCATCGCCGTCGAACACGAGGTCGGCGGCGAGTCCCTCGTGTTGGAGTCCTTCGAGGATGCTCTCGGCGAGGTACTGCTCATCTTCGGCGATCAGGACGCGCATGGGGGCTCCGGTCGGGCTCGGCGACGAGGTTCCGATGTCGCTGCGCCGAGTGGCTTCGTGGGGTGGTCGGGACGTCAACCGATCGTACGGCCCGGACTGTTGGAGAAGTGTGTGGTCATCACCGAACCCCCACGCAACGACCGGACCGATGGACTGGACCGAGGTCGTCGAAAGCCGACGGCCCATCCAGGAGGCACCGTGAGGACATCCATCAGCACCAGACCGGCAGCGCACCGACGCGCGAGGCGACGGGCGCTCATCGTCGCCGCATTGGCAGCCGCGGCGCTCGCCGGAGTGCTGTGTCTCGTCGCCTGCAGCCCAGCGGGCGACACGATCGGCCGGGGGATCAGCGCCGGCATCTCCGGAACCGACCGCGGTGGCTCCGGAGACGACGGCTTCGGCGCATCCGACGGCGTGCTGCCGACGAACGAGCTGACCGCGTTCGACACCGATCACGCCGGCATCGCGAACCTTGAACCGGCACTCCTGCAGGCCGTCCAGGACGCGACCCGCGCTGCCGAACAGGACGACATCACCGTGTACGTGAGTTCCGGGTGGCGCAGCATGGAGTACCAGCAGCACCTCCGCGACGCGGCCATCGCCGAGTACGGCAGTGAGGAGGCGGCGAGGCAGTATGTGGCGACCCCCGACGGTTCGGCGCACACCCGCGGCGCGGCGGTCGACATCGGCGCGACCGACGCCGACTACTGGTTCATCGAGAACGGTGCCGAGTTCGGCCTCTGCCAGACGTTCGCGAACGAGATCTGGCACTTCGAACTCGCGACGACCCCTGGCGGCGAGTGCCCCGCGCAACTCCCGAACGCCGGCTGACGTCGCCGACACGGCGGAGTCGCCCAGCCGCAGGGATCCCGGAGGCTCGGGTGCGCGTCACGCTGTTGCCTGCATCTGGCAGGTGCCGCTGGCGTGTTACCGAGCCAAAGCACGGGTTCAGATTATCGCCTCTCTAGGCGGCGGGGTTTTCAGGTCGGTCGTTCTGATCAGAGTGATCTTGGGGTCGCGGGCGACATCGTCCAGAGCTGTTTGCGCCAGCGGACTGAGGAACAGGGCGTACGTGTCCGACCAGTTTCCTAACCAGTCGCTGAGCGACGGGTTCACGAGTCCTGCGAGATCTTGGATGTCTTCGAAGATCACGGCAGGCGATCGTCGGATCTGCGTGTTCGGCCCGCCGAGCCCGGGCATCGGTAGACCGAACACGACTGGTTCGCAGTGACTGATTCGGTTCCTGGCCCAGTTCACTCGCATGGCCAAGGCATGCAGTGTCGATCGATCGACATCGAATTGACTGGAGAGCGAAGCTGCCCAGAGATCCCGCTTGTAGTTGGCGCGTGTCCCGTCGGGCTTCTTGTCGCCTTTGCCGAGGAGAGAGACCCATGTGCCGAACATGATCTGAGCGATGACCTTCCCGGGTGCCGCGCGCGCGCCGAGCTTCTCGATGACTTCGTTGAAGCTGTCGAGCGTCCGTTCGTCGAACAGACCCGAATGAGTTTGGAACCAGCGATCCCCGTAGGTGGCGGCCAGAGCCCTGTGGATGTGCTCGCGGAGCGCGACTTCGGCGATACGGGCGGCAGCGTGGAGTTCGGATGCGATTTCAGCGTCCACCAGATAGAGGCGCACGGCTTCTCTGTCGCTGCCTCGAGCGACGGCGCGAAACCTCCGGAAGCGCGGCTTCGCCAGACTGGTCACCAGCGCTTGCTGCTCGGACAAGCGGGGTTGAGGGATCATGATTTGGAGCGTACTATCAATGACATAGTCCCCCGGCGTTGAGCCGATCTGGGGTTTCGGAAGCCGTCGTAGATCATCGATCACGACGGCTTCATCCTTTAAGTGGTCGGTCAGCTGAGTGGGGGTTATCGGGGGTGGTCGGTCAGCATCGCCGACACAGCAGAGTCGCCCAGCCGCAGGGATCCCGGAGGATGTCATGCGGTCTGGGCGACTCTGGGGTGGGCGATGCAGGGCTGGGCGATGCACCGCCCCCGGATGCTGTCGGTCAGGCCTTCGAGTCGAGGAGCACGTAGCCTTCCTCGCCGTGCACGGCCGTGTCGATGCCGGCGACCTCGTCCTCGTTCTTGATGCGGAAGCCGATCGTCTTCTCGATCGCGAAGCCGATGATGAAGGCGAGCACGAAGGAGTAGATCAGGACGGAGAACGCGGCGATCGCCTGGACGAGCAGCTGCGAACCGTCGCCGCCCATGAAGAGGCCGGTGCCGTTCGCGAAGAACCCGAGGTAGAGGGTTCCGATCATGCCGCCGACGAGGTGGATGCCGACGACGTCGAGCGAGTCGTCGAAGCCCAGCTTGAACTTCAGCTCGATCGCGAGGGCGCAGACGACACCGGCGACGAGGCCGAGGACGATGGCCCAGATCGGGTGCAGGGACCCACAGGCCGGCGTGATCGCCACGAGACCCGCGACCGCACCGGAGGCTGCGCCGACGGAGGTCGGCTTGCCGTCCTTGATCTTCTCGACGACGAGCCACGCGAGGAGCGCTGCGGCGGGTGCTGCGATCGTGTTGACGAACGCCAGTGCCGCCGTGCCGTCGGCCGCGAGTTCGGAGCCGGCGTTGAAGCCGAACCAGCCGAACCACAGCAGCCCGGCACCGAGGAGGACGAACGGCGGGTTGTGGGGGACGTGCGCGCCCTTCTTGAACCCGACGCGTCGACCCAGCACGAGGGCGAGGGCGAGGGCCGCCGCTCCGGCGTTGATGTGGACTGCGGTACCACCGGCGAAGTCGATGACGCCGACGCCGAAGACGTCCTGCAGGCCGTGGGTGATCCAGCCGCCGTAGGCGAAGCTGCCGTCATCGTCGAGTCCGAAGTTGAAGACCCAGCTGGCGACGGGGAAGTAGACGACCGTCGCCCAGATGCCGGCGAAGATGAGCCAGGAGCCGAACTTCGCACGGTCGGCGATTGCTCCGGAGACGAGCGCGACGGTGATGATCGCGAACGTGGCCTGGAACGCGACGAACGCGAGCGGCGGGTACGCGGCACCCTCCGGGGTCTCGAGAGCGGCGGTCAGACCGATGTTGGAGACGTCGATCGCCCAGGGGGCCACGGTGCCCTCAGCGGCGGGGAACGCGATCGCGTACCCGTAGAGCACCCAGAGGACTCCGATGAGGCCGAGGGCGCCGAAACTCATCATCATCATGCTGATGACGCTCTTCGCCTTGACCAGACCACCGTAGAAGAAGGCGAGTCCCGGTGTCATGAGGAGGACGAGTGCTGCGCACAACAGGATGAACGCGGTGTTTCCTTGATCCATTCGAGGGTGCCTCTCTGCAGTGGACGCAGCGGTGAGCGTCGGGTGCGCCTAGCGTGCCAGCGGTGTGTTTCGTCTGCCCTGTCGCCGTGTTTCGGGCGTGTGAACACTCGACCGACACCGTCACGGGCTGCCTGGCGCAGGCCGGGAGCAGGCCGGGAGCAGGCCGGGACAGCGACGAGACCTAGGCTGAGGGCATGGTCCGTGGCGCGCTCGACATCCCCGAGGCGCTGATCCATCCGTCGGAACGCGCCTATCGTCGGCTGCTCGTCGCCATGTTCCTCGCGGGCGTCGCGACGTTCGCGCAGTTGTACTCGACGCAGGGCGTGCTGACGGAGATCGCCGTCGATGCGCAGGTGTCGGCGTCCGTGGCCGCACTGACGGTCTCGGCGACCACCCTCGGCGTCGCGATCGGGGTCATCCCGTGGTCGTTCCTCGCGGACCGGCTCGGGAGCCGTCGTTCGCTCGTCATCGCGCTGGCCGCCGCCGTCGCGCCGGGGTTCGCCGGCCCGCTGATCCCCGACGTCCACGCGTTCATCGCCCTGCGTTTCGTGGAGGGACTGTGCCTCGCGGGCGTCCCGGCGATCGCGGTCACCTTCATCCTCGGCTCGGTCGAGCGACCGCATCATCTCGGTGCTGCCGCGGTCTACATCTCCGGGACGACGATCGGCGGCCTGAGCGGACGCCTCATCGCCGGGCCCATCGGTGAGTTCGCCGGCTGGCGGGTGGGTGTCCTCGCGGTGATGTCGATGTGCGCGCTCGCAACGCTCGGGTTCGTGCTGCTCCTTCCACGATCCCGTCGAGCATTCGGCACGCCACCGGGGCAGGGCTGGTCGGCGATCCGGATGCATCTCGCGACCCCTGGCCAGCGGGCGATCTACGCCATCGCCTTCCTGTCGATGGGATGCTTCGTGTCGATCTACAACTACCTCGGGTTCCGACTCGCTGCCCCGCCGTACCTGCTGGCACCCGGCATCATCAGTCTCCTGTTCATCGCGTACCTCGCGGGCACATGGTCCTCGTCACGAGCCGGTGGACTGACGAACCGCTTCGGACGGGTCCGGACCGTGCTGTTCGGCGCCGCCCTGATGATCGTCGGCGTCGCGGTGACGATGATCGACGCGCTGCCGGTGATCCTGCTCGGCCTGGTGATCGCGACGGCCGGGTTTTTCGTCATCCACGCTGTCGCCTCAGCCTGGGCGCCCGACCTCGCCGTGAGCGGCCGCAACCAGGCGTCGGCGCTCTACAACCTCTCCTACTACGCCGGTTCCTCGTTGCTCGGCTGGGCGACGGGCTTCGCCTTCACCGCTTGGGGCTGGAACGGGTTGAGCTGCATCGTCATGGTGGCCGTCGTGCTCGCAGCGACGATGCTCGTCCCGCTCCGGACGTCCCGCACCCAGGACGTCTGAGTCTAAGATGTCAGTCATGCAGACAACTCGGATCGCGTTCCTCAAAGCGCAGTGGCACGCAGACATCGTCGATCGGGCCCTCGACGGCTTCCGTGCCGAGGTCGAGCGTTCAGGCAGCGGGTGGGAGATCACCGTCTTCGACGTCCCGGGTGCCTACGAGCTGCCGTTGCTCGCGCAGACCCTCGGATCGACCGGCCGCTTCGACGCGATCGTCGCCGCGGCGCTCGTCGTCGACGGAGGCATCTACCGACACGATTTCGTGGCCGACGCGGTCGTCAGCGGGCTGATGCAGGCGCAGCTCACGACAGGCGTCCCGACCTTCTCCGTGAGCCTCACACCTCACCAGTTCCAGCCGACGGACGAGCACATCGGCTTCTTCCGCGAGCACTTCGTCCGCAAGGGTGCTGAATCCGCCCGCGCCGTCGCCCAGACCCTGGTCCACTACCCGGTCACGAAGGACTAACCCCTCACTGAGAGGGGGAGGGCGATGCCGAGCGCCGCGATGCCGCCGAGGAGCGTGAGGCCGGCGACGACGGCAGGCAGCCGTCCGTCGGGAAGGGCGATGCGGTCGGTGTCGGCTGTGGTGAGCCTCCGGTGCTGCGCCAGATAGCGACGATGGGCGGCGATGACGACGCCGATCGAGACGATCGTGCCGAGCCCCGCCGGGATGAGCACCCAGACGCCGAGGATCTCGGGCAGGATGCGCATCGCGATGAGCGAGCCGGCAACGATCGCGAGCCCGGTGCGACGCCAGGCGAGGGCGGTGCGTTCGGGTTGCAGTCCGGCGTCGAACGGCCTCGCGCCGCGGTCGGGGTCGCGGTGTGCGTCGCTCACGATGGCGGCCGCCTCAGGCGAGGATGACGGCGAGGAACACGAGGACACCGACTGCGACGACGACAGCGCCGACCGGGAGCGCGAGGACCGCGGAGGGGAGCGGGGTGTCGAGGCGGAGGGCGCGTTCGGTGCGCATCCAACCGATCCACGCCTGGATGGGCGTTGCGATGCCGGCGAGGATCAGCATCAGTGAGGCTGCCAGCCGGAGGCCAGGGTGCAGGCCGAGGCCGAGCGCTTCGAGGGCGACGCCGCCGGCGAGGAGCGCGAGCGATGTGCGCACCCAGGCGAGGTAGGTGCGCTCGTTGGCGAGGCTGAAGCGCGCGTCCGGTTCGGAGCCGTGCCGGTAGACGGAGTCCGGGAACCGGCGTCGCCCGCCGCTCATACGTCGCTGTCCGCTCGGCGAGCGTCGGCTCGGCGCGAGACGGTCCGGAAGCCGGCGTTGCCCATCGAGGAGTCAGGGGTGTTGGAGGAGCGTGCGGCGTTCCGGTAGCGGTTGCAGTAGGAGTCGTGGCAGAGGTAGGAGCCGCCGCGGAGCACTCGACCGGCACCGGCTGCCGCGCCCTGCGGCTCGTGTGTTGGAGCCCCGTCGACGGCCGCGGTGAAGTCGGCGGTGTACGAGCGCGGGTCGTACCAGTCGGCGCACCACTCCCACACGTTGCCGACGGTCTGCCAGAGGCCGTAGGCGTTCGGCGTGAAGCTGCGCACGGGAGCCGTGGTGAGCCACCCGTCGTCGAGGGTGTTGACCGTGGGGAAGGTGCCCTGCCAGATGTTCATCCGCCAGTCGTCGGAGCGGTCGCCGTCGCCGTCGCGTTCGTCGCCCCACGGGAAGCGGGCGCCGTCGAGTCCGCCTCGGGACGCCGCCTCCCACTGCGCCTCCGTCGGCAGGGTGCGGCCTGCCCAGGCGCAGTACGCTTGGGCGTCGTTCCAGCTGATGTGCACCGCGGGGTGGTCGCCAAGGCCGTCGAGCGAGGAGTCGCGACCGTTCGGGTGCTGCCAGTCGGCTCCTGTCACGCCGAGCCACCACGGTGTGCCGGGCGGCTGCCCGACGATGTCTGCCTCTGGCGCCTGCAGCGCGAGGTGGAAGACGGCCGAGTAGCCGAACGTCTCCGCTTCCGTGCGATACCCGGAGGCTGCGACGAAGACCGCGAAGTCGTCGTTGGTGACGCTGGTCGTGTCGATCGAGAACGCGTCGACGCTCACGGCATGTACGGGTGCTTCCCCGTCGGTGGGCTGTCCGTCGCCGGTCGCATCGCCCATCCGGAACGTCTGCGCGGGCACCTGCGCCTGCTCGATGGTGTGGCCGGGGACGATCTGGGGAGCCTGGTCAGTCTCTCCGAGCGCGACGATCGGGACCAGGTCACGTGCGCCACCGCCCGCGCCGATGCCGCCGATGAACGCAGACCGACCACTCGGCGCGCAGCAGGAGCCGTCGGTCGGGGTCGATACGTCCTCGCCGTGCTGCAGGGCAGCTGCGCCCGTTCGAGCGTGGGGGTCAGGCACGCGTGGCGATCGCATCGCTCAGCTCCTGTCGTGTCATCCGGGAGCGGACGAGTTCGCGGAGCTCGAGCAACCTGGCGACCAGGAGGTCCATCGTCGCTGCGCCGGTCTCATGCTGGAAGTCCTCGACGGCGGAGATGAGATCGAGGTCGAATGCGCCGTCCGGGTCGACCTCGATCGTGCGGTCTCGGTAGCGGTACTTGGCGATCTGTCGCTGCCGGGCATCGATCTCGACGGTTATGAGGTCGAGGAGTGCCTCCTCGCCCAGGAACCCGGAGAAGAAGAGACGAGCCCGGAACTCGTAGTTGACCTGCTCGACGGTGGGTTCGTACGTGGTCGCGAGCCACGTCATGAAAGCGGTGCTGCCGGCGGGCGTCACCTGGTAGATCTTCGCATCCTGGGCGCCAGGTCGGACGCTCACAGTGAAGTCGACGAGGCCGCGAGCTGCGAGCTGCGAGAGCGAGCGGTACACCTGGCTCATCTGAGTGCGCGGCCGCATGAAGACCCCGTCCATCTCCATGTAGCGGGACAGATCGTAGCCGGTGCGTGGTTTCACAAGCAGGATCCCGAGCAGCAGATGCTCCAGCTTCATGGGTGGCTCCTTTGCTCATGTCGAGGTGTGTCAAGCCTAGATCGCCGCATCCGTCAATGGCGTGTCCGTGGCTGCATCGATCGTAGCAACCATTCCACAAGTCGATAACTTTCTACTCAACTTGTAGAATCCTGGTTCAAATCCTGTTACGTTCTCCGCAAGGTCGGTCCATGGTGGACCGCACATCACCGGAAGAGACAATGATGTTCAACTTCAGGAAGCGCATCGTCGTTGCTGCTGCAGCAGCGACGATCGTCGCACTCGCACTCTCAGGATGCTCCGGCTCGGGCTCCTCCTCCACCGGTCCCGCCGCTTCGGGCGACGGCACCCTCACCATCGGCACCATCGTCGCGTCGACCACCTTCGCCGCAGACAAGGCGCCGTGGGCCAACGAGTCGCCTTACATGCAGGCCGTCTACGACACCCTCCTGCACGCCGAACCGGATGGCACCGTCGTGCCTTGGCTCGCGACCGAGTGGTCGTACAACGACGACAACACGGTCCTCACCATGAAGCTCCGTGACGATGTGCAGTTCAGTGACGGGACGATGTTCGACGCTGACGCGGCGGCGCAGAACCTCGTGCGCTTCCGCGACGGCACCTCGCCCCAGAAGGCCTACCTGGCCACGCTTGCCGACGCGAAGGCCGTCGACGCTACCACCCTCGAGATCACGCTGAGCGCCCCCAACCCCTCGCTCCTCGCCTTCCTCACGCAGAACCCGGGCCTCCAACAGGCGCCGTCGAGCTTCGGATCCGAGACCGAGCAGACGAATCCGGTCGGGTCCGGACCCTACCTGTTCGACCCGAAGACGACCGTCGTCGGTTCCACCTACGTGTTCACGAAGAACCCCGACTACTGGGCACCTGAGCAGCAGCACTACGCCAAGGTCGTCATGAACGTGTACACGACCCCCACTGCGGTTATCAACGCGATCAAGGGTGGCCAGATCAACGGCGCACCCCTCTCCGACAACTCCACCATCACCCAGGCGGAGGCATCCGGCTTCACCGCCAACGGCCAGCAGCTGAACTTCTTCGGCCTCTTGCTGTTCGACCGCGCAGGCACCAACACTGCGGCGCTCGGCGACGTGCGTGTCCGTCAGGCCATCAACTACGCCTTCGACCGCGAGGCGATGCTCAAGGCCGTCGGCCAGGGCTACGGCGATGTGACCTCCTCGATCTTCTCGCCCGACTCGACCGGCTACGTGAAGGATCTGGACGAGCACTACGCCTACGACCCGGAGAAGGCGAAGGACCTCCTGTCGGAGGCCGGTTATGGCGCAGGAGACATCACCTTGACGATGCCGCAGTCCTCGGGATTCACCCCGGCCACCTACGCCCTGGTTCAGCAGTACCTGGGGGACGTCGGCATCACGGTCGAGAATGTCAACGTGGCACCGACCAGCTTCCTCGGAGACCTCCTCGCCGCGAAGTACGCGAGCAGCGTCATGCAGTTGAAGGCCGCGCCGACCAGCTGGGAGACGATGACCCTCGACCTCCTCCCGACGGCAGGCTGGAACCCGTTCCGAACCGATGACCCGAAGGTCGCCGAACTCGGCACGGTCATCCAGTCGGGCTCCGAGGAGGATGCCGCGAAGGCCGCGCAGGAGCTCAACGAGTACATCGTCGACCAGGCCTGGTTCGCCCCGTGGTATCGCCCGCAGCAGACCTACGCGACCGACGCCACGACCACGGTCGAGACGCAGACGGGCAACGCATACCCGTACCTCTGGAACTTCACTCCCAAGCAGTGACCCCGGTTCCGGGAGGGCCGAGCTCATCCTCGGCCCTCCCGGACATCCCTTAAGGACGTCCCCATGCTCTCCTTCATCCTGCGACGCCTGCTCTCCGGCGTCGTACTCGTGGTCACCATCAGTGTGATCGCGTTCCTCCTCCTGTATGCGGGTGGCGGCGACATTGCCCGTCGTCTGCTCGGTGAGGACGCCTCGCCTGCGACGGTCGCCCAGAAGGCCAGTGAACTCGGACTCGACCAGCCCCTCGCCGTGCAGTTCGGCACCTGGGCGTCCGGCGTCTTCCAAGGGGACTTCGGCACTTCGTGGTTCACGAGCCAGCCGGTGTCCGATGCCATCCTCAGCCGCCTCGCCGTCACCCTCTCCCTCGTGCTCGGCGCGACGGTCCTCATCGCGGTCGTCTCCGTCGCCCTCGGTGTCCTGGCCGCCACCCGCCGCGGCTGGATCGACGGTCTGGTCCAGGTGGTCTCCCTCCTCGGCACGGCAATCCCCGCCTTCCTCATCGCGCTCGGACTCGTCATCGTCTTTGCGATCAACCTCGGCTGGTTCAAGCCGACGGGCTTCGTGCAGTTGACCGATTCGTTCAGCGGGTGGCTGAGCTCCATCACCCTTCCCGTCATCGCCCTCTCTCTCGGCGGTATCGCGGGCGTCAGCCAACAGATCCGTGGTTCGATGCTCGACGCACTGCGCCAGGACTATGTGAGGACGCTGCAGAGCCGTGGCCTCAACCGCCGCACGGTCGTCATGCAGCACGTCCTCCGCAACGCTGCGGGCCCAGGTCTCGCAGTCCTCGGCGTGCACTTCGTCGGCCTCCTGGGCGGCGCAGTGATCATCGAGCAGATCTTCGCGATCCCCGGAATGGGTCAGGTCGCGGTGACCGCCACCTCGCAGGGCGACATCCCGCTTGTGATGGGCCTCGTGATCGCCACCGCGATCCTCGTCGTCATCCTCAACCTCTTCGTCGACCTCGCGCAAGGCTGGCTCAACCCGAAGGTGCGTCTCTCATGATCGATCAGTTCGCCGCCGATCTCACGCCTGAGATCGAGGCCGCCAAGCGGCGTTCGTCCCGCTCGCTGCTTCGCCGCCTGTTGCAGAAGCCGATCGCGATCGCGTCGCTATCCTTCCTCGCGCTCGTCGCCCTTGTCGCGATCTTCGGACCGATGCTCGCGCCGTACAGCCCGACGACCGCTTCGGCCGCGGACGTGTTGGGCCCGATCACCCCGGAACACCTACTCGGCACCGACAGCGCCGGCCGCGACGTGCTGTCCCGCCTGCTGTACGCGACGCGCTTCAGTATCGCGGGAGCCGCGCTCGCCCTCGTGGTCGCCGCCGCCGTCGGTGTGACCGGGGGCCTCATCGCCGGGTACTACGGCAAGTGGTTCGAGGGCACCTCGGCCTGGGTCGTCGGACTCGTCCAGGCCCTGCCGGGCATCGTCGTGCTGCTCGCAGCGCGCGCCGTCCTCGGCCCGTCCATGTGGACGTCGATGGCCATCTTCGGCATCCTGTTGTCGCCGGCGTTCTACCGGCTCGTCTACTCGACGGTGTCGGCCGTCCGCGACGAGCTCTATGTGGACGCCGCCCGGGTCGCCGGTCTCAGCGACGCCCGGATCATCGCCCGTCACATCCTCACCGTCGTGCGCGGTCCGGCCCTCGTGCAGGCCTCGTTCATCACGGGCGTCGCGATCGCGATCCAGTCCGGCCTCGAGTTCCTCGGGCTCGGCGACCTGTCGCTGGCCAGCTGGGGCAGCATGCTCAACGAGGGCTTCTCGAACATCTACACGAGCCCTGTCCTCATGCTCTGGCCGAGCCTCATGATCGGCTTCACGTGCATCTCGCTCGTGTTGCTGGCCAACGCGCTTCGCGACACGCTCGAGCGCAGCGGTTCAGGTCGCAAGGCTCGTCGTCGCACCACGCTGATGATGCCGACGATCGCCTCAGAGCCGGTCGTCGACCACGGCACCGATCTGCGCTTCGCAGACGCCGAGGTGCTCCTCGACGTGAAGCACCTCGCGGTCGGCTACGGCCAGGACGACGGCACGGTCAAGACGGTCGTCGAAGACGTGTCGCTCACGGTCCACCGCGGCGAGGTCCACGGCCTCATCGGCGAGTCGGGCTCCGGCAAGACGCAGACCGCCTGGTCGGTCTTGCGACTCCTCCCAGACGGCGGTCGCATCGTCGCCGGCGCCATCGAGTTCGAGGGCAACGACCTCGCGGCGCTGTCGCCCACCGAGATGAACGGCCTCCGCGGTCTGAAGATCGCGTACATCCCGCAGGAGCCCATGTCGAACCTCGACGCATCCTTCACGATCGGCTTCCAGCTCGTCCAGCCGATGCGTCAGAAGCTCGGCATCGGCAAGGCTGAGGCTAAGGCGCGGGCGGTCGAACTGCTGCGTCGGGTCGGCATCCCGAACCCGGAGCGCACCTTCGCGGCCTACCCGCACGAGGTGTCCGGCGGCATGGCCCAGCGCGTCCTCATCGCCGGCGCCGTCTCCTGCCAGCCGGACCTCCTCATCGCGGACGAGCCGACCACCGCTCTCGACGTCACCGTCCAGGCCGATGTCCTCGACCTGCTCCGCAGCCTCCAGAACGAGCTGAACATGGGCATGATCCTCGTGACCCACAACTTCGGCGTCGTCGCCGATATCTGCGACACCGTGTCGGTCATGCGCGCCGGCCGCATCGTGGAGACGGGCGCCGTCGAGGAGATCTTCGAACACCCTGAGCACCCGTACACACAGTCACTCTTCGACGCGGTGCTGGAGGACCTGGACCCGGTGGAATCGGTCGTCCCGGACTCTGAGCAGCGTCCGGCCCCGGAAGGAGCACTCCAATGAGCGAATCGTTCGTCGAAATCAAGGACCTCGTCGTCGAATACCCGGTGAAGGGGTTCCGCAAGCAGCCGTTCCGTGCGCTGAAGGGCGTCTCTCTCGACATCAAGGCCGGTGAGACCGTCGGGCTCGTCGGCGAGTCGGGCTCCGGCAAGACCACGCTCGGCCGGGCGCTGCTGGGCCTCGCGCCCGTCACCGGTGGGTCGATCTCCTACGACGGCCGCAACATCGCGAGCCTCACGCCGAAGGCCCGCCGGGCGCTCGGCAACGAGATCCAGGTCGTGTTCCAGGACCCGTACACCTCGCTCAACCCGTCGATGACGATCGAGCAGATCCTTATGGAGCCGCTCACCGTGCGTGACGTGTCCGTCAGGGACGCCCGTGCCCGCGTGCGGCACCTGCTCGACGAGGTGCGGCTGCCGAGCAACGCGGGGGAGCGCCTGCCTCGCGAGTTCAGTGGTGGCCAGCGTCAGCGCGTCGCGATCGCTCGTGCCCTCGCGCTCGAGCCGAGGCTCATCGTGTGCGACGAACCCGTCTCAGCGCTCGACCTGTCGACGCAGGCCCGGGTGTTGGAACTCTTCACCGAGATCCAAAAGCGCACGGGTGTCGCGTACTTGTTCGTGTCGCACGACCTCGCCGTCGTGCGCCACCTGAGCAGCCGGGTCGCGGTCATGTACCACGGCGAGATCGTCGAGTGGGGTGAGGCCGAGCAGGTGACCACGATGCCGGAGCACCCGTACACGCAGCGGCTCTTCCTCGCGGCACCCGTCCCGAACCCAAGGCTTCAGGCCCAGCGTCGGCGCGATCGTCATGCGCTGCTCGCCGCGCAGCATCGCGACACCACGGCCACCGTCTCCGTCGCCGTCTGACCACCAGCACCCGTTAGGAACCACCATGCGCGCCATCATCCTGATGTTCGACAGCCTCAACCGCCACATGCTGCCGCCGTACGGCGACACGATCGTGAACGCGCCGAACTTCGCCCGCCTCGCTCAGAAGACGGCGACCTTCGACAACTTCTATGCAGGGTCGATGCCGTGCATGCCGGCCCGCCGCGAGATGCACACTGGACGCCACAACTTCCTGCACCGCAGCTGGGGTCCGCTCGAGCCTTTCGACGACTCGATGCCCGAGCTCCTGAAAGAGGCCGGCGTCCACACGCACCTCGTCTCAGATCACCAGCACTACTGGGAGGACGGTGGCGGGACGTACCACACGCGCTACAACACCTGGGAGTTCTTCCGTGGGCAGGAGGGTGACAACTGGAAGGGTGACGCCGACGCGCTCCGCGGCGCGCGGTTCCCCGCGAACATGAAGACGCAGGACGCCGTGAACCGCCGGTACATGGCGACAGAGGCCGAACACTCGCAGACGCGGACGGTCGACGCCGGCATCGAGTTCCTCGAGACGAACGTCGGTGCCGACCGCTGGATGCTGCAGATCGAGCTGTTCGACCCGCACGAGCCGTTCTTCGTCCACAAGAAGTACCAGGACCTCTATCCGGAGGACTACTCGGGGCCGGAGTTCGACTGGCCGAGCTACGGCAAGGTCGCGGAGCCCGAGGACCAGGTCGCGCACGCCCGCCGGGAGTACACCGCACTCGTGTCGATGTGTGACTTCACCGTCGGGCGCGTGCTCGACTTCATGGATGCCAACGACATGTGGAAGGACACCATGCTGCTGGTGAACACCGACCACGGTTTCCTGCTCGGGGAGCACGGCTGGTGGGCGAAGGCGGTGCAGCCGTGGTTCAACGAGCTCGTGCACCTGCCGATGTTCCTCTGGGACCCGCGGTCCGGCGCCTCTGATACCCGCCGTGGCGAGCTCGCGCAGACCATTGACATCGCGCCGACCATGCTGCGGTTCTTCGGTGAGGAGCCGACGCCCGACATGCTCGGCCGTGACCTCGCGCTCGCTCCAGGCAAGGACGGCGCGCTGTTCGGCATCCACGGCGGACACGTCAACGTGACCGACGGTCGGTACGTGTACATGCGCGCGAGCATCGACCAGGCGAACGGCCCGATCGAGGACTTCACGCTTATGCCGACGCACATGCGCAGTCGCTTCGCCGTCTCGGAACTCGCCGAGTGGGAGCCGGCGCCACCCTTCTCCTTCACGAAGGGGCTCCGCACGATCCGTGTCGACGCTCTTGGTGGGCACCGGATCAACTCGTGGTCGCACGGCACCCTGCTGTGGGACCTCGAGACCGACCCCTGCCAGATGACTTCGATCGTCGATGACGAGGTGGAGCTGCGGATGCTCGGCCTGCTCGTCGAGCTCCTGCGGGAGAACGACGCCCCGGCCAGCGTCTTCGAGCGCCTCGGCCTTCCGTTCGATGGTGCGCCGGGGGTCGGACATCTGCGCGCCGCCGCCGACGAGGAGCGCGCTGCGGCCATCGCCGTGCCGCTGCCGCCGATCGAGACGATCCCAGCCCGGGAGCTGATCGACACCCCGCTGCATGCCCTGCTCGCCGATGCGGTCACCTCCGCGGTGCTCGAACGGCACCTCCCGTGGCTCGTCAACACGGAACTCGTCGCCTCGACACCGTGGGCGAGTGTGCTGGGGCTCGCCCGGAGCGGAGCAGTCGATGCGGTGACCCTCCTGGCCGTGGCCACCGACCTCGCCGAGGTCGCGAGCGTTCCGGCCAGCGCATGACCGCGGCAGTCGGGGAGTCGCTCCCGAACATCGTCTGGATCTCCACGCACGACATCAACCCGGACCTCGGGACGTACTCCGGGGTCTGGCCCGGCGCGGAGTACGCGCACACGCCCAATCTCGACGCGCTCGCGGCCCGCGGCGTGCGCTTCGACAACGCGTTCGCGGCGGCGCCGATCTGTGCTCCGGCCCGCTCGGCCATCATCACTGGCAACTTTCCGACGTCGATCGGCACCATGCACATGCGCTCGAAGGCGGTGCCGCCGCCTGAAGTACGGCTCCTCCCGGAGATCCTGCGGCACGCCGGCTACTACTGCACCAACACCTGGTTCACCGACTTCCAGATGGACCTGCCGGACATCGTGTTCGACGAGTGCAGCCCGAGTGCGCACTGGCGGAACAGACCGGACGAGGACACCCCGTTCTTCGCGATGTTCCACGGCATGGTGACGCACGAGTCGCAGCTGTATCTGGACGACGACGCATTCGCCGCAGCGACCTCGAACGTCTCCGAGGCGGACCGGCATGACCCAGCCCTCGCGCCGATCCCGCCGTACTACCCGGATGACGAGACGTTCCGCACAGCCTGGGCGCGCTACTCGGACCTTATCACCGAGATGGACGTGTGGGCGGGCAGGCTCATCTCCGAGCTGGAGGAGGACGGCCTGCTGGACGACACGATCGTGGTGTTCTGGAGTGACCATGGGAAGGGTATGCCGCGCGCGAAGCGCTGGCCAAATGAGGCCGGACTCCGCGAGCCGCTCATCGTGAGCTGGCCGTCACGGCTGCCCGGCGGTGTCGCCGCCCCGGGACTGGTGCACACGATGGACCTCGCTCCGACGATGCTCGCACTCGCCGGCCTCGAGGTATCCGAGACGATGCACGGGGTACCGCTGTTCGAGGCCGACGGCTCACCCGTCGCGTCCCCCAACGAGTACACCTACGGCGGTCGCGATCGGCAGGGCGAGGCTGAAGACCGCAGCCGCACCGTGCGTGATGTCCGTTTCCGCTACATCCGTCACGACTTCCCGGACAAACCGGCGATGATCCACACGGAGTACGCGGACAGATTCTCCACCTGGGCGAGGTTCCGGAGCCTGGCATCGGATGAGTGCCAGCAGCGTGCGCGGGGTGAGGTGCCCTCTGCGATGACTGAGGTGCAGCGCGCGGTCGTCGCGCAGTCCAAGCCGACGGAGGAACTGTACGACGTCCGAGCGGACCCGCACGAGACCATGAACCTCGCGACCGATGCACGATTCGCGACCGATCGCGAGCGTCTCCGCGACGCGCTGACAGCCTGGGCCGAGCGTTACGGCGACCTCGGCACGGTGCCGGAGTCCGAACTCGAGGAGCGGTGGCGTCGGGGCGGTGTGCGCTGCAGTGTGTCCACACCCGAGGTCTCGGTCGTGGACGGCATGGTGTCGATCTCCTGCAGCACGCCGGGATCCCTGCTCGGCTGGACGAGCGTGGCCCCGAGAGCGGAAGAGGCCCCAAGGGGCTTCCAACGCGAGATCGGGACGCCGACGGACGACGGGCGCGCCTGGCAGCTCATGCGTGGACCCCTCACCGTCGGCACCGCCATCTGGGTGAAGGCCTGGCGCCTGGGCTACGCACCGAGTGACGAGGTCGCCGTCGCGGCTTATTCGTGACCAGGTCGCCGCCTCACGACCGCAGTCACCATCCTTTCCTTTCTGCTCGACGAACATTCGGAGACACCATGACCACCAGGCCGAACATCATCTTCATCATGGCGGACGACCATGCTGCCCAAGCGATCTCCGCGTACGGCAGCCGCGTCAACCGGACGCCTCAGCTGGACCGCATCGCGGACGAAGGCGTGCGCCTCGACGCGGTGTTCTGCACCAACTCGATCTGCTCGCCATCACGCGCATCGATCCTCACCGGCACCTATAGTCACATCAACGGGGTCTCGTCGATCTGGACCGAGCTCGACTACCGGGTGCCGACCTTCATCGACGTCTTGCAGGCCGGTGGATATCGCACCGCGATGTTCGGGAAGTGGCACCTGGGCGAACACGGTGACTCGTTGCCTCGTGGCTTCGACGCGTGGAAGATCTTCCCTGGCCAGGGCGACTACGTCGACCCCGAGATGATCGACCAGCATGGCGCCTCCCACGTCAGCGGCTACGCGACGGACATCGTCACCGATCTGTCCATCGATTGGATCGACGGACTCGGCGAGGACGAACCGTTCTGCGTGATGGTGCACCACAAGGCTCCGCACCGCCCGTGGATCCCCGACGAGAAGCACAAGCACCCTCTATGCCGACGGCAGCATCCCCGAGCCCGAGACGTTCTTCGACGACTACGAGACGCGCAGCATGGCGGTGCGCGGGGTGCACATGACGATCGCCGACGACATGGGTTCAGAGGACCTCAAGTCAGAGGTCCCCGCGCATCTCAAGGGCCCTGAGAACCGGGCGGCGCGGATGAGCTGGAAATATCAGATCTACATGCGCGACTACCTGCAGTGCATCCAGTCGATCGACGACAATGTCGGTCGCCTTCTCGACCACCTTGAGGAACAGGGGCTCGCCGAGAACACGCTCGTCGTCTACACCTCGGATCAGGGTTTCTTCCTGGGTGACCAAGGGTGGTTCGACAAGCGGCTCATGTTCGACCAATCGCTGCAGATGCCGATGCTCATGCGTTGGCCGTCGCAGATCGAGGCCGGTTCACGCTGTGAAGCGATCATCACGAACGTCGACTTCGCGGCGACGTTCCTCGACGTCGCAGGGATCGACGCCGAAGCGGCCCTGCCGACCTCGCAGGGCCGCAGTTTCCTGCCGCTGCTGGGCGGCCAGTCGCTGGAGGGCTGGCCCGATGCCGCCTACTACCGCTACTGGGAGCACGACGACCCGATCCACGCGGCGCCCGCGCACTATGGCATCCGAACCGCGACGCACAAGCTCATCCACTACTACGGCGCCGGCATGGGCGTCCCGGGCGCCTCGGACACGATCTTCGCGCCGGAGTGGGAGCTGTACGACCTCTGTGCTGATCCGACAGAGGTTCGAAACGTGGCGGACGACCCCGACTACGCCGGAGTGCGCGCGGACATGGAAGTGAAGCTCGCCGAGTATCAACAGCGATACGCCGACCTGCCTTACACCGGACCGGACACCCGGGCGCCGATCTGGGGTCCCCACGATGCCGGACTCCTCGAACGCGTGCAGAGCTACGTGGCGGGCGTCCGGGCGTCGAGCTGAGACCGGAGGCCAGGTCTACGTCACCCGTCGCCGAAGTGCAAGCGCTAGCGAGCTCGTTTCTGCGGTCACCAAGATGGACCCATGCAGAAAGTTCACTACGCTGGCGGGTTCCTGCTGATGGCCGACCCGACGTGCAAGGCGCTCTTACGATATGCGCGCGCGCTGGCTCAGGCGGGTGACGCGGACGTCGTCGTCGTGCCGACCATCTCGGAGGGCGGCAGTGTCGCGACGGCGCACCTCCTGCTCGGGCCGTCGAGCCAGCTGTTCTCCACCCCCGTGGAGAACGCCACCGATGAGCCGATCGACCTCGAGGCGATCGCGTCGATGGAGCAGCTCACACGGCAGCTCCAGCCGGCGGTCCCGTCCTGGGATGACGAGCTCACCGACATCTCCGACCTCGGCCTGGAGTACGAGATCTAACGCCGGATTGCAAGCCTTCGAGGATGTTCCTCCCGCGCCCTAACGTCGGGGGATGGACACGTCGACCGATTCCGCCCGCAGTGACGAGCAGGCCGGTGGCCTCCGTCGGAACATCTCGGGCAAGATGCTCTACCTCTTCATCCTCGGCGACGTCCTGGGAGCCGGCATCTACGCGCTCGTCGGACAGATCTCGGGTGAGGTCGGCGGCGCGACCTGGGTGCCGATGCTCGTCGCGCTCGCGCTCGCGCTCCTGACCGCAGCGTCGTACGCGGAGCTCGTGACGAAGTATCCGAAGGCGGGCGGCTCGGCCGTGTTCGCGGAGCGCGCCTACCGATCCTCGCTCGTGTCCTTCCTCGTCGGCTACTGCATGTTGGCCGCCGGAGTCGTGAGCGCAGCGGGCCTTGCGCTGGCCTTCTCCGGCGACTACCTGGCGACGTTCGTCGACGTCCCGCCGGTGCTCGGCGCCGTCGTGTTCCTGGCTGCCGTCGGAGCGTTGAACGCCCGCGGTATCAAGGAGTCGGTCCGTGCGAACCTCGTCATGACGATGATCGAGACGAGCGGCCTGGTCCTGGTGGTGGTCGCCGTCGGCATGCTGCTCTCGGGCGGCGGGGGAGACCTCGGCCGCGCGGTGCGGTTCGACGGTGTCGATGCGCCGGTGGTCGCCGTCTTCGGTGCGGCGCTGCTGGCCTACTACTCCTTCGTCGGGTTCGAGACGAGCGCGAACGTCATCGAGGAGGTGCGCGAGCCGTCGCGGGTCTACCCGAAGGCTCTGTTCGGCGCACTGGCGACTGCCGGTGTGCTCTACATGCTCGTCGGTACGGCGGCATCCGTGGCGGTCCCGGCGGCGGACCTCGCCGAGTCGACCGGGCCCCTGCTGACCGTCATCCAGGCGACTGGCGTCGGGATCCCGGCGTGGCTGTTCAGCGCGATCGCGCTGGTGGCCGTCGCGAACGGCGCCCTGCTCACGATGATCATGTCGAGCCGCCTCGCCTACGGCATGGGCGCCCAGAAGCTGCTGCCGTCGATCTTCGTGCGGGTGCTCCCCGGCCGCGGCACGCCGTGGGTCGCGATCGTCGTCACGACGGCCGTCGCGATGCTGCTGACGATGACCGGTGGTGTGGCGACGCTCGCCGAGACGGTCGTGCTGCTCCTGCTGTTCGTGTTCCTGAGCACGAACATCGCCGTGCTCGTGCTCCGTCGGGACCGGGTGGAGCACGAGCACTTCCGCGCATGGTCAGTCCTCCCGATCCTCGGAGCGCTCTCGTGCATCGTGCTGCTCACCCAGCAGAGTGGCGAGGTGTGGCTGCGCGGCGGGATCATCGTCGCCGTCGGTGTCGCTCTCTACCTCGCCACCCGGCTGGTGCGTCGTCGCCGGTCCTGAGGGTCGGGAGTCGTCCTACTTCATCGGCCCGAACGTGGCGTCGATGTCGGCCATCTCCATCTCCGCCGTGGCCTGGATGAGTGCGAGGAGGTCCTTGTCGAGCCCCGGTGAGAACTCCTCGAAGCGCTCCTCGGCGATCGTCGAGGGCACGCCTTCCGGTGCCTGTTCACTGGCGTCGAGCGTGGTTCCGTCGTTCGATGGTGACATCCCCTGGAAGATGCGTCCTGCCTCGGACTGTCCGGCGAGGTCGAA
The DNA here is from genome assembly GCF_050613355.1 of Plantibacter sp. RU18. Lineage (NCBI taxonomy): Bacteria > Bacillati > Actinomycetota > Actinomycetes > Micrococcales > Microbacteriaceae > Plantibacter > Plantibacter sp. RU18. The sequence continues at coordinate 945,461 of NZ_CP159618.1, forward strand.
GGTGTACTGCTTGCTCTGCAGTCCCTGGTCCACCAGGAGCTTGACCTCGGGGAACTGTTCGGCGTTCGTCTTCGGGATCGGCAGTGCCGTCTTCCAGCTCACACCGAGCGTCTCCAGCGCCTTCGCGTAAGCGTTCTCGTGCGCCTGATCGCGGACGATCAGGTAGGAGATCGTCGAGCGTGCCGTCTTGTTGTCGGTCATCTCGTACAGTCGGCACTTCTGCAGCCGACCGGTCGACTCGAGCATGAGGTTGTAGAGCAGGTCGAGGACGAGGTTGCCGGAGTTGTACACCCAGCTCCCGTTCCACGGGTTGCCGGCCGCGTCAACCGGCATGGCGCCCTGGGCTGCGACGAGGTAGTGGTGCGTGTTGACCTCGGACAGTGCGATGGAGAGCGGCACCGCACCGCCGGCTCCCGGCTGGTCGACAGGGTCCGTCGGTTTGCCCTGATAGCGAGGGGACCCGTCGAGCAGTCGCGAGATCGTGGTGCCGATGAGTTCCACGTGACTGATCTCCTCGGTCCCGATGCCCTGGATGAGGTCACGGTACGGCTTCCCCGCTGCGCCCCGGAAGTTCATGGCTTGGAACAGGTACTGCATCATCGTGCGCATCTCGCCGAACTGGCCGCCGAGACCCTCCTGCAGCGCTGCCGCGGCTGCGGGGTCCGGCTCGTCCTCGACGATCTCGTTGATGAACTGTTGCAGGTGGAAATACATCGTCGTCCCTTCACCGGCTCCCGCGGATCGGGGGTCGTGCGACAAGGTTGCGCTTCTCGGACGGGCTGCCCTCAGCTGTTCCCCTTTGCCGTCGAGAGGCGTAGAGTCGCGCGCCGGGCGCGAAGCTCGCGCCGCGCGCTCACGCTCAGTAGTCGGAGAGGCCGTGCGGGATGGGGGTCCGGGATCCTGCGTGATCGGCGCGCAGACGCGCGGTGCGCTGTCGCAGTTCGGCGATGAGACTGTCGTTGTCGGGTTCGCCGGTGGAGAGCGAAGCGGGCTCGATCATGAGCGGGAGGCCGCCGCTCAGCAGGAGCGTGACGTCGTCCTCCTCGCCGTCGAGCCCCACCGTCCGCACCGTGACGTGATCGGCGCGACCTGCGCTCGCGAGCGCCGTCGCGTATCCGAGCACGGCGTGCGCTGCATCGTCGCCGAGCATGACCGATCTCTGACCGTAGGTGACGTATTTCATGCGGTCCACCGTATGTCCGCGGATTCGGCAGGGCATGGGCTTGCCAAATCCGGGTTGGAGCGCGTACAGGACCGCCCTACCGCATCGACGCGCGGCGACCTAACAGAAACCATGTGTCGCCGGAAGCTGCGACAATCACTCAGATGGCGACGATGATCGTCACTTGACGTCGAACTGGATGGGGACATGGGAACACTGCGGTACGGAACCGAATCGATGGAGCTCGAGGATCGGACGCTCGCCCACGTGCAGCTCGTCGTGGTGTCGAAGCTGCGGAAGGGCGAGGGCTTCCTGTTGTCCTGGACGATCGACCCGTCGCAGGGATCCGGGCGATTCTCGCTCTGGGTCGAATCCGGCATCCCGATCGTGTTCCGGTTCACCGGCTCTCGTCCGATCGCCATCAACCGCACCTGGCTCGAAGCGATGCTGGACCGCTCGTACACCGTGGCGGGCCTCGAACTCATGCCGGAGAGCGACTACCCCGAAGTCTCGTCCGACTAGCCGAGATGGTCGGCATCTGAGTAGCACGGCTGCCGGCCCGACTCAACACTTCGGACGACATCTGGCGGGCAGCGTACTCTGGGAACATCGAAGGCTGCAGGCTTCTGAGAGTCGGCTCGAGCGTCGTCTCGAGGACACGCAGCGCGTAGTCGAAATCGTCTGCTGCCTCCGGAGACGGGCTGCCCGGATCAGACCGGGCGCCCGTCTCACCCTCCCGCTCCGACGGCGTCGGTCCGCGGTGCCCGGTATCTCGACGAGACGGTGCGGCTCCGCGTCAACCCTCCGAGGACTTTCAGTTCGGCTGGCTACAGTGGCGTGCATTCACCGGCTCCGGTGGACCACCGAACGCGGTGGACCGTCAAGAAGGGAATCATCATGAGCGCAGGAGACAAGATCAACAACGCCGCACAGGACCTCGGTGGCAAGGCGAAGGAAGCTGCCGGCAAGGTCACCAACGACGACTCGAAGGTCGCCGAGGGCAAGGCCGACCAGGCCGCAGCAGACGCGAAGAAGGCCGGCGAGAACGTCAAGGACGCGTTCAAGCACTGACGCTTCCTCAGCACCGGCGCGACACGCGCTGACCAGCCAGGAGCGCACCCCGCACATCGCGAGGGTGCGCTCCGGTGCGTCCGGGCCACCCCGCGGTCGAGTCTTCTGCCCGACGATCAGGCGGTTTCGCGAGACCGGGCCTGAGCCGCTGCCAGTACCACGGCTGCCGCACCCGCCAGGGCCAGCACCGGAGGGAACCAGAAGAACAGGTCCTCGATCTCGCCGGCCCGGATGACCATGCAGACGAGGGCGATCGTCGCGAACAGGGCGGTGCCCGCCGCTGTTCCGAGCGCCCGTCTGGAGCTGACGGCGCCGCGCCGTACCTGCGACCACTGCACCACCATGGTGATGGCAGCGAGGCTGTAGCAGACGGCCACGACCGGGAGGCCCGTCTCAGCCGGGAAGATGAAGCTCCCCAGACGGTCCGAGTCCGCGGTCCACTTCCTCATGTCGTCTGCGGTGTAGGTGAACGGTGAGATCCAGAGCCAGCCCACCGCCGTCGCGATCCACACGAGCGCCGAAGCCACCCCGCGGACGCCGATCCGACGGTAGCTCGCGATGAGGCCCGGTCCGCGCCGGGTGTCCGCCCGCTCCTTCAGACACTCGTACATGTAGTCGAAGGCCGCGGCGTCTGTGCCGAACGATCGCCGGGTCCGCTCGATCGGCGTCGCCGTGCGATCCGTCGCGTAGACGGTGAAGACGTCGGCGCGCGGGGCGAACACCACGGCGTCGGGCCCGGCTTCGTGGTGCTCGTCGAGGAAGAGCGCGTTCCCGCGTCCCGCTGCGGCGACGCCCAACGACTTCAACTGCTCGCGGTTCATCGGCCCAGGCTCGCTATGCCCGATCCCCCTGGACGTGGATCGTCCCCACCGAAGGCGACGACGCGGTCCCACAGCCAGTCGGCGACGCTCGGTGCGACTTCGCGGTCGACATCCCCGACGCCTCGCTGGAACAGCCGGCCTCCGCTGCCCTCGTTGAGGTAGGCGCCGGCGTCGTCGGTGAAGATCTGCGTGTAGTACTCACGCTCGTCGTTCCACAGGGGCCATGCCTCTGGGCGTTCTTCGATCTCGGCGTCCATGGCCGCGATCTCCTCAGCCGACATGAGCCGGAAGGGGCTGTCCTGGCCTGCCGACATGAGCCGGAACGGATCGTCCCGACCCCACGCGGCACCGGAACCCGGCAGCTGCCCGTCATGCCAGGCGAGGATCTTGTGCTCGCCACCACTCGCGCGAGCAGCTTCGTCATCGAGGGGCGGGCGCAACGATCGGGCGAGGTCTTCGGGCATGACGGCGTCCAGGGCGGCGAGCGCCTCCGTGACGCCGGTCTCGAAGAGCTGGTCCCGCAGCATGCGCCACGCGATCCTGCCCATGCCGGCGTTGCGGAGATCGTCCATGGTGCCCACGCCGCGCTCGATGGGGTCGAGGAACGCTTTGGCCACGTACAGACCACCCTGGGCGACTTCGTCCAGGGGGTCGGCGCGGAGCACTCGGCGGAAGGCGTCGGCCGCTTCCTCCGCGCGATAGTCGTACAGGTAGGCGTAGGCGAGCGCGGTCTCGATGAGCGACTCGCTCGGATCCGCTTCGATCGCCTGCTGCGCGGCGGGGATGAAGCGCTCCGGCGGAGCCCCGGAGGCGAGGAACCGCAGTGCGCGCTGGCCGAGCGCCTGGTGGAATCGAGCGGGATCGGTGCGGGCGCTGCGATCGACGGCCTCGTCGATCATCTGCCAGCCGCCTTCGGGGTCGGTGGAGCACGCCATCGCACTGCCGAGGTCCATCCGGTCGAGCCAGTCGGCCTCGGGGTCCTCCCGCAGCACCATCTCGGCGAGCCGCAGCGACTCGTCGAAACGGCGCTCGTGGTGCTTCAGATCGCGCAGCTTCCGGAGGGCACCGAGGAACTGCCGGTCACGCCTCCCCATCAGTTCCTGCAGCAGGCGTCGGGCCTCATCGAACTCTCCGCACGCCTCGCGATGCATCGCCGACAGGATGATCATCCCGGTGAACTGCGGTGCCCGGGCGAGCACGCTCTGCGTGAGTCGAGGGATCTGCGGATGCGTGGGCTGGGCGTCGTAGAGTTCCCAGGCGAGATCGCGATCCCGCTCGATCGCGACACGTTCGAGGTCGACGGGTTCCTGCATCCCGCTCATCGCAGGCCCCGTTTCACCCGGTACGCGCGGAGTTGTTCGAACGTGCCGTCGTCGACGCCATATTCGAGCACCGGCGCGATCTGGTCGAACCAGGAGGTCGTCGACGGGGTGAGCCCGGCAGCCGCCTGCTCGAGCGCATCGGTTGTGACGGGGACGATCGCCCCAGCGCTCATCGATGCGGTGAGCGACTGCTGCAACGCGATCGTCGCCACCTGGGCCATGTCGGCGCCGGAGAACCCCTCCGTCGCTGCGGCGACGGCGATCACGTCCACATCCTTGGTCGGCTTGCCCTCGAGCTCCCCCTGCAGGATGGCAGCTCGCGCGACCGCATCGGGTGGCAGCACGAGCACCGTCTTGTCGATGCGCCCAGGACGGCGCAACGCGGTGTCGATGTCCCATGGGCGGTTGGTGGCGGCCAGGAAGTAGACGCCGTCGTTGAGGCTCGCGACGCCGTCGAGTTCCTCCAGCAGCTGGGTCACGATCATGCGCATCGACTGCGATCCGCTGCTGGAGGTGCGCCGTCCGCCGAGCGCGTCGAACTCGTCGAAGAAGATCACGCACGGTGCGGAGGCTCTGGCATCCCGGAAGACGCTCTGGATGGCCTTCTCGCTGTCGCCGATCCACTTGCTCAGCAGATCCGCGAGCGTGACGTGGATGAAGGATGCACCCAGGTCGCCGGCGATCGCCTTCGCGATGAAGGTCTTCCCGCACCCGGGAGGGCCGTACATGAGCAGCGATCCGCCCGGCTTCTGCCCGAACGCGGCAGCGAGTTCCGGATTGCGCAGCGGCGCGAGGAACGTCGAGTCGAGATGAGCCTTGACGTCGGCGAGCCCGGCGACGTCGGCCAGGGTCACGGCGGGGCGCTCGGCGTCCCACAACCCTGGCTGCTCGATCACGTCGTCAGCCTCCTGGTCCGCTGGGAGCGGCGTCGGGCTCGGCGCTGTCCCGTCGCGCAGCCGAGCGGCCATCACCCGAGCCCGCAGTACCCGAGCACGCGCCGGATCACCACCGCGTGCCTCGAAGATCGCCACCTCGTGCGCTGCTCGAGGGACGTCGTGCTGCAGGAGCAGCGTGATGAAGTCCTCCCGCAATGCGAGATTGTGTGGCTCGTTGGCGAGCTCCGCCTCGATCACCTCGAGGAAGTCGGCATCGTTCGTCATCGGTTCCCCCCAAGTGACGCTCACGGACAGGACCAGCATGCCATCAACCGGACGACGACGGCCATCCGGAGGATGGGGAGCGGTCCCCATTGAACAGGACGGCATTCTCGGTGATGCTCGATACGTACGAACACATCTGGACCCTGGGGGGACACCATGAACATCACATCCACGCGCCGCGGCCTTCGACTCTCGGCGGCAGCAGCCATCGCCACCGTCGGGCTCTTCGGGCTCGTCGCCTGCAGCAGTGGGGACGCCGATCCGGCCGAGAAGCCGACCACGAGCGCCACCACCGAGGCCGAGACCGAGACGACGGAGGAGGCGCCCGCGAGCGGCAGCACCAAGTGCTCCGAGGAGCAGGTCGCCACACTGAGTTCCGCCAGCGGCGTGTCCGTCCCTGCTGCAGCGCTCGCCGCCGCAACCGCCGACTTCGCGCCGGCCGCGGTCATCGGTGATCTGCCGACCGTCTGCGTGCTGAACTTCGACAGTGCTGCCGGGACCGGTGGATACGCGGTGCTGTCCGGCGGAGCCGCGACACTCGCGGCAGCAGCCGCCAACGCGACCGCGGCCGGTGCCCAGATCACGGAGGCCGGCGGCACGTTCACCGGTTCCCTCGACGACCTGACCATCGTCGGTGTCAACTTCACCGATCTCACGCAGGGGACGGCCGGGTTCGAGAACGTGGAGGACCTCGTCGTCATCGCCTCGACCGGACTGCTCGGCTGACGCTGACGCTGACGCTGACGCCGACGCGGACCGGCCCGCGTCGGCGGACTGACGGACCTGAGGCCCTGCCGCAAGGGGCGGACTGAGAACCGGTTGTCTGGCTAGCGTGGATGCATGAAGCCACGTTGGAACCGGATTCCCACGCTCCGCCCTGAGCCGTCGGTCGTCGTCGGCCGAGACCTCGAGCAGGGCTGAGCCGTGGCAGGCAAGCCGGAGCTGGATGCGATCGTCGTCGGTGCTGGACCGAACGGACTGGCTGCCGCTGTCACCCTCGCCCGCGCGGGGCTGCAGGTGCGAGTCTACGAACGGAACGCCACGATCGGCGGCGGTGCACGGACGGCCGAGCTCACACTGCCGGGGTTCCACCATGACGTCTGCTCCGCCGTGCATCCGATGGCGCTCGCCTCCGGCTTCTTCCGGCAGTTCGCCCTCGAGCGGCGCATCGAGCTCGTCGTGCCGGAGATCTCCTACGCCCACCCGCTCGACGGCGGTGGGGGAGGGATCGCCTATCGCGACCTGGAGCGCACCGCCGACGGGCTCGGCCGCGACGGCGACGCATGGCGCTCGCTGATGGGTCCACTCGCCCGGCACGCGGACCGGGTGTCGCAGTTCACCGGCTCGACGCTGCTGCAGGTCCCTCGCCACCCGGTGACCGTCGCGGCGTTCGGTCTGCGCGCGCTGGAGCAGGGGAGTCCGTTGTGGAACGTGCGCTTCCGCGAGGAGGTGGCCCCGGCCATGCTGAGCGGCGTCGCAGCGCACTCGATCCGACCGATGCCGAGCCTCGCGACCGCCGCGGCAGCGCTGTCGCTCGGAGCCTACGCGCACGCCAGGGGCTGGCCGATCCCCGTGGGCGGCAGCCAGGCGATCGTCGACGCGCTCGCCGACGACCTCGTGGCTCACGGCGGCGAGATCGTGACGGGCGTGGAGATCACGTCGATCCACGAACTCCCACCTGCTCGTGCGGTGCTTTTCGACACGACGCCGAGGGCGCTCACGGACATCGCAGGCTCACGTCTCCCGGATGCCTTCCTGCGGAGGCTCGCCCGGTTCCGGTACGGCGACGGCGTCGCGAAGGTCGACTTCGCACTCTCCGGTCCGGTCCCGTGGACGAACCCCGAGATGGCCCACGCCGGCACACTCCACGTGGGTGGCAGCCGTGCCGAGATCGCCGCGGCCGAGCGCGACGTCGCCCGCGGCCGACACAGCGACGACCCGTACGTCCTCGTCTCGCAGCCCGCCGTCGGCGATGCGAGCCGTGCACCAGCGGGCAAGCAGGTGCTGTGGGCGTACACGCACGTCCCGAGCGGGTCGACCATCGACCAGACGGAGGCCATCACCCGCCAGCTGGAGCGCTTCGCCCCTGGCTTCCGCGACGTCGTGATCGTATCGTCGTCGAAGACGGCGGTCGACATGGCCGAGTACAACCCGAACTACGTCCTGGGCGACATCGCCGCCGGGGCCGCGAGTTTCTTGCAGCTCGTCGCGCGGCCGGTGCTGTCGGCGGACCCGTGGCGGACGCCGACAGAGGGCTTGTTCCTGTGCTCGTCATCGACGCCGCCCGGCCCCGGCGTGCACGGTCTCGCGGGCTGGCATGCGGCCAGGAGCGCGCTCCGCTCGGTGTTCGGCCGGACCCGCATGCCTTCACTGGCACCCGACCAGAGCAGCTCCGGCGGCCGTTCCGCACCCTCGTCTCCCGCAACCCGCTGAAAGCAGGCAACCCATGTCGCACACCGTCCGCGTCCTGAACTGTTCACCCGACCGTGTGTTCGCGGTCCTCGCAGACGGGTGGCTGTTCCCCAGCTGGGTCGTCGGGGCGTCCCGCATGCGCGACGTCGACGACCGGTGGCCGCACGTCGGCGCCCAGCTGCATCATTCGTTCGGTGTCTGGCCCGCGCTCATCGACGATGCGACGACGTCCTTGCGCTGGGACCCGCCGCGCTCCTTCGTCATCCAACCGAAGGGCTGGCCGATCGGGGAAGCCCGGGTGGCGATCGACGTCGAGCCGCGTGCCGGCGGCTGCGAGGTCCACATCCGCGAGCAGGCCGTGAAAGGCCCGGGGACACTGGTTCCGGTCTGGCTCCTCGACCTCGGGCTGCACATCCGCAACATCGAGACGCTGCGTCGTCTCGCCTACCTCGCCGAGGGCGGGGCAGGGGGTGAGCACATCGTGGCCGCTGCGGAGCCCACTCAGGAGGACATCACGTCGGCGGAAGCCCCCGAGCGGTCTGCGGGGGCCAAGGCGCTGTCCGCGGCGGTCGTCCTCGCGCCGATCGCCCTGCTGGTGGCGTTCGTCCGTCGTCGCTGAGACACCGCGCTCAGGGACACGGCCTAGCGCCGGACGGGCCAGCGCCAGCCGGTGACCTCCGGGGCGTCCTCGCCGTGCTCGCGGGTGTATGCCCTGGCACGGTGCCTGGCGTCCTGCATCTCCTGGCGGAGATCCGCATGACGCTCGCCGAGTCCGGGCGTCCGGTCGATGGCGTCGCAGACGAGCGAGTAGCGGTCGATGAGGTTCAGCATCACCATGTCGAACGGAGTCGTCGTCGTACCGTTCTCCAGGTAGCCGCGCACGTGCAGCTGGTCGTGGCCGGCGCGCTTGTAGGTGAGCCGGTGGATGAGCCACGGGTAGCCGTGATACGCGAAGACGACCGGCTTGTCCGTCGTGAACAGGCTGTCGTATTCGGCGTCTGACAGACCGTGCGGATGCTGGTCCTCCGACATGAGCCGCATGAGGTCCACGACGTTGACGACGCGGATCGACAGCTCCGGGATGCGATTTCGCAGGATGTCGACAGCCGCCAGGGTCTCCAGCGTCGGGATGTCACCCGCGCAGGCCATGACGAGGTCCGGCGCCTCGCCCGCCCGCTCCGACCCTGCGAACGGCAGGATGCCGAGACCGCGAGCGCAGTGGTCGGCCGCGTCCTCGATGCCGAGACCGCGAGCGCAGTGGTCGGCCGCGTCCTCGATGCCGAGCCACGACGGCTCCTCGTTCTTGCCCGCGACGACGACGTTGATCTCGTCGCGGCTGCGGAGGCAGTGGTCGTAGACGCTGAGGAGGGTGTTCGCGTCGAACGGGAGGTAGACGCGGATGACATCGGGCTTCTTGTTCACGACGTGGTCGATGAAGCCGGGATCCTGGTGACTGAAGCCGTTGTGGTCCTGCCGCCAGACGTGGCTCGTGAGCAGGTAGTTGAGGCTCGCGATCGGCCGCCGCCACGGCAGGGCCCGGGAACCGTTCAGCCACTTCGCGTGCTGATTGAACATCGAGTCGATGATGTGGATGAACGCCTCGTAGCAGGTGAAGACGCCGTGGCGGCCGGTGAGCAGGTATCCCTCCAACCAGCCCTGGCACTGATGCTCGCTCAACACCTCCATCACCCGTCCAGCACGGGCGAGATGCTCGTCGAGCGCGGTCGTCTCAGCGTCCCACTGCCGGTCGGTCGCGTCGAAGACGGCCTGCAGGCGGTTGCTCGCGAGTTCATCGGGCGCGAAGATGCGGAACGTCTCGGGGTTGCGCCGGATCACCTCCGTGAGCCACTCGCCGAGCACCCCCGTGGCGCTCGCGTCGGCGCCGCCGGGGGAGTCGACGACGACGGCAGCGTCACGGATGGACGGCAGGTCGAGGTCGGTCCGCAGGAGACCGCCGTTCGCATGCGGTGTGGCGCTCATACGCAGCTCGCCCGTCGGCGCGAACGAGCGGATGTCGTCGTGGACCGCCCCGCTCTCTCCGAACAGCTCCTCCGGGCGGTACCGACGCATCCACGATTCGAGGATGCGGGTGTGCTCCTCGGTGTCGCGCGCGTTCGCCAGCGGCACCTGATGCGAGTGGAAGGTGCCCTCGACCCTCGTGCCGTCGATGGTCTCCGGGCACGTCCAACCCTTCGGTGTGCGGAGGACGATCATCGGCCAGGTCGGTCTGGAGGTGTCGCCAGCCGCCGCGCGCGCCTTGATGTCAGCGATGCGGTCGAGCACGATGTCGAGCGTGTCGGCGAGACGACGGTGGACGAGCATCGGATCCTCACCGTCGAAGCCGCCCTCGACGAAGAACGGCTCATGTCCGTACCCGCGCATGAGGTCGGCGAGCTCCGCCTCCGGGATGCGGGCGAGCACCGTCGGGTTGGCGATCTTGAATCCGTTGAGGTGCAGGATCGGCAGCACCACGCCGTCCTGCAGAGGGTTGACGAACTTGTTGGAGTGCCAGCTCGTCGCGAGAGGGCCGGTCTCCGCCTCGCCGTCGCCGACGATCGCTGCGACGAGCAGGTCGGGATTGTCGAACGCAGCTCCGTACGCGTGGCTCAGGACATAACCGAGTTCGCCGCCCTCGTGGATGCTGCCGGGTGTCTCGGGTGCAGCGTGGCTCGGTACGCCCCCGGGGAAACTGAACTGCCGGAAGAGGCGTTGCAGCCCTCGGTCGGTCTGGTCGATGTCGGGGTAGATCTCGCTGTAGGTGCCGTCGAGGTAGGCGTTCGCGAGCATCGCCGGTCCGCCGTGGCCGGGACCGGCGATGAACAGCGTGGGCTGCTCGCGCTCGGCGATCACCCGGTTGAGGTGTGCGTAGCTGAGGTTGAGCCCGGGCGCGGTGCCCCAGTGCCCGAGGAGTCGCGGCTTGATGTCGTCACGTTCCAGCGGGCGGCGGAGCAGCGGGTTGTCGAGCAGGTAGATCTGCCCGACGGACAGGTAGTTCGCGGCACGCCACCATGCGTCGACCCGGTCGAGGAGGGCGTCGGTGACAGGAGCATCGTCGGGCCGCTTCGACCAGGCGGACCCGAGCGGCCGGGTCGTCGCCGCGGGCGCGTCGGTGTGCGTCACGCGTCGACCCCGGACGGCTTGAGGACGACCTTGATGCAGCCGTCCTCCTTCTTCTGGAACGTCTCGTACATGGCCGGTGCGTCGTCCAGAGGCACACGGTGGGTCGCGAGGTCGAGGACACCGAGCGGGTCGTCGCCCTGCTCCACCAGCGGGAGGAGCGCGGGGATCCAGCGGGCGACGTTGCACTGGCCCATCCGCAGCGTCACCTGCTTGTCGAACATCGACTTCATCGGCAGGATGTCCGCCTCGCCCGCATAGACACCGCTCAGCGAGACGACGCCGCCGCGACGGACGAGGTCGAGGGCGGTGTGCATCGCAGCGAGCCGGTCGATGCCGGCGTGCTCCATGGCAGGACGGGCCAGAGCGTCCGGGAGGAACCCGACCGCCGTCTGCGCTGCTGCCGCGAGGGGCGAGCCGTGCGCTTCCATGCCGACGGCGTCGACGACCGCGTCGGGGCCTCGGCCGGAGGTGGCGTCGCGCAGCTCGTCGACGATGTCGTCGGTGAGGTCGAAGGCGCGGATGCCGTGGCGTTCGGCGAGGGCCCGTCGCTCCGGCACCGGATCGACGGCGAAGACCTCGAGTCCCTGATGGCGAGCGATGCGAGCGGCGAACTGCCCGACGGGGCCGAGTCCGAGCACGGTGACCGATCCGCCGTCGGGCACCTGCGCGTACTGCACGCCCTGCCACGCCGTCGGGAGGATGTCGCTCAGGTACAGGTAGGACTCGTCCGGCAGCTCCTGGCCGACGACGATGCAGTTCGCGTCGGCGCGGTGCACGCGCAGGAACTCGGCCTGCCCGCCCGGGACCTGGCCGTAGAGTTTCGTGTACCCGTAGAGCGAGGCGCCGCTGCCGTATTCGGTGACCTGCGTGGTCTCGCACTGCGACTGCAGGCCACGGCTGCACATGAAGCACTCGCCGCATGCGATGGTGAACGGGATGACCACGCGGTCTCCTACAGCGACGCGCGTGACACCGGCGCCGACGGCCTCGACGACGCCCATGGTCTCGTGGCCGAGGACGTCGCCGCGGTCGATGAACGGGCCGAACAGTTCGTAGAGGTGGAGGTCGGAGCCGCAGATGGCTGCCGAGGTCACGCGGATGATCGCGTCGGTCGGCTCGATGATCGTCGGGTCCGGCACGGTCTCGACCGAGACCGAACGGCGACCCTGGTAGGTGAGCGCGCGCATGTGTTCTCCTTCGTCTTCGTCGTGGTGCGTCCACCCTGCGCGCGTTCGCTGAGACGGTGCAGGGGCTGGACCTCCGGGTGTCCGGCTGGTACGGGGAGCCGCCCTCCTCGCACAGTCGCGGACCAGCTGCTCAGCCCGCCGGGTCGAGGAGTGTCGGCGAGATGCGGCGATAGCCCGGGCGGAGCACGATGCGGTGCTCGTCGAGGCGGGCGACGTCCTCCCAGTGCACGAGGAAGCTGCCGCGGTGGCGCCAGCGCAGGAACGTCGCGAGGACGGCGGGACGTTCGTCGTCGTGGCGCTCGTAGCCGAGGAACGAGCTGCCGGTGCGCGGGCTGACGACGAAGCCGACCAGGCGCGCGTCGGCGAGCGGGCCACGTGGGACGCCGTCGAGCACGAACCGGGCATCGATGACGGTACCGAGCGATCGGCCCTCGTCGTCGTGCACCTGGGAACGCAGGACATCACTCAGGATCATGGCGGCCTCCGGGGATACGGGAGATGATGCGGTCGCGCACCCAACGCTCGACCCATGTCACGTCGAGTGTCGAACCGGCGACGCCGAGACGCACGGCGATGCCAATCTCGGCGATCCGGTCCCACGAGACGCGATGGAAGCGGCTGGAGGGCGGACGTCCGCCGAACATCCGCGTGCTGAGGACCGGGCCGCTGAGGATCGACGCGATCACCGGAGCCGGTGTCCCTGCAGGGATCGTCTCGCCGAAGGGGACGTCGCTCAGTTCGAGGTCGTCGACGACCTGCACCGGGACGTCGTCGCGGTCGAGCACCTGGCGGTCGAGGAGGTGCAGCCGGGCGTCGAGCACCTGTCCGGCGTAGCGTTCGGCCGGTTCGAGCTCCGGAAGCGATGCGTCGAAGTGCTTGCGTCGTGGGGTCATGCTCCGGCTCCCGTCAGGATCATCAGGGGAATGGCTGCGATCGATGCCACGAGGATGATCACGAGATAGACGAGGGCGAACGCGTTCGTCACCCGTCCGTTGCGTGCATCGCCCATGTACTGTTTGTCGTTCGCCACGATGAGGATCGGTAAGTAGGTGAGTGGCAGTGCGATCGCGGAGAACACCACGGAGTACTCCGTCACGAGGATCGGGTCGACACCGGTCGCCAGGACGCCGAGCCCGACGAGCAGACAGATGATCATCGCGATGTGGAAACGTGCCGCCTCCGCCGGCTTCCGGAACTTGCCCCACGACCAGCCGAAGAACTGCGCGAGCGTGTAGCCGCTCGACAGTGTTGTCTCGAGGGCCGCCCCGAACGTCGCGGCGACGATGCCGACGATCACGAACGCCACCGCGAGCTTGCCGCCGGCCTCCGCGACCGGGAGGACGATCTGCGAGAGCGAGGACACCTCGATACCGCGGGGCAGGAGCACGATCGTGGCGCAGGCGGCGATCGCCACGGACAGCACACCGCCGAGCGGGAAACCGACGAGCACGTTGATGCGCGACTGCGAGATGTCCTTCTTCTTCCACTTCTCCTCGACGGCGCCAGAGGAGAAGAAGAAGACCTCGTACGGCGTCATCGCTGCCCCGAACAGGGCGACGGCGTAGTACCAGTAGGCGCCGACCGACTCCGAACCGGGGACGGAGGGCGCGAACGCCTGTTCCGCGAGCTTCGACCAGTCGGGGCCGAGGAGGAACAGCGCGACGGCGAACACGATCAGGCAGAGCCCCACGAGCCCGGTGACGTTCTCCATGATCGAGAACTTCACCCGCCAGATCACCAGCCAGACGGCGAACGCTGCGACCGGGATCCAGAGGTCGGGGGCGACGCTCGACGCGAGCTGCAGGGCGAGGGCGATACCGCCGATCTCGGCCGTGAGCGTGAGGAGGTTGATGAGGAAGGACGCGCTCAGGTTGGCGAGGCCCGCTTTCGGTCCGAGACGTTCGCGGATGATCTCGAACGTCGCCCGGCCGCTGACCGCAGCGACACGTCCCGACATCTGCGCGAACAGGCAGATGCCGACGACGCCCACGAGCACCACCCAGGCGAGCGACAAACCGAAGCGCGAACCGACGACCGCGTTGGTGACGAGATCTCCGATGTCGAGGAACCCACCGATCGCGGTGAGGACACCGAGCGCGACGCCGAGGACGCGCTTCATCACGCCGCTCACGAGGACGGCTCCCACCGCTCGCGGAGTTCGGCCGTCCGCTTCGCCGTCTCCTGCAGCTGCTGCACGGTGTCGTGGAGGTCCTCGCCGGCCCTGAGCGTCGTGCGAGCGTCGTCGAGGGCTGCGGCGGCGTCCTGGAGCGCGGTCGTGGCCTCTCGCTTCGCGTCCGCTTCACGGCCCGCCTGGACCGGCGTCTCGCTCAGCTGGGTGGAGACGTCGTCGACCTCGGTGATCGCGTTCTCGAGTGTCGTCTCCGCGACGGGCATGAACGTGATGTCGGCGTCCGCCTGCTGGAGGGCGAGGGACGCCGTCTGCACGGCAGCGTCGAGCTGCACCGTCGCTGCGGCGATGGTCGGGATCGCGCCACCGGAGCAGCCGCTCAGGCACGCGACGACGGCGATGACGACGGCGACGGCACCGAGCCGGGCGCGGGCTGACGGGCGGCCCCGGGCGCTCGTTCGACCTCTCACATCCTGGATCACGGGCGTGACATTACTCCCGGAACGATTCCGCGTCAGAGGCTTGACTCCCGCACAAGCCCTGGGGTTCGAGCGGTGAGGCCAGCAGACTGGTCGGATGAGCGATTCCCATGACGACTCCCAGCGGGACGACCAGGACGGCCCCGACGACCAAAGCGGCCCCGACGAGCAGCACCGCGTGCCGGAGGGCGTCGACGAGGCGACCGTCGACGCGGTCGGGCGATTGACCGAGGCGCTCGAGATCGTCGAGCAGGCGCGCGGACTCCTCTACACGTTCCACCGGTTGACGGGGAAGGCGGACTTCGTGCTCAGCGATGCCTCGGCGAAGCTCCGGGACGCGGGCCATGAGGCGATCGCGGACCGGATCGACGCCGACCTCGTCGGCCGGAACGTCCTCGACGGCCGCTGGACGTTCCAGATCGTCGAAGATTACGACGACGGCTACTGGGAGCCGTTCCGGACACTCGAACGCGAGACCCGCGATGAGCTCGTCGCCGGCCGTCGCCATCTCGCGGAGGCCGCGATGAAGGAGGACCGACGCACCCACGGTGCCGCCCACCATGAGGCGGTGCCGCCGACCACAGGACCCTGAGCACGCCCATCCTCCCGACTCAGCGCATCAGCTCCGGATACCGGCAAGGGCGGACGCCAGCGCGAGCGCTGCTGCACCGGCGACGGGCTGCTCCTCGGTCACCACCGGCACCGCTCGCGGCACCTCCCGGGCGAGGCCCGCGGTCACCCCGACGAGCAGACGCTCGTCGCGTGCGGCGAGGACACCGCCACCCAGCACGACGGGCACGGCCGTGTCCTGCAGGCCCAGCCGATGGATCGCCGCGGTGGCGAGCAGGACGATCTCCTCGGCCTGGCGATCGATCACCCCTGCCGCGACCGCGTCGCCTGCTTCCGCCGCCGTGAAGAGCACGGGGGAGAGCCGGATCAGCTCGGAGTGGGGCAACCGCTCGAAGTGGAGCGTCTCGATGACCTCCTGCACGCTGCCGAGGCCGAGAGCCGTCGGGACGAGGTCGGCGAGCGCCGTCGCCGGCCCGCGTCCGTCGACGGCGCGAGCGGCGTGCCACAGAGCCTGCTCGCCGAGGAACCAGCCGCCGCCCCAGTCGCCGGAGATGCCTCCGAGCGCGGCGAAGCGGGCCGTCTCCCCGTCTGCACGGACGCCGAGCGCGTTGATGCCCGTTCCGCACACGACGGCGACGGCGTCGGGCGCGTCGGTCCCTGCCCGGAGCAGGGCGAAGAGGTCGTTGTCGACGACGCTTCCCGCCGGGAACCAGTCGGAGCCTTCGAGCGCATCGCGGTAGGCGTCCATCTCGACGGGGAGGTCGAGCCCCGAGAGGTAGACGCCGGCGTGGGTGACCGCGACGTCGTCTCCCGCGCCCATCGCCTCGACCGCCGGGCCGATCGCCTCACGGACGAGGGCGTCGATGATCGCGGCGGACCGCTCCAAGCCTTCGAAATGCGGTGAGGACCCGGCCCCGCGCGCCCGTCCGACGACGGTGCCGTCCAGACGCATCACCACGACCTCGGTCTTGGAACCGCCGCCGTCGACGGCCACGACGAGTCGGGTCGTCGCGGGACGAGCGGCTCCTGCCGGCCCCGCACCTGCAGGCGCGGTCCCGGTGCCCACCGCGGTCACCTCGCCCACGGCAGGTACTCCCGGTTCCCCGCGATGAGCAGGTCGGTGAGCTGTTCGGCACGGTCCCACTGGCCGACGAGCGGGTGGGCGAGCATCGCCCGGACGACACGGTCGCGTCCGCCGTGGATCGCGGCGTCGAGAGCGAGGCGCTCGTACCCGGCGACGTGCGAGATGAGCCCGGTGACGTCATCGGGTAGCGGTGCGACGGGCAGCGCGACGGGACCGTCGGCCGTGATCGCGGCGGAGACTTCGATGACGTGGTCGTCGGGCAGGAACGGGAGCGTCCCGTTGTTCCGCAGGTTCACGGCCTGGACGGCTCCGGACCCCGTGCGGAGCGCCGCCATGAGGTCCACGGCGGACTCCGAGTAGAACGCGCCGCCACGACCCGCGAGTTCCTCGGGTTTCGTGACGATCGACTCGTCGGCGTAGAGCGCGAGCAGCTTCCGTTCGATCTCCTGGACGGCGTGTGCGCGGGTCTCGCCACCCCGCTGCTCCCCGAGCACCACGTCATGGGCGTAGAAGTAGCGCAGGTAGTACGACGGAACCATGTGCAGGTTCGCGAGCAGCGCCTCCGGCAGTTCGACGTGCTCCGCCAGTTCGCCGAGGTGTTCGGCGAGGAGGGCGGGCATGAGGTCCTCCGACGAGCCGACACGTTGCAGCGAGCGCTCCCAGGTGAGGTGGTTCAGGCCGACGTGGCCGAGCACGAGCTCGTCGGGCGCTGCGCCGACGAGTGCTGCGAAATGCCGCTGGAAGCCGATCGCCACGTTGCAGAGGCCGACCGCGCGGTGCCCCTCGGTGAGGAGCGCGCGCGTCACGATGCCGACGGGGTTGGTGAAGTCGATGATCCATGCGTCGGGCTTCGCGTGCTTCCGCACCTGCTCGGCGACCGAGAGGACGACGGGCACGGTGCGGAGGGCTTTCGCGAACCCACCCGGCCCGGTGGTCTCCTGACCGATGCAGCAGGCCTCGTGCGGGAACGTCTCGTCGCCGTGACGGGCGTCCTGCCCGCCGATCCGCAGCTGGATGAGGACGACGTCGGCATCCGAGACCCCTGCGACCACATCGCTCGTGCGGTGCACGACCGCCGGGTGTCCGTACTCGGCGAAGATGCGCTGCGAGATCCCACCGACGAGCGACAATCGCTCCTCACTGGGGTCGACGAGCCAGACCTCGTCGATGGGCAACTGCTCGCGCAACCGTGCGAAGCCGTCGATGAGTTCTGGGGTGTAGGTGGAGCCGCCACCGATCACGGTCAATTTCATTCGAGGATCATCCTTTGACGCCGGAGAGGGCGATGCCCTCGACGAACACTTTCTGAGCGAAGAAGAACACGACCACCACGGGGACGGTCACGAGCATCGTGATCGCCATCGTGAGTCCCCAGTCCGTGCCGTGCACGCTGCGGAAGGTCGCGAGGCGTAGGCCACTGGCCAGGAGGCCGGGTTCTCTGAGGTGTAGAGGAGTGGTCCGTAGTAGTCGTTCCAGGAGTGGAAGAACATGAACAGACCCGCAGCTGCGATGCCGGGACGCGCCATCGGGATGACGACCCGCCACAGGACGCCCCACTCCCCGCAGCCGTCCATACGGGCCGCGTCCGCGTACTCGTTCGGGATGGTGAGGAAGAACTGGCGCAGCAGGAAGATGGAGAACGCGTCGCCGAAGAGGTTCGGCAGGATCACCGGCCAGAGCGTCCCCGTGAGGCCGAGCTGCGACCAGAACACGTAGATCGGCACGGCCGTGACCTGCGGCGGCAGCAACATGGCGACGATGATCGCGAGGAAGATGAGGTTCGCGCCTCGGAACCTGATCTTCGCCAGCACGTAGGCAGCCGGCACGCTCGAGACGAGCATGAAGACCGTCGCGAGCACGGCGTACATCGCGGAGTTCCCGAACCAGAGCGCGAGCGGAGCGCGTGTGAACGCCTCCACGTAGTTCTCCCAGTGGAACGGGTTCGGCCAGAGCGATGCCGTGAGCGTCTGGTCGCTCGACATGAGCGACGTCAGGGCGACGAACACGATCGGGAACAGGAACAGCAGGCCCAGGACGATGAGGACGATGAGGACGGCGTGCTCGGCGATCCAGGCGAGCCGTGCCCTCGTCGAACGACGCTTCGGCTGGGGGACGAGACGCCCCGGGATCAGCCGGACCGGTGTCTGCGGTGCGGATGCGGTCGTGGCGCTCATCGGTCTCCCTCCGGGGTGAATGCCTTGAATCGGCGCAGCATGAAGACGAGGATGATCGCCGCGACGATGAACAGCACGACCGCCAGAGCGCTCGCGTAGCCGAGCTGGTAGTTGCTGAATCCTCTGACGTACAACCACTGCGTGTAGGTGAGGAGCGAGCCGTTCGGATACCCGAGGCCGGCTCCCGAGCCTTCGCCGACGGTCGCCTTCCCGCTCGCGACACTCGACGTGACGGCTGCTTCCGTGAAGTACTGGATCGCAGCGATCACCCCGGTCACCGCGGCGAACACGAGTACCGGCGAGATCGACGGGAGCGTGACGTAGCGGAACTTCTGCGGGCCGGTCGCGCCGTCGAGCGACGACGCCTCGTAGAGCTCGCGCGGGACGTCCAGCAGGCCGGCGAGGAAGATGATCATGATGTCGCCCATCACCCACACACCGAGCAGCACGAGCGATGGCTTCGCAAGCGCAGGATCGTTGAACCACAGCGGCTTGCCGAGCCCGAGCGCTCCGAGGATCTGATTGACCGGCCCGGTCCCCGGGTTGAAGAGGAACACGAAGGCGACGACGCTCGCCACCGGCGGCACGAGGGCCGGCAGGTAGAAGAGCGTGCGCCAGAATCCGCTCGCCCGCTTGGCCCGGGCGAGGAGACCGGCGACCGCGAGGGCGAAGACGATCTTCGCCGGCACGAGGACCACGACGAACCAGAGTGTGTTGAAGACGGCCTCGACGACGCGCGGGTCCTTCGTGAACAGGTACTCGTAGTTGCGGAGCCCGATCCACTCCGGCGGTGACACGAGGTCGAACCGGGTGAACGAGTAGTAGACGCTTGCGAGGAGCGGGTAGACGAAGAAGATGACGAGTCCGGCGATCGCCGGCGCGAGCATGAACCAGATGGCCCAGCGGCGTTGCGGTCGACGAGGCTTCCGCTGTCTGCGTCCCGCGCCGAGGTCTGACTCAGCGGTCGGAGCCGTGGTGGTCATGAGCGTTACGGACCTGTCGTCAGTGCGATGGCGTCGTCGACCTGTTGGTCGACGTCCGCGAGTCCCTTGGCGAGGTCCTGCGAGGGGTCTGCCTGGTAGGCGCGCCAGAAGTCCTCGAAGGTCTGCTGGTAGCCGGCACCGACGGGGCTCGGCGGCGTCGTGCCCGACGCCGGGTTCTGGGCGATGTCGAGGAAGGTGCGGAACTGGTCGCTCACCTCGAGGTCGGGCGAGTCGAGCGCGGCCTGCGTCGTCGGCACGTTCTTCAGTCCGTTCGAGAGCTTGACCACGGCGTCGGTGTCGGTCGTCAGGTACTTGAGGAGCGCCCACGCGAGTTCGGGGTTCTTCGACCCCTTCGCGATGCCGGCGATGTTGCCGGTGATGTAGCCGGAGCCGTACTGGTCGTCATGACCGTCGGCGACCGGGAATGGTGCCGTGGCGTACGCGAGGTCCGGTGCCTGGTCGTGGATGAACGCCGTCCGGTACTCGCCGTCCATGTTCATCGCGACCTGCCCCGTCTGGAACGCGTTGTCGGCTGAGAACTCCTGGCCGAGGCCCGCGGTGAACGCCTGCAGCTTGTCGTAGCCGATCTTCTGCACGTACTTCGTCTGCCACTCGATGAGGTCCGTCCAGCCCGTCGACCCGCCGATCGCGCTCGTGCCGTCGTCGTTCAGCCACTGGGCGTCCGCCATGGGACCGAAGTGGGAGGCGGCGTTCTCGTAGAAGCCCATCAGGGGGTTGAACCCGAGGGTCTTGATCGAGCCGTCGTCGTTGTACGTGGTCAGCTTGTCAGCGACCGTCTCGAGCTCGCTGAGCGTCTTCGGCGGGGTGGTGACGCCGACCGATGCCAGGAGGTCGGTGTTGTAGTACAGCCCGTACACGTCCGAGAGCACGGGCATCGAGCACTGCTTGCCGTCGAACTCCGTGTAGCTGCGGACGGTGTCCGAGAACCGCCCGAGGTCGACCTTGTCCCGCGTGATATACGGGTTGAGGTCACGGAACGCGCCACTCGAGCAGAAGTTGCCCACGACGTCCGTGGAATACGACAGGCCGACGTCGACCGACTTGCCCGCGGCGATCGCCTTCCGCAGCTTCTCGTCGTCTTGGCCCGCGTGGACCTCGACGGTCACCTTCGGGTTGGCCTTCTCGAAGTCGTCGACGACGGACTGGATGACATCGCCCTCGCGATCGGAGAAGAAGTGCCAGAAGGACACCGTCCCCTCGAGGGTTGACGGCGCCTTGTCGGCGACGGACTGTGATGCCCCGTCGGTCGCCGAACAGCCGGCGAGCAACGTGACGACGGTCGCGACGAGCGCGGTCGCCGTGAACAGCTTGGAGCGGTTTCGCACGGTGGATCCTCTCTGAGTGCTTCGTGGGTGTGGTGCTGTGCTGCGGAAACGTGGATTCCGGGCGCGACGGATACCGCCACCCGGTCGGTGACGTTACGGCCGCCCGGTCACTGAGCCTGTCGAAGTGCGTTCTTCGACGAGCTCAGGGGCCTGTCACTGGGCTGCGATCCCCTCGGCTAGCCGATCGCGATCCGATCGACTTCGTCGAAGAGCCGTGCGCGCAGCTCGCCGATGAGGACGTCCCGGGCTCCGTGGAGCACGGGGAGGTGTTCCACGGTCGAGGCACTCACGGTGGGGCGCCATCTCGTGGAGCGGACGATGTGCTCTCCCACAGCGCGGGCGAGCGGCTCGCCCCCGGCTCCACCGGTGGGGCCGCCGAGCACGATCCGTTCGGGGTCGAGCAGCGCGAGGACGGGCACGATACCCATCGCGATGCGCGGGGCGAGTTCGGCGATGATCGCGTCCCGCTGCGGGGTCGGGTCACCGGAGGCGAGGAGGGTGAGCGCGGCGGCGTAGGCGGCGGAGTCACCCTTCGCCGGTGCTGCTGTTCCGACGATGCGGCCGGCGATCGTCGCGACGGCGTCGGGGCCGATGAGGTCCTGCAGGTCGTCGGCGCTCGGATCGAACGCGCTCGCCTCGCGCGTGACGGGCAGGTACCCGATCTCGCCGGCGCCGCCTGATGCCCCACGGTGGACCACCCCCGCGATGTCGACGGCGAGGCCGAGGCCGTCGCCCATCCAGAGCAGGGCGAAGCTGGCCGCCTCGGCGAGCGTACCGACGGAACGCTCCGCGATCGCGGCGAGGTTCACATCGTTGTCGATGAAGACGTCGCGGCCCGTCGCCTGTTCGAGGACGTCGCGGATGCCCGTGCTCTGCCAGCCGGGCATGCTCTCCGCGAAGGCGAGCTCATCGGTCTCGGTGTCGTAGGAGCCCTGGACGGCGATGCTCACGAGTTGCACGGCGGAGGGGTTCACGCCGGCTGCTTCGGTGGCGGCGGCGATGGCGGCAGTGATGTCGGTGACCGCTGAGCGTTCGCCGGTGGTGGTCGAGATGGTCTCGATCGGGTGCTCTGCCCCGGAGGCGTCGACGATGGTCGCGCGGATGAGCGTCGGGTTCACGTCGATCGCGACGCCGAGACGGCGGTCGATGCGGACGGAGTAGCTCGCGGCGCTCGGTCCGCGGCTCCCGGAGACGGTGCCGACGGGGTGGATGAGGCCGTTGTGCTCGAGGCGCTGCACCATCTGCGAGGCGGTCGGCTTCGAGAGGCCGGACAGTTCGCCGAGGCGGAGACGCGTGAGGGAGCCGTGCTCGAGGAGCAGCTCCAGTGCCGTGCGGTCGTTCGTCGAACGAAGCCACGCCGGGGTGCCGCGCAGTGTGCGATCGCTCATGGTCCTGATCCCTCCGTTGGAATCCAATTCTGCTCTGCGAATATAACAGGAAAGTTTCCTAACAGTAAAGATGTTGTTTCGATCAGGCACATCGAACCCGCCCTTCGACAGACTCAGGGAGCGAGGTGACCCCGCTCACCGAGCGTGTCGAGGTGCCGCACGGACGTCGACCCAGCGCCGCTCAGCTGGACAGCGCTCACCGGCTCCGGTCACTCATCGGAAGACCGTAGGTGCCTCCGAGGTGGTTCATGGAAGCTTCATAGCGTTCGAGTGGAGGGTGGGCATCCAGTCCAGATCACCGAGCGAGCGAGGCATCATGAGCAGGATCCCCGAACCAGACCAGACTCCCGACGGGCCGGCGTACGAAGGCCGTCTCCTCGACCGAGCTGACGAGGAGGTGGTCGACCAGGGCGTCGCGTTCGACGTGCAGACCCTCGTCAGTCGCCGAGTCGTGCTGAGCCTCGTCGGCGCGGGTGTCGGAGCGCTCGCGCTCGCGGCGTGCTCCACCGGAGCGAGCGGCGGCACGACCTCCGGATCGACCTCGACCAGTGGCACCTCCACCGGCGAGATCCCGGACGAGACCGCGGGGCCGTACCCGGGCGATGGATCGAACGGGACGAACGCGCTCGCGGAATCCGGGATCATCCGGAGTGACATCCGTTCCAGTATCGGCGGAGGCACCACGGCCGACGGTGTGCCGATCGCCCTCACTCTCACCGTGCTGGACATGGCCGATGACGATGCGCCGTTCGCCGACGTCGCCGTCTACGTCTGGCATTGCGATGCCGCCGGTCGATACTCCATGTACTCGGAGGGCGTCGAGGACGAGACGTACCTGCGCGGTGTGCAGGTAGCGGACAGCAGCGGGACCGTCTCGTGCACCTCGATCTATCCGGCCTGCTACACGGGGCGGTGGCCGCACATCCACTTCGAGGTGTACCCGACGGTGAACGACATCTCCGACTCTGCCAACGCCATCTCGACGTCGCAGATCGCGATGCCGAAGGAGGTGAGCGAAGCGGTCTACCAGCTGTCCGGCTACGAGAAATCCGCCGCCAACCTCTCGCAGGTGAGTCTCGACTCCGACAACGTGTTCGGTGACGACGGTGGTGCGCTCCAGCTCGCGACCGTCACCGGCGACGCGACCTCCGGGTATCAGGTGTCGCTCACGGTCCGTGTCGACACGACGACGACCCCCACCGCAGGCGCTGCGCCTGACGGTGGTGGCGGTGGCGGAACGTCTCCCGATGGCGGCCAGGGTGGCACGCCCCCGAGTGGCGCTCCGGGGAACTAGCCCTCGTCCGCACCGCGACCGACCGACAGCACCGCCACGGAAAGGATCGCCCCATGGCACTGCTCCAGAACCTCACCGGCTGGCACGCGCTCATCGTGCTCGCCGTCATCGTCCTGTTCTTCGGAGCCGCCAGACTGCCGGCGCTCGCCAGGAGCGTCGGTCGGTCGGCGAGGATCCTGAAGTCCGAGGCCGCCGCGGAGCCTGCGTCGACGGTCCGGTCGGCGGAATCGGCCGCGGAACGGTCGGCCGGACCGTCGGCTGGCACCGGCACGAGTCCCGTCGCCGATGTCGGCCCTGCCGCTCAGGTGTGAAGGAGCGAATGCGTGTTCGGCCTGACCCTCGACAAGCTGCTCATCATCTGCGTGATCGCGGTGTTCATCGTCGGTCCGACGCGACTTCCGCTCTATGCGGAGAAGCTGGCGACTGCGGTTCGCGCTCTCCGCTCGTTCGTCACCGCTGCGCAGGCGAGGGTGTCGGATGAACTCGGCCCCGAGTTCGATGTCGCCGAGTGGAGACGTCTCGATCCGCGCCAGTACGACCCGCGGCAGATCATCCGCGACGCGCTCCGTGAGGAGCCGACCGCTCGTGCTGCGCCTCGGGAGCGTGAGAGCGGCCGTTCGAACAGTGCGTGACGGATGGCCGAACGCGAGCGTTAGGCGAGCCGAAACCCTGGCAATACGGCCGCCCGGTGTGAGGTCCGACTGCGTGTGCTGGCACAGTTGACGAGTCCTCGGGCCCTTCGCCCGAACGCAGCTGTGCGCCTGTGGCCGCGCGCGTCCTGGACGTCCCTCACAGAAAGACCCGGAGTCATGACGTTCTGGCCCCTCCTCCTCATCGCGCTCGGTGTGTCCGCAGACGCGTTCGCCGTCGCCCTCACCAAAGGGCTGCACATGCGGCGCTTCAACGTGCGTCACGCGCTCATCATCGCGGGCACCTTCGGTCTGTTCCAGGCCGTCATGCCGCTCATCGGGTGGGTGCTGGGCACGCAGTTCGCCCCTTACATCACTGGTATCGACCACTGGGTGGCCTTCGGTCTGCTCGCGCTCGTCGGCGGCAAGATGCTGTGGGAGGCGTTCTCCAGCCACGACGACACGGAGCAGGACTTCGACCGCATCAACACCCGTCAACTGCTGGTGCTTGCGCTCGCGACGAGCATCGATGCGCTCGCCATCGGGATCACCCTGGCGTTCCTACCGGGGTCGATCATCGAAGCGGTCATCCTGATCGGGATCACCACGTTCGCGCTCGCGTTCCTCGGCGTCGTCATCGGCCGTCGGGTCGGGCAGCGGTTCGGTAAGCCTGCGGAGATCGCCGGTGGTGTCATCCTCATCCTCATCGGCACGAAGATCCTCATCGACCACCTCACGGCGTAGGCGACGCGACGTGCCCTGCGGCCGCTCGAACCCCGCCCGGGATCCCGCTCGCCGAGCGTGTCGAACCTCGCCCGGGAGTCCGTTCGTCGAGCTTGTCGAGGTGCCCACGGGTGAGCATCTTGAATGTCAGTGGTCCATGATGGACTGGTGTCATGACCGAGCAGCTCTTCCTCCCGCATCCGAGCGAGGTGTTCGCTGCGGAGTTGGCGGGGTTCTCGGACGAGTTCGTCGTGATCGCGCGGGAGCGGGCGGCATTGGATGCTCGGGAGGCCCGGTTGTTGGCGCGGTCGGCGGCGTTCGCGGACGCGATGGCCGACACGATCGCGGTGCATGAGCGCACGGTGTCGGAGCGGCAGGCGTTGGTGCGGCGTTCGACGTGCGCGACGCTCGCGATGGCTGTCCGGATGTCGGAGCAGACGGTGCAGCGTGCCACGGGTGATGCGGAACGGCTCGTGAACGACGCACCCGTGGTGTTGGCGGCGCTTGAGCTGGGGCGGATCTCGGTCCGGCATGCGCACGCGATCACCGATCAGCTGCGTGAGGTCCCGGCGCCCGGCCGGGCCGCGTTCCTGAGCGCGGTGTTGCCCGTCGCGGAACGGAGCACCGCGGCGCGGGTGAAGCAACACGCCCGGGTGTTGCGTGAACGGCTGCACCCGGAATCCATCACCGTGCGTGCTCTGAGGTCGGAGCAGGATCGTCGGGTGGAGATCGAAGCGGCGCCGGACGGCATGGCGTGGGTGCACCTGTTCACCACCGCACCGGTTGCGCATGGCATCGCGGAACGACTCGACGCACTCGTGGCCGAGGCACGTTCGGGCGGCGATACCCGCACGTGTGCGCAGTTGCGGGCGGATGCGCTCGCGTCACTGGCCATCAGCGGTGTCACCCCCGCGGAGCAGGCTCCGAGCGAGACGTTGCCGCACCCGGTGGAGGTCTCCGAGCACATCCGGGCGACAGTGCAGATCACCGTGCCAGCGCTATCGATCCTCGGCGTCACCGACACCCCAGCAACCCTCGACGGGTACGGGCCGATCGACCCAGACACCGCAGCACGCCTTGCTGTCAGCGCACCGTCGATGACCCGGGTCCTCACCCACCCCGAAACCGGTGCCGTGTTGTCCGTCGGGCGGGAGCAGTACCGGGTGCCGGCGGATCTGCAACGCGCAGTGCGCCTGCGAGACGCCACCTGTCGGGCACCCGGCTGCGGACGCCGAGCCCGAGCATGCGACCTCGACCACTCGATCGCGTGGGAACACGGTGGGACAACGTCTGTGGGGAACCTTGCGTGTCTGTGTCGACATCATCACCGGATGAAACACCTCCCTGGGTGGAGGCTCGACCACCACGGGGCGGGTGTCCTCGACTGGACCACACCCGACGGCAAACACCACCGCACCACACCAGAACCCGCCCCCTTCTGACTCACCCCACCCCAACTGCCCTTCGACAAGCTCAGGGAACGGAGTGCCTGCGCGAGCGGACCGCCTGCGCCCACTCAGCGACCGGCACCCGCCCGCCCACCGAACCCCGCTCGCCGCGCTGCTCGCGGTCTGTCGCGAGAACAACGCGCGAACCCACCTCTCAGGCATGCTCGCCTACCGTGACGGACGATTCCTCCAGGTGATCGAAGGGCCGACGAGCGCGATCCGGGAGCTCATGACGACCCTCACGACAGACCCGCGCCATACAGGCATCCGCATCATGTTCGAGGAGCCCATCACAGAACGTCAGTTCGCCGAATGGACCATGGCCTTCGAACGGGCCGACACCGGATCGAGCGCAGACCTACCCGGCTATCGCACCGCGTTCGACGACCTCGAACGCGAGGACCCGACAGCCACCGTCCGCGCCCTCCAAGAGCTCGTCCGCTGGTTCCGGAGTCGTGCCCTGCGCTCTTGACGCGATAGCCCCGGCTTGCCGCAACCCGCCCCAACCCGCCCCGCCACCGTCCTCAGCTGGACGACTGGGCGCGCCAGAAGGTGCGGTACGGGCCGTCGGCGTCGAGAAGCTCCTTGTGGGTACCCTGCTGCGTCGCCCTGCCTTCCGCGAAGACCACGATCTGCTCGGCCGTGGAAGCCTGCTCCAGCCGATGGGCGATGAGCACGGTGGTGCGATCGTGACGAAGACGCGCGATCGCGGCCTCCACGACCCCGCGATGCTCCAGCCCGACGTCCGCCGTGGCTTCATCGAGGATCACCACGGCCGGATCGGCCAGGAGCGCCCGCGCCACTGCGAGCTGCTGGATGCGGCCCTCGTCGAGCGGCGTATCGAGCTCCTGCACGACCCCATCATCCGCTGACACCGCCCAATCGGCACCGACAGCCCGCAGCGCGGCATCGATCTGATCGCTGCCCGCCTTGGGCGCCACGAGGCGCAGATTGTCGGCCACCGTGCCACGGAAGTGGTGGAGCTCCTGCGAGATGTAATAGGGGACCGCCTCCGGATCGTCGAGCCGCACACGCCCCGTCGTGGGTGGATGATGGCCGGCGATGACCCGCGCGAGCGTGCTCTTACCCGAGCCGGAGGTGCCGACGAGAGCTGCCGTCGTCCCCGGATGCACCCGGAGCGACACACCACTGACTCCGCGCCCCGTCGTCGGGTAGTGGAAGGCGACGTCGTCCAGCCAGATGCCGGTCCGCGACCCTGCGTGCGCGGGCGGAACCGATGGAGCGGCAGTGTCCGGCGCCAGCCGGATGACTCCCACCAGACGGGCGAGTCCGATCATGGCCCGCTGGATGTCGTCGAGTCCGAAGATGAGTTGACCGATCGGATCGAACAGGCGGTGGAAGACGAGTGCCGCCGTGGTGACCATGCCGATCGTGATCGCGCCGCTCGCGTGCAGGACGAAGCCGGTCGCGAGGAGTGCGGCGAGACCGACCAGTTCTCCGCCGTTGATCCACCGGAACAGGCGATTGCGCAGCCGGACGCCCTCGATCTGGACGCGGATCGAGTCCTCGGCCCGACTCTGCACCAGCTCGAGCGCGTGCGTCTGCTCGTTCAATGCCGTGAGCGTCTCCATCCCCTCGACGGCGTCGAGCACGGCCTGGCTGCGCGCGGCCTCCCGCATGCGCACCTCGCGGAACACGACTCGCGATCGTCGCAGGAACGCGCGTGTGCCGAGGACGTAGAACGGGACGCAGGCGATGCCGGCCAGTGCCAACCACGGATCGAGCGCGGTCAGTGCCACGAGTGAGACGGCGATGGCGAAGGTCGCGGAGAGGAGGGTCGGCACGACGTTCCCGCCGGCCTCGGCGGCCGCGTCGACGTCTCCCGTCACACGCGACAGCAGGTCGGCGCTCTCGCCGTCGTCGACGGTGCTCACGGGGAGACGCATCGCTGAGGCGAAGACGTCCTCCCGCAAGCTCGCGAGGGTGTCCTGGACCAGTGCGGTGAGCACACGCATCCCCCAGAGGGTGACGGCGGCGGCGCTGATCGCTCCGAGGGCGGCTCCGCCCACCCAGCCGGCGATGGTCGGGAAGCCAGCGTCCGCCGCGACAGCGTCGACGATCCGCCCGAGGCAGGCCGGGAGCACGAGACCGAGCGCCGAGGCGAGGAGGAAGAGCGCGGCGACCGCTGCTGTCCGGCCCGGGTGACGGCGCAGCAACGCACGGAGCACGGAGCGCACCTGGGCGCCCGTTGCGATCGGCAGCGTCGTGTCGGTCTGTTCAGCCACGTTCGTCCCCTGCTTCCTGCGTCTGCAGCTCGACGACTCGGTCGCACGCGGCGAGCAGCACGGGCGAGGTCGTGATGACGATCGTGGTCCCCGCACGGGTGGCGAGCGCGCCGGCGATGTGCGCTTCGGTGACGGCGTCGACCGCGGAGGTCGGCTCGTCGAGCACGAGGACGTCCGCATCGCTGTGCAGCCCGCGGGCGAGACCGATTCGCTGCCGTTGGCCGCCGGAGAGCCGTCTGCCTGCTTCGCCCACCTGTGCGGTCCAACCGCCGACCTGGCCGACCGTGTCGGCGAGCGCCGCGATGTCGACGAGTTCCGGTCGCGGAGGGGCGTCCGAGCCCCGTCCGCGGACTGCCTGGCTCAGCGTGCCGCTCACGATTCGCAGCCGATGGGGCATCGACACCACGCGTCGTCGGTAGTCCACCGGGTCCAGATCGCGGGCGTCGCGATGGGCGCCGTCGACGAGGACGCTGACGGTGCCGCGGGATGCGTTCGCGCGCAGACCCAACAGGCGGGACAGCTCTCGTGCGGCATCACTGTCCGAGGGGCGGACGCCCAGCAGTTCGCCGTGCCGCACGTCCACACGTTGCGCGTCGCCATCCGCATCGGACCCCGCGCGAAACGAGAGGACCACTCCCTGCGGCCGTCCGACGGCGTCACCCTCTCCTGGCTCGTCCAGCAGATCCTCCGTGTTGATCACCTCGGTGAGTCGCTTGGCGGACGCGAACTTGTGGATCCAGTTCGACGGGAACGATCCCGCGTAGGCGAGCGAACCGCTGACGAACTGCGCCAGTCCCAGCACGGTCACGAGTTCGCCGATGCTGATCTGACCGTCCGCCGCCAACCAGGCGGACAGGCCGGTGAGCGCTGTCGTCGTGACGGCGGCGAGGGTTGCGCTGGCCGCTTCGTAGTCGGCGAGGGAACGCCCGGCCGCGGTGGCGGCGACCCGGGAGGTGTCGCTCGCGGCGAGGTACCGACGGACGGCCTCGCCGCGTGCGCCCATCCCCACGAGCACCCGGAAGCCGCTCATGAAGTCGGCGGCGACCGCTCCGGCTTCGGTCGCTGCCTCTTGTTCAGTGTGCCCACGGCGCTCGAGCGGTCGCGAGACGGCGCGCATCACGAGCATCATCGTCGCGGTGGCGGCGAAGACGACGACGGTCGCGACGGGCGAGATGACGAGCATCGCGAGCGCGGCCCCGGCGATCGCCGCGAGGGTTGCACACTGTTGCGCGACGGACCACGCGACGCCCGCGGCCCGGTACGTGTCGGAGGTGACGTAGGTGAGCGCCTCACCCGCCGTGAGGGTCCGCCTGGAGAGACGCGGCCGGAGGATACGTGACAGGGCGAGTTGTCGCAGCGCCTGTTCGCCGTACCCGTAGATGGTCACCATCAGTCGGGAGGCGGCCTGGTAGCTGATGGTCAACACGAGGAAGACGCCGACGAGCACTCCGAGCCAGAGGGCGAGTGCTGCCGGATCGGCAGGCAGCACGGCGCGGTCGATCGTGACGCCGATGAGCACCGGGATCGCGGCCTCGGTGAGGGAGTGGAGCATGAGCAGGGCCGTCGCAGCCGCCAGCGCCCTGCCGCGACCCTGGGCGGTGAGTGCGATCCCGAACAGTCGTCGAGGGGTCGCAGGAGTCGTGGCCGGTCGGTTCGTCGTCATCGTGCACGCCGGCCGAGGGGGAGTACCAGCGGGGCTCCGGCGACGGGGTCGGTGATGACCTTGCATGGGAGGTCGTAGACGGCTTCGACGAGTTCTGCCGTGATGATCTCGCGGGGGTCGCCCTGTGCCACGATCGCGCCGTCACGCATGGCGACGAGGTGGGTCGCGTACCGGGCAGCGTGGTTCAAGTCGTGCAACACGGCGACGAGTGTCGTGCCGTCGCGGTGCAGATCTGCGAACAGCTCCATCAAGTCGATCTGGTGCGCGATGTCGAGGAAGGTCGTCGGCTCGTCGAGCAGCAGGTGACCGGTCTGCTGGGCGAGCGCCATCGCCACCCACACGCGCTGTCGTTGCCCACCCGAGAGCTCGTCGACGAGACGGCGTGAGAGCTCGGTCGTCCCGGTTGCCGCCATCGCGGCGGACACCGCGCGCTCGTCCTCGCGGCTCCAGGTCCGCATGGCGTTCTGGTGGGGGAAGCGTCCACGGCCGACGAGGTCTGCGACGGTGATGCCGTCCGGCGCGATCGACGACTGGGGAAGGAGTCCGAGCTTCCGCGCGGCCTCCTTCGGCTTGAGTGTCCGTAGTTCCGCGCCGTCCAGCAGCACGGTCCCGGTCGTCGGCTTCAGCAGCCGGGCGAAGCCGCGCAGCAGCGTCGACTTCCCGCATGCGTTCGGGCCGATGATGATCGTGAACGACTTGTCCGGCACCTCCAACGACAGCTCGGAGATGATGCGGGTGTCGCCGTAGCCGAGCGTGATGTCGCGGGCGAGCAGTGATGCGGTCATGGTGTCGTTCCTCTGGTGCGGCAGGGTCTGGTCCGTCAGCTGGTCAGGTGCGTCGCGCGTACTGTGCGGCCAGGAGCCACGCGAGGTAGAGTCCACCGACCGAGACGGTCACGACGCCGACAGGCACGGCCACGATCTGCGCGACCATGTCGGAGACGACCACGAGCGCCGCGCCGGTCAGCATGACGGGGAGCGTGCCCATCGCGGTGTTCGAACGCGTGAGTCGCTGGGAGATCTGCGGTGCGGCGAGCGCGATGAACGAGATCGGGCCGGCCGCAGCGGTGACGAGGGCCACGAGGGCCACGCCGAACACCATGGCTGCGAGCCGGGTCCGCCGCGGGCTGATGCCGAGTGCCGTCGCGGCGTCGTCGCCCATCTCCAGCACGGGGAGGGTGCGGTTCAGCGGCAGCGATGCGAGCACGACCACGATGAACACGATCGCCGCCGGCACGAGCTGGTCGAAGCCGAGGGACGCGATCGAACCGGCACCCCAGGTGGCCGCCATCATCGCCTGCTCCACACTCACCGAGATGAGGATCCACGAGGTGAGCGACCCGAGACCGGCGGAGACACCGATGCCGACGATGATGAGGCGGAACGACGACATCGTGTGCTTGTTCGCCAGGACGTAGACGAGCAGGGCGGTTGCCAGACCGCCGACGAGTGCACCGGCCGCCTTGAGCAGGTACGTGTTCAGCCCGAGCACGATCATCATGAGCGTCACACCGAACTGTGCACCGATGCCGAAGCCGATGATGTCCGGTGAGCCGAGCGGGTTGCGGGTGAGCGACTGGAAGATGCCGCCGGCGAGTGCGAGGGCGGCGCCGCAGAGGATGGCGAACAGCACGCGCGGGAGGCGCCACTCCAGGACGACCTGACGCACATCCGGGTCGGAGGCCGGGTCGAAGACGGCCCGGAGCACGGCGGGGAGGTCGATCTCGTAGGCGCCGATCGTCATCGATGTGAGGCCGGCGACGATGATCACGACGGCGAGGCTCGCGCAGACGACGACCGTTCGGACGGGGACGAGGGTGGCGATGCGCGCCGTCTCGATACGGAGGTGTCGGCGGCCGAAGTCGACCGTCGGCTCGTCCGCGGACGGCGGGGTTGCCTGGGCGTCTTGGGCTGTCAGACGTTCGCCGATGCTCACAGTCCGCTCACCTGCTTCCGGCGCACGAGGGCGACGAGGACGGGGGCGCCGAGCAGGCCCGTGATGATGCCGACCCGGAGCTCACCGTTCGGGAGGACGACGCGTCCCAGGATGTCGGCGAGCAGCAGGAAGACCGGCCCGACGATCATCGAGTACGTGAGGACCCACCGTTGATCCGGTCCGGTGAACCAGCGGACGACGTGCGGGATCATGATGCCGACGAAGGCGATGGGGCCGGCGGCGGCGACGCTCGTGCCGGCGAGGAGGGTCACGGCGACGATGACCATGATGCGGGTGATCCCGACGCGCGCGCCGAGGGAGTGGGCGAGGTCGTCGCCGAGCGCCATGGCGTTCAAGGAACGGGCGCACAGGAGGCCGATGAGGAGCCCGGCGGCGATGAGCGGCAGTGCCCAGGCGAGCTGGTCGAGGGTGCGTCCGCCGACTGAGCCGACGCCCCAGAACCGCATGACGTCCAGGGTGGTGCGGTTCTGCAGGACGATCGCCGTGGTGAAACCGGTGAACATCGCGCCGAGGGCGACGCCGGCGAGTGTGAGCTTCATGGGCGTCGCGCCGGAGGAACCGAAGGAGCCGAGGAAGTAGACGAGGAGGGTCAGCACGAAGGCGCCGAGGAGGGCGAACGGGACGTAGCCGCCGGGCGTCGTCAGTCCGAGCACGGCGACGGCGAAGGTCACCGCGAAGGAGGCTCCTGCGTTCACCCCGAGGATGCCGGGGTCGGCGAGCGGGTTGCGGGTGAAGGCCTGGATGAGGGCACCGCAGACCGCCAAGGCAGCTCCCACGCCGATGCCGAGAACGGTCCGTGGGACGCGGAGCTCCTGGACCATCAGGTGGAGCGGGTCTGCGTCGTCGTACGCCGTGAGGGCGCGCAGCACCGTCACGGGGTCGATCGCGCGGTTCCCGATCGCGAGCGACGCGATGACGGTCAGCACGAGGATCGCCGTGACGACGACCAACCCGATGATGCGCACCCCGGTGCGGTGCGGGGAGTCGCCGTGATCGCGACGACCCTCCGCACCGATGCCCGAGCTGTCGGTGCGTGAGGCGTCGCTGGCGTCACCCGTCACCGGCTGGGCCGGCGACGGGGTCGGCCTGGACGCCTCGGTGGTCACTTGCCGGTGATCGTCGGCTCGCCCTGCATGGCGGCCGCGAGGTCGTCGACGTACGTCGGCAGGATGTACTTGAGCGAGAGCACGGTCGGTGCGCTGATGGCGGAGGCGCTCTCGGCGTCACCGTAGATCACGTAGGAGTTCGCTTCGATCGGCTCCCAGCGCGACACGACCTTGTTCTCGACGGTGTACGTCCCTTCGTCGGCGCTGGCGCCCCAGGCGACGAAGAGGTCGGCTTGCACGTCGTAGAGCTTCTCGAGGCTGACGCCGGTGTACCAGTTGTCGCCCTCGGCGGTGCTGAGGAAGCTGTCCATGGCCGAGGTCGAGGTGAAGCCGAGTGCCTCGGTGATGCGGACCCGCGGGTCGTACTCGAGGTAGACGCCGAGGTCGGTGCCGCCCTCGTTGAGCGTGAGGCCCCAGACGAAGGTCTTGCCCTCGAACTCCGGGTGCTCGCCCGCGAGGGTCGAGATCTGGTCCTCGGTCTCGGTGATGAGCTCCTCGGCCTTGTCGTCCTCCCACATCGCCTTGCCGACGGTGCGCGTCATCTCTTCCCAGGTGCCGGGGTTCCACGGTCCTTCGATGTACGGGACGGTCGGCGCGATGTCGGTCAGGCGCTCGTACTCGACGTCGGAGACGCCCGAGTACAGACTCAGGATGAGGTCGGGCTTCAGCGCTTTGATGGCCTCATAGTTCGGGCCCTCCTTGGCGAACGGGATGATCTCGGGCGTCTCGCCGTACTCCTCGGTGACGAAGTCCTCGAACCAGGGCTGGTAGCCGCTCTCGCCGGCACCCCAGACCTCTTCGATGCCGACGGGGTTCTCGCCGAGGGCGGCCACGATGTCGGGCGTCATCCAGCCGAGGGCGACGATGCGCTTGGGCTTCTCGGCGATCGTGGTTGAGCCGTGGGCATGCTCGATGACGACGCCGTCGGTGGATCCGGCGGACGACGAGGTGTCGGCTCCGGCGGACGCGCAGCCGGTCATGACGAGGACAGCGGCGGCGGCGACAGCGACGAATGACGAGATCCGACGGGTCTTCGGGCGCGCAAAAGCGAGCGGCATGGTTCTCCTTCAGAGAAGTGGGGGAGGGCGCCGCGACCACGCGGCAGATTTAGGTAATGCTCACCTAATAACTCGATGCTAAATCGGATATGCGCGCGCAAGTGTCGCAGAAACGACGACTTGTGTCGACGAACAGACTCGCGCTCGGCTTCAGGACCCCACGGCGCAGTGTCAGCACGGCACGGCTCAGCGCCAATACAGCTGGTGGGCGGGATCCGCCTGCACGCGCGTCACATGTTGCCGCGGCGTCGTGCCGAACCGGTCTTTGAACGCGGCGGAGAACGCGCTCGTCGTGGCGTACCCGCACCGGTGGGCGGCGGCCCCGATGGGTGTGCCGTCGACGATCAGTCTGGCGGCGAGCGTCATCCGGATGCCCGTGCGCCATCGTCCGAAACTCATACCGATGTCGCTGGTGAACACTCGGAGCACGGTGCGCTCATGGAGGCCGTGGGCGACGAACAGCTGCTGTGCCGTCCGTGGGTCGCCCGGGTCGGCGAGCACCGCCTGCACGAGTGCGCGTACCCGCTCATCGCCGGGGACCGGCACCTCGCTCCAGTCGTCTGGAGCCTCCGACGTCGGCTGCTGCAGCATCTCGATGAGCACCGATTGGATCCGGATGCGCAGGTCGTCCGGCATGTCGTTGATCCCGAGGTGCAGGAGCATCTCCTGGACCGCGCGCGGTACCAGCACCCGGACGATGTCGGGCACCGGTGCGATGAGCGACGGGTGCGGAATGTAGGTGTAGCAGCCGGTCGAATCCTTCTCGTGGCGCGTGGTGTGCGGGGTGTTCGCGGGGATCCACACGCCCTGCCCCGGGGCCAATCGCCACATGGCGTCCGGCAGGTACACCCACACCGTGCCGCGGTAGCACCAGGCGAGCATCGCATCCGGGTGGGTGTGTGGGGGCGAGATCGGCCGTGAGTGCCCGTCGTCCCCCGTGATGACCCCGGTACCCATCAGATACTGTGCGCCCACCGATGACGGGTGCGCGACGCTGGCGTCCCAGTCGGACTGGCGGTACGAGTTCATGTGGGCATCCTCGGAGACAGACTATCCGGCTCGAACCGGCCGACGCCGTGTCGCTGAGCGGTGCAAAGGACCGGAAACTCCGCACTGCGGCACCTCTCTACGCCGTGACGACCGTGATCACGAGCAGGACGATGATCGCTGCGAACACTGCAAGGCTCACGCCTGCCGTGCGGGTCCGTCGTCTCGGTGAGACCGCGAGCGGGAGTGCGACGGTGGTGACGAGTCCGGCGACGACGGCGAACACGGTCCCGAAGATCAGGCCGTACCCGTGGACGTCGCGATCGTCCAAGCCGGTGCGGCTCGAGACCACCATCCAGACGGCGAACAGGAACACGATCGCCGAGATGCCCGCGACGACACCGGCCAGCACACGCAACACGAGCATGACCCGGCTGGTCGACGAGGTCGGTTCAGGAAGCGCCATGCGGCAACCCTTCGGGAGCAAGCGTGTTCGCCGCGCTGGCCGAGATGGCCGACATGACTCGATTCAGCCCGGCGTCTGCAGCCGAGGCGCGCCGAGCCACGAGCACGACGTGTCGGTGGATCGGCGCGTCGAGCGGGATCATGGTGACGTTCTCGGGGATGTCCTGTGCGCCGAGCCGCGGGATCAGGGCGACTCCGACTCCTGCGGCGACGAGGGCGAGCTGCACGGAGTAGTCTGTGGCCTCGGCGACCCCTCTCGGCTCGAACCCCGCGAGGTCGGTCGCTCGGTGGACCATGTCGAAGCAACTCCATTCCCGACTCGGCAGGATCCAGTCATGGTCGGCGAACCGGTCCAGGCCGTAGCGCTCGCTCGCCTCCGAGGGAAGGTCATCAGCACGCACCGCGAGATCGACCTGCTCTGAGCCGATCGGCGTGACGATCAGGCCGGTCGCGGTGAGCGGCGGCATGTTCGAGTAGTGGTGGGCGACGGCGAGTTCGACCTCTCCCGCCGCGAGGGCAGGCAGCGCATCGCTGGGTTCCAGTTCGATGAGGCGGAGCTGCAGGCCGGGATCTCCCACGGCGAGAGTCTTCCAGGCATCCGGGAGGATCGCGCGGGCCGCGGTCGGGAATGCTGCCACCCGGTACGTCCCGGTGGAGCCTCGCCTGATCGAAGCCACCTCCATCTCGGCGATGGTGAGCATGTCGACGATGCCGCTGCCATGCCGGGCGAGCAGGCGTCCAGCCGGCGTGAGGACGATCCGTCGTCCCTGCTTCTCGGTGAGCTTCACGCCGATCTCACGCTCGAGGCTCGCGAGCTGCATCGAGATGCCCGGCGCGGTCAGCCGCAGCGTCTCGGCGACCGCGGCGATCGTGCCGAGGCGATCCAGCTCGGCCAGCATGTTCAGCTTTCTGACATCTAACACAAAGTCATGTTTAGTCTTCACGCAACAAAAAGTAAATGGACGTGAATGAATCGACCGACCATGCTGCGAAGATGACGTCGAAGAGAGCACTCGCCGCCGGCTTGGTGGTCGTCCTCCTGTGGGCGAGCGCGTTCCCCGCCATCCGCGTGGCCGCGCCCGAGCTCGGTCCCGTCGGGCTTTCCGCGGTGCGCCTGATCGTTGCCGCGGTCGCGCTCCTCGCGCTGGCGCCGACCACGCGCATACGGTTGCCCGAACGCCGGGACCTGGCCCTGATCGTCGGGGCCGCGTTCTTCGGTATGACCGCCTATCAGCTGCTGCTCAACACCGGCGAACTCTTCGTGCCGGCCGGCACGGCGAGCATCATCGTCGCCGCCGCCCCACTCGTGTCGGTCGGCATCGCTGCCCTTGCATTCTCCGAGCGGGTCTCCCGCATCCGCCTCATCGGCAGCGCAGTCGCCATCGGAGGAGTATGCGCGGTGTGCCTGGCTCGAGCCGGCCTCAGCCTGACCTCGGCCGTCTGGATCATCGTCGCGGCGATGATCGTACAGGGCATCTACCATCCACTGTCACGGGTCCTGCTGCGCCGATACTCCGCGACGGAAGTGGCGACCTACGCGATGATCGCCGGCACCGTCATGACGATCCCGTTCGTGCCGATCGACTGGCCGCAGCTCGTCTCCGCGAGCAGTGGCGCCTGGCTCGCGGCCGCATACCTCGGTCTGCTTCCGTCTGCGCTCGGTTTCGTCCTCTGGGGGTACGCCGTCGCCCGCATGCCGGTGGTCGCGTCGACATCGCTGCTGTATCTGGTGCCCGCCGTCGCCGTGATGATCTCCTTCGTGTGGCTCGGTGAGATCCCGCTTCCGAGTGAGCTCATCGGGGGCGTGGTCGTCATCATGGGCGTCGCCGCGGTCAGCCAGGGCGACAGGATCATGACCCGGATCAGTCGGCCTGGTCGGCGTCTGCCGCCCACGCCACACCGAGGGCGAACAGCGTCGAGACGCCGTAGTGTTCCATCGCTGCCGCGACACGGCGGCGACCGGTCCGGGGGTTGATGCCGAGCGTGCGGGATGCCGAATCGAGGGTGATGCCCTTCCGCATGAGCTGCATCAGGGGTGTCCATGCGCGACCGGCGAACCCGATCGACCGCGATCGGCTCCACAGCTGTTCGAACAGCGTCCTGCCCAGCGCGGCGAGAGATGCGTTGCGCACACCGAGCACACTCGTGGGCCAGTCCTCTCCCCATTCGAACGGCAATGCGAGCAGGTCGCCGTCGATCCAGAACCAGCTCGGCAGCTCGTCGAGGACGCGGAACTCGACCCCGGATGCGGCGTACCGCTCCGACAGCGCCACGAGTCGTTCGTCGCTCAGCACCGATGCCGGCAGCAGTGCGCGCACGGACTGCTTGCCGGCGAAGGCCTCGCTGAAGCGTGCCGCCCGGTCCGGGTCGCTGGTCAGGAACCGCTCGACGGTCGGGAGCACCGCCCACGCGCTCGCCGTGGCGTCCTGCGCGGTGTCGTACCAGAGGTCTTCGGCCGCGCGCGGGCCGTGTCTGGCGAAGACCGGGGCAAGATCATCCGGAGCCTCGCCGACCGACCAGTGGCGCAGGAGCGACGGGAGGTCTGCGACGAGCGCTTCGATCTGCGTCGTCGTGGTGGCGGAGGACTCGCGAAGTTCGCGGGTCCTGGTCGCAACGATGTTCGCCGTCCAGGAGGCGGGGTGCGGGTAGGTGACGGCGCCGTCGCGCACCGAGAGGGCACCCTGCGCCTCCAATCGTGAGACGTGGGCGAGGACCTCGGACTCATCGAGGTGCGCGACGGAGGCCAGCTCGGCGACCGTCCTGGGCCGGCTCCGATAGATCAGTTCGAGCAATCCGCGGTCGTCCACGTTCCTCCTCCCCGGCGAGTGTCCCACCATCATGACGCATATGACCGCATCCGGACGGCCGGAAGAGGACATGGCCGCAAGCGGAGCTTGTGATGTCCTCTTGTGTCCTCCCAAACTGTGGGTGGGACCCGCGAAGGGTGCTCTGCCTCCTTGAGTTCCGGCGGGGGCCGGGACAGCACCCGTCAGCGAGGCAGAGCGGCCTCCCGGTCTCGAACGGTCCGACCGCAGCAGCCCGACCACAGCAGAGGGGATCACCCATGATCACGCACGCACGCGGCACTCGGCGCATCCGCCGATCCGCGCTCGGACTCGCATCCGCCGCGGTCGCGATGGTGATGCTCGCGGCCTGCGCCACACCTCAGCCTGCTGCGTCGACGACGACGGCTCGAGCGGTCTCACGACCAGCCGCCCCCGAGGGCGATCTGCCCGCCGACCTGGCCGCCGAGTTGCAGAAGACCCTCGACGACACGATGGCGGAGTACGACGTCCCAGGGGCCGCCGTCGGCGTGTGGATCCCTGGCGAGGGATCGTGGACGGCGGTCGCCGGGCTCGCCGATGTGGAGAACGACGAACCGGTGACAGCCGACATGCAGTGGCCCATCCGCAGCATCACGAAGTCGTACACCGTCACGCTCATCCTGCAACTCGTCGACGAGGGCGTGATCAGTCTCGACGACACCATCGACGAGTACATCGACGGGATCACCGACGGCGACACGATCACCCTCCGCGAGCTGGCGAACATGTCCAGCGGCAACGCCGACTACTTCACCGACGAGTTCGTCCAGGACTTCTTCGTCGACGAGCCGGACCGGATCTTCACCATCGACGAGCTCAACGGCTACGTCGTCGGGCAACCCGCGCAGTTCGCTCCGGGCACCGAGCACGTCTACACGAACGCGAACACCAACCTCCTCGGCAAGGTCGTCGAGGTGGCGACAGGGGAGACGTTCGAGGACGTGATCTCCGAACGCATCCTCGAGCCGCTCGGACAGACCCGGACCCGCTACATCACCGACGTCTCGACCTGGACCGAGCCGCATGCGCTCGGCTACGTCCCCTCGGACACCGGTGGGCGCTGGGACGGGCAGAACCCGAACCTGTCCGCACTCGGACCTGCCGGCTCGATGATCACCTCGCTTGACGATGCACGGGTGTGGGGCGAGATCCTTGCGACCGGCGCGCTCCTCGATGCGGCGACGCAGACCGAACGAGAGCAGGGCGCACCGCTGGACGCCGGGCCGCCCTACGACGAATACGCGCTGGGGATGGGCCGGACCGACGGATGGTGGGGTCACAACGGTGAGGGCCTCGGCTTCACCGCAGCCCTCTTCCACGACACCACGAGCGGAGCGACGATCGCCGTGTTCTTCAACCTGTCCAACTACGTGCCCAAGGAACATCCCGCCGATCAACTCTTCCGTCGCCTCGCCGAGGTCGTCGGGAGGACCCGATGAATCGCGCGGGTGCGACTCGCGGTGCCGCTGTGCTGGTGCTCGCCGTCGTCGCAGCGTCCTTGACCGCGTGCACCGCTGATGCCGCTGATGTCGACGGCGCCGCTCAGATCCCCGAGGCCGCCCTCGCGGTGATGGACAAGCCGGTCTACGCGAACGCCAACTGGCAGATCCACGTGGAGGACCTGGAGACCGGCGACGTCATCGTGGACCACAACGGCGACAAGATGGCTGAGCCCGGCTCGTTCGTGAAGACCTACAGTGCGGGTGCGGTCTGGCTCGAGTTGGGCCCGGACAGCACCGTGACGACGCCAGTGAAGCAGTCGGGGGAGGTCGTCTCCGGAACCCTCGCCGGTGACCTGATCCTGGTCGGCCAGGGTGATCTCACGATGGGCGGCCGCACGAAGGACGACGGCACCGTGGACTTCGCGAACCTCGATCACAACGACGCCAACCCGATCCCAGGGGCGACGCTCACTCCGGAGGATCCGCTCACTGGTCTCGACGAACTCGCGGCGCAGGTGAAGGCCGCCGGTATCGACGCCGTGAGTGGCGACGTCATCATCGACGACCGGTTGTTCGCCGGCACCCTCGCCAAGCAACCGATCACACCGACCATCATCAACCAGAACATCCTCGACATCCTGATCACACCAGGTGAGGAGGGCGCTCCTGCAACCGGCGAGCTGACCCCGGCGGTCTCGCCGTGGAAGCTGAGCGTCGACGTCGAAACGGTCGAGGCAGGTGGCAAGACGAGTCTCGCGGACCCGGTGCTCACCGGAGACGGCCGGTTGAGTATCACCGGGACGATCGCCGCGGATGCCGGCCCGACGCTGAAGATCTACGTCCTGACGGACACCGCCGCCTTCGCGCGCACGGCGTTCATCGAGGCGCTCGGCCGCGCAGGCGTCGCGGTCTCGGCGGACCCGACCGCCGCCAACCCCGACGGCGCGCTGCCGGCCGAGGCGGACGTCGAGGCGCTGCCGGTCGTCGCCGAACTGGAGTCGTTGCCGCTCGCGGAGGAGGCAACCTACGTCATGAAGATCAGCTACAACCGTGGGGCCCAGACCTTCATCTGCAGACTTGCCGTGGCGAACGGCTCCAAGGACTGCGAGGACGGCATGGGTGCCGCCGGCCAGATCTGGCGCGATGCCGGGCTCGACACCCTCGGGGCGTCACTCATCGACGGATCCGGTCTCGAGGGCAACCTCATCACGGCGAAGAACGCGGCCGAGGTCCAGCGGATCATGGCGGAGGGACCCGACGCCGAGCGGTGGCGCGACACCCTGCCCATCCTGGGCGTCGACGGGTCGCTGGCGACCGTGCAGACCGACAGCGAGTCGGCCGGCAAGGTCTTCGCGAAGACCGGCACGCTCGTCGGCATCGACACCTTCAATCGCCGTGCGCGCCTCAGCACGAAGACGCTCGGCGGGGTCATCGAGGCCGAGAGCGGGCGCACGCTCCTCTTCACGATCATCGTGAACAACCGGTTCACAAATTTCGACGACATCATCCCCGAGGTCTTCGACTCGAACGACGACGTGGGCGCGGTGGCGGCGGCGATCCAACAGGCGTACTGAGGCCCCGCGAGCGGTGCAGTGCGGCGTGGCTCGGTGTCAGCCGGCGAGGTGACCGATCGGGCTGTCGTCGAGCTGGGCGAGGAGGTCCGCGACGTCGTCGTACACGGCGACGGCACCGGCATCGCGGAGTTCCTGGTCGCCGAAGCCGCCACTGCGGACGCCGATGCACTCGACCCCGGCGCGTGCGGCCGCCTCGATGTCCCAGACCGCGTCGCCGACCATGACCGCGCGTGACGCGGGCACCCCGGCGCGCTCGAGGGCGACCTCGACGATGTCGGGCTCGGGCTTCGCCGTGGTGACGTCGCCGGCGGAGGTCGCCGCGAAGATCGCCTCATCGACGTCGAGGAGGTCGCGGAGGATCTCGAGTTCGTTCTCCGGGGCGGACGTCGCGAGCACGACGGCGATGCCGCGCTCAGCGAGTGCGCCGAGGAGGTCGCGGGCTCCGGCGATGACGCGGAGGCGTGACGTGCTCGCGAGGTAGTACTCGCTGTGGAGCTCGCTGGCGCGCTCACCGTAGCGGTCGACCTCCTCCTGCCCGTCCAGCAGGCCGGCGAGCAGCTCACCCGAGTCCTTGCCGATCGATCGGTGCAACCGCCACGCGTCGACGGGCCGTCCTGCATCGGCGAAGGCGCGGTCCCAGGCGTCGACATGCAGGTAGTTGGAGTCGACGAGCGTCCCGTCGATGTCGAAGAGGACCGCGATGCGATCATCGGCGTGTGCGGGGACGGGGTTCACAGCTGTGTCGGACATGGCCCCAGTCAACCGCGTCGAACGGATCGTGTGAAGTGCTGGCTGTTCCGCGCAGACCGTGCAAGCATCCCGACCGATGCGCGTCGCTGCCGGCAGTGCGATCGAGGTCAGCTGAGCGCGTCCGGCGTACCGGGAGCGTCGAGCGAGCGTCGAGCCTCGGCCATGGCCTGGCCGAACTCCAGCTCAGGGTCGTGCATGATGCGGACGGTCGCGAGCGCGTGGGCTCGCGCGATGCTCGCGTGCGGCACGGTGCCCTGCGTGGTGGGTGCCGCGGCCTGTTCGGCGGCCGGGAGCGCAGACTCGCCGATGGTGGCGAACGCCCGGGTGAGGCTGTGCCGCATGTCATGGTCGCCGCGGCCGAACTGTTTCGCGAGGCGATCGGCCAGTGCGCGCGCCTCGTCCGCGGGGACGCAACCCGCGGCCGTCCGCCACGCCGCTCGCGCGACCTGATCCTCGTCGTCCTCGAGCAGGGCCGGCGTGACCGCGGACCACGTGCGCGGGTCGCGGATCTTGGAGAGGGTGTGCAACGCCTGGCTGCGCGCCTGCGGGAACACCGAGCCGAGTTCGTCGATGAGTCGTTCCACGGTGGTCTCCGGATCGTGCCGCATCAGTGCCCAGGTGAGCGTGTCGCGCACGAAGAAGTCGGGCTCGACGACGCACCGGTCGATGAGCACGTCGACATACGTGGTCTTGGGATTCGTGCCGGCAGCGAGGGCCGCCTGCAGCCGCTCCGACGGCGCGGGCGCACGGAGCGCCAGCGCCAGACCGCTCGCTGCTGCGGCGTCGTGCTCCTCGCTCATCGTGCCCACCTTCCCTGTCGTAGCGACTCCCTTCCAGGGTAGGCGGCTCCGCCGAGCTGGCTTCCCGCAGTGAGACGCCGGTTCGGGGACCTGCCGGCGTCGTGAGGAGACCAGCTTGATCCGTGAGCGTGCCGACGGCCGGACGGTGCTCTCGATGAAGCTGGAGCTACCCGTCTGAGGAGACCAGCTTGATCCGTGAGCGTCCCGACGGCCCGCCGGTGCTCTCGATGAAATCCTTGAAGGCGCGGAGGGCGGCACGGACGGTCCGGTCGGCCATGCCCAACGTGTCGGCTGCGCGTTCCACCGCGGTCGTCGGCTGCCAATCCACCGTCAGCGAGACGCGCGTGTGCTCCTTGTCCACCGCCTCGAAGACGGCGGCGCCGGAGAACCAGACGTCGCCTTCGATGGTGCGCCACGCCAGCCGTTCCTCGGGGAGCTGCTCGACGATCTCCGCGACGAAGTGTCTGCTGAGTCGGCCGAGCGAGAGGGTCCAACGGCTGTAGACGTCACTGGTCCGGGTGACCTCCCGGACGGCAGGCAGGAACGTCGGGAACGACTCGAAGTCGACCCACTGCTTGTACACGGCTGCGATCGGGAGGTCGACGACGGTCGACTGCTGCGCGAGGGCGGTCGACACGTCCGTGCTGTCGTTCCGGGTCGCCGCCTCGTCATCGTCTGCTGCGTTCAGGCG
Source organism: Plantibacter sp. RU18 (assembly GCF_050613355.1). Taxonomy (NCBI): domain Bacteria; kingdom Bacillati; phylum Actinomycetota; class Actinomycetes; order Micrococcales; family Microbacteriaceae; genus Plantibacter; species Plantibacter sp. RU18. The sequence continues at coordinate 989,525 of NZ_CP159618.1, forward strand.
TCTCACTTGTCCTTCTTCCCGTTCCCGTTGCCGTTGTTGCCTTTGTTGCCTTTGTTTCCCTTGTTCCCATCGCCACCGTCGTCGCCCTCGTCGACCGGATCCGCGGGTGTGCCGGACTCGGTCGCGACAGGTTCAGGTGCAGGAGCAGGTGTCTCGACGACCGGGGTGAGGTCGATGCGGACGAGATCGATGGCGGCTCGGATGTCGGCCGCTCGCGCTTCGGACACGGTGCCCTCGTTCTCCGCCGCACTGACCTGAGCGGCGAGTGCATCGAGAGCCGCGAGCGCGCCGGTGGGGTCTCCGTCGACGGCGGCGTTCGCGACCAGGACCACGCTGTTCTGCAACTCACGTCCGGTGTCGGTGTCGAGCCCAGCGGTGCTCGATGAGCAGCCGCTGAGGACCGCGACGACGATGAGCGGCGCGACGAGGCGCCAGCGGGCGCAGGAGCGTCGCGACCTGGTCATGGTGTCACCTCCCGCAAGAGTTCCTTGAGATGGGTCGAGAGTGGATCGGGCAGCGCGGGCAACTCGGGCGGAGGCGGTTGAACGGATGTCGTGAACGCGAGGACGAGGACCACGACGATGACGAGCAACGCTGCTCCTGCCGCCGCCCAGAGCCAGATCGTGCGTCTCTGGCTGGCGACGTCACGAGGACGTGCACGATCCGCGGCGTCCGGTGAGGACTCCTCGCCGATCGAGCGCAGCGTCTCGGGGGAGAGGACGACGGTCGCCGTGGGCTCGGCGGTCAGTGGTTCCGTCGCGTCCTGCGCGCTCGGCGATGCATCCATCCGCCGCACGACGGTCGCGACCTCGAACGCGGTCGGCCGCTGGCGGGGGTCTGACGCGGTCATCGAGCTGAGGAGCGACTTCCACGCATACCCGAGTTCTGCGGGGATCGTCGGCGGCGCGTTCAACCTCGCCATGAGCGATTCAGGGGTACTCGTCTGCGGGTACGCGCGTCTGCCGGTCAGCGCTTCGAGGAGGACGAGGCCGAGTGCATACACGTCAGCCGGGGTCGCCGGATCCGCTCCGCGGACGAGTTCGGGACTCAGATACGCGACCGTGCCCATCAGGGCGCCCGGGGCCGTCATCCTGGTGCTGTCGATGAGGTGGGCGATGCCGAAGTCTGCGAGCTTGGCCCGGTACGCGGGGCCAGGGGTGATCGTCGGACGCAGCAGGACGTTCGACGGTTTGATGTCACGGTGGACGACACGAGCCGCGTGCACGGTGTGCAGGGCGTCGGCCAGATCGGCGGCCATGACGACCACCTCGTCCGACGGAAGGGGCGACCGCGCGATCCGCTGTGCGAGAGTCGGGCCGCCGATGTGCTCCATCACGAGGTACGAGCCGTTGCCGGTCGTGACGTGCGCGTCGAACAGCGTGACGAGTGCGTGGTGGTTCAGGGAGGCGAGGAGACGTGTCTCCGAAGCGGTCCGAGCCGCGTCCGTCGCCTCCGTCGTGCCCGCTCGGAACAGTTTCACGGCGACCTGGCGTCCGAGGACCTCGTCGGTCGAGAGGTAGACGGCCGCCATCCCGCCGACGCCGATGCGTCGCTCGAGGCGATAACGGTCGTCGAGTAGCTGTCCGACCCGAGGGTCGGCGATCATTCGTTCGGACATCGTCGATGCGAGGGGTGTGCCGGGTGCTCCAGTACTCAGAGGGCCGGTCCGTCCGTGTCGGTGGTGTTTCGGCGGGTGATGCGCTCTCCGCTGCTCGGGTCGACAGCCGAACGCGTCGTGGAGGAGACGTGGCGACTCCGCATCATGAGGATGAGCGAGATCAGGAAGACGACGAAACCGGCACCCATCAGGATGTATCCGATCATCGTGAGGTCGATGGCCGCGATCTCGACGTCGACTGCGAACGCGAGGATGGCGCCGATGACGAACAGGGCGATTCCGGTTCCGATACCCATGGTGTTCCTCCTTCAGGGCGACCACGAGTTCGAGCGGCGTGCTCGACGTGTGAGTAGGTTTTCCATGATCACCGCTGTCTATTATTGAGTCAATGATCGTTGAGTCAACGGGGGTTGTACCGATGGAAGCATTGGGAGTAAGGGCGGCGAAGTTCGCTGCCCTGGCGGAGCCGGCCCGGTTGCGGATCGTCGATCTGCTCGCCCTCGGTGACCTCTCGCCCACCGAGGTCCAGTCCAGTCTCGGCATGAGGTCGAACCTCGTCGCGCACCACCTGCGCGTGCTGGAGCAGGCCGGGATCCTCTCGCGGTCGCGATCCGAGGCCGACGGTCGACGCAGCTACGTCCGGCTGGTCCCCAGCGCATTCGACGGCCTCACGCCCGATCCCGTCCGGTTCTCCAAGCGCATCGTGTTCGTGTGCACCGCGAACTCTGCCCGGTCACAGATGGCGGAAGCGCTCTGGCGTCGCCTCAGCCCGCTGCCGGTGGCATCGGCTGGCAGTCGGCCCGCGACCGAGGTCAATGCCGCGGCGGTACGCTCGGCCGCGCGCCATGGAGTGCGGATCCCGGGGAAGCGTCCCCTGTCGACGGCGGAGGTGCTCCAGGATGACGATTTCGTCATCGCCGTCTGCGACCGCGCCCATGAGGAACTCAGCGGCCGCGACGACCTCCACTGGTCCATCCCCGACCCCGCCCGAACCGCCACCGACTCGGCCTTCGACCACGCATTCCGCGACCTCAGGCTGCGTATCGAAGGTTTCGTCGCGAGACTCGCAGCGCAGCCTGCTTCGTGATCACGCATCGGCGACGTGTCGTCCAGGGGGACGGCCGCGGCTCGCTCGGCGGCGGTCAGTGGTTCGTCATCAGCCCGCCGTCGACGGGGAGCGTGTGGCCCGTGATCCAGGACGCGTCGCCCGACGCCAGGAACGCGACGGCCGCGGCGATGTCCTCCGGCTCGCCCACCCGACCGAGCGGGTAGAGGTCGAGCATCCGATCGGCGCCGCCCTCGTGATCGTCCCAGACCCGGGTGCGGACGGTTCCGGGCGCGACGGCGTTCACGCGGATCCCGTCCGGGCCGAGGCTGACGGCGAGGTTCGCCGTCAGCGACGGGATCCCGGCCTTCGCGGCCGAGTACGGTTCCTGTCCGAGCGCGGTGAGGCCGTTGACGGAGGTGATCGAGATGATCGACGGGGTGGACGTGCTGTGCCGGAGCAGCGGGACCGCAGCGCGGCAGCAGCGCACCACGCCGAGCAGGTTGAGGTCGACCATGTGCTGCCACACCTCGTCGCCGGTCTCCTCGAAGGTGCCGTGCGGCATGTTGCCTCCGGCGACGTTGACGAGGGTGTCCAGTCCGCCGAAGGCCGTCTCGAGGTCCGCGAAGGCCGCCTCGACGGAATCGGCCCGGGTCACGTCGAGCGTGATGGCGAGATGTCCGCCGACGACCTCGGGCAGCTCACCGACGACGCGCTCCGCGGCCTCGCCGTCGAGATCGGCGACGGCCACCCGTGCGCCCTCCTCGGCGAGCCGCAGGGCGCAGGCCCGACCGATGCCGTGACCGGCCCCGGTGATGAGGACGGTGGTCCCTGTGCGACGTCGCATGAGTGGTTCCATCGGCCCAGCATGGCACTGGCACCCCTTCGGCGCGAGGACGGCCGCCCGACAGGAGCGCCGTCGTAGGATCGGAGCGCCGGAGCGACGCGCGCTCGCCGGTCGTCATCACCGCAGGGGGTCGCCATGAACGATGCATCAGGTGCCACGAGTCACACGGACGCCACGAGACCGTCAGCCGAGGTGACGGCGCTCGAAGCGGCTCGTCGCCGAATGGAGCAGCGCGTCGACGCGATCGAGTCGATCCTCATCTCGATCCCGATGATCGTGATCGAGGTACTCCTCGTCCTGTCCCTGTTGGTCCCGTTCGTGACCAGCGAGGTGGATGAGGAAGCGCAGACCGTCAACCTGCTGGGCCTGCTCGGCGGCCTGTTCAGCTCGGGCGACGACGGCGAGATCGACGAGGGGGCGATCCTCTTCGGCGTGGCGTTCGTCGTCCTGGTGGTCGTGATCGTCGGATCGATCTTCACGGTGCCGTTGCTCGCACGTCGACGGGTCACCCCGAGGGCTGGCGCGACGGCGATCACGTTCATCGTCCTGCTGATCCTCGGGTCGATCGGAGCATGGACGGTCATGGCGATGGGTCTCAACTCCGAGGACTCGCCGTGGATCATGGAGCCGGCGCTCCCGCTGCTCACGGCAGCGACGGTGCTCGCCGCGATGATCGCCTTCCTCCCCGCCTATCGGAGCATCTGGGAGCACTGACGCGGCACCTGTATCGGCGCCGACATCTACGCCGACATCTCCGCGTCAGGAGGAGACGTCCGCGGGAACTCCCTGTACCCTCAGCGGTACAGGGTCACCGTGGCTCGCAAAGGAGCATCATCATGGGCGAGAAGTCCGCACGTAAAGAGGGCGGCAAGACCGCGCCGGCGAAGACGCTGAAAGAGAAGCGCACCGCGAAGGCCGACAAGAAGGCCGGCAACGCGCGAGCTGAGAACACCGACGCCGTCACCCGGGTGAAGAACCGCTAGTCGTCCACCCCGACAGCGCACGAAACGCTCCCGAGCCCTGCGTTCGGGAGCGTTTTGCGCGCTTCGGGCGGGGTACATGTTGGTCGACGAGCATTCGGGCGTGACGACCCGAATGAGATCGACGACGTCCCGATCGACGCCGAGGCAGACGGTTCGGGGTCGGCGACATCGTCGGGTTCCAGGGGTCGACAGGCCCGAGGCTGCTCGTGACTGCCTATACACCCAAACAAGGGTTGACTTCAAGTGCGGGGTGCTGGGTACGGTAACGATTCGGAAACGACGAAAGAGACAAAGGAGTATCTCCGATGCGTACGAAGCTTTCACGAATCCTGATCACAGCAGTTGCGGCACTCGGCTTGACCGTCGGCGCCGCGGGCGCCGCGAACGCCGAACCCGCCGGGCAGTATGAGTACGTCTGCGTCGGTATCGACGGGTCGTCCTACAGCATGGCCCTGAGCAGTTGCAAGGGCTCTTACCTGCAGAAGTACATCAACGGTCAGCAGATCGAGACGATCGCACTCACCGGACACGGGACCGTCGCCGACCCGAACGCGATCACCATGGATTGCGTCGTCGCCATCGTCGGAACTGGTGCGTCGGCCTACGGAATCGTCCAGACCGCCGGCACCGGCGTGATCGCATACGTCGGACTCGCCGCGTCGGTCTACGGACTGAAGTCCTGCGTGGCGTGACCAGAACACACGCTTGACGATGGCCCCGGGAACACTCTCGGGGCCATCACCATGCGGCGATCAGTCTGCCTGTTCCTACTCGAACCAGCGCGCCAGAGCCGCAGTCGCCTCGCTACAGCGACGCTGCGGTGAGCGTGATCGCCTCGACGCCCCAGCCGAGCGGGGTGACGGCCGTGGTACGCCAGCCGGCTGCCGCGGCGAGCGCCCCGATGGCGTCGGCGTCGCGCATGGGGGAGCCGGTCTGCGCGAAGTGGTCGAGTTGGGCTTCCGCGTCCTCGTCGCCGAGGCCGTCCGGGCGAGACGACTCGATGACGACGGCCGTGCGGGCGTGCCGGTGGAACGCGGTGAGGAGCGAGACGGCTTCGGCGTCGGTGCGGTGCGCGAGTCCGAGCGCGGAGACCACGAGCTGTGCCGGTGACGTGGCGGGTGGCTGTGCGACGGTGGCGGCGGTCCGTGTGTCGGGTTCGACCGTCCAGGTGACGGCCGCATGCTCACCGAGTTCCCTCTGTAACGCATCGAGGCCCGCGGGCTGTTCGGCGATCCCGATCGCGGTCACGCGACCGTGGTCGAGCAGCGCACCTGCGAGAGCGGCCGAGCCCGGGCCGGTGAGCACGCAGCGTTCCACACCCGTCCACACCTCGTCGGCGACGAACGAGTCCAGCAGATACACGAGGTGTCCGGCGCCGTCGATGAGCTCGGTGTACACCGACACGTCGGCCGCTGCACGAGCGGCGAGGGTCGCGCCGCTGCGCTCCTGACGCGTCGAGCGGCCGCTGCGCAACGCTTCGGCGAGGAGCTCGAGGGACACGAGCGTGTCGGCTTCGAAGCCGTCGTACTCCTCACGGACGTGTTCGTCGTCGACGAGCTCATCGCCGAACGCACCGAGGCGGAGCGCGTCGTCCTCGCCCGCCACGACCCCGTGGGTGCGCAGCACGGGCAGGAGCAGGCCGAGTCGCCCGGCGGTGACGCCGACGCGCTCAGCGAGGGCCGTCGCGGAGATCCCGGATGTCGCGGCGAGCACGTCGGTCACACCGAGGCGGATCGCGGCTCGGACGACGAACCAGGGCAGCGGTGAGGCGACGGGGGCGACCGTCTGCCGTGCTCCGTCGTCGGCGCCGTGACCGTGAGGCATCTCGGAGGCGCCGGCCCGAGCTTCGACGGGAGGCACGGTTGTCGTGGCATCCTCGCGATTCCAGTAGCCCGTGATGTTCAGGTGCGACTTCGGCATGCCCAGTTCCCTGGCGAGGTAGCGACGGACCGGCAACAGCACCGTGCTCTCCGCGGCGGCCCAGGCGTAGCCGGCGGGTTCGGCCTCCGCTGAGCCCCAGAGACGCCGAACCGCGTCCTCGAGGGCGGCAGCGTCCGTCGGATCCGCCTCGACCCATTCGATCGTGTCCTCGGGGCGGAGCCGCAGTTCCTGCCGAGCTGACGGGTCCGAGACGGTGACGATCACGACCACGGGCGTGTCCACCGGTCGCTCGTCGAGATACCGGCCGATCGCAGGCAGCGCCGTCTCGTCCCCGGCGAGGAGCACCTGTCCGACCTCGTCCGGCAGTCGTGTGGAGGACTTCGGGCCGACGAACCACAGCTCGTCTCCGACCGCAGCGGACATCGCCCATGTGGCGGCCGGGCCATCACCGTGCAGCACGAAGTCGAGGTCGAACTCGTCCGCCGCCACGCGACGCGGCGTGTAGTCGCGTCCCAGTCGGGTGTCGGAGGCTGGCCACTCGATGCCGTGCGCGAGTTGCACCGGAAGCGCGGACGCGACATCGCCGTCCGACGCGAAGATCACTTTCACGTGATCGTCGAACCCTGGTGCCGCGAAGGCCGGGTGCTGCACACCGTCGACCTCGATCGCGCCGAGCCGATCGCCGCCGAGGGTGACGCGCCGCATCCGGGGGGTCACGTCCTGGAGGGCGCGCACCGTGACGCTCCGGACGACGAGTGGGTGGGTGGTGAAAGACCGCTGTGTCATGTTCCGCCGATCAGGAGAACTGCTGCTCGATGACGTCGAGGAGGGCCATGGCCTCGTCGTAGTCGCCGCGCAGCGCCCAGTAGGGGAGGTCGTAGGCGTTGCCCGTCTGGAAGGCGGGGAGCGCCGCGTAGACCGGGTTCGCCTGCAGTTGAGCGACGTCGAGTGTCTCGCCGTTGAAGCCCATCACGAAGACGGAGGGCTGGGTGATGGTCTGGCCGACCTGCTCCGTCGACAGCTCGAACATGTCGCCGCCGCCGCCGTAGACCTCGAAGTCGCCTTCGGCGAAGATCGGTGCCGGCTCGATGCCGACCGCTGCGAACTCGGTGGGAAGGCCGACGCTCTCGACCAGCGCGTACGCGGTGGCGTCCGCGGTGAAGGCCAGGAACGAGACCGGCCCAGCAGGCGGCGTGATGGCTTCCTTCACCTCCGCGACGCGCTCGTCGTAGGCGTCGAGCGCGTCGCGGTACTCGTCGGTACGGGCGAAGACGTCCTCGGCGAGGAAGGAGAACTGCTGCTGCCACGTGCCGAGGCCCTTGCCGACCAGGACCGTCGGGGCGATGTCGCTGAGGTCGTCATAGGCTTCCTCGGCCTGGAAGAGCGGGAAACCGATGCCGCCGCCGATGATGAGGTCCGGCTCGAGGGCGAGGATGGCTTCGAGGTCGAAGCCGTCGACGCTCCACGGGAGGAACTCGGTGCCGTCCTCCTGAGCGTCGTCGGCCCAGAACTCGGAGTACTCGCCCTCGGTGGCGTCGGCGTCCTCGGGGATGGTCGCGAGCACCGGGACGTCGAGGTTGTAGAGGTACCCCGCGAGCGCGTAGTTGAGGACGACGATGCGCTCCGCGTCGGCGGTGCTCGTGGAGCCGGTGGAGCCGGCCGAAGAGGAGCAGCCGGTGAGGGCGAGCCCTGCGACGAGCATCGAGGCGATGAGGGGACGGGTGAGACGCATGGTTCCTCGCAGAGGACAGGGCGGCGCGATGGCACGCAGGCGAAGGGGGAAGTAAGGTAAGGCTATACTTCCTGTGAATGTCGGGGCGTCCGGAGACGACATCCCTCGTTCCGGACGCGACACGTTCCCCGACCGAGCCGAAGGGTGGAGATGGTCGTCCGAACACTGGCTACGGTCGTGCCCGAGAATTCGATTCGCTTCCTCGGACACGACGTGCACGAGCACGATGCGCCGCATCTCGTCTACGCGGCGGCAGGCACTGTCGAACTCGCCGTCGACGAGGAGGTGCTGACCCTGCGACGCGGCGAGGCGGTCTGGCTCGCCCCCTTCGTGCCCCATGCGGTCCGCTTGAGCGACGGCGGCATGGCGCTCGGCCCGATGCTGCATGCGGACGTCGTCCCCGGTCAGCGGATGCGCGTGCTGGGTGTCGTCCCGGCGCTCGTCGACGTCATGACCACCGTGCTCGGCGCGGCGCCGTCCGGCGACCAGATCGAGCCGTTCCGCTCCGCGATCGGCGAGATCCTGCGGCGCCTGCAACGCCAGTACTTCGCCATGATCGTGCCAACGCACCCCGTCGGCCGCCGACTCGCCAGGGAGGCGGTCCGGAGCCCGTACACGCTCGTCCAACTGTCGGAACGGCACCACCTCAGCCCCCGCCAGGTGCAGCGCATCTTCCTCGACGAGACCGGGCTGCCGTTCGCCCGGTGGCGGTCCCGCGCCCGGATGAACGCTGCGGTGGCGCACCTCGAAGGCGGCGGCTCACCGTCGTCGGCAGCGCGCCTGGCCGGATACAGCACGAGGGCCGGCCTCCTCCGTGCGCTCAGTAGAGAGACCGGCATTCCCCTCGCCGCGCTCGCCGCATCACCCGTCGAGGCGCTCTTCGCGAGCGAGACCGCCGCGGATCGTTGACCCGTTTGCGCTCCTCGTCGGGCGCCTGGCCGGAGGACTCGACTGTTAGCGTGTGGCGAATCGTCGTGAGGTGAGGAGAACGATGCTCGAGCAGCGATCCGGGCGGCGGGCCCCGGACGTCGCGACCCGCACCCGGAGTCGGACCGTCGGCCTGCTCCTCGCCTTCCACCTCGCGCTCGGGCTCCTCGCCGTCGCGACGCTGCTCAGTGTCGGCATCGGTTCGGCCATGCTGCCCCTCGATGTCGTCTGGCGTGCGTTCACCGAGCCCGACGGGTCCGTCAGTCAGATCACTGTCACCTCCGCCCGCGTCGACCGCACCCTGCTCGCCATCGTCACCGGGCTCGCGCTCGGCGTCGCAGGCGCACTCATCCAGGCGCTGACACGAAACCCCCTCGCCGACCCCGGCATCCTCGGGGTCAACGCCGGCGCCGGCTTCGCCGTCGTCCTCGCCGTCGCCCTGCTCGGCGTCACGTCGATCGAGCAATACCTCCCGTTCGCGTTCCTCGGCGCATTTGCCGCCTCGGTCATCGTCTACCTCGTCGCGAGCGGTGGACGAGGGGTCCCGACGCCGCTCCGACTGACCCTCGTCGGCGTCGCGCTCGGAGCCGTCCTGACGGGGGTGACGCAGACCCTCGCGCTCATCGACGTGAACACCTTCGACCGCATGCGGTTCTGGGGTGCGGGGACCGTCGCAGACCGGCCGGCGGGCACCCTCGCCGCGATCCTGCCGTTCATCGTGATCGGTCTCCTGCTGGCGGTCGTCAGCGCGCGCCGACTCAACGTCCTCGCGCTCGGTGAGGACCTCGCGACGTCGCTCGGCGCGAAGGCGGCCCTCACCCGCCCGGTGGTCGTCGTCGCCGTGACCCTGCTCTGCGGTGCGGCGACCGCGGCCGTCGGCCCCATCGTGTTCGTCGGGCTCATGGTGCCGCACGCCGTCCGGTGGCTCACCGGCCCCGACTGGCGTTGGATCCTGGCGTTCAGCGCCGTGCTCGCTCCGGTGCTCATGCTCGTGTCCGACGTCGTCGGACGGCTCATCGTGCTGCCGGCGGAACTGCAGGTGGGCATCGTCACCGCGCTCATCGGCGCGCCCATCCTCATCCTGCTCGTGCGACGCCAGGAGGTGAGCGGCCTGTGACCCGGGAGTCCGCCGCCACGTCGTCGACGCATCGCCCGCTCGATGGATCGACGACGCCGCCCGGCGCGCTCATCCTCCGGATCGGCTGCTGGAGTCTGCGCACCACCCGCCGCCGGACCCTGACCGGAGTGGTCCTCGCCCTCGCCATCGCGACGCTCGCCGTGTGGGCCATGATGCTCGGCAGCTTCGACCTCTCGCCCGGCGACGTCCTCGCCGCGGTGCTCGGCACGGCGGATCGACCGACCACCACCGTCGTCCTGCAGTGGAGGGCGCCCCGAGTCGTCGCCGCCGTCCTGTTCGGCGCATCGCTCGCCATCGGTGGAGCGGTGTTCCAGTCGCTGACCCGCAACCCCCTTGGCAGCCCCGACGTCATCGGCTTCTCGGTCGGTTCGTACACCGGCGTCGTCGCGACACTCCTGCTCGGTCTGAGCGGCACTCTCGTCATCGCCACGGGTGCGCTCGTCGGCGGCTTGCTGACGGCAGCTGCCGTCTACCTGTTGGCCTACCGGCGGGGCGTGCAGAGCTTCCGCCTCATCGTCATGGGAATCGCGGTGGCGGCCTTCCTCACCGCCGTGAACACGTGGTTCTCCACGAAGGTGGACGTGGACGTCGCGCTTCGTGCGGCCGTGTGGGGCGCGGGGACGTTGAGTGTCGTCGACTGGGCGTCGGTGGGAGTCAGCGCGGCGGTGCTCGCCGCCATCGTCCTGTTGTCTCCGGCAGCGGGACGTCGCCTGCGCGCACTCGAGCTCGGCGACGACAGTGCTGCGGCACTCGGTGTCCGCGTCGAACTGGCGAAGGTCTGGCTCATCGTCCTCGGAGTTACTGCGACCGCGCTCGTGACCGCGGCAGCTGGGCCTATCGCGTTCATCGCTCTGGCCGCACCCCAGATCGCGCGCCGCATCACCGGGTCGGGCGCCTCGGTCGACCTTCTGGGGTCCGCTCTCGTCGGTGCGCTGCTCCTGCTCGGCGCGGACGTCGTCGCCCAGCACGCGATCCCCGGGGTGGTCCTCCCCACTGGTGCGGTGACCGTGTGCCTGGGTGGTGCCTACCTCGTGTGGCTGCTCGCCTCGGAGGGACGACGGGGACTCCTGAGTCAGCGGTCCTGAAGCCGGGAGGATGGTCCCGTCATCAGCAGGCTCCGGGTGTGGCGCTGCGTCGGATGTTACGCTTCGACGTCTACGAGACGTGGGTCCGCAGCGAGATCGTGCCGCTCGAAGTGAACGTGAGCGCTGCGGAGGCGTAGCCCGTCACCCGCTGAGAGGAACACCCACATGCCTCAGAGGTCCGCTCGATTCCGGACGCTGCAGCCCGGGCAACGCTCCCAGGTGTTCATCGGCGGTGTCGCCCACACCGAACCGATGCTGCTGTTCGAGACCGATGAGATCCTCGTCGAGGCGCCCAACTGGTCCGTCGACGGCTCGACGCTGTATCTGAACGGTGACGGGAAGCTGTGGGCGCTCGACATCGAGCACCCTCACGACGGTCTGCAGGAGATCGAGCACATCGGTCTGCCGGACGCGAACAACGATCACGTGCTCGACCCGGACGGTGGACATGTCTTCCTGTCGGCGATGGATGGGCACATCTACCGCGGGGCCCTGAGCGGCGGAGCGTTGACGCGGGTCACACCCGACGACGGCTTCTGGCACTTCCTGCATGGTGTCTCGCCCGACGGTGCGCGGCTCGCCTACGTGCAGCTGTCCACCTTCGACGTCCCGGGGGTCCTCGCGGTCGCACCGGTCGCGGGCGGCGAGGTGCGGATCGTCGAGACGGGAGGTGGCCACATCGACGGGCCGGAGTGGTCGCCCGACGGCGAGTGGATCTACTTCAACACGGAGGCCTTCACGACGGTGCCCGGGCATGCCCAGCTCGCTCGCATCGCCGATGACGGCGGTGTGCCAGAACGTCTGCACACGAGCGACACCGTCGACTGGTTCCCGCATCTGTCCGCCGACGGCTCGCACGCGGCGTACATCGCCTTCCCCGCCGGGACGCTCGGTCACCCCGCCGATCTCGACGTCGAGGTCCGTGTCGTTTCGACAGCAGACTGGTCCACTCCGCTGCAGCGGTATGCGCTCTTCGGTGGGCAGGGCACGATCAACGTCAACAGTTGGTCTCCGGACAACGCCCGGATCGCCTTCGTCGCCTATCCGATCGCCGCGTCCGACTGAACCGGGAACCCGATCATCGCGGGATGCGCGTCCTGGATGTCGTCGAGACGGGAGACGCACGCCGTCATCGATGACCAGCACGCTCGCCCTCAGACGACGCCGCTCGTCCCGAGCAGGGTGCCGATCAGGAAGGTGATCGCGAGGGCGAGCGCGCCGCCGACCACCACCCGGACCGTGGGCCGCAGGACGTCGTTGCCGCCGATCCTCGCACTCGTGAAGCCGGTGAGCGCCAGGGCGAGCAGCACGACGGTGAACGTCACGGGGACCCGCGCCTCCTGCGGGGGCAGCAGGATCGCCAGGAGTGGCAGGATCGCACCGATCGTGAACGCGAATGCCGAGGCTCCGGCTGCTGCCCACGGGCTCACGACGTCGTTCTCGGTGATGCCGAGTTCAGCCTCGAGGTGCGCGGTGAGCGGGTCGTGCGCCGTCAGCTCCTCGGCCACGCGTCGTGCCGTCGCAGGCTGGAGTCCCTTCGCCTCATAGATGCCGGTGAGCTCCGTGAGCTCGGCGACAGGGTCGTCGGTGAGTTCCTGCCGCTCCTTCGCGATGAGGGCCCGTTGGCTGTCCCGCTGGCTGCTCACCGACACGTACTCACCGAGAGCCATCGAGATCGCGCCCCCGACGAGACCCGCGATGCCAGCTGCGAGCACCGGCGCCGAATCGGCCGTCGCCCCGGCGACACCGACGACGAGCGACGCCACCGAGACGATGCCGTCGTTGGCGCCGAGGACCCCGGCGCGGAGCCAGTTCAGCCGCCCAGCAAGATCTCCGCGATGCGGCTCGTTCGGGTGGGCTCCCGGAGGTGTTGCGGACGAAGATGTCATGGATGCATCAAAGCACGCGCAGGCGCGCGCGGACGGTGCAGAGGTCCCGTTTCCCGCCCGTTAGGATGGAGCCATTCTTTTCATCTCGGAACGAAAGGCTCTCTCGTGACCGCACGTGTCTCTGTCCCCCTGCTGCCCGGAGAACACTGGTGGGGAGGGGCCGTTGCTGACGGCGTCCGCATGCCGTTCGGCGATGTGGCGCTCGCTCGGGATCTCGGGGAGAACACAGGCCTCCTCCACGATCCGACAGACGGCGCGAACCAGGCGGCTCCTCTGCTCGTGTCCGACCAAGGCCGCTTCATCGGTTCAGAGCGGCCGTTCGCCTTCGCGTTCGAGGAGGGCCGGCTGACGCTCACTGGCGACGCCCGACTGCAGCAGGCCGACAAGCCCTCCCTCCGCGAAGCGTTCCGGGCGGCTTCGGCGACGTACTTCCCGCCCTCGGGGAAGACCCCTGCTCGGGAGCTGTTCGACGGCCCGCAGTACAACACCTGGATCGAAGCGCCGTACACGCCGACGCAGGAGGGCGTGCTCGGCTATGTGCGCCGTCTCGTCGAGGCGGGCTTCCCGCCCGGTGTGCTGATGATCGACGATTCCTGGTCGCCCGGGTACGGCGTTTGGACCTTCGATCCGGTACGGTTCCCGGATCCGCGAGCGATGCTGGACGAGCTCCGAGCCCTCGGGTTCCCGGTGATGCTGTGGATCGTCCCATTCGTCAGCCCTGACACCGCGACGTTCCGAGAGCTCCGTCAGCAGGGGCTGCTCCTCAGAGACGAGACGGGCGAGGTCGCGATCCGACAATGGTGGAACGGGTACAGCGCGGTGCTCGATCTCACCCACCCGGCTGCGACGGCCTGGCTCGACGGCCAGCTGGAACGACTGATGGAGCTCGGTGTCGCAGGGTTCAAGTTCGACGGGGGCGACGTGCGCGACTACCGTCACGGGGATCGTGCGCATGTCGCAGCGGAGCCGGTCGACCAGACCGAGGCCTGGGGTCGGTACGGCCTGGACTATCCGTTCAACGAGTTCCGTGCGGGATGGCGGCTCGGCGGCCAGCCGTTGGCGCAGCGTCTCCACGACAAGCCGGCGACCTGGGACGACCGAGGGCTTCGTTCCCTGATCCCGGAGGGCATCGCGCAGGGACTGATCGGTCACCCGTTCACCTGCGCCGACATGGTCGGGGGTGGCGACATCGCATCGTTCGCGCCTGGAGTCGTCGTCGATCAGGAGCTGTTCGTGCGCTACGCGCAGTGCGCGGCACTGTTCCCCATGATGCAGTTCTCCATCTCGCCGGCGAGGGTCCTCGACGCGGCGCATCTGCGGGCGGTCCACCTCGCGCTCGGCATCCGCGACGCGTTCCTGCCGAGGATCCTCGAACTCGCCGACCATGCAGCGCAGACGGGCGAGCCGATCATCCGAGCGCTCGCCTACCACTTCGACGGCTTCGCGGACGTGGCTGATGAGTTCCTGCTCGGTGACTCGATCCTCGTCGCTCCGGTCCTCGAACCAGGCGCGACGAAGCGCCGCGTGATCCTGCCACCGGGACTCTGGCGTGCATCCGACTCCGCCGCACCTGTCTCGGGAGTCGTGGAGCTGGATGTCGACCTCTCCTCGCTCCCCGTCTTCACCCGGGTGTCGTAGGGCGGTGTGATCGAGTCTGCCGCTCCTGCTCAGCAGCGGCAGGAGGGCGTCGGGGAGGGACGCGTTCGATTGGCCATGCACTCCACGTCTCGCCAGTGTCTGTCGGTCCTGTGAGACTCGGTGTCGTGAAGCACATCGGACTCGGCATGATCGACGCAGTGATCTGGGACTGGAACGGGACGCTCCTGGACGACGTCGAGGTGGCGCGAGCAGCGATGAACACGGTTCTTCGCACGCGCGACCTGGCCGAGATACCGGACAACGGGTCGTACCGGCGCGTGTTCGGGTTCCCGATCCGAGCGTTCTACGCGCAGCTCGGAGTCGACGAGGCGGAGTTCGTGGCGGCGGCCGACGAGTACCTCGCGCGGTTCGCCGGCAGCGTGGGCGCCGCGTCGCTGCATTCCGATGCGCGCACGACGCTGGCGGCGGTGGACGCGCTCGACGTCGAGCAGGTCCTCATCTCCGCCACTCCTGAAGACACCCTCGAGCGTCAATTGGCGCCCCACGCCGTGAGTCATCACTTCGCCCAGATCCGCGGCATCACCGACGTGTACGCGGCGTCGAAGGAGGACGTCGTCGCCACGTGGTTGGCGGCATCAGGCCATGCACCAGGGCGCGTCGTCATGGTCGGCGACACCAACCACGACGAGGAGATCGCGGACGCCCTGTGCGTGCGGTTCATCCGATTCCGGAACGGGCACCAGGACCCGCCGTCGCATGGACGTCATGCGATCATCGGCGACCTGGGCGACGTCCTCGGTCATCTCAGACCGAGCGCAGCCGAACGGGTGTGACTCGGCTCGGCCGTCCTCTCAACGCGAGGGTTGGATCCGCAGTGCGTTGCGGTGGACATGCTCGATCGCTGTGGCGATCGCCCCCTGCGCCACCATGTCGGCGCCGAGAGTCGACGCCACGAGCAGGGGCGGTTCCGCGCTCATGTAGGCGGGGATGAGCTCTGATGCGATGTCGAGCATCAGGGAGATCGACGGGGCTATGCCGCCCGCGAAGACGATGCGTTCCACGTCCAGCAACCCGCCGAGCACGGCGCTCATCCGAGCGACGCGGTCCGCCATCCGCCGCACCATGTCGAGCGCCACTGCATCACCCTGGTCGGCGGCGGCAAGGACTGCCGGCGCGTCCACCTGTTCGACCGGCAGACGGCTGAGCGGGCTGCTCTCCGGAAGTCCGCCGCTCTCCCGGTGCTCACGGCCCCAGTCGCGCAGGACCGCGGCGATGCCTCGTGTCGAACCGACCCCGTCGACGAGGTCGAGGAGGTGGAGCTCTCCTGCTCGGCCCCGGCCGCGGACGAGGCGTCGATTTACCACGTAGCCGGCGCCGAGCCGCTCGCCGGTGACCACCGTGATGTACGAGTCCGCCCCGACCCCCGCGCCGTGTGCGCCCTCGGCCACAGCGGCGAGGTTCGCGTCGTTGTCGGTGATCACCACGCACCCGTGGTCGCGGATACGCTCGCCGAGCCGCGGGTTCATGCGGTCCCAGAACACGTTGCCCGCAGGTGACCGGCCCAGCGCGTCGATCGGGGCGGGCACACCGATCACGATGCAGAGCGGTCTCGCCGTGTCGGATCGATCCAGGGCCTCCGTGATCGCCGCGTCGACGGCGGCGACGCGTTCCTCGGCGTCGGCTGCGGGGTCCACGGTGCGGTGCGACCTCGCGAGCTCGTGTCCGCGCAGGTCGGCGACGATCGTCGTGATCGAGTGGGCTCCAGCGTCGACGCCGACGACGATGCCGGCCTCGAGGCGAAGCGCATACCGCCGGGCCGGGCGGCCCTTTCGGTATTCGGCGCCCGCCTGCCGTGCGTCGTCGAGCTCGGCGAGCCAGCCGAGCTCGATGAGCTCATCGCAGAGTGCGATCGCGGTCGCGCGGGACAGGCCTGTCGCCGCCATGACGTCGGCGGCGGTGAATGCGGATGTCGCCCAGGCGTGGTCCAGGACGGCAGCGATGTTCGTCGAGCGCGGCTCCACCGGTCCCGCCGCAATCGAGTGATCCATGACCGACAAGGATAACGGCCATCCGGAAGCGTCGCTTGACCCCGCTGCGCTCTGATGGCAGAGTGTCCGCATGCGTTGATTTACCGGCTAAATTTAATCAGCGGATCCGATCGGGCTCCGCGCGGAAGGACAATGATGTCGAACCCCCTGAAACGCGCGTTACGCGTCACCGCTGGAGTGCTGAGCGCCGTCCTGGTCGCGAGCGCACTCGCGGCCTGCTCGAGCGATGGGAGGGAGACCGTCCACTTCACGTTCAGCAAGCGTGAGGCGTTCACCTTCATGAACCAGGCGGTCGCCGACTACAACGCCTCGCAGCAGCAGTACGAGGTCGTGATGGACACCTCGGGCCCCGAACCACTCGCGGCGAGCTTCGTGCGTGGGAATCCGCCGGACCTCATGCTCTCGAACTACAACCACGAGGTGTCGCGCTTTGTGGAACGGTGTGCGCTCTCCGACCTGTCCGACACCACGGCAGCGAAGTCCATCCGCGACGACCTCCAGCCGCTGCTCGACCAGTACGGCGTCTGCGCCGGACGCACGAGCGCGCTGCCGTACTCGGTGATGGCGGCCTCCGTCATCTACAACAAGACGATCTTCGCCCAGTACGGCCTCGAGGTGCCGACGACGTGGAGCGAACTCATCGCCGTCTCCGACACGCTGAAAGCAGCGGGAGTCGCGCCGTTCTACGCGACGTTCGCCGACGCCTGGACAGCCAACCAGGGCTGGTTCGACTACTCGGTCGGCGGCGCCGTCGACATCCCGGAGTTCTACGACGCGCTGGCAGAGGAGGGAACCGAGGTGGGGCCGGATGCTCCGGTCTCCTTCGAGAAGGACTTCCTCGAACCCGTCGAGAAGATGCAGCTGCTGGCGAAGGAGTACACCCAGGCCGATGCGCCGAGTCGCACCTACGACGCCGGCAACGTCGGATTCGCCGAGGGCAAGGGCGCCATGTACCTGCAGGGGCCGTGGGCGTTCAGCCAGATCGAGCTCACCGCACCCGATCTCGACCTCGGTACGTTCCCGCTGCGGATGACCGAGGACCCGAAGGACCTCAAGGTCCGCGTGAACCTCGACCTCGTCACCATCATCCCCGAGGACGCGAAGAACAAGAAGGGAGCGCGTGACTTCCTCGAGTACCTGTTCCAGCCGGAGATCATCCAGGCCTACAACGAGTCGCAGCTCGGATTCGTCCCGACGGACGACGGCAAGGCCCCGGACGACCCGCGCGTCGCAGGCATGATCGACTACTACGACTCCGGTGCGTTCTACCAGGGCCCCGGCGTGCTGAATCCGCGCGCCATCCCGACCGAGAACTACGCGCAATCGCTGGTCCTCGGCACCAATGCAGCGTCGATGCTCAGCACCATGGACGCGGACTGGGCAAGACTCGCGTTCCGCCAGCCGCCCGTGTCGAAGAAGGAGGGTTCCGAATGAGCGCCACCACATCGATCGTGACCGGAGGGAACCCGAAGGTCCGGCGCAGCCGGAAGCGGGTCGAACCGATCTACTACCTCTTCCTCCTCCCCGCCGTCATCCTCTTCACACTCGCGATCACGGTGCCCGGAGTCGTCGGCATCGTCTTCAGCTTCACCGACTCGATCGGGATCAGCGACTACACGTTCATCGGCTTCACGAACTACATCGCCGCGTTCAGCGATCCATCCATCCTCTCCAGCTTCCTCTTCACCTTCGGGTTCTCGCTCGTGACGGTGATCGCCGTGAACGTCATCGCGTTCCTGCTCGCGGTCGGCCTGACCGCGAGGATCCGCTTCAAGATGGGCCTCCGCGGGATCTTCGTCATCCCGATGGTCATCTCGGGCATCATCATCGCCTACGTGTTCCAGTTCCTCTTCATGAACTCGGTGCCCTCTGCCGGTGCGGCGCTCGGGATCCCGTTCCTCGAGACGAGCATCCTCTCGAACCCTGACCTCGCCTGGCTCGGCATCGTGATCGTGACGGCTTGGCAGTCGATCCCCGGCACGCTGCTCATCTACATCGCGGGTCTGCTCGCGGTGCCCGGCGACGTGTACGAGGCGGCTTCCCTCGACGGCGCGAACAAGCGGCAACAGTTGCTGCGCATCACCTTGCCGCTGGTGATGGGATACGTCGTGATCAACGTGATCCTCGGCTTCAAGAACTACCTGAACGCCTACGACATCATCATCGGCCTGACCAACGGCGGCCCGGGCACGTCCACGCGGAGCATCTCGATGACGATCATCCGCGGGTTCCAGACCGGCGACTACGCCTACCAGATGGCCACGGCGACCCTGTTCTTCATCATCACGATCATCATCGCCCTCCTGCAACTCTCGGCGACGCGCGGAAGGAACGCACTCTGATGGCTACGCCAACCGTACTCAGCACCCAGTCCATCACCACGGCGAACGCCAGCACGAAGGAGCGCACCCGCGGGGAGCGGGTGAGCTGGTCGACGACGATCATCCTGTTGCTCTGCGCAGTGACCGTCCTGCTGCCGCTCTACGTGACCATCTCGATGGCGTTCAAGACCGACACGCAGTCGGTCGACGGCAACGCCTTCTCGCTGCCGGCTCCCTTCAGCATCGACGGATTCGTCCAGGCCTGGACGCTCACCAAGTTCCCCGTGGGCTTCGCGATGTCGCTGCTCGTCACGGCCGGAACGGTCGTCGCGACGATCGTGCTGGCGTCCTTCGCCGCCTACGCGATCGTGCGTAACTGGGATCGCCGTCTGTTCCGCTTCTCGTTCTTCTACCTGCTCGCAGCCATGTTCATCCCGTTCCCGGTGGTGGCGCTGCCGCAGATCCAGCTGACCGGCCGCGTCGGACTCGACAACCCGTTCGGGGTGATCATCCTCGCCACCATGTTCCAACTGAGCTTCAGCGTGCTGTTGTTCACGGCGTTCCTGAGGTCGATCCCGATCGAACTCGAGGAGAGCGCACGCATCGACGGCGCGAGCACCTGGCAGACGTTCTGGACGATCATTTTCCCGCTCCTGGCCCCGATGAGCGCGACGGTCGGCATCTTCGCGTTCCTCTACGCCTGGAACGACTTCATGATGCCGTCGCTGATCATCTCGGACGCGAGCCTGCAGACGCTCCCGGTGCGGCAGAACCTGTTCCAGACGCAGTTCAGCAGCAACTACAACGTCGCCTTCGCGTCGTACCTGATGGCGATGGCGCCCGCGATCATCGCTTACCTGTTCGCGCAGCGTTGGGTGATGTCGGGCGTCACCCAGGGCGCGGTCAAGGGATGATCCCGGCACCCGCGGCGGCCCATCACCGCAGACCCACGACCGCCTGAGAGACCGAGGAACCACCACGTCATGACCGATGCACTTCTCCTGCACGCCCAGCAGACGGCCGCCGCCAGCTGGTGGCGCCAGGCGGCCGTCTACCAGATCTACCCGCGGAGCTTCGCCGATGCCGACAGCGATGGACTCGGGGACCTGCCGGGCATCCTGTCCCGCGTCGACTACCTCGCGTCCCTCAGCATCGACGCGATCTGGCTCAGCCCGTTCTACCCGTCAGCGCTCGCCGACGGCGGGTACGACGTCGCGGACTACCGGGATGTCGATTCTCGGCTCGGCACCCTGGACGATTTCGACGAGCTGATCGCCGCCCTGCACGAGCGGGGCATCCGAGTCATCGTCGACATCGTCCCGAACCACACGTCGGATCTGCACGAGTGGTTCCAGGAGGCGCTGGCGGCCGGCCGCGGTTCCGCGGCGCGGGAGCGGTACATCTTCCGCGACGGCACGGGTGAGGCGGGGGAGGAGCCGCCGAGCGACTGGGTGTCGGTCTTCGGCGGGCCTGCCTGGGAACGAGTCGAGGACGGCCAGTGGTACTTCCACAACTTCGCGACCGAGCAGCCGGACCTCAACTGGGATCATCGAGAGGTGCGCGAGGACTTCCTCCGGACCCTGCGGTTCTGGTCCGATCGAGGTGTGGACGGCTTCCGGATCGACGTCGCGCACATGCTGACGAAAGACCTCACCGAGCCGTTGCCGAGCCGTGCGGAGCTCGACCTGATCCCGCAGGACGGCAACCACCCGCTGATCGACCGCGACGACGTGCACGAGGTCTACGTCGAGTGGCGGCGGGTGTTCGACGAGTACGACCCGCCGCGCACCGCCGTCGCCGAGGCGTGGGTGAGCACGCCGGAACGCCGGGCGAAGTACGCCTCGGCGGAGGGGCTCGGTCAGGCGTTCAACTTCGACCTGCTCGAGGCCGACTTCGACGCCCAGGCGTTCCGTGTGATCATCGCGGACAATCTCGGCCAGGCGCAGGCCACAGGATCGTCCACGACGTGGGTGCTGTCGAACCACGACGTGACGCGTCATGCCACGCGGTACGGGTTGCCGGCTCTGGCCGGACGTGCAGTGAAGCAGGGCACCGAGTGGGTGGCCGCGGGTGGGCCGGACGCCGGAATCGACCGCGAGCGAGGCCTGCGGCGGGCGAAGGCCGCGACGCTCCTCCTCCTCGCCCTCCCGGGCAGCACCTACCTCTATCAGGGGGAGGAGCTCGGCCTGCAAGAGGTCGCCCGGATCACCCCGGAGCAGCGCCAGGATCCGGCATTCTTCCGCGGTGCCGAGTTCGACGGCCTGGGGCGCGACGGGTGTCGCGTTCCGCTGCCATGGGCGGCGAGCGGCGCATCGTTCGGCTTCGGCGATGCGGTCGCGCATCTGCCGCAGCCGGCCTGGTTCGCCGAGTACGCAGTCGATGTCGAGGGCGTGGATGCCGGGTCGACGCTGTCGTTGTACCGTGAGGCGCTTGGGCTGCGGCGTCTCCTGCAGACCGAGGAACGCCTCGACTGGATCGAGACGGGACGGGACGACGTGCTTCGGTTCGAGCGGCCGAATGGTTGGCAGGTCGTGGCGAACTTCGGCACCGAACCCGTCCCGCTGGATGCTGAGGTCGATCGCGTGGTGCTCGGCACCGTGGAGGACGGTGCGGTTCCGGGGGAGTCGACGGTGTGGATCGCGCCGAACGGTCTGATCGGCGGCGGGTTGAGTTGACCGCGGCGTGCTCGACAAGTGTTGGGTAGTTGTCCCCATCGCGGAGAACGGGCCGCCCATCCACACTGGTCGGGCCGCCGTTCGCCACCGAGAGGAACCCCATGAAGCTGTCCCGAGTCGCCACCCTGACCACCCTGCCGGTCGTCGCCATCCTGGCCCTGGCCGGGTGTATGACGCCTGCAGCGCCCGAACCCGAGGCGACGAAGAAGCCGTCGGCGACCGCGACCTCGGAGCCGACGAAGTCCGCGTCGGCGAGCGGCGAGGGCACGGAGCCGGGCACCAGGGTCGGTCTCGGGGAGGCCATCGTTTACGAATCGCAGGGCACCGACGACGTCACGGCCCTGGTCAGCGCCAAGCTCACCGAAGTGACCCCGGCGACCGCGGACCAGGTCGCGTTCCTGAACAGCCAGTTCGACGACGGCGAGCTCGCCGGTTTCGACGTGACCCTCATCCGCCTCGAGATGACGAAGGTCTCCGGTGACCCGATCGCCTTCAACTCCGACTCCACGTCGTTCGCTCCGGTGGACGCCAAGGGCACCAAGGTGCAGGAGGTGACGCTGATCGGCTGGGACGAGTGCGGTTCGGAGTCGTTCTCGAAGGAGTTCGACGATGGCGCCCCGATCACGCAGTGCTATGTCGCCGCCGCTCCAGCCGGTGGCAACGCTCCTGCCGGCCTGATGTACGACGGTGGATTCACCGACCCGAACCCGTTCAGCGACTACGACGGTGACCCGATCCTCCTCATCAAGGACTAGCGACCGCGCGACGTGAGCCGGGGTGCTGGTTGAGCGAGGACTGCTCAGTGCGAGACGATAGTCGGATGATCCGCGTGGTGCTCTTCGACCTGGACGGTGTCGTCCGACACTTCGACCCGCGCCACGTCGCCGATGTCGAGCAGCGCCACGGTCTTGCAGCGGGAACGATCGAAGGCATCGCTTTCGCAGAACCGCTGATCGGTGACGTCACCACCGGTCGGATCAGCCGGGCTGAATGGGTACGCCAGGTCGGCGAGACGGCTGGCAGTGCATCGGCCGCGGAGGAATGGGGCGTTCAGCCGGCGATCGTCGATGATGCTCTACTGGAGCTGTCCGACGAGGTTCGCAGCTTGGGGCTGAGGACGGCCGTCCTCACCAATGGGACAGACACCATCCGTGCTGAGATCGCCGCGATGGGTATCGGCGGCAGGTTCGATGCGGTCTTCAACTCGGCCGATATCGGATTCGTGAAGCCCGATGTCCGCGCATTCCAGCACGTGCTTCGTGCCCTCGCGGTGGCCGCGGAGGAGGTGTTCTTCACAGATGACTCTGCGTCGAAGCTGGTGGAGAGCACGGCGTGACCGCACTGCTGACCACCGATCTCTCGCCCTCGAACGAGTGGCGAGCAGAAGTGCACATGCCAACCAGACTGCCGTAGGCCCGGCCGCCGGTCGCAGAGCGGGTGCTTCATGTTCGCTTCATCATCGGCGGGCAGGGTGTTGGCATGATCAGAACACATCGATTGAGAAACCGTCGGCGCATGTTCGTGGGTGGAGCGGTCGCCTTCGCGATCGTCGCGAGCGGTTGCGCCTCACCGGCCATGGCCGCGTCGATCCCCGGCTTCGCCGACGGACGCGTCCTCATCCCCGTCCAAGGCGGTACCGCAAGTATCGACCCGGCCACGCTGCTCGTCGAGTACCACGGCGGCCAGGGTGTCGACACGTGGTCCGAGCCGAGCCTCACAGCGCTGGGTGCCCCCAGCGAACCCACGGTGACGCTGTCATCGGTCACCTGGGGCTTCGAATCGTCTGACCTCACCGTCGTGGCGTCGGAGGAGCAGGGGCGCCTGACCGTGGAGCTCGTCTCCGGCTCGGACCGGGAAGTCTCATGGCCGGTCACCGCCGCACCGGATGTCCGGTCGGTCGAGTTCCCGAACGGCGAAGGGCTCTCCGTTCCGGTCACCGACGACTTCTGGCTGTCGGAGGAAGCCGGTCTCGATGGCGCGAGTTGGGACTTCGCCGGCGGGCTGACGATGCCGTTCTGGGGGGCGACGTTCGAGGACCGCGGGGTCAGCTACATCGTCCGCGACGACATCGGGACGACGCTCGACTTCCGAGCCGAGGATGCGCGACTGCAGGCGTACGCCGAGCACACGTTCTCGGAAGACCGCGCGACCGGGACCTTCGGGGTCTCCTTTGCCCCAACCAACGGGAACCCGGTCGCCGCAGCCCAGGACTACCGCAGGTATCTGCAGTCGAGCGGTGGCTTCGTCTCGCTTGATGACAAGATCGCTGCGAATCCGAACACGAAGCAACTGATCGGTGCCTTCCACGGCTACACCTGGGGCGATGGACGCGACCCGGCAATCGTCACCCGATTGCAGGAGCTCGGCATCGAACACGCCTGGTTGGGCTACGACGCGAACGGAGACCCGATGAGCGCTGCGGCCGTCGAAGCGGCCGCGCAGGCCGGATATCTGGTCGGCCCATACGACACGTGGGACAACGCGCAGGACCCCGCAGACGCCGACACCGAGGCATCGATCTGGCCGGGCGACGTCTGGCCGAACGGATGCGTGATCGACAAGGACGGTAATCCGGTGACCGGCTTCGGGGGTCGCGGGTGCTATGTCAGCACCGCGGCACTCGACGCGGCCGAGGAGGAACTCGGTGCGGTGACGAAGCGCGTCCAGGACTTCGTGAAGAACGGTGCCACGAGCTACTTCCTCGATGTCGATGCCGTCGGACAACTGTTCCGCGACTACTCGCCGCTCCACCCGCAGACTGAAGCCGAGGACCGGGCTCGACGGCTCGCCCGCATGCAGGCGCTGGCGTCGGGCGTGTTCTCGGACGGGAAGCCGCTCGTGCTCGGGTCCGAGACGGTCGCCGCGTGGGCGAACCCGGCCGTCAGCTACTCGCATGGTTCCAGCACGCCCATCGCCGATGGCATCTGGGCGTTCCAGAAGGAGAAGGAATGGGGTGGGTGGTGGCCGGAAGAGCGTCCCGCGTTCTTCTTCAAGGACACCAAGCTGCCGGCCGAGCTCGCGAAAGCGATGTTCGACCCCGCCTACCGCATCCCGCTCTACGAGACGGTGCTGCATGACTCGGTGATCTCCACCGACCGGTGGGAGATGGGACTGTACAAGTTCCCGGAGCAGACGCGCGACCGCACGCTGACGAACATGCTCTACAACACGCCCGCCGTCATCGCGCTCGACGATCGGGTCCTCGACGAGCACGGTGCGGACCTCGCCAAGATGCAACAGTTCTTCGAGATCCTGCAGCAGGCGGCCGGCACCTCGCCGATGACGTCGTTCGAGCGGGTCGAGGACGACGTCCAACGCACCGTGTTCGGTGACGACCAGCTCATCGTGACCGTGAACTTCGGCGACGCTGAACGGGCCGGCGTCCCCGCCGGGTGCGCTGTTGCGACGATCGGTGGCGCGGACACGAGCTACTGCCCGTGATCCGACGAGTGCGGGGCGAGGGATCGCCCCGCACTCCCGACCACGCGACGACGGACGGTTCAGACCGTTGTGCGATCATGCCCAGGACGGAATGCGGAGAGGAGGACCATGCCCTCGGAACGAATACTCGTGGTGGATGACGACGTGAACGTCGCCACAGGGCTCCGAGCAGCGCTGGAGTACGAGGGGTATGACGTGACCGTCGCGGCCGACGGCATCGGGGCGCTCACGGCGATCACCGAGGTGGATCCAGCGGTCGTGCTGCTCGACATCGGCCTCCCCGGTCTTGATGGCCTTGCCGTGACCCGCGCATTGCGAACCGCAGGCGACCTCGTCCCGATCCTTGTCGTCACCGCCCGCTCGACCTCCAGGGACCTCGTGCATGGCCTCGACGTCGGCGCCGACGACTACCTCGTGAAACCCTTCGACCTCGACGAGCTCCTCGCGCGCGTCCGCGCCCTCGCCCGACGCGCGCGGTCGGAGAGCCCCTCCACCATCATGGGTGGCGAGTTCGTCCTGCGCGTCTCCGATCGCTGGGTGGCGAGACAGGACGACGGCGTCCAGCTGACCCGCCAGGAGACCCTCGTGGCCTCATCGCTGATGGGTGAACCGGACCGGGTCTACTCCCGGAACGAGCTGACGCGCGCCGTCTGGGGCGAGGAACAGCCGAACTCGAACTCCCTCGACGTCTGCGTCAGCAGCCTCCGAAGGAAACTGGCGTCGATCTCCGCCGGCACCCGACACATCGAAACGGTCCGCGGACTCGGCTATCGGTTCCGACCGTGACGGGCGCCGGACGCAGGCTGTCGCTCACACGGGCGTCGTTCCGGTCGATTCGGTTCCGCATCACCGCGATCGTCGCGGGCTCGGTCGCGCTGGCGGCGATCCTCATCTCGACGGTCGTGCTTGGCGTCGTCGGCTACCAGCTCGCGACCGGACAGGACACCGCGCTCGAACGTGAGGCAGTGCAGTTGCAACGGTCGCTCGCGTCCGGTGTCGATCCGGCGGAGTTCACCGGTGGAGAGTGCCAGTGGGTGGTCGAACCCGCCTGCTCTCGGGTCATCGATTCGGGGGACGCGGTCGAGAGCGCTTCCGGCGGGCCGCTCGCCATCACTCCGGAAGCGCTCGCCGTGGCCGAGGGGCGTCGTTCCGAAGCGATCTACACCTCGACCGCGGTGTCACCGCAGGTGCGTGTCGTCGCACTCCCCGTGGACGACCACCGGGCCCTGCTCGTGGGCGTGCCAGTCACGGCGATGGCCGTCACGTTCGAACGCACCGTGCATGCTCTCGCGATCGCGAGCGTGGTGAGTTGCCTCGCTGCCGCGGGCATCGGGTACCTCGCGGGGCGCGCGGGAGTGCGCCCGATCCGCGAGCTGATCACCACGATGGAGGATGTGGCGCAGACGGCGGACCCGCACGTCGAGGTCGATGCGCATCGGACCGATGAGCTCGGCGGCCTGGCGCGCTCGTTCAACGGCATGCTCGGCAGGCTTGCCCATGCGCTCGACTCGCAGCGCTCGTTCGTAGCCGACGCGTCGCACGAGCTCCGTACCCCGCTCACGACGCTGCGTACGAACACCTCCCTGCTGTTCAGCGACCGGACGTTCGACGATGAGACGACGGCCGTCCTGCAGTCTGCCATCAGCTCGGAACTCGACAGCATGCAAGCGACGATCGAGGATCTCATCGACCTCGCCTTCCTCGATGCCGACGCCGATGCTGCGCTGGCACGGGCCGAGCTGGTGGGCATCGCAGAGCAAGCGGCTGCGGACGCGCAACGTCACTGGCCACACGTCGAGTACACGGTCACCGGCGGGACTCCGGGCATGCTGATTCCGCTCGAGGCGAGTCGTGCGGCGCGACTGCTGGGCGTCGTCCTCGACAACGCTGGCAAGTACACACCCCCGCACGTCGATCATCGCCCCGAGGTCGTCTTGCGGCTCCAGGCGGACGGACCGCTCATCCGTATCACGGTCGCAGACAGCGGCTCAGGGGTCGCGGTGTCTGACGTCCACCGGGTGTTCGATCGGTTCTACCGGGCGGCCGAGGTCAGGAGCACAACCGGTTCGGGGCTGGGCTTGGCGATCGCAGAGCAGATCACCGCTCAGGCCGGCGGGACGATCGGGCTGGAGCCGAGGGCGTCCGGCGGGACGATCGTGACGATCGTTCTCCCCCGGGCCGTGGTCGACAGCACGTCAGTCGTCGAAGGCCACGTCTCGGGAACCTAGGAGGCTCATCTGGCCCAGGACGACGGCGGCTACGCGTCGTTCTGGTCGGTGCGCGCGCCGGTGGTGATCGTCAACGGTGCAAGCGCCGGTCGTCCGGCGGCCTGCCACAGCACGAACTCCAGATACGGGTCATCGAGTGCAGCGTGCGCAGAGGTCGGCGTGCGACGCACGAAACGCTCGCGAGCGGGCGTGGTGCTGCGGCGGGTGCCTGTGCGGGCATGGCGGGGTTTGCTGGTGCGCATGATCCGGTCCGTTCTCGTTGTCCATCGGAGTACATCCAGCGTGCGCTTCTGAGTGTTACGAGAGCGTCTGCGATTCCCAGAGGAATGCGACCGAGCGCCGTCGGCAGGTGTCAGGAGCGGCGGGTGCGGCCGTCCGCAACACAGCTGGCAACATGTACCTATGGCAAAACGCAGTGTGGTGACCCTCGTCGACGATCTCGATGGAACGCCCATCGACCTGACCTCCGGCGACACCGTCCGCTTCGGCATCGACGGCCACAACTACGAGATCGATCTGACGGACGAACACGCCGAAACGCTCCGAGCGGCGCTTCGGCCGTTCGTCGAGGCCGGGCGCAAGGTTGTCCCGCTCGGCACACGCAGCCGCCGCGGCTGAGCCCGTCAGCTCAGCTCTCGACGTCCCCGTGCGGCGGGCGGTCGCGCGACGTGTTTCGCGGCCCCGCACGCGGAGTAGCGCGAGCGCGAGCAGGCGGCAACCGGACCGCTCATGCGCGCAGCGGCTCTATCAGGTGTGGGCCGGTGTTGCGGACGTTGTTGACGTCGCGGGTGACTTCGTAGTGTGTGAGGTCGTGTGCGACGGCGAACGATTCGCGATCGAGGAGCTCGAGGAGTTGGTCCGTATCCAGGTGCCCGCCGAGCCAGTCGTCGTAGCCGTCGGGCGTGAGGCAGGCGGGCATACGGTCGTGGACCTCGCCGGGGGAGACGTGCGCGTCGCGGGTGATGATCGCCATGGAGAGGTGCCATTTGTCGGGGTCGTCCTCAGGCTTGGTGGGGTCGGGCCAGGCGCTGATGATGCCGGCCATGGCGAGCTCTGACTCGGGATCGTGGATGAAGTGCGGTTGTTTCCCTGTCTCGGTGACGACCCATTCGTAATACCCGCTCGCAGGCACGATGCAGCGCGCGGTCGCGAATGACTTCCGGAACATGGACGACGTGGCTACAGTCTCGATCCGCGCGTTGATGGGCTGCGGGCGTTGTTTGACGAAGTCCTTTGCCCAAGCGGGAACGAAACCCCAGCGGGCGTGTGTCGCGGCGCGTTCGTCGTGCCTGGTGCGCACGACGGTCACGTCGGTCGTCGGGGCGACGTTGTAGTCGGGCAGCGGCGGCTCAAACTCGGACACCAGGTCCGCGAGGAGGGTGGAGGTGGAATCGGTGACGACGTAGCGACCGCACATGCGCTCAGCGCAAGACGCAGCACTGATGTACGTGATCTCCGCGCGACGGTTTTCGGTCGTTGGATGACACCGGCTCTGCATCGCTCCGGCGGGGTAGCGCGAATCGTGCGCACGCGCCACGAAGTGCATGCGGCCAGACGATTGCAGCGAAGAGCCCCTGGTTACATTCGCGGCAGCTTGGCGAGGGCCGCGTCCGCAGTCTCCTCAGCGACGCCGAGCTGCTCGATGAGCAGCGCTCGCGCCGGCCCGTTGTCGCCACGACGGAGCGCTTGGTAGGCCGCGTCCGCGGTTCTGCCGAGTTCTACGGTGGGCTGCTGCGCGACGCCGAGCCGATCGGCGAGTTCTTGTGCGGTCGTCACGTCGTAGGTGTCCTGGATGATTGCGGGGAGGCGGTATGTCCCCAGCGGGCCGATGTCCATGGCGATCCCTTTCGTGGGTGTTGGCGGGTGGCAGCGGTATGCACGCACCGGGTTGGTCGACGGGTACAGCGTTGTCAGTGGGCGGAGTCGGGGTCGCTCGGGAGATGCAACTCGCCGGGGTCGACGTCGACGTCGCCCGAGTCGTCGGGGCCGCCCGTCCCCGGTGCGACGCTGATCGCACCGGACCTGATGTCCGGGTCGCGCACGGTGGGTTGGGAGTCGGCTTGTTTGGCCTCGGTCTCGCGTTCGCTCGCCGGGCTGTAGCTCCGGTCTTTGCGAGCCTGTTCATCGTCACTCACGGCGTCCTCATCGTGTGCACTCATATCAGGCACGGTAGTTCACCGTTTCTCTCGACGAACGATGTTGATTTGCTCGAGCGGATGTGCTCAGCGACGGTCGGCTGTATAGCTCACGTCTCAGCACGATCGCTCAGATGTATCCGTCGGTGCTGGCCGCGTTGATGGTGTGGTTCCCGATCTCGTTCCAAAACAACACGGTTGCGGGATTGACGACCTGGGAGTGTCGGACACGGTTCAGGATCTGTTGCGCGAGGAGCTGTGCACGGTTGCATGTTCCGACGAGGAGAACGGTGACGACGAGGTAGCTTCCCAGCGTTTGCTCGAAGTAGGCCTGAATGTTCTGCGCGGCCGTATCGCTGTGTCGCCAGAGGGTATCTGCGGGGGTGTGCGGGCGCTCGTCGATGACGATGACCAGATGGCGCAGGTTGTTGAAGTCGTGGCTGAGTGCCGCGCACATCGACTCCAGCATCTCCAGGCCGGGGTGCGCAGCGTCGTGGTTCATCCCGATGACGATCGCTCGACAGTCCGAGCGGTTGTCCGTAGCTCGCATCACTGCGGGGTGTTCGCGGAGCGTGTCCAGGGAGTCGATTTCGTCACCGAGCAGTGTGATGAACGGTTGCTGCGACACGAACGACCTTCTCGCTAGGAGGAGCGTGTGGTGCGTTCTTGACAGCTCACGCAGGCGGATGCGTACGGCACGACTTCGAGTCGCGCGGGCGGAATCTGCTGCCCGCAGTGGGCGCAGACGCCGTACGTTCCATTGTCAAGGCGCTCCAGCGCCGCGCGAATCTCGGTGATCACGATCCGGTTGGATTCGAACGTCGCCCACGCAATGGGGTCGATATGCGGTGCCGCGCGCGGGGCGAGGTCTTCGACGATTTCTTTTCGTACCTGCAGTTGTTCATGCAGAGATTGAGCGAAATGCGACAACTCAGGGTGCGCGGGTGCGAGATTGGCGTGAATACTCATAATGGCTCCTAGGGCGAAGTGAAAAGACGCACCGCATGAATTGCGACGCGCCCTTATCTGCTCTGATGAAGCGGATTCAGCCAGGCGGAGCGTCTGTGGGCGCATGGATCCCACGCGCGTGTGCGGCACTATAGCGCCGAGGTGGAAGCACCCCGCGGACGCGGTTCGCGTGAGCGTTCGCGTCCAGCTCGCATGATACGAGGGGTGCTCTCAAGGTGGTCATAGCCATCACCATAGCGGGGTATCTGAGAAAGGCAAGTCGAGTCGAGGCCTGGGGCTTTGACCGTGGACAGCTCGCGTTTTTTCCTGGTCAGCAGCAAAGTGCATTCCTGTCCGCGATCGGCTATGGTCATCGGAACCACGCCAGCTGACGAAGGGAAGCGTGAAACATGTCTGGAAAGACGCCTCGTGGCGGAAACACGAAAAAAGAACCGAAGCGGACGTTGATGGAGAAACGCGAAGCGAAGCGGGAGAACGCCGCCTCGTCGTTGATCAAACCTCGTAAATCCCGATGATTCCTGCGGTATAGACGGAGGGCATTCGGGCTAACGCTCTAGGCCGGCATTCAGTTCCGCGCAGCCGCAAAGTAAAGATGTTCGTCGGTGATGGATGTCGGGCTCAACGAGGCTCGGCATCCGTCACGACACGATGTGTCCGCGGCCGGAAGTTCGTGCCGTCCAGATCGCGTACCGGCTCGTGCCTCGCCGGAAGAAGAATCTTGGATAAGTGACACTGAGTGTCTGTAGACCGTGGGAGTGAGGCGGGGCCTCGAGCATCCAGCTCGGAGCCCCGCCGTGCTCAGACGAGGCCTTCCCTGGCGAGGCGTGTCACCCGACGACCACGCTCACTCGACAGGGTTTCCGAGGGTGGGTATCAGTTGCAGGGCGAAGTCGCTGGTGGAGGAAGTCAGACCGTCCCGTCTTGCTCGCTCGCTCAGGAGTCTGGTGTCTCCGGTGAGGAGATTGTCGGCAGTGTAGGCAAGCACATGAGGAATCTCATCCAAGACGACACCGTCCGGAAGCAGGTATGCCTCAGCGTGCTCCGGGTTGGCTTCGTCAGGGCGATCGACGCTCAGTCCGAGCCCCGTGTTGGCGAACTGGTGCGCGTTCGTGCAGGCCGAGCTCCACACGCCGCTCATGTTGAGTTCCGCGATCACGCACACGTGCCCTGCCGTGTCGATGCCTGTCCAGTACTGAGCGCTCTCATCTTCCCCGAGGAAGCGTGTCGAGTCAGTTGCCAGCCCGCCGTCCCCGATTCCCTTGCTCTGTGTGTGGATGGAGCGCGGCAGCGAGTCCTGCGCGTTGCGTGGAGCGTTGAGCAGCGAGAGCTGCTCACGCGCAGACGAACCTGCCGAAGCTGACGACACCACTCCACCGATGGTGGTTGCTGCCCCCACGATGAGAAGTACGCCTCCGACGGCTACCGCGGAGGCGGCGACCTTGTGGGTCTTCACTGACCACATGATGTTCTCCTCGGCGATCGATTCAGGCTCGACGCTTCCACTGGCTCGACTGGCCTCGAAGGACTGATTTGTCGGTAGAGCTTCATTGCTCACCTGTCACCTTGTCGCGCGCTCATCCCTCAAGAATACGATCATGTGCGTCACTAAGCTTGTTAAATTTCAGCACCTTCCGCCCAAGCGTCAAGTGTTGGGCGCGAACCACGCGAGACCGTGTTGCCGCGCGCTGCGGCGGCGCGAATCGGTGCCCATATCCGACATGGCCGAAATTACGGATCTCGCGTCCTTCCGGCTGTGTGGCCTGCGGCCCATTGCGGATATGCGCCCGAATCGGTCCTTCCTGCTGTCCCAGCTCGAGTCCAGGTCTCGGCGAACAGCGAGCCGTCACGGCTCAACCAACGTCCCCCGGCGGTGCAGCTAAGCGCGCCCTGAGTGAGTCGATGAGTACACTCACGCCGAGCTCGAACGTGCGATCCGCCCGCTCCCTGCCCCGCTCGCTCGACTCGATGAGGCGTCCGATGGTGCGCGTCTCCTCCTGCGGCTGCCAGATGTCGTCGGGCGCGGCGAGGTCGAGCCCGAAGCCGATCGCGAACGCATCGAGGACGGCGATGATCGAGAGGACCTCCTCCTCGAGGAAACCGCCGTCGACGAGCACGGTCGCCAGGTCATCGTATGCCGCGATGACGGCCGGGCTGCTGGTGGTCGTGCCGACGAGCAGCGGTACCAGTCTCGGATGATCCGCGTACATCTGACGCTGGGCTCGCAGCATTGTGAGGACATATTCGTCCCAGTGGTCCCTCGGCAAGTCGACATCGTAGGCGACGAGGAGGCGCGCCCGCATGAGCTCGATGATCCCGTCCATGCCTCCCACATGGTTGTACAGCGAGGAGGGCCGGACGCCGAGGCGTCGAGCGATGGCGTTGACGCCGAACGGCTCGCCGGCGCGTGACAAGGCGAGGCCTGCATCTCCGATGATCTCTGTCGACAGCAGTGGGGTAGACGGCCTGGGCATGGAACACCTCCCTTTCAGCGGGACGCGATCGCATCGCGAAGGTGGGTCTTCCCTGCGACTTCGTCTCCGTGCATACTAGTGAACACCATTCGTTAACGAACACCATTCGTTTTCGGATCAACGCTTCACGAACCCATCTCGACCTACCCGATCCGCGCACACCGTTGTGCCCTGCCCTCTGGAGTACCCGTGACAGCAATCGACCTCGGCACGCGAGTGCCACTCCGCCTCCCCACAGCCACCGCGACCTTCGCAGTGGGGATCGCCGGCTACCTCGGCGTCAACCTGTCGCCGTACATGATCACGGCCGTACAAGCGGCCCTGGACATGGATGTTCTGGCGGCGAGCTGGCTCGTCACTGGAAGCCTCTTCCTCACCGCGTTGGCCGGACTGGCGATCGCTCCACTGTGCGCGGGCACCCATCGGCGCACAGTCGCACGGGCTGGGCTCGCCGTCGCCACGCTCGGCTTCGGGGCGTCCGCCTTCGTCCCCGTCCTCTTGGTCCCGGGTCTCCTCGTCGGCGGCATCGGGGCGGGCGGGGCGATCGCTGCCGCAGGCGCGGCGATGGCCGCGTTCCGCAATCCCGAACGCGTTGCAGGCCTCAGCGGTCTCGTGAAAGGCGCCCTCATCACGATCGTGATCGCCGTCATCCCTCTCATCGGGCTCGCTCCGTTCGCCGTCTTCGGCGCGCTCACCCTGTTCAGCCTGGTCGGACTGCTGTTCTCAGCGTGGTTGCCCGGGGCCCCAGTTCTCGACCCGCAGGCCGGCGCCGCTGTGGCAGAGGCCATGCCGATCGACGTCCCGCAGACGGGCGCGCTTCGCGTCCCACCGCCACGCTCGCGCACAGTGGCGATCGCCGGTTCCGGGCTGCTTGTCGTCTTCGCGCTCTGGGCGGTGAGTGAGGACTCGCTGTGGGCGATGGGAGGGGTGATGGGTGCCGACCAGGCGGACCTCACAGCCGAGGGACTGGGTATCGCTCTCAGTGGGGCTACTGCAGGAGCGCTCGTTGCGGCGGTGCTGCTGATGATCGTCGGCGACAAGCTCGGACGTGCGGTACCGCTGGTGATCCTGCTGCTGTTGGGCGGCGCCCTCAAGATCGTGGAAGGCTTCACGACCGACGCCACCGCATTCATCGTCGTGTTCATCGCGTGGAACACCGTCTATGCGGTCGCCTTCATGTATTTCTTCGCTACATCTGCCGCGCTCGACAGCGGCGGGCGCTGGTCGGCACCCCTGCTGTCGGTCTACCTCGTCGGGTCGGCGCTGACGCCCGTGATCGGCGCCGCGCTGATCAGCGTCCTGGGCTACCAGAGCTTCGCCATCACCCTCGGTGTCGCGAGCTTCGTACTCGCCGTCCCGGCCGGGGCAATCGCTCTGCTGACCACGCGGCTTGAACGCGCCAACACCACCCACACGAAAGAGATGACCGTATGACCCGCACGCTGTACCGCAACGCCCGTTTGTTCACTGCCGACGACCCCCAGTGGGCGGATGCCGTCGTCGTCGACGACGGCTCATTCGTCTTCGTCGGCGCAGAGACCGATGCTCCTGCATGTGATCGGACCGTGGATCTCGGGGGACGGTTCGTGCTCCCCGGCTTCACTGACGCCCACACCCATGTGCTCTTGATGGGCAGCGCGCTCGGCCAGATCGGTCTCACGGATGCCCGCACGCTCGGCGAGATCCAAGAGCGGCTGCGCGCGGCACGTCCGCATGCCACCGACGAGCTGTACGGCGGTGGCTGGCTCTTCGACGCCATCGAGGGCGGTGCTCCCACGGCTGCGATGATCGACGCCGCGGTGTTCGACATCCCGGTCTACCTCTTCGCGAACGATTACCACTCATGCTGGGTGAACAGCGTGGCGCTTGTGAGACTCGGCATCACACGTGACACCCCCGACCCGATCGGAGGACGGATCGAAAGGGATGCCGACGGCGAGGCCACCGGGATGCTGTACGAGACTGCATTGCAGTTTGCATGGGCGCATCGGGATGCGTTGACCACTGACGCCCAGCGCGACGCCGACGTCGACCGGGTCGTGGCCGCGTACCTCGCGTCCGGCGTCACTGCGGCCGTCGACATGGCTCTCGAGGAGCACGGGCTCGCCGCGCTCGAACGCGCGGCCGAACGTGGTGCACTGCCGTTGCGGGTCGACGCGCACTGGTTCATCCTGAACACCGGACAGGATGCCGAGAACCTCGCACAGATCGCCCGCGCTGCCGAACTCGCGGCGCAGGACCTCCCAGGCGTGCGTGTGCTCGGCATCAAGTTGCTGGTGGACGGCACTATCGACGCATGCACCGCCGCGATGAGGCACCCGTACGCCGACGGTTCGAACGCTGAAACGATCTGGCCCGCCGAGCGTCTGTTGCCGGTGATCGCTGCGGCGGATGCTGCTGGTCTCCAGATCGCAATGCATGCGATCGGTGACACAGCCAGCACTCTCGCGCTGGATGCGATCGAGCATGCCATCGCGACCAACGGTGATCGTGAGCGCCGCCATCGCATCGAGCATCTGGAATACGCGGCGCCCGGCACGGCAGAGCGCATGTCCCGGCTGGGTGTGACCGCGTCGATGCAACCCGTGCACGCTGATCTCGCGATCTTCGCGAACTGGAGTGCGCAGCTTGGAGACGAACGGGTCGATCGTGCGTTCGCGTGGTCCGAGTACGAGGATGCCGGGGCGCTGCTCGCCTTCTCGACGGACGCGCCGACCGCTCCGTTCGCGGCCCTCACCAACGTGTATGTGGCCGCGACCCGATCTTCCGCGCTCGATCCGTCGCTCCCGACCGTGCAACCGCAGTACGCCATGCCCCTGGACCGCGCTCTCGCACACGCGACCAGAGATGCTGCCGCGTCCGTCGGCGACGGTGCGTGGCGCGGCCGCATCGCCGTCGGGCAAGCCGCCGATTTCGCTGTGCTTGACACCGACCCATTCGTTGAGGGTGAGTCGTCGCTGCTCACCGCCCGCGTGGTACGCACGTTCATCGCAGGGCGCGAGGAGTACGCGGCCGAGTGACGCGGCGCAGGGGGTCGCACCTCTCCTGCGTACAGCGATCCCCTGGCGAGGTGCCACTGACCGGTTGCGCTTGGGGATCTCGTTCGCCTGACGCAACTCGCGTTGGCAGTGTCGAGCGCGTTGATTCGCGCAATCGGATCAGGCTCTGCCCGTCTGCGGGCTGACGCCGGCCGCGTGCGCAGTCGACGTCGCCAGTCCCATGCCACCGGCGCCTCCGGTGATGACTGCAGCGTCTATCGATGCTCCTGCGTTCGTCTTGCTGATCAGGGGTGCGGGTGAGGATGCGTGCGCGCGAGGGAGGCTCCCTCGACGTCGACGTCGATGTCGGAAAGGATGCGGTCGAGCCCACTGGGCAGCCAGGCGGCGATTCCGAGGAGATGCATCATCGCGGGCATGAGCAGCATCCGAACGACGAATGCGTCGAGGAGCACACCGAACGCGAGGACTCGGGCTTGCGATCGTTGACAGCATCCTGACACCGCACGGCGCCCCACTCGAGCTCCCCGCCCGACCCGGAGGCGGGCTACATACAATCGTCCGCTTTGCGTCACGTATCGAGCAACCAGCAGAATTGCCCGCCAATGGAAAGCGAGGAGAAACAGGCACGCCGTGGCCGCCGTCGCGGATAGTGACGTGACTCGCCGCACCGGAGCCAACGCGGACGACGGTCGCCAAGAGTTATCCTTTGGAGAGCGTCGAGTCAGTCGGTGCGTTTGATCGCGACGTTGGGTCTGTGGAGTTCCCCTGGTGGTGAAGTAAATCTGCCTTCAGGCGCCGGCGCCGCCGTCTACGGGCACAATCGCCCCGGTGACGAACGAGGCACGGTCGCTGAGCAGCCACGCGGCTGCCTCGGCGACCTCGGATGGCGCTGCGAGGCGGCCGAGCGGGATCGAGGCGACCAGGCGATCGACGGTGCCGGGCGTGGCTGCTTCCCATTTCGCAATCATGTCCGTCGCAGTAGCCCCGGGAGTGATGCCATTCACTCTGATGCCGTCGACTCCCCAGCTCACAGCTGCCGTTTCAGTGATGCTGTTCAGCGCACGCTTCATCGCGCCGTAGGCGGGTAGTGCCGGGTTTGAGCGGCGGCTTCCGATGCTGGAAGTGTTCACGATCGATCCGCCGCCATTCATTCGCATGAGCGCTGCCTCGGCCTTCATCGCGATCCAGTGCGATCTGAAGTTGATCGCGAATTGTTCATCGATGTCTGCGTCGGTGGTGCTGTCAAGCGGTCCGGGCTGTCGTTGGGGCGCCGCGCCGTTGTTGAAAGCACCGTCGAGTCGACCGTGAAGTTCGTCGACGGCGTTGACGGCGGAGCGGACGCTCTCGGGATCTGCGAGATCGACGGTGACGGCATCTGCGATTCCGCCTTCCGCACGGATCTCGGAGACGATGCTGTTCAAGGTATCGAAGCTGCGGGCAGCGAGCACGACGGAGGCGCCTTCTCGCGCGAACAGTCGGGCGGATGCTTCGCCGATGCCACGGCTGGCACCTGTGATGAAAACGACCTTTCCTTCAAGGAGGCGGGCGTGAGCGGTTTGAGCGGGCTTCGTCATACCGGCAACATTGCTCGGCTCCGCGAATCGGTTCCAGGTACAGACGGTACTAGCTTCCAAGGCATGAAGGGCCGGAGACTGCTCTTATGGATAAAGGTGAACTCGGCGTCTTCTTGCGCAGCCGGCGCGAACGACTGAGCCCAGAGGATGTTGGACTTCCTTCCGGCCCGCGACGTCGGACACCGGGACTGCGGCGAGAAGAGGTGGCCGTCTTGGCGCACATCTCGACCGAGTACTACGTTCGACTCGAGCAGGGCAGGGCGCCCCGTCCGTCGGGTGAGGTGCTCGGGGGGATCGCCGGCGCGTTGCTCCTCACAGAGGCCGAGTCTGAGCACCTGCATCTCCTCGCGGGCACCGCCCCCGCCTTATCGGGCTTACATCGTCGCGATGTCCGGCCGAGCATCCTCACCGTTCTCGAGCGACTTCCCGACACCGCTGCATTCGTGATATCGGCTGCATTCGAGGTTCTGGCATGGACAGACCTTGCCGCCGCCCTGATGGAAGACTTCACCGAGCTCACGTCGGACGAGCGCAATCTTGCTCGGAAAGCGTTCCTCGGACATCTGCGGCCTGGCGCTCAGACGTATGGAATCTCGGACGCGGTCGAGTTTCAACACCATGTGGTTGTGAAGCTCCGATCTGCGCTCACCAGGTATGCCTCGGATCCCGAAGTCGTCGCCCTCATCGATGAACTCCGCGCTGGGAGTCCTGAGTTCGCTCGGCTGTGGGAGCGACACGACGTGCAGCCAGCACCCATGTTGACGAAGACGTTCCGTCATCCGATCGTTGGCGAGATCACCGTGGACTGCGACTCCCTGATGCTGACCGACCGGGATCAGGAGCTCGTTCTCTACACCGCGCCGCGAGGATCTCGTGACGCTGAGGCCCTCGCGCTCCTGAATGTGGTCGGAACAGAGCACTCCAGCGCGCGCCAGGCACGCGGACTGATCCCGAGAGTTGGGCTCGATTGAGAGCGAACGAGACGATGCCTGATTTTCCGAACGTAGCCCCGTTGGGGGCGTTCGGAAGCGAACGTTCGTGATCGGAGGCTGCGGCGCTCGGTGCTGGCCTCGTGCTCGACGCGCGGGAGCTGGCAGCACGCGTCTCCCTGCCTGTCGATGGGCAATCCGGTCGCTAGGGACGAACGGCTCAGCCGTGCTGACGGCCAGAGAGAGGTAGGTTTTCGTGGGGCGGCCCTGGAGAAAACGCCACTCACCCTTCCCCGCCATGATCTGATGCGCGTGCAGCTCGACGTTGCCAGGAACCCCGAAGGCAGGCGAGCGGGCGCGGCGCGCTCGAGGCCCACGTCGTACGCCCTCGCTCGCTGTTCGGCCAGACGACGCTCAGCGGCAGACGGCTCGCGGATACGAGGGGACGGCATCACGGCCCGGGTCGGGAGTGGGACGTAATTCCAATTCGCGACGTCTCGATACAGTCCCAGGATTGAAATCGTCCGCTGTCGTGCAGCGGACTTCTCGCGGTTGTAGCCGAGGCCGCGTGCCTCGCGGATCCGCTCGCGCGCGATCCAGTCTTGCGACTCCCACACCACGAAGCTCAACTTGGCGTCGTACTCGCCCTTAGCAGCCATTGCGGACGCTCCGGAGTTGCGCGCTTCAGGCCTGAGAAGAATGCTCGGGCTTTGGCGGCATAGTTCAGCTGCCTCGGTGCAGAGACGAGCATCAGGGCCCCGCCTGACCGGTGTCACTCTGCACGAAGCGGCGGGTCAATTCGGGCGGTTCGGGCGATGCCCCCCGTGGTGAAGCTTCCAGGTGGCCGTTTGTACACCCTTCGGGCTTGTAGTGACGGACACGAGATCGGAAGTAGTCGAACCGTACCAAGCGACGACCGCGAGTGCCGCGAGTGCCGCGAGTGCCGCGATGACGACGAGCAGCGCGCCCGCGAACACAGCGCACATCCGAACTGTGTCGGCCGACACGACGCAGCGTGCACGCAGATTCAGCTCGTACAGAAAACTTCCGCGGTTCGTGCTCTATCGGTAGATGAGGCGAAGGAACTTCGAGCTGCACTCGCCGCACACGACCGGCGAAACGCGCGGCACGGAGAACATGGCGTCGAACGGCAGGAACGGCCGAAGAGCCACAGCTCCAACAGGAAACTCCATGCCCAGACAGCGAACTTCGGTTGACCGATCATCATGAGGCCGATCGGCGCCGTCGCGGCGAGGGCGACGAGCGAGAAGGAGCGAATCGACATCGAGACGTAGAGGAAGAGTGCGGCCAGCACCATGATGGCGAGGATGAGGAAGACCACCGTGTACTGGCCGATGACCGCGTTCGGAGCGAGCTTGG
Organism: Plantibacter sp. RU18; assembly: GCF_050613355.1. Taxonomy (NCBI): domain Bacteria; kingdom Bacillati; phylum Actinomycetota; class Actinomycetes; order Micrococcales; family Microbacteriaceae; genus Plantibacter; species Plantibacter sp. RU18. Next base: position 1,029,439 of record NZ_CP159618.1, read on the forward strand.
CCGTGGTCATGGCTCGGGCGATCGCGCCATCGTCGGTCGGGACGGCCACGTCAGCGACCACGCGGTACCCGAACATGCGCAGCAGCGCGTTGCCGAGGCTCTGGTCCTGGATGGTTGCCACGAGCGCGTCTGTCGTCTCGCCGCCGTACGTCACGAACGGCCTCATCACGTAGACAGCGGCGACGCTGGACGGCACCGCGACAACGAGGCCGACTGCGACCTGCGCGATCCGCCGGCCGTCTCGCATGATCGCCGCTGGTGCGAGCTGGAAGCAGGCGACGATGGAAATGACAAGTCCCATCGTCGCGACCCAGAACCAGAACTGCCCGTCGGCGATGGTCCAGCTGGACTCGCCTGGGGCGGCTGCCGATGAAGGCATTTGCGAGCATGTCGGTCATGAAGTCGCCGAGGCCGATGATGCCGCCACCGACGAACCGGGCAGCCGACTCCTGAGCCATGCAGGGGATGTCGGCTGGCCCGCAGCCGAACTGAGGCACTCCGAAGTCGTCGGTGCGGAAGCCGGTCATACGAGCTGCAACCCGATGCCGAAGTTGATGAGTGCGGTGGTTCCGGCCGCAATTGCGGCGGCCGAGACCGAGCAGAGAACGCCGGCGATCCCAACCGACTTCAGCGTTCCGTTCTTGATGAGCCAACCGAGCGCGATGCAGGCGGCAGCGAGGAGCACGCCGATGCCGCAGAGGATGAGGACGACGAAGAGCATGTTGCCCGCGAGGTCCTGGATCGCCTTTGATCCGATGCCAGCCTTTGGCGTGATGTCGGGGATCGTCTTCAGGAGAAACCCGCCGAGATCCGCAGCCCGCATGGACATGATGATCTGATCGGTCATGATGCTCACTCTGCGCGGACCGGGACGGAGAGGGTCAGCGGGTCACGCTGGGAGGGAACATCGACGACGAGATCCAGCGTGGATACACCGAACGGCACGTAATAGGCGAGCGCGAAGCTCGTGCTCAAGTGATTCGGCAGGGACCAGTTGCGACCTCGCCCTTGCGCGCCAACCGGTCCCTATGGGACGCCTGCATCGGCCGCGAAGTCCGGTCCCTCGTTGGTGTCCAGTTCGGCCGTATCGCCGAGGCCGGCCCAGCTCGTCTCTCGGACGGTGAGGCCGCTGGGGTCGAGTTCGCCGAAGGGGATGAACCCGTCGAGCGCCACCTGGATGACGACCACGAAGCTGCCGGCCGGAAAGCGATCCGTTCCGCCGGGCTGGCGCAGGCGGCCAGAGTCTTGGGTCGTCACGTAACTGCCGAGTTCGTAGACGGCGACGCCAAGATCTGAGGTGGCCGCGCGGGCGACTGGCTCTTGATCCGGAGCGGCGTGGGAGAGGTCTGTTCGGTCTGTGGATGAGGCTGTGGCCTGGGGTGCAGTGTCGGCATCGACGCACCCGGTCAGAGTAATGGTCCCGACGGCAAGCAGTCCTACAAGCAGCGGTCGCCGCATCGATCCTCCCGGGAGTTCGCGAGGACGCTGTCGCCCTCGTTGGTTCTTGCGGACGAGGCGCGCGATCGGCGGACTCGGGAGGGCCGACGAAGCTCGCAGCCGCGTGCCCTTCCGGCAGCTGCTGATGGCGAAGCGCGAACCGTTCAGAAGCCCCTCGGACGACGAGATTTGCTCATCAGCTGACGACACTCGACGCGCGCACGCGTGAGTATCGCCGACGATGATCGCTTTCGCTCAGATTGTTACCGAACGCTCACGAACGTTGCACTAAACACTCACTGTGTGTTTCGGTATATGTGACAACTAAGACATGGGGGGATGTCAAATGAAGTTGAAACCAATCCATCGGATTCGCGACTATGGCAACGTGGAAGTAAAGCGGTCTCGCTTGCGAAGGGCTGCGATAGGGTCTCTAATCGGTGTCGCCATGGCGGTATCCGCGGCATCGGTGGCAAACGCTGCGCAGTACACGTACGCAAATAATGTTTCGTCATCCGAACAGCAGGTATTCGATTCCGGAAACCAGGCGAGCATCGTTGGCGGAACCGCCGTGGTGGAGGCTTTCTCTGCAGATGGTGGAGGTGTGGTCGTCTACTTGGAGACATATCGGCCGGCTCCGGGATATCAGACAATCGGCTTCAGCTCGGGGGGGGGGGGGGGGCGGTGAGACGAGTCTCAGTCATCAGGCTGCCGCAAATGCTCACCAGCAGTGCTACTGGGACTACCCGTACGGTTCCGGCAACATCGGAACGCTCAAGATGACCTGCAGCTCGTTCTAGCCGATACTGCAAGATAGGAACAATTCACAATGCGCAAGTTCTTCACTACTGCCACCATTGGAGCGACCGCAGTACTCGCTCTTACCGCTGCCACGCCAGCTTGGTCGGCGAACACCACAGCGATCTCAGATGTCGCACCCATACTCGCGACCGCGCAGACGGCGTCAGACCTGCCACCGGCCGTGGTGGATCTCGGTGCGATTGGCGGCATCGATGCCGATACGGTCCGGTCTCTAGGAAGTGACGAGATCGCCAGCTACTGGATCGGGCAAACCTCGAACTCCGATATCTGCCTCATCACGCACATTCGCGGCGGAAATGAGGTCGCGAGTTCGTCATGCCGCACGATCCCTGAGTTCAATCTCATGGGCCTGGGCTTGATCACGGGCGAGGGCTCAGATGACCCGTCACGGTCGGCAGAGGCCTACTACCTCCCTTCAGACATTTCCTTGTCTGAGATCGGAGCGCCGGTGCAGGCCGACGTCAATGGTAGAGCTTCGACAGACGGGGCGTTCACCTCCGGCCGGCCAGGTTCGCTTGACCTGGACGAAGCTGATGTAAAGCGGGCTGACGGATCGACATTCCGGTTCCAGCCACTCTCTCTGCCAGGCGAGAAGGCTGCTTCGTGACCGACCGTCACACAGGCTCTCGCTCTGTTTCGTCTCGGCGTCTCGCGATCGGCTCAGTCCTCGCAGGTGCGGTCGGCATTGCGGCCCTGTGCTTGAGCGCACCTGCGGCGCATGCGGCATCGACGCTCTACGCGAACGACGCGCGCATCAATTCCGGGGATGTCTTGGATTCTGGGACACGTCCCTCAGTCTCCGGCGGGAGCGTCAATGTCTCGGTCTCGGTGGGACAGCAGTCGATCACGAACTACTACGATCGCCCCGGATACACGGTGCTAAGTGAGAACGTCACCGCCGCTGGCACCCAGGCATTCACCTCCCGCTCTCCGGCATCCCCAAACGCGAAGAGTAAATGCTCCTGGTGGGTGAGCGTCGGAGGTTACGCAGACATAACGTGTTCAGTGAGTGACTAGTTGGAATTCGAGACGCGAGAGAAGATTGAAGGTCACTATGAATAAGGTTCTGTGGTTGCTCGGCGGATTTGTCGTCAGCGTCCTATGTGTTCTTCTTGTCGGCGTGCTGTCGATTCAGATCATCGGGTTGTCTGGAGGCGCAGTCTTCGGACTGGATAATAGTCTTGTGGGCGTGACGGCGCCTAGTCCGGGCTTGCTTCAGCTGCTTGCGATAGCGGCCGTGAGTGCTGCGGTCCTGTGTCTCTTGACGCTGGCCATCACGAAACAACAGTTGGCTTCACAAGTTGCATTCAGACTTGGGTTCGTAGTCGGTGCATCGATCCAGATCGTAGCAAGCGTTGTTCTCCTGATGCAGCGATTCGAGATCGTAGACCTGAATGAAGGGCCGGCACCCTGGGTGGAAGGCTGGCTGGCGAGGGGCGGTTCGGAATCCGCCGTGCACGTCGTGTTCCTTATCGCGATGTACGTGCTAATCACGTCAGGCATTTTGCTCAGACGGGGGTACGTCAATCGCTCGAACAAAGAGATGGGCCAGCCCAGGTCGAATGTGACGTCTCCCGCACGCTGACCGGATCTCGAGTCGTCAACGCATTGCGGCGTGAACCGTTCGCACTCGATGATCTGCTCAGACATTGAGCTTCGAACGGTCGCCGCTCCAGTGTCCTGCTAAAGCCTCCAGAGGAATGCAAGTCCTTACTGCATTCCTCTGGGGGTTTTGGTTTGTTGTATCGGTCTGAACCGGTCACAGAGGGTCGGGAGGCTGGCTTTGGTAGGGCGAATGGATTCTTGATCGCCAACGAACCATGAATCTCGCTAACGGACCTTGTTCCTCCGACGGTAGGGAGTTATGTCGAAGGTCGGACCGGCTAGGGTCTGCACCGAACGTTGGCGCCGAGCGACGTGCCGGACGTAGAACGTTGCGTTGATCGCGACGGCGGCCCATATGGCGGCGAGAGTCAGTGCCAGTCTCGAGGCGTCTTGGTATGAATCGTTCATCAGAATCGCGGTTCGGAACGTCGAGACGATGACCTGGGCGATGACCAAGCCGCCCCAGCGGCTGAGGATCACCACCACGAGCACAATCGCCAGGAACGGTAGCGGGAGCATGAACATCCAGCCGCGTACCTTCATCGGTCAGCCCAGGTCATGCAGTCGACGCTAGGCGGGGGAGAGGGTCCACTTCTCGCTCGGAGTCAGATACGGCGCCATCCCGACCAATCTTGTCGCGTCGGTCAAGGCGCCGGCTGCGGCCAAAGCGACCGTGCGAGCGCCGACTCCGTTGGAGGTGCAGGAACTCCGAGCAGCACTAGCGAGGCATGACCAACGGGAAGCGCGGAGCGACTCAGTTCGCGACCTCGCTGACGTCGGCGACATGCTCCTCGGAACCGGCGCCCGGATCGGCGAGGTGCTGGCGCTGCGGTGGGACGACATCGACTTCACCGAGCGTGCGGTGTCGATCACGGCCACCGTCGTGCGCGGTGACGACGGGCTGATGAGACAAGAGACGCCCAAGTCTGCGAGCTCCAATCGACGGTTGAAGCTCCCGGACTTCACGCTGCACATGCTGGAGCGCCGACACCAGACTGCTGAACACGAGTGGGTCTTCCCCTCACCCGAAGGCGCGCCACAGTGGCCCGAGAACATTCGTCGCCGATGGTCGGAGGCTGTCGCGGGGACAAGTTTTGAGTGGACGACGACGAAGTCTTGCCGCAAGGCAGTTGGAACGCTTCTTGGCGCCGCTGGTGGGAAGGACCAGTTGGGACATCACGACGAATCGGTGACGCGAAAGCACTATGTGCAGCAGTCGATTGACAGACCGGATCAGTCTGACACCATTCAACAGCTCGGGCGCTAAGAGTAGGGTCTCCTCATTGACCCGGGAAGCTGCTCCTAACGTAAATGCGCACGAGTGTCTTACGCCGATGCTCCCTCCTTCTCTGCACAGTCGTGTGGGAGGTCGCATTGCTATTGTTGATCTACGTTGAGCGCTACTTCCCCCGCCTGACTCATCGCAGCCGGATTCGGTATCGATGGGTTTGTATGCGCTCAGAACACAATGGAAGATTGGATCCCCCATGGCACAGAAGGTTGTTACCACGCTCGTCGATGATCTCGACGGTTCCGAGCTGAAGCAAGGTGAAGGCAAGACGGTTGCCTTCGCGCTGGACGGCTCGACCTACGAGATTGACCTGTCTGAGAAGAAGGAGAAGGCGATGCGCGAGGCGCTGGAGCCTTACTTGAAGGCGGCCCGCAGCACGTCGCGAGCGAAGGCTTCAGGTTCCGCGAGCTCCACTCGGAGCAACAAAGAGGAGCTTGCCGCGGCACGCAGCTGGCTTCGCGCCAACGGTCACGACGTTTCTGACCGCGGTCGGATTCCGGGTGCGCTTCTCGAGAAGTTCCGCGCAGCTGCGAAGTAGTCTCCTGCAGCGCTGGGCGCCTCGCCGTCGCGGGGTGCCCGGCGTCAATGCGAGGCGGACCAGAAGCTGACGCGCACCGTGTCGTAACTGGTTTTCGCTCGGGACAGTATGGTTGGGCTGAATTATGTCTCCCCGCATGGCGGGTCGGCGAGACCCAGCCAACTAGCAATGGAGGGGCATCCGATGGCTGAGCGCTCCGCAGCCGACATCGATAGAGCTCACGCTGAGCGAGCCATCCAAGAGGCGTTGAAGTCCACCACAAACGCTCGGGTTGGTACTGTCCTTGCACGTGGTGGCATTGTTCTGGCGACGGGCCACAAAGGCGAGCGCGACGGCCTCCACGCCGAGCAGGTTGCGCTAATCAAGGCGGCGGAACAAGGCCAGGACGTTCGCGGCGCGACGCTCTATACAACCTTGGAACCATGCGCTAACTCGCGTACGAAGCGAGTCCCGTGTGCCGAGCTGATAGCTTCCGCCGGCATCTCGGAGGTCCACATTGGAACCTACGATCCGAATCCGCAGGTCTACCGACTCGGATGGAAGCATCTTCGAGATCGCAGCGTGAAGCTGAGAGATTTCCCGGGAGACCTTCGAGAGCGAGCAATCAAAGCAGGCGAGAACTTCACCAAGGTTTTCACCGAGGGCTCCGGTATGAGCGCGGGCGCCAAGTTTGATTTCACGCAGAACGGCGGACGCTTCACGATCTCCGTGGACGACTCGCAAGCGTCGCCTGCCTGGGAGACACGCTGGAGCAATTGAGGCGCACAAGCCATCTACATGTACGGCGTACATCCCGGTGTCGTCGCTCACGCGCGCTACGCGAATCGGTTCGACGAGGTCGATGATCCAGATGCACTCGACTACGGGGGCCACTCTCCGAAGATCGAGATTGGGTCTATCGGGGTCATGCGGAACGATTCCGGACACGTGCTCTGTAAAGTCACCGCGATCGAGCCGACCGCCGACTACGGCGGAACGGGACACGTGTCGGTCACCATCGAGTGGGAGATTCGATTGCGCGAGCTTGAGGATTCGACGGCAGGATCCTGAGTGAGTCGGCCGGGCCCAGAGCTGCACGAGCGTGCGGACGGTGCCGCCATCGGCGACATGCGACGACCGCTGCGGAACCGAGTTCTGTCGAAATAACGACGAATAAACTGCAAGGCGTCAGAAACAAGCAGCTGCGCGCTCGCGTCGTCCAATCCGCAATTCAGGGGCCTGACCAGGTATTTGGAGCGGATGACGGGAATCGAACCCGCGCTATCAGCTTGGGAAGCTGAAGTTCTACCATTGAACTACATCCGCGTGGCGCCGGAGCGTCCTGAGTAATCGTACATGAACGAGCGGGCGCCTCGACAAGCTCGGCGAGTGTGCGACGTGCTTCCCCCTCGGGCGGCTCAGGGAGCGGCGGCGGACGCGGGGCTCGTTCCCTGAGCTTGTCGGAGGCGGGTCAGGTGGACGAGCCTCACCGTGAGCAAGGTGGCTCGCCAGCTGCGTGATCGCCTGCGTGATCGCAGCGAAGAGTGGGTGAACGCCACATGGTCGGCGTCGTGAACGCGCGGTTAGTCTCGGCGCACGACAGACGGGACGGACACCATGAGACTCCAGCGACGCGGCGACGCGAACCACGAGTGGGCACTGTACGGCGGGAAGGGCGTGCTGGACGTCGAGTGGTACTTCCGTGACACGACGGCACTGCCGAGTTCGGTGATGCTGTACCACCTGGAGCCCGGGACGGAGGAAGGTGAGCACCTCCACCTCGAAGGCGACGACGACAGCTGCTCGACGCACAGTTCCGACGAACTCTATGTGGTGGTGCGCGGCGAGGTCATCGTGACCGTCGACGGCGAGCGCGAGGTACTGCGATCCGGCGACGCCGTCTACGCCCCGCACGGCAGCCGGCACGGCGTCGCGAACGAATCGGATGCGCCCGCCGAGCTCATCCTCGTCTTCGGACCGCCGAAGCCGGATGCGCGAACGGTCGTCGCCGGCCCGCACTGAGAACCTGTACTGATTGCCGGAGCCTGTGTGGGCACCTCGACAGGCTCGGTGGGCGGGGTGGCTCGGTGGGCGGGGATGGCTGGGTGGGCGGGGCGAACGCCCCTGACTACTGCGCCGCGTAGCGGTACTGCGCGCCGGTGTGCTCGTCGGGGAGGCGGTCGCCACGTCCGTGGAGCTTGTGGCGGAGGCTGCCCTCGACGTACTCCTCCGGGTACGCGCCCCGGCGGCGGAGCTCGGGGATGACGTACTCGACGATGTCCTCGAAGGTGCCGGGCGTGATCGCGTAGGCGAGGTTGAAGCCGTCGACGTCGGTCTCCTCCACCCACTCCTGCAGGGTGTCGGCGATCTCCGACGGGCTTCCGACGATACGCGGACCGAGTCCACCGATCGCGCTCATGCGGGCGATGTCGCCGACCTTGAACTCGCCGCCGTCCTCGTTCGCCGCCTGGTAGTTCGCGACGGCCGACTGGATGGCGTTGCTCTTCACGTTGCCGATCGGCTCATCCGGGTCGTACTCCGACAGGTCGATGCCCATCCACCCGGACATGAACACGAGCGCCCCCTCGCGCGAGGCGTACTGCAGGTAGTCGGCCTCCTTGGCGTGGGCCTTCTCGCTCGTCTCGTCGGTCACGATCGTGAGGAGTGTGTAGATCTTCGCGGAGTACCGGTCGCGACCGGCGGCCTCGAGCGCATCGCGGATGCGACCGACGGTGGCCTTCAGACCCGCCTTGGTCGACGCGCCGACGAAGATCGCCTCGGCGTTGCCCGCGGCGAACTGGATACCCCGCGGAGAGGCACCCGCCTGGTAGATGACCGGGGTGCGCTGCGTGGACGGTTCGGACAGGTGGATGCCCGGCACCGTGAAGTGCTTGCCGGCATGACCGATCTCGTGCACCTTCGTCGGGTCGGTGAAGACCCCGGTCTCACGGTTGCGCACGACGGCGTCGTCCTCCCAGGAGCCTTCCCAGAGCTTGTAGAGGACCTCGAGGTACTCGTCGGCGACGTCGTAGCGCTCATCGTGTTCGAGCTGGTCGTCGTGGCCCATGTTGCGTGCCGCGCTCGGCAGGTAGCCGGTGACGACGTTCCAGCCGACCCGGCCTTTCGTCAGGTGGTCGAGCGTCGACATGCGGCGGGCGAACGGATACGGGTGTTCGTACGCCGTGCCCGCCGTGATGCCGAAGCCGAGGTGCTTCGTCACGGCGGCCATCGCGGAGACGAGGAGGATCGGGTCGTTCACGGGCACCTGTGCGCCGTTGCGGATGGCTGCCTCGTTGCTGTTGCCGTAGACGTCGTAGGTGCCCAGCACGTCGGCGATGAAGATGCCGTCGAACGCACCCTTCTCCAGCAGCTGCGCGAGGTCGGTCCAGTAGGACAGATCCTTGTAGCTGGCCGAGCGGTCGTCGGGATGACGCCACATCCCCGAAGCCTGGTGGGCGACGCAGTTCATGTCGAAAGCGTTGAAACGGATCTGTCGGGTCATAGCGTCGATCCTGCATGAGGAGCCCTGAATTCGTGCTGGGGATCGGACCTCGCCGTAACAGAACGACATGTTCGACGCCGTGACCCGTCCTGTGACCGCCTGCGCTGCGCGTGCGCGGCCGATGAGACGGTTCAGGCGACCCGGTCCACGACCTTCGGTGGCCGTGCAGCAGACGTCAGGAACGACGCGAGCACGACGACGGCGAGCACGACGATCATCGCGCCACGGAGACCGAAGTGTTCGCCGAGGAAGCCGAGGAGCGGCGGGCCGACGAGGAACGCGACGTAGCCGGCGGATGCGACGGCACCGACGGTCGTCGTCGGGTCGTCGCTCTCACCGGCAGCGGAGATCGTGACGGGGAACCCGAGGGCGGCGCCGAGTCCCCAGAGGAGGACTGCCAGCCCGGCCACCACGACGTTGTCGGAGAACACGACGAGCGCGATGCCGAGCGCCGAGACGAGGGCGCTGACCCGGAGGACGTTCGCTTTGCCGAAGCGGGCGATCAACGGCTCACCCGAGAATCGTCCGATCGTCATCGCGAGGGCGAACCCGGCGAACACGATCGACCCGACCGCTGCGGTCGTCCCGTGTCCGTCCACCATGATGAGCGGCAGCCAGTCGCCGGCCGCCCCCTCCGCGAGCGCGAGCGCGAGGACGATCAGCCCGAGGAAGATCACCCGCTGCTGCTTCCAGACCGAGAGTTGCGCGCGGAGTCCTGGAGTGCCGTCGACCCCTGCCTGCTGCCGACCGGTCGTGGCCGGGATCTTGGGGATCGCCCAGATCAGGGCGAGGAGCGCGATGGCGGCGACCACGAGCAGGTGGATCCACACCGGGAACGCGAGCGCCGTGAGCGCGATGCCGGCGACGGCACCGATGACGGAGCCGAGGCTGTAACACCCGTGCAGCACCGGCAGGATGGAGCGGCCGGAGATGTGTTCGATGGCCGCGCCCTCGATGTTGATCGCGATCTCCGCAAGTCCGAACCCGAGGCCGATGCCGATGAGGCCGAGGAACACGCCGACGCCCTGTCCGGCGCCCGCCATGAGGGCGAGCAGCGCGAGTCCCGTGACGAACGCGGTGCCGCCGATGATGATCGGCCTGCGGGCGCCGAAGCGACGCACGAGGGCGGCCGAACTCAGGATGCCGGTCATCGACCCGACGGAGATGCCGAAGAGGATGAGGCCCATCTCGGCGGTGCTCGCATGGACGAGGTCGCGGACGGCCGGTGTGCGGACGATGAACGAGGACAGCCCGATGCCGACGGTGAGCATGAACACGAAGATCGCCGCTCGGCGACGGCGCAGTGGTGCGCTCAGTTCTGGTCGGGGTGTCGCTGGTCGGGGTGTCGCCTGTCGGGCGCGGGCACTCATGCGTCGAGCCTAGGGTGCTTCGCGGCCGCCCCCGTCAAGCAAGGCGTACCTGCGTCTTGGGGCCGCCGCCTGCTGGGCGGGGGAGTCCGGCGGCGAGCGCAGACGGAACGTCGTCGAGCGCGATGACCGTCCCGATGAGACGGCGAGCCTGCTCGTCCAGTTCCAGCAGGAGCGATGCGGCCTCATCGATGTGGGCGGAGCCTCCGAGCACGGCGTGCACGGTCGCATCGAGCGGGATGAGCCGGTTGGTGGGCAGACCGACATCCTCCCCCGGTACGCCGAGCAGGGCGATCCGTACGCCGGGGGCGGCGTCGTCGAGCAGTCGGCGTGTGACCTCGGGTGAGCCGGTCGCTTCGATGATGACGTCGTAGCGTGACGATGAGGCCGGTTGCTGCGCCGCTTGCGGCAGGTGAGCGTGCCCGAGCTCTGCGGGATCGATCGCTCGCAGGCCGAACGACTCGACGAAACGTCGATCCGATTCGCGCCGGGCGACGACTCCGACCGTGGCGCCGGTGCGGGCAGCGAACAGCGCGGCGAGCATACCGAGCGTTCCGGCACCCCAGACGAGCACCCGATCGTCGGCGGAGACGCCGGTGACGCGCACCCCGCGCAGTGAACACGAGGCCGGTTCGATCAGGGCGCCGAGATCGACGCCGAGACCGTCGGGGAGACGATGCACGGCGCGTGCCGGCACGACGAGGTACTCGCCGAGAGCGCCCTCGGACTTTCCGAGCACCCCCAGCTCGACGTGGGTCTCGCACAGGTGATGGCGGCCGGCGCGGCAGAACGTGCACGCGTCGCAGCCGATGAACGTGTCGCCCGTGACGAGGTCTCCCGGCTGCAGCGCGGCGGTGTCGGGCGCATTGGTGTCGGGTGTGGTGGTGTCTGGCCGGCCGGGTCCCGTGCTCGCAGCTCCGAGGGTCACCACTTCGCCGGCCCACTCGTGTCCGGGTTGCACCGGATACCGCGTGCGGCCGTCGACGAGGTACGGCATCGTGCCTCGGAACAGACCCACATCGGTACCGCACAGACCTGCCCGCACGATCCGGATGAGCACCTCCCCGACCTCCGGCACGGGAGTCGGGCGCTCGACGACGTCGGCAGTGTCCGGGGCGGTGAGTCGGATGGCTCTCATGAGGTCCTCTGCGTCGGCGTTGACGGTGATGGTGGCTGCTGAGTAGGGCGTGCGTGGGCGCACGCCCGTGGCCGATCGTTCGTGGTCCATTGTCCGTGATCCGGAGTGCGTGATGGGGTGGGCGGTCAGCCGGTTTCGACGAGTTCGGGCCGCGTCTCGTAGTGCCGACCATCGGGTGCTTTCCAGCTCAGGGTTCCGGCGCGCCCGTGTTCGAGATGCCAGCCGGGTTGGTGCTTGAGTCGGTGGTGGTGTCGGCAGAGGCAGGCGAGGTTGTCGGCCGCGGTCGTTCCGCCGTGTTGCCAGGCGACGGTGTGATCGAGGTCGCAGCCCCGCGCCCGTCGGCCACAGCCTGGTGCTCGGCAGGTGGTGTCTCTCAGCCGGACGGCTCGTTGCAGGTCTGCCGGTACGCGGTATTGCTCTCGACCGACGGAGAGGACGGCACCGGTTTCCGGGTGGGTGAGGATTCGTGTCATCGATGGTGCGGTGATGGCGAGGCGTGCGGCGGTGTCGGGATCGATGGGGCCGTAACTGTCGAGGCTGCTGGGCTCGTCCGAGACGCCGAGCAGTGACAGGACGGGAACGGTGAGCTGCACGGTGGCGCGGATGTGGGCCTGGACCTCGGTGGGGCGCTCGATGAGTGTCGTCCCGAGCGATGCGTTGCTCGTGCCGCGAGGCCGTGCGGAGCCGGGCAGCCAGGCGACCTCGCCGGAGGTGGCCGGGTCGGTGGGGATCGGGCCGCCATCGGTGCTGACGGTGCCCGCGATGGCGAGCGACGCGAGCGCGTCGGCGCGCAGTTGCGCGATCGTGCGGGTGTCGCCCTCCGAGCGTGCGGGGATTGCGAGGGTGTCGAGGCGGGACAGGATCGCCTGCGCGACAGGTGCGGTGGTGAACAGGTGTACCCAGGCCATCCCGTCTGCTGCGGGTTCGAGTTCCACTCGGCGGTCTCTGGTGGAGCGCACCGTGCGGGCGGTGATCGATTCGGGATGCAACCGCTCGCGCAGGACACGGGCGCGGTGCTTCAGACGGGCCGGCGTGGAACGGGCGGCGATGGGCAGGACGTGTTCGAGGAATGTGGGGCGGCCCTCGGCCGGGACGTCGCGGAGTTGATCGGTGATGACGCGGGTGTGCGCGGCGCTGATCGTGCCGTGTCCGAGGGCGTCGAGCACGGTGGGTGCGTCGTGGACGAGGGCTTCGGCGTCGGCGATGCGGCGCTGCAGCGTGGGTTCCGAGGTGTGGGTCGCCATCGCGAGTGATGCGCACATCGAGCGCCTGGCCAGCGCTTCCGCCTCCGCCGGAGCGACGGCGGACGAGGTCAGGAGCGACGCCGTTGCCTCGGCGTAGGCTGCGGCCTCGGCGAGGAGTCGGGACTCAGCGGCGTCCAGGGCGGCGCGCTGCCGCGTGAGTTCCACGAACCGGCCGGTGTACGAGGCGACCCGCGCAGCGTGTGCGTCGTGCGGGTGCTCGCGGATCGGTTCGGTCGTGGTCATGGATCCAGTCCACCATGGACCACTGACATTCGAGATGGTCAGTGTGTGGGTGGGCGGCACCTCGTCAGGCTCAGCGGGCGGGGGAGCGGGCCCAACAGCGGGAGTGCGCTCGTCGACACGACCATGCACCGTACGATTGCCGGGTGGGGTTGCGTTCGATGTTGGGTCAGCTTGCCGGCGGTGTCAGCGGCTCGGTGCCCGAGGGGGCTGTGGAGGCGCGTTCCGCACGCATGTACGCGGAGCGGCCCGTCCGCGAAGTGCTCGAGCTCGCCGGCCGGATCGGGGAGTCGATGCTCTCGCTCGGTGCCGCCGCCGCCGAGGTCACCGACGCCATTCGACGGGTCTGTCGTGCCTTCGACCTCGAATGCCAGGTCGACCTCACATTCACTTCGATCCTCATCGCCCACGACGGTTCGGAGCAGTCCCCAGGAGTGACCGTGCTGCGTGTCGTCGCAGCCCCGGCCGCCGACTACGACCGCCTGGCGAACGTCGTCCTCCTCGCCGACGCCATGACCGCGCGCTCGGCACCGATCATGACGGTCACGGAGGCCGCCCCGGAGGACGAGACGCAGATCCGCGACGAACTGCACCGCCGCCTCGGCGACGCCCATCGGGAGCTCGACCGCATCATGACCACGCGGCGGACCTACCGCCGAGGCATCATCACGGCGCTGTTGTCCATCATGGCCGCGGCTGTCGCCGTACTGCTGGGTGGCGGAGTGGTCTCGATGCTGCTCGCGGCGGCGACGACGGCGATCATCGACAGTGCCTCCAGGGCCCTCAGTGCTCTGAAACTGCCGGTGTTCTTCCTCCAACTCGCGGGTGCCGCCATCGCGACGACGGTCGCCGTGCTCATCTCGATCCTCAGCCCCTACGTGCCCGCCGACCTGTCGGCGCTCCCGCCCGCGCTCGTCGTCGCGTCCGGAATCGTGGTCCTGCTCGCCGGGGCGTCCTTGGTTGGGGCTGCGGACGACGCGCTCAACGGGTTCCCGGTCACGGCGAGTGGACGCCTGGTCGAAGTCCTGCTCCTCACGATCGGCATCGTCGTCGGCATCGGTGGTGTCCTCGATCTCGCGCGTCGACTCGGTGTGTCGCTCATTCTCATCGACCTACCGGTCAGCCCATGGCCGGTCGCGGCGCAGATCGTCGGGGCGGCGGTCGCGTCGGCGGCCTGGGCGATGGCGTCCTACGCGTCGTTCCGGACCGCCTGCTTCGCCGGCGCCACCGGTGCACTCGCGTTCACCGTTTTCGCGCTCGCCACGGGCGGCGGCGCAGCACCCGCAGCGGCCAGCGCGCTCGCCGCGCTCATCATCGGGTTCGTGGCGGAGGCACTCGCCCCGCGATTGCGGATCCCTGCCATCATCCTGACGATCTGCGGCATCGTCCCGCTGCTGCCCGGTCTCGCCATCTACCGCGGCATGCTCGCTCTGGTGAACGGCGACGACGGAGCGGCCGGATTCGAGCTGCTGCTGCAGGCGAGCCTGACCGGCCTCGCGCTGGCGGCCGGCGTCACGCTCGGCGAGATCCTCGCCCGTCGATCCGGTGTCTCCCACCGGGTGCTCCTTCCCGGGTACATCCGGCGCTCACGGAGGACCCTGACGACGAAAGCCGCCCGGCCCCGCACGACGACCTCTGAATGACGAGGTCCCGCGCGAGCCGGACGGCTCGGTCGATCTGGGTCGTGCTAGCCCGACGGGTTCTCGACGGGGTCGCCCTCGGAGTCGGTGCCCGTCTCCGGGTCGACCTCCTCGGGCGAGGGAACGGACTCCGTCACGGCGTCCGAGTCCTTGTGTGCGGGCGGGGGTCCTGGGCGGGGTCCGTCACTTGACATCTTCACGCCATCCTTCCCCGGTCTGTCCCTGCGTCTCGACGAGGGTCTTGTAGTTCTTCAGGTCCTTCTTGATGGCGTGGTTGTCGACGCCGAGCGCCGATCCGAGGTGTTCGAGGAGACCCTTCGGCTCCCAGTCCAACTGCACGGTGACGCGGGTCTGTGCTTCGGAGAGCCGGTGGAACGTCACGACGCCGGCGTGGTCGACCTCGCCGCCGGTGCTCGTCCAGGCGACGCGCTCGTCCGGGTGCTGTTCGGTGATCTCGGCCTCGAAGGTGCGGGACTGGCCGGCGACCTTCACGGTCCACTCGGTGAGGACGTCGGTGACCTGTGTGATCGACTCGACCTCGTCGAGGAACTTCGGGAAGTCCTCGAATCGGGTCCACTGGTTGTACGCGACGGAGACGGGAACGTCGACGTCGATGGTTTCGATGACCTGGGTCATGTCGGAGCCATCCTCTCTGGTTCTACGGTGTCTGCGTGGGTCTCGTCCGGACACCCCGGACGTGTCTGCGACGGTACGCGCGCAAGCTGCGTTTCGAGAGGCCTCGTCAGGCGTCCCGCAACCTGTTACCCTGCCAGTGCTCGACCGCCGGCGTCAGATGACGAAGCGGTAGCCCATGCCGGCCTCGGTCAGCAGGTGGCGCGGATTGGCGGGCTCCGGTTCGAGCTTCTTGCGGAGCTGCGCGATGTAGAGACGCAGATAGCCCGTGTCCGTCACGTGCGTCGGACCCCAGATCTCCGTGAGCAGCATCTGCCGCGTCACGAGCTTGCCGCTGTGCCGGAGGAGGAGTTCGAGCACCTGCCATTCCGTCGGCGTGAGGCGGACCGCCACGGGTGCAGAGCCGTTCGTCTGCCGGACGACCTGTTTCGCGGCGAGGTCGATCACGACGTCACCGAGCCGCACCGTCGGATCCACTGCCGTCTCCGCCCCGGGGACCCGCCGGGTGAGTGCACGGATGCGCGCGAGCAGCTCGTCGATCGCGAACGGCTTCGTCACGTAGTCGTCGGCACCGGCGTCGAGCGCCTCCACTTTGTCGGTCGACCCGGCACGACCGGAGACGACGAGGATCGGGGCGTCCGTCCAGCCGCGGAGACCCGCGATCACCTCGCGGCCGTCGAGTCCAGGCATGCCGAGGTCGAGGAGGTAGAGGTCCGGGCGGTGCTCGATGGCGGCGTTCAACGCGGCAGTACCGTCCTCTGCGGTGAGGATGTCGTAGCCGCGTGCCGTCAGCGTGATCCGCAGCGCCCGGAGGATCTGCGGATCGTCGTCGGCGATCAAGATCTTCACCCTGCTGCTCCGTCCTCGGTCGGCAGCGAGACCACCATCGTGAGGCCGCCGCCCGGAGTGTCCTCCGGTTCGAGTGTGCCACCCATGCCCTCGATGAACCCCTTCGACAGGGCCAGCCCGAGGCCGAGGCCGGTGAGGTTGTCGGTGTCGCCGAGTCGCTGGAAAGGCACGAAGACGTCCTCGCGGCGCTCGGGGGCGATCCCCGGACCATGATCGACGATGCGGATCTCCACCGTTCCCCGGAAGGTACTCGTCGAGATGCGCACCGGCGTGCCCTCGGGGGTGAAGCGCTGCGCGTTCGTCAGGAGGTTCACGATCACGCGTTGCAGCAGCCCGGCGTCCGCGAGCACGGCGGGGAGCTGTGGATCGAGGTCGAGTTCGACGTCGTCCGGCCCGATGCCGAGCTCGTCGAAGGCGGGCAGGATCGCGTCCTCGACGTCGATACCGGCCACGGTCACCGCAAGGACACCGGCCTGCAGGCGGCTCACGTCGAGCAGGTTGGTGACGAGCGACGCGAGGGTGCTCAGGCTGTCGTCGGCGGTCTCGAGGAGGTCGTCGCGATCGGTCGGCGTCAGCTCGACGTCGGTCGCGCGCAGGCCGGTGACGGCGGCGGTGGCTGCGGCAAGCGGTCGGCGCAGGTCGTGGCTCACCGCGGAGAGCAGCGCGCTGCGCACCCGATCGGTCGCGGCAAGCGGGCCGACCTCCTCGGCGGTGGCGCGCAGATCGGTGTGTTCGAGTGAGGCGTCGAGCTGGGTCGCGATCACCGCGAGCAGCCTGCGGTCGGCCGCCGCGAGCACCCCGCCATGGAGTTCGAGGACTGCGCGCGAGCCGATCGCCACCGACGTGAAGTCGCCGCCGCGCACCGGTTCGCCGTCGACCGCCAGCACCCGGTCGCCCGCCACCAGCCGCACGCCGGCGAGCGAGAACGCTTCGCGGGTCCGGCTCACGAGCGCCTGCAGGGCCCCCTCGCCACGGAGGACGCTGCCAGCGATCGTCGCGAGCAGCTCCGACTCCGCAGCCGCTCGCCTCGCAGTCCGAGCACGCCGTGCGGAGAGGTCCACCACCGCACTCACGATCACGGCGATCACCACGTAGAGCACGAGGGCGACGAGGTGTGCCGGATCATCGATCGTCACCGTGTACAGCGGCTGGACGAACACGAAGTCGAGCGTGAGGCCCGACAGGACCGCCGCGAACACGGCAGGCCAGAACCCGCCGATGAGTGCGACGACCACCACCAGGAGTTGGTAGGCGAGGACCTCGCTCGTGATCGACTGATCCGTGCGGGTCAGCAGCAACAGCCAGGTGACGAGCGGCCCGCCGAGCAGTGCGGCGACGAAGCCCGTGATGCGTCGTCGGACGCTCAACGCGCCGCCGAGCCTCGGCAGCCGGAACCGGCCACCGGCCGCCGCATGGTTGACGATGTGGACGTCGATGTTGCCCGATTCCCGGACGACTGTCGAGCCGATCCCCGGCCCTGTGACGGCGGCAGCGAGACGGCTCCGGCGACTGACACCGATGACGAGCTGCGTCGCGTTCGCCGCCTTCGCGAAGTCGACGAGCGCGCGCGGGACGTCGTCGCCGACGACCTGGTGGAACGTCCCGCCGAGGGTGTCGACGAGCGCGCGCTGCTCGGCCAGTGCGCCGGGGTTCGAGGCGCGCAGGCCGTCGTGCGTCGTGACGTGTACCGCGAGCAGTTCTCCGCCGGACGACCTCGCGGCGATGCGCGCGCCACGGCGCAACAGCGTCTCGCCTTCCGGCCCGCCGGTCAGGGCGACGACGACGCGCTCGCGGGCTTCCCAGGTGCTGTCGATGCCGTGCTCCGCGCGGTAGTCCCGGAGCGCCGAGTCGACCTCGTCCGCCAGCCACAGGAGCGCGAGTTCGCGGAGTGCGGTGAGGTTGCCGAGCTGGAAGTAGTTCGACAGTGCGGCGTCGATGCGCTCGGCCGGGTACACACGGCCGTCGGCGAGGCGATCGCGGAGCGCCTGAGGAGCGAGATCGATGAGCTCGATCTGGTCGGCGGCGCGCAGCACGGCGTCGGGGATCGTCTCCCGTTGCGGCACGCCCGTGATCTGCCGTACGACATCGTTGAGCGATTCGATGTGCTGGATGTTGACGGTCGACAGCACGGAGATCCCCGCTGACAGCAGGGTCTCGACGTCCTGCCACCGCTTCTCGTGCGCGGGTCCCGCGTCAGACGCGGCCCCTGGCGCGTTCGTGTGGGCGAGCTCGTCGACGAGTGCGAGCGCCGGCCGGCGAGCGAGGACGGCCTCGAGGTCCATCTCGTCGAGGACGACACCGCGGTGCTCCACTGCCCGGCGCGGAACCGTCTCGAGACCGTCGGTCAGTGACGCCGTCGCAGCCCGGCCGTGGGTCTCGACGATCGCCACGACGACGTCGACACCCTCCGCCCGGAGGCGGTGGCCCTCTTCGAGCATCGCGAAGGTCTTCCCGACGCCGGGAGCCGCGCCGAGCAGCACGCGAAGGCGTCCCCGTCGCATGTCAGCGGTCCTCGTGGTGGCATGCAGGCGCAGTCGTCATGTGCAGTCCACCGTGCATGTCAGTGATCCTCTCGGCGGGACGCAGGCAGAGGCGTCATGTGCAGGCGCAGCGTGCACGTGCATGTGCATGTGCATGTGCAGTCCATTGTGCCGGTGCGCGTGCCGGACGCGCATCCTCACCTCATCCCGACAGCGCTGCCCGACCCTGGGACGTCGAGGCCCGGAGCAGAGGATCGCGGGGCGGAGGATCGCGGGGCGGCGGTAGACGCGCCGCAGCGCCCGACTCCGGGAGGTGGAGTGGGCGCTGCAGCGGTCGTGTCGTGTCAGGGTGTGACGTGTCCGATCAGCTCAGGCATTGATCACCTGCGGGCTGTCGGAGGACTCCACGGTGATCTTCCGTGGCTTCGCGCGTTCGCTGACGGGGATGATGACGGAGAGCACGCCGCTGTCGTACGAGGCGCTGATCCCGTCGATGTCGACGCCGTCCCCGAGGGTGAACTGCCGCAGGAAGTGTCCACCGCCACGCTCACGCGCGAGCCATCGGACGCCCTCGCGGGTGTCTGCGGTGCGCTGGGCACGGATGGTCAGCTGGCCACCGTCGACGTCCACGTCGATCGAGCCAGGGTCGATGCCGGGCAGGTCGGCGAGCATCAGGTAGCGGTCGCCGTCCCGGAACAGGTCGACCGGCATCGGCCGGGGAGTGCGAACGGAGTCCAGCACGGTCGCTGCGAAGCGGTCCAGCTGACTGATCGGGTCGAGGGTCATTGCCATGAGGGTTCTCCTTCCGTGTTGCCCGATGTCTCGGGCTCTGCGATCGAATCGTCCTCGAAGTGCGGTGATCCGTCTGCAGTAGATCTGCACTTCGTGGTGTAGATTTTTATACAACAGGAGCAGGATCGAGTGCAAGTCGTTCGAAGGGTTTTCTACGCATGATCGAACGGGACTCAGCGACACCGGTGTACGGCATCGCGGTGGCCGCCCGACTCGCCGGGGTTCCCGAAGCCACCCTGCGACTGTTCGAGAGCAAGGGGCTCCTGACGCCGTCGCGAACGGATGGCGGAACGCGTCGCTACAGCGACGACGACCTCAGTCGGCTGAAACGTGTGACGGACCTCAGGGACGGCGGAGTGAACATCGCCGGCATCGCGCTCGTACTCGACCTCGAAGACACCAACCGCGGACTCCGGGCCCGTCTCGACGGCGACGACGACGGCACGCCGCGGAGGTAGGCCCGACCGGCAGCGCGGTGCCCGGTCCGCCTCGCCGAATGGGAACAACCCGCACCGGGGGTGCGTTCGTACCGGTGTGACCCTCACCCTGACACCGACCGCGCTCCCGGCGGCGCCGGCGACCGACACGCTCGACCGCGCGCTCGCCACTCTCGAGTGGACGATCCACGGCACCGACCGCGACCGTCTCGTCGCCGGTTCACCTCTGCGCCGTGCGCATGCCGCGTCGGGCTTCGTCTACGTCTCCACCGGACGCGTGCGTCTCACGGCCGCCGACGGCACGCGCGCGCTCGGCGCCGGTGACCTCGTCTTCTTCCCCCGCGCCCACACCACGACGGTGCTCGCCCTCGACGACGCGGAGCTCCTCGACGTCGCCTTCACTCCGCCCGGCCAGCGTCAGCAGGTCGCCGACACCCTGCCGGAACACCTGTACGTCCGCGACTTCGCCGGGCAGGAACGCTCGATGGTCGCGCTCATCGAAGGGATGGGCTGCCCGCAGGCGAGCGGTCGCCCGCGACCCGGCGACAACGTCATCTGCAGCCGCATCGCCACGACCATCGTCTCGGCGGCGCTGCGCTCCTGGAACGAGGCCGGCTGCGCACCCGAGCGTTGGCTGCAACGGATCGGCGACCCGCACATCGCCGCCGTGCTGGACGCCCTGCACGCCGAACCGGGACGCCCGTGGACCTTCGACACGCTGGCGCGCATCGCCACGATGTCACGGTCCGCCTTCGCCGAACGCTTCCGCGTCGTCGTCGGCCACACCCCGCGCGCCTACCTCACGACCGTGCGCATGGAGACGGCGAAGGGTCTGCTCCTCGCTGGAGGAGTCAGCGTCGCCGAGCTGGCAGGCACGCTCGGCTACACCTCGGAAGACGGCTTCAGTCGCGCCTTCCAGCGCTACGCGGGTGTGACCCCGGCGCGCTGGCGCGAGCAGACGGCGCTCGCCGCGTAGGCGTCCGCCGCCAGCACCGGATCAGCGGGCGGTGCGCGCCGAGCCGAAGATGACGCCACCGGTGATCGCCGAGATGGACGCGACGACGAGTGCCGGGACGATGCCCACCGCGTCGACCAGCAGACCACCGAAACCGGCGCCGACGGTGATCGCGAGCTGGAACCCGGCGACGACGAGGCCACCGCCCGACTCCATGCGGTCCGGGACGATGCGACCCATCCAGGTGCTCAGCGTCGTGAGCCAGGCGCCGAAGCCCATGCCCCAGGTCGTGATCGCGATCGTGATGACCCACGGCTGGTCCGGGAACGCCGTGACGAGTGCGATCGAGACACCGATGAGCGCCGGCACGATGTAGCGCAGGGTCGCGAGGTGCTTGTCGACGAGCAGGCCGATGATGAAGTTGCCGACTACACCACCGAGGCCGAATGCGGCGAGGAGCACGGCGACGCCGGCGGCATCGAGGTCGGGCACGCGTTCGATCGCGAGGCGGATGTAGGTGAACGCGATGAAGTGGCCGAGGACGGTCAGGATGTGGCCGGTGAGCCCCATCCGGATGCCGGGCACGCGCAGGGTGTCGACGAGGGAACGCAGACCACCGCTCGACGGGGCCGGCGCGACCGGAGGCAGCACGAGTCGCAGTGCGATGGCGACGACGGCGGTGATGATCGCGACGCCCGCGAAGATCAGGCGCCAGTCCATGATCGAACCGAGGTAGGTCCCGACCGGGACTCCGGCGACGGTCGCGACGGTCGTGCCGGTGTTCACGAGCATGATCGCGCGGCCGAGGTGCTTGGGCGCTGAGAGACGGGCGGCGATCGCGATCGACATCGCCCAGAACGCACCGAGGGCGGCACCGAGCAGGAGCCGGGCGATGAGCAGCATGACGAAGTCGGCGGAGATCGCGACGAGTGCGCTGGAGACGGCGGCACCTGCGGCGAGGAGCACGAGCAGCAGGCGACGGTCGAGCCGCGGGACGAGGATGCCGATGGTCGGCGCCGTGAGGAAGCCGATGAACGCCGTGGCGGTCACCGCCTGGCCCGCCCGCCCCTCGGTGATGCCGAGCGAGGCGGCCATCGACGGGAGCAGGCTCGGTGGGAGGAACTCGGCCAGCACGAGCACGAAGCTCGTCGCCATCATGACGGCGACCGATGCCCAGGCGGTGCGGTCGCGCGGTGCTGTGGTGCTCGGTGTCCCGGCGGTGGGCACTGAGCCCGTGCGTGCGTCGTCGAGCATCTCGTCTGTCGTCATGGTCTCAGCCTGTCGTACGTGCAGCCCGCCCGCCCACCCGACGCCGAGTCCGGGCCATCCGATCATTCGTCCAGTCGCGCCGCCCGGCTCACATGCGCGTGCCGCGTGTGAAGATCGAGCACTCGCTGCCGTCCACGCCCCGCGTTCGCGGAGACGCTCGGAACTCGCTGGGAGCACCGTCAAGAAGTTGCACTCCGTGCATCGGTGCACGTAATGTACCCACGTGTCCACAACCGCCCCCGCCGAGGATCGTCGCGCCGCACTGCGCGCGCGGCACCACCGCGCCATCCTCGACGCCGCCCGCGGGATCATCGCGGAGCAGGGTATCGCCGGCTTCAACGTGGACCTCCTCGCCGAACGCGCAGACGTCTCACGACGCACGGTCTTCAACCATTTCTCCTCGATCGACGACCTCGTCACGACCTCGTGCGCCGAAGAACTCGCGGTCGTGATCGAGAGCTTCCGCACCGCCGTCAACGCCCGCCCGGAAGGCCCCGGTTCGCGCGCGTCGATGTTCGAGGACGTCGTGGCGGCCGTACACGCCACCGACATCCCCGGCATCATCTCCTTCCTCTGGAACGCTCTCGGCGGGTTCGCGCCCGACGACTCGCGTCCGCAACAGCTCTTCCAGGCGACGTTCTCCCGCACCACCCAGGAACTCGCGCACGAGCTCGCCGAGCGCAACAGCGACGTCGACGAACTCGAGGCGGGCTTCCTCGTCTCCTCCCTCATGCACGGCGTGGAGGTGCTCGCTCATCACTGGATCGCGGCCACCGGCGCCACCACGGACGATGATGCCCGTGCCCTCTGGAACTCCCTGTTGGAACGACTCATCGTGAGCGTCCGCACGGGATACCCCTCCGAGCACTGATCCGCACCGTCCCCCGCACGACACCAGCTGCACCTTTCGAAGAATCGAGACCCCCTTGGCTGAACTGCTGTACCGCCTCGGACGCTTCTCCGCGCGACGCGCGTGGGCCGTCCTCATCTCCTGGATCGTGATCCTCGGGATCGCCGTCGGCGCCTTCCTCGCCTTCGGCGGCACGCTGTCGAGCGCGGTCACCATCCCGGGCACGCCCACCTCGAAGGTCACCGACCAGCTCGCCGAGTCGTTCCCGAGCGCGAGCGGCGGCACCGGTGCGATGGTCTTCCACACGGAGGACGGCGACGCCTTCACCGACAGCCAGAAGACGGCGATCGGCACGCTGCTCGACGATACGGCCGAGCTGAAGGGCGTGGACTCCACGGTCAACCCCTTCGAGACGCAGACCACGATCGCCGACCAGGCGCAGCAGGTCTCCGACGGCCAGGCCCAGATCGAGACCGGCCGCACGCAGCTGAACGACGGCCAGGCGCAGCTCGATGCCGGCAAGCAGCAGCTCACCGACGGCCAGACCCAGCTCGACGCGGCACTCGCCGGCGCCCAGGCGCAAGCGGGCGGAACGCTCCCGGCCGCAGTCCAGGCGCAGTTCGACGCGCAGCAGGCGACGATCGACGCGCAGAAGTCCGCGCTCGACGCCCAGCAGACGACGCTCACCGAGAACCTGACGAAGCTCAACGAACAGAGCACCAAGCTCGATCTGTCCTCGCAGCTGCTCGACCTGTCATCCGGCATCCGCACCGTCTCCACCGACGACTCCACCGCGGTCGCGAACGTCGTGTTCGACGACGCACAGCAGGAGGTCACGCCCGAGACCAAGCAGTCCGTCATCGACCAGGTGACGGAGGACGTTCCGGACGGCGTCGAGGTCGAGTTCTCGAACGAGCTCGCGCAGAGCCTCCCGCAGCTGTTCGGTGTCGGCGAGGCGATCGGCCTCATCATCGCCGCCATCACGCTGCTCGTGATGCTCGGGACGGTCATCGCCGCATCGCTCCCGCTCGTCTCGGCCATCGTCGGCGTCGGCGTCGGTGTGACGGCTGCGCTCTCCCTGTCGGGCATCGTCGACATGCTCTCCATCACGCCCGTGCTGGGTGTGATGCTGGGGCTCGCTGTCGGCATCGACTACTCGCTGTTCATCCTGAACCGCCACCGGAAACAGCTGCTCGACGGGGTCGAACTGCACGACTCCATCGGCCTCGCCAACGGCACCTCGGGCAACGCCGTCGTCTTCGCGGGCTCCACGGTCCTCGTCGCGCTCCTGGCGCTCAACGTCACCGGCATCGGCTTCCTCGGCATGATGGGCACGGTCGGCGCGATCTGCGTCGCCGTCGCGATCCTGCTCGCCGTCACCCTGACGCCCGCCATGCTGTCGCTGCTCGGCCTGCGCATCCTCAGCAGGAAGGCGCGCACGACCATCGGTGAGCCGCGTCCGGACCGCGCTCCGACGAAGGCGATGGGCACGGGCCGCGCGATCGGCACGCTCGTCGCGGGCCTCGTGGTCCTCGGCGTCGTCGCCCTGCCAGCGCTCGACATGCGTCTCGGCCTGCCCGACGGCAGCTCGGAAGCGGTCGACTCCACCCAGTACAAGTCCTACACGCTCATCGAGGACAAGTTCGGCGCCGGCGTGAACGGCCCGCTGCTCGTCGTCGCGACGCTGCCCGATGCTGCGACCGACGACGAAGTGCTCGAGGAACAGGTGCGGATCGGGCAGAAGATCGCCGATCAGACCGATGTCAGCGCCGTCGCGCCTATCGGAGCCTCCGACGACAACACGGTGCTCGCGTTCCAGGTGATCCCGGAGGAGGGGCCGAACAGCGTCTCCACCGAGCAGCTCGTCCGCGATCTCCGCGACCTGTCACCGCTGTCGGGCGACGTCGACCTCGGTGTCGCGGGCAGCGCGAGCGGCAACATCGACGTCTCGCAACAGCTGTCGGACGCGCTCCCGCTGTACCTGGCGCTCGTGGTCGGGCTCTCGCTCATCATCATGATCCTCGTGTTCCGCTCGATCCTCGTGCCGATCACGGCGACGCTCGGCTTCATGCTGTCGCTCGCCGCGACCTTCGGCGGCATCACGGCGATCTTCCAGTGGGGCTGGCTCGGCCCGGTGTTCGGCGTTCACGATCCGGGCCCCATCCTGAGCTTCCTGCCGACGATCCTCATCGGCATCCTCTTCGGACTCGCGATGGACTACCAGCTGTTCCTCGTGTCGGGCATGCGTGAGGCGTTCGCCCACGGAGCCCCGGCCCGGTTGGCCGTCCAGAAGGGCCTCCACGCCGGCCGCACGGTCGTCATCGCAGCCGCGATCATCATGATCTCCGTGTTCGGCGGGTTCATCTTCTCCCACTCGGCGATGATCCGGTCGATCGGCTTCGGCCTCGCGTTCGGTGTGCTCGTCGACGCGTTCGTCGTGCGCATGCTGCTCATCCCTGCGGTCATGCACCTGCTCGGCAAGAGCGCCTGGTGGATCCCGAAGTGGCTCGATCGCATCCTGCCGAACGTCGACGTGGAGGGCGCCGCGCTCGAGCGCAGCCACCCGGCGCACCACACCGGGTCGGTCGCCACGGCGCCGCAGAGCGGTGAGGCACGGAACGCGGTCGACGGGCCCTCGGCCGCGACGCTCGGCCTCATGGAGGGTGCGTCGGCCAGCGTGTCCACTGCGTCACTCGTAGCGGGGACCGCAGCCCATGTGGCTCCGCCGTCGACCGAGCTCACGCGTCGTGAGGCCGCCGCCGAGCGGACCCACCCCGCGCACGTCCTCACGACCGATCCCGTCGACGACGAGCAGCACCTCTCGCGAGTCGAGCCCGGCCTCGACGTCATCGTGCACCCGGCCACGGCCGGCGTGCAGCGGGTCGCCGTCGGCGCGTACGTCATCGCGGTCGACGCCGACAACGGCACCGCAGTCGTCGAGCCGCCCGCCGGTGGCGTCGTGATCGTCCGCGCCCCGAGGTAACCGCACATCGCCGCCGTTCCCCGAGCCTGTCGAGGAGCGGGGTGTGAGCGGAGTGCGCCCTATGGCTGGAGGCGATCGACCAGCCAGCCGCCGTCGGCCGCGAGGTAACGGAGTCGACGGTGCATGCGGTCACGGCTCGCGTGCCAGAACTCGACGTGGTCGGGCACCAGCCGGAAGGCGACCCAGGTGGCCGGGCGCGTGACGTCGTCACCCTCACGCTCGAGCAGTGCGTTCGCCTCATCGATGAGCGCGTCGAGTGTCGCCTGCGGCCCGTCGCCGAACGGCATCGACTGGTGCGCGACGGCGGTGGCCGCACGGGACTTGGGGGAGCGGTCGGCGAACAGCGCGTCCGACTCCGTCTCGCTCAACCGCTCGACTCGACCCTCGAACCGCAGCTGCTGCATCGTCTCACGCCAGTAGACCTGCAGCGCAGCACTCGGGTTCTCCGCCAGCTGACCACCCTTGCGACTCTCCGTGGAGGTGCCGAAGACGAGCCCGCGGTCGTCCAACGTCTTGACGTCCACCGTGCGTGCACTCACGACGCCGAGGCTCGTCGCGGTCGCGAGGGTCATGGACCGTGGTTCGCTCACTCCGCGTTCCACAGCGTCTGCCAGCCACGCTTGCGCGAGCGGCATCGGCTCGGCGGGCGGTGTGTCGAACTCGGGCAGCCGGAGGGTCGCGTCGCCGGACAACGGTTCGTGTGTCATGTCGCGAGCCTACAAGCCGCCCGGTCGGCATCCGGGTGTCTGGGCGGGCGGCACAGTCCGCCGGGGATCGCTGGGTCGGCGGCACATGGTGCACCGATATCCGCGCCGCTAGCCTCGAAACGGATCACGAGGAGAGTGAGTGCTGCATGCCCTACACCGACACCGACGACGTCTCCATCTACTACGAGGCCAAGGGGACGCCCGGAGATCCCGTGATCGTGCTCATCGCGGGCGGCGGCGCACAGCTCCTCGCCTGGCGGCCGGAGCTCCGCGCCATGCTCACGGCAGAAGGATTCCGTGTTGTCGTGTTCGACAACCGCGACGTCGGGCTGTCCCAACGCTTCGGCGGCGAGCATGACATCGACGGCGGGTACGAGCTCGGCGACATGGGCGACGACGTCCTGCGGGTGCTCGACCAGCTCGGGGTCGATGCCGCCCACCTCGTCGGACACTCGATGGGCGGGATGATGGCGCAGATGGTCGCCATCGAGCATCCCGAGCGGGTGCTCAGCCTCGGACTCCTGTCCACGATCCCCGGCCAGGCTCCGCGCTACATCCTGCACGGCGAGCGACCGGAGCGCCTGCTCGAACCCGTCCGGTACAGCCGGGAGGAGTCCGTGAGCGCGATGACCGCGCTCGCGGCACCGATCCCGGGTGCGCGGTACCAGCCGGACACCGAGTGGGAGGTCTGGGCGACGGGCGAAGCATATGATCGCGGTTACTCGCCGGAGGGCTACGCGCGTCAGTGGGCCGCGCTCCGCCGAGCCCCCGAACGTCTCGAGCAGCTGCGGTCGGTCACCGTCCCGACGCTCGTCCTCCACGGTCGCGCCGACGACGTCCTGCACTGGTGCTCAGCCGTCGAGATCGCAGCGGCCATGCCGGCGGCGGAACTCCACGTGCTGCCCGACATGGGGCATCTGATCCCCGCGGAACTGTGGCCGACGCTCGTCGACGGCATCGTCCGTACCGCCAACCACGCGGAGTCTCTGCGCTGAGTTGTCGTGGCCGACCGGAGACCCTGATCACCGCGCTGGGCTCACGGTGCGCCGATGAGCCGCACCCGGCAGGCGAGTTCCGCCGCGAAACGCACGTCCGGGTCGGCGAGGTCGAGCCCGAGCGTCTGTTCGATGCGCCGGATCCGGTAGTTCACGGCGTTCGGGTGCAGGTTCAGTTCGGCACCGGCACGCACGAGCGAGTTCCGGTGGCTGAGGTACGCGAGCAGCGTCCGCATCGAGATGGCGGCGCGTTCCGGACCCTGGGCATCGAGCGGCGACAGGATGTCGTCGAGCAGGGTGCGGCTGAGCGGTGACGCGTAGAAGTCGAGGAGCACCCGTCGGAGCCCGGTGACGTCGGTCGCCTCCATGTTGCCGAAGCGACCCCCGGCGATGGCGGCCTCGGCGGCCACCCGCGCCTCCGTCGCCGACTGCCTGAGCCCGGCCGCTCCACTCTGCGGGGTGCCGAGCCCCACGGTGAAGGTCCACTCGGGGCCGGCGACCGACGACGCGTGCGCGACGATGCGCTCCAACACGTCGCGCAGTCGCCGTTGGTGGTCCGGTGCTCCGAGCTCCTCCGAGGCGATGACGACGATCTCGTCGCGCCGCATCGCGAGGTGCCACTGCTCATCGCGCTGGTCGACGAGCTGCAGGGAGAAGAGCTCCACGGACGGCGCGAGCACGGTCGGCGCCCGGCGGTCCGGGTCGCTCACATGCTTCGGTGTCAACCAGGCGACCGCGTGCGACAGCTGTAGCGGCAGGCCCGCGCGTACGGCGTCCATCGCGTACCCGTCGATGCGTGACGTCTCCGCGAAGATCAGCTCGATGATGAGCTCGGCCCGGGACCGCACGGAACCGAAGCGCCCATGCAGTTCGCGTTGCAGTGCCCGCGACAGGACCGAGGCGATGACAGGGACGGCGATGGCCGCCGCAGGGTCGTCGCCCTCGGCGTGCACGCGCCCGATCGGGATCTCGCCGATGCACACGGCGTCGGGTTCGAGCCAGCTCGCGCCGGCATCCTCCACGAGCGTGATCGCCACACCGAGCGTGGTAGTCGCGACCCCGAGGATTACCTCCCGCACCCCCAGCCCCGAAGCCTGTTCCGTCTCCGCCGCTGAAGCGCTGATGACCCGTTGGATCGCGAACTCCGCTCGTGACATCGCCTCCTCGGCGCCACCGCGGATCGTCCGGTCCATGAGGACGGCGAGGTCCGACGCGATGCCGTCGGTCATGATGACGGGTAGTCCGCCTCGCTCGGCGAGCGCCCGGGAGGTTGCAGCGACCGGGAAGGAGCCGACGAAGACGAGGGCGGCGCAGCCTGCGGCGATGGCTCGTCGGATCGCGATGTCGACCTGGTATGGCCGGGGGATCGCGCCGTCCGGCGTCGTGACGATCGCGATGGAGTGCTCGGTGGCGTCGTTCAGTTCGTCGAGTGCCAGGATCTCGACGCCCATGACGGGCACGCCGGCCGGGGAGCCGGCGACGCAGCGGGCTCCGAGGTGCTCGGCCTGCAGGATCACATCGGCGACGGTGACGGTCACGAGGCAGGTCCATCGGTGGGTGTGCGGTGTCGGGCCATGAGTTCGTGCTTTCTCTGAGGCGGGTCAGCGTTCCGGTCGGCAGGTGCGATTCGATACCTGGGCTCTGAGCACATTGTGCCCCGATTGTCTGGTCTCCGGGAACATTGTCGTGATCCGCACCCCTGCCTACGCTCGGTACATGTCAACGAACCACCTGGCCGGAGCGTCCCACGCCGGCATCGCACGGGCCGCAGCGGCGGCCGCCCCGATCCGCACCATCACGCTCGCCGACGTCCCCGCGCTCGCCGCCGGCTGTGCGGTGTTCGGCACGGGCGGCGGCGGTGCGGTGCAGACCCCGCAGCTGGCCGTGGAGCTGGCGATCGAGGAGTTCGGGCCGGTGCAGGCGGTGCAGGTCGCCGACCTCGACGAGCATGACGTCGTCGTCGCGATGTCGGGCATCGGGGCTCCTTCGGTGGGCTTCGAGATGCTCGGAGCGAGCGGTCAGGCGGAGATCATCGTCGAGGAGATCCAGCGGCTGACCGGCAGACGGATCACGACGATCATGGCCACGGAGATCGGTGGCAGCAACGGCCTCGGCCCGGTCGGCTGGGCAGCGGGCCTCGGCCTGAAGATCCTCGACGCCGACGGCATGGGCCGTGCGTTCCCCGAGGCTCCCATGACGGCGATGAACGTCGCGAACCTCCCACCCGGGTACGCGGTCCTCAGCGATGTGATCGGCAACGTCTCGATCCTCCGACCCGTGAGTCTCGCCTGGCTCGAGCGCCACGCCCGCGCCCTCACCGTGGCGAGCGGTGCGATCTCGATCGGTGCGAACTACGTCATGGACCGCGACACGATCCGCGGCGCCGTCATCGAGGGCAGCGTCAGCCGCGCGATCCAGGTCGGACGCCGACTGCTGGAGTCCACCGAGCCTGTCGCCGCGCTCACCGACGAACTCGGTGCGGCCCTCATCACGGGTGGCAAGGTCGTCGACATCGAACGACGCACGGAGGGCGGGTTCACCCGCGGGTCCGTCACGGTCGAAGGTATCGGCGAGTACCGAGGTCGTCTCACCCGCGTCGAGATCCAGAACGAGAACCTCGTGGTGATGGAGGACGGCGCGGTCATCGTGAGCGTCCCCGACCTCGTCACGATCGTCGACTCCGAGACCGGCGACGCGATCTCCACCGAGATGTTGCGCTTCGGCCAGCGCGTGAGCGTCCTGGCATGGGCGTGCGATCCGCTGTGGCGCACCGAGCGCGGCCTCGAACTGGCCGGCCCGCGTGCGTTCGGCTACGACCTCGACTACGAACCGTTCGGCGAGACCGCGGACGAGACCTTTGGAGCGACGCGATGAGCGCCATCACCATCACCGACACCGGCGCCGTCACCGACATCGCGGGCGAGCTCGCCATCGGCATCGACGTCGGCGGCACCAACACCGACGCGGTCGCCCTCTCAGGCACCGGTGAGGTCGTCTCGTGGACGAAGCAGCCGACCACCCGCGATGTCACGGGCGGCATCCGCGCGGCACTCACCGAGATCCTCGAGCAGCTGGGAGACGACCGCCGTCTCGTCAGTCGGGTCATGCTCGGCACGACCCACGCGACCAACGCGATCGTGAACCGTCGCGACCTCGGCCGGGTCGTCGTCATCCGTCTCGGCTCGCCCGCCGCGACATCGCTTCCGCCGCTCGCCGGGTGGCCGCGCGAACTCCGCGAGGTCATCCTCGCGGGCAGCATCCTCGCAGGCGGCGGTCACCTCGTCGACGGCTATCCGATCGCCCCGCTCGACACCGACCTCATCCGTCGTGAACTCGACGCCCTCGCCGGGAACTTCGACGCTGTCGCGGTGTGCGGCATCTTCAGCCCGTCCTTCCCCGAGCAGGAGCTCGAGGTGGAGGCGCTCGTCCAGGACCACGTCGGCGTCGACATCCCCGTCTCGCTCAGCCACGAGATCGGCGCGCTCGGCCTGCTGGAGCGTGAGAACGCGACCGTCCTGAACGCCGCCCTCTACGCCGTCGCACGTGACGTGACGAACGCGCTCACGACGGTCGTCGAGGAGGAGCGGCTCGACGCCACCACCTACTTCGCGCAGAACGACGGCACGCTCATGGCCGTCGAGTACGCCGCGCGCTACCCGGTCCTCACGATCGGCTCGGGACCTGCGAACTCCATCCGTGGTGCTGCCTTCCTCTCCGGAGCCGACAACGCGATCATCATCGACGTCGGTGGCACCACGAGCGACCTCGGCGTGCTCGTCGACCGCTTCCCGCGCGAGTCCACACTCCCGCGCGAGGTCGGTGGCGTGCGGACGAACTTCCGGATGCCCGACATCCTGAGCGTCGGCCTCGGCGGTGGCACGATCGTCGACGTCGCGTCCGGTGTCCCGCGCCACGACTCCGTCGGCTACCGGCTCACCGAGGAGGCGCTCCTGTTCGGCGGTACCACTCCGACCCTCACCGACGCGGCCTCCCTCGAGTTCGGCATCGCGGACCGCCAGCTGCCACCGCTCGACCGGGCCACGCGCCAGGCGCTCGAGCAGGCACTCCGCGTCGCCCACGACCGCATCGAAGCCGCGGTGGAACGCATGTCCCTCGGCCGCACGAGCCTCCCGCTCGTCGTGGTGGGCGGCGGCGGCTTCCTCGTGCCGGACTCCGTGCTCGGAGCGAGCGAGGTGCTGCGGCCCGCGCGAGGCAACGTCGCGAACGCTGTCGGCGCTGCCATCGCGCTCGCCGGCGGACGCTCCGATCAGCTCTGCGACTTCGCCGACCGCGCAGCCGCCATCGAGGAGACAGGACGCTCCGCGATCGAGAAGGCGATCCAGGCCGGCGCAGACCCGCGCACGGTCGAGATCGTCGACGTCCTCGAGACCCCCGTCTCGTACGCCACCCGTCCCACCCTGAAGGTCTCCGTGAAGGCGGCCGGCCCGCTCGCCCGCATCGGCGCCTCGTCGAGACAAGCGATGTAGTTCACCACGCTCCACCCCATCCGATCCGGCCACCCGTGCACCACGGCCACCCGAGTACGAAGGATCCAGCATGAACAGCAAGCAGAACAGAGCAGCCGCTGCGCTCGCAGCAGTGGCGCTCAGCGCGGTCGCCCTCACCGCGTGCACCTCCTCGCAACCGTCCGAGAACTCCGGCGAGTACGTGTCCGGCGGGACGTTCGTCACGGCGATGAGCGGCGACCCCGGCAGCCTCGTCCCGATGACCGGCATCAGTCTCGAAGCCCGCGAGATCATCAGCTTCACCTACGAATCACTCGTGTACGTCACTGCCGACGGCGAGCTCGTGCCCTGGTTGGCCGAGAGTTGGGAAGAGGACGGCACGTCGATCACGTACACGCTGAAGGACGGCATCACCTGCGCCGACGGCTCCGAGTTCACCGCCGAGACCGCTGCAGCGAACATCACCTACAACGCCGACCCGGCCAACGCGACCTTCTACTACGGTGCGCAGGTGAGTGAGCGTATGACGGCGACCGCCGAGGGCAACACGCTCACGGTCACGAGCACGACGAACGACCCCTTCCTCCTCGCCAACACCGGCACGGTTGAAATGGTCTGCCAGGCGGGCCTCGACGACCCGGACTCGCTCGTCGAGACGACGAACAGCACCGGCCTCTTCACGCTCGATGCGGCGACGCCCGGTTCCAGCTACACCTTCGTCAAGCGCGACGACTACACGTGGGGTCCCGACGACGTCACGAGCGACACCAAGGGTCTGCCGGACACGCTCGAGGTCCGCGTCGTCACCGATCCCGGCACTGCGGCGAACCTGCTGCTCTCCGGCGACGTGAACGCGGCGAGCATCGGCGGTGCCGACCAGGACCGTGTCGAAGCGGCCGGCCTGGCGAGCGAGGGCGTGCGCAACCCGATCGGCGAGATGCTGTTCAACGAGCGCCCGGAGCGCCCGACCTCGGACCCGCTCGTCCGTGAGGCACTCGTCACCGCGATCGACCGCGACCAGGTCGGTGAGGTCGTCACCGACGGCACCGCCGAGGAGTCCAAGTCGCTCGTCGTGAAGAGCCCGTACCTCTGCGTCGCCGACGGCCCGCAGTGGACGCTCCCCGACACCGACATCGAGCGCTCAGGCGAGCTCCTCGACGACGCCGGGTGGGAGCTCGGCTCCGACGGCAAGCGGTCCAAGGGCGGCGAGCCGCTGACGATCAAGTTCATCTACGACGCAGCGACCCCGAGCCACGCGGCCGCCGCCGAACTCGTCCAGCAGACCTGGGACGAGCTGGGCGTCACGACGGAGCTCTCCGGCAATGACGCGAACGCCTGGTCGGAGCAGCTGTTCTCGACGTTCGACTGGGACACCGGCTTCGTGCAGATCGCCCCGGGTGGACCGGTCATCGTGAACACCTTCTTCGGCGGAGAGACCCCGGACAAGGGCGGCAACAACTTCATGTTCGTCGACAACCCGGAGTACGACGCCCTCGCGGCCCAGGCGGGGACGGCCTCGCCTGAGGAGGCGTGCGAGCTGTGGCAGCAGGCCGAGGCGAAGCTGATCGAGCGCACCGACGTGTTCCCGATCGCGGACGCGCAGGACTACCTGTACCTGAACGGTGCAGAGGTCGAGCGCCCGAACTTCATCCGCCCGACGAGCATCCGGATGGTCGGCTGATCATGGCGATCCCCTCGATCGCGAGCACCGACCCGGCTGCAGGCCCCGGCGGCCCGGCGGTCGCGCGTCGAGGGGATCGCGGGCTGCTCGGCGGTCTGTCCCCGCGGTCCTCGTTCATCCTGCGACGACTCGGACGGCTCCTCGTCTCCCTCGTCATCGTGGTCATCGCGACGTTCCTGATCGTGCAGCTCGTGCCGGGTGACCCGGTGCGGGCGGCGCTCGGCAACAGCGCGACCCCGGAACTCGTGGAGCGGACGAGGGCCGACCTCGGCCTCGACGTCCCTGTCCCGGAACAGTTCGTCAACTACGTGAGCGGCTTGTTGCGCGGCGACATGGGAACCGCGATCGGCTCGCAGCGGTCGGTCTCGGACACCATCGCGCAGCGCTTCCCGATCACCCTCACCCTCGCGGTGGCGGCGTTCCTGGTCGCAGCCCTCGGAGCCTTCCCCATCGGCGTGGCCACGGCGGTCTCCTCCCGTACCGGACGACACCGTCTCGCCGACCTCGGCATCTCGGGCCTGCTGGGCGTGCTGATCGCCATCCCGAGCCTGCTGTTCGCGGTGGGGTTGATCGCCGTGTTCAGCATCGGACTCGGAGTGCTGCCGGCGGCCGGCTGGGGATCGTTCCAACAGGCGGTCCTGCCGGTGATCGCGCTCGCCGTCGGACCCATGGCCTACCTCGCGCGACTCGTGCATGTCGAGATGCTGTCGGTCCTCGAGATGCCGTACATGACCACGGCGCGCAGCAAACGTCTGCCGACGCACCTCGTCTACCTGCGGCACGCCCTCCCGAACATGGTGACGTCGACACTCACGATCGGCGGCATCATGCTCACGGGCATGGTCGCCGGAACCGTCCTGATCGAGACCGTGTTCGCGATCCCCGGCCTCGGGACGAGCATCGTGTCGTCGATCACCTCCAAGGACTACCCGATGATCCAGGGCGTCGTGCTCGTCTACGCGATGCTCGTCCTCGGGCTGAACCTCCTCATCGACGTCGCACTCGCGACGATCGACCCCCGCTCGTCGATCACGGAGGGCTGAGCGGTGTCCCCTCGACCCACAGCATCACCACTCCTCGACCGTCTCCGCACCCCTCGCGGTGTCACGGGCGCGGTCGGGGCACTCGCCATCATCGTCGTCGCGGTCATCGCACCGACGGTGTGGGGTTCGGCCGCCGACACGACCTCCGTCGCCGACCGCCTCACCGGCGCCTCACTCGCGCATCCGTTCGGCACCGACGAACTCGGCCGCGACGTGTTCGCCCGGGTCATGGTCGCGACCCGTGTCTCGGTGCTGCTGACCCTCGGCGCGACAGCGATCTCCGTCATCGGTGGTGTGCTCCTCGGAGCGGTCGCGACCGTTCTGCCGAGGCCGATCCGTCGTCTCGTCACGGCGCTCATCGACATCCTGCTGTCCTTCCCGTGGCTGCTCATGGCACTGTTCTTCTCCGTCATCTGGGGTGCCAGTGCGACCGGCGCGATGCTCGCCGTCGGCTTCGCCGGTGTCCCGACGTTCGCGCGCCTCACCTACACGCTCGCCTCGTCGCTCGTCGGACGCGACTACGTGAAGGCCGCCCGTATCGCCGGCGTCGGCCAGGTCGAGGTGCTCGTCAAACACGTCCTGCCGAACATGCTGCCGCCGATGCTCGTGAACGCAGCGGTGTCCGCATCAGGCACCCTGCTCGCCTTCGCCGGTCTCTCGTTCCTCGGCCTCGGCGTCCAGGCGCCGGAGTACGACTGGGGCCGTCTGCTCGGGCTCGGCATCGCCCGTATCTACGGGAACCCGATGGCGGCGATCGGTCCGGGCATCGCCCTCGTGGTCTGCGGCGTCATCTTCACGCAGCTCGGTGAGCTGTGGAACGAGTCCTCGAAGCGACTGCTCGGGCTTCCCGCGCCGGTGCGCCGCGGCCCGGGTGTCTCGGTGCAGCCGCTCGCCGAACCGACGGCGCCCGAGGAGCCCGTGGTGCAGGTGCGCGACCTCCGGGTGGCCTTCCCGGACCGCAACGGCGACCTCGTCGAACGCGTCCACGGGATCAGCCTCACGATCATGCCCGGCGAGGTCGTCGGCGTGGTCGGCGAGTCCGGCTCCGGTAAGTCGGTGAGCGCGATGGCGATCGCCGCGCTGCTCGGCCCCGACTCCGCGGTCACGGCCTCTGAGCTGAGCTTCCGCGGGATCGACATGACCGCGCCGCTCACGAACGCAGAGCGCAGCCGTCTCGGGCTCGAACTCGCGATGGTGTTCCAGGATCCGCTGACCTCCCTGAACCCGTCGCTGTCGATCGGCAAGCAGCTCCGCGAGACCGTCGAGGTGCACGAGGGCCTGTCGAAGGCCGCGTCGACGAAGCGCGCTGAGGAGGCGCTCGAATCGGTGCGGATCCCGCTCGCCGCCAAGCGGCTGCGGCAGTACCCGCACGAGCTGTCCGGCGGTATGCGGCAGCGCGCGATGATCGGCATGGGGCTGATGGGTCGCCCGAAACTGCTCATCGCCGACGAGCCGACCACCGCGCTCGACGTCACGGTGCAGCGCCAGGTCCTGCGGGTCCTGCATGAGGCGCAGCTGCGGACGGGCGCCGCCATCCTCCTCATCTCGCACGACATCGCGCTCGTCAGCGGATTCTGCGACCGCATCCTCGTCATGAAGGACGGCCGGATCGTCGAGTCCCTCGACGCCGACCGCCTCCACGAGGCCAGGCACCCGTACACGCAGGGCCTCATCGCCTGCGTTCCCGACATGACCTCCGACCGCACCATGCCGCTCCCGGTGATCGGTGCGCTCGGCGCCCTTCGACAAGGTCAGGAACCGCTTGTCGAGGGCCCTGACGGCGAGCGTCTCACCACCACGGAAGGGCAGCGCGCATGAGCGGTCTCGAGTTCTCGGACCTCACCGTCCGATACGGCCACGGCGCGTCCGCCCATACCGCCGTCGACGGGTTCCAGCTGACCGTCCGACCGGGCACCTCCCACGGGCTCGTGGGGGAGTCGGGCTCCGGCAAGTCGACGGTGGCGGCCGCAGCCGTCGGGCTCGTCCTGCCGAGCGCCGGGAGCATCACGCTCGACGGCGCGGACATCGTCGGCCGCTCGGCTGCCGCGCGTCGTGCCCGGCGTCGTGTACAGCTCGTCTTCCAGGACCCGTACTCGGCGCTCGACCCGCGCATGCCGATCGGCTCGTCGATCGCCGAAGGGACCCGCGCGACCCAGCGGAAGTGGAGCAGGCCGGAACAGCGCGACCGCGTGGCCGAACTCCTCGAACGCGTCCACATCGATCCGGAGCGCGCCGGCGAACTGCCCTCCGCGTTCTCCGGTGGTCAGCGGCAGCGCATCACGATCGCGCGGGCACTCGCCGCAGAACCGTCGGTGCTCATCGCCGACGAGATCACCTCGGCACTCGACGTGTCGGTCCAGGGTGTCGTGCTCAACCTGCTGCGCGAGCTGCAGCGGGAGCTCGAACTCACTGTGCTCTTCATCTCGCACAACCTCGCGGTCGTCAACTACATGTGCGACAGCGTGAGCGTCATGCAGGGCGGCAAGGTCGTGGAGGCCGGCCCCACCTCGACCGTGCTCGCCGCTCCCGAGGACGCCTACACGCGCGAACTCCTCGCCTCGGTCCCGGTCATGGGGCGCCGCATGACCTGGGATGACGAGCAACCGGGCGCATGAGCAGACGGCGTGGGGTGGACACAGCCTGGGCGCACCCCAATGGACGGTTCGCCCACGTCGCGCGGCGGCGAG
Organism: Plantibacter sp. RU18; assembly: GCF_050613355.1. NCBI lineage: Bacteria > Bacillati > Actinomycetota > Actinomycetes > Micrococcales > Microbacteriaceae > Plantibacter > Plantibacter sp. RU18. The sequence continues at coordinate 1,067,069 of NZ_CP159618.1, forward strand.
CCCCAGCACAATTGCAGGACGACGCAGGAGGAGACCCATGACCATGGAGCAGCAGACGATTCCGACAGGGAGCGCGAGTCCCGAGATGCAGGCCGCGATCGCCTCGGCGACCGAACATCTCGCCGTGCCGCCTGGGTCTCTGGAGGGCATCGTCGTCCTCGACCTCTCACGCGTGCTCGCCGGCCCCTACGCCGCATCCATACTCGCCGACCTCGGCGCCACGGTCATCAAGATCGAGAACCCGAACGACCCCGACGTCTCGCGCGGCTTCCCGCCGTACCTGCGTGACGGCGACGACGAGTTCAGCGCCTACTACGGCCAGTACAACCGCGGGAAGTTCGGCCTCGCGCTCGACCTCGCGTCGGAGGCAGGCAAAGAGGTGCTGCGCGATCTCGTCGCAAGTGCCGACATCCTCGTCGAGAACTTCCGTCCGGGCACCATGGCGAAGCTCGGTGTCTCCTCCGAGCAGCTCGCCGCCATCAACCCGAAGCTCGTCTACCTCGCGATCTCCGGGTACGGGCAGACCGGCACGCGGAGTCGGCGCCCGGCCTTCGACAACACCGCCCAGGCCGCGGGCGGGATGTGGTCGATGAACGGTTACGCAGACCAGCCTCCCGTCCGCGTCGGCGTCACGATCGGCGACCTCTCGGCATCGATGTTCGGCGTCATCGGTGCGCTCGCCGCCCTCCGCCACGCGGAGCGCACGGGCGTCGGCCAGCTCGTCGACGTCGCCCAGGTCGACAGCATCATCGCGATGACGGAGACCGCCGTCGTCGACTACACGGTCGCCTCGCCGTCCGGTAACGAGCACGCCTGGGTGCGCCCGTACGAGCTCTTCCCATGCGCCGACGGCCAGGTGTTCTTCGGTGCCTACACCGACAAACTCTGGCGGGCGAGCTGCGAACTCTTCGGCACTCCCGAGGCGATCGTGGACCCCGAGATCGACACGATGCGCAAGCGCTTCGACGAGGACGTCTACGCCCGCCGCGTGAAACCGCTCGTCATCTCGTGGTTCGCCGACCGCACCCGGGCAGAGCTGGAGGAACTGGCCGGCGACGTCGTGCCGCTCACCGCGGTGAAGACCACCGGCGAGGTCGTCGACGACCCCGGCACTGCCGAGCGCGACATGGTCGTCGAGGCCGACTACGGCCCGTTCGGCACACTCCGATCGTTCGGCCAGCCGATCAAGCTGAGCGCGACCCCCGCCAGCACGGACCGACCCGCCAACCGCATCGGGGAGCACGCGGACGACATCCTCACGGCGCTCGCCGGTTACGACCACGAGCACATCGCCGGTCTCCGGGCCGACGGGGTGGTCTGAATGGAGCGCGAGGCGCGGCTCACGCTGCAACAGGCCGCCTGGTATCGCAGCACCTTCGCACCCGACGCCGCTGAGCCGCGCGACGGAGGGGAGCTCCCGGCAGGGTGGGAGGGCGTCTACTTCCCGTTCGACACACCTTTCGCGCAGCTACGGGAGGACGGATCGCCGGCGGAGGACGGCGTGCTGCCCGTGATCGACCTGCCTCGCCGCATGTACGCGGGCGAGGACACCGAGTTCCTGCGCCCGTTGCGTCTCGGCGAACACGTCGTGCAACGCACCCGCCTCGGGTCCCTCGTCGAGAAACAGGGTCGCGGTGGTCGGCTCGTGTTCGCCGATCTGGTGCGGGAGTTCACCGTCGATGACGAGGTCGTGCTCCGCAGTACCTGGCACGACGTCTTCCTCGAGGCGCAGCCCGCGGTACCGAAGCCGCGCGATCCCGCGTCGGCGACCGCCGTGTCCGATGACGTCGACACCGACGCGTCCTGGAGCGAGGAGCGCAGGCTCGACTCGCGGCAGCTGTTCCGGTTCTCGGCGGTCACCGGCAACACGCATCGCATCCACTACGACCGCCGGTGGGCGCGCGATGTCGAGGGACTCGACGACCTCCTCGTGCACGGGCCGCTGACGCGCATCCTCGTGCTCGACGCCCTCACCGCGCATGCGACTGGACGGCGCATCACCTCGTTGGACTTCCGTGCGAAGGCCCCGGTCCTCGTCGACACCTCGTTCCGCATCGTCGGCACCGAGCAGTCGGACGGTTCGACCGTGGTGGTCGTCCGCTCCCGGGACGGCGGTGTCCTCGCCTCGGCGGAGGCGCGCTGGCAGTCACCCGCTCCCTGAGCAGTCACCCGGTCCCTGAGCCTGTCGAAGGGCGCCGCGACTCAGGCGTCGATGACGAGGGTCGGCGATGACGACCGTGAGACGCACGGGTACATGATCCGTGAGGCATCGTCCACCGTCAGTGAGTCACGGTGTTCGGGGACGCCGTCGAGCACCTGCACCGCGCAGGAACCGCAGGTTCCGCGCAGACATGAGCCCGGGATCCCGACGCGCGCACTCTGGAGCGCTTGCAGCATCGTCTGTCGGGCCGACACATCGACGGTCCGGTCCGAGCGCGCGCACAGCACGGTGAAGTCCGTGTTCGGGGCGAAGGCGCGCGGCTTCGGTTGGAAGCGTTCCATGTGGAGTCGGCAGTCGGCCGGAAGGGTCTCGACGCGCGCGGCGAGGGCGTCGGTGAACCCCATCGGACCGCAGGCGGAGACGTCCGTGCCGGGGGCCAGGCCGGCGAGGAGACCCGCGAGATCGAGCCGACCCGCTTCAGCGCTGACGTGGACCTGTACCTGGTCACCGAGCGCGGCGAGCTCGTCGGCGAAGGCGATGTCGCTCCGGTTCCGCACCGTGTAGACGAGACGCCAGTCTGCGTCCGTGGTGGCAAGACGACGCGCCATCGAGAGGATCGGGGTGATGCCGATGCCGGCGGCGAGCAACAGATGCCGCTTCGCGTCGGAGAGCGGGAAGAGATTGCGCGGCGGGCGCACGAACACCTCGCGTCCGACCTTCAGGAATCGGTGGATGTAGTGCGATGCACCACGCGAATGCTCCTCGCGCAGCACCGCGATCCGGTAGCTGAACTCGTCGGCCGGGTCCCCGCAGAGGGAGTACTGGCGTTCGTGCCGTGTGATGAGCTGGAGGTCGACGTGCGCACCCGGGTCCCAGGCGGGCAGACGTCTCCCCTCCGGATCGACGAGGATCAGGCTGACGATCGTCGGTGTCTCCTGCACGATCTCCTGCACGATGAGCGGCATCATGCCCGCACGGTTGCGCATCAGTAGAGCGTCCGGTTTCCCTCGGCGACGGCCTCGTCGATGGCATCGCCGACCTCGGTGCTCAGGCCCGACATGCTCGCCCAGATCCGTCCGGCGCTCGGCACCTCGGCGGCGAGTTCCTGCATCTCGGCGTCCCAGAGCCCGCCACGGAGGAGCGCCCGTCCGCAGTGCAGGTAGACCTCCTCGGTGTGGACGACGATCGCGAGGTCCGGGGTGACGTGGTCCTGCTCCAGCATCGCCATGAGCTCGACGTCATCGGTGACGGTGGCCGTGCCGTTGATCCGGAGTGTCTCGCTCATGCCGGGGACGAAGCAGAGGAGGCCGACGTGGCCGCTCTCGACGATGTTCTGGAGGGAGTCGGCGAGCTTGTTGCCCATCCGCTCCGGGATGACGAGGGTGCGGGAGTCGAGCGCGCGGACGAAGCCCGGGTAGTCGCCGCGAGGTGAGCTGTCGCAGTTCCCATCGGTGTCAGCGGTCGCGATCGTGCAGAACGAGGAATGCGCGAGGAACGCGAGGCAGTTGTCGTCCAGTTCGTCCATGATCTTGGCCTTCGCGGCGGGATCGGGTTCGCCGAGCGATCGGCGGATCGCCTGGAGATCGATCGCTGCGAATTGCTTGGACGCCATGGCAGAGCCCTTCCGTGTCCCTCCGAGCCTACGGGCGCTGCGAGGCCGGGCTCAATGGGCCGCGGACACACGGTTCGCTGGTCGACTGTGCCATCGCCCCAGCGTCGAGGGGCCGCGGACCAGCTCCCGACGCCGGCACGGTCCCGTTCTCCGAGCAGTCCCGTTCGCCGGGCTTGTCGAGGTGCCCACGGCGTGAGCATCTTGAATGTCAGTGGTCGATGGTGGACTGGTGTCATGACCGAGCAGCTCTTCCTTCCACATCCGAGTGAGGTGTTCACGGCGGGGTTGGCGGGGTTCTCGGACGAGTTCGTCGCGATCGCGGCTGAGCGGGCAGCGTTGGATGCTCGGGAGGCCCGGTTGTTGGCGCGGTCGGCGGCGTTCGCGGACGCGATGGCCGACACGATCGCGGTGCATGAGCGCACGGTGTCGGAGCGGCAGGCGTTGGTGCGGCGTTCGACGTGCGCGACGCTCGCGATGGCTGTCCGGATGTCGGAGCAGACGGTGCAGCGTGCGACAGGGGATGCGGAACGCCTCGTGAATGAGGCCCCGGCAGTGTTGGTGGCGCTTGAGCTGGGGCGGATCTCGGTGCGGCATGCGCACGCGATCACGGATCAGTTGCGTGAGGTCCCGGCGCCCGGCCGGGCCGTGTTCCTGAGCGCGGTGTTGCCCGTCGCGGAACGCTCGACCGCGGCGCGGGTGAAGCAGCATGCCCGGGTGTTGCGTGAACGGCTGCACCCGGAATCCATCACCGTGCGTGCTCTGAGGTCGGAGCAGGATCGTCGGGTGGAGATCGAAGCGGCGCCGGACGGCATGGCGTGGGTGCACCTGTTCACCACCGCACCGGTTGCGCATGGCATCGCGGAACGACTCGACGCACTCGTGGCCGAGGCACGTTCGGGCGGCGATACCCGCACGTGTGCGCAGTTGCGGGCGGATGCGCTCGCGTCACTGGCCATCAGCGGTGTCACCCCCGCGGAGCAGGCTCCGAGCGAGACGTTGCCGCACCCGGTGGAGGTCTCCGAGCACATCCGGGCGACAGTGCAGATCACCGTGCCGGCGCTATCGATCCTCGGCGTCACCGACACCCCAGCAACCCTCGACGGGTACGGGCCGATCGACCCGGACACCGCAGCACGCCTTGCTGTCAGCGCACCGTCGATGACCCGGGTCCTCACCCACCCCGAAACCGGTGCCGTGTTGTCCGTCGGGCGGGAGCAGTACCGGGTGCCGGCGGATCTGCAACGCGCAGTGCGCCTGCGAGACGCCACCTGTCGGGCACCCGGCTGCGGACGCCGAGCCCGAGCATGCGACCTCGACCACTCGATCGCGTGGGAACACGGTGGGACAACGTCTGTGGGGAACCTTGCGTGTCTGTGTCGACATCATCACCGGATGAAACACCTCCCTGGGTGGAGGCTCGACCACCACGGGGCGGGTGTCCTCGACTGGACCACACCCGACGGCAAACACCACCGCACCACACCAGAACCCGCCCCCTTCTGAACCACCCCAACCGACCCTCGCGCACCGACCCAACCCCGTTCACCGAGCTTGTCGAGGTGCCGGGTCCGGGAAGCCCGATGTCACCACACCGAGGAGAGTGCACCGCCTGGAGCGACTGAGCTCGGACGACGCACTTCCGCGAGCCGCGAGGTCCGGAGCGGGATGGTCTCCCAGCAGGCCGTGAAGGTGCCGTCGTCGAGGTCGAGCACGAGATGGAGCCGGTGCGGCGTCTCCACGAAGATCGCGTCCACTCGCAGGGTGGTGTTCGCGGCGTCGACGCCCGCATCCAGTGCGGCGCTGGCCGCGATCGGCCCGTGGGTGCGCCAAGCGCCGAAACCGGCGGACAGCTCCACCTGATCCTCGCCCTCATGCAGCACGAGACGCAGCTCGTCGTCGACCGAGACGACGTCAAGCGTGCCCATCTGCCCGAGCTCGCTCGTCGGTGCGGCAGTGAAGCTGCGGCCGGCAGCCTCCGTCCCGAGCATGTCCCGCCCCGCAGAACCATCGCCCGACGTCAGCGGCGGCAGCGCAAGGCCCGCGAGACGTCGTACCAGCGCGTCATCCGCTGCACTCGGCTCGTTCGGCTCACTCGCCCCGGTCGCCCCGATCGCCGGCAACAGGTGCTCCCACGCCGCGTTCAGCACCGCCTGCATGTCGAGGCTCTGGCCGGTCAATGCGAGGACGACGTCGTGGTCCGGCAACACCACGCAGAACTGACCGTAGGCGCCGTCGCCGCGGAACCCGTGCCTGGCGATCCAGAACTGGAACCCGTAGCCCTGCGCCCAGTCGGACGAGGGGTCGTCGCCGTTCGCGACCTGCGCACGTGTCGCCTCGGCCACCCATTCCGGAGACAGCAGCTGTCGACCCTCCCAAGCGCCACCCTGCAGGTACAGCTGGCCGAGTGCTGCGACCGCCTCGGTGCGTGCGTGCAGGCCGCTGTACCCGAGTTCATGCCCCTGGTCGTCGCGCTGCCAGTCGAAGTCACCGATACCGAGCGGATCGAGCAGTCGAGGGCGGAGATAGTCGGTGAGGGACCCTCCCGTGATGCGCTGCACGATCGCGGCCGCCGTGTAGGTGCATGGCTGGTTGTAGGCGAACAGCGTGCCCGGATCCTCATCGGGAGGCAGGAGGAGGAAGCCACGGACGAGGTTCGTCGGGTCGATCGCGTGGGCTCGCTCGATCGTCTCCTCGCGGTGCCCGCTCGCCATTGCGAGAACATGGCGCACGAGCATCGCCCGGCTGCGTGGGTCCGTGATCTCGGCATCCAGTTCGGGGAAGTGGCTGATGACGGTGTCGTCGAGGCTCAGGAGCCCTTCGCCAACCGCCATGCCGACCGCGGTGGAGGTGAAGCTCTTGCTGAGCGAGTACAGCAGGTGCACCCGTTCCGCCGAGTAGGGCGCCCACCAGCCCTCGGCGACCACCTGCCCGGCCCGCAACACCATGAGGCTGTGGGGCTCGACGTCTGGTGTCGCCTCGAGGGCGGAGATGAACGCGTCGATCCCGCTCGCGTCGATGTGCTGGGCGGACGGTGTGCTTCGTTGCAGGCTCATCGTTCCATCGTTCCATCGTGGCACGTGCCTCGGACCGAGTTGCCCGATGCCGCACGGAGATCCGTCGATTCCGTCATCTCCCACTGTCTCAGTGGGAGAACGACCGATGGAACATCGCCTTCGCGCGCGCAGCCGTGGCCGCTCGATACGGCTCCGGGATGCGGGTGAGCGTCGCCCCGACCATCGAGATCGCCATGATGATGTCGTCGGGCTCGACATGCGCCGCGATGCGGTCGGCTGCCCGCTCCTGCGTGTACACGCGGCGCGCAAGGGCGTCGAGACGGGTGCCGAGGGCGAGGACGCGTGGGTCGTCGCCCTCACCGAGGATCGCTTCGACGAAGGGCGACGTGACGAGTGCTTGATCGATGACGACGTCGAGGAGCGAGTCGAGCGTGGCATCGGGGCGTCCAGCGTGCGACTCCAGCTCACCGACGTTCTCGTCGAGGACCGCCAGCGCGAGCGCAAGGCGGTCCGGGAAGTGCCGGTACAGGCTGCCCTGGCCGACGCCGGCGCGCTTCGCGACCGCGCTCAGTGGGGCGGCGAACCCGTCAGCGGCGAAGACCTCACGGGCGGCGGTGATGAGCGCGCGACGGTTCTCCGGCCCGGCACTCGGGCCGCGATTCGCTTTCGGGGATGCGGACGGCATCCCCGTAGCGTATCGCCGCGGAACCGCGCCGATGCCTCCGGCTGGGAGCTCGCCGCGAACGATCCCATTCAAGCGGTCGGGGGAGTAGCGTATACCGGACAATGATGTCCGGTAACCGTCGCCGACCCGGCGTCGCCTGCTCCGAGAACGAAGGAACCCCATGAGTGCCCTGACCGCCAACACCCCGATCTCCGCTTGGCTCGCCGACCCGACCGGCGGACCACTCATCCGCGGCCTCCTGCAGCAGCTCGGTACCGACGAATCGCAGCTCGCACCGATCACCGGCCTGCCGCTGCAGCAGCTCGTCGTGATGAGCCAGGGGAAGATGCCGCAGTCACTCGTCGATGACCTCGTGCTCGCGGCGAACGACGGCGTCGTTCCGAGCGAGGACGCCACTCAGGGATGGCAGGAGCGCGTCACCGCCGGTCGGTTCGCCGGCAAGACCGTCATCGTCACAGGTGCCGCGTCCGGCATCGGCCGTGCGACCGCCTCGCGCATCGCCCGCGAGGGCGGCCGCGTCATCGCCGTCGACCTCTTCGAGGACAAGCTCGCGGATCTCACCGCCTCGCTCGCCGACGCGGAGATCGTCGCTGTCGCCGGAGACATCACGAAGCAGGACGACATCGACCGCATCGTCGCAGCGGCGGGGGAGCGGATCGACGCGCTCGCGAACGTCGCCGGCATCAACGACGACTTCTCGCCACTGCACGAGACCTCCGACGCGACCTGGGAGCGGGTCATGGGCGTCAACGTCACCGGCGCGTTCAAGCTGACGCGTGCCGTGCTGCCGGCCATGGTCGAAGCGGGCACCGGATCGGTCGTCAACATCGCCTCCGAAGCGGGCCTGCGCGGCAACGCATCCGGAAACGCCTACACGACCTCGAAGCACGCAGTCGTCGGCATGACGAAGAGCGCCGCGTTCATGTACGGTCCCCGGGGCATCCGGGTGAACGCGGTCGCTCCCGGCGGAGTCGCCACCGGCATCCCGTTCCCGGCGAACGTCTCCGAGGCTGGATCGGCGCGGTTGCGGCCGTTCCAAGCGGCCATCCCCACGATCGCGACGGCCGAGCAGCTCGCGGCGTCGATCACCTTCCTCCTCAGCGACGACGGCGTCAACGTCAACGGCGTCATCCTCCCGTCCGATGGCGGCTGGTCCGTCCAGTAGGGCGAGCGTCCAGTAGGGCGAGTCAGCACCACGCGCGGGCGTCGGCGTCAGGTTCATCCTGGCCGACGCCCGCGTGCTTAACGAAACAGGAAGAATCGCGATTCTTGTCGGCTGGGAACGGCCCTGAAGATCCGTTGTTGCTGCAACGCTCGAATGACACGCCACGTCGACGGTGCGATCCACCCCGGCGAGGACGATGGCCATCCACCGATGGCGAGCGAGAGGCTGCAGTGACGATCACCGACCACCATCTGGAGGCTGCCAGCTGGGCGGACCGCCAGGCCCGGGCCGAAGCGATGATCCCGATCATCGGATCGCTGTACCGGGAACGCAGCATCGTCACCTCGCTGCACGGCCGGAGCCTCATCAACCGTTCGGCCGTCGAACTCCTCAAGGCCCACCGCTTCGCACGTCACATCGACGAGACCGAGCTGCCGCTGTCGGAGACGCTGCCGATCATCGCCACGCTCGCGGGACTCGACCTCGGCGCGGCCTCGATCGACGTCGCGCAGCTGGCCTACCGCTTCCGGACCGACGGCGCGGGTCGTTCGCTCGAGGACTTCCTCCGCACCGAGCTCGCGGACATCGTCGGCGGCGACCCGAGCGGACCGCATGCTCCGCGCGATGTCGTCCTCTACGGCTTCGGACGCATCGGCCGGCTGGTCGCACGCATCCTCATCGAGCACGGGAGCGCGGCATCCGGCGTCCGTCTGCGGGCCATCGTCGTGCGCCGAGGGTCCGACCACGACCTCCGGAAGCGTGCCAGCCTCCTGCGCCGTGATTCCGTCCACGGGCCCTTCGAAGGCACGATCACCGTCGACGAGCAGCGCGACACGATCCTCGCGAACGGCACCCTCATCCAGGTCATCTACTCCGACGACCCGTCGACCGTCGACTACCGGGCGTACGGGATCAGCGACGCGATCGTCGTCGACAACACCGGCCGGTGGCGTGACGCCGCCGGGCTCGAACAGCATCTGGAGGCGCCCGGCGTCTCGCGGGTGCTGCTCACCGCGCCGGGCAAGGGTGCGCTGAAGAACGTCGTCTACGGCATCAACCACGACACCATCTCGGACGAGGACCGCATCGTCTCTGCGGCGTCCTGCACCACGAACGCGATCACCCCCGTGCTGCACGCGGTCGACGAGCTGCTCGGGGTGATCTCCGGCCATGTCGAGACCGTGCACTCGTTCACCAACGACCAGAACCTCATCGACAACTTCCACGCCGGCGACCGCCGTGGCCGTTCCGCAGCACTCAACATGGTCATCACGGAGACGGGCGCCGCACGTGCCGTGGCGAAGGCGTTGCCGTCGATGGCCGGCAAGCTCACGGGCAGCGCGATCCGCGTCCCGACGCCGGACGTGTCGCTCGCGATCCTCAACCTCCGCACCGAGCGCCACGTGAGCAGGGAGGAGATCAACGCGCACCTCCGCCGTATCTCGCTCGACTCCCCGCTCCGCCGGCAGATCGACTACCTCGAGTCGCCGGAGATCGTGTCGAGCGACATCCTCGGCTCGCGCCACGCGGGCGTCGTCGACGGCCTCGCGACGATCGCGACTCCGGACGGCGTGATCCTCTACGTCTGGTACGACAACGAGTTCGGCTACAGCTGCCAGGTCGTGCGCGTGCTCGAAGCCCTCGCGGGTGAGCACCTGCCGCACTTCCCGGCCGCCGCTGCCGGACCAGGCGTGCGCGAGGCAGCGGAGGCGCTGACCGTCTGAACCCCGAATCCTGGCGAGCGCGCGTCGCTCGTCCACCCCTGTGAGCAGTCCGAACGAGTACGGCCGGGACGACTGCTGACACCGCGGCCCAGGGCCGCACAAGGGCCCCACCGATCTTGGCGGAAGGTGGGGCCCTTCATTGTGCAGGCGAGGCGCGGCAGGCCCACCCGGGTGATCCCCGCTCAGTCAGTCCAGTCGGTCGGCCCAGTCGGTCAGCGCCGCCCGGGGGCGACGATCGCCTCTGCGAAGCGAGCGTGCTGCCGACGGATCGTCGCGATGGCGCGCGTGATCGCACCGAGGGCGACGACGTCGACACCGAGCTGTGATGCGCGCACGATGGGCGTCGGCGCGTAACTGCCCTCCTGCAACCAGCTCTGCGCGCGAGCGACGACGGGCGTCGCAGCGGCCGCGGTGCCACCGGCGACGACGATCTCCTCGACGTCGAGGAGGCTGCTGAGCACTGCGCACACGCGGCCGAGTCGTTCGCCCAGCCGGTCGACGAGCGACCAGGCGTAGGCGTCGCCGGCGGAGGCCGCGCTCACCACCGCGTCGAGATCGAGCGTCGCGGTCGGGATGTCGGCGAGAGTGGAGTCCGGCGGGATCATGCCTGTCTGGCGCTCCTCGTGCACCCATCGACGCAACGCGCCCTCGAGGCCGATCGAGGAGCCGACGCCCTCGACCATCCCGAGCACGCGCAGCTCGCCGGCGCCACCCGTCGCCCCGTGCAGGAGCACGCCGTCGACGATGAGTCCTGCGCCGAAGTGCTCACCGGCGAGGAGCACGCCGATCGACTCCCGTGCGACCGTCCCGTGCGCGCGCTCGGCCGCCGCGGCGAGGTTCGCATCGTTCTCCAGCTCGATGTGACCCCACTCGTCCAGCGCTCCCGCGAAGCCCGGGTTCATCCGGCTCCAGTAGTCGTGATCGCCGCGAGGCGAACGCCCGCGCGCGTCGACCGGCGCAGGCACGCCCACGGCCGTCACCAGTACCTGCCCGGCGGCGACACCGGCCGCGGCGGTCGCCCGTTCGACGACGGCGTGGGCTGTGGCGAGGCGCAGCTCAGGGTCTGTGTCGCCACCGATGATGGGCAGCTCGGCTCGGGCGACGACGATGCCGCGGAGGTCAGCGACGAGCGCGGCGACCCGATGCTGGCCGACATCGAGGCCGACGACGAACGCCGCGTCCTCGGCGAGTTCGTAGCGCCGCGCAGGCCGGCCCATCCGGTAGTCGCCGGCGGCCCGTGCATCGTCGAGCTCGCGGATCCAGCCAGTGGTCGCGAGGTCTTCGCAGGTCTTCAGGACGGTCGCGCGGGTGAGGCCGGTCGCCCCCATCGCCTCCGTCGCGGTGAACGGGCCGTGGTCGAAGGCGTAGGCGGCGACGAGCTCGATGCTCCCTCTGCCGCTGTCCGTCGTGTCCTGTCCGACCATGGGGTGACTGTAGCAGGGTTGCACTACTAGATATAGTCGCTATATTTAGTTGCGAAGGTCGCCCAACGCCGGGCACGACACGCGTGTCCGGCACTCGCATCCCGAAAGGAATCGCCGAAGCATGGTCACGAGCAACACATCGACAACCCCCGAACAGCAGGGCGCCCAGGAGCTCCGAGTCGGCGTGATCGGCCTCGGCTTCGCCGGTTCCACGCACCTCGACGCATTCACCGCCCTGCCCGGCGCGACCGTCGTCGCCCTGTCCGGCCAGGAACCGGCCCGCCTCGCCGAACTGTCGGGAAGCCGTGGCGTGCCCGACACCTACGCCGACTGGGAGGACCTCGTCGCACGTGACGACCTCGACATCGTCTCCATCGGGGTGCCGAACGCACTGCACCACCCCATCGCCGTCGCAGCCCTCCGCAGTGGCAAGCACGTCTTCTGCGAGAAGCCGCTCGCGACGACCGCTGAGCTCGCGGCCGAGATGGTCGAAGCAGCCACCGCCGCCGACCGCGTGCTCGAGGTCGCCTACAACCACCGTCGTCGCGCAGACGTCGCCTACCTGGCCCGCTACCTCGCGGAGGAACCCATCGGTCGCGTGTACCACTCGCGTGCCTCGTGGTTGCGTCGGCAGGGTGTGCCCGGCATCGACTCCTGGTTCACCAACAAGACCGCTGCCGGCGGCGGACCGCTCATCGACCTCGGCTCGCATGTGCTCGACATCGCACTGTCGCTCCTCGGCGAACCGCGGGTCACGCACGTCTCCGCTGTCGCATACAACGAGCTCGGCCGCGCCGGTCGCGGCGGCTCATCCGGAGGCGGCCCCGTCTCGAACCGCTCGTCGCACGCCTTCGACGTCGAGGACTTCGCCTCGGCGCTCCTCCGCTTCGAGGACGGCGGCAGCCTGCACCTCGAAGCCTCCTGGGCGTCCTACTCGAAGGCGCACGAGGACATCTCGGTCGAGCTCCTCGGCTCGGAAGGCGGAGTGCGCCTGCATGTCGACAACTACAACACCGACGGCACGGTGACCATCTATCGCGACGTCGCCGGTGCCCCGACCGTGGAGCGTCCGACCGTGCACGTGCCGGCCGGCCACCACCAGTCGGTCATCGCCGAGTTCCTCGACACGATCCGCGCGGGCGAGAGGGCGGGCGGCGAACTCCGGTTCGCCGGTCATCACGGCGAGTACGCGCTGCACCGCAGCCGCGTCATCGACGCCGCATACGCCTCGGCAGCCGCCGGGCACGAAGTGGAGGTCTCCGCATGAGCACGACGCCGAACGGGACCGCAGGACAGACGCGTACCGCAGCACCCATCCGGATCCGCGTGTGGAACGAGTTCGAGCACGAGACGCGCGGCGACGAGGTCGTCCTCGGGCACTACCCCGACGGCATCCACCGCGTGATCGCCGACGGGCTCGAAGCCTCGTTGGGAGCGGGCGCGACGGTCACGACGGCCACGCTCCATGAGCCCGAGCACGGCCTCACCGAGGAGGTGCTCGCCGCGACCGACGTGCTGTTCTGGTGGGGGCACATCGCCCACGACCAGGTTTCCGACGAGGTCGTCGAGCGCGTCGTCCGCCACGTGCACGCCGGCATGGGCATCGTCGTGCTGCACTCCGGGCACTACTCCAAGGTGTTCCAGCGCCTCATGGGGACGAGCTGCGCGCTCAAGTGGCGCAACGACGGCGAGCGCGAGCTCGTGTGGACGGTCCTCCCCGACCACCCCATCGCGCAGGGCGTCCCGCACCCGATCGTGATCGACAAGCAGGAGATGTACGGCGAGCAGTTCGACATCCCGCGCCCCGACGAGGAGGTGTTCCTCTCGACCTTCGCCGGCGGAGAGGTCTTCCGCTCCGGCGTCGCGTACCACCGTGGCCGTGGGCGCGTGTTCTACTTCTCGCCCGGCGACCAGGAGTACCCCGTCTACCACCACCCCGACATCCGTCGGGTGCTGGCGAACGCAGCGGAATGGGCTCGGCCGACGATCGAACGCACACCGCCGACCGCGGACCACCATGCGCGCGACTGGTTCCTGCAGTAGCTGGAGCACCCTCCGCAGTACGCGAGTCGCCCGGAGATGCACGACAGCAGCGGCTGGAATCGTGCGGATCCGGGCGACTCGATGCGTGAAGCACTCGCGCGACACGCCATCGGAGCGCCATGATTGGTCCAACGGGCGGACGCTGGTCCGCCTGAGGGGCGGATGCGCATGGAACTGGACTCCCACGGCGTCGAACAGCAGGTGTCGACCGGCGCGCTCCCCGGCTGGGACGCGGTCGAGCACCACGTCCTCGTGGCGCACGAACGCAGCCGTGAGCATGCGGACGGCGTCGTAGCCGACTACATCCCCATCCTCGCGACGGTGGACCCCGAGTTGTTCGGCGTGTGCGTCGCCGAGGTCGACGGCGAGGTCCACGCTGCGGGTGACGCCGACGTCTCCTTCTCGATCCAGTCGATCTCGAAGGCCTTCGTCTACGCGCTCGTCTGTGGGCGACTCGGACACGAGGTCGTGCGAGAGCGCATCGGCGTGAACAACACGGGACTCGCCTTCAACTCGGTCGTCGCCATCGAACTGAACGACGGCCACCCGATGAACCCGATGGTCAACGCCGGAGCGATCGCCACGACGGCACTCATGCCCGGCGACACCGCCGAGGAACAGTGGCAGGCGGTGCGTGACGGGCTGTCGCGCTTCGCCGGTCGGCCGCTCGCCCTCGACACCGTCGTGTACGAGTCCGAGGCGGCGACGAACCAGCGCAACCGTGCGATCGCGAGGCTCCTGGAGAGCTACGGGCGGATCGAGCTCGACCCGCTCGCGGTCGTCGACGTCTACACGAAGCAGTGCGCACTCCTCGTCACCGCTCGCGACCTCGCGATCATGGGAGCGACGCTCGCCGACGGCGGCATCAACCCGGTCACCGGCGAGCAGGTCGTTTCGCCGGAAGTGTGCCGTGACACCCTCGCCGTCATGGCGTCGACCGGCCTCTATGAACGGTCCGGTGAGTGGTTGTTCGAGATCGGCCTTCCCGGCAAGAGCGGGGTGGCCGGCGGGATCGTCACCATCGCGCCCGGCAAGGGTGGCATCGGCGTCTTCTCGCCACGGCTCGACCCTGCAGGCAACAGCGTCCGGGGGCAGCGGGCCACCGCATACCTGTCGCGTGCACTGGGCCTGAACACCTTCGCGTCGGCGATGCATCAACCACGGGCCACCGAGAAGGAGTCGTCATGATCACTGATGAGAAGAATCCTGCGCCTGAGGTGCGGTCGTCATGGGTGCCGATGGTGGGGCTCTTCCTCGCCCAGATCCTGATGTCGTTCAACGTGTCGGCCCTCCCGGTGTCGCTCGGCGGGATGGTCGCCGACTTCGGGGTTCCGCCGACGAGCGTGAGCACCGCGATCGTCACCTACGGTCTCGTGGTCGCAGCACTGGTGATGGTCGGTGCGAAGCTCGGGCAGCGGGTCGGCTGGATCATCATGTTCCGTATCGTCGTCGCACTGTTCGCGGTGTCCGCACTCCTCATGATCCTGGCCCCAACCGTTGCCTGGGTCATCACCGCGCAGGCCTTCGCCGGCGCCTCGGCGGCGATCATCGTGCCCTCCCTCGTCGCGCTCATCGCCGAGAACTACCGCGGCTCGCAGCAGGCGACCGCGATCGGCTCGCTCGGGTCCGCGCGTGCGCTCGCCGGAGTCAGCGCATTCCTCGTCGGTGGCACACTCGCGACCTTCGTCGGTTGGCGTCCGGTCTTCGGCATCGTGCTGGCGCTCGCGATCGCGGTGTTCCTCTTCAGCTTCCGGCTGCGCTCCGACGCGGGGAACCCTGCGGTGAAGATCGACCTCGTCGCCGCCGTCCTGATCGGAGGTGGCATCGTGGCGCTGACGCTCGGATTCAACAACCTCAACGGCTGGGGTGTGCTGGAAGCGACGGCCGCAGCACCGTTCGACGTGGTCGGGCTGTCACCTGCTCCGCTGCTCATCGTGATCGGCGTCGTCCTCGGGCAGGCGTTCTTCCTCTGGACCAAGCGCCGCACGGCGGCCGGCAAGGTTCCGCTCGTGAGTCTCGCGGTCCTCGGTTCATCCCCTGAACGAGCCGCCGTGTATGCGATGTTCGTCGTCGTCTCCCTGGAGGCGGCGCTCAACTTCACCGTGCCGCTCTACATCCAGATCGTGCAGGGGCGGACACCCTTCGACACCTCGCTCGCGATGATGCCGTTCAACCTCACCGTGTTCGTCACCGCGACCCTCGTCGTCCGGCTGTACAAACGTTTCCCGCCGCGGACGATCGCCATGGTCGGCTTCGGCCTGACGACCGTCGCGCTGCTGTGGCTGTCGCTCGTGGTCACGAACGACTGGGAGACGTTGCCGACGATCCTCGGTCTGTTCGTCTTCGGTGTCGGTCAGGGCGCGCTCGTCACGCTCGTGTTCAACGTGCTCGTGACGGCTGCGCCGAAGGAGCTCGCGGGTGACGTGGGTTCGGTGCGCGGTACGACGCAGAACCTCGCGTCGGCCGTCGGCACCGCGGTGTCGGGGGCGCTGCTCGTCACGATCCTGGCGTTCAACGTCGGGACCGCGGTCATGAACGACGTCGACCTCCCGCCCGAACTCGTGTCGCAGGTCGACCTCGACAGCGTGAACTTCGTCAGCAACGACCAGCTCCGGACGACGCTCCAGGAGGTCACCGATGCGACGCCCACACAGGTCGAGGCCGCCGTCGCCGTGAACACGCAGGCGAGGCTGTCGGCGCTGAAGCTCGGCCTGCTCATCATGGCCGCTGTGAGTGCGCTCGCCATCCTGCCGGCCAGTCGTCTGCCAGCGTACCGGCCGCACGAGATCCCAGACCCGACGCCCGTCTCGGACGAGGCGAGGCGGGTGGCATGAGCAAGGGGTCGCGCACGCTCACGAAGACTGGGACCGTGGAACGGACGACCCGGCGTTCGACATGAGGAGGGCATCATGCCAGGGAAGCAGAATCCATCGCTGAAGGATCCCGAGCTGTACGAGAAGCTCCGCGACGACGGTGCGTCGAAGGGCAAGGCGGCGCGGATCTCGAACGCCGCGGCAAAGGAGGGGCGCTCGAAGATCGGCGAGAAGGGCGGTGAGGCGGGCTCCTATGACGACTGGACGGTCGCCGAGCTGCGCGGCCGCGCGAAGGAGATCGGGCTCAGCGGATACTCCGGCAAGCGCAAGGGCGAACTCATCTCGATGTTGCGCAACAGCTGAGGCTGGGGCGCGTGCTCCGCGCGCGCCCCAGTCCATCAGCCCGCCGGTGACGGCTTCGCGTCGCCGACAGCAGCGGTGTGCACGACGATCTCGCCGGTGTTCGCCTCGTGCATCAGCTCCTCGAGCAGCGTGCGGTCCATCTCGGTGAGGGCGTCCGTGTCGAAGCTGAACTGCAGTGCGATCGCCGGGTGCAACCACAACGTCGTCCGCCCCTCCTGCGATGCGTCCTGACGCACTGTCAGCGCGAACGACTCATTGCGCCGCAGTTTCATCAGCGCGATCGTCTTCACGTGGGCAAGCGTCTGATCGTCGATCTGCAACCGCGCTTCGCCGGTGCCGTAGACCAGTACTCCCATGAGTGACCTCGAACCCTCCGACCCCTGCTTGTTCGTCGACGCTCGTCCTCCGTCGATCGGCGCGCCGCCGACGGGGTCTGGGTCGAAGCGCGCAGGACCAGGATACGAAAGGATCACGCATCCCGCAGGAATCTTCCGGACGGATTCGCGACGGATCGACGTCCGCCGCTCAGGCGCGGCGGCGAGGATCGGGTTCGCCGACCATCGACAGCCCCTTCGAGGAGTCAGCGGTCGTCGCCAGCGCATCGATCCAGGCGCGGTTGAGCTCGATCGGCGCGCTCGTCGTGTACGAGAAACGCAGTGTCATCGCGGGGTGCAGCCAGATCGTGCTCCGGCCGTCGCCGGCGCGCGGGTCGTCCTTCCACGTCAGGTAGAAGCCCTCCCCGCGGCGGAGCTTCGCACCGATGACGACCTGCAGGTGGCTGAGGAGTCGATCGTCGAAGGTGATCGACACACCGTCGTCGTAGATCAGTCTGCCCACGGACCGCGCTCCTTCCTCGTCGTCATCCTTCGACGCTACGCCGCGGCGGCCGTGCTTGTCACGGTCTCGTTCCAGGGCGGCCGGGCTGTTACCCTGCCGCGATGCAGCGCTTGCGCAGGCGTGCGTCGCGTATTGTCCGCCGCCGACGCCATCCGCGCAATGCCCGCTTCAGCCGGAGGTGCGCACGCTACCGTGGCTGCACGCAGGAGGGAGCAGACCATGGGATTTCTTCGCCTGGGTGCGCTCCGATCGCAGATGGACGATCAGACGCTCGCCCAATTGGAACGGGTGATCCTCACTCGGATGCTCGATGAGCAGTCGTTCCTCCTGCAGTTGCACCGCGGTCTGGCCAGCCCGTCCGAATCGGTGCGGGTGAGCCCCGAGCAGCCGATCGTGTTCGCGTTCGACGCAGAGCTGGAGCCGCTGATCGACGAACGTGTCGCGGCGGAGATGCTCGAGGAGATCGAGATCACCGGTGGACTGCACGTCGTGCTGGCCTGAGCCGACGGGCCAAGCCCGAAGTGCCCACCAGCCGGGAGCCAGGAACCGACCAACCATGAGACAGGAAGCAGGCAGACATGAGTGACATCACAGGCGCTGACGCGCAGGGAACCGACCCGGACCTCGTCGCGGGCACCCCACCAACCGAGATCCCGGCGGAGCCGAACGGTGCGGACACGGAAGACGAGCCGGACGTACTGGAGCAGCCGGACACGGCCGTACCCGGCACGGAGTAGGGGAGTCCTCGAGGAGGCACCCGATGACGCACGACCCCGTTTCGCCGAGTCCGACCGACGCATTGCGCGGTGACGGACGTGACGAGACGGCGAACGAACGCTCCGATCGCAACTGGTCCGACCTCATGCAGGAGTTCCGCGTCCTCCAGACCGGCACGCAGATCCTCGCTGGTTTCCTGCTGACGCTGCCGTTCCAGCCGCGGTTCACCGAGCTGAACGCCTTCGATCATGTGCTGTACCTGATCCTCGTCATCCTCGCGGTGACGGTGACGCTCTTGGCGCTTGCGCCCGTGACGATCCACCGGCTCGTGTTCGGGCAGCGAGCAAAGCCGCAGCTCGTGCAGGCCGCGAGTCGCATCCTGATGGTGTGCCTGGCGGCCGCGTCGCTGTTGTTCGCCGGAATCGTGCTGTTCGTGTTCGACTTCGTGACGACGCCGACCGCGGGTCTCTGGGCCGGCGGAGCCGTGGTCGTGCTCATCCTGCTGGTGTGGGTCCTCGGGCCGCGCCTCGTACGGGCCGCCCGCGACCGGGCCGCCGGGTCACGGGCCGCCGGGTCCGACGCCGCCGCCCGCTGAACCGCGGCGGTTCAGGACGGGTCGGCACCCGGGCGTACCTCGGCGTCATCGCGGATGTCGATGCGGGTGATGCCGTCACCGCGTTGGGTGACGTCGATGCGCGGAGCGGCATCCTCCTCCGTCGCATCGGGGGCGGTGGTGAGCTGGTCGTGCCGGTCGGCATCGTGCTGGGCGCGGGCGTCGTCGTCGAGCTCGGCGTCGTGATTCGGGGTCTGGTCGCTGTCGGTCATGCCGAGACGATAACCCCGGGCGGGTGTCTGCCCGATCGGCTTGATCCCCACCCGGAGGTGCGCTACGTGGTGACCGGCGGGCGCAGTGATCCGGTCGGTCGGGTGTCCGTTCGTGGTCATCGTGTCGATCGTAGGCGGCTCCACCGCTGGGCGTCGCCTCCGTCGAGTTCTGCCTCGATGCGACCGCGTCCGTGCGACTCGGTGCGTGGCGGGCGTCCAGAATGGGACGATGTCCGAGCCCTGTGTCTTCTGCCGCATCATCACCGACGAGCCCGACGACGTCGTGTGGGTGGAACGCGAGACCGAAGCCGTCGCGTTCCGTCCGCTGCCGGCGTCGGAGCTTGCGCCTGGGCACACGCTCGTCGTGCCGCGGGCGCACAGCGTCGGTCTGCTGGACGCGGATCCGCGCGCGCTCCAGGCGACGACGGCGCTCGCCCAGCGCGTCGGCCGGGCGATGCGCGCCGCGCTCGGAGCGACGGGCGTCGTGGTGCTGAGCGCATCCGGCGTCGACGCGGGCCAGAGCGTCCCGCACCTGCACCTGCACGTCGTGCCCTGCTGGGACGACGACGGTGTCACCTTCTGGCCTGGCGGCCTGTCGTCGCACCGCGTCGAAGGCGACCCGCACGCACTGCTCGCGGAGATGTTCGAATAGCCGGGCCGCCGGAAACCCCATGTCGCCGACTTGACCTCAACGCTGCTTGAGGTTCTACGGTTGGAACATGACGATTCCCACCACGCCGTCCGCCGACCCCGATGCGATCGCGATCGCTGCGACGGTCGACGGGTTCAAGGCGGCGTTCCGCGACCACCCGGCGGGCGTCGCCCTGATCAGCGCGGCGACCGATCGAGGCGATGTCGGCCTCACGGCATCGTCGGTCGCGTCCGTCGCCGTCGATCCGCCGATGCTCTCGTTCTCGGTCACGCGCGCGACCGGTTCGGCCGGTGGGCTGCTCGGCGCGGACACCGTCGTCGTCCACCTGCTCGCCGACCACCACGTCGATGTCGCGAAGGCGTTCGCGAAGACGGGGGAGCCGCGTTTCACCCCTGAGCAGCAGTGGGCGCGCCTGGAGACCGGTGAGCCGTACCTTCCGACGGCTCGTGCCGTGCTGCGGTGCCGGATCGTCCAGGCGATCCCCGCAGGAAGCTCGATGCTCGTCATCGCCGAGGTCCTGGACGTCCTGCCGGCGGGCTCCGATGCCCCGGCGCTGCTCTACCAGAATCGCAACTTCCTCCGACTGGAGCCGACGCCCCTCTGAGTCGGCCCGAGCCTGCGGGTTCCCACGGTCGCCTCAGCGCGCGTCGAGCACGGAGTCGAGCAGGCCGGGGAACCGCTGGTCGAGATCGCTCCGCCGGAGCGTGAGCGTCCGGTTGCGACCGTTCGGTTCGTTGCGGATGACGCCGGCCTCGCGCAGGACCTTCATGAGGTGCGACTTCGTCGACTTCGGGATCGACGGGTCGAGTGCCGTGCAGTTCGCGGCATCCATCGGCCCGTCACGGAGCTGACGGACCATCTCGAGTCGGTCGGGATCGCTCAGCGCGAAGAGCACGGCACTCAGGACGATCGCGTCGCGCTCCGGGTGCGTGAGGTCGGTCGCTGCGGTCATGGTTCGATAATAGTTGAACAATCGGCGCGAAGCGAGTAGCGTCCTATCGTTCGAAGATTTTGGAACCGAAGGATGATGCGCGTGACCACGGAAACGATCCAGACCAGCCCGGCCCCGACGGCCGCGCCAGGCGTCGACGCTGCCGCTGCCGGCGTCGCACTGCCTCGGAGGCGCTTCGGCTTCGCGCTCGCGGGCATCGCCAGCACCCTCATGCTCACCGGGGCGAGTGCGCCGTCGCCGTTCTACCCGGCACTGGAGGAGCGGCTCGGTATCGGTGCCCTCGGGGTCACGATCGCCTTCGCGGTCTACGCTCTGGCGCTGCTCATCGCGCTGCTCACGATCGGTTCCATCTCCGACCACCTCGGGCGACGACCCGTGATCACCGTCGGCTTCGTCCTGCTCGCAGTGAGCGTCCTCCTGCTGTGGCAGGTCGACTCCGGTGGTGCACTGTATCTCGCCCGTGTCGTGCAGGGGCTTGCCAGCGGTGCGCTCATCTCCACCATGTCGGCGACCATCGCGGACTTCGCCCCGCCGAGAGCGCCTCGCCTCGCGACGCTCGTCAACACCCTCGCCCCGATGACCGGTCTCGCCCTCGGGACCATCCTCGCCGGTGTGCTCCTGCAGACCGTCGCCGATGCCGCCACCTGGACGTTCCTGCCGCTCGCGGCGGCCTACCTCGCCATCGCCGGGCTCGTGTGGCTGCTCCCGGAGACCTCTCCCCGCGCCGAGGGCTGGGCGAAGGCGTTGCGTCCGCGAGCTGCCGTACCGGTCGCAGCGCGGCGGCTCTTCGGCATCAGTGTTCCCATCGTCCTCGCCGGCTGGGCCACCGGTGGCCTGTTCCTCTCACTCGGCCCGACCATCGTCCGCACGGAACTCGGCGTCGACGGCCAGCTCGCCGGAGCGCTCCTGATCGGCCTCCTGCCTGCAGCCGGGGCGCTCGCCGCGTTCGTGCTCTATCGACGGCGACCCGTGGTGGCCGCGGTGTACGGTGCCTCGGCGCTGGCACTCGGTACCCTGTTGCTCCTCCTCGCCCTCGTGACCGCGTCCCTCCCGATCGCGGTCGCGGCCATCGTCATCGCCGGGACGGGCTTCGGCACGGCGTTCATGGGCACGATCGCCTCCCTGTTGCCGTTCGCGGCCGTGCATGAGCGGGCCGAGCTGTTCTCGTCGCTGTACATCGTCGCGTACCTGTCGTTCGGTGTGCCGGCCGTGATCGCCGGGGTGCTCACCTCGATCGCCGGCCTGCACGCGACCGTGCTCGTCTATGGCGCGGTCGTGGCCGTCGCCGCGGGAGGGGCTGCGCTGCTCCGAGCCCGCACGGCTAGCGCGGGCAGCGTCTGATCGGTCGGCGCGACGAGCCTGCAGCCCTCGCGCTCCGGGTCGCGAGCCGCGCGGACGCCTCGGCGAGCTCGGGTGGTGCGACGACCTGGATCTCTGCGTCGAAACGGCCCAGCGAGGCCGCGAGCGCCATCCAGGACCACGAACCGGAGGTGAAGCGGCAGCGGTTCGGACCCAGCTCCTCGACCGTGCCGTCGGCCGCGAACGGCGTCACCGCTGCGGCGGGCAGATGCAGGATGACCGAGCCGACGGCCAGGCGTCGTCGCCGGACTCGCGGTGCCTCGTCACCAGCGAGTACCCTCGCTGACGTGGCGAGCTTCGAGGACAAACCGATCCTGGACCTCACGCTGGAAGCGTGGGAGGCGTACCTCGCCGACGATCCGAGCGACGACGGCGTCCGGCTGAAGCTGCGGAAGAAGACGTCGAAGGCACCGGGCATCACCTGGTCGGAGGCGCTCGACGTGGCACTCTGCCACGGTTGGATCGACGGCCAGGGCAAGCGCCTCGACGACGACTACTCGCTGCAGGCCTTCACCCCCCGCCGGAAGAACAGCCCGTGGTCGCAGATCAACCGCGCGCACGTCGCGCGTCTCATCGACGAGGGCCGCATGCAGCCCGGAGGACTGGCCGAGATCGAACGCGCGAAGGCCGACGGCCGGTGGGACGCCGCGTATCGACAGAAGGACGCCGTCGCACCCGAGGACCTGCAGGCGGCGCTCGATGCGAACCCGGCGGCGGCGGCCTTCTTCGCGGGACTCCGGAAGACCGAGCGCTTCCGCGTCTTCTTCCGGTTGAACGCGATCAAGACACCGGCCACGCGTGCGGCCCGCATCGCCGACGTCGTCGCCAAGGCCGCGAGAGGTGAACAGCACTACCGCTGACCCATGAGCACACCATCACGGACACCGGGCCGGCCAGCCCTGCTCGCCCAGCTGCGTCGGCGCATGCCGCTCGACGACCTCCGCGGCGAGACGGACCTCGGCGCCGAGGAGCGCGCGTCCGGCGGACTCCGTCGTTCGCTCGGCGTCTGGCAGCTGACGATGATCAGCGTCGGCGCCACGCTCGGCACGGGGATCTTCGTGGTGCTCGGCACAGCCGTCCCGCTCGCCGGTCCCGCAGTGTGGATCGCGTTCGCGGTCGCCGGGCTCGCAGCGCTCCTGTCCGCGCTGTCGTATGCGGAGATGGCAGCCTCGGTGCCGGTCTCGGGCTCCAGCTACTCCTACGCCTACGTGACGATGGGGGAGGGCGTCGCCTGGATCTGCGGCTGGTGCCTCGTGCTCGAGTACGGAGTGTCCGTCGCGGCGGTCGCCGTGGGGGCCAGCCAGTACGTGAACGAGGCGCTCGCCGTGTTCGGCATGGGTCTTCCGGACGCCCTGGCGAACCCCATCGGTGTCGACGGAGGACTCGTCAACCTGCCGGCCGCTCTCCTCGTGCTGCTCGCGATGCTGCTGCTCGTACGCGGCGCGAAGGAGAGCGCGTGGGTGAACACGGTCATGGTGATCGTGAAGCTCGCGGTGCTCCTCGTGTTCGTCGTCATCGCCTTCACGGCGTTCACCCTGCAGCACTTCGAACCGCTCGCGCCCATGGGTGCGGCCGGTGTCGCGGCGGCGTCGAGCCGACTGTTCTTCTCCTACATCGGCTTCGATGCAGCCTCCACAGCCGGCGACGAGGCGACGAACCCCAGGCGTGATCTCCCGCGGGCGATCATCCTCTCGATGGTCATCGTCACGACGGTCTACATCCTCGTCGCAATCGCGGCGATCGGTGCGCGACCGTGGACCGGCTTCACCGACGACGAAGCCGCATTCGTCGGCATCCTCACGGCGATCACCGGGCAGCCGATCATCGGGCTGTTCTTCTCGATCGGTGCGGTCGTGGCCATTGCGAGCGTCGTGCTCACCGTGTTCTACGGGCAGACGCGCATCCTGTACCGCATGGCGCAGGACGGCATGGTGCCGGGGATCTTCGCCCGGGTTGCGCCGCGCACCGGTACGCCGGTGGCCGGCACCCTCATCGTCGGTGTGATCGTCGCGGTCGTTGCGGCGCTCATCCCGCTCGGCGAACTCGCCGACGCCACGAGCATCGGGACGCTGTTCGCCTTCGCGCTCGTGAACCTGTCGGTCATCATCCTGCGGCGATCACGACCGGACCTGGAGCGCACCTACTCGGTGCCCCTGTTCCCCGTCGTGCCGGCGCTCGGCATCCTCATGTGCCTCGGCCTCATGCTGTCGCTCGGCGGCACGACCTCGCTCGTGTTCCTCGTCTGGATGCTCGCCGGAGTCGCGCTCTACCTGGCCTACGGTCGCCGCCACTCGCGCGTCGGTGCGCTGAGTGACGACGGCTACCGCCGCGCGATCGCGCCGCCGCGATGATCGTGCCGAAAACGGTTAGACGGCGCGGTCGAGCAGTTCAGTGACGCGCTTCGCGACGGAGTCGTTCCAGGCGACGACGCCGAACGCGGTCGGCCAGAGGTCGCCGTCGTCCAGCTTCGCGCTGTCGTTGAAGCCGATCGTCGCGTACCGCGCCTTGAACTTCGCGGCGGCCTGGAAGAACACCACGGCTTTGCCGTCGGCGCCGACGTACGCGGGCATGCCGTACCAGGTCTTCGCGGCGAGACCGTAGTCGCCGCCCATGACGAGCTCGTGCAGCGGCTCGGCGATGGAGCGGTCGGGGCCCTCCATCTCGGCGATGGCGTCGACGACGCCCTGGAGTGCCTCCTCGCGGCTGGCGTTGGCCTTCATCTCCTTGGCGCGCGCCTTCATCGCGGCGCGTTCGTCCGCGGTGAACCCGCTCTTCGTGCTCGACTGCTTCGTCTCGGTCATGTCGTCGTCCTTCCGTTCGGTGCGTGGGAACGGACTTCACGATAGTCGCGGGCTCGAAACGCCGCTTCTCGAATCCTGCTCAGTGCTGCACGAGCGAGAGTCCGCCATGGCGGGCTTGACCCGGACACGATCGGCGCCTGCTCAGTCGAGCGCCCCCTCACCGAGCACCGACTCGACGATCACGGTGATGGCGAACGCGCTCGTCTCGGCGAGGTCGACGACCGTCGGGTCGATGAGCCACTGCACCTGCAGGCCGTCCATGACGGCGAGGATGGAGGCCGCAGCGCGGTGGACGGTGTCCGGGGCGGTGATGCCGCGCTCAGCGCACACCACCTCGAACGCCTCCGCGATCTCGCTGCGGAGCGTCCGGTAGCGGTCGTCGAAGTAGTGTCGCGCCGGGTGGTCCTCGGTGACGGACTCCGCTGACAGCACGACGAACGCCTGCACGATGCCGGCCCGCTGCGCGTTCGCCGTCGCCGTGCGGATGAGGTGCTTGAAGAGTTCGATCCCGCCCGGGATGTGCTGGTCGTCGAGGTTCTCGACATCGGTCGCGTCACGGTAGCTGAGCACCTCGAGGAGCAGCTGGTCCTTCGAGCCGAAGTGGTGGAGGATGCCGGCCGGCGTCATGTCGACGAGTTCGGCGATGTCGATGAGTGTGCCGTTCGCGTACCCCTTCGCGCCGAAGACGTCGAGGGCCGAGCGCACGACCTCGGCCCGCCTGGCCACGGTGGCAGGACGGGGCTGCGGCTGTCGTTTCAAAGTGCTCATGTCGTCCGTTCGGCGGGTCTGGCCTGGTGCGACGACAGGCTCGTCCATCGCTCCCCGTTCTGGATTGTAGGCCAGCGCGCTCGGCGCTGCGGCGTTCACGACCGCTCACTTGCCAACTTACTGAATGGTCAGTAAGTTATCACCGAATCACATTCTGCGACGCACTGCGGCGACGCATCACACAAGGAGAGAAGCGATGAAGCTGAGAACCTCGCTGCTGGCAGCCACTGCTGCTGCGGCACTACTGCTCACCGGATGCACCGGTGCCGGCGGGTCGAGCGACGGCCCCGAGAGCGGCGCCGCACTGACCATCGCGAAGCCGGACGGCTCGATCGCCACCGAGTCGAACAACCCGTACGTCGGCGACTCGTCCGCCATGAAGCTCGGCTACATCAACGCGATCCTCGAGCCGCTCGCCATCGTGAACCTCGTCGACCCGAGCGCCGACGTGAAGCCGTGGCTCGCGTCCGAGATCGCCTGGACCGACGACTACACCTCCGTCACCCTCACCGCCCGCGACGGCGTGAAGTGGAACGACGGCGAAGCGTTCACCGCAGACGACATCGCCTTCACCTTCCAGCAGTTCATCGACCACCCGGAGCTCGACAGCTCCGCGCTCGGCCTGACGACGGTCGCGACCGAGGGAGACACCGTCACCCTGTCGTTCGCGAACCCCATGTTCGTCAAGCAGGACAAGGTGCTGCTCAAGCAGATCGTCCCGAAGCACGTCTGGGAGTCCGTCGACGACCCGGCCACCTTCGAGAACCCCGAGCCCGTCGGCACCGGCCCGTACACGCTGACGAGCTTCAGCACGGAGAGCGTCGAGCTCAGCGCGCGTGACGACTACTGGGGCGAACAGCCCGCGGTCCCGACGCTGTACTACGTGTCCTACAACGACAACACGGCACTCACCACGGCACTCGCGAACGGCGACGCCGACTGGGCGCAGGCCTTCATCCCCAACGTGCAGTCCGCGTACCTCGACAAGGACAAGGAGCACAACGTCTACTGGGCGGCTGCGGGTCTGGCCGTCGACACGATGTTCGTGAACACCGAGACGAAACCGTTCAACGACCCGGCGTTCCGTCAGGCCGTGAACCTCGTGATCGACCGTGAGAAGCACCAGCAGATCGCTCGTGAGGGCGGCGTGCCGGAGCTCACCTCCATCACCGGCCTGCCGACTCCGGCGGGCGACGCGTTCATCTCTTCGGAGTACAAGGATGAGGACTACGCCGTCGATGCGAAGGCCGCCAAGCAGATCCTCACCGACGCCGGTTACACGTGGAACGACGACGTCCTCACCGACCCGTCGGGCGAAGCGGTCACCTTCACGCTGAGCGTCCCGCAGGGCTGGAACGACTACGTGACCGGCATCAGCCTCATCGCCGACTCCGTCAAGGAGCTGGGCGTCACGGCCGGTGTCGACACCCCCGACCAGGACACCTGGTGGGCTGCGAAGACCGAGGGCGACTTCCAGGCGATCCTGCACTGGACCGACACCGGCGCGACGCCGTACGACCTGTACTCCGACATCATGGACGGTCGTTGGCTGATGCCTGCGGGCGAAGCAGCCGACTTCAACTTCGGTCGCTACGACAGCCCGGAGGCGACCGCAGCGCTGGCCGCCTACGCGAACGCCACCGACGACGCCACCCGTGCAGCGGCGCTGGACGTGGTCGAGAAGATCTTCGTCTCGGACGTCCCGGCGATGCCGATCGGCACCCGTCCGTTCATCGGGTCGTACAACACGCGCAACTACGTCGGATGGCCGAGCGAGAAGGACCCGTACGCGCCGGCCGACCCCACGCAGCCGACCGCCGTGTACATCCTCACGCAGCTGAAGGCCGCGAAGTAGCACCGCACCAGCCGACGGGCGGGGCGCTCATCCGCCCCGCCCGTCTCCCCGCCTGCCCACTCATCCCAGAACGGAACAGTGCAGTGCCTCACAGCGCAGTGACCAGCGAAGACCTGCTGACGGTCTCCTCCTTCAGCGTGACCTACGACGTCGAACCTCCCGTCGAAGCCGTCCGGGACGTCTCCCTGACGCTCCGTCGCGGCGAGATCCTCGGCCTGGCCGGCGAGTCCGGCTGCGGCAAGACGACGCTCGCCTACGGGCTGCAACGCCTGCTCAAGGCTCCGGCCGTCATCACCGGCGGCAGCGCGATCTTCCATGACGAGTCAGGCGAGGACATCGACCTCAACGCGCTTGACGAGGAGGAGATGCGCGCGTTCCGCTGGGACAAGGCCTCGATGGTCTTCCAAGGCGCCATGAACGCCTTGAACCCGGTCATCTCGATCGGCAAGCAGCTGGACGACGTCTTCACGACGCACCGCAAGGGGCTCTCCAAGGCGGAACGCCGTGACGAGTGCGCGAAGCTGCTCGACATCGTCGGCGTCGGGCGCGACCGCCTCAAGTCGTTCCCGCATGAGCTCTCCGGCGGTATGCGCCAGCGCGTCATGATCGCCATGGCGCTCGCGCTCAAGCCGCAGCTGATGATCATGGACGAGCCGACCACGGCACTCGACGTGCTCGTCCAGCGCGAGATCCTCCAGCAGATCTCGGACCTCCGCACCGAGTTCGGCTTCTCCGTCATCTTCATCACCCACGACCTCCCGCTGCTCCTGGAGATCTCCGACCGGATCGCCGTCATGCGCGCGGGACGACTCGTCGAGATCGACACCGCGGAGCAGATCTACCACCACGCCAAGGACCCGTACACGCGGAAGCTGCTCGCGTCGTTCCCGAGCCTCACCGGCGACCGCGGCGACTTCGTGCGCGGCACCAGTGCCGCGTCGGCCTCGCAGGCAGGAGCCATCGCATGACCACCCTCGAGTTCTCCCATGTGTCCAAGCGCTACCGGGTCCGCGGGTCCGGTCACATGCTCGCGCTCGACGACGTCAGCTTCACGCTGGAGTCCGGCCAGACCCTTGCCCTCGTGGGGCAGTCCGGGAGTGGGAAGTCGACGATCGCGAAGATCCTCACGCAGCTGGAGCGTGCGACGAGCGGCGACATCCTGCTCGACGGCAAACCCATCCCGCGCCGCGGCAAGGCGCTCCGCCGGTACCGTCAGCAGGTCCGGATGGTCTTCCAGGACCCGTTCGCCTCCCTGAACCCATACCACACGATCCGGCACCACATCGAGCGCCCGCTGCGCCTCGACCACGTGGTGCCGGAGGCCGAGGTCGAGACCGAGGTCAACCGACTGCTCGAACGGGTGCAGCTCGATCCGGCCGGCACGATCGACCGCCGCCCGCACGAGCTCTCCGGCGGTCAGCGCCAACGTGTCGCCATCGCCCGTGCGCTCGCGTCGCGTCCCTCGCTGCTGATCGCCGACGAGCCCGTCTCCATGCTCGACGTCTCCATCCGTCTCGGCGTGCTCAACCTGCTCGCCGACCTGCAGCGCGAGTCCCAGCTCGGCGTGCTCTACATCACGCATGACCTCGCGACCGCCCGCCACTTCAGCGACGAGATCATGGTGCTCCACCATGGCGAGGTCGTCGAACGCGGGCCCGCCGACGACGTGATCCTGCGTCCACAGCACCCCTACACGCTCGCCCTCCGGAACGCGTCCCCCGACCCGGACCGCCACTTCGCAGGCAGCGCTCCTTCAGGCGGCGGTCCATCAACATCTGCGAGGACCCCCTCATGACCTTCTTCCTCCGTCGCGCCGCCTTCTACGCCTTCACCGCGTGGGCAGCGGTCACCATCAACTTCTTCCTCCCGCGGATGCTCAAGGGTGACCCGGTGTCCGCCTACATCCAGAAGAACCAGGGGCGTATCAGCCCTGAGGCAGCCGACTCGCTCCGCACGCTGTTCGGTCTCGACACCGACCGCTCGGTCCTCGAGCAGTACATCGACTACTGGAAGCTGCTGTTCTCGGGCGACCTCGGCCGCTCGTTCTCCAAGGGCCTCGCGCCGGTCACCGACGTCATCGCCGCAGCACTCCCGTGGACGGTCGGCCTCGTCGGCATCGCGACCATCCTGTCGTTCGTGCTCGGTACCTCCATCGGTGCCCTGATCGGCTGGAAGCGCGGCAGCAAGGCCGACTTCATCGTGCCGGTGTCCACGTTCTTCTCCACCGTCCCGTACTTCTGGATGGGCCTCATCGCCATCGCCGTGTTCTCCACCCTGCTCGGCTGGTTCCCGGCCTCGCACGCCTACGGGAAGGGGTCGAGACCGGAGTTCTCGCTCGACTTCATCGGGCAGGTGATCGCGCACGGCTTCCTGCCGGCGGCGACCATCGTGCTGGCGTCGCTCGGTGGCTGGATCCTCGGCATGCGCAACATGATGGTCACCGTCCTCGACGAGGACTACGTCACCGTCGCGCAGGCGAAGGGTCTGCCGACGCGTCGAGTGCTCGTCAACTACGCCGCCCGGAACGCCATGCTCCCGCAGCTGTCGAGCTTCGCACTGTCGCTGGGCTTCATCGTCGGCGGCACGATCGTCATGGAGATGGTGTTCTCCTATCCGGGCGTCGGCAAGCTGCTGCTCGACGCGACGACGGCGAAGGACTACCCGCTCATGCAGGGGTTGTTCCTCGTCATCACGCTCACCGTGCTCGTCGCGAACATCCTCGCCGACGTCGCCTACGCCGTGCTCGATCCTCGCACCCGCCAGCTGGAGTCCTGACATGACCATCCCCACCACCATGGCAAACGCCACCGCGCAGGCGTTGAAGCCTGCACCGCGCAGTCGTTCGTTCAGCGCACGGTTCGGTCAGTCGTTCGCGATGTTCCGCAACGGCAAGTCGATCACTGGCCTCTGCATCCTCGGCTTCTTCGTACTCGTCGCCGTCTTCGGCGATCTCATCGCGCCGTACGGACCGCTGGAGAAGGACTTCACCGCACTGCGTCAGGCGCCCTCCCTCGCGCACCTGCTCGGCACGACGCACATGGGCGAGGACGTCCTCAGCCAGCTGATCTACGGAACCCGCGGTGTGCTCATCGTCGGTTTCCTCGCCGGCATCTTCGCGACGATCATCGCCGTCGCGATCGGTGTCACCGCCGGTTACGTGTCCGGGTTCAAGAGCGAGTCGCTCTCCGCGCTGACGAACGTCTTCCTCGTCATCCCTGGTCTGCCGCTCATGATCATCGTGGCATCGCAGTACGACAACCCGAGTCTGTTCCTGATCGCCGGTGTGCTGGCGCTGACCGGATGGGCGTGGGGCGGCCGTGTGCTGCGGGCGCAGACGATGTCGCTCCGAAACCGCGACTTCGTCCAGGCGGCTCGCGCGAACGGTGAGTCGCTGTTCCGCATCATCACCGTGGAGATGCTGCCGAACCTGACGGCGATCATCGCGTCGAGCTTCGTCGGGACCGTCACCGCAGCCGTCCTCGGCCTCACGACGCTGGCGTTCATCGGCGTCATCCCCATCACCAACCTCAACTGGGGCACCATCCTGTTCTGGGCACAGCAGAACGGCGCGTTCCCCGACTTCTGGTGGTGGTACGTACCCGCCGGTGTCTGCATCGCGCTCCTCGGCGTCGCGCTGTCGCTCATCAACTTCGGGATCGACGAATACGTGAACCCTCGGCTCCGATCGGCCGGTGAGCGCGCGCGGGCGCTGCGGAAGCGGGGCATCAAGCCCGGGAGCAGCATCACGGCTGTGCGCGTATCGACAGAGAAGACTGAAAGGCTCACCGAATGAGTATCGACATCACAGAGACCACCCGTCCCGGCAGCGGCAGCGCTTTCCGACCGGATTACCTCGACGCCACCCTGCCGATCTCGGAGCGGGTCGACGACCTCGTCGGCCGCATGACGACCGTCGAGAAGGTCGGGCAGATGATGCAGCTCGACGCCCGCGACGACATCGAGGCGCACGTCCTCGAGACGCACGTCGGCTCGATCCTGCACTCTTCGCCGGAGCGGCTCGCGCTCGCCCATGAGCTCACTTCGCGGACGCGCCTGCGTATCCCGTTGATCGTGGGGGAGGACTGCATCCACGGTCACTCGTTCCACCTCGGTGCGACGATCTTCCCGACGCAGCTCGGCATGGCCGCGAGCTGGGACGCCGGCCTCCTGGAGCGCGTCGCCCGGGCCACGGCGATCGAGGTCGCGGCCACGGGCGTCCACTGGACCTTCTCACCGGTGCTCTGCATCGCCCGCGACCTCCGCTGGGGTCGTGTGGGGGAGACCTTCGGCGAGGATCCGTTCCTCATCGGCGAACTCGCCTCTGCGATGGTGCGCGGCTACCAGGGCGACGGCCTGACCGACCCCACCGCGATCCTCGCGACCGCGAAGCACTTCGCCGGGTACTCCGAGACCCAGGGCGGCCGCGATGCGAGCGAAGCGGACATCTCGCCGCGCAAGCTGCGCTCCTGGTTCCTGCCTCCGTTCGAGCGCGTCGCCCGAGAGGGCTGCGCGAGCTTCATGCTCGGGTACCAGTCGATCGACGGCGTCCCGATCACGGTCAACGAGTGGCTGTTGAACGACGTGCTCCGTGACGAGTGGGGGTACGAGGGCACGCTCATCACCGACTGGGACAACGTCGGTCGCATGGTCTGGGAGCAGCACGTGAGCCCGGACTACGTGCACGCCTCGGCTGCTGCGATCCGTGCCGGCAACGACATGGTGATGAACACCCCCGGCTTCTTCGACGGCGCGCTTGCAGCGATCGAGCAGGGACTGCTGGCCGAGGCCGACCTCGACCGGGCGGTCCGTCGCATCCTGACCCTCAAGTTCGCGCTCGGGCTGTTCGAGGACCCACGTCACCCGGATGCCGCTGCGCAGCAGGCGATGGTGGGTTCCTCGGCGCACACCGAGCTCAACCTCGAGGTCGCGAGGCGTTCTCTCGTGCTGCTGCGCAATGAGGGCGTCCTCCCGCTCGCAGGCGGGTATGAGGCGGACGACGCCGGTCGCGCTGTCGCGACCGCCGAGTCCGGGCCGTTGCGTATCGCCGTCGTCGGACCGCTCGCCGAGGACGCGCAGATGCAACTCGGCGACTGGGCCGGCAACTCCGGCCAGGCCGGTTGGCTGCCCGACGGCCAGCCGCGCGAGATGATCACGACCGTGGTCGACGGACTGCGGGCTGTGGCGCCGGAGGGGTCCACGGTGTCGGCGGCGTTCGGCGCCGACATCCTGACGCTCTCACCGAACCCTGCCGGAGCGACGTTCCCTGACGGGCAGCCCCGTCCGCCGGTGGTCACGCCGGCGGACGCGGACGCTGCGCTCATCGCGGAGGCTGTCACGAATGCCGAGCAGGCCGACGTGGTCGTCGCGGTCGTCGGCGACCGCATCGAGCTCGTCGGCGAGGGCCGGTCGACCGCCACGCTGGAACTCATCGGTGGGCAGGTCGCGCTGCTGGACGCACTGGCCGCGACGGGCAAGCCGCTCGTCGTCGTCCTGCTCGCGTCGAAGCCGCTCGTGCTGCCGCCGTCCGCGCTGGGTGCCGACGCGATCGTGTGGGCCGCGAGCCCTGGCATGGAGGGCGGCCGAGCTATCGCGGAACTGCTGCTCGGACTCATCGAGCCGACGGGGCGTCTGCCGATCTCGTTCGCCCGGCACGCCGGCCAGCAGCCGACGTACTACAACCAGATCCGCGGCCAGCACGGCGACCGGTATGCCGACCTCACCCAGGATCCGGCGTTCGCGTTCGGCGACGGTCTGTCCTACTCGAGTGTCGAGTACGGCGAGGTCCGTCTCGCGGCCGATCAGCTCGGCGTCGACGACACCGTCCGCGCCGAGGTCGAGGTGCGCAACACCGGCGCGCGACCCGTGCTGGAGACGGTCCAGCTCTACGTGAGCGACCTCGTCACCTCGGTGAGCTGGGCCGACCAGGAGCTGAAGACGTACCGCCAGGTCGAGGTCGGCACCGGCGAGACGGCGACCGTCGTCATCGAGCTGCCGGTCGCCGACTGCACGATCGTCGACGCCCGCGGCCGACGCGTCGTCGAGGCGGGCGAGTTCGAACTCCGCATCGGTGGTTCGTCTCGCGCCGAGGCGCTCAGGACGGCGCGCTTCACCGTGCGATAGCGGACGGGACCCGACGCGGTCGCCGCAATCGTCGACCGCATGATGCAAGTAGTCGTAGCCCCGCCCCGATTCATCTTGGCCTGAACGCAAGCAGCTCTTGACGTTGGTGAACGACGTTGCTGACGCGTCCCGTCGGTTCAGAAACTGTGCTCCAGGGCCGTGATGTGCGTCAGGGGGCACAGAGGGCCCGCTCGGTGCGGGCGATGGACCAACGGTCGCAACTACATCGCCAACGGTGTTGGAAGATTGGCGCCGACATCCACTTCGAGGGGGCCGATGTGCCGCTCGAGATGCCGCGAGTGACGTCACCCAAGCCGCACGTCGACTCTGCGCTGCCCAGGACCGAGGACTGACGGTCATCGCCGAACTCGCATGCGCCAACACCCAGTCGCCGCTTACGTCTGGTCGAGCATGTGCCGAATCGATCGGAGCGCCATTGCCACGCGTCGCTTTCTTCCCTACAGTATTGTTTAATATTTCTAACTCGTGAGGATGATATGTGGCACGAGAAGGTACGTTTTCTCGGCACACACGGGGCCTCTCGGATCCCGTGAGGACGGTGCGCATCTGTGGCTGAACGATTCAGCATTTCTCGGTGGGCCACGATAGTTGGGACTGCGTTGGCCATCGTCGCGGTGGCTGTGGCGGGCGGTTGGGCGATGGCCACCGTAACGAGGCCGGTTCAGGATCCCTCGGCGGTTGAGATGCATACATTCGTGTCGGTGCGTCTGGGCGAGGTCGGGGCGAGCATGTCGTTGACTGCGGTGACTTCATGGGAACCTACGATCGGTGGTATCAATCAAGCTGCAGGGACTGTCACTGACGTGTCAACGGGCGCGGGTGGCGAAGTCTCCGCGGGCGATGAGTTGTATTCGGTGAATCTGCGTCCGGCGATCGTCGCGCAAGGTTCGGTGCCGGCCTTTCGGGCACTCGCTCGGGACATGGAGGGAGCCGACGTCGCTCAACTTCAAGGACTCTTGGCCACCCTGGGGCACTACGACGGTGACGTGGATGGCATTGCGCGCCGGGAGACAGATAGAGCGATCAGAGCGTGGCAGAAGGATACTGGGGTCCCGGTCTCAGGCACCGTGGAGCTCGGGGATCTCGTCTTCGTGCCTGCGCTGCCCGCGAGGGTCTCTCTGGACGAGGACGTCGTCGGCCCAGGCAAGGTCGTTGTCGGGGGCGAGCCGGTCGTCATGGTTCTGCCTGACGCTCCGGAGACGGTGATTCCCGTGACCGTCACGCAGTCGGGCATGATCGCCGCCGGGGCAGACGTGTCCGTGACCGGACCGAACGGAGAGATCTGGGCGGGCGAGGTGGCGGATCGTCATCGCGACCCGGAGAACAATACCGTCATCGTCGAAGTCACTGGAACGGCCGGGGCATCCCTCTGCGGAGCGGAGTGTGCTTCGATCCCTGTCGTCGGTGAGACGTCGCTCGAGAGCGTGATTACCACCGCCGAGACCGTCAGCGGTCTGATCCTGCCTGCGGCAGCGCTTGTGACCGATGCCGAAGGTGTCGTTTCGGTCATCACCGAGGATGGCCGTCGTGTCGCTGTTGCAATAGTCGCCTCCGCAAACGGTGTGGCGGTTGTCGAAGGCGTCGCGTCGGGATTGCGCGTTCGTGTGCCGCCGACGAACGAGACAGGTGCTCCGTGACGCAACGCGTGGATGCAGGCCACTCCCATGGGCCCCTGATTGAGGCTCGCGATGTTTCGTTCGGCTATGCGCGAGGAAGCGCTGTGGTCGAGAACTGGACAGCGACTTTCGCAGCAGGAACGATGACGGCGCTGACTGGGCCGTCTGGTCGCGGGAAATCAACCATGCTCTATCTCCTGGGCTTGATGCTTCGTCCTCAGTCGGGGGAGATCAGTATCGATGGTCGCCCGACGTCTCAGCTGCCCGATTCACAGCGGGCGAGGCATCGGGCGCGTACATTCGGTTTCGTGTTTCAAGACGCGGCTCTCGACCCCACTCGCACGTTGATGGACAACGTCACGGAGCCGTCGTTCTATCGGGGTGACAGCCGGCGCGCAGCGACCCACCTGGGCAGGAGCCTGCTCGACCGCTTCGGGGTCGATCTCCCGTCCGGGAGGAAGCCTGGTCAGGTATCGGGCGGTCAGGCTCAGAGAATCGCGTTGTGTCGCGCCCTCCTGACGAATCCGCGGATTCTCCTGGCCGATGAACCAACAGGCAACCTCGACCCGGTCACCAGCGGGGTCGTTGTTGATGCGCTGCGAGATCATGCACGATCAGGCGCAGCTGTCGTGGTCGTGACGCATTCACCATCCCTCGCGGACCTGTGCGACGAAGAAGTACGACTCTGATGCGAATCCGCTCCGTCGTCCATGAGGCGCTGGCGTCCGCACGTTCGGCTCCAGTGCCCAGCGCTCTGACCGTTCTCGTCGTGTCAGCTATGGTGCTGACTGTCCTGTTGACGACCGGTCGTACGGTGGGCGCTGAACAACGCGTGCTGTCGTCGATCGATTCTGTCGGTTCGCGAGCGATCGTCGTGCGTGCGGATCCCGACGCGGGTGTCACGACGGCGGTCCTCGAACGACTGCAGGGCGTTGACGGCATCCAATGGGCTGGCGCGTTCTCCGGGGCTGTCGATGCGAAAAATCAGCAGATATCTGAAGGGACCCGTGTGCCAACACGGAGTGTGTACTCTCTCCAGCTCGACCAGCTGGGAATTCCAGAGAGGAAGGGCGCAGGCGAACTTGCATTCGCATCGGTGGCAGCCCTTGAACAACTCGGATTGGTGGACGGCGCTGGGGCGATTTCCGTATCCGACGGTCGCTCCGTTGGAGTTGGAGGGCAGCTCGTCACACCGGAGTACCTCGAGGAGTTCGAACCCCTGGTGCTGATCCCGCAAGCCATCACTGAGAACTCGGAACCTATAGCCGTACTGGTGCTCGTTGCCGCCACCCCGGAGCTCGTACCGACGATCGCCGACTTCGCTCTGTCCATCCTCGCGCCGCACGATGCCTCGAAGGTGACGCTGCAAACGAGCGACAGCCTCGCTCAGGTGAAAGCACTCGTGCAGGATCAGCTGAGCTCCTTCTCGCGGAGCCTCATGCTGGTTCTTCTGGGTGTCACGGCGCTGTTGGTGACGGTCATTCTGTTCGGTCTCGTGATGATGCGTCGCAAAGACTTCGGCCGACGCCGCGCGCTCGGCGCGAGCCGCCGCCTCATTGTCGAGCTCCTGCTGGTTCAGACCGCCATTCTGGCGGGAATCGGATCGCTGACGGGCGTGATTGCCGCCACCGTCACGCTGATCGTCACGGGCGATCCCGTGTCCGACGTTGGATTCGCGGCCGCCCTCTGCCTGCTGGCATCTGTGACCACCGTCTTCGCCGCGCTCGCTCCCGCCGTCATCGCTAGCCGCAGGGAACCAATTCGAGAACTTCGCGTGCCATAGCTTCGGTCGTTCACAACCCCAACGACCACGCCGGCTGAGGACACGTCTCATTCAGCGCTCGCCAAGTGTCCTCATCATTCCTCGGAGACATGGCATCAGACTCTCCGTAGGCAGTCCACCGAGTCGTGAAGAACGTGTCCACATATTGCTGTCGCGACGGTGGCGAATCCACCGAGTATCCCTGAGCGATCAAGCATTCACGAGTGGCGATCTCGTCCAGGTACACGGCCTCGATTTCATCCGGTTGCATGGCGGCCACTCGATCGTCGATCATCGCCCAGCATGCTGCGGCGTCGCTGTCGTATTGATCAACCTGAGCTGCCGGAATCGTGTCGCTGGAAGCCCCGATGCCCCCGTCCCAGCTGATCGTCACATCCCAACCTTTCTCAGTTATGCATGCGTAGACCGCATCGGACGCCGGTGACAACGACAGCGCCTCCCCCGTCGCTCCAGTACCCGCAGGCGCTTCCGGATGCGTGCACCCAGCCAATAGGAACGAACTCATCATAATAGTGATTGCTTTACCAATAAGTGACACGCGCATGGAAATCCTTTCATTGATACTCAAGACGATATTGCGTTGATGCCTCCAGAACCAGATCTCCGCCGATTTTCAACGACTGTCGGGTATATCTCTTCAGTAAAGCCGCGGTATCCCTATTGACTCGCGCGAGATTCGTGGTATGTGAATAATTGTGGACTTAAATCGAAGCCGTGTATATGTTTTCAACACCGGGCAACGTGCACGGCCGATATCCATCAATTGACGCAAAGGAAGACGTATGAAGAGAATCAACTTGATCGCCGCGGCTGCCGCCCTGTCGGTTGGCATCGTCTTGGCTGGAGTGGTTCCAGCGCAGGCTGCCGACCACAAAGGCGCGAACCGGTCGTGCGTTGGAGTGTGGACCTGGTCGGGGGTCACCTCGACAGCGAGCACCGTTCACCAACACGAGGCCAATGGCTGGTGGAACAAGAACACCTACGGTTCAGGATCATCGGCGCACCGAGGTCTGTTCAATCCCGGCGCGGCGCTGCTCGAGGCAAACACCAGCGGCCACTTCTCCTCGTGGGCTTTCGGCTGCCAGTAGGCGGGGAGCATTCCGCAGCATGTAGCAGGATTGGCGGGTGCTGTTGCTGGCACCCGCCAGTCTTCCTTATGCCCCGACCACAATTTCCGTGGAAATGACATGTGTCAATTCAGCACTGAGAGCCTTGGAGACCGCGCCTCGTGCCGAAAGGACTTGGCTAGAGATCGCCAAAGGGCTGAAGGTCAGCCGACAGGTGGTCCGCCGAAAATAGTACTGGTGGCCCTCGTCCGATGGGACAGCCCCGTCTCGCAAGCGCTACGGGCCGCCGGACTCTCTGAGGATCGCGTGCGCTCTGCGGTAACGGCAGCTCGCGAGGAAGACCCTCACCTGCTCGGGTTCAGCAGGGCCGGAGCCCCGCCGGGAGTCGGCGCATCCACCCGTGCGAAGGCTGATTGGGACCCATTTGATCTGGAAGCGATCTCTCGCGCAGCGCGCAGGAGAGACGGCTACGCTGCACTCGAAGTCCTCGCGTCGAGCAACGATGAGCATCTCCGGGAACTTACAGATCGATTGAGTGTAGATCTCAACCAATTGGCTGGCCGTCCGTTTGAGGGCACGCAGGGGCACGCGTGGGATGGCGACCTGTCCTCGACAACGAGCGTTTACGTCACCGCTCACGCGCCCGAAGTGATGAAGGCGGTCGTGGATCCGTCGACTCGAATGACCTGGGATTCGGAGTTCGGCGAAGCCACGCAATGCGTTGACGGCTCATGGTCCGTGATGAGCGCAGACCGCAAGCACGCTGGAACGCTCATGGTCTCGGTTCCCGAGTCTTCCACGGTGATGTGGGCCACGGACTGGGATCGCGGGGTCCACCAAGAAGAACGGTTCATGTTGACCGCTGAGCCAGATGGAACGACGATCCGCATCACGTCGAGCTGGACCCGCGCCACAGGACCGCAGGCTGGTCGCAAGACACGTAACCCAGCTCAGAAAGCCGTCCATCAGGTCATGGCCGAGCAACGGAACCGACGAACCGGTGTGAGCCTGCGGGCTGCTCTCTCCAACGCCGCCACCTAAGATCACCCAACCATTGGGCACAGCCAGCCTCAACGACGCGCGGGACGTGCAAGAGAACCTGACCGTCAGGGCTCACCCCGCCGCTATGACGAGAAGTGAGGGATGAAGAGGTCCCACGAGTGCGGGATCCTCGAACGATATCGCCGACCCGGAGGAGGCAGGAGGCGAGTCCGCACGAAGGTCCCTGACGATGCCTTGCATGAGCAGGGTCGTCCGCTGTTACTCGTGCGTCCCTGGGCGGGGTGAGTGCTGCAGGACCGGCGACTCAGCGGGTCACTTGACGGTGAGTTCTCCGCCGTTCGCACCGTGCATGAGCTCCTCGAGCAGCGGACGGTCCATGTCGAACGTCTCGTCGGTGGCGAACGTGAAGAGCAGCGGGATCGACGGGTGCAACCACAGCGTCACGCGGCCTTGTTCGGCAGCGGCATCGCGCAGGGTGATCGAGAACGACTCGTTCCGACGCAGCTTCATGAGCGTGATGGTCTTCAGGTGGGCGAGCGTCCGGTCATCGACGTTGAAACGTTGCTCCCCGGTTCCGTACACGATCGCGCCCATATTGCATGCCCTTCTTCGGGTCTCCGTCGATCGCATCAGACGGTTCGCGCCTGATCCGAGCGGCCAGCATGGAGACCCACCGCAGTGTCCGCCGGATAAGTCTAGACAGGCTAGCTTTCTCGCTCGAAACTGTTGATTTCGCGGGTGCCGGTGCGCTATGGATACACGCGTCACCACTGCCGGGGTGCGCGACCGATTATGAGATCTGACCGTCATCCGGCAGCGGGTCGAGCGCACGCTCGGCCTCATCGACGCCGGCGGGAGAAACGCTGTGCACATCCTGTGACGGACCGTCCGGAGTACCCATGGCGATACCGATGCCGGGTCCGATGAGGAGGCTGATGGGCTCGAGCAGGCCCTCGCCGCGGTCGACCTCCAACCACCGGAAGGTACCGGCGGAGATCCACTCGAGCACCTCGGCGCGGAATGCATCGGGATCCGGGACGGACACCGAGTACGGGTGACCCTGGTAGACGATCTCCATCCGGCTCATGCTGGCTGCCCTGTTCTGCTCGGAGCGGGTCTGCTCGGTGCGGGCTCCGCGACGACTGAGAGGCCGTGCGCCGAGTTCGCGGTGATGTTCAATGCCTCGATCCATTGGCGATTGAGATCGATGGGGATGCTGCCGGAGTACTTGAACCGCAGGGGAACGGAGGGGTGGATCCAGATGACACTCCGACCGTCGCCCGCGCGCGGGTCGTCCTTCCAACCGAAGTAGAACGCCTCATTGCGGCGCAGTTTCGCACCGATCACGAACTGCAAGTGCGCGAGGAGTCGATCCTCGAACGTGATCGAAACCTCTGAGCCGTAGATCAGTTTTCCCATCGGGGGCCTTGCTCTCCTCGTTGTACTGCAGGTGCTGTGTCGCTTCACCATAGGACTCCCAGCCGGGAAAGCCCAGCTCGTCCATGACTGCGCGCGCTCGTGCGATGATTCCTGGCCGATGTCAAGGGCTCCGGCATCGTCAGCCGGGCGTCGTAACCTGCGAGCTGGAGGTGCCACACCATGGCCACAACTGAGAAGAACACCGGCAAGACGACCAGCACGAATCGATCGGCTCCCGGAGGCAGCGGCGCGAAGCCGACCCGTCGCCAGAACGCCGAGAAGGGCTTCGTCGCGTCGAAGCAGCTGGACGAGAACATGCAGGCCGTCCTGGTCGACCTCATCGAGCTGTCGATCCAGGGCAAGCAGGCCCACTGGAACGTCGTCGGCCGCAATTTCCGCGACACCCACCTGCAGCTCGACGAGATCATCGAGGCGGCACGTGAGTTCAGCGACACCGTCGCAGAGCGCATGCGCGCCCTGCACGCTGTCCCGGACGGCCGAAGCGACATCGTCGCCGAGACCACGACCCTGCCGGAGTATCCGCAGGGCGAGATCGACACGTCCGAGACGATCGACCTGATCACCGTGCGCCTCGAGGCGACGGTCGGAACGATGCGCCGGGTCCACGACGAAATCGACGACGAGGACCCGACGAGCGCCGACATCCTGCACGCCGTGATCGAGAAGCTCGAGCAGTTCGCGTGGATGATCAGCGCGGAGAACCGCACCGTGTCACGCAGCCGGTAATCAGCCGCCAGCGCAGATCACCGGCTGGCGGTGACGGGGGGCGGCGCCAGCCGGCTATTCGTCGTCGGCGCCGCCACCCGACGCCGTGTCCTCGCCTTCGGAGGACTCGGTACCATCGGAACTCGAGCCGTCCGGGATCTCCTCGGCGTCGGGACGGGATGAGGATGCTGATGCGTCGGTCATGTGCGTTTCCTTCCTGGTTCTCGCCATCGAAGATGACGAGCACAACGGTAGGCGCGTCGGCTGGTGAGTCGCGAGGGGTTGACGGCGTCTCGGCGTCCGGTCAGCATAGCGGCCGTGATGAGCGCTGACGCTGCGCCCGGGCTCGGGCGACGACTGCTCGCCTGGCTTGCGCCGGCGCTCCGGCCGTGGCGCCTGATGCTCGCGCTCAAGACGGCGATCGCGGCCACGGCGGCCTGGTTCCTCGGAAGCCTGCTGCCGGGCGAGCTCGGCGACTTCTCCTACTATGCGCCGCTCGGTGCGCTGGTGAGCCTCACGCCGACGCTCATGGACTCCGCCCGATCCAGCATGCAGACGCTCATCGGACTCGCGCTCGGCATCGGCCTCGCCTGGGGCCTGATCGCATCGCCACTGCCCGGTTGGGTGTCCGTGGCGCTCGCGATCGGTCTCGGCACCCTGCTCGCGGGGCTGCCCGGCCTCGGTCATGGACGCGACTATGTTCCGATCGCGGCGCTGTTCGTGATCATCATCGGTGGGGCGAACGCTGACGACTTCTCGTTCGGGTACCTCGTGCAGATGGCCCTCGGAGTCGGAGTCGGCCTCCTCGTGAACCTGCTGATCATGCCGCCGCTCTTCGTCCGCGAATCGGCGGCCGGCATCACCGCTGCGCGATCGCGGATGGTCGGCGCACTGCGCAGCATGTCCGACACCCTGCGCTCGGACGTCATACCGGCCGCCGACGACCCGCCGATCTGGGACAGCACCCTCGTCGAGATCCGGCACGACATCGATGCCGCGCGGACGCTGATGAAGGACGCGCGGGAGAGCCGTCGGGCCAACCCACGGACGCGTTGGAACCGTCACGACCTCAGCGGCGACGAGGGCGCGCTGGCGGCGCTCGAACGCGTCGCGCCGGCCGTGGTGGAGATCGGGGACGCACTGCGCGCCGCCCTCTGGGGCATTCCGGTGCCCGTGGACCTCGCACCCGATGTCCGGACGTCACTCGCCGATGCCGTCGACGCCGCAGCCGACCTCGTCGACGCGGCCATCGACGAGCAGCGCCTGGGCGAAGCGCTCAGCGCGTCCGACCGGGCGCTCGCGTCGCTGCGCCGGGCGGTGCGCGCCGCCCACCTCGACGCCGCAGAGTCGACGCAGGACGCTGATCCTGCCGACGACGCGGGCGGCGAGAACCTCCTCTTCGCCCTCCGCCGCATCCACGCCGAGGTCGAACGCTCCGGCACGACCTCGTGACGTGAGTCGCCCGGGACCATGGGTTCCGGCAGTCGGCGACCCGTGTCCCCGGGCGACTCGACGAGGCGGCGACGTTTACAGGATCGGCTTGCCGCCGGTCACGGCGATGACCGCGCCCGAGATGTACGAGCCCTCGTCCGACGCGAGCAGGACGTACGGCGGTGCGACTTCGGCGGGCTGGCCCGGACGGCCCAGCGGGGTGTCGGTCCCGAATGATTCGACCGTCTCGGGAGGCATCGTCGCCGGGATGAGCGGCGTCCAGATCGGGCCGGGCGCCACGGCGTTGACACGGATGCCGTCGCCACCGAGCATCTGACCGAGCGAGGCCGTCATACTCGCCAGGCCCGCCTTCGTCATCGCATACGGCATGAGCGTCGGCGACGGAGCGTCAGCCTGGATCGAACTCGTCGTGATGATGGACGAGCCCGGCGACATGTGCGGCACGGCCGCCTTGCTCAGGTGGAAGAACGCGCTGAGGTTCGTCGCGAGCGTGTGATCCCACTCCTCGTCGGGGATCTCAGCGAGGCTGTCGCGGGTCATCTGGAACGCCGCGTTGCTCACCAGGATGTCGACGCGGCCGAAGCGCTCGACCGTCGCCCGGACGATCTCGCGGCAGTGCTCCGGATCCGTCAGATCGCCTGCGATGCTCACAGCGGTGCGGCCAGCCTGCTCCACCCAGGACACGGTGTCGGCAGCATCCTCGTCCTCGCTGAGGTAGCT
This sequence comes from Plantibacter sp. RU18, assembly GCF_050613355.1. NCBI lineage: Bacteria > Bacillati > Actinomycetota > Actinomycetes > Micrococcales > Microbacteriaceae > Plantibacter > Plantibacter sp. RU18. The sequence goes on from NZ_CP159618.1 coordinate 1,110,765, forward strand.
GATGACGACGTCGGCGCCCTCACGTGCGTAGGCGATCGCGACGGCCTTGCCGATGCCGCTGTCGCCGCCCGTGATGATCGCGACCTTCCCCTCGAGCTTGCCGGAGCCCTGATAGCTCGTCTCTCCGTGATCGGCCTGCGGGTCGAGTGCGGCTTCGGTGCCGGGTGGGCGCTGCTGCTGGGCGGGCTGGTTCATGGTGTTCCTCCCTGTCGGTGCTGCGTGGTGGTGCTGCATGGCGGTCCCTCCAGCCTCCCCGACCGGGGCGCTCCGTCTACAGGGGTTGACCTGGAGCCGATCGGCAGTGGCGCTACCAGGCCCACGCCCGACCCGCCAGCCCGGGTCGCAGGAGCGAGAGCGTCCCTAGGCTGAAACGCATGACCACACCCGGCGAAGACCTCCGCTCGTACGCGCCGATCGGTGACGGCCGTACCGTCGCGCTCATCGGACTGCGCGGCCAGGTCGACTGGTTGCCGATCCCGAACCTCGGCTCGATGCCCGTGTTCGCCCGACTGCTCGACGACGAGACCGGCGGCTGCATCGAACTCGAACCCGTCGACGAGTACACGGTCACCCGCCGCTACGTGGCCCGGACCAACGTCCTGCGCACCACGTTCACGACCGAGCACGGCAGTGCGACGATCACAGACGCCCTCGTCACCGGCATCGCCGGCCGGCTGCCGTGGGCCGAGCTCGCACGTCGGATCGAGGGCCGCTCCGGCAGCGTCCGGTTCGCGTGGCGCGTGCGCCCTGGGACGGCGCTCGGAACGGCTTCACCCTGGATCGAGGACAGCACGCGTGGACCGATCATCCGCGCCGGGGAGACGACCATCGCGGTCGTCGGCAGCGAGCACGGCCAGGACACGGTCGTCGGGGACGGGCCTGCAGCCCCGGAGATCGCCGGACGCTTCACGACCAGCGAGGGTTCCCGTCACCTCCTCATCGTCGTCGCGACGCATGCCGAACCGATCCATCTGCCGAACCCGCAGATCGTCGACCAGGGCATCGACCGCACGATCGAGAATTGGCGCACCTGGTCGCGCGCATTCTCCTACGACGGGCCGTGGGCCGACCAGGTGCAGCGCAGCGCGCTCGCCCTCAAACTGCTGATCTTCAGCCCGACGGGTGCGATCGCGGCGGCGGCGACGACCTCGCTCCCTGAGAACCCTCGCGGCGGCAAGAACTGGGACTACCGCTTCGCGTGGGTGCGCGACCTCGCTTACACCGCTCACGCGCTCGTGCGCTTCGGGCTCCGGGAGGAGACCCACGCGGCGATCTCGTGGCTGCTGCGCACCATCCGCGAGAACGGCCCCGAGCTGCACATCTTCTACGGCCTCGAGGGCGGGGTGCCGGAGGAGGTCACCGAGCATGACGTCTCCGGGTGGCGAGGTCTCGGCCCCGTCGCCACCGGCAACCCGGCTCAGGGACAGCTGCAGCTCGGTGTCTACGGCGACCTGTTCGCGATCTGTCGCACCTACGTCGATGCAGGCAACGTGCTCGACGTCCCGACCGGACGCCTGCTCGCCGAGGTCGCCGACCGCACCTGCGACCAGTGGCGCAACCGCGACGCTGGCATGTGGGAGCTGCCGGACGACGAGCACTACATCTCGTCGAAGATGGGCTGCTGGCAGGCTCTCGGGGACGCCGTACACCTGGCGGAGCTGGGGCAGGTCGCGGGCAGCGCCGATCGATGGAGTGCCGAGCAGGGTCGGATCCGCGAGTGGATCGACGAGTACGGCTGGTCCGAGGAGCGCGGTGCGTACGTCATGCGTCCGGGCAGCGACGACCTCGACGCCTCGGTCCTGCTGCACGCGATGAGCGGGTTCGACCGCGGGGAGCGGATGTCGTCGACGATCGACGCGCTGACGGCAGAACTCGGCGACGGTGCGCTGATGTACCGGTACTCGGGCGTGCAACAGGAGGAGTACACCTTCGTCGCGTGCGCGTTCTGGCGGGCATCAGCGCTCGCCTGCGTCGGGCGCCATGAGGAGGCCGTCGCCGCGATGGACGAACTCGTCGGCATGACCAACGACGTCGGCATCCTCGCAGAGATGATCGACCCGTCGGACGGCTCGCACTGGGGCAACCTGCCCCAGGCGCTCAGCCACCTCGGCCTCATCAACGCGGCGCTCACGATCAAAGAGCTCACCGAGGACTGAGGCGAGGCGGACCAGCGGGCTAGCCACTGGTTCCTGGGAAAACAAGCCCTGCGGCAGCTTCCGACATGGTCCCTACCGTGGAAGCAATGGATGTACAGCCGCAGGTCTTCCGAGACACCCCAGCGATCCTCGTCGAGAGCATCTGGTGGGATGCCCGCACAGCCGAACTCGTCTGGGTCGACATCAGCGCGGGCACGCTGCACCGCGGTCCGCTCGACGGCGCGGTCGACGGCAGCGACGATCGTGTCACCGAGCTCCCACCGCCCCTGAGCGCCGTGCAGCCGCGAGCTTCCAGTGGGTACATCGCGGCGCTCGGCGACCGCATCGTCACCCTCGACGAGGACGGCCTCATCGTCGAGACGATCGCGAAGCTCGAGCACGCGCATGCCGGGCTCCGGAGCAACGAGGCGAAGGTCGACCCGCGCGGCCGTTTCGTCATCGGCTCGATGAGCGTGACCACCGGCCAGCCCGACGCCGCGCTCTACGTCGTCGACCGGTCCGGGCTACGCACCCTGCGCGGAGGCTTCGGGGTCGCGAACGGCTTCGAGTGGTCGGCGGACGGCAGCACGATGTACCTCACCGACACCGCCGTGAAGACCGTCTACCGGGCCGACTACGCCGCCGACGGCACCCTCGGCCCCCTGGAACCCTGGCTCGTCGGACACAACTCCGACGGCCTTGCCCTCGACACCGAAGGCAGATTCTGGAACGGCGTCTACGGCAACGGCACGGTGCTCCGGTGGGGCGTCGACGGAACCGTCGAGGAGGAGCTGACCGTCCCAGCACCGAACGTGACCTCGGTCGCCTTCGGCGGGTCCGACCTCACCTCACTGTTCGTGGGGACGGCCAGGGAGAACCTCACCGAGGACGACCTCGTACGGGCTCCGCTCAGCGGCGCCATCTTCCGGTTCGACGGCCTCGCTACCGGCAGGCCTGTGAACACCTATGACGACCAGACCGACAAGAAGGAGTGACATGGATCTCGGAATCACCGAACGCACCGCACTGATCACGGGAGCGGACTCAGGTATCGGCTGGGAGACGGCCCGCATCCTGCTGGAGGAGGGCGCGACCGTCGTCATCTCCGACCAGGATCAGGACTCCCTGGACAAAGCCGCGAAGAAGCTCGACGCCCCGAGCGGCAAACTCTTCGCGTTCGCCGCCGACATCACGAGCGTCGATGCGCTCGCCGCACTCCACGAGCAGGTACAGGAGGCCGTCGGCGACATCGACATCCTCGTGCAGTCTGCCGGTGTCACCGGCGCGCAGGGCCTCTTCCACGAGATCACCGACGAGGGCTGGACGAAGACCATCGAGATCGACCTCATCGGTCCCACTCGCCTCGTCCGCCAGTTCCTCCCCTCGCTCCGGAAGGGCAGCTGGGGTCGCCTCGTCTTCCTCGCCTCGGAGGACGCCGTCCAGCCGTATGACGACGAACTGCCGTACTGCGCCGCGAAGGCCGGCATCCTGGCGCTCGCGAAAGGCCTCTCGCGTTCCTACGCATCGGAGGGCCTACTCGTGAACGCCGTCTCGCCGGCGTTCATCCACACACCCATGACCGACGCGATGATGCGCAAGCGAGCCGACGAGCTCGGCACCACTCCGGCGAAGGCCATCGAGTCGTTCCTCGAGGAGGAGCGCCCGTACATGGAGCTCGGCCGTCGCGGCGAGCCGGCAGAGGTCGCGTCCGTCATCGCATTCCTCTGCTCCGACCTCGCCTCTTTCGTGAACGGCTCCAACTACCGCGTCGATTCGGGCTCCGTCGCGACCATCTGAGGTGCCCCGCCTCGCGCGTTCGGCGCCGCCACACCTGCACCACCGACCGAAAGGACCCACCATGGGAAACGATCAGTACACCTTCACCGATCCGTCGAAGCTCTACGCCGACATCACGGCTGAGAAGCAGCACCAGCCCGAGCCGGGCCTCGACGCCGAGCTCGACCCGAAGGCCGACCTCGGCGAGGAGAGCTACCGCGGCACCGGCCGACTGACCGGCCGCAAGGCACTCATCACCGGCGGAGACTCCGGCATCGGTGCAGCCACGGCCATCGCCTTCGCCCGCGAGGGCGCGTCCGTCGCGCTGTCCTACCTGCCGGAAGAGGAGGAGGACGCCCAGCGCATCGCCGGGATCGTCCGCGATGCCGGCGTCACCGTGCTCACCCTGCCCGGCGACCTGCGCGACGCGTCCTACTGCCGCGAGCTCGTCGACCAAGCCGTCGCAGGTCTCGGTGGCCTGGACATCCTCGTCAACAACGGTGGCAAGCAGGTCTTCAACGAGGACCTCACCACCCTGACCGACGAGGCGTTCGACGACACCTTCAAGACGAACGTCTACGCGATGTTCTGGATCACGAAGGCAGCGCTACCGCACCTGCCAGCCGGTTCGGCGATCATCAACACGACCTCCATCCAGGCCTATTCGCCATCGGACATCCTCGTCGACTACGCCTCGACGAAGGCGACGATCAACGCCTTCACCAAGGCGTTGGCGCAGCAGGTCGCGCCCAAGGGCATCCGCGTGAACGCCGTCGCCCCGGGCCCCATCTGGACGCCGCTGCAGGTGTCGGACGGGCAGCCGCAGGAGAAGATCGCCGAGTTCGGCGAGGACACGCCGCTCGGTCGCATGGGCCAGCCCGCGGAACTCGCGCCGGCGTACGTGTTCCTGGCCTCGCCGGAGTCGAGCTACGTGCTGGGTGAGACGCTCAACGTGAACGGCGGCATGCCGACGCCGTAAGGCACCGCGCATGCGAAACGGCACGGAGTCCAGTGGACTCCGTGCCGTTTCGCTCGTTCAGGAGCGTCTCTTCGGTACGGGGCGCTCAGCGGGTGTGTTCGGCTTTCCGACGCACGCGACGACCCTCGAGGGCGTCCTTCGCATCGCGGTCGGCGATGGCCTTGATCGCAGCGTCCGAGCGGAGGGGCAACTCCAACTCCTCCTCCGCGGCGACACCGGAGGCCAGCTGGCGACCACGCTGGATCTCGATGTCGAGCTGCGCGCCGAACAGGAGCGCGAGGTTCGCGATCCAGATCCACAGCAGGAAGATCACGATGCCGGCGAGTGAACCGTAGGTCGCGTCGTAGTTGCCGAAGTTGGCGATGTAGAACCCGAACCCGACCGAGGCGACGAGCAGGATCACGAGGGCGACGAGCGCACCGATGCTGATCCAGCGGAACTTCTCGGGCTTCACGTTCGGTGTCGCCGAGTACAGCACGGCGATGACGAACACGAGCGCGATCGCCATGACCGGCCACTTCGCGATCGACCACACGGTGAGACCCGTCTGGCCGAGACCCAGCGCCTGACCGATGGCTTCGGCCACGGGGCCGGAGACGATCAGCGCCAACGCGATCAGCGTGATGACGATGAGCACGACGAGCGTGACGCCGAGCTGGGTGGGACGCAACGACCAGATCTTGCGACCCTCCTCGACGCCGTACATGCGGTTCAACGCGCGACCGAAACCGCCGACGTAGCCCGACGCGGACCAGACGGCTCCGGCGATCCCGGCGAACAGTGCGAAGCCGATCGCGGGGGACTCGACGAACTGGTTCACCGCGTCGGTCAGGAAGCCGAGGCTGTCACCGGGGGCGAGGTTGCCGACGATCTCGAGCAGTGCGTCCGTGCCGCTGCGGCTCTGGCCGAACAGCCCGAGGATCGAGACGAGGGCGAGCACCGCCGGGAACATCGACAGGATGGTGAAGTAGGTGAGGCCCGCTGCGAGGTCGGTGCACTGGTTCGAGCCGAAGGAGTGCAGGGTGCGCTTCAGCACGTAGCCCCACGGGACGGCGACGCGCTGGGGCGTCATCGTCTCCTCGGCCGTGTCGGCGTCGTCGGCATCCTTCGCGTCGGCCTGCTTGTCGCGGTGCGCGGTCCGTTCAGACACGGTGCCCCCGGTTCGCGCGCCAGATCAGGACGCCGGCGCCGACGACCGCCACCGAGGCGACGACGACCGCCGTCGTGCGCAGGTGGTACGCCACAGCGGTGCGGATGTCGAACTTCCGGAACAACAGGTCGAGCGTCTGGGCGAGGTGCTCGCGCGTCTGCTCCACCTCGAGCTGCAGGCTGTTGAGGCCGGCGCCCTCCGGGGGTGTGGGTCGGACGAGGTCGTGGTCGCTCATGCTGCGGCCTCCTTGGTGCGTGGCTTCGGTTCGAGGGCGTCGTCGCGATCCGCGCCGTCCGCCAGGTGGTCTCCCGTGAGTGCTTCGACGCTGCGCTCGGGCACCGGCTTGGCGCCGGCCTTGAGCTTCTTGACGCCGATCAGCGCGAGGATCCCGGCGACGAGGATGAGGAACACGCCGACGATCAAGGCTGCGAGCCATGCGGGCAGGAACGTCGCGAGGCCGAGGACGGCGGCAGCGATGAGCGTGCCGAAGCCGAACAGCACCAGCACCAGGGCGGCGACGAGCATGCCTGCGCCGATCCCGAGGTCCTTGGCCTTCTTCGTCATCTCGGCTTTGAACAGCGCGATCTCCCCGGTGACGAGGCGGACGACGTCCTCGCGGAGGTCGCTGAGCAGGGTCTTCATCGGCGGAAGTCCACGGCGGCTGCGGCGGCCGGCGGACGCGCTTCGGGCATCGGTCATGTCAGCACTCTTCTCCTTGTGAACGTCAAGCCAACACCGGCTGATGTCTTCGCGCACGGGGCTTGACAGGGTGTGTCGCGGATCCGACGGAATACCCACGCACCAATTTAGTTACATCTACAAGTAATGCGATACGATTCCCCTGAACGAACCACCCGAACGGAGAAACCATGACCGCCGTGCTCGACGAGCGCCTGCTCGCACCCGACACCTCGATGGGCGCCGTGACCCTGCGCGTCGGCGACCTCGACCTCATGGCCGGGTACTACGCGAACGCCTTCGCCATGGAGCCGCTCGAGGAGCGCAGCCGCTCCCGTGAGGTGCACCGTGTGCTCGGCCGCGGCACCACGCCCCTCGTCCGCCTCGTCCACTCGCCGGACCTCCCCGCCGTCGACCGCCGTCAGGCCGGCCTCTTCCACACCGCCTTCCTCTTCGAGGACGAGGCAAGCCTCTCCGCGACGGTGTACCGCGCAGCCCAGGACCCGCGCGGACAGTTCGTCGGCTCCAGTGACCACTTCGTCAGTGAGGCCTTCTACTTCACCGACCCCGAAGGCAACGGCGTCGAGCTGTACACCGACCGCCCACGCAGCAGCTGGGTGCGCACGGGCGACCAGATCGCGATGACGACCACCTACCTGGACCCGAACGCCTACCTGCAGACGCACCTCACCGAGGATGCGCTCGGAGCCGGCCCCTCGCTCGCCGGGGCCGTCGGCCACGTGCACCTGCAGGTCGGCGACCTCGCGACCGCTCGCGCCTTCTACGTCGACGCGCTCGGCTTCGAGGCGACGCAGACCGACTATCCTGGCGCGGTCTTCGCCTCGGCCGGCGGCTATCACCACCACATCGCGATGAACGTGTGGAACAGTCAGGGAGCCGGCCCTCGTGCCGCGATGCTCGGTCTCGGCGACGTGTCGATCACCGTCCCCGACGTCGCGAACCTCGATACGCTGGCCGCACGACTGCGCACACGCACGATCCCTTTCGACTCCGACGGTCGCTCCGTGACCGTCTCCGACCCGTGGGGTACGCGCGTCACCGTCGCCCTGCCCGACCTGTCCACCGAGGAGCTGCTGTCCCGATGAGTGCCGCATTGCGCGATGTCCGTTCGTCCGACTGGGCGTCAGCGTCCGGTTCCGCTCCCGTCGTCGCCGTCCTCCTGCACGGCTACGGCTCGAACGAGCACGACCTGACCGGACTCGTGGAGCCACTCGGCCTCGAGATGCCGTGGGTATCGTTGCGCGCTCCGCTCGAGATGGGTCACGGCGGTGCGGCATGGTTCGAGATCACGACGCCGGGCAACCCGGACCCCGAGCCGATCGCTGAGACGACCGACGCCGTCTGGGGCTGGATCGACGAGCACGTGTCGTCCGTCGCACGCATCCTGCCGATCGGCTTCTCGCAGGGTGGATTCATGGCCTCTCAGCTGTTGCGCACCCGACCCGAGCGGGTGCTCGCGCCGATCATCCTCGCCGGGTTCGTGCTGAGCGCACCGCAGCCGGGGATGAGGCGGTCGCCGCCTCGCGTCCCGCAGTGTTCTGGGGGCGGGGGACCGAGGACCGTGTCATCGCCGAACCGGCCGTCGCGCGCACCGCGTCGTGGCTGCCGTTGCACACGACGCTCACCGAGCGCACCTACCCCGGCCTCGCCCACGGCATCAACCAGGCCGAGCTCGACGACGTCAGGACGTTCCTCGCCGCGCACCTGCCGAGCTGAGCCCGTCGAGGCTGCCCGACCGCTTCGAGTGGTTAGGGTGGGCGGGTGCCATCTCCCGTGACCCTCACCGCGAGTCGTGTCGTGCATGCGCTCATCGCCGTCATCGTGACGATCTCGTTCGTCATCCAGATCGTCCTCGTGATCACCGGCGGCAACGATGCGCGCTCCGGCGGAGTCGACATGTCGGTGGGGCTCGACGAGCGGTTCGTACGGTTGTTCAGCGCGTTCACGATCCTCAGCAACCTCATCGTGTTGAGCGTCGCGATTCTGCTCGTCATCGACCCGATGCGCGACGGCCGCTTCTGGCGCGTGTTACGACTCGACGCCTTGCTTAGCATCGTCATCACCGGGATCGTCTACGCAGTGGTCCTCGCTCCCGGCGTGAACCTCACCGGGTGGGCGAACGTGATCACCATCGGTTTCCACTACCTGTCACCCTGGCTGACGCTCGGGGCGTGGCTCGTGTTCGGCCCTCGACCGCGGTTCACGTGGGGCACGGTCGCGTGGGCGTTCGTCTGGCCAACGGCGTGGGTGCTCTACACCTTCGTCCACGGCGCGATCAGCGGTTGGTATCCGTACCCGTTCCTCGATGTCACCAAGCTCGGATTCGCGGGTGCTGCGCTGAACTCGCTCGGGGTGCTCGTCGTCGCGATCGTCTTCGCCGTCCTCCTGAAGCTCGTCGACCGGTTCCTCCCCGCGTTTCTTCGCGGTTGAGAGCTGCGCCGCTGATGGTCGTCGCATCTGCCAGATTCGCGGGGGTTTCACACGATGAAGCAATCGATCTATCCGCAGAAGGTCAGATCTGAGGCGGGCCAGGTGTGAGGACTGGGGTCTCATCGGGGCCGGAGAGGAAGTACCCGAGGAACGTGACGCCCTCCTCGGTCGCGTCGAATCGGTCGATCAGGACGCCTGCCGGTTCGTAGAACACGTCCCCTGTTCGCAGGATCGTCTCGGGTCCACCGTCGACTTGGAAGTGGACCGAGCCCAGTTCGATGGATCCGAAGACAGGGCCGTTGTGATGGTGCGGGCCTCCGATGGCGTTCGCCTGCATCGTGATTCGGCGCACGTGCATCGCAGCGGTGAGCTTCTCGGGGAGCGGTTGCTCGAGGAGCGTGGTTCGGGTCACTGCTTCAGTCATGGCTCGAGTATTCCGCTTTCCAGCCGGTCTCGGCGACAGGGGAGACCGCTCGCTGCCGGCCGACGACGCGGCGCGGGCGTCTTTCCAGTCGCAGGTGACGGCCCGCAGGCTCGCTGATGCTGCCTCAGGTCGCGCGCTCGACCGGTTGGCGGAGGATCGTGCGGAGCTTGTCGGGCGCTGTCCGGCGAGGGTCACTGAGGTAGACCTCATGGTGGTGACCGGTCATTCGGAGATCGTTCTTCGGAATGAACTCGTCGTGCAGCCGAGCGAGGGTCGGAGCCTCGTCGTCGTACGAGCCGACATGCAACGTCTGCACGCAGAGCCCTTCATCGAGACGCACCAATCGGAGCGCTGCGAGCGACGGGCCGCCACCCGCCGCCTCGACGCGGGACTGCGCGACCTCGACGTGCTCGGCCGTGAGCCAGTCCGGGACGAGGTTGAGAAGCGTCCAGCTCCACTGCGTCTTGTCGCGTGCGTCCGTGAACGAGGACATGTCGTCCGACCACCACAGGGCCTCGAGCGGCATGACGGTGTAGTCGCGATCGAGCTCGGTCTTGCTGAGGAACTTGAGCTTGTACGCGACCGGGTACACCGTGGCTATGGCGTCGGCATACGCCTGTGCCGTGTTGGGATCGCCATGGCCGTCGATCGCCAGATAGTGGAGCGACGGCACGTCGACCAGCGAGAGCTCACCGCGACGAGCGGAATAGCTCGCGATCTCGCGCTTGTGGTCGGTCTTCACTGTGCGACGGGTGCGAACAGGTTCACGAGGTTGCCGTCCGGGTCGCGGAACAGCGCGGAGCGGTTGCCCCAGGGCATGGTCGTGGGAGCGAGGGCGACGTCCGTCAGGTGCGGCTCGAGGCGGGCGAACTCCACATCGACGTCGTCCACGAGGAACTCGATGATGACGCTCGAGTTCGCCCCGGGAACCGGTGCCGCGGTTCCCAGCATCGCGACGGTGGCCGTGCTCGCGATCGCCAAGACGCCGTGCTCGGTCGTGAACTGGGCGAACGCCGGTGCCGGGCGGACCGCTGTGGCGCCGATCACGGTCTCGTAGAAGGCGACGAGGCGGTCGACGTCGGCCGTGATGATGCGGATGGAGGCGAAGTGCATGAGGTTCCTTCCGAGGGTGGACGACAGGTGCCACAAGCATCCCTCCAGCCGCCGACATCGTCGAGAAGGGTGTCGCGAGAGTCCGCCGCTTCGCCCTGAATGGTCGTCGCGTCTGCCGTCCAACGACCATTCGGGGCGAACGGGTGACCCCTCACGGGTGGAGGATCACCTTGCCGTTGAGGGTGCGCGACTCGGCGAGTTCCATCGCGGCCACGATGTCCGTGAGCGGGAACCGGGCTGCGATGTTCGCGGTGACGTCACCACGCTCGAGCAGACGGAAGACCTCGCCGAGGTCGGCCTCCAGGTGGCGGCGGAAGCGCGCGGGGCGGAAGCGGTGCCCTGCCCAGAGGTCGTAGAAGGTGGCGCTTCGACCGTTCGGCAGTGCCGTCCAGAGCATCGCCTGACCGATGGCCTTCATGAACGGTGCGACGAGTGGGTCGTCGCCGCTCACCGCCGTGATGATGGAGTAGGTGACGAGCTTCCCGCCGCGCGCGAGCAGTGTGAACGCCGTACGCGTCATCTCGCCACCGACGTTGTCGAAGACGGCGTCCACGCCGTCCGGTGCGAGTTCGCGTACGCGGGCGGCGAGCTCGGGGTCCGCGTAGTCGACGGGGATGACGCCGGCCGCTCGCAGCGCTTCGTGATGCCGGGGCGAGGCGGCCCCGATGACGCGGACGCCGTGCAGCCTCGCCAGCTGGATGAGGATGCCGCCGACACCACCGTTCGCGCCGAACAGCAGGACGGTCTGTCCGTGCTGGACCCGGGCCGAGCGGTGCAGCATCTGCCAGGCGGTGACGCCGTTCACGACGACGGTCTCCGCGTCTTCCGAGCTGACGGCGCGTGGGACGACGACGCTGTCGCGCGCCTCGACGACCGCGTGTCCCGTCCAGCCGCCGGTCTTCGTGATCGTCGCGACGCGCTGGCCGATGAGTGACTCGTCGCCGCCCGCACCGACCGCGAGCACGACGCCGACGAGGTCGTAGCCGGGAGTGAAGGGGAACGCGGGCTGGCCGAAGTACCGGCCCTTGCGCATCGACTGTTCGGCGAAGGAGACGCCGGTCGCCTCCATCTGCACGAGGAGCTGGCCCGTGCCCGGCGTGGCGACCGGCGCCGTGGTGACCCGGAGTCCGGATGGTTCGACGAGGCCGGGCAGCACGATGCGCGTGGTCTGTGCGGGGACGTTCGGTGCGGATGTGGTGCTCATGTCGTATTCCATTCTGGTTGTGTGTGACTGAACAGTCACATCTGTGGGTGAAAGAAGGCCCGCTGTCGTCGGGCCGAGGGTCAATCGTGCCTGATGCCGTGGTCGACGATGCGGGCCCAAGCCGCGTCGACATCGCCGAGGCCCGCCTGCACGACGAGGTGGCAGAGCTGTCCGTAAGCGAGGCTCCGCTGAACGGACGCGTCGTCTGCGCCGGAATCACGCGACATCACGCGGACCACGAGTGCGATGCCGTCGCGCACGGCGGTCTGGATCTCCGGGACGTCGCAGGCGCTCTGGGCGTGGACCTGCAGTGCGATGAGACTCCGGTCGCGGATGAGCTCGATGTAGGCCTGGGTTATCGCGTCGAGCTTGTCGGTGGGGGACCACTCGGGGTGATCGTCCACCGCCCCCGACATGGCGGAGGCGACCTGCTGGTAGCAGTCCTCGACTGCGGCGGTGAAGAGCCCGAGTTTGCCGTCGAAGAGACGGAAGACATAGGCGGGGGAGATCTTCGCAGCCTTCGCGACATCGGTGACCGGTGTCGCGCGGTAGCCCGCGATCGCGAACACCTCGACAGCGCTCGAGACGATGCGCACGCGCTGTTCCTCTGCCGTCGACCTCATGTGACTGATTGAACACTAACAAGCGCGAATCGTCAACCACCACGTCGGCTGGCGCCTCGGATATGGTCGACAACCGCCGGGAATGGCACCCGTGCGGCGCGCCGGACGCCATCATGGAGCATGCCCGTCGTCGAATCCCGCTGTGTCGTACCAGTCGCCCCCGAGACCGCGTTCGCGGTGTCGCAGACCACCGGCGACATCCGGATGCGCTGGGACCCGTTCATCCGGCGGCAGTACTTCCTGGACGGTGCGCAGGTCGCTGCCAAGGGCGTGCGCACCTACACCGTGCAGCGCTTCGGGTTCCGGATGGAGAGTGAGTACGTCTCCTACAACCCACCCTCGAACGTCGGGATGAAGATGACGAAGGGCTCGTGGTTCTTCGAACGACTGGCCGGGGGGTGGCGGTTCAGCGCGGTCGACGGAGACGAGGGCAGCACGCTCGCCGTCTGGCGGTACAACTTCACCTGCAAACCGAAGTGGCTCGCACCGATCGCGGAACGCATCGGGGCGATCGTCCTGCAGCGCGACATCGATCGGCGGATCCGGGGCTTCGCTCGAGGGTGCGAGGACGCTGTCGTGCTCGCCTCGGTCGGCCCGGCCCACCTGTAGTCACCGCGGAGCGGCAGCTCGTGCTCGGCCGGACCGGGCGGACTCAGCGTGCGATGAACGAACCCCGACCGAACTTCGCGGTGACCCCGGGGCTGAACAGGACCGAGTCCGGCGGGCGATCGACGATGCGGGGCAAACCTGCGGCGGTGCACAGCCCGTCACGCAGCGACACGACGCTGGCTGGATGCAGCACCCACGGCTCGTGCTCGTTCGGCAGCCACTGCGTGCGGCCGAAACGGCTTTGGAAGAGTCCCCATCTGGCGGTGAGGAACCGCGACAGCTCGTCGTCGACGACCCGCATCTCGTCGACGGCGACGCGGAGCCGGAACCCTGGTCCGTGCGTGGTCGGCGACGCAGTGATGCGACGGGAGGCGTACTCCCACCCGTCCGCGGTCGGTCGCTGCGCGGTCTGCGCCCACATGTAGGGGAGGCTGAACATGCCACGAGCGGCGAGGACGGCCGGGAGACTCGACGCCTCCAGCGACCGGAACACGACGCCGCGCCTGCCCTGCTCGTCGACGCCGTACAGGCGGACGTTCACCTCGGTGAAGGACCCGCCGATCGGAGACGGCGGGAAGGGCCCGACTCGCGCATCGCCCAACTGGAACGCGATGAGGCCCACCCAGGTGGAGCCGTCGAACACATCGGGGACGACACCCGGCGGCAGGAGCGGCGCGACGACGCTCGATGGGACACGCCAGTGGAGGAAGGCCAGCTGCCGCCACTCCTGCGCGGCGACGACCATGCCGCGCAGCGCCGGCGCCGTCCGGGAGATGTCGGCGAGACGCGGCGGATCCGTGAAGGCGGTCATCGTCGAGCAGCGCCGGAATGGGGAGCCAGGTGCTCGTACTCGGGCAGTCGGATCCTGTCGGCTGGCGGAGAGAACAGCTGCGCCCCCAGCTTCTTGGCGGGCTTCGACGCCGCTGCACGCAAGACGGTCCGGAAGACACCGACACCTGCCCGCGAGGTCGGGTTGGCGAGCTGCGGGGTTCCGGGTGGCAACGACTGCGCCTGCTCGACATACGGACGCATGATGCGCTCGTAGCCGAGGAAGGCGTCGCGGTGGTGGACGTGCGAGGCCAACTCGCCGGCGAGCACGTAGGCGCCGACGATCGACAGGCTCGTCCCCATGCCGCTCACGGGTGACGCGCACCACGCCGCGTCGCCGAGAAGCGCAACCCGGCCGGACGCCCAACGCGGCGACCGCACCTGCCCGATGGACTCGTAGTAGATGTCGTCGACGTTGTCCATCGCGTCGAGGATGCGCGTCGCCTGCCACGGGAGGTCGGCGAAGCGCGCGTGCAGATGCCGTCGCTGCGCCTCCGCGTCGCGCCGCTCCGAAACGACGCCGTCGCCGCGGTCCTTCGTGACCTCGGTGAGGACGGCGCGTGTGGTCCCGTGGCGGTCGGGTCGCAGGGTGATGCTCCGGCCGCCGACGCCCGAGTACCACAGCCACCACGGCACGTCCGAGTCATCGCGCGGAATGGTCAGGTACGTCATCTCGAGGCCGAGCGATCGGACGACCGCCTCGTGCCCGAACGCGAGGTCGCGGGTCGTGGACCGGATGCCGTCTGCCGCGATGACGAGGTCGAAGTCCTCCTCGTCGGCGTGCTCGAACGACACCCGCACCCGCGCGCCGTCGTCTTCGAGCACCGTGATGCGGTCGCCGTAGCGGTAGTCGGTCGAGCTCTCCGTGCGGTCGACGAAGATGCGAGCGAGGTCACCCCGGAGGATCTCGACCTCGGCCGTCGCGCCGTCCGTGTCGGAGTCGGTGACGGGGAACTCCGCGATCGTCTCACCGGCGTCGCCGACGAAGCGGGTGCCGAGCTCGCCGGTCGTCGCCTCCCGCGCCGCGTCCTCGAGGCCCGCGCGGCGCAGCACCTCGCGAGCGGCACCACGGATGTCGATGTTCTGCCCGCCGTCGCGGAGCGCGGCGGCCCGTTCGACCACGGTCGTGTCCCAGCCGTAGCGGTTCAGCCAGAAGGCGAGAGCGGGGCCGGCGATACTGGCGCCGGAGATCAGAACGCGGGGAGGGGAGCCCTGAGGAGTGGTCATACGGGTGCGACCTTTCGCTGCGAGCCGGACGGCGGTCCGGTTCCTCCCATCCTCGCAACTCCTCACCGGGACGGCGCACGCTTGACATCGTCCCGCCTGCCACCGCGCACCGCTTGTACGCTGGGGTCATGACGAGGATCGAACGGAAACGCCGCCGTCGCAGGGTGCGGGTCGATCGCGTCTCCGACGGAGACATGTACGTCCGTGTCAACTCCGTCGGTACCGAGGGCGAACGTCCGTTCATCCTCGTACCGGGGATCGGTGTGTCGTCCACCTACTTCGAGCGACTCGCGCCGCACCTGAACGAGTTCGGGCCGGTCCACGCGCTCGACCTCCCGGGCTTCGGTGGCGTTCCCCACCCGAACTCCACCCTGTCCATCCGCCAGTACGCCGACCTCGTCGGCAAGGTCATCGACGAGATGGACCTGACGGACCCCATCATCGTCGGCCACTCCATGGGCAGCCAGGTCGTCAGCGACCTCGTGTCCCGACGCCCGGAACTCACGACGATGGTGCTCATCGGCCCCGTCGTCGTGCCTGGTCAACGTCGGATTCCCACGCAGGCGGTCCGGTTCCTGCAGTCGAGTTGGCATGAGCCGCTCACCGTCAAGATCCTGGCCATCAGCTCATACGTCTTCTGCGGCTTCAAGTGGTTCTCGCGCATCCTCCCGGAGATGCTGAGGTACCCGATCGAGGAGGCGCTGCCGAAGATCCAAGCACACACGCTCGTGATCCGCGGAGAGTATGACGCCGTCGCCCCGCGCGAGTGGGTCGAGCGCGTCGGAGAGCTGCTTCCGTCGTCGCGCCTCTGGGAGATCCCGGGTGCCGCGCACTCCGTGATGTACGCCCACGCGGAAGAGGTCGCGAAGCTCTGCGTCGACCACGCCCGGCGCACGATCGCAGACGGCGACGACGACACCCTGCGCGTGCTGGAAGACCACCCGGCAGCGAGCGACGACCAGGAGCCCGACAGACCTCAGCCGGAAGCGATCGCCGAGGCCGTGAAGGGCCGGATCGAAGAGACTATCGGCATCATCACCGACGACGACGACCGTGTGGAGGCCGGCAAGTCTCAGGCGGCCGAGGCGATCGCCTCGATCGATCACGATGGAGCGGGCGGCGCTCACCGCTGAGCGCAGCCGAGGCGCGCCGTCGCGCAGCAGCTCAGTGGACGAGGATCCGCTCGGCTCGTGTCAGGGGTTCCCGTCGGTGACGGCCGATCCGAACCAGCTCCCCAGGTGCGCGCGCAGCTCGTCCTCGTCGTCGCCGGTCCAGACGACGTGCCCGTCGGGACGCAGCAGGACTGCTGACGTCTCCAGGCCGGTGGCCTGTTCGACGAGGTGATCGACGCGGTCAGTCCAGCCGTTGACCGAAAGCGTGCCGCGCTGGTCGAGGAGGAGTCCCCGGCCAGCGTGCAGGTGCTCGTACAGCCGACCGTGCGACAGCTGGAGGTCGGGTAGGCGTCGGCCGAGGAGCTCCGGCCGGGTGCTGTCGGTGTCACCGCTGTCGGTGTCGGCGACGTCGTAGCGGATGCCGGTCGACGTCACCCGCTCGGCGAGGAACCGGCTCACGTCCGGGAACCGCATCAGCTCGGTGAGGAGTCGGCGGACGGCCTGCGCGCCCGGCTCGGGGGAGATGAGGACGCTCTGCGCACGGGTGCTCGTCAGCACGTCGTCGGCGACCGGGTGCCGCTCGGTGACGTAGGTGTCGAGGAGCCCGTCGGGCGCCCACCCGCTGATCTGTGCGGCGAGTTTCCAACCGAGGTTGAACGCGTCCTGCATCCCCAGGTTCAACCCTTGTCCACCGAGCGGTGGATGCACGTGGGCGGCGTCGCCCACGAGGAACACCCGACCGACGCGATACTGCTCGGCGAGCCGGGTCGCGTCGCTGAAGCGGGAGAGCGACCGCGGTGAGTGGACGCCGAAGTCCGTGCCGGCGACGTCGCGCAGTCGGGTGCGGAACTCATCGAGCGTGGGTGCGACGGTGCGATCCTCGGCCACGGCAGCTGCGGGGACGACGGCGCGGAACAGGCCGTCGGCTGCCGGACCGATGCCGAATCCGCGGTGCGTCTGCCGGACCCGGTCGGAGATCGAGGCGATCTCCGCGGCGTCCATCGCCGCCTGCACCTCGCCGAGGATCCATTCGGTGGTGGCCGGCTCGCCCGGGAAGGCGATTCCCGCCAGCTTGCGCACGAGGCTGCGGCCGCCGTCGCAGCCGATCAGCCAGCGTGCGCGGAGTCGTGAGCCGTCAGCGAGGTCGACCATGACGCCGTCCTCGTCCTGCCCGAATGCGACCAGTTCGCTCCCTCGGCGCAGCTCGGTGCCGACTTCCAACGCGTGTTCGGTCAGCAGTCGGTCGGTGATTGGCTGGGGGATGCCGAGGAGGTAGTCGTGTGCGGTGTCGAGGTGCACCGGAGCGGGCGCGACCAGGCCGGCGAAGTGTCCCGAGGCGCCCGGGTACTGTGTCCCGTGTTCGAGGAAGCGTTCGAGGAGTCCGCGTTGGTCGAGGATCTCGATGCTGCGCGGATGCAGGCCGAGCGACCTGACCGCCTGGCTCGGTTCGGAGTCCCGCTCCAACACGAGCACGCTCACCCGGTGCAGACGCAGTTCGGCGGCCAGCATCATCCCGGTCGGGCCACCGCCACTGATGATCACGTCGTAGTCGTCCACATGCACCCCTGTCCTGGCGGCCGAGAGCGCCGCGGCTGACCAGTCTGGACGCTGCACGGGGTCTTGCGGCAAGCCCCCACCCCGGGCATACTCTGGAAGTGGCAGGGAGACGATGTTCTCCTTGCCGTTCGTGTGTCCGGTGTCTGATCAGGCTTGACGCCCCAGCGCCGAGGTGGGGAGCGCCGAACGGGCGGGCGTGAGGCGCGCGACAATCGCCCCGTGTGGCCGCTGGTTCCGAGTGGTCCTGGTGTGTGTCTCGATGACGGTGAACCCCGCGTGCTCCACCGCCGCCTCCAGTTCTTCGACGGGCCACCGGTATGCGGTCACCACCGCGTGATCGAACGGGTCGACGACCGATCCCACGAAGAACCCGAGGAGGATGTCACCGCCGGGAGCCAGGACTCGGGCGAACTCCGCAAGCGTGGTCGCGATGGTCGTGGGGTGGTGGTGGATGAGCGAATACCAGGCGAGGACGCCTCCCACGCTGTCGGCCTCAGCGTCAAGACTGTCGAGGTTCCCAGCGTCGAAGGCGAGCCCCGGGTGGTTCTTCCGGGCATGCGCGATGAATTCAGGCACGAGATCGACGCCGCGCACCTGGTGGCCACGACTCGCCAGATACTCGGTCCAGTGGCCGGGGCCGCACCCAGCGTCGATGATCGGGCCGTCGACGTGATCCGCCCAGGCGGACACGAGCTGCACGTCGGACGGGTGGACCGAATCCATGGTGCCGAGCAGCTCAGCGTACTCAGCGGCGCGATGTGCGTAGGCGGAGCGGGCAGCCGCAGCAGCGTCGTGCTCGATCATCGCGCTCCGGCATCAGGGGCAGGTGAAAGGCACATCGCAACAGTGTCCCAGAACCTCACCAGAAGAGTGGTCCGACAGTCATCGCGCATCTCCCTCGCTCGGGGGAGGCGCTGCGTCCGGAGCGGTCAGCCCACCGGTGGATCGTCGGACGGGAGCGGAAGCGATCGCCGGCCGACAGACCACCCGGTGAGGAACGCCAATCCGATCACGCCGACGATAAGGATCGTGAGGCCGGTCACAGTGGCCGTCGAGACGATGTGTACGTCTCCGGAGGTGAAGGTCGTTCCCGACAGTGGCGAGCTGGCGAACCAGCCGAACGAGAGCGGTTGCGACGCGGCGACGGCGAGCACGATGACTCCCGTGATGACGACCGCGACCGATCCACCGAGGAGCAATCGCCTGAGCACTCGACTGTTCATAGCTCCACCCTACGGAAGGTGCCGCCGGGCTACTCGGCCATGAGGACGAACGTAGCGTCGACGATCAACCGCACCCGTAGGTGCGGCGCGGAGGTGCGCATGCCTCCCCGATGAAACACGCGGGAGCGGGTCAGCCGGCGTGAGTCTTCACGGACGAGCGGATCGCCTCGGCGTGCGCATAGATACCGTCGAGCGAGTCGATCGGATGCTTCGTCTCGTTCTTCTCTGCATCGAAGATACCGAGGTATTTTTGCTTCTTGCCGTTGAAGTGAAGGCGTGCAATCGGCTTTCGGTTGTTGTCGTCGAGTAAGACCGCGAAGTACGATTTCGCATCACGATGCACGACTCGCTCTGGCTTCACTTCGCTGCAAGCAATCGCCTTGACGATCTGGTAGCCCTCGAGTTCTTCCAGCGTCGTTTCTGTTTCCGTATCCCGGTCGAGATCGGCCTCAACGACCGGCTCGCTGTTGACGGCATCTGCCGATGCGGCCGGAACGGAAAGGTAACTAGAGGACCCAAGGGCCTTCTTGAGACGGTCGTTTACCTGCTCGTTGAGGAACTGTTTTGTAGCTTTCGCTACAAGGGGAGTGAACTGCTCGCGTACCTTCTGCGTGTACGAACCTTCGTACACGCGGGTGGTGACGAATCGGATCCAGTCGTCTGAAGGCTCCCGAAATTGGGTAGCAATAGCGCGCTTGAGCTGACCAACGTATTTCAGCTCCTCCGCGGCATTGATCACAGAATCGAGGTCGAAAACATCCTTCGTGAGCTTTCGCAGTTCCGGCAGGAGGGTCTCGTCGATGTCTGAGAGGTCCAGCACGAGGAACGGCTTCTCATCCATGCGGTTGGGAGCGTCAAGGTCGGTGTAGAAGTGGTAGCTCTCGCCATTCGTCAAAACCGCAATGCGAGCGTTCGTAACCGCGAAGTAGCGGAAGAGCTGCGACGCATGCTCGATGCGAAGCGGCTCCGTTGACTTCTTGCACTCGATGAGAATCTGCACCTCCCCGTCGCGCATGATCGCGTAGTCGATCTTCTCGCCCTTCTTCACACCGACGTCCGCCGTGAATTCCGGAACGACCTCGAGGGGGTTGAACACGTCGCACCCAAGGATTGTCGAGATGAACGGCATGATGAATGCGTTCTTCGTTGCTTCCTCGGTTTGGATCGCGTCGCGCTGATTCTTGACCTTCAGCGCAAGTGACGCGAGACGTTCTTCGAACTCCATTGTTTCCCCCTGTTTGACGACTACCTCTGACTCTAGAGGATGCGCGAATGCCATCTGTGAGTACGGCCTCCGGCGGACAACTGAGAAGGGACCATCGCGGTGATCGGCCCAGGAGGTGAACTGAGGTCGACGACGTATGCGCTGGACGCATGGACTGTCGGCGAAAGAGCAAGGCCCTGTGTGCAGAGAGAGCGTCGACTAGCATTCCGGAGATGAGTGATCTGGGGTCGAAGTTGCGTGCCGCGTCTCTTCGGCTCGCGTTCGTCGTCGCGATTGCTGCGATATCGATCGCGGTGCCGTTCGACAAGTCTCCAGCATTCTGGATCATATTGGGCCTCGCGGTGTTGACCTCAGCCCTGCCAGTAGGGATGCTGTGGCGTGAGCGGCGGGCACAGCGAGAGGTCGACCTTGCGGCCGAAACGGACCCGCCGTGAACATCGGCGTTGGGGCGACCGTGGCGCTTGTCGTCGGTGCAGGCCTTGTACGCATTCGGGCTGTGGTCTTCTCGATGATCCGTGCTGGACAACCGCGTTGGGTCGCTGACACGCAGCTATCACTCGTAGCTCAGCCGCGGGTCAACCTCGCCTTGGCTCTCGTTATGGGCCTGTGCTCCCTCGGCAATATCATCCTCGGCATCGGGCTTCTCTGGGCCGGAGTTGTTGTTGGTTCGGCGGCTGTCCTCGCCGGGATCGGGCTGCTCGTGCTGCTCGGTTTCTTCGTGTGGATATACCAACGACCGTTCCCCGCGGAACGTGACGCCTGAGCGTAGGCTGCCAACATGACTCTGCGGCGCAGGACCGTCCTCCTCGTCTTGTGGGCGGTTGTGCTGCTCCTCGCTGTTGCGCAACTGGTTCTAGCAGTGGTCTGGCTCGTCCGGCATGGTGGCCTGGCCGAGATCGTCGATGTGCTGCGGCTCGCTCTGGCACTCGCTGCATGTGTGCTCGCGGTGCTGATGCTCCGCATAGCCGTTCGCGACAGGTCGAGAGCACTCGCGGAAGAGTGCACGGAGTCCGCCGAGTTACCGGATAGCCGAGCGCGCTAACGATGATCCGGCCGGTCCGTCCCGCCGGGCTACTTCTTCGTCAGGTCTTGGGCGAGCATCACGATGATGCCGCTCGGGCCGCTGACATAGGTGAGCTTGTAGACGTCCTGGTAGTTCGCGACTCCGCGGAGGGGCGCGTATCCGTGCTTCGCGACGACCTCGAGGGCCGCATCGATGTCGTCGACGGAGAAGGCGACGCGGTGCATGCCGATCTCGTTGGGTCGGGTCTGCTCGGTCTCGATCGCGGCGGGGTGGATGTACTCGAAGAGCTCCAGGCGACCGTTGCCGTCGGGCGTCTGCAGCATCGCGATCTTCGCGTGGTTGCCGTCGAGACCGACAGCCGTGTCGGCCCAGTCGCCGCTCACCTTGTCGCGGCCGACGACGGTCAGGCCGAGATCGGTGAAGAAGGCGATCGTCGCCTCGATGTCACGAACCGCGATGCCGACGTTCTCAAGTTTGATGTCCATGCCTGCATGCTACTCAGCAGGTCACTGTCGGTAGGTGCCGGCTTCGACCGAGTAGCTTCTTTCGATGCCGGCCGTCGCCCGACCCCACTCACTCGCCGCGACACGTGCCTGGTGCGCCGCGAACGTCGTCTCGTCGGTGAACCACTCCTCGACATCCCACACGAGCGGGTCGGTCGTCGCCGTGACGGCGAACGAGAGACATCCCGATTCCGCGAGCGTCAGCTCCACATGCGGCGGCAGGTGTCTCCCGACGATCGCGGCCTGTGTGGTGTCTCGGCAGATGAGTCGTCCGGTGAGGTGCACGTTGGTCATCAGCCCAGCGTAGGAGGCGGTGGCGAGGACGCGAGTGAACTACCTGGTGAGGGAGTGCCCTGCCGCCGTGCGCGAGTACACGCCAGGTCTGCGAGCGGTGTCACAGTGTCTGCAGGAACTCGCGGATGTCGTCTGCGAGCAGCTCGGGTTCCTCGTGCGGAGCGAAGTGGCCGCCGCGCGGCATGGTTGTGAACCGGCGCACGTCGTAGCTGCGCTCGGCCCAGCTGCGTGGTGGGCTCGCGAGGTCGTGCGGGAAGAGCGCGACCGCCGTCGGCACAGTGACGCGATCGACACGCGTCGTGAACCCGGCCGCGTACTCGTAGTAGGGCCGGAAGGACGTCCCGATGGTGTTCGTGAACCAGTACACGGAAGCAAGCGTGGCGAGGTACTCGTCGCTGAAGCGCGAGGAGACGACCCCGTCGCAGTCACTCCAGGCCCGGTGTTTCTCGAGGATCCACGACAGGAGCCCGGCTGGAGAATCGGACAGAGCCGGGGCGAGTGTGAGCGGGCGGGTCTGCTGCTGATGTTGGTAGGCGCCCTCGGAAGCCACCCATGCCTCCACCCGGACGAGGTGTGCCCGTTCCTCATCGGTGAGCGTCGTCTCGTCGAACTCACGTGGAGCCGCCACGGCCAGCAGATGGATGCCCGCGACGGCCTCAGGATGGGCTTGTGCGAGCCGTGACGTGATGCCGGCGCCGAGGTCGCCGCCGTGCGCGGCATAGCGGGTGAAGCCCAGACGCTCGGTCATGAGGGTGTGCCACAGCTCGTGCGTCTGCTCCTCGAACGTCGGCCGTTGGGGCGAGAACGGCAGCCCGGGCAGCGCAGGCACGATGACGGTCACGGCGCTCGCCGCATCGCCTCCGAAGCGGGACGGGTTCGACAAGCGCCGAGCGACGTCGATCAGCTCGAGTGCGCTGCTCGGCCAGCCGTTCGTGAGGACGATGGGGATTCCGCCTCGCGCTTCTGCGTCGAATCGGAGGTACCGGAGGGCCGTGCCACCGATGTCGGCAGTGTGCCAGGGCAGTGCGCTGATGACCCGCTGCTGAGCCGACCAGTCGAACTCGTCTGCCCAGTAGGTGACGAGGCGCCGCAGCTCCTGCTGATCGGTGCCCGCCTCCCAACTCGTCAACGGCCACGGCTCGGGCCAGCGCGTGTCGTGGAGCCGGCGCCGAAGGTCGTTGCGTTCGTCATCGCTGACCTCGATGACGGAGCGGTCGTCCATGGGTTCGTTTCCGATCGGTGTAATTCGGGGGCTCTCGCAGGCTACTGCTCAGGTGTGACATCGGGGCTCGGGATGCACCTCGACAAGCTCGGTGAGCGGGGTGAGCGGGGTGAGCGGGCGGGGCGGGGTGGGCGGGAGGGGCGGGGAGCTAGGCAGGTTCGCGACGCAAGACTGAGGCTGAGCGTGCAAGGTGCGATGCCAGTCGGGCGGTCGGCGCCGTCAGGACATGGAGGGCGACCGCATCACCTGGCATCGGGACCTGGCCGATCTCCGTCAGCTGCCAGTGGCGGTACATTGCTGCGGCCGCCGTCGCCCGCTCGTAGACGCCGATGAAGGTTCGAGGTTCCGGCCTGTCCTGCAGCAGTGCTGCAAGGCATGAACCAGCGATGCCGCGGCCGCGTTCTGACTCCCGAACAGCAAGCTCGTGCACGACGAGGGCGTTCTCGGGTCGGTCGAGAGCCGATGAGGCGTCGGTGCTGTCCGTCAGCTGGGACAGGATGCCCTGCCAAGCGGCGTCGCCGACCAGGCCGTGTGCGAGCGCAAAACCGACGAGGCGCTCGTCGCGCCGTGCGGCGACGAGGCGCCCCGCGCCCTGACGGAGGTGCTCCGGACCCCACTGCGCGATCGTCCCGAGCTCCGCCGCGTCCTCGAAGTACGGGGCTGCAGTGAACGACTCGACGAACAGTTCCGCGACGTCTCGCCACACCGGCTCCGGCGCACCACCATCGAAGGTGGTGTGCACCACAGGACTCGTCATGCGGCCAGCAGAGGTGCGGGTCGTCGCCGATCCGCCTCGTGCCAGCGGCGCGCTACAGGGTGTTGCCGAGTTTGAAGCCCTGTGCCTCGTCGCCCTTGCGGGTGTAGGAGAAGCCGTCAGCCCCGATGGTGACCTCGAGTTCGGAGTCGTCGGTGCGGGAGACGACCGGCTTCGGATTGCCGTCGAGGTCGAGGACGAGCGATGCGTCGGTGTACCAGCTGGGGACGACGGCGTTGCCCCACCAATCACGGCGCTGGTTGTCGTGGACGTCCCACGTGACCACCGGGTTGTCGGGGTCGCCCGTGTAGTAGTCCTGCGTGTAGACCTCGATGCGGTGACCGTCGGGGTCACGGATGTAGAGGTAGAACGCGTTGGACACCCCATGGCGGCCGGGTCCGCGCTCGATGACGTCCGACATCCGCAGCGCGCCCAGCTTGTCGCAGATGGCGATGATGTTGTGCTTCTCATGCGTCGCGAACGCGACGTGGTGCATGCGCGGCCCGTCGCCACCCGTCATCGCCGTGTCGTGCACGGTCGGCTTGCGCCGCATCCACGCGGCATACGTGGTGCCCGCCTCGTCCTGGATGTCCTCGGTCACGCGGAACCCCAGATCCTCCATGTAAGCGACGGCACGGGGCACATCGGGGGTCACCTGGTTGAAGTGGTCGAGCCGCACGAGAGCACCGGGCGTGTACAGGTTGTAGCGCCACGCCAGACGCTCGACGTGCTCGACGTCGTAGAAGAACTCGTAGGGGAAGCCCAGCGGGTCCTCGACGCGCACGGAGTCGCCGATGCCCTTCACATACCCTTCGGCACGACGCTCGACCCGGCAGCCGAGCTCGGTGTAGAACGCGACCGCACGATCGAGGTCCTCGGGGCTCCGCACGCGGTAGCTGAACGCTGCGACGGCAGCCACCGGCCCCTGACGCAGCACCAGGTTGTGGTGGATGAACTCCTCGAAGCTCCGCAGGTAGACGGTGTTCTCGTCCTCCTCGGTGACGACGAGGTCGAGCACGTCCACGTAGAACTTCCGGCTCGCAGCGAGGTCGGTGACGACGATCTCCATGTACGCGCAGCGGAGGATGTCAGGCGGCGCCGCGGCGGGGGTCGGGATCCGGTTCCCGGGTGCCGGGATCGGGTCGGTCGTGGTCACGACGGGCTCGGCCGAAGCCGCGGACAGGATGGGCGAAGAGGTGTTGGGGTTCGACATGGTCTGCGTCCTTGCGTGATGTCGGGTGGGTAGGGGGAGTGCGTGTTTCAGTGCGCGGCCGACAGCTGTCCGCCGGTGCCGAATCGCGGCGAATGCGCCTGGTTCAGCGTGATGTGGACGGCCTGCTGGTCGGTGTAGAAGTCGATCGAGCGGTAGCCGCCCTCATGGCCGAGGCCGGACGCCTTGACGCCACCGAACGGGGTCCGCAGATCGCGGACGTTGTTCGAGTTCAGCCACACCATGCCCGCCTGCACGTTCTGCGAGAACGTGTGCGCACGCTTCAGGTTGTTCGTCCAGATATATGCCGCGAGCCCGTACTTCGTGTTGTTCGCCAACGCGAGCGCCTCCTCGTCGGAGTCGAACGGGGTGATGGCGACGACGGGCCCGAAGATCTCCTCCTGGAAGATCCGGGCGTCGGGAGACACATCTGCGAAGACCGTCGGTGCGACGTAGTTGCCGGTCGGGAAGCCCTCCGGCCGACCGCCGCCTGCGACGAGTCGCCCCTCGCCCTTGCCGATCTCGACATAGCCCATGACCTTCTCGTAGTGCTCCGGATGCACCAGCGCGCCAACCTCGGTCGCCGGGTCGTTCGGGTGGCCGACGACGATGTTGCGCGCACGCTCCGCATAGCGCTCGACGAAATCGTCGTAGATGCTGCGCTCGACGAGGATGCGGCTCCCGGCGGTGCAGCGTTCGCCGTTCAGCGAGAAGACACCGAACACGGTCGCGTCGATGGCGTCCTCGAGGTCCGCATCGGCGAAGACGACGGCGGGCGATTTGCCGCCGAGCTCCATCGACAGACCCTTGAGGAAGGGGGCGGCGTTCGCGAAGATCAGCTGGCCGGTGCTGCTCTCGCCGGTGAAGGAGATGAGGGGCACGTCGGGGTGCTTGACGAGTGCGTCGCCCGCCTCCTCGCCGAGGCCGTTCACGAGGTTGAAGACGCCGTCCGGCACGCCGGCGGTGCGGAAGATCTCCGCCCACAGGCTCGCGGACAACGGCGTGAACTCGGCCGGTTTCAGCACGACGGTGTTGCCGGTCGCGAGCGCGGGCGCAAGCTTCCAGCTCTCGAGCATGAACGGCGTGTTCCAGGGTGTGATGAGCCCGGCGACGCCGATCGGCTTGCGGTTCACGTAGTTCACCTGACGACCGGGCACCTTGTAGGTGTCGTCGCGCTGCGCCACGATCAGGTCTGCGAAGAAGCGGAAGTTCTCGGCCGCGCGCTTCGCCTGACCGAGCGCCTGCGTGATCGGCAGTCCCGTGTCGAAGCTCTCCAGTTCGGCGAGGCGTGCATCCTGCGCCTCGACGGCGTCGGCGATGCGGTGCAGCACCCGGCTGCGCTTGCGGGGGAGGAGCCTCGGCCAAGGACCGTCGTCGAACGCACGCTTCGCTGCCGCGACCGCAAGGTCGATGTCGGCCTGTTTGCCGGCCGCGGCCTGCACATAGGTCTCGTTCGACACCGGGTCGAGGACGTCGAAGGTGTCGCCGTCCACCGAGTCGACGAAGGCTCCGTCGATGAAGTGGCGGATGCGGTCTGGCAACGCTGCCGGAACGTGCTGGGTCATGAGTGGTTCCTCCGCTGGGTGGTGGATGATGCTGTCGAAGTCGACGAGAAGGGTGGTGCGGTGGGCGGCTTGTGGGCGGCCTGGTAGGCGAGCATCGCGTCGAGGGTCGTGGTCCGGTGCTCGCGCGCCGCGATCTCGACCTCGAACGGCGACGCCCCGGCCTCGATGAGTTCGAGGAGCTGAGAGTGTTCGGCGACGGACTCACGGGCGCGACCCGGCACGAAGCTGAACGTCGAGTCGCGGAGCACGTTCAGACGGGACCAGCCGCGGTGCACGAGGTCGAGGATGTGCGGGTTCGGGCACTCCTCGAACAGCACCGCATGGAACTTGAGGTTCAGTGCCGTGAAGGTGTGCGGGTCGAAGTCGTCGAGGGTGCGACGCATCCGCTCGTTGATCTCGCGGGCCCGATCGAGGTGTTCACTGGTGAGGTAGGCGGCGCTCATCGACGTCGCGGCGCCCTCGACGAGCGCGAGCGTCTGCATCGTGAAGAGGTATTCGGTCTCCTGCAGCAGTGCGACCTGCGCGCCGACGTTGCGCTCGAAGGTGACGAGACCTTCGGCCTCCAGACGACGGATGGCCTCGCGGACAGGGACGACGCTGATGTCGAGTTCGCCGGCGATCTGTCCGAGGACGAGCCGGAACCCGGGGACGAACCGACCCTCGTCGATGCCTTCGCGGATGAAGCGGTAGGCGCGTTCGGATTTGGACTCTGAACTCATCGCTGGGCCTCGCTGCCGATGCCGGTTGCTCGTGCTGCTTCGTACCTCGCCCGCCAGGCTGCGTTCATCGGGAAGAGGCCGTCGACGGCTGCTCCCTGCACGACCTGCTCCGCGATCCAGGCGTCCTCCGCTTCCTGGACGACCGCCTCGGCCGCGACCTCGGCGACGAGCGCGCGAGGGATCGCGATGACGCCGTCGCCGTCGCCGACGATCACATCGCCCGGCAGCACGGTCGCGCCGCCGCAGGTGATGGCGACGTCGATCTCCCACGGGACGTGACGACGGCCGAGGACCGAGGGGTGCGCCCCCTGCGAGAACGTCGGGAGCGTGAACGACGCGACCTGTTCTGCGTCGCGGATGCCGCCGTCTGTGACGACGCCGGCTGCGCCGCGCTGCTGGGCGCGGAGCGCGAGCACGTCGCCGACGGTTCCGGTACCGCGCTCGCCGCGTGCCTCGATCACGATGACCTCGCCCTGCTCGACGGTGTCGAAGAGCCGCTTCTGGGCGTTGAAGCCGTTGCCGCGCTCTGCGAAGAGGTCCGGGCGGTAGGCGACGAAGCGGAGCGTCCTGGCGACGCCGACCATGCGGGTGCCGGGGCGCGAGGCGTGCACGCCCTCGACGAACACCTCGGTGTACCCGCGTGCGCGGAGCTTGGCGCTGAGCGTCGCGGTAGCGACCTGCGCGAGCTGCGCTGCGACGGCCGGATCGAGCGGCGGCGCGCTCCGGTCACTGAGGCGGTCGAGGCGCACCCCCGCTCGTTCGGCGTCACCCCACGCCTCGACCCGTTGGTGGTCGTCGACCGATGGCTTCGATCCGACGTCGCTGAAGGGCACCTCTCCTTGCACGACGGTGGTCACGAGGCGGCCGGTGCTCGGTGCGCCAGGGGCGGTCGGGGCATCCACCTCGACCTCGACGATGTCGCCGGGGCCGACGACCGAGGAGCCTGCAGGCGTGCCGGTGAGGATGATGTCGCCGGTCTCGAGTGTGGAGAGCTGCGACAGGTCGGCGATCAGCCGAGCGAAGGGGAAGAGGAGGGTGTCGGTCGTGTCGTCCTGGACGAGATCGCCGTTCACCCAGGTCCGGACCCGGAGTGCCGTCGGGTCGATGTCGGCCGCCGGGATGATCGCGGGGCCCAGCGGGGTGTAGCCGTCGCCGCCCTTGGAGCGCAGGTTCGAGCCCTTGTCGGCGCTGCGCAGGTCGTAGAGACCGAAGTCGTTCGCGGCGGTGACGCCGGAGACGTGTTGCCAGGCGTCCTCGACCGAGACCCGGCGGGCGGGTTCGCCGATGATGATGGCGATCTCGCCTTCGAAGGCGAGGAGTTCGGCGCCGGCCGGTCGCTCGATCGTCTCGCCGCTCAGCGCGACCGAGGACCACGGCTTCAGGAAGTAGGACGGCTGGTCCGGTGTGCGGCCGCGCTGCGCTGCACGCGAGGGATAGTTGAGGTGGACGGCGATGACCTTGCCGTCACCGGTCGGCAGCTCCTCGGAACCGTCCAGCTCTGCTGCGCTGTCGTTGCTGCTCATCACACGTCCTTGCTGTCGGTATACGAAATCATATACGATCTATCGGTGTTGCGGAAGGGTCAGTATCCGTCCGAGCGTCCGGGGCTCCGCCTGCGCTCGATGAAACGCTCGGCGAGGCCCTCGGACGCCCGCGCGAGCAGGGCGACGTCGGCACCGACGAGCACGAACGACGCGCCGTGCTCGAGGTAGTGCTCCGCGACGACCGGATCGAACGCGTTCACGCCGGCGGGCTTTCCAGCCGTCGTCGCCGCCGCGAGCACGCGCTCCACGGCTGCGAGGACCTCGGGGTGCCCCTGCTGTCCGAGGAGACCGAGGGATGCCGAGAGGTCTGCCGGACCGACGAACACCGCATCGACACCGTCGACGGCGAGGATCTCCTCCGCATGCTCCACGGCGTTCGCCGACTCGATCTGCACCGTCAATGACACCGAGTCGTCCGCATCCGCGAGATACCCGTCCACCCGGTTCCAGCGGGACGAGCGCGCGAGCGCGCTGCCGACGCCGCGCACCCCCTGTGGTGGGTACCGCATTGCACGGACGAGGGCCTCAGCCTGTTGCGCCGACTCGACCATCGGCACGATCAGGTTCTGTGCACCGAGGTCCAGCACCTGCTTGATGATCACGGCATCGCCGAACGGCACGCGCACGAGGGGGCAGACCGGGAACGCCGCGACAACCTGCAGCTGCAGCTGGATGCTCTCGAGCGTGTTGGCCGAGTGCTCACCGTCGATGAGGATGAGGTCCAGTCCGCTGCCGGCCGCGATCTCGGCGGCGACCGGACTCCCGGAGACGACCCACATGCCGACGAGCGGACGGTCGGCGGTGCGCAGGCGCTCGCCGAACGTGGGCGGAAGGGTCATTCGAATCGGCATGTCACGGCTCCCAGTCCCTGGTATTCGGCGTGCACGGTGTCGCCTCGCTCGACCCACATCGGCCTGGTGAACGAGCCGGACAGGATGATCTCCCCGGCGGCCAGGCTGCCGCCGTGCTGGGCGAGCTTGCCGGCGAGCCAGGCGACCCCGAGCGCAGGGTGTCCGAGGACGGCACCGGCGACGCCCGACTCCTCGATCGTCTGATTGCGGTACAGCAGCGCCGACACCCAGCGCGGGTCGATCGTGTCAGGGCGGACGGGGTTGCCGCCGAGGACCATGGCACCGAGCGCCGCGTTGTCGGAGATCGTGTCGACGATGGTCCGGCCGGTGAGCTCGATGTGGGAATTGAGGACCTCGAGCGCGGGGATGACGTAGTCGGTGGCGTCGAGGACGTCGAAGATCGTGCAGTGCCGGCCGTCGAGTGGCTTGCCGAGGACGAATGCGAGTTCCACCTCGACGCGCACGTTCGAGAAGGCGTCGAAGTCGAGGGTCGCGCCGGACTCGAAGACCTGGTCGTCGAAGATGACGCCGTAGTCGGGTTCGGTGATGCCGGTGGCCTGCTGCATCGCCTTCGAGGTGAGGCCGATCTTGTGACCGACGATGCGGTGCCCGGCGGCGCTCCGGCGCTGGGCCCACAGTGCCTGGACGGCGTAGGAGTCGTCGATCGTCATCTCAGGGTGGCGGGCGGTGAGCAACGGGATGATGCTCCGTTGCTCGTGGGCCTCGGCCAGCTCGTCGGCGATCGCCTGTCGTTCGTGGTCCTGCATCGCATCACGTCCCGTCTTCATCGACTGCCTCTTGCGCTGTGGACTTGATTGTATACGATGTGATGTACATTGTGGCGGTCCAATGACGGACCGCGACGGACAAAGGGGTCTCGAGACATGACAACGGCATCACTGGCGCGGGCCACGACCCCCGCCGAACTCAGACGAGTGGCCTTCGCCACCGTCATCGGCACCACGGTCGAATGGTACGACTTCTTCCTCTACGCGAGCGCCGCCGGCCTCGTGTTCTCCCAGCTCTTCTTCCAGCCCGCCGGGCCCCAAGCCGCGCTCCTGCTGTCGTTCGCGACGGTCGGCGTGAGCTTCCTGTTCCGCCCGCTCGGCGCATTCGTCGCCGGCCACTTCGGTGACCGGATCGGTCGGAAGAAGATGCTCGTCATCACGCTGTTCCTCATGGGCGCGGCGACGACACTCATCGGGCTCCTGCCCACCTACGACCAGATCGGCATCCTCGCACCGGCACTGCTCGTGTTCCTCCGCATCCTGCAGGGGCTCTCGACCGGCGGCGAGTGGGGTGGGGCGGTGCTCATGGCCGTCGAGCACGCACCCACGGGTCGCCGCGGCCGCTTCGGCGCATTCCCGCAGATCGGCGTCCCCATCGGGCTGCTGCTCGCCTCCGGAATGCTCGCGCTCATGACCGGCGTGATCTCGCCTGGCGACGCATTCCTCGAATGGGGCTGGCGGGTGCCGTTCCTGCTGAGCTTCGTGCTCATCATCGTCGGCTACGTCGTGCGTCGGAAGGTCGACGAGAGCCCGGTGTTCGTCGCGCTCGCCCGGAACAAGGAGCGCCGTCGGGTCCCGATCGTCGTGCTCTTCCGCCGCCACTGGCTCCTCGTGCTGCTCGCCGCCCTGACGTTCGCGGGGAACAACGCCGCCGGCTACATGACCACTGGTGGCTACATCCAGAACTACGCGACGACACCGATCGCCGACGGCGGGCTCGTCGGAATGGAGCGCACGCCCGTGCTGCTCGCCGTCACCGGGTCCGCGGTCGTCTGGCTCATCGTGACCTGGTTCGCCGGGTCGCTGTCGGACCGCATCGGGCGCCGGAACACCTACATCATCGGTTGGATCGCGTTCCTCGCGACCGTGTTCACGCTCTTCCCCCTCGTGAACACCGGGAACCCGTGGCTCGTGTTCGTCGGCCTCGGTCTGTTCGCGATCGGCAACGGTTTCACCTACGGACCGCAAGCTGCATACTTCGCCGAGCTGTTCCCGGCGTCGATCCGCTACACGGGCGTCTCGGTCACCTACGCCATCGGTGCGATCCTCGGCGGCGCTTTCGCCCCGACGATCGCCACGTGGCTCGTGCAGGTGACGGGTTCTGCGACGTCCGTCGCGTTCTACATCGCTGGCATGATCGTGATCGGCTTCGCGGCGACCCTGTTGCTGCGTGACCGCACGGGCATCCCGCTGGGCGGTGACGCCGAGGAGGAGCAGAGCCGCGGGCAGATCTACGGCACGCGCGTCTGACCCGGTACTTCGATCGGTTCGATGGGTCGACGGATCACACCGTCGACGCGATGGTCGCGGCCCCCTCGGTGAGGCGGGCCGCGATCTCGTGTTCGGGGCGTGCGCTCGACACGTAGACGACCGCGAGTGCGGCGGCCGGGGCAGCCTGGGTGGGCAGTGGGACGGCGACGGCGCGGAGCCCGGTGATGACCTCGTCGTGGCTTGCTGCCCAACCGTCGCCGCGGACCGCGGCGAGCTCTGCGCGGTGGTCGTCGTCGAGGGTGCCCGGCCACTGCGCTTCGGGCAGGCGCGAGGCGATCGCCTTGCCGGGTGCGCCGATGCCGATCGGGTGCCGGGTGCCTGGTCGCTGCGCGATCGAGCCGATGGTGTGGCGAGGCTCGACGCTCACGAGCGTCACGATCTCGTCGCCGTCGAGGACCGCGAGGAAGCAGGTCATGCCGAGCTCGTTCGCGATGGCCGTGAGCTCGGGGAGTGCCGCCGCCTGCAGGTCGTGCGAGACGCCGGCGGCGAGGGCGGCTAACCGGGAGCCGAGTGCGATGCGTCCGGCGCTGTTGCGGACGACGAGGCGGTGGTCCTCCAAGGTGCGGAGCAGCCGGTAGGCCACGCTGCGGTGCAGGCCGAGGGCCGCGCTCAGTTCGTCGATCGTGAGCGGTGCGCGTGAGTCGGCGAGGATCTCGAGGATGCGGATGCCGCGCGAGAGCGTCTGTGAGTGGGCGCCCCTGGCATCGGTCATCCCTCGACAGTACCGAGTGGCTGGCTGTCGCGGGCCGATTCGCCGCGAACTGCGCGCGGCCCGGAGTGGTACTCGGAACGACGGCATCGGTGCGATCTCGTGATGGGATCGCACCGATCCGGGTGCGTCGGCGTGGGCGCGGTTACTTCACGAGTGCGAAGCCGGCCGTCCAGGAGATCTGCTCGCCGGCCGCGAGGGTCAGCTGGAGGAAGCCGAGCGCCTCGAGTTCGTGGGCGCGCTTGAGCGAACCGGCGTCGACGGCCTGCAGGCCACCGGCGGTCACGAGCTCTGAGAGGGCGCCCTTGGCCGCGGCGTCGTCTCCAGCGATGAGGACCGTGGTGGTCAGTTCGCCGACGTGCTTCGATGCGAGCGTGGCCGCGAAGGTCGTGTTGAAGGCCTTGAGTACGTGCGAGGACGGCAGCAGGGCCTGGAGCTCGGCCGCTGCAGAGCTGCCCACGGGGACGGTGAGGGAGTCGAAGGTCGAGAAGTCGAGTGGGTTCGTGATGTCGACGACGACCTTGCCTGCGAGCTGGTCGGCGTACTGCTCGACGATCGATGCAAGGGCGGGGTAAGGCACGGCGAGGACGACGACGTCGCCCGTGATCGTGCCGGTCTCACCCGAGCCGAGGTGGTCGACGGATGCGCCGCCTGCCGCGAGGAGGCCGGCGATGGCGCTGCCCATGTTGCCGGTTCCGAAGATGGTGACGTTCGTCATGACGATGCTCCTTCTCGTGGCCGCTCGGTCACGTGGTGATTGGTTGTTGATACAACTAAGGTAGCACGGGTTAGTTGTAGGAGCAAGTATTGCTAGGGTGGAGGTATGACGGAGACGCGTTGGCTGAGTGATGACCAGCAGAGGGCCTGGGTGCGGTTCGCCGCGGTCCTCGAACTGCTTCCCGCGGCGCTCGATCTGCAGCTCACACGAGATGAGCACCTGACCCACTTCGACTACTTCACGCTCGCGATGCTGTCCGAGGCCCCGGGCCGGCTCCTCCGCACCTCGGCGCTCGCCGCGCGGACCAACGCGACGCTCCCGAGGCTGTCGCGAGTGCTCACGCGGCTGGAGGGCGAGGGATTCGTCGCACGGACGCCATGCGAGGCGGACCGACGAGCGACGAACGTCACGCTCACCGATGCAGGCTGGGAGAAGGTCGTCGCGGCGGCGCCCGGGCACGTCGAGAACGTGCGCTCGCTCGTGCTGGACGCGCTGACCCCGGAACAGATCACGCAGCTCGGAGCGATCTCCGCGGCCCTGCTCACGACCCTCGACCCCCAGGGGAAGATGTTCGCCAGCGAGGCGTGAGAGCCTGGCGCTCAGCTCGCGAGGAACTCGCGGAGACCGTCGAGCAGGCGGTCGACGTCGTCGTCCGAGGTGTACGGTGCGACGCCCACGCGGAGGCCTGCATCGTCGGCGAGTGCCAGCGCGATGAACGGTTCGATCGCGTAGAAGGATCCTGCGGGCGCGAGCACATCCCGCTGGGCGAGGAAGGCGGCTGCATCCACCGAACTCCTGCCCGAAAAGGTCATGAACAGGGTCGCCGTCCGGTCCGACGCACGTGAGTGCAGCTCGACCAGGGGGCCGAGTTCCGCCAGTGCCTGCTCGATCCGCGACCGCAGGGTGATCTCCCGGTCGTGGACGGAGGCGGCGGATGCGATCAACTGTTCACGTCTCGTGGTCGCCGAGCCGGGGTCGATCGCCGCGAGGGCGTTGATGGCGGCGGTTGCGCCGGCCATGATCTCGTAGGGGAGTGTCCCGAACTCGAAGCGTTCGGGGACGACGTTCGTCGACGGGAGCAGTTTGTCAGGGCGGATCGATTCCAGCAGTTCCGGCGAGGCAGCGAGGATGCCGCAGTGCGGTCCGAGGAACTTGTAGGGGGAGCACGCGAAGAAGTCTGCGCCGAGTGCCGCGACGTCGACGGTGCGGTGCGCCGTGTAGTGCACGCCGTCGACGTAGACGAGCGCACCGACGGCGTGTGCCCGATCGGCGACTGTGCGGACCGGCGGCACGGTGCCGAGGAGGTTCGATGCGGCGGTGACGGCGACGAGCCTGGTGCGCTCGGTAACGACGTCGTCGAGGGTGCTGAGGTCGAGCTCCGCCGTCGCCGGGTCGATCTCGATCCACCGCACGGTCGCGCCGGTGCGCTCCGCGGCCTGCACCCACGGTCGCACGTTCGAGTCGTGGTCGAGGCGGGTGACCACCACCTCGTCACCGGGACCCCAGTCGCGTGAGAGGTGCTTCGAGAAGTCGTAGCTGAGCTGTGTGGCGCTGCGGCCGAACACGATGCCGCGCGGGTCGGCGCCGAGCAGGTCCGCGGCGGCCGAACGGAACGCCGCGACTGCGTCCTCCGCGCGCTGTTCGGACGCCACTGAGGTGCCGCGGTTCGACAGCGGGCCGGTGAGGGTGTCGGCGATCGCCTGCCCCACGACCGACGGCGTCTGCGTGCCGCCAGGGCCGTCGAAGTGGGCGATGCCCGAGGCGAGCGAGGGGAATCCGGCACGGAGGCGGGCGACGTCGAGGCTCATGCGACCATCCTGGCCTGCCGCTCGCCGACTCGCTAGGACGGGGCCCGCGCTCACACCGGGTCTACTTGGTGGGGGCGCGCTCTGCGCGGCGCTGGTGCTCGGGGGATCATCCGGCATTACGGCATCTGAGAACATTCCGCGGCAACCGGATACGACTTCGGTGGCGCCCGGACCGGCGGCTTTCAATGTGCTTCCCGGGACAATCATCACCGCGCCGGATGGCACGCTCGAGGCCGCGGAAAACCAGCCCATCTCGCCGTGATGCACGATCGCGCTCGACGCGGGATCCACCATCAAGAGTGGTTCACGGGTCAAGGCTCAGGTATAGCGGTCGCGCTCGTTTGCCCACCTCCCGGACGGTCCTCGCGACGTATCTCCGCGAGTGGGGGCAGTACAGCCTCCAGCACACGACGCGCGGACGTCTCGTTTACGAACCGCCCGGGTGGACGCGTCGCTGAGCTACGCCGGCTGGTCGACCACCGCAGGATTGGTGGTTGAGCCCAACTACGGGTGGATGTCGCTGCCCGCGGTCGCGCGCAGTGTGCCGAGCAGCGCCAAAGCGTCGGCGCTGGCGCTGCCGATCGCGGGTGTGCCGACGAGCAGTTGCTGCCCCGGTGCATCCCGCACTTCGAAGGTCTGGTAGGTGAGTTCGATGCGGCCGACCGAGGGATGCACGAACACCTTGTAGGCGCGGGCGAGGCCGGCGACGGTCTGGTCTTCCCACAGCGCCCGAAACACGTCCACCGGCAGCATTTCGTCGAGCAGCGCCAAGATGGCGGGATTGTTCGGGTCGTATCCGGCGTTCAGGCGCAGGGCGTGCACGGTCGCCCGGGTGACAGTGTTCCACTCCGTGAACACCGTCGGGGCCTCCGGGTGGGTGAAGAGCACGCGCACCATGTTGAGCGGCCTGTTTGCACCGGCCGCGGCGAACGGGGACAACAGGGCGGAGGCCGCCGCATTGGTGGCCAGGATGTCGAACGACGGCCCGAGCACGTATGCCGCGGCACCGGGGAACGAGTCGAGCAAGGTCAGCAGCGCCGGGTCGACGAGGTCGCGCGAGCTCCCGGCCCGCAGGTTCGGGTTCATGCCGGCGAGGCGGTAGAGGTGCCCACGAGAGTCGGAGTCGAGCCGCAGCGCCCGTCCGACGGCGTCGAGCACCTGGGAGGAGGGGCTGCGTTCGCGCCCCTGTTCGAGCCGCGCGTAATAGTCGGCGCTGACCCCGGCGAGCACCGCGACCTCTTCGCGGCGGAGGCCGGCAACCCGACGGGTGCCGCGCCCGCCCACGAGGCCGGCTTCTTCCGGGTCGAGGTTGCCGCGGCTCGCCCGGAGGAAGTCGCCTAACGCGTTGCCGGTGAGTATCTGCACGCTCCCAACCTAGTCGCGCGGTCGCGGATGCTCCCTGGGTGCGGTGCACCTAGGGAGCCGTGGCCTTCTTCCTCCAGAGCATCCGCGGAAGCCTGTGAACGACAACCCGGACAGGAAACCCAGCCATGCCCTTCGCCGACGAACTCATCGGAACCCACACCGCGAACGCCCTCATACGCGCCATCCACGTCGCCGCTCCCGAGAAAGCGCTGACCCATCTGCAGGAAGCATCGAGCGCCCTGACGCCGCTCTCGTTGCGCGAGCGCAGCGACCTGCTCAGGGATGCCCTGCTGGCGGACCTGCCTGGCAGCTATGAATCCTTCGTCCACACGATCCGGCGTGCACAGGCTGGCGTCCCCCTGTTCAGCGGCTGGCTCATCTGGCCCGTCACCTCGGCCGTCGCAGCCAAGGCCATCGCGGAGAACACGG
Source organism: Plantibacter sp. RU18 (assembly GCF_050613355.1). NCBI lineage: Bacteria > Bacillati > Actinomycetota > Actinomycetes > Micrococcales > Microbacteriaceae > Plantibacter > Plantibacter sp. RU18. The sequence goes on from NZ_CP159618.1 coordinate 1,148,073, forward strand.
ACGAGGCGTTCGACGACGGACTCGCGCTGCTCGGCGAACTGACCTCCCGCCTCACCTCCGAGTTCGCCATCCGCGCCCTGCTCGACCACGATCTGGAACGCGCACTCGGGATCATCCAGAACTGGACGGTCTCCGATGACGTCGACCTCCGACGCCTCGCGTCCGAGGGCACCCGCGCGTTTCTGCCGTGGTCGACACGGGTGCAGGGGCTCCTCGCACACCCGAAGACGACGTTGCCGATCATCACCGCCCTCTATCGCGACCCGAGCGAATACGTTCGGCGCTCGGTCGCCAACCACCTCAACGACCTCAGCCGCCAACAGCCGGCGATCGTCGTCGAGACCGCACGGGCCTGGCTGGCCCAGCCGGACGAGAACACCGCACGGCTGGTTGCCCACGGGCTGCGGACGCTGGTCAAGCGCGGTGACCCCGACGCCCTGTCATTGCTCGGCTTCACTCCCGCGGAGTCGATCGCCGTCGACGGGCCGATCCTCGACCGGGCGAGGGTGCCGTTCGGCGGCACCGAGCGGTTCACGATCGGGGTCACGAATACCGGCAGCATGCCGGCGCGCCTGGCCGTCGACTACATCGTGCACCACAGGAAAGCCAACGGCACCCAGACCGGCAAAACCTTCAAGCTGACCACCGCGACGCTCGCGCCCGGGGAGCACCTCGAGCGCACCCGCGAGCACTCGTTCCGCGCCATCACGACCCGCCGCTACTACCCCGGGCCGCATGCCATCGAACTGCAAGTGAACGGCATCGTGATGGGCCGCGCAGAGTTCGAGCTGCTCCCTGAGGCGTAACCCCGGGCGGGGTGCGGTGCACCTAGGTTCATTCGGCCTTCTTCCCCGTTGGCACCGCACCGAGACTCGAAGTACGGAACATCCTGCACGACCGACAGAGAGTTGCCCATCATGACCGAGATCCTCGAAGTGACCACCCTCCGCCCCGCCGCCGGCCTCACGACAGCCGACTTCGTCACGGCTAACGCCGACATCGACGAGTACCTGGCCCGCCAGCCCGGCTTCGAATGGCGCCGCATCCTCGAGACCGGCGACGGCACCATCATCGACATCGTCGCGTACGACAACATCGACCACGCCCGCGCAGGCGCCGCCGGCATCAGCGGCGAAATGGCCGGCTCTCCTGTGCACGCCACCATCGACCACTCCAGTGTCGACTGGAACCTCACGACCGTGCTGCACCGCGTCGATGGCAACTGAGACCGCTACCGCTGAGCGCACCCGCGCCACACCGCTGGAACTGTTCTTCGACCTCGTGTACGTCTTCGCCTTCACCCAGGTGACGCACCTCATGGCCGACGGAGAGAGCATCCGGAGCATCCTCGGCGGACTCGCGGTACTCGGCGTCCTGTGGTGGTCGTGGGCGTCGCACGCCTGGCTCGCAAACCAACAGGTCGCCGACCGAGGGCCGGTGCGGATAGGAATCCTCGCCGCCATCGCAATCGTTTTAGTGCTCTCGATCGCGATCCCCGAGGTATACCCCGTCGCCGGGGAAAGCCTGTTCGGAGCCTTGCTGTTCTCGATCGGCTTCGTCGCGCTCTCCGTCGTCTACACAGCGGTGAACATCGTGGCAGCGCGCGGCGACCGGGCGCTGCGCCGCCAGGTGCTCCGCACCATGGGAGTCACGATCGTGCCCGTCTCCATCGCCCTGATCAGTGGCGCGCTGCTCGGCGGCACCGCGCAACTCGCCCTCTGGCTCGCGGCGGTGGCCATCGAAGGGATCACGATCTATCTCACCTCGCAGGGCGGGGCATGGCTGCTGCCCTCCGCCGCGCACTACGCCGAACGGCACGGCCTCGTCGTCATCCTCGCACTCGGCGAATCGATCATCTCCATAGGCCTCGGGGCATCGCACTCGCCGCTCACCCCGGCCATCGTGCTCGCATCGCTCACCGCCGTCTCCGTAGCCCTAGCGATGTGGTGGGTCTACTTCGGGCGCGTTTCAGAACGAGCCGAACACAACATCGACGCCATGACAGGCAACCGCAGGACCGCCACCGCCACCATCGGCACCTACCTGCACTTCGGGATTGTCGCAGGCATCCTGCTCGCCTCGCTCGGGCTCGGCGGAGCGATCGAGAACATCGGCGCCGGACACCCCCCGACGCCCTTCAACTGGATCGCTCTCGCCACGGGCCTCACCCTATTCCTCGCCACAACGACCGCCTACTCGGGTGTCGCGGGCAACCGAATCGCAACACCATCACACTCAGGAGCAGCATCATGACCACCACCATCACACGCGACGTCGGAGCCGTACTCATCACGGGAGCCAGCAGTGGCATCGGCGAAGCCACAGCACGGTACCTCGCCTCGCTCGGATACCCGGTCGTCCTCGGCGCCCGCCGCATCGACCGCCTCTCCTCCATCGTCGACGAGATCCGCGCCGCAGGCGGGAGGGCAGACGCACAGCAGCTTGACGTCACCGACTTCGCCAGCATGCAGTCCTTCGCCGAAACCGGTCGAGCACACCACGGCCGCATCGGCGTACTCGTCAACAACGCCGGCGTCATGCCCCTGTCGACGTTGAACTCACTGCGCATCGACGAGTGGAACCAGATGATCGACGTCAACTTCCGAGGCACCCTGCACGGCATCGCCGCAGTCCTTCCGCTGATGGAAGCCCAGGGATACGGCCACATCATCAACGTTGCATCCGTCTCGGGACACCGCGTCGACCCAACAGCCGCGGTATACAGCGCCACCAAGTTCGCCGTCCGCGCCCTCTCCGAGGGGCTGCGCCAGGAGAGCACCGTCGTGCGCGTCACGATCATCAGCCCCGGCCTCACCATGAGCGAACTCACCGAGCGCGGAGGCGACACCGCCAGCCAGGCCGCCGCACGCAACGCGACCGCGCAGCTCGGGTTGCCGGCATCCGCCGTCGCCGATGCCATCGGCTACGCGGTCACCCAGCCCCCGTCGGTGGACGTCAACGAGATCATCGTCCGGCCGACACTCCAAGGCTGATCACCCGCCATTCGCCCTGCCAGACGGGGAGAACCGCACCCTGCCTCATTTCCGTACACACGAAGAAACTGGATGACATGACAAACACCCCAGCAGTGCCTCCGACCAACACCGGACTCCTCACCGCCGCAACCGTGACCAGCTGGATCAACGAATACGTACGGGCGGGGGAGACCAACGATCGCGACGACATCGCCGCGCTCTTCACCGAAGACGCCGAATATCACGAAAGCCCCTTTGACACCGAATGGATCGGCCGCGAAGGAATCATCGAAGGGTGGCGCAGCCGTTGGGACTGGCAGCAGGGCGGCTGGACCTTCGAATCGACCATCACGAGCATCCACGGCCTCACCGCAGTCGTCACCGGGGTCGGAAGGTATACCGAGCTCGGCGACTTCGACAACGTATGGACCGTGACCTTCGACGAGTTCGGACGGTGCACGAGATTCGACATGGTGAATACCGAGCGATCCTGATCGCCGTATCCCGGCCCGGCAAAGGCATTCCTGCGGCGCTATTGACGCCACCAGCTCGACACTGCCGTGGCCGGGTACAGTCGCGAGCCACCGCCATGAAAGGAACAACACGATGAGCAACGACCACGAAGTCAGCCTCGAAACAGCACGCGCACGCGCAATGGAGATCAGGGTCCTCTATGAGACCCTCGAAGTGCAGATCAACGGCAAGGTATGGAGCCTGCACGAGCTAATGCTCGGCTTCAGCAACGACGTCGGCACCGTGGGCCGCCTCATCCTCGCGCACGACGGCACCTGGGACATCGACGGGGACGTCGACGCGCTACTGAGACACAAACTGTCCGAGTCGCTGTGGTGGGTGATCGTGATCGCGGAACGACTGGGGATCGACATCACCGACGCATACGCAGAGACCATGGACAAGATCGAAGCTCAGATCGCACCACATCGTTAAGGCTTCCACTGCGGACGACGAGGCGCACAGACGAATTATCGTTGGGGTTCTGCTCGAGGTGCTGGTCTGGTGTCGGTGGAGCGTTGCACGGCTCCAGCCGACGAGCGCAGCCGCCTCCGCGGCCGTGCGTCCGCGATTGCGGGCCTCGGCGACGATGGCCAGCTTCTCGGCGACGGTGTCGGGGTTCACAGGTGGGCGCCCGAACCGGGTGCCTGATTCGCGCGCTGCGGCGATGCATCAGCGAGTGAACGTTTCGCTCGTGGAGCGGGTCTGGTGTCGGTAAGGCGTGTGCCCGGCAGAAGGGGCGCCCGATCTCACGATCGGACGCCCCTTTACCCTGTCAATCAGTTGAGCCTCGGTGTCTCGATGGGGGCGACATCTCCGGAGAACTCGATGTCGGCGTCGATGTTCGAGCATTGCAGTGCGATGTAGTCGCGTTCGTTCTGCAACGAGCGTTCGTAAGGTCCCCGCTCGGCGGAGGACCGCGCATTCCACGCGGAGCGGAAGGTGCTCTCCGAGATGCCCAGCATGCCGGTCACGTCGTCCGGGGCGTCAGAGGTGGTGCGAAGTTCGTCCCAGCGATCGCGGAGGTCCTGCCCTGCCTGGTGCAGTTCCTGTGGTGTGGCAGTGCCGCTGTCTCGCACGCCGGTGAAGTCGTCCCATGACTGCTGGTAGTCGGTACAGAACGACGATTGCAGCTGTTTCGTGCAGGCCGTCGTGAGGAGCAATGGACTCATGACCAGGATGAGAAGGCTCGCTCGCGCCGCGAGTGAGCTGCTGCGCGAGCGGGCTCCCATCATGGCCAGACCGTCACGATGCCCTGTGTGATGAACACCGCGCAGGCGGCGTGCTTTCGAGTCTCGTTGGTGATCTGGAAGATGTTCTTGCAGCTGTAGTAGTCGGTCACCCAGGTGACGCATCGCGAGCCGTGCATGTAATTACACGGCTTCCTGAGCCCTGGCGTCGGGTCGGCTTCGCCGCCTTGGGCGGTTACCTGACCGGCGATGAACTCGGCCTGCCCTGCCAGCGCGCCCATGCTGGCAGGTGTCCCCGCTTCAGGGGAGGCGTTCTCGGCCGGAGATGCAATCGCTGGTGATGCACAGAGCACCACCGAGAGAGCTATCGCGGCGCAGGCGCTGGTCGCAAGGGATGTGAATCTCATGTTTCTCCATTCGTACACTTCTTCGTGCTGGTACATCAAGTACTGATATACACAAACGAATCTACCGATGGCCAGCCGCATTGTCTAGGGCGTCGGGTCGGCGAGTATTGAGTTGTAGCAGGACGTGCCGGAGCGGTTCGGGAACGGGAACACGATCTACAAGAACCTCAAGCGATGGGCTGAGCAGGGCCTGTGGCGCGGCTGCTGGAGCAGGTGCAATCCCTCGCGCAGCAGGCCGGGCGGGGGACTTGGACTAGGTCGCGTCGATCGACTCGACGATCGTGCGTCTGCACCAGCGCGGCGCCACTCTTCCGCGTACCGCGGGCGCGACTGATCACTCGGGCCGCTGCGGTTCGTCGACGCCCGTGTTTGAGCTGTTTGACGGCCCGATAGCATCATGTGCATGGGGAAAACGCGCGTGGACACTGGGAGTGAGTTTGTTCATGGGCGTCGGGTTGCCAGCTCGATGGTGGCCCGCAGTGGAGGGCGAGATCTTGTGCAGTTGAGATTCCGCCGTGCCCTCCCGGAGGATGCGGCTGCAGTGCTGGGTCTCTTCGATGAGGCGATTGCCTGGTTCGCGCGGATCGGCAACATACAGCAGTGGGGCGCCGAGCCCGCATCCGGGCAGGAACGCTGGATCACGCGTGTCGAGCAGTGGTGTGCCTCATCCGACGCCTGGGTCGCTGAGCATCCCGCGGTCGGCGTTTGCGGTGCGCTCGTGCTGGGCGAAGCGCTCGACTACGTGCCGGCCGCCGTCGAGCCGGAGGTCTACGTACGCGCATTGATCGGCTCGCGCGATCCACGGGTGAAGGGAACCGGTCGCCGCTTGTTGGCATTCGCCGAGGAGCGCGCGCAGGGCGCCGGGGTCGGCCGCATCAGGGTCGACTGCTACGCGGGCGGCTCGGGGGACCTCGTACGTTTCTACGAGGCCTGTGGCTATGAGCGTGACGCGACGTTCACGGTCGGCGACGGGACCGACGCGTGGCCGGGCCAGGTGCTGTCACGGCGAGTCGATGTGTAGAGAGACCTGGCGCGGGATGAGGTCGTGAGGGTCTCGACGGGTTCTGGGACTCTAGCGTCTGAGGGCCGTTGTCGGGCCACCTCCCGGGGGAGCGTCGTGGGTTGACGGCTTCGCCGTTTCGTGTGGCGCAACGGCGCATCATCGCACTGTCGTGTTCTCTTGACGCTCGGGCGTGAGCGAGGGGTGACGCGCCCGGCGACGCTTGGTGAGTGACGTCCGTGTTCATGATCATCGCCCTGCCCGCTGGGCGTCTGGGGGTCGTCGGCGTCTCCATCGCCGGCCCGAGAGTGCGGTTCTGACCGTCGATCACCTCGCCTGACCGGCGAGGACGTCGGCTTTGTCGTCGTGCGCCGTGACCGGTGCGATGACGCGAAGTCGCGCATCTTCCGTGCGTTGCGGAACGCCCTGCGTCCGCGCACTCTCCCGCCGTCGACGAGACGGCCCTGCCGAAACCGGTGAACCCATGATCCCCCTGAACGAATCCCAGATCCGCGCCTCCTTCGTGAACGCCTCCCGCAAGGAGGTGAGCGACCTGAACCTGCCGGTCGACTTCGACGCGATCGACTGGTCCGCGCGCGACTTCCTCGGCTGGCGCGATAGGAAGATGCCCCGCCGTGCCTACGTCGTCGCGGTCGTCGACGGTGAGCCCGTCGGCATCCTGCTGCGCCAGGCCGACGCGTCGCCGCGCACGAGGCCGCAGTGCGCGTGGTGCCAGGATGTCACCCTCAGCAACGACGTCGTGTTCTACAGTGCCAAGCGGGCGGGGCAGGCCGGGAAGAACGGCGACACCGTCGGCACACTCGTGTGCGCGGAGTTCGGCTGCTCGGCCAACGTCCGCAAGCTCCCACCGCTGGCGTATGTCGGCTTCGACGCCGAAGCGGCGGGTCAGGAGCGGATCGCGACGCTCCGAGAGCGTGCGGCTGCCTTCTCGTCGTCGGTCCTCAACGGCGTCGGCTGACCTCGAGGCGCCATCTCGCCTTCCCACGGTGTCGCCCGGAACCTGCCGTCGATCTCGGCGCAGTTCCGGGCGACTCTGCGAGGGTGATCAGGGTTGCAGGCCGCGCCAGAAGACGTCGACGGCCTTCGTGACGAGGTCGTCGGCGGGGACGCCGTCGAGGAGCCCACCCGACGCGAGTGTCGCAATGCCGTGGAACGTCGCGAAGGCGACGAGCGCGATGTGCTGGGGATCGCCCGGGACGATCGCGTCGATCGTCTGCGCCGCGACGACGACCCGAAGGGTGATCTCCATGGACGCGTGGCCCGCGGCGAGCAGTTCCTCCCTGGCATCCGGCGCGTGTTTCAACCCGAACATGAGCGTCAGCAGCGTCGGCTGTGCGACGGCGAACCCCACGTAGGCGCGGGCGAGGGCATCGAACTCGGCTCGAACCGCGGCGGGCGATGTCGCCTCGATGTCGACCGCGTCCTCGAGGGTGCGGGACATCCGTCGGAAGCCATCCTCGGCGAGGGCGTCGAGCAGCGCCTGCTTGTCGCGGAAGTGGCGGCTCGGGGCGGCGTGGCTGACGCCAGCGTCCCGAGCGAGTTGACGCAGTGAGAGTGCGTCGACGCCGTCGGTCTCGATGCTCGCGGCGGCCGCTTCGAGGAGCGTTCGTCGGAGATCGCCGTGATGGTATGGCTGCTCGGACACGGGACGATCCTACCCCGATGTTGGCATTGACAACAATGACTCGACCGGCAATGATGACACTGACAACATTTGCTCTCGATCATCTGAAGGACGCCCCATGACGCTCGACCTCCGCGGCGGTACCGCACTCATCACTGGCGCGAGCTCCGGCCTCGGCGTCGAATTCGCGAAGCGTTTCGCGAGTCGAGGCCCGAACCTGGTGCTCGTCGCCCGACGCGCCGACCGCCTCGAAGCCCTCGCCGCCGAACTGCGGGTGTCAGCCGGCGTCGAGGTCACCGTGGTCCCGGCCGACCTCGGCATCTCGGGCGCGGCCGCATCGCTCCACGACGAGCTCGAGCGCCGCGGGATCCGCATCACCTCACTCGTGAACAACGCCGGTTTCGGCAGTCACGGTGCGTTCGACGCCGCCGACCCCGCTCGCATGACGGGCGAGATCCAGCTCAACGTCGGCACGCTGGTCGAGCTGAGCCGGGCATTCATGCCGCAGCTGCTCGACGGGTCCGGTGCGCTGGTCACAGTCGCGAGCACGGCCGCCTATCAGCCGACGCCGGGCATGGCGGTCTACGGCGCGACGAAGGCGTTCGTCCTGAGCTTCACGGAGGCGCTCTGGGCCGAAGCCCGAGGGACCGCCCTCCGGGTGCTCGCCGTGAGCCCTGGCGCGACGAAGACGGAGTTCTTCGACGTCGTCGGGACCGAGGATGCCGCGGTCGGTCGCAAGCAGACGAGTACCCAGGTGATCGACACGGCCTTCCGTGCACTCGATCGTGCCGATGGCGGCCCGAGTGTCGTCTCCGGCCGGATCAACCACGTCACAGCGCTCGGCACGCGGCTGCTGTCGCGGCGGGCCCTGGCTCGCACGAGCGCTCGCGTCCTCGGCGAGGTCCGACTTCGCGCCTGACGTCAGTGCAGCGACGAGGCGCGCACCTGCAGCTCCGGGAGCACCTGCATACGCTGGGTCGGGCGGCGGCGTCCCTCGGACAGTCGGGCGACCATCGTCTCCACGGCCATGCGTCCGATGTGCTGCTTCGGCGGACGCAGTGCGGTGATGGGCGGCTCGCCGTTCTCGGCGACCTCATCGTCGTACGCGACGATCGCGAGGTCCTCGGGAATCCTGATGCCGCGGTCGAGGCAGTGGTGCTCGAGGAGGATGGCCTGCGGGTCCGCGTGCACGAACAGCGCCGTCGTGCCGGTGGCGAGGCATTCATCGACGAGAGCGCTGAGCCGGGCGTCGCGGGCGCCGTTCTCGATGTCGTCGAGTTCCGCATTGACCGTCAGCCCGGCGTCGAGGCCGAGGTCGGCACACGCCCGCGCCCAACCGCGCCGCAGGTGGTCGGAGGTCGGGGAGTGCCGGGCTGCGGCGATTCCGATACGGCGGTGCCCCTGGTCGTACAGATGACGGACGGCGAGGACCGCGCCGAACTCGTGGTCCGTCGTGACCCATTCGACCGATCGCAGGGCCAGAGCCGACGGTGCCCGCCGCTCGGCCAGCACGACGGGGATCGGCAGGGAATCGAGCCAGGCGAGCAGGGCGTATCCGTCCTGTCCGGCAGTCTCCGGCGCTGCGATCAGCCCGTGGATCCCACCGGATTCGACGAGCGCGGCCATCTGCCGCCGTTGGTCGGCCGGGTCGTAGGAGGAGCCGCGGAGGATGAGCTGCGAACGGCTGAGGGCGGCCGTCGCACGTGCCCCGTTGACGATCTGTGGCCAGTAGTAGCTCAGCGACGGCACGACCATTCCGATGCGATACCGCGCCGGGCCGGACGGGTCCACCGAACGCGCAACCGTCTGGTCGAGTGAGCTGCGCACGGTTGCGCCGCCGTGCACCCGTGTGACGAGGCCCAGATCGGCGAGCGCCGTGATGTCCCGTCTGATCGTGAGTTCGGTGACGCCGAGCAGGATGGCGAGTTCGCGGACCACGACCGATCCGGTCCGGCGGACCTCGTCCATGATGCGCTCGCGGCGTTCGATCCCGAACACCTGCGACGGCCGGCCGGAGTCGCTCATCGCGCAGCCTCTGCGGTGACCGACAGGCTGGCGGCATCGAACCGCGGTGTGAGTCTGACCCGCGTGATCGCGTCACCCCACGATCGCTGCAACATCGGATCCGAGAGGGGCACACGTTCGACCTCGACGCGTTCGGCATCGTGCCCGAGGTGCAGGTCACGCGTTCCGGCGGGCGGTCGATGCACGCTCAGCGAGGTTCCGTCGTGCACCGTGACCTCGCCCCAGAGCATGAGCGTGACGACCGTGCCTGCCGTCTCGTCGAGCGTCCATTCGTCCTCGACGGTCACCCGCGACAGCGATCGGTCGAGTGTCACCGTCCGACGCCAGCGCTCGTGCTCGGCCAATCCATAGGCGTCAGCGAGCTCGAGCGACCAGGTCGCGACGTCACCGCGGTCGCCCCCCTGTCGCTCCCGCGTCGTGAACCCTCTCCCGTGTCGCTGCAGCAGCCCTCGCGGCGCGGGAGCGCTGTGCCAGTCGCTGCGCATGCACCAGATGTCATAACGACCGGGTCCGAAGGTCTTCGCGTCGTAACTCGGCCGACCCGGGTCGATGATCGCGGGGACGCCGTCGAGCGCGACGATGATGCTGCCGAGGTCGTTGTGGTTGTGGTTCTCGTCGTTGTGCCCGCCTTTGCAGCTGACCGCGAGCCCGTCAGGCCGGCCGTCGTGTTCACGGGCGATGGACAGGCCGACGGACGGCAGATCCACCGACACCGGGAGCGGGAGTGCCGCATCGGTCGCGGACGCGAGAGCCCACTCGTCGTCGAGGCAGACGCGCACGAGCCGGCCGAGACCCGCCCGTTCTCCGGCGATCGGCAGGTCCGGATCACGATGTGCCGCCGCGTAGCCGACGACGTCCGACAGTCCCAGTCGTCGCCCCCACCGGTGGAGGAGGTCCCACGGCAGGTCTCTGGTGGCGCGCGCCTGCGCGTCCGCCACGTTCACGTACCAGTCAGCGGACAGCTGCATCCGTTGCGGGAACCGCACGAGTTCGTGTAGCGATCCGAGCCCGCCGAGGTCCAGTGCTCCGTCGGTGAGTCGGTCGAGCGTCTCGATCGCTTCGAGGGCTCGCGCCGCGCCGTTCCACCAGTACTCCCAGCCTTCGTCGATGGCCCCGTCGGCGGGAAGGCCGGCGATGTAGCGGTCGATGCCGTCGACCGCGCGGTCGATCACCAGGTCTCGCCGAGCAGGTTCGCAGAGCACTGCGGCCGCTGCGATCGTGTTGCCGAGGATCCAGGGGTTCCAGTTGTGCAGCCCACCGCCCTCTCCGTCGAGGCCCAGCCAGTGCCAGTCGTCGCGGTCGAGGAACGGTGCGAACACCCGCTGCTCCGCTTCGGCTCGCAGTCGATCGGTGAGGCCCGGATACCGCTCGTCGAGTGCGCCGCCGAGCACTGCGACAGTCCACGCGACAGCCGCGACGGCCTCCCCGGCACCGAGGTCGAGGTAGGGGGCGTCGAGCGCTGGTGTGACGGTGCCGGATCTGCGGAACGCGTCGTCGTGCGCAGCCCACGACCAGGTCGTCTGCTCGGCGAGGAGCCAGAGACCGTCGGCCACCTCCGCGAGCGGGTCGAGCGGGGCGGCCACGGCGGTACCGGCGGCTGCCGCTGCAGCGAGGATCACCGAGCGCGACATTCTGGCGAGTCGGTCGCCCACCGCGGTCTCGTAGGAGATCCGTTCGCCGTGCAGTGGGTAGGCGCTGTACTGGGAGAACAGCGGCTGCGGCCAGGGCGTCGCTGCACGATCCTCGGTCGCTGCCTCGGCTCGTGCTCGGTCCTCGAACGCGTCGAGCAGCGCCCGGTCGATCGACAACCAGCGGCCGTCCGGCACGATGGAGTGCAGTGGCCCACCCGCCCGTCGACGCCAGGCGCCGCTGAGTGATGCGGGCGTGGTCTGCAGGGGCAGTTGCACGAGTCCTCCATGATCATCTTCGATCGAGCATGTTCGTTTGTGATCGTATGTTTTGACTCCGATCGGATTGGAGTATTCACTACCTGACAACCGCATGCAACCGCGGCCCACTCGAAGGAGAGCATCAGATGTCGAACGCCATGCGGCCCGCAGCCCACGTCGCCATGTGGCCCGATGTGTTCTCGACCCTGTTCGACGACGCTCGTCTCGCGCGCCTCCACCGACTCTGCGACGTGCGTGACGACGACACCACGGGAGATCTCGACGACCCGGCACTCGCCGATCGTCTCGCACAGATCGAGGTGCTCATCACCTCGTGGGGCACGCCGCCGCTGACCGCTGAGCGCCTCGACCGGATGCCCAGGCTGCGCGCCGTCTTCCACTGCGCGGGCACGGTGCGCTCCCTCGCCACTGAGGCCTTCTGGGCGCGCGACATCCTCGTGACCTCGGCCGCCGAGGCGAACTCGATCCCCGTCGCGGAGTTCACGTTCGCGTCGATCGTGCTCGCCGGCAAGCGCGCGCATATGTTCGCCAGAGATCCGCGCGTGCACCGTCGGGAATGGCGGACACTCCTGGAGAGCACACACCTGTCGAACTTCGGTCGCCGCGTGGGCATCGTGGGGTTCTCGCGGATCGGTCGGCGCGTGGTCGCGCTCCTGCAACAGCTCGACGGCGTCGACGTCCTCGTCGCCGACCCCTACGCGGATCCTGCTGCGGTCGAGGCGGCCGGAGCGCGTCTCGTGCCGCTCGACGAGCTGCTGCCGAACGTGGACGTGCTGTCCCTCCACGCGCCGGAACTGCCCGAGACGAATCGCATGATCGGTGCGCGCCAGCTGGCCGCCCTGCCTGACGGCGCCACCGTCGTCAACACGGCCCGAGGCAGCCTCATCGACACGGACGCGCTGGCGATGGAGTGCGCGAGCGGACGATTGGACGCGATCCTCGACGTCACCGACCCGGAGCCGCTGCCTGTCGATTCGATCCTGCTCGACCTGCCGAACGTGTCGATCACACCGCACGTAGCCGGGTCACTCGGCAGTGAGACGCTCCGGATGACCGACGCGGCACTCGACGACCTCGAGCGGTTCCTCGCAGGCGAGCGTCCGCAGGAGGCCGTGCGCGTCACCGATCTGGGGGTGAGCGCCTGATGGGCACGACGCTGAGTCCGGTCGCCACGCTCGCTGAGGATCGCACCCTGTCACCGTCGACCGGCTGGACGCGCAGGCACTGGGAGGACCTCGCGGACCGGCTGCTCGACGGTGCCGAGCACGTCGTCTCGCCGGGCCGCGCTCGGTACGTGTTCCCCGGGGCCCCGGGCGGCTACGGCACCGACGTCGACGCTCTGGAGGGGTTCGCCCGCACCTTCATGCTGGCTGCGTTCCGCATCGCGGGCGACCCGGACGCGACGTCCCACCTCGTCGACCGGTACGCCGCGGGGCTCGCCACCGGCACCGACCCGGACTCCCCGGAGCGATGGCCGCGCCCCGACGAGATCGACCAGGCGAAGGTCGAAGCCGCCGCAATCGCGATCGGTCTGCACCTCACTCGCGCCGAACTCTGGGACCGACTCGACGACCGCACCCGGCGCACGACGATCGACTGGCTGGCCACCGTCATCCGTCAGCCGTACCCGCCGATCAACTGGGTGTGGTTCCGGATCGTGGTGGAGGAGTTCCTGCGGAGCGTCGGCGGCCCGTACTCGTCGGCGGACATCGAAGAGGACCTCGCGATCGCCGACGGCTTCTTCCGCGAGGACGGGTGGTTCGCGGACGGCGGCACGCGCGCGTTCGACCATTACACGGGCTGGGCGCTGCACCTCTATCCGGCACTGTGGCGCACCATGCTGGCGCCCGGCCACGCACACCAGGCGCGGCTCGACCGCTACGACGCCCACCTCGACCGCTACCTGGCGGACGCCGTCTCCCTCATCGGTGCCGACGGTTCCCCGCTCGTGCAGGGCAGGAGTCTCATCTACCGCTTCGCCGCTGCAGCCCCGTTCTGGGCGGGAGCGATGAACGGGACGAGCACGCTGTCGCCGGGACTCATCCGTCGCGCCGCGAGCGGCATCGTGTCGCACTTCACGGCCAACGGTGCACCGGACGACCGCGGACTCCTGACGCTCGGCTGGCACCACGAATGGCGTCAGCTCGCGCAGTCGTACTCAGGACCCGGGTCGCCGTACTGGGCGTCGAAGGGGCTGCTCGGGCTCGCGCTCCCGGCCGATCACGCCGTCTGGACCGCGGTCGAGGAACCGCTGCCGGTCGAGCAGGGTGACGTCCTGCGCACGATCGTCGCCCCGGGCTGGATCGTCAGCGGGACGGTCGCCGACGGTGTGGTCCGGGTCGTCAACCATGGCACCGACCACGCGAACGAAAACCACCCGCAGGCCGATGCCCCGCTCTACGCGCGGCACGGGTACTCGACGGCGAACCCGCCACTGCTGGCTGCAGGGGACGCCGACCCGTTCGACGGCTCGGTCGTCCTGCTCGACGCTGCAGGAGTGGCGAGCCACCGTTCGGGCTTCGCACGCGGCGAACTCACCACGCTTGAGTGTTCCGACGGATCGGTGGCCGGCTGGGCGACCTCGTCGGGCATCGCGAGATGGATCGACATCGACCACGAGGCACCCGACCACGGCCACGGACGCACTCCGGACCATGTGCGCTCGGGTGCGCGGATCGACGTGTGCTCCGCTGTCCGTGGCGCGTGGGAGGTGCGGTTCGTCCGCGTCGTCCCGCGCGAGGACGACGTCGTCCCCCTCGATGCACTCCGCGTCGGCGGTTGGACCGTCGGCGGTCTGGCAACTGAATCCGCTGTGACCGATGACGCCGCGGTCGCCATCGTCGACGGGGTGCGTTCGGCGGTCATCGCCCTCTCCGACGCCGCCGACCACTGTGGGAGCCGGCTGCGACCGGGCGTGCGCACCGACACCGACGCGACCCCGTTCGGCCCGCGCTCAGCCACCCCGTGGCTCGCGACGTCGTCCACCGTGGCCGCGGAGCACTGGTACGCGGTCGCGCTCCTGCTCGATCGTGGGCCCGATCGCCGACTCGACATCATCCCTCCGACAGTCGGCCCCGAACACGTCGACGCGCTCTCCCGCACCATCCACTGGCCGGACGGCGCGACGACCTCGCTCGTCCTCCCGCAGCCGCACTGACCGAGACCCGGCAGACAGCGACCGACCCCACACGACCGACCACCACTCGACCTGTCATCGCGCACCACCCGGACCAGCACAACAGCATCCGCATCACCACCCGTCACATCACTCACTGAGGAGCATCCGCAATGAAGCGACCCATCCTGACCCTTACGGCGATCGCCGCCACCGCCGGCCTCGCGCTCACCGGTTGTTCCGGTGGCGGCGCCACGCAGCAAGACGAGGACGGCCCCGTCACGCTCAGCGTCTCCGTCTGGAACTACGACCAGACGCCGGAGTTCAAAGCCCTGTTCGACGCGTTCGAGGCGGAGCACCCCGACATCACGATCGAACCCGTCGACATCCTCGCCGACGACTACTCGGACAAGGTCACGACGATGCTCGCCGGCGGCGACAAGACCGACGTCCTCACGATGAAGAACGTCACCGACTATGCGCGCTATGCGAACCGTGGCCAGCTCGTCGACGTCGGCGACGTGGTCGAGGACCTCGGTGCCGACAACCTCGCAGGCATCGAGCCGTTCGCGCTCGACGACACCTACTATGCGGCCCCGTACCGCCAGGACTTCTGGCTGCTCTACTACAACAAGGCCATCTTCGACGCTGCAGGTGTCGAGCATCCCGACAACCTCACCTGGGACGAGTACGCGGACATCGCTGCACAGCTCACCTCCGGAGAGGGCGACTCCAAGGTGTACGGAACCTACAACCACTACTGGCGTTCGGTCGTGCAGTCGATCGCGGCGGCCCAGACCGGCGGCGACCTGATCGGCGGCGACTACGGCTTCATGGAGGATCAGTACGACCTCACCCTCGACCTGCAGGACAACGGCTACGCACTCGACTACGGCACCGCGAAGACGCAGCAGATCAGCTACCGCACCATGTTCGAGACGGGCAAGGCGGCGATGATGCCGATGGGCACCTGGTACATCGCCGGGATCGCGCAGTCGATCGCGAGTGGCGCGACCGATGTCGACTGGGGTGTCGCGCAGATGCCGCAGCTGACGGCCGGTGAGGAGACCGTGACCTTCGGTTCACCGACGGCGTTCGCCGTGAACAAGAACTCGGCGCACCAGGCAGCGGCCAAGACGTTCCTCGAATTCGCCGCCAGCGAGGCCGGAGCGAAGGCCATTGCAGCGATCGGCGTCGTCCCGGCCTACCAGTCCGACGAGGTGACCGCGGCGTTCACCGCCCTGCCGACGGACGACCTCTCGGTGAAGACCTTCCAGGAGCCGAAGGACGTCGTCCTCGAGATGCCGGTGAGCGAGTACTCATCCGACATCAGCTCGATCCTCGACGAGGAGCATGATCTCGTCATGGTCGGCGAAGCGAAGGTGTCCGACGGCATCACGAAGATGCAGGACCGCGTGAAGAACGACGTGCTCGTCGACTAGTCCACCCGCTACGCGGGGTCGTCCAGCGGCCCCGCGCACCGAGTGGTCCATCCGAACCGCGGTCCGCACGGACCCTCGTCCTCGGGCCGCCCGCTGCACCAGTCACCCTCACCCCACGAAAGGCTCGTCATGGCGATCGCAGCCCCACCGCAACGCACCCGCTCGCGCAGCCGCGCCCGGAGGAACGCCCTCGTCGGGTGGAGCTTCATCCTGCCGAACTTCATCGGCTTCGCGCTCCTGACCCTGATCCCCATGGGGGCGGCGTTCGTCATCGCCTTCATGAAGTGGGACTCGTACTCACCGCCTGAATGGGTGGGCTTCGCGAACTTCGCGAGGCTCCTCCGCGACGAGTCGTTCTGGATCGCGCTCGGCAACACCGCCTACTATGCGGCCGGACACATCCCGTTGACGATCCTCGCCTCGCTCGGTCTCGCGCTGCTCCTGAACCGGAAGCTGCGCGGCCTCGGGTTCTTCCGGACGGCGATGTTCTTCCCTTACATCACCTCGCTCGTGGCCGTCGCAGTCGTGTGGAACATGCTGTTCAACCCGACAGCCGGCCCCATCAACCAGTTCCTGGAACTCATCGGTGTCGCCGACCCGCCCGGGTGGACGACGAGCTCCGCGTGGGCGATGCCCGCCGTGATCATCACGAGCGTCTGGCGCGACATGGGCTACTACATGGTGCTGTACCTCGCCGGGCTGCAGGCGATCCCGCAGGAATACTACGAGGCGGCGGAGGTCGACGGTGCGAACGCGTGGCAGCGCTTCTGGAACATCACGCTCCCGTCGCTGCGCCCCACGACCTTCTTCGTGCTCATCATGGTCACCATCGCGAGCTTCAAGGTGTTCGACCTCATCGTCGTCATGACAGGCGGTGGGCCCGGTCGATCGACCCTCGTGCTGTCGCAGCTCATCTACCGCGAGGGCATCACCGAGAACCGCTTCGGCTATTCCTCGGCGATCTCGCTGGTGCTGTTCATCATCGTGCTCACGTTCACCGTCGTCCAGTTCAAGCTGCAGCAGAGGAAGGAACGCTGATGTCGACCGGAACCACCACGCAGACTTCGGCCGCCGGACCGTCGGCGTCGACTGCGATCGACGGCGTCACGGAGGCGATCGTCCCGCCCGTCGTCCCCGGCGCTCCCGGGCCGCTGAACCGCACGAAGCGCCACGGTCCGATCTCGCCGCTGCGACGCGTCGGCATCTACGCGCTGCTCGTCGTGCTCACCGCGGTGATCTTCGTGCCGTTCTTCTGGATGGTGTCCTCGTCGCTCAAGCAGAACAACGAGGTCTTCTCGATCCCCGTGCAGTGGATCCCAACCGAGTTCGTCTGGTCGAACTACGTCGACATCTGGACGCGCATCCCGATGCTGACCTACCTGAAGAACTCGTTGTTCCTGTCGGTCACGATCACGATCCTGCAGGTGCTCACGGGGAGTTTCGCCGCGTACGGCTTCTCGAAGATGCACTTCAAGGCACGCGACGTCCTGTTCGTCATGTACATCGCGACGATCGCGGTTCCGTGGCAGGCCTACATGATCCCGCAGTACATCATGATGCAGAACGCCGGCCTGGTGAACTCGCACCTCGCGATCATCCTGCTGCAGGCGTTCGGCGCCTTCGGGGTGTTCCTGATGCGCCAGTACTACCTGACGATCCCTGACGAACTGAGCGAGGCCGCGCGCATCGACGGGCTCAACGAGTATGCGATCTGGTGGCGGATCATCCTCCCGCTCACGAAGCCCGCGCTCGCGAGCCTCGCCCTGCTGACCTTCGTGTCGACGTGGAACGACTACATGGGGCCGTTCATCTACCTGACGAGCAACGACCTGTGGACCGTGCAGCTCGGCCTCCGCTCCTTCGTCGGGCAGTACGACGCGGAGTACGCGCTGATCATGGCCGGTTCGGTCGTGTCCGTGATCCCGATCGTGTTGATCTTCCTGCTCGGCCAGCGGTACTTCATCCAGGGCATCGCGACGAGTGGGATGAAGGGTTGAGCGCCGTGACCGATCGACGCGAGGCGACGCGACCGGCTGGTGTGCGCGGTCTGCTGCAACCGCGCCGCGAGACGTTCGAGAGCGTCTTCGGCGTCGTCTACCGCGCGCTCATGGTGGGCGTCGGGATCGGGATCGGCGCGCTGCCGCTCGCTGCCTCCGTCGTGTTCGTCGCGGACCCGCTTGCGAGCTGGCCCTTCCTGCTGCTCTGCGCGTTGCCGCTCGGACCGGCCTTCGCCGCCGGGTGCTGGTCGTTCCAGTGCTCGCGGGACACCGCCGACGCGCGTCCGTTCCGTGACTTCTGGGTCGGCTTCGCACGCCTGTGGAGGCCGGCGCTCGCGGTCTGGGCGATGGTCTCGGCGCTCGCATTCGTCGTGATCATCGACGTCGTCGTGGTCTGGGGGACACCGTTCGCGATGCTCCTCGGTCCGGTCCTCGTCGTCGTGCTGCTGTTGGCACTCGTCGGCACGTTCGGTGTGTTCGCGGGGTTCGCCGCGGCGCCTGCACTGCCGTTCCGCGCACAGCTCCTCGGGGCACTCGTCCGGACGGTCCGGCGCCCGGGCACCTCACTGCTGTCGCTGGTCCTGCTCGTGGCCTGGGCGGTCATCGTGCTCGCGCAGCCGGTCCTCGGGCTGCTGGCACTCGGGGGCTTCGTCGTCTACGCCGTCTGGAGCAACGCCGCACCGCGCTGAGAGACGCATGAGCGCGCGGTCGCATCCGCGCTCACTGCCAGGTCGAGCGCGAGGCCGGTCGAGCGCGAGCCGACCGGCGGTGCCGCTCTCGGGCCGTGCGGGAGGCGTGCGGGACGCTAGTCGGCGAGGATCGTGTCGATCTGGGACAGGGCTCCACTCATGCCCTCCACCATGCCCATGCCGACCATCTGTTCGAGGTCCTCGACCGTGTCGGAGCGACTGATGATCGTCATGCGGGTCCGACCGTCGAGGTCGTCGAGCGTGACGGACAGGTGGCTGACGGGACCACCCGCCGTGCGTGCGCCGTGCTCGTCGGCGAAACCGTCGTCGAACGTGAGGCTGCGCGGGGCGTCGACAGACGTGATCTCCCACCAGCCGGGCGCCCGTTCGCCATCCGGGCCCGTCATGAAGTACGAGGATTCCGAACCGACGACGAGCTCGTGCTTCGGGAACGTCGCGGGCCAGGTCGGTGGGCCCCACCAACGTTCGAGCTGGCGCGGGTCCTCCCAGAGCTGCCAGGCACGTGTCGGTGAAGCTGCGAACTCGGTCACGAACGTGAGGGTCAGCTGCTCGAGGTCCTTCTCGGTGGTGAGCGTACTCATCATGGGTTCCTGCTTCCGGTCGGTGTTCCAGACGTGCCGTCATCCTCGGCGAGGATGACGTCCATGCGCAGGACTCGTTGCTGCCAGATCTCCGCGTAGGCGTCGAGTAGGCGGGCCGAGCGCTGCACCGCGGTGACCTCGCCGTGCACCATCTGCTCGCGGCCGCGCCGTTCCTTCGTCACGAGCGCAGCCCGTTCGAGGACCACGACATGCTTCTGTACTGCGGCGAACGACATCTCGTACTGCTCTGCGAGGGCGGACACCGACTGCTCCCGGGCGAGCACCCTCGTGAGGATGTCTCGTCGGGTGGCGTCGGCAAGCGCATGGAAGAGACGATCCACCTCGTCGGTGGACAGCTCGGGCACTGATGCATTTCGTACAACCATTTGGTTGTACATTACGCGAATGGAGCGCGAGTCGCAAGGGACAGTTGTCGGCCGATTTGAGAAGGACACTGCACGACACAAGGTGCTCGTGAGGAACATCGCCAAGGTCGATGGCGTCGAGCGAGATGTGCTGGACGGGATCTTCGTCCGGTGAATGTGTTACACGCGTGTCCGGGTTGGGAATTGAACAGTTCCGATTCGGGCGCTCTCGCGCGACGCGGCGAACTCCTCGTCGACCATGGCGTCGTCGCGCGGGGCGAGCCGACTCACGACGACGGCCGCCAGGACGCTCACTCCGAAGCCGGGAACGATTTCATACAGCACGCTCGACAGCGCTCCGACGTTTCCCCAAACCACGACCGTCGTGGCGCCAGCGATCATGCCAGCGATCGCGCCGGCTCTCGAGAGCCTTCTCCAGAAGAGAGCGAGCAGCACGACCGGGCCGAATGCGGCGCCGAATCCTGCCCAGGCGTAGGCCACGAGGTCCAAGATGGACGAGTTCGGGTCCCACGCCAATGCTGCGGCAATGATCGCGACGACGAGCACGCCGCCTCGCCCCAACAGCACTTGGTGTCGCTCCGCCGGCGCCCTCCTCACCACGATCTTGTAGAGATCCTCGACAAGCGCTGAGGACGACACGATGAGTTGTGACGAAACGGTGCTCATGATTGCCGCGAGAACGGCGGCAAGGACGAAGCCAGCGATCAGCGGATGGAAGAGCACCTGCGAGAGCTCGAGGAACACCCGTTCGGGGTTGCTCAGCGTGAGCTCGGGGTGCTGCTGGAAGTACGCAATGCCCACCAGTGCGGACGCCATGGCTCCGAGCACTGAGAGGATCATCCAAGCGATACCGATTCTGCGGCCAGCCGTCGCATCCGCTGGCGAGCGCAATGCCATGAAGCGAACAAGGATGTGTGGCTGCCCGAAGTAGCCAAGTCCCCAAGCACCGGCCGATATGGCGGCAAGAATCGTGCCGCCTGTCACGAGACTGAACATGTCGACGGTCGAATTCGCGGCCCGGATCGACTCGATCGTGTTCTCGATTCCGCCCGTTTGAGTGAGTCCCACGATCGGAACCGCAATGAGCGCAGCGACGATCATCGTTCCCTGCACCACGTCAGTGTAGGTCGCGCCGACGAAGCCTCCGAAGAGTGTGTACAGCACCGTCACGCCCGCGACGATGAGCAGGCCTACATGGTATTCGGATCCGAAAGCGCTTTGGAAGAACACGCCACCGGCGACGATCCCCGCCGAGACGTAGAACGTGAAGAACACGAGGATGACGAGGCCAGCGACAATCCGCAGCGTGTGTGAGGTGTCGCGCAGGCGGTTCTCGAAGAAACGGGGGAGCGTGATCGCGTTTCCCGAGATCTCCGTGTAGGCGCGCAGGCGCGGCGCGACGAACTTCCAGTTCAGCCAGGCGCCGACGGTGAGTCCGATGGCGATCCATGCCTGGAACAGACCCCCGACGTACAACGCGCCGGGAAGCCCGAGCAGGAGCCAGCCCGACATGTCCGATGCGCCCGCGCTCAGCGCCGCGACACCGGGGCGGAGCTTGCGCCCCGCGAGCATGTAGTCGTCGAGGTTGTGGGTGCGGCGGTAGGCCCACCATCCGATACACAGCATGACGGCCATGTACACCGCCATGGCGATTGCTTCAAACGTTCTTTCCGGCACGCGATCTCCCAATCTGACCATTCCAGTTCTTGTCGGCCAGTATGTCAGAAACTGGTCGCCCAGTGACGCTTGTTCGATCTGGGGGTCGCCGTGCTGACCTGCGAGCGCGGTCACAATCGATCTGGTCCGGATCGGGGCGATTTCGAGCAGATCCCGGCAGCTCGTCCACCTGCGCGGTAGCGTTCGAAGAAGAGCGCACGATGCGCCGTCCAGGCGGGAGACGATCGAATGGCAGAGCACGGGAGCCAACGGACCCTGACGACGCGCGGTTGGCACGATTTCTGGGCGAAGGGCGGCTGGTGGCGGGCGTTCCTGTTCGCGCTCGTCTACCTCGTGCTGTACCTCGGCGCAGGCTGGATCGTGGGGCAGCTCTTCGGCTCCGAGGAGAACGCCGACGACCTGTTCGCGACACCGCAGAGTGTGTTCTTCGCCCTGATGCTCCCGCTCATCGTCGGCTCGATCCTCCTCGCCGCGTTCGTGCTGTCGGTCGGCTGGTTCCGTGAGCTGTTCGGTCGGCAACCCATCCGCGGTCGCTGGTGGATGTGGGTGGCGCCGGTGCTGGTGGTCGCTGCGATCGTCCTCCGACTGTTCGGTATCGACTACTCGAGCTATCAGGCGTCGGTGGTGGCCGTGACGATGCTGACGGGTGTGTTCATCGGCTTCGCAGAGGAGATCCTCACGCGCGGCATCGTCGTGAAGATGCTGCGTGACGCCGGGCGCTCCGAGTGGGTGGTCATGGTGCTGTCATCGCTGGTGTTCTCTCTGCTCCACGCGACGAACATCCTCTCCGGACAGCCCATCCTGACCGTGTTGGCGACGATGGGCTTCACGTTCGCCTTCGGCATCTGCATGTACCTGACGTTGCGCGCGACGGGCAACCTCATCTGGCCGATGCTCATCCACGGCCTCTACGACCCCACGCTCTTCCTCGCCACCGGTGGCATCGACCACGCAGCGACCGTTGGACAGAGCCCGTTGCTCGCACTCGCCGGCCCGGCGAACCTCGTCTACATCCTCATTGCGATTGTGGCGTTGATCGTCGTGCGCGGCCACGTCCAGCCCCGCGCGGCCGAACTCCCTCGTTGAGCTGGTGTGTCAGACCCCGGCGAGCAGTCGGGCCAGACCGGCTTCGTCGACGACGGTGATCCCGTAGTTCCGTGCCTTTCGCGCCTTGCCTGAGAGCGAATCTGGGTCTGCCGCGACCACCAGCTTCACCTGCTTCGTGACCGCCTCCTTCGGAACGAGGCCGTGACTCGTGAGCGCGTCATGCCACTCGGAGCGTGGGCGCGACATCTCTCCGGTCAGCGTGACGAGATCGCCCGGTTCGAGCCGGAACCCTGCGAGCGTCGTGCCGGCCGTTCCCGGGTCCGACGGACGTTCATCAGGTTCCGCGACGACACGGTCGAACTGATCCGATGGGATCTGCAGTAGGGCTGCGACCGTAGCGAGATCGTCCCGCTCGTCGGCAGTGAGGACACCGTCGGACCACGCAGCCGCACCGAGTGACCAGAAGTATTCGAGGTGGAGCTTTTCGCAGGCGTCACGGCTGATGCCGAGCTCCGTCGCCATCGCGACCAAGCCGTCAGACTCGTG
The DNA here is from genome assembly GCF_050613355.1 of Plantibacter sp. RU18. NCBI lineage: Bacteria > Bacillati > Actinomycetota > Actinomycetes > Micrococcales > Microbacteriaceae > Plantibacter > Plantibacter sp. RU18. The sequence continues at coordinate 1,171,239 of NZ_CP159618.1, forward strand.
CTGTGAGATGACTCGATCCAGCAGGCAACGGTCCAGGAGTGCCAAGTACTCGTTCTGCGCGTCCGATCCGCCAAATGGAGGCAGCGTCTCGACGATGCGCTCGAGGAAGTGTCGGCCGGTTGGCTGCGCGTGCTCCCGGGGCACCCATGGCGTCGGCGCGCCGATGAGCGGGATGAGCCGTCCCCGGTCTGCCTGCTCGAGGGCCTGGTCCCACGAGCTGCGATCCCGGGCGTGGGCCATGTAACCGGCGAGAAGGCGGGCCGTGGCTTCTGCGTCAACGGATGCGCGGTGGGCGCCGTCGAGCACGATGTCGAACGCGGCGCAGCAGTCTGCGAGAGATCGGCCGGCGTCCGGGAGGAAGACCCGCGCAAGCTGCATCGTGCACAGTGCGACAAGTTCGACGTCAGGCACATAATCGATCCTCTCCAGTTCGGCGATCAGGAAGCGAGTGTCGAAAGCTGCGTTGTGAGCGACCAGGACTCGACCGTCGAGCCGGGCGATCAGCTCCGGAGCAATCTGCGCGAAGGTTGGAGCTCGGAGGATTTCGGCGGCTGAGATGCGATGGATGTCCTGGCGACCCAGGTCGCGACCCGGATTGATCAGCGTGTCCCACCGAGCGGTGATCGAGCCGTCCGGATCGGAATGGACGACGGCGACTTCGATGACACGGTCGTTCCCTCCGGGGAACAGGCCGGTGGTCTCGAAGTCGATGGTGGCGAAGCCGGTGTGCGGCATGTTGCTCCTGGTGTCTGGATGGTCGTTCACCCAAGGTACTGGGGTGCCCCACTCACTCCGGCAATCGATGCTCGCTGAGTCGCGTGAACGTGCAGGAACTCTCGGAACGCGGGGCCCCGATGAGCGCGGGGCTGAACAAGGAGCGTTGGTACGCTCGTGGGGATGAGTGTCCCTCGGCGGTACCCGGCGACCGTCGCCGCACCGGTCCGGCATGAGCTCGTGGTCAAGAAGTCACGGTTCCTCGGACTCGTGCACCCGGTGACATCGCAGGAAGACGCCGAAGCGGTCATCGCCCGCGTCACGAAGGAGACGTGGGACGCACGACATCACTGCGTCGCGATGGTGACCGGGCTGCTGGGTGACCAGGCGCGATCGTCGGACGACGGCGAACCGTCGGGGACGGCAGGGATGCCGATCCTCGAGGTGATCCGGCGGCGCGAACTGACCGACGTCGTCGTGATCGTCACCCGCTACTTCGGTGGCGTGAAACTCGGCGCGGGCGGCCTCGTGCGGGCGTACTCGTCGGCAGCCTCCGAGACCCTCGACCGCGCGTCACTCGTGCGCCGCGAGACGCTCACGCAGGCGACGCTCGTTGTTCCCCACGCCGACGCCGGCCGCTTCGACAACCTGCTGCGGGACTGGGCGGCGACGCACGGTGCGACGCTCGGCGAGACGGTCTACGCGTCCGACGCATCACTCGAGCTCTGGGTGCCTCCGAGCGAGGTCGAGCGGCTCCGGGCCGATCTCGCGTCGGCGTCGGCCGGCACGCTCGCCCCGGTGATCGGCGTCGAGCGTGTCGTCGACGTGTCCGAGTCCTGACAGGCGGCCGGCCCTGCTCGGGACCGGCCCCTCGTCGTTGCCGATGGGTGCCGTTAGGGTCGGATCATGCACACCGACGTGACTCAGATCCCCGGCCTTCCCGAACTCGCCTGGACTTCGGTCCCCGGCATCGCCACCTACGACGCCGACGCGGCAGCCCTCCTGCTCACCTCGGAGGCCGAGGTCGACTGGAGCAACAGCTCGCTCGGCGGGCCGCAGGAACTCGGGGCGACCGCCCTCGCCTTCGAGGCACCGGAACGCTTCACGCTCAGTGCCCGCATCGCCGTCGTGAGCGAACGCAGCACTTTCGACGCCGGGGCCATCGCCCTCTGGGTCGACGGCGACCACTGGGCGAAGCTGTGCTTCGAGCAGTCGCCCCAGGGACAGGCGATGGTCGTCAGCGTCGTGACGAACACCTGGTCCGACGATGTGAACTCCACGCCGGCCGCGGCGGACAGCGTGTGGATGCGGGTCAGCCGTCTCGGTGAGGCATGGGCGTTCCACAGCTCAAGCGACGGAGTGACCTGGGAGTTCGTCCGCGTCTTCCGGCTGCACACCGACGCTCCCGTCCGCGTCGGCTTCCTCTCGCAGGCCCCGATCGGGCCGGCGTGCGAGGCGCGGTTCGACCACATCGTCCTCGGGACCGAGCCACCGACGGACCTGCGCGACGGGAGCTGACCCGCCCGGCGTAGCTCCGCGGGGCGGAGTCCGCTCGCCGAGTCGTCCAGGTCACCGAGTGGAGCCCGGTCACCGAGCCTGTCGAGGTGTTGACTTCTGAGAACCTATCTTCCCATAGTGTTCGCATGGCACGCAGACGACCCGGAACACTCTTCCCGCTCGAGCTCGACATCCTCGATGTGGGGACGGTCTTGCAGTCGACCGAGGACAGCTTCTACGGGTTTGCGCTGGCGAAGCAGCTCGCGGGTCGTGACGGGTCGCTCACTGCGCACGGCACCCTCTACAAGGCCCTGTCGCGCATGACGACCGCCGGGCTCATCGAGGCCAGCTGGGAGGATCCGGCCATCGCCGAAGGGGAGGGGCGACCCCGCCGACGGCTCTACCGGGTAACCGGTGAGGGTGAGGTGGTGCGCGGCCGCGAGCACGCGCGACTCCGCGAGGAGGAGCGCGCCGCAGGACGAGCGACCGGAGCGGCCTGGTCCAGGCTCGCCGCAGGAGGCCCCGCCCCTGCCGCGGCTCGAGCATGGGAGGCAATCGCATGAGTGTCATCCGCACAGCCCAGTACCGATCGGCCTCGCGCCGCGTCCTCGACTGGTGCGCCTGGTACACCCGCGATCTCGTACCCGAAGTCGCAGGCGAGCGCCGGGACGAGATCGCCTCCGATCTCCACGACCACGCCGTCTGGGCCGAGGAAGCCGGCATCGCTCCGACGCGGTTGCGACGAGACATCGTCCTCCGTGCCATCCGGGGCATCCCGCATGACCTGTCGTGGCGAGCGGGCCAGCTACGGGCGGGTTTCGCAGCCGACCCGATGCCGCTCGGGACGCGACGGGTCGGTACGACGCTCGCCGCACTCGTGATCTTCGGTGGAGTGCTCGTCGTCGCGTTCGGAATCTTCCTCCTGGTCCGTATCGCCCGGGCGCTGGTCATCGCAGATGTGGAGGCGGTCCCGGACGAGACGGTGATGATCGGTGTGCTGACGGTCATCTCGCTCGCTGCACTCATCCTTGCGTCGCGGCGTCGCACCCGCTGGATCGGCGCACTCCTGCTCGCCCCGCCCTCGGCGATGATCGGGGTGCTCGGGGTGCAGGTGCTCTACCAGGTGAGCGCGACCGGCACGTTCCTGGTGTCGACGTTGTCGAACTACGGACCGGGACCTGAGCCGTGGTGGATCGCCGCTGCGAGCGCCGGCGGAGGCGCGGCTGTCGGGTTCGTCGGAGCCGCCATCTGGTGGTGGCCGTCCAGCCGGCGGTCGGTTCTGGGAGCAGGCGACACCGGCGCCAGGTCATCGGCGACGACATGACGGGGGAGAGTATGGCCGGGGGAGACAGCATGGATGAGCCGATGAGTGGTGGGGTACCGCGATCCACATCGATCAGGCGGAGAATCGGCCTGGGGATGGCGATGAGCAGTGTGCTCGTCGTCATCGGGGGCGTGGTGTTCGCAGGGATGTCAGTGGCGAGCGCCGCAGCGGACGACGCACGGTCGGAGGCTGCGGTGGTGGAGGCCAGAGCGTCGCTCGGCGAGCTGTCGCCCATCGAGCCAGTGGTGCCTTTGGGCGCCGATGACGTGCCCGTCACCGGAGGTGATGCCGGCATCGCGGCGACGGTCGACTACTCGCGGACGCCCGAGGGCTGGTACGACGCGACGACGGATCCGGCCGACGTCGTCATCCCAGAGATCAACGAGTGGGGTGAACCGAACGACGGCATCTGGGAGGCGCAGCAGCAGATCATCGCTCGATGCATGTCTGATCAGGGGTTCTGGTATGCGTGGACGAACAATCGAGGGTTGGCCGATCCTGACTGGGGATCGTTGATCCTGTCAGAGCAGGGCGAGGCGGCCGAGCTGGCCGAGTACGGCGACACGCCCCTGGGCGACGCCTACGACTGGTCGCGCGCCGGTTGCCACGGCTACGCCGTCCACGTCACCGGAATGGACGACGCCCACTAGTGACGGCACCTCGACGACTTCAGCGACCGGGGGTCGGCGGGTCGGGGCCGGTGCTAGCGTCGCAGGCATGAGAATCCTGTTGATCGGCGCGAGTGGACACATCGGCCAGGCGGCACACGCTGCACTGGGGGAGCGGCACGAGGTGGTCGCGGTGTCGCGATCGACGTCACCGTCCGTCGACACGACGGACGAAGCCTCCGTCGAAGCGCTCTTCGCGGACGTGGGTGAGGTCGACGCGGTGATCGTCGCCGTCGGCTCGGTGCCGTTCAAACCGCTCGATGCCCTCACCCGCGACGACTACCGTGCTGCATTCCTCGGCAAGGTGCTCAGCCAGCTCGACGTCGTGCGCATCGGCACGCCGTTCCTCCGCGACGGGGGCTCGTTCACCCTGACCACCGGCATCCTCGCCCGTGAGGCGATCGCGACGGGTGCCGCCGCATCGATGGCCAACGGCGCCCTCGAGTCGTTCGTGATCGGTGCAGCGGCCGAACTGCCGCGTGGCATCCGGATCAACGCGGTCAGCCCGACCGTGCTCGAAGACGCGCCCGGCTACCACGACTCGTTCCCGGGCTTCGCGCCGGTGGCATCCGACGTCGTCGGCCTCGCATTCGTGAAGGCCGTCGAGGGTGTCGCGACGGGGCGGGTGCTTGCCCTCGACTGACCGTGCGTGGTGAGCCGGACGACGCGGACTCACCGGCCATCCATCTCGACCTCGCAATGACCTGAGGATCGGTCGACCTGAGCTCCGGGCCGACTTCACACGTGGTGTGACCTCAGACTCGGCGTCACGCCGACCGCGCGCTACAGTCATCGTCATGATCAGGTTCCTGTGGAGCATCGTCGTCAGTCTCGTCAGCTCCGTCCTGGGGCTGCTCATCGCGACCTGGCTGATCCCGGGCGTCACCTTGTCTGTGAGCGGCTTCATCGTCGCCGTTGTCGTGTTCACGATCGCGCAGGGCATCCTCGGGCCGTTCGTGTTCAACGTCGCGCGTCGGTACGCTTCGGCAATCCTCGGCGGCATCGGGCTTGTCACGACGCTGGTCTCGCTGTTCATCGCGTCGATCTTCCCCGGTGGCCTGCACATCGACGGTGTGCTCGCCTGGGTACTCGCGCCGCTCGTGGTCTGGATCGTCACCGCGCTCGGCGGTTGGATCCTCGGCTACTTCCTGATCAAGCGTCGTTTCGGCGACAAACGCACGAAGTAGCCGGTTCAGAATTCAGGGAATCCTCGGTCGGCTCGCGAACTTTATGGCGTGTTCTGGCGGGAATCGGACATCTCGTCCCTGCGCGGATCGGATTCCCTGAATTCTGATCAGCGACCGGTGGCGAGCGCTGACGCGAGTTCGACGCGACTCGCGACGCCGAGCTTCCGCAACACGTTCGCGATGTGGAACTTCACGGTGTTCTCGCTGATGGACAGCGACTCGGCGATCATCCGGTTCCGAGCCCCACTGGCGGCGAGTTCGGCGACGCTCCATTCGCGGTCCGTGAGCGGCGACAGCGCACCAACCCGTGCCGGCGACGAGGGTGGCGCATCGAGCGGGAGCTCCACGTGCAGCTCGGAGCCCCAACCGGGCGTCGCCTGCACCGTGAGGCTGCCGCGCAGGGCAGCGACCCGAGCGCCGAGCTGCTGCACGCTCGGGGTGTCCGTGGTCAATTCGCCCGGGCCGTCGTCGCGGATGCCGATGAGTAGGTTGCTGCCGTCGCAGTCCGACTGCACGCGAACGCGCCCAACCGCAGACTGCTCGACCAGAGCGAGGACCGTGCCTCGCACGATCGCGCGGTCGGCGTGCGCGACCTCGCCGGGCAGCGCGCGACCATCCACCGGTGGCTCGATGAACTGCACCTCCGGCCCGCCGAAGCGTGAGAGCGGGCGCAGGTCCTCTTTCAACCGTGCGAAGGCCCGCGCGACGGGCTCCTCCGCGAGCTGCCTGTCGCGGTCGGACACCGCGCGCAGTTCGACCATCGCTGCGGATGCGAGTTCTGTGACCGCCTGCCTGGCATCGTCCGCCGTCGTCCGGCGCGAACGCGTGATCGCCAGGATCGACTCGAGCGTCGTCGCGTGGGCGTCGGTGAGTTCGGCGATCGCCCCGGCCCGCTCACTCGACGCCGCGCGTGAGTCGCGCAGGTAGTCGGGGGCGGCGGTCGCGACCTGCTGACGGATGTCGGCCGCGACGATCTCCCACAGTGCGCCGATCAGACGGTCGTCCACCGGGCCCTGCGGATCGGTGAGGACGAGCAACGCGCCGGTGTCGGCCAGCCATGCGACGATCGGTCGATCCGCCCCGGCGATCACCGCGTTGGTCGGGAGGAGCGTCCGTGACGCGAGCGCCTGACGGGCCGGCGAGTGCGGGCGTCGAGGCGTGAGCCGGCGGATGGCGTCGAGCTCGGCGATCGTGACGCCGTCGATGATCGCCGCATCACCGGCCTTCTTCTTCGGTCGACCGGTGCAGTCCTCGGTGAAGATGACCAACGCCGAGTGGGGCACGATCGGGGCGAGCACCGACGAGAACGCGCCGGCGATCCGCAGCAGCGAACTGGAGGCGATCGTGGCGAGACCGTGCAGCAGTTCGATCGGGTAGGTGTCGAGGTGCTGGGACATGCCGGAACCCTACCCCATGCGCTCCCAGCTACCCGTTCGGGTAGGTGAGACCGCTCACCCGAACGGCAGCGGACCCACCCGTCGCAGCGCAGGATTGAAGCATGTCGAGCACCTCCGCAACGCCCTCCGCTCCTGCTCGAGTGGGGTCCGACGCCACCACGACCGTGCAGGGCGCACTCGCCGCCATCGACACCGAGGTGCAGCGGACGATGTCCGTCATCCTCGCAGCCGATCCCGTCCCGTTCGCCGCCGCGCTCGACCGGGTGCGGGCCGCGGAGCGCGTGTTCGTCCTCGGTGCGGGTCGCTCCGGCCTCGCGTTGCGGATGACCGCGATGCGACTCATGCACCTCGGCCTGACCGTGCACGTGGTCGGCGAGACGACGGCCCCGGCCATCACCCGGGGCGACGTGCTCCTCGTCGCCAGCGGTTCCGGAACGACCACCGGCATCGTGCGCGCGGCGACTACGGCGGTGTCCGTCGGCGCGGGTGTCGTCGCGATCACGACCGATGGCGATTCGCCCCTTGCGCAGCTCGCCACCGCGACGATCGTCATCCCGGCGGCGCAGAAGACCGACCACGGCGGGACGGTGTCCCAGCAGTACTCCGGCAGCCTCTTCGAACAGGCCCTCATGTTGTTCGGCGACGCCCTGTTCCATGCGCTCTGGCAGTCGACGGGTGTCAGCGCCGAGGAGCTGTGGCCGCGCCACGCGAACCTCGAGTAGACCGCCCTCGATCCTTGTCCCGCCAGGCAGACGCCTGGCGTTCCCCATCACGACAGAAAGCAGCACCACATGAAGCTTCAGGTAGCCATGGACGTCCTCACCACTGAGGCAGCGCTCGAACTCGCCGGGAAGGTCGCACCCTACGTCGACATCCTCGAGCTCGGCACGCCGCTCATCAAGCGCGAGGGGCTCCGTGCGATCACGGCTGTGAAGAACGCCCACCCGGACAAGATCGTCTTCGCCGACCTGAAGACCATGGACGCCGGCGAGCTCGAGGCCGACATCGCGTTCTCGGCTGGTGCCGACATCGTGACCGTCCTCGGCACCGCCGGCGACAGCACCATCATCGGCGCCGTCAAGGCCGCGACTGCGCACGGGAAGTCCGTCGTCGTCGACCTCATCGGCGTCGCCGACAAGGTGAAGCGCGCGCAGGAGGTCACCGGCCTCGGTGCCGCGTTCGTGGAGATGCACGCCGGTCTCGACGAGCAGGCGGAGCCGGGCTTCACCTTCCAGACGCTCCTCACCGACGGTGAGACGGCGGCGGTGCCGTTCTCGGTCGCCGGTGGTGTGAACGTGTCGACGATCGCGTCCGTCCAGCAGGCCGGTGCACAGGTCGCCGTCGCCGGTGGTGCGATCTACTCGGCCGCCGACCCGGCAGCCTCCGCCGCCGCTCTCCGAGCAGCAATCACCGAATAGCCCACACCGGTTGCTCCGGCCAGCGCGGTGCGCTGGACCGGGCGCTGATCATACCGTCGAGCGCGGGCCTCTGGAGGCCCGCGCTCGCGCTGTTTCCGTGCACCCGGAGCGATTTCGGCGCGCTCGGTCCAGCGCACCGCGCTGGCGGCTGGCAGCTGACATCGTGACGATGCTCTGGGCGCGCTCGTCGGCTCGGGCGGGCGCGGCTCCTAGGGCGATCCGGGTGATCCCGCCAGGGCCTCCCGCGCGGGCTGTCGCAGGGTTAGCGTCGAGACACGAGCCATCACGAAAGGACGCATCATGAGCGACCCACGAGACGAGACCCCCGACCCGATCGGCGACGCGCAGGAGGCCATCTCCCGCGCACTACCGGACAATGCCTCCGAACGCGACGATCCGACGGCGGCGCCGAGCGACGACAATCCCGACTGGGAACCCGGCGACGGTGATCCGGCAGACCAGCCCGGTCTCCTCTAGCGCTGGACCGTGGGCCAGCGCGGTGCGCTGGACCGAAACGACACCAACCGGCGCCAGCGCGGTGCGCTGGGCCGAGAGGTCCCGAATGGCCTGTGCCGCGGCCTACTGGCGCGAGCGCTACCCTCCGGAGCCCCGCGCTCGCGCCAATGGGGTGCGCTCGGTCCAGCGCACCGCGCTGGCCGCAGCCGCGGTCGACGGGGGCGCTGCGCGCGCGTAGCGGAACGGGGGCTGGCGATGTCAACCCCCGCGACGGAATCTCTTGACGCTAATACGGTAGTTGAAGTTCTGCGAAAGGAGCTGCACCATGAACATTCTTCTTATCATCGTTATCGTCGTTGCAATCGTTCTCGCCATCACCGGTGGTTTCGTCCAGTCCCTCAACTTCCTGCTGTGGGTCGGACTCGTCCTCCTCGCGATCGCGGTCATCGCGTTCTTGATCAGGACCATCAGCGGACGCAAGAGCGTCTAGTACCAAGCTTCCAAGCACAACAGAGCGGCCGGCGCCTCAGGGTTCCGGCCGCTCTGCTGTGTCCGGAGCCAACTGTGCTCAGCGCAGGGTCGGGTCGACGCTCATTCGGCGCAGTACCGCATCGGCGAACGCACCGAAGAGGCGATCACCCGCCGCCCGCATCGGCCCGGCAATCCCGGCGACGTCAGCCCGAAGGCGGGCCGCAGCGTCCTCGGCAGTGCCCTCCGTGACCGGCAGGTCGCGGAGCATCGCGGGTTCCTTGAGCCAGCGGTCGAGCATCGCGGCATCCACCTCGAGATGGAACTGCGTCCCGAACACCCGGTCCTCGATGCGGAACGCCTGGTTCGGCGTCGACGGCGACGATGCCAGGACGGTGGCCCCGATCGGCGCCTCCACGACGTCGCCGTGCCAGTGCAGGACGGAAACCCGCTCGCCCGCGACTCCGAGCTCACTGTCGACGAGGAGTTCGACGTCGCCGACACCCACCTCGTGCGCGGCGGCCGAGTGCAGGGTGGCCCCGAGCGCGGTGGCGATGAGTTGATGGCCGAGGCACACCCCGAACGCCGGGATCCCGAGCACCGCCGCATCGCGCACGAGCTGCGCCTCCAGCCCGAGCCCCGGGTGTCGGTCCACGTCCAGTGCACCCATGGGGCCGCCGAGCAGCACGAGACCGTCGAAGCCGGTGATCTCGCGGGACGTCGGCAGTTCCTGGCGGTCGACGATCGTGTCGAGCGTCCAGTCGACTCCTGACGCTGTGAGCACCTCGCCGATCACCGCGGGCCGCTCCCACGGGACGTGCTGGAGGATGAGGACGTGCGGTCTGGTCATCTGGCCCCTGTCGCTGCAGCTTCGTGTGTCCGCCGGGCATGGCAGCGGGTGCCACGGCCGTGCCAGCAGCGTAGCGAATGCCGACGCCGTACCGCCCGCGACGCCCGCCCTCCGACCGACTGTCCGTCGGCCGATACACTGGCAGCGTGCTGCTCTCGGACCGTGACATCAAAGCCGAACTCGACGCCTCCCGCATCGCGCTCGACCCCTACTCGCCGGACATGATCCAGCCCTCGTCAATCGACGTGCGGCTCGATCGGTTCTTCCGTCTCTTCGACAACCACAAGTACCCCTTCATCGATCCTGCGGAGGACCAGCCGGAGCTGACCCGTCTCATCGAGACCCTCCCGGACGAACCGTTCATCCTGCACCCGGGGGAGTTCGTGCTTGGGTCGACGTACGAGCAGGTGTCGCTGCCCGACGACGTGGCGGCTCGCCTCGAGGGCAAGAGCTCCCTCGGTCGTCTCGGGCTCCTCACGCACTCGACGGCAGGCTTCATCGACCCCGGGTTCACCGGGCACGTCACGCTCGAACTCAGCAACGTCGCGACACTCCCCATCAAGCTGTGGCCCGGCATGAAGATCGGCCAGATGTGTTTCTTCCGCCTGACGTCTCCGGCAGAGCGCCCGTACGGGTCGAGCGAGTACAGTTCGAGGTATCAGGGACAGCGTGGACCCACCGCCTCCCGTTCCTTCCAGAACTTCCACCGGACCGACGTCGGCGAGACGCACCGCTGAGGAACGACTGACGCGACGCGTTTCAACGGCGGCTCGCTGGTGGATCAGTAGAAAGGCTCCGCTATGAGCACGTCTGAGCGTCCCGATTTCGCCCGTGCGGTCACCGCCGACGGCCCGACTCCGCTCTATCCGCGCCGCATGGTGCGCTTCGGACAGTTCGTCGGTTCGTGGGAGGTGCGTTCGAGGCGGCTCGACGACGACAGTGGCGAATGGGTCGAGTCCGATTTCCTCTGGGTCGTGTCGTACATCCTCGACGGTCGAGCCGTGCAGGACGTCCAACTCGTCGCGAACGATGCCGAGTCGTCCGGCTGGGAGACGGTGAGCACCGCGGTGCGCGTCTACGACCGTCTGATGGGGGCGTGGCGCGTCAGCTACTTCGAGCCACGCCGTGGTGAGTTCTGTCAGCTCGTCGCCACGCCGCACCGCTCCGACGGGATCCGTCAGGACGGCACCCGGAACGACGACAAGCTCATCCGGTGGAACTTCAGCGAGATCACCGACGACACGTACACATGGGAGAGCTGGGTGTCCGATGACGAGGGCACGACCTGGTGGATGCAGGAGCACAACGAGGGTCGCCGCGTCGCCTGACCCGATCGCTGCGGCGTGAGCGGTGCTCCTGCGCGTGCACGTGCGGTGTGGGAATGGCCCGGGCTGCTGGGCTGAGGTCAGTCGGAGGTCGCGAGACGTTCGAGGAATGATGCGAGCTGGGCGCGTTCGGCCGCGGAGAAGCCCGCCAGGATCTGCTCCTCGGTGGCCAGGTGATGGGGGAGTGTGCGTTCGACGAGGTCCCGGCCGGCTGCGGTGAGGGCGACGACCGTGCCTCGACCGTCCTGTTCGCTCGGACGTCGCGTGACGAGCCCGCGGTCCGCGAGCTTGTTGAGCCGTTGCGCGATGGCGCTCGTCGTCACCATCGACCAGTGCGCGAGGTCCTTCGGCGACAGTTCGTGCGGGGCGCCGGACCGCAGCAGCGTCGCGAGGACGTCGAACGATGCGGCGTCGAGCCCATGCGTGGCGAACATCGCGGCGAGGCGGGCGTCCACAGCCCCCGCTGCACGCGACAGGCGCCCGATGACCGCCATGGGCGAGACGTCGAGGTCTGGGCGCTCGTCGTGCCACTGGGCGAGGATGTCGTCGACGCGCGTGCTCATGGATCCATCGTAGCAATTCGCTTAGCGCTGAGCTATTATTGCTCAGTGCTTAGCAACCAGCTTCGAATCGCCGCCGTCACCGCTCTCGCCCCCATCACCTGGGGTACGACCTATCTCGTCACGAGCGAGCTCCTTCCGCCCGGTCGGCCGCTGTTGGCCGCTGTCCTCAGGGCCCTGCCCGCAGGTCTGCTGCTGCTCGCCATCACCCGGAGGCTGCCCATGGGCCGATGGTGGATGCGGTCCATCGTGCTCGGAACCCTCAACATCGGGGCGTTCTTCGCGTTCCTCTTCCTTGCGGCCTACCGGCTGCCGGGTGGTGTCGCGGCGACCATGGGCGCGATCGGTCCGCTCATCGTGGCCGTGCTCGCGAGTCTGCTCGTCGGTGAGGCGCTGACGCTGCGGAGGGTGCTGGCTGGGATCGCCGGGTTCGCGGGCGTCGCCCTCATCGTGCTGCAGGCGAACGCGCGGCTCGACGCCATCGGTGTGGTCGCAGCGCTCGCAGGAGCCGTGTCGATGGCGCTGGGCTCGGTGTTGAGCAAGCGGTGGGGGAGACCGGACGTCGCCAGGCGGATCGGCGGGCGCGGTGCGCGACAAGCCGAGCCGGACGAGGCGACCCCGATGTCGGGGCTCACCGTCACCGCCTGGCAGCTCGTGGCCGGCGGGCTCGTCTTGATCCCCGTGCTGCTCGCCGTCGAAGGACTGCCGACCGAGGTGCCAGACGCCGCCGCGCTCGGCGGGTACGTCTACCTCACGCTCGTCGGCACCGCGCTCGCGTACGCGCTGTGGTTCCGGGGGATCGGACTGCTCCCCGTGGGATCGGTGTCCTTCCTCGGGTTGCTCAGCCCCGTCGTCGCGGTGGTCGCGGGTTGGCTGGTGCTCGGCGAGGCGTTGAGCATCGGGCAGCTGCTCGGTATCGGCGTGGTCGCGGCATCGCTCGTCGTCGTGTTCACCGCGCCTCCGGTGAACCGTCCCGGCGGGGAGGCTCCTGCCGCGGCACGTGCGGGCTCTCGTCGCTCGGGCTAGACCACGGACGGCGAGCGCTCACGAGTGTGGCGTGGTCCGTGCACGTGCCGGCGCGGAGCATGCACGTGTGGGGAACGGGTGCGGGACGGGGCGCTCACCTGCATACTGGGCATCATGAAGTTCCAGACGGTCATCGAACTGCAGGGCAACAACACCGGCATCCTCGTCCCCGACGCCGTGGTCGAGAGCCTCGACCGCGGCAAGCGGATCCCCGTCGTGGTGACGGTCGGCGCCACGAGCTACCGGAGCACCATCACCCCGATGGGCGGCAAGTACCTGATCGCGCTGAGCGCCGCCAACCGGGCTGCGGCAGGCGTCGCCGGTGGCGACCACGTCGAGGTGGAGCTCGAGGTCGACGACGCACCCCGGGTGTTCCCGCTCCCACCCCAACTCGAAGCGCTCCTCGCGGAGGATGCCGCGGCGCTCGTCGCGTACGGCGCGCTGTCGTTCAGCCGCCAGCGCGCGCTCGCCGAACCCGTCACCCTCGCGAAGACCGAAGTGACCCGCGACAAGCGGATCGCCGCGGCGCTCGAGGCACTTCGCGGCGCCTGATCCTGCTCGGGTGCGCTGCACGGCAACAGCGCGCACATCCGTGACGACTCGGCTCGCTCTGTGCCTGGAGGCTCAGCGCCCGGTTGATCGGCGCGCGGCGGCTCAGCGTCCGGCGGCGAGGAGCGGCACGACGAGCGGCAGCTGCAGCGTGAGCCAGGGGCTGAACGCGAATGGAGCGCGCTCGACCGACTCGAGCAGCGCCACGGGCTCGGCCCAGGCCCATTCCATGACCTCGGCAGGGTTCGGCTCCGGCGTCGCCTCGGTGCGAGCGATGTAGACGGGGCAGATCTCGTATTCGACCACGCCCGACGCGTCGACCGCGCGGTACCGGAAGTCGGGGAGGACGACCTCGGGCGCCGAGATCGGCAGGCCCAGCTCAGCGCTCGCACGACGGAGCACGGCGTCGACACTGTCTTCGTCGGGCCCGGGATGACCGCAGAACGAGTTCGTCCAGACGCCTGGCCAGGTGAGCTTCGACAGTGCGCGGCGGGTCACGAGGATCCTGCCGTCCGGACCGATGACATGGCAGGAGAACGCGAGGTGGAGTGGCGTCTCCTCGGTGTGGACGGTGGCCTTCGGCGTGGTGCCGATCCGGGTGCCGTCCTCGGCGAGCAGGACGACGAGTTCTTCGGGTACCGACATGGCTCCTATTCTCCCCGACGATCGCGGCGAATGCGAATGGACAGCTAGCGTACTAATTTTTCCGTTCCGTGAAGTAGCCTCGTGACATGGACACTCACCACGTCGTCGACGTGCCCTATCGACAACAGCATCATGTCGAGGATGCCCTCGAGCGGTTCCTCGAACTCGCGAAGACGCAGGCCGTCTCATTCGGAGGCGCGGGGTACCTGCGGCTCTGGGAGACGATCGAGCGCAGCATGGCCGGGGGCAAGCGGTTCCGCCCGCGGATGGTCATGACGGCCTACGAAGCGCTCGGCGGTGAGGACATCGTCGCCGCCGCGCACGTCGCCGCCGCGTATGAACTGCTCCATACCGCCCTGATCGTGCACGACGACGTCATCGACCGAGACTTCGTCCGTCGGGGCAGCCCGAACGTGTCCGGCAGCTACCGCGACATCGCCCGGACGGCAGGCATCCCGTTGCCGCTCGCCGAGCACCGAGGCATGTCCGTCGCCGTCATCGCCGGTGACCTCGCGTTGTCCGCCGCCTACCGACTCATCGATCGTGCCGGCAGTGAGGACGCCGTGCGCACGCGCCTCCGCGAGATCCTCGACGACGCGATCTCCGCCTCCGCCGCCGGTGAACTGGCCGACGTCGACTTCACCGTCGGCGGGGTCGTCCCCACGGTCGACGACATCATCCGGATGGAGCGCCTGAAGACGGCCTACTACTCCTTCGAGGCTCCGCTCCAGTCCGGCGGGGCGCTCGCCGGAGCACCGGAGGCGACGATCGACGCCCTCGGGACGTTCGGGGAGCAGATCGGCATCGCGTATCAGATCATCGACGACGTGCTCGGGGTGTTCGGTGATTCGAAGACGACTGGGAAGACGACGATCGGCGATCTGCGGGAGGGCAAACTGACCGTCATGGTCGCCTTCGCTGCGGAACAGCCGGCTTGGCACGCGGTCGAGCACCTGTTCGGCGACCCCGAGCTCGACGAGGCCGGTGCCGCCGTGCTGCGCGACGTGCTCACGTCGACGGGTGCGCGCCGGCACGCGACCCTGCTCGCGGGCGACTACGCGAACCGCGCCTGGGAGCAGCTCGCCTCTCCGAGCATCCCCGCGCAGCTGCGGGAGGAGCTCCGTCCCATCGTCGCGACCGTGCTCGAGCGCTCACGATGACCGGTGCAGGCGCCGGCGCCGGTCCTGCAGACGGCGCGGCCTCATCGGCCGTCGTCGGCGCCCGCCAGCTCTACGACCGGGTCGCGCAGGAGACCGCGAGCATCGTGATCCGCCGCTACTCCACATCGTTCGGTCTGGCAGCCAGGCTGCTCGGCGCCGAGATCCGCCAGGACGTCGAGAACGTCTATGCGCTCGTGCGCATCGCCGATGAGATCGTCGACGGGGTCGCGGCAGCCGCGGGGCTCTCGGCGGAGCGCGTCCTCACGATGCTCGACGCCCTCGAACGCGACACCGAGGAGGCAGTGGAGTCCGGCTACAGCAGCAACCTCGTCGTCCACGCCTTCGCGATCTCGGCGCGCTCGGCGGGCATCGGGTCCGACCTCACCCGGCCGTTCTTCGCCTCGATGCGCGCCGACCTCTCCCGCACCGTGCACACACCGGAGACCTTCCAGGAGTACGTGTACGGCTCGGCCGAAGTCGTCGGTCTCATGTGTCTGCGGATCTTCCTGCGCGGACACGACGTCGACGACGCCCAGCGCGCCGCGTTCGTCGTCGGCGCGCGGAGCCTCGGCGCCGCGTTCCAGAAGGTGAACTTCCTCCGTGACCTCTCCGCCGACCACGACGAGCTCGGGCGCAGCTACTTCCCGGGCGTCTCCGTCGACGAACTGACCGAAGCGCAGAAGCGCAGCCTCCTCGACGACATCGACGCGGACCTCGACCGCTCTGCCGCCGTGCTGAGTCAGCTGCCGAAGACGAGTCGCCGAGCCGTCGCCCTCGCGCAGGAGCTCTTCGCCGAGCTCGCGAAGCGCATCCGCACCACGCCGGCCTCGGAGCTCGTGCGCACCCGCGTCCGCGTCCCTGATCCGGTGAAGCTGCGCATCGCTGCCGGAGCGCTCGCGGGGCGCACACCGACGTCCTCCATCCCAACGATCGACGAGAGCCACAGATGATGAGCGCCACACGATGAACCCCGCCTCCGCCCGCAGCGTCGCCGCCCGCACCATCGTCATCGGTGGCGGTATCAGCGGCCTCGCCACCGCGGCGTTGCTCGCGCGCGACGGCCAGCAGGTCACGCTGCTCGAGCGTCGCGACGTCCTCGGTGGACGCGCCGGCACCTGGGAACAGGACGGATTCACCTTCGACACCGGCCCGAGCTGGTACCTCATGCCGGAGGTCTTCGACCACTTCTATCGACTGTTGGGCACCTCGGCCGCGGAGCAGCTCGACCTCGGTCGGCTCGATCCGGCGTACCGCGTGTACTCCGAGGGGCGCGAAGGACACCTCGACCTCGCCGCCGACCGGGCAGGCAACGTCGCGCTGTTCGAATCCGTCGAGCCCGGGGCCGGTGCGAAGATGGACGACTACCTCCGCAGCGCCAAGGAGACCTACGAGATCGCGATCCGCAGCTTCCTGTACACGACCTTCGAGTCGTACCGGACGCTCGCGAGCCGTGAGGTCCTCGCTCGAATGCCGAAGCTCGCGAAGCTCCTGACGGAGGATCTCGACACGCTGGCCGCCCGCACCGTCGCAGACACCCGGCTGCAGCAGATCCTCGGCTACCCGGCCGTCTTCCTCGGGTCCTCGCCCTTCGAAGCACCGAGCATGTACCACCTCATGAGCTACCTCGACCTCGAGGACGGGGTGCTCTACCCACAGGGTGGCTTCTCGCGCATCATCGACACGATCGCCGAACTCGCGCGCGCCGAGGGCGTGGAGATCGTCACGGGTGCCGAGGTGACGGGCATCACCACACTGCCCGCGGGCCGGCGTTCCCGCGTCGCAGGGGTCAACTACCTCGACGCCGACGGCCGGCGACAGCTGCTGCACGCGGACCAGGTCGTCTCCGCCGCCGATCTGCACCATACCGAGACGAGACTCCTCCCACCGGAGCTGCAGAGCTACCCGGAGGCTTACTGGGAGAAGCGCACCGCAGGCCCCGGCGCCGTCCTCGTGATGCTCGGTGTGCGCGGCGAGCTGCCAGAGCTCCTGCACCACAGCCTGTTCTTCACGAGCGACTGGCGCGACAACTTCGGACGCATCTTCGGTGAGCACCCGAGCGTCCCCGACCCCGCATCGCTCTACGTCTGCCGCCCGAGCGCGACCGACGCCGGTGTGGCGCCAGCAGGACGCGAGAACCTCTTCATCCTCGTGCCGGTGCCGGCCGACCCGTCGATCGGCGCCGGGGGAGATGCGCGCGTCGCGGAGATCGGCGATGCGGCGATCGCGCAGATCGCCGAGTGGGCCGGCGTGCCCGACCTCGCCGATCGCATCGTCGTGCGCCGCGATGTGGGCCCGGCCGACTTCGTCACCGAGCTGAACGTCTGGAAGGGCACTGCGCTCGGACCGGCGCACATCCTCTCGCAGAGCGCGATGTTCCGCACCGGCAACATCAGCAAGAAGGTCGACGGGCTGTTCTACACGGGCGGTTCGACGATCCCGGGAATCGGTCTGCCGATGTGCCTGATCAGCGCGGAGCTCGTCGTGAAGCGGATGCGCGGCGACATCACGACCGGACCGATGGCGGAGCCGCTGCACGCGCGTCTCCGGTCAGAGGCCGCCGGCTGATGGGTCTGCTGTACCTGCTCGCGCTGCTCGTCTCGATCACGGGAATGGTCGTGCTCGATCGCCGTTTCCGTCTGTTCTTCTGGGCGGACCGTCGACGCGCAGTCATCATCCTGCCGGTCGGGGTCGTGTTCTTCCTCGTCTGGGACCTGTTCGGCATCGGGCTGGGGATCTTCTTCCGCGGAGAGACCTCGTTCATGACGGGGCTGCAGATCGCACCAGAGCTGCCGATCGAGGAAGTGCTGTTCCTGACCCTGCTCTGCTACCTGACGATGAACCTGTTCGGGGCCGCCCGCCATGCGCTCGGTCGGCGGACGGCGGCGCGTTCGACGGGGGCTGGCCTGCGATGAGTTACTGGGCGCTGAACGCGTGCTTCCTGGCTGTCGTGGTGCTCACGGCAGCGCTGGCGATCCTCCGTCTCCGGTCGCGCCGCGCCGCAGGGTCCGGTGCGGTCGGACTGACCGTCGGCACCTGGTCGCTCGCAATGGGCGGTGGCCTCGTCGTGCTGCTGCTCATGACCGCACTCTTCGACAACATCATGATCGGCATCGGCCTCGTCGGGTACGAGCCGTCGCTCATCTCCGGGGCCTTCGTCGGCATCGCGCCACTCGAGGACTTCGCCTACGCGCTTGCGGCGGCCGTCCTGTTGCCGTCACTCTGGGCGCTGCTCGAACGCCGCACCCCCGTTGCACCAGCCCCGTTCCAGGAGGACCAGGCATGAACCGACTCGGCCAACTCGTGCTGTCCTCGAGACCGCTGTCGTGGGTCAACACGGCGTATCCGTTCGCGGCCGCGTACCTGTTGACGACGCGCGAACTCGACCTCACCTTCTGGCTCGGGACGCTGTACTTCCTCATCCCGTACAACCTCGCGATGTACGGGATCAATGACGTCTTCGACTACGAGTCCGACCTCCGGAACCCCCGAAAGGGCGGCGTCGAGGGTGCGGTGCTCGACCGAGGCATGCATCGCTTGACGATCATCGCCGCCATCGCGACCAATATTCCATTCCTTGCATATCTCGTGATCGTCGGTTCGCCACTCTCCTGGTTGGTGCTCGCGATCAGCGTGTTCGCACTCATCGCCTACAGCGCGCCGGGGCTGCGGTTCAAGGAGCGCCCGTTCCTCGATTCGCTCACCTCGAGTACGCACTTCGTGAGTCCCGCCGTCTACGCTCTCGTGCTCGCCGGGGCGGTCTTCACGCCGGCGCTCTGGGCGGTGCTCGTCGGATACTTCCTGTGGGGGATCGCGAGTCATGCGTTCGGAGCGGTGCAGGACATCATCCCCGACCGCGAAGGCGGCATCGGTTCCGTCGCGACGGTCATCGGTGCGGCGCCGACGGTGCGCTTCGCGTTCTTCGCCTACCTGGCGGGCGGGGCGCTCATGCTTGTGACGCCGTGGCCGATCCCGCTGGCAGCCCTGCTCGTGTTGCCCTACGCGGCGAGCGTCCTGCCGTTCTGGAACCTCCGCGAGGACGACGCCGAACGGGCGAACGCCGGCTGGAGGCGATTCCTGCGTCTGAACTTCCTGACGGGTTTCCTCGTCACGATGCTCATCATCTGGTACTGGTTCCTCACCAGCTGACAAGATCGACCCAACTCAGGAGGTCGTCGGCGTGTCGTGCTGAGCCAGTGCGGCAGCGGCGCGACACGCCGAGGCGTTCCTGAGTGAGGTCGTTCTTGACGCCGGAGTGGGTGTTCGGATCAGAGCGCGAAGGGGAAGCCGAGGTCCTCGGGGTAGTCGCCGAGGCTGCTCAGCTCGGTGGCTGCGCGCTGGAGCGCTGCGAGCGTGAGACCGAGGGTGCCCGGACCGAAGCTGACGCGCGACACACCCAGTTCGGCCAGGCGCTTCAACGGCACGGCGCCGGGGTAGCCAATGACGGAGATGCGACCGTTCACCTGTTCGACGGCTTTCGCGACGAGCTCTTCGGTGCCGAGACCGAGGAAGAAGATCACGTCGGCCCCGGCCTCGAGGTAGGCGTTCGCTCGGACGACGGCCTCGTCCCAGGCCTCGGGATCACCGGCGAGCGTGTCGACTCGAGCGTTGATGACGAGGGGGATTCCAGCGTCCTCGGCACCGGCACGGGCGGCTGCGACGCGCGCTGCGGCCTCCTCGACCGGGAACTGCGGAGCCTTCGCGGCACCGACCGAGTCTTCGAGGTTGATGCCCACGGCACCGGACTCGACGATCAGGCGGCGGACGTTCTCGCGCACCCCGGCTGCGTCGGAGGCGTAGCCCTTCTCGAAGTCGACGGTGACGGGGAGGTCGACGGCACCGACGATGACCTTCGCGGCGGCGATCGCCTCATCGACGTCGAGGCCTTCGCCGTCCTCGAGCCCGCGGACGTTCGACACGGAGTGGCTCGCCGACGCGAGGGCGACGACACCCGGTGCGTCGGAGACGACCTTCGCTGTGATGGCATCCCACACGTTGGTGACGATGAGCGGTGCACCCGGCTCGTGGAGCGAGTTGAGGAGGACGGCTTTCTCATGCTGACTGGTCATCTCCGCAGTCTGGCAGTGGCCACCGACCCCACTTCCCGGAACGATCCAGAATTCAGGGAATGTTCGGTTTCGCGACGGCCTGCCGCGGCGAGTCGTCCGGATCCGCGCGCCTGACGGCTCGGTTTCCCTGAATTCTGAACGAGCTTCGGGGTTGGCTTTGCCGCGGCGGGCGCACTCGATCCGGAAGATGCCGTGCGTATCATTGGTGCCCGAAGGGGAGGCAGCGATGACGAAAGCGCCGACGGTCTACGACGTCGCGCACCACGCGGGCGTGTCCATCGCGACCGTCTCGCGCGTGCTCAGCCGCCCCGACGACGTCAAGCCGGCGACCCGGGAACGCGTGCTCGGATCGGTCGCCGCCCTCGGCTACGTCCCCAGCGGAGCGGCCCGCGGTCTCGCCGCGCGCCGTACCGGCGTCATCGGACTGTTCTTCCAGGGCCTCGATGCGATGGACGACCTCGGCGACATCGCGCTCGAGGGTGACGAAGCGTCGGCTGGCGGTGCGCGCATCATCCGCGACGTCCCCGAGCGCGCCGATACACGTGTGCTCAACCTGTACTTCGACGAGGTGCTGCGCGGGTGCGAACTCGAATCGTGGCGGAGCGGCTTCTCGCTGCTCGTCGGTGTCGGCCGGGGAGACACGGCGACCCAGACCGTGCGCGACATGGCGGGTCGCGTCGACGGCCTCATGGTCCTCGCAGGCAGTGCGAGCGAGGAGGAACTCGCGCAGCTGTCGAGGCACGTCCCGATCGTCGTGATGGCCGGACCCCGCCGCGGCGACGAACTCGACCACGTCTCGGTCAGCAACGCGGAGGGCATGCGAGCGCTCGCCGCGCATCTCATCGACGACCTCGGTGCGCGCGATCTCGAGTACGTCTCCGGCAGCGTGGACTCGCCCGACGACGCCGAACGCTGGGACGGGTTCGTCATGGCGCACGTCGAACGGGAGCTCTCGACACCCGCCACCCCCACGCTCCGTGGCGACTTCACCCGCGACGGAGGTCGGCGCGTCGGCCGTGAGCTCATGCAGCGCGAGCGGCTTCCACGCGCGGTGGTGTGCGCGAACGATCAGATGGCGCTCGGCGTCATCGATGCGGCGCGGATCGCAGGCGTGACCGTTCCGGACGAACTCATCGTCACGGGTTTCGACGGCATCGATGCCGGACGGCTCTCGACCCCGCGCCTCACGACGGTGCGCCAGCCGATGGAGACGCTCGGGCGTGTGTCAGTCCAGGCCCTGGCGCGGAGGCTCGCCGAACCGAAGCTCCCGGCGATGTCGGTGCGCCTTCCCGTCGAGGTTCTGCTCCGCGAGAGTTCCGAGCCTTCCTCCACCTCCTGATCGCCGCCCCAACTCAGGATGCGTCCGGCGTGTCGTGCAGGGCTCGGGAGTGCGGCGGGCGACACGCCGCAGGCCTCCTGAGTTAGGGATGATCGACACGGGTTGCGCGAAGCAATGTATGCGCTTACACTCGCAAGGTACAGACCTCAGCAAGGACGGTGGCGATGACGCACACGACGCACGAGCGGACCAAGGTCCGCAGGCGCAGACGACTCGGAGCGGCGGCGATGATCGCCGCAGCGGCTCTGCTCGTCTCCGGCTGCAGCATCCAGATCAAGAGCGAGCAGGATCCCACGATCCCCGCCGACACGATGCTGCTGGCAGCCGACAAGGGCACCCCGATGCTCGAACGGAACTTCAACCCCTATCTCGTCAACAAGCGGGCGGCCTCGAGCTACATCTACGAACCGCTCGTCGTGATCAACGTGCTCGACGGCAAGGAGACCCCGTGGCTCGCTGAAGACGTCGCCCTCCCGGACGCGAAAACGATCGACTACACGATCCGCGACGGTGCGACGTGGTCCGACGGCGAGGACTTCACCCCTGAGGACGTCAAGTTCACCTTCGACCTCATCAAGAAGTACCCCACGCTCGACCAGAAGGGCGCCTGGCAGCACATCGACACGATCGAAGTGAAGGGCCAGCACGTCATCATGCACCTGCTCGATGACGACGCCCCGGCGGCCGACATCGTCTCGCAGACGCTCATCGTCCCGGAGCACATCATCTGGAAGGACGTCAAGAGCCCCGACACCTGGCGGAACCCCGATCCCATCGGCACCGGCCCGTACGTCCTCGGCAACTTCTCCTCGCAGCAGTACACGATGGACAAGAACGAGAGCTACTGGCAGGCCGACAAGATCGAGGTCAACCACCTCGTACTCCCCGCCTCCACCAGTGAGCTCGACATCGTCACCAAGGGCTTCGACTGGGCATACGCGTTCATGTCGAACGTCGAGGGCACCTGGGTCGACGCCAACGCCAACAACAAGTACTGGTTCCCGCCGGGAGGCGTGATCAGCCTCGTCCCGAACATGGACGTGGCACCCTTCGACAACGTCGACGTCCGGCGCGGCCTCGCCCTGGCCCTCGACCGCGACAAGATCGCCGACGCCGCGACCGAGGGATACCTCGGCGCCGCCGGCCAGTCAGGCCTGATGCTGCCGAACCAGGACGCCGAGCTCGACCCGACGATCCCGAATGAAGGCATGATCGCCCAGGACACCGCCGGCGCACTCGAGGCGTTCGCGGCCGCCGGGTACACGCAGCAGGACGGCAAACTGGTCGACGCCTCCGGCACCCAGTTCACCTTCTCGATCACGACGGCCAACGGCTACGCCGACTGGCTGCGGGCGGTGCAGGAGGTCCGCAAGGAGCTCACGGCGCTCGGCATCGACGTCCAGATCAAGCAGCCGCAGCCCCCGGGCTACCAGCAGGCAATCCAGAGCGGTGACTTCCAGGTGGCGATGGGCGGCATGGGTGGCGGCATCATCTTCCAGGCCTACAACAACGGGTTCAACAGTGAGTTCGCGAAGCCCATCGGTGAGACGACCTCGAGCAACTTCGGTCGCTACCGCAACCCGCAGATGGACCAGCTCCTCGCCGAGTACAAGGTCACCACCGATGACGCATCGCGACTCGAGCTCAGCCACCAGATGCAGCAGCTCGTCTACAACGACCTGCCCGTGATCGGCATGTACTACGGCGGTCTCTGGGGCCTCTACAACGACGCGAAGTTCACCGGTTGGCCCGATGCGGACAACCCGTACGCGCCACCGCAGACCTACGACCAGACCCCGCTGCTCGTCTTCACGCACCTCAAGCTCCGGAAGGACGGTGAGTAATCCATGTACATCTTGCGCAAACTCGGTCTCTTCGTCCTGACGCTGTGGGCAGCGGTCACGCTGAACTTCCTCCTGCCGCGGCTCATGCCCGGTTCCCCCACCGACGCCGCTATCGCGAAACTCGCCCAGAACGGCCCGGTCTCCGCAGCGACGCGGGCGGCGATCGAGGCTCAGCTCGGCGTCCCCGGCGGCAACATCTGGGAGCAGTACGTCTCGTACCTCCATCAGGTCGTCACGCTCGACTTCGGGGTGTCGTACACCTTCTTCCCGCAGTCGGTTTCGGAGCTCATCTGGCAGGCGTTCCCGTACACGATCGTGCTCCTCGGCATCGTGACGATCGTCGCCTTCATCCTCGGCACGCTCATCGGTGTGCTCGCGGCATGGCGACGGAACACCTGGCTCGACGCACTGCCGACCCTGACGGGCACCTTCGCGAGCACCTTCCCGTACTTCTGGACGGCCCTGCTGCTCCTCTTCTTCGCCGGGTACGTCGCCCACTGGTTCCCGACCTCGGGTGCCTTCGGGCCGACGGCGACGCCGGCGTTCACCTGGGACTTCTTCGTCGACGTCGCGTACCACGCGGTGCTGCCGGCGCTGACGATCCTCGTGACGAGCCTCGGCGGCTGGATCATCGGCATGCGCAACGCGATGATCAACACGCTCGGTGACGACTACGTCACCTTCGCCGAGGCGAACGGCCTCCGCGGCCGCACCGTCGCGATCAAGTACGCGGCACGCAACGCGATCCTCCCGAACCTCACCGGCTTCGGGCTCGCGCTCGGTGGTGTGGTCGGCGGCTCGATCCTCGTGGAGCAGGTCTTCGGCTACCCGGGCATCGGCTTCCTCCTGTTCAACGCGGTGATCGGACAGGACTACCCGCTGATGCAGGCGCTCTTCCTGCTCATCACGGTGAGCGTGCTCGTCGCCAACTTCCTCGTCGACATTCTGTACGGCGTACTCGACCCAAGGACCCGCCGATGACCACCACACAGCACGTCAAGACACTGCAGTCCGACGACGCCATCCGGCCACCGAGGAAGTTCGCCTTCATCGGTCGATCGGCAGCCACGCTCTGGGCCAACTGGAAGTCGCGCCTCGGCCTGATCATCCTCGCGTTCTTCATCTTCGTGGCTATTTTCGCGCCCCTGCTCGCCCCGTACGGTGCGAGTCAGGACGGGTTCCCGCGGAACGCCGACTCGAGCCCCGAGCACTGGTTCGGGACGACGGCCGCCGGCGAGGACGTCCTCAGTCAGTTGATCTACGGCTCGCAGATCAGCGTCGCCGTCGGGTTCATCGCCGGCATCCTGTCCACGATCGTCGCGGTCCTCATCGGCCTCAGCTGGGGCTACATCAAGGGCTTCGGCGCCGAGGTCGTGAACTTCATCGTCAACCTGTTCCTCGTGGTCCCGGGTCTGCCGCTGATGATCGTCATCGCCGCCTACCTGCAGAACGGTGGCCTCGTGATGATCGTCGCCGTCATCGTGATCACGGGCTGGGCGTGGGGCGCTCGGGTGCTCCGCAGCCAGACGCAGTCGCTGCGTTCGCGCGACTTCGTGACGGCGGCTCGCTTCTCCGGCGACCGACCGTTCCGCATCGTGTTCAACGAGATCCTCCCCAACATGACCTCGCTCATCGCCGGTGGCTTCTTCGGTGCCGCAACGAGTGCGATCCTCGCTGAAGCGGGGCTCGAGTTCCTGGGGCTCGGCGACTCCTCGATCGTCAGCTGGGGCACCATCCTCTACTGGGCGCAGAACTCCAACGCGCTGCTCACCGGTCAGTGGATCCTGCTCTTCACTCCTGGTCTCTGCATCGCGCTCCTCGCGATGAGCCTCACCCTCATCAACTTCGGTGTCGACGCGATCAGCAATCCGCGCCTCCGTGAAGGGAAGTCACGATGAACGCCTCCACCGAGACCACCGCTGCGCACCCCGCCACGCCGGCGAGCGGCGCACTCCTCGAGGTCCGCGACCTCTCCGTCGTCTACGAGTCCACCGGAGCGGCGCCCGTCCAGGCCGTCGACCACGTGTCGTTCTCCGTCGGTGCCGGCGAGTTCATCGGACTCGTCGGGGAGTCGGGTTCCGGCAAGTCGACGCTCGGCTTCGCGGCCACCCGTCTGCAGAAGCCTCCGGCCCGCATCAACGGCGGCCAGATCTTCTTCGGCGGGAAGGACATCCGCGAACTCGGCGACGAGGAGCTCCGGTCGCAGCGTCAGGGCGGTTTCGCCATGGTGCTGCAGTCGGGCATGAACGCGCTCAACCCCGTCCGCACCATCCGCAACCACTTCGTCGACATCTTCAAGGCGCACGGCCACGTGTCGCGCGACCGGTGGGATGCCCGCATGACCGAGCTGGTCGAGAAGGTCGGGCTCACACCGCAGGTCCTCGCCCGGTTCCCCGGTGAGCTGTCCGGCGGTATGCGTCAGCGCGTCTCCATCGCGCTGGCCCTGTCGCTCGAACCGCGCCTCATGGTGTTCGACGAGCCGACGACCGCGCTCGACGTGCTCGTGCAGCACGCGATCATGGACACGATCACCGAGCTGCAGCAGGCCGAGGGCTTCACCGCGATCCTCATCAGCCACGACCTCGGTGTCGTGCTCGAAGCGACCCAGCGAGTGCTCGTCATGCACGAGGGCCGCATCGTCGAGGACGCACCGAGTCGCGACATCCTCGAGCGACCGCAGGATCCGTACACGAAGATGCTGCTGAGCCACTACGCCGACCCGCGTGCAGCGGTCGTCGAGCTGCCGGGCTTCCCGTCGCGCGCCAACCGCGGCACGGGGCCCGTCTCCGGCACGACGACGAGCGTCCCGACGGCGGTGAGCGCGAGCTCCGAGTCCGGGAAGGCGTCGTCCCGAGAAGGACGGTCTGCGGAGTCCGCGATCATCGTGGACGGCGTCTCGAAGATCTACCCGCCGCCGCGGCGGGGCGAATCAGCGGTGACGGCCGTGGACGACGTGACGTTCACGCTCGAACCCGGACAGTCACTCGCGCTCGTCGGTGCCTCCGGGTCCGGCAAGTCGACCATCGCCAAGCTCATCACGGGCATCGAGAAGCCGACGTCGGGAACCGTGCGCTTCGGTGACCTCGACGTCGCGAAGCTCAACCGGAAGGGCATTCGCGATCTGCACAAGAACGTGCAGATGATCTTCCAGGACCCGTACGCGGCGCTCAACCCGCTGCACACGGTCGAGTACACCCTGACGCGTCCGGTCGTGAACTTCACCGGGCTCCGCGGGGACGCGGCTCGGAAGCGCGTGCTCGAACTCCTCGAGACGGTGGGCCTCTCGCCGGTCGAGCAGTTCGCGGCGAAGCTCCCGCACCAGCTGTCCGGTGGGCAGCGGCAGCGCGTCGTGATCGCCAGGGCGCTCGCGAGCGACCCGCAGGTGCTCATCGCCGATGAGCCCGTGTCGATGCTCGACGTGTCGCTGCGTGCCGGCGTGCTCGCCCTGCTCGAGGACCTGCGCGAGCAGTGGGGTGTCTCGATGCTCTACATCACGCACGACCTGCTGTCGGCCCGACTCGTGACCGACAACATCATGGTCCTCAACCAGGGACGCGTCGTCGAGCGAGGCGAGACCGCGTACGTGCTCCAGCACCCGCAGGACCCGTACACGATCGAGTTGCTCGACGCGGTGCCCAACCCGGCGCGCGCCAAGCGCTGACCCTTCCGGCGCTCGCTCGCCCCTTCTTGGGCGAGCGAGCACCTGTTCGCCCAAAAACGGGCGAACGAACCGCACGACGAACAGGAGCAACACCGTGCTGACCTTCCCCGACGGCTTCCTCTGGGGCGCCGCGACAGCCGCCCATCAGATCGAGGGCAACAACATCAACAGCAACTGGTGGGTGCACGAGCACGAGGCCGGAACGAACATCGTCGAGCCCTCCGGCGACGCGATGGACAGCTACCACCGCTACCGCGAGGACATGCAGCTGCTCGCGGACGCCGGACTCAACACCTACCGCTTCAGCATCGAGTGGGCTCGGATCGAGCCGGAGCGCGGCATCGTCTCGCGCGCGGAGGTCGACCACTACCGCCGCATGGTGGACACGGCGCACGAACTCGGACTGAACCCTGTCGTCACGCTCATGCACTTCACGGTGCCGCGCTGGTTCGAACGTGATGGTTTCTGGCGGGCGAAGGACGCCGCAGACCTCTTCGCGCGCTACACCGAGCTGACGCTGCCCATCGTCGGCGAGGGAGTGGACTACGTTTGCACGATCAACGAGCCGAACATCGCCGCCATGCTCGCCGGTGGTGAGGACGCCGCGAACCTCGTCGCATACGGCCTGCCGAACCCCGACCTCGCTGTCGCCGACGCGCTCCTCGAGTCGCACAAGCGTTCACGCGAGGTGTTGTCGCAGGTGTCCGGTCTGAAGAGCGGCTGGACGATCGCGACGCAGGCGTTCCGGTCCAACGGCGAGCCGGGTTCCGACGAGATGCTGCGCGAGTACGGCTACCCGCGTGACGACTGGTACCTCGAGCAGTCTGCAGGCGACGACTTCCTGGGCGTCCAGGCGTACACGCGCACCTTCATCGGGCCGAAGGGTCCGCTGCCCGTCGAGGACGGTGTCGAGACGACGCTCACCGGCTGGGAGTTCTACCCGCCGGCTGCTGCCGAAGGTGTGCGTGCTGCGTGGGAGCTCTCCGGAGGGGTGCCGATCATGATCACCGAGAACGGTATCGCGACCTCCGACGACGCCCGCCGCATCGACTACACCGACGGTGCGCTGCGCGATCTGCACGCGTGCATCCAGGACGGCATCCAGCTGGAGGGCTACCTCCACTGGAGCGCGCTCGACAACTACGAGTGGGCGAGCGGCTTCCGGCCGACCTTCGGTCTCATCGCCGTCGACCGCGAGACCTTCGTCCGGACGCCGAAGCCGAGCCTCGCGTGGCTCGGGAACGTCGCGAAGGCCAACGGCCTGGCGGAGTAACAGTCGCTCCCTGGCGTCCGTGCACAACTCCTGCGGCGTTGTGCGCGGTGCCGGGTCGGCGCGGGCGCGGGGGCCCTCCGCCAACGGGCAACTGCGGATTGCAGGAGTTGTGAGCAAGGCAGGACTGGTCAGCTTGGTTCTGTCTCTGGTGGTGTCGCGCTGATGTGCACGACTCCTGCGGGTGAGCGATCAGAGCGACTTCGGCGGGCTCCGGAAGGGGATCTGGCGGGGCCGCAGGAGTTGTGAACGGAAAGAACCCCGGGCAGCGATTGCTGCTCGGGGCTCTTTGCATGGAAGTCGGTTGGCGTCCGCATGGGCGGAAGGCGCCAGCGACCGGTTAGCGGTTGCCGCGTAGGCCGCGACCGAAGCGACGACGAGGACCGCGCTCGTGCGTGTTGCCCTCGTCCCGGCCGAAGGCTCGGGCGATGCTCTCGAGGCTCATGAGCGTGGTCGCGAGGTCCTCGGGCGAGACGGCATCGGTGACTGTCTGTCGGACTGCCTCGACCTTGGTCCGGAGCGCTGAGTGCGCCTCACGACCAGCGTCGGTGAGGGCGATGCCGTCTGCGTCGATCGTGACCCAGCCACGAGCGGCGAAGTCCATCACGATCTCCTCGGTGGAGCGACGGTGACCACGCGGGCCGTGGTGACCGTGCTGATCGGGCGCGAACGGAGCGCGGCCGAACCCGGGGTGGAAGCCGGGAGCGACGTCGGGACCGAAGCCGCTACGGCGGCCGAAGCCCTGCGGGCCGCGCGGACCGCGTCGGCGTGGGGGGAGAGCCGCATCGATCTGCTCGACGCTCGTGGCGCCGGACTCGATCCCGCTGAGGGTGCGCCAGGCGCGTCGGCCGAGATCGCCCTCGGTGAGGGCGTCATGCATCGATCCCTTGATCGCATGGTCGACGGTGCGGAGCCAGTAGCCGAGCTGGCGCTCGGTGGACGGGCGGGTGGATTCTGGGGAAGTCTGTGGGGTGTTCATAGGGTTCCAATCATTTGCATGTGTTGTTACATGTAAATGTATAATGACATGTATGTCCGAGAATCGTCAAGACCAGCCCAGCGAACCCACAGGAACGGACGCCGTGCAGCGCATCGAGCAGGCACTCGTGCAGATCCGGCGCGACCAGTCGAGACGTCACTTCGGTGGTCGCGGGGGGCGAGGTGGGCCTGGAGGGCATCAGCGCGGCGAGCACGATGAGCATGGAGGGGCCCATGGACATGTCGACGGCGACAGTGAACGCGTCGGCGACGGGTCCGGCCGTGGCCGGGGTCGTGGCCCCGGCTTCGGCCCGGGGTTCGGAGGTCCGTGGGGTCCGGGAGGCGGAGCGGCTTGGGGTCCTGGCCCAGGCGCGCGCCATCCCCGCGAGCAGGCGATCGCACAGGCGGCGCGCTTCCGGATGCTCGACGCACTCGCACGACCGGGCGTGGCAGACGGCATGGGCATCAGTGCATTGGCCGAGGCGATCGGCGTCGACCAACCGCGGGCGAGCCGGCTCGTGGCAGAGGCGACGAAGCGGGGTGAGGTGGCGAGAGCCGTCGACCCGAACGACGGACGTCGCAGCGTGGTGCAGCTCACCGCCGCAGGCCGATCGGTCCTGCAGGAGGCCCACCGAGGCCGCCGTGATGCCGTGACGAACGCGCTCGCCGGCTTCACCGAGGAGGAGGCTGCGCAGTTCGCCGCTTACCTCACCCGGTTCGTCGCCGCGTGGCCGCGCGCTGACGCCGCCGACGGGCCGCGCTGACGCGCCTCCCCGGTGACCCATCTCAGGAAGTCGCCGGCGTGTCGCCCGGGCTGGTCGTGGGTGGGAGGCGCCGCGCCGAGGCCTTCCTGAGTGAGCGAGGAGAAGAATGGGAGAACGCTGGGGCTGGGGCTGGGGCTGGGGCTGCGGCGGGGGAGCAGGAGGCAGGGGGTCACTGGGGGCGGAGGCGGAGCTCCTGCATGCCACCGTCGACAGCGACCGAGGTGCCGGTGGTCGAGCCTGAACGCGGACTCGCGAGGTAGGCCACAGCACCGGCGACCTCATCGGCGGCGACAAGACGGCCGTGCGGCTGGCGCGCCTCGAGTGCTGCGCGTTCTGCGACCGGATCGGCTGCAGAATCGAGGAGTCGGCCGACCCAGGGGGTGTCGGCTGTCCCCGGGCTGACGCAGTTCACACGCACGCCCTCACGCAGATGGTCGGCAGCCATCGCCCGTGTCAGTGACAGTACCGCCCCCTTCGTCGCCGAGTAGAGCGCCCGCTGGGGGAGTCCGGCGGTTGCAGCGATCGACGCGGTGTTCACGATCGCTGCGGACGGCGACTCCCGCAGATGCGGCAGGGCGGCACGGGTGACGCGCGCCATCCCGACGACGTTGATGTCGAAGACGCGATGCCACTCGTCGTCGTCGTTGTCCTCGATGCTGCCCTGCGCACCGATGCCCGCGTTGTTCACGACGATGTCGAGACGGCCGAACCTCTCGACGACGGCGGCGATCGCGGCTCGGACCGAGACGTCGTCAGCGACGTTCGCGCGCACCGACAACCGGGTGGAGGAGTCCGCCTCGACGGACGGGTTGAGGTCGAGGATGGCGACCCTCGCGCCCTCGGCGGCGAGTCGCTCGACGATCGCCGCACCGATGCCCGAGGCGCCGCCCGTCACGACGGCGACAAGACCCACGAACTCGCCGCCCTGCTCGCCGCTCATGCGGTCGCCCCGAGCGCTTCGGACGGCTTCGCGGCGGGCGCGACGCCCGGCACCGGGTCGATGAACCGCTGGCGCTGGCGCCCGAGTCCTTCGATCTCGACCTCGCAGACGTCGCCTGCGGAGAGATAGGGGAACCGGCCGGACAGTGCGACGCCCTCGGGGGTGCCGGTGAGCACGAGGTCTCCGGGTTCCAGCTGCACGTACTGGCTGAGATGCCAGATCACGGTGTCGACGTCGAAGATGAGGTCCGCGGTGGTCGAGTCCTGTCGTGGTTCCCCGTTGACCCAGCTGCGGAGCCGGAGTGCGGACGGATCGACCTCGTCGGGCGTCACCAACCAGGGACCGGTCGGGTTGAAGCCCTGTGCGCACTTGCCCTTCGACCATTGCCCGCCGCTCGCGGCGATCTGGAAGTCGCGCTCGGAGACGTCGTTGGCGGTGACGAAACCGGCGATGCGGCTGCGGGCCTCCGCCGGACTGTCGAGGTAGGAGGTGCGCTCGCCGATGACGATGCCGAGCTCGACCTCCCAATCGGTCTTGGTGCTGCCGCGGGGGATGCGGACGTCGTCGTTCGGCCCGACGACCGTGTTGGGCGTCTTGAGGAACATGATGGGGATCTCGGGCGGAGCTGATCCCGACTCCGCAGCGTGGGCCGCGTAGTTCATGCCGATGCAGACGACGGCGCTGGGCCGGCTGATCGGTGCGCCGATGCGGAGGTCCTCCGCTCCGGCGAGTTCCGGCAGTGTCCCCGCATCGAGAGCGGCACGGGTGCGCTCCACGCCGCCGCCGGAGAGGAAGCCCCCGTCGATGTCGGTCGTGATCGAACGGAGGTCGTGCGCGGTGTCCCCCACGAAGACGACGGGGATCTCCGCGTCCACTGCGCCGAGTCTGGCGAATCGCATGCTGGTCCTTCCGGGTCCGCCGGTGTCCGCAGGCGTCTGGGACCCGGCCTCGTAGCCGATAACATCTGAACTCTAACGCGAACGTGGCGCTTGATGGAGACATATTCCGTCCGTAGGGAGAGATTGACACGAGAGACATCCGATGTTTATGCTCACTTCACCACCCGTAAGGAGCACGCCCCCGTGAGTATCATCATCGGATTCGAGACGCACGACGTCCGGTTCCCGACCTCGACCAGCCTCGACGGCTCGGACGCCATGAATCCCGATCCGGACTATTCGGCCGCGTACCTCCGCCTGGTGACGGACGCGGACGACGGCCTCGAGGGCCACGGCTTCGTGTTCACCATCGGCCGGGGCAACGACGTCGAGGTCGCGGCCATCCAGGCGCTGCGTGACCATCTGCTCGGCCGCGAGGTCGAACCCGTGCTCGACAGCCTCGGCGCCTTCTGGCGCGAACTCGTCTACGACTCCCAGCTCCGCTGGCTCGGCCCGGAGAAGGGCGTCATGCACATGGCGATCGGCGCCGTCGTCAACGCTCTGTGGGATCTCAAGGCCAAGCGGGCAGGCCGGCCCCTCTGGCAGCTGTTGTCGACGATGTCACCGGAGGAACTGGTCGAACTCGTCGACTTCCGCTACCTGAGCGACGTCCTCTCGCCCGACGACGCCCTCGACATCCTGCGCCGTGCGGAGCCGGGTCGTGCCGCACGCACGGAAGCACTCCTCGCTGCCGGCTACCCCGCCTACACGACGACGCCCGGCTGGCTCGGATACTCCGACGCCAAGCTCGACCGACTGTGCCGCGAGGCCGTTGCCGACGGATTCACGCAGGTGAAGCTGAAGGTCGGCGGTGACGTGGAGGACGACGTCCGTCGCTTGGGGATCGCGCGGAACGCCGTCGGACCCGACATCCGCATCGCGGTCGACGCCAACCAGCGCTGGGACGTCGCGGAGGCGATCGAATGGATGGCAAGACTCGCGCCCTTCGACCCGGCGTGGATCGAGGAGCCGACGAGCCCCGACGACATCCTCGGACACGCTGCCATCGCCCGCGGCATCGCACCGATTCCCGTGGCGACCGGGGAGCACATGGCCAACCGCATCATGTTCAAGCAGTTCCTCCAGGCGGATGCCCTGCAGATCCTGCAGATCGACTCGACCCGGGTGGCAGGCGTCAACGAGAACGTGACCATCCTGCTGCTCGCCGCGAAGTTCGGGGTGCCGGTCTGTCCGCACGCCGGCGGCGTCGGCCTGTGCGAGGCGGTGCAGCACCTGTCGATGTTCGACTTCGTCGCCGTCTCGGGCAGCGAGGATGGACGCATGATCGAATTCGTCGACCACCTGCATGAACACTTCACCGAACCGGTGGAGATCGTGGCCGGTCGCTATCGCGCACCGCTCGCGCCGGGCGGTGGTTCCGAGATGCTGTCGTCGTCGATCGCGGCGTTCGAGTTCCGGCCGTCGACCACGCCGACCACGCCGTCTGCGCCAGCACCCACGTCCGAGCGCGTCGCCGCCGCGCATGACTGAGCTCATGGTGCCACGCCTCGCCTACGGCGCCGCCAACCTCGGCAACCTGTACCGTGCCCTCACCGACGACGAGGCCTGGGCCATCCTCGACGCGGCGTGGGACCGCGGCGTCCGCTTCTTCGACACAGCACCGCACTACGGTCTCGGTCTGTCGGAGCGGCGATTGGGCGCGTTCCTGCAGACGAAGCCGCGGGACGAATACGTGCTGTCGACCAAGGTCGGTCGGCTCCTGGTCCCGAATCCTGAGGGCGAGGGCACGCTCGACACCGCCAACGACTTCGCGGTCCCGGCCACGCTGCGGCGTGAGTGGGATGCGAGTGAGGCCGGAGTCCGCCGCTCGCTCGACGAGTCCCTCGCGCGACTCGGACTCGATCGCGTCGACGTGCTCTACCTCCACGACCCCGAACGACACGATCCCGAGACGGGGATATCCTCGGGGATTCCGGCGCTCGCGGCCCTGCGCGATGAGGGTCTGGTCGGTGCGATCGGTATCGGATCGATGGATGTCGACGCGCTGCTGGCCGCCGTCCGGACGGGGCTCACCGACCTGATCATGATCGCCGGTCGCTACACGCTCGCCGAGCAGCCCGCGGCCGCCGACGTCCTGCCCGCCTGCATCGAGCACGGTGTCGGTGTCGTCGCCGCGTCGGTCTTCAATTCCGGGCTGCTCGCGCGGACTGTTCCCGACCCGGACGGACGGTACGAGTACGGCGCGGTGCCGCCGGAGGTGTTCGATCGAGCGGTGGCGATCGCCGAGGTATGCCGCAGGTTCGACGTCGAGCTGCCGGCGGCTGCGCTGCAGTTCCCGCTGCGCCACCCCGCCGTGCAGACCGTCGCGGTCGGCGCGTCACGACCTGCCCAGATGGTGCAGAACGTGGAACGCTTCGAGGCGGTCATCCCCGAGGCCTTCTGGACGGCACTCGACGATGCCGGGTTGCTCGGCCGATGACCTCGATCGATGCGCACCTGCATCTGTGGAACCGGGACGGCGGCTACCGCTGGCTCGATGCCGCACCGGAGGCGCTCCGCGAGGACTTCTCGGTGGAGCAGGCGCGCGCCGAGCTCGACGCAGCCGGCGTCGACCGTGCCGTGCTCGTCCAGGCCGACGACACCGAGGCCGACACGGCGTTCCTGCTCGACACCGGAGACGCGCACCCGTGGATCGCGGGTGTCGTCGGGTGGGTGCCGATCGACGACGCCACTCGCGCGGAAGCGATGCTCGACCGCCTGGCCGATCGTCGGTCGCTTCGCGGCGTCCGGCAACTCCTGCACGACGACCCACGCGACGGGCTGCTGCTCGCGCCGGACGGGCGTCGGCTCGCCGCACTCCTCGCCGAGCGTGGTCTCACGCTCGACATCCCGAACGCCTATCCGCGTCTGCTCGCGGACGCCACGACCCTCGCCAGAGCGGTGGAAGGGCTGACGGTCGTGATCGACCATCTGGCGAAGCCACCGAGCGACGCGGGGCCCTTCGAGGCGTGGTCGGCGGAGTTGGTCGCGGCTGCCGCGTTGCCCAACACCGTCGCGAAGGTCTCGGGGCTGTGCGAAGCGGGCCGCCCGTTCACAGCTTCCGACGCACGACGCGCCTGGGAGCTCGCGCTCGACCAATTCGGCCCTGACCGCTTGATGCTCGGTGGCGACTGGCCCGTCTCCGTCACGAGCGGCGGCTATGCGCAGGTCTGGCAGGAGCTCACGAGTCTGCTCGACGAGCTCTCGCCGGCTGAACGGGGATCGCTGCTCGGCGGAACCGCGACGCGGGTGTATGGGCTGGTGCCCGGCTGACATGATCGAGCAGTCGAGATGAACGCGACACTGACGAGGAGGTCACGATGCTGACAGGGATCGACCCGATGCTGAGCGGCGAGCTGCTGCTGCACCTGGACGCGATGGGGCACTCGGACGCGGTGGTCATTGCGGATGCGCACTTCCCGGCCGCGCGGCTGTCGTCGCGCCTGGTGGTCCTGCCGACGCTGAGCACGCCGGAGGTGCTCCGCGCGGTGCGGACCGTCATCCCGCTCGACGACGAACCCGTCCTCGACCTCATGACGAGCGCCGACGGCACCGTCCTCGACGTCCAGCACGAGCTCATCGCCGCGGCCGGGACACGTCTGGACGCCGTGCGCTTCGTCGATCGCTTCGCCTACTACGACGAGGCGGCGACCGCGTTCCTCGTCATCCGCACTGGCGAGACGCGGAAGTACGGCAACGTCACGCTGCGGAAAGGCCTCGTGACGCCGGGCGCGTGATCCGGCTCGTCCTGCGCGAGCGGCGGTGTGGACTCACCAGCACAGTGCGACGATCGCGATCCCGGCGGCAACGTAGACCCCTGCCATGATCCGGCGTCGTCGGTCCCGGGTCGCTCCGGCCGTCTCGACGATCGTGCCCTGTTCGTCGATGGTCCTCCTCGGCTTCGGTGCGTGCCAGGGGAGCGACGGCCAGCGCAGCGCGGCGCCGGCGAGGGCGAAGCCGACGACCGCGACCGCCAACACCCAGACCCACGACCAGACGCCGACGGGGGCCGCCAGGGCTCGGACCAGGGCGAGCACCACGATGCTGTCGACGGCGTCGACGACGAGTCGGAAGCGGTCAGGTGCCGCCCATCGACCGCTCGTCCAGGCGTGGAGCACCTGCAGGGTGACGAACCAGGCGATGACGAGGAGGACGACCGCCGGCACGATGAGATCGATCATCGCTCCGCTCCGATCCGCTCGAGGAGGGCGATTCCCGCCGCATCGACGGACTCCTGGGTGGCCGAGACGAGCACCACCGCGGTGCCGGTGGACGGGACGACACCGATGAAGGATGCGAAGCCACCGGTCCCGCCGTTGTGCCAGACGAGGTCCTCGCCGTCGATCGCCGCCCGATCGGTGATCCAGGCCCAACCGATCTCGGATTCACCGAGCTCCGCCCGCGGTCGGAGGGCATCGATGCCCGGCGTCGTCCCGGTCGCGAGGCTCTCGGCGAACCGGGTGAGGTCTGTCGCGGTCGAGCGGATGCCGCCCGCCGGGCCGAGCGCGGTTCCGGTCCATGCCGCGGCAGTCCTGCCGCCCGTCGTCTCGCCGAGGAGGTCCAGCGTGCCGAGTTCCGCATCTGCCGCGACTGGCGCCGTCGCATCGAGACCGAGTGGCTCGGTGACGCGTTCGCGCAGGAGCTCGGCGTAGTCGAGGCCTGCCGCGGCACCCAGAGCGGCGCCGAGGAGTTCGAAACCGAAGTTCGAGTAGGTGCCCGCCGGTGTGTCCAGTGCGGCGCTGCGAGCCTGCTCCAGGAGCTGTTCCACGTCCTCGCCGTACGGGTTCGTCGTCGTGATGGCGAACCACGCCGACGACAGTGCGGTTCCGATGGTGAGTGGCAGGCGGGGGAGGCCCGAGCTGTGGGTCGCGAGCGCTTCCAAGGCGACGTCCGCGACGGCGGTGTCCCCGAGGTCGAGGAGGTCGCCGACCCGGGTGGTCGCAGTCACCTCGCCGCGTTCGATGGCGTCCGCGAGGAGCAGCCCGGTGAACGCCTTGCTCATGGAACCGATCTCGAAGCGGGTGTCGTCCGCGGCGCCGATGGCGGTGGTCCGGGTGCCGTCGGGAGTGACGACTGCGGCGATGACGGCTTTGCGGTCCTCGCCGACGAGCTCGCGGACCGTGACGGCGAGTGCGGCGTCGCCGGTCGTCGTCGTGGGCAGCTTCGACGGGCCCGGGCGGAACGCGAGCCCGACCGCGAGGGCGACGGCCGTGCAGGCGGCGGCGACGATCCAGACGGTTCGGCGCCGGGTGTCGGTGCGTGTGGCGATGGTCATGCGATGTCCTTCCTGGTCATTCCATGGCGGCGAGCGCGGTGAGGAGTGGGACGATCCGCGTCGCTGGGATCGCGACGCGTCCGCGCCCGGAGGACTGCAGCCAGCCGGCCGCCGTCAGCACGCGCACGTGGTGGTAGACCTGACCGGTGGTGCCGATGCCGTCGAGCGCGCCGAGTTCGGCGAGGGTCGTGGTGCCGTTCGTGACGGCGAGGAGGAGCCGCAGGCGGACGGGCGAGCTGATCGCCGCGAGTCGGCTGGTCGCCCGGGCGAGCCGTTCCGTCGACGCCTGCTCGTCGGTCGCGTGCTGATCGGCGATCGCGAGGAGGTCGTCCGTGGTCCGCGCGTACTGCCACTGCACGGGACCCGCGGCGACCGTGACTGAGCCGGCGAAGAGGACGGAGCCGTGTTCGAGCTCGGCGGTGCGGTCTTCGAGGCCGTGGAGCGCCCAGAACGTGTCGTCGCCAGGACTGTGGTCGTCGGTGCGCCCGTTGACGGGCGTCGGGTGGTCGGCGTGATCCGGCGTCGCCGCGCGCGCGAACACCGCCGCTTCGAGGCGTTGGAGACGCGCTTCGAGGTCGTCGCCGTCCGTGATCGTCATGCGACCAGTGTACAAATTACGACATTACGTAATCAAGCTCTTTCGGGCGACTCTCCCGAGAGCGGTCAGCTGCGGCTCCCCAACCTGCCCTGCTTCGCGTGCACGGGCAGCAGCAGCCCGAGGCCGACAAG
The DNA here is from genome assembly GCF_050613355.1 of Plantibacter sp. RU18. Lineage (NCBI taxonomy): Bacteria > Bacillati > Actinomycetota > Actinomycetes > Micrococcales > Microbacteriaceae > Plantibacter > Plantibacter sp. RU18. Next base: position 1,209,287 of record NZ_CP159618.1, read on the forward strand.
GAGCACGAGCACGATGCCGAGGATGCCCCAGAACTGCTCGCCACCGAGCGTGACGAACAGCGCGAACGCGGTGGGCGCGAGGAACGAGACCGCTCGACCCGTCGTGGCGTACAGCCCGAAGACCTCGCCTTCGCGGCCCTCGGGGATGATGCGCGCGAGGAATGATCGGCTGGCCGATTGCGCGGGCCCGACGAAGAGGCAGAGCATGAGCCCGAAGATCCAGAAGATCGTCGCGCCGCCCTCGTGGAAGAGGAACACCGTGCTCCCGGCGATGACGAGTCCGATGAGCGAGCCGACGATGACGGGCTTCGGACCGACCTTGTCGTCGAGGAGGCCGACGGTGATCGTCGCGACCCCGGCGACGACGTTCGCGACGATGGCGAAGATGATGACCTCACCAGGGGAGAAGCCGAAGGTGCCAGCGGCGAGGACGCCACCGAAGGTGAAAACACCGGCCAGGCCGTCGCGGAACACGGCGCTCGCAAGGAGGAAGTACAGCGTCTGGCGGCTGTCGCGCCAGAGCTCGGCGATGCTCTTCGCGAGCACCCCGTAGGAGGCGAAGAACCCGACGTGCGGCCGGGCGACGGCCCGGGGTGCGTGGTACTCGGGCACGGCGAGTAGGACCGGCAGTGCGAAGACCCCGAACCAGGCCGCCGAGACGAGCATCGCCGCGCGGACGTCCGTGCCGTTCTCGCCGGTCACCTCGAAGAGACCGACCTCGGGGGAGATGAAGCCGAAGTACACGATGAGCAGCAGGACGATGCCGCCGATGTAGCCCATGCCCCAGCCGAGGCCGGAGACCTTGCCGATGGAGGTGGGCGTCGACACTTGCGCGAGCATGGCGTTGTAGTTGACTCCCGCGAACTCGAACACGATGTTGCCGACGGCGAGCAGCACGAGGCCCAGCCAGAGGAAGTCCGGGTCGGGCGCGACGAAGAACAGCAGAGCGGTGATCGCGACGACCACGTAGGTGTTGAAGCCGAGCCAGAACTTCCGGCGACCGGCGGAGTCCGAGCGTTGTCCGACGACCGGGGCGAGGATGGCGATGAGCAGGCCGGCGGCGGCGAGCGCCCAACCGAGGGACGCCGAGACCGCTGCCTCCTCGCCGAACGAGCTGCTCGTCAGGTAGACGGTGAACACGAAGGTCGTGACCACGGCGTTGAACGAGGCGGAGCCCCAGTCCCACAGGCTCCACGCGAAGATGCGACCCTTGCGGCCCGACTGCGCCTTGACCGCAGCCACGACCGAGGTGTCGAGGTCGACGGTCGCCGCCGCCGCGTCCGGACCCACGAGTGGCGACGGCGGGAAGTTGCGTGGTCGCGATCCGAGGCGCGGGGCGTCCTCGGCGCCCGTGCCCTCGATGCTGTCGTCGCCAGTGGGAGTCGTGCTCATGGTCTGAGGCTAGTGCCGCGTGGTGAACGGGCGGTAGCGCGCCCTGCTCGTCCATAACTCCTGCAATCCGGGCGGCACAGGAGATCAGCTGACCTGATCTGTCGAGCCTGATGCCGGCAGCAGGAGTTGTGGACGCTGGGGATTGGCTGGGACGGGAAGGACGCGCGGGAATAGGACGAGGGCCGCCGCGTTGAACTTGAGCGCAAGACACTCAAGTTTGAATCCAGGAGGTTCACGTGCCCGAAGACTTCACTCCGGACAGCAACTCTGCCGACGGTGGATCGTCGTCCTTCGACGACTTCCTCGCCCGGTACCTCGAGGGCGAGCGGGCGCGTTCGGCTCGCACCATCGACCTCAGCCGCTTCCTCACCGCACGCACACAGGAGATCCTCCAGCGCGCCGGCCGATTCGCGCTCGAACGCGGCCAGAACGAACTCGACGCCCTCCACATCCTGCGCGTCATCGTGAGCGAGGAGCCCGCGAAGGATGCCGTCGCGCGCCTCGGCGTCGACCCCAGGGTCATCGCCCGTGCCGCGGAGCAGCGCCTCCCGCAGGCCTCCTCGCCCAGCGCCAAGGACCCGGCGATCACGCCGTCGGCCCAGCGCGCCCTGTTCCACGCCTACCAGGTGGCCCGCGCCGCGGGATCGACCTACGTCGACCCCGAGCACCTCTTCTTCGCGCTCGTCATCAACCAGGACTCCCCGTCCGGTGAAGTGCTCGCACGTGCCGGGGTCACGGCCGACGCCCTCACGCAGGGCATGCGTCAGACGCTCGGAGACCCCGGCGTCCAGGCCGAGGGCGGCGCGGATGACGGCACCGACGACCTCGACTCCGACACGCCCATGCTGGACCGCTTCGGCACCGACCTCACAGCGCTTGCTGCCGGCGGTTCGCTCGACCCCGTGATCGGTCGTGGCGACGAGATCGAGCAGGCGATCGAGATCCTCTCCAGGCGCACCAAGAACAACCCGGTGCTCGTGGGCGAGGCGGGCGTCGGCAAGACCGCCGTCGTCGAAGGGCTCGCCCAGGCGATCATCGACGGCAACGTCCCCGAGCAGCTGCGCGACAAGCGCGTCATCTCGCTCGACCTGCCCGCCATGCTCGCAGGCACCCGCTACCGCGGCGACTTCGAGGAACGCCTCACCGGCCTGCTCGACGAGGTCGCGGCGAACCGCTCGGAGCTCATCGTCTTCATCGACGAGGTGCACGCGGTCGTGGGCGCCGGTGGTTCCGGCGAGGGCGGCATGGACGCGGGCAACATCCTGAAACCACGCCTCGCACGCGGCGAGCTGCACCTCATCGGTGCGACGACGCTGCGCGAATACCGCGGCATCGAGAAGGACCCGGCGCTCGAACGTCGTTTCCAGCCGGTACGCATCGGCGAGCCCTCCATCGAGGACGCCGTGCTCATCCTGGACGGCCTTCGCCCGGCCTACGAGGAGCACCACGCGGTGCGCTTCACCGACGACGCCCTCCGCGCCGCGGTCGAGCTCTCGGCCCGCTACCTGCCCGACCGCGTGCTGCCGGACAAGGCGATCGACCTCATCGACCAGGCCGGAGCCCGCTTGCGCCTGCGTCTCGGTACCACGGTCGATGTGAGTGCACTCGTCGAGGAACTCGCCTCCCTCGAAGCGTCGAAGAACGCAAGCGTCTCGGCCGAGCGCTACGAGGAGGCGTCCCGGCACCGGGACGCGATGAACGCGGTGCAGGCGAAGCTCGACGAGGCGGCCGCAGGTCCTGGCGCTCGCCTCGACAGCGCGGCCGTCGTCGACGAGGCGCAGATCGCCGGGGTCATCTCCCGAGCGACGGGCATCCCCGTCAGCCGTCTCACCGAGGGCGAGCGCGAACGACTCGCCGGCCTCGAGGACGAACTGCACGCCCGCGTCATCGGGCAGCACGACGCCGTCACCGCCGTGGCCAAGGCCGTCCGGCGCAACCGCACCGGCATGGGAGACGCGAACCGACCCGTCGGCAGCTTCCTCTTCCTCGGTCCGACGGGTGTGGGGAAGACCGAACTCGCGAAGGCGCTCGCGGGATCCCTGTTCGCCTCGTCGACGGCGTCCGGTTCGGAGAACGTCCTGCGTTTCGACATGAGCGAGTTCGGTGAACGCCACACGGTCTCGCGCCTTGTCGGTTCCCCTCCAGGCTACGTCGGCTACGACGAGGCCGGTCAGCTCACCGAGCGCGTGCGCCGCAACCCGTACTCCGTGGTGCTCTTCGACGAGATCGAGAAGGCGCACCCCGACGTCTTCAACCTGCTGCTGCAGGTCCTCGACGACGGGCGCCTCACCGATGGTCAGGGTCGCACGGTCGATTTCCGCAACACCGTCATCGTCATGACCTCGAACCTCGGTTCCGAGTTCCTCGCCTCGCGTTCCGGGGCCATGGGCTTCGTCGCCGGTGGTGCGGACGACCCGACGGGCTTCGGCTCTGAGGAGGCGCTGCGTGCCCGCGTCATGGGCAAGCTGCGCGAGGCCATGCGACCCGAGTTCCTCAACCGCATCGACGAGATCGTCCTGTTCCGGAAGCTCGATCAGGTCCAGCTGCAGGAGATCGTCGGCTTGATGCTCGGCCGCACGACCGAGCGCCTCGCCTCCCGTGGTGCGACGCTCGAGACGACGCCGGCAGCGCTCGCGCTGCTGGCCGAGCTCGGCTTCGAGCCCGAGTACGGTGCGCGCCCGTTGCGTCGTCTGATCCAGCGCGAGGTCGACGACAGGATCGCCGAGCTCGTGGTGGCAGGCGGAGTCGGAGACGGCTCGGTCGTCCGGGTCGACGCGGTCGACGGCGCCATCGTCGTCAGCGAGCATGCTGCGGTCGTGTCCCTGGCAGCGTGACGACACCGAGCTGAACGGGGCCCGTGCATCGACGAGATGCACGGGCCCCGTTCGTGGCGTGCGGTGGGGTCGGCGGTCGAGCGAGGCGATGAGCTGCGCGGAGAAACTGGCCATCCGCTGAGAGTTGAGCCGGGCAGGCTCAACTTTCTTGACGATCGAAATCCGCTTCGGTAGCATTGAGTCATCGAGGCTCAAGTCTTGATGAAGCATCAGGAACACCCATTGAACCCGCTCGGTGCCGAGCTCGTCGAGTCGGCCGGAAACGGCACGACCCCGCACCTGGGACTGTCGCAAGCCGACCGGGTCGACGAGCTCTGAACCGGCAGTCAACACAAGGAGAACCCACACATGGCACGTGCAGTAGGCATCGACCTCGGAACCACCAACTCGGTGGTCGCAGTCCTCGAGGGTGGAGAACCCACCGTCATCGCCAACGCAGAAGGCTTCCGCACTACCCCCTCGGTGGTCGCATTCACCAAGGACGGCGAGGTGCTCGTCGGCGAGACCGCGAAGCGCCAGGCCGTCACCAACGTCGACCGCACCATCGCGAGCGTCAAGCGCCACATGGGCACCGACTGGAAGTTCACCGTCGACGACAAGAAGTACACCCCGCAGGAGCTGTCGGCCCGCATCCTCGCAAAGCTCAAGCGCGACGCCGAGCAGTACCTGGGCGACACCGTGACCGACGCGGTCATCACCGTCCCCGCGTACTTCAACGACGCCGAGCGTCAGGCCACGAAGGAGGCCGGCGAGGTCGCAGGCCTCAACGTGCTCCGCATCATCAACGAGCCCACCGCTGCAGCACTCGCGTACGGCCTCGACCGCGGCAAGGAGGACGAGCTCATCCTCGTCTTCGACCTCGGTGGCGGTACCTTCGACGTCTCGCTGCTCGAAGTGGGCAAGGACGACGACTTCTCCACCATCCAGGTGCGCTCCACATCCGGTGACAACCGCCTCGGTGGAGACGACTGGGACCAGCGCGTCGTCGACTACCTGATCAAGCGCTTCAAGGACTCGACCGGTGTCGACGTCTCCGGCGACAAGATCGCGAAGCAGCGCCTCAAGGAAGCTGCCGAGCAGGCCAAGAAGGAGCTCAGCTCCTCGATGTCGACGTCCATCCAGCTCCCGTACCTCTCCCTCACGGAGAACGGCCCGGCGAACCTGGACGAGACCCTCAGCCGCGCGAAGTTCGAAGAGCTCACCAACGACCTCCTCGAGCGCACTCGTAAGCCGTTCAACGACGTCATCGCCGAAGCAGGCGTGAAGGTCGGCGACATCGCCCACGTCGTGCTCGTCGGTGGATCGACGCGTATGCCGGCCGTCGCCGAGCTCGTCAAGAAGCTCACGGGCGGTCAGGAGCCCAACAAGGGCGTCAACCCTGACGAGGTCGTCGCCGTCGGCGCAGCCCTCCAGGCCGGTGTGCTGAAGGGCGAGCGCAAGGACGTCCTCCTCATCGACGTGACCCCGCTCTCGCTCGGCATCGAGACCAAGGGCGGCATCATGACGAAGCTCATCGAGCGCAACACCGCCATCCCGACCAAGCGCAGCGAGACCTTCACCACGGCAGACGACAACCAGCCGTCCGTCGCGATCCAGGTCTTCCAGGGCGAGCGCGAGTTCACCCGCGACAACAAGAACCTCGGCACCTTCGAGCTGACCGGCATCGCTCCGGCTCCGCGCGGCGTGCCGCAGGTCGAGGTCACCTTCGACATCGACGCCAACGGCATCGTGCACGTGTCCGCCAAGGACAAGGGCACCGGCAAGGAGCAGTCGATGACGATCACGGGTGGTTCCTCGCTCGGGAAGGAAGACATCGAGCGCATGGTCCGCGAGGCCGAGGAGCACGCTGCAGACGACAAGGCCCGCCGCGAGCAGGCCGAGGTCCGCAACAACGCGGAGCAGCTCGCCTACTCGATCGACAAGCTCATCAAGGAGAACGACGACAAGCTGCCCGAGGACGTCAAGACCGACGTCCAGGCTGATGTCGACGCCCTGAAGAGCGCGCTCGCCGGCGAGGACGAGGACGCAGTGAAGACCGCGTTCGACAAGCTCAACGAGAGCCAGGTCAAGCTGGGCGAGGCCATCTACGCTCAGGCGCAGGCTGCCGAGTCAGCTCCCGAGGCCCCGGCCGAGGAAGCGACCTCCGATGAGGACGTCGTGGATGCCGAGGTCGTCGAGGACGAAGACGACAAGGACAAGGACAAGAAGTAACCATGACTGACGAGAACCAGAACCAGAACCCGGAAGATCCCATCGATCCGGAGACCGGCGAGGTTCGTCAGCCTGGCACCGAGGGGGCGACCGCAGACGCGGCCGGCCCCTCGGGCGCAGCTGCTGACGCAACCTCCGCAGCCTCCGCCGACGACGAGCTCACCGTCGAGGACATCCTCAACGCAGCTCCCGACGAGCCCATCCAGGGCGACTTCTCGCCGGCCGAGCAGCTCGCTGCAGAACGCCTCGGCGACCTGCAGCGCGTCACCGCCGAGTACGCCAACTACCGCAAGCGCACCGAGGCAGGCCGCGAGGTGGAGCGCGAGCGCACCACCGGCGAGGTCGCCAAGGTCCTCCTGCCGGTACTCGACGACCTCGACCGCGCTCAGAAGCACGGAGACCTCGAGGGTGACGCGCCGTTCACGCAGATCGCCGCCAAGCTCCGCGGTGCCGCCGAGAAGCTCGGGTTGAAGCCCTTCGGCACGATCGGCGAGACCTTCGACCCGAACGTGCACGAGGCCGTCTTCCAGCAGCCGACCCCGGATGCCGAGGGCGAGACCGTCCTCGACGTCGTGGAGACCGGCTACACACTCGGCTCCACTCTGTTGCGCGCCGCGAAGGTGGTCGTCGCGGTCCCGGCGAGCTAGCCATGGCGAGTCAGGACTGGTTCGACAAGGACTTCTACAAGGTCCTCGGCGTCAAGAAGGACGTGACGCCGGCGGAACTCAAGAAGACGTACCGGAAGCTCGCGCGGCAGTATCACCCGGATTCCAACCCGGGCGATGCGAAAGCCGAGGCGAAGTTCAAGGAGATCAGCGAGGCCCACTCGGTCCTCGGTGACCCCGAGCAGCGCAAGGAGTACGACGCCGTGCGCGCCATGGGCGGTGGAGCGCGCTTCACCGCCCCGGGCGCGGGTGGCGGCCAGGGTGGCTTCGAGGACGTCTTCGGCACCATGTTCGGTGGAGGTGGCGGCGGAGGCCGCAACCAGAGCTACAGCTACCAGCAGGCGCCTCAGGGCTACGAGGACCTCCTCGGCGGCATGTTCGGCCAGGGCGGTTTCGGCCAGACCTCGGGCGGCTACCGGGGCTACGGCGGACCGACGCCGGGTCGCGACATCACCGCGCACACCACGATCGACTTCATCACGGCGACCAAGGGCGACACCATCTCCCTGCAAACCTCCGAGGGGCGCACCATCAAGGTGAAGATCCCGGCGGGTGTGTCCGACGGCCAGAAGATCCGACTGCGTGGCAAGGGGCAGGCGAGTCCTGACGGTGGTGAGCCCGGCGATATCGTGGTCACCGTGAGTGTCCGCAAGCATCCCGTGTTCGAACGCGACGGCCTGAACCTGCGCGTCACCGTGCCGGTCACCTTCGTGGAGGCCGCGCTTGGCGCGACGATCGAGGTTCCGACGCTCGGCGGCGACCCCGTCAAGCTCCGGGTGGCCCCGGGTACGCCGAGCGGTCGTGTCCTGCGCGTCAAGGGCCGTGGTGTCGCGACGACGAAGGGCACCGGCGATCTCCTCGCCGTCGTCCAGATCGTCGTCCCGGCACACCTCGGTGGTGAGGCCAAGGAGGCGCTCGAACGGTTCCACGAGTTGGAGCCGAAGGACAACCCCCGCGACGAGCTCCTCGCTCGCGCGAAGGGCTAACAGGCAGTCGGAAGGGTAGGGAGCATGGACGAGCGGTCTCCGGTCTTCGCCATCGCCATGGCGGCCGAACTCGCCGGCCTGCACCCGCAGACCCTCCGTCAGTACGATCGCCTCGGACTCGTGTCCCCGACTCGCACTGCAGGGAAGTCGCGCAGGTACTCGATGCGCGACATCGCCCAGCTCCGCGAGGTCGCGAGACTCAGTGCCGAAGGCGTCAGCCTCGAGGGCATCTCACGCATCCTCTCCCTGGAGAACGAGGTCACCTCGCTCCAGGGTCGGGTGCGCGAGCTCGAGCATGCGCTCGCCGACGCCCTGCTGCGGTCTCCCGGCAACCGGGTGTTCGCGGCCGGCATGGAGGGCAGTGTCGTGCCGATGCGGAGCGGTACCCGCTCCCGCCGTCGGACCGAGATCGTCGTCTGGCGCCCGTCCGGCAGTTGAGCTGCTGACCCCGAACTCCGTATCACCTCAACGGCTGTCGTCCTCCGGGACGGCGGCCGTTGTCGTTCTCGACACCGACGTCATCTCGGAGGCCAGGGTGCGCTGTCGTCCGTCAGCGATCGGAGGGAGCGAACTGGCTCGCGGTGAAGACCGCCCCCTGGGGGTCGCTGAGCGTGACGTCCTTCGTCCAGCGGTTGTCGCTCGTGCCGAGGACCTCGGCACCCAAGGAGCGCGCAAGGTCGCTGGTCTGATCGCGGTCGGCGATCGCGAACACGACCTCCCAACGCGGGGTGTCGTCGCCGGCCTCGCCGATGTCGCCGATGACGTCGACGAACCCCTCTGGCGCGACGTCTGCCTGTCGCTGGAAGATGTCGGGGTCGCTCGTCGCCGCGAGATGTTCGCCATACCCTGGCACCTGGATGACCGTCGCGAAACCCATGTCGGTGAACCGCCACGGGAACACCCGCCCGTAGAACTCCTGTGAGCCAGCCTGATCGGCCGTATGGAGGTTGCTGAAGTTCCAGCCACCAGGCACGTTGACGGCTTGCGCACCGAGCCGACGCTTCGCCTGCCAGAGCCGGAATCCGACGCCCTCGGGATCCTGGCAGACGGCTCCGAGACCGCCCTCGCCCGCCGGTGTCGGGGGGTCGACGACCGTGCCGCCCGCCAGCTCGACCGCGGCACACGCGGCTTCGATGTCGTCAACGGCGACGTAGGTGTTCCAGGCGGATGGCGCTCCGCCGGGAGCCGTCTCGCCGAAGCCCGCGACGTCTGAGCCGTCGAGCTTCGCGATGACGTAGCGCAGCGGCGCCGTCGGTGGAGTCGCCTGCTCGAACGTCCAGCCGAACAGCGCGCCGTAGAAGGACATGGCGGCGTCGAGCTCGGACGACTCGAGGTCGATCCAGGAGGTCACTCCCGAGGGGTACGTTCGTGGTTCGCTCATGCCGGAACGCTACCCTTGGCCGCCGACATCCGACAGTCACATTCTGCTCGCTGGCCGATGCCGCATCAGAATCGGACACACACGCCGCGTAGGGTTGGGGCATGAGCGCCGGGACCGAGTCGACACGGGCAGTCACGATGCCCCCTGGGCCGCCGCCGACCGAGACGGCCCCCGCGACGGCGCGACGCCGACGCGGGGCGCGGCGAGCAGGGGCCTTCGCGTACCCGCTCATCTACTTCGGCATCGTCGCGGGCGTGCTGCCGCTCGTCGCGCTCATCGTCATCGGGGCTCCGATCCTGTTCGGTGTGCTCTTCGGAGCCGGCGAAGCGGAATGGGTCGACGGCTTCGGGCGCGCCTTCGGGTTCATCCTGCTGTTCACGACTCCGCCCTTCGGCGTCTGGGTGTGGGGGTATGTCGCCGTCGGTGTGGCGGCCTTCATCGGTGGGATCTCCCTCAGCCGCCGGATCCTGCGCGGGCACGGCGTGCTGCGGGTCGGTGCCGTGACGCACTGGGGGATCTGGGCGACCCTGCCGCTCCAACTGATCTTCGCCGTCGTCACCCTCATCATGGTGCTGAGTACGTTCGCCTCCGACAACATCGGTGACGACGGAACCCTCGAGACGATCCAGGCCTTCGGGCGGAACATGGCGATCGCGACGGTCGTCAACCTGTTCATCTCCGCAGGGCTCGGTGCGCTCATCTTCCCCGCCGTCCTCCGAGCGGTGAAGCCGGTCCGTCCGCCGAAGACGGTGCGCGGCCGTGGAAGACGCGTGTCCACCGCCACACGCTAACCCTTCACGACGGTTCGCGATCCCGAGGCTCAGGCGTCGAGCGTGGGGACCGGGCGGCGGAACCCCCGGGTGACGACCGCCAGCGCGCCGACGCCGATGACGGCCCAGGCGACGCCGACGACGAGGGCTTCGGCGGACAGACTCGTCCACAGCCAGACGGTGGCCAGGAAACCGACCGCCGGCAGGATGAGCGTGCTGCAGGTGTGGCGCAGGCCGCGGGCGCCGCTGCGGAACCAGTAGCGCTTGATGACGGTGAGGTTCACGATCGAGAAGGCGACGAGTGCGCCGAAGCTGATCAGCGACGACACCGTCGCGAGGCTCAGGACGAGTGCGAGCAGCGCGACCACCGAGGTGACGAGCACACCGCCCACCGGCACGTTCCGCCGCACCGACAACCGTCCGAACACGGAGCGCGGCAGGACACCGTCGCGCCCCATCGAGTACAGGATCCGTGAGACCGAGGCCTGCGACGTGAGTGCGGAACCGAGCGAACCCGCGACGGAGGCCGCAACGAAGAACACGCTGAGGAACTGCCCGCCGGTGCGCAGCACGATGTCGAACGCGGCGGCATCCGGGTCGGCGAACGAGGCGACCGGCATCACGAGCTGACCGATCATCGAGACGCCGACGAACATGACGCCGGCGATGATCGTCGTCAGCATGATCGCCCGTGGCACCGTCCGGGATGCGTCCTTCGCCTCTTCAGCGAAGGTCGAGACGGCGTCGAAGCCGAGGAACGACAGGCACAGGATCGCCGCACCCGACATGAGCGGCGCGAGACCGAGCGTGTCGGCGGACGCGTCTGTCGCGCCGGTGAACGGTGCCGCCAGGTCGACCGGGCCCTGGCGGTTCACCACCGAGGCGGCGAGCACGGCGAAGACCACGATGAAGACGCCCTGCAGCACGACGATGATCCAGTTGGTGCGCGCGATCGTTGTGATGCCGGCGAGGTTCAGACCGGAGACGAGCACGATCGACGCGAGCACAAACACCCATGCGGGGATCATCGGCAGCGCCGCATTGAGGTAGATGCCCACGATGAGGTAGTTGATCATCGGGAGCAGCAGGTAGTCGAGCATGAGGGACCAGCCGGTCAGGAAGCCGGCGACCGGGCCGAACGACGCCGTGCTGTAGGCGTAGGCCGATCCCGCCGACGGGTAGGCGCGCGCCATCTTGCCGTAGGAGCGCGCCGTGAAGAGCATGACGGCGAGCGTCAGCAGGTACGCGGCCGACTGCCGTCCTCCCGTGATCTCGGTGACGATCCCATAGGTCGTGAAGACCGTCAGCGGCACCATGTAGACGAGGCCGAGGAGCACGAGCGACGGGACGCCGAGGACGCGCTTGAAGGAGCCTGAGGCCGCCGGGACCGCCGGGACCGCCGGTTCGGTCGGCGCTGCGAGTGGCGTCCGGACGGTGCGCGCCTGCTGGGCGCGCGATGGTGCCTGGGTCATGAGCTGGGTCCTGTTCCGGTGGTTGTTCAGACGTGGAGGTGGTGGACGGTGGTGCCGCCGCGGACCGTACGGACGACGCGGGCGCCGAGCAGCGACTCCTCGCCCTCGGTGAACGGGTCCGTGTCGAGGACGACGAGGTCGGCGTCGAACCCCTCCGCGAGTCGTCCGGCGCGTTCGCCGAGACCGCAGGAGGTCGCGGCGTCACGGCTCGCGTGGCCGATCGCCCCGGCGAGGCGCACGGCGTCCTCGGGCCGGATCGCGGGCAGCGACGGGTCGAGGGCCGAACGCCGGGTCACGGCGATGAAGAGGTTCGCGAGCGCTGCGTGCGGTGCCGTCGGGGCATCCGTCCCGAAGGCGAGCAGCGCGCCGGCATCGACGAACTCCTGCCAGGGGAAGCCGCGGTCCGCACGGTCGTCGCCGAGCATCGCACGCCAGTTCTCCTGGATCGCAGGGTCGGCGTGCACCGGCTGCATCGACGCGGTGACGCCGAGTCGCGCGAGCCGGTCCACGTTCTCGGCCGCGACCGTCTCGAGGTGCTCGATCCGGTGTCGCCGCGGGATGTCGCCGCCCGTCGCGATCGCTCGTTCGATCGCATCGAGGGCGATGTCGGACGCTGCATCCCCGATGGCGTGGATGGCGACCTGGAGCCCCGCCGCATCGGCTGCGACGACGACCGGGGTGAGGGCGTCGAGCGACCAGATCGGATCACCGTTCGTGCCGTTCGCGTACGGTGCCCGCATCGCCGCGGTACAGGCGTCGATGACGCCGTCCGCGACGATCTTGATGCCGATGACCGCGAGGTCGTCGCTTGCCTCGTCACGGGCGATCCGGGCGGCTTCGGCCACCTGGGCGACGTCGTCGGCCTCCGTGCCGCTCCGCCCGACGAACCAGTGCGCTCGGACGCGGATCGGCAGAGCACCGCCGTTCGCCGCCCGGAAGCGTTGGAGAGCCGCCCAGCCGAGCTCGTCCATCATCATGTCGACGACGCTGGTCACGCCGGCTTCGAGGTAGGCGGCGAACGCGGCCGTGAGCGCGTCATCGCGGTCGGTGTCTGTCTTCGCGTTCGCGAGGAAGGTCCAGGCGTACGCTGTCGCGGCCGTCTCGTAGAGCATGCCCGTCGCCGCACCTGAGGCGTCTCGCTGGATGCGGCCGCCGTGCGGGTCCGGGGTGTCGTCGGTGATGCCGAGCTCTGCGAGCGCCGCCGTGTTCAGCCAGACGGAGTGCACGTCGTTCGCCGTGAGGTACACGGGCACGTCGGGGAAGCGCTCGTCGAGCTGCTGCCGCGTGGGTGTCCGGTCCGGGACGGCATCGAACAGCCAACTCCGACCGAGCAGTCGTGGGGCGCGCGGATCGGCGTCGCGGCCCGCCTGCAGGCGCTGGAGGATGCCGTCGAGCGAACCGGCGGCGACGAGGTCGACCTGCTGCAGCGACCCGCCGAACATGAGGAGGTGCGTGTGCGCGTCGACGAAACCAGGGAGCACGAGGGCACCGTCGAGGTCGATGGACTCGATGTCGGCGCCGTCGCCCTGGACCGAGCCACGGACCTCGGCATCGGTCCCGACCGCGAGGATGCGTCCGTCGCGCAGGGCGATCGCCTCGGCCCACGCCGTCGCGCCGTCTGTCCCGGGTGCCGCGGTGAAGATGCGTCCGCCGCTGAACACGGTGGTGGTGCCCGTCGTGCTGGAGCTGGTCTCGGTGAGGAGCTGCTCGGTCATGGTGTGTCCTTCCGTCCGGCCAGGCGTCAGAGCGCCGGCTGCTGCTGGGTGATGCAGTGGATGCCGCCGCCCCGGGCGAACAGTGGGCGGGCGTCGACCTGGACGACGGTGCGCCCCGGGTAGGCGTCGGCAAGGATCTGTGCCGCCGACTCGTCGCGTCCGTCCCCGAAGGAGCAGGCGATGACACCGCCGTTCACGACGAGGTGGTTGATGTAGCTGTAGTCGACCCAGCCCTCCTCGTCCCGGAGCACGGTGGGGGCCGGCACACGGACGATCTCGAACGGGGTGCCGTCGGCATGCCCCTGCTGCTCGAGGGCGGCGACGACCTCGCGGCCGACCTCGGCGTCCGGGTGGCTCTCGTCCGGCTGCTCATGGACGAGGAGTGCGCCGCTCTCGGTGAAGGCCGCGACGATGTCGACGTGTCCGCGCGTACCGAATCGCTGGGAGTCCCGGGTCAGGCCACGAGGCAGCCAGACCGTTCGTGTCGTCCCGAGCGTGCGGGCGAACTCGGCCTCGACGTCGGCAGGGGAGAGGCCAGGGTTGCGGCCGGGATCGAGCTGTACCGTCGTCGTCGCGAGGACGGTACCGGTCCCGTCGACATGGATGCCGCCGCCCTCGTTGACGAGCTCCGAGGGGATGCGTTCCGCTCCGGAGGCCTCGGCGACGATCCGTCCGATGTGGCGGTCGAGGTCCCAGCTGGCCCAATCCTGCGCACCCCAACCGTTAAACACCCAGTCGACCGCGCCGAGCCGCGGACCGTCCGGGCCGTCGCCGACGACGAAGGTCGGGCCGATGTCGCGCATCCATGCGTCGTTCAGAGGCGCGACGAGTGTCTCGACCTCCGCTGCGAGATAGCGCGGCGCGACGTCGATGTCGCGGGGGTCGACGACCATCGTCACCGGCTCGAAGGCGACGATCGCGTTCGCGACGGCCGCCCAGGTCTGACGGGCCTCCTCGGCCTCCGCCTCGGTGTCGCCGACGGTGTAGCCGCTCGTGGGCCACGCCATCCAGGTGCGTTCGTGCGGAGCCCACTCCGCGGGCATCGTCCAGCTCACGCGGAAACCGCCGCTCCGGTCATGGCGGGCGACACCGCGGGCGAAGCGACCGGGTCGTCGCCCGTGGGGGCGACGAGTGCGGCGTAGGTGTCGGGGCGCCGGGTGCGGAGGAACGGGAACAGCGTGAGCCAGTCCTGTCGCTGCTCGAGCTCGAGGTCGGCCACGAGCACAGCCTGTTCGTCGCGGCCGGCCTGCGCGAGGATGCGTCCGTAAGGGTCGCTGATGAAGGAGGAGCCGTAGAAGGTGTTGCCCGGCGTGCCGTCAGGGCGCGTCTCGGAGCCGATGCGGTTCGGGGCGACCATGAAGAGCCCGTTGGCGATGCCGTTGCCGACGATCACGTGCTGCCACAACGGCCTGGTGTCGAAACCCGGGTGGTCGGGTTCGGAGCCGATCGCGGTGGGGTAGACGACGAGGTCCGCTCCGCCGAGGGCGTAGGCGCGGGCGACCTCGGGGAACCACTCGTCCCAGCAGGTCGGCAGGCCGAGACGGGCGCCGCCGAGCGCCTGCGGTGCGTACACCGGGTACGGATCGGTCGCGACGTCTCCGGCGATCGCCTCGCGGCCGGCAGCGGGCGCCGCACGGAAGTAGCGGTCCTCGTAGTATCCGGCGGTGACCGGGATGTGGAGTTTGCTCGTCCGTGCGACGACCGACCCGTCCGGGTCGACGATCACCGCGGTGTTGAGACCGCGCCCGTCGGCGTCACCGGTCGACTCGTACAGCGAGGCGTGGACGAGGACGCCGTACCGTGCAGCGGCCGCCCGTGCGAATTGCACGGTCGGTCCGTCCAGCAGGGGCTCGGCGATGACGTCCGCGCGACCGGTCGGGAGTCCGTCGGCGGGGTATCGACTGAGGGTGAGTTCCGGGAGGAAGACGATGCGCGCTCCGGCCTCCGCCGCCAGGCCGATCGCCTCGTCCAGCTGCGCGACGAGCGTCTCGTGGTGTGGGTGCCAGGCATGCTGCACGACACCGATTCGGAGCGGCGTGCGCTCGCCGGCCTCGACGCGGGCGGGCGAGGCGGGGACGCCGTCTGAGGTGTGCAGGGTGAAGGTGCTCATGATGGATTCTTCCGGATCGTGATGGACGGTGCTGGGTGGTGCTGCGGTGCCTTGGTCGGACGGGTTCGGCGTCGCGGTCAGATCGCGCCTGCCTCGATGGTGTTGAGGTCACCGCGCGGCTTCGCGAGTTGCGCGGCGGTCTCGTCGCGCTCGACTCGGCTGGAGAGTCTGGCGACGAGGACGAGCGGGACGATGAGGCCCCAACTGATCACGGCGAGCACGATGCCGAGACCGCCGACACCGAGGAGCTGGGCGAGCCAGGCGCCGACGAGCGGCGCGAAGCTCGAACCGATGAGATAGACACCGAGCACGGGTCCGGACCAGCGTCCACCCGCGTCGAGGGCTGTCGCCGTCGCGATGAAGTACAGGAATGCCACCGTGTAGACGGTGTTCCAGGCGATGAACGACCAGAGGAAGACGGTCGGGTCCGTGGCCAGGCAGGCGGAGAGCTTGAGGGCGCCTCCGAGGGCGAGGAGGAATGCCAGCGGGAGTGCGCGTCCGCCGCGGGCGCCGACGACCGCGAGGATGGTCGCGGCGACGAGTCCCACCGCCGTGGAGGCGCTCAGTGCGAGGCCGGCCTGCTCTGGGGTGAGCTGCGCCTGCTGGGTGCCGATCTTGATCCCCATGGCCCACAGCGAGTCCTCGCTGACAGCCCAGACGGCGAACATCGTGAGGAGGGCGAAGCCGGCGATCGTGATCCGGCGTTGCTTGGCGGCGTCGACGGGCTTCGTGGCGACGGTGGTCTGGACCGCCTGCGTCTCGATTTCGACGAGGGGCGCCGAGGGCAGCCACCCGGCGATGAGGAAGACGAGGACCGCGAGCGCTGCGAGGAGGCCGAATGTGCTCTGCATCCCGATGCCGATGAGGGGGATGGCGGCAAGGACGATGCTGACGAACGCGCGGTTGGTGAGGCCGTTGATCCCTGCGACCCGGTTCGGGTTGCGGAATGCCGCGAGCGCGGCGCCACCTGCGGCGACCGCTCCGCCCGCTCCGATGCCGCCGAGGACGACGGCGCCGATCGTGAGCCAGAGGATCGCGGGTGCGAATGCCGCCGTGCCGAAGCCGAGTGCTGCGATGAGCAGGCCGACACGGGCGACGGTGGTGCGACGCTCACCCTCCGCGAGGCGGGTGACGAGCAGGCAGGAGATGGCGGTGGCCAGCAGGCATGCCGTCAGGACGGTGCCAGAGGCGCCGGTGTCGATGCCGAGCGACTGCTCGAGCGCCGCCATCATGTAGGGCACGAGGTTGGCGCTCATGAATCCGACGACACCGATGGAGAAGGTGGCGAGTGTGCGCTTGGGGGTGAGTGGGAGGCGGTTCGACTGCGCGGGGAGCGCGGGTGCAGACATGCGGGTACGACCTTTCGAGGTGGTCGCGGGGCGGGCGGCTCGACGATGAGCCGCGGGCTGTGCGCGGCGGAGGTGCAGGACGGCGGAGCGGTGAAGCGATGGCGCCGGTGCCTCGGAGGGATCGCCTCGTGAGGTGGTGGACGGTGCCCGTTTACGGGGCCGTCGGTGCATGCTCAAGTGTAGGAACGGGGTGTTTCGGGAAGATCAACGCTGACTTTCCAGCAGGTTACATTAATCGATTAAGCAACACAAGAAGGAATCTCGCCGCGTTCGTTCGCCCATCTTCGGGCGAATGACGCTTCAGTCGCCCGAAAATGGGCGAACGAACGCGGCGGGGACGGAGGAGCGGCGGATCACCAGTTCGATGTCGGCGACCTCGGTCGCCTCGGGGGATCCTGCGGTGGGTCCTGTGCCGTCGAGGATCGACGCGAGGAGTTCCGCGCACGCCTCGCCGAACGCGCGTGGGCGCAGGTCGAACGCCGTGACGGGCGGGTCGAGCAGGCGGTTCCCGGCACTGTCGACGTAGGCCGCGACGAGGAGATCCTCGCCGACGATCCGTCCGATCGCCTTCGCGGCAGGGAGGACGCAGGAGGCGGAACCGTCCGGCACGGCGATGATCGCGTCGATGCCCGGGTGGCCGAGGAGGAGATCGGTGCACGCGGCGGCGACGGCCTCGACCTCCGTCGCGAACGGCACCTCGGCCAGCAGCGCTTCGGTGCCGTCCGCTACGGACCACCGCTCGAACGCCTGCCGGATCTCGCGACCCCAGGCGGTGTCGAGTGGTGGTGCGAGGATCGCGACGTGTCGTGCGCCCGAGGATCGCAGGTGGTCGAGCAGTGCGGTCATCGCGCTGTCGTGGTCGGAGACGACGCTGCCGGCGGGGCGCGCCATGGTCGCCGCCACGTGCTCACCGCTCACGACCGGCCGTCGTCCCGCGAGGATGGCGATCGCCCCGGGGTCGTCGTCGGCGACGTCGACCACGATGAAGCCGTCGACGTGCGCCGCTGCCGCGCGTGCGTCCGGGGTGTTGGGGAGCAGGACGACGGCGAGGTCGCGTTCGTGGGCAGCAGCCGCCACACCGAAGGCGACGTCCATGTAATAGGCGGAGCTGGTCACGTGGCCCGGTAAGTAGAGCCCGATCGCGGCGGTCGCCTGGGTGCGGAGGTTCCGAGCCGCGATGTTGGTCGAGTAGTGCAGTTCTGCGGCAGCCGCGGCCACCCGCTCGCGCGTCGCTTCCGAGACACCCGGTCGTCCGCGCAGTGCGAACGATGCAGCGGCCGTGGACACTCCCGCCAATGCGGCGACGTCCTTCAGTGTCGCCGCCACCCGCTCGCTCATCTGCACAGGTTACCCGCCCCGGTCATCCCGCGAGCTGTCACCGATGCACGGTCGCACCTGCCACTAGCCGCAGCGACCGTTCGCGAGCATCATTGGGGGATGGATGACGTGATCAGTGTCGATCCGGTAGGGATGTACCGGAGTCCGGCGTTCGCACAGGGGATGATCCTGCCGGCAGGGCGAACGCTCTACATCGGCGGGCAGAACGGCGTGGATGCCGAGGGGAAGCTGCTCGACGGACTCGGCCCGCAGACCGAACAGGCGCTCCGCAACGTGCTGACCGTGCTCGCGGAGGCCGGGTCAGGGCCCGAGCACGTCGCGAAGCTCACCATCTACCTCGCCCCGGGCATCGATCCGACCGACGGCTACGCAGCCACCGCGACCGTTTGGGGCGGCCGCAGGACAGCGGTGACGGTGATCGCCGTCGCTCCAGCGCGCCCGGGTGCGCTCGTCGAGATCGACGCGGTCGCCGCCGTCCCCGAGTAGCTTTCAGCGGGCGGTTACGCTGGGGAGATGCCCGAGTTCTCGTTCGACGCGCTGCGTCGCCACCCAGACCACGAGGCCCCGAACCTCTTCGCCGCCGACGCGACCGATCGGCTGCTGCTCGATGAAGCGGCCGAGTCGCTCGGCGGCGAGACGCCGGTACCCGGAAGCATCGTGATCGTCGGCGACACCCACGGGGCGCTCACCCTCGGTGCCGTCTCGCTGCTCGGGGCGACGGATGTGCGCGTTCACCAGGACGCGTTGGTCGGTGAACACGCGCTGGCCGCCAACGCGGAGGCGCTCGGCCTCGTCCGCACTTACCGCAACCTGCCCCTCGGTGAAGACCTGTTCGCGGGCGCGACGCTCGTCCTCGTGCAGCTGCCGAAGCACCTCGACGCGCTCGCGGGGATCGCGGCTGCCGCGGCCCGCTGGGGTGCGCCCGAGGTGCTCGTCCTCGCCGGCGGTCGCGTGAAGCACCTGACCCCCTCCATGACGGAGGTGTTGCAGCGGAGCTTCGGCACCGTCACCGCGAGCCTCGCCCGACAGAAGTCCCGCGTCCTCCGGGCGAGCGAACCGATCGCAGTCCCGACCGACGCGGCCGATACCGAGGCCGAGGGGGAGGGCGCCGACTCGAGCGCGCCGGTCTCGGCCGGTGCGCTGCAGCTCCGCAGCGAGCACCACGATGACATCGGTCTCACCATCGCTGCGGCGGGCTCAGTCTTCGCCGGCACGAAGCTCGACGTCGGCACCCGTTTCCTCCTCGAACTCCTTCCCGGCATCGCGCCGCAAGCTGAGACGGCGATCGACCTCGGCTGCGGCACCGGCGTCCTCGCCGTCTCGCTGGCGATCGAGCGGCCGGAGCTGCGCGTCATCGCCACCGACCAGTCGGCCGCCGCCGTCACCTCGACCATCGCGACCATCGCCGCGAACGACGACGAGGACCGACGCCTCACCGAGCGCATCACGGTCGTCCGCGACGACGGTCTGACGACGCAGCCCGACGCCTCGGCAGACCTCATCGTCCTCAACCCGCCGTTCCACATCGGTACGACGGTGCACACGGGTGTCGCCCTCGACCTCTTCGCCGATGCCCAGCGTGTGCTGCGGCCGGGTGGGACCCTCGCCGTCGTGTGGAACTCCCACCTCGGCTACCGCCAGGCGCTCGAACGCATCGTCGGCACGACCGAGCAACTCGGCCGCAACCAGAAGTTCACGGTCACCCTTTCGCGTCGGTAGCCGGAGCGCGCCTCCGTCCGCGCACAACTCCTGCCCTTCTCAGCGCAGTGCCACCAGACCCGGCTTGGGCGGGTGCAGAGCCGCCGGGATGCTACGGAGAGCAGGAGTTGTGCGCGGACGGAGGCGGAGCGGCGTCTTCTGTGCCTGCGGTGACCGCTTCGGAGCTGTCCGCGCACAACTCCTGCTCAGCCCGGTTCGGCCGGTTGCCTGCTCGCGGTTCCTCCGGCCAGAACGCCGTGTGAGCGGCAGGCAGCAGGAGTTGTGCGCGGGGAGCTCACCGGAGGGGCTCGCGTATGCTGACTCGATGCCGTCCCTGACACCCGAGCTGCCAGACCGAGGCGCTCGCGACGGGCGGCTGCACGGTCTGACACCGGTCGAACGCTGGATCGACACGCGTGCCAACCGGCTCCTGCGAGACGCCCCGGCCGGTGGGGTGCGGGCGAAGCTCGTCGAGTTCCTCGTCTTCGGCGCGAAGCAGGCGTGGGCGTGCATCTTCGGTGCGGCGATGCTCATCGTCATCGTGGCCGCGCGACTCTGGTACCCGGACGACCTCTGGCTCGCTCGCAACGACGCCCTCGTCGTCGCCGCGATCGTCATCCAGGTCGTGATGATCGCGACGAAGCTCGAGACGGGCCGCGAGCTGTGGGTCATCGTGCTCTTCCACATCGTCGGCACGGGCATGGAGCTGTTCAAGACCGGCGTCGGCTCCTGGGAGTACGACGGCGGTGGAGTGCTGCACGTCGGCGCGGTGCCGCTCTACACGGGGTTCATGTACGCGGCGGTCGGGTCGTACATGGTGCGGGTGTACCGCCTGTTCGACCTCCGTTTCGACCGCTATCCGCGCGTCTGGCTGACGACGCTCATCGCGGCGGGGATCTACGTCAACTTCTTCAGCCAGCACTTCATCGTCGACCTCCGGTGGATCCTCCTCGCTGCTGTCCTCGTGGTGTTCGCGCGCACGATGATGCACTTCCGCGTCTTCCGCGGGACGCACCGGATGCCCGTGCTGCTCTCCTTCCTGCTCGTCGCGTTCTTCATCTGGATCGCGGAGAACATCGGCACGGTCACCGGTGCGTGGCTCTACCCGAACCAGGAGGACGGCTGGCAGCTGGTGCCGCTCACGAAGCTCGTGTCGTGGTTCCTGCTGATGATGATCTCCGTGGTCATGGTCACCTGGGTGTATCCGCCGCGTCGACCGGACCCGATCCCGACCGTGTCGACAGTCACCGTCTGATCGGTGTTGCCCCGCACAGCGGGTACAGTTCGGGAGTGAACGTCGCTATCGAGCAGTGCGTTCGTCCCGAGCAGGAGCACGCATGTCAGACCGACAGACCCAGGACCCGGGTGCCGGCCGAGCCGCTTCGACGGTGCCCTCCGGTGTCGGGGCGGGCCAGCTGCCGGTCTCTCCGCAGCAGCAGGAGCGTCGCCGGACGGCCATGCCCGGGCCGACACCGACCCAGGAGACGGTCGGCATCACCGTGCCGGCGGAGGCCACGGCGGTCGCCCGTTCGGTGCACATCTTCTCCGGTGCGCAGTTCGCGTTCATCGCGACAATCGTGCTCCTCGGCGTCTACATCGGTCTGACCGACACGTGGACACTCGCGAGCCCCGCCTTCCTCATCGGCCTCGCGCTCACCGCCGCCGCCACCTCGCTCATGTACGCGCTGCCGGGTTCCGGGGCACTCCGCGGGCTCCTCGTGCTCGTCCCGACCATCGACATCCTCGCGGTCTCCTTCTTCCGTGACACCATTCCCAACCTGCCGACCTCCGGCCTCCTCATCGTGGTCCCCGTCCTGTGGCTCGCCGGTGGTTTCGGTGCTTCCGCGGTGCCGGTCGCGGTGTTCGGCACGGTCTTCATCTCCCTCATCCCGGTCGCCCGGGCCGGCGCCTGGCCGACGACGCCCGGTGGCTGGGGCGGGATCCTCCTGATCCCGGCGCTCGTCCTCGTCATCTCCGTCACCGTGCATCTCGCGGCTCGACAGTTGCGGGCGCACGAGGTCCGTGCCGGGATCGCGCTGGCTGCGGCGACGGAGGCCGCCGCGGTCGCGACGACCGTCGCGGAATCGGTCGACGCCGCCGTCGCCTTCTTCCGCCCGGACGGCACGGTCGCGCTCCGGAACCGTGCGACGTTCGAGCAGGCGGAGCTCGCCGGGTACGACCGTGCGACCAAGTCGGGCATCCACGTCTACGGCCCCGATCGTCGGACCCGGCTCTCCGCGTCGGAGCAGGTCATCAACCGGGCGCTCCGCGGCGAGAGCTTCCGGGGTCAGCTGTACTGGATCGGCGAACCGGGGAATCAGCGCGCACTCATCGGCAACGCCCGCCAAGTGCACACCGAGGATGGGACGTTCATCGGCACGATGACCGTCGGGCACGACGTCACCGACCTGGCGAACGCCGTCGCCGTGCGGGAGGAGTTCCTCGTCGCCGTCTCGCACGAGCTCCGCACACCGCTCACGTCGATCATCGGCTACCTCGACCTCTTGAGCGAGGGCCACGATCTCCCGGCGCTCGGACTCGATCGTGAGGTCGCGACCATCCAACGCAACGCGGAGCAGCTGTACGCGATCATCGGCGACCTGCTCGCCGCGGGCGATGCGGAGATGCGGGTGCGGATCGGCCGGACCGACGTCGCCACGGTCGCACGGGAGAGCGCCGCTGCGATCCTCCCTCGCGCGGCGACGGCGGGCGTCGCGATCCGGACGGATCTGCCCGGGCATGCGGAGATGGACGGAGATGCGGGCCGCCTGCGTCAGGTCGTCGACAACCTCCTGTCGAACGCCGTGAAGTACACGCCGAGCGGCGGGCGGGTCGTCCTGTCGATGGCGGTCGACGACACCTCGTGCACGCTGAGCGTGGCCGACACCGGCATCGGCATCTCGGCGGACGACCAACGCCAGCTCTTCGACCGTTTCTTCCGGGCACGTGAGGTCCGCGACGAAGCCGTGCAGGGTGTCGGGCTCGGCCTGTCGATCGTGAAGTCGATCGTCGAGGCGCACCGGGGCCGCATCGCCGTCGCGAGCAGACCGGGCCGCGGCTCCACCTTCACCGTCACGCTGCCGCTCCGCCAGCCTCGTTCCACCCCCTGACGCAGGGCGCTGCACCTCGTCCGGAACGGAGAAGCCGGACATCCCGGAACGGCGGGCACACTCGCAGGCGAGGCGTGGGAGGCTTGGAGGATGGCGCAGATCCTCGACCAGCCGATCGTCGACGAGGTGACCCTCACCGCGCAACCGTGGGTCACCATCGTGTGGAACGATCCGGTGAACCTCATGTCGTACGTCTCGCTCGTGTTCCGCAGCTACTTCGGCTACACGCACGAGGAGGCCGAGCGGCTGATGCTCGCCGTGCATCACGAAGGTCGTGCCGTCGTCGCGACGGGCAACCGCGAGGCGATGGAGCGGCACGTGCAGGCCATGCACGGCTACGGCCTGTGGGCCAGCCTCGCCAGGGAGGACGCATGAGCGCGTTCGTCCGTCCGGCCGACGGTCCCGTCGTGCTGCGGCTCGACGAGCAGGAGACCTCGGTCCTCGGTCAGCTCGCGAGCCAGCTCGTGGAGATGCTGGAGGACGCGACGCGTGCCGGCATCGCGACGGCCGTCCACCTCGACCCCGCGATGGCGCGTCTCGTGCCGGAGGGGTACCGCGACGACCCGGAGGCCGCTGAGGAGTTCCGCAGATTCACCGCGGACGACCTCGTCGACGGCAAGGTGAGCGCCGCACAGACGGTGCTCGACGCCGTCACCGCCACGGGCCCCGAGGCCGAGGTGCCCGGCGTGGTCCCCGCCGGTCACGAGGGTGGCGCGGCCGTGAGCCTGGTCGGTGACACGGCGTGGACCTGGTTGCGGTTCCTCAACGACACACGCCTCACGATCGCCGCCCGACTCGGCATCGAGGACGACACGGAACCGTTCGAGCCGGATCCCACCGACGATGACGATGAGCAGGACCCGCAACTCATGATGGCGATCTACGCCTGGCTCGGATACCTCCAGGAGTCGATCGTGGCCGTTCTCGACGAGGCCTGAACGGTCCGCCGGTCGGGGAACGATCCGTCGCCATGGGGCCACCCGGGGGAGCCACGTCTGGACGGGTAGCCTTGGTGACCATGCACATCCTCGTCTTCAGCGACCAGCATCCCGAGTCGTCCGGCGGGGCCCAGGTGTCCATCCGGTTGCAGCGTCGCTTCCTCGAGGCCGCAGGCCACACCGTCACCGTGTGTTCGCCACGCATGCACCAGGCGCACGACGACGACCCGCGCTATCTCGACACCCCGTCGATGCCGATCACCCTCGACCGCGAGTACTCGATGACGGTTCCGGGTCGCCTCACCGACCGCTGGCTCGACGCCCGGATGGCCGCACTGCCGCCGGTCGACGTCGTGCACGTGCAGGCGGACTTCTGGCAGGCGATCACCGCCTACCGGTTCGCCGAGCGTCACGGCATCCCCGCGATCCACACGATGCACAACCGCATGGATGTCGGCATCGAGGAGACGATGCCGGCGCCGCAGCTCGTCGTCGGCGCGCTCACCTGGTGGCAGCATCGGGTCCTCAAACCACGTCTGTCCACACTGCCGACCGGCGTCTGGGCGTACCTGCAGGAGTTCGCGAAGCGGGCCACGACCGTCATCGCACCGTCCCACCACTTCGCGCGCGTGCTCCGGGAGCAGGGCGTCACCGCCGACGCGGAGGTGCTCTCGACCGGTGTGGACGACGCCGTACTCGATGAGATCCTCGACGAGCGGGCGACGACGCTCGCCGTGCCGCACCGCCTGCCGTCGTTCGTCTGGATCGGCCGGTTCAGCCACGAGAAGCGGCTCATGGAGTTCCTCGAGGCCGTGCGACTCGCGAGGGTCGACGCCGTGTTCCGCCTCTACGGTGCCGGACTGCTCCTCGGGAAGGCGCAGGCGTTCGTCGCAGAGCACGACCTCGCCGACCACGTCGTCTTCGCGGGCCGGGTCTCCTACCCGGACTCCCTGCGGGCGATCGCCGACGCAGACGCCCTCGTGCAGACCTCGATCGGCTTCGAGACCCAGGGCATGACGGTGTTCGAGGCCGCATCGCTCGGAACGCCGTCGATCATCAGCGATCCGAACATCGCTGCGGAGCTGCCCGCCGAGTCGATCTGGCAGCCCGTCGACGGCACGGTCGAGGCGCTCGCCGCAGCGCTGCGGACCGCCGTCGACGAGATCAACGCCGGCACAGCGCCGACGGTCGAACCCGAGCTCGCCAGCACCCTCCGTCAGTCGACCCAGACCACCCGCCTGATCGCCCTCTACGAGGCTGCGACGAGGGAGCAGGGCTAGCCGCCGCCGGTCACACGTCGGAATCCACGTGAGACCGGCCGCTACCATCGCTGCATGGGGACCACCGCACCTGCACCAGTGAGCATCGAAGGCGCCGAGCGCGTCCTGATCCTGTCTGCCGGGGTCGGATCAGGGCACAACAGCGCGGCGGCCGCCGTCGAGCAGGCGTGCGCCGGCCGGTCCGACATCGCCGAGGTGCTCGTGCTCGACGTCCTCCAGGCGAGCACCTCGCTCTACCGCGACGTGCTGGGCAAGGGGTACTTCGTCCTCGTCGAGGAGACGCCGTGGCTCGTGGAGTGGGGCTACGACCTGAGCGACGCACCGTTCCGCCGACGCGGCCCGCTCGACCCGTGGACGCAGGCGAACGCGATGCCGGTCGTCAGCGCCATCAGACGGTTCCGCCCGACCGCCGTCGTCTGCACGCACTTCCTCCCGGCCGGGCTGATGGCGACGCTCCTCCTGCGCGGCGTCGTGGACGCCCGGACGGCCGTCGTGACGACGGACTACGACTTCCAGGGGCTGTGGCTCACGAGCGCGTTCCACGGGCTGTTCCTCGCGCGTGAAGAGGGCCGGGTGCAGCTGACCGCGCTCGGTCTGCCGTCCGATCGTGTCGCAGCCACCGGGATCCCCATCAAGGCGCAACCCGGGTCCGTCCCCGAGCGCGACCCGAGTGCTCCCCCGATGCTCCTGATCTCCGCCGGAGCGTCCGGCGGGGACTACGCGCTGGCCGTCGTGCGCCAGACGTTGCATCTGCGTTCGCCGTTCAGGGCGACCATCGTGTGCGGGCGCAATGAGGAGTTGCGCCGCAGCGTCGAGGCGCTCATCGCCCCGGACGACGAGCGTTACACCGTGCTCGGTTTCACGACGGAGATGCCGCAGCTGCTCGGCGACGCCGACCTCTTCATCGGGAAGCCTGGCGGGTTGTCGGCATCGGAGTGTATGGCCGCAGGGCTCCCGATGGTGCTCGTGAACCCGATCCCCGGGCAGGAGGTGCGCAACGGCGACTACCTCATGGAGCAGGGCGCAGCCGTCCGCTGCAACACCGCGACCACGATCGGGTGGAAGATCGACGGGATCCTCCGCGAACCAGGACGCCTCCAGCGGATGCAGGCGTCGGCGAGGCGCGTCGGCCGACCCGACGCCGCGTCCGAGGTGCTCAGCGGTCTGCTCGACGGCCCCTCACGTCCGCTCGTCGTCACACGCGCTGCACAGAAGACGATCTTCGACGCGAGCGCGCAGCGCATCGTGGCGAGCGAGCTGACGGGACCGGGTGCCCTGGTCCGCCTCGTCGATCCCGTGGAGGACAGCACCGTGGCGCTCCTGCGTGCCGAGGAGCTCGAAGACCTGCAGCATCGGTACGCGAATCCGGATGGCGGCCTCCTGCTTCGACGGGACCAGTCGCTCCTGTCGCTGCGGAGGGCGGTCGCAGCGGCTCATCCGGACCGTCCTCCGAGGCGACCACACGCTGCCCGTGAGCGTCGAGCCGCTCGCAGAGGGCACGTCGTCGGTCGACTGAGGGCTTCAGTCGTTCCGGAGTCGAACCGCCCCAGACCAGTCGGTCGGGCTGTGTCGGGTGGCGAGCAGCGCCCAGTCGCCGTCGCGGGCGGACCAGCGCTTCGTCTCCGGGTCGCGACGCAGCGTCGGACCGGCGTCGAGGGCGACCCGCACCGTCGTCTCCTCGCCCGGCCGCAGGGTGACCTTCTGGAAGCCGACGAGCTGGGCGATGGGGCGCTCCCGGGACACGTCCGCCGCGTAGAGCTGCACGACCGTCGAGCCCGCACGATCGCCTGTGTTCGTGACGAGCACGCGCGCGGTTCCGCCGTCGTCATCGAATCGGTGGTCGAGCATGCGGTGCTCGATCGTCGTGTACCCGAGGCCGAAACCGAACGGGAACGCCGGGGCATGACCGTCCTCGTCCAGGCGGCGTTGGCCCCAGCGGTCGTCGTAGACGACGGCCTTCGCCGTCGGATCCCACGGCGGCAGGTGCGCGGAGTCGGTCGGCAGCACGAACGGCAGCCGACCGCCGGGTTCGGACGCGCCGGTCAGGACGTCCGCCAGCGCGTGCCCGCCTTCCATCCCGCCGTACCAGGCGATCAGGAGCGCGGGAACCCGGTCGCGCCAGGCCTCCGTCAGGATCGCGCTCCCGCCGATCAGGACGACGACCGTCCTCGGGTTGGCGGCGGACACCGCCCGGATCAGTCGTGCATCGGAGGGACGCAGCTCGAGCGAGGTCCGGTCGCCACCCCGGACGAATCGTGATGCCAGGTGCGCGACGCGGGTGATCGCGCTCCGCAGTCGACCGGAGTCGAGCGCTTTGCCGAGCACCCCGACGTCGACGCCCCCGGTGACGACCGACTCGCCCTCGTCGTGCTGGTCGAAGCCGACGACGACGATCGCCGTGTCGGCAGCGGCTGCTGCAGCGACCGCCGCGCGCTCGCTGTGGTCCGTCGGCGTGGTGATCCGCACACCGGGCAGCGCCGTCCGCAGACCCTGCAGTGGCGAGACGGTCGAGGGTGGGCGCACGCGCGAGGACCCGTGATCGCCGAGGTTCGGCTCGTCTGCGAGACGCCCGACGACCGCGATGTGCGTGGTGGTGGCCGCCAAGGGGAGGAGCGGTGCGCCGCCGATCGGCTCGTTCTTGAGCAGCACCATCGACTCCGTCGCGGCCTGGAGCGCGAGCGCCCGGTGCTCCGGAGAGGCGATGTCGCCAGCGCTCGGCGAGGTCTCCTCGCGGGTCGCGGCTTGCAGGATCGTGGTCCGGAGGATGCGTCGAGCCGACTGGAGCACCGTCTCGCGGGCCAACTCCCCGCGCCTGGCGGCACCCGGGAACTCACGTGCGCGCCGGAGTCGCAGCGGCATCTCGACGTCCAAGCCTGCCTCGAGACTCCGCACGGCGTCGTGGGTGCCGAACACCCAGTCGCTCGTCACAAAACCGGTGAAGCCCCACTCGTCGCGCAGCACCTCGGTGAGGAGCGGTCGGTTGACATCCATGTACTCGCCACGGACGCGGTTGTACGCGCTCATCACCGAGTCCGCACCGGCGTCGAGGACCGCCTTGAAATGCGGCAGGTAGACCTCGTGCAGGGCGTGGTCGTCGACCGAGACGTCGACCTCGAAGCGTTCGTCCTCCATCGAATTGAGCGCGAAGTGCTTCACGCACGCCATCGCATGCACGCGGACGCCCCGTGTCAGGGCCGAGCCCATCACGCCGGTGAGTACCGGATCCTCGCCGTAGCACTCCTGCGCACGACCCCAGGCGGGGTGCCTGAGCAGGTTGACGCAGACCGACGCGGAGTAGTTGGCGCCCCGTGCTCGCGTCTCAGCGCCGATCGCGACGCCGACCTGCTCCTCCAGAGCGGGGTCCCAGCTCGCCGCCCGCGCCATCGTCACGGGGAAGGCGGTGGACGCGCCGATCACGACACCGCGGGCGCCGTCGCTGAACCTGATACCGGGGATGCCGAGCCGCGGAACCGCCCCGGCCACGAACGGACGCCGACCGAGCAGGACGGGGATGAACGGCAGGAGGCGTCTCGGCGAATCGCCGTCGAGGAGCCCGAGGAGCTCCCGGTCGGTCAGCTGCCTGATGAGCCGTTCAGCGGCATCGTCGGCATCGAGTGCGCCGTCGCGGACGTTGCGGACGACACTGGCGTATTCGCTGTCGGCCGGTCCGTCGGGGTCTCCCGCGGAACGTGTGCGCTCGGTGCGGTCCCCGGTGGCGATTCCCATTCCTGCATTCTGCACCCTGTTCCTGGCGTGGCGGCTCCCACGGCGGCGTGCAGATCGCCCGCTCGGCGGAGGACGCGGACGTCGGCTCCTGCCAGGATGGGACGATGGTGGAACACGACACGGACCCGGGTGCAGCCGTGCAGCCACTCATCGAGGCGACCGACATCGGGGCCGTGATCGACGGTGAGGTCCTCCTGTCGCCGACAGACATCCGCGTGGATCCCGGCATGGCCCTCGCCGTCCGTGGCCGCAACGGCTCGGGCAAGACGACGCTGCTGCGGATCCTGAGCGGTCGGCTGCGGCCGTCGAGCGGTAGCGCGACGATCGACGGTCGCACGATCGACGACCGCGACCGCACCGTGCGGCGAGCCGTCTCAGCGCTCATCGGAACACCCGCCTACGCCGCCGACCTCACCCTCCGGGAGCACCTGCGGTACATCTCGACCACGTGGGGCGTCACCGGCCAGGCCGCCGACGACGCAGCGGACGAGCTGCTGCACGCGTTCCGGATCGATGCCCTCGCCCGCCGGTTCGTGACGGAACTGTCGTCCGGTCAGTCCCAGCTGTTCGCGCTCGCGACCGCGCTCGTCCGGCCGTTCGACGTCCTCATCCTCGATGAGCCAGAGCAGCGGCTGGACGCCGAGCGGCGCAACGTCGTCGCCGAGCGGGTGCTGCTGGCGAAGGAGCGCGGTGCGGCGATCGTCTTCGCCAGTCACAACACCGAACTCATCGAGCGGATCGCCGACGAAGCGATCACGGTCGAGGCACCATGACGGACGCCCCCGCCGGTCGGCCCTCGTCGGACCGTCGCGCCGACCGGGTCGTCTTCCGTGCGAGTCGAGCCGTCCTCGCCGGCCGCGACGGACGACCGAGGGTCGCCGACATCGCCTTCATCGTCTACGCGAGCATCCTCGTCGCACTCATCGTCGGGGCGCCGCTCGTCCGGTTCGCGGTGCTCGGCCTGATCGAGCCGGATGCGGCGTCGGTCGTCGCCTCGATCACCCCTGGCGTCGCGTCGCTTCTCGCGGCCGGAGCGGTGCTGTTGGTGCTGCTCGGTGGGCGGGTGCGTGGTCCGGTGGTGCCGAGGCCCGCCGCAGTGGCATTCCTCGCCGACTCCCCGCTGCCGAGGCGGCTGACGCTCCGGCGGCCGTTCGTCACCTCCGCCATCGCGCTGGTGGTCGGAGGGCTGCTGGCTGGCGGAGTGGTCGCGTTGTCGCGGTTGTTGGTGCCGGCGGACTCCGTCGTCTCAGCGGGCTCTCGCCTCGAGACGGCGTTCGTCGTGGGCGGTGCCGGTCCGACCGAGCCCGGCGCGGTCGTCGCATTCCTGGTCGGCGGCCTCGGGTTCTGCGTGTTGCTCAGTGTGGTGTGGTTGCTCGGGCAGCGCGGTTCGGGTCGGGTGGCTGCGGCTATCGCAAGCGCCGTCGCTACCACGGGCCTCATCGGGCTGTGGCTACCCGCGCTGCACACCCTGACCCCGTGGGGCTGGACGGGGCTGCTGTGGGCTCGACTGCGAGGGGACTCCGGGATCGTCATGCTGTCCGGTCCGCAATACGAGATGCTGCGCGACGGTGCATCCTCGTCGTTCCTCATCAGCGTCCAGCCCCCTGCTCCGCTCGTGTGGCCAGCCGTCGCGCTCGTCATCGTCGGCGTCGCGGCCCTCATGTTCGTTCCCCGATCCCTCGACGCGCTGCGCAGTGCACCGCTGCTCGAACAGGCGCAGCGTTGGCAGCGGGTCGGGGTGATGGTGCAGAGCGGTGACACGGCGGGTGCCGTCGGCGGTCTGCGGTCGACGCCGCGGTCCGGTCGCCGCGTCCCGTTGCGGATGACGGGTCCGTTGTGGCTCGTCGTGCTCCGGCGCTCCCTCGTCGGCGCCCTGCGCACGCCCGGTCGAGTGCTGTTCGGTTCGGCAGTGCTGCTCGCGTGCGGCATCGGGGTCGGTTTCACCCTCGCCCTGCCCGACGGTGTGCGGTGGATGCTCGCGGTTCCGGTTGCGTTCGTCGCCTACCTGGCGGTCGGGGTCTGGTGCGACGCCGTGCGGCACGGCGTCGAGAGTGCCGGGACGCCGACGCTCTACGGCCGCAGCACGTTCACGCTCGTGGTCGCCGGTGCGATCGCCCCGCTCGTCGTCGCAGTGCTGCTCGGCGGCCTGGGCGCGCTCCTCGGGGCGCTCGCGTCGCCCGCTGCCGGCGGCATCGCCCTGCTGGAACCACTCTGGTGGTGGCTGCTGCTCGCGCTCTGGATCGTGGTGCTCCGGGTGTTCGACGCCGCCAAGGGACCGCTCCCGATCACCCTGCTCATGCCGGTGCCGACACCGTTCGGTGACGCGTCATCGGCGAACGTGCTGCTCTGGCAGTCGGACGCCGTGCTGCTCGCACTCCTGGTGGGTGGCGGGTTGACGGCGCTGCTGCCGGTGGCGACGGGGGCCGCGGTCGTGCTGCTGCTCGTGATGCTGCTCATCGTCGCGGCGATCGGCTCGGCTCGGCTGCGGAAGCTGTCCCGGCCCGCCTGAGGTCGTCCGTCGAGGGAGCAGGAGCAACGCGCGAGGGCAGGACGGAATCGCTCTTGGGTTCTAGGGATCAGTGCAACATCCTGATGTTTTGGAGTGTTGATGACGGTTCTGATGGCCCGTGTGGTGCAGCGAGTGTTCTGGTCGAGGATTCGTGACGGAGCGACGTCTGTGGATGCGGCGAAGGCTGCTGGGATTTCGTCTCAGCAGGGTGACGTGTGGTTCCGGAATGCTGGCGGGATGGTGCCATTGTCGTTGTTTCCGCCGTCAGGTCGTTTCTTGAGTATCAGCGAGCGTGAGCAGATCCATGCCGGGATCAGTCAAGGGCGATCGATCCGCGCGATCGCGGCGTCGATCGGGCGCAGCCCGTCGACCGTGTTGCGAGAGCTCCGTCGCAATCTTGATCGTCAGCAGTACCGGTCCCGGTCCAAGCTCGGACGCCCGGTGACCGTCCCGTGGCGGTATTCGCCATCGCTTGCCCAGCGTCGAGCTGATCAGCGGTTGGCTCGTCCGAAGCCCTCGAAACTCGCTCTGAACGATCGGCTGCGTGATGCGGTCCAGGCGGGACTGTTGCGCAAGCTCAGCCCGGAACAGATCATGCGACGATTGCCGTTGGACTTCCCTGACGAGGCGGAGATGCGCGTGTCCCACGAGACGATCTACCAATCGTTGTATGTCCAGGGCCGCGGAGCGCTCAGACGCGAGCTCACGGACTGCTTGCGAACCGGTCGGGCGCTGCGCAAACCAGCCCGACGCGCGACGAGCCGTGGCAAACGCATCCCGGACATGGTCATGATCAGCGAGCGCCCCGCGGAGGTCGAGGACCGGGCAGTCCCGGGTCATTGGGAGGGTGATCTGATCGTCGGTAAGGACAACGGTTCCGCGATCGGGACCCTTGTCGAGCGGAGCACACGGTTCGTGATGCTGCTGCATCTGCCAGATCGACACGGCGCGATCGAGGTTCAGGGAGCGATGATCGAGCAGATGCGCAAACTCCCGCATTTCCTCCGCAAAACCCTCACCTGGGACCAAGGATCCGAGCTCGCCGGCCACCGGAACATCACCGCAGCGCTAGAGATGGGCGTCTATTTCTGCGACCCACACTCGCCTTGGCAGCGAGGGAGCAACGAGAACACGAACGGGCTCCTGCGGCAGTACTTCCCGAAAGGCACCGACCTCTCCGGCTACCACCGCGACTACCTCGACTTCGTCGCCAACGAACTCAACGAACGGCCGCGGAAAACCCTGCACTGGGCAACTCCAAAAGAAGCCCTCGACCAACTACTCTCGAACCCACCAGCCAATGGTGTTGCACTGACCGCCTGAATCCGCCGCTGATCCCATCCTGCTCCCGCGCGTATGTCCTGCTGTGAGGGTGAGCCTACTTGGCGACCTTCGCGGCGGCTTCGGCGAGCTTGGGCACGAGCTGCTCGAGGACGACCGGGATGCTCAGCACGGAGGCTGCACTGTAGGCCTGGGTGAGTTCGTCGGCAGGGTCGAGGACGATCGCACGGCCGTCCTGCACCACTGGGAGGCTGGCGAGCAGCGGGTCGGCGGTGGTCTCCGCGGCGGTGAAGCCGATCGGGAGCAGCACGGCCACGTCCGCGTCGAACGCCGCGACCTGCTCGGCTGACACGGCAGCGTAGAAGCCGGCCGGTTCGAGGCCCCGCACGGCCGGGTTCTGCTGGAAGCCGAGGTCGGCGAGGATGTCGAAGCGTCCGTCGCCCGCGAGGTACGCACCGTACGCGTCGCCGAACTTCGTCGCGGCGACCGTGGTCAGGCCGGCGAACTCCTGGTGCAGCTCGGCCGCCTCGTTGATCGACTGCTTCGTCGCGGAGACGAGTGCTGCGCCCTCTTCGGTCTTGCCGAGCGCGGCGGCGACCTGTTCGAGCTGGACGTCCCACGGGGTCGCGAACGCCGCGGTGCCCTCGGGTGCGTAGACCGTGGGGGCGATCTCGGAGAGGCGTTCGAACTGCTTCTCGTCGCCTGCGGAGCGGGTGTTGAGGATCAGGTCGGGCTCGAGCGCCTGGATCTGCTCGTAGTTCACGGTGTCGCCGCTGTCCTCGATGATCTCGGGGGTCACGTCGCCGAAGAGGTCGGTCGCCCACGGACCGACGGCCTTGTTGTCGGCGCCGAAGCTCTGCCAGTCGTACACGCCCACGGGGACGATGCCGAGGGCGAGGGCCATCTCGGCGTCGGACCAACCGAGCGCGACGACGGTCAGGTCGCCGGCGGGCTCCGGAACGGTGACCTCGCCGAACATCGTGTCGACGGTGCCGAGGGTGGCGGCCGAGGAGTCGTCGCTCGACGAGCCGGAGGTGCAGCCGGCGAGGGCGAGACCGGCGACCGCGAGGGTTGCGACAGCGGTCAGGGTGCGGGGCAAACGACGCATGTTCTGCTTTCGATCGGGGTTCACAGTATGAGGTAAGCCTAAGCTTCCCAAGTCACGACCAGGTAACGACCGGGGTGCTGCCAGCGCGGTGCGCTGGTCCGAGCGCACCCCATTGGCGCGAGGGCGGGTCTCCGGAGACCCGCCCTCGCGCCAATGGGGTGCGGTGCGGGCGGGTGGACGTCGCCCGGTCGGGCGCACCGCGCTGGCCCCGGATTACCCGCGCTCGGTTCAGCGCGATGCGCTGGGCGGCCGAGGGCCGGGAACGGGGAGCCGGGAGCCGGGAACGAGGGCCGGGAACGAGGGCCGGGAACGAGGGCCGGGAACGGAGGGAGCGTGTCCGTCAGTGGGCGCCCATCAGCGGGATGACGAGCGGGGTGTGCGACTCGGGGTCGTCGATGATCCGACAGCGGAGCCCGAAGACCTCCTCCACCAGTTCCGCGGTCACGATGTCGGCCGGGGCGCCCTGCGCGACGACATGGCCGTCACGCATCGCGATCAGGTGCGTCGCGTACCGTGCCGCCTGGTTCAGGTCGTGGAGCACGGCGACAAGGGTGCGGCCGCTCTCTCGGTTGAGCCGCGTGAAGAGATCGAGCAGCTCCACCTGGTGCGTGATGTCGAGGAACGTCGTCGGCTCGTCCAGCAGCAGCAGCGGCGTCTCCTGCGCGAGCGCCATCGCGACCCACACCCGCTGGCGCTGACCCCCCGACAACTCGTCGACGAGGCGGCCGGACAGCTCCGTCACGTTCGTCGCCTCCATCGCTGCGAGCACCGCTGCCTCGTCCGCCTCCGACCAACGCTTCAGGATCGACTGGTGCGGGTACCGGCCGCGCGAGACGAGGTCGATGACGGAGATGCCGTCCGGTGCGATCGACGTCTGCGGCAGCAGGCCGATGCGCTTCGCGACCTCCTTCGACGGGTAGCTCGTGATCTGGTTGCCGTCGAGGACGACGTGCCCCTTCGTCGGCTTCAGCAGCCGTGCCAGGGTGCGTAGCAGTGTCGACTTCCCGCATGCGTTCGGGCCGACGATCACCGTGAACGAGTCGTCCGGGATGGCGATGTCGAGCTCGTGGATGATGGTCCGCTGGTCGTACCCGACGCGGAGGTCGGATCCGGAGAGCCTGGAGGTCGGTGCTTCGGTCTGCATGTCAGCGCTTTCCCGCCTGCACGATGAGCAGGGCGATCAGATAGACGCCGCCGAGCGTCACGGTCACGGCGCCGACGGGCAGTGCTGCCGGCGCGATGATCCGCTGGGCGATGACGTCACTCACGAGGAGCAGCGCCGCGCCCATGGCGGCTGAGGGGAGGAGGGTGATACCCGCCGACTTCGTGAGTCTGCGGGCGAGCTGCGGCGCCGCGAGGGCGACGAAGACGATGGGGCCTGCGACGGCCGTCACGGTCGCAGTGAGGGCGACGCCGATGACGAGCAGCAGGAGGCGGGTGCGTTCCACCGGGATGCCGAGCGACTTCGCGATGTCGTCGCCGAGCTCCAGCAGCCCGAGGCGGCGCGCGAGGAGGGCGAGCAGTGGCACGAGGACGGCGACGGCGATGGTGACGGGGACGACGTCGCTCCAACCGAGGTCGGCGAGCGAGCCCATGCCCCAGCTGGCTGCGACGATCGCGGCGTTGAGGTCCGCTCGCAACTGCAGGTAGTCGTTGAATGCGTTCAGGACCGCGCTGATCGCGATCCCGATGACGATGAGGCGGAAACCCTGCACCCCGCGCGACCAGGCGAGCAGATAGACGACGAGCGCGGTCGCGAGCCCACCGACGAGTGCACCGGCGACGGTCGCGGCGTAGTTCCCGCCGATCACGAGCGTGACGACGAGTGCGCCCGTGAACGCGCCTGAGTTGAACCCGATGATGTCGGGGCTGCCGAGTGGGTTGCGCGTGATCGACTGGAAGATCGCACCGGAGAGCCCGAGGGCGATGCCGCCGACGATCGCGACGACGACTCGCGGCAGTCGCCAGTCGAGCACGATCCGCAGCACGCTCTCCGACCCGTCACCGGTGAAGGCTGCGAGCAGTTTGTCGAGCGGGATGCGGTATTCGCCCTGCGTGAGGGAGAAGGCGCCGACGCCGATGACCACCACGACGAGGATGCCGACGACGACGAACTCGCGTCGGTGCAGGACCCAGCTGATCGGACCGAGGCGAACGGTGCGGCGGCCGGGTTCGGCATGGGCGGTGGGCCTCGACGGGTCGAGAATCATGCTCCTGCGTTGGTCGCTCACAGCCCCTGCGCCTTCGAACGACGGATGAGGACGATGAGCAGCGGTGCGCCGACGAAGGCCGTGACGATGCCGACCGGCATCTCGCCGGGCACTGCGACACGGCCGACGAGGTCTGAGAGCAGGAAGATGATCGGCGCGAACACCATCGTGAACGGCAGGACCCAGCGCTGGTCGGGGCCGACGATCGCGCGAGCGAGGTAGGGCGACATGAGCCCGAGGAAGGCGATCGGACCGGCTGCAGCGGTCGCCGAGCCGCAGAGCAGTGTGATGGCGAGGACCGACAGGATGCGGGTCCGCAGCACTCTCGTGCCGAGGGACGTGGCGAGGTCGTCGCCGAGCGCCACCGCGTTGAGCGAGCGGGAGACGATCAGCGCGAGGGCGACACCGATCACGAGGAACGGCAGGATGCCGAGGAAGACGTCCAGCTGTCGGTTCTGCAGTGATCCGGCTTGCCAGAATCGGATCTTGTCGAAGATGTCCGGGTTCCGGATCGTGATCGCGAACGTGACGCCCTGCAGTGCGGCGGACAGCGCGACGCCCGCCAGGACCAGACGGACCGGCGTCGCGCCTGCTCGCCCACGTGACCCGACGACATAGACGACGACGGACGCGACACCGGCGCCGAGGAACGACCACCACACGTATGAGGAGAGGTCGGCGGTGCCGGCCACCGCCACCGCGACGACCACGGCGAAGTACGCGCCGGCGTTGACACCGAGGATGCCGGGGTCGGCGAGGGGGTTCCGGGTGACGGCCTGCATCATCGCACCGGCCAGTCCGAGCGCTGCACCGACCCCGATCCCGAGCAGCATGCGGGGGATGCGGTATCCGGTCACGAGCAGGGCGTTCGTGTCGGTCCCGCCGTGAGCGAGTGCACGCCACACCTCGGCCGGGCTGATCGTGCCCGAGCCGATGAAGAGGCTCGCTGTCGCGATGGCGCCGAGGGCGACGAGGGCGGCGACCAACAGCAACGAACGGGACGTGGCCGACCTGGCGATGCCGGTCGACGCGTCTCGTGCGCGGGCGGCTGCGGTCGGGAGCCGCAGGCTGTCGAGGTCGGCGCTCACCGGCTCAGCTGTTGTCCTCAGCCTTGCCGTGCCGCCAGTAGCCCATGAACGCGACCGACTTGCGGTCGACGCCGCAGCCGGAGACGAGGTGACGGCGGAGGGTCTTGATGGCGGATGCCTCGCCGGCGAGCCACGCATAGAGCGGGGCGCTTGCGAGGACGGGGCCGCCGTGTTCGTCGACGGGAACCTCCCAGAGCAGCTCGCTGTCGACGTCGACGTCTTCGAGTGCAGGCAGGGTCGCGATGGTGGCGGTGTCGACGGTGGGCGCCAGGCGGCTGGCGATGCGCTCGACCTCGGGGATGAGGAGGGACCCCACCGGCTGGTCACCTCGCGGGAGGACGATCAGCTCGACTCCGTCCGGCTTCGTCGACAGTGCGGCGATGTCCTCGGGATGCGGCAGCTCGACGACGGCGATGCCGCGCGCGGTGCTGGGGAGGCGCTCGAGGATGCCGGCGATCCCTGGCAGCGCCGTCTCGTCGCCGGCGAGGAGCACCTGGTCGACGCTCTCCGGCGCGTGCCAGTCGACGCCGCCAGCCGTCACCTCTGCTCGAGCATTCGGGACGTTGACGACGAGTTCGTCACCGACCACGGCGTCCATCGCCCAGCTCGACGCCGGGCCGACGCGGCCGTGCAGGGCGATGTCGATGTCGAACTCGGCGACCTCTGGTCGGACCTCGCGGATCGTGTAGGTGCGCATCGCGTGGCGCTCCTCGGTGGGCAGCAGTCGCCATGCCTGGTACCAGCCGTCGTGCATGGGCAGGCCGTCGAAACCAGTGTCCGGCAGGGGGAAGAGCAACTTGACGCGTTGGTCGTAGCGGTTGTCGGCGATGTGCTGCACCTCGGGACCGGTGAAGGTGAAACGCCGATAGCTCGGGCTCACCTGTTCGATCCGCGCGACGACGGCGGAGACGAGGATGAAGATCGAGTCGGGGGATTGTTCACTGAGGCGAGGCATCGGTAGGTAAGCCTACCCTTCGATGGCATGGCGGGTCACGTGGGAATCTCCTCCACAGGGTCCACGGGCCGCAACCTTCGGCACGGGTGTGCGCATCGACCTTGTCGGGGCGCTCCACCGGTGGTAAACTTGAGCCATATAGACTCAACTTTAGATCAGGGGGACCGTGCAGATGTCAGCAGGCCAGCAGCCGCAGCAGGAAGACCAGCGCAGTGCGTTGGAGCAGTACGGCGTCAACCTGACCGAGATCGCCGCTTCGGGCAAGCTCGACCCGGTGATCGGTCGCGACGCCGAGATCCGACGCGTGAGCCAGGTGCTCACCAGGCGTACCAAGAACAACCCGGTGCTCATCGGCGAGCCCGGCGTCGGGAAGACCGCGGTGGTCGAAGGCCTCGCTCAGCGCATCGTCGCCGGCGACGTCGCAGAGAGCCTCAAGGGGAAGCAGCTCGTCTCGCTCGATCTCTCCGCACTCGTGGCAGGAGCCATGTATCGCGGCCAGTTCGAAGAGCGACTGAAGGCCGTGCTGAAGGAGATCGACGAGTCCGACGGCCAGATCATCACCTTCATCGATGAACTCCACGTTCTGATGGGTGCCGGTGGTGGCGAGGGATCCGTCGCCGCAGCCAACATGCTGAAGCCGATGCTCGCCCGCGGTGAGCTGCGACTCATCGGAGCGACCACGCTCGACGAGTACCGCGAGTTCATCGAGAAGGATGCTGCGATGGAGCGCCGCTTCCAGCAGGTGTTCGTCGGTGAGCCGAGCGTGGAGGACACCATCGCGATCCTCCGCGGCCTCAAGGAGCGTTACGAGGCCCACCACAAGGTCTCCATCGCCGACAACGCCCTCGTCGCGGCGGCATCGCTGTCCAACCGGTACATCACCTCCCGACAACTGCCGGACAAGGCGATCGACCTGATCGACGAGGCCGCGAGCAGACTCCGCATGGAGATCGACTCGGCACCCGTCGAGATCGACGAACTCCGGCGCAGCGTCGACCGCCTGAAGCTCGAGGAGCTCGCGCTCAAGAAGGAGAAGGACGAGGCGTCCAAGGAGCGCCTCGCCAAACTCCGCGAAGACCTCGCGCAGCGCAAGGCTTCCCTCGCGGTGCTGCAGGAGCGATGGGAACGGGAGCGCGCAAGCCTCAACCGCGTCGGCGACCTCAAGAAGCAGATCGACGCAGCCCGCAGCAAAGCCGAACGCGCACAGCGGGAAGGCAAGTTGGAGCAGGCCTCGAAGCTGCTCTACGCCGACATCCCGCAGCTCGAACGTGAGCTCGCGATCGCCGAGTCCGCAGAGCAGGCGGCCGACGGCGAGGAGCGGATGGTGAACGACCAGGTCACATCCGAGGACATCGCCGCCGTCATCGCCGCTTGGACGGGCATCCCCGTCGGTCGGCTGCTGCAGGGGGAGACGGAGAAGCTGCTGCACCTCGAGCAGGAGCTGTCACGTCGCCTCATCGGGCAGCACCGTGCGGTCGCGGCCGTCTCCGACGCGGTCCGCCGCACGCGCGCCGGCATCTCCGACCCCGACCGACCGACCGGTTCGTTCATGTTCCTCGGGCCCACGGGCGTCGGGAAGACGGAGCTCGCGAAGGCGCTCGCCGAGTTCCTCTTCGACGACGAGAAGGCCATGGTCCGCATCGACATGTCCGAGTACGGGGAGAAGCACTCCGTCTCCCGGCTCGTCGGTGCCCCGCCCGGGTATGTCGGCTACGAGCAGGGTGGTCAGCTCACCGAGGCGGTCCGGCGGCGCCCGTACTCGGTGGTGCTGCTCGACGAGGTCGAGAAGGCGCACCCGGAGGTCTTCGACGTCCTGCTGCAGGTGCTCGACGACGGTCGCCTGACGGATGGCCAAGGCAGGACGGTCGACTTCCGGAACGTCATCCTGGTGCTGACCTCGAACCTCGGTTCGCAGTACCTGGTGGACCCGTCGCTCACCTCCGAGCAGAAGGAGGAGGCCGTGCAGCAGCTCGTCCGGCAGGCCTTCAAGCCGGAGTTCATCAACCGCCTCGACGACATCGTCGTGTTCCAGGCGCTCAGCGAGGAGGAGCTCGGCCAGATCGTCGAACTCAACATCGATCGTCTGCAGCGTCGACTCGGTGAGCGCCGTCTGCACCTCGCGGTCACGCCCGATGCCAGGACCTGGCTCGCCGAGCGCGGCTACGACCCGCTGTACGGCGCGCGTCCGCTCCGCCGGCTCATGCAGCGAGAGATCGACGACCGCCTGGCACGCGCGATCCTCGACGGCTCGATCCGCGATGGCGACACCGTCCACGTCGGACTCGCTGACGACGGCGGTGGCTTGACCGTCCAGGCCTAGCCGCCGCCGTCGCCCTCCTCCGCCGTCTGTCCGTCTGTCCGACCTTTCCCGCCCACCGCGCTGGCAGACTGGGGAGATGACGATGAGGGTGCTGATCGGGAGTTGGCTGGAGGCGGAACACGTGGCGACGATCGCGGCCGAACCCGGGGTCGAGGTGCTGTACGAGCCGGAACTGCTGCCGCAGCCGAGGTATGCGAGCGACCACCACGGCCAGCCGCGCGAGCTGAGCTCGACGGAAGACGCCCGATGGCAGGCGCTCCTCGCCCGCGCCGATGTCGCGTTCGACTTCGACTGGCAGGATCCGGCCGCCCTCCCACACCGTGCACCACGGCTGCGCTGGATCCAAGCCACGAGCGCTGGCATCGGCGCCTTCGTCCAGCGGACCGGCCTCGACCAGAGCGGCATCCAGATCACGACGGCCGCAGGTGTGCACGCCGTTCCACTCGCCGAGTTCGCATTGGCGGGTGCTCTCCATTTCGTGAAGGACGTCCCTCGGCTCCAGCGCGACCGACACACCACCCGCTGGGAGCGGCACACCACTGGCCAGCTGTCCGGCCGCCGTGTGGCCGTCATCGGCGTCGGTGGCATGGGGCGAAACGTCGTCCGGGTGTTCGCCGCGATGGGCTGCGCGGTGACAGCGGTCGGGAGGGCAGGCCGCGACTACGACCTCGCGCCAGGCATCGAGGTGACCTCGACCGACCACCTCGGTGACGTCCTCCCGACGACGGACGTCCTGGTCCTCTGCTGCGCGCTCACATCGGAGACCGCCGGACTCATCGGCAGACCTCAGCTCGCTGCGCTGCCTGACGGTGCGATCCTCGTCAACATCGCGAGAGGCGGGGTCGTCGACGAGACAGCGCTGATCGACGAACTCACGAGCGGTCGACTGGCGGGCGCCGCCCTCGACGTCGTCACCGAGGAACCGCCGGCCCAGGACTCCCCGCTCTGGTCGCTCGACAACGTCCTACTCTCGCCGCACTCGGCCTCGACGGTCGACACCGAGAATGCCACGTTGACGGAATTGTTCGTCGACAACCTCCGACGCTTCCATGCCGGCGAACCGCTTCGGAACGTCTACGACGCCGGGCGCGGCTACTGACCTCGCACGTCGTGCGAGGCAGACGACAGACGCATGACATCGTGGAGTAGCGTTGCAGAACCCGATCCGAGGAGGGCGCCATGAGCGGGCGCAGGACTTACGAGCAGCGTGACATCGATCAGGCCGAGCAGAGGATCGCCGCGCTGATCGCCGGTCGCACCACGCTGGATGACGCAGGAGTCGATGCGATCACGCTCGCGACCTTCGATCCGGTGTTCTTCAACGGTCTGGTCCTCGTCCTCGACCGGCCATTCGTGCACCGTGCGCGCTCGATCATCGGCGCGGCTCCTGGGCCGCTCAACGAGCTCGAGCTGATCGTCGATTCGCTGCTCGAACACGACGGTGTCCTCACCGTGCGCGCGGGCGTGGCATACGCGCCCGAGGGCTCGTGCACCGGGCTCGCTCCAGGTGAGACGATCCTCCTCACCGGCCTCCAGTTCGAACGCCTGGCGGTCGGGGTGCTCGCTGAACTGGAGGAGCTCTTCGTCGAGCACGACTAGCCGGCCCTGCGTCCAGCCGGCCCTGTGCCGCGAGCCTGCGCGAGCACGCGCGGCGGCGGTGCGACGATCAGCTCGTGAGTACTCCAACGCCAGCGTCGATCGGATTCCGTCATGGCGCGAAGCTGCGGCTGGCGCTCTCTGCGATCGTCGGCCTGGTCGTCGGAGGGATCGCCGGCGCGACCTGGTTCTGGGCTGGGGCGATCCTGGCCGGGTGGGGTGCAGCATGCCTCGTCTTCATCGTCACGATGTGGCTCAGGATCTGGCGGATGGACCCGGATCGGACGCGCGAGCACGCGACCTCCGAAGAGCCAGGCCGCGCCACGAGTGAAGTGCTCATCGTCTTCGCGAGTGTCGGCAGCCTCGTCGCCCTGAGCGTGGTGATCCTGCAGGCACGCACTGCGACGACGAGCTTGGAGCAGGGTCTCATCGCGGCGTTCTCAGTGGTGAGCGTCGCGCTGTCGTGGGGACTCATCCACACGATCTACACCCTGCGATATGCGCGGATGTACTTCGGGACGCCCGAGGGCGGTATCGACTTCAATCAGGAGGAGGCGCCGCAGTACAGCGACTTCGCGTATCTGGCGTTCGACCTCGGCATGACCTATCAGGTGTCGGACACCACGCTGCGGACGAGCGGGTTCCGCCGGACGGTGCTGAAGCACACCCTCTTGTCGTACCTGTTCGGCTCCGTCATCCTCGCCACCGTCATCAACCTCGTCGCCGGCCTCTGACTCGCTGTGCACCACTCGTCACGCTCGGGGAGCTGGACCGCGGAGCTGGACCCGCTGCAACGACGACTGCGCAGCCCGGCGGAACGGACTGCGCAGTCGTGGATGGCGTTGGTGACTACTCGCTGACGATGAGGAGGTCGGCGAGCGGGAGACGGGTACGCGGTGCGACCTCGCGCTCGCGCAGCATGTCGGGAAGGGTCTCGGCGTCACCGAGCTCACCGAGAGCGGTGACCGTGACGGGCACCAGGCCGGCGGGCAGGTTGAAGGCGGCACGCACACCGTCGACGGAGAAGCCGGCCATCTGGTGCGCGAAGAGTCCATCGCTGTGGGCCTGGATGCTCAGGTGGGCGACGGCCTGACCGAGGTCGTAGGTGGCCCACGGGCGGTCGTTGCCTTCGGCGTCGACGGTCTCGGCAACGGCGACGATCAGCGCGCCAGCCTTGGCAGCCCAGCCCTGGTTGAACCCGACAAGCTGCTCGGCGATCGTGTCGAACGTCGCGGTGCCCTTGGTGCCGACGATGAAGCGCCACGGCTGGACGTTGTTCGCGCTCGGCGACCAGCGTGCAGCCTCGAGGGCAGAGGCCATCTTCGCGGCGCTCACCGGCTCGCTCGAGTAGGCGCGAGGGCTCCAGCGGTCGGCCAGCACGTCGAGGATGGGGGCGCCGGTCTGGGCGGAACGGGTAGCGATGGACATGATTCTCCGAGCGTCGAAAAAGGAATGAAGGGACCGTCGCCATTGACCTTCGATGCAACTGAATAGGTTACGGCGCTATTCCCGGGAGGCCGCGACGATGTCCGCGATGCGATGCGGAGCCGCTTCGTCCTGCAACGAGGTGGTGTCGCCGAGCGGACGGCGGTCGACGATGTCGCCGAGGAGCCGCCGCATGATCTTGCCGGAACGCGTCTTCGGGAGGTCCGGGACGACGAAGACGTCGCGCGGTTTCGCGATGGGACCGAT
Source organism: Plantibacter sp. RU18 (assembly GCF_050613355.1). Lineage (NCBI taxonomy): Bacteria > Bacillati > Actinomycetota > Actinomycetes > Micrococcales > Microbacteriaceae > Plantibacter > Plantibacter sp. RU18. The sequence goes on from NZ_CP159618.1 coordinate 1,253,021, forward strand.
CTCGTTCGCGACGTGGGCCCGCAGCGCCTCACGGAGGGACGATGAACGCTCGAGCCAGTAGGCCTCACCGTCGGCCTCCGGACCGTGCGAGCGGGATGAGGGGATCACGAACGCCGCGATGGCGCTGCCTGTGAGGGGGTCGTCGACGCCCACGACGCCTGCCTCACCCACATGCGGGTGCGACACGAGTGCCGACTCGATCTCGATGGTCGACAGCCGGTGGCCAGAGACGTTGATGACGTCGTCGACGCGGCCGAGCACCCAGATGTCGCCGTCCTCGTCCCACTTCGCGCCGTCGCCGGAGAAGAAGTACCCCTGCTTCCAGTACTTCGCCCAGTAGGAGTCTCTGTACCGTTCGGGGTTGCCCCAGACGGTGCGCGCGAGGGACGGGCCGAACCGGCTGACCACGAGGTATCCGCCTGAACCGAACGGCACCGTCTCGCCCGCCTCGTCGACGACGAGCGCCTCGAGGCCGGGCAGTGCGCGGCTGCCCGAACCCGGCTTGATCGTCGTCGCGCCGGGCAGTGGGGCGATGACCGCCGAACCCGTCTCCGACTGCCACCAGGTGTCGATGACCGGGGCCTCGCCGCGGCCGATCCGCTCACGGAACCACATCCACGCCTCAGGATTGATCGCCTCGCCGACGGTACCCAGCAACCGGATGCTCGACAGGTTGTACTCGGCGGGCGGACCCTCGGGGAACCAGGTCATGAGCGTGCGGATGAGCGTGGGCGCCGTGTAGTACGTCGTGACGCCGTAGCGCTGGATGATCTCGAAGTGGCGGGCCTGGTGCGGGGTGTTCGGCGTGCCCTCGTAGATGACCTGCGTGAGTCCGTTGGAGAGCGGACCATAGATCTCGTAGGTGTGAGCGGTGACCCAGGCGAGGTCGGCCGTGCACCAGTGCACGTCGTCTTCCTTCGCGTCGAAGATCGCCCAGTGCGTCCACGACGCCTGCGTGAGATACCCGCCGGCGGTGTGCACGAGGCCCTTCGGCTTGCCGGTCGTGCCGCTGGTGTAGATGATGAACAACGGCGTCTCGGCGTCGAACGCCTCGGCCTCGTGCGTGTCGGCGGCGGTGTCGACGGTGTCGTGCCACCAGAGGTCGCGACCGGTCGTCCACGGCACGTTCGGTGTCTGCTCGCCGGTGCGCGACACGACCAGCACGTGCTCGATGGACGGCACGCCCTCGACGGCTGCGTCCGCGTTCTGCTTGACCGGTACCGCAGTGCCCCTGCGGTACTGGCCGTCGGTGGTGATGAGGAGTTTCGCCTCGGTGTCCTCGACCCGGAACCGCAGCGCCTCCGCGGAGAACCCGCCGAAGACGAGCGAGTGGATGGCGCCGATGCGCGCGACCGCGAGCGTGGCGATGACCGTCTCCGGGATGACCGGCAGGTAGATGACGACGCGGTCGCCCTGCCCGATGCCGAGGGCGGTGAGTGCGTTGGCGGCCTTCGCGACCTCGCGTTGCAGCTCGGCGTAGCTGATCGAGCGGCGGTCGCCTGGTTCGCCTTCGAAATGCAGGGCGATCTTGTCGCCGCGCCCGGCGTCGACGTGGCGGTCGACGCAGTTCGCTGCGACGTTGAGCGTGCCACCCGCGAACCAGGTGGCCGCTGGAATGGTGAGTTCGGGGTTCGGGTCGGCCGGGTCCGAGCCCTCGACCGGGCGTGCGGGCTCCCAGGTGTGCGCGGACTCCCACGGGGTGACCCAGTCGAGCCGGCGTGCCTGCTCCTCCCAGAAGGCGACGGGGTCGGCGGCAGCGCGTGCCCACTCCTCAGGGCCGACGTTCGCGGTGCTCGCGATGTCGGCTGGCGGCGCGAAACTGCGCGTCTCGGCGAGCAGGTTGGAGATGGTCGCGGTGGGCGCTGCGGTCGTCGGTCCATCAGTGGGAGGCATACGTCCACGGTACGACGTGGCGTCGCGCGCTCGCCATCCGACGGGTCATCGGGCGTCATCGTCGATGGATCGGGAAGCTGTGGAGGACGGTCGCGGTTAGCCTCGATGAGTCGGCGTGTTCTACCCGGCGAACACTCGACAAGCGGTGCAGCGCCGCGAGAAGGGAACGACATGGCGACCGTCGTCCAGTATCAGGAGCTTGGTGGACCGGAGGTACTCGAACTCGTGGAGGTACCGACGCCGCACGCCAGCGAAGGAGAGCTCGTCGTGGAGGTTCGAGCGGCCGGGGTGAACCCCATCGACTGGAAGCTCCGCCGAGGCATCCGCGGCGGTCACCTCACGGAGCCGCGACGCGTCGGCAGCGACGGCGGCGGGGTGGTCGTGGAGGTCGGCTACAGCGTCGACGGGTGGTCGGTGGGCGACGAGGTCGTGATCGTCAACGCGAACGGCGCCTACGCGACGCATCTCGTCGTGACGCCGAAGCAGATCGTTCCCAAGCCCGCGAACATCTCCTTCGAGGAGGCCGCGGCGATCGGCATCCCCGTCTCGACCGCCTATCAGGCGCTGCGTTCGCTCGGCGTCGAGGACGGCACCACGTTGCTCATCCACGGTGGCTCCGGCGCTGTCGGGCACGCCGCTGTGCAGTTCGCAACGGCCTGGGGCGCGACCGTGATCGCGACCGCGAGCGAGCGGAACCACGCCAGGCTCCGCGAGCTGGGTGCGATCCCCGTCGCGTATGGGCCTGGTCTCGTCGAGCGCGTCCGCGAAGCCGCTCCCCAGGGGATCGATCGGGTGCTCGACGCCGTCGGCACCGACGAAGCCCTCGAGGCGTCGTTCGCGCTCGTCGAGGACCGACAGCACATCGGCACCATCGTCGTCGGCGCGAAGGCAGCGGACCTCGGCATCCAGGCGTGGTCCGGTGGGAACCCGCTGCCCCTCACCGAACAGGAGCAGGCGTGGCGCGCCGAGGCGATCCCCGCGGTCGCCGAACTCGCGGAGCACAACGGCTTCAGCTTCGAACTCGGCACCGTCCGCCCGCTCTCGGAGGCCGCCGAGGCCCACCGTGAGAGCGAATCCGGGCACCCGAGCGGGAAGTTGATCCTCGTCCCGTAGCGGATCTGCGACAGTCTCAGGAGACGCGCGGCTCAGAGACTCGACGAACCCTTTCGCTACCCATTCATCAGCCCAGCGGACATGTGCTCGGATGAGCCTGTCACCGTCTCGTGGCTTTGACGAGCGCAGTGTACTTCGACATATCTCCGCGATCCCGTGGGTGCGGCTGGCTGCCCGGGCTCTCGTGGCGCTGGCCGTCGGTTCAACTGGCTGCTCCTTGGCTGTGTCGGGGCAGGATGAGCCCGGACGCAAACGCCGACTGGCGTTGTCGATGGCTGCAGCGAGGTCCTGCGCTCGGTCGCTTCGGAGTATTCGAGGCCGTCCAGATGATCGTGTGATCTTGACCGCTGGTCCTGCCGAGAGCAGAAGGTACTGCGCCGATGGAGTCGTTCGCCAGCCGAGGCCACCAGCCTGAAGAGGGGTGACGTGAATGACTTCCAACGCAGAGACATCTCGGATGGGTATCCGCATGACGCGGAGTGGGTCCAGATAGGCCGTGACGTAGTCTGCCCCCACTGTAACTGTTGTGCGACGAAGGATCAGCAGCAGTCCTGTCCCGGCAACGGCCAAAGTGACGACACCGAGCAGCGTCAAGAGCGGCCAGCGCTTGGGATCATCTAGCTGGATGAGTTCCGGGAGTGAAATTGCCGCGATGATGGTGATGAAGATCAGGCATGCAACACCGCTGACTGCCATCCAGGTTGGCCCGATGCTGTGCTCACGAAACGGCATGATTCATCCGAATCTTCGTGTTGCTTTTTCGATGTGTCGGCATGTACCACCTTTTCGAAAGAACATCCCAGCCTGCGTTTACTGGGAGCAGCAGGAGGAGAAGTGCGCCGAACATTGCGATGGAGAAGCTCGCGATGCCCATGAGGAAGAAAATCGCCGCGTGAAAGACGATGCCGCTTGGCAATAGGAAGTCCAATGCCGTTGCCGTAGTGGCGCTGGCGGCGCTCGGCGCCAGCAAACTCGCGGCAAGAAACGCGGCTGCTCCGATGCTCGCCAGTCTGATCGACGAAAAACGGTGTGGACTCATGTGGAAACTCCTTCGTGCGCGTGGATGCACCACGGGACAGACGCGAATATCTGGTATTTGAAGATAAACAACATCAAGTACTGCCGTATGTCCTCTTTTGTGCCCACATCGTCGGCGCGTCACCCCAAGCCCGCCACGCAAATACCGCAAACCAAGGGCTCTTCGTTGAATCGAGTCTTGGCCAGAGCGACGTGGTTGGCGCGCTCACCGGCCTGTCTGACACCATCGACGGGAGGGTCCTCGTTGAGGTCGACCGCGTATACATGTACCTCACCGAGAGCGCGCTCGACACCGCGAAGTGCCACCTGAGCGACAGGCTCAGGGACCCGGGTGAGACTCGAGGAGCAGATCAGCTACTCGGGGCCTTCGCCAAAATTGTCCTCGACTGCTTCGAGGTCGGCGATCTCGTCCTCGTCGTAGAGCGCCTCGCGGTCATCCTCGGCGTTGCGCTGGTCGTCGAGGCCGACGTCACCCACAGAGTCGTCGCCACCGATCGGAAGGCTCATGTCAGCAGCGGATGGGCATCACCGAGCAGAGGCAACGGCCCTTCCGCAGGCTCAGGGACCGGGTGCAGCTCGGAGAGTGGGCCGCGGATCAGACGGTCGCCGTCTCGCTCAGCGGCCGGCGTGCTCCACGATGACGGCCTTGATGCGGTCGACGTCGGCGGGGACGATCTCGAAGCGCTGCGGAAGCCCCTCGATGCCCTCGAACGCTGCAGGGCGCTCCGGTTCGGCGCCGAGCGCTTCGCGGACGATCTCGGCGAACTTCGCCGGCAGCGCCGTCTCGAGGACGATCATCGGCACACCCTCGCGCAGGTGGCGGCGTGCGACACCGACACCGTCGGCCGTATGCGGATCGATGGTGATGCCGTAGCGCTCGGAGACGTCGCGGATGGTGGCCACTCGGTCGGCGTGTGTGCTGCGCCCGGAGACGAAGCCGAACTCGCTGATGCGCGCGAACTCGGGGGTGCCGGAGAGGTCGAAGCCGCCGTCCTCGTCGAGGGCACGGAACAGCTCGCCGAGGCGTGAGGCGTCCTGATCGACGAGGTCGTACAGGAAGCGTTCGAAGTTGGACGCCTTCGAGATGTCCATGCTGGGGCTCGAGGTGTGGTGGGTCTCAGCGGCGGAGCGCGGACGGTACACGCCCGTGCGGAAGAACTCGTCGAGGACGTCGTTCTCATTCGTCGCCACGATCAGCTGGTCGATCGGCAGCCCCATCGAGCGCGCGATGTGACCGGCGCAGACGTTGCCGAAGTTGCCGGACGGCACCGAGAAGGACACCTTCTGGCCCGGCCCGTCTGTGGCGAGCAACCAGCCGTTCACGTAGTACACGACCTGCGCGACGACGCGTGCCCAGTTGATCGAGTTGACGGTGCCGATCGAGTGCAGTGCCTTGAAGGCGGCATCCTTCGAGACGGCCTTGACGATGTCCTGGCAGTCGTCGAAGTTGCCCTCGACGGCGAGGTTCACGATGTTGTCGTCCTGCAGGCTGAACATCTGTGCGCGCTGGAAATCGCTCATGCGGCCGTGCGGGCTGAGCATGAGCACGCGGATGCCCTCCTTGCCGCGCATCGCGTACTCGGCAGCGCTGCCGGTGTCACCGGACGTCGCTCCGAGGATGTTGAGCTCCTGCCCGCTCTTCGCCAGCGTGTACTCGAACAGGTTGCCGAGCAGTTGCATCGCCATGTCCTTGAAGGCGAGCGTCGGGCCGTTGGACAGCTCGAGCAGTTGCAGTGGCGCGCCGCCCTCGTCGCCGAGGGTGCGGATGGGCGTGATGAGCGCGGCATCGTCGCCGGGGCGACCGTTCGAGTAGACCTCGGCCGTGTAGGTGCGGCGGGTGATGTCCTGGAGGTCTTCCGCGGGGATGTCGTCGGCGAACTTCGAGAGCACAGCGAAAGCGAGGTCGGCGTAGGACAGTCCACGCCACGATTCGAGCTCGTCGGCGGTCAACTGCGGGTACTCGGTCGGCAGGTAGAGCCCGCCGTCGGGTGCGAGCCCGCCGAGGAGGATGTCCGAGAAGTGCTGGGGCAGGTCGTGGCCCCGCGTCGACTGATAGTGCATGGCTGCTGTCTCTCTCATCCGGTTGGAGGCCCAGCCTCCAACCTTGCCACATCGACGGTCCCCTCGCGCGGGCGTGCCACGACGCGTGGGCGAGCGCTACGCGTGGGCGAGTTCCTCGCGGATCGCGTCGACGAAGGCGTCGATGTCGGCCTCGGTCGTGTCGAACGAGCACATCCAGCGGACCTCACCCTTCGCCGCGTCCCAGTCGTAGAACCGGAAGCGCTCGCGCAGGCGGTCCGCGACGCCTGCGGGCAGCGTCGCGAAGACGGCGTTGGCCTCCGTCGGCTGGCTGAACCCGAGGCCCGGCGCCTCACCGGCCGCGATGAGCGTTTCGAGCGAGGTACGGAGGCGGGCGGCCATCGCATTGGCGTGTGATGCCGAACGCAACCACAGGCCGTCGCCGCCGTCTGCTCCCGGCTCGAGCAGCGCGATGAGCTGCGCCGCACCGAAGCGCATCTTCGACGCGAGCTGCATGTTGAGCTTCCGGAGGTAGATGAGGCCCTCCGAGGCCGAGGGCTCGAGCACGACGATCGCCTCCCCGAACATGAGCCCGTTCTTCGTCCCGCCGAAGGACAGGACATCGACGCCGGAGTCGGTCGTGAACGCGCGGAGCGGTGCGCCGAGCGCTGCCGCGGCATTGGCGATTCGGGCGCCGTCCAGGTGCAGCTTCATGCCGTGACCGTGCGCGTGGTCAGCGATCGCCCGGATCTCGTCCGGCGTGTAGAGCGTGCCGAGCTCGGTGGTCTGCGTGATCGACACGACGAGCGGCTGCGCGCGGTGCTCGTCGCCCCATCCCCACGCCTCGCGGTCGATGAGCTCCGGCGTCAGCTTGCCGTCCGGTGCGTCGACGGTCAGGAGTTTGATGCCACCGACGCGCTCGGGAGCCCCGCCTTCGTCCGAGTTGATGTGCGCGGTCGACGCGGAGATGACGGCGCCCCAGCGCGGCAGCATCGACTGCAGGCCGACGACGTTCGCACCGGTCCCGTTGAAGACCGGGAACACGGCGACGTCGCGCCCGAAGTGCTCGGCGAAGACCTCGTGCAGGCGACGGGTGTAGTCGTCTTCGCCGTACGCGATCTGGTGGCCACCGTTCGCGGCCGCGATGGCGTCGAGGATCTCGGGGTGCACCCCCGAGTAGTTGTCGGAAGCAAAGCCGCGGACGTTGGTGTCATGCAGGGAATCGGTCACTGATCCATCCTCGCGCATGCCGCACGCAGCTTCTGTGCGTCACGGTCCGACTTCCTGCGGCGGCTGACCCAACTCAGGACGGAAGCGGCGTGTCGACCCCGAGCCCCGAGGCTGAGGACGACACGCCGGGCACCTTCCTGAGTTGGGTCACACGGCTTCGTCAGTCGGCGGCGTGACGTGGTCCGTCGGTGGACGGCACGACCTCGTCGGGGACGGCGTCGACGGCTGCTTCGACGTCGGCGTGCGCGCCCGGTTCCGGTTCCACCGCCGGTGTCTCTTGCGCGAGCGCGTGCTCGTAGGCGAGCGCATGGACGGCGATCGAGGACGCGACGACTGCCTGATCGTCGTCGACGTCGGCCGGCCCTGCGACCTCGGCCGGCAGCGGTGCGTCCTGGTCCTCTTCGTCCACGTCCACCAGGTCGAGCACGATCGGTTCGTCACCGTAGATGTCGCCGACCGGGTCACCCGCGAGCGGAGCCGGGGCCGGGAGCTGCTGCTCCGCGTCGAGGAACTGCTTCGCTTCGAAGGCGCCCGGGTTGAAGACCTCGTCGAGCCCGCCGAGCCCGGTCATGCCTTGAGCGCTTCCGAGATCTTGACCCGTCCGCCCATCTTGAGCAGCGAGTTCTCATAGATGCGGGATCCGATCCAGATGACGAACGCTGCGGTGGCGGCGAGGACGAGGAGCGACAGGATCGGCTCCCACCACTGTGCCGAGCCGACGAACAGGCGGACGGGCATGCCCACGGCGGCCGAGAACGGCACGTAGGACATGATCGTCATGACCAACGGATTGTCATTGAAGAAGATGACGGCGAAGTACGGGATCATGATGAGCATCGTAATAGGGGTTGTGGTCGACCCGATGTCCTCTTGACGTGAGACCAATGATCCGGCAGCGGCGAACAGCGCAGCCAGCAGGATGAAGCCCAGGACGAAGAAGATCACGAACCAGACGACCGGCGTGCCGAGGCCCGCGAGCAAGTCGGTCTGGCCGGTGACCGTCAGTCCGATCACCGAGAGCGCCGCTATCGCGAGGATCTGCGCGAACGCCAGGATGCTGTTGCCGAGCACCTTGCCGGCCAACAGCGCCTTCACGGGGATCGCGGACATCAGGATCTCGACGACACGCGTCTGCTTCTCCTCGACCACGCTCTGAGCGATCGACGCTCCGAAGGTGGTTGCGGAGACGAAGAACACGAGTCCGAAGCCGAGCGACACGATGTACAGCAGGAAACCGGCCGAACCGCTGTCCCCGGGGGTGAGCACCGTCACCTGTGGTTGCGCGCTGAGCTGCATGATCAGTGTGTTGGACGCCTCGGTGTCGAAGAGCACCTGGACGCCGGTCGGGTTGTCATCGGTGGCCGGGGCGATCGCCGCCTCCACCTCGCCCGACTTCACGAGCTCCTCGGCGGCTGCGATGTTCGCCACCTCGGTGATGTCGAACGCCTTGCCCTCGATGAGTGAGGAACCGGCGCTGCCGACGACGGCGATCTTCGTCGTCTCCGACGCGGTGTTCTTCGCGAGGAAGCCGCCGACGACGATGCCGGCGAGGATCACGAGCAGCAGGATCCCCGTCGAGATGAGGAAGGTCTTGCTGCGCAGTCGCATCTTGACCTCGCGCTCGGCGACGAGGCCGATGCTCTGGACGAGGCTCGGTGACGCGGGGCCGCTGCGACGGCGGCCTGCGGGCTGGGTCGGGGTCTGCGTTGTGGTGCTCACTGGATGACCTCCTTGAAGATCTGGGCGAGGGTCGGGCGAAGAGGGGAGAAACTGGCGACATCGCCGTGGGTGAGCGCCTCGCGCAGGACGGCCTGCGCCGCTGCTGCGTCGTCGGCGTCGAAGAGGGCGTAGCCGCCGTCGAAGTCGACGACCGAGATCCCGGCGCGTTCGCGCAACCACCCGGTGTCGGCGCTCGTGAGGAGTTCGTAGCGATTGCCGGCGTGTGCTTCGCGGAGCGCGTCGCGGGAACCGGACGCGCGGATCGTGCCCGCGGCGATGATGACGAGGTCGTCGCAGAGGCGTTCGACGATGTCGAGCTGGTGGCTGGAGAAGAGGACGGGTGCGCCACTGGCGGCGAATTCGCTGAGCACACCGACGACGACGTCCACGGCCATCGGGTCGAGGCCGGAGAACGGCTCGTCGAGGACGAGGACGTCGGGGTCGTGCACGAGGGCGGCGGCGATCTGCGCCCGCTGCTGGTTGCCGAGCGACAGGCTCTCGAGCGCGTCGTTGCGGCGCTCGCCCAGGCCGAGGCGCTCGAGGAGTTCACCCGCGTTGTGCTTCGCGGCGTGGGTCGTGAAACCGTGGAGACGGGCGAGGTAGACGAGCTGCTCCTCCACACGCATCTTCGGGTAGAGGCCGCGTTCCTCGGGCATGTAGCCGAATCGGCGACGGTCCTCCGGGGTGAGCGGGGTGCCGTCGAGGGTGACGGTGCCGGTGTTCGCAGCGAGGACGCCGAGCAGGATGCGCATCGTCGTCGTCTTGCCGGCGCCGTTACCGCCGACGAAGCCGGTCATGCGGCCGGGAGCGACCTGGAAGCTGACGTCGTCGAGCACCTTCCGATCGCCGTACGACTTGTCGATGTGGCTGAGTTCGAGCATCGGCCGCCTCCTGTGAGCGTCTGTCCGGCCGCGGCCGGAACCGGACTGTTGCCGGTGTGACGATCACGCTACGGCGGGGCGCTGCCCGCCGGCATCCCCCGCAGGATGGGTTGACACGACGACGCCCGGCGTCCCCTCTCCATCGGATGGGGGATACCGGGCGTCGTCAGCCACAGCCCGGCCCGCTCCCACGAGAATCCCTCCCATGAGAATCCCTTTCCCCTAACTCAGGAAGTGGGCGGCGTGTCGGCCAGCGTGCTCGGCGAGCAGAGGTGACACGCCGAGGCCTTCCTGAGTTGGGGGAGTGGGGAAAAGGGTTGTGGTGAAAACGGGAACGGGAGAGGCGGCGCGGGCGGGGCTGGTCAGGCTGGGCGGGACTCGGGCGAGACCGTCTTCGACGGGTCCGTCACGGCGACCGGGCCGACTGCCGCGTTGATCTGCTCCACCACGAGATCGTCGAGCTTCACCCCGGCAGCCGCGGCGTTCGCCGTGACCTGCTCGGGGCGCGATGCCCCGACGATCGCGCCGGCGACATTGTCGTTGTGCAGCACCCAGGCGAGCGCGAGCTGCGCCATCGTGAGGTCGAGCCCCTCCGCGATGGGCTTCAGCTGCTGGACGGCGGTCAGGACCTCGTCGTCGAGGAAGCGCTTGATGGTGTCGGCGCCGCCCTTCTCATCGGTCGCGCGGCTGTTCTCGGGAAGTGCCGCGCCGGGGAGGTACTTGCCACTCAGCACGCCCTGCGCCACCGGCGACCAGACGATCTGCGAGATGCCGAGCTCACGCGAGGCAGGGACGACCTCCGCCTCGATGACGCGCCACAGTGCCGAGTACTGCGGCTGGTTCGAGATGAGCTGGAAGCCGAGCTCCTTCGAGAGTGCATGTCCTGCCCGCAGCTGCTCTGCGTTCCACTCGCTCACACCGATGTAGAGCGCCTTGCCCGCGCGCACGATGTCGGCGAACGCCTGCATCGTCTCCTCGAGCGGTGTCTCGCTGTCGTAGCGGTGCGCCTGGTAGAGGTCGACGTAGTCGGTGCCGAGCCGCGTGAGTGAGCCGTCGATCGACTCCATGATGTGCTTCCGCGAGAGGCCGACGTCGTTGTGACCCTTGGCCTCGGTGGGCCAGTACACCTTCGTGAAGATCTCGAGGCCGGCGCGACGCTCGCCCCGCAGTGCGTCGCCGAGCACCTGCTCCGCCGCCGTGTTGGCGTAGGCGTCCGCCGTGTCGAAGGTGGTGATGCCGGCGTCGAGGGCGGCACGTACGCTCGCCGTCGCGACGTCGTTCTCCACCTGTGACGCGTGGGTCAACCAGTTGCCGAAGATGATCTCTGAGATCTTGAGTCCGCTGTTACCGAGGTATCGAAATTCCATGCTCGTCACGCTACTCCTCGCGTCCGACGCACTGGCCGCTGTCGGGCGACGCGCAGGGAACATTCAGCCCCTGGGTGCGGCGAGCCCGTGTTCATAGGTGTAGATGACCGCCTGGATGCGGTCGCGGAGCACAAGCTTCTGCAGGACCTTCGACACGTGCGACTTGACGGTCGCTTCGCCGACGAAGAGCTCAGTGGCGATCTCCTGGTTGGACAGTCCCTGGGCGACGAGCTGCAGCACCTCGCGCTCGCGCTCGGTCAACTGCTCGTAATCGCTCCCCGGCGAGGACGCCCGCGGATCAGGGACCGCGGTCGGCAGCTGAGTCGACGCCGACTGCATCGCGAACCCTTCGATCACGCGGCGGGTCACCGCAGGGGACAGGAGTGCCTCGCCGCCGGCGACCACTCGCACCGCTGCGACGAGTTCTTCGGGGGAGGAGTTCTTCAGGAGGAAACCGCTCGCGCCCGCTCGGAGCGCCTCGGCGAGGTAGTCGTCGCGGTCGAACGTCGTGAGGATCAACACTGCAGCCTGCAGCTGCGGGTCGGCGACGATACGGCGGGTGGCCTCGAGACCGTCCATCCCGGGCATCTGGACGTCCATGCAGATGACGTCGGGTGCGAGGGTCGCGGCCAGCTGGACCGCTTCTGCGCCGTCTGCGGCTTCCCCGACGATCTCGAATCCGGGTTGCGAGCCCAGGATGATCCGGAAGCCCGCGCGCAGCAGCTCCTGGTCGTCGACGAGGAGGATGCGGGTCGGCTGTTCGGTCATGCTGGGTCCTTCGCGATGGTGGGGCGAGCTGGGACGGATGTCGGGACCTCGACCGGCTCGGCCGTCGGCGGCGTGTCGGCGGGGGCGTCTGCGACCGGTTCCATCGCCTGATCGCCAGGCGCGCTGAACGGGATGGACGCACGGACGAGGTAGCCGCCACGCGCCCGGGGGCCGACCTCGAGCACGCCACCGGAGGAGGCGACGCGCTCTCGCATACCGATGAGCCCGAGTCCGCCCCGTCTGGCGACCGAGGGGACGGTGCCCGTGTTCGTCACCTCGAGCTCGACGGCGTCATCGAGGTAGCGGAGCCGCAGCTCGGCTGTCGCCGCGGTGCCGCCGTACTTCCGAGCGTTCGTCAACGCCTCCTGCCCGATCCGGTAGAGGTTGAAGGAGACCACCGCGGGGATCGCGACGGGCGTTCCCACTCGTTCGAAGCGCGTCGGCAGGCCGTTCGACGTCGACTCGTCGGCGAGACGGCCGAGCTGCGCCACCCCGACCGTCGAGGGATTGGACGCGTCGGCAGGCTCCCCGTGCGCGCGCAGCGTTCCGAGCATCTTGTGCAGTTCGTCGATCGCGCTCCGGGCGCCGAGCTCGACGTTCGTGAGGGCGTCTCGGGCTGCAGCCGGATTCGCGTCGAGTACCGTGCGCGCTGCCCCTGCCTGCACCCCCATGACCGACACATGATGTGCCACGACGTCGTGTAGTTCGCGAGCGATACGTACCCGCTCCAGCGCGACCGCCTGTCGAGCGGTCCGGGCGCGCTCCTCCTCGAGCTCTCCGGTGCGCTGCTCGAGCGCCGCCCGCTCCCGTGCCGACTGGTACACGCGCTCGCCGAAGAAGTACGCGGCGCCGAAGTACAGGATGTTCGTCAGGATCTGGATGAGGATGAACGCGACCAGCGGCGAGAACAGGCCGACGCGGGACAGTGACGGCAGCGCATCGGGGTCGGTCGCCTGGATGAACATCGAGATGAGCAGCCAGACGAACATGGCCACGATGATGAGTGTTCGGACGAGCATGGCGCGGCGTCGGTCTGGGAGCCAGGCGCCGACCGTGTAGATCGCGAGGAACAGGGCGATGTTCGTGAAGAGCACCTCCGGCACGAGGACCGTGCCGCCGATGATGAACATCGCGGCGACGATGATCGCGACGGTCGACGGGTAGCGGCGCCGGACGGCGAGTGGGAGGGTGATGCCGACGGCCCACAGCACGGACGCCCACATCGGTGCCGGATCAGGGTAGAAGCCCGCGATCGAATAGAGCGTGAGACTCAGCAGGGTGCCGACGAACAACGCGACGGCGAGGACGATGTCCGACCGCAGTTCCGTCGCCGTCGCGTCGGGGCGTCGCCACGTCGCGTCGTAGGGGTCGAGCGGGTCGACGGCCGTCTCCGGGCGCTGATCGGCGGTGGAGGAGCTCATGGCGTCCACGCTAGCGCGGTGCCCGGAGTGTGACATCCGTCGTGCGACGGAGCTGGGAGCGGCACACGACGTGTGCGCGTGGCTCGGTCCGTCGTCGTGTCGATGCGGTCCGGGCTGCGGTGGCCGGATTCATGGTCATGGCCGCGGGACGGCCGGCTCGGCGTCGGCGCGTGCGTACTCGGCGAGCAGCTCGTTCTCCCGCGCGCGGCCGGGGAACCAGATCGCGATGATCGTCGCTCCGACCGCCATGGCGATGATCCCGATGAGGTAGGCCGCCTGTGCGCCCGCGAGGAAGGAGTCGCGGGCAGCGGAGATCACCTGGTCGTGGTAGTCGGGGTACTGTTTCGCGATCTGCTCCGCCCCGGAGAACGACTTCTGCAACTGGCTCGCGACGTCCGGGCCGATCGTCGCTCCGGCACCTTGGGAGGCGTTGGCCGCGGCGACCTGCTTGCCGAACGATGCGGTGTACCCGATGGTGAGCACCGCTCCGAGGAGCGATTGGAGCACCGCCGCGCCGAGGTCGCGCTGGAGGTCGGAGGTGCTCGACGCCATGCCAGCGCGCCGCACCGGAACCGAACCGGTCAGTGCCCGCGACGAGGGCAGACCCGCGAGGCCGGCCCCGATCCCGATGAGGCCGTACGCGACGCCGACCGGAACGACACCCGTGTGGATGTTCCACGTCAGCAGCATCATCGCGAAGCCGGCGAGGGCGACACCGAAACCGAGGAGGAATACGAGCCGGGAGCCGTAGCGTTCCACGAGGACGCCCGAGAGCGGAGCGCACAGGAGCAGCAGGATCGCCGCGGGCAGGATCGAGAGTCCCGCCTCGAATGGTGAGTACCCGAGCACGTTCTGCAGGAACAGTTGGCCGACGTAGATCGCCCCGGTGAGTGAGCCGAACACGATCATGCCGGAGATCGCGGCGACCCAGAAGACGCGACGCCGGGCGATGCGGAGGTCGAAGAGCGGCTCTGCGACGTGCAGCTGTCGCCAGGCGAACACCCCGCCGGCGACGAGCGCCACCGCGATGAAGGCGAGCGCCTTCCCGGCCTGATCAGGCGAGGCGAGCGTATGGACCGCGAACGCGAGACTCGACACGGCGACGACCGAGAGCACACCCCCGAGGTGGTCCACGGGTTGCGTCGACTCGTGCACCCCGGACGGGACGACCGCGATGACGAGCACGACGCTGACGAGCGCGAGCGGGATGGCGACGAGGAACGCGGTGCCCCACGTCGCCCATTCGAGGATCCAACCGGCGCTCAGCGGCCCCATCACCGACAGTGCGGCACCCGCGCCGGACCAGATCGCAATGGCCTGGGTCCGTGCCTTCCCCGACCACAGCGCGGTGATCAGTGACAGCGTGGTCGGGTAGGCGGCACCGGCCGCGATCCCACCGATGAGTCGAGCGAGGACGAGGGCCGGCAGACTCGGGGCGAAGGCGGCGAGGAGCGCAGCCGGGATCGAGACGGCGACGCCGATGAGCAGCATCCGCTTCCGTCCGAAGCGGTCGCCGAGCGCGCCGAGGTAGAGGACGGTGCCCGCGAGCCCGAGCGTGTAGGCGACGGCGACGAGGTTCAGCGCGTCCTGCGAGGCGTCGAACGCGAGTCCGATGGTCGGCAGTGCGACGTTCGCCACGGAGAGGTTGATGTTCGCGACGCCGGCTGCGAGTACCAGCGCGGTCAGTGTCGCTGCCGCGTGCTTCGGTTTCATCGAGAGCGTCGGTGCGTCCACAACTCCTGCAATCCTCGCCGGTCTGTCGGCGCTGGGGCGTCCTCCCGGGCGGGCGCCACGGCGTGCGCTCATTCTGGAGGAGTTGTGCACGCGGGCGCTAGGCGAGTGAGATCCGGGTTTGGCAGCGTTCCGCGTCGCGCCGCCTCCGTCTTCATCGTCGCTGGTCGACGACTCGCGTTGCAACACTCGTCATGAAGCTGACGGCTTCAGAAACGATGAATGTAGCCAGAGGCTTCATTTTATGACAATGAAGCCATATGCTTCATTTTATGGACCAGTCAATCGCGATGATCGTCGACATCTCGCGTTCGAAAGAGCACGCGGATCGGATCGCTCTGCAGCGCATGGTCGAACAGACGCTCGACCGCGCGGGACGCATCGTCTCTCCGAGACAGCCGTTCACCGCTACGGTCGGCGACGAGTTCCAGGCCGTCTTCGATCGGCTCGGGCCAGCGCTCCTGGCGACGCTGCTGGTGCGACTCGAGCTCCCTGCGGGCATCGAGTGCCGTTTCGGACTGGGGTTCGGCGAAGTCCGGGACATCGGCACCGGACCGACCGGAGCCTTGCAGGACGGGTCAGGATGGTGGGCGGCCCGCGCGGCGATCGAACGCGCTCGTGCCCATGAGTATGCCAAGCTCAGCGAAGTGCGCACGTGGTTCGTCGCGGCAGACGAAGCCTTGGACGCGCCGCACCAGGGTCTCGTCAACGCGTACCTGCTCGGGCGCGACCATCTCGTGGGCGCCATGTCGGATCGTGGTCGTAGGCTGCTGCTCGGCAAGCTGCTGGGGCAGTCACAGAAGCGCCTGGCCCAGCTCGAGGACGTGACGGAATCAGCCGTGTCGCAGACGGTACGAGCGCAAGGAGTGCTCGCCGTCGTCGAAGGGGAGAAGCTCATGAGGGAATCGCTCGGATGACGGCTGTCGCTGCCCTCCTGTTCACCATCGGGGTCTCCGACATCGTCCGGCTCGCCGTCGGCGTAACGCTCCGCTGGCGATCAGCACGGTTGCTCGCCGGTGTGCTCGGCATCGTCCTCGGCGCGCTCTTCGGCTTGCTCGGGGGTCTCGGAGCGTGGGCGGTCGTGGTGATCTTCGTGCCCTTCTGGTTGTTCACGACCCGACCCGGCAGCAGCCGACGTGCCTCGGTGGCGATCGTCGGTCTGCTCGGTCTGGCGATCGTTGTGCTCCTCGCGGTCGGAGCGGCGGTCCCCAAGCCCGCGGGGCCCTTGTCTGACTGGTACGCGACGTTGCCCTACGCCGGCCTGACGTCGATCCCACTCGAGACCGTCGCCATCGTGGGCGCAGCTGCCGTCTTCCTCATCGAGTCGGCGAACGTCGTCGTCAGGCTCGCGCTTGCTCCGATCACGGCGCAAGCCGAGGCGCCGGACGAGACGCCCGGACGGACGATGTTGTTCCAGAGTCCCGAGGATCTGCTCGAGCTCCCGTTGCCCGGAGGACGCCTCATCGGCCCGCTCGAGCGCATCCTCATCCTGTCGCTTGCGCTCGCAGGACAGTTCACCGCGATCGGCGCCGTGGTCGCTGCGAAGGGGATCATACGGTTTCCCGAGATATCACGCGACACGGTCGGCGGATCGAAAGCCGAGTTCTTCATCGTCGGGAGCCTCGCGAGCTGGGTCCTCGTCGCAGGCGCCGTCAGCCTCGCCGTGCTGGCCACGGGGTGACGACTCCTGATGCGGTGATGAGACCTCGGTTCGGCAGCCTCAGCGCGGACGGACGGGCTATCGCATCTCGCGAGGCCACGGGATGATGAGGGGAGTGGCGGACCGGAGCTCCGCGGCAGACGGGGGTCACGACATGGACGAGCGCAAGGACACGGCGCAGTTCGCAGGGATCGGCGTGGCGCGCACGCGGCGACCACGGTTCGGTCGTCTGCTGGGGGCGACCATCGGGCTCATCGCTGCGATCGTGCTCGCCGGTTGCACGACCGGCACCGGCCCGGATCCGACCTCCTCGTCCGCAGCCGACGCCGCGAACGCCGCCGACGCCGCGAACGCCGCGCTCGCCGCGGACATCGCCGACGTGCTCCAGGCGACGATCGACGAGACCGGCGTGCCCGGGATCGCCGTGTCGTACATCGGTCCAGACGGGACGGTCGCGGTGCACTCCGGGGTCGCGACCCTCGACGACGACCCCTCCGACGACTTCAGCGGAGACACCTTCGCGTATCGCAGCATCACCAAGTCGTTCATCGTGACGATGATCCTGCAGCTCGCCGACGCCGGCGCGCTCACCCTCGACGACCCCATCGAGCAGTACGTCCCCCGCATTCCTCGCGGCACCGAGATCACCCTGCGTCAGCTCGCGGGGATGCGTTCAGGGCTCCCGAACTACTCCGCCAGTGAGGCGTTCCAAACGGCGTTCGCCGCAGATCCGACCCGGGAGTGGACCGACGCCGAACTGCTCGCGACGGTGACGCCACTGCCGCTCGACTTCGAGCCGGGGGCGCGGTTCGAGTACTCGAACACGAACACGGTCCTGCTCGGACTCGTCGTCGAGGCGCTCGACGGTCGGCCGTGGGCGGACTCCGTGCGCGAGCGCATCACCAGCCCGCTCGAGCTCGCCTCGGTCGCCTATCCCGTCGGTCCCGCGATGGCGGATCCTGCAGCGACCGGCTACCAGCTCGGCGAGCCCGACGGCGAGTCCGCTCCTGACGCCGAGGAGTTGCCGGCCATCCCGTTCAGCGGTTTCTCCGCCGCCGGAGGGCTCGCGGGCACGGTGGAGGACCTCGCTCGGTGGGCCGAGGCACTCGGCGGGGGCGTGCTCCTGAACGGGCCGACTCAGGCGGAACGGATCGCGACCCCTTCTGATCCGAAGGAGGACGTCAACGCGCCGTTCTACGACGCGTACGGTCTCGGCATGGGCGAGATCGACAGCTGGTGGGGGCACACCGGCAACGGTCTCGGCTTCCAGGCGCTCGCGATGCACGACGTCGACACCGGCCGCAGTATCGCCATCGTGTTGAACGCGACGAGCATCGACCCGGACCTCGCGGCGCACATCTTCCAGAAGCTGCTCCCGCTGCTCGGATGACGGTGCGGGGTCGCCCGTCGGCAGGTACGGCGGACACCCTCACGGTGCCCGCCGAACCCGCTGAGGCGACTAGGCGGCCGAGCGACCCGTGATGCCCACGGTCGACGCGATCACGTCGGTCATCTTCTTGCCGAGCGCCTCGTAGAACATCGAGAGCGGGAACTCGTCGTCGAGCACCGCATCGGTGAGGCCACGCGGCGGACCGCTCAGGACCTCGTCCGAGAGGCCGCGAGCCCACAGCGAGGCGGGGTGCGGCGTGAGCGTCGTCGACACGAGCTCGTAGGCGGCGAGCCAGTGCGCGATCTTCGGCCGGTCGATGGAGCGCCAGTAGAGCTCGTCGATGCTCTCACCGAGCGCGACGACGACGTCGGGCACCTCGTCCCAGTCGATGGTCAGCCGGGTGTCCGTCCAGTGCAGCACGCCGTGCTGGTGCATCCACGCGAACAGCAGTTGGCCGCCGAGTCCGTCGTAGTTGCGCACGCGGGAGCCGGTGATCGCGAAGCGGAAGATGCGGTCGAAGATGATGGCGTACTGGACGAGCTTTGCGTGCTGCAGGATCGCCGCATCCGCTTCGTCGAGCGCCTCCGTCTCCGCGCGAGCGGTGAGGCTCCGTTGCAGTCGCACCGACTCGCGGAACGCCGTCAGGTCGCACCGCAACTCTTCGAGCGAGTACAGGAAGAACGGCATCCGCTGCTTGATCATGAAGGGATCGAACGGGAGGTCGCCGCGCATGTGGGTGCGATCGTGGATGAGGTCCCACATGACGAAGGTCTCCTCGGTGAGCTGCTGGTCCTCGAGGAGTGCTGCGGCGTCCGCAGGGAGGTCGAGCTTCGTGATGCCCGCGGCCTCGCGGACGACCCGGCGGTATCGTGCGGCCTCGCGGTCTTGGAAGATCGCACCCCAGGTGAACGCGGGGATCGCTCGCATCGCGACGGTCTCGGGGAAGAGTACGGCGGAGTTCGTGTCGTAACCGGGCGTGAAGTCGATGAAGCGGATCGGCACGAACAGGGCGTTCGTGTACTCGCCGGCTTCGAGTGCGGCGATGAACTCCGGCCAGATGACCTCGACGAGGACGGCCTCGATGTGGCGGTCGGTGGAGCCGTTCTGCGTGACCATCGGGAACACCACGAGGTGTCCGAGGCCGTCGACGCGGTGCTGCTCGGGGTGGAAGGCGACGAGCGAGTCGAGGAAGTCGGGCACGCCGAAGCCGTCAGCCGACCAGCGCTGGAAGTCGGCGACGAGGGCGTCGAGGTACTCGGCGTCGTGCGGGAAGTGCGGAGCGAGTTCGCGGACCGAGGAGGCGATCGTCGCGACGTGCTCGGCGGCGGTGGCATGGTCGCCCGCGTCGGGGATCGATCCGTCCTTCACCTGGACGGCCTGCAGGGCGACAGCCGCTGCTTTGAGGTCCAGCCACGCCGGGTGCGAGACGAGGAGGTGTGCGTCTTCGACGACCTCCGGCTCTCCGACGATGCTCTTCGTGTTGGTGATGGCGACGTTCGACATGGTGAACCTCCTTCCGCGTGTGCAGGGATGCCGCGCCTTCAGGGTGAAGAGCGATCCCTTCGAGCGTAGAGCCGGAGCAGGCGGAGTTTTCTTGTGTCAGGAGCGACTTCTCTGCAACATTCGGCCGTTGGCGCTGCGGAACTGCACGGGTGCCGAGGCCCATCGGTGAGGCGATCAGCTCCGCAGCCACCAGGAAGAGCCACGACTGGGCTTCGCCGCGATCGTGCGCCATGGCAGCAGGCGCGGCTCTGGATGCCGAAGGCGGTGCGCGAGTCGGTGCCGGCGACGGGCGTCACATCGATGAGGACGGCGCCGGAGGTCGGGTGGTCGAGGCCTGCGGCGATGTGGAGGAGGCTGGGCCGCCCGGGATCGAGACTCGAAACGTCCGCTTGTGTCGTGGGCGCCCGCTACCAGCGGTCGAGCTGGGCGAGCGCGACGTCGAGGATGGCGACGGCTTCCTCGCGGTTCACCCGCGCCAGGAGGAGGGCGCTGACCGAGAGCGAGGTGAGCAGCCGTGCCTCTGCGGCGAGTTCCTCGGTGTCGGCATCCGGCCTCGAGAGGGCGAGTGCGTCGGAGACGGCGCCGGTGAGCTCTGCCCGGTAGCCGTCGACCACCTGTCGCAGGGCATCGTCGTGACCGGCGAAACCGGCTGCGCTGTTGAGGAGGAGGCAGCCGCGCCGGGGCGAGTCGTCCGGCAGTGTCGCGATGACGGTCTGAACGCCTGCGAAGTAGACGGCGAGGCCGGCGCGCCCGTCCGTCGCGTGGGCGAGGATCGCGAGCCGCGGGCGGATGACGGTGTCGAGGTAGTCCTGCACGGCGGCATCGAACAGGCCGCGCTTGCTCTCGAACGCGTGGTAAAGGCTGGATCGGCGCAGTCCGGTCGCCTCTTCGAGGTGAGCCAGGGAGGTCGCTTCGAAGCCTCGGTCCCAGAAGACGTCGCGAGCCGCTTGGACGACGGCGACCGTGTCGAATTCCTGCGTGCGTCCCATGGCGTCCTCCTGGTGGATCGGGCTCATTCGGAACCGGGGTTGTGAACCGAACGTTCTACTATTATAGTAGACCTATCGGTACAGAAATCGCCAGACCTGGTGAACGGAGACCGAACCACCGGAAGGCACGTCAATGCTCGTCGTCAGTCTGATCCTCGTCGGCATCGCCGCCCTCATCCACGTCTACATCTTCGTCCTGGAGTCGCTCCGCTGGACGGAGCCTGCCACCCGCAAGACCTTCGGCACGAGCGAGCTCGAGGCGGAGACCACTCGGGGCCTCGCCTACAACCAGGGCTTCTACAACCTGTTCCTCGCGGTCGGCGCTATCGTCGGCATCATCTTCCTCGTCGCCGGAGCGACCGGGATCGGAGCGGCACTCGTGTTCGCCTCCGCCGGGTCGATGCTGCTCGCGTCCCTGGTCCTCGTCACCTCGGACCGCACCAAGGCGCGCGCGGCTGTCGTCCAGGGGGCTGCCCCGGCGCTCGGCGTCATCATCCTCCTCATCGCCCTCGCGATCTGAGGCCGGGCGCCCACTCGGGCGTCCCGATCCGTTCGCAACCCGACGTCGTGCTGCGCCCTCCCCACCGAAACACCGCTCCATGGAAAGGCATCACGTGAACACTCCCGCGCTCAGCACCCAGATCCAGCTCGTCGCCCGCCCCAACGGCTGGCCGACCGAGACCGACTTCCGCACCGTCTCCGTCGAACTGCCCGAGCTCGCGGACGGCCAGGTCCGCGTCGAGAACGTCTTCCTCTCCGTCGACCCGTACATGCGCGGTCGGATGAACGACGTCCGCTCCTATGTCGCGCCCTATCAGCTGGGCGAGACGATGACCGGTGGCGCGATCGGCCGCGTCGTCGAGTCGAAGGCCGAGGGCTTCTCAGCCGGCGACGTCGTCCTCCACCAGTTCGGTTGGCGAGACGTCGTCCAGGAGGATGCCGCCGGCTTCCGCGTCGTGCCAGAGCTGCCGGGCGTCCCGCTGTCCGCCTATCTCGGTGTCCTCGGCATGACGGCACTCACGGCCTACGTGGGTCTGCTCGAGGTCGCGAAATTCCGTGAGGGTGACACCGTGTTCGTCTCCGGAGCGGCCGGTGCGGTCGGCACGATGGTGGGGCAGATCGCCCGCCTCAAGGGCGCGAAGCGGGTCATCGGTTCGGCCGGCACCGCGGAGAAGGTCGCCCTGCTGACCGAGAAGTACGGCTACGACGCCGCATTCAACTACAAGGACGGCCCTGTTGCGCAGCAGCTCGCATCGGCCGCCCCCGACGGCATCGACGTGTACTTCGACAACGTGGGTGGAGAGCACCTCGAAGCCGCGATCGGCGCCTTCAACGACGGCGGGCGCGCTGCGCTGTGTGGTGTCATCTCCCAGATCAACGACACCGAGAGCGCCGAAGGACCACGGAACCTCTCGAACATCGTGACCCGGGGCCTCACGCTCACGGGCTTCACGGTCGGCAACTACGTCCAGCACTTCCCGGCGTTCTCGGCCGAGATGGGCGCCTGGCTCCAGTCCGGCGACGTCGTCTTCGACGAGACCGTCTTCGAGGGGATCGACCACACGCTCGACGCGTTCCTCGCGCTGATGCGCGGGGCCAACACCGGCAAGATGGTCGTCAAGCTCTGACGTTCCCCGGTTCGTCCGCCCACATGTGGGCGACGCGCGGTTCGCTCGCCCAGATTCGGGCGGACGAACCGCGCGTTGCGGTCACACGGTTGCGAGGACGCCGGCGGCGGCATCGATCCGTGCCATCGCCAGCCGTTCGGCCGCTTCCAGAGTGGTGATGCCCTCCGCGGCCGCATCACGGTAGATGGACTGCACGGTCCGACCGATCGCGGCGACACGGTGCTCGATGGCTGCGGCGTCGGCTCCCGGCTCGGAAGCCATCGCGAGGTAGATCACACCTCCGGCGTTCGCGACGAAGTCCGGTGCCCACAGGATGCCGCGCTCCTCGAGCGTGACGGCGTCCGCACGTGTCGCGAGTTGGTTGTTGGCCGCCCCGACGACCGCGCGGCAACGCAGCTGGCCGATGATGCGGCTGTTGATCGCACCGCCGACACCGCACGGGATGAAGAGGTCGGTCTCGACGAGGTGCTCGTCGCCCGGCTCGATCCAGCTCGCACCGATCTCCTCGGCGAGAGCACGCTTGCGCGGGTCGACGTCCGTGACGATGAGTCGTGCACCCTCGGCGGCGAGACGCCTCGCGAGACGGCCGCCGACCTGGCCGAGGCCTGAGATCGTCGCGCGGTGCCCGGCGACGAGTGGGGTGCCGAAGACCGTCTCCAGGGTCGCCGTGACCGCCGCGTGGACGCCGGCAGCGGTCGCGTCGCTCGGCTCGCCGACGCCGCCGCGGTCGGCGGGCAGCCCGCTCACGTTGTTCGTGCGCTCGGCGACGACGGCCATGTCCTCGGCGGTCGTCCCGACGTCCTCGGCGGTCCGGTACGAGCCGCCGAGTGCTTCGACCGCGTCACCGAGGTCGAGCATGGCGTCGCGGCGCTCGTCGGCGTCGAGGCTGCGCCCCATCGGCAGGTGGATGACGGACTTGCCGCCGCCGTGCGCGAGGCCGGCCGCCGCGTTCTTCATCGTCATCCCCGCCGCGAGTCGGAGGGAGTCGTCGACGGCGTCGAGCCAGTTCTCGTACTTCCAGAGTCGGGCTCCGCCGAGCGCCGGGCCGAGCGTGGTCGAGTGCAGGGCGACGCTGATGGTCAAGCCCGATCGTGGACCGCTCGTGATCGAGAGGCGTTCGTGGGGAAGGGTGGTGCTGTGCATCGCGTCGCTGGACGCGACGGGGTCGAATGACGCCATCGTCGGATCTCCTCGTGGGTGATTGGTGCGGGCTCCTGGTGGGAGCGGAGACCGGATCGGTGGTGGTGCCCGAGCCTCCTCCACAGATTCTCGCGCGCCACCGGCTCGACCACAACCGCCTCGCCTCGGGAGCCGTCGTCACGCTGCACCTAGGCTGGAGCGCATGGGTGGAGTGCTGACGGGGTTCGCGATCATCGGCACCGTCATCCTCGTCGGCTATGTCGCCGGGCGCCTGGAGATCGGCGGCCCGACGACCGGGCACGTGCTCAACCGCATGGCCTTCTTCGTGACCAACCCCGCGCTGCTCTTCACCGTGCTCGCCACCGCCGACCTCCACGAGGTCTTCAGCAGTTTCATCTGGGTGGCGCTCGCGAGCGCGCTGGCGGCCGCCGCGCTGTTCCTGCTCCTGAACGCCGTGTGGTTGCGGAAGGACGTCTCGGTCGCGACGATCGGCGCGCTCGGCTCGGCGTACGTCAACGCGAACAACATCGGCATCCCGGTCGCGGTCTACGTGCTCGGTGAGGCGGGCTACGTCGCTCCGGTCATCCTGTTGCAGCTGCTGATCTTCGCGCCCATCGCGCTCACCATCCTCGATGTGCGGCAACGCGGCTCCGTGTCGTTCGTCGGGATCATCACGCAGCCGTTCCGGAATCCGATGATCGTCGCCTCCATCATCGGCGTCGTCCTCAACCTGTTCGGTGTGCGGCTCCCCGAGCCGGTGATGGCACCGTTCGAACTCATCGGAGGTGCAGCGGTACCGCTCATCCTCATGGCGTTCGGCATGTCGTTGCACGGGATGCGGCCCCTGCAGGCCGGCAGCGGTCGCCGCGAGATCTTCGTCGCGACGGCGATCAAGTCCGTCTGCATGCCGTTGTTCGCCTACCTCATTGCACACTTCGGTTTCGGCCTGAGCGGAGCACCGCTCTTCGCCTCGGTGATCCTCGCCGGGCTGCCTGCAGCGCAGAACGTCTACAACTTCGCGAGCCGTTACGACCAGGGGGTCGCGCTTGCGCGCGACACCGTCCTGCTCACGACGATCCTCTCCGTACCGGTCCTCCTCGTCGTCGCAGCGCTGCTCGCCTGAAATATCTTCATCCGTTTTTGTTACAGATTCTGATACTCCAGGTTTCAGATGTGCATATCTTGCTAGAGTCGATGGTACTCATGCGGCGCGCTGGGACGCGTCGCACCACGACGAACGGAGACCAGCGTGACGCAGTCGTCAGCAGATCCATCGCAGGGCTCGCCCTCGTCCGACCCCTCGAGCGACTTCAGTGCCGAGGAGCAGGGATACCATCACAGCCTGTCCTCGCGGCAGATCCAGATGATCGCGCTCGGTGGAGCCATCGGGACAGGGCTCTTCCTCGGTGCCGGAGGGCGGCTCGCCAGCGCGGGCCCCGCACTGATGCTCGTCTATGCGGTCTGCGGTTTGTTCGCGTTCTTCATCCTGAGGGCGCTCGGCGAGCTCGTGCTCCATCGTCCGTCGTCGGGGTCGTTCATCTCCTACGCGCGCGAGTTCTACGGCGAGAAGCTCGCATTCGGAGCCGGCTGGTTGTACTTCATGAACTGGGCGATGGTCGCGATCGTCGACGTCACGGCGATAGCGATCTACCTGAAGACCTTCGGTCGCCTGATGGACTGGCCTGAACTCGAGCAGTTCCCGCAGTGGATCTTCGCACTCATCGCGCTCGTCGTCGTCATCGCGCTGAACCTGGTGTCCGTGAAGGTGTTCGGCGAGATGGAGTTCTGGCTGGCGCTCGTCAAGGTGGCGGCGCTCGTGATCTTCCTCGTATTCGGCATCTGCTTCATCGTCTTCGGTGGCCGGACCGATCTGGGCGAGACAGGCTTCTCCCTCATCGCCGACGCCGGCGGGCTGTTCCCGCTCGGTGCGTTCGCGCCGCTCGTGGCTATCAGCGGTGTGGTCTTCGCGTACGCGGCGATCGAGCTTGTCGGGATCGCGGCGGGCGAGACCGCGGAACCCCGACGGAGCATCCCGAAGGCCGTCAACGCCGTCATCTTCCGAATCGCGATCTTCTATGTCGGCTCAGTGCTGTTGCTCTCGCTCCTGCTCCCGTACTCGGCCTACGAGGCCGGCGTCAGCCCGTTCGTCACCTTCTTCTCTCACATCGGTTCACCTGAGGCGGGCTCCGTGGCGGCGTCGGTCATGAACCTCGTCGTCCTCACCGCGGCTCTGTCCGGTCTGAACGCAGGCCTCTACTCGACCGGCCGCATCCTGCGCTCGATGGCCGCGAACGGCTCCGCTCCGCGATCGATGGCCCGGATGAGCCGGTCCGGCGTGCCGTACGGCGGGATCCTGCTCGCGGGGGCGATCACCCTGCTCGGTGTCGTCCTCAACGCGGTCGCGCCGTCGAAGGCGTTCGAGGTGGTGCTCGAGATGTCGGCGCTCGGGGTCGTCGGCGGGTGGGCGACGATCGTGCTGTGCCAGATCGCGCTCCAGCGTCGCGCGAAGCTGGGGCTACTCGAACGCCCGGCGTTCCGGATGCCTGGTGCACCGTTCACGGCTTACCTCACCCTGGCGTTCCTCGCGTTCGTGCTCGTCTCGCTGAGCTTCTCGGAGACCGGGCGCTGGGTGCTCGCATCGATCGTGATCATCGTCCCGGCGCTCGTCATCGAATGGCATGCGGCCCGCCCGGGCATCGCGGCTGCGGCTGCGGCGCGCGTCGGCTACACCGGTTCGTTCCCGGTCGTGGCGGAGCGTCCTGCTCATGAGGCGGCCCGTCCCGAGGAGCCCCGACCGGAGTCGTGAGCGACGGGTAAGCGCCCTTCGATGTCCCCCGAAAATCGGACAGCGGTGGCCGGAAAAAGCGAACGGTACCGACTAACGTGGTGCAAGCCGCGACACGATGCCGTGCCGACCGACACCCGGATCCGAGGGGAACCCCATGACCGAAGGCACGTCACCGACCGAAGGCCGATCGCCGCAACACGAGCGGGCGGGCGAGCTGGAGAACTACCGGGAGACCGTCGGCGACGAGATGCTCGCGGTCCAGGACTTCTCGAGCGAAGAGGAGGGGTACCACAAGACCCTCAAGCCGCGGCAGATCCAGATGATCGCCATCGGCGGCGCGATCGGGACCGGCCTGTTCCTCGGTGCGGGTGGTCGGCTGAACAGCGCTGGCCCGTCCCTCATCCTCGTCTACGCGCTCTGCGGATTCTTCGCGTTCCTCATCCTCCGTGCGCTCGGCGAGCTGGTCCTGCACCGTCCCTCGTCCGGTTCCTTCATCTCATACGCCCGCGAGTTCTATGGCGAGAAGATGGCGTTCGGCGCGGGCTGGCTCTACTTCCTCAACTGGGCCATGACGTCGATCGTCGACGTCACCGCGGCGGCGCTCTACGTCAAGACCTTCGGCAAACTGTTCGGCTGGCAGGAGCTCGAGGACTTCCCGCAATGGGTGTTCGCGCTCGTCGCCCTCGTCATCGTCCTGTCGCTCAACCTCGTCTCGGTGAAGCTCTTCGGCGAGATGGAGTTCTGGTTCGCGCTCATCAAGGTTTCCGCGCTCGTCGTGTTCCTCATCGTCGGCGTCTGCTTCATCGTCTTCGGCGGTCGGACCGACATCGGGGCTGTCGGCTTCTCGGTGATCGGTGACAACGGCGGGCTGTTCCCGGTCGGAGCGTTCGCGCCCATGATCGCGATCTCGGGCGTCGTCTTCGCCTATGCGGCCATCGAGCTCGTCGGTACGGCTGCCGGCGAGACGGCCGAGCCGAAGAAGATCATGCCGAAGGCCGTCAACACGGTCATCTTCCGGATCGCGATCTTCTACGTCGGATCGGTGCTGCTGCTGTCGCTGCTGCTGCCGTACACCGCGTACCAGTCGGGGGAGAGCCCGTTCGTCACCTTCTTCTCGCACATCGGCTCGGAGCAGGCGGGGGCGATCTCAGCCTCGGTCATGAACTTCGTGGTGCTGACGGCCGCGCTGTCGAGCCTCAATGCAGGCCTCTACTCGACCGGCCGGATCCTCCGCTCCATGGCCGTCAACGGTTCCGCGCCCGCGTTCACCGGCAGGATGAGCAAGAACGGTGTGCCGTACGGCGGCATCCTGCTGACCGCCGCCCTCACGCTGCTCGGTGTCGGGCTCAACGCGCTCGTGCCGTCGAAGGCCTTCGAGATCGTGCTCGAGATCTCGGCGATCGGCATCATCGGCGGCTGGGCGACGATCATGCTCTGCCAGATCCAACTGCAGCGCTGGGCGAAGCAGGGCAAGCTCGAGCGACCATCGTTCCGACTGTTCGGCGCGCCCTTCACGTCCTACCTCACGCTCGCGTTCCTCGTCTTCGTGCTCGTGACGATGGGGTTCTCGGAGACCGGTCGCTGGGTGCTCGCCTCCCTCGTGCTGGTCATCCCGCTCCTCATCGTCGGCTGGTTCGCTGCGAAGCCTCGCATCCTCGCTGCTGCTGCTGCGCGCGAGGGGCACACCGGTACCTG
Organism: Plantibacter sp. RU18; assembly: GCF_050613355.1. NCBI lineage: Bacteria > Bacillati > Actinomycetota > Actinomycetes > Micrococcales > Microbacteriaceae > Plantibacter > Plantibacter sp. RU18. The sequence goes on from NZ_CP159618.1 coordinate 1,280,994, forward strand.
GCCCGTCGTCGCCGAGCGTCCGGCGATCGACGCGAACCGTCGCAAGCGCGGCAGCGGTCCGAAGCCCTGATGGCAGCGTGCGACGAGGAAACCGCTAAGCGATACTGATCACTTCTGGGCGCTTTCGAGCAATCTCTTGCAGAACGGTGGGCAGGGTCAGCAGGATGTCGGCAACCTCATCCACGCACGACCGGACCCAGTTGGAGCCCTCCGTGAACCATCGCCTTCGTCTCGCCGCAGTCGTCATCGCTGCCGGCATCGTCATAGCGACCCCGATCAGTGCCGCCCAGGCAGCTCCCGCTCCGCTCGCGGACGTGCTGGACTACGAAGCAAGCGACGCGATCATCGCCAACCCGGAACGTGGTTTCGACCACACCAACAACACGCACTACTACCCGGCGGACCGGGAAGGTGGTCCCGGCTACACCCCGCTCGACGTTCCGACGCTCGCCTCGTATCGCGAGGAGGGCATCACGGAACTGGTGCGGGTGTTCTACATGGAACGCTTCGTGGCCGAACCGACCCTCGACCCCGCCTGGCTCGCACTGGTGCAAGCCGACTTCGACGCCGCACGTGAAGCTGGCATCTCGATCATCCCGCGCTTCGCCTACCTTGCGGGTGGCGATTGGCCGTACACGGCACCGTATGGGGATGCGCCGCTCGACATCGTCCTCACCCACATCGCACAGCTCACGCCGATCTTCCAGGACAACTCCGACGTGATCTCCGTCGTACAGGCTGGTTTCGTCGGGCTCTGGGGTGAGGGGTACTACACGGACCACTTCGCGAGCGACCCGACGAATCCCGGGGTGCTCACCGAGGAGGACTGGGCGAAGCGGCGCGCGGTCGTGGAGGCGCTGCTCGTCGCCGTCCCGGCCGATCGCTCCATCCAGGTCCGCACGATGAACATGAAGCAGAACATCCTCGGCGTCGCGACGGGCACCGCCGGCGCCATCACCGCAGCGCAGGCGTTCGACGGCAGTCCCATCTCACGCATCGGCCACCACAACGACTGCTTCCTGGCCGCTCCGGACGATTGGGGCACATACCTGTCCGACCCGATCTCCCTCGACCAGGACTACCTGGCGCAGGAGAGCGACTGGGTGCCCGTCGGAGGCGAGACGTGCAACGTGAACCCGCCGCGTTCCGAGTGGGAGAGCGCATCTGCGGAGATGGAACGGTACAACTTCAGCTACCTCAACTGGGACTACCTGCAGACGGTCCTGCAGTCCTGGGGGCAGGAGAACCTCGACACCACGGCGAAGCGACTCGGGTACCGCTTCGTGATGACGCAGAGTGCCGTGGTCGACGGCACCCTGTCGGTCACACTGCGCAATGACGGATGGGCGGCTCCCTACAACAGTCGGCCGGCGTACCTCGTCCTCACCAACGAGGAACGCACCGTCCGTGTGCCGTTCGGTGCCGATGCGCGCACGTGGGGTGCTGGTCAGACGGTCACGATCTCGGCAGCACTCACCGACGTGCCGGCCGGTCAGTACGACACGGCGTTGTCATTGCCTGCGACGCACGACTCCGTCGCGGCGAACCCGCTGTTCGCGGTGCAGACGGCGAACGTCGGCACCTGGGATCCGGCCGCCGGTGTGAACGACCTGCAGCGGCAGGTGACGATCGCCGACGGTGTGATCATGGCCGAGCCGGTCGCCGGTGCAGCCGCCCGTCTGCCGGACACCGGTGTGTCGACGGTCTTCCCCGCGGTCCTGGGTGGCTCCGTGATCGTCCTCGGGGGTCTCGCCCTCCTGTTGACCCGACGCCGCGCGACCAGCCGCTGATCGCACTGATCCGGACTGACCTTCCCGTGCGGGGTGGTCGGCCCGGATCTGTGTGCAGCGTGGGCCGGCGGCGTGCGTCAGCCGAAGATCATCGGTGAGTCGTCGCTCTCCTCGTCGGAGAGTGAGAAGTCGAGATCGACGACGACGGGGACGTGGTCGCTCGGGCTGTCGCCCTTGCGCTCGTTCCGGTGGATCGACGCGTCGACGACGTGGTCCGAGAAGGCTTCGGAGCCGTAGATGAAGTCGATGCGCAGGCCCTCGTTGCGTGGGAAGCGCAGCTGCTTGTAGTCCCAGAAGGTGTACCCCTCCGGGACGAACGGGCGGACCGTGTCGGTGAGGCCGGCGGTCTCGAAGGCTGCGAGTGCTGCGCGCTCAGGAGCCGAGATGTGCGTGGAGCCCGGGCCGAAGCTCGGGTCGCCGACATCGGAGTCGAGCGGTGCGACGTTCCAGTCGCCCATGAGCGCGAGCGGGAGGTCCGGGTTCTCGGCCAGCCAGCGCTGGGTGTCGGCTTCGAGCGCGGCGAGCCAGCGGAGTTTGTAGTCGTAGTGCGGGTCGCCCACGGCGCGGCCGTTGGGCACGTAGAGGCTCCAGAGTCGGACGCCGTCGACGGTCGCTCCGATGGCGCGGGCTTCGAGCGGCAGACCCTCGGCGTCGAAGCCGGGCCCGTCGAGCGCCAGGCTCGCGGGCGGCTTCCCGAAGCCCGGCATGTCGGGGAAGCCGACTTGCACATCCTCCATCGGGAGACGACTCGCGATGCCGACACCGTTCCACTGGCTGAGGCCGTGGAGTTCCACCTGGTAGCCGGCCTTCGTGAAGGCCTCCATCGGGAACTGATCGTTCTTGCACTTGAGTTCCTGCATCGCGAGGACGTCGACGTCCTCGCGGACGAGCCAGTCGACCACCCGTCCGACGCGGGTACGGATCGAGTTGACGTTCCATGTGGCGATGCGCATGCACCAACGCTATCGAACCGCACCGACTTCCTGCGGCCGGTGGCCCGACCCGCCCGAGTGACCCGACCCGTCCGACTGGTCGGACCCGCCTGAGTGGATTGGGCGGAGGTTCCCAGGGAGAGGCGGAAGGCGTCGCGTACCGTCGAAGGCATGACGACGTTCGCCGCCGCCAGTATCCGCCCCCAGACCACACAGGACGGTGACGCCAGTGCCTTGTCGGGTGTCGCCGATTGGGCCGTCGGCCTCATGGAGACGCTCGGCGGGCCCGGTGCCGCCATCGCGATCGCTCTCGAGAACCTGTTCCCGCCGTTGCCGAGCGAGATCATCCTCCCGCTCGCCGGGTTCACCGCCAGTCAGGGCAAGCTCGGGCTGCTCGACGTGCTCCTCTGGACCACTGCCGGTTCGCTCGTCGGAGCCCTCGCCCTGTACGCGATCGGTGCGCTGCTCGGTCGTACCCGTATGCGTCGTCTCGCCGAGCGCGTCCCGCTCGTGAAGCTCTCGGACGTCGACCGCGTCGAAGCCTGGTTCCTGAAGCACGGCTCGAAGGCGGTGTTCTTCGGCCGGATGATCCCGGTGTTCCGGAGCCTCATCTCCATCCCGGCAGGCGTCGAACGCATGCCGGTGCTGCGTTTCATCCTCCTCACCACGGCTGGTAGCGCGATCTGGAACACCATCTTCGTGCTCGCGGGCTTCTTCCTCGGCGAGCAGTGGCACATCGTCGAGGACTATGCGGGGATCCTGCAGCGCATCGTGATCGTGGCCGTCATCGTGGCGGCGGTCGCGGTCGTGTCGCTCGGCGCGCGGCGGCTCGTCCGGGAGCGTCGATCGCCGGACCCGCTCGGCGACTGATCCCGCCCACTCCCCACAGCTTGAAAACCTCCCTAACTCAGGAGCCGTCCGGCGTGGCGGGGCTCCCCGCCGAGCGCGCACGACGACACGCCGACACTTTCCTGAGTTAGGGAAGAGAGGAAACAGAGATGTCCAGAGAGATGTCCAGAGAGATGTCCAGAGAGATGTCCGGAGAGACGTCCAGGTGGATCGGTGGGGTGGGCCGGTGGGTCGCGGTCAGATCCAGCGCGGGGAGGTGAGCTCGTCCGGTTCCGGCGCGGTGTGCGAGGCGGCGACCGCGTGCGCCTCGGCACGGATGACGTCGAGCACCGTCCGCACCGCCAGCCGCTCGGCACGATCAGGGCGCGACAGTGCGACGATGCGCCTCGTCGCATCGAGACCCTCCACCGGACGCAGGATGATCCCGCGTTCCGGACCGCTCGCCGTGTAGCGGGGAAGGAGGGCGATCCCGATACCGGCGACCACCATGGCCTCCGCGATGCGGTTGTCGCTCACCCGCTGCACGACGCGGAGTTCGCCGCCCGACTCGGCCTCGATACTCCGCAGCAGTCGATCGAGTGGGTAGCCGACGGGGACTCCGATCCACGATTCGTCCGCGAGGTCGGCCGGAGTCAGGGCCGTGTGGCCGCTCAACCGGTGTCCGACCGGGAGGACGACGTCGAGCGGTTCGGCGAGGAGCGCCGTCGTCTTCAGCCCGCGTCGTACCCAGCTGCGCTCGCCGCTGATGGCGTGTGCGATGACGATGTCGAAATCGGCTGCGAGGGCCGGGAAGTCCTCGAGTTCGGGATCTCGGTCGCTGATCTCGACCCTGAGCCCGGGGACGGATTCCAGGCTGCGGAGGGCTGCGGGGATCACCATCTGCCCGAAGGTGGGGAAGGTCGCGACCGTGACGGTGCCCGTCGGGTGGTTGCGGTACTCGTCCCAGACGCTCGTCGCGCGTTCGATGGCGATGGCGACATCGGTGGCGCTGGCGGCGAGCGCGCGGCCCGCATCGGTCAGGACGAGTCCACGACCGCGTCGCTCGGTGAGCGGGAGGCCGGCCTCCCGTTCGAGTACCTTCAGTTGTTGCGAGACCGCGGAGGGCGTCCGGTGTGTGGCCTCGGCGACGGCGTGGACGGTCCCGCGCTCGGCGAGCTCCCGAAGCAGATCAAGCCGCCGTACGTCCATGTAGCCAGGCTACCGAGTATCGGCAGTATTGTGAGCTTGTCCTTCATCGGGATCGGATGTTTCATAGGAACATGACCATCTTCTTCGGCATTATCGCCCTCCTCGCTGCAGGTGCAGCCGCAGGCACTGTCGTCGTCGTCAAGCGTGACGGCTACCGTGCCATCCCGGCCCGCTCCTACCCGAAGTCCTTCTAGACTCCGTACCCGCCGACCTCGCGTCGGCGCATCCCGGCCTCCCCGTGCGACTCGTCGCCGTGGGGGCCGTTTTCATGCCTGCGAGCGCTCCTCGACAGGCTCGGGGAGCGGGGCGTCTGCTCAGGCGAGGAAGCCCCGGAGCAGCGCCTCGGACCCGGCGACGTGCTCCGCCATCGCCTGTGCGGCCTCCTCAGGGTGTCCTCGCAGGATCGCCTTCACGATGCGCTCATGCTGCTCGTCGGAATGCGCGATGTTCACAGCGAGCAGCGGGATCCCGTTCAACAGCTCGTTGATGCGCATCCGCGACTCGGCGACGAGCGGCAGCAGCGACGGCGCTCCGACGAGTTCGGCGATGAGCAGGTGTAGTCGGGAGTCGTGGCGACGGTAGTCCGTGGGGTCGGCCCCGCGGCAGTCGCCGAGCGCCTGCCAGAGCCGCTCCCGATCTGCGCCGGACAGTCTGCACTGCGCGGCCTCGCGGGCTGCACCCACTTCCAGGATGCTGCGGAGCACGAGGGTGTCCTCGATCTCCGCCGTGGACACCGGACGGCGCGGGTCGTCGACGGCCGAGGCGTCGGGCGAGGGACCGGGGCCGTCCTCCGGCAGCACGTCCATCACGAACGTGCCGCCGTAGCGACCCCGGCGGGAGGTGAGGAACCCCGCCTCGGTGAGAGCTGCGATCGCATCGCGCACGGTGTCGCGGCTCACGCCCTGCATGGTCGCGAGCTCCCGCTCGGCGGGAAGTCGTCCACCCGGTTCGATCAGTCCGAGTCGGATCGACTGCAGCAGCCGCTGGACCGTCTCCTCGAACGCGTTGCCGGCGCGTCCGGGACGCAGGAGGAGCTCGGCGCTGAGGATCCCCGGCGCCTCGTCGTCCCTCCGCGTCTCGCTCATCGGATCAGTCTATTTCGCCTGTGTCCGCGCCGGATCCCGCTCAGCTCGCCGCATCATTCGGGTGTCACGTACGCGGAGGAGATGCCGCCGTCGACGAGGAACGTCGAGCCGGTGATGAACGAGGCGTCGTCACTCGCGAGGAACGCGACCGATGCCGCCAGCTCCTCGGGTTCTGCGAAGCGGCCGAGAGGGATGTGGACGAGGCGACGCTGCGCACGTTCCGGATCCTTGGCGAACAGCTCCTGCAGCAGGGTCGTGTTCACGGGACCGGGGCACAGCGCGTTGACGCGGATGCCCTGCCGCGCGAACTGCACCCCGAGCTCTCGGCTCATCGCCAGCACGCCCCCCTTCGACGCCGTGTACGAGATCTGCGAGGTCGCCGAGCCGAGCACGGCGACGAACGAGGCCGTATTGATGATCGACCCCTTGCCCTGCTTCACCATGTGCCGGAGCGCCGCGCGCGAGCAGAGGTACACGGACTTGAGGTTCACATCCTGCACACGCTCCCAGGCCGGCAGCTCGGTCGTCTCGATGGAGTCGTCGTCGGGCGGTGAGATGCCGGCGTTGTTGAACGCCACGTCGACGGAGCCGTAGGTGGACGCCGCCGTGTCGAAGAGGTTGTCGACCTGCTCCTGATCCGTCACGTCCACCTGCACGAAGAGTCCTCCGACGAGTTCGGCCGCCGCCTGCCCGCTGGCCGGGTCGACGTCGCCGATGACGACGGTCGCGCCTTCTGCCGCGAACCGCTTGGCGGTCGCGAGGCCGATGCCGCTCGCGCCGCCGGTGATGACGGCGACCTTCCCGGCGAGACGCTGCGTCAGGTCGATGGGGGTGATGGTCATGTGGTGCTCCCTGGGGGTCAGTGTGGGTGGTGCGGGCGTGGCGCCCCTCGACAAGCTCCGGGACCGGGACCGGGACGGGGATCGGGACCGCGACCGGGTGCCAGCGGCCGGGGCCCGGGTTCAGTCGACGGCGATGAAGACGTTCTTGGTCTCGGTGAAGGCGAGCGGCGCGTCGGGGCCGAGTTCCCGACCGAGGCCCGACTGTTTGAACCCACCGAACGGCGTGGAGTACCGGACGGACGAGTGCGAGTTGACGGACAGGTTGCCCGACTCGACGGCGCGGGCGGCCCGGAGTGCCCGTCCGATGTCGCGCGTCCAGATTGACCCGGACAGGCCGTACTCCGTGTCGTTCGCCAGCGCCAGCGCGTCGGCTTCGTCCTCGAACGGCAGCACGGTGACCACGGGGCCGAAGATCTCCTCGCGCACCGTGCGATCGGAGCGTCCTGGCGTCAGCACGGTGGGCGGGAACCAGAATCCGGGGCCTGATGGAGCGCTGCCGGTGAAGGCCACCGGGGCGTCGTCCGGCACATAGGCGCGGACGGATGCGAGGTGGGTGGCCGAGACGAGCGGCCCCATCTCCGTCGCCGGGTCGTTCGGATCGCCGACGACCACGCCCTGCACCGCAGGCTCCAGAAGCTCCATGAACCGTTCGTAGACACTGCGCTGGACGAGGATGCGACTGCGTGCGCAGCAATCCTGGCCGGCGTTCTCGAAGACGCCGTAGGGGGCGCTCGCCGCAGCGCGTTCGAGGTCGGCGTCCGCGAAGACGATGTTCGCGCTCTTCCCGCCGAGTTCGAGCGTCACCCGTTTCACCTGGTCGGCGGCGCCCGCCATGATGCGTTTGCCGACGGCCGTCGAACCGGTGAAGACGACCTTCCGGACGGTCTCGTTCCTGACGAAGCGTTCGCCGACGACGGAGCCGCGTCCGGGCAGTACTTGGAAGACCCCCTCGGGCAGACCCGACTCGCGGGCGAGCTCGCCGAGGCGGATGCTGGTGAGCGGCGTCCACTCCGCCGGCTTCAGGACGACCGCGTTTCCGGCTGCCAGCGCCGGAGCCAACCCCCATGCTGCGATCGTCATGGGGAAGTTCCACGGTGTGATGATGCCGACGACGCCGAGCGGTTCGTGGAAGGTGATGTCGATGCCGCCGGCCACGGGGATCTGCTGGCCGAAGAGCCGCTCGGGCGCGGCGGAGTAGTACTCGAGCACGTCGCGGACGTGTCCGGCCTCCCAGCGCGCCTGCGTGATCGGATGGCCGGAGTTGATCACCTCGAGACCTGCGAGGTGTTCCAGGTCTCCGTCCACCGCCTCGGCGAAGCGGCGGAGCGCTCGCGAGCGATCAGCGGGTGGGAGCGCGGCCCAGGAGCGTTGCGCGGTGGATGCTCTCGTGATCGCGGCGTCGGTCGCGACCTCGTCGAGGTGGTCGATGGTGGTGACGACGTGCTCGTTCGCCGGGTTGATGATCGTGTAACTCACAGTGCGGTGCTCCTGTTCGTGCCGGCGCTGGTCGTGCTGCCTGGATCCGGGACCGTGGCCGCGTCGCTCGCCATGCCGGTTTTCGGTTCGCTCGTCGGTGCGGTCGGTCCGCCGTCGCGGTGCCTTCTCGTCGCGTCGACCAGACCGGCGAAGAGGCGGCGGTCCACGCTCTCCTCCTCGGGGTGCCACTGCACGGCGAGGCCGAACGGGACGCTGGGCAACTCGACGGCCTCGATGACACCCTCGCCGGTGCGTGCGGTGACGACGAGACCGTCGGCGACCCGGTCGATCGCCTGGTGGTGATACACGTGCACGTCGAGCGAGGTGCCGTCCTGGCGGAGCACAGCCGCGAGCTGGGAGCCCTGATCGACCTCGACCGTCTTCGGACCGAACACTGCCTCGCCCGGCTGATAGGAGTCATCACCGACGACATCGGGCAGGTGCTGGACGAGCGTGCCGCCGAGTGCGACGTTGAGGAGCTGCGCGCCGCGGCAGATGCCGAGGAAGGGCAGTTCGGAGTCGATCGCGGCGGTCAGCAGCGCTTCCTCCCAGGCGTCGCGGTCCGTCCGGGGTCGTCCCGTACGCGGGTGGGCAGCTTGCCCGTAGAGGCCGGGGTCGACGTCGGCTCCGCCCGAGACGATGAGTCCGTCGAGGCGCGACAGCACTGCAGCGGCGACGGCGCGGTTCACGGGTTGCGGCGGCAGCAGCACGGCGATGCCACCCGCGTCGGTCACGGCGTCCAGGTACACCTTCGGCAGGAACGACGCCGGGACGTCCCAGACGCCGGTCTGTGCCTGCTCGAGGTAGGTCGTGACCCCGATGAGCGGCGCGCTCGAGCGCACGGAGGCCGTGTCCGTCGCCGTCGTGCCCGGGTCGTTCCGGTCAGAGGCGCTCAAAGCCGCGCACCCGTTCCCAGTCGGTGACGGCCGCGTCGTAGGCGGTGAGTTCGACGTTCGCGTAGTTCAGGTAATGGTCGACGACCTCGTCGCCGAACGCCTCGCGGGCGATGACCGACTGCGAGAACAGCTCGGTCGCCTCGCGCAGGGTGGTCGGGACACGGGGAGCGCCGCCCGTGTAGGCGTTGCCGGTCGTCGCGTCCTCGAGCTCCAGCTCGTTCTCGATGCCGTGCAGCCCTGCGGCGATGAGGGCCGCGACCGCGAGGTACTGGTTGACGTCGCCGCCCGGCACCCGGTTCTCGACGCGCATCCCGAGACCGTGGCCCACCACGCGGAGTGAACAGGTGCGGTTGTCCATGCCCCAGGCGACCGCTGTGGGTGCGAAACTGCCGTCGACGTAGCGCTTGTACGAGTTGATGTTCGGTGCGAAGAACGGCGTCAGCTCGCGCATCGCCGCGATCTGGCCCGCGAGGAAATGCCGGAAGAGCTTCGACATGCCGTCCGGCTGAGCGGCGTCCGCGAACACCGCTGAGCCGTCCTCGCCGCGCAGGCTGATGTGGATGTGGCAGCTGTTGCCCTCGCGCTCATCGAACTTCGCCATGAACGTGAGGCTCTTGCCGTGGGCGTCGGCGATCTCCTTCGCGCCGTTCTTGTAGATCGAGTGGTTGTCGCAGGTGACCAGTGCGTGGTCGTAGCGGAACGCGATCTCCTGCTGGCCGAGGTTGCACTCGCCCTTGACGCCCTCGCAGTACATCCCGGCGCCGTCCATGGCGTTCCGGATGTCGCGCAGCAGCGGCTCCATGCGGGTCGAGGCGAGCAGGGCGTAGTCGATGTTGTAGTCGGTGGCCGGCGTGAGCTTCGCGTACCCCTTCGCCCAGGCTTCGCGGAAGGTGTCGTCGAAGACGAGGAACTCGAGTTCGGTGCCGACGAAGGGGACGAGGCCCCATTCGGCCAGCCGCTCCAGCTGGGCGATGAGGATCTGGCGGGGTGAGGCGACGACCGGTGCGTCGTCGAGCCACTGGAGGTCGGCGGTGACGAGGGCGGTGCCGGGCAGCCAGGGCACCCGACGGAGTGTGCTGAAGTCGGGGATCATCGCCATGTCGCCGTAGCCACGCTCCCAGCTCGACATCGCGTAGCCGTCGACGGTGTTCATCTCGACGTCGACCGCGAGCAGGTAGTTGCAGCACTCGGCCCCGTGCTCGGCGACGTCCTCGAGGAACAGCCTGGCGGAGACCCGTTTGCCGATGAGGCGGCCCTGCATGTCGGTGAAGGCGACGATGACGGTGTCGATCTCGCGCTCCCCGACAGCCGTGGTGAGTTCCTCGAGCGTCAGGTTTCCTGAGCGTGGGTGCATCGGCTGCTCCTCGTGTGATCGGGTGACCTGTCGTTGAGGCGCTCCGTCGTTGGAGCACCGAATGGTCGCGAACTCGACCATTACATCACAACCGCGGCCTTGGATCGAGAGTCTGGTGAGTCCTCATCGGCCACAAAGGTATGTACATGCGACCATTGCAGGTCCTATAGTCGGGGCCAACCGAATCTCAGGACGTTGTGCGAGCCCGACGAGCGCGCAACCCGAGCGAACAGGACGCATCAATGGCCAAGGACACGCTCAAGGTCTCCGGGGTGACGTACACCACGGCAGCCGACGGGTACTTCGAGAAGCGCAGCCTGAAACGGTCGGCGGGGGTGTGGGGCCTCTGGGGTCTCGCGGTTGCGGCGGTCATCTCAGGCGACTTCTCCGGTTGGAACTTCGGCATCGACTTCGCCGGCTTCGGCGGCATGCTCATCGCCTTCATCATCCTCGTCGCGATGTACTACGGCATGATCTTCTCGATCGGCGAGATGGCGGCCGCAATGCCGCATACCGGCGGTGCCTACTCCTTCGCGCGAGCGGCGATGGGTCCGCTCGGAGGCTTCGTCACCGGCCTCGCCGAGACCATCGAGTACGTCGCGACGACCGCGGTCATCGTGTACTTCTCAGCCTCGTACGCCGACGCGATCACGAGCGAGTTGCTCGGCTTCTCGATGCCGTCGCCCGTCTGGTGGGCGATCCTCTACATCGCGTTCATCGCGCTGAACGCCGCCGGTGCGAGCATCTCATTCACATTCGCGATCGTCGTGTCGATCATCTCCATCGGCATCCTGCTGGTGTTCTCGGCCATGGCGATCTTCTCCGGCCAGTTCGCTTGGGCGAACCTGTTCGACATCGCTCCCGACCCCGGCCAGACGGAGTTCCTGCCGCACGGCGTCTTCCCGATCCTCTTCGCCCTGCCGTTCGCCATGTGGTTCTTCCTCGGCATCGAGGAGCTGCCGCTCGCCGCGGAGGAGTCGCACAACCCGGTGCGCGACATCCCCAAGGCCGGATTCTGGGCGCGCGGGACGCTCATCGTCACCGGTCTGCTCGTCCTCTTCCTGAACACCGGCGTCATCGGTGCCGAGGCGACCGGCACGGCGGGAGAGCCGCTGCTCGACGGGTTCCGCGCGATCGTCGGCGACGGCGCTGCCGCGGTGCTCGCGCTCTTCGCCCTCATCGGTCTGCTCGCGTCCCTGCAGGGCATCATGTTCGCCTACGGGCGCAACATGTATTCGTTGTCTCGGGCCGGCTACTACCCGCGCTTCCTCTCGCTGACCGGCAAGCGGCAGACGCCGTGGGTCGCCCTCGTCGCCGGCGCGATCATCGGCTTCATCGCCCTGGTCATCGTCGACGCGGCCGGCGGCTCCGGCGGTGTCGCCGGGGCGATCGTGCTGAACATCGCGGTCTGGGGTGCGGTGCTCGCGTACCTCATGCAGATGATCGCCTTCCTGCTGCTGCGGAAGAAGTTCCCGAACGCCAAGCGCCCGTACCGCAGCCCTTGGGGGGTGCCGGGTGCTGTGATCGCAGCCGTGATCGCCGCGTTCGTCTTCGTCGGATTCCTCGTGAACCCGACCTTCCTCCCTGCGATCATCGCGATCGTCGCGGTCTACCTCGTCATGCTCGCCGCGTTCGCGCTCTGGGGTCGTCATCGCCTGGTGATGTCGCCCGAGGAGGAGTACGCGGTCTCGGGCGGTCTGCATGGCGACCCGGAGACGGACGGCTACGGCGGCACCGCCGAGGCGGAGTTGCTCGCGGCTGAGGGCGTCGACGACCCGGAACCCGACGCGGTGCGTTGACCCCTGTCCGCTTTCCACTTCCCCAACTCAGGAGCCGCGCGGCGTGTCGGGAGCCCGACCGGCCGGGTCGAGCCCGACGCGCCGAGTCGTTCCTGAGTTGGGGAGGTTCTGAGGGAGGAGTCGTGAGCGGCGAACGGGCAAGTTGTCCCTCGTGTGGGCGACTGCGGCGATGGGGGTCACAGCTTGTAGACTCTGGGGCGTGACGGACGCACGAGCTCAGCTCATTGAATACATCTCGGCGGAAGCCGTGTTCCACGGTGACTTCACCCTGACCAGCGGCAAGAAGGCGACGTACTACGTCGACCTCCGCAAGGTGAGCCTGGACCACCGGGTGGCACCCCTCATCGGGCAGGTCATGATCGACCTCATCGCGGACGTCCCCGACGTCTTCGCAGTCGGCGGTCTCACCATGGGCGCAGACCCGGTCGCCGCGGCGATCCTGCACCAGGGCGCGGCCCGGGGCCTCAGCTACGACGCCTTCGTCGTCCGGAAGGAACCGAAGGACCACGGTCGCGGCAAGCAGGTCGAAGGACCCGACCTCGCCGGCAAGCGCGTCATCGTCCTCGAAGACACCTCCACCACCGGCGGGTCGCCGCTCAAGGCCGCAGAAGCGCTCGAGAAGATCGGTGCAGAGGTCGTCGCCGTCGCCGTCGTCGTGGACCGCGCGACGGGCGCCCGCGAGATCATCGAGGCTGCCGGCTACCAGTACCTGGCCGCCATCGGCCTGGAAGACCTGGGACTCGCCTGATGTCCGGCGACGGGACCGACCGCAACGGAGCCGGAGAACCGGACGAGTCCGCGGATGGAACCGACTGGCTGCTCTCGCAGCTCGACGAGGACGAGACCGGCGCCATCGAGACGCAGCCGGATGCCGCTGTGCCCGAGTCGTCTGTCACCGCCTCCTCGGTCACCGAGCCCGTCGCCCCGCAGCCGCCCACCCCGACGCCCGCGCCAGGAGCGCCCGACGACGACCGCACACGAGTGCTCCCGGTCGTGCAGGAACCCACGACGGACGCCGCACGGGCAGAGCGCACCGACGCCCCGCCCACCCCGTCACCTGCCGCCGACGTCGCGCAGGGACCCGCCGCGTCTGCCCCGACCACTCCGCCCCCGGCGACCATGCCCACCACGGACGCTGCGGCACCGACCGCACCCGGTGAGTTCGCCAGCGAAGCGGAGCTGCTCACGTGGTGGCAGTCGCACGTCAGCGCCGAGGCAGCGACTGGAGCGTCCGGCGCGGTCCCGGAGCCCGAAGCCACCGAGCCCGAAGCCACGCAGTCCGAGACCCCGGAGTTCGAAGCGACACGATCGTCGGCTGCGGCTGCGGCGGACGAGCCCGTCGCTGCCGGACCAGACGCCCCGACCCCCATGCCCACCGAGCCGCGTCTGCACCCGAGCGCACTGCAGCTGCCCGTGGTCCCGCCGACGCCAGCACCGGAAGCGCCGGTTCCGCCGGTGCTCAACGAGCTGACGGTCGACACTGACTCCGTGCTCCAGCATGCACCCGCCGGCACGTTCCGGCCGGCACCGACGAACCCGGTGGTCCTGCCGCCGGTCGACGACCAGCCGTGGAGCCTCGGCACCGACGAGGACACCGATCGTCCGGCCCCGGAAGACGTCGAGACGGCAGCGCTGCCGATCGCCCGTGCGCTCGCCGCCGATGACCCAGCCGCGTGGGCAGAGGTCGAGGCCGAGACCACCGACGCCCCGGCCGTCGTGCCGGTCACTCCCGAAGCCAATTCCGTGGCTTCGGCCGAGCCGAGCCTTGCGGCATCCGCCCCGCCCGCAACGGTGATGCCGGACGTCATCGCGACGCCCGGAACCGCTGCTCCTCCTGATGCCACTGGAACAACTGCCGAAGCCGCCGATGTCCACGGCACGGTCGACGACGCCACGGCCGATGGCGCAGACCTCCCGCGCGAGTCGTGGAGTCTGTCTGAGACCTTCGGTGACGATGTCCTCGACGGCGCGATCGTCGAGGTCCGCGACGACACGACCGAGGTGCCCGCTGAGGCGGAGTCCGTCGCCGATGCACCCGCGTCCGAGCCACGAACCGACCCCCTCGCCTGGCTCACCGAGCCGTTCGGCGACACCTTCGGAGCCACCACCGACGACGTGACCGATGCCGCGTCCGCTCCGACGCCCGGCGCCACGGGCGTCGTCCCGGTCGAGCCACAGGATGAAGCCGTCTCCGTCGACACCGCGCCCGCCGACCAGGCCGTCGCAGACGTGCCGGAGGACTCGGAGCCCGGCCCGACCGTCACGGAATCCGCCGATCAGCCCGAGATCATCGACGCCGCAGACGCCATCGGCACCGTCGAGCCCGCTCCGGGGACGGCTCCGGTGACTCCCGTCGTGGCTTCGCCGACCTCGGCCGAGCCGACCACTGCTCCATCCGCATTGCGGTGGGATTCGCCGGCGCCCTCGACCCCGGCGACCCCGGCCGAACCGGTCTCGCCCGCCGACGTGCCGTGGCCCGAGCCCGCCGACAGCTCGGAGCCACTCGACGAGACGCGCCCGTTCGACAGCCTCGGAGGCCCCGGGTTGATCCCCGCCGCCGGTGCAGCCCCTGCAGCGCCTGAACCCCCTGCAGCCGCTGCGGCCTTCGTCGCCCCCGTCGCCGTCCCGACGACCCCGATCGATGATGCCACGGCGGCACCCGACGCTGCAGTGCCGCCGGCGTTCGGCCCTCCGACGCCTCCTGCCGAGCGCTCCATCACCGAGCTCATCTCCCTCGACGGTGTGCAGCTCGAACCCTCGGTCAGCCCCTTCGGTGGCGCACCGTTCGTGTGGGACCTCGCTCCGAACGATGCACTCGACCCGCTCGTGCACGCTGCACCCACCACGCAACCGATCGCCGTCCCGCCCGTCCAGTGGGAGGCCGCCGCGCCCGGTGGGGCCGTCAGCGAGGACTCCCCGTCTGAGTTGGCTCTCGAGGGCGAGGTGCCGGATGCGGCGTTCATCGCCGGCGACATCCAGCCCTTCGCCCCAGGACTCGCCGCCGAGACGCTCGGTCGGCCACTCCTCGACGGCCCCGGAGACGAGTTCGGCAGCTGGACCGATGACGACGTCGATCAGCCCCCGACACCGACCGTCGAGACGCCCATCATCCCGGCTGCGAACGACACGGTCGACCTCTTCCCCACGCTGTCACTCGGCGGTCTCGATGCCGGCGTGGACGCCACCGCCCTCGCTGCAGGAGTCGCTGCAGGGGGCATCGGAGCCGGTCTCGCCGGCGGCGCTGCCAACACCGACGACGCGTCGACTGCTGACGTCGAGGCGCCGGCGTCGGACGCCGAGCTGCCCTCCTACGCGGTCGACCCTGAGGAGCTCGACGACGAGTTCGACGAGGAGATCGTCGAGTTCGACGCCATCCCACTGTCGGCCTCGGGTGCCGCGCCGTTGCAGTCGTTCGTGCCGGACGATGCGCTACCGGACAATGCCGCCGCCATCCTCGATCCGATCAGCCCCATCGACGCCGTCGATGCGCCGAGTGCAGACGAGGAGCCTGTCGAGGCGTTCGAGGCGCACGAAGCCGAACCGGTCAGCGAGGAGCTCCGGCTCGAGTCGCTGTTCGATGTCGGCCCGGACACCGACCTCGTCGATGTCGTCCCGTCCGCGGAGACGACGGGGGATAGTCAAGCGCTCGACGAGGCGACCATCGACGCCCCGGCGACGATCGAGGTCCCCCAGACGACGGGCGAGTTCGTCCAGGATTCGACAACGGACGACATCGCCGCAGCGCCCCAGGACGCCCCGATCGAGCCTGCCGAGGGAGCCGCAGCGACGTCGCTCGCCGATGCCTTCGCCGCAGAGGGTGGTTGGTCCCTCCAGGCCGACGCAGCGGATGAGCCTGGACTCCCGCTCGTCCCGGTGCCAGGCCTCGTCGCGGGCGACGGCTCAGACGTCTCGGCAGCGACCCCTGAATCGGCCCCTGAAGCGGATGTCACCCCTGCCGTCGCGCCCGAGGATGAGGTCGGCGGCGACCGGGTCGAACCGCACGACCTGGTCGAACCGATCGCACCCGCCTCGACACTGGCGTTCGGCTCGATCCTCGGCGCAGGTGCGGTGGCCGTTCCCACGCAGGGGCCGGTCGTCCCGGCCGTGCAGACGGCTCCGGCCGCGCTGACTGGCGAGACGGTCGCCTTCCCGGAACTCGACGCCGCAGGAGCGCTCGGAGGCGCATCTCCTGCCGCCGGTGTCGTCGGTGCCTCGCTCCCGCCGCAGACCGTGCAGTCGACGCCCGAGCGCGATCTTCCCGAATACCACGGCGACGCTGTCGACCACAGCATCCCGAAGGCACTGCTCTGGACGGTCGTCGGTCTGGGGGCAGCGGTGCTCCTGCTCCTGGCGTTCTATTTCGGAACGCTCGTGGGAGCAGCGAACACCGCAGCGGCGGAGAGCGTCTCCACGCCGTCCGCTGCGTCGTCCGTCCCGCCTGCCGACCGGGGCCCCGACCCCGCCTGATTGCTGCGGGCGCGTGGTTCCGAGGGTCGTCGGCGCTCAGAACTCCTTGACCGCCGAGGTCCGGTCGCCGCCGACGTCACCGGTGTACGCGCGATGGCATCCATCTGCGTCGGTGCCGTCAGGAGATGTCGATGACGGTGATCCCGGCAGACCGGTCGCCGGAGGCAAGGGTGACGAGCGCGGCCGGGGCATCCGCCAGCGTGATGCGGTGCTCGATGAGGTCCTGCGGGCGCAGTGCTCCGCTCGCGACGAGTTCGAGGAGCGCGGTGTAGTCGGCGGCCGGCATACCGTGGCTGCCGTGCAGCGACAGCTCTTGCGAGATGATCGTCGGTACGGGCAGGGTCGGCTCGCCGGAGAACAGTCCGATCTGCACCTGCCGACCGAGCGGCGCCAGCGCGAGCAGACTGATGCGCACCGTCGCCTCGCGGCCGAGCGCCTCGACCGACACCTGAGCGCCGCCTGGTGCGACCTCGGCGATCCGGGCGAGGACTGCTGCCTCATCGAGCCCGCTGGAGTCGATCGTGTGCGCGACGCCGATGGACGCAGCGCGCTCGAGGGCGGACGGGTCGATGTCGACCGCGATCACCTCGGCACCGAGGGCGACTCCGATCATCGCCGCGCTGAGGCCGACGCCGCCGCAGCCGACGACGAGCAGTCGCTCGCCGCTGCGGAGCCCCGCCCGGTGCACCAGACCGCGGAAGGCGGTCGCGAAGCGGCAGCCGAGCAGCGCCGCAGCTCCCGCATCGAGGTCGTCCGGAACCCGGATGAGGTTCACGTCGGCATCGTGCAGCGCGACCAGTTCGGCGTATGAGCCCCAGTGGGTGAAGCCCGGCTGCGTCTGGTTCGGGCAGACCTGTCCGTTGCCGGCGAGGCACTGCTCGCAGCGTCCGCACGCACAGACGAACGGTACGGTGACACGGTCGCCGATGCGGAAGCGCTCGACCTCTGCGCCGACGGCATGGATGCGACCGACGAGTTCGTGCCCCGGCACATGCGGAAGGGCGATGCCGTCGTCGTGACCGAGCCAGCCGTGCGCATCGCTCCGGCAGAGACCCGTCGTCTCGACACGGACGACGACGCCGCCGGGCGACGGGCTCGGATCGGCGACCTCGCGCAGCTCGGGCGGGGCGGCGAACTGCTCGTAGACGACGGCGCGCATGGTGCTCCTCGGAAACAGTCGGCCGGGCAGGGCCGACGCGGACAGACGGGGGTTAGAGCTCGACCTCGACCGGCTCCGTCTTCAGGAGGTCGATGACGCCGCCGAGGATCTCGTTCGGACGGAACGGGTACCGGTTGATCTCCGCCTCGTCGCTGATGCCGGTGAGCACCAGGATCGTGTGGAGGCCGGCCTCGATGCCGGCGACGATGTCGGTGTCCATGCGGTCGCCGATCATGCCGGTGTTCTCCGAGTGCGCACCGATCTTGTTGAGCGCCGATCGGAACATCATCGGGTTCGGCTTCCCGACGACGTACGGCTCCATGCCGGTCGCCTTCGTGATGAGGGCCGCGATCGCGCCGGTCGCGGGCAGCGGGCCGTCCTTGCTCGGGCCCGTCGCGTCGGGGTTCGTGACGATGAAACGGGCACCGGCCGCGATGAGGCGGATGGCCTTGGTGATCGCCTCGAAGGAGTAGTTGCGCGTCTCGCCGACGACGACGTAGTCGGGGTTCGTCTCGGTCATGGTGAAGCCGACCTCGTGGATGGCGGTGGTGATGCCTGCCTCGCCGATGACGAAGGCCGAACCGCCCGGCTCCTGCTCGGCGAGGAAGGCCGCCGTCGCGAGTGCAGAGGTCCAGATGAACTCCTCCGGGACGTCGAGCCCGGAGGTGCGCAGGCGGGCACTCAGATCGCGAGGGGTGAAGATCGAGTTGTTCGTGAGCACCAGGAACGGGGTTCCCTGGTCCTGCCACTGCTGCAGGAGCGCCGCGGCGCCCGGGAGGGCGTGGTTCTCATGGACGAGCACGCCGTCCATATCGGTGAGCCAGCATTCGACCTCGTCACGTCGTGACATGGGTTCCTCCAGGTGTTCAGGCGAGTCGCGCGAGCCGCGCGCCGCTGGGACTGGCGCGGCATCGGGCCCGGAAGTCCAGTGTGGCACGCCGCGGGTAGGGTTGGCTGGTGTCCGAGACCCCGCTCCACCCGGAAGAACCGCCCGCCGTACCCGCCGGTCCCGGCTCCGGTGTCGGCCCCTGGGAGGGGGAGTGGCCCGAGGAGTCGTGGTACGACCAGGAGTTGCTGCGCGACGGTGACGCCCGCAACGTCATCGACCGCTACCGGTACTGGACGATGGAGGCCATCGTCGCCGACATCGACGACCATCGGCACCCGTTCCACGTCGCGATCGAGAACTGGCAGCACGACATGAACATCGGGTCGATCGTCCGAACGGCGAACGCCTTCGCAGCCGACACCGTGCACATCGTCGGGCGGCGCCGCTGGAACAAGCGCGGCGCGATGGTGACCGACCGCTACCAGCATGTCGAGTACCACACCGACGTCGCAGCCCTCGTCGCCTGGGCGGCGGCCGCTGAGCTCCCGATCATCGCCATCGACAACGTGCCGGGCTCCGTCATCATCGAGACGTTCGACTTCCCGGAACGGTGCCTGTTGCTCTTCGGTCAGGAAGGTCCAGGGTTGTCACCCGAAGCCGTCGCCGCGGCTGAAGCGGTCGTCGAGATCAGCCAGTTCGGGTCCACCCGGTCCATCAACGCATCGGCCGCTGCGGCGGTCACGATGCACGTGTGGATCACGCAACACGTCGGATTCGGTTCCTCCTGAATCGTCTTGACCCCCGTCCGCGGGGCGTCCTCAGTGCTGCCCCGCATCGGACCTCAGGAAAACCTCAAGATTGCCCCAGTTGACCCTGTAGTCCCCCAAAGTGCCGACAAGGACGGCCATACTCATAACCGGAGCAACACTCCACCGCTGAACCCGAATCCCTCACGGCACCCGAAGCCACGAGGGCCCTCGCACGGAACCCGAATCCGTGCGATGCGAATCGGCGGTCACCCGAAGGATGCGTCGAAGATGAACCGTCACACCGAAACACTGGGAGCCTCGCCCGAACGAGGAACCCGCCGCTCACTGGTCCGCGGCGTCACGGCACTCGCCGTGCCGGCAGCGCTGGCCGTCGCCCTGATCGTCGGAGTCGCCTCGCCCGCTCAGGCCGAGCCGCGCGTCGATGAGACGTCGACCTCGGTCGCCGCGCAGCAGACCGGCCCGAGCGAACTCATCGCCCCCGCCGGTGCGCTGTTCGCCTCACTCCTCATCTGGGGTGCCGGTGCGGCATTCGCGACTCGTCGCCGGATGCTCGCGGAACAACGTGAAGCGGCGCTGATCGCAGCCTGATCAGGGCTGTCCACGCGCGCCGACCCGGTGGGGCCCGAACCCCTCCGACCAGGCGCGACCAGACGGACCCGACCGTCGTGCGGTGCTCTGCCGCAACACGTCCGGGACCGTCGCGCCGGTGGCCGCCGGGAGTTCCCCCACTCCCGGCGGCCTCCGGTGTCTCCCGGCTCCGACGTCTCCGGGATCGGCTTCCGATTGCCCCCCCCGTTCGCGGGTTTCTGCTGTGTGGCGGCGATCATCGGGTCATTTCTCCGACAATTCTCCCATTCCGCGTCATGATCCCCGGTTTCGGCGATCACTCATGCGAGTGCAACCGACGGGATCGACCCGATCGACCCGGGCGCAGCGCTCATCCGCCGGACACGGTCGGTTCCCCGCCCGAATGGGAGCCGCACGGAGACGACGACCCGAAGCGCGCCGGAGCATCCCCCACCCGAGGGGGATGCTCCGGCGACGGCGTCGAGGGGCGCGCTCGCCCCCGTCACGGCGCAGTGATCGGTGATGTACCCCGATCGCGGGGGAAATATCGCTCCATCTCGAAGACGCGGATGAATTCCTGGTCAGATCGGCGATTGTGCGTCAGGATCCGCGGTCGATGGACTCTCCCAAGTGGGTCCGACGACACGAAGGTGTCACCCGGTCGGGCTCGATGAGACCCGATTGCGAGTACCCGAATGCAGAACCGACAGACCCCGCCGAGCGCGGCCCCCGAGCAGCACTTCGGCTCGACCCGCCTCCCCGCACCGACCACCCCGCCGAGGACCGCACGCGGCATCCTCTCCGCCCTGGGGATGACCGTCGTCGCGACGGCCGTCCTGGCCGGTGCGTCGCCGGCGAGTGCCGCCGAGATCCCCGGTGCGATCACCGCCGTGTCCATCGCGACGACGACCGAGGACGGCCAGTTCGATCGGAACCAGACCATCGAACTCCAGGCGGACTGGGCGGTCCCTGACGGAACCCCCGCCGGCAGCACCTTCGGACTGCAGCTGCCCGACGAACTCGTCGGCTTGGGCAGCGACTTCCCCCTGCTCACGGCCGACGGCGACACCGTCGCGCAGTGCATCGTCACGACAGCCGACAACCGCCTCGACTGCACGCTCACCGATTACGTGACGGGCCACCCGATCGCGATCGGCGGCACGCTCGGACTCTACGTGCGCTTGAGCGCCGACCTCGCGGGCGGCACCACGACGACGGTCGAGATCGTGATCGACGGCAGCGTGATCGAGCTGCCGGTCACCGTTCGCCCCGATGGCGGACCAGGTGAGCAGAGGCCGTACGACGGGCAGAGCTTCGCGAAGTACGGGTCACTGAGTGACGACGGCACGACGATCGGCTGGTGGCTCACGATCCCGTCGCCGGCAGAA
This sequence comes from Plantibacter sp. RU18, assembly GCF_050613355.1. Lineage (NCBI taxonomy): Bacteria > Bacillati > Actinomycetota > Actinomycetes > Micrococcales > Microbacteriaceae > Plantibacter > Plantibacter sp. RU18. The sequence goes on from NZ_CP159618.1 coordinate 1,302,385, forward strand.
GGCTGGGCGGAGGACACCGCGTTGACGCTGACGGACACGCTCGGCGCCGGACACTCGGTGGCCACGGGCGACGTCTGGCTGCTCGGTGCCGACACGTTGAACGAGGCCGGCACCGAGCCGGCCTGGGCCGATGTCGCGCCCGCCGACTACCAGGTCACCTCCACCGGTTCCCAGTTCACGCTGGACTTCGTGGCACGTGCCGGCTTCAGTTACGCCGTCTGGTACCAGACGCGCGTCGCGCCGGGGTCGACCGGTCCCTGGGAGAACCGTGCATCGTTGACGGGCCCGGGTGTCTCCGAGGAGCCGGTCACCTGGAACGTGGTCGCGCACGGCGGCGGTGGTACCGGAACGGGCACGACGCCGACCCCGAGCCCCACACCGACGCAGGAGCCGACTGAGGAGCCCACAACGACGCCGACACCGGAACCCACGGTCACGACGCCGTCCATTCCTCAGACGACGCCGACCACCTCGACGCCACAGCCAGCAGCTCCTGCCGCAGACGCGACGGGTGACGGCTCGCTCGCCAGCACCGGCTCGGAGTTCGTCGCACCCGCGATGCTCGGTGCGGCCGTCCTCCTGCTGCTCGGCATCGCCACGATGTTCGTCGCCCGGCGCCGCTGAGCAGGGTCGCCCGACCGACGATGCACCTCACTGCCCTCGCCAGGCTCCGTTCCCGGAGCCTGGCGAGGGCAGCGACGCGCCGCGCCGCGGCTAGCCGATCAGGCTCGGGCGCAGGTCGCGGAGCGTCCTCGCGTGCGTCATCCGCGTCACGCCGATCGCCGACAGGCACAGTGCGATCGCGAGCCAGGCGAGGAGGACGCCGGCGTCCTGCAAGGCGGCATCCATCCGCCCGCCGTACATCAGCTGTCTCATCCCATCGACGGCGTACGACATCGGCAGCACGTGGTGGAGTGCGGCGAGCGGTGCAGGCAGGGTCTGCCACGGGAACGTGCCGCCCGCGGTGACGAGCTGCATGACCATGAGCACGAGCCCGAGGAACTGCCCGACGCTGCCGAACCACACGTTGAGCGTCAGGATGATGGCGGCGAAGGTCAACGAGGCGAGTGCCATCATCCCGTAGGTGCCGAGCGGGTTGTGGACCTCGAAGTGCAGTGCACCGGCGAGGATGCCGAACAGCGCGACCATCTGGATGGTGCCGAGGATGCCGGGGGTGAGCCAGCCCGCGACGGTCACCTTGATCGGACTGTGGAGGGCGGTGATCGCGCGACGCGACACGGGCTTCACGATGAGGAACAGTGCGTAGATGCCGATCCAAGCGGCGAGGCTCACGAAGAACGGGGCGAGCCCGGCGCCGTACGTCCCTGCGCTGGTGACGGAGGAGTTCGTCAGCTTCACCGGGTCGGCGATGGTCTTCGCCTGGAGCTCCCGTGAGTCGGCAGTCGTCGCGGGGATCTTGTCGGCACCGTCCCGCAGGGTGACGATCCCGTCACGGAGGGTGCCGAGCCCGGTCTGCAGCGTGGTGAGACCGGTCTGCAGCGATGCAGCGCCGTCGGCGGCCTGCTGCGTCCCCGAGGCGAGCGCCGGCATCGCGTCGCTCAGCGTCCGAGCGCCGCCGGCGACCTGCTGGGCACCACTGTTCAACTGATCGACCTGCGACACGACGGTCTGGACCTTCGCGTTCGCGTTCGCGGCATCGTCGGCCACCGGGTCGAGGAGCGCGAGCACCTGCGCGATCTGCTCTGGCGTGAAGCCGTTCTCGGTGAGGGTCTGCGCGATCTGGGCGCGAGCCGTCGGCAGTGCATTGAGCAGCTGTTGCGCGGCAGCGCCGATCTCGTCGCCCTTGCCCGCGAGGGTCGCCGTGCCTGCCGCGACCTGCTCGGCTCCCGAAGCGAGCTGATCCGTCTGGGCCGGGAGGCTCGCGGTGCCTGCGGCGATCTGCGCGGTGCCGTCGGCCAGTGTCGCGGCACCCGCCTGTGCGGTGCCGGCGCCGTCGAAGGCCTGCTGCGCGCCGTCGGCCAGCTGGGTGGCACCCGAGGATGCATCGGTGAGGTTCGTCTTGATCGTGTCGAGCGCGATGAGGAAGCGCCCTGCGGCTTGGCGGTTGACCGTCTGCACGATGGTCGCCTTGATCTGCTTGACCGCCTGCTCACCGATGGTCGTCGCGAGGTAGCTGTTCGCATCGTTCGTCGTCAGATGCACCTGCGCCTGCTGGGGGTCGTCTCCCGATGCCGAAGTCAGAGAGGTGGAGAAGTCCGCTGGGATCGTCACGCTGAAGTCGAAGGTGCCATCGTTCACACCACGTGCGGCGTCGGAAGCGCTCACCTCGTGCCAGGCGAACGAACCGTCCTCGATGAGCTGTTCGGCGATGTCGTCGCCATAGTTGTCGGTGGCGCCGGTCGCGTCTCCGGTGTCGTCCGTCGCCGGGGCACCGGTGTCCTCGACGACGAGCGCGACGGGGACCTGGTCGAGCTTCGCGTACGGGTCCTGGTTCGCCCAGAGGTACAGGCCGCCGTACAGCAACGGCACGCACATCAGCGCGATCAGGGCGAGCCGCGACATGGGCGTCGCCCACAACCGTGACAATTCGGCGCGGATCATGGCGAAGATCTTCACAGGAGGTCCTTCTCGGGACGGGTGGTGCTGGGGTGGATGGCAGGAACGGCGTCGCGCTGCATCGATCGGGGAACATGGCCGGCGCGGATCATGGCGAAGATCTTCACAGGAGGTCCTTCTCGGGACGGGTGGTGCTGGACGGGACGGCAGGAGCGGTGTGGCGCACTGTGCGGCGCATCACGACCAGTCCTGCTGGAAGAGGGGGACGAGTTCGTCCGTGGCGTTCTCCGAGACGGGCTCGTCGGCGGTGGCGTTGATCGCCGTGGCGGAGGCGTCGCCGGCGATCACGAGGATGCCGTAGCCGCGCACGGCGAGCTTCCGAGCGATCGTCCACCATTCGAGCGGGTTGCCGCCGTGGCGGTCGGGGGAGACGAGGACGAGGGCGGTGACGCCCTCGCGGAGGATGGCGAGCTCCGTGAGGAGCCGCACCCGGTCGGTCGGGGCCACCGTCGAGATGGGCTGCTTCGACAGGTGTGAGAGGTCGAGCGAGTCGAGCAGCCGTGCCACGGCGAACGGATGGCTCGCGCGACCGGCGAACATGAGTTCCTCGGCGACGACGCCTGCGACGGCGACGCCGCTGGCTGGTTCTGACACGTCGGGAGCGTCGATGAGTGCGATGGAACGACGCATGGTGCGACGGTCTGCCGCCCCGTCGACGAGGACCGTGCCCGTGTCGGGCTGCATCCGACCGGACGCGATGAGGCCGAGGACCGTTGGCCGTTGCTCGGTCTCGGCGCGTGCGAAGGTCGCTTCACCGGTCCGGAAGGAGAGGGAGGTCGGTTCGAGGACGATGCCGCCCTTGCCCTTCGAGACCCCGTTGAGTTCAACGCGCATGGGAGGGCTCCTCATCGGTGGTGGTCGTCGTGGCGACGGCTGTGGCTTGGGAGGCGGCTCGGGTGATGGCGTCGGCTCGCTCGGCGACAGCCGTGGCGTCCTGCCAGGAGAGTCCGACGGCGCCGAGCGTTGCGAGCATGACGAGTCGGCGCCCGGCGCCGGTGGAGAGCTCGGAACGAGTGGCCTCCTCGAGGACGCCGACCGCCGTGCTCTCGACGAGACGGGCGAGGACACCCGCGTCGATGTCGGGGCGGATGGAGCCATTGGCGATGCCTGCCTCGACGGTGTGGAGCAGAAGCGTGCGGACGGGCTGCAGCGCGGCGGCCGTGACCGGGCGGAGCGGGCCGCGGACGGCGAGCGGTGCCATGATGCGGATGTGATCCACCCGTGCCCACAGGACGTCGCCGATGAGGGCGATCGTCGTGAGCGGATCCTCGCCACGGACGGCGGTGATCGAGGATGCGACGCGCTCGGCTCCGGCGACGACGACGGCGTTCACGAGTTCGTCGCGGTTGGCGAAATGCCCGTACACGGCGCGGCGGGTGAGGCCGGCGGTCGCGGCGATGGTCTCGAGGCTTGCGTCCGGGTCGCTGCGCAGCGCCGACTGAGCCGCTTCGAGGAGCGCGACGCGGTTCTCGGTGGCGTCCCGGCGCGGCGCGCGCGAGGCGGTCGAGGGCGGCATGGTGGTGGTCATGGAATCGATCGTACTATCTTGCACACGGCTGTGCAAGATAGTGATCGGAGATGCAGTGAGCTCCCAGCGACCGCTGTCAGCTTCCTCCCACGCCGCTTCCGGACAACGGAGCTATGGTTGAAGGATGACCGGTGAGAATCTGATGGGCGTCCCCCCGACACTGCTGCCGGACGACAGCGCGACCGATGCCGAGTTCCACGCGGCGATCGGATCCATCGAAGCGCTCGCCGAACTCCTCGCCGCGCACCCGCGCTCCTCGCTCGGCTGGGCACTCCTCGCCGACGCCGTCCACGACCCGCAGTCGCCCATCCCCGGCTACGCCGCGGCTCGCGTCGGATACCACCGCGGCCTCGACGCCCTCCGCGCCGCCGGCTGGCGCGGCCAGGGGCCCGTGCCGTGGTCGCACGCGCCGAACCGAGGCGTGCTGCGCTCGCTCTACGCGCTGCGCCGTTCAGCGAAGGCCATCGGCGAGACCGAGGAGGTCGAGCGACTCAACACCTTCCTCACGGAAGCCGACCCGACGGCGTCCGAAGAGATCGAGTACCTCATCGCCGCAGCGGCGCCGCCCACCTCGGCGATCGTCATCCTCGGCTCCGACTGACCACCGGGTCCGCCCGCTCACCGGGTTCCCGCTCGGTCGCCGAGCTTGTCGAGGTGCTACAGCCCGAGCGACTCCAGGTATGCGGCCGTGTCCTGCCAGCCGTGCACGGCGACCGACGGGACCCCGAGCGCGAGCACCGGGTAGTCGTTGCCACCCTCGTCGAGCCGGTCGCCCACGAACACCATCTCGGCCAGCGGGATACCCGTGTGCTCCTCGAGCCGCGTCATGCCGAACGCCTTGTCGACCCCGGCCATCGTGATGTCGACGGAGGTCGAACCGCCCGAGCGCACCTCGAGGTCGGGCAGGAGCGCCTGCACGGCCGCGCGCAGCGATTCCTTCTTGGCGCCGTCGGCGTCCCAAGAGGCCTTCTCGGCGACGGGTGCCGCCTGCCCGAGCGCGGAGAAGGTGATCTGCGAGCCGCGGTCCTCGAGGATCGGGCCCCACGTCTGCTCGGCCCAGAGGCCCAGCCGCTTGGCCTCCGTCTCGAGCGCGCCCATCGCTCGTGACTTCTGATCTTCGGTGAGGTCGTGCTTGTAGACGGTCGTCCAGCCCGTTCCGTCGTACCGGTCGTAGCGTGTGCCGCACGTGGGCATCAGGTGCAGGCGGCCGAGTGCGTCGGCGGAGGCTGCTCCGAGATGGTCGAGCACCTGGTTCTGGAACTGCACGATCTGACCGCCGGAGATGATGCACACCGAGGTGCGCTCCAGGAGGGCGACGAGCAGTTCGGCCATGCGCGGGTCGAGTGCGGATTTCGACTCGGCGAGGGTGTCGTCGAGATCGAAGGCGACGAGGCGTGGCAAGGAGGTCATGGAGTCCGTTCGGTCGGGCGACGATGTCACGGCGGTGATCGGCCTGGAATACCAGCCTCAGCCTGAGCGTCCTCTCATCGTACAGATCGGTCGACACCATCCGCTCCTCCCCTCCACAGCTCTCGATGCCGGTCACACGCCTCCGGTACGATGGACGAGTGCGTGCACGTGACGCCCGCCCGAAGAGGGTGGGCGTCCGGCCTGTCAGGGCGTCGGTTCCAGAGGACCCCGCCTGGCGCACGGGAATCCGGAAGGGGTGGCATCCAGATGCCAGCAATCGTGATCGTCGGCGCCCAGTGGGGCGACGAAGGCAAGGGGAAGGCCACCGACCTGCTCGGTGACCGCATCGACTACGTCGTGAAGTTCAACGGCGGCAACAACGCCGGGCACACGGTCGTCATCGGCGACGAGAAGTACGCACTCCACCTGTTGCCATCGGGCATCCTCACCGACGGCGTCGTACCCGTCATCTCCAACGGTGTCGTCATCGACATCGAGGTACTGTTCCACGAGCTCGAGGCGCTGCAGGCCCGCGGCATCGACGTCTCCCGTCTGCTCGTGAGCGCCAATGCGCACGTCATCACGCAGTACCACCGCACGATCGACAAGGTGACGGAGCGCTTCCTCGGCAAGCGACAGATCGGCACCACCGGCCGTGGGATCGGTCCGGCGTACGCCGACAAGATCAACCGCGTCGGCATCCGCATCCAGGACCTCTTCGACGAGAACATCCTGCGCCAGAAGGTCGAGGGCGCGCTCGACCAGAAGAACCACCTCCTCGTGAAGGTGTTCAACCGCCGCGCGATCACGGTCGACGAGATCGTGAACGACCTCCTCTCCTACGCCGAGCGACTGCGGCCGATGGTGTCCGACACCGCCCTCGTGCTGAACCAGGCGCTCGACGCCGGGAAGATCGTCCTCTTCGAGGGTGGTCAGGCCACGATGCTCGACGTCGATCACGGCACCTACCCGTTCGTCACCTCCTCCAACGCCACCTCGGGTGGAGCGGCCACCGGTTCCGGTGTCGCCCCGAACCGTCTCGAGCGCGTGATCGGCATCGTCAAGGCGTACACGACCCGTGTCGGCGCCGGTCCCTTCCCGACCGAGCTGTTCGACGAATCCGGCGACTACCTGCGCTCGAAGGGCTTCGAGTTCGGCACGACCACCGGCCGTCCGCGTCGTGTCGGCTGGTACGACGCCCCGATCGCCCGGTACTCGGCACGCATCAACGGTGTCACCGACTTCGTCCTCACCAAGCTCGACATCCTCGACGAGCTCGCCACCATCCCCGTGTGCGTCGCGTACGAGGTCGACGGCGTGCGCGTCGACGAGGTGCCGGTGTCGCAGAGCGACTTCCACCACGCCGTTCCCATCTACGAGGAGTTCCCCGGCTGGCAGGAGGACATCACCGGTGTTCGTCGCTTCGAGGACCTCCCGAAGAACGCGCAGGACTACGTGCTCGCGCTCGAGGCGATCAGCGGGTCGCGTATCTCCGCGATCGGTGTGGGGCCGGGCCGCGACGCCATCGTGGTGCGTCACGACCTCGTCGACTGAGGCGCGGCTCGGTGTCGTCGTGAGCGCGGTGCCCGGGTGAACGAGTGGGAGCAGCCGGCGTTGCCGGGCCTGCCTCCGGTGGAGGAACTCTCCACCGGCGACACCCGGCCTCGGGTGGCGAGTCGTGCCGCGCGGGATCCCGCCGCGCTCGACCCGCGTGTCCGGCGTGCGCTCGCGACCCTCGACGAAGACCCGGACCTCTCGCTCGTGACCCTGGCGAACGCGCTCGGGATCACGCGCGCCACGCTCATCCGGATCGTCCGCGAGGCCATCGGCATGTCCCCGAAGGACTACGCCGCAACCGTCCGCTCCCGCCCACCCTCCTGATGGTGGCTCCGGCCAGCGCGGTGCGCTGGTCCGAGCGCGGGGCATTGGCGCGAGCGCTAGTCTCCGGAGGGGCGCGCTCGCGCCAGTAGGGAGCGGCGGACGCTATTGGAGCGCGCTGGGTTCAGCGCACCGCGCTGGCGCAACACGACAGGGGAGGCTTGGACAGGTGTCGGTTAGACGACGCTGAAGCCCGCCGGCAGGGGATCTCGTCCGGTGAGGGCGAGCAGCACCCGCTCACCATCGCCACGGAGCGCAGCGATCCCGGCGGCCAAGGACGCGGCCTCCTCGACGAGCGCCGGCGGGATGGCGGCTTGCTGACCAGTAGCCCTCGCGATGTCGAGCGTGTGCACGACCAGCTCGAAGATCCGAGTGCGCAGATACTCGTCGAGGGGGATACCCATACCGCCGAGGGACACGATGCGACCGGGCTCCTGCGCTGTGATCGCCTCGATCGCGCGTCGGCGCAGCTCCGTGACGTGCCCGACCGGGTCCTCGCCGAGCGCCACGCCGGCGTCGACCCCGCGGAGCGCGATCGCCTCGGGATTCGTGTACGTCAGGTAGATCTGCCCGTAGTAGTCGGCCGCGCTCTCCATCGACACGGTGACCGGTGCATCGAGCTCGAGGTAGTCGATGACCGTGATGATCGCGCGGCTCGTATGCCCGACGAGGGAGCGGACGTCCCACACGCCGAGCCCGGGCTGCGTCCACTGCGGGGTCCGGATGGCTTCGATCGTGCTGATGAACGCACCGCAGGCCTGGTCGTATCGCGCGAGCTGGGTCATGCTCCATCGTGGCACGGCGCTCGGCGCGGGGGAATGCCCGTTCACGATCGGCCGCCCGAACCGTCGTCGTCACCGCGCCGCTCGGCGGGTGCGCACCGCGAGCCGAGCGCAGGTGGGAGACTGTGGAGGTGAGCGACGACAACCCCTACCTCCTGCTCGGCTCGTACACCGAAGAGGCCGACGGCACCGGTGCCGGCATCAGCCTCCTCCGGCAGGACGACTCTGGAACCCTCCGCCTCGTGCAGGCCTCCGAGGCGCAGTCGCCGTCGTTCATCACCCTGCACCCAACGCTCCCGATCGTCTACGCGGCGAGCGAGTCGACCGGCGCCGTCGAAGCCTTCAGACGCTCGGGCGAGTTCGGCCTGGCACCGTTCGGCAAGCCCATCGAGGCCGGCGACTCCGTCTGCCACGTGATGAGCGTGCCAGGGGGCGCGGCACTCATCGCGAGTTGTTACGGCGACGGCCGTGTCGTCTCAGTGCCGCTCGCGGAGAACGCCGCATTCGGCGGAGACCCGAGACTCGGAGAAGCGTCGGTCGACCCCTGGGCGTCGCCCACCGCGCTCGACGCCGAGGCGGCAGACGCCGGCGAGGACGCGCTCACCCTGCTCGCCCTCGAGGCCGCTGTCGGTGAGGCCCTGCCGTCGAGGCCGTCTCGAGCCCACGCCTCCGCCCTCTTGCCCGACGGCCGCATCGCGACGACGGATCTCGGCCATGACTCGGTCCGGATCTGGCAACTGCGCGGCACCCGGCTCGTGCTCGACCACACGGTCGTCTTCCCGCGCGGAACTGGTCCGCGCCACCTGGTCGTGCACCCGAGCGGGCACCTCCACGTCATCACGGAGTACTCGGTCGAGGTGTTCACGCTCGGTATCGACGGAACCGATGGCCACTGGCACCTGCTGTCGGCGGTCGTCGCGCCGTCGGAAGGGGTGTCGGAGGGTGACACCGGGGCGGAGATTAGCCTCGCCGCATCGCGCGAGCAGCTGCACGTCGGGGTCCGCGGGAGCAACCGGATCGCGACGCTGCGGGTGCTCGGAGACGGTTCCCGCGTCGAGGGCGTCGCCGATGTCGAGAGCGGCGGTTCGTGGCCGCGGCATCACCTCGAGTCCGGGCGGTTCCTGCACGTGGCGAATCAGCTGTCCGACGACATCGCGAGCTTCCGTCTCGATGAGCGCACCGGTGTCCCGACGAGCTTCCTCGGCACCCTCGACGCTGGCTCGCCCACCTGTCTCGTCCTGGCGTGAGTCGTCGCAGCACGTGCGGGGGCGAGGAGGAGCGGATACGGTGGAGGGGTGACCGCACGACGCCCTGAACCCAAGCCGATCGACGGCCGGACCATCCGCCTCGAACCCCTCGATCGCGCGCACTTCTCGGAGCTCTTCACGGCGATCGCGCACCCCGAGGTCTTCGCCGGCGGGTACGGCGGCGGAATCGAGGCGCTCCCGACCACGCAGTCGGAGTTCGACGTCTTCGCCCAGGCGTACTTCTTCACGGGGTTCAGGAACACGTATGTGGTCCGGCTCGTCGGCGGCGACCACGACGGACTGCTCGTCGGCACCTCCACCCTTGGCGACTTCGACGAGGCCGGGGAGGCTGCCCACCTCGGCTGGACCGCCTACGACCCACGTGTCTGGGGCACCGCTGTGAACGCCGAGGCGAAGCTCCTGCTCCTCGGCCTGGCCTTCGACGCCGGGTTCGGCCGCGTGAAGATCCAGGCCGACGAGCGCAATGAGCGCTCCCGTACGGCGATCCTGCGTCTCGGGGCGACGTTCGAGGGGCTGGTCCGGCGCGACAAGCGACGCGCGGACGGCACCTGGCGCACTACAGCGCTCTTCTCGGTCATCGCCGACGAGTGGCCCGAGGTGCGCTCCGGCCTCGAGGAGCGCCTCGCCCGGACGCCCGGCCCGGTAGCGCTCCGCAACTGAGTCAAAACGCGATTTCCAGAATTCAGGGAAATCCGGACTGTCGCGGGAGGGATGTCCGTTTCCCGCCAGCGCATGCGGCGTGTCCGTTGCCCGCGACGAACAATCCCTGAATTCTGAATAGGGCACGGAAGGGGTGAGACGGGCGCGGGGCGGACAGTGTTCACCTGTGGGACACCGGGCAGCCGCGATCGCGTTACGCGGCGACCCTAGCTTGTCCTCCAGACGACGGACGCGGTACCACTCAGCCCGACAGCACGGGCGACCGCCGACGTCACTGGAGGAACCGTGAACACCAGGCGCATGACCGCCCTCGCCATCGTCGCGCTCGCAGCGACGGCGCTCACCGCATGCTCGGCCGAGGCGGATACCGCTGGCGGCTCGAGCGTGGACGCGGCAGCCGCGACGTCCGCAGAGGACTTCGGTGGCCTCGACGCCCTGGTGACCGCCGCCCAGGCCGAGGGCGAGCTCAACGTCATCGCGCTCCCCGAGAACTGGGCGAACTACGGCGCGATCATCACCGCGTTCGAGGAGAAGTACGACATCACGGTCAACTCGGCCGACCCTGACGTCTCGAGCGCCGAAGAGATCACGGCTGCCCAGAACCAGAAGGGCCAGGACACCGCTCCCGACGTCTTCGACCTCGGTTCTGCCGTCGCCCTCGCCAACCTCGACCAGTTCGCGCCGTACCAGGTGGAGAACTGGGACGAGATCCCCGCCGACTACAAGGAGAAGACGGGGCTCTGGGTGAACGACTACACCGGCCTCGTCTCGATCGGGTATGACGCCGACGCAGTCAGCGCCCCCAAGTCCATCGACGACCTGCTCGGTTCCGACTACGCCGGCAACGTCGCGCTGAACGGCGACCCGACCCAGGCCGGAGCAGCTGCAGCCGGTGTGTACATGGCAGCCCTGCAGTCGGGTGGTGACGCCTCCGACATCCAGCCCGGCATCGACTTCTTCCAGAAGCTGAACGCCGCCGGCAACTTCCTGCCGCTCGACCCGACCCCGGCGACCATCGCCTCGGGTGAGACCCCGGTCGTCATCGACTGGAGCTACAACAACCTCGCAGCGGCGACCGAGAACGAGGGTCAGCGCAACTGGAAGACGACCATCCTCCCGGGTACGGCCGTCGGCAGCTACTACAACCAGGCCGTGAACGTGGACGCACCGCACCCCGCGGCCGCACGCCTCTGGCAGGAGTTCATCTTCAGCGCCGACGCGCAGAACCTGTACCTCGCCGCCGGTGCGTACCCGGTGACGCTGGCCGCGATGGTCGACGCGGGAACCGTCGACCAGGACGCCCTCGACACCGTCGGTGAGATGCCCGCTGACCTCGTGCAGTTCACGCCGGAGCAGACCGAGCAGGCGACCGCGCTGCTCGCCGAGAAGTGGGCGGCAGCGATCTCCTGATGAGCGTTCCCGCCACCGGGCGGAGCGGGGTCGGCAGTCGCCGGCCCCGCCGTCTCGCTTCCCGCCGCCAGCCCCTCGGAGGGTTCGATCGTCTCAGGGACCTCGCACGCGCCATCCGCCCGCCCGCGTCGGCGCCCGAGCTGGGCACTCCTCGGGCTCACCCCGTTCGCGGCGTACACCATCCTCTTCCTCGCGGTGCCGACGGTCCTCGCGCTCGCCACGGGTTTCTTCGATGGTGACGGCGCCTTCACACTCGACAACCTCACCGCACTCGGCGAACCCGCCGTGCTCGGAGCGTTCGTCAGCTCGTTCTGGGTCTCAGCGGTCACCGCGGTCGCCGGAGCCGTGATCGGTTCGCTCGTCTGTTACGCCCTGCTCGCGGTGCGGCCCGACGGTGTCGTCCGGACGATCGTCGACGCCGCCTCCAGTGTGCTCGCGCAGTTCGGTGGGGTCATGCTCGCCTTCGCGTTCATCGCGACGATCGGTATCCAAGGGCTCGTCACCGTGTTCCTCAAGGACCGACTCGGCGTCGACATCTTCGCGGACGGCGTGTGGCTGTACCAGGTCCCGGGGCTCCTCCTGCCGTACCTGTACTTCCAGGTGCCACTCATGGTGATCACCTTCATGCCTGCGATGGAGGGCCTGAAGCGCACGTGGTCGGAGGCGAACGCGACGCTCGGCGGCACCCGCTTCACCTACTGGACGCGTATCGCGATGCCGGTACTGGCCCCCTCCTTCTTCGGTTCGCTGCTGCTGCTGTTCGCGAACGCGTTCTCCAGCTACGCGACAGCCGCAGCCCTCATCAGCCAGGGTGCGCAGATCGTGCCGCTGCAGATCCGCGGTGCGCTCATCAGCGAGACCGTGCTCGGCCGTGAGAACCTCGCCGGATCGCTCGCGATCGGGATGATCATCGTCATGGTCGTCATGATGACTGGATACTCCGCGCTGCAGGCCCGCACGGAACGGTGGCAGCGATGAGCGCGACGACGATGACTGGGCGGTGCGAGACGACGGCCGCGCCGCAGGCCCGCACGGAACGGTGGCAGCGATGAGCGCGACCGACACCGACGTCACTGACCCTGCCGGACCGGTCGGCCCCCGCCCGACGGTGACGAAGACCGAAGCGCTCGTGCAGGGTGCCGCCTCGGCACCCGGAGGGAAGCAGCAGCGGGTGCGCCCGGCCGTGCGTCGCGACGCTGCGACGCCCTCGAAGCTCACGAGCCGGATCATCCTCGGCGTCGTCGCCCTCGTGTTCGCAGTGCCGATCCTCTCGATGGTCGAGTTCACCCTCCGCGCCGGCATCGACGGCGGCCACGATCTCGGCCACTGGGCGGCGATCTTCGACCCGGAGAACTCCCGCAAGTACCGGGTGCTGTTCCAGGGCATCGGCAACTCCGTCATCCTCGCCGCAGTCACGGTCGTCATCGTCGTCGTGCTGCTGCTGCCGACGATGATCCTCGTGAAACTTCGCTTCCCGAAGCTGCAGCGCGTGCTGGAGTTCGTCTGCATCATCCCCATCACGGTGCCGGCCATCGTGCTCGTCGTGGGTCTCGCGCCGGTGTACTCGGTGGTCGCGCGCGTGCTCGGGAGTTCGCCGTGGACGCTCGCGTTCGCCTACGGGATCACCGTGTTGCCCTACGCCTATCGAGCGATCGCCTCGAACCTGCAAGCGGTCGACGTCGGCACGCTCGCCGAGGCGGCACGCACGCTCGGTGCCGGTTGGGGGACCGTGCTCATCCGGGTACTGCTGCCCAACCTGCGTCGTGGGGTGCTGTCTGCGTCGGTGATCTCGGTCGCCGTCGTGCTCGGCGAGTACACGATCGCGTCGCTGCTCGGCCGGAACACGCTCCAGACCTCGCTCGTGCAGGTCTCGAAGAGCGACCCGTTCGTCGCGGTGATCTTCGCACTGCTGGCGCTCGCGTTCGCGTTCGTCCTGCTCTTCATCATCGGCTGCGTCGGCTCGGGCCGCCGCATCAGGGAGACACCATGACCATCATCGACCAGCAGGGCGCTGCCAGCCCGTCGGACGCGGCACGGGCCGGTGCCGAGGTGCAGTTCCGGAGCGTCGTCAAGGACTACGGCTCCGGCGCCCGCGCGCTCGACGGCGTGAGCCTCACGCTCGCAGCCGGCGAGTTCGTCGCGTTGCTCGGCCCCTCCGGGTGCGGCAAGACCACGGCGCTCCGCAGTCTCGCTGGCCTCGAGGACATCACCTCGGGCAGCGTGCTCATCGACGGCGTCGACGTCGTCCGCGTGCCGACGAACAAGCGCGACCTCGGCATGGTGTTCCAGTCGTACTCGCTGTTCCCGCACCTCACCGTGCTGGAGAACGTCGAGTTCGGACTGCGCATGCGGAAGGTGCGTCCCGCCGAGCGTCGGACGCGCGCAGAGGAGAGCCTCGAACTCGTGGGCCTCGGTCACCTCGGTGCCCGGTACGCCCACCAGCTGTCGGGCGGACAGCAGCAGCGTGTGGCTCTCGCCCGTGCGCTCGTCACCCGACCTCGCGTGCTACTGCTCGACGAGCCGCTCAGCGCGCTCGATGCGAAGGTGCGTGTGCAGCTGCGCGACGAGATCCGCCGCATCCAATCGGAGCTGCGGATCACGACGCTGTTCGTCACGCACGACCAGGAGGAGGCGCTCGCCGTCGCCGACCGCGTCGCCGTCATGCGTGCCGGTGTGATCGAGCAGATCGGGACGCCGGAGGAGCTGTACTCGCGGCCGACATCGTCGTTCGTGGCAGAGTTCATCGGCCTGAGCAACCGCATCGCAGGCGAGCTCGTCGCCGGCGGGGTCGACGTGCTGGGACAGCGTCTGCCGGTGCTCGGGCAGCATGCAGACCGTGGTGCGGTCACGGCGCTCGTGCGTCCCGAGGACATCGTGTTCGTCGATACGCCGCAGGGCGGTGCGGACGCGGTCGTCGTCACCTCGAGTTTCCTCGGCCCGGTGCGTCGCACGACGATCGAGCTGCGGGACGGCACCCTCGTCGCCGTCCAGCACGGTGCGACGGAGCGGATGGACGCCGGTGACGTGGTCCGCATCCGCTTCGCCGGTCGTCCGGTCCCGGTCCAGCCCATGGCCGAGCACTGACGCCGTTCCGCGCGGACGGTGGAACACACCTCGACAAGCTCGGTGACCGGCTGCTGCTCGGTGACCGGGCGCTCGGGCGGCCGCGGTGGTGCTCCGGCGTGCGGCTACGACTTCGCGTTCTGCCTGGGGACGACGACCTGCTTGATGATGAGCAGGATCGACGCTGTCACCGGGATGGAGACGAGTGCGCCGAGCAAGCCGAGCAGTGTGCCACCGACCATCGCGCCGATGACGACGAGCGCTCCAGGCACGGCGACGGCCTTGTTCATCACGCGGGGGGTCAGTACGTACGACTCGATCTGCATGTAGATCAGGTAGTAGACGACGACGATCAGCGCTGTCGCCGGTGAATTGAACAGCCCGACGATCGCGACGATGACGGTGGCGATGATCGACCCCACGAGCGGGATGAGGGTGACGAAGAAGATCACCACAGCCAGGATGCCGGCGTACGGTACACCCACGATCAACATCATGATGAGTCCGAGCACGGCATTGATCCCCGCCAGGATCACCATGCCGTTGACGTACCCACCGATGGACCCGGTGATCTGATCGGTGATCGAGATGACGCGCGGGCGGGCCGGCCGGGGGACGAGCGAGTAGAACGCGTTCTTCATCGCCTGCATCGACGCCAGGAAGTAGAGCGCCAGCACGAGGGCGATGAACCCGCCGAAGAAACCGTTGGCGATGCTCACGCCGATGTTGAGCACACCGCCGGCGAGGACGACCCAGTTCTTCGGATCGGCGGCGAGCCCGTACAGCCAGTCGAGCGCGCCTTCGAGATCGACGCCTGGACCGAGGTAGCTGTTCAGACCGGTGAACCACTCCTGGTCCTGGATGTCGGTGAGGAAGAGCGGCGCATTCGTGACGAGTTCGACCGCCTGCCGGGTGACGATCGGGATGATGATCGCGAGCAGCACCCCCAGCAGCACGGCGAACAGGGCGAAGACGATCGCGATCGCGAGGGGGCGCTTGATGCCCCGCGCCTCGAGTCGGGCCACCACGGGGTCGAGGCCGAGGGCGACGAACAGACCGACCGCGATGTACACGAGGATCGTCGACAGCGAGCCGATCGTCAGGCCCACGACGATCGCCGCGAGGGCACCCAGCGCACCGATGAACCCGATCGCGAACGGTTGCTGCAGCGTCGTCTTCACGATGGACGTGCGCGGCACGGGTCGTCCGCCGCGGAACATGATGCGCGGCGTGCGGGATCCGGCGCGGAGTGCAGCGGTGTTGCGGGGTGCTGTGGGCATGGGCTTAGCGTATTGGTCCGGCGGTCAGCGTGGAATGATCGCCGGGTGGCGGGGTCGTGTACCGCGAACGGACGACGGCTGGAGTGGTACTGCAGGATGACACGGGCGTCGGAGGATCACCCGGCTGCGGGATGCGTGCTCCGGCCTCGGCGAGCACGATTGAACCATGTCATCGATCAGCCGCTCGCACGCCGTCCACCCGTCGGTCACCACGCCCGTCCTGGTCGCGTCGTTGCCGCAGCCGGTCCGTTCGCCCCAGCCTGAGGTCGCCGAGCGCGTGCCGGCCTCGGCGCATGTCGCAGCCGGAGCCGCCGGTGTCGACCTCACGACGTCCGCCGTCCCGCTGCCGGTCGGCGAGCCTGGGCAGTCCGCCTCCGGTATCCGGTTCCTCGGCGCCGGCTGGGCGGCCGACGCCGCCCTCTTCGCGCAGTACCGCCGTCGCGGCAACTGACCACCCGTCGAACCAGCCCGTTCCGCCCCGCGTGCAGCAGACGACAGGACGGGCATTCTCGGCCGCGGCTCAGCCCGTGACGGTCTTCGACGCCGACCGTCGCGCCGGCCGGTGACCCAGGGCCCACGTCGACGTCAGCCTCCGGGATGACGGAGGCCCGCAGGGTTGCATCGTCCGCCCGATGCGGAGGCGGCAGCCCGACGCGGACCATGGAGTCATGACCACATCCCTCCTCTCCGCCCGTTCGCTGACGAAGCAGTACGGGTCGACCTTCGCGCTCGCGGGTGTCGACCTCGACATCGTCGCCGGCGAGTCCATCGCCATCATGGGGGCCTCCGGCTCCGGCAAGACGACCCTGCTGCACACCCTCGCCGGGATCGTCCGGCCCGACTCCGGCGCGATCTCGCTCAGCACACCGACCGGCGTCGTGCGGGTGGACGAGCTCGACGAACGCGGCCGGTCGAAGCTCCGACGCGAGGCCTTCGGCTTCGTGTTCCAGCAGGGCCTCCTCATCCCCGAACTGACCGCCGTCGAGAACGTCGCCGTCGCGCTCATGCTGAACGGTGTCGCGCGGCCCGCCGCTGAGGCGAGCGCTGCTGCCTGGCTCGCCGCACTCGGTCTCGCCGGGCTCGAGGGTCGACGCATCGGCGAACTGAGCGGCGGGCAGGCCCAGCGGGTCGCCATCGCGCGGGCGCAGGTCACCGGTGCCGCGATCGTCTTCGCCGACGAGCCGACCGGTGCGCTGGACTCGCGGACCTCTGCCGACGTGATGGGTGCGCTGCTCCACACCACGACGGGTCAGGGACGGACACTCGTGCTCGTGACCCACGATGAGACGGTGGCCGCGCAGTGCTCCCGGGTGGTCCGCCTCGCCGACGGTCGGGTGATCGGCCAGCAGGCCTCGCCGTCGCCGTCGCCCGCCGCAGCTCCGGTGCCGTTCCAGGCTGCGGCTCCGGCGCTGTTCCAGGCTCCCGCTCCGCAGACCTCGGCCGGGACGCAGGCATGAGCGCCGCCGCCGGCGTTGCACCCGCCTCGCTCTCGATACCGTCGGGTTCCGGACGCAGCCCGGCCCTGCGCCTCACCTGGATGCTCTCGCGTCCCGGGGCGCAGAGCCCGGCGACCATCGTCCTCCCTGCCGTCGCGTTCGCGGTCACGACCGCGCTGGTGCTCACCGTCCTCGGCGGTGCGCTCATGTTCTGGCGCTGGACCGACGAGACGGCCGCGCTCTACCAGATGCTCAGCGTGCTCGCCCTCGCCCTCCTGCTCGTCCCGCTCGGCTCCCTCGGCGGGGCTGCCGCGCGACTCTCCGCGAGGCGCCGCGACGATCGGCTGGCCACCCTCCGACTGCTCGGCGCGACACCCCGGACGGTCACGGCGATGACGGTCCTGGAGTCCGCCGCGGTCGCCCTCCTCGGCGCGCTCGCTGGCGTCGTGCTGTACCTCGGACTCCTTCCACTCGTCGGACTGATCTCGTTCGGCGGCTCGCCGATCGGCGTCGAGGGCGTCTGGGTCGGCGTCCCCGTCATCCTCGGTGTCGTCGTGGGTGTCGCACTGCTCGCGGCGGCGAGTGCGGCGATCGGGCTGCGCGCGGTGAACGTGACGCCGCTCGGCGTGCGCACCAAGCAGCAGGCGCCGACGGTGCACTGGATGCGCATCCTCATCGGCGTGGGCGTTGTGCTCGTCGCCTACGGCGCGCTCTCGGTCCTGACCGGACTGCAGAGTGTGGCGCTGATCCTCGTCGTGCTCGGTCTCGCCTTCGCCGCCGGTGTCGGTGTGCTCGGCCTCATCGGACCGTGGGTGGTAGCGCTCATCGGGCGCGGCTCGGTCAAGCGTGCGAAGACCACCGAGCGTCTGCTCGCTGCCAGGAGCATCCTCGAGTCGCCGAAGGCCGCCTGGCGTCAGGTGAGCGGTGTCGCGATGACGAGCTTCGTGGCCGTGGTGGCCGGGACCGGCGTGGCGCTCATGGACGTCGCGGCCTCCGGTGACATCGACCAGGAGAGCCTCGTACTCGTGGCGGACATCCGCACCGGGGTCATCATCACCCTCGTCGCGTCCTTCCTCATGGTGGCCTGCTCCGTCGGGGTGAACCAGGCGTCGGCGATCCTCGACCGTCGGGACCTCTACGTCAGCCTCGACCGCCTGGGTGTGCCGCGCGAGACGATGGAGCGTGCCCGCACGCGGGCCGTCATGCTGCCGCTGCGGGTCGTCGCGCTCGGCTCGGCCGCGCTCGGTGTCCTGCTCGTGCTGCCGCTCGCAGGGCTCAGCATGATCTTCGCGCCGCTGTCGGTGCTCGTCATCGTCGGGTGCTTCGCGGGTGGGATCGCCCTCGTCTGGGCGGCGCTGCGTGCGACCCGTCCCGTCATGGGCGCCGTGCTCCGTGCGCCGGAACGTGCGTGACGGGCATCAATCGTCCATGACCGTGCCCGCCCGGCGCTCTGGGAATCGCTCCCAGGACCGGACGGGCACGCTCGATGGCCCGGTCTAGCCGGTGACGACGGCGATCTCGTTCGGAACGCCGGGCAGCTCGCCCGTGACGACGTCGCCGGTGGCGAGGTCGACGGCGTGGATCGAGCTGGTCGCGGGGTCCGTCACATAGGCGATGCCGTCGGCGACGACGAGCGCCGGGTGGGCGTCCTGCCACTCGGCCGGCGGCTCCCAGGCGTCGATGACCTCGATGGTGTCGGTGACCTCACCGGTCTGCTCGTCCAGGATGTGGAGCGAACCGTCGTTGCCGAGCACGATCACCTCGTCGCCCGGGCCGCGGGCGACGTCGCGCCAGGTGTAGCCGACGCCATCGGGCAGGTCGGCGATCTTCATCGTCTTGGCGACCGTGTCGATGAGCGCGAGCTGGGTGAGGTCGTATCCCTCGGAGTCCGGGTCGCTGTTGTAGTCGCCGACCGCGATGGTCGAGGTCTCGCTCACGTACTGGTTGCCCGTGCGGCCGTAGGTGTCGGGCGCCTGGATCTTCGTGAAGACGCCGTCGTCGTAGACGAGCACGCCGTCGCTGCAGCCGAAGACGGCGATCTCGCCCTTCGCCGCGCCCTCGCCGTGCACCGAGGGGCACTGCTCGTTGCGGGCGATCTCGGCGCGCGACTCATCGAGCACGCGGACACCAGTGCGGGCATCCGGTGTGCCGAGCGTGGACAGCAGGGTGCCGTCCTCGAGTTCGATCGCGACGCCGTGGTGTGCCGCTTCGGAGGGGATGGTCTCGGTGTCCGGCAGCTCGTCGGTGGCCTCGAGGAGGTCGGCGCTGTCGAAGACCGTCGTGTCACCGGAGCCGTCGGCGAACAGGATCGTCTTGCCGGCGTGGCGGACGACATGGCCGGCGGTGTCGGCCTCGAACACCAGGTCGGTGAGCTTCGGCTCCGCCTGCTGGGAGGCGCCGTCCGCGTCCGTCCACGTCCCGGTGTCGAGCACCTGGAAGCCCGCCGTCGTCGTGACGAGCACGTGACGCCCGTCGCCCGCCGGGTTCACGCGATTGAAGCCGTCGAGTGGGAGGTCGCCCACGACCTCGAGGGTCGCGGCGTCGACCACGAGGAGGCCGCCGTCATATGTGAGTGCGATCCGGCTCTGGGGTCCGTCCGTCGTGCCCGTGCTCGCGTCGGGAGCGGAACCGCTCGCGGTCGCGCACCCGGTGAGGAGGAGGGCGGACGCAGCGCCGACGGCCAGGAACGGGGCCCATCGTCGGCGGGTGGTGCTGCGTGCGGTGCTGGTTCGCACGGTGCTGCTGCGGTGCTGGTGCATGTGTTTCCTTCGGTGTCGTGGACGCCCGCTCAGGGCGAGAGTCCGGTGGCGATGCGCTCGGTGTTCGCGCGCATCATGGAGAGGTAGGTGGGGGCTTCGCCGTCGGCATCGGTCAGCGATTCGGTGAAGAGCGCCACGACGGCGACATCGACACCGGCTTCGTCAGCCAGCACCTGCACGAGGCGGTCCGACTGCGACGAGTCGGCGAAGATCGTGCGGACCCCGGCGTCCTCGATGGCACTCGACAGCTCGTCGAGGTCGGAGGCGCTCGGAGCCGCGAGCGTCGTGCCGCTCGGGATGACCGCACCGATCACCTCGAAGTCGTAGCGTTCCGCCAGATAGCCGAACACGTGGTGGTTGGTGACGAGCTTGCGGTGCTCGGCTGGAATCGCCGCGAAGGCCGAGGCCATCTCCGCGTCCAGGGTCTCGAGATCGGACAGGTACTGCTCGACATTGGTCTCGAGTGTCGACCCGTCGATCCCCGGCACCTCCTCGCGCAGAGCGACGGCGACGCCCTTGACGACCGACACCATCTGCCGCGGATCGGTCCAGAAATGCGGGTCGTCGGTGCCGGACGTCGTCTGCAGGACGTCCACGAGCGATCCGGCCTCGACGATCGGCACGCCTTCGGCCGAAGCCGTCTCGAGATGCTGCGTGAGCCCTTCCTCGAGTCCGACCCCGTTCGACACGACGAGTTCGGCATCGATGATCCGAGCCGCCTCCCGAGCGGAGATCTCGAAGGAGTGCGGGTCGGCGTTCGGTGCCATGAGCGTCATCACGCGCGCTTCGTCGCCGACGAGCTCACCGACGACGTCCCCGAGGATGTTCGTGGTCACGACGATCAGCGGGCGGTCGTCGGCGCTCGCCGCACAGGCGGTGAGGCCGCTGCCGAACACGAGGCCGGCGGTGATGATGGACAGGGCGCGGAGCGGTCGTGCTCGTCGAGCCGGCTGCGTGGTCCGGGAGTGCATGCTCAGCGTCCCGTCTCGGCAAGGAACGCCGGTTCGGTGTCGAAGTCGAAGGTGCGGGCGATGCGGGCGGCGTCCCCGTAGTCGATCTCGGAGACGGTCCGTGCCGTCGGGGAGTTCAGATAGGCGCGGTTCTGGTCCACTTCGAGCTGCACACCGGATTGGAGGTCTGCCGGTGTCACGATCGGGGCTGTGGCGCCCGTGACCGCACCGGTCGTGCCGTCGAGGACGAGGACGCTGCCGTCCGTGGCGAGTGCGACGACGTGGTGGTCGCGGTCGTCGACGGCGGCCACGAGCTGGAGGGGCGAGGGGGTCGGAAGCAGTGACCAGCTCCGCTCCCTGGTGTCGAGCAGCCAGGCGCCCGTCGTCCCGGCCACGGCTGCGACCGTCGGCCGACCTGGTCGTGCATGGAAGGACGTCGCGCGGTCTGTCTCATCGACCGCTTGCGGATACGGGATCGCCTCGAACGAGGGCACCGGGTCTGCGTCGCTCGCCGAGCGGTCGACGACGGCCAGGAGTGCACCCTCTGCGCAGCCGATGACGACCCCGACGTTCGTGGTGATCGCTCCGGCCGCCGCGGTGCAGCCGCCGAGGATGGCGTTCGCCGCAACGACGGAGGAGGAAGCGGCGTCGAGTGGTTCGCCATCGGTGCCGGACAGGACGAGGGAGCCGCCCGCGCCCGTCGCGGCGATCGTCTCGCCGATCGGCACGGCGACGCCGGGGCTGCCCGATACAGCGGCGATCCGGCCGGTCTCGTCGACCTCGCCGGTGCCGAGGGCAGCGGTGTCGAGCAGGATCGTCTCGCCGGAGTCGGCGAAGCGCACCGTGGTGATCACGGACCCCTCGACGATCGTGGCAGCCCCCTGGCCCTCGACCGT
This sequence comes from Plantibacter sp. RU18, assembly GCF_050613355.1. NCBI lineage: Bacteria > Bacillati > Actinomycetota > Actinomycetes > Micrococcales > Microbacteriaceae > Plantibacter > Plantibacter sp. RU18. The sequence continues at coordinate 1,324,282 of NZ_CP159618.1, forward strand.
GCCGACCACACGGGCGTCGGCCCGGTAGTAGTGCTGGTGGTCCTCGTGGTCGACCGTCCACACGCCCGTGTCGACGACCGTGACGGTCCCGGGCGGCTCGGACTGCGCCGCGACGAATCGACCGGCACCCGACAGCGCCGAGAGCGGACCGAGCGTGGCGACCGTGCTCCGCTGTTCGCTCAGAAGGTCGAGGAGTCGGACCGTCCCGTCGGTGTCGGCTGTCGCGAGATGCAGCTGTGGTTCGGGGAGCTCGGCCGCTCCTTCGACGTACCCGTGGCCGCGCGTGCCCTCGGAAGCCGTCTCACCGGCGGTGTCGGCGGGTGACGCGCACGCGGCGAGGGTCAGTGTGAGGGCTGCGAGGGAGAGTGCGGTGATGCTGGTGCCGCGGCGGCTGCGGGGTCGACGGATGGTTGGCTGGGGGAGTGGGGGCACGGTGCGCTTTCTCGGTGGCTGGGGTGGGTCTGGTCGGTGTGGTGCTGCCGCTGGGGCCCCGTCGGGGGCCGGACAGCGGTGACGAGCGAGCGGACGGCCCAGGAGGTCGCTGCGAGCAGGATCGAGCTCGCGGCGATCGAGGCCCCGGCAGCGGCGTCGCCGTACCAGGAGACGAGCAGTCCGAGGAGGACGGCAAGGCTGCCGAAAGCGGCGGCGACCAGCATGGTGAGCGGGATCCGCTTCGCCCAGTGCGAGGCCGCGACGGCCGGGCCGAGGAGTAACGCGACGACGAGGAGCGTGCCGACCGCGCTGTACGACGCGACGACGGCGAGCGTGACGAGGCCGACGAGGGCGGCATGGGCGAGCCGGGGACGCAGGCCCATCGTCGCACTGATCCGGGCGTCGAAGGCGAGCGCGACGAACGGACGGTGGAACGCCGAGGCCACGAGGACGGTGACCGCGAGAGCGATGGCGAGACCGATCAGGTCCGCCGTCCGGATGGCGAGCACGTCGCCGAAGAGCATCGCCGTGAGGTCGGTTGCGAACGATCTGCTCGCGGAGACGATGATCACTCCGAGGGCGAGCATTCCGACGAAGAGGAGACCGATGGAGGTGTCGTGCGACAGCGTGCCACGTCGCGAGACGAGGCTGATGCCCGCACTCATCACGACGGCGCTGACAGCGGCCCCTGCGACGGGCGGCAGGCCGAGCAACGAGGCTGCGGCGACGCCCGGCAGCATCCCGTGAGCCATCGCCTCGCCGAGGAACGCGAAACCACGGAGCACGACCCACGTGCCGACGACACCGCAGATGCCTGCCACGAGCACGCCGCCGATGAGGGCACGCACGAGGAAGGCCGCGGTGAACGGCTCGGTGATCCAGGTCATGGTCGAGCACTCTACATGAAAATGATTCTCAATATTGATAGGGTCACAGCATGAGCCGTCCTTCGATGCCCGCGACCGCGACCCCGGTCGGAGTGCCCGCCACGACGGCGATCAGCCTGCGACACGTGACGGCTCAGTACGCCGGGCGTCGCGTGTTACACGGGATCTCAGTCGACCTGCCGCGCTCCGCTGTCACCGTCATCGTCGGTCCGAACGGAGCAGGGAAGTCGACGCTCCTCGCCGTGATCGCGGGCCTCCAGGCTCCGTCGAGTGGTCATGTCGACCGACTCGCAGGCCGCTCCCTGGCGTATGTCCCGCAGCGCAGCGCCGTGCCGGAACATTTCCCGGTGACGGCGCACGACGTCGTGTCGATGGGGCGCTGGCCGACCCTCCGCACCTGGTGGTCGAGGGTCGGCTGTGATGACCGGCGGATCGTCGACGAGAGCCTTGCGCGGCTCGGTGTCACCGGCCTCGCCCAGCGCTCGTTCGGTGAGTTGTCGGGCGGGCAGCGGCAGCGGGTGCTCGTCGCGCAGGCGCTGGCCCGGCAGGCCGACGTCCTCCTCCTCGACGAGCCGACCGTCGGCCTGGACCGCGCGTCCGGCGTGGCGATCCGCGGAGTCCTGCGCGCCGAGGCCGAGTGTGGTGCGACGGTCGTCGAAGTGAGTCACGACGCCGTCGCGATCGCCGAGGCGGACGCATGGATCCATCTCGACGCCGGTCGTCTGATCACCGCCCCGAGCGTCGGAGCTGCGGAACGCTAGTCGGCCGGCGCGATCCCTGCCGCGAGGACGTGCTCGATCCCGTCGAGGGTGACGCTCAGTTTGCGGGCGAACCACGCGGAGGGATCGCCGTGCATGGCATCGTGCATGACGGCACGGAGCTCGCCGTCGAAGTGCTCGTGCCAGGCGTCGATCGTGGGCGTCTCGGAGGAATGCGCCGCAAGCACTTCGCGCATGTGGAGGCTGTCGATCGCGAGGTCGATGACCAGGTCGGTCGCGAGCCCGGCGTCCGGAGTGGAGAAGCCGGCTGCGATGAGGTCGAGGCACACGCGGTTGAAGAGGCGCATGAGTGCGCGGTTGGTCATGCCGACCGTCGGCGACGCCGAGGCGAGCCCTGGGTGTGCGCGGACGACATCCCAGAGCGTCCAGGTGGTGCGCTCGAGGAAGTCGCGCCAGCCGTCGTCCATGGACGGCCAGGTGGTCGCGTTCACGAGGTGGGTGACGGCGATGTCGACGAGCTGTTCGTGGCCGGCCGCGTGGCGGTAGAGGGTCGCCGGGTTGACCCCGAGTCTCGCGGCGACCGCAGGAGCGCGCAGGTCGAGGAAGCCGCAGGCGATGACGGCCTCGGCGACACGCTCGTCACTGAGGGATCTCGGTCGGCCGACCGCGCGCTGGACTGCTTCCACCATGCCAACAGTATGGCGGATCGGCCAATTTTGCGAATGGACTTGCAAAACTCTGGCCGCCGATCCTAACCTGGCGTTCCGACCCTGAGAGGACCCCATGCTCCACCCCGAACCGCCGACAGCGACACCCACCGGTACTCCCGCCGCCAGGCCACAGATCGGCCTCGCGCTGGTCGCCGTGCTGCTCATGTACACCGGTCAGATGATTCTCAACCCGCTCATCGCTCCGCTCTCGCGGGAGGTCGGCCTCGCCGAATGGCAGGTGGGGCTCATGATCTCGAGCGCCGCGATCACCATCGTGCTCGCAAGCCAGTTCTGGGGTCGGCGCTCCCAGTCGTGGGGCCGCAAACGCGTCCTCGTCACGACGATGACGAGCGGCGCCGTCGCGATGGCGGTCTTCGCCGTCCTCGCGCAGCTCGGCCTCGCCGGGATCCTCACCGGAGTGGCGCTGTTCGTGCTCTTCGTGCTCAGTCGGGGCCTGCTCTTCGGCCTGTCGATCGCCGCGACGATCCCCACCGTGCAGGTCTACATCGCCGACGTCACCGTCACCGAGCAGTCGCGTGTCAGGGGGATGGCCGGGATCGGCGCCATGCAGGGCCTGGCGATGATCGGCGGGTCCGTCGCGGGCGGTCTGCTCGCCGGTCTCGGACTGATGGTGCCCATCTGGATCGTGCCCGTCGTGCTCGCGGTCGGTGCCGTCGTGATCGGTGTCCGTCTCCGGCCGGAGTCGCGTCACTCGCTCGTCGCGAACCCGCCGAGCGTCAGTCCGTTCGACACCCGCGTCTGGCCGTTCCTCCTCGCTGGTTTCGGTATGTTCACCGCGCTCGGCTTCATCCAGATCATCACAGGCTTCGTCATCCAGGACCGGTTCGCGCTCGGCGCCGAGGCCACCGCGATCGCGTCCGGTGGCTCGCTGCTCGCCGCCGGTGTCGGCATGGTCCTCGCCCAGACGGTGCTCGTGCCGCGGGTGCACTGGCGTCCCCGTCGACTGCTGCGGGTCGGGTCGCTCGTCGCGCTGCTCGGTCTCGTCCTGTTCGTGTTCGACTGGGGGATGCCGCTGCTCATCCTCGCGATCTTCCTCGTCGGACTCGGTCTCGGTATCGCGATGCCCGGGTACTCCGCCGGTGCGTCGCTCGCCGTGTGTTCCGAGGAGCAGGGCGGGGTCGCGGGCCTCCTCGGGGCGAACAATGCGCTCACCTTCGTGGTGGCACCCACCGCCGCCACGGCGCTGTACGCGCTGTCTCCGGTTGCGCCGCTCATCGTCGCTGCGGCCGTGATGGCGGTCGTCGCCGTGTTCCTCATCGTGCACCCGCGCTTCCGCGGAGCAAGCGTGGTCGTGGACGGCGATGTGTTGCTCGCCGCCGAGGCGGCGGACGTCCCGTTGGAGTGAGGCGGTGCCGTCCCGATGGGTACCGGCCGCCACTGCGCTGCCGGTGTCCGGCGCCTCTCCGATTGCTAGAGTTTTCGCATGAGCGCCGCCGAGCAGACCCCAGAGTCCACCGATCGCACCGTTGCGACGGATGTCCCAGCGCCGGCCGAGCGACTCGGTAGCCTGCGCAGCAGTATCGACAACATCGACGCGGCGCTCATCCACCTGCTGGCTGAGCGGTTCAAGTGCACCCAGGAGGTCGGTCGGCTGAAGGCCGAGCACGAGATGCCTGCCAGCGACCCGGCGCGCGAGCAGCGTCAGATCACCCGGCTGCGTGCGCTCGCGGAGGAGTCGCACCTCGACCCGGCGTTCGCCGAGAAGTGGTTCAACTTCGTCGTCGCCGAGGTCATCCACCACCACGAACGTCTCGCGAACAACCACTGACCCCTCCCTCTCGGGCCAGCGCGGTGCGCTGGACCGGCCGCGGGGTATTGGCGCGAGCGCGGGTCTCCGGAGGGTAGCGCTCGCGCCAATGGGCCGCGCTCGTGGCCGCGCGGGCAGACGGGACGCCGGGGCGGCGGGCGTCGGATCAGGGCGGCGGATGTCGAGGAACCGTCCAGCGCCGTGCGCGAAGATGGGACCATGACCTGGAACGCCGACTCCCTGCCCGATCAGACCGGACGGGTCGTGCTCGTCACCGGAGCGAACGCCGGACTCGGCTTCTGGACGAGTCTCGGCCTGGCGGGGGCCGGGGCGGAGGTGATCCTCGGTTGCCGCAGCGCGACGAAGGCGCAGTCGGCGATGCGGGCCATCCGTGTGAAGGTGCCCGAAGCGAAGCTCCGCCACCTGGCGCTCGACACCTCGTCCCTGGACTCGGTGCGTGCAGCCGGCGAGGAGCTCGCATCCTTCGATCGCCTCGACGGGTTGGTCGCCAACGCAGGTATCGTGCATTACCCGAAGGACCGACGCGAGTCCGTCGACCGCAACGAACTGGTCTTCGCGACCAACGTCCTCGGCCACGCGGCTCTCCTCGCTGAGGCTCTGCCGGTGCTGGAGCGGACCGCGACGACGCACGACACCGCCCCGCGCGTCGTACTGCTCGGCAGCCTGGCGACGCTCCTCGTCCGCTTCCGTCTCGACGACCTCCAGCTGCGCGACGACTACAGCGGATGGCAGGCGTACGGGCAGTCGAAGATCGCGCTGTCCTCACTCGGCTTCGAGCTGGACCGACGCCTGACAGCCGCTCACAGCACGGTGCGATCGCTCGTCGCGCATCCGGGCTACTCGGTGAACGGCCTCGACCGTCGGGTGCCAGGTGTGAACGAGCCGACTCGTCAGCGTCGCTTCAACGACACGCTGCAGTCGGTGTACGCGCAGAGCAAGCAGCGTGGCGCGGAGCCGATCCTCCGCGCGATGACCGACGTCGGTGCTGATGGCGGCTGGTTCTTCGGGCCCAGATGGGTGACGAAGGGTGATGCGGTGCGCGCGACGCCCGCCGCCGTGACGACAGACCCGGACATCGCCGCCGGACTGTGGACGCAGCTCGAGATGCTCGTCGGCAAACCGCTCCTGCCGAACGAGGCCTGAGCCAGCCGATCGAGGCCTGAGCCAGCGCGGTGCTGCCGACCGAGCGCGCGCGCATCGCCGCCATCGCGATGCGCTGACCCGAGCGCGGTCCGGTAGCCGCAGCCGCGCGTCATTGGCGCGAGCGCGCCCCTCCGGAGGCCCGCGCTCGCGCCAATGGGGTGCGCTCGGTCCAGCGCACCGCGCTGGCCGGGCCCGGACGGCGGCGGGGGGTCAGGCCGTTCGGCTGGCGGGCGGCTGCAGGACGCGCAACCACTCCTCGGTCTGGGCGACGTGGGCTGAAGCCGCACCGGCCGCACCGACCGGATCGCGCGCGATGATCGCCTCGGTCATCGAACGGTGACCCCGATTGCTGACCCGACGCAGGTCGTCGCCGTCGGGCAGACTGAAGACGTCGTACGCACGCGACCTCGACCGGAACACCTGCAGCAGTGCCGTCAGCGTCGCGTTGCCGGCAGTGCGTGCGATGAGCTCGTGGAAACGATGGTCGAGTTCGCTCGATTCGGCCGGATCCGTCGTCCGCTCCATCGCCTCGACGAGTCCGAGCAGCTCAGCGTGGACCTCGTCGCTCGCCCGCGCTGCAGCCTGCGAGGCGGCATGCGTCTCGAGCACCCGACGCAGCTCGTACATCTGCAGCAGCCCGTCGAGGGGGAGCAGGTCGACGGTCAGCGACAGGCTCCCGATGATCTCCTCTGGCCGCAGCATCGACACGTAGGTGCCGGAGCCGTGCCGCGATTCGATGATGCCGAGTGCGGCGAGCATCCGGACGGCTTCGCGGAGTGAGCCGCGCGAGACGCCGAGTTCATCGCAGAGCTCACTCTCGGCGGGAAAGCGCTGACCGGCCACCAGTCGCCCTGAGGCGATCATGTGCCGCAGCCCGTGGAACGCGGTGTCGACTGCCGACATTCGGCTCCTCCTCAGGACTCTTCCCGCCATCGTAGCGGCTGACCGGGCGTGATCTTGAAGATGACGCCCGGCATCAGACATCCGATGAGTTCGGGGTGTATGACCAAGTCATCCAATGAATCGGGCGGATTACGGTGCTTTCGATCAGTTGTAACACCTCAGAAACCAAAGTCATCAAACGTTGCCCCTATGGTTATCGGACAATCCACTGCATAATCGACTCGGAGGAACGTCACTGTGGACACTCGCACCATCGCATGGCCCGCGCCGCTCACGCTCGGCGACGGCCGCCCGGCTGCTGCTGCCTGGACGCTGGATCCGACCAAGCGTCACATCAACCACGGTTCGTTCGGGGCCGTCCCGATCCTCGCTCAGGAGCATCAGCAGGAGCTGCGTCGCGAGATGGAGGCGGCGCCACTCACCTGGTTCCCCGCCCTGCCGGCCAAGGTCGGTGCGGCACGCATCGGGATCGCCGAGTTCCTCGGAGCGGCCGTCGACCAGCTCGCTCTCGTGCCCAACGCGAGCGCCGGCGCGAGCGTCGTGTTCTCGAGCCTGCCGGTGACGACCGGCCTCGAGATCGTGGTCACCGACCACGGCTACGGCGCTGTCACGATGGGGGCGGAGCGCCTCGCACGTCGATGGGGCGGCACGGTCCGCACCGCACGCGTCCCGCTCGACGCCGACGCGCAGACCGCGCACGACGCCGTCGTCGCCGAGTTCAGCGACCGCACCGCCCTCGTCGTGATGGACCAGATCACCTCGCCGACCGCGCGCCTGCTCCCCGTGCAGCGGATCGCCGCGACGGCCCGTGCCGCAGGCATCCCCACCCTCGTCGACGCCGCGCACGTCCCGGGCCTGTACGCGGACCCCATGGCCGACCTCGACTGCGACTTCTGGGTCGGTAACCTCCACAAGTTCGGTTGCGCCCCTCGAGGTGCCGCGGTGCTCGTCGCCCGCAGCCCCCTCGCGCAGGAGCTGTACCCGCTCATCGACTCCTGGGGCGCCCCGGCACCGTTCCCCGAGCGCTTCGACACCCAGGGCACGGTCGATGTGACGAGCTATCTCGCTGCGTCCACGTCGCTCGGCTTCATCGAGGAGACCTGGGGTTGGGACGCCGCACGCGCCTACATGACCGACCTCGCCGACTCTGCGGTCGAGGTCGTCGCCGACGCCGTCTCCGCGATCACCGGTGAGGACAGCCATGTCGACGTCGGCATGCCGGTCAACGCGCTCCGGCTCGTCAAGCTGCCCACCGGGCTCGCGACGAGCCATGCCACGGCCGACGGACTCCGCGACCGGGTGTCCGCCGAGCTCGGCATCGAGGGCGCGTTCACGAGTCTCGACGGCGTCGGCTACGTCCGACTGTCCACCCACGTCTACAACACCCCCGAGGACTTCGAGTACTTCGCCGAGCACGCCGTACCGGTGCTCGCGCGTTGGGCCGAGGCGGAGCGTGCGGCCACGAGCTGAGCACCCCGCGATCGTCCTACCCGAACAGATCGACCACCACACCACCCCCACCAGCACCACGCCACCCCCACCAGCACCACTCAAAGGAGAAGCGAGCATGAGGAAGTCACGTGCAACGGCCGCCATCGGCCTGTCCGTCGTCACCGGCCTCGCCCTGTCGGCCTGCGCCGGCGGAGCGAGCGACGGCACCGTCACCCTGCAGATGGTCGAGAGCCTGACCAATCCTGCTCGGACCGAGGTCCTGAAGTCGCTCATCGCCGACTTCGAGGCCGAGAACCCGAAGATCACGGTCGAACTGATCTCCCCGCCCACCGACCAGGCCGACCAGAAGATCACCCAGATGCTGCAGTCCGGCTCCGGGGTCGACGTGCTCGAGGTCCGCGACATCACCGTCGGCCCGTTCTCCACCAACGGCTGGCTCGACGACATGAGCGGCGAGCTCGAGGACTGGGCGGGCTGGGACGACCTCACCGACAACGCGACGAAGTACGCGAAGGGCGAGGACGGCAAGGTCTACTACGTGCCATACGGCTTCTACGGGCTGAGCCTCTTCTACCGCACCGACCTCGTGAAGGATGCCGGCTTCGACGGACCGCCCGCGAGCTGGGAGGACCTCCTCGAGCAGGCATCGGCCATCCAGGACCCGTCGAAGAACCAGTTCGGTTACGCCTTCCGTGGCGGTACCAACGCGAACAGCAACGTCGTCGCCGCCATCGAGGCGTACGTCGCCGACGACCTCGACACCGAGAACGCGTTCAAGCTGAAGAACGGCGACACGATCTTCTCCGCGCCCGAGGCGCTCGACGCGTTGAACACCTACTTCGACATCTTCGCGGAGGCCTCGCCGCCGTCGTCCGTCGCCTGGGGCTACCCCGAGATGGTCGAGGGCTTCTCCAACGGCTCGACCGCGTTCCTCCTGCAGGACCCCGAGGTCATCGCCACCGTCGAGCAGTCCGAGGCGATCACCGCTGAGCAGTGGAGCACCGCCCCGCTGCTGACGGGACCGACCGGTAAGGCCGCGCAGCCCATGGCGACCGCCGGCTGGGGGACCGCCGCATCGAGCGAGCACAAGGCCGAAGCGGCGAAGCTCATCGAGTTCCTCTCCGAGGACAAGCAGGCGACGACGTTCGCGCAGGAGAACAGCCTCGTCCCGATCGTGAAGAGCGCCGCCGAGAGCGACTTCTACAAGACCGGACCGTGGGCCAGCTACGTCACGATGAACGAGAACCCGGACACCTACCTGAGCGTCACGCAGCCGCGCGGCTCCTCGTGGTGGACCGAGTGGATTCAGAAGTCCGACTCCGAGATCCAGCAGGTCCTCATCGGACAGCTGACTCCGGAGCAGCTCCTCGAGGGCTGGGACGAGTACTGGACCGAGAAGTGGAAGAGCGAGTAGGGCCCTTCCATGACCACCACCACTGACGAGGCGGGTCGCGGGCAGCAGCTCGCGACCCCGACACCCCCGGCCGGTCCGTCGCGGACCGCCGGCGGGCATCGACGGCGAACCTTCACGGTGCGCCGCGGCTTCGGCCTCCTCGGATTCCTCGCACCCGCCTTCATCTTCGTCGCGATCTTCATCTACTACCCGATGATCGCCGGTTCGCAGATGGCGTTCCGCAACTGGAACCTCGCGAACCTCACCGACACGTCCTGGGTCGGCTTCGGCAACTTCCTCGCGGTGTTCGCCGATCCCGCCTTCGGGAAGGTCGTGTTGAACACGGTCGTCTGGGTGGTCGCCTCGATCGTCCCGCAGTTCGTCATCGGCTTCGGCATCGCCCTGTGGCTGCGCCGCAAGTTCCGGTTCCGTGGCCTCTACCAGGCGATGATCTTCTTCCCGTGGGCCATCTCCGGCTTCCTCATCGGCATCCTGTTCCGTTGGATGTTCAACAGCGAGTTCGGGGTCATCAACGACCTGCTCCAGAAGGTCGGCCTGATCGACACCCCGATCCCATGGCTCGCGGATCCGAACACCGCCATGTTCGCCGTAATCGTCGCGAACGTCTGGTACGGCGTGACCTTCTTCGCGATCATGATCCTCGCCGCCCTGCAGTCCGTGCCGGAGGACCTCTTCGAAGCCGCGGCACTCGACGGCGCAGGCAAGGCGCGCATGCTGTTCCAGATCACCATCCCGTACATCCGCACCACGCTCGCCCTGACGGTGCTGCTGCGCGTCATCTGGATCTTCAACTTCCCCGACATCATCTACGGCATGACCGGTGGTGGGCCCGCGAACCAGACCCACATCCTGACCACGTGGATGATCGCGACAACTCAGCGGGGCGACTACGGACGGGCGTCAGCGATCGGGCTCATCGTCGTCGCGATCCTGCTCGTGTTCACCGCGTTCTACCTCCTGTCCATGCGTGAGAAGAAGGTGAAGGCATGATCGACAAGGAGACCTCCCGCGCCAAGGCGGTCAAGTTCCTGTTCCTCGGGCTCTGGCTCGTCATCACGGTGTTCCCGCTGTACTGGATCGTCGTCACCTCGTTCAAGAAGCCCGGCGCGATCTTCTCCTACCCGCTGACGTACTGGCCGGAGGTGTTCTCGATCGAGAACTACCTCGGACTGTTCGCGAAGGCGCAGTTCGGGACGTACGTGGTGAACAGTCTGATCGTCGCGACCGTTGCCGCGGTGATCGCGACCTTCATCTCGATGCTGTCGGCGTACGTGTTGGCACGCTTCGAGTTCCGCAGTAAGGGCGCGATCCTGCTGGCCTTCCTGGCGACGCAGATGATCCCGTCGTTCATCGCCCTCGGGCCGCTGTACCTGCTGATGACGCAGCTGAAGCTCGTCGACAACCGGTTCGGGCTCATCCTGATCTACATCGCCGTGTGCATCCCGTTCTGCACGGTCATGCTGCGGGGCTTCTTCGAGAACATCCCCGACGCGCTCGAGGAGGCGGCCATGATCGACGGCTGCTCGCGGTTCGGCGCCCTGTTCCGGGTGCTCGTCCCGGTGCTGAAGCCCGGCATCGTCGCGGCGTTCATCTTCAACTTCGTGAACTGTTGGAACGAGCTGTTCCTCTCGGTGACACTCATCAACAGTGACGCGAACAAGACGATCCCGACGGCACTCAACGGCTTCATCACGAGCTACAACATCGACTGGGGTTCCATGTCGGCGGCCGCCGTGCTGACGATCATCCCGACGATGGTGCTGTTCGCCTTCGCGAGCCGGTACATCGTGCAGGGCCTGACCGCCGGAGCGGTGAAGGGCTGAGGATCGCCGCGCCGTCCGGGGTGTTCCGGACGGTTCAGTGTCCGCCCGCCCGCGAACGAACGGGCGGGCACTCTCTGCTGGGGCTGTCAGGTTACGCAAACGAACGCTGGGTAGCGTCGTGAGGTCATCAACCGAGGAGACCTCCCCATGAACTGTCCCATCGACGGCGCCCAGCTCGTCATGTCCGAGCGCAGCGGCATCGAGATCGACTACTGCCCGAGCTGCCGGGGCGTCTGGCTGGATCGCGGCGAGCTCGACAAGATCATCGACCGTTCGATGGCGCTGGCCCCGACCGCGCCTGCAGCCCCGAACCCGCCTGTGCATCCTGCCGCCGCGGCGGGCTTCCCCGGCCGTCCGGTGGCTCCGGGCTCTGGCGAGCAGCGCTACGGCGAGGATCGGTCCCGTGGCGGCTATGGTGACCGCGGGTACGGCGACGACCGCTCGCGGAAGCGGAAGAAGGACAACTGGCTCAGCGAACTCTTCGACTGATCCGGCCGCGGCACCGCCGCTGACGCGACTCCTCGATCCGGCGGGGTCCGGGGCTGCTCTCGTGAAGCTGGAAGCTCGCTGATAGTTAGCTTGTCTAGAGAACGGTTCATCGGCGTCCGGGAGGATGATGAACCATGTTCGGTTCGAAGCAGACGATGAAGTCCATTCGCTACGCACGCTATGGCGGCCCCGACGTGCTCGAGTACGTGGAGTCCGAGATCCCGCGTCCACGATGGGGAGAGGTCGTCGTCGACGTCCTCGCGAGCGGGATCAACCACATCGAGGCGTTCGTCCGCGAGGGGCACCTCGCCGAGACCGTACCGATCGACCTGCCCGCTGGGCAGGGGAGTGACTTCGCGGGCCTCGTCCGCGAGGTCGGTACCGGCGTCGAGGGCTGGAAACGCGGCGACGAGGTCATCGGTCACGCGGTGCGTGGTGCGCATGCGACGCACGTGGTCGTCCCGGCAGCCTCACTCGTCCGGAAGCCGAAGCGGGTGAGCTGGGAGGAGGCCGGAGGGCTGTACCTCGCGGGCATCACGGCGCTCGACACGCTCGACGGCCTGCATCTCGGGGCGGGGGACACGCTCGTCATCTCGGCTGCTGCCGGCGGGGTCGGCAACATCGAGGCGCAGTTGGCGAAGTTCGCAGGCGTGAAGGTGATCGGAACATGCGGCGAACGGAACCACGACTTCCTCCGCGAACAGGGCATCACCCCCGTCGTGTACGGCGACGGCATGGCTGCCCGGATCCGCAAGCTCGCACCGAACGGCGTGACGGCCTTCATCGACAACTTCGGGCAGGACGGGCAGGAGCTCGCGTTCGAACTCGGTGTCGAGCCGAACCGGTATCGCTCGAGCGAGGACCGGAAGGTGATCGAACTCGCGGCGCTCGCCCCCGATGAGGACTTCGCCGAGCACGCGACGAAGCAGCTGCAACGTCTGGCCGAGCTCACTGCGGATCACGCGCTGCACGTCGTCGTCTCGGCGTTCTACCCGTTCGACCTGCTGATCGACGCCTTCGAGGACCTCGAACGGTTGCATGCCCGGGGCAAGATCATCGTCGGTATGCGTCCGGCCAACCCCGAGAAGATCATCAAGCAGCGCGATCTCCACGACGCACGCCCCTGAGCCGCCTCGTCCCGACCCGACACCTGTCTGCTCTGTTGACTCCGTGGGCCAGCGCGGTGCGCTGGACCGAGCGCGCCTGATGAGCCCCGGCCGCGGGGCATCGGCGCGAGCGCGGGCCTCCGGAGACCCGCCCTCGCGCCGGAGGGGCGCGCTGCGTCGAGCGCACCGCGCTGGCTGCGGCCCCGACGGGTGGGTTAGACGGCGGGTGTTGCGTAGGTGTGGGTGCCGGGGCCGACCTCGACCTCGGGGACGCCGGGAAGCGCGACGATGGCGGTCGCCCCGAACGGTACCGTCACCGACGTGGACATCACGCTGTCGGCGATCGACCAGTCGATGGAGGCCTCGCCGTACGGGGTCAGGTGCGTCGCACCCGCCGAGGTGAGGCCACCTCCGGGACGCGGTTCGAACCGGATCGATCGATAGCCCGGAGCCGCTGGCGCGAGACCGGCGACGACCCGATGCAGCCAGTCGGAGACAGCACCCAGCGCGTAGTGGTTGAAGCTCGTCATGTCGCCCGGATTCACCGTGCCGTCCGGCAGCATGCTGTCCCACCGCTCCCAGATCGTCGTCGCGCCCATCGACACCGGGTACAACCACGACGGATTGCCGCCCTGGAGCAACTGCAGGTACGCCTCGACGAGGTTGCCGCCGCGGGTGAGCGCGTCGGAGACGACGGGGGTGCCTGCGAACCCGGTCGCGATGTGCCCGTTCGATTCGCGCACGAGCTCCGCCAGGCGAGCATCGCCGAGCGCGCGGCTGCGGGCATCCGGGTACAGCTCGAGCATGGAGATGAGCGAATACGCCGTCTGCGTGTCGCTCGTCGCGCGGCCGTCCGGCAGCAGGTACCGGGCGACGAACCGCTCGCGCACCTCAGCCGCGAGCTCGGTGTAGCGCGCGGCGTCGTCGGTCTCGCCGAGCAGCCGGGCGATGGCGGCGAGCCGACCGGCGGAGAAGGCGAAGTAGGCGGTCGCCACGAGGTCGGGTGCGGTGAGCGCCTCGAAGGGCTTGTCAGCGGGCGCGGCCGGGTCGAGCCAATCGCCGAGCTGCATCGAGTTGTCGACGATTCGGCTCGGACCGGTCGCCGCCTCCACCTCCTGGAGCCAGGCCACCGCGCTCGTGTACTGCCGCCGGAGCACCCCGACATCGCCGGTGCGCTGGTGCAGTACGTCCGGCGTCAGCACGGCTGCATCGCCCCAGACGGCCATCGGCTGCTTGACCTGCTCGCCCCAGAACCCGAGGGCGATGTACGGCACGAAGACCGGAACGGTGCCGAGGGCGCGTTGTTCCGCCTCGACATCCTGCAACCACGAGCCGAGGAACCCGGACACGTCGTAGAGGAATGACGCCGTCGGTGCGAAGACCTGGATGTCTCCAGTCCATCCGAGTCGTTCGTCGCGCTGCGGGCAGTCGGTCGGAAGGTCGACGAAGTTCCCCCGCAGGCTCCAGACCGTGTTCTCGTGCAGGCGGTTCACCGGGGCGTTCGAACTGCGGAACCAGCCGCGTCGCTCCATGTCCGAGTGGTACACCCGCGAGACGACGTCGCCCTCGGTGAGCTCGTCCGGCCAGTTGTCGACCTCGGCATACCGGTAACCGTGGATGGTGAAGCGCGGTTCCCATTCGATCGGTCCGCCTCCGCTGACGAGCACGTCGGTCGCAGCCGCCTGACGCAGCGTGCGCGTGTACAGCTCGCCGTCCTGCAGGGCCTCGGCATGACGCAGGGTGACGGTGTGGCCCGCTGGTGCGTCGAGCCGGAGCCGCAGCCGACCAGAGTGGTTCTGCCCGAAGTCGAGCACGTACCGGCCGCCGCCCTTCGAAACGACCTCGATCGGCGCGATCTCCTCGATGGCACGCACCGGTGGCCCCATGGGAGTGACGAGGACCGAGGCGTCCACGTCGATCGTGCGGACAGGCGTCCAGCCGGCCGTGTCGAAGCCGACCGTCGACCAGGAGGGGTCGTGGAGCCGGGCGTCGAACGACTCGCCGTCGTAGAGCCCGGTGATCGTGATGGGACCGAACCCTGCCGACCACGACGCGTCGCTCGCGATGACCGTGCGCTCGCCGTCAGCGTTCGTGACCTCGAGCTGCACGAGGGCGGACAGGTCGTCCCCGTACACGTTCCGCTCGCCGCCCTCGAATCCGATGCGTCCGCGATACCAGCCGTCGCCCAGCCAGACGCCGATGGCGTTCGTGCCGACGACGAGGTGTTCGGTGACGTCGAACGCCGCGTACCGCAGCCGATGGTCGTAGCTCGTCCACCCGGGGGTGAGTGCTTCATCGCCGACGCGTTCGCCGTTGAGTTCTGCCTCGGCGACGCCGTGCGCCGTGAGGTAGAGCCGCGCTGAGCGGACGCCCGCCGGGACGTCGAACTCGGCGCGGACACGGCTCGGGCGGCGGTCGGTGTCCCGATCCTCGGGCCAGGCGGCGCCGACGAAGGATGCCTGCCAGTCGTGCGCGTCGAGCAGGCCGAGCTCTGCCCTCGCCGGCGCGCTCCACTCGCCCCAGCCTCCTCCGTCGTCGACGGCGACGCGGACTCGGACACGCTCCCGCGAGGCCAGGGTGCGACCTGGCCAGGGCACGAGGACCTGTTCTCCGCCGGCCGTGCCGACCACCTCGTGCAGGCTGACCTCGGGATCGCCTCCCGGCCGGTCGATGGAGACCTCGACGCGGTACGCCTGCTGCGTGTATCCAGCCTCTGCCGACGTCACGCGCCAGGACAGCCGCGGTGTGGGCTCGCCGATTCCGAGTCGGCCGTCCTCGTGGTGTTCGATGCGCGGGCGGGTGGGCGTGGGCGAGGTGGTCATGTAGTGGTCCTGTTCTCTGCGTCGTTGCGGGGACGAGGGTGCGACTGGATGGTGCGAGGTCGTGGATCAGTGCCGAGGTCTGACGCCCTGGTCGAGTCCGTCCGGAACGGCGGCGGTGGCATCGGCCGATGTGGGGATGGAGGTGGTGGTCGGTGCTCGCTTGATCCGAGCCAACCACAGGATGCCGATGAGGCTCGATGCGATCGTGGTCGTGATGAGGAATGCGAACAGCGCCTGCGGTCCACCGAGGATGATCTGCGGCGTGACGAGTGCGATCGCCGTGGCCACGAGGCGCGTGAAGGCGATCGTGATGCCCTGGGCGCTCGAGCGGAACGCCGTCGGGAACAGCTCCTGAGACCACACCTTGTACATCGGCTCACCGGCGAGTGCGCCGCCGATCGAGTAGAGGATCGACATCAGTACGAGCGTCCAGCTCACGACTCCCAGGCTTGCGGGAACGGCGAACGCGGCGACGGAGATCGCCGACGCGACGATGAACGCTGGCATGCGGTACCTGGTGTCGACGATGCGCATGGTGATGAAGGTCCCACCGAAACTGAACGCGAAGGCGATGAGGTTGAACGTCGACGCGGTCGAGACGTCGACACCGGCGACGTTGACGTACAGGTACGTGCTGAACTGCCCGTTGGTGTTCGCGGCGATGTTCGCGATCGCGTAGAACAGCCCGGTGCCGATGAGCGGCACGACGTAGCGCGAGGTGAAGAGGCTCTTCAAGGACCCGAAGGTCTCGCCGGTCGCGATGCTCTCGGTGCGCGCCTGGGTCCATTCCTTCGATTCCGGGAGGCCGGTGCGCAGGATGAGGACGATGATCGCGACGATGAAGAGGAACCCGTACAGGATGCGGGCGCCGAGGGCGCCGAGGCCGCCGGCGAAGATGCCGATGAGGATCACCGCGAACACTCCGGTCATCCAGAGGACGTGCGAGAAGGTGATCATCTTCCCGCGCTGTCCCTCGGGGGCGCTCTCGGCGATCATCGCCATGGAGACGGGCAGGTCTGCGCCGGCAGCGAAGCCCAGCATGAGGATGCCGACGTAGATCATCGGCGTCGTCACGGCCAGTGCCAGGACGAGTGCGCCGAGCGCGAAGAGGATCATGGTGACTGTGAACACGCGGCGGCGCCCGTAGCGGTCGCCGAGTCGCCCGCCGGTGAACGCACCGACGGCGATCATGACCGTGAGGAGCGCGGAGAGCTGACCGATCTCGACCGGCCCGAGCGCGAACTTCTCTTGGTAGAGCACGAGGGCGGTGGAGGTTCCGGCGATCGCGCCGGCGTCGAGGAAGGATGCCATTCCCGCGACGGTTGTGACGAACCAGGGGCTCCTGGTGCGCTGGGCAAGGGGGGATGCTGACACGTCTTGACTCTCCTATGAATCGTTTCATCTGACCGCGTCGTCAGTGACGTCGCTACGCATCGATGGGGTTCGGGAAGGGGATCCCGGTGATGAAAACCGAGTGTAGTTCGGCATTACGGTTTCCGCAATTCGCCTGCGGCCAGCGCACCGCGCTGACCGGTCCCGCGGGTCACTGGCGCGAGCGCTGCCTTCTGGAGACCCGCGCTCGCGCCAATCGGGTGCGCTCGGTCCAGCGCACCGCGCTGGCAGCAGGGTGGGCAGCAGGGCAGGGCAGGGGCAGGCGGGTCAGTTGAGGATGAGGCCCAGGACGGTGGCTCCGCCGGCACCGAGCACCAGGGCGATCACGAGCACCCAAGCGATCAAGCGCTGACGCCGCTTACGCTGTTCGCCCCACTCGGCCAGTTCGCGGTCTTCGCTCATGGGAGCCAGCCTATCCGTTCACGATTCCCGACGTCTCCGACCGGAGCGACCCTGGTCAGGCGAGGGCCGACGTTCGCACCGGAGCCAGCGCCGGAGCGAGCGCCGGAGCGAGCGCTTTCACCGAGGTCGTGCGCGCACGCGCGACGGCGAACGTGGTCGCCGCGAGCGAACCGACAAGCCAGGCGACGAGCCCGACCACTCCGGCTGCCGCGCCGGTGTCCCCGATCGCGATCGATTGCAGCCCCCCGAGGGCCGGGGCGATCGGGAGGAAGGTGAGCAGCTGATCGAGCACCGGCGGCGTGGTCGCGATGATCCCGGTCGCGAGTCCGACGAGCGCGACGATCATCGAGACGAACCGCCCGGCACCGCCGAACAGTGCGGTGAGTGCCTGGTTGGCGGCGGCGAACGTCGCACCCGCCAAGACGGCGATCCCGGCGAAGCCGAGCCAGCCTGCCGCGTCGAGGTCCAGGAGCGGCGCGGTGATCACGGCGACGAGCAGCCCCTGCAGCATGCCCACGGCGCCGGCCGGGACGAACGCGCCGAGCGCGAGCCGCAGCGAAGACCGGGTCGACCCGAACGTGCGCACCGGTACCGGCCGCAGCACGAGGAAGCTGGCGAGTGCGCCCAACCACAGGGCGAGCACCGCGTAGAACGGCGCACTGTTGGCACCGAAGGAGACCGTCGTCGCATCGCCTGCCGACACCGGATCGGCGACGACGTCGGCGAGGGTCTGGCGGTCCGCCGAGGTGTAGCTCGGCAAACCGTCCACCGCCGTCTGCAGGCCGGAGGCGAGCGAGGTGATGCCGCCCGACAGCGTTCCAGCGCCGGCCGAGAGCGTGGTCGCACCGGCCGCGAGCTGCGTGGTCCCGGCGGAGGCCTGCGTTGCTCCGTCGGCGAGCGACGCTGCGCCGGTCGCGAGCTGGGCCGTGCCGGCGGAGGCCTGCGTTGCTCCGTCTGCGAGTGACGCGGCACCCGCGGCGACCTGAGCCGCTGCTGCGTTGATCTGGGCGATACCCTCGACGAGCGTCGGCATCTGAGCCGAGAACGTCGCGGCTCCCGCAGCGAGCTCGGTCAGGCCGCCTGTACCCGGCCGCCCGGTTCCGTCGCCGCTGCCGATCCCGACGACGGTGTACGCAGCGACCGCGAGCCGGCCACAGAAGTCTGCACCGGAGACGGCCGGGTCGCAGTCCGCGAGGATCTCGAGGAGTTCGGCGCCCTGGGCGTCGACGGCGGTCTTGACCGCGGAGACGCCGGTGGAGAGTCCGTTCGCACCGGCGACGAGCCCTGGATTGCCCGCCGTTCCGTCGCCCTGCGTCCCTGCGTACAGCGCCGATGTCCCGTCGCTGATCCGCGTCGTCCCGTCGCTCAGCTGCGCTGCACCGTCCGCCAGCTGCGCCGCGCCGCCGGCGAGAGCGCTCGTCCCGTCGCTCAGCTGCGTGGCTCCGTCGGCGAGTTGTTTCGCGCCGTCGCCGAGCTGCGTCGTCCCGTTCGCGAGGTCTTGCGCGCCCTGAGCGAGCGAGAGCCCTCCGGCGGCGAGCTGCGTCGCGCCGTCGGCGGCCTCGCCGAGCTGATCGTTCAGGGTGTTGAAGCCCACGTAGACGTTCTCGAGGTAGGTGGTCGTCAGCTGTCGGCCGAGCAGGGTCGCGGCCGTCTGCGTGATCGTCTGCGTGATGGCGTCGTCGACGAGTTTGCTGCGGTCGCTCGTCGTGACGTCGAGGCGGGCCCGCTCGGCGTCGGTCGCGTCGCCGGAGAACGAGGTCGCTGCGGCGGAGAAGTTCTCCGGGATGGTGACGACCGCGGTGTACGAACCGTCGGCGAGGCCGGCCTTCGCATCCGAGGCATCGGTGATGACCCAGGTGTAGTTGATCTGCTGATCGCCGTCGACGAGGCCGGCGGAGAGCTGTCGACCGAGCGGCACCGTCTGGCCGTCGATCTCGACCGGCTCGTCGTTGTTGACGATCGCCGCGGTCACCTGGCCGAGCCGGTCCGCGGGGTTCCACAACGCCCAGACCAGGCCGCCCGCGATGACGAGCGGCACCAGGATCAGGCCGATGATCGACACGAGGGTGACGCGCTTGGAGGAGCGGGCACGCTCCAGTCGGTTGAGGATGGTGCTCATGCGTCGACCTGCGTTTCTGCGATGGCGGGGGATGCGGCGGTGGTGGGGGACGGCTCCGCGATGAGCCGGGTGGCCTGGTTCGTGGCGTCGAGATCGAGGACCTCCGGGGAGGATGTCGGGAGGACGTCCGCGAGGGACGCGGCGTCGTCCGTGCCGATGACGACTGTGAGTGGACGGCCGGCCCGCTCGGCCCCTCGGGTGGCCGTCACGAGGCGTTCGTAGACCGTGCGCCTCGTCGCTTCGTCCGGGACGGTGTCGACGCCGTCGAGCACGACGATCGCCGGGCGTTCGGCGAGGGCGGCGGTGAGCGTCTCTGTCGGGTCGCCGTGGTCGAGTCGGACGTACGCGACTCGTGAGCGGACGGCTCCGGCGCGGACGGGGAGCACCATCCCGGCGACCTTGAGGCGTCCTGCGTCGGGTTCCAGACGTCCGGCGAGCGTGAGGAGGAGCGCGGTGACCTCGATCGGCCGCGCACCCTGTACGGCGAGGACGCCTCCCGCGGCGACCGTCGTCTCCACCTCGGCGTAGAGCGCACCGTCCGGCCCGTCGAGGACGAGTCCGGAGGCCGCGATCGCGACGTCTTTCCCGGCGCGCCAGTCGCGCAGCGCCAGCTCGTGCTGCAGGCCTTCGCCCTCCACGTCGAACGACGGCAGCAGGCGGTCGAGCCACTTCGGCATGTACCAGGCGCGGTCGCCGAGGAGGGCGAGGACGGCAGGGACGAGTGTCATCCGGACGATGAAGGCGTCGACGAACACGCCGACGGCGAGGCCGAGTGCGATGGGTTTGATGTTCGTGTCGCCCTCGGGGACGAACGCGGCGAACACCGCGAACATGATGATCGCTGCGGCGGTCACGACCTTGGCCGAACCGAGGAAGCCTGTCTCGATCGACCGCCTCGCGAGCTTCGTGTGGACGTAGTCCTCCCGCATCCGAGAGACGAGGAACACCTCGTAGTCCATGGCGAGACCGAACAGCACGCCCATGAGGATGATCGGCATGAAGCTGATCACCGGCCCGGTCCGGGCGACGTGCAGTGCCTCGGCGAACACTCCGTGCTCGAACACGAGGGCGACGACGCCGAACGACGCCGCGACCGACAGCAGGTACCCGAGCGTGGCCTTGACCGGCACCCAGATGGAGCGGAACACCATGGTGAGGAGGATGAGCGACAGGCCGACGACGATGAGACCGAATGGCAGGAGCGCCCCGCCGAGCCGGTCGGAGATGTCGATGCCGATCGCGGTGAAGCCGGTGACCTGGAGGTCCACGTCGTACTCGTCGAGGAAGTACTGGTGCAGGCCGCGGATCTCGGCGACCAGGTCCTTGGTCTCCTGCGAATCGGGGCTGCCGGTCGGGATGACCTGGATGATGCCGGTGTCAGCGGTGGCGTTCGGCGTGGCGAGCGGGACTGCAGCGACACCGTCGAGACCCTCGATCTCGGTCTTCAGCTCGGCCATGAGCCCCAGCGGATCCGTACTGCCGACGATGCTGCCGGTGACGATGAGCGGACCGTTGAACCCCTCGCCGAAGTGCTCCGACACGAGGTCGTAGGTGGTGCGTGCGCCGTCGCCCTCGGGGAGCGAGCCGGCGTCGGGCAGTGCCAGGCGGAGCGAGAGCGCAGGTATCGCGAGCGCGCCGAGGACGGCGACGACGGCGATGATGGTGACGATCGGGAGCCGGGTCACACCGCGCACCCAGCCGAGGAAGAAGCGGTTGCCGTGCGCGGCTGCGTGCCCCTCGACAGGCTCGGGGGTCGGCTCTGGGACCGGGGTCTGCTCGGGGGCCGGGGCCTCCCGTGCATCGCGTTCCGCCCGACGCCCGGCGCGACGCGGCTTCGGGCGCAGGCGCTCGCCGGCGAAGCCGAGCATGGCGGGGATGAGGGTGAGGGAGATCAGGACGGCGACCGCGACGCCGACGGCCGCGGCGACGCCCATGGTCGTGAGGAACGGGATGTTCGCGACGGCGAGGCCCAGCAGGGCGATGATGACCGTGAGCCCGGCGAAGATGACCGCGGACCCGGCGGTGGCGGTCGCGCGCGCAGTCGACTCCTCGGGGTCGAGACCCTGCCGGAGTTGGTCCTGGTGTCTGGAGATGATGAACAGCGCGTAGTCGATACCGACCGCGAGACCGAGCATGAGCGCGAGCATCGGGGTGGTCGACGAGATCGGCCCGAAGATCGTCGCGACGAAAATGAGTGCCATGGAGATCGCGACTCCGAGGAGCGCCGTGATGAGCGGCATCCCCGCCGCGAGGAACGACCCGAAGGTCAGGACCAGGACGACGAGGGCGACGACGACGCCGACCAGTTCGACGATGCTGAGCGCGGGCAGACTGTTGCTGAAGAGCTCGCCGCCGAGCGACGACTGCGCGCCGCTCGGGAGGTCGTCGGCCAGTCGGGTGGCGACCTCCTCGACGTCGGAGACGGTGCTGGCCGAGGTGTCGGTCATGGCACCGTCGAACTGGATGGAGATGAGTGCAGCCTGCCGGTCGTCGGAGACCGCTCCGGTGATGTCCTCGTCGAACGGCGAGACGGCCTGCTGGACCTGCGCGATGTCGCCGAGGCTCGCGACCGCGTCGTCGATGGCCGTGCGGGTCGCGCCGTCCTCCACGCTGTCGCCCGTCGGCGCGACCACGATGAGCTGGGCCGACGCCCCGCTCACCTGCGGGAAGGTGTGGTTCAGGGTGTCGAGTGCTTCCTGCGACTCGGTGCCCGGGATCGAGAACGCGTTGTCGGTGCCCTGGTTGAAGAGCAATGCGCCACCCCCGGCGAGCGCGAGGACGGCGATCCAGAGGATCAGCACGAGCTTGCGGGCGCGGAACGCCCACCGGCCGAGGGTGTAGAGCAGTGAGGACACGCGTCGCTCCTTGAAGGATGTCGGGCTCGCTGCGGGCAGACGGGCCGACCATGTGAGAACGGACAGAATCGATACAGCGATGTATCCGATACATGACTGTATTGGATACAGTGGTGTATCGCCAAGGTGGTTCCCAGGGCTTTCAGTAAGGTGTCAGGATGCGCGTTCGAGAAGAGACCGACGTCGACAACGACGACGGACCGGTCGAGTCGGTTAGGCGCCAGCGCACCCGCGAGCGGCTCATCGACTCCGCCTACGAGGTTTTCGCCGAGTACGGTGTCCACGCGGCGTCCGTCGAGCAGATCAGTGAGCGGGCCGGATTCACCCGCGGCGCCTTCTACTCCAACTTCGATTCGAAGGAGGAGCTGTTCTTCGCCCTCGAGTCGCGCGAGAACGCACTGCGCCTCGACCGCCTCGAGACCGGCCTGCAGTCGATCACACCCTCGCTCATCGACGCCGAAGGCAACTACACGGACGGCTCGCTCGAAGCCCTCATCCTCGCCTTCCTCGACCTCCAGCCCGACGATCGCCGCTGGTGCCTCGTCCAGTCCGAGTTCCGGATGCTCGCGATGCGGAATGCCGTGGCCGCCGCGCGGTATCTCGAGCACCAGGAGGGCGCCGGGCGGCAGCTCGCGGCCTGGCTCGATCAGGCCGCCGCTCTCGCCCACCTGCGCTTCACGATCCCGACTCCGGACGTCGCGCACATCGTCGTCGCGCTCTACGAATCGGCCATCCAGACGGCGGTGCTCATGGACCCGGACGGCGACGACGGCTCTCCACGGGACCTCGCGATGCGCACGCTGCCGGCGATCGTGAACGCGCTCACGGAGTCGATCGCCCGCTAGCGAGACCCCGGCGCCCGCCGGTGCCTGGCGGTGCTCAGCTCCGCAGTGCGAGCCGGGTCTGGGAGTGCGCGACGCCGGCGTCCTGCTTGAGGCGACGCAGGAACCGGTCGAGGTCTGCGGAATCCTGGACCCAGAGGTGCACGAGCGAGTCGTAGGGGCCGGTCAGGTGCACGGCGTCGTCGACCTGTCTGATCGCCGACAGCTGCGTCAGGAACGTCTCGTGGTCGGTGCCAGGAGCCAGCCTGATGTCGATGAAGACCTCCAGTCCGCCGCGGCCGGGCAGCTCGTCCTCCGCGAGGCGGGCGGTGTAGCCGAGGATGATCCCGGTCTGTTCGAGCTTGCGGACGCGTGCTGCTGCGGCGTTCGTGCTGAGCCCGATGGTCCGTCCCAGTGCGCTGAAGGAAATCCTCGCGTGATCGCGGAGGATGCCGAGGATTTGTTCGTCCAGCTCGTCCATGCCGCACACTCTACTGCCGCGACGGCGAATCCGGCAGTGGATCTTTCGTCGCGCGGCACACTCGTGGGCATGGAATCCATCAGTCCCTCCGTGCTCGCCGTCGGTGCCGCGGGGATGGCCGCCGGAGTGGCGATCGCCCTCCCGCTCGGCGCTGTCGGCGTACTCGTGATCCGTCGTGGCGTCGTGGCGGGTTGGCGTCCGGCAGCGGCGGCCGCGGGAGGCGTCGCGCTCGTCGACACGGTGTACTGCGCGCTCGCCGTCCTGCTCGGCGCATCGATCGCTCCGGTGATCGATGCGTGGGGTGCTTGGCCGCGCATCGTCGGGGGAGTCGTACTCATCGTGCTCGGCGCGCGATCACTGCTGCGAGCCGTGCGACCGACGCCCCGGGTGGTCCTTGCAGCGCCCGGAGTGGACGGAGCCCTGATCACGGCTCGACGCAGCCTCGCGGAGTTCGTCGGGCTCACGGCGATCAACCCGTTGACGCTGCTGTACTTCGCAGGTGTCGCCGCGGCGCTGGGTGGTGCGCTCGGCAATCCGATCGACGCGCTCGTGTTCACCGCCGGCGTCGGTCTCGCGTCGCTCGGCTGGCAGCTCGTGCTCGCGGCGGTCGGCTCACATCTCGGCCGGGGTCTCGGCCCGCGCGGAGTCCTCGGATTGTCGATCGCGGGCGCCGGCATCGTGCTCGTGCTCGGCATCGCCGCCCTGGCGACGGCCGTACCGGACGTCTGGGACGTCGGCACGGCCGTCTGAGGGCGCGTCAGCCGCTGAGGGCGGAAGTCGGCGGGGTGCGAGCGGCCCGGATCGCCGGGTAGAGACCCGCGATCGCGCCGATCACGAGTGTCGCACCGACTCCCGCGAGCAACACCTCGGGCGGGACGGCCGTCGGCCAGTCGTTCAGGCCGGCGACGACGCTGGTCACGCCCGTCCCGATGATGGCGCCGGCGATCCCGCCCAGGGCGGAGAGCAGCAGTGCCTCCGTCAGGAACTGAGACCGGATGTGGCCCCTCGTCGCTCCCAGCGCACGGCGCAGGCCGATCTCGCGCCGCCGCTCCAGCACCGAGATCACCATGGTGTTGGCCACGCCGATCCCGCCCACGAGGAGTGCGACGGAACCGAGTCCGAGCAGCAGGCCGGTGAACGCCTGGTCCGCAGCGTTCTTGGCGGCGAGTGCGTCGGACGGTCGTGACACACTGACCTCTTCCGGCGCCGACGGGTTCACGGTGCGGGGGAGCAACGCGCGCACGTCGGCGACGCTCTCCTCGGTCGACCGTTCGTAGACGATCGTCGGCTTCCCGTTGAAGCCGAACCGGTCGGTCGCGACCGCCGCCCCGATCATGGCGCTCGTGTCGAGCTCCGGAGCGAGCGGCACGGGATCGAGGATGCCGACGACCGTGAACTGCTGCTCACCGAGCCAGATGATTGAACCGATGGAGACGATGCCGAGGCGCTCGGCGGCCTTCGACCCGAGCACGACGGTCGGGTAGCCGGCGGTGGCGGCGTTCAGCCAGTCACCGGCCGCGAGCGTGCCGCCCACGACGTCGAGCAGCCCCTCGGTGACGACCTCGACCCCCAGGCCACCACTTTGCGCCGGGTCGATGAGGCTGCTGCGGTACACCGCGAGACCTTCCAGGACGGCCGTCGATCCGGCCTGCTCGACGCCGTCGATGAGACCGACCTTCCCCACCGTGTTCTCCGGCAGTGCGGCGTCCTGTCCGAAGAGGTTCTTCCCCGCCTGCACGGTCAGGAGGTTCGTCCCGAGTTCGGCGAGCTGAGCGTTGAGTTTCGCCTGGCTCGACGAGGAGATGCCGACGACGGCGATCATCGCGGCGATGCCGATCGCGATGCCCAGGGCGGAGAGGATCGCCCTGGTGGGGCGTGCCCGGAGCCCGGTCGTGCCGAGATGCAGGACGTCACGACCGAGGAGACGTGACCGGCGCTCGCTCCCGGTGGTGTCGCGCAGCATGTCCGCATTGCGAACCGTACGTGCAGTGCCCATCAGACAGCCCGCCCGGAATCGCTCACGACGAGACCGTCTCGGATGGACACCTGTCGCGGCAGCCGCTGAGCGAGCTCGGCGTCGTGCGTGATGACGACGACGGTCGTCCCCCCACGGTGCAGCTCGTGCAGGAGTTCCACGATGCTCGCGCCGGAGACGGAGTCGAGGTTACCCGTCGGCTCGTCAGCGAGGAGCAATGGAGGATTGCCGACCACCGCACGCGCGATCGCGACCCGCTGGCGTTCACCGCCCGAGAGTTGCGAAGGGCGATGGTCGAGGCGATGCGCGAGCCCGACCCGCTCGAGCGCGAGGACCGCGCGCCGACGTCGCTCGGACCGAGGCACACCGGTGTAGATGAGTCCGTCCGCGACGTTGTCGACTGCGCTGATGCCGTCCGCGAGATGGAACTGCTGGAACACGAAGCCGATCCGGTAGGCCCGAAGTGCCGACAGCCGGGCATCCGACAGGCGTCCGACATCCGCCCCGGCGATGCGGGCGGTCCCGCTCGTCGGCCGGTCGAGCGTACCGATGAGGTTCAGCATCGTCGACTTCCCCGAACCGCTCGGGCCGACGATCGCCACGAACTCGCCCTCGTCGATCACGAGGTCGACCCCGGCGAGCGCGAGCGTCGGTGGTTCGCCGTACTCGCGGGTCACGGCGTCCAGGTGCACGATCGGTTCTGTCTCCGTCCGCGCCGGAACGGGCTGTATCGTCACGAGGTCGGTCATGATGCAGGCACCACGACATCGAGTCCTGCACGGATGCCGTCGCCCGAGATCTCCACCCGACCGTCTGCGAAGAGCCCGGTGGTGACCGGGACCTTCGCGTGCTTGCCCTTCGCATCGACCGTCTCGACGCCGAAGGTCTCATCGTCCAGGGCGATGAGGGCTTCCACCGGAACCGACAGCACGTTCTCGCGCTGCTCCGTCGGGAAGCCGACCGTGACCGTCGCCTGTTGCAGCTCGGCCACAGCGGCCGGGTCATCGACCGCGATGCCGACCGGTACGGTGACCGACTTCTGCCCGTTCGACTCCTGTTCCGTGGGGACGCCGACGTCGGTGATCGTCCCGGTCGTCGTTGCGCCGCCGGGAAGCCGCACCTGGACCTGCGTGCCGACGACGCCGAGGCGCTGGTCGGCGAGCTTCAGTTGCACTTGGATACGCTTCACGAGCGAGGAGACCGTCACGATCGCGGGTCCGGCCGCCGTCCCGACCGCGGTCTCGACGGTCGCGATCCGGACGTCGCCCGGGAGGAACACGACGGAGCCGAGTTCGAGTCGTCCCGTCTGCTCGACGCCGAGCGCTTTCTGCCAGCGCTCGATCGCGCGCTCGGTCGACGAGGCGAACTCCTCATCGGGTTCGCGGTCGAAGTAACCGAGGGCTGCGAGGCTCTGTTCGAGCTGCAGCACGTCGGGTCCGTCGCTCATGCCGGGCGCGAATGCGCGCCAGGCCGGCAGCGTTCCGTGAAGGAGCACCACTGGGACGTTGTCGACCGAGTACAGGGTGCCGCCGAGCGACACTGTGCTCCCGGGGGTGGGCGTGGCGGTCACGATCCCGGCCCCGCCGCCGATGGTGCGCTGGTCGGCGTAGTCGAGGGTGCCGCTGACCTGCGTGGTTCCGGAGAGGTTCCCTGCCGTGATCGGTGTGGTGCCCGTACGGATGCTGCTGCGCAGGTCCTCCTGGCTCGTGTCGGTGCCGCCCGCGAACGCGAATGCGGCCGCGGTGCCCCCGCCAGCGACGAGGAGCGCGCCGACGCAGACGCTGGCGATGATGAGTCGTCGTCTCGTGATCATCGGGTGACCGTGGCGCCGCCGCTGGTCATACCGGCTGGCAGGCCGCAGGCCTCGAGGACGTCTTCAGGGACGTCCGCGGGGATGGTCATGCCTTGTCCCTTGACGGGGTCGGGCGTGTCGATGCCGTTCTCGCGGAAGCACTCGGCCATCTTGAGCTGCTCCTCGAAGAACTCGGCCTCGGTCTTCGTCCCTTCGGGAGGTGCCGGCGGCTCGCCGAGGCGTTCGATACAGGTGTCGGACGCGGTCTGGAAGGCTTCGGCGTTCTCCTCGTCGATCCTCAACGCTGCGCTCGAGCCGTCCTTGCCGGGGTCGGGCATGTCGACGCCCTCGCCTCGCATGCAGGAGGCGAAGTCGACCTGCCAGTCCTCGAAGGTCTGTTCCGCGCCGGACGATGACTTCGGGTCCGGCGTGTTCCCGCTGCACGCGGCGAGGGAGCCGACGAGGAGCGGGAGGGCGAGCAGGACGGCGAACCGGGCGGCGGTGCGACGGCGTGGCCGGGTGGTGGTGGTGGTGAACACGATGACTCCTCGGTGCTGCTGGTCGGGGTGAGAGCTGATGCGATCAGTCCAGTGGGTTCGCCGTTAACCGGTCGTCAATGAAAACGCAGACGTTTTGTTAACGTGGTTCACCGGTTCTCTCCAGCGGACGTTCGGGATCCTCCCCGCTCGCATCAGTACGCTTCGGCCGTCACCGGGTCCCGGACGGCGGCAGAGGTCGACGTTCTTTACGACGTGGTTACCTGTGCTGTGCTGTGCTGGACCGGTACACCGTCGTGGTCGCTCGACCCGGCCCATCGAGAGGGAGACATGCGCGTCCTGGTTGCTGAGGATGAGATCTATCTGGCTGAGGCGATCCGCGCCGGCCTCAGGCAGGAGGCGATCGCCGCCGACCTCGTCCACGACGGCGATGCCGCGCTGGAAGCACTCACGATCACGGACTACGACGTGATCCTGCTCGATCGCGACCTGCCGGGTACCCATGGCGACGAGGTGTGCCGGACCGTCGTGGCCGAGCACCCGGGTGTGCGCGTCATGATGCTCACGGCGGCGAGGCGCCTCGACGACACGATCTCCGGCCTCGGACTCGGCGCCGACGACTACCTCGTGAAGCCGTTCGAGTTTCCTGAACTGGTCGCGAGGCTGCGCGCCCTCGTCCGACGCACGGCCGACGGCCGGCCGCCCGTCCTCGAGCGGGCGGGCGTGAAGCTCGATCCGTTCCGTCGGGAGGTGTACCGCGACGGCGCCTACGTGAAGCTCTCGCGGAAGGAGTTCGCGGTGCTCGAGCAGCTCATGCTCGCCGGTGGGGGTGTGGTCAGCGCCGAGACCCTGCTCGAGAAGGCCTGGGACGAGAACGTGGACCCCTTCACGAACACGATCCGGGTGACCATCTCGAACTTGCGCCGTCGCCTCGGCTCTCCATGGGTCATCACGACCGTCGCGGGTTCCGGCTACCGCATCGAGGGCGACTGATGGCCGCGCGCGTCGATGCGGCAGGTCTCCTCGCCCGGCCGAATCGGCTGACGGTCCGCACGCGACTCACGCTCACCTATGCGGCGCTCTTCACGGGCGCGGGTGCGGTCATGATCGCGCTCATCTACGTCTTCATGCGCTACGTGCCGACGTACGCCATCACGGCCGTCCGGGCCACGTCGGCGGGCGTGGTGCCAGCAGCCACCGAACCCTTGGGCTACGCCACGTCGCCGGACGGAAGCGCGTCGTTCCAGAGGACGGAGGGGCTGACCTCAGCGTCTGGGTCTGCGGCTCTCGTGGTCTCCGATCAGAACGACATCCTCAACACACTGCTCATCTGGTCCCTCATCGTCCTCGTCGTCCTCGCCGGCGTCAGCGCCTGGGTCGGCTGGATCCTGTCGGGCAGGCTGCTGCGACCCCTGCACGAGATCAACCTCGCCGCTCAGCGCGCGGCGACGGGTACCTTCGACCATCGGGTCGCGCTCTCCGGTCCGCGTGACGAGATCACCGAACTCTCCGACACCTTCGACCACATGCTCGAGCGCTTGGGTCGGTCCTTCCGGGCACATCAACGGTTCGCTGCGAACGCGTCGCATGAGCTGCGCACGCCGCTCGCGACGACCCAGGCGATGCTCGACGTGGCAGCGCACACCGACCACCTCGACGATGAGGCGACGCAGCTGCTGATCTCGCGCCTGCGCGAGACGAACACCCGCAGCATCCTGACGGTCGAGGCCATGCTGGATCTTGCCGACGCCGACCGGCTCGACGTCGTCGGTGTCCCGGTGGATCTCGCCCTCATCGTCGAGGAGGCTGTCGATCAACTCGAGCCCGAGCGGCGGTCTCGCGGCATCGAGCTGACGAGCGAGCTGCGGAGTACCCTGGTGGCCGGTGACGCGGCGCTGCTGTCACAGGTGGTCGTGAACCTGCTGGGCAATGCGATCCGCCACAATCACGACGACGGAACGATCTCCGTGCACCTCCGGCAGGCCGGCGGTCCAGCCGGCGGAGGCGCGGTGCTCGTCGTCGAGAATACTGGACCGGTCATCGAGCACGAGGTCGTCCCACGGCTCACGGAGCCGTTCTATCGGGACCGTGGACGGGTGTCGACGGGGGCGGACGGTTCCAGAGGGCTCGGGCTCGCGATCGTCGACGGCATCGTCGCGGCGCACGCCGGTGAGCTGGAACTCCGGCCGCGAGCCGGTGGAGGGCTGCGGGCGACGGTGTCGTTCGCCCGCGTGGAGCGCTGAGGACGGACAGGCCGAAGAACGGGCCGTGTCGATGCTTCATGGCCACGGCTCATCGGGTGTGGTGCGCCGACTACTCGGCGGGAACCGAACCGCCGGCGGCGATGACCTGCTCGAGGAAGGCGTCCGTGGCGAGCGCCTGCTTGCGCACGACGCGCTCTGCATCCTCGGCGCTGCGCTTCTCGGCGGCAGCGACGAGGCCGTCGACGTACGCGGCGAACATGTCCCACTGGAAGTATTCGATCGTCGGCAGAGCGCTGTAGACGACGCGGGTGTTCATCTGGCGGGCCATCTGCTGCAGGAGCGAGTTGCCGGAGCGTTCGACGAGGAAGTCCGCGAAGGCGGCGGAGGAGAGCAGGACTCCCTTGTCGCGTGCCTCGATGTCGGCGAGTACGGCGTCGCCGAGCTCGCGGAAGCCTGCGACGTCCGCGTCGGTGAAGTGGGGAATGCTCCAGCGAGTGCTGAGTTCATGGAAACCGTTGAGCAGTTGCAGTGCCTCTGCGTACTGTTCCGGGGTCGGCTTGGCCACGCGGGTGTACCTCTGCGGCGCGGTCTCGACGAGGCCGATGTCGGCGAGTCTGCTGATGGCTTCGCGGATCGGCGTGCGTGAGACACCGAGCCACTTCTCGAGTTCATCGTCGTTGAGGCGCTCTCCGGGCTCGAGCGTGCCGTCCTCGATCGCCGTCAGCAGCTGCTCGAACACGACGTCGCGGAGGAGCTTCCTCGGGCACGTCTCCACGGTATGAGGAACAGGCATTGAACTCCGATCGTCGAGCTGGGAAATGACCTGTTCAGGATGTCGATCCAAGAAGCGTCGGACACGTTCGCCCGTCATCCGTTGGAGAAGAACGTGGAAAGCCTCGACAGCTACACAGGTATTTGATATATTTCATGCAAGCCTACGTCATCGACCCGAGAAGACGAAGAGCGCAACCCGTGCGTCGCCAGAACCTCCGAGTCGTGCCCGTCTCCTCGGAGCGACTGAGCTCGCCCAATTCGAGGAGTCGTCACCCATGTCCATCGGTCTCGCTGTCAGCGTGCTCGAATGCCCGTCCGTTCCCGAGGTCGCCGGCTTCCACTCCATGCTGGGTGCCCGGATCACCCGGGTGGACACGGCGACTGAGCGGCGGCTCCACGTGGCGATCGGCGGTGGAGAGGTCCTCTATGTCGAGCGGCGCGGGATGACTCCCCGGCCAGTCGACGACACTCGTCTCACCGTCTGCATCCTGGTGGCCGTCAGCCCGCAGGCGCTTTACGTGGAGTTCGCTCGGCGGATGCGTGTCAGCTGCGGTGAGGTGTTCGAGCGCGGGGTGCCATCGCTGCATCCCGAGGATCGGACCGCGACGAGCGGCGATCGCTATCCGGGCGTCGCGCTCGTCGACCCGGCCGGGAACGTCATCCGGTTCGTCCGCATGGGGTACTTCGACCGCTTCCGCCCGGACCTCGACGCCGCGCAGCTGAGCGCGTGAGCCGCGTAGGCTCTGCTGTGGAACGCCAGTGCCTTCTTCGCCTGGCGCGCGGACACTCATTGCATCCACGGCTCCAGGAAAGCAGGCACGATGCCGGTCCCAACGGTGGACACGAGCGCGACCGCGCGTCCCTCGCCGCGACAGAGGGCGATGGATCGGATCCGCTCCGCCATCTATGACGGAACGCTGCAGCCGGGGGAACCGCTCCTCGATCATGAGCTCCAGGCCTGGCTCGGCTGCTCGCGGAAGCCGATCCGTGAAGCGCTGAACGACCTCGAGCGGCTCGGGCTGGTCGAGATGGAGCCGCAGCGGTTCACTCGCGTCGCGACACCGGACGGCGATGACCGCACCTTCGTCTTCCAGACCCTCGGTGCGCTTGTCGGTGGCATCACCCGCGTCCTGGTCCCGAGCCTCGGTGATGCCGATCGTGCAACGCTCGTGAGTGAGGTGGACCGGGTCGTCCGGGTCCTTCCGTCCCGCGATCCGGAACGGTACAACGCGCTCGTGTGGCCGCTCGTCGATCTGTTCGTGGCGCTCTGCCCGAACCGCATCCTCGTCGACACGACGCGGGACATGATCGGTTCGTTGTCGCACCAGCTCCGGATGACCGCCGCGACGGACTGGCTCCGCTGGGAGGAACTGGACGCAGACTTCCCCGTGCTACGGGATGCTGTCGCAGAGGGTGACTCGATCGCGGCCGAGCTGGCGGTCGAGCGGCTCTTCCGATTGGCCGAACCGCTGCGATGACGACGTCGTCCGATCAGTGATCCACGCATGATCCTGATGAATGTCAAATTCTGATATGCTGATCGTGTCGCTTGCGACCACCACTGGAGACGCCGGTCCGGACATTCGGGTTTCGGCCTTGAGCGCCCAGTGGTCAGCCGGGTGGGTGGGTTTCGGGTATCCGCCCACCCGGCGAACACCTCGCACGCCACGCGTCCTGCATTCGCTGCGCCTGCCGGCGTGTGCAACACGTGACGAAGCCCTCCGCCGGATCCGGCAGAGGGCTTCTCCTGTCAGGGGCTTCCCCGGTCAGGGCGCTCAGCCGATGACCGCTCCGAAACGGTCGGGCAGGACGCTCTTCGAGATGCGGCGCAGCTCGGACACCGGGACCGTCAGCACGTCCTGGATCTCGAGGGCCGGCTCGGTGGCATCGCCGACTGCGGAGGCGTCGGTCACGCCGATGCGGAGCACCGGGTAGCCGCGACCCTCGCACAAGCCCTGGAACTTCACGTCGTCCTCGCGCGGCACCGAGACGATGACCCGCCCGGTGGACTCGGAGAACAGCGCCGTCGTGAGGTCGATGTCGTCGCGGACGAGCATCTCGCCGAGGAAGACGCGGGCACCGACGCCGAAACGCATGACGCTCTCGGCGAGAGCCTGCGCGAGGCCACCGTCCGAGAGGTCGTGTGCTGAGGAGACGAGCCCCTCCTTCGCCGCAGCGTGCAGGATCTCGGCGAGCGTCTTCTCGCCGGCGAGGTCGACCTTGGGTGGGAGGCCGCCGAGGTGGTCGTGGATGGTGCCGGCCCACGCGGAGCCGTCGAGCTCGAGCGACGTGGTGCCGAGCAGGTACAGGTTGTCGCCTTCGTCCTGCCAGCCGCTCGGGACGCGGCGTGCGACGTCGTCGATGACGCCGAGGACGCCGACCACCGGCGTCGGGAAGATCGGGACGTCGCCCGTCTGGTTGTAGAACGACACGTTGCCGCCCGTGACGGGGACTCCGAGCTCGAGGCATGCGTCGGACAGACCGGCGACGGCCTCCGAGAACTGCCACATGACCTCGGGGTTCTCCGGGGAGCCGAAGTTCAAGCAGTCCGTGACGGCGGCTGAGACGGCGCCGGTGACGGCGACGTTGCGGTACGCCTCGGCGAGCGCGAGCTGCGCGCCCTGACGCGGGTCGAGCTGGCAGTAGCGGCCGTTGGCGTCGGTCGCGATGGCGAAACCGAGGCCGGACTCCTCGTCGACGCGGATCATGCCGCCGTCGTCGGGGAAGGACAGGGCCGTGTTGCCCATGACGTAGTAGTCGTACTGGTTCGTGATCCAGCTCTTGTCCGCGAGGTTCGCCGAACCCAGCAGTGAGCGGAACTGCGCCTCGAGCTCCGCGGGCGCGTCGGTGCGGGGGAGTGCTGCCGCGGTGTCCGCCTGGAGGGCGTCGATCCAGGTCGGGTATGCGACGGGTCGCTCGTACACCGGGCCGTCGACGGCGACGGTGGAGGGATCGACGTTCACGATCTCTTCGCCGTGCCAGTTGATGACGAGGCGGCCGGTGTCGGTGACCTCACCGAGCACGGAGGTCTCGACGTCCCACTTGTCGGTGACGGCGAGGAAGGCGTCGAGCTTGCTCGGCTCGACGACCGCCATCATGCGCTCCTGCGACTCCGACATGAGGATCTCCTCCGGCGTGAGCGAGGGATCGCGGAGCAGCACGTGGGAGAGCTCGACGAACATGCCGCCGTCGCCGTTCGCGGCGAGCTCGCTCGTCGCGCAGGAGATGCCGGCCGCGCCGAGGTCCTGGATGCCCTCGACGAGGCTGTCGCGGTAGAGCTCGAGGCAGCACTCGATGAGCACCTTCTCGGCGAAGGGGTCGCCGACCTGGACGGCAGGACGCTTGGTCGGGCCGTTCGCGTCGAAGGAGTCGGAGGCGAGGATGGACGCGCCACCGATGCCGTCGCCGCCCGTGCGGGCACCGAAGAGCACGATCTTGTTGCCGACGCCGGAAGCGTTCGCGAGGCGGAGGTCCTCGTGGCGCAGGACGCCCACCGAGAGGGCGTTGACGAGCGGGTTGCCCTGGTACACCTTGTCGAAGTAGGTCTCGCCGCCGATGTTCGGCAGGCCGAGGCAGTTGCCGTACGAGGAGATGCCGGCCGTGACACCGTGCACGACGCGTGCCGTGTCCGGGTGGTCGATGTCGCCGAAGCGGAGCTGGTCCATGATCGCGACGGGACGTGCTCCCATGGAGATGATGTCGCGGACGATGCCGCCGACGCCTGTGGCCGCACCCTGGAAGGGCTCGATGTAGGAGGGGTGGTTGTGGCTCTCCACCTTGAAGGTGACGGCCCAGCCCTCGCCGACGTCGATGACGCCCGCGTTCTCGCCCATGCCGACCATGAGGTTCTTCTTCATGTCGTCGGTGACCTTCTGCCCGAACTGGCGCAGGTAGATCTTGCTCGACTTGTACGAGCAGTGCTCGCTCCACATGACCGAGTACATCGCCAGCTCGCCACTCGTCGGGCGGCGGCCCAGGATCTCGCGGATCTTCGCGTACTCGTCCGCCTTCAACCCGAGAGCGCCGTACGGCTGCTCACGGTCCGGGGTGGCGATCGCGTTGTCGACGGTATCGGCGACGGAAGTGGTGGGATTGGTGGTCGTCACGAGGGCAGGACTCCAAAGGAAGAGGGGGGATGCCGGACCCACCAATCTTAGCGGCGTCCTCGGGCCGGGAGAGCGCTCGGTGCGAGGATGCCGCCGCTCAGGTGAGCGAGACGCGCGGGCGGCGGATGGCGTAGGCCGTGACGGCGCTCAACACGAGCGCGACGGCCACCATGACGGCGAAGCTCGGCGCCCACCGTCCGGTGCCGCTGTGCAGCAGTCCGATGAGCAGGGAACCGATGCCGGCGACGGCGTACCCAGCGCCCTGGGCGATGGCCGACACGACGCCGGCGGTGACCGGATCGGCCGACATCGAGACGATGAGCGCGATCGCCAGTCCGAACGCGGCGCTCTGCACGGCACCCAGCCCGCCGACCACCCAGACGACCTCCGAGGGCTGCGCGAGGAAGAGTGCACAGAGCCCGGCCGCGATGAGCGCACCCAGCGCCGGGGCGACCCAGCGGAGCACTTGCGGTCGACTCGTGAGCAACGGGATCAGCAGGGTCGGCACGAAGCCGGCGACGCTGAACCAGGAGAGCAGCCCGCCGCGCTCGGCTGTACCGTGGCCGTGGCTCGCGAGGAACTGCGGCATCCAGGCGGTCACGGCGAAGTACAGCATCGCCTGCAGCGAGAACACCGCCGTCAGCAGCACGATCGTGGTGACGCTTGCCCGGGTGAACCGCAGCGTGGGCTTCGATCCGGTCCGGGCGTCGCGGCCTCGGACCTGCAAGCGCACGAGCAGCGGCACGGCGGCGAGGACCGCGAGACCCGCCCACAACCCCCAGGGCACTCGGACGTCACCGCCCGTCAGGGTGGAGACCGGCACGACGACGGCCGCGCCGAGCGCTGCACCGACCCCGAACGACATGCTGCTGAGCCCCACCTGCAGCCCCGTCGCTCGGATGGACTTCAGATATTGGGGGAGCAGCGTGCCGGCGGCCATGATCGCCGCACCCGCGAGGAACGTACCGGGCAGGAGCAGGACGGGAACGAGCACTCGCAGGAGCAGGACGGGAACGAGCACTCGCAGGAGCAGTGCGACGGCCAGCGTCAGCATCGACCACAGCAGCACGCGTTCGGCGCCGAAGCTCCGGGCGAGGCGCGGGCCGATCGGTGCCGAAGCGCCGAACGCGATGACCGGCAACGCGGCGAGCACCGTCACCTCGATGGGGCCGAGCCCGAGGACGCGCGCGGCGTCGTCGAGCACGGCAGCGACAGAGGTGACCGCCGGCCGCATGTTGAGTGCCACGA
This sequence comes from Plantibacter sp. RU18, assembly GCF_050613355.1. Classification (NCBI taxonomy): domain Bacteria; kingdom Bacillati; phylum Actinomycetota; class Actinomycetes; order Micrococcales; family Microbacteriaceae; genus Plantibacter; species Plantibacter sp. RU18. The sequence goes on from NZ_CP159618.1 coordinate 1,360,637, forward strand.
GGATCGCAGCCACCATGGCCACCGCGCGCAACGGGACTGAGGTCCCGAACGGTTCCCGTGCCGGTGCGGGAGCCTCAGCCCGCGAGGACACGGAGGCCGTCGGCGACGACGCGACCGTCGTGGAGCACCGTGCGGTCGGTGCCGCGGTCCATGACCGTGCTGGCGATCGTCTCACCGTCCACGAGCACGAGGTCGGCACGGTCGCCGATCGCGAGGCCCGGTCGGTCATCGACCCCGGCGAGACGCGCGACGCCGTGGTCCATGATGCTCGCACCGCCCATCGTGGCGACCGCGAGCGCGAGGCCGACGTGCTCGTCACGACGGAAGTTGTTGGTGAACGCGAGCTGCCACGTGCGGTCGAGGAGGTCGCAGTTGCCGTAGGGGCTCCAGTAGTCGCGCATGCCGTCCTCACCGAGCCCGACGCGCACGCCAGCTTCGGTGAGAGCGAGGAGCGAGAGCTGGTTCCGCGATGACGGGGCGACCGTGGCCATGGCGACGTCGAGTTCGGCGAACTCGTCGATGAGTCGGCGGCTCACGGCCTCCGACACCCCACCGAGTTCGTAGGCGTGCGACATCGTGACCTTGCCCTGCATCCCGAGGGCCCGTGTCCGTTCGAGGACGAGCTCGGTACTGAAGACGCCGAGTTCACCCGACTCGTGCAGGTGGATGTCGATCTCGACGCCGTACCGGTCGGCGAGGTCGAAGACGATGTCGAGGTGCTTCGCCGGGTCGCGGTCGAGTTGGCTGGGGTCGATGCCGCCCATGACATCGGCGCCCTGTTTGAGTGACTCCTCGAGCAGTTCGACCGTTCCCTCCTCGCGGAGGATGCCCGCCTGCGGGAAGGTCATGATCTGGACCTCGGCGAGATCTGCGAACCGTTCCTTCGCGGCGAGCACGGCATCGAACTTCTCGAGCCGGCAGTCGACGTCGACCTGCGCGTAGCTGCGCACCCGGGTCGTCCCACGAGCGATCATCCGCTCAAGGGTTCCGGCCACCCGTTCGGGAAGCGGCACCTCGGCGTCGCGCCAATTGTCGCGGTCGTTCATCATCATGCCCCACACGCCGGGAGCCCCGGTGTGCTCACGGAACGGCAGACCGATACGCGTCGAGTCGAGGTGCACATGGACGTCGCTGAAGGACGGGATGAGGATGCGGCCGCGGCCGTCGACGACCTCGGTGCTCGCCTTCGGCCGCGTGTCGGCGTCGTGCGTGGTGATCGCGGAGATGACGGCGCCCTCGACGGTGATGTCTGAGGGGGATCCGCCCCAGGGGCGTGCGTTACGGATGAGCAAGGAGTGTCCTTTCTGTGCGGGCTGCGGGCGGCAGCCCGAGGTCCTGCGGCTTTCGCCGGATGGTGGCAGGCGACGCGTCCGGTCGGGATGACATCGATGCACCGCTGTCGCTCGCCGTCCGAGAGGGCGGCGAAGATGGGGCAACGAGTACGGAAGACGCACCCGCTCGGTGGATCGGTGGGTTTCGGCAGGTCCCCGCTCAGCCGGATACGGCCGGCGCGGGAGGCCGTTGGATCGGGGGTCGGTACCGAGGAGAGCAGCGCCTTGGTGTACGGGTGCTGCGGGGCGCCGAAGACCTCATCCCGGGTGCCCTGCTCCATCACCTTGCCGAGGTACATGACCGCGATGGAGTCGGCGAAGTGCTTGACGACGCTCAGGTCGTGGGCGATGAACACGTAGGAGATGCCGGTGTCCGCCTGGATGTCCTGCAGCAGGTTGATCACCTGGGCCTGCACCGAGACGTCCAGCGCGGAGACCGGCTCGTCGCAGATGACGACCTCTGGTTCGAGCGCGAGGGCCCGGGCGATGCCGACGCGCTGCTTCTGCCCGCCGGAGAACTCGTGGGGGAATCGGTTGTAGTGCTCGGGACGGAGTCCGACGCGATCCATGAGGGAGCCGACGCGGCGCTTCATGCCCTCCTTCGGGCTGATGCCCTGCGCGAGCAGCGGCGCAGCGATCGCTGCGCCGACCGACTGACGCGGATTGAGCGAGGAGGAAGGATTCTGGAACACCATCTGCACGCGGCGTCGGAACGCGCTCAGCTCGCGGCGCTTGAGGCTTGCGACGTCGACTCCGTCGAGGAGGATCCGCCCCGCCGTCGGTTCCAGCAGGCGCATGAGCAGTCGGCCGGTCGTCGACTTTCCGCAGCCGGATTCGCCGACGAGACCGAGGGTCTGACCCCGCCTGAGCGTGAACGAGACGCCGTCGACCGCCTTCACGACCGAGGCGGAACGCCCGAGGATCCCGCGGCCGACAGAGAAGTGCTTCCCGAGATCCTGGACGTCGAGCAATGGCGCGGTGGACAGGCTCATGCGGTCGCTCCGATCGTGGTGGGGGAGGGGAGCTCATCAAGGTGGCAGCGGGAGCGGTGCGCACCGGTGCCACGCAGCTCGGGGCGCTCGGTGCGGCAGCGGTCACCTGGCACGAGTGAGGCGACCGGGCATCGATCGGCGAAGAGGCACCCGGCCGGCAGGTCGAGGAGCGACGGCGGGAAACCGGGGATCGGGGTGAGCCGGCCGCTCTCGTCGGCCATCGACGGCATGGAGGCGAGGAGCCCGCGCGTGTACGGGTGCGCCGTGTCGGCGAACAGCTCCCCGACGGGCGCCTGCTCGACGCACTGGCCGCCGTACATCACGACGACCTGCTCGCACACTTCGGCGACGACTCCGAGGTCGTGGGTGACGAGGATGACCGCCGAGTTCGTCTCGGCCTGCAAGGAGGCGATGAGGTCGAGGATCTGGGCCTGCACGGTCACGTCGAGCGCGGTCGTCGGTTCATCGGCGATGAGGAGTTCCGGTTCGCAGATCAGTGCCATGGCGATCATCGCCCGCTGCCGCATGCCGCCGGAGAACTCGTGCGGGTAAGCGTCGTAGCGGCCGACCGGGTCGGGGATGCCGACGCGGGCGAGCATGTCGGTCGCTGCTGTCCGTGCCGCCTTCGCGCCGACGCGGTTGTGCACACGGTACGCCTCGGCGATCTGTCTGCCCACCGTGTAGAAGGGGTGCATCGCGGAGAGCGGGTCTTGGAAGATCATCCCGATCCGCCTCCCGCGGTAGGCGCGCATCCGCTGCTCCGTCAGACCGACGAGGTCGACGCCCTCGAAGCGGATCTCGCCGCTGATCGTGGCGCTCGTGCCCTTCAACAGGCCCATGATCGCCTGGCTCGTGACGGTCTTGCCGGAGCCCGACTCACCCACGATGCCGACGGTCGAACCGCGCTCGAGACGCAGGTCCATGCCGTTGACCGCGCTCACGAGGCCGTCGTCGGTGGGGAAGGTCACACCGAGGCCTCGGATGTCGAGGAAGGGGGTGGTGGTGTCCATCAGCTGACTCTCACTCTCGGGTCGACGGCGGCGTAGAGCAGGTCGACGACGACGTTCGCTGTGATGATGAAGAAGGCGGCGAGCATGGTGAGGGCCATCGTCACGGGGAGGTCACCGGACATGGCGGCGCGGACGGCCGTGAAGCCGAGTCCGGGGACGGAGAAGATCTGCTCGGTGAGCACCGCTCCGCCGAGGAGGGCGCCGATGTCGAGGCCGAGCATCGTGATCACCGGGGTGATCCCTGCGCGGACACCGTGACGGAAGATGATGCTGCGCTGGTCGAGCCCCTTCGCGCGCGCGGTGCGCATGAAGTCCTCACCGAAGGTCTCGATCATCGTGTTGCGAGTGACCCGGATGTATTGGGCGCTGAACAGCACCGCCAGTGCCACCCACGGCAGGAGGTAGTTGAGGAACCAGGCGCCAGGACCGGCGGGTCCGAACGGCGAGGAGATCGAGTTGCTCGTGAACGGGAGCCAGTGCAAGGTGCTCACGAAGATGAGCAAGAGCAGCAGGCCCGTGACAGGGATCGGCATGGAGACACCGACGGAGGCCGCCCCGACGATGAGCTTGTCCGCCCCGCGCCCCTTGCGGAGCGCAGCGAGGAGCCCGAAGCCGACGCCCGCCACCGTCCAGAGGAGCACGGCACCGACGGCCATCGAGAGTGTGTAGGGGAGCGCCCGCATGATGACGTCGGTGACGTTCTCATTCGTTTGGAACGACTTGCCGAGGCACGGCCAGGAACAGAGTGTCTCGGCGCCAGGGGCACCGATCTGTCGCGAGGTGAAGAACCCGCTGAGGTAGTTGAGGTACTGGGCGAAGAACGGCTGGTCCATCCCGAGGGCGACACGGGCCTGGGCGACGCGGTCCGGCGTGCACTCCTGGCCGCACGCTGCGGCGGCCGGGTCGGCCGGGCCGAACTGGAACAGGGTGAAGGTGATGAAGCTGACGACGAGCAGCAGCGCGAGCATCGCGAGCAGCCTGCGGGCCAGGAAGCCGACCATGGGCCGATCCGTCCTCTCGGTGGTTGGGGTGCTGGTCGGCCGTCGTCAGGGGAGGCGACGGCCGACCGGCCTCCGTCGGCAGACGGAGGAGTGCTGGTTACTGCTCGACGGCGACGGTCGAGAGGTCGATCCCGCCGAAGAAGTAGCCCATCTGCGCGTTGTGGATCTTCGATCCGACGACACTGTTCGTGAACGTGCGGATGAGCGGCACGATCGGGTACGTCTGCATGGCCTCGTCGAACAGGGTGGCCCACTGGGTGCCGAGCTCGTCCGAGGAGCCGAGGGTGCCGCGCAGCTCGTACATCTGCTTCGACAGCTCAGGGTCGAAGTATCGCGGGATGTTGCTGAATCCGAAGCTCGTCCCGTCGAGACTCGGGCCGAGGACCGGGTCCGCCGTCGTGCGGACCGAGCTGCTGTCGGCGCCGCCGCACCATCCGGAACGGGCGATGTCGGGCATCTGGTCGCTGGCGAGCACTGTGTAGTAGTTCGCTGCCGGGATCGGGACGAGCTCCAGGTCGATGCCGATCGCCTTCAGGTTCTGCTGGAGCACCGTGCCGACGTTCTTGTACCGCTCGGTCGCGTTGGAGTAACCATAGGTGAGCCTCGCCGGGACGTCCTTGCCCTCGAGCAGTGCCTTCGCCTCGTCGAGCTTGGGCTTGCCGGCCGGGTCGAGGTCGCTGGTCTGCTCCACGTAGCCCGTCATGTCCTCGTTGAGGTACGAGTTCGTGAGCTTGCCGAAACGGAGCCCGCCGTACTGCACCTGGATCGCCTCGCGGTCCATGGCCAGCGCGATGGCCTTCCGGATGTCGGGGTCGGTCACCGTCTCGGTGTTGATGTCGAGCACGTCGGTGCAGCCGAGGAGACCCGCCGCCGTCCGATCCTGGATGCCCGGTTCACTCAGTCGCTTCGTGTCGGAGGCCTGCAGGGCGCCGTTCGAGTCGAGCGTGATCGCCGTCGGGTCGGCATCGGAGAGCAACTGTTGGGAGATGGTGGCTTGCGAGGTTGACAGCGAGAACGTGAAGGTGTCCGGCAGAGCGGTGCGGTTGGGGTCGGTCGTGGCAGTCCAGTTCGGGTTGCGGACGAGCTTCAACTGGCGACCGCGCTCGTAGCTCTCGATCATGTACGGACCAGAGGAGACCGGGTGATTCGTGTAGTCGAGCTTCGTGTCGGCTGCTGCGGGCACCGGTGCGGTGTTCGAGCGCGAGACGAGGGCGGGGAACTCCGCGAACGGCTGCTTCAGGTGGAAGACGATCGTCCGGTCGTCCGGGGTCTCGACGGCGTCGAGCTCACCGCCGGCGTAGGGACCGCGGTAGTCGTCGGCGGCGAGGGCTGAGTTGAGCTCTTGCGGTGCCTGCGTGTACACGTCGCGGGCGAAGGTCCGGGCGACCCCGTACTTCACGTCCGACGAGGTGATGGGCGAGCCGTCCTCGAAGGCGAGCCCGTCCTGGAGCGTGAACGTCCAGGTGAGTCCGTCCTCGGAGGGCGTGCCCGTGTCGGTCGCGAGGTCCGGCACGATCTCGGGTGGCTGGCCCGCGGTCTCCTTGGCCATCGTGAGCGTCCGGTAGTAGAGCTGGCCGACGTTGGCCGTCTGGACGTAGTTGCTGTTGCCAGGGTCGAGCGTCATGAAGTCGGAGGACATCAGGACGTTGACGTTGCCGCCGGGGGTGTCATAGCCGGCTTTCACGACGACCGGCGCGTACGGGTCGGTGCCGCTGGCCTGGCCGGGGGCCTGACCTCCCGCGGTGCAGCCGCTGACGACGAGCGCCAGGACGACGGTGGCCGAGACGGCGAGGGTGGTGCGCAACTTCATGTCTCTCCTTAGAGGCGTGGTGGTGCGGTGGGGTGCAGGTGGTGATGCGGGTGGGACAGCGGTGGACGGCTCAGCCGCGCGAAGCCTTCGGATCGAGCGCATCGCGCACGGCATCACCGAGCAGGTTGAAGGCGAGGACGGTGATGACGAGGAAGAAGCCGGGGACAGCGAGGAACCACGGGTCGCTCAGGTACCAGTTGCCAGCCTGGGCGGCGTTCAACATCTGGCCCCACGACGGTGTCGGGTCCTTGACGCCGACGCCGAGGAAGGAGATCGCGGCCTCCGCGGTGATGTTGGTGGGGATGAGCATCGTCGCGTAGACGAGCACGACACCCGCCACGTTCGGGATGATCTGCTTGAAGATGATCGTGCGGTGCGAGGCGCCGTAGGCTTTCGCCGCCTCGACGTACTCCTGCTCGCGGATGCTGAGCACCTGGCCGCGGACGACACGGGCAAGGTACGCCCAGCCGAAGAAGCCGAGGATGAGGACGAGGGAGGCGATCGGGACGAAACTGCCGCTGCCGAGCGGGGTGTCGCGGAGTCTCGACTGCAGGATCGGCGTGAGCGAGAGCACGAGCAGGAGGTGCGGGAACGCGAGGAACAGGTCCATGATGCGGCTGATGATCATGTCGGTGCGGCCGCCGAAGTACCCCGCCGCCGCGCCGAGGATGGTCCCGAGCACGACCGAGACCACGGTGGAGAGCAGGGCGATGACGAGCGAGACCTGCGCACCGTAGGCGATCCGGGCGAACAGGTCGCGACCGAGACCGGGTTCGATGCCGAGCCAGTGTTCGGCGGACGGGTACATGTACCCGGGCAAGGGCAGACCGGGCGTCATGAAGTTGTCGAGCACGTCCGGGCCGGTGTTCGTCGTGAACGGATCGGTGCCGGCGATGGCTACGAGCACCGGCGCGAGGATGGCGAACAGCATGATCGCGATGACGACGGCGAACGAGGCCAGAGCGATCCGGCTTCGGCGGATGCGCAGCCAAGCGGTTCCGATGAGTGACCTGCCCCCGGCGAGCGGCGCTGGCACTGCGTCCGCCTGTGCCGGAGTGGCGCGGTGCTGCACGGCGTGGTCGGTCTGGAGATCCGTCACGAACGTCCTCGTCTGCTCTGGGGGAAGGTTGGACGAAACTGTATACCAAACTGAAACGATGGCAAGAGGCGGCCCGAAACCCGCTCCGAAGGCGCAGCCCTAAGAGGTGTGCTGAAAGCTGTTCTGATCAGGATGAATAGCCTGATGTTTCCGACGGGTAACAGTTTTTTCGAGAAGGGCCACTTGAGGTGGTCCATGGCCGACCGCTACATTTTGGATACCAAACCCGACGAAGGGACGGACCATCCGCACAGTGATCACCGCAGACCATGTCCTCGCCTTCGACGGCGCATCCCACGTCGAGTTGCGGGCAGGGGCCGTCCTCGTCGTCGACGAGGTCATCGAGTGGGTCGGATCGGCGGCGGCCGCGCCGGTTGACGGCATCGACGAACGAATCGCGCTGGGGGAGGCGGTGCTGCTGCCAGGGCTCATCGACCTCGACGCGCTGGCGGACGTCGACCACCTCATCCTCGACGCCTGGGGCACGCCCGAGCATGCCAGCCGGCTGCAGTGGTCCGAGGACTACTTCGACCGACGACACCACGTCTTCAGCGCGGAAGAGCGTCTCGACGTCCGGGAGTACGCCCTCGTGCAGCTGGCGCTCCACGGCATCACGAGCTACATGCCCATCGCCTCCGAGGTGCACTCGGCTTGGGCGGAGGACTTCGACGACCTCGCCGCCATGGCCGCGCGTTCGAGCGAGCTGGGTCTGCGGGGGTTCCTCGGCCCCTCCTACCGCTCCGGGGTGAACGTCGTCGCCGCTGACGGTACTCGGTCCGTGCACTTCGACGAGGAGGAGGGCCGGCGTGGTCTTGCCGGGGCAGTCCGGTTCCTCGACCATCTCGCTGCGCTCGGCGACCCGCTGCTGACGGGGGTGCTCCTGCCGTGCCGTATCGAGACGCTCACAGAGGAGATCCTCGTCGAGACGGCGCGACTCTCCGCCGAGCGTGATGTGCTCGTCCGGCTCCACGCGTTGCAGGGCGTCTTCGAGCGGGACGACATCGAGCGACGGTTCGACCGGACCCCGCTCGAACACCTGACCGCCTCAGGCCTGTTGACCAACCGCCTCATCGTGCCGCACGGCGTCCTCCTCGACGTGAACCCGCGGGTGCACGGGGAGGACCGCGGTGACCTGGGCCTGCTCGCCGAGGCCGGGGTGTCGCTCGTCCACTGCCCGCTGACGAACGCCCGCTACGGATCCAACCTCGAGACCTTCTCCCGATACCGCGACGCGGGTGTCCGGATCGCCCTCGGCAGCGACTCGTTCCCGCCAGACCTCATCCGCGGGATCGACATCGGCGTACAGGTGGCGAAGGTGCAATACGGCGACCTCTCGAAGGGAGACATCGCCGGCTATCTCGACGCAGCGACGCTCGGCGGTGCTGCCGCGCTGCACCGTACGGACCTCGGACGGATCGCCGTCGGCGCCCAAGCCGACCTCGCGGCGTTCAGGCTCGACGATCTCCGCACCGGTCCGCTCGAGGACCCCCTGCGCACGCTCGTACTGGGCGGCAGCGGACGGGAGGCCTGCCTCACGATGGTCGCCGGACGCGTCGTCATGCGCGATGGCGAGCTGCCCGGGGTCGACAGCGAGACGCTGCGTCGTCAGGGGCAACGACTGTTCGAGCGTCTGCGCGACGCCTATCCCGAGCGTGACCACCGTGGCGGCTCGGTCGCCGAGCTCTTCCCGCCCGTCTACCCGGTCGTCACCGACCTCACGCCCTACAGTTGAACGAGCGCGTCTGGCGCAGGGGAGGACTGCTGTGGAGCTGAGCGGCGAAGGCGTGGCCTCCGAGGCGGAGCGCGAGGCCCTCGCAGAGGGTGTCTATCGTCGCCTGTTGCGCGCGATCGTCGCCGGGGATCCGGCTCCGGGGACCCGGCTGAAGGAACGCGAACTGTCCGAACGGTACGCGGTCTCGCGAGTGCCCGTCCGCCAGGCGATCCAGCGGCTCGAGGCCGAGGGGTTCGTGATGACCGAACCGCACAGGGGTGCCGTGGTCCGCGGTACGACCACGGATGACATCCACGAACTCTTCGACGCTCGCCTGTGCGTCGAGCCGTTCGCGACACGTATCGCCGCCGAACGGCTTGGAACGGGGGTCGGTGACCCGACACGACTCGCCGAGATCCTCGAGGGCTCGCGCGAGGCGTTCGCCGCCGGAGACGAGCCGGAGGGCATCTCGATGAACCTCGCCTTCCACGCCGAGATCGTCCGGCTGAGCGGCAACCGCACCCTCGTGCACTGGCTGCGCCCCATGCTCGGTCGCATGGAGTGGATCTTCCGACTCACCCACGAGGCCCGCGAGGAGGACCAGATCCTCGAGCACCAGCAGCTCTACGATGCGCTCGTCACCGGCAAGGGGGAGCTCGCCTCAGCGCAGGCATACTCGCACATCGAGCTCGGGCGCGACCCGATCCTGCGCTCGCTCGCACCCTACCTGGACTGATCCCGTTCCCGGCCCGGTCGGGCTGCGTCAACAGAGCAATCCCCGTAGCGGGCGGTACCGAAGAGACCCGCAAGGGACGCGTCGGTCGTCGAGTCGCATTCGTCACGCTCCGATGGTGGATTCGCGGCAGCTTCACGAGCTTCGGGATCGACCGTGACGAACGCGCAGACGGTTGCGTCCTATCACCAACGAACCGATCGAATCGCTCGACCGGACAAGCCGAGAAAGGGTCACCCCATGTCGAACACCTCGAACACCCCGAAGCCCACCACCGTCGCCAAGGGCTCGCCCGCCGACGGCAACATCGTCGCCGACTCGACCTCGCACGGGAAGACCGTCATCGACAACGGCGTGATCGCGAAGATCGCCGGCATCGCAGCCCGCGAGGTCCGCGGAGTGCACGCACTCGGTGGTGGAGCAGCCCGTGCCTTCGGCGCCATCCGCGACGCCATCGGCTCGTCGGACCTGTCGCAGGGTATCCGCGTCGAGGTCGGCGAGACCCAGGTCGCCGTCGACGTCGTGATCGTCGCCGATTACCCCGTCGACCTGCAGCTCGTCGCGAGCGAGGTCCGTGCCTCCATCATCCGTGCCATCGAGCAGTTCGTCGGCATGGAGGTCCCCGAGGTCAACGTGACCGTCAGCGACGTCTTCATCCCGTCCGACGACGAGGACCAGGACGCTGAGGCGCGAGTCCAGTGACCACCACCACCACCGGCATCCTCGTCGGAGCCGTCCTGGCCATCAGCTGGGTGGCCTTCGGCTTCTGGGCCTTCGTCTTCGTCGCACTCGCGATGGGCGTCGGAGCGGTCATCGGCCGGATCGTCTCCGGCCAGACCGACTTCAAGGCCATCGTCGACGCGGTCCGTGGGAAGCGCGTGTCGTCATGACCACCGCCGTCCTCGATCGGACAGGGTCGCTGAGGGGCGACTCGCCGGTCGCCGATGCACCCGCCGTGCCCGAGCACGGCGGGCCGGGCCGGACGCGCATCGCCGCGAAGGCCCTCGAGCATGTCGCGGTCGCCATCGCGGCCGAGACGCTCGGGGTCCCGGCGGGACGCGTCTCGGTCCAGCTCGTCGACGACCGGGGCGCTCTCGCCCTCGTCGTCACCTCGCCCATCCGAGCCGTCCCCCTCGCCCGCGTCACCGCCGCCCCGGACGCGCTCGTGCGTTCCGGCGGCACCATCCTGGACCGTGCCTCGGCCGCGACCGCGACCATCGGTACGAAGCTCGAACAGCTGTCCGGTTCGCGTGTCTCCAGGGTGTCCATCCGCGTCAGCGGACTCGAGATCGCACAGGAAGGACGCGTCTCATGACCACGACGACCACTCCGTCTGCCGTCGCGTCACCCAGCACGCGACCGCCGAGCACGGGTCCCTCGGGACTGCTCCGCCGACTCGCCCGCCGAGAGCTGCACTCGCCGCGTTCGACCACCGCGATCACCCTCGCGGTGATCCTCGTGCTCGTTGCGATCTGGATCGCCGTGGAGACGGTGCTCGCCCTCATCGGTGTGCGCCCGCTCCTCGTCGCGCCGGGGGAGATCCCGTCGGCGGCAGCGAGCCTGCCGACCACCCAGCCCGTGTTCCTCGGCGTCGCCGGGGCCGTCGTGCTCGTGCTCGGGATCGTGTTGCTCGCCATCGCGATCGCTCCGGGGCGTCGACACCGGCACCTCCTCGCCACCGACCGCGTCCTGGCGGTCGTCGACGACGAGGTCATCGCGTCGGCGCTGGCGCAGCAGGCGTCGGCCACCGCGTCGACACACCCCGACGGCACGGTCGTCGCCGTCGGACGACGGTCCGCGAACATCCGTATCACGCCGGCGAGCGGCATCGCCGTCGACCGTGAGGCCGTCGATCGCGCGGTCGCCGCAGAGCTCGAGACCTACGCGCTCCAGCCCGGGGTGCGCGCCGTCACCACGATCTCGACGAACGGGAAGGTCGGACAGTGAACTCCACCAATCGCGGACTGAATCGTCTGCTCATCCTCGTCATCGGGCTCGTGCTCACGGGCCTCGGTGCCGCGGCGCTCGCCGCCGTCACTGTGCCGTTCGTCGCCGACTGGTGGCGGGACAACCGCGCCGCAGTGCTCGACACGGTCGCCGGCTGGTTCGCCTGGAACCCGTTCGCGGCCGTCCCCGGCGTCGAGACGGACCGGGGTGCTGCGCCGATCGTCGTTCCGATCGTCGGCATCGTCCTGCTCGTCGTCGCCGCAGCGCTCCTGCTCGCGTTCGTCCTGCGCCAGGGGCGGGGCCGCACGGACGTCGTGCACCGCGCTCCGGCCGACCACGGCGACGTGGTCCTCGAAGCCGACGTCGCGGCCCATGCGCTCGGGGATGCCCTGAACGGCACAGCCGCGTTCTCCGCGGTCCGCGTCTCGGCGTGGCAGGTCGGCCGCGAGCGTGCCCTGAAGGTCGCGGTGACCTGTGCGCGCGGGGTCTCGCCCCGCACGGCGGTGGAGACCGTCAGCGCGGCCGCACGGTCACTCGACAGTCTGCTCGGCGTCGAACTCCCGATCCTCGTCGAGGTGGGTGGCGGCTTCCGTGCGGCGAAACCGAAGCGCGCGCTGCAGTGACCGTCACCCGTTCGGACGGAGGGCGCGAATATCAAGCCCCCGCCCGAATCGGGTGATCCGCAGGCTGCACTTGCAGAATGCAGAAGACAGGTGAACGCCCCACGGCGAATCCGTGGGAGAGGGAGCAGCATCATGGGTAAGAAGATCCTCCTCGTCATCGTCGGCCTCATCGCCTTCGGTGCATACGTCCTCGGCGCGAAGGCCGGCCGGACCCGCTATCGCGAGATCAAGCATGCGGCCGACGAGTTCTGGAACGACCCCCGCGTCGCGAAGGCTCGCAAGAAGGCCGTGAAGAACGCGAAGAAGGCCACCGCGAAGGCTCAGAAGGAAGTCCAGAAGAAGCTCCACTGAGCACATTCGCTCGGAGCGGCCGGTGGCTGATGCGCGCACAACTCCTGCTGGAGGGACCGCGCGGAGCCGAGCAGACGCGGACAGGCCCGGAGCTGATGCTCCGGGCCTGTCGCATGGCAGGAGTTGTGGACGAGTCGTCGGCGCTACAGCACCTTCGACAGGAACGCCCTCGTCCTCGCGTGCTGCGGGTTGGACAGCACCTCGCGTGGATCTCCGGCCTCGACGACCACGCCTCCGTCCATGAACACGAGTGAGTCCGCGACCTCACGGGCGAACCCCATCTCGTGCGTCACCACGATCATGGTCATGCCGTCCTTCGCGAGACCCTTCATGACGTCGAGCACCTCACCGACGAGCTCCGGGTCGAGCGCCGAGGTCGGCTCGTCGAACAGCATGAGCTTCGGATCCATCGCGAGCGCCCGAGCGATCGCGACCCGCTGCTGCTGCCCGCCCGAGAGGTGACCCGGGTACGCGCCGGCCTTGTCGGACAGTCCGACGCGATCGAGCAGTTCCTTCGCACGCTGTTCAGCGGCCGCGCGCCGTTGCCCCTTCACCTGCATGGGTGCCTCGATGATGTTCTCGAGTGCCGTCATGTGTGGGAAGAGGTTGAAGCGCTGGAACACCATGCCGATGTCCCGGCGCTGTTTCGCGGCCTCCTTGGGCTTCAACTCGTAGAGCGTGCCGCCGCGCTCGCGGTAGCCGATCAAGTCGCCCTCGACGAGCAGGCGCCCGCCGTCGACGCGCTCCAGGTGGTTGATGCAGCGGAGGAACGTCGACTTGCCGGAACCCGACGGTCCGACCAGACACATCACCTCGCCGCGCTGCACCGTCAGCGAGATGTCCTTCAGGACGGTGTTCGATCCGAAGGACTTCACGACGCGCTCCGCGCGGACCATCGGCATCGTCGAGCTGTCGGCCGTCATCGTCGTTCTCCACTCGTGCCGTCGACGTCGTCGCCGAGGTGTGCAGCTTGTTCGCGACGCTGTTGTGCTTCCTGCGTCTGGATGGCCTCGGTCGTGGCGGGCGCTCCGGCGTCGATGCGGGTGAGTCCGCGCGCGAAGCGTTTCTCGAGGAAGTACTGCCCGACCATCAGGATCGACGTGAAGAGCAGGTACCAGAGCGACGCGACGATCAGCAGCGGGATCGGGTTGAACGTCTCGGACGAGATGTCCCGCGACCTCGTGTACAGCTCCTGCGTGAACGGCACCGCCGTCACGAGCGAGGTCGTCTTGAGCATGGAGATCACCTCGTTGCCCGTCGGCGGGATGATGATGCGCATCGACTGCGGGAGGATGACCCGTCGCATCGTCTGCGCCCAGCTCATACCGAGGGCTGTGGACGCCTCCTCCTGGCCGCGGTCGACGGAGAGGAGACCGGCACGCACGATCTCCGACATGTAGGCGGCCTCGTTGAGTGCCAGCCCGATGACCGCGATCCAGAACGTGTTCAGTGCGGCATCCGTCGGCAGCTGCGCGATCGGCGGCAGGAACGGGAGCCCGATGTTCAGCGTCGGGTAGATGGTGGCGAGCAGTCCCCAGAAGACGAGCTGCACGTACACCGGAGTGCCACGGAACAACCACACGAATCCCCACGCGATGGCCTTGAGCACCGGGTTCGGCGACAGCCGCATGATCGCGAGCACCACACCGAGGACGATCGCGCCGATCATCGAGTACACCGTCAGCTGGAGGGTGATGAGGGCGGCCATCGTGATCCGTCGGTCGAAGACGTACTTGCCGACGGCAGCCCAGTCGTACGCCGGGCGGGTGGCGGCATCGGCGACGAACGCGACGAGGAGCAGCAGGATGATGACCGCGAACACGTTCCGCCAGGGGTGGCGGAGCTTCACGACCTTGAGCGGTACGGGCGCTCCGGGTTCGCCCGGCGTCCGAGCACTCTCGGACGCCGGGGTGTTGGTGCGGGGATCGCTCATCGTCAGCTCGTCGCGCCGTTGACGTCGATCTTGTCGATGGCGCCGGACTCGACGCCCCACTTGCTGAGGATGTCGCCGTACGTCCCGTCGTCGAGGAGTGACTGCAGCGCGGCCTGCAGCGCCTTGCCGAGGTCGCCGCGGTCCTTCGCGATCGGCATGCCGTAGAGGAACGTCGAGTAGATGTCGCCGGAGAGTTCCAGCTTGCCGTCGCTCTGCTGCACCGCGTACTGCACGACGGGGGAGTCGGCCGTCATCGCATCCGCGCGACCGAGCGTGAGCGCTGCCGTGGCCTCGTCCTGTGTGTCGTAGCCGAGCGCCTCGATGGCCGGCTTCCCCGCGTCGATGCACGCCTGCGACTTCGCCGGTACGTCGTCGAGCGCCTCGGTCGTCCCGTTCTGCACGGCGACCTTCAGCCCGCAGGCGTTGTCGGGATCGACGGTCTTCCCCGCGAGCGTCGCCCACTGGATGCCCGCGGTGAAGTAGTCGACCATGTCGACCTGCTGCTGACGCTCCTTGGTGTCGAAGAACGACGAGAGGCCGACGTCGTACTTCCCGCCGGTGATGCTCGGGATGATGTTGTCGAACTTCGCGACCTGGTAGTCGGTGGTGAGTCCGAGCTTGCCGGCCATCGCGTCGGCGAGCTCGATCTCCCAACCGATCGGGTCACCGTTCGCGTCCTTGAACTCGTTCGGCGCATAGGTGGCGTCGGTGCCGAGGATGAGCTTGCCGGCCTCGCGGATGTCGTCCGGAAGCAGCGCCTCGGCGGCCTTGTCGACGGTGACCGCGGCAGCTGAACCGGTGGCGTCCGGCGTGGCGACCTCGTTGTTGACGCAGCCGGTGAGGAGCAACGCGGCAGTCGCCGTGAGCGCCGCCGGGAGCAGGTATCGGTTCTTCTTCATGGTGTTCCTTGCTCGATCGATGTGGTGTTGGTGGTGGAGGTGAAGACTCGGCGTCCGGCGATCCAGGTGCTGACGGTCCTGGTGCTCACGATCTGGTCTGCGGGACGGGCGAAGGGGTCGCGGTCGACGACGACGAGGTCGGCGATCGCGCCGACCTCGATGCGGCCGGCGTCGTCGCGGTGGTTGATCCGGTTCGAGCCGTCCGTGTAGGCGGCGACGGCCTGACCGAGCGTGAGCGCCTGCCCAGGGTTGAGCGGCACTGGCGAGTGGTCCGGGTCGTCGGCCGGCAGTGTGCGGTTGACGGCGACGTGCAGGGCCTCCCACGGGTCCGGTGTGGTGACCGGCCAATCGGAGCCCGCGCCGAGCATCGCGCCGAGCCTCAGCGCGCCGCCGAACGGGTACTGCCAGCCCGCGCGCTCATCGCCGAGGAGCGGCAGGTTCAGCTCCAGCATCTGAGGCTCCCAGGTCGCCCAGAGCGCCTGGATGTTCATCGCGACATCCAGCTCGGCGAAGCGGGGGAGGTCGTCGGGGTGCACGATCTGGACATGCGCGATGTGGTGGCGGTTCGTCGAGACGCCGTTGCGGGCTCTGGCAGCCTCGAGCGCGTCGAGGCACTCGCGGACCGCACGGTCGCCGATCGCGTGGAAGTGCAGTTGGAAACCGGCGGCGTCGAGCCGGACGACCGCTTCGGTGAGCGCCGCGGGGTCGATGAAGGAGATCCCGCGGTCCTGCACTGCGGCTTCGCCACAGTCGCAGGTGCGCAGGTAGGGGTCGATCATCGCGGCGGTCCGGTTCTCGGGGATGCCGTCCTGCATGATCTTGATCGTGCCGGCGGTGAAGCTCCCAGGCCGGTCGACCGTCGCCGCCTGGCGCTCGGCGATCGTCGCCCGACGTGCGATGAGTTCGTCGATCTGCTCGAGCCCGCGTTCGCGATCCCACCAGAGCGCGCCGACGACCGTGCTCGTGAGCGTGCCGTCCTCGACCGCGGCCAGGTAGGTGGGGCTCGTGTCGGTGTGGCTGCCGTAGTCGCCCACGATGGCGTCCTGCCAACCCGTGACCCCGAACGAATGCAGCGTGTGCTGGGCGGCGAGCAGGGCGGCCGCGACCTCCGCGGTCGTGTCCACCGGGACGAGCTTCGACACGAGGGCTCTCGCCCCCTCGTGGAGCGAGCCGTTCGGGGTGCCGTCGACGCCCCGTTCGATGCGTCCGTCGACCGGGTCGGGCGTCGTGCTGTCGATGCCGGCGAGGTGGAGCGCGGTCGAGTTCACCCAGGCGCCGTGATGGTCCCGGTTCTGCAGGAAGACGGGTCGATCCGGCACGATGCGGTCGAGATCGGCAGCGAGTGGTGTGCCGCCGGGGAACGCCGCCTGCTGCCACCCGCCGCCGACGATCCAACGTCGTTCAGGGTGGGCTGCGGCGTAGGCCGAGATGGCGGCGAGGTAGCCCGCCGGCGTGCGCTCTGCGGAGAGGTCGCACGCCAACTGTTCGAGCCCGGCCTCGACGGGGTGCACGTGCGCGTCGACGAATCCTGGGAGCAGGAGGCCACCGTCGAGGTCGACGAGTTCGGTGTCGGGGCCGATTGAGGCGAGGGCATCGTCGTCGAGGGCGGTGATACGGCCGGCGGTGACGGCGACGGCACCCGGTCGGGGAGCGAGCAGGGCGCTGCGGAAGACGGTGCCCTCTACGAAGACCGTGTCCGCATTGCTCGTCATGTCACCTGCTCGAAGCGTCGGTGGTGCCGTCTGGCCCGCGCGGCGTCCTTGCCGCGCTGGCGGTATCGAGAGCATAACCCGGATCGCGATACCGGATTCGTCCGCCGGATCGCATTTCTGCAACGGAATCCACGGGCCGCCCGTGCTCACAACTCCTGCTCAGCGTGAGTTGAGCGGCCCGGACGTGCGGACGGGCCCGGAGCAGATGCCCCGGACCCGGCGAATTGCAGGAGTTACGAACGTGGACTACGCGGCGAGGGGGCTCAGTCCCTCGACGAGTGGGGTCGTCGGACGACCGATGAGGCGGCTGAGGTCGCCGCTCGTGTCGCCGAGCAGACCGTCACGCGTGTTGCCGTCGAGCGCGACGACGAAGCCGACCGTGCCCTCGTCGAGCCCGGCTGCCGTGAGTGCGGCGGCGTGGTCCTCGGGGGAGAGGTCCTGGTAGACGACCTCGCGGCCGGCGAGTTCACCGATGGTCTGGGCGAGCTGTTCGTGGGTCCAGGCGACGTCACCGGACAGCTCGTAGACCGCGCCCTCGTGGCCCTCGGTGACGAGGACGACGGCTGCAGCCTCGGCGTAGTCGGTGCGCGAGGCGCTCGACACGCGGCCGTTGCCGACACTGCCGACGAACGAGCCGGTCGCAGTCGCCTGCTGGACGGTCTGCGCGTAGTTCTCGGTGTACCAGCCGTTGCGGAGGAAGGTGAACGGGATGCCGGAAGCGCGGATGAGCTCCTCGGTCGCCTTGTGCTCCGGAGCGAGGACGAGCGCGGAGGTGTCGGCCTTGGGAGCGCTCGTGTAGACGATGCGGGCGACGCCGGCACGCTTTGCGGCGTCGATCACGTTGGCGTGCTGGGCGACCCGCTGGCCGACCTCGCTGCCGGAGACGAGCAGCAGCACGTCGCCGCTCTCGAGGACGGCGTCGAGCGTCGCGGGCTCGGTGAAGTCGACCGTGGCGGTCCGGACGCCCTGCTCTGCGAGGTCGGCGAGCGCCTCGGCGCGGCGACCGGTGGCGACGATGGAGGAGGGGTCGGTTCCACGGGCGAGGAGGTGCTCGACGACGAGGTGACCGAGGTGGCCGGTTGCTCCGGTGACGACGACAGACATGTGGTGGTCCTTTCGATGGGTTCGCTCAGGAGGAACCCGCTCCGCGACACATTACTTCCCGATCCGCAGTACCCACTTTCAGGTAAGGTACTTTCATGACGATCAGTTACGCGGAATCCCGGCGCCCCGGCTTCACAGACGGCGTCCTGCCGGCAGCCTGCCCGACGCGCACCGTGCTCGATCACGTGACGAGCAAATGGGGGGTCCTCGTCCTCCTCGCGCTGTCGGACGGGACGCACCGCTGGGGTGAGCTGCGCCGGGTGGTGCAGGGCATCAGCGAGAAGATGCTGGCCCAGACGCTCCGCACCCTCGAGCAGGACGGGCTCGTGGTCCGGGTCGCCTACCCGGAGATCCCGCCGCGCGTCGAATACAGCCTGAGTGACCGTGGGCGCGCGCTCAACGAGCACCTGCTGCCGCTCATGTCCTGGATCGACGACAACGCTGCAGCGATCACCGGCCGCTAGCACCTCGCCCGAGGGCTGCCAGGACGTCGACGAGGGTCGACGGATCGCCCACGTTGCCCGGGACCACGACGTAGAGTTTGTCCTCGCCCTCCGGCGTCACGAGGCTCCAGACCGAGACGCCGGGCAGGACCTGCCCCAACACCCGAGCGCGTCGCGCTCCGAGTCCGAGGCGCGCGACCTCGGCGGAGGTGATGCCGCCCTTCGAGACGACGACCTCGACCGATCCGCGCAGGGCTGCCGTCGCGGTGGTGAGTGCGACCATGACGCGCTCGCCGTGTTCCAGCGTGTTGTGTGCGGCGTCGCGGACACGCTCGGAGGAGATCGACACGAAGCCCGTCTCCAGGAGTCGTCCGCGGGCGGTTGCAGCGACCTCGAGGCCGGTCGTCGCCGCGTCTCGCAGTGCCTCGTCCGTCGCGACGTGGACGGCGGTGCCGAATGCGGCCTCGACCGGTTCGAGCTGCCGTGTCGCCCCGATCGTGTGCGAGCCGCAGACGAGCAGGGTGTTCACGGCCCCGCTGAGCAGCGGACGCTCGAGCAGGCCGACGCTTTCGACGCCGGCGATCGCAGCCGCCAGCGGGGAGGCGGAGCGGACGACGACGTCGGCATCGTCGGCCCAGGCGTCGGTGATCGCGCTCGCGAGAGCGCGGATGTCGGCGGCGGTCTCGGCGTCTGGAAGGAGCACGGTGCCGCGGTGTGCTTCCCGGAGGGCCGCCCGGAACGCGGGGGCGCCGGCACGCACGTCGTCGAGACCGAAGCGCAACGAATCGAGTCCTGCCTGCTCGCGGACGTAGTCGGGCAGGTACCCGGACCGGAACGGGAACACCGGATCCAGGGCGTACTCGGTCTCATGCGCCGGTACCGTCTC
Source organism: Plantibacter sp. RU18 (assembly GCF_050613355.1). Classification (NCBI taxonomy): domain Bacteria; kingdom Bacillati; phylum Actinomycetota; class Actinomycetes; order Micrococcales; family Microbacteriaceae; genus Plantibacter; species Plantibacter sp. RU18. The sequence continues at coordinate 1,380,222 of NZ_CP159618.1, forward strand.
GTCGCCGATCCGCACGAGGTGGGTGCCGTCGACCGTCGTACGCCCGCCCTCCGGGAAAGCGGGAACGAACACGACGACGCTGTCCTCGCCCGCGAACACCGCGGTCTCCGGGAACACATGCCCGCGCAGTGTGGAGTCGCCGCGGAGCACGACGTGGATGCGCTCGCCGAGTCGACGTCCGGCCTCTCCGGCCTCATCGCGAGTGCGCTCCAGGAGGCCCACCGCCGCAGACTCCGACACCGCCCGTGTGTTCGTCAGCAGGTAGACGGTGTCTGCCGCGCGAAGGGTGGACTCGAGCAGGTCGGCGTCCCACTCGAGCAGGACGTCCACGCCTGAGGCCGACTGCGTGCCGGTCGGGTCGTCGTCCAGGATGATCGTCTTCACGCGCCGACCCCCTGGTAGGTCTCGATGACCCTGGAATCGTCGCGAGACCCGAGGCCGGCGGTCGCCGCCGCCAGGAACCGCTCGCGCGCCGCGTCGAGGACGGGGGTCGTGGCGCCGGCGGCGCTCGCCGCTTCGGCGACCAGGCCGGTGTCCTTGACGAAGATGTCGACGCGGCTCATGACGGGCGCATCGGTGCCCTCGAGCATCCGTGGGCCGCGGTCCGAGAGCATCCAGGAGGCGGCTGCACCGGACTCGACGAGGGGCAGGACGGTGGCGGGATCGAGGCCGAGCGATGACGCGAGTGCGAGGGCTTCGGCCGCTGCGGCGATGTGCACGGCGCAGAGGTGCTGATTGACGACCTTGATGGCCTGACCGTCGCCGATCGCTTCGCCGACGAGCTTCACCGTGCCGAGCGCCGCGAGCGGTGTCGCAGCCGAGGTGGTGCTCTCGGGTGCACCCGAGACGAACATGGTGAGTTCACCGGTGCTCGCACGGGCGACGCCGCCGGTGACGGGGGCGTCGACGACGGCGGCGCCGGCGCCTTCGAGGCGGGCCGCCTGCTCGATGACGGAGGCGGGCCCGACGGTACTCATGATGATCCAGGTCTGGCTGTCGACAGTGGTGCGCTCGAGAGCGAGGTCGACGAGCGTTGCGAGCTGCTCGGGGGTCGCGACCATCACGACGACGGTTTCGGCCCCTGGTGCGTCGGCGATGGAGTCGACCGCTGGGATGCCGAGTTCGCTCGCCCGCTCGTGCGCTGCGGGGAAGGGGTCGACGCCGGTCACTGCGAACCCGGCCGCAGCGAGCTGTACCGCCATCGGAAGCCCGATCGCGCCGATGCCGACGAAGGTGAGCTTGGGTGCGGGCTGTGGCGTCGATGCCATGGCGTCCTCCAGTACATTGGTTGGACCAATCGTATCCGTCGGGGTGCACCACGACAAGCGGTCTCGCCCCGGTGCGGGCGCGGACCCAGCCCCTCGACAAGCTCGGTGAGCCGGGTCGGGCCTGCGGGCGGGAATGGTCCGCTCGCGGGCGCGCTCCGGTCGCTGAGCTTGTCGAAGAGCCCGCGGGCCGTGTCGGCCATCGCGTCCGCGAACGCCGCCGACCGCGCCAACAACCGCGCCTCCCGAGCATCCGACACCGCACGCTCCCGCGCAATCACCACGAACTCATCCGACAACGCAGCCAACCCCGCCGCGAACACCTCACTCGGATGCGGAAGGCAGGGCTGCTCGGTCATGACACCAGTCCACCATCGACCACTGACATTCAAGATGCTCAGACAAGGGCCCCTCGACAAGCTCGGGGACGGCGTGGACGCGGCGATTGAACGTGGGCCTTCGACAAGCTCGGGGAGCGGGACTGGTCGTCGCAGTCGGATGGCTGCGTGGATCAGCGCGGGTCGTCTTCGCCGAGCCGCAACCAGTCCTCGAAGTGCTGGTGCATCGCGGCGCGGGCGGCGTCCGGGTCGCGGGCCGCGAGTGCGTCGACAACCGCGTGGTGCACGCTGTCGGTCTTCCGTACGCCGTCCATATCCGGCCGCTCGACCTCGATCGCCTGCAGACGCCTTGCCCTGATCGTCTCGCGCAGGACGTGACTGAAACCCTCGTGCATGAGTCTGAGGATCGGATCGTCGACGATGGTGTTCAGTCGGCTGTGGAAGGTGACATCGGCTTCAAGCGCCGCCTCGTGATCCCCCGCGAGCGTGGCGGCGATCATCCGGTCGACATCGTCGCGGAGCAGAGCGATCTCGTCGTCGGTGACCAGCCCGGCGGCGGCCTCCGCGACGGTCACCTCGACCATCATCCGCGATCGCGCGAACTGCTCGTCCGTGAGGTAGCCGAGCTGGCGGGAGACCGTGAACCAGCTGCGGACGAAGCCGTCACCCGGAGCATCGAGGTATGTGCCGCGGCCCTGGGTGCGATACAGGAAGCCGAGCCGTTCCAAGACGGCGAGTTGTTCGCGCAGCGCCCCGCGACTCATCTCGAGTGCTTCGCCGAGTTCGCGCTCCGGTGGCAGCCGCCGCGCAGTCGTGCCGGGTTCCGGGGTGGCGAGCTCGAGGAGTTTGCCGACGAGCGCCTCGAGCGGTTCCGCCATGCTGCCCCCTCGATTGGTCTGACCGGTTTCGATGGTATCCCGTGGGCACCTCGGTCGGCTCAGTGCGTGGCAACCATGCCCATGGGTATGCAGAACGCCCGCCCCGACGGATCGGGACGGGCGTCGAGCACTGCGCGCGGGTCAGACCGCCTGGAGGGCCTGCACGGCGCTCGTGAAGAACGCGAGGCCGTCGACGCCGGAGCGCATGGCATCGCGGGTGTCGGGTCCGAAGCCGGGCTCGATGGCGTGCTCAGGGTGCGGCATGAGACCGACGACGTTTCCAGCCGGGTTGGTGAGGCCGGCGATGTCGTCCAGCGAGCCGTTGGGGTTGACGCCCGCGTAACGGAAGGCGACCAGACCCTCTGCTTCGACGCGCTTGAGCGTCTCGGCATCGGCAATGTAGCCGCCGTCGGCGTTCTTCAGCGGGATGGTGATCTCCTGGCCCTTGGAGAACTGGTGCGTCCAGGCGGTGTCCGCGTTCTCGACGGTGAGGAGCTGGTCGCGACGGATGAACTGCTGGTGCGCGTTGCGGATCAGGCCGCCGGGCAGCAGGTGCGCCTCGACGAGCATCTGGAAGCCGTTGCAGATGCCGAGGATGGGCATGCCCTTGGCAGCGGCTTCCTTCAGCTCCGTCATGATGGGGGCGACGGCCGCGATCGCGCCGGCACGCAGGTAGTCGCCGTAGCTGAAACCGCCGGGGAGGATCACCGCGTCGACACCCTGGAGGTCGTGGTCACCGTGCCAGAGTGCGACCGCCTCGGCGCCTGCCATCGTCACCGCGCGCTGGGCGTCGCGGTCGTCGAGGGAACCGGGGAAGGTGATGACACCGATACGGGTCGTCATGCCTCGGAGCCCTCGGGGTAGTGGATCGCGACGACGTCCTCGATCACGGCGTTCGAGAGGATGTCGTCGGCGATCTGCTGCATCGTGGCGCGGGTGGCGTCGGTGATGGGTCCTTCGACAGTGAGCTCGAAGCGCTTCCCGATGCGGACGTCGGTGAACTCGCTCTGCCCGAGACGGGCGAGGGCGCCGGCGACGGCCTTGCCCTGCGGGTCCAGCAGTTCGGCTTTCGGCATGACTTCTACGACGATGGTCGGCACGGAGATCTCTTTCGTTGCGACGCGGCGGGGACCCGAACAGTCTAGCGGTGAGCGCGCGACGCCCGTCCGACGGGAACGTACGGACGGGCGTCGCGCGATGCGCGCTACTCGGGGAGAGCGGCGTCCGCTTCGTTCGCGTCTCCGGCGATGCCGCGGGCGAGCGTCTTGTTCCGGAAGAAGTCCGGCCGCAACTTCGCCTGGATGAGCATGATGACGATGCCCGCGACGATGATGATCATGCCGAGGATGAACACGAGCCCCACGCCGCCGATGTTCGATCCGCTGCCGTAGTCGGGGTTCGCGCTCTCGATGATCGTGGTGAAGAACAGCACGCCCAAAATGAGCCCGCCGACGAGCGGGGAGAAGAACTGGAAGAAGAAGTTCCGCGCGCTCGAGAACCACTGCTTCCGGAAGTACCAGACGCACGCGAACGCGGTGGGGCCGTAGTAGAAGCAGATCATCATGCCGAGGGTCGTGATCGTGTCCCACAGGACGTCCTCGGAGATGAATCGCATGACCGCGTAGAACACGGATGCGACGATGCTCGAGACGATCGTCGCGTATCCCGGGGTGAAGAACTTCGGGTGCACCTTGGAGAACTTCGGCGACAGCGCACCGTAGTGACCCATTGCGAGCAGGGTGCGCGCGGGCGAGACGAAGGTCGACTGCAGCGAGGCCGCGGAGGACGACAGGACCGCGATCGACACCAGGATGGCGAGCGGCCCGAGGATGGGGCCGGCGAGCGAGAAGAACACGTTGCCCTGGATGTCCTCGTTGCCGAGTCCGAACTCGCCGTCGCCGACACCCGCGTAGTTGATGAGCGCGACCGACAGGAACAGGTAGAGGATGACGATGATGACGACGGTGGCGGTTGCCGCCTTGCCCGGCGTGGAGTTCGAGCCCTTCGTCTCCTCGCTCATCGTCAGCGTCACGTCCCAGCCCCAGAAGATGAAGATGGAGAGCGAGAGCCCGGCTGCGAAGGCGCTGAAGGAGCCGACGGCGAACGGGTTGAACCAGTCGAGCGAGATCGGCAGGGCGTCGAACGCGTCACCACCTGCGACGTGGGCGAACGCGACGATGCCGAACAGCACCATCACGAGGAGCTGGAAGCCGACGAGCACGTACTGCAGCTTCTGCGTCGTCTGCATGTCGCGGTACGAGATGAGCGTCGCGCCGAGCATGAACGCCAGACAGGTGACGACGTTGATGAACGGGTTCGACGTCAGGTTCGCGATGTCGGGGTTCTGGAAGATCTGCGACAGCATCAGGTAGAAGAAGTCCACCGCGATGCCCGCGAGGTTCGACAACACGACGATCGTGGCGGCGATGAGTCCCCACCCGGCCATCCAGCCGACCCACGGCCCGAAGGCACGAGTGGCCCAGGTGAACGAGGTGCCGGAGTCCGGCATGCGGCTGTTGAGCTCGCGGTAACCGAACGCGACGAGCAGCATCGGGATGAAACCGACGAGGAAGATCGCCGGTACATGCGTGCCGACCTCTGCGACCGTCGGGCCGAGCGCGCCCGTCAGCGTGTACGCAGGGGCGATGCAGGAGATGCCGATGACGATCGCACCGACGAGGCCGACGGTCCCGGCGCCGAGTCCCTTCTTGGAGAGCGCGCCGGTTGCGGTCGTCTCGGGGTGCGCGATGTCTCGGGCCGGGGTGGTTTCTGGAGGGGTCATGACGGGTCTCCGATGGTCAGCACGGAGTCGCGGGGTACGACGACCATGGGTACGGGTAGCTCGCGCAGCATCTTCGCTGCGGTGGAGCCGAGGAAGAGGTGCTTCGGGGCTGCCAATCGGCTGGAGCCGACGAGCACGATCTCCGCAGGCTTCCACTCGAGGGTCGCGACAGCGTCCTCGATGCGGGTGCCGCCGGCGATCTCGGTGGTGACGGTGACGTCGTTCGGGAGGTGTTCGCTCGCATAGGCGAGGACTTCGGCTGCGTGCGCCTCGGCGCGTGCCGTCGCTTCGGGGTGCTCTGCGCCTTCGGGCTGGTCGAGTGCGACGAGGGAGACGAGTCGGAGTGGGATGCCGGCGTTCTTCGCAACGACGATCGCGGCATCGAGCAACTGGTGCGCACCGGCCCTGGTGCCGATCGCGCACGTGATGCGGCTGATGGTGCCGCCGGTCGGCTGGGCCTCGAGGAGGTCGCGGCTGCCGACCGGGGCGAGGGCGACGGGGACGACGGCCGAGTGCAGGAGCGTGTTCGCGACACTGCCGAGGGTGAACCGCCCGAGGAAGCCGCCGCGGGCGGCTCCGATGATGATGAGGCCCCCCTCGAGGATGCGGGACGCCTCGAGCAGACCCTCCGCGAAGGACTCGTCGTAGACGAGGTGTGACTTGGCGGTGATGTCGTCGGGGACGGCAGCAAGTGCTTCATCGAGCCAGCGGTCTGCGGTCTCGCGCAGGAAGCGTTCGTAGCCGGGGTCGGCCGGCGTGATCGTCGGGCGCTCCTCGTTGGCGAGCACGAGGACGATGTCGAGTCTGGCGCCGGTGGTCCTCGCGATCCGGATGCCGAGCGCGAGGGCGTCGCGCCCTGCCGAGGTGTCGGTGTAGCCAACGATGTATCTCATCTGATGTTCGCTTTCGATCGGGTGCGACCCTTCGGCACGCGGTTCCTGAGCTGGTCGACGGGCAGGACGGCGGAGCGGAGCGCACAGCGGTGTGCGTAGTTCGTTGGTGCAGGGTATCGACGGGTGGGGGCCCTCGACAAGCTCGGGGAGCGACGCGGGAGCCTCGACAAGCTCGGGGAGCGGCGTCCGGTCACCGAGCTTGTCGAGGTGTGATGCTGGTGCTGCTTACGCCTGGTGGCGGCTGACGATGGCGGCGGCGGTGTCGGCGCCCTTGCGGATCGCGCCGTCGACGTGCTGGTAGCCCTCGGCGGCGAGGTCGCTGGTGGACCAGTAGAGGGGACCGACCGGCGTCGACTGCATCGCACCATAGCGCGAGAGCCCACCGAGGTCGAAGCTCGCAGCGTACGCGCCACGTGTCCATTCCTCGCTGCCCCAGTCGCTCTCGTAGTACACGACCGGGGAGAGCGCCTGCTCGCCGTAGTAGTGCGACAGCGAGGTCAGGATGCGTTCGCGACGCTCCTCGACGCTGAGCTTGAAGACCTCGTCGGCGCGTTCGTCGGAGATGAAACCGACCAGCGTGCCGCGCGGGTCCTCGTGGTTGGTGTTGTCGTATGCCTCGTGGACGATCTCGTACGGGCTGAACGAGGTGCCGGAGAGGCCGTCCTCTCGCCAGAAGGGCGTCTCGTAGACCGCGTGCACCTTGATGACGAGCCCGAGCGACATGTGCTGGTGCATCTGGTGGCTGAGGCGTGGCAGGGGCGGCTGGAAGTCGATGCGCGTGTAGAGGTTCGGCGGGACGGCGACGATCGCGTAGCGGGCGTTCACGGTGACGCCGTCCGCCTCGGCCGAGACGCCGGCGTCGGACCATTCGAGGCGGCGTACCGGTGACGACAGGTGGACGTCGTCGCCGAGGGCTTCCGCGAGCTTGATCGGGACCTGCTGCAGGCCGCCGACGACGCGCTTGTCGAGGATGAAGTCGGCCTCCACGAGGTGCGTGAAGCTGCCGGCCGACGCCGCCATGAGCAGCGCCTGCAGGAGCGAGAAGGAGTGGGAGGGCTTCGTCAGCATCGCAGCACCGATGAAGAGCGCGATGTTGTCGCGGGCCTCCTGATCGTCGGTCTGCTCCAGGAGCCACTGGCTCCAGGAGATGTGGTCGTACTCCTTCGCGCGGGCGTGCGCCCAGGGCTCCTCGACTCCGACCTCTGCGACGAGTTTGTCGAGGAGGACGATGAGTCGCTCCATCTCGGCTGCGGTCGACTCCGCGACAGGGAAGATGTCGCCGGTGAAGCGGGTGCGCTCGCCATCGCCGTTGATGTAGACGCTGTCGCCGTCGCGATAGCGCGAGTAGGTGTCGAGGCCGAGCTCGGCGAGGGTGTCGATGAGGGCGGTCTGGTCGGGGGAGACCCACTGCCCGCCGATCTCGAGCATCGCGCCCTCGATGTCGTTCGTCCAGAGGCGGCCGCCGACGCGGTCGCGTGCTTCGAGGACGGCGACGGACAAGCCGGCCGCTTTCAGTTTCGTCGCGGCCGTCAGGCCCGACGCTCCGGCGCCGATGATGACGACGTCGCGTTCGATGACGCTCATGGTGTGCTCCTGTTCAGGGCCCTTCAGCTCGCCTGGCTCACGACGAGCGACGAGCTGGGGGACCGGGTCATGCGGTTGTCGGTTGTGCCGGATGGTTCAGACGTCGAGGCTCGACATCACGTGCTTGATACGGGTGTAGTCCTCGACGCCGTAGGACGAGAGGTCCTTGCCGTAGCCGGACTTCTTGAAGCCGCCGTGGGGCATCTCGGCCGCGAGGATGATGTGGGTGTTGATCCAGACGCAGCCGAAGTCGAGGTCGCGGGAGACGCGGAGCGCCTGACCGTGGTCTTTCGTCCAGACGCTGGCGGCGAGGGCGAAGTCGACGCCGTTCGCCAGTTCGATCGCCTCCTCCTCGGTGCTGAACGGCTGCACCGTCAGCACGGGGCCGAAGGTCTCCTCCTGGACGCACGCGTCGGTCTGACGCACACCGGTGATGACGGTCGGCGCGAAGAAGAAGCCCTGGTCGCCGACACGCTTCCCGCCGGTCGCGATCGTGGCGTGATCCGGCAGGGCGGCGATGACGCGCTCGACCTGACCGAAGTGGTTCACGTTGTTGAGCGGGCCGTAGAACGCGTCGTCGACGGGCCCCGTGACGGTGGCCTCGGCTGCCGCGACGAGCTCGGTGACGAACTCGTCGTGGATGCTCTCGTGCACGATGACGCGAGTCGCTGCCGTGCAGTCCTGGCCGCCGTTGAAGTAGCCGGCTTCCGCGATCGCGGCTGCCGTCGCGGCGAGGTCGGAACCCGGGAACACGATGACGGGAGCCTTCCCGCCGAGTTCGAGGTGCGCGCGGTGCAGCTGCTTGGCGGCGGAGGTGGCGACGGCCTGACCGGCACGGACAGAACCCGTGATGGCGACAAGGCCGGGCGTCGGGTGCTCGGTGAGCAGCGCCCCCGTCGAGGCGTCGCCCAGGACGACGTTGAACACGCCGTCGGGCAGGATGCCGCGCGTCAGCCCGGCGAGGACGAGCGTCGACTCCGGCGTGGTGTCGCTCGGCTTCAGGACGATCGTGTTGCCGGCGGCGAGCGCCGGACCGATCTTCCAGATGGCCATCATGAACGGATAGTTCCAGGGAGTGACCTGGCCGACGACGCCGATGGGCTCGCGACGCACGTAGGAGGTGAAGCCCTCCACGTATTCACCGGCGGACTTGCCCTCGAGCACGCGTGCGGCTCCCGCGAAGAAGCGGATCTGATCGGCGCCGGCGATGACCTCTTCGGCTTTGACGGTCGGTTTGGGCTGGCCGGTGTTGCGGTGCTGGGCCTCCACGAGGTCGTCCGCCGCGGCCTCGATGGCGTCCGCGAGCTGCAGCAGGGCGGCTTGGCGCTGGCCGGGCGTCGAGCGGTTCCAGCTCTTCGCGGCCGCTGCGGCTGCGGCATAGGCGGCGTCGACGTCCGCCTCGTTCGAGATGGGGGAGACCGCGACGACGGTTTCCGTGGCCGGGTTCACGACCTCGAGGGTGTCGGTTCCCGAGGCGTCGACGAATGCTCCACCGATGAAGTTCTGGAGGATCGAGTCTGGCATGGCCATTCCTTTCGCAGAGATGTGTCGATTATGGCGGTTTCATCAGCGCGATGAAACCGCAGGTGTCGATTTCGTCGGTGAAATCTGCGAAATGCGACGTTTTCGGTTGTTCGGCCCCTCGGGGAGTTCGGGGAACGATGGTGGGACTGATACCCCTCGACAGGCTCGGGGATCGGGACGGCCCGGCGCCGGTGTGCCGGTCGCCGAGCCGGCCGAGGCGCGCTAGCCGATGGGCGTCATCGTGTACTTCGTGTAGAGGTACTCGTGGATGCCCTCGAGACCGCCTTCGCGGCCGATACCGGACTGCTTGACGCCGCCGAACGGAGCCGCCGCGTTCGAGATGACGCCGACGTTCAAGCCCATCATGCCCGTCTGGAGGCGTCCGATCATGCGCTGACCGCGTGCCAGGTCTGTCGTGAACACGTACGAGACGAGGCCGTATTCGGTGTCGTTCGCGAGGCGGACGGCGTCGTCCTCGTCGTCGAACGGGACGATTGCGAGGACCGGACCGAAGATCTCCTCACGGAGGATCTCCGAGCCGGGTGCGACACCCGTGATGACGGTCGGCTCGAAGAAGGCGCCGGGGCCGTCCACGGCGGCACCGCCGGTGAGGACCTCTGCGCCACGCTCGACGGCATCGCCGACGAGCGTCGTCGCCTTGGAGACGGCCCGGTCGTCGATGAGGGGCCCGATCGTCACGCCGTCCTCCGTGCCGCGACCGATCCGGAAGGCGTTCACCCGTTCGGTGACCCGCTTCGCGAACTCGTCGGCGACGTCGCGGTGGACGATGAACCGGTTCGCTGCGGTGCAGGCCTGGCCGATGTTCCGGAACTTCGCCGCGATCGCGCCGTCGACGGCCTTGTCCAGGTCGGCGTCCTCGAAGACGACGAACGGGGCGTTGCCGCCGAGTTCCATCGAGGTGCGCAGGACGTTCTTTGCGGACTGCTCGATGAGCTTCTGGCCGACGGGTGTCGACCCGGTGAAGCTCAGCTTGCGCAGCCGGGAGTCGGCGATGATCGGGCCGGAGACGGCGGACGACGTCGAGGTCGTGATGACGTTGACCACACCCTTCGGCAAGCCCGCCTCTTCGAGCAGCTGCACGAAGTACAGCGTCGTGAGCGGGGTGAGCTCGGCAGGCTTGATGACCACGGTGCAGCCGGCGGCGAGGGCTGGAGCGATCTTGCGGGTGGCCATGGCGAGGGGGAAGTTCCAGGGCGTGATGAGGAAGCATGGGCCGACGGGGTGCTGCGACACGGTCATGACGCCGGTGCCCTCGGGGTTCGTGCCGTACCGACCCGAGATGCGCACGGCCTCCTCGGAGAACCAGCGGAGGAACTCCCCGCCGTAGGTGACCTCACCGTTCGCCTCGGCCAGCGGCTTGCCCATCTCGAGCGTCATGAGCAGTGCGAACTCCTCGCGGCGCTCCTGCAGGAGGTCGAAGGCCTTCCGCAGGATGTCCGAGCGTGTGCGCGGAGCCGTCGCGGCCCAGTCGTCCTGCGCAGCGACGGCGGCGTCGAGGGCGGCAGCACCATCGGCGACCGAGGCGTCCGCGATGGTCTTGATGACATCGCCCGTGGAGGGGTCGCTCACCGTGAGGGTCTTGCCACCCTCGGCGTCACGCCATTCGCCTCCGATGAAGAGGCCGGAGGGGACCTTCGTGAGCAGTTCGGTTTCGCGTGCATCGGTCATGGGTGGTGCTCCTTGCTGGTGTCGGTGACGTCGGTGACAGTGTTTCAGCGGTGCCGCCCCTCGACAAGCTCGGGGAGCAGGGTTGTGCATGCCACACCCCGCTCCCGGGCCTGTGGAGCGGGGTCGACGGTTCAGTTCGTGGCGAGGGCCTCGAGGACGACGTCGAGTCCTTCCTCGAGCAGCTCGAGCGGGATGGTGAGCGGCGGGAGGAAGCGGACGACGTTGCCGTAGGTGCCGCAGGTGAGCACGATCACGCCAGCCTGGTGCGACGCCTTCGCGACGCGCGCCGTGAGGGCGGCATCGGGCTCTCCGGTCGTCGGGTCGACGAACTCGACGGCCATCATGGCGCCGCGGCCGCGGATGTCGCCGATGCGTGGGTCGTTCGCCTGCGCGGCGGTGAACCGATCGACGATGTGCTGTTCGATGGTGCGGGCGGAGGCCGCGAGGTCTTCCTCCTCGTATGCCTCGATGGCGGCGAGCGCGGCGACACACGCGAGCGGGTTGCCGCCGTAGGTGCCGCCGAGGCCGCCCGCGTGCGGGGCGTCCATGATCTCGGCGCGGCCCGTCACGGCGGACAACGGCAGGCCGCCGGCGATGCCCTTCGCGGTGATGATGACGTCGGGGACGATACCGAAGTGCTCGGAGGCGAACATCGCTCCGGTGCGCGCGAAGCCGGTCTGCACTTCGTCGGCGATGAAGACGACATCGTTCGCGCGTGCCCAGTCGAGCAGGGTGGGGAGGAACCCCTCGGCCGGGACGATGAACCCGCCCTCGCCCTGGATGGGCTCGATGATGATCGCGGCGAGGTTGTCGGCGCCGATCTGCTTCTCGATCTGGGTGATGGCGCGCTGAGCTGCGTCGACACCGGAGAGCCCGCCGTCGCGGAAGGGGTAGGAGAGCGGCGCGCGGTACACCTCCGACGCGAACGGGCCGAAGCCGCTCTTGTACGGCATCGACTTCGCGGTGAGCGCCATCGTGAGGTTGGTGCGACCGTGGTACGCGTGGTCGAACGCGACGACAGCCTGCTTCTTCGTGTGGCTGCGAGCGATCTTCACGGCGTTCTCGACGGCCTCGGCGCCCGAATTGAACAGCGCGGTGCGCTTCGCGTGGTCGCCGGGGGTCAGGCGGTTGAGGGCTTCGGCCACCTCGACATAGGAGTCGTACGGCGTGATGGTGAAGCAGGTGTGGGTGAACTCCTGCAACTGACGGGTGACGGCTTCGACGACCCTCGGGTTGCTGTTTCCCACGCCCGTCACGGCGATGCCGGAACCGAGGTCGATGAGCGAGTTGCCGTCGACGTCGACCAGCACGCCTCCACCGGCACCGGCCGCGAAGACGGGCATGGTCGTACCGACACCGGAGGCGACCGCGGCGTGCTTGCGGGCCATGAGTTCTTCCGAGATCGGGCCGGGAATGGCAGTGACGAGGCGTCGCTCCTGCGGGAGCGACGGACCGCCGAGGACGGGATGCGAGCCCTGCGCACGCTCCGCGGTCGGGGTGGCGGTGGCCGTGCTACTGCTGCTCGTCATCGATGCTCCGTCTGTCTGGGGGAGGGTCCTGCGGCGCTCGCCGGGGATCCCTCGCACGTCGTTGGAGCCATGCTAGGCAGGAGCCCCGACCACAACACCCGACAGAATGTCCACCATGCGAGGTATTGATGGACGATCTGGCAGATCGTCGTAGACTCACGCCATGGCTCCATCGCTGCAGCAGCTCCTCGACCACCACGCCCTCGGCCTGAAGCTCGTCGTCGCGGGCGCAGCCGGTGCACTCGCCCGACCCGTCGCCTGGGTGTCGGGCTCCGATCTGCCGGACCCCACGCCGTTCCTCATCGGACAGCAGATCGTCCTCACGACGGGTACCCAGTTCGGCACGGCGGTCTCGGCGACCCAGGTGGAGGCGTACGTGGCACGGCTGGCGGCTGCGGGGGTGTCCGGTATCGGCTTCGGGACCGAGGTCATCACGGCCGGTACCCCGGCGGAGCTCGCCGAGGCATGCGCGGCGCACGGAGTCCCGCTGTTCGAGGTGCCGTACCGCACACCGTTCATCGCCGTCATCCGCTATGCGGCAGATCTCATCGCGGAAGCGGCGAGGGCAAGGGACGCATGGGCACTCGGAGCGCAGCGCGCCATCGCCTTCGCCGCCCTCCGACCCGACGCGACTGCCGCCGTCGTGACCGAACTCGGACGTGCGCTCGGAGCGTGGGTCGTCCTGTTCGATGCGCACGCAGCGATCGTCGCGCGTGGTGGGGCAGCGGTCGCCGACCCCGCGGAGGCCGATCCGATCGCCGCACGCGTGGCGTCGGAGGCGACGCGGCTGCTGCAACGTGGACAGCGGTCGGGGGCCACGCTGGCTGGACGCAGCGGCACGGTCTCCCTGCAGACCCTCGGCCGACGAGGCGACCTCCGCGGGGTGCTCGCGATCGGGGGGACCGACGGGCCGCTCGACGCTGCGGCTCAGAGCGTCGTGACCTCCGTCGTCGCGATCGCCGGGCTCACCCTCGAACAGCGGGGAGCGCTCGGGCGGGCCGGCCGCTCGCTCCGATCCGGCGTCTGGCGACTGCTGCTCGCCGGTCAGGGGCAGGCCGCACGTGGCGTCGCCGACGAGCTGGGCACGCCACTGCCGACCGGCGCCGTCAGGGTGGGCGTCTGCTCCGCTCCCGGTGAAGCCCGGGAATCGCTGTTGACCGAGCTGGAACGCGCCGACCCTCCGCCTGCCGGCGCACTGTTCGTCGCCGAACACGACGGCCGCATCGTGCTGCTCACGGCCGACGCCGGTGACGGATCAGGTGGGAGCGACGATCCATGGACGACACTGGACGCGATGATCGGCTCAGTCCCCGACCGTCGTCTCGGCCTTTCCCGACCGATCGCGCTCGCCGAACTCAGCGTCGGCCTGGACCAGGCGGTCTCCGCCCATGAACAGGCGACGGCCTCCGGACAGGCAGTGGTGCGGTTCGGTGCGCTCGCCGCAGCAGGGATGGCCGGCCTGCTCGATCCGGTCCGGGCAGCCGCGGTGGCCGAGGAACTCCTGCAACCGGTGCTCCGCGTCGATCGGGAGGAGGGCACGGCGCTGGTCGAGAGCCTGCTCGGATGGCTCGAGTCGAACGGGCAGTGGGACCCGGCGGCGAAACGCCTCGGCATCCATCGGCACACGCTTCGCAACCGGATCACGCGTGTCGAGCAGCTGCTGGGGCGTCCGCTCGACACCTTCGCCGCTCGCGCAGAGCTGTGGCTCGCGCTCGGTGCGCTTCGACAGGCTCAGTGAGCGGGAGGAATCTCCTCGTGGAGGGAGCGCAGCGCGGTGACCACGTCATCGTGCCAACGGCGTGAGGCGGGCAGGACCCCGCCGAAGATCGGGGTGTCATGGGTCGCGCCGAGGTACATCACGCCGCTCGCGTCGACACCGTCGGCGCGGAGGGCCGCGAGGTAGGCGGCCCCGTCACCGCGGAGGGGGTCGTATTCGGCCGTGAGGATCACCGCGCGCGGCAGGCCGGCGTGCGACCGAGCCAGCAGGGGGGACGCGTGAGCCTCCTTCGCCTGCCGACGATCGAGCAGGTAGGTCTTCGCGACGGAGCGCAGCTCCCTGATCGCGAAGATGCGGGGGATCCCCATCTCGCGCACCGGGCGGAGGTCGATGTGTCCACCGGTCAGGTCGGTGACGGGGACCTCGAGCAGCTGGAGGCTGATCGGGAGACCGTTGCGCTCGCGGTTCACGATCGTCAGTGCCGCAGCGATGCTTCCACCCGCGGACACCCCGGCGACGGCGATCCGCCCGCGATCGACTCCGAGCGTCGCGGCCTCGGCGAACAACCACTCCAGCGCGGCATGTGCCTGTTCCAGTTGGGTCGGGTAGCGGTGTTCGGGGGCGAGGGCGTAGTCGACGGCGGCGATGACGACACCGGCGTCGGCCGCACGGCGTCTGAAGCCCGCGTCCGTCGTCGGATAGTCGATGCCGCCGATGCGATAGGCGCCGCCGAAGAACGACAGGACCGCGGGTACCGGCGCATCCGAGGTGTCGGACGGCGGGTAGTAGAGCCGCACGCGGACGTCCGGGAACTGGTCGACCGGGACCGTGTGCTCCTCGATGCGCAGCTCCGGTCCCGCGACACCGACGGTCGTCAGCTCCTTCTTGTCCCAGTTGAGCGCAGCCTTCCGGTGCTGCGCACGGGTCTTCTTCCTCCGAGGCGCTCCCGTGGTCGCCTTCGCCGTCGGCTTCGCGGTCGTCTTGGACGCAGTCGTCGTCGCGCTCCCGCCCGACGGTTTCGGCCGGGGCACCGTCTTCGTCCGCGGGCGCAGGAAGAACGCCTTCGCCTGCTCGAGTGCCGTGGAGATGAGATAGGCGCGGTGCGTCCGTGCTCGTTCGGCGAAGATCGGGTCGAGGGGCAAACGACTCACCTGCTCTGCTACTCGGATGGGCGGTTCACAGCAGTCTAGGCGCGTGCGCAGAGCACCAGCTGTCGGGCAGATGCCGCATCCTTCCGCGGCGCTTCACCCGCTGTTCACCGACCGGCCCAGCCCCGTTCGAGTGCCGCTCGTAGCGTGATCGCACGTACGGCACACAGCAGTGCCCGCGTCGATCACCCGCTGCACTCCGGGGGGAGCGG
This sequence comes from Plantibacter sp. RU18, assembly GCF_050613355.1. Taxonomy (NCBI): domain Bacteria; kingdom Bacillati; phylum Actinomycetota; class Actinomycetes; order Micrococcales; family Microbacteriaceae; genus Plantibacter; species Plantibacter sp. RU18. The sequence goes on from NZ_CP159618.1 coordinate 1,395,781, forward strand.
GCGGGTGCATCGATCCTTCTGAAAGGTACGTCCCAGCACATGAACCTCTCCCTGACCCGCGTCGCAGCGCTCGGCGCCGCAGCGCTCCTCTCGATCGGCCTCGCCGCCTGCTCGAGCGCCACCGCCAGTGACACCGGTTCCGCTGGGTCCGGCACGTTCGCCGTCGACGACCAGACGCTCGTCTTCGGGGTCGTGCCCGACAGCGTCGACACCCAGACCAACTACCAGCCGCTCATGGACTACATCGCTCAGGAGACCGGCAAGACCGTCGAGTACCACGAGTCGACCGACTACGCCGCGCTCATCGAGGCGGCTGTCGCCGGGAAGATCGACGTCGCGTCCTTCTCCGGATTCACGTACGTGACCGCGCTCAATAACGGCGCGAAGATCACCCCGGTGTCATCGATCATCACCGAGGAGGGGCAGGAGCCCGGCTACTACTCGGAGGCCATCGTCCCGAAGGGGTCCTCGATCAAGACCATCGCGGACATGGCCGGCAAGAAGGTCTGCTTCGTCGATCCGTCATCGACCTCCGGCTACCTGTTCCCGAGCTACAACCTGCTGAACGCCGGCATCGACCCCGAGACCGGCGTGACGCCGGTGTTCGCGGGCAAGCACGATGTGTCCGTGACGAAGGTCGGCGAGGGGGTCGAGTGCGAGGCGGGCTTCGCAGAGGACTCCGAGGTCGAGAAGAGCGACAAGGTCGAGGTCATCGACCGCACGATGGTTCCCGGAGCGCCGATCGTCGTCTCCGACGTCCTGCCGACCGATGTGAAGGACTCGCTGACGAAGGCGCTGTCCGAGGTCACCATCGACCAGATCATCGACTCGGGTGTGAAGAGCGCCGACAGCGACGCCTTCCGCGCCACCTTCTGGGGGACCTCGCCCGTCGACGACGCGTACTACGACACCATCCGCGACATCTGCAAGAAGACCGACGCCAAGCAGTGCCAGGCCTGAGCTGAGGCCGTTGCCTGCACCTCGACAGGCTCGGTGAGCGGTGTTCCGTCCTCCGGTCGCTGAGCCTGTCGAGGTGCCCCACCACCATGATCACCGCCACGGAAGGCAGCCGTCCATGAGCGTCACCGAGCAGCAGGTGCGACGCACCACCGCCGACGGGCGCGAACCACTCGTCCGCCTCCGCGGCGTCACGAAGCGCTTCGATCGCACCGTCGCCCTGCAACGCGTCGACCTCGACATCCGCCGCGGGGAGATCGTCGTGCTCCTCGGTCTGTCCGGCTCCGGCAAGTCGACCCTCCTCCGCCACCTCGACGGTCTCGAACTCCCGACGTCCGGTAGCGTGACCGTGCTCGGCGACGAGGTGCCGACGCTCGGCCAACGAGCGCTCCGTCGCCTGCGTGCGAGGGTCGGCTTCGTGTTCCAACAGTTCGAACTCGTCCCGTCGTTGACGGTCCTCGAGAACGTCCTCACCGGATCGCTGGCAGGGGTCCGCGGTCCTCGCCTCGGTGTCTTCGGCTACGGCCGTGCTCTGAAGCTCGTGGCGCTCGGACACCTCGACCGCGTCGGTCTGCTCGAACGGGCCTACCAGCGTGCGGACACACTCTCCGGGGGCCAGCAGCAGCGGGTGGCCATAGCCCGCGCGCTCATGCAGGACCCGGAGATCCTGCTCGCCGACGAGCCCGTCGCGTCGCTCGACCCGGAGTCGAGCGAGCAGGTCATGGCTCTCATCCGCGAGATCGCAGTGGACCGGGGACTGACCGTCGTCTGCAGCCTGCACCAGGTGGATCTCGCCCTGTCCTGGGGTGACCGCATCGTCGGACTCCGACACGGCGAGGTCGTCCTCGACACCCCGACCACCGGACTGTCGAAGGCGGAGGTCATGGAGATCTACGGCCGCGTCACGACGAGCACGCGAGAGCTGCAGGCCATCGAGGTCGAGCTCGGCCCGGACGAACTGCTCGGTGACCCGGACGACGACCTCCGAGGCCTCCTCGGCATCGAGGAGCGCGTCGGTGACGACGAGCTCCCGGACGACCCGGAGTGGGAGTTCGACGGGGACGACGACGGCCGCGAACCCCGCGACGTGCGGCGCCCCGGCGGGAAGCGCTGATGGCCGTCGCCTCGTCCGGCACGACGCAGACGACCGGTGGTCGAGCGCGGGTGCTCTCCGGGCCGGTCCCGGTCCGCAGGCCACGTCCGCAGATGGTCGCGGCGATCCTCACGCTCGTCGCGCTCCTCGGTTTCTCCGTGTACTCGCTCGTCGAGGTGGACATCTCGCTCCCGAGGATGATCGCGAGCTGGGGGAACGCCGTCAACTTCTTCGGTCGGGTGGGCACCATCACCTTCCCGCCCATGGACGAGCTGCTGTCACTGACCGCACTCACCCTCGGGATCGTCATCACCGGAACCGTCCTCGCCGCCGTGATCTCGATCCCCGTCGCCTACCTCGCTGCCGCGAACACGACGCCGGGACCCGCATGGCGCGCCCTCGGACGGTTCATCGGCGTGCTCAGTCGAGCCGTCCCGGACGTCGTGATCGCGATGATCCTCGTCCTCATGTTCTCGCTCGGCTCGTTGCCCGGCATCATCGCGATCGGGCTGCACTCCATCGGCATGATCTCGAAACTGTTCGCCGACGCGATCGAGCAGATCGACGAGGGGCCCCGGCTCGCGATCCGGGCTGCCGGCGGGTCGAAGCTGCAGCAGTTCGTCTCGGGCGTCCTGCCCCAGGTGATGCCGTCTTGGGTCGCGACGGTGCTCCACCGCGGCGACATCAACCTCCGTGGGTCGGTGCTCCTCGGTTACGTCGGTGTCCTCGGGCTCGGCCGGGAGCTCTCGCTCGCGTTCAAATCGCTCGACTACTCGCTCGGCATCGGGCTGGCGATCGTGATCTTCGCCCTGTGCGTCGTGATGGAGATCGTGTCGAGTGCCGTTCGGACGGGGATGCTCGGCGTCCAACCCACCGGTCGTGGACTCGGTGACCGCGTCGTCCGCCGGGTGAGGGCAGCACGGTACGGTCGTCGCCCGACGACGGCGCGGACCATGCCGACGTCGGTCGCCTCGCCGGACGAGCGCATCGCCGCTGCGGCACGGCGTCCGTGGACACCGGCTCGTCTCCGCGACACCGCCGGTGCGTGGACTGCCGCCGCCGTGGTGGTGTGGGCGATCGTCGTGTCGGACATCCAGTGGGGCGACCTGGTCACCTTCTGGGCCAAAGCGCCCGCTGTCCTCGCGCGCCTCTGGCCGCCCTCGTTCGGCATGCGGACCATGGAGCAGATGCTCGGAGCGATGTTCGAGACGATCGCCATCGCGTTCGCGGCGACATTCATCGCCCTCGTCTGCTCGATCGTCGTCGGCTCGTTCGCCGCCCGCAACGTCGCCCCGAACCAGGCTGTGCGGACGGGGGCCAGGTTCGCGCTCGTCGGCATCCGCGGCATCCCCGAGCTCATCCTCGCCATCCTGCTCATCGTCGTCACCGGCCTGGGGGCGCAAGCGGGCACGCTGGCACTCGGCATCTGCGGTATCGGGCTGTTGGGCAAGTTGATCGCGGACTCCTTGGAGGAGGTCTCGTCCGGCCCCGAACGCGCGCTCACCGCCGTCGGCGCGACGAGGTCCCAGGTCTACGCGTCGGCGACCCTGCCGCAGGGTGCCCGCGCGCTCGTCGGCCACACCTTCTACACGCTCGACACGAACATCCGGGCGGCGACCATGCTCGGCATCGTCGGCGGAGGCGGGATCGGCTACTACCTGATCCAGGCCGATCAGGGCGGCAACTACGACCAGGTGACGGCCATCGTGCTGATGATCCTCGCCGTGGTGCTGATCGTCGAGGGCATCGCGATGTGGATGCGGAAGGTGTTCGGATGAGCATGGATCGGATGAGCATGGGGCGTGTGAGCCAGGGGCGGCCGGACGGTGGTGCCGCGAGTGCGCTCGGCCTCGGCGTCAGCGCTCTGGGGGCCTCGGCCGATCGCGCGGACGTCGTGGTCGTCGGCGCGGGCATCGTCGGCCTGTCGGCGGCTCTCGCGGCTGTCGACGCCGGGGCCGAGGTCATCGTGGTCGATCGTTCGGCCGAGGCGCAGGGGGCGTCGATCCGCAACTTCGGACACCTCGCCGCGACGCCGCAGGCGGGCCTCGCCGGTCGCCTCGCGATCCGGTCGTCGGAGATCTGGCAACGGCTCGAGCAGGACGCGGGGATCTGGTTGCGGCGCTCGGGGACCCATGTCGTCGCCCGCCACGACGACGAGCTGCGGGTGCTCACGGACTTCGCCGAAGCCCGCGCGGGGGCGGGAGCGTCGGAGGATGTCCGGCTGCTCGATGCCGCCGAGTTCCTGCAGCAGGTACCGATCCGACCGGACGACGTCGTCGGCGGCGCCTGGCTCCCGAGGGACCTGCAGGTCAATCCGCGGCAAGCGACCGCGGCGATCACCGCGTACCTCCAGCGCCGAGGGGTCGAGTTCCGGCTCCGCACCGCGGTCACGGGACTCCGCACCGGGTTCGTCGAGACGAGCCGCGGACTGATCGCCGCCGGACTGACCGTTGTGGCGGTGAACCACGACATCGATCAACTCCTGCCGGACGTCGCCGAGCGCGCAAAGGTCCGCCGCTGCGCCCTCGACATGCTGCGGGTCCGCGCCGAGTTGCCCAGACCGCTCCCGGCACCCGTCCTCACCGGCTGGTCGCTGTTGCGCTATGCGGGTTTCGCGTCCTCGACCGCCATCCCGGCCCTCCGCGAGCGGCTGCACCACGATCATCCGGGGCTCGCGTCACTGGACGTCAACCTCATGGCGACGCAGCTTCCAGACGGCTCGATCATCCTCGGCGACACGCACAGCCGCGGTGAGGCCGTCTCACCCTTCCAACCGGAGCACGCGTTCGACGAGCTGCTGCGGGCGGGCCGAGACCTCTTCGGCTCGCGCCTCGATGTGCTCGAGCGCTGGCAGGGCGTCTATGCCAGCGCGCCGGAGGAGCTGCTCATCGACGAACCGACGCCTGGCGTCCGTGTCGTCGCGGCGACCACGGGCATCGGGATGACCACCGGGCCGGCGCTCGGCGAACTCGCCGTCGCGCAGCACCTCGGTCCGACCTTCTCGCCGGCTCAGCCGGCTCTCGTCCGCACGACATCAGCCCATCGCCAGAAAGGTCTCTCGTGACCAGCATCGACCACACCCCCAAGGACAGCACCGAGGCGACGTCGCTCGAGGTCGCGCCCGACGACCGCCCCGAGGACGTGGAGGGCGCGTTCGAGGACCACGAGGACGACCTGCTCCTCGAGCTGGTGGTCCTCGACCTCGCAGGCACCACGGTGTCGGACGACGGCGTGGTGGAGGACGCGTTCAGAGCTGCGGCTGCCACGATCGGCATCGACACCGAGGACGCGCTCGAAGCAGCCATCGGGCTCGTCCGCGACACGATGGGCCAGTCGAAGCTCGACGTCTTCGTCATCCTGACCGATGGAGACGAGGCTCGCGCCGCGGTCGGCAACGCCGCCTTCGAGGAGGCCTACGAACGGCTCGTCGCCGACGGTCGGGTCGAAGCGATCCCGGGTGCCGAGGACGTCGTCCGTCTGCTCCGTGAGCTCGGCGTCGGCGTCGTCTTCACGACCGGCTTCGCCCCCGCGACCCGCGACGCCCTGCTCGCGAGCCTCGGCTGGTCCGACCTCGCCGACGCCGCACTGTCCCCGGTCGACGCAGGACGTGGTCGTCCGGCTCCCGACCTGCCCCTCACCGCCCTGCTCCGCGTCGGCGCGAGCGCGGTCGACACCGTGGTGGTCGTCGGCGACACCGCGAGTGACATGCTCTCCGGCGTGAACGCCGGCGCGGGTCTCGTCGTCGGCGTGCTCACGGGCGCGCACGACGAGGAGACGCTGCGTGACGCCGGTGCCGACGAGATCATCACGAGCATCGCCGAGCTGCCTGCGCTCCTCGGCCTCGACTGAACCACCACCGGGGGAATCATGCACACCACACTCACCGCGCACGCGGGCAACGACGTCTTCATCAGACCGTCCCCGGTCGCCATGGTCTGGCAGGGTCCTGGCCATCCGCACCAGGCGATGGCGGTTCCTGGAGTGCCCCTCGGGCCAGGTGACGTCCTGGTCGAGGTCGAGCTCGCGACGGTCTGCGGGTCCGACGTGCACACCGTGCTCGGGCATCGCGACGCGACGACCCCGCTGGTGTTCGGTCACGAGCAGGTCGGGCGGGTGGTCGCGGTCGGGGGGCCGGTGACGGCCGTCGACGGGACAGCGCTCGTCGCCGGCATGCGGGTCGTGTGGTCGGTCATCGTCAGTTGTGGCGCGTGCGACCGGTGCGCGGCCGGGCTCGAGCAGAAGCGCCGCAGGCTCGCGAAGTACGGGCACGACCGGGTGCATCGGGGTTGGGAGCTGAGTGGCAGCTTCGCGACGCACGTCGAGCTGCTCGCGGGGACGGCGATCGTGATCGTGGGGGAGACGCCTCCGGCGGCCGTGTTCGCCCCTGCTTCATGCGCGACCGCGACTGCCGTGGCGGCACTCGACGTCGCCGGGTGCGAGCTCGCGGGGACGGCGATCATGGTCACTGGTGCCGGAATGCTGGGCCTCACCGTGGCAGCGATGGCTGCGGATGCGGGCGCCCGCGTCGTCGTCAGCGACCCCGATCCTGCACGGCGGGCACTCGCCACGCGCTTCGGGGCCATCGCCGCGGTGGATCCGGGACTCGGCGCCGCCGAGCATCTGGAGGCCGCACACCTGGCCGCGGGCGTCGAAGGCTTCCCCGTCGCGATCGAGATGTCCGGCAACGCCCAGGCCGTCGACGCCGCGATCGGTTCCCTGTCCGTCGGCGGGACGGCGGTGCTCGTCGGCAGCGTCTCACCGGGGGTCCCCCTCGGCATCGATGCCGAGCGGATCGTCCGCGGTCTGCTCACCGTGCGGGGTGTGCACAACTATCGGCCACGGGACCTCGCCCGGGCCGTCGACTTCCTGACGGGCGCCTGGCGTCGGTATCCGTTCACCGAGCTCGTCGGCCCGGAGTTCCGGCTCGCCGACGTCGACGATGCGCTCGCCGCAGCCGCATCGGGGGCGTTTCCACGAGTGGCCGTGCGCCCGTGAGGGGTCCTCGGAGGTGTCGGCGGATCGACGAGGCGCCTGGCGCGGAATGGTCGTCGCCGCGAGGCCACCGGACCACCAGTGATGTCACCCCTTCGAGCGCCCCCCATTACGGGGGTCAGCGCCCCTGGTTTTCCGCGGAATTCGGGCGATCCTCCGAATTCATTCCTGCCAAATGACCCACCTTGTGGGGTATCCTCGGGCCATGACGGTCACGACTCGCCACCCGGGGGTGGTTCGTGTGGGTGGCCGCCTCATGGTCGTGGATCCATTCGCGGACCGAGGCGTGCTCACCGAGGGGCAACAGCGCGTCCACCGTCTGCGGCGGAGGATCGCGGTCCTGCTCGGCGGGTTCCTGCTCCTCGCAGGCTTCGTCATCGGTGCGTTCGCCGGCGTACTCGTGCAATGGGCAATGTCGCCCGAACGTACCGGGGAGGTCTCGCTCCCCGTGATCGACCGCGATTGGACACCGGGGCTCGACGTCGCCGGAGCGGTCCTCGGCGTCATCCTCGTCGTGGTATTCCTCGTCGTGTCGGCCGAACGCCGCAATCGCCGTCGGCGACTGGACGGCCGGCATCAGCCGTCGCGCTGGATCGACCCCGTGAACGACCATCTGATCGGCGTGGACGACGACACCTCCTGGCCGGCGCTCTGGACACTGACGCGCATGTATGCGTCGGCGGAGCGCGCGCAGCGGGAACTCGTGCATCGCAGTGCCGCCCGCGGCGAGGTCGGTAGCGGCGACGAGTGCGAGCTCGCTGAGCTTCGCTTCGCCGCCGACGATGCCCGTGAAGCACTCGAGAAGACCGCACAGGCGATGGGTGTCAGCGTGCCGGAGGGGCCGTTGCCCGATGCGCAGGCGATCCTCGCCAGCTCCGCTCGCCAGCGGGTCCGCCGGAAGACGCTCTAGCTGGAGTTCCCTGTCAGCTCGTGAGACGCTCGAGCAGCTCGCGGTATCGGGCGGCCGTCTGCGTCACGATCTCCGACGGCAGGGTGGGCGGAACAGGAGTCGCCTCGTCGCCCTGGTCCCAGTTGCGCGCGAGCCAGTCGCGGACGATCTGCTTGTCGAAGCTCGCCATGCGCTCGCGGTCGCTGCTACCCGCCAGATAGACGTCGCGGTCCCAGTAGCGGCTGGAGTCGGAGGTGAGGACCTCGTCCCCGAGCGTGATGACGCCCGTCGAGGGGTTCCGCCCGAACTCGAACTTCGTGTCGGCGAGGATGACGCCGTGGCGTTCGGCGATCGCCGACGCGGTCTCGTAGATGCTGAGCGACAGGTCCTTGAGCGCGATCGCGTCGTCCTCGCCGATCAGCTCCATCATGCGGCCGAAGGTGATGTTCTCGTCGTGCTCGCCGAGGGGTGCCTTGTACGCCGGGGTGAACAGCGGTTCGGGGAGGCGGTCGCCGTCGCGGAGCCCAGCGGGGAGGGGGATGCCGCAGACCGTACGGTGCGCGACATACTCCTTCCAGCCGGATCCCGTCAGATAGCCGCGCACGACGCATTCGACGGGGAACATGTCGAGCTTGCGGACGAGCATGGCGCGACCGGCGAACTCGTCCGGGATGCTCCGGACGACGGTGCCGTCGGCTGCGAGCTCGTGGTCGGGCACGAGATGGTTCGGAACCGCGCGCAGTTGGTCGAACCACCAGAGGCTGAGGCTCGTGAGCAGTTCGCCCTTGCCGGGGATGCCGGGCTCGAGCACGTGGTCGAAGGCGCTGACCCGGTCGCTCGCGACGACGAGCAGGCGGTCGTCCTCACCCGCGGCGGATTCGTACAGGTCGCGGACCTTGCCTGAGTAGACGTGGTTCCAGGCGTTGGTCTCCGAGGATGCGCTCACCGGATCATTATCCCGTATGCCGGCGCACGAGGGTGGTGGACTGACGTTGCGCCGTTGCATTCCGCATTGTATATTCCATGTGGAATAGTTCGGAAGGAGGATCCAGATGCGCGCCACCAAACCGCTCGGCAAGCTCGGTGTCGGGGCACTCGGGTTCCTCATCGAACGACCCATGCACCCCTACGAGATGTACCAGCTCGCGGTCCAACGCGGGGAGGACCGGGTGGTCAAGGCGAGCCCCGGTTCCCTGTACCGAGCCGTGTACTCGCTCGAGGCCGAGGGACTCGTCAGAGCCACCGGCACCGATCGGGACGGCGCACGACCGGAGCGCACCACCTTCGAGATCACCGAGGCGGGCCGCGATCGGCTCGTCGACCGCATCGTCGACATGCTCCGCACCCCGATCAACGAGTTCCCCGAGTTCGCGCTGGCCATCTCCGAGGCGCACAACCTCCAGGTGGGGCAGGCCTGCGACCTCCTGCGCGAGCGGGTCGTCGCGCTCCGCGCGCAACTGGACGAGCTCGACGAGATCAAGCGCGGTGTCGCCGAACGCGGAGTCCCTCGCATCTATTGGATCAACGCCGACTACACCTCCGCCATGACGACGGCCGAGATCCGCTGGATCGAGACGACCGTCGCCGAACTCGAGTCGGGCGAGTTGCCCTGGCACGACCCCGGCTGGAAGGCCCGCAAACAGGCTCAGCACCTCGCCGCACAACAGCACCATCACACAACGAGCGTCACGACGCCCGGCCAGTAGACCCCATCGTCCGTCGACGCTCGTCGACCAACTCATCTCGGTCCACCCGCAGTCCTCGATCCACCCACGCTTCGACGCGGCATCGCGCGCCGGCCCCCACGCAGAAAGCCTCCTCATGTCCAACATCACCAGTACCGTCCGTCCGTGGCCGGCCCTCTGGTCGCTCGTCATCGGGTTCTTCATGATCCTGATCGACACGACCATCGTGTCCGTCGCCAACCCCGCCATCATGCGCGGACTCGATACCGACATCAACAACGTCATCTGGGTGACGAGCGCCTACCTGCTCGCCTACGCGGTGCCGCTGCTCATCACCGGGCGTCTCGGCGACCGGTTCGGTCCGAAGAACCTGTACCTGATCGGCCTCGTCATCTTCACCCTCGCCTCGCTGTGGTGCGGCCTGTCCGGCACGATCGAGATGCTGATCGTCGCGCGCGTCGTGCAGGGCATCGGTGCAGCACTCATGACACCGCAGACGATGGCTGTCATCACCCGCATCTTCCCGCCCGATCGTCGCGGTGCGGCGATGGGGCTCTGGGGTGCGACGGCCGGCGTCGCCACGCTCGTCGGCCCGATCCTCGGCGGTGTGCTCGTCGACGGCTTCGGCTGGGAGTGGATCTTCTTCATCAACGTCCCGGTCGGTATCGTCGGGTTCATCATGGTCTGGCGGAACGTCCCGTCCCTGGCCACGCATCCGCACCGGTTCGACATCCTCGGCGTCGTCCTGAGCGGCGTCGGCATGTTCCTGCTCGTGTTCGGCATCCAGGAGGGCCAGAGCTACGACTGGGGAACCATCACCGGCCCCATCACCGTGTGGGGCCTGATCGTCGCCGGAGTGGTCGTGCTGGCACTGTTCGTCGTCTGGCAGGCGGTCATGAAGGGCGAGCCGCTGCTGCCGCTCGCGCTGTTCCGCGACCGGAACTTCTCCGTCGGCAACCTCGCGATCTCCACGATCGGCTTCACCGTCACGAGCATGTCGTTGCCCCTGGTGTTCTTCTATCAGACGGTCCGCGGTCTCACCCCGACGCAGTCGGCGCTCATGCTCGTGCCGATGGCCGTGCTGTCGGCTGGACTCGCACCGGTCGTCGGCCGCGCCATCGACCGCGTCAACCCGAAGTGGTTCGCGCTCGCCGGTCTCGTGCTGCTGTCGGCGTCCCTCGGGTGGTACTCGGTCCTCCTCACGCCGGATCAGCCGATCCTCATGCTGCTGCTCCCGAGCGCCGTGCTCGGTCTCGCCAACGGGTTCATGTGGGGGCCGGTCTCGAACCTCACCACGCGTGGTCTCCCGCAGCACCAGGCCGGCGCCGGCTCAGGTGTCTTCAACACGACCCGTCAGATCGGTGCCGTGCTCGGCAGCGCGGCGATCGCGGCGCTCATCCAGTCGCGCCTCGCAGCTGAGCTGCCCGCTGCTCCCGGAGGGTCCGCGGGTGGCGTCAGCGAGGTGACGGGTGGCGAGCTGCCAGAGGCGCTCCACGCCGGCTTCACCGCAGCCATGTCGCAGTCCCTGCTGCTTCCGGCGGGGCTCGCGCTTGTCGGAGCGATCGTCGTGCTCTTCTTCCAGAAGCCGAAGGCCGCGGCCTGGTCGAGCCCCGAGACGCGCCACGGACAGGCAGCCGCGGCGGCAGCCGCGACCACGTCCGAAAGCGCCTAGCCGCGGGAGGGAATCTGCACGAGGGCGGGAGATATTCGAGGGAGGTCTCCTGCCCTCGTTCGGCTCTCCTGCCCTGGCGCCCGAAGGCCCAGTGCGTGGGGGCGTCAGCTGGCGGGGAAGAACGGCGTCACCGCAGCGGCGAACGACGCCGGTGCCTCGACCCAGGGGTAGTGTCCGCAGCCGTCGAGCACCACGGCCTGGCCGAGTGGGAAGCGCCTCGCGAGGTCGACGACCGGGGCGAGACCCGTGAGGCCGTCCTCCGCGCCTGCGATCACCAGGACCGGAGCGGTGAGCATGCGGAGTGCGTCGCGGATGTCCTCGACCTCGTCGATCGACGGGGCGTGCACGAAGGCGTCCTGCGCGGCGGGGTGCCAGGCGCCGAGCCGCTCGTGCTCACGGGCCGTATCGTCCCAGCGGGCCCATGCGATCGGTGCGACGAACGGAAACTGCCGGTTGCCGCTCGCGGAGTCCGGGGCTGCGAGGAGTGCCGGTACGGCCTCGAGGAACCCCTGGTACCAGTCCTCGCCCGCGTGACGCGCGATGATCCCAGCGCTGTCGTCGTCCGCATCGACGAGCCAGGTCGCCGGGGGTGTCACCAGGCACAGGCGGTCGAGTCGTTGCGGGTACCGAGCGGCGTAGCTGATCGCGACCCTGGTGCCGGCGGAGTGCGCGAGCAGTTCGATGCGTTCGCTGCCGAGCCACTGTCGGAGCGATTCGACGTCCTCGGCCAGTGCCGGCCAGCTCGCTGCCGCCTCGGTGGCGCCTTCGTCGGATTCGCCCACGCCGCGCTGGTGCAGGATGACGAGGCGTCGCCTGCTGCTCAGCCCGCCGAGGTCACCGAGGTACACCGGATGGCGTGCGGGGCCTCCGGCGAGGACGACGAGGTCCGGCAACGAGTCGTCGCCGCGGAGGTCGACATGCAGGCGTGTGCCGTCGTGGCTGGTGAAGCTCGTCATCGCGGCGTCGAGGACCGGTCGTCAGGAGACGCGGGCGGCGATGTCGGTGCGGTACTGGCCGCCCTCGAGTTCGATGCGGGACAGTGCCTCGTACGCGCGGCTGCGCGCCTCCGTGAAGGTCGTGCCGAGAGCGACGACGTTGAGGACCCGGCCGCCGGTGGCGACGAGGCCTCCGTCGACGTCCGCCGTCGCAGCATGGACGACGTGAACGCCTTCGACGGCCACGGCAGCGTCGAGGCCGGTGATGCCTCGGCCGGTGACCGGCGTCTCGGGGTAGTTCTGGCTTGCGAGGACGACCGTCACCGCGCTCGCCTCGGCGAACGCCGGTCGTGGCTGTTCGGCGAGCGTCCCCGTGGCCGAGCCCAGCAGGAGGGCGGACAGGGGCGTGAGGAGACGCGGGAGGACCACCTGGGTCTCGGGGTCGCCGAAGCGGGCGTTGAACTCGATCACGCGGACGCCGCGCTCGGTCAGGATGAGGCCCGCGTACAGCAGACCCTGGAAGGGATTGCCCTCAGCGGCGAGCTGGCGGACGACGGGGATCGCGACCGACTCGAGCACCTCGTCGACGAAGGCCCTCTCGCTGCCGAAGCGGTTGTCGAGCCATGGGAGCGGCGAGTACGCGCCCATGCCACCGGTGTTCGGACCGGCGTCGCCGTCGAGCAGCCGCTTGTAGTCCTGGGCGGGGGAGAGGGGGAGGACCGTCTCGCCGTCGGTGATGAAGAAGAGGGAGACCTCGGGTCCGTCGAGGAACTCCTCGACGAGGACGCCGCCGTACCCGAGCCAGTACGTGGCGTGCTGGATGGCGGCCTCGCGGTCGTGGGTGACGAGGACGCCCTTCCCGGCGGCGAGACCGTCGGCCTTGACGACGTAGGGGGCGCCGAACTCGTCGAGCGCGCTGATGGCGGCGTCGAGCTCTTCGGCGCGGACGGCGCGACCGGTCGGGACGCCGGCCTCGTCCATGATGCGCTTGGCGAAGGACTTCGAGCCCTCGAGTGCCGCGGCTGCACGGTTCGGGCCGAAGACGGGGATACCCGCCGCTCGCAGCTTGTCGGCGACGCCGGCGACGAGTGGCGCTTCGGGGCCGATGACGACGAGGTCGACGGCTTCGTCGCGGGCGAAGTCGCGCACGATCGACGGGTTCTCCTGGTCGATGCCGACCGTGGTCACCTCGCCGGCGATCCCCGCGTTGCCGGGAGCGGCGATGATGTGGTGCCCGGCCTCCTCGGACAGGAGGGCCTTGACGATGGCGTGCTCGCGGGCACCGGAACCGAGGACGAGGATCTTCACACCGTCTAGCCTAAGGTGCGCGGCCCTGCTGCGGATCGCAGATGTGGATGACGGTCCGTCGTGCACGAGGATCCGGATCCGAGCAGATGGCCTACCCTCGATGCATGGCCAGACCGAGGATCACCGACGCCGTCGGGCGTGCAGCCCTCACCGAGGCGCTGGGCGATGCACCGGCATCACGGTCGGACACCGCAACCGCCGTCCGCTACCTCCTGGAGCTCCTCGTCGAGCGGGCGCCGGGCAACACCGTCGAGGTGCGCGTTCCGCCGTTCGGCGCCGTGCAGTGCATCGAGGGCCCCCGGCACACCCGGGGCACGCCGCCGAACGTCGTGGAGATGGACGCGGCCACCTGGCTCGCCCTCGCCTCCGGGCGCCTCGACTGGAGTGCTGCGATGGCGGGTGGCACCGTGCACGCCTCCGGCCAGCGGGCAGACCTCTCGAACCTCGTCCCGCTCCTGCTGCCGCGCTGAGCCTCGCGGTCGGGCTCCGATCAGTACGCCCGCAGCACGCTCCGGGTACATTGGTGCGGTGACCTCCAGCGCGAACGCCTCCTCACCCAGCACCGAGCCGTCGGCCGCACAGCCGCTCGACACCCCGGAGGAGACGACGCTCGACGCGACGATCGTCATCCCGACCTTCAACGGCGAGATCTACCTCGAGCAGATCCTGGCCGCGATCGAGGCGCAGGACTACGACGGGACCTTCGAGACGCTCGTCATCGACTCCGGCTCCACCGACCGGACGCTCGCGATCGTCGCCGCGCACCCGGACGTCCGCCTGCACGTCATCCCGAACAGCGAGTTCGGGCACGGCAGGACGCGGCAGCTCGCGGCGAGGCTCGCGCGCGGCAAGTACGTCGTCTACCTGACGCACGACGCGATCCCCGGCGACTCCCGTTGGCTGCACGAGATCACCGCTCCGCTCGACCCGGACGGCATGGACGTCGTCGCCGTCATGGGCAAGCAGATCGCGCGTCCCACCTGCTTCCCGCTGCTGAAGTACGAGATCCACGACGTCTTCCACAACTTCGGTCCCGACTTCGGGACGACGGTGTTCGCGAACGACGGCTTCGCCGACGGCAACGGTGGCCTGCTCGATGCGCTCGCCTTCTACTCCGACGTCAACTCGGCCACGCGTCGTGAACTCCTCCTCGGCGACATCCCGTACCGCGATCTCCCGTACTCCGAGGACATGGCGTTCGGGGCCGACATCATCGCTGCGGGGCTGCGCAAGGCGTATGCGCCGCGCGGTTGGGTCATCCACTCCAACGACCTCACGCTCGACGAGTACCGGAAGCGCATCTTCGACGAGACGACGGCCCTGCGCCGTATCGGTAAGCCCGTCGCCCGGCTGCGTCGTTCGCGCCAGATCGGCTACACGGTCTTCGGAGCCCTCCGCGACGCCAAGCGGATCGTGCGCGACCGTCAGTACGGCTGGAAGCGTCGCCTCTACTGGTTCGTGGTGAACCCCGCGTACCACGCGGCGAAGTGGAGCAGCTACTACGTCGCGTCCCGCGTCGATCTGAACGACGAGGCCGCGATGCGCGCCGGCTCCCTGGAACACAGCCGCAAGTAGGCGAGCGGCGTCCTTCCCTCTGCTTTCGGCGAACGCACTGGTGGATCACGGCCGGCTGCGCTGTGATGGAGGTATGAGCGCGAACAGGGTGTTGGTCCTCGGCGGCAGCGAGTTCGTCGGACGTGCGGTGGTCGACGAGGCGGTCGCCGCGGGCTGGGACGTCACCGTCTTCAACCGCGGGACGAGCCGCGCGGTCCCGTCCGACGGCATCACCGTGCTGCACGGAGACCGGACGCTGCCGGGTGGCCTCGACGCATTGCGCCTCGGTTCCTGGGATGTGGTCGTCGACACCTGGTCCTGGGCACCGTCGGCAGTGCGGGATACGGCGACCCTGCTCGCCGACCGTGTCGCGCGGTACGTGTACGTGTCGAGTCGCTCGGTCTACAGCTACCCGTCGGCCGCCGGAGCCGCAGAGGACGCCGCCCTGGTGGACGGGTCACCGCACGACGACGGGTTCGATGACTATGCGCGGGCGAAGCGTGGCGGCGAACTCGCTGCGGTCCAGGCCTTCGGCGACCGGGCCGTCCTCGCACGTGCCGGGCTCATCCTCGGGCCGCACGAGAACATCGGACGCCTCCCGTGGTGGCTGACCCGCATCGCCGAGGGTGGCGACGTCCTCGCGCCAGGCGCACCGACGGACCCCATCCAGTACATCGATGCGCGTGACCTCGCCGCGTTCCTCCTCACTGCGGGCTCGATCGGCGCAAGTGGTCCGTTCAACGTCGTCGGCGAGCGCGGTGCGGTCTCGCTGGGTGACCTCCTCGACGCCTGCATCGCCGCCACAGCCTCGGATGCCGTCCTGCGGTGGACCGACCAGGACCGGGTCCTCGCCGCCGGCATCGAACCGTGGACGCAGCTGCCGGTGTGGCTGCCGACCGGTGAGGCGGCCGACTCGATGCATCACGGGGACGTCTCGCGGGCGATCGAGGCAGGACTGCAGCGGCGTCCCGTGACCGAGACGGTCGTCGACACGTGGAGCTGGTTGCAGAGCATCGGCGGTGTCGCACCGCAGCGTCCGGACCGACCGATCCTCGGCCTTCACCGTGACGTCGAGCGGGACTTCCTCGCGCGGAGCTGAGGCTCCGGCGTCATCCGATGGTCCGCAGCAGGGCCAGCCTGCTCCGCGTCCGGAACGCGTCGCGGGCGAAACCGGTCCGGCCGACTGCCTCTGCGCTCATGAAGGTGTCCCGGTCGGTCGCGGCGATCACATGCAATTCGACGTCGAGGTCGCACAGCGCGTCGACCAGGTGCACGAAGCGTGCGCGCGCCTCGCGGGTGAGGCGCTCGGGCGTGGGAAGGGCGTCGAGTACCCAGCGGTCGTAGTCGGCGGCCCAGGCGAGGTAGTCGCCCACCGATGTCGGGCGCTCCAGCAGTTCCGCGCTGGTGAACCAGAGCGTGCCCTCACCTGCTGCGACCGCGTGGAACTCGTGCCCGCTGATCGCCATCGTGACCGCGTCGGAGGAGGCTGGGCGGGGGAGTCCCAACGCCGCCAGCTCGTCGTCGGCGCCCGGGCCGGCGAGCAGCCAGCTCCCGCGCGAGAATCCCTGACGTTGCCGCACCGCGGAACTCCGGCGGTGGTCGGTGTCGCCGGCGAGTTCGACGACAGTCATGTTCGCCTCGATGATCGTGATGCCCGGCACGAAGATGTGGTGGTAGACGGGATCGGGGAGGAGTCCGCTCGGCGGATAGTTCGAACTCGTGATGAGCGACACCTCGCGGGAGAACAGCGCCTGGAGGAGTCGGATCATGAGCGTGCCGTCGCCGGGGTCGTGCACGTGGAACTCGTCGAACAGCACCAGGTCGACGCCGTCGAGCAGATCGTCGACGGCCCGGTCGACCGCGTTCGTGACCGCACCGGCGGCAGCCCTCGCGCCGGCGCCCGGCTCGCCCGTCGCCCGTGCAGACTCGGCTGCCGCCGTCCGGTGTTCGTGGATCGAGCGGTGCAGCTGACGGAAGAAGGAGTGGAAGTGCACCCGACGTTTGCGCTCGGTCGGCAGCGCCTGGAAGTACGCGTCGAGGAGCCAGGTCTTGCCACGCCCGGCGGCTCCCCAGAGGTACAGATGCTCCGCCGGGGCGTCATCGTGTCCGATCGCCAGCGCTGCCAACCGCTCGGCGACGTCGGCCTGTTCGGGCTCGAGGACGAAGCCGGAACGAGCCGCCGCATCCTGCATGGCCTCGACGACCGCAGCGGTGGACGCAGCGCGCCGGGTCTCGTCCGTCAGTTCCCGGGCGTCGATCGAGCTCTCTGTCAGCGTCACGTCCACCGGTCGATCGTACCCTCGCGCGGCGGGGAGCCGTCCGTTCACCGACGGTTCACGGCGCTCAGGATCGTGGGGGAGAATAGAGCCATGACAGACGCCACCGGGCAGCCAGCACCGGAAGCACAGCACCCAGCCGAACCGACGCCGATTCCGCCGGCCGAGGGAGCGCCCGCCGCCCCCGCGGTGCCGGGCAACCCTGAGGTCCCCGGCGCACCTGAAGCCGACACCGAGGTCGCGACCGTGTACACCTCCGGCAAGGTCTCCGTCCGGCGCTCGCCGCGGTACTGGCGCTTCCTCATCATCGGCGTGTTCGTCGGCATCGTCGCGGCCCTCATCCTCACCTTCGCCTTCCCCGCGAACCCCGACTACTCGCTGACGCAGGTGTTCGGCTTCCTCCTGCTCGTGAGCGGCGTGTTCTTCGGCGCGCTCGCGCTGTTCATCGGCCTCATCATCGACCGCTCGATGACGAAGCGGATGAAGATCGTCGCAGCGGATAGAGTTGACGTGCATCCAGCCGGTCCCCACCCGACGGACGCGGCCCCGGCAGACGCCGATGCCGCCGAACCAGGCGAATCCGGCCCCCCGAATCCACCCCTCGCAGAAGGTTCAGGACGGTCATGACCTCATCCACCAGCTACCGGGAAGCGGGCGTCGACACGGCCGCCGGTGATCGCGCCGTCGACCTGATGAAGGCCGCAGTCGCCGACACACACGGGCCCGAGGTGTTCGGTGGTTTCGGTGGCTTCGCCGGCCTGTTCGACGCTTCCGCGCTCACGTCCTTCCGGCGCCCGCTGCTCGCGACCTCGACCGACGGGGTCGGAACGAAGGTCGCCATCGCCCAGGCCATCGACAAGCACGACACCATCGGCCAGGACCTCGTCGGCATGGTCGTCGACGACATCGTCGTGGTCGGCGCGAAGCCGCTCTTCATGACCGACTACATCGCCTGCGGGAAGGTGCATCCCGAGCGCATCGCGTCGATCGTCTCAGGCATCGCGCGCGCCTGCTCCGACACCGGTACGGCGCTCATCGGCGGCGAGACGGCGGAGCACCCGGGCCTCCTCGGTGTCGACGACTACGACGTCGCGGGTGCCTGCACCGGTGCGGTCGAAGCCGACGCGATCCTCGGCGAGCACCGTGTCGAGGACGGCGACGTCATCCTCGCGCTCGCCTCCTCGGGGCTGCACTCCAACGGCTTCTCGCTCGTCCGTCACATCCTCGCGCAGGCGGGCGTCGAGTACGGCGACCACAGCGAAGAACTGGGTACCACCTTCGGCGAGGCGCTCCTCGAGCCGACGCGTCTGTACACCCTCCCGCTGCTGCGACTGCTCGACGACCCGGCCTTCGCCGGCGCGGTGCACTCCCTCAGCCATGTCACCGGCGGCGGCATCGCCGCGAACCTTGCCCGGGTGCTCCCCAAGGGGTCCTGGGCGGAGGTCGACCGCTCGACCTGGAGCCCGTCCCCGGTGTTCCGCACGCTGAGTGAACTCGCAGGCTCCTCGCTGGAGTCGAGCGAGGGCACCTGGAACCTCGGTGTCGGCTTCTTCGCCGTCGTGGCCCCGTCGGTCGCCGTGAGCATCACCGCTGCCCTCGAAGCCGACGGCATCGCCACCTGGCAGGTCGGCACCGTCCACCACGATGCCACCGCTTCGAGCCACGACCTCGCCGGCTTCGAGCAGGGTGCCAAGGGGGTCGACGGCGGTGCCGTCCGCCTCGTCGGTGCCTACCGCGACTGACCCACCTCAGCGCTCCCCGCTTCGCCCGTTTCCTGTTTCGTCATTCGCCCAGCACGAACCACAAGGAGTTCCCACGCATGTGCGGCATCGTCGGCATCGTCTCAACCGAGCCCGCCAACCAACAGGTCTACGACAGCCTGTTGCTCCTCCAGCACCGCGGTCAGGACTCCACCGGGATCGCCACGGCCGACGGCAGCACGTTCCACATGGTCAAGGCCAAGGGACAGGTCCGCGAGGCCTTCCGCACTCGCGACATGCGCTCACTGCTTGGCAACATGGGGCTCGGCCACGTCCGATACGCCACGAAGGGTGATGCGGGCAACGAGAGCGAAGCGCAGCCGTTCTACGTGAACGCGCCCTACGGCATCACCCTGATCCACAACGGCAATCTCACCAACACCCGTGAGCTCAGCAAGGACCTCTTCCACGTCGACCGCCGCCACGTGAACTCCACGAGCGACACCGAACTGCTGCTCAACGTGCTCGCCACCGAGTTGCAAGGCCAGATCAGTGGGCTGGAGCTCGACCCCGACCAGGTGTTCAACGCCGTGGAGCACGTCCACGAGCGAGTCGAAGGCTCGTACGCGACGATCGCCCTCATCGCGGGTCATGGACTGCTCGCGTTCCGAGACCCCTTCGGCATCCGCCCGCTCATCCTCGGCAAGCGCCAGACGGGCATGGTCGGCAACGACTGGATCGTCGCATCAGAGTCACTCGTCCTCGAGGCCGGCGGGTATGAGATCGTCCGCGAGATCGCGCCGGGCGAAGCCGTCTTCATCACGACCTCGGGCGAGCTGTACTCGCGTCAGTGCGCGAAGAACCCGCGTCTCGTTCCGTGCTCGTTCGAGTACGTGTACCTCGCCCGCCCCGACTCGGTCATGAACGGCATCTCCGTCTACGAGGCCCGTCTGCGTCTCGGCAACCGCCTCGCGGACACGATCGCGGAGTACACGCCCATGGGCGACATCGACGTGGTCATGCCCATCCCGGACTCCTCGCGCCCGGCGGCCATGCAGGTCGCGCAGAAGCTCGGTATCGAGTACCGCGAAGGCTTCTACAAGAACCGCTACGTCGGCCGCACGTTCATCATGCCGGGCCAGGCGCAGCGCAAGAAGAGCGTGCGCCAGAAGCTCAATGCGATGGGCTCGGAGTTCAAGGGCAAGAACATCCTCATCGTCGACGACTCGATCGTGCGCGGCACCACCTCGAAGGAGATCGTCGACATGGCTCGCGCCGCCGGTGCGAACAAGGTCACCTTCACCTCGGCGGCGCCGCCGGTCCGCTTCCCGCACGTGTACGGCATCAACATGCCTTCCCGGCAGGAGCTCGTCGCCCACGGCAAGAAGATCCCCGACATCGCACGCGAGCTCGGTGCGGACAACCTGATCTACCAGGAGGTCGCCGACATGAAGGCCGCGATCCTCGAAGGCTCTGGGATCAGTGAGCTCGAGATGAGCTGCTTCACCGGTGAGTACGTGACGGGCACGGTCACGCCGGAGTACCTCGAGTGGGTGGAGCGCTCGCAGCTGTCCTGAGCCTGCCTCGGCCCCGACCGCAGGCGCATCTCGCGAACCACCATCCGTCTCCCTCACTCAGGAGTGGCGCGGCGTGTCGTGCGGCCCGGTCGTGGGTCAGCGGCGACACGCCGACGCCCTCCTGAGTCAGGGCGGGTGTTACGGGTGTTGCGGGAGATTCGGGCTACTCGGTGGGGGTGTCCGTCGTCGGAGCAGCCTTCGGCGTGCGCGGCTTGGCCGGAGCCTTGACCGTCGGAGCCTTGACCGCCGAGGCCTTGACGGTCGGTGCCTTCGGAGCCGCAGCGACCTTCGGCGCAACCGGAGTCTTCGGGGCCGCGGCGACCTTCGGCGCAACCGGAGTCTTCGCCGCGGCGGGCTTCCTCCCAGCCGCCGCCCGCGGAGCAGCTGCCTTGGCCGCTGGGGTCTTCGCGGAAGCCGGTGCCTTCGTGGCGGGTGTCGCACCAGTAGTGCGGGTCGCTGTCGTCTTCGCAGTGGAGGGCTTCGCCGCGGCGGTCTTCGCGGTCGTGGCCGTCGTCGTCGATGCCTTGGCCGTACTGGCCTTGGCCTTCGTGGTGCTGCGCGGCGCCGTGAGCACGGCGTCGGACTGGGCCGCTGGCGCGGACGCCTCAGCGCGCTTCGCCTCGGTCACGTCGGCAGCGGTGGCCTCTGCGGCCGTCACTGGCGCGTCGAGCTTCGCCTGCGTCTCGTCGGCCGCAGCGGCGATCGTCACGGCGTCACCCTGAGCAGTCGAATCGAGGACGAGCGACTCTGCGGCTTCCGTCGACGGTTCGGTGACCGGTGCCTGCTCGGCGACCGGTGCCTGCTCGCCGGTGGTCGGCTGGGCCTGCTGCTGGTCCTGCCAGTAGGCGCCGGGCTCGTAGGCCGGCTGCTGCTGGGCATAGCCGCCCGCGGGGTACTGCGTGGTCGGCTGTGCGTAGCCACCGGTCGGGTAGGACCCCGTCGCCTGCTGCTCGTACCCGGGAGCCTGCTGGTAGCCGGCTTGGTACGCGCCCGGGTCGTAGGTACCCGGCTGAGCTGTCGGCTGCTGTGCTGCGGCCTTCGCTGCCGCACGCTGCTCCTGCTGGCCGGCGAGACGTGCGACCTCCGCGTCGATAGCGTCCTCGGTGATGTGCTTCGACGGGCCGTACGCATCGAGGCCGACGAACAACGCGGCGATACCCATGCCGAAGATGGGCCAGATCGGCCAGAAGTACCCCCACGCGCCGGTCAGGAGCCAGATGACGATCAGGAGCACGGAGACCGCGCCCCAGACGCCGAGGTACTGCTTGAAATCGTGCTGGGCTTTCAGGCGCTTCTTAGCGGCAGCGCGGAGCTCGTCGGTGTTCATCCGTCCAGGGTAGTCTCCGGTCCGCGAGAACACCATTTGCAGACCGCTGTCGTCGATCCGGCGTGAGCCGGTTGTGGAGGATGGCAGAGGAAGGAAGCGACTACGCTCCCTTCGCCTCGCCATCGGCGTATTTGTCGGCGTACTCAGCCCACTTGGCGATCTCGTCGTCGTAGCTCTCGTCGACGCCCGAACCCGGAGCGTCGCCGGAGTGCCCTGTGAGCTCGCGCTCGAGCGCGTTGTAGTTCACATCGGGGCTGAATGACTTGAGCTCACGAGCGATCTTCGTGTGCTTTGCCTTCTGACGGCCACGACCCATGCGAGACCCCCTCATGATTTTCTGACCGGCCGCACTTGCGGGGCGTCCGGGGCTTTCGCCTACCAGGGAACGATAAAGACTAGCGTTCAGCTTACCATGCTGGTCGTGCGCCAGGCGCGTCCAGGGTGCGAGCCGCGTCGATTGCGATGGGACCGGTCTGGACGCAAGGGCTGGGCGTCGCGGACGAGTGGTGGGACGATGGGGACATGATCGGAACCCTGCACATCACCGGAGATCCGAACGCCGACGAGCTGTTGTCGTCAGACCCGCTCGCCCTGCTGATCGGCATGCTGCTCGACCAACAGGTCCCCATGGAGACGGCGTTCGCGGGTCCGCTGAAGATCCGTGAGCGACTCGGTGCCTTCGATGCCGCGACCATCGCGAAGGAATCCCCTGAGGCGTTCGTCGAGATCTTCAAGACGTCTCCGGCCGTGCATCGGTTCCCGGGCTCGATGGCGGAACGCGTGCAGGGGTTGTGCGCGGCGCTCGTCGAGCGGTGGGACGGCGATGCGGCAGCGGTCTGGACGCGCGACGCTCCGGACGGCCCCGAGATCCTGACGCGGCTGCTCGCACTCCCGGGTTTCGGCGCCCAGAAGGCGAAGATCTTCCTGGCGCTCCTGGGCAAGCAGTACGGTCTCGATGCCACGGGCTGGCGTGAGGCGGCGGGTCCCTACGGCGAGGAGGGCAGCCTCCGATCGGTCGCCGACATCGTGGATCCGGAGTCGCTCGCGCAGGTGCGTGCGGCGAAGCAGGCCGTCAAAGCGGCGGCCAAGCGCGCGAAAGCGGGATGACGATGAGTGACCAGGACCCCGGAGACGTGAAGCCTGAACGCAGCGAACCACACGGCGCGATCGTCGTCGGGGTGACACCGCGTCAACCCGACGCCGTCCTCCTCGAAGCGATCTCGTTCGCGCGGGCGTTCGGATGCTCGCTCCTGCTCGCCCACGTCGACGCGAGCCGTTTCGTCGTCGTGGAGAATGCCGACGGCTCGGTCACCTCCCTGCCCTTCGACGCCGATCTGCACGACTTCGAACCCGAGCCACCCGACCCGACCATCGAGACGACGGCGCATCGTCTGCTCGACGACGCGGATGTCTCGTGGGAGCTCCTGCAGTTGGCCGGTGATCCGGCGCGTGCCCTCGGCCGACTCGCGGACTCCGTCTCCGCCCGCGCGATCATCGTCGGGACCCGTGAACGCGGGCTGCGGAAGGGGATCCTCGAGTTCTTCAACGGCTCGGTCGCCGCGTCGCTCGCGCACCGGCAGGCACGACCGGTGATCGTCGTCCCGCTCGCCCCGACCGGGTCCGACGGACCGCTCTGGGACGCGCCCGCGGATGAAGCCCGGTGACGGCCGCACCCTCTGCGCCTCCCGCGCCGCATCTCCGACCGTCGACGATCGCCATGGTCGCCCTCGGCGGCGCGCTGGGAACCGCAGCGCGTGAAGCGGTCTCCTTCCTGATCCCGCCGGTCGGCGGCGTGCCGATCGCGATCCTCGGGATCAACGTCCTCGGCGCGTTCCTCCTCGGAGTGCTGCTCGAATCGTTGCTGCTCCGCGGACCGGACGCCGGTCGCCGCCGGTCGATGCGGCTCCTCCTCGGCACGGGCATCCTCGGCGGATTCACGACCTATAGCGCGCTTGCGGCCGACAGCGGCGTGCTCCTGCTCGACGGGCGAGCGGTGATCGGTGTCGCGTACGCCCTCGGCACGGTCCTGCTCGGTGGTGCGGCCAGCTGGCTGGGCATCCTGGTGGCTCGGCGGATCCGCGGTGCGCAGTGGGCCGAGGGCCCCGAGCTTCCCGACGTGGGCGGTGGCGCTGCATGACGCCGGTGCTGTTCCTCATGATCGCCGTCGCCGGGGGTGTCGGTGCCGCGGCCCGTTTCGTCCTCGACGGTGTCATCCGTGCCCGGCTCGGCGGTCGCTACCCGTTGGGGACGACGATCATCAACGTCAGCGGTTCGCTCCTGCTCGGCTTCGTGACGGCGCTCGCGCTCTCGGGTGTCGTCGACGACTCCTGGCGGTTGGTGCTCGGCGGTGGATTCCTCGGCGGGTACACGACCTTCAGCACCGCGAGCATCGAGACGGTGCGACTCCTGCACGAGGGGAGATCCCGGGCCGGGCTGGCGAACGCCTTCGGCATGCTCGTCGCGTCCGTGCTGGCGGCGATCCTCGGCTACTGGCTCGGCGCGCTCGTCGGCTAGCACGACCGCTCGACCGAAGATGGGTGGGCCGCTAGCCCTCGTCGCTGAACCGGCGATTGTGCCTGAGGTTCAGGACGATGGGGATGCCGAGGGCGACGACGAGGAGGAGTACGCTCCAGTACCGGATCTCGGACCACAGGAGGAAGACGCCGAAGACGCCGAGGCCGCCGGAGAGTCCGCGGAGGATGATGGTGAAGAACGGGAGATGCTGCGGTCGCCCACGCCACATCGGCAGCGGTGTGTCGGGGTTCGCCGAGATCAGTCGGACCATCGACAGCGTGCCGAAGACGGCGGCGATGAACAGCAGCGACAGACCCCAGGTGAGCATGACCCCAGTCTGTCAGGCCACCTGCGTCCCTCAGGCTGCAGGTGCCCCCGAGCGCTCCTCAGCCGGCTCCGTCGGCGCAGCTCCCGACGACGACTGCTCTGCGGCCCACTCGGCTACGCGCGAGGCGCTCTCCTCCTCTGAGAGGTCCTCGACGCGGGACATGACCGACCAGCGCACGCCGAAGGGGTCGCGGATCGACGCGAAGCGATCACCCGAGACGAAGTCGGTCACCGCTTCGCGAATCGTGGACCCGGCCAGCTCGGCTCGTGAGACGACAGCGTCGACATCGGCGCAGTAGAGACCCATCGAGTAGCAGTCGGACTCGCCTCCGGGCGATTCGATGAGGCCGTAGTCGGGGTTGGGTTCGCCCAGCTGCAGCCGACCCTGTCCGAATTCGAGTTCGGCATGCACGACCACGCCGCCCATCTCGGTCGCATCGACGAGCCGTGCGCCGAACACCGATCGGTAGAATTCGATCGCCTCCGCTGCGCGCGGTACGACGAGGAACGGCGTCAAGCTCGTGGAGCCGTGCGGGACGCCGTCGGTGGTGTGTGCGCCGGTGATTCCTGGTCTGGGTGTCGTCGTGTCGTTCATGCTTCGACGCTACGCACACCGATGCCAGGTGTCTTGAAGATTCACGACGAGGACGAGGGAGACGATGCCGATGACCGTTGGTCCCGACGCCACACCAGACCCTCGTGGCGTCCTCTATCCCGCGCGTCTGCCGAGCTTCCATCGCGAGGCTGCTCCCGCCGCGCTGGACGGTCTCGTGCGATGGTTCTGGATCCCCCGCTGGCAGCTCGGTGCGGGCCGGACGTCGCGCCAGGAGATCCTGCCCTTCCCCGCGTCGAACCTCGTGGTCGCCTCCTCCGGGGTATCGCTCGCCGGACCGACGAGCGCGGCCTCCCACCGCGACCTCCGCGGGAGCGGCTGGGCGGTCGGCATGCTGCTGCGCCCTGCGGCGCTTTCGTCACTCGGCCACGATCCGCAGACCATCCGGGACACGGAGGTGCCCGTCGACGCACCCGATCTGCTGTAAGCGGTCGCCGGTGCGATGGCGGACGACGACGAGGCGGCCGGACGCCGGGAGGCGGTCGCGCTCTGCGCGGCATGGTGCGCGGAGCATCTCGACCGGCCGGACGAGGACGGTCTGCTGGCGAACGCGCTCGAAGACCTCGTCGCAGCCGATCGCGACATCATCCGGGTCGAGCAGCTGGCCGAGCGCCTCGGCCTGACGGTCCGCGGCGTGCAACGGCTCGCCCAGCGGCACATCGGTCTGCCTCCCCTCGCGGTCATCCGTCGCTACCGGCTGCAGGAGGCCGCACAGCGTTTGCGCGCCGACCCCCGGATCACGATCGCGCAGGTGGCTGCGGAACTCGGCTATGCCGACCACGCCCACCTGGACGCCGACTTCCGCACGGTGCTCGGGCTCACCCCGAACCGGTATCGGCATGACCCCGACAACCGCGTCGTGGAGTGACGGCATCGGAGCGGTACCCACCGCTCGTGAACCGTCGTCAGTTGCGCGTTCGCTCCGTGTTGCGGTCGATGTGCGGCTTGCGCTCGACCGGCTTCTTGACGCGGACGATCTCACCGCGGCGGTCCTGCCCGGGCAGCGGCCGCGACCGGCGTCCGTAGATGAGCTCGGAGGAATCGAGCAGCCACGGCACGAGCGCGACGGTGACCCCGTGGACGAGCATGATCTGATTTCGGATGCGTGATGCCCGACGGTTGTGGAGGAGGCTCTCCCACCAGTGACCGACGATGTACTGCGGCATGTAGACCGTGACGACCTCGGACCCGTGCGCCGCGCGGTGCGCCTTGATGTACTTCGCGAGTGGCAGCGCGAATTCGCGGTAGGGCGACTCGAGGATCACGAGCGGCACGTGGATGTTCTGCTCGATCCATTGCTGCTCGAGCAGTTTCGTCGATTCGGCGTCGATCGACATGTGCACCGCTTCGAGGCTGTCGTGCTTCGCAGCGATGGCGTAGTCGAGGGCCTTGAGGATCGGCTTCTGCATCTTGCCGACGAGCACGATGGCGTGGTCACCCGTCGCGCCGAAGGTCGTGGTCGGGTCGACCTCGACCTCCTTCTCGACGTCGCGGTAGTACCGGTTCACCCCGAGCATGAGGACGAAGAGGATCGGCATGAGCACGAACACGAGCCAGGCACCGTGGGTGAACTTCGTGATCGTGACGACGATGAGGACGCTGGCCGTCAGCACGGCGCCGAAGGCGTTGATCGCGAGCCCTCGCCAGACCGCCCCGCGGTCGTCGCAGCCCTCACGCAACATCCGCAGCCAGTGCTTCACCATGCCCGTCTGCCCGAGTGTGAAGGAGACGAAGACGCCGATGATGTACAGCTGGATGAGCTGTGTCAGGTTTGCCTGGTACACGACGAGGATCGCGCAGGCGGCCAGCCCGAGGATGATCATGCCGTTCGAGAACACGAGGCGGTCGCCTCGGGTGTTGAGCGACTTCGGCGCGTAGGAGTCGCGGGCGAGCACGGCACCGAGCAGCGGGAAGCCGTTGAACGCCGTGTTCGCGGCGAGGAGGAGGACACAGGCCGTCCCCGCCTGGATGAGGAAGAACGGGATGCTGTTCGCACCGAAGACGGCTGTCGCGACCTGGGCCATGAGGCTCGGTTGCGGCGTCGTCTCGCAGTTCGCGAAGCCCTCGAGATGACAGGCGTTCTCGGCGTAGTGCACCTGTGAGATCAGCGCGAGGGCGACGAGTCCGACGAACAGGACGATGGCGGTGCCGCCCATGAGGACGAGCGTCTTCTGCGCGTTCTTGATCTGCGGACGACGGAACGCAGGCACGCCGTTCGACACGGCCTCGACTCCGGTCAGCGCGGAACACCCCGAGGAGAACGCACGGAGGAGGAGCAGGATGAACGCCGCCTGCGTGAGACTCTCACCCTGCACGGTGAACTCGGCGCTCGAGGCGACTGGAGCGTCGCCCATGAACGTCCGTACGAGACCGGCGACGATCATGACGAGCACGCTCGCGATGAAGAAGTAGGTGGGGATCGCGAAGGCCTTGCTCGACTCGCGGACCCCTCGCAGGTTCACGGCCATGAGCACGAGGACGAAGCCGACGGCGAGCTCGACGCGCCACGGGTTCAGGCCGGGGATCGCGGAGATGATGTTGTCCACGCCCGATGCGACCGACACGGCGACGGTGAGGACGTAGTCGACGAGCAGTGCGGAGGCGACGACGAGGCCGGCCTTCTCGCCGAGGTTGCGGTGCGCGACCTCGTAGTCCCCGCCGCCGGACGGGTAGGCCTTGATCAGCTGACGGTACGACGCGACGACGACGACGAGCAGGATCACGACGCACGCCGCGACCCACGGAGCGAAGCTCAGGAACGCGAGTCCGCCGAGCGTCAGGATCATCAGCAGCTCCTGCGGCGCGTACGCGACACTCGACAGCGCGTCGCTCGCGAAGATGGGGAGCGCGAGGCGCTTGGGGAGGAGCTGGCCCTCTAGGTTCTCGGTCGGCAGCGGGTCCCCGATCAACCAGCGTTTTGCCGATCGTGGTTCTGTCCCGGGCTCTCGACCCTCAGTTGTCACGAGCGGCGATATTACTCCTTCGATACCCGGAGTCAAGCCGGTAGCGGTGGGCGCGATCCGCATCGTCATCCGACCGTGATGAGCTCTGTTCACCGATTGGGGAGTGGCGAAACGAGACGGTTGACCAATATCCTGATCGGCGACTGTCCGACAACTGTTCGTTGGGCGCCCCACTCATGACCGACCACCCACGCCAAGGACACCCATCGTGACTGCTCGTCGCCTGTATCCACTCGCCATCGCCGCTGTCGTCGCCGCGCTCACCCTGTCGGGGTGCAGTCTCATCGGCGACATCCTGCCGAAGCCGTCGGAGACCCGTGACTCGCAGTCGGGCGAGATCGTCGGCGGGGGCACCACCGACGTGTTCACGCTCGCGGTCGGCGACTGCCTGAACGATGAATCCTCCTCAGAGGAGGTCTCGGAGGTACCGACCATCCCATGCACCGAGGCGCACCAGTACGAGGTCTACGGCGAGGTCACGATCCCGGGCGACGAGTGGCCGGGCGACGAGTCACTCACGCAACAGGCCGACGACGGCTGCTACGCGCAGTTCCAGCCCTTCGCGGGCATCGCCTACGAGGACTCGACGCTCGAGTTCAACTACTACACGCCGACGCAGGGCAGCTGGGAGGAGATGGGCGACCGCCTCGTCACCTGCGTGATCTATGACTCCGGAGCGACCACCGGCTCCCTCGCGGGCGCCGCGCGGTAGCCGCATACACGTCGGACCGCCCACCTCCCTCGCGGGTGGCGGGCGGTCCGACGGTCGCGAGCTGCGACCGTGCCGCGTCAGACCTGCAGTCGCTCGCGGAGGCGGTCGCGCACGGCCACGAGGTCCGCACGGAGTGTCGAGACCGCGTCGTCGTCGAGCACGCCGCCCTGGGAGACGTGCTCACGCAGCTCGGCGCGGATCGCCTGACGGAACTCGTTGATCGAGACGTCCGCCTCGTGGAGGGCGAGTCGTCCCTGCACCTTCGCATCGACCGACGCCTCGGCGCTCGCGGTCCAGCTCGGGCCGGGCTTCGACGACTGCTTCGCCTCGCGGGCGGCCGACGCGAGATCGGCCCGCAGGCTCTTCATGGCGGCGGTCACGCCACTGCGGACCTCGTCGGCGATGCGTCGGACGGAGTCGGTGAGCTGGTCCTCGATGCCGTCGAGCTCGTCGGCACGTGCCGCGAGTTCCGCCCGACCGGCCTCGGTGATCTCGTAGACCGTCTTCCGGCCGTCGCTCGTCTTCGTGACGAGGCCCTCCTCCTCGAGCTTCGCGAGGCGTGGGTAGATGGTGCCGGCGCTGGGGCTGTAGGTACCGCCGCTGCGATCGGTGAGTGCCTGGATGAGCTCGTAGCCGTGCTTCGGCGACTCGTCGAGCAGGCTCAGCAGATACAGTCGCAGGCTGCCGTGCGCGAAGACGGGGCTCATGCGCCTGCCTCGCTCCCGGTGGTCGGGGCGCCGGCTGTGGTGGCCGAGTCCGCAGCTGCGGTCGCCGGACGACGCAGCACGGTGACGGCGCCGCCGACGGTGTTGATGCGTACCTCCGCGAACTGTCCGGAGAGTGCCCCGGTGTGGGAGGTGTAGCCGCCGCCACGGAGTCCCTTCAGGACGACGCCGTCGATGGTGAGGCGGCCGCCGACGGAGTTCGCCGTGTACCGTGCGGCGAGGTCCTCGTCGAAACGGACCGTCACGGCGCCGCTCACGGTGTTGAGGTCGAGCTGGTCGCACGGGCCGTGGACGTCGAGGGTGACGTCCGAGGAGACGCCGTCGACCGAGGCCCGCGAGATCGTGCCGGAGGCGGTGACGTCGCCCGAGACCGTGTGGGCGGCGATGCGCCCCGTGTGGTTCTGGACGGTGATCTCGCCGCTGACGGAGTTGAGCTCGAGTCGACCGGTCATGTGGTCTGCGACCAGGTCGCCCGAGACGGTGTTGAGCTTCGCGTCGTTCGTGAGCCCCGATACGAGACCGCTCGCGCTCACCACGCCGAAGGTGAGCGCGACGTCGCGGGGGACGAGGACGCTGACCTGTGCCGTCGCGCGGTTCGAACCGAAGTTCGAGAAGACCTCGAGGAAGTTGTCCCAGCGCAGCTGTGGGTGATCGATCTCGGCGACGTCGCCGTCGATGGTGATCTTGAGGTCTTTGCCGGTGACGGCACCGACCTCGATACGGGCGCCGGGCTCGTCGTGGCCGATGATGTCGACCTGGCCACCGATGAGACCGACCTTCAGTCGTCTGACCAGCTCGAGGTCGATGATGCGGCTCTCGCCGGGAGCGATGATCCACTTCTCCTGTGCCATGGTGCGTTTCCTTTCGGGGTGAACACGATATATCGCGTTGAAGTGGTATTCACGATATATCGCGTTCCGGACCGTGGCAACCGCAGAACCTCCGGGATCACCCTGAGTCGACCCTGAGATCGCGCTTGACCTTGACGCAACGTCAAGTTCTACGCTGAATCCAGCACCGGGAACGTCCCGGACGAGGAGGTGGACACGATGGACTGGTCGATCCAGGAGATCGCGAAGCTGGCCGGCACGACGAGTCGCACGCTGCGTCACTACGACGCCGTCGGCCTCCTGCCGGTGACGCGGGTGGGCGTCAACGGCTACCGCTACTACGACGAGCACGCGCTCGTCCGCCTGCAACGCATCCTGCTGCTCCGCGAGTTGGGCCTCAGCCTGCCCGCGGTGGGCGAGGTCCTGGCGGCTCAGGAGGCCGCCGGGCACGGTGCGACGGACGCACTCCGCGAGCACCTCGTGTGGCTGCGGGCCGAGCAGGACCGACTCGAAGCGCAGATCGCATCCGTCGAGGACACGATCACGAACATGGAAGGAGGCGGACCCCTCATGGCGGAGCACATGTTCGACGGGTTCGATCACACGCAGCACCAAGCAGAGGTCGAGGAACGCTGGGGCGAACACGCCTTCGCGTCGGGCGATCGCTGGTGGCGGGGCAAGACCCCGGCAGAACGCGCGGACTGGCAGGCGAGGGCTGCGGCGCTCGCAGCCGACTGGGCCGACGCGGCGTCACGCGGCGTCGACGCATCCGGCGAGGAGGCGCAGGTGCTCGCCCGGCGGCAGTACGACTGGCTGTCCGGCATCCCCGGCACCCCGCAGACGGCCGACGGGCATCCGACGCGCGAATACTTCACCGGACTCGGCGAGATGTACGTCGGCGACCGCCGGTTCAGCGCGAACTACGGCGGAGAGACCGGGGCGCGCTTCGTCAGCGACG
Organism: Plantibacter sp. RU18; assembly: GCF_050613355.1. Lineage (NCBI taxonomy): Bacteria > Bacillati > Actinomycetota > Actinomycetes > Micrococcales > Microbacteriaceae > Plantibacter > Plantibacter sp. RU18. The sequence goes on from NZ_CP159618.1 coordinate 1,427,388, forward strand.
CGATGGCGCTGTTCGCCGAGCGCGAGCTGTAACGCGGCCCGCGCGACCGCAGGACGTCCGCGCGAGGGGAGGAGATCCCCCTCGCGCGTCCTGCTGCCGGCCTGATCTCCTGCTGCAGGGCGGACGGATCAGTACCAGCGCTCGACGCGGAGATCGTCAGGCAACGGCACGTCGTCGCTCGGCGGGCCGTCGCCGTCCAAGCAGCTCTCACCCGGCCCGATCACAACAGACGGCGTCCAGGGGGACGGGTCCTCGGCATGGAACGGGACGTAGCCGACGAGGCTCGAATCGCTGACCGAGACCCGCGACTCGAGTGCTGCCGTGAAACCGCCGAAGTCCTTCGTCGCGTAGACGACCGCCTCGCCGAGCGACCCTGCTTGTTCGAGCTCGCAACCGACGGCGATCGGCTCCCACCCCGTATCGCGCAGTGTGGCGAGCATCGACCGCGCGGTGGACCAGGTGGTGTCGGATGCCGCGGCCGCCTCGTCCGGCGACCCGGTCGGCCACGGATCGGCGAGCGAGACCGAGCCTCGCTCCACGGTCACGTTCGCCGAGGTGTCAGGGGACCTCGCCTCGGTCGCGGTCCCGCCGGCGAGCACCGGGTCCGACGACAACGACACCAGACGAGCGTCATCCACGGCGTTCGGTTCGACCGCCGGTTTCGGCGCGCACGCCGTGCAGAGGGCTGCGACAGCCAGGCCCGCCAGGAGCGCGCGCAGACCCCGCGTTCTGGTCGACGGCATGCGGCCTCCTCTGGCAGGGTCTGGCAGGTCCCTGCAACGGTAGCCGACCTCGGGCACCGACGCCTCGATCCGGGCACGGCAGCTCATGGGGAGCGCTGCCCATCGCCAACCGGGCGACACCAGGCCACCCTGGGGGAGACGGTCGCCGACGAGCGACCACGGAGGGTGGACGATGAGCGGGGATCTCCAGGTCGACGACGCGGGATTGGCCAGCGTCATCCAGACGGTCGCACAAGCGGCGACGAGTGGTCGGGGCGTGTTCACGAGTTGCGCCGACACCTCGTTCCTCGACGAGCAGGTGTCGACCCAAGCCGGGACCTTCGAATCGACCTGGCGACAGGAACTCACTGCAGCGGCCACGACGATCGACGAGTTCGCCGCATGGATGCAGCAGGTCGCCGACACCATGACGGCGACCGACACCGACCTCGCCGGAGGTGCTTCGTGACCGCGCCGACCCAGACCAGGTCCGCTGCATCGGGACGACGCATCGCCGAACTCGCGGCCGAGCTCCGCGGCGCCGGTGTCCCGGCGGGCGTGACCGACCAGCTGGCCGGCGTCGTCCGCACCGCAGGACTCGCGGCCGTCATCGGACTCGGTCCCGGCATGCTGAGTGACGAACAAGCCGGAGCCGTCGTGCTCGCCGCCCTTCGCGACGCCGACCGACGCGGCGCCACCGCTTCAGACGTCGCCGACGAGCTGCACGCCGTCGCCAGACTCCAGACCATCGTCCTCGACCTGCTCTCAGGGCTCCGACGACAGGAAGGCGCATCATGACGCTCTCGGAATTGCGTGCGAAGAGCTCCGCCGAGCTCGATGTGCTGGCGACCTTCCTCGACTCCCTCGGCGGCAACCCGCTGGCGCTCGCCGCATCGATCGGGTCCTTCGTCGAACGCGCCCTCGGCCTCCTCCCACGCTCGGGCATCTTCGCCGATTCGCCGCCGCCCGGTGATCCGGACGCCATCGACGCCTTCGCCGACACCTACGACGACGCCGCACTGGTCGCCGACGACATCGAGACGACGCTGTCCACCGTGTCGGCGTCGAGTCTGCCTGCGGCGCTCGCCGGAGTGACCGGCGCAAGCGCGACGCACGTGCTCACCGCGGTGAAGACGCTCGTCTCCAGCGAGGCGGAAGGACTGCGCACCGGCGGCACCGCGTTCCACGCCTATGCGGAGGGCATCCGCGACGCCCGATCAGCGCACGAGCCCGGAGCGGGAACGATCCGGGACGGGCACCGCACGCTGGGCAGCATCTCGGTCGACCCGTGGCGGATGCTCAATCCGCTCACCACGGCGGATGAGGTCGCGGGGGTCGTCACCGCGCTCGGGAGTGGCGTGCGACAGATCCTCGACGGCGTCTCGGTCTGCCACGCGTCATACGACTCGGCCTGGGAGGCGGGGGAGGCGTTGCGGCGGGCGATCTCGGACTCCGAGGGGTACGCGCGGCTGGCCGGTGTCGAGGTCCCGGTCGGGCAGACCAGGATCGACGTGCTCGTGGCGAGGGTCGCCTACGCCGGAGACGGCCCCGATTCCGCGGTGCTCTCGGAGCACGAGTGGGCCGCATACCAGCAGCAGTGGGCGACGCTCGACGACGACGAGCGCGAGCGTATCCTCGCCGCCATGCAGGATGCGAACGACCCGCAGGTCAGTGCGCTCCTCATGAGCGCCCTCGCGACCGGTGCCGGGGCAGCGGCAGTCCTCGCGCTGGCCGCGGCCATCGCGAACGCGTCGGACGGGGACCGTCCACAGCTCATCGAGGAACTCTCGGGTCTCGGTGTCGGTGGCTACGGCACGGCGACCGTGAACGGCGAGATCTTCGACCAGTACAACAACAAGACCTGCGGAACCACGACGCTCATCACCCTCGCTGCCCAGTCGGACCCCTTCCTCGCCTACTGGCTCCGGACGGGCGAGATCCTCGACGGGCATGTGCCCGCCTACCTGAGCGGCATCGACCCGTCGGGTGGCGGGTCGTCGACCGAGGACCGCATGACCTACCTCCAGCAGGAGGTCCAGGATCGTGCGAACGACCTGCCTGGCGTGCTCGACTATCCGAACGTCGCAGGCACCGCCCCCGGCGGGGCGGGGCGGGACGCCGGGTTGAGCGGCACCGACTACCGGCTCGACTGGACCAACCTGCTCGGAGGCGACAGCGGCCGCGGCGAAGCCCTCACGGCCGCCGCCGAAGCGGCCAACGACGGCACACCCGTGCCGCTGCTCGTCGGCGACAACGACAACACCATCCCGCAGCACTACGTCCTCATCATCGGCTTCCACGACGGGGAGTACGAGATCTACGACCCGTCGACCGGCGAGACGAACCAGGTCACCGAGGACATCATGCTGAACGGCTCCGACGAACAGGTGGAGGGGTTCGCGTACTGGAAGCAGGTCTACGCGGTCGTCAACCCCAACTGACCGCCCTTCGACAGGCTCAGGGACCGGGTGGTGGCTCAGGGACGGGGTGGTGGCTCAGGGATCGGTCGGGCCGAGGGGCCGCGGTCAGGGACCGCGGGCTCGGACCGTCGGGCTCATCGCCAGCGGTACTCGAGTTCCGGCCTGCCCGGGGCGCCGTACCGGGGAGAACGCTCGACCACACCGGTCTCGGCGAGGTACTCCAGGTAACGCCTCGCCGTCACCCTGGACAGCGAACCTGCGGCAGCGGCCTCACTCGCCGACAGCGGTCCGGGCGCTCGGCGCAGCAGCTCCGAGACGAGCCGTAGCGTGTCCTCCGAGAGCCCCTTCGCGAGCTGCGGCCGCGACGAGGGAGTGCGGAGCGTGGCGAGGGTCAGGTCGACCTCGTGCTGGCTCGCGACCGCGCCGTCGGCCGTCATGGTGCGTCGGAACGACCGGTACGCCTCAAGCTTGTCCGCGAACGCCGGGAAGGCGAACGGCTTGATGAGGTACTGGACGACACCAGCCGAGACCGCGGCACGGACGATGCTGAGGTCCCGGGCGGCGGTGATCGCGATGACGTCGACGTCGATCCCGGCGGTCCTGATGCGCCTGCACAGCTCGAGCCCGTGCGCGTCCGGCAGGTTCAGGTCGAGGAGGACGAGGTCGATGTGATCGACGGGGGAGCGATGCGCCTCCGCAGCGCGGAGGGCGTGCATCGCGCTCGCTGCGTCGCCGGCGACCGCGGCGAGCTCGAAGCCCTCGAGCCGACGCAGGTAGCTCGCGTGGGCCTGCTGGGCGATCGGCTCGTCCTCGACGACCAGCACACGGATGGACTCGCTCATGTCGTCGCACCGTCCCGGATGCCCACCGCGGCCGGCAGTGTCACGACGAAGGCCGACGACGGCTCACGGACGACCTCGATCGTCCCACCGAGGCGCGTCACCGCCTGCTGGACGAGCGCGAGCCCGAACCCCCGGCCGTACCGTCCGGGCTCCTTCGTGGACCAGCCGCGCTCGAACGCGAGGTCGAGCACCCGCGGGTCGAGTCCTGGACCACTGTCGCTGACCTGGAGGACGAGCTCCGTGCGGTCGGATCCGCCCTCGCTCCGGGCACCGCCAGGCAGCCCTTGGCCAAGATAGACCTCCACCCAGGGCTGCTCGCCCGCTGCGGCGTCGATCGCGTTGTCGATGAGGTTGCCGAGGATGGTGACGATCACCGCGGGATCGACCTGCACGCGCCCGAGCCCCGGATCGCTCTCGAGGTGGAGTTCGACGCCGAGCTCTGCCGCCTGCGCGGTCTTGCCGAGGAGCAGTGCGGAGATCACCGGTTCCCGATCGGCCGCGAGCACCCGGTCCGTCAGGCGCTGGCTCGCCCCGAGTCCTTGCGCAGCGAGTTCGAGCGCCTCCTCACGCCGGTCCAGCTCGATGAGCGACACGATCGTGTGCAGCCGGTTCGCGAACTCGTGCGTCTGCGCGCGGAGGGCGTCGCTCATCGTCCGCATCGACTGCAGCTCGCCGCTCAGGTGTTCGACCTCGGTGTGATCGCGCAGGGTCATGACCCATCCGCGTCCCTGCGCGCCACTCGCCTCGCCGGGCGCGATCGCCGACTCCTGGTTGACCACGAGCACGTGGTCGCGGGTGAGATGGATCTCGTCGACCGCTTGTCGGCCGCTCGCGAGGAGGTCGCGGATTCCGTGGTCGATGTCCAGCTCGCCGACCGGCGCAGCGACGGGTGCACGATCGCCGAGCGGGAGTCCGAGCAACTCGGCGGCCTGGTCGTTGACGAGCACGAGCCGGTGCTGCCGGTCGACGAGCACGAGCCCCTCGCGGACCGAGTGCAGGACCGACTCGTAGTAGTCGAACATGCGCGCCAGATCCTCCGGGCCGCGGGATCCGGTGACGCGCTCGAGATACCGGCGGAGTGTCCAGGACGCGATGGCGCCGATCACGAGGACGAGCAGCGCGGTGGCGAGCAACCACGGCACCCGCGCCTCGAACGTCTCGGCGACGTTGCTGACGGTGACCCCGGCGGCGACCAGTGCGACGACGGTTCCCGAGTCGTCGATGATCGGTGCGACGGCGCGCACCGACGGCCCGAGCGTGCCGGCATAGGTCTCGGTGAAGGTCGTCCCGCCCAGAGCCGGGGCGATGGTGCCGATGAACGGTTTGCCGATCTGATCGCGATCGCGATGGGTGTACCTCGTGCGGTCGGTCGCCATGATCGTCACGAAGTCCACGCCGGTGTCACGCATGAGCGCCTCGGCATAGGGCTGCAGAGCGTCGGACGGACGATCGGTGGCGAGCTGCGTCAGGACGAACGGGTTGTCCGCGATGCCGTTCGCGACGTCGAGGCACTTCGCCACCGCGCGGTCCTCCGTCTCGGTGCGCGCTTGGAACCAGAGCAGGACTCCGGCGACGAGGGTCAAGACGACGACCGCGACGAGCTGGACGAGGAAGAGTCGTGAAGCGATGCTCCTGGAGCCACCGGCCACCCGTACCACCTCCGTCTGCTCCGTCGCGTCGACCCCTCCAGTATCGGGGTTGGCGGTCCGGCCGCGCGCCGCTGCCCGCGACCACTACGACCACAAGCGGTCACTACGACCACAACGGTCCCACCGGTCGCAGCCGGTTGCAGGGTTGGCCAATCGACCACCGCTGCCGCACTGACGCGACGCACGACGAAACGGATCCGGCATGGCAATGACGCTCTCCTCCCTCAAACGGTTGGACAAGACCCACTACCTGTACATCGCGGTGATCGTCGCGGTCCTCGCCGGCATCATCGTCGGACTCACGGCGCCCGAGTTCGCCAAGGGGCTGAAGCCCGTCGGTGACGCATTCGTGGCGTTGATCAAGATGATGATCGCACCGGTCATCTTCTGCACGATCGTCATCGGTGTCGGCTCCATCGCCAAGGCTGCGACGGTCGGCAAGGTCGGTGGCCTCGCGATGCTCTACTTCATCGTCATGTCGACCTTCGCGCTCGGTATCGGTCTCGTCGTCGGCAACATCATCCAGCCGGGCGCCGGTCTGAACCTCGCCGAGACGAGCTACCAGGTCGAGGGCGAGGCGAAGAGCACGACCGAGTTCATCCTCGGCATCATCCCGACCACGCTCGTCTCGTCGCTGACCGGCGGGAACATCCTGCAGGTGCTGTTCGTCGCACTGCTCGTCGGGTTCGGGCTGCAGAAGATGGGTGCCACGGGCGAGCCGATCCTCCGCGGCGTGAAGCTGTTGCAGGCGCTCGTCTTCCGCGTGCTCGCGATGATCATGTGGATGGCTCCGATCGGTGCGTTCGGTGCCATCGCGGCAGTGACCGGATCGGCCGGCGCGAGTGCGCTCGTCGGGCTCGCGACCCTCATGGTCGCGTTCTACATCACCTGCGCGTTGTTCATCGTCATCGTCCTCGGCGGCGTCCTGCGGCTGACGACGGGGTTCAACATCTTCGCGCTGATGAAGTACCTCGGCCGCGAGTACCTGCTCATCGTCGGGACCTCGTCGTCCGAGGCGGCGCTGCCCCGACTCATCGCGAAGATGGAGCACCTCGGTGTCTCAAAGCCCGTCGTGGGCATCACCGTCCCGACCGGCTACTCCTTCAACCTCGACGGCACGGCGATCTACCTGACGATGGCGTCCATCTTCATCGCCGACGTCATGGGCGTGCCGATGAACATCGGTGAGCAGATCTCGCTCCTCGCGTTCATGATCATCGCGTCGAAGGGTGCAGCCGGTGTCACGGGTGCAGGACTCGCCACCCTCGCGGGAGGGCTCCAGGCCAACCGGCCCGACCTCGTCGACGGTGTCGGGCTCATCGTCGGCATCGACCGGTTCATGTCGGAGGCGCGCGCGCTCACGAACTTCACCGGCAACGCCGTCGCGACGATCATCATCGGCACGTGGGTGAAGGAGGTCGACCGGACGCAGGTGGTCGAGGTCCTCGCCGGCCGCGACCGGTTCGACGAGGCGACGATGAGCGTCGACGACCACACGGGTGCCGTGGCGGTGCCGGTCCCGGTTGACGCGGACCAGCCGGCGGCATCGGCGGGGCTGAACCGATAACACTTCGACACACCTGGCGACCGCACATCCGTGTGGTCGCCAGGTGTGTCGAGGTGGCTGGCGCACCAGCGAGGTCGGACCGTGGGGCCTCCCAACAAACTCCGAGGGCGGTGAATGATCATGGACGAGCCCTAGAATCGGGGCATTCCCTGCAGGCCCTTCGCACCGCTGACGAGGAGCCTGCACAACCCCTAGGATGAGATGCCCTCTACATCAGTTGTCACGGACATGCTTGTATCTGGTTGCACACGCTGTCACGTCGGAGTGGGAACGGTTCTGGCTGCTTGCGGTCGCCATTTTGAAGATCCTCGCCAGCTGAGGGCGGGTGGTATTGCATCCAGGGGCCAAACTCCTCGTTCGTTGTGGGCGAAACCCTGGGAGATGAGGTCTTCAGTTACACCAAAGGGAGTGCTGTCATGACCGCGATCGAGTTTGCTCTTGGGGTCGTGGCCTTCGTGGTAATCCTGCTGGCCTCCATCGCTCTGCACGAGTTGGGGCACTTCGTGTTCGCGCGGCGATTCCAGGTCCCCGTGCGACAGTTCATGGTGGGCTTCGGTCCCACATTGTGGTCGCGCCGTGTGCGTGGCACGGAATTCGGCGTGAAGCTCTTGCCCCTGGGGGGGTACATCAGCATGAAAGGGATGTACCCGGATGCCGACGACCCGGAGGAGTACCCGTCGATTCCGGAGGAGCCGGCGTTCTGGAAGCTGCGGGCGCTGAAGAAAATCACGATCATGGCGGCAGGGCCGGCCGTCAACCTCGTGCTCGCCGTCGGTCTGATGCTTGGCGCATTCTGGGGAATGGGAGCCACCGCGATAACCGCCGGAAAGATCGCGGAGTGCACTCCGTCGACTTCTTCGCAAGAATGTTCTGCAGCGAACGCGCCATCCCCCGCGAGTGCGGCGGTGCACAAGGGTGACGTCATCGTCGCCATAGACGGGCACAAGATCGCACAGTGGGATCAGGCGGTGGAGATCATCCGATCCCACCCTGACCAGGTCACGACTTTTACGTTGCTCCGTGACGGGAGACAGTTCGAACAAGAGATCACCCTCGCCAGCATCGACTCTGATGGCATCGAGGTCGGATACCTGGGGGTGACGCCGGGAGTGACACTCATTCCTCAGTCGCTCGCTGATGCATCGGGCCAGGCGCTTGCGACGATCGGTACCACGGTCACGACTCTGGTGAAGCTGCCCGTATCCGCGGTGACGACGGTGACTGGATTGTTCACAGGTACAGCGGTGCCGGACCGGCCTGTCAGCCTTGTCGGCGTGGGGCAGGTCGCTGGAACGATCTCGTCTTCGGAGCAGCTCTCTGGAGACCTGAAGCTACAGGCGCTGCTACTTCTGGGAGCGCAGTTGAATCTTGCCCTGTTCCTCATCAACATGGTCCCGCTGCCACCATTCGACGGCGGGCATATTGCTGTCAGCGTGTACCAGTCGGTGCGAGATCGGATCGCATCGTCGCGGGGGAAGGCTGTGTCGCCGCCAGTGAGTGTCGCGCGGCTGATTCCGGTGACGTTGGCAACCTTCGCCACATTGGCCGCGATCTCGCTCGTATTCATCGTCGCGGACATTTTCGCACCGGTGCTCTAAATGATGAGAGAGGAGAAGTGATCATGGCCGAACGCGCGGCCGACGGGTACTCCTTGGCGCCGTTGACCGCTGTGCTACAAGGGCAACTTGTAGAGCGCCTCAACGACCCTGAGACGTGGAAGCCGTACAACTGGTTCGGTTACGAGTACGGCGGCACCCCTGGCGGCAGTCTTCAAGGGATTCCATTCGGTGAGGGTGGGATGCTCGCGGTTCTCGACGAGAGATCGAATTTCGTCGGCCAGGTGCAATGGATGCCGGGCTTCTGGTACGGAGGCGCCAATCGGAACCGCGCCTGGAATTTCGGACTCATCATCTTTCCGGAATACCAGCGCACGCGCGCAACTCGAGCAGCGATGCTTCTCCTCTTCGACTATCTGTTCACACACACCACCGCCCACCGTATTGAGGCAACAACGCCCGCAGCAGCGGTGAAACATCCCCAAGGAATCGAATCAACCGGGCTTCGCCAAGAGGGTGTGATGGACAGGCGCAGTGGCGCGAGGGCAGGTGGCATGATGTGACACTGCTGGCTATCCTGCGGGAGGATTGGGAACACCGACGCTCCGTCGGGCGAGACGCAGTAGGCGACGCCTGAGGAATCGGACAGCCCGGGAGTGCTCCGATTCGAGACGGACGGTCTCGAACCTCGATGACGCTGCGTGACACGCGTCGAGCACGAGCATTCGTTGTGGCACGAGGTCGCAGGACGTGACGCGATGCTCACGACGGGTGAACCGCGATGACGAAGCACAGAGCGCCGACAAAGGGGTAGAAGAACCGTCCTAGCCCCATGAGCACGGCAATCGTCGCATGCATCATCGCCAAAAGGACTCCGGCGACAAGTGCCACCCACCCGCCGAAGAGCAAAGCAGGTGCAGCCGAAAGCTCGAGAAGAATCACGCCCCAGCTTGCGAATGCCGCGAAACGCGGGCGAGAGAGGAGTATTCGAGCCGTGATCTTGTTACCGAATTCCTTCATGTTCAGTGCGAGGGCGAGTTGGCGGCCGGCGCGCCAGCCGCGATGCCGGACCTTCGACAGTCCGCCGTCAAGGTATGCAATCGACAGGAGGATGGTCAAACCAGCCCAGGCCGCCAGCCCGAGCCAGTGCGATTGAAGGTGGAGGTTCGCCCAACACGCCGTCCCGAGCGCGGCACAGAGCAACATCCGGTCGGAGCCGTCGAGTCCCTGAACGATGAAGGTGCGCAGCAAGAGCCCTAGGGCCAGAATCAACAACGCGCCTGCGATGGACGGGGCCTCTGGCTCGCGTGTGAGCCAGGTGACCGCGAGGAGGAGGACGCTCGCGACGAGCAGGAACAACGACGTCGCGATCGTGCACGCAGAACGAGCTCGCGTCTGCGCAAGCACGACCCGGGAGCGCCGGTGAGAGACGAGTTCCTCGATCGAAGACGTCGCTGCGCCGATCGCGACGAGCGTGTAGGAGATGAGGATCCACATCAGCTAGACGGTGAACGGGCCGAGAGAGACCTGTGCTTCGGGCGCGTCCTTCGCGTAGAAACCTCGGTCGACAACGATGTAGAGATGTGCGATGCGCGCCCGGGTATCGCCGGAGTGCTGACGGCGAACTTCATCTCGCGTCGCTCGTTCGAGAAGACTCACGGCAGCCGTGGTTGCCGGGTCCGATGAACGTTGACGCATGTAACGGTACATCGTGGACTGCATGAGTTCACGATGGAGATAGCGGTACCGGCTGTACGGGTTGATGAACGGGTGAAACCAACGACGGGTATTTCCGTATGAGGAGTGGAAGTGCTCCTCGTCGTGATCGTCTAGCCTGTCTCCAATGACCTCATACAGGTCGAATATCGCGCCTTTTTGGCCGAACAATCTCCACGATGGCGCCCGTCTGATCAGTACTGCGAACCACGGAGGTCGGAACTTCGGCCTCAGAACCAGCATTGCGGCGATGAAGGCCCGCGCCGCGATCGCGAGCCAGAGAAGCAGGAGCATTGCGATGCTGAGTGCGATCGCGACGTCGGTCATGTCTGATAGCTCAGGTCATGGAGGGAGAACGTCGCGCCGTCCCGGAACGCACACAGCGATACGAGAACACCGGCGACCCCGGTGAACAAGCCCGCGTCTCGGGCGAACAGGGGCGCATTCGCGCGAGCCCTGGGTCGCGCACGCAACGAGCTCGCCCAGGATGGGACACTCGCTGCATCCCTGTTCCCAAACCGTCGCGTATACGCGGATGCTCGCAGGAGGAGCGCGGGCCCGGCAACGCCGTGGCAGATGCCGACCTGATCGCTCCGTGTCGTTCGGACGATGTCGCGCAGAGCATCGATACGAGGTGAATCTGGATCGCATGCCAGCCGTGCGGTCAGTTGACCTGTGGCGCCCCAGCACCAGGAACTGGAGGAGCCGGCTTCCCGTGCCCTGCCGGATGCCATCAACTCGTCCTCCAGTTCGAGGCACAACTGTGCGCTCACGTGGAGATCCGGGAGGTCGAGATCAGTCGCGGCGTGATGCAGTGCCAGGGCGAATCCTGATAAGCCGTGCGCCAGCCCAACGGCGGGCGTCTCCTCGGTCAGCACTTCCGGCATCGCCTCGACGAGGTCCTCCACGGCACGTGACTGGGCGGCCAGGTATCCGTCTCCCCGAGTGAGTGTGGCGAGACGTCTCATCCCGATGGCCACACCGCTTGCCCCGTCGATGAGATCCAGTCCGCGAGGGGGAGCGGCAGCAGCGGACAGCGGTCCGGCTAGGGCCGATATCGCGTCCAGTGTCCCATGATCACCTTCGAGCGCCGCGATGGAGGCGAGGGCGACGAGCGGTCCAAGACACCCGGGGCCGGTGAGTGTCAGCGGATCACCGCTCCCGGGTTGCCGGCGCTCCTTCAGGGTCTCATGGATACTCTCCAGGAATCGGCCGGACAGCGTTCGAAAGGCTCGTTCGGCGCTCGTGTGTGCAAGTCCGGCGATTCCGAGCGCAAAGGTTGCTCCGATAGGACCCGCGTACAAGCCTGCGGGAGCACTGTGGAGGGTGAAGAAGTCCGGATCAGGTTCCGTGGAGGTGACCATCCATGGCGCACCCTCGTGATCATGCACCGCACCGGAAACGGTCGAAACCAGATCGTCGATCTGGTTGGAAAGTGCACCTGTCGCCGGCATTGCGAGAGCGACGGTTCGCGCATCGCGAGGGTTGAACGCACCCAGCTCGAGGCTCAGCGAGAGCAGCCCCGCCTGGTCGTTTTTGTCGGCTGAAGAGAGCCCCGACAGGTGTTCGGTGAGTTTCGTGAGCGGCGAAGAGCTCGGGCTGTCAAGAATTCTTCCGTTGTCGAGGACAAGCGCACCATCGCCGATTCGCTGCTCGATCAGAGGCACCACACCATGGTCGAGAGCGAACTGTTCGCTGTCGAAAAGTTCCTTCTGAGTTCGGGAGACTGCTGACGATGAAGGTGGAGATGAGGTTCGAGTCGACTGCAACAACGTGTCGTATGCCGCCGAGTCTGCGATCACGATACGGGTCCGGGCATCGGCGTTCGCCTCGACCAGGCTCACAACTTCGGCGACAATATCGTCCTCCAGCAAGACGTCATAGGTGGCGTGAAAACCTCGCTTCACGTCGTCCAGGTACGGTCCGGCTGGGAAAGAACCGAACGTCTCGTGGGGCTGATGGGGCATGGAGCCCGGCTTCGACTCTCGCTCGTGGACATATCGGGGGTCGCCATCGACGCTCTGGATGGATCTCACCGTCGGCAACCGATCTGGATGCGCATAGTACCCGAGAGCAGTCACCTCTCTCGGTGTTGCAGAACGAAACGTCTTCCGCCAATTGGGCAAGAGTCCGGAATCCAACACCTGGGGCCGTGCTCCGTGTAGGAGATCGACATGTGCTGGATGGGTGGATACCGTGGAGAAGTTGAGCAAGCATTCCGCGTCGAGCACGATTGGCCCCTGCGCTGTAGAGAGTAGGTTCTCGCAATGCAGGTCGTTGATGTTGACGCCGAAGTAGAACGGACCCTGTAGCGCCAGGTTGGATTGGACCCCCTAGCTCAAGCTAGGAGGATGATTTCAGTGGATACGTGGGCAGAGATTCGGCGGTTGCATCGTTCTGAGAAGGTTCCGATCAAGCAGATCGCGAGGGATCTTGGGATCGGGCGGAACACGGTCCGTCGGGCGTTGCGGGGTGAGGATCCGCCGGATCGGTCGCGGGGTCCGCGGGGTTCGAAGATCGATGTCTTCGTGCCGCAGATCCGTGCGCTGTTGATGGAGTATCCGAAGATGCCGGCGACGGTGATCGCGGAGCGTGTCGGTTGGACGTTCTCGCCGTCGTTGTTTCGGGAGCGGGTGTCTGAGCTGCGGCCGGAGTATCAAGGCATCGATCCCGCGGATCGGCTCTCGTATCAGGCGGGTGAGGTGATCCAGTGTGATCTGTGGTTCCCTGAGGCGCGAGTTCCCGTCGGCGGGGGCCAGGATCGTGTCTTGCCGGTGTTGGTGATGGTGTCCGGCTTCTCCAGGCGGATCGAGGCGATTATGCTGCCGTCTCGGCAGGGCGGTGATCTCACTGCGGGTATGTGGTCGCTGCTGCAGAGGTTCGGCGGGGTGCCGAAATCGTTGCTCTGGGATCGAGAGGCTGCGATCGGCGGGTTGGGCAAGCCCACCGTCCTCGCGGCGACGTTCGTGGGGACGCTGGCGACCAGGCTGCGTTTGGCCCCGCCACGAGACCCGGAGACGAAGGGCATCGTCGAGCGCGCGAACCGCTTTCTGGAGACCTCGTTCCTGCCCGGCCGGATTTTCCAAGACCGAGATGACTTCAACGCCCAGATGACGACCTGGTTGGAGACCAGAGCGAATCAGCGGAAGGTCCGTGCGATCGCTGCCCGTCCCGTCGAGCTCGCTGTCCCTGACCGGGCGGCGATGCTCCCACTTCCGGCGAAGCCCCCTGTCACTGGTCTCACGCATCGGATCAGACTGGCCCGGGATTATTACGTCCGTCTCGATGGGAACGACTATTCCGTCGATCCTCGGTTCATCGGCCGATTCGTCGATGTTCGCGCGACGCTTGATGACGTCACGATCTCCTGCGCCGGACAGGCCGCGGGACGGCATGCCCGGTCGTTGCGCAACGGGATGACGATCACCGATCCCGGGCACGTCACCGCGGCGGCGAAGCTACGCGCCCACTACCAACGGCCCAAGCCCTCCGGGGTTCGTGAGCACCCGGACGGGCATCGGGTCCAACTTCGGGCGCTGTCCGACTACGACGCCTTATTCGGCGTCGATTTCACCACCAAAACCGAATACGAGAAAGAAGCACGATGACCTCCAAGAGCAGCACGATCGACGCTCCTATTCCGAAGACCACCGAGCAGGTTGCATCCAAGATCGCCTATCTCGCCAGAGCTCTCAAGACCCCGACGATCGGGCGGGTCTGGGAAGACCTCGCGGACCGCGCCAGGGTCGAGAACTGGGCGCATGAGGAATATCTCGCAGCCGTCCTTGAACGCCAGCTCGCGGACCGTGAATCCGCCGGGACGACGATGCGGATCCGGACCGCGCACTTCCCCGCAGTCAAGACCCTCGAGGACTTCAATCTCGATCACCTCCCGTCTCTGCGTAAAGACGTCCTCGCGCACCTCGCGACGTCGACGTTCGTCGCGAAAGCAGAGAACGTGATCCTGCTCGGCCCGCCCGGGATCGGGAAGACGCACCTCGCGATCGGGCTCGGCGTCAAAGCCACCCACGCCGGATACTCCGTCCTCTTCGACACCGCGAACAACTGGATCGCGAGACTCGCGGCCGCCCACCACCAGGGGCAGCTCGAGGCCGAGCTGAAGAAGATCCGCCGCTACAAACTCATCATCATCGACGAAATTGGCTACATCCCCTTCGACCAGGACGCCGCGAACCTGTTCTTCCAACTCGTCGCATCTCGCTACGAGCAAGGCTCGATCATGGTCACCTCGAACCTCCCGTTCAGCCGCTGGGGTGAGACGTTCGGCGACGACGTCGTCGCGGCAGCGATGATCGACCGCCTCGTCCACCACTCCGAAGTCCTTACCCTCTCCGGCGACTCCTACCGCACCCACGGCCGCCGCGACCTCATCAAGCAGACAGAGAAGAACTAAGCTCAACCAACGAAGAGGGGTCCACCCCAGACCGGCGCAAAGGGGTCCGTTCTAGCTCGGCGCTAACACGTCGCGGGAAGCTTGGAAGAGGTCTTGATCAGGCACCCGCAGAGTGTACCGGAGCACGGGCCGACCCCGTATGGCACGTGCGCCTGCTATCAGGCCACGTGTGGTTGGGCGCGGGCTGCCGAGTCGGACGGACGCAGCGCGTGACTGTGAACACTCGTCCCCGTCCCGTCCGCACAGCCGCCCCGGACGCCAGTGTGCTGCCGAAGTGGCGCGTGTACCGGTCTGGTGCGTCCACAGGCCAGTACGGCCGGGGATGGATCGCGCAGCGCGGGTCTGGTCTGACGGCTACCGGTGCCTGGTTGCCGTCCTGGTCCGCCGCGCTCATGGTCGCGTTGACAGCTACTGCACGCGAGCGTGCCGCAGCGCATGCCACCACGGAACTGCTCGTCGGGACGGAGCCGAGCGCATGAGTCGCCTATTGGCCGGACGCACGCTGTCGGAGGTCGAAGTCGTGTTGCCGCAGCGCGGACAGCACGGCGGAGCGCATGAGCGCCCACAGCACCCACAGCACGATCACGAGGCCAAGGATGTAGCTGCACGCGAGGACGAGCAGCACGCCCATCGCCCACGTCTCATTGATAGTCATATCGGTCACGCTACTGAACGTGTCATGACGAGACGACTTGTCGCGTCCGGGTGGGTGCATCCAGGTCGCCCCGCGATCGGGGTGGGTGACCATGCCGACCGGTGATGTGGGGGAGGTGTGGGGTGGTCGGAAGGCGCAGGAGTACGTCGCTGGGACGCTTGAACGGTACGGGACGATCTGCCGGTTGTGTGGCTTGCCTGGTGCTGATTCGGCTGATCACATCATCGCTCGAAGTCATGGTGGTGCGGTGTATGACTACGCGAATCTTCGTCCTGCTCATCAGCGGTGTAACGAGTCGCGAGGGAACCGCGATCTGACCGCCCCGGTGGAGTCCGGTCTCGGGTTTTTTGTTTCGGGCTAGGCCAGGACACCCCGCGCCAGCATGTCCATATCTCCCCCATCTCTCACAAAAAAAGTGCGGAATTCCGCACCCGATTGGAGCCACGACCGTGACCGCACTTGACGCTGAGAACGTCGCCTTTCTGCCCGGAATGGGACCATCCGAGCCGAATGCGGACAAGGCCGGCTATGTGGAGCGGGAAACCCGGAAACAGATCGAGGCGTTGCGCACGCAGGGGTTCATCGAGGACCACCACGCCGGTCAGGTCGCCCTCGCGATCGTCACCGCCCAATCGTTGGACCGTGCCTCAACTCGGGATGCGGCGTCGGGGCGGGCGAACTTGACGCGGGCGATGAAGGAAGTGTTCGAGATGCTCCCGCAGCCTGCCGCAGTGTCCGCGTCGTTGCTCGAGAAGGCTCTCGCGGTGATCCTCGACCCTGACGATGTTTGAATTCGCACCGCCACCGCATCCGGCGACGACGAAGCGCGACCCGTCGTGGCGGACCGAGGGATGCGAGGTGGCTCGGGTTGCCCGGCTGATGGGCATCGAGCTGATGCCCTGGCAGCAGTACGTGGTGGACGTCGCGACCGAGTACCGGATCTTCGGGCCGGGGGAATCGGAGAACGACATCCACCTCGGGAAACGCTGCTACCACTACGCATCGGTGGTCATCACGGTGCCGCGTCAGTCGGGGAAAACGACGGTGCTTGGGCCTGTGCGGGTGCACCGCATGATGACCCGCCCTGGGCTGAGCGCGTTCTCGACCGCTCAGACCGGCAATGACGCTGGGAAGCGGATGAAGGCGCTGATCGAGCAGGTGACAATGTCACCCCTGTCGGGCATGTTCCGCCCTCGCTACTCCATTGGTTCGGAGGGTTTGTTGTTGCCCGCGAATGGGGCATCGCTGACCCGGTTCAGCCCGCTGCCGTCCGCGATCCACGGCGAGACCCCGCACTGGGTCGACTACGACGAAATCTGGAAGTACTCCAAAGCCCTCGGGGACTCCCTCGTCGGCGCGGTGTCGCCCGCGATGATCACCCTCGCAGGGGTCGCGCAGAAGTGGTTCGTCAGCACCCAGGGCACCGCCCTGTCGGGGTTCATGAACGACCTTGTGGAGCGCGGCCGGAACGGCGAAGCAGGCATTGCGTATTTCGAGTGGTCGATGCCCGACGGCCTCGACCCCTATGACCCCCTCACCTGGTGGGCGTTTCATCCGGCGCTGGGGAACACGATCGGTGAAGACGCACTGCGCGCCGAAATCAACATTCCGTATGCGGAGTGGATGCGCGGCTACATGAACCGCCGCACCATGTCCGTCGACGCCCTGATCGAGGCCGAAGCATTCGCCGCGCTCACCGCACAGTTCGATCCGGCACCGAAGCGCTCGGAGGTGGTCCTGGCGTACGAGGTCGCTGCAGGTAACGAGTCCGCTGTCGTGTATGGGGTGTGGCGTGACGCGGACGGGAACCCGTGCACCCATGTCGTGCACGCAGCCCCCGGCGTGGTCTGGCTCGCCGACCTCATCGAACACCTCCACACGGCGTGGAAGCCCCTCGCGATTGCCGCGGATGACGGTGGGGACACCCGGGTCATCAACGACGAGTTGGAACGCCGCGGCGTGCCGCTGTACAAGATCGGGATGCGTGACTTCGGCACCGCATGCATGGGCCTGCTGAACGCCGCCCGCGACGACAAAACCCTCCGGCACGACGGCTCCCAAACTCTCACCCTCGCCGTCATGCACGCGGTCCTGCGGCCCTCGGGCGACATGTGGCGATTCAGCCGCAAACACTCCACCGGCCCCATCGCCGCACTCATCGCGGTCGCCGTGGGCCTCTGGGCATACGACCACCGCGAAACACCCATCGGTTCCCCGTTCGTCTACTGAAAGGCCCCACCTATGAGCATCCACCTGGACGCGTCCACGTCACGAACTGTCAAGCCCCGGGTTTGGTAGAGGCTCGGTTAGACCCGTTCCATCACGGTGATGGTGGGTAGTTGCGTGTAGAAGTTGTTCTCGGCTTCGACGGGTGGGATGTGTCCGATCTCGCCGTGGAGTCGGCGGTGGTTGTACCAGTCGATGTATTCCGCGACCGCGATCTCGAGCTCGTCGATCCCCTTCCACGGGCCGAGGTTGCGGATCAGTTCGGCCTTGAATAGAGAGTTCAGCGCCTCGGCCATCGCGTTGTCGTAGCTGTCGCCCTTGGACCCAACCGAGGCGACTGCTTCTGCCTCAGCGAGGCGGTCGGTGTAGCGCACGGCACGATATTGGACTCCGCGATCCGAGTGGTGGACAAGTTGTGACAGGTCCCGGCCGGCACGCTGCCGCGTCCAGACGCCCATCTCGAGAGCATCGAGGGCAAGCTCGGTGTGCATGGTTGTGGAGAGCTGCCAGCCCACGATCCGGCGGGAGAACACGTCCAATACGAACGCGGCATACACCCAGCCGGAGAACGTCCGAATGTAGGTGATGTCCGCAACCCAGAGGCAGTCCGGTGCAGGTGCGGTGAACCGTCGGTCAACGAGGTCCCCCGGACGATCCGTGAATGGCCCAGGGATCGTCGTGCGTGGCCCCTTGGCCCGCGAGATCCCGCGGAGACCCTCCCGACGCATGAGCCGCTCGATCGTGCACCTGGCCACCCGGTGGCCATCGCGACGCAGCTGCGCATGGACCTTCCGGACGCCATAGACGCCATAGTTCGCTTGGTGCACGGCACGGACCTTCACCACGGTGTCCTCGTCACTGACGGACCGCTGCGAGGGCGGCCGAGACCGCGCGGCATAGTACGTCTGCGGGGCAATCGGCAGTTCCCTGCAGATCGGCTCGACCCCGAACTCTTCCTTGTGTTCATCGATGTAGGCGATCATCTGCTGTGTGGGCGGTCGAGCTCCGCCGCGAAGAAAACCGACGCGCTCCGCAAAATCGCGTTCGCCCGCCGCAACTCCCTCACCTCACGCTCCACCTCGACCAGGCGAACCGCAGTATCAGTGGACGTCCCCGAACGCAGACCCCCATCGACCTCGGCGCGCTGGACCCAGCCACGCAACGTGTCCGACGGGACACCAAGCTGCCGGCCGATCCTGGTACACACACCACGGCGGCCCCCATCCGCATCACGCGCCTCGAACACAAGGCGCACTGCACGCTCTCTCAATTCCGCCGGGTACTTCCTCAAAGCTGGCATACTCCTCATCCTTTCAGGACGATCAGAGTCTCCATCAAACCAAGGGCAAGACACAGTCGATGACGAAGTGGTTCCCGCCGGAGAAGAAGGACGGCTCCTATTGGGTGTTCCCGAAACTCTCCGACGCAACCGTCGCGAATGACTTCCCCGTCCCGGGTGTTGCGGACAAGCGCCGCACCCTGTCGGTGCGCACCAGCCACCGCAGGTCTGCTGCGGATCAGGTGTCCGGGATGGCGGTGCATGATTCCGGGGTGAACGCCCTCGGGGCAGCGCTTCGCCCGCTGGTCGCAGCGTTGAACGGCCGCACCGTCCCCGAGGGCCTCTTATGACATCGAACGCCACCCGCAACTCACGCCAGCGCAGGTGCGGGTGTTGTTCACCACGTTCGACACCCCCGCCCCGGTGTTCTTCCCCGGCGCATACACGGCAGGGCTCCCGAACCACGGGCCGCTGTTCCAGATCATCGGCGGCACCCTGACCTTCGACAGCGGGTGGATCATCACCCCAACCCTTGCCCCCGCGCGGACCTCGCCCGGGGAGCCGGTGACGTTCACCACCTGGGTGAGCAACGACACCGCCACCTATGCGGATTTCGACGATGCCATCACGTGGGCTGATTTCGCAGCCGTGACCCAAGGAGCAGCATGACCATCCAACGAACACCCATCTTCGGCATCAAGTGGCCCGACAGTCGGGAGAAGCCCAAAGACCACGGCACGAACCAGGAGGCCATGGCGCTGTCGATCGAGGCCGCGCTGCTGGCGGCGTCGATCCCGCCCACCAGTAACCCGGACGTACGGGTCGCACCGTCGGAGGCTGCACGTGATGCGCACTTCGGTAAACCCGCCACCGCAGCGGCGCAGCTTGCGTTGCAAGCGCGCGGGCCGATGGTGATCCGCACGGACACCGGCCACACCGAACGGTACTTCGCCGCATACAACGCCGCCACGAACAAGGCAGGCCGTGCGGTTGCCGGTTGGTATCCCGCGGGACAGATGAGCGCGCAGTATGCGGTCGCGTTCTCGTCCTCCGGCACCGGCGTGGACCCCATCGGTGCACTCACCCTGAAACCTGCCGTGTCGTCCTCTCGTGCGGCCGACCTGTTCGCCCCGATCCCGGCAGGATTGACGCTCCGAAACCCCGGCGTGTACCGGTTCGGGTTCGACCTCCTCGCCTCCCCGGCCAAGCTCGGCACCCGCTCGTTCGTGGACCTCACCGTCGGCGGTGAAGCGTTCCGGTTCGGCCTCGCCGCCGGTGCCGGTACCGAAGACCACGGCGCAGCCACCACGCCGGACGTGGTCATCGCAACCCCGGGGCCGGTGACGTTCGGGTTCTACCGCAACGTCGGAGCAGCCGCACCGATCACCGGCCGCATCTTCGCCACCTATCTCGGACCCAACACCTAGGAGCACATCATGCAGATCATTCGCGCGGCTCGCGGCCGCATCACCACCCGCCACGGCGAAGACATCGGCCGACCCTTCCTGCACGTCGGCATCGACATCGGCCACGGGGACAAGACCCCCGCGGACCTCGAAGTGCTCGCCCCGGCTGACGGCACGGTTACCGCGTCCGGTTGGTACGGGTCCTACGGGTACCGGGTCCTCATCGACCATGCAGGCGGCTGGTGGTCACTCCTCGCCCATCTGAAGGACGGCACCGCACCCCGCACGGGCACCGCTGTCGCCATCGGCCGCCCCATCGCGGTCATGGGCGACACAGGCACCCAGTTCGTGCACCTGCACCAAGAACTCCACCAGCCCGACGGAACCGCCGTCGATCCCCTCACCCATCTCATCACCAGTCTGGAAGGAATCACCATGCCCAAAATCCTCAGCGTCCCCCGAGGCACCATCGCGTTCGTGTCTGAAACCCACGGCTACACCTACAACCACCCCGGCGACTTCTCCCTCGCAGCCAACCGCCTCGTCTATGGCGAAATCCCAAACCTCACCGAAGACATCGTGACAACCCTCGTCGGCGAGGCAAACCATCGCGGTGATCTCCTCGCGGACAAGGTCGCAAAGCGTGTGGGGCGGTAGGGCCTGGTGGCGGCGGGCGCGGTGCGCGCTCGGCCGCTGCCCACGGGCGCGTGCGGGCTGGTACTGCGACGGCCGCCCAGGGAGGTGCGGGTGGTGATGCCTGAATGGATACCCGAAGCGCTCCTCGCGCTCATCGCGGCCGCATGCACGTGGATCGTCGCCCGCACCGCTTCCCTCGAACGACGCATCCACGCCGTCGAACGACGCGAACGCTCGTTGTGGCTGTACTGCCGCACCCTCATCGACCACATCTACCGCGGCCGGGGCGCACCCCCACCCCCACCACCGGCAGGCCTGTTCAAGGAAGACACATGACCATCAGCAAACCATCCCGCAACGCCCGCGCCTACCTCTACCGCATCCTCCTCGCAGCAACACCCCTCGCCACCGGATACGGACTCCTCACCCACGAACAAGCCGCCCTCTGGCTCGGCCTCGCCACCGCGATCCTCGGACTCAGCCTCGCAGCCGCCAACACCACACCCACACACGGCAGACACGCAAAACGATGACACACGAAAGGGCGTCCGACCGAGATGATCGGACGCCCCTCGAGCGTCATGGCTTTAGACGTGCTGTCAGTCAGCCCCCAGGCGGGGCGACTCGATTGGCACATCTTCACCGTTGAATTCGATGTCGAATCCAGCTTCGGAGCACTGGCGAGCGATGTAGTCTCGCCCGTTGATCCACGACTGTTGGTAGGCCTTGCGATCGAAACTGGAACTTGCGGTCCAGGCCGACATGAAACTCGACTCAGCTATGCCCACCATGTTGCGGGCGTATGAGGGTACGTCTTCGTCGGCGGAGAGCTTGGCCCATCGATCCCGCATTGTCTTGCTTGCATCGATCACCTCCTGAGCCGTGGCTGAGCTGCCGTCGCGCACTTCCGCGAAGTCGTTCCATGCCGATGCGTATTCGTTGCAGAAGGAGTCATCGATCTGCGCGCAAGCGGTGAGAGCCAGCATGGAGGTTGCGAGAATCGTTCCCAGGAGGACGGTGCTCCGGGAGCTGCGCGCTTCCATCAGGGCCAGACTGTGACGATCCCGACCGTGGCGTAGATCGAGCACGCCTTGCGCTTCTCATAGTTAGTGGTGATCTGGAAGATGTTCTTGCAGGTGTAGTCGTTCGTCACCCAGGTCACGCATCGTGAGCCGTACTCGTACAGGCATGGCTTGCGCTCGTCGGGTTGCACGTCTGTCGAATTCGCAGAGGCAGGCGTTCCCGATGCGACGTTGCGTCCGTCAGATTGACTCTGAGAGACGGAAACGGTCGCGACCTGGTCCGCATGGGCGGCTGCCGGGATTCCAGCGGTCAGGAGCAACGCGAGAAGCCCGGAAGCGAATACGGATTTGAGCATTTTGGACATCGTTGTCGCCTTCTCTTGGTTGAGGACACCGTTTGGGCCTCTTGTGGTGACGATATTGAATGCCGGGAGGGTCGCGTCTATTGATGTTGGATTAAGCGTTCTTTCGGAGACAAGCCGGGATCCGGTAGCCGGAGGGGCGGAGCGCGACGGCGCGTTCCGCCCGAGCGGTTACGCGGCGCGGGGCAGTTCGAGCATGTTGATGCCCTCGCGTTCCTTGCGGAGGCTGACCTCCGTATAGATAGCTGTGGTATCGAGCGACTGATGGCGCATCAGGCGTTGAACGACGCGAACGTCGACGCCGCAGTCGAGCAGGCTTGTTCCGTACCAGTGCCGCAACTGGTGTGGTGTCCCTTCCACCCCAGCCCGATCCATGACGCCTTTGATCGCGGCATACACACCCTGCCGTGTTACGTGCTCGCTGCTGGTCTGTGCGGCGTACGCGGGGAACCAGAAGTCATTCTCCGGGTATGAGAGAGCCTCAGCGACGAGTTCGTCATGGAGGGGGACCATTTGTGTGAGTCCGCCCTTGCCAGTGATTCGAAGGACGCCGTTGGCGCGGTCGATGTGACTGCCATGGATTTTCGCGATCTCGTGCACGCGCATACCGGCAAGGGCCGCGAGGAGGATCATCGTGCGAGTGCGCCGACGGTTGACGATCGCCAGCATGAGCAGCAGTTGATTGCTGAACACGGGACGCGGCTTGCCCTTCACTCGTTTAGGTGTCGGGGTCTTCGTGGACGGGTCATCGACGCGCTGGTCGGTCTTCACGAGCCAGCTACAGTAGGCGCGAATCGACGCATGGTAGGTGCCGCGCGTATTCGTCGACAGTGTCTTGCGAGCCACGAACGTCATGATCGCCATGGGCGTTAACGCCAACGGCTCGACGTTTGCATGCTCCATCAGTCGGGTGACGACATCAGCGCGCTCTTGGATCGTGCGTTCAGAAAGTCCTTGGGACTCCTGCCACACCCGCCAGTAAGCGAGGACGGACTGCAAGTCTGGTGTTTCATGGTTCATATTCACGCAGAAGACCCTATTTTGGGTCACCTTGTCGCAGGACGCGGCGCGCGCCACCGGTCGCCTGAGCGATGATGCAGCCGATCAGCAGGTACCCGGCCTCCAGCGAACCCTGAACCTTGTAATGAGAAGGTCAAGGGTTCGATTCCCTTGGGCGGCTCCATCTGCATCACCCGGCCGTTGCCCTGGAAAACCCAGGTCAGCGGCTATTTTTCGGCCTGCTGACCTCATTGTGATGACGCAGGAACCGCGCGATAAATGTCGCATGGCGTCGAAAGTACAGCAACGCATACAGCAACGGCCCCACGAGCGGCCCTGAATCTCAGCGGACGACAGTGCACGATTCCGGTTCACGCCATCCCTTCGTGCGGTCCACTCAGCGCGCTGTTCATCGCTTCCGAGGCCTTCTCAGAGTCGTCGGCGCGACGTGTGAGTAGATGTCTGAGGTGATGGCCATGTTCGCGTGCCCGAGGACCTCCATGACGACTCGCATCTGGACGCCCTCGGCGAGGAGGAGCGATGCGCAGGTGTGTCTCATATCGTGGAATCGGATGCGCCTGACGTTTGCAGTAAGGATGTCGCGGTCGAAGCTGCGGCGGAGGTGCTCGGCTCGATGGGAGTGCCGAGGGTCGTATTGAAGACGAGTCCGCTGTCCACCATGTGTCGCCCGCCGCACGCGTGTCGGCGCGCTGTGACGATTACCGCCTCCGAAAGGCATCCACCGTGCGCTGGGGCAGGGGGAGTGTCCGCTTGGATCGAGCCGTCTTAGTGGGGCAGATGGTGATTCCTTGCCCCACACCGGCCCTGGGGGCTGTCTGTCGGACGCGCAGCGGAGTTCGTTCTGCGCTGATATCGGACCAGCGGAGCCCGAGGAGCTCGCTGCGTCGGAGCCCGAGGGTGAGGGCGACGGTGTACAACTCGGCGAATTGGGATCCCTTGCTCGAATCGACGAAGGTCGAGGCCTCGGTTGCGGTCCAGGGTTCGACCTCGTGATGCTCGATCTTTGGTGTGCGCACCAGGGACGCGACGTTGCGTGCGATGTGCTGCTCGCGCGCCGCCTCGCTGAGCACGCTCCGCAGTACGGCGTGTGCAAGTCGAACGGTGTGTGCCGAGACGCCGGTGCGACCGATCAACGTATGCATCTCCCGCACGTGTTGCGGCGTCAGTTGTTCGAGCTTCTTCGAGCCCACGGCGGGCAGAATGTGCTTCCTCAGTACTCATTCGTAGTTCGTGCGGGTTGTTGGGCGCAGACTGCTCGGCGCGATGTGCTCGAGCCAATAGCCCGCATAGGACTGCACCGTCCAACCCGATACCGCTGCGGGAACTCCGCTCTCGGTCTGAGAGATGAGGTCTCGGAGCTTACCCGTCACTTCGGCTTTCGTATGCCCGTAGACGGTCCGCCGCTTACGTGCTCCGTCGGCGGCGAGCACGAACGCAACTCCGCACCATTTGCCGTTGCTCCGTTTGTAGATCGAACCCTCACCATTGGCTCGCTGCGTCATCACGGAGTGGAGTCGGTGAGACGCTCGGCGAACTCGCGAAGTGCTGTCGCGGGGATGCGGCGAGACCGCCCGATCCTGACGCTGTTGAGCCGCTTCAGCCGCATGAGGTCGTAGATCGTGGAGCGTCCGACGCCGAGCGACTCCGCCGCTTCCTCCGGGGTGAACATGAGTTCCTCGATAGGCATTTTGGTCCGTTCGGCAATGTGCCCGGGTTGGGCATCCTCAGTTGCTCTTGCAATCGACCTTTCGAACGTGCGGACTTCTGCGGACTGACGGCGTGAGAACTCGTCTCGCGGAGCACCAGAGGCACGCTCACGCGGGATATCGGCTTGGGAAGCTGAAGTTACCAACTGTCGTGCAACGGTGGCTCACTGGAGCGAACTTCCGCGTGATTCCAGGAGGGTGTGTGCCGAGATGACGCATGGTGCACTCGCGTTAGAGTGAAAAAGTGTGAGTCGCTTGGCCTAAGCGAGTCCGCACAGTCTCGGCTGAGCGCCGGGGCGGCATCCTGAGCTAGCGACCTCCGCCTGCGGCAGTTCATGGAGCTGGTGGTCGTGGCGACGGTGCGCTAACGACTGCATCTGAACACCATGACTCCGTCGCGCGGCCTCGAGTGCCGTCTCTCGGACCCAGGCGGATGTCCACCTCGGCAGTCGCCGCGGCTTCCGCTATCAGGTCCGGCTCGGCCCTGGATCGCAGCGGCAGGGCTAGCCCCGTGGACGCTGTCGCTCGCCAGTGTCAGGATGAGCACCTGACTAACGCCAACGCTGCGCCCAACGCAACCGCCGCACGATGAAGGGAAACCCATGTCGAACTCAATCTTTGTAAATCCGGGAGCGCTGTACGAGAAAGCAGCGGAAGCTGCAGAGCGGGCTCTCGTGGTCGATGCTGGCCAGGGGTATGGGCTAGAAGACATTGCCGATGAAGACACGCTCGTGGCGGCATTCAGCAGCTCGCTCGTAGCCCCTCTCCTTGTGGAGGGAACCCTGACAGGGTGCCTGGCCGCCTTCACGCATACGCCCAACGCTGTTATTCCACCACTTGGCCCGAACGCTGTCGGCCCGAACGCTGTCAACCACGACGACATGAGTCACGCACACGCCCTCCTGTCGGCGTCGGTCGGCAAACAGCTCGACGATTCTCAGCGCAGCGGACTGATCCGTGCGCAGCTCCCCAGCGGTTATTTCGGAGATCCCACCCGCATGACCTCAGTCGTTCTCGCACTCGTCACGCTGGCCGATGAAATCGTCACCCACGCCCGTCAGTAGCTGACCCCTTACCGCAACGCCCCCCCGGCTAACCTCTCTCCCTGCCGGGGTGTTGCTAGCAGGTCACTTGACGGTGACCTCTCCACCGTGCATGAGCTCCTCGAGGAGCGGAGGGTCCGTACGGTTACCCTGCGCGAGGGGCGCTGGCCGATCGCGAGCCGCGTCAACCTGCCCCTCAGCAGCGAGCATTGAGCGAAGACTCCGGGTATGCCGCTGATCTCGGCAACCTATGTGGCTCAGATGGCTCGATACTGAGGGCGTCGACGCCTGACCACGGCGATGATGACGGCGGCGAGGAGGCACGCCACTTCTCCTGTGAACAACAGGCCGTCCTGCGCTCGCGCCTGTATCAACCCCACAGTGCGCCAACGCATCAGTGAGCGGTGCGTACATACACCGATCCTGGGTCGATCACGAAGACTGGTCGCGGCCGTCGACGAGAGGGGCGCCAGTGCATCGAGTAACTTCAGATCCTGTGCTTTCCGGCGCCGATCTCGGGAGCTTGATTGACTTCCGTCGACGGTTGCACCGTCTTCCAGAGCTCGCTGGCACAGAGGCAAAGACGGCGTCCGCAGTCGTGGAGTTTCTCGACGGCTCCGCGCCTGACAGCATCGTGACTGGTCTCGGCGGTCACGGAGTTGCCGTGACCTATGGTGCTCATCCCGGACCGACGCTGCTGCTGCGCGCTGAGCTCGACGCCCTTCCGATCATCGAAGTGACCAACGTGTCATACCGCTCAGAAAATAGCGGCATAGGCCATCACTGTGGTCACGACGGGCACATGGCCATCCTTGCGGGGGTGGGGTTGATGTTCGGGCGTCGCCGGCCTAAGCGCGGGCGAGTGGTGCTGATGTTCCAGCCGGCTGAGGAGAACGCGTTGGGTGCTGCCGCCGTCTTGGCGGATCCGGCGTTTGAAAGTATGCGGCCCGATATGGCTCTCGCATTGCATAACCTTTCGTCCCAGCCACTCGGTCGGGTCGTGCTCGACGAGGGGGTGGTCAATTGTGCATCGCGCGGTCTGCGAATCATCCTTGACGGCCAGACTGCGCATGCATCCGCGCCTGAAGACGGTATCTCGCCGACGGCGTCGGTCGCGGCGCTGCTCGATTCGCTCCCCGCCCTGGGGTTCGGGGGTGTGCCTGGTCCTGGTTACCGCCTCGTCACCGTGACACACGCCGTTCTCGGGGAGGAGGCATTCGGTGTCGCGCCCGGGCACGCAGAAGTCTGGGTCACCTTGCGCACGATGAGCGACGACGGAATGGATGCTCTTCGTGTCGACGCCGAGCGTGTGACGCGCAGCGTAGCCGAGCGCGATGGCCTCACCGCATCGTTCGAGGAACACGACGTCTTTCGCCACTGCGAGAATGATCCGGATGCCGTCGCGCTCCTGCGACGCGCCTTCGACAAGGATGGCATCGCCCATACGACGGGTGTAGTTGAGCGCGGGTCGGAGGATTTCGGCCTGTTCCGCGCTGTCGCTCCTTCCGCCATGTTCTTTCTCGGCTCTGACCGCGGCCAGGGTTCACCACAGCTGCACAATCCGGATTTTGATTTCCCTGACGAACTCATCGACATTGGGGTGCGGACGCTCACGAGTGCGGCCACCGAGTTTTTCCGGTGAGGCGTTAGCGCCTCACCGGATCGGCAATGCGCCTCCTCGGCAATGCGCTGGTCCAGGACGGGCTCGACACGTAGGAGGACTCCGTCGTCATCGTCCGCTCCTGACACCCCTACCGGTCCCGATAACCCGCCACGGCCATGGCCCCTACATCACACACTCACGAACCCTCCGAGCCCACTCTCAGCGAACCGGCAGTCCAAGAGTTCGCAGCCCCGGCGGCGACACTCGGGGGAGGGGGGCAGGAGGAGCACCTTCAGGAGAAGGAGCGTCGTCGGCTGGCGCGGTTTCGGATTACGGGGCTCCCAGACCTTCCGAGTACGGTCGCAGGGCGGATCCGGGATAGTGCGAGTACGGGGGGCATTGGGATTAGCTCATGCTGTGGGGGTTCGCAAGAGTCGTGGAGTTTGGCGCTCTATGGCGGTGTTTTGTGATTGCTCTGTGTCGTTTCAATGCCGATAACGAGGATGCGGATGGCGGCTCCGAACAGCCGGTCGCGGGTGGCCGAGCGCACCCCCGTTTTCGTGTAGGAGTCAGAGCAGGGCGATGCTGAAGCTCGTCGGACCCTCGTCGCGGACGCGGACGATCGAATCGCTCGCGCCATTCGCAGTTGACCGTAGGTACCGCACGTCGGCGTCGCGTCCCAAACTCGTGGGTTCGCGCCGGCCTGGCGGCCTCAATTACAGAGAGCGTTGGTACGCAGTAGGAGTGTGGCCGGTTAGGCGGGCGAAGGTGGTGCTGAATGCGCTGGGTGTTGCCCACCCGTAGGCAATTGCAGTCTCGGTTATTGTTCGCCCCTCGGTCAGCGCGATGGAGGCGTGGAACACTCTGCAAACCGACCGCCACTGTGGGTAGGTCAAGCAGAACTGGGTGTGAAAGAGGCGACTGAGAGTGCGTTCACTTGCACCGCACCGCGCTGCCAGCTCGCTCAGGGAAGGGCTTTCGCTGAGGTTCGCCTCGACGATGGAGCAGGCTCTGGCCAGGCGGGCATCCGTGGGTTTGGGGAGGTGGAGCCCTTTCGTCGAGGATCCCGCAGCGAGGATGACGAGTAGAGACTTCGCTATTACGCTCGCGTCCGGGTGGAGTTCTTTCCTTGTGAGTGCGAGTAGCAACTCGCGGTGCAGGGCGGGCATGTGGAGGATGACAGGAGTACCACCGTGTGCAGAGGCGGGGGTGCCGCTGCCAAGGCCTAGAGTGTGCACGCTGCTCCGCCCGAGCACGCGGTGTTCGTGCCAGGCACCGGCGGGGATGAGTACTGCCCGCTCCGGGGTCACCGCCCACGCTCCCAGCCGTGTCGTCACTGCGAGAACGCCCGAGTTTACATAGACGATCTGGTCGTCGTCGTGCACGTGCGCCGGGATCAGGGCCCCGCCCTCGTGCTGTTCCACGCCGGTGCCCGCAATTGGTTCGTGGCTGATTTCCCGCATAGTGCATCAGATTATCGGAAGCCGTCACCGGGCAAGACTGCGAACGTCGGAGTATGAGTAAATTCCAGCGCCCTAGGCGGGGCCTTCTAATGCGTACCGCGGGCGGGTTCCTGGTCGATGTGAGCCCGCTGCGCGAGTCTCCCGCTTTCGCTCGTCTGTGGTCCGGGATGCTGGTGTCCGGCCTCGGTGTCCAGCTGACCGTGATCGCGGTCGGCTTGCAGGTATGGGAGCTGAGTCATTCCACCCTCGCAGTGTCACTTGTGGGCGTCCTGGGGTTGGCACCCTTGATCGTCGCCGGCCTCTACGGCGGAATGCTCGTGGATGCCTTCGACCGGCGGCGGGTTCTGCTTGCTGCGTCGCTTGTGGCGTGGGCATCCACGATCGGGCTCGCGGTGTTCGCGTGGATGGGCGGGCAGTCGTTGTGGGTGCTGTACATGCTTACGGTCGTGAATTCCGTCGCGGGAGCGGTGGTGAACATTGCCCGCACCTCTGTGATTGCGCAACTCGTGCGGCCAGAGCTTCTCCCCGCCGCTGCGGCACTTGGCGGCATCTCGGCCGGGTTGTTTGTCACAGCAGGTCCCGCCCTCGCCGGGGTCCTCGTCGCGACCGTCGGGTTCAATTGGACCTACACGATCGATGCCGTCCTGTTTTTGGGCGCGTTGGCTGCCGCTTACACCCTCCCCGCACTGATTCCCGAAGGCGAACGGCATGCCCCCGGCATCCGGTCGATCAAAGCAGGGTTCGCCTTCCTCCGAGGCTCTCCCGTCGTCCGTGCGTCGTTTCTCGTCGATATCGCGGCCATGACACTGGCCAGACCGAATGCCCTCTTCCCTGCCGTGGGCGCGACGATCATCGGAGGAGGGGCCGCGACCGTGGGTGCTTTCACGGCAGCGTTCGCCGTCGGAGCTCTCCTCCTTAGCGTGCTGAGCGGCCGGCTAGTGCGGATCTCTCGGCAGGGCCTCGCAGTCAGCTGGTCCATCGCCATCTACGCGGCCAGCATCGGTGCGTTCGGGCTCGTACTCCTTGCAACGGGCCACCGCGGCATGGACGCCGCAGTCGCTCCCTCCTCCCTCGTCTTCGCACTGCTGTTCCTCGCGGTGGCCGGAGCGAGTGATGAGACCAGCGCCATATTCCGCACCACGATCCTGCAGAGCGCAGCGCCGGACAACATGCGTGGTCGCCTCCAAGGTGTCTTCACCGTTGTCATCAACGGCGGTCCCCGCCTTGGAGACCTCTTCGTCGGAACGCTTGCCACCGTCGGTGCCCTCTGGTTGCCGCCCGTGCTCGGCGGCGTCCTCCTGCTCGTCACCATCGCCGTCCTCGCCCGCAGCTACAGCTCTTTCACCAACTATCGATCTTCTCGTTCGCACCTTTCGCGACCGCCGCAATGCGACCAGGAGTGACAGGGGTCGAGGATTCTCGATGTCATTTCTCGACTGCCAGGTGATCCACCGCAGAGATCCGACTTGCTGCACATCTGTAGAAACCCTCCAACTCATGAAAGCAATCCCCGACTGGTTGGGGCTGGTTATTAGCGGCCAAGTCTCCCAGACGAAGCTTGCGACCATTAGACGGGCACCGAGATGTCTCGAAAATCTAAAGTTTTCGAGACATGGGAAGCCTCCCTCGCGCCTCAGGAAAACGGCGGAATTTGGGGACGCGATCTGTCTTGGACACTCGTCTCACCGCGAAGTGAGTTCGCTCCGACGCTTCTAGCCATTTCCAAGACGGAATGGATCCGTGAGACATCTTGGATATACGCGGGTCAGCATCAGGAGCCAAGACGCGAGGTTGCAGGTTGAGGCTCCGGTCGATCGGGCGTGCATGGGCGGGACTTTTTCGCCGACGTCACCTCAAGCAGTCGGACCGCGATCTCACGCCCCGGGATGAAGAAGCTCCTCGAGCAGGCCCAGCCTGGTGACACCGTCGTCGTGTGGCGGGTCGATCGCCTCGGAAGATCCTTGATCGATGTGCTGAACAATGTGAAGCTGCTCCGGGAGCGTGACATACCGGTGAAGAGCATCTCGGACGGGATCGACCCGTCGACGACGTCGGGCCGGCTGATGCTGAATATGCTCGCCACCTTGGCCGAGTATGAACGCGAGCTGATCACCGAGCGGGTGAACGCAGGGATCACAGCTGATCGACCGCCTGCGGTTCCGGTACGTGTTCGGACCGGCCAATAACCAGCTCAAGGCGACCAGCCAGGGCGAGGAGGAGCGTCTCGCGCGCCGACTCGCTGAGCGCGCATCCCCTTCCAGACCGAACGGTGGCACAACACCGCCGGGGTTAGGAGCGCCGCCGAGGAATACGCCTGGGGTGCCGGCGCATCGCAGGAACGGCTGCGTGAGACCATCGAACGGACCGTCCCCACCCGGACAAGCGAGAACCCGGAGCAAGCGGCGCTGCGAGGAATCACACCTACCGAGAGCGCCTACCGAAGCTCCGCAGAGGCCATCTACGGTCGTAACGTGGGCTGAGTCGCCGACCAGAAGTCGTGGGCGATCTCGTTTCGGATTGCCCATCCCGCTTCGCGGCCGTCGCCCCGACGGAGTGCCGAAGCCGAGGCCGCGGGTGATCTTATCGACGGCATGCCGACGAGGACTTCCAAGCCGGGATGTCACCGTGACATCAAGCTGCTGTTCGCTCGTGGCTCGAATCGCAGGTCGAAGTGATGTCGTCGCACGATTGTGGCGTCGATCGCGAGACCGCTTGTGGCCGGCAAACGCTTGTCTAGAGCGAGCACGTTGTCCGCGCGTTCTGTTGCCATCCAAGATCGTGCGTGACGGCCAACGCCGCCAATCGCTCACTCTCGCTCAGGTAGCCGATAGCGTCTCGGTCATCCGCGGGTCGGGCGCGAGGTGCTGCGCTCGGGTTCTCGCCACCTTGTCGAGTGGCGCTTCCAGACCGGCGCGGGCTTGGGCGAGGTGATTTGACATGGCCTGTGAGGCGTCGGATGCGTTTCCGGCGCGGATGGCTTCCAGGATGATGGTGTGGGCGTCGATGATGCTGTCCAGGCTTCCGCCGGCTGCGACCCACCCGCTCCACACCCTGCGGCGAAGTCGCCACAGGACGGGCTCGAGCGCCTCGAGCGTGAGTTCGCAGAGATCGTTGGCTGTGGCGCGGGCCATAGCTGCGTGAAAGTCGACGTCTGCGGCATGCAGGTCTTCTGCGGTCGTGACCGTGCGCATCTGGTCCATTGCCGCGTCCATCGAGGCGAGGTCGTCGGGCGTTCGGTGGAGGGCGGCGAGGCGAGCATTGCCCACCTCGACGATCTCGCGGAACTGCTGCAGACGTTCGTCTTCGACCTCGGCTCCGACGACTCGGAGTGTCAGGAGTCTGGCCATGTGAGACGAATCGGGAACGGAGACTGTGCTCTCGCGGCCCTGGTGGCGCTTGAGTAGGCCGATGGCGGCGAGTCCCGCTACCGCCTCTCTGATGACGGGGATGCTGACGTCGAGCATCTCGGCGAGATCCGCAGTTGCGGGGAGGGGGTCTCCATCGCGGAGTTGCTGGTCATCGATGATCTCGATGATTGCTTCGGCAGCTTGCTCGGCGAGAGAGTTGCGCTTGAGCGAGATCGGCATGGGTCCCCTTTGCACTCGACTCGTCAGACTATAGCGAACTCGTCATCATGTTGACTACCTCATTACTTCTATTATAAGTTAGAGCCGCCGCTCCGAGCGGCACGCAAGGAGGCGTGTAATGTCCAGAATCAGGTCAGTATCGACGGCCGTGGTTGCAGCGAACTTTGATTGGACAATCGTCCGGATCGAAGCAGAGTCAGGTGCGGTCGGGTGGGGCGAGGCGTTCTTCGCTCCGGGCCTCCCGGAGATCATCGGCGAGATGGGTCGCCTAATCGAGGGTGATGACGCGACAGATGTCGAGGTCATCGGCGCCAGGCTTCGCGCGGCGACGTCAGGCGCGGGATCGGTGGGCGGAATCGTGCACAACGCCCTGTCGGCAATCGACGGCGCCCTCTGGGACCTGAACGCCCGCGAGCTCGGCGTTCCACTCTGGCGGCTGCTTGGTGGCGCGTTCCACCGATCCGTCCGCGTCTACGCCGACTGCCATGGAGGGGCGGGACTGATGAGCCTCGGGCCGATGCTCGACATCCGTCCCGTTCCCTGGTTGGACGCCAGCGGCCAGGTGGCTGACGGGACGGTGGGCAAGAGCCTCTTCGACATCGACGCCGAGACCGAACCGGTCGACCTCGACCTGCTCGCCGAGCGCGCCCGCGCTGCGGTCGATGCGGGGTTCGACGCGCTCAAATTCGATCTCGACGTGCCGGGTCTGGTTCCGACGAAACGGGGGTCACGGACTCTGCCGCCAGGCGCTGAATCGCTTGCGCATGATATGGCCGACGCGATCGCTGAGGGTGCTGGGCCGGGTGTCGAGCTCTCCTTCGACCTGCATTGGCGCTACGACATGGCTTCGGCTGTGCGACTTGCCGCGGCCGTCGAGCATCAGCCGATCATGTGGCTTGAAGACCCCTTGCCGCCTGAAAACGTGAGCGGGCTCATCGCTCTGTCGCAGTCCACCCGTGTCCCGCTTGGCGGGGGCGAGAACCTCATCGGTCATCGCTCGTTCGAGCCTGTGATCTCGGCGGGAGCGCTTGCGGTCGTCACACCCGACCTCGGTAAGGTCGGTGGCGTTTCCGAGGCCAGGCGGATCGCGGCGAGTAGTGCGGATCGTGGCCTCTCGATCGCGCCCCACAACATCGCTGGTCCTATCGGCACGGCGTTCGCCGCGCAGGTGTCGGCGACCTGGCCGAACTTCCTCGCTCTCGAGTACCACGCGCAGGACGTTCCCTTCTTCGCCGACCTTGTCGATGTCCCCCTCATCGAGCACGGACAGATTGCTATGACCGATCGACCGGGCATCGGAGTCGAACCGGTGCTCGAGGTCGTCGAGCGCTGGGCGAAGCCCGGCACCACGGTCTTCGCCCGCTGAAGTGACCCGACCGAGAATGAGAGAGAACATGACCAGCCCCGACGCACGAGCCTCCGACCTGGTTGAGGCGATGACCCTCGACGAGAAGATCCAGCTCGTCACTGGCTACTTGGGGATGCCGGTCGATTCCGCCGCCCATGTTGTCCCTGGCGGAGTATTCGGTCTGACCGAGGAGATGACCCCACCGCCCGGCGCCGTGGGATCCGACGGCTTCGTGCCGGGCGTGCCGCGGCTCGGCATTCCGGGTCTTCAGCTCGCGGGGGCCGGTATGGGCGTCACGAGCCTCGTCCCCCGTGAAGGAGGTGAAAGCGTCTCGTTTCCGTCCGCCATGGCGCAGGCATCGACATGGGACGTTCCGCTGATCCGGGAGTTCGGTCGTCGAGTGGGGCGGGAGGCGCGCGCCCAGGGCATCAACGTCATGCTGGGTGCCGCCTGCAATCTCACGATCGAGCCTCGTTCCGGACGCGCGTTCGAGTACCACGGAGAGGACCCGATTCTCGCCGGAACCATCACCCGTCAAGAGATGCTCGGCACGCAGGACGAGGGTGTCGTCGCCTCGGTGAAGCACTTTGCAGCGAACTTTCAGGAGACCGGCCGATTCGTCGTCAACTCGGTGGTGGGGGAGCGGGCTCTGCGCGAAGGCGAGCTGCTCGCATTCGAGGTGGCACTCACCGGGCCGGCCGACGAAACCGACGAGGTCGGTGTGGGGGCGGTGATGACGTCGTACAACAAGCTCAACGGGACATATGCCTCGGAGAACCACTACCTTCTCACGGAGGTACTCAAGGACGAATGGGGCTTCAGCGGCTGGGTGATGTCGGACTGGGGTGCCGCGCACAGCACAGTGGCGTCGGCGCTGGCCGGGCTCGACCAGGAGTTTCCGCACGCCCACTGGTATGGATCGCGTCTCAGAACCGCTATCGAGAACGGCGAGGTGCCCGAGTCGCGACTTGACGACATGAACCTCCGCATCCTGAGGAGCCTCATCGCGGTCGGAGCTCTGGACTCGTCCGGACGTCCTGCTCGGGAGATCGACGCCTGTCTGAATACAGCGCAGCGGGTCGCCGAAGAGGGCATTGTGCTGCTGCAGAACGATGGCGTCCTTCCGCTCTCTCGCAGCTTCTCCGGTGTGGTTGGGGTCATCGGGTCGCATGCGGACATCGCGGTCCCATCCGGCGGGGGCTCCGGGGCGGTGCGCCCGATCGGCGGCGACCCTGTCTCCGACGCCCAGGGTAACTTGCCACGATACTGGCTTCCGTCTTCGCCCGTCGGGGCTCTTCGCGAGGCTCTTCCCAAAGCTGAGGTCCGCTTCGACGCAGGGACGGACCATGCCGCAGCTGCGATCCTCGCCGCGGAGTGCGACGTCGTCGTGGTGATTGCGCACCAGCTCACCATGGAGCACTTCGACGTGCCCGACCTGCACCTGCCCGACGCCCAGGACGAACTCATCACAGCCGTCGCGTCCACAGGCACACCGACTGTCGTCGTCCTCGAGACTGGAGGCGTCGTCCTGACCCCGTGGCGGAACGACGTCGCCGCACTGCTCGCCGCATGGTATCCCGGGCATCGGGGAGGAGAGGCGCTGGCGGCCATCCTGTCGGGCGCTGTCGCTCCTTCGGGGAAGCTGCCCGCGACATTCCCCGACAGCGAGGACGACCTTCCCCACCGCGAGGTGTTTCCCCTGCCACCGCTGCGTGGAAAGGGCGGACCGGTGGAACTCACTCTGGTGAACATCCTCGCTGAGAAGCAGGGTGAGTATTTCGATGCCGTCTACGACGAGGGCCTGCTGCTCGGCTACAAGTGGTTTGACGCCACCGGCAAGCGCGTCGCCTTCCCGTTCGGGCATGGACTGTCGTACGCGCGGTTCTCGTATGACGGCGCATCCGTCGTCTCCGAGCGCACAGGAGGGGCCGTCATCACGGTCTCGCTCACCAATACGGGTGTGGTCGCCGGGCGGGAGGTCGCGCAGGTATATGCGACCTTGCCCGAAGCTGCAGCGACCCCGCGTCGGTTGGTGGGCTGGGTGTCGGCGGAGCTCGAGCCGGGCGAGAATCGGGAGGCTATCATCAGGATTCCGGCAATCTATCTGTCCGTCTGGTCGGTTGCGGAGAGTCGGTGGGTCCGCGCGCCGGGTGTCGTTCGCTTCGACATCGCAGCGTCGTCACGCGACGTCCGTCTCGTTCGGGAGCTCGACGCGGAGCAGCCCGTATGATCGAGCCCGAGCTCGCGGGCGCGGCGCTCGTCGCGGCGCTCCGTGGGGCGCGTCCTTCGGAGGGGAGCGCCGTCGTGTGGCGGCTCGGACAGTCCGGGGTCCTCTTGCGCTTCCCTCGCGCCACGGTGCTGGTCGACCCCTACCTCAGCAACCATTGCGAGGCTGTCCTCGGCGACCCGTTCGACCACCGAAGGCTCACGCGCTCTCCACTGGACCCGGTCGATCTGGATATGCTGGATCTTGTCATCTGCAGCCATGACCACCTCGATCACCTCGACCCGCCGACGATTCGATCCCTCGCGAAACAGAGCCCGGGTGCGATGATCGCCGTTCCGAGATCCTGCGCGGGCCTCGTCGGCGAACTCGGCTGGGCGCAAGAACGCATCGTGTCCTGCGACGACGGGACCAGCGCGGAGATCTCCGGTTTGCGGCTGCGCTCGTTCGCGGTGCCGCACGATGACTTCGACGATGGGCCCCGCGGCCACCCCTACCTCGGCTGGCTCGTCGGGGACGGCCGAACCACCGTGGCTCACCTCGGTGATGCTCGCGTACATCCGCGGATCGTCTCGGCTCTCGCAACGGCTTCCGTCGACCTGCTTGCTGTGCCGATCAACGGGCGAAGTCCGAAGCGGGCCGCGGCAGGCTTTGCGGG
The DNA here is from genome assembly GCF_050613355.1 of Plantibacter sp. RU18. Classification (NCBI taxonomy): domain Bacteria; kingdom Bacillati; phylum Actinomycetota; class Actinomycetes; order Micrococcales; family Microbacteriaceae; genus Plantibacter; species Plantibacter sp. RU18. Next base: position 1,464,512 of record NZ_CP159618.1, read on the forward strand.
CAACATGGATGCGGAGGAGGCGGTGCAGCTGGCGCAGTCGAGCGGGGCGCACCTCACGCTCCCCATGCACTACGACATGTTCGCGCAGAACATCGATGCGGATGCGCTGGGGCGCTTCGAGGCCGCGGCCGAGGCATGGGGCGTACCCGCGGTCACACTTCCTGTGGGCCGTGCCCTCACGATTGTCGGCGCCGCCACGTGACGACGACGCTCGAGAAGCTCCGTCAGCCGAAATCATCCCCGTCTTCACGATCGACGATCTGGACGAATTCGACCCGATCGCGGCGGGGTCCGCCGGCGGAGGCCTGCGAGCGATTGAGGTGACGCCGAGGACCGCGCAGGGGAGGGCTAGCGTCGAGACGCCCTCCCCAGACTCCGCGCGATCGCGGTCAAGCTGGGGTCCGGAGGGGCCGTCTCGCTTGTGGATGGCTCGACGGCCTCCTGCCCACGGCGGGGCGCTCGACGGCGCAGACATCGTCTCGCGTGAGCTCGGCGAAGAGCATGTTCTCAGCCGATCCCTTGCTTAACAGCTTTCCATATAGCAACATATCTTATAAGATAAGAACTCGGGGAAACCCGCTCTGCACAACTTCAAGGAGGATGCTGTGTTTTCACGATTTCCGAGATCGCTCATAGGCGGACTCGCAACCGCAGCCATACTGATGGCCGCGCTGACCGGATGCACGACGGGCGGCGGCAGCAGCGACGACCAAGCGTCGCTCGACCTCGGCTCGTTCGTCGACGCTGCGTCACTCGACCCTGCACAGTCAGACGTCGGGCATTACATGCCGTTTCTGCAGCCTGCCTACGACACCCTCATAAAGCTGAATGATCAGGGCGATCTGGTTCCCATGCTCGCGACCAGTTGGGACTACGTCGACGAGGCGAAGACGACCATGGAGTTGAAGCTCCGCGACGACGTGAAGTTCTCGGATGGAACGCCCCTCACCGCCGAGGCCGTGGTCTCCTCCTTGGGGCGCTTCAAGGCGTCGAACGGGCCGCGCTCGACGGCCCTTGCATCGGTGGAGTCAGTGAACGGGCTCGACGACACAACGGTTCAGCTGCACCTCGGCGCCCCCGATCCGGCGCTCGCGCACAATTTGGCCCTGGTCGCCGGCATGATCACCAATCCCGCCGTCGCCGATACCGATCTAGCGAGTGTTCCCGCGGGTACCGGCCCCTACGTCCTCGACACGAAAGCCACGCGACGCGGCGACGTGTACGTATTCGAGCGCAATGAGAACTACTACGACCCCGAGGCGTTCCCGTTCGATTCGATCAGCATTCGGGTGCTGACCGATCCCACCGCGCGTTTGAACGCCGCCAAGACGGGGCAGGTCGATGCGGTCTACGGTGCTCCGTCGCAGCTGTCTGAAGCCCGATCGTCCGGGCTCACGGTCGTCTCGACGCCGGGTGACTGGCAGGGCCTGTTCCTCATCGATCGAAAGGGCGCCGCTACGCCCGCGCTCGGCGACGTCCGCGTTCGTCAGGCTCTGAACTATGCAATCGATGGAGACGCGATCCTGAAGTCGGTCGCGTTCGAGCAGGGGACACCCACCACTCAAGTGTTCTACCCGAACACCCCAGCATTCGAGCCGAAGCTCGACGACAGGTACCCCTACGACCCCGACAAAGCTAAGGAGCTTCTCCAGGAGGCGGGCTACGCGGATGGGTTCACTTTGAGGATGCCATCCTCAGACGCCTTCCTTCCCGAGGTGTATCCGATCATTGAACAGCAGCTGGCGGACGTTGGCATCACCATCGAATACGACCCGCAGACCCCGGCGGCGGGCCTGGGACCATACCTCAGTGGACAGTACTCATCGTTCTTCTTCAGCTGGGGTGCTTCTCAGAACTGGCTCGACGCGAGCCTGCTCCTCAGTGAAGGCGGAGCATGGAACCCGTACCACGTCGCCGATCCGAAGATCACCGAGCTCATGACGAAGATCGCTGCCGCTGACGGGGAGGCACAAGACGCGCTCTACAAGGAGTTGTCCGCCTACATCGTCGATCAGGCATGGTTCGACCCCTTCTACGTCGTCAGCAACCTGATGTTCGTCGGCGCCGACGTGACGGTGACACCCCAACCGCAGCAGATCGTTCCGTCGATCTACAACTACCGGCCCGCCAAATAGGCGGATCGCTCGCGGGGGGCGGCCGACATTCGGCCGCCCCTCGACCCGGAGGTCATCATGTTCCCTTTCTTGCTGAAACGCATCGCCTCAGCGGTCGTGCTCATTATCGTGGTGTCATTCATCTCATTCGCGCTCACCTGGCTCACGCCCGGAGACCCAGCTCGCGCGATCCTGGGGGTCAGCGCGACCGGCGCCCAGGTGGAGGCGAAGCGGACCGCGCTAGGGCTCGACCAAAACGTATTCGCGGCCTACTTCGGCTGGGTCCGCAAGATGCTCACCGGTGACCTCGGTACCTCATGGTTCACGAATCAGTCAGTGGCCGACTCGATAGCCATGCGCCTGCCTGTCACCTTGTCGATCACGATCATCGCCATCGTTCTCGCCGGTGTGGTCGGCGTCGGCATTGGTCTTCTCGCCGCGGCGCGACGTGGCCCCGTCGACAGCGCGATACAGCCGTTCGCCGTACTCGGCTTCGCCGTCCCGAACTTCATCGTCGCGATCCTGCTCATCACGGTGTTCGCGATCAACCTCCGCGTCGTCCCAGCGACCGGATGGGTCGACTTCGGATCCGACCCGGGCCTCTGGGCCAAGTCGATCGTGCTGCCCGTGATCGCACTGGCGATCGCAGCCACCGCCGCGGTGGCACAGCAGACGAGGAACGCGGCCATCGCGACCATGCAGCAGGACTACGTCCGCACACTCCGCAGTCGGGGACTGGGAACGGGGTCCATCTACTTCAAACATGTCCTCCGGAACTCGGCGCCCGTCGCGCTCACCGTCCTGTCTCTCCAGTTCATCGGACTGCTCAGCGGCGCCGTGGTCATCGAGTACATGTTCGCCTTGCCCGGTCTCGGCGCGCTGACCGTCGGGGCCGCGACGCAGCAGGATCAGCCTGTCATCCAGGGCGCAGTGATCACCGTCGTCGTCGCTGTCGTCGTCGTCAACCTCGTCATGGATCTCGCCTATGCATGGCTCAACCCGAAAGTCCGCTCGTGACCGTTCCTCCCACAACTCTCGCTCTGGCGACCGCCACCCTTCTCGATCGACGGTCGACGCTTCACCGTCTGCTTCGCAGCCCCGCCATGCTCATCCCCGCGGTCGTGCTGCTCGTGATCGTGCTGATCTGCGCGCTCGCTCCCGTCTTCGGTCTCCCGTCGCCCGGCTTTGCCGATGTGACGGCCGTACGGCAGCCTCCCGGGGCTGGGCATCTTCTCGGAACGGACTCCTCGGGCCGCGACGTCCTCAGCCGTCTCCTGTTCGGCGGCCAAGTAACCCTGCTCGCCGGCCTCACCGCCACCGCGGTCACGTTCCTGCTCGGCGTGCCGATGGGTCTCGCCGCCGGCTACTACAGCGGCAGGCTCGATTCAGCCGCAAGTTGGTTGTCGGATCTGATCCAAGCGCTCCCCGCGATCGTCGCGTTGCTCGCCGTCTCCGTCCTCATCGGCTCCAACCCCGTCGCCGTGATGGCCGTCTTCGGGATCCTCATGATTCCCGCCATGTTCCGCCCCGTTCGGGCGGCAGTCATCGATGTTCGGCGCGAGCTGTACATCGACGCCGCGAAAGTGTCGGGCATCGGCGACCTCGCGATCATGGGCCGACACATCTTGGGCGTGGTGCTCCCGGTCGCGCTCATCCAGATCGGCTTCATCTTCGGACTCGCGCTCATCGTGCAGGCCGGCCTCGAGTTCATCGGCATCGGCGAACAGGGGGCCGCAAGCTGGGGTGGCATGCTCGGTGACGCGTTCAAGGACATCTACAACACCCCGCTCCTGCTCCTGCCCCCGGCGCTGGCCATCACCCTCACAGTGGTCTGCCTCATCCTGCTCGCCTCGGTGGGGCGCGACCTCATCAGCGACGGAACGACGCCGACGAAGAGGCGCCGCCGCAAGCGCGTCGTCGCCGAGACGGTCGCCGTACGGCCGCCTTCAGAACACTTGCTCGAGGTGACCGACCTCAAGATCGAGTACCGACTCGATGGCCGCGACCGCCGAGTCGTCGACGGCGTGAGCTTCTCTGTCGACCGAGGCCGCGTGCTCGGGCTGGTCGGCGAATCCGGCTCAGGCAAGACCCAGACAGTTCTCGGCGTGCTCGGACTGCTCTCCGCCGGCGGCGCAGTGGTCGCCGGTTCGGCCGTCTTCAACGGTCGAGACCTGGTGCAGCTCGGCGCAGCCGACCTCAAGGGCGTTCTCGGCCGCGAGATCGGCTACATTCCTCAGGAGCCGATGTCGAATCTCGATCCGAGCTTTACGATCGGCAGCCAGCTCATCGAACCGATGCGTCGTCATCTCGGGCTTTCCCGCCGTGAGGCCCGCAGGAGAGCGAACGACTTGCTGGCCCGGGTGGGCATCGCCGACCCCGGCCGCACTCTCGACAGCTTCCCGCACCAGATCTCCGGTGGCATGGCGCAGCGCGTGCTGATCGCCGGCGCGGTCTCCTGCGACCCGAAGCTCATCATCGCCGACGAGCCGACCACCGCTCTCGACGTGACGGTGCAGGCAGAGGTCCTCGATCTGCTTCGCTCGATCATCGTGGAGCGCGATATCGCGGTCGTCCTCGTCACCCACGACTTCGGCGTCGTCGCTGATATCTGCGACGACGTTGCGGTGATGAGGTCCGGGAATGTACTCGAGTCCGCGCCCGTCCGGACCCTCTTCGCCGAGCCAGATCACAGCTACACCCGAGCGCTGCTTGCGGCCGCTCCGGCGCACCTTTCACCCCGCACGCCCACGCAGCTGGACGGCGCAGCAGAGATCCTCCGCGTAGAGAAGCTCAAGGTGACATACCCAGGTCGGCGCGGCCACGAATTCGTCGCGGTGAAGGACGTCTCGTTCTCGATTCGCGAGGGCGAGACCTTAGGCCTCGTCGGCGAGTCCGGTTCAGGCAAGTCGACCATCGGACGTGCCATCCTGGGGCTCGCCCCCGTTACCGAGGGGGACATCCTCTGGGACGGAACGAGCATCGCCTTCGCCTCCAAGAGGACGCGGAGGGCGCTGAGCTCCGACATCCAGGTCGTGTTCCAAGATCCGTACAGCTCGCTCAACCCGGCGATGGCGGTTGAGGACATCCTGGTCGAACCGCTGCTCATCGATCCGACGGTCAGCCGCGCCGGCGCGATCAAGCGGGTTCAGAGCCTTCTCGATGCCGTGCATCTTCCGGCGGATGCGGGACGACGCCGCGCAAACGAGTTCTCTGGCGGCCAGAGGCAGAGGATAGCCATCGCGCGGGCGCTGTCGCGCTCGCCGCGGCTCATCATCTGCGATGAAGCAGTGAGCGCGCTCGACCTCTCGACCCAAGCCAGCGTCCTCGATCTGTTCGCAGAGCTGCAACAGCGCACCCGGGTCGCATACCTGTTCATCTCCCACGACCTCGACGTCGTGCGACATATCGGTGACCGGACAGCCGTTCTCCAACACGGCTCGCTCGTTGAGGTGGGTGCGAGTGAAGTCGTCGCGACAGAGCCCCATGACCCGTACACGCGCCGACTGGCGGCGGCATCTCCTTATCCCGACCCCGTCGTGCAAGCCGAGCGCCGCGAGCGGCGCAGAGCCGAGCCCGCCATCGAGCCTCGACTCCTTAACGGAACACACCCCTCTTCAAGAAAGGCACACCATGACTGAACCCTTCGCCACTGTCACCATCGGCTCGGATGAACCAGGACAGCTCATATCCCCCTTGATCTTCGGGGGGATGATCGAACACTTCGGCCGCACCGTCGACCCCGGCATCTGGGACGCGGAGCATGACATCCCGCGATCGGATACGAAGGCTGCCATCGAGGCGATGGGCGTTCGCGCTCTCCGCTACCCGGGCGGCTGCTTCTCGGATGACTATCACTGGCGCGATGGCGTCGGCCCGAAGTCCGAGCGTCCACTCGTGGAGGAGACGTTCTGGACGACGGTGACCCAGCGGCTCGGCGGATTCGGCACCAACTCGACCTTCGCGTCGACCCCGGAAGACATCGGGCGGCTTATCGGACCTCCCGAACCCAACCTCCTCGGCACCGACGAGTTCCTCCAGTACTGTCTCGACGTCGACGCAGAACCGTTCCTCGTCGTCAACATGGGCACGGGGACTCCCGAAGAGGCTGCGGACTGGGTGCGATACTGCAACGTGGACCGACGCTCGCCCCGCCCGGTGACGTGGTGGTCACTCGGCAATGAAGCCTGGGGGATCCAGGAGTACGCACATGCCGAACCTACGGTGTACGGCCGCCGAGTGGTTGAGTTCGCGCGCGCCATGAGGGCCGTCGACCCGGACATCAAGTTCGTCGCGGTCGGGCTGCCCGTCAACAACACCCACGAGAGCATGCCGGCCGGCATGGCCCCGTATCCCGCCAAGGTGTGGAACGCCGGCGTGCTCCAGGAGTGCAAGGACGACATCGATCTGCTGTCGGTCCACTGGTACTTCCCCGGCATGATCGAGCGACCGCTCCGCACGACGGGCGACCTCCGCCAACTGTCGACTTCCCCGCAGCTTCTCGAGGATGCATTCGCCACAACTATTGGGTTCGTCGACGACCTGACCGGGCCTGACCGCCGCATCGACATCTCCTTCGACGAGTGGAACCGGATGGTGCAGTTCGACGACCACCTCGCGACGAATCATCCGCTGGGCAACGCCGCGTTCTTCGCCGGATGCTACAACGCGATCCTCGCCCATGCCGACCGCATCCCGATGGCGTTCATCAGCCACCTGGTCAACTGTCTGGCGCCGATCCAGACCGACGACAAGCGCCTATTTGTCACCGTGTCCTTCCTCGTCGCGCGCCTGTACTCCCACCATGCCCGTGGCCGCAGCCTCTCGACCAGAGTGGAAAGTCCCTCGATGCACGTCCAGCCCTTCGAAGGTCTCGACCCCGCAGCCATGAGCGGGAGCATCCTCATCGAGCCGCGCGAGGCTCGCGTGATCACGGCGGCAGCAACCCGCGAGGGCGATCGGAGCGCGGTGTTCCTGGTGAACGCCGACCCTGAGGCCGCGCACGACGTCGAGGTGATCAGTTGGGCAGACGGTCCCGCGAAGGTTCAATGGATTGCTGGGCCCGATGTGTGGGCGCAGAATGACTTCGATCACCCGGACGTCCTTCAGCTACGCGAGAAGGTGGTGCACGTCGACGATGGGCGACTGGTCGTGACGGTTCCCCCCGCTGGCGTTGCAGTCGTCAGCCGATGACCATGAATGAGCAGATGACGAGAGGTGGCGCAATGGCCGCATCCAAAGACGCAGAGCGCATGAACGCGATCCGTGGCGAGCTGTACACGCCCGTGGTCGGTGACATTCTGGATGAACTTGGTTATCGGCGGCAGTTCCTTCCGCCGGAGATCCACGGCATCAAGAACGAGATGGTGGTCGTCGGCAGGGCGATGCCCGTGCTCGTCGCCGATGTGACGGGGCCGCAGACGAAGCCGTTCGGCAGGCTCACCGAAGCGCTCGACCAGCTCGAGCCGGGAGAGGTCTACGTCGCGCAGAACGCCACGATCCCGTGCTCCGCATGGGGAGAGATTCTCACCGCCACGGCCCGACAGCGTGGTGCGGTGGGGGCCGTGGTCGATGGCTACCACCGCGATACTCCCCGGGTGCTGCAGCAGGAGTTCCCGGTATTCAGTCGCGGTGGCTACGCGCAGGATGCCGCCGTGCGGTCATCGGTGATCGACTTCCGATGCCAGGTGCGTATCGGCGACGTCGAGATCGCACCTGGCGACCTCATCTTCGGTGATATCGATGGTGTGATCGTCATCCCGGCGGCGGTGGAGGACGAAGTGATCGAACGTGCGCTGGCGAAGGCGCGGACCGAGAACACCGTGCGCAGCGCAATCGAGGCGGGGATGAGTTCGACCGAAGCCCTCCGCACCTACGGAGTACTGTGAGTTCGCCGACGTTCCCGGGCCTGGAAGGTGCAACAGCACTCGTCACAGGTAGCAGCCGGGGAATCGGCGCCGGTATCGCGGATGCGCTGCAGGCTGCGGGTGCCCGGGTGCTCCGGCACGGCTCCCCGGCGCACGCCTCCCAGGTCCAGGACGACTCGATGATCCTGGCCGATCTGTCCACCGAGCAGGGCATCGGTGAGCTGACCGCCGCTGTCCACGCCCGGATCGAGCAGCTCGACATCCTCGTCAACAACGCGGGTGTCGAGCTACCCGCACCGCTCACCGCGATGGACGGGGCCTCGCTGAGGCAAACGTTCGACGTCAACGTCGTCGCTCCGATCCTGATCACTGGATCACTCGTCCCGCTGCTGCGTCAGGGGAGACCAGGGACTGTGATCAACGTTACGAGTATCCACGACAGCGTGCCGTATGCAGGCAACGTCGCCTACGTCGCTTCCAAGGCCGCTCTTGACGCTGCTGGGCGGACGATGGCACTCGAGCTGGCTGCGTCGGGCATCCGCGTCAACTCCATCGCCCCGGGCGCGATCGAGACTGACATCAACCGCGACGTCATCGAAGAGATGGGACGCGACCGATTCGAATCGTGGATCCCGCTCGGACGCGTCGGCGCGATCGACGACCTCGTCGGTGCAGTGCTGTTCCTCGCGTCCGATGCTTCGCGCTACGTGACGGGATCCCGCATCCTGATCGACGGAGGCTACAGTCAGGCGCTGCTTCGCTACGGTCTCACTGGAGAGGAAGTCGCTCGGAATTCGGCGAGGGAGCCGCCGGCTGATCGCCGCTCCTGATGGACTCCTCGAGTCCGATGCGCGCCTGGCCGAGGTTGTCCGCCATCGCCCGTGCTGCTTGGTCCTCGTCTCCGGCGGCGATCGCCGCGAGGATCGCACGGTGCGCTTCGATGACCGGATCGAACTCGCCACCCTGCTGTACCCATCCGCTCCGCACCCGGCGGCGCAGCCGCCACAGCAGCGGCTCGAGCGATTCCAGCGTGAGCTGGCAGAGGTCGTTGTCGGCAGCATCCGCGACCGCCGAGTGGAACGCGACGTCCGCGTCATGCAGCTCTTCTGCGGTTCGGGCGCTCGCCAAGATCGCCATCGCGGCCTCGAGCGCAGCCAGACTCTCGGGATTGCGATTGCGTGCGGCGAGACGCGCGTTCCCCACCTCTACGATCTCGCGGAACTGCTGAACCTGCTCATCATCGACTGCGCTGCCGATCACGCGCAGACTGAACAGTCGACCGAGATGCGATGAGTTGGGAGTGGCAATCGTGCTCTCTCGTCCCTGCTGCCGTTCTACGAGCCCGATGGCCGCTAGACCGGCTACCGCCTCACGGACGACCGGCACGCTCACGTCGAGCATCTTCGCCAGCTCGCCGCTGGCGGGAAGTCGATCGCCAGGCTTCAGGCTCCGTTCCGAGATCAATTCGATGATGGCCTCGGTGACCTGATCAGTAAGCGACGTCCTCTTCAGGGAACGTGGCATAGACACTCTCCGGTTTCCTTGCTGCGACCGACGGCCATCGTTAAAAGGCTATCAACTAATCGAAGAAGTGGATGACTGACAAGAGAAAGAGGTGGGCCTCGGCGCTACTGAATCTTCGTGCGGGTGGGGCCGAGCAGTGTGAGAGCGAGGGAGGCCACGCCGAGCAGTTCCTCGCGACTTGCCCCGAGATCCGCGCGTGCCGAAAGCCCTTGCCAGAGGGTCTGCACCAGTTCTGTCAGCACTGTGACGTTCGTCGTTGCGGCAAGATCGCCCTCCACGACCGCGCGCTGAAGGCGGGCGCCGAGGCGCGCCTCGTCAGCGTCTTGCAGGTCAGCGACATACTTTCGGACGTTGAGAGTGGCGGAAGTGTCGGCCATGACGGCACTGCCCGTCAGGCAGCCGGGATGCCCTTCAGTGGATCGGGTGAACTCAGTGACGGAGTCCATGAGCAGTCGCTCAATCACGCGCTCGACCGTGGGCTCGGCCACCGCACTGTCATAGATCGCGCTGTACCGAAGCGCGTAGGTGCGGATTGCTTCTTCGAACAGGTCGGCCTTCGTTCCGAACGCGGCGTACAGGCTGGAACTCGAGATCCCGAGAGCGGAACTCAGCACCCGTGTGGAGGTGCCCGAGAATCCATGGCGCCAAAACAACCGCGCCGCCTCGCGCAGGGCAATCTCGCGATCGAAGGACGGAGGCCGCCCAGCCCGTTTCGTCTGCATATTGACGATTCTAAATCAGATGGCCCACAATGGCTTGTGGAGCGATCGATTCAGAAAGTTCCCTAAAAGATGTCCGATCCGACGCCACCGCAACTCCGCGGCATAACTCGCCGCAGATCTGCGCCAACACCGTGCCGTGCGCTCACCACTCGCGCCAACTGGAGGTATGCATGCCGCTCGCAGCAGTTCGACGACTCACCGCAACCACCGCCCTCATCCTCGTCAGCCTGTCTGCTCTGGCAGGATGCTCTGTCACCACCGGCGCTGAGCCGCGAACAGCCGCTAGCGCGTCGGCGACGGAGGCAGAGGAAAGACCGCTTGCGCTGGTCTATAACGGGCCGCAGGGATGTGACGATTGCGCCCCGACGATCGCTTCGGTTCTGAGGAAGGCGAAACGACCCTTCCGGGTCTTGTACGTCGGCCCCGGCACTGGTCGGGAGCTGAACGCCGCGATCCTGAAGGAGGCGACGCTCTACGTCCAGCCGGGAGGAGGTTCCGACCTCGAGGCGACGTGGAACGACCTGGAACCGGCTGCGGATGATCTGCGGGCTTGGGTGGAGGCCGGGGGCTCCTACCTCGGTCTCTGCTTCGGCGCCTACCTTGCAGGCTCCAACCCGGGACTCGGTCTCCTGCCCGGCGACACGTTCGGCTGGGCCGGCTCTGAGGGCGCGACCGTGCCCGATGACCGCGACACCGTGATCCCAGTCATCTGGCGAACTCGAGAACGACACCTGTACTTCCAAGACGGCCCCGGATTCACGCTCAAGGAGACCGCCGATGCGACCGTGCTGGCCACCTATCCGAACGGTGTACCTGCCGCGCTCGTGGCCAAGTACGGCAAGGGACGCGTCGGAGTCTCCGGGCCCCACCCCGAAGCGACCCGGACCTGGTATGAGAACGCCGACCTGGAGAACCCCGACGGTTACCAGCTCGATCTCGCCTACGACCTCATCACTGCGACGGTCGGAAAGAGATGACCGGAATCTTCGCGCGGCCATCCGCCGCGTTCGCCCCGCACCCTCGTCAGGGCCGGCCCGGCACCCCGGCCATCCGCAGCACCACGCGAAAGGGACCGCGTCATGAAGTCCGACGATGAACTCCATGCGTTCTTGAACGGTCGCGGTTGGTGGTCCCGGCGCGAACATGCGCGGTCCAACGGTTATCGACCGACTTTCGATGCGTGGGGCTGGGGCGGGCACTACCCCGGAAGCATCGACATCAGGTGCGTCGATACTGAGCAGTACGAGGTGAGTTGGAAACGTGCAAGCACCAACGAGCCGGTGCTCGAGATCGTGTCGGGACGCCGCCAGCTGCAGGATCGGATACCAGCCTTGGAATCGATGCCCGACGTCTTCGTGAACTGACCGAGCCACACCCACTCATGGCGAGACCTGCCGTGGAGAACCACCATGAAGGATGTCATCGGCACCTTACTGATCGCCGCCGCCGCTGCTGTGCCGCCCACCGGCGGTGCAGATCAGTCCGCTCCCGCACCCAGTCTGCCCGCCGGCCACTGGCTCCCGCAGGGGAGGAGTGACGAGCTCGGCGAGGCGAGCCGAACGCGGTTGCGAGCGTCCGATCTGGAGCGATGAGCCGACCACCACAGAGGTTCATAAGGCCCTGACAAACCGGCTTTTGTCACCTCAAATAGACTTGAGGCATGAGCGCACTGACCGAATACATCGAAGCCTGGAAAAGCAACGATACGGATAGCATCCTTGCCGCGGTGACGGCAGATGTGGTGATCACCGAGAGCTTCGGCCCGATTTATCGCGGTCGGGACCGTGTCCGAGAATGGTGCGAGAAGTGGAACGCTCAGGGCTCGCGCGTGCACGACTGGGTCGTCACCAACGAGCTTGCCATCGGAGACACGCTCGTCGCCGAATGGCGTTTCGACTACCACCAGGACGGGCGAGACCGGTCCTTTCTCGGCGCGACGATCGCGACCGTTCGAGACGGCAGGATTGCTGAGCTGCGAGAGTACGCCGTCACTGCTGATCTCTATACGTGGGAAGGCGAATGGCAGGAGCCTCCCCTCATCGCTCAGACGAGCGCGAACCTCGACGACTAGCCTGGAGCCAACCGTTTCGCTCGAGGGGGACCTCTCGAAGGACTGCAGCGAGTCACCTGATCGGGCCGAGCGACCAGCGCGGAACAGCACATTGGAGGATGCAGTGGCGAAATCAGAGTTCAACCACTTCCGCAATACGCGGCACGAACGGTGGACCATCATCGGCGTGGTCGGGGAAGACTCCGATTCGGGCGACGTCGATACGGTCGAGATCTTCGCGGAAGACGCGAATGAACCTATCTTCACGATCGCCGTCCCGGATATTCCGCAGTTCATCGCCGGATTGGTCGCTTCAACGATCCCGGGCGACCTCACGAAAGAGTAGGCGCGCTCGCGGAATGGAGCCGCTGGTGACGGCGAACAGCGACTCGAGTCAAGGTTGGAGTCGCTCGACCTCGAACCGGGCGCCGTCGCCGGAGACGCTCGTCTCGTACGACTGCTCGCCGATAATCTGCTCGGCAACGCAGAGCAAGCGTTCGCACTGACCGAACCGTTCGTCCGTTTACACGGGCGAGCCGCCGTCGAACGAGACCGCGACCGCGGCCACGGGCTCGGCCTCGCCATCGTCGCCGCAATCGCACGACGCCACCGTGCCGAACTCCGCCTCGAGCCCCGAGCGAGCGGCGGGCTCGAGGTGAGTGTGATCTTCCCAGCTTGGACTGCCCCATAGCACGCCCCTGATGCTCTGATGAATACCATGCCGCGTGATCGGCAGGCTCCTCAAGGAGATTCCTGTAGTCCGGCAGATCCCCATGTGGCGCGGGCCAGGTTCCGCTGTGCTGAGCGCATGATTCGCGGCCGAATCTACCGACACTTCCCTCTAAATCAGACCCGCTGCATCAGACTGCGCCAGTGGCTCGGTGAGGATCTTGTCCCACGTTCCGTCACCTCTGAAACGGCGGTGACGCTTCCACGCCGTTTTCCAGGACCCGAACCTCGCGGGCATATCCCGCCACGCGATCCCGGTCCTGCACCGATAGATGATCCCCTCCGTCGCCCCACGGTGATGCTGGAACAGACGCCCGCCTTTCGCCGTCGCCGCGATCCGAGCCCACAGGAAGGCCATAAGTCAAAACAGAAGTATGACCACCTTGAAAGCACCTCAACCGAAAGCACATACCGTTAGGAGATACGCCTTGGGCATATCCGGCCTGCGACGTGGTCCCTATGCCGGCCACCCTCGGCCTGATCGCGGCCACCGTAGCGGACCTTGACCACCCCGCCGTCAGGCGGAGCGAGCTCCGTATCCGCGGATGAACAGATGGACGCCGTCGACGATCGTCTGCCGTACTCGACCGAGGTCGATACTTCCGCGGTTGGGTTGCTGGTTGAAGGCACGCAACATGGTCAGGGCGATGAAGTGATCGGCGGCCAGCCGCGGGTCGTCGGCATCGAGAAGTCCGGCGTCGACGAAATGTGCGATGCGTTCGGCGAAGGCTTCCTCCGTCGCTTCGGTTGACACGTCGCCTTGGGGCTCCGACGAATCCCAGCGTTGCTGAGCGACGAGTGCGAACAGGGCCGCGTAGTCTGCCGAGCCGACCATCGTCGTGCCAAGGTCGACCGTGACCGCCGTGAGCGCTCGCTCCAGCTGCTCGATGTTCCTGATCCCAGCGTCGTCGGCGAGGCGTTCCTCAAGCACCTGCCGCGCGGACGCGTTAAGCGATTCCGAGGCGTCGGCGAGAACGGCGAGAAACAAGCGCTGTTTGTCGCCGAAATAGTCGTAGACGGTGGCCTTCGAGACGTTGGCGCGAGCCGAGACAGCATCCATACTGACCCGGTCCACGCCGTCGCGCACGAACAGGTCCCTGGCTGCACCGAGGATTGCTGCTCTCTTCGCGGCGGAACCCTCTCGGGCAGGTTTGGTGTTGGTCGCGGCGGTCATGGGTTCTTCCTTCCGTGCCAGCAGGACGATTCGTTGAACTATACCGTACAGTCTTGCGGAACTGAACTGAACGGTTTAGTCTGATCCGCATGACTTCGACTGCAACTCACCCGGTGGCCGCTTCCGTGACGGACCGCCACCTGACCTGGCTCAGCCTCGTGTTGGCCCTCGGGATGTTCATCACACTGCTCGACACCACGATCGTGAACATTGCGCTCGACCATTTGCGCATAGCGTTCGACGCCACGGTGACACAGACCCAATGGGTCTCGACCGGCTACCTCCTGGCGTTCGTCGCCGTGATCCCAGTGAGCGGGTGGCTATCGGAGCGGTTCGGTGCCAAACGCATCTGGATGATCGCGATCGCCGTCTTTCTCATCGGATCGGCGCTCTGCGGATTCGCCACGTCTCTACCCGAGCTGATCGGATTCCGCGTCTTCCAAGGCATCGGGGGCGGCATGGTGATGCCGATCACGATGTCGATCGCGCTGCGGGCGGCTGGCCCGGTGCGGGTCCACCGCGCTACGGCGGTCGTTGCGCTGCCAGGCCTGCTCGGCCCGGTACTGGGCTCGGTGGCCGGGGGTGCGATTGTCGAGTTCTGGACCTGGCCGTGGCTGTTCTTCGTGAATGTTCCCGTCTGCGTCGCTGCGCTCGCGTTCGGCGCGATCCTGCTCCCGAAGGTGCCGAGCGTGCGCGTTCATCGCTTCGATGTCCTCGGATTCCTGCTGCTGACACCCGGCGTCGTCGCTATCGCCTACGGCATCAGCGAGGCGGTCGGCGCGAACGGTTTCGCAGCAATAGAGTCATGGTTGCCGGTCGCCGCCGGCGTCGTACTGCTCACGGCATTCACCACGCACTCGCTGGCGACCCGTCGCCCTGCACTCATCGACGTCCGCGTCTTCGCCCGGCGCAGCTTCGGAGTCGGAAGCCTCATCACCTTCATGAGCGGCTTCTCCACCTACGCCCTGGCCTTCCTGCTGCCGTTGTTCTACCAGCAGATCCGCGGTGAGACCGTCTTCCATACCGGCCTGCTACTCATCCCCACCGGCATCGGCACGATGTTCTTCTTCCTCGTCGTGCGCCCCCTCGCCACCCGTTTGGACGGCCGTATCGTTGTCGTCGGCGGCGTCGCCCTGACCATGCTCGGCACCCTCCCGTTCGCCCTCGCCGGCACCACCGGCGACGCGCTCCTCCTGCTGCTCGGGCAGTTCGCTCAGGGCCTCGGGTTCGCCGCCACCACCTTCCCCGTGCTCGCGCTCGCGCTCTCCGGCCTCGGCCATGACGAGGCACCACACGGCAGCGCCGCGTTCAGCGTCGTGCAGCGCGTCGGCGCCCCATTCGGTGTCGCCGTGATCGCCGTCATCCTGCAGCGCCTCGCCTCCGACGCCAGGTCGCCCGAAGACGCCCTCGACGCCTTCACTGGCACGTTCTGGTGGACATTCGGGCTGGCTACAATCCCTCTTCTCCTTGCTTTCCTATTGCCCGGTAAAAAGTCAGCCGAGCCCGAAGCGCAGGCCACCCAGGCTTGAAACACAACATGCCCAAAGCTCCCGCACTCATCGGTAACCTCGTCGAATCAGCCATAGGACGCCGCGGCCATGTGCGCGGCATCACCGAGCCCGCTCTCGGGTTCATCGAGCTGGAACTCCACGCCGCCCCGCCGCTCGGGGGATGGCGTCCGGGACACGAGATACAGTTCCGCGTGGCACCGACCCTCAGCCGTCGCTATAGTGTCCACGCCGTGAGCGGCGACGGGAACAGGATTCGCCTCCTCGCTGCCGTCGACACATCCGGGCCCGGAACTGCCTGGATACGACGTCTGCACGCCGGGGCCGAAGTGACGCTCCTGGCAGGCCCCCATCAACCCCTCCGACAACACGGGACCCGACGGCTCTACCTCGGCGACAGCTCAGCACTAGGAACAATCGACGCCTATGCCGGCACGAGCAACGAATCCATCGTCGCGCTCGAGGTTCACGAGCAAGCCATCCCTGAACTCAGCGCGAACTGGCACGGCTACTGCTTCATTCCTCGCACAGACCGCTCCGGCGACGCCCTGCAAGCCTGGCTCGAATCCCATCTGGACTCACTTCGAAACATTGATGGCGCGCTCCTGCTCGGCCATGCGCAGTCGATCCAACGACAGCGGCACGCACTGATTGAACACCAGGTCCTCATTCGTCGCGAGATCGCGTCAAAACCATACTGGGCAACCGGCAGACAAGGCCTGTGATGACGAATGAGAAGGATCAACGCGTGCCGATTCTCGGATCGATCCGCTTCGAACTCGAATGAATCGCCCCCGGTTCAGTGTAGAGCGAGTTCTCCCAGCACTGACTGGTGCTCGGCGCGACCTCACGGTAGTGCTCGTTTTCCTTCTCGACGGGCGTGAGGTATCCGATCGATGAGTGCAGCCGAACGTACTTGGCCGCACGTGTGGAATCGTCGACCGGATCCATTGACATTTCTGAAGCAAACGATCCATAATGGGATTATGGAGCGATCGATTCAGAAAAGTGTTAGCGGCCGGGGAAGTTGGGTGACAGTGGACGTGTACGGCGACCCGGACGGACCGTCAATCGTGCTCATCCCCGGCGTCCTCTCCGATGCAAATGCGTGGGGAGCAGCGGCTCGGCGCCTCAGCGGATGGGAGACCGTTGCCGTCGTCAACCGGCGTGGACGGCGCCCTTCCGGACCGTTGACCGATACCTACGACCTGGTAGCTGAGGTCGAGGACGCTACCGCGGTCCTCGGCGAATTCGCTGAAGTGCGTACAGTTTTCGGGTGGAGCTATGGTGGCCTGATCGCGCTCCACCTTGCGAACACGGTCGCCGTGCCACATGTGATTGCCTATGAGCCGGTCATAGTGCCGTTCGGAGCGTCAGCCTTGCCCGGCTTGCGGCAGGCACGAGACAACGCTGACTCCGACGCCAGCGTGGAGGTCGCGCTGCGGCAAGCCGCGGGCATGCGGGACAACGGGATCGCCTCGCTGAGATCTGACGACGAGCTGTGGGCAGAGCTGCGGCGCCTGAGTGCTCCGGTTTATGCCGAGACGCTGGCGATCAACGAGGCTTTGCAGCCGGAGCAGCTCGCAGTCGAGGCTGAACGAGTCGACCTAATCGTGGGCGAACTGAACCGAGAGGGGACGCTGTATGGGAAGTCGTTCGATGACGTCGCCCGCCGTGTTCCTGCCGCAGTCGTGCATGAACTCAGCGGCCAAGGTCACCTGGCGCACCTGGAAGCGCCCGAACAGCTCGCGGCACTCGTGACCAGTCTTCAAGTGCCTGCATCCGATTGACTCCACCCGAGGCTGTGATGAATCACCGCTCGTTCGGACGGCGCGGATTGTGGGAGTGCCTTGCAGCGCTCCGTGTGGAAGGCCGCGCCGCGCCGCCTACTGGTAAACGAGGGGCGCTGGGGTGACGCTGACCCCGGAGACCGGTGCGACACTCGGAGCGCAACCCTCCGCATGCACGCCTGCGATGCCGAAGTCTACGTAGCGGTTGTCTGCGAACTCCTCGTTGTCTAGCAAGCAGACAGATTTATTTGCCGGTGACCTCTCCCACGTTTGGCAGCACCACAATCGCCGAGGCCGGGGCCGGGCGGCCCCGTGCCGCAAAGTCGTCAACATCTCCTCCATCGCAGGCCTCGGCGGTAACGCCGGCCAGACGGCCTATGCGACCGCGAGGGCAGGCGTCGTCGGCCTCACCAGGACCCTCGCGAAGGAGTGGGGGCGCTACAATGTGACGGTCAACACCGTGGCGTTCGGGCTCATCACCACCCGGCTGACCGACACCGCGGGCTTTGAACATATCGATGTGGCCGGCCACCGCATCGCGGTTGGGCTCAGTGCCGAACTTCGAGCCATGACCGAGCAGCTGATCCCGCTAGGGCGTCCAGGCACTCCACAAGACGCGGCGCGTGCCGTCTACCTCCTGTGCCCGCCCGAATCTGACTACGCCAGCGGCCAGACCATCGTCTGCGGAGGCGGACTAGAACTCTGACTCCGAAGAGCGGGATCGGCATCATCGCAGTTCTCGCACTCCGGCACTTCTCACAGCCATGTGGGGTGTGGCGGCCAGCGTCTCGATGCCGCTGGTCGGCAAGCTTGGCGACCTTTTGGCGCGAAGCGTACGCTCCTCGCGGCTGTCGCCGTGGCTGCAGGCGGGGCGATCGCCTGCTCTGTCGCCGCTTCCCTTCCCTTGGCACTCATCGGGTTCGCACTGCTCGGTCTCGGTGCGAGCGGAACCGTGACGGCCGCCGTCATCGTGCGGGAGCTGTGTGCGGAGGAATGCCGTCCGTCGGCGACCGAGTACGTGGTCGGAGCGATCGTGGTCGGCGGCGTTGCCGGGACGTTCCTGGCCAGCCCCACAGTGGATGCCTTCTCCCGCTTCGCGATGTACGTCATGCCGGCGGCGGTACTCGCGCTATGTGCTGCGGTCACCGGTTTCCTTGTCCCGAACCGCGCTCCGTCGAAACCCGACACCTCACGGTTCGACCGGATCGGGTTGCTCGCGTTCTGTACCGCCCTGGTCGCCTTGCAACTTGCACTGTTAGCTTGCTGGCAGGCTAGACCTTGCGGATACTGACGAACACTGCGAGTGCGATTGTCGTGAGGACCAGGGCTGCGCCGCCCCAGGCGACGGTCGCGGAGATACCGATCGCAGCTCCGAGGGCGGCGAGGGTGATGCCGTTACCGGTACTGAGGCCGCTCGAGGCCATCCCGTACGCGCCGAGCACGTGCCCGCGCTCCGCTGTCGGTGCCTCCAGCTGCACCACGCTCTGCGCGATCGACGCGGATGCCATGTCCGCGACGCCGCCGAGGAACAGCGCCACGAGTGCGAGGACGTAGTTCTGCGTCAGTGCGAAGACGACGATGGTCGCTCCGAACACCGCGGTGCTGATGAAGGCGGCTCGGGCGTTGGGCCTGATTGCCCCCGTCGCTTCCAGCAAGAACCCGCCGAGAACGCCGCCGGCGCCGTTTGCGAACAGGAGTGCCCCATAGGACAGGCCGCTGTTGCCGGTTCCGAGGATCGCCGCGAAGTGCGGCATCGACGCCTGCAGCGAGCCGCCGACGCACACCGCGCTCGCTCCAGCGAGCAGGATCATGCTGGTGAGGAGCTTGTGTGACCAGAGACGCTTCAGAACACGCAGCGTGTCGAGGAAGGAGGTCCGGCCCCGGGCGACCATGCCGTCACGGACGTGGCCGGTGAACGGTGTGCGCAACAGGAAGACGCTCAGGGGCAAGTAGAAGAGCACGTTCGTGAAAATGCCCGCGACTGGACCAAGGCCGAGCAGGAGTAAGGAGCCGACGACCGGGCCGAAGAGGACGCCGAGGCTGCGGAAGGTCGCGTTCATCCGAACGGTCCCGGGGAGGTTTTCCCGCGCCGCGAAGTCATGCAGCATCATCTGCTCGGCCGGACGCCAGAGTGCGCCCGCGAATCCGTGTGCGAGGAGCAGGATGCAGGCGAGCCAGATCTGGAGCGTGCCGGTCGCGATGAGCACGCCCCAGGTCACAGAGACGAGGATGAAGGTGAGCTGGGCGATTTGAATGAGTCGACGGCAGTCGAATCGTTGGGCGAGTGCGCCGAACTGCACGGAGAACAGCAGCGAGGGAAGCCAATGGCTGATCACCTGGAAACCGACGAGGGCGGGGGAGTGGAAGGTCTCCCAGAGGATCCAATAGGTGATGACGTGCTCGATGTTGTCGCCCATCATCGCGAGGCCCCCGCCGATGAGATACATGCGGGACTGCTTGTTACGGAGCGCTACGAAGCGGGCGGGCCGTGATAGACGGTTCTGGGTGGTGTTCGATGCGGTCATGGGGCTCCTCTGGATAAGAGAGAATGAAGCATAATTGCGAGACACGATGCCCCGTTATACTTCAACCTAATACGAGCCGCCGTGTCTCGCAATTAATTGAAAGTGTTGCGTCGTCTTTACGTCCAGGCGCGCAGTAGCGTGTCGACGTGCTCGGAAAGGAAGTTGTCATCGGGGGGTGACGGCCGCGTCAATACGCGAATGAGAAGCGGGCCGGTGAGCTGGTCGCCCGCCAAGTCGAGGCTCGGCAGGCCGGGTAGTTCGGTCGCGATGGAGTCGAGAAGTCGTCGGGATGCCGTGCCGAGGAGATCTGCATTCTGAATGAGCTCCCTTACGGCAGCGTCGTGCTGTGCCTCGCCAATCAGAGCGCGATACGCCAGCCCTGACGGGCCGTCACAGAGGAAGCTCCGCCACTGTGTCAGGAACCCAAGCAAGGCACTCGGGGCACCTTCGGCAGGGTCGACTTGGAGAGCTTCGGCCGCGTCGATCGTCATTGCCTCCATCAAGATTTCAGCCTTTGTCGTCCACCACCGATACACGGTCTGGCGTCCCACCCCGGCTCGCTCGGAAATGCCCTTCATAGTCATGGCTGCGTAGCCCTCTTCTGCAAGCATGTCGTCAACGGCATGCAGGACCGCGTCGCGTGCTTCGGCGCTGCGCGGCCGCCCCGCCTTCGGGCGATGCGGCGCTGGGTTCGCTGGGCTACTCATTCCCGCACTATATCGAGGCATTTGGCATCGGAATAATGCAGCTGCTCAGTCGCTGTTCCGCGTCTTGAACGGGAGCCAGCGACGAGTTCAGGAGAACACCACTGGGCAGCGCGAATGAGCCATCGGACCGAAGGGGACTGAGCCGCCTCCCGGGAGTGCTGACCTCGCTCACGATGCGGCATGGTATTCATCAGAGCATCAGGGGCGTGCTATGGGGCAGTCCAAGCTGGGAAGATCACACTCACCTCGAGCCCGCCGCTCGCTCGGGGCTCGAGGCGGAGTTCGGCACGGTGGCGTCGTGCGATTGCGGCGACGATGGCGAGGCCGAGCCCGTGGCCGCGGTCGCGGTCTCGTTCGACGGCGGCTCGCCCGTGTAGACGGACGAACGGTTCGGTCAGTGCGAACGCTTGCTCTGGGCTGATCGTCATTCCGCTGTTCTCGATACGCAGAACGACCTGTCCATCCGCTTTGCAAGTGCGTACTGTGATGAACCCTTCTGCAAGGTTGTGCCGCACCGCGTTGCCGAGCAGATTATCGGCGAGCAGTCGTATGAGACGAGCGTCTCCGGCGACAGCGCCCGGTTCGAGGTCGAGCGACATTGTGACCTGACGGTCGGCAGCGGGGTCGGCGAGCTCGCTCGCGCTCGATCTCGCGATGAGCGCGATGTCGCATCGCGCGTCCGTCGCTCCTGATGCTGATTCGATGTCGGCCAGCGCGAGCAGGGCGTCAACAGTGTCTAGGCTGCGTTCATTCATCTCGCGGAGACCGGCGAGAACCTCTCGTCGAGGTGCGCCGCCCGATGCGAGCGCGACGTCGATCAGCGCCCGCGTCGTGGCAAGTGGTGTGCGCAACTCGTGCGAGGCGTTGGCGGCGAAGCGCTGATGGCTGTGGAACGAGGTCTCCAGGCTGCTGAGCATGTCGTCGAACGTGGTGGCGAGTTCGGTGATCTCGTCGTGGGGGTTCCCCAGGCCGATGCGGTGGTCCAGGCGGCCGGTGGCCGCCTGTTTCGCGGCGACGCTCACTTCGTGCAGGGGCCGCAGCATGCGGCCGGCGATCTTCCAACCGATCCCTCCCCCGAGGAGTGCGACGACGAGAAGAAGGATCACTCCGACCACGAGGAAGAGTTGCATGAGGTCGTCGCGGCTGGAGACGACCACCTGCAGTGGCGCCGAGTTCAGGTTGTCCGAGACCGCCGTCTCCGAGGGAGATGCCGTGTCAGTGAGCGGACCAGGGATGCCGGGTACTGTCGGGGCCAGCGCGAAGGTGTAGTCGGGGAGCCAGACGATGACGATTGCCATCAGCGTGAGCAGCAGCGCCCCGGACGCGGTGAGCAAGGCTGCGTAGGTCAGGGCGAGCCGCAACCGGAAGGTCAGGCGGTGGGGCCGACCGGCACTGGTTGTTGCGGGCGCCATCGGGTTGTCGTTCATGGCCTGATCCTCATCGTGTAGCAGGCGCCGGTAATGGTCCGGATGGGCCAGGGGTCGCCGAGCTTGCGGCGAAGGGCGGAGATGGTGACCTTGACGGTGTTGGTGAACGGGTTCGCGTTCTCGTCCCACGCACGAGTCAGCAGCTGCTCGGCGCTGACGACGGCGTTGGGGTCGCGCATGAGCACCTCGAGCACGGCGAATTCCTTCCGAGTCAGGAGCACGAAATGTCCGTCGCGGACGACCTCGTGGCGGATCGGGTCCAGGCGCATGTCTCTGACCTCCAGCACGGCCGGCTGTGCGGCGAAGGGGCGGCGGGCTAGGGCATGCAGTCGCGCGACCAGCTCGGGAAACTCGAACGGCTTCGTGAGGTAGTCGTCTGCTCCGATCGCCAGTCCGTCGACCCTGGACTGTAGCGAGTGCGCGGCCGTAAGCATGATAACCGCGGGGCGGGGCGAGCGCGCGGCGATCCTTCGGCACACCTCGTCGCCGTGCACGACTGGGATGTCGCGGTCGAGTATGACGACGTTGTAGGTGGTGAGGTCGACCGCGATGAGGGCGGACTCGCCGTCGCCCGTCACATCGGCCGCGATCGACTGGAGCGCGAGGCCCGCCCGGATCGCCTCAGCCAGCAGAGGTTCGTCCTCGACAATCAGTACTCGCACCTGGTCCTTGCATCTCTCGTCCGTTCGTGCCGGTTCTACGCGATTCCCATTTCACTCGATGACGGGTAAAGGCGACGTAAAGCACCCGGCTTACCGCAGCGTAACCATATTTGCGATGTCCTCTCTGTGCGTCGTCCAGGCGTTGCAAACGAAAGGAACACCATGATAACTACACGATCGAGGACCGGCCGGTTTATTGTGGCCCTGGTGGGAGCCGCCCTGATGTCTGCCACCGTGCTCACCGCGTGCGCCTCGACTGGCGGCGCGGAGAAGCCGTCCGGCGAGCCGACATCTCTCGAAGGCGGAGGCGGCGTGAGCAACTCCACGTTCGACCAGGAGGTCGCCGCCTGGAATGAGAAGTTCGACTCGTGCTTGCGGGACCAGGGCATCGATGTCCCGAAGCGCACGCCTGGCGAGACGCCCAACTTCGCAGATTTCGGCGTCGACGAGAAGACGTATAAGGCCGCGGCCGCTGTCTGCTCGAAGGAGGTCGGCCCGGTTCCGGTCGACCCCAGCGTCCCAAGCAATGACGAGCAATACCAGATGCAGCTCACCTTCGCGAAGTGTATGCGGGACGCCGGCTACGAGTGGGACGACCCGGCTCCGCCGTCTGAGGCGGGTTCGGCCGGCGTCAAGCCGCTCGATCCGGGCAAGTTCGATCAGAAGGACCTGGATGCGTGTGCCGTCAAGGCGGGGTTGGATTCGGGGTCGGGCAATGGATGATCGCGCCCCCGGTGACGCCTTGGATGCGGTGGCCGCGAGCGAGGAGATGCGAGCAGAGGAGGACACCGGACGGGTTGCTCATCCACGACGTCGTCTGGTGATCGGTATAGCCGCTGTGGCGCTCTTGGCTGTGCTCGGGGGCGTCGCGGCTGTCGTCGTCCCTTCTCTAACACAGCCGCGCGACGAGGAGAGCACGCAGCGCGTTCACACCGCGACCGATGTGGTGAGCCGCGGAGACATCGCGGAACGGGTGCGAACCGCGGGCAAGCTGGGATACGGAAACAGTCGTCCACTCAGATCGACATTGACGGGGACGGTGACCTCGGTCCCCGCCGTCGGCACCGTGATCGGGCGCGGCGAGGAGCTTTTTCGGATCGACGACCAGCCCGTGGCGCTGCTGTTCGGCGTTCTCCCCGCGTGGCGTGGATTCTCGACCGGAATGAGTAACGGGCGCGACGTGCGCCAGTTCGAGGAGAACCTGCGCGACCTCGGTTTGTCAAGCCCCGGGTTTGGTAGAGGCTCGGTTAGACCCGTTCCATCACGGTGATGGTGGGCAGTTGCGTGTAGAAGTTGTTCTCGGCTTCGACGGGTGGGATGTGTCCGATCTCGCCGTGGAGTCGGCGGTGGTTGTACCAGTCGATGTATTCCGCGACCGCGATCTCGAGCTCGTCGATCCCCTTCCACGGGCCGAGGTTGCGGATCAGTTCGGCCTTGAATAGAGAGTTCAGCGCCTCGGCCATCGCGTTGTCGTAGCTGTCGCCCTTGGACCCAACCGAGGCGACTGCTTCTGCCTCAGCGAGGCGGTCGGTGTAGCGCACGGCACGATATTGGACTCCGCGATCCGAGTGGTGGACAAGTTGTGACAGGTCCCGGCCGGCACGCTGCCGCGTCCAGATGCCCATCTCGAGAGCATCGAGGGCAAGCTCGGTGTGCATGGTTGTGGAGAGCTGCCAGCCCACGATCCGGCGGGAGAACACGTCCAATACGAACGCGGCATACACCCAGCCGGAGAACGTCCGAATGTAGGTGATGTCCGCAACCCAGAGGCAGTCCGGTGCCGGTGCGGTGAACCGTCGGTCAACGAGGTCCCCCGGACGATCCGTGAATGGCCCAGGGATCGTCGTGCGTGGCCCCTTGGCCCGCGAGATCCCGCGGAGACCCTCCCGACGCATGAGCCGCTCGATCGTGCACCTGGCCACCCGGTGGCCGTCGCGACGCAGCTGCGCATGGACCTTCCGGACGCCATAGACGCCATAGTTCGCTTGGTGCACGGCACGGACCTTCACCACGGTGTCCTCGTCACTGACGGACCGCTGCGAGGGCGGCCGAGACCGCGCGGCATAGTACGTCTGCGGGGCAATCGGCAGTTCCCTGCAGATCGGCTCGACCCCGAACTCTTCCTTGTGTTCATCGATGTAGGCGATCATCTGCTGTGTGGGCGGTCGAGCTCCGCCGCGAAGAAAGCCGACGCGCTCCGCAAAATCGCGTTCGCCCGCCGCAACTCCCTCACCTCACGCTCCACCTCGACCAGGCGAACCGCAGTATCAGTGGACGTCCCCGAACGCAGACCCCCATCGACCTCGGCGCGCTGGACCCAGCCACGCAACGTGTCCGACGGGACACCAAGCTGCCGGCCGATCCTGGTACACACACCACGGCGGCCCCCATCCGCATCACGCGCCTCGAACACAAGGCGCACTGCACGCTCTCTCAATTCCGCCGGGTACTTCCTCAAAGCTGGCATACTCCTCATCCTTTCAGGACGATCAGAGTCTCCATCAAACCAAGGGCAAGACAGTTTCTTCGACCGAGAACCTGACGAGGAGTTCACCTGGTGGACGGCCGAGGCCATCCGGGACTGGCAGGAAGCCCGAGGACTGCCACGCACCGGGGAGCTGGCTCTGGGGAGTTTCGTGTTCGAGCCTGCTGCCGTGCGGGTGGGATCCGTCGATGCCGGTCCGGGGTCACCGAGCGGCGGTGCGGTGCTGACGGTCACGGACACCGGCAAGCAGATCACGATCGACCTCGATGCCGATATGGCGTCAGTCGCCGCGAAGGATACCAAGGTGCAGGTGTCGGTCCCGGACGGCACGATCATCGATGCGACGGTCACCAGCGTCGGCGCCGCGGTCGAGAAGGAGGACGAAAACAAAGAGAAAATCATGAAGGTGCCGATAGTGCTCACACCTGACGATCCCGCGGCTGGCGGTGACGTCGTCGACGTGACACTATCTGCTACCTTCACTCGAACTCTCGCCACCGGCGTGCTTCGGGTTCCGATCCTCGCTCTGCTCGCCGGTCCTGACGGCATCACTCAGGTCGAGGTCGTCGATGGCAAGAAGTCCCGACTGGTCACCATCGCCACCGGGACATTCGGTGATGGTCTCGTCGAGGTCGTCAAGGTTGTCGATGGCAGGCTGGTCGAGGGCAATGAAGTGGTGGTGGCGCAATGACCTCCGTCCTTGAACTCCACGACGTCACGCGCTCATACGGGTCCCCGCCGACGCAGGCACTCCGAGGCGTCGATCTCCGTGTTGATGAAGGCGAGTTCGTGGCCATTGTCGGCCCTTCGGGGTCGGGAAAGTCCACCCTGCTGAACCTCATCGGCACGCTCGACCGCGCCACCACCGGGGAGGTGCTCATCACGGGAGAGCGGGTGGACGACCTCTCCGACGGCCGACTCAGCGCCCTGCGGGCGCACACCATCGGATTCGTTTTCCAGCAGTTCCATCTCACAGAGGGCGAGACCGCGGTCGACAACGTGGGATCGGGGCTGCTCTACACGGGGATGAGTCGCGGGCTGCGTCGCGAGAGGGCGAGGGAAGCGCTCGTTTCGGTCGGTCTTGGGCACCGTCTGAATCACAAGCCCAAGCAGCTCTCCGGAGGCGAGCGTCAGCGTGTCGCGATCGCCAGGGCGATCGTACGTCGCCCCGCACTCCTTCTGGCAGACGAGCCCACGGGAAGCCTCGATTCCGTGTCGGGGGAAACCGTCGTGCAGCTGCTGCGCGAGCTCAATGAGAACGGGACCACCATCGTGTTGATCACGCACGATCGTGACCTGGCCGAACGGCTGCCGAGGCAGGTCTCGATTCGTGACGGGCTCATCGTGTCGGACTCGCGCGATCCCGCGATCGCTGTGCGGGCGAAATCAGGGGTCACGGCATGAGCGTTCCTCAATCCCGCCTACGGGCGTCAGACCTCATAGGACTGGCTTTTCATGGTGTTCGAGCCCACCCCATGCGCGCCGTCCTGTCGGGATTGGGAATCGCCATCGGCATCGCTGCGATGATCGCGGTGATCGGTATCTCCACTTCGAGTCAGGCGCTCGTGCAGCAGAAGCTCGCAGAGATCGGCACGAACATGCTCACCATCACAGCGGGCAAGGACTTCCTCGGCCAAGAGACCAAGCTCAGCCCTGACGCCTTAGCGCGGATCCGTCATCTCGACGGCGTCGAAGAGGCGTCCTGGACGAGCGACGTGGACAAGCATGTTTACCGCAACCCCAACGTTGCGACAGGTG
Source organism: Plantibacter sp. RU18 (assembly GCF_050613355.1). Taxonomy (NCBI): domain Bacteria; kingdom Bacillati; phylum Actinomycetota; class Actinomycetes; order Micrococcales; family Microbacteriaceae; genus Plantibacter; species Plantibacter sp. RU18. The sequence goes on from NZ_CP159618.1 coordinate 1,491,551, forward strand.
CGACAGGGGGGCTGGTGGTGCGGGTCGCCGAGGAACGGCTGCCCGAAACCGTGGGTGCCAACGTGGCGCTGGGCTCCTGGTTCACAACCGCGACGCGAGAACTCGACACGGTCGTGCTAGGCAGCACGACGGCGGAGAAGCTGGGTATCACCGAGGTCGGGATGCAGGTGTGGCTGGGGGAGCGCCTGTTCACCGTCGTCGGCATCCTCGACCCTGTGCTGCTTGCACCAGAGCTGAACACATCGGTGATGGTGTCACCGGAACGCGCGACCGCGATTCTCGGATTCGACGGCATCCCCACCACCATCTACGAGAGATCCGAGGATGCCGACGTGCTTCGCATCCGCGACCGACTACCACAGACGGTCAACCCAGCATCGCCAGGCGACGTCAAGATCTCCCGCCCTTCCGATGCGCTTGCAGCGAAGAACACGGTCGATCAAGTGTTCACCGGGCTGTTGGTCGGTGTCGGTTCGATCGCTCTACTGGTCGGTGGGATCGGGGTCGCGAACACTATGGTGATCACGGTTCTCGAACGGCGGCGGGAAATCGGCCTCCGCCGCTCCCTGGGCGCGACGCGCCCGCACATCCGCGCACAGTTCCTCGCGGAAGCCATCCTGCTCGCCTTCCTTGGCGGGCTCGCCGGAGCACTGATCGGAGTCGCCGCCACTGCGGTGGTCGCTGTGGCCAACGGGTGGCCGCTCGCAGTGCCGTTGCTGATCCCCGTCGGCGGGCTCATAGCGACGATCGCTGTCGGTGCGATCGCCGGGGTCCTGCCCGCCGTACGCGCCTCGCATACCCCGCCGACGGCCGCGCTGAGCGCGTGACACACTCGACGGAGCATACTCGTGCGCGACATCGCTCTCGCGCACCTCGGGGTCAGGCGCTGTGGCCATCCTGTGATCCAACCGACCGCGGCGGCGTGACAACTTCTGGAGAACGAATGAAGCGCTCAGTGTTTTTTGAAGTGTTGCCGATCATTGGTGACGACCTCATGCTGCGCCCTCTGGAGGCCCGTGACGCGCAACGATACGTTGAAGGTTCGAAGGATCCCGCAGTGCGGGCGTTCGGGCAGCTCCCTCTGCCGGAGTACACCACTTCGATCGTCCATGACATGTCGCTGACGGAAGTCCCGGAAGGACTTCACGCCGGCAGGCTGGCCATCTTGACAATCGCGGACAAACTTGATGACACCTTCCTCGGGAGTCTCGTGCTGTTCGACGTCGACATGGACGATTCCAGCGCGGAGGTTGGCTTCTGGGTGCACCCGGGAGCAAGAGGGGCCAAAGTCGCCCTTCGTTCCCTGGGGTTGGCGAAGCTCTACGCGTTGAAACTGGACTTGAGCGCGCTGCGGGCCGCGGCGGCGATCGACAACCTCGCATCCCAGGCCGTCCTGCTGTCCGCAGGTTTTTCTGCTGTGGGGCACGAGCCGACCATCGCTCCGAACGGCTTGGAACTGCCGATGCTGAACTACCGGATCGATCTGTCATGAAGTCGTGAGCGGGAGAGTGCTGAAGGGATGACGTCCCAGCGTCCGCGCCGCGAACGAGTGGGCGGGAAGTCTCGCTCCGCGACCACACCGACTTCATGCGATCGACGAGGGCTGCGTTGCAGGAAGGCGTCGCCCGCTCAGATAGAGCACAGAGGCGGCGATGGACGTCATGACGATCAGCAGGCCGTCCAAGACGACAGGGGTGAACTCGCTCGTGGTGCCCGGGCCCGCCAAGAAGACGACATCGAGGCGTCGGCGGGCAGCAACCGACTCGAGGACCGTCAGAGCCCTTCATGACCCTCTTCGGGACTGCTGACGATTCAGTTGACTCGTCTTGTTTGGGATTTTCAGGCCGCGTGAGCGGCCTCTGTGTTGATTGTCTCGAACTCGATCGGTGTGAGTCGTCCGAGGCGTCGTTGTCGGCGTCGGCGGTGATAGCTCCGTTCGATCCAGGTCACGATCTCGAGACGGAGTTCCTGTCTCGAATGCCACCGCTTTTTGTTCAGCACGTTCTTCTGCAGTAGCGCGAAGAACGACTCCATCGCGGCGTTGTCCGCGCACGCTCCGACCCGGCCCATCGATCCGGTGATCCCAGTGTCTCGGAGCAGTTCGACGAACGTCCGAGACCGAAAATGGGACCCTCGATCCGAGTGCAGCGTCGTCCCGACGGGCTCACGGAGCGCGCCCGCGTTGCGCAGCGCCGCGACAGCGAGCTCTGCCGTCATCCGTGAGTCGAGCGAGTAACCGACGATCCGGTTCGAGTGGACGTCCTTGATCGCACAGAGATACAGCTTGCCCTCGTCGGTCCAATGTTCGGTGATAGCGGTCAACCACAGCTGATCCGGCCTTATCGCGGTGAAGTCGCGGAGCACAAGATCGTCATGCACCGGTGGTCCCGCTTTCCGGTTCAAGCCACGCTTCTTCGAGAACACGCTCCAGAGCCGCTGCTCTGAGCACAGCCGCCACACACGCCGCTCCGACGCGGTCAAGCCGGCCTCGGTTTCGATCTCATCGGAGATGAACCGATACCCTGCGACAGATATGCGGCCGCGCGGCGGAGGATCTCGTTCTCCTGCTCGAGCAACCGGATGCGTTTGGGCGCCTCTGTTGACGCCGAAGTAGAACGGACCCTGTAGCGCCAGGTTGGATTGGACCCCCTAGCTCAAGCTAGGAGGATGATTTCAGTGGATACGTGGGCAGAGATTCGGCGGTTGCATCGTTCTGAGAAGGTTCCGATCAAGCAGATCGCGAGGGATCTTGGGATCGGGCGGAACACGGTCCGTCGGGCGTTGCGGGGTGAGGATCCGCCGGATCGGTCGCGGGGTCCGCGGGGTTCGAAGATCGATGTCTTCGTGCCGCAGATCCGTGCGCTGTTGATGGAGTATCCGAAGATGCCGGCGACGGTGATCGCGGAGCGTGTCGGTTGGACGTTCTCGCCGTCGTTGTTTCGGGAGCGGGTGTCTGAGCTGCGGCCGGAGTATCAAGGCATCGATCCCGCGGATCGGCTCTCGTATCAGGCGGGTGAGGTGATCCAGTGTGATCTGTGGTTCCCTGAGGCGCGAGTTCCCGTCGGCGGGGGCCAGGATCGTGTCTTGCCGGTGTTGGTGATGGTGTCCGGCTTCTCCAGGCGGATCGAGGCGATTATGCTGCCGTCTCGGCAGGGCGGTGATCTCACTGCGGGTATGTGGTCGCTGCTGCAGAGGTTCGGCGGGGTGCCGAAATCGTTGCTCTGGGATCGAGAGGCTGCGATCGGCGGGTTGGGCAAGCCCACCGTCCTCGCGGCGACGTTCGTGGGGACGCTGGCGACCAGGCTGCGTTTGGCCCCGCCACGAGACCCGGAGACGAAGGGCATCGTCGAGCGCGCGAACCGCTTTCTGGAGACCTCGTTCCTGCCCGGCCGGATTTTCCAAGACCGAGATGACTTCAACGCCCAGATGACGACCTGGTTGGAGACCAGAGCGAATCAGCGGAAGGTCCGTGCGATCGCTGCCCGTCCCGTCGAGCTCGCTGTCCCTGACCGGGCGGCGATGCTCCCACTTCCGGCGAAGCCCCCTGTCACTGGTCTCACGCATCGGATCAGACTGGCCCGGGATTATTACGTCCGTCTCGATGGGAACGACTATTCCGTCGATCCTCGGTTCATCGGCCGATTCGTCGATGTTCGCGCGACGCTTGATGACGTCACGATCTCCTGCGCCGGACAGGCCGCGGGACGGCATGCCCGGTCGTTGCGCAACGGGATGACGATCACCGATCCCGGGCACGTCACCGCGGCGGCGAAGCTACGCGCCCACTACCAACGGCCCAAGCCCTCCGGGGTTCGTGAGCACCCGGACGGGCATCGGGTCCAACTTCGGGCGCTGTCCGACTACGACGCCTTATTCGGCGTCGATTTCACCACCAAAACCGAATACGAGAAAGAAGCACGATGACCTCCAAGAGCAGCACGATCGACGCTCCTATTCCGAAGACCACCGAGCAGGTTGCATCCAAGATCGCCTATCTCGCCAGAGCTCTCAAGACCCCGACGATCGGGCGGGTCTGGGAAGACCTCGCGGACCGCGCCAGGGTCGAGAACTGGGCGCATGAGGAATATCTCGCAGCCGTCCTTGAACGCCAGCTCGCGGACCGTGAATCCGCCGGGACGACGATGCGGATCCGGACCGCGCACTTCCCCGCAGTCAAGACCCTCGAGGACTTCAATCTCGATCACCTCCCGTCTCTGCGTAAAGACGTCCTCGCGCACCTCGCGACGTCGACGTTCGTCGCGAAAGCAGAGAACGTGATCCTGCTCGGCCCGCCCGGGATCGGGAAGACGCACCTCGCGATCGGGCTCGGCGTCAAAGCCACCCACGCCGGATACTCCGTCCTCTTCGACACCGCGAACAACTGGATCGCGAGACTCGCGGCCGCCCACCACCAGGGGCAGCTCGAGGCCGAGCTGAAGAAGATCCGCCGCTACAAACTCATCATCATCGACGAAATTGGCTACATCCCCTTCGACCAGGACGCCGCGAACCTGTTCTTCCAACTCGTCGCATCTCGCTACGAGCAAGGCTCGATCATGGTCACCTCGAACCTCCCGTTCAGCCGCTGGGGTGAGACGTTCGGCGACGACGTCGTCGCGGCAGCGATGATCGACCGCCTCGTCCACCACTCCGAAGTCCTTACCCTCTCCGGCGACTCCTACCGCACCCACGGCCGCCGCGACCTCATCAAGCAGACAGAGAAGAACTAAGCTCAACCAACGAAGAGGGGTCCACCCCAGACCGGCGCAAAGGGGTCCGTTCTAGCTCGGCGCTAACAGCCTCGCGCAGCTCGGCCGCGTCAGCCCGCGTCACACCGGGTTTGACGCCATCTTCGACGTCCGCGATCTTCAGCCACCGCTGCAGGCACGACTCGGACACACCGAAGTCTTTCGCGATCCGGCTGATCGGGGCCTCGCCCCGACGCGCGACCGCGACGACATCGTTCCGGAACTCTTTGGGAAATGCATCGGGCACGTTGACCATCCTTCCGTGAGAACCGAAATCCTCACAGCGCTGGAGTCAACCAAACCGACAGCAGACCCATGGCATACCTAGGCGCGGTCAATTGCATCGTCGGTTGCACCAACTCCGCGCGAGAAGCTACAGCTAGGGCGTGTCTGACAGAAGGTTCCGTGTCCGAGCTACTGGGCGGAGGAACACCTGTGCGATCCATCAGTGGAAGCTTCAGCAGAGATGAGAAGCTTGACCTGTGATTGAATTTCGGACTGCCGACCCGACTGACGCCGAGGACATGGCTGAGGTGCAGAATGCGATCTATCGCGCGGGACTTCGGGCGAACCCTGTGGATGTCGCACTCATCACAGAGCGTTACCTCGATGTGGAGCACACTGTCGCGTGCACGGTTGCTGATCGGGACGGCCGCATCGTCGGTTTCCAGTCGGTCAAACGGGCGTGGCCGGGCAACCCCTACGACGTACCAGCGGGGTGGGGGATCATCGGCACGCACATCCACGGTTGCGTCCAATAGCGTGGTGTAACCCCGGCCCTGATGGGCGTGTTGCACCGATGTGAGGCGGCCACCGCGTGATTCTTGGAAAGACCGATCAAGTCTTTTCCGAAGGAGTACACGCGATGACCGCACCCCATTTTATTGACCCTGCCCGTTTCCTGTCCGAACAACTCGAGCAAGCCTCGCCGGACCTGATGCGGCAGATGCTGACCACGTTCATCAACGCGCTGATGAGCGCCGAGGCCGAAGCCGTCTGCGGGGCCGAATACGGCCAGATCTCCGCCGACCGGACCAACTCCCGCAACGGCTACCGGCACCGGGATTTCGACACCCGCACCGGCACTCTCGACGTCGCGATCCCGAAGCTGCGCACCGGAACGTACTTCCCGGACTGGCTCCTCGAGCGGCGCCGCCGTGCCGAGGCCGCCCTGACCAGCGTCGTGGCGACCTGCTACCTGCTCGGGGTCTCGACCAGGCGGATGGAGAAACTCGTCGAGTCCCTCGGCATCACTCGTCTGTCCAAGTCGCAGGTGTCGATCATGGCCACCGACCTCGACGAGCAGGTCGAGCAGTTCCGCACCCGGCCCCTCGACGCTGGCCCCTACACGTTCGTCGCCGCCGACGCCCTGGTGCTGAAGGTGCGCGAGGGCGGCCGTGTCGCTAACGTCCACGCGCTCCTCGCGACGGGCGTGAACAAGGACGGGCACCGTGAGATCCTGGGCTTGCAGGTCACCAGCGCCGAAGACGGCGCCGGCTGGCTGGGCTTTTTCCGCGACCTGACTGCCCGCGGCCTCACCGGGGTGAAGCTCGTCACCAGCGACGCTCACGCCGGCCTCGTCGCGGCGATCGGGGCGACGCTGCCCGGCGCGACCTGGCAGCGCTGTCGCACCCACTACGCCGCGAATCTGATGTCCGCGACCCCGAAGTCCAGCTGGCCGTGGGTGAAGACCCTGCTCCACTCGGTCTATGACCAGCCCGACAAGGACGCCGTCCACGCACAGTTCGACCGGGTCCTGAACGCCCTGGAAGAGAAGCTCCCCGCAGTCGCCACCCACCTCGAGACCGCCCGGGCGGACGTGCTCGCGTTCACCGGCTTCCCGAAGGAGATCTGGCGCCAGCTCTGGTCCAACAACCCGCAGGAGCGCCTCAATCGCGAGATCCGCCGCCGCACCGACGTCGTGGGTATCTTCCCCGACCGCGGCTCCCTGATCCGCCTCGTCGGAGCGGTCCTGGCCGAACAACACGACGAGTGGATCGAAGGCCGCCGCTATCTCGGCCTCGACGTCCTCAGCCGCTCACGCCTCACCCTCGTCCCGACCGACAAGGAGGAACAAACAACCGAACTCGGCGCCCTCAGCGCCTAGAAATCCAAGAATCACGCGGCAATCCCGTTACACTGTCTTGCCCTTGGTTTGATGGAGACTCTGATCGTCCTGAAAGGATGAGGAGTATGCCAGCTTTGAGGAAGTACCCGGCGGAATTGAGAGAGCGTGCAGTGCGCCTTGTGTTCGAGGCGCGTGATGCGGATGGGGGCCGCCGTGGTGTGTGTACCAGGATCGGCCGGCAGCTTGGTGTCCCGTCGGACACGTTGCGTGGCTGGGTCCAGCGCGCCGAGGTCGATGGGGGTCTGCGTTCGGGGACGTCCACTGATACTGCGGTTCGCCTGGTCGAGGTGGAGCGTGAGGTGAGGGAGTTGCGGCGGGCGAACGCGATTTTGCGGAGCGCGTCGGCTTTCTTCGCGGCGGAGCTCGACCGCCCACACAGCAGATGATCGCCTACATCGATGAACACAAGGAAGAGTTCGGGGTCGAGCCGATCTGCAGGGAACTGCCGATTGCCCCGCAGACGTACTATGCCGCGCGGTCTCGGCCGCCCTCGCAGCGGTCCGTCAGTGACGAGGACACCGTGGTGAAGGTCCGTGCCGTGCACCAAGCGAACTATGGCGTCTATGGCGTCCGGAAGGTCCATGCGCAGCTGCGTCGCGACGGCCACCGGGTGGCCAGGTGCACGATCGAGCGGCTCATGCGTCGGGAGGGTCTCCGCGGGATCTCGCGGGCCAAGGGGCCACGCACGACGATCCCTGGGCCATTCACGGATCGTCCGGGGGACCTCGTTGACCGACGGTTCACCGCACCGGCACCGGACTGCCTCTGGGTTGCGGACATCACCTACATTCGGACGTTCTCCGGCTGGGTGTATGCCGCGTTCGTATTGGACGTGTTCTCCCGCCGGATCGTGGGCTGGCAGCTCTCCACAACCATGCACACCGAGCTTGCCCTCGATGCTCTCGAGATGGGCATCTGGACGCGGCAGCGTGCCGGCCGGGACCTGTCACAACTTGTCCACCACTCGGATCGCGGAGTCCAATATCGTGCCGTGCGCTACACCGACCGCCTCGCTGAGGCAGAAGCAGTCGCCTCGGTTGGGTCCAAGGGCGACAGCTACGACAACGCGATGGCCGAGGCGCTGAACTCTCTATTCAAGGCCGAACTGATCCGCAACCTCGGCCCGTGGAAGGGGATCGACGAGCTCGAGATCGCGGTCGCGGAATACATCGACTGGTACAACCACCGCCGACTCCACGGCGAGATCGGACACATCCCACCCGTCGAAGCCGAGAACAACTTCTACACGCAACTGCCCACCATCACCGTGATGGAACGGGTCTAACCGAGCCTCTACCAAACCCGGGGCTTGACACACCACGCGTTTGGACTTGACCACATCCACCCCGACGCTGGGCGGAGCGGCATAGGGCGACGACTTTTCGACATCTCGTTGTCAGTCGCGAAGGCCGCGGGATTGCGACACATCGACGCAAGTATCGGTGCCGACAGTGTGGGAGCGCTGGCCTATTACTCGGCCATGGGCTTCACTCCGTACCGAGAGGGAGATGGCGTCATCATCCCGCATCGCTTTGATCTCTAGATGTGCTGACAGTTCCTTCGCCCAAGCGACGATGGTGGGCGACCCACCGCTGGACGGAGCCGAGCGCTACCTCATGGAGATTGACATCCTGCCGACCGACGCGGCGTAGAGACGGCCCAACCCGGCCGTCCGGTCGCTGGGGGGTTCTGGGACTGAATGGCGCGTCGTCTGGACCTGGCCGTCTTCGCCCACACTTCCCCTCCTGGCCTCGTTCATGATCCGCACGCCGACCGCTGAGACGTCCATTCAGCTCGACTGACTGTCGACCGCGCTCCCACCAGCTGGCAATCGGCGAGTCCTCGCCGTGCTGCGCTACCTCGAGAATCAAGCGCGCGCATGACATCGTAGGCGTCGTCGATTCGATCTCGGCATGGCCTTCCTCATTGAGAGCCCCGAGATCATCTGACGCCTCGGCGCGACGTCGTCCTGGGGTTTCAGGCCCGAGGGTCCCGCTCGATTTCGGGGACAGACACCAGGCAGTCACCGAGCAGCATGCAGTCCAAACCGTGTGTTTCGCACGCTTGCGCGGTGAGCCTCGTGGAGCCGCCATCCTTGCGGGTGTGCTCCCGTCTTCCTAGAAATCGTCAGAGGGTCGGCTCGTTCCTTCGTGTCGGAGCGCCGGCAGCGCCCTCCACAGGCGAGCGCCTGCGAGGAATCCGACAGCGACGATGATGAGGGGAACGACGAGCCACGCCCATCCGCCAGTCCAACCGATGCCGAAACCATCCGCCGAAGAGAAGGCTCTGACCTGAATGGACAGGAAGTGCGAGTGTGCTGTCGCAGGGGCAAAACTGTCGACGGCCGCGAGCATCCCGGCCGTGTACGTCAAGAAGACCGCCCAGTAGATGGATAGGGCAAGCCCTCCGATAACAACGCCCAAAGACCATAGGGGGCGACGCACACCTTCGTCGGCGTAGCGCCGCGCGAGCGACCGGGGTGATCCGAGACCGTCGAGCGCCTGGCTTAACTCACGCGGCTCGGTTGCGAGTTCCTGGCGGAGGGATTCGATGATGGCTTTGCGGTCGCTGCCCGGCAGGCTTCCCTCCAAATGCCAGTCAACGCGCAGGAGGAAGGCATCCATTCGAAACCGATCAAGGAGAGATCGATGGGAAAAGGTTGTCGGGGAGGAAGTGTCAGGCATTGTTCTCTCCTTCAGTGGTGAGGGTATGAGCGACGGCCGATGAAACGAGCTGCCACTGATCCAGTGCTGAATTGCGTGCATCCCGCCCGGCGGGAGTGAGGGCGAAGTACTTTCGGGGAGGGCCGTTTGATGACGCCACGGACCACGTTGTCACCAGCGCGTCTCGCTCAAGCCTGCTGAGCACGGGGTAGACGAGACCTGTGCTGACACTCAACCCGAGGTCGGAGAGACGCTCGACGATCTCGTACCCATAGGACTCCCGGTTCCCGATCAAGGTGAGCGTGAGGAGCGGGAGGGCCGCGCGGATGACCTGAGCGTTCTGTTGTGCCTGTATTCGACTCACGGTATTAGTAAACTACGAATAGCGTCACATTGCTACCCGGTCCGTGATGCACGTACTCGACGATGGCCGATGGTGGCTCGGTGAACTGTTCAGGTTGTTCGTGGGGCGACAGCGAACGGCAGCAATCCGTACGCAAGCGAGGCGATCGCGGCCAAGCCGAGAGCGCCGATGGCGCTGGCTCCGCCGTCTGCAGCCGTTCGCGCGATCGAAGCGCTGATGAGCCACCCCGCTGCCGCGATTCCGGCCGCACTGCCGGCAATGAGGAAACTGCGGCGAGGGTGGTCGTCGTCATCGGGCGACAATGCGGCGTGCACAGCGAACGCTGCGGCGCCCAGCGCGATGGTGCCGGTCACGATCGCGAAGAGCAAGGTTGGCTGAGTTGAAACCACTTCATCGCCTGACCACTGGGTCGGCAAGCTTTGCGGCAGAACACGGTGCCACGCGAGCCATGTCACGACGATCAGGACGAACGGGACCGAGACGAGCGTGGCGCTGATACTGCGTCGCAGTGTGCCGGCTGTAGTTCGTGTCGGGCTCATTCTGGGGTTCCTTCCGTGAGCAGTGCGAGCTGCTTGGGCGTGATGTGATGCGTTGCGGCGAGCACACTCGTCATATGCGCGTTGATTTTCGAAGGGAGAAGTATGCGCCTTCCACCCGGATGACCACGAGAGTGATCCCAGTGCGAGTGCCGGCACAGGGAAGGCGCGAGGACTCCGGCGATCTGATCGCCCCTATCGCCGACTGTGAGGCTTGCTTGGTTGCTGATTGAGCTCAGAGGTTTCCCCTTGGTCACAGTCGTGATACGTACAGCGTGAAATCAAGAGGGCCCTCCGAGGAGTTCACCAGCGCTGATGGGCTGGCCTTGAGACCGGAACTTGTCAGGACGTAGGAGATCAGATCGAGGATGTCATCGCGCTTTGACGGGGCCATCACGGAATATGAATCTGCGGCGATAACTGTGTCAGGGCTGTTTGCGAGCAACTCCAGCTCCCAACTCTCCGTCTCTGTGTCAGCTATGACCTGAACGGCTCGGATACGAGTGGCGAGCTCGCGGTCTGCATCCTGGATCAGCGTTATCGGCTTCGTCATCTCCGCGTCCTTCGTCGGGTGTTCTGCACTGTAACCCACTCGTCTATCTCCATGTGGGAAGGGTGTCGTCAACGAGAGGCGATCGCTGATCAATCAGCTCGCCTGCTGGTGAGGATGTAGGCTATCGGCGCGTCGCCTGACCCCGGGTCGGGTTGGCGCTCGACGAAGGCGGATATCGATGAAAGCTCGTACCGACACAGCCGCGTGAGCGACATCCCAAGGCTGGTCGCTTGGCGCCGTCAGCTTCTCGAGGCACACGCACGCCTCCGTCTGGCACTTGCGACCGCCCAGGACGCAGCCCGCGTCGGCGCCGATCTGCCGGGCGCCTCACGAGATCTCCTGCTCTTCTGCCACGGATTCTGCGTGGCCCTCGACGGGCACCATCGGGGCGAGGACGCACTTCTCTTTCCTGCGCTCATCGGGCAGTATCCGAAGGCGGCGGGCGTCGTCAGTATGCTGAGACAGGATCACGAGATGATCTCCACACTCCTGGCGCGCTTCGACGATGCAGTGCAGGCCGCGGAATCGCCCGCGATCCTCGCGCGGCACCTGCAGGGCTTCGCCGCAATCATGGAGTCGCACTTCCGCTTCGAGGAACGCGAGCTGGAGCCTTTGCTCGACCAGCTCGAACTCCAGGCCGACCCCGACGCCGTCTTCGGCCCTCTGTGAGTCCGCCAGACCGAGCTGATTCAGCTCCCGATGACAGGGACGGCGTAACCCGAAGACGTCGTCCCTGTCCACTCATCACACCCGAAGTGAGAGCACCGACTTGTTTCACCCTGGACGCTAGACCTTTGGGCGGGGAATCGCAAGAGGCGATGTACAGGTTCCGTCATTCGTCGCCGGGACGGAGGAGGCGCCCCGCGGTGATGGGTGCTCTGACGGGAGCGTCTGTCGCGTTCAGTGGGGGAAGAAGTCGATGAGGGCGTGGACGAGTTCCGCGGGTGCTTCCTCGGCGATGTGGTGTCCGGAGTCGATGCCGAATCCTCGAAGGTCGGTAGCCCATTCCTTCCAGATCGTCCGTGGGTCGCCGTAGAGCTCTTCGAGGTCGTCGCGGAGTGACCAGAGGAGCAGGAGCGGCACGTCCAGGCGGCGGCCGGCGGCCCTGTCGGCTTCTTCATGGGCACGGTCGATCGTCATTCCCGCCCGGTAGTCCTCGAGCATCGCCCGAACGACTCGCGGATTGTGGACGGCCTGGCGCCACTCGGCGTGATTCTCGGCTCCCATCGCTTCGGGATCGCCCTCGTACCAGCTGTCGGGGTCGGCAGTGATGACACGTTCCGGGGTGTCGGGCTGGGCGAAGAAGAACCAGTGCCACCACATGGTCGCGAAACGGGCGTCCGCGCGAGCCAGGTGCTCACTGATCGGTATGCAGTCGATGAGGACGAGGTGGTCGATCCGGGGTTCGTGGTCGAGCGCCAGGCGAAGCGCGACGTAGCTGCCTCTGTCGTGGCCGACCAGGTGGAACCGCTCATGACCGAGGGCGGTCATCAGCCGAACCATGTCGTCGGCGACCGCCCGCTTCGAGTGGGCGCTGTGGTCAGCTTTCGGCTCCGGGCTGGTGGATCGACCGTATCCACGCAGATCCGGGCAGATCACGGTGAAGCCCGCGTCGACCAACCGGGGTGCGACGCGATGCCAGGTCGCTCCCGTGCGCGGGTGCCCGTGCAGCAAGAGGACGGGCGGTCCCTCACCTCCGAGACGGACGTGCACTGTCTCATCGCCGACGGCGACGTCCTCGATGGTGAAATCCTCGAACATCACCCCATCATGCCGGGCGAGCCGCCCCGAGCACAGCGCTCTGCGGTGTGCTCGGGGAGCCATGGCGTGCGGTCCTTGCCTTCAGGCGATGATGTTCAGCGGTTGTTCCACGAGCTTGGTGAGTGCGGCGAGGAACCGCGCGGCGAGCGCGCCGTCGATGATCCGGTGGTCGGCGGAAAGGGTGTAGCGCATCCTGTGTCGGATCTGCACGGCGCCATCGATGACGACGGGTTCGAGTTGCGCTGCGCCGACGGCGAGGATCGCGCCCTGGGGTGGGTTGATGATGGCGGTGAACTGTTCGACGCCGTACATACCGAGGTTGCTGATCGTGAAGGTACCGCCGCTCATGTCAGCGGTGCCCAAGCTGCGTTCCTTCGCGAGTCCGGCCAGCCTCCTGGATTCGGTGGCGATCTGTGACGCGGTCTTCTGATCCGCGTCGGTGATGACGGGGACGACGAGTCCGGTGTCGGAGGCGACGGCGATGCCGATGTTCACCCGTTCGTGCAGGAGGGTCTGTCCGCGCCCTTCCGGAGAGTAGGACGCATTGACCTCTGGGTGTTCGCGGAGTGCGATCGCGCAGGCACGCACGAGGAGGTCGTTGACGCTGATCTTGGGTCGCTCCGAAGACGCCAGGTGCGCGTTGAGATCGACCCGGAGCGCCAGCAGGTCTTCGACGTCGGCAGCCGCGGTGACAGTGAACTGGGGAGTGGTGGTGGCGCTCTCGGTGAGGCGTCGACTGATCACCTGCCGGCTCTTGTCGAACGGTACTGCGGTGGACTGCCGGCCGTCATCGAGGGCGGTCGGCACGGTGGTCGGCTGCGGCGCGTCGACCCCGGTGGTCGTCGACGCGCCAGCTGTGGAGCTCGGACGGGCTAGTGCGTCGTCGATGTCGGCGCGGACGATCCGGCCGCCGGGTCCCGACCCGGTCACCTCCGTGAGATCGATCGCGTGCTCGCGGGCGAGTCTGCGCACGAGCGGTGTCGCGAGCAGGCGCTGGTCGGCAGCGATGGGAACCTCAGGAGGCGACGTGTGTGTCGCTGCTGCTGCAGTGGATCCGCCTCCTTCCTCCGCTGCTTGTGCTCTCGCCGCTGGGGCTGGTTGGAATGTCGGTTCTGTGGAGCTGCCATCGTCAAGTTGGGCGATGGCCATGCCGATGGTGGCTTGCTCCCCTTCGGGAACAAGGATTGTGTGGAGTACTCCGGCATCGTAGGCCTCGTACTCCATCGTGGTCTTGTCGGTCTCGATCTCGACGAGGATGTCTCCGATTGCGACGGTGTCACCAGGCTTTTTGTGCCAGATGGCGATGGCGCCCTCTTCCATGGTGTCGGAGAGGCGTGGCATGAGGATGTCGATCATGGGGTGTCCTTTCAGGCGCGGCGGGCGACGGCGGCGAGCGTCTGACGGATGGCGGTGGCCGCGTCTTCGGCGGAGGGAAGCGCGGCAGTCTCCAGCGGTTTGGAATAGGGCATGGGGACTTCGGCCATGGCGACGCGGCGCACGGGTGCGTCGAGCCAGTCGAAGGCGCCATCGGAGATCGTCGCGGCGATCTCTGCGCCGATGCCGTAGGTGAGCCAGTCGTCTTCGAGCACGACGGCGCAGTGGGTCTTCTTGACGGAGGCGATGACCGTGTCACGATCGAGCGGCCGTAGGCTCCGCAGATCGACCACCTCGACGTCGATCCCATCGGCCTCGGCGAGCTGCTCTGCGACCTCGAGCGCGATCGCGGCCATGCGGGAGTACGCGACGACAGTGATGTCGGCGCCCTCGCGCGTGATGGCGGCGCGTCCGATCTCAGCTGGGGTGTCGTCGTCGGGGACCTCGCCCTTCGTGTTGTACAGGGCGAGGTTCTCGAGGAACAGGACGGGGTCGTCGTCACGAATAGCCGCCAGCAGGAGTGCTTTGGCGTCAGCGGGGCTGGACGGAGCGACGACCTTCATCCCGGGCACGAAGGCGTAGTACAGCTCGATGTTCTGGGAATGAGTGGCGCCGAGCTGCTGTCCGCCGCCTCCGGGGGTGCGAATGACGAGCGGCACGCGCGCCTGCCCGCCGAACATGCCGTAGATCTTCGCGGCATGGTTCACGATCTGGTCGAGAGCAAGCAACGAGAAGTTGATGGTCATGAGCTCCACAACCGGCCGCAAGCCCAGCATGGCGGCGCCGATCGCGGCTCCGGTGAAGCCCTCCTCGGCGATCGGGGTGTCTCGTACACGCTTCTCGCCGAACTCCGCGAGAAGTCCCGCCGTGATCTTGTACGAGCCCTCGAAGACGCCGATCTCCTCGCCGATGAGCAGGACGTTCTCGTCGCGCAGCATCTCGGAGCGCAGTGTGTCGTTCAGGGCCTGCCGGTAGGTCATGATGCTCATGCTGATGCTCCGATCGTGGGGAAGGGTGCCGGTTCGAACAGCGGCTGCCCGGGGAGGCGTCGGGAGTCGTTGGGCACTGCGGTGGCGTAGGTGTAGTCGAAGAGCGTGTCGACGGAGGGGTGGGGGCTCGCCTCGGCGAAGGCGACCGCTTCCGCCACTTCGTGTCGTGCATCCGCGTCGATCTGGGCGATTGCCTCGTCGGTCAGCAGCCCATCCTCCGCGAGGCGGACGGCGAAGGCCGCGACGGGATCGCCGGCCTTGAGCGCTTCCGCTTCCTCCTTCGTGCGGTACCTCGCAGGGTCGACCACCGAGTGCCCTTTCAGACGTTCACTGACCGCCTCCAAGAGGAAGGGCTTTCCAGCGCGCGCGCTGGCGAGCGCCGCGAGAGCGGCATCGCGGACGGCGACGGGGTCGTTGCCGTCGACTCGGGCGGATGCCATCCGATACGAGGCTGCGCGCTTGTACAGCTCGGGCTCGCCGGAGGCCTTCTCAACGGTCGTACCCATGCCGAGCCCGTTGTTGACGACCAGGTAGACGATCGGCAGATCCCAGAGGGCTGCGATGTTCAGCGACTCGTGTAACGCCCCGATATTGGTCGTGCCGTCACCCATCACGCAGACGACCGCCTCCGGACCCTCCCGGTAGTCGATCGCGAGTGCCGCGCCCGTCGCGAGCGGCACCTGGCCGCCGACGATCCCGTACCCACCGAGCAGCCGGGACTCGAAATCGAACAGGTGCATCGACCCGCCCCAGCCTTTGGAGACACCGCCGCTCCGGCCGTAGAGCTCGGCCATGATCCGCCCGGGCGCGATGCCCCGCCCGATCGCATAGCCGTGCTCTCGATAGTTCGTGAAGAGGTAGTCGGTGGACTCCATCGCCGACATGAGGCCGACGACTGTAGCCTCCTCGCCAAGGTTGAGGTGACAGTATCCGCCGATCTCGGCCTGCGTGTACGAGCGGGCCGCCCGCTCCTCGAATCGGCGGATCATCACCATCTGCCGGTAGAAACCGAGCAGCATCCCGCTATCCGGATTCGCGGTGTTCTCCGGAGGTGAGGCCACCCCGGCCTTCTGAGGCGTTGTGGATCTGCGTGCGGCCATCGGGGCTCCTCACGCCGTGCTCGTGTGGAGCTCGGCTTGCTCGATCGCGTGGCGGGAGGACCACACGAATAATGAAACGTATTCGTGTCATTATAGAATGGTTGTTGCGAGGCGTTGACCCGCGAAGCCAAGCGGCAGGAAGGTCACTTATGAGCGACACGTCGATACGTAAACGGGGCCGTCCGACCGCGGAGGAGCGTGAGGAGCGCAGAGACCAGGTCCTCGACGCTGCGGTGGAACTGTTCGTCTCGAACGGCTACGGACAGGTCACCATCGACGAGATCGCCGCCGCATCCCGGGTCACGAAGCGGACCGTCTACACCTACTTCGGCGATAAAGCAGAGGTCTTCACTGCCGCCATCGAACGATTCCGCGGACGAGACCTTCTGGGCCCGGAGGCGAACGCGAACACCCTTCTCGATGTCTCGACTCGTCTCGTGTCAGTTCTGCACTCAGACGACGCGGTCGGGCTGCACCGTCTCATGATCGGTGAATCAGCGCAGTTCCCCGAGCTGGCAGCTGACTTCTATGCCAGTGGTCCGCGGGGATACATCGCCCTCCTCGCGCAGTACCTCCCCCTCGCGGACGACAATGCGAATGCGGAGGCGCTCTTCGGGCTGCTGCTCGGTGAACCGCACAGACGTCGAATTCTCGGCCTGACGCCGGCGCCGACGCAGGATGCTGCGCAGAAGCACGCCGAGCGCGTCATCACCCTGCTCGGACTGTCGGGATCTTCGCCGGCCCGTACTTGACCTGGCACTGCGTCGCGTCGAGGCTCAGACCCCGCCCTCCCGGATGACGACGACTGCCCCGGCAACGACGTCCACGACGTCGACGAAGATCTTCCCCGTGAGGATGTCCTCGCCGGAGGCCTCTGCCCAGCCGTCTGCGTCCGAGTGATTGATCAGGAAGAGATAGGAGCGATCCCCATCTCGCCGTCGCACTGCTTCGACCCCAGCAGATGTGGCTGCTGTCGCGGTGACTCCCGCCTCCTCGAGGATGCGCCCGAGCAACGCGTCCAGCCCGCTCGTCTCGAGTTCGGTGGACAGATACCACACGGTGCCGTGGCCGACCGATCGACGCGTGATCGCGGGATGCCCCGAATACGGCCCCGTCGAGTACGCGGCGACCACCTCGGCGTCTCCGACGCGCATCAGCTCCGTCCACCGTTTCGCGCGCCAGCCCTGATCGAGCTCAACCGTCTCGTCATCCGTCAGCGGGTGGAGCTGCTCGCTGCTCGCTCCGACCAGCTCGCGGAAGGCACCGGGGTAACCGCCGAGCCGGACGGTGTTGCTCTCGTCCACGATGCCGGAGAACCAGGTGACCAGCACTGACCCGCCGCCGGCAACATAGGCCGCGATCGCTGCGGCGTGTTCGTCCGTCACGAGGAACAGACCCGGGACGATCACACATGCGTACGGATCAAGATCCGCCCAGGGTGGAATCACATCGGCCGTGACGGCGCGATCGAACAACGCACTGTGGATCGCCCGAGCGGTGTCCGCATATTCGATGCGGTTGTTGGGTTTCAACCCGCTTCGCAGAGCCCAGCCCGCTTCGTTGTCATGGAGGAGGGCTACCCGGACATCCGCCACCCGAGTGCCGCGCACCTCGCGCAGTCGCTGCACGATCCCGCCCAATCGGACGACGTCTTCGAAGACCCTCGTCTCGGCTCCGGCGTGCGGCAGCATCGCCGAGTGGAACTGCTCGATGCCGGCACGCGATGCCCGCCACTGGAAGAACATGACGCTGTCGGACCCGCGTGCCACATGTCCGATGGCATGCCGAATCATCTCGCCCGGCAGTTTCGGTTGATTGATCGCGTGCCAGCTCGAGGCGCCGGTCGCGTGCTCCATCAGCATCCACGGCCCGCCGTTCGAGATCCCGCGCATGCGGTCGCCGCTGAATGCCAGCTCCTGGTGTCGGCGCGGATCGGGGCCGTACGTGTAGTGGTCGTTGCCGACGACATCCATCTCCGGCGCCCATCTGGCGTAGTCGACGACATCGGGACCCAGACCGACGATGAAGTTGGTGGTGACGGGGATGTCCGGCGTCCAGCGCTTCAGGACTGCCCGCTCTGCCCGGTACTGATCGAGGAGTTCGTCTGAGGAGAAGCGTTCGTAGTCGAGGAGCTGTCCAGGGTTGTGATTGGTCCCGCCGCGCGGGGTCTGGATCTCGTCGAAGGCGGAGTAGTCGTTACCCCAGAACGCCATGCCCCAGGCGTCGTTCACGGCGCCGATCGTTCCGTACCGTCCAGCGACCCACTCCTGGAATCGTCGGGTCGAATCTGCGCAGTGGCATCGGCCGTTCCCCCCTCCGAGTTCATTGCTCACATGCCAGAGGCGCACCGCGGGGTGTCCGGCGACGTGCTCTGCCAGACGCTCGACGACGCGCATCGCATAGTGCCGGAAGACCGGGGATGACGCGCACCACCCCAGTCGTCCGCCCGGAGCCCGTCGCCTGCCCCACTCGTCTTCGGGGAGGATCTCGGGGTGCGCTCCCTGCAGCCACATCGGAGGGGCGGCCGTCGGGGTGGCGAGGTCGACGACGATGCCGTTCTCATGGAGGAGGTCGAGTATGCGATCGAGCCAGGTGAAGTCGAACTCTCCATCACGGGGTTCATGGACGACCCAGGAGAAGACCCCGAGGGTGACGAGCGTGATGCCGGCGCGCCGCATCAGCTCCATGTCCTCGTGGATGACCTCCCAGCTCCACTGCTCGGGATTGTAATCGCCGCCATAGGACAGCCCATCGGTCGGCCAGGGGACCTCGCTCGCGTGCGCTGCGCCGGTCATCCCTTCAGCCCCCCAGCGAGGAGGTCGGTTCGCCAGTAGCGCTGCAGCCAGAGGAACACGAGGATGAGCGGAACGACGGAGACGGCGGAGCCGATGATGACGAGCGCGTACAGGTCGGTGTCACCCGAGCCCTTCGAGAGGAACGTGTACAGCCCGAGCGTCAGCGGATACTTGTCCTGGTCGGAGAGCATGATGAACGGCAGCAGGAAGTTGTTCCAGATGCCGACGAATTGCAGCACGAACACGGTGACGAGTCCTTGGACCATCATGGGCAGCACCATCGAGACGAAGATGCGCGCCTCGCTCGCGCCGTCGATGCGCGCCGCCTCGATCGTCTCGTCCGGCACCGCTGCAGTCGCGAAGACCCTGCAGAGGAAGATACCGAAGGGGTTGATGATGACGGGGAGCAGCACGGACCAATAGGTGCCCGCGAGTCCCGCCCAGGCGAGGAGCAGGTACTGCGGAACGGCGAGCACGATGCCAGGGACGAGTACCCCGGCGAGCAGGATGCCGAAGAGTGTGTCGCGCCCCCGGAAACGGAACTTCGCCAGTGCGTACCCCGCCATCGCGGAGACGATCGTCGACAGGACGGAGCCGACTCCCGCGTACAGGACGCTGTTGAGACACCACTGCCAGAACTGGCCACCGCCGTAGGCGTTCAGGGCGGCGAGGTTCTCGAGGAAGGCAGTGCCGGGAGCAAACGAGAAGGTGGAGAAGAGCTCGCGCGGCGACTTGGACGAGGCGATGATCACCCAGACGACCGGGACGAGGCAGTACACCGCGCCGAGGAGGAGGACGATGGTCGCCACACGCGATCCCGGCGTGCCACGGCGACCCGCTCCGGATCGGCGTCGGCGAGGGTCAGGAGCCGACAGTGGTCCGGTGTCGCGTTCTGCTGTCGTCAGTGTGGTCGTCGTCATGATCGGCCTCCGAAGGTGCGGCGGTTGAAGAAGGTCAGCACGGCGAGCGAGAAACCGAGGATGCCGAGTGCGAGGACGACGGAGGCGGCTGCCGCTGCACCGAGGTTGTCGTTCATGAAGGCGTCCTGGTAGATCTTCATGAGCGGAACCCACGTGGAGGAGATGGTCGACGTCATCGGGCGCAGCGTCGCGGGCTCGCTGTACAGCTGGAGCGTCCCGATCACCGAGAACAGGCTCGTCAGCACCAGCGCGGGCGCGACGAGAGGCACCTTGATCCGCAGGGCGATCTGCAATTCGCTCGCTCCATCGATCCGGGCGGCCTCGTAGATCTCGGTGGGGATGGCCCGCAGCGAGGTGTAGATGATGATCATGTTGAACCCGACGCCCGACCACAATGCGATGTTCGCCAGCGAGAAGTACAGCACCGGGTAGCTGAAGAAGTCGAGCGAGTCCTGCCCCAGTGACCGTGCGATCGAGCTGATCGGACTCGTGCTGGGGAGATACAGGAATCCCCACAGGAGACTCGCGATCACGCCCGGCACTGCGTACGGGATGAAGATCGCCGTCCGAGAGAAGGCCGTGAACCGCGCTCTCGGCGTGTCGAGCAGGAGCGAGAAGAGCAGGGCGAGTCCGAGGACACTCGGCACCGCGATGGCGCCGTAGGTGAGGGCGCGCCCGAGGCCGGCGAGGAATTCCGCGTCGGTGAGGGCCGCCACGTAGTTCTCGAATCCGATGAACGTCTCCACCCGCCGCCCGAAGGCGCCGCCGCTCTCGACGCGCTGGCCCCGGAAACTCAGATAGATGGCGTAGACGATGGGGATCACCATGAACGCGATGAAGAAGACCATCGCCGGCGCGAGGAAGAACCACGGAGCGCGAGTCGATCGACGCTTCCGTCGGCGGGAATGCGCGGTCGGGGTCGCCGATGGTGCCGCGGCGGGTCCGCGAGGAGCGGTCGCAGTGGGTGTGAGTGACATGTTCCGTCCTGTTCTCGAAGTCGTCCGTGTGGGGTGGGACCGAGCCGGTCCCACCCCGATCGCTACTTCGCGACCGTGTAGCCGGACTTCGCGAGGTCGTCGATGATCGCCTGCTGCGCCGTCGCGAACGCATCGGCGAACGGTGTCCCGTCCAGCGCGGCCTGTTGGAGGGCGTCACCGAGGGCCGTCTGCGCGACGTTGACGTTCGGACCCCACGTCAGCGGGATCGTCGAGTCCGAGATGATCTGGTCCGTCAGCTCATAGAAGTCGGTCTGCTCCGGCATGAGGAGCGGGGGTGCCGCGGACTTCGTCGCCTCGCGACCGGCCGTCGCGCCCGGGTACAGGTCGAGGCCGAGCAACAGCTTCGCTCCCTCATCGGATCCGGCCAGCCAGGAGGCGAACTTCGTGGCTTCCTCGGCGTGCTTCGACTTCTCGGGGATCAGATAGGTCGATCCGCCGAGGAACGGCACCGCGGGATCGCCGGCGCTCCACTGGGGGAGCGGTGCTCCCTGCCACGCCCCGGCGGTGTCCGGGGCGACAGCGTAGATGACGCTCGGAGCCCAGGAAGCGGCCGCCCAGCTGAGGATCTTGCCGTCGTTCACCTGAGCGTTCCACTCGGGCGTGAGCAGGGGCTCCACCTTGACGAGGTCGCGGTCGACCAGGTCCTGCCAGTAGTTCGCGACGGCGATCGATTCGTCATCGTCGACGCCGACTGTCCATTCCTCACCGTCCGACTCCCACCAGCTGGCCCCGGCCTGCGCGGCCTGGCTGGCGAAGAAGGCGAACTCCGTGGGCGCGAACGACGCGATGTAGGCGGTCGGGTCGGCGGCACGGATCTGTTCCGCGGCCGTTGCGTACTCCTCCCAGGTGGTGGGGACGGCGACGCCGAGCTCCGCGAAGCGGTCGGCACGGTACGTGAGCATCATCGGACCGATGTCCTGCGGAAGACCGTAGACCTCGCCGTTCAGGGTTGTGAGATCCCAGATGTTGTCGGCGAAGGCGTCCTTGACCGGCCCGACGCCTTCGGTGATGTCCTTCACCACGCCGGCGACGACGAGCGAGGGCAGCGCGCGGTACTCGACCTGGACGACGTCCGGCACTTCGTTCGCACGATCAGCGGCCAGGAGTTTCGAGGATGTGTCGGCGGTGCCGCCGACCTCGGAGAGTTTGATGGTCACTCCCGGGTTGGCCTTCTCGTAGGCGTCGATGATCGCTTCAGCGCGTTCATCGCCACCCTTGAGGGACCAGGTCCAGAAGTTCAGCGTGACGTCGCCGCCCTCACTCCAGTCGGCGGAGCAGCCGGTGAGGGCACCGACGAGGAGGGCGCTCCCGAGCAGCCCTCCCACAACCGCGCGTCTGGAACGCGGCCCCGTCCGTGAGGTGATTCGTGGTGCGGTCATGTCACATCTCCTTCGACGTGTATCGGCCCGGACGGGTACCGGATCTGGTCCGCCGCCGCGGCTTGTGCTCCAACGGGGGCGATCTCCATGATGATGTTAACGTTGTCATTCGTCAAGTAAAAAGTTGTTCCATCCAACAAAACGGAGTTCGTATGGCCGTCGTCAGCAATCCGATCCTGCCCGGGTTCCATCCCGACCCCTCCGTGTGCCGACGCGGAGACGACTACTTCCTCGTTGTCTCGTCCTTCGCCTACTGGCCGGCGATTCCGGTGTTCCGGTCGACGAACCTTGCAGACTGGACGCTGATCGGGCACGTCGCGGATCGGCTCGAACAACTCGATCTGCACGATGCGGAGTCGTCGGACGGCGTGTGGGCGCCGACGATCAGGTACCACGACGGGGAGTTCTTCGTCGTCGTCTCCATCGCGAGAGGGCGTCGCGGCGAACGCACGCTGCTGTTCACCGCATCGGACCCCGCTGGGCCGTGGAGCACGCCGATCGAACTCGATGCCGAAGGGATCGATCCCTCCCTGTTCTTCGATGATGACGGGCGTGCATGGTTCACGGCCTGCCGGGATGCGCACGAACCGGAGCACGGACCGGCGGAGATCTTCCTCCAGGAGTTCGACCCGCGGACTCGGACCCTGGTCGGACCGATTCGGATGATCTGGCGCGGCTTCGCCCGCGACACGTGGATCGAGGCGCCGCATCTGTACCGAAGCGCGAGCGGCTATCAGCTGGTCGGGGCGGAGGGCGGCACCGAACGACACCATTCGGTGACGGCTGCCTCGGCGGCGCATGTCACCGGCCCATACCGGTCCGACCCCCGAAGCCCGCTGCTCACCCACCGTCACCTGGGGGCGGACGCTCCTATCCAGAACATCGGGCACATGGATCTCGTCGACACCCCGAGCGGTGAGGTCTGGGCGGTCGTCCTCGGCACTCGGCCGATCGATGGTCATCACGTGCTGGGCAGGGAGACGTTCCTGGTTCCGGCGACCTGGGACGAAGGCGGCCTCGTGCTCGCGCCGGGGATCGGCCACGTCACCGACATCGTGAACGTTTCAGGCCCGAGCGGGTCGTCGGCGGCCGTCTGCCAGGATGACCGATTCGACGACGTGGCCCTCGGCTGCGACTGGATCTCCCTGCGTGGCCCGCTCGATTCCATCGCCGCTCCTCGGGCCGTCGCGAACTCCGGCCTGCTCGTGCGAGCCGGCATTGAGCTGCACGCACCCGCAGGCACGCCCTCGTTCCTCGGTCGCCGGCAGCAACACCATCGGTTCACGGCAACGGTCTCGCTCCGCCTCGATCACGTGCGTGACGCCGCCGCGGGGATCGCGATCGTCCAGAGCGAGCATCGGTACGTGAGTGCTCTGTTCGAGCGCCGCACCACCGGCGAATTCCAGCTGCGGGTCACGCTCCGCATCGACGGGGAGCAGCGTGTGCTCTGCGTCGAGCCCCTCGACCCGCGGGCCACCGTCGGTCGCGTCACGGTCGAGGGGGACGCGGGGGGATACCGCATCCGGTTCGACGGTGACGGGCGCGCGGCGGCCCGGGGTGCTGCGCCGTCGGTCGCGATTGCGACCACGACGCTCAGCACCGAAGCAGGTGGAGGCTTCATCGGCGTCGTCATCGGCCCGTATGTCGAAGGGCGGGGGTCGCAGGGTGAGGCGGTGATCGACCGGTTCACCTACCGCGGTGGTACCGCTGGTGTTCCAGCGTTCACCGACGAGGGGTCGATGTACTCCGCCGTATCTTGAGTTCGGGCAGGAGCTTCGTCACCTTCGCGTCCCCGCCGTCGATCCGATCGAGGACGTCGCGGATCGATTCCGTGCCGAGCCTGGTGAAGTCCTGCCGAACCGTCGTCAGCGCCGGCACGGTGAACTCGACACCGGCCTGGTCGTCGTAGCCGACCAGTGAGACGTCCTCCGGTACGCGAACATGATGCTGCGCAAAGGCCGCCAGTGCACCCATCGCGATCTGGTCGTTGGCTGCGAACACGGCCGTCGGCGGCCCTTCGGGCCTCGTGGCCAGAAACGAGCCCCAACGGTAGCCGCTCGTCGCCTGGAAGTCGCCTTCGTAGCGCTCGGTGTCGGTGATGCCGTGACTGCGCAGCTCCTCCTGCCACCCGAGGAGCCGTGCGTTCGCGTCGAACGTGTCGAGGTTGCCCGTGATGTGCGCAACCGAGCGGTGCCCGAGGTCCAACAGATGGCGAACGGCCAGCCGGGCACCGTACACGTGGTCGTACTCGACGTAGCCGAGCCCTTCGGTGCCTTCGACCTGGCCGGACAGCATCATCGTCGTCGGCACCCGGGGGCGGAGCGATGGCAGCTCGGCGACCACGACCGGACGGTCGGCGATGATCAGCACCCCTTGGACCGCGCGGTCGCCCATTCGATCGACGGTCTCGGCGAGCGAGTCACCTGCGATGCCCTGCCAGCTCGCCAGGTTCAACCCGTAGCCGGCTTCGCGCGCAGTGGTCTCGACGCCGAACAACGTGTGTGGCAGCTCGAACAGCTGTGCTCCGGCGAGCACCACGCCGATCGTCAGCGACTTCCGGCTCTTGAGTTCTCTGGCGATCTCGTTGCGCCGGTAGCCCAGTTCTGCGATCGCGTCCTCGACACGCTTCCGAGTCTCCGGTCTGACGAGTTCACGGTTGTTGAGCACTCTCGAGACGGTCACGTGAGAGACGCCGGCCAGTTTGGCGACGTCGACCATGCCGGGCGGACGGGACAAACGATCTCCAGGGAAGACGGGACGAGGTGCAGTCGAATCCTCCCACACTCCTCACGCCGTGTCGGTGACTCGACGGGTTCGCGCCGATGGGGCGCGATGTGTGGGGCGACCGGCTCGCATCTTGAGCTATTAACCTAGTACAAGATTGTGCTAATATCGCAGCACAAAGTGCATCCTGTGTCGACTGACCCGAGGGGTTTCCATGCTGACGTCGTTCCTGGCATTCCTGTTCGCGGTGAAGCAGCTCCTCCCTCTTGAGGTCGCTCTGACATTCGGGGTGGCCCTGTTCGCGCTGTCGTGGTTGCGCCCGCGGCGCATCGTCTCACTGCCGGGACCCGGCCTCCGCCGTACAGTCCTCGTCTGGGTCGGGACAGTGGGAGCCATTGCGGTCGCCGCAGCCGCGACGGTGGCGAGTGCGCTCAACGTCGTGATCTCTGACGCATCTGGATTCGACGGTTGGTGGCGTCGGCCAGCTCCTGTCGCCACTGCTGCGCTGGTACTCGTCGCGGCTGCTCTCATGATGCGTCGAGTCCCGCTGCCCGCCCCGGGTGAGCGTGCCATCTCGCCGCGACGCGGCTGGACCGAATTCGCGCCTCGTATGGCACTCCGGATTGCGGCTGTCGCTGCATCGCTCGTCATCCTCACTGCCGCCTGGCAGATCGCGATCGCGACAACCGCTCCGAGCAGCGGTCCGTTCTTCGGGCACGTCCCTGACTACTCGCCGCTCCCGATCTACACGAGCTTCAACAGCGGATTCGGCTACGTGTCCGGTGCCGGATGGCCGAACCATCTCGCAACCATCGTTGTCGTGGTCCTCGCAGCTCTCGTGCTCGTTCTCGCGCTGCGCGCGGACGCCAACCGTCCGATCCTCGCCCGGCCCACCGCCCCGAGCGTCAGGCCGGAACGGGAATCGACCGCGCGACTCTTCACCCTCGTGATGCTGTCCGGTATCGCGGCGACATTCGGCGCGGTGTGGATGCATGTCGGCTCGTCGGGTACCTCTCTTGTCGGACTCGATGAGTATTGGGTGTCCGAGAACGTCTCGAACACGCGCCTGTTCATCAACGGTGGGTACAGTGCCATTGCGCAACCGATGAACCTTGCGGGCTACGTCCTCCAAGGAACTGGAGTCGCGCTGGCGCTCAGGACCGCGGTGGACACCGTGCGAGCCGTGTTCGCATCCCGGAAGAGTTCGAAGATGAGCGCTGAGTTGACCGGTGCGGCGCGATGAGCCACCCGTCGGCCGACGAGATCACCGCGCTGTTCCGCGGCGCAATCCGCTCCGGTCTGCTGGGAGATGGCGAGCGCCTCCCGACGGTGCGTCAGACTGCCCGGGATTTCGCCGTCGCCCAGGCCACTGCAGCCAAGGCGTACAGAGCTCTCGAGCAGGATGGACTCGTCGTCACTCGCACTGCGGCCGGCACCCGGGTTGCACCGGGAGCTTCCCGTGCGCCTCAGTCCGTCATCGAACGAGCTCGTTCGCTTGTCGAAGCAGGTGAGGCGGCCGGTGTCGACGTCGAGGACCTCCTGGCCATCGTGCGGGCGATCGCTGATCGGCAGATCGACCCGAACACGGTGAGCGACGG
This sequence comes from Plantibacter sp. RU18, assembly GCF_050613355.1. Classification (NCBI taxonomy): domain Bacteria; kingdom Bacillati; phylum Actinomycetota; class Actinomycetes; order Micrococcales; family Microbacteriaceae; genus Plantibacter; species Plantibacter sp. RU18. The sequence continues at coordinate 1,518,181 of NZ_CP159618.1, forward strand.
CACGTCCGATCCCGCCCGGTGAGGTGCCGTTCGTCGGTTCGTCGGTTCGTCGGTTGTCGGCGCCACGGCGCGCGCTCACCGCACGGCAGAGCTCACTGGCGCTGGTCCAGTGCAGGGTCGTCAGAGAACAGCGGCTTCTGGAAGCGCCGCTCGAAACGGATGATGCAGCCCGTGCCTCGGACCAGCTCGTAGGCCTCGATGCACTCCGGGTCCGTCTCCGCGGTGATGCGGTACTGCTCGTAGGCGGCGAGGGACGGGAAGCTGAACAGCGCGAACGCCTCGTCGTTGTCGCCTTCGGCCGGAAGGAAATACCCGTGGTGTGTGCCGCCGAGGCGATTCACCAGACGGATCCAGCGCTTCCCATACTCGACGAACGTGTCGAGCTGCTCGGGGTCGATCTGATAGCGGAGATGGATGGTGATCATGGGTCAATTGTGGTGGTCAACGCCGCGATTGTCGTCACGCGGGACGCGCCACGGCAACCGAGCCGTCCAGCAGACCTCACCGAGGATCGACGAGACTTGCCCGGATGCCCCACAGCACGGCCTGCAGGCGGTCGCGCGCCCCGATCTTCTGCAGCAGTCCGGCGAGGTGGTACTTGACGGTCGTCGGCTCGACGAAGAGCTGGTTCGCGATCTCGGCGTTCGACAGGCCCTGCGCCAGGAGCTCCAGGACGTCGAACTCACGGTCGGTGAGCGGAGAGTCGGCCGGTGCCGTGGTCGACCTCTCCCGTCGGCGCTCGGAGAACTCCCGGAGGATGCGTCGCGTGAGGCGCTGATCGAGTGTTCCCTCACCGGCTGCGACTGAGCGGATGGCGGCGAGGAGGGTCGCCTCGTCCGCCCCTTTGAGGAGGAAACCGGCCGCGCCGGCCTCGAGCGCGGCGAACACGTCGGCGTCGACGTCGAAGGTGGTGAGGATGAGGACGTCGACGTCGAGTTCCGGGTCGGCCATGAGTGTGCGGGTCGCCGCGATCCCGTCGGTACCCGGCATGCGGATGTCCATGCAGACCAGATCGGGATGCAGCTCCCTCGTCAGCCGCACCGCATCGGCGCCATCGATGGCTTCGCCCACGACGTCGATGTCGTCCTCGGCCCCGAGGATGACCGACAGGCCGGCGCGGACGACGGCCTGGTCATCGGCGATGAGGATGCGGATCATGCGTCGCTCCGGTGATCGTCCGGTATCCGGAGGTGATTGCGCCATCCGCCGTCATCGGTGGCAGCTGTGGTCAGTCGAGCGCCGATCAGCTCAGCGCGCTCCCGCATGCCCCAGAGTCCGTAGCCGTCCCGGGATGCAGCCGCCGGAGGATCAGATGGAGGCTGATGCGGCGGGCGCGCGTTCGCGACGGTCAACTCAAGCCCACTCGCCATGAATCCGACGCTGACCGAGCAACTCGCCCCCGGCGCGTGCCTGCCGGCGTTCGCCAGCGACTCCTGCACCATGCGGTACGCGGCCGTCTCCGCGAGCGGGCCGAGCGTGCGCGGCGCGCCGGTCACGATGTACCCGACCTGCTGACCCCGTGTTCGGGCTGCCTCCACGAGCTCGGGGATCGCCGCGATCGCCGGGACGGTGGTGGGCGAGCCTGCCACACCGCTCTGGGAGTCGGCGTCGTCGCTCCGGAGGAGCCCGACGGTCCGGCGCAGGTCGACGAGGGTGGTGCGCGCGTCGACCTGCACGGTCTGGAGCATCGCGCGGGCACGCTCCGGGTCGCGCTCCATCAACGCGGCGGCCGCTTGCGCGCTGACGATGATGCCGGACAGGTGGTGCCCGGCGATGTCGTGCAGCTCCCGGGCGAGGGCGGTACGTTCGGCGCGGAGATCGTCGAGCGCGCGCGCTCGACGCTCGTTCTCCGCCATACGAGCCTGGTCCTCGATGGCTGACAGGAGGCGCTCGCGTCCGAGCGTGTACTCGGCGATACCTGCCGGCAGCACGTACAGCAGCCCGATGCGGGCGATCACCGCGAGGAGCAGGACGATCACCTGCTCAGACGAGCCGAGGGCCATCGCGACGACGCCGACGATCGTCGTCGCGACGGCACCCGCCACGAGCGCGATCAGCGCCGTCGGCCGAGCCTGACGACGCACGAGAGCGTAGCTCGCGAAGACCACCCCGAGCGCGCCGATCCCGAGTTCGCCTGCTGTGGTGCCGAGGATCACGAGGTCGAGGAGCACGACGATCCCGAACACGATCGTCGGATGCCTGAGACGCTGGAGCAGGGCGAGGGCTTGCAGGACGACCAGCCCTGCGTGGAACCACGGCGGCACAGTGCCGGGCACAGCGTGGGGCACGTCCTCCACCCAGAGGTCGACACCGAGGTAGCCGAGCGCTCCGGCGAACACGAGGGCCGGTGGGAGCGCCGCGCGGAGTCGCTCCACGACGGATTCAGGCCGTGCCGATGGCGTCATGGGTCGAGTCAACCATGTCAGGTGCCGACCCCGGTGGGAGTCGGCACCCGGCGATGCGGGAGAAGAGGTCACTCGTCGCACAACGTCTCGTCCAGCGCGTCGACGACGATGCGGTATTGCTCCAGGAGCTTCTCGTCGTCATCCGGCGAGACGACCGCCCACGGCAGCGAGGTCACTGCGATGGAGACGGCTGTGCCGTCGGGGCCGACCGCGTTGCGCGTCTGCGTCCCGGGGATGTCGCCGCCGTGACCCCAGGCCACGCCACCGCAGCTGAGCGGGTAACTCTGCAACCCGAGCCCGTAGCTCGCTTCCGGCCACAGCTCGTCACCGGCCGGCACTGTGGTCTGCATCTCAGCGAGACTCTGTGCGTTCAGGAGTTCGCCGTCGAGCAACGCCTTCATGAAGACGTTCATCTCGTGCGGCGTCGAGACGAGGGCGCCGGCCGACCAGGCGAAGGAGGTGTCGAGCGCAGTGATGTCCCGGAGGTCACCGACCTTCTTCGCGTGATACCCGTGCGGGTGGTCGCCGCGCAGCTGGCGCTCGCCCGGTGCCGGGAAGTAGGTGTGTTCGAGGTCGAGCGGGTGCACGATCCTCTCGTCGATCTGCTGGGCGAGCGCCCGATCCGTCACGCCCTCGATCAGCAGCCCCAGGACGAGGTAGTTCGTGTTGCTGTACTCCCATCGTTGGCCTGGCGCGAACACGGCAGGCTTCGCGAGTGCGACGTCGAGCATGTCGTGGGGCGAGATGTAGAGCTCCTGAGCGCCGAAGGCATCGGCCGCGATCTGGTCGGCGTACTCGGGGAGCCCGGCGGTGTGCTGCAACAGCTGGCGGACCGTGATGCGGGTGCCGTCGATCCCGTCACCCGTGATGAGCCCCGGGAGATAGGTGTCGACCGGTGCGTCGAGTGCGACCTTCCCCTCCTCGACGAGCTGCAGGACGAGGGTTGCGACGAACATCTTCGTGTTGCTCGCGATCCGCACCTCGCCGTCCACGGGCGGTTTCTCGCCGGTCGAGATGTCGCCCGTTCCCACCGCGATGTCGACGACCGTGCCGTCGGGTTCGGTCACGGAGGCCAGTGCTGCCGGGTAGCCGGCATCGACGAGCGACTGCATTCGCTGCTGCACCGGACGCGCCTCGGAGGACCGTTCGACCGTTCGTGACCAGGCGCCGAGCGAGACGGTCCCGGCGAGGAGCGCGGCGGCGACGGAGACGGCGACCACCGTGCGCGTTCGGCGACGCTTGGCGGGCTGGGGTTGCGTCGTGTCAGAAGGAGATGTGTTCATGACGGGTTGTCCTTTCGGTCGTCGTGGATCAGATGTCACGGCGCGTGAGCGCCGCGGAAGCCGCCGCCGAAGCCACGACGGTGAGAGCAAGGAGGGCGCCGATGGCGACTGATGCGCTGAGCGGACCGGTCCCGGCGTGGATGACGTTCTGTGCGAGCGCGATCGGGAGGAACTGCGTCCACAGCGGCGGGGTGGCGGCGGTCACGAGCTGGACCGACGACACGACGATCGGTTCGAGGACGAGGATTCCAAGCATCGTCAAGACCCCGGCGAGCTGGGTGCGGACGATCAGACCGACAGCCAGACCGATGACGGCGAGGGTCGTGACGGCGAGGATGCCGAGCCCGACACGCGAGGCGATGTCGCCGAAGCCGAGGACGAACGGGGTCCCCGCGGCCACCAGGGTGATCACCAGTGCGGCGAGGCTCGTCAGGGCGAGGATCAGGCCGAGGGTCGCCCCGACCAGCGCGACGGCTCCGGCCTTCCCGATCACGATGCGGGAGCGCTTCGGCGAGGCGAGGGCCGCGCCGACGATACCGCCGTACCGGTCGTCACTGGTGCCCGCGAGCACTCCGAGGAGCGCGACGGCCAGGAGTGCGACACCGATCGACCCGTTCCCCATCGATGCTCCGAGCGGGTTGAGCGCGTCGAGCTGCACAGCCCGGGACGCGAGGTCGACGACGGGGAAGTCGCTTCCGAGTGCTTCGGCGCCAGGGCCGATCTCCCCGCTGGCGAGGGCCGGGATGAGGGTCACGAACGCGAGTTGCGTGATGACGAGTCCGGCGACGGCGACCACCGCGGAGACTTTGGTGGCAGTGGTGGTGACGAGGCTGAGAAGTTCGGCGCGGAACATCAGCGCACCTCCGTGGTTCCGGTGATCTGGAGGTAGTAGGCCTCGAGGTCACCGCTCGACGCGGAGAGCACGTCATCGATCGACGTCTGCGCGAGCACTCGTCCGTCGGTGACGACGACGACGTCGTCCGCGATGTCCTGGACGTCGGACAGGAGGTGCGAGGAGAGCAGCACCGTCCCACCCGCATCGGCGAAGGCGCGCAGTCGGAGTCGCAACCACTGCATGCCAGCGGGGTCCAGTCCGTTGGAGGGTTCGTCGAGGATGAGCACGGTCGGTTCTCCGAGGAGCGCCGCCGCGATCGCGACACGCTGGCGCATTCCGAGCGAGTATCCGTTCGCCCGCCGGTCCGCGTCGCGTGTCATTCCCACCTCGTCGAGGACGACGTCCACGCGGGACGCGTCGACACCGATCCGTGCGGCCGCGATGCGGAGGTGCTGTCGCCCTGTCCGAGCAGGATGCAGTCCACCCGCGTCGAGTACGGCTCCGACCGAGCGGGCGGGGTGCTGGAGGTCGCGGTACCGGCGCCCGAGGATCAGGCCGTCGCCGGCGTCCGCGTGGGCGAGTCCGAGGAGCAACCGGATGGTCGTGGTCTTGCCGGCGCCGTTCGGTCCGAGCAATCCGACCACTCGCCCTGCGGCGACAGTGAACGAGACGTCGTCGACGCGAGGGCGACCATGGAAGGTCTTCCGGAGCCCGCGAGCCTCGATGGGATGAGGGGTTGAGAGGTTCATGACTTCAGCCTCGGCGCAGACCCATCGGAGCGCCCCGGCCCGTCGTACAGTCCTCGACTGACCGAATGGACAGGATCTGGTGATCCTAGGCGTGTCCCGCGGGGTCTCCCTGGGGCGGCAGTGCGGCGACCAGCGGGTGGTCGCGCTGGATGAGGCCCGTTCTGGCCGCGCCGCCGGGTGAACCGATCTCGTCGAAGAACTCGACGTTCGCCTTGTAGTAGTCGGCCCATTCCTCGGGCAGGTCGTCCTCGTAGTAGATCGCCTCGACTGGGCAGACCGGCTCGCATGCACCGCAGTCGACGCATTCGTCGGGGTGGATGTAGAGCGAGCGTTCACCCTCGTAGATGCAGTCGACGGGGCATTCGTCGATGCAGGCACGGTCCTTGAGGTCGACGCAGGGCAGCGCGATGACGTAGGTCATCGGGGACTTCTCGTTCGGGTCATACGCTTCACGGTACGACCTGAACCGTGGTTGAGGTCAAGTCGCGTCCTGGGGCTCGGACCGACAGGTCTGCGCCGCGTGCAGCGCGATGACATCGCTCCAGGACCAGCGCACGTCGATGCCGCGGACAGGTTTCTTCACGCGTGGTTCGGACACCCAGCTGACCGGGACGACGTGCAACGCCAACGACTCCGTGCCCGCGTCGCTCGCGCCCGCCCAGACGAGGGAGACACCGATGGTCTCGGAGTACGTCCAGCAGTCCGTCCTCGTCGCCCCGGCCGTGCGAAGGGCAGCGGCGTATGACCCGATGCTGTCATCCCGTCGCTCCCCGAGATCGAGCACCCTCCAGTTCCCCGCCCACTGCAGTCCCGCGGCCTGCATCTGCGACGCGAACGCGGCGATCTCCTCCGGCGCGACGCCTGAGTCGCTTCCGCCTCGCTGGTCACCCTGCCACGCGAGCGGCAGGATCTTCGCCAGTCCGCGCACGAGGATCGGGTTGTCCGGAGCGAGCAGCCCGTCCTCGGTCGCGTCGAGCGCAGCCTGGGGGAGCCCCTCAGCTCGTCTCATGAGGGACCGGCCTTCGAACGGCAGGATCGAACCCTCGCGTGCGGATGCCGGGCCGAAAGCGACGGCGGCGTTCCTGCGCAGATCCCTGGCGATGTCCATCCGTGAGTCCCCTCGTCGCAGAGATCCTATACGCCGTCGACTGCCTCAGTGGCTGAACGCGTCCTCGCGGATTCGGGTCGCTGCAGCGCGGCCGGAGACGGGCACGATCGCATCGATCGTCAGCTTCCACATCCGGTTCACGGATGCTGCGATGTCCGCACGGCCCGTCGTCGCCTGCGCGGTCAGTTGCACGCCCGTGAAGAATCCGATGAGTGTGCGCGCGAGGTCGGGAGCGGACATCGAGCTCAGGAGTTCGCCGTTCTGCAACGCGCCGTCCAGCTCGGCAGCGGTGCCGGCGATCCAGTCCTCGTAGAAGCTTCCGGTCGGCGCGCTCAGCGAGCCGTCGTCGAGTGCCAGTCGGATGCCGGCACGAACCACCGGGTCATGTTCGAGCTGGTCGGCGATGGCTCTCGACGCACGGATGAGGCGTTCGAGAACGCTGTCGCACTGCTCGATCGCCTGACCCATGACGGGAAGCGACCGGGCGTGCTGCTCATGGACGACCGCGAGCGCGATCTGCTCCTTCGATTGGAAGTGGAAGTACATCGACCCCTGCGAGATTCCGGAGGCCTCGGCGATCATGGACAGGGTCGCGTTCCCGAATCCGACGCGGTCGAACACCTGGGCGGCGCCCTCGACGACCGCCTGTTGTGTCACCTGCCCGCGCTCCTGCGTCGGTGTCCGTCGTGTGGCTTGCATTCCGGCCTCCTTCATCGACGCGCGACTGCTGTCGATGCGGTCCGCTCTGCGCTCCCGGCCATGGTGCGTTGTCGTGGGTCCAGCCTAGGTCTGTCGGTGTCGCTCCGAGCGCACACCCGTCGACGACCCGAGGTAGCGGCCCGAGCGATGGTTCAGCGCGAGGATCAGGTTCAACAGCACGGCGCCGACCCCCGAGACGAGGGCCGTGGCGGGGAGACCACCGCGAGTGCTGAGACGATCACGGCGGTGTCGAGCGCCATGAGGACGTAGCCGGCGCGGAGTCCGAAGCGGTCCTGCAGGATGAGGGCGACGATGTTGAAACCGCCGAGGCTGGAACCGTGGCGGAACAGGATGAGGAGGCCGACGCCGCACAGGATGTTCCCGAGAACTGCCGCGTAGACGGGGGACAGCTCGACCACGCCGAACCCGATCGCTGACGGGTGGAGGGTCGCGAGCGCTGAGACCAGGATGATCGCGGCGGCGCTCTTCAGGGTGAAGCTCCACCCCTTGCCCCGCACCGCGATGATGAAGAACGGCAGGTTCACGGCCCCGAAGAGCACGCCGAACGGTACCGGGAACGCATAGCTCAGGAGGAGGGCGACGCCCGCGGTGCCGCCGGTCACCGCCCCGCCGCTGCGCAGGACGAAGAGGCCGAAGGAGACGACGAGCGCGCCGAGCAGGAGGCTGAAGAGGTCCTCGAAGCGACCATGGCGGAGGATGGTCACGCCTGGCGCGGGTGGTTCCGGAGCGGTCGTGCCGGTCAGGGGTGTGCTGTGGTCGATCACGCCGTCTAGAGTGTGGGTGCAGCGGCGATTGAGCAACCGAGAGCGCGTCAGCTGTGCAGAATGTGGACCATTCTCGATGTAGGGATGCAAAGTGACCAATGAATCAGCCTTCGGTGCTCTCGACGCAGAGATCCTTCGCGCACTCGATGCCGACCCGACCCTGTCGGTGCTCGGCCTCTCCAGGACTCTCGGCGTCTCGCGGAACACCGTGCACGCGCACCTGCGCCGCCTCGAGATGAGCGGCGCGCTCGGCGACGTCAGCCGACGTCTCGACCCCTCCGCGATGGGCTACGACCTGACGGCGTTCGTGCAGATCTCGATCAGCCAGAGCGCTGCGGACGAGGTGTTCGCGGGTCTCGCAGCCATCCCCGAGGTCGTCGAGGTGCATTCGACGACGGGTGACGCGGACCTCCTCGCGAAGGTCGTCGCGCGAGATGCCGCGGGCCTGCGCGATGTCACCAGCCGTCTCCACTCCGTCGGCGGGGTCGTCCGGACGAGTACTGTCGTGTCGCTCGGAGAGGTCGTGGCGTATCGGATGTCGGGGCTGCTGGATCGCGCTCGCAGCAGTGCCGACTGACTGAGACGACTCGCGGAGACGACTCACCGTGACACTAATTGGTGCGATCGCCTTATTTGTGAAACGATGTGCATGTGTGCTCGTCCCGGCACGATTGCGACACCCGATCCGCTCTTCCTGCGTGCAGGAGTGCGCCGGATCCGGGGCTGCGGTCGGGTCTGACGCGATGGGGGTCGCGGCGACGGCCACGCGGATCCGGTGGGTCACGCAGCGGTTGGGGGCAACGGGCTGCGTGACCGCCGGGTCCGGCAGATGGAGCGTCGCCACGAACACATGAGTGCGGCTCGTCGACCAGGTCGACGAGCCGCAACTCATGGTGACGCGGAGTGCGTGAGTGTCTGGAGCCCGGCGACGCGAAGGAGGTCGAGCTTGGCCTCGTCCGCGCTGCCGGGGGTCACCGTGTAGACGACGATACGCAGGTCGCTGCCGGGGGCGGTCAAGACGTCGCAGTCGATGGTGATGGGGCCGACCTCCGTGCGTGTGACCGTCTTGCGGCTCGACCGGTGTTCGGCGACTTTCGCCTCTGCCCACCGGCTCTCGAACTCCTGTGATGCCTCCCGGAGGCGTTCGACGAGCTGCATGAGCGCTCCGTCGCGCGGATACCGGCCGACGGCGGCGCGGAGGTCGGCTGCCAGATCGCTCGCGAACTCCTCCTCGTGTCGGGCGTCGAACTCGGTGCCGCCGTGTCCTGAGGTGAAGTAGCGCCACACGAGGTTGCGGTCCAACCCGGTGAGCAAGGATGGGTCGCCGTTCAACGCCGCCCACATCGGGTTCCAGAGGAGGATGTCGTGGGTCGCCGAGAACACGGCGATGGGCACGTCGCCGAGGCGGTCGACGATACGCTGCACGCCCGGGCCGACATGCCGCGGGACGACGCCTGGGGGAGGCGGAGCTGCACCGGCCACCCGGTACAGGTGGTCGCGCTCGCTGTCGGTCAGGCGCAGTGCGACGGCGAGCGACCGCAACAGCTGCGGGGACGGGTGCTGTGCCCGGCCCTGCTCGAGCCTGACGATGTAGTCGACGCTGATTCCGGCCAGCGCAGCAAGCTCCTCGCGCCGGAGCCCTGGGGAGCGTCGTCCAGCGCCGGCAGGGAGGCCGACCTCGGCCGGGGAGACGCGGTCGCGCCAGGACCGCAGCACCTGGGCGAATTCATTCATGGCTCCATCATGCGCCTGTTCCATGCCGACTCGGTGGTACTCGCAGTCCCACCGTCAGCGGGGGCCTGGGAATTCTGACGGCACGAGCGCAGGATCGATCCATGACAACGACACCGATCACCCGGACCACCCTCATCACTGGAGCCAACAAGAGCCTCGGGCTCGAGACCGCCCGCCGACTCATCGACGCAGGCCACACGGTGTATGCCGGGATGCGCGACCTGACCACGGGGGACGCCGCCCGAGCTCTCGGCGCGATTCCCGTCCAACTCGACGTCACCGACCAGGCCAGTGTCGATGCAGCGCTCGCCTCGCTGCCGGAGCTCGACGTCCTGATCAACAACGCCGGCATCCTCGGCACCTCGTTCGGGGTCGACGACCTCACCGCGGAAACGATGGACCACGTCCTCGCCACCAATGTGCTCGGTGTCGTGCGCGTCACGCAGGCTGCGCTACCGCTGTTGCGCCGGTCCGCCCACCCCGTCATCGTCAACGTCGCCTCCGGTGTGGGCTGGCCTCGGTTCCTCACGACCGAGGGCACCGACGAGTTCCCCGTGCCGGCGATCCCATACGCTGCCTCGAAAGCGGCAGTCATCGCGCTGACGGTGCAGTACGCGAAGAACCTCCCGACGTTCCGAATCAACGTGAGTGACCCGGGTTACACCGCGACGGACTTCAACCGGCACGGCGGGCACCAGACCGTCACCGAAGGTACCGACGCGACCGTCGCCCTCGCGCTCGTCGAGACCGACGGGCCGATGGGGGAGTTCCACAACCGCCACGGGCGGATCGACTACTGACCCTGGCGCGCCTGTTCGGCCGGCCACACCCGGATGGTCTGCGCTGAAGCATCAACCTCCGCTCATCACGCCGACCGCATCAACGTGCCCGAAGCGGAGGCGCCAGCACGGCGACGATCGTAGTCGCCATTGAGGGGTACGCCGAGCCGCGAAAGGCGGCCGTACGAGCATCCCGCACGGCCGCCTCGAACGCGACGTCAACTAGTCGACGCGCCTATCTGACCTTGTCTCCCGAGATCGGCGAGTTCCAGCCTGGATGACGATCCACAGGATGACTGCGGCGAACGCCACAGCAGTGACTGCGGGAGCGACTGTTCCCATGATTGCCAGTGGTGTCAGCGCGAGGCAGAGCGCCCCGAGGACGATCAACCCTGTGCGATATATTCGGGCGCTCATACTCTCTCCTTACGGGCAGTGACTTGAGCCCTGATTCTCGATGAACGGATTCCAGCCACCGTACGGCGTGCCCGGGAAGCCGTATCCGACGATACCGACGCAATTGCCATTCGCATCAGCGCCTAGCGCCACCGCGGCAATCGCTCCGCCCACAATGGCACATCCTGCGCCAACCACGGGATTCAGGAGCGCGCAGCCTGCGGTGAGCGCGCCTGCGCCTGTCGGTCCGCCCGCAGCGATGGCCTTCGTTTCGGCGTGGTCAAAGTACACCGAGCACCATCCGGTGCCGCAACCGGTGGTTGGGTCGGCGACCACCGGGAACACCGCTCCTGTCGTGTCCACGTGTTGTGTCACGACGTTGTCGGCCACGGTGTAATGCGTTGCCAGCTCGACGTTGTTGGCATCACGCGCCCACGGCGCCATCAGATAGTTGATGGCTTGCCCATGGGCATCGGTCACGATGACACTGCCATCCTCAGCCACAGCCAATGTGGTTCCTGGGTCACCGATCGCGAAGTCATGTGAAGTAGGCGCACTGGCATCTCTGATCACCACGAAACTCGCACTTGTATTCTCAGCCCCGGTGCCCGTCACGATTCCGTAGGACGCCTCAGAGATCACTGAAGCATCAGCAACTGTGTCGTATACCGCGGTCGTTTCAGAAATGGGTGAGATGGCGACGGCGGCAACCGGCGTCTGCTCGCTCGGGACGACTTCCCGAAGATCACCTTGCGCGGGACGTTGCTCGTTCGGTGCCTGGCTCACTGCGGCGAGTAACGCCCGGTCTTGCACTGCCGCGAGCGGATCGAATTTCTCCTGCTCGGCTGCTTGAGCAAAGCCCCCTGCGCCAAGCACCATAACCGCAGACATTGCCACTCCGAACAATGCGGCCCGTTTTCTATTCAATTTCATCGAATCTCACATTCATCAGTTTCGTATGTATATTCACGAAGCATGCTCGACGCCCCCCAAATGCGGGTATCCGCTTGCCAGTTGGTCACGCTACCAATATCCCGAGCGTTACGACAGATTGACTCGTCGGCGTGGGGCGCGTATAGCGCGCGCGTCTCATCGTCAACGTCGCGTCCGGTGTGGGCTGGCCGCGATTCCTCAGCACCGAGGGCACCGACGAGTTCTCCGTGCCGGCGATCCCGTACGCAGCGTCGAAGGCGGCCGTCATCGCGCTGACGGTGCAGTACGCGAAGAACCTTCCGACGTTCCGGATCAACGTGAGCGACCCGGGTTACACCGCGACGGACTTCAACCGGCACGGCGGGCACCAGACCGTCACCGAGGGCACCGACGCGACCGTCACCCTCGCGCTCGTCGAGACCGACGGACCGACGGGGGAGTTCCACAACCGCCACGGGCGGATCGACTACTGACCCGTCCAGGTCGCTGGAGTGGCGGGAAGCGTTCCGTCGGCGACTGCGCGGGGCTCCTATCCGCCTCGTCCTATGCGGCTTGGAAAGCGCCGGCCTTCTGGAACGCGCGGAACAGGCGAATCACTTCGACCGTCGGTCGATGCGTCGGGGACGGTGGTCTGTCCAGCGGGCTCCATACGAACTCCACGACCTCCTCGTCCTCCGCACGAAGCTCGCCGCTCCAACGGCGCACGACGAAGCACATCGCGAATGCGTGGACGCGATCGCCGTTCGGATACTCCAAGGTATGAACGCCGGGGTCGGAGAGGGATGCGAACGGTTCGAGATCGCTCTCGCGGACGATGAGGCTGGTCTCTTCGCGCAACTCGGCCACCGCAGTACTCCGGAAGGTGGACTCAGGCTCACAACTCCCCGCGGGAATCTCCCAGAGGCCGCTGTCCACACGACGCTGGAACAGCGCCCGCTCGCCATCGAGGACAAGGATCTGAGCTCTCGGAAGTGCCAGCATCCGGTGGCCGACCAGCTGCCGCAGTTGCCAAAGATCGCTCCCCACGTATCCCATGCCTGGGAGCATACGGGCGCGATCGCGAGAACGCGCAGTGTGTCCGGGTGTCCGTGCTCGGTTCCTGAGGATCGTTTGGTGACGGCTCCTGCTTCGGTCGGTGACGGCAATGCCGGACAAATCAAAGCCCATTGAGCATCAGTGGGAACAGCAAAACGCGACGCCCATCAAGGATGCCGCGATTTGCCACTCAGGACCTCCCCGACGGCGCTGGCAGGCGCTCTACGCTTCGTGTGACGAAATCAAGGACCGTGTGCCACAACCTTGGTGCATGAGTGGCGTGATAGCCCACGCCGGGGACGGTTCGTTCGGCGTGCGCATCCTCGGTTCCTGCGCCCTGTTTCGGGCGAGCCCAGAACGCGTGCTGGGCTCCGCCATAGATGTGCGCGCGCCAGTCAAGGCCTGCTTGTTGCATGGTGTTCCCCAATTCAAGCAACTGGAAAGGAGTGCAGAGCGGGTCGTCAGAACCGGTGGAGAGCAAGTACGTCGCATCCTTATCTGCCCAGTCGTCGGCGTGAGCCAGAGGAAGGCCAGGGTGGATGACAGCTACAGCTTTGAAGTCAGCTCCGGCTCGGGCGAGTTCCAGCACGATGCGGGCACCCGCGCCATAGCCGACTGCCGCGATCCGATTGGGGTCTGCACCGGGCTCGGCGAGCAGCACGTTCATCGCCGCCCGTCCAAGTGAGAGCATGCGATCTGTGTCGGCCATCATCGGCACGATCCGTTCCAGCATCGCTTCGGGCTGCCCGAAGAAGGTGCGACCTCCGTGGTAATCCAGAGCGAACGTCAGATATCCATGCTCGGCAAGATCATCTACTCGACGACGTTGGTAATCGTCAAGGCCAACCCCGTCGTGGCTGAGCAGCACCACGGGCCAGGGACCAACGCCTTGCGGTGTAGCCAGATACCCCACCATCCTCGCGTTGTCGACGTTGTAGGCAATGTCTCGTTTCACAATCACCCTTCCGACGGTAGCTGCCTCGTCGAATTGGCCCGCCTAATTTCGCTGTAAGCCAATGACGTGTAGATCGTTGCGATAAGTTCCGCATCAGCACCCAGCGCTACCGCGGCAATCGGTCCGCCGACAATGGCGCAGCCTGCGCCAATCCTGAGGATCGTTTGGTGACGGCTCCTGCTTCGGTCGGTGCTGATTACAGTGAACGGATGCCTACGTCACCCTACGTTCAGTCCCTCAGGAGCCAGGTCGGCCATGGTCTGATTCTGCTCCCTGGCGTGACGGCGGTCATCCGCCGGGACGAACGGTTTCTCCTCGCCCGACAGCGCGATACCGAGCTGTGGAGTCTCATCGGTGGTGGTATCGAGCCAGGTGAGGAACCCGCGCATGCAGTGCAGCGTGAAGTGGAGGAAGAGCTCGGCCTCACCCCGATCGTCGGCCCGATCGTCGGCGCCTACGGAGGGGCAGACCTTCGGAGCGTGTATCCGAATGGAGACGAGGTGAGCTACGTGACGATCGCCTATGCGTGTGAGCTGCCGCACGCTGCCTTCGAGCTGGAGCAGGCGGAGCTGATCGAGGTTGCCTGGTACGACCTGTCCGTGATCAGTGCGCTGCCTCGCCATGGATGGATCGACCGGGTTCTTCGCGACGCCGCCCGGTGAGGAACCGTATGTGCGCGTCACCCGGATGGTCTGCGCTGAAGCATCAACCTCCGCTGATCACGCCGGCCGCATCAACGTGCCAGTAGCGGCGGCACCCATCAAGGATGCCGCGATTTGCCACTCAGGACCTCCCCGACGGCGCTGGCAGGCGCTCTACGCTTCGTGTGACGAAATCGAGGACCGTGTGCCACAACCTTGGTGCATGAGTGGCGTAGGCAGTGCCTCGTCAGATTCGAGCATGGATGAGGTTCCGAGGAATGGGAGACTTGCTGCAGCATCGAGGGGGATGCTCGTTGAACCCACCTCATGAAAGAAGCGCGCATGATCTCGTTGTCCTCCGCTGCCGGTATCGCGCTCATCGAGCTTGGGCTCGCCCTCACCCCGGGGCCGAACATGATGTACCTGGTCTCTCGCAGTATCAGCCAAGGATGGCGTGCGGGGATGATGTCACTGTCCGGTACGGCAGTCGGCTTCGTGGTGTACATGGTCATGGCGAACCTCGGATTGGCGGCAGTCTTTCTCGTCGTCCCATGGCTGTTCATCGCGCTGAAGGTTGCGGGGGCCGTCTACCTCCTCTGGCTCGCCTACAAGACGCTTCGCCCGGGCGGGAAGTCGCTGTTCGAAACCAATGAACTTCCGCGTGACTCGTTCGGCAAACTCTTCCGCATGGGGCTCCTGACGAACCTCCTCAACCCGAAAGTCGCGATTCTCTACCTGGCGCTCATCCCGCAGTTCATCGACCCCGCCGCGGGCAGCGTCGTGGCACAAGGCTTCCAGCTCGGTGCGATTCAGATCCTCGTCGGCGTCGCGGTGAACGGCGCGATCATTGTCGCTGCAGGCTCAGTCGCCACCTTTCTGCAGCGCAAGCCAACATGGATGCGATGGCAGAAATGGATTACCGGAACACTTCTCGGCGCGATCGGTGTGAAGCTCGCAATCGACGCTCCCGCCCCCGCCGTCGCTCCGTAACCACGACACGATCCGGCGAGCCGAAGCGGTGCCAGTCGCGATGGTTACGCTCAAATGTCGTTCGACGATGAGGTTCCCCTCCAAGGACCGTGCGGAAGCCATGGTTTGCGGCTCTGGCCGCTCGTCTGTTCACTACCCTTCGGCCTAAGAACGCCGAAAGTAACCGCTGTGGTTGCGGTGATGGACCCGCGTGCGAACGTGCATTGAACAGCTGGCTGAGCCTACTGTTGCAGTGTGTGGTGGTCGGAAGATGAGTGGGCGGCGCTGACGTCGGCGGACACGTGCGGCATGTGCACCGATGCGCATTTGCCGATCAATGACCACAGTGCGCTTGTGGCAACGACGGAAACGAGTCACGTCAGACTAGCCAGAAACCAGGAACATCCCGGGTACTGTCTCGTGATCCTCAGAGCACACATCACGGACATGGCTGAGCTCACCCCGGCTGCCCTCTGGGCGTTCTGGAGCGATGTGCAGCATGCAGCACGCGCAATCGATGAGGTCTTTCAGCCCAAAAAACTCGACTACCTCGTCATGGGGCATCGCATGCCGCACCTCCATTGCCATCTGCTCCCGCAGCATGCCACCGACGATCCTCGCCGCAACGTCAACATCGCTGACGGGCCGACCTATCTGTCGACGGAGGCATTCGGCAGGTCTTTGGCAGCGCTCGCGTCGGCGTGGGAGCCCGGTGTCGACGCTGGAGAGTCGAGCATCTCCTCACCCGGTTGAGACGGCACCGTCTTCTCGGCGCCCGCTGAACGAAACTTCAGAGGAACCGTGGGTTCTCTGTCCTCAGAGCAGCGCCGCGTCGTCGAGGTTCAAGGAGTACCAGCCCGAGATCGCACCGACCGGGACGGTGGTGACTTCCTTGCGCTACGAGCGGGACCCTTCGTATGAAGGAGCGCTGGTGTTTCCGTGAGGCGTCAGCGGAGCTCGCGTGTTGTGTAGAGCCGGACGGCGAGGAGCGTCCCGGTGATGATGCCGAGCGTGCCGATGGCGACGCAGGCGCCGACGCCGACCTCGAGTGGGATCGTATTGATGATGTCGCCGTCGATAACACTCGTGGCCTGGTTGATCCAGGCTGCTCCGGCGATGAGGAGAACGGGCGCGTAGACCACGAGGCGTCCGCGGGAGTATCCGATACGGAAGAGCACCGGCAGCTGCACGCCGACCGGTAGGCCGATGATCGCGAACGAGGCTGCGTAGCCGGTCATCAGGAGCTCGGGTGCGATCGTGGTTCCGCGGATTGCTGCGACGCTCAGCGTCGTGACGGTCGCGATGGTCATCGCAACGACGCCGTAAAGCAGGATGGACAGAGCCCGGCCGACGACGATGGCGCGGCGAGAGATGGGTAGGACCCCATAGAGGGTGTCGAGGCGGTCGCGCTCGTCGCCGAGGAATGGCGTCGACAGCATCAGCGAGGTGACAAAGGCCGAGGCGGCGATCGCCATTCCGGGGACGGGGAGCGCGATTCCGACGATGACGATGAATGCCAGCGGCAGCAGCGTCTGTCTGCGGGGGAACCAGGACATCAGGTCGAATCGGGTGAATGCGAAGGTCATGCTGTTGCCTCCTCGTGTGCGGCGGCGAGGTGGATGATGATGTCATCGATGGTGGCCTCATCGATCACAACCTCGGGTCCGAACTTTGCGGAGTCGTCGGTGCGGATCAGAGCGGACCACTGCTCGCCGAGGTGTTGGACGCCGAGGGTGCCGTCCGGCACCTCGCCGGTGCTTCGCGCCATCGCGAAGTCCTCTTTCGCGTCGGGCAGGGGACCGTGGTGGGCGATCCGGCCACCGATGAGCACGATGAGCTCATCGGCCAGGTTGTCGAGGTCGGTCGTGATGTGTGTCGAGAACAACACCGCGTGATGTGGGTCGACCATGAACTGGCGGATCACGTCGCCGATCTCGCGTCGGGACGCGGGGTCGAGGCCGCTGGAGGGCTCGTCGAGGATCAGCAGCTCTGGTCGCTGCGCGAGGGCGGAGGCGAGAGAGAGCTTCACGCCCTGGCCGCGGGAGAGCTCGCCGACTCGCTGGCCTTGGGGCACGTCGAGGCGGTCGAGGAGATCGGTGAACAGCTCGACATCCCAGTCCGTGTAGAACGGAGCGAGGCGGCGGCCGAGCGAATGCACCCGCCACTCGGCGGCGGCGGTGGGCTGGTCGAGCACGACGCCCGTCTTCGATAGCGCCGTGCTGGAACCTGCGGGATGCCCGAGCACCTCGATCTGGCCGGCGTCCGGGGTCAGGAGTCCGAGGAGGGAGCGGATCACGGTGGTCTTGCCGGCGCCGTTCGGCCCGACCAGCCCCACGACGGCGCCGCGGGGGATCGTGAACGAGACGTCCCCGATCTCGAACGCCGGTCGGGTGATGCGCAGATTCGAGATCCGCACCATGTCGTCAGTCATCAGTTCCGCTCCTCCATGCCTCATCGAGGCGTTGGTGTATGTGGTCAATGTCGATGCGGGCGTGGCGTGCGGCAACCACGAGCTCGAGCAGTGCTGCATCGACGCGCTTCGCCAACCCCCCGGCCGCGACAGCCGGGTCTACCTCACGCACGACGAAGCCGCGTCCGTGCTCGTTGCGGACCAGACCCTCCGCCACGAGGTCGTTGTAGGCGCGGGTGACGGTGATGACGCTCACCCGCAGATCAGCTGCCAACTGCCGCAGCGACGGCAGCGTGCTGCCCGTCGGCACGTCGCCCGACAGGATCGCCGAGCGCACCTGCGTCTTGATCTGGTCGTAGATCGGCACTGACGCGCTCGTCGATATGACCACCCGCATGTACTCCTCCATCTGTATATAGACACCATAACACCAGAACAGCGCGCCGGTCTGACATGGGGTGCGGCATGCGGGCAGAGAGTGCCACTCTCCTGTCAGCGATTGAGGGTGCGTGCGGGGCCGGTCTCCCGGGTGATCCACCAGACGACGGCGGTGATGAGAGCCAGTGCGGCACTGGGGATGAGGTTGGCGATCGAGCCGGAGATTTCGCCGCGACTGTCGAGTGCGCCGCCGATGTCGACGTGCAGCGTGGTGCCGAGGACGAGGGCCGTGACGTTGTAGACGATGTGGAGGACGACGGCGGTCTCGAGTCCTCCGGTGCGCCAGGTGACGATCGCAAGCGACCCGAAGAGGACGAGGTAGGAGGTGAGGATGTAGGGGTCGAGTGAGCCGTGGAACAGCGAGAAGAGGACGGTGGGGATGATGATGCCGATCACGGCGCCGAATCCTGCAGTGCGGGTCCATCCGCCGATCACCCGGAACATGAATCCGCGGAAGGCGTACTCCTCTCCCGCCGCCGCCAGGGGGATCAGCAGCATGCCGATCACGAAGGAGGTGACCAGATCCACGGTCGTCCACGGAACCTGCTCGGCGGGTGCCAGCAGGAAGCCGGCTGCGACGACGATGAGGAGCGCGGGGCCGAAGGCGAGGAGCGATCGACCGAAGACGCCGTATCGGAAGCGTCCGGCCACGGAGTGCAGCGAACGGAAAGGGACTCCGTACAGCAGGCGTTGCAACAGCATGCAGTAGGGGATGAGTACCGCGAGCGAGAGCGCGCCGGCGGCTTGCTGGAGCGGGGTGAAGCCGGTTCGTCCGAGGAGTTCGGTGTCGATGAGGCGGGCGCCGATCAGGAACACCTGCGCGAATGCGACTAGCCCGACGAACACGAGCGCGATCGCGAGGATGCCGCGGAGTATTCTGCGCTTCTCGCCTGCGCAGACGCGGTGGTATTCGACGGCCGTGGGAGTGCGCGGAGTCGGCACTGGATCGTCGACCTGGAGGAGCCAGTCGGACGTGGTGTTCGACATGGTTGTTGCCTTTCGTGGGGCTAGCTGGCGAGTTCGTCGATCCAGCTCGATCGCATCCGCAGGGCCCGCTCCATGCTGCCGATGACGGCCGCGAGCCCGATGAGCAGATTGACCTGGAGTGAGAGCTGCACAGGCGAGGTGAAGGTTCCGATCGAGTCTGCGATGGGCGGGATCTGGGAGATCGATTCGATGATCTGCGGCACTGTGACGCACAGGCCGGCGAGGACCAGCGCGGCCGAAACGATGCCGATGAGCCGGCTCAGGCTTGGATGCCTGCGGTGCAGTCGGGCGCGGCGCCCTTCGGCCGAGGTGGGATCGGGTGTCAGTTGGACCTCGCTGCCGTCTGTGCGGACGTAGTGGCAGCGTTTGAGGCCGAGGCCATTGATGGTGACGTCGATGCGCCCGCCCGGTACTGCGAAGCGCGCCGGCATCGTTGAATACGAATGAAGCGATTCGTCCACGTAGAGACGCGCCCGTATCGCCCCGTCCGTCATGTCGCCGGCGTGACGAACGTCAATCGTATAGGTGGACGTTGTCCCGTCGAGAGACGTGAGCGTGATCGAACGGAGGGACCTGCCGAGCATCTGCCACCAGCGGAAACGCCGCAGCGGCTCACCGGACCCGGAACGTACGCGCCGCCGTCGCCAGCTTGTATGCCGCATCTTTTCCACTCCTCATCCACAAACTAGTACAGCGTGATAGTGATTGAGAAGCTAAGCTAGCACACTGTGACAAAACTTCGTGACGAGGAGCATGCCATGAATGGTCAGTTGGCCACATCGAAGGAATCGGGCACGCGGGACAAGATCCTGATCGCGGCAGCGACGATGCTCGGCGAGAACCCGACCGCGCGATTGAGTGTTCGGGCCGTCGCTTCTCGCGCCCAGGTGAGCACGGGCTCGCTGCGACATTTCTTTCCCACGCAGCGCGCCCTCATCGACACCGTCGTCGCCGGGATATACGACGTCGACATTCCCCACGACCCGATCAACGATCACAGCCTGACGCCGATCGCGCGCCTCACGGAATGTCTACGGCTGATCCTCGCGCAGGTGGGTGTCGGTGATCGCGCCCGCACCCAGTGGGGTGCTCTCTATGAGGCGTACGTGGCCTCCGTGCCCTCCGATGACGAGGCGGCCACCTACCTCGCGCTCGAGCGGATGGGGCGCCATCGTATCGAGCGATGGTTGGCCACGCTCATCGAGGAGGGCGCAATTCCCGCGGGCGAGATCGAGCAGCGGGCACGATTCCTCGCAACCGTGATCAGCGGCCTCATGACCGAGCGTGCTCTGCCCGCCGAGGCGGTGCGGGTTGAGGGCGAAACGGAAACGCTCCGCCTCGCCGTACACGCCGTCACGACAGCGTGGAGCGCGGCGTGAGTACTCTCCTCTACGAAGCTGCACTGCAGGTGGTTCCACTGTTGCTCATCGCCCTGTTTCTTGATCGACGAATTGCGAATGATGAGACAACAGCGCGCGCCCAACGGTGGAACCGCTGGTCCAACAAATTCTCAGTACTGCTGAACGGGATCGCGTTCGTGTTGTCACTGTTCATCGTCGCGGGAGTGATGTCGGCAAGCTCGCTCACCATGGCCATCGTCATCTCTGCCGTCGCAGGGTCTATCGGGCTGCTCTGCGGACAGATCTGGCGGCGAATCGATGAAGGTGCGCAGCCTTCACCGTGATGACCCGAGACCGACGTGCGACGGGCTACCGGGGTGCACGGGTTCTGAAGCCGATGAGGATTGCTGAGACGACATGGCGCTAGCTGGCCGACCACGGAATGTAGCCTTCGAGGTCATCGATCACGATGGACGGCGACGGCGATTGAGCACGACTGTTCAGGACGATCTTCCAGTCGCCCTCGATTTATTGCAGTGCGATCGGCGTGCTCACCAGGGCGGCGTTCCGCCATAAGCCCGACGAACACGAGCACGATCGCGAGGATGCCGCGGAGAATTCTGCGCTTCTCGGCTGCGTAGACGCGGTGGTATTCGACGGCGGTAGGAGCGCGCGGCTGCGCCTCATCCGAGTTTGCGCTTTCGCGGCATGCATGTAGCAGCGCCAGGGCCTACCGCCAGACGACGCTACCGAATCGATGCGGCAAGTGATGCATGGAGTTCATGCAGTACCTTCGCCAATCGGGATCGGGCCGTGGACGGGTTCAATCCAAGAATCTCTGCCGCTTCGGATGACTTGAACCCGTCCCAATACTGTCCAAAACGCGGCAAAAGAAACGCAGTAGCTCAATGCAACTCGCTCGAATCGGCACTCGACTGTCACCACGAAGACCACGAGAGGTGTCACCAGGACATCGGTGACAGTCCGGGCATTCTTGCTGGTGACACTCCGTCCGCACAATTGAGGCACCTCAGTACACTGAGCGCATGAGCGACGGTGCGGAACGACCCGGCGTGTTGCCCGAGGTGCTTCGCCTTCCGTCTTTCGCGCTGTTCTGGAGCGCTACTACTATCCGTGCCTTCGGGAGTGCGATCGCCGGGGTCGCCTTCCAGGTTCTGATCGTCAGCGTGCTGAACGCCAGCCCAGTCGAGATCAGCATTCTGAGTGCGCTCGGGGTCGTCCCTTATCTGTTCTTCGGTCTGATCATCGGCGCGCTCATGGACCGATGGCGGCGCCAGCGGACGCTCGTGATCACCAGCGTCGGACGCGTAGTCGTCCTCGGGGCGATTCCCGCGCTGCTTTTGACCGGTACGCTCAGCTTCTCGTCGTTCGCGGTCGTCATCCTTTTGCTCGGCGTGTTGACCCTGTTCGCGGACTCCGCGGCCCAGCCGTTTCTCCCCCATATCGTTCCGCGAAGTTCGCTCGTGATGGCTAACTCTCGGCTGGCACAGAGCGAGACCGTCGCCGGCACGGCCGGACCGGCGCTCGGCGGAGTACTGCTCAGCCTGCTCGGTGCGCCGATCCTCTTCGCCTTCGAGGCGGTAGTCAACGCGGTGGCCGCAATTCTGCAGTCCCGTATTGTCGTTCAGGAAGCACGACCGCAGCGACGCCCCGAAGGACGCCACATCGGACACGACATTGTCGAAGGCATGCGGTACACGTATGGGCACCGCACGCTTCGCCCGCTCGCGCTCTCCGTGCACATCTGGTTCCTCGGGAACAGCATCGCAGCGACCGTGTTCGCCGTGTTCGTCCTGCGAGATCTCGCTCTCCCTCCCTGGGCGTTCGGCCTTACGCTGGCTTTCGGTGGCGTAGGCGGTTTCCTCGGTGCCATGCTGGCCCCCCGTATCGGTGCCAAGCTCGGCGCGGGACGGGCGATCCTCCTCGGCCGGACCCTCGTCATCGTGCCGTGGCTCGTGCTTTCGGTGATGCCTCTCGACGCGTCAAGCAGTCTCCCCGTGCTCGTCTCCGTGATCTCCGTTGCTCAGTTCCTTTACGGACTGTCGATGGGTATTGAGGACGCGAACGACACCGGCTACCGACAGGCCGTCGCGCCCGACCATATGCAGGGCCGGATGAACTCGACCATCCGCACAGTGAACCGAGTCGTGTTCTTCTTCGGGGCGCTGCTAACAGGATTTCTTGCAACGGTTCTTGGCTACCAGCCGACCATCGGAGTCGCCACGATCGCGTTTGCCGCCGCGGCCCTCGTCGTCGCGCTGTCTCCGCTCCTCAACGCTCGTCACGAGGACGTCGCAGATGTCTCCATCGAATGACTCGGCGGTCGGCGATGAACGGCTAACGGCCAGAATCACGTAGAGCTCCGTCGGTCCGGGTGATGCGTGCAGTGGCCCGTAACCCGCATATCCACTCGATGTATCCTGAGTCGACGGAGGTCAACTCGATGTCGGATTCGATGGACGATGCTGCTCTATCCGCAGCCAAGCGCGCAATGGACGACTACCGTTCGCAAGGAGCCAACGACGAGCACCACTCGTCAACCGGCCTGACCGCTGAGAACAAGGACGCTTTCATTGAAACGGCGATCCAGCTCGCGATTCGACGGGGCGAATTCGACAATCTCCCTGGCGCAGGGAAACCGTTGGAAGGACTGGGCACTCACCACGACCCAGACTGGTGGATACGTCGGAAGATTGAAACCGAAAATCTCACTGGACTCGGCCCACCTGCGATCATGCTCCGTGTCGAAGACGATGAGCTGGATGATCAACTCGATCGTTTGAACCGCGAAGTAGATGTGCGAGGAAAACTCGCCGATTTCAATAGACGCGTGATTGAGGCTCGACGTCAACTACACGGTGGCCCTCCTGTGGTCACCCCGCTGCGCGACATCGACGCCGACGTCGCTGCCTGGTCCGAGCGACGCACGAGCAAGAGAACGCCCTCTCGAGTCGACCTACTGAGCCCAATCAGGTCTAAGCGCCGCTGGTTCCATCGCTGAACCCAGCCGGCAGTGCCCCCTTTCTGCGAGGTCCGGACGGTATGTGACTGAGATCGCTCCGCACCATCGGGGACCGTTCGATGTGTGGGGTCGCGGGCCAGGACCCAGCGGGTGGCCAGGAGCGCACGACGAGGAAGTATGTCGTCCAGAACCCGGCGAGAACCAGGACCGTGATGATCCATCGCGCTAGCGAAGGCCGCTTGCCTGCCGAGTTGGTGAGCTGAGAGGTCAGTCACCGATGTCCTGATACAGAACTGTCACCGATGTCCTGATGCAGAACTGTCACCGATGTCCTGCGACATGACACCTCGGGTGGACTTGCTTGGATCAACATTCGAACGTATGTTCGACACATGACGCGTCCGCGACCGATCCGACTCGACCACGACACGTGGCTCGTGATGCGGAACGACCCGGTCATCCCGAAGGCCGTCATCGAACGACGACGGGACAAGGGTGGCGCCGACGTGTACTTCGTGATCGCCTGGGACATCGATCCTCTGAAACGGGTGCTGATGAGTGTGCAGCCGAGCCTCGAACGCGCCGACGCACTCGTCCGCTACGACGTGCCCCGCACGTCCGACCGCGACGGTCCACCCAACGGGATCAACGCCGACGGCTCGCACATCGTGCGGACGCCGCGCGGCCAGCAGTCACAGGTGCCTGAGATCCATGACTCGACCGCGCCCGGTCTAGAGTGAACTGAATGCTCATTCGTCGTGTTGCCTAACCAGCATCCTCTGTCGCAGCAGTAGTCCGCTACGTCGTCCAGGGATGGCGATTCTGTGCGCCTTCGAACGGGAACCCACCTTCGGGTTCCCGCTCGATTCGACCCGCACAAAATCTCTCACCTGGAGTACGTAATGACTGTTTTTCTTGTAACCGGAGTCACCGGCAACCTCGGAAGCGCTGCGCTCCGCAGCCTGCTGGGCCGCGTGCCCACCCCAGACGTACGCGTCCTCGTGCGCACTGACCGAGCCGCATCGCAATTCGCGGCCCAAGGCCTGACCGCCTTCGTTGCGGACTATTCGGATTCAGCTTCCTTGGACGCTGCCTTCACCGGAGCGGAACGTGTGATCTTCGTTTCGAGCCCGGTTCTCGACCCTTCGGTACGGTCCGAGCAGCATCGCACCGTTGTCGAGTCGGCCGTGACCGCCGGAGTGCGTCACGTGGTCTACACGAGCGGCATGGGAGCGCGGCACGATCCCGGCCACTCCGCGGCCGAGGACGCGCTCGCGGAAAGCGGTATGAATCATGCGATCCTGCGGAACGCGCTCTACACGGACGCTTTCGTCGACCGTGCAATCACCCAGGCCAGGGCTGGCGCAACGATCACGTCGGCGAGCAGCGGACAGAGCCTGACAACCGCATCGATCGCCGACCTGGGCGAAGCTGCCGCAACTGCCTCTTTCACCATGCCGAAGAAGACACTGTGGGAGCTTCGCGGCCCCCGGTGGGACTTCAGTGACATGGCAGCGGCACTGGCAGTGGTTCTCGGAAGGCCGATCAGCCATGAGGAAGTCAGCGATGCGGACACCGGACCGTTCGCTGTCCTCTTTCCGCTCATTCGGCGCGGCGTATTCGCCTCCGAGAGCCCAGATCTCGCTGAGCTCCTCAGCCGCGCACCCGCGAACATCGGAGATGTTGCGAACGAGATGGCGGGTCTGCGCGACCACGAAGCCGAGGTCGCCCAGCGCTGAGCGCGTGACGGATCCGAGGGCGCCGTCCGAACAGATCCGGGTATACCGGTGAGGAGTCTGCAGGTGTAGCGTTCCGGCATGGCGATCGACGCGAACCTGCTCGACTGGTTGCTCGAGTCCGACCCGGCACTCCGATGGCAGGTCGAGCGCGACCTCGTCCGCGCGCCGGCCGAGGTGTGGGAGGCGACGCGTGCGCGGGTCGCGACCGAGGGGTTCGGCGCGGCACTCCTCGCGCGTCAGGACGCCGACGGACAGTGGGCGGGCGGTGCCTTCTTCCCGGCGGGTTTCTTCGGCAGCGCTGAGGCGGAAGAGCCCGGTCAACCCTGGGTCGCGACGACCTGGGTGCTCAAGGACCTGCGCGAGTGGGGCGTCGACGCGTCGACGCTCGATGGGACGGCAGAACTCCTCGCCGCGAACAGTCGCTGGGAGTACGAGGACCTGCCGTACTGGGGCGGCGAGGTCGACGTCTGCATCAACTCCTACACACTCGCGAGCGGCGCCTGGCTCGGCGTCGACGTGACGGCGCTCGCCGACTGGTTCGTCACCCACCGTCTGGCGGACGGCGGCTGGAACTGCGAGGCCGAGGAGGGTGATTCGGTCCGGTCCTCGTTCCACTCCACGCTCAACGCAGTCCGTGGCCTCCTCGCCTACGAGCAGATCACCGGCGACACGAGCACCCGCGATGCGCGGCACGGCGGGGAGGAGTACCTGCTGTCACGGCACTTGCTGCATCGACTGACGACGGGCCGACCGGTCGGCCCGTTCGTCGGGCAGTTCGTCTACCCCAACCGCCACCGCTACAGTGCGCTCGCCGCGCTCGACCACTTCCGCGACGCCTCGCTGCACGAGGGGACGCCTCCCGATCCGCGTCTCGCGGATGCCATCGAGCTCGTCCGCGCAGCCCGCCGAACGGACGGCACCTGGCAGCAGGGCGCTCGCATGCCCGGCCGCGTCTGGTTCGACGTCGATGCAGCCGAGGGCGAGCCGTCACGGTGGCTGACGCTCATCGGCACACGCGTGCTGGACTGGTCCGGACGCTGAGATGCCCGGGACCGCACGACGATCGTCGAACGGTCCCGGGCACGTCGTCGAGCAGGCTAGCCGACCGGCGTCGGTGACTCCGGCGCCGGGAGCTTGCCCGGCAGGATGTCGAGCGGCATCGTCCGCGTGTCGATCAGCGGGTTCTCGTCCTGCCCCTCGACGAGCTTGACAGCCTCGGCCTTCGTCTCCACCGTCGGCACGGAACCGAGGAGCGGGCGACGGGCGGATTCCTTCATCGTGATCACGGCGACACCGGCGACCGCTGCGAAGAACATGATGTAGAACGCCGGCATGTACGTGTTGCCGGTGAGCTGGATGAGGAACTCACTGAACAGCGGGGTCGTGCCGCCGAAGAGCGACACCGCCAGGTTGAACGCGATCGCCATGGCCCCGAAACGCGAGGCGGTGGGGAAGAACGCGGGCAGCGATGCGGCGGACGGACCGGCCCACAGCGCGACCGGACCCGCGATCATGACGAGCGCGATCATGATCGACCAGACCTGACCGATCTGCATCACCGCGAATGCCGGCACCATGAGGACGAGAGTGGCGACGACAGCCGTCAGGTAGACGGGTTTCCGGCCGACCTTGTCGGAGAGGTGGCCGACGAGGGGCAGGCACGCGGACATCACGAGCAGCACTGGGATGGTCGAGACGGCGGCGGTGAGGTTGGAGACGCCCACGTCCTTCTCCAGATAGGTCGGCAGATAACTCGTGAGGGCGTAGCCAGCGGTTTGGGTCGCCGCGACGATCGCCATCGCGATGAGGACCTGGCGCCAGTAGTGACGGAAGATGCCGATGATGCCCTGGCGGGCCATCGGGTCGTCGCTCACCGAGGCGGTCTCGCCGGCGTTCTCGGTGACCTCGTATGCCGGGGTCTCCGGGATCTTCAGCCGGAACCACACGGCGACCGCACCGAGGGGGAGCGCGATGAGGAACGGGATGCGCCAGCCGAACTCGACCATGGCGTCCGAGCCGGCGAGCGACTCGACGATGAGCGTCGTGATCGCGACGGTACCGGCACCCGCGGCGAAGCCGACATAGGAGCCGACGTCAAGCCAGGACGCCCAGAAGCCACGGCGACGGTCCGGCGAGAACTCGGCCACGTAGGTCGCCGCGCCGGCGTACTCACCACCGGTCGAGAAGCCCTGGATCATCTTGAGCAGGTACAGCGGGGCGATGGCCCAGAGCCCGATCTGCGCAGCTGTCGGCAGCACACCGATGAGCGCGGTGGTTGCGGCCATCATCGACATCGTCAGGAACAGGATCTTCTTGCGGCCGATCTTGTCACCGAGCGGGCCGAGGATCGCGCCTCCCAGCGGGCGCACGAGGAAGGACACCGCGAAGCCGAACAGGGTCACGAGGATACCGGCCTCAGGCGGGAGCCCCTTCGTGAAGACGACCGTCATTGTGACGGCGAGGTAGCCGTAGATGCCGAAGTCGAACCACTCCATGAAGTTGCCGACGACGGTTCCGGAGATCGCGGTGCGGATCTTCGAGCGCTTGACGACCAGGACGTCGTCCACGCGGAGCCTTCTGGTCTTGCGCTGCGTCTTCTTGGCGGGCTTGGTGCGGGGTGAGGCGGGGGAGGAGGATGACGCAATGTTGTCGCTGGAGTTCACAAGTACTACTCGTTTCCTGACAGTCGGGTTGAATCATTCGGCACTCGCGTGATCGCTCAGTGCCCGAGAAATACCGGAGGTTCGCCATGCTGCACTGGCACGGAGCTCGGGGGAGCTTCACGTCGGGTGGCGGCCCGTTCCTGATGGTTCGGGACCTCGTCGGCTTGGGACGGGGATAGACGATACCAGGTGTTCAGAGGGCCGACCCCCCAAGCAGTCCTGCGTGAAATGTGTTATGAGTGGGTGTTGGAGTCCTGGTCGTGGGCTCATTCCGTCTGTGACTGAATTGGTCCGAAGGTCTCGTCGAGGGCTGCTGCGAGGTCTCGGATGAGGTCGTCCGTGTCTTCGATGCCGACCGACAACCGCAGGTGTCCGAGGGTGCGGAACTGCTCGGGATAGCTCGCGACCCGTCCGCCCTCGACACCCGTGTGGACGATGAGGGAGTCGTCGTGCCCGAGGGAGAAGCCGGACGTGATCAGGGCCAGGTTCGCGACGAAACGGTTCTGGATGTCCGGATCGCCGTCGACCGCGAAGGCGATCATCGCGCCGAACCCGCGTCCACCGAACTGGCGTGTCGCGAGGGCGTGGTCCGGGTGCGACGGGAGACCCGGATAGGCGACGAACGCGACTCGGGGATCCTGATCGAGGTACTCCGCGATTCGTTGCGCGGAGGCCAGGTGCTGTCGGAGGCGGAGCGGCAGAGTGACCGAACCGCGCTGGATCTGCCAGGCGTTGAACGGCGAGATGACGCCTCCGACGTCGACCATCGCATCAGCCTTGATGGGCTCGATGAGCGCGTGGCTGCCGATCACCGCGCCACCCATCGCATCGCCATGCCCGTTGATGTACTTCGTCAACGAGTGCACGACGAGGTCCGCGCCGTCGTCGAGCGGCCGATAGAAGGGCGGCGGCGTGTAGGTGGAGTCCACCATGAGGATGGCTCCGGCGGCGTGCGCGATCGCGGCGATCGCCGCCACGTCGGCGACCTTGTTCGTCGGGTTCGCGATCGCCTCGATGCAGACGAGTGCGGTCTCGGGTCGCATCGCGGCTCGCACGGCGGCGTGGTCGGTGATGTCGACGAAGGTTGCCTCGATGCCGTATCGACGTGGCAGGAGTTCGGTCCAGAGACGCCAGGTGGCCTCGTACGTGACGTCGCTGACGACGACGTGGTCGCCGACGCGCACGTGGGTGAAGAACACCGCGTGCAGAGCCGCGACTCCGCTGGCAAGGGCGACGGCGTCCTCGCCGTTGTCGAGTGCGGCGAGTTTGTCCTGCAGCGCAGACTGGTTCACGCCGGTGTTCCGGGTGTACAGCCCGCCGGTGGTGGCCGACCAGCTGATGTCGCTCGGGTCGGCGGGGAGTTCGTAGGAGTTCGCCATCACGAGTGGGGTGCGCAGGGCTTTGGTGCTGTCGAGCTGGTTGCCCCCGTGGACGGCGAGGCTCAACTCGGAGAGGGTTCTGGGGTCGTGTCTGTCGGGCCGATTGGTCATCGGGTGTCCTTCCGCGGTTCGATGCTGTTCGGGCGGTTCCCACATCAACGGTGATGGCCTACGCTAACGTGCATCAGAAGCATTTACAATTGTCTTTTATGCACAAGGCGGTCGCTATGGCTGGGGTTCATCTGGACGAGATCGACCGCGAGATCCTTGCGGCACTCACGAGCGACGCCCGCGTGCCGCTCGTGACGCTGGCGGCACGCGTGCACCTGTCGAGGAACGCGGTGAAGCAGCGCATCGATCGCATGGAGCGCGACCAGGTGATCGCCGGGTACACGCTCGTCCGAGGGATGCCGACCGGAACCACGGTCACGGCCATCGTCCTGGTCTACCGCGCCGATCGCATGCGGGGGGCCGGCGTCGTCGCCGAGCTGTCCCGGATCGCCGAGGTCGTCCGCTGCGACATCCTCTCGGGCGAGTTCGACCTGATCGTGACCGTCACCGCCGCGTCGATGGGGCGCCTCGGTGAGATCTGGGAGCAGATCGCGGCGCTTCCCGGCGTGGACAACACGGTCACCTCCGTCTCGCTCGCCCGGGTGATCGACCGGCACTGAGCCTGATCGCCGCTGGCGTGGTTCCGAGGGTCAACCGTTCACGCAAACCACCTTCGGCTGCGTCATCTCCTCGTAGGCGAACCGCACGCCCTCGCGGCCCATGCTCCCGTACTTCGCCCCGCCGAACGGCATGCTGTCGATCCGGTAGTCCGACGAGTCGTTGATCATCACACCACCGCATTCGAGGCGCTCCGAGACCCGCATGGCCCTCGCGAGGTCCGCGGTGAACGTCGCCGTGTGCAGTGCGTACTCGGTCTCGTTCGCCTGCTCCACGGCTTCGTCCTCCGTGTCGAACGGAGCCAGGACGACCACCGGCGCGAAGGCCTCGTCCGACCAGGGCTCGCATGAACGCGCGACTGACTCGAGGACCGTCGGCCAGTACAGGGAGCCCTCGCGGCGGTGACCGGTGAGTGCCCGCCCGCCGGCTGCGATGGCGTCGTCGACGAGTGCCTCGACGCGTTCGGCGGCCTCCGCACTGATCATCGGCCCGACGTCCGTCGACTCCTCGAACGGGTCTCCGGCGACGAGGAGTGCCGTCCGGGCCGCGAAACGATCGCGGAACCGCTCGTACGCGTTCCGCTCGATGAGGATCCGCTGCGTGCCGACGCAGTTCTGCCCGGCAGCCCAGAACGCTCCAGAGACGCACGCCTCGACCGCCGCGTCGATGTCCGCGTCGGCGAAGACGATCACGGGTGAGTTCCCGCCGAGCTCCATCGCGAGCCGCTTCACCCCGGCGGCGCGCGCGATCGCCTCGCCCGTCGTGAACCCGCCCGTGAAGGACACCATGCGGATCTCCCGCACCTCGACGAGCGCACGGGCGAGATCACGATCGCCGTGCACGACGGTGACGATCTCCTCTGGCAGGCCGGCGTCGATCAGCAAGTCGATCAGGAACCGTGCCGTGAGCGGCGTCAACTGGGACGGTTTCAGCACGACGGCGTTGCCGGCGGCGAGCGCCGGGCCGATCTTGTGCGCGACGAGGTTCAGCGCGTCGTTGTAGGGCGTGATCGCCAGGATGATCCCGAGCGGCTCGCGGGTGAACCAGCCGCGGCGGTTCTCCGAGCCTTCGAAGGCGTCGAACGCGATCATCTCTCCCGGGGTCGAACGTGCTGCCTCGGCGGACAGCGACAAGGTCATCGTCGCCCGGCGGACCTCCTTCCGTGCCTGGCCGATGGTCTTGCCGGCTTCACGGACGATGAGTCGGGCCGCCTGTTCGGAGCGCTCGTCCAGGAGTCGCGACGCGCGGTCGAGGATCTCGTGTCGGGAGAAGCGGGACAGCGCCCTGGAGGAGCTGAACCCCGAGCGCGCGCGTGCCATGATCCGCTCGACGTCGCTCGCGGTGCTCTGCTCGACGGTGCCGATCCTGGACTGGTCGTAGGGGTTCCGGACGACGAGCGGGGGCGCCGGCGGGGCCGCCAGGGGCAGTGAGATCACCGTGGCGCTCACCGTGCGACCTCGGTCCGGGTACGTGCGTCGGCGTCGATCGCGATGATGTCGCTGAGGAGGGCGTAGGCGGTCTCCATCCGACCGGCGCCTGGGCCGCTCACGGTCACGGTGCCGAGGAGGTCGGTGTCGAAGGCCACAGCGTTCGTCGCCCCCGAGACGCTCGCGAGCGGGTGGTCGGCGGGAAGGGCCATTGGAGCGACGGTCGCCGTGATGCGCCCCGTCTCGTCAGTGCTCGCCGAACCGACGAGCTTCCAGCGTTCGCCGTTCGCTGCCGCCGTCTCGATGTCCTTCGCGGTGATGGCGGAGATGCCGGTCCGCTGCACGTCAGCGGTGGTGATGTCGCCGTCGAGGACCTCGTTCGCCAGGATGGCGACCTTGAGCTGCACGTCCCAGCCCTCGATGTCCGCGGTCGGGTCCGCCTCCGCGTACCCGAGCTGCTGCGCTTCGGCGACCGCTGCGGCGAGGCTCGACCCGGCCTCCATCCGGCCGAGCACGAAGTTGCTCGTGCCGTTGAGCACTCCCTGCACGCCGGTGATGCGCAGTCCGCGCATGGTCTCCTTCGCCAGGCGCAGGACCGGCGTGCCGCTCATCACCGAGCCCTCGAACTCGAAGCGGACTCCGTTCGCGCCCGCCAGCTCGACCAGTCCGGCGCCGGCCAGCGCGACGGGGCCCTTGTTCGTCGTGGTGACGTGCTTCCCCGACTCGAGCGCGGCCCGGACGTGTGAGATCGCCGGCTCGCCATCGACCGGGTTCGTGAATGTGGCTTCGACCACGATGTCCGCTGTCGTGTTGCGGATCACGTAGTCGTTGTGCAGGCTCGCGTACCCGCCGTCCCAGTCGGCGAAAGTGCTGTCGTCGGTCATGGACAGGACAGCGGCGATGTCGATGCCGTCGGCCTGCATGAGCGATCCGAGGCGGAGGTCGGTGATGGCGACGACGCGCAGGGTGAAGCCGAGCTCGTCGGCCAGGGTGTCCGCGCGGTCCGCGATGATCTCGGCGAGCGCGCGATTGACGCCGCCGAATCCGATCAGGGCCAGGTCGTAGTGGTTCATGGGGCTCCTCGGTGGTGAGTGGATTGCGAACAGCTTGCGGCGCTGGTACTGCCGTCGTCGTCTGCCGGATCGTCCGTCGAGTTGGGCATTCCGTCCGTCGTGATGTCGATGCGGCGGTTCGACGCTCCTGTCGTGGATGTGCGCGATTGTCGCTTGTGCTGTCGGTGTGGCCCGAGTACTCTCCGGAATCAGCAACGTGCCCGATACACACATCGGAGTGGTTATCACGCACGATCATCGTCATCTCATCCTGAGCAAGAATGCGAGACCCCCATGCGCCGTTCCTCCGAGCAGACCGATCTGCCAAACGTCCTCCCGCACACCACGTCGACCCAGGTGCCGCTGCGCAAGCTGCAACGCTCGATGGACGCCCGCCACCTCGTGATGATCGCCCTCGGCGGCGTCATCGGCTCCGGCCTGTTCCTGAGCTCCGGCTATACGATCAGTCAGGCCGGCCCCCTCGGAGCGATCATCGCCTACCTGGTCGGTGCGCTCGTCGTCTACCTCGTCATGACCTGCCTGGGCGAACTCGCCATCGCCTACCCCGTGTCCGGCGCCTTCCACATCTACGCCTCGCGCTCGATCAATCCGGCGACCGGCTTCACGACCGCGTGGTTGTACTGGCTCTGCTGGGTCGTCGCCCTCGGCTCGGAGTTCACCGCGGCCGGCATCCTGATGCAACGCTGGTTCCCCGACGTCCAGGTCTGGATCTGGTGCCTCGTCTTCGCCGGCATCCTGTTCCTCATGAACGCGATCTCGGCGCGCGTCTTCGGCGAGACGGAGTTCTGGTTCTCGATCATCAAGGTGGTCGCGATCATCGCGCTGATCGTCCTCGGCGCTGCGGCGATCTTCGGCTTCACGCCGCTCTCCAGCGAGCACCCCGGCGCAGTCCTGTTCAGCAACTTCACCACCCCGGACGGGCTCTTCCCAGGAGGGGTGAGCGGCGTGCTCGTGACCTCGCTTGCGGTCTTCTACGCGTTCAGCGGGTCGGAACTCATCGGTGTCGCCGCGGGGGAGACGAAGGACCCCGCGAAGAACATCCCGAAGGCCCTCCGTTCGACCGTCATCCGTCTCCTCATCCTGTTCGTCGGCTCGATCGCCGTGATCGCCGCGATCCTGCCCTACGACCAGGCCGGCCTGACCACGAGCCCGTTCGTGGACGTGTTCCAGTACGTCGGTGTTCCGTACGCCGCCGACATCATGAACTTCGTCATCATCACCGCGCTCCTCTCCGCGGGCAACAGCGGCCTGTTCTCCTGTGCGCGCATGCTCTTCTCGCTCGCCGAGGAGGGTCACGCCCCTCGCGCGTTCATGCGGCTGACCCGACGCGGCATCCCGATCGTCGCGCTGAGCGTGAGCATGCTCATCGGTCTCGTGTCGCTGCTGTCGAGTGTCATCGCCGCGGAGACGGTGTATCTGGCGCTGGTGTCGGTCGCCGGGTTCGCCGTCGTCGCGGTCTGGATGTCGATCGTCGCATCGCAGTTCTTCCACCGTCGTGCCTTCGTGCGGGCGGGCGGCGACATCAGGACCTTGGCCTACAGGACCCCCTGGTACCCCTTCGTCCCGATCCTCGCGTTCGTGCTCCTGCTCGCGTCGGTCGTCGCCATCGCGTTCGACCCGAACCAGATCGCTGCGCTGTACTTCGGTGTCCCGTTCGTGATCGCGTGCTATGTGTTCTTCTGGTGGCGCTACGGGCGTCGCGGTGCAGCGCCGCACACGCCGCCGTCCTCGGAGGAGGCGCCTGTCGACGAGACCGATCCGCGTGATCCGCGATCCGCAACGGTCTCAGGGCGGTGACCGCGGCGCCAGCCTGGATCGAGATCGACGCGGCTGCGATCGCACACAACCTGGGCCTCGTGCGGCAGCAGCTGGCGCCTTCCACCGAGCTGTGTGCAGTGGTGAAGGCCGACGCCTACGGGCACGGCATCGACCTCGTCCTCCCCGCGATCCGCGACGATCTGCTCACCTGCATCGCCATCACCTCGAACGCCGAAGCGCACGCGGCTCGAGCTCAGGGCTATACCGGGCGCATCATGCGTCTTCGTCCGGCCCTCGCGGACGAGATCGAGGACGGCGTCTCCGCGGCGATCGAGGAGTGGGTCGGCGGGCTCGGCCACGCTCGGCTGGTCGATCGAATCGCCCGTGAGCGCCGGCGGGCCATCCTCGTCCACGTCTCGATCAACTCCACCGGGCTGAGCCGCGACGGCATCGACTGGGGCGGAGGGGAGGCCGTCGCCGAGCTCCGCGGGATCGCCGGACTCGACGGTCTGCGCACCGTGGGTGTCTGCTCGCACTTCCCCTGCGACGACCCGCTCGACGTCGAGCGCGGGATCGCCGCGTTCGCGCAGCAGTCGCGGATCGCCGTCGACGTGCTCGGTGGGGTCGGCCCGATCCAACGGCACTGCGCGACGACCCACGTCGCCCTCAGCGACACACGGAGCCACTTCGACCTCGTGCGGATCGGTGCTGCGCTCTACGGCGACACGGATCTGCTCGACGGGACGCTGCGGCCGGCGATGCGGCTCCTTTCGCGGGTCGCCGCGATCAACCGGTACCCGGCAGGGAACACGGCCGGGTACGACCGGCGTCATCGGATGACCAGCGCATCCACCCTCGCGGTCGTCCCGGTCGGGTACGCCGACGGATACCACCGGGTCCTCGGCGGACAGGCAGAGGTCCTCATCTGCGGACGGCGGGCGCCAGTGGTCGACCTCCTGGCCATGAACACGTGCCTCGTCGATGTCACCCACCTCCCGGAGGTCCGACTCGGAGACGAAGTGGTCCTCTACGGGGACCAGGGCGATGAGCGCATCTCCTCGCAGGAGATCGAGCGGGTGAGCGGCCAGATCGCCGCAGACCTCTACACCGCATGGGGCCGACTCGTCCCGCGGACCGTGAGAGATGACGGCGGGCGCGGACGTGAGCGCGTCGCGGCACCTGTGCTGGCCTCGACAGTAGGCTGACGGTGCCGGAGACGCCGGGCTTGAAGGGAGTCGTCCATGAGCGCACCCTCGTCCCTCTCCCAGGGCCTGGCATTGCTGCGGGCCGCGGTCGATCGGGAGCGGTCGGGCCGGATCGGCCACAACGCCGCGCGGCTGGCGGACGTCACGGGGATCGAACGCAGCCGCGTTTCCCGGCTGACCCAGGAGCTGCGGAGCATCGACTACCTGCAGCGCGACGACACCGCTGAGCTGACCGCCGGACCCGCCTACTTCGGTCCTGCACGAGCGCTGGACGTGCCGTGGCTGCAGGCGGCTCGACGTGAGCTCCGAGCGTTGGCGACGAGTCTGGGGGTCACGGCGGCGGTGAGCGTGGCCGATGGTCCTCGGGCGCTCCTGCTCAGGTTCGAGTCGGGGACGAACGCTGTCGACGCTTCGATGCGTCCCGGCATGGTCACGCCGATCTGGTGCACAGGCGCAGGACGAGCGCTGCTCTGGGATCACGACGCGGCCCAGCTCCAGGACCTCCTCGAGACGGTGCAGTTCATCGGTGTCGGCGGGCCGACTGCCGCGAGAACGGTCGTCGAGCTCGAAGGGTTGCTCGGTCGCGATCGGGCGGTCGGAGTGATCCGTGCCGCCGACGAATACGTCGCCGGGTTGGTCGAATACGCGCTGCCGATCCGGCGCGGTGGATCGCTGATCGCGTCGGTCTCCGTGGCAGGGTCCACTGCGGACTCGGAGCTTCGTCGGCACGCCGACGGCCGACTGCGTGCGGTCGCAGAGCGTCTCAGTGGGTTGGCCGAGACCTCACCCGCCTGAGCGCGATGCCTCGCCTGAGCGCGGCCCCGGAGTCGCGGGGGTTGGTGCAGCGGCACGATACCGCGCGGTGACGCCTGGTGCGCCGAGCGCGGCGGACAGCCCGGTGGATGCGGCCATGCAGGCCGCTGCGAGGTCGAGGGTGCGTGCTTCGAGCGCCTGTCGGGTCCCCACGACCTGCAGCCCAGCGACGACCTCGCCGCGGAAGTCGAAGACCGGCGTGGCCACCGCGAACAGTCCGGGTTCGGCCTCCTCGCTGATGACGGCGTAGCCGCGCAGGCGTGCCGCCTCGAGTCGATCGACGAACTCGTCCACCGAGCGTGGAGCGTTCGGCCCGGTACTCTCGAACCTCGTCCGCGCGAAGACGTCGCGGATCTCATCGGTCCCCGCGTCCCACAGGACGGCCTGGCCGGCGTCGCTGCAGAACGCGGGGTAGCTTCGGTCGATCCAGGATCCGATCAGTCCCGACCCGGCTGGCACGCTCTCGGCGATGGTCCTCGTGCTGTCACCCTGGAGTACTCCGAGGAAGCAGGCTTCGCCCACCTCGGCGGACAGCGCTTCGAGGACACCGAGGCCGATCGATCTGAGTCGTCGCTCGGTCAGCTCCTGGGCGGCCGCGTACCACCCCCAGGTGAGCGAGTACCGGCGATCGGGGCCTCGAACCACCAGCTGTTGGTCCGCCAGTGCGGCCAGGATGCGTGACACCTGGGAACGGTCGCGTCCGAGCGCACGGGCGACATCACCGACGGATGCACCAGGACCAGATACCCGGCCGTCGGCCTGCGCCGAGAGCGTCGCGAGGCACGTGATCACCTCGAAACCACGGCCCATGCTGCTGAGGCCGTCACCACCGTCATCCGCAGTCGACATACGGAGACACTATCGTCCGCTCCGGCACTGCTCCAGGTGCGTGCCTGGCGCAAGGGACAATGGGGGCATGGATCTCACACGCGACGTCTGGACGCTCGACGGTGGGCTGGGAACCCTGCTCGAAGCGCGTGGACACGACCTGTCGGATGCGCTGTGGAGCGCGCGTCTGCTCGTCAGCGACCCTGGCGCGATCCAAGCCGCCCACGAGGAGTTCTTCGCGGCCGGTGCGCAGATCGCCATCAGTGCCTCGTATCAGGTGGGGTTCGAGGCGTTCCAGCGGATCGGAATCCCCTCGTCCGAGACGGAGCGGATGCTGAGGTCGAGCATCGATCTGGTCAGGGCCGCGAGCGGGGCGCCGGCGGGGACCGCTGATCGCCTCACCGACACACGGCTCGTCGCAGCCTCGATCGGTCCGTACGGAGCGACCCTCGGCGACGGGTCGGAGTACCACGGCTCGTCGGGTCTCAGCCCTGCCGAACTCCGACGCTGGCACGAGCGACGCCTCTCCGTGCTGGTCGACGCTGCCCCCGACCTCCTGGCGCTGGAGACCATCCCGACGTTCGATGAAGCGACCGCCCTGGTCGACCTGGTCCGCGGCTCCGGTGTTCCGGCGTGGTTGTCGTTCACCGTCGACTCCGGTCGTCTGCGGTCGGGGGAACCGATGGAGGACGGCTTCCGGCTGGTGAACGACGCTGACGAGTTCCAGGCCGTCGGCATCAACTGCTCGCACCCGCGGGAGGTGCTGCCGGCGATCGCCGCCGCTCGTGCGGTGACCGATCGTGCGATCGTCGTCTATCCGAACTCCGGTGAGGTCTGGGATGCCGCGGCTCGCGTGTGGCGCGGAACCTCCGGGACGAGTGCAGTGGACGCGTGGCTTGAGGCCGGGGCGACGCTCGTCGGCGGATGCTGTCGGGTCACGCCGGCGGACACAGCCATCATCCGATACGCCGTCGACGCTGCGTGATCCTCAGAAATGCAGCACGGAGCGGATCGCGACGACCGCCCCGGCGCGCGCCCATTCGGTGAATTCGAACGGTTGGACGTCGAGTGGGACGGGCTGCTCGCTCGGCATCCGGACGGTCTCGATGGAGCGGTCGATGCTCTCCCGGGAGAGCTCCACGACGGCGAGCCCTTCGCCCGTGAGGACGATCTTTTCCGGGTCGAGACCGTTGAGGATCGTCCCGATGATGACGCCGAGTGCTCGCCCGGCGTCGTCGAAGGCGCGCTGGGCTCCGGCGTCTCCTGACCGGGCCAGCTCCACGGCGCCGGTGTAGTCGAGACCCGGCCGCCCGATCGCGTCCAGGATCGAGTCGCTCGGCAGGTAGGCGCTTGCACAACCGTGATGGCCGAGGCCGCAGGAGGGGCCGTTCGAGTCGACGATGAGGTGGTCGAGGCGGCCCGCGCGACCGTTGTGGCCGGTGACGACGACGCCGTCCACGACGAGTCCTGAACCGATGCCGGCGCCGACCGTCACCACGGCGAGGGAGTCGCAACCAGCTCCGGCGCCGAACCAGTGCTCCGCCGCAGTCAGCGCACGCACGTCGTTGTCGGCCGTCACTGGGATGCCCAGTCGCTCGCTCAGGAGGTCGGCGAGCGGGACGTCGTGCCACTGCAGGAAGAACGAGACGACGACGATCTGGCGCCCGTCGATTCGTGCGAGATCACCCGCGAGACAGACTCCTGCGGCGTGGATGTCGTCGTACTGCTCCGAGAACCGAGCGTGGATCGCGACGATCTGGTCGACGGTGTCCGCGACGGAGCGGGACACGAGCGGTTCCTCGACCGAGGCGACGATCTGCGCGCCGAGGTCCGTCACCACGGCGAAGACCGCGTCGCCGGTGAGCTTGATGCCGAGGAAGTGGTGCGCGTCGCGGCGGACGACGAGCAACTCGCTCGGCCTGCCCATCGCGGCGCGGAGCGCGACCTCGCCCTCCGCGATCATGGAGTGCTCCATGAGGACCCGGGTCGCGCGGGTCAGGCTCGCGCGGGAGACGTTCAGGCGCCGGGCGATCTCGGCGCGGGGGAGCGGGCCGTGGATGAGGAGTTCACGCAGGGCGCCGCGTTCGGCGTCGGCGAGGTACGGCCAGGCCTGGGAGCCTGTCGCGATGACGCGCGTGTCGTACACGGGGCCTCGCTTTCTCAACGCTGTCGACATCGGGAGCCTATCGCTCTGGCCGCACTTGACGGACTTTGTAAACTTAGGTAATAAAGTAGCAGACGACCGCAGGGCCGTCGCCCGTTCGCCACTCGACGCAAGGACGCTCATGGCACTCACCCCACTGCACTCCGACTGGACCCTCACCGCGGTGGCAGGCCCGATCCCGGACTCGATCGTCGGGCAGGTGGTCGCGGCGACCGTGCCGGGCTGTGCACACCTCGACCTCCTCGCCGCCGGCCTCATCGCCGAACCGTTCGACGGGGACAACGAGGCGACGCAGCAGTGGATCGGCAACACGGTCTGGCGCTACGAGACCACCTTCGACTGGCGGGACGACGGCTCGGACCGACACGACCTCGTCGCTCTCGGACTCGACACGGTCGCGACCATCGAGCTGAACGGATCACTCGTCGCCCGCACCGAGAACCAGCACCGCAGCTACCGGTTCGACATCGCCCCGCTCCTCCGGGTCGGCCGGAACGCGCTGGTGATCACTTTCGCCGCTCCGGTCGACGAGGCGGAAGCCCGTTCCGAGCAGCATGGGCCGCGACCGCACGTGAACCACCACCCCTACAACTCGCTGCGGAAGGCCGCATTCAACTTCGGCTGGGACTGGGGCATCGACGTCGCGACCAGTGGCATCTGGAAGTCGATCGGCATCGAGAGCTGGTCGGGTGCGCGCATCGACTCCGTGCGGCCGCTCGTCGACCTCAGGGCGTCGGCCGACGGCGCAGGAAGCGCCGACAGCACCGGAAGCCCCGACGGCCGGAGCGGCTACGACGGGCTGCTCGACGCCCGGATCGCGGTCGAATGGGCGGGCGCTGCGGCAGTGGCTCCCGTACACGCTCGGGTGACCGTCGGCGAGGTCGCACAGACCGTCTCGCTGGAGCCGGGCATCGGCGAGGTGCGCGTCGCGCTGTCCGTCCCGCAGGTGCAGCTGTGGTGGCCGACCGGACACGGCGAGCAACCGCTCTACGACATCGAGGTCGTGCTGCAGAGCGAGGAGGTGACGCCCGAGCCGTGGCGCTCCCGCATCGGGTTCCGGACCGTGACGGTGAACAGCGAGCCGGACGCCGTGGGAGCACCGTTCGACGTCGTCGTCAACGGTGAGCTCATCCAGATCCGCGGAGCGAACTGGATCCCGGACCACGCATTCGTGACCGAGGTCGACCGAGACCGATATCGCCGCCGCGTCCGGGATGCGGTGGACGCGAACATGAACCTGCTGCGCGTCTGGGGCGGCGGCATCTACGAATCGGACGACTTCTACGACGCCTGCGACGAGGCGGGCATCCTCGTCTGGCAGGACTTCCTGTTCGCCTGCGCCGCCTACGCGGAGGAGGACTGGCTCAGCGTCGAGGTCGAAGCCGAGGCGCGCGAGGCGATCACGCGGCTCAGTCCCCACCCCTCCCTCGTCATCTGGAACGGCAACAACGAGAACATCTGGGGGTTCGTCGAGTGGGGCTGGCGGCAGGATCTCGCCGGGCGAACCTGGGGCAACGGGTACTACCGCGAACTCTTCCCGGCGCTCGTGGCAGAGCTCGATCCGAGCCGCTGCTACTCGCCGGCCAGCCCGTACTCCTTCACCGAGTACCTGCATCCGAACGACCCGGCGAACGGCACGATGCACATCTGGGATGTGTGGAACAGCCTCGACTACAGCGAGTACCGCAGGCATGAGCCACGCTTCGCCTCGGAGTTCGGCTTCCAGGGTCCGCCAGCCTGGTCGACACTCGTCGGTGCCGTCCACGATGAACCGCTCGACGCCTATGGTCACCAGATGCTCGTGCACCAGAAGGCGGACGAAGGCAACCTCAAGCTCGAGCGCGGGATGTTCGGGCACCTGCCGGAGCCGCGGACGATCGAGGAGTGGCACTGGTCGACGCAGCTGAACCAGGCCGCGGCGATCCGCTTCGGAATCGAGCACTTCCGTTCGCTCGTTCCGCGCAACACGGGCGTGATCGTGTGGCAGTTGAACGACAGTTGGCCGGTCGTCTCGTGGGCCGCCGTCGACTTCGCCGAGCATCGGAAGCCCCTGTGGTTCGCCCTGCGGGCGGTGTACGAGCCCCGCCTCGCGACGTTCCAGCCGCGGCCGGAGGGATTGGCGCTCGTCGTGCTCAACGACACGGCCGAGGCCTGGTCCGGAGAGGTGCTGTTTCGGCGGACGACGTTCGACGGCACGGTGCTCGCCACCGCCGCCGTGCAGGCATTGATCGAGCCGCGGGGCGGGACGACCATCATCGTGCCGGTGGGCGTCGCCGCCGTCGTCGACGCGGCTCGCGAGATCCTCACCGCCACACTCGCCGGCTTCGCGACCGCGATCCACGACCCCACGGAGGTCGTCGAGCAGGCACTCGACCCGCAGCCGCTCACCGCCGTTGCCGAGGCGACGGACGACGAACCGACGACGTACCGCGTGAGAGTGACAGCGACGGCGTACGTGCGGGACATCACGCTGCTGGTCGACCGGGTCGACGACGCGGCGAGCGTCGACCGGGGTCTCGTGACGCTGCTCGCGGGCGAGCGTGCGACGTTCCTGGTGCGCGCGCGGCCGGGCCTCGATCCGTCGGCCTTCCTCGCCAGCGACGTCCTCCGCCACGCGAACGGCCTCCACGCCGGGCGCTGAGCCCCTCGACAAGCTCGGGGAGCGGGGTCGGGTCGGCGGGCGAGGTCGGGTCGGTCCGCTCGTGTTCGCGCTCCGTTCCCTGAGCCTGTCGAAGGGCGCCCGGGCAGCCTCCCGTGCGGCCCCTCGACAAGCTCGGTGAGCGGGGTCGGTCCGGGGGTGGTTCAGAAGGGGGCGGGTTCTGGTGTGGTGCGGTGGTGTTTGCCGTCGGGTGTGGTCCAGTCCAGGACACCGCTACCGTGGTGGTCAAGTCTCCAGCCGGGGAGGTGTTTCATCCGGTGGTGATGTCGACACAGACACGCAAGGTTCCCGACAGCTGTTGTCCCGCCGTGCTCCCACGCGATCGAGTGGTCGAGGTCACACGCTCGGGCCCGGCGCCCACAGCCCGGTGCCCGACAGGTGGCGTCTCGCAAGCGCACCGCGCGTTGCAGATCCGCCGGCACCCGATACTGCTCCCGCCCGACGGACAGCACCGCACCAGTTTCCGGGTGGGTGAGCACCCGGGTCATCGACGGTGCGCTGACCGCGAGCCGTGCTGCAGTGGCCGGGTCGATCGGCCCATACCCGTCAAGAGTCGCCGGGGCGTCGGTGACACCCAGGATCGACAGCGCCGGCACCGTGATCTGCACCGTCGCACGAATGCGCTCCGACACTTCCACCGGATGCGGGAGCACCGCCGTGGGGGTCTGCTCTGCTGGGGTGACACCGCTGATGGCCAGGGACGCGAGCGCATCCGCCCGCAACTGCGCACAACTGCGGGCATCGCCGCCCGAACGTGCCTCGGCCACGAGTGCGTCGAGTCGTTCCGCGATGCCATGCGCAACCGGTGCGGTGGTGAACAGGTGCACCCACGCCATGCCGTCCGGCGCCGCTTCGATCTCCACCCGACGATCCTGCTCCGACCGCAGAGCACGCACGGTGATAGATTCCGGGTGCAAGCGCTCACGCAGCACCCGGGCATGCTGCTTCACCCGCGCCGCGGTTGAGCGTTCCGCGACGGGCAACACTGTGCTCAGGAACACGG
Source organism: Plantibacter sp. RU18 (assembly GCF_050613355.1). Classification (NCBI taxonomy): domain Bacteria; kingdom Bacillati; phylum Actinomycetota; class Actinomycetes; order Micrococcales; family Microbacteriaceae; genus Plantibacter; species Plantibacter sp. RU18. Next base: position 1,561,025 of record NZ_CP159618.1, read on the forward strand.
CCCGGCCGGGCGCCGGGACCTCACGCAACTGATCCGTGATCGCGTGCGCATGCCGCACCGAGATCCGCCCCTGCTCAAGCGCCACCAACACCTGCGGGGCCTCATTCACGAGGCGTTCCGCGTCGCCTGTCGCACGCTGCACCGTCTGCTCCGACATCCGGACCGCCATCGCGAGCGTCGCGCACGTCGAACGCCGCACCAACGCCTGCCGCTCCGACGACGTCCGCCCATGCACCGCGACCGTGTCGGCCATCGCGTCCGCGAACGCCGCCGACCGCGCCAACAACCGGGCCTCCCGAGCATCCAATGCCGCCCGCTCCCGCGCGATCACGACGAACTCGTCCGAGAACCCCGCCAACTCCGCAGCGAACACCTCGCTCGGATGCGGGAGGAAGAGCTGCTCGGTCATGACACCAGTCCATCATGGACCACTGACATTCAAGATGCTCACCCGTGGGCACCTCGACAAGCTCGACGAACGGCATGGACGCGGCAATTGAACGTGAGCACCTCGACACGCTCGGCGAAGGGATCCTCCGGCAGGGGTCGAGGTGCCCTTCGACAGGCTCAGGGGCCAGGGTCAGGCGCGCGTCACGTGGAGCACGAGTGCCTGTGCCGGCCACAGCGGCGGGATCTGCAGGCCGATCGTGTCGAGGACGCTCGCCGGGAGGACCACCTCGCCTGCCGAGATCCAGCCGGGCGTGGCGAAGCCGTGCCGAGACGCACCGATCTCATCACGGACGCGTACGCGGTAGGTGGCGTCCGGGTCGAGACCGTGGAGTCGGACGCGCTCCGGCAGCGAGTCCTCGAGCGTCGCCACACTCGCGATCGTGAAGACGGCCTCCGAGCGGTCCTGTGCGACTGCCCCGACGACGCGCAGCGCCGGATCGTGCACGTCCGCGTGCACCGCGGTCCCCGTGTGGATCACGTGCCGCAGCTCCTTGTAGAGCGCGGCCCAGCGTGTGATGACGGCGCGCTCATCGGGTGTGCACTCCGCGATGTTCCACTCGAAGCCCGCCGATCCCATGAGACTCGTCGCCAGGCGGTACGACAGCGCGGTGGTCCGACCCGATGAGTGCGCCGTGGTCGGCCCGACGTGTCCGCCGACGACTTCGGGTGCGAGCAGAAGCTGCGTCCAGCGCTGGATGTCCTGCCGCTCGACCGGGTCGTTCGAGTCGCTCGCCCACACCCGGTCGGCGACGGCGAGGATCCCGAGGTCGCTCCGGGCGCCGCCGGAGGAGCACGACTCGATCTCGAGGCCGGGGTGTCTGCCCTTCAGTTCGGCCATCAAGCGGTACAGGGCCCGTGTCTGCAGATGTGTGCCCGGCCGGCCGTCGTGCAGCGATTCGATGAGGTCGCGGTTGTGGTCCCATTTGATGAAGTCGATGCCGATCTCGGACACCAGGGCGTCCAGCCTGCCGAGGATGTACGTGTAGGTGTCCGCTCGGGCGATGTCGAGGACGTGCTGGCTCCGCCAGGACAGGTGGTCCGGCGTCGGAACGTGGCCCGGCGCGTGCAGCAGCCAGTCGGGATGGCGGCGAGCGAGCTCGGAGTCGAGGTTGACCATCTCCGGTTCGAACCAGAGCCCGAACTGCATTCCGAGTCCATGCACCCGATCGGCCAGTGGGGCGAGGCCGTCGGGCCAGACCGTCCGGTCGACGGTCCAGTCGCCGAGTCCTCGCGTGTCGTCGCGTCGGCCGAGGAACCAACCGTCGTCGAGCACGAACCGCTCGACGCCGACCTGTGCCGCGAGCGCGGCGAGCTCGTGCAGGAACGCTGGGTCGTGGTTGAAGTACACCGCCTCCCAGGTGTTCAGCACGAGGGGACGAGGAGTCCGCGGGTGCTGCGGTCGCGCCCGTTCGAAGCGGTGGAAGCGCTCCGAGAGCCCGTCGAGCCCCCTGTTGGACCAGGCGAAGTACGCTGTCGGGGTCGTATATGCCTCACCGGGCATGAGGGTGATCTCGCCGGCCCGGAGCAATTCTCCAGCGCCGATCAGGTCGACGGAGTCGGGCAGCCGATCGTTGCGGTACGTGCAGTCTGCGCTCCATCCGAGGTGCACGGCCCAGAGCTCACCGGCGCGATCGCGGGGTGCGTCGATCGATGCGATGTAGGCCATCGGGGCATCGTGGCCACCGCGCCCTCGACGGGTCTGCCGAGCCGTCGAACCACGCGGCATGAGCGTGGTGCTCGGCACCTTCTCCCGGGTCCACCGCCCGGCGAACGTCGTCAGGTGGTCGACGGCCTTCGGCGTCGGGAGTGTGGCCTCCAACCAGTCGACGGAGACCTCGCCGCCTGCATCGCCTCGGCCGGTGTCGGTCCGCTCGACTGTGTGGACGACGGTGACGAGGCCGCCGGCCTCGATGGCGATGACCGAGGTGAGTCTGAGTCCGTTCGACGCGTCTTCGGCGACGACCGACAGCGCTGATGCGTCAGCCGAGGGGGTGCACCGGACACTCGACCAGCGCAGGTGGATCGGGACGCCGTCGCGCCGGAGTGAGAGGCCGGGACGGCCGGCCCACATGTCGCCTTCGGCGGGGAGGATCGACACCTGCCAGGCGGCGTCGAGCGTCCCAGGTCGGGTCTGTCGGCTGAGCGCCGCGGCGAGGTCGCGCAGACCGTCGGCATCGACCGGCCCGAGGTCAGCGCCCCAGTGCAGGACGGTCGGCAGCACGGTGTCCGGCGGCTCGGTCGACGCTTCGGCGGCGGTCTCGATCACGAGCGAGACACCGTCCCGGCTGAGGTGGATGAGCGGTGTTGTTGGGAGGCGGGCTGCGGCGTCGTCGCCGCGGAGCTGCGTGTCCACGAGGTCGGTCATGGGGCCCTTTCGAAACGGGATCAGATCGGAACGAGTTCCTTCGATGTGCTTGACGCACATAATTTACCTAAGTAACAATGGGGCCGTCGGGTGGAAAAATCCACCCCCATTCACGAAGTCGGCGTCGACTGTCCACAGCGGTCCGCGCTCTGGGAAAGGATCAACGATGTTCCTCAGCACCACGGGCTCCCGGCCCCGCCGTCGCACCTGGGCGGTGGGCGCCGCAGCGGCCGCCGCCGCAACAGCACTCCTGCTCTCCGGCTGCTCGCCATCGAGCGGTTCCAGTGGATCGTCCGCCTCCGCGGCCGACACCCTCGTCGCCTACACCGGCCAGTCCGGCGACTACCAGATCAACTTCAACCCCTACTCGCCGTCCAGCATCGGCGGCATCGGCACGATCTACGAGTCGCTCTTCTTCGTCACCAACGTCAACACCGAGGCGTACAAGCCGTTGCTCGGCACCGAGTACTCCTGGAGCGACGACGGCACGCAGCTCTCCGTCACCCTGCGTGACGACGTGAAGTGGTCGGACGGCGAGGCCTTCTCCGCGAAGGACGTCGCATTCACCTTCAACCAGCTGCTCGACACCCCGTCGATCAACAACGGCGGCTTCGACGGCGCCGTCGAAGCGACCGATGACACGCACATCGTCTTCACCTGGGACTACGCGGCCTTCGTGAGCGGCCCGACGCTGCTCGGCCGCACGCCGATCGTCCCCGAGCACATCTGGAAGGACGTCGACCCGACGACCAACGTCATGGAGAAGCCCGTCGGAACCGGCCCGTACACGCTCGGCAACTTCAAGGCGCAGGCGTTCACGCTCGTCTCGAACCCCGACTACTGGGATGGCGAACCCGCGGTGAAGGCCGTCCGCTACCTGTCGCTCTCCGGCAACACGGCAGGCGCGGACGCACTGGCCGCGGGGTCGATCGACTGGCAGACCGGCCCGGTCCCGGACCTCGAGAACGTCTCGACCACCTACCCCGGCTACGACGCGATCACGATCCCGCAGAACCAGATGGCGTTGCTCACCTGCTCCAGCGCGGCGCTCGGCTGCGTCGGACCGCAGACGGACCCGGCCGTCCGCCAGGCGATCTACTACGCGCTCAACCGTGACCAGGTGAACTCCCTCGCGTTCCAGAACACCGCGAGCGAGATGTCGCCGACCTTCGCGCTGACGACCACCCAGAAGGACCTCATCTCGCCGGCCGTCGCCGAGCCGATCGCCCCGAGCACCCCCGACGAGGCCAAGGCCTCAGCGCTCCTCGAGGGTGCCGGATGGGCGAAGGACTCCGACGGCGTCTACGCGAAGGACGGCGAGAAGCTGTCGCTGACCGTCGAGGTCGTCACCGGCTGGACCGACTACATCACCGCGATCGACACGATGGCCCAGCAGCTGAAGGCCGTCGGCATCGACCTGAAGGTCTCGCAATCCTCATGGAACGAGTGGACGGACAAGAAGGGCAAGGGCAACTACCAGCTCGCGATCGACTCGCTCGGTCAGGGTGCGGCGTCCGACCCGTTCTACCTCTACGACAAGTACTTCAACACGGCGTTCACCGCTGCGGTCGGCGAGGTGGCTCCGCAGAACGTGGCCCGCTTCAGCGACCCGGAGGTCGACGCGGCGCTCGCAGTGCTGAAGTCCACGAACCCCACCGACACCGCTGCACGCCAGGCGCAGTTCGACATCATCCAGGCGAAGATCGTCGCCGACATGCCGTACATCCCGATCATGACGGGTGGTACGACGAGCGAGTTCCACAGTGAGAAGTTCACCGGCTGGCCGACCCTCGACGACCTGTACGCGTTCCCCGCGATCTGGGCGTCTCCCGACAACGCGGAGATCTTCAAGTCGCTGAAGCCGACGGGGAAGTAGCGATGACCGTCACCGAGAAGGAGCGAACCGGTCTGCGTAGGGGAGGGACGTCGTGAACTACTTCGTCCGCAAGCTGGGGTTCTACGCCATCGCCCTGTGGGCGGCGTTGACCATCAACTTCCTGATCCCGAGGTTGTTGCCGGGGAACCCCGTCGACATCCTGCTGGCCAAACTGCAGCAGCGGGGTGGCATCGTCACCCCCGACACACGCAAGGCCTACGAGCTCCTTCTCGGTGGCAATTCCTCGGAACCGCTGCCACTGCAGTACTGGAACTACCTCGTCAACGTGTTCCGCGGTGACCTCGGGGTGTCGGTCAGCTACTTCCCGACGCCCGTGACGGAGGTCATCAGCACCTCGATGCCGTGGACGATCGCGCTCATCGGCATCGCCACCATCCTGGCGACGATCATCGGCGTCTCCCTCGGTGCGATCGTCGGCTGGAAGCCGGGCACCTGGCTGGACTCGCTCGTGCCGGCGACGACGCTGCTCGCCGCCGTGCCGTACTTCTGGCTCGCGCTCATCCTCGTCTACATCTTCGCGACGACTCTGAAGCTGTTCCCCTCGCAGGGCGGCTACGACGTGATCCTCGATCCGGGCCTCTCATGGGAGTTCATCTCCTCGGCCATCCAGTACGGCTTCCTCCCGGCGTTGACGATCGTGATCGCCTCGCTCGGTGGCTGGCTCCTCGGCATGCGCAACATGATGGTCTCGACGCTCTCCGAGGACTACATCCTCACCGCCCAGGCGAAGGGCCTCAGCCAGGGTCGGATCCTCCGGAACTACGCGGCGCGGAACGCGGTCCTGCCGTCGGTCGCCGGGTTCGCGATCGCCTTGGGGTTCGTGGTCTCGGGGTCGATCGTCACCGAGCAGGTGTTCTCCTACCCGGGCATCGGCTCGAAGCTGCTCTCCGCGGTGACGAACAACGACTACGCGCTGATGCAGGGCATCTTCCTCTACATCACGCTCGCCGTCCTCGGTGCGAACCTCATCGTCGACCTCTTCTACGGGATCATCGACCCCCGCACCCGGGTGAACGCCTGATGGGCCGGGCAGGCACGATGCGCGTGGCAGTAGTGACATCACCAGGCAGTGTGCAGCAGCCGTTCACGGAAGGACTCCGACGATGACGAACCTCGCACCCCGTACCGAGCCGAACGTCGCCGACGCGACGATGGCGCTCGCCACCGCAGCGGCGGAGAAGGGCAAGAAGCCGCGCTCCGCCTGGCGGATGATGCTCCCGACCATGACACCGTGGCTCGCGGTCGGTCTCTTCCTCGTCGGCGGCATCACGCTCTTCGGTCTGATCGGCCCCCTGCTCGTGCAGGATCCGACCACCATCCGCGACATCGGTCTCCAGCCGCCGAGCGCCGGCCACATCATGGGCACGACGCAGACGGGTCAGGACGTGTTCGCGCAACTCGCGTACGCAACGGCCGGCTCGCTGCAGATCGGTCTCATCGTCGGGGTGCTCGCGACGATCCTGTCGGCGTTCTTCGGCATCCTCGGTGCCTACATCGGCGGCTTCGCGGACGAGGCGTTCTCGCTCTTCTCGAACGTGTTCCTCGTGATCCCGGGCCTGCCGCTCGTGATCGTCATCTCGGGGTTCGTGCCACAGGAGCAGCGCGGGTTGTGGACCATCGCGGTCGTCCTGGCGATCACGGGGTGGGCCGCGTCCAGCCGGGTGCTCCGAGCGCAGACGCTGTCGATCCGCAACCGCGACTACGTCGCGGCGTCCCGGGTCGCCGGCGAACGGGCGGGGCGGGTCATCGCGGTCGAGATCCTCCCGAACCTGCTGCCCGTGCTCGCCTCGCAGTTCGTGTTCGCCGTGATCGCAGCGATCCTCGGTGAAGCCGGCCTGTCGTTCCTGGGCCTCGGCGCTTCGAACTCGTCGACGCTCGGAACGATGTTGTTCTATGCGCAGAACGGATTCGCCCTGCCGCTCGGCGCCTGGTGGTGGTTCGGTCCGCCCGGCCTCATCATCGCCCTGTTCGGCATGGGGCTGTCGCTCATCAACTTCTCCATCGACGAGATCATCAACCCGAAGCTGAAGAACGTCCGGCTGCACCGCAAGCGGGCGAACGCCGCCGCGAAGCTCGAGCGGGCGACGGCGAAGCGAGAACGCGCCGCTGGTGAGCGCGGAAGGAAGGTATCGGCATGACGCTCCTGGAAGCACCCTCATCTCGGCGGTCCACCCGCCCTGCCGTCGTCACGATCGCGGACCTCTCGGTCGTCTACGAGGTCGAACACCCGGTGACCGCGGTCAAGCACGCGAGTCTCTCGCTCGCCCCTGGGGAGATCCTCGGGCTCGCTGGTGAGTCGGGTTGCGGCAAGACCACGCTCGCCTACGCCATCAACCGGCTGCACAAGCCGCCGGCCCGCATCTCCTCCGGGAGCATCACGTTCCACGACCGCGACGGCAGCGACGTCGACCTCCTCGCACTCGAGGACGAGGAGCTGCGCGCGTTCCGCTGGACGAAGCTGTCGATGGTGTTCCAGGGTGCGATGAACGCGTTGAACCCCGTCACGAACGTGCGCGCGCAGCTGTGTGACGTGCTGCTGACGCACCGTCCCGAACTGACGCGGAAGGAACGTGTCAGGCGGGCGGGTGATGTCCTCGAACGGGTCGGCGTCGATCGCGCCAGGCTGAGCTCGTATCCGCACGAGCTGTCCGGTGGCATGCGTCAACGCGTCATGATCGCCATGGCCATGTTGCTGGAACCGCAGGTGATGATCATGGACGAGCCGACCACGGCCCTCGACGTCGTCGTGCAGCGCGACATCCTGCGCGAGATCGTCCGTCTGCGCGACGAACTCGATTTCGCCGTCGTGTTCATCACCCATGACCTGCCGCTCCTCCTGGAGATCAGCGACCGTATCGCGATCATGCTCGAGGGCGAGATCGTCGAACTCGGCACCGCCGATCAGATCTACCGGGAACCTGAGCACCCATACACCCGCCGGCTGCTCCAGTCGTTCCCGAGCCTCAGCGGCTCGCGCGGCGCGTTCATCCGGACCGGCATCGACGAAGCGCAGGAGGACGCGTCATGACGACGATCCGCGTCACCGACCTCACCAAGGACTTCACCATCAAGAAGGGGCTGAAGCGGACGGCGTTCCGCGCGGTGGACCGGGTGTCCTTCGACCTCGTCCCCGGTCGCACCGTCGCCCTGGTGGGGGAGTCGGGCTCTGGGAAGTCGACCATCGCGCGCATGCTCGCGCGCCTGGAACGTCCGTCGTCCGGGCAGATCGAGGTGACCCTCGACAACGGTGCGAGAGTGCCGCGCTCGCTCTACCGCCGTCACGTGCAGATGGTGTTCCAGGACCCGTTCGCCTCGCTGAACCCGTTCCACACGATCGAGCACCACATCGCGCGACCCATCCGGATCCATCGCCGGGCGTCCGGTGCGGCAGCCGTGCATGAGCAGGTGCTGACGATGCTCGAGCGTGTGAACCTGACGCCTGCCGAGGACATGGCGGCGCGTCGTCCGCACGAACTCTCCGGCGGTCAGCGTCAGCGTGTCGCCATCGCGCGCGCGCTCGCTCCGGGCGCGCAAGTACTCATCGCGGATGAGCCGGTGTCGATGCTCGACGTGTCGATCCGGCTCGGCGTGCTGAACCTGATGGGCCGTCTGCAGCGCGAGGACGACCTGGCCGTCCTGTACATCACGCACGACCTCGCGACAGCGCGGCACTTCTCCGACGAGATCCTGGTGCTGTACCACGGCCGTGTCGTCGAGCGCGGCCCGGCGGATGACGTCATCCTGAACCCGCAGCACGACTACACGAAGCTGCTGGCGCTCGCCGCACCCGACCCGGAGAAGATCGGCAAGGTCGTCTCCTCCGAAGCGGCACCCGACCGGGCTTCGCTCGACAACTCCGTCTGCTACAACCACCACACGCAGTCGTGGGAGTCCGCGGATCGTGAGCCGGCACGTGTCTGAGCGCGCCGGCAGCGGCACTGGAGCCCTGCTGCGCTGGGGGAACGACGCGATCGGATTGGTGTTCGCAACCGGGGAGGGGGAGCCCGTTGCGCTCGTCGGCATCGGATCGGGCGGCGAAGGGCACGACGTGCCGGTCCTCGCTCCCGAACTGCGACAACCGCTCGTGGAGCTGTCGGGCTTCGGTCACGGCCGCTTCCCGGGAAGCTTCCGATACGTCGACACCGTCATCGGCGCCCGACTCCGGTACCGCGCGCACACCGTCGAGGGCGGGACGCTTCGGATCGACCAGCATGACGAGGAGACGGGCCTCGCGGTGACGAGTGTCTTCGAGCTGCGCGACGGTGTCAGCGCCTTCCGTACGTGGACCGAGGTGACCGCCGACGAGGGGACGATCGTGCTCGACGCCGTCTCGACGTTCGCGACCGGGGCCTTCCTGACGGCGGCCCCCGACGTCGATGGGTTCGAGTTGGCCTCGGCCGCCAACGACTGGGTGGCCGAGAGCCGCTGGACGACCCGGCCGCTGCGGGAGCTGGGTCTCGCGCGGATCGACCGCGACGTCCAGCACCAACCACCGCGCAGCCGTCTGCACGTCGCGAACCGCGGCTCGTGGTCGACAGCTGCCGCTCCCGCCTCGATGCTGCCGGAGCAGGCGGGGAACTGGGCGTACCCCCTCTCGGGTTCCGGACGCGAGGCGATGGTGTTCGCGCTCGTCAACGGGGTGCTCGGCCGGATGTACCTCTCGGGCTACCTCAACCGCATGACGCCCGACGAGGTCTCCATCGTCCGCGAGGCCGTCGCCGCGCAGAGGGCCGTCGTCGCCGACATCGAGGCGTCGCTCCCGTTCTGGCCACTCGGTCTACCAGGCTGGGAGGACCGCTGGGTCTCCCTCGGCCTTCGGCACGCTGGTGGAGCCCGGATCAGTCTCTGGCGGAGGCCCGGCGCTCCGAGCGTGGTCGTGCTTCCCCTTCCGGCCTACCGTGGCCGAGAGCTGACCGTCCAGCCGTTCTTCCCAGCGGACTCCGACGGCTGGTCGTGGCAGTGGGACGCGCCGACGGGTGAGCTCACCGTGACCGTCGCGGTCCAAGCGCCGACGGCCCGAGTGCTCAGCCTCACCCCTGGACCCGATGCATCGTCGACAGCGAAGGACACCCCTGCATGACCAGGAATACCGAACCGACCGGGACCAGCGTGCGGACGACCGCTCCGTGGCCGACCGAGGCGTTGTCGTTCGGCGGCGACTACAGCCCGGAGCAGTGGCCGTGGGAGACCGTGCTCGAGGACATGGAACTGATGCGGGAGGCGGCGGTGAACCTCGTGACGCTCGGCGTCTTCTCGTGGAGCGTCCACGAGCCACGCGAGGGCGTGTTCGACTTCAGTTGGCTCGACCGGATCCTCGATCTGCTCCACGAACACGGCATCGCGGTGGACCTCGCGACACCCACGGCCGCGGTCCCCATGTGGCTGCACCGCCTCCACCCCGAGATCCTGCCGCAGGACGAACACGGCCATCCGCTCGCTCCCGGAGGGCGGCTCGGCTTCTGCCCGTCCTCCCTGGTCTTCCGCCGCTACGCACTCCGCGTGGTCGATCGACTCGCCGCGCATGTCGTCGACCACCCGGCCGTGCGGATGTGGCACGTCAGCAACGAGCTCGGTGGCGGCAACGCACGATGCCACTGTCCGGTGTCCAACGATCGTTTCCGTGAGTGGGTCGAGGCAAAATATGTCACGGTCGACGCGCTCAATGCGGCTTGGGGGATGACGTTCTGGGGGAACAGTTACTCCTCGTTCGAGGAGGTCACCACCCCGGGTGGTGTCACCGCGCACAACCCGGGTCAGCTGCTCGACTACGAGCGGTTCTCCTCAGACGAGTTGCTCGAGCAGTACCGGGCCGAGCGTGCGGTGCTCCAGCAGTACACTCCGGATCTCCCGATCACGACCAACTTCATGGTCGGACTCGGCCCCGATGTGGTCGACTACACGCGGTGGGCGGGGGAGATGGACATCGTCGCGAACGACCACTACACCTACGGCCCGGATCCGTTGCGGCACCAGGACCTCGCCTTCAGCGGCGACCGCATGCGCGGGATGTCGGGCGGCGGGCCCTGGATGCTCATGGAGCACGCGACCGGCGGATCGAGCTGGCATTCGATCAATCAGCCGAAAGAGCCGGGAGAGCTCGCCCGACATGCCCTCGCCCACGTCGCCCGCGGCTCCGACAGCGTGATGTACTTCCAGTGGCGTGCCTCGAAATCGGGCACCGAGCAGTTCCACTCGGCGATGCTCCCGCACGCCGGCCGCGACACCCGCGCGTTCCGGAGCGTCACCTCGCTCGGGCGCGATGTCCGGGAGCTCGCTGAGGTCCGGGGTTCCGTCGTGACACCGGCGGAGGTCGCGATCCTGCACGACAACGAAGCCGGGTGGGCGGTGCGCAGCGGCCTCAAACCCATCAATCGGATGAGCGCCTCCCAGACCGCCCGCGCGGTGCACAACGCCTTCTTCGAGCGCGCCATCACCACGGATGTCGTCGCGCCCTGGACGGACCTCTCGCCCTACCGGATCGTCATCGTCTCCGGGCTCTTCCTCGTCTCCGACGAGAACGCCCGCGCTGTGGAGGCGTTCACGGAGGCCGGCGGGACGGTGCTCGTGACCTGGTTCTCAGGAGTGGTGGACGAGGTCAACACCGTTCGCCCCGGCGGCTTCACGGGAGCGTTCCGATCGTTGCTCGGTGTCGTCGTGGAGGAGTTCGCTCCCCTCGCCGAGGGTCGCACCATAGCCCTCGACAACGGGTGGACCGCCAGCCGATGGACCGAAGTGCTGCAGGACCCGGCTGCCGACGCCGACGTCGAGGTCGTCGCCGGCTACTCGGACGGGGTCGCTGCAGGACTCCCCGCCGTCACACGCCGCCGACTCGGTCGTGGAACCGCCTGGTACCTCTCCGCCGACCTCGACCCGGAAAGCCTGGGGCTGCTCATCGACCGTCTGTTGGCGGAGACGCCGGTCGAGCCGGTCGCCATCGTCTCACCCGGTGTCGAAGCGGTGCGACGGTCCTCCGTCGACAGGTCCTACCTGTTCCTCATCAACCACCGTGACGAAGCGGGGTGGGCGGAAGCGTCCGGTACCGATCTGCTGACGGGTGTCGTGCACGAGGACCGCGTTCCATTGGCACCGGGTGCGGTCGTCGTGCTCACCGAACGCGGCTGACCGTCGGCGTCCGAGTCCGGGCGAGCGGCCCGCTCCTAACCGACGCGGAAACCGCCGTTGCTGGAGAGGAGCTGGCCGTTGATCCATGAGCCTGCGGGCGAGCAGAGGAAGCGCACGAGGTCCGCTGTGTCCGCCGGCGTGCCGAGGCGGCCGGCTGCGGTGTCGGCGATGCCCCAGGCACGGACGTCGTCGTCCATCCATCCGGTGTCGATCGGGCCGGGATTGACGACGTTGGCCCGGACGCCACGGTCGGCGAGCTCCACCGACGCCGCGATGACGATGCGGTCCAGTGCGCCCTTGCTCGCGCCGTAGGGGGTGTTGTTGGCGGTGTGATCGCTCGTGAGCGCGACGATCCGGCCACCGACCGCGCCGGGCGTCGTCAGCTGTGGCAACTGTTCGGCGAAGGCTTTGATGAGCAACCACGTCGCGCGGGCGTTCACGGCGAAGTGGCGATCCCAGGCGTCGACGCTCGTCGTGAGGATCGAGCTGTCCACCGACTCGCAATGCGACATCACGAGCGCGGTGACGGGGCCGAGGCGGCGAGCCTGCTCGAGCAGCTCCTGCGGGAAGGTCGGATCGGAGAGGTCGCCGAGGACGACGTCGACCGAGACGCCGAGCGCGCGGCACTCCTCGGCGATCGCTTCCGGGTCGCCTGGCGTCCGTTCGAAGCCGAGCCGGTCGTCATACGGCTGCCAGGCGTTGAGGACGAGGTCCCAGCCGTCGGCGGCGAGACCCAGCGCGAGTCCTGCTCCGATCGAGCGGCGACGGCCGACCCCGGTGACGACGGCGAGCCGGTTCGTATGCGTCAGGTCCATCCTGCGACCCTACGCGAGGAGTCGTCTCGCGACCGACCTCGCGGCCTCGAACGGCTCGCGGAAGGTGCGCATGCCGACGGTGACGATGGCGCCCTCGTAGAGGAGCATCATCTCGCGGGCCCGGTCGCCCGGGTCGGGCAGCCCCGCTTCGGCGATGAGGGTGTCGAACTGTTCCAGCAACCATTGCTTCTGCCGGGTGACCTCCGGCAGCACGAGCCCGGCGGTCGCATGGTCGGGGATCTCGGCGCGCGCGTTCACGGCGCTGCACCCCTTCGGGCTGTTGTCGTCGGACCAGGCGATCGCCGCGTCGAAGATCGCCAGGACCCGATCGACGCCTGGTTCCGGATGCTCGGCGAGGTGGGCGTCCACCCAGTCGCGCCACCGCGCGTCGCGGTGCTGCAGGTAGGAGAGGACGAGCGCCTCCTTGCTCCCGAACCGGTCGTAGAGGGTCTTCTTCGTGACGCCGGCGGCCTCCGCGATGGTGTCGACGCCGACGGCGTGGATCCCGTTCTCGTAGAAGAGGACGGAGGCTGCGTCGAGCACGCGGCGGGCGCCGGGGGTGAGGGCAGAAAGCTCCGGGACGACGGTGGTCATGCAGAGACTATACCAGTCTGTATACTTCCAGGATGAGTAAACAGATCGGTATACTTTCGGCACCTTCGATGGGCGGCGAAGCCGTCAGGAGACGGCTCCGCGTGGTCATCGTCCCGATCGCCGCCATCGCGTTCGTGCTCTCCTGGAGCTCCGGCTTCATCGTCGGGAAGATCGGCGTGGCGGAGGAGCCGATGCTCACCGTGCTAATCTGGCGCTTCATCCCACTCGCGACCGGCCTCGTCCTCGTGCTCGTCCTCAGCGGCCGGTGGCGGGGGATCACCCGCGCGCAATTGCGTTCGCAACTCGTGATCGGCCTCTTCGGGCAGTTCGGATATGTCGTGTTCGTCTACGCCTCGGTCGCGTCCGGCGTGTCGACTGGCACGACCGCGCTCATCGACGCCGTGCAACCGCTCGTCATCGCGGCGCTCGCCGGACCGCTCCTCCACGTGCGGGTGCCCGGAGCCCAGTGGCTGGGTCTCGGGGTCGGCTCGGTGGGCGTGTTCCTCGTCGTCCAGTCGCAGTTCGGATCGTCGGGGGCGTCGCCGGTGTCGTACCTGTTCCCGCTGCTCGCGATGCTGAGCCTCATCACCGCGACGATCCTCGAGCGACGGACGCCGCATCCGAGCTCCGTGCTCGTCACGCTCACGATCCACGCCGTGGCGACGACCGTCCTGTTGGCGGTGCTCGCGCTCCTGACCGGCGCGATCGTCCCGCCGGGCGACCCGGCCTTCTGGTGGACCTCGCTGTTCCTCGCGCTCGTCCCGACCCTCGCCGCGTACGGCCTCTACTGGTGGCTGCTCCGTCGCGTCGGTGTCACGGTGGTGAACGCCCTGCTCTTCCTCGTCGCGCCGACGACCGCGCTCGCCGGTGCTCTGCTCTTCGGTGAACCGTTCACCTGGCTCACCACTGCGGGCTTCGCGCTCAGCGCTGCCGGTGTCGCTGCCGTTCTCCTGAGCGACGCACGGGGCCGCTGACGGTTCAGACGGCCGCGACCGGGTTGCTCAGGGTGCCGAGACCCGCGAGCGTGATGTCGACCCGGTCGCCGGGCTCGACTGCGACGAAGGTGTTCGGTGCGCCCGTCATGACCACGTCTCCCGGGTGCAGCGTCACCCACGCCGACACGTACACGAGCGTGGCGGCGACCGACGACGGCAGGTTGAAGGAGCCGCTCGACGCCCGCTCAACGCCGTTGACGACGACCGACGTGGCGACGTCGTCGGGGTCGGCGACCTGCGTCTCGATCCACGGGCCGAGGGGCGTGTAGTTCGTGCCGCCCTTGCCCTCGAAGTTCTTCTCGTCCACGGCGTTGCGGTCGACGTTCGTCACGTCGTTCACGATCGTGTAGCCGAGCACCACGTCGAGTGCGTTCTCGAGCGTGAGCCCCTCCGCGACGGCACCGATGACGACCGCGAGCTCCCCCTCGATGTTCACCGTCCCGACACCGCCACGCGCCACGATCGACTCGCCAGGGCCGGTCACCGAGTGCGGTGACTTGAGCCATGCCTGGATCGGGAGCGCGTGGTGGTTGTTGGTCAGGTTGTGCGCGATGCCGACGAGGACGCGCGGTTCGACCGGAGCGAGCAGCTGCGCACCCGCCATCGGCACGGTCTCGCCCGTGCGCACGGGTTCGGCGACGAACGGATCGACGACGAGTGCCCAGTCGTCGCTGTCCGCGATCGCGTGTTGCGGGCCGGTCGGGGTGGAGATCCTGGCGATGCGCATGGGTGCCTTTCGTGGCGAGGGGTGACGGGTGGTGGGGCGGGTCAGGTGCGAGCCCGCGCCAGGAACTTCTTGCGCGAGACGATCGGCGTCGGCCGCGTGGACAGGTCGAACTCCGTGTCCTCTGGTGCGTCGTACAGGAGTGTCAGGTCGCGACCTCGCGTCTCCGGCACGATGAACGTGGTCCCGAAGGTGATCGCGGCGAGGATGAAGATGTAGATGGCCAACGGGATCCACGAACCACCGCTGACGGCGATGAGCCACGCTCCGAGCACAGGGGCGAGACCGCCGGCGAGGACTGCGCTGATCTCGCGGGAGACGGCGACACCGATGTAGCGGTGACGGTTCGCGAAGAGCTCGGGGAGCAGCGCGCACTGGGCGCCGAGCATCGTGTTGACGCCGAGGCCGATCGCGACCGCGATCACGATGATCACGAGGGTCGGGTTGCCGAGCGAGAGCAGCCACCAACCGGGGAACGCGAGTACCAGGAGCACTCCGGCACCGAACCGGTAGACGGGCAGGCGGCCGAATCGGTCGGAGAGGTGGCCGGCGAGCGGGACGCTGATGATGCCGACGACGGAGGCCACGGCGACGGCGAGTGGGCCGATCCAGGCGCCGATGCCGACGGTGCCGACGACGAAGCTCACGGCGAGGGTGTTGAACAGGTACGAGCCGCCGTTCTCGGCCATCCGCAGGCCGATGCCGCGCAGGACGTTCGGGAACGAGGTGCTGAAGACCTCCTTGAGCGGGCTGTTCGCGACCTGCTCCTGCTTCTCCAGCTGCACGAAGGTGGGGCTCTCGCGGAGTCGGAGACGGATGAAGACGGCGACACCGATGAGCAGGACCGAGGCGAGGAACGGGATGCGCCAGACGCCCGAGAGCAGGACCTCGGTCGGCAGGGTGCCGAGGTAGACGAAGACGCCGGCCGCCAGCAGGGTCCCGGCCTGGATGCCGACGAACGGCAGCGCTGCGAAGAAGCCGCGACGGCGACGAGGTGCGTACTCGGCCATCAGCACGGTCGCGCCGGCCTGTTCCGCACCGGCACCGAATCCCTGGAGGAGGCGCATGAGGACGAGGAGCACCGGGGCCCAGATGCCGACCTGCTCGTACGTCGGGAGCACGCCGATCAGGGTGCTGGCACCACCCATGAGTGCGATGGTGACGAGCAGGACCCACTTGCGACCGATGCGGTCACCGAGGGTGCCGAAGAAGATGCCGCCGATGGGACGGGCGATGAAGCCGACGCCGAAGGTGGCGAACGATGCGACGAGGCCCATCGCGGGGTCGAGGTCGGTGAAGAAGATCTTGCTGAAGATGAGCGCGGACGCCAGCCCGTACAGCGCGAAGTCGTAGTACTCGAGCGCACTGCCGACGCTGGACGCCAGGGTTGCCCGGCGCAGGTTCGCTGCGTACTCCGGGTCGGACGAGCCGCGTGTCGCGGCCGGCGCCCCGGTGGTGTCGTCGGATGGAGAACTCGTCATCGGTGTGGCCTCTCATGCAGTCGGGCCGCGTTGCCCGACGGCAGCCAACATAACACCATGATGAACGAAGTTCTACTGGCTGAACGTAGGTGACGGTACGAGCACTGGCCGTTCGAGCTCGGCTGCAGCCTGTGTGAGGGCCGCGAGGACGGATTCCTGCTCGCGCTCGCTGTCCGCCGGGTGCACGAGCGAGACGCCGATCGCGAACGACGGCTGACCGGAGCTGGCCGCCGGGACGAGCTTCGCGAGCCCCAGCACGCTCACGTGCAGGCTGCCCTCGTCGATCGCGTAGCCGCGTCGCTTCGTCTCCGAGAGTCGTTCCTGCAGGGCGTGGAGGTCGGTGACGCTCCGGTCCGTGAAGGTGACGAGGGCCGTCGGATCGCGGTAGAGGTCCTCGACCTGCTCGGGTTCGAGTTCTGCGAGCAGCGCCGCGCCTACTGCGGTCGCCGACGCGGGGTAGCGGTCACCGACGCTCGCGGACAGCGGGAAGCGCTCACGCCCCTCGAACACGGCGAGGTAGAGCACCCGGGAGCCGTCGAGCATCGCGATCTGCACGAGCTGCCGACTGAGGACGGGGGACTCCTCGCAGATCCGGTAGAACTCGCGGATCTGATCGAAGCCGGCGAGGTAGGCGCTGCCGATGTCGACGGTGCGGCGTCCGAGGAGGTATCCGCCCTCGGTCCGGCGGACGAGCCCGCCCTGTTCGAGTGCAGCGCAGAGGGCCGAGGTCGACGACTTCGCGATCCCGAGCTCACGTGCAATGTCGGTCAGGGTGCGCACCTGGCCGGGGGTCAGGGCGAGGAGGTCCAGGATGCGGACCGCTCGGAGGACGGCTGGTGCTTGCGCTCCGCCGCGCTCGGTGTCTGCGTCTGTCATGGTCGCTCCTTCATCGGTCTCCAGCCGACGGTATCGCGTCGAAGGGTGGGCGAGGCGATGCAACGCCATGATGGTGAACGCCGTTCTGTATAGTGATCGCCATGTCACTGGAGTCGAAGTCGTCCCGGTCCGAACGTGTGGGCGTCATCGGCCTCGGCAACATGGGGCTTCCCATGGTGCTGAACCTCCTCGCCGCAGGTCGCGAAGTCCATGTGACCGGGCGCAGTGAGGCCCGCGCTGCTGGCGCGATCGATGCAGGAGCCGTCTGGGAGGTGTCGCCCCACGACCTCGTCGAGCGGTGCGGCGTGATCCTGTTGATGGTGCCGGACCTCCCGCAGGTGGAGGAGCTGCTGTTCGCGGCGGACGGCCTGGCGTCGTCCTCGCTCGACGCGCTCGTCATCGTCAGTTCCTCCGTGTCGCCGAGTGGCATCCGATCGCTCGATGCGCGCCTGCGAGCTGCCACGGACGACCGACTGCAGCTCGTCGACGCACCGGTGAGTGGCGGCACCGAGGGGGCATCCGCCGGCACCCTGTCGATCATGGTGGGCGGCACGGATGAGCAGGCGCAGCGCGCGAGCGCGGTGCTCTCGGCATGCGGGACGCCGGTTCATCTGGGGCCGCTCGGCGCAGGCGACGTCGCGAAGGCGTGCAACCAGCTGATCGTCGCCGCCACGATGACCGCCATCAGCGAGGCCTCAGTCATCGCGGAACGGTCCGGGCTCGACCTCGACGCGTTGCTCACGCTCCTGCAGGGTGGGTATGCGGGCAGCCGGGTGCTCGAATCCAAGCGCGAGCGGTTGGTGGCACGCGACTACTCACCGAGCGGCGTCGCCCGGTTCATGGTGAAGGACCTGGCGTTCGCTGCCGCAGCTGCTGCAGACACGTCGACCCCTGCGCCGCTGCTCGACACCGTCCGCGAGGTGTTCGACGGGGTCGTCGAAGCAGGCCTCGGTGACGAGGACCTCGCCGTCGTGCACCGGTTCGTCGACACATCCCGCTGAGCCAACGGTCGCGTTGCGGCTCAGTGGCCGCTCAGCAGCGACTCAGTGGTGCTGCCGACGCATCTCGTCGGCGAGCGCGGGGTTGCGTTCCGCGAGGTGCGCGGTGATGTCCTCGACCACGGCGGGCGCCTTGTTCTGACTCAGCTTGGCGCGCGCGTCGAACCGGGTGACCTTCATCCGCAGACCGACCGTCCCCTTCGCTGCGCGACGGGTCCCGGCCTCGTCTGCGGCGAGGCTCCGGCCGCCGGGATAGTGCTGCTCGAAGTGGTCGGTGAGCTTGCTCAGCATCTCGTAGTTCTCATCCTCACTCAGGATCTCCGGTGTGCCGTAGAGGTGAGCCGTCACGTGGTTCCAGGTCGGCACGACCTCGCCTGCCGGATACCAACTCGGTGACACGTAGTCGTGCGGTCCCTGGATGATGACGAGGACCTCGTGTGCTCCCAGTTCGTGGAGCTTCTCATCCGGGCGTCCGAAGTGGCTGACGATCGACAGCTCGTCGCGGTCCTCCTCCAGCAGTGCGGGATAGTGCGATGCGATGAGGCCCGTGGTGGCGGGGGAGACGAACGTCGCCCACGGATTGTGACGGATGAGGCGCTTGACCTCGTCGACGTCCGTCATGAGGTAGTGCGGTGTCTTGCGCATGGTGGTGTCCTCCGTCGTCGAGCGTATCGGACGGCCTTGAGGCGCAGCCGAGCCGCCCGGAGACGACCGCTGGACGGTGCGATCTCGGGCGACTCGGGGGGGGATCCGGGACTAGAGCTCGAGCTTGGCGTTGTCGCCCTCGTAGGTCTCGCCGGTGACCTTGGACTTGACCAGGGCGATGGCCGTTGCGATCTTGCCCCCGGGGCTGTCCCAGTACTCGGCGCTCTCAGCGGAGAACTTCAGGAGACCGACGCGGGGGTCGGAGGGGCCGTCGGGGAACCAGGCTTCGACGGCGCCGTTCCACAGCTCCTCCAGCTTGGCTGCATCCTCGACGAGGGCCGCGGTGCCGGCGAGGGAGACCCAGGAACTGTCCGAGCTGAGTGTGACGCCAGCGTTGTCGTTCGAGCGCAGCTGCTGCACGGCCGAAGCGTCTTTGCCGACGATGAACCAGAGGTCGCCGTCGAATTCGCGCTCCTGCACGGTGAGTGGGTGGGCGACGAGCTTGCCGTCGGCGTCCACGGTGGTGAGCATCGCGAAGCGGAAGTCCGCGAGCAGATCGGTGAGCGTCTTGTAGGGGTCGGTGTCTCCGGCCATGAGTCTCTCCTTCGTCGTCTCGACCGGTCCGTCCGTCTCGGGTGACCGGTCTGCGTGGCCAGCAGCCTACGACTCGAACTTCTCGCGAAGCAGAGTCGCGCCGACCGTTGACGGATGGCCTGTCATCTGCAACAGCTCGGTGCGCGGACGCGTACCCTGTCACATTCCGGGAGCGAACGCCATGCTCCCCTCGCTCGCAGGTGCCGTGGTTAGCCTGGACGCTTCACGACCGCAGGGAGAGAACATGAACACCTCATCGCTCATCAACCAGATCAACGAGGCGCTCGCAGCGCTCGGCGGCGGACCGTTCCTCACCACCAAGACGGCTGAGGAAGCGACGAAGACGACGGTCACCGGCACGCTCGGCGACAGCGAGATCCACATCGAGTTCATCGAAGAGGGCAACGGCACCGAGGCTGAGAAGGACCACACGGTCGTCGTCGTCGACGGCGCCTCGGGCGAGCGGCTCGGCGAGGGTCGCGGCGACTCCACGTTCGCCGACGCGATCTCGTCGTTCGGCTGGGCCGGCGTGCTCGACGCCGTCAAGAACGGCTGACAACCCGGACGGCCCGAGGCCCGGTCGCGCCAACCCGGACGGGTGCGCGGCCGGGCCGCAGTCGGTCGGAGGGGCAGCCGGCTGGTGCCTGCAGGACAGAGGATCACATGACGAACAGCCCGGGTGGCGACGAGCGCTGGCTCGTGATCGACGGCCGACGATGGCGTCGCACGGACCCGAGCCTGCCGGCGGACGTCGTCGACGCACTGAAGTCGCACCTGGGTCGTGGTCGTTCATCGGTCGGTCAGGCGAAACGCGTCGGGGACGACGAAGCGGTCGCGGCTGCGCGTCGTCGGGTAGGCCTCGCGAAGCAGGGCCTCGGAGAACGTGGCCCGTACTGGTGGGATGAACCCGAGACCGCCCGGCTGGCTCGCGCCGAGGAGGCGCTCCGAGCGCTCGAGGCGCTGCCGCCCGCCCGACTGAGCGGCGAGCGTTCGCGACGGGCGGGTTGCATTCTGAACGCTCACGACATATCGTTTATCGATACCAACGAAAAACGATATGGATGTGATGATGATGACCGGACCAACCGACCGACCGATCCCCGACGTGGCCGAACTCGCCGCACGCCGGGCGGCCAAGGCCGAACGCGCGCAGCGCCGCGACCTGGCCACCGTCCTCACGACCATCGGTATCGCCGCCGTGGTCGTCGTGGTGACCCTCGTCTTCCGACTCCTCGAGATCTTCGGCTCCGACGGCATCCGCGTGCCGGTGCAGTTCGTCGGGCTCACCGCTGCGATCCCGGACGGGGTCGCAGGAGCCGAGGTCCAGGTCTCCGACGGTGTCGTCGTGGTCTCGGACCTCCCGGTCGCCACCTTCGCGAGTGTGGTGCTCGCCGCGGTCCTGCCGGCTGCCGCGAGTCTCATCGTCATCGTCTGCGCGGCTCTGGTCTTCCGCCGACTCTGGCGCGGTGAGACCTTCGCGCCAGGCACGGCCCGGCTCGTCACCATCGCCTCCTTCGCGATCCTCGGCGGGTGGTTCGCCGCCTCGCTGTTCGGCACCATGGCGTCGAACGGGGCACTCGCGCTGCTGACGGACGACGGCGACTTCAGTGTCACCTTCGAGGTCACCTGGCTGCCGGTGCTCGCCGCGCTGGCGCTCGCCGGTCTCGCGATCGCGTTCCGCGCCGGTGAGCGGTTGCGGGCCGACACGGACGGACTCGTCTGATGGTGCCGGAGACGGGAGAGGACGGAGCGAGCGGCGTGCACTGCAACCTCGACCGTCTGCTCCTGGCGCGCGGCCTCACCCTCGCCCGCCTCAGCGAACCGTCGGCGTCAGCGTCGTGAACCTCTCGGTCCTCAAGAACGACCGGGCCAAGGCGATCCGATTCTCGACGCTCACTGCGATCTGCCGCGTGCTCGACTGCGAAGTCGGGGAGCTCCTGGAGCTCGACGCACCCCACTGACGCAACCCACTGAGCCGCACCTCAGCGAGCTGTGATCCGACGCTCCCGCAGCAGTAGCCGGGTCAGGTACAAGCCACCGATGACGACCGTCACGACGCCGACCGGCACCGTGAGCGGAATGAGGTGCTGTGCGACGAGATCGGACGCGAGGAGGAGGAATCCGCCGATGAGGGCCGTCAACGTCAGTGGGATGCCGGGAGCCGCTGCCAGCCGTCTGGCGATCTGCGGAGCCGCCAGCGCGATGAACGCGATCGGCCCGGCGACCGCGGTCACGGCACTCACCAATGCGACGGCGAGCCCGATGAGCAGCGCACGCTCCCGGGTGAGCCGGACGCCGGTCGATGCGGCGACGTCGTCGCCGAGTTCGAGCTGCCGGAGTGGCCGAGCGGCGAATGGCGTCAGCGCGAACAGCACCACGAGGCAACCGAGTGCCGGCCAGACGACGGTCGCCGTCGCCGTGTTGAGCGTGCCTGCGCCCCACGCCGCGGCGAACAGTGCCACGTCGAGATCGGCGCGCAGCAGCAGCCAGCTGTTGCCGGCTGCGAGCATGGCCGAGACGCCGATGCCGACGACGATGAAGCGGAACCCGGACAGTCCCTGTCGCAGGGCGAGGAGGAAGATCGCGACCGCGGCAACGAGCCCGCCGAGGAGTGATCCTGCCATGAGCGCCGGCCAGCTGCCCCCGAGGACGAGCAATGCGACGAGCATGCCGGTGAACGAACCGTTCGCGAGACCGATGATGTCGGGGCTCGCGAGTGGGTTCCTCGTGAGGGTCTGGAAGATCGCACCGGACACCGCGAGCGCGGCGCCGAAGCCGATCGCGGCGAGGATGCGGGGAAGCCGCCAGTCGAGTACGACGGTGCGCGCCAGCCCGTCGGCCCTGCCGGTGAGCACTGCCAGCACCTCGTCGATGGTGAGCGGGAAGTCGCCGAGTGCGAGCCCAGCGAGCGCGGCGACGACGATCCCGAGCACGGCTGCGGTGCCGACGGCGAGCATCCGCGGCGTCGGTCGACGCCGTGGAGCGCTCGTCCTCAGGGATCGCGCGAGCTTGCCGACCGCTCCCGCTCCTGGTCGCGTCCCGCTCACAGCCCCGACGCCGTCCTGCGCCGTGCGAGCATGATGAGCACGGGCGCGCCGACGAACGCGGTGACGAGGCCGACCGGCATCTCGCCCGGGAGCACCGCGACACGTCCGATCACGTCCGAGCAGATGACGAGGATGCAGCCTGCCAGCACCGAACCGGCGAGGATCCGCCGCTGATCACTGCCCACACACCAGCGCACGACGTGCGGGACCACGAGCCCCACGAACGCGATCGGGCCGGCTACGGCGGTCGCCCCGCCGGCGAGGAGCGTCACCGCTGCAAGGACGAGGAGGCGGTTCCGCGTGATGCTGACGCCCTGCGAGCGGGCGACGTCGGGTCCGAGGGCGATCGCATTGAGGCTCCGCGCGCTGGCCGCTGCCAGGAGTAGGCCGACCGCCACCATGGGCAGCACCGGGGCGACGACGCTGAGGTCTCGTTCGAGCAGACTGCCCGCGTTCCATCCGCGCATGCGGTCGAAGGTGTCCGGGTGGGTGAGTGCGATGCCCGTGGTGAGTCCGGCGAGCACTGCGCCGAACGCGACGCCGGTCACCGTGAGCCGCGCGTTGGACGACTGCTCATGTCCGCCGGAGCCGATCGCAGAGACCACGAGGGTCACGACGAGCGCACCGCCGCATGCGAGCCAGGCGGTGTCGGCTGGTGAGGTGACGCCCAGGAAGGCCATGCCTGCGGCCACCGCGAAGCCTGCGCCGGCGTTCACCCCGAGGATGCCGGGGTCGGCGAGCGGGTTGCGCGTGAACGCCTGCATGAGTGCTCCGGCGACACCGAGAGCCGCGCCGACGACGATGGCTGCGATCGTCCGCGGCACGCGCTGACCCCAGACGACGTATCGGGCCTCGTCGGTGCCTGCGCCGGCGAGCACCGCGCGGATCGCCTCGGGGGAGAGCGGATTCGCGCCGACGAGGAGTGACACCCCGATGGCCAGGACGAGCGCGACCATCGCGGCGACGAGCGGGAGGAGGAGTCGATGCCGACTCGTCGGCCGCTTCACACGTTGCGATGTCGCTGACGCACCGGGCGCGCCACGGGACGCGGTACCGGTTGTCACGACCCGTCGGAGAGCAGCCGGTCGAGGTCGTCGAGCACCGCCATGCCGCCGAGCGGTCCGACCCCGGTGATCCAGAACGACTGGTCGACGAGGTGCGGTCCGGGGAACGCTGCGGCATTCGCCGTCAGCGACGCCGGCATCGTCGATGCGTCGTCGACGTCGACGGTCGTGACGAACACCTGATCCGCTCTCGCCTCGAGGACGCGCTCTGGGGAGAGGTCCAGCGAGATGTCCTCCCACGGCTGATCGGGGGTGGTGAAGCCGGCGCATTCGAGCGTGCTGCCCGCGAAGGAGGTGGGTCCGTAGAGGGTCAGGATGCCGTCGCGCGGTCGGATGAGCTGGGCGGTCTTCCCCGCGGTGTCATGCTCCTCGGCGATCTCAGCGCAGCGCGCGTCGTAGGCGTCGAGCAGATCATCCGCGCCGACTGGATCGCCGAGCGCCTCCGCGACGAAGCGTACGTTGTCGCGCCAGGGGTCGGTCTGGGTCGCCATGAACACGGTCGGCGCGATCTCGGAGAGCTGGTCGTACAGGGCGGAGTGCCGTGATTCGGTGCCGATGATGAGGTCGGGTCTCGCCGCAGCGATCAACTGGACGTTGGGCTCGGCGACGGTGCCCACCGTCGCGATCTCGGCGGCGTCCGCACCCAGGTAGGCCGGAACGCCGGCGGTCTCATTGAGCACTGCCGCGCCGACGGGGATGACGCCCATCGCGACCGTCGTGTCGAGCTGTACCGGTTCGAGGACGACGACGCGCTCCGCGGCGCTCGGGATCGTGGTCTCGCCGTGTGCGTGCTCCATCACCCTCGTGTCAGCGCTGCCGGTTGCGGCATCCGATGCCGTCGGGGCGCTCCCGCCGCTGCAGGCGCTGAGGGCGAGGGCGGCGACCGAGAACGCGGCGACCGCGATGAGGCGCGAGCGACGGCGAAGCGTGAGGGGGAGGGGCACGTGCGACCTTTCGACAGGATCGCAGCGAGCGATCGGGTAAGGCAAGCATAACCTTCCTCACTCAGGTGGTCAGAGCCGCGGCTCTTGGACTGGCCGCGGCCGGGCGTTCCAGTAGCCCTGCGCATGCACCCGGTCCGGATCGATCCCGTACCTCGCGGTCGCCTCCCGGAGCGCCGGGATCCGGGAGCTCTCGGTCACGAGCCACGCCGCGAAGCCCTCGGCACGATCCGCCGCTGCGGACCCGTGCACGGCGAGCCACCGTTCGACGGCATCGACGAGTGCCGGAGCGCCCGTGCGCTCCGACCGGACGACGATCTCGCACGCGTGTCCGGAGAGGACCGGTCCGAGGAGGACGGTGTCTGCGGGGTCACCGACCTCGAGGAGCACCGTCGCCTCGACGCCGACGTCCAGCGAGTTCAGGATGCCGAGCACCGCCGGGAAGGCGGTCTCGTCGGCAGCGAGCAGGACGGACGTCGCGGAGCTCCCCTCCCACTGGATGCCGTGCATCGGGTCTCCTCGCCGGACGTCGGGGCCGGAGACGAGCAGGGGGTCACCGGGAACGGCGGACAGCGCCCACCGGCTCGCCGGTCCGGCCGGTTGGTGCACGAAGACGTCGAGGTCGAGAGCGCACTCGTCGGGCCGGACACGGTGTGCCGTGTAACTCCGCATCACTGGCCGCGACGAGACCGGGAGGTCTCGCCAGGCACGACGCCACTCGTGCTCCGGCATGCCGCCGTGCAGAGCGACCGGGGCGGACGCGCCGGGCGGGATCAGGATCTTGATGCGTTGATCTCGCTCGTAGGGTGCGAAGAAGGCGAGGGAGTCGGCGACGAGCGTGATGCGGAGAAAGCCGGGCGAGAGCCGCTCGGTGCGACCGACGACCGTGTCGAACAGGACGTTCGGTGAGCGCAGGAACGGGACGGGCATCGCTCCGAGCGTACCTGGTGCGATCGAGCCGATCTGGGATGGAGCGGAACATCACGGCAGTGGCTGGAGTCGGCCGCTCGGACGCGAGAGCCCGGACGTGACTGCTCGGAAGGATCGTTCGCCTGGGTTCAGGCGTTCCGGGGGACTCCTGGGCGCTTGGCCTTCGGCATGAGTTCGACGACGAGTTCGTAGGCGTTCGTCACGATCTCCGTGACGAGCTCCTCGGTGATGCCCGGCCCGACACCGATCGAGATCCAGTGCTGCTTGTTCATGTGGTACCCGGGCGTGATCGTCGGGTACTCCTCGCGCAGCGCCAGGCCGAACGGCGGTTCGCATTTCACGGTGACGATCGGCTCGCCGGCGCGCTCGCCGCCGTGCGTCCCGCAGACCATGAAGACGCGGTCGACGACCTTGCAGACGTCGGTCTCGGGACCGAACGGGAAACCGTGCGTGACGACCGGCAGCGCGAGCGCCGTCCGCAATGCGACCTCGTGGAGCGTTCGTTCGTCCATGCGTCCTGTTCCTGTCCTCGCCGGTCGGTTCGAGCCTAGACGGGACCGCCGACGGAACCGGCCGAGTGAACCGTCCGCTTGCTCGCCGTGGATCAGTGTCGGTGACGGACGCTGCGGGCGATGAGGACGCAGAGTGGGATGGCGACGACGCTCACGAGCGAGGCCACGGGGAAGAGGCTTCCGGCGCCCCAAGTGCCGAGGATGAGTCCACCGGTTGCGCCACCGACGGCGATCGAGGTGTTCCACACGGTCACGAGCGCGGACTGGGCGGCGTCGGCAGCATCGCCGGCCACCCGGGCGATGGCGATCTGGAACAGCACCGAGTACGCGCCGAAGGCCAGCCCCCACCCGGCCGCGGCGAGCAGGAGCGCCCAGACCGGTGGGGCGGAGCCGACGACGGCCAGACCTGCCGTGCCGAGGAGGGCCGCGGCGACGACTGTCGCGCCGAGCCGCGCGTTGGCGAGTCGGCCGGCACCGAGGGTGCCGACCACCGAGGCTATGCCGAAGATCGCGAGCACCAAGCCGAGGGGGACCGCGGTCCCCCGGAAGATCAACACCGGTGCGAGGTAGGTGTACGCGATGTTCTGGCCGATGATGCAGGCGGCGAGGGCGATCAGGATCGTCATGACCGTCGGGATCCTGAGCGCCGTCAACATCCGTGCCGACCGAGCTGGTGCGGCTCCGGCCACACGTGGAGCGACGGCTGCCGCGATGACGCCGAGCACCAGCGTGAGTCCAGCGACGATGCCGAACACCGTCCGCCAACCGAGCTGCTCGCCGACGATCGTGCCGACCGGGACGCCGAGTGCGAAGCCGAGCGTCGCGCCCGACAGGACGACGCCGAGGGTGGAGCCGAACCGCTCCGAGTCGGTGAACCCTCGCGTGTAGCCGGGGAGCATGGCCCAGACCAGCCCGGCGACGAGCCCGGCGAGGAAACGTGTGGCGAGGTGCGACACGAGCTCGGGAGCGACGGCGGTTCCCGCGTTCGCGAGCGCGGAGACGATGAGGGCGATGAGGATCACCGTGCGACGGTCGAATCGAGCGAACGCCCGGGAGAGTGGGATCGCCGCGACGATGCAGCCGAGCGCGAAGACGGCCACGCTCTGGCCGGCGAGCGACTCCGAGACGCCCAGGTCGGCAGCCATGGCCGGAAGGACGCCGGCCGGGAGGACCTCGGTCAGGAGGGTGACGAACCCGACTGCGGCGAGGAGCAGTGCGGCGGGGAGCGGGGATCGGAGACGCACCGACGGTGGGTCCTGCCGGCGCGTGTTGCGGGTCTCAATGGTCATGAGGGTGAGTGTGAGCGCCTGCCACTAGTGGCATGGTCAAATCAACGTCTCGACAGCGGGAATATCCGGCCCCGGTCCATGGCTGCTGAGAGAGTACACGGTCCGGACGGAAGGAGCCTCGCGTGCGCATCGGCGAGTTGGCGGCGGCGACGGGGAGCACTCCGCGACTGTTGCGGTACTACGAGGAGCAGGGCCTGCTCCGACCGACCCGCGGTCCGAACGGCTACCGCGAGTACGGAGATCACCTGGTCGCCAAGGTGCAGCGCATCCGCGAACTCCTCGCCGTCGGGATGACGAGTTCGCTCATCCTCGCGATCCTGCCGTGCTTCGAGGACGACGACACGATCTACCAGGTCACGCCCTCGCCGGAGGTGCTGGAACGGTTGCTCGAGCACCGCGCGCGGCTCGATGCGAAGGTCAGTTGCCTCCAGTCGAGCCGTGACGCGATCGACACCTATCTGGGCCGGGTCGGCGTCGGTTCGATTGTCAGCGGCGAGGCCGTGGTCTGACGGTTTCGATGACCACTGGGGTTTCAGAACCGGCCTCGAAAGATAGTTGCCCGTATTGCTTTGACGCGCGCTATTCTCGGTTCACCCGATCCCACTCCGGAACGAGAGAGAATGGCACTCATGGCCGAGGATCACACATCGCCGACCGGGCGCGTACCGCAGCAGCGCTCCATCGCCACGCGGAGCGCGCTCCTCGAAGCCGCGGGCCGCGTCTTCTCGAAGCGGTCCTTCGCTGAAGCCCGCCTGCGGGACATCTCCGCTGAAGCCGGCATCAGCCAGGGTTCGCTCTACTTCCACTTCGGGAACAAGGAGGACATCGCCGCGGCGGTCCTCGCCGCGCAGCAGGAACGCATGGCGGGTCCGCTCGAAGCGGTGCTCTCCAGCGAGCTGACGGGCCTTGAGAAGATCCTCGGCTTGAGCGACGGCCTCGCCGCGATCATGTCCTCGGACACCATCGTGCAGGGTGGCATCAAGCTCGCAACACAACCTGGCACCGGGTTCGAGGCGGCTGCCCGCGAGCCGTACTTCGAGTGGATCCAGACGGCGAAGATGCTCATCGAGCTCGGCATCGGCGATGGTTCGATCGATCCCGGCGTCGATCCGCAGGGTGCCGCCGAATTCGTCAACCAGCTGTTCGTCGGTGTGCAGGTGCTGTCGGAGATCGACGACTCCTGGAAGTCGATGCCCGGCCGGATGAAGGGCGCCCAGCCCTACCTCATCGCCATCCTCGCACCGCACCAGCACTGATGCAGGACCGGTCCATGACATGGACGACGACTGGCGGATCGTTCCCGAGAGCGCGCACAAACGTGATGCGGGACACCTCTGGCTCGGCACAGCCCATGAGGACCACGACGCCCTGACGGCGACCTTCCGCACGCCGGCGGTGCGCGACGGTGGGGTGTTCGCTGAACTCATGGAGGTGCAGCGGCAGGCGGGCATCGTCTATGCGCATCGTGCGCTCGCCGTCCCCGCCGATGCGGTGTTCATGCTGACCTCGATCTCCCTCGACCTGCGACCCTCGATTGCGGGCGCCCTCGAGCATCCGGTGCAGGGAACGGTCCGCGTGACGCGCGCGGCAGAGGCCGGAGCAGTACGGATGGCCCGGGCCGCCGCCCTCAGGTTCGTCCTCGAAGCGCCCGGTGCCCGGCTCGGCAGTGGTGCCGCGAGCGTGAAGTTCCTGCCCATCGCCCTGTACGACCGGGTGAGGCACGGGGTCGCCATCGCGCCAGATGTGCGGGGCACTGACGAGACCTCGGCCGCGATCCTGCGCCGCGCCGCGCGCTCTGATCCGGCGCGGATCCGGGCGCGGGAGGTGCGGTCGAACCCTGCCGACCCGATCCTCGCCGACCACACGGGCGACCATCTCTCGGCGATGGCGATGGTGTGCGAGATCGAGGACGCGGTGCGCTCCGATGCCGAACCGCGGGCGCTCGTCTCGCTCCACATCGCCTTCATGAGCTATGCCGAACTGTCACCGGTGCCGACGCTCGTGTTCGTCGTCGCAGCCGACGGCGCGATCGAGGGTGCGGTTCACCAGTCGGGCCTGCAGCGAGCCGTCTTCACCGGGCGGACGGCCAGGATGTCGACGCACCACTGAAGCGGAGGGACGCAGAATGGCTGGAGCGGGAACGGTCGTCGTGACCGGGGCGACGGGCGGGATCGGCGCGGCGATCTGTCGGCGGTTGAGCGCCGACGGGTATGGGATCGTCGCGCAGTACCGGGATCGGAGCGAGCGCGCCGCATCGCTGGCGGCCGAACTCGTCGCGGCTGGAGGCGTCTGCGTGCCGATCGCCGCCGACCTCGGGACAGACGAGGGCGTCACGGGTTTCGGTGACGCGGTCGAGTCGGCGCTCGCCGATGCGTCGACGGCGCCACTCGTCGGGCTCGTGAACGGTGCTGCCCGGATGCTCGGGCCATCCTTCCACGGCGCGACGCCCGCGTTGTTCGACGCGTACTTCGCGCTCAACACGAAGGCGCCCTTCTTCCTCACGCAGCGCCTCGTCCCGCTCATGCGCGACGGCGGGAGCATCGTGAACATCTCCTCGGCAGGCGCGCACTTCTCGAGCCCGGGGGACATCGTCTACGCGATGAGCAAGGCCGCACTCGAATCGATGACGTCGAACCTCGCTGAGGCGCTCGCCGAGCATGGTGTCCGCGTGAACAGCGTGGTGCCCGGGTTCACCGACAACGGGCATCCGGCGTTCTCGACACCGGCAGTGCGTGACTACATGTCGTCGTTCGCGGTGCTCGGGGGAGTAGCCGATCCGGCGGCGGTCGCGGAGGCTGTGGTGTTCCTCATCTCGGGGCGGTCGAGCCGCACGACGGGATCGATCGTCGATGTGAGTGGCGGCAGCACCCTCGGTGCGCGTGGCCACCGTGCGGGGTCAGTGTCCGAGCTCATCGGTCCGCACTGACGATCCGCGCTCGGCTCAGGGGTCGACGATCTCGAGCGCGACGAGGCCGTCCGCGTCGACCGACCATCCAGGGTTGAACGCGACCTCCCAGTGGACGCCGTTCGGGTCTGCGACGTGAGCATGGTAGCCGCCGAATGCGGCTGTCTGCGGAGGCTTCACGAGCGTGCCACCGGCGGCGATCATCGTCTCGACGACCTCGCGGACTTCGGCCGGTCCGCCGACGTTCCTGGACAGCGTGAGGCCGGAGACGGTCGGCGTCGGGGCGTCGGTGGGTGTCGGAGCGCCGTCGAGGTTCGGCGTCGCGTCGGCGGCCGAGGCGAGATCGGCACCGAACTGCACGGCGTCGAACAGGCCGAGCACCTGGCCGAACCCGATCTGGAAGAAGATGATCTCGCCGGGGACGTCGAGGAGCGGCTCCCACCCGAGGCCGTCCCGGTAGAACCGGCGTGCGGCGTCGAGGTCCGGCGTGGCGAGGGTGAGGAAATCGACTCTGGGTTCCATGTGTTCCATGCTCGCATCCCCCGCCGACGAAGGCACTCACGTCCGCGACCGGCCGACACGACGCGGGTAGGCTCGATCGGATCGTCGACGCGCCGACTCGGAGGAACCATGCCGCTGCACCCCTACTACCGTGACCGCTTGAGCGTGTTCGACGGTTTCTCGAACACCGAACGGCTGGCGGCTGCCGGTGCGCTCGATGACGCGTTCGCCCTGCGACTCGCAGAGTACGCCGACGACGGCGAGTGGAAGGCACCTGTCGGTGTCACGATCACCGATGAGGTCGTCGACGGTCCGCACGGATCGATCCCGATCCGCCGGTACGTTCCGGACCTCGCGCCCGCCGCTGACGGTGTCGCTCCGCTCGCCCTGCTCTGGGTCCACGGCGGAGGCTTCGCCGCTGGAACGCTCGACTGGCCCGAGTCGCACGTCGTGAGTGCCGAGCTCGCTGCCCGCGCGGGTGCGGAGGTCGTGTCGGTCGACTACCGGCTCGCGGACGGGGTGACCCGGTATCCCATTCCTCTCGACGACGTGACCGCGGTGTGGGACTGGCTCGCCGATGTTCGGGCCGGTCTGCCCGATGCGCGGACCGCGATCGGTGGCGCGAGTGCTGGTGCGGCGCTCGCCCTGGCGACCTCGCTGCGCAGCGGCCGCCGACCGGACGCCGTGCTCCTCGCCTACCCGTTCCTGCACGCCGAGGTGCCGTTGCTGCCGTCGGGCGTCCTCGCCGAACTCGACGTGCTCCCGGACTTCATGCGCTTCCCTCGTGAGTCGATCGACTGGATGGTCGAGAACTACGTCGGCCGCCTCGACGAGCTCCCGCCGCTCTCGCTGCCGGGTGACGTCCCGGTGACCGCCGATCGGCCGCCGCTCTCCGTCCTGCTGGCTGAGTTCGACGACCTCCGTCCATCCGGCGAGTTGCTGGTCGACGCGTCGGAGGCCGTCGGTGCACCGGTGCGTCGGCGTCTCGAACCGGGCGTCGCGCACGGACATTTGAACCGGCTCCCGGTCGCGCCGGGGGTCGTGCCCTCGCTCGAGTGGCTGGCGGTCGGACTTCGCGAGATGCTCGGCTGAGCGACGCCTCGCCGGACAGGTGGTCGGTGCTTGCGCGGAAGCTCGCGACAGGCATACTAGGGTGATGCTCCGTTCCCGAACGGAGTTCGGTTTTCGTCCCACGGGGTCGACACCGCGCCCGCCATCACTCATCGACGAGAAACGGACACCATGAGCGCTCACGAGACCGCGACCACCGAGTCGGCCATCGACCAGGACGCCCGTCCGCGCAGGGTGCCCCCGTACCGAGACGCCTCCCTGCCCGTCGAGACTCGGGTCGACGACCTCCTCGCACGGATGACCGTGCCTGAGAAGGCCGGTCTCCTGTTCCAGACGATGATCGTGCCCGGACCGATCGACGAGGCGAACCCGCACATGGGCATCGCGAGCGGCGAGCAGATGATCGGCGACCAGCACATGACCCACTTCAACGTGCTCGGGACCGCACCGGACACGCGGGCGCTCGCCGAATGGACGAACGCGCTCCAGGAGCGCGCCGCGCAGACCCGCCTCGGCATCCCCGTCACCCTGTCGACGGACCCTCGCAACCACTTCACCGACAACCTCGGCACCGCGGCACGGGCCGGCGCCTTCTCCCAGTGGCCCGAGACGCTCGGGCTCGCGGCGATCGGCTCCGTCGACCTCGTCGAGGCGTTCGCCGACACCGCACGCCAGGAGTACCTCGCGGTGGGCATCCGGCTCGCCCTGCACCCGCAGATCGATCTGGCGACCGAACCGCGCTGGTCGCGCATCGGCGGCACCTTCGGTGAGGACGCCGAGCTGAGCGGTGCACTCGTCGCGGGCTACATCCGCGGGTTCCAGGGCGCCGAACTCGGTCCGCAGTCGGTCTCGACCATGACCAAGCACTTCCCGGGCGGCGGTCCACAACTCGACGGGGAGGACCCGCACTTCCGCTACGGCCGCGAGCAGGTCTACCCGGGTGGCAACTTCGACTACCACCTGGTGCCGTTCCGGGCCGCGATCGCCGCCGGTGCCGCACAGATGATGCCGTACTACGGGATGCCGATCGGGACGGAGTACGAGGAGGTCGCGTTCGCCTTCAACCACGGGATCATCACAGGGCTGCTCCGGGAGGAACTCGGCTTCGCGGGCATCGTGTGCACCGACTGGGGGCTCGTCACGGACACATCGATCATGGGGCAGGACATGCCGGCGCGGGCCTGGGGCCTCGAACACCTCGACGAGCTGTCCCGCGTCGAGCGCATCCTGCAGGCCGGGTGCGACCAGTTCGGTGGCGAAGCGCGACCGGAACTCGTCGTCGAACTCGTCGAGCAGGGACGCATCAGCGAAGACCGTATCGACGCCTCCGTCCGACGCCTGCTCCGGGAGAAGTTCGTGCTCGGACTCTTCGAGCAGCCGTATGTCGACGTCGAAGCGGCGAGCGGGATCGTCGGGAATCCGGCGTTCATCGAGGCGGGGGAGGCGGCGCAGCGTCAGGCGTTCACGGTGCTGACGAACGTTGAGCAGACGCTGCCGGTGCGCTCGCCGCGGCCCCGCCTGTATCTCGAGGGCGTCGACCCGGAGGTTGCGGCGGGCTACGGCGAGGTCGTCACGGATCCGGCCCAGGCGGATCTGGCGCTGCTGCGGCTGCAGACACCCTACGAGCCGCGACCGGGCGGGTTCGAGGCGATGTTCCATGCGGGGTCCCTCGACATCCCGGCCGATCAGCTCGCGCATCTCCACGAGGTCGCGGCAGCCGTGCCGACCATCCTGGACATGCATCTCGACCGCCCGGCGATCCTCACGGGCATCGTCGACCAGGTGGACGCACTGGTCGCGAGTTTCGGCGGCAGTGATGCGGCGTTCCTCGACGTCGTATTCGGTCGGGCGCTGCCGGAGGGCAAGCTGCCATTCGACCTCCCGTGCTCGATGGCGGCCGTCGAAGCGAGCAGCTCGGACGTCCCCTACGACACGGTGGACCCGTTGTTCCGCTTCGGGCACGGACTTCGTTACGACGCCTGAGTCGGGGGCGGTCCGGCCTCGGCCGCCGGCCCGCCTCGGTCACCGAGCTTGTCGAGGCGCCGCGCGGAGGAGTCCGAGCAGTCCGGGCAGGTCCCGCTCGATCTCCGCGCGGCGGAGTGTGATCGCGCTGCCGTTGCCGTGGTCGCGCTGGGTGATCAGGCCGGCTTCGCGGAGCACCCGGAAGTGGTGCGTCTTCGTCGCCTTGGTGACCGGTAGGTCGAAGCTGCCACAGGCGCGCTCCTGTTCGGCGTCGGCGGGAAGGCGAGCGAGCTCGGCGATGATGCCGCGGCGCAAGTCGTTCGCGAGTGCGGTGAGTGCTGCGCCGAGGTCGAGATGGTCGCCCATGCGTGCTCCTGTGTGACGGAAATTAGGTATGACTTGCATCATACGTGGTGTCGTCGCTACCGTGCAGGTATGACGATAGACATACCTCCTCGCGACGGCGTGATCGCTCTGGTCGGAACAGCGAAACCGCTGCCGCATCGAGCTGCGGAACTGCGGGCGCTCCTCACCTCCTTCGTCGAGCCGACACGTGCGGAGCCAGGGGCGCTCGCCTACGACCTCCATGAGGACGACGCCGGCGACCTCGTCTTCACGGAGCGGTGGCGTTCGGAGGCTGATCTGCGGGCGCACCTCGCGCTGCCGCACATGGTCGCGTTCCAGACGTCGCGGATGGAGTACCTCGCGGAAGACCTGCGCATCTCCTGGTTGACGCCGATCGAACCCTGACGACAGGCCGCCCGTCGTGCATCGGCGTTGCGTGACCATCCACTCGTGAGGAGAATCGCGGGATGGATGAGCGCGCGGAGCAGCAGGGCGTCTATGAGCGGCTGCTCGCGTCCCGGGCGGGCGCCGACGTCGAGCGCGGCACACTCTTCGGTGCACTGTCGTTCCGCGTGAACGGGCACTCGGTCGGCTGCATCATGCGCGGCGTGGTCGCGTTCAAGCTCGCCGGTGACAGTGACGAGCTGGTGGATGCGCTCGCGATCCCGGGAGCGGAACTCTTCGATCCGTCGGGGAGGGGTCGCCCGTTCCGGGAGTGGGTCGCGCTCCCGCTCGCCGAAGAGCCGCACTTCGAGCGTCTGCTCGAGCAGGCCGTCGCGATCGCTCTCGCCTAGCTGGGTCCGCGGCTCCGCTCGCCGAGCCTGTCGAGGTGCACCCTGAGGTGTCCTGCTCCGCTCGCCGAGCCTGTAGAGGTGCACGCGAGGGAGCCGCGCAGTAGGCGGCATGTGTCGTATAAAAACCCTGCTCAGAGGCATTTTTCGACCGACTTCGAATGTCGGTGGTCCATGGTTCGATGGTCCTCTGTCCACCACCACCACACCGACCGCGGCACTCGCGCCCGACCCCATCGCGGCCGACCCCGCGGGGTCGTTCGCGGCGGCGGCGGCAGCGTTCCTGGCGACCTGGGCGGGCGCGCTGGACACGATCCGCCCGGGCGACGACTGCGGCGAGCAGATCGAGGGCATGGCGGACGACGGCCTCATCCGCGTGCTGGACGGGCTGGGGCTGGTGCGCCACATCACCGACGTCATGGCGGCGCGCCTGATGGGCGCCGTTGCGGAGCGCTCCCGTCCGGCGGTGGGTCGTACCGAACTCACCCGACAGCACGGGTGCGCGAACCCGACGGTGCTGCTCGCTGAGCGGTGGAGGATCCCGCGCGGTCAGGCGTCGACCCGTCGCGTTGCCGTTCTGAACGGCCCGCAGAGTCGTGCCGTGCACTCGGTCCCTGAGCGTGTCGAAGGGCGATGACGATCAGCGCTCGGAACCGCGCAGTTCCAGATGGGTGTCGAGCGTGTGTGTGACAGCCGGACCAGCGTCCCCGCCGATCAGGGCAAGCAGGGTCTCCGCCGCGACCTGCCCCATGAGCGCCACATCCTGGGCGACCACGGACACAGCAGGCCGGACCAGAGGCGCGGCCTCGAAGTCGTCGAACCCGACGAGCGGCAGACGACGACCCGCTGCAGCGAACGCCTGGACCGCACCGATCGCCGCACGGTTGTTCGCGGCGAACACCCCATCGACCGCTCCGTCCGCGAGGAAGCCCGTGACGACCCCCGCGGCATCCTCCACAGAGTGGGCGCCGTCCGAGACGATCGGTTCCAGACCCCGGGCACCGGCCGCCCCTGCCCCCGTCCCAGTGGCCTCATCGATTCCTGCTTCAGCGAGCGCCCGGTGATAGCCGGCGAGCCGCTCCCGCATCGTGTACAGCTTGAGCGAGTCTCCGAGGAACGCCACCCGACGGGCTCCCGCATCCAGCATCGCCCTCGTCGCACCGGCGGCACCCCCGGCGTTGTCCGCAAGCACCGTGTGCACGTCGACCGATTCCAACGGCCCGGTCGGACGGTCGACGAGCACCATCGGCACGTGCTCCGCGGTGCGGGTCGCCCAGGGCGTCGTCGCGTGTCGAGGTGGCACGACGACCAGACCGTCGACGCGCTGCGCCACGAGTCGGTCGACGAGGAGGCGGTGCCGCTCCGCGTCCTCCTCGGAGCTCGCCGACATGAGGAGGTACCCGTGCTCCGTGCACACCCGCTCGACCGACCGGGCGAGCACCGAGTAGTACGGGTTCGCGAGACCGCTGATGATGAGGCCGATGACCTTGCTCGATCGCCCCGGCCGGATGCTGGCGGCCGCGAGGTTGTGCCGGTAGCCGAGGGCGTCGATCGCCGCACCGATGCGCTCCGAGAGATCGGGGTGGATGTTCGTGGCACCGTTCACGAACCGCGAGACCGTCTTGAGTCCGACACCTGCGGCGGCCGCGACATCGTTCATGGTCGGAGGCCTGGAGCTGCGCATGGTCACCATCCTCGCGTATGCCGGCACCGACGCGTGGTCGCGGCCTGCGTCCGAGGGGTGCGGGCCGTGGGCGTGCGGTCCGGTGCCGCCCTGGTGCTGCCCGGGTCGATCATCGGCGGGCGGGGTCGTGCACGACACCCTCGAACACTGCGCTGAGCCGAGGCCGCAACCGCAGGAGCTCGGCTGGGGTCGGTCGGCGTCCGGCGATCACCAGCGCCGCGCTTGCGCCCGCGAGCTCGGTGGCGAGTTCCGGACCTGCACCACGCGACAGGGCGAACAGCAGGGCTGCGGTCGAGGTGTCGCCGGCCCCGTTCGTCGACACGAACTCGGGAGCGGGTACCGGGGGAGCGACGAGGGTCACATCGGCCCACATCCGGGCGAGTGGTTCGAGCAGGCGTCCTGCGTGCTGCAGCCGCCCCGCATCGGCTGTCCGCAGCAGCAGCCCAGCCTCGCCGGCGGAGATCGCCACGACTGCAGCGCCCCACTCGAGCAGGAGTTCGGCGAACATCGCGGCTTCGGCGAGTGGGTCGGTCGCTGCACCTGCACCTGCACCTGCTCCGGCACCCAGTGCAGAGCGGAGGTCGTCGATGCTCGGGCTCACGACGTCCGTCAGCGGCAGCACGCGGCGCAGGATGCGCTCCCAGTCGAGCGCGCCGATTGCACTGTCCGGGTCGACGACCGCAAGGTCCATCGACGTCGTCGCGCCGCCGCGACGCACCCGGTCGAGAAGCGCGACGAGCGGCCGTGCATCGTCGGCCACGATGCCTGGCAGCAACGGCGGATAGCCGAGATGGACCAGGTCTGCATCGCCGACCGCGAGGTGCTCACCGGTGAACAGCTCGTTCGCGCCGGTGTGGTGCCAGAAGGTGCGGTCGAGTCCGGCCGGTTCCACGACGACGCTGTAGGAGGTGGCGGCCTGGTCGGTCACCTCGAGAGCCGGGTGCAGTCGTTCGTGGGCAGCGATGCGTGACGCGACGATCGACCCGAGCTCGTCATCGCCGACGGTCGCGTGCAGTCGGACGTCACTGCCGAGGTCGGCCAGGGCGAGACCGGTGTTGGCCACGCAGCCGCCGAGCGAGATGCGCAGCGGGCCCGTGTCGATGAGGCTGCCGGGATCGATCCGTGCGCTCGCGCTGAGTGCAGGGGCCAGGTCGACACAGATGTGACCGGCGACGACGATCCCGCCCATGGATACTCCTTCTCCGCCTCGGGAGTGATCCGCAGCGATCTAGACAACGTTGTCTCAGGGCACTACTGTGACACACCGAGGGACGATTCGGAAGTCGCTCAGCAGACCCGCCACGATCAGGAGTCACCGCAATGACGCCGTACCGCCTCAATCGTCTCTTCAACGCCCGGTCGCACCGTGCCCTCGACGTCGCCGTCGATCACGGGTTCTTCGGAGAGCGTTCCTTCATCACGGGCATCGAGGACATGGGCAAGGTCGTCCGCACGCTCGTGGCGGCGGGGCCCGACGCGGTACAGCTCACGCTCGGCCAGGCCCGCTACCTGCAGCAGGTGCCCGGCAAGGAGAAGCCGGCGCTCGTCCTCCGGACCGACATCGCGAACGTCTACGGCAACCCGCTCGACTCCATCCTGTACAGCCACCACGTGCCGCATGCAGTCGAGGAGGCCGTCCGTCTCGACGCCGTCGCCGTGTGCGTCAACCTCATGCAGCTGCCCGACCACCCGGAGGTGCGCGAGGCGAACATCCGCTCGATCATGGCGCTCCGTCGCGAAGCCACCCGGTACGGCATGCCGCTCATGATCGAGCCGCTCGTCATGCAGGACAACGCCACCGCGGGCGGTTACCAGGTCGACGGCGACATCGAGAAGATCGTGACGCTGGTGCGCCAGGCGGTCGAGCTCGGTGCCGACCTCATCAAAGCCGACCCCAGCAGCGACATCACCGAGTACGCCCGCGTCGTCGAGGTGGCGGGGGACATTCCGGTGCTCGTCCGCGGCGGCGGCCGGGTCGACGACCGCACGCTGTTGGAGCGCACCGTCGCCGTCCTCGACGCCGGCGTGAGCGGCATCGTCTACGGCCGCAACATCGTCCAGCACGAGGATCCTGCCGCGATCACGGCAGCCCTCATGGCGATCCTGCACGACGGCGCGGACGTCGAAGCGGGCCTCGCCATCGTCGAGGCGGCGCGCGCATGAGCGGCGACGGCGCGTCGACGAGGCCGGTGGCGGAGCGCGTCAACGTCGCGATCATCGGAGGTGGCCTCATGGGCCGCGAGATCGCTGCAGCCATCCAGCGGTGGCCCGCACTCATCGATCACCCCGTGCGTCCACGGCTCACCGCGGTCTGCGACATCAACCCGGCCGCCCTCGACTGGTTCGACGAGATCGACACCGTCGTCACGAAGACGACGGACTACCACGACCTCCTCGACGACGACTCGGTCGACGTCATCTACGTCGCTGTGCGGCACGACCTGCACGAACAGATCTACACCGATGTCATCCGGGCTGGGAAGTCCCTCCTCGCGGAGAAGCCCTTCGGGATCGATGCCGCCGCGGCGCAGTCGGTGCTCGCCGCGATGGCCGAGCACCCCGAGAGCTTCGTGCGCTGCTCGAGCGAGATGCCGTTCTTCCCCGGTGCCCAGCTCGCGATCGACTACGTACGCTCCGGCGCACTCGGCACGATCGTCGAGGCGCGGAACAGCTTCCTGCATTCGAGCGACATCGACCGGAACAAACAGATCAACTGGAAGCGTCAGACCCAGTTCTGCGGGGAGGCCGGTGTCCTGAACGACCTCGGCATGCACACCTGGCACGTCCCGCTCCGCCTCGGTTGGAAGCCCGAGTCGGTGTACGGCGTGCTGCAGAACATCGTCACCGAACGTCCCGGTCCGGACTGCTCCCTCGTGCCGTGCGACACGTGGGACAACGCGGTCCTGCACAGCTGGGCCTCTCACGAGGGCGTCCGCTTCCCCCTCACCACCGAGACGAAGCGCATCGACCCCGGCCAGAAGAACACCTGGGAGTTCGAGGCGATCGGCCTCGACGGCGGCGTCCGGTTCAGCACGAAGAACCCGAAGCTGGTCGAGGTGTTCGCCGTGCGGGAGATCCCGGGTGGTGGCACGGAGCAGGTGTGGCAACAGA
The DNA here is from genome assembly GCF_050613355.1 of Plantibacter sp. RU18. NCBI lineage: Bacteria > Bacillati > Actinomycetota > Actinomycetes > Micrococcales > Microbacteriaceae > Plantibacter > Plantibacter sp. RU18. Next base: position 1,600,734 of record NZ_CP159618.1, read on the forward strand.
TCGACTCCGGAAGCCAGTCCGTGTGGCCGACGGTCACCGGACCGAACTTCGAATCGGGCTTCTCGGACACGATCCTCCAGATGTGGGCGGTGTTCCTGGCCGAGCGCCACGGTTCCCTCGGCGACCGCTTCGGTGCCGCCCGGCCCGAGGAGGCCGCGCTCACCCACGACATCTACCGAGCCGCGATCCGTTCGAACGAGGAGGGTCGCGCGATCGCGCTGTGAGCTGCGCGCCGGCTGGGAGGCCACCCGACCACTTCCCAGCCGGATGGCGCGCGGTCGTCGCCGCCTGTCCGCGAGCGCGCTCCCGCGTGTCGTTCGCTCCGTCACCGGTGTGATGTTCGTGCAGGCGCCGAGCGAGATCGACCGTGGAGCCCGTGTAGAAGGTCCCGTCGGCGCAGCGAAGGATAGAGGCGTGAGGCATCTGGACAGGCTCGCAGCCGCTGACCGCTCTCGTTCGTGGATCCGGCCGATGGGCTGGCGATCCACACCACCCGCAGGCTGTGGAGGACGCTCGGGTGGTGCACCTCGACAGGCTCGGCGAGCGGATTTCCGGGTCTGAGCGGGCTACGGTCCCCGAGAGGTTCCGGTTCCCGAGCGGGTTTCGGTCCCCGGGCTTGTCGAGGGGTCTTGGGGTGGAGCGTGCGGGCCTGGGGCGGCGGAGGTCGGTGACCGAGACCGACGGCTGTCGGAGGGGTGGAGGAGACTCGCCTCATGCCCAGCGTCCGTTGTCTGCAACCCGAGTGCGACGGTTCGGCGGACGACTCGTCACCGATCGCCCTCTGTGAGCACCATCTCTCGCTCGCAGCCGAGTGGGCGGGACGCGAATGGGGGCTCGTCGACGTCCTGCCGTCACCGTGCGTCGCATGCGGATCACGGCTCGGGCGGCAGTACCCCTCGGGATGGTTGTGCGCGACCTGCGAGTGGCGACACGGAGAGTACCCCGACAGCGACCTGGTGCCGCAGCGCATCGACATCGTCTACTACCTGCAGCACGGTGACCGCATCAAGATCGGGACCACCACGAACCCCCGCCAGCGCTTCGCAGCGATCTGGCACGACCGGTTCCTCGCCCTGGAACTCGGCGACCGCCACGTCGAACGGGCTCGCCACGAACAGTTCGCGACAGAACGGCTCGAACGTTCGGAGTGGTTCACGGCCTCGCCGCGCCTGATCGCGCACGTCGACACCGTCGCGCGCGGCGTCGACCCGTGGGACCTCTACGCCAGATGGATCAGCGAGGCGGCTGCGCTCCGAGGGCGGTGACTCCCGTTCGTACCGCGCTCGCCTGCGTGTGGCCGCCGCCGACCGTGTCGAGGGCGCCCAGCCGTGCGGACGTCCTCGGTCAGGGCGCGGTGACGGCACAGGAGTCGCGCTCGATCAGGCGCACAGGCAGGATCGTGCTGCGTCGATGGCGGCGGGCGGGGTGCGTGAGTCGATCGATGATCCGTTCGGCCGCCAGCCGTCCCAGGGTGTCGGGCTCCTGCGCGATGACGGTGATCGACGGCTGCAGGAGATCAGCCAGGGGGAAGTCTCCGAACGCCACGAGGCTGATGGGCTGCCGGACATAGCTCGGGAGTATCGCCATCGTGCAGACGGCGTTCGACGAGAACACCGCCGTCGCCGGCCCGGTGCCACCGGGCGCACCGAGGTCGGGGGAGCGGACCGCCGAGAGCGCGGTGGCGGCACCAGGCTCCGAGGCGGCCCCCAACACGATCAGTCGTTCGTCGACCACGATGCCGGCCTCCGCAAGCGCCGCCCGGTAGCCCTGGAGCCGCGCGGCCGTCGTCGGCAGTGACAGCGTGTCACCGATGAACGCGATGCGCCGATGGCCGTGGCCGACGAGGTGCATCGTCCCGTCGAACGCGCCGCCGAAGTCGTCCTGTGTGAAGGAATCGGCTGCGAGCCCCGACGGAGCGCGGTCCACGAACACGAACGGCGTCCTCGACGCCCAGGACACGAGGTCGCGCTGGTCCTCCGTGATGGGCGCGATCACGAGACCGCTGAGCTGCCGCCGCAGCATCGATTCGAGCACAGGGCGTTCGCGCACCGGATCGTCGCCGAGACTCGTGACGAGCGTGGACATCCCGGCACCGAGGGCCGTGCGCTCGACGGCCCTCGCGATGGCCGCGAAGAAGGGGTCGACGATGTCCGGCACCGCCACGCCGATCACCGACGGCCTCCCGGAACGGAACGTCGTCGCGAGCGTGTTCGGCACGTAGTCCAGCTCGCGCATGACCGCCTCGACGCGGGTCCGAGTCTCAGGGAGCACGTGCGGGTCGTCGTTGAACACCCGCGACACCGTCTTCGCGCTCACGCCGGCCGCTGCTGCGACATCGCGCATCGTCGCCATCGCTCGTCCCCTTGTCCGGGCTGCCTACCGCGCCGTGTAGCCGCCGTCGATCGGCAGCGAGACGCCCGAGATCATGCCGGCGGCGTCGCTCAGCAGGAAGGTGATGGGGCCGGCGATGTCGTCTTCGGTGGCCCACTTGCCGAGCGGCATCGCCTCGAGGAACGGGCCTTCGATGTCGGGGCGACCCCAGTACCAGGCCGACATCGGCGTCATGACGACCGTCGGGTTCACGGCGTTCACCCGGATGCCGTACTTGCCGAGCTCCAGCGCCGACACGCGCGTGATGTTGTCGAGGGCGGCCTTCGAGGAGCCGTACGAGATGTGCCCGGAGAGGGCGACGAGGCTCGCCTGGCTCGACACGTTGACGATCGCACCGCCCCGGTCCTGTCGGATCATCTCGCGCGATGCGTATTTGGTGACGAGCAGCGAGCCTCGGGCGTTGATGCTGATGACCTTGTCGAAGACGTCGATGTCGGTGTCCTGCGGGGAGGCGATCTCGCCGCCCCATCCGCCGGAGTTCACGACACCCCAGATGTCGCGGCCCTCGATGGCGTCGCGGATGCTGTCCTCGGAGGTGAGGTCGAAGGGCAGCGGCTCGGCGCCCGTCTCGGCCGCGATCGCGTCGAGGTGCTCGACGTTCCGTCCGGAGGCGATCACCGTGGCGCCGGCTGCGACGAGGTGTCGGACGGTCGCGCCGCCGATGCCGCCGCTGGCTCCCGTGACGAGGATGGTGCGGCCGTTGAAGTCAGTCATGTGGTGTTCCGATCGACGTGAGTTGGCCCGTGCGTCGGTGCTCCGGGTCTGCAGCATCATATCCACGGAACGACGGCCATGTCACCCGTGACATGGACATTGGTCGGCAATCCGTGTCACCGGTGACATGCAGTGTTGACAGTCGTGCTGCCTGGACCTACCGTGAGTCGGGCGACGACGCGACCACGAGCCGTCCCGAGACGAGAGGTCAGGCATCACGATGAGCGGAAGCACCACGGAACCCGGCATCGACGAGCTGATCGAGCGGGCTCGATCGCTCATCGCCGACGGCTCCCGCCGCATCCTCGGCATCATCGGTGCGCCGGGTGCCGGGAAGTCCACGGTGAGCGATGCGCTCGCGCGCGCCCTGGGCGACGATGCCGTGATCGTGGGCATGGACGGCTTCCACCTCGACAACGACGAACTCGTCCGTCTCGGGCGGCGCGACCGGAAGGGGGCCCCGGACACCTTCGACGTCGACGGATACGTGTCCCTCCTCGCGCGCCTCGCCGCAGCGGGCCGTACCGCCGGACATCCGAGGTCGGCGGGCACCCCGATCTACGCGCCGCGGTTCGACCGCTCCCTCGAGTCGTCGATCGGGAGCGCAGTGCCCGTGCGGCCGGAGGTGCCGCTCATCATCACCGAGGGCAACTACCTGTTGCTCGAGGAGCACGGCTGGCAGGCTGTCGCGGCGCACCTCGACGAGTCCTGGTACGTCGACGTCGACGACGAGGTTCGCCGCGACCGCCTCATCGCCCGACGGCTCGGCCACGGGCACCCGCGCGAGGAGGCGGAGGCGTGGGTGCTCGGTGTCGACGAACCGAACGCCCGTCTGGTCGACGCCACGAAGCATCGTGCCGATCGCATCGTCACACTCGGTCCGCTGGCCCCGCAGCTCACCGAATCCACGCACTCGGCGTGACTCCCGGACGTCCGTCCGGAGCCCCGTCAGCACGACCGCCCACCCACCCGCCACCAGCTCACCGACGAGAAGGCAGCACGCACATGACCCAGCTCACCTCCGAGACCATCGACACCCTCGAGCCCGGTGTCGCCGTGCCGTCCTACGACCGCTCGCTCGTGCGGCCGGGCATCGTGCACTTCGGTGTCGGAGCGTTCCACCGCGCCCACGGCGCGATGTTCATCGACCGGGTGCTCGCGCTCCCCGGGGAGGAACACGCGTCCTGGGGCCTCGTCGGTGTCGGCACCCTGCCGGGCGATGCGGCCATGCGTGACGCGCTCGGCGCTCAGGACCGGCTCTACACGCTCGTGACGACGAGTCCGGACGGCGAGGTCGAGGCCCGGGTGATCGGTTCGATCGTCGAGTACCTCTTCGCGCCCGACGACCCGGAAGCGGTCCTCGCCCGCGTGACAGACCCGTCGACGCGGATCGTGTCGCTCACGATCACCGAGGGCGGGTACGGGGTGAACGATGCGACCGGGGTCTTCGAGCCGAGCGATGGTGCCACGCTCGCGGATCTCGACGGTCTGCCGGCAGGAGCCACTCCGCAGAGCCCGCTCGGGTTCATCACTGCGGCCCTCCGTGCCCGACGCGACGCCGGTGCGGTCCCGTTCACGGTCATGTCCTGTGACAACATCCAGGGCAACGGGCACGTCGCCCGTGCGGCGATCCTCGCCTTCGCCGAGCGCATCGACCCGTCGCTCGCGCAGTGGATCGCTGCGTCGGTCAGCTTCCCGAACTCCATGGTGGACCGCATCACGCCCGCCACCACCGACGAGCAGCGTGCGTCGGTCGCCGCGCGCTTCGGGATCGAGGACCGCTGGCCGGTGCTCTCCGAATCGTTCGAGCAGTGGGTGCTGGAGGACGACTTCACCGATGGCCGGCCGCCGTACGAGCGGGTCGGGGTGCAGCTCGTCGCCGACGTGGAGCCCTACGAACTCATGAAGCTCCGGCTCCTGAACGCCTCCCATCAGGCGATGAGCTACCTCGGGTTGCTGGCGGGGGAGACGTACGTGCACGACGTGTGCCGCGACGAGCTGTTCTCCCGGTTCCTCCTCGGGTACATGCACGAGGAGGCGAGGCCGACGCTCGCGCCGGTGCCTGGCATCGATATCGACGCGTACTGCGCGGAGCTCATGCGCCGTTTCGGCAGCGAGGCGATCAAGGACACGCTCGCGCGGCAGATCGTCGACGGCTCGGAGCGCATCCCCAAGTTCCTGCTCCCGGTGGTGCGTGAGCAGTTGCGGACCGGTGGCGGGATCGCGCGCTCGGCGCTCGTGCTCGCCGCGTGGAGTCGTTTCATCGAGGGCGTCGGAGACGACGGGCGGGAGCTTGCGCCGGTCGACAGGCGTCTGGCCGAGTTGCAGTCGGCAGTCGCGCTGGAGGCGTCGTCTCCGGGAGCGTTCCTCGACCTGGAGGCGGTGTTCGGCGACCTCGGATCGGACGGGAGACTCCGCGAGGCGTTCATCGCGGCGCGCGCGAGGCTGGCGGCCGTCGGTGCGCGGGTGGCTGTCGAAGAGGTCGTCGCCGCGGGGTGAGCCCGTGGGGTCGGCAGGCGCCCCGCGGGCCCGTCGACCGGCTGAGGGGTGATGCGCTCGGTCGCTGAGCGATGCTTGTCGTCGAGGGTGGCTGAGCCTGTCGAGGTGCCGCGCGCGTGACCTGTTCAGCCGAGCTGCGCCGGCACCAGGCGGAAACCACCCTCGGCGACGGGCTCGAGTCGCAGCTGGAACAGACCGTCGATCACGAGGTCGGCGTCGAGCTCATGCGCTTCGTGCGTCCCCGCGATCCCGACCGTCCAACACCCGGCGGCCTTGGCCGCAGCGAGTCCGGCAGGAGCATCCTCGAAGACCACGCAGGTCCGCTCGTCCATCCCGAGCCGTGAGCGTCCGAGCAGGAACGGCTCCGGGTCCGGCTTTCCCTTCGTGACGTCGTCGAAGGTCACCACGACCTCCGGCCGCACGAGCCCGGCGGCGGCGATCCGGTTGCCGGCGATGAGCCTCGTGCCGCTCGTCACGATCGCCTTCGCGTCGTCACCGAGCGCCGCCAGGGCCTCCGCCGCCCCCGGGAGCGCGATGACGTCGGCGACCTCGTCGGCCTCGATCTCGATGATCCGTGCGAGCGCACCGGCGACCTGCTCGGGCGGGAAGCTCGCGGCGAGCACCTGTGCAGCGGGTTGGCCGTGTCCCGCGGCGAGCAGGTCGCCCTCGAGGCCGTATTCGCGGGCGAGCTGCGCCCATGACCGGTTCACGGCCGGCGTCGAGTCGATGAGGGTCCCGTCGAGGTCGAAGAGTCCGGCGGCGAAGACCTGGTCGAAGATCGGGGCGAAGGCCTCGATGGTCCGTCCGAGGCCGAGCGCGCGTTGGACGGCGGCGAGCTGCTGTGAGGTGGACAGCGCCGCTTCGATGGACAGGTGCTCGATGGCGGGTGGGGCGTCGGATGACGGGTCCACGATGTACGTGTCCCGCTCGGCACCGCGTTCGGCACGGCGGACCGCGAGGGTGGCGGCGTCGGCGTGCAGCCAGACGACCCTCGGGGTGGCGCCCGCCGCCTCGACGAGCGCGTCCCATTCGGCGCCGCCCCGCAGCTCTGCGGTGAAGGGCGCGACGAGCACCGCGCCGACACCACTGTCGCGCTGGTCGGCGAGGACTGCTCGGAGGGCGGCGTACCGTGCCGGGCGCATCGTCGGGCGCAGCTTCGCGTCGTTCCAGTGGAGCGGTTCGGCACCGTCAGGATCGGCGACCGCACCGAGACCGTCGAGCAGGGGATTGGTGATGGTGTCGAGGTCGAGGAGCGGGAGTCGGAGAGCCCGCGCGAGCTCTCGTCCGAGGGTGGTCTTGCCGCTTCCGGCTGCTCCTGCGACGACGACGATCACGCTGACTCCTCGATGATTCCGGGGTGGCGACCCGCATCCGAGGGGCCTGAACGCCTCTTCGGTGCGAGTTCCGAATGAATTTGATCTCTTTCGGACAACGTTGCTTGACAACGTTGTCGGTCTGCGGTCAGTATAGGCGCACCAAGGAACGACGGGGTTCTGCACCAGCACCACTCCGAACAATGACAACGCTGTCAGGAGGTGGAGCCCATGGGCACCTGCAACCCCGCGAACACCGCGCCGCATCCCTCGATGAGCCCCCGCTCCGAGCACACCGCCGGCACCACCGGTCCCGTTGCGCTCCACGTCCGGGGGGATGACTGATGCGGCCTCCAGGAATCAAAGACGTGGCTGCGCAGTCCGGCGTCAGCATCAAGACCGTCTCCCGGGTCGTGAACGGCGAAGCGTCCGTCCACCCCGAGACCCGAAGCCGCGTGCTCGAGGCGATCGATCGCCTCGGGTACGTGCCCAACACCGCAGCACGCTCGCTGAAGTCCGGGACCGGCGGTGCGATCGGCGTCCTGATCGACTCGCTCGCCGACCCGTTCTTCGCGTCGCTCGTGAGCGCCATCGAGACCCGCGCGCTCAAGGAGGGCCTCAGCGTCCTCGTCGCGAGCACCGGACTCGATGAGCGCCGCGAACGCGACCAGCTCACGGGTTTCATCGCCGGCCACCAGGTCGCGGGCGTCATCATCGCACCGGTCGCGGGGGAGTTGCCCTACCTCGAGGCCTTCCGCCAGGTCACCCCGGTGGTGGCCGTCGACCGGGCGCTCACCGCGTTCGACAGTGTCGTCGTCGACGACTACGCCGCGACGCAGCTCGCGATCCGTCAGTTCGTCGAACTGGGTCACACCCGCATCGCCTTCTACGACCGCGACGAGCGCTTCCTCACCATCCGTCGCCGCTACCAGGGCTACACGGACGTCCTCGCCGAGGCCGGCATCGAGGTCGACCCGGCACTGGTGTCCTGGACGATCGACGGTTCCCTCGACTACGCCGCCGAGACCGACCGACTCCTCGGCCTGGACGATCCGCCAACGGCGCTGTTCGCGTCGAACGCGAAGGCGGCGATCGGCCTCACGACCACGCTCCACCGCATCGGCCGCGAGGGCATCGCGCACATCGCGTTCGGAGACTTCTCGCTCGCGGACGTGCTGCGTCCGGCGGTCAGCTGCATCAACCAGGACCCGTTCGTCATCGGCACCGCCGCGATCGAACGCCTGCTCGAACTGCGCGAGTCGCCGTCGAACGAACCACGGGAATGGGTCGTCCCCACGTCCCTCACCCAGCGCGGTTCCGGGGAGATCCCCGGCCCGAACGCCGCAGTCACGTCTACCAGCACCGTCGGAGGAACCGCAGCATGAGCACCGCCCAGCCCACCCGCCTCGCACCGAACCTCATCGAGCACTTCTACCGTGGGGGCGACCGCATCGCCGCGCTCCGAGGCATCGAGCAGCAGAGCGAGTTCCAGCCCGAGGAGTGGCTCGGGGCGACGGTGAGTCGTGCGGACCAGGAGCCCGGCGGCGCGATCGGCCTCGCCAGGACCATCGAGGGTGAGTTGCTGCGTGACCTCGTCGCCGCCGACCCCGCGGAATGGACGGGGGCAGGCGCCGACCACGGCACCGACGCCGCCGACACCGGCATCCTCGTGAAGCTGCTCGACGCCCGCCAGCGTCTCCCCGTCCACGTGCACCCGGACCGGGCCTTCGCGGTGTCCCACCTCGACTGCCCATACGGCAAGACCGAGGCCTGGTTCATCCTCGATGCCGAGCCCGGTTCCGCAGTGCACCTCGGCTGGAGTGAGGACGTCGACCCCGAAGAACTCGACCGCCGCCGCGACGCACAGGACAGCGAGTGGATGCTCGCCCACATGAACCGCATCGTCGTCGAGCGCGGCATGGGGATCCTCGTCCCGGCCGGCACTGCGCACGCGATCGACGGCGGGATCTTCCTCGCCGAAGTGCAGGAGCCGACCGACCTCTCCATCCTGCTCGAATGGTCGGTCACGACCTCGACCCGCGAGCAGTCCCACCTCGGTCTCGGCTTCGACGCCGTGATGGGCGCCGTGTCGACGAAGGCCCTGCCGCAGGCGGAGCTCGAGCAGCTCGTCGTCCTCCACGACCTCGACGCCCGCACCTCGGCGCCGGTGAGCCTGCTCCCCGAGGCAGCCGACCCCTACTTCCAGCTGTTCGCCGTCGCTCCGGAGGCTGTCGCGTCCAGCGACGTCGTCCCGGTCGACGCCGGCTTCTCCGTCGCGCTCGCCCTCGGCGGTGACGGGGCGCTCGTCTCGGAGGCCTCAGGAGACACCGTCGACTTCACAGCGGGCGAGGTCTTCGCCGTCCCCGCCGGGTTCGGTCCCTGGACCGTCACCGGCCGAGGCTCCGTGCTCGTCGCCGGCCCCGGCGCGGGTTGGCCGGCATCCCTCGGCGCTGGAGACATCCGATGACGCCACCGCACACCGCAGGCCCCAGTCGTTCCACGCAGCACCAGCGTCCACCGCATCACCCGAACACCCTCGACCACTGCCCGACAGGGCGGTTCCCCAGCCACCACTCGCCGGCCCCGTCCAACGGAACCGGCTGGAAAGGAAGCAGAACGACATGACGACTCCCGTCTTGGAGGCCCGAGGCCTCTCCAGGCAGTTCGGGCACGTCCGCGCCCTCGACGAAGCGGACTTCGAGGTCTACCCCGGTGAGGTCACCGCCCTCATCGGCGACAACGGCGCCGGCAAGTCGACGCTCGTGAAGGCACTCTCCGGCAACCTGTCGGTCGACACCGGCGTGATCAAGTTCGAAGGCGAACCGATCACGCTGACCAGCCCCATGCAGTCGAGCGCGCTCGGCATCGAGACGGTCTACCAGGACCTCGCACTCGCCCCGCACCTCGACCCCGTGCAGAACGTGTACCTCGGTCGCGAGATCATGCGGCCAGGGCTCGGCGGACTCCTCGGACTCATGAACGTGAAGGAGATGAGCAAGCAGTCCCGCCACGCGTTCGACGAACTCGGCGCGACGGTGCGTTCCCTGACCGACCCGGTCGGCGCGATGTCCGGCGGCCAGCGCCAGGCGATCGCCATCGCCCGAGCCGTCCACTGGGCGAACAAGGTCGTCTTCCTCGACGAGCCCACCGCGGCGCTCGGCGTCCGGCAGACGAAGAACGTCCTGGAGACGATCCGACGGGTGCGCGACAAGGGCATCGCCGTCGTCTTCATCTCCCACTCCATGCCGCACGTGATGGAGGTCTCCGACCGCGTCCAGGTGCTACGACTCGGCCACCGTGCCGCGGTCGTGGACACCAAGACCACCAACATGGAAGAGCTCGTCGGTCTGATGACCGGCGCGAGCACGAGGAACGCAGCATGAGTACCGTGAAGCAGGCCGAGATGGGGCCGGAGACGACCGCCATCGAGACGGCGAAGGAGCGGGACACCCCGTTCAGGAAGCTCTTCAAAGCGCAGGCGTTCCAGATCTTCATCGTGCTGCTCGTCGTCATCGCGATCTTCTCCGCGCTGGCTCCGGACACGTTCGCCCAGCTGTCGAACCTGCGCCTCGTGGTGCAGAACGCCTCGATCCTCGCCGTGCTCGGTGTCGGCATGACGTACGTCATCATCACCTCCGGCATCGACCTGTCGGTCGGCTCCGTCCTCGTCTTCTCGGGCGTCGTGTCCGCCACGACGATGCGGGCCCTCGGCGGCGACGACTGGGGCACCGCCACGATCGGCATCGTCGTGTCGATCGGCGTCGGCATCGTCTGGGGCACGTTCAACGGCATCCTCATCTCCAAGGCCAAGGTGCCGCCGCTCATCGTGACCCTCGGTAGCCTCGGTATGGCACTCGGACTCGCGCAGATCATCACCGGTGGCGTCGACATCCGCGAGGTGCCGTCGGTCCTCACCGACTCGATCGGCTACGGCAACATCCTCGGTGCCGTCCCGATCATCTCGGTGATCGCCCTCGTCGTCGTCATCATCGGCGCCCTGGTGCTGCACAAGACCAAGTTCGGCCTGTACACCTACGCCGTCGGTTCGAGCGAGGAGGCCGCGCGTCGCGTCGGCGTGAAGGTCGACCGTCACCTCATCCGCATCTACGCGATCTCCGGTGGACTCGCCGGACTCGCCGGCATCCTGTCGCTGTCGCAGTTCGGCACGACCGCGATCGCCGGTCAGTCGCAGACCAACCTGAACGTCATCGCGGCCGTCGTCATCGGCGGAACCTCGCTGTTCGGCGGCTACGGCACGATCTTCGGCACCGTCGTCGGTCTGTTCATCCCCGCTGTCCTGCAGAACGGCTTCGTCATCACCGGCGTCCAGCCCTTCTGGCAGCAGGTCGCGGTCGGTGCCGTCCTCATCCTGGCCGTGTACGTCGACCAGGTCCGTCGTTCCTCCGCAGCCCGCGGCGGATCCACCAACTTCTGGCGAGCCCTCGTCAGTAGGAAGAAGAAATAACCACCACCCGCACCAGTTCAGCCAGCATCACCTTCAGTAGTCCAGCTATTCAATGAGAAACGGGTAATCACAATGAAGTGGAAGAAATCAGTTCTCGGCGTCCTCGCCATCGGTGCCTCGGCGGGCCTCGTCCTCACCGGTTGTTCCGGCGGATCGAGTTCCGGCGGCAGCAGCGACGCGGGCTCCGACGGCTACAAGATCGCCTTCATCCAGGGCGTCGCAGGCGACGAGTTCTACATCTCGATGCAGTGCGGGATCGAGGCGGCGGCGAAGGATGCCGGCGCCACGGTCACCACGCAGGGTCCCGAGAAGTTCGACCCGACGCTCCAGAAGCCGCTCGTCGACTCCGTCGTCGCCTCGAAGCCGGACGCGATCCTCGTCGCCCCGACCGATGTGAAGGCCATGGAGGCGCCGCTGAAGGCTGCAGCCGACGCGGGCATCAAGATCGTCCTCGTGGACACCACGGTCGACGACCCGTCGTTCGCGGTCTCGCAGATCTCGAGCGACAACAAGGGCGGCGGCGCTGCGGCGTTCGACGCGATCAAGAAGGCCCACCCGGATGGCGGCAAGGTGCTCGTCGTCTCGGTCGACCCCGGTATCTCCACGACCGACGCTCGCGCCGAGGGCTTCCAGGAGGCTGTCGCTACGGACAGCAACTTCACCGACCTGGGTGTGCAGTACAGCCACAACGAGCCGGCCACGGCCGCTGAGATCGTGACCGCTGCGCTCCAGAAGGACCCCGACATCGTGGGTATCTTCGCTGCGAACCTGTTCGCCGCGGAGGGTTCCGCGACCGGTGTGAAGCAGGCCGGGAAGACGGACTCGGTGACCATCGTCGGGTTCGACGCTGGTCCCGCCCAGGTCAAGCAGCTCAAGGAGGGTACCGTCCAGGCGCTCGTCGCCCAGGAGCCGGCCACCATCGGCAAGGACGGCGTCACCCAGGCGATCGCCGCTCTGAACGGTGACAAGGTCGAGGCCAAGATCCAGACCGGCTTCACCATCATCACGAAGGACAACGTCGACGGCGACGCGAAGGATGCCGTCTACCAGTCCTCCTGCGGCTAGGTCGTCAGACCGCCCCGCACCATCAGACCGCGTCGGCGTCGGAGCTCACTGCTCCGGCGCCGTCGCGCTGTCCGTGCCCCCAACCCTGCCTCTCCCTGTGCCTGGGCCAGCGCGGTGCGCTGGACCGAGCGCGCCCCTGTGGCGCGAGCGCGGGTCTCCAGAGGGGCACGCTCGCGCCACAGGCCAGCACCTGCGGCTATTGGCACGGGCTCGGTCGGGCGCACCGCGCTGGCGGCTAGGCTCCCGGAATGGGCAGCGCACAACCGGTCGAACCGTTCGCAGCAGGACACCCCGTCGCCCTCCGGAGCATCCGAGAGTTCGGACGGTTCGGTGTCGCAGTCGGGTTCGCTGTCGCCGGCGTCGTCCTCGTGGACTCCCCGGACCTCACCGTCGTCTGCACGCCCGTCGGCTCCGACGTGCGGACACGAGCGGGCAACGGTGGTGGCCCGAACGGTCGCCTGGTACTCGCCGAGTCCTGGACCGGCGAGTACGAACAGCGCACGTGGCAGGGACACGCGGTCGTGCGCGTCCACCGCGCCGGCGACCCGTGGTCCATCTGGCGGTGGCACGACGGTCGGGACTGGACCGGCGAGTGGTACGGCAACCTGGAGACGCCGTGGAGGCGCACCCCGCTCGGATTCGACTCCCCGGACTGGGCGCTCGACGTCGTCGGTGCAGGCGACCCGGCGAGGGAGTCATGGAGCGTCCGGTACAAGGATGAGGACGAGCTGGCCTGGCTTGCAGAGGTCGGGGCGATGTCGGAGCCCGAGGTCGACGCAGCTCGCGACGCCGGCCGACGTCTCACGAGCATCGCCCAGGACCGTGCGTGGCCCTTCGACGCCGACTGGGTCCCGTGGACTCCCGCAGCCAGGCTGTCGGCGATCCCGATGCCGGCCGGCTGGGATCGCGTCTGAGAGTTTGAGACCCGCGCGACAGCAGGAGCCCCGTGCTCGACGTCTCCTGCTCGGGAGCGGATCTCCTGCTGTGGCGCGGCGCGACGGAACGGAGGCCCGCGACTCAGGCGACCAGGGTGAGCAGCCGCGCGACCTCTGCGGCGACCGCCTCGCGCGCCGGCCCGAAGTACTTGCGGGGGTCGACGAGAGCAGGGTTCGCGTCCAGCTCGGCTCGCACGGCGCGCGTGAAGACGCCGTTGATGTGGGTGGAGATGTTGATCTTCCGCATGCCGTGCTCCACCGCGCGGACGAGGTCGTCGTCCCCGACGCCGCTCGAACCATGGAGCACGAGGGGGACGGGCACAGCAGCGGCGAGTTGGGCGATGAGTGCGAAGTCGAGAGACGCGCTGCGGGAGGTCATGGCGTGCGAACTGCCCACCGCGACCGCCAGCCCGTCGACACCCGTCCCTGCGACGAAGGCGACGGCATCGCCGACGTCGGTCCGGACGCCCGGCGTGTGCGCCCCGCCCTTACCGCCGATCGCTCCGAGCTCGGCCTCGACCCAGACGCCCGCCGCCTGCGCCGCTCTCGTGACCGCCGCGGTGCGGGCACGGTTCTCCGCATCGGGCAGCGTCGCAGCATCGAACATCACCGAGGTGAAGCCCAGCCGGACCGCCTCCTCCACGAGGGCCTCGTCCTCAGCATGGTCGAGATGGACGGCCGCATCGACGGCTGCGTCACGCGCGAGCTGCAGCGTCGCAAGCCCGATCGGGCCGAGTCCGCCGTGATACCTCGCCGCGTTCTCCGACAGCTGCAGGATCACGCCACGGCCGGCACGCGCGGCGCCCTCGAGGATCGCTTCGCCGTGCTCGAGCTGGATGACGTTGAACGCGAGGACGGCGCGCTGGCGTTCGAGGAGGTCGCCGGTGGTGACGAGGGTCATGGGTGGTTCCTCTCGGAGTTCCGCATCGGTGCGGATCGGGTGGACGGGGTGGTCGAGGCAGTCGTGACGGTTTGGGTGGGAGGAGTCGACGGGGGGGGGGGGGGAGTGCACGGGAGGCCCGGGCTGCAGCAGGCGGGTCAGCCGACTGAGGCGAGCAGGATCTCTGGGCCATCGGCGAGCTCGGCCAGCTCGGCGATCGTCACGGGGTCGAGGCGGTCGTCGGTGACGATCGTGCTGAACTCGTCGAGGCCGGCGGCCCGATGGAACGAGGTCGTTGCGAACTTCGGCGAGGTGACGGCGAGGATGCTGCGTCTCGCGGTTCGGAGCATCGCCCGCTTCACCTCGGCCTCCTCCGGCAGCGTCGTCGTCGCGCCGGCCGCTGCGTCGACGCCGTTGGCACCGATCACCGCGACGTCGGCGTGCAACTCGGCGAGACGCGCGACGGTCCATGCCCCGACAGCGGCCTGCGTGACGGCGCGCACCCGACCCGGGAGGGCGAGCACGGTGAGCCGCGGGCGGTCGGCCAGCAACGCGACGATCGGCAGGCTGTTCGTGACCACGAGGAGCCTACGGTCGTCGGGGAGGAGCGCGGCGATCTCGAGGGTCATCGATCCGGAGTCGAGCACGATGACGCCCTCATCCGGCAGCTGCTCCACGACGAGACGGGCGACCGCAGCCCGCTCGGCGTGCTCGCCTTCGCGGCGTCGCTGGAGTGTCGGTTCGAATGCGGTCCGGCGTGTGAGCACTGCACCACCATGATGCCGTCGGACGAGGCCCCGGCGTTCGAGCACCGCGAGGTCGCGGCGGACGGTCTCGGCGGCCACCCCGAGCCGTTCGCTCAGCTCGGCAACAGTGAGTGCACCGTCGCCGCTGCGGGCGCTCGCGATGATCGCAGCCTGTCGCTCTGCTGGATACATGACCACTCCGTCCCGGTGTGCGGCTACTGTATCCGAATTCGCCCGACGGTACTTCCGAATCGGTGGGAATGGTGGCAGGATCAACATGATCGGACGTGCAACGAGGTCGTCCGCACCCCGAAACGAAGACGACGAACGGACGCCACGATGGCCGAGCACCCAGCGCACGAGCCAGGCGATCACGCAGGTGGCCCATCCGCCCACCGATCGGCCGCTCGGGCAGTCCACGAGCCAGCTGACGAGCCAGCGGGCCGGGCGCCTGCGCGGCTCCTCCTCGGGATCGACGTCGGCCAGACGGCAGTGAAGGCCGTGCTGCACGACGAGCACCTCCAGCCGATCGCCGTGGCACGCCGGGCGAGTCCCGTCGACCGACCGGCGGCACGGCATGCCGAGCGCTCGCAGGACGCGCTCTGGGCCGCGGTCGCCGAAGCCGTCGCCGAGGTGGTCGCCAGAGCGGGTGTCGACGCCGCCTCGATCGCCGCGGTCGGCATCACCGGCCACGGCGACGGTCTGCACCTCGTGACGTCGAGCGGCGAACCGGTCGGTCCGGCGATCACGGCGATGGACTCCCGTGCCCACTTGGAGGCTGCGGCCCTCGCGGCGGATCCGGAACGCCTCCGCGTGGTCCTCGAGCGCTCCGGCCAGCTGCCGACGCCGGGTGCATCCGGGAACCTCCTGCGGTGGTTGTTGCGGCACGATCCGGAGCGAGTGGCGCGGGCCGACGCGATGCTGTTCTGCAAGGACGTGATCCGCCTGCGCCTCACCGGCGACATCTCGACCGACTACTCCGACGCGTGCGCCTCCTTCCTCGATGTCGGAACGGCGACGTGGAGCACCGAGGTCCTCGAGGCCTACGGACTCCCGGCGGACCTCGTCCGTCTCCTCCCGCCGATCCACCCGAGTGGCGCGATCGTCGGCCACGTCCTCCCCGACGCAGCGGCTGTCACGGGGCTCGTCGCCGGGACGCCGGTGGTCTCGGGCCTCCACGACGTCCAAGCCTCGTCGATCGGCATGGGCGCGTTGGTCCCCGGCCGCCTCGCCCTCGTGGCGGGTTCGTTCAGCACGAACGGCGTGACGACGACGCGGCCCGACGTCGATCCGCGGTGGCAGTCGCGGCTCTCGATCACGCCTGCACTTCGTATCGCGATGTCGACCTCGGCGACCGCCGCTCCGTCGTTCGACTGGACGCTCCGCCTCCTCGGTGTCGACGGCGCGTCCGAGCGGGACGCGCTGATCGCCGAGGCAGCGCAGCTCGACCCGGAGGAGGGTGTGCCACTGGTCCTGCCGTTCCAATCGGACTCGCCGCTCGGCGCCGCCAGCTCGGCGACCCTCGCCGGTGGACGCGACTGGCACACGCGGGCACACGTCCTCCGCGGAGCGCTCGAGGGGATCGTGCTGATGCACCGGTGGCACACCCGGGCGCTCGGTGAACGGTTCACCTGGGACGAACCGATCGTCCTCGGCGGCGGGCTCGCGCGCTCGCCGCTGTATGTGCAGCTGGTCGCGAACGCCCTCCGTGCACCGGTGACGGTCGTCGACTCCGAAGAGGCCGGAGCGTTCGGTGCCGCGGTCGTCGCCGGTGTCGCGGTCGGTCTCCTGTCGTCGGTGGAGGATGCGCAGCGCGAGTTCGTCCGCGTGGCGCCTGCGGTGCTCCCGACCGACGCGTCCGCCGGGTACTGGGACGGCGTCGGGCGCTCGTTCGACGACCTCGTCGAACAGCTCGACCCGTGGTGGCGGCATCGCGCCGCCGAGGTCCCCTCCTCCGCACAAGCACAGGACGAGCAGGGGACCGTCGGATGAGCGGCTCGACACCGAGCGGCACCGTCCTGCGGAGCACGGTGGAGGTGCGGCGAGACGACATCCTCGCGCGGCTCACCGAGCACGGACGGGTCGAGGTCGGCGCCCTGGCCGGCTCGCTCGGCGTGACCGAGGAGACGATCCGACGCGACCTCCGCGTGCTCGAACTCGACGGTCTCCTCCAGCGTGCGCACGGCGGCGCCGTCCGGGCCGGCACCGGTGTGACGGACGGTGCGGACACGGCAGCGGCCCTGGCGGCCCGTGCTGCGGTGCTGGTGCAGGACGACTCGACGGTCTTCCTCGGCAACGGCAGTGCGTGTGAAGCCCTCGGCGCCCTCCTCGCCGTCGTGCCCGGTGTCGTCCTCGTCACGGCGTCGGTGCGCGTCGCCCTCGCGGCCGCGCTCGCCGACGAAGCCGCGGTCGTGCACCTTGTCGGCGGAGAGGTGGACCCACACGGGAGGCTGACGGGGGCATGGGCCCGGTCGCAGCTCGCCGGTCTGCGGGTCGACGTCGCCGTGATCGAGGCGCAGGGCATCGGCGTCGGCGGACGGTTGCTCCACGCCACCCCGGAGGAGGCGGCCGTCGTCGATGCAGCGACCTCCGTTGCCGCGACGACGATCCTGCTGGGCGACGCGCCGACGTTCGAACACGGCGGGCTGGCCGCATCCGTCCCTGCATCCAGCCTGGGCGCCGCGGTGCTCGCGATCGGTGTTCCTGCACGCATCGTGGAGTCGCTCAGCGCGGCAGGGGTCCGTATCGAGGCGGTCGGTGCAGACCGCACGGGTGTCGAGGCATGACCGGCATCGTCACGGTGACGCCGGCTGCCGCGATCGACCAGACTTATCGCGTCGACGGCCTGCGCATCGGAGATGTGAATCGGGCAGTGGGCGTCTCCTCGGAGTTGAGCGGGAAGGGCGTCAACGTGGCGCGCGCGATCACGCTCTCGACGGTCCCTGTCCGTGCAGTCGTGCCGCTCGGCGCGGACGGCCGGATCCTCGCGTCGGCGCGGGAGCTCCAGCCGCTGCTGGCCGTGGTCCCGACCGACGGTCGCACGCGGGTGAACACGACGATCCTCGATCCGTCGACCGGCACCACCAAGGTCAACGAGCCGGCGATTCCCCTGTC
Organism: Plantibacter sp. RU18; assembly: GCF_050613355.1. Lineage (NCBI taxonomy): Bacteria > Bacillati > Actinomycetota > Actinomycetes > Micrococcales > Microbacteriaceae > Plantibacter > Plantibacter sp. RU18. Next base: position 1,618,856 of record NZ_CP159618.1, read on the forward strand.
GCCCGCGGAGTGGGAAGCCGTCGTCACCACGGCCGGTGCGGAGATCGATCGGATGGGTGCCGACTGGCTCGTCCTCTCGGGCACGATCCCGTCGCTCACAGGGGGCAGCGCCCCGGTCGACATCCTGCAGCTCCTCGGACAAGCGGCGGACAGGGGGGCCAGGGTCGCCGTCGACACTGCGGGCGCTGCGCTCGAGACGGCCGTCGCGAACCTCGACCTCGTGCACCTCCTGAAGCCGAACGCGCATGAACTCGCCGAACTCACAGGCCGCGAGCTGCTCACGATCGGCGACGTCGCCTCAGCCGCCGACGAACTGCAGCGGGCTGGGTGCGACCTGGTCTACGTGAGCATGGGCGCGGACGGTGCGCTCGTGCGGTCCGCCGCCGGACTCTGGCACGCGCATGCCAGCGCGACGGTGGTGAACACGGCGGGAGCCGGTGACGCGTCGCTCGCCGGTTTCCTCGTCGGTCTCCTCCGCAGCGACGGAACGGATGATCCGGCCGCGGCAGCAGCGTCGGCGGCAACGTGGGGTGCGCTCGCGGTGTCGAGCGCGACGACCATCCTCAGCTCGCTGGCCGAGGCGCCGACCCCGGTGGTGGTGCAGGATCCGGACCCGTCGACGCCCCTCCGCGAGCCTGCCGGACCATGACTGGCCGGACCGGGACGCGCGAGACGCCGACCGGTGTCCTACAGGACCGTTCCGACGAGCGGTCGGTACGGGTCGAGCCGCGGGTCGTCCGGGTCGAGCTCCGTCACCAGCGTGTCGATGCGCGCGGTCGCCAGTGCTCGTACCCGCGAGTGGGACTGCAGCTTGGTCGAATCCACCACGAGGATCACTCGGTCGGCCGCGGACGCCATCGACGACTTCACCGCGGCCTGCGCCAGGGTGCTCTCGCTCGTCCCGCTCTCGGCGTGGACGCCCATCGCGGAGACGATGCTGCAGTCGAGGTGGAAGGCGCTGAATGCCTGTTCGGTGAGCGAACCCACGAGACTGAGGTTGTGCTCCTCCCGCTCGCCGCCGGTGAGGTAGGTGCGGAGCTCGGGCGAGGCAGCGAGGGCGTCGAAGGCGACGAGTCCGTTGGTGACGATCGTCAGGGGCGGCGGCGAGGCGGTCGTCTGCACCGCGGCCGGGGTCTGCGAAGCCGCCAGCAGTTCGGCCAGCACGTAGACGGTCGTGGAGGCGTCGAATCCGACCGCGCCGCCCTGGGGCAGGAGTGGCAGGACCTTCCGGGCGATGCGCTCCTTGGCTGCGCGCTGCTGGGAGCGCCGGATGGAGAAGGGGTCGGCGAGCGCGGGCACGACGCCGCCGCGGACCCGGCGGACGACGCCGGCCCGCTCGAGCGCCTCGAAGTCGCGGCGGATCGTCATCTGGTGGACCTCGTAGCGTTCGGCGATCGCGTCGAGGGCGACGGCTCCCTCGCTGCGGGCGAGCTCCAGGATCTCGGCGCGTCTGGCTTCGGCATCGAGGGTGCTGCGGAGGGCCATGACCCGTCCTTCCGATTCGCTTGCCACCTGTGTGCTTCGGTGCTAACTTCACACACAATAACATTGCTCGATGCTCAGCGGGTGTTCTCCACCGCAGCGTGACCCACCGGGCAATGACACCGCCCGGTGGACTCCGGGCAGGACCGCGGATGCAGACACGAGGATGTGAGCAGCGATGAGCGAGGGACCCCTGGATCGCTTCCACGCGGCCGTGGACCTCGGTGCGTCGAGCGGGCGGGTGGTGCTCGGGCGCTGGAACGCGTCCGGCCTGGAGCTTCTGGAAGTGCGTCGTTTTCCGAACGGCCCGATCGAATCAGACGGTCGCCTGATCTGGGATGCCGAGCGCCTGTTCGACGAGACACTGCTCGGACTCGCCGAAGCCGTCCGCGTCGCGCAGGACGCGGGCGCTCAGCTGGACGGGATCGGCATCGACAGCTGGGGCGTCGACGTCGGGCTCGTGGACGACGGGGCCATCGGCGTCGGGTCCGCGGACGTCGGGCGCACTGCATCGGGACCGGCCGCCCCCGCTGCTCCCGCCGTCCCGACGGTCCACCATCATCGCGGGGCCGATGCACTCGGCCCCGCAGTCGCAGCCGGGCTCGTGGACGCCGCGACCGCCTACGGGATCACGGGAGTGCTCGAACAGTCGATCAACACCTCCTACCAGTTGCGGTCGCGGGCGGTGGAGGCCGCCGAGGGGGCTGCGGACGTCACGCGCCGGACGGTGCTGCTCGTCCCGGACCTCTGGGTGCAATTGCTGACGGGGATCACCGGCGCTGAGCGGACGATCGCCTCGACGACACAACTGCTCGACCAGCGCACGGGGGAGTGGTCCGTGGAGCTCATCGATCGGTGGGGGCTCAGTGGCTTCGACTTCCCGACGATCGTCGCGCCGGGCACGCTCGCCGGACCGACGACCCCCGCGGTCACGGAACGACTCGGCGCCGCAGCGCCGATCCCGGTCTACCGCGTGGCCGGTCACGACACCGCCTCGGCTCTCGCGTTCGCGCGGCCGGCGAACGCCGAGCTGCTCGTCTCGAGCGGGAGTTGGTCGCTCGCCGGTGTGTGTCTGGAGGAGCCGGTGCTCACCGAGTCTGCACGGATCGCCGGCTTCACGAACGAGGCGGGCGCCGACGGCTCATCCCTCCTGATCCGCAACCTCGCGGGCATGTGGCTGCTCACGGAGTGCGCCCGCGGGTGGTCGGAGGAGGACGGCCGCCGGATCGATCCGGTCGAGCTCGTCGAGGAGGCGACCGAGCAGTCCGAACGATCCGAGCGCGACGTCACCGCAGTGCCGTCACCCGTGTTCGACGTGGGAGATCCCAGCCTGCTCGTCCCTGGCGACATGCCCGCTCGCATCGCCGCGCTGTGCCGCGCGGCCGGCCAGGATGCACCCGTCGGTCGCATCGGCGTCGTGCGGAGCATCATCGAGAGTCTCGCCGTCGCCTACGCCGAGACGGTGCACGCCTGCGAGACGATCACCGGGACGCCACTGCGCTCCGTCCGCATCGTGGGTGGCGGTTCCCGGAACAGACTCCTCTGTCGACGCACGGCCGAACGCACGGGACTGCCGGTCGCCGCAGGACCCGCAGAGGCGTCAGCCCTCGGCAACCTCGCGGTGCAGCTCGTCGCCGCAGGCGCGGCACCCTCGGTCGCCGAGGTCTACCGTGTCGGCGGCAGTGCGATCACCGGCAGCACCGGCGTCGACGCTCCCGCGGTCGACGCACGCCATCACGACAGGGAGTCAGCATGAGCCAGACGATCGAGCGGCAGACCGCCGAGTCGGTGCGCGACCGCCTCGTCGACTTCTCGCACGAGCTCGGCCGACCGGACCGTGCGTGGGCGCTGCTCGCGGAGGGGAACACGTCGATCCTCCTGCCGGATGCCGGTGACGGCCACGCGGCGATGCTCGTGAAGGCGAGCGGCGCGTCGATGGCCAGGGCTGCTCCCGACGACTTCGTCCGCCTCGACCTCGCCCCCGTGCTCGCGCTCGTCGACGGGACGGACGGCGGGGACCGGGAGGTCGCGGCGGTCTTCGAGGCCGCGGCGTCCGCCGAAGCCGGGAAGCGACCGTCCGTCGAGGCCATCCTCCATGCTGTCTGCCTCGACCTCCCCGGCGTCCTCGCCGTCGGACACACGCATCCCGTCCCGGTCAACGCCCTCCTCTGCTCGACCGGTGCGGAAGCGCTCGTCAGGGGGTCGTTGTTCCCCGATCAGATCGTCGTCCTCGGCACCAATCCGCTGCTCGTCCCCTACGTCGACCCGGGGCTCCAGCTCGCGCGCGTCGTCCGGACGATGCTGCGCGAGCACATGGCGGCCACCGGTCGGGTACCGAAAGTCGTCTACCTGCGGAACCACGGCATGTTCGCGCTCGGAGCGAGCGAAGCCGAGGTGCTGCAGATCACGGAGATGGCCGTCAAGGTCGCCGAAGTCGTGATCGGCGCTCTGGCCGCGGGTGGGCCCGTCTACCTGAGCGACGAGGCCGTCGCCCGAATCGACACCAGGCCAGACGAAGTGCTCCGCCGGACGGCACTGTCCACCCATCAGCCGAAGACGCACCGATACACCGACGCCGCCGCCCGATCGGCGACAGGAACCGAGCCAGCATGAACGCATCCGCCGACAACATCCACCCGGGAAGCGCCGCCGACGTCCGCGGCACGGTCGATCTTCGCGGCACCGTCGATCTCCGCGGCCAGGTCGCGCTCATCACCGGCGCATCGTCCGGCATCGGACGCTCCTACGCGCAGGCCCTCTCGGCGGTGGGGGTCCGGACCGTCCTCGTCGGACGCTCCACCGAGAAGCTCACCGCCGTCGCCGACTCGCTTCCAGCCGAGAGCGTCATCCTCGCCGGCGACCTCGCTGACCCTGCGGTCTCCGGGCAGGCTGTCGCCCTGGCGCTCGCCGCCTTCGGCCGTCTCGACATCGTGCTCGCCAACGCGGGCCTCTACGTCGGCGGCGACTTCGCCGAGACGCCGATGACCGCGATCGAACAGCTGGTCGGGGTCAACGTCCTCGGCGCGATGGCGACGGTGCGCGCCGCGCTGCCGCACCTCATCGCCCAGGGCAGTGGCGACGTGCTCGTCACGAGTTCCGTCTCGGGGCACCAGGACATCCACTGGGAGCCCGTGTACTCGGCGACCAAACACGCGATGCAGTCGTTCGTGCACACCGTGCGGCGGAACCTCGTCGGCTCCGGCGTGCGGCTCGGGGCCGTCGCGCCCGGCGTGGTCCTCAACGAGCTGTGGGGCATCGCCGAGGGGGCGAACGGGATCGACGACCAGATCGCCGCCCGCACCGGGATCCGCTCGGAGGATGTGGCGGACGCCGTGCTGTTCATGCTCACACGACCGCGCCACGTCACCATCCGCGACCTCGTCATCCTGCCCACCGACCAGGAGATCTGAGCGGTCGGCCCCGCTCCCGAACCGTCCACCCCATCACTCTGAGGAGTCTCCATGTTCTCTGATCTCCACGGTCGAACGGCCGTCATCACCGGCGGCGCCCGCGGGCTCGGCTACTCGCTCGCCTCGGCGCTCGCCGCACAGGGTGTGCACGTCGCGCTGCTCGACCTGCTCCCCGTCGTCCAGGAGTCGGCTGCCTGTCTCGCCGCCGAACATGGCGTGCGCGCCGCCGGGTTCACGGTCGATGTGAGCTGTGCCGATGCCGTCGAGGCGGCGTTCGCTGCTGCGGAAGCCGAACTGGGGGCGCCGTCCCTGCTCATCACCGCAGCAGGGATCACCATCTGGGGCGACAGCGTCGACGTCCCCGCCGACACCTGGCGCAAGGTGCTCGCCGTCAATCTCGACGGAACCTTCTTCGCCGCGCAGTCCTTCGCCCGACGGGCTCTCACCGCGGGTCGTCCGGCGTCGGCGGTGTTCATCTCCTCGATGTCGGCGTTCATCGTGAACCAGCCGCAGTTCCAGGCGTCCTACAACGCGTCGAAGGCGGCCGTCAGCCACCTCGCATCGTCGCTCGCGGTCGAATGGGCGCCTGCCGGTGTACGGGTGAACGCCATCGCGCCCGGCTACTTCCTCTCCGACATGACACGTGAGTTCACCGAGGCGAATCCGGAGCTCGCTGCCGAATGGACGGCCGACATCCCGGCGGGTCGCATGGGCCAGCCGGAGGACCTGCACGGTCTCGTCCTGCTCCTCGCCTCCGAAGCGTCCTCGTACCTCACCGGTCAGAGCCTCGTCATCGACGGCGGGTACACGGCGCTCTAGGAACCACGCCTCCGGTCCATGCGTGTCGACGGACCGACCTCCACCAGCACCCCGCCGCAGTCCCGGGACTGTCGACGGGTCCAGCCCCACACCCCCTACGAGCAGTCGAGGAGCTCCACGATGACGCGTGCAGTCAGCAGTCCGCCAGCCGATGACGCCGCCCCGTGGGGTGTCCGGCGTCGGCGCTTCGTCGAGGCGCGGTCCGGTGCGGTCGAACGCGCCTGGGCTCCGAGGTCGGTGCGGGTCGACGACGGCCCGTCGGTCGGGCGTCGCCAGGTCGAGCTGCGGCATCTGGGAGGGCTCGAGGTGACGGTGGAGGTCGACCAGTTCCTCGACCTCGGGGAGGCCTCCTGGAACGGCGAGGTGGTGTCGTTCGTCGCTTCGACGACCGCCCCGCACGCCGAGGGGTGGGCGCGCCGCTGGCAGGGTGGACTGCTCACGACGTGCGGGCTCACGGCCGTCGGCGTCGCACCGCCCGAGGACGGCGGCATGCACGGGCGCGCACATCTGATCCCCGCGACCGTCACCCGCAGTGAGGGCCGGTGGTCGGCCGAGGGGTGCTACGAGCTCGCCGTCGACGGTTTCCTCCGCGAGGGAGCGGTGTTCTCCCAGAACCTCACCGTCGAGCGCGGCATCCGCGCCGAGGTCGGCGTGGGGCGGATCCGTCTGCACGACATCGTCCGCAACGAGGGGTTCGTCGCCGAGCCCGTCCGGCTGCTGTACCACGTGAACCTCGGCTGGCCGATGCTGCACGGCGGCGCGGTCGTCACGGCGGAGGCGACCGCAGCCGTGACGGCCGGTGTCGACGCCGGGTCGCCGTCCGCCGTGTCCTCCTGGGAGCGCACTCTGGACGAGCCGGTGGCCGGGGCTGCCGAGCAGGTGGACGCGCTCGACGCCGTCATCGGCGCTGACGGATGGTCGACCGCGACGCTGTCCGGTGAGTCGGGGACCGTCGCGATCCGCTTCCGGGCGGAGCAGCTGCCGTTCCTCACCGTGTGGCGGAGTTCCGCTGCCGGCAGCTACGCGCTCGGGATCGAGCCGGGGACGTGTTGGCCGAGCCATGCGGAAGGACCGGAACGCGGCAAGCTCGGTCGGATCCTCGAGCCCGGCGAGTCGTTCGACATCGATCTGGAGATCGCCTTCAGCCCTGCCGACGGGCCGTTCGCCGACTGAGCGTGTAGGGGACCCGCGCCGTCCGAACAGCTTCGATTGTCGTTCGGCGACGATTCACGAGCAATTCCCGCCAGGGTATGTCATCGATGACATGATGCGAGTATGCTCACGATGACATCGATGACATGTGGTCATCGTCGGAACCCGACACGGACGTCGGATCTGAAACGGAACCCGCTGTGCACACTGCTGTGAACACCGACGCGACCATCACCCAGGCCATCCTCACGGACGGCCTGTTCGCCGGTCTCGACCTCGGCAGCACCGGCGTGAAGATCCTCGTGACCGACACGGACGGCACCGAGGTGCTCATCCACCAACTGCCCACCCCCTGGCTCGCCGGCGCCGGTGGCACCACCGTCATGGAGGCCCAGGCGCTCGTCGCGACCGTCCGCCGCTTGCTGGAGCACGTCGCCGACGAGCTCGTCGAGCGGTTCGGGCCGTCGGCGCAGGTCCGCGCCATCGCCGTGTCCGGCATGGGGGAGTCAGGCATCGTCCTCGGTGCCGACGGGTCGCCCCTCGCCCCGGCCGTCGCCTGGTTCGACCCGCGCGGTGCCGAGCAGGTCGCTGCACTCCCGCCGCAGATCGCTGCTGAATTCGCCGGGCGCACCGGCCTCCCGCTCGGCGTGCAGGTCTCGGTCGTCAAGCTCCTGCACCTGCGCGACAACGGCCTGGACCTCGCCGGCACACGCTGGCTCAACCTGCCGGAGTTCATCGTCGCGGCACTCGGTGGCGAGCAGACGGCCGAGTACTCGCTCTCCTCCCGCACAGGCCTGCTCGACCAGGACACGGGCGCCCCCTGGCCGGAACTGCTCGCCCACCTCGGCGTCGACGCCTCCTTCCTCCCGCCCTTCACCGACGCCGGAGCCCCCCTCGGACGCGCAACCCGGGAGTGGCTGCCGGACGTGTTCTCCGGAGCCGCCTTGACCGTCGCCGGCCACGACCACCTCGTCTCGGCCGTCTCCACCGGCTCGTTCCCGGCCGATCGCTACCACGTGTCGATGGGCACCGCCGAGGTCCTCCTCCGTCGACTCGACGAACCGCTTCCGTTCGCCGCCCGCGAGCGCCTGGCCGAGGTCTTCATCAACTGCGTGCGCCACGTCGTCCCCGGCACCTGGGTGCTCGTCGCCGGGGTGAAGACCGGGCTGCTCATGCGCCGCACGCTCCAGCTCGTCGGTGTCACCGACCGCGGCGGTCGCGATGCGCTCGACGATCAGATCATGGCGCTCCCGTTCGACGGGCTGCTCGGCGACGGCGACATCGACGTCTCGGGTGCCCGGAACGACGACGGCGTCCTCAAGCTGACCGTCCGTGCCGACGGAGCCGAGCCGGCGGAGATCTTCGGCGCGGTGCTCCGGCACGGCAACGACGAACTGCGCGTCCTCATCGAGGCCATGGACCGCGAAGTGACTCCGGCGACCTCGGCGCTGCTCACCGGTGGCTGGGCGAGCATGCGTTCCGTGCAGCGCGCACGTACCGCCGTCCTCACCGGCGTGCAGGTCTCGCACCGCACGCAGGACACCGCGTACGGGGCCGCCGTGTTCGCACGCGCCCTCCTCGAACCGGCCAACGCGATCGGCCGTCCCCAGCGCTGATCGCCCGGCCGACCGACCCCACGAACCCCGCACACCCGACCGACGAGACCACCCCATCCACCCGGCGCCACCGCTGCCGGCATCAGACCCCATCCGAAGCACAAGGAGTACCTCATGAACGCAGTAGCCACCAGGACCAACGAACTCACGACGCTCGAACGCCGCGCGATGAACACCATCTCCACGCCAGGCGGCGGCATGCTCATCGTCGCAGGCGACCAGCGCAACGGCATGAAGGCCGTCATGGACGATGCGCCGAACGGTGCCGCCGGCATCTCCAAGGACGAACTCGCCGATGCGAAGAGCGACCTCGTCCGGTTCCTCGGCAACCATGCCCCCGCGATCCTGCTCGACCCGGAGGTCGCGCTGCCCCTCGTCGTCGACGAGCGCACGCTCTCCCGCACGACCGGCCTCGTCGTCGGTATGGACTCCTCCGGCTTCGACACCGAGAACGGCCTGCGCCGTACGAAGTACGTGCCCGGGATGGACGCGCGTCGGGTGCGTGAGCTCGGCGGCGACGCCGCGAAGATGCTCTTCTACCTGCGTTCCGACCAGCGCGACGCCGAGCAGGTCGTCATCGACGAGATCGCCCGCCTCGTGACGGAGTGCACGTCCGAGGGCGTCCTGCTCATCGTCGAGATCCTCGTCTACCAGCTCGAAGGCGAGAGCGACGAGGACTACGCGGCGATCTTCCCCGAGCTCGTGCGTGGTGCCGCGGAGATCTCCGTCGCGGCCGGCTCCAAGGTCCTGAAGCTCCAGTACCCCGGATCCGCCGAAGCAGCCGCCGCCGTCACCGAGGCCGCGAACGGGGTGCCGTGGGCGGTGCTGTCCGCGGGAGTCGACCACGAGACGTTCGTCGGTCAGGTCCGCATCGCGGTGGAGAACGGCGCTGGCGGCGCGATGGCCGGTCGTTCGCTGTGGAAGGATAGCCTTTCGATCTCGTCCGCGAAGCGCGAGGAACTGCTCACGACCCGTGCGCTGCCCCGACTGCGCGAACTGCAGCAGGTGATCGAGACCGCACTCGCCGGCCGATGACGGCACGCGGGCGGCGACCTCGGTCAGCCGCCCGCAGCCCGTCCGGACGCCGATGCACCACCCCAGAGGAGCGCCCATGGCCACGATGCAGGACGTGGCGTCCCGCGCCGGTGTGAGTTCCAAGACGGTGTCACGCGTCTTCAACGACGACCCGCACGTCCTGCCGGAGACGCGCTCGCGCGTCGAAGACGCCATGCGTGAGCTCAACTACGTGCCGAACGTGCTGGCCCGTACCTTCCGCAATGGTCGCTCGTCGTCCGTCGGCGTCGCCGTCCCGGACGTCGTCGACCCCTTCTTCGCCGCGGTCGTGCGTGCGGTCGAGGAGGTCTGCTCGGTCAGTGGCATCACGACGCTCGTCACGAGCATCGGCGACGACCCCTCGCGGGAACGAGCGGTCCTCGACTCGCTGCTGCGCTCGCAGCTCATGGGGCTCGTGCTCGCACCGGTCGCCGAGGGCCAGTCGTGGCTCGCACCGTGGGCCGAGCACACGCCGATCGTCTTCGTGGACCGCGCGCCCGGCGGACTCGATGCCGACAGCTTCGTCGAGGACGACCACCGTGGGGCGTACCTCGCCACGAAGCACCTGCTGGAGCACGGCCACACACGGGTCGCCTTCGTCGCGGACTCCGCGCACCCGCCGAGCACCCGACGCAGGCTCGAGGGCTACCAGGCGGCGCTCGCCGAGGTCGGGATCGCGGTCGACGACGCGCTCGTGAGCCTCACCGCGACCGATCGCGCCCGCGCGGCTGCTGCGGTCGACGACCTCGTGTCGCTGTCGTCCCCGCCGACCGCGCTGTTCTCCGCCAACGCCCGCGTCACGATGGCACTCGTCCCAGCGCTCAGGGCCCGTGGCATCGCCTCGCTCGGCTTCGGCGACTTCCCGATGGCGGACCAGCTCGATCCCTCGGTCAGCGTCATCGAGCAGGATCCCGCCCGGCTCGGACGCCTCGCCGCCACGCGGGCCCTCGCGCGCTTCGGTGATGCGGACGAGGTGCACGAGCGCAGCACGGTCGTGCCCGTGGGACTCCTGCTGCGGGAGTCGTGCGGCTGCCGCCTGCCCGCGGCCTGAACCCCGCGCCGAGGATCCCCCGAGTGACGGATGCGCCGGCGGTCACCGGTCCGTAGCGTGGAGGGTCCAACGGACGTGATCGGGGGATCATCATGGGACGCACGGACGACGCGGCGCGCGAGCAGACGGCTTGGGCACCGCTCGAATCACCCGGGCAGGCCCCGACCGGCGCCGACGCCGCAGCGCCCTCGCTCATCGGTGCAGCAGGTCGGGTCGCTCTCACCGAGCAGCCGGAGACACCCGCTGAACGACAACGACGCCGCAACCGCGAGTTGTCACCGGTCCTGCCGAACCGCGTGCCGTGGCTCGCGGTCGCCGTCTTCACCGGCCTCGCCATCGGGCTCGCGTGGCTGGTGGCGCTGCCGCTCTGGTTGTCCGGCGACGGCCTCGCGAACCCCTGGTTCCAACTGATCGCCCTCGGCATGATGTACACACCGACGGTCGCCGCGCTCGTGGTGGTCCTGTTCGTCGCCCGGCCACACAGCATCCCCAGACTCCTCGGGCTCGGCCCGCTGCGCCCGCTCGCTCGGACTGTGCGCTGCCGCGTTCGTCGGGTTCCCGCTCCTGGCCTTCCTCTCGATGCTGCTCGGCCAGGCCATGGGACTGATCAGCCTCGACCTGGTCGATCTGTCGGGCCTCGCCGCGATCATGTCGGCCTCCGGCGTGGACGAACTCGGACGAGACGACCTCACCACGATCGCACTCGTCCAGGTGCTGTCGCTGCCCCTGAGCATCCTGATCGGCTCGCTGTCGGCCTTCGGTGAGGAACTCGGTTGGCGCGGTTGGCTGCTGCCGAACCTCCTGTCGCTCGGAACCTGGCCGGCGTTGCTGCTCTCCGGCGCGATCTGGGGTGTGTGGCACGCGCCGCTCATCCTGCTCGGCTACAACTATCAGCGGACCGACGTCGTCGGCGTCCTGCTGATGGTCGGCTGGTGCATGCTGCTCGGCACCGTGATCGGTTGGTTGCGGTTGCGCTCGGCCTCCGTCTGGCCGGCGGTGATCGCCCACGGTGCGGTGAACGCCGCGGCCGTCGCCTTCCTCATGTTCGCCACGCCCGACACGATGGCGACCGGCGTCTTCGGCACGCTCCTCGGATGGCCCGGATGGATCCTGCTCGGTGTGACCATCGCCGTCCTCGTCGTCACGGGTCAGTTCAGCACACGTGCACGTGCCGTCCCGGGGTTGCGCGCTGCGGAGGCGGACTGACGCTGCCCGAGGGCGGTGTCCGGTCAGCTGACCGGAGCTCGCCGGTCATCCGATCACGGGGCCGAACGGATGTCGTGCTGGGGTACTGACGCGACGTGGCATACGCGCGGTGCATGAGTCGCGACGTGCAGGCTGCTTGTCGCTTCACCCGGCACTTGGTGCACTGGGACGATGAGCGAATCCGAGCAGGCCGAGGCGTCGTTGCGTCCCCAGGCATCCCACGTCCGCCGGAGACGCGGCGGGCACCGTGGAGCCCCCGTGAGTCGACGGGTGCGCCGCCGTCGGCTGATCGTCGGCATCGCCGGCGGCCTCGTCCTCGCGCTGCTGGGTGGGATCGGCGTGTTGGCGCTGAAACTGCAGGGCAACATCACCTCGGAGGCCATCGCTGCGCCGAGCTCCACAGCGTCGGAGGCTGCCGCGCCGGGCGCACCGGATCCTGCGCTCAACATCCTGCTGCTCGGTTCGGACAGCCGGGACCTGGCCGACGGTGACTACGGCGAGGACACCGGAACCCAGCGCAGCGACGCCATGGTGCTCGTCCACGTGTCGGCGGGCAACACCCGTGCCGAGGCCGTGCAGATCCCACGTGACACCCTCACCGACCTGTCGATGTGCACGGACACGGGCCGTGGTGTGCCGGACGACTACGGCATGATCAACGGCGCGCTCAACTACGGTGCCGCCTGCTCGGTCGCAGCGGTCCAAGCGATGACCGGCGTGCCGATCGACCATTTCATCGAACTCGACTTCAGCGGGTTCCAGGCGATCGTGAACGGCATGGACGGCCTGGCGGTCTGCCTGCCAGAGGACATGGAGGACCCCTACTCGAACCTCGCACTCCCCGCGGGCGCACAGGTGATCGACGGGACGCAGGCGCTCGCGCTGGCGCGGACGCGTCATGCCGTCGGCGACGGCAGCGACATCGCACGGCTCGGCAACCAGCAGATGGTGATGTCCGCGATCGTCCAGCGCGCGTTGAGCGCAGAGGTGCTCACCCGTCCGGACCGCCTCATCCGCTTCCTCGACGCCGTGACCTCCTCGCTCACCGTCGACACGGATCTCGCCAACCTCGCAAGCCTCACCTCGCTCGCCCACCGGGTGTCCCAGGTGCCGACGGCCGCCATCACGTTCTTGACGATGCCGTGGACCGAAGCCCCGTCGGACGACAACCGCGTCGTGCCGAGTGACGATGCTGCAGTCGTCTTCAGCAGTCTCGCGGCCGACACCCCTGTCCCGATCGCGGGGGCAGCCGATGCGGAACCCGCCGCACCTGTCGAACCGGTCCGGGTGGAGGCGGTCAGCGTCCTCAACGGGTCCCAGACCGACGGGATCGCGTCGACGACGGCGGACCGGCTGACCGCGCTCGGGTACACGGTGGCGACGATCGCCGACGCCGAGACGGACACTCCCACGACCATCCTGCTCGCCCGTGACTCGGACGCGGCGCGAGCGACGGCCGCCTCGCTCGCGCAGGAGCTCGGCATCACGGTCGTCGTGAGCGGCGAACCGGATGCGGACGCAGAGGACGTCGTCCTCATCATCGGTGACGACTTCGCCTCTCTGGCGACGCCGGCCGCGGATGCTCCGATCGTCGTCGAGTCGCGCAGCGCAGCGGCAGACCTCTGCGGCTAGACCGTCTCGCCCGCGCCCCGCTCCGAGGTCGGGGCGTCGGCCAGCCGCAGGAAGGCGTGGATCGCCGGTGCATCGACCGCGTCGCGTCGCACGAGCAGGCCGATGCTCCTCGTCACCGGCGTCGGGAAGCGCCGTACCCGCGCGCCGTTCGCCGCCGCCCAGCCAGCGAGTCGTTCCGGGACGACGGTGAGCCCGACGCCCGCGGTCGCGAACCGCGTGAGCGCTTCGCGCTGGGTCGTCACGATCACACGAGGCGGTTGTACGCCGAGCCTCGCATAGGCCTCGTCGGTCACCGCCCGCATCGACGTCCCGCGGGGGAGCGTCACGAGGGAGTGCGCGCGGAGCTCCTGTGCCGTGACCGGTTCGTGCTGATCCTGGTCCCGCTCGCCGGGGTCGGCGATGCCCGGCAGGACGACTGCGAACGCCTGCTCCTCGAGCAGCCGGACCTCGACCCCGGGCCCGGCGTCCCGCAGGTCGGCCACGCCGATCTCGATGCGGCCGAGATCGAGTGCTTCGAGCAGCTCGCTCGAATCCGCGGCTCCCGTGACCTCGATCCTGACGTCGGGGTGTGCCTGGTGGAATCGCGCGACGAGCTCGGGCACGTGTGTCGCGACGAGCGAGGGGAGCGCACCGATCCGCAGGGTGCCCGTCGTGAGCTCGTGCTGTGCATCGACGAGGGCGCGCAGCCCGCTCGCCTCCCGCAGCATGCGACGCGCAGGGCCGAGCACCGATCGTCCGGCGTCGGTCACCTGCATGCGCCGACCGACGCGGGTGAAGAGCGCGAGACCGAGATCCGCCTCGCAGCGCTGGATCCGCCGGGTCAGCGAGGGTTGTGAGATGCGCAGCACGTCGGCGGCTGCCGCGTACGACCCGTAGTCGACGACGGCGACGATCGCCTCCAACTGCTCCAGATTCATCCCTCCACGCTACCCGGCCGCGCCAGGGCGGGAGCTGCGTGCGGGCGCAGGCGCTGCTCGCGAGCGCCGGCGGCAGCGAGCGGTGTGTCAGGCTGCGCAGGCCTCGAAGACGTGGTCTGCATCATCGGCGGGCGCGAGGTCGCGATCGCGCAGGATGGTCGAGGACGGCACCTGCGGGTCGTCGCACACCTCGGCGAACGTGCCGCTGAGGTCGTCGGTGTACTCGATGTCGATGACCGCGTCACCGTAGACGTCGGTGTAGGTGGCGCACTCGTCGAACCGTTGGCACTCCTCTGCCACGGCGAAGTCGAAGCCGACCTCGTCGCGGCCCCTGGCTCCGAGCTCGCCGGTGTTCTTCTGGCCGATCAGGAGTCCGGCATCGTGCGCGATGTCGGCGTATCGGGTGGCGAGCGCGACCGCGTCGTCGACGGTGAGGCGGCCCTCGGACCGCGTGTAGGAGTCGAGGTTGTCGATCTCCACCGCGTCGAAACCGGCGTCGGCGCAGCGTGTGATGCTCGCGCCGATCCGCTCCGCGATGCGTGCGCGGCGGTCATCGGTGGAGGCGTCGAAGATGAGCTCGTCCGGCCAGTTCTCGTCGATGATCGGTTCCCCGGCCGGGTCGACGAGCACGAGCTCGGGCTTGGCGAGCCAGGCGTCGCGGTCGGCAGGCTGGCTCTGGAACCCGTTCACGTAGCAGATGGAATAACGGTCCGGATCGGGGGAGTCGGTGCTGTCCCGGGCGACACCGCCGACGACGGAAGCCGGTTCGTAGGCGCCGCCGAGCTGGTAGTCGAACACCAGCTCGCCCGGGAAGGAGCCGTCCGTGTTCGTCGAGGACGCAGTCGTCCGCGGCCCGGCGGGGAATGTCGAGCAGCCGGAGGCGACGAGCGCCAGGACGACGGCGCCGAGAGCTGCGACGGTCTGGAGGGCAGCGGGGCGCGGGCGTGGCATGCCCCCACCCTAGGTCGTCCATGAGCTGCCGCCGATCTGCACGCCGTCACCCGCCGGCATCGGTCGGCAGCGCCCGTTCACCGGGGCGATCTCCCGATGGGCTAGGCTGCATCCACTTCGGCGGCACGGCATCCTGCGGCGCTGTCGACGAGCAAGGGAGCAGGATGGTCCTCATGCCGGGAGGCGCCGACAGCGGCGTCATGGCGAGGTTGCGCGCCGCCTCCCCGCTGCTCGGGCCGAGTGAGCGCCGCGTCTCCCAGGTGGTGCTCTCACGGCCGGCCGAGGTCGTCGAGTGGTCGACGACCGAGCTGGCCGTCGCAGCGGACACGTCACCGGCGACGGTGATCCGCGCGTGCCAGAGCATGGGGTTCCGTGGGTTCCAGCACCTGCGGCTCGAGGTGGCGAGGGCTGCCGGTGAACCTGAACACGATGCCCCGGACGACCTCGTCGGGAGCGTCTTCGCCGAGGCGATCGACGCCCTTCGGCTCGGGCAGGAGAGCGTCGACGGCGCCCGGGTCGAACGAGCGGCCGAGGCGCTCGCCGCCGCCCGGCGGATCGTGCTGCTCGGGAACGGATTCTCCGGGCCGCCCGTGCAGGACGCTGCACTCCGCTTCAGCACACTCGGTCGTTCGGTGGAGGCTCCGGTCGACATCCTCGCGCAACAGTTCGCGGTGCACTCGCTCACCGAGCGGGACGTGTGTCTCGCCGTCAGCTACTCCGGCGCGAACGCGCACACGCTCACCGCCGCCCGCGCCGCCGTCGCTCTCGGCGCGCAGGTGGTCGTCGTCACCAGTTACGCACGGTCGCCGCTCGCCCGGCTCGCGAGCATCGCGCTCGTGACCAGCCCGGCAAGTCGCGCCCACGACGTCGACCCGTTCCTGTCGCGACTCGGACACCTCGTCGTCCTGCACGCGTTGCACTCCGCCCTCTCGGCGCGGAGCGGCGGCGGTGACGTCGCGCACATGCGCCACGTGGTGGCGGACGCCCTCGCCGACGACGCGTAGCGCCCGTCCGCGGGGCGCCGGTGACGCTCGATCACGTGCGCCCGGACGCGCGACGACGGCGCGAGCCACTGTCGGTCGGCGTGCCGTGCGAAGCGTGGCCGAGCGTTCACCGCCCGGTCCGGGCGGCGTCACCGGCTGTTCACGGAACACGCGCACGCTGTCGGTGTAACGCGGTTTCACCCCTGGTGGAACGCGTGGAATGAACGCCGGAGACCATCGGCCGTCCGTCAGGACGTGCCCGAGCGAGGAGCACGACATGCGCACGATCGAAATCGACGGCACCTACAACGCCCGTGCCGCAGGATCGTCCACCTCACCGTGGCTCGTCCGCTCCGCGGCACCCGACCTCCTGTCCGACCGCGGCCGGGCGGTGCTCACCGAACTCGACGTCCGCCTTGTGGTCGATCTGCGCGAGACGGTCGAGCGGACACCGGGAGCGAGCGGTCCCGGTGTACCCGTCCGCAGCGTCCCGCTGTACGGGACCCCGGCCGGCCCGCCCGCGATCGGGTCGCTCGAAGCCGTCTACACCGCGCTGCTCACCACCCGCGGTCGAGCACTCGCGGAGGCGGTCGGCGCGATCGCCGACGCGCTCGACGAGAACGGCGGAGCGGTCCTCGTGCACTGCACGGCGGGCAAGGATCGCACGGGCCTCGTCGTCGCACTCGTCCTGCTCGCGGTGGGCGCCTCGGCCGACGAGGTCGTCGCGGACTACGAGGCATCCGGCGCATCGGTCGCGCTGCATCGCGCCGGGATCGTCTCGGCGGCGCTCGACGAACTCACCCTCGACGACGCGGCCCGGGCCGAGGCACTGCGGCTGCACCTCGAGAGCCCTGCAACGGTGATGCGTGATGCGATCGAGGCCATCGACGAGCTCGGCGGAGCGCACGCCTACCTGCGCGAACACGGCGTCACAGCCGAACAACTCGACCGTCTGAGCATCCGCGCGCGGAGCGCTGCCGTCGTCGACTCGGCGTTCCCGGTATGAGCATCGAGACCGGCCGGCTCACCATCCTGCACCTGAGCGACGTCCACGCGACCGAGGGCGAACTCCTCTACGGGTCCGTCGACGGCCTGGAGCGCCTCGACCGCGTCGGCGCATACGCACGGGAGACCGGCATCACGCCCGAACTGGTGGTCGTCACCGGTGACCTCGCCCAGCGGGGCAACCCCGGAGCCTACCCCGCGATCGAACGGGCACTGCGACGGCTCGAAGAGGCGCTCAGCGCACCGGTCCTGACGGTGCTCGGCAATCACGACGACCCTGTCGCCGCACGGGTACTGACCGGCCACGGTGCCGGTCACGCCAGGGTCGTCCACGTGGGCGGGCTGCGCGTCATCCTCCTCGACTCGTCCACCGGTGCTCTCGACGCGGTGCAGCTCCAGCTCGTCCGAGACACCCTGCGCCGGCCGTTCGGGCTCGGGACGGTCGTCGCTCTGCACCATGCACCGCTCGGTTCGCCGCTCCCGACGCTCGCGCAGGCGGGTCTCCGTGATCCAGCGGCGCTCCTCGACGCCCTCACCGGCGGCGACGTGCGCATCGTCCTCGCCGGGCACTTCCACCACGCACTGTCGGCGACGCTGCGCGGCATCGCCGTCTCGGTCGGTCCGTCCCTCGCCTACCACCAGGTGATGAACGCCGGCCCCGACCTCGTCAGTGGCCACGACGCCTCGATGTTCTCGCTCGTGCACCTCACCGAGCAGTCCGTCAGCACGTCCTCCTTCAGTCTGCGCGACGCCGTGCCGCTGTTCACCGCACCGGTGCGCCACGCGGTTCACACGCCGATGGCGTCCTGAGCGCCCCTGTCCCGAACCGACCACCCACCCATCACCCGCTCCACCGATCCAGAGGAAGTCATGTCCCGTCTCGCCCGGACCAGCGCCATCTCAGCACTCGCGTTGTCCACCGTCCTGCTCGCCGGCTGCAGCGCCACCGCAGCCTCCACCGATGACACCGCAGCGCCCGCCGCCGACGTGCTCGACGCAGCCACCATCACGCTCTACACCTCCGAGCCGCAGGAGAAGGCGGATGCCCTCGTGAGCGCGTTCAACTCCGTGCAGCCGAACGTCACCGTCGAGGTGTTCCGAGCCGGAACCGGAGACCTCACGGCACGCATCGAGGCCGAGCGCACGGCGGGAGCGGTCCAGGCCGACGTCCTGCTCGCGGCCGACTCGGGCACGTTCGAGGGTTACGCCGCCGACGACCTCCTGCTCGCCTACACCCCGGCCGACGTCGATGCCGTCAACCCGGACGTCGTCGACCCGGAGGGCTTCTACACCGGTACCCGCATCATCCCGACGGTCATCGCGTACAACACGGGCCTCGTCGACACTCCGCCGACCTCATGGAAGGAACTGACCGACGCGGAATATGCAGACAAGATCGTCATGCCGAACCCCGACGTCTCCGGCGCAGCCGCCTACAACGCCGCGGTGTGGCTCGACGACGACCAGCTCGGCGAACAGTGGCTGACGGCGCTCGCCGCCAACAACCCCGTCATCGCCGACAGCAACGGCCCGGTCTCGCAGGCCGTCGCAGCGGGGACGCAGCCGGTCGGCATCGTCGTCGACTACCTCGTCCGCGAGCTCGCAGCGGCCGGTTCGCCGATCGCGGTCGCCTATCCGGAGGAGGGCGTCCCGTACGTGTCGCAGCCGGTCGGCATCTTCGCATCGACCGACGAGCAGGCGGCATCCGAGGCGTTCGTCGACTTCCTCGTGAGCGAAGCGGGCCAGACGCTCGCGGTCGAGCAGTCCTACCTTCCGGTGCGCAGCGACGTCGGCACACCGAAGGGCGCACCGTCGATGGACGACATCACCATCCTGTCGCCCGACCTCGAGACGATCCGCGCCACGCAGGGCGACGCGGTCGCCACCTTCAACCGCCTCTTCCAGTAACCGTGACGACGATGACGACGGCCCGCACGCCGAGCGCGCCGGCCACGGAGGCGACTGCAGTGGCTCCTGCCGGCGGGGTCGGGGAACCGACAGTGGGGCAGCAGCGACCGTCGCGGCATGGCCTCACACGTCCGGACGGCCTCACCGCCGTACGGGTGCTCGTGTGGCTCGCCTGTGCGGCTGTCATCATCGTCCCCCTGGCGAGTGTCGTGGTGCTCGCCGCCGGCGGGAAGCACCTGCCGTTCCTCCTGCAGGGCGACGTGGTCGAGGCAGGCGTGAACAGTTTCGTCTCCGCCACGCTGTCGTCGCTCGGGGCCGTCGTCGTCGGCACCGCGCTCGCGCTCCTGTTCGAGCGCACGGACCTCCCCGGACGCCGGGTGCTGCGCCTCGTCGCGCTGAGCCCGCTCCTCGTGCCGCCGTTCGTCGGCGCGATCGCCTGGATCGGCGTCGCAGGGCCGACGAGCCCGCTCAACGTGTGGTGGCGCGGGATCACGGGCGAGCCCCTGTGGTCGGTCTACGGCGGCGACGGCGTCGTGTTCCTCCTCACCGTGCACAGCTACCCGATCGCACTGCTGATCGTGACGGCGGCGATCAAACGGATCCCCGCCGACCTCGAGCAGGCCGCGCGCATCTCGGGGGCCTCCGCCGTCCGCGCGCTCGGCACCGTCACACTGCCGCTCGTGCGCCCCGCCCTCATCTCGGCGTTCACACTCATCGCCGTCTCGAACCTCGCCGACTTCGGCATCCCGTCGATCATCGGCACGCCCGAGCGGTTCGTGACGCTCTCGACCCTCGTCTATCGGTATCTGCAGTCGGGCACGATCGATTCACCGCTGGAGGTCGTGGCGACCATCGGGGTCGTCCTACTGGCGATCGCCCTCCTCGCGCTCGTCGCGGAGATGGCCGTCTCACGGCGGCGGACCGAACTCGACGCCTCGTCCTCGCCCCCGCAACGGTTGCCGCTCGGGCGAGCCCGTCCTCCAGTCGCGATCGTGACCTGGGGCTTCGTCCTCGCACTCACCCTGTTGCCGCTCATCGCCCTGCTCACCCAGGCGCTGCTGCCGGCCCCCGGTGTTCCGCTGACCTTCGAGAACCTGACCCTCGACAACATCGTTCGGGCAGTGACCGCATCCGGCACACTCTCCGCGATCGGCAACTCGGTGATGCTGGCGGGTCTCGCCGGAGCGATCTGCGTGGTCCTCGGCCTCGCCATCGGAGCGCTCGCCACCCGCACCCGTGCTCGCGACAACGGCGCGCTCTCCGCGATCGCGCTCCTTCCGCAGGCGATCCCCGGCCTCGTGATCGCCGTCGCCTGGCTCGTCATCGCACCGCGCATCGGGCTGTTCAACACGCCGTGGCTGATCCTCGCCGCCTACGTCACCTCGTTCGTCGCCCTGGTCGTGCAATCGGTCGGAGCGCCGCTCCGGGCGACGCCGCTCTCGGCGGAGGAGGCGGCCCGCGTCTCCGGAGCTGGACGGCTCAGGGCGCTGGTCGACATCTCGGCCAGGATGGCGCTCCCTGCCGCGCTCGCCGGCGGCGTCCTCGTCGTGCTGTCCGCCGTGCGCGAGCTGACGCTCTCGGTGCTCCTGCTCTCGCCGGGCTCGCAGACGCTTGGAGTGGCGATCTTCAACCTGCAGCAGGCCGGAGCGTACAACGCGGCATCGGCGCTCGCCCTCCTCGTCACCATCGCGGGCCTCGCGGGGCTCGGGCTGGCCGCCAGATCCTCCCGCTGACCGTTCCCAGTCCCTCGCTCGGCGCCATCGCCGAGCCGCCCGATCGCCCAGTCACCCCCGCACGAATCCAGGAGCATTCCATGGCCTCCGTCACCCTGTCCTCGGTCGATCTGCGTTACCCCTCTGGCACCCAAGGCCTCGCGGGGATCGACCTCCACGTCGAGGACGGCGAGTTCGTCGCGCTCCTCGGACCATCGGGCTCCGGCAAGACGACGCTGCTGCGAACGGTCGCGGGCTTCCTCGCGCCGACGAGCGGGCGGGTCCTCCTCGGCGAGCGGGTGGTCGCCGGGGACGGCGCCTTCGTCGCTCCGGAGCATCGGTCCCTCGGCATGGTGTTCCAGCAGCACGCGGTCTGGCCGCACTGGTCCGTCGGTCGGAACGTCGAGTACCCGCTCAAGCTCGCGAAGGTGCCACGTCGGGAGCGCGCGGAGCGGGTCGCCTCGGTGCTCGAGCTCGTCGGGCTCGCCGGTGCGGCGAAGCGTGACCCGGCCACGCTGTCTGGAGGGCAACGGCAGCGGGTCGCCCTCGCCCGGGCGATCGTCGCCGAGCCCGGTGTCCTGCTGTTGGACGAGGCACTCTCGGCGCTCGACGAACCGCTGCGGGACCGACTGCGACTCGAACTCCAATCCCTGACGAGACGGTTCGGTCTCACCGTCATCCACGTCACGCACGACCGCGACGAGGCACTCGCCCTGGCAGATCGGGTCGTCGTCCTCGACGGCGGGCGCATCCAGCAGGTCGCCACGCCTCCGGAACTGGTGTCGAGGCCGGCGTCGGCGTTCGTCGCCCGGTTCGTGTCGGACGCCACGATCATCGCGGGCGCGCTCGTCCCCGGCACGACCGGCGCGGGCGGGTTCGTCGGGAGTGGGCACGCCGTCCGGATCGACGCGGCCGTCATCGAACGCGGCGGGACCGAAGGTTCGAGGGACGGGGCCGAGGTCCACCTCGCGATCCTCCCGGAGGACGTCGTGCTCGCACCGTCCGGACGGGCAGGGGACGGCGACGCGGTTGTCGTCTCCTCCCTGTTCGGACGCGAGGGCAACGACGTCGTCGTCGACTGGGGCGGGCTCGCCCTCCGTAGTCGGACCGCCGGGTTCCGGCCGATCGTTGGGGAGCGGGTGCTCGTGCGGGTCCGACGGGCGATCGCGTGCCCGGGCGGTGCGTCCCGGTCGCCGCTCGTGCCGGTACCGTTGGGGGTATGAAGTACCTGGTGCTGTTCTCCACGGGCGTCGCGCTCATCGTCCTCGGTGTCGTGTTCGCCCTCCTGCTGGAGCTGCCGGTGCCGTTCCGGAGAGCCGGCCTCGTCGCGATGGTGCTCGGCACGGTCCTCATGGGCGTGAACGTCGCCCTGCAGTTCTTCGACCGCCGGAGAGAGCGCGACCGCCGCCTCTGAACCCACGCAGCATGCCGGGCGAAGCGCAAGCACCCGGCCGCCTCGCCGTCTCGGGCTACCCTCGAAGCACGCCGGACCGAACCGGGACGGCCAGGCTGGGAGGCATCGTGGCACGCGCACTGTTCATCATCGACGTCCAGAACGACTTCATCGAGGGAGGGGCGCTCGGCGTCGCCGGTGGCGAGGCGGTGGCTGCGGGGATCACCCGCCTGCTGACCGAGCACGGTGAGGAGTACGCGCACGTGTTCGCGTCCCGCGACTGGCATGACGCGGAGGGTGGCAACGGCGGTCACTTCGCCGACGGCGAGCCCGACTTCGAGACGAACTGGCCGGTGCACTGTGTCGCCGGCAGCGTCGGTGCCGAGTACCATCATGCGCTCGACACCAAACGCGTCGACACCCACATCCTCAAGGGGCAGGGCGCGCACGGCTACTCGATCTTCGATGGCGTCACGCCGGAAGGGAGACATCTCACGGATGTCCTGAGTGACGCCGGTATCACCGAGGTCGACCTCGTGGGTCTGGCAACCGACCACTGCGTGCGGGTCAGCGCGCTCGACGCGATCGAGCACGGGCAGCACGTGCGGATACTGACCTCCCTCGTCGCGCCCGTCGACCAGGCCGCCGGGGCTGCCGCGCTCGCCGAGATCGCTCACGCGGGAGGGCTTCTCATCGCCGAGTGAACACCGTGTCCCAAGGCGCCCATTCGAGATAGTAAGCTGGCTGCGTATTATTCGGAGCAGGGCGAGGATGGGACGCGCGCATGACGCACGGACGACACGGCGGGACACAGACGACGATGGAGGCGCCCTCGCCCGGACGCGGCGGTGCGCCCCGCTGGCTCCGCATCCTGCTGCCTGCCATGCTCATCCTCCTCTGGCTCACCGCCGCGTCGATCGGCGGACCCTACTTCGGCAAGGTGAGCGAGGTCGCGACGAACGACCAGACGAGCTTCCTGCCTGCGAGCGCCGACGCCACCGAGGTGCAGGCGGCGCTCGACGGCTTCCGCGAGGGCGATGACATCCCCGCGCTGGTGCTGTTCGTGCGGGACGGTGGCCTCTCGGATGCCGATCAGACCGCCATCGACGACGAGCTCTCGAAGCTGGCCTCCCTCGACGGCATCGCCGACGGTCTCTCTCCGGCGATCCCGTCCGAGGACGGCGACGCGATCGAGGTCTTCGTGCCGATCAGCGGCGATGCCGAGGTGGGTGATGTCGTCGAGGCGCTCCGCGCGCAGCTCGCTGAAGCGGTGCCGTCCGGCATGGACGTCTTCGTCACCGGACCGGCAGGCTTCACCGCCGACCTCACCGACGCCTTCGCCGGCATCGACGGCATCCTGCTCCTGACCGCGCTCGGCGCCGTCTTCCTCATCCTCATCGTCGTCTACCGCTCGCCGGTGCTGCCGTTCCTCGTGCTCGGTACCTCCCTCTTCGCCCTGTGCACCGCGTTGCTCACCGTCTGGTGGCTCGCGAAGGCCGGCGTCGTGCTGCTCAACGGCCAGGTGCAGGGCATCCTGTTCATCCTCGTCATCGGAGCGGCGACCGACTACTCGCTCCTCTACGTCTCGCGGTACCGGGAGGCGTTGCGCGACCACGAGAAACGTTGGGACGCGACCTGGGCCGCTCTCCGAGGGTCGTTCGAACCCATCGTCGCCTCCGGCGGCACGGTCATCGCGGGCCTCCTCTGCCTGCTGCTGAGCGATCTGAACTCCAACAAGGCGCTCGGGCCGGTCGCCTCGATCGGGATCGTGTTCTCGGTGCTCGCCGCTCTCACCTTCCTGCCGGCGCTCCTCCTCGCGTGCGGTCGCACCTCGTTCTGGCCGCTCCGCCCGAAGTTCGGGAGCGAGCACGCCGTCCACGTCTCGAGGAGTGACGACGCCGCCGTGCCGACGACCGGCCTGTGGGGGCGCATCTCCGGCCTCATCTCCCGCCACGCTCGCATCGTCTGGATCGGCAGCACGCTCCTGCTCCTCGTCGCAAGCCTCGGTGTCTTCCAGCTGAAGGCCGACGGCGTCGCGCAGAGTGACCTCATCCTCGGCACCTCCGAGGCGCGGGACGGGCAGGCGGTGCTCGGTGAGCACTTCCCGGCCGGATCCGCGAGCCCGGTCTCCATCCTCACGCAGGAGACCGACGCCGCGCAGGTGATCGGCATCCTCCAGCAGACCGACGGGCTCGACAACGTGCAGGTGCTGTCGGGCGACTCGGCGACGGGCACTGCCGACGCGACCGTGACAGACGGCGAAGTGGTGTTCACCGCTCCCGCAGCGGGTCCGCCCGGCACCCCGGCGACCGCTGTCGAGCCGACGGTCGACGACGGACGCATCCTCCTCCAGGCGACGCTCGACGATGCTCCCGACTCCGCCGCCGCCGAGGAGACCGTGCGGCAGCTGCGGTCCGACCTCGACGCCGACGTCAGCGACCACACGCCGGTCGGCGGCGTCACCGCGACCGCGATCGACTCGAACGACGCCTCGATCCACGACCGCAACCTCATCATCCCGGTCGTGCTCGCGGTCATCCTGCTGATCCTCATGCTGCTGTTGCGCGCGGTCCTCGCGCCGGTGCTGCTCATCCTGAGTGTCGTGGTGTCCTTCGGTGCTGCACTCGGCGTCTCAGCGCTCGTGTTCAACCACGTGTTCGCGTTCCCCGGCGCAGACCCCAGCGTGCCCCTCTACGGCTTCGTGTTCCTGGTGGCGCTCGGCATCGACTACAACATCTTCCTCATGACGAGGGTGCGCGAGGAGTCCATGCGGGTCGGGACGAGAGCCGGAGTGCTGCGTGGGCTCGCGATCACCGGGGGCGTCATCACCTCGGCGGGTCTCGTCCTCGCGGCGACCTTCGCGGCGCTCGGAGTCATCCCGATCCTGTTCCTCGCGCAGATCGCCTTCATCGTGGCGTTCGGTGTGCTGCTCGACACGATCATCGTGCGGACGCTCCTGGTTCCGGCGCTCAGCCACGACATCGGCGCTGCCATCTGGTGGCCGTCGAAGCTCGCGACAGGGCGCACCGAGCCCGAGCGAGCCCAGAAGCACAAGCACGTCGCCTGACGCGTCCGCTCCGCTCACCGAGCGCCCCTTCGCTCGCCGAGCCTGTCGAGGTGCGCCCTACCCCTGCTCGTCGAGGAACGCCAGGACGGCATCCTTGAACGCCCGCGACGACACCGCGTTGAAGTGCTCCCGACCGGGTAGCCCCACGTATCGGGCACCGGCGGCCTCGGCGAGGCGGCGGCTGCCGGCGGCGACGGCATCGTCGTCACCGGTCACGAGCAGCATCGGGAGCGCCGGCACCTGCGCGGTATTCGGCTGCGGACCCCCGCGGAGGCCCTCGACGAGCGCGATCAGCGCTGCGACCTCGTTCCCCGGGACCCCCTCGGCCATCGAGACGTACGTCTGGGTCAGGATGTCGGTGATGGGTTCACCGGTCGCGATCCGCGCCTGCGCGGCCGCGAGGTCGAAGTCGCGGAGCGAGTCGCCCTCGGGGAGCCCTCCGAGGCTGAGGCTCCGCACGCGACCCGGGTGCAGCACCCCCAGGCGCCAGCCGACGCGTGAACCGAGCGAGTAGCCGAGGTAGTGCGGCTCGTCGAGTCCGTAGCCGTCGAGGACCGTGAGCACGTCGTCGACGAGTCCGTCAGTCCGGTAGGCGGCGGGGTCGGTCGGTTTGTCCGATGCGCCGTGACCGCGCTGGTCGAGGGTCAGCAGCCGGTAGCCCGCGCGGGTCAGTGTGCGGGTCCAACCGGCGAGGTCCCAATTCAGGCCGGCGCTCGACGCGAAGCCATGGACGGCGACGATCGACCCGCGTTCCTCGGTGCCTGCGGCCGGCTCGTGCAGGTAGGTCGCGAGCCGGAGCCCGTCGTTCGACATCACGTAGGTGGGCGCGGCGGCGGGTGGGTTCGACAGCACGGCTCAACGATACCCGCGGGCAGGTGGAGCGACGTCGCTCGCGTCGTGGTCCGGAAGCCTACCGGGTGCTCACGGGGTGCTGACCGGCTGGGCCGCGTGTGCGACCATCTCCGCCAGATACGGCGCGACGATCGTCGTCGAGACCCGGCAGTCGAGGAGGAGGACGCCGTCGGCGCCGTCGCGCACCCAGTCGGCCAGGCCCTCGAGATCGGCGAGGGTGTCGATCGTCAGTCCGTGGCCGCCGAGGGCCCGGGCGATGCCGGCGAAGTCGACCTCGTCGATGAGCATCGGCGCGTGGGCGAGACCCCGAGAGCCGTACTGGTGGATCTCCGCGCCGTACGCGGCGTCGTTGAAGACGATCACGACTCCGCTGGGCACCGTCCGGATCACAGTGTCGAGATCGGGCAGCGCCATGAGGCCGCCACCATCGCCCGTGCACAGGACGGTCGTGCCCGTGTGGCCGGCCGCTGCGGCACCGACGGCGCTCGGGAAACCGAGGCCGATCGACTGGTAGGCGGTGCCCACCATGATCAGCCTGTCGGGGGACGGGACGTCGAAGTAGGTCGCGGCCCAACCGATGAAGTGTCCGCCGTCCTGCACGATCGTGCGATCGGTCGGCAGGAGTTCGTTCAGGCGGTGGGCGAGGCTGCGCGGGTCGAGACGACCGTCCGACGCCGTGCGCTCGCCCGGATGGCGGTCGAGGTGCGGTGCCGGTCGGACCGGGTCGGTGCTCGAGAACCAGCCGGAACCGGTCGTGTCGTGGAGTCGATCGAGGATGCCTGCGGCGGAGAGGGCGGCGTCGCCGCGGACGAGTTCGTCGACGCGGGGGTTGGTCGGTGCATCGGCGACGTCGAGCTGGATCACGTGGGCGCCCGATGCGAACGCATCGCCGAAGCGTGTCGTGAACTGGTTGAGACCGGCACCGACGACGAGCACGACATCGGCGTCGCGGATGCGGGTCGCCGCCTGTTCTGTCGCGAATCCGCCTGACACGCCCAGATCGCGGTCGCTCGCGCCGAAGAGTCCGAGGCCGAGCGCCGTGGTCGCGGTGTAGGCGTCGAGATGCTCGGCGAGCTCGTCGAGTGCCGCTCCGGCGCCGGCGAGCCAGGCGCCGCGGCCCGCGAGGATCAGCGGCCGACGGGCGGTGCGGAGTGCGGACGCCGCTGCGTCGAGCCGACGGGCGACGGGTTCGACACGTGATGGGCGGACGAGCGCCGGGTGGTGGGGCGTGCCGTCGGCACGAAGCGGCTCCTCGGCCTCGGCAGCAGCGAGGTCGTAGGGGATCGCCAGCACGACCGCCGTGCGGCGGTGCACCGCGTGCTCGATCGCGCGGATGGTGGTCGCGGTCGCGTCGTCGATGCCGACGGTGAAGGTCGGGGCGCCGAGGCCGGCGGCGATCTGGAACTGGTCGACGTCCCACGGACGTGCGCCCCCGGTCGGCGCGTCGCCGACCACGAGGACGAGGGGGATCTGGGCCATGACGGCCTCGGCCAGCGGGGTGAGCGTGTTCGTGAACCCGGCGCCGTAGGTGGCGGTGGCAGCGGCGATTCGACCGCCGGCTCGGAAGTAGGCGTCGGCCGCTGCGACGCCGCCGGCCTCGTGGCGCATCGCCGTGAACCGGGTGTCGGTCGTGCCGAGTGCATCGAGGAGGAATGCGTTGCCGTTGCCCATCACACCGAACACGTCGGAGATGTGACGGCTGAGGGCGTGGGCCACCCGGGCGGAGACCGTCGAAGCGGAGATCGTGGACCCTGGGGCGAGGGCCGCGGTGTCGATGGATGCGGGGCTGATGGATGCGGGGCCGACGGATGCGGGGTCGGTCGACGACAGGGATTCGGGCATGATGATGACCTTCGAGAGCTGGACGGATGGGGTTCCGTGTATGTCTCGCCGGTGCTGGCCGCGCTATCGCCCTTTTTTCGAGCAACGACCCCCAGAGGTGCGGGGTCTGACGAGCACACTCTACCTCGGTCCGAGCGTCCTGCACAGGGGGCGGCTGATGGCTCGATCTCGCACACCGACGACAGCCGTCGGACAGCAGACTCGCCACCGGCCCAGGCTTGCTGCATGACCACGATCGTGCAGGCTCACGCAGCCGAAGACCTCCTCGCCCTCGTCCCACACCTTCTCGGGTTCGCCCCGGAATCGAGCCTCGTCGTCATCCTGTTCGCGGGCAAACGGAGTCGTGGCGCGCTCCGCGTGCGGCTGCCGGCGGAGGCGGCGCTGTCGAAGCGCGCAGCGAAGACGGTCGCAGAACGGGCGCTCGCGTTCGCCTCGCGGGCTCCAGGGGTCGACGGTGTCGTGCCGGTGCTCTTCGTCGACAGGCCGTTCGGTCGCCGGACCCGAGCTGACGGACGCGCCGCACCACCCGGAGCGGCCATCGTCGATGCGTTCGTCGCCCTGGCACGAGAGAGGGGCCTCATCGTGAAAGACGCCCTCTGCTCGGCTCGCGATGGATGGGGCTCGTACCTCGACCCGCAGGTGCCGATCGGCGGGCGTTCCCTCGCCCTCGTCGAAGCGTCGCCGGTCGCGCGGGTGGCGCCTGTCCCGGACGAGCTCGTCACCGCTCAGATCCCTCCGGCGGATCCGACGTCGATCGCGGCGGTCGAGCAGGCGGTGCGGGGCTTCGAGGAGCAGCTGGCATCGATCGTCGGCGTCGGCGTCGACGTCGACGACGATGCCGACCTCGAGGCACTGAGCGTCGAGGTGATGGACACCATGGAACGCCTCGCGGCACTTCCGGTGCTCTTCGAACATGCGCTCGACGAAGGCGTCGCCGGGCTCTCCTCCGAGGACGTCGCGCTCCTGCTCGTCGCGCTGGAGCGGGCGTGGGCCAGTGACGTCGCGCTCATGCAGTGGGCGTTCGGCGTGGAACTCGGCGAGGAGCTGTTCTTCGCCGAGCACGAGCACCGCGACACCACGGCCGCGGAGCTCGACGACATCGAGGTGTTCCGTCGGGTTGCCCTCCTGCTCACTGGTGACGGCCCGCAACCGGACGTACCGCGCGTGCACGACGCGATCGCCCTGCTGTTCGGCATCGCCGCGTTGGCGCCGGTGCGCTATCGGCCGTCGCCGCTCTGCATGCTCGCCTGGTTCAGCTGGGCGCTTGGCCAGAGCACCCGCGCTGCGGCGTTCCTCGACCAACTCGCGGAGATCGCCCCGGGGCACAGCCTCGCCCCGACCATCCAGGCCATGGTCGTCCAGGGACACCTGCCGGCCTGGGCATTCGCGAGTGCGGCCTCGGCGGAGGCCTCGTCAGCGGACACTGCGGCCGACGTCACCACAGCGTCGGATCAGCCGGCCGCGTGACGCTCCAGGAAGTCGTAGACCTCGGAGTCGTCGACCCCGGGGAACGTCCCGCTCGGCAACGGGGAGAGGATGTGGGTGTGCAGTCGGGCGCTCGGCCACGCCTGCTCGCGCCACTTGTCGGCGAGGGTCGATGGCGGGCGCCTGCAGCACTGCGGATCCGGACACGTCGAGACGGCCCTGGCGGTCGTCTCCCGACCCCGGAACCACTTCGCCTCGCCCCACGGCACGCCCACCGAGATCGAGAACTCGCCCGCCTCGGTCGTGCCGGTCTGCGTCGCGCACCAGAACGTGCCGGCCGGTGTGTCGGTGTACTGGTAGAGCTCCGTGGTGCGGTTGGTCCGTGCGAAGGCGCTCCGAGCACTCCACTTGCGGCACACGATCTGCCCCTCGACCGCCCCCGTGACGTCGACAGGGAGTGGCAGCTCGTCGTTCTCGTAGGCCTTCGAGATCGCTCCGTCCTCGGAGACCCGCAGGAAGTGCAACCGCATGTCGAGTTGCGCGGTCGCGAGGTTGGTGAGGCGGAGGGCCGCCGCCTCGTGCGTCACCCCGAAGGCGTCCCGGAAGTCCTCCACCGCGAGGTTGCGGTCGCGTTTCGCCTGGTGCAGGAAGGCGACGGCGGCGGTCTGCGGCATCAGCGCGGCGGCGGCGAAATAGTTGATCTCGAGCCGCTGCCTGAGGAACTCGGCGTAGCTCGTGGGGCGCTGGTGGCCGAGCAGACGGTGCGCCATCGCCTGCAGCGCCATCGAGCGCAGGCCGTGACCGCCGGGGATCGACGCCGGCGGGAGGTAGATCCGTCCGTTCTCGAGGTCGGTGACGCTACGCGCGGAGTGCGGCAGGTCGTTGACGTAGATGAGGTCGAAACCGAGCTGCTCGGCCATGATGCTCACCGTGCGGTGGGTCAGGGCCCCCGTCGTGTGTCCGGCGCGCAAGACCCGCGACTCGGCGAGTTCCTCGATCTCCGGGAGATGGTTGTCGCGTTCGCGCATCCACTCGCGCAGCTCCGTGTTCGCGCGGCGCGCCTCCTCCGGCGTCGCGATGGCTTCGGTCGCGTGTCGTTGGAGTTCGCGGTGCAGACCGACGAGGGCCCGCAGGGCTTCGTCGGGGATGCCCTTCGACGGTTTGATGAGCGGCAGTGTGAGCTCGCTGTACAGGGCACTGCGCTGCAGGCGGTCCAGCTCGATCTCGAGCGCGGCGCGCGGGTTCGGCGCCTCCTTCGTGAGGAGTTCCGCCAGTTCGACGCCCAGGGCCGCGGTGAGCTCCTGCAACACCGACAGCTTCGGTTCACGTTTGCCGTTCTCGATGAGCGAGAGCTGGCTCGCGGCGATGCCGACACGCTCACCCAGATCGTCGAGCGTGAGCCCCCGCTGCGTCCGGAAGTGACGGATGCGGTGCCCGAGCGTCAACAGCTCGGCAGTGGCGTTGGCAGATGGCGTCGGCGTCATTCCTTCACCATATCGAAAGAAACACGATTCTTACTAGCACTCGCACCTCGAAGAAGCGCTGTCGGGGGCGCATTCTGAAATCGGCACCACTTCTTGACAATCCACCAACGCCGGAGGAACGCATGTCCATCGCAGAGCTGATCACGAGTCCCACGCAGGTCCCGACCTCTCGCCAAGCGCTGCGTGCGGTGACCACTCCGGCACCGAGCGGGCTCGCTGAGCTGCATGCCTGGGTCGACGAACTGGCCGACCTGCTGCAGCCCGCGGCGATCCACTGGGTCGACGGGTCCGCGAGTGAATCCCACCAGCTCACGAGGGAACTTGTCGCCGAGGGGAAGCTCATCAAACTCAACCCCGAGTGGCGCCCGAACAGTTTCCTGGCTCGCAGCGACCCGCGTGACGTCGCTCGAGTCGAAGACCGCACGTTCATCTGCTCCGAACAAGAGATCGATGCGGGCCCCACGAACAACTGGCGCGAACCGGTCGCGATGCGCGAGGAGCTCCAGGGGGTCTTCGCCGGGAGTATGCGCGGCCGCACGATGTACGTCGTACCGTTCTCGATGGGCGCCGTCGGCGGCCCGCTCTCGCAGCTCGGCGTCCAGATCACCGACTCCGCCTACGCCGTCCTGAGCATGGGCATCATGACCCGCATGGGCGATCGGGTCCTCGACCTCATCGCGACTGGTGAGCCGTGGGTCCGCACGGTCCACTCGGTCGGCGCGCCGCTCGCTGCAGACGAGACGGACGTCGTCTGGCCCTGCAACGACACCAAGTACATCGTGCAGTTCCCCGAGACGCGCGAGGTCTGGTCGTTCGGCTCCGGCTACGGTGGGAACGCCCTCCTTGCGAAGAAGTGCTTCGCGCTCCGCATCGCGTCGGTCATTGGACGCGATGAGGGCTGGCTCGCCGAGCACATGCTCCTGGTCCGGATCATCTCGCCGGAGGGGAAGGCGTTCCACATCGCTGCGGCGTTCCCGTCGGCGTGCGGCAAGACGAACCTCGCGATGCTGCGCCCGACGATCCCCGGTTGGCGGGTGGAGACACTCGGCGACGACATCGCCTGGATCCGTCGCGGCGAGGATGGGCGTCTGTACGCGATCAACCCTGAGGCCGGCTTCTTCGGCGTCGCCCCGGGAACGGGAGCCGGCACCAATGCGACCGCGGTCGAGACCCTGTGGGGGAACACGATCTTCACGAACGTCGCCCTCCGTGAAGACGGCGACGTCTGGTGGGAAGGGCTGACGGACGAGGCGCCCGCGCACCTCACCGACTGGCAGGGCCAGGCCTGGACCCCGGACTCCGGTCGCCCGGCGGCGCACCCGAATTCGCGCTTCACCGTCTCGGCGGCCCAGTGCCCGTCGATCGCCTCCGACTGGGACGGAGCCGACGGCGTGCCGCTCGACGCGATCCTGTTCGGTGGACGTCGTGCCACCAACGTGCCGCTCGTCGTCGAGGCGAGCAGCTGGGAACACGGGGTGTTCATGGGTGCGACCATCTCCTCCGAACAGACTGCAGCTGCAGAGGGCACCGTCGGGGAACTCCGGCGCGACCCCTTCGCGATGCTCCCGTTCTGCGGCTACAACATGGCCGACTACTGGGGCCATTGGCTGAAGGTCGGCAGCACGCTGGAACATGGGAAGGCGCCGAAGATCTTCCAGGTGAACTGGTTCCGGAAGGACGCCGACGGTTCGTTCCTGTGGCCGGGCTTCGGCGAGAACTCGCGCGTCATCGAATGGATCGTGCGTCGCCTCGAGAATCAGACCGACACTCGTGCGTCGGCGATCGGCGGGCTGCCGCTGCTCGACGAGCTCAACCTCGACGGAATCGACGTCCCTCACGACTCGCTGGAGGCCCTGTTCGCTGTCGACCGCGACTCGTGGCTCGCCGAATGCGACCTCACCGAAGCGTTCTTCGACACCTTCGGCACGCGTGTCCCGGCAGCTCTCCGGACCGAACTCGCCGCTCTCCGGTACCGCCTCCGCGACTGACCGGTCCCGCTCGTTCGCCCATGTTTGGGCGAACGAGCCTTCCTTCGCCCAAACTTGGGCGAGGGAAGTGGCGGCGAACGTCCTCCACAGGGTCCCGCGGGCCAGGAGGAGAGCACGGCGCCGCCGTCGGGCCTCACGGGCGGCACGATGGACGTCACGATCGAGGTATGACCGCATCGGATCTCCCACACGATCGCCCGTTCTCCGTTCGATCAGCGCTGGAACGTGGTGCGTCTGCCGAACAGCTTCGATCGACGAGGGTGCCGGCACCCTTCCCGGGTGTCCGTAGCTTCACCGCTCCACAGCGCGGGGAAGACCTTCCTCCGGAGCAACGCCACAGCGCCCATCTCGAGCTGTGTCGAGCGTACGCGGCGCGTATGCCGGACGTGCAGTTCTTCTCCCATCTGTCGGCGGCCCACGTGCTCGGAGCCCCGCTGCCGCTGCGCCTGGGTTGGGACCGCGTGCACGTGGGCGTCCGGCCGCCGCACCGTGAGCCACGCGTGTCCGGTGTCGTCGGACATCGGCTGACCGGCCTGGTCGCGGATCCCGTCACGATCGGCGGACTGGCGGTGGCGAGTCCTGCGGATGCCTGGTGTCAGCTCGGTCCGACGCTCAGCGTCGACGAGCTGGTCGCGGTCGGCGACCACCTGGTTCGAGAACGAGGTGCGTCCGGCCGGCGGCGTCGGGAACGGCAGCCACCGCTCTGTTCGATCGATGACCTCGGCGCGGCACTCGCGGCCGCTCGTCATCTCGGTGCGCGTTCGTTACGCGCCGCGCTGCCTCTGGTGCGTGTCGGTTCCGAATCACCCAAGGAGACCGAGCTCCGTCTCGCCCTCATGCGGGCGGGCCTGCCGGAGCCGGAGCTGAATCTCGAACTCCGTGACCGGTGGGGACGCTTCGTCGCCCGACTGGACCTCGCCTACCCGGCCTACCGCGCGGCGTTCGAGTACGACGGACGACAACACGCGACGAACGCGGCGCAGTTCGCGAAGGACGTCGATCGTGTTCACGCCATCAACCGCCTGGGGTGGACGCACGAGCGGTTCCTGTCGCATCACCTCGACGCCGGAGCGGCTGTCGCGATCGAGCGCGTTCGCGAACGCCTCGTGGCCGCGGGCTGGCGACCATGACCGGTTCGCCCATGTTTGGGCGAACGAGCCTTCGTTCGCCCGAACATGGGCGAGGGAAGAGCGTCAGACGAGGAGCTGGTGCTTGGCGAGCTCGCGGTAGAGCGGCACCTCGGTGACGAGTTCGCTGTGGGTGCCGACGCCGATGACACGACCTTCGTCGAGGACGACGATCTGGTCGCTGTCGACCACGGTCGACAGCCGGTGGGCGATCACGATCAGGGTGCGGTCGGCAGCCACCGCGTCGATCGCCTCACGCATCATCTGCTCGTTGACGCCGTCGAGGCTCGACGTCGACTCATCCAGCAGCAGGATCGGGGGTGCGGCAAGCAGTGCGCGGGCGATCGCGAGCCGTTGGCGCTCACCACCGGACAGCATGATCCCGTCCTCGCCGACGGGGGCCGAGAGACCGAGAGGGTTGCGGTCGAGGACCGCGCCGAGGTTCACGGCGTGCAGCACGCGCGCGCACTCGTCGTCGGTCGCGGTGGGGGAGGAGAGCAGCAGGTTGTCGCGGAGCGTGCCGGCGAGCACCGGAGCGTCCTGCTCGACATAGCCGATCTGCGCGCGCAGCTCTGCTCGCGGGATCGTCCGGATGTCGACACCGCCGAGGCGGATCGCGCCGGCGGTCGGGTCGTAGAACCGTTCGATGAGGCCGAGGATCGTGCTCTTCCCCGCGCCTGAGGGGCCGACGAGGGCGGTGCGCCGGCCGTGCATCGCCCCGAAGGACACCCCCTCGCAGGACCTGCCGACCCGCAGCGGAGGAGGCTTCGGTGAGGAGGGCAGCGTCGGCGGCGATGGCCTCGGTTGTCCGTGCAGGAGCGCCGAGCACGTCGGTAGCCAGCGCCTCAGCAGCGGCGCGCTCGCGCTCGATGACCGCGGCGTCCGGGTAGGCGAACTCGACACCGTCGAATTCGATCGTCGGCGCAGCGGCCGTTGCCGTGCCAGGCCGCTCGACGCGTGCAGCGATCGATGCATCGTCGTCGCCCTCGTCGGGGAGGTCGAGGATCTCCTGGATGCGGCCGAGCGCGCCGAGCGCCTGGTTGACGCTGGTGATGGCGCCGAAGGCCTGGCCGAGCGGCATGATCATCATGAAGAGGAACAGGATGAACGCAACGAGGCTGGCGATCGTGATGGCACCGGATGCGACCCGGAAGCCACCGACACCCAGCACCACGAGGAACGAGGTCTGCATGGCGATCCCGGCGACGGGCACGACGAGTGACGAGATCTTCGCGATCCGGACGCCCACGCCATAGACCTCCTTGGCGACACCGTCCACCGCGTCGATCTCACGGTCGGTGGCGTTGGAGGCGCGGATCGTCCGGATGGAGCTGATCGCACGCTCGACGGCAGCTGCGAGCTCGCCGACCTTCGTCTGCTGCTCCCGGCTTGCGACGCGGATGCGACCGCTGAGGGCGACCACCACGACGACCGACACGATGACGACGAGGAGCGTCAGCCCGAGGAGGACCGGATCGATGATCGCCATGGCGATGAGCGCGCCGAGGAAGGTGACCGCGCCGCCGACGGCGTCGACGAAGCCCTGGGTCAGCACCGCGTACAACATGGTGGTGTCGCTGCCGACTCGCGACACGAGGTCGCCGGTGCGGCGGGTGTCGAACTGGCTGATCGGCAGACGGAAGATGCGGGCGATGAGCTGGCGCCTGGACGAGTAGACGACGCCGGTGCCTGCACGCTGCAGCAGGTAATGCTGATACCCGCTGATGACGCCGGAGACGACCACGAGTCCCACGAGGAGCCAGGCGAGGTTGCCGAGGGACCGACCGGCTTCGACGACGCCGATCACCTGGCTGACGATGAGCGGTTGTGCGAGCGAGGCCGCAGCGCCCACGATGCTGAGGATGATGACCACGATGAGGATCGAGCGGTGCTCGAAGATGTAGGGCATGAGCTGCTTGAGGCTCGCGCGGGGACCATCGTCCTTCTGGCGGCTGAAGGGGTTGCGGCTCCGGGACGTGGACGCTGAGGTGCTCATCGTGCTCTTCCTGTGTGGTGCGGTGCGCGGCCAGGACAGATCCGTGGCGGAGGGCGCACAGTGCTTCGATTCTAGGCGACCGTGGCCTCGCGACCATCCGTCGTGGGCCTCGCCCCGGGATGCGTCGAGGGCCGATGCGCGGAGGAGTCCTCCGTGCACCGGCCCTCGACGAGGTGCCTGCGATCAGGCGTCGATGTCGACGTCCTTGGTCTCCTTCGAGACGATGAGCGCGATGAGCGTGAGCACGGCCATCCCCGACAGGTAGATGCCGACCCAGAAGGGGCTGCCGCCGCCGGCGCTCCACAACGCCACCGCGATGAACGGGGCGACTGCTGCGCCGAGGATCGACGACACGTTGTAGGAGATCCCGGAGCCCGTGTACCGGACGTTCGTCGGGAACAGCTCGGGCAGCAGGGCACCCATCGGGCCGAAGGTGAAGCCCATGAGACTGAACCCGATGACCAGCCAGATCATCACACCGGCGAACCCGGCATCGAGCAACGGCACCCAGACGAGGCCGAAGACGATGATCGCGGACGTCACCACGATGAGTGTCCTCCGACGCCCGTACTTGTCCGCGAATGGACCAGAGACGAGGGTGAAGATGCCGAAGAACACGACGCCGGCGATGAGCATCAACACGAACGTCGTGTAGCTGTAGCCGAGCCCCGCGATCGGGGCGTCCACCGGCGCGCGGCCGTAGCTCAGGGAGAACGTGGTCATCAGGTAGAAGAGCACGTACGTGGCCAGCATGAAGAACGTGCCGAGGATGAGCTTGCGCCAGTGCAGCTTGAACACGCTCAGGAGCGGGCTCTTCTGCACCTTGCCCTGCTCCAACGCATTCGTGAACGCATTGCTCTCGACGAGACGGAGTCGCACCCACAGGCCGACGATCACCATGACGACGGAGAACAGGAAGGGGATCCGCCAGCCCCATTCGAGGAAGGCCTCCGAGGGCATCGACGGGTCGTCGCTTGGGAGGATCGCAGCGATGATCAGGAACAGGCCGTTGGCGATGATGAAGCCGATCGGCGCACCGAGCTGCGGGAAGGTGCCGAACAGTGCTCGCTTGCCCTTCGGCGCGTTCTCGGTGGCGACGAGCGCCGCGCCCGACCACTCGCCGCCGAGCGCGAAGCCCTGGCCGATGCGAAGGATCACGAGCAGCAGCGGCGCGAACCAACCCACCATCTGGTAGGTCGGAAGGACGCCGATGAGGAAGGTCGCGATGCCCATGGTGAGCAGCGCACCGACGAGTGTCGCCTTGCGCCCGCGCTTGTCACCGAGGTGGCCGAAGATGACCGCGCCGATGGGCCGGGCGACCATCGCTGCACCGAAGACGGCGAACGAGGCGAGCAGGCCCGTCGTGGGGTCTTCGCTCGGGAAGAAGAGGTGCGGGAAGACGAGGACAGCGGCGGTCGCGTAGACGTAGAAGTCGTAGAACTCGATCGTCGTGCCGATGAGGCTGGCGAGGACGACTCGGGATCGCGGATTGACCGGGGCAGTGGTGACAGGTGTTGCTTCGAGAGACATGCGTGCGCGTTTTCGGTTCGGGGATGGATACCGTCGAGGCATCTGCACCGGTCACGCACGCCCGCCGACGACAGCAGGATCAAGATGTGGACCCACTTGTGGCGGGACCATGTCACTGTACGCCGAAGTGCGGCGTTCCGGTATTCCTTGCCGCACCGACGAGGAATATACCCGGAACGGAATGCTCGACCCCGGTGCAGCGCCGAAGCGGGGACGGAGAGCGGCTATCCGCGGAGTTCGCGCAGCAGCACTGCGGTGGCGACGGCGGCGTCGGCCGCTTCAGCGCCCTTGTCCTCCTTGGAACCGGGCAGACCCGCGCGGTCGAGACCCTGCTTCTCGTCGTCGAGCGTCAGTACCCCGAAG
The DNA here is from genome assembly GCF_050613355.1 of Plantibacter sp. RU18. Classification (NCBI taxonomy): domain Bacteria; kingdom Bacillati; phylum Actinomycetota; class Actinomycetes; order Micrococcales; family Microbacteriaceae; genus Plantibacter; species Plantibacter sp. RU18. Next base: position 1,656,820 of record NZ_CP159618.1, read on the forward strand.
CCGACCGGCTTGCCGGTCTGGATCGTGACGTTGGTGAGGCCGCTCGTCGCTGCATCGGAGACGTACTCGAAGTGCGGAGTACCACCTCGGATGATGACTCCGAGGGCGACGACGGCGTCCGCGCCCGCTTCGAGAGCCGCCTTCGATGCGACGGGCAGCTCGAAACTTCCCGGCACGCGGACGAGCCGGTGGTTCGCGCCGCTGGCATCGAGGGCCTTCACCGCGCCGGCGATGAGGCCGTCGGTGATGGTCTCGTGCCAGGTGCCCGCGATGATGACGACGTCGAGGCCGGTGCCGTCGACCGTGATGGTGGGGGATCCTTCGCCGCTCATGCGGTCTCCTTCGTGGTGGGGGTGGTTCGGTCCCCGAGCGTGTCGAGGGGCGGTGGGACTACTGGTGGGGATGCGCCTGCGGTTCGAGGTCGAGGCCGATACTGTGCCCCATGCGATCGCGCTTGGTCTCGAGGTACCCCTCGTTGAAGAGGCCGACGCCGACGACGAGTGGCACGCGCTCGCTCACCGCGATGCCGCGTGCGGTGAGCTGGCGCTCCTTCTCCGGGTTGTTCGACAGCAGCCGGACCGAGGTGATGCCGAGGTCCTTCAGGATCGCACTCGCGGCGGTGTAGTCACGGGCGTCGATCGGGAGCCCGAGCGCCACGTTGGCGTCGAGTGTGTCGAGGCCGTCCTCCTGCAGGCGGTACGCACGGAGCTTGTTGATGAGGCCGATTCCCCGGCCCTCGTGTCCGCGCAGGTAGACGACGACCCCGCCATGGCGCTGGATGGTGTCCAGCGCACTGTCGAGTTGCGGGCCGCACTCGCACTTGAGCGACCCGAACGCCTCTCCGGTCAGGCACTCGGAGTGCACGCGGACGAGTGCACCCGTGGCGTCCGGGTCCCCGGAGATGATGGCGACGTGGTCGGCTCCCGTGCGGCGGTCGCGGTAGGCACGCAATCGGAACGAGCCGTGCGTGGTGGGCACCGTCGTCTCGACCTCGAACGTCACGTTGTCCGACTCGGGGATGACCGTCTGTGCGGCCCGGTCCTTCGTGCAGACGGCTGCCGCGTCAGGGTTCTCCTCGAGGAAGGCGATGAGCGCCGCAATGGTCGTGACGAGCACGCCCTCGCGCTCGCCGAGCTCGATGAGACCCGGCAGGCGCATCATCTCGCCGTCGTCCGCGACGATCTCGGAGATCGCGCCGACCGGCACGAGACCGGCGAGCTTCAGGAGGTCGACGGCTGCCTCGGTGTGGCCGTCGCGTTCGCGCACGCCGCCGTCGACGGCGCGCAGAGGAACGATGTGGCCCGGGCGCGACAGGCTCGTCGGTGTCGATGCGGGGTCGGCCAGGACGCGCAGGGTGTGCGCGCGGTCGGCGGCGCTGATGCCGGTGCTGAGCCGGTCGGCGGCGTCGACGGTGACCGTGTACGCCGTTCCGCGGGCGTCCTCGTTCACAGCGACCATGGGCGGCAGGAGGAGGCGGTCGGCGATCTCGTTGGTCATCGGCGCGCAGATGAATCCGGAGGAGTGCCTCACGGTCCAGGCGATCCACTCCTGGGTCGCCGACTCCGCTGCCAGGATGACGTCACCCTCGTTCTCGCGTCCTTCGTCGTCCGCGACGATGACCGGCTTGCCCTGGCGGAGGGCGTCGAGCGCCTCTGGGATGCTGGCGATGGTCATGCGTTGCCCCTTCCGGTGGCCGTACTGCGCGGAGTGCTGCCGTCGTTGCCGATGCTGCTCGGGATGACGGTGGCCTGTCGGCTGAAGGCGAGCATGCGCTCGACGTGTCTGGCGAGGATGTCGGTCTCGAGGTTCACACGCTCGCCGACGACGCGGGTGCCCAGGGTCGTCGCCTCGAGCGTCTCGGGGATGAGCGAGACCTCGAACCAGGGCTCTTCCGCGTTCGGCTCACTGATCGCGCTGACGGTCAGGGAGACGCCGTCCACGGTGATGGAGCCCTTGTCGACGACGAGCGGAGCGAGGGCGTCCGGCAGGGAGACGCGAACAATGCGCCAGGCCTCGCCGGGGACGGTCGCAAGGATCGAGCCGGTACCGTCGACGTGTCCCTGGACGATGTGCCCGCCGAGGCGGTCGCCGACGCGGGCGGCCCGTTCGAGGTTGACCTGCGATCCGACGGTCGCGGCGTCGAGCGAACTCATCGTGAGGGTCTGCGCCATGACGTCCGCGGTGAAGCTGTCGTCGGTCTGCTCGACCACCGTGAGGCAGACTCCGCTGACGGCGATGGAGTCCCCGTGGCGGGTGCCTTCGAGCGCGAGCGGCCCGCGGATGGTGAAGCGCGCCGAGGCTTCGCCGTGGTCGATGGCGACGATGGAGCCGAGTTCTTCGATGATGCCCGTGAACATGTGGTGGATCCGTTCTCTGGGGTGCTAGACGGTGAGACTGGCTGTGGGAGCGCTGATCGCGCTGGTGGGTGCGGTGACGACGAGGAGATCGGCGCCGAGCTGCTCGACGGAGACGGTGTCGAGGCGGATGGCGTCGCCGATGGTGTCGATGCCGAGGTCGTCGATCGCGAGCCTGGGGCCGCCGAGCAGCACGGGCGCGAGATAGGTGAGCACGGTGTCCACGAGGCCGGCGCGAAGGAACGCCGTCGCGATGGTCGGCCCGCCTTCGACGAACACGCTCCGGACGCCCGTGGCCCGGAGCTCGGCGAGGAGCGCCGCCGGATCGTGTCCATGGTGCAGGAGGACCTGGTGGGGGTGGCGGTGGAGTGCCGCGTCAGCGGGGATCGCCCGGGCGCCCATGACGACGGGCACCGGTTGTGTCGCGAGCAACGCCCCGTGCTCGTCGCGCGCCGTGAGGCTCGGGTCGTCGGCGAGCACCGTGCCCGTCCCGACGAGGATCGCGTCGTGCTCAGCCCGGCGTCGGTGCACGTCGACACGCGCTGCGTCGCCGGTGATCCAGCGGCTGGTGCCGTCGGCGGCGGCGATCCGGCCGTCGAGCGTCGACGCCCACTTCACGGTGACGAGCGGCCGGCCGAGACGCGCGGTCGTGAGCCAGTCCCCGAGGAAGCTCTCCGCCTCCTCCAGCAGGACACCTCCGGTCACGGACACACCCGCGGTGCGCAATCGCTCGGCCCCACCGCCGGAATGGTTCCCGGGGTCGGTGACGGCGTAGACGACACGAGAGACGCCTGCCTCGATCAGCGCGGCGGCGCACGGCCCGGTGCGGCCGGTGTGGTTGCAGGGTTCGAGGGTGACCACGGCCGTCGCACCGCGCGCGACGCCGGGGGAGAGGTGGGCGAGCGCGTCGACCTCGGCGTGCGGGGTCCCTGCTCCCCGGTGCCACCCTTCGGCGATGACGGTGCCGTCGGCGTCCAGGATGACGCAGCCGACCTGTGGGTTCAGACCGCGAGCCGGACCGTTGGCGGCGATCTCGAGCGCGCGCAGCATCGCCTGCTGCTCGCGGCTCGTCGCCTGCGGTGCTGCGGATCCTGCGTTCATCTGTCCGTCTTCTCGGTCGGTACTGACACGAGTTCCGGGGTCGCGGGCAGGTGCTCGCCGGCGTCGACCAACGGCCTCCGCCCGTGCTTCCTTCCATCCGGACTCGAACGTCGCCTGCAAGCAGACGCGTTCATAACCGTCGGTCCTGGAATTCCACCAGATCAACCGGGCATCGTTCTCACGATGCCTCGGGTCGCGGACTCTCACCGCCGGTTCGGACTCTCACCGACCCCGGAGCACGTTACGTGTTGTCGATTCTAGGTCAACGACGGGACACCCCGCCCTATTCCGACGAACTGTGACGGCGTACCGGCCCCTGGTGGTCTGGCAACGGCGAGCAGTTGCTCACGCTGTATCGGTATGAGATTCAGCCCACCGACCTCAGGGCGCTTCGCGCCTCCTACCGAGCCCTTGTGCAGCTGTCGAGGCGCGACACGACTGAAACCGTTCGATACCCTCAGCTCTGGGCGTCGTGTTGCTCGATCGCCGCGCGCGCCGTGCCCTCGTCGACCACGAGGTCCGAGATGAGCCCGCCGGCGAGAGCCCCGAGCAGCGGCGGTACCTTGGCGGCGCCTGCGACGACGCAGATGCGCCTCGAGACGTTGCGGAGCACGTCGAGGTCGGGGCCGGACGCCCGATTGTTGAACGGGATGTCCCGCCAGGAACCGTCGGCGCGGAAGAACACCGTCGCGACGTCGCCGACGGCACCTGCGCTCGCGAGCGCTTCGAAGTCGGCGTCGTCGAGGTATCCGCCGACGTAGACGTGGCTCGGGACACCCGAGAGCTGCGAGCCGAGCCCGAAGAGCGCGACGTCCATCCGCCGTTGGATCTCGAGCACGCGACGGATGCTGCGCTCCCGCCACAGTGCGAGCTTCGTGGACGGGTCGTCGAAAAACGCCGGAACCGCGAACTGCTGCGCGTAGGCGCCGTACGCGTCGGCGTAGCGGTGCAGGATCTCACTCGCATACAGGATGCCGGAGGTCCGGGTGTTGGCGGCGCCGTTCAGCTGCACGATCTGCGAGTTGTGCGTGCGCTTGGGCGTCAGGTGTCTCGCGACCGCGCTGACGGTGGAGCCCCACGCGAGCCCGAGGGTCATGTTCGAATCGAAGACCGACCCGAGAAAACGTGCAGCCGAGAGCGCGACCCTCTCGAGTCGGTCGATGTCGCTCGTGTGGTCGGGGACCGGCACGATGTGCGCGGTGACCCCGAACCGGTCGCGGAACGCGGCTTCGAGGCGCGACGGCATGTCGTGCGGCGACCGGACCTGGATGTCGACGAGCCCGCTCTCCCTCGCATATCCCAGCAGACGGGACACCGACGATCGCGAGGTGTGCAGCTCCTGCGCGATCGCCTCCATCGTGAGGTCCTGCACGTAGTAGAGCTGGGCCGCGCGCAGCGCCTCGGCTGTCTTGTCCGGTTGGCTCAGCGCATCTGCGAGCGACATCGGGTCTCCTTGCACGTTTGTTCATCGGGGTCGTTCAGAGTTGCAACGGGTGTCACGATGTATTCAGTCACACCATTCGGCGGCGCGCAATCCCAGCAGCGTCGCGTTCCAACCGCGAAGAAGCGAGGCATCCTCATGTCCCTCAAGTCGTCAGCTCCCCGTTCGACCGTCCAGTCCGTCATCGACCGCCCCACGGCGTCGGTGCTCATCATCGGCGGCGGCATCAACGGCATCGCGACCTTCCGCGACCTCGCGCTCCAGGGCGTCGACGTCACGCTGGTCGAGCGCAACGACTGGGCGTCCGGCGCCTCCGCAGCGTCGAGCCACATGATCCACGGTGGTATCCGCTACCTCGAGAACGGCGAGTTCCGTCTCGTCCAAGAATCGGTGCAGGAGCGCAACGGCCTGATCAAGATCGCGCCGCACTACGTGAAGCCACTCGAGACGACCGTGCCGATCTTCTCGACGTTCTCGGGGATCCTCTCGGCACCATTGCGGTTCCTCACCCACAAGCAGGGCAAGCCGCAGGAGCGTGGCGCTCTGCTCATCAAGGTGGGGCTGACCGCCTACGACTCCTTCTCGCGCGACGGCGGCAGTGTTCCACGCCACCGCTTCCACGGTCGCAAGAAGTCCCTCGCCGACCTGCCGAAGATGAACCCCGGTCTCAAGTACACGGCCACCTACTACGACGCCTCCATGCATGACCCGGAGCGCCTCGCGCTCGACGTCCTCATGGACGGTCTCGCCGCCGGCCCGCACGCCCGCGCGGTCAACTACGTCGAGGCGGTCGGCATGGGAGCCGACGGCGTCGAGCTGCGCGACACCGTCACCGGCCAGACCTTCACCGTCACGAGCGACGTCGTCGTCAACACCTCGGGCCCGTGGACGGACCTCACCAACGGCGACCTCGGCGAGCCCACGAGCTACATGGGCGGCACCAAGGGTTCGCACATCGTGCTCGACAACCCGGAACTGTTCGCGGCGACGAAGGGCCGCGAGATCTTCTTCGAGCACGAGGACGGCCGGATCGTCCTCATCTACCCGCTCAAGGGCAAGGTCATGGTCGGCACGACCGACATCGACGCCGACCCCAGCACCCCGAGCGTGTGCACGGAGGAAGAGGTCGACTACTTCTTCGACCTCGTGAAGCACGTCTTCCCGACCATCGCCACCTCACGTGCGCAGATCGTCTACCGCTTCTCCGGCATCCGCCCCCTCCCGAAGCACGATGACGAGGCTCCCGGGTTCGTCTCCCGCGACTACCGCATCGAGCACCGCCCAGCCGCTGCACGTCCGTCCACGACGGTCTTCAGCCTCGTCGGCGGCAAGTGGACCACGTTCCGCGCCCTCGCCCAGCACCTGAGCACCGACGTCCTCGGTGTCCTCGGCGCTCCGCGTCCGGTCGAGACCCTCGGCCTCGCGATCGGTGGAGGCGCCGGCTTCCCGCGCACCGACTCCGCGACCCGCACGTGGGTCGCCGCGCACGAGGACGGGCTCGGGGCCCGGCGCGCCGAGCAGCTGCTCCACCGGTACGGCACGAAGGCCGCCGGGCTGTTGGAGCACCTCGCAGAGCATGGCGACGACCGCTTGCAGGGCGCTGCCGACTACAGCGTGCAGGAGCTGGAGTACCTCGTCGGACTGGAGCAGGTCGTCCACCTGTCGGACGTGCTGCACCGCCGCACGAGCCTGGCGTTCACGGGATCCCTCACGGCGGAACTGGTCGACGAGATCGCTCGCGTCGCCGGCGGCGTCCTCGCCTGGGACGACACAGAGCGCGGCGCGCAGATCGAGGCGGCCCTCGACCGCCTCCGTGACGCCCACCAGGTCGACCTCCGTGTCGGCGCGACGCAGGAGGCTTCGGCGCTCTCATAATGCACGAACGTGCAGGCAAGCCCCTTGTCCTGTGCAACGAGAGCTGGCTACCTTACAAACAACTGGTCAGTGAACACACTCGCCCAGTGGAGGTAGGCGCTTCGGCGCCGGTCTCCAGGGGCACCGTCAAGAAAGGTCAATGAAGACATGAACCTCGGAACAATCTTCCTCTCCGAGACCGTCGGGACGGCGATGCTCGTCCTCCTCGGTACCGGTGTGGTCGCCACGGCGATCCTCACGAAATCGAAGGGTCTCGGCGGCGGTTGGCTCCTCATCAACTTCGGTTGGGGCCTCGCGGTGTTCGCAGGTGTGACGGTGTCGTACGCCTCCGGCGGCCACCTGAACCCTGCGGTCACGATCGGCTTCCTCACCACGGGCTCGATCGACTTCGGCACGGCGCTCGTCTATTGGGCTGCACAGATGGTCGGTGCCTTCATCGGTGCCGTCCTGACGTACTTCGCCTTCAAGCAGCACTTCGACCAGGAAGAGGATCCGGGCAAGAAGCTCGGCGTGTTCTCCACCGGTCCTGAGATCCGCAGCTACGGCTGGAACCTCGTCACCGAGGTCATCGCGACCTTCGTCCTCGTGTTCGTCGTCATGTCCTTCGGCAAGGTCGGCCCGGGCGTCGAACTCGCCGACGGCATCCCCGGTGGCCTCGCGGCCCTCGGCGCACTGCCCGTCGCCCTGCTCGTCGTCGGTATCGGTGCCTCCCTCGGTGGCCCGACCGGCTACGCGATCAACCCTGCTCGTGACCTCGGTCCGCGCATCGCGCACGCCCTCCTCCCCATCAAGGGCAAGGGCAAGAGCGACTGGTCGTACGCCTGGGTGCCGGTCGTCGGCCCCCTCCTCGGTGGTGTCCTCGCGGCCCTCGCCTCGATGGTGCTCCTCCCGGCCGTCTGACCCTGACGCTGCGGCGGTGATGCACCATGATCATCGCCGCGGCATCCCGGGGCACCGGGTCCGGTGTCTCACCTCGCAACGCACGCAACGAAGGAGTATCTCCAATGGCGGACTACGTCATCGCAATCGACCAGGGCACGACCAGTTCCCGGGCCATCGTCTTCGACAAGAGCGGGTCGATCATCTCGACCGGTCAGCTCGAGCACGAGCAGATCTTCCCGAAGGCCGGGTGGGTCGAGCACAACCCGAACCAGATCTGGAACAACGTCCGCGAGGTCATCGGCCAGGCGCTCAGCAAGGCCAACATCACCCGGCACAACATCGCCGCGATCGGTATCACCAACCAGCGCGAGACCGCTGTGGTGTGGGACAAGACCACCGGTCAGCCCGTCTACAACGCCATCGTCTGGCAGGACACCCGCACCCAGGACATCGTCAACCGTCTCGCTGAGGACGGGGGCGTGGAGCGCTTCAAGAAGACCGTGGGCCTGCCGCTGGCGACCTACTTCTCCGGTACGAAGATCGTCTGGATCCTCGAGAACGTCGAGGGTGCCCGCGAGAAGGCGGAAGCCGGCGACCTGCTGTTCGGCACGACCGACAGCTGGGTCCTCTGGAACCTGACCGGCGGGGTCAACGGCGGCGTGCACGTCACCGACGTCACGAACGCCTCCCGCACGCTCTTCATGGACCTCGAGACCCTGCAGTGGGACGACGAGATTCTCAAGGCGTTCGGAGTGCCGAAGTCGATGCTCCCGGAGATCAAGAGCTCCTCCGAGATCTACGGCCACGCGTCCGACGACAGCCTGCTCCGCGAGACGCCGATCGCCGGCATCCTCGGCGACCAGCAGGCTGCGACCTTCGGCCAGGCGGCGTTCCAGCAGGGCGAGGCGAAGAACACCTACGGCACCGGTAACTTCATCATCTTCAACACCGGTGAAGAGATCGTCCACTCGGAGAACGGCCTGCTGACGACCCTCGGCTACAAGCTCGGCGACGCGAAGCCGCACTACGCGCTCGAGGGTTCGATCGCGGTCACGGGTTCGCTCGTGCAGTGGCTGCGTGACAACCTCGGCATGTTCTCATCCGCTCCCGAGGTCGAGGCGCTCGCCAAGACCGTCGACGACAACGGTGGCGCGTACTTCGTCCCGGCCTTCTCAGGTCTGTTCGCGCCGTACTGGCGTCCGGACGCACGTGGCGCGCTCGTCGGCCTCACCCGCTACGTGAACAAGGGCCACATCGCCCGCGCGGCACTCGAGTCGACTGCGTTCCAGACGGCAGAGGTCATCGACGCTGTCAACGCCGATTCCGGTGTGCCGCTCACGGAGCTGAAGGTCGACGGCGGCATGACCGCCAACGACACGCTCATGCAGTTCCAGGCCGACATCCTCGGCGTCCCGGTCATCCGACCGGTCGTCGCGGAGACCACGGCCCTCGGCGCCGCATACGCCGCCGGTCTCGCGGTGGACTTCTGGTCCGACCTCGACGACCTCGCGAAGAACTGGCAGGAGGACAAGCGCTGGGAGCCGTCCATGGACACCGCCGAGCGCGACCGCCTCTACCGCAACTGGAAGAAGGCCGTCACGAAGACCTTCGACTGGGTCGACGACGACGTGCAGTAGTCCGCAGCACCGGAACGGCCCGTCCTCCTCGTGGAGGGCGGGCCGTTCGCCGTTCGTTCCTGGCGCACAACTCCTGCACATCGCCGCGTCGTCCTGGATCACGGCGGAGTCTCCCTGCGGGTCCCCGTGTTGGTTGTCGGGGAGCAGGAGTTGTGCGCAATCGGGGCCGTCGTGGGCCGTCGGGAGTCGCTCGACAGGTACGCCGTCGCCACATCCATAACTCCTGCTGCTCGAGCTCCGCGGACACCAACACCCCCGAGCGGACGGGCGAAGTATGCCCAGTACCGCGCGTGAGCAGGAGTTCTGTCCAACAGGCGATGTCGCCGGGTGCGGAACTCCTGCTCCCGGCCGGGATGTGCAGGCGGCGGGTGCCCCCGTGCCTCTGATTCCGCGTTCTGCAGGAGTTGTGGACGCCCCGCCGTGGTGAGGTCGCTGGGCGGTGACGCTGCTCCACAGGCGGGCGATGGGTTGTGTCGATCGCAGGATCCGCAGAACGCGACTCGTGACCTGGTCGGCTTGATGAGCATGAGGGGATGAATCCAGCCCAAGCTGTCCCCACGATCTTCGCGCGCTCGACGCTCATCGAGGAAGGGATGCGCGGACGTGAGATCACACAAGCCGTGCGCGACGGGACGATCATCCGGGTTCGACGCGATCACTACGCCCTGCCCGGGTTGGACGAGGACATCCGGTCGGCCGTTCGCATCGGTGGGAGACGAGCCTGCCTCTCCACGCTGGTGGCTCACGGCGTGTTCGTGTTCGACTCGACGCGTGTGCACGTTCACGTCGACCGTACTGCGTCCCGACTGCGTGGTCCGAGTCCGACGGAGCCGCGGCTCACGGCCAGCGACCGGAGCGGATTCGCGCTCCACTGGCGACCGCTCGATCAGCCATGCGGTCCGCTCGATGACGATGTGTCGTTCGTCGACGCACTGGCGCAATCGATCCGATGCCAATCGCCTCGAATGGCGCTCGCAACGCTGGACAGCGCGGTCCATCTCGGTCTGGTGGACGAGCCGGACGTGCATCGGGTGTTCTCGATGGTGTCCGCGCGCTTCCGGGCGCTGCACCGATTGATCGACGGACGAGCAGAGTCCGGCCCGGAAACGCTTCTCCGGCTGATCGTGCGCAGTCTCGGATTGTCGTACGTCGTCCAGCCTCGTCTCGCGAATGGAGGCAGGGGGGATCTCCTGGTGGCTGACGCCCTGCTCGTCGAGGTCGACAGCCGAGCGCACCATGCAGGCTGGGATCATGCGGTGACTGACCGGACGCGCGATCTACAGGCGGCGTCTCACGGGCTGATGTCGCTACGGCCGCTTTACCAGCACGTCGTCCATGAGCCGGGGCTCGTCGCGTCTGCGATCACGGGTCTCCTCGGTGGGGCGCGCGCAACTCCTGTACCTCGCTCACCGGAGTTCACCGATACCCGGTGAGCTCGCCGCACACCGAGAGCCCTGCCCGATCCGGCAGGAGTTGGGAACCGCGGCCACTCGGACGACCGGGCAGCGGACGGAGCCGGTCAGGCGCGGCGGAGGAGACCCATGCGTTCGTAGACCGTCGCGAGGGTCGCCTCGGCGACCTCGGACGCGCGTGCGGCGTTGACGGCGAGCAGGCGGTCGAGCTCTGCAGGGTCGTCGAGGAGTTCGAGTGCTCGGGCGCGGACCGGCTCGAGCTCGCCGATGACGACCTCGGCGAGACCCTTTTTGAGATCGCCGTATCCACGTCCCTCGAACTCGCCGACGACGGCCTCGATCGGCTTGCCGGTCATCGCCGAGTAGATGCTCAGCAGGTTCGAGACGCCAGGCTTCTCGGCGGCGTCGAACGCGATGACGCCGTCGGTGTCGGTGACGGCACGCATGATCTTCTTCTGCGTCACCTTCGGCTCGTCGAGCAGCCACACGATGCCGGCCGGCGTCTCGGCCGATTTGGACATCTTCGAGGTGGGGTTCTGCAGGTCGTAGATGCGAGCCGAGTCGCGCTGGATCTGGGCCTTCGGGATCACGAAGGTCTCGCCGAATCGCGTGTTGAACCGCTCGGCGAGGTCGCGGGTGAGCTCGATGTGCTGGCGCTGGTCGTCGCCGACCGGGACGATGTCCGTCTGGTACAGCAGAATGTCTGCCGCCATGAGGATCGGGTACGCGAAGAGGCCCACCGATGCGGCGTCGCGGCCGTGCTTGGCGGACTTGTCCTTGAACTGCGTCATGCGCGCCGCCTCACCGAACCCGGTGATGGTGTTGAGCGCCCACGCGAGCTGAGCGTGTGCCGGGACGTGCGACTGCACGTACAGTGTCGACACCGACGGGTCGATGCCCGCGGCGATGTACTGGGCGGCGGTGCGGCGGGTCTTCTCGCGGAGTTCCGCCGGGTCCTGGGGGACGGTGATGGCGTGCAGATCGACGATGCTGAAGAACGCGTCGTGGTCCTGCTGCATCTGCTTCCACTGGAGCAGGGCTCCGATGTAGTTGCCGAGGTGCAGGGAGTCGGCGGACGGCTGCATGCCGGAATAGAGACGTGGCTTGGTCATGGGATCTCGCAGAGGTGTGGGCGGCCTGGGGCCGGTGGTCAGATGGCGTAGTCGACGACGACGGGAGCGTGGTCGGACCATCGCTGGTCGTAGGCGGCAGCGCGGTCGATCGTGTAGCCGGAGGCGAGCGCCGCGAGCTCCGGGGTGGCGAGCTGGTAGTCGATCCGCCAACCGGTGTCGGTGTCGAACGCCTGGCCGCGCTGCGACCACCACGTGTACGGCCCGGGAACCTGGCCGGCAGCCTGGCGACCGACGTCGACCCAGCCGAGGCCGGGACCGCTGACGCCGTCGACACCGGTCACGGACGAACCTGCGGCACCGAGGTACCGGTCGAAGTAGGAACGCTCGGCGGGAAGGAAGCCGGCACGCTTGACGTTGCCCTTCCAGTTCTTGATGTCGAGTTCGGTGTGGCCGACGTTGAGGTCGCCGACGACGAGCGAGAGCGGGTTGTGCGCGTGCAGGGCGGGCAGACGCTCGAGCATCGTGTCGAGGAAGCGGAACTTCTCGACCTGCTTCGGGGTGTCGACCTCGCCGGAGTGGACGTAGGTGCTGACGACCGTCACGAGGGTGCCGTCGACGTCGAAGTCGGCCTCGAGCCAGCGCCCGGCACTGTCGAAGTCGTCTGCTCCGAATGCGACCCGGTGGATGCCGGCGGTACGACGGCTCACGATCGCGACGCCGGCGCGACCCTTGGCGGTCGCGGCGTCGTGGAGGATGTTCCACTCGGGGCCGAAGAGCCCCTCGAGGTCTGACGTGGCGGCCCGGACCTCCTGGAGCGCGAGGATGTCGACGCCCCTCGTCTCGAGCCACTCGCCCATGCCCTTGCGGAAGGCCGCGCGGACTCCGTTGACGTTGACACTGGCGATGCGGAGGGGTGCAGACATGCCTCCAGCTTAGTCGCGGCGTCCGACACGGCCGTGGTCGACCGTGCCCGTGGACGGACGCCTCCGGTGGGGTGCGTCGCGCGGTGGATCAGTTGGTGAGGGAGTGCTGCTCGTCGTGTCGATCAGCGACCGCTTCGGCGACCGCTTCGGCACGGCGGACCCGTCGTCGGGCGAACCACACTGCCGGACCGCGCGCTGTCCGGAGCGCCGATCGCGACTTGCGCAGTTCGGCCTCCGCCACGAGGCGACGAGCGGCGAGCTCCTCCTCCGCCTGTTCCTCCGGGGTCAAGGTGTGCACGCTGATCCCCTGGTCGTCGAGCCCCACGGCGATCCATGCTGCTGAGGCGAGGATGACCCGACTCACGAGGTTGAACCACAGCATCAAGCCGACGAACACCGCGAAGGTGGCCAGGAGCGGGTTGCGTGAGGCGCCGGCGATCACCGCGCTGCTCACGACGCTCAGCAGCGACAGCACCAGGCTGCCGAGCAGCGCCCCGCCGAACAGGTTCCGCCACGGGATCTGGATTCGACTGAGCACGCGGAACATCGCTCCGAGAGTGACGACGTTGACGACCACGGCGACGATCAGGCCGACCGCGCGGCTGCCGAGGGTCACCCAGAACGTGTTCTCGAGGCCGGCGAGCGACAGCAGCCAGCTCAGCGCCTGCGTGCTGGCGACCGACAGCGTCGCCGAGACGACGAGGAGGACACCGAAGGCGAGGGCGAGGACGAGATCGACCACTTTGAGGAGGAAGAAGCTCGCGGCGACCTTCGGCAGATCGAAGATGGCGCGGACAGCCTGGCGGGTGTAGTACAACCAGCCGATGGCGGTCCAGATGAGACCGATCGCAGCGATGGCGCCCGTCCAGCCGAGGAGTGAGGCGCTCGAGAGCTGCTCCTCCGAGATGATGCCCTGTCCGTCGGTGCCGATGAGCCCTGGGACCGCCCGGTTGATGATCTCCACCAGCGCCTCGAAGACCTCCGGGTTGCCGCCCAGCCAGATCCCGGCGATCGCGAAGCCGACGTACACGGCCGCGAACACGGCGAAGACCGACTGGAAACTGATGCCGGCGGCGAGCAGGTTGCCGTCCATGTGCAGGTAGCGCATGATCACGCGGTAGGGCTTCAGCCGCATCACCCAGGTCGTCGCACGCTCAGCCGTCGCCGCCCGCGGGGCGAGCCGCCGGATGATCGGGTTCTGGCTGTTCTGGATCATCTGGAAGACGACCGGTGGCGGTGTCTGCTTGAGGGTTCGTCGTGGCGGCCGGGCCGGGGTGTCCACGGGCTCCGTGCCGGGTTCGGCAGTTCGCCTCATCGATGCTCGCGGACTGGTCACGGAGCAAGCCTACAAGCGGCCGTGCGGCGGGTGTCCGCGGGCTCCGAACGCGGTTGGCTCTGGGAGATGCGGGCGCTCCGGACGGCGGGGAAGCCGTGCGCTAGGGTCGGACCATGCACGAGGCGGTGGGGCAGCGCACCTTCATCGGGACGGGTGTCGGACGCGGCGTCGTCGCAGGGCCTGTCCTGCGAATGCCTGATCCGCTACCGGAACCGTCCGATGGGCCGTTCACGGGCGACACCGCCGTTGAGCAGGGGCGGGCTGCGGCGGCGCTGGCGGCGACACGTGTCGAACTCGAGCAACGCGCGAGCCGGACCGACGGACATGCGCGCGACGTCCTCGAAGCCCAGGCCATGATGGCCGACGACCCGGCCCTGGCCGACGACGTGGCTGCGCGGATCTCCGGCGGTCGCACGGCGGAGCGTGCGGTGTTCGAGGCACTCGCGACCGTGCAGCAGATGTTGTTCAACCTCGGCGATGCGATGGCGGCGAGAGCCACCGATGTCGGCGACGTGTCGCAGCGGGTCATCGCGCGGCTGGAGGGCCGCCCGACGCCCGGACCGCCGGAGTCGGATGAGCCCTTCGTCCTGGTCGCAGCCGACCTCGCGCCGGCCGACACGGTCCTCCTCGACCTCTCGATGGTGCTCGCCCTCGTGACAAGCGGCGGCTCCGCCACCTCGCACACGGCCATCCTCGCGCGAGAGAAGTCGCTGATCGCGGTCGTGGGCGTCGCCGGAGCCGACCAGTTCGAGGACGGCGAGATCGTCCTCGTCGATGCGGGGGCCGGTGTCGTCACGGGTTCCCCGACGAAGCGGGAGGTCAGATCCGCGCGGTCCACCGCTGCGGCGCGAGTGCGGGTGTCGCCAAGGTCGCCCGGCGAACTCGCTGACGGAACCCCCGTGCCACTCCTCGCGAACCTCGGTGCCGTCAGTTCCGCTGCGGGCGCGCTGGCCCTGGGCGCGGAAGGCGTGGGGTTGTTCCGGACCGAACTGCTGTTCCTCGACCGACGGGAGGCCCCCGGCGTCACGGAGCAGGTCGAACGGTACGGCGAGCTGCTCGCGGCGTTCCCCGGGAAGCGTGTCGTCGTGCGGGTTTTCGATGCCGGTGCCGACAAGCCGCTCGCGTTCCTCGGCTCGGGTACGCCGGAGGTCAATCCGGCGCTCGGCGTGCGGGGAATCAGGGCTCTGCAGACCCATGAGTCCGTGCTGCGGGACCAGCTGACGGCACTGGCGCTCGCTCAGGACTCGCACGACGCTGAGCTGTGGGTGATGGCGCCGATGGTCGCGGACCTGGCGGAGACGGCGGCGTTCGTCTCCCTCGCCAAGAGCCTGGGACTCCGAACCGTCGGCGCGATGATCGAGGTGCCGTCGAGCGCGCTGCTCGCCGCTCAGATCCTGGGCGTCGCCGATTTCGTGAGCATCGGGACGAACGACCTCACCCAGTACACGCTCGCCGCTGATCGCCTGCTGGGTCCGCTCGGGGCGTATCAGGACCCCTGGCATCCAGCGGTGCTCCGACTCGTCAAACTCGTCGGTGATGCTGGGCTCGCGTCGGGTCGCTCGGTCGGGGTGTGCGGCGAGGCCGCCGCCGATCCCTTGCTCGCGGTCGTGCTCGTCGGTCTCGGTGCGACGAGCCTGTCGGTCACCCCGTCCGCGCTCGGCGACGTGCGGAGCGAACTGCGTCGCTACACGCTCGAGGCTGCGCGAGCCATGGCGATGGACGCCCTCGGTGCCTCGTCCGCCGCCGAAGCGCGCACAGCCGTCCAATCCTGATCGAGCCTCGGGCCAGCGCACCGCGCTGGACCGAGCGCGAGGTGACGGCGCCCAGCGCGGTGCGCTCGACCGAGCGCGGGGTGACAGCGCTCGGCGCGGTGCACTGGCGCGAGCGCTACCCTCCGGAAGGTAGCGCTCGCGCCACAACACGCGTTCGGTCCAGCGCACCGCGCTGGACCGAACGAATGACTGGGGTAGAGGAGCGGGTTAGGAGATGCGACCCGAGATCATGGCCTGCTTGACCTCCGCGATCGCCTGCGTCACCTGGATGCCGCGGGGGCAGGCCTCGGTGCAGTTGAAGGTGGTGCGGCAGCGCCACACGCCCTCCTGATCGTTGAGGATGTCGAGGCGCACCTGCGAAGCGTCGTCGCGGGAGTCGAAGATGAAGCGGTGGGCGTTCACGATCGCGGCAGGACCGAAGTACTGGCCGTCGGTCCAGAACACGGGGCAGGACGAGGTGCACGCGGCGCACAGGATGCACTTCGTGGTGTCGTCGAAGCGTGCGCGCTCGGCGACCGACTGCACGCGCTCCTTGTTCTTCTCCGCCGGCTTGCCGGGCATGAGGAACGGCTGCACCTCGCGGAAGGACGCGAAGAAGGGATCCATGTCGACGACGAGGTCCTTCTCCAGCGGCAGGCCCTTGATCGCCTCGACGTAGATCGGCTTCGAGATGTCGAGGTCCTTGATCAGCGTCTTGCAGGCGAGGCGGTTCCGGCCGTTGATGCGCATGGCGTCCGAACCGCAGATGCCGTGGGCGCACGAGCGACGGAACGTGAGCGAGCCGTCCTGCTCCCACTTGATCTTGTGGAGGGCGTCGAGGATGCGGTCTGTCGGGAACATCTGGACGTCGAAGTCCTCCCAACGCGGCTCGGCGTCGACCTCGGGGTCGAAGCGACGGATGATCAGCGTCACCGTGAACGACTGGATCTCTTCCGGCGCCGCGGCCGGCGGGTTCTCGAGCGTTGCAGTGCTCATCGCTAGTACTTCCTCTCCATCGGCTGGTAACGCGTGATGACCACGGGCTTCCAGTCGAGCCGGATGTGGTCTGCGGCGTCGGCGGAGTGCGGGTCGCCGGACAGGTAGGCCATCGTGTGCTTCATGTAGTTCTCGTCGTCCCGCTTCGGGAAGTCGTCGCGCATGTGGCCGCCGCGGCTCTCCTTGCGGTTGCGGGCGGAGAACACGACGACCTCGGCCAGGTCGAGCAGGAAGCCCAACTCGATGGCCTCGAGGAGGTCGGTGTTGAACCGCTTGCCCTTGTCCTGGACGGCGATGCTCTGGTACCGCTGACGCAGGTTGTGGATCGTCTCGGTGACGCCCTCGAGCGACTCGTCGGTGCGGAACACCTGCGCGTTGCGGTCCATCTCCTCCTGCAGCTCGCGGCGGATGTTGGAGATCCGCTCGGTGCCGTTGGAGTTCCGCATCTGCTCGATGAGCCCTGAGACGAACCCGGCAGGGTTCTCCGGCAGCGGGGTGAAGTCGAGTCCCTGCACGTACTCGACGGCGTTGTTGCCGGCGCGCTTGCCGAAGACGTTGATGTCGAGGAGTGAGTTCGTTCCGAGGCGGTTGGAGCCGTGGACGGAGACGCAGGCGCACTCGCCGGCGGCGTAGAGGCCGGGCACGACGGTGTTGTTGTCGCTCAGGACCTCGGCCTTGACGTTGGTCGGGATGCCACCCATCGCGTAGTGCGCGGTCGGCATCACAGGAACGGGCTCGGTGACCGGGTCGACACCGAGGTAGGTGCGCGCGAACTCCGTGATGTCGGGGAGCTTCGTCTCGAGGACCTCGGCACCCAGGTGGGTGCAGTCGAGGTACACGTAGTCCTTGTTCGGACCGGCGCCACGGCCTTCCGCAACCTCCTGGACCATGCAGCGCGCGACGATGTCTCGCGGCGCGAGGTCCTTGATGGTGGGGGCGTAGCGCTCCATGAAGCGCTCACCGCTCGCGTTGCGGAGGATCGCACCCTCGCCTCGCGCTCCCTCGGTGAGGAGGATGCCCAGACCGGCGAGGCCGGTGGGGTGGAACTGGAAGAACTCCATGTCTTCGAGGGGGAGGCCCTTGCGCCAGATGATGCCGACGCCGTCTCCCGTGAGGGTGTGTGCATTCGACGTCGTCTTGTAGATCTTGCCGAAGCCGCCGGTCGCGAAGATGATCGCCTTCGCCTGGAACACATGGATCTCGCCGGTGGAGAGCTCGTAGGCGACGATGCCGGACGGCTTCTCGACGCCGTCGACCGTGGTCATGATGAGGTCGAGTGCGTAGTACTCGTTGAAGAAGTTGATGCCGAGGCGGACGCAGTTCTGGAAGAGCGTCTGGAGGATCATGTGACCGGTGCGGTCTGCCGCGTAGCACGCACGGCGGACGGGAGCCTTACCGTGGTCGCGGGTGTGGCCACCGAAGCGACGCTGGTCGATCTTGCCCTCTGGCGTGCGGTTGAAGGGCAGGCCCATGTTCTCGAGGTCGATGACCGCGTCGATGGCCTCCTTCGCGAGGATCTCAGCGGCATCCTGGTCGACGAGGTAGTCGCCACCCTTGATGGTGTCGAAGGTGTGCCACTCCCAGCTGTCCTCCTCGACGTTCGCGAGCGCCGCCGCCATGCCGCCCTGGGCTGCGCCCGTGTGGGAGCGCGTCGGGTAGAGCTTGGAGATGACGGCGGTCTTGGCGCCGGGACCAGCTTCGATCGCCGCGCGCATACCGGCACCGCCGGCACCCACGATCACGATGTCGAACTGGTGGTAGTGGATCCCGTCGACGACGGTGGACTCGCTGGTTTCTGTAGTCACGCTGTGCTTTCGTTGCTTAGTTGGCGGGGCAGAACGAGGCGAGCAGGTCTGCAGGTGCGCCGGCGGGGCACGGGTCGAAGGTGAAGACGACCAGGGTCCCGAGGATGATGAGCACGACCACGGCCGCGAGGATCGCGCCCTTGAGGACGCCGCGGATGGTCCGCCCGGTGGCGTAGTCGTTCACGAGGGTGCGCATGCCGTTGCCGCCGTGGATGAGTGCGAGCCACAGCATCGCGACGTCCCACCACTGCCAGAACGGGTTGGAGAGCTTGCCGCCGACGAACGCGAAGTCGATGGCCTTGATGCCGTCGCCGACCATGAGGTTGACGAACAGGTGGCCGAAGATGAGGACCAGGAGGATCACGCCGGAGGCGCGCATGTAGATCCAGCCCCACTTCTCCCAGTTGACGCCCTTGCGGCGTGCGGGACGGGCGGGGGTGCGGGGAGCGGCGATCGTCGTCATCAGTGGCCCATCTCGCTGAACACGTTGATCAGGTGGCGCGGCGTGAATCCCAGCATCGTGATGGCCCAGAGGGCGAGCACGATCCAGAACATCGGTCGCTGGTACTTGGTGCCCTTCGACCAGAAGTCGATGAGGATGATCCGGATGCCGTTGTACGCGTGGTACGCGATGGCGGCGACGAGCGCCACCTCGCCGAGGCCCATGATCGGGTTCTTGTAGGTGCCGATGACGGCGTTGTACGCCTCTGGGGAGACCCGCACCAGTGCGGTGTCCAGGATGTGCACCAGGAGGAAGAAGAAGATTGCGACACCGGTGATCCGGTGGAGCACCCACGACCACATTCCCTCGCGGCCCCGGTACAGGGTGCCGGCGGGACGCTTGGATGTCGTGGATTCCAACGGTGACGTTCGCGTGAGACTCGCGGTCACGAGGTCCTCCTTGATAGTCGCTCTCTGCGGCAGATCGTTCTGCGGCGCGCTGCGCACCAGTGTAGGCGGATCAGGCGTCTTTTCGCCGCTAAGGGTGGCCTAAGTGTCTCGACGTCGAGAGAGTCGGGACACCGTGCGTCCACCCGGCGTTCACAGCCAGTTCCGTCGTTTGAACACCTTGTAGAGGATGACGCTGGTCGTCGCCATGAGGGCGAGCGCCATCGGGTATCCGAACCACCAGGAGAGTTCCGGCATGTGCGTGAAGTTCATGCCGTAGATGCCGGCGATGAGGCTCGGACCGAAGAGGATCGCGGCCCACGAGGAGATCTTCTTGACCTCGTCCCCCTGCGCCAGGCTCGCTTCGGTCATCTTGGCCATCTCCTCGTTCTGGCGCTGGCCGACGAGTGTGCTGTTGACCGTGAGGATGTCGCGGAGGAGTTCGCGGTACGCGTCGATCTTCTGGTTGACGCTCGTGAGGTGGTCGGCGACGTCCCGCAGCCCGCGCCGGAGCTCGTCGGCGACCCCGTACTTCTCGCTGCCCTGCTCGAGTGCATGCATGACGTCGCTGAGTGGGTGCGTCGCACGTTCGAAGGCGATGACCTCGCGGGAGAGCTGGTAGATGCGCCGCGAGACCTGGGACTCGCCGATGAACACCTGCTCCTCGATCTCGTCGATGTCGTTGGAGAGACCGGACACGACCGGGCCGTACCCGTCCACGACGGCGTCGATGATCGCGTACAGGATGGCCTGCGGGCCGTAGGCGAGCAGCTCGTGCTCCTCCTCCATCCGGGCGCGCACCTGCGAGAGGTCGGGCGACTCCGCATGGCGCAGCGTGATGACGAAGTTCGGCCCGACGAACACGTGCAGCTCGCCGAACTCGACCGTCTCCGACTCGTCGACGTAGTTCGCGGCTCGGAGGACGACGAAGAGGACGTCGTCGTAGCGTTCGATCTTGGGGCGTTGATGCGCGGTGATCGCGTCCTCGACCGCGAGCGGGTGCAGGCCGAACTCGTCGGCGAGGACTCCGAGTTCCCCGGCGTCCGGGCGGTACAGGCCGATCCAGGCGACGCCGTCGGGTGTCTCGCGGAGCGCACGGAAGGTGTCCTCGAGCGAGGTGAGCGTCGAAGTGCGGGCGCCGTGCCGGTAGACGCAGGCGTTGACGATGCTGTTCCGGCCGTCGAGATCGGCGGCGGCGGGCGGCCCGACGGGGTTGGGAGGCGTCTGCCGACTGCCGAAGGAGGGGATCGGGATCCCGAGGACGTTGCGTCCGGCCATGCCTCACCTCTGTCCACTCGCTCTGGGTCGAGCTGGTGCTCATGTTAACCCCGCCGGATGGCGGCTTGGTGACGCCAGATCCGTGTCGGGTCCGACCGCTACGCTGGGCAGATGACCACGCCCCTCGAACGCTTCTACGCAGTGATCCCGGCCGGCGGCATCGGCAGTCGTCTGTGGCCCCTCTCGCGGGCAGACGCGCCGAAGTTCCTGCACGACCTCACCGGGTCCGGCAGCACGCTCCTCCGCGCGACCTGGGACCGTCTGGCCCCGATCGCCGGCGACCAGCGCATCATGGTCGTCACCGGACGCGCGCACCGTGCCGCCGTGGAGCAGCAGCTCCCGGACCTCGCAGACGCCAACGTCGTCCTCGAGAGCGAGCCACGCGACTCGACCGCCGCGATCGGGCTGGCCGCCGCGATCCTCGTCCGCCGCGAACCGGACGTCATCGTCGGCTCCTTCGCCGCCGACCACGTGATCCGGGGTGACCGCCTGTTCCGCGCCGCAGTCGCGCAGGCGGTCAACGCCGCCGAGGAACGCTACATCGTCACCATCGGCATCCAGCCGACGGAACCCGCCATCGGCTTCGGATACATCAGGAGCGCGCACGAGCTCGGCATCGAGGGCGCGGAGAGTGTCATGCTCGTCGACTCCTTCGTCGAGAAGCCGGACCTCGCCACCGCCAAGCGCTACGTGACGAGCGGCGAGCACCTGTGGAACGCCGGCATGTTCATCTCGCGAGCAGACGTCCTGCTCGAGGAGATCGGCCGACAGAAGCCGGAGTTGCTCGCAGGCCTCCTCGAACTGGCCGAGGCCTGGGACGACCCCGCGACACGCGGGCCCGTGGTCGACCGCGTCTGGCCTGCACTCGAGAAGATCGCGATCGACTACTCGGTCGCGGAGCCTGCCGCCGCCGCTGGGCGCATGGCCGTCGTCCCCGCCCACTTCGACTGGGACGACGTGGGCGACTTCGCATCGCTCGCGAAGCTCAACTCCGGCGGTCGCAAGTCCGACCTCGCGATCCTGGGTGAGAACGCCCGTGTCCTGTCGGACGCGTCGAGCGGCATCGTCGTCAGCCAGACAGGGCGGGTCATCAGTCTGATCGGCGTCCAGGACATCGTGGTCGTGGACACCCCGGACGCCCTGTTGGTGACCACGAGCGCGAACGCCCAGCGAGTGAAGAGCGTCGTCGACGCGCTGAAGCTCTCCGGCCGCGACGACGTCCTCTGATCGGCGGTGACCGGTGAGCGACGCGCGGGTGCTCCTGCACCTCGCCGCCGCACGCCTCGAGGCCGCCGCAGTTCCGGACGAAGCCCTCGCTGAGGTCTACACCCCGCGCGGGCTCCCGCTCGTCAAGCGCGCACCGGCACTGCGTCCGATCGGTCGCGCCTGGCGGCTCGGCGTTGTGCTGTTGTCAGCGGACGGCCGGTTGTTCACGGCCGCGGAGTCCACGCGCGCGATCGAACCGAAGTGGTTCAACCACCGCTCGACGGAGGTGGAGCACCGTCGTCTCGCGCAGCAGGCCGCTCATCGTGGCCCGTTCGCTGAGGGGGAGGTGGTGAACTTCGAGGTCGTCGAGCTCGCCGTGGACGACGCATCCCTGCGCGACGGCTCCGGCCCGCTCTCGCTCGTGGACGACACGGTGATGCTGCGGTGGGCGGGCCACGACCTCGGCCTCACCCGGCTCGACGCGTATCTCGACGACCGCGTCTCGCTCCTCATCGGCGACTGAGGCCGCGTCGCACACACGCGGGGCGTTGGTCAGATTGCTGGGCCGAACCACTCCGTGTACAGACGCCAGAAGTTGCGGTTGCCGTAGGCGCTGCAGGCGTCGCCCGTGCCGGACACGTTCGTGAGGGCCGCCGCGTTCGGCTGGTACGGCGTGTAGAGGTACAGGTTCGCGGTGGCCTGGTTCGTGATGTCGACCTCGGTGCCGCCGCACGCCGTGTCCGGGTTGTACTGGATGTACACCTTCCCCAGGTGGTACGCGCGCTGGTAGGACTCGCCCGGCACGTTCAGCGGGTAGAGCGTGTACTGCCGGAACTGCCAGGCCGAGCGGTACACCTGGTTCTGGAAGCCGAAGTAGTCGGCGTCGCAGCTGGCGCTGAAGTCCGGGCCGGTGTCCGGGCAGCCCCACCCCATCGCCCGGGCGTAGCCGTACTCGCTCGGCGAGGTGATGAGCGACTGCTCCTTCTGCATCAGCACGAGGAGCACTTTGGGGTTGATCCCGCAGGCACGGGCGACCTTCGTGACGATACGCGCTGCGGATTCGTTGACGGCGCCGCGGTAGGCCTCGCAGTGTCCTGGCTCCGCTGCCGGGACCGACTCCGTGCTGTCTCTGAAGTCGGCGAGGCAGGGGACACCGTCCTTGGGTGTGCACGGCTGGGAGGCGAAGAACGCCTGGACGTCCGCCTCGTTCATCGCGTTCGCGTCGTAGAAGTTCACGTCGCTGATGATCTCGCCGGGGTCGAAGTCGGTCCCGCGGACGGTGGGCGTCTCGGCGGGCTTCGGTGTCGCACTCGGCTTGGGTGTCGTCGTCGCGCCGTGGGTCGGGGTCGGCTTGCGGGTGGCCGGTGGTGCAGTGGTCGGGGACGTGCTCGGAACCGCACTCGGTGTGGTGCTCGTCGCGAACGCCACCGTCGACCAGGCAGGCGCGGCGCCGAGCGCGAGGACCACTCCGACCGCGGTCGCCGTGAGCAGGGCGCCGAGGCCGTGTCGGCGACGTGACCGACGCGGCGCGAGCGGGGGAGCCGACGGAGCACGCATACGACCAAGCCTAATCGCGAGGACCGACCATCGGGGTTGCGGCGCACGCTGGCGGCCATTAGCCTGGCTGCACTGTGAAGATCTGAGCGAATCGACCTCCCGTGTCCGCGGCCCTGCGTTGCCCAGTGCGACCTGCCCGACGGGAAACCATCGAGGTACGCCGACTTCATCCAGCTCCCGTGTGTGATCCAGAGCCCAGCTCCGTCGATCGCCGCACCCGAGACGTTCGACCAGGTCGTGCCTCCCATCCGAGAGGCGGTCGCGCATGCGAGCACCCGAAACGAATCATCTGTCTACCCGTCCGTCCGGCCGCGCAGGCTTCGGCCGCACTGCCGACATCCAGCAGCTTCGCGCCGACGGCGTCAGCCGCTCGTTCGGCGACCGCGTCGTGCTCCGCGATGTCGATCTCGTCGTCGCGGGCGGTGAGCGGCTCGGCCTGATCGGGGAGAACGGGGCCGGCAAGTCGACGCTGTTGCGCCTGCTCGCCGGTCTCGACGAGGCTGACGACGGCGAGGTGCTGCGTCCTGTCCGCACCGGCATCCTGCTGCAGGAGATCGGACTGCCCCCGGAGTCCACCGTCGGGGAGCTGCTCGAGCAGGCGCTCGGCGAGGTGCGGGCCATCGAGCGCGAGCTGGAGCAGTCCGCGCAGGCGCTCGGTGATCCCTCGGCAGCTGCGGACGGCTCCGCCGAGCATCGGTACGCAGCCGCACTCGAAGCCGCGGAGCGCGCCGACGTGTGGTCGGCCGACGCGCGGCTCGACGCCGTCGTGGACGGTCTCGGGCTGTCGGGGATCGAGCGGTCCAGGACGCTCGCCGAGGTGAGCGGTGGCCAGCGGTCGCGGCTCGCGCTCGCCGCCCTGCTGGTCGCCCGTCCCACCGCGCTGCTGCTCGACGAGCCGACCAACCACCTCGACGACGGGGCGGTCGCGTACCTTCGCGGCGAGCTCATCGCGTGGCCTGGGCCGGTGCTGTTCGCGAGCCACGACCGTGCGTTCCTCGACGAGGTCGCGACCGGTCTGGTCGACATCGATCCGTCTCGTCCCGTCCCCGTCGGTGAGCCGTCACCGGCGGTCGTCTTCGGCGGCCCGTTCAGCGAGTACCTCGGATGGAAGTCCGCAGAACTCACGCGATGGATCGGGCGGTATGCGGACGAGCAGGACGAGCTCCGACGGCTCGCGGGCGCCGTGCACGACGTGGCCCCGAAGATCAACCACGACCGCGGCATCCGGGACAACAACCGGATGGCGTTCGGTATGCGCGGCGATCGCGTGGAGCAGCAGATCAGTCGGCGGGTGCGGAACGCACAGCTGCGGCTCGAGGTGCTCGGACGCGAGCAGGTGCGCAAGCCTCCCGCGCCGCTCACCTTCGCAGGCATCCCGAGCGGGTCGATGGTCCTCGAGGACGGTGAGCAGCTCATCGAGCTCCAGGATGCGCGGCTCGACGGGCGGTTGGCACTCGATCGGCTGCGGTTGGCCCCCCCCCGCACCAGGCTGCTCGTCACCGGCGCGAACGGAGCGGGGAAGTCGACGCTGCTCGCAGTGCTCGCGGGATCACTGCGGCTCGACGGCGGACGCCTCCTGCGTCGTCGCGGCCTCCGGGTCGGGCTGCTCGAGCAGGACGTCGTGTTCGAGGACCCGGACAGCTCGCCGCGGGCGGTCTACGAACGCACGCTCGGCGAGGGGCGGGCTGCGCGCACACCGCTCGCCGCGCTCGGACTGATCGCCGCACGGGATCTCGATCGACCGGTCGGGCACCTGTCGGTCGGTCAGCAGCGACGGTTGGCGCTCGCGCTCATCATCGCGAGACCGCCGCACCTGTTCCTGCTCGATGAGCCGACGAACCATCTCTCGTTGTCGCTGGCAACGGAACTTGAGGAGGCGCTCGGCAGCTATCCGGGCGCGGTCGTGATCGCGAGCCACGACCGTTGGCTGCGGCGTCGATGGTCGGAGGAGGTGCTCGCGCTTCGCGCACCGGCGTGATGCCGATTCGCGTCCCGTAAGTAGGGGTCGGCAGGCGCCCTGCGCGCCGAGCTGCCCGACGATTCCACAAATGATGCTCAGATGCGCACGGTCCTGACGACACCGTGCGCGTCTGAGCGAGAGCAGTGTTTCCGGCGTATTGCGCGGCTGCCACCGTTCTGTAACGCTTCGGTCGCGAAGCTGGAATCGTCCATCCGCCCGACGTCACATTGGGTAACGTAACCCCATACGCCCCGCGACCCGTGGGGCTGCATCTTGGAGGCTACCTTGGCAATCTCAACTCGGAAGGCCGCTGCGGGCGCAATCGCCGGCGTCGGACTCATGGCACTGCTCGCCGGCTGCGCATCGGCACCCAGCACCGGCAGCGGCGACGCGACCGGTGCCGCGTCCGACTTCCTCCCCTGCATGGTCTCCGACGCAGGTGGCTTCACCGACAAGTCCTTCAACCAGCTCGGCTACGAGGGCCTGACCGAAGCCGCGAAGGACCTCGGCGTCGAGCCCATCACCGTCCAGTCCGACAAGGCCGACGACTACAAGCCGAACCTGCAGAGCCTCGCCGATCAGGGCTGCTCACTGATCGTGAGCGTCGGCTTCGCGCTGTCGGCAGACACGGTCACCGCGGCCCTCGCCAACCCGGACATCGACTACGCGATCATCGACGACGCGGCCGACAACGACTTCGACGGCAAGGTCGATGCCCCGAACATCAAGCCGATCCTCTTCGACACCGTGCAGGCCGCGTTCCTCGCAGGCTACGCAGCAGCCGACTACTCGAAGACCGGCGTCGTCGGCACCTTCGGTGGTCAGCCCTTCCCGTCCGTCCAGATCTTCATGGACGGCTTCGCCGAGGGCGTCGCGTACTACAACGAGCAGAAGGGCAAGAGCGTCCAGGTCGTCGGATGGGACGTCGCCGCCCAGACCGGTTCGTTCACCGGTGGCTTCGAGGCCAACGACACCGCCAAGCAGCTCGCCCGCACGCTCATCGACCAGAACGCTGACGTGCTCCTGCCCGTCGGTGGCCCGATCTTCCTGAGCGCGATCGCCGAGATCCAGGAGACCGGCAAGGACATCGCGATGATCGGTGTCGACGCCGACCTCTACGAGACGAACCCCGAGAACAAGGGTCTCTTCCTCACCTCCATCCTCAAGGGCATGAAGGCCGGCGTCGCCGACACCGTGACCGAGGCAGGCGGCGGCTCGTTCGACGCAGCGGCCTACATCGGCACGCTCGAGAACGACGGCGTCGGCATCGCGCCGTTCCACGACTTCGAGTCCAAGGTCTCCCCGACCCTGACCGACGAGCTCGAGACCATCAAGGCAGGCATCATCGACGGCTCCATCAAGGCGACCTCGGTCTCCTCGCCCGTCAAGTAGTCCCTCTTCACCCCGGGTACGCCTGGGTCTCCGGGGGGAGGTCGCGATCCGCGGCCTCCCCCCGGTCTGTTCGCGGCACGGTGCACGGCGACCCCGTCCACCGGAGCCGCATATCCGACGCGTGCCTCACAGCAACCCGTGACTTAGATTGGGACCCATGAAGCTCCAGCTCCGCGGCATCACCAAACGGTTCGGCGCACTCACCGCCAACGACCACATCGACCTCACCGTTGAACCGGGGGAGATCCACGCTCTCCTCGGCGAGAACGGTGCAGGCAAGTCCACCCTCATGAACGTGCTCTACGGTCTCTACCAGGCCGACGAGGGCGAGATCCTCCTGGACGACGTCGTCCAGCACTTCCAAGGCCCCGGCGACGCCATGAGCGCCGGTATCGGCATGGTGCACCAGCACTTCATGCTCATCCCCGTCTTCACCGTCGCCGAGAACGTCATGCTCGGCCACGAGCAGACCAGGAGCGGAGGCCGCCTCGACGTCGCAGCGGCCCGCAAGCGGGTCTCCGACATCTCGGAACGCTTCGGTTTCAGCCTCGACCCGGATGCCATCGTCGGCGATCTGCCCGTCGGTGTGCAGCAGCGCGTCGAGATCGTCAAGGCGCTGTCCCGCAACGCCAACGTCCTCGTGTTCGATGAGCCCACAGCAGTGCTCACGCCGCAGGAGACCGACGAGCTCATGGCGATCATGAAGCAGCTCCGCGATGAGGGCACCTCGATCGTCTTCATCACGCACAAGCTGCGTGAGGTCCGCGAGGTCGCCGACCGCATCACCGTGATCAGGCTCGGCAAGGTCGTCGGCGAGGCGTCGCCCACCGCGACGAACGCGGAACTCGCCTCGCTCATGGTCGGCCGCCCGGTCGAACTCACGGTGCACAAGGAGGCGCCGAAGCTCGGCGGGGCCACCTTCACCGTGCGCGACCTCTCGGTCATCGACCATCTCGGTCAGCTCGTCGTCAACAGCGTCAGCTTCGAGGTCCAGGAGGGTGAGGTGCTCGCCATCGCCGGCGTCCAGGGCAACGGACAGACCGAGCTCACCGAAGCGATCCTCGGCCTCCAGCCGCACACCAAGGGCAGCATCAAGCTCGACGGTGTCGAGCTCGTCGGCTCCACCCCGCGCAAGGTCCTCGACGCCGGCGTCGGGTTCGTGCCGGAGGACCGCTCGGAGGACGGCCTCGTGAAGCAGTTCACGATCGCCGAGAACCTCATGCTCGACCGTTCGACCGGCGCCCCGTTCGTCAAGGCGGGCAACGTGCAGCGCGGATACCGCGACGACTTCGCCCGGGAGAAGTCGAAGGAGTTCGACGTCCGCTCGCAGGGCATCGAATCGCCCGCCGGCTCCCTGTCCGGCGGCAACCAGCAGAAGGTCGTACTCGCCCGCGAACTCAGCCGCGATCTGCGGCTGTTCGTCGCCGCTCAGCCCACACGCGGCATCGACGTCGGATCGATCGAGTTCGTCCACAAGCGCATCGTCGCGACCCGCGACGCCGGCATCCCCGTCATCGTCGTCTCGACCGAGCTCGACGAAGTCGTCGCGCTCGCCGACAGGATCGCCGTCATGTACCGCGGCGGCATCGTCGGCATCGTCCCGGCGAACACACCCAGAGAGATCCTCGGCCTCATGATGGCCGGCGAACTCCCGGCAGGAGCAGCAGCATGAGCGACACCACCCACAACCCGCCTGGCACGGTCCAGCCGGTGGCTCCGGGGGAGACCCCGACGGACACCACCCAACCGCGCTCGAACAAGGTGCTCGCGGAGATCCTCAATTCGAGCGTCGTGATCTCGATCCTGGCGGTCGTGCTCGCGATGATCGCCGGAGCGATCCTCATCGCACTGACCGACCCGAAGGTGCACGCCGCGGCGGGGTACTTCCTCGCTCGCCCAGGCGACACCATCGCCGCCGTCTGGCAGTCCGCGACCGGAGCCTACGGTGCGCTGTTCCAGGGCGCGATCTACAACTTCAAGCGCCCCGACTTCCTGAACGGCATCCGCCCGCTGACCGAGACGCTCACCTTCGCGACTCCGCTGATCCTCGCCGGACTCGGCGTCGGTCTCGCGTTCCGCGTCGGTATGTTCAACATCGGTGGGCGCGGTCAGATGCTGATCGCAGCGGCGTGCGCCGGCTGGGTCGGCTTCACGCTCGACCTCCCGCCGGTCGTGCACCTGCTCGTCGCAGTCGCCGCAGGCATCATCGGTGGAGCGTTCTGGGGCGGCATCGTCGGCCTGCTGAAGGCGCGCACGGGAGCGCACGAGGTGATCATCACGATCATGCTCAACTACGTCGCGTTCTATCTCATCACCTTCATGCTCTCCACCCAGGGACTCCTGCAGGCCCCGGGCTCGAACGTGCCGAAGAGCGCGGCGATGGCGCCGAACGCGGTCCTGCCGAAGCTGCTCGGTGACCGCTACAACCTGCACGCCGGGTTCCTGCTCGCACTCATCGCGGTCGTCTTCGTCTGGTGGCTGTTCAGCCGCTCCTCGATCGGCTTCCGCTTCCGGGCGGTCGGCGAGAACCCGAACGCGGCCCGCGTCGCCGGAATCGACGTGAAGAACACCTACGTCTACGCCATGCTGCTCTCCGGTGGTCTCATCGGTCTCGCCGGTGTCTCGCAGGTGCTCGGAACCGTCACCTCGGGCTTCGACAACGGCATCGACGCGGGCATCGGCTTCGACGCCATCACCGTCGCGCTCCTCGGACGGAGTCGACCGGGTGGCATCCTCATCGCCGGCATCCTGTTCGGCGCGCTGAAGGCGGGCGGGTACTCGATGCAGGCGACCCAGGGCGTCAACGTGCCGATCGACATCGTGCTCGTGCTCCAAGCACTCATCGTGCTGTTCATCGCGGCTCCGCCGCTCGTGCGGGCGATCTTCTTCCTGCCGAAGCCCGACGGATCGCCGCGCGTGTCGCGTCGCGCCGCCAAGAAGGAGGTGTCCGCGTGAGCACCGTCACGACCGACCAGCAGGCCCAGCCTGCAGCAGACGCACCGATCGTCCTCGAGACCGTGGTCGTCCGGAGTTGGAAGGCACCGATCGCCTTCGGCATCTTCACCGTCATCGCCTTCCTGCTCTTCATCATCTGGCACCGCGACGGCAACAGCACGTTCCGCCTCTCGAGCGACGGCGACCTCATCCAACTGCCGACCGTCGTGCTGCCCGCGACCGTCACGGGCATCGTCGTCACGATCCTCCTCGCGGGTGTCACGGCGCTGAGCGCCTACCTCGTCACCACGGGCAAGAAGGTACCGCTCTGGCTCATCACCGTCTTCGGTGTGCTGTTCATGGTCGGCTTCCTGTCCTGGGCCGCCGCCGGCAAGGCGATCCCGATCACAGGGCTCCTGCTCGGAACAGTCGCCCTGAGCGTGCCGCTCATCTTCGGCGCGCTCGGCGGCGTCATCTCCGAGCGCGTCGGGGTCGTGAACATCGCGATCGAGGGTCAGCTCCTCGCCGGTGCGTTCTCGAGCGCCTTCGTCGCCTCGTTGACGGGCAACGCGTTCCTCGGCCTCATCGCCGCGATGATCGCCGGCATGCTCGTCAGCTTCCTGCTCGCGGCGTTCTCGATCAAGTACCTCGTCGACCAGGTGATCGTCGGTGTCGTGCTCAACGTCCTGGTCGTCGGCCTCACGAGCTTCCTGTATTCGCAGGTGCTCACGAAGGACGAGAACCTGTTCAACAACCCGCCGAAGTTCCCGCGCATCAACATCCCGATCCTGAGCGAGATCCCGCTCATCGGGCCGGTGCTGTTCCGACAGACGATCATCATCTACCTGATGTACATCGCCGTGGCCGTTGTGTTCTTCTGCCTGTTCTACACGCGCTGGGGCCTCCGCCTCCGCGCCGTCGGCGAGCACCCGCAGGCCGCGGACACGGTCGGTATCAACGTGAACCGGACGCGTTTCTGGAATGTCGCGCTCGCCGGCGCCATCGTGGGTCTCGGCGGTGCGTACTTCACGCTCGGATCGGTGGGTGCGTTCAACAAGGAGATGACGGCCGGCGCAGGCTACATCGCGCTCGCGGCGGTCATCTTCGGCCGCTGGGATCCGTTGAAGGCGACGCTCGCCGCGCTGCTGTTCGGCTTCACGCAGAACCTGCAGTTCGCGTTGAGCGCCATCGGTTCCCCGGTGCCAAGCGCGTTCATGCTGATGCTGCCGTACGTCGTGACGATCTTCGCGGTCGCTGGTCTCGTCGGCATCTCGCGTGGCCCGGCGGCCGCCGGCAAACCCTACGTGAAGGGGTGACGATGACCGACGTGTCGACCACCCCGGACATCGACTGGGACGCCCTGCATGCCGCTGCGAAGGACGCGATGGGGAACGCCTACGTGCCCTACAGTCGCTTCCCGGTGGGTGCGGCAGCCCTCGTCGACGACGGCCGGATCATCTCCGGCTGCAATGTGGAGAACGCCAGCTACGGCCTGACACTGTGCGCCGAGTGCGCCCTCGTGTCCTCGCTGCACATGACGGGCGGTGGGCGCCTCGTGGCGTTCGCCTGCGTCGACGGCCACGGCAACCGCCTGATGCCGTGCGGGCGTTGCCGCCAACTGCTGTACGAGCACTCGACGGCGGGCATGCTGCTCGACACCGTCTCCGGCATCCGCACCATCGACGAGGTCCTCCCGGACGCCTTCGGACCCCGCCAACTCGAGGAGTACCACGCATGAGCACCGTAGAGGCCTTCGACGTCGTCGACCTCATCCGCACGAAGCGCGACCGGGGCGAGCTGTCGACGCCGCAGATCGACTGGCTGATCGATGCGTTCACCCGCGGCTACGTCGCCGACGAGCAGATGTCCTCGCTCGCCATGGCGATCCTGCTGAACGGGATGGACCGTCGCGAGATCCGCGACCTCACACTCGCGATGATCGCGAGCGGGGAACGGATGAGCTTCGCGTCACTCGACAAGCCGACGTCCGACAAGCATTCGACGGGCGGCGTCGGCGACAAGATCACCCTGCCGCTCGCGCCGCTCGTCGCCGTGTTCGGCGTCGCCGTGCCGCAGCTGTCCGGTCGCGGCCTCGGCCACACGGGTGGCACGCTCGACAAGCTCGAGAGCATCCCGGGCTGGCGCGCAGCGTTGACCAACGACGAGATGATGGCGCAGCTCGCCGACGTGGGTGCGGTCATCTGCGCAGCGGGTTCCGGACTCGCTCCGGCGGACAAGCGGCTGTACGCGCTGCGCGACACGACGGGCACGGTCGAGGCCATCCCGCTCATCGCCTCGAGCATCATGTCGAAGAAGATCGCCGAGGGCACCGGTGCGCTGGTGCTCGACGTGAAGTTCGGTTCCGGCGCGTTCATGCGGGACTACGAGCGGGCCGAGGAGCTCGCCCGGACGATGGTCGCGCTCGGCACCGACGCGGGTGTCGCGACGACCGCGCTGCTGACCGACATGAACGTCCCGCTCGGCCTCGCGATCGGCAATGCGAACGAGGTGCGCGAGTCCGTCGAGGTCCTCGCGGGCGGTGGCCCGTCCGACGTCGTCGAGTTGACGCTCGCGCTCGCGAAGGAGATGCTGCGGCTGGCCGGCCAGCCGGACGCCGACGTCGAGGCCGCCCTTGCGGACGGCCGTGCGATGGACGTCTGGAAGCGCATGATCCGCGCGCAGGACGGCGATCCGGACGCGGGTCTGCCGGTCGCGAAAGAGACCCACGTGGTCCTCGCGGAGCGCGACGGTGTGCTCGCCACGCAAGAGGCGCTGCCGTTCGGTATCGCTGCCTGGCGGCTCGGCGCTGGTCGCGCGCGGCAGCAGGATCCGGTGGTCCACGCTGCCGGCATCGACCTCCACGCGAAGCCCGGAGACCGGGTGACCGCCGGCCAGCCGCTGTTCACGCTGTCCGCCGACGACGAGGCCCGCTTCCCGCGCGCGCTCGAAGCGCTCGAAGGTGCCTACTCGATCGCCGACACGGCGCCGGCCCGAGGTCCCATCATCCGAGCCCGCATCGAGGCCTGATCCGTCGGTCGAGGCGAGGCACTCGGTCGTTTGCGCCCACGGCTCGACGATGAAGTGCCTCGCCCGACCGGATCGGCGAGCGGTACAGTGAAACCCGTGACCTCTGCAGACGAATCCCCCCTGTCCGGCATCGACTTCCGCTCACTGCCGAAGATCTCGCTCCACGACCACCTCGACGGCGGCGTGCGACCCGCGACGATCATCGAATTGGCCGAACCGCTCGGCGTCGACGTACCCGTCGGAGACCCGGAAGGCCTCGCCGACTGGTTCTACGCCCAGTGCAACGCCGGCTCGCTCGTCGAGTACCTCAAGACCTTCGACCTCACGATCGCCGTCATGCAGACCCACGAAGGCCTGGTGCGTGTCGCCCGCGAGTTCGTACAGGACCTCGCAGCGGACGGTGTCATCTACGGCGAGGTCCGATGGGCCCCCGAACAGCACCTCACGCGTGGGCTGAGCCTCGACGCGGTCGTCGAGGCCGTCCAGGAGGGCATCGAGCTCGGCATCCAGGACGCCGCGCACAGTGGCTCCGACATCCAGATCGGGCAGCTCGTCACAGCGATGCGTCACGCCGACCGCGGCCTCGAGATCGCGGAACTCGCCGTCCGCCACCGCGAGCGCGGTGTCGTCGGCTTCGACATCGCCGGTGCTGAGGCCGGTTTCCCGGCCAGCAAGCACCGTCTCGCGTTCGACTACCTCGCGGCTGAACTGTTCCCGGTCACAGCCCACGCCGGCGAGGCGGACGGCATCGAATCCATCCGCGGCGCCCTCCTCGACGGGCGAGCCCTCCGCCTGGGCCATGGTGTCCGTATCGCCGAGGACATCTTCATCGAGCGCGACGACGCCGAGTCGCTGTACGCCACTCTCGGTCCCGTCGCCGAATGGGTTCGCGATCGGAAGATCCCGCTCGAACTCAGCCCGCAGTCGAACCTGCAGACCGGAGCGATCGCCGCCTGGGGAGTCGACCTCGAGGACCACCCGTTCGATCTGCTGTACCAGCTCGACTTCAACGTGACGGTCAACGTCGACAACCGCACGATGAGCGACACGAGCCTCACGAAGGAGCTCTCGCTCCTCACGGAGACCTTCGACTACGACCTCACCGACCTCGAGACGTTCCAGTTGAATGCGGCGTCTGCGACCTTCCAGCCGCTCGAGATCCGCGAAGCGCTCGCCGACCGCATCACCGAGGCCTTCGACGAAGCCCTCGGCGACGACGAAGACTGACCCGCAGCATGTGCCGCGCCGTCTGAGGGACTGCGTGGCACACGCGGGGCAAGTCGCTCAGCCTCCGGGCGATACGCTTGCACCGGCCCGACCGGGTCGTCCACCCCTCTGATTGAAGCGATGCCACTCCCAGACCTGCCCGAAGCCCGCGTCGTCCTCCGCGCTGCAGCGGCCGACTGGCGTGAGGCCGTCCGCGAGATCGGCGCCCTGCTCGCCGGCAGTGGCGCGACGGAACCCGGCTACACCCAGCGCATGATCGACGTCATCGACGAATTCGGGGCGTACGTCGTGATCGCGCCAGGCCTCGCCCTCGCGCACGCACGTCCCGGCGACGACGTCCGCGAGGATGCCCTCGCCGTGCTCACCCTCGACGAACCGGTCCGCTTCGGCCACCCGCACAACGACCCCGTGAGCGTCGTGCTCGGCCTCGCCGTGACGACATCCGAGTCTCATGTCGGCTGGGTTGCGGAGATCGCCAACGTGTTCAACGACCCGAGCGCCATCCCGCGGCTCGCCGCAGCCACCACGGTGGACGAGGTGCGTGCCGTGTTCGGCGCTGCACCGTCCGTCGAGGAGGATCCAGCGTGAAGATCGTCGCCATCTGCGGCTCCGGAGTCGGATCCTCCGCGATCCTCAAGCTCAACGCCGAACGGGCACTCGAACGCCTCGACCTCGAAGCCGAGGTCATCGCAGGCGACATCGAGAGCCTGCAGACGACGGCCGCCGACGCCCAGGTGATCCTGACGTCACCCGAGCTCGTCGAGCACATCGGGAAGACGTTCGCGGACGTCGTCGTCATCGACAACTACTTCGACCTCGCGGAACTCACCGAGAAGCTCGA
Source organism: Plantibacter sp. RU18 (assembly GCF_050613355.1). NCBI lineage: Bacteria > Bacillati > Actinomycetota > Actinomycetes > Micrococcales > Microbacteriaceae > Plantibacter > Plantibacter sp. RU18. The sequence continues at coordinate 1,691,716 of NZ_CP159618.1, forward strand.
ACGCGCCATCGGCTGAACGACCGCGTCGGACCACCTCGACAAGCTCGGTGAGCGGGTGGTCCCGATCGCTGAGCGTATCGAAGGGATTCCCACCGGATCAGGACACGAGTGCCGTGAGGTCGATCCGCAGCGCGGCGAGGCGCGTCGCGACGGTGGATGAGCGCTCTGCTGCGTCGCTCCCGCTCGACTGCACGTCGACGTACACCTTGAGCTTCGGCTCCGTGCCGCTCGGCCGGATCATGATCCGTGTACCGTCGTCGAGCCAGAGCCGCAGGACGTCGCTTGGTGGCAACGTCTCGAAACCGTCGGCGAGATCGTCGATGCGCGTCACCGTGGCGCCGGCGACCGAGGTGGGCGGCAGGTCACGCAGGCGTGCCATGACCTCGCCGATGCGCGTCAGTTCGGCGTAGCGGATCGAGATCTGGTCACTGCCGAAGGAACCGAAGGTCGCGGCGAAGCGGTCGAGCAGCGCAGCGACATCCTCACCGGCCTGGGCCGAGGCGGTCGCCATGCCGAGGAAGGCGACGGCTGCCGAGATGCCGTCCTTGTCGCGGACCGTCCCAGGGTTCACGAGGTAGCCGAGGGCCTCCTCGAAACCGAACACCATCCCGGGGGTGCGGGAGATCCACTTGAAGCCCGTGAGGGTCTCCTGGAACGCCAGACCGTGCGCTTCGGCGACGGTTCGCAGGGCGGGTGAGGACACGATGGAGCACGCGAGCGTGCCCTCCGGCGCGGCATCACCGGTGAGTGCTGCGCTCGCGCCAAGCGCTGCGCGCCAGCCGAGCAGGAGCCCGACCTCGTTGCCCGTGAGGCGCCGGTATCCGGAGGGCTCTGCGGCGTCGGGGATGGCGATCGCCAACCGGTCCGCGTCGGGGTCGTTGGCGATGATGAGGTCTGCACCGCTTGCCCGGGCCGTCGCGAACGACAGATCGAGTGCGCCGGGCTCCTCGGGGTTCGGGAAGCTCACCGTGCGGAACGTCGGGTCAGGATCGATCTGCTCCGTCACGAGCTCGGGCGGTGGGTAGCCCGCGACGGCGAGGACCCGTTGCATGGTCTCCCAGCCGACGCCGTGCATCGCGGTGTACACCACACGCAGCTGCTCGCCGGCGGGTGCCGGGGCGACGTCGGCGGTCGCGGCGACGTAGGAGTCGACGACGTCCTCGCCCGCGGTCTCATAGGCGTTGCTCCGCGGGAGCTCCTGGACGAGGCCGGTGTCGGCGACCCGCGCGATGTGTGCGGCGATCGCCGCATCGGCGGGGGAGACGATCTGCGAGCCGTATTGCTCGCCGCCGAGGTACACCTTGTACCCGTTGTCAGCGGGCGGGTTGTGGCTCGCCGTCACCATGACGCCGGCACTCGCGTCGAAGTAGCGGACGGCGAAGGCCAGCACCGGGGTCGGGAGCAGGCGCGGGAGCAGGATCGCGCGCACGCCGGCGCCGGCCATGAGCTCAGCCGTGTCGGTCGCGAAGACCGCGGAGTTCTTCCTGCCGTCGTAGCCGATGACGATGCTCGGGGTGACGCCGGGGGCGGCCTGTTCGAGCAGGTATGCGGCAAGACCGGCGGCCGCCTGCGAGACGAGCACCCGGTTCATCCGGTTGGAGCCTGCTTCGATGCGACCGCGCAGGCCGGCGGTGCCGAACTGGAGCCGCGAGTCGAAGCGGTCGTGCAGCTCCGCGACCGCGACGTCGTCGGACGCCCGGGCGCGCTCGACGAGTCCGGCGAGTTCGGCACGTGTCTCGTCGTCGGGATCCTGGGCGAGCCAGGCCTCCGCGACGTCGAGCAGCGCCTTCCCGTCGCTCACAGTGCGGCGACGATCTGCGCGAGGAGCTTGCTGATCACCGGCTCGGCCGCCTGGCCGGCTTCGATGACCTCTGCGTGGCTGAGCGGCGTCTGCTGGATGCCGGCGGCGAGGTTCGTGATGAGTGACATGCCGAGCACCTCCATGCCCGCCTGACGGGCGGCGATCGCCTCGAGGGCGGTCGACATGCCGACGATGTGGCCGCCCATCGCCTTCGCCATCTGGACCTCCGCCGGCGTCTCGTAGTGGGGACCGCGGAACTGCGTGTAGACCCCCTCGTCGAGCTCGGGAGCGATGGAGTGGGCGATGTCGCGGAGGCGCTTCGCGTAGAGGTCGGTGAGGTCGATGAAGGTCGCGCCCTCGAGCGGCGAGTCGGCGGTGAGGTTGAGGTGGTCGCTGATGAGGACAGGTGTGCCGGGTGTCCAGTGGTCCTTGATGCCGCCGGCGCCGTTCGTGAGCACCATGATCTTCGCGCCGGCAGCTGCCGCGGTGCGCACACTGTGCACGACGCGGCGCACGCCGTGGTTCTCGTAGTAGTGGGTGCGGGCACCGATGACGAGGGCGCGCTTGCCGCTCGGCAGGAGCACCGAACGCAGGGTACCGACGTGGCCTTCGAGTGCGGGTTTCGAGAACCCGATGATCTCGGAGGCGGAGATGGTGGCGGTCGTCTCACCGATGAGGTCCGCCGCCTTCCCCCAGCCGCTGCCGAGTGTGAGGGCGATGTCGTGCTGGTCGACGCCGGTCTTCTCGGCGATCTGGCCGGCGGCTTCGCGTGCGATCTCGAAGGGATCGATGTCGGACAGATCGAGTGGGTTCGCAGAGGTTTCGGACATCCTCTCACTCTAGACATCGCACGGGGTCCTCCCCAACCGGGTGGACCCCGCTCATCCGCGCAGTGCGCGCCGGTCGAGAGGTGCCGCCTCAGTTTGGTTCAGTCCCTGATGAAGCGCGAGAATGGACGCATGGCCAACGAGTTCGAACGCAAGCAGCGAGTCGCGATCATCGGAGGCGGTCCTGGCGGGTACGAGGCCGCTCTCGCGGGAGCCCAGCTCGGAGCCGATGTCACGCTCGTGGAGCGCACCGGTGTCGGCGGTGCTGCGGTCATCACGGACGTCGTCCCCTCGAAGAGCCTCATCGCGACCGCCGACGCGGTCGGCGCGATCGGCGAGGCCGCAGACCTCGGTGTGCAGTTCTTCGTGCGATCCGACGTCACCGGCAAGCCCAGTCGTCCCGAGGTCGCAGTCAACCTCCAGGCGGTCAACAAACGACTGCTCGGACTCGCGCGTCAACAGTCCGAGGACATGCGCGCGGGCCTCATCCGGGCCGGAGTCCGCATCGTCAACGGCCAGGGGCGTCTCGACGGCCCCAACGAGGTCATCGTCTCGACCGACCTCTCCGGCGGCACCGACTTCGACCGCATCGAGGCGGACACCGTCGTCGTGTCCGTCGGTGCGAGCCCTCGGCAGCTGCCGACAGCCCTTCCCGACGGTGAGCGGATCCTCACCTGGACGCAGCTCTACAACCTCACCTCGGTTCCCGAACACCTCATCGTGGTCGGCTCGGGCGTCACGGGCGCCGAATTCGCTTCCGCATACACGGCCCTCGGCTCCAAGGTCACGCTGATCTCCAGCCGCGACCAGGTCCTGCCGGGCGAGGATGCGGACGCTGCGGCCGTCATCGAGAACGTCTTCAAGCGCAACGGCATGACCGTCCTGTCGAAATCGCGAGCCGATTCCGTCACCCGCACCGAGAACGGTGTCGTCGCGACGCTGTCGGACGGGCGCACGGTGGAGGGGTCGCACTGCCTCATGGCGGTCGGGTCCGTGCCGAACACCGCAGGGATCGGCCTCGAGGAGGCCGGCGTCCAGCTGACCGAGTCCGGACACATCCGCGTGAACCGGGTCGCACGGACGAGTGTCCCGAACATCTACGCCGCCGGCGACTGCACGACCTTCATGCCGCTCGCCTCGGTCGCCTCGATGCAGGGCCGCACGTCGATGCTGCACGCGATGGGTGACGCCGTGAACCCGACGGAGATCCGGAATGTCGCGGCGAACATCTTCACGCAGCCGGAGATCGCGACCGTCGGGTGGACGCAGAAGCAGATCGAGGACGGCATCGCCCAGGGCGAGATCTACAAGTTGCCGCTCGCGCAGAACCCCCGCGCGAAGATGATGGGGATCAAGGACGGTTTCGTGAAGCTGTTCGCCCGCACCGGGAGCGGGACGGTCATCGGCGGCGTGATCGTCGCCCCGAAGGCGAGCGAGCTCATCTTCCCCCTCGCGCTCGCGGTGGAGCAGCGTCTGAACGTCGACCAGGTCGCCCGGGCGTTCACGGTCTACCCGTCGCTCACCGGCTCGATCACGGACGCCGCTCGCGCGATGCACATCGTCCAGTAACCCCTCTCGTTCATCAGAATTCAGGGAAAGTATCACGGTCCGGCCTCTCACGCCGCGGTACCTAGCGGAAATCGGACATCAGGTCCGCGCTCTCCTGAGATTCCCTGAATTCTGAAGCTCCTCCACAGGGGATCGTCGAGGCTCGGCGGTCCGCGGATCGGACGGATCGGCTCCGGAAGCGACCGCGGATCGCGACGCTCGATGCATGCTGAGGATCGAACGTGTCATCGTGCAACTCGGAGGGATCGCGACCCGACGTCAGCTGCTGGCCGCAGGATTCACCGGTCCTGAGCTCACTGCAGCGGTCCGCGAGGCCGTCATCAGCCGGGTTCGGCAGGGCTATTACGCCAGCCAGAGCACGCCGATCGCGTCCCGCGTCGCCGTGCGGATCGGGGGAGCGGTCGGTTGTCTGACCGCCGCAGGCACCTACGGGTTCTGGGACGGTATGGACGCTCGTGTGCACGTCTCGGTACCGCATCTCGCGAGCAGACTGCGGACCAGGCAGCCGCTCGTCGCGTTTCCCTCGGCGCGCCGATCAGATGTGTTCCCCGAACCGGTCGTGCTGCATTGGACGGCCGAACCGCGGCCACACGTCGCGGGGCCTGAAACGTGGCGGGTGAGTCGCGACGAGGCTCTGCGACAGGTCATGCACTGCGCGGAGGCAGAGGACGCGATCGCCTGCTGGGAGACCGCACTCTCATCAGGGACGCTGCCGCAGGACACGCTTGCACGTATTGCATCGGGGCTGCCGATGCATCTTCGACGACGCGCAGCCCTCGTGCAGGCCGGTGCGGAGTCCGGCCCTGAATCGCTCGTCGGTCAACGCCTCGTCCGTGCGGGCTTCGCGGTGCGCCGACAGGCCGTGTTCGCGGGCATCGGACGTGTCGATCTCCTGGTCGGCGAACGCCTGGTGGTCGAGGTGGACGGGTTCGCCTACCACTCGGATCCAGCGCGTTTCGAGTCGGATCGACGACGCGACGCGCTGCTGACCGCTGCTGGCCAGGTGGTCATCCGCCTGTCGTTCCGCCAAGTGATGTTCGACTGGCCGTTCTGCGAGCGCATCATCCGTGAAGCCCTCGCCACCCACTGATCCGTCCCTCTTCAGAATTCAGGGAATCAGCTTCGCGAAACTGTCGGATGTCCGATTTCCGCTAGCTCCGGGGGCGATAGCTGGCCCGCGCGCTCAGATTCCCTGAATTCTGTTGCGTGCAGTAGGGGAGGCGGAGAGGGGCGTCGAGCGATCGGCGAGGACGATCCGGGCGACGGAGACACGCGAGCGCACCGCCCAGGCATCGAAGACGGCGCTCAAGTGCTTCTCGACGGTCTTCCGGGAGATGCCCAGCGATGCGGCGATCTCATCGTTCGAGAGTCCATCGGCGACGAGTTCGACGATGTCCCTCTGGCGCGGTGTCAGCCGGACGGCCGGAATCCGGACGGTGCTGCGCGGCAGCGTGGCGGGCAAGCGCGACGGAAGCTGGCGGCGCGACACGATGCCGAAGGCGGCGAGGACCCTGGTGAGGTGCGCATCCACCGTGCGCGAGGACAGCTGCAGGATGGACGCCACCTGGGCCGTCGAGTTGCCCTCGGCGGACAGCAGCGCGACCTCACGCTCGCGCGGCGACAGTCCGTCCCAGCCGGATCCCGTCGCAGGGGCGAGACGGCGACCGATGGCCTTCAACTCTCGTGCCGCTGCACGGGTGGCGGCCGTGTGACCGGCACGAGCGGTATGGTCGGCCAGCACGGACAGTTCACGGACCGCCTGTCCGCGGTCGGACATGGCGACGAGGGCGCGCGTGGCGAGGAGTTCCGCGATCCCGGCTTCGAGCATGCGACCGTCCGCGAGCGCGCGGTCGACGGCTGCTCTGGCGAGGGCGAGGGATCCGGCTGCGTCCCCTCCGAGCAACGCGAGCTTGCACTGCATCCGGAGGATCGCAGGGCCGGGGATGCGTCGGTCGACGTCTGCTGCGATGAACCCGATGAGGCGCTCCATCTCGACGACGTCACCGTCGAGGAAGGCGCTCGCGACGAGCAGCTCGATGGCCAGCGCCCGGTCCTGGACGGACAGTCCGCTGAAGTCGTCGCCGGAAGCACTCCGCGCGAGTGCCGCTGCGCCGTGATCGTCTGTGAGTGCGGCGAGGCCGAAGCCGACGAGCAGGTAGCAGGTGCTCTCGAAGGCCCCGGACGGTTCGGGGACGGCTTGGCGGACGCGGCGGGCGAGAGCACGGGTCGCGGCGTGTTCGGCTCGGTTCCCCGCGACGAGGCAACGCACGGCCTCGGCGTACAGGCTCGTCGGGCCGGACGACGATTGGGCGAGCATCCTGATCGAGACGGCCTCTGCCTCGGCGAGGCGACCCTCGTTCACGAGGAGTCGCGCGATGACGCCGTCGATGAGTGCGCGGAACACACGGTCCGGGGTGGTTTCGAGCACCGTTTCGAAGGCGTCGGCGAAGCGACGCGCGAGTCCGATGCGTACGTTGACCACAGCGCCCTCGACGAGGAGGTAGCCGGCGAGCCAGCCGAGTTCGGGATCCAGCGGTCCACCGTCGTCGACCAGGCGGATGGCCTCCTCGAAGCACCCCTCGAGTGCTGACGCGTCCGAGCGGTCTGAGCCGAGTGCGAGACCCGCAGCGCCGAGCGCGAGCAGCCGGGTGGTCCTCTCCGTGCCGGACGATGCGGCGACGGCCCGCGCGGCGTCGCGACGGGATCCCGCGAAGTCCGCCGCCGTGTACCGCACGTAGGCGAGCAGCGAGAGCAGACGGGGATCGGACCCACTGCCGGATGCGGCTTCGAGCAGCGCGACCCCACCGGCGGCGTCGAAGCCGGCGACACGTTCGAGCGCGTCCGCCAGGAGGTCGGGTGTTGACACCCGCTCAGCGTACCGCTGCGATGCGGTCGGAGGTGAGAGCGCTGTCACGTCGTGAGACGGCGATCGCCCGCGGCCCTCAGCGGGCGGCGGGCGATCATGAGGTCGATGCGCTAGCTGATGGTGAGCAGCTGATGACCGGACGAGACCGTGGCTCCGACGATGACGTCGATCGAGCCGATGGTTCCGTCCTTGTGGGCGGTGATCGGCTGCTCCATCTTCATCGCCTCGAGGACGACGACGAGGTCGCCCTTCACGACGGTGTCGCCCTCGGCGACAGCGAGCTTGATGATGGTCGCCTGCATGGGGGCGTTCACGGAGTCGCCGGTTGCACCGGAGACGACGGCTGCGCCACCACGTCGGTGCGGGGCCGGTGCGGCGACCGGGGCTCCGACGTTCAGACCCAGCTGGCCGCCGGGGAGGCTGACTTCGAGGCGCTTGCCGCCGACCTCGACCACGACGGTCGACCTGGCTGCCGGGGCCTGCTGTTCGTCGATCGAACCGTCCCACGCGGGGATGTCGTTGACGAACTCGGTCTCGATCCAGCGCGTGTAGATGCCGAACGTCCCGTCCTCGGCGGTGAAGGCCGGGTCACGGACGATCTTGCGGTGGAAGGGGATGACGGTCGGGAGTCCGGCGACCTCGAACTCGTCGAGAGCGCGACGGCTGCGTTCGAGCGCTTCCTCGCGGGTGCGGCCGGTGACGATGATCTTCCCGAGCAGCGAGTCGAACGCGCCGGAGATCGTGTCACCAGCGGTGACGCCCGAGTCCAGACGGACGCCGGGGCCGCCGAAGGTCTTGAACACGTGGATCGGGCCCGGCTGGGGGAGGAAGCCGCGACCCGGGTCCTCTCCGTTGATCCGGAACTCGAACGAGTGGCCGGTGGGCTCCGGGTCCTCGTAGTCGAGGACGCCGCCTTCGGCGAGCCGGAACTGCTCGCGGACGAGGTCGATCCCGGTGATCTCCTCCGAGACGGGGTGCTCGACCTGGAGCCGCGTGTTGACCTCGAGGAACGAGACCGTGCCGTCCTTGCCGATGAGGAACTCGCAGGTGCCTGCGCCGACGTAGCCGACCTCCTTGAGGATCGCCTTCGAGGCGCGGTAGAGCTCGTCGTTCTGCTCCTGCGTGAGGAACGGGGCGGGAGCCTCCTCGACGAGCTTCTGGTGGCGGCGCTGCAGGGAGCAGTCGCGCGTGGAGACGACCACGACGTTGCCGTGTGTGTCGGCGAGACACTGGGTCTCGACGTGGCGCGGCTGGTCGAGGTATTTCTCGACGAAGCACTCGCCGCGACCGAACGCGGCGATGGCCTCGCGGGTGGCCGATTCGAACAGCTCGGCGACCTCCTCGCGTTCGCGGGCGACCTTGAGACCGCGTCCGCCGCCGCCGAACGCCGCTTTGATGGCGACCGGGAGGCCGTGGATGTCGACGAAGTCCAGGACCTCCTCGGCACCGGAGACGGGGTTGAGGGTGCCAGGGGCGAGCGGGGCACCCACCTTCTCGGCGACGTGGCGTGCGGAGACCTTGTCTCCGAGGCGCTCGATGGCCTCGGGCGACGGACCGATCCAGATCAGCCCGGCGGCGATGACGGCGCGGGCGAAGTCGGCGTTCTCTGCGAGGAAGCCGTACCCCGGGTGCACGGCGTCGGCGCCGGAGCGTCGGGCGATCGACAGGATCTTGTCGATCACGAGGTAGGTGTCAGCGCTCGTGGTGCCGTCGAGTGCGTAGGCCTCGTCGGCGAGGCGGGCATGCATGGCGTCGCGATCCTGGTCGGCGTAGACGGCGACGGAGGCGATCCCGCTGTCTTTCGCAGCGCGGATGACGCGGACGGCGATCTCGCCACGATTGGCGATGAGGACCTTGTTTATACGTGGCACAGTCCACGAGCCTACCTGCAGGGTGGGCGCACCCTTTAGCGCACACGCACAAAAAAAGCCGCCCGAACGACGTGCAGCCTCTACAAGTCGGGCCGGTTCAGAGCGCGCCAGCGCGGTTCCGCAGCTCGTGCCAGTCGTGTCCGAGCGTCCGGACGAGGCGGCGGAGCGTGGGCAGCGACAGGCCGACGACGGTGGACGGGTCGCCGACGATCCGGGTGATGAACGCGGCCCCGAGGCTGTCGATCGTGAACGCGCCCGCGACGAACAGCGGTTCGCCCGATGCGATGTACGCATCGATCTCGTCGTCTTCGAGATCGTCGGCGAAGGACACCTCAGCCGTCGCCACCGCGCCGATGCCCACCGGTGTCGGCCCGGTGCAGTCGATGAGCCAGTGTCCTGAGCACAGGGTGCCGGTGCGGCCCCGCTGCGCCTGCCAGCGTTCGCGGGCCCGCTCGGCGGTGTGGGGTTTGCCGTGCACGACTCCGTCGAGCACGAAGACCGAATCGCCGCCGAGGATGAGGTCGACGTCGTCACCGCGACCCCGGGCGACGGCGAGCGATGCCTCCGCCTTGGCCCTGGCGAGCAGCGCGACCACTTCCTCCGGGGAGAGCGGTGCCCCTGCTGCCGCCGTCGCCGTCTCGACCGCAAGGTCCTCGTCGACGGACGACGGGACGACCAGCGGTTCGATGCCGCTCGAGCGCAGGAGCGCGAGTCTGGCGGGCGAGGTGGAGGCGAGAGTAAGGCGCACGGCTGGTCCTTCTGGGCGGACGGTGGACTCCCGGCCGTCGCCCGTGTGACATGCTCGACGCATGAGCACGACGACTGCACGCACCGTGGAACTGGACATCACCAACGTAGCCCACGGAGGTGTCTTCGTCGCCAGACTCGATGGTCGGGTCGTGTTCGTCCCGGACACGCTTCCGGGTGAACGGGTCCGAGCACGCATCGTCGACGAGAACGAGAAGCGTTTCTGGCGCGCCGACGCCCTCGAAGTCCTCACGCCCTCAGAGCACCGTCAGCCGCACATCTGGGCCGAGGCCGGGATCGACCGTGTCCCGGAGGAACGCGCAGGTGGCGCCGAGTTCGGCCATATCACCCTGGCGCACCAGCGCGCGCTGAAGCACCAGGTGCTCGCAGAGGGGCTGGAGCGTTTCGCCGGGATCACCCCCGATTTCACCGTCTCGCCGGTCGAGGGCGAGACCGCGGACGGCACGCGCTGGCGGACGAGGGTGTCGCTCCACATCGATCAGCACGGCAACGTCGGCCCCTACGCCGCGCGCTCGCACAACGTGGTCCCCGTGACCGACCTGCCGCTCGCGACCGAGGCGGTGGCAGCCGCCTCCCAGCTGAGTGAGCTCCCGTACGGAGCGACGACGATCGACATCGTGCAGCCGTCCTCGGGCGGTGTCCGGGTCATCGCCCGTACCGAGGAGGCCGGTGGCGGCGATCGGCGTCGCGGTGGCGGCCGGCGTCGTGGCGGGCCGAAGCCCGTGCGGCCAGCGGCCGACCCGATCCGCGAGCTCGTCGGCTCGCGTGAGTTCATCGTCGACGCGAACGGCTTCTGGCAGGTGCACCGCCAGGCGGCCGTCACGCTGCAGCAGGCCGTCAGGCGGGCGATCGACGACGCCCTGTTCGACCCGCGCGCCGCGAACCTCGATCTCTACGGCGGCGTCGGGCTGCTCGCCGCCGGGATCGGCGACCAGTTCGGTCCGTCCACGCGGATCACGACCGTCGAGAGCGACGAGCGCGCCACCGAGTACGCCGGGGAGAACCTGGCGGAGTGGGTCGGTGCCCAGGCGGTAACCGCCAAGGTCGACGCCTTCCTGCGTGCGGAGATCGCATCGGGCAGTCGTATCGAGCGCTCGCGGTATGCGAACGCGACCGTCGTCCTCGACCCGCCGCGCTCCGGTGCCGGTGCAGAGGTCGTCGCGATGCTCGGTGAGCTTCGCCCGGCGTCCATCGTCTATGTCGCCTGCGATCCCATCGCGCTGTCCCGCGACGTCGCGCTGCTCGCGGAGCAGGGGTACGAGCTGGGCGACCTGGCCGCATACGACCTCTTCCCGAACACCCACCACGTCGAGGCGGTCGCGAGCTTCGTGCGCTCCGCCTGAGGGCACGCGCCGTCGTCTGGCGGCGACTCGCTACGCAAGCGTCGCGCTCGGGAGCGCCCGCTATCGCTACGATGGTGCCGTGGTGACCGTCGCAATCATTGATGACCACGAGTCCGTGCGGCTCGGGATCGAAGCGGTGTGTGCGCACGCCGGGTATCAGGTCGTGGCCAGCGCCCCGACCGCTGTCGAATGCATCGCCGCGTTGAACGGAGTGGTGCCCGACGTCGTCGTGCTGGACCTCTCCCTCTCCGACGGCAGCACGCCGACCTCGAACATCCACGCGGTGCAGGCGGTGGGCGCCCACGTGCTGATCCACTCCATCGCGGACCGGGTGGCGCTGGTGCGCGAGGCGCTCGCTGCCGGGGCGTCCGGGGTGATCCCCAAGTCCTCGCCGACCGACACCGTCATCGCGGCCATCGCGACGGTGGCCCGCGGCGACGCGCTCAACAACATCGAGTGGGCGAGCGCGATCGACGCCGACAGCGACTTCGCGAGGGCACAGTTGGGTCGCCGTGAGCGCGACGTGCTGCACCTGTACGCCTCCGGGCTGCCGCTGAAGACCGTCGCCATGCAGCTCGGCATCGCGTACTCCACGGCTCGCGAGCACATCGACCGCATCCGCGTGAAGTACGTCGAGGTGGGCCGTCCCGCACCGACGAAGGTGGACCTCCTGCGTCGCGCGGTCGAGGACGGGATCCTTCCCGGCCTCGATCAAGGCGGGAAGGATGTCTCCTAGCTTCCGGGCTCCGACCAGGCATCCCGCCATCCGTGAGAACGTGAAGGATGCCCAGGTTCAGCGCCGGATGCTGAACACCGCGAACTTCGAACGTCTCCTCGGGCGCTCGGTCGCGATCATCGGTCTCGTCTTCGGACTGCAGACGGCGTTCACGACGCTCGGCCAGGGCATCCAGATCGACGGCTGGTTCGGTCTCGTGTACGTCGGTGTCGTCTTCGGGACGATGTTCGCCGCGATCTTCTGCTGCTTCTTCCTCTGGCACCATCGACTGGCGTCCGGTATCTTCGCGGCGGTGTTCTTCGTCGCACTCCTGACCTGGCCGGCGGTGAACGCTCCCGCTCCTGCCGACATCAACCAGGAGCCCTGGATCTGGTATCTGTGCACGATCGCGGTCGCCTTCGCCTGTGTGCCGTTGCAGCTCCGTGGCGCGATCCTGTACCTCCTGGTCACCTCGCTCATGTACGGTGTGAACCGCGTCATCGATGCCGACTTCGTCCGGGAGTCGTTCGAGATCGGCGCGCTCGACGCCTCGTACGCGACCATCATCGGCGGCCTGATCGTCGTGCTCGTCGGACTGTTCCGGGTGCTCGCCGGTCGTGTCGATGCCGCCAGGGCTGCTGCCCTCGCGACGTATGACGCCGCCGTGAAGCAGCACGCGACGGAGGTGGAACGGGTCGAGGTCGACTCGATCGTCCACGACAGCGTGCTCGCGTCCCTCCTCGCCGCGGATCGCGCCCTCACGCCGAAGTCCGAGGCACTCGCGGTGATGATGGCCCGGGTCGCGATCGAGCAGCTCGAAGGCGTCGGTGCGCCGATGACCAACGAGGACGAGGTCACCGGCCTCGCTGAACTGATCGAGCGTCTGCGTGTCGCCGCCGCGATGATCGGTGAGCCGTTCGCCGTCACCGTCGAGGGCGCCTCAGGGCGTGTCATGCCCGTCAACGTGGCGAATGCGATCTACTGGGCGACGGTCCAAGCGATGGTGAACAGCGTGGAACACGCCGGGATCGATGCTGCGCGCGAGCTGTCGATCGAAGGCACCGTGTCGGGCGGTGTCTGCATCATCGTCAGTGATGACGGTATCGGCTTCGATCCATCGCAGGTGGCCGAGGAGCGTCTGGGCCTCAAGGTCTCGATCATCGAGCGGATCGCCGGCGTGGGAGGCCGTACGACGGTGGTCGCGCGCCCCGGCGAGGGCGCGGTCATCCGGATCGACTGGTCTCCGGAGGTGGGTTCGTGACCCCGGCCCCGCGGTATGCGCTCGTCATCCTCGCCGCGCTGTTCTCCGCGTACCACCTGCTCAGGGCTGCGCTGACGCTCGACGTGCCGCGTGAGGTCTTGCCGGTGATCATCGCCATGGCCGTCTACGCCACGGCGAGTGTGTTGAGTCTCTGGCCGAGCGGCAGCACCCGGATGCCGCCGTGGCTCGCGAGCCTCAACCTCGCCACCGCGATCATCGTCCCGCTGCTCGTGACGAGCCAGCTCGACCCGTCGAGGAACAACGGGTACGCCACCTGGCACGTCGCCTCCGTGGGCACGCTCATGACGATCACGGTGGTCCGGCAGCGGGAGCTCGTCGCGTACATCGGCATCATCTTCCTGACCGTCCAGTCGATCGTCTGGGCGGGCCCCGGACTCGCGCTCGGCATGGGAGTCACGGGCAGCCTCATCTGGGTCGTGCTCGCGAGTGTCCTGACGAGATCGATTGCCGGCGCCCAGCACGACGCGGAGCGGCTCACGCAGGCCGAGCACGCGACCTCCGACTGGCAGGCTGCGCAGTATGCGCACGTCCATGAACGGCGTCGACGGCTCAGCCAGACCGGTCGTCTCGCGACACCCATGCTGCGGTCGATCATCGCGAACGAGGGCAGGCTGTCGGTCGCGGACCGCACGGAGTGCCGCACGCTCGAGGCGAGTCTCCGTGACGAGATCCGCGGCCGACACCTGCTGAGCGATGCGGTCCGCGAGGAGGTGCTTGCGGCCAGGCGGCGCGGTGCGATCGTGAACATGCTCGACGAAGGTGGGCTCGACGAACTCGATCCAGCGGTGCTCGCTGCCATCCATGAGCAGATCGCGGTGACGCTCTCGGCATCGAAGGCCACTCGTCTGATCGTGCGGAGCGTTCCCGACGACGAGCGCATCGCAGCCACGGTCGTCGGACTTCGGAAGGTCCACCGTGAGCCGGGCGTGGTCGCGGACCCCGAGGACGACGAGGAGCTCGACGTCTGGCTCGAGATCCCGCGGGACGGCTCACCGGCAGATGGCGCCCCGGTGCTCGCCTCTCACGACGACTGAGCATCCTCCCGACCCGACCGAGAACGGATGCGGCGTGCCACGACTCGACCGCACCGGTGGCCGACCATTCGTTGACGCGACCCTGAGACGGCCGAGGGCGGCGAGATGCCGTCGATGCCAGGACATCGGGCATGAACGGGAAAGGAGGGCCAGCACCCGATGCTGGCCCTCCATGGCGTTCGTGGGTCAGAGCGATAACCCGAATACCGCTCTGACCCGCCCCCGAACTTCTGCCCGCTTACCCTAGATGGAGCAGAAGCTGGTGAAGCGGTCTCAATGAGACTCAACTCTCAAGATGATCTTCCCCCATAAGGGGTACCCCCGACAGTCGGCACTATGGAGGACACGATTGGGGGACACCGGGGAGATCGAGGGGGGGGCAACACGCGTCGATCACGGCTCCGGAGCCTGAACCGGCGGTGCCGTCCGGAATCAGCCGGTGAAGCCTCGCCAGTGGCCAGGGCCAGCGGTGATGCCGGTGCGGAGATTCCGCCTCGTGCGATCCCAGGTGGAACGTACGAGCGGCGCCGGCGCTGTCTCGGAGTCGCGTGCCGCCTGCTCCGTGATCGCCACGCTGAGCACAGCCGTCAAAGCGGCGATCTCCTCGTCCGTCGGGTTGCCCCGCACGATCCGCAGATCGATCGCCGAGGGCTCGGCGACGGGCTCCTGGTCGGATGGACTCACAGCGGGATGTTCCCGTGCTTCTTGGCCGGCAGGCTCGCTCGCTTGGTACGCAGCGCCCGAAGGGCCTTGATGACCGAGACCCGCGTCGCGGCAGGTTCGATGACGCCGTCGAGTTCGCCGCGCTCGGCCGCCAGGAACGGACTCGCCACGTTGTAGGTGTACTCGTTCGCAAGGCGCGTCCGGACGGCTGCGACATCCTCGCCGGCCTCCTCCGCACGCTTGATCTCGCCGCGGTAGAGGATGTTCACCGCGCCCTGACCGCCCATGACCGCGATCTCGGCCGTCGGCCAGGCGAGGTTGATGTCGGCCCCGAGCTGCTTCGACCCCATGACGATGTACGCGCCGCCGTAGGCCTTGCGCAGGATGACGGTGACGAGGGGCACGGTTGCTTCGGCGTATGCGTACAGGAGCTTCGCGCCGCGGCGGATGACGCCGGTCCATTCCTGGTCGGTGCCCGGCAGGTAGCCGGGAACGTCGACGAGGGTGAGGATCGGGATGCTGAACGCATCACAGAACCGCACGAAGCGGCTGGCCTTCTCGCCTGCCTCGATGTTGAGCGTTCCGGCCATCTGCGAGGGCTGGTTCGCGATGACACCGACGGAGCGGCCCTCGACCCGAGCGAAGCCGATGACGATGTTGGGGGCGAAGAGCGGCTGCACCTCGAGGAAGTCGGCGTCGTCGACGACGTGCTCGATGACGGTCTTCACGTCGTACGGCTGGTTCGGGGAGTCGGGGATGAGGGTGTTGAGACGGCGGTCCTCGTCCGTCGTCTCGAGCTCCACCTCGGTGGGGAAGACGGTGGGCTCCGACAGGTTGTTGTCCGGCAGGAAGCCGACGAGCGTCCGCGCGTAGTCGAGGGCGTCCGGCTCGTCGCTCGCGAGGTAGTGCGCGACACCGGAGCGGGTGTTGTGCGTGTAGCCGCCGCCGAGCTCCTCCATGCCGACGTCCTCGCCGGTGACGGTCTTGATGACGTCGGGGCCGGTAACGAACATCTGGCTGGTCTTGTCGACCATGATGACGAAGTCGGTGAGGGCGGGGGAGTACACGGCGCCACCGGCGGCGGGGCCCATGATGATGGAGATCTGCGGGATGACACCCGAGGCCTGCGTGTTGCGACGGAAGATCTCGCCGTACTTGCCGAGGGCGACGACGCCCTCCTGGATTCGGGCACCACCCGAGTCGAGCATGCCGATGATGGGGACGCCGGTCTTCAGCGCCAGGTCCATGATCTTGATGATCTTGTCGCCGGCGACCTCTCCGAGCGAGCCACCGAAGATCGTGAAGTCCTGCGAGTACACGGCGACCTGGCGACCGTGGATGGTGCCGGTGCCGGTGACGACCGCGTCGCCGTAGGGGCGCGAGCGGTCCATGCCGAACGCCGTGGTGCGGTGGCGCACGAATTCGTCCAGCTCGACGAAGCTGCCGTGGTCGAGGAGCTGTTCGATGCGCTCGCGGGCGGTCAGCTTGCCCTTCTTGTGCTGCTTCTCGATGGCTGCTTCACCACTCGCGGTCACGGCTTCGTGGTAGCGGTGCTTGAGGTCGGCGAGCTTCCCGGCCGTCGTGTACAGGTCAGGGCCGGAGGCGGTTTCGTCGGTCACACTTTCACCTTACCCGGTGGCCCCCCGGCAGGCCCGTTGACGATCGCGCACAAGTGAGTCCCTGATCTCTTGTGCGCACTGTCCAAGTGTCCGCTGGCCCGTGCCGTGTCCTGCTGCGCGGCCTCAGTAGGGTTGCAGCATGGATCTGCCCGTCACCGCCTCCCTCGTCCCGCGCCTCGAGATCCTCGCGCATGCGGGGAGCACCAACGATGAACTCGCTCGGCGGGCGCGCGACGACGCCGACGGCACGCTGTGGCCGGACCGTTCGGTCCTCGTCACGGACGATCAGCGCAACGGCCGCGGTCGGCTCGGCCGAGTGTGGACGACCCCGCCGGGCGCTTCGCTCGCCGTGTCCGTCCTGCTGCGCCCCATCACCGCGGCTGGGAAGCCCCTCGACCTGGCCGCCTACGGCTGGCTTCCGTTGCTTGCGGGCGCGGCGCTCGCCGGCGCGTTGCGTGGCCTCGGGGTGCAGGCCGGGGTCAAGTGGCCGAACGACGTGCTCATCGGCGGACGCAAGGTCTCCGGCATCCTGTCGGAGCTGCTTCCGAGCGCAGACGGGGCGATCGTCGGCACCGGCATCAACCTGCGCCAGCGCGCTGAGGAGCTCCCGACGGACTGGTCGACCTCGCTCGCGCTCGCAGGCCTCGAGGCTCCGGACGCCGACGTCGTGCTCGCGGAGTACCTGCGCGAGTTCACGGCTCTGTACGACGCCTATCTCGCAGCCGACGGCGACGCTGAGGCGAGCGGGCTCCGCGCAGCGGTCACCGAGGCGTGTGTGACCCTCGGGCGTTCGGTGCGGGTCGAACTGCCCGGCGGCGCGCACCTCACGGGGACTGCGGAGGGCATCGACGCGGATGGCAGACTCGTGATCAGACCGTTGACGGATGGCGATTCCGTCGCTGTCGCCGCGGGTGACGTCACGCACGTGCGCTGAGCTGGCCCGCCGCCTCTTCCGTGAGGGCCCGTCGGGCGAGCACCGTGGCGCCGGAGACCGCAGCGGGCATGACGAGGACCGACAGCGCCGGCAAGAGGAAGAGGACGGCGACGGTCATCCCGAACCCGAGGGTCCTGGACCGTCGGCGACCGAGCAGCCGACGCCGGTCGCGGAGCGACACCCCGCGGGCGTCGAACGCGTACCCCGTCAGTTCGAGCGCGAGGAACCACCCGCCGACCGCGAGGCCGAGGACCGGCACCACCGTCTGGCCGACGACCGGCACGAATCCCAGGACGAACAGGGCTGCTCCGGTCGGCACGGTCAGGAGGAGTAGCCCGACGGCACGGCCGAGGCCCGTCAGGAGGCCCCGCCAGGCCGACTCGCCGGACTCCGCCGGTGCCTCGCCGAGGCCGCGTTCGACGTCGGCCCAGATGCGTTCGTAGAAGGGGTCTCCGACGAGCAGGGTGACCGCCGCGTAGGCGTACAGCACCACCACGACCGCCACCGCGATCAGGGCGACGGCAGCGGCGATCCGGATCGAGGAGCGGTACGGCTCGTCCCACGTCTCGGCGAACGGCGTCGCCCAATCCGTGATCGTGACGGCGTTCACCGCGAGCACGACGATCAACGCGATGAAGACCACACCCACGATCGCCGCCGGGATCATGCCGAGTACCATGCGCTTGGGCGAGGTGCCCCAGAGTCGGAAGCCGCCGAAGAAGATGCCCACCCCCTCCACGAAGGAGGACACGACGCCCGGACGTGCCGTGTTCGCCGTGGTGCCGTCCTCCGCCGCTGTCACGCCTTCATGGTAGTCGGCGGGACGGACTGGATTGCCGTCGGCCGGGGTGGCAGTGCGCAGGGGGTTGCTGCGCCTGCTATGAATGGGAGCATGGCTGATCCCGGTATGACGGGGCCGGGCAGGCCGGCTCCTCCCGCGGCGGCGACCGAACGTGTGGTCGCACGCCTGCGTCCGCATGCCCGGCGGCTCCTGCTCCCAGCGCTCCTGCTCATCGCGGTGAGCGGTACCGGTGCGTTCTTCTACGGCTCGTTCGAGCTCGAATGGCAGAACTGGGCGGTGCTCATCGGCGGCGGTCTGATCGTCCTGCTCGCCTGCGTGCTCCCGTTCATCGCGTGGCTGTCCGTCCGATACGTCATCACCACGCGTCGACTCATCGTCCGCCGAGGGTTCTTCGTCCGTACCCGTCAGGAGTTGTATCACGCACGTGGGTACGGGATCACGGTGCACAAGAGCTGGGTGCAAAGCGCCTTCGGCAGCGGCAACGTGCGGGTCACGTCCGGGGGAGAGGTACCCGTCGTCCTGCGTGACGTCCCGGGCGCCGTACTGGTGCAGAACGCTCTCCACGAGCTCGTCGCCGAGAACCAGAGCATCGCGGCGCCCTATCCGGCGCCGCAGCAGGTCCCGTACGCGGGCTGAGCCCCGACGGCTCAGGACCACTCGACGGCGGCTTGGCAGGCCGGGGTCGACGGTACGATGATGAGTCGGGACACCCGTCGATCCGCTCGCGGAACCGGGTCCCGCCTGCCGCTACGAGAACCCGCCGGCCCGCTGCCGGAGAGCTGGAGTGAACCCATGAGCATTCGCGTCGGAGTGATCGGTGGAGGTCAGCTCGCCAGGATGATGGTGCCGGCCGCGGTGAACCTGGGGCTCGACATCCGGGTCCTCGCCGAGCAGGAGGGCATGTCCGCGAAGCTCGCGACAGTGCAGGTCGGCGACTATCGCGACGCCGACACGGTCCTCGCATTCGCGAAGACCGTCGACGTCATCACCTTCGACCACGAGCACGTGCCGCAGAACGTCCTCCGGTCGCTCGTCGACGCGGGCGTGCAGGTCCACCCCGGCCCGGATGCCCTCGCGATCGCTCAGGACAAGCTCCTCATGCGCGAACGCCTCACCGAACTCGGCCTGCCGGTGCCCGACTGGGCCCGCATCCACGACCGCGACGAGCTTGCCGCGTTCCTCCAGGAGCACGGCGGCGCTGCCGTCGTGAAGACCCCCCGCGGCGGGTACGACGGCAAGGGTGTCCGTGTGGTGCGCGGGCCGAACGAGGTCGACGACTGGTTCACGGCGCTCGCCGAGGACGGCAACGGCGGGGCGCTGCTCGTCGAGGAGCTCGTCTCCTTCCGACGCGAACTCGCCCAGCTCGTCGCTCGTCGTCCCTCCGGCGAGGTCCTGCCGTGGCGCGTCGTGGAGACCGTGCAGCTCGGTGGCGTGTGCAGCGAGGTCATCGCGCCGGCTCCGCAGTCGGCCGGTCGCCTCGCGGACGTGGCTGAAGAGATCGCCGTGACCGTGGCGACCGCGCTCGGTGTCACCGGCGTGCTCGCGGTCGAACTGTTCGAGACCGATGACGACCGCCTGCTCATCAACGAGCTCGCGATGCGTCCGCACAACAGCGGGCACTGGACCCAGGACGGCAGCGTCACGAGCCAGTTCGAGCAGCACCTGCGCGCCGTGCTGGATCTGCCACTCGGCTCGACCGGCTGCCACCGCGACTGGACCGTCATGGTGAACGTGCTCGGTGGACCGGTCGAGGGCTCGCTCGACGACCGGTACCCGAGTGTCCTCGCCGCCCACCCCACGGCGAAGGTCCACAACTACGGCAAGGACCCGCGTCCTGGGCGCAAGGTCGGGCACGTCAACGTTGCGGGCGACGATCTCGACGAGAGCGTCTACGAGGCGCGGGCGGCAGCGGCACTCCTCGGCGCCGAGAACGCGTAGCGGCACCTCGTCAGGCTCGGTGACCGGGTTCGGCTCGGCGGCCGGGTTCGGCTCGGTGACCGGGTTCGGGGCGGGTTCGCGCCGGTGGGCACCGGAGCGCCCGCGCCCGGACTCAATACACGTCCCGGATGTACCGCTTCTCGCGTTTCAGCGCATGCACGTATTCGGCCGCTGCCTCCAGGGAACGCCCGCCGTGCTCCGCGATGAGTTCGTGCAGGGCGTGGTCGACGTCCTTCGCCATCCGCGATGCGTCACCGCAGACAGCGAAGTGGCCGCCCTCCTCGAGCCAGGCGTAGAGCTCCTTGCCGTTCTCGCGCATACGCGTCTGGACGTAGACCTTCTCCCGTTGGTCGCGGGAGAACGCGAGGTCCAGGCGGTCGAGCACACCGCCGGTGAGGAATTCGCCGAGCTCGTCCTCGTAGATGAAGTCGTGGGCCCGGTGCTGGTCCCCGAAGAACAGCCAGTTCCGGCCCGAGGCCCCGCGGGCGCGTCGTTCCTGCAGGAACGAGCGGAACGGAGCGATCCCGGTGCCCGGGCCGACCATGATGAGTGGGGCGTCGTCGTCGGCCGGCACTCGGAACCCGGAGTTCGCGGAGACGAAGACGCCGCTCCTCCCACCCTCGACGACACGGTCGGCGAGGTGGGTGGACGCGACGCCGCCGTGGGAACGCTCGCCGACGGCGTAGCGGACGCTCGCGATCGTGAGGTGCACGCGGCCGTCCGACGCGAGGGGGCTCGACGAGATCGAATAGGCACGGTGCTGCAACGGCCTGAGGTTGTCGAGGAGCTCGGTCGCGCCGAAGCGGACCGACGACGCGCGGAGGAGGTCGAGGACGTCGCGGTCGCGCAGCCACGAGTCGAGCGTCTCGGCCTGACCGAGCGCGAGGACACCCGCCAATTCCGACCCGGGAGCGCGCTCGGCCAGTTCCGCGACCAGCTCACGCGATGGTGTGCGGATCTCGAAGCCGTGCGTGAGACGCTCCAGCAGCGTCGAGTCCTCGACGGGTTCGTCCGTGCTCGCGTCGAGCTCGGCGATGATCGCGTCGACGAGTCGCGGGTCGTTCGTCGGCATGACACCGAGCGCGTCCCCGGCGGCGTACTCGATGCCGCTGTCGCCCAGGTCGAACTCGTAGTGCCGGATCTCCTTCGAGGACGCAGGCCCGGACAGGACACGGTTCACGGCGAGTGTCGCGCCGTAGGGCGTCTTGCGCGTCCACGGCGAGCGCGTTCTGGCGGGCTTCTTGATCGGCGCGGCGACAGGGGCCGGCGCCTCGCCGTCCGCGGGCGCGAGCGCGCCGAAGATCGTCAGGGCTTCGGTGGTCCAGGCCGCCGCGTGCTCCTCGTAGTCCACGTCGCAGTCGACACGGGCGAGAACGCGTTCCGCACCCAGCTGCTCCAGACGGGTGTCGATGAGCTTGCCGGCCTGGCAGAACCCGTCGTAGCTCGAATCACCGAGCGCGAGGACCGAGAACTTCAGGCCGTCGAGACGCGGGGCGGTGCTCGCCTGCAGAGCCTCCCAGAACAGTTCGGCGTTGTCGGGCATCTCGCCCTCCCCATAGGTCGAGGTGATGACGACGAGATGGCCGAGCGTCGTGAGCTTCTCGATCTCGATGTCGTCGAGCCCTGATGCTGTCGCCGACACCCCGAAGCCCGACGCGGCTCGCGCGAGGTCGTCCGCGATGATCTCGGCGGTGCCCGTCTGCGTGCCGATCAGGACGTGCAGCGCCAGCTGAGGCGTGCCCGGACCCGGGTCGGAGGTGTCGACGGCGCTCGACCGGATGCCGGCGAGGAAGCCGGCGAGCCACACCCGCTGCTCCGCGCTGAACGGCGCGTCGGCCGGGATGAACGGGTCGTCGGCGTTGTTGGCGCCGAGCGCGGCGAGCGCCTCGAACACGACCGGGGTCGTCTCCATCGTCGCTGCGTCCCGCGATGCGCTCATCGTTCCCTCCATGATCGGCGCGCTCATCGGCGGCCGGCCGCCGTCAGCTCGGCGAGTGCCGCCGAGGCGAAGAGTTCTTCGGTGCCGCCCGTGAGAGCGGATCGGGCCCGGTTCTTCGCGTGCTGGTGCATGATCCATCCGGTGGTGCCAGGGTGGTCGATCGAGCGGACGTTCCGCAGGCGCAGCGCTTCCGTGTAGTCGTGGAGGCGCTTGGCCGCGATCATGGCCGCGAGCTCGAGGTCGTCGTAGCGTTCGAGCAGCTCACGGGCCGCGCGCTGCACGCGCTGCGAGACGCCGAAGTCCTCGGTGAGGATCAACGTGCGCACCGTCGCCTGGACACTCGGGTGCGCCGGGTCGTCGACGCCTGGCGTGCGCGAGAGGGCGACCTCCTGTGCCAGCTTCAGCACGGCGTAGCTCGTGAGGAGTGCGTAGACGTCCTGTGGGTCGGCCTCGGGCTCGCCGAAGCGCTCACCGAGTCCCGGTGCGCGTCCGCCGCGGACCGGTCGACGGTCGCGGTAGTCGAGCTTGAAGGACCGCAGCTGCTGGGTGGCGAGAGCGGCGCCGAGCTCGTCGAGGAGTTCCTTGCGGGTCTTGGCCGCGAGGATCGCGTCGCTGTCCTGGTAGAGCAGCAGGGCACGCGGCATGCCGAACACGACATGGTGGCGGGTGGTCTCCCAGTCGGCCAGCAACTGGGTCGCGAGCGGAGAGCCCGTCGCCTCGACATGCCACTCGAGCATGAGGAGCACCGCGGCCTCATGGAACGCCGCCTGTTCACCCTCCGTGATCGATCCGAGGAGCAGCGAGTCGGCGCTCACCTTGTCGGGCAGTTCGCCCCGGGGGTCGTACTGGTACACGAAGCCGCCGCTCATGCCGTTGCCGAAGCCGATGCCGAATCCGCCCAGGTTCAGGACAGCGCCGTTCGTCATGTATTCGCAGGCGTAGTCGCCCACGCCCTCGACGACCGCCGTCGCGCCCGAGTTCCTCACGGCGAACCGGTCGCCGGCCTCGCCCTGGACGAAGGTGCGTCCGCCGGTTGCGCCGAAGAGTGCGAAGTTGCCCACGAGCACATTGCCGCCGGGCTCGGTGCTGCCGCCGCCGGGGGAGAGGACTGCGATGCTGCCGCCCGATGCGCTCTTGCCGACGCCGTCGTTGCAGGTGCCGGTGTGCCGCCAGTGCAGGCCGTCGATGCAGAACGCGGCATACGACTGCCCGGCGGAGTGCTCCGTCCGGATCGTCACCGAGTCGGCCGCGAGTGTACGGTGCCCGCGGTCGTCGGTGACGATCGACGGGATCGCTGCGGCCGCTTCGTCGTCGAGCTCGTGGTTGAGGTGCCGCTCGAGGTCGATGGCGAGCTGACCACCGACACTCCGCCAGCGGTTGCCGAGACGGATGCCGGCCTCGTCGTGCTCGGATCCGAGGTCGATGCTCGTCCGGCCGTCTTCGAAGAGTCCGGCGCGGACGCGTTCGATGAGCGCGTCGTCGAGCGTGAAGTCCTTCTCCATGTAGACGGGATCGGTGACGATCACCTCGGGGACCACGGCGAGCATGGCGCGCAGGTCGAGGTCCGCCACGGCCGCCGGGTGGTCGACGAGGTGCAGCAGATCGGTCCGGCCCCGAGCCTCCCGGAGTGACCGGAGACCGAGGATCGCCAGCCGCTCACGCACGTCGTGCGCGATGTTGAGGAGGTACTGCGCGAGTGCGCGGGGGTCGCCGTCGAACGTTTCGGGGTTGGTCGTGAGACCGGCCGGGCACTTGACGTTGCAGTTCTTCGCCATAACGCACTTCAGCATCATGAGCGCCGTCGTCCCGAATTCGAAGCTGTCGCCGCCGAGCAGGGCGGAGATGACGACATCACGTCCGGTCTGGTGCGCGCCGGAGCAGCGCAGGGTGACCTTCGAGCGCAGACCGTTCGCACTGAGGGCCTGGTGGACCTCGGCGATGCCGATCTCGGCGCTGCGGCCGGCGTACTTGAGGCTCGTGACGGCAGCCGCTCCGGTCCCTCCGGTGTTCCCCGCGACGTTGATGACGTCCGCGCCCGCCTTGGCGACGCCGACCGCGATCGTGCCGATCCCCTCGGAGGACACGAGTTTGACGACGACGCGCACGCGGGCCGCCTTGCAGTCGTGGATGAGCTGCGCGAGGTCCTCGATCGAGTAGGTGTCGTGATGGGGTGGCGGCGAGATGAGTTCGATGCCCGGGGTGCCGCCTCGTGCTGCAGCGATGTCGATCGTCACCTTCGGCGCGGGCAGCTGCCCGCCCTCGCCGGGCTTCGCGCCCTGGCCGATCTTGATCTCCAGCTCCTGCAGCATGGGGTCGGCGAGGTAGCCCGCCCACACGCCGAAGCGGCCTGAGGCGAACTGCTTGATGCGCGAGCCGCGGATGGTGCCGTACCGCGACAGGTGCTCGCCGCCCTCTCCGCTGTTCGACATGCCGCCGACCATGTTCGTGCCGTGCGCGACGGCCTCGTGGGCGGTTGCGACGAGCGCGCCGTGGCTCATGGCGCCGGACGCGAGTGACCGGGTGATCTCGCTTGCGGGCTGCACGAGCTCGGTCGCGATGCTCTCCGGCGCCTCGACGAGCATCGAGAAGTAGTCGTCGGCTGCGCCGATCGCCTCGACGATGAGGTCGCCGCCAGAGATCCAATGGCCCGTGATGTCGCTGCCGAAGCGGCGCACGTAGTACTCGCCGAGCGCTGAAACACGGGTGAGGTCGCCTGCGAGTGGGCCGGTGAGGTGCAGACGGTGGCGCCCCTGCTCCGTCCTGGTCGCTGACAGGCCGCGAACGACGATCGACGAGTTGCCCACGGGACCGAGTCGGTCGAGCTCGCGGGCGAACTCCTCGGGCGTCGTGAGGCGCGTGATGTCCTCGGGCAGGACGAGGACGTCGCGGAGTGCGGCTGGACGGCGACGGCGTTCGGTCGTCATCGACTGGATGAACGAGCGGTAGCCGGGCGTGATCGTGAACGCGTCGATCTCCTCGTCGTCGAGTGCTTCGAACGAGGTGTGCTGGTAGGCCTCGTCGTCGATCCCGAACGCATCCTCCAGGTTGCCGATGGTGTGGAGGCGCAGCGGGTCGTCGCCGAGGAGCCCGCCGTCGCGGTCGATCGGGGTGGTGTCGACGCGCGGGAGGTGCATGGTCTCCTCGGTGAGGTCGACGAAGCCGCGGACGGTTGTCGTCCCGTAGGAGTGACCCGCGCCCTCGGCGCGCTCCTTGAACAGACCGAGCAGAGGCACGTCCGCTTCGCTTGCCGTCGACACGGCGCGTCGGTGCCAGGCGCTCGCCGTCCTGGCGATTCCGGCGAAGCCCACACCGCCGACGGGAGCCCGGAGGTGCGGGAACGCCCGCGCGAGTACCGGGTCGCTGGTATCGAGGTAGTTCGGCTCGAAGAACTCGCCGCCGATGTAGCTCTCGACGGTACAGAGGCCCACACGGCCCATGGTCTTCAGCAGTGCCTTCTCCGCCGCGTCGGCGAACCGCTTGCAGGCGGCATCGACGTCGTCGGGGTGCTTCTGCTGGGCACGGAGGCGCACCGCCAGCGGGTGGACGGCCGACGCGCCGAAGCCCAGAGCCGACGCGACGTGGTGCGAGGACGGCAGCTGGCCGCTGTCGACGACGAGCGAGACGCGCAGGCGCAGGCCGTCGTCGATGAGTCGCTGGTTTACGGCCGCGATGACGAGGATGAGCGGGATCGCTGCGCCATCGGCGTGGAGGCCGCGGTCACTGAGGATCGCGATGCCGCCGTTCGCTGCGGCGAACGCCGCGACCTCGGAGGCGACACGGTCGACCGCCGCTTCGAGCGCATCGGCGTTCTCCTGTTCGCCACCCGCCGGCGGGTACAGGATGTCGAACCACTGCACAGGGGAGAGTTCCTGCTGGCCGAGGCGGCGGAGTTCGCCCTCGCTGATGATGGGGGAGCGGAGCACGAGCTGCTTGGTGCCGACCGTCCCGCTTCCGGGCTTCGGGCCCAGGGCGACGCGGAGGGTCATGCCGTCCGCTTCACGGATGCTGTCGAGCGGGGGGTTCGTCACCTGGGCGAAGCGCTGCGAGAAGTACTTCGCGAGGCCGCCCTCCTGATCGGACAACGCGTTGATGGCGTTGCCGTAGCCCATGGCCGAGATCCGCTCCTTGCCCGAGGCGAGCATCGGATCGGTCATGAACTTGAAGCTCTCCTGGTTGAGCGAGTACGCGACGTACCGCTGCACCAGGTCGAGCCCGCCGTCGTAGGCGAACGGATCGGCGTCTTCCCGCGTTTCGTCGCTCTCGGTGAGCGGGCCGCCGTCCTCGAGCGCGTCGAGATCGATCGCCACCGCCGCGAGCATCGACGGGTAGTCCTTGCGTGTCGCGAGCAGTTCGAGCGCCTCATCCGTCCGCAGGCGGGTGCCGGTCCGGTGGTCGAACGCGAGCATGCCGCCGGCTTCGATCCGTCCGCGGTGGACGACGTCCTCGTCCGGGAACGGGATCTGTCCGGCCTCCGACGTCACGCACAGGTACTCCTCGGTCTCGACACTGCGCAGCGGGCGCAGGCCGAGGCGGTCGAGGCGGGCGCCGACGGTCGTGCCGTCGTTGAAGATGAGCGCGGCCGGGCCGTCGTTCTTCTCCTCGACGAGCGAGAAGTACTCGAGCATCGAGCGGACCTCGCGGCTGAGCGTGCGGTCGTTCTCCCAGGCCGGCGGCATCACGGAGACGACGGCCTCGAGGAGCTCGAGTCCGTCCTCGACGACACGACTGTGCAGCATCTGGTCCAAGCGGGAGCTGTCCGACTGACCCCTGGCGCGGATGATCTTCCGGCCTCGGGCTGCTGCGAGCGCGGTCTCGGAGAGGCGGTTCTTCCGATCGGTATTGAGCTCGCCGTTGTGCGCCATGAGGCGGAAGGGCTGCGCCATCGAGGGGTGCGGTGCGGTGTTGGTGGAGAACCGGGTGTGGAACGCGAGCGTCCGGACGCGGTGCAGCGGGTCGGCGAGGTCGGCGAAGTAGGAGATGACCTCTCCTGAGTTCAGCCGCCCCTTCAGCACCTGGGTCCGTGCGCTCAGCGACAACGGGTACAGGCCGTCGAGCGTGATGTCCGTGTAGGCCGTCGCCTCGATCGTGAGGAGCGCGGCATGGGTGCGTCGGTCGACCTCCTCGGGCGAGACGCCGTCGTCGGCCACGAACACCCACTGCCGGATGGGCAGCTGGTACTTCACTGCGGCGGGTCGCAGCACGGCATCGACCGTCGGGACCGCACGTGCGAGCAGAACGGTGAACCCGGCCTCGCCGAGCGCCCGCTCGATGAGTGCCTCCGCGTCGACGACACGACCGTGCTCGACGGGCATGAAGACGTTCGCGACGCCGAACCGGCCGGCCTCGAGCTGTCGGCCGGCGAGCGCGCTGAAGAAGTCGACGGAGAGGTCGATCTGGACGCCGGCGCCGTCACCGACGCCCTCGGAGGACATGCCGCCGCGGTGCGGGATCGCACAGAGGGCGGTGTCGCCGAGCGCGATGACGTCGTGGCTCTGTACGCCGTCCTTGCGGGTGATGAAGCCGACGCCGCAATCGCTCTTGTCCGTCTGCCGGTCGACGAGGTCGGGCAGAGCGGCTGGTGCGAGCGCACGCGGGCGCGGTTGAACAACGGGTGAGATCACGGGGTACCCCTCGGAATGCCGGGCGTCACAAGGCCCGGAGACGGTGAGATGACGGAACCTGGATCTACGTCGCTGGAGGGTCGGTCCGTGTCGACGCGGCCGCTTGGTGCGGCGACCATCGTCTGCATGAATGGAGGTGGTCCGATATTAGCCGCCCCTTACCTGTTGCTCAACACCTTGCGAGCCGTCGGACGGCTTCGCGGCGTAGGCTGGGTGTTTCCGGTACGTATGGGACGAGCCGTGAGAGCTCCGGCAGCTCCCTCAGCCTGCCCACCGTGCAGCGCCCGGGTGCGGGTCTGGGACGATGGGCGGGGAACCGCCGTCATACCAGATCGTGACCGGGCACCCGATGTGCAGCCAGCTGCACGTTTTCGGACCAGAATGGTGAGATGACGACAGAGCACACGGCGACGACCGGTCGCGGCTTCGCGCACGCGAAGGCGATCCTGCTCGGCGAACACGCCGTCGTCTACGGTGCTCCTGCGATCGCCCTGCCCATCCCGTCGCTGCGCGTCGAGGCCGCTGCCCGTCGCATCGACGGCGCGTCGATCCTCGACACGGAGATCTCACTCGGCCCGGTCGATCCAGCCGACCCGCTCGGTACCAGCGTGCTCGAGACCCTCGCCCACCTCGGTGCCGGTCCGGAGGGCGTCGAGGTCGTCGTCCGCGGCACCCTGCCCATCGGTCGTGGCCTCGGCTCCAGCGCCGCAGCGGCCAACGCCATCGTCGACGCCGTCGCCGACCTGCATGGAACCACCCTCAGCGACGCCGACCGCTTCGAGCTCGTCCAGCGCGGAGAGCGCGTCGCCCACGGCACACCGAGCGGACTCGACGCCCGCGCGACCAGCGCCTCGGTACCGGTCCTGTTCACCGCCGGGGTCGTGGAACACCCGCAGATCCGGTTCGGCGGGAGCTTCGTCGTCGCCGACACCGGCGCCCGCGGATCCACCCGACAGGCCGTCGCGGACGTGCGCGCCTTCGTCGACGCCCACCCGGAGCGCGGGCGCGCGCTGCTCGCCGAACTCGAGACGGGGACGCTCGCAGGGGTCGCCGACCTCGCTGCCGATCGTCGCGACGCCCTCGGCTCGCGCATGACCGCGGCCCAGGCCGTGCTCGACGAGCTCGGTGCAGGACACCCGGCCATCACCGCCCTCCTCGACGTCGCCACCCGGGCAGGTGCCATCGGCGCCAAACTCACCGGCGGCGGACAGGGCGGTTGCATCATCACGCTCGCGACGACCGCCGTCGACGCCGAGCGCATCTCGCAAGCCCTCCTGGAGGCCGGAGCCCTCGGCACCTGGACGATCGACGCGGAGGACTACGCGTGACCACCACCCCCACCGAACCCGCTGCGGCCGCGACGCCCGGCACAGCGACCGCGCTCGCGAACCCGAACATCGCCCTGGTGAAGTACTGGGGCAAGCGCGACGAGGCCCTCATCCTCCCGTGGACCGGGAGCCTCTCGCTCACCCTGGACGCCGCTCCCACCACGACCACCGTCCGCGTGGGTGACACCCCGGACGATGTCGTCCTGCTCGGAGGACACCCGCTCGAGGGCACCGCCCGCGACCGCGTGACGCGTTTCGTCGACCTCGTGCGTGCGCTCGCCGGCCGCGACGACCGTGTCGTCGTCGACTCCCACAATGAGATCCCGACCGGCGCAGGACTCGCCTCCTCCGCCTCCGGGTTCGCTGCGCTGGCGCTCGCCGCATCCACCGCCTTCGGCCTCGACCTGGACGCGCGGAGCCTCTCGCGTCTGGCCCGCAGAGGCTCCGGATCGGCATCGCGGTCGATCTTCGACGGCCTCGCCATCTGGCACGCCGGCCACGACGACGCGTCCTCCTTCGCGGAGGCCGTGCCGGCCCCCGGTCTCGAACTCGGCATGGTCCTGACGGTCCTCGACGCGCGAGCGAAGACGGTGTCGAGTCGAGACGGCATGCGCCGGACGGTCGCAACGTCGCCGTACTACCCGGCATGGATCGAGCGCACACCCGTCGAACTCGACGAGATGCTCGCCGCCGTGGCAGCGGCCGACTTCACCCGGGTGGGCACGATCGCCGAACGCAACGCCATGCGGATGCACGCGACCATGCTCGGTGCAGAGCCGCCGGTGCGGTACTGGAACCCCGCGAGCGTCGAACTCCTCGACCTCGTGGCAAACCTCAGAGCCGATGGCCTCGAATGCTATGCGACGATGGACGCCGGCCCGAACGTGAAGATCCTCTGCCAGGCGGCCGAGGTCGACCGGTTGGCGGCTCGGGTCACCGAAGCACGACCGGAGATCGGCGTCATCCCCGCCAGAGCCGGACGGGGCGCGAGGCTCACCACCTCGGAGCCCGCTGGATCGGTGGGCGAGCAGACAACGGAAGGAGCGCGATGATCGAGATCAAGGCGCCAGGCAAGCTCTTCGTCGCAGGCGAGTACGCCGTCGTCGAGCCGGGGCACCCCTCCATCCTCGTCGCCGTCGATCGATGCGTGACCGTGCGTCTGAGAGCGAGCGAGCACGAGGGTCGCATCTTCTCCGACCAGTACGGGCGGGCACCGATCATCTGGCGGCGGGACCGCAACGGCGTCGTCGTCGATCACGAGGAACGCCCACTCGACCACGTCCTGTCCGCCGTGAGCACGATGGAGACCCTCGTCGCCGAACTCGGCGTCGCTCCGAAGTTCTCCGCACTGTCGATCACGAGCGAACTGGATGACGCGAGCGGTCGCAAGTTCGGCCTCGGCTCGAGCGCCGCCGTGACCACCGCGACGGTCCGGGCACTCGACGAGTTCTACCAGCTCGACCTCACGAGGACGCAGATGTTGAAGCTCGCGATCCTCGCCACGATCGACGTCGCTCCGGCTGCGTCCGGTGGCGACCTGGCCGCGAGCATGTTCGGTGGCTGGTTGCGGTACACCTCGCCGGATCGTGCGCGGCTGCGGGAACTCCGGCACCAGTCGGGGGTCCTCGCGGCACTGCGCGACCCGTGGGCCGAGCTCGGGCTGGAGCGTCTGTCGCCGCCGACCTCCCTGCGGCTCCTCGTCGGTTGGACCGGCGAACCTGCATCCACCACTCGTCTCGTCGACGAGCTCCAGTCGCGCAAGTGGGCGGAGAGCGCCCACTACACGGCGTTCCTGGCGGCGAGCCGCGCTGCCGTCGACGCCCTGACCATCGGTCTCAACGACGACGATCCGGCGTTCGTCCTCGGGGCCGTCCGCTCCGCTCGTGCGACGCTCGCCGGCCTCGGCCGGGATGCCGGCGTCGACATCGAGACCGCGGCGCTGGCCCAGCTCTGCGATGCGGCGGAACGTCTCGGTGGCGCCGCGAAGTCCTCCGGTGCCGGCGGCGGCGACTGCGGGATCGCCTTCATCGGACAATCCGTGTCGACCGCGGAACTCGAGGACGACTGGGCCGCGAACGGCATCGAGCGCCTGCCGCTCACCGTCCATCCACCGACCGGCCTCATCGACGCAGCACACAGCCCCTGGGGACCGGCCGAGATCAGTCGCACGGACGACCGCGCCGTCGAATCCATCAGGTCCACCTTCGCTCAGCCCTTCGCCGAGCAGCACGACGCCCGCCGCGGCGGAACGGAACACGACGCATGAACATGGATCCAGACGACGTCGCACCCGTCCCACTGAAGTGGATCGGTCCGCTGCACCTCAGCGGCAACGTCATGACCGGCGAGCAGGAGGTTCCGCTCGCCACCTACGAGAGCCCGCTGTGGCCGTCGGTGCGCCGCGGCGCCCGCATCTCCTCGATGGTGCCCGGCGGAATCCGCGCGACGCTCATCGATGAGCGTATGAGCCGCTCCGTGCTGTTCGAGGTCGACTCGGCTGGCGACGCCCTCCAGGCGCTCCGCGAGATCGAGCGCAGCCTCCCCGAGCTCCAGGCCGTCGTCGCCCAGTCGAGCAGGTTCGCCGAACTCATCGAGATCAACTCGCAGATCGCGGGCAATCTCCTCTTCCTGCGGCTCGAGTTCCGTACCGGCGACGCCTCCGGCCACAACATGGTCACGCTCGCCTCCGATCGACTCATGCCGTACATCATGGAGCGCTGGCCACAGCTGCGCTACGGGTCGATCTCCGGGAACTACTGCTCGGACAAGAAGGCGACCGCCGTCAACGGCATCCTCGGTCGGGGCAAGAACGTCGTCACCGAGATGACCATCCCACGCGCCATCGTCGAGAGGTTCCTGCACACGACGCCCGAGCAGATCGTGCAGCTGAACGTCCGCAAGAACCTCGTCGGCACGATCCTCGCCGGTGGTCTGCGTAGCGCCAACGCGCACTATGCCAACATGCTGCTCGCGTTCTACCTCGCGACCGGCCAGGACGCCGCGAACATCGTCGAGGGTTCGCAGGGCGTCACGCACGCCGAGGTCCACGACGGCGACCTGTACTTCTCGTGCACGCTCCCGAACCTCATCGTCGGAACCGTCGGCAACGGCAAGGGTCTCGGGTTCGTCGAGCAGAACCTCGCCCGGCTCGGCTGCCGGGAGGATCGCGAATCCGGTGCGAACGCTCGTCGTCTCGCCGTCCTGTGCGCTGCCGCCGTCTGGTGCGGGGAACTGTCCCTGCTCGCGGCGCAGACCAACCCCGGCGAACTCATGGCCGCCCACCTGAAGCTCGAGCGCACCGCGCCGTCCGCATCGAACGCCCAGTCCTGACCCCACCGCACCGGGGGACCGGTGCACCCCGAAGCTCGAACGGAGCACCCAGCACGTGACCGCATCATCGTCCAGCATCCCAGTCGTCGGTATCGAGGACATCGCCTTCGCGACCGGCGCGAACCGCATCGACCTCGCCGAGCTCGCCGCCCGGTTCGGTGTCGAGCCGGCGAAGTACTACGTCGGTCTCGGGCAGAGCGAGATGAGCGTTCCCGCGGCCGACGAGGACATCGTCACCATGGCGGCCGCGGCGGCCGCCCCGATCATCGAGCGCCATGGCACTGAGCGGCTCCGCACGGTGCTGTTCGCAACCGAGTCCGGCATCGACCAGTCGAAGGCCGCCGGCGTGTACGTGCACCGTCTTCTCGGGCTGCCGCAGGCCGTCCGCGTCGTCGAGCTGAAGCAGGCCTGCTACTCGGCGACCGCTGCGCTGCAGTTCGCGGCTGCGCTCGTCGCCCGCACGCCGGGCGAGACGGTGCTCGTGATCGCGAGCGACGTGGCCCGGTACGAGCTCCACTCGAACGCCGAGCCGACGCAGGGCGCCGGAGCGGTCGCGATGCTCGTCGCCGCAGACCCCGCGATCCTCGAGCTCGAGACGCCGACCGGTGTCTACACCCAGGACGTCATGGACTTCTGGCGGCCGAACCACAGCGCGACGGCGATCGTCGACGGCAAGCTGTCGATCTCGGCGTACCAGAACGCGATCGAGGGCGCCTGGGAGGACTTCCGGTCTCGCGGTGGGGCCTCGTTCGAGGAGATCGACCACTTCTGCTACCACCAGCCGTTCACGAAGATGGCGATCAAGGCGCACCGGCACCTCGCGAAGGTGACCGGGTCCGAGCTGACGCAGGCCGAGCTCGACGCGCAGATCGAGCCGACGACCGGGTACAACCGCGTCATCGGCAACAGCTACACCGCGTCCGTGTACCTCGCGCTGCTCGCACTCCTCGACAGCGGGCTCGATCTCGCCGGTGAACGCATCGGCTTCCTCAGCTACGGTTCGGGAGCCGTCGCGGAGTGCTTCAGCGGTATCGTCCGTTCCGGCTACCGGGACGCGCTCCGGAGTGACGGCAACCGTGGACTGCTCGACGCACGCACCGTCATCGACGATGCACGGTATCTGCAGCTGCTCACCGATGCGGCCTCGGCGGACGTGCACGACTCGTTGCGCCCCCGGGAGACCACCGCGCCCTTCCGCTTCGGCGGAGTCGTCGCCGACCAGCGCCAATACGAACCAACCCCTGCCTGAAGCCAGCGCGGTGCGCTGGACCGGCACTCACGGACGGGCGGTCGCCTGCTCGATGGCTTCGACGAGGATGGGTGCGAGCGTTCGCGACCAGGTCGCCGTGATGTGGTGCAGGTCGCGGTAGACCAGTACATGGCCGACCGCGGGTGAGCAGGTGCCGGCCGGACAGTAGAGCTCACCGAGGTCGATCACGGGAACCGCGCCGTCCGTCATCGCCGCGGCAGCGGTGTTCAGATCGAACGTCGGGTACGCCGCAGTCACGGGGAACGCGCACGCCCCGTCGAGCAGCTCGGCGGCGCTCGTCCGGTCGACGCAGGCGGCTGCGGTGACGGGCACCCGCGGATTGTCCCGCAGCACGACGATCGACGTCCCGCGTTCGAGCACTGGTCGCCAGGCCGCCAGGGTCGCTGTCCGGATCGCGGCCTGTTCCGCGACAGACGTCTCATCGGGGCTCTTCGACGTGACGAGGACGATGTCGTACGCCCGACCGCCCGTGAACGCCCGCTGCAGGATGGTGCGCCGAGCAGAGCAGGCCTCTGAGTCGTCCACCGCGGGCTCCCGCCATTCGCACCCTTTGCCGACGTAGACGTCGAGCCGCCAATTGCGCTCCTGGAGCTGATCGGTCAGCCCCGGGATGAGCATCGTCGCGTGTGAGTTCCCGGTGATGGCGACCCGCACGGCGTCTGCACGTTCCGAGCCGAACGAACATCCCGGGAAGTCCGTGGCGTCTGCGGCGGCCGAGCAGCGGAACGTGTCGCCGGTGTCCTCGGTCCGGACGGCGAGCGGCGGGAGGAGCTCGTCGGCCAGCCTCGGATTGCTGCACTCGCGCGTGAGGGCGGCGGCTGCACCGAAGCACGGCTCCTGGCTCTGCACGTAGGCGTCGACGGTGGCGGTCAAATCCTGCTCCTGCACGCGGACACTCGCGAGGCCGATCAGCGGGATGCAGAGGACGATCGCCGTCGCACCGGCGGCGACGGTGAACGTGCGGCGTGGCCGTGCTCCGGCGAGCTTCGGTGCCCGGCGAACGGGATCCTCGATGAAGTGTCTGGTCGTCGCTGCCAGGACGATCGACAGCGCAAGGACGGCTATCGACTCCGGCCAGCCCGGAGGTCGCCCGAGGAGCATTGGCGCGAACACGATGACAGGCCAGTGCCAGAGGTACAGCGAGTACGAGGTGTCTCCGAAGAAGTTCGACAGACGCCCGCGGGCGATGGTCGTCACGGACCACCGGTGCGTCGACGACCCGCCCGCGATGACCAGCAGCGTTCCGACCACGGGCACGACTGCGGCGATCCCCGGGAACGGTGTGTCGCCCGTGTACATGAGCACGCTGGTGGCGAGCAGGACGAGCCCGAGGAATCCGGCACCTGTCCGCCACCGGTCGCGGTGGACGAGCACGGCGGGCCCGATCAGCGCGAGCAGCCCGCCGGCCGCGAACTCCCATGCGCGGGTCGGGGTGACGAAGTATGCGGGGGCCGGCGCACTGGACGTGACGGCGATCGACGTGACGAGCGATGCGATTCCGATAACGCTGAGCGCCAGGGTGAGGACCTGTCGCAGCTCGAGCCGGCCGGCCCGGCGCGTGGCGGCGGTGCACACCACCACGACCAGCGGCAGCGCGAGGTAGAACTGCTCCTCGACGGAGAGCGACCAGAAGTGCTGTACGGGCGACGCCGCACTGCCCTCGGCGAGGTAGTCGACAGAGCTCGCCGCGAGGAACCAGTTCTCCCACGAGGTCGCGCTCGCGACCGTCTCGGTGAAGAACTGCGCCCAGCTCGTCGGCGGTGCCAGCCTCCAGATGAGGAGGGCGGTGACGGCCAGGACGAGCAGCGCGGCTGGGAGCAGCCGACGGATCCGGCGCGCCCAGAACGCCGCGAGATCGATGCGACCGGTCGTCGTCGCCTGCCGCACGAGGTGACCGGTGATGAGGTAGCCGCTGATGACGAAGAAGACGTCGACGCCGACGTAGCCGCCCGGCAGCGCGCTCGCGGACAGGTGGAAGACGACGACCGAGAGGACGGCGATCGCCCGGAGCAGTTGGATGTCCGGTTGCAGCCGAGGCATGGAGCCGAGTGCCGTGTCGCTCGGGACGGTCCGGTGCTGCAGCTGCGTCACACGTGTTCCCCTGGCCTGTCCGAGTCGACGACGGTGCACGTCGGCGCGTGCGTCGGACGCCGAGCCGGCGCGACGACGGCCCCAGCGTAGTCACCGGGGGTTACGCGTTCGTGGACACGGGATGACGTCTGGGCTACGGCCGTTCGGGGGAGGGCGGCTGATAGAGGGGGATGCCGCCCGAGCGCGCGCCCTACCCGACGTTCGCGCCGAACAACAGGCCGAGGAGGTAGGTCGCCGCAGCAGCCCCGTAGCCGATCGCGAGCTGGCGGAGCGCTCGACGCAGGGGCGGCCCCCCGGAGAGCAGCCCGACGACGGCGCCAGTGCCGAGGAGGGCGATACCGACGAGCAGCGCCGCGACAAGCAGCGCGGCGAGGCCCTGGAGTCCGAGCAGGTACGGCAGCACGGGGATGATGGCGCCTGAGGCGAAGAAGCAGAAGCTCGAGAGTGCCGCGCCGAAGCCGGTACCGATCGCCTCGTGGTCGATCGCGGTGCGAGCCTCCGCCTGATAGGTGCCGGCGCCGACTCGAGCGAGGACGTCGGCGGCATGCGTCTCCGCCTCGGCCGCTTCCATCCCGCGCGCGCGGTAGACCAGAGCGAGTTCGTTGGCGTCGACGTCGAGGTGGGGGAGAGCCTCGTCCGCCGCAGGGTTCGGGCTGGAGGCTTCGAGCAGCTCTCGTTGCGAGCGCACGGAGACGTACTCGCCGGCACCCATCGACAGCGCGCCAGCGAGGAGCCCGGCGAGACCGGCGGCGAGCACGACGCCGTTGCCGACCCCGGTGGCGCTCATGCCGATGACCAGAGCGAGGTTGGAGACGAGCCCGTCGTTCGCGCCGAAGACCGCCGCGCGGAAGGTCCCGGAGAGGCGGTTGCGACCGCGCGCGGCGAGTCCGCGGACGACCTCCTCATGGATCTGCTCGTCGGCGGCCATCGTCTCGGTCGCCGCGGCATCGGTCGCGTAGGGCGACCGTGCCTCGGCGCGCTGGACCAGCGCAAGGACGAAGACCGAACCGAAACGCCTCGCGAGCCAGCCGAGCGCCCTGGTGCGCAGGTCGCCCCGCTGCGGCTTCCCGACCTCGTCGCCGAGGAGGGCGACCCAGTGCGATTCATGCCGTTTCTCGGCGTCCGCGAGGGCCAGGAGGATCTCGCGTTCCTCGCCGGTGCGCCGCCCGGCGAGATCGCGGTAGACGGCGGCCTCTGCACGTTCGTCGGCGAGGTACCCGCGCCACGTGCGGACTTCGCGCGGGGTCGGCGGATCCTGGCGAGGTGCGGATCCATCAGTGGTCGAAGTGTTCACCCGTCGATTCTCTCAGCATCCTGCCAAGCAGGCCGAGACCACGCGACGCACCCCACGGACTGGGGCCTCGTCGCACAGCACCTGTCCGGCAGCTGCGGTGCGTCATGAGCGGATCTTCAGGCACACCGATCTACGATGGTGCTCATGCCCGAGAACTCTGCCGTGCCCCAGGACGCCCCGCCGCTCGTCGGAGTCGTCATGGGCTCGGATTCCGACTGGAACGTCATGAGCGACGCAGCACAGCTGCTCCGCGAGTTCGGCGTGCCGTTCGAGGTCGAGGTGCTCTCGGCCCACCGCACGCCCGAGAAGATGATCGCGTACGGCAAAACAGCGCACGCCCGCAGCCTGAAAGTCATCATCGCCGGCGCGGGTGGCGCGGCCCACCTGCCTGGCATGCTCGCCTCGGTGACCACGCTGCCGGTCATCGGTGTCCCCGTCCCCCTCTCGCGTCTGGACGGTCTGGACTCCCTGCTGTCCATCGTGCAGATGCCTGCCGGTGTGCCCGTCGCCACCGTCTCGATCGGTGGGGCGAAGAACGCCGGTCTCATCGCCGTGAAGGTCCTCGCAACCGCGGACGATGCGCTGCAGACGGCGCTCGTCGCCTACGCTGAATCGCTCGCCGCCTCCGTCGAGGAGAAGAACCGGAAACTCAAAGCCCAGCTATGACGAGTGCAGCCACCGCCGCGAAACCGATCCGGTACCCCGACACCCGCTCTCGCGAGGTGATGACCAAGCGCGCCTGGTGGCTCGTCCTGCTCAACCTGTTCATCCCCGGATCGGCTCAGGTCCTCGCCGGCAACCGGAAGCTGGGTCGGTTCGGCCTCGGCTTCACGCTCGTGCTGTGGCTCCTCGTGGTCGTCGCGATCGCACTGATGTTCCTTGCGCGCGAGGTGCTGTTCACCCTTGCCACGAACCCGATCGCCCTCACCGCGGCGCAAGTGGTCCTGGTCGCATACGCCATCCTCTGGGTGGTGCTGACGCTCGACACCCTGCGGTTGGTGCGGCTGGTGAAGGCCTCGCCGAACGCGAGGCTCGGCGTCGCGCTGTTCACGACGCTCGCGATGGTGCTGGTCGCCGGTGGCGCGGGCTACGGCGCTGTCGTCGCCGGGGCGACCCGCGGGTCGATCTCGTCCATCTTCGGGAACACCGGCCCCTCGGAGCCGCCCGTCGACGGGTACTACAACATCCTCCTGCTGGGCGGAGACGCTGGCCCCGACCGCGAGGGCATGCGTCCTGACAGCATGTCGGTCGTGAGCGTCAACGCCGAGACCGGCCAGGCGACGACGATGTCGATGCCCCGCGACCTCGTCGACATCCCGTTCCCCGAGGGCAGCGAGATGTCCTCCATCTACCCCGATGGCTACAACGACTCGTGCGACGTCGACGTCTGCCAGCTGAACTCCATCTACACCGAGATCGAGCTGAAGAACCCTGAACTCTTCCCCAACGCGACCGCTGAGGGCAGTGAGCCTGGCATCGAAGCGATGAAGCAGGCTGCGGAGGGCATCACCGGTCTCCACATCCAGTGGTATGTCCTGATCGACATGTACGGCTTCGCGACGCTCATCGACACGCTCGGCGGCGTCGACATCGACGTCAAGGAGCGACTGCCGATGGACGGCGACGCGGACCTCGAGAACGTGACGAAGTGGATCGAGCCCGGCGAGCAGCACATGGACGGCTGGACGGCCCTCATGTATGCGCGGTCGCGGCACTCCACGAGCGACTACGACCGCATGGAGCGTCAGCACGTGCTCCAGACGGCGATGCTCAAGCAGTTCAGCCCGACGACGGTCCTCTCACGGTTCCAGGACGTCGCGGCGGCCGGTAGCGACGTGGTGAAGACCGACGTGCCCCAGGGCATGCTCGGGTACTTCGTGAACCTTGCGCTGAAGACCAAGGACCTCCCGATCAACTCGCTGCAGTTCGTGCCGCCGACGATCGACCCGGAGGATCCCGACTACACGGTCATCCACCAGATGGTCCAGGACCAGCTGTTCCCGCCGACGCCATCCGCCGACCCCGACGCCGGCTGAACCGAGCTATCCCGCTCGCCGAGCTTGTCGAGGTGCCACCACCACAACGACCATGGCCGTGAGGTGTGACGCGGACGTCAGATCTCGGCGTGCAGCTGCCAGACTCGCTCGGCGGAGTCACGCCAGCTGAAGGCCTGTTCGCGGTCCATGCCGAGGATCCGGAGGCGCGCGAGGCGTTCGCTGTCCCCGATGACGTCGTTGATGGTGGCGATGAGGCGGTCTGCGTAGCCCTTCGCGCCTGATTCGACGACGACTCCAGCACCTCCACCGACCTCGACGAGCGCCGGGACGTCCGAGTGGATGACCGGAGTGCCGAAGCGGAACGCCTCGACGAGTGGCAGACCGAAGCCCTCAGCCAGGCTCGGGTAGACGAGCGCGGTCGCCCGATCCAGCACGACCGCGAGGTCTGCATCGTCGAGGACACCGAGCGCGCGCACCCGGCCCTCGGGCAGGCCCGCTTCGTCGGCAACCTGCGCCAGTGTGACGTCGCCCCAGCTGTCGGTTCCCACGATCAGGAGCGGGATCTCCGGGGCGCCCGGGCGGCCGAGTCCGGTGATGAGCTCGGTGATGCCCCGGCGAGGGTCGAGCGATCCGACGGAGACGAGGTATTCGGGCGGCAGGTCGAGCGTCCGTGCGCGGCCGTCGGCGTCGGTCGGGATGGCGAGCGTCGATGCCGCAGCGCCGCCGATCACACGGACGCGGTCGCCGAGCTCGACGATCTGTCGCAGCTCGTCTGCGACCGCGTGTGTCGGTACGACGATCGCGTCGGCGTGTTTCCGAGCGCGCTTCACCATGGCCTTCTGCCACGCGACCGACATCGGTGTGAGCGACGCGGGGTGCGACCAGGCGAGGGTGTCGTGGACGGTGACGACGATCTGGTTGCCGTCGTTGATGCGGTCGTGGCGACTGAGCGGAGCGAGCAGCCCCGGCGCGTGCACCATGCCGGTCGCGGCGCCGGGCGCCACGATGCCGAGCTGCCACGCCGCACTCAGTTCGCGGCGGGGGAGCGTGGTGCGATGCAGTGTGGAGAGGCCAGGCAGCTTCGCTTCGAGGAGGTCGATCTTCTCCTTCGGCACCGCCGAGACGATGCCCTCGACGTCGCAGCCGGCCGGTGCGCTCGCGATGATCTCGCGGGTGAGTTCCTCGGAGTAGCGTCCGACGCCTCCGATGACGGGTGCAACGATCTGGTCGACGACGACCCGGAGCGTGGTCACGCTGCCGTGACGACGCCGTGCTGCGCCGCTGCGTCGAAGGCCTCGCGCCAGTCGCGCATCGGCGCGAGTCCGGCTGCCGTCCACGCGTGGTGACCGAGGACCGAGTACGCGGGGCGCGGTGCCGGACGGACGAAGGCAGAGCTGTCGGTGGGGGAGACGCGGGCGGGGTCTGCGCCGACGGCGGTGAAGACGGCCTGGGCGAACTCGTACCAGGAGGCCTCTCCGGCGTTGGTGCCGTGGTACACACCGGCGGGAGCATCCGAGTCGAGCAGGACGACGATCTGCGCCGCGAGATCGGCGGTCCACGTGGGCTGGCCGAGCTGGTCGGTGACGACCGCCGGGTCGACACCGTTCGCCGCGAGCTTCGCCATCGTCGCGGCGAAGTTCGGGCCGTTCTTGCCGTAGAGCCATGCGGTGCGGACGATGTACGCACCGTCGGGGTGTTCGGCGAGGACGGCGCGCTCGCCGTCGGCCTTCGTGCGGCCGTAGGCGCTGATCGGCGCCAGTTCGTGGTCTTCCTGGTACGGCGTCGTGGCTGAGCCGTCGAAGACGTAGTCGGTCGACACTTGGATCAGCTTCGCGCCGGCCTCGCGCGCGGCGATGGCGAGGTTGCGGGCGCCAGTCGCGTTGACGGCCGCCGCATCGTCCTCGTGCGACTCGGCGTCGTCGACCTTCGTGTACGCGGCGGCGTTGATGACGGCCGAATGACCGGCGACAGCGGCACGGACTGCGTCGAGATCGGTCACGTCGAGTTCGGCGCGGCCGAGGGCCGTGACCTCGCGACCCGTGAGGGCCTCCTGCAGGTCGTGGCCGAGCATGCCGGAAGCGCCGGTGATCAGGTACGTCAAGATTGGGGTCCTCTCGGGGGTGACTCCTTTATCGTACCTGGCCGTCCGGGGAAGCAGCTGGCGCTGACGGGCCCGTGGGCGGCTCTTCGAAGATCGTGCGTTGCGCCTCCTCGGCCCGCGCGCGGTTCGCGAGTCCGTCGGAACGGTGGTGGCCGTAGACCCAGAATCGGTACAGGAAGAAGCGGAAGAGTGTCCCGAGGCCGAGCCCGATGACGTTGGAGGCGATGTTGTCTGCCAGCAGCGAGGTGAATCCGAGCACGTAGTGGCTCACGAAGAGGCAAGCGACGGCGATACCCATGCCGCCCAGCGAGACGATGACGTACTCGCCCAGTTCCAGGATGAAGTTCTTCCGCCGATGCTCTCGGAAGGTCCAGTACCGGTTGCCGATCCAGTTGAAGACGATCGCCACCGACACGCTGATGATCTTCGCGCCGATCGGAGACTGCGCGAAGTGGTCGTTGCCGAAGACACCGACCCGAAGAGCGTTGAACACCGCGACGTCGAGGCCGAAACCGATGAGGCCGACGACGCCGAACTTGAGCGCGTAAGCGGCGACGCCGTCCCAGAGGCGGCGGAGCAGGGAGATCATGGCGAGCCGTTCTGTACGCGGACAATCGATTATGCCGGAGGAGACTGGTCGACGACGCCCCGGGATCGCCCTCGATCAGCCTCCTCTTGGTAGACTCCCCGGGTGCAGATCCGTGAACTGAACGTCCCCGACAGCTATGAGATCACCCCGAAGCAGTTCGGCGACGACCGAGGCGTGTTCCTCGAGTGGTACCGCTTCGACAAGCTCGAAGAGGCTTCCGGACGCTCCATCAAGCTGGCGCAGTCGAACACATCCGTCTCGAAACGCGGCTCGGTGCGGGGCATCCACTTCGCCGACATCCCGATCGGTCAGGCGAAGTACGTCACGGCGACCCGTGGCGCGGTGCTCGACTACGTGATCGACATCCGTGTGGGCTCACCCACCTTCGGCCAGTGGGACTCTGTGCTCCTCGACGACACCGAGCGTAAAGCGATCTTCATCTCCGAGGGGCTCGGACACTGCTTCGTCGCGCTCACGGACGACGCGACGGTTAGCTACCTCGTGACCG
This sequence comes from Plantibacter sp. RU18, assembly GCF_050613355.1. Lineage (NCBI taxonomy): Bacteria > Bacillati > Actinomycetota > Actinomycetes > Micrococcales > Microbacteriaceae > Plantibacter > Plantibacter sp. RU18. The sequence continues at coordinate 1,733,816 of NZ_CP159618.1, forward strand.
ACGTCTACCGTCCCGACCGCGAGCACGGTATCAACCCGCTCGACGAGCAGGTCGGTCTCGTCCTCCCGCCGGAGGCCGGGACGCCGCTGCTCTCTCCGAAGGACACCGAGGCTCCCGGTCTCGCCGAAGCTGCGGCCGCCGGCCTGCTGCCGACCTGGGACGACGCCCGCGCCTTTTACGCCACGCTACGCGGCTGAGCGTCCCTGCGCGGCTGAGCGCGGCCCCGGGCGGCTCGGGCGACCGTCGGCCGTGCCCGTCCAGCCCGTCCCTACGGGATGTACGGGTCGTCGGTCGGATCGCCCCAGCGGGCGAACAGTCCCGTAACCTGCTCGTCGGCGGTGCCGGCATCCTCGAGCTCTCGGTCGACGACCGCCTCGGCTGACGCCGACCACAGGACACGTCGCCCGAGCGTCGCGAACTTCCAACCGAGGTCGAGGTCGGCGGTCTCGCCGCTCAGGGCCTCGTTCCAACCGCCGACGGATTCGAATCCCATCCGATCGACCGCAACGAGCATAGCTGAAACGGCGCTCACCTCTCGGTCCACGACGAGGGCGTTGGCCTCTCCGGCAGCGTCGGCGTCCCGGCCCGAGTACGGGCGACGGTAGTCGCCCCGGGCGTACCGGAATCCGGCATGCAGGATGCGTCCTGAGGTGTCCAGCAGGCGTGCGCCCACCGCACCGACGTCAGGCTGCGACAGTGGTCCGGTGAGGTTGGCCAGGGAGTCGTCCGCGACCGACTCGAGCATGGTGTCGACGAAGACGACCACGTCCGACGTGCTGTGGGAGAACCCGATGTTGCGAGCGGCGGACGGGGCGTCGACCGGTGCGGGAACGAGCACGCGACGGGACGTCGGGGTCTCGTCGAGACGCTGGAGCGCAGCCTCCGACACGGCAGGTCCGTGGACGACGACGAGTTCGACATCGGTGTCGACCCCGGTGGCCAGGGCGTGGACTGCACCGGCCGCACGCTGTGCATCCGTGTCGTCGTCGATGCACAGCACGAGGGAGACCGCGGCGGGCACCGACCAGACGACGCGATAGGTGCCCGGGAGGTGACCAGGCTCGGCCACCCCGGCGAGCTGTCGGCGACGGACCGCATCCGACACCGCGCGCAATCCGGCGTCCCAGGCGTAGTCCTTCTCGCGGACGTCGATCGCGGTCGAGCCGGCGGTCGCTCGCCAGTGGTACAGGACCTCGCCGAGGTGCGTGATGTTTCGAGCGCGCTCGGTGACACGCAGGATCGCGTCGTGGTCCTGCGAGCCGTCGTACTCGGAGCGGAACCCTCCCACTTCACGCAGGAGCGTGGTCCGGATGATCGACACATGGGAGGTGTACATCTGGGACAGGAGTCGGGCCGGTGACCAGGTCGGCTTGGCGAAGGTGCCGGACAGTGCGCCCTCCTCATCGATCTTGTCCTCGTCCGAGTAGAGGTAGTCGACTGTTTCGTCCGCGGCGATCGCGTCCGCCGCGACCGCAAGGGCTGCGGGGGACAGGGCGTCGTCGTGGTCGACGAGGACGACGAACGTCCCCGCGGCGGACTCGAGGCCGGTGTTCGTCGCTGCGGAGATGCGGCCGTTGGTCGACCGGCGGATCACGGTGATACGAGGGTCGAGGTCCTGGACCGCCGTGAGCGCCTCGATGGTCTCAGCGGACGTCGAGCAGTCGTCGACGAGCAGGAGCTCCCAGTCGGCCGAACGCTGGGCGAGGACGGAGTCCACCATCTCTCGGAGCTGAACGGGGTCCGTGTCGAAGACCGGCGTGATGATCGAGAATAGCGGGGAGCCGGCCGGGCTCACCGACGTCGCCTCCGCACCCGGTCGATCGGTCGGAGCACCGCATCACCGACGCGCCATCGCGTCGAGGCGGTGTACTCGGCGATGAGACGCGCGACGTCCGCAGCGTGTGCACGCTGCTCGGCGGCGAGCGAGTCGCGCAGCTCCGCGATGGTGAGCTCGGCCTGCGCACGCTCGGCGCGGGCGCCCGCCAGGGCGTCGTTCGCCTGGAGCAGGCGGTGCCGGACGTCGGGTTCGGGTGTGTGCGGTGGTGGTGCGGCGTCTTCGGTCACGTCGGCATCTCCTCCAGTGGTCGGTGCCGCACCAGACTACCCGACGGGCCCTGAGAGCCGGTTCCTGCGATAATGGCACGTCGAGCGAACGCGCGGGCACCGATCGGGGGTCGTGCGACGCGCGAACCAATTGCATCGAGCGAAGGAACGACACATAACTATGCGCGGCATCATTCTCGCCGGTGGATCCGGCACGCGGCTCTGGCCGATCACCAAGGGCATCTCGAAGCAGTTGATGCCGATCTACGACAAGCCGATGATCTACTACCCTCTCTCGACGCTGATGATGGCGGGCATCAAGGAGATCCTCATCATCACGACTCCGGAGTACAACGAACAGTTCCGCGCGCTCCTCGGCAACGGTGACGAGCTCGGCATCCGGCTCGAGTACGCCGTCCAGCCCTCGCCGGACGGTCTCGCGCAGGCCTTCATCATCGGTGAGGAGTTCATCGGCGATGAGAGCGTCGCGCTTGTGCTCGGTGACAACATCTTCCACGGCACAGGCTTGGGATCCGCGCTGCGGAACCACAACAGCATCGACGGTGCGCTCATCTTCGCCTACCAGGTGGCGGACCCGAAGGCGTACGGCGTGGTCGAGTTCGACGAGGACTTCAAGGCACTCTCCATCGAGGAGAAGCCCGCGCAGCCGAAGAGCAACTACGCGGTGCCAGGCCTGTACTTCTATGACAACTCCATCGTGGAGATCGCGAAGACGATCGAGCCGTCCGCCCGGGGCGAGCTCGAGATCTCGACCGTCAACGAGCGCTACCTCGAGCAGGGCAACCTGCAAGTGCAGGTGCTCGATCGCGGAACCGCCTGGCTCGACACCGGCACCTTCGAGTCGATGATGCAGGCTTCCGAGTACGTCCGCGTCATCGAGGACCGTCAGGGCTTCAAGGTCGGCTGCATCGAGGAGATCGCCTGGCGTGCCGGCTGGATCGACGACGAGCAGCTCGCAGCGCTCGCCGCTCCGCTCGTGAAGAGCGGCTATGGCCGGTACCTGCAGACGCTCCTGGCGCAGCAGGCCTGACGCACCACCATCCGAGCCCGGCTCGCGCTCAGCGCGGGTCGGGCTCCTGCGTGCCGTAGGCGGTTCCGCCTCCTGGCGGCGGTTCGACGGCGACGACGCCCACGTGTCCGCGGAGGACCGCGCAGGCGCAGACCGCGACGTCGACGACGATGAGCACGAACCGGCTCACCAGGACGATCCCGAGGATCGACGACGCCGTCACGGTGTTCGCGAGGACGAGCGCGAGGATCGCCTCGCGGACGCCGGCGCCGGCCGGGGCGATCACCGCGAGGAACCCGGCGACCCAGGCCAAGGCGTACCCGCAGATCGCGGGCAGGATGGCCGCGAGGTCCACGGTGCCGAGCGCCGACACGATGCACCAGAGGTGCACGCCGAAGGCGGTCCAGCTCGCCAGCGACCAGCCGACCGCGGAGAGCAGCGGCAGGGTGCGGAGCTCTGGCAGCTCATCCCGGCGCTTCATGATCGTGAACATCCAGCCCAGCACGCGTCGCATCACGGGCGGCAGGAGGGCTACGACACCGACTACCACGAGGACGATGAGCAACCAGGCGTACTCGCGCAGGGCGGGGAACCCGAACAGCGCGCCGACGGCGAGCGTCGAGCCGGTGACGAGGCTCACTCCGAGCTGGGCGGTCAGGGTGACGACCGTCGTCGCCGTCGGTAGTCCGGCGCGCCGTCCGAGCTGACTGCCGGCGACGATCGGCCAGACGCCGCCGGGGATGTACTTGCCGATCTGCGACACGAAGACCACGTACCCGGCGTCGCGGACGGAGACGCGGTGCCCGAACGCGATGACGATGGCGCGCCAGGCGAGCATCGACAGCGCGACCCCGGCGAATCCGGCAGCACAGGACGCCACCATCCACCACGGGTTCATCTGCGAGACGCTCGCGCTGAACGAGGTCCAGTTGACGGCGACCGTCCACGCGATGCACGCGATGACGACGGCGGCAAAGCCCACCTGGATGGGCTTCCTATACTTGGTGAGGTTCTTCATGGGAAGTGCCCATTATCCCGGAGTGGTGCAGGAACGGAGTCTTCGGATGGCGCGACCACGCTTGCTCGTCCTCGCTTCGACCTGGCCAGCGGTCCCCGAGGACGGCACTCCGTCGTTCGTACGCGACCTCGCACTGCAGGAGGCGTCCGACTTCGAGGTGCTCGCCCTGGTCCCACGGGTACCCGGATCGGCGGCCGCAGAACACGACGGACCGGTGCGCGTCCTCCGCTACCGGTACTTCCCCAAGCGGTGGGAGGATCTCGCCGACGGCGCGATCCTCGAGAACCTCCGCAGGCGTCGGAGCCGCTGGCTGCAACTGCCGTTCTTCCTTCTCGGCCAGACGATCGCCACCGCTCGTGCGGTGCGCTCATTCCGGCCGGACGTGATTCACGTGCACTGGATCATCCCGCAGGGCATCGTCGCGAGGCTCGTCGCTCCCGGCGTGCCGAAGCTGCTCACCTCGCCAGGTGGCGACATCTACGCGCTCGACTCCGCACTCATGCGGCGTGTCAAGCGGTGGGTGCTGGGGGAGGCCGACCGCGTCACCGTCATGAATCGCGACATGATGCAGCGGGCCATCGGCCTCGGCGTCGCGCCGGATCGTGTGCAGGTGCTTCCGATGGGCACGCGCGTCGGTACGATGGCCGACCTCGAGACGATCGAGGCGGTCGTCGGCCATCACGCCCCGTCTCGGATCTTCTTCATCGGCCGACTCGTCGAGAAGAAGGGCGTCCACGTCCTGATCGAGGCCCTGCGGCTCCTGCCGTCCCGCCTCGGCTGGACGGCCGAGATCGGCGGGGACGGTCCGCTCCGCGCGGAGCTGGAGGCGCAGGCGGCCGGCCTGCCCATCCGGTTCCTGGGCCAGCTGGACCGTTCGGCGTTGGGTTCCGCGTTCCGCCGCTCCGACGTCGTCGTCTTCCCATCGGTGCTGTCCACCTCCGGAGACCAGGACGGCCTCCCCGTCGCGATCCTCGACGCGTTCGCAGCAGGGACGTGTGTCGTCGTCTCAGACCTTCCCGGGTTGAACGAGGCGGTCGTTGACGGTTCGAACGGTGTGATCGTGCCCTCGGGGGACGCCGTCGCGCTCTCCACTGCGATCGAACAGCTCGTGGGTGACGCTGCATGCCGAGCCAGGCTCCAGGCGGGCGCCCTCGCGCGTGCGGACGACTACTCCCTCGAGACGGCGGGGGAGCGGTACTCGGCGCTGCTGCACGACATCCTCGCCGATCGGGCGACCGCCGGCCGTCAGTCGCCGTAACGCTGCAGCTTGAGGTAGTCGAGCGTCTCCTCGTTCAATGTCCGGTTGATCCGTGTGAGGTCGGCGACCACGCCGATCGCGAACGAGAGCAGCGAGCCCATGAGTAGCGTGGCGCCGACCAGGAGCGATTGGAGGTGGTCTCCGCCGTCGTCCACCCACAGGAGCACGGCGTACCGCACGAACGGCGTCAGGCCGGCGAGGGCCAGCAGGAGTCCGAGGCCGGCGAAGACCACGTACGGGCGGTACATCAGGTAGGCCCGGGTGATCGCCACCCCGGACTGGTACATGTGCTCGCCGATGCTCCGGAACAGGCGTGACTCCCGGGTCTTCGGGTTGGTCATTACGGGGATGCTGGTGATCGCCAGTCGCTTGTAGCCGGCCTGGATGATCGTCTCCATGCAGTAGCTGAACCGTGTCACGACGTTCAGCCGGATGAGGGACGTCTTCGAGTAGGCGCGGAAGCCGCTGGCGGCGTCGGGTAGATCGGTTCCTGCGGCGAGGTTCACCACGCGGCTGCCGATCCGCTGCATGACCTTCTTGAACGGCGAGAAGTGCGCGATCAGTGCCGTCTGCCGATCAGCGACGACGATGTCCGCCTCTCCGCGGAGGATCGGCTGGACCAGGTCGCCGATGCGATCCTGCGGATACTGGTTGTCGCCGTCGGTGTTGACGACGATGTCGGCGCCGTGGAGCAGCGCGTAGTCGACGCCGTCCTTGAAGGATTGCGCGAGGCCGCGGTTGCGCGTGTGCTGCACGATGTGCTCGACACCGTGGGCTCGAGCGACCTCGACGGTGCGGTCCGTCGAGCCGTCGTCGATGACGAGGATCTCGATACGGTCGACGCCTTCGATGACCCTCGGAATCGAGGCGAGGACGAGCGGAAGCGTCGTCTCCTCGTTCAGACAGGGAATCTGGACGAAGACGATCATGGAGGCCTTTCGAGGGAGCGGTCCTTCCAGTATCCCCGATCCGGCCCCTGATCCTGGGCGATGCGACCCGGGCGGCGTTCTCGGGGATAATCGTTCGGGACCCCGGCGACGGGGCCAGCCCCTGATTTGCGAGGATCCGCGTGTTCACAGCCCTGCGCCGAACCACTCCTGGTGCGTCGCGCCCTCCGGTGTGGCGCGGCGGGATCTGGATGTCGGTCATCGCCTGGGGTTCGCTGGCGGTGTTCGCCATCCTCAGCGTCGGGCCGCCGCTCGTCGGTGTCGGCACGTTCCTCGGTACCGATCTGCTCCAGAATGCGGCGCCTTGGCAGTCCGCGCTCGGACCGACCCGACCGGCGTTCAACGCCCTGGTCGGCGACACCGTCGACACGGTCGTCCCGCAGACCTGGGCCATCGTCGAGATGCTTCGCGCGGGCACCTCTCCGGCGTGGAACCCCTGGGTCGGCGGCGGTGCGGAGCTCGGAGGGCTGCCGAACTCGGGACTGTACTCACCGCTGTCCGCGGCATGGTGGGTCTTCCCCCTGAGCGTGGCTCCCGGCGTGACGAAGCTGCTCGAGATCGCCACGGTGACGATCGGCATGTCGCTCTTCCTCCGCCGTCTCCGCCTGCCGGACCCCACCTGGGCGCTCGCGAGCCTCGTCTTCGTGTCCTCGGGCTTCATGGTCTCGTGGACAAACTGGCAGCACACCCGGGTCGCCGCGGTCATCCCGCTGCTGTTCTGGGCGCTCGATAGGGCGGCGGTCCGTCGGCGTCTCGTCGATGCCGTGCCGGTGGCGATCGTCGTGGGCGTCATGCTCCTCGGTGGTTTTCCGGCGGTGACGGCCTACGCGCTCTACGCCGGCGCCGCGTGGGCGATCTTCCGCGCCATCACGACCGGGCGCTCCGTCGTCGGTGTCCTCGGGGCCGGTGCCGTCTGCGCCGCGGGTGTCGTCCTCGGGGTGGCGCTGTGCGCGTGGACGATGGTGCCATTCGCCGTCAACGCCACGAGCGTGCTCGACTTCTCCGTCCGAGCCCAGACCTCCACCGACTCACTGCACCTCATGGATCTGGTGTCGGCGTTCGTCCCGGAGATCATCGGGGATGTCGCCATCCCGACCGCGTACGGTTCGGGGTCCCCGATCGAGCGCCTCTCCTACGTCGGTATCGTCGCGATGCTGCTGATCGCGGCACGGTTCCTGCTCCGGCGATCGTCCGTCGCACTGCCCGGCGCACGGTTCCAGATCATCGCGCTCGCAGTCTGCGTCGTCCTGGTCTACGTCGGCGGACCGGCCCTCGCCGCCGCCCAGGAGCTCCCGGTGTTCTCGAACAACCCGATCGGGCGTCTGCGTGTGATGGTCGGATTCTTCTCGGCGACACTCGCCGCGGCGGGGTTCGCATCGCTCATCTCCGCGGCTCGGCCACCATGTGATGTGCTCGAGCTGCCTGCGGCACGCGATGCGCTCGACGGCCGCCAGCTCACACTGCGCATCCTGACGGCGCTCGCGATACTCGGCCTCATGGCGTCGCTCACCGCGACAGCGATGGACGAGGTCCCGGCATGGGCCGAGGGCCGAATCATCGAGGGGATCTGGACGACGGCCGGCATCGGCGCCGCAGGTCTCGCCCTGGTCCTGCTCGGACGGTTCGCCAGGCCGTCCGTGGTCAGGGCCGCAGCTGTCGGCCTCCTGCCGATCCTCGTACTCATCCCCGCGCTCGACCTCGTGGACCACTGGTGGGGCTGGTCGGAGGAGTCGACCCTCTATCCCGCGACGGAGACGACGGACTACCTGGCGCAGCACCTTGGCGAGCAGCGCTTCGCAAACACCGACGCGGTCCTGTTGCCGGGGGCGAACACGATGTACGGGCTGCGTTCAGTCGGTGGCCATGCCTACCAGACCGCCGAGTGGCGGGACCTGCTCCGGGCGGTCGACCCGAACGCGATGATCTCACCGACGTACTCGACCTTCCTGTCCAGTATCGCCGCGATCAACATCGCGTCACCGGTGCTCGACCGCCTGGGCGTGTCCTACATGCTCTTCGATCCCAACGCTCCGGCACCGGGCGTCTTCCAAGGCGTCGACCGATCGCCCGAGACCGTCGAGCTCGGGGAGGAACCCGTGCGGTCCACGGTGCGGACAGGTCCGGTCCGGACGATCGGGTTCGCGATCGACGGTGACGCCTCGATCGATGCCGGCACGGAACTGACCGCGGACATCGTCGACGAGGCCTCTGGCGACGTGCTGGCCTCGACGACGACCTGGTATCGCTCGCTTGCCGGTGAGCGGAACGTGACGCTGCCCGGCGAGTCGATCTCCGCGGAGACCGCCTGGCACGCCGAGATCCGTTTGTCGAGCGGCTCGGCGCAGGTCTTCGCATCCGTCGACGATCCGGCGGCGGCCGCTGTCGCCCTCACGCTCCCGGATGACGACGGCGCCCGGATCGTGCAGACCGGGGAGGCGACCATCATCGAGCGCTCCAGTGCGCTTTCTCGAGTCCGCTGGGCCGATAGTGCCGTCGTGGAGACCGACCCGGAGCGACGGCTGGAGCTCCTCGCCGACGGCGCCATCCCCGCGACGAGTGTCCTCCTGGAACGCAACGAGGACGTCGAAACGTCGGACCAGATCCCTGAGGGCGAGGAGTCCTCCGCCACCGTCGATCTTGCAGCGACCGAGAACGATCCTGCAGCTGTCTCCGCGAGGACGATGTCGGATCGTGCGGGATGGCTCGTCATCGACGACTCGCTCCGCCGTCCGGGCTGGTCAGCGACCATCGACGGCGAACCGGCGGCCCTGGTACCCGCCGAGCATGCCGGGGCAGCGGTCCGCATCCCCGCGGGCAGCCACGACGTGCGTGTGCAGTACACCGTCCCGGGCCTCGAGACGGGCGTCCGTGTCTCGCTGGTGGCGCTCGGCGTCGCCGTGCTGATCATGGCGGCCGAGCTGCTGTTCGCACGCAAACACCGCCGACGACGCTGAGCGCCACCCGAGGGCGACGCTCAGCGGATGGAACCTGTGCCGGCTACGGCTGGTGTGGGTAGGAGTTCTCGTAGGCCGCGATGACCGGATCGATCTCGCCGACGAGCTCCAGGTGTCCCTTGTTGATCCAGGCGGCGTGATCGCACATCGTCTTCACGGAGCCCATCGAGTGGGACACGAGGATCACGGTCTTGCCGGCGGCCTTGAAGTCCTCGAACTTCTGGAAGCACTTCTGCTGGAACTCGGCGTCGCCGACGGCGAGCACCTCGTCGACGACCAGGATGTCGGGGTCGACGTTGATGGCGACGGCGAACCCGAGTCGGACGTACATGCCCGAGGAGTAGTTCTTCACGGGCTGGTCGATGAACTGCTCGACACCGGAGAAGTCGACGATCTCGTCGAACTTGCGCTGGATCTCCTTGCGGCTCATGCCGAGGATCGACCCGTTCAGGAAGACGTTCTCGCGGCCGGAGAGCTCGGGGTGGAACCCGGAGCCGACTTCGAGCAGCGCCGCGACCTTGCCGTTCGCGGTGATCGTGCCCGTCTCCGGGTAGAGGATCTTCGCGAGGCACTTCAGGAGGGTCGACTTACCTGAACCGTTGCTCCCGATCAACCCGAAGGTCGAACCCGTCGGAACGTCGAACGTGATGTCGCGAAGCGCCCAGAAGTCCTCGTGCACCGAGATTTTGCGGCGCATGATCGCCGACTTCAGGCTCTGGTTGCGCTCATGGTAGAGCCGGAACTTCTTGCTCACGTCGTCGACGTGCACAGCGATGTCGGTCATAGGATCTCCGCCAGTCTCTTCTCCTTGCGGGCGAATACCCACATTCCGACCACGAGCGCGACGACGGCCCAGGCCACACAGGCGAGGACGTCGGCCGGGTCGGCGAATCGGTTGTCGTACATGAGGTTGCGGAACACGTTGACGAAGTGGAGCATCGGGTTGAGTTCGTAGATGTCCCAGACCGTGATAGGCGTGCCGAACAGCCCGCCCACGCTCTTCGACGCGTCGCTCACGAGAGTCGACGGGTAGACGATGGGCGTGAGGTACATCCAGATCTGCAGCACAATGCCCAGGAGGTACTGCGTGTCGCGGAAGTAGACGTTGGCGACCGCGAGGATGAGGCCCACTCCGGTTGCGAACACGGCCAGCAGCACCATCATGAGGAGCACCAGCGGGAGCCAGGGGAGCACGAAGGCGCCGACGACGAAGAGGGCGATGGTCAGCACGGCCATCTCGAACAGCCAGTTGTAGCCGACAGTCAGGACCGAGGAGATCGGCAGGACCATCCGCGGGAAGTAGACCTTGGTGATGAGACCGGCGCCGCCGACGATAGACCCCATGCTGGTGCTGAGCGCGGTCGAGAAGAACGTCCAAGGGAGCAGGCCGCAGAGCAACCAGATGGCGAAGACGTTGACGCCGCTGGGGTCACCCGGGTCGGGCTTCACCCGGAAGATGAAGGCGAACACGAATGTGTACACGAGCATCGAGGCGAGAGGGCTGGCGAGCGACCACAGGCGCCCGAAGATGGTGCGCTTGTACTGGCCGCGGATATCTCGGAGGGTGAGATTCGCCAGGAGTTCCCTGGCGGACGCCAGATCCCTGAGATACTGCATTGAGCCTCGATTGCGCATTCGGAAGTGATTTCGACGACGTGAACCACGTCAATCTACCGTAGCTTTCCTGAACATCACGCCGACGTTCCGTCCCCATCCGCACAAGGAGTCCCATGACCAACGACGATCAAGCAACCGCACGCCGGTCGGATCCGGCGGTCGGATCCGCCTGGATCAGCCACGCCTCCTATTGGATGCCTCGCCACATCGTGCAGTCGGCGTGGCTCGAGCACGCGCCGTTCGCCTTCTGGATGATCGACGCGCTCCGGCCGTCCAACTATGTCGAACTCGGCACGCACAACGGCTTCTCCTTCTTCACCGCGTGCGACGCCGTGACCCGGCTCGGTCTCGACACCGCCTGTTCGGCCCTCGACAGCTGGGAGGGCGACGACCAGGCAGGCTTCTACGGCGAGGACGTGTACCAGTCGGTCCTCGCGATCCGGGATGCGGAGTACCCCGGGATCGCCACCCTCCTCCGCGGGTACTTCAGCGACAGTGTCGACCGGATCCCGGATGGCTCGGTCGACCTCCTCCACATCGACGGGCGTCACGGCTACGAGGACGCCCTGGAGGACTGGACCGCGTACGCGCCCAAGCTCTCTGAGCGTGGTGTCGTCATGTTCCACGACACCTTCGAATTCGATCGCGGCTTCGGTGTCCACCGATTGTGGGCGGAGCTCGCGGCGCAGTTCCCGGAGCGGAGCTTCCAGTTCGAGCACGGCCACGGTCTCGGGGTGATCGGCGTGGGATCCGACCTCCCGGCGGCGATCGTAGACTTCTTCCGGGCGGCGCAGTCCGACGGGCCGCAGATCGAGAGCGACTACCACTGGCTCGGCAAGCAGGTGTCCGCGCAATACGAGCGCGATCTCGACTATCGGAACCAGTTGCACCTCGCCGAGATCGAGCGAGCCTCGATCCGGGCGGAAGTCGAGGCCGCTGACGCCCGACGAGCCGTCGCGGTCGGCGAACTCGACGCCGTTCGCGCGAGCACCTCGTGGAAGCTGACCTCGCCGGTGCGGAAGGCGGTCGGCGTCCTCCGGCGACGCTGAGCGGTGCGCCGGGTTCCTGAACATCGCCCCCAAGGCGGCCTTGGAGCCCGGTGCTAGACTCGACCAGTTCATCCGGCAGTCACAGAGCGAGGCCCTTTCCATGTCAGCTGACCGTCCGACTCCTGAACAGATCGCCGCAGAGCGGCGCGTTCTCGAGCTCATCGACCGCATCCTCGGGCTCGAGGCCGAGCTCGCGAGGATATCCGTCTACAACAATCCCGGTCGCGAGCAGTTCGAGGCGCTCGAGCGCGAGAACGCAGGGCTCCGGCAGCAGCTCGACGCCGTCCGCGGCACGCGGACTTGGAAGGCCGGCAGGGCCGTTCTGGCGCCTCTGCGGGTCGTCTCCCGGAACCGGGCCTGACCCGTGGCGGTCACCCACACGGACGGCACACCGTTCGGGGTCACCTTCATCCTGTCCGGCCTCACTGCCTCAGACGTCGAAGCGTTCCGGTCCTCGGTCAGCACCGATGCCGACGTGGTGACGGTCGCTGACGGCGACGCCGACGCTCTGAACCACGCCGCCGCTGCCGCTTCGACACCGTTCGTGTCGGTCGTCTCACGTCCGGGGACCCTCGTCGACGGCGCCCTCGACACGATCCGGACCTTCGTCGAAGAGCATCCCGACACCGAGGTGCTCTACACCGACGAGGCGGTCGTCCTACCCGACGGAACCCTCGATCCGGTCCTCAAGCCGGCGCCGGCCGCAGAACGCCTGCGCAACCAGTACTTCTGGGGCGACCTGGTGCTCGTGCGTCGTGAGACATTCGAGCGCCTCGGCGGGTTCGGCATCGGGTACGTCGGCGCCCATGCCTACGAGTTCGCGCTGCGTGCCACCCGAGGCGACGCGGTCATCGCCCACCTCGCCGCGGCGGCGTTCGTCCCTGCCGCGCAAGGAGCGCTCGGTGACTTCGGCGTGGAAGCGGCCGACGGCGTCCGACGTGCGCTCGAGGAGCACCTGGCTGCCACGGGCGGTGGCTCCGTGCTCAACATCGGTACCGACGGCGTCCACCACACGGCGCGAGCCGTCCAGGGCGAACCGCTCGTGTCGATCGTGATCCCCACTCGCGGCCAGTACCTTCCCGGTTCCGACCGGAGCTACCTCGTCGACGCCATCGAGAGCATCGTCGAGCGGAGCACCTACGAGCGCTACGAGTTCGTCGTCGTGATCGACGACGTCGCAGACGCGGGAGTTGTTGAGCGCATCACGGAGATCGCGGGCTCGCGTCTGCACCTGGTCCCGTGGACGGAATCCTTCAACTTCTCTGGGAAGATCAATCTCGGCGTCCTGTCGTCGATCGGTGAGTACGTGCTGATCCTCAACGACGACGTCTCGGTCATCACGCCGAACTGGATGGAGGACCTCCTCGCTCTGGCGCAGCTGCCGAACGCCGGGATGTCCGGCTGCATGCTGTACTACGAGGACGACACCATCCAGCACGCCGGTCACCACTACTGGCGGGGCGACACCATCCACGTCGGCATGCAGTTGCCCCGCGGAACGGCGGGCCCCACGGACGGCTACCGGGTCGAGCGCGAGGTCGTCGGCATCACTGCGGCCTGTGCCATGATGCCGCGTTCCGTCTACCTTGAGGTCGGTGGCATGACCACCCTGCTCCCCGGAGCGTTCAACGACGTCGACCTGTGCCTGAAGGTGCTCGAGCAGGGTTACGGCATCCTGTGGACGCCGCATGCAGAGCTCTACCACTACGAATCGAAGACCCGCGACGCGCGGGTGCGCCACTACGAAGTGCAGACCGCCTGGGGGCGCTGGGAGCACAAGATGCACCAGCCCGGGTTCTGGCCGTACCCTGTCTAGGTGACAGAGAGAGAATCATGAAATCCTTCCTTCGCAAAGTCAGCGTCGCCCTCGATGTCCTCAAGAATGACGGACCGCGCCACTTCTGGCGACGAGTCCAGATGAACCTCCGGGCGCGCGTCGCCGGCAAGACGATCTACCTCCCGGTGAAGGTGTCCGACGCGATCGCGGTCGACTGGACGAAGCCGGGCCCGCAGCTGCTCGAGCCCGTCGTCGTCACGGACCGCAAGTCGCACATCGCCTGGATCATGTCGCCGCCAAGCGCGACGAGCGGCGGGCACCAGAACCTCTTCCGCTTCATCGACTTCGCCGAGCGCGCCGGCCACACCTGCAGCGTCCACTTCTACAACAGCATCGGTGTGGTGGTCGACCTCAAGGACATGCGTCGGATGCTCGACCAGTCGCCGGCCTACCCCGTTCTGAAGGCCGACTTCCACAACTACGACCCTGAGCTCGGCGTCGGTCCCGGCATCGACGCGCTGTTCGCGACCGGCTGGGAGACCGCGTATCCCGCGTTCACCGACGCCAGCGACGCACGTCGCTTCTACTTCGTGCAGGACTTCGAGCCCGCGTTCTACGCCGCGGGCACCGAGTCGATTCTGGCCGAGAACACCTACCACTTCGGTTTCCACGGCATCACCGCCGGAGGATGGCTGTCGAAGAAGCTGCACGACGAGTACGGCATGCCGACCGACCACTTCGACTTCTCGGTCGAGCGCAAGCACTACTCCGTCACCAACACAGAGCGCCGCAAGGAGATCTTCTTCTACGCGCGGCCCGTCACGCCCCGTCGCGCATTCGAGCTCGGAGTCCTGGCGCTCGCGGAGTTCGCGAAGCGGCGGCCCGAATACACGATCAACATGGCAGGCTGGGACGTCTCCGACTGGGACATCCCGTTCCCATACAAGAATCTGTCCGGACTCGAGATCTCAGAGCTGAACCCCATCTACAACAGGTGTGCCGCGGGCCTCGTCCTCTCGTTGTCGAACATGTCGCTGCTCCCGCTCGAACTCATCGCTGCCGGTGTCGCTCCCGTCGTAAACGACGCTCCGAACAACCGGCTGGTCTCCGACAACGCGTACATCGAGTACGTCCTCCCCGCTCCCGGCGCGATCGCCGACCGCCTCGTCGAGGTCGTCGATCGTCCGGATGCCGCCGAACGCTCCGTCGCAATGTCGGAATCGCTGGAGCACACCACCTGGGCTGACAGTGGTCGACAGTTCGTCGAGGCGTTCGAACGGGCCATGCGTGGCTAGAGCAGTCGTCATCGGGGCTAACGGCTTCATCGGATCCCATCTGGTGGACGCCCTCGTCGCCGACGGACACGAGGTCGCCGCGTTCGATCGCTTCAGCGGCGGTCGTGAGCCGAGCTTCAGCAGTTCCGGGGTCGAGCTGCTCCGGGGCGAGTTCTTGAGCCGGACCGATCTCGATAGCGCGGTGCGCGGGCGCGACCTCGTCTTCCATTTTCTGTCGACGACGAACCCGGCGACCGCTGAAGCCGATCCGACGCTCGACATCCGGACGAACGTGGCGCAGACCGTCGAGCTGCTCGAGTCGAGCGCCGAGGCCGGCGTCGGTCACTTCTACTTCGCCTCGACCGGCGGAGCGATCTACGGCCCGCAGGGCAAGGCGAGCTATGCCGAGCAGGACCGCGCGCTCCCGGTCTCGCCGTACGGCATCGGCAAGCTCACGATCGAGCACTACCTGCACTACTTCCGCACCATGCACGGCCTCGACTCCACGAGCTTCCGGATCTCGAACCCGTACGGCACGCGGCAGCACCCCCACAAGAAGCAGGGCCTGATCCCCATCGCGCTCCGCCAGGTGGTCAACGGCGAAACGACTGTGCGGTTGGGCGACGGATCGATGGTCCGCGACTACATCTACGTGACGGACGCCGTTCAGATGATCACCAAGGTGGTCGGACGTGATCGCGAACACGACCTGTACAACATCGGCAGCGGGCAGGGTTACTCCGTGAACGAGGTCTTCGATTCACTCCGACGCGTGACCGGGATCGACTTCGCCATCGAGGATCGTCCCGCGCCGGCGACGTTCGTGGACCGAGTGGTGCTCGACATCGCCCGCTACGCGGAGGAGTTCGGTGAACCGTCGACGATCGCGCTTGACGACGGCGTACGAGCGACGTATGAGGAGCTCGCGCTCTCCGAATGAGGCCCTGCACCTCCCGGCGGGAATCCTCGGCAGCCACGCCGGAAATCTCATGTGTCGCATTGACCTCACAGGTACCGCTACCCTGAACGGGGGTAACCGCCCCTTCGAGCGGATCGGGGAGACGATGACGGCTGGACGAACGACTGTCGCCGTGCGCATTGTCGCGATGGTTGCTCTGCTGGGATTCCTCAGCGGATGCACCGATGCCGAGACTGGGCCGAAGCCCTCCGGAAGCGCCACCAGCATCGCTCCCGGAATCACCCCACCGCCCGAGAAGACCGAGACTCCGAGCCCGGTGACGGCCGACGCCGTCGTCAGCTACGCGGGTGTCGACGTCGACGGCGCGAACGTGTCCGCCGCCGGCTACATCCAGGGCATCCTCGAGAACGGTGGCGCGTGCACGTTCACGTTTACCGGGACGACCGAGCCAGTCGCCGTCTCCAGCGAGGGTATCGCCGACTCCAGCACCACCTCCTGCGGCACCGTCCAGGTGCCGCTCGCGCAACTTCCATCCGGCACCTGGTCGGTCGTCCTGAGTTACTCGTCCGATTCGATCGACACCCTGGTCTCGACCGCTCTCACTGTGGAGGTGCCATGAGGCGCTTGCGTTTTCCCGCGATCCTCGCCGCGATCGCACTGATCGCTGGCGTGCTCACCGTTGCGCCCGTCTCGGTGCAGAGCGCCTCGGCCGCTGACGCCCGGGACTTCCAGGCCGGCAACATCATCAGCGACTCGCTGTTCTACGACGGCGGCACGATGGGCGCCGGCGAGGTTCAGAACTTCTTGAACGCTGCTCGCCCGAGCTGTCGAGCGGGCTACACCTGTCTCAAGGACTATGCCGAGGCGACGGCCAGTCGGTCGGCTGTAGCTGGTCGTTGCGCGGCCTACGCCGGTTCCGGCCGTGAGTCCGCCGCGTCCATCATCGCCAAGGTGGGTGCGGCTTGTGGGATCAGCCAAAAGGTCCTCATCGTGATGCTGGAGAAGGAGCAAAGCCTCATCACGGATGACTGGCCGAGCGCCCGCCAGTACCGCTCGGCGATGGGGTACGGCTGCCCCGACACCGCCGACTGCGACACAAACTACTACGGGTTTTACAACCAGGTGTACGCAGCTGCGCTGCAGTTCAAGAACTATCAGGCGAACCCAACGCGATGGAACCACGTGCCTGGCCGGATCAACGCGGTGCGGTACAACCCGAATGCCGCCTGCGGCTCGAGCTCCGTATTCATTCAGAACTATGCGACAGCCGGGCTCTACAACTACACGCCCTACCAGCCGAACGCTTCCGCGCTCGCGAACTTGTATGGCTCCGGGGACGGCTGCGGTGCCTACGGCAACCGCAATTTCTGGCGCCTGTACACGGATTGGTTCGGGTCGACCACTGGTGGAAGCAGCCTGGTAAAGAGCGCCTCATCGGCCGCGATCTACCTCGTGGCCGATCAGCAGAAGTACTACGTGCCCGACCAGGCGACGCTGTCCGCCTACGCCTCTCTCGGAGGCGTGGCAACGGTCTCGCAGGCGTACCTCGACCGTTACACGACCGCCGGGAATGCATCGCGCATTGTCCGCGCGCCGAGCGGGGCGATCTACTTCATTGATGCGGGGCTGCGGGTCGGGTTCACGAGCTGCGAGATGGTCATCGACTACGGCGGATCGTGCACGCCTGCCGGGTACACCCAGCTCACCGACTCGCAGATCCTGCAATTCGTCGAGCCGAACGCCAGGGTGACGCCCGTCTACGCGACCACCGCGGGTGCCCGATACTACGTGACGCGGGGGACCAAGCGGGAGATCGTCGACGCGACCGCCCAGGCGCTCGCAGGGATTCCGGCCGACCTCATCGTCCTGACCGAGGCCGGCGTCTCGAACCTCGCCGACGGCGCTCCGATCCTCCGCGACTCGATCTACCTCGGGAGCCGAGGCGCGGGGACGTACTCCTTCTTCAGCGGCGGAGCCGCTTACCAGGTCCCCGCTAACACGACGGCGTCGCTCGGCCTGCCGGGCCGCTCCGGCAGCGCGTTGTGGCCGCGGAACTATGACCGCGTTGCGAGCGGCGGGACCTTCCCAGGCGCCGTCATCGCTCCAGGTGGGGCGCCGCAAGTGCTGAGCGCTGCGGGACGGTACGCGTGGGGTGTCGGCTCACCGATCGCGACCGTTCCCGCGAGCCAGGCGTTCGTCGACTCCTATGCATCGAGTGGGACCATCGGGGAGGGGACCTCCATCACCGGGAACACGGGAGCGGTCTACCTCATCGCCGGCGGGCGCATCCGGCCCTACACCTCGTGGCTCGCGCTCACCTCGACGACGAACACGCAGTCGCCGGCCATCGTGACGATCGCTGCGAACGTGCTCGGCCAGGTCCCCGTCGGTGCACCGGTGCTCGCGCCGGGTACCCTCGTGAGATCGTCGGAGAGCGCCGCCGTCTTCCTCATCGACGGGACCCAGACGAAGATCCCCGTATCGAGCTTCGACTACCCGACGGCGATGGGCATCGCCGGAACGGACTTCGTCCCGCAGTCCCAGCTCGACGCTTACACGACCGCTCAGCCGCTCCAGTACGGCGTGACCTGCAACGGCGTCGACTACGTCTCGGCCGCGGGGAAGCTGCACAAGCTGGCCCCCGCGCTGAAGGCGCTGTACCCGATCACCTATGTGACGCTGTCGGCGATCAACTGCCAGCCGCGTCCGATCGGGAACGACGCCGGTTCCTTCATCCGCACGCCGAACGGGACGATCTACCTCCTCGAGGGTGGAGCGAAGCGCCCCATCTCGTCGATGGCCCGCTTCACGGAGCTGGGCGGGACCTCGACCAACTTCCTCGATGTCACGTACTCGTTCGCCGGACTCCTGAAGGACGGAGCAGTCGCCTGACCCCGTGGCGGTCGGTCCGACCGACCGCTACGTCCTGCGACCGGATACGCTGGGTCGAATGAGTTCCATCACCGATCGGTTCCCCGTGCTGCGCAGGATCACGGCATCCTGGGAGCCCGACGCAGAGGGGCTCCCGAACCGTCGGGTGCTGTTCGCCCCGCTCATCGCCCTCGCGGTGATCCTGCTCGGGCTCGTGGCCGGGGGTATCACCGGAAGCTCCTCCGGGATGCTGAACGCGTCGTTCAACTCCTCGGCCGACCCGAACCTGATCGCGGGCACGCCACAGGCTATCCGGAGCGACGAGTGGTCGGTGAACACCTCGTGGGTGATCTCGCAGGTCGAGCAGGGCCTGCCGATCGAGAACCGGAACTTCCCCGGGGGCACGGACGTCACCGTGCTGCAGGACCTGCCGAGCTCGGACTGGTCGACCGCGTTCCGGCCGCATCTGCTCGGGTTCGCGATCCTGCCCGTCGACAACGGCATGGCGCTGAAATGGTGGTTGCCGCCCCTTGCGCTCATCGGTGCGACCTACTTCTTCGCGGTCACGCTCCTGCCGAGGCGCCCGGTCACCTCCGGCCTGCTCGCGGTCGGATTCTTCTTCTCGCCGTTCCTCCAGTGGTGGTTCGGTGCCAACACGTTCTGGCCCGCAGCCTGGGCGTTCCTGCTCATGGGGGCGGCCGTCTGGCTGCTGCGCACCCGACGCCGTCTCCCGCGGATCATCCTGCCCGTCCTGGTGGGCTATCTCGCGGTGACCGTCGGCATGACCGTGTACATTCCGTTCATCCTGCCGGTGACGGTCGTCGCGGCCGCGTTCTGCGTCGGGTTCGTACTCACCCGAGGCAGCGCCGATGGGACCATCCAGACGAGGTTGCGAGCCCTGCGAGGAATCCTGTTCGCCGGTGTCGCCGCGGCGCTCGTGCTGGGGATCTGGATCCTGACCCGCCTGCAGACCATCGGGGGCTTCACGTCGACGGTGTACCCGGGCGCCAGATCCGAGCCCACCGGTGAGGCCGGTTTCCAGGGGCTCCTCGCGTTCTTCGGGGCGCCTTTCTCGCGGGGGCTCGGACCGGCCCAGGGGCTGCCGTTGGGACCGAATGCCTCGGAGGCGTCCACGTTCATCGTGGCGGGGCTCTTCCTGATCGTCCCCCTCCTCTGGATGCTCATCGAGCGGATCCGCCGAGGTGGTGGCATTGACTGGGTGGTCCTGTTGCCGATCGCCCTGGGGGCCGTCCTTGCCGCCTTCCTGTTCGTGCCGGGATGGGACGCCGTCGCGCAGCTTCTGCGCCTCGACCTCGTTCCGAACGAGCGCATGCGCTTCGCCTTCGGCATCCTCTCCGTCCTGCTCATCGTGCTCACCGTCCTCCGGATCGATGAGCGCGTCCGCGACGGGCTGCGCCGCCCGCCGCTGTGGACGGTCCTGCTCGCGGGCGCCCTGTCGCTGCTCGCCTACGGGGTCGTCGCACTGGACCTCGTGCCGCAGCACACGCCGCTGACGGCCAGCAAGGTGTGGGTCGTCGCGGTCCTCGCCCTCTCCGCAGCAGTCGTCCTGATCGCGCTCCGAGCGCCGGCCCTCGGGACCGCGGCGATCCTCGCGGTCGGCATGGTCGTGGCCGGGTCGGTCAACCCGGTGTACGTCGGCGTGTACGACCTCAACGGGACGACACTCGTCAAGACGATGCAGCAGATCGATGCCGAGGATCCCGGATTCTGGGTCGGCGCCGGCAACACGCCGCTGCTCGGCATCACCCTCGTGCAGTCCGGGCTCGCCTCGTACAACGGGATTCAGGGAGCACCGTCCGAGGAGATGTGGAAGCAGATCGACCCGAGCGGTGAACGGGAGGACGCGTGGAACCGTCTCGCCAACATCTCCTGGGGTGTCGGCGACGGACCGCCCGATCCGTTCAATCCGACCGAGGACCAGATCAGGATGATCTTCGACTCCTGCTACTCCTTTGCTCAGGACAACGTCTCGTACGTCCTGTCGGAGTTCGACATCCAACAGCCTTGCGTCGAGCGCCTCGATACCATCCGGCAAGGCCCGTCGACGTTCTTCATCTACCGCGTCGTGCCGCGCCCCTGAGCCCGGATCCGCTGGATTTCGCCGGTATCGAGGCGTTCAATTTCTGCAGTTTCGAGTCGCTCGGCCGGCGTGATGAGCTGGTCGCCTATGGTGACGGAGGCACCTTCGGCGATGATGAACATCCGTCGGAGCAGCAGGACCGTCAGGACGGACGCGGCCACGTAGATGAGGGCCAGGGACTTCCATCCGAATGGGGGCTCCCATCCGTCGTTGAAGAACATGTCCGACATGCTGCCGTTCGCGCCGACGATGTATCGGCGCAGCACCATGACGAACGCCAGGACGTGGCCGATGAACAAGAAGGCGTATGCTCCGGTCACGAAGTGGCGGATGCGCCCGTCAGCGCCGAGGCCGGCGTCGTCGAGCGCAATCCCGGCGACGACGAGCAGGCAGATGAACATCGCGAGCATGTACCGGCCTTGCCAGATGAAACCGTACTGCGCGTACACACCGAGCTGTGTGAAGCCGGGTACGAGGATACACACGGCGAGGAAGACCCACATCGCCCATTTGGTGCCGCGCTTGCCCCAAAGCAGGCCGACCGCGACGAGCAGCGCGATGCACGTGGTCCAGGCGGCCAGCGTCAACGATGGCGCACTGGTGTCGACCCAGCCGAAGAACCCGATCATCCCGAACATGAAGTCGACGGTCTGCAGCTCGGTGAAGAAGAACACGAACGCGAGGCTCACCGGGCTCACCGGGCTCGCCGGTGCCGGAGCGGCGAGGACCGGGGGGTTCAGATACCAGAGCACGGTCAGGGCGCACACGACCCCGAGCGCGCCGATGAGGACCCACGACACGGGCGAACGCAGGACACGGAGCACCCGCTCCCGATTGCCCAAGAGCAGCGAGACCACGGCGATGATGAGCAACCACAGTAGCGAGATGCTCCGCGTGGTGATGAGTGCGGACCCGAGGAGCAGTGCGAGACCGGCCTGCTCGACGAGTCGTCGACCGTTGTAGGTGCCACGGAAGGTGGCGACGAGCGTGGCGAAGAGTCCGCCCGCCGCTGCCACCTCGAGGCCGTTCGGGTTGATGGATCCTCCCAGGTACACGACCATCGGGGTGATCCCGATGACCGCGCCGACGATCGCCCACCTGAAGCGGGGGAGGAGCGTCAGCTGCATGAACATCACGGCGAGGGAGGCGGCGCAGAGGAGCACACTGATCATCCGCATGCCGTAGAAGGCCGCGTCCCCGGTGAGGAACAGGGAGGGCCAACCCACGAGGGCGTAGAACACCGGGCTGTTGAGGCCGGCCGAGGAGCCGGTCTCGACCAAAGTCTGGTCGGTGTCGCGGACCGCAGTCTGGCAGTCGGCAGTGATCTCGGCGTCGAAGGCGAAGCAGACGAGGTCGTGTGCGTTCGCGATGTTCTCGGGAACCGTGGCAGCCGTGAGGGTGGGACTCTGGCTCCACGGGGCGGAGACGATCTCTCCTCTGGCGACCGCGGCGGCACGGATCGCATGGGATGGCTCGTCGGGTATCGACCCGATCGGGGAGGCGAGCGCCCACAGCGTCATTGGTGCGAGGAGGGCGACGAACGCGATGAGGAAGGTCAGCCAGCGCCGCCGTTCCCATCGGATGCCGGGCGACGTCGAGGCGTTCGAGGCCATGGGGATGCAGTCCTATCGGTGGCGAGCGAGCGGCGTTGCGACTCGGGCGGTCGAGCCGCGACCGCTGGCAATCCTACCCGCGGCGCCCATCGAGGCCTGGGCGACGTGCGGGGTGGCCAACGACTCCGCGCCCTGGCCGGGGTATTCTTGCCCCAGCACAGCACGCCCGCCAGCGGTTCGCGACAGCACGCCGCCCCGCGCCTCTCCGAACGGACCGCATGACCTCGACGACGAACGTTCCGTTCGATGAGCCGAAGCGTCGCGCCGGTCGCCGACCGAGTCCGCGACGCGGTGAGCGCGTCTCGCTCTCCGAGGGTCTGAACGGGCACCGCAACTCGCTCGGCGTCCTTCGGCTGATCCTCGCCTCCATGGTGATCTTCTCCCATGCCTTTCCGACCGGTGGTTGGGGCGAGGACCCGTCGAAGGGGTGGAGCAATGGGCAGGAGACGATTGGCGGATTCGCCGTTGTCGGCTTCTTCGCCATCAGCGGGTACCTGATCGCGAAGAGCGGAGTATCCGCGGACATCCTGCAGTTCCTCTGGCGTCGTGGCCTCCGGATCTTCCCGGCGTTCTGGGCGGTGCTCCTCGTCGGGGCGCTGATCGTCGGCCCCATCGCGTGGCGGTTGTCGGGGAACGGACTCCGGGACTACATCGGTTCCGGTCCGATCATGTACGTCTTCCAGAACGCCGATCTGACGATCCGTCAGTGGGGGATCTACGACATCTTCGTGACCACCACTCCGTACGGGGAGGCGGTGGAGTACAGCGTCTTCAACGGATCGCTGTGGACCCTCGCGCTGGAGTGGGGATGCTACATGTTGATCGCGGCGCTCCTGGTCCTCGGGGTGCTTCGCCACGCGAGGTGGGCCGTCCCCGCCCTCGCAGGCGTCTTCTGGATCCTGTCCGTCGTCTACAGCCTCGCGCCACAACTCGTCGCGATGGTCGCTCCGGTCCTCGCCGACCCGAACAAGATCAAGCTGACCCTCGTCTTCCTCATCGGATCGTCGCTGGCCATGTACTCGCGGAAGGTACCGCTCAGCGACCTGCTCGGCATCGGTTCCGCAGTGGTGATGGTCGTGACCCTGCTCACGGGTGGATGGGTGCAACTCGGGTATCCGGCGTTCGCCTACTTCATCCTCTGGCTGGCCGCACGCCTGCCCAAGCGCATCCAGTGGATCGGCGCGAAGAACGACTACTCATATGGCATGTACGTCTACGGGTTCCTCGTCCAGCAGTTCACCGCGTTCCTCGGGTGGCACCTGCTCGGATACTGGCCGTGGGTCGGGCTGACCATCCTCGTGACCGCCGGTTGCGCCTGGCTCAGCTGGCATGGGATCGAGAAGCGCGCGATGGCGCTGAAGGACTGGGGCCCCGGTCGAGGGCTCGACTGGCTCGGCCAGCGGCGCGAGCGCCGGTCTGTGAACGCCGCGGCGGGCGGTCTTGTACCATCGAATGTCGATCCGTCCCAAGACAAAGGAAGCACCACGTGACTGCATCAACGCTCGGAACCGTTCTCGTGACGGGCGGTGCCGGCTTCATCGGCTGTGCGCTCTCCCACAAGCTGGCGTCCGTCGCGGAGCGGTGGGTCGTCATCGACAAGCTGCACCCGCAGGTGCACCCGAGCGCCCAACGTCCTGCAGACCTCCATGAGGCCGCCGAGCTCGTTGTCGGAGACGTCACGGATGCGGCCGCTTGGGACGCCTTGCTGCAGGATGTGCGGCCCGACGTGATCGTGCACCTTGCTGCCGAGACCGGCACTGCTCAGTCGCTGCATGCCGCGACGAGCCACGCGCAGGCGAACGTCGTCGGCACGACGGAGATGCTCGACGCCCTCGGGCGCGCTGGCCAGGTCCCCGGCCACTTCGTCCTGTCCTCCAGCCGTGCCGTGTACGGCGAGGGCCAGTGGAAGCGTGCTGACGGTACCGTGTTCGAGCCGGGTCAGCGTTCGCACGCGCAGTTCGAGCGTTCCGAGTGGGACTTCCCGGGTGCTACGCCGATGCCCAGCCGCGCTGCGGTGACGATGCCCGCTCCGACGAGTGTGTACGGTGCGACGAAGCTGGCTCAGGAGCACATCCTGTCCGCCTGGACTGCCGCGCACGACGCGAAGCTCACGATCCTGCGCCTGCAGAACGTCTACGGCCCGGGTCAGTCGTTGATCAACTCCTACACGGGCATCGTGTCGCTGTTCTCGCAGCTCGCGATGGACGGAGGCACCATCCAGGTCTATGAGGACGGACGCATCGTCCGCGACTTCGTGTTCATCGACGACATCGCGGAGTCCTTCCGCGCGGTCATCACGGCTGGGCCGTCCGCCGACGTGTCGCGGTTCGACATCGGCTCGGGTGTCGGCACGACGATCCTCGAGCTCGCGCAGGCCATCGCCGCCTACCACGATGCTCCGGCACCGATCATCAACGGGATGTACCGCGACGGCGACGTCCGGCATGCCGAGTGCAGCATCGACGACTCGCTCGCCGGCCTCGACTGGGCTCCGGCCTGGGACGTGACGCGTGGCGTCGCGGCGCTGCAGGAATGGATCGCCGCCCAGCGTGGAACCGATTCGCGGGACTAGGGGCGTGCCACCCGAGCCCGCGCGCCGCGGGCCGAACGGCGCGGTGCTCATCCTGCTCGCCACGGCGATCGGCGGCGGCGCGGGATACGTCCTGCAGATCATCACGGGGGTCGCGCTCGGTACGGCGGCATATGCACCGTTCGCCGTGTTCTGGTCAGCGCTCTACCTCCTCGCGAGCGCGCTGTCGGGCGTCCAGCAGGAGATTGCACGAGCCGCGCACCCGCTCGCTGCATCCGGCACTGATGCGCGTCGCACCCCTGTCGTACGGAACTTCACGGTGGTCGCGGCGGTGGTGGTCGCCGTCGTCCTCGCCGGCACCGCATGGCTGTGGGTGGGAGCGGTCTTCCCGACGAACGGCTGGTCGCTCGTCCTGCCGCTCGTCATCGGTGTCGCGTCCTATCTCGTCGTCGCCGCGGTCTCCGGCGTGTTCTACGGGTTGTCGTTCTGGGTGGCGGCGGCCGCGATGACGATCGTCGACGGACTGCTGCGTTTCGGCATCGTCGGCGTCATGCTGCTGTTCACGAGCGACACCTCCGTGCTCGCGTGGGGTGTCGCACTGCCGTTCGCGATCACACCGCTCCTGCTCTGGCTCTTCGTCCGTCAGCGGGTCGTCGGTCGTTTCGGCATCGACGTCGGCCCGCGGGAGCTCGGCTGGAACGTGCTGCGCACCGTGGTCGCTGCAGCCGCGACGGGTGTGATGGTGAGCGGATTGCCCCTCATGATCCAGGCCACGGGCGACACTGTCTCTGCGAACGCCTTCGGATCGTTGAGTTACGCGATCACCCTGACGCGAGCACCGATCGTCATCGTCGTCCTCGCGCTGCAGAGCTATCTCGTCGTCGTCTTCCGTTCGCACGCGGACGCCGTCCTCGGTTGGGTGGCGCGGCTGGCCGCAGTGGTACTGGCGGGGTCCGGCATCCTGGCCCTGCTCGCCTGGTTCATCGGTCCATGGGCCCTGTCAGTTCTCTTCGGCCGTCCAGATGTGCTCGCCGGTGGGACGATCGCCTTGTTGGTCGGCACAGCCGGTCTCGTCGGCGTGCTGTGCGTCACCGGTGCTGCGACCCTGTCACGGTCTCAGCACGGTGCGTTCGCCGGCGGCTGGATCGTCGCCGCGGTCGTGACCGTGGTCGTGCTCCTGCTGCCGCTCGGGCTCCACGAGCGAGTGATCCTTGCGCTGACGTTCGGTCCGCTCGCGGGGCTGCTGGTGCAGGGCTTCGCGCTGCTGCGAGTGAAGCCGGCCGTCGATCCTGCCTCGGAGTCGGAGTCCGGTCCGGTTTCCTAATCAGACGTCCGTCGGATAGCGTGTCCGGGGTTCGCTGAGCACCTGAGACCCGCGGCAGAGGAGTACCTTGAGTCCGAATTCCTTCACGGCGCTCCGGATGATCGCGGCAGTCGCCGTGCTCGTCCGGCACTCCCTGATCATCCTCGACGACGACATCTCACCATTCGGGCCCGTCACCACCGACGACCTCCCGGCGCTCGGTCTGTGGGTCTTCTTCGTGCTGTCCGGGTTCCTCCTTCCGGCCGCATGGGAGCGCCGCCCGAACCTGATCCGATTCGTCTCCGTGCGTGCGTTGCGGATCTTCCCTGGACTGATCGTCAGCCTGCTCGTGACCGTCCTCATCATCGGACTGGTCGCGTCGGACCTCGGTCCGCGCACGTATCTGCTGCACCCGCAGACGGTGCAGCATCTCGCGAGCAATCTGGTGCTCAACCCCGACTACCTCCTCCCCGGTGTCTTCGCTGAGAACTCATACGCCGACGCCGTGAACGGAGCGCTCTGGTCGCTCGGACCCCTGTTCGCGATGTACCTGCTGGTGCCTGTCGTCGGCTGGATCCGGTGGCGCCATGTTCGGGCCGTGGTCTGGACGGCGCTGCTGGTCTGGTGCGTCGTCGCTCCGCTCGTCGACGCTGTGGACACCGACGGGGTGGTCTGGGGCAACTACCTGCACGACATCCTGCGGGTGGCTGCGTTCTTCTGCGCCGGCGCGGCCCTCCGCGAGTGGCGGATCCCGCTGCGCCTGGGCTCTGCGCTCATCGCCGGTTCGGTGCTCGCCATCGTGATGGTGCTCGCGCCCGAACTCACCTGGGTCGTCGCCCATCTCGCCGTGCCCTACGTCCTGGTCACGATCGGTTCGCAGCCGATCCCCGTCCTCCGATCGGCTGGTCGCTTCGGCGACCCGAGCTTCGGGATGTTCCTGATCGGATTCCCGGTGCAGCAACTGCTGATCCAGCTGAATCCCGAGCTCGACTGGATCCCGAGCATCCTCTGCACGCTCGCGATCTCGGTCGCGTACGGATATGCGCTGTGGTGGTTCGTCGATCAGCCGATCGCTCGGCTGCGGGTCAGGCCCGGCCGCCCGTCGACGAGTCGCCTCGCTGCACGTCGGCCAGCCGCTGTTCCAGTGCCCTGATCCGGAGGTCCTGGAGGGCGCTCTCCTCGGCCAGGGTCCGGCTGCGGTTCTCCAGCGTCGTGAGCTCGGAGCTGTGCTGGATGCTCACGAGGAAGAGGATGAAGATGCTCACGAAGAAGACGAGGTTCGTCGGGATCTCGACGCCGATGACGCCGGCGGCCCAGATGAGCACCTGGGGGAAGACTCCGATGACCAACGCGAGGATCCCGGCGATGAGCCACCACACGGCGTGACGCTCGCGGAGCTGACGCTTCCGGAGCATCTCGATGACGATACCGAGCGTGAGGACCGCCCCGAGGATGCCGAGGATGTACGTGCCGAGCGGGATCATGCGGTCACGACCTCTCCGTCGCCCTGCAGCGCGACCGGCGGGCGGATGAGCGCGAACACGAGCGCGAGTCCGGCGCGAGCGAGGTAGCGGGCTGCCTTGAACGGGTTGTGCGATGGCGTGCCGCCTGCCCGTGGACGCATCGCGACCGGGACCTGGCGGATGACGCAACCGGCGCGGGCGGCAATGACGAGGGACTCGATGGTGTCGCCGAGGTATTCGGCCGGGTAATGCTCAGCGAACAGACGGACAGCACGAGGTCCGGTGGCGCGGAAGCCGCTTGTGGTGTCGGTCAGCTTCGTCTTCGCGACCCCACTGAGGACACCGGACAGGACGACCATCGCCCACTTGCGCGGCCCGCTCACCTCGTAGTCGCCTTCGCCGGCGAACCGGGCGCCGAGGACGAGGTCGGCCGTCTGCAGCGCTTCCACCAGACGGACCACGCCGGACGGGTCGTGTTGGCCGTCCGAGTCGACCTGGACGACGTTGCGGTAGCCGTGGGCCAAGGCGTATTTGAAGCCCGCACGCATCGCCCCGCCGACCCCGAGGTTGAACGGGAGCTCGGCGACGACGGCACCTGCGGAGCGGGCTTCCGTGGTGGTGGCGTCGGTCGAACCGTCGTTCACGACGAGCACGGCGACGCCGGGGAGCTTGGCATGCACCTCGCGAACGACTGCGGCGACCGAGGCCTCTTCATTGAGCGCCGGCATGACGATGAGGGTGCCGGCGAGGGAGGTCGTCATACGGGGAATCCTAGCAATCGGGTAGGAGGGCGGCCCTTCGACAGGCTCAGGGAGCAGTTTCCGGCGTCCCGGCGGTCGGCGCAGGTCAGACGCGGGCGAAGACGTGCTCGAGGAGCGCCTTGCGGCCGGCGGCGTTCTTCGCGCGGAGCGCCGCGGGAAGTTCGCTCAACGCATTGGCACGCGAGGTCCAGTGGTTCGCGGACGCACGAGCTGCGCGCTTCCAGCCTCTCGCGGTCAGGTCGCGGCGGGCTTCGCCGAACAGGGTGCGCTCCTGACGGAACTTCGAGCCGTCCGGACCGGTCACCGCGGACACGCTCTGGGAGTGCCGACGGTAGGAGAAGCAGATCTCGTCGTCGAGGACGAGACTGCCGCCGTCCTTCGTGATCTCGAGGAGCATCGCGAGGTCCTGCACGACGTCGAGGTCGAGGCGGAACTCGTGCTTCCGCAGCGCCTCGACCCGCCACACGAGCGAGGGGAAATACGTCCAGTTGCCCCGCAGGAGACTCGTCGCGAGCGCTTCGCCCCGGTACTCGCGAGCGCCGGTGCCCGAGAAACGGTACATCGCCTTGATGCGATCGGCGAGCGGCTTCGACGGCGCCCCGTTCTCGTCGACGACCGAGACTCCGGGCTGGATGATCGACGCGTCGGGGAACTCGGCGATGAGTTCCGCGACCCGGCGGACATAGTTCGGCTGCATGATGTCGTCGCAGCCCATGATCACGGAGAACTCGCCGGTCATGAGCGTGACGCACTTGCGGTAGTTCTTCGACGGCCGCAGGTTCACCTCGTTGCGGAGGTAGGTGATGCGGGGATCGCCCAGGGCGACGGCCCATTCTCCTGGCGCGAGGTCCGGGTAGACGTCGTCGACGATCGTCAGGTGCCAGTCGGGGTCGGACTGCGCGAGCACACTCTCCACCGCCGCCTGGAAATGATCGAAGCGGCCGTAGAAGGGCATCATGATGTCGAGCGTCACCCAGGTAAGCTAGCAATGTTTCTCGGGCAGTGCGGAATTCTTCGACGATCTCCCGGCCCGACCACACGTATCGACCCAGAGCGGAACCTCATGACTGACACCCCCGTGAAGAAGGCCGTCATCACCGGCATCACCGGCCAGGACGGCAGCTACCTCGCCGAGCTCCTGCTGTCGAAGGGCTACGAGGTGCACGGTTTCGTGCGTCGCGCATCGACCTTCAACACCGGTCGGATCGACCACATCTACGACCCCGAGGCGACGCACGGCGGCTCGCCGCGGCTGCAACTGCACTTCGCAGACCTCGCGGACGGCTCACGACTGGCCACCCTCCTCAACGAGATCCAGCCGGACGAGGTCTACAACCTCGCCGCGCAGTCGCACGTGCGCGTGAGCTTCGACGAGCCCGAGTACACGGGGGACACGACCGGCCTCGGGACCGTCCGTCTCCTCGACGCCATCCGCCAGGTCGGCCTGCACTGCCGCTTCTACCAGGCGTCCAGCTCCGAGATGTTCGGCGCGACGCCGCCGCCGCAGAACGAGGAGACCCCGTTCTACCCGCGCTCGCCGTATGGCGTCGCGAAGGTGTACTCGTACTGGATCACGCGCAACTACCGCGAGGCCTACGGCATGTTCGCCGTCAACGGCATCCTCTTCAACCACGAGTCCCCGCGCCGTGGCGGCACCTTCGTCACCCGCAAGATCACGCGCGCTGCGGCTCGGATCGCCGCAGGTCAGCAGGACTTCCTGTACATGGGCAATCTCGATGCCGTCCGCGACTGGGGCTACGCGCCCGACTATGTCGAGGGCATGTGGCGGATGCTGCAGGCCGACGAGCCGACCGACTTCGTCCTCGCCACGAACACGGCTTACACCGTCAAGGACTTCCTGCAGTTCTCCTTCGAGCGCCTCGACCTCGACTGGGAGAAGTACGTCAAGTTCGACGAGCGCTACCTGCGCCCGACCGAGGTCGACGCCCTCATCGGCGACTACAGCAAGGCGCAGTCGGTCCTCGGGTGGGCCCCGAAGGTGCTGCCGCCGCGCCTCGCTCAGATCATGGTCGACTCCGACGTCGCCGAACTCGCAGCATCGGGTTCGCCGTACATCGACACCGCCGAGGTCTAAGCCCAGTGCGCGTCCTCCTCACCGGTGGCGCCGGTCTGCTCGGCTCGAGCGTCGCGAACGCGTGGCCCACGCTTCGGCCGGACGACGAGCTGATCGTGGCGACCCGCGCCGACGCCGACCTCACCGACCGAGCCGCCGTCGCCGCGCTCATCGAACGGACGCGGCCCGACTCGATCGTGCACACGGCTGCGAAGGTGGCCGGCATCCAGGCGAAGCTGCAGCGTCCCACCGATTTCCTCCTCGCCAACCTCCTGATCGACACCTCGGTGATCAGTGGCGCGATCGAGGCCGGCGTGCCCGAACTGCTGTACATCTCGAGTGCCGCGATCTACCCCGAGGGGCTCCCGCAGCCGATCGGCGAGGACGCTCTCCTGAGCGGCACGCTCGAGGGGGCGAACGAGGGCTACGCGCTCGCGAAGATCGCCGGAACGAAGCTCTGCGAGTACGCCAGCCGTCAGTACGGCTTCGCCTACCGGGCAGCCGTCCCGAGCAACCTCTACGGGCCAGGCGACGACTACACGCACGGTCAGGCGCACCTGATCGCAGCGGCGCTCGGCAAGGTCCATGCGGCCCTCGTCGCCGGCAACGACGAGGTCGAGGTCTGGGGAGACGGCACCGCGCGGCGCGAGTTCACCTATACGCCCGACCTCGCAGCCTGGCTCGTCTCACAGCTCGGTTCGCTCGACGCCTGGCCGGTCACGCTGAACCTCGGGCCCGGCATCGACCACAGCATCACCGAGTACTACGAAGCCGTCGGCCTCGCCGCAGGTTTCACCGGCACCTTCCGATACGACGCGACCAAGCCGTCCGGCGTGCACCAGCGTTTGCTCGACTCCGCCGCGGCCCGCGTGCTCGGCTGGAACCCCACGACCCCGCTCGCGGCCGGCGTCGCCGCCAGCTATCACGCCTACCTCGCAGCTCAGGAGATCACCACACCATGACCGACGAACCCTTCGACTCCGGATTCCCCCTCGCCACGTCCTCCTGGGATGCCGCCGAGTACGCCGCCCTCCAGCGCGTCGTCGACAGCGGCCGTTTCACGATGGGTCCGCTCGTGGCGCAGTTCGAGCGCGACTTCGCAGCCGCCTTCGGGGCGGGGTTCGGCGTGATGGTCAACTCCGGCTCGAGCGCGAACCTCATCGCGATCGCGGCCGCCGTACTCGACGAACGCGTCGACCTCGCAGCCGGCGACGAGGTCCTCGTCCCCGCGGTCTCGTGGGCCACCACCTACTACCCGCTCCAGCAGTACGGTCTCGTCCCGAGCTTCGTCGACATCGACGTCGACACGCTGAACATGGATCTCGCCCTCGCCGAGGCGGCCATCACCCCGCGGACGAAGGCGATCTTCGCGGTCAACCTGCTCGGCAACCCGAACGACTTCGCTGCGCTCACCGCCCTCGCAGACCGTCACGGCCTGCTCCTCATCGAGGACAACTGTGAGTCGCTCGGGGCGAAGGACGACGGCCGGTTCGCCGGCACCGCCGGTGCGATGGGCACCTTCAGTGCGTTCTTCTCCCACCACATCTCCACGATGGAGGGCGGGATGATCCTCACCGACGACGAGGCCACGGCGCAGATCATGACCTCGCTGCGTGCGCACGGCTGGACCCGCGGGCTGCCTGAGCGCAACGCCGTCCACGACAAGTCGGGCGACGACTGGGACGACCTGTTCCGGTTCGTCCTGCCGGGCTACAACGTCCGCCCCATCGAGATGTCCGGCGCCATCGGCATCGAGCAGATCAAGAAGGTCCCGGCGCTCATCGCCGGGCGTCGCGAGAACGCCGCGTACTGGACGGAGAAGTTCGCCGGGCTCGACTCGGTGCGCATCCAGCGCGAGCAGGGCGAGAGCAGCTGGTTCGGATTCTCGCTCGTGCTCGAGGGCTCGCTCGCGGGCCGCCGCAAGGAGGTCGTGCGCGCCTTCGCAGCCGAGGGCATCGAGTCCCGCCCCATCGTCGCCGGCAACTTCACGAAGAACCCGGTCATGAAGTACCTGGACGCGAAGGTACCCGCTGAACTCCCCGCAGCCGACAAGATCCACGAGGACGGCCTGTTCGTCGGCAACCACCATTTCCCGGTGCACGCGGGTATCGACCGCGTGTACGACGTGGTGGCGAAACTCTCCTAGGCTGGGTGCGTCCGGCCGCGATCAGCGGCCGTCAGCAGCTTCCGTTCCACCGTCCACCTCTTCCCCCCAACCGATGAGGACTGTGCACCGTGACCCAGCCGATCAACGCGCCATCAAATCATGTCCTGAGCCTGCCTGAGACCGCCGCGCGGTTGCTCGGGCTGCGGGCTGTGCTCTTCGACCTCGACGGCGTGATCACCCCGACCGCCGAGATCCACATGCACGCGTGGTCGAAGTTGTTCAGCGCCTACCTGGAGTCTCGGGGCATCGCCGAGCCGTACACCGACGACGACTACTTCGCGCACATCGACGGCCGACCACGGTACGACGGCGTACGAGCCATGCTCGCGTCGCGCGGCATCGAGCTGCCTGAGGGGTCACCGTCCGACGCGCCGGAGCTCGAGACCGTCTGCGGCCTCGGCAACCGGAAGAACACGGTGTTCACCGCAGTGCTCGAGGAGGACGGCATCGCCGCGTATCCGGGGTCTCTCGCGTTCCTCGATGCGGTCGTCGACGCCGGCCTCGAGGTCGCGGTGGTCTCGAGCTCGAAGAACGCCGAGGTCGTGCTCGCTGCCGCCGGGCTGCGGGAGCGCTTCGACGTCGTCATGGACGGCGTCGTCGCCGCGCGCGAGGGCATCGCAGGAAAGCCTGCACCGGACACCTACGTCGAGGCGGCGTATCTGCTCGGGTTCGAACCGGCGGAGTGCGTCGTCGTCGAGGATGCCCACTCGGGTGTCGAGGCCGGACGACACGGCGCATTCGGTCTCGTCCTCGGCGTCGACCGTGGCATCGGCGCCCAGGTCCTGCTCGACGCCGGGGCGGACGTCGTCGTCGACGACCTCGGCGAGTTGATCGATCCGCTCGTCGATGCACGCCGAACAGCCGGGCCGGACGAACCGGCCGACCCCCGATCTCCTGCCACGGCGCACACCCCCGCGGCACCCCACGAACTTCCCGAGGACCAGGCATGAACCACATCACCAGCGATCCACTCGACCGCCACCGATTCCCGCTCGACGAATGGGCTCTGGTCGAGACCCGCGTCGAACCAGCTGAAGAGGGGACGACCGAGACGCTCTTCGCGCTCGGCAACGGTTACCTCGGTCTCCGCGGCAACGTCGAGGAGGGGCGCGACGGTCACGTCCACGGCACCTTCATCAACGGCTTCCACGAGACCTGGCCGATCCGGCACGCCGAGGAGGCATTCGGGTTCGCGCGCGTCGGCCAGACGATCGTCAACGCCCCAGACGCGAAGGTCATCCGTCTCTACGTCGACGACGAGCCGCTCATCCTCAACGAGGCGGACCTCCTGATGTTCGAGCGACGGCTCGACTTCCGGACCGGCGTCCTCAGCCGCGAGCTCGAATGGCGCACGCCGTCCGGCAAACGCGTCCACATCCGTTCGCGCCGGATGGTCTCGTTCACCGACCGCCACCTGGCCGTGATCGACTACGAGGTCACCCTGCTCGACGCCGACGCGTCGATCGTGCTCTCCAGCCAGATCATCAACCGGCAGGACCGCCAGGACGACTACCTCGCGAACGCTCCGGAGGCCGGCATGGGCGACCCGCGGAAGGCGGAGTCCCTCACAGAGCGTGTCCTCCAGCCGCGGTACAAGCTGATCGACGGCCCGCGCGCGATGCTCGGCTACCAGACGACGAACTCGGGCATGACGATCGTCGCCGGTGCCGACCACACGATCGAGACCGAGAACGACTACGACGTCTCCACGCACATCGAGTCCGACCTCGCGAAGCACGTGTACACGGTGCGCGGTCGCGCCGGTGTGCCGACGAAGATCACGAAGATCATCAGCTATCACACCTCGAACGCCGTACCCCCTCGCGAACTCGCCGACCGTTGCGCTCGCACGCTCGACCGCTCGGGTGAGAACGGCATCGAGTCGGCGATCCGCAACCAGGAGCTGTGGCTCGACGACTTCTGGCTCCGCTCGGACGTCGAGATCCACGACCAGCCCGTCATCCAGCAGGCGACGCGTTGGAACCTGTTCCAGCTCGCGCAGTCGACCGCGCGCACCGATGGCGGCGGCGTCG
Organism: Plantibacter sp. RU18; assembly: GCF_050613355.1. Taxonomy (NCBI): domain Bacteria; kingdom Bacillati; phylum Actinomycetota; class Actinomycetes; order Micrococcales; family Microbacteriaceae; genus Plantibacter; species Plantibacter sp. RU18. The sequence goes on from NZ_CP159618.1 coordinate 1,768,618, forward strand.
CCGCGAAGGGTGTGACCGGTTCCGGCTACGGCGGGCACTACTTCTGGGACACCGAGGTCTACGTGCTGCCGTTCCTCAGCTACACGGCGCCGCTCGTCGCCCGGAACGCCCTGCGCTTCCGACAGAACATGCTCGACGCGGCACGCGTCCGGGCGACGGAACTCAATCAGCATGGCGCGCTGTTCCCCTGGCGAACCATCAACGGTCTGGAGTCCTCGGCATACTACGCAGCGGGCACGGCGCAGTACCACATCGACGCAGACATCTCCTACGCGCTCCGCCAGTATGTGGCCGCAACGGGCGATGAGGACTTCCTGGCCCGCGGTGCCGTCGACATCTTCGTCGAGACGGCCAGGATGTGGGCGGACCTCGGGTTCTGGCGCGCGAACGGTAAGGACTCGTTCCACATCTACGGCGTGACGGGGCCGGACGAGTACACGACCGTCGTCAACGACAACCTGTACACGAACGTCATGGCCCGCTCGAACCTCCTGTCCGCGGTCGAGGCGGTCGAGCGTCTCCGCGAAGACGACCCGGCGGCGTTCGAACGCCTCGTCTCCCGGCTGTCGCTCGACGACGCCGAGGTCGTGGAATGGCAGCGCGCCGCCGAGCACATGCACATCCCCTTCGACAAGCGACTCGGGATCCACCCGCAGGATGCGCAGTTCCTCGAGAAGGAGCTGTGGGACCTCGATCACACGCCGCCGGAGCACCTCCCGCTGTTGCTCCACTTCCACCCGCTCGTGATCTACCGTTTCCAGGTGCTCAAGCAGGCGGACGTCGTGCTCGCGCTCCTGCTGCAGGGAGACCACTTCACCGACGAGGAGAAGCTCGCCGACTTCGACTACTACGACCCGCTGACGACCGGCGACTCCACGCTGTCGGCGGTCGTGCAATCGATCATCGCCGCCGAGGTCGGGTACCAGCGTCTCGCGCTCAAGTACTTCTGGTCGGCACTGTTCGTCGATCTCGCCAACCTCCACCGGAACACTCCGGACGGCGTGCATGTGGCGTCCACCGGCGGTGTGTGGAGCGCCCTGGTCCTCGGCTTCGCCGGGATGCGCGACCACGGCGGCGTCGTGTCGTTCTCGCCCCGTCTGCCGGCGAGCTGGAAGGGAGTCACCTTCCGCCTGACGCTCAAGGGCACGCGGGTGAAGGTCGCGGTGCGCCGCACCGAGATGCGCTTCACGATCGAGGAGGGCGACAGCGCCTCCTTCGTCGTCGGTGGCGGCACGGTGCTGGTCGAGGCCGGGACGACCGTGACGGTGCCGCTCGACAACCAGGGCCCGCACCTCGTCGGTGAGCCGAGCGCGAGCGACATCGAGGGCAGCCGTCGCGCGGACGGCTCGTTGATCACGGTGTCGATGCCGACGATCGCCCTCGGCCCGGCCGACACCGAGTCGATTCCGATCATCCAGCCGCAGTCCGAATAGCACCTCGACAGGCTCGGTGACCGGTTGTCGGCTCGGTGACCGCTTGTCGGGTCAGTGACCGACGGACGGCACGCGGGCGGCGTGCTCGCCGAGCGTGTCGCCGCGCCGGTCAGCGGCCGAGCGCTGTCCGGAACGATTCGAGTGTCGCCGATGCCGTGCGTGCCCAGGAGAAGGCTGCAGCACGTTCGAGACCTGCAGCGGCGAGTCGTTCCAGTTCGTCCGGCTGCGTCACAGCGGTGCGCATCGTCGCTGCGATGCTGTCGAGGGAGTTGGGGTCCAGGTACAGTGCGGCCTCTCCGCACACCTCGTGATAGACCGGGATGTCGCTCATCATGACGGGCAGACCGACCATCATGGACTCCAGCGCAGGCAGGCTGAAGCCGTCCACGAAGGACGGCATGGCCATGATCGTGGCCCGGCGGTAGAGCTCGCCGAGCTCTTCGCTCGTGAGCCAGCCCTTGAGTTCGACCCAGTCCTGCATCCCGGTCTCCTCGACGACCGCACGGAGGGGGTCGTCACCGTGACTGCCGGTGATGACGAGATGCGGACGCTCGTGCTCCGCGAGCAGTGGAAGGGCTCGGATGAGGCTCGCCCAGTTCTTGTGGGGACGACGGTTGCCGGTGGCGAGGACGAACGGGCGTTGGCGGTCCGGGTCGCGTTCGCCGTCGATGGAAGGCATCGTGCCGGCGAGGGGGACCAGGTCGATGCGGGCTCGCGGGACGTGGAGGTACTTCTCGATCTCCGTGCGCGAGACCTCGCTGATCGTCAGGACGCGGGCTGCGTTCTTCGACGCGAGGCGCTCCATGAACTTGACGGGCGCAGTGTAGAGCGGGGTGGTCATGAGCTCCGGATTGCTCCAGTAGAGCATGTCGTGCATCGTGACGACGGTCGGCATCGATGAGCGCGCCGGGCCGAGGGTCGCAGGGGAGTGGATGAGGTCCGCCCCATGTCGCTTCGCGTGGCGTGCAACCTGGAACAGCTCGCCGAACGCCCAGATGAAGCGGTTCTCGCCACTGATGCCCGTGTCGACCACCTCGCCGGGGAACCAGGAGTGGTCGAGCTGGTAGCCCTCCGAACTGGCCAGCCCGATGAACTCGAACTCGCTGCCTTGTCGCCCGACCTCGCGGTACAGCTCGCGCGCGTAGGTCTCCATACCGCCTTTCGTTCCGGTGTACGAGAGGAGGTCGACGGCTACGCGTGGCATAGTCCTCGAGACTACCAGCGGCCTGCCGGGGGATAGGCTGGTGGGCGGTCCGGCGAGCGGTGAGGAGTGGGTATGCCCCAGGCGTCTGTCGACGAACGTGTCTCCGTCGCGCTGTGCACCTACAACGGCGCGCGTTTCCTCGAGGAACAGCTCGACAGCATCCTCGGGCAGCGGGTCCTGCCGGCGGAGATCGTCGTCAGCGACGACAGCTCGACCGATGGCTCGCCGGAGATCGTCGAGCGGATCGCGGCGGGAGCGGCCGTGCCCATCAGGCTGCTCCGGAATCCGCAACCGCTCGGGGTGACCCGGAACTTCGAGTCCGCCATGCGCGCCACGACGGGGGAGTTCATCGTCCTCTGCGACCAAGACGACATCTGGCGGGTGGACCGGATCGAGCGCGCACTGCGGGCGTTCGATGCGCGCCCCCAGCTGCAGCTCGTCTGCTCCGATGCGAGGCTCGTCGACGGCGACGGCGCCCCCCTCGGTACCGGCTTGTTCTCGTCGCTCTCCATCGGCGCGTCCGAACGCTCCGAGATCGCGGCCGGACGGGCCTTCCGTGTCCTGCTCCGACGCAACCTCGTCACCGGGGCGGCCGCGATGCTGCGTCGGGCAGTGTTCGAGGCAGCGGCCCCGTTCCCTGCGCCCTGGGTGCACGACGAGTGGCTCGCCATCGTCGCGGCCTCGCTGGGACCGATCGAGTTCCTCGACGAACCGCTCGTCGACTACCGGCAGCATGGCGCGAATCAGATCGGTGTCGCCGAGCCGACGCTCAGGTACAAGATCCGTCGGCTCATGGCTCCCGGGCGACAGCGCAACCAGGACATCGCCGACCGGATGGCCGGGCTCGCCGCTCGCCTCGACCGGTCCGATCCACCGCTTCCCCTCGCCGACGTCGATGCCGTCCGGGCCAAGCTGTCCTTCGAGCGGTTCCGGGCTGATCTGCCCGAGGCGCGCCCCTCCCGCGTCCTGCCGGTGCTGCTCCGGCTGCGGCGCGGAGAGTACGGTCGCTTCGCGAGCCAGGGTGTGCTCGACATCGCGCGAGACCTCCTCCAACCGGCCTGACCCCGATCGGCCTGGGCGTCGGCCGTTACGCGCTCACCAGGCACCTACCGCCCACCACACCGCGGCCCCGCCGAGGACGACCACCGTCGCGCCGAGGGCGCCGCGCCACGGAGCCTGGCGCCGTGCGGCGAGCAGCAGCAGTCCCATGATGAGCAGTTCGCGCCCGCTCACGAGCCACGCGGCAAACTGGAGATCCGTCAGGGCGACGATGCCGATCGGTACCGACAACACGACGCCGATCGCCTTGATCCAACTGGCCCACTGCATCCCGTCATCGGCCTGCAGGATCGCCGTGATCGTCCAGGCGACGACCGAGGGCACGACGGCGAGCGAGAGGATCGGGACGAGCGCGAGGGCAGGGTCCCAGCTCGCCCCGAGGAACGGAGCGACACCGAGCTGGACTGCGGCCGTCGTGACGACGGCCGCCAGGGCCGCCAGCGGGATCGACCGCCGCAGTGACCCCTCGGCGATCCGCGCGGCCTCAGATCGACGGCCGGTGCGCGCGGCTTCGGCGAGCACCGGTCGGACGACGTTGACTGCTGCGACCGCTGCCGCGTCGCCGATACTGCGCGACAGCGACATCGCGAACGAGTACTGGCCGAGCTGTGCGGTACCGGCGAGCGTCCCGATGGAGAGGCGGTCGGTCTGCCCCTGGCCCCAGCCGAGGAGGGCGAACACCGCCGTGTGGAGGTAGTCGCGCGCGGCGCTCCGCACAGGTGCCACGTGGTTCGGTTCTCCGTCCGCAGGAGCGCCGGGAGCGACCGGAGCGGGAATCACCGTCTCGGTCGTGTCGCGGAGCAGCCGCGCTGCGCGACGTCGGTTGAGCAACGCGAAACCCAGTTCCGCAAGCGTGGCCTGCAGCGCGCTTGCGAGCAGTGACTGCGTCAGCAGCAGCGTGGGGATGCTGCAGCACAGCGAAGCGAGCGACGACACAGCCTGGGCCGAGGCGATGTCGCGCCATCGACCGGCGAGTTGGAGGGACACGAGCGCGTCCAAACCGAGGGCGGAGCAGCCGGGGACCAGGACGAACGGGAGGAGCGCGACGACCTGCCATCGCATCGGCTCGTCCTGCGTCAGCAGCAGCATGAGGACCACGATGGCGAGGGCCGCCCCGCCGGCAAGCGTCGTGGCGACTCGGAAGCGCCAGACGAAGCGGGCGCCCGCGATGGTGCCCGCATGGATCACGGCAGTCTGGCGGGCGGCGGTGTCTCCGACGGTCTGCACGAGGGTGAGCGAGAGGACCATCCAGGCGTAGACACCGACGATCTCCGGTGTCAGGACCGCGGCGAGCACGAGCATGACCAGCGCGGAGGCCATGCGGGGGAGGACGCGCTCGACGATGGACCAGGCGAGGTGGATCACGGGTGCCTCACAGGTAGAAGGTGCGCGAGCGCACGCTCTCGACGAGCCGGCCTGCGCGGGAGGACAGCCGCTCGACGCCTTGCCGGCGGTGTCCGCGCACCGTCAGCTGGAGGGCGCCGACGAGGATGACGAACGGCGCCGTCCACCAGGGTGATCGCGGCATGCCGTGCGCGGCGTGCGCGCGGAAGAGCCGCACGGTGCCGGTGCCGTAGGCGTAGAACTGGCGGGCGACTCCTCTGAGGTCTTCTCGGAGCGCGTAGGCGACGACCGCGTCGGGCACGGCGACCGTGGGGAATCCGGCAGAGGCGGCGCGCCAGAAGAAGTCGGTCTCGTCGCCGCCGCCCCGGAACGTCTCGTCGAAACCGCCGATGTGGTCGAAGACGTCGCGGAGGAAGCCGCAGTTCGCGCCGACGGGCGAGGGCACGTCCCAGTGGACGGTGCTCAGTCGGCGCTGGCGCTCGAGCACCGTGCCGTCGGCGAGTACCCGGTCGACGCCGCCGCCGACGCAGACGGCTCCGGCGGCGAACGCGCGTGCGTGCGCGTCGATCCATCCTGGTTGCACGACGTCGTCGGCGTCGCAGAGGAGGACGATGTCGCCGCGTGAGGCACGCACCCCCGTGTTGCGGCCGTGGTTGATGCCGGCGACCTGGCTCGCATCCACCAGACGCACGCGGTGGTCGCGAGCGGAGTAGGCACCGACGAGGGCGACGGTGCCATCGGTCGAGCGGTTGTCGGCGACGACGATCTCGAAGGGGGAGCTGGTCTGCTGTGCCATGAGCGCGTCGAGCTGGGCACCCAGGGCGGGAGCGCCGTTCCGGCAGGGGATGACGACGGAGATCATGGATGGTCCTCGCGGGTAGGGCTTCGGGTGGCGGCAGGATGCGACATCGACGGGTGGTGAAATTCTAATATTTATTCGGGCTTGAATCAAGGGTATGTGATGTTTTACACTTCAGTTGTGGTTCGTTGTGCGGGCCATCACACCCCGACGCCGTCCCGAGAGGCCGCCATGACCACGACCGTGCTGCACGTCACCGAGTGCTACGCAGGTGGCATTCCCGTCGCCATCGAGGCGTACGTCCGCAACTCCCCGCCTGACGTCGAGCACCACCTGCTGGTGGAGCTGCCGGACGAGATGACCGTCGACGACGACGTCTTCCGTCCGTTCCGCTCGGTGACCCCCATGAGGAGCGGGCCTGCGCGCGTCGTCTCGGAGATCCGTCGCACGCGCCGTCGCATCGGAGCCGACATCATCCACGCGCACTCGAGTTTCGCCGGCGCCTATGCGCGTCTCGCGCTCCGCAGCTCCTCGCGCACCCGGATCGTCTACACCCCCCACTGCTACGCCTTCGAACGCACCGACATCTCCTCGCTCGGACGTGGTGTGTATCGAGCGGTCGAGTGGATGCTCTCGTTCAACGTGGAGGCGATCGCCGCCTGCTCCGAGGGCGAAGCGGCAGCCTCCGCTCGTCGAGGTCCGCGTCGGCCTCGCGTCGTCCACGTCCCGAACGTGCTCGAGCGCACCGCGAACGACGCCCGCCGCGAGTCTCCGACGGGGCGCGGGCCGCTGCGCATCGCGAGCCTCGGACGCCTCGCCCCGCAGAAGGACCCGGCACGTTTCGCCTCGGCCGCTGCCTCCATTCGAGCCCGTGGGCTCGACATCGCCCCCGTCTGGATGGGCGACGGTCGCAGTGAGGACGTGGCCCTCCTCGAAGGACAGGGGGTGCACGTCACCGGCTGGATCCCGCATCCCGAGGTCTCCGAGCGACTCGCCGACAGCGACGTCTACCTGCACACCGCGGCGTGGGAAGGCTTCCCGCTCGCGGTCCTCGAAGCAGTGCAGGCCGGTGTCCCCACGCTCGTGCGCCGCATCGACGCGTTCGGCGAGCTGTCGGACGCACTCACGATCGAAGGCGGACTCGAGGCCATGATCTTCAGTCGTCATGCCGGGCCGGACGTCTTCGCCGCCTGGGCGACGACGAACGCCGAACTGTGGGCCGAGCGTCTGCGCGCCCACACGCCCGAAGAACAGACTCGCGCGCTCGCCGAGGCGTACCAGGTCGCGGCGGTGGCGTGATGCGCATCGCGGTCGTGCAGTGGGGGCGCAGTGGCGCCGGCCCGCTCTTCGCCGCCGAGCTGGTGGAGGCGCTCCACGCCGCCGGAAGCTCCGTGGTCGTCTCGTACTCCCTCGACGCCGAGATCGCCGAGCACTTCCCGAAGCTCGGCATCCCCGCGTTCGGCATCAGGACCTACGCCCACAAGCGCGGCGCGGTCCTCGGACTTCCGCGCCTGCTCCGAGACTCGCTGCGTTTCGACCGCTTCCTTCGTCGGCACCGTATCGACGTCGTGGTCGTGGCGATGGAACACCTCTGGCAGGGGGCGGCTGCCCCGGTCTTCCGGCTCGGCGGCCGTCGCACGCTCCTGTGCGTCCACGATGCGAGCATGCACCCCGGAGACTTCTCCCGAATCGAGCATGCGCTTCGCCGAGCCGAGCGCCGGTCCGCAGACGGCGCCGTGGTCTTCTCCGCCCATGTCGCAGGTGAACTCGCCGCGCACGGAGGGTTCCCCGAGGATCGCATCCATCAGACCGTCCACGCCGCGTACCAAGTCAGTGACGAGCGCCGGGTGGTCCGCGAGGGCCCTCGTGACGCCGTCCCGGTGATCGGCTTCTTCGGGCGGCTCTCCGCCTACAAGGGTCTCGATCTCGGCGCCCGCGCGATCGACGAACTCCGTCGTCGCGGCGTGCGGGTCCGCTTCCGCGTCGTGGGGTCCGGATCGAGCGATGTCGCCGACGGGCTGGTCCACGCCGACGACGACGTCCGGAATCGCTGGGTCGACCAGGAGGAGATCGCCGATGTCGTCGGCGGCTTCGACATCGCGCTCCTGCCGTACACCGAGGCCAGTCAATCCGGGGTGCTCGCCTACGCGATGGCACTCGGTGTGCCATCCGTGGTCACCCCCGTCGGTGGCCTCGCCGAGCAAGCGCAGCAGTCGGGCTCGGCGGTCGTCGCGGATGCGATGACCGCGTCTGCGCTGGCGGATGCCGTGGAGGTCCTCCTGTCGGACCACGAGCGCTACCGTCGGCTGTCTGCATCCGGGCTCGAGTCGGCAGCGGGAGCCATGTCCTGGTCGCGCGTTGCGGCGGATGTGCAGGCCGCTGCGACGGAGGCCGTCCGCGCCTGACGCCTTCTCCTGTGTCGCAGGTCGCAACGCGCACCCGTTCGCACGGGTGCGCGTTGTGTCGTCACCGGCGGTTCACGCAGCTGCTGGCTCCTCCGCCACGCGGTGTCGAAGGCTGAGCAGCAGCGCGACGGCGATCATGAGCACTGGCGTGAGGTGACGGAGGAACGAGCCGTAGTCGGGTTCGAAGATGGACTGCACCACGAGTACGGCGAGGAGGAGCGCGAGGAGACGTGCCTGGAACGGTGTGAACGCCCAGGTGCCGTCGGGGCCACGGCGGCGTGCGGCTCGGATGGCGAGGATGAGAGACGTCCAGACGACCACCAGCAGGAGTGCGACGACGAGGTAGAGTCCCCCGCCCTTGATGACGAGAGGCAGGGGGATGATGAAGGACGCGAAGATGAGCACACTGTTCGCGAAACCGATGTGCGCCCCCTCGCCTTCCACGAACCGTTCGATGATCGTGTTGACCGACTCCGGTGAACGGAACTCGTTCACGAGCAGTCGGTAGTGGTCGAGGTCGACCCCGACGACGAGGGGGAAGACGACCGCGAGGACGCCGTAGATGGCGAGGATCGCGATCAGGGTGCTGATCCATCCTCTCCGGAGGCGGAGCATGACGCGGAGCACGAGGTAGACGCCGGCGATGAGGAACCAGTAGGAGCGGAACACCTCGGCGTACAGCAGCATCGCGGCGAGCGGGAGGAGCTCGGAGACGATGCCCGTGCTCCGGCACAGCAGTACGACGGCGATGACGCCGATCGTGATGAGGTCCTTTGTGAACGCTCCGTGGTAAATGGCCGCCAGGGCGATGCAGCTGACGATGATCCCCCAGTCGCTCCACCGTGCGGCAACGGTGAATCGCCCGGGAAGAGCGAATGCGAAGGCGACGAGGTAAGCGACCACCCCGACGACGGCGGCGATCGCCGGGCTGTTGGCGAGGCCGAGTGCACGGTAGATGTTCGCGATGAGCACGAACGAGTCGTCTGCCTCGGTGAAGGTGCCGCGGAGGGTCGCAGCGATGGTGTCATGGTCGTTGGAGAACCGCTCCGGCAGGCCCGGCTGCCCGGCCGCGACCCAGGCGAGAGCGAGGAAGGACGTGACCACGAAGATCAAGCTGCCGGTGATCTGTCGTTGCGACGAGGGCCCCACATGGATGGCCGTCGGCCGCGAGGCGGACGGACGAGCGGTCGGCGCGCGCTCGTCCCGGAGTTCGGAACGTCGGTGCACCTCCGGCGCGACGGTGGTCACGAACGGAGGGCCTGTGCCGGGTGCTCGAAGCTGAGCAGCGGCTGGGTGTCGCCGAACCAGGTTTCGGCATAGCTCGAGAGCTTTCGGTTGTTGTTGTCGATGGCGATGACGCGTCGACCCATCTGCAGCGCGATGAGCATCGCGTGGAGCCGATCCGTCACGACCACCTCGCTGCGCGAGATGATGTCCACTGCGGCCTGGAAGCGCCGCTCCGCCCGGGCCATCCAGCCCGCGTGCGTGCCCTGGAGCAGGGGCTTGAGCCGCGGGTGGTTGTAGGAGCGCCATCCGAGCCATTCGTGTGCTCGGAGGTCGATCGGGTCGTTCGGCCAATCGGCGCTCGGCGCGCCGTGGAAGGAGCCGGTGCTCTCATCGTCCGTCCGGGCGATCACGAGGCGCTGTTGCGTCGGCTCCGGCGCGATGATCGGTCCGAGGAGGTGCACCGCATCCGGGGACAGGCTGAGGTCGTCGACGTCGGGACGGAGCAAGTCGAAGGAAACCTGATCGCGCACCGCGACGCGCAGGTTCGGGCGGGATGCGAACCGCGCGACGAGTGCGCGGTGGTCTGCGGGCGTCGGGAAGACGACGGACTGCGGCGCCTGGATGAGCAGGGTGTCGGCCGGTAGCTCTTCGGCGAGACGGTACCGCGCCTCGCTGAGCACGGGGTAGAGGCCGCCGAGGTTCCCGCCGCCCTGGACGAGGACGGGGACGGGCGACGACGAGACGCACGCTGGCATCGTCGCGGCGCTCGATGTCGATCGGACGGAGATGCCGTGCTCGGCCCAGAAGCGGGCTTGACCGAGCGCGATCGCCGAGTCTCCGCTGTTCTTGTGGTCGGGGAACTGGGTGTAGTGGAGCTCGGTGACTCCGCGGTGGAGGTTCAGGAAGGCGGCCTCGGCGCGCTGGCGCATGGTCTCGATGTACGACATGGGGTTCCGTTCGGTACGGGTTCGGGTGAAGTATCGACGCGATGACATGCTTCATCTGCGCATCTGCCATGCTAATATATCTGACAGACGGGAACGAAACAAGGTCGGCGTTCCCTGCCGGACCCGTCGGCATACCACCTCTTCCAGGACGCGAACCCGACCGCGCGCCGGAAAGCAATCAGCCATGCCATTCATCGAAGCCCGCCGTTCCTGGGAGCGGCGTTTCACCCGGACGATGCTCGTCCTCGACCTCTTCGTCGTGCTCCTCGCGATCGGAGCCACCCAGCTGCTCTGGTGGGACACGTACTGGGTCGGCTCCATCGTGATCGGCACGGACGACGCCCGTCTGACGATCGGCTATCCGGCGATCACCCTCGCCCTCGCGGTCTGCTGGTGGGCGGCGCTCTCGCCTGCCTCCCGCCGTCATCCCCGTGTGCTCGCAGACGGGTTCTCGCCCTACCGTCACGCGGCTGGCGCGACGGCCGGTGTGTTCGGCGCTTTCGCGATGGTCTCCTATCTGTTCAAGCTCGAGATCGGCCGGGCCTTCCTCCTGACCGCACTCCCGATCGGTCTGGTGCTCCTGCTCGCGGTCCGCTGGGCGGCGAAACGCTGGCTCCGGTCGCGGCGCCGGAAGAGTGCGTTCGTGTACCGCACCGTGCTCGTCGGCGAACGGGACAACGTGCTGCACGTCGCGGACCGCATGCGGAGCGGCGCCTGGGCCGGCCACCGCGTGGTCGGCGTCGTGACGCCGGGGATCATCGACGACGAACGGCTCTCCGGCGCTCCCGTCCTCAGCGGATACGCCTCCATCCAGGATGGAGCGACGAGTGCAGGTGCCGACACCGTCATCATCTGCGGATCGGACGATCTCACGCCCGCACGCCTGAGACGACTCGGCTGGGACCTCGCAGCGACGGGGACGAGGCTCATCATCGCCCCGGCGCTCACCGGAGTCGCCGGTGCCCGCCTGCATCTCCAGCCGGTCGCAGGCATGCCGCTCGTGCACGTCGACTTCCCCGAGCTGCAGGGCTGGAAAGCCGCGTTCAAGCGTGCGTTCGACGTCGTCGGCTCCGCCACGCTGCTGCTGCTGCTCTCCCCGGTCATGCTCGCGGTCGGCGTCGCTGTCGCCTGCACGAGCCCCGGCGGGGTCTTCTACCGCCAGGAACGCATCGGGCTGCACGGTGATCCCTTCGCCATCCTCAAGTTCCGATCGATGACCGTCGGCGCGGACGCCGGAGCTGCCTTGGCTGCGCAGCAGAACGCGACCGAACTGCTCACGAAGGCGGCGCACGATCCCCACGTCACGTCCATCGGTCGTGTGCTGCGCAAGTACTCCCTCGACGAGCTGCCGCAGCTGCTCAACGTCCTCGGCGGTTCCATGAGCCTCGTCGGCCCCCGCCCCCACCGCGACTGGGAGGTCGAGCGCTACGACGGACTCGCCCAGCGGCGCCTCCTCGTCAAGCCCGGGATGAGCGGGCTGTGGCAGGTCAGCGGACGCTCGAGCCTGTCCTGGGACGACTCGGTCGACCTCGACCTGTACTACGTCGAGAACTGGTCTCCAGCAGGAGACCTGACAATCCTCGCCCGGACCTTCAAAGCCGTGATCGCGCCGGGAGCGGATGCTCGCTGAACGATCGTCGACGGTGTCTCAGCGCTGCGGGAGTTTGTGCCGCCAGCTGAGGCCTCCGGCTCCGAGCACGGCGCAGACGACGAGCAGCAGCCAGCCGCCACTGGTGAGCAGGCTGCTCTCGGCCGCTCCGGAGACGAGGAGGGTGACGACGATGAGCGCCGCCCACACGTGGACGACGCTGCGGCGGTTGGCGGCGATCATCCAGGTCCGGAAGAGCGCGAGCCCACCCAGCACGAGGAAGAGCGCGAGGCCGACCAGGCCGAGTTGGAGGGCGACGTCGAGGTAGGCGTTGAGTGCCGACGGATTGGTCCGTCCGACCGCCTGATCGATGAGCCGGAAGGGCACGGCATCGGCTACCCACCCGCCAGTCCATCCCCATCCGTTGAGTCCGTTCGGCGCGAGGCGATGCGTTGTCTCCTGCCAGAGCGCGTAGCGCTGTTCGATCTCGGCGCCGAGGCCGAGCAGACGGAACACCTCCGCCCGGAAGACGTACCCGAGCAGCCCGCCGCTGAGCACGGTGACGAGCAGAGCGAACTGCCAGACCCTGCGGGGCTCGGGGCGCAGCTGGCGCAGCGCGTACAGCACCGCGCTCGCGATGCCGATCACCATGGCGAGCAACGCGACGGTCGGCGATCGGGTGCCGAGTGCGAGGCCGACCGCGAGCGCGATCGAGCCGATCGTCATACCGTGCCGGACCGAGCGGGTGCGCCATTCGACGACGAAGGTCACGAGCCCGAGCAACGCTGCGACACCCAGGGCGCTTCGGGAGCCGAAGACTCCCTCGAGCGGCCCACCCAGCGCGAGGTTGCCGCTGATGCCGAGGAACGGCAGCGGAGCGTCGATGAGGACGCCGCTCAGGATCTCGAGGGCGAGGGATGCGCCCAGCAGGAGCCGGAGCGCGCCACCGGTGGCGCGCACGATCTGGATCGTGTCCCGAGTGAGCGCGATCACGATGGCCAGGAACGCCCACGAGAGCTGTTCACCGATGGCTGGGATCGTCGCGAGGGGTGCGATACTCCACACGACCGAGACCGCGCTCCAGCCGAGGAACAGGAGCACCGAGATCGGGAGCAGTCCCCGCCATTCGATGATCGGGAGCCGGGCGATCAGGATCCCGGCTCCGATCGCCACGAGGCCGACGACCATGGCGGTGAAGCCGGCTGGTCCGATGAGACGTGAGATGAGGTGCTCGGCGAAGGCTGTGCCGATCGAGATCGAGGCGAACGCCGCCGCGAGCGGGGCCGAAGACAGGAACCGGGCGGCGCGCGAGGCCGCATCGAAGTCTGCTGCTCTCACCCCGTGATCACTCCGTCGACCTCGCTGTCCCGCGCGTGGCTGGACGCCGAGCGGGCGGAAGCTCGACCACCGGCCATGCGGGCTCCTGCTTCGTCTTGACGACGAGCAGGACGAGCAGCACCCAACCGGACTCGATGAGGATCCGGCTCTCGGCCACGGACTGGACGACGAGCGATACCCCGATGAGGATCGGGGCGAGCGAGAGTGCGCTGTAGGGTCGCTGCGCGTCGAGATCGATCCGCGGACGATCGACGGCGAGGAACCACGAGCGCGTCAGCATCGACAACACGACGCAGCTGAACAGGATGAGTCCGACGACGCCGAGCTGGAACCATACGTCGAGCCATGCGTTGTGCGCCTGCAGCTGCCGCACACCGCGGCGGATGACGAGGTCTGTGAACAGCGGCTCCCACGGAGCCCACGGGCTCGAGAACCCCCAGCCGAACACGGGACGCTGCACGATGAGCTGCCGGACCGTGTTCCAGATGTCGAGTCGCCCGGTGAGGTCGGGGCTCTTGCCGAGCAGCCCGAGCAGCTGGGCGCGGAACACGATGGCGCCGACGGCGCTCAGAGCGCCGGCCGCGAGGAAACCGAGGTAGATCGGCGTGCGGGCTCGCGGGGTGGGCGCGCGGCGGATCAGGACCGCGGCGGCCAGGACGACCACGGTGACGACGGCGGCGAGGAGGATCGTCGTGGAGAAGCTCAGGAGGAACATCGCGGTAGCAAGACCGAGGCGGAGCAGCAGGGTCCAGCGGCGGTCTCGAGGGAGGCTGACCCGTGAGCGGTCGGGCGCTTCGCGGAGCGCGGCGAGACGCACTGCGAAGATGATGAGACCGAGGAGGGCTGCGACCGCGAGCAGGTTGGCGTTGCCCGAGAGCCCCTGGATCCGCCCACCGGAGAACAGCAGATCGCGTGACCAGTAGTCGAGCAACGGTGGGTCGGCGGCATCGCCGAGATAGAAGTTCGGAAGCACCGGGTGACGGATGAGCGCTGCGACGACGAACTCGAACGCGAGGGACAGTGACAACAGCCACGTGACCGCCCTGCCGAGGATGCGCAGGACCTCCGGCCAGCTGAAGCAGGTCGCGAGGAACACGCCGAGGACGGTGCACAGTGCGGCGCCGACGAGGGTGGCCGCACTGCCGCTCGGGTACGCCGACCACGCGAGCGAGATGACGGCGAGGACCCCGTAGCCCACGAGCGACCACGGGACGCGGGTGCGGTGCAGCTTCGGACGGACGCTCAGCATGGCGACGAGGGACGCCCCGCCGGCGAGGACTGCGACCGCCGTGTAGCCCCAGATGGTCAGCAGATTCGTCCAGAACGTCCCGGCGAGCACAGCGAAGGTCGCGAAGGTCGCGATGTGCCGCAGCACGAGCGCGCGCGTCGACAGCTCCTCGGGCGGGCGGGGCGGTACGGGGTCGGACGGCAGCATGGTCTCCCCAGGCTAGCGGCTGCGCGCCGCCGGACGGTCAGACGAACGCTGCCGTGCCGGTGATCGCTCGGCCGACGATGAGCGCGTTCATCTCGCGAGTGCCTTCGTAGCTGTACAGGGCCTCGGCGTCGGCGAAGAAGCGGGCGGCGTGATAGTCGAGCACGATGCCGTTGCCACCCATGATCTCGCGCGCCCAGGCGACCGTCTCGCGCATGCGGGCGGTGCAGAAGGCCTTGGCGAGGGCGGAGTGCTCGTCTCGCTGGGTCCCCTCGTCGAGCATCTGCGAGACGCGGACACACATCGCCATCGAGGCGGTGATGTTGCCGAGGCACTTCGAGAGCAGATCCTGGATGAGCTGGTGACCCGCGATCGGCTTGCCGAACTGGACACGTTCCTTCGCATAGGCGACGGCCGCCTCGTAGGCGCCGACGGCGACGCCGACGCTGGACCAGGCGACGCCCGCGCGCGTGAGCCGGAGCACCTTGGCGGTGTCCTTGAAGGAGTTCGCGTGCTGTAGACGGAGCCGCTCAGGGACACGGACGGCGTCGAGCGTGATGTCCGCGTTCTGCACCATCCGGAGGCTGATCTTGCCCTCGATCTTGGTGGCCGAGTATCCGGCGGAGTTCGTCGGGACGATGAAGCCCTTCACCTGGTTGTCCGCGGTGTCCTTCGCCCAGATGATCGTGATGTCACTGAACGTCGCGTTCCCGATCCACCGCTTCGAACCGGTGAGGATCCAATCGTCTCCGTCGCGTGTCGCGGTGGTCCGGAGCCCCTGCGCGCTGTCGGAACCCGACTGCGGTTCCGTGAGGCCGAAGGCGCCGAGCACTTCGCCTGAGGCGAGCTTGGGCAACCACTCGTCCTTCTGCTCCTGGGAACCGCAGACGCTGATCGATCCCATGGTGAGGCCGTCCTGCACGCCGACGAAGGTGGAGATCGAGGCGTCGACACGCGAGAGCTCCATGGAGGCGAGTCCGCGGAAGACCGCACTGTTCTCGATGGGCGTGGTCTCTGGCCACGCCCATCGTGCGACGTCCAGTTCGAGCAGGGGCGCGATGAGCTGCTTCGGGAACTCGGCGCGCTCCCAGTAGTCGTTGACGATCGGCTTCGCTTCCGACTCGGCCCAGGCGCGCAAGCGGGCGATGGCCTGTTGCTCCGGCTCCGTGAGGAGACTCTCGAAGCCGTAGAAGTCGCTGGCGAGGGGTTCGAAGATCATCGTTCGTTGCTCCATTGCGTCCGCTGTCCGCCGGTGCGGCGGTGCGGCAAGCCTAGGCAACCTCGCCGCACGGGGACAACGGCTTGGTAGTTTGGTCCATGGTGCCGGGCGACCTCGTCGTGCGGCTTGTAGGACGACGCCAAGTGATGCCGTCACGTGCATCGCAGGCCGTCCGCCGTCCGCCGTCGAAAGGGTTCCTCCGTGTTCGTGCCGCTCCGTGCCACTCCCCGGGACTACGCGTGGGGGTCGCCGACGGCGATCTCCGAGGTGCTCGGCACCGCGCCCTCCGGCCGACCGGAAGCCGAGCTCTGGCTCGGTGCCCACCCCGGCGCGCCGACCCCGGTGGTCGACCCGACGCGCACCGGCGGGCATCCGGACCTCGCGAGCTGGCTGGCTGCGGACCCTGCGGCGCTCGGCGAGCACGCCTCGCTCCCGTTCCTGTTGAAGGTCCTCGCCGCCGCGCAGCCGCTGTCCTTGCAAGCCCACCCGGACCTCGCTCGTGCGGCCGCCGGATTCGCTGCAGAGACCGCTGCGGGGATCCCGCTCGACGCGCCACATCGGAACTACAAGGATCCGCTGCACAAGCCGGAGCTGATCGTCGCACTCCGCGACGGCTTCGAGGCGCTCTGCGGCTTCCGAGAGCTCGATGCGACGGATGCGCTGCTCTCCACGCTGGTCGATTCCGCTCCCGACCCGGCGGCGGCGGCGCTCATCTCCTCGTTCCGCGAGCGACTCGCAGCACCCGGCGGGCTCAAGGCCACCGTGCAGCTCCTGCTCGAGCGACTTCCCGGCGGCCTGCTCGACGCCCTCATCGCGTCGGCCGCGGCCCCCGGAAGCGACTCGTTCGCCGCAGAGCGCCAGGTTGTCGGCAGGCTCGCCGCCGCGTACCCCGGCGATCCGGGCATCGCCGTCGCGCTCCTGCTCAATCTCGTTTCCCTGCGGGCGGGCGAAGCGCTGTACCTGCCTGCGGGCAACATCCACGCCTACCTCGACGGCATCGGCGTCGAGCTCATGGCGTCGAGCGACAACGTCCTCCGCGGCGGGCTCACACCGAAACACGTCGATGTCCCCGAACTCCTCGAGGTCCTGGAATTCGAACCGCGTCCGGTGCCGTGGCTGGTCCCCAGCCGAGTCGGCGACGGTCTGAGCCTGTTCGTCCCGGACGTGCCCGACTTCGAACTCCTGCGGGTCGAGGTGGATGCTTCGGCGCACCCGACGTTCCCACTGCCCGGCCCCGCGATCGCCATCGTCACGGACGGCACGGTCCTGGTGGACGGTGCGCAGTCGTCGATCGAGCTCGCGCGTGGTGAATACGCGTTCGTCACACCCGATGAGGCGAGTCTCGGTTTCAGCGGGAGCGGCACCCTGTTCCTGGCGACGACGCAGCCGGTCGCACCCCGGTCCTGAGCGTCAGGCGCTCGTGCGCATCCCGAAGCTCCGGCGGTAGGCGGCGGGTGTGGTGTTGAGCACCCGGTCGAAGTGGTGCCGCAGGACCGCGGCCGTGCCGAAACCGGTGTCGGTGGCGATGCGCTCGATGCCGAAGTCTGTCTGCTCGAGCAGCTCCTGCGCTCGGAACAAGCGCTGGCGGTTGAGCCAGGCGGCCGGGGTGCTGCCGAGTTCCGAGCGGAACCGTCGGGCGAACGTCCGCTCCGACATGTGCGCCTGGCGTGCCAGTCGTCCGATCGGGAGGTCCTCGGCGAGATGGTCGAGCATCCAGTCGACCACCGGCGCGAGCGATTCGCACGGCGTCGATGCGACGGGGGAGAGGATGAACTGAGCCTGACCGCCGTCCCGTTGCGGCGGGACGACCATGCGGCGGGCGATGACGTTGGCGGCGGCAGCACCGTGTTCCCGTCGGACGAGGTGCAGGCAGGCGTCGATACCCGCGGCGGTCCCGGCGCCCGTGATGACCTTGCGATCCTCGACGAAGAGCACGTCCGGATCGACGTCCGTGCCGGGGAACATCAGCTGCTGTTCGTCCGTGTACATCCAGTGGGTCGTGCTCCTGCGTCCGTCGAGCAGCCCGGCATGGCCGAGGACGAAGGAGCCGCTGCAGACGCTGAGGACCCACGCGCCTCGCGCCTCGGCGGCTCGGAGCACCTCGAGGTAGGCGTCGTCGACCCGCGCGCCGTGCGAGCCTCCCCGCCCGGTGATCGCGATGAGGTCGGCTTCGGCGGCGAAGGACAGGTCGTCGGTGACGATCATGTCGAAACCGTTCCGACCATCGTCGCTGAGGTTCATCCGGACCGGGCCGGGCTCTTTGGTGAGGATGCGCAGGTCGAACGCGGGCCCACCCTGATCGGTGCGGTCGATGCCGAACACCTCGCACACGACGCTGAATTCGAACGGCTGCAGGCCGGGGATGGCGAGCAGGGCGACCTTCGTGAGCATGGGACCTCCGGCGACGGCGTGGGCTGGCTGGTGGGGGATGGCGGAAATGTGCTGTTCTTCGTCCATTCTGCCACTGGTGGCAGTTTTTCGCACTTCCTACAGTTGCAGACATGTCCATCATCGCACTCCTCATCGGAATCCTGATCGTCGCGATCACCGTGATCGCCTTCGTCGCCACGGTCCGCGCCGTGCTCACCGACGGCTATCGGCGGGCGCCGAACTGCCCGCACGCCCGTGGTGCACGCCTCCAGTAGTCTGGTCACTCCGTCTGCAGCACGGCAGTCGGTCGACTCCCTGGAGGAAGTATCGTGGCGTGGCTGGTAACGGGCGGGGCCGGATACATCGGTGCCCATGTGGTTCGGGCCTTCCAATCGGAGGGGATCGACGTCGTCGTCCTCGACGACCTCTCCAGTGGCCATGAGCGTTTCGTGCCCTCGGACGTCCCGTTCGTCCGAGGGACCCTGCTCGACGGTTCCGTCCTCGAGCGCACCTTCTCGCAGTACGAGCTGAGCGGCGTCGTCCATGTCGCGGGCTACAAGTACGCCGGTGTCTCCGTGCAGCGACCGTTGCACACCTACGCACAGAACGTCACGGCCACGGCCATGCTGCTCGCTGCGATGGAGGAGCACGACGTGCCGCGCATCGTGTTCTCCTCGAGCGCCGCCGTCTACGGCACGACCGACGTCGACCTCGTCACCGAGGACACGCCGAAGGCGCCGGAGTCGCCCTATGGGGAGTCGAAGCTCGTCGGCGAATGGCTGCTGCGCGATCAGGGCGTCGCGACCGGCCTGCGCCACACCTCGCTCCGGTACTTCAATGTCGTCGGCTCGGGCACCGACGAGGTCTACGACACGAGCCCCCACAACCTCTTCCCGCTCGTCTTCGACGCGCTGCTCGCCGGCCGGACCCCTCGGATCAACGGCGACGACTATCCGACCCCCGACGGCACTTGCGTGCGCGACTACCTGCACGTGGCCGACCTCGCTGCGGCGCACGTGGCTGCAGCCAAGCGGCTCGACGCAGGCGAGCCTGTCGAGGCCGCCTACAACCTCGGCAGCGGAGACGGTTCCTCGGTCGACGAGATCATGACCGCGATGGCTTCGGTCACCGGGATCGACTTCACTCCGGAGATCATGCCGCGTCGTGCCGGGGATCCGGCGCGCATCGTCGCCTCCGGCGCGCTCGCCGCCCGAGACCTCGACTGGCGGATGCGCCATGATCTGCGACAGATGGTCGAGAGCGCGTGGCGGGCACGTCGCGCCGCTGAGTGAGACGTCGTCGACTCGGCATGGTCGAGGTCGTGACGGCCGCGCACCCAGTTCAGGTGCCACTCGGCGCGTCGCGAACCCTCAGCTCCTGATTGAGGCTTTACGATGTGCGACTTGACGGAAGGCTAACTACAAGGGTGTAATTATGTATCGCGCCGCGTGGCGCAGGGCATTGGTTGGTGGGGAGACGGTATGGCAATTCCTGAGTATCGTGCCGGAGTACCCGACGACTGGTTCGTCGATCCGGTCAGTCTCGGAGTTCCCGGCGTCCGTCAGCCGGCCGCAGAGGGAGAAGACGACAGTCAGCTCTCCTGGCAGACCGACGCACTGTGTGCACAGACCGATCCAGAGGCGTTCTTCCCGGAGAAGGGCGGCTCGACTCGTGATGCCAAGCGCATCTGCACGAGTTGCGACGTCAAGTCGCAGTGCCTCGAGTACGCACTGCAGAACGACGAGCGCTTCGGCATCTGGGGCGGCCTGTCCGAGCGCGAGCGTCGGAAGCTCCGCAAACGCGCGGTCTGATCCATTGAAGATGCGACCGAGGCGCCCTAATCGAGGGCGCGCCCGGTTCGTTCCCGGTCTTCCGGCGGCTCCCGCCTAGTCTGAAACGGATGTCTCCCCGAGTAACGGCGATTCTCGTGGTGCGCGACGGCTCAGAGTCGCTCGCACGCACGCTCGACGCCCTCAGTACCCAGACCCGTCCGGCGGACGGGATCATCGCCGTGGCCTCGCGCAGCAGCGAGGCGACCATCGCTGAACTGACGCGGGTCCCCGGTGTGAAACTCGTGACCTCCAGCGAGGACCTGAGCTTCGGCCAGGCCGTCGCCGCTGGCGTCCGGGTGACCGAGCAGCCGGAGGACGCGGAGCAGATGCTCTGGCTCCTGTCCGAGGACAGTGCGCCTGAGCCGACCGCCCTCGCCGCCCTCCTCGGGGCGCTCGAGGTGTCGCCGTCCGTCGGCGTCGCAGGACCGAAGATCCTCGACTGGGACGACGCTTCGTTCCTCCGGCGCTACGGCGAGACGATCACGACGCTCGGTGCCGCGGTTCCGGTCGTCGAGGACGAGCTCGACCAGGCGCAACATGACACCATGAACGACGTCATGGCGGTCGGCCCGGCAGGCATGCTCGTGCGTCACCAACTCTGGGACCAGCTCGGCGGTTTCGATGCGGCGCTCGTCGCCGACGACGCGCTCGACTTCTGCATCCGGACGCGGCTCGCCGGCTACCTCGTGGCCGTCGTACCGACGGCACGTGTCGCGTCCGCCGGCTCCGGCATCGCAGGGCCCTCATGGTCCAACAAGATCGGTGCGCGTCGTCGTCGCCATCGCCAGGCACGAGCCGCGCAGCTCCACCGCCGTCTGGTCTACGCGCCGGCGATCATGGTCCCGGTGCACTGGTTGAGCCTCGTACCGCTCGCGATCATGCGTGTCATCGGCTACTTCGTGAAGAAGCAGCCGGAACTCGTGCTCGGCGAGCTGTCGGCGGCGTTCGCCGTCGCGTTCTCCGGGATCAAGGTCAGCAGTGCGCGTCGCCAGTTGGCGAAGAACCGGACGCTCGGCTGGTCGAGCATCGCCGGACTCCGGATGAAGCTCGACGAGGTACGACGCCAACGCGCGCTCGCCAGGGAGGCCACGCAGATCGGCTTCATCGGCGAGGAACGCGACCTCCGCTTCTTCTCCGGCGGTGGCGCTTGGGTCGTCCTCGCGACCGCCGTCATCGGCGCAGCGATCCTCGCGCCGCTCCTCGGCGCGTCGTACATCCAGGGAGGCGCTCTCCTGCCCCTGTCGGGCAGCGTCCCCGAGCTCTGGCAGCAGGCCGGCTTCGGCTGGCGCGACGTCGGCCTCGGGTTCGTCGGCGCGGCCGACCCCTTCAGCGCGGTCCTGGCCGTGCTCGGCTCGATCACGTTCTGGGAGCCGTCCTTCTCGCTCGTCCTCCTCTTCCTGCTCGCCCTCCCGTTGTCTGCGCTCGGCGCATGGTTCGCGTCGACGCGATTGACCGAACGGGCGGGGGTACGGGCCGTCGCAGCGATCCTGTGGGCGCTCGCGCCGACGCTCCTGACCGCGCTCGCCGACGGCAGGCCGGCCGCGGTCATCGTGCACATCCTGCTGCCCTGGCTGTTCTACGCGGGAGTCGTCGCCGCACGATCCTGGGCCGCCGCCGGGACCAGCGCGTTGCTCCTCACCGCCACCGTCGCCTGCTCGCCGTCACTCGCTCCGGCACTGGTCGTCATCTGGGTGATCGCGATCGCGTTCGCAGGTCGGGGGGTCGCCAGGGTGGTGCTCGTACCGATCCCGGCCTTCGCGCTCTTCGCCCCACTCATCTGGCAGCAGGGCATCCACCGGGGCAACTGGCTCGGCCTCCTCGCCGACCCCGGTGCCGTGACGCCGGCCACCGCTGCTTCGGGATGGCAGCTGTCCCTCGGATTCCCCGGTGGCAGTCTCGGCGGCTGGAGTCAGATCGCCGCGACGCTCGGGCTCCCGGGCATGGCGCCGGTGTTCGTCGTGCCGGCGCTCCTCGCACCCCTCGCCATCGTTGCGTTCCTCGCGCTCTTCCTGCCCGGCTCGCGTCGGGCGATCCCGCTCCTCGTGGCGGCGTTCCTCGGTCTGGTCTCCGCCGTGCTCGCGAGTCACCTGCTGCTCGCGTCGACAGGCGGCGAAGCCGCGCCCGTGTGGGCCGGTGCCGCGATCAGCCTGTACTGGCTCGGGATCATCGGAGCCGTGACGCTCGGGCTCGACCGCA
This sequence comes from Plantibacter sp. RU18, assembly GCF_050613355.1. NCBI lineage: Bacteria > Bacillati > Actinomycetota > Actinomycetes > Micrococcales > Microbacteriaceae > Plantibacter > Plantibacter sp. RU18. The sequence goes on from NZ_CP159618.1 coordinate 1,791,011, forward strand.
TCAAGCGCTTCTCGGCGATCCCGGCTCTCGTCATCGTGCTCGCAGCCGCCGTCATCGTCGTGCCCCTCGCGCTCGCCCAGCCGCTCGGGACATCGGTCGTCCGGGAGAGCAGCGGGCGCCAGCTGCCGGCGTACGTCACGGCTGCGACGCAGACCGACCCGCGCCTGGGGACCCTGGTGATCACACCGGGAGCGGATGGGAGCATCACCGCCGAGGTGATCCGCGGGCAGGGCATGACTCTCGACGGTCAGTCCACGATCGTCCAGACGGCCCCCGGAATCTCGGCAGACGACCGGACCGTCGCGGAGCTCGCAGGGAACCTCGCCTCCCAGAGCGGCCTGGACCCGACGGACACCCTCGTCGAGAACGGGATCGCCTTCGTGCTCCTGTCGCCGACGGTCGAGGGTTCCGAGCAGACCGTCGCGGGTCAGACTGCCGGGAGAGCGGCGAGCGCGCTCGATGCGAACGCAGCCCTCGTCGCCGTCGGAGACACCACGAGCGGAACCCTCTGGCGTGCGGTCGCCGACGTCGGATCGGGTCCGGCCGTCCCGAAGATGAACGTGGTCGGGACGCTCGTCGGTGTCGGACTCGCCATCGTGTTCCTGATCACCCTCCTGCTCAGTATCCCGAACGGCGCCTCTCGCGACGGGTACCGGGCAGGGTCCCGCAAGCCGCCGAAACTCAAGGGTCGGGCGGCCAGGCAGGCGGCAGCGGCCGCGGCGGGCACAGCCGTCGTGCAGACGGACGATGACGCCGTCGGCTCCTACGACGACGAGGACGCCTCTGGCGACATCGACGAGGAGACGGGCGAGATCGAACCGGACGCTGCCGGGTCCGCAGACTCCGCGTCGCCGCGTCGGCCCCAGTGGTGGCGTCGTGGCCGGAAGGACGGAGCGCCCACCGCCGGTGCCGCGGCCCTGCCCGCGGAGCAGGTCGTCTCCGATCAACCGGTCGACGACGCGGCTCAGCCCGCGGAGTCGGCCCTCGACGGGTCCGGCACGGACGCTGCCGCCGTATCGGATCCCGACGTCGAGGGTGTGGGTGCGGCCGTATCGGTCGCCCCGGAGCCGACGGACGCCACAGCCGTCCGTGCCGAGCAGACGGACGCCGAGCAGCCCGATCCCCGCACGGACGGACTGCAGCCGACCGAGACAACTGAGGCGGAATCCAAGGACGGTCCCGCCGAGACCCCCCGTCGGGACACCCCGGGAACGGAGCAACCGCATGCCGAGTAAGCGCGGAGTCGCCCTCACCTCAGGGCGCATCATCACCGGTCTCGCAGGTATCGGGATCGCCGCGGTCACGATCGCGGCCGCTGGTCAGCTGACCCTGCCCACGATCGAGATCACGCCGCAGGACGTCCTCGTGACCCCGGTCGCCGGAGACCAGTCGCTCGTCTGCCCCGGACCGTTGCTCGCGCTCGCACAGGATGCGACCGCGGCGACCGCATCAGGATCCTTCGGACCGGCGAGTGTGGACTTCGGTGCCGGCGGGGTGTCGGCGACCACCACGCAGCTCGCAGCACCCGACAACGCGAGCGGCCCGGCGGACGGCACCCCGACCGTCATCACCGTCCCTGGGGCGTCCGACGGCACGGTCACGCCGCTGAGCGGATCGCAGTCGCAGATCGCGGCAGAGGCCGACATCGCCGGCCTGGCGGCTGCTGCATGCACTCCCGCCTCGGGCGAGAGCTGGCTTGTCGGCGGGTCGAGCGACATCGGCCGCACGACCCTCGTCCTCCTCGACAATCCCTCGGCTGTCGACTCGAACGTCACCCTCGACGTGTTCGGCGCAGCAGGCAAGGTCGACGCCCCAGGTGCGGCCGGCATCGTCGTGGCGGCGGGCACGCAGCGCGTGATCGCGCTCACCGGTCTCGCTCCCAATGAGCCGACGCCGGTTGTCCATGTGACGAGCCAAGGCGGCCAGATCGTCGCAGGGCTGCAGCAGAGCACCGTGCGCGTCCTTGCGCCGGGCGGCGTGGAACTCCAGGGCCCGACGGCCGCTCCGTCGACCGAGGTGGTCATCCCCGGCCTCGTCGTCACGGCTGCTGCCGCGGTGGGGGCCAGTTCCGACACGGCCTCCGTCGACGACCGGGCGACGGCACTGCGCATGTTCGTCCCCGGTACCGAGACGGCGGACGTCGTGGTCACCGCTCACCGGGAGAACAGCAAGGACGCGCCCATCGTCATCGATGCGACCGTGCAGCCGGGTGTGCCGGGTGAGATCGCGCTCGCCGAGCTTCCGGCGGGAGAGTTCTCGCTCGAGATCAGCTCGGACCAGCCGATCGTCGCCGCCGCCCGTTCGAACTCGCGCGGCGGCGCCCTCGAGGACTTCGCATGGTTCGGGGCGACCCCCTCGCTCGACGACACCGCCGCGTTCACCGTGCCGACGGGGCCGGGCCCGAAACTCCACATCCTCAATCCGACGGGCGACGCCGCCGCGTTGACGCTGACGGACGCAGACGGCAAGGAGACGACCGCCACGGTGGCCGCCGGCGCTGCCGCGACGGTCGCCATCACCGCGGGTCAGAGCTACGTGATGGACGGCTCCGAGGGGATCCACGCGTCGATCAGCCTCGCGGCGGCCGGCCGTCTCACCTCGCTCCCGGTCTCGCCGCCGAACCCGTTGGCGGCTCCCATCACGGTCTACCCGCGCTGAGCGTCCGGAACCGGCCGCTACCGCTTCCTCTGACCGGCAGGGCTGATCAGAGGAAGCGGTAGCGCTCCGGGCCGAGGTCCCACGGGTCCTTCCCGAGCAGCTCGGCCACGGCGCGGAACACGCAGCTCTCGACCATCATGCGCTGGTGCATCTCGTCGTTGCGGTGGAGCTTGCTCATGCGCTGGATGGGCAGCCGGTACAGGATGATCCGTCGGCGCGCGCGGTCCACGAACCATCGGTCGACGCCGTCGGTGCCGGAGTTGTCCGCTGGCATCGCGCCGACCTCGAACCGGACGTCGGCGAGTTCGTCCGGCCAGGCGCCGCGCAGGTAGTCCGCGGTCGTCGCGACGGTGAGGTCGAACTGGTCGATGCGCGTGTCGATCGGCGGGACGTCGGGACCGACGACACTCGATCGTCCGTTCCGGCCGTGGCGTGATCGTCGACGCGAGAGCGCGCCCCGTGTCTCCTCGTCAGCCTGCGCCATGCGACCAGTCTAGGCGGCGGTGCTGTCAGCGCCGGATCTTACGAGGCGGAGACAACCCTCGCGGTTCGCGCGCGAGACGGGGTCTCGGCTGAGAGGGTCGGAGGATGAGTATTCCAATTGCCGTCATCGGCGGTTCCGGCCTCTCGACCGTGCTCGACCCCACGAGCGCAGAATCCCTGAGCGTCCCGACCCCCTATCGGACGGTCGAAGTGCTCGTCGGCGAGCTCGGCGGTCGGACGGTGGCGTTCGTCCCGCGTCACGGTGCGGGGCACAGCGTGCCGCCACATCGGATCGATTCCAGGGCGACCGTCTGGGCGCTCGCGAGCCTGGGGGTCCACGCGATCATCTCCACGGCCGCCGTCGGATCGATCAACACCGAACTCCCCGTTGGCAGGCTGGTCGTCGTCGACCAGTACCTGGATCGGACGAACGGCAGGCAGGACACCTTCTACGAGGGCCCTGACGTCCAACATCTGCCGTCGGCCGAGCCGTTCTGCCCAGAGCTGCGTACGATCGCCGCGTCGACGCTCGGTCCCGACGTGTCCGTCGGAGCGACGGTGGCGGTCATCCAGGGCCCGCGGTTCTCCACTCGCGCCGAGTCGCGGTGGCTCGCGGCTGCCGGAGCCGACCTCCTCAACATGACCCTGTATCCGGAGGTCCCGCTCGCCGCCGAACTGAACATCGGCACGCTCACGCTCGCGTTCGTCACCGATGAGGACGCCGCGGACGACGCCGACCCGGTCGACGCGGCGCTGGTGTTCGCGCGGTTGGCCGAGGCGAAACCCAGGATCGTCGACGCGATCGAACGCATCGTCGCTGCTGTTCCAGTGGATTACCGGGCGCGGACGCTCATCTCGGCCGCCGCGGTCGAGCGCGTACTCCAACGGCGGACCTCATGATCCTCGTGACCGGCGGCGCAGGGTTCATCGGTCGTGCGGTCGTGCGAGCGCTCATCTCGAGAGGCGAACCGGTGCGCGTCGTCGACTCGCTCCGGATCGACGTGCACGGGACGCATCCTGCACCGCCGACGCCGGGCGCTGAGTTCCTGCACGGTGATCTCCAGGACAGAGGCGTGGTCGCCGCCGCCCTCGACGGGGTCGACACGGTCCTGCATCTGGCGGCGAAGGTCGGTCTCGGCGTCTCGCTCGGGGACGCTCCGGACTACATCGCCTCGAACGACCAAGCGACCGCCGAACTCGTGGCGGGCATGGCTGTGGCTGGAGTCGGCCGGCTCGTGCTGTCCAGCTCGATGGTGGTCTACGGAGAAGGCGCCTATCTCGGGGCGTCCGGGCCGACCCGTCCTGCGCCCCGTCGTCTCGCCGATCTCGAAGCGGGCCGGTTCGAACCCCGCAGCGCCGACGGAGAACAGCTGCGGTCCTCGTTGATCCTCGAGGATGCGACGCTCGATCCACGCAACGTGTACGCGAGCTCGAAGCTCGCCCAGGAACACCTCGCGGCCGCCTGGGCGAGGGCGAGCGGCGGGGTCGCCGCCGTGCTCCGCTATCACAACGTGTACGGGCCGGGCATGCCTCAGAACACCCCCTACGCAGGCGTCGCCTCGCTCTTCCGTTCTGCTCTCGCTCGCCGAGAAGCACCGCTGGTCTTCGAGGACGGACGACAGCGTCGGGACTTCGTGCATGTCGACGACGTCGCTTCGGCCAACCTCGCCGCGCTCGACTGGACCGCGGCACAGCTCGCAGGCACGGTGCGCCCCTTCAACATCGGCAGCGGCGTGGTGCACACCATCGGGGAGGTCGCGAGCGCACTCTGCGCGGACGACGAACTCGACCCGGTGATCACCGGAGCGTTCCGCCTGGGCGACGTCCGGCACATCACCGCATCGTCCGAGCGAGCACGTCGCGAGCTCGCCTGGGAGCCCAGAGTGGCGTTCGACGACGGCATGCGCGACTTCCGCACCGCGCCACTCAGGCCGGCGGCACGATGATGCCCGCACGCGTCGATGTCGTGTTCCCCTGCCTGGATGAGGCGCAGGCGCTGCCTTGGGTCCTCGGCCGCCTGCCCGCGGACCACCGGGCGATCGTCGTCGACAACGGTTCGACCGACGGTTCCGCGGACGTCGCGCGCCGATACGGAGCCGTCGTCGTCACCGAGCCCCGCCGCGGTTTCGGAGCTGCCGCGCACGCCGGGCTGCTCGCCGCGACCGCGCCGACGGTCGCGTTCTGCGATGCCGACGGCTCGATGGATCCGCGCGACCTCGTGCTCGTCACCGCCCCGGTGCTCGCGGGACACGCGGAACTCGTCCTGGGCCGACGACGGCCGACACGAGGCTCCTGGCCCGTCCACGCCCGCATGGCCAATCGAGCACTCGCCGCCCTCATCCGGGTGCGGACGGGCCTCGCGCTGCACGACCTCGGTCCGATGCGCGCGGCGGATCGCCTGTCGATGCTCGGATTCGAACTCCAGGACAGGCGCAGCGGGTACCCGCTCGAACTGGTCCTCCGGGCGAACGCCGCCGGCTGGCGCATCAGGGAGGTCGACGTGCCGTACCGGCCGCGGGTCGGTCGTTCGAAGGTGACCGGCACGGTGCGCGGAACCCTGTCCGCCGTCTCGGACATGTCGCGCCTGTTGGCGGACGAGCGCGCGAGGACGGGAAGCGACCGATGACGACGCTTGTCCTCATCGCGAAGGAACCGATCGCCGGCCGGGTGAAGACCCGGTTGCATCCGCCGTTCTCGCTTGCCGAGGCGGCCAGGCTCGCTGCGGCGGCCATCGACGACACTCTCCGGGTGCTCGCCGACTTGCCGGCCACCGGTCGGATCCTCTACTACCAGGGCGAACTCCTGCCCGAGCGTGCGCACGGCTTCGACATCGTGCCACAGGGCGAGGGGTCTCTCGACGTCCGTCTCGGTGCGCTGTTCGACCTGTGCGTCGGCCCCACGCTGTTGGTCGGGATGGACACGCCGCAGCTGCGCGCTGAGGACCTGGCCGGTCCGTGTACAGCTTGGGCGGACGAGGTCGACTCCTGGTTCGGCCCGGCCGAGGATGGCGGGTTCTGGGCGCTCGGGATGCGCGAGCCGGATGGCTCGCTCATCCGGGGGGTCACCATGTCGGCCGACGACACCGGGGGTCGTCAGCTTGATCGACTGCGCAGCGCAGGTCACTGGGTGGGGATGCTGCCGACGCTGCGCGACGTCGACACCGTGCTGGACGCCGAGGCGGTCGCTGCGCTGGCCCCGGACACGTCGTTCGCGCAGACCTTCGCCGCGTTGCGGAACGCCGGGCGGTGACGTTTCGGGCGGCGATGACCGCGACGACCGCGACGAGCACGACGCCGAGTTCGAACCAGACGAGGTTCCCGAGGTAGTCGAACGGCAGGACCGTGGGATTCGCTGTGCCGATGGCGTCCTTCCACGCGGCGGGGAGCACGATCAGGGCCATGATGCCGCCGACCACTGCCGCACCGCTGACGATCGCCTTCGTCGCGGCGCTCCACGGGGCGAGGCGCAGCAGCAGGCCGACGCCGAGCACCGCGGCCGCGATGATCCCGTCGTGCACGACCAGGGCGCCGAGCAGCCAGCCGGCGACGCCGGGATATCGGATCGCCGGGATCTGCTGGATGAACAGGACCGCTCCGAGCACCACCAGGGCGATGCCCAGACCGCCGAGCAGCAGTCGAGTGCGCCGCAGCGGTGTGCTGTGCAGGGGAGACGAGGAGCGGTTCATGCGAGGACCTCGATGCTGGTGAGCCACTTGGTCTGGAGGACACCCGGACGGGACGAGCAGATGATGCGGGCGGGGTATCCGTGGTCGAGGTCGAGGATCTGACCGTTGAGTTCGAGCGCGATGAGCGTCGCGTCGTCGCGGACGAACTCCCGCGGCATGATCATCACCGTGTACGCGCTGCGTTCCTGGAGACTGCGTACCCGGATCGTGGCGTGCTCGGGTGCGCCGACCCGATCGACGAGGTCGCGCATGCGCAAGCCGCGCCACCGTGCGCTTTGGCTCCAGCCCTCGACGCAGGCCAGCGGGATGACCTCCTCGACCTGCGGCAGGGCTGCGAGCTCGGCTCTGGTGAAGGTCCTGCTGGTTTCGCCGTACCGCACTGTCAGGACCCAGTCCTCGGCTGCGGCCGTTTCGAGTACTCCGGCGGAGGACGCCGTGTGGTTCACCGGTAAGTCTTGCGGGCCAGTGCCGGGAAGCCTCGGTGCGAAGAGCGTGAACGGTCGGAGGAACGGGATGCTCTGGCCTGCCGTGAGCACGACGAGCGCGCCTGCAGCGAGTCCGATGGTCGAGAAGAAGCTGCGCCGACTGGTCGCCGCGGCAGTCCCGGAAGGCTGCGACGGGACGCGATCGATCCACGCGAACAGGGTTCCGGTCATGCCGCGAACGGCGCGAGACGGTTCGGCGACCGGTACGGTCTCCGACTCTGTCGCGAGCTCCACCATGGCGTCACGGCGACGCCAGTACCGTGTGATCACCGGCAGCTTGATCGCGATGTGCAACGCGAGCGATCCGACGATGACGAACGACAGGACGAAGTGCAGCCGGCGGAACGAGAACGGGAACAGTGCGTAGAACTGATAGGTGTTGAGGAGCCCGATGGTGATCTCGACGAGCGACGCCGAGACGAAGACCGCGATCGATGCCCGCTCGAGGAAGTGGGGCACAGAACGGACCGGCGGCGACTGGAACAGCTCGGGGAACACGGCGTAGAGCTTCCCGAGGAGTAGCGGGAAGCAGACGATGCCGGTGATGATGTGCGTGCCCTGCGTCGCCTGGTAGAGCCAGACGGGCCGGGTCGGGAACACCATCCATGGCAATGGGTCCTGGAGGAAATGACTGTAGAGCCCGGTGAGGAAGCAGACGATGAACGCTGCTCCCAGCAGCCGCCCGAGCACCACCGCAGTCCGTGGATTGCGCGACGGCGTTGCGAGGGCCGTTCTGGTGCGATGCAGGATCTCGTGCAAGCCAGGTGCCGCCATGGGGTCTCCATCCGTGTGCTGCCAACGCTACGGAGCAGCGCAGCCGGGCGTGCTCGTCTGCGGTGACGAAGTGGAGACAGTCCGTGACTGTGGACACGTGTCGGTCAGGCGCTGGCGAGACCGCGCGGGAGCCGCACCTCGAAGCGGCAACCGCCTGGCACGTTCCGGACGGAGACGGTACCGTCGTGCGCTTCGACGATGCCGCGCACGATCGCGAGCCCGAGGCCCCCTCCCGACAGGCCGTCGATGGTCGCGGTCCTCGCCGGGTCGCCTCGCCAGCCCGCGTCGAACACCCGATCCAGGTCAGCGTCGACGATGCCAGCTCCCGTGTTCGCCACGCTCAGCACGAGCTGGCTCGCGACCTCGGAGGTCGAGATGTCGACGACACCGCCCTCAGGCGTGTGCTCGACGGCGTTCACGAGCATGTTGGCTATGACCCGCGCGAGCTCGCGGGCATCGCCGAAGATGATCGGCGCGTCCTGATCGCCGGTTGCGCGGAGTTCGACGCGCTGCCGATCCGCGACCGCTTGGAGCTCGCCGACCGCATCGCTCACCAGATCGGCGACCGACACTGGCTCGAAGTGCAGACGGAGCGCGCCGGCTTGGATCCGGGAGAGTTCGAACAGGTCGTCCACCATGCTCGTCAGGCTGGACACCTGGCCGCGCATCAGCCGGTAGTACCGGGGCGGGTCCTCGACAAGACCATCCTCGAGGGCTTCAGCCATCGCGCGTATCCCGGCGAGGGGGGTCCGGAGGTCATGGGAGACGTGCGCGATGAGATCACGGCGTGCACCCTCCGCGGCCGCGACCGCAGCCCGAGACTCTGCGAGTCGTCGCCCGCTCAAGGCCAGTTCGGCCGCCAGCCGGGCGAGTTCCGCGGTCGCCTGCGGGGCGGGACGGTCGTGTGTCTCCAGCCCCGAGCGCGATACGACGAGACCGTCAGAGGCCTGGTCGGCGTCGCCGAGTGCTCTCGCGAGGGCGGTCAGTTCGGCACTGCGTCGGGCGAAGGTCCGCCCGAGGACGACCGCCGCGCCGAGCGAGACGACCGCTGAGATCACGGCCATCGTCAGCACGACCGACAGGTCGTGGGCGGAGACGTACATCTCCGATGAGGCGAGCACCACGCCGAGGACGACGGACAACACGCCGGAGACGGAGACGATGCCGAGTTGAACGAGCATCGAGGTGCGTCGAGCAAGGCGGAGTGCGACGAACCCGACGATGGTGACCGCCGTCGCCGCGACCAGTGCGATGCCGACGAGTATCAGGATGTCCTGGAGGGGGAGCATGGGATCCTCAGAGGTCGAGTCGGTATCCGACGCCCCACACGGTGGTGAGGATGGTCGGTTTGGTGGGTTCCGGTTCGATCTTCTCGCGGACCCGACGCACGGTGACCGTGACCGTCGAGAGATCGCCGAAATCCCAGCCCCACACCGAGCGCAGGAGTTGCTCCCGACTGAAGACCTGCCGGGGGTGCTTCAGCAGGAACGAGAAGAGGTCGAACTCGCGCGCGGACAGCGCGAGGGACACTCCGGAGCGCTCGACCGTGCGGGCCGAGGGGTCGAGGGTGAACGGACCGTGCGTGAACGATGCCTCCGGTGTGTACTCCCCGATGACACGCCGGAGGATGGACTGCGCCCGCAGGACCAGTTCTCGCGGTGAGAAGGGCTTCGCGAGGTAGTCGTCGGCCCCGGCTTCGAGACCGGCGATGCGATCCTCGGTGGAGCCGAGAGCCGTCAGCATGATGATCGGCATCGATCGGGTCGCCCGGAGTCGGCGGCAGACCTCGAGCCCGTCGATGCCGGGCAGCATGCGATCGAGGACGACGAGGTCGGGAGGTCGGCGGGAGGCGAGCTCGAGTGCGCCGAAGCCGTCGGATGCGGTGTCGACGATGAATCCGGCTGCCCGCAGGTAGGAGCCGGCGACCTCGAGCACGGTCGGGTCGTCTTCGACGATCAGGATGCGGCGATCGGCGAGCAGATGGTCGGCGGCTGGGACCGGGTTGTGGGGGAGCACGGCCCAACCGTAGTTCGTTCGAGCTGTTCGAACCCCATATGTGCGGAAAGGCGTTCGCGGTTCGTAAGATCCTCGCCCACGGATCCTGAGGTGGTCGACCTAGCCTCGAAGGATGTCAAGCCTACTGATCGATGGCGCGTCCCGTTCGGAGCCCGTCTTCGGCGCCGGTGGTCTCGCCCCGTATGAACGTGCGCTCCTCGCTGCGCATCGTCGCTCGACGCTGCGGCTCGTGGGAGCGCTCGAGAACAGCCCCGCGGGCGGAGACGTCATCGACGTGGCGACGTACAGTGATGGTGCGGACACCGTCGACCGCAGCGTGCTCGCGATGACCTCAGGTGCCGTGCTCGACCTCGGTTGCGGTCCAGGACGGATGGTCGAGGCAGCTGTGCAGCTCGGGAGGACGGCGCTCGGCGTCGACCTCTCCGTCGCCGCTCTCGAGCTCGCCGTCCGTCGTGGTGTGCCCGTCCTGCATGCGTCGGTGTTCGACCCGCTCCCTGACGAGGGCGGCTGGGGCGCTGTCCTGCTGCTCGACGGCAACGTCGGGATCGGGGGAGATCCGGATTCGCTCCTCCGACGTGCGCGCGCCCTGGTCCGACCTGATCGGGCGTCACGGATCGTGGTCGAAGCGCATCGGACGGAGCACGACCGTCGCTTCGAGGCGGTGCTTGTCGACGACGACGGACGCCGGAGCGCGGCCTTCCCCTGGGCGCAGCTCGGCTCACGAGCCCTCGTGACCGTCGGCTCGCGGAGTGGCTTGCAGGTCGTCCGTCGATGGCGCACCGGCGGACGTCGATTCGTGGCGTTCTCACCATGCTGAGCCCGGTCGATCGACCGCTGGTCCCCGGCCGACCGCCACGCGAGCCCGGCACGCGCGCAGCGCTCATCGGTGCCGGCGCCTCCGTGCTCCTGATCGTGCTCGCGATCGCGCTGCCCGCCCTGCTCCACCTCGATGTCCGAGTCCGCTGGTTCCCACCGCTGCACGCCGAGTGGGCGCCCCGCATCGGGTGGGGCACGGTGCCTGCCCTCGTCATCGCCGGGCTCGCGCTCCTGTCCGCCTTCCGCCTCGCCCATTCGCTCCGGTGGGGCGCGCTGCTCCCGCTGGTCTTCGCCGCCGCGCTCGCATGGATGACCTCGCTCGCGGTGGTCGACGGTCCGGAGGGGCTCGGCCAGATCCTCGAGCACCCCTACGAATATCTGCAGTCGGCCAGGATGATCACCGACGTGCCGACGATGCTGGCCGAGTACGTCTCACGCATTCCGCTCGACTCGGTCGACAACTGGCCGGTCCACCTCGCCGGGCATCCCCCCGGTGCGGTCCTGTTCTTCATCGGGCTGGTGCACCTCGGCCTCGGGTCCTGGCTCGCCAGTGGACTCGTCGTCATCGTGCTGGCGGCGAGCACGCCCGTCGCCGTCCTCATCACACTGCGGCGCCTCGGTGCCGAGTCCATCGCCCGGGCAGCAGCACCGTTCCTCGCCCTCGGACCGGTCGCGGTCTGGCTCGCAGTGTCCGGGGATGCGATGTTCGGTGCGGTCGCCGCCTGGGGGCTGTGCGCGCTGGCGTGCGCCGCGACCACCCGCCGCGTCCCGATGCTCATCCTCTGGGCGCTCGCCGCTGGCCTCCTGCTCGGAGCCTGCGTCATGCTGTCCTACGGTTTGCCGCTCCTGGGCGTCCTCGCGCTCGCGATCCTCTGGCTGGCACGATCCTGGTGGCCGTTGCCGATCGCGGCCGGTGCGGCAGTCGGCGTCGTGCTCGTGTTCGCGGGGTTCGGGTTCCGGTGGTGGGAGGCCTATCCGGTGCTCGTGGACCGCTACTGGGCGGGGATCGCGAGCCGGCGACCATTCACCTACTGGGTCTGGGGGAACCTCGCGGCGCTGTCGATCAGTGCGGGCCCCGTGGTCGGAGCCTCGGTTGCGGTCGTCCTGCGCCGCCTCAGGCGTCCATTCCCCGTCGGTGCGGCGCGGGTGGCCGTCGTCCTGACGGCTGCCGCGCTCGTCATCATCCTGCTGGCAGACCTCTCGATGATGAGCAAGGCCGAGGTCGAGCGTATCTGGGTGCCGTTCGTCCCCTGGCTGTTGATCGGCACCGCGCTCCTTCCGGAGCGTCTTCGCCGCCCCGCGCTCGGCCTCCAGCTCGTGACCGCGCTCCTCGTGCAGCATCTGCTGCTGACGGGCTGGTGACCGGCGAGCCGGAGGGGCGACCCGGAGCACCGGGGTTACCCTGGGACCAAATGGTAGACAGGATGTGTTCGAAGGTCGGCTGCTCACGCGAGCCGGTCGCGACGCTGACCTACGACTACCGGGATTCGATGGCGGTGCTCGGGCCGCTCAGCATCGAGAAGAGCCCCCACAGCTATGACCTGTGTTCCATCCACGCGGAACGTCTGAGCGTGCCGAAGGGGTGGCAGGTCGTCAAGCACAGTGTGCTGGGCGATGTCGGCTACGGAGTCTGAACGCTTCGGATCCGCTGTCATGAAGCTCCGCGACGCGTGACGGTCTGCGAGAATGGCCGCATGAGTTCTTCTGCGCCATCTGCCCCCACCACCGTCCTCCCGTACAAGGTGGCGGATCTCTCGCTCGCCGAAGCCGGACGCCACCAGCTCCGTCTCGCCGAGAACGAGATGCCCGGCCTCATGGCGCTCCGCGAGGAGTTCGGCGCCAGCCAGCCACTCGCCGGCGCGCGCATCGCCGGCTCGCTGCACATGACCGTGCAGACCGCCGTCCTGATCGAGACCCTGACGGCCCTCGGCGCCGAGGTCCGCTGGGCCAGCTGCAACATCTTCTCCACGCAGGACGAGGCCGCCGCTGCCGTCGCCGTCGGACCCACCGGCTTTGTCGACGCTCCGGCAGGTGTGCCGGTCTTCGCCTGGAAGGGCGAGACGCTCGAAGAGTACTGGTGGTGCACCGAGCAGATCTTCGACTGGTCGACCGAAGCGGCGGCCGCCGGTGCCGACTGGACCGGGCCCAACCTCATCCTCGACGACGGTGGCGACGCGAGCATGCTCGTGCACCAGGGTCGTCGATTCGAACTCGCCGGCGCCGTCCCCGAGACGACCGACGCTGACAGCCACGAGTACAGCATCGTCCTCGATGTCCTTCGTCGTTCGCTCGCGGGCAGTACCGACCGCTGGACGAAGGTCGCTGCCGACATCCTCGGCGTGACCGAGGAGACCACCACGGGTGTGCACCGCCTCTACGAGCTGGCGAAGACGGGCGAGCTGCTGTTCCCCGCGATCAACGTCAACGACTCGGTGACGAAGAGCAAGTTCGACAACAAGTACGGTATCCGCCACTCGCTGCCCGATGGCCTGAACCGCGCGACCGACGTCCTCATCGGCGGCAAGGTCGTGTTCGTCGCAGGGTACGGCGACGTGGGCAAGGGCGCGGCCGAGGCCCTCCGTGGCCAGGGCGCGCGTGTCATCGTCTCCGAGGTCGACCCGATCTGCGCACTCCAGGCGTCGATGGACGGGTACCAGGTCGCTACGCTCGAGAGCGTCATCGGCGACGTCGACATCATCGTCACCTGCACCGGGAACTTCAACGTCGTCACGCTCGACCACATCCTGGGGCTGAAGCACCTCGCGATCGTCTCGAACGTCGGCCACTTCGACAACGAGATCGACATGGCCTCGCTCGAAGCGCTCGAAGGCGCCGAGAAGGTCGAGATCAAGCCCCAGGTGCACGAGTGGCGTCTGCCGAACGGGCGGAGCGTCCTCGTCCTCAGCGAGGGCCGCCTGATGAACCTCGGCAACGCGACGGGTCATCCGTCCTTCGTCATGAGCAACTCGTTCACCAACCAGGTCCTCGCCCAGCTGGAGCTCTGGATGCGGACGGACGAGTACCCGATCGGCGTCTACGTGCTCCCGAAGCACCTCGACGAGAAGGTCGCGCGTCTCCACCTCGACGCCCTCGGTGTCAAGCTCACGACGCTCTCGGGCGAGCAGGCCGACTACATCGGCGTCCCCGTCGAGGGCCCGTACAAGGTCGACCACTACCGCTACTGAGGTCGACCCCGCTTCGACAGGCTCAGTGACCGGGCGGAGGCCCGCTCAGTGAGCCTGTCGGGCGCTCAGTGAGTGTGCCGGACGGTCTCCGGCGGCGGCGCTTCAGCGGTCGGGGAAGTGGTGCGGCTGCCCGGCCAGGGTGGGTTGCAGGAGCGCCAATCGCTGGCGCTGGGCGAGCTGCGCCTGATACTCGCGCTCCCGACGGATCACGGAGACCCCGACGAGGAACATCTCGGGCGGCGCGACCGGCAGGGGCGACACGAACTGCGAGACCTCGGCGGCCAGTTCGGCGGCGAGACGGGCCCGTGTGGCGGGTGTCATCGCCCCAGCCTGCTTGAGGAACTGCGTGACGCGGCGGGCGAGGGCGTCCGGCAGTCTGGCGACGTCGGCACCGACGGACCAGGCGCCGAGTTGTGGCGGGATCATCGCGACGGGCTCGACCACGCGTGGCAGACGTTCCCGTTGGCTGTACGTTCCGGCGAGGACGTCCCCGAGGCGCTTCGACCGACTGCTGAGCAGGCCCGTGAGTGCAGCGATACCGCCAGCGGTGAGATAGATCTCGAAGTACCCGGTCAGCGCGCGGATGAACGCGTGCCGGAATCCTGGCGCACCGCCATCGTCGCGGACGATGCGGGCTCCGACGACGAGCCTGCCGAGTGATCGACCGCGTGTCGCGATCTCGACCGCCGCAGGCAGGACGACGAGGCAGAGCACGGTCAACCCCAACACGATCGCCGTGAACATCGACGTGTCCATCTGCACGCCGGACAGCGCCCAGGAGAACATCACGAGCATGAGGCCGATGAAGACGGCGATCGACACGATGTAGTCGATGATCGCTCCGGCTGCACGGAGGATGAAGCCCGTCGGGCGCACGTCGAGGGCGACCGCCTCACCCGTGATCAGCTCGGTGCCGTCATCCAGCGACGACTCGTGCAGCGGAAGCTGGGTGGGGTGGGACATGCCGTCCATTCAAGCAGAAGTGCGCAGTCCGAGGCGCGGATCGCGGGTACCGCGTAGCATGGCATCCGATGGACCTCGACGCCTACTCAGCAGCCCACCGACAGGAATGGGATCGCCTCGACGCGCTCGGGAAGCAGCGGTTCTTCACCGGGCAGGAGGCTGACGAGCTGATCGACCGGTACCAGGCGGGCGCGACGCAGCTCTCCGCGATCAAGACGACGGCCGGCTCGACCCTCGTCGGCGACCGACTCTCGGTGTCGTTGTCGAGAGCGCGCCTGCGCTTCACGGGTGCTGGTGCGAACGTCTTCTCGAGCGTCCCGCGCTTCTTCGTGCTGTCGCTCCCGGCGGCGCTCTACCGCGTGCGATGGGTGACGCTGGCCGTCGCCCTCGTGACGATCATCATCGCGACGCTCTACGCCGTGTGGATCGCGGGCAACCCGCAAGTGCTCGCCAACCTCGGGACCGATGCGCAGCTGAAACAGTACGTCGAGGACGATTTCGTCGCCTACTACTCGAACAACCCTGCCGCCAGCTTCGCGGGCCAGGTGTGGACGAACAACGCCTGGATCGCTGCGCAATGCGTCGCCTTCGGCATCAGCGGTGTCTGGGTGCCGTACATCATCGTCTCGAACGCGCAGGGCGTCGGTCAGGCCGCTGGTCTGATGTTCGCGTACGGCAAGGGTGACGTGTTCTTCGAGTACATCCTCCCGCACGGCATGCTCGAGCTCACCGCGGTGTTCGTCGCTGCCGCGGCCGGTCTGCGGATCTTCTGGGCCTGGGTCGCACCAGGACCGAGGACCAGGGGCCAGGCGCTGGCCGAGGAGGGCCGCGCGCTCTTCACGATCGCGATCGGCCTCGTCATCGTGCTCTTCGTCTCGGGTCTCGTCGAAGGATTCGTGACGCCGGCGCCTTGGCCGTGGGCTGTGAAGATGCTCATCGGCGGGGGAGCGCTTGCCGCATTCCTGCTCTACATGTGCTGGTGGGGCGGGAAGGCATACCGGTCCGGGGAGCGTGGCGACCTCGACGACTTCGAGGCAGGGGCGAAGCGGATCGTCGCAGGCTGACGCTGCGACGCCGTCAGGAAGGCTACTCGCCGGCCTCGCTGCGCGCGCGGCGCTCGGCGTTGCGGGTGTTGACCCGCGCGTTCTCCGCGTTGACCTCTGCGTGCACGGCGCGCTCCTGGACGAGCCAGGCCGGAAGCGTGCGGAGCAGTTCCTGGATCTGCTCCGTCGTGAGCGCCTCGGTGATCTCCGCGCGGGCGAGACCTGAGGTGGAGACCCCGAGTTTGCGGGCGACGACGTCGCGCGGGTGCGGGCCGTTCTTCCGCAGCTCGAGGAGCCACTCCGTCGGGTTCGCCTGCAGTTCGAGGAACGCGGAGCGCGTGATCGGCTCCTCCTGGAAGGATGCCGGAGTCGCCGGCAGGTACACACCGAGCTTCTTCGCCGCGGTGGCCGGTTTCATGATCTGTTCGCTCGCGCCCATCCGCTCAGCGTACCCCGCCGCGCGGCAGCCGCCCAACCGACCGGATCAGCCGGACTCCGGGCTGCAGTAGTCTGGCTGGCGAGCTGTGGAGGCACCGATGGACACGCAGGACGACCAGATCGACCAGATCCCGCTGCTGGCGGACTCCGCCGGCGCCGACTCCACGGAGGAGACCGCCGCTCCGGCACTGACCGTCGCGTTCGCCCGCGGGGTCAATCCCGGGAAGTGGGCCCGCATCTGGAACGAGCGTCGCCCGGACGACGCACTCGCCCTCGTCCGCGTCGACCTGCACGAGCAGCGTGAGGTGCTCCGGTCAGGAGCGGCCGACGTCGTCCTTGCCCGCGTCCCGATCGACCAGGAGGGGCTGAACGCCATCGCGCTCTTCGAAGAGCTCCCCGTCGTCGTCTTCGCCAAGGGTTCGTCGCTCGCCGGAACAGACACGGTCGACATGGCCGCCATTGCAGACGAACAGCTCATCATGACGCCCCTGGTCCTCGGCTGGGACGAGCGTGCCGCCGAACTCGGGTTCGACGAGCCCGCGAGGCCCCTGACGGACGACCCGGAGGCGGCGATCGAGCTTGCAGCGTCGGACGTCGGCGTCGTGGTCGTCCCGCAATCCGTCGCGCGACTGCACCAGCGCAAGGATGTCGAGTACCGTCCGATCGCTGATCTGCCCTCCGTGCCGGTCTTGCTCGTCTGGCCGCACGGACGCGATGACGACGCGATCGAGGACTTCATCGGCATCGTCCGCGGCCGGACCGCGAACAGTTCCCGACGCGCGATGCCGAGCGAGGAGCCCGCGGCCCCTGTCCAACAGCAGACGGGTAAGCGTCGGAAGCCTCCCAAGGCCGGATCCGCGCCAGGCACGGCTGCCGGTACGAGTCGTGGTGCGCAGCTTGCTGCCAGGAAGGCCAAGCAGGAGGCCCTCGCCCGCGAACGGCGGAACAAGAAGAAGGGCCGCTGAGTCCTTCGACAGGCTCAGGGGCCGTTTGGTGGTGGCCCCTTCGGCAGGCTCAGGAACCGATGGTCGGTGAGCCCTCTGACGCGCTGGGGCACCGCATCGGTCGCTGAACGCGTCGGCTACAACCGGCCGGACGCCTTCAGGGCGATGTAGGCGTCCGCGAGGGCCGGCGGGAGCGTCTCCGGTGAGCCCGTGACGACCTCCGCACCGAGCTGCCGGATGGCGGCCGAGACACGCTCGATGTCGAGGAGTGACCGCTCAGCGGAGGCCGCCCGATAGACCGCTTCCCGGCTCCCTCGGTCGTGGGTCGCCTCGAGTGTCGCGGGGTCGATGACGCTCGTGACGACGACCGTGTGCCGCCTGGTGAGTTGCGGCAGGATCGCGAGGAGCCCGTGGGCAGCGCCGGGGGCGTCGATCGAGGTCTGCAGGACGACGAGCGCGCGCTGGCTCGTGATCTGCCGCACCTGCCCCGGGACGGCATCCCAATCGGTCTCGATCAACTCAGGGTCGATGAGCGCCATCGCGTCGACGAGGCGGGAGAGCAGCTCGGGGCCGGTCGCACCCTGCACCCGGCCTCGGACCCGTCGGTCGTAGGCGAGGTAGTCGATCCGGTCGCCAGCGCGGGTGGCGAGCGCCGCGAGGAGGAGCGCGGATTCGAACGCGGTGTCGATGCGCGGCTCGTCATCGATCCGCGCGGCCGAGGTGCGGCCGCTGTCGGTGACGATGACCACCCTGCGGTCGCGCTCAGGACGCCAGGTGCGGATCATCACGTCCCCCCGGCGGGCCGTGGCGCGCCAGTCGATCGAGCGGACGTCGTCGCCGCGCACGTATTCGCGCAGTGAGTCGAATTCGGTACCCTGGCCGCGGACCATGACGCTCGTCGCGCCGTCGAGTTCGCGCAGGCGGGCGATGCGGCTCGGCAGATGTTTCCGCGAGTTGAACGCGGGGAGGACGCGCAGGTGCCCGGCGCTGTTCAGCGTCGCCTGCCGGGCGAGCAGACCCAGCGGGCCGAACGACCGGACGGTCACCTGTGAGACGCGTCGTTCACCCCGCCGGAAGGGTGTCAGCGTGAGGCTGACCGAACGGCGCTCGGCGGACGGGATGTCGACACTCAGGCGGGTGGACGGTGCACCGGCCGACGGTTGCCAGGCGTCGCGGACGAGGCCGCGAACCCGACGTCCGCCCCGATTGGTGAGGAGCAGCGTGCTCGTCGCCGATTCGCCGAGGCGGACGCGCGCGGGAAGCTGACGCTGGACGGTGAGCTGTCGTGGTGAGCCTGCGAGCACCAGGTCGAGGATGCCGAGCACGACGGCGAGGGCGAGCCAGCCCACGAACGCCGGAGCCGCATCGCCCGTGAGTACGCCGAACACCACGATCGGCACGACGCCGAACGCGACGAGCGCGACGAACCTCCCGGTGACGGCCATCTAGATCGGGACCTGGACCTGCTGCATGATCGACCGGAGGATCGCGTCGACCGAGACACCCTCGAGTTCCGCCTCCGGTCGCAGCTGCATCCGATGGCGCCAGACCGGCAGGACCATCGTCTGCACGTGGTCGGGCGTGATCGACTGGTACCCGCTCAACCAAGCCCAGGCCTTCGCGGTGGCGAGGAGCGCGGTCGTGCCGCGCGGGCTCACCCCCAGGCGGACGGAGGGGCTCCGGCGTGTGGCGCGAGCGAGGTCGACGATGTAGGAGAGGACGTCTGCGCTCGCGCCGACCCGACCGACCTCCACCTGTGCGGCCCTCAGCTGGGCAGCGCCCATCACCGGGGTGACGCCGGCTCCGGCCAGATCGCGCGGGCTGAATCCGGCAGAGTGCCGTCGCAGCACCTCGACCTCCGCGTCGCGCTCGGGGATGTCGAGCACGAGCTTCAGCAGGAAGCGGTCGAGCTGGGCTTCCGGCAGCGTGTAGGTGCCCTCGTACTCGATGGGGTTCTGCGTCGCAGCGACGATGAACGGGTCGGGCAGCGGTCGTGACCGTCCGTCGACGCTGACCTGCCGCTCCTCCATGGCTTCGAGGAGTGCGGACTGCGTCTTCGGCGGAGTGCGGTTGATCTCGTCCGCGAGCAGGATGTTCGTGAAGACGGGCCCCTCGCGGAACTCGAATTCGCCGGTCTTCGCGTCGTAGACGAGTGATCCGGTGACGTCGCCCGGCATGAGGTCCGGCGTGAACTGCACTCGCTTGGTGTCGAGGCTCAGGGCGTGGCTCAGTGATCGGACGAGCAGGGTCTTGGCCACACCTGGTACACCCTCGAGGAGCGCATGGCCTTTTGCGAGGAGCGCGATGACGAGACCCGTCACCGCGGCGTCCTGGCCGACGACGGCCTTGCCGACCTCGATGCGGACCTGCGCGAGGGCGCGGCGCAGATCGTCGGGGTGCGGTGCTGCAGATCCTGGCGCGGGTGCGTCGGTCATGGATGGTTCCTTCCGGTGAGGTCCGTGGCGCGGGCGACGGCGGCTTCGAGATCGAGGAGGTGGTCGGACAGGGTGACGAGTTCCGCATCGCTGGACGGGTACGCGTCGAGCAGGACGGCGCGGACGTGCCGTGGGTCGAGCCCGGTGAGCCCGGCCGCAGTGTCGGCGACCTCGATGACGCTGGCCTGTCGGGAGAGGCCGGTCGCGAGGGCGAGGCGGGAGACGGTGCCGATGCGAAGGGCGTCGAGCGCGCGGGCTCGGTTGGCGGAGCGCTGGTAGAGCCGAGCCCGACCCTCCATCGTCTCGCTCGCACGGACGGCCACGGGCAGGTTCTCGATCACGAGGGGACCGAACCGCCGGCCGCGCCACAGCATGGCGAGGAGCGCGGTGATGACGACCGTGCCGGTGACGCCGGCGACCCAACTCGGGGTGAGTTCGTCGAGGCTCGGTGGTCCGGTGACCGGCACGTCGGCCAGGCTCGGGAGGTACCAGACGAGTTGCTCGCGTGCACCGAGCAGGCCGAGGGCGAGGGCGGCATTGCCCTCGCGGTCGATGACGTCGTTCGTGAGCGCGTCTGCGGATCCGAGGAGGACGAGGTCCCCGCGCTGCGACGACACCAGGCCGCTGCCACCACTGGCGGCGTTGAAGCACGACTCGTCGTCGTCATCGGAACTCGTGTACAGCGTCCACCCGCCGGTGACACCGCCGGCGCGCGTCGCGGTGTCGTCCCCGCACTCGGCCGGGAGGACGTCGGACGAGGCGGAGCTGCCGGCGAACGACACTGCCGGGAAGAGTTCCCGGAGGGCGGTCGCGCGAGGTGTGACGACGACGATCCGCGCTTCGGAGTCCTCCAGCCGCGCGAGCCGCGCGAGCTGCGCGGCGTCGAGCAGGCCGTCGGAGTCGAAGAGGAGAACCGTGCTGGCAGCATCGCCCACGGCGTCGAGGGTCGTGTCGAGCGTCGTGGTCTCGGTGACGGTGACCCCTTGCTGGCGGAGGACCTGCGCGAGTGCGCGGCCGCCGTTCGGGGTCTGGTTGCCCGGGCTGAGCAGGGTGGCGTCGATCGAGGCGCCTCGAGTCGCGAACATCAACAGCAGGGTGATCACGATCGCGAAGACGGCAGCGATGATCCAGAACCGCCCACGCCGCAGCCTGGTGCCCAACGTCGGCGTCGCGACGTCGGTCGGGGGCGGCGCTGCGGCATCGGAGGGGAGGTGCTCGGTGAGGGTCATCGGATCGACTCCTCGGGTTCCGGGAGGAGCGCGGGCGCTGCCGCTGCGACCCGAGCGTCGAGGGCCTCGAGCTCGCGGAATTGCGTCTCGGTGCCGACGGCGTCGAGATAGCGGACGGCGTCGAAGACGTCAGCCGCACCTGCGAGCGACTGCTGTTCCGCCGGGTACGCGACGGCCGCGCGAGCGGCGAAACCGTGCGCAGTGGTGCCCGGCATGACTTGGACGATCGTCCGTTCGGCCAGGCTGCGCGCGAGCGCTCGATACAGCTCCTGGAGCGCGAGCGTCCAATCGCCCACGGCGGCAGCCGCCCGGGCGTCCCGACGGAGTTCGTCCGCACTCCGGTCGTCCCGTTCGCCGAAGAGTTCGAGACGCCTGGTGCTCCGTCGGTTGAGCCGTGGCACGCCCCAGACGATGAAGGCGACGACGATGCCGAGCACGACGACGGTCATGGCGATCACCGGGAACAGGCCGGTGAACGGGCCGTCGCCCGGGACCCGGAGGGAGTTCACCCAGTCCCAGAACGCCTTCGAGATGACATCCCAGAGCGTCGGCTGCGCGGTCTGGTACTCCGGTTTGGAGAGCTCCTGTTGCAGGAGGTCGCGAGCGTCCGGTGCATCCGGGACGAGCGGGACGTCGAGACGCGACGCGAGGACCAACGGGTTCATCAGCTGGCGAAGCCTCCGGCTGCTGCGGTGTCGAAGGGGTTGTCGACCGTCTCGCGTCCTGCTGCGCGTGCTTCGACGAACCGTGCGAGGTCGAGGTCGAGCCCCTCCTTGCGCATCCGCAGATCGACGTAGATGACCGCGGAGGTCGCGCTGATGACGACGACGGTGATCGCCCCGATGATGACGGAGACGAGTAGGGACAGCCCTTGCGCTGCGATGGTCGCGACGATCGTGGTCGCTTCGGAGTCGACACCGACGAACAGCACCGGCACGAGGCTTGCGAGGATGCTGATCGGCGTCGCGACGACCTGCGCGGCGACACTCACCACGCTGGAGACCAGGAACTGCACACCGAATGTCCGCCAGAAGTAGCCGTCCGTGAGTCGCCACGATCGCGCGAGCGATGCGAAGACCCGTCCGTTCTCGAGCACGATGATGCTGGGCGTGAGGGAGAACTTCGTCCCGAGCCAGACGGACGCTGCGACCAGGACGAGCGCGGCGAAGATGGCCATGAGGACGGTCAGGACGACGCCGACGGCTCCGCCGAGGGAGGTGAGCACGAAACCGAGTCCGACAGCGACGGCGACGAAGACCGTGATCACGCCGATGAGCAGGAAGGTGTATCCGATGAGCGGGAGGAATCGTGATCTCGTGCGGCGCCAGAGCGCACCGAGCTGCAGCTTCTCGCCGATCGTGCCGCGTGCCACCTCCTGGGCGATGATGCCCTGCAGGATGGCGCTGCCGACGATCGAGACGGCGACCGGGATGAGGAAGGACAGGATGATCGCCGTGATCGCGCCGGCACTGATCGAATCCTCCTCGCCGGGCGCTGCCTGCGACAGGCGGCTGAGGGAGAGCCAGGTGACCAGCCCGACGACGACGAGCGAGAGCACGGTCGTCAGGCCCTGGAGGAGCAGCGCGCTACCGAAGGTCGCCTTCGGATTGCGCCGGAGGACGAGGAACGGAGCGCCGAACAGGTCGCTGAACGAGAGGGGACGCAGGGGGATGAGGCCGGGCTTCGGCGGTGGAGCCCAGCCCTGCTGTGGTCCGGGCGCCCATCCGCCACCGGCGGTGTAGGGGTTCGCGTCGTACGCCGCCGTCGGCACGGACGGCGGCGGTCCGTACCCGCCGGGGAACTGCTGTCCGTACTGCGGATACCCCTGCGGCGGGGAGTACTGGGAAGGATACGGCTGCTGTTGCGGAGGACCCTGCTGGGGGGACCCCTGTGAGGGGAACTGCTGGGGAGGGTACGGCTGCCGCGGTTGTTGTCCGGGTTGCGGCTGCTGCGGGGACCACGGCTGCTGCGGGGGCACGGGTCGGTGCCCGGACTGTTGCCGGGGATCGACGGGCGCCTGGGCACCGGTCGGCGATGGTGGGCCCGGTTGCTGCGGGCGCGCCCACGCCGAGCGGTCCTGGTCGTCCTTCTCGCCCTCGGCTCGCTGGTCGGTGTTCATCAGCAGCACCCCCTTCGCCGTCTCGAACCCCTCCATGTTGCCACACCGGCGGCAGCCATGACCGGTGGTTCGGCGGTTCCCGTGGACACTTCGACTACGCTGAGGCAAGACGCATGGACACCGGTCAGGCAGCGCCGCCGGTCGGTCACACCCGAGACGGAGCTATGAACGCACGCATCCTCGTCGTCGACGACGACACCGCACTCGCCGAGATGATCGGCATCGTGCTGCGCACCGAAGGCTTCGAACCGTCGTTCTGCGCGGATGGCGGCGGTGCGCTGCAGGCGTTCCGCGACACGAAGCCAGACCTCGTCCTGCTCGACCTCATGCTCCCGGGCATCGACGGCATCGAGGTCTGCCGGCTCATCCGACAGGAGTCCGGCGTACCGGTCATCATGCTGACGGCCAAGTCGGACACCGCCGACGTGGTCAAGGGCCTCGAATCCGGTGCAGACGACTACATGGTGAAGCCGTTCAACCCGAAGGAGCTCGTGGCCCGTATCCGCACGAGGCTCCGGGCGCCCGCCGCCGACATCGGCGAGACCCTCCGCATCGGCGACCTCACGGTCGACGTGGCAGGGCACGAGGTCCGACGCGCCGACGGAGTGATCGGGCTCACCCCGCTCGAGTTCGACCTCCTGCTCGCGCTCGCGAGCAAACCACAGCAGGTGTTCACCCGGGAGATGCTGCTCGAGCAGGTCTGGGGCTACCACTACAAGGCGGACACGCGGCTCGTGAACGTCCATGTGCAGCGGCTGCGGGCAAAAGTCGAAGAAGATCCGGACAACCCGAAGATCGTCATGACGGTGCGAGGCGTCGGCTATCGCGCCGGTGCCGTCACCGGCTAGCCCCGCATGGCCTCCCGACTCGCGGGCTGGGCGCTCGACTGGCGCCTCTGGCCGAGCTGGCCGCGGCAGGTGCGCTCGCAGTGGCGGCGTTCGCTGCAGTTCCGTACCGTCGCGATCACCGTCGGACTGTCCGGGCTCGCGATCCTGCTCACCGGTGCGTACCTGTCCTTCAGCATCGGCAACGACCTCTTCCAGTCGAGACTGCAGCAGGCGCTCGCCGGCTCGGGCCGCGCCTTCGCCTCTGCGCAGAGCATCCTCGACGCGTCCGACGCCAGCGAGCGGGTCGCCCTCCAGCAGCTCATGGGCGCCGTCCGCACCGACCTCCAGGCGACCTCGGGCAGCAACCTCATCGCCGCCTACCGCGCGCCGGGCCAGGATTTCAGTCAGGTCACACCGCCGGGATTCGAGTCGCCCGGACTCGCGGACGGTGTGATCACCGACGCGCTGCACGCTGCCGTCAGAGCGGACCCGGACTCACTGCACTGGCAGTCGGTGACGCTCACGGGTGCGGATGGTACGTCGACGGCGGGCATCGTGATCGGTTCTGAGATCTCCATGCCGACCGCCGGTTCCTATGAGATCTACCTGGGCTACGACCTCAGCGAGTCCGAACAGACGCTCGGGTTCGTCCAGCGCACGCTCTTCCTCGCCGGCATCGGCCTCATGATCCTCGTCGGCGGTGCTGCCTGGCTCGTGGTCCGCTTCGTCGCCACGCCGATCCGGTCCGCAGCCGAGACCAGTCAGCGGCTGGCCGACGGCAACCTCGATGTGCGTATGCCGGAGAAGGGGGAGGACGAATTGGCGACCCTCGCCCGCTCGTTCAACGGGATGGCGGCCAGCATGCAGAAGCAGATCAAGGAGCTGGCCGATCTGTCACTCGTGCAGCAGCGTTTCGTCTCCGACGTGTCTCACGAGCTGCGCACGCCGCTCACGACGATCCGGCTCGCGGGCGACGTCCTCTACGACCAACGTGACACCTTCCCCCCGGCGACGGAACGGACGGCGGAACTCCTCCACGACCAGGTCGGCCGCTTCGAGATCCTCCTCGCCGACCTCCTGGAGATCAGCCGGTACGATGCCGGCAGCATCGAACTCGACCTCGAACCGACGAGCCTTGTGCGCCTCGCAGAGGATGTCGTCGAGGAGTTGCGACCGCTCGCGGAGCCCACGGGCTCCGATCTGCGGATCGTCGCTCCCGGCGGGTACGCGGCGGTGGCGATGGACCCGAGGCGGATCCGTCGCATCGTCCGGAACCTCGTCGGCAACGCGATCGAGCACGGCGAGGGCAAACCGATCGTCGTGTCCGTGGACAGCAACGAGTCCTCGGTCGCACTGGCGGTCCGCGACTACGGACAGGGGATGTCACGCGAGGCCACCGAGCGGGTGTTCGACCGGTTCTGGCGAGCCGATCCGTCCCGGAAACGCACCATCGGCGGGACCGGGCTGGGGCTCGCCATCTCCCTCGAGGACGCAGTCCTGCACGAGGGTTGGCTCGAGGTCTGGTCGGAGCCTGCAGGCGGCTCTTCCTTCCGGCTGACGATTCCGCGAGAACCCGGCACCGAGATCGTCCGCTCGCCCATCAGCCTGCCGCCGGACGACGCCATCGAGTCGATCGTCGACGAGCTCACCGTCCCGCAGACGAGATCGCTCCCGATCGTCCCGCGACCCCAGGACCGACAGGATGATGCTCGTGGTTGAGGACGCGATGACGATGCCGAGGAGACGGTCGGGCGTGAGGCGCGCGCTCACCGTCGTCCTTCCCCTGGTCCTGATCGTCGCGCTGAGCGCCTGTGTCGGCATCCCGCGCAGCGGATCCGTGCAGGACGGAGGCACCGTGGAAGGCGAGGGCGGTGATGTGGACGTCAACTTCATCGCACCGGGTCCGACGGAAGGGGCGACGCAGGAGCAGATCCTGCGTGGATTCATCGACGCTGCGGCGAGCCCGCAGAACAACTACGAGATCGCCCGGGAGTTCCTCGCACCCGACGACCGTTCCCAGTGGGATCCCGACGCCGGTGTCACGATCGACCAGGGCGGGCGAGCCTTCACCGCCGTCGCCGACTCCGTGCAGCTCACCGTCAACCCGGTGGCTGCCGTCGACGATCGTGGGGAGTACCGCGAATCGGCGAACTCCTCGCCCCTCAGCTGGAACTACACCTTCGTGCAGGTGCGCGGTGAGTGGCGGATCGCCGAGGCCCCGCCGGGCATCGTGCTGGAGTCGTCCACCTTCACCGACGTCTTCGCCGCGTATTCGTTGAGCTTCTTCGACCCGAGCTACAGCAGGCTCGTCCCCGATCAGCGATGGTTCCCCTCGCGAGCGTCGACGGCGACGCGGATCGTCGGCGCGCTCCTCGACGGGCCGGCCGAATGGTTGAAGGGCGCTGTCGCGACGGCATTCCCCGAGGGAACGGCGCTCACGAGCGACGCGGTGCCGGTTGAAGCGGGCACGGCGCGGGTCGACCTCACGAAGCCGGCGCTGCAGGCCGACGCGGTGACCCTGCAGCGGATGCAGCTGCAACTGAGCAGCAGCCTCGTGCAACTGTCGGGCAGCATCGGGGGAGTGGCGGCGGTCTCCAACGTGGCGATCACGGTCGTCGGCAACTCGACCCAGACCGTGTCGACACTGACGATGGCGGCGCCGCGAGTGGATTCGCGAGCGCTCATCCAACGCGGCGACCAGTTCGGCTTCGCCTCGGGCGACGAGATCGAGGGCGTGCCGGGTATCTCGGCGGCCGTCGTCGCGGCGTCGGCAGACGCCGCGGTGCTCTCGGCCGACCATGGACAGGTCGCGGTCCGATCCGCTGCCGGCGTCACCGTCATCCAGTCCGACGGCGATGCCCGGGTGGTCGATGCCAGACCGGGGCTCCTGCCGCCCACGATGGATCCGTTCGGCTTCACATGGACCGTCCCGTCGGCCGCTCCGACCGCGCTCCTCGCCCACGACGCGGCAGGGGGCTCCGTCCAGGTCGCGACGAGTTGGACGGGCGCCGCCTCGATCAGCTCGATCCAGATCTCGCGGGAGGGTACGAGGCTCGTCGCGCTGCTCCGGGACGGCGCGCAGTCGCGGCTCGTCGCGGCGGCCATCATCCGCGGCGATCGCAATGCGCCGACCCGACTCGGAGACCCCGTCGAGTTGCGGGTCATGTCCCAGGAGGCTGACACGGTCACCTGGATCGACGACATCACTGTCGCCGTCCTCCTCGACGACGCAGCTGCCGCGACGATCGTCACCCAGCAGATCGGTGGCAGGTCGGCCCCCGTGACGCCGCTCGCCGACGTCGTCAACCTCGTGGGCGGGAACGGGTTGACGCAGCTGCGTGCGATCACCGCGGACGGGAAGCTGCTGCTCCCACGGGGGGCGAGCTGGCAGGAGGCGGGTGACGAGGTGCGGTTCATCGCCACACAGCTCGGGTCACCGGATTGATCGGACGTGCTCCACAGGGTCCGGGGCGAGCCGGGTCGTGCCGTCCGGGCGCGAACGGTCGAGATCGTGCGCATGGGACCGGCACCATCGGACCATGTCAGAAGATCCTCGTCCGCCCACGCTCGCCCGGTTGACCGCGGACGCGGTGCTCGATGCCTGGGCCGTGCTGGTCCCCGTGTCCTGCGCCGCCTGCGGCGCACCGGATCGCGAGCTGTGCGCGACATGTCGTCACCGCCTGATCTCGTCGCCGGATGCTCCGGAAGGCGTGCGCTGGACGTTCCCCGACGGAACCCCGGGCGCCGCCACCCGCCGCTACGACCGGTTGACGGCATCGGTCCTGCTCGCCTACAAGCAGGAGGCCCGTATCGGCCTGCTGCGACCGCTCGCGGCGGCGATGCGCCCGGCGTTCGAGACGGTGCTCGCCGAAGCCGAAGCCGAAGCCGAAGCCGGAGCCGAAGTTGAGGGTACGGGCGGTCGGCACGGCCCGGCGGTGGAGGTCGCGACGGTCCCAGCGAGGCGTCGAGCCGCGATGGATCGTGGTTTCCATCCCCTCGAGCTTCTGGTGCGTCGGCTGGGAGCGCGTCCGGCCAGGCCATTGTGCTGGGCGCGAGAACCGGCCGATCAGCGGGACTTCGGCCGCATCGATCGATTCAGCAACCTCGCCGGAGCCCTGGTGGCACGCGCGGATCTCGCGCATCGGCGGTTCCTCCTCGTCGAAGACGTCGTGACCACCGGTGCCACAGCGCAGGAGGCAGCCCGCGCGATCCGCGCCGGCGGCGGCACGGTATCGGCCGTCGTGGCGCTCGCGCGTGTGCTCCCATAATGCCGCAACCGCCGCTGGAGGGCTTCGATGAACACTTCAGGAACTCTTCTGATGACATCCGCAGGCTCGGGCACTACGGTGGCAGGACACGGCGTGAAAGGACCGCCCGAGACCGGGTGGTCAGCCGGATGAGGAGGTCGAACGTGGATATCAACATCGTCGGACTTGGACTCGGCATCACCGATCGGTTCCGCGAGTACGCGACCGAGAAATCGGAGAAGGTGGCCCACCTGGTCGAGCAGGCGCAATCGCTCGACATCAAGGTCTCGCGCCATCATGATGCCAATGGACGCAAGGGCGAGGACCGCGTGGAACTCACGCTCGTCGGCCCAGGTCCGCTGGTTCGGGCGGAGTCGGTCGGCTCCGACAAGTACGTCGCCTTCGATCTCGCGATCGCTCGACTGCTGGAGCGCGTGCGCCGCTCGAAGGACCGCAAGAAGGTCCACCGCGGGAAGCACCGCACCTCGCTGCATGCAGCCACGAGTGCAGGTTTCAGTGGTGTGGACGTGACGCCAGCAGCCCCCGAGCTCATCGAGCAGGTCGCGACCGGGAGCGTCGCGACACTGACGCACGAGGACGACGAACCCGAGGCGTACAGCCCGGTCGTCATCCGCACGAAGGAGTTTCCGGCGGAGTGGATGAGCCTCGAAGATGCAGTCGACCGCATGGAGCTCGTCGGGCACGACTTCTTCCTGTTCATCGATGCGCAGTCCGAGCGCGCGAGCGTGGTCTATCGCCGCAAGGGTTGGGACTACGGCGTGATCAGTCTCGAAGCATCCGCGGGCTGATTGCCCGACGCCAACGCCGACGCGGTCGTCCGGTTCGCCGGACGGCCGCGTCGTGGCATGTCCGTGCCGGACGGGAAGTGCGCGTCACGTGCGGCGAGGCGCCCGGCGGTCGCATCGAGCCACGCCAGCTCTGCGACACCGCGTGAGCGCCTGGCCTCCAGGCCGATCCAGGCGACATCGCCCTCCGGCGTCGTCTCCAACCCCGCCAGTTCCTCGTCGAGGCGCTGGACCGCGTCGAGCGCCCAGGCGCGCTGGACGGCGATGACGCCGAGCGCGTCCACGCCGGCGAGGGACGCAGCGAGGGAGATCTTGCTCGACAGTTCGTCCCGGCCGGCGCTCGCGGTGACCGGGCTCACCCACCAGCGATCGAGTGCGGCGCGCCCGTCCGCAGTGATCCGGTAGAAGACATGGCCGTGCGCGTCGACGTCAGCTCGCTCGACGAGGCCGTCGCGCTCGAGGCGGTCGAGCGTGGCGTACGCCTGGCCGACGTTCAGGGAGGTGGCGGGCCCGGTTCGCCGGTCGAACTCGCCCCGGAGCCGATACCCGTAGTCGTCGCCCGTCGCGAGGATCGCGAGGAGACCGTGCTTGACCGACATCGAACCTCCATGAAATGCCTACGGCGTACTGTCTTGCCAGCCTAGTCAGGACGGGTGCCGGCACGACGACGGCGCTCCGTCCGCGCATATCGGGCAGTAGATACACAGGCTCCACTCAAGCCACTCCCCGCTAACATGATGAGAGGACTGCCCCGTTCGGGCGCGCCCCGTCCGTTCCGATCACTCGATCGGAGCGGAGACCAGGAACACGTAATGGAGAGCAATTCGTGGCCTCACCACTTGAGAAGATCCTCCGCGTCGGCGAAGGGCGCATCCTCCGGAAGTTGCAGAGCCTCACCAAGGCGGTCAACGCCCTCGAGGACGACTTCACCGAGCTGAGCGACGAGGAGCTGAAGAGCGAGACCGTCGAGCTGCGTGAGCGCTACGAGAACGGCGAGACCCTCGACGACCTCCTGCCCGAAGCGTTCGCCGCCGTGCGCGAGGCCGCACGCCGTACCATCGGCATGCGCCACTTCGACGTGCAGATCATGGGCGGCGCCGCCCTCCACCTCGGCAACATCGCCGAGATGAAGACCGGTGAGGGGAAGACGCTCGTCGCCACCCTCCCCGCGTACTTGAACGCCATCGCCGGCAAGGGTGTCCACATCGTCACGGTCAACGACTACCTGGCGTCCTACCAGTCGGAGATCATGGGCCGCGTGTTCCGCGCGCTGGGCATGACCACCGGCGTGATCGTCGAGGGGCAGACCCCCGAGCAGCGCCGCGAGCAGTATGCGGCCGACATCACGTACGGCACCAACAACCAGTTCGGCTTCGACTACCTACGCGACAACATGGCGTGGCAGGCGAAGGACATGGTGCAACGCGGCCACTTCTACGCCGTCGTCGACGAGGTCGACTCGATCCTCATCGACGAGGCGCGCACCCCGCTCATCATCTCCGGCAAGGCGTCCGGTGAGGCCAACCGCTGGTTCCAGGAGTTCGCGCGTCTCGCCGTCCGCCTCGACGCCGGTGATGACTACGAGGTCGACGAGAAGAAGCGCACCGTGGGTGTGCTCGAACCGGGGATCGAGAAGGTCGAAGACTACCTCGGTATCGACAATCTCTACGAGTCGGCGAACACGCCGCTCATCTCCTTCCTGAACAACGCCATCAAGGCTCGCGCGCTGTTCAAGAAGGACAAGGACTACGTCGTCATGAACGGCGAGGTGCTCATCGTCGACGAGCACACCGGCCGCATCCTCGTCGGACGACGCTACAACGAGGGTATCCACCAGGCGATCGAGGCCAAGGAGGGTGTCGCCGTCCAGGCAGAGAACCAGACGCTCGCGACGGTGACCCTGCAGAACTACTTCCGCCTGTACGAGAAGCTCTCCGGCATGACCGGCACCGCCGAGACCGAGGCCGCGGAGTTCATGTCGACGTACAAGCTCGGCGTCGTCCCGATCCCGACGAACCGTCCGATGCAGCGTCTCGACCAGTCCGACCTCGTCTACAAGAACGAAGAGGCGAAGTTCGCGCAGGTCGTCGAGGACATCGTCGTGCGTCACGAGGCGGGCCAGCCGGTCCTGGTGGGTACCACGAGCGTGGAGAAGAGCGAATACCTCTCCCGCCTGCTCGCCAAGAAGGGCGTCAAGCACGAGGTCCTCAATGCGAAGAACCACGCGCGTGAGGCGGCGATCATCGCCCAGGCCGGTCGTCTCGGCTCCGTCACGGTCGCCACCAACATGGCCGGTCGTGGAACCGACATCATGCTCGGCGGCAACGCGGAGTTCCTCGCGGTCGCCGAGATGAACGCGAAGGGCCTCAGCCCGATCGACACCCCGGACGAGTACGAAGCCGAGTGGGACGCCGTCTTCACGACGGTCAAGGCCGGCGTCAAGGTGGAGGCCGACAAGGTCATCGATGCTGGAGGTCTCTATGTCCTGGGTACCGAGCGTCACGAGTCGCGTCGCATCGACAACCAGTTGCGTGGACGGTCAGGCCGTCAGGGAGACCCGGGTGAGAGTCGTTTCTACCTCTCGCTGACGGACGACCTCATGCGTCTGTTCAATGCGGGCGCAGCGGAGAGCCTCATGGGGCGCCAGAACGTGCCGGACGACCTCGCGATCGAGTCGAAGATCGTCAGCCGCGCCATCCGGAGTGCGCAGTCGCAGGTCGAGGCGCGGAACGCCGAGATCCGGAAGAACGTCCTCAAGTACGACGACGTCCTGAACCGTCAGCGGGAGGCCATCTACTCCGACCGCCGCCACATCCTCGAGGGAGACGACCTCCAGGACCGTGCACAGAAGTTCCTCGAGAGCGTCGTCGACGACGTGCTCGATGAGCACACCGGTGAGGGGAACGGCGACGACTGGGACTTCGACGCCCTGTGGGCCGAGCTGAAGACGCTCTACCCCGTCGGCCTCACGATCGACGAGGTCGTGCAGGAAGCCGGTGCGAAGGGTCGCATCAACCGTGACTTCATGCGACGCGAGATCCTCTCCGATGCCAAGCTCGCCTACACCGACCGCGAGGAATCCCTCGGCGAGCCCGCCATGCGTGAGCTCGAGCGCCGTGTCGTGCTCCAGGTCATCGACCGGCGCTGGCGCGACCACCTCTACGAGATGGACTACCTCAAGGACGGCATCGGCCTCCGCGCCATGGCGCAGCGCGACCCGTTGGTCGAGTACCAGCGCGAAGGCTACGCGATGTTCCAGCAGATGATGGGCCAGATCCGTGAGGAGAGCGTCGGGTTCCTCTTCAACCTCGAGGTCGAGGTCAACGGGGAGGTCTCCGAGGGCGTCGCTGCACCGGCGATCACGGCGAAGGGCCTGACCCAGGAGACGCCGGACACCGAGAAGCTCAGCTACTCGGCCCCGAGCGAGCAGGGCGGGGTGGAGGTCCGGAACCAGCGCGGACAGATCGAGAAGGCTGCGACCGAACGGGCGCAGCGCCTCCAGCAGACGACGGCTGCCACCGAGCAGCCCCCCGCGGCTCCGGCGGCGCGCGGAGCGTTCGGCCAGAAGTCGGAGGACGCGGCTCCTGCGCCGACCAACCGGGCCGACCGCAGGAAGACGGGCAAGAAGAAGTAGTCGGCACGGCCTCGAGCCCGCCCGAACCGTGTCGCACGGTTGGGGCGGGCTCTGCCTGTCTGTCGCGGTCCGCTCAGAGCACGCTGATGGATGTCGCGCGCCAGCGGCCGTCCAGGCCCTCGAGTCGGATGGCCACGGCTCGGGAGCGCGCGCGACCGTGCACCATGACGACGGATTCGACCACGCCGTCCCGAGGCTCGGACATCGTGACGCTTCCGATGGAGATGACGGGGATACTTCCCGGGACGCCGCGCACGCGTCGCGCCCGCTCAGCCAGGATGACTCGTTTCACCAGCACACTGTGGACGTCCGCCGTGATCCAGCGTGCGAGCTGCGTGAGGTCCCTCGCCCCGGCGATCACCTCGATGACACTGCGGGTGAGATTCTCGAGCAGTGGCCTGGGGTCGGGGAGCTCGGCCCGGGGTGCCTGCTGATGGGCGAAGAATTCATCGGTGCCCGGCCGGACGCCGGTGCGTGGCTCCCGAGTGCGACGCTCCGGGAGCGGCGGGGTGGCCCGGAGAGGGGCGCGTGGATGGGGATCGTCGTCATCGAGGGGGTGGGCGACGGTGGTCATTGTTCCTCCGCGGGGTGTTCTCAGCGATCGCGAGTCGGTCGACCGAGTGTGGCATGTTAAATCAAGCATGTGAAATGCATCCTGTCCAGTTGTGAACCCGCCTGTGGAGAACTCGCGAGGCGGAGCGGCTTCGGCCACTAGCGTCGGAGGATGCGCTGGGACAGCCTGTTCGACGACCTCGCGGGCCAGCTCGACCACGAACTCGACGCGGACGACGCCGGGGTCCGGCTCGAGGCCGAGCGCCTGCGCCGTGGTCGCCTGACGCTGCGCGACCGTCTCCAGGCGCTCCAGTTCGAGCGAGGGGCCGGTGAGGTGCTCGCGGTCGAACTGGTCGATGGCACGACCCGGAGGCTCCGAGTCCGGAGCCTCGGGAAGGACTGGTTCCAGGCGACTTCGGGCCACGACGACCAGTGCGAGCTCGTCGTGCCGCTCCATGCGGTGGCCGCGATCGGCCTGAGCCCGGCGCAGGCCGACTGGAGTCTCGACGAGGTGGGGCAGCAGCAGCCGAGCCTGCTCGATCGACTGACGATCTCGTTCCTGCTTCGCGACCTCTGCCGCCGGCGCGCAGGGGTCGTCGTGCACACCCGGAGCGGGCGATGGAACGGCACGATCGACAGGGTCGGGCGGGATCATCTCGACCTCGCCGTCCACGAGGCCGGGGCGGTGCGGCGAGCGAAGGACATCGCTCAGATCAGGGTCGTCGCATTCGCGGAGATCGTCCTCGTCGAGC
Source organism: Plantibacter sp. RU18 (assembly GCF_050613355.1). Taxonomy (NCBI): domain Bacteria; kingdom Bacillati; phylum Actinomycetota; class Actinomycetes; order Micrococcales; family Microbacteriaceae; genus Plantibacter; species Plantibacter sp. RU18. The sequence goes on from NZ_CP159618.1 coordinate 1,825,102, forward strand.
GCGGTGCCTGACCGGCGGTGACGCCTCGTGTGCTGCGCGGTTCAGTCGACCGGGAGCAGTGGTCTGAGGGTCGGGGCGCCGGAGAACTCCGGCAGCTCCGAGAACTGCGCCTCGTGCCAGAGGCCCTCGCGGCGGGCTGCCTCGTATCGTCCGGAGATGAACGCCTCGAGCGCCGACAACTCGATCCGCCAGGGCCCGCTGGCACCGACGCGGATGGCTGGGAGCTCGCCACTGGTGATCAGCTCGGCGATGTCCCGAGCCGACACGTTCAAGACCTCGGCGGCGTCCGCCATGGTGAGGAATCGGCCGAGTCGGGCGGAGTCGCGCTGCAGTTCCATCCCTCGATTATCCTCGCGGGCGTCCACCGGCTCCGGGGTTGTGGATAACTTTCGCGCCAGCTCGCCCGTCCGGGCACCATAGGACGCGATGCGGCGCGTGGCGCATCTGCAAGGAGGAGATGGTGCGGGGAATGGAACGGCGAGCAGAGGCCGGCGCGGGTGTGTCGACTGCCGACACAGGATCGGACCGGACGGGTGCGAGTGAGCGGTCGGCTCGCGGGCAGGCTGCCCGCAAGCGTCCCTGGCGGAGGGCCAACATCTGGGTCGACCCGCGCTTCGTGCTCGGTCTCATGCTCGTCGTCGTCTCGATCGTCGGTGTGTGGTGGCTGGTCACGACCTCGAGCCGGACGGTGCCCGTCTACGTGGCGACCGAGACGCTCACGCCTGGCACTGCACTCGACCACGCGAAGCTGCATGTGGTCGACATCCGGCTGGGTGCAGCGGAGAGCGGGTATCTCGCAGCGGACACGATGCCCAGTCGCGACCTGATCGTCACCCGGACCGTCGCAGCAGGGGAGCTCGTGCCCGTCGCCGCACTCGACGCCGCAGCATCACTCGGCATCACGACACTCGTGGTGGAGCCGTCGGGAAGACTCGGCGCAGACGTCGCCACCGGCGCCGTCGTCGATCTGTGGGCTGCAGCCCCCGTCACGGACGGCTACGGTGTGCCCGAGGTGCTCGTCGCCGCAGCGACCGTGGTCCGGGCGAGCGAGGAGGAGGGGTTCCTCGCCAGAGGCGGGTCGACCGCGCTGGAACTCGCCCTCCCTCGGTCCTCCGTGGCGGATGTGCTCGCTGCCATGGCGGCGGGCCACCTCCTGTCGGTCGTCCCGACCGAGCCTGGTGCGCGCTGATGCGGCGGGTCGGCCTCGCGCTTTCGCCCCGGATCGAGGGTGAGATCCTCGCGACGATGCTCGAGCTCGGACACCGGGTCGCCTGGCGCTGTCATGACGCCGCCGAATTGTCGGGACGGATCACTGCAGGCGTCCCAGTCGACGTCCTCCTGGTGTCGGCCGGTGAGGCGTTGACGCCCGGCGTCATCGATGCAGCCGACGGCGTGGGGACGCGCGTCGTGGCACTCGCCTCCGGCGAGGCCGAGAGGCGCCATGCTGCTGCGCTCGGATTGCTCGACATCGTGCTCCTCCCGGCGGATCCCGATGACCTCGAACGGGCCATGGGCTCCATCGGGCCGACCACGGAGGAGGGTCACCCCGACCGAGCGCCCGGGCGGGTGATCGCGGTCTGGGGTGGCGCCGGCTCACCCGGCGTCACCACGATCGCCGCCGGGATCGCGAGCGAACTCGCCGCCCGCGGAAGACGGGTCCTGCTCGTCGACGCAGACACCTACGGGTCCTCCGTCGCCGCCATGCTCGGGCTGCTGGACGAGGCTCCCGGGTTCGCTGCTGCCTGCAGGCTTGCCGCCAGCGACGCGCTCGACGAGGAACAGCTGGATCGGATCGCACTCGTGCATCACTCGGACGCCGGATCCTTCCGCGTGCTGACGGGCATCTCGCGTGCGGCGCGGTGGCCTGAGCTCGCAGCAGCCCGCGTCGAGACGACGCTCGCGCGATGCCGGGAGTGGATGGACGACGTGGTCGTCGACACCGGTTTCTGCATCGAGGCAGACGAGGAGATCTCGAGCGACCTGTTCGCCCCCCGTCGCAACGGGGCAGCCTTCGCCGTGCTCGGCGTCGCTGACCAGGTCGTCGAGGTCGGCTCCGCAGATCCGGTCGGCATCACCCGTCTGCTCCGCGGGCACGTCGAGCTGGTCGAGCTCGTCGATCCGGCGCGGGTCGTCGTCGTCGTCAACCGCCTCCGCTCGGTCGCGCTCGGCGTCGGGCCGGCGGGGCAGTTGGCCTCGACGCTGTCCCGATTCGGCGGGATCGAGGCCGCGGCGCTGTTGCCGGAGGACCAGCGAGCAGTCGATGCCGCGGTGATCTCCGGCAGCACGCTCCGCGATCATGCGCCGAGAGGGGCGCTCGCGGTGGCGCTCCGACGTTTCGTCTCGGCCCGGCTGATACCGGCCTCCGCATCGGAGGGGGAGACGACTCGTCGCGCGGCCCGAGACGAGCGTCGACGAGGTCTCCGAGGGGGAGTCGCTCGACGCGGCTGATGCTCCGTTCTGAACGCATGAATTGAATTGGGCGATTGACTAAGTCTTATCAGCTTCTCTCGCTCGGTGCATTCGAATGGTCGGGTTGAGATAGCCGCCAAGTGATGAATAACATCGAATGCCCACGAATAGGCGCGACCATGCGATGCATATCGATATGCTCGAGCTATCGTCGGATTCACGACGGCATTCTCCGGGAGGAACCAATGGCTCAGAAAGTCACCACAACGTACATCGACGACCTCGACGGGAGCGAACTCGCTTCCGGCGACGGCGAGACGATCCGTTTTGCAATTGATGGAACCGAATACGAGATCGATCTCGGTCAGGCGAACGCCGCGACATTGCGCGAGTCCTTGAAGCCGTACGTCGGCGCTGGGCGTCCCGTCAAGCGTGGTCGCCGTACATCGAGCGCGGGCACGCGCAACAGCGCCGAGAACCTTGCGGCCATCCGCGAGTGGGCCGCCAAGAACGGACACGCCGTCTCCTCGCGGGGCCGGATCCCCCAGACGGTCCAGGACGCCTACCGCGCCGCAAACTGAGTCAGCGGGCCGCCGGGCGGCGTCCAGCGGGTCTTCACCTCCCGTTGCACGCGCCCGGCGCAGGCTTCCCCGCCTCCCGCGGCTCGATCGTCGGTCCGTTCCGCAGCGAGACGACCCTAGACTGGGAATCGTGTCGACGCTCAGTGATCTCGTTCTCGCCCAGGGCCGCTCCAGCGCGGCCGACGTCGAGTGGCTGCATATGCTACTCGCCGACAGCCAACTCCTCGCCGATCTCGCATTCGCCGATATCGTCATCTGGGTCCCAACTGATTCAGGAAGCTTCATCGCGGTGGCGCATTCGCGCCCGTCGAGTGCAGCGACACTCTTCTATCGTGACTTCGTCGGCCAATCCATCAAACAGGAATGGCGCAAGCAGGTCACCGATTGTTTCGAGAGCGGTCGGATCATCGAATCCTCCGCACCGGACTGGTATGAGGAGACGCCGACGCGCGTCCGCGCCGTCCCCGTCGCGCGTCGGATCTCGCCCACCGAGAAGACGAATGCCGACGGGCCGATCGCGGTCATCACCCGGCACACCAACCTCGGTGAAGCCCGGACGCCGAGCCGTCAGGAACTCACCTTCAACGATTGCGCGAGCGACCTCTTCGAGATGATCGCCGTCGGTGACTTCCCGGATCTCGGCGCGCCCACCGGTCCACGCCGTGGTGCTCCGCGTGCGAGCGACGGCCTGATCCGTCTGGATGTGGACGGTACGGTCACGTTCGCGAGCCCGAACGCCCTCTCGGCCTTCAACCGCATCGGCTTCGCGGAGGAACTCGAGGGGGAGTCGCTCGCCGACGTCACGACACACCTGCTCTCGGGTACCGGCACCGTCACCGTGGACGAGTCGCTGCCGCTCGTCGTCACCGGACGCGCTCCATGGCGCACCGACATCGAGGACAAGGGTGTCACCGTCTCGCTCCGTGCCATCCCCCTCCGCAGCCGCGGCGAGCGGGTCGGTGCCATCGTCCTCTGTCGCGACGTCAGTGAACTCCGACACCAGGAGCAGGAGCTCATCACCAAGGACGCGACCATCCGGGAGATCCACCACCGGGTGAAGAACAACCTGCAGACCGTCGCCTCGCTGCTGCGGATCCAGGCTCGCCGGACGCACTCCGAGGACGCCCACGATGCACTCACGCAAGCGATGCGGCGGGTGGCGGCGATCGCAGTCGTCCACGACACACTGTCAGAGGGACTGAACCAGAACGTCGATTTCGATGAGGTGTTCGAGCGTGTCCTCCTGCTCGTCGCAGAGGTCGCGAGTTCGCACAACACGACCGTTCGTCCGAAGTCGTCGGGGTCGTTCGGCGTGCTGCCGAGCGAATACGCGACACCGCTCGCACTCGCGCTCACCGAACTGGTCACGAACGCGGTCGAGCACGGACTGAACGGTCGTGATGGCGACGTGGAGATCACCGCCGACCGCACCGACGAGCTGCTGAGCGTCCAGGTGCGTGACAACGGCGTCGGCCTGCCGGAGGGCAAGGTCGGCTCCGGTCTCGGCACGCAGATCGTCCGGACGCTCATCCAGGGTGAGCTCGGCGGCACCATCGACTGGCACACCCTCATGGGCAGCGGCACGGAAGTGACGATCGCCATCCCGATGCGCTGGGTCGCCAAGAGCTGAGGCGGTCCGTCCGGGTGCAGGGCAGACGAGAACCCCGGGGCCGTCAGGCACCCGGGGTTTCCGCGATGTTCTAGGAGGCGCGGCGCGCGCGGGCTGCGCGGCGCTTCAGGGCGCGGCGCTCATCCTCGCTGAGGCCGCCCCAGACACCCGAGTCCTGACCGGTCTCGAGGGCGTACTGCAGGCAGAGCTCGGTGACACTGCAGGTGGCGCACACGGCCTTCGCCTTGTCGATCTGATCGACCGCCGGACCGGTATTACCGACGGGGAAGAACAGTTCCGGGTCGACGGTCAGGCAGGCAGCTTTATCGCGCCAATCCATAGGGGAGCTCCTTTTATTGCATGGTGAGATTTCTTCAACCGGGTGAGGGGACTCGGGAAGCGAAAGCCGAAATGCGAGGGGGATGATCGTCCGGAAGTCGGGATCTGCCCACACCCTCGTGGACCTCATGTCGGCCTCAAACATGGTTTCATATCGGTAAGTGCAAATCAATAGTCAAGTTTGGGTGAACCCTGTGAGTACCGATCGAAACCCCCCTGCTGCGCCGAACCCGGAGGGGCGTCGTCACCCGGCCGTGCGAGCGTTCATCGTGCTGCTGATCGCCGAGGCGGTCTTCATGATCGGCCTGTCGGCGTGGTTCCTGTTCGAGCTGGTGTCGGCCACGCCGGCATCGTTCGCGAGCGCGCTCGCGATCTTCGTCATCCTGCTCATCGCGACGGCCTTCGTCGTCGCACTCGCGATCGGAGCGGTGCGCGGCCGCAGCTGGATCCGCGGCGGAGCGGTCACCTGGCAGTTGGTGCAGATCGCAGTCGCCATCGGAGCGTTCCAAGGAGTGTTCGCGCAGCCCGCGATCGGGTGGTGCCTGCTGGTGCCGTCGCTCGTCGTCCTCGGGCTGCTGTTCACGCCGGCCGTCTCCGCCGTGACCCGCCGCGAGCTCTGACCAGCGTCGGGCGGCCGCCGTCCGGGCAGATCACATCGTGGCGCGCGCCCTGCCTCAGGCGTCGAGCCCGAGGGCCTTCCGCAGGCTCTTGACGTGCCCGGTCGCCTTCACGTTGTAGCGGGCGAGCGTGATCGTGCCGGTCTCGTCGATCACGAACGTCGAACGCAGGACACCCGTCACGATGCGGCCGTAGGAGTTCTTCTCGCCGTAGGCACCGTAGGCCTCGTGCACTGCCAGATCGGTGTCGCTGAGGAGCGGGAAGGTGAGGCCGTCCTCCTGTTGGAACGCCTTCAGCTTGGCGACCGTGTCCTTGGAGACGCCGAGCACGACGAAGCCTGCTCCGGAGAGGGACGCGAGGTTGTCGCGGAAGTCGCAGGCCTGCGTCGTGCAGCCGGGCGTCATCGCCGCAGGGTAGAAGTACAGGATCACGCGCTGCCCGGCGTAGTCGCCGAGGGACACCTGCGCGCCGTCCTGGTCGGTGAGGGTGAAAGCGGGTGCCGGGTCACCGGCGGACAGGCGGAAGGGTTCGGACATGCATCCAGCCTACTGAGCCGTGCAGCGCACGACCGACGTCGACCGTCAGCTGTACTGGTCGGCCTTGATGGAGGCGAAGGTCGACAGGAGGCGCTGCAGCGAATCGAGCCTCGCCGCACCGTTCTCCCCGAGACGGCCCTCCGCGACGGCCTCGACGATGGCACAGTCAGGGGCGTCCGGAAGGTGGGTACACCCGCGTGGACACTCGAGCGCGATCTCGGCGAGATCGGTGAAGGATTTGAGGATGTTGGCGGTGTCGACGTGGCCGAGCCCGAACGACCGCACGCCAGGCGTGTCGATGACCCAGCCGGACCCGGACTCGGATTCGATGCGTAGCGACACGGTGGAGGATGAAGTGTGACGGCCGCGTCCGGTCACGAGGTTGACGTGGCCGGTGGCGCGCTCCGCGGTCGGTACGAGCGCGTTCACGAGCGTCGACTTGCCGACCCCGGAGTGCCCGACGAAGACCGTGTCGTGATCGATGAGCGCCTCGGTGATCTCCGCGAGCGGCACGTCGTCCTCGCGGCTGCGGAACACCCGGAGTCCGAGGCCCGCGAAGTTCGCGAGGAACTCGTCGGGGTTCTGGAGGTCGGTCTTCGTGATGCAGAGGATCGGCGTGATTCCGGCATCATAGGCTGCGACGAGATAGCGGTCGACGAGTCGGGCCCGCGGCTCGGGGTTCGCCGCCGCCACGACGATGAGCATCTGGTCGGCGTTGGCGACGACGACACGCTCCATGGCGTCGGTGTCGTCGCCGCTTCGGCGGAGCAGCGTGGTGCGCGGCACGATGCGGACGATGCGGGAGAGGGTCCCCTCCTCACCCGAGGTGTCGCCGACGACGTCGACGCGGTCGCCGGTGACGATCGGCTGTTTGCGGAGCTCGCGGGCCCTGGTCGAGGTCAGCGCCCGTTCAGCAGGCGTGCCCTCGTCGAGGAGGACCGTGTAGCGCCCGCGGTCGACGGCCAGCACCCGCGCAGTGAGGGCATCGAGGTGTTCCGGCCGCGTCTTCGTGCGGGGACGGTTCGCTTTGGGGTTCGGCCGGACACGGATGCTCGACTCATCGATCTCCAACTCGTCGTCATCGTCTACACCGTCGGTCCACCAGCTCATCGGATCATGCCTCGAGCATCGCGTGCCACAGTTCGGTGAACTGCGGGAGCGTCTTCGCGGTCGTCGCGACGTTCTCGATGGTGATGCCGGGGACGACGAGCCCGAGGATCGCGCCGGTGGTCGCCATGCGGTGATCGTGATAGCTCAGCCATTCGCCGCCGTGCAGCGGGCGAGGCTCGATGCGCAGACCGTCCGGCAGCTCGGTGACGGAGCCGCCGAGCTTGTTGATCTCGGTCGCGAGCGCGGCGAGCCTGTCGGTCTCGTGGTGGCGGATGTGGCCGATGCCCGTGATGGTCGACGGGCCGTCGGCGAGAGCGGCGAGTGCCGTCAGCGCCGGTGCGAGCTCACCACCGGTCGTGAGGTCGATGTCGACTGCGGTGATGCGCTCGCCGCCGGTCACCGTGAGACGGTCGCCGTCGAGGGAGACCGTGGCGCCGAACCGCGGGAGCAGCTCAGCGAGATCTGCACCGACCTGCGTGGTCGAGCTCGGCCACCCGCGCAGGGTGACGCTGCCGCCGGTGACGAGTGCCGCTGCGAGGAACGGAGCAGCGTTCGAGAGGTCGGGTTCGAGGTCGACGTCGCGAGCGCCGATGGTGCCGGGGGCGACGACCCATTCGCCGACAGCGGGCTGCTCCACGACCACACCTCGTTCAGCCAAGGCGGCGATCGTCATCTCGATGTGCGGCAGACTCGGCAGACGCTCGCCCTCGTGGACCAGGTGCAGGCCCTCCTCGAAGCGTGCGGCGGCGAGCAGCAGCCCCGACACGAACTGGCTCGACGACGAGGCGTCTATGGTCAGCTTGCCGCCGGTGACCGCCCCCGTGCCGTGCACGGTGAAGGGGAGTGCCTTGCGGCCGTCGTCGCTGATGTCCACGCCGAGTCCCTGGAGGGAGGCGATCATGGTGGACATCGGGCGGTTCCTCGCCGAGGGGTCGGCGTCGAACACGGTCGGGCCGAGGGCGAGGGCTGCGACGGGAGGCATGAACCGCATGACGGTGCCGGCGAGGCCGCACTCGACGGTGGTGCTGCCGAGGAGCTCTTCAGCGGGCGTGACCAGCCAGTCCTTGCCGAACGCCCCGGACGCCGGACGTTCCTCGATGGTCGTCCCGAGTGCACGCAGTGCCTCGACCATGTTGGTGCTGTCCATCGAGTGCAGGGGGGCTCGGAGGAGCGACGGGCCGTCGGCCAGAGCGGCCAGGACGAGCTCGCGGTTCGTGAGCGATTTGGAGCCGGGGAGCGACACGGTCGCATCGACCGGGGAGCCCGCAGTGGGCGCCGGCCAGGCGGTGTCGTCGTGCTCGGGTTCGGCATCGCCGTACACGTCGAAATCTGGTGCGGAATACGGATTGGTCAACATTGGTTCCAACAGTAGTCGGGGTCGAGAGCAGAAGGAGTAGCGGATGTCCACAGCGGTACTGGAACGACCGGCCACGGAGGCCGATCACGGCCGACGGGCGCTGGCCGTAGACTGGCCGGTGATGACCTCCGTCGACCCAGAAGCCCTCCCGGCCCAGCCGGACCCCCGATCACTGTTCGAAGCACAGGCACTGCCGTTCATCGACCAGCTGTACGGCGCTGCCATGCGCATGACCAAGAACCCGGCCGACGCCCAGGACCTCGTCCAGGAGACCTTCGTCAAGGCGTTCGCGGCCTTCGCTCAGTTCGAACAGGGCACCAACCTCAAGGCGTGGCTCTACCGCATCCTCACGAACACGTACATCAACACGTATCGGAAGAAGCAGCGCGAGCCGTACCAGGGCACCATCGACGATCTCGAGGACTGGCAGCTGGGTGGTGCCGAGTCGATCAGCGCCACCGCGAGCCGGTCCGCCGAGGCCGAAGCGATCGATCACCTGCCGGACAGTGACGTGAAGAACGCACTGCAGGCCATCCCGGAGGACTTCCGTTTGGCGGTGTACCTCGCAGACGTGGAGGGCTTCGCCTATCAGGAGATCGCCGACATCATGAAGACCCCCATCGGGACCGTGATGAGTCGTCTGCACCGTGGCCGGCGACTCCTCCGCGACCTGTTGGCCGACTACGCCGAATCACGTGGCTTCAACGTGACGAAGCAGGGGAGCAAGAAATGAGCGACTGCGGCTGCGACAAAGCCAAGAAGGACCTCGAGGAGTACCTCCGGCACGAGGTCTGCAAGACCGAGGCCGCGGACATCCGCGAGCACCTCGCGAACTGCCCGGACTGCCAGAACGAGGCGCTCGTCTCGCGGACGCTGACCGAAGCGGTCCAACGTGCGTGCAAGGAGGCCGCCCCTGAGGACCTCAAGAACCAGGTCCTCGCGTCCATCCGCGCCACACAGGCGACGCACGAGACGGCGTAGGCCGTGCCAGCGACGGCGTCCGGCTCAACCGGCGCCGTCGAGGCGTGACTCCTCCAGGTCGAGCATGCGCTGCGCCTTCGCGAGGACCTCGGAGCTGTAGCTTCCCGCGGCCCGCGCATCGAGCAGTGCGTCCCGTTCGGCGTCCAGTACCCGGCGCCGGAGCTGACGGTACTGCTCGTGCGGCCCGACTCCCGCGTCGGTCTGCTCCGCCGCCGACTCGACTCTGATCAGGCTCCCGGCCCGCACGCGCTCCACGACCGCTGCATCGAAAGGCCGGTCGCCGTCGGTCCGCAGCTCCGGGTCGTCGAGTGCGGCGACCCCGGTCGATGAGATCTCCGCGACGAGGTTCGCGAGTTCCGTGCGCGCGGCGTCCTCGTCAGTTCCACCGACCCGGCTCAGCCGGATCACGAGGGGGAGTGTGCCGCCCTGCAGCAGCAGGGTCACGATGGCGACCGTGAACGCGATGAGCACCAGCTCGGCCCGGTAGGGCGTCGTGAGCGGCAGCGATTGGGCTGCGGCGATCGTGACGACGCCTCGCATGCCCGCCCAGGCGAGCACGGAACCGCCCCGCCAGCCGAGACCCTCGCGCTCCAGGAAGTCGAGGTCTGCCGTGCGACGGGCGAGTGATCTCGACACCGCCGCCTTGCGTTTCGCGAACCGCGGATCGTCCGAGGTCCGGTCGTCGAGCCGTGCGGTGAACTCGTCCAGTCGTGGTCGGCGGGACAGCGCCTCCCGTTCGTCTCGCCTGAGCGACCACACGAGGAAGCCGACGAAGACGATGCGCAGCACGATGAGGGTGACGGTGGTGAGCAGGCCGAGCCCGATCGACGACCAGATGCCGAGGTCGTCCTGCTCGACCTGCGACACGATGGCCTCGAGTTCGAGGCCCATCACGAGGAACACGCCGTTCTCGAGCAGGAACTGCGCCGTCCGCCAGTTGATGCGCTCGCTGATGCGATCCTGCGCGGTGAACCGTCTTGCGCTCTGATGCCCGGTGTAGAGCCCCGCGACCACGACCGACAGGACACCGGAGGCGTGGAAATGCTCGGCTGGCAGATAGGCGATGAAGGGGACGGCGAAGGAGATGACGGTCGTGAGGACCGGGTCGCCGAGCCGGGCCCGGACGCGCACGGTGATGAACCCGACGAGGACACCGATCGCGACGGCGAGCGAGACCGCGTAGGCGAAGTCGCCGAGCACCCCCCAGAGCGACACGGTTCCCGCGGTCGCGGCGATGGCGGAGCGGAGGAGCACGAGTGCCGACGCGTCGTTCACGAGGCTCTCGCCCTCGAGCACGCTCACGAGCCTGGACGGCATGCCGAGTCGCTTGCCGATCGACGTCGCTGCGACGGCGTCGGTCGGGCTCACGACGGCACCGAGCGCGATACCGGCCGCGAGGCTCAGGTCGGGGAGGATCGTCGAGAGGATGAGCCCGATGACCACCGAGGAGACGACCACGAGGACGACGGACAGGCCGGAGATCGCCTTGAGGTTGCGGCGGAAGTCGACCAGCGGAACGTTGACGGCCGCTGAATACAGGAGCGGCGGCAGCACGCCGGCGAGGATCCACTCGGGCTTGACCTCGACGTCCGGGACGAACGGGAGATAGCTGAGCGCGAGACCGACGAGCACCAGGATGAGCGGCGCGGCGACGCGCAGCTTGTTCGCGAAGCGGGCGACGGCGACGATCGTCACCACTGCGACGACGGCGAGGAATGCGAAATCCATGGCATCAGCCTATTGGCGCGCGCTCACGGGCCACTGACGGATCGCTGTCACCTCGCTGACCGGCCCGAGTCACGGTGCCGGACGACTCGACCACCGACGACGACGGCCGCCCAGGAGACCTGGGCGGCCGTCGTCGTCGGACCGGTCTAGAGCGTGAGCGCGGTGCGCAGCAGCTCGGCCTGCTCGGCAGCGTGACGCTTCGCCGAACCAGTGGCGGGCGACGCCGAAGCCGTCCGCGAGACGTTGCGGATCGTGCGACCCTCGAGGTGCTTGGCGGTCTCCAGGCAGATGAACGGCCATGCGCCCTGGTTCTCCGGCTCGTCCTGCACCCACACCAGCTCGGCGTTCGGGTACTCGCCGACGATGCGGTTCAGGTCGGCGACGGGCACCGGGTAGAACTGTTCGACACGCACCAGCGCGATCTGCTCGTTCGGCTGCTTCTGCAGTTCACTCAGCAGGTCGTAGTGGATCTTGCCGGAGTGCAGCAGCACGCGCTTGACGGCAGCCTTGTCGGTGATGCGGGCATCGTCGATCACCGGTTCGAATCGGCCGGAGGTGAAGTCGGCGACCGGGCTCGTCGCACCGCGCAGGCGCAACATCGCCTTCGGTGTGAAGACCACAAGTGGACGACGCGGACGTGCGTAGGCCTGACGGCGCAGGAGGTGGAAGTACGACGCGGGGGTCGACGGCCGAGCCACGGTCATGTTGTCCTCGGCGCACAACTGCAGGAACCGTTCGATCCTGGCGGACGAGTGGTCGGGGCCCTGGCCCTCGTACCCGTGCGGGAGCAGCAGCGTGACGCTCGAGCGTTGCGACCACTTCTGCTCGGCTGAGGAGATGAACTCGTCGATGATCGTCTGCGCACCGTTGGTGAAGTCACCGAACTGTGCCTCCCAGAGCACGAGGGCGTCGGCGCGTTCGACCGAGTAGCCGTACTCGAAGCCCATGACCGCGTACTCGCTGAGGAGCGAATCGTAGATCCAGAAGCGCGCCTGGTTGTCACTGAGGTTCGCGAGCGGCAGCCATTCCTGGCCGTTGACACGGTCGTGGAGGACGGCGTGACGCTGAACGAAGGTGCCGCGGCGCGAGTCCTGGCCGGACATGCGGACCGGGGTGCCCTCGATCAAGACGGAGCCGAGTGCGAGCAGCTCGCCGAAGCCCCAGTCGATGTTGCCGTTGCGGCTCATGTCGAGGCGCTTCTCCAACAGCTGCTGCACCTTCGGGTGCACCGTGAAGCCGGCGGGCTTGTTGTTGAACGCGTCGCCGATGAGCTGCACGACGCCGTCGGACACACCGGTGGTCTCCAGTTCGCCCGCGTACCCGTCCTCGTCGACCGTCTCGGTGATGACCGGGGTCGGCGAGGTCTGCTCGGCGTGCGTCTCCATGAAGGCGCGCTCGAGGCGGTCCTGGAAGTCGCGGTGGGCGGCCTCGTACTCCTCCTCGGTGATGTCACCACGGCCGACGAGTGCCTCGGTGTAGAGCTTGCGGACCGAACGCTTCGCCTCGATCAGGCTGTACATGAGCGGCTGCGTCATCGACGGGTCGTCGCCCTCGTTGTGACCGCGACGGCGGTAGCAGACGAGATCGATGACGACGTCGCGCTTGAACTCCTGGCGGTATGCGAAGGCGAGTTCGGCGACACGCACGACGGCCTCGGGGTCGTCGCCGTTCACGTGGAAGATGGGAGCCTGGATCGTCTTCGCGACGTCGGTGTTGTAAATCGACGAGCGGCCCTCGCCCGGAGGCGTGGTGAAGCCGACCTGGTTGTTGATGACGACATGGACGGTGCCGCCTGTGCGGTAGCCGCGCAGCTGCGAGAGCTGCATGGTCTCGAGTACGACGCCCTGACCGGCCATCGCGGCATCGCCGTGGATGAGGATCGGGAGGGTGCCGAAGGCTCCGATGGGACCGCGGTCCTGCTTGGCGCGCACGATGCCTTCCAGCACGCCGTTGACGGCCTCCAGGTGTGAAGGGTTCGCCGCGAGGTAGACCGGGAGGTCGCGACCGTTCTCCGAGCGGAAGGTGCCCTCGGTGCCCAGGTGGTACTTGACGTCACCCGAGCCGTGGCTGGCAGGATCCTGCGTGCCCTCGAACTCGCGGAAGATCTGACCGTACGTCTTGCCGGCGATGTTCGTGAGCACGTTGAGGCGACCGCGGTGCGCCATGCCGATCGCGACCTCGTCGAGCTGGGCCTCGGAAGCACCCTGCAGGATCGTGTCGAGCAGCGCGATCGTCGACTCGCCGCCCTCGAGGCTGAAGCGCTTCTGGCCGACGTACTTGGTCTGCAGGAAGGTCTCGAACGCCTCCGCCTCGTTGAGCTTGCCGAGGATGCGCATCTGCTCGTCGTGCGAGGGTTTCTCGTACTTGCGCTCGACCTTGCTCTGGATCCACTTGCGCTGGGCAGGGTCCTGGATGTGCATGTACTCGATGCCCGTGGTGCGGCAGTAGGAATCGCGGAGGACGCCCAGGATGTCGCGGAGCTTCGAGGTGCGGGCTGTGCCGAACGCGCCGGTCACGAACTCGCGGTCGAGGTCCCAGAACGTCAGGCCGTGGCTGGCGATGTCGAGGTCGGGGTGCGACCGCTGCACGTACTCGAGCGGATCGATGTCCGCCATGAGGTGTCCGCGCACCCGGAACGCGTTGATGAGTTCCTGCACGCGGGCCGTCTTGTCGACGGCGTCGGCCAGGTCGACGCTGATGTCGGGCGCCCAGTGGATGGGGTCGTACGGGATGCGCAGCGCCGAGAAGATGTCCTGGTAGAAGCTGCGGCTGCCGATGAGGAGCTCATGGACGACCTTGAGGAACTCGCCGGAGCCTGCGCCCTGGATGACCCGGTGGTCGTAGGTGCTCGTGAGCGTGATCGTCTTGCCGATCGCGAGCTCGTTCAGGGTGCGCTCGGAGGCGCCCTGGAACTCGGCCGGGTAGTCGAGGGCGCCGGCGCCGATGATGCAGCCCTGGCCCTTCATGAGGCGCGGCACCGAGTGCACGGTGCCGATGCCACCGGGGTTCGTCAGCGAGACGGTGACGCCCTGGAAGTCGGCGCCCGTGAGCTTGTTCTTGCGAGCGCGGCTGACGAGGTCCTCGTACGCCGACAGGTACTCGTTGAACGTGAGCGTGTCGGCGCGCTTGATGCCCGGCACCATGAGCGCCCGCGAACCGTCCGGCTTCGGGAGGTCGATCGCGATGCCGAGGTTGACGTGCGCCGGCGCGACGACCGTCGGCTTGCCGTCGGCCTCCTCGTAGTACACGTTCTGGCTCGGGAAGTCCTTCAGCGCCTGGATCAGGGCCCAGCCGATGAGGTGGGTGAAGCTGACCTTGCCGCCGCGGGCGCGCTTCAGGTGGTTGTTGATGACGATGCGGTTGTCGATCATCAGCTTCGCGGGGATGGTGCGCACGCTCGTCGCGGTGGGGACTGTGAGGCTTGCGTCCATGTTGGTCGCGAGCGACTTCGCCATGCCCTTGAGGACGGTCACCTTGTCGACGGCCTCAGGCTCCGCTTCGTCGGCGGACGTCTTGGGCTGCTGCACCTGGCTCGGGCTCGTCACCGGTGCGTCGGCCGGAATCGGGGCCGGCTTCGCCTGCACCGAGGTGGTGCGGGCCACCGGCTGTGCGCCGATGACCTGGATCGGGGCGGTCGGCGGGTTCACGAGGGTGCCGGATTCGGGCTGCGCTGCTGCCGGAGCTGTCGTCGTGCTGCCGGCCGCGCCACCCGTGGTTCCCTCGGTGGCGCCGTTCACCGGCCGGTAGTGCTCGAGGATCGGCCACCAGGAGCGGTCAACCGAATCCTTGTCGACGAGGTACTGCTCATACATCTCGTCGACGAGCCATTCATTGGCTCCGAATTCGTTCGTTGCGCCGTCATCAGCGCCCACTCCGGTCATCTGGCTCGACACCGTCGATCGCCCACTCTCTCCGTTGATTTCTTGCTGTTTGCAGGCAGGGAACATGCCCGCACGATCCAAGGAACAAGCCTAAACCCATTCGGCTCTCCATGCGGCTCGGACGCAGGGCGGGATACGGTGTTCTCATGCGGTTCATCGGTGAGATTCCCAGCCACGACCTGACCTACTCGGACGTGTTCCTCGTCCCGAGCCGATCGGGTATCACCAGTCGACTCGACGTCGACCTCGCCCCGGACGACGGCACGGGGGCGACGATCCCCATCGTCGCCGCGAACATGAACTCCGTCACCGGTCCTCGCCTGGCGGCGGCGCTCGCCCGCCGTGGAGGTCTCGGGGTGCTGCCCCAGGACATGCCGCTGCAGGACCTGGACGCTGCGATCCGGTGGGTCAAGGCGCAACCGGTCGCCTTCGACACGCCCCTCATCATGCGCGAGGACCAGACCGCCGGAGACGCGTTGCGCCTCATCCCCGCGGTCGCCGGTCACGGCATCGTGTTGCACGACGAGGCCGGCGCCTACGCCGGGTGCATCCCTGCCGCCCGTCTGGCGACGGCACTGCCCGACGCGAGGCTCGGCGACCTCGTCCGTGGAGCCCTCGCCTCGATCGACGCCGACGACGTCACCGGCGGTCGCGCGGCGTTCGACCTGATGGTGGCCGCAGACCTCGAGTTCGCTCCGGTGCTGCACCACGGAGCGGTGGTCGGAACCCTCAGTCGCACCAGCGCCCTCCGCTCGACGATCTACACCCCGGCGCTCGACGCTGCGGGCAGGCTGCGGGTCGCCGCGGCCATCGGGATCAACGGGGACGTCGGCGTCAAGGCCCGCGCCCTCGCTGCGGCAGGGGTCGACGTCCTCGTCATCGACACCGCCCACGGTCACCAGGAGGGCATGCTCCGCGCCATCGCCGCCGTCCGGGCACTCGGGCTCGGCCTGCCGATCGTCGCCGGGAACGTGGTGTCAGCGGTCGCGGTGCAGGACCTCGTCGATGCCGGCGCGGACATCCTCAAGGTCGGCGTCGGCCCGGGCGCGATGTGCACGACGCGCATGATGACCGCCGTGGGTCGTCCGCAGTTCTCGGCGGTCCTCGAGACCGCGGAGACCGCACGGGCGCTCGGGGCGAGGGTCTGGGCGGACGGCGGGGTCCGCTACCCGCGCGACGTCGCCCTCGCGCTCGCCGCCGGCGCATCGTCGGTCATGATCGGGTCCTGGTTCGCCGGGACCATCGAGGCACCTGGCGAGCTGCAGCGCGCGGCCGACGGCTCCATCTACAAGGAGAGCTGGGGCATGGCGTCGACGAAGGCCGTGCACGAACGCTTCGGACGGCTCGATCCGTTCGAACTCGCCAGGAAGACCCTCTTCGCCGAGGGCATCTCATCCTCGCGCATCACCATCGATCCCCTCCGTCCGTCGGTCGAGGACCTCCTCGACATGATCACCGCCGGGGTCCGCTCGTCGTTCACCTACGCCGGCGCCGACACGGTGCCCGGTTTCCACGAGCGCGCCATCGTCGGTGTGCAGTCGGCGGCGGGGTACGAAGAGGGCAAGGCGCTGCCGGTCTCCTGGTGAGGCGGGCGGGCGTCCCGGTGGGATGATGGAGCCATGGCAGTGAACAAGGACGCGTCTCCACTCGGCCTCGGCGTGGGCATGCAGGTGCTCGTGCTGATGGACCCCGCGTCCGACCCGTCGACGGGCGAGCGCGTCTCCGGCGTGATCGTCGCTCCTGGCCGCCAGCGCGCCGCGGCCTTCATCTCCGTGTGGACCGAGCAGCTGACCACGTGGATCGTCGAGTTCGACGAACCGTTCACCGCGCCGGACGGCAGCGGTCCGCACGAATCGGCAGAGGTCCGGGAGACCTACCTCGTCCCGGCACCCTTCACTGACGAGACCGCCGACGTCTCCGTCTGATCCGGTCGGCATCCCGGTCGCGGACCACCGTCCGGCGGCGGTTCAGGCGAGCGAGCGGTCCATGATCGCCGAGGACAGTGCGTCGACCGGCTCCGAGGCCGCGAGCGGATTGGCGAGCAGCGTGAAGTCGACGCCGCCGAGGTCCGGGAGTTCGAGCCGGTTGCTCAGCATGACGAGGTCCGTCGGGATGAGGCTGCGCGGGAACACGGCGACGCCGAGCCCCGCACGGACGGCCGCGAGGACGCCGTTCACCTCGCGCGTGCTGCAGGTGATCCGCCAGGTGCGGCCGGCGGCCTCCAGCGCGTCGATCGCGAGCTGCCGCGACAGGCTCGGGTCCTGGTAGGCGATGAGCGGCACGGGTTGGCCGGGCTCGATCGTCGTCTTCTCGAGACCGACCCACACCATCGAGTCGGTGCGCACGAGCTTGCCTTCGCTCTGCCCAGGGTTCATCTTGATGAAGATGAGGTCGAGGGCGCCCGCTTTCAAGCGTCGGTACAGCGGTCCACTCTGATTGACGGTCAGCTCGAGGTTGACCTGCGGGTGCCCCTGTCGGAAGTGCCTGAGGATGCGCGGCAGCTGCGTCATCGCGAGGTCGTCTGCCGCCCCGAACCGGAGACGGCCGCGCATGGCCGAGCCGGTGAAGTAGCTCTCGGCGGCAGCATGCGCGGCGAGGATCGTCCGCGCGAACCCCGCCATCGCGTCGCCGTTGTCGGTGAGTCGGACGGCCCTCGTGTCCCGGACGACGAGCCAACGGCCCGCGGCGTCCTCCAGGCGACGGATCTGCTGGCTCACCGTCGGCTGACTGATCCCGAGTTGCGCCGCAGCACGCGTGAAGCTCTTGGTCTCGGCGACCGCGAGGAAGGTGCGCAGCAGCGTCGGGTCGAACATGCGGGATCCATTCATTCACGAATCGAATAGGACTGATAGGGATCATCCTGCTCCGAAATGGGTGGAACGGCAATACCGTGGAGGTGAGCCTCGCGCACCACGGCTCGCACCCATACGACACGCACTCGACATACGAAACGCTGGCCACACACGTGACTCCTCCTTCCGACATCGCCGTCGCTCCGCCCCCGCCAACCGCCCCGATGCCGATCGTCGGTGAGCGTCCAGCCTGGCGGGACACCTTCTCCTCCCTGCGGGTACCGAACTTCCGGCTCTTCACCATCGGGCACATCGTCGCGACGACCGCGATCGGCATGCAGCGCATCGCCCAGGACTGGCTCGTCCTGGAACTGTCCGGCAGCGTCGCGGCGGTCGGGATCACCGTCGCCATGCAGTTCGCACCCATGCTGTTGTTCGGGCTCATCGGCGGTGTCATCGCCGACCGGTACTCGAAGCGCGTGCTCCTGATGATCACGCAGTGTCTCGCAGCGGTCCTCGCCGTCGCGCTATCGATCCTCACGCTCAGCGGCTCGGTCGAGGTCTGGCACATCTACGTCATCGCGTTCATGCTCGGCCTCGTCACGGTCGTCGACAATCCTGCACGCCAGGTGTTCGTGAACGAGCTCGTGGGTCCGGCCCGACTGCGGAACGCGATCAGCCTGAACTCCGCGGTGTTCCAGCTCGGCCAGCTCGTCGGACCGGCGGTCGGCGGCATCCTCATCACCGCGGTCGGTTCCGGGTGGTCGTTCGGCATCAACGCCGTCGCCTGCTGCGGCGTCGTCCTCACGCTCGCGCTCATGCGCGTCTCCGAGCTCGTCCCGACGCCCATCGTCGCGAAGGCGAAGGGCCAGCTGAAGGAGGGCCTCGGGTACGCGATGCGGAAGCCGGCCATCCGCTGGACCGTGATCATGGTCGCGTTCATGTCGGTGTTCGCCTTCAACCTGCCGGTCCTCCTCGCCGCCTACGCATCGGACGTCTTCGACATCGGAGCGAGCGGCTATGGATTCCTCAACGCACTCGTCGCGGTCGGGGCGCTCACCGGCGCACTCGCGTCGACCCGGCGCGGGGGAGTGGACCTGCGCATCGTGATCGTCGCCGCAGCGATGGTCGGCATCCTGCAGGCAGCTGCCGGCGCGATGCCCGTACTCCTGCCGTTCGCGCTGCTGCTCATCGCCGGAGGCGTCGCGAACCTGCTCTTCATCACCGCGGCGAACTCGCTCGTGCAGCTCTCCTCGAACGTCGCGATCCGTGGCCGCGTCATGTCGTTGTACATCCTCGTGCTCCTCGGCGGCCAGTCGATCGGTGGCCCGCTGATGGGCTGGCTCATCGAAGCCGCCGGTCCGCACGTCGGCATGATCGTGTCGGGCGGTGTCCCAGCGTTGGCCGCCGGCGTGATCGGGCTCCGGTTCGCGATCGTCCGCCGCAAGGCGGCACGCGCCACCGAGCGGCGGGCGCGGGCGTCGGATGCTGAGAAGAACCCCAGGATTCCGGGGTCCACAGAGGTGGATGTCCGATAGACTCATCCGCACAATGGACGACCCTCCTTCAGACAATTCACCCGGCCACCATCCGTACCCGGCGCCGCATCGCGACGATTTCAGTCGCTGCGCTCTGACCCCCGGATTCCCCCTCCCGACATCGCTCGGCACGCACGGACGGGATCGGCATGTCTGAGTGGATCATGCTCGGCGTCGGCCTCGTCCTGACCATCGGCACCGGCCTCTTCGTCGCTTCCGAGTTCGCGCTCGTCAACCTCGACCGCGCGGACCTCGAAGCCCGCCGCGACCGGGGTGAGACCCGCCTCACGATGACCATCGCGGCGCTGAAGATCACCTCGACGCATCTCTCCAGCGCTCAGCTCGGCATCACGCTGACGACGCTCCTGACCGGTTACACGATGGAGCCGGCGCTGTCGAAGATGCTCGCGGGACCGCTCGGCTCGCTCGGCGTCCCGGAAGCGGTCGTCGCGGTGGTCGCGACGATCGTCGCCATCACCATCGCGACACTGCTCAGCATGATCATCGGCGAGCTGGTGCCGAAGAACTTCGCACTCGCACTTCCCCGCCAGACGGCCAAGCTCGTCGTGCCGTTCCAGACCGCGTTCACGTGGGTGTTCAAGCCGGCGATCGTCGTGTTGAACGGCAGTGCGAACGGGATCCTGCGGTCGATGGGCATCGAGCCGAAGGAAGAACTGTCCGGCGCCCGGACAGCCGAGGAGCTCTCCTCGCTCGTGCGTCGCTCGGCCCTCGAGGGAACCCTCGAGGCGGACACGGCGACGCTCCTCAACCGGACACTGCGGTTCTCGAACCACGACGCCTCCGACGTCATGACGCCGCGCCCGCGGGTCGCTTCGATCCAACGAAACGAACCCGCGCAGGCCGTCCTCGCGCTCGCTCGGAAGACCGGGCACTCCCGGTTCCCGGTGACGGACGAGGACGTCGACGACATCACGGGCGTGGTCCACGTGAAGCAGGCGATCGCCGTCCCGCGTGATCGCCGCGGGTCGGTGCCCGTCTCAGCACTCCAGTCTCCAGCGCTCCGCGTCCCGGAGACGATGAAGCTCGACGTGCTCCTCTCACAGCTGCGCGGGCGCGGTTACCAGATGGCCGTCGTCGTGGACGAGTACGGCGGAACGGCCGGCGTCACCACACTCGAGGACCTCGTCGAGGAGCTCGTGGGCGAGGTCGCCGATGAACACGACCGCTCCCGTGCGGGCGTCGTGCGAGGCCGTGACTCGACGACCTTCCCGGGCAGCCTCCGCCCAGACGAACTCCTCGAGCGCGCTGGCGTCCTGGTACCCGAGGACGGAGCGTACGAGACGGTGGCGGGCTACGTCATGAGCGAGCTCGGTCGGCTCGCGGTCAGCGGCGACGAGCTCGAACTCGAGGCGGGCACACTCCGCGTCGAGCGCCTCGACGGCCGACGCATCGATCGGATCCGGTTCACCCCGAGACCCAACACTCCGGAGGAAGGTGACGACGCATGAGCGACTGGGCAGGAATCGCCTGGCTCGTGGTGCTGCTGATCGCGAACGCCTTCTTCGTCGGTGCCGAGTTCGCCGTCATCTCCGCGCGTCGCTCGCAGATCGAACCGCTTGCGGAACAGGGCAGCCGGAGCGCGAAGACGGCGCTGTGGGCGATGGAACACGCGACCCTCATGCTCGCGACGAGCCAGCTCGGCATCACGGTGTGCTCGCTGCTCATCCTGAACGTCTCCGAACCCGCGATCCACCACCTGCTCGAGGTGCCGCTGGCGCTCACCGGCTGGTCCGAGGAGACGATCGGCACGGTCGCCTTCATCATCGCGCTACTGCTGGTGTCCTACCTGCACGTGGTGTTCGGCGAGATGGTCCCGAAGAATCTGTCGTTCTCGATCCCCGATCGCGCCGTGCTGCTGCTCGCACCGCCGCTCGTGTTCGTGGCGCGCGTGTTCAAGCCGATCATCTGGTCGCTCAACGCGATCGCGAACGCGGTCCTCCGGCTCTTCAAGGTGGAGCCGAAGAACGAGGCTGCGAGCGCGTTCACACTCGACGAGGTCGCGACGATCGTCGACCAGTCCACACGCGAGGGTGTGCTGACCGATTCGACCGGCGCACTCGTGGCAGCGTTCGAGTTCACGGAGAAGAAGGTGCACGACGTGGCTCTGCCGCTCGCGAGCCTCATCACCCTCACTGAGGAAGCGACCCCCTCCGACGTCGAGCGGGCGGTCGCGAAGTACGGGTACTCCCGCTACGTGATCGTCGATGACGAGGCCGTCCCGATCGGCTACCTGCACCTCAAGGACGTCCTGCGGTACGACGACCTCGACGGGAGCGGGGACGAGGAACGACCGGTCCCCGCGAAGCACATCCGGCAGCTCGTGTCGGTGTTCGAGGGTTCCGACGTCGAGGACGCGCTGACGACCATGCGCCGCTCCGGTGCGCACGTGGCTCGGGTCTTCGACGAGGAGGGCGCCACGACCGGCGTCCTGTTCCTCGAAGACATCATCGAGGAACTCGTCGGCGAGGTGCAGGACGCCACACGGCGCCGCTGAGTCGCAGCACCTGATGGACGACGACGGCCCGCACGCGACAGCGAGCGGGCCGGCGTCAGTCGAGGGACCTGGTCAGCGACGCGGCTTCGCCCGCTCGTACTGGCCGGGCCACTCGATGTCGACGCCGAGCTCCTCGGCGGCACGCAGGGCGAAGTGCGGGTCGCGGAGCGCCTCCCGCGCGACCATGACGGCCGCGGCGCGGCCGTCGGCGACGATCCCCGCCGCCTGGTCGGCGTCGGTGATGAGACCGACCGCGCTGGTGTCGACGCCCGTTGCGCCGATCTGGGCGGCGAACGGCACCTGGTAGCCGGGGGAGAGCGGGATGCGGACGCCACCGATCGCACCGCCGGTCGAGATGTCGAAGAAGTCGGCCCCGTGTTCTGCGCACCAGTTCGCTACCGTCGCCGTCTGGTGCTCGTCCCAGCCGCCGTCGGCCCAGTCCGTCGCCGAGAAGCGCACGAAGAGCGGCAGCTCCTCCGGAACGACCTCCCTGATCGCGTCGACGATCTGGAGGAGGAGCCGCGCGCGGTTCTCGAGCGAACCGCCGTAGGTGTCGTCACGGTGGTTCACCAGCGGCGACAGGAACTGGTGCAGCAGGTAGCCGTGGGCGGCGTGGAGTTCGATCACCTGGAAGCCGGCCTCGACCGATCGGATGGCCGCCGTTCGGAAGTCCTCGATGACGCGGTCGATGCCCGGCTGGTCGAGCGCCACGGGCATGGCGTACCCGGGGAACGCCTCTGCGGACGGAGCGACCGTCGACCAGCCGCCCTGCGCGTCCGGGACGCTCCCCGCCTGATCGTTGCCCCATGGCGCCCAGGTCGAGGCCTTCCGGCCCGCGTGCGCGAGTTGGATACCGGGCACTGCGCCCTGTTCGGTGATGAAGGCGGTGATGGGCTTCCACGCATCCTGTTGTCCGTCGGTCCAGATACCGGTGTCCTGCGGGGAGATCCGGCCCTCGGGGCTCACCGCGGTCGCCTCCGAGAGGATCAGCCCGAAGCCGCCGGCGGCGAACTGCCCGAGATGCATGAGATGCCAGCTCGTCGGGACACCATCCTCCTCGCTGACGCTGTACTGGCACATCGGGGCGATCCACAGTCGGTTGCGGATCGTGATGCCTCGCAGGGTGATCGGATCGAAGAGTGCTGGCACGGAAGGCCTCCGGTTCGTGGAGCGGTTCTGGGGTGTGAAGCGGCGTTGGCCGTCGCTGTCGGGGAACGTCGCGAGGGCGTCGCGGATTCCCTCGCCGCCCACCCCATGCTGCCGATCGGGACCGGCTGGTCGGGGATGCCGCGCCGGAGTGCTGCCCTAGGGTGATGGCATGGCTGAACCGATCCGCTGGACTCCTGCCGACGCCCGCGACTGGATCATGGTGCCCGACACCGATTCCGACAAATACTCGCACGGGGTGCTCGGCGTCGTGACGGGCTCGGAACACTACCCGGGCGCTGCGGTGATCGGCGTCGAGGCGGCCGTCCGGACGGGCGTCGGCATGGTCCGCTACCTCGGTGCCGAGCGGGCCGCGAACCTCGTGCTGCAACGACGCCCGGAGATCGTGACGATGCAGGGGCGTGTGCAGGCGTGGCTCATCGGCTCCGGGATGGATCCGGGCAAGCTCACCCGCGATGAGAGCGCGCTGCTCGACGGGGCGTTACGCAGCACCGAACCCGTCGTCGCCGACGCCGGTGCCCTCCGCCGGGTCGCTGCGGGGGGCCACCAGCGCGGCTTCGGAGTCGCCGAATCCTGGCTCATCGTCGCCACCCCGCACGTCGGTGAGCTCGCGACGATGCTGAGTGGACTCGGCAGCCCGGCGGAACGCGATGCGATCATGGCCGACCCGATCACCCACGCAGCGGACGTCGCCAGCAGGCTCGGGATCGTCGTGGTCCTGAAGGGCGCGACGACCCACGTCGTCTCGCCCGATGGAGCGACGATCAGTGTCGCCGGGGGGCCGTCGTGGCTCGCGACGGCTGGGACGGGGGACGCACTCGCTGGGATCATCGGTGCGCTCGTCGCGACGAACGCCGAACGGGTGCTGGACGATCCGTCGTGCTTGGCAGCGATCGCGGCGAGCGGCGTCCTCATCCACGCCGCAGCCGGGACTGCGGCGGCACTCGACGGCCCGCTCGCCGCGCTCGATGTCGCAGAGGCCGTCCGAGGCGCGGTCCGCGGAGTGCTGGGCTGAACGGTCGTTCATCGACACCAGAGGGGTAACTCCCAGAACGCTCATAGCTTCCCCATAGAGAGGCTCACGACACTGGGTTCACCGCGGCAGGGAACATGTCGCGCCGGCCGTCTCCGGACGGCGTCCCCCACCGTCCGAGGAGACGAACGATGCTGAAGAACACCACGACCCCCGGGACCATCCACATGCCCCGCTTCTCAGGAGCCGCCAAGAAGACCACGTTCGCGGCGCTCACCGGTCTCACGCTCGTCGGGACGCTCGCCGGTTGCTCGGCCGCCGATGCCGAGAGCACGGCGACCACGACACCCACCACCGGCACGTCGGCCACGACCGCACCGAGCGCGACCGCCGACGCGGGCGCGGGGACGGGCGGCGTGACCGACTACGCCGACGGCTCCTACACGGCGGACGGCAGCTATCAGTCCCCGAACGGCACCGAGTCCGTCACCGTCACCGTGACGCTCGCGGACGACGTCGTGACGGCGGTCGACGTGGTCTCGAACGCCGAGAGCGCCAACAGCAAGCGATACCAGGCGGAGTTCATCTCGGGGATCGCGGCCGAGGTCGTCGGCAAGGACATCGACAGCCTCTCCGTGTCGAAGGTCGCCGGCTCCTCGCTGACGAGCGGTGGGTTCAACGCCGCCATCGACACGATCAAGTCCGAAGCCGCCAGCTGAACCGGCCCGCTCTCCGACCATGAGTGACACGACGTTGCGCTTCGAGGCGATCGGGACCGGTTGGCAGATCGACACGACACTGCGCGTCGACGAGGCCACGGCTGCTGCGGTCGCCGCGCGGATCGACGCGTTCGATCGCACCTGGTCGAGGTTCCGGGACGACGCCTTCATCGCCCGGTTCGCCGAGGGCCCGGCACGCGCCGCCTTCCCGCCAGAGGCGAGGGAGGACGCCGTCGCCCTGTTCGACCTCTACCGACGCCTGCACGACGCGACGGCCGGTGCCGTGACGCCCTTCATCGGCGCCTCGCTCGAACGGCTCGGATACGACGCCGCGTACACCCTCGCCCAGCGCGGTCCGGCGCTCGCCGCACCGCGCTGGGACGACGTCGCCGAGTGGGACGGCCAGACCCTGGAGACGAGCAGGCCGATCGTGATCGACATCGGGGCCGCGGGGAAGGGGCGACTCGTCGACCTCGTCGCCGCGGTGCTCCGCGAGCACGGCCACGAGGAGTTCACGATCGACGCCTCGGGTGACATCCGGCACGAGCACGGAGCCCGCGAGTCCGCACCGCTCCGGATTGCGCTCGAGCACCCCTACGACCCCCGCAAGGCGATCGGCGTCGCGACGATCGACGCAGGCGCATTGTGCGCCTCAGCGACGAACCGTCGCTCCTGGGGCGAGGGCCTCCACCACGTCATCGACGGTCGCACGGGCGAGCCGACCAGGGCGGTCGCAGCGAGCTGGGTCACCGCGCCGGAGGCGATGACCGCCGACGGCCTCGCGACCGCGCTGTTCTTCACTGACCACGCCTCGCTCGCGGAGTTTTTCACGTTCCAGAGCGTCCGCATGTTCACCTCGGGCCTCGCGGATCGATCCGTGGCTTTCCCCCGGCGAACTCTTCACCTGACCCGCTCCGATCAGAGTGCCGACCTCCAGCAGCACCTCACCGCAGAAAGCAGACAGCACATGACCGGCCGCCTCGGCTACTTCTTCGACACCGTCCTCGGGCGGGTCACCATGTACCGGCTCGTGACACTCTCCCTCAGTACGCTCGCCCTCTACGCGTTCGTCCTGTCGCTCGTCGGTGCGGTCTTCTACACGCCGCTCGAACTCCTCGCGACGCTCGCCACCCTGCTCGTCGTCGGGTACCTCTCCAACCGGCTGTTCGGCGCGCTGTTCCGCGTCCACCCCCACAGCGAATCGTCGATCATCACCTCGCTCCTGCTGTTCTTCATCCTCTGGCCCGGGATCGAGCCCGCGGAACTCGCCTGGATCGCCGTCGCCGCGTTCGTTGCCTCGGCGGGGAAATACCTGTTCGCGATCCGTGGTCGCCACATCTTCAACCCCGCTGCGCTCGCGGCCCTCGTCATGAGCGTCCTCGCGAGTTACCTCGTCGTCCCGGGGATCTCGCCGTCGGTGTGGTGGGTCGCGAACCCGTACCTGTTGCCCGGCGTGATCCTCCTGGGCGGTCTCGTCCTCATCCGCACGAAGCGCCTGACGATGGCGCTCCTGTTCATCGTCGTGTCCTGGGCGCTCGTCGCCATCCGACTGGTCGTGGGCGGTCAGGATCTCGGAGCAGCGCTGCTGACGCCGCTCGTGTCGTATCCGATCCTGTTCCTTGCCTCCTTCATGCTGACCGAACCGCTCACGCTGCCGCCTCGCCGCTGGCAGCAGCTGGGGGAGGCTGCAGTGGTCGCGGTGCTGTTCTCGGTGCCGTTCATGATCGGTCAGGTCGCGTCGACGCCGGAGCTGGCGCTCCTCATCGGCAACGTGCTTGCCTTCGTCGTCGCTCGACGACGCGGCCTGCATCTGCGACTCGAGGGCACCCGAGCCCTCACCCCAACCGCCGTCGAGTACCGGTTCAGCTCGAAGCGGCCCATCCCCTTTGCCGCCGGCCAATACGTCGAGCTCACGCTGCCACACCGTGGGGCGGACGTCCGTGGGACGCGTCGCGTGTTCAGCATCGCCTCGCCACCGGAGGACGACGGCACGGTCCGTGTCGCGATGCGCATCCCGGAGCGCGCGAGCAGCTTCAAGCGGGCGCTCGGTTCGATGCCGGTCGGGACGAGTCTCGCGGCGACAGGGGTCTGGGGCGACTTCGTCCTCCCGAAGGACTCCGGCAAGCCGCTGCTCCTCATCGCGGCAGGCATCGGGATCACACCGTTCGCGAGCCAGCTGTCCCGCCTCCACCTGCGCGGGGAACGGCGCGACGTCGTGCTCGTGTACGTCGTCTCAGATCCGCTGGAGCTCGCCTACGCGGCCGAACTCCAGGCCTGGGGTACCCGGGTGATGGTTGCCGGCCTCGCTGCCGACGCACCGCTGCCCTCGGGGTGGACGACGATCGGCCCGGGGCGCGTCGACCACGACCGGCTCGCCGCTGCTCTACCGGATCTGGCTGCACGCGAGGTCTTCATCTCCGGGCCACCGGCCATGGTGGACGCGCTGAAGCCTGCGTTGCACGGCATCGGCGTCGGTCGGGTGCGCACGGACGCCTTCACCGGTTACTAGGCCCCGCACCCCGGGCGCTGGACGATCTCCGTCCTGTTCATCGTCGGGGCTCCACGGACGACGGGGCGCGCGAGCCTAGGATGGTGGACGTGATGCGGCGATGGCTCCTCTGGTGCGGCTTCGCCGCCGTGCACCTCGTCGTCGGCTGGCTCTGTCTCGTCGCGCAAGGGCTCCCGCTCGGCGACGTCATCCTCGTGTACCGCCCGTGGGTCGAGCAGGCGACGAGCGGGGGACCCGTCCCGGGACTCGATGAACCGTGGGTGTACCCGATCCTCGCGCTGCTCCCCATGCTGCTCCCGCTCGTGCTCGGCAGCGCGTGGTACGGCTTCGGCTGGCTCCTGCTCGTGACGATCGTGAACGCGGCTGCCTTCCTCGTGCTGCTCGGCAACGGGCGATCCCGTCCACGGCTCCTCGCCGCATGGTGGTGGCTCGCCTTCCTCGCGATGCTCGGCCCGATCGCCCTCGCCCGCATCGACTCGATCACCGTCCCCATCGCCATCGTCGGATTGCTGTGGGCTGCGGGCCGCCCGCGTGTCGCAGCGATCCTGCTGACGGTGGCCGCATGGATGAAGATCTGGCCGGCGGCGCTCGTCGGCGCGATCGTGATCGCCCACCGACGCCGCGTGCGCGTCCTGGTCGCAGCGATCGTGACCTCGGCGGTCGTCCTGGGTGTCGGGATGCTCCTGGGTGGTGCGAACGTCCTGAGTTTCGTGACCGAGCAGACCGGTCGAGGCCTGCAGATCGAGTCACTCATCGGGAACGTCTACCTCTGGCTCGCCGTGCTGCGGGTGCCGCAGAGCTTCGTCTACTACGACCACGACATCCTCACCTATCAGGTGACCGGGCCCGGCGTGCAGACGGCGATCGCGATCATGACGCCACTCCTCATGCTCGCCGTGGCGGGAGCGGTGCTGCTCGGCCTGCTCGCCGTCCGATCCGGACGACGTCTCGTGACCGTGCTGCCGCCGTTGTCGTTGCTGTTCGTGCTGACCCTCATCATCTTCAACAAGGTCGGGTCGCCGCAGTTCGCGATGTGGCTCGCGGCGCCCGTCATCCTCGGTATCGTGCTCCAGCGAGGCCGCTTCCTCATGCCGGCGGTGCTCGCCCTCGCGATCGCGGCGCTCACGCAGCTCGTGTATCCCTACCTGTACCTGTGGCTGCTGAACGTCGACCCGGTGCTCGTCACGGTGCTGACCCTCCGGAACCTCGCCTACCTCGTACTCGCCGGCTGGGCCGTCCAGGCGCTGTTCGCGCCGCGTGCGGCAGCCGGCGAGGTCGCGTCCGACCCGCTCTCCGTCCCTGTCCCCGTCCGAACCCACAAGGAGTGATCCCATGCTCGTCGCCTTCTCCGTCGCACCAAGCGGCACCGGTAAGACCGATGGTTCCGTCCACGATGCGGTCGCGGCCGCGGTCCGGATCGTGCGCGAATCCGGCCTCGCGAACCGCACCGACTCGATGTTCACGACGATCGAGGGGGAGTGGGACGAGGTGTTCGCCGTCGTCAAGGCGGCCACCGAGGCCGTCGGCGAGTACGGAAGTCGTGTCTCGCTGGTGCTGAAAGCGGACATCCGCCCGGGCTACGACGGTGAGCTCACCGCCAAGCTCGACCGCCTGGACGCCGCGCTCGACAACGACGGCTGATCCTCCGCGTCGCGCGGACGTCCCGTGTGAAAACTTCTCGGCGGAGACTCGAATCGATTCGAGAGCTGTCGTAGAATCGATCCATGCCCACCATCCTGGACGGGTCGACGCAGCTGTCGCCGACCCGTATTCGTCTTGCCATCCTCGCGCTCGCCGTCGGGGCGTTCGGCATCGGCACCACCGAGTTCGTCGCGATGGGGCTCCTGCCGAACATCGCCTCCGACCTGCTGCCGGAGCTCGCAGCACGCAGTCAGGAACAGGCGAATGCGCAGGCAGCGTGGCTCATCACCGCCTACGCGCTCGGCGTCGTCGTCGGTGCGCCGACGATCGCAGCGGTGGTCGCCCGATACCGCCGGAAGACCGTCCTGATGTGGCTCGGCGTCGCGTTCACGGTGGGCACGCTCGCCTCAGCGGTGCTCCCGAGCTTCGGCCTGGTGCTGCTCGCCCGCTTCGTCGCGGCCCTCCCGCACGGCGCGTACTTCGGCATCGCCGCGCTCGTCGCCGCGAGCCTCATGGGACCCGGCAAGCGCGGGAAGGGTGTGGCACTCGTCATGACGGGGCTGACGATCGCGAACGTCGTCGGAGTACCGTTCGCCACCTGGATCGGGCAGGAGTACGGCTGGCGTGCCGCCTACTTCATCGTCACCGGGATCTTCGCGATCGCGACCGTCACCATCTGGTTCGCCGTCCCCGTCCAGGCCGGGAACCCGGCCCAGACGATGCGCCGTGAACTCCGGGTGTTCCGCCGGAGCCAGGTGTGGTTCGTGCTCGGCTTCGGATCCATCGGGTTCGGCGGTCTCTTCGCCGTCTACAGCTATCTGGCGCCGCTCGTCACCGAGGTCGCGCGGCAGCCCGCCTCGCTCGTGCCGTGGGCGCTTGCGACCATGGGCGTGGGTATGACCATCGGCAACCTCGTCGGCGGGCACCTCGCCGATCGAGGCGTGAAGCGGGCTCTGATCGTGTTCTTCAGCCTGATGATCGTGGTGCTGACGGCGCTCGCGCTCACGGCCGCCTGGACGCCCACGATGTTCATCTTCGTGTTCGCCGTCGGGTTCGCGTCGCAGGGGCTCGGGCCAGCCATTCAGACGCGCCTCATGGACGTCGCCGGCGACAGCCAGTCACTCGCAGCGGCGCTCAACCATTCGGCGCTGAACATCGGGAACGCGCTCGGAGCCTTCCTCGGGGGCGTCGTCATCGCCGGCGGACTCGGATACATCGCCCCCGTGTGGACCGGTGTGGTGCTCACCATCGTGGGCCTCGCGATCGTCGTCACGAGCTTCTCGGTCGAGCATCGACAGCTGCGAACGTCGCTCGCGCGTGCCAACGCCCAGGAGGATCAGCGCATCTCCGACCGCAATCCGCCGACCGCGCCAATCCCCGTCTGATCTCTGCCCTCGGCCCTCTGCCAGCGCGGTGCGCTGGACCGAGCGCGGGTCTGCAGTGCGAGCGCGGGTCTCCGGAGACCTGTGAAGTCTCAGGACATCGTGGACACTTCTGTCTCAGGACTTCGTGGACAGTGTGTCTCAGGAGTTCGTGGACACTTCCGCGGTTCGGTGGAGCATGTCGATACCGAAGCGTCCATCTCCGAAGGTTCGTTTGCTCGTGGCATCGTGGCCTGATGATGCGGGCCGGGGTGCGGTCTCGGCGTTCTGCGAGGAGCATGGTGTTTCGCGGTCTTGGTTCTACAAGATCCGCGCCCGGGCTGCGGCAGATGGTGTGTTCGAGGTCGTCGCTCCGACATCCACGAGGCCTCGGTCGAGTCCGGCTCGGACGAGCGACGAGATCGTCGATCTCGCCATCAGTGTTCGGGCGCGATTGCGTGCAGAGGGGTGGGATTTCGGCCCGTTGAGTGTGATCGCGAGGTTGCGGCGGATGGGCTTCCAGGAGTTGCCCTCACGGGCCACCTTGGCGCGGATCTTCGTTCGTGCGGGCGTGGTCGAGGCGGAGCCTCGGAAGCGGCCCCGGAGCGCGTTTCGTCGGTTCGTCTATCCAGCCCCGAACTGTTTGTGGCAAATCGATGCAACCGAGTGGACGCTTACTGACGGTTCGCTCTGCACGATCTTCCAGATCATCGACGATCATTCCCGTCTCGCGCTCGCGTCGTTGGTCGCCCGGGCAGAGACCGGAGAGGCTGCATTGCGTGTCGTGACCCAGGCGATCAACCATCACGGAGCACCACAGAAGTTCCTGTCAGACAATGGTGTCGCGTTCAATCCCACGCGTCGGGGGCATTCCAACCAGCTCATCGATTACCTCGCCTCGCTCGGCGTCGAGACGATCACGGGGAAGCCCTACAAACCCACCACGCAAGGCAAGAACGAACGCTTCCACCGCACACTGCACCGCTTCCTCAACGCCAAACCGCCAGCCGCGACGATCGAGGAACTGCAAACCCTCGTGAACGTCTTCGACGTGTCCTACAACACGCTCCGCGAACACCAATCGCTCACCGACCGGCAAACCCCGAAAGAGGCCTGGGATCGCACCCCGGCTGCCCCGTCACCGACCCCGCAACCCACCGCGATCGAGATCCACGCCGCCCGCAACGCCCTCACAGCCCTACCACCCGGCGAAGCTGAATGTGTTGTCACGTCAGGCGGCAGAACCTACCTCCTCGGTCGCACGTTCCGCCCCGGGACAGCATTCATCGGTCACACCGTCCACGCGATCTGGGACGCTCAGCAGATCACGTTCTACGACCACCACGGCACCATGATCCGCACCCAACCCATGCCATCACGCAACGAAGGCCGCCCCGCCCACGGCCGAACACGAACGACCAAGAACAGCGTTGTGTCCACGAAGTCCTGAGACAGAGAAGTGTCCACGAAGTCCTGAGACAGAAGTGTCCACGAAGTCCTGAGACATCACAGGCCTCCGGAGACCCGCGCTCGCGTCAGTGCGTAGCGACGCCGGCTGGTCGCCCGCGCTCGGTCGGGCGCACCGCGCTGGCAGCTAGTCGACGATGATGCCGTCGAGGATGGCGCGCTTGCGCAGGGCGACCTTCGTGCCCACGTCGATGCCGGCGTTGCGGTACTTCTCCCGAATGCGCTTCAGATAGCTCTTCGCGGTCTCGTCGGAGATCCCGAGGCTCTCGGCCACCATCTTCACCGGCTCGCCCGCGGCGTAGAGTGCCATGACCCGTCGCTCCTGCGCGCTGAGTCGCGGCCCGGTGCCGGACGCGCCGCTCGCGAGCGCCAGGTCGAGTTCGGGGGAGATGTACGAGTCTCCGCGGGCCGCGGCGCGCAGCGCATGCACGATCGTCTCAGCGTCCTCGCTCTTGGCGAGATAGCCGATGGCGCCGGCGGCCAGCGCCTCGCGGACGACGGCGGGATCACTGTACGTGCTCATCAGCACCGTCGTGACCCCCGTGGTCTTCAGAGTGGCGAGTTTCACTGCGACCGGGACGTTGTCCTTCAGGTCGACGTCGAGCAGGAGGACGTCCACCGGGAAAGCGGGGTGCGTGAGGAGCTCCGGCCAGGACGGCGTGACGACGACGAGTTCGATGTCGTCGGCGACGCTCCTGATCCACTCGGTGAGTGCTCCGAGCAGCATCCGGTGGTCATCGACGATGCCAACCCTGATCCGAGACTGCAGTGACGTCATGGACGTTCCCCTTTCCGCTGGCCCGCAGCAGGATTGTCGACGGAACTGTCGATCTCGATCCTGATCCGGGATTTCTGGTACGTGTCCGAGTAGTTGCCCACCCGGCTGAGCGCTTCCCACACCGCGGGGTCGACCTTGGCGCGTTGCACCCCGTTCGCCTCGAGGGCGATCGGGATGGTGAGCGGACCTGGCCGGCCCTGTCGTTCGGTGCGATCGAGCGGCCCGAGCGTCAGCACAGCTGTGGCACTCTGCGCGTCTGCTTCCCCGAGGAGCAACCATACTGCAGAGAGCAGTCCATCCCGCTGATCCGTTGCGAGATAGGTCGCGAGGCGGTCGGGATCGCGCAACTGTGCGCCATCCGCCAGCACGGAGGACTCCTGGAACGCGTGTTCCAGCCAGGTCTCCTTGCCCTCTGCGGTGAGGTGACGGCGGAGCTCGGTGGCGAGGCGGGATGCGCGGGCGGCGAGTTCAGGGCTGAGCGGGAGGTCCACGGAACCGTCGGCGACGCCGTCGAAGAGTTCCTCGGCCTCGAGGTCGAGGGTCACGAGTTCCTCCGAGTCGAAGAAGCCGAGGGCGTCGCGTGCGCTGCCGACGGTCGAGGCGACCATGACCCGGTCGAGTTCGAGGCGGACGATCCGGCGGTACTGGGAGACGATCGCGCAGGCGATGAGCGGTGGCACGACCGCGATCGCCGCGACGAGGAGTTCCGCACCGAGCGTGGTGCTCTGATTCCGGGTCGCGGTGAGGATGGACAGCACGAGGAGTACCGCCAGGACGAGCGTCGACGCTGCGATGTCGCGGGCGGGACGCAGGGTGACCACCGCGAGCAGGACGCCGCCGACGGCCGCCGCAGCCGTCGGGTAGATCCCGACCGCGTCGAGGCCCCAGACACTCGCCAGGTCGAGCGTCGCGACGATGACCAGCTCGATGAGCAGGGCGATGAACATCCGATCCGTCAGATGGAAGCCGGAGCGACGCAGCAGCAGGAACGTCGACGCCATGGCTCCGGCGAGGACGAGCCACGCGATGACGGTGAGGACCGGCCGAGGGTAGAGGGCGAAACCCTCGACGAAGCGGATCGCCGCGTAGACGACGAGCACGAGGCCCGAGACGGACAATCCGATACCGAGTTGGCGTGTGCCGAGCGTGGAGCGCTGACGATCGAGTGCGCGTCGATGCCGGTAGCGGCGTGTCGGTCCGACGGCGCCGACGAGGGAGTCGATGCTCATGACTGCGGCACCTCCAGGATGACGGTCGTTCCTGCTCCCGGGGCTGAGAAGACGCGGGCCTGCCCACCGACTTCCTGGATGCGGGCGATGACCGACTCCTTGACGCCCAGATGCCCGGCGGGTACCGCTGCCGGGTCGAATCCGTGTCCGGTGTCGGTGACGAGGAGGCGCGCGGTCTGCTCGTCGATCGAAACCGTCACGTCGGCCGAGTCGACGCCGGAATGCCGTCGGACGTTCTCCAGACACTCGCCGAGCGCGAGGAGGAAGGCTTCGCGCACCTGCGGGTCGAGCGTGGCCTTGCCGCCGCCGTAGACGTTGACGGTCAGACCGAGCCCGGCGAAGCGCTCGGTCACCGCACCGATGCCCTCGTCGAGGGTGAAGTCGGCACCCCGCTGCAGGATGTAGCTGCCGGAGGAGATCGGGCTGAGCTCCTCGCCGAGTCGGAGACTGCGCAGCAGGTGCGCGTCGTCCCTCGCCTGGGCCCGGAGGGCGAGCGCGTCGACGCCACGACCCGAGTGGGCGAGGAGCGTCAGGGTGGCCAGAGCCGTGTCGTGGAGGAGGCGCGCGTCCTGTCGCCGCTGCGACTCGGCCTGGCTCGCGATCCGTTCGGCGTTGTACGCGCTGCCGATGTTGTCGACTCGGCGGATGAGGCGCGGGATGCTCGCGTGAAGCCAGCTCCCGAACGCTCCGATCGTGACCCACATCACGATCGTGAGACTGACCGCCGGGAACCCGAAGCCGGACGGCGACGTGGCGACGCCGACGGCGACGATCGTCACGAGGAACACGGCGGCGAGGAGTGGCCATGCGCGACGCATGGGCGCGAGTCTGGCGGCGATCGAGCCCATCCCGAGTGAGGCGACGGCCGCGACGGCACTGGCCGACCCGACGTTGCCGCCGCCACCATCGGACGTACCGATGACGACGACGACGCCGATACCGATCGCGAAGACGAGGGTCAGCCAGATCGGGTTCACGTACTGCTCCGCCGCCACATGGCCGAGAGCGAGGGCCGCGACGAGAATGAGGATCACGGCGTAGCGGCCGCCCACGATGACGCCGGGCACGCTGACGATCACGGCCGCGGTCACGCAGCCGGCGAGGCCGAACAACCGCGTCGTGCGCAGCAGCAGCCGTCGCTGCGTCTTGACCACGCGTTCCATGCTCACGCTCCTCTGTGGAGTCACCCTATCGGGTGACACGGCCTGGACGGGAGCGCCTGACCGACAGCTGTCGTCCGGCCTTAGGCGTCGAGGATCCGCTGGATCTGCGGTGCGACGAGCGCGTTCTCGATGAGGAAACCGTCGTGGCCGAAGTCGGAGCGGATGACCGCTGGAACGGCGCCGTCGAGGTTGCCGGAGAGATGGAGCGCGATCTCCTCCTGGCCACTCACCGGGAACAGCCGATCGCTGTCGATGCCGAGCACGAGCGACGGCCCGGGGTAGCGACGGAGCGCAGCTCCGATGCCGCCGCGATCCCGACCGACGTCGTGCGAGTTCATCGCCTCCACAAGGGTCACGTAGCTGCCGGCGTCGAAGCGGCGGGTGAACTTGTTGCCGTGGAAGTCGAGATACGACTCGACGGCGAACCGTCCACCATGGCCGAGCGGGCTGACGCTCGACTGCCAGCTGCGCTCGAACCGTTCGTTGAGCTCGCCAGGGCTCCGGTAGTTCAGCAGCGCCATGCGTCGAGCGAGTGCGAGACCGCGGTGGGGGCCTTCACCGTCGGGGGCGTCATAGTAGTCGCCGTTCTGGAAGTGGGAGTCGGTGCGCACCGCTTCGAGCTGCACGAAGTTCAAGGAGATCTGATCTGCGGTCGTCACCGGGGGTGCGGCGATGACCGCGAGGCGTTCGACCAGATCAGGGTGGGTGACCGCCCACTCGAGAGCGTGCATGCCGCCCATCGAACCGCCGATGACGGCCGCCCAGCGATCGAGTCCGAGGTGCCGGAGGAGGCGGTGCTGCGCCTCGACCTGGTCCCGGACGGAGGTGTACGGGAACCGGGAGCCCCACTCGACGCCGTCCGGTGCGAAGGAGGACGGGCCGGTGCTGCCCTGGCACCCGCCGATCATGTTCGGTGCGACGACGAACCAGCGGTCGGTGTCGATCGCGAGGCCTGGGCCGACGATCCCGGACCACCAGCCGGCGGTCGCGTGGCCGTTGCCTGCCGCACCGAGGACGTGGCTGTCGCCGGTCAGGGCGTGCAGGACGAGGAGGGCGTTGCCGCCGTCGTCGGCGAGTGTGCCCCAGGTCTCGTAGGCGAGTCTGGCGTGGGGGATGCTGCCGCCGTGCTCGAAGTCGAGGCGCCCGAGCGGCGCGAACAGCCGGTCTCCTGGCCGGTCGCCGTCACGCCATGCGCCGCTCGACGGAGGGTTCGCGAGGAGGGCGCCGACCTCTGCTTCGGTCACGAAGCGGGAGGGCACGCTGTCTTCCGGGATCTGCCAGTCCATAGACCTCCATTGTGTCGTGCCGTGGCGGGCCGGCGGACATTGTTACGCCCCCTCGGCGCGCGTGCGGTCTCGGCGCGGTGCGCTGGACCGAGCGCGGGGTACCGACCGCCGGGGACACACGACAGCGCGAGCGCGGGCCTCTGGAGACCCGCGCTCGCGCTGGTGGGGTGCGCCCGGTCCAGCGCACCGCGCTGGGGACGGGAGGATCAGACCCGGGCGGCCTCGACGACCTGCTTCGCGGCGGTGAGCCCGGCCTGCAGGTCCGCGGTGATGTCGTCGATGTTCTCGAGACCGACCGACAGCCGCACGAGACCCGGCGTGACACCGGCCGTGAGCTGCTGCTCCGGAGTCAGCTGCGAGTGCGTCGTCGACGCGGGGTGGATGACGAGCGAACGGACGTCGCCGATGTTCGCGAGGTGCGAGAACAGTTCAAGCGAGTTGACGAACGCACGGCCAGCGTCGACACCGCCCTTGAGCTCGAAGGACAGGACGGCACCGACGCCCTTGGGGGCGTAGTGGTTGGCAGAGCTGTACCAGGGGCTCGACGGGAGACCCGAGTAGTTGACGCTTGCGATGTCGGGGTGGGCGTCGAGCCACTCCGCGACGTGCTGGGCGTTCTGCACGTGACGCTCGATGCGCAGGCTGAGCGTCTCGATGCCCTGGATCAGCTGCCAGGCGCTCGCCGGAGCGATCGCGGCACCAAGGTCGCGGAGCAGCTGCACGCGCGCCTTGATGATGTACGCGAGCGAGTCGCCCACCGCGTCGGTGTAGACGGCGCCGTGGTAGGAGGGGTCCGGTGTGGTGAGGCCCGGGAACTTGTCCGCGTGCCCCGTCCAGGAGAAGGTGCCGCCGTCGACGATGACGCCGCCGATGACCGTGCCGTGTCCGCCGAGGAACTTCGTCGCGGAATGCACGATGATGTCCGCTCCGTGCTCGAACGGGCGGATCAGGTACGGGGTCGCGATCGTGTTGTCGACGATGAGCGGCACACCGGCCTCGTGCGCGATGTCGGCGACGAGACGGATGTCGAGGATGTTGATCTTCGGGTTGCCGATGGTCTCGGCGAAGAACAGCTTGGTGTTCGGGCGCACCGCACGGCGCCACTCCTCCGCATCGTCCTGGTTCTCGACGAACGTCGTCTCGATGCCGAGCTTCTGCAGCGTGTACTTGAAGAGGTTGTACGTGCCGCCGTAGATGGAGGACGAGGAGACGATGTGGTCTCCGGCCTGGGCGATGTTGAGGACCGCGGAGGCCTCCGCCGCCTGGCCCGAGGCGAGGAGGAGGGCGCCGCTGCCGCCCTCGAGCGCAGCGAGGCGCTCCTCGACGACGGCCTGCGTCGGGTTCTGGATGCGGGTGTAGATGTTGCCGAACTCGGTGAGGGCGAAGAGGTTCTTCGCGTGGTCCGCGCTGTCGAACACGTAGCTGGTGGTCTGGTAGATCGGCGTGGCGCGCGCCTTGGTGACGGGGTCGGGCGCTGCGCCGGAGTGGATCTGCTTGGTCTCGAACTTCCAGTCGTTCGTGGCATCGCTCATGGTGGATGGTCCCCTCTGCTCGGGTGGTCTGCGTTTCGGGTGGCGGATGCTGCCTGGTCGGCCGCTGCCGGTCTGACGTCGATGTCTCCGGGGTTCGGCTCCGGTGGTGCTCCGTCGTGTCCCCGAGGCTACTCGTCCGTCCTGAACGCGCCAAGCGGGCGGAAACACGGCGTAACGCCCTCGTGCGCTCGCTACCCTGGACGCATGACGACAAGACGTGTGGTGGTGACCGGTGCGAGTTCGGGGATCGGGGAGGCGACAGCGAGGCGGTTCGCCGCAGACGGCTGGGAGGTCGTCGCCGTCGCGCGTCGTGCCGATCGTCTCGAGCGGCTCGTCGCGGACATCGGCGGGGCGGCCGTCACCGCAGACCTGACGGTGCAGGCCGACGTCGATCGGCTCGCGGCGACGGTCGAAGGGCTCGGTGGGGCCGAGGCCCTCATCAACAACGCCGGTGGGGCCTTCGGGCTCGCCTCGGTCGAGGCGAGCGACGTCGACGACTGGCAGCGGATGTTCGACATCAACGTGCTCGGGACCAAGCGGGTCCTCCAGGCGCTGCTCCCGATCCTCCGGCGCAGCATCCCCGCCGGCGGCGCGGCGACGATCGTGGGCGTCACCTCGATCGCCGGTCACACCGCGTACGCGGGCGGCGGTGGCTACAACGCCGCGAAGTTCGCCGAACGTGCGCTGTTCGAGGTGCTGCGGCTCGAACTGAACGGCGAGCCCATCCGGGTCATCGAGGTCGCACCGGGCATGGTGCACACGGAGGAGTTCTCCCTCGTCCGCTTCGGCGGCGACCAGGCACGCGCCGACGCGGTGTACGACGAGATCCCGGACCCCCTGTCCGCGGACGACGTGGCCGAGGCGATCGTGCACGCGACGTCCCTCCCGCCACACGTGAACATCGACCACATCACGATCAAGCCGGTGGCGCAGGCAGCGCCGTACAAGCTCGCGAAGGGTCCGTTGCGCGTCGCGGAGTAGTCCGGGCAGCGTCGGCGCCTGCGGATCTCAGCGAGCGGGCCGCTCCGGCTCCGGCACGAGTGCGTCCGGGATCGGAGCGGCGTCGGCGAACGCGAGCTTCGGTACGAAGAAGAGCAGGATCGCCGCGAGGAGCGCACCAGCGCCGCAGATCGCCCACACCGTCAGGTACCCCGACAGGCTCGATGCCGCCGCTGTGACCGCCTGGGCGGCGCCGGCGAACAGGACGACTCCGAAGACCGCGGAGGCGAACGAACCACCGATCGTCTTCGTCGTGTTGGTGAGCGCCGCGGCGACCCCCGTCTGCCCGAGCGGTGCTGCTGCCGCCGCCGCCGCCGGCATCGCGCCGACGAGCGCGCCGGAGCCGAGACCAGCGATCGCCATGTTCGTGAATACCTGCCACGTCTCGAGATGGAAGGGGAGGAACAGCAGATAGCCGATCGCCACGAGGAACGCCGCGATGATGAGCGCGATCCGCGGCGTGGTCCACCGGGAGACGAGCGGGAACAGCAGCGCACCGACGATCATCGAGATGAGGTACGCGCCGATGAGCGTCGAGATGTCGCTCGCGTCGAGGCCCGAGACCGTATCCGTTCTCGCGTGGCGTGCCCGCGTAGGTGCTGAGCGGCGCCTGCGCTCCCAGCAGACTGATGCCGATGAGGCCGGCGGTGAGTTGCACAGGCCACATGTTCGGCTGGCGGAGGACGCGCAGGTCGATCGCCGGGTCCGCCTGGCGCAGCTCATGGCGTCCGAAGGGCAGGAATGCGAGTACACCGATCACGATGAGCGCCCACACCCACCAGGTACCGGGCCCGTTGAGCCGCAGGAACGTGAGCCCGGAGGTGATCAGCAGCAGCGCGAGACTGAGCAGGACGAACCCGCCGAAGTCGAGGGTGCGTCCGGGCACGGGCTTCGATTCCGGGACGCCGAAGAGGATGGCGAAGAAGACGAGGGTCACCGCCACGGCCGGAAGCATCATGGTCAGCGGGATGTCGCCGCCGAGAGCCGTGAGGATGCGGCCGCTGGAGAGCGCCCCGATGATCGCTCCGGCTTCGAGTGCGACGACGAGCAGGCCGGCCGCTCGTCTCGTCTGTGAAGCTCCGGTGCCCGAGCGGCGTCCACGCTCGAAGATGAGTGCGATCTCGAGTGGCAGCCACACGACGTAGAACCCCTGCAGCGCCCACGCGGCGAGGAACGACCAGAAGTCACCAGCGATCACCAGCCACCAGCTGGCTCCGGCGGTGAGGACGGTCGCGATGAGCAGGATCCGTTTGTGACCGTGCATGTCGCCGAGTTTCGCGAGGACGGGGACGACGAGCGCCGACAGCAGCAGCTGCGCGGCCTCGAACCAGTTGAAGTCGGCATCGTGGATGCCGAGATGGTCGACGAGGTCCGGGATGAGGGGGACGTAGTAGCCCTGCAGCACGCCGCTCGTGATCTCGACGAGGAACAACCAGCCGATGAGGCCGACGGTGATTCCGGCGGCCGAGCCCCGCATCGTGCCCCGCCATCCGGTGTGGGCGGCGCCGCCCGGAGCCGTCGTGTCTCGCGTCATGGGGGGATGGTACAGGTGGCGTGGCCCGGCAGGATAGCGTTGGAGCATGTCGACCGAGAACGCCGCTGCCCCAGCCCCTGAGCGAGAGGTCCTCGACTGGCCGACGTTCGGTGACGCAGCCCGTGAACTCGCAAGCGGGATCGTCGCGAGCGGCTTCCGTCCCGACTCCATCGTCGCCATCGCGCGTGGCGGACTCCTGCTCGCCGGGGCCATCGCGTACGCGCTCGACGTGAAGGCCTGCGGTGCGTTGAACGTCGAGTTCTACACCGGTGTCGACGCGAGGCTGCCGGAGCCGGTCGTGCTCCCGCCGCTGCTCGACGTCGCCGGACTCCCCGGCAGCCGCGTACTCCTCGTCGATGACGTCTCGGATTCCGGCCGCACCCTCGCCATGGTCCTCGAACTCATGCGGGCGAGCGGCGCAGAGGTGCGCACCGTCACGCTCTACGAGAAGCCGCAGACCGTGCTCCGGCCCGACTACGTCTGGAAGCGCGTCGACCGCTGGATCTCCTTCCCCTGGTCGACCCTGCCGACCATAACGGCGTAGCGCCGGGTAGGGTCTCAGGGTGAGTGTTTTCCTCCTCGGTGGCCCCGCCACCCCAGAGACCGAGTCGTCCGTCTATTCAGCGTTCATCGCCGAGGCGGCCGCGCTCGCCGTCGTCGCCGGACGACTCGCCCCGCGTATCGCCCTCATCGTCGTCCACGACGGTGACGGACTCGAGCAGTCGTCGGGCCTCGCCCGCGCCATCGAGCGTGCAGCCGAGATCGACGCGGTGCTGATCGTCGTCCGTGAGGGCGGTGTCGTCGCGCAGGCGCAATTGGCCGAGATCGACGGTGTCGTCGTCGGCGGCGGGCTTCCGTCCGCCTATGCCGACGCGGTCGCGCCGGTCGCGACGGAGATCCGTCGCCTCGTCGCCTCCGGCCTGCCGTACCTCGGTATCTCGGCCGGCGCCATGATCGCCGCCGAACACGCGATCCTCGGCGGGTGGCGCGTCGGAGAGGTGCCTGTGAGCCCCGAGGCCGCTGCAGAGGAGCTCGACGAGGTGACGATCGGCGACGGCCTCGGCCTCGTCGACATCGCGGTCGAGGCGCACGCCGCACAGTGGGGCACACTCGGGCGTCTCGTCGCGGCGACCGAGGCAGGCGTCGTCGACGGCGGCGTCGCGATCGACGAGAACACCGCATTGGTCGTCGGACAAGGGGCTCTCTCGGTGCTCGGCGGCGGCAGCGTCTGGCAGGTGTTCACGGCCGAGCACGGCGTCGTCGTGCGCACGATCGGCGCCGAGCAGCAGTAGTCGATGGTCGACGGCATCCTCGGCGGCGGCCCGGCCGCCCTTGCAGCGGCGGGGCTCATGGACGAGGCCTGGGCCGAAGCGCTCGACCCTGTCGCAGACGACCTCCTCGCGATCGAGCGCTGGCTGGGAGAACAGCGCGCCCAGTGGCTTCCGGCCCCGGAGCTCGTCCTCCGCGCGTTCCGTCTGCCCCTCGACGACGTCCGTGTGCTCATCGTCGGCCAGGACCCGTACCCGACACCAGGCCACCCGATCGGATTGTCGTTCGCCGCGGATCGAGACGTTCGTCCCGTCCCGAGGAGCCTCGTCAACATCCACCGGGAGCTTCGCGACGACCTCGGGATCGAGCCACCGCAGCACGGCGACCTCAGCTCGTGGACCGAGCAGGGCGTCCTCCTGCTGAACCGCGTCCTGACCGTGGAGGCCGGCAGCGCCGGCTCCCATCGCCGTCACGGCTGGGAGACGGTGACCGAGCAGGCCGTCAGTGCGCTCGCCGCGCGGGGCGGGCCACTCGTCGCGATCCTGTGGGGCAAGGACGCCGAGCGCCTGGCTCCGCTGCTCGATGCGACAGCGGATCCCGACCGCCTCGTCATCGTGTCGGCCCATCCGAGCCCGCTGTCCGCCTCGCGCGGATTCTTCGGCTCACGACCGTTCAGCCGTGCGAACGAGTTCCTGACCTCGCGCGGCGCAGCGCAGATCGACTGGTCGCTGCGCTGAATCGTTGCGGCGCACGGGCCGCGCAAGGGCTGTCCGCGGTCCTGCCGCCTGGCTAGGCTTGGGGCATGCTGGAAGAGGAGTACGAGCCGAGGCGCAAGCTTCCGCCCCATCTGCGCAAGCCGCCGACTCCCGAGGCGCCCTTCAGCTTCACGATGCGGGAGGCGACCCCCGAGGACCTGCCCGACATCCGGGCGATCTACAACCACTACGTCGCCAACAGCATGGTCACCTTCGATGAGGACGCGATGACGCTCGCGGAGTGGCGTTCGAAGTTCACCTACCTCAGGCGATTGCAGCTCCCCTTCATCGTCGCCGTGAACCCGAGCGGTCAGATCCTCGGGTACGCGCTGTGCGCGCCGTGGAAGCAGAAGCGCGCCTACCGCTTCACCGTGGAGAGTTCGATCTACCTCGGGGCTGCAGCCACCGGGAAGGGGCTCGGGACGGACCTGCTCGCCGAGCTCGTCGAACGTGCGAAGGCCGCCGGGCTCAAGGAGATGCTCGCGGTGATCGCCGACAAGGGCGCTGAGTCGTCGATCGCCCTGCA
The DNA here is from genome assembly GCF_050613355.1 of Plantibacter sp. RU18. Lineage (NCBI taxonomy): Bacteria > Bacillati > Actinomycetota > Actinomycetes > Micrococcales > Microbacteriaceae > Plantibacter > Plantibacter sp. RU18. Next base: position 1,868,004 of record NZ_CP159618.1, read on the forward strand.
CGAGAAGTTCGGCTTCACCGAGGTCGGACGCATGGGTCGTGTCGGGTTCAAGTTCGACCGTTGGATCGGCACCGTGCTCATGCAGAAGTCGTTGAAGCGGTAGCACCTCGACAGGCTCGGTGGCCGGGTCCGGCTCGGTGACCGGGTCGGTAGGCTTGGGGAATGGCGGACCTCCACGAGTTGACGGCCCTCGAGCAGTGGCAGGCGCTCCAACGCGACGAGGTGTCACCGACCGAGTTGGCCCGGCACTACCTCGATCGCATCGAGCGGTTGGACGGCGAGATCGGGGCGTTCACCGCCGTCGCCGCGGGCGGACTCCCGGCTCGTCTCGCCGCCGTCGAGTCCCTTCCGCGCACCGCTCCGCTGTGGGGACTGCCGCTCGCCGACAAGGACCTCGTGGCCCGCACGGGTCTTCCCGTCCGATACGGCTCGCGGCTCACAGCCGACGTCGTCGCGACCGCCGATGACGAGCTCGTCGCGGTGCTCGACCGAGCCGGGGCGGTGAGCCTCGGGAAGACAGCCACTCCGGAATTCGGGCTCTACGGCTACACGGAGCCGATCGGAGGGGTGCCGACCCGGAACCCGTGGGCGCTCGACCGAGGCGCTGCGGGATCAAGCGGTGGCGCGGCGGCGGCGGTCGCAGCACGACTCCTCCCGTTCGCTCCCGGTTCCGACGGCGGTGGTTCGATCCGTATTCCGGCAGCGGCATGTGGTCTCGTCGGCTTGAAGCCTACCCGCGGCCTCGTCCCGGTGGGCTCGGGCGTCGATCGTCTGGCGGGTCTCGTCGTCTCGGGACCGATCGCCCGGACCGTCGCCGATGCCGTGCTGCTGCTCGACGCCATGATCGAGCGCGTCCACGGGCGCATCGACCACCACTTCACCCTCCGAGCGCCGGAACAGGACGACGGTCCGCTCCTCGGTCACGCGATCCGAGGGGAGGGCCGTTTCCAACTGGCGGTCCTCCGCGGCTCGCCGTGGGACAACGCCTTCGACCTCCGCTACGACCCGGGAGCCATCGAGGCCGTCGACGTCGCGGTGCAGGCGCTGAGCGGCATGGGGCACGGTATCGACGAGGTGCGCCTGCGGGACGCCGACCGTTACCCGACGGACTTCACGACCATCTGGCAGGCCTCGGCCTCCGGGGTCCCGGCGACCACAGATGCGGAGCTCGCCCTCCTCGAACCGATCACGCGCACGCTCGTCGAGCGCGGACGGTCGCTCCGTGCGACGACGCTCATGGAGACGCTCTCGAGCCTGGCACGATTCGAACGCAGCGTGCTCGCGCAGTTCGCCCCGTTCGATGCGGTCATCACCCCGGCACTCGCAGAGACGCCTCGCCCGATCGGCTGGTACGACACCCGCTCGCCCGAACTGAACTTCGAGCAGCAGGTCCGCTACGCGCCGCACACCTCCTTCGTGAACGCCACCGGTCTGCCGGCCATCACACTCCCTGTGCATCAGACGTCCGACGGACTCCCGATGGGGGTGCAGCTCATCGGCCGTCCGGGCGGTGAAGCGACACTGCTCGCGCTCGGCGCCCAGCTGGAACGGCGTCTGCGCTGGCAGCACAGGGTGCCTCCGATCGCTCGCTGACCGGTCCCGGCCGGGAGGCGGCCGGCCCCGCCCGGATGTGACGGGATATGACGCGGCCGACGGGCGAGGCGGGTGGACGCGCGCCTAGGGTGCTCAGGCGGCTCATCGGAACCGATCGATCGGCCGCTCCACCAGAGGAGCAGATCATCACCGTCCAGCGACCCCCCAAACAGCTCATCCTCAACCTGTTCGAGATGAACTGCGTCAGTCACATCACGCACGGTCTGTGGCGGCTGCCGGGTAATCACCGGGAGCAGTACACGGACATCCGCTACTGGACACGGATCGCCCGCACAGCGGAGGAGGGCGGGTTCGACGCGATCTTCATCGCCGACGTCGTCGGAGCCTACGACGTCTTCCGCGGTGGCCCGGCAGACGCGCTCCGCGAGGGGCTGCAGATCCCCAACAACGACCCGATGCTCGTCGTCCCGGCGATGGCGGCGGTCACCGACCACCTCGGCTTCGGGATCACCTTCTCCACGAGCTACGAGCCGCCGTTCGCCTTCGCCCGACGGATGTCGACACTCGACCACCTGACGAACGGGCGGGTGGCCTGGAACATCGTCACCTCGTATCTGCCGAACGCCGCGCGGAACTTCGGCCTGTCGGAGGAGATCCCGCGCGATGAGCGGTTCGCGATAGCCGAGGAGTACCTCGACGTCGTCTACAAGCTCTGGGAGGGGTCCTGGGACGACGACGCCGTCATCCGTGACCGTGACGCCGGCGTCTACTCGGACCCCGACAAGGTGCGCTACATCGATCACGTCGGGACGCACTTCCAGGTCGCGGGCCCGCACCTGTCGGAACCGAGCGCTCAGCGTACCCCCGTGCTGTTCACCGCGACCGCGTCTCCGGCGGGCATCGCCTTCGCCGGCCGCCACGCGGAAGCGGTGTTCACGGGCGTCCGTGGGCCGGGTGGCGCCGGTCCGCTGCTCGAGCGGTTCCGCGCCGCAGCGGCGGAGAACGGCCGTGACGGCGCTGCGCTGAAGATCGTCGTGCAGGCGGCGGTGATCGTCGCACCCACCCAGGAGGAGGCCGAGACCAAAGCCGCCCGATACCGCGAGTACGCGAGCATCGTCGGGCGGTACGTCCATGCGAGTCTGCCCTTCGATCCCGCTGCGCATCCGGCCGAGCGCACGGTCGCGGAGGCGCTCGCGGTCGAGGGTGCGGCACCAGACGCGCTCCCCGCGCAGGTGACGGCCGGGACCGTCGGTGACTTCGTCGCCCGGGTCGGCAGCGACCTCGAACAGGACTTCTACGCTGTCGGCACGCCGGAGGTGGTGGCCGATGAGATCGAGCGCTGGCTCGACGAGGTCGGCATCGACGGGATCAATCTCCGGCAGTACCACAGCTTCGACACCCTGACCGATTTCGTCGAGCTCGTCGTTCCGGAGCTGCGGCGTCGTGGTCGACTGCGCGACGCCTACCGTCCAGGCGAGACGCTCCGGGAGCGGTTGACCGGCGGTGCGGCACGCCTCCCCGACGATCATCCCGCGGCCCGCTACCGCGGCGGTCGAGAGCTCGGCACCGACCGGATCGCCGCCGAGCTGACGGGATCACGAGCATGACCCGCCTGTTCGGCGACTGGCACCTGAGCGGGGCGGCTCCCGATCCGTGGGCCAGGCGACATGCGGCGCTCCCCGTGCCGTCGCGCAGCACGGAACCCGTCGCCTCGTGTCACAAAACGTCACCGGCGGAGCTCATCGGAAACCTGTCGTAACACTCCGGTGTGGGTGCCGGATCCGGCCCCAGGATGGGCAACCACACCGGCTCAGCACCGGCGACCCGCCCCCACCGATACCCAGGAGCATCCGTCATGACCCGAACCTCCAGACGGCGAGCCCGACTCGCCGCAGCAGCCTTCGTCGCGTTGAGCATCACGCTCACGGGCTGCTCCGCTGCATCGGCCTCCTCGGATGCCGACGGCGGCAGCCTCACCTACCTCGACGCCGAGATCCCGACGTCGGCGCAGGTGCAGGAGTCCGGAACCTGGCAGACCAGGGCGCTGCAGCAGAACATCACAGACCGCCTGATCTCCCGCAACGCGGAGACCAACGAGCTCGAGCCGTGGATCGCCGACTCCTGGACCGTGAGTCCCGACGGACTCACCTACACCTTCGTCATCCGGGACGGCGTGACCTACAGCGACGGCACCGACGTCGACGCCAAGAGCGTCGCGAAGAACCTGAACTGGCAGTCGACCGGTGACGACGCGAAGGGCACGACCCCGAACGCGCAGTTCCCCGCGGGCCTGGTCGCCACCGCCGATGACGCCGCGAGCACCGTCACCGTCGTCCTGCCCACGCCGTACGCGCCGTTCCTCAACGTGCTCACCGGTTGGGGTGCCGGGCTCGTCGCCGACGCCACGATCGATGCGAGCAAGGAGGAGCAGTCGAAGTTCGTGAACCTCATCGGTTCCGGCCCGTTCGTCGTGACCTCCGAGACCTACGGCAAGGAGATCGTGCTGGAACGTCGAGACGGATACGCCTGGGCGCCGCCGTCCTCGCCGAACCAGGGTGAGGCGCATCTCGCGAAGGTCACCGTCATCCCCGTGCAGGAGGACAGCGTCCGGCTCGGCACGCTGAAGTCGGGCGAGGCCGATGTGATCCGCTACGTCCAGCCGAGCGAGGAGCAGGCGCTCGCGGACGCCGGGTACGACATCGTCTCCAAGACTGGTGTCGGCCTCAGCAACCAGTGGTTCCTCCGCAGCCAGGCACCCTTCCTCGACGACATCAACGTCCGCAAGGCGCTCCTGCACGTCATCGACCGCGAGCAGATCATCGAGACGCAGTACACCGACAGCTGGACGCCCGCGAGCTCAGTGCTCTCGCCCGGTACCTTCGGCTATGTCGACGAGTCCGACAAGCTCGCCTACGATCCAGGCGTCGCGAACGCCCTCCTCGACACCGCCGGATGGACCGAGCGCGACGCCGACGGCTATCGCACCAAGGGTGGTGAGCGACTCACCGTGAAGACGTACCTCGACGTCTACGACAACACCGCGAAGAGCCTCTTCCAGCAGATCCAGAACCAGTTCAAGGACGTCGGTATCGAGCTCTCGCTGAACGAGCTGGACTATTCGACCTACTGGGCCACGGCCTTCGCGGATCCCGAGGTCGGTGCCCTGCGCGTCGGCTGGCCGCACCCGGACCCGTCCAAGGGGCTGAGCGAGTACTACAGCGCCGACGGGTCCGATCTCCTCGGCCTCGCCGGTTCCGACACGACACTGCAGTCGCTCCTCGACTCGCAGTACGCGGCGACCGACGACGACACCAGGGCGGCGATCCTCGGCTCGATCCAGGACTACCTGATCGACCAGGCCTACGTCGTACCGATCCTCAACGACAGCCAGGTGTTCGTCACCCAGCAGCGGGTGAAGGGCTTCTCGCTGACGGACGGCGCGCTCCCCGAGTTCTACAACACCTCGATCGAGGACTGACCGGTTGGGGAGGGGCAGCACCCGCGGCCCCTCCTTGACCATCATCCGTCTGCCGTCAGGAGGCCCCATGCAGTACCGCAACCATGTGATCCGCCGTGTCGCCCAGGCGCTGCTCGTGATCGCCCTCGTCTACACCCTCGTCTTCTTCACGCTGTTCGTTCTGCCGGGCGACCCGATCGAGAACAAGCTGACGAGCCCGATCAACCCGCTGCCGCAGTCTGCCGCTGAGGCGCTGCTCGCCTATTACAACTTCGACCTCGCGCCGCTGCAGCAGTTTGGTCTCACCGTGAGCCGGTTGCTCCAGGGTGATCTCGGATACTCGCTCGTCAGCGGACGCTCCGTGGGCGAGCTCGTGGCCCAGGGCTTCTCGGACACGATCGTCCTCGCCGCCGTCGCGTTCGTCTTCACGATCGCCCTGTCGCTCGCGATCGCTCTCACCGCGGTGTACGCCCCGGGCGTCGCCGTCCGCAGCTTCGCGGGATCCATGCCCATCGCGTCGATCTCCGCACCGAGCTTCCTCATCGGCTTCGTGCTCCTGGCGATCTTCTCCTTCCAGCTCGGCTGGGTGTCATCGGTGCGCGACCAGGGATTCGTGTCGTACATCCTCCCGGCGCTGACCCTTGCGCTCGCGGTCAACGGTCCGCTGACGCAAGTCCTCATCCAGGGCCTGCGGAAGGCCGCGGATGCGCCGTTCGTGACGGTCCTGCGCGCAAAAGGCACGAGCGAGCGACGGATCGCGCTCGGGCATGTGCTGAAGAACGGTGCGATCCCGTCGATCACGATGCTCGCGCTCATCGTCGGTGAGCTGCTCGCCGGCGCGGTGATCGTCGAAGCGGTGTTCACGAGGACGGGACTCGGCTTCATGACCTTCGAGAGCGTCCGGGACCAGGACACCCCGATGATCCTCGCGATCGTCATCCTCATCTCCTCCGTCTACGTCGGGATCAACCTCGTGACCGACCTCATCTACCCGATCCTCGACCCGCGCATCGTGCGGCCGGCGCGCGCAAGTGGCCGCCGGCCGCGAGCCGCGAACCAGCGGATCGAGCGCGCGAGCACCGCGCCGGCGACGGCAGCTGCGACGCCCGGCGAGAGCCCGACGAAAGCGAGTGTGGACGCATGAGCATCCGTCTCCAACAGGACCGCGACATCATCTCGAGCTCCGCTGAGCCGGGCGCCATCGGGCGATTGGTCGCGCGCCTCGGCGTTGCCGACGTGCTGGCGATCGTCGTCGTCGGACTCGTCCTCCTCTCCGTGGTCGCCCCGGGCGTGCTCGCGCCGTTCGATCCGCTCGAACCCGACGACGCGAACGCGTTGGCGGCTCCGTCGGCCGCCCACTGGTTCGGCACCGATTCTCTCGGCCGGGACCTGCTCTCCCGTGTGATCCATGGCACCGGCCGCACCTTGCTCGGTTCGGTGGTCGCCGTGTTCATCGGGCTCGGGGTCGGGACGATCCTCGGTCTGGTCGCCGCCACGTTCGGCGGGATCGTCGACGCGGTCATCAGTCGGATCGTCGACGTCCTGCTCTCGATCCCAGGCCTGTTGCTGGCGATGGTCGTCGTGGTCGCCCTCGGGTTCGGCACGCTGAACTCGGCGATCGCCGTCGGGATCTCCTCGATCGCCGCTTTCACGCGGATCATGAGGTCCGAGGTGCTGACCGTCAAGGACCTCCCCTTCGTCGAGGCCAGCCATCACCTCGGGGGATCGCGGGCGTATGTGCTCGCGAGGCACATCTTCCCGAATTCGTACTCGGCCGTCCTGTCCCTCACCGCGCTGCAGTTCGGCCTGGCGATGATCTGGATCTCCTCGTTGAGCTTCCTCGGCTACGGTGCACCGCCGCCGGATCCGGAGTGGGGACTCCTCGTCTCCGAGGGGCGTCAGTACGTCGTGTCCTCGCCGTGGCTCGTCGTCGTCCCGGGCCTCGTGATCGCCGCCACCGTGCTCTCCATCAGCCGTCTCAGCCAGCTCACCCGCGAGAGGACCGCAGCATGACGCACCCATCCCAGCAGCAGAACGCGCTCCGTGCGGTCACCGATCAGCCGCTCCCGCTGGTCGTCGAGCGGCTCGACGTCGGGTACCGCTCCGGCGGATCGAAGCGACCGACAGGCACCGTCCGGGACGTCTCGTTCCAGGTGGGACGAGGGGAGACGGTGTCGCTCGTCGGACAGTCCGGATCCGGCAAGAGCACGATCGCACGAGCGGTCGCCGGGCTCCTTCCGGCGAACGGCGTCGTCACCGGCGGACGCGTGTCGGTGGCCGGTCACGAGGTCGCGGGCTTCTCCCGGAAGCTCTGGCGCCCACTGCGAGGTACGACCCTCGGCTTCGTCCCACAGGATCCGTTGAGCTCGCTCGACCCGTTGCAGCGCGTCGGCGTGCAGATCGCGCAAGCCGTCCAGGTGGCGGGCGAGACGCCCAGATCGGAGGTCCCGGCGCGTGTCGTCGAGCTGCTCGAGCACGTCGGTATCCGGCAGGCCGCGACGCGGGTCAGGGCGTATCCGCACGAACTGTCGGGCGGGCAGCTGCAACGCGTCCTCATCGCGATCGCGATCGCCGCGGGGCCGAAGCTCCTGATCGCCGACGAACCGACGTCGGCACTCGACGTGACGGTCCAGCGGCGCATCCTCGACCTCCTCGACGGTCTGCGTGAGGAACTCGGTCTCGGCATCCTGTTCATCACGCATGATCTGGCATTGGCGCAGGAGCGCAGCGACGCGATCGTCGTCCTCCAGGACGGTGACGTGCGGGAATCGGGAGCGGCCGAGGACGTGCTCCTGACGCCGAAGCACCCGTACACGATCCGACTGCTGTCCGACTCGCCGGCATCATCGCCGCTGCGGTACCGCGAGCGCATCCGTTCTGCCGCCGAGCATCTCCGTACCGAACAGCGTGGCGAGACGACGTCGACCGCGGCCGTGGTCGAGGTCGCACAGGTGTCGAAGCGGTACGGCCGGGATACGCAGTCGCCGCTCGCGCTCGACGGTGCATCGCTCGCCCTCAGACCGCGTTCGATCCATGCCCTCGTCGGAGAGTCCGGCTCCGGGAAATCGACGCTTGCCCGCATCGTCGCCGGACTCACCTCCTTCGATGAGGGCGCTGTCACCGTCGCCGGGCGGGGGCTGCCCCGCGAGAACCCCGTGGCCAACCCGTTCGCCCGGGATCTCCAGCTCGTCTACCAGAACCCGTTGTCGGCTGTGGACCCGAGGTTCACGGTGCGGCAGATCATCGAGGAACCGCTCCGCATCCACGGGGTGCGCAGCGCCGCAGAACGGCGGCGACGCGTTGCGACGATCCTCGACCAGGTGGCGCTGCCGACGAGCGCGCTCGGACGGCGCGCCCGCGAGGTGTCAGGCGGTCAGCGCCAGCGCGTCGCGCTCGCGCGGACCCTCATCCTCGCGCCGTCGGTCCTTGTGCTCGATGAGCCGACGTCCGCTCTGGACGTGTCGGTGCAGGCGCAGATCGTCGAACTCCTGCTGGACCTGCGTGACGAGCACGCGCTCAGTTACCTGTTCATCTCCCACGATCTCGGGCTCATCCGCCAGATCGCCGACGAGGTGACGGTGCTCTCGTCGGGCCGCGTCGTCGAGTCGGGATCGGCATCGGCCGCGCTCGATCACCCGCAGCACGAGTACACTCGGGAGCTGCTCGACGCGGTCCCGCGGTTCGATGTGGCGCGACTCGACCCCTCACGGTTCGAGGCTGTCGGATGACGAGCGCACCGACGATCCGGGAGGAAGCAGTGTCACGCACGTTCGAGGACCTGGTGGCCGAGGCCGATGCCGCGTCCGTCGACGGGTGGGACTTCTCCTGGCTCGACGGCCGCGCGAGTGAGGAGCGACCGTCGTGGCGTTTCTCGGAACTGCTCGGGAGGCGTCTCGCGGGAGTCGACTCCTCGCTCGACCTCGAGACCGGCGGGGGAGAGGTGCTCGACACGGCACAGTTGATCCCGACGCTGGCAGTCGCGACCGAGTCCTGGCCGCCGAACCTGGCGCGGGCCGCCGCCCGCCTGCACCCGCGTGGCGTCGTGGTCGTGCGGACCGAGGAGGGCGCACCGCTGCCCTTCGCGGACGGGTCGTTCCAGCTCGTCTCCAGCAGGCACCCGGTGTCGGTCGACTGGTACGACGTGGCCAGGGTCATCGCGCCCGGCGGCAGCTACCTGGCTCAGCACGTCGGCCCGTCCAGTGTGTTCGAGCTCATCGAGGTCTTCCTCGGTCCGCAGCCGGAATCGGTCCGTCGTGGTCGTCATCCCGATGACGAGTCCGCGGGCGCCCGGGCAGCGGGTCTCGAGATCGTGCAGTTGCAGACCGAGCGTCTGCGGATCGAGTTCGCGGACGTGGGGGCGATCGTCTGGTTCCTCCGCAAGGTGATCTGGATGGTTCCCGGTTTCACCTCCGAGCGGTACCTGGGTCGGCTCCGCGAGCTGGACGCGTCCCTCCGGCACGATGGTCCGTTCGTCGCCCACTCGTCACGGACGCTCATCGAGGCCCGCAAACCTCTTTGAGGCGCTGCCGTGACGGCTGGTCGGCGAGCCCGTCATCGAGTCACTCCCGGTGACCGAGCTTGTCGAGGTGCCGAGACCTCGTCAGAGGCGGGGGACCGAAGCCAACAGCTGCGTGGTGTACGGGTGGGACGGTCGGCTGAGGACTCGCGACACCGGGCCCTCCTCCACGATCGCCCCGTCTCGCATGACGATCACGCGGTCGCACAGGTGCTGGACGACGCCGATGTCATGGGAGACGAGCACGACGGCGAGGCCGAGTTCGGCGCGGAGCCGCGCGAGGAGTTCGAGGATCTGGGCCCGCACGGTCACATCGAGGGCGCTGAGCGGTTCATCGCCGACGAGGAGTCGTGGGCGGTGCACGATCGCCCGGGACAGCGCGATCCGCTGCCGCTGACCACCGGAGAACTCGTGCGGGAACCGGTCGGCGGCATCGGCGTCCAGCCCGACGAGGCGGAGGACGGCCCTGACGCGCGAGCGGTGCTCTCCGTCGATGCCGAGCGCTTGCAGCGGTTCGGCGACGATCCTGCCGACGGTCATCCGAGGGTCGAGCGAGGCGTACGGGTCCTGGAAGACGATGCCCGTCTGACGGCGGAACCGGTGCAGGCTCTTCGCACTCGCCGCGGCGGTGACCGGACGTCCCTCGAACTCGACGGTCCCGGACGAGGGCGTGTCGAGCGCGAGGAGGAGCCGGACGAGCGTCGACTTCCCGGACCCGGACTCGCCGATGATGCCGACAGCCTCGCCCGGTGCGACGACGAGGTCGTTCGGCTCGAGCGCGACCGTGCGGCTCGGGCGCTGGAAGAGGCTCTCGCGTGGGTTCGTGTACACCCGGCTGACGCCCGTGGCACGCAGAAGCGGCTGGGTCAGCTGGGTCAGGTCGGGTGTCTCAGTCATCGTCCTCGCCCTTCCAGCTCATCGTCTTCGCTGCCGCCAGCAGTCGCTGCGTGACGGGGGAGACCGGGGCGGACAACAGCTTCGCGACCGGACCGGCTTCGACGACCTTGCCCTGCGCGAGGACGACGGCGTCGGTGGCGATGCGGGACAGCACCGCGAGGTCGTGTGTGATGAAGACGAGAGAGGAACCGGTCTCGGACACCAGACGTTCGAACAGGCCGAGGATCTCGGACTGGATCGTGACGTCGAGCGCCGTGGTCGGTTCATCGGCGATGAGGAGCGACGGACGGCACGCGAGCGCGATCGCCGCAGCGACGCGCTGGCGCTGGCCACCGGAGAGCTGATGCGGGTATCGGCGGACGATACGGTCGGGTTCTGGCAGACGCACTCGGGCGGCGAGGTCGATCGCCCGCGCCATGGCCGCGCGCTTCGACGCGCCCTCGTGGATGCGCAGCGGCTCTCCGATCTGTCGTCCGATCGTGCGGATGGGGTTCAGCGCGGTGCGCGGCTCCTGGAACACGATGCCGATCTCACGTCCGCGGATCCTCGCCAGTTCGCGATCGTCGCGTCCGACGAGTTCCGTCCCCTCCCAGCGGATGCTCCCGCCCACCTCGGCTCCATCCGGCAGGAGTCCGAGGATCGCCAGAGCCGTCAGCGACTTCCCGGAGCCCGACTCGCCGATGATCCCGAACCGTGCGCCGTCCGGAACGCTGAACCCCACGCCGTCGACGACGCGTCGTCCGCCCAGGGTGATGACCAGGTCCTCCACCTCGAGGCTCATGCCGTGACCCCCTGTGGCGAGGTCGGTGTGGTCGTGGGCGCGCGGCGTCCGAGCGTCGGATCGGTCGCGTCGCGCAGGGCATCGCCGAGCAGGTTGAGCGCCAGCACCGTGATCGTGATGGCAAGCCCCGGCCACAGCACGGACAGCGGGTGCACGGCGAGGTAGGTCTGTAGTTCGCTCAGCATGCGGCCCCAGGACGGCACACTCGACGGGGCGCCGTAGCCGAGGTAGGAGAGGCCTGCCTCGGCGAGGACGGCGACCGCCATCGACCAGGACAGCTGCACGATGAAGACGGGCGCCACGTTGGGCAGCAGGTGCCTCGTGAGGTTGCGCACCGGACCGAGTCCGGCAGCTCGTCCGGCGAGCACGTACTCGCTGTGCGAGACGCGACGGATCTCGGGCCGCGTCACCCGCGCGATGTTCACACCGAAGCTGATGCCGACAGCCCAGATGACGACCCAGAGGGAGCCGCCGAACACGGATGCGATCATCATGGCGATGAGCAGGGTCGGGAAGGCGATGAGGATGTCGATGAGCACGGCGACCGCCTCACGGACCCAGCGTCGGGTGAGCGAGCCGAGGGCCGCGAGCGCGACTCCGACGATCGTCGAGACGACGGCGGAACCGATCGCGACGGCGACCGTGACCCGCGATCCTACGAGCAGCAGACTGAAGATGTCGCGGCCGACCTCGTCGGTTCCGAGCAGATGCTCGACGGACGGCGGCAGCCACTTCGCGAACGGGTCGGTGAGCTGCGGATCGTGGGGCGTCCAGAGGAATGAGATGCCGGCCGACAGGACGAGGACCGTGACGACGACGACTCCGAACGCGCCTGCAGGGCTCGTCATGAGCGCGCGGAATCCGGCTGAACCGGCGCGTGGTCGGCGAAGGCGCTGCTGCCCGCTCATGAGGTGCGCTCCCGCTCGCGGAGGCGGGGATCGACGAGGCGGTGGATGACGTCGACGACGGCGCCGATCACCAGCACCACGCCCGTGAGGACGAGGAGCTCGCCCTGCACCTTCACGAGATCGCGGTTGCCGACGTCGGCGACGAGCATCCGCCCGATGCCGGGCAGGGTGAAGAGCTGCTCGATGATGACGCTCCCGACGATGAGGCCCGCGATCTGCAGGCCGAGCACGGTGACGACGGACAGGGCGACGTTCGGCAGCCCATGACGGATGAGCGCCTGCGATCGCGTCAGCCCTTTCGCGGCCGCGGTGCGCACGTAGTCCTGACCGATCGCGTCGAGGGCGGCCGATCGGACGAACCGCAGGAGGACGGCACCCTCGACGATGCCGATCGTGAGCGCCGGCAGCAGGAGGGCGCGGATGGCGGCACCGGGATCGTCCCATCCGGCGCGCGGGAACCCCTGAGCGGGCAACCAGCCGAGCACGACTGCGAAGAGCAGCACGAGCATCATGCCCGCCCAGACGACCGGGACCGCTGCGAGGCCCTGGGAGGCGAAGGAGATGACGGTGCCGGTCGCCCGCTTGCGCCGGAGCGCAGCGAGCACGCCGAGCGGCACACTGAACGCGAGCGCGATGACGAGCGCCATGATGCCGAGTGCGAGTGTCACCTGGGCCTTCTCGACCAGTTCGCTTGCGACAGGCGTCCCGGTGATCAACGAGTTGCCGAGATCGCCGCGGAGGAGGCCGCCGAGCCAATCGAGGTACTGCAGGAGGACCGGCTGGCCGAGGCCGAGCTGCTCCCTGATCGCGGCGACCGCTTCCGGGGTGGCGTCGGTACCGGCGATGACCTGCGCCACATCGCCCGGCAGCACCCTGATCGTGAAGAAGATCAGGGCGCTGGCGGCGAGCAGCCCGACGAGGAGCAGGACGAGCCTCGTCAGGATGAAGCGGGTCACCCGGTCACGGCGACCTTCGCCAGGTTGATGCGCGCGTTGACCGAGTCGACCGGGAAGCCGGTCACGCCGTCGCGCACCACCGTGAGGGTGATCGCGGTGTAGAGCCAGTCGGCTGCGTTGTCCTTCGACACGAGGTACGCCGCCTCCTTGAGCTTCTGAGCTGCGACGGCCGGATCGGTCGCCGCTACGGATTCAGCATAGAGCGACTGCACCTGGGCGTTGTCGTAGCCGAAGTAGTAGTTCGGGTTCGCCCAGTTCTGGAAGTCGCGCGCCTCGACGTGGTTGACGTAGCTGAGGTCGTAATCCTTGTTCGTGTAGACGTCGTTCAGCCAGGTCGGGAACTCCACGCTGTCGACGTTCAGCGTCACGCCGATCGCCTTGAATTCGGACACGAGGACGTTCGCGACGGAGGTGCCGTAGAAGCTCGGGATGGTGAGCGTGAGGGACAGGTTCTCCTGTCCGGCCTGCGCGAGGAGCGCCTTCGCGGCATCGGGGTCGTAGGAGACGAGCTCGCTGAGGTTCTCATAGCCCGGGTCGAGCTCCGGGATCGGGCCGAACTGCTCGACGGCGGCACCGCCGACCGCCTCGACGATCGCTGCGTGGTCGATTGCCGTGCGGAGCGCCTGACGGACCAGCGGGTCGTTGAGCGGTGCGCGCTGGTTGTTGAACGCCAGCGTGTACTTGTCGGTCGTCTTGCCCTCGGTGATGCTGAAACCGTCGGCCTTCGTGATCTGGTCCTGCAAGTTGGCGTCGAGGGCCGTCTGCACGTCGAGTTCGCCAGCAAGGGTCGCGTTCACCGCGGAGGCGGCGTCGGGGATGTAGCTGAAGACGACCTCCTTGACGGCCGGCGCGTCGCCCCAGTAGTCGTCGTTCCGCTCGAAGGTGATGCTGTCGCCCTGCTTCCACGTCTTGAGCGTGAAGGGACCGGTGCCGTTCGCCGTCATCGACAGGTCGTTGTCGGCGCCCGCTTCGAGCACGAGACCGGCGCGGCCCGTGAGGGTCCAGAGCAGGTTGGAGTCGGGGGAGGTGAGCTGGAGCTGGACGGTGGAGTCGTCGACGGCCGTCACGGAAGCGACCTTCTGCAGTGCGACGTTGTCGACGAAGGCCGGATTCTGCTGGACCTGGGTGATCGAGTCGACGACGTCTGCCGCGGTGAGCGCTGCGCCGTCGTGGAACGTCACGCCGTCGCGCAGGACGAAGGTGTATGTGAGACCGTCATCGCTGATCTCGTGACTCTTCGCGAGGGTGTCGACGACCTCGTTCGTCTCGGTGCGGGAGACGAGGCCCTGGTACACGTTGTCGATGAGGATCTGGTCGAGTGCAGCGCCCGAGGTGGAGCGGATGTTGAGGTCCGAGGGCTCGAGGACCAGCCCGACGCGCAGGCTCGCATCCGCGTCGGCGGTGGGCTTCGCAGCCGGGCCGGCGCATCCGGTGAGGACGAGGGCGGCGCCGGTGACCGCGACGACGGCGGTGAGGAGCTGACGACGCAGCTGACGATGACGCATGATGGTCCTTTCAGGGATGCTGGGTTGGCGAGCGTCTTGTAGACGCTCAACCGAGTCCGGGCAGCGGGGATTCCCGCGTCGGGCCGCCGAATAGTGGACCGCGTCCGGAAAGCCGCGTCGCTGCGGCATCAGCGAGCGTACCCAGTCAGCGTGTGCGGTGCCACTTGCGCCGTCAGACCGCGTCACACAGTGATCGGATTGTGATCTGCCGCACAGCCGACGGTTTCGGGGCGGACCGCAGCTTAGGCATGCCTATACTTAGCCCGTGAGTTATTTCGAGGAACCGGCAGAGTTCGCACTCGCCGATGCACGTCACGTGCTCCTCGCCGGTGACGAGTCGTCCATCGGTGAGCTGGCCGACGTGCTCGCCATGCTCCCGATCTGCGCCCGTGGCCAGGTCTTCGTCGAGGTGGAGGATGCGAGCGCCATCGAACTGCTGCAGTCTCCCGGCCGCGTGGTGGTGACCTGGCTCACCCGGACGGCCCGCAGCGGCGAACCCGGCACCGGCACCGGCTGTGCCCGGGGTCAGGCCGTCGCACGGGCCACCCGCGCCTGGGCGAGCGAGATGCTCGACGTCGACGGACACGAATCGGCCGAATACCACGTGTGGATCGGCGGCGAGACGGACCACCTCATGGGCCTGCGCAACGACCTCCGCATGACGCTCGCGAGCGTCGGTGCGCGTGCAGCTCGTCGTGCCGGCGCGCCTGAACGCGCCTCGCACTGACCACGGTCGACCGACGACTCGCGGGGTCAGGTCGCGGAGCGACGACGCGGCAGATAGCCACCGGCCTCGAGCCCTGCCTCGATCTCGAACCGGTTCTGCAGCGGGTCACGGCCGGCGATCGCGTACATGAGCGGGAACAGCATGCCGTAGCGCTGCCACTGACGCTTGTGGACGGCCTCGTGCTCGAGGACGCGGGTCGAGACGTTCCGGTTGGTCAGGTACACGCCACCGACGCACGAGCCGCCGCGACCGAACGACCACGCAGGCATGCCGCGGAACACGATCATGCCGCCGCGACGCTCGACCTTTCCGGTGCTCCAGATCGCGCCCCAGATCACACCGGTGAGGGTCGCGTACCAGTAGCCGAGGCGGCTGATGGGCGTGTCGAGGAGCGGGCCGCCGCCCCTCCTGTCGCGAGCGGTACTCGCAGACGATACGGGAGCGCTCACGCACCGCTCCGATAGGTCTCGAGCAGGCGCAGCCAGATCTCGCTCATCGTCGGATAGGAGGGCACCGCGTGCCACAGCCGGTCGACGGGGACTTCGCCCACGACGGCGATCGTCGCGGCGTGCACGAGCTCTGCGACGTCCTGGCCGACGAAGGTCATGCCGATGATGACACCTCGGCTCTCATCCACGACCATCCGCGCCCGGCCCGTGTAGCCGTCGGCGTGGAGGCTCGCGCCGGCGATGCTGCCGATCTCGTAGTCGACCACGCGGTGGTCGATCCCCGCCTGCTGCGCTTGCGCGGCGGTCAGGCCGACCGCGGCGACCTCCGGCTCCGAGAAGACGACCTGAGGGACCGCCGCGTGGTCCGCGGTGGCCGAGTGGTCGCTCCACGCGGCAGTGTCCACGTCGCCGCCCGTCGCGCGAGCGGCGATGACGGACCCTGCGGCGCGCGCCTGGTACTTACCCTGGTGGGTGAGGAGTGCACGATGGTTGACGTCGCCGACCGCGTACAGCCAGTCGCTGCCGCGTACCCGGAGCTGATCGTCGACGTCGATCCAGGAGCCAGGCTCCAACCCGACCGTCTCCAGCCCGAGGTCGTCGGAGCGGGGCGTGCGTCCGGTTGCGACGACGAGTTCGGCTGCGGTGACGGCGTCATGGCCGTCGAGCTCGATCGTCACGGCGCCGTCGTCGCTTCGGGAGACCGCGGTCGGCGAGGCGTGCACGATGGTGATGCCGAGGTCGCGGAGGGATGTCTCGACGAGTTCACCGGCGAACGGTTCGGTACCGCGGAGCAGGCCGCTCCGGGCGATGAGCGTCACCTCGACGCCGAGCGAGCGGTACGCGGTCGCGAGTTCCACCGCGACGACGCCGCCGCCGAGGAAGGCGACCGACTCGGGTAGATCCTGGACACTGGTCGCCTCGCGGCTCGTCCAGGGCAGTGACTCGGCGAGGCCGGGGACATCCGGGAGGAGCGCTGCCGAGCCGGTGCACACGGCGACGGCGTGGGTGGCGAGGAGCACGGTCGTCGAACCGTCTGCGGACGTCACCGTCACCTCACGCTCACCCGTGAGCCTGCCGTGCCCGCGCACGAGGTCGATCCCCGCGCCCTCGAGCCACTGCACCTGGCCGGCGTCAGACCAGTCGCTCGTGAACGAATCGCGGCGGGCCAGCACCTTGAGCGGGTCGAGAGCCGTGTCCTCCGGGATCGAACCGCCCGTGAGCTTCGCTGCCCGGAGCGCTGCCCCGGAGCGGATGAGCGCCTTCGACGGCATGCACGCCCAGTAGGAGCACTCGCCCCCGACGAGCTCGCTCTCGACGATGACGACGCTGAGCCCGGCCTGGTGCGCATAGTCGGCGACGTTCTCGCCGACGGGTCCTGCGCCGATCACGATGAGGTCGACGGTACGGGTCATGAGGTGATTCCTGTCGTTGTCGGTGTGCTGGATCTCGGTTCTCGGCTGATCGCACCGATGATGCGGAGGATGGTTCCGAGGTCGTCGGATGCCGCGTCGGGCGATCCGGGGGAGAAGCCTGTGACGCCTGCACCGGCGAAGCCGAAGCGGGCGCGCAGTTCGGTGATGCAGTCGAGCAGGGTGGAGAGCTCGAGACCGAAGGGCACGGCCGAGCTGACCCCGGCGATGACCGAAGGATCCAACACGTCGACGTCGACGTGCAGGTACACCCGCTCTGCTCCGGTCGACTCGACGGCGGCGACGACCTCGGCCGCACTCGTCATCACGGACGAGACCATCGGGATGCTGCGTTCCTCGACGTGTGCGAGTTCGGCGTCGTCGAGATCGCGGACGCCGACGAGGACGAGGTGTGCCGGGTCGAGCGGGACCTGGGGGAGCAGACCGGCCGCGCCCTCACCGGTGAGTGCTCTGGCGACCATGTCACTGAAGGAGCCGGACGGCGAGCTGAGCGGCGTGTTGAGATTGCCGTGCGCATCGAACCACACGACCGCGATGCCGGGGTCCCGTCGGAGTGCCTCTCCGACGGAGGCGAGTTCGACACCGCAGTCGCCGCCGATCGTGATGACGGGGTCGGTGATCCCGGCGATCGCCTGGCGCTGGAGCTCGGCGGTGGTGATCAGGGAGCTGGCGCGACGGATGTCGGTGTCGAGCGCCTCGCCCGCCTCGGCCGGCACGAACACGAGCGTCGTGGCGGCCGTCGGCAGGTCTCCGCGGATCGCCTCCGCTCCGTCGATCAACTGCATGGCCCTCGACGAGCCGGAGCCCTGCCACTGTGGGACGACGACGAACTTCGTCATGCTGTGCCTTCCTGATCGGTGCGGATCCGACGTGCGCGGACGTGATCCGTGCGGAGCGGATGCTGCGACGGCGAAGGGCCTCACCGGGTGGACGGAGCGTCGCCGATGGGCCCTTCGCGCGGGTGCTAGGAGCCTGAGCTCGGCGTGTACTCGGGTCCGGCGGACTCGATGGCGGGTGAAGAGGCGGCCGGGCCGCCCTTCAGGGCTGCGAGGCGGGCCTCGACCTCAGTGAGCTCACCCAGGTCGTCGAGGTCGTTGAACTGCGCGTCGAGGCTGGATGCCGCAAGTTCCTGTTGTCCGAGGACCTTCGCCTCCTCGCGACGGATCTTGTCCTCGTAGCGGCTGAGATCGCTCGTGGGGTCGAGGATGTCGATGCTGCCGACGGCGTCCGCGACCTTCTTCTGCGCCTCCGCGGTCTTCGAGCGGGCGACGAGTTCGCTGCGCTTCGTCTTGAGTTGCTCCAGCTTCCCCTTCATGCCGTTCAGGCCGTTCTTCAGCTGGTCGACGACCTTCGTCTGCGACGCCAGCTGCGGTTCGGCCTGCTTGGCCTCGTTCTCCGCTCCGATCTGACGCTGCAGCGCGATCTTCGCGAGGTTGTCGAACTTGTCGGCGTCGGCGGCGTTGCCGGCCTGACGGTACTCGTCCGCCTTCCGGCTTGCGGCGAGGGCCTTGTTCCCCCACTCCGATGCGGCCTCCACATCCTCTTTGTGATCCTGCTCGAGGAGACGCAGGTTCCCGATGGTCTCGGCGATGGCGCTCTCGGCGTCGGCGATGGAGTTCGTGTAGTCACGGACCATCTGATCGAGCATCTTCTGCGGGTCCTCTGCGGAATCCAGCAGCGCATTGATGTTCGCCTTGGTCAACTGTGCGATTCGTCCGAAGATGGACTGCTTCTCGGCCATGGTGTGTTTCCTCTCGTGTCCTGCTCGGTGTCGTGTCGGTCGGATGATGACGGTTCGCGTCGTGGTGGTCTGTGGCGGTGTGGCTCAGAATCGGCCGCCGCCGCGACGGGAGCGGGTGCCGCCGCCGCCGAAGCTGCCCGGGCTGCGGGACGAGCCGCGCGACGAGCGGGACGAGCCGCTGGAGCCGCCCCCGAACATCCCGCCGCTCGACCGGCCTCCGCCTCCGCCGCCGAGGACGGAGTTGATGAGGATGCCGCCGAGGACCGCCCCGAGCACGCCGTTGCCGCCGCCACCCTGGCTCTGCCCGCCGCCGAAGATGCTGTCGAGTCCGCCGGCCGCCTGCGTCTGGAACTGACCGAGGTCGGCCTGCGCGAGCTGGACCGACTGGCCGGCGAGCGAGTTCGCCCGCTGCGCGAGGGAGAGCGCCTGTGCGGGGTCGGAGGACGCGAGGCCCTGCGCCTGGACGAGCGTGCGCCCCGCCTCCGCGAGCCGGGTGCGTGCCTCCGCTCCGACGGCTCCACGTCGGGAGACGATGAAGTCCTCAGCCGCCGACACCTGCGCACGAGCGGTTTCGAGCGTCTGGCCGAGCGCGGCCGCGGCACGCTGCTGCTGCTCGACGGCGGTGCGCACACCCTGCATGGCTCCGTCGATCTGAGCGTTCGCCGCGTCGAGACGTGCGAGCAGCGCGATCGGGTTGCTGGGGGCTCCCAGCGCCCCCCGCACCTGGGCGACGACGGCCGCGGTGCTCGCCACCACGGGCGCGAGGGTGCCGGTCGGATCGGGCTGGCCGCCGGCCGCGGCGATGTCGCCGTCGAGTTCGGCGAGTCGGGCCGCGAGGTTCTGCTCAGCCGCGGTGAGGTCGGCCTGGAGGCGCTTGACCGCGCCCGTCAGCTGAGCGCTCTGATCGAGGGCCTCCTCTGCCGCCCGGATCCCGACGGCGGCTTCGCCGGAGTCGCCGGCGGCGAGCTTGGTCGCTGCATCGGCCACAGCGGTGCCGACGAACGTGAGCCGTTCCTCGGCCTGCGACGCGTTGTCCACGACGGTGATGAGCGCATCAGGGGTGTATCTGCTCTGCAGCGCGGCAACGGTGTCGCGCGCCGCTCGGATGGTCGGCTCGGCCGCAGCCGCGCGCGCCCGCAGCTCCTCGACGGCGGCCGGGGCGTTCTTCTCCAGGGCGCGGAGTTCGTCGAAGGAGGCTGCTTGCTCGTCCAGGACATGATTCGCGTGCTCGCAGAGGCGGATGATGTGGATGTTCCAGTCGCGGTGCTGCTGCTCGGTGTCCGGCTCCGCGTCATCGAGCCGCTGCTTGAGTGCGAACGCCTGTGAGAGCTCGTCCTTCGCTCCAGCGAGTGCCGTCGTGAACGCGGCTGTCGACGCCTCTCCGTACGAAGCCGTCGCGAAGCCGAGCTCCTCCTCGCTCGTGCGCACGGCGTCGTCGGTCTGCACGAGGGCGCTGCCGGCGAGACGGACCAACTCGGGGATCGGGGTGGTCGTCAGCGGGTCGACGGGCTGGCCGGCGGGGCCGGTGCCGACGGATCCCGCGGCCTTGCGACGCCTGCGGGAGATGAGGAACAGGACCAACGCGCCCGCTGCGACCACCAGGACGAGGATCAGGATCACCCATGCCCCCGAGCCGATTGATCCGCCACCGGACGAGCCGATGGATCCTCCTCCGACCGCGGTGCCGAGGCCCTGGGCGGCGGCTACCCCCGCGCCGGCCCAGTCGTCTGCGCGCAGCTGCGGCAGGATGAGCTGTTGCTCGATCTCGGTCAGCTGATCGCCGGAGACGGGTCCGCTCGAATCGCCGGAGAGGTAGTAGGCGCGGTCGTCGGTCGCGACGGCGAGCAGGTACTGGTTCGGGCCGAGGTTGTTGTCCTCGGCGGTCTGGTTCGCCCACGACTCGGCGTCGCTCGGGTTCGTGAAGGTCGGGACGTAGACGACCCACAGGTCGACGTTGCGGTCGGAGGCGAGCGAGTCGATGGCATCGGTGACACTCGCGACCTCGCCGCTGCTCAACACGCCTGCGCTGTCCGCGACGCGTCCGCTGCCGAGCTGCACGGGGTCGTCGGCGATGGCAGCCGTCGCTCCTGCTCCGAGGAGCACGGCCGTGCAGAACGCCCAGATCGATATCGCCCAGCGAACCCGCATCGGTCACCTCGTCACTCGTTCGGACCATCCGAGCCCCACCCCGCGGCTCGGTTCCGAGTCTAGGACCGGGTCACCCGACTTCTCTACAGCAGCCTCCCAGGCAAGAACGGCTCGGATCGCCGGGGGTTCTGTTACCGACCGTGACGCCACTGCTCGCGGATCCGGCCAGGCGGCGTCAGACTTGGTGGGTCGTCTCACGGACCCTCGGAAGGAGCATCATGCAAGGACACGTCTCACCCATGTTGGCGCTCGTCGAGGTCACGAGGTTCCGCGAGGACGACCAGGCGTATCACGAATACGTCCAGGTCCTGATCGGCCGCACCATCGCTGCCGCCGAGCGCGCCGGGTGGCGCGTCAGCAGGCTCGCCGCCCAGGACCTCGGAACGGATGCGCTGCTCGCCTCCACCGATGCGGCGTCGGCCGTCGTCATCATGGGCGGCGCCGACATCGACCCGATCCACTACGGCGGGACCGGCGGCTACCGCGGCGAGGGTCAGCACTTCGCCGAGGCCGACCGCGCCCAGCTCGCCGTCGCGCGTCGGGCCGCCGAGCGCGGAACGCCGTTGCTCGGGATCTGCCGCGGCCACCAGATCATCAACGTCGCGCTGGGCGGGACGCTCGTGCAGGACCTCGGTGAGCACAGCTCGCACCGCAACGACGGCGTACCCGTGGACCAGATCATGACGCCGCACGAGGTCGAGCTCGACCCGTCCAGCGCCCTGGCGTTCCGCCTCGGCGGTCGACGGGTGCAAGTGCAGAGCGCGCACCACCAGTCCGTCGGCGCGCTCGGTGACGGCCTGCGGGCGGTCGGCTGGGCGTCCGACGGCACGATCGAGGCCATCGAGCACCGCACGCTCCCGATCACCGGTGTGCAGTGGCACCCGGAGGACCCAGGCACCGTCGACGACCAGCTCGGCCTGCTCCTCGGAGGCCTCGCCCGCGAAGCCGAGCGAGCAGCGGCCTGACCGCTGCTCCGTCGGGACAGGCCGCCGCGCCGCTGGGCTCCTGAGATCGCGCAACGGGTTGAGTAGCGTGGACAGGTGTTCGAAGACAGGTACGGCCAGGACGTCCTCGCGGGTGACTGGCGGAAGAAGAACCGAGTGGTCGCCCGAGAGGTCGAGGCGGTCACCGATCTCGTGGTCGAGGAGCTCGGCGGGTTCTGCGGAGCGATCACTCGCGTCGAGGCGAAGACGGTCGAGCTCGAGGACTACCGCGGTCAGCGCAGGATCTTCCCCCTGGGTACAGGATTCCTGCTGGAGGGCGAGCCTGTCGTCCTGATCGTGCCGAAGGCCGCACCGACCGGTCGGGCCCGCACCGCGTCGGGGTCGTTCGCGGTGGAGACGACCGCTCGGGTCGCCCGAGCCAGCCGCATCTTCGTCGAGGGTCGGCACGATGCCGAGCTCGTCGAACGCGTCTGGGGTGACGACCTCCGTGTCGAGGGCGTCGTCGTCGAGTACCTCGCAGGTGTCGACCACCTCGATGCCGCGTTGGCCGAGTTCCGTCCGGGTCCCGACCGACGGGTCGGCGTCCTCGTCGATCACCTCGTCCGCGGATCGAAGGAGCAGCGGATCGCCGACGCCGTGATGGCAAGACCGAACGGCAGGAACGTGCTCATCGTCGGGCACCCCTACGTCGACATCTGGCAGGCGGTGAAGCCGGCTCGCGTCGGACTGACCGAGTGGCCGACGATCCCGCGCTCCATCGAGTGGAAGAAGGGCATCTGCGACGCCTTCGGATGGCCACGCGACTCCCAGGCGGACATCGCGCGCGCCTGGAAGCGCATCCTCGGTCAGGTGCGCGGCTTCAACGACCTCGAGCCCGAGCTCCTCGGACGGGTCGAGCAACTCATCGTCTTCGTCACCGTCGACTGACCCCACCTGTCGTGCCACCAGCGCGGTGCGCTGGACCGAGCGCGCCCCATTGGCGCGAGCGTGCCCCTCCAGAGACCTGCTGTCGCGCCAGAGGGCCGCGCCGCCGCCGGTCGACGCATGCTCGGTCGAGCGCACCGCGCTGCCACCCACAGACCCGCGCTCGGTCGAGCGCACCGCGCTGGGATGGGGGACGGACTAGGAGGCGACCTGGGCCAGAGCCGTTTCCAGGACGGAGACGGCATCGCGCAGGAGGTCGTCCGACATCACCGCACTCGGCAGCAGTCGGAGGACGGAATCCCACGAGCCGGCGTCGAGGACGAGCACGCCCTGAGCGATCGATGCGTCGATGATGGTCTGCAACGCGGTCGGGTGCGGGTCCTTCGTTCCGGCCACGACCAGTTCGACCCCGGCCATCGCACCGATGATCCGCACCTCGCCGACGATGTCGAATCGCTCCGCCCAGTCGCCCATGAGCGAACGCAGCGTCGCCTCCACCCGACGGGCCTCGCCGAGGATGTCCTCGCGCTCGATGACGTCGAAGGTCGCGAGCGCCGCCGCGGTCGAGACGGGGTTGCTGCCGAAGGTGCCGCCGATGCCGCCCGGCTGCACCGAGTCCATGATCTCGGCGCGGCCGGTGACGGCCGACAGCGGGAAGCCACCGGCGATACCCTTCGCGCTCGTGATGAGGTCGGGCACGACGCCATGGTGTTCGATCGAGTACCACGCGCCCGTGCGCCCGATTCCGGCCTGGATCTCGTCGGCGACGAACACGATGCCGTTCTCGGTGCACCACTCGCTGATACGCGCGAAGTAGCCGGGCGCGGGGATGACGATGCCACCGTCGCCGAGGACGGGCTCGGCGAAGAACGCAGCGACCTCGCTCGCACCGATGTGGCGCTCGATGTAGTCGATGGTGACCTCTGCAGCCTCAGGTCCCGTCAGTCCGTCGCGGAAGGGGTAGGACAACGGCACGCTGTAGATCTCGCCGGGGAACGGGCCGAAACCGAGGCGCTCGGGTGCCGGACGGTAGGTCATCGCCATGGTGAGGTTCGTGCGACCGTGGAAGGCATGGTCGAGGGCGACGATCGCGCGACGACCGGTGTACTTCTTCGCGATCTTCACGGCGTTCTCGACCGCTTCGGCGCCGGAGTTGAGCAGGATCGAATGCTTCTCGAAGTCGCCGGGGGTGATCTCGGCGAGCTTCTCCGCGACCTTCAGGTAGTTCTCGTACGGAGTCACCGTGAAGAGTGTGTGCGTGAGCTTCGTCGCCTGCTCGGCCGCGGCTGCTGCGACGTCGGGGTTGGCGTGTCCGATCGTCGTGACGCCGATGCCGGTGCCGAGGTCGATGATGTGGTTGCCGTCGACGTCGACGAGGATGCCGCCGGAACCGTGGTCCATCCAGACCGGCGCGAGGTTGCCGGCGCCGCGCGACACTGCTTTTCGGCGACGCTCCGTGAGGGCGATCGATCGGGGACCGGGGATGGCGGTCACGAGCTGGCGTTCCTGGGGCACGGTGTATTCGATGGTCACGCGCCCCATGATAGGCACGGCGCCTGGGCGGGAACCCAGGCGCGGCCGGTGGGTCGCGGTCGTATCGGGGACATCTGACGGTTGACTGGTGTTCACCAACCGTCCATGCGCGCTGCCTACCGTTGGCGACGCCATCAGCCGGACGACAGGGGATCGCGCATGGACGCAGACACGACCGCGGCTCTGCTCGCCGAACGGCAGCCGGGGCTCCTGGGCGGTGCGCGCACACCGCCCGAGCGCACGCTGTTGGACGTCCTCCGCCAGGTCGCTGCGACGCACCCGGAGGCATCGGCGCTCGAGGATCCGGAAGGCGCACTGAGCTACCGTGAGCTCATCGTGCACGCCGAGCGTGTCGCGGCCGGACTGTTCGCCGTCGGAGTCCGTCGTGGTGACCGGGTCGGGGTCAGGATCGCCTCGGGGACGCGAGACCTCTACCTGGGCATCCTCGGGATACTCTTCGCCGGTGCCGCATACGTGTCGGTCGACGCGGACGATCCTGAGGAGCGGGCCAGACTGGTGTTCGGGGAGGCCGCCGTGGTCGGCGTGCTGACGGACGGCGGCGTCTTCGAGCGTCCGCTTCCAGCTGAGGGGATCGGGGGCGCACCTGCGGCGTCCACCGAACGCGTGCAGCTTGTCTCCGGTGCGGCACCGCATCCCGCGACCCGTGCCACCTCGGTCGTCGAGCAGGCTCGGTTGGACGACGATTCCTGGATCATCTTCACCTCGGGTTCAACGGGCACACCGAAGGGGGTCGCGGTGTCGCACCGGTCGGCCGCCGCGTTCGTCGATGCGGAGGCCCGCCTCTTCCTCCGGGCGGAACCGCTCGGGCCCGGCGACCGGGTGCTCGCGGGCCTCTCCGTCGCATTCGACGCGTCCTGCGAGGAGATGTGGCTCGCCTGGGGTCACGGCGCCTGCCTGGTCCCGGCACCGCGGTCGCTCGTGCGCAGCGGCATGGACCTCGGTCCGTGGCTCACCGCGAAGGGCATCACCGTCGTCTCCACGGTCCCGACCCTCGCGGCCATGTGGCCGGCCGAGTCGCTGGAGAACATCCGCATGCTCATCTTCGGTGGCGAGGCGTGCCCGCCCGAGCTCGCCGCCCGTCTCGCTGTGGACGGCCGCGAGGTCTGGAACACCTACGGCCCGACCGAGGCGACCGTGGTCGCGTGTGCTGCGCTGCTGACTGGGGAGGATCCGGTGCGGATCGGCCTCCCGCTCGACGGATGGGATCTCGCTGTCGTGGACGCCGACGGTGTCCCGGTCGAGGAGGGCGGCACCGGCGAACTGATCATCGGCGGTGTCGGACTCGCCCGGTACCTCGACCCTGCGAAGGACGCGGACAAGTACGCAGCGATGGAGAGCCTCGGCTGGTCGAGGGCGTACCGCAGCGGCGACCTCGTCCGGTACGAGGCCGCCGGACTCGTGTTCCAGGGCAGGGCCGACGACCAGGTCAAGATCGGCGGACGCCGGGTCGAACTCGGCGAGATCGAGGCGGCGTTGCAGGCGCTCCCCGGTGTCTCCGGAGCCGCGGCGGCAGTGCAGAAGACTGCCGCGGGGAACTCGGTTCTGGTCGGGTATCTCGCCGTCGCCGACGGCTCGGGCTTCTCGATCGAGGCGTCGCTCGCGGAGCTCCGCGACCAGCTGCCGGCCCCGCTCGTCCCGCTGCTGACGGTGGTCCCCGAGCTGCCGACACGGACCTCCGGGAAGGTCGACCGTGCCGCGCTGCCATGGCCGCTCGGCGGCGCCGACGGTGAGGACGCATCGACGCTGTCCGGCACCGCGGCCTGGTTGGCCGAGCAGTGGACGGCCGTCCTCGGGGTGCGTGTGACCGCCGAATCCGACAACTTCTTCTCCCTCGGCGGCGGCAGCTTGGCTGCCGCGCAGCTCGTGTCGCTCATCCGCACCCGCGATGCCGAGTTCACCGTCGCCGACATCTACGGCCACCCGAGACTCGGGGCGATGACGGCGGAGCTCGACGGCCGTCGGCCGGAGCGCCGCAGTGCGGCCGTGGTGGCCGATCCGGTGCTGCCGGTGCCGCTCGGGACCCAGTGGGCGCAGACCCTGCTCGGCATTCCGCTCCTCATCCTCGTCGGTCTCCGCTGGCTCGTGTACCTGCTCGCCGGGAGCCGGGTGCTCGGCCTCGTCGCCGACGTGCCCTTCCTGCCCATGGTGTCGTGGTGGTGGATCGCGATCGGTTTCCTGCTGTTCATCACGCCGATCGGCCGTATGGCGATCTCCGTGATCGCGTCGCGCCTGTTGCTCGGCGGGGTGCGCCCCGGCGACTACCCGCGCGGTGGCTCCGTGCACGTGCGCCTGTGGCTCGCCGAGCGCGTCGCCGATTCGGTGGGCGCGGTCAGCCTGGCCGGAGCGCCCTGGATATCGAACTACGCGCGTGCGCTCGGCGCGAAGATCGGCCCGGACGCCGACCTCCACAGCGTCCCGCCGGTGACGGGCTTCCTCACCGTCGGTGCCCGTGCGTCGATCGAACCGGAGGTCGATCTCCGCGGGTACTGGATCGACGGCGACACCCTCCGGCTCGGGCACGTGCACATCGGTGCGGAGAGCACGGTGGGAGCGCGCAGCACACTGCTCGCGGGGACCCGCATCG
Organism: Plantibacter sp. RU18; assembly: GCF_050613355.1. Taxonomy (NCBI): domain Bacteria; kingdom Bacillati; phylum Actinomycetota; class Actinomycetes; order Micrococcales; family Microbacteriaceae; genus Plantibacter; species Plantibacter sp. RU18. Next base: position 1,895,079 of record NZ_CP159618.1, read on the forward strand.
GGAAGCGGGCCGAGATCGCACCGGGATCGTCGGTGTTCGGCCGTGTGCCGTCCGGGCACCTGTGGTCCGGATCGCCCGCCGTGCGGGTCGGCAAGGCGAAGCCAGTGTGGCCGGTCGAGCGACCGCCCCGTCGTCGGCGCTGGCTCCTCGCGTACGGCGCTGGCTCTGCAGTGCTGTCGGTCCTTCCGTTCCTCGCCTTCGTGCTCGCTGCGGTGGTTGTCGCGGCCGGTGCGGTCGGCTCCGCGGACCTCTTGGAGTTCTCCGTGCGGGCACTCGTCTGGATCCCCGTCGCGACGGTCGTGTGGTTCGTCGTCCTGGCCGTCAGTACCATCGGCCTCGTGCGCCTGCTCGGGCTGGGCCTCCGAGAGGGGTACTTCCCGGTCCGCAGCCGCGTCGGCTGGCAGGTGTGGGCCACCGAACGCCTGTTGGATGCCGCGCGCACCCTGCTCTTCCCGCTCTACGCGAGCCTCTTCACCCCCGTCTGGCTCCGCCTCCTCGGCGCGAAGGTCGGCCGGAACGTCGAAGCGTCGACGGTGCTCCTGCTCCCGCGCATGACGACCGTCGGCGACGGCGCCTTCCTCGCAGACGACACGATGGTCGCCTCCTACGAGCTCGGTGGCGGGTGGATGAAGATCGCCGGCGCGTCGGTCGGGAAGCGCGCCTTCCTCGGGAACTCCGGGATGGCGGGGCCCGGCATGCACGTTCCGAAGAACGGGCTCGTCGCCGTCCTATCGGCCGCCCCGCGAAAGGCGAAGTCCGGCTCGTCCTGGCTCGGCAGCCCGCCGATGCGTCTGCGCCGGCAGGTCTCCGACGCCGACCTCGACCGGACATACGATCCGCCGGTCCGACTGCGGATCGCCCGGACGCTGTGGGAACTCTGCCGCATCGTGCCCGTCATGGTCACGACCGGAATCGCCCTGCTCGTCCTCCTCGCGCTCGCGTGGCTCGCCGACACGTGGAGCCTCGGCGTCGCAGTCGTGCTGAGTGGTGCCGTCTTGCTCGCGGCCGGGGCGCTCGCCGCAGGGATCACGACGGTGGCGAAGTGGGTCATCGTCGGCCCGATCCGATCGGGGGAGCACCCACTCTGGTCGTCGTTCATCTGGCGGAACGAGGTGTCCGACACCTTCGTCGAGATGGTGGCGGCGCCGTGGTTCGCGCAGCCTGCCACCGGGACGCCTGCGCTCAACTGGTGGCTGCGGTCACTCGGTGCGCGCATCGGGCGCGGGGTCTGGTGCGAGAGCTACTGGTTGCCGGAGGCCGATCTCGTCCGTCTCGGCGACGGAGCGACCGTCAACCGGGGGTGCGTTGTGCAAACCCACCTGTTCCATGATCGAATCATGAGCATGGATCAGGTCGAACTCGCCTCAGGCGCCACTCTCGGGCCGCACAGCGTCATCCTCCCCGGCGCACGGATCGACGACGATGCCACGGTCGGACCGGCTTCCCTCGTCATGCGTGGAGAGCGTGTCCCGGCAGGTAGCCGGTGGAGCGGGAACCCCATCGGGCCGTGGCGCGAGGTGACGACGGCGGAGTACCGCGAGCCCGCGATCGCCGCGTCCTGATGGGAGACTCCCTCGTCCGTCTGCGCAGCGCGGGCGACCCGTACACGCCGAGCAGCGGGAACACCGGCTATTCGGTCTCGCATTACGAGCTCGAGCTCGACTACGACGTCGATCGCAACGGCGTCGCCGCGACAGCCCGCATCACCGCGGTCGCGACCGAACGACTCACCCGGTTCTCGCTCGATCTCCACGGGCTGCGTGTCGGGAAGGCGCAGGTGGACGGCGCGGAGGCGAAGCGGACCCACGGCTCCGGCAAGTTGACGCTCACGCCTCGCGTGGCGATCGAGGACGGCGCCGCATTCACCGTCGTGATCCGGTACTCGGGGAACCCGAAGCCCGTCAGGAGCCCGTGGGGCGACATCGGTTGGGAGGAGCTCGAGGACGGCGTCATCGTCGCCTCGCAACCGTGCGGGGCGTCGAGCTGGTATCCGTGCAACGACCATCCCTCCGACAAGGCGGCCTATCGGATCAGCGTGACCGCGGCATCGGCGTACGCGGTCGTGGCTCCGGGCGAGTTGGTCTCGCGCGTGGCCAAGGCGAGCAAGACCACCTGGGTGTACGAGCAGCGCGAGCCGATGGCGGCGTACCTGGCGACGGTGCAGATGGGGCGCTACGAACGATTCGTCGTGAATGCACGGGCGGACGCACCGGTGCCGGTCGTCGCGCATCTGCCCACAGACCTGCTGCCGGAATTCCGGCGCGACTTCGCCGATCAGGTCGGCATGATCGCCTGCTTCGAGCGTGCGTTCGGGCCGTATCCCTTCGCGAGCTACGGCATCGTCGTCACGGATGACGAGCTGGAGATCCCGCTCGAGGCGCAGGGCATGTCGATCTTCGGACGGAACCACGTGGACGGTGCGGGCGGCTCCGAGCGCCTCATCGCGCACGAGCTCGCGCACCAGTGGTTCGGGAACAGCCTGACGATCGCGGCTTGGAAGGACATCTGGCTGCACGAGGGCTTCGCCTGTTACGCCGAGTGGTTGTGGTCGGAGGAGTCCGGTTCGGCGACCGCTGATGCGTGTGCTCGAGCGCATTACGCCGTGCTCCGTCGCGAACCGCAGGACCTCGTCGTCGGCGATCCGGGACCCGAGGCGATGTTCGACGATCGCGTCTACAAGCGCGGTGCGATCGCCCTGCACGCCGTCCGCGTCCTGCTCGGGGACGCCGCGTTCTTCGACATGCTGCACGACTGGGTCGAGTCGTACCGGTTCGCGAGCGTGTCGACGGACGGCTTCATCCGCACGGCCGAGCGGCACGCGCCGGAGCCCGTCGAAGCCCTCCTCGACGCCTGGTTGTTCCACGAACGTCTGCCGCCCTTCCCGAAGCGCTGAGCGGAGGGACGTCTCCGGTCAGGGAGACCAGCACCGCGACTGCGGTGAGGAGGCCGGGTGCGAGTTCCGGCCGGCTGAGGACGAACCGTCGGCCGACGACTTCCACTGGCACCACCTCGGTGGGCTGCGGTAGCTCGACGGTCGCCGGATCCATCCGGAGCCCGGTCCCGAGTGCCTTCACGATCGCCTCCTTCATCGTCCAGTGCTCGGCGAGCGCACGCAGGCGGTCGGTGCCCGGGAGAGCAGACCATCGGCGGAGCTCGGCGGGGGAGAGGACGACACCCTCGACTCCTGCGAAGCGTCTCGGGTCGAGTCGTTCGAGGTCGATGCCGATCGACGGCGCGGACGAGATCGCCACCGCAGTGGACGTGGTGGTGTGCGACACGCTCGCCGCGACAGTGGGCCCGCCGATATCGACGGTCGGTCGTCCGTGCTCCAGCCCGCAGTCCGCGCATCGAGCGCTGACGATGACGAGCGATTCAGCGACGCCGAACGTCTCTGAGACGGTCCGGGTGATGAGCGCACGGCCGACGAGGAATCGTCGTACGTCGGCGGGGGAGCCTTCGTCGAGTCGTCGGCGACCACCCGCGCCGAGGCGGGCGGCGGTACCGTCCAGGTCGAGCTCGTCTGCCGCGGACCGGTCGACGATGCGGAGCGTCACGTCCGGGAGACGATTGGCGCGTCGCATGGCTCAAGTATCGCCGATGCGCTGCGGACTCGGTGCTGATGCTGCTGGTGGTGCCCTCGACTGGATTCGAACCAGCGACTTCTTCCTCGCGAGCTGGAACAGTGCGCTTGTCCGTCTGGTCATGCGGAATGGCGAGGATGCTGCTGGTGGTGCCCTCGACTGGATTCGAACCAGCGACTTCTTCCTCGCGAGCTGGAACAGTGCGCTTGTCCGTCTGGTCATGCGGAATGGCGAGGATGCTGCTGGTGGTGCCCTCGACTGGATTCGAACCAGCGACTTCTTCCTCCGGAGGGAAGCGCTCTTCCGCTGAGCTACGAAGGCGGAACGAGACCAAACTACCAGAGTCGGGACGGAAGCCGGAACCGAGCCGCTTCGGGGCTGGCGCGCGGGTCGTGCGTGTGACAATGAGGGCATGCAGCGCACCCTCACCGCGTCGCTCGACCTGCGGGTGCACGACCGAGCCGACCTCATCCTGTCCATCGCGGCCGCCGGCGGGACTCCGCTCGCGAGTGAGCGGCTGCAGGTGCAGTCCTCGCAGGGTCCGTGCGCGGTCACGGAGATCATCGGCCCGGACGACACGAGGCTCCATCGGGTCGTGGCCGAGCCTGGGCAGCTGCACGTCGAGTACGAGGCCGTCGTCGTCGGTCATGCCGTCCCGCGCGCCGTCGATGCGCTCGAGACGGTGACCTATCTGCGTCCGAGTCGCTATTGCGAGTCCGACGTGCTGTTCTCCCTCGCTCGGAACGAGCTCGGTTACCTGCTCCAGGATCGCCGTCTCGATGCGGACGGTTCGGTGTCCGGCGGTCTGCAGGTGCTGCCGTGGGTCGCGGCGTGGGTGGGGCGCCACCTCTCCTACGTGTCGGGGTCGACAACGGTCTCGGACAGTGCGGTGTCGACCCTCGCCGCCGGCCGGGGCGTCTGCCGGGACTTCGCGCACCTCACGATCGCGATGCTGCGTGCGCTCGACATCCCGGCACGGTACGCCTCGGTGTATGCGCCGGGGCTCGTGCCGATGGACTTCCACGCGGTCGCCGAGGGATTCGTCGACGGAGCCTGGCACGTGGTGGACGCGACGGGCCTTGCCCCGCGTCAGTCCCTCGTCCGCATCGCGACGGGACGGGACGCGGCCGACGTCGCTTGGTTGAGCAACCACCAGGGCAACGTGTCCGTCGAGGACATGCGGGTCGACGCGTTGATCGACGTGCTGCCGTCGGACGATCCCGCACAGCCGGTCGTCCTCGCCTGACTCGTCTGGTCGGGCGTCACCGGACGCCTGGTGACCCGCCTGCCGGGTAGAATCGCTCCTCGTGACTCCTGAAGACCTCGCCTCCGCCCTCCACGCCATCGTCGTCCCGATCGTCGAGCGACGACGCGATGTTGCCGGTATCACGGAGGATGTCGGTGTCTCGGTTGACGACGTCGTCCTGGAGCGCCCGAAGAACCGCGATCACGGTGACTGGGCGTGCAACATCGCGATGAAGCTCGCGAAGCGGGTCGGCGCCAACCCGCGCGAGCTCGCGCAGGAGTTCGCCGACGCGCTCGTGCAGGTCGACGGCGTCGCGTCCGTGGAGGTCGCGGGCCCCGGCTTCATCAACGTGCGTCTCGATGCGGCTGCCGCCGGTGCGCTCGCCAAGGTGATCGTCGACGCCGATGAGGCCTTCGGCCGCAACGACACGCTCGCCGGCCAGACCATCAACCTCGAGTTCGTCTCGGCCAACCCGACCGGGCCCCTGCACATCGGCCACACCCGTTGGGCGGCGCTCGGCGACTCGCTCGCGCGTGTCCTGACCGCCTCAGGCGCGAAGCTCGTCAGCGAGTACTACATCAATGACGCCGGCAACCAGATGGACACCTTCGCCGATTCGGTGCTCGCCGCGGCCAAGGGCGAGCCGACGCCGGAGGGCGGATACCCGGGCGCCTACATCGGCGACCTCGCGAAGGCCGTCCTCGCGGACATCCCCGATCTGCTGGAACGTCCCGACGCCCGCGAAGTGGCGCGCGAACACGCCTATGCGCTGCAGCTCGGCGAGATCCAGGCGTCACTCGAACGGTTCAACGTCCACTTCGACGTGTGGTTCAGCGAGCGCACGCTCCACGCGAAGGGCGAGGACGGCACGAGCCTCATCGACCAGGCCGTCGACCGTCTCCGCGAGCAGGGGCACGTCTACGACGACGAGGGAGCCGTCTGGGTGCGCACGACCGACTTCGGCGACGACAAGGACCGCGTCATCCGTCGCTCGAACGACGTCTTCACCTATTTCGCCGCGGATGCCGCGTACTACCTGAACAAGGGTGACCGCGGCTTCCAGCACAAGATCTACCTGCTGGGCGCCGACCACCACGGGTACGTGCACCGTCTCAAGGCGCTCGCGGGTGCTGCGGGCGACAACCCCGACCGCGACATCGAGGTCCTCATCGGACAGCTCGTGAGCGTCAACGGCGCCCGTCTCTCCAAGCGGGCGGGCAACATCATCGAGCTCGACGACCTCCAGGCCTGGATCGGCACGGATGCGCTGCGCTACTCGCTCGGTCGGTACCCGGCCGACTCGCCGCTCGCACTCGATCCCGAGCAGCTGCGGAGCCGCACGAACGACAACCCCGTGTTCTACGTGCAGTACGCGCACGCCCGCACGAACTCGGTCGCACGGAACGCCGCGTCGGCCGGTGTCGACCGCAGTGCGTTCGCGCCGGAGCTGCTCGTCCACGAGTCGGAGTCCGCGTTGCTCGGTGTCCTGCAGGAGTTCCCGCGGATCGTTGCGCAGGCGGCCCAACTGCGTGAGCCGCACCGGGTCGCGCGCCACCTGGAGGAGACCGCGAGCCTGTACCACAAGTGGTACGACAGCTGCCGGGTGGTCCCGATGGGAGAGGAGCCTGTCACGGATCTGCACCGCACGCGCCTGTGGCTGAACGACGCGACGGGTGTGGTCATCCGCAACGGCCTCGACCTGCTCGGCGTCTCCGCCCCGGAGCGCATGTAGCGGTCAGCACCACGGCAGGACGTCGGCACGGGAGCAGGACGATCCCGCCGCGGAGACCCTGCGCTCATGCGTTCCACCTGCCGCCGCGAGATTCGGTAGCGTCGGGGTATGACTCGTGCGTGGAAGAACCGACCGTTGCTCGTCGCGGGGGTGCTCGTCGCAGCCCTCGCCCTGACCGGCTGCGTGGGATCGGTGCCTGAAGACGGGCCTCCGAGCACCGCCGGTGCGACGTCCCCGGCATCGTCGGCAGTCGATCTGCGCGCGTTCGTTCCGCGGGGGACCGAGGGGTCAGGGGTCTCCATCCGGCTGCAGTTCCCCGACGGCTTGGTCGCCGGCAGTGTGGGCACGATGGACTACCTGCAGAACATCGCGCTGCCGCCGGTGCAGTGTGCGCCGTTCGAGATCGAACTGCGGGAGGCCGGGGTGAGCACGCTCCAGATCGACGGCGCGCTCGAGGTGGTCGTCCGCGGCGAGGGCGGCTCGACGGTCGCGCCGGCGTTCATCGTCCCCGGCGACCCGGTTCAGGCTGCGTTCGCTTCGGCCGACGTGCTGACGGAGACCTCCCTCGAGGACTCGGACCTGACCGAGCTCGAGGGGTTCACGCTGGCGTCGTTCTACCCGAACACTCCGGAGGACTGGGAGCGCTTCAGCGGCCGGGTGCTCGACAGTGCCGAGGTACAGCTCGATCAACCGTGCTGACGGCGGGGCACCCCAGCAGGACGTCGGCTCGAGGGCAGGACGACCCGGCAGAGGAGCCCTGCTCTGGCGCGTTCCTCCTGCGCCCAGGCGCGGTTGGGTAGCCTCTGAACATGAGTGAGCAGCAGCTGCCGAAGCGCAAACGCCCGTGGGTGCCCGTCGTCATCATCGTCGGAGTGCTCATCGTCCTGATCGGGGTGTTCTTCATCGCCGACACGATCGTGCGGGGCATCGCCGAGCAGCGGGTGTCCGCTGAGATCGAGCAGAAGCTGCCGGACAACGTCGATGCTGACGTGGACGTCTCGATCGGTGGTGCCTCCGTGATCGCTCAATACCTCGGCGGCACGTTCGAACGCGTGGAGTTGCGTGCCCCGAACGCGAGCGTCGACGGCGTCCCACTCGACGTCCACGTGACGGCAGACGCCGTCCCCGTCGACACCAGCACAGCCATCGGCAAGGTGGTCGCGACCATCAGGATCGACGCGGCGGGCGCTCAGTCGCTCGCACGAAGCGCCGGGCTGCCGGGCGAGCTGACCCTCGGCGATGGCGAGGTCGGCTACGCGTCGGAGGCGACGGGGCTCGGTCTGACGATCCCGTACGACTTCTCGGTCGCCCCGACCACGACCGCGCAGCGAGTGACGCTCACACCGACCTCGGTCGAGGTCGACACCGGAATCCTCGGCGTGATCGACCTGCAGGCTCTCGTGACGGGACTGCTCCAGGGCGATCCCCCGAGCATCTGCGTCGCAGAGTACCTGCCGGAGGGCACGCAGTTGGACGCCCTCACCGTGACACCCGACGCGGCCACCGCCGAACTGTCCTCGACGACCCTCCGCCTCGACGAGGACGCGCTGTCGACGCTCGGCAGCTGCGACTGAGATCGGATCGACGGGTGGCGACGATCGGGTGACGCCTGCGCGTCATGATTCTGCGTGATCGCGCCCGGCTCGCTAGACTTTCTCCACACCCACTGCTCCGACCGAGTGGTGAGGTGCGTCATCGGGCCGTCAGGTCCGTGCATCACCTCAGCCGTTCCAACCGAGCGGCGATGGGTGCGAACGACCGGGATCACCATCCTCCGGAGCGCGCGCACCCTCCTTCATCGGTGCTCTCCTTATCGGTGCTTCAGGGGCCAACCCGGGTCCGCTCGCCCAACGAGAACCTCCTCTTCCGCTTCCCAGGACTCAGGACAACCCCGTGGCCAGAAATCCCCTCGCCCCCGACTGGCTCGCAGAGCCGGTCGATCCGAATGCGCTCGACCCTGCCGTCTGGCCGGCGTCCGCCGACCGTGACGCCGACGGCGTCCTCCGAGTCGGTGGTGTCGACGCCCGCGCCCTGCAGGCCGAATTCGGCACGCCGCTTTATGTCGTCGATGAAGACGACGCCAGGGCCCGAGCGCGCACGCTGCGCCAGGCGTTCGAGCGTGAGGCCGCAGCTCGCGGCACCTCGGTCGCCGTCTACTACGCGGGCAAGGCCTTCCTCTCGGCGGAGGTCGCGCGCTGGATGACGGCGGAGGGTCTCCGCATCGACATCTGCAGCGGGGGAGAGCTTGCCGTGGCACTCGCGGCCGGGACCGATCCGGCCCAGCTGGGCTTCCACGGCAACAACAAGTCGCTCGCGGAGATCGCGCGAGCCGTCGATGTCGGCATCGGTGCGATCGTCCTCGACAGCCTCGTCGAGATCGAGCGGGTCGCAGCCGCAGCCGACCGGGCACGGCGCGTCCAGCCCGTCCGACTCCGGGTGAACAGTGGCGTGCACGCGCACACCCACGAATACCTGGCGACGGCGCACGAGGACCAGAAGTTCGGCTTGCCGCTGGACGGCGCTGCGGCGGCCGTCGCGCGCATCCGCGAGCACGCTTCACTGGACTTCCTCGGCTTGCACTGCCACATCGGCTCGCAGATCTTCGGCTCGGAGGGATTCGCCGAGTCGGCTCAGCGTCTGCTCGCGGTGCACGCGCAGCTCCTCGAGGACGGTCCGGTCCCCGAGCTGAACCTCGGCGGGGGTTTCGGCATCGCCTATACGAGTGCCGACGACCCGACCCCCATCGAGCGCCTCGCGGCAGACATCCTCGCGGGTGTCGCGACCGCGGCTGAGACCCACGGCGTCGCGATCCCGAAGCTCGCCTTCGAGCCCGGTCGCGCGATCATCGGCGGTGCCGGCATCACGCTCTACGAGGTCGGTACGGTCAAGGACGTCGTGGTGTCGACGGACGACGAGGGCCATACGGCGATCCGGCGCTATGTGAGCGTCGACGGTGGCATGAGCGACAACGCACGCCCCTCGCTGTACGGAGCCGACTACGCCGTCCGGATCGCCGGGCGCGTGAGCGACGCTGCTCCGGCGCTTGTCCGCATCGCCGGGAAGCACTGCGAATCGGGGGACATCGTGGTGAACGCCGACTACCTGCCGGCGGACGTCAGTGACGGCGACCTCCTCGCCGTCCCGGCGACCGGTGCCTACTGCTGGTCCCTCGCCAGCAACTACAACTACCTCGGCCGCCCGGCCGTCGTCGCCGTCTCCGGTGGCGAGGCCCGCATCATCGTGCGGGGCGAGACCGAGCACGACCTCCTCAGCCGCGACGCGGGATTGGACACGGAATGATCGAATACCGCGGACTGAAAGTCGCCCTGCTGGGTGCCGGCTCGGTGGGCTCACAGGTGGCGCGACTGCTGCTCGAGCACGCCGAGGAGCTGGCGTCCCGCGCCGGCGCGAGCCTCGAACTGATCGGGATCGCCGTGCGCGACGTCGATGCGCCGCGCGACGTCGATCTCCCGAAGGAGCTCTACACGACCGACGCCGAGCAGCTCATCCTGAGCGCGGACATCGTCATCGAGCTCATGGGTGGCATCGAGCCGGCGCGCAGCTACATCCTCCAGGCGATCAACGCAGGAGCCGATGTCGTCACCGCCAACAAGGCGCTGCTCGCGACCCACGGCCCTGAGCTCTTCGACGCCGCGGAACAGGTCGGCGCCCAGCTCTACTACGAGGCCGCAGTGGCCGCCGCGATCCCGATCATCCGCCCGCTGCGCGAGAGTCTCGCCGGCGATCGCATCAACCGGGTGCTCGGGATCGTGAACGGCAGCACGAACTACATGCTCGACCGGATGGACCGCTTCGGCGACACGATGGAGGACGCGGCAGCGGTCGCCAGCGAACTCGGGTTCCTCGAGGCCGATCCGACCCTCGACGTCGAGGGCTATGACGCGGCGCAGAAGGCGACGATCCTCGCGAGCCTCGCCTTCCACACGACGGTTCCCGTCGAGGCCGTGCACCGCGAGGGCATCACCGGTGTCACGAAGGCCCAGGTCGACCTCGCGCGCAGCCAGGGCTATGTCATCAAGCTCCTCGCGATCGCCGAGCGCATCGTCGACGAGGCCACCGGCGAGGAAGGCCTCTCCGCTCGCGTCTACCCGGCGCTCATCGGTCGGGAGCACCCGCTCGCCGCCGTGCACGGTGGCAACAACGCCGTGTTCGTCGAGGCGGAGAACGCCGGCAGCCTGATGTTCTACGGTGCGGGCGCCGGTGGCAAGGAGACCGCATCCGCGGTCCTCGGGGACCTCGTGTCGGCAGCCCGCCGTCACGTCGCCGGGGGGCCGGGCGTGGGCGAGTCGACACACGCCGACCTGCCGGTCCTGGAGATCGGCCGGGTCACGACGCGCTACCAGGTGACCCTCGAGGTCACGGACGAGCCGGGCGTGCTCGCGGCCGTCGCCGGGATCCTCAGCGACGGCGGCGTCTCGGTCGAGACGTTCCAGCAGTCCGTGGCCTCCTCGGACGGCACGCGCTCGACCGCTACCCTGGTGATCGGCACACACCGCGCGCTCGAATCGGCCCTCGCGGCCACCGTCGAGCAGCTCGCCTCGAACGCCAACGTCGAGCGGGTCGTCTCGGTGCTCCGCGTCGAAGGCGCCGAATAGCCTCCGGCCGCGCCGGGCCGCCTCAGCGGGCGGCTGTGCTCCACCGCGGTCCGACCGCACCCGAAACATCCCACCGACCACCACTCCTCAGATTGCAGGCCACCGAATCATGCAGATCGGACACAGCGTCACCGTCAAGGTGCCGGCGACCACCGCCAACCTCGGTCCTGGCTTCGACACCCTCGGGCTCGCGCTCGCGCTGTACGACGAGCTGACCGTGACGGTCCGCGAGGAGCCGGGCGTGTTCGTCGAGGTGATCGGTGTCGGTGCCGGCGAGGTCCCGACCGACGAGTTGAACCTCGTGATCACGGCCATCGCCCACGCACTGCGTGCCTATGGACGTGAGTTGCCGGGCCTCGACGTCGTGGCGCGCAACGCGATCCCGCACGGTCGCGGACTCGGCTCCTCGGGTGCAGCGATCGTCTCGGGCATCATGGCGGCGAAGGGCCTGCTGGAGGGCGAGGTCGACCTCGGCCCCGACGACCTCCTTCGCCTCGCGACGGAGATGGAGGGCCACCCCGACAACGTCGCGCCGGCGCTCTTCGGCGGCCTCACGATCGCGTGGACGACGGACGCCGGCCCGCAGCACAAGAAGCTCATCGTGCACCGGGGCGTCTCGCCACTCGTGCTCGTGCCGGAGCACACGATGTCCACCGAGCTCGCGCGGAGCCTCCAGCCGGCGAACGTGCCGCACGCGGACGCCGCGTTCAACGTGTCGCGCTCGGCGCTGCTCGTGGCCGCGCTGACGCAGAGCCCGGAGCTGCTCCTCGCCGCGACCGAGGATCGCCTGCACCAGAGCTATCGCGCAGCGGCCATGCCGGAGACCAACACGCTCATCACGATGCTCCGCGATCACGGATTCGCAGCCGTGGTGTCGGGAGCTGGTCCGTCCATCCTCGTGCTCGCCGACGACCCCGGACGCCGCCTTGAAGCGACCGCCCTCGTCGCCGAACACGCCGAGACGGCGTGGCAGTCGCTCATGCTCGCTGTCGACTTCAAGGGTGCTACAGTAGGAAGGCACCCGGCCCACCCCGCCACTTCGGCGTAACCGGCTTCCGGGGCAATTCCGCACAATCATCGCTTTCGCACCAATTGATCGCGTCTGTTCGGGTCCCATCGTGTCTCCACCCTGCTGAGGTATCCCTCCGCTGGGTCGTCTCACCGGGCTATCCGCACAGGCTCTGCGTCGTGTGAACATCACCCACCCGCCGCACAGGATCGCAGGTCGCGATCGCCGCCTGCGCGAGACAGCTCTGTCTCGACGCGAGGGAAGGAAAACACACGTGACAGACGTCAACGAAGGCGCCTCAGGCGTCTCGCTGGATGCCGACCCGAAGACGCTCAAGGTTGCAGGCCTGCAGCGTCTCGCCGCCGCCCTCGGGGTGGCCGGTGCTTCCAAGCTCCGCAAGGGCGAGCTGGTCGAGGCCATCCAGGCAATCCAGATCAGCCAGACTGGCTTGAACAGCAGCGACACCGACGCCGCGACCACCGAGACCGCTGAGGTCATCGAGTCCGTCGCAGCGGTCGAGGTCGCACCGCCGGCACCGGTGCAGTCGAAGCTCCCCGAGCTCGACCTCGCGCTCGACCAGGCGTTCGGCTCCGAGAACGCGGCACCGCCGGTGCGCAAGCGCGCCTCGCGCCGCGCCACCTCGGCGACCGTCGCCCCGTCGACCACGCCGATCGTCGGAGCCCCCGTCGTCGAGACGCCGGAAGCTCCGGCACTCGCCCCGTCGGCTCCCGCCGAGTCGGCACCGGTCGCGGCCGAGCCGGCCGAGGTTGCTGCACCCGTCGAGGCAGGCGACTCAGCCGCAGCCCCGACGACCGACGCCGCGCCCGCCGAGGACGCAGCTCCCGAGCAGGGCCAGCGCCGCTCGCGTGGCAACCGCCGCGGCCGTGGTCGCGATCGCGAGCGCAACGCCGATGAGGCCGAGCAGAACGGTGCCGAGCAGAACGGTGCCGAGCAGAACAGTGCCGAGCAGCGGGACGCCTCGCAGAACGCCGCAGAGCCCTCCAACGACGAGTCCGGCAGCTCGGACGGCGACTCCGACGACTCCTCCAACCAGGACGGCGCCGAGCAGCAGGACGGTCAGCAGGCCGGTGGACGCCGTGGGCGTGGTCGCGGACGCGGCCAGAAGGCTGACGGCAACCAGAAGGCTGACGGCAACCAGAACGGCGGCGGCAACCAGAACGCGGCCGACGCCGGACAGAAGTCCGAGCCGAAGCAGGAGCAGGGCGGCCAGAACCAGAACCGCGGCAACCAGGGCGGTCAGCCCGGCCAGGCCGACGACGCCGATGGCCGTGGGGGACGCAGCCGGTACCGCGACCGGAAGCGTCGTGGGTCCGTGCAGAACGACGAGGTCGAGCCCGAGATCGCCGAGGACGACGTCCTCATCCCGGTCGCCGGCATCCTCGACGTCCTCGACAACTACGCCTTCGTCCGCACGTCCGGCTACCTGCCCGGTACGAACGACGTCTACGTCTCGCTCGGCCAGGTCAAGAAGTACCACCTGCGCAAGGGTGACGCGGTCGTCGGTGCGATCCGCCAGCCGCGCGACAACGACAGCAGCAGCCGCCAGAAGTACAACGCGATCGTCAAGGTCGACTCCGTCAACGGCCTGTCCGTCGAGGAGGCTGCAGCGCGCGTCGAGTTCGGCAAGCTGACCCCGCTGTACCCGCAGGAGCGTCTCCGCCTCGAGACCGAGCAGACGAAGCTCACGCAGCGCATCATCGACCTGATCGCCCCGATCGGCAAGGGCCAGCGCGGCCTCATCGTCGCGCCGCCCAAGGCCGGCAAGACGATCGTCCTCCAGCAGATCGCGAACGCCATCTCGATCAACAACCCTGAGGTCCACCTCATGGTCGTGCTCGTCGATGAGCGTCCGGAAGAGGTCACCGACATGCAGCGCACGGTGAAGGGTGAGGTCATCGCCTCCACCTTCGACCGTCCTGCCGAAGACCACACGACGGTCGCCGAGCTCGCCATCGAGCGTGCCAAGCGTCTGGTGGAGCTCGGTCACGACGTCGTCGTGCTGCTCGACTCGATCACGCGCCTCGGCCGTGCCTACAACCTGGCGGCTCCGGCCTCCGGTCGTATCCTCTCGGGCGGTGTCGACGCTGCTGCGCTGTACCCGCCGAAGCGCTTCTTCGGGGCTGCTCGCAACATCGAGAACGGCGGCTCGCTCACGATCCTCGCGACCGCACTCGTCGAGACCGGTTCCAAGATGGACGAGGTCATCTTCGAGGAGTTCAAGGGCACCGGCAACTCGGAGCTGCGTCTCTCGCGTCAGCTCGCCGACAAGCGGATCTTCCCGGCCGTCGACGTCAACGCGTCGTCGACCCGTCGCGAAGAGATGCTGCTCGCTCCCGACGAGGTCAAGGTCACCTGGAAGTTGCGTCGTGCCCTTGCCGGTCTCGACCAGCAGCAGGCCCTCGAGGTCGTCCTCGGCAAGCTCAAGGAGACCACGTCGAACGTGGAGTTCCTCGTCCAGATGCAGAAGTCGATGCCCGCACCGACCTCGCACAGCCACGGACACGAGAACAACCACCGCTAGCGGTCCCGACCGACCCCATCTGCACCCGAGCCGCATGGCTCCGGTGCGGGTGGGGTCGGTCTCGTTTTCCCCCGGGTGCAGTTGCGCCTCGGTGCAGCATGATGGTCATGAAGGAAGTGAACGATGTTCGAATCAGTTGAGACGCTCGTCGCCGAGCACAGGGATCTCCAGGATCAGCTCGCCGACCCGGCGGTGCACGCCGACCCCGCGCGGTCGAAGAAGATCAACCGCCGGTACGCAGAGCTGTCGAAGATCATCGCGGCCTACCACACCTGGCAGTCCACGCAGGAGGATCTCGACGCCGCTCGCGAGTTGGCCAAGGAGGACGACGCGTTCGCCGAGGAGGTGCCGGTGCTCGAGGAGCTGCTGGTCACCAACCAGGAGAAGCTCCGACGCCTGCTGATCCCGCGCGACCCGGACGACGGCCGCGACGTGATCATGGAGATCAAGGGAGGCGAGGGTGGAGCGGAGAGCGCGCTCTTCGCCGCAGACCTGCTGCGGATGTATCTGCACTACGCCGAGTCCAAGGGCTGGAAGACGGAACTCCTGGAGCGCACGGAGAGCGATCTCGGCGGCTACAAGGACGTGCAGGTCGCCATCAAGTCCAACGCCACGGATCCCTCGCAGGGCGTCTGGGCGCACCTGAAGTACGAGGGTGGTGTGCACCGCGTGCAGCGTGTCCCCGCGACCGAGTCGCAGGGCCGCATCCACACGTCCACCACCGGTGTCCTCGTCTTCCCCGAGGTGGACGAGCCGGAGGAGGTCGAGATCAGCCAGAACGACCTGAAGATCGACGTCTACCGCTCCAGCGGCCCCGGCGGTCAATCCGTCAACACGACCGACTCGGCGGTGCGCATCACCCACCTGCCGACGGGAATCGTGGTGTCGATGCAGAATGAGAAGAGCCAGCTCCAGAACCGGGAGGCCGGTATGCGTGTCCTCCGCGCCCGCATCCTCGCCCGGCAACAAGAGGAACAGGCTGCGCTCGACAGTGCGGCGCGCAAGACCCAGATCCGTACGATGGACCGCTCTGAGCGCATCCGGACGTACAACTTCCCGGAGAACCGCATCGCGGATCACCGCACGGGCTACAAGGCGTACAACCTCGATGGCGTCATGAACGGAGCCCTCGGCCCGATCATCGAATCGGCCATCGCCGCCGACGAAGAGGCGCGTCTGGCCGACATCGGCGACCAGAGCTGATCCTCCGGGTTCCCGGCCCGTCGACAGGCTCAGGAACCTCGTGTCGACGGGCTCAGCCGATGCGGAGGCGCTTCGTCGCGACCTTGTCGGCGAAGAAGCGGTCGTGGCTGACGACGACGATGGCGCCGGGGAAGTGCACCAGGGCGCGCTCCATGACCTGCGTGCTCGCGAGATCGAGGTGGTTGGTCGGCTCGTCGAGCAGGAGCACGGAGGCGCCGGACAGCAGACACTGGGCCATCGCGACGCGTGCGCGCTGGCCTCCGGAGAGCATCCCGATCTTCTGTTTGAGGTCGGCGTCCGAGAACTGGAACATCCCGAGGAAGCGGTTCACCGACTTCTTCGTCGCAGCGAACGCGAGACTGTCGGGCATCGCGCCGACGGCATGCGCGACGGTGTCGGTGAGGTCCAGCTCGTCGACCATCTGGTTGTACGAGGCGAAGCGCACGCCGCCGGTCCAGGTGACGCTCCCCTGATCGGGCCGCTCCTCGCCTTCCAGGATCCGGAGGAACGTCGACTTGCCGGCGCCGTTCGGGCCGTGGACGACGATGCGCTCTCGTCGGCCGATCTCCAGGTCGAGACCGTCGAAGAGCGTGTGCTCGCCGTACGACTTCGTGAGGCCCTGGATCCGGCAGAGGGTGTCCTTGATGTGCAGGCCGCCGTAGATGTCCGTGATGATGTCGTCGACGGGCCGCGGCGGTCTCGCCTTCTTTATCTTGGCGAGCTGCGAGGACAGGTCCTTCTTCCCGGCCGCCTTCGTCGCCTCGCGCCTGTCGGAGATACCCTCCGCCTCGAACGCGAGGAGCTCCGATTCGTGCACGAACTGCGCCTCGAGCGTCTTCAATCGGAACTGCTTCTGGATGACGTACTCGTCGAAGCTGCCGGGGTACTCGTGGAGGTGGAAGTTCTCGACCTCGACGATGCGGGTGACGACGGCGTCGAGGAAGGTGCGGTCGTGCGAGACGACGATCGCGGCCCCGCGGAAGCCGCCGAACCAGGACTCGAGCCACTCGACACCCGCGACGTCGAGGAAGTTCGTCGGCTCGTCGAGCAGGAGGACGTCCGGACGCTCGAGGAGGATCTTCGCGAGCGCGGCGCGGTTGCGCCAACCGCCGGAGAGGGCGTCGATGGGGAGCACACGGCGGGCGGTGTCGAATCCGAGCGTGGTCAGCGCGGTGTCGATGTGGCGCTGGTAGTCCCAGCCGTCCTGCCGCTCCATCTCCTCGAAGAGTTCGGCCTGGCGTTCGATGAGCTTCGTCATCCCGTCGAGGTCGTTGGGGTCCGCGGCGATCGCGGCGTCGATCGAGGCGAGCTTGGCCTCGATCTCGTGGATGTGCGCGAACAGACCTTCCAGGACCTCGGTGATGGTGGCGCTGCCGTCGAGTTCGGAGAACTGGGAGAAGTAGCCGATCCGGGTGCCGTCCTCGACGGTCACCGTTCCGGCGTCCGGCTGTAGCTGATCGAGGGCGAGTTTCAGCAGCGTCGACTTGCCGGAACCGTTGCGGCCGATCAGTCCGACACGATCACCTGGTTCGAGCCGGAAGAAGACGTCGCGGAGGACCGGACGATCCTCGAACCGGACGGTGACGTCGTTCAGGCGGATGAGACTCATGGGTGACCTCTCGAGGTGCTGGGGGCGGCGCGGATTCCGTCGATCTGCGACGGCGGACAGCGGAGGATGGGGGGTGGTGCCCGAGTCAGATGTGGTACTCGGGATCCAGCAGAGCGAGGCCGTGGGAGCCCGGGCCGAGCGGGCGTTCGACGGCGGGCACGCCGAGCAGCAGACTGTGCGGTGGGCAGGCTTTCGTGACGACCGCGTTCGCGCCGACGATGCTCCCGGCGCCGATCAGGATCGGCCCGAGGATCTTCGCTCCGGCTCCGACTGCGACCCCGTCGCCGATGGTGGGGTGGCGCTTCCCGGCGCCTCGGCTCTTCCCGCCGAGCGTGACCCCGTGGTAGATCATGATGTCGTCTCCGAGTTCGGCGGTCTCGCCGATGACGACGCCCATGCCGTGGTCGATGAAGAACCGTCGGCCGATGCGCGCACCAGGATGGATCTCGATGCCGGTCAGGAAGCGCGCGAACTGCGAACCGAAGCGCGCGAGAGTGCGGAACCCACGCTGCCACAGCCGATGGTTGACGCGATACGCCCAGACAGCATGCAGTCCTGAGTAGCTGAGGACGATCTCGACGGTGCCGCGGGCCGCAGGATCGTGGACGCGTGCAGCGCCGACGTCCTCGCGCACCCGCGACAGTATTCCCATGTGTCCGAGCCTAGTCGCGGAGATCGTCGTACATCGTCGTGGAGAGGTAGCGCTCGCCGGCGTCGGGGATGATGACGACGATCGTCTTCCCGTCCATCTCCGGGCGACGGCCGACCTCGAGGGCCGCCCACACGGCTGCGCCGGCGGACATGCCACCGAGGATGCCGTCGTCCGTGGCGAGCTGGCGTGCGACGGCGTAAGCGGTGTCGGTCTCGACGGGGATGATCTCGCTGAACAGACTCGTGTCGAGGATCGCCGGGACGAAGTTCGGCCCGATGCCCTGGATCTTGTGTCCGCCGGCCCTGCCCTCGCTGAGCAGCGGGGAGTCGGCCGGCTCGACGGCGATGATCTGCACGTCCGGGTTCTTCTCGCGCAGCCACTGTCCGACGCCCGTGATGGTGCCGCCCGTACCGATGCCGGCGACGAAGGCGTCGACGACGCCGTCGGTGTCCTCCCAGATCTCCGGAGCAGTGGTGCGCTTGTGGATCGCGGGGTTCGCCTCGTTCTCGAACTGCCGCACCCACACCGCACCCGGCGTCTCGTCGACGATGCGCTTGGCCTCGTCGACGGCGAGCGCCATACCCTTCGTCGGGTCGGTGAGGACGAGCTCGGCGCCGAACGCGCGCAGGAGCGTGCGTCGTTCCTTGCTCATGGAGGCCGGCATCGTGAGGATGACCTTGTACCCGCGGGCGGCGCCGACGAGGGCGAGCGCGATGCCGGTGTTGCCACTCGTCGACTCGACGATGGTGCCACCGGGCTGCAGTTGACCCGATGCTTCTGCCGCGTCGACCAACGCGATGCCGAGGCGGTCCTTGACGCTCGATCCGGGGTTGTAGAACTCGAGCTTCGCGAGCACGGTCGCGCCGACGCCTTCGGCGATGCGGTTGAGGCGGACGAGCGGGGTCCGTCCGTATGCCTGGGTGATGTCGGTGTGATGGTGCCTGCCACGGGGTCCTCTTCCTCGAACGGGGTCGTCGGCATCAGCCTACGACGTGCCTCCTGGGCGGAACGCTCTATGACGGCGCCCGCCCGGAGCGGACGGTGACCCGTGCGGTAGGCTCGATCCGGCCCTCCCGACCAGGCCGCACAGACGATGACTTCGCTCATGCACCCCACTTCTCCTTCAGCCTCAGCCGCAACGCCGTCCCCCGAGGGGGCGGGCGATGCTTCGAGCGCGCCCACGACCGGCCACCCGGCGACGGTCGTCGTCGCCAGGCAGCACGCCGTCGACGTCCTGACCCGCGCAGCTGTGCCCTCGCCCGAGGTCGATGCGGAGCTCCTGCTCGGCCACGTCCTGGGCCTCGGGCGCGGTGCCGTCCAGGCTGCCGCGATCACCGGGCGGGTGCTCGACGCCGAGGAACGGACCGTCTTCGCCGAACTCGTGGAGCGTCGTGCCTCACGCGAGCCGCTGCAGCACATCACCGGTCGTGCGGCATTCCGCTCGATGGAGCTGGCCGTCGGGCCCGGGGTCTTCGTGCCCCGACCCGAGACCGAGTCCGTCGTGCAGTTCGCAATCGACGCACTTCGTGCCGTCCCGATCCCGCGCCCGATCGGCGTCGACCTCGGCACCGGCAGCGGCGCCATCGCGCTCGCCATGGCGACCGAGGTGCCGAACGCCGCGATCTACGCCACCGAGAACTCGGTGGACGCCTTCATCTGGGCGAAGCAGAACTTCGCCGAGTCGGGCGCGGACAACGCGACCGTCGTGTTCGAGCATCTCGCCGATGCGTTCCACGAGCTCGACGGCATGGTCGACGTCGTGATCTCCAACCCGCCCTACGTGCCGGACGACGCGATCCCGCGCGATCCCGAGGTGCGCCTGTACGACCCGTCGGCCGCGCTGTACGGCGGGCCGGATGGCCTCGACGTCGTCCGATATGTGTCGGCGACCGCTCAGCGTCTGCTGCACCGTGGTGGCACGCTCATCATCGAGCACGGCGAACTGCAGGGTCAGGCGATCCGCGAGCTGTTGACGGCAGACGGTTGGCAGGCGGCCGCGACGCACCGCGACCTCACGACGCGCGACCGCACCACCATCGCGATCCGCTAGACCCGCCTCACGCCGTGGCCGCGACGAAGGCGTCGATCGCCGCGTCGAGCCCGGCGATGTCGAAGACGCCCGCGGTGTCCTTCGTGAGATGGAAGGCGTGCATGCCGACCGCGCGGGCGCCGTCACAGTTCGCGGCGGAGTCGTCGATGAGGATCGAGTTGCCGGGCGCGACGCCGTAGCGACTGAGCGCACGGGTGTACACCCGTGGCTCGGGCTTCTCGGCGCCGAGGACAGCCGAGACGAGGTCGTTCTCACCGAGGACCGAGGCCGCCTCCGGGGCGAGGGTCGTGAACGAGTCGCGGAACGGGATCGGGTTGTTCGACAGGAGCGACACGGTGCCGAGGGAGGACGCCCGCACCAGCGTCGCGATGGCACCGGGGATCGGGCTCATCGCGGCTGCCCGCGCTTCTCGCCATTCGTCGAGCGAGAGCGGATAGCCGGTGACCTCGGCGAACGCGGCCAGATAGTCGTCGCTCGTCGGATACTCACCGATGTTCGCGGCCTCCTCGTGCCCGCCGACCCACCAGAGCTTCGCCAGTCGGTATTGACTGACGCCCGTGAGGCGGGAGAGGGCTGGAAGCCGCTTCCGGAAGTCGTAGTCATAGAGGGTCTTGTCACAGTCGAAGAAGAACACACGCTCAGTCACCCCTCCAGTATGCCGCCGCCTCCTCCCAGCCCTCGCCCGAGCAGCACGTAGACTGACGGGGCGCAGCAGACGGAGGTCTGCGCGCGCTCGGTGGTGCCGTCCCGCCGCCGGAGAGGTGCAGCAGTGGATCGTCCCTTGACCGGGTGCATCGTCATGTACCAGAACGATCGCGCGAAACTGCGGGCCGCCATCGATTCCACGCTCGCGAGTGAGCTCGTCGAGACGCTGTACCTCGTCGACAACTCACCGACCGACGAGCTCCGCGACCTCGCGGACGACCCGCGCATCGAATACCTCCACAACCCCGCCAACCCGGGCTTCGGAGCCGCGCACAACATCGCCATCGCCAAGGTCTTCGGACGATCGAAGTTCCACATGGTGATCAACCCAGACGTCTACTTCGAGCCTTCGGCGATCGAGGAACTGTATGAGTTCATGCTCGACCACCCTGAGGTCGGCCATGTCATGCCGAGGGTCCTGTACCCGGACGGCTCGCTCCAGTACCTCGTGAAACGGAACCCGTCGGTCTTCGACCTGTTCGCCCGTCGTTTCCTCCCCGGCCCGCTCCAGAAGCTCTTCGCGAAGCGCATGGCCGCCTACGAGTACCGCGACATCGATGTGAACCCCGCACACGACTACAGCAAGACCATGTTCGACGTGCCCTACCTCTCGGGGTGCTTCATGTTCCTGCGCACCTCGACCCTCCATAGGGTCGGATACTTCGACGAGCGCATCTTCATGTACATCGAGGATGCGGACCTCACCAGGCGTTTCCTGCAGGTGTCGCGGACCGCCTACTACCCGGGCGCGACGATCTACCACCACTTCGCGAAGGGTTCGCATCAGAACCGGAAGCTCATGTGGTACTCGATCCAGGGTGCCTTCGTGTACTTCCGCACGTGGGGTTGGTTCGGCCGATGAGCCGCGTGCTCGTCACCGGTGCGACCGGCTTGATCGGGACGAACCTCGTACCCGTCCTCGAGGCGGCAGGCCACGACGTCCTGCCGTTCTCGCTGCGCGGCTGGACGGGGGAGGCCTTCCCCGAGGGGATCGACGCCGTCGTGAACCTGGCCGGGAAGGCCCACGACCTCGACGGCACCGCATCGCCGGACGTCTACCGTCGGATCAACACGGATCTCGCCGAACGCGTCTACGCGGCATTCCTCGACTCCTCCGCCACGACGTTCGTGCAGCTGAGCAGCGTGGCCGCCGTCAACGAGGAGTCGGTCGACGGCACGCTCGACGAGAGCGCTGAGCCGCACCCGGTGACGCCCTACGGGAAGTCGAAGCTCGCTGCCGAGCGGCTGTTGCTGGCGGTCGAGCCTCCGGCCGGCCGGCGAGTGGTCATCCTGCGCCCGACGATGGTCCACGGACCCGGCGACAAGGGCAACCTACGTCTGCTGTTCGGCATGCTCTCCCGCGGCATCCCGTACCCCCTCGACGCGTACGCGAACGAGCGGAGCTTCGTGTCCATCGGCAACCTCGCCTGGACGGTCACGAGTGTGATCGAGACGCCGACGATCCCGACGGGGATCTATCTCGTCGCTGATGACGAGCCCGTCTCGACCGGTCATCTCGTCACCCTCATCGCCGAGGTGACCGGCCGACCGGTGCGTCGGCTCGCCATCCCGCGTCCGGTCGTCCGTGCGGTCGCGCGACTCGGCGATCACGTCCCGTTGGTGCCGCTGAACAGTCGGCGGCTCGCGAAGCTCACCGAGGACTACCGTGTGTCGGGCGCGCGTCTGCTCGCCGCTCTCGGCCGCGACAGGATGCCGATCGCGACCGACGACGGGCTCCGATCGTCCATCGCGGCGCTGGCGGCCGAGCGCGGCACGAGCGGCGGTTCCGCCGACGCGCAGCCGGCCCGCAGGTTACCCGAAGCCGACGATCGGTAGGATTGACAGGTTATGACCCCCACTCTCCCCGACGCCCCCCGTAGGTGGACGCAGGCGCCAGGACCTCGCTTCGCAGCCAAGACCGCGCTCGACGCACTGTGCTGGGTGTTCGCGATCGTCGTCGCCCAGCTGGTGCGCTTCGAGCTCGACTACGAGCGAGTCTCGCTGCGCGGCACCATCGCGCTCTGCATCATCGCCGTGGTCGCGCAGCTCATCGTCGCGTACATCTGGTCCTACTATCACGGGCTCCACAGCTTCGGCAGTTTCTACGAAGCCAAGCAGCTCATCATCGTCGCGCTCATCGTCACGGCGATCCTCATCGCCGTGAACGCGATCTTCGGTGTCGCCTGGGGTGTTCCACGGTCCACGACCGTGATCGCATTCCCCTTCGCCATCGTCTTCATGGGCATCATCAGGTACGTGAAGCGCTTGTTCGTCGACAGTCGCAGTCGTCCGATCGAGGCGCAGCGCGTCCTCGTCTACGGCGCCGGCGCCCTCGGGATGTCGATCATCCCGCGACTGATGCGCGACCCGCAGTCGCCCTACCTCCCGGTCGGCGTCATCGACGACGATCCCGGCAAGAAGAACTTCCGCATCGCCTCCGTGGCCGTCCTCGGCACGGGGGCAGACCTCGTCGCCGCTGTGAGGAAGACGGGTGCCCAGGCGCTGATCATCAGCATCGCGGACGTCGACAACGACTTCGTCCGCCAGGTGAGCGAACGTGCGGACGAGGCGAAGCTGCGGGTCCTCGTGGTGCCCACGATCGACGAGATGCTCGCACCGGACAAGGGCGAGAGCGCCCCGAGCCTGCGCGATCTCAACGTGGAGGACTTCATCGGCCGCAACCCGGTCGACCTGCAGGTCGAGAGCATCGCCGGGTACCTCACCGGCAAGCGCGTCCTGGTCACGGGTGCCGGCGGCTCCATCGGCTCGGAACTCGCCCGCCAGGTCAACCAGTTCGGTCCGGCGGAGCTCGTGCTCCTCGACCGCGACGAGACGGGCCTCCACACCACCCAGCTGTCGATCTCCGGCCATGGCCTGCTCGACACGAAGGAGGTCGTCCTCGCCGACATCCGCGACTACCCCTCCCTCCTCGAGGTCTTCGAGGACCGCAGACCCGACGTCGTCTTCCATGCCGCTGCACTCAAGCACGCTCCCATGCTCGAGCAGTACCCGGACGAGGCCTGGAAGAACAACGTGCTGGGGTCGTTGAACGTCCTGAACGCGGCTCGCGCCGTCGGCGTCGGAACCTTCGTGAACATCTCGACCGACAAGGCCGCCAACCCCACCACCGTGCTCGGCTACAGCAAGCGCATCGCCGAGAAGCTCACCGCATGGATGAGCGCTCAAGAACCCGACTCGCGCTACCTCTCCGTCCGGTTCGGCAACGTGATCGGCAGCCGAGGTTCCGCGATCCCGGGCTTCACCGCGCAGATCGAGGCCGGTGGCCCGGTGACGGTCACGCACCCCGATGTCACCCGTTTCTTCATGACGATCCCCGAGGCGTCGAAGCTGGTCATCCAGGCCGGCGCGATCGGCGACCCCGGAGAGGTCCTCATCCTCGACATGGGCCGTCCGGTACGCATCCTCGATGTCGCCAAGCGCATGATCGCCGTCAGCGGCAAGGACGTCGAGATCGTGTTCACCGGGCTCCGACAGGGGGAGAAGCTCCACGAGGTCCTCATCGACACCGATGAGATCGCGGACCGCTCCAAGCATCCGAAGGTCTCGCACACCAAGATCCAACCGCTGGACCCGGCCTCACTCGACATCGCGGTATGGCGCGACACGATCTCGGCCGACGGCCCGAGCGCACACCACCTGGTGCAATGACGACAGCCCTGCTCGCCGGAGTCATCGCACTGGTCGTGAGTCTGGCCTCGCAGCTCGTGATCCGGCCGATCCTCATCCACCGCTCGATCGTCGACACGCCGAACCATCGCTCCATGCACGTCACGCCGACGATCCGTGGCGGTGGCATCGGCGTCGCCGTCGCCGTCGCCGCCGGTCTCGGCACCGCGGCGGTCCTCCTGCACAGCCTGCCGCTCTGGATCGTCGCTGCGGTCGCCGTCCTGAACGCCGCGATCGGCGCGGTCGAGGACGTGGCCGGGCTGCCCGTCCGGGTGCGCTTCGGTCTCCAGGTCGTGCTCGGTCTCGTCGCAACCTGGGTCCTCGTCGTGTCGATGGATGCGACGTTCTGGTGGATTCCGCTCGGGATCGTCGCGCTCGTGGCCTACACGAACATCGCCAACTTCATGGACGGCCTGAACGGCATCTCCTCCATGCACGGCACGATCGTCGGCGGATTCTACGCTGCGCTCGGGGCGGCCGCGGGGCTGCCAGGGGTCACTGCTGCAGGTCTGGTCGTCGCGTCCGCCTTCCTCGGGTTCCTGCCCTGGAACCTCGCCAAGCGGCGGATGTTCCTGGGCGACGTCGGCAGTTACCTCCTCGGCGGTTCACTGGTCGCGGTGGCGATCTACGCCGCGTTCAGCGGCATCTCCTTCGTTGCGCTCATCGGGCCCGTCCTCGTGTACGTCGCCGACACCGGGACGACGATTCTCGCGCGCTGGAGGCGCGGGGAGGCGCTCCACGAAGCCCACCGCAGCCACGTCTACCAGCGCCTCGCGGCCGCAGGTCTCGGGCATCTCGGTGCCACCGCTGTCGTCAGCGTGTCCACCGTCATCACGGGTCTGCTCGGGGTCGTGGTCGCGACGGCCGCCCTGCCGCTGCAGATCCTCGCTGTGATCGGCATCGTGGTGGTCCTCGCCTGCTACCTCCTGTCGCCTCGGCTGCTCGCCACGGCCTCGCGACTATGATTGAGCGTCGTCACCCAGCTCCTCCAGTTCACCCAGCTCATCCGGCCGACTGATCACCGATCGACGGCCCCGCCGCAACGAAGGATCCCCACATGCCGCAGACCTTCGACTGCCAGGATCACTCACAGCTCCTCGCCGGGATGCGTCTGGCCAGGACGGCGCTCTCGCGTGGGGAACTCGTCGTGCTCCCCACCGACACGGTGTACGGCCTCGCCGCCGACGCGTTCTCGCCCGCAGCCGTCCAACGGCTGCTCGACGCGAAGGGGCGCACTCGCCAGTCGCCTCCGCCGGTGCTCGTCTCCGGTGTCAACACCCTCGCCGCGCTCGCCGCGACGGTCCCCGACGCGGTGCACAAGCTGGTCGAGGAGTTCTGGCCGGGTGGGCTCACGATCGTCCTCGAAGCTCAGCAGTCGCTCGCCTGGGACCTCGGCGAGACCGCAGGGACGGTGGCGCTCCGGATGCCGTCGAACCCGATCGCGCTCGAGCTCCTGCAGGAGACCGGACCGCTCGCGGTCTCCTCGGCGAATCTGACGGGCAGGCCGGCGGCCACGACGGCTGCCGCAGCGCTCGACATGCTCGGTGACTCCGTTGCCGTCTACCTCGACGGTGGCGCGAGCGGCGAAGAATCGTCGACGATCATCGACGCCACCCGTCTCGGCACCGCGGACGAACGCATCATCGTCCTCCGAGAGGGTGCGATCTCGCGCGAGGCGATCAGGGGAGTGGTGGGCGAGCTGCTCGCCGATCCGATCGGCTGATGAACCAGTTCTCCGGCTACCTCATCGTGCTCGCCGTGAGCGCGGGCATCACCTTCGGCTTCGCGCATCTCGCGCGCCGGGTCGGGGTGAAGTACGGCATCCACCCGCCGATCAGGGAGCGTGACGTCCATCAGACGCCGACGCCTCGTCTCGGTGGGGTCGCGATGTTCATCGGCATCCTCATCGCCTTCGGGGTGGCGTGGCAGCTGCCGTTCTTCGCCCTCGTGTTCGCCGACCCGGAACCGGTCCTCGCAATCCTCGGAGCGGCCCTCTTCATCGTCGCCATCGGGGTCGCCGACGACCTCTGGGACCTCGACTGGATGATCAAACTGGCTGCTCAGTTCATGGCGGCCGGCCTCGTCGCCTGGCTGGGGGTGCAGATCTACTCGCTCCCGATCGGCGGTCTCACGGTCGGGTCCTCCTGGGTGTCGTTCACGATGACCGTCTTCGCGATCGTCCTCGTCATGAACGCGATCAACTTCGTCGACGGACTCGACGGTCTGGTCGCCGGCGTGGCCATCATCGCGAACACCGTCTTCTTCATCTACACCCAGCTGCTCGTCACCTCGACGGGCGCGAGTGACTACTTCAACCTCGCCTCGCTGATCGCCGCGATCCTCGTCGGGGCATGCGTCGGGTTCCTGCCGCTCAACTGGCATCCCGCGCGGCTGTTCATGGGAGATGCCGGTGCGCTGCTGGTCGGGTTGCTCATGGCGACCTCAGCCGCCGCTGTGACCGGCCAGGTCGATCCGGCGGCACTCGGACGGACGCAGCTGCTGCCGGCGTTCATCCCGATCCTGCTGCCCTTCGCGATCCTGATCGTGCCGCTCGCCGACTTCGTCCTCGCGGTGCTCCGCCGGCTCCGCGCGGGGAAGTCGCCGTTCAGCGCCGACCGCATGCACCTGCACCACCGCCTGCTCGACCTCGGTCACAGCCAGATTCACGCCGTGCTCATCTTCTACGGTTGGACCGTGATCATCTCGGTGGGTTGTCTGTTGTTCTTCGCCGTACCAACGTGGCTCGCGATCCTCTTCGTCTCGGTCGGCGTGGTCGTCTGCACGGTGGTCACCCTCCTGCCGCTCGGCCGCCGTCGCCGCGCCGACCGCCTGGCTCAGCGGGTGGACGCCGACGCCCCGGGTTCTCCCGGCTCCGCGCTGTACGATCGGCTGGACGCGGCCTCCGGGCGACGCGACCCCGAGGCGCCCGTGTCGGGCGCGACCCTCGACTCCCTCGCCAAGAAGGACCAGCAACCATGACCTCCAACGCCAAGTCCGGCTCCCAGATGAGTTCGAACGCGGTCTTCCGCGCGGCACTCAAGTACAGCGCGCTCCTCGCGCTCGTGATCGCCGTCGTCGGGGGAGTGATCGGCTGGAGCGTCGACGGTTCCCGCGGACTCACGAGTGCGCTGATCGGTACGGCGATGGCGCTCGTGTTCCTCGGCATCACCTCGGTCAGCATCCTTTTCGCGAACCGCTGGGCGGGTCAGGACTTCTTCGTCGGCATCCTCTTCGGTGTGGTGATGGGGAGCTGGTTGCTGAAGTTCGTGATCTTCCTCGTGCTCGGCTTCATCCTGAAGGATCAGCCCTGGGTGAATGCGCCGATGCTCTTCGGCAGCGTCATCGTCGGGGTCATCGGCTCCCTCGTCATCGATGCGATCGTCGCAGCGAAGGTACGGGTCCCGTACGTCTCGGACGATGTGCTGCCGACGGCACCGGTCGAGGACGACCCGCGCTGACCCGTCGGTTCGGTCGAGCAGTACGCATGCCGCCAGGGGCATTCGTATGTGTTCGGCCTGAATACGCGGGAATATAGCCGCCGAATGCAGCCCCCAGGTTCGTCACGGCCAGGTTTCCTTGCTAGACTGGTCAACGAATCCTCCCACTAACACTACTTCGGCGTGCGTGGAGGAGACATCCCCCCTGTTCGTCGCCGCGAGAGCTCTGCTCCACGCCCCCGAAACTGGAGATACGTGCTGTTCGCTAACGCTGTGCACTTGATCGCACCGATGGCCGCCGAAGATGGCGAGTTCCACGGTCCGTCGATCGACGAGTTCTTCCCTGACATCATCTTCTTCGAAGGCACGCCCTTCGCGATCAACCGGGTCATGTTGATCCGGTTCGTCGCGGTCATCGCGCTCCTCCTCTTCTTCTGGCTGTCGACCCGGAAGATGCGTCTCGTCCCCGGACGCGCGCAGAGTCTCGCCGAGATGGGCCTGGGCTTCGTCCGGGTCAACATCGCCGAAGACCTCCTCGGCAAGAAGGACGGCAAGCGGTTCCTGCCTATCCTCACCACCATCTTCTTCATGGTGCTGGCGATGAACCTGACCGGCATCATCCCGTTCTTGAACCTGGCCGGCACCTCGGTCATCGGAGTGCCACTGGTGCTCGCACTGGTGTCCTACATCACGTTCATCTACGCCGGTATCAAGAAGAGCCCGGGCAAGTTCTTCAAGAACTCCCTCTTCCCCTCCGGTGTGCCGTGGCCCGTGTACATCATCGTGACGCCGATCGAGCTCATCTCGACCTTCGTCATCCGTCCGCTCACGCTGACCCTCCGACTCCTCATGAACATGATCGTCGGTCACCTGCTCCTGGTGCTGTTCTTCGCCGCGACGCAGTTCTTCATCGTGAACCTCGGCGGCTGGTTCGCGCTCATGGGTGTCGGCACGCTGGCCTTCGGCCTCGTCTTCACCCTCTTCGAGCTCCTGGTCGCTGTCCTCCAGGCCTACGTCTTCACCCTCCTCACCGCGGTCTACATCCAGCTCGCGGTCGCAGAAGAGCACTAATCGAGCCCGGCACCCGCCAGGTCTCACCCAACGGAAGGAAACAAACGTGGACGCAACTACCGTTCTCGCCGCCCTTGACGGAAACATCGCGACGGTCGGTTACGGTCTCGCAGCCATCGGCCCCGCAATCGGTGTGGGTATCGTCGTCGGCAAGACGATCGAAGGCACCGCGCGTCAGCCCGAGCTGGGTGGCCGTCTCCAGGTCCTCATGTGGATCGGTATCGCCTTCACCGAGGCGCTCGCCTTCATCGGCATCGCGACCTACTTCATCTTCGTCTAAGCCCCCTTTCACAACTCCGAAGGAGGCAAGATGTCTCACGCAGTGATTGCAGCTGCTGAAGAGGCGACGAAGAACCCGCTGATCCCCGAGTGGTACGACATCATTTGGTCAGCGGTCGTCTTCGTCATCATCCTCGGTTTCTTCTGGTTCCTGATTCTCCCGAAGGTGCAGAAGCTCCTCGACGACCGCGCGGCGGCCATCGAGGGCAACATCGCCAAAGCAGATGAAGCCCAGAAGCAGGCCGAGGCAGCGCTCGAGCAGTACAACGCTCAGCTCGCTGAAGCGCGTCAGGAAGCCGGTCGTATCCGCGAACAGGCTCGTGTGGACGGTCAGACGATCCTCGCAGAGCTCAAGGAGCAGGCCACGGTCGAGGCGGCTCGCGTCACCGCGAGTGCCCAGGCCCAGATCGAGGCAGAGCGTCAGGCGGCCGTCGTGTCGTTGCGTGCCGAGGTCGGCACGCTCGCACTCGACCTCGCCAGTGGCGTGATCGGTGAGACGCTCAACGACGACGCGAAGGCCACGGCTGTCGTCGACCGGTTCCTCGCGGACCTCGAAGCGTCGGAGAAGGCAGCCAAGTAATGGGAAGCGCGACCAGAGAAGCACTCGCCTCGTCGAAGGAGGCCCTCGTCGCCCTCGGCGCCGGGGCCGATCTGGCCACCGCGGACGGTCTGTTCGCAGCGGGCCGGGCCATCGGCGGCTCGAGCCACCTGAGCTCCGCACTCAGCGACCCCGCGGCCGACGTCGACGCCAAGCGCGCCGTCGTCGACCGCATCTTCGCCGGCCAGGTGAACGCCCAGGCGCTCACCATCCTGCAGGCCGTCGTGGCCGGCAGATGGTCCAGCGAGGACGACCTGCTCGCCGGGATCGAGGAGCTCGGCCTCCGGGCCGCTTCGATCTCCGCCGGTGCGCAGGGCGACATCGAGGCTGAACTGTTCGAGTTCGGCAAGGTCGTCTCCAGCAACCACGAGCTCGAACTCGCGCTCGGCAGCAAGCTCGGTTCATCCGGTGCGAAGGGAGCCCTCGCCGCTTCCCTGCTCGCCGGCAAGGCCAGCGCGCAGACCGTCAGCATCGTCGGTCAGCTGGTGCAGCAGCCTCGCGGTCGCCGCATCGGAGAGCTCCTGCGATACGCGTCGGGCATCGTCGCCGACCAGCAGGGTCTCGCGGTCGCGACGGTGACGGCTGCAGCACCCATCGAAGCGTCGCAGCTCCAGCGCCTCGAGCGCCACCTCGCCACGGCCTACGGCCGTCAGGTGAAGATCAACCAGGTGATCGACCCCGCCGTCGTCGGCGGGCTGCGCGTGCAGCTCGGGGATGACGTCATCGACGGCAGCCTCGCTGCCCGACTGAACGACCTCCGACTGCAACTCGCCGGATAACCGGTTCGCGCAGCGCGGGGACCGGCCCGACGGTCTCCACAACTCAAGACGTTGATCCTGACGGATCGCACCTCTCGGAACCCCCGGGTTCCACAACCAAAAGGAACATGATGGCAGAACTCACGATCAGCCCAGACGAGATCCGGGATGCTCTCAAGGACTTCGTCAAGGCCTACGAGCCCGGCACGGCCGCGGCCACCGAGGTCGGACGCGTGATCGACGCCGCAGACGGCATCGCGCACGTCGAGGGCCTCCCGGGCGCCATGGCGAACGAGCTCCTCCGCTTCGCGAACGGCACGCTCGGCCTCGCGTTGAACCTCGACGAGCACGAGATCGGCGTCGTCGTCCTCGGCGAGTTCGACGAGATCGTCGAAGGCATGGACGTCACCCGCACGGGCGAGGTTCTCTCCGTCCCGGTCGGCGACGGCTACCTCGGACGTGTCGTCGACACGCTCGGCAACCCGATCGACGGTCTCGGCGACATCGCCAGCGTCGGACGCCGTGCCCTCGAGCTCCAGGCTCCGGGCGTCATGCAGCGCAAGTCCGTGCACGAGCCCCTGCAGACCGGCATCAAGGCGATCGACGCCATGATCCCGGTCGGCCGCGGACAGCGACAGCTGATCATCGGCGACCGCCAGACCGGCAAGACCGCGATCGCGATTGACACCATCATCAACCAGAAGGCCAACTGGGAGTCCGGCGACACGAACAAGCAGGTCCGCTGCATCTACGTCGCCATCGGCCAGAAGGGCTCCACCATCGCGTCCGTCAAGGGCGCGCTGGAAGAGGCCGGCGCACTCGAGTACACGACGATCGTCGCCTCGCCTGCGTCCGACCCGGCCGGCTTCAAGTACCTGGCTCCGTACACCGGTTCGGCCATCGGCCAGCACTGGATGTACGAGGGTAAGCACGTCCTGATCATCTTCGACGACCTGTCGAAGCAGGCTGAGGCGTACCGCGCCGTGTCGCTGCTGCTGCGCCGTCCGCCGGGACGCGAGGCCTACCCGGGTGACGTCTTCTACCTGCACTCCCGTCTGCTGGAGCGTTGCGCGAAGCTGTCCGACGAGCTCGGTGCCGGTTCGATGACGGGTCTCCCGATCATCGAGACCAAGGCGAACGACGTCTCGGCGTACATCCCCACGAACGTGATCTCGATCACGGACGGTCAGATCTTCCTGCAGTCCGACCTCTTCAACTCCAACCAGCGCCCCGCGGTCGACGTCGGTATCTCCGTCTCGCGAGTCGGTGGCGACGCGCAGGTCAAGAGCATCAAGAAGGTCTCCGGAACGCTGAAGCTGGAGCTCGCCCAGTACCGCTCGCTCGAGGCGTTCGCCATGTTCGCCTCAGACCTCGACGCAGCCAGCCGTCGTCAGCTCGCACGAGGGGCTCGCCTCACCGAGCTGCTCAAGCAGCCGCAGTACTCGCCGTACCCCGTCGAGGAGCAGGTCGTCTCGATCTGGGCCGGAACCAAGGGCAAGTTGGACGATGTCCCGGTCGAGGACGTGCTGCGTTTCGAGCGCGAACTGCTCGACTACCTGGGTCGCAACACCGAGGTCCTCACCACCCTGCGCGACACGAACGTGCTGGACGACGACACCGTCTCGAAGCTCGAGACCGCCGTCGACCAGTTCAAGCTCGAGTTCCAGACGGGCGAGGGCGCTGCCCTCGGCTCCGAGCAGGTCGAGGAGCTCCCGGTTGAAGACGTCAACCAGGAGAAGATCGTGAAGGGTCGCCGCTAGTCCATGGGCGCTCAACTCCGGGTCTACACGCAGAAGATCAAGTCTGCGCAGACGACCAAGAAGATCACGAAGGCGATGGAGCTCATCGCCGCGTCGCGCATTCAGAAGGCGCAGGCGCGGGTTGCGGCATCAGGGCCCTACTCTCGTGCGATCACTCGGGCCGTCTCCGCCGTCGCGACGTATTCGAATGTCGACCACGTGCTCACGACCGAGCCGGAGAAGGTTGAGCGGGCTGCCGTCGTCGTGTTCGCATCCGACCGTGGCCTCGCGGGCGCGTTCAACTCGCAGGTGCTTCGCGAAGCCGCCGAGCTGACCGAGCTCCTGCGCAGCCAGGGTAAGGACGTCACGCACTACCTCGTGGGTCGGAAGGCCGTCGCCTACTTCACCTTCCGTCGCATGCAAGCCGCCGGCGAGTGGGTCGGCAACACCGAGAACCCCGACTTCGCCACGGCGCAGGAGATCAGCGAGTCCATCCTCAAGGCGTTCCTCACGGATGCCTCCGAGGGCGGCGTCGACGAGATCCACATCGTCTACAACCGTCTCGTGAGCATGATGACGCAGACCCCCGAGGTCGTTCGTCTCCTGCCCCTCGAGGTCGTCGAAGGCGTCGAGGAACCCGCGGACACCGCGGTGTTGCCGCTGTACGAGTTCGAGCCCGATGCGGAGAGCGTGCTCGACGCACTGCTGCCGAACTACATCGAGAGCCGCATCTTCAACGCACTGCTGCAGTCCTCCGCTGCGAAGCACGCCGCGACGCAGAAGGCGATGAAGTCGGCGAGCGACAATGCCGACAAGCTCATCACCGACTACACCCGCCTCCGAAACAACGCGAGGCAGGCCGAGATCACCCAGCAGATTTCTGAAATCGTTGGCGGCGCAGACGCGCTCTCGTCCTAGTCATCGCAACACGCACACGTATCTGTAGAGACAGAGAAGAGAAGAACATGACTCCCACCGCAACTGCCGAGCAGGGCGCTGCAGAGGTGAAGGCCGGCGCCGTCGGCCGCATCTCTCGCGTGACCGGTCCGGTCGTCGACATCGAGTTCCCGCACGACGCGATTCCGGGCATCTACAACGCCCTGAAGACGAGTGTCGTCATCGGCGAGCAGACCATGGTCCTGACGCTCGAGGTCGCACAGCACCTCGGTGACGACCTGGTCCGCGCGATCGCGTTGAACCCGACCGACGGTCTCGTCCGCGGCCAGGAGGTGACCGACACGGGTTCGCCCATCTCGGTTCCCGTCGGCGACGTCACCAAGGGCAAGGTCTTCAACGTCATCGGCGAGGTGCTCAACGCCGAGCCCGGTGAGCAGATCGAGATCACCGAGCGCTGGCCGATCCACCGTCAGCCGCCGCCCTTCGACCAGCTCGAGTCGAAGACGCAGCTGTTCGAGACCGGCATCAAGGTCATCGACCTCCTGACGCCGTACGTCCTCGGTGGCAAGATCGGACTCTTCGGTGGTGCAGGTGTCGGCAAGACCGTCCTCATCCAGGAGATGATCCAGCGCGTCGCTCAGGACCACGGTGGTGTGTCGGTGTTCGCCGGTGTCGGTGAGCGCACCCGTGAGGGCAACGACCTCATCCACGAGATGGAGGAGGCCGGCGTCTTCGAGAAGACCGCTCTCGTCTTCGGCCAGATGGACGAGCCGCCGGGAACGCGTCTGCGCGTGGCCCTGTCGGCGCTGACCATGGCGGAGTACTTCCGCGATGTCCAGAAGCAGGACGTGCTGCTCTTCATCGACAACATCTTCCGCTTCACCCAGGCTGGTTCCGAAGTGTCGACCCTGCTCGGTCGTATGCCTTCGGCCGTCGGGTACCAGCCGAACCTCGCCGACGAGATGGGTCTCCTCCAGGAGCGCATCACGTCGACTCGCGGACACTCGATCACCTCGCTGCAGGCGATCTACGTCCCGGCCGACGACTACACCGACCCGGCTCCGGCAACCACCTTCGCGCACCTCGACGCGACGACCGAGCTCTCCCGAGAGATCGCGTCGAAGGGTCTCTACCCGGCCGTCGACCCGCTGACCTCCACCAGCCGTATCCTCGACCCCCGCTACCTGGGTGCCGACCACTACCGGGTGGCCACCACGGTCAAGCAGATCCTGCAGAAGAACAAGGAACTGCAGGAGATCATCGCCATCCTCGGTGTCGATGAGCTCTCCGAGGAGGACAAGATCACGGTGTCGCGTGCGCGCCGTATCCAGCAGTTCCTGTCTCAGAACACCTACATGGCGAAGAAGTTCACCGGTGTCGAGGGCTCGACGGTTCCGCTGAAGGACACCATCGAGTCGTTCGACTCCATCGCCAAGGGTGAGTTCGACCACGTGGCGGAGCAGGCCTTCTTCAACGTCGGTTCCATCTCCGACGTCGAAGAGAAGTGGGCTCAGATCCAGAAGGAGAACGGCTAGTCATGGCCGGAACTCCTCTGACTGTCAGTGTCGTCGCGGCCGACCACGAAGTGTGGTCCGGCGCGGCGCGCCAGGTGATCGCGAAGACCGTCGAAGGCGAGATCGGCATCCTGCCCGGCCACGAACCGATGCTGGCGATCCTCGCTGCAGGCGAGGTGCGCGTCACGCTCGAAGACGGGTCGAAGATCGTGGCGAACGCTGAAGACGGCTTCTTGTCGGTCGAGAACAACACCGTCACCGTCGTGGCCGGCAACGCCACGCTCGTGACCTCCTCCTGACGTAGGTGTTGATCCTCCTTCCCCCTTCGGAGACGAAGCGGGACGGCGGCGACGGACGAGCCCTGGATACCGCCCTGCTGCGGTTTCCAGGGCTCTCGTCGTCCCGGAACGAACTCGTGAGCGCCCTCGTCGCCCTCGCGGCTGACGAACGCGCCATGGTGGCGGCGTTGAAGCTCGGCCCGAAGCAACTCGCCGAGGTTCCCCGGAACCGTGCGGCTGCATCGTCTGCGACGATGCCCGTGATCGATCGATACACAGGCGTGCTGTACGACGCCCTCGATGTCAGCGGGCTGTCGGCCGATGCTCGCGCGTTCGCGGGCGGCCATGTGGCTGTGCACTCCGCACTGCTCGGCCCTGTCGGTGGGCTCGACCTCGTGCCCGCCTATCGGCTGTCGCACGATTCTCGGGTGCCGGGTTTCGTCTTGAAGCGTCACTGGGCGAAGCCTGTTGCTGCAGAACTCGCGGCCGTCGAGGGCCTCCTGCTCGACCTTCGTTCGGAGGGCTACGCCGCTCTCGGGCCGCTGCCGCAGCGCAACGACGCCGTGTACCTGCGCGTCGTGACGGAGGGCGACGGCGGCGTGCGCCGCGCTCTCAACCACTTCAACAAGCAGGGCAAGGGCCGGTTCACGAGAGCGCTCCTCGAATCAGGTATCGATCACCCGGATGTCGATTCACTGCTCCGCTGGGCGGCATCCACGGGTTGGCGACTCGAGGTCCACGCACGAACGGCGGAGGGCCGCATCAGCGAACTCGCGCTCGTCGTCTGAGCGGTAGAGGGCTCAGACGATCTGCTCAGTCCGCCAGCACCCGACGAAGTGGTCGTCGACGAGCCCGGCTGACTGCATGAGCGCGTACATCGTCGTCGGACCGACAAAACGGTACCCGCGCTTCCGGAGATGCCGACTGAGAGCGGTGGATTCCGGTGTGATCGCCGGCACCTCGCCCCACTCGGCGAAGCGGTTCGCACGTGCGGGCGGGGCGAAGCTCCAGAGGATCTCGTCGAGGCTGTCGCCGAGCTCCAACGCGGTGCGCGCGTTCCCGATGACCGCTTCGATCTTGCCGCGGTGGCGGATGATCCGTGCGTCCTGCAGGAGGCTCTCGACATCCTCCTCGCCCATCGCGGCGACGGCTTGGATGTCGAACGCATGGAACCGCTCTCGGAACGCTGGTCGTTTGCGGAGGATGGTGATCCAGGAGAGCCCCGCTTGGAACCCTTCCAGGCTGATCTTCTCGAAGACCTTCGACTCTCCGTGGAGCGGGACGCCCCATTCCTCGTCGTGATAGCGCTGGTACTCGGGATCGGCGCCGACCCAGGAGCAGCGTGCGACGCCGTCGGTGCCGACGAGGAGGGGGACGGGTGCGGTCATCTTCGGTACGGGATCCCCTCGTGATCGAGGAGCCAGCGCTTCGTGCTCGGTCCTTCTCCGCCAGAATACCCCGTGACGAACCCGCCGGATCCGAGCACACGGTGGCACGGCACGAGGAGGGCGAGGGTGTTCGCGCGGACGGCCTGGCCCGCAGCTCGGCCTCCGCCGGGAGCGCCCGCGGCGCGGGCGAGCGCACCGTAGCCGATGGCCGTGCCGAACCCGACGTCGCCCAGGGCGGTCCACACGGCGTGTTGGAACGGCGTCCCGGTGGCGACGAGGGGGAGTTCGAAGCATCGACGGGATCCGCTGAAGTACTCGTCCAGCTGCTCCGCGGCGTCCAACAGGATGCTGTTCGGCCGCTCATCGCAATCGTCGGAAGGCAACCGACCGTCCTGCTCGAAGCGGACCGCTGAGACGGCCCCGGCGATCGAGTGGAGCTCGAGTCGTCCGAGCGGGGTCGGCATGCGGAGGAAGCCGGTGTCTGGGACGCGGTCGGGGGCGTTCGCGGGCGGCGCGGTGGACGGGACCGGTGTGACGGACGGTGCTGGCGTGGCGGGCGCTGTCGGCGCGGTGAGCTGGGTCATGACCCGAGGCTACGAAGTGCTCGGCACCGGAATGCGGTGCGTCGGCCCGGCTGACGCCGAAACCGTCCGCCGTGCGTCTGTGGAGGAGGGTCGCACTAGCCTGGATCCATATCGGAACTCAGCTATCGCCCCCTCGGCCGCAGCGGCCTCGTCGTCTCCGCCGTCGGTATCGGCTGCAACAACTTCGGTCGGGAGGGCACGGTCACCGAGACGGCAGACGGCACCCGAGCAGTCGTCGACGCGGCGATCGAGGCAGGCGTCAGCCTGTTCGACACAGCGGACATCTACGGCCGCGAGTACGGACTCAGCGAGACCCTGCTCGGATCTGCCCTCGTCGGGCGACGCGATCAGATCGTGCTGGCGACGAAGTTCGGTCATGCGGATTATGAGAGCCCGATCCCGAACTGGGGGGCGAAAGGGTCACGACGGTATGTCCGGCTCGCGGTCGAGGGGTCGCTCCGCCGTCTCGGTACGGACTGGATCGACCTGTACCAGCTGCACACGCCCGACCCGGTGACGCCGATCGAGGAGACGCTGGCGGCGCTCGACGAGCTCGTCTGTGAAGGCAAGATCCGCTACTACGGCCATTCGAACTTCGCCGGTTGGCAGCTGACGGAGGCCGACTGGGCTGCTCGTGTGCACGCACACCCCGCGTTCGTCTCCGCCCAGAACGAGTACAGCCTGCTCGTGCGCGGTGCGGAGCGGGAGCTGTTCCCTGCGATGCGTGCGGCAGGTGTCGGCTTCTTGCCGTACT
The DNA here is from genome assembly GCF_050613355.1 of Plantibacter sp. RU18. Lineage (NCBI taxonomy): Bacteria > Bacillati > Actinomycetota > Actinomycetes > Micrococcales > Microbacteriaceae > Plantibacter > Plantibacter sp. RU18. Next base: position 1,933,008 of record NZ_CP159618.1, read on the forward strand.
TCCCGCTCTACAACGGGTTGTTCACGGGAAAGTTCTCGCGTGACGGTGGACCCGGCCGAGAGTCGCATCATGCGTCAGCGGAAGCACCTGCTCGACGGCGCCCCGTGGGATGCGATCGAGTCCTATCAGGCCTTCTGCGATGATCGCGGCATCAGCATGCTCGAGGCGACGTTCGGGTGGCTGCTGGCACAGGACGGTCTCGCGAGCGTCATCGCGGGTGCGACGACGCCCGCGCAGATCAGCGCGAACGCAGCAGCCGGTGCGGCTTGGCGGCCCACCGCCGAGGAGGACGCCTGGATCTCGGAGTGCTTCCCGCTCGTCTGAGCGGTGCGGGTCAGCGGTCCGAGGCCTGGCTCCCGGACTCGTCGGCTCCGGATGCGTGGTTCGGAGCGTCGCGCGGTTCACCGATCTCCGGTTCCGCGAGGCTCCGCAGATCCAGCTGCGCCGTCATCGTGCCGAAGTGCTCGGTGACCTGCTCCGAGACCTGATCGGACAGCTGCTCGCTCACCCCGGCCGAGACGCTCTCGGTCAGTTCGGCAGTGAAGAGGCGGCGTTTGGCGCGCTGCTCCCGACGCACCTCGATGCCGAACGCCTTGAACGACGAGATGCACATGAGGATGATCACGACGCTGAACGGAAGGGCGGTGATGATCGCGGCGGTCTGCATCGACGCCAGCCCGCCGGCGACGAGCAGGGAGATCGCGAGCAGACTGGTGATGAGCGCCCACGCGATCCTGACGCGGTTCCGCGGCTCCGTGCCGCCGGTGGTCAGCATGCCCATGACGAGTGAGCCCGAGTCGGCCGACGTCACGAAGAACAGCAGGATGAGGAGCAGCGCCCCGACCGTCGCGATCGATCCGCCGGGGAGCCCCGCCAGCATGTTGAACAGTGCGGTGTTGAGGTCGACCGGGCCGTCGGCTCCGCTGAAGTCCCGCCCCTCGAGGGACTGCATGATGGCCGTGCCGCCGAGCACCGCGAACCACAGGAAGGTGACGAGCGTCGGGACGAGGAGGACACCGAGCACGAACTGGCGGACCGTGCGTCCCTTGGAGATGCGGGCGATGAACACGCCGACGAAGGGGGCCCATGACATCCACCAACCCCAGTAGAACGTGGTCCACGACGACTGCCAGGCTTCACCCTCCGCGCCCTGGTACGCGGAGACGTTGAAGGTGAGGCCGACGACGTTCTGCAGGTATGCGCCCATGGCCTGCACCCACTCGCGGAGCAGGAACAGTGTCGGGCCGGCGAACAGGACGAAGAAGAGCAGCAGACCGGCGAGGACCAGGTTGGTGTTCGAGAGCCATTTCATGCCCTTGTGGACACCGGAGACGAGCGAGAAGATCGTGATGCCCGTGATGACCAGGATGAGGATGACCTGCGTGAAGATGTTCGGCTCCGCGATACCCGTGTACCCGAGCCCCGCTGAGATCTGCAGGACGCCGAGGCCGAGCGAGGTCGCGACGCCGAAGACCGTGCCGATGACCGCGATCGTGTCGATCGCATTACCCCAGCCGCCCTGGACGCGTTTGCCGAGCAAGGGCTCGATCGCCCAGCGGATCGACATCGGGCGTCCCTTCCGGTGGACGGCGTACGCCAGGGCCACGCCGACGACGGCGTAGATCGACCACGCGTGCAGCCCCCAGTGGAGGTAGGTCTGACTCATTGCCTGCTGAGCGAGCGACTGCTGCGAACCGACGACGCCCGGCTTCGGTTCGAGGAAGTGCGTGAGCGGTTCGCCGACGCCGTAGAAGACGAGTCCGATGCCCATGCCGGCGGCGAACAACATCGAGAACCAGGACAGGAGCGAGAACTCCGGCTCGTCGTCGTCCTTGCCGAGCTTGATGTCGCCGAACTTCGAGACGGCGAAGACGATGGCGACGATCACGAAGCCCGCCACGAGGAGGACGTAGTACCACCCGAGTCCGCCGATGATGCCCGACTGGATTGCGCCGAAGACGGCTTCGGCCTGCCCGGGGAGGAGGATCGAGAAGAGCGCGACGCCGAGGATGATGACCAGCGCCGGGCCGAGCACCCATGGGTTGACCTTCGCCGGAGCACTGCTCGCATCCGCCTCGGTGGTGGGTATGGTCTTCGTGCTCACGTGTGCGCTCCTCGGGCCGTGTGGGACAGCCGGATGCAGTCCCGCGAATCAAGGGTAGGGACGCGCGCGGCTCCGGACAACGTTGCGCTCGAAGCCGGGTTGTGCTGCGCTGCGGCGATCAGCTGTTCTGCGCCGCCAGCGCCCAGTTGAGCGTCGTGGCGAACAGGACCCAGGCCCAGTAGGGGATCAGGAGCACAGCCGCGAGCCTGGACACCTCCCAGAACGCCAGCATGGTGGCGAGTACTGCAATGTCGAGCAGGATGATGATGACGAGGGCGATCCACAGTGCGGGGGCGCCGATGAAGGGGTAGAGGCCGAAGAAGAAGGGTGTCCAGAGCGAGTTCAAGACGAGCTGCAGGACGTAGAACGCGAGTGCTCGGCTGGCATCGTCGGTGACCTCGGGGGTGGCGGCACGACGGCGACGCCACACGAGCCAGGCCGCGACCGCCATGAGCGGGTAGAGGATGCTCCAGACGGGCCCGAAGACGGCGTTCGGAGGGTTCCAAGCCGCCTTGTCCGCGTCGGCGTACCAGCCGTCGACGTTCTGGAACGTCGACAGCGAGCCGAACGCGGCCACGGCGAAGGCGATCACCAGGAAGAGGACCAGGGCGAGGGCCGATCGCCAGGCGGGGTCCGCCAATCGCGGCCGGATGAGCGCGAGATCAGGGCTCGGTGTGACGGTCGCTCCGGTCATGATGCCTCCTCGTATCGTGAGCGACGAGATCGCCACCCTTCCCTGCAGCCTACGTGCGAGTTGTTCCAGGACCCCACCCCTTGCACGCGTCCCCCGATCGGGGCACGAGTTCGAGCGAGTCGGCCCTGCATTCAGGGTTTCTCGGGCACAATTGCGGATGACCATGCAGGAGGACCGGTGCCGAGAACGCCACGAGACAGACGTCGGATCAGGACGGCCGTCGCGCTCGGCATCGTCGCGGTGCTCCTCGCCGGAGGGGCACTCGTCGTGTCGATCGTGAGCCGGGTTCCGAGTGCCTCGGCCGGCCCGTTCGACGGCGCGCAGCTCTACGTCGACCCGACGTCTCTCGCTGCTCGTGCCGCAGCGTCCGATGCCGTCGGAGCCGGGGCTGACGCGACGAACGCGCCGGCATCGTCGCCGACTGCCGGGACGAGCGGCGGCGCGAGCGCCGATCCGACCGACAGCGCCGAACAGATCGCGGCGGCCACCAGGCTCGCCGCCGAACCGACGTCGATCTGGCTCGTGCCTGAGCGCTACCCCCTCGCATCGGTCCAGGAGACCGTCTCACAGATCGTCCGTGCGGCCGAGCTGCAGGGATCGATGCCGGTGTTCACGGTGTATGGGATCCCGGAACGGGACTGCGGCAACCAGTCCGCCGGAGGGCTTTCGAGCGCCGACTACCAGCACTGGATCACGCAGATCGTCACCGCGGTCGCCGATCACCGCGTCGCTGTCGTCCTCGAGCCCGACGCCGTCGCGCTCGCGCCGGACTGCGGCGATCGCACGGCGCGGATGCGCCAGCTGAGTGCTGCGACCGCGCAGTTCGCGGAGGCGTCCATCCCGGTGTACCTCGACGGCGGGCATTCGGCCTGGCGACCGGCGGCCGAGATGGCGGCGCTGCTGCGCGAGGCAGGGGTCGCCGACGCTACGGGATTCGCGACGAACGTCTCGAACTACAACGCCACGGAGGACGAGATCGTTTACGCGGAGGAGCTGAGCGGGCTCCTCGACGATGCGCACTACGTCATCGACACGTCGCGGAACGGGAGCGGATCCAACGGCGAATGGTGCAACCCGAGCGGTCGCACCGTCGGTCAACAACCCCTCACCGTCCGTGCTGAACACCTCGACGCGAACCTCTGGGTGAAAGCTCCTGGCGAGAGTGACGGGGCGTGCAACGGTGGCCCCCTTGCTGGGGTATGGTGGCCGGAGCAGGCCGTGCAACTGGCCAAGGGATTCAGCGCGTGGTGATCCGCTAACGGACACATCCGAACGCCGCGCTGACGGGTGGAACGGGTAGGGGCAACGTGACCGAACAGCTGGGCGAACGTCGAACGGCCGTCGTCATCGAGGACGACGCGGACATCCGCCAACTCCTGGAAACCGTCCTCGAGCAGGCTGGTTTCGAGACCGTGTCGGCGGCGAACGGTCTCGACGGGGTCGAAGCGGTGCGAACGCACAACCCGCTCGTCACGACGCTCGACGTCAGCATGCCCGGCATCGATGGATTCGAGGCCGCGAAGCGCATCCGCGCGATCAGCTCGACCTACATCGTCATGCTGACCGCACGCGGCGACGAGATCGACACACTCCAGGGTCTCGACTCCGGCGCCGACGACTACATGACGAAGCCCTTCCGGCCACGCGAACTCCGTGCCCGCATCGAGGCGATGCTCCGCCGCCCGCGCGCGAACGGCGATGCCGCAGCGACACCGCCGGCCGCTCCCTCGCAGGACCTCCCCGTGCAGCCGGTGCTCACCGGCCAGCAGCAGCTCGCTCCGCACACCTCGAACGATCCGACGATCATCCACGAGACCATCGCGCGTCACGCCGCGCCGACCGCCCAGTCGGTCGTGCCGATCATCATGGCCACGTCAGCCGCCCCCGACGACGCCGAGGGCTGGCTCGTCCATCGCGGCCTGAAGCTGAGCCCGGCCACCCGTATCGTCGTGGTGGACGGGACCGAGGTCGATCTCACCCGGAGCGAGTTCGATCTGTTGCAGGCACTCATGGAGTCCCGCCGACGCGTCCGCAGCAAGGCTGATCTCGCGCTCATGCTCCGTGGCGAGAGTTACATCACGGCGTACTACGTGAGCGAAGCGGACAAGCGCGCCATCGAAGTGCACCTCGCCAACCTCCGGCGCAAACTCGCCGACTCGACCGTCGCGCCTCGGTTCATCGAGACGGTGCGTGGCGTCGGGTACCGGATGACCTCCGACGACTGAACCCTCGCGAACCGCACATGTGCGGAGAGGGTTCGTCCATCGCTGGCCCACCCGATGACGGTCAGCGCCCCTGGAGCGCCTCGGCGGCTTCCAATTGCACGAGGCGCTGGCAGCTGCGTTCGCCGATGTCCTCGAGAGCGTTCCTCGTCTCGAGGACACGGGCGTGATCCTGCTCCTCGATCGCGCGGAGGCCAGTGCTCGCAAGCGCGGCCACCCCGATGACTCCGAGCATCACACTCGACGATCGGATGCTGAGCAGGACGACCTTCGTCTCTTCGGCATCGCCATCCTGGATCGCGGCCCCCAGACGTGCGAGGCGGGTCGGCCACATCTCGACGTAGCTCTGCACGAAACGACGACGACTGCGCAGGTCGCCCGAGAGTTCTCGGAGCAGCCTGCGCAGCTCGCCGGCATCGACTGTGCCGGGGTCGGTGGCCGTCACACCCGGTAGCCGCGCTGGCGACGGATGAGCTTGCCGAACATGCTGAGCGTCTGCAGGACGGTGATCACGCCGAGGACGGGCCAGCCGGCCCAGAGGATGGTGGACTGTACGACCGTGGAGAGCTGCGTCCACACCGCGACGATCGCGATGACGGTGGCGAGGATGAACAGCAGCGGCGCGAGGTGGGCGTTGCCGGAACCACGTTCCGCCTTGGCCTGCTCTGCCCAGTTGTCGACCTTCTTGTTTGACGCGAACTTCGACCAGGCGCGGAGGAAGTGTCCCATCCGGATCCACATGTAGAACTCGGCGGGGAAGATGAGGACAGCGAACAGGATGTCACGGGTGTTCCGCTTCTTCATCGACAGCACGATGCGGAGGTTGAGGAGGATCGCGACGACCGGCGGGATCAGCCAGATCGGGCTGAACACGAACGCGTGGATGGACGCCGAGCCCGCGAGGAGGACGACGAACAGGATCCTGGTGACGATGTTCAGGAGCATCTCGGCGTTCTCGAGCCAGCGGAGGCGCAGGTTCGGGTGGAAGGGTTGCCCCTTGGTGTCGCCGCGCTGGCCGGGCCACATCAGCTCGATGGCGCCGTAGTTCCATTTGACCTGCTGCGCGTCGAGCGAGCGGACGGTCGTCATGCCGCCGACATCCGCGCGGGCACGGGCGCTGATCTTCGTGAGGTAGCCAGCGCTCTTGATCTGGAGGGACAGGAGCGAATCCTCGACCTCGGAGTCCTTGACCCACGGTGTCGACTGGTGGTTCTGTTCCATGGCGTCACGGAGTGCCTGGACCGAGAAGATCGAGTACTGGCCACCGAGCACCGCCATGTTGCGGCCGCGGAGCATGTTCTGCATGTTGAAGGCGGCGAACTGCGTCCGCTGGCCGGCGATGAGGAATGCCGGGACCAACTGCTTCTTGAACGGCTCGTCGTCGATCGAGAAGATCGCGGAGATCCCGCCGATACGGGTGTCCGAGACGATCTCGGCTTCGAGCGACTCGATCGCCGTCGGGTCTGCGACCGTGTCACCGTCGACGCCGAGCAGGTAGTCGTAGCCCTCGACGAGCGTGAAGCCGTAGTTGAGCGCGCCGACCTTCTTGTCGGGGTTCTTGCCGATGTCGTGGATGAAGACCTCGGTGAACTGCTCGTGGCCGTCCTCGTCGACCCTGGAGTGCGGCCCCGCGTAGGGAGCTGCGACCTCCACCGAGCGATCGGTGGTGTTGTTGATGACCACGTGGATCACATCAGGCATCCGCGTCTGCTCGAGGAGTGACGCCAGCACCGACGGCAGCGACTCCTCCTCGTTGTACGACGGAATGATGCAGCCGATGGTCGCCCGGTACTCGGGGAGCGAATTGACCGAGTCGATGAATTCGTTCGCGTACGCTTCAAGTTCGGGTGCGAGAAGCGGCTGCGTCTGGATGTATCGAGGGTCCGGCTGCTTCGCGGCAGGACGGGCGTTGTCAGGTCGTGCTTCGAGATCAGACATTGCGTGGTCCTGTTCTGAGTGGGCCGAGTGCAGCGTCCCCGCGCTGCACTGACCACTCTGCCGCGCCGGGCGCGGATTTCCCGCGCGAATGCGATAGCGTCGGCTCAGGATTTCCTCAAGATTGGCTGTGGCCCCAGTTCGTGGGTCATGCCGCGCTCTGAGAACCATCCGATCGTCCCTCCGAGACCCGCCAGGAGCCCCATGTCGAACCGCCTCAGCACCGTCCGGACCCGACGGATCCTCCGAGCGGTCCAGGTCGCGACCATCGGTGTGCTCGTGGTCGGACTGAGCGCCTGCGGGACACCGCCGTGGGAGGAGCCTGGCGCCGGCTCGTCGAGCTCGCCGAAGACGTCGAAGACCCCGAAGCCGACCGTGAGCGCGATCACGAACGAACTCGCGAGCGGGAGCGCCCAGCACTCGCTCACCGCGGGTTCCGCCACACTCACGGTCGACTACTGGTCGACCCTGTCGATGGACGCGTGGACCGCCCAGGTGAACAAGCCGGTGAGTTTCTCCCTGAGCGGCGTTCTCAACCCGGACGACCTCCAGGCGCTCTACCTGTCGCGGGTGACGCTCACGACGACCGTGCACGGCCCGGACGGCCAACTGGACTCGCCGGCGCCGTTCACCGACCAGTCGACGGTGACGCCCGGCTACCTGATCAAGGCCCCGTACAGCTACAGTCAGACCTTCGTGCTGCCCGAGGTCGACAGCTCGGCCACCGGCGTCACGCTCACGATCACCTACGAGCTGCTCGTGCAGGCGACACCGACGTCGGCGGAGTACGCGAAGCAGACCGCTGTCGACACGCTCACCATCGCGATCGCCCAACAGGACTGAACAGCCGTCCTCGGATCCGGAACCTCAGAGCTCGGCTGCTGAGGCTCCGGCGGCGAGCACGGTCCGATTGCCGCCACCGGCGGAGGCCCGCAGGCTTGCGTCCTGTGCAGACCGGGTGAGTACTCCGACGTCGTAGCCGAGGTAGTCGGTCAAGGCGATGCCGATACTCGCCGTGGGCCGCAGCCTCGGCGTGGTCTCCACCGGGTGGTCGAGCAGGCCGTCGTGGATGCCCTTGGCCACCTGGAGCGCGGCATCCACGTCCGACGCCGGCGTCGCGATGAGGAGGCTCCCCGAGCCGTCCTCGCCGATGTCCGACAGCGTCGGACCATAGCGACGGACCGAGACGATGAAGCCGTCGGCCACCTGGCTGCTGAAGCCGACCCCGAACGCAGTCGTCATCTCGTCGAGGTCGTCGAGTCGTACGTGCAGGATGGCGAGCTGCTCGTCGTGGAAGTTCGCCCGTTCCAACCAGTCCTCGACGATGCGGACGAACGACTCGTGGAGCAAGACGTCGTCGCCCGTGTAGGCGACGATGCTTCCGTGGCGTCGGCTGGCGGGCGCCCCGCGTTCGGCGCGGAGCACGGAGAGCACGACGGTCGCGACGATGAGGAGCAGCGATGATGCGACGGTGCCGAAGAAGGTGGTGAACAGCGGGCCGTCCGGGCCTTCGATGAGGATCGCGATGAACCGGGCGGCGAAGAACGCCGACGCGATTCCGAGGACGATCGTGAACCCCCGGGTACTGGGGTTCTCGCGCATGCTGCCCACGAGCGTCTCTGCCGCGGCGAGACCCGTGAACGCCGAGATGCCGATGAAGGTCACCGGAGCACCGGCCCACGGGCCTCCGCCCGGACCGCCCGCGAGCGCTGCGACGGCCGTCGCGGTCGTGCCGACGAGCGAGACCCAGAGGAGGCTCGACTTCCCGTTGAACAGTCGGGCTCCGGACCAGAGCGCGGCCATGCTCAGCACGTATCCCGCGTTGCCGGCGGCGACGGCCCACCAGGCGTCGGTGCTCAGTGCGCTGACGACATAGGAGAAGCTCGTGAACATCCCGGCCATGTAGGAGACCGACCACACGCGCCCGCTCGGGTCGTCTTTGCGCATGAAGGTGTTCACGATGAACGTCGCGCCGCACACGAACACCACCAGCGCGTTGACCACCGCGATGGACTGGATGTCGAACGTCATTCGTTGAGGCCTCTCGGGATGCGGACGACTGCGGTGGTGCCCTCGCCGAGGACACTGTGCAGCGTGAGGTCCCCACCGTGCAGACGCACGATGTCGCGGCTGATCGCGAGACCGAGTCCGCTGCCGTGCACCGTGGAGTTCCGGACGAGGTCCGAGCGGAAGAACCGCTCGAACAGCTTCGGCTGGTCCTCCTCGGAGATGCCGATCCCGGAGTCGCGGACGATCACCCAGGCGGTGTCGCCCTCCGCGGTGACGCCGACGCTCAGTTCCCCGCCGTCGCGGTTGTACTTGATGCCGTTGGAGAGCAGGTTGTCGACGACCTGGCGGAGTCGGAAGGGGTCCGCGAAGAGCGGTACGGACTCCTCGTCGTGCCGCACGATGGTGATGTTGCGCTCGGCGGCCACATGGGCGAGCGACTCGACCGAGAGGTCGGCGATCTCGCGCAGCTCGCACTCCGTGCGGTCGAGCGCCATCGTGCGGTTGACGTCGCGGGAGGCGGCGAGGATGTCGGCGATGAGCTCGAGCAGACGGTCGCCGTTCGTCTGGGCGATCGTGAGGTGCTTCGCCACTCTGGGCGGCAGGCCGGGGTCGTCGAGCGCGAGGTCGAGGTAGCCGAGGATCGAGGTGAGCGGCGTGCGCAGCTCGTGGGAGACCGAGGCGACGAGGTCGTCGCGAGCCCTGATGGCGTTGATCTCGGTCGTGACGTTCCGGGACACCAGGACTGTTCCGTCGTAGCCGCCCTCGTGGTCGTACAGCCGCCGCGAGGTGAGTGCGAGTGCGAGCCGTTCGGTGCCCGGCGCGCCGAGCCACACGGTGACGTTCTCGAACTCCTCGCCGCGCCGAGACCGGATGTAGGGCTTGTCCGCCGGCTCCAGCGGCGTGAGACCGTCCTCGGCCCAGACACCGACGGCCGGGTTGACGTCGGAGAGCTCACCGACGTCATCCTGCAGCCGTGTCTGGAACCGGTTGACCATGGCCCGGGCACCGATCTTGTCGAAGCGCACGACGCCGAAGTTGACGGCGTTCAAGATCTCGGCGAGACGGCTCTCCTGATCCTGCGCGCGCCAGAGCGCGGTCTCGAGCTGACCGGCCTGCTTGTTGAGCAGGACGCGCTGCGCCTCGGTGCGTTTCGCCGTCATCGTCGTCGAGATCGCCACGAAGGCGAGCACCATCGGCAGCACGACGAGGGCGGGCAAGTTGGCGATCGTGATGTCGCCCGGCGTCATCGCGAGCGTCGACCAGGAGGCAGCGCAGATGAGTGCGATGGCGGTGATCGCTCCGACGAGCCCGAAGGCGGAAGCCATCCAGATCGTCGGGAAGACCCACAGCAGTCCGGCCCCGATCAGCGGCTCGCCCTCGCGGATGAAGCCGATGGCGGCGATGTCCATGATCGGGAGCGCGATGAGCAGCCGCGGGTACTGCTGCCACGGGACGATCGGTGCGAGCGCCGTGGCGATGAACGCGAGGATGACCCCGACGTAGAACAGGACGCCGTTCTGGTCGACGCCTTGGAAGATGAGCGTCGCGAACAGGATCGCGACGACCGCGAGGCCGAAGAGCAGCTGCGGGAATGCGCTGTAGCCGGTCATGCGTCTGACCGGTTCGCTCCGCTGGACGTCGTCGGTGTGCTGTCCCGTCCGTATCGGGCCGGTCTCGGCACCTCCCCGCGCGTCCGAGGCGCCGGCGGACGTCGACTCGCCGGGCGGGGGAGTGCGTTCTCCGATCGGCTTCGCGGGCATGGCACGAGGGTACCGCGATCGGGGGGCGTGACGCGCGCACCGCGCAGCGCAGGAGCCGCACTTGCGGGGGCTACGTCCCGGCTACCTGGTGCCCCAGTCGTACAGCTGCTTGTGGAGCCTCAGGTAGACGAACGTCTCGGTGGCCGCGACGCCGTCGATCGTCCGGATCTCGTCGTTCAGCAGCGCGATGAGTTCCTCGTCGTCCTCGCAGACCACCTCGACGAGGAGGTCGAAGGACCCCGCGGTCAGGACGACGTAGTCCACTGCGGCGAGCTCTGCAAGGCGGTCGGCGACGACCCGGGTGTCGCCCGTCACCCGCACCCCGATCATCGCCTGGCGGGTGAAACCGAGCTGCAGGGGGTCGGTGACGGCGACGATCTGGATGACTCCGGATTCGGTCAGCTTCTGCACCCGCTGCCTGACGGCGGCCTCGCTCAGCCCCACGGCCTTGCCGATCTCGGCGTACGAGCGTCGGCCATCGGTCTGGAGCTGCTCGATGATGGCTTTGGAGGTGGCGTCCGGCTGCAGCGCCTTACCCTGACCTTCGGCGCTCGCTCGTATCATGCGTCGATCATGGCAGTCGACACGGGTCGCGGCAAGCGGATCCGTAGAAGCCCCCGGTGGTGACGGTTCAGATGCGCGGTCCATGCCGTGAAGGGGTGGGACGGAATCCGCCGAGCCGGTGGCGCGGTCCTGAGGCGCACCGGTGCCGTACTATCGTCGAGGCTGCATCAGCCACCGCCAGCCGTACCAGAGGAGCAGACGTGACCGAGCACGGGCAACGGATCGTCACTCTGCCCGGCGGACGTCGATTGTCGTTGGCCTGGGCCGCGATGACGGATGTCGGTAAACGTCGGGAGCTCAACGAGGACGCTCTCGTGGCGATCCCACCGGTCTTCGCCGTCGCCGACGGCATGGGCGGACACTCCGCCGGCGAGGTCGCGAGTGCCGCCGTCGCCCATCGCTTGACACTCGCGACGGAGGACGCTGAGATCCTCACCGTCGAGGGCCTCGTCGACTCCCTCCGGATGGCCGTGGCGGACATGATCGACACGGCCGAAGAGGGCGAACTCGGCATGGGGACGACCGTGACGGGCGTCGTGCTCACCGCCGATGAGGGCGAGGGTCGCCTGGCGATCTTCAACATCGGGGATTCACGTGTGTACCGCCTGCAGGCCGGTGAGCTGCAGCAGATGACCGAGGACCACTCGATCGTGCAGGAGCTCATCCGCGCGGGTGCGATCAGCCCGGAAGAGGCCGAGTTCCACCCGAACAGCAACATGATCACCCGCGCTGTCGGTCCATCCGACGACCCGGTGCCGGACGTCGAGCTGTTGCCGATCGATGCGGGTGCCCGCTGGCTGATCTGTTCGGATGGGCTGACCAAGGAGCTCACCGATCACGGGATCTGGTACTTCCTGACCGAGGGCAGTACGCCGGTCGACGCGGCAGAACTCCTCGTGCGGGCGGCGCTCGACAACGGTGGGCGGGACAACGTGTCCGTCGTCGTGCTCGACATCGCCGAGGAGCCGCAGGCCTCCTGAGCCTGCTCCACAGCGGCGTCTCCCGCGGAGCTCTCCACACGACGCCTTGATCAGTCGAGTGCCGGGTCGTCCAGCTGCTGAGCTGGGCACATGATCGCACCAGACATCGAGCCGTCCCCGGCCGGATCCATGCATCGGCCACCCCGGACGAGGCGGCTGCAAGCGCCGCGAGCCCCCGTCGACCCTCCGGCCGGGTCGATGCCGATCCTGGCCAGCATCGCACCCGTGGTCGCCTCCTGCGCGCTGTTCGCGATCACGGGTTCACCGGTCACACTCGTGTTCGCGGCGCTGGGGCCGCTCATCGCGATCGCCGGCTTCATCGACTCCCGCTGGGCGAAGCGGCGGCGCGGGCGCCGTGAGCAGGCCGCCTACCGGCTCGCCGTCGACCGGATCGGCGAACAGATCCTCGCCGCGCACGACGAGGAGCGCCACGATCTCGAGACACTCCATCCCGCAGGTCGGGCTCTCCAGCTCCTGACGGGTGCCGATCGGCATCGGTGGCGGCTACCGGACGAGCGCCGCACCCTGGTCGTACTGGGACGAGGAGTCCGCCGGAGCACACTCCGGATCGATGGCGCCGACGAGGACCCCCGCTGGAGCGCGGCCGAGCGGTTGTCCGATGCCCCGGTCGTAGTGGACGCGAGTGAGGGGATCGGTATCGTGGGCGGAACCGTCCTCGCCAGATCGGTCGGGCGCAGCGTCGTCCTGCAGCTCGCCCGACAACTCCAACCGGCGGCGGCTGCATTCATCGGCGGATGCGGTGCGCACGACGACGACGCGAACGCCGATGGGTGGCACATGCTCGGACGGCTCCCGCACCGAGACGGCACGACGGCGGCCGACGAGCCCGATTTCGCACAGGACGATGGGATGACGCTGGTGTCGATCGTCGAACGTTGGAGCGCGTCCTCCGTTGCCAGGCACCACGCCGTGCTCCGCGCGAGTCCGGGGGGAGTGCTGATCGCACTGTCAGACACCGTCGAATCGATTCCGACGAGATGCCGGCATCTGTTGGTCCTCGGCGCCGACGGCGACGCGTTCCTCGCGGACGGCACCGGTGGCGTCCCTGCGATGGAACTTGCTCCGACGCTCCTCGCGGATGCCGAGGCGGAGCAGATCGCCGACGGACTGACGGAGGCCGCGCTGACGATGGGGGAGTCGCCAGCGCAGTCCCGACTCGTGACGACCGTGGACGCTGCCGAGATGCGCGCCGGAGACGACCGGCGGAGGCAGGGATCGGGCCTCTGGCAGCCCGATGCGCTGCGGGTGAGTGTCGGGATCGGTACCCAGCGTCCGCTCCAGCTCGACCTCGGAGCCGACGGCCCGCACGCTCTCGTCGGCGGGACGACGGGGAGCGGGAAGAGCGAGCTCCTGATCACCTGGATCACCGCGCTCGCCGCGCAGTGCTCGCCGGCTGAGCTCTCCTTCCTGCTGATCGACTGCAAAGGCGGCGCATCCTTTCAGGCGGTGGAGCGGTTGCCGCACGTCGTCGGCATGGTGACCGATCTCGAACCGGCGGCCGCCGATCGGGTCGTCTCCAGTCTGCGAGCCGAGCTCAGGCATCGGGAGCGCGTGCTGGCACGACACGGTGCGCGTCACCTCCTGGATCCCGAGCTCGCACCGGAGCACCGGCCTGCGCGCCTCGTCGTCGTCGTGGACGAGTTCCAAGCGCTCCTCGATGCGAGCCCCCATCTGCACCAGGTCTTCGCGGATCTCGCATCGCGAGGACGTTCGCTCGGTCTCCACCTGATCCTGTGTAGTCAACGGCCGGCGGCTGTCGCGGCCGACGCGATCCTGGCGAACTGCACACTCCGTCTCTCGTTGCGCGTCACGTCGCGGCAGGACAGCACCGCGATCCTCGGAGTGCCGGATGCAGCGGCACTCCCGGCTGGCGCCGTCGGCCGGTGCATCGTCTGGAACGGCGAACGACCGACGGTCTTCCAAGTCGCGATGACCGGACCGGAGGACCTCGTCGCCGTGCGTCACCGGTGGCGCAGCGCGTCGTCGCCGCGCCGTCCCTGGCTGGACCCCCTGCCTGAGAGCCTTCCGTTGGAATCCCTCCGTGCGCTGCACCTCGATCCGCAGACACCGCCCGAGGAAGCGCGGAGTCGCCCATCGAGCGCGACGGGCATCGTCTTCGGGCTGATGGACCTCCCGGAACAGCAGACGCAGCTGCCGGCGGTCTGGAATCCGGCGGAGCACGGATCCCTGCTCGTCCTCGGCGCCGCACGGACGGGGCGGTCGACCCTCTTGGACACGCTCGCTGTCCAGGCCCAGCCCGACTGGCGCGTCGAGCGTGTCCGGCACGATCCAGAACAGGCCTGGGACACGATCATCGCGCTCAGCGACCCCACGACGTCGGCGGAACCGACGCTGCTCCTCATCGACGACGTCGAGTCCATGTTGGCCACCGCCGGCGACGAACACGGCGCAGCGCTCCGAGACGCCGTGCTCGGCCTGCTCCGGGACGGCGGTCGTCGAGGCGTCCGAGTCGTGCTCGTCGCGTCGCGGCTTGGCGGGGTGATCCATCGGTTCTCCGCCCAAACGGACCGCACGCTCATCCTCCGTCTCGCCGACCGCCAGGAGCATCTGGTGGCCGGCGCACCCGCGGCCTGTTTCGACCAGCGCCGCCCAGCGGGCCGCGCCTACTGGGACGACGCAGAGGTGCAGATCGCGCTCCCAGAGGCGTCCTCGTGCGACGAGACGGTCGCACGTGACGTGACACACCGGTGGGCCCCGGCGCCGGGTTCGACCACCGTCCTCGTCACGCGGGCGCCACGCGCTGCGCACTCCCTCCTGCAGCATCTCGGTTCGTCGGGGCGACGGGTCCGGATCCTCGACCCGCTGACCGGGTCGCCCATGCTCACCATCAGCGGAGGATTCCGTTCACCCGAGCTCGATCCCGACGGCTCCGACGGCGACACGGCGACCGTCATCGTCGTCGATCCGGAGCACTGGCTCTCCGGCCGGATGGTGGCCGGACGGGACATGCCGTCGAGCGCCGCACGGGCCGATCTGATTCTGCACGCCTGTTCAGCGAGCGACTTCCGGCAGATCACACGCAGCCGTGAGCTGCCCCCGCTCCTCGGCTACGGCAGCGCTCGGGCATGGTGGTGGCGGGCAGGGCGAGAGGCCGAACGGGTGGACCTGGGCCGAGGTGCCGGGTCAGTGGACAGCCGGGAACCACCGCGAGGTGTCAGACCGCCGTGACCGCGATTCGGCCGACGACCGCCGAGCCGCCGTGGATCGCGAGGTCGAGGTCCGGTTCCAGTGCATCCACTGCGGCGGCCTCGAGCGCACCGACCGAGACGAGCAGCCTGAGACCGACGATGGTCGATGCTCGCAGGGAGCCGTCGAGCACCTTCAGCGCGACGGTCGCGCCGCCCGGAGCCGACATCACCATGACGCCCTCCGCACCAAGCTTGGCGAAGAGTCCGAGACGCTCGATGACGAGGGTGTTCGCGCGGCCCGGACCGTCGAGCGCCCAGCCGTTCGCCAGCACCGCGGCCGTCAGGAGTCCGGCATTGCGGTACAGCGCGAACGGCGAAGTGGGGGAGGAGCTCACGACCCGGCCGATGCCGCGGGCGAGACCGGTCAACGAGACCGCGTGGACGGGCGCGCCGCACCCGTCCACCCCGCTCGCCGCAGGTTTCTCGCCGGTGAACCGTTCGACGGTGTCACGGACGGCGAGCTGCAGCGGGTGACCCGGTTCAAGGTAGGTGGCCTGGTCCCAGCCGTTCTGCGCGCAGGCGAGCAGCATCGCGGCATGCTTCCCGGAGCAGTTCATGTACAGCGGACTCCTGCCGAGGCCGTCGCGGACGAGCTCGTCGCGTGAGGCGCGATCGCCGGGCCAGTCTGCAGGGCACTGCAGCGCTGAGTCCTCGATGCGGGCGCGACCCAGCATGCTGCGCACCACCTGGACATGCTTCCGCGTACCGGCGTGGCTCGCCGTCGCCAGGACGGCCTGCGCACCCTCGAGGGACACGCCGGCGTTCATGATCGTGATCGCCTGGAACGGCTTGAGGCACGAGCGCGGGAAGATCGGGGCACTCGGTGCTCCAAGACTCGCGAGGACGTCGCCGTCCGGACCGAGCACGATCGCCGAGCCCGCGTGCCGCGACTCGACGAACCCGCTGCGCTCGACGACGGCGAGTTCGACGGCGTCGCCGATGCCGAAGGTCTGGACGCCGCCCATGCTCACAGCTCGGAGATCGCCTGGTCGATGACGGTCATCGCATCGGCGATGAGCTCGTCGGTGACGGCGAGGCTCGGCAGGAAGCGGAGGACGTTGCCGTACGTGCCCGCGCTGAGGACGAGGACGCCCTGCTGAGCTGCGGCGGCTGCGATCGCGCTGACCGCTGCGGCGTTCGGCTCCTTGGTGGTCGACCCGGTACCGGGCTGCACGAGCTCGATCGCGATCATCGCGCCGATCCCGCGGACCTCGCCGATGATGTCGTACTTGGCCTGGAGCTCGAGGAGTGCTGCGGTGAGCGTGGTGCCGATGCGCGTCGCCTCGGACAGCAGCCCGCGCGTCTCGATCGCATCGAACACCGCGACCGAGGCCGCACAGGCAACCGGGTTGCCACCGAAGGTGCCGCCCAGCCCACCGGGCTGGCTTGCGTCCATGATGTCGGCACGACCGGTGACAGCGGCGAGCGGGAGCCCGCCTGCGATGCCCTTGGCGCTCAGCACGAGGTCGGGGACGAGCCCGAAGTGGGAGCTCGCGAAGTACTCGCCAGTCCGGGCCATGCCGCTCTGGATCTCGTCCGCGATGAAGACCACACCGTTCGTGGTGCACCACTCCTGGAGCGCAGGCAGGTAGCCCTCGGCCGGGACGACGAAGCCGCCCTCGCCCTGGATGGGTTCGACCACGAGGCACGCGAGGTCGGCCGCGCCGACCCGCTTCTCGAGGTAGGCGATGGTGCGCGCTGCAGCATCGGCTCCCGACAGGCCATCGTGGTAGGGGTAGGAGTTGGGCGCGTGGTAGACGTCACCGGCGAACGGCCCGTAACCGGTCGCGTACGGTGCAGCCTTGTAGTTCATCGCCATCGTGAGGTTCGTGCGGCCGTGGTAGCCGTGGTCGAGCACGGCGACGGCACGACGGCCGGTGAACTTGCGCGCGATCTTCACGCCGTTCTCGACGGCCTCGGCACCGGAGTTCACGAGGACCGTCTTCTTCGCGAAGTCGCCGGGGGTGTGTTCGGCGAGGAGCTCGGCGACGCGCACGTACTCCTCGTAGGGGGTGATCGTGAAGAGGGTGTGTAGGACGTCGGCCGCCTGCTCCTGGACCGCACCGACGACCGAGGACTCGGTGTGGCCGATCGTCGTGACGCCGATCCCCGCGCCGAGGTCGATGAACTGGTTGCCGTCGACGTCGACGACGATCGCTCCGTGCGCCCGCTCGATGTAGACCGGGAGCACGCTCGACACGCCGTCCGAGACGACCGCGGTCCGACGTGCGTGGAGCGCCTCGGATCGGGGGCCGGGGACCGCCGTCACGATGCGGCGCTCCTGCGTCACGCTGGCGGCGGAGGCGGGCGTCTGGTTCGTGGAGGCGAGGGTGTCAGTCATAGTCAACCAGCGTAGCGCGCCGTCCTGACAGCGAGGCCGCGCACCAGGCACTCCCGGGGCAGGCCAGTGGAATACTGGTGGCATGATCACCGGACACCACGACTACACGATCGGCGTCCGCTGGGACGGGAACCTCGGTTCCGGAACGAGCGGCTATCGCGACTACTCCCGCGAGCTCACCGTCAGCGCGGACGGTAAGCACGAGCTGGAGGGTTCCGCCGACAAGCCGTTCCGTGGCGATCCGAGCCGATGGAACCCCGAGGAGCTGCTGCTGGCTGCGCTCGCGCAGTGCCATCTGCTCGCCTACCTCCACGTCGCGGTGACGCTCGGCGTCGTCGTGACGGGCTATACCGACGATGCGGTCGGAACGATGGTCGAAGACGGCGCGGGCGGCGGGGCGTTCACCGAGGTGATCCTCCGTCCTCGGGTCTCGGTGGGCGAGGCCTCGATGGTGGAAGCGGCGCTCGCGGCTCACACGAAGGCGAATCAGCTGTGCTTCATCGCGAACTCCGTCAACTTCCCGGTCCGTCACGAGCCGACGATCGTGGTCGACGAGGTCGCCTGAGTCGAGGTCGAGGCGGGTGCGGCTCAGAGACGTTCCGGGCGGAGCACGGCACGCTTGATGCGCTCGACGGCGTCCGCCGGTGGCGACTCGTTGTAGGCATTCGCGAGCTCCTGGCCGGTGAGGCCGTGGATCGCCGCCATGATCTCGTCGGTCGCCTTGCGGCGCGCGCGACCGGATGACGCCGGCCCGTGATGGCTGACGTCGATCGGCTCGCCGAAGATGATCGTCGTCGGCTTGAACTTCGGGATCGTCGTGCCGACCGGCATGAGTTGGTCGGTGCCGATGAGGCCGACGGGGACCACGGTCGCGCCGGTCGTGAGGGCGAGCCAGGCGACACCGGTCCGCCCGCGGTAGAGCCGGCCGTCGAGCGACCTCGTGCCCTCCGGATAGATCGCGAAGGCGTTCCCGCCGTCGAGGATGCGGCGGCCCTGGTCGAGCGCCTCCTGCGCGGCCTGGCCGACGCCGCGTTCGACGCCGACGGCACCGATCGAGGTGAAGAAGGTGCGGGAGACCCATCCCTTCAGTCCTCGCCCCGTGAAGTAGTCCGACTTCGCGAGGAACTGCACGCGTCGCGGCGCGCTGATCGGGATCGCGATGCTGTCGATGAAGGAGAGGTGGTTGCTCGCGAGGATGACGGGCCCCCGCTTCGGGACGTTCTTCCGCCCGATGATCCTCGGCCGGTACAGCAGTTTCGCCGTCGTGTTGAGGACCGTGCGGCCGAAATAGTAGACGAAGCCGGGCTTCGCCGGAGCCTCCGCCGTGTCGACCTGCTCGGAGACCGGCTGCGCAACGTCGACGGGGTGTTCCTGGGCGCGTCGGTGCGTCTGTTCGTCGTCGGCCATGCGGTCGACTGTACTCGCGGACGCATGCGTGCGTCGGCATACGCGAGGATGCGGCGGCCCGTCGATGCTCGGCGTGCTATCAGCCAGCGTGGAGCCTGGTGGGCGAGACTGGACCGACCCCTCAGCAACGACCGAAAGTTCCCCTGTGCTCAAGAGACTCTCCCTCCTGGCCGTCATCGCGTCCCTCGTGTCGCTGACCGCGTGCAGCTCAGCGACCTCGCAGTCGCAGGCGCTGGCCAGCCCAGGCGAGTGCGCCGACACCAGCGCCGGTGCGGCGTCGAAGGCGATTTCGGTGTCCGGCGACTTCGGTTCGATCCCGGATGTCGTGTTCGCGAAGGACACGCTGTCCGCGGACGCGACCGAGCGGACCATCGTCTCCACGGGAGACGGCGAGCAGGTCAAGCCCGAGGACACGACGTTCGTCGAGATGTCCATCTACAACGCCGTCACAGGCTCCATCGTCGCGCAGACCGCGTACGGAGCGAGCCCGGCGACCGCGATCGTGGTCAACGACCAGAAGTACCTGAAGGGTCTCGTCCGCGCCGTCGAGTGCACGACCGTCGGCTCGCGGGTCGCCGCCTTCGTGACGGCGAGCGACGGCTTCGGCTCCGCGGGCTCGAGCGACGGCACCGTGCAGGCGGATCAGCCGCTCGTCGTCGTCGCGGACGTCCTCAGCACCGTGCACAGCGATGCCAAGGCGGACGGCGTGCCGCAAGAACCCGTCGCCGGGATGCCGACGGTCGAGCTCGACGCGACCGGTCGCCCGACCGTGACCGTGCCGAAGGACACCGCACCGGCCGACCTCCAGGTGGCGGTCCTCCAGCAGGGCGACGGTGCGGTGGTCGAAGCCGATGCCGAGGTGATCATCAACTACCAGGGCGTCAACTGGCGCACCGGTGAGGTCTTCGACGAGAGCTGGGGCAACGGCCCGACGAACTTCCAGTTGTCGGCAGTGGTCAAGGGCTTCTCGAGCGCCATCGCCGGGCAGCGTATCGGATCGCAGGTGATCGCGATCATCCCGCCCGACCTCGGGTACGGTCCGAGCGGTGGCAACAGCAAGGCGGGCATCGAAGCGGACGACACCATCGTGTTCGTGATCGACATCCTCGACGCCAGCAGCACCACCGCTCCCGCGGCAGGCTGAGCGGCGTGCGGCCTCCCGTCGTAGACTGACGCCGTGAGACGCGTCATCATCCTCGGATCCACCGGCTCGATCGGTACGCAGGCCCTCGACGTCATCCGCGGGGACCGCGACCGGTTCGAGGTCGTCGGCCTGACCGCTGGAACGAACGCCGAGCTCCTCGCAGAGCAGGCGGCGGAGTTCAACGTCGACGACACGGCGCTCGGCGCAGACGAGGCTGAGCGGTTGATCCGCAGTGTCGACGCGGATGTCGTCCTGAACGGGATCACCGGTTCGATCGGGCTCGGCCCGACACTGGCCGCACTCGAGACGGGGCGCACACTCGCACTCGCCAACAAGGAGTCGCTCATCGTCGGTGGCGACCTCGTGAAGGGGCTCGCCGCTCCGGGCCAGATCGTCCCGGTGGACTCCGAGCACTCCGCGATCGCGCAGGCGCTCCGCGCAGGCGCCGCGCACGAGGTGCGTCGACTCGTGCTGACGGCGTCCGGCGGCCCGTTCCGCGGCCGGAGTCGATCCACGTTGGCGGATGTGACACCGGGTGAGGCGCTCGCCCATCCCACCTGGGACATGGGCCTCGTCGTCACGACGAACTCCGCGACCCTCGTGAACAAGGGCCTCGAGGTCATCGAGGCGCACCTGCTGTTCGACGTCCCGTATGACCGCATCGAGGTGACCGTGCACCCGCAGTCGATCGTCCATTCGATGGTGGAGTTCGTCGACGGTTCGACGATCGCCCAGGCCTCACCGCCCGACATGCGCTTGCCCATCTCGCTGGGCCTCGACTGGCCGAACCGGATCGCGGGTGTCGGCGTCCCGCTCGACTGGAGTCGCGCCCAGCAGTGGACGTTCGAACCGCTGGATCACGACGCGTTCCCCGCTGTCCGCCTCGCGAAGCAGGTTGGCGGGTACGGCCGAACCTACCCGGCAGTGTTCAACGCCGCGAACGAGGAGGCGGTGCAAGCGTTCCACGCCGGTCGGCTCGGGTACCTGGGCATCCTCGACACGGTGCGGGCGGTGGTCGACGACCACGAGGCCCCGGACGGCGAGCTGACGCGCGAATCGCTCGCGGAGGCGGAGCGCTGGGCTCGGTCCCGCGCACAGCAACGGATCGGCTGATCGGCACGACCTCACGTGGTCACCGCCGTGCATGATCGGTTTCGGCCGCACCACCTGGGCGCGTCGGACGGTGAGCCTGAGTACGTCGTCAAGATGATCCCGCTCGGCGGCTCATCTCCACGATCGGCGTGTTCCCGTCTACGCGGACATCGTCAAGCCCGTGAACCTCTTCGGTTCGTCGGTGCGGAGGCACGACGGGCCGAGCCTCCTCGACAGGCCGCCCGCTCCGCGGGAGCCGGTACTCCCCAGGGAGTAGTGTCGCCCCACCGCGCGGCCGATGTCCGTGCGGCACGCCCCGGGTAGCATGCAGACATGCCGACCGCCCACACGAGCCCGACCTTCCCGGGACCCTCGAACGGCTGGCCGGGCGAGCGTCGCGTCGGCCGGAACCGTCCGACGTGGCGATTGTGGTCTCCCGTCATCGTCTCCGTGCTCGTCCAGGTGCCCGCGACGCTGGTCCTCGCGGTGCACGGCTCCCTCGCCGTCGGAGCAAGCGGCTCGGCCTGGGCGCGGATCTCTGCTGTCGTGCTCGCAATCGCCGGGCCGCTCGCCCTCCTCGCGGCACGTCGGCTGCCCGGACCGACCGTCGCGGTCGTCGCCGTGCTGTCGAGCGCTTCGATACTCGCCGGGCCGGTCTGGGGACCGCCGGCGATCGCACTCGCGTTCGCCGCCGGGTCGGGGATCCTCCGTGAGGCACGACGCTGGACCTATCCCGCCCTCGCGATCGGCTGGGTCGGTGTCCTCGCGGTCGCGCTGGCCGTCGACTGGCGGCTCTCCGGGTTCCGGATCGGGCTGACCACCGTGCTCGTGGTCGTCGCAGTGCTCCTCGCCGAGAGTTTCCGCACCCGCCGGGAGCGCATGGTCGAATACCGCCGGCGGCAGGGGGAGCGACGCCTGACCGCTGCGCAGGAGGAACGTGTCCGTATCGCCCGCGAACTGCACGACGTGATCGCCCACTCGCTCGCCCAGATCAACGTCCAGGCCGGCATGGGACTCCATCTGATGGATGCGCAACCGGAGCGCGCGAGGGAGGCGCTGTCGAACATCAAAGCCGCGAGCAAGTCCTCGCTCGACGAAGTACGTGGTCTCCTCGACGTGTTGCGGGGCGTCGCCGGGGACGGCGAATCGGCTGGTGCGCCCCGACGGCCGGGCCCCGACCTCCGTGCGTTGCCGCTGCTCGTCGAGTCGCTCCAGGAGCAGGGTGTCGAAGCGACGCTCGAGACACGGATCACCACGACTCCCGGTGCGGCCGCGCAGCTCGCGCTGTACCGGATCGCCCAGGAGAGTGTCACGAACGTCATCCGCCATGCGCAGGCAGGCCACGTCGCGATCCGACTGGTCGAGGATGACGGCGCCTACCGGCTCTCGGTCACAGACGATGGCATCGGCGCGCCTCCCGGACCGGAGGAGCACGGAAACGGACTCCTGGGGATGACCGAGCGTGCCGAGCTCCTCGGAGGGACGCTCGAGACCGGGCCGGGCGAACGCGGCGGCTTCCGCGTCGTCGCGAGCGTTCCCGTCCAGGCCCTCGCATGATCCGCGTGGTCATCGCCGACGACCAGGCGCTCATCCGTGGGGGGTTCAGAGCACTGCTCGAGGCGGAACCGGGCATCGAGGTGGTCGGTGAGGCGGCCACCGGCGCCGAGGCCGTCGCCCTCATCCGCCGCGAGCGGCCGGACGTCGCGCTCATGGACATCCGGATGCCGGACGGAGACGGTCTCGAAGCCACCGAGCTGATCGTCGCCGACGCCTCCCTCGCGGACACGAGGATCATCGTCGTCACGACCTTCGAACTCGACGAATACGTCGCACAGGCGATCCGCGCCGGCGCGAGCGGCTTCCTCGTGAAGGACACCGAGCCCGCCGAGCTGATCCGCGCGGTCCGCGTCGTCGCAGCGGGAGACGCACTGCTCTCACCAGGGGTCACCAGACGGCTGCTCTCCCAGGTCGCCGCTTCGATCGCCGCACCTCGGGACGCCTCGGCGCTCGCCGCCTTGACGGAGCGGGAGCGCGAGGTGCTGGGTCTGGTCGGGCGAGGGCTCACGAACGAGGAGATCGGCCGTGCGCTCTTCCTCAGCCCGCTGACGGCGAAGACGCACGTGTCCCGCATCATGTCGAAGCTCGGCGCACGAGACCGCGTCAGACTCGTGGTCATCGCCTACGAGTCGGGTCTCGTCAGCCCGGGCTCCTGACCCGGCCCCGGCTACTCCCGCAGGATGCCGCCGATTCGTCCTCTCGTCGGATTCGCTGAGGCGGTGATCGGAGGAGTCTCGATGTCGAGATGCGGACGGCAACAGTCGCCGGACGCCCGACGAAACGGAGACCACCATGTTCCAGACCCTCACCGCGCTCGGCGCGAGCGCCATGCACCCGGGGTGGTCCGGCCCGGGCTTCCACCTCGCGTGGCTCATCCTCATCCCGATCTTCTGGATCCTCGTGATCGTCCTCGTCGTCTCCCTGGTCGGGCGACGGTGGCGCCGTCGCGCCTGGGCCGGCCAGGGCATGCCCGGGCACCCCGGTCCGCCGTGGGCGTGGCGACAGGACGGCTCGCGCAGCGCCGAGCAGACGCTGGCCGAACGCTTCGCCCAGGGCGACATCGACGAGGTGGAGTATCGGGCGAGACTCGAAGTGCTTCGTGCGAACCGCGAGACTCCGCCGAGCCGCTGACCGGTGACGCGACGTCCCAGCAGGCGTTCAGGTGACAGGGAGCCTGCTGGGCGCCGCGCGCGTAAGCTGAGCTTCGTGGTAGCTATCAATCTGGGTCTTCCGTCGGTTCCCGAGACGCTCAGCCCGCGACGCAAGTCCAGGCAGATCAAGGTCGGCAAGGTGCTCGTCGGCGGCGATGCACCGGTGAGCGTGCAGTCGATGACGACGACGCAGACCACGAACATCAACGCGACGCTGCAACAGATCGCGGAGTTGACGGCGTCCGGCTGCGACATCGTCCGGGTTGCCGTGCCGACGCGCGACGACGCAGAAGTGCTCCCGATCATCGCGAAGAAGAGCCAGATCCCGGTCATCGCGGACATCCACTTCCAGCCGAACTACGTCTACGCCGCGATCGACGCCGGCTGCGCTGCGGTCCGCGTGAACCCGGGCAACATCCGCAAGTTCGACGACCAGGTCGGCGAGATAGCCCGGCGCGCGAAGGCCGCCGGCGTCTCGCTGAGGATCGGCGTCAATGCCGGATCCCTGGACCCGAGACTCCTGCAGAAGTACGGCAAGGCGACACCGGAGGCGCTCGTCGAGAGTGCCGTCTGGGAGGCGAGTCTCTTCGAGGAGCACGACTTCCACGACTTCAAGATCTCCGTCAAGCACAACGACCCCGTCGTGATGGTCAAGGCGTACCGTCTCCTCGCCGAACGTGGCGACTGGCCGCTTCACCTCGGCGTGACCGAGGCCGGCCCGTCCTTCCAAGGCACGATCAAGAGCGCCACGGCGTTCGGCATCCTGCTGTCGGAGGGCATCGGCGACACCATCCGTGTGTCGCTCTCGGCTCCGCCCGCCGAGGAGATCAAGGTCGGTCTGCAGATCTTGCAGTCACTCAACCTCCGCGAGCGCAAGCTCGAGATCGTCTCCTGTCCGAGCTGCGGCCGTGCGCAGGTCGACGTGTACAAGCTCGCCAACGACGTCACGGAAGGCCTCGAAGGGATGAGTGTGCCTCTCCGCGTCGCGGTGATGGGCTGCGTCGTGAACGGCCCAGGCGAGGCCCGCGAGGCCGATCTCGGCGTCGCAAGCGGCAACGGTAAGGGTCAGATCTTCGTCAAGGGCGAGGTCATCAAGACCGTGCCGGAGGCGGAGATCGTGGCGACGCTCATCGAGGAGGCGAACCGCTTGGCGGCCGAACTGCCCGCGAGCGACACCTCGACCGGCAGCCCGGTCGTCACCGTCGGGTCGAACTGACGGTCCTCGCGCCGGAGAGTGCTTCGGCGTTCGAGGTCAGCGTGCGGTCCTGTGTCTCGCACCCTTCGGTGCTCTGACCGTCGCCTGGGACTCGACCGGCTCGAGGCGCCGTGATGCGATCGGTGCGCGAACAGGCGTCTGCACCCCGCGTGCTCGCCGTGCCAGTCGCCTGGCGAACTGCAGCGGCGTTCCGATGATGAACGCAACCGTTCCGAGGGTGCTCGTGTCGGCCCGACCGAAGGCCCGCCTGCGCTCCCAGCCCGTGCGCAGCATCCCCCCGCGGCTCTGACGTGCGCGCGGACGGACTCCGAGCGTCCCGCCGTCGCGCGTGCGGAACGCCGCCTCCGATCGCTCGATCCAATCGTCATCGGACAGCGGGTGGAAGTAGTTCTCCTGGAGCCAGTGAGGATCGGGATGTCTGAACTTCGCCCGCATGAGTTCGTCCTTCGAGGCGAGGAGGCCGCTGCCTTCGAAGACCGTGTTGATGAGCGCGGGGTCGACGCCGAAGTCGTCGAGGACGATGACGGGGACACCGGCGGCGATCGCTTCGATCGCGGCCGTCGAGCTCACCGTGACGAGCCCGGCCGCGTGTCCGAGGTGCACCGCCATGGAACCCGTCGCGACGCGCAGATTACTCGGCACGGGTCCGGTCATGAGCGTGTCGAACGGGAAGTGCTCGTGATGCGTCTGCGGGTCGCCGGCGAGCCCGCGCACCTTGATCACCACGTCGAGCTCTCGGTGTCTCGTCGCAAGGGTCCGCAGCCAGGAGATGATCCGGAGACGGTCTCCGCGATCGGCTGGGACGGTCGCCTGTGCTGCGAAGACGACGCGGGTTCGGGGCGCCGGTTCGTCGCCGGCAGCCGGAGCGGCCAGCGCGTCCGGGGTTGCGAGGAATGGCAGGGTGGCGAGCGCGAACGCCGGCTCGAGCCCGTGCTCGGTCGCGAGCTCGCGGTATGCGGCGACCTCCCGGTGGCTGTGCAGCACGAACACGTCGGCTTGGGCGCGCAGGAAGACACCCTTCCATTTCGCCGGGATGGAGATCCCCGGGAGGCCCGTCAGCAGGACAGGGCGATCCTCGCCGAGCGCGATCAGCTCGGAGATCACCACCTCGGCGACCGGACCCCGTGTCGAGACGAAGACTCCGTCAGGTCGCGCCTCCCGCACCTGCGCGATGAGCTGACGGAGCGACAGCCGACGGACGGCCACACCTTCGAACGCCGTGTGCAGGAGGGCGATGTCGACCTGCCGTTCTGTCGCCGATACATCCGATTCGATGAGGACGAGGTCGACGTCCCACCCGATCGCCCGAGAGAGCGTCGCGGCGCCCCATTTCACGAACGAGTCGGAGTCCACGACCCCGATCACCCTGCGGCGGGGCGCCCGATCAGGCATCGACCCTGCGGAGCTTGGCGAGTGGTGCGAGCTCACCGGGGAAGACACGCTTGACGCCGTCGCCCATCGCCGTCTCGATGATGCGGATGTCGCGGACGAGGTTGGAGAAGCCGTGCGGTTCGAGCGATGCCGCGTGGTCGGAGCCCCACATCGCCCGGTCCAGCGTGATGTGTCGCTCGACGAGTTTCGCCCCGAGCGCGACGGCGGCGAGCGAGATCTGCAGGCCTGTCTCATGCCCGGAGTACCCGATCGGCATGTCGGGGTAGCGTTCGCCGAGGCTGGCGATCATTCGGAGGTTCGCCTCTTCGGCCGGCAACGGGTACGTCGACGTGGCATGGAGGATCGCGAGCGGCGAACCCTGCAGGATGCCGACCGCGCGGTCGATCTGCTCGAGCGTCGACATGCCGGTGGACAGGATGATCGGTCTTCCCGTCTCGGCGAGGCGGTTCAGCAGACCAGTGTCGGTGACGGAGGCCGAGGCGACCTTGTGCGCACTGACGCCGAGGTCCTCCAGGAAGTCGACGGAGGGCTCGTCCCACGGCGACGCGAACCAGCTGAGCCCGCGGAGCGTCGCATGGTCGCCGATCTCGATGTACTGCGCGCGGTCGAACTCGACCCGGTAGCGGTACTCGAGGTAGCTCATCTCTCCCCACGGTGTCTGCCGGGGGACGTCTCGCATGTGCGGGGGCGTCGAGATCTCGGGCGTGCGCTTCTGGAACTTGACGGCCTGGGCGCCGGCATCCGCTGCGACGTCGATGAGCCGCTTCGCGAGTGCGACGTCCCCGTTGTGGTTGAGACCGATCTCGGCGATGACATAGCTTGGCGCGCTCCCGCCGATGGGCGTGCCGTCGATCCGGAGCGGGGCGCCGTGCGCCTGCTCGTCGCCCGGGTGCTGCGCGTGCTGATCCTGATTCGTGCTCATGGTCGTGTTCCATTCGATCGCGGCTGGGACGGTTGTGGGTCTGGAGTGCGAGCGGCTCGCGCGGTCAGCACGCGGTCGGCGAGTTCGCGCACGGCGCCGTCGCCGCCGCGTCGTTCGAGGACGAGCCGCGCGACGGCGCGAGTCGCTCGATGCGCATCTGCCACGACGACGGGCCAGCCCACCAGCTCGAGGGCCGGGATGTCGTTGACGTCGTTGCCGAGGTAGGCGATGCGCTCCAACGGGACCTGGTTGGTGTCGGCCCATGCACGCAGCGCCTGCGCCTTGTCCTCGGAGCCGTAGACGACATCCACCCCGAGCTTGGCGGCGCGCGCCGCGACGATCGGCACGCGCTCCGTCGAGAGGATGAGGACGGGGATGCCCGCCTCGCGGAGCAGACGCACGCCGAGGCCGTCTCCCCGGTGCACGCTCACGCGTTCGACGCCGTCGGCGTCCACGATCGCGCGATCATCCGTGTGCACGCCGTCGAAATCGGTGACGACGGCGTCGACATCGACATCGAGGTGGCTCTCCGGCCGCTCGACCGGTACCGGGATACCCAGCTGACGCTCCGCGAGTGTCGCGATGGCCTCGGCGACGAGCAGGTCCTCGGGCTCATCGATGTCGAGTGCGGCGAACGAGCGCGTGATCGCCGGTGCGATCCGGCCGAAGAAGCGGTGACGGGCCTCGAGGAACCCGTCGGTGTCGAAGACGTAGAACGATCCCGTCTCCCGGTACTGGCGTGCCCGGTCCTGGCGCCTCGGACGCTCGCGGTGGTCATGGCCCAGCCCACGGGCCCCCTTCGACTTGTCCGTCCAGAGGAACCCGTGGTCGAGCACGGCTGCGAACACCGCGTCGGCACGATGGTCGGCGACCGAGACGATGGCGGCGTCGAGCGCCTGGACGTCCAGGAACGGCGACGTCGCCTGCGCGAACACCGTCACCGGCGTCAGCTCGCCTCGTGCCCCGAGGACACCGAGCGCGTGGAGCAGCGCCGCCTCGGAGGACGTCGTGTCCTCGGCGAGATCAGCGGGACGCTCGATGACCTCCGCGCCGGCGGCGAGCGCGGCAGCAGCGAGGTCCGGGTGGTCGGTGGTTACCACCACACGGGCGACTCCGTTCGCACGCAGCAGCGCTTCGACCGAGCGCGCGATGAGTGTGCGCCCACGAACGGTCCGCAGATTCTTCCGGTGGATCCCCTTGGAACCGCCCCGGACCGGGACGATCGCCGTCGCCCCCTGGATCCGCGGTCGCCGCTCCTGCGCTGCTTCAGTCATCGATCAACGGTAGGAATCGTCGGTAGCCGGGAGGAGGACGGTGCCCGAACGGAGACCGACGACGTGGTGTCCATCCGGTGGCCGACGCGTCCTCGGCGACGAAGCGGACACGTAGACTGATCGCACCGTGGAGCAACGCCGAGCGCTCCCGGGTCGGGCGCTCATCCGCCCGGCCCGCCAGCACCGCCAGGGGAGACCAGACACCGTGACGCTCAGCACACCGATCGAGCCAGCCGAACTCCAGCGGGCGCGCGCCATCCTGACGGACATCGTCGGGGCGTACGACGCGAAGGTGGTCGGTCAGCAGGGCCTGCGCACGACGCTGCTGGCGGCGCTCATCTCCGGTGGGCACGTCCTCCTCGAGAGTGTGCCGGGGCTTGCGAAGACGACGGCGGCCGAGTCGATCTCGCAGGCGGTCAACGCCTCGTTCAAGCGCATCCAGTGCACGCCGGACCTCCTGCCGAGCGACATCATCGGCACACAGATCTACGACGCGCGCACCGGCGCGTTCCAAACCCAGCTCGGACCGGTGCACGCCAACTTCGTGCTCCTCGACGAGGTCAACCGTTCGAGCGCGAAGACGCAGAGCGCGATGCTCGAGGCCATGCAGGAGCGTCAGACGTCCATCGGCGGCACCCACTACCCGCTGCCGAAGCCGTTCTTCGTCCTCGCGACCCAGAACCCCATCGAGCAAGAAGGCACGTACCACCTGCCCGAGGCCCAGCTCGACCGCTTCCTGCTCAAAGAGGTGCTCGACTACCCCACGATCGGTGAGGAGGCGGAGATCGTGCGCCGGGTGAACTCCGGGCTGTACGAGGAGGACCAGGCGAAGCCGGGTGTGAGCGTCGAGGACGTCCTGTTCTTGCAGTCGCTCGCGCGGCGGGTCTACCTCGACGCCTCGATCCTCAACTACATCGTGCAGACGGTCTACGTGACGAGACATGCCCACGACTACCTGCCGCCGAAGCTCGCGAGTTACATCGACTACGGCGCAAGCCCGCGCGCGAGCATCGCGTTCAGCACCGTCGCACGAGCCCTCGCGATCCTGGCAGGCCGCGATCACGTGATCCCCGAGGATGTGAAGAGCTACCGTCACCAGGTGCTCCGCCATCGCATCATCCTGAACTTCGAGGCGGCGGCCGACGACGTCTCGCCCGAGACCATCATCGACGCCGTCTTCGGTGCCGTGCAGGCCCCGTAGCCGCATGGCAGCGCCACTGCTCCATCGAGTGAAGTCAAAGCTCTTCATCCATGCCCATCGCCGAGTGCGGGGGATGCTCGACGGCGAGTACCGTTCAGTGTTCCAGGGCAGGAGCCTCGATTTCGACGACCTCCGTGAATACACGCCGGGCGACGAGATCAAGGACATCGACTGGAAGGCGACGGCCAGACACGGCGCTCCGCTCGTGAAGCGGTACATCGCGACCCGGAAGCACCACGTGCTGTTCGCCGTGGACACCGGCCGGGATCTCGCGGCGCTCGCCGCCGGTGGGTCCTCCAAACGCGAAGTCGCGATCCTCGCCGTCGGCATCCTCGGCTACCTCGCGATCCGGCACGGCGATCTCGTCGGACTGGTCACCGGCGATGCGGCGTCGCCTGAGCTGCTCCGCCCGGCCGGCACCGAGTCCGCGCTCGAACGGCTGCTGCAGCACATCGACCGTCGTGCCTCGCTGGCGGCACCGCAGAGCGACCTCGACGAGCTGCTCGCGTTCGCGGCACGATCGGTCAAGCAGCGCTGCCTCCTGGTGATCGTCTCGGACGACGAGGAGTTCACCGCTGCGCGGCTCGCGATCCTGCGACGACTGCATGCGCAGCACGAGGTGCTGTGGATCTCCGTCGGCGATGCCGACCTCATGCGCGCCGACTACACGAACCGGTCGATGTTGGATGTCGCCCGGGAGGAGGCGCTGCCCGCATTCGTGCGCGCGGACCCTGCCCTGCGCCGCGAGTTCACCGCATCGGTGCAGGACGCGACCGCCCGCCATCTGGACCAGCTCGAAGCGCTCGGCATCAGCGCCCAGCGCGTCACGGGCGCAGACGACGTCATCCCTGGGCTCTTCCACCTCCTCGAGGCGCACCAGCATGCCCGGCGATAACGGCTACTACGCGCCGGTCCAGTACACGATCCTCTGGCCGGTGATCGGGCTCGTCCTCATCGCACTCGTCATCGCCTGGTACGTGTTCATGCTCAGACATGTGAAGCGCCGCGCCCGTGGGAACGCTCCGCGTCCCGTGCCGCTGCCGTCACCGACGGCGCTGCGCGACCGCTATCTCGGCCTCATCGGTGAGATCGAGCGCGAGCACGCGAGCGGTGCCCTGAGCACGAGGCGAGCGCACCAACGTCTCGGCGGCATCCTCCGGATGTACGCGCATGATTCCACCGGCGTGCGCGCACAGGTCATGACACTGGCCGACCTCGATCGAGCAGGGCTCGTCCCGTTGACCCGTGCAGTGTCCGCGTACTACCCCGCGGAGTTCCGGGAGGCCGAGTCCGGCAGCGTCCCCGAAGCGGCTGCGCTTGCACGTCAGGTGGTGACGACATGGAGCTGATCCACTGGTGGATGCCGTTCGTCTGGCTCGCGGTCATCACCGCCGTGGTGGTCGGCGTGGTCCTCGTCGTCCGGGTCCGACGACGTCGGAGTGCCGGAGCGGAGCCGCTGTGGGTCGCGCACTCCGAGCGTCTGACCTCCCTGCCAGGGTACCGTCGGGCGCTGTCACGCTACCGCCGACTCATCATCGCCACGATCGCGTCACTCGGCGTGCTGCTGCTCGCGGGTATGGCGCTCGGCTCCCGGGTCGTCAGCACGACCGTCTTCCAACCGGAGCTCCGCAACCGCGACATCGTCCTGTGCCTCGACGTCTCCGGTTCGATGACCGAGTACGACGCCGCCCTCGTCGGCGTCTTCGAATCCCTCGTGCAGCGGTTCGACGGCGAGCGCATCGCCCTCGTGCTGTTCAACGCCTCCGCCACCACGTACTTCCCCCTCACGAGTGACTACGACTATGTGACGACGCAGCTCGACCGCCTCGTCGACGACCTCACCTCGCCCGACAGCGACTACGAGTACTGGAACGGCACCGATCTCGGCAACGGGTCCTCGCTCATCGGAGACGGCCTCGGCTCGTGTGTCATGCGCTTCGACCAGGTCGGTGAGGAGCGTTCGCGATCGATCGTCCTCGCGACGGACAACTACGTCGCGGGGGAGCCGATCCTGACCCTCCGCGAGGCGGGCGACTATGCGAAGGCGCAGGACGTCACCGTGTACGGCATCAACCCCGGAGACGTCGCGAGCAAGGACTACCTCGATGACCTCGCGGCTGAGATGGACGAGGTCGTGACGTCGACCGGTGGCGAGTACTACGCGCTCGCCGATCCCGGTGCGGTCGGCGGGATCGTCCAACAGATCACCGCCGAGCAGACGAAGACCATGAAGGGCGCGAAGCAGCTCGTCCAGGTGGATGAGCCGTTCGTCTTCGTCCTCGCGGCCTTCGCAGGCCTCGCGGCCCTCATGCTGCTCGCGTGGAGGCTCCGACGATGACGATCAACCCCGTGCTTCCCGTCTGGGCGGTCGCCGTGCTCGGTGCGGTGCTCGGCGCATTCGCCGTCTGGCAGTTCCTCGTGGGGCTCCGTCGACCGGGCGCCTGGCACTGGATCGCGCGGCTGCTGCTCGTGGTCGTGCTCGTGATCATCGCGCTCCGACCGACGATCCCCGGTAACCACCGGCCACCGTCGGCGATGGGCGACCTCGACGTGTACTTCGTCGTCGACACGACGAGTTCGATGGCCGCCGAGGACTGGCTCGACGACGCTTCCCCCGGTGTCGACGAGAACGGTGCGCCGAAACCGCCGACGAGGCTCGACGGCGCGAAGACCGACATCACGGGGATCGCCGACCGACTCGCCGGCGCGCGGTATGCGCTCGTGACGTTCGATGCGGTCGCCATCCAGCGGATGCCGCTGACGACCGACGCGACCGCCTTGCGTTCTGCGACGGAAGCGATGACGCAGGAGGTGACGACGTACTCGCGCGGGAGCAGCATCGACGCGCCCGTCGAGTTCCTGACCACGCTGCTGACTCAGGCCGAAGCGCAGGAACCGGGCCGCAACCGCGTCGTCTTCTACCTGGGCGACGGCGAGCAGACGAGCGGCCAGCAGCCGGGATCGTTCGCGAGCATCGCCCCGCTCATCCGCGGCGGGGGCGTGCTCGGGTACGGCACGGAGACCGGCGGCACCATGCGGGAGTTCTCCGGCTATCAGGACGGCGGGGTGCGGTACATCCAGGACTATTCGACCGGCGAACCGGCCGTCTCCCGGCTCGATCCCGGCGCGCTCGAGACGATCGCCGCAGAGCTCGGGGTCGA
The DNA here is from genome assembly GCF_050613355.1 of Plantibacter sp. RU18. NCBI lineage: Bacteria > Bacillati > Actinomycetota > Actinomycetes > Micrococcales > Microbacteriaceae > Plantibacter > Plantibacter sp. RU18. The sequence goes on from NZ_CP159618.1 coordinate 1,966,365, forward strand.
CGCCGAGGTCCGGACGCCGGGGGAGTCGCTCGACGAAACGCTCGACGGGATCGCGGTCGGTGGCGTCACCGTGCAGGACGAGGTGGACATCCGCCGCACGGATGAGCTGTACTGGGTGTTCGCCCTCGGGTTCGGGGCGCTGCTCCTCACGGAGATCCCCGGCCTGATCGGCGCACTGGGCGAACTCCGCCGGACGAAAGGGGAGCGACGATGACGCTCTTCGACGACCGCCCACGTGATCTCCCCGCAGACAGGGTGCCGGCCGCCCCCGAGCCACGGGTCGAACCGGCCGAGCCGACCCGGGCACCGCTGTCGGACGCCGAGACCAGACGGTTGCGTCGGCGCCTGTTCTGGTGGTCCCTCCCGCTCGTCCTCGTCGCACTCACGATCGGTGTCAAGCTCATCAGCCTGCCGATCGTGGCTCAGTCGTCCATCGCCGGCTATCGGGCGGAGGACTACTCGGGCTCGGAGCTGAGCGCGGCGCACCTGCTCACTGCGAACGCCGTCGAACCGTGGATCGCGTGGTTCGACCACGGAACGGCGGCGGCGGCCGGTCAGGACTGGGTGCAGGGCACCGACGATCTCGGGAAGGCACTCGAACTCGCCCCGAACGACGAGACTGCGTGCGTCGTGCGCGTGAACCTGGCGAGGGCGTACGAGACCCAGGCCGACGAGTACGTGAAGGGTCAGTTCTTCCAGGGAGCCATCAACCTGTACGACACCGCGAAGCGGATCGTGGACGAGGGTGCGAGCTGCTTCGAGGGCCAATCCGAGGATCAGAGCGAGGACCAGCAGGACCAGCAGAATCAGAGTCAAGGCGGCGAAGACCAGCAGCAGGACGGCGGTGGCCAGGACCAGCAGGATCAGCAGGATCAGGGTGACCAGGGTGACCAAGGTGACCAAGGTGACCAAGGTGACCAAGGAGATCAGGGCGACCAGGGGGGCCAAGGAGATCAAGGAGATCAGGGCGACCAGGGAGACCAAGGAGATCAGGGCGACCAGGGCGACCAGGGCGACCAAGGGGACCAGGGCGACCAAGGGGACCAGGGTGGCCAGGGCCAGCAACCGGACACGATCGATCCCAAACGGACACCCGGGGAGAACCTGCAAGACACCGGGGACCGCATCGACAAGAAACGGCAGGGTGCGACCGATCAGCGGGACAGCGCCGCTGGTGGCCAGGGCCAGGAGCCGCAGGACGGTTCGGATGACGGCGGATCGAGCGGCACCGGCGACAGCGACGTGGACGGCAAGGTCGACCGCTTGAAGGATGCGGGCCAGGACGCCCAGCAGGACAAGTCCACGGAGGACGCCAAGAACCGGGGTCGGACCAACGACAACGGCAACTTCGCTGAACGTCCCTGGTAGTCGCATCGCAGCAGCGAGCCGCACCCGCTGTACGGACTAGCATGGACGGGTGGTTACGCGCCTTTCGAACTTCTTCCTCCGTACGCTCCGTGAAGACCCCTCCGACGCGGAGGTGACGAGTCACCGTCTGCTGGTGCGGGCGGGATACATCCGCCGCCAGGCCCCCGGTGTGTTCGCCTGGCTCCCGCTCGGTCTGCGGGTCAAGAACAAGATCGAGACCATCGTCCGCGAGGAGATGGCGAACGCGGGTGCGTTCGAGGTCCACTTCCCGGCGCTGCTGCCGCGGGAGCCGTACGAGGTCTCCGGGCGGTGGGAGGAGTACGGCGACGCGCTGTTCCGCCTCCAGGACCGTAAGGGGGCCGACTACCTGCTCGCCCCCACGCACGAAGAGGTCTTCACGCTCCTCGTGAAGGACCTGTACTCCTCGTACAAGGACCTGCCGCTGTCGATCTTCCAGATCCAGGACAAGTACCGCGACGAAGCCCGCCCGCGGGCCGGGCTGTTGCGCGGCCGCGAGTTCACGATGAAGGACGCCTACTCGTTCGACGTCACCGACGCAGGGCTCGACGCGAGCTATCAGGCGCAGCGAGACGCGTACGAGCGCATCTTCACCCGGCTCGGGCTCGAGTACGCCATCGTCCAGGCCGACGCCGGCGCGATGGGTGGCTCGCGGAGCGAGGAGTTCCTGCACCCGACTCCGGTCGGCGAGGACACCTACGTCCGCTCAGCCGGCGGCTATGCCGCAAACGTCGAGGCCTATACGACCGAGGTCCCCGACGCACGCCCCATCGACGCCGTGGCACCCGCAACGGTCTTCGACTCGCCGAACACGCCGACGATCACCACGCTCGTCGACCTCGCCAACGATCGTCATCCTCGCGACGACGGCCGGGCCTGGACGGCCGCGGACACGCTCAAGAACGTTGTGCTGGCGCTCAAGCACCTCGACGGCTCGCGTGAACTCATCATCATCGGCCTGCCCGGCGACCGCGACGTCGACCTCAAGCGCGTCGAGGTCGCCTTCGGGCCCGCCGAGGTGGAGGCGGCGACCGAAGGCGACTTCGCGAAGCACACCGGACTCGTCAAGGGGTACATCGGCCCGTGGTCACCGCAGGGGCCCGTCCTCGGCGAGGAGTCCGCCACAGGCATCCGTTACCTCCTCGATCCGAGGATCGTGGACGGCACCGAGTGGATCACCGGAGCGAACGTCGACCAGCAGCACGTCTTCGGTCTCGTCGCTGGGCGCGACTTCACCGCCGACGGGTTCGTCGAGGCCGCCGAGGTCCGAGCCGGTGATCCGGCTCCCGACGGCTCCGGCCCCGTCGAGCTTGCGCGTGGCATGGAGATCGGTCACGTCTTCCAGCTCGGTCGGAAGTACGCGGAGGCGCTCGGGCTGAAAGTCCTCGACGAGAACGGCAAGCTCGTCACCGTCACGATGGGCTCGTACGGCATCGGTATCACGCGGATCCTGGCGATCATCGCGGAGCTGAACAACGACGAGCGCGGACTCATCTGGCCGAAGGCCGTCGCACCGTTCGACATCCACGTGGTCGCAGCCGGGCGTGACGCCGCGATCTTCGAGATCGCCGAGGACCTCGTCGCCACGCTCGAGGCCTCCGGGAAGGACGTCCTCTACGACGACCGCACCGGCAAGGTCTCGCCCGGTGTGAAGTTCGGCGACGCCGAGCTCATCGGTGTCCCGATCGTCGTGGTCGTCGGGCGCGATGCGGCAGAGGGCTTCGTCGAGCTCTGGGACCGTGCAGCAGGCACCAAGTCCCGTGTGGCGATCGCCGACCTCTCCAGCTCCCTGTAGCCCCGAGAGCGCAGTGTTCGCCGTCGTCCCGAGTGGATGACGACGACTACTGCGCTCTCGTGCTGAGGCGGTAGCCGGCTCCGCGGACAGTCGAGATCGCGGACTTGCCGATCTTGTTGCGGAGGTAGCGGACGTAGACGTCGACGACGTTCGAACCCGGGTCGAAGTCGTAACCCCACACCGTGCTCAGGAGTTCCTCACGGCTGAGGATCTGATCGGGGTGCCGGAAGAACTCTTCGGCGAGTGCGAACTCGCGGGTGGAGAGCTCCACGGCGACGCCGTCGACGAGCACGCGGCGCTCGCGGAGTTCCAGTTCCAGACGGCCGACGACGAGCCGTTCCTGAGGGACGACGGCCGACGGGGACCCGTGCTCGGCGAGACGCCGCCGGATGCGCGCGAGCAGCTCGTCGAAGCGGAACGGTTTCGACATGTAGTCGTTCGCCCCACCGTCGAGCCCCGCGACGAGGTCCCTCGCCGAGTCGCGTGCGGTGAGGATGATGACGGGGAGCTCGCTGCCGTCGTCGCGGAGGCGGCGGAGCACTTCGAAGCCGTCGATGCCCGGGAGCCCGATATCGAGGACCAGGAGGTCGAAGTCTCCGCTCTCGGCGAGTTCCACGACCTGCGAGCCGTCCACCGTGACGTCTGCGGTATGACCGGCGGCGCGCAGGCCTTTGCTCACGAACGCGGAGATCCGAGTCTCGTCCTCGGCGACCAGGATGCGACTCATGCGCCGTCGTCCGGCGTCGATCGGCGCGCCGAGGTGTCGACGAGCTCGGGGAAGTCGTCCTCGTGCACCGGCTCGGACCACGGATCGGGCGAGGCAGGCGCCGTGATGACGGCGGTGACGTCGTCCGTCTGACCTCCGAGAGCCGATCCGTCCTCCGCTCGGGCGGGCTCCGCGGCGTCCTGCGCGGCCTGCGCCTCGCGCAATGCGATCGCCTGCGCCATCGCGCTCCGCGGGATGGCGGCAGTCTCGTCGGGATCGAGGTCGAGCGCGTCGTCGTCCTCGGATTCGTCGTCCGAGACCGCGAGCGGCAGCCTGATGCTGAAGATCGACCCGTCCCAGTCGGCGTCCTCCACTTCGGCCCACCCGCCGTGCGCGGCGGCGATCGCCTGCACGATCGACAGGCCGAGCCCGGAGCCGGCGACGCCCCAGCCGCCGCTCGCGCGAGTGAAGCGGTCGAAGATGCGCTCGCGCAGGGCGTCGGGGACCCCTGGACCCTCATCGGTGACCGAGAGCACCAGTGCCGGGTCGTCGTCCTCGTCGAAGCGACTCGAGATGACGATCGCGGAGCCGGCCGGAGAGTATTTCGCGGCATTGTCCGCGAGCTGCAGCCAGGCCTGGGCCAGTCGGCCGGCGTCGACATCGGCGGTGAGCTCCGCCTGCTCGCCGAGCGTCCAGTGGTGATCGGGGGAGATGGCTGCTGCCTTGTCTCGCACAGTCGCCGTCAACGCCGCGATGTCGACCGGCTCGCGGTCGAGTGTGGAGGCGAGGCCCGCGGTGGAGAGCTCTGTGATGTCGGCGACGAGGGAGCTCATGCGATCGAGCTCGTCGAGCGCGAGGTCGCGCGTGGCCGCGACCTCGATGGGATCGGCCGGATCGAGGAGTTCGAGGTGGCCGCGGACGATGGTGATGGGTGTCTTGAGCTCGTGGCCGACGTCGTCGAGCAGTTGGCGCTGGCTCGTGAACGCGTCGTCGAGACGGTCGAGCATGCTGTTGACGGTGGTGGTGAGTTCGGACACGTCGTCGCGTCCGACCACGGGGATGCGCTCGTCGAGGTCGGATTCCGTGATCCGCGCAGCGGCGTCGCGGAGGAGCCGGATGGGGTGGAGCAGGCCTCCGGCAAGCTGCCAGCCCACGAGGCCGAGCAGGAGCAGACAGATGACGGCGACGACGATCTCGACCGCGAGCACGCCGCGTGATTCCGCGAGAGCCGCCTGGACATCGGTCGCGATGACCACATGCCCGACAGCAGAGTCGCCCGCCACCTGCACGGGGATGATCGCATAGCGAACGGTGCGTTGGCCGCTCGCCTCGCCGGTGACGACGCCGCCCGACGCCTGGTCGGCGATCTCGGCGAGGAGCGCCTCGTCGTCGTCGAGACGGAACGCGGAGGGGGCCGACGGGGCGACGGTCGTGCCGTCTGCCCGGATACCGATCGCCGTCTCGTCCTCGGCGAAGATCCAGCGGCGCATCACGGCGTCGACGGCCTCGTCGCTGGAGGCGGGCGCGTCGGCAGTGTCGCCTGAGCCGACCACCATGAAGTCGATGAGCTCCGCACTGTGGCCGAGCCGTTGGTCGATCGTCGCAAGGGTCTGCTGGCGTCCGAGCGTGTAGGTGGCGACGCCCACGAGCGTCATCGCGAGCGCCGTGGCGAGCAGGATGGCGCCGAGGATCCTCACCCTCGTGCTCCGCATGAGGTTCTGCAGCTCGCCCAAGACCATTGGGCAATCATGTCACCAGCCTCCGACCGGGTCGAGCCGATGCGCCGCCCTCCGCAGACGTGCGGGTTGTTCCCAGCTCGGTGGATGACGGACCCTCCGGCATCCGGTACCGTAGACAGACGGGTTCGGCAGCACGGCAGCAGCGTGCCCGTCACGCCGCTGCACGTCTCTGCCGCGGCACCACCAGTTGAATAGAGGAGGCCATCGATGGACATCGATCTCGGTTTGTTGAAGTCGATCGAGCGCGAGAAGGAGATCCCCTTCGAGGAGCTCGTCGGGATCATCGAGCAGGCCATCCTGAGTGCGTATCTCAAGAGCACCGAGGGTGCTGAGACCGCGGGCCGCGGCGATATCGCCCCCGCCCGTGTCCAGCTGGACCGCAAGACCGGTCACGTCGGCGTCTTCGTCCCGGAGTTCGATGACGAGGATGTGCTGATCGGCGAAGCCGAGAGCACGCCGGACGACTTCGGGCGGATCGCAGCCTTCGCCGCGAAGCAGGTCATCTTCCAGCGCCTCCGCGACATCCAGGACGACGCAGTGCTCGGCGAGTTCAAGGGCCGGGAGGGCGACATCATCGCCGGCGTCATCCAGCAGGGCCCGAACCCGCGCATGATCCACGTCGACCTCGGCACGATCGAGGCGATCCTTCCCCCCGAGGAGCAGGTCGCCGGTGAGGAGTATCCGCACGGTGCTCGCATCCGCGTGTACGTCACGAGCGTGACGAAGGGCCTCAAGGGTCCGCAGATCACGGTCTCGCGCACGCACCCCGCACTGGTCCGCAAGCTGTTCGCCCTCGAGGTCCCCGAGATCGCCTCCGGCGTCGTCGAGATCGTCTCGTTGGCCCGCGAGGCCGGTCACCGCACGAAGATCGCCGTCAAGGCCAACGACCCGAGCATCAACGCCAAGGGCGCCTGCATCGGTGAGCTCGGGCGTCGGGTGCGTGCCGTGACCGACGAACTCGGCGCGGAGAAGATCGACATCGTCGACTACTCGCCGGACCTGCCCACGTTCGTCGCGAACGCGCTGTCGCCGGCGAAGGTCACGAGCGCCTACGTCATCGACCAGTCGTTGAAGGCGGTCCGGGCGCTCGTCCCTGATTACCAGTTGTCGCTCGCCATCGGCAAGGAGGGGCAGAACGCCCGTCTGGCCGCGAAGCTCACCGGCGCCAAGATCGACATCCAGCCGGATTCGATCCTCGAAGCGGACTAATCCGGATGGAACCCGTGCGGACCTGCGTCGGCTGTCGCCGTCGCGAACCCCGCTCGGTGCTCCTGCGTGTCGTGGCCGGCGACGGCGTGCTCGTGGCGGATCCCGCCGCGCAGCTGCCCGGCCGCGGCGCGTGGGTGCACCCTGATGTGCGCTGTGTCGAGCAAGCGGTGCAGCGCCGCGCGTTCACCAGGGCATTGCGCCTGGCGAGCGGCTTGGACGCCGCAGACCTGCTCGCCGTCGTCCGCGCATCATCGGAGACAGCCGGGCCCGCGACCTGAGCCTGCGGCGGCGCCGAGACGCCGCCGTGGTGGAGACCGCACACAGGTGTGGGGTGTACGATGGTCAGAGCACGCGAGAGCGCTTCGGCGAACGACGTGCTTCCCACTGCAGGTATCAGGCCCGGATCCCGGGCCTCCATCCTGCTGCCGCCCCATCCGGTGCGGCATTCCGAGAGAACAGGCTGAACGGCTAATGGACAACTCATGAGCGGCTCGAAATGAGCACCGTCCACCACTAATGCTTGCCCCTGCCTGGGTGCAAGCTCAGACAGGAGAATTGTGGCTGCAAAACCACGTGTACACGAGATCGCTTCCGAACTCGGAGTAGACAGCAAGATCGCTATGGCGAAGCTCAAGGAATTGGGCGAGTTCGTCAAAGGACCCTCGTCCAGCATCGAACCCCCGGTCGCCCGCAAGCTGCGCGCGGCCCTCGAAGCCTCAGGTGCGACGGCCTCCGCCGCTCCGGCTGCCCCGGCAGCACGTCCGGCCACGCCCGGCGCACCGACCCCGGGCCCCGCCGCCCCGAAGGCTCCGGCCCCTGCGGCACCCGCCGTCACGTCCGAGGCCCTCAAGGCTCCTGCTCCGAAGCAGGCCGCTCCCGGCCCGAAGGCACCTGCTGCTCCGGCGGCTCCGGCCCCGAAGACCGAGGCTCCGGCCGCGGCAGCGACGGCAGCCCCCGCGGCGCCGTCTGCTCCTGCGGCTCCTGCGGCTCCTGCGGCTCCTGCCGCGGGCGACGCACCGTCAGGTGACGCCGCGAAGCCGGGCGGCCCCCGCCCGGGTGCTCCGCGCCCCGGCAACAACCCCTTCGCCTCCTCGCAGGGCATGGGACAGCGTCCGACCGGCACGCCGCGTCCGGGTAACAACCCCTTCGCTGCAGCACAGGGCATGGGACAGCGTCCGAACCCCAGCAACATCCCCCGCCCGCAGGCTCCGCGCCCCGGCTCGCCCCGTCCGGGCGTCGGCCAGGGTCAGCGTCCCGGCGGCCCTGGTCGTCCGGGTGGCGCAGGTCGTCCTGGCGGTGCCGGTGGCTTCCGTCCCGGTGGTGCAGGTGCCGGTGGCGGTTTCCGTCCCGGTGGCGCTCCCGGTGGTGCTCCCGCAGGTGGTTTCGCCGGTCGTCCGGGTGGCGGTGGCGGTCGTGGTCGTGGACCCGGCGGTGGCACCGCAGGTGCCTTCGGTCGCGGTGGCGGCAAGAGCAAGGCTCGCAAGTCGAAGCGTACGAAGAGGGCTGAATTCGAGCTGCGGGAAGCCCCGTCGCTCGGTGGCGTGAGCGTTCCCCGCGGCGATGGCAACACCATCATCCGCCTGCGTCGTGGCGCGTCCATCTCGGACTTCGCCGACAAGATCGACGCAAGCCCCGGCAACCTCGTGACCGTGCTGTTCCACCTCGGTGAGATGGCGACGGCGACGGAGTCCCTCGACGAGGCGACCTTCGACGTGCTCGGTTCCGAGCTCGGCTACAAGATCCAGATGGTCTCGCCCGAGGACGAGGACAGAGAGCTCCTCGAGGGCTTCGACATCGACCTCGATCAGGAGCTGGAAGACGAGTCCGACGAGGACCTCGCCATCCGTCCCCCCGTGGTCACCGTCATGGGTCACGTCGACCACGGTAAGACGCGACTCCTCGACGCCATCCGTAACGCGAACGTCGTCGCCGGCGAAGCCGGTGGCATCACGCAGCACATCGGTGCGTACCAGGTCGTCGCCGAGCACGAGGGCATCGAACGCCCGATCACCTTCATCGACACCCCGGGTCACGAGGCGTTCACCGCCATGCGTGCTCGTGGTGCGCAGGTCACCGACATCGCGATCCTCGTGGTCGCGGCGGACGACGGCATCATGCCGCAGACGGTCGAGGCCCTGAACCACGCCCAGGCGGCCAACGTGCCGATCGTGGTCGCGGTCAACAAGGTGGACAAGCCCGACGCCAACCCGGCCAAGGTGCGCCAGCAGCTGACCGAGTACGGCCTCGTGGCCGAGGAGTACGGCGGAGACGTCATGTTCGTCGACGTGTCGGCTCGTGCCGGCACCGGTATCAAGGACCTCCTCGACGCCGTGCTGCTCACCGCAGACGCCGGTCTCGACCTGCGCGCGAACCCGAACAAGGACGCTCGCGGTGTGGCCATCGAAGCCAAGCTGGACAAGGGCCGCGGCTCCGTCGCGACCGTCCTCATCCAGTCCGGTACCCTGCGCGTCGGCGACGCGATCGTCGCCGGAACGGCGTACGGCCGCGTCCGTGCGATGGTCGACGAGAACGGCGACATCGTCTCCGAGGCGGGCCCGTCCCGTCCGGTCCAGGTGCAGGGTCTGTCGAGCGTTCCCCGTGCAGGCGACACCTTCCTCGTCACCGAGGAGGACCGCACCGCGCGTCAGATCGCCGAGAAGCGTGAAGCCGCAGAGCGCAACGCCGCTCTGGCCAAGGCCCGTAAGCGCATCTCGCTCGAGGACTTCACCCGTGCACTCGAAGAGGGCAAGGTCGAGTCGCTCAACCTCATCATCAAGGGTGACGTCTCCGGTGCCGTCGAAGCACTCGAGGAGTCGCTGCTCAAGATCGATGTCGACGACAGCGTCCAGCTCCGGATCATCCACCGCGGTGTCGGTGCTGTCACGGAGTCCGACGTCAACCTCGCCACGATCGACAACGCGATCATCATCGGGTTCAACGTTCGTCCCGACCCGAAGGCCCGCGAGCGTGCGGCCCGCGAGGGTGTGGACGTCCGGTTCTACTCGGTCATCTACAACGCACTCGAGGACGTCGAGCAGAGCCTCACCGGCATGCTCAAGCCCGAGTACGAAGAGGTGCAGTCCGGTGTCGCCGAGATCCGCGAGGTGTTCCGTTCCTCCAAGTTCGGCAACATCGCGGGTGTCATCGTCCGCTCCGGCACGATCACGAGGAACGCCAAGGCGCGGGTCATCCGCGACGGCGTCGTGGTCGGCGACAGCCTGGCGATCGAATCGCTGCGTCGTTTCAAGGACGACGTCACCGAGGTCCGGACGGACTTCGAGGCCGGTATCGGTCTCGGCAAGTTCAACGACATCCAGATCGGCGACGAGATCGAGACGATCGAAATGAAGGAGAAGCCGCGCGGCTAGTCCGCCCGGCCGATCCCCGTCGCTCTCCTCCGGGAGGGCGGCGGGGATTCCTGCTTGTATTGTGTGCAGCACCCGCCGGGCGGTGATCCGCCCGGCGGTCATCAGAGGAGGACGAGATGGCAGAGAACCCCAGGGCCCGCAAGTTGGCCGACCGGATCAAGGAAGTCATCGCGAAGCGGCTCGACAAGGGCATCCGCGACCCGCGTCTCGGCTTCGTGACGATCACCGATGTCCAGGTCACGGGCGACCTCCAGCACGCGAACGTGTTCTACACGGTCTACGGGACCGATGAGGAGCGTGCGGACACCTCCGCTGCGCTCGTCTCGGCGAAGGGCCTGCTGCGCGCGGAGATCGGTCGCAACATCAACACACGCCTCACCCCGAGCCTCGAGTTCTTCCTCGACGCGATCCCGGAGAACGCGCAGCACATCGAGGATCTGCTCCGCGAGGCGAAGGACCGCGACACCGAAGTGGCGGGGCTTGCAGCCGGTGCCACCTACGCCGGTGACGAGGACCCGTACGTGAAGCCGCGCGAGACCGACGACGAGCAGTAGCCCGCCCGTCCGCAGGCTCCGGGACCGGTTCCGCTCAGGGACCGGTCCCGGTCAGTGCCGGTTCGGGTCACCGAGCCTGTCGAGGTGGGTCACTCGTGGGGGAGCGCGTATCCTCCGTCGATGCGCACCGCGAGACGATCAGCGACGAGGCCCGCCAGCGCGCGCTCGAACTGCTTCGCGTCGGGCCAGAGCGCTCGGAGCTCCGCCGTATCCACCGAGCGGTGGGTCGAGCGCAGTTCCGCCATGATGATGCCTCTCACCTGACGATCGCTTCCAACGTACTGCTTCTGCTTCGCCTTCACCGGGCCCGCGTAGGCGGGGTAGCCCGCGGCTCGCCACGCGCAGACGGCGACGAGCGGGCACTCCTCGCATCGAGGCGCCCTGGCGGTGCAGATGATCGCGCCGATCTCCATCATCCCGGCGTTGAAAGCGGCCGCCTGGGGGATGTCCTGGGGGAGCAAGGCATCCATTGCCGGGAGATCGACCTTCGCATTCGGCGGACCCTGCTCGCCCTGGCCGTCGATCGCTCGAGCGATGACCCGGCGGATGTTCGTGTCGACGACCGGATGGCGATGCCCGTAGGCGAAGACAGCGACCGCGCGAGCGGTGTAGTCGCCGATGCCGGTGAGCGCGAGCAGCTGGTCGACGTCCTCCGGGACGATGCCGTGGTGTCGATCGGCGATCTGCGTCGCCGCGGCATGGAGCCACAGCGCGCGCCGAGGGTAGCCGAGACGTCCCCATGCCCTGACGGCCTCGGAGGGTGGCTCCGCAGCGAGATCGGCCGGTGTGGGCCATCGCTCGAGCCATTCCTCGAGTCGAGGGATGACCCGGCTCACCTGGGTCTGCTGCAGCATGAACTCCGAGACGAGCGTGCCCCAGGCCGGGAACCCGGGCCGTCGCCAGGGGAGGTCCCGCGCGTGGGTGCCGAACCACTCGGTGACGAGCGGGGCGATTTCGGCGGGTGATGACGACACCCGACCAGCCTACGATCCGTGCGGGTAGGCTCGGCGCCATGAAGCTCGTCACGACCCCGCGTATCGACCTGCTGCGTCAGCTGCGCGACCAGTTCCAGCGCGACTATCCGCGGGGGCGGACGATGCTCGCGGTCGACGGTGCCAGCGGCTCGGGGACGGCCGAGTTCGCTGATGGGCTCGCGGCGGTCTTCGGTGAGGCAGGGCGAGCCGTGTTCCGTGCCTCGATCGACGACTTCCATCGCCCGCGCGAGCAGCGGTATGCCCGCGGCCGGGATGACGCTGCGGGCTATTGGCTCGACTCCTTCGACTATTCGCTGTTCCGACGTGCGCTCATCGAGCCCTTCCGTCTGGCCGGCAGCACGGGCTTCCAACTCGTCGGCTTCGACGAGGGGCGCGACGTGGGTGCGCAGCTCCGCTGGACGATCGGGCCGCAGGACGCCGTCCTCATCGTCGACGGCGTGTTCCTCAACCGTCCGGAGCTGCGGGGCATCTGGCACGGTTCCATGCGACTGCAAGTACCTCGAACCGTCGCCTACGAGCGACTTCACGCGCGGCTCGGAGTGGACACCGACCCGGCAGCGGCGTCGAACGCCCGCTATGTCGGCGGCGAGGCGCTGTACCGCAAGGACGATGACCCCGCGGCGCGCGCGAGCGTCATCGTGGACAACACCGACGAGGCCCGCCCGCAGTGGGTGTTCGCAGACTTCTGCTGAGGCATCGGTCACGCCGCCGCACCGGTCGGGCGAGAGCTCCGCTGGTAGCGTTGCAGAGTGGTCGACTACAGCGAATCAGTTCCCGAGCCGACGGCTCCGCGCCCCGGCATCCTCCTCGTCGACAAGCCCGCCGCGCACACCTCGCACGACGCGGTCGCGCGCGTGCGACGGCTCGCAGGCACCCGCAAGGTCGGCCATGCCGGCACGCTCGACCCGATGGCTACCGGCCTGCTCGTGCTCGGTGTCCGTTCGTCGACCCGCCTGCTGACCTTCATCGTCGGACTCGACAAGGAGTACCTCGCGACGATCCGTCTCGGTCAGGTGACGTCGACCGACGACGCCGAGGGGGAGGTCACGGAGACCGCCGACGCCGCGCTGGTCGCTGCGGTGACCGACGACGCGATCGTCGTCGGCATCGAGCCACTCACCGGAGCGATCGAGCAGGTCCCGAGTTCCGTCAGCGCGATCAAGGTCGGCGGGATGCGCGCCTACGCCCTCGCCCGGGAGGGGATCGAGGTCGAGCTCAGGTCGCGCTCGGTGACCGTGAGCGAGTTCGACATCCTCGAGATCCGCCGGGGTGACGGCTTCGTCGACATCGACGTGCGCGTCGTCTGCTCGTCCGGGACGTACATCCGGGCCCTCGCCCGTGATCTCGGAGCATCGCTCGGCGTGGGCGGCCACCTCACTGCACTGCGACGGACGCGGATCGGTCCGTTCCTCGTCGCCGACGCCTCGACGATCGACGAGCTCGACGTCGCCACATCGCTCCTCGCGCCGGCGGACGTCGCGCGTGAGCTGTTCGGTTCGCTCGACCTCACGGAGCAGGAGGCGATCGACCTCAGCCACGGGAAGCGCCTCGCTCGCGACCTCCCGGACGGCCATACCGGCCCTATCGCGGCGATCGCGCCGGACGGTCATCTCGTCGGACTCGTCGAGCGTCGGGGCGACACCCTCAGGTCCGTCGTCAACTTCCCTGCCGAGGAGTCCGCATGATCGAGTGGTTCACGATCGCCCAGATCGTCGTGGCCGTCGTCGCCGGATTGCTGTGCGTCGTCCTCGGTCTGGTCGGTCGGGCGCCGAACGACCTCTCGATGGGTGCAACCGCGCTCGTCGAGCTACTGCTCGTCGCGCAGCTGGTGGTCGCGATCGCGGCGCCGGCCTTCGGGAACGCCGCGACGGGCAGCGTGCCCGAGTTCTACACCTATCTGATCTCGGCGATGATCCTGCCGGTGGCGGGAGGTTTCTGGGCGCTCGTCGATCGCAGCCGCTGGTCCACCGTCGTGCTCGGTGTCGTCTGCCTCGCGATCGCGGTGATGCTCTACCGCATGGAGCAGATCTGGACGGTGCAGCTCGGCTGACGATCGCGATCACGCCTCCACCTCTCGACGAGCGCGACCGCCCGGCATCCGACGTCATCAGGTGCCGGGGCGCCCTGTCGCGTCGCATAGAATCGACAAGTTATGGCAGACCTCACCACCGCTCCCGCCCGCCCACGACTCCGTGGGATCGGGGTCGTGCTCGTCGCCGTCTACGGCATCCTCGCGCTCGCCGCGACGGGCCGTTCGGTCGTCCAGATCACGACCAAGTTCGAGGAGGCGCCGCTCGCGTACGTCCTCTCCGCCTTGGCAGCCGTGGTCTACATCCTCGCGACCGTCTCGCTCGTGGCCGTGGGTGCGCTCTGGCGGCGGACAGCCTGGATCACCATCTCCTTCGAGCTCGTCGGTGTCCTCGTGGTCGGAGCATTGAGCCTCCTGGACCCTGAGCTGTTCCCGCACGACACGGTGTGGTCGGTCTTCGGCCGCGGCTACCTGTTCATTCCGCTGGTGCTGCCGATCCTCGGCCTCTGGTGGCTCGCCAAGCACCGGCGCCAGAACGCATGATCACCTTCACCGAGCTCGACCAGGTCCCGGATGGCTTCGGCCCGTCCGCGGTCACCATCGGCAAGTTCGACGGTGTCCACACCGGACACCGCGCCGTCATCGCGGCCCTGATGGAGGAGGCCGGGACGGCCGGCCTCACAACGACCGCGGTCACGTTCGACCGCAACCCGCTCAGCCTGATCAACCCCGACCGCTGCCCGGCGTCGCTCGTCAGCAACGAGCAGAAGCTCGGACTCCTGGAGCGCGCCGGCGTCGACGCCGCGCTCCTCCTGCGTTTCGACCAGACGCTCGCACAGTTGACGCCTGAGGAGTTCGTCACCTCGATCCTCGTCGGAGCGTTGCACGCGAAGGTCGTGCTCGTCGGCGAAGACTTCCGGTTCGGACATCGCGGTCTCGGGACGGTCTCCACGCTCGAGTCCTTCGGCGAGGTCTACGGATTCTCCGTCCGCGTCGTCGACGACGTCCGCCCGTCCGGGGGACGCCGAGTATCGTCGACGTGGATCCGTGAGCTCCTCGAAGAGGGAGACGTCCTCGCGGCATCCCGCCTGCTCGGCAGGCCGCCCGGCGTCCGTGGCGTCGTGGTGCACGGCGCAAAGCGCGGACGCGAACTCGGCTTCCCGACCGCGAACCTCTCTCCCGACTCCCAGGGCCTGATCCCTGCCGACGGGGTGTACGCGGGCTGGCTCGGGTGGCGCGGGCATCACTACCCGGCCGCGATCTCCGTCGGCAACAACCCGACCTTCGACGGCGTGCCGCAGAAGCAGGTCGAGGCGTACGTCCTCGACGAGACCGATCTCGACCTCTACGACGACGAGGTCGAGGTGCAGTTCGTCGAGCGCATCCGCGGTATGGTCGCGTTCACCGGCATCGAGCCGCTCATCGTCCAGATGACCGACGACGTCGAGCGCGCGCGCCGGATGCTCTCCTAGTGGCACCGCTTCCGCTCTGGCGGGGCAGGACCCTCGCACTCGTCGGGATCGTACTCGTCGCCGCGAACCTGCGTACAGCCGTCACCTCGCTGTCGCCCATCTTCGCGGAGATCGACGGCGACATCGGCGTCGGATCGGTCGGCCTCGGGTTGTTGGGCATGCTGCCCCCGCTGTGCTTCGCGCTCTTCGGGGTCTTCACGCCGCGTCTTGTGCGCCGTCTGCACCTCGAGCCCGTCCTCCTCATCGCGCTCGCCTCGATCGTGCTCGGCCACCTCGTCCGATCGCTCGCCCCGAACTTCGCCGTCCTCGCGATCGGCAGTGCGCTCTGCTTCGCGGGGATCGGGATCGGCAACGTCGTCCTGCCCCCACTGGTCAAGAAGTACTTCCCCGACCGCGTCGGGCTCGTCACCTCGCTCTACGCGACGGTGCTGTCGATCAGCACCTTCATCCCGCCGCTCATCGCCGTGCCGGTGGCCGACACCGCCGGGTGGCACGTCTCGTTGGGGATCTGGTCGATCGTCGCCTTCCTCGCGGTGCTCCCGTGGTTCGCGCTGCTCCTCCGCGAGCGCCGTGTTGCCCGGGCGACCGCCGACCCGGAGATCGAAGAGGCGCCCCGTGTCGACCGGGTGCTCGTCCACCGCTCGCCGATCGCCTGGGCGATCGCCGCGGTGTTCGCGACGTCGTCGCTCAACGCCTACGTCATGTTCGCGTGGCTGCCCACGATCGTGGTCGACATCGCCGGCGCGACGCCTGCGCAGGGCGGATTGCTCCTGTCGCTCTTCTCCGCAATGGGCGTCCCGGCGAGTCTCGTCGTCCCGATGCTCGTCGCCAGGCTCCGTAACGTCGCGATCCTCGTGTACGTCGCGAGCGCCTGCTTCGTGCTCGGCTACCTCGGACTGCTTCTCGCGCCGACGACGCTCACCTGGCTCTGGGTCCTGCTGGCCGGTCTCGGTCCGCTGTTGTTCCCGCTCGCACTCGTCCTCATCAACCTGCGTACGGCGACCCACGACGGTGCCGTGGCCCTGAGCGGGTTCGTCCAGAGTGTCGGCTACACGCTCGGGGCACTGGGGCCACTCGTCGTGAGCCTCCTGCACGCCCTGACCGGCTCGTGGACGGCTCCGTTGATCCTGCTGCTCGTCACGGGTGCGGCCTGCGCCGTCGCCGGACGGATCACCGGGCGCCCGACGACGATCGAGGCCGATCTGGCGGCGCGCGCGACGCGCGAGGGCCGCTGAGCGGAGGGCCCGGCGCACGCTGCTGCGCGAACGCGCACGCGGCGCTGCTCATCTGAGCACAGACGGCTACGGGTGTTGTCGCAGCCCGGACCTCGTCCTAGGCTGGAGGCGTCCTGAGGAGGCCTGACGTGATCGAGAGCGACGAACTGCTCGCCGTCCGCGCTGCGGAGCTCTACTACGACGAGACCAAGACGCAGGACGAGATCGGTGCCCTCCTCGGAATCACCAGGTGGAAGGTCGGTCGGCTGCTCGCCCAGGCGCGCGAGCTCGGCTACATCCGGATCGAGATCGTGCACCCGCGAGCCAGGCGGCTGCCGCTCGAGCGTGCGCTGCGCGAGCGATTCGGCTTGGTCGACGCTGTCGTCGTGCCGAGCCCGAGCGACAGCACCGAACTGCACGAGCGGGTTGCACGGGCAGCCGCCGACTACCTGGGTGCGATGCGTCCGGTTCCCCGAACCCTCGGTGTGAGCTGGGGGCGCACCCTGCGCGATGTCGCAGACCACCTGCCGGACGGCTGGGCGACCGGCATCTCCGTCGTGCAGATCAACGGCGGCGTCAGTCTGAATCAGCGCGTCGGGACGGCCGCCGCAACCGCGGCGCGCATCGCGGAGAAAGGCCGCGGGGACGTCACACTGCTGCCGAGTCCCGCGATCTTCGAGCGCCTCGAGACCAAGCTGAGCATCGAGTCCGACCGCACGGTGGCTGACGTCCTGCGTGCGGCCGCTGCCGCCGACACATACCTGTACGGAGCGGGCGTCGCCAGCTCGGACTCCGCGCTCGTCCACAGCGGGTACCTGACCGCGGCCGAGGTCGACGTGCTCGTCGCTCGCGGTGCCGTCGGCGACGTCGTCGGCCGGTACATCGACGGCGAGGGCATGATCGTCGACCCGACGCTCGACGAGCGCACCGTGGGACTCGACCTCGAGGCGCTCCGTGGCGTCACGCGCAGCATCGCCGTCATCGCGGGGGCACAGAAACGTGCCGTCGCCCGTGCCGTCGTCAGCAGCGGCCTGTGCACGGTCCTCGTCACCGATGAAGCGACGGCGAGCGCCCTCCTCGCCGACCACGATTCACTCAACAGCCCGCAGTACACGCCGGAGCATGAACTGCTCGGAAGGAACGCACCATGACCACTCCACCAGGAGACCTCGTGGCCAAGCCCACGGCGCTCGAACTGATCGACGGCCCCGTCACCGACGCCAGCCTCCGCCGCTACCTCGACGGCCTTCCGGGCGTCGACGCCGTCGGCTTGGAGCAGCGCGCTGCGGGGCTCGGCACGCGGTCCATCAAGACGACCTCGAAGGCCTGGGCGCTCGACCGGATCATCGAGCTCATCGACCTGACCACACTCGAGGGCGCGGACACCCCCGGCAAGGTGCGCTCGCTCGTCGCGAAGGCCATCACGCCCGACGCGTCCGACCCGAGCACCCCGCGAGTCGCCGCGGTGTGCGTCTACGGCGACATGGTCCCGTACGCCGTCGAAGCGCTCGGCGCGGCGCACACCCAGCCCGGCGCCGGTCACGACGCGGGTGGCATCAGCATCGCCGCCGTCGCGACGGCGTTCCCGAGCGGGCGGGCGTCGCTCGCCGTCAAGCTCGCCGACACGGCCGACGCCGTCGACGCCGGCGCGGACGAGATCGACATGGTCATCGACCGTGGGGCGTTCCTCTCCGGCCGTTACGGCCAGGTCTTCGACGAGATCGTCGCCGTCAAGGAGGCCTGCCGTCGCAGCGACGGCAGCTTCGCGCACCTCAAGGTCATCCTCGAGACCGGCGAGCTGAACACCTACGACAACGTCAAGCGGGCCTCCTGGCTCGCCATCCTGGCCGGCGGCGACTTCATCAAGACGTCCACCGGTAAGGTCTCGCCGGCTGCGACGCTGCCGGTCACCCTGCTCATGCTCGAAGTCGTCCGCGACTGGTACCGCCTCACGGGCGAGCAGATCGGCGTGAAGCCGGCCGGCGGCATCCGTTCCTCCAAGGACGCCATCAAGTACCTCGTCACCGTCGCCGAGACGGTCGGCGAGGACTGGCTGCAGCCGCACCTGTTCCGCTTCGGCGCTTCGAGTCTGCTGAACGACGTGCTCCTGCAGCGTCAGAAACTCACCACAGGCCACTACTCGGGCCCCGACTACGTCACGATCGACTAGGACATCATGAGCTTCCTCGAATACGCACCAGCACCAGAATCCACCTCCGTCCTGCACCTCCGGAAGGAATACGGCCTCTTCATCGACGGCGAGTTCACCGAGGGGACCGGCGGGACGTTCCAGACGATCTCGCCGAGCACGGAACAGTCGATCGCGACGATCTCCGCCGCGAGTGAGGCCGACGTCGACCGTGCGGTCGTCGCCGCCCGCCGCGCCTACGACCGCGTCTGGTCCAAGCTGTCCGGGGCCGACCGCGGGAAGTACCTCTTCCGAATCGCGCGTCTGGTGCAGGAGCGTGCCCGCGAGCTCGCCGTCGCCGAGAGCCTCGACAACGGCAAGCCCATCAAGGAGTCGCGGGACGTCGACGTCCCGCTCGTCGCCGCCTGGTTCTTCTACTACGCCGGTTGGGCGGACAAGCTCGACTACGCGGGGCTCGGGGCGAACCCCCGTTCGCTGGGCGTGGCCGGCCAGGTCATCCCGTGGAACTTCCCGCTGCTCATGCTGGCGTGGAAGGTCGCTCCGGCCCTCGCCGCCGGCAACACCGTGGTGATCAAGCCTGCCGAGACGACGCCGCTCACGGCATTGATCTTCGCCGAGATCCTCCAGCAGGCCGAACTGCCCGACGGAGTCGTGAACATCGTGACCGGTGCCGGCGCGACCGGCGCTGCGATCGTGCGCCACCCCGACGTCAACAAGGTCGCGTTCACCGGTTCGACGGCGGTCGGCCGCGAGATCGCGAAGACCATCGCCGGCTCGGACAAGCGCCTGACGCTCGAGCTGGGCGGGAAGGCGGCGAACATCGTGTTCGACGACGCCCCGATCGACGAGGCCATCGAGGGCATCGTCAACGGCATCTTCTTCAACCAAGGCCACGTGTGTTGCGCAGGGTCCCGGCTCCTCGTCCAGGAGAACATCCACGACGAGGTCGTCGACCGCCTGAAGCAACGCTTGCAGACCCTGCGGATCGGCGACCCGCTCGACAAGAACACCGACGTCGGTGCGATCAACTCAGCGGAGCAGCTCGCCCGCATCCGTGAGCTCTCCGACATCGGCGAGCTGGAGGGTGCCGAGCGATGGAGCCCGGACTGCGAGCTGCCCGAGAACGGGTTCTGGTTCAAGCCGACGATCTTCACGAACGTCTCGACGAGTCACCGCATCGCACGTGAGGAGGTCTTCGGCCCGGTGCTCTCCGTGCTGTCGTTCCGCACCCCTGCCGAGGCCATCGCGAAGGCGAACAACACGCCGTACGGCCTCTCGGCCGGCATCTGGAGCGACAAGGGTAGCCGTATCCTCGCCGTCGCGGACAAGCTCCGTGCCGGGGTCATCTGGGCCAACACCTTCAACCGCTTCGACCCGGCGAGCCCGTTCGGCGGCTACCAGGAGTCCGGCTACGGGCGCGAGGGTGGCCGTCACGGCCTCGGCGCCTACCTGGCATCCGCCGGTTCGGCAGCGTCCGTCGTCACCGCAGCTCCGAAAGCTGCCAAGAAGGGAGCTCAGCGATGAGTCGGCTCACGATCCCCAAGACCTACAAACTCTCGATCGGCGGGAAGTTCCCGCGGAGCGAATCCGGAAGGACGTACGAGGTGACCGACTCGAAGGGCGCATTCCTCGCGAACGCCTCACTGGCGTCCAGGAAGGATGCACGCGACGCCGTCGTGGCTGCCCGCGCTGCGCTCGGTGGCTGGTCCGGCGCGACCGCATACAACCGTGGCCAGGTGCTGTACCGCATCGCTGAGCTGCTCGAGGGCCGTCGGGCGCAGTTCGTCGACGAGATCATGCAGGCCGAGGGCGTCTCGCAAGCGAAGGCGACAGCCCAGGTCGACGAGGCGATCGACCTCTGGGTCTGGTATGCGGGCTGGGCGGACAAGTACGTCCAGGTCGTCGGGGGAGCGAACCCCGTCTCCGGGCCGTACTTCAACCTGTCCGTCCCGGAGCCCACCGGTGTCGTCGCGCTGATCGCGCCGCAGGAGTCCTCGCTCCTCGGGTTCGTGAGCGTCGTGGCTCCGGCGCTCGTCGCAGGCAACACCGTCGTCGTCATCGCGAGCGAGCGCCTACCGCTGTCGTCGATCAGCCTCGCGGAGGTGCTCGCGACAAGCGACGTGCCTGGCGGTGTCGTCAACGTGCTCACCGGTTCGCCGTCCGAGATGGCGCCCTGGCTGGCCTCGCACGCCGACGTGAACGCACTCGACCTGGCGGGTGCCGAGGCGCTGGATTGGATCGAGCTCGAGATCCTGGCCGCCGAGACGCTCAAGCGGGTCCTGCGTCCCTCAGGTGGCCGGGTCTCGGTCCCCGCGAGTCTCGACCGCATCACGGCGTTCACCGAGGTGAAGACCGTCTGGCACACGAAGGCGCTGCTCTAGCGGCAGGCGCGGGCCAGACGGTCCTTGCACACCGTCGGTCCCCTGTACACCCGGTCGGACGTTTCAGGCTCGCGACGTAACGTAGCGCCCATGACCGAAACTGCGACTCCGAAGCGCGTGCTCGTGACGGGCGCCACCGGCTACATCGGCGGGCGGCTCGTGCCGCGGCTCCTCGAGGAGGGCTATGCGGTACGAGCGCTCGTCCGCTCCCCGCAGAAACTCACCGACGTGCCGTGGCGGGACGATGTCGAGGTGGTCGAGGGCGATCTCGGCGACCCCGCGCGGGTGGCCGAGGCCTGCGAGGACGTCGACGTGGTGTACTACCTCGTCCACTCGATGGGCGGTAAGGGCGACTTCGAGCAGACCGAGTACGACGCCGCCGAGCACGTGGCCGCGGCGGCCGCGGCCGCGGGGGTGTCGCGGATCGTCTACCTCGGGGGCCTCCACCCGGAGGGTGTCGAACTCTCCAAGCACCTGCGTTCACGGACCGAGGTCGGCCGCATCCTGCTCGCCTCCGGCGTCCCGACGATCGTGCTGCAGGCAGGCGTCGTCATCGGTTCGGGCTCGACGTCGTTCGAGATGATCCGTCACCTCACCGAGATCCTGCCGTACATGCCGGCGCCACGCTGGGTGCGGAACTTCATCCAGCCGATCGCCGTGCGCGACGTGCTCCACTATCTGCTGGAGAGCGCGACGGTCGACCAGGACGTCAACCGTGCCTTCGACATCGGCGGTCCGGACGTGCTGCGGTACGGACAGATGATGAACGGGTACGCCGTGGAGGCGGGTCTCCCACAGCGGCCGATCGCCCCACTGCCCGTCCTGACACCCTGGCTCGCCTCGCAGTGGGTGAACCTCGTCACGCCCATCCCGAGACGCCTCGCCTCGCCGATCATCGAATCGTTGCTCGTCGACTGCGTCATGGGCGATCACGACATCGACGACGTCATCCCGCAGCCTGCAGGCGGTCTCACGGGTTACCGCCGTGCTGTGCGCCTCGCGTTGCAGCGCATGAAGGACGGCGAGGTGGAGACGACGTGGCGCAACGCGACAGTCGTCGGTGCACCGAGCGACCCACTGCCGAGCGATCCGGAGTGGGCGGGCCACACCGTCTACATCGACCTGAAGGAACGGAAGACGGCGACGAGTGCCGATCGCCTGTTCTCGGTGATCGAGTCCATCGGCGGCGAGAACGGATGGTACTCGTTCCCGCTGGCCTGGGCGGTCCGCGGGTGGATGGACAAGCTCGTCGGCGGCGTCGGCCTTCGTCGTGGGCGCGATGACCCACAGAAGCTCAGCGTGGGCGATGCGCTCGACTTCTGGCGTGTGGAGTACCTCGAGCGCGGGCGGATGCTCCGCCTGCGGGCAGAGATGCGTGTACCCGGACTCGCCTGGCTGGAGATGAGCGCGACACCGGTCGACGGCGGCTCGGTCTACCGTCAGCGGGCGGTCTTCTTCCCGAAGGGACTTGGTGGGCGACTCTACTGGTTCGCGATCCTGCCGTTCCACGGGATCATCTTCAACGGGATGGCGAACCGCATCACCGAGGCAGCCGTCGCGCTGCCCGGTGCAGACGGCGTCTCGTCGCGGAAGTCGAAGGTCACGCCGGTGTCGCCGGCCGAGCACGAAGCAGCTGATTCCGCCGAGGCGGACATGCAGGCCTCACGACCGACTCCCGGACCCGCGGAGTAGCGTGGGGCTATGAGCGAACCCACCGTCGTCACCGTCACCGGCGCGGGCGGCCAGATCGGCTACTCCGTGCTGTTCCGTATCGCCTCAGGGCAGTTGCTCGGGCCCGACCGCCCCGTCGTCCTGCGATTGCTCGAGGTCCCGCAGGGGCTCGCATCGGCCGAGGGAACGGCTTTGGAACTGCAGGACGGCGCGTTCCCGTTGCTCGTCGGGCTCGAGGCGACGACCGAGGTGTCTCGGGCGTTCGACGGCACGAACATCGCGCTGCTCGTCGGTGCGCGTCCGCGTGGTCCCGGTATGGAGCGCGGTGACCTCCTCGCGGCGAACGGCGGGATCTTCGCGCCGCAGGGTGCGGCGATCGGGGCCGGTGCGGCTGACGACATCCGGGTGCTCGTCGTCGGGAACCCGGCCAACACGAACGCACTCATCGCGCAGTCGGCGGCGACGGGGGTTCCCGCTGAACGCTTCACCGCGCTGACCCGGCTCGACCACAACCGGGCCGTCGCGCAGCTGGCCGCCAAGACGGGAGCTGCGGTGTCCGACGTCGACGGTGTGGTGATCTGGGGCAACCACTCCGCGACGCAGGTGCCGGACCTCTCGCACGCGACCGTCGGTGGTCGCCCCGCGCTGGAACTGGTCGACGAGGCCTGGGTCGCCGAGGAGTTCATCCCGCGGGTGGCGAAGCGTGGAGCCGAGATCATCGCTGTGCGTGGATCGTCGTCTGCCGCGTCGGCTGCGGCTGCCGCCATCGATCACGTCCACGACTGGGTGAACGGCACGGCGACGCCGACGCACCCGGACCGCTGGACCTCCGTGGCGCTGCCCTCGCAGGGTTGGTACGGCGTGCCCGACGGACTCGTGAGCTCGTTCCCGGCGCGTTCAGTCGACGGCCGGTGGGAGGTCGTCGAGGGACTCGACATCGCACCGGTCTGGCAGGAGCGCATCGACGCCTCGGTGGCGGAACTCGAGGAGGAGCGCGCGGCGGTGCGGGAGCTCGGTCTGCTCGGTTGAGCCGTGATGTCGCCGGATCTGCGTCGGCAGAGGACCTAGATCCCTGGCATCGGATTCGCTCGGTCGCTAGCGTGAACGCATGCGCCGAACCCTGCTTGCCATCACACCCCTCGCTGTCGTCCTGCTCCTGGCAGGATGTGCCGGTTCTCCGACGGCGTCGCCCACTCCGACGTCGACCTCGGCGGCACCATCGCCGACGAGCAGCCCGACGGCGACCGGTGCGGTCGATCCGAACGCACCGGAGGGGCAGTGCGCGGACAGCGTCATCCAGGTTGCAGTCTCGGGGTCTGAGGGTGGTGCTGGCAGCATCTCGTCGAACGTCGTGTTCACGAACACGGGGCAGGAGTCGTGTGTCCTCCGCGGGGCGCCCGGAGTCTCGGTGGTGGGCGATGGCAACGGCACGCAGCTTGGTGCAGCGGCTGTCCAGCAGGAGGATGCGGCGCCGGTGGACGTGACGCTCGCGGCGGGTGGTTCTGCCTCGGCGATCCTCACCTCGGTCAACATCGGCACCGACGGTG
Organism: Plantibacter sp. RU18; assembly: GCF_050613355.1. Lineage (NCBI taxonomy): Bacteria > Bacillati > Actinomycetota > Actinomycetes > Micrococcales > Microbacteriaceae > Plantibacter > Plantibacter sp. RU18. The sequence continues at coordinate 1,990,580 of NZ_CP159618.1, forward strand.
GACCGCTCGACAACTGTGAGCCAGTCGCCGGCGATGGCTACCGTGTCTTCCCACCGCACTCGTTCACGGCGGTGTTCGTGGCTTCCGCCGCGGTCCCGGCATGCTCGAACGCGGCCGTCACGTGGATGACGATCGGTCCGGTGCAGGCCGACTGAGCCCGCAGGGCCCTCGGCACGTTGACCATCTTTCCGTGGGAACCCGAATTTTCAGGGCGCCGGGGTCAACCGAACGGTCCGCAGAGCCTGACTTCATGGGGTTGCGGTGGGGTGCAGCTCGTGAGTGCTGCGCATTGCTGATCTCGGACTGGTTCGGCATCAGCGTCGTGCTGGTCTGGTGTAGTTCAACGGAGGGTAGGGTGCTTCGGTCACGGGTGCGTCCGCGAACGGGAACTGAGGGTCGAAGCGCCCGACGGGGATCGGCGTCGCGGCCATTCCGCTCGCTGCGCTCGGGCTACTCGAGCCGAGGATCGCGGGCGCGGCCACGGCGTCCTCGAGGGTGTTCGTCGGGCGCAACAGCCTGAGCCTCGCGGGATTCCGCGCAGCGGCCTGACCTTAGCCGTCGGACGTCGGTGCGCGGCGGATACACTGACCCCAGAACCGGTCGATGCAGATGGGTGGTGGTGACGTGTCCAGTCCCTGGCTGGCCGCTCCGGCGCGTGCGGAAGCGCAGCGTGGACTCGTCCGACGGCTCGTGCGCGAGTCGTGGGAGCGCTCGATGGGCCGTCATCTCGACCCGGACAACCTCATGCCCGCGCTGGCGTTCGACGACGACGAACTGCGCGAGCACCGGCTCGGACACCCGCTCGCCGGTGTGCTCCCGGTCATCACCAGACTGCTCGTGAATGACGCCGACGACGATTCAGGCATGCTCGTGGCGGTCGGCGACGCGATGGGGCGACTGCTCTGGGTGGACGGCGACCGTCACCTGCGACGTCGCGCCGAGGGCATGCTCTTCGTGGAAGGCGCCGGCTGGTCCGAGCGCGAGGTCGGCACGAGCGCGCCGGGGACCGCCCTCGAACTCGACCACGGCATCCAGATCCATGCTGCTGAGCACTTCAACCGCCTCGTGCACCCGTGGAGTTGCACCGCTGTGCCCGTCCACGATCCCGAGACGCGGCAGATCATCGGCGTCATCGACATCACCGGGGGAGCGCAGGCGGTCGCGTCGCATGCCTTGCCGTTGATGGAGGCGACAGCCGCTGCGGTCGAGTCGGAGATCATGGTGCAGCGTCTGCGGGCGATCGCCGACCGACGCTCCCTCGGCCGTGCGCGCCGGGAGCAGCAGCTGCGTCGCGCGACACCGATCCGCGCCGGCCTACAGGTCCTCGGACGTGACACCGGACTCCTCATCGGACACGGCGCGGTCACACCCACGGCGCTCAGCCGTCGGCATGCGGAGATCCTGACGCTCCTGTCCTGGCACCGTCAGGGCCTCAGTGCGGACGCGCTCGCCGAGCTGCTCTACGACGGCGACGAAGCCGCCGTCACGCTCCGCGCTGAACTCGTGCGCCTGCGAAGGGTGCTGACCGGTGTCGCGCCGGCGCTCGTCCCCGCATCGCGTCCATACCGGCTGACCACTCCGCTCGAACTCGATGCGCACCAGGTGCTGTCGCTCCTCGATCGCGGCGCCCATCGCGCGGCGCTCGCCGCGTATCCCGGTCCGTTGCTGCCCGACTCCTCGGCTCCGGGCATCGTCGAACTGCGAGAACTCGTGGCGACCAGGCTCCGTGAGGCGATGCTCACGGACGCGTCCGTCGACCTGTTGCACGACTACATCCGCGCAGCGGCAGCTCCGGACGACGCCGAGGTCTTGCTCGCATGCCTCCGTCTGCTTCCTCCGCGATCGCCGAAGCGCGCGGGGCTCGTCGCCCGCATCGAGGCGATCGAGGCCGAACTGGCTGCTCCCTGACGGCTGCGCCCATGCAACATCGTGCAACCTCCGCGTGAGTACTCTCGAACCGAGCCCACCCGAGAGGTGCGGCCACCGACAACGTCGTCGACAAGGAGTGACATGACCGTCTACGCCAACCCGGGCACCGCAGGTGCCGTGTTCACCTACGCGCCACGCTACGACCACTTCATCGGGGGTGAGTACGTCCCGCCGGCGAACGGCCAGTACTTCGAGAACCCGACTCCCGTGACCGGGGCGGTGTTCACCGAGATCGCCCGCGGTACCGCCGCCGACGTCGATCGCGCGGTCGAGGCCGGTTGGAAGGCGTTCCCCGCCTGGTCGAAGACGAGCGTCGCGGAGCGCGCCGTCATCCTCAACCGCATCGCCGACCGCATGGAGGAGCACCTCGAGGAGATCGCCGTCGCCGAGAGTTGGGAGAACGGCAAACCGGTCCGGGAGACGCTCGCCGCGGACATCCCGCTCGCGATCGACCACTTCCGCTACTTCGCCGGCGCGATCCGTGCACAGGAGGGCGGCATCTCCGAGCTCGACCACGACACGGTCGCGTACCACTTCCACGAACCTCTCGGCGTGGTCGGGCAGATCATCCCCTGGAACTTCCCGATCCTGATGGCAGTGTGGAAGCTCGCCCCGGCGCTCGCCGCAGGGAACTGTGTGGTGTTGAAGCCGGCCGAGCAGACGCCGGCATCGATCCATGTCATCGTCGACCTCGTGAAGGACCTGTTGCCGCCGGGAGTCTTCAACGTCGTCAACGGCTTCGGCATCGAAGCCGGCGCCCCGCTCGCGTCCCATCCCCGCATCCGGAAGATCGCGTTCACGGGCGAGACCACCACCGGCCGCCTCATCATGCAGTATGCGAGCGAGAACCTCATCCCCGTGACGCTGGAGCTCGGTGGCAAGAGCCCGAACGTGTTCTTCGAGGACGTGGCGCGGGAGAAGGACCTCTACTACGAGAAGGCGCAGGAGGGCTTCAGCATGTTCGCCCTCAACCAGGGAGAGGTGTGCACCTGTCCGAGCCGGGCGCTCGTGCAGCGCTCCATCTACGACGGCTTCGTCGGAGACGCACTGACCAGGATCGGGAAGATCACGCAGGGCAACCCGCTCGACACCGACACGATGATCGGAGCCCAGGCCTCGAACGATCAGCTCGAGAAGATCCTGTCGTACATGGACATCGGGAAGCAGGGCGGCGCGAAGCTGCTCATCGGCGGCGAACGCGCTGATCTCGGGGGTGAACTGAGCGGCGGCTTCTACGTCCAACCGACCGTGTTCGAGGGCACGAACGACATGCGGATCTTCCAAGAGGAGATCTTCGGTCCTGTGCTCGCGCTCACGAGCTTCAGCGACTACGACGAGGCGATCTCCATTGCGAACGACACCCTGTACGGACTGGGAGCCGGTGTGTGGAGCCGCGAGGCGACGACGCTCTACCGTGCGGGACGGGCGATCGAGGCCGGTCGTGTCTGGTCGAACACCTATCACCAGTACCCGGCACACGCGGCGTTCGGGGGCTACAAGCAGTCGGGTATCGGTCGCGAGAACCACAAGATGATGCTCGACCACTACCAGCAGACCAAGAACCTCCTGGTCAGCTACGCGGAAGGCCCCATGGGCTTCTTCTGATCCGGAGTGGGTCCACGCGGGTGGCGCGCGTTCGGGTCGCGCCACCCGCTTCCCGGCGGCACCCGAGTACTCGAGCAAGGAGGGCATCATGACCGGACGCGTCGAGGTCACCGAGAGCGCAGCAGCGTTGCTGCGCGAGATGACCGCTGTCCACGGGCCGCTCATGTTCCACCAGTCCGGTGGATGCTGCGATGGCAGCTCACCGATGTGCTACCCCGTCGGCATGTTCCGGACCGGCGCGGTCGACATCCTGCTGGACACGCTCGAGGTTCCTGAGATCGATGCGCCCGTCGAGGTGTACATGTCGCGGTCGCAGTTCGAATACTGGAAGTACACGCACCTGACGATCGACGTCGTGCAGGGCCGGGGGAGCGGGTTCAGTGTCGAAGCGCCGACGGGCCAGCGGTTCATGATCCGTTCACGCATGCTCCATGATGCCGAGCTGGAGCGCTTCGGGCTCGCTGAGGCCGCCACGGACTGAGTGCTCGCGAGCGGCTCGGCCGATGCCGTACACTGGCCAGACGCCCGTCGGGTGCCCGTGTCGTCCGTCTGCAGCGTTCTGTTGCGTCAGGATGACGTGCAGGGCCCGGCGCCCGTGTCTTCCGGCCCCTCGGCCGACGAGGCTTTTCGACTGCTCAGGAGGAGCATGCCGTACACCGGCCAGCAACGCCGTTCCCAGGGGCGTTCCAGCACCCGTTCATCTGGCCGCTCGAACACCCGCGGATCCTCGTCGCGACATGACGACGAAGCGCCGATCATTCCGATCCTCGCGCGCAAGGTGCGCGAGGTCGAGGCGAAGGCACAGAAGGGCAAGGTCGGACCGACGAACCGGACCAAGTACCAGGTCATCGCGTTCCTCGTCCGTGAGGAACGCGCACGCGTCAAGGCCGACACGAGCTACAGCGACGCCACCCGCGCGGAACTCCTCAAACGTCTCGACGGCGTCGCGACCATCCTCGCCAAGACGGCGGCGCGCGACACCTCACTCATCCAGTTGCTCGAGGCCGACGCCGCGACGACGCCTGTCGCGCAGCGCCTGCGCCGTGACTGGTTGCTCGAATCGGGCGCCGAACTCAGCGCCGACGAGCTCATCATCACGGTCGAGAAACCCGTCGTCGAGTCGGTCGTCCCAGCGGAGCTCGCCGAGAAGCAGGTGATCCCGCAGTCCGTGAAGGCGCGTCAGCTCGCCAACCCGTTCCTCGCGCCAGACTTCACCCAGCCGGCTCCACCGCCCACCGCGCGGCGTCGTCTCGACAGCTGGGAACTCATGGGCCCGCTGTACAAGTCGTTCGAACTCGGTTCCGGTGGCGGAGCTGCGTCGATGGAGCTCCCGGAAGCCCCGAAACTCGATCGCCTGTCGCCGCGGGGGCTCGAGGTCATGAAGCACCAGGCGCGATTCGTGGAGGCCGTCAAAGAAGGGCACCGCTCCTTCCTGCTCGCCGATGAACCGGGCCTCGGCAAGACGGCCCAGTCCGTGCTCGCGGCATCGGTCGCGGAAGCCTACCCGTTGCTCGTCATCGTGCCGAACGTCGTGAAGATGAACTGGGCGCGCGAGGTCGAGCGCTGGACGCCGCACCGCCGCGCGACCGTCATCCACGGCGACGGCCAGGGTCTCGACGCGTTCGCCGACGTCATCATCGTCAACTACGAGGTCCTCGACCGCCACCTGGCCTGGCTCGGCGACCTGGGATTCCGGGGCATGGTCGTCGACGAGGCGCACTTCATCAAGAACCTGCACTCGCAGCGCTCGCAGCACGTCCTGTCGCTCGCGAACCGCATCCGCAAGTCGGCACCCGGGCAGGACCCGCTGCTGCTCGCGCTCACGGGTACACCGCTCATCAACGACGTCGAGGACTTCAACGCCATCTGGCAGTTCCTCGGCTGGATCAAGGACGGCAAGCCGACGCCCGCGCTCATGGAGCGACTCGAGGACGCCGGCCTGACACCGGCAGAACACGGTTTCTACTCGGCAGCCCGCTCGGCCGTCATCGACATGGGCATCGTCCGTCGCAAGAAGATCGATGTGGCGAAGGACCTGCCGGCGAAACTCGTCGCAGACCTCCCGGTCGAGCTCGACGACGACGCGATCCGCTCCATCCGCGAAGCAGAGGCCGAGCTCGGTCAGCGACTCAAGTCGCGGTACGTCCGTGTGCTCGAAGCGCGCGGTGAGCAGGTCGACGCGCTCCACGACCCGAACACCGAGCTCATGCGCATGGTCGCCCAGGCCGAGCTCGACGAGTCCAAGGCCGCCGGTGGCACCGAGAACGTGTTCACCATGATCCGGAAGATCGGTCAGGCCAAGGCTGTGCTCGCGTCCGACTACACGGCGCAGCTCGCCCGATCGGTCGGCAAGGTCGTCTTCTTCGCCAAGCACATCGACGTCATGAACGCCGCAGAACAGCTCTTCGCCGGTCGTGGCCTGAAGACGGTCTCGCTCCGCGGTGACCAGACGGCGCAGGTCCGTCAGGCGGCGATCGACGCGTTCAACACCGACCCCGAGGTCTCGGTCGCTGTCTGCTCGCTCACGGCGGCCGGCGTCGGCGTCAACCTGCAGGCCGCGTCCAACGTCGTCCTCGCGGAGCTCTCCTGGACCGCAGCCGAGCAGACGCAGGCGATCGACCGCGTGCACCGCATCGGTCAGGAGGAGCCGGTCACCGCGTGGCGCATCATCGCCGCCCACACGATCGACGCCAAGGTCGCAGAACTCATCGACAGCAAGCAGGGGCTCGCGGCTCGGGCACTCGACGGCAGCGACCAGGACGTCGCCTCGGTCGACTCGGTGCAGTTGAACGCGCTCATCCACCTGCTGCGCGAAGCACTCGGCGGCTAGGAGCCCGCTTCCTCAGACGCTCGGACGCGGGAGCTCGATGCCACCCGTGTCCGAGTCGTCGGGATCCTGGCGAGGATCGGTGTCTGCGTCGTCCCGGTCGATGTGGTGCTGCACCACGAAGCCGATGACCGCCACCGCCAGCATCGTCACCACGGAGATGGCGATCACCAGTTCGGTCATGACCCTCCCCAGGCTCGAGAACGATTCAGCATAACGAGTCGTTCTCCTGAGTGGGCTCTGATCCTCCGGGGGCGCCGGCGCTCAGACGCCGAGCGCCACCTTGACCTGGGCCAGCGACGGGTTCGTGGCGGTCGAGCGATCGGGGAAGATCACGGTCGGCACGGTCTGATTGCCACCGTTCAAGGACGCGACGAGTTCGGCGGTGCCGGGAACCTGTTCGATGTCGATCTCGGTGAACGGGATGCCGGCGGCGGAGAGCTGATGCTTCAACCGTGAGCAGTACCCGCACCAGGTGGTGGAGAACATCGTGATGCCGCCATCGGCGGGGAGATAGTCGTCGGCACTCATCCCAGCAGCCTAACCCGGGCCGGATGAAGCGCCTCCTGCAAGACGGTATTGTCGGGGGTGACTCCCGGCGCCTGCGGTGCCCCGATCCCCTGAAGGACAGTTGACATGAGAATTGGTGTGCTCACGAGCGGCGGCGACTGCCCCGGCCTGAACGCGGTCATCCGCGGAGCGGTCCTCAAGGGGACGAAGATCCACAACCAGGAGTTCATCGGCATCCGCGACGGTTGGCGCGGCATCGTCGACGGCCTGACCATGCCTCTGGACCGTCACAGTGTCCGCGGACTGGCGAAGCAGGGCGGCACGATCCTCGGCACGAGCCGCACCAACCCCTTCGAGGGCCCGCACGGAGGCCCCGAGAACGTGCAGCACACAATGGACCGGCTCGGTATCGACGCCCTGATCGCCATCGGCGGCGAGGGGACCCTCGCCGCGGCGAAGCGCCTCACCGACGCCGGACTGAAGATCGTCGGCGTTCCGAAGACCATCGACAACGACCTCGACGCGACCGACTACTCCTTCGGGTTCGACACCGCTGTCGAGATCGCCACCGAGGCCATCGACCGACTGCGCACCACGGGTGAGTCCCACAAGCGCTGCATGGTCATCGAGGTCATGGGCCGTCACGTCGGCTGGATCGCGCTGCACGCCGGTATGGCCGCCGGGGCTCACGCGATCCTCATCCCGGAGCAGCCGCAGTCGATCGAGCAGATCTGCGAGTGGGCCGACAGCGTCTACCAGCGTGGTCGCGCGCCCATCATCGTCGTGTCAGAGGGCTTCACGCTCGACACCATGGAGACCGCGCACTCGGAGAAGGGCCTCGATGCCTTCAACCGCCCGCGCCTCGGCGGCATCGCCGACGTGCTGGCGCCCGAGATCGAGCGCCGCACGGGCATCGAGTCCCGCGCGACCGTCCTCGGTCACCTGCAGCGCGGCGGGGTGCCCAGCGCATACGACCGCGTGCTCGCGACCCGACTCGGTATGGCGGCGATCGACTCCGTCATGGCCGGCGACTGGGGGACGATGATCGCACTCCGCGGCACTGAGCTCGTGAACTGCCGCTTCGAGGAAGCCCTCGGCAAGCTGAAGACCGTTCCCGTCGAGCGGTACGAGGAAGCGGCGATCCTCTTCGGCTAGACCTCACTCGCACCTCGACAGGCTCGGTGACCGCTTCTCGGCCACCGAGCCTGTCGCGTGTCAGCCCTCGTCGTCCGTTTCCGCGAGCCCCAGCACGTCGAGGAGCCAGGCGAGTTCCTCGGCGCGCTCGTGCCAGGCGTTGTAGCGTCCGCTCACACCGCCGTGACCGGCGCTCATCTCGATCTTGAGCAGCGCGGGTGCGCCGACGTCGCGGAGACGCGCCACCCACTTCGCCGGTTCGACGTACAGCACACGGGTGTCGTTGAGGCTCGTCGTGGCGAGGATGCGCGGATACTGCAGGGTTTCGTCGACGTTCTCGTACGGGCTGTAGCTCTTCATGTAGGCGTACACGTCGGCGTTGTGGAGCGGGTCTCCCCATTCGTCCCATTCGATGACGGTGAGCGGTAGCGAGGGGTCGAGGATGCTCGTCAAGGCGTCGACGAACGGGACACCCGCGAGGATCCCCGCGAAGCGCTCCGGAGCGAGGTTCGCGACGGCGCCCATGAGCAGACCGCCGGCGCTCCCGCCCTCGGCGACCAGTTGCGCGGGTGTCGTCCAGCCCGTGTCGATGAGGTGTCCGGCGACGTCGACGAAATCGCTGAAGCTGTGCTTCTTGTGGAGCAGTTTGCCGTCCTCGTACCAGTGCCGACCGAGCTCGCCACCACCGCGCACGTGCGCGATCGCGAAGGTCACGCCACGGTCGAGCATCGAGAGGCGGGCGATCGAGAAGGATGGGTCCATGCTGGCCTCGTAGGAACCGTAGCCGTACAGGTGCAGCGGGCCGGGACCGTGCTCGCGCGTCCCGACGCGACGGACGATCGAGATGGGGACGCGTGTCCCATCGGCCGCGGTGGCCCATTCGCGGAACTGCTCGTAGCGGGACGGATCGTAACCACCGAGCACGGGCTGCTGCTTGCGGACGAAACGCTCACCCGTCCGGACGTCGAGTTCCAGCACGGTCGACGGCGTCACCATGGATCCGTAGCCGAATCGGAGCATGGGCTGGGCCCATTCGCCGTTGCCGTGCCAGCCGACGGAGGAGAGCGGCTCGTCGAAGCCGAGCTCGTCGATCGCGCCGGTCCGAGGTTCGAGCAGTCCGATCCGGGTGAGGCCGTCGCGCCGGTAGGCGATGGTGACGACCTCGGCGAAGGCGTCGACGTCCTCGAGGCGACGTTCACTGCTGTGCGCGACGACCACGCGTGGCTCGGCGAGCGGGTCGGAGAGCGGTACCTCGACGAGCTCGAAGTCCGGGGCGTCTCGGTTGTGGAGGATGAGGAGTCGATCCTCGCCGTCCGCGATGCGGTGCTCGACGCTGTACTCGACGTCGTCGGTCCGTGGCCAGACCACCCGGGCCTCTTCGGTCAACGCGTCCGCCGGCACGATCCGGGTCTCGCTGGTGACCGATGAGCCTGCGTCGATCATGAGCAATGAGCGGCTACGGGTGAAGCCGGCGCCCACCCAGAAACGCTCGTCAGGCTCGTGGAAGAGGACGACATCGTCCACCTGGGCGGTGCCGACGCGGTGCAGGTGCACGGTGTCAGGCCGCCAGGTGTCGTCAACCGTCGTGTAGACGATCGCGGCGCCGTCGGGGGAGAACTCCGCGCCACCCGCGGTACCGGTCAGCTCGTCGTCGAGGTCCGTGCCGGTCGCGAGGTCGCGGATCCTCACGGTGTAGCGCTCATCGCCCTCGACGTCGACGCCGTAGAGCAGCCGGGTGCCGTCGTCTGCGACGTCGAAGCTGCCGAGCGAGAAGAACTCGTGCCCCTCGGCCTCGACGTTGGCGTCGAGGATGATCTGTTCGCCGGGGGCTGCGCCGCTCTCCGGGAGGACCGGCGGTGTCCAGTCGTCGCCGGTCGTGACCGGCACCCGGCACTGGATGCCGTACTGCTGCCCCTCCACGCTCCGGCCGTAATACCACCAGTCTCCGGCGCGGGTCGGCACGGACAGGTCCGTCTCGAGGGTTCGGCCTTTGATCTCCTGGAAGATGCGCTCGCGCAGCTCCGCGAGGTGCGCCGTCTCCTGCTCGGTGTACGCGTTCTCCGCTTCGAGGTGCTCGATCACCTCAGCCGACTCCTTCTCGCGGAGCCATTCGTAGGGATCCAGCACGGTGTCGCCGTGGTGGGTCCGTTCGATCGGTCGGGTCTGGGCACGTGGAGCAGAGAGCTTCGCCATGCTCCAACGCTAGTCGAGTGCCGAGCCTCCCAGCCCACTCCGAGCCATCGGCGAGCCAGCGGGACTAGCGTTGCCGCATGACGACCATTCCCACCATCGCTCTGAGCGACGGCACCAGCATCCCCGCGATCGGCTTCGGCACCTACCCGCTGCGCGGGCGTGAGGGCACCGATGCCACGCTGTCCGCGATCGCCGAAGGCTACCGTCTGCTCGACACCGCGGTGAACTACCGCAACGAGGACGCGGTCGGCGCGGCAGTCCGCGAAACCGACGTCCCCCGCGAGGAGCTCGTCATCGCGACGAAACTGCCCGGTCGCGACCACGGCTACGAGGAGACGATCACCTCGTTCCGCGGATCACTCGACTCGCTCGGACTCGACACCATCGACCTGTACCTGATCCACTGGCCGAACCCGTCCGTCGGGCGTTTCGTCGAGTCCTGGAAGGCCATGGTCCAGCTGCAGCGCGAGGGCCTTGTCCGGAGCATCGGGGTCTCCAACTTCACCGAGGAGTTCCTCACCCGCATCGCCGATGAGACCGGCGTGCTGCCGGCCGTCAACCAGATCGAGCTGCACCCGTACTTCCCGCAGGAGGAGCTGCTGGCGTTCCATCAGCAGCAAGGGATCCTCACGGAGGCCTGGAGCCCGCTCGGCAAGGCGCAGGCGCCTTTCGCGGAAGCGCCGATCGCCGCCGCCGCCGAAGCACACGGCGTCACCCCGGCGCAGATCATCCTGCGCTGGCACCACGAGCGCGGCGTCCTCCCGATCCCGAAGTCGGCGTCTGCCGAGCGTCAGCGTTCGAACATCGACATCTTCGGCTTCGAGCTGAACGACGCCGAGGTGCAGGCGATCACAGCGCTCGGCAAGGCGGACGGTCGGCTGTTCGGCGGCGATCCGAACACCCACGAGGAGATGTGATCTGCGGCGGGCGTCCTTGGACGCCCGCCGTGCACGGCTCGTAGACTGGATCAGGTGAAGCCCAGAGGTCACGCAGCTGAAGCCGTCCGCCGTCATCCGTCGAGGTCCTTCCTCCTGGTGCCGCTGCTGGCGGTGATCGCCCCGATCCTCGCGCTCGCCGTCCTGGCGCAACCGGCCGGGGCCTCGGCCGAGACCCGTACCGACGTCTCCGACTTCACCTTCTCCTCCTTCGACGGCGACTACACGCTGTCCCGCGGCGCGGACGGCGTGGCGGACCTCACCGCCGTCGAGACCTTCGTCGCGGAGTTCCCGGAGTTCGATCAGAACAAGGGCATCATCCGCGCGATACCCGACGTCTTCGACCGAGCACCGTTGCAGACGGAGATCGTCTCGGTCACCGATGCCGACGGTCGCGACGTCGCGTGGGAAGCCGATCGCGAGGGTGACTTCCTCGAGCTTGCACTCGGGACCGACGACTACGTGCAAGGCACACAGAGCTACGTCATCACCTATACGCAGCGTGGCGTCGTCGGAGCCTACCGGGACACCCGATCGGACGAGTTCTACTGGGATGCGCCGGGCACTGGATGGGACCAGCCGTTCGCCGACGCCCGGATGACGGTGCACGTCGATGCCGAGAGCGCAGACGCGCTCACGGGTGACGGAGCGTGCTACCGGGGTGATCCGGACGACAGCGCACCCTGCGACCTCTCGCAGGCGGAAGAGCCGGGCGGTGACGTCTTCACCACCGCCTCGGTGCCGCTCGAGGCGAGGCAGACGCTCACGGTCGCCATCGGCTTCGAACCGGGCACCTTCTCGCAGCCGGCCAGGCCGGGGGAGGCGCCGGTCTTCTCGATCGTGCCGATCATCCTCGGGGCGCTGTCCGCCGCAGGACTCGGCGCACTCGTCTGGATCCGCGCGAGGTTCTGGCGCAACCACCCGGGCCGCGGGATCATCGTTCCGCAATACACGGTGCCGAAGGACCTCACCCTGCTGCTCGCCGGCGACATCAGCGGCCGGACGGGCACGTCGATGGCGGCGCAGATCGTGAGCCTCGCGGTGCGTGGCAAGCTCCGCATCGTCGACGGGCCCGGCAAGGAGTTCCTCCTGGAGTACGTCGACGACAGTGCGACGGACGAGCAGGAACGTCGCGTCCTGGCCATGCTGTTCCCCGACCGCCGAGCGCCCCGCTCGATGAAGCAGGTGGATGCGGCCCTCGGGAAGGCGGTCACCGCCGAACTCGCGGCGACGAAGCAGATCGCGCTGGACCGCGGGTTCCGACGTAGGGTCGCCTCGGGGCGCGCCTGGATCATCGTCGGAGCGCTCGCGGTCGTCGGCGTCGCAGGCTTCGTCTTCTTCGGCGTCGCCTACACGATCCGAGCGGACAACGGCTGGTCGCTCGGCGCGCTGTTCGTCACGGGAATCGCAGTGCTCGCCGGCATCGCCCTCGCCATCGCGCCGAAGCCCCTGACCGCAGTCGGCGCCGATGCGTACGACTATCTGCTCGGCCTGCGCATGTATCTGCAGCTCGCCGAGGCGGACCGCTTCCGGATGCTGCAGAGCCCGGACGGTGCGGAGCGCATCGATCTGGGCGATCCCGGGCAGCTCGTGCGCCTGACCGAGCGGCTCCTGCCGTTCGCCGTCCTCTGGGGCGTGGAGCGGGACTGGTCGCGCGAACTCGGGATCCGCTACGAGCAGGCCGGGACATCACCGAACTGGTACGCCTCCGGACAGCCTTTCCAGGCCGCCCTGTTCGCGAACGCGTTCACCGGGTTCACCGGCTCCGCGACGAGTACATCCGCGTCCTGGTCCACGAGCGGCGGAGCCAGCAGCTCCGGAGGCTCCATGGGCGGGGGCTTCGCCGGTGGCGGTGGCGGCGGCGGCGGAGGAGGCGGCCGGTGACCGGAGTCGAGTTGACCTCGACCGGGCAGGGTGTAAGGATCGTGTACGGCGGGTAAACCGCCCGCATCTCGCACATGAATTCCCCCCAAACACCTCGTCGGGGGAGCACTGTGTCCGCATTCGTAACGCCTCGAGAAAGACACCAGTGGAACTCGTTACCCTGACTGTCGTGCTGGTCATCGCACTGGCACTGTTCTTCGATTTCACGAACGGTTTCCACGACACGGCGAACGCCATGGCGACCCCGATCGCCACCGGTGCGTTGAAGCCGAAGACAGCCGTCCTGCTCGCCGCGATCCTCAACCTCGTCGGCGCCTTCCTCTCGACGGAAGTGGCGAAAACCATCTCCGGTGGCCTCATCCGCGAGGGTGAAGGCGGGATCCAGATCGGGCCGGAGCTCATCTTCGCCGGCCTCATCGGGGCGATCGTCTGGAACATGCTGACCTGGCTGCTCGGGCTGCCGTCGTCCTCCAGCCACGCGTTGTTCGGCGGCCTCATCGGCGCGGCGATCGTCGGCGCAGGGTTCGGCTCCATCGACTTCGGTGTCGTGCTCTCGAAGGTCATCCTGCCGGCGCTCATCGCTCCGGTCACGGCGGGACTCGTGGCGTACTCCGCGACGAAGCTCGCCTACCGGATCACCCGTCGATACGACGGCAAGCCGGATGGCCGCGACGGGTTCCGATACGCGCAGATCTTCTCCTCATCGCTCGTCGCGCTCGCGCACGGCACGAACGACGCGCAGAAGACGATGGGCGTCATCACGCTCACGTTCATCGCCGTCGGCGTGCAGAGCGTCGGCTCCGGCCCGGAGCTCTGGGTCATCGTCGTCTGCGCCTTCGCGATCGCGCTCGGTACGTACATGGGCGGCTGGCGCATCATCAAGACGATCGGCACGGGCCTCACGGATGTGAAGCCCGCGCAGGGTTTCGCCGCCGAGACGAGCACTGCGGCCACGATCCTCGCGTCGAGCCACCTCGGCTTCGCGCTCTCGACCACGCAGGTCGCCTCAGGTTCCGTCATCGGGTCGGGCCTCGGTCGCCGCGGTTCGACGGTGCGCTGGGGCACCGCCGGTCGTATCGCGCTCGGCTGGCTCATGACCTTGCCTGCCGCCGGGATCGTCGGTGCGCTCGCGGCGGCCGTCGCCCATCTCGGTCTCGTCGGCATCATCATCGACGCGGTCGTCGGCATCGGCGTGATCCTCACGATCTTCCTGCTCTCGCGTCGTAACGAGGTCAACCACAGCAACGTGGTGAGCGAGGTCGCGGACTCCGGTCGAGCCGTGAAGATCAAGCGCAACCCGAAGCCCAAGAAGGTGAAGAAATGATCGACTGGGTGGCATTCCTGATCGTGTTCGCGACGTCCGTCGTCGCAGCGACCGCGGTCGTGAGCCTCTACTCGTTCGGCCTGCGACTGTTGACCACCGCCGGTCGTGTCCCGGTCGTCGCTCCGGCCGAGTTCACCGATGCCATCACCGTCATCACGGCGGAGGAGGCCGCGAAGGCGGCGAAACGCGCGGCGAAGGCGGCGCGCAAGAACCCGTTGACGCCGGCGCAGCAGAACCTCGCCCGTGCCGGGGCGTACGCCTGCTTCGTCCTCTGCGCGGCAGCGGTCCTCTTCGGCATCTACCTGATCGTCCCCTTCTTCCACCAGGGCTGATCCCCCCCGCTCCGTCGGCCAGCGCGGTGCGCTGGACCCAGCGCGGGTCTGTGGCGCGAGCGCCACCCTCCAGAGATCCGCGCTCGCGCCAGTGCGTGTCACGCGCGGCTGAACGGTGTCATCGTGGCCAGCGCGGTGCGGTGGCGCGAGCGCGGGCGATCAGGCACCAGCGACAGGAAATGGCGCGAGAGCGGGTCTCCAGAGACCCGCGCTCGCGCCATCAGGGGGCGGCCGGTCCAGCGCACCGCGCTGGCATCAGCACAGCTCAGGCGGTGTTGCGCCAGCGGCCGATCAGGGTCATCAGATGGTAGATGACGATCGCGGCGATGGTGCCGAGCGCGATCCCGTTGAAGCTGACGTCGCCGCCGGCCACCCACGTGAAGTCGGCGATACCGATGATGAGTGCCGTCGCCGCTGTGAACTGGTTCACGGGCTTCGAGAAGTCCACCTTGTTGTCGAGCCAGATCTTCACACCGATGATCCCGATGAGGCCGTAGAGGGCCGTCGTCACACCACCGAGGACTCCGGCCGGGATGGTGTTGATGACCGCACCGACCTTCGGGGACAACCCGAGGAGCACGGCGAACAGCCCGGCGACCCAGTAGGCCGCGGTCGAGTAGACGCGCGTCGCCGCCATGACGCCGATGTTCTCGCCGTAGGTGGTCGTGCCGGAACCGCCGCCGAAACCGGCGAGCATGGTCGCGAGGCCGTCGGACAGCAGCGCACGTCCCGTCTGCTTGTTGACCGAAGCATCGGTCATCTGGGCGACGCCGCGGATGTGCCCGACGTTCTCGGCGATCAGCACGAGCACGACGGGCAGGAACGCGGGCAGGACCGCCCAGACGGCGGGGTTCGTGATCGGGTTGTCCGCGAGGTGGAACTCCGGCAGCCCGAACCATGCGGCATCGGCGATCTTCGAGAAGTCGATCTCCTGGCGGATCGTGGCGGTGATGTAGCCGACGATGACACCGATCACGATCGACAGTCGTCCGAGGATCCCGCGGAACAACACCGTCGACAGGATGACGGCTGCGAGCGTGATGAGTGCGGTGAGTGGCGCGTCGACGAAGTTGTCCTTGGCGGCCGGCGCCAGATTGAACCCGATGAGCGCGACGATCGCTCCGGCGACGACCGGTGGCATGAGCGCATCGATCCAACCGGTTCCGGTGAGCTGCACGACGACACCGACGAGCGCGAGCAGGACACCGACGGCGAGGATGCCGAACAGTGCACCGCCCATGCCCTGGCTGGCGACCGCTGCGGTGATCGGGGCGATGAACGCGAACGACGAGCCGAGATAGCTCGGGACACGGTTCTTCGTGATGATGAGGAACAGGATGGTGCCGACGCCGGAGAAGAACAGGGTCGTCGTCGGCGGGAAGCCGGTGAGGACGGGCACGAGGAACGTCGCGCCGAACATCGCGACGACGTGCTGCATACCGAGCCCGATCGTCCGAGGCCAGGTGAGTCGTTCGCCGGGTCCGACGATCGCGTGGGTCTCGACGTGTCTGCCGTCGCCGTGCAGAGTCCAGGGCAGCGCCATGTGTTCTCGATTCCGTGTGTGCAGGGGAGGTGGTGAAGGGTCCAGCCGATCGTATCGGCCCTGTCGCGTGCGGGTGAGCGCTGCCGGTACGCTGGTTGCTTCGCCGGTCGATCCAGGAGGTCCCGTGACCACGACGCCACCCGCTCAGCGCTCGTTCCGAGAACGTCTCGACGGCTTCTTCGAGATCACCAAGCGCGGCTCGACCGTCGGCACGGAGGTGCGTGGCGGGCTCGTGACCTTCGTGGCCATGGCGTACATCGTCATCCTCAATCCGATCATCCTGAGCGGCTCCGCAGATGTGACGGGCGGCGAGCTCGGGTTCTCCCAGGTCGCAGCGGTGACGGCCCTCACCGCCGGTGTCATGACGATCCTGTTCGGACTCGTCGCCCGCCTGCCGTTCGCGTTCGCCGCCGGTCTCGGCATCAACTCGTTCCTCGCCGTGAGCGTCGTCGGCCAGGTCACCTGGGCGGAGGCGATGGGTCTCGTCGTCATCAACGGCCTGATCATCGTGCTCCTCGCCGCGACCGGCCTCCGCGCGATGATCTTCAATGCCGTCCCGATCCAGCTGAAGATCGCGATCACGGTGGGCATCGGCCTCTTCATCGCGTTCATCGGCTTCGTCGACGCCGGTTTCGTGCGCTCGACCGGCGCCGGTTCGCCGCCCGTCGGCCTCGGCATCGAAGGTTCGGTCGCGACGATCCCCACCGCGGTGTTCGTCATCTCGCTGCTGCTCACTGGCGTGCTCGTGGCCCGCAAGATCAAGGGCGCGCTGCTGATCGGCATCGTCGTGTCCACGATCATCGCGATCATCGCCGAGGCGGTCTTCAGGGTCGGTGCGTCCGCCGGCGGCGAGAACCCGGGCGGCTGGAACCTCAGCGTCCCGACCGTCCCGACGCAGATCGTCGGCATCCCCGACCTCAGCTTGCTCGGCCAGGTGAGCTTCGGCGGTTTCGAGCGCATCGGTGCCCTTGCCGCTCTCATGCTGGTGTTCACCCTGGTGTTCACGAACTTCTTCGATGCCATGGGCACGATGACCGGGCTGTCGAAGGAGGCTGGTGTCGCCGACGCGAAGGGCGACTTCCCCCGCCTCCGATCGGCTCTGATCGTCGAGGGTGTCGGCGCGGTCGCCGGCGGCGCTTCGTCGTCCTCCTCCTCAACGGTGTTCATCGAGTCGGGCGCGGGTATCGGCGAGGGTGCGCGGACGGGGCTCGCGAACCTCGTGACCGGTGCCCTGTTCCTGCTCGCGATGTTCTTCACACCCCTGACGCAGATCGTGCCCTCCGAGGTCGCAGCCGCAGCGCTCGTCATCGTCGGTGCGCTCATGATGTCCCAGATCAAGGACATCGTCTGGACGGAGTTCTCCGTAGCACTCCCGGTGTTCCTCACGGTCGTCGTGATGCCGCTCACATATTCGATCGCGAACGGTATCGGGGCAGGGTTCATCGCCTGGGTCGTCATCCGGTCGCTGTCGGGGAAGGCTCGCGAGATCAGCCCGCTGCTCTGGATCGTCGCCGCGGGCTTCCTGGTCTTCTTCGCGCGCGGTCCCATCGAGATGGCGCTCGGCGTCGCCTCCTGACGATCCAGTCCGGCCGCCCGGGGTGAAGCAACGGGTGTCGGGGCGGCGACCTAGACTCGGAGCATGACTTCCGACGTCCGATTCGGTCAGTATCCGGCACCTCAGCGGGTCATCGTCCACTTGAGCGATCCGCACCTCCTGGCAGACGGCCGCCGACTCTACGATGCCGTGGATGTCCAAGCGAACCTCGAGCAGGCGCTCCGACAGGTCGAGCAGATGGAGCTGCGTCCCGACGCCATGGTCTTCACCGGTGACCTGGCCGATCTCGGTGAGCCGGATGCGTATCGACGGCTCCGGGAACGCGTGGAGCCCGTCGCCGAGCGACTCGGCACCACGATCGTGTGGCTCATGGGCAATCACGACGAGCGCTCGGTCATGCGCACGGAACTGCTGGACCTCCCGGCGGGTGAGCAGCCGCTCGACGCCGTGTGGGACTTCGGCGGGTTGCGCGTCATCGGCATCGACAGCACGGTGCCCGGGTGGCATCACGGTGAGCTCGAGGACAGCCAGCTGGTGTGGCTGCGTGGGGTCCTCGCGACGCCCGCACCGCTCGGCAGCATCCTCGCGATGCACCATCCGCCCGTCCCGTCGAGTGTGCCGTTCTTCGACATCCTCGAACTCCGCGATCAGCACCGACTCGCGGAGGCGTTGCAGGGAGGCGATGTCCGCGCGATCCTCGGCGGTCACCTGCACTATTCGACCTCGAGTACCTTCGCCGGGATCCCCGTTCAGGTCGCGAGCGCGAGCTGTTACTCGATGAACCTCTCGCGGCCGTCCACCGAGGTCAACGGGATGTTCGGCGGGCAGTCATTCAATCTCGTCCACGTGTACGAGGACCGCATCACGCATTCGACCGTGCCGCTCGGCGACTTCGCCACGGCGGACACCTTCAGCGACGCCTTCATCCAGCGGATGGCGGCGCTCAGCCCCGCGGAACGCCTCGAAGCGTTCTCGCGAAAGCGCTGACCGACCTCGGGAGTCCCGTGAAGCGTCTCGGGCTCAAGACAACTGTCGTCCCATCGTGTGCGCCTCCGGCTACGCTTGACGGCAGGACATCCACCGAACAGGCAACGGAGCCACGAGTGACGATCAGCACCACAACCATCGAACCGACCACCCCGGGAGCACACGAGACCATGGCGGACAGCACGAGCGCAGACGAAACGCGGACGGAGTCCGACTCGCTCGGCTCGATGCAGATTCCCGCGGAAGCATATTGGGGGATTCACACTGCGCGCGCGCTCGAGAACTTCCCGATCACGAAGCGCCCGATCTCGGTCTATCCAGATCTCGTCGTCGCGATCGCCAGCGTGAAGCAGGCGGCGGCCCGAGCGAACGCGGAGATCGGTGTGCTCGACCCCGCGAAGGCGAACCTCATCGATCGCGCCTGCCAGATCATCATCGACGGTGACTTCCACGACCAGTTCCTCGTCGGGGTGATCCAGGGCGGGGCCGGCACCTCGACGAACATGAACGCCAACGAGGTGATCACCAACATCGCCCTCGAACTGGCCGGACACGAACGTGGTGAGTACCAGTACCTGCACCCGTTGGACGACACCAATCGCTCCCAGTCGACGAACGACGTCTACCCGACGTCGATCAAGATCGCGCTCGCCTTCTCGCTGCAGTTCCTGCTCACGGAGCTGGGAGCGCTGCGCGACTCCTGCAGCGCCAAAGCCGCCGAGTTCTCGCATGTGCTGAAGGTCGGTCGGACCCAGCTGCAGGATGCTGTGCCGATGACGCTCGGCCAGGAGTTCCACGGGTTCGCGACGACGCTCAACGAGGACCACGACCGTCTGCACGAGACCCTGTGGATGCTCGCCGAGGTCAATCTGGGAGCCACGGCGATCGGCACCGGCATCACCGCCGATCCCCGGTACGCCGAGGCGGTCGTCCGTCACCTCAACCTCATCACGGACCTGAACCTGACCACAGCCCCCGACCTCATCGAGTCGACGAGTGATGTCGGCGGGTTCATGTCCTTCAGCGGCACGCTCAAGCGCAGCGCGATCAAGCTGTCGAAGATCTGCAACGATCTGCGCCTGCTCTCGAGCGGACCACAGGCCGGGCTGGGTGAGATCAACCTGCCGCCGCGCCAAGCAGGTTCGAGCATCATGCCGGGCAAGGTGAACCCGGTCATCCCCGAGGTCGTCAACCAGGTCGCCTTCAGTGTCGTCGGCGCCGACATGACGGTCACGATGGCTGCCGAGGCGGGCCAGCTGCAGCTCAACGCCTTCGAACCGGTCATCGCGCACTCGCTCCTGCAGAGCATCGTCTGGATGGCGCAGGCGTGCCGGACGCTGCGGGTGAACTGCATCGACGGCATCACGGCGAACGAGGAGCGCCTCGGGGTCATGGTCGGCGCGTCGGTCGGCGTCATCACGGCCCTCACACCGTTCATCGGCTACCAGTCGGCTGCCGCGCTCGCGAAGACCGCATTGCTCACCGGGCGGAACGTCGCAGACCTCGTCGTCGAGGCGAACCTCATGACGCGTGCCGAGGTCACGAAACAACTGTCTCCCGCTCGCTTGTCCGGGATCGAAGCGGTCACCTCGGCCATCCCGATCATCGACCTCCCGATTCCAGGAGCCGACTCGGACCCGAGCCGCTGACGCGGACAGCGTCGAGCTGCACGACGAAGCCGTCCCGATCGACTGGTCGGGACGGCTTCGTCGTGCGGGCGCGTGCGGCCTATGCGGTGACGCGGCAGTGGGTGACGAGCGACCCGACGCCCTCGACCGAGACGGTCACGGTGGCGCCGTCGGTGAGGAAGACCTGCGGGTCGCGCGAGTAGCCGGCCCCGCCGGGGCTGCCGGTTGAGATGAGCGTTCCGGGCAACAGCGTCGCGGAGCCGGAGAGGTGCTCGATGAGCGTCGCGACGCTCCGGACCATGTGGCTGGTCGACGAGTCCTGGAGCGTCACGCCGTCGAGGACCGTCGAGATGTGCAGTTGCTGCGGATCGGTGATCTCATCGGCGGTGACGACGACGGGGCCGGTCGGAGTGAATCCGTCGAAGGACTTGCACCGCGACCACTGGGCCTCGGAGTACTGGATGTTCCGAGCGGTGATGTCGTTGACAACGGTGTATCCGAAGACGTGGTCCAGCGCGTCCTCGGCGGACACGTCGCGCGCAGCACGGCCGATGACGACCCCGAGCTCGGCCTCGTAGTCGACCTGCTCACTGATCTCTGCCGGCCAGCTGGTCGTGCCGTCGTGGCCGGTGAGCGAGTTCGCCCAGAGCCCGAAGATGGTTGGTGCGTTGTCGGTCTTCAGGTTGAGCTCTTGCGAGTGCGCGGAGTAGTTGAGGCCGACGGCCAGGATGGTCGGTGGGCGGAGCACGGCGGAGGCGTGTACGAGACCATCGAGCGGTTCGCCGGTGATCCCGTGCGCGATCGACGTCTCGACGAAGGAGCGGACCCGGTCGAGCTCGGCAGGACCGCGCTCGATCAGCTCTTGGAGGTCGCGCGGGGCGTCCTCGAGGATCTCGTCGAGGAACACCGCCCCGGAATCGCTGATGACGGCGAGGCGGACCCGCTGCACTGCGGGGCTGCTCGACTGGTGGTCTGTGGCGACGAAATGGGCGAACTTCACGTGTCTACGGTATCGCAGCCGCGTCGTCGGCGGGCGTTGTGGCCATAGCGTGCGGTGGCGCGTTCCGCGGTGGTCCGGGTGTCCTTGCCCCGGACAGACTCATCGCCCGGTGCTGCGGCAGAGCCTGCGAGTCGCCCGGGCGATGAGTTGGTGTTGAAAACAGGATGCACCCGTGCCGCGCGCCGCGCAAGCCCGAAATGCACACGGGTTCAGCCGGGCTGCCGCTTCGCCGGTCACGCGCAGAGCGAAATCCGGCTGACGCGACCGCGTCGAGCTGCTTGGATGGAGTCATGACCGATTCATCACGCACCAAGCCCGAGGTCGACGCCCCAGTAGGCCCGGCCCCCGCAGAACTCGTCGTCGAGGACATCTTCATCGGTGAGGGCGACGAGGCTCAGGCCTCCTCGACCGTCGACGTCCACTACCTCGGCGTCGGCTACGACTCCGGTGAGGAGTTCGACTCGTCCTGGAGCCGTGGCCAGTCCATCAACTTCCCCCTCCGCAACCTCATCCAGGGCTGGCAGCACGGCATCCCCGGTATGAAGGTCGGCGGGCGCCGCAAGCTGACGGTTCCTCCGGAGCTCGCGTACGGCCCGGCCGGCAGCGGCCACCAGCTCTCCGGCCAGACGCTCGTCTTCGTGATCGACCTCCTGGGCGTCAAGTAACCAGACTCGTGTGCACCCCTCGCCCCCGCCGGCCGACCAGCCGCCGGAGGCGAGGGGTGTCTCATGTGCAACGCATGCTCGACATCTTCCGGCTCGAACGAGGACCCTCATGACCACCGCAACCCAGTACGTCGACCAGCTGACGGCCACCATCCCCGACTTCCCGACACCGGGGATCCTGTTCCGTGACCTCACCCCGGTCTTCGCCGACGCCGACGCCTTCAGAGCGATCATCGATGAGCTGTCCGAGCGTTTCGCCGGCCGGTTCGACGCGGTCGCCGGTGTCGAGGCCCGTGGGTTCCTGCTCGCCGCTGCCGTCGCGTACGCGACGCACACGAGACTCGTGCCCATCCGCAAAGCGGGCAAGCTCCCCGGCGAGGTGCTGCGTGAGGACTACGGCCTCGAGTACGGGGCCGCGGCTCTCGAACTGCGCACCGGTCAACTCCCGGCGGGCACGAGAGTGCTCATCCTCGACGACGTGCTGGCGACAGGGGGGAGTTGCGGCGCTGCGGTGAAGCTCATCGAGCGGGCTGGTTATGCGGTCGCCGGCCTTGGTCTCGTCCTCGAACTCGAGGGGCTCCCGGGCCGCGAGTCGCTCGCCGGGCGCGACATCTTCTCGATCGCGAGCGCACCCGCCTGACCGCGGGACGGACGCTCAGGCGCTCACGGCGTGGGCGTCTTCGCGTCGTAGCGACGGAACGCGCCCTGCATCCGCACGAGTACCGCGACGATCGCCGCGACGAGCAGGCCACCGGCGAGCGGCGGGACCCACAGTGCGAGCGCCGATGCCGCAAGCCCGATGTAGAGGTCGCCGACGCGTGGGCCGCCCGCGACGACGACGGTGAACAGCCCCTGCAACCGGCCACGGACGGCGTCCGGGACGGCAGCCTGCAGCATGGTCATCCGGAAGATCGCGCTGACATTGTCCGCGGCTCCGGCGACGGCGAGAGCCAGGGCGGCGAAGCCGATCGCGGGGAGGTTGGCGCGGTCCGTCTCATGGGTCGCCGTCCCCGTGAGGGAGACCCAGGCGAGGACGCCGCCGAACGCCGCGATGGCGACTCCGTACACGACGATGGCGCGTTCGATCGCGAGGCCCTGGCGGTCGATCCGACCGATTGGACCGGAGACGAGGCTCGACAGCAGCGCCCCGACGGCCCCGGCTGCGGTGAGGACACCGACCGTGATGGCACCGCCGCCGAGGAGCAGCGTCGCGACGGCCGGATAGAGCACCCGCGGATTTCCGAAGGTCATCGCGATGATGTCCACGATGAAGGTCATGCGGATGTTCGGTGCGGTGCGGAGGAAGGTCCAGCCGTCCGCCAGACTCCGCAGACCCGGCAGCCTGCTGACGCCACCTTCCGGAAGGATCTTCGGGAGTGAGGCGATGCCGAGGAAGGCGGCGGCGAAGAGGATCACGTCGATCGTGTACGTCCACCTGAAGCCGACGGTCGCGACGAGGACGCCGGCGAGTGCCGGACCGACGGTCACCATCACCCCGACGGAGATGCCCGACAGTGCGGCGGCCGACGGCAGGAGCCTGGACGGGAGCAGGCGGGGCAGGATCGCCTGTCTTGTCGTGCCGACGACGGTCGTCGACACGGCGTTCACGGTCGTCAGCAGGTACAACGGCCAGACGACCTCCGAACCGCTCCAGGCCAGCACGGCGATGACCGCGGTGGAGGTCCAGGTGACGACGGCCGCGGTGAGCGCGACGGTGCGGCGGTCGAAGGCGTCAGCGAGCATGCCGCCGTACAGCCCGAAGCAGATCATCGGGATGAGCGCGATGACCCCGACGAGCGAGACGGCGAAGGTGGAGGCCGTCAGGTCGTACACCTGCAGGCCGACGGCGACGATGGTCATCTGGCCGCCGATGCCCGTGATCGCGCCGCCGATCCACAGTCGTGCGAACGCCGGGCTCTCCCGAAGCGGACTCAGGTCGACGAGGATGCCACGCCGGTTCGACGCATCGTCCCGGCTCACCGAGGCATCGAGAGGAGGAGGAGAGCGATGCTGTGGGACATCCCGTCAGCTTACGCGCCGCGTGCGAGGCCTGGCCGTGGAGAGTCGACCCGGCGTCAGGGGCTGCCCCGAGCCGGATGTCGGCGGTGTCGTGCAGGATGGAGTCATGCGTCTCTGGTCGATCCATCCTCGGTATTTCGATGCCCAGGCGCTCGCCTCCTCCTGGCGGGAGGGGTTGATCGCGCAGCGGGTGCTGTCGGAGCCGACATCCAGGTTGCGGGCGCATCCGCAGCTCTGGAGGTTCGTGCACGCCGAGGATCCGCTCCGCGCGATCGCGGCGTTCCTCGATGGGATCGCCGTGGAGGCGGGGGAGCGAGGCGGCTTCCTCGATCGCTCACGGATCCTCGAGCCCGGACCACTCCCGCAGGCGCTCGCCGTGACGGACGGGCAGCTCGACTACGAATGGGGAAACCTCAATCGTCACCTCCGCGAGCGCAGCCCGCAGGTGGCCGAGCGTTGGGCGAAGGTCTGGCGCCCGGAGCCGCACCCGATGTTCGTCCTCGTCGGAGGCGGCGTGGCGAGCTGGGAGCTGGCCTGAGGCGCTGCCTTCGCGATGAGGGCGGACTGAGCGAACGCTCGACGGTGACGGGTCCAGCCGCTAGCGTTGCCCCATGGGCAGACACGCTGATGTGGGAGCCGCGCCGCTCTCGGCCACCGGGACGGTCGTGCGGCTGCGGCCCGACCTCGAACAGGCCATCGAGGATTCCGGCCGCTTGGCGTTCTTCCGTGGACTGCCGAACAGCGCTCAGCGAGAGCTTGTGGGCTGGGTAGACCGGGCGGATCGTGAGGAGCGTGACCCTCGGATCGAGGAGGTCATCGAGCTGCTCGAGCAACGTGCGTCGGAACTCCGCTCGTCGGTCGGACCGAAGGGGACCGCGGCCGAGTCTGCGTGACCGACCCGGCCGCGGCCGGAGACCGAGACCGACGACTCAGAAGCCGAAGTCGCCGCCACCACCGAAGTCCCCGCCACCACCGAAGTCACCGAATCCGCCGTCGCCCCAGCCACCGCCATCGGCCGACGCATCCGTCGCCGATGCATCGGCCGCGGACGCATCCGCTCCGCTGTCCGTACCGGAATCCGCCGATGCGTCACCCGACGCATCTGTGCCGACAGTGTCCGGGATGAACGCCTGCGCGATGGCCGATCCGACGACGACGCCGGCGATGGTGCCGAGCATCGAGCTGGCGAGCATCCCGCCGAAACCCATGCCGCCGCCCTGATTCCCGAAAGATCGTTCGAGTGAACCGGGCTGGCGCATCTCTGAGCGGGTCGCTGCGACGGCGAGTGCGTTCGGCGAGTCGTTCTGAGGGGCCTCACCAGCAGGCGCGTTCTCGGACAGCTGGCGGTACAGGATGCCGCGCTGCTCCGGGGTCAGCTTCGTGAACGCCTCTTCGTGCACCTGTTCGATCGCCTCGGGCGGAGCGGTGCGGAGCAGGTAGCGGTACCGTTCGACGGCGATCTCGTCCTCACTGCGGGGGTGAGCCTGTCCCTGACCCTGTGCGCGCGAGAAATTCTGGCCGTAGGCTGCGTTCCCGGGCGTCTCGGGCTCCGGGCGGCCGAGCAGTCGATCGAGGAATCCCATGGTGTGCTCCTTCTGGTCGCGGGCATCCAGCGTACGGTGCGCCGCTCGGATGAGGCTTGGATGGTGCTGGGAATCCACCGGACCTGTCGGAACGGGAATGCCAGGACGGTCTCCGACGCTGCACCGTGGAGTGCCCGTCGCCGTTCGGCGGGCCGACGAAAGGCGACCATGAGACTCTCGGTACTCGACCTCATCCCTGTACGCACCGATCAGGACACTGCTGCGGCCCTCGCCGCGACGATCGCCCTGGCCAAGCGTGCCGACGAGCTGGGATACCACCGGTACTGGGTCGCCGAGCACCACAACATGCCGTCGGTCGCTTCCACGAACCCGGCAGTCGTCATCGGGATCCTGGCCGCAGCGACCGAGCGCATCCGCGTCGGATCAGGCGGAGTGATGCTCCCCAACCATGCGCCGCTCGTCGTCGCCGAGCAGTTCGCGCTGCTCGAAGCCTCGGCTCCTGGCCGCATCGACCTCGGCCTCGGACGCGCGCCCGGCAGCGATCCGGTCATCTCCGCCGTCCTCCGACAGTCCGGTAACACGAGCGACGTCGACCGGTTCCCGAACAACGTGCAGGACATCGTCGCGCTCCTCGGCGTCGACGGCGCCAGCGTCCGCATGACCTCCGGCGAGGAGTACGCTCTGCGTGGCACGCCGAAGGCGGGCAGCGTGCCCGACGTGTGGCTGTTGGGCTCGAGCGACTATTCCGCGGCGCTCGCCGCAGCGCTCGGCCTGCCGTACGTGTTCGCCCACCACTTCTCCGGCCAGGGGACCGCACGCGCGCTCGAGTTGTA
Source organism: Plantibacter sp. RU18 (assembly GCF_050613355.1). NCBI lineage: Bacteria > Bacillati > Actinomycetota > Actinomycetes > Micrococcales > Microbacteriaceae > Plantibacter > Plantibacter sp. RU18. Next base: position 2,017,027 of record NZ_CP159618.1, read on the forward strand.
CCGGTCGAGCTTCCAGCCCTCGGCGCTGCTCGACGCCCCGCGGACCTTCCTCACGGCGAACGCCGTCGTCGCCGACACCGCCGAGGAGGCGGAGGCGCTGGCGCTGCCGAACCTGCAACAGATGGCGAGACTCCGCGCGGGCAAACCGCTCGGCCCCATCGCGACGGTGGAGGATGCCGCCCGCACCGAGCAGAGTGACCTGGAACTCGGCTTCGTCGAGCAGATGCGCGCGGCGTGGATCATCGGCGACGCCGATCGCGCTGCGGCCGAGCTGACGGGCCTCGCCGATCGCTTCGGCGTCGACGAGGTCATGGTCTCGCCGGTCGGTTCTGCACGTGAGGGGACCCAGGCCTCGACGGCTCCTGCTCGTATCCGGACGCTCGAACTCCTCGCCGAACGCATCCCCCAGGGATGAGGACGACGCCCGTGAGCTGAACCGGCGACGCCTCGTCGCCGGTTCAGTCGTGGGCGGGTTGTGCCGCTCGCACGCGTTCGACGAGTTCCTGCCAGGCACCCGTCAGCTGCTGCTCACCGAGCGTCGCCTCCTTGGGGGCGCACCGGATCCGGTAGATGTAGCGATCGGGGAGCGGCGGCCCCGCGGGTGTGTCGTCCCAGGGCAGCCGATCGAGGAGGACGATCCAGGTGTCGGCGTCCGGTTGTTCGTCGACGAGGACCTCCCAGCGCCTCGTCAGACCGGCCATTCCGCCGCTCCTCGTCACCGTCACCTTCATGCCGCGATGCTACCCCCGGAGTCCGGTCGCGGCCAGGGCGGCGGCGGACGATGCCGTCGGCCTCGGGGCATCGGCCTCAGGAGGCCGGCACGATCCCGACGAGCGACCAGGCCTCGCCCACCGCCGATGTCTCGGTGGAGTCGACGCCGAACCTCGCGATCGCGGCTGTGAGGGTCGCCGCGGCGCATGTCGCGAAATCCGCTCGCTCGCTGAGCGGGCCGGTGAGCGTGTCGTACCAGATGACTCCGGCTCGTTCCCAGGCGTTCCCGCCGAGCGCCACGGCGAGGCTGGCGAACGCTCGGTTCGGGATGCCGGAGTTCAGATGCACGCCGCCGTTGTCGTCGGTGGTCTCGATGTAGTCGTCGAAGTGAGCCGGCTGCGGGTCCTTGCCCAGCACGTCGTCGTCGTAGGCGGTTCCTGGCGCGAGCATCGAGCGGAGGGCGTTCCCCTCCACCTCATCGGTGAAGAGCCCCTCTCCGATGAGCCAGCTCGCCGACGCTGCATCCTGACCACGAGCATGCTGCTCGACCAGGGCGCCGAAGACGTCGGAGACGTGTTCGTTGAGCGCGCCGGGCTGGCCCTCGTAGACGAGGTTCGCGGTGTACTGCGTGACACCGTGCGCGAGCTCATGGCCGATGACGCTCAGTGAACTCGTGAAGCTCCGGAACACCTCTCCGTCGCCGTCGCCGAAGACCATCCGCTCACCGTTCCAGAAGGCGTTGTCGTAGTCGTCCCCGTAGTGCACGGTCGCGAGCAACGGGAGACCCCGGTCGTCGATCGAGTTCCGGGAGAAGGCATCGGCGAAGAGTGCATGCGTGTCGCCGAGGCCGTCATAGGCGTTCGTGACCGCATCGTCTGCCGTGGGTGGTTCGCCCTCCGACCGGACCAGCAGACCCGGCAGGGTCTCGGTCCGTCCTGCGTCGGCGATGGTCCGCTGCGGAGCGCTCGCGACAGCTGTCGCGAGCGCCGTCTCCACACTGCCCGTCGCCGTCCGTGGCTCGGCGCCCGGCTCCGGGAACCGGTAGGGACGGGTGGCCAGGAGTGAGTATCTGGCGGCGCTCGCTGCACGGGCGAGCTTCGGGGAGTCGAGTTCCGCGATACGTTCGAGCAGCCACGGCGGAACGATCCCGCAGACGTGCCGATGGGCTGGCGGGTGAGTGCCGGAGGAGGGGTTCCGCGTGCCGTTCATGCGGTGATCTTGCCACAGCCCGCCGACACCGCTCGGAGGGTTGCCGATCCTGTGGATGAGTCCGCCACAGCTGTCGGGAATAGTGGGGTCGTGAACCCCGTTGTCCCGGATATCCATTCAAATGAATGAAAGAAAGATCAGGAGCGCAGGATGCAATTCGGAATCTTCACGGTCGGCGACGTCACCACCGATCCGACCACCGGTATCACGCCGACCGAGCACGAGCGCATCGAGGCGATGGTCGCTATCGCGTTGAAGGCCGAAGAGGTCGGTCTCGACGTGTTCGCGACCGGTGAGCACCACAATCCGCCGTTCGTCCCCTCGAGCCCGACGACGATGCTCGGGTACATCGCGGCGAAGACCACGAACCTGATCCTCTCCACGAGCACCACCCTCATCACGACGAACGACCCGGTGAAGATCGCCGAGGACTACGCCATGCTGCAGCACCTCGCAGGTGGCCGCGTCGACCTCATCATGGGCCGCGGCAACACCGGCCCCGTCTACCCCTGGTTCGGCAAGGACATCCGGGAAGGCATCAACCTCGCGATCGAGAACTACGCGCTGCTGCACCGCCTGTGGCGCGAGGACTACGTCGACTGGCAGGGCCAGTTCCGCACCCCGCTGCAGGGCTTCCAGTCGACGCCCCGCCCGCTCGACGGTGTCCCGCCCTTCGTCTGGCACGGCTCGATCCGCAGCCCTGAGATCGCCGAGCAGGCCGCCTACTACGGCGACGGTTTCTTCGCGAACAACATCTTCTGGCCGAAGGAGCACTACATGCGCCTCATCCAGTTGTACCGTCAGCGCTTCGAGCACTACGGCCACGGCACCGCCGAGCAGGCGATCGTCGGTCTCGGTGGCCAGGCCTTCATGGCGAAGAACTCGCAGGACGCCGTAGCCCAGTTCCGGCCCTACTTCGACAACGCGCCGGTCTACGGCCACGGCCCGACACTCGAGGACTTCACCGAGCAGACGCCGCTCACGGTCGGCAGCCCTCAGCAGGTCATCGACCGCTACGCATCCATGCGCGAGTCGTTCGGTGACTACCAGCGCCAGCTCTTCCTCATGGACCACGCCGGGCTCCCGCTCGCGACCGTCCTCGACCAGCTCGAGATCCTCGGTGGCGAGGTCGTGCCGGTGCTCCGCAAGGAGTTCGCGAAGGATCGTCCGGCGACCGTTCCAGAGGCACCGACGCACGCGTCGATGGTCGCTGCGGCAGACGCGGCGCTCGCCGCGCAGTCCGGGGCGGTCGAGATCACGCAGGCCGAGGCCGGGTCGTCGTTCGGTCGCGCCGCTGCCGGGCTCTCCCGATGAGCGCGCGTCGCAACATCGCGGTGATCTCGGCGGGCCTCAGTCAGCCCTCGTCGACCCGGTTGCTCGCCGACCGGCTGCGCGACGCGACCGTCGCGCGGCTCGAGGCCGACGGGTTCGAGGTGGAGACCACGTCGATCGACCTGCGCGATTATGCGCAGGACATCACGAACAACCTGCTGACCGGGTTTCCGAGTCAGAAGCTCAGCACGGCCATCGAGGCGATGACCGGTGCTGACGGCGTGATCGCCGTGACGCCGATCTTCTCGTCGAGCTATTCGGGGCTGTTCAAGTCGTTCTTCGACGTGGTCGAGCCGACAGCGATGACCGGTGTCCCGATCGCCCTCGCCGCCACAGGTGGTTCGGCTCGACACTCCCTGGCTCTGGAGTACGCGGTGCGGCCGCTGTTCGCCTATCTGCGGACGGTGACCGTTCCGACGGCCGTCTTCGCGGCCTCGGAGGACTGGGGATCGGGTGACGAGCATGTCAGCGCCCTGCCCGAGCGCATCGACCGCGCGGCCGGAGAGTTGAGCGCCCTCGTGGCGGCCTCCGACCGGTCGGGCCGCCTCGACGATCCCTTCGCGCTCGACCGTCCGTTCTCCGAGATGCTCGGCGGTTTCGAGGCCTGAACACGCTCGACCACGGGCACGAGCTGACCTCGAGGGCGGTGGTCCGGACGCTTCCGGCCGCCGCCTTCGTCGTTCCCAGGCTCTCCTGGGCGGTCTTTGGGATACTGGTGTGGTGCGTCGTGGTCAGCGCGATGCCGGAGGGAGTGGTGCTCAGGTGATCCCCGGAGTGCGTCGACTCGGGTCGACGCTGCGGCGTCTGCCGCGAGTGGCGGTTCTCGCCCTCGCGACCGCACTCGTCGGAGGGGCCCTCGTCGCATCCCCACTCATGGGTGCCGCACCGGCCATGGCCGCCGGCACTGCGACGATCGAGAGCCCTCAGGACGGTGACACCGTCTACCGTGTGGACTACACGCTCGATGGCGAGCAGGTGAGCGGTTTCGACGTGACCGGCTCGGCAGACGAAGGCGCCGAGGTCGTGCTCTCGTACTGGCGCTCCATCGACCTGTACGACGCCGCGAAGCCCTGCTTCAGTGCGGCGACGGACGACGACTCGGCGTGCACCCTGCAGTCCACGGGTGAGAGCGGCGCGGCCGAGTTCAGTTTCGACGGCCAGCCGATCGAGATCGGGTCGGACGGCGGCTGGTCCACTCGGATCAACATGACGCAGTGGTTGCGCGGAGCTGACGCGGGGGAGTACGACATCACGCTCGCACTCGTGTCGACGAACGCCGACGGTGGGGCCACACTGGGCGATCCCGTCCGGCTCGTCTATGACTCGACGACGACGGCGGAAGCCGCGGCGGCCGAGTCCGAGTCTGCTCCGAGCGCGAGCACCGGTCCACCGATCTGGGTCTGGCTGCTTTTCGCCTTTCTGCTGCTCGACCTCATCGCACTCATCCTCATCCTGATGCTCCGGCGTCGACGCACGATCGCCGCGGCCGAGGCCGAGGAGCGCCGGGGCGTGAGGCGTCGCTCCACACACCGGGAACCCCCCACTCTCTGAACCTGTTAGACTCACAAGGTTGCCGTCCAACGGCCGCGGATCAAGAGAGCCCACGCATCAGGCGCAGGGCACCGCGCAACGAACAGGAAGGGGATCACCACTATGGCTCTTGAGGGAGACCGTAAGAAGGCGATCATCGAAGAGTACGCAACCCACCCAGGTGACACCGGATCCCCCGAGGTTCAGGTGGCGGTCATGACCCGTCGCATCAAGGACCTCACGGAGCACCTCAAGGAGCACAAGCACGACCACCACTCGCGTCGTGGCCTGCTCCTCCTGGTCGGCCAGCGTCGCCGCCTCCTCGGCTACCTCCAGGCTGTCGACATCGAGCGTTACCGCTCGCTGATCGAGCGCCTCGGACTCCGCCGCTAGGCAGCAGCTCTCCGGAGACAACGCGAACTTCTTGACGGGCCGTCATCCTCCGGGATGGCGGCCCGTTCGCGTTGTCCGACCGCCACACGAGTAGTCGACAGTTGTAGAACATGTGTGCAACGGCTCGACCGATCGCTTCACGTCTGGCAAGGTCGAGAGTCGGCTTCGAGTGAGGCCGAGGCAGCACCGCACCACGGCAAGGAGCACCATGAGCATCTGGCGGACGAAGAGCATCGAGGACTCCCTCGCGGATTCGACCATCGAGGGACGCAGTCTCAAACGCACGCTGGGCACGTGGGACCTCATGATCATGGGTGTCGCGGTCGCCGTCGGCGCCGGCATCTTCTCCGTCGGTGCCAAGGCCGCCGGCAACTACGCCGGCCCGTCCGTCTCACTCGCCTTCATCCTCGCGGCCGTCACCTGTGCCCTCGCGATCATGTGTTACGCCGAGTTCGCCTCGACGGTTCCCGTCGCCGGCTCCGCCTACACCTTCACCTACGCCACGCTCGGCGAGCTGCTCGCCTGGATCATCGGCTGGGACCTCATCCTCGAGATGCTCACGGCCGCCGCCGTCATCGCCAAGTACTGGGGCATCTACCTGAGCAACGTGTTCCTCCTCTGGGGCTGGGACGTCCCGAGCGAGATCGACGTCCTCGGACTGAAGGTCAGCTGGGGTGCGTTCGTCATCGTCGCGATCTTCACGACGCTCCTCGTGCTCGGCACGAAGCTCTCCTCCCGCGTCGCGAGCGTGTTCACGATCATCAAGGTCGCGATCGTCATCTTCGTCATCGTCGTGGGTGCCTTCTTCGTGAAGGCGGCGAACTACACGCCGTTCATCCCCGATGAGGTGCCGACCAAGGGCGGAGCGTCCGACGCCTGGTCGCAGTCGCTCTTCTCCTTCATGACCGGAGCAGCCCCCGCCCAGTACGGCATCTTCGGGCTGCTCGCCGGAGCGTCGCTCGTCTTCTTCGCCTTCATCGGGTTCGACGTCGTCGCCACCAGCGCGGAAGAGGTCAAGAACCCGCAGAAGAACCTCCCGCGCGGCATCTTCGGCGGCCTCGCCATCGTGACCGTCCTCTACGTGGGTGTGAGCCTCGTCCTGACGGGCATGGTGCCCTACACGACACTCGCCGAGGCGGAGGACCCCTCGCTCGCGACGGCGTTCATCGCCGTCGGCGCCGATTGGGCCGCGCAGGTCATCTCGATCGGTATCCTCGCCGGTCTGACGACCGTCATCATGGTGCTGCTGCTCGGCCTCGCCCGCGTCGTGTTCGCGATGAGCCGTGACGGATTGCTGCCGCGGTCGCTCAGCGTCACCTCGGAGAAGCGCAAGACGCCCATCCGCATCCAGATCGTCGTGGGTGCACTCGTCGCGCTGATCGCCGGTCTGACGGACGTCGGCATCCTCGAAGAGATGATCAACATCGGGACGCTCTCCGCGTTCGTGCTCGTCAGCATCGCGGTCATCGTGCTCCGGAAGAAGTACCCGGACCTGCCCCGTGCGTTCCGCGTGCCGTGGTCGCCGTTCGTGCCGATCCTCTCAGCGGTGCTCTGCGTCTGGCTCATGCTCAACCTGACGACCCTCACCTGGGTTCGGTTCCTCGTCTGGCTTGCGCTCGGCTTCATCATCTACTTCGCCTACAGCCGGAGGCACTCGATCGTCGGCAAGAGGGCTCGGGGCGAGCTCGTCGAGTGACGATGCGGCTGACCGACGCCGGGCGAGGAGAGCGCTCAGCCGGTCGACGGTGACGCCGACGAGCACCGCACCGATGACGGACAGTGCTGTGGCCAGCAGCGGCTGGTCAGGGAGCATCCGGCCGACCATCGCCCCGATACCGGTGTTCCACAGCGCCCAGGCAAGACCGGCGAGCACCGTGATCGGCAGATACCGTCTCGGCCGGAGACCACTCGCTCCGGCAACGAGGTTGACGGCGATACGCGCGAACGGGATGTAGCGAGCGGTGAGGATCGCGGCTGCGGCCCGTCGGTGCATCGCTTCCCCGGCGCGATCGATCGCCGCAGCCACACGCGGACGCCGCATCCAGCGGAACCGCGACGTCCCGATCCGACGTCCGAGCAGATAGCAGCAGACATCCCCCGTCACCGCTCCCGCCCAAGCGACCCCGACGAGTGCCGCGAGGTTGGGTGAGCCGCTCGAGGCCGAGATCGCTGCGAGAGCGGTGACCGCCGTCTCGCTGGGCAAGAGGACCAAGAAGGCGTCGGCGACCGTCAAGAGGTAGAGCGCGGGGAAGACCCAACCGGACGCGGCGATCGCGAGCAGCCACACCGTGATCCCGGCCTGCACCTCGTCGACCCACGCCATGCCACCGATTGTCGTCGACACGGGTGAACAGCACATGTCGTGAATACAGGGTGTCCCTGGCCGTCGCCGGGCGCACGTGTGAGCATGGTGGTGGGCACACGCCCACGGAAGGGGCATCATGGCGAGGTTCGTGCGGTTCGACAGCTTCGGCGGTCCTGAGGTGTTCCGGCTGGTCGAGGGCGACATCCCGACGCCTGGTCACAACGAGGTCCGAGTCCGGGTGGTGGTCGCGGGGCTCAACCCCGTCGACTACAAGCTCGTGTCCTCGCCCGAGGCGCTCGCCGCGTACGGATGGCAGGTGCCAAGCGGCAACGGCAACGACTTCGCGGGTGTCGTCGACGGCATCGGCAGTGGCGTCACGGAATTCGCCACCGGAGACCGCGTGTACGGCGGCCACCGCTTCTTCGCGCAGGCCGACTACCTCGTGGCTCCGGCGTCGATCCTGCACCACGTGCCTGACGGGCTGACGCTCGAGCAGGCAGGGTCGCTCGACATCGCCGGTCGCGCGGCGCTGGCCTCCGTGGCCGCCGTCGGCGTCGGACCGTCGGACACCGTCCTCGTCAGCGCCGCCGCCGGCGGTGTCGGGGTGCTCGCCGCGCAGCTCGCCAAGCGGGCCGGTGCGGTGGTCCTCGGCTCGGCGGGGGACCGCAACCAGGACTTCCTCCGCGAGCTCGGGATCGTCCCCGTGCTCTACGGCGACGGCCTCCGCGAGCGTGTGCTCGCTGCAGCGCCGGGCGGCATCACCGCAGTGATCGACACCCACGGACGCGAGACGCTCCAGCTCGCCGTTGACCTGGGGGTCGCACCCGATCGGGTGAACACGATCGCCGATCGCCCGTTCGCGGCCGAACACGGATTCAGCGGGGTCGGCGGGCAAGCCGCCACGCTCGCGCAACTCGCAGAGCTCGGCGAGTGGATCGCGAGCGGTGACATCGCGCTGCCCATCGACAGCGTCTGGCCGATCGAACGGGTCGTCGACGCGTACCGGCACCTCATCGACGGGCGTCTCCGCGGCAAGGTCGTCGTCGTCACGTCCTGACGTCGCGCCGGGATCCTGTCGGGTCGTCGTGCGGTGCGACCGGGTCGAACGCGCGCTTGCGGCTGAAGATCCAGCTCGCCCTCGGCTCGATGAGTGGCCGGAAGATGCGACGGACAGGTGAGCTCGACAACACGATGACGATGAGGACGGAGAGGACCAGCATGCCGACGAGCACGATCTCGGGGTTGAAGGTGTCCTTCAGGATCCCGGACTCACGCAACGGGTAGAGCACGAAGGAGTGCAGCAGGTAGACGTACATGGTCGACTGCCCGTACTTCGTGATCCAGGACTGACTCCGCGGTACGAGGACGAAGAACGCGGCGGTGAGGACGACGGCCAACAGGATCGCGGCGAGGCGGACGAGTCCGCCGGTCCAGTCCTCGTTGCCGAGTGCGGCGTATCCGCGGTCGTAGAAGAACCAGTACCGGAGGTCGATGCGGCGCCAGAGGTCGATCCCGACGATCAGCACGACCGCCCAGCCGACGAGGACGGCGGCAGCGGCGAGACGGACCCACCAGGTCTTCGCGCGGACGAGGTGCCAGCGGTCCACGAGCCGCCAGCGGTTGATCTGCCAGCCCAGCACGAAGAACGGCAGGATGCCGAGGGCTCGGGACAGCGAGAAGGTGCTGTCGACGTTGTCGAGATAGCCGACGCCGACGGAGATCACCACGCTCCAGAGCAACGGCCACCGCAACAGCGCGAGGTAGGGCAGGATGAGCCGGAAGATCCCGAGGGCGAGCAGGAACCACAGTGTCCAGGACGGCTGTGTCGGGTTCAGCTCGCGCTTGCCCTCGACGAGGAACTGCACGAGCGACCAGATGCCCTCCATGATCAGGTACGGCACGAGGATGTCGGTGATCACCCGGCGCATCTGGCGTCTCCCGGGCGGGCTCGACTTCGAGAAGAATCCGCTCACGATCGCGAAGGCCGGCATGTGGAAGGCGTAGAGGAAGAGATAGACGACGAGAGCCGGGTCCGATTCCGACGTCAGTCGCTGGGTGGCATGACCCATGACGACGAGCGTGATGCACGCGAAACGGGCGTTGTCCCAGAACGGGACCCGCTTCTTCGGGCGGGCGGTCACCGGCGTTGCACCGCTCAACGTCACCTCCTGTGGCATCGGCACCCAGCGTAGCCCAGGGCCCCTCCATGGCCGCCGAAACGAGGGACGACTGCCCGATGGCGTACCGTTGGAGGGTTGCAGGAGAGCGGAGGACGGGATGGCGGAACGCGGTCTGAAGACCTCGCTCATCAGTTTCGCCCCGTCGCCGAAACGTTGGCCGGTCGCACTCACGGCCGCGATCGCGATGGCGGTGCCGGTCGCCGTCGCGACGTTCTTCGGGCTGACCCCCCTCGGGCTGCTCGCCGGACTCGGCGCGTTCACCGCCCTGTACTGCGTGCCACTGAGCCGCCGCGACCGTCTGAGGGTGCTGCCGTTCATCGGTGCAGGGCTCATCGCGGCGGCTGCGCTCGGCGTGCTGGTGTCGAGCTCGCGCCCGCTCACCGCCGTCGGGCTGATCGTCGTCGGCTCTGCAGTGATCTGGCTGGTGCAGGGCATCGTGCTCGGCCCGCCCGGGGCGCTGTTCTTCATCCTCGTGTTCGGCATCGCCGGTCATCTGAGCGCGCCGGTGGCGAACGGCGGTGCGGGGCTGCAGGGAGGCCTCGTCATCCTGCTCGTGGCGGCCGGCTCGATCTTCGCCTATCTCGTCGTGATCCTGCCTCTGCTCATCCCGGCCGTCCGCCGGGCCGCAGGGAAGCCGACCCCGATGCGAGCGCTGTTCCCCGAATACAGCCTGAGCGCGACCGATCGGCGGATCGCGACTCGGCTGACCGTCGCCCTCGCGATCAGCGCCGTCATCGGTGCACTCCTGGGCCTCGGACACGGGTACTGGATCGCCGGTTCCGCCGTCGCGATCCTCAGCGTCGGCCACTCACGCACGCTGAGCGCCACGCGCGGGGTCCACCGTGTGCTCGGGACACTCGTGGGTGCCGCCATCTTCCTCCTGGTGGCGTCGCTCGAACCCCACGGCTACGTCCTGGCGGTCGTCCTCGCAGCGTTGCAGTTCACGATCGAACTCGTGGTGATCCGGCACTACGCGCTCGCACTCGTCTTCATCACGCCGCTCGTGCTCACCATCAGCACGTCGTCGTCGAACCAGCCCGTCCTCGCGATCGTGGGGGAGCGCGTGCTCGATACGGTCATCGGCGCCGCCGTCGCGATGGTCCTCCTCCTCGTCTCCTGGGGGCGCGATCGCAGGGTCGCCGCTTCCGCAGGCACCCTGGACACCCCGCCCATCACCTGAGGATCCGTGTCGTTCCGGGGGTGGGCGAATGCCCCTCTGCTAGGCTCGGACACGGCGGACCGTCATGGTTCGCTGCGCGCAGAGCCAGCCGACAGGAAGCTGGTCCTCGGTGGTGTATCCCTCGCAATCCGCGGGTGGTGTTCTACTGGTGGCCAGCCAAGTCCCGGAAGACCGGGCGGCTTGAGCAAGTACTGCAGGTGTGTCGCGCGCTGCATCATGCACGACCGCGCTCGACGGCGCGCCCATTCGGGGCGCGCGGCCCGTCACTCGACGGGAGCGCACACGTACGAAGGAGAGACCTGTGGAAGGTCCAGAAATCAAGTTCGCCGAGGCTGTTCTCGACAACGGCAAGTTCGGCAAGCGCACGGTCCGGTTCGAAGCCGGCCGCCTCGCGCAGCAGGCACAGGGCGCGATCGCCGCGTACCTCGACGAGGAGACCATGCTCCTCTCGGCCACCTCGGCCGGAAAGCACCCCAAGGACAACTTCGACTTCTTCCCCCTCACGGTGGACGTCGAGGAGCGCTCCTACGCAGCAGGCAAGATCCCCGGTTCGTTCTTCCGTCGTGAGGGTCGCCCCTCGACCGAGGCGATCCTCGTCTGCCGCCTCATCGACCGGCCGCTGCGCCCGTCGTTCGTCACCGGCCTCCGCAACGAGGTCCAGATCGTCATCACCGTCCTGTCGATCGCGCCGGGCGAGTTCTACGACGCCCTCGCGATCAACGCGGCGTCGATGTCCACGCAGATCTCCGGTCTCCCGTTCTCCGGCCCGATCGGCGCAGTCCGTCTCGCGCTCATCCCCGGCCAGGCCGGCGAGGCCGACCAGTGGGTGGCATTCCCGAAGGTCGACCAGCTCGAGGAGGCCGTCTTCGACATCATCGTCGCCGGTCGCATCGTGACCGACGCCAACGGCAACGAAGACGTCGCGATCATGATGGTCGAGGCCGAAGCGACCGAGAACAGCTGGAACCTCATCAAGGCCGGCGCCACGAAGCCCGACGAGGCAGTCGTCGCAGCGGGCCTCGAGGCCTCGAAGCCCTTCCTGAAGCAGCTCGTCAAGGCGCAGAGCGAACTCGCTGCCCAGGCGGCCAAGGAGATCGCGGCCTACCCCGTGTTCCTCCCGTACACGCAGGAGAGCTACGACGCCGTCGCCGGTCTGGCACACGACGAACTGGTGAACGTCTACCAGATCGCCGACAAGATCGAGCGCCAGAACGCCGACGACGCCCTCAAGGACCGCGTCAAGGCGACCATCGCCGAGCGGGTCGAAGCCGGCTCGCTCGACGCTGAGGTGCTCACGCAGTTCTCCGCCGCATACAAGTCGGTCTCGAAGGTCGTCATGCGCGGCCGCGTCCTCCGTGAGGGCATCCGGATCGATGGTCGCGGCCTGACCGACATCCGTCCGCTCGACGCCGAGGTGCAGGTCATCCCGCGCGTCCACGGTTCAGCGATCTTCCAGCGTGGCGAGACCCAGATCCTGGGCGTCACCACGTTGAACATGCTCAAGATGGAACAGCAGATCGACTCGCTGTCGCCCGTCACGAAGAAGCGCTACCTGCACCACTACAACTTCCCGCCCTACTCGACCGGTGAGACCGGCCGGGTCGGTTCGCCGAAGCGTCGCGAGATCGGGCACGGCTTCCTCGCCGAGCGCGCCCTCGTGCCGGTGTTGCCGAGCCGCGAGGAGTTCCCCTACGCGATCCGTCAGGTCTCCGAGGCACTCGGTTCCAACGGTTCCACGTCGATGGGTTCCGTCTGCGCCTCGACCCTGTCGCTGTTGAACGCCGGTGTGCCGCTGCGCGCACCCGTCGCCGGTATCGCCATGGGACTCATCTCCGACGTCGTCGACGGCGAGACCCGCTATGCGGCCCTCACCGACATCCTCGGTGCCGAGGACGCACTCGGCGACATGGACTTCAAGGTCGCCGGTACGTCCGAGTTCGTCACGGCCATCCAGCTCGACACGAAGCTCGACGGCATCCCGACCTCGGTCCTCACCGGTGCCCTCCAGCAGGCCAAGGATGCACGCACGACGATCCTCTCCGTCCTGAACGCGGCGATCGACGCTCCTGACGAGATGGCGCCGACCGCGCCTCGCGTCATCAGCGTCCAGATCCCCGTCGACAAGATCGGTGAGCTGATCGGCCCGAAGGGCAAGACGATCAACTCCATCCAGGACGAGACCGGCGCCGACATCTCCATCGAGGAGGACGGCACCGTCTACATCGGCGCTGTCGACGGCCCGTCGGCCGAGGCTGCCCGCGCACAGGTGAACGCGATCGCGAACCCCACCAACCCGGAGATCGGCGAGCAGTTCCTCGGAACCGTCGTCAAGATCGCCGCGTTCGGTGCATTCGTCTCGCTGCTCCCGGGCAAGGACGGCCTGCTGCACATCTCCGAGGTCCGCAAGCTCGCCGGTGGCAAGCGTGTGGAGAACGTCGAAGACGTGCTCGGCGTCGGGCAGAAGATCCTCGTCGAGATCACGAAGATCGACGATCGCGGCAAGCTCTCGCTCGCACCGGTCGTCGCCGATGAGGCCGACACGCACGGCAGCGACGCTGCCAGCGAAGGCCCTGAGGCTCCCGCCGAAGGCTAAGCGACACACGCACCCGAGGACGCCCGTCCCGCTCACGCGGGGCGGGCGTCCGTCGTCTGCCGGGTGATGCTGCGGCGTGTCGACGGTTGAGCCGGGCGCGCATCCGGCGTAGCCTCGGAGCACCCCGCGATGACGCGGGGGCACGGCACCGCTCACGAGGCACCGCCGTGAGGTCACCGAACTCAAGGCGGCGTGCATCGTGTCGATGGAGACTCACACCCATTCCCCGCAGGACTCAGACGGTCGGGGAGGTGATGCACGCGAGCCGTCCGTCGACCAGACCGCGCAACACCCGGCTGCCCGACACGAGTTCGTGCAGCTCCTCGACCCGGACGGTGTCCGCCATGAGGACGCCCTGTACGACCTCTTCGTCGCAGACCTCGGTCCCGGCGAACTCCTCGGCCTGTACGAGGACATGGTCGTCAGCCGCCGCATCGACACCGAGGCCACCGCGCTCCAGCGCCAGGGTGAGATCGGACTCTGGCCGCCGTCGCTCGGTCAGGAGGCCGCGCAGGTCGGTTCTGCCCGCGTCCTGCGAGGCGACGACTTCGTCTTCACGAGCTATCGGGAGCAGGCCGTGGCGTACTGCCGCGGTGTCGAACTCGACCAGCTCATGGCGATGTGGCGCGGGACGGCGCTGTCCGGTTGGGACCCGTTCGCCGTCGGAATGGCCACTCCGGCCGTCATCATCGGTGCACAGACCCTGCATGCCACCGGCTACGCGATGGGCTGCCAGCGCGACGGTTCGGATGCGGTCGCCGTCGCCTACTTCGGGGATGGAGCGACCAGCCAGGGGGATGTGAGCGAGGCGCTCGTCCTCGCCGCGAGCTTCCGCGCTCCGGTCGTCTTCTTCTGCCAGAACAACCAGTACGCGATCTCCGAGCCGGTCGGCCTGCAGGCGCAGCGCCCGATCGCCGAGCGCGCGCCGGGGTACGGCGTGCCCAGCATGCGCGTCGACGGCAACGACGTGCTCGCCGTGACCGCAGCCATGCGCATCGCCGTCGACCGCGCGAGGTCCGGGGGCGGTCCGACGTTCGTCGAGGCTGTCACGTACCGCCTCGGCCCGCACACCACCTCTGACGACCCGACCCGCTATCGCGACGAGGCCGAGGTGGCCTCCTGGCGGGCGAAGGACCCCGTCACCCGCCTGGAGCGGCTGCTGGAGCGCGAGGGGGTGCTCGACGACGCGGCACGCGCGCGGGTCGCGCGGGTCGCCGACGACGCTGCCGGAGCAGTCCGCGCCGGCTGTCTCGCGTTGCAGTCGCCCGAGCCGCTCTCGGTCTTCGACGACGTCTATGCGACGCCGCATCCCGGTATCGACCGACAACGCGAGGAGTACCGCGCCTACCTCGCGATGTTCGACGGCGGTGCACGATGACGACGCTCACGCTCAGCAAAGCGATCAACACGGGGCTTCACCACGCGCTTGCAGACGATGACCGGGTGCTCCTGCTCGGCGAGGACATCGGCAAGCTCGGGGGTGTGTTCCGGGTGACGGACGGACTCCAAGCGAAGTTCGGTGCCGATCGGGTGGTCGACATGCCGCTCGCGGAATCCGCGATCATCGGCGCTGCCATCGGACTCGCCTTCCGGGGTTTCCGGCCGGTCTGCGAGATCCAGTTCGACGGGTTCATCTACCCTGGGTTCGACCAGATCGTCGCTCAGCTGGCGAAACTGCACTACCGGACGAAGGGTGCCGTGCGCATGCCGGTCACGATCCGGGTGCCCTACGGCGGCGGTATCGGTGCAGTCGAGCATCACTCGGAGTCGCCTGAGGCGTATTTCGCACACACCGCAGGACTCCGCGTGGTGACCTGTTCGGACCCGCAGGATGCGCACACCATGATCCGGCAGGCCATCGCGTGCGACGATCCGGTGCTGTTCTTCGAGCCGAAGCGGCGGTACTGGACGAAAGGTGAGGTGATCGACGACCTGCCGACCGACCCGCTGGCCTTCACCCGGGCACGCACGGTGCGCTCCGGTTCCGATGCGACGCTCGTCGCCTATGGGCCGCTCGTGCAGACGGCGTTGGAGGCGGCGGCTGCGGCCGCAGACGAGGGTGTCGACCTCGAGGTCATCGATCTGCGTTCGCTCGCGCCGCTTGATCTCGACGCCGTGGTCGCGTCCGTCGAGAAGACCGGCAGGCTCGTGATCACGCACGAGGCCCAGCGCTCGGGAGGCGTCGGTGCGGAACTGGCCGCCTCCATCACCGAGCGCTGCTTCGACCTCCTCGAGGAGGCGCCTGTCCGTGTGACAGGCTTCGACACCCCATACCCTGCGTCGGCGTTGGAGGACCATTTCCTGCCCGACCTCGACCGCATCCTCGACGGGGTCGACCGCGCGCTCGGGCGAGCGTCGTCCACCTCGATCCGACGGGAGGGCGCACGATGAAGCGCTTCTCGCTGCCGGACCTCGGCGAAGGACTGACCGAGAGCGAACTCGTGTCCTGGCGGGTGGCGGTCGGTGACCACGTCGAGCTCAACCAGGTCATCGCGGAGGTCGAGACGGCGAAGGCTCTCGTCGAGCTGCCGGCGCCGACCGCCGGCGTGGTGACGAGGCTGCATGTCGAACCGGGTACCACGGTGCTCGTGGGAGAACCACTCGTCGATTTCACCCCGGACGGGGAGGAGCCGAGCGCAGAACCGGTCGGCCATGTACCGGCGGTCGAGAACGCGGCTGCAGGAGGTCCGGGCAGGATCGAGCGCGAGCCGGTCCTCGTCGGCTACGGCCCGCGAACAGCCAGTGGAGAACGGCCGCGTCGGCGTGAGCGGATCGGGGCATCGGCGGACGCGGCCGCCCCGATGGCGGAGCGTCCCGAGGTATCGACGGTCGGCACTCCACCGGTCCGGGAACGTCCTCGGGCGACACCTCCCGTCCGTCGTCTGGCGCGCGATCTCGGCGTCGCGCTCGACGGCCTCATCGGGACGGGCGTCGGTGGACGGATCTCGCGAGCGGATGTGGAACACGCAGGCACAGGGGGCGCGATCGCGGAGGCTGGTGTCGAGGCGGCGTCTCGTCCGCCGGGCACAACTGCCGTCGCCGGGCGACCGGTCGGGTCCGCACCCGCCGAGGCCGACGGCTCGGTCCGCCGACCGATCACAGGGGTGCGGCGCCGCACCGCTGAGGCCATGGTGCGGAGCGCGTTCACGGCGCCCCACGTGACGGAGTTCCTGACGGTCGACGTGACGCCGACGATGTCGTTGCTCGAGGCCCTCGCGAAGTCGTCTCGGACAGGCGACCACCGCGTGAACATCCTCACCGTCCTCGCGAAGGCCGTCTGCATCGCTGCAAGGCGGACGCCGTCCATCAATGCGAGCTGGGACGAGGACGCCGGTGAGATCATCGAGTACGGTCATGTCGGCCTCGGGATCGCTGCGGCGACGCCGCGCGGGTTGCTGGTCCCGAACATCGCCCGTGCGGAGGAGCTGAGCCTCTTCGAACTCGCCGATGCGCTGTCAGAGCTCGTCCGGACTGCGCGGGAGGGTCGGACGGCGCCGTCGGAGCTGCGCGGGGGCACCATCACGATCACGAACGTCGGCGTGTTCGGCGTCGATGCCGGCACGCCGATCCTGAACCCGGGGGAGGCTGCGATCATCGCGCTGGGCGCCGTGCGGCGGCAGCCGTGGGAGTTCGACGGTCAGGTCGCGCTCCGACACGTGGTGACGCTGGCGTTGTCGTTCGACCATCGTCTGGTCGACGGCGAGCAGGGGTCGAGATTCCTCGTGGACCTCGGGACGATGCTCTCAGATCCGGCGATGGTGCTGACGATGGTGTGACGGTGCCGACCGGGCCCGGTGGCGCCGGGCCCGGTCAGATCCCGAGGTCGACGAGGTCGAGGAGGCGCTCGGTCGCGAAGGCGATCGTGCGATCGTCAAGGCCGCGCAGCGGTCCGTCGATGATCAGCATGCCGAGACCGTGCACCGAGGACCAGGCGAGCAGCTCGGCGCCCTGGCGGCGCTCTGCGGGGAGGACTCCCGCTGCGGCCAGCTCGTCCAAGACGCCGCCGAGCGTCTCGAACGGCGTGCGTCCGGCCACACCTCGCTTGCTGATGCTCGTCGCCTCGTCGAGGTCGGTCGGTACGGAGAAGGCGGTGCGGAAGAGCCCGGGCTCCTCCTGGGCGAACCGGAGGTAGCCGCTGCCGACGGCCCGCAGGCGGAGGCGTGCGTCGGAGGCGGCGTCTCCGGCCGTCTCGATGGCCGCAAGGGCCGTGGCCATCCGATCGGCGGCGAAGCCCTGCGCGGCGTCGGAGACGGCCCGGACCAGCGCCTCGCGGTCGGCGAAGTGCCGGTAGGCGGCGTTGGGGGAGACGCCGGCTCGTCTGGTGGCTTCGCGCAGGATGACCGCGTCCGGCCCACCGGTCCTCGCCATCTCCACGCCGGCGTCGAGCAGGGCCTGACGGAGGTCGCCGTGGCGGTAGGTGCTGCGCGGGGTCTCGGGCGTGCTCATGGGTTCCGATCCAGCATCGTCCGGGCCTGGACGGATCGGACGTGACGTGACATTGTGAACAGTGTACACATCAGGTTCGACGAAGGAGTGCGCATGGTCCAGTACACGGATGTCTTCAGTGGGTTCTCGGTCGACGACATCGATGCGGCCAGGGCGTTCTACCGTGACGTCCTCGGCCTGCAGGTCGCCGACAAACGAGATGGGCTTCCTGAACGTCTCCCTCCCGGCCGGTGGTGCCGTCCTCGTCTACGGCAAGCCGGGTCACACGCCTGCCTCCTTCACCATCCTGAACCTCGCGGTCGACGACGTCGAAGCGGCGGTCGACGAGCTGAACGCACGCGGCGTCGTGACGAAGATCTACCCCGACGAGCAGCTGCCGACGGATACCAAGGGGATCATGCGCGGCAACGGTCCTGACATCGCCTGGTTCACCGACCCCGCGGGCAACGTGCTGTCCGTGCTCGACGGCCGGGGCTGATCCGCCGCGCTGCGGGTCAGCGCGCGAGCAGCGCGGCCAGCGCCATCTGCTCGAGAGTGGTACGTACGGCCTGCCGCTCGAGGGTGTCCTCGCGGTCGGCGCGGAGGGCGGCGCTGTGCGGCGTCGAATTGATGAGGCCGAAGCCCGCGTGGGCCCTGATGCGCAACTGCGGCGTCGGCGTGCCGGGATGGAGGTCCGAAAGGACGTCGACCCAGCGCTCGACGTAACGCCGTTGCAGGGTGCGGACGGTCCGGCTGTCCTCGGGGGTGAGGCTGTCGAGGTCGTGGTCCTGCACCCGGATGACGTCGCGGCGGTCGAGAGCGAATGCGACGTGGAATCCGACGAGGGCACGGAGGGCGAGTTCGCTGTCCGGTGCCCGGTCGACCTCGGCCGCGCCGCCGTCGAGGAGGTCTTGACTGACGTCGATGAGGAGCGCGGCGAGGACCGCCTGCTTGCTGGGGAAATGGCGGTAGACCGCCGGCCCGCTCATGCCGACCGCCATCCCGAGGTCCTCCATGGAGACATCGGTGAAACCGTGCTCGGCGAACAGGCTCGCGGCCGCGCGCAGGAGGGCTGTGCGGCGAAGCGCCTTCGCCTCGCGCCGACCGACGTGCGGCGTCTTCGGCGTCGCGGCGGCGGGTTCGGACATCGTGCCTCCTCGGGGTGGACAATTCCGGTTAACGAACACTAACCTGGATTTCAGTGAGTGAACAGTAACTGAATCGCTCGCAGTCGACGACGACAAGGAGCCGCTGGTGACCATCCTCACGAGCAACGCTGATCCCGCCTCAGTCCGTTTCCATGAGCAGGAGGCGGCTCAACGGGCGCTCGCCCAGACCCTGGCGCAGCGTCTCACCGAGACCGCGTCCGGCGGGCCGGCGGCATCGAGGGAACGTCATGTCGCGCGCGGGAAACTCCTCCCGAGGGACCGCGTCGACCGCGTGCTCGACGAGGGCAGCCCGTTCCTCGAGATCGCACCGCTCGCAGCCGACGGCCTGTACGGCGATGCGAGCCCCGGTGCCGGAGTCATCGCCGGAATCGGGCGAGTGCACGACCGCCTGGTCCTCGTCGTCTCGAACGACGCCACCGCGAAGGGCGGCTCGTACTTCCCGATGACGGTGAAGAAGCACCTGCGTGCGCAGGAGATCGCGAATGCGAACCGGCTGCCCTGCCTCTACCTCGTCGACTCCGGCGGCGCGAACCTCCCGAATCAAGACGAGGTCTTCCCCGATCGAGAGCATTTCGGCCGGATCTTCTTCAACCAGGCCAGGATGTCGGCCGCCGGCATCCCACAGCTCGCCGCCGTGCTCGGATCCTGCACCGCAGGTGGGGCGTACGTCCCCGCCATGAGCGACGAGAGTGTCATCGTCCGCGGACAGGGCACGATCTTCCTCGGCGGCCCGCCGCTCGTGAAGGCGGCGATCGGCGAGGTCGTCACCCCCGAGCAGCTGGGAGGCGGCGAGCTCCACGCGAGGGTGTCCGGAGTGACCGACCACCTCGCCGAGGACGACGCCCAGGCGCTCGACATCCTCCGCGACGCAGTCGCGACCCTCGCGCCGCCGTCGCCCAGAGCGTGGGAGGTCCGACCGACGGTCGCACCCCGCGTGCCGGAGACCGAACTGTACGGCGTCGTCCCCACCGAGCTGCAGACCGCCTACGACGTGCGCGAGGTGATCGCCCGTCTGGTCGACGGCAGCGAGTTCTCCGAGTTCAAGCGCGAGTACGGCGAGACGCTGGTCACGGGCTTCGCGCATCTTCACGGGCACCCGGTCGGCATCATCGCGAACAACGGTGTGCTGTTCAGCGAGTCAGCGCTGAAAGGAGCCCACTTCATCGAGCTCGCCGACCAACGCGGCATCCCGCTGGTGTTCCTGCAGAACATCTCCGGATTCATGGTGGGTAGCGATGCGGAAGCCGGGGGGATCGCGAAGCACGGGGCGAAGATGGTGACGGCCGTGGCGACGACACGGGTCCCGAAACTCACCGTCGTGATCGGCGGCTCCTTCGGAGCGGGCAACTACTCGATGTGCGGTCGTGCGTACGATCCGCGATTCCTCTGGATGTGGCCGGGTGCCCGGATCTCCGTGATGGGTGGGCCGCAGGCGGCCAGCGTCCTCGCCACCGTCAAGCGCGACCAGCTCGAGGCGCGCGGCGAGGCCTGGAGCCACGAGGACGAAGAGGCCTTCCGGGCACCCATCCTCGCGGACTTCGAGAAGCAGGGCAGCCCGTACTACTCCACCGCGAGGCTCTGGGACGACGGCATCATCGATCCAGCCGACACCAGGACGATCCTCGGCCTCGCCCTCGAGGTGTGCTCACGTGCGCCATTGCCCGACCCCGGCTTCGGCCTCTTCCGGATGTGAGCCGACCATGACCTCCGTATCGAACGCAGCACCCGCCACCCGCCCCTTCACCTCCGTCCTCGTGGCCAACCGCGGCGAGATCGCCTGCCGCATCATCCGGACACTCCGTGCCCTCGGCATCGAGAGCGTCGCCGTGTACAGCGACGCCGACCGTGACGCTCCGCACGTCCGGCTCGCGGATCGCGCAATCAGACTGGGGCCGGCCGTGGCCGCCGAGAGCTACCTCGACGTGCAAGCGGTCGTGGCTGCAGCCGTCTCCTCCCGCGCTGCAGCAGTGCACCCCGGCTACGGGTTCCTGTCCGAGCAGCCGGCGCTCGCCCGCGCGCTCGCCGCAGCGGACATCGTGTTCATCGGGCCGGACGTCGAGGCCCTCGAACTCATGGGCGACAAGATCCGCGCGAAGGAGCACGTCGCCCTCCACGGGGTGCCGATCATCGAGGGGGTCGCAGACCCGACGCTCGACGATGATGCGCTCGTCGCTGCGGGGGTGGGGATCGGGTTCCCGCTCATCGTCAAGCCGGCGGGCGGTGGTGGCGGGAAGGGCATGCAGTCCGTCGAGCGCGAGGAGGACCTCCCGGCGGCGATCGCATCGGCGCACCGGATCGCCGCAGCCGCGTTCGGCGATCCCACACTGCTCCTCGAACGCCTCGTGACGCGCCCGCGGCACATCGAGGTCCAGGTGCTCGCCGATGCGCACGGCCGAGTGCTGCATCTCGGCGAGCGCGAGTGCTCGCTGCAACGGCGGCATCAGAAGGTCATCGAGGAGTCGCCCTCGCCGCTCATCGACGCCGAGACCCGTGCGCGCCTGGGCGAGGCGGCGTGCACGGTCGCCAGGACGGTCGGGTACCTCGGTGTCGGTACCGTCGAATTCCTGGTCGCGGGCGACCGTCCTGACGAGTTCTCGTTCCTCGAGATGAACACGAGGCTCCAGGTCGAGCACCCGGTCACCGAACTCGTCACGGGCGTCGACCTCGTCGAGTGGCAGTTGCGCGTGGCGGCCGGTGAGGCACTCCCGTTCGCCCAGACGGACATCGTGCTGACCGGCCACGCGGTCGAGGCCCGTCTCTACGCTGAGGACCCGGCGACGGGGTTCCTCCCGCAGACGGGTGTGCTCGAACGGGTTGCACTGCCGAGCGGTGAGGGGATCCGCGTGGACGGCGGGATCGCCGAGGGGCAGCTCGTCGGCCCCTGGTACGACCCGATGCTCGCGAAGGTCATCGCCTGGGCGCCTGACCGCGAGACGGCGATCCGGCGACTCGACACGGCTCTCGCCGACACCGTCGTCTTCGGCGTGCGCACCAACCTGGGGTTCCTCCGACGGCTGCTCGAGGACGCGGACGTGCTCGCGGGGCGACTGCACACGGGCATCATCGCCGAACTGCTCGCCGGAGAGCAGCCTGTCGCCCCGTCCGCTCGGACGCTCACCGCTGCGGCGCTCGTCGACCTCGCCGAACGCGAGGTCGACAGCGCGTCCCGTGCGGGCAGCGCGAGCGGCGAGCTCTGGACCGCTCCGAGCGGTTGGCGGATCGGCAGACCGGCGTCCGACATCTGTCGGCTGCGCGCAGATGACGGCACGACCGTCGAGGTGCGTGTCCAGGGAGCGAGCGGAGACGCCACGGTCACCGTTGGCGTCGACCCGGCACACGCGGCCGCAGTGCTCGCGTCGCCGGATGGGAGCTGGCGGTTCGAGATGGACGGCCAGAGCGTCCGGCTGGCGAGCGTCCGGAGCGGTGACCAACGCTGGATCTCGCTCGACGGTGCTGTGACGGTACTGGAGGTCGTGGGGCGCGAGGCCCGAGTACTCCGTGCGCAAGGCGCAGGAGGCACCGGCGACGATCCTGAGATCAGGACGCCCATGCCGGGAACCGTCACCGCCGTGCACGCGGCGAGTGGCGAGCGGGTGGTCGCAGGCCAAGCGCTCGTCACCATCGAGGCCATGAAGATGGAGCACCTCCTCGAAGCACCCGCCGACGGTGTCCTCACCCTGCATGTCACAGCGGGCGGCACGGTCGCCGCCCGTCAACCGGTCGCGACGATCGTCGCAGACCCCACCGAAGCACCGCAGAACGGAGCATCAGCATGAACACCGAGCTCAGCCCGGAGCACCAGCGGATCGTCGACACCGTCAAGGCCTTCGCCGACGAGGTCGTCGCGCCGGCCGCGTACCAGTACGACACGGAACGTCGGCTGCCGTACGACATCATCGCGCAGATGGGCGAGCTGGGGCTCTTCGGGCTCCCGTTCCCCAAAGAACTCGGCGGCCAGGGCATGGACTACTTCGCACTGTGCCTCGCCGTCGAGCAGCTCGGCCGGGTGGACCAGAGTATCGGGGTCACACTCGAAGCCGGCGTCGGACTCGGAGCGATGCCCATCTACCTGAACGGCACCGAAGCCCAGCGCGAGGAGTGGATCCCGCAGCTCGCGAGCGGGCAGGCGCTCGCCGGCTTCGGACTGACCGAGGCGCGAGCCGGCAGCGACGCAGGCGCCACTGAGACGACAGCAGAACTGGTCGACGGTGAATGGGTCATCAACGGCACCAAGCAGTTCATCACCAATTCGGGCAGCGAGATCACGAGACTCGTCACCGTCACCGCGGTCACGGGCGAGCGTGTACGGTCCGACGGCCGGACCACGAAGGAACTCTCGACGATCCTCGTCCCGGTACCGACACCGGGCTTCACCGCACTTCCGCCGTATGACAAGGTCGGCTGGCACACCTCTGACACGCACCCGCTCGTCTTCGAAGACGTCCGGGTGCCGGAAGCGAACCTGCTGGGCGAACGCGGACGCGGATACGCCAACTTCCTCACCGTGCTCGACGGCGGACGGATCGCCGTTGCGGCGCTCGCCGTCGGGGCAGCGCAGGGGTGCCTCGAGGAGGCGATCCGGTACGCGAAGGAGCGCGTCGTCTTCGGCCGGGCGATCGGCGACAACCAGTGGATCGCCTTCCGTATCGCGAAGATGCAGGCGCGCGTGCACACGGCGCGCCACGCATACTACGACGCGGCATCGCGCATGCTCCGTGGTGCTCCGTACAAGATGGAGGCGTCCATCGCCAAGATGGTCGCCGGAGAGGCGGCGATGGACAACGCGCGCGACGCGACCCAGATCTTCGGCGGGTACGGTTTCCTCAACGAGAACCCGGTCGCCCGGCACTTCCGCGATTCGAAGATCCTCGAGATCGGCGAGGGGACCACCGAGGTGCAGCTCATGATCATCGCCCGCGAACTCGGCTTCGCGTCCTGAGCCGTGACGAGTGAGGAGCGCGACATGAGCGGACAACGAGGGCCCGGTGACGGTCCCGTCATCGAACAGAGAGGTCTCTTCTTTGAGGAGTTCGCGGTGGGGACGATCTACCGACACCGTCCGGGACGCACACTGACGGAGGCCGACAACGTGCTGTTCTCCACGCTCACGATGAACGGACAGTCGTTGCACCTCGATGCAGCGTGGTCGGCGCGACAGCCGTTCGGCGAGCGGCTCGTGAACTCGATGCTGACCCTGTCGACCCTGGTCGGGTTGTCCGTCGCGCAGCTGACCGAGGGCACCATCGTCGCGAACCTCGGCTTCACGAAGGTCGCCTTCCCCCATCCGATGCACCTCGGCGACACGCTCTACGCCGAGACACTCGTGGAGGCCAGACGGCGCTCGTCGTCACGCCCGGGGGAGGGGATCGTGACACTCCTGCACACGGGCCGCAATCAGGACGGTCTGGTCGTCGTGACCGCGGTCCGCAGCACCCTCGTCCACTGCCTGGAGACGTCATGACGGCAGATGCGGGATTCACCCTGGGCCCGGCGATCCTCTTCGTCCCGGCCGATCGGCCTGACCGCTTCGGGAAAGCGGCAGACCGTGCCGACGCGGTCATCCTCGATCTGGAGGACGCGGTCGCCGTGGACGACAAGGCCGCCGGGCGCAGCGCCGTCATGGAGCACGAGCTCGACCCTGCCAGGACCATCGTCAGGGTGAATCCGGCGGGGACGGCGGAGTTCGCCGACGATGTCGCAGCGGTGGTGACGACCGCCTACCGCACCGTGATGCTCGCGAAGACCGAGTCGGCCGCTCAGGTCGACGCACTGGCGCGGGCGGTCGCCGATGTCCGCATCATCGCGCTCTGCGAGACCGCTGCGGGTGTCGTGCGCGCCTCGGAGATCGCCGCGCACCCCTCCGTCGTCGCGCTCATGTGGGGAGCGGAGGACCTCGTCGCATCGCTCGGAGGGTCGAGCAGTCGGCACTCCGACGGCCGGTACCGTGCCGTTGCACAGTACGCCAGGTCCGCGGTGCTGCTCGCCGCAGGGGCCGAAGGCGTCGCCACCATCGACGCCGTGCACCTCGACATCGAGGACCTGGATGCGCTCGCTGCCGAGGCCGAGGATGCGAGCGCGATCGGCTTCTCCGCCACGGCCTGCATCCACCCCGGCCAGGTCGCGACCGTCCGCGCCGCGTACCGCCCTCACCCTGCCCAGCTCGTCGCTGCCCGCGAGCTGCTGGCCGCAGCGGACGACCGACCGGGCGCCTTCCGCCACGACGGTCGGATGATCGACGAGCCGCTCCTGCGTCAGGCCCGTGCCCTCGTCGCCCGGGCGGATGCGGCGGTCGACACCCCCTGAACCAATCCCGGTGCGGAATCGTTACGAATGAGTTGCGTGGACGTCGTGATGTCGTCCTGACGAAGTCACCCGTCTCCTCTAGCCTGGTGAGGAAACACCGAGCTGCGTACTCCCGAGACGCAGTACCCGGCGGTGGACGCGTCATCGGTCAGGCGGACCGAGAGAGGGGCAGCGGATGCCACACCTCTGGCGCTCGTCGAGCACCCGTGGCAGCTCTGTGCTGACGGGCACCGGCGACGGCGCCGACGACCAGCTTCCGCACCCCGAACAGGCCGTCCCGCATCCCTCGTTCCCCATTCCGGTGCAGGATGCCGGCGACGGTCCGCGACGGACGATCGGCGGCTCCGACCTCTCCGTCTTCCCCGTCATCCTCGGCGGAAGCGTCTTCGGCTGGACGGTCGACCCCGACACGACGACCGACATCCTCGACCGCTTCCACGATTCCGGCGGCAACATGGTCGACACCGCCGACAGCTACGCGGGCGGTCGCAGCGAGATCCTCATCGGCAACTGGATGCGGGAACGCGGCAACCGCGACGACATGGTCGTCGCAACGAAGATCGGTCGCCATCCCGACTACCAGGGGCTCGGCGCGGTGAGCATCATCCGGGCGGTCGAGGCCGCGCTGGAGCGACTGCAGACGGACCACATCGACCTCCTCTCCTTCCACGACGACGATCCGCGGGTGCCGCTCGCCGACAGTCTCGGCACCGTCGACTGGCTCATCGAGAGCGGCAAGGTGCGGTACCTGGGCACCTCGAACACGACGCCGGAGCGGCTCATGGAGGCACGTATCCTCTCGGCGAGCGGCTTCACCAAGTTCGTCGCGCTCGAGACCCACTACAGCCTCATGCACCGTGAGCCCTACGAGAGTTCGCTCTCGCTCGTCGCCACGGCCCAGAACATCGGCGTGCTGCCCTACTTCGCGCTCGCGAACGGATTCCTGACGGGCCGCTACCGGAGTCGGTCCGACCTCGACTCGACGACACGGGGCAGTCGTGCCGCGGCGCACCTGCACCGCCGCGGCCTCCGGGTCCTGCACGTCCTCGACGAGATCGCCGCCGAGAACCGGTGCACGATCGCTTCGGCGGCACTGGCCTGGACGATGTCGAGGCCGGGCGTTGTCGCGCCCATCGCGAGCGCCTCGCAACCGGCGCATGTCGACTCGCTCATCACTGCGGCGGACGTACGGCTCAGCCGGGGTCAGATCCTCGAGCTGGACCGGGTCTCCGGGCGTCTGCGCTGACGCCCGGCGGCTGCAGCGGGAACCTCACCCGACCCCGGGCGAGGACATCCTGACGTAAGGTTGGGATGATGAATGCCGCCGTCGACTTTCCGCTCACTCGTCCCGAGCTCGCGTTCACCGCATCCGGAGACGCGCTCGTCCGCCGCACGGTCCTGCCGAACGGCCTCCGCATCCTGAGCGAGCACATGCCGGGCAGCCGCAGCGCGACCATCGGCTACTGGGTCGCCGTCGGTTCGCGCGACGAACTCCCGGCGACGGACAGTCGACCAGCCACCTTCGGCTCGACGCACTTCCTCGAGCATCTGCTCTTCAAGGGCACCGGCACGCGGTCCGCGCTCGACATCGCGATCGCGTTCGACGCGGTCGGCGGCGAGCACAACGCGCTCACCGCCAAGGAACACACCTGCTACTACGCGAAGGTCCGTGATCGCGACCTCCCGATGGCCGTCGAGGTCATCACCGACATGCTCACCTCCTCACTCCTCGACCCGGAGGAGTTCGAGAACGAGCGGGGAGTCATCCTGGAAGAGCTCGCGATGATGGACGACGACCCGGGGGACGTCGCCAACGAGCGGTTCTTCGAGGGTGTCCTCGGCGACCACCCGCTCGGACGCCCGATCGGCGGTCGGCCCCAGTCGATCATCGACGTCAGCCGCGATGCCGTCCTCCAGCACTACCGCGCGAACTACCGCGCGAGCGATGTGATCGTCACAGCGGCCGGAGCGGTCGACCACGACCAGCTCGTCGCCCAGGTGTCGGCAGCGCTCGCGTCCGCCGGATGGCCGGCCGACGCCGTCGCTGCTCCCGTCGAGCGTCGCACGCTCGCAGCGACCGGCATCGTGGCCGGACCCGCGCTCTCCGTCGTCCACCGTCCGATCGAACAGGTCCACCTGCAGATCGGCGGCACCGGTCTCATCGCCGGCGACGACCGCCGATTCGCGATGAGCATGCTCAACTCGATCCTCGGTGGCGGCATGTCCAGCCGTCTGTTCCAGGAGATCCGGGAGAAGCGCGGCCTCGCGTACTCGGTGTACTCGTTCGCGGGAAGCTACTCCGACGCCGGGGTCTTCGGTCTCGCTGCCGCGTGCTCGACGACGAAGGCAGCGACGGTCGCCGAGCTCATGCTCGCCGAACTCCACCGGCTCGCCGAACACGGTGTGACCGACGAGGAGCTCGCGCGTGCACTCGGACAGCTGAGTGGCGCATCGGCGCTCGCGCTCGAGGACTCGGACTCACGGATGAGCCGGCTCGGCCGCGCCGAACTCACGCTCGGCGAGTTCATCGACCTCGACGAGAGCATCCGTCGTCTGCAACTCGTCGGTCCGGGCGACGTCCAGGATCTCGCGCAGTACCTTGCGGCCCAGCCCATCACGGTGTCGGCGGTCGGAGCCGTCGACGAGGACACCTTCGCTCCGATCATCGCGGGGGTGCGTTGAATGTCCCATTATCTCTATCTCGTCAGGCACGGGGAACAGCAGCATGCGGAGCACGGTCTGCCCGATGGCCCGCTGTCGGCCCGCGGCCGACGCCAGGCGCAGCTCCTCGCCGAGCGACTCGGCGGTGTCCCGATGACCGCAGCCTGGCATTCGCCATTGCAGCGTGCGGCGGAGACCGCCCAGATCATCGCCGAGCGCATGCCGGCGGTCACCCCTGAGCCGTCCTCTCTCCTGTTCGACTGCGTTCCGAGCGGTCGCACGCCGGAAACACCGTCGGCCTTCGATCCGTTCTTCGGCTCCATCACCGAGGCCGAGGTCGAGGCCGGCGAGGCACAGATGGCAGATGCCGCCGCCGAGTTCCTGTCACCGAAGCGCGGAGACCATCACGAGTTGTTGATCACCCACAACTTCGTGATCGGCTGGCTCGTCCGCGAGGCGTTGCAGGCTCCCGGCTGGCGCTGGGTGAGTATCAACCAGGCGAACGGCGGGCTCACGGTGTTGCATCAGCGTGCCGGCCGTCCGTGGAGCCTCATCACGCACAACGACCTCGCGCACCTGCCGATGGAACTGCGGACCGGTCTGCCCGAACCACACATCGTCTGAGGGTCAGACCTCTTTCGCGTACCAGTTGGTCGCATTGGGGTTGTCGTTGTAGGGCGCGGTGTCCGCGTACCCGCTGCTGCGGTAGAGCCCGCCCGCGGCTTCGAGCGAAGCGTTCGTGTCGAGCACCAGGCGCGTGGCTCCAAGCAGGACGGCTTGCTCTTCGAGCGCGCTGAGCATGGCGCGTCCGAAACCCTTCCCGCGGGTGGACGGCCGTAACCACAGGTGTTTCACCTCGAACTGCACGGCGCCGTCGGGCGCGTCGGCGATCCGTCGCACGCCGCCGCAGCCCACGGATTCGCCGCCGTCCTCGGCGACGAGGAAGACTCCGGCGGGAGGAGTGAACATCGCGGGATCCGGAGTGAAGACCCGGTAGGAGCCGCCGGTGAACCCGAGCTCGCGGGAGGTGAAGTACTCACCGAGGAGCGTGGCAGCGGGTTCCGAGTCGACGGCGGCGGCGGAGAAGGTCAGCATGCCTTCAGCCTAGGACGAGCCTCGGGCCCAGCACCTAAACTGGGACCATGACGACACGAGTGGCTCTGGCCGGAGCGAGCGGCAAGATGGGGCGGCTCTTCAGCGGCATCATCGACTCGCTCGACGACTTCGAACTGGTGGTGTCGCTCGGCTCCTCCAGCGAACTGAGCGACATGGACGACGCCGATCTCGTGGTCGACGTCACGGTGCCAGGAGTCAGCCAGCGCATCGTCGATCACGCCGTCTCCCGCGGCATCAACGTGCTCGTCGGGACGAGTGGCTGGTCCAGCGACCGCATCCAGAGACTCGAGCGCCGCCTCGCGGACCTCCCCGAGCAGGGCGTCGTCATCATCCCGAACTTCTCGCTCGGATCCGTGCTCGCAACCAGCCTGGCGACCATCGCCGCGCGGTTCTTCGACTCGATCGAGATCATCGAGTCCCACCGCGACACCAAGGTCGATTCCCCATCCGGCACCGCGGTGCGCACCGCAGAGCTCATGATGGCGGCCCGTGGCGACCAGGGGCCGGTCGCGGCGCCGCACACCGATCAGCGTGCCCGCGGCCAGCAGGTCGCGAGCATCCCGATCCACAGCCTGCGGCTCCAGGGCGTCGTGGCCCGACAGCAGGTGGTGTTCGGCGGAACGGATGAACTCGTCACGATCACGCACGACACGATCTCGCCGGCTTCCTACGAACGAGGCATCCGCTTGGCGCTCGACGCCGCGCGCGAGGCGCGCGGCGTCACGGTCGGCCTCGACAGCCTGCTCGATCTCGGGGTGGACCACCCGTCGTCCGGGCGGAAGCCGACGGACGGCGCGCCGGAGCACGTCTCCGGCCAGGCGGCGGCGGCCAGCACACTGTGAAGACCCGCATCATGGTCGCGGTCATGGCGGTCCTGCTCGTCCTCTACATCGTGCTCGTCGGGTATCGAGCCGTCGTCCTCCTCGGGACGGGGGAGCCGGTCGGCATCGCGATGGGGGCTGCGCTCGTCGTCCTGCCGGTGGTCGGCGTGTGGGCGCTGTGGCGAGAGATCGCATTCGGGCTCGGGGCGGAGCGCCTGGGCCTCCAGCTGCAGGCCGAGGGCGGCCTGCCTCCCGAAGAGATCGAGACACGCGAGAGCGGACGCCCGTTGCGCGATGCCGCTGACGCACTGTTCCCGTCCTACCGTGCCGCTGCCGAGGCGGCGCCGGAGGACTGGCGGTTCTGGTACCGCCTGGGCCTCGTCTACGACGGCGCCGGCGACCGCAGGCGAGCCCGCGCCGCGATCCGCCAGGCCATCAAGCTCGCCCGGAGCTGATCCGAGCGGGCCTCACGCCGCGGAGGACCGACCGAGGGCCTCGGCCAGCGCGTCCTCGACGGTCGGCGTGCGGAATTCGAAGCCGTCGTCGAGGAGTCGCTGCGGGACGACCAGTTGGTCGCTGAGCAGGAGACCGTCGGCGGCATCACCGAGCGCGGCGCGCAGCGCGAACTTCGGTGCGCGCAGGAGGTACGGCCGGTTCATGCGGCGGGCGAGTTCGAACATGAGGTCGTCGGCGCGTGCGGCGTTCGGGCCGCAGAGGTTGACGGGTCCGCTGAGGGTGGAGGTCATGAGGTGCGTGATCGCGCGGACCTCGTCCTGGAGTCCGATCCAGGGCCAGTACTGCCGTCCGGAGCCGAGTGGGCCGGCGACGCCGAACCGCGTCAACGGCACGAGGGGCTTCAGGACGCCTTCGGTGTCGACGACGATGCCGTTGCGCAGCAGGACGGTGCGCACCGATTCCGGCGCTGCTGCGGCGTCCTCCCACGCGACGACGACGTCTGCGAGGTAGCCCGAGCCTCGGGATGATCCCTCGGTGAGCGTCACACCGGGTCGGTCGCCGTAATAGCCGACGGCCGATCCGCTCAGGAACGCGGCGGGAGCCTCGTCCGCGCGGCGGATCGCGTCGACGAGGGTCCTGGTCGCGCTCAGGCGCGACCAGAGGATGGTCGACCGGTAGGCGGCCGTCCACGGGAGCTTGCCGAGCGATGCGCCGGAGAGGTTCACGATCGCATCAGCTCCGCTCACCACGTCCGGGTCGAGTGTGCCGGCGAGCGGGTCCCACTCGGCTTCACCCGGCTTCCTCGCCGGGCGCCTGACGAGACGGACGACCTCGTGTCCATCCGTCTCGAGGGAAAGTCCCAGTGCTGTTCCGATGAGGCCGGAGGCCCCTCCGATCACGATGCGCATGTGTGTCGTCTTCCTACTCGTGGCGGGGTCGGAGGTGCCGGGTCAGGCGAGGCTCGCCTCGAGCGTGATAGGGATGCCCGCGAGCGCCTGCGACACCGGGCAGCCATCCTTGGCCGCGGAGGCGATGCGCTCGAAGTCGGCCTCGGAGATGTTCGGCACGACCGCGCTCACGAGGAGGTGGCTGCCGGTGATGCCCGTACCCGGGATGAACGAGACGGCAGCCGTCGCCTGGATCCGCTCGGGCGGGAATCCGGCGGTCGTCAACTCGTTCGCGAACGCCATCGAGTAGCACGAGGCGTGGGCCGCTCCGAGCAGTTCCTCGGGGGTGGTGGTGGTGTTGGAGCCCTCCGACCGCGCCTTCCAGTCCACAGCGAACTCGGCCGCCTCTGAGGAGTCGAGGCTCGTGTGGCCGGAGCCCTCGAACAGTGTGCCGGTCCAGACCGTCGTCGCTTCGCTCGTAACCGCCATGGTGCAGCCTCCATCATCGTCTGGCCGCGCGGGTGTGCTGCGGCGCGTGTACTCGTGGGGTCAGCCTAACCGGGCCGCCCGGTGCGCACACCCGCTTGCGCGCCGTGCTCGGGCGGTTCACCGAGTTGTCTCAGGCGCGGCGACCGATGAGCCGGGTGCGCACCAGCAGGACGTACAGCTGGCAGCCGAGACAGTAGTCGAAGGCCGCGTTGAGGAATGCGGCGACGAACGCTGCGGAGGCGCTGAGGACGAGTGCTCCGGGGACGCCGATGGCGTGGAGTACGAGCCCCACGACGGTCACCAGGAGGCCGACGCCCTGTGCGAAGGTCGGTGGTTCCGGCGCCTCCGGTTCCACCGGAGGAGCGAGTCGCGGCCGGACGACCCTGCGGAAGAGGACACCGTACGGGTGCCGTCGGATGCCGGCGAACGCACCCCAGGCGAACAGGGCGGCGAGGACCAGCAGGAGCAGGGACGCCGGTTGTGTGAGGCGCTCCACGAGCGTCGTCCGCCCTGCGGGCTGCGTCAGCCCTGCGAACACGACGATCAGCAGGAGGGTGGCCGTGATGGAGGCGCCGAACCGCGGGCTGCGCGGATCGATGCCGTCCGTCGTG
This sequence comes from Plantibacter sp. RU18, assembly GCF_050613355.1. NCBI lineage: Bacteria > Bacillati > Actinomycetota > Actinomycetes > Micrococcales > Microbacteriaceae > Plantibacter > Plantibacter sp. RU18. The sequence continues at coordinate 2,049,398 of NZ_CP159618.1, forward strand.
CGCTGGGTGTCGGTCATGATGGTGCCCTTCCGCGGACGGAGCCGAGTTCGGCTGTGAGGATCGCCCGCGTCGAGGCGCCCGCGATACGACTGCGGACGGCCCCTCCCCGGTCGAGGAGCAGGACGGTCGGCGTCTGCGAGATGGAGAAGCGGTCGGCGAGGTCTGGCCGATGCGCGACGTCGATCTCGATCACCCGCACATCGTCCGTCGGGGTCGCCAGTTCGTCGAGCAGGCGCCTCGTGCCCGGGCAGCTCGAACACCACGGCGTACTGAACTGCACGAGGGTCGCGGAGTCGCCGAGGGCTGGAACGCCGAGGAGGTCGGCTGACACGTCCTCCGTCCCGGACTGCCGACGAGCGCGGCCACGGACCACCCGCATGCGCCAGCCGAGCACGGTCGTCAGGACGACGATCGCGAGGACGACAGCGGAAGCGGTGAGCGGGGGCATGGTGACGTCAGCCTAGGAGCGTTCCTCCCGCGCGAGCGCTGTATGACGCGCGGTGACGCCCGGACGGATGGTGACCCGGGCGGGGGAAACCCGATAGCCTGAGACCGTGTCGCGTCTAGAGAACCCCTTCGGTCAAGTCCTCGTCGCCCTGGTGACGCCGTTCACCGCCGACGGTGAGGTGGACTGGAAGGCCGTCGAGCAGCACATCGACGACGTGGTGAGCGCGGGAGCCGACGGCATCGTCGTGACCGGCACCACCGGCGAGACCTCGACACTGACCGACCCGGAGAAGATCAAGCTCGTCGAGGTCGGCAAGGCCGTCGCGGCAGGCCGCGCGAAGATCATCACCGGAGGCGGCTCGAACGAGACCGCCCACGCCATCGAGCTCGCCAAGAAGAGCGAGCAGGCCGGTGCCGACGGCAACATGATCGTCACGCCGTACTACAACAAGCCGACGCAGGCCGGTGTGCTGACCCACTTCCGCATGATCGCCGATTCCACCGATCTGCCGGTCATCCTGTACGACATCCCCGGCCGCACGGGCATCCCGATCAAGTACGAGACCATCCTGCGCGCCGCGAAGCACCCGAACATCCTCGCCGTGAAGGACGCCAAGGGCGACCTGAGCGAGGTCAGCCGGGTACTCAACCAGACCGACCTCATGTACTTCGCGGGTGACGACGCCAACGCGTTGCCGACGCTCGCGATCGGTGGCACCGGCCTCATCGGCGTCACGGCGAACATCGCCCCGATGCCCTACCGCCACATGGTCGACGCCGTGAACTCCGGCGACCTGGCGGCGGCGACCGCTGCGCACCGCCAGCTCGAACCGCTCGTACGAGCGGTCATGACCCACGTTCCCGGCACCGTCGCCGTCAAATACATCTTGCACGGCCTCGGCCGGATCCAGAGCCCGCGGGTACGTCTTCCGCTGGTCGGTCCGGAAGAGTGGGAGGCCGCGCAGATCGAGGATGAGATCGACCTGGTGAAGGACATCCCAGGCGTCGACTTCCGCAACTTCCGGCCAGACCGCAACGCAGCCGCCGGTGGCGCGTTGCCCAAGGTCGCCGGTACGACTCGCTAGACAACCAGAGGGGGGCTACATGCCCAATATCGTCATCGATCCACCAGCACTCGAGCCGGGGACGCTCCGCGTCATCCCCATCGGAGGGCTCGGTGAGATCGGCAGGAACATGACCTGCTTCGAGATCGACGGCAAGATCCTGATCGTCGACTGCGGCGTGCTCTTCCCCGAAGAGCACCAGCCGGGTGTCGACCTGATCCTGCCGGACTTCACCTCCATCAAGGACCGTCTCGACGACATCGTCGGCGTCGTGCTCACGCACGGCCACGAGGACCACATCGGCGCCGTCCCGTACCTGCTGAAGCTCCGCAAGGACATCCCGCTGATCGGCTCCGGCCTGACGCTCGCGCTCATCGAGGCGAAGCTCAAGGAGCACCGCATCGTGCCGTACACGCTGCCGGTCAAGGAGGGTCAGATCGAGGCGCTCGGTCCGTTCGACCTCGAGTTCGTCGCCGTGAACCACTCCATCCCGGACGCCCTGGCCGTCTTCATCGACACCGATGCCGGAACGGTGCTGGTGACGGGTGACTTCAAGATGGACCAGCTGCCGCTCGACGGGCGCCTGACCGACCTGCGGGCCTTCGCCCGGCTCGGTGAAGAGGGCGTCGACCTGTTCCTGGTCGACTCGACGAACGCCGACGTCCCGGGGTTCACGCCGCTCGAGCGCTCGATCGGCCCGGTCCTCGAGCAGGTCATCGCGAAGTCGGAGCGCCGCGTCATCGTCGCGAGCTTCTCCAGCCACGTGCACCGCGTACAGCAGGTGCTCGACGCGGCCCACGCGCACGGGCGTCGTGTCGCGTTCCTCGGTCGTTCGATGGTGCGCAACATGGGCATCGCCGCCGACCTCGGATACCTCAACGTGCCAGAGGGACTCCTTATCGACTACAAGAAGGCGAAGGACCTCCCCGAGGACAAGATCGTCTACATGTCGACGGGTTCCCAGGGCGAGCCGATGGCCGTCCTCAGCCGCATGGCGAACCTCGACCACGCGATCGAGCCGGGCCCGGGCGACACCGTCATCCTCGCCTCGAGCCTCATCCCGGGCAACGAGAACGCCGTCTACCGCGTGATCGACGGCTTGACGAAGCTCGGCGCGAACGTCGTGCACAAGGGCAACGCGAAGGTGCACGTCTCCGGCCACGCCGCAGCGGGCGAGCTGCTGTACTGCTACAACATCCTGCAGCCGAAGAACGTGCTGCCGGTCCACGGCGAGTACCGTCACCTCGTCGCCAACCAGAAGCTCGCGATCGACTCCGGCGTCCCGGCCGAGAACACCTTCATCGGCGAGGACGGCATCGTCATCGACCTGAAGGACGGCGTCGCGAAGGTCGTCGGCCAGCTCGACGTTGGCCTCGTCTACGTCGACGGCTCGACGGTCGGCGAGATCACCGATGCCGACCTCAAGGACCGCCGCATCCTGGCGGAGGAGGGCTTCATCTCGATCATCGTCGTCGTCGACTCGAAGACGGGGCACATCATCTCCGGGCCCGAGATCCATGCGAAGGGCTTCGCGGAGGACGACAAGGTCTTCGCCGACGTCAAGCCGAAGGTCGCGAAGGCCCTGGCGGAGGCCGCAGAGAACGGCGTCCGCGACACGCACGCGCTCTCGCAGATCATCCGTCGTACGGTCGGCCGATGGGTGAACGCCTCCTACCGTCGTCGCCCCATGATCGTCCCGCTCGTCATCGAGGCCTGATCGGCCGCACGGCCGCTCTGGCCGGCTGCACCATCCGAGGCGGTCGAACATCATTCGCAAGAGTGATGTCCGACCGCCTCGTGCGTTGCTACCTTGGAATCTTCTATGACCGGTGTCACCTTGACGCCGGTGGATTTCGGAGGTCGGCGTGGGCATTGTCCGCACCTGGGTGTTCCCTGTTCTCAAACTGCTCGTCTTCGCTGCGATCGCCGTCGCGCTGGTCAAGGTGGCGTTCTTCCCCGACGCACCGGCCGACGACGTACCGACTGAGCCGACCGGCAGCCTCGTCGAGCCGGAGATCCAGGCGATGATCGGCACCGTGGTCAACACCGTGTCGGTGGAGGGCCAGGTCGTCGCCGATCCCGCGAGCACGGCGAAGTCCACCATCGCCGGGACCGTCGACGAGGTGTTCGCGGGGAAGGGGGCCGTCCTCGCCGAAGGTGACCCCATCCTCGACGTCAAGACGATCGATGAAGCCGGCAAGGAGCGCTACGTGCAGGTCACGGCTCCAGTGGCAGGCACGCTCGGCAACGTGAAGCTCATCCACGGGCAGTCCGTGCAGATCGGCGACGCCGTCGCCCAGGTCTCGCCCGCGACGTTCTCGATCAGTGGAGCGCTGAGCGCGGACAAGCAGTATCGACTCCTCGCCATCCCCGCTGAGGCGACGGTCACGATCAACGGCGGCCCAGCCCCGTTCGTGTGCCCGGCCGTCCGTGTCACGACGCCGAGCACCGGAGACGACGAGCAGGAGCCCGGGGCTGGAACAAGCCAGGGGACGACTGGCGCGGGAACCTCCGTCAGCTGCGCCGTGCCCGGCGACGTCCGGGTGTTCGCCGGGCTGTCGGCGACCATCGACCTTGCCGGCGGTACCGCCGAGAACGTCCTGGTCCTGCCCACGACGGCCGTCAAGGGTTCCGCAGGGACGGGCACCGTCTGGGTGGTCGGCGCCGAGGGTGCATCCGAGGAGCGCCCGGTGACGCTCGGCCTCAACGACGGGACGCAGGTGCAGATCGTCGACGGGCTGGCGGAGGGCGACTCCGTGTTGCAGTTCGTTCCCGGTGCCGTCGCTCCAGCGCCGGAGGGCTGCACGACGATGCCGGACGGCAGCGTCTCCTGCGACGGGTCCGCGGGGTGAGCCTGCTCGAACTCCGCGGCGTGACACGAGTCGTCCAGATCCCGGACGCTCCGCCGCTGACGATCCTCGACGGCGTCGACCTCGAGGTCCAGGAGGGCGATCGGGTGTCAATCGTCGGCCGATCGGGCTCCGGGAAGTCGACGCTCCTCAACCTGCTCGGGCTGCTGGACAAGCCCACGGCAGGCACGCTCGTCTTCGACGGGCGTCCGGCCGAGCGGCTGAGTTCCGGCGCGCGCGACCGGCTCCGCGGAGCGCAGATCGGTTTCGTGTTCCAGCAGTTCAACCTGCTGCCGGGTCGCACCGCGCTGGAGAACGTCACGACGCCCCTGCTGTATGCCAGCGGGCGGTCGTTCTGGCGTCGGCGCGAGATCGCAGCGGCCATGCTCGATCGTGTCGGTCTCGGAGACCGGCTCGACGCCATGCCCGCCAAGTTGTCCGGCGGTGAACAGCAGCGTGTCGCCATCGCACGGTCGCTCGTCCGCGGCCCACGTCTCATCCTGGCTGACGAACCGACCGGAGCCCTCGACGTCGAGACCGGTACGTCCGTGATGTCGCTGCTCGACGAGGTGGCGTCATCGACCGGCGCCGCCCTCGTGACGATCACCCATGACCGCGCGATCGCCCGCCTCGCGACGACGCACCATCGACTCGATCACGGTGTCCTCAGCGCGGATCACGAGCTGGAGGCCTCGGATGTCTAGATTCCTCACCTCGATCGTCGGAGCTGTCGTCGAGGCGGCACAAGAACTCCGTATCCATCGGGGACGCGTCATCCTGTCGCTCATCGGCGTCGGCGTCGCAGTCTGCGCCCTCACGAGCATGGTGGGCATGTCCTCGCTGGCCGCTCAAGCCCAGACGGAGTCGCAGGAGCGCTTCGGTGGTCGGCCGGCGACGCTCATGGCGTCGGCGTACGGCACTGGGAGCGAGCAACCGGACGCCGCCGCCTACATCACCGCAGTGCACGCGCTCGCCGAGCGTTACGGCATCACGTACGTCTCGCAGTCGGGTTTCGGTCAGCAGAACGTGCAGTTCATCGACGGGACGGTCCCCGTCCAGGCGACCACGGTCGACGTCCCGTACGGGGAGATGCATCGCGTCCGCCTCGACGCGGGGACGTGGTTCGAGGCGGACGACGCCCGACGACTCGCGCCCGCGATCGTCGTCAACTCCGCGTTCTGGCAGCGACTCGGATCACCGCCGATCGACACCCATCCGACGGTGACGATCCACGGAGAGTCCGAGATCACCGCGGTGGTCATCGGCGTGTCCGCGAGCAACGAGTGGGACACGGAGCCCCAGTTGTCGATCCTGCCGGAAGGGGCGGCGATGATCGGTCAGGCGGCCGGCGCCGACCAGAACTCCGGCCAGCAGCCCGGCCAGCTGCCGCAGTTCGAGTTCTGGGTACCGAACGCCGATGCGGAGGCGTTCACCGCACGGATCCAGTCCGATCTGCGGGCGGAACTCGGAGACGCATACGGCGTCGACGTCTTCCGCAACGACTTCGGGCAGTCGGGGGAGGACCCGCTGCTCTCGCTGAAGCTCGTCGTCGGCGCGGTCGCGGGCCTCATCCTGCTCCTCGGAGCGCTCGGGCTCATCAACCTCTCACTCGTGACGGTGCGGCAGCGCATCCGCGAGATCGGCATCCGTCGCAGCTTCGGCGCGACGGCGCCACGCGTCTTCTTCGCGGTCATGATGGAGAGTGTCGTCGCGACGTTCGTCGCAGGGGTGATCGGCGTCATGCTGGCCGTGGCCGTGGTCAAGAGTCCGCTGGTCGAGCAGTTCATCGGGCAGGGTCTCGTGACCGAGTTCCCGCCGTTCCCGATCGAGGCCGCGATCCTCGGTCTCGTGAGCGCGACGGCCGTCGGGGCCATCGCCGGGCTCCTGCCCGCGCTCGTCGCAGTCCGGGTCAAGGTGATCGACGCGATCCGATACTGACCGGTGCGGCACCGATGCCGCCGTAATCTCATCGAAACACCGGTGCCGTACCATCCGGTCATGGCGGTCTACTCGATCCGCGAAGCCGCGGCCGGAGATGTACGCGTCCTCACCGACATGACGGTTGAGGCGGCGAACTGGAATGCGCTGGCGCCGAGGACGAGATCGGCGATCCTGGCCGACCCGCTGCACAGCCGGTACGTCCGCGGGTGGCGTCGGCCCGGGGACGCCGGGGTGCTGGCGCTGGAGGCCGAAGGTGCTCCGATCGGTGCCTGCTGGTATCGCCTGTTCCCCGCCAACGCGCCAGGTTTCGGTTTCGTCGCCGCCGGGGTGCCCGAGCTGATCCTCGGTGTGAGCGCACTCCATCGGGCCAAGGGGGTGGGCCGCCAGCTGCTGCGCGCGGTCGTCGCCCAGGCTCGGGGGGCCGGGCACCAGCGAGTGAGCCTGAGCGTCGAACGGGCGAACCACGCCGTCGCCCTGTACCGCACTGAGGGGTTTGTGACGATGGAACGCTCGGGCACCCGCGACACGATGGTCCTCAACCTCCGCTGAGCGCGCTGACGACGCCGAAGGATCGTGGACACCCCGCGTGCTTGCCGGGTTCCGTCGGTGGCGACGAGTACCGTGAACGCATGGCCGCAAGTCCCAAATCGACCAGCCGCTCGGGCAGCGCGACAGCGCGGAGCGGTGCCTCGTCGCGCACCACGAGCACGAAGGCGAGCCCGAAGTCGACATCATCGAGCACCAAGCAGCAGAAGACCGTCGCCTACCCGGCGGCTGACGAGCAGCGGAGCGTCCTCACCTCGATGTGGTTGGGCCTCGCCCACGGCGTCGGGGGAGCGGTCAGAGCGCTCGGCCCCGAGCGGATCGCCAAGGAGGATCGCCGCGACGGCTTCCCCTTCCTGCTGTTCCTGCTGGCCGTCGTCGGCGCGGTCGTGGAGTGGTTCGGCGCGGCCGACCCGATCGCCCAGACCTTCGACGCGTGGTCGTTCGGCGGCCTGTTCGGACGGCTCGCCTTCGTGCTGCCGGTCATCATGATCGTGTTCGCGGTGTGGTTGTTCCGGCATCCTGCCTCGGTGGACGACAACGGGCGCATCAGCATCGGCCTCGGTCTCCTCCTCATCGGCATCTCCGCGCTGTGCCACATCCACGGCGGCGAGCCGAATCCCAGTCAGGGTCTGCCGGCGCTCGCCCAGGCGGGCGGTCTGCTCGGCTGGATCCTCGGTGCGCCGCTCGCGGCGATCATCACTCCGATCGGCGCCACCGTCGTCATCTCGTTGCTCATCCTGCTCAGCCTGTTCATCGTCACGAAGACACCTCCGAACCGCATCGGCGCGCGCGTCCGACAGTTCTCGGCGTGGATGTTCGGCGAGCAGCCCGGCTCCGACCCCGACCGCGCCGAGGCGAAGGACACCAGGACCAAGCGTCTCGACGACCTCGACGACGAACCCGAGGAGCCCGCGGCGCTGCCCTGGTGGCGCCGCAACACGAGCCGGCGCGAGGAGGATCCGAGCTTCGAGGATCCGCTCATGGGCGACAACATGACCGAGCTCCTCGGGCTCGACAAGCCCACCGGCGGATTCGACTCACCCCTCGAGCCGGTGGCGAAGCCGTCTGCCGCCGCTGCAGCACCCGTCCACGACTCCTTCGGGACCGAGCTGATCGGTGACCTCGAGGCAGCGGAGAACGCCGTCAAGCGGTTCAACACCGGCGAGATCAAACCGCAGACGGGTCTGCACGACGACAGCATCCCCGGTGCCACCGAGGTCATCGAGGATCTCGATCCTGCGCTCCTCGGCGCTCCCGACCAGATCGACTTCTCGGCCCGTCCGCTGGCCCAGGGGCAGCCGGAGGCTCCGTACCGCCTGCCGTCAGCCTCGACGCTCGCCGCCGGTGAGCCGGCGAAGACGCACAGCGCCGCCAACGACGAGGCCGTCGCCGCCATCACGAGCGTGCTCGACCAGTTCGGCGTCGACGCGAAGGTCACCGGATTCTCCCGCGGCCCGACGGTGACGCAGTACGAGATCGAGCTCGGCCCGGGCGTGAAGGTCGAGCGGGTCACCGCGCTCAGCAAGAACCTCTCGTATGCGGTGGCCTCCAACGAGGTCCGTATCCTCTCACCCATCCCCGGCAAGAGCGCGATCGGTATCGAGATCCCGAACACGGACCGCGAGATCGTCACCCTCGGCGACATCCTCCGCTCGACGGCGGCGACGAACAGCAACCACCCGATGACCATCGGTGTCGGCAAGGACGTCGGCGGCGGGTATGTCGTCGCGAACCTCGCGAAGATGCCGCACCTGCTCGTCGCAGGGTCCACGGGCTCGGGCAAGTCCGTGTTCGTGAACTCCATGATCACCTCGTTGCTCATGCGTGCGAAGCCGAGCGAGGTCCGAATGGTCCTCATCGACCCCAAGCGCGTGGAACTCGCTCCGTACGCCGGCGTCCCGCACCTCATCACGCCCATCATCACGAACCCGAAGAAGGCGGCGGAAGCGCTGCAGTGGGTCGTGAAGGAGATGGACATGCGCTACGACGACCTGGCCAGCTTCGGATTCCGCCACATCGACGACTTCAACAAGGCCGTCGTCGCGGGTGAACTCGTCCTGCCGCAGGGGAGCGAGCGCGTCCTGAAGCCGTACCCGTACCTCCTGGTCGTGGTCGACGAGCTCGCCGACCTCATGATGGTGGCGCCCCGCGACGTCGAGGACTCCATCGTCCGTATCACGCAGCTGGCCCGTGCATCGGGTATCCACCTGGTGCTCGCCACCCAGCGTCCGTCCGTCGACGTCGTGACCGGCCTCATCAAGGCGAACGTGCCGTCTCGACTGGCGTTCGCCGTGACGAGCGTCACGGACTCGCGGGTCATCCTCGACCAGCCCGGAGCCGACAAGCTGATCGGCCAGGGCGACGCCCTCTTCCTGCCGATGGGGGCGAACAAGTCCCTTCGGGTCCAGGGTGCCTGGGTCGGCGAGAACGAGATCCAGCGGGTCGTCGAGCACGTGACCAATCAGGCGCGTCCCGAGTACCGCAAGGACGTCCAAGCGGTCGCGGAGCGCAAAGAGATCGATGCTGACATCGGCGACGACCTCGAACTCCTCCTCGCCGCAGCCGAGCTCGTGGTGTCGAGTCAGTTCGGATCGACGTCGATGCTGCAGCGAAAGCTCCGCGTCGGTTTCGCGAAGGCCGGGCGACTCATGGACCTCATGGAGTCGCGTGAGATCGTCGGTCCCTCGGAGGGGTCGAAGGCCCGCGACGTGCTGGTCACGGTCGAACAGCTTGCAGGCGTCCTCGGCCGTCTGCGCGGCGAGGACGTCGTCGCCCCCGCTCCGTCCGCCACATCGGCGGTCTCCGCTGCTGCGGTGCCGCCCGCTCCCGTGACCACGGCCCAGTCGGGCGAGACGGACCGTTACAGTACGGACCCCGTCGAGGCCCAGTTCCAGGACTATCCTGAGGTCGAGGGCGGTTCTGACGAAGACGCCTGGAGTCTCACCGGGCGGGAGGAGACATGACGGCATCAGACTCGTCGCCGGCACCGCTACGCACCTCGAACTGGAACCTTCCGAACGCCATCACGGTGGCGCGTATCGTGCTCGCGCCGGTGTTCATGTGGATGCTGCTGGCAGACGGCGGGACCGACGGAGCGCTGCGCTGGTGGGCGGCACTCCTGTTCGTCGTCGCGATCGCGAGTGACGGCATCGACGGCCACATCGCGCGGAGCCGCGGACTCGTGACCGACCTCGGGAAGATCCTCGACCCGCTCGCCGACAAGATCCTGACCGGCGGTGCGCTCGTCGCTCTGTCGATCCTCGCCGAACTGCCCTGGTGGGTGACGATCGTCGTGCTCGTGCGCGAGGTCGGCATCACGGTGCACCGCTTCGTCGTCATCTCCGACCACGTGGTCGCGGCCGCCTGGATGGGCAAGCTCAAGACCCTCGCCCAGGCCATCGCGATCTCGCTGGCGCTCGCCCCCTTCTGGGTGCTGTTCGGTCCGTGGGTGTACTGGGTGAACGGGGTCTTCATGACCATCGCCGTCCTGCTCACGATCGCCAGTGGCATCGACTACGTGATCACCGCGGTGCGAGGAGCGCGAGCCGATCGGTCGGTGACGCAGTGACCGGAGACCGCTCGGAGGTGTCGCTCGTCGCAGCTCGGGTGATCGATGCGCTGGTCGCTGCGCGTCTCACGATCGGGGTGGCGGAGTCGCTCACCGGCGGGCTCCTCGCTGCGGCACTGATCGGTGTGCCCGGGGCGTCCGCGGCCGTCAGAGGTGGCGTGGTGGCGTACGACACCCGCGTGAAGCACTCCCTGCTCGACGTCGACGCAGGTCTCCTCGCGCTCCGCGGCGCGGTGCACCCCGAGGTCGCGCTACAGATGGCCGACGGCGTGAGACGCGCCCTCCAGGTCGATGGACGACCGGCGGACGTCGGCGTCGCGACGACGGGCGTCGCCGGGCCCGATCCGCAGGACGGACAGGACGTCGGCACGGTGTTCGTCGCCGTCGTGACGCGAGCCGGCGGGCGCGTCGTGCCGCTCCGCCTCGACGGCGGACGACAGGAGATCCGCGACCGGACCGTGGAACTCGCGCTCGAAGCAGTCCTGCAAGAGCTCACGGCGCTGGATTGAACCACGATCCCGATCAGCGGAATAGTCCTGGTTTCCATCGCGTTACAGATCCATGATTCACAAGAAAAGCCCAGTGATTCTGGTTAGAGTTCGGCACATGGTGGTTGTAATGTTGGCCATCCACGAACGAGACGGCGATCAGCTGGGATGACGTGAATCCGCGTTGGACAAGCAGAGCGCTGTACGGCATCGAGTCGTAGCGCACAGAGGGAGGGTCACGTGGTTCTAGTCCGTCAAGAGATCGGCGACGTGCTGAGGGACTTCCGGTTGCAGAAGGGTCGCACGCTGCGCCAGGTCGCCAGCAAAGCGAGCGTCGCACTCGGATATCTGAGCGAGGTCGAACGAGGCCAGAAAGAGGCTTCGAGCGAGATCCTCGCGTCGGTGGCAGACGCCCTCGACACCCCCATCTCCGTCATCATGCGGGAGGTCGGAGATCGCCTCGCGATCATCGAGGGCCTCTCCCCGAACATCCCGGACACTGTTCCGGACGAACTGGTCAACGAGTTGGACGAACTCGTCGCTCGCTGATCGAGGCAACACGGTTCAAGGCAACACAGCAGGTGAACGCCCCGGGATCCCTCTCCCGGGGCGTTTCCGCGTCCGAGGACAGGAAGGGAACGCGGGTACAGGAATGAAGCTCAGCGAGTTCAGGACGGCGGTGTCCGATGAGTTCGGCGCGGCGTACGGTGCGGTGCTCACGAATGATCTCGGGCTCACCGAGTTCGGGTCGAAGACGGCGGAGGAGGCCTTGCGCTCCGGGGCGGCCCCGCGGGAGGTCTGGATCGCGCTGTGCTCAGCGACGGACGTGCCGGAGGATCGGCGCCATGGAGTCGGTCGACTGCAGCCCTGACCCACCGGCCGGAACGCCGTTCGGATGGAAGGGATCTTCGACACGCCGCATCGGCCGCTTCGAACATCCGTTCTAGGGGTGCTAGTCTCCTCCACAAGATCATTCGTGAGTGCGTTCTGCACAGACCGGGTCGTTCGCCGATGCATGTCGGTGGCGGCCCGTAGCGTCGAAGACACCACGAACGGTCAACGCCTTGTCGCCGTCTCGGACTCGAGCTTCAGCAGAAGACGACCCGGAACATGCGGCGACAGCCTATAGGCAACCGACACCGAGCAGAGAGAAGCACACCATGCCCAGTCCAGCTGAACGCGAGAAGTCCCTCGAAACCGCCCTCGCCCAGATCGACCGTCAGTTCGGCAAGGGCTCGGTGATGCGCCTCGGAAGCGATGAGCGCGCTCCGGTCGAGGTCGTGCCCACCGGCTCGATCGCGTTGGACGTCGCACTCGGTATCGGAGGACTGCCGCGCGGCCGAATCGTCGAGATCTACGGGCCGGAGTCCTCCGGTAAGACGACACTGACGCTTCACGCGATCGCGAATGCACAGGCTGCCGGTGGTATCGCGGCCTTCATCGACGCAGAGCACGCCCTCGATCCCGAGTACGCCAAGAAGCTCGGCGTCGACATCGATGCGCTGCTCGTCTCCCAGCCCGACACGGGGGAGCAGGCGCTCGAGATCGCGGACATGCTCGTCCGTTCCGGCTCCATCGACCTGATCGTGATCGACTCCGTGGCGGCGCTCGTGCCCCGCGCGGAGATCGAAGGCGACATGGGCGATTCCCATGTCGGTCTGCAGGCCCGCCTCATGTCGCAGGCGCTCCGCAAGCTGACCGGTGGTCTCAGCCAGACGAACACGACCATGATCTTCATCAACCAGCTGCGCGAGAAGATCGGTGTCATGTTCGGTAGCCCGGAGACGACCGCCGGTGGTAAGGCGCTCAAGTTCTACGCCTCCGTCCGACTCGACATCCGTCGCATCGAGACCCTGAAGGACGGCACCGAGGCGGTCGGCAACCGGACCCGGGTCAAGGTCGTCAAGAACAAGATGGCGCCACCCTTCCGTCAGGCCGAGTTCGACATCCTGTACGGCGTCGGCATCTCCCGTGAGGGTTCACTGATCGACTTCGGTGTCGAGCACATGATCGTCAAGAAGGCCGGAGCCTGGTACACCTACGAGGGCGATCAGCTGGGTCAGGGCAAGGAGAACGCCCGCAACTTCCTGCTGAAGAACCCCGACGTCGCCGCAGAGATCGAGCGCCGGATCCTCGGCAAGCTCGGTGTGGGCGCCGAGGGTGCTGCCACGAAGAAGGCCGCCGACGCCGCCGCTGCTGAGATCGCAGCGGCCGAGGCAGCGGCGCTGGAAGCTGCGGGCGGCGCTCCGCAGCTTGCTGCGGCCGGCGCACCGAAGGCCGCTGCCAAGCGCAGCGCCTAGAACCCAGGACAGCGAGGTCACCATGGTCGTCTCCTTCCCTCCCGCCGATCCGGCGGCAGAGTCGTCGGAGACGCTCGCTCCGGTGACCTCGCTGTTCGGTCGTCGTGCTGCTCCGGCAGCGGCAACCGAGCAGGACGCGTGGTTCGCGGGAGAACCCGTGCCCAAGATTGACGAACCGGCTCAGATCGAGCGGCCGATCGCGCCGTTGCGTCGGTTGGCGACGACCGGTCCGGTACCGGCAGAGGCCGTCGACGAGGAGACGCAGAACGTCGTGACGCCGCAGGAGCCAGCTGCGACGACGCCGCGGATCGCGTGGACGCCCACTCCAGGATCGAGTCGGAACGACACGGACGATGCAGATGACGACATCGACGAGCCGGTCGACGCAGAGGTCCGCCTGGCCGAACTCGATCTCCTCGCCGTCCGACGACTCGCTCGTCGTGGATGCTCGGAATGGGAGATCGCCGAGCTGCTGCGCGGTCACGATGCCGAGCCCCACGAGGTCGAGCACGTGCTCACCGAGCTGCGGCGTCGAGGCTATCTGGACGACGCCGAACTCGCGCGTCAGCTCGTCGAGTCGCTCCACACACGCAAAGGTCAGTCCCGTGCCGTCATCGGCCGAGAGCTCTCCTCGCGGCGGATCGACCCCTCCGTCGCTGCGGAAGCGCTCGAGGCGATCGACGACGACGACGAACTCAGACGCGCACTCGTCGTCGCCGAGAAACGAGCCGGTCAGTTGCGCTCGCTCGACCAGGCGACCGCCGAACGCCGGCTCTCCGCCTACCTCGCCCGTCGAGGGTACGGCTCGGCGATCATCCGGGAAGCGTGTACGCGGGCTCTGTCCGGCTCGAAGCGCTCCGGTGTCACCTTCCGCTGACGGCCGGGTCGGGCACCGCGCGTAGACTTGCGGCCATGAGCAGTATCGTCGAGACGCCAACCGTCATCACCCCCTCAACGGCCGCGATCGACTCCTCCGGACGCGTGCGCAGCTACGAGGTGCGCACCTACGGCTGCCAGATGAACGTGCACGACTCCGAGCGTCTCAGCGGCTCTCTCGAAGCGGCAGGCTACGTGAAGGCCGAGGGCGAGCAGGCGGACATCGTCGTCATCAACACGTGTGCCGTGCGGGAGAACGCCGACAACAAGTTGTACGGCAACCTCGGGCATCTGGCGTCGATCAAGAAGCGCCATGACGGCATGCAGATCGCGGTCGGCGGCTGCCTCGCGCAGAAGGACAAGGAGGTCATCCTCCAGAAGGCGCCCTGGGTCGACGTCGTGTTCGGCACGCACAACATGGGCTCGTTGCCGAGCCTGCTCGAACGCGCGCGGCACAACGAGGAAGCGCAGCTGGAGATCCTCGAATCGCTCGACACCTTCCCGTCCACGCTGCCGACCAGACGAGACTCGAGCTACAGCGGTTGGGTGTCCATCTCAGTCGGTTGCAACAACACCTGCACCTTCTGCATCGTGCCGTCGCTCCGCGGGAAGGAGAAGGATCGACGTCCGGGGGAGATCCTCGGCGAACTCCGTGCGCTCGTCGAGGACGGCGCGATCGAAGTGACGCTCCTCGGCCAGAACGTGAACTCCTACGGCGTCGAGTTCGGCGACCGTCAAGCGTTCGGGAAGTTGCTGCGCGCGGCGGGCGAGATCGACGGGCTGGAGCGCGTGCGTTTCACCAGCCCTCACCCGGCGGCGTTCACCGATGACGTGATCGATGCGATGGCTGAGACGCCCAACGTCATGCCGCAACTGCACATGCCGCTGCAGTCGGGTTCGGACCGCATCCTGAAGGCCATGCGTCGCTCCTACCGGTCCGAGCGGTTCCTCGGGATCCTCGATCGGGTCAGAGCGAGGATCCCGCACGCGGCGATCTCGACCGACATCATCGTCGGGTTCCCCGGCGAGACCGAGGAGGACTTCCAGGAGACGCTGCGGGTCGTCGAGGCGGCCCGGTTCGCAAGCGCGTTCACCTTCCAGTATTCGATCCGCGCCGGTACTCCTGCAGCGACCATGCCGGACCAGGTACCGAAGGACGTCGTGCAGGAGCGCTACGAGCGACTGATGGCGCTCCAAGACCGCATCAGCCTCGAAGAGAACCAGCGTCAGATCGGTCGTGACGTCCAGCTGCTCGTCGCGGTGGGCGAGGGGAAGAAGAACGCCACCACTCACCGGTTGAGCGGACGTGCCGAGGATTCTCGGCTGGTGCACTTCGAGGTCCCGGAAGGTTCCGATGTACCGAGGCCCGGGGACGTCGTCAGCGTCACGATCACCTCGGCGGCCTCGTTCCACCTGATCGCCGACGCGCCGGACCGCGCGCCGCTGCGGATCCGGCGCACCCGGGCGGGAGACGCCTGGGATCGCGCGCAGGCCGAGTCCTGCGGGGTGCCGGCACCCGCCGCGAGTGGCGCCGAACCCGGACGTGTGTCGCTCGGCCTCCCCGTCATCCGGATCGGTGCGCCGACTGCCGGCGTCGCGACCATGCCGATCTACGATCCGAGCGACGGCGAACGACGGTGACGACGCTGCTCGCGGTCGTCGGAGCGACCGGGACGGGCAAGTCGGCGCTGTCACTCGCCATCGCCACAGCGCTGGGTGACGCCGGTCGACCGGCGGAGATTGTGAACGCCGACGCGATGCAGTTGTACCGCGGCATGGACATCGGCACGGCCAAGCTCCCCGCCGATGAGCGACAGGGCATCACACACCACCTGTTCGATGTGCTCGACGTCACAGAGGAGGCGTCGGTCGCCTGGTACCAGCCGACCGCCAGGGCCGTGATCGACGACCTGTCGGCACGTGGTGTCACGCCGATCCTCGTCGGCGGCTCGGGCCTCTACGTCTCGAGCGTCATCCACGACTTCCGGTTCCCCGCTCGCGACCAGGCGCTCCGCGAGCGGCTGGAGCAGGAGCTCGAGCGCGAGGGTCTGTCCGCACTCGTCGGACGGCTGCAGCGGCTCGATCCCGCGACCGCGTCGAGGATCGACGCGGCGAACGCGAGACGGGTCGTCCGCGCGCTCGAAGTCCACGAGCTCGCGGAGCAGGGCCACGGTGCCGCGCTGCCCGCGCGCCCGACGCCGTGGCGACCGGTCGAGGTCATCGGTGTGTCGACCCCGCGGGAGGCGCTCGTGGAACGGCTCGATCGTCGGGTCCAGCAGATGTGGGACGACGGCATCGTGGAGGAGACCGCGAGCCTGCTCGACGCCGGCCTCGAGCGGGGCGTGACCGCGAGCCGGGCGATCGGGTATGCGCAGGCCACGGCGCAGCTCCGTGGGGAGTCCACTGCGCCCGAGGCGATCGCCGAGACACAACGGCTCACGAGGCGGTACGCCCGGCGGCAGGTGAGCTGGTTCAAGCGGTATCCGGAGATCACCTGGGTCGAGGGCGGCAGTGCCGAGGCGAGCTCGCTCGCTCGTCTTCCCCGCCCGTAGACTGGTCGGATGGCGTCGACACTCTCCTTCACGAAGGGCCACGGCACGGGCAACGACTTCGTGCTGTTCACCGATCCCGACGGGCTCGAACCACTCGATCCCGGACAGATCGCGGCCCTCTGCGATCGTCACTTCGGCATCGGCGCGGACGGCGTCATCCGCGCGGTCCGGTCCGCGAACCTCGACGCGGGGGCCGCGGCCTTGGCGGAGGATGCGTCGGCCGAATGGTTCATGGACTACCACAACGCCGACGGCTCGGTCGCCGAGATGTGTGGCAACGGAATCCGAGTATTCCTCCACTACCTGCTCGAGAGCTCCCTCGTCACGCTGGCCCCCGGTGAGCGTCTTGCGATCGGCACGCGTGCAGGCGTCCGTCGGGTCGGTTACGACGCCCTGGGCTACTCCGTCGACCTCGGTCGTTGGACGCTCGACGAGCGCGAGACGCTGGTCCGGGTCAAAGGTCTGCCTGTCGCACGACCCGGCATCGGGATCGACGTGGGCAACCCGCACATCGTCGTGGCCGTCGCCGACGCCGCAGAACTCGACGGCGCCGAGCTGGAGTACATCCCTCAGCTCGATCCGGTCCCGCCCCACGGAGCCAACGTGGAACTCGTCGTCCCGGGGGAGCCGCTGATCGCGGACGGCGTCGCCCGGATCCGTATGCGTGTGCACGAACGAGGGAGCGGCGAGACCCTGAGCTGCGGAACCGGCACGGCTGCCGCGGCGCTCGCGTTCCGGTTCTGGGCCGGCGCTGCAGCGCCGAACGACTGGCGGGTCGAGGTACCGGGTGGCGAACTGGGCGTGAGCATGGTTCAGGAAGCGGACGGTGAGCACGTGGTCCTGGCCGGACCCGCGACGCTCGTCTACGCCGGAACGATCGCGCTCGCCTGATCGACGACCGGGCTACCGCTGTTCGCGGCGGCGGGTGTGCAGGACCCGGAAGCCCTTGGCCATCGCGGCACGGCCGACATGGAAGGTCGAGGGCAGCTGTTCCTGCAGCCAGTGCTGCAGTGAGTCCGAGCCGAGGTTCTTCTGCACGACGAGCCAGGCGTCACCCTCGTCCTCGAGGCGGGGTAGCCAGTGCATGAGTAGACGGTGCAGCTCATCCTTGCCGACTCGGATGGGCGGATTGGACCATATCGTGCTGAACCGGACGTCGTCCGGGACCTCTTCGGGGAGCACGGCGCGGATGTTCGCCAGCCCGAGCCGCTCGGCGTTCAGCCGGGTGAGCTGGAGTGCCCGCTGGTTGACGTCCACCGCCCAGACGGTGGCTTCGGGTGACGCGAGGGCGAGCGACAGGGCGATCGGACCCCAGCCGGAGCCGATGTCGAGGAGGTCGCCTGTTGGCGGCGGGGGCGGGGTGTTCGCGAGGAGGACCATCGTTCCCTGATCGAGATGGCCGGGACTGAAGATCCCGCCGGCCGAGACGAGCGCTCGCTCCTCGCCCCCCAGTCGCGCCGTGATCGGTTTGAGCTGCAACTCGCTCGCGGGTTCGGCGGTGAAGTAGTGCTCGTTCGACATACAGGAACGGTACCGGACCCGGAGGAAGTAGGGTTAACGCGATGAGTAGACCACCAGCGGACGCACCCCAGGACCACGCAGACGACGACGCAGTCGACTTCGAGGAGGCGTCGGACGCCGTCTCGACACCGGACGACGATGATGTCGTGGCCCGGGTGCTCTCCAGCGCAACGTCGCGATCGAGCGGGTACACGTTGTTCGGCAGCGGTGCAGCTGCACTCCAGTCGGCGAGCACCGCCGGCGGCACGTCCGACGACGGCGAGCAGTTCGACCGCGAGGATCGCCAGGCACTCCGCCGGGTCGCCGGTCTGTCGACGGAACTCGAGGATGTCACCGAGGTCGAGTATCGGCAACTGCGGCTGGAGAACGTCGTCATCATCGGCGTGTACCCGCAGGGTGCGCTCCACGACGCGGAGAACTCCCTCCGCGAACTCGCGGCCCTCGCCGAGACGGCCGGTGCCGTCGTGCTCGACGGCCTCCTGCAGCGCAAGCCCCACCCGGACCCGAGCACCTATCTCGGTCGCGGTAAGGCCCAGGAACTGAAGTCGATCGTGCAGGCGCTCGGCGCCGACACCGTCATCGCCGACACCGAGCTCGCTCCGAGCCAGCGTCGAGCGCTCGAGGACGCCGTGGGTGTCAAGGTGATCGACCGCACGGCCGTCATCCTCGACATCTTCAGCCAGCACGCGAAGAGCCGCGAGGGCAAAGCCCAGGTCGAGCTGGCGCAGCTCGAGTACCTGCTGCCACGTCTGCGTGGCTGGGGTGAGTCGATGAGCCGTCAGGCCGGCGGTCAGGTGGGTGGCGCTGGCGCCGGTATGGGATCGAGGGGCCCCGGTGAGACGAAGATCGAACTCGACCGTCGGCGGATCCACACCCGTATGGCGAAGCTCCGGAAGTCGATCACGGCCATGAAGCCCGCTCGTGAGGCCAAGCGCGCGAACCGCCGCCGGAACACGGTGCCGTCCGTCGCCATCGCGGGGTACACGAACGCCGGGAAGTCGAGCCTGCTGAACCGCATCACGAAGGCGGGAGTGCTCGTGGAGAACTCGCTCTTCGCGACGCTCGACGCCACCGTGCGCCGGAACGTCACCTCGGACGGCCGCGAGTACACCCTCGCAGACACGGTCGGTTTCGTCCGCAACCTGCCGCACCAGCTCGTCGAGGCCTTCCGCTCCACGCTCGAGGAGGTCGCGGACAGCGACGTCATCGTGCACGTGGTCGATGCGGCGCACCCGGATCCCGCAGGGCAGATCGCCACCGTGCACGACGTCATCGGTGAGGTGGGCGCCCGGCATCTACCCGAGGTGGTCGTCTTCAACAAGGCCGACCTCGTCGACGACGGTCAGCTGCTCGTCCTCCGCGGGCTCGTGCCGGACGCGGTCTTCGTCTCGGCGAGGACCGGTGCCGGCATCGATGAGCTCATGGAGCGCATCGAGTCGCTCATCCCGTCGCCGAGCAACGAGGTGCACGTCGTGGTCCCGTTCGATCGCGGCGATCTCGTGACGTTGCTGCACGAGCGCGGCAAGGTCCTGTCGACCTCCTATGACGAACGCGGCACGGTCGTGCATGCGCTGGTCGGTGCCGAGCTCGCGGCAGCCCTCGCGCCGTTCGCGGAGATCGTCACGCCGGCGGCGATCACCTCAGCCTGAGCGCGGGCTTCGCTCGGCACGGACCGGCGCCTCGGGTAGCTCACGCACAGGCGAGCCTGACAGCTGCCTTCAGCGCGTCGGCTGTGCCTGGCGGCAGCGGCAGGGTGAGCAGCGCCTCCTCGTCGTCATCGACGCGTACCACGAGCGGGAACAGGGTTCCGACCTTGTCCTCTGCCAGTGCATGGGGATCGCAACGGCTCGGCACGATCCGGACGTCGATCGTCCTGGTCCCGGTCGAGGCGTCCACGACGATCCCGAGCGGCCATTCCTCGGGGGCGGCACTGCCGTCGGAGGGCGGTGCGGGTTGCAGCAGGACCGTGGACCGCAAGGACACGAGTTCGAGGCGTCCGGGCGCCCCGGTCGGTGTCGCCGTGATCGTCAGCACGGCGACCGTGCGCGCCCCGGCGCCCTCGAGTCGCACCTCTGGTGCGGCCGACACGGTGGCGATGCCGGCGACGCCGGCTGCGGTGCAATCGGCAGCGTGGATGCGTGGCAGGGCGTGCGTGGGATCGGGGAGGTCGTCCGCGTGCACGGTCCGTCCGTCGTCGAGCTCCACCTCCGCCTCGGCTCGCAGCTCATGGGCGGTGGCGTCGCAGTCCGCCCGCGGGATGTCGACTGCGAGATCCTTCGTCTGACCTGCGGGGATCGCCGAGGTGCGCTCGCGGGTCGTCCTGGTCTCGAAGGCGGAGCCGGACAGTTCGACCCGTTCCACCACCACGTCGTCGCCGCTCGTGTTCGACACCCGGATGATCGCCAGGTGGGTGGCGTACTGGTCCCGGTTCTGACGCAACTCGATGTCGAGCCCGACCGCGGATGGGTCATCAGCCGTCGTCGTCGGAGAGAGCCCGGTCGGCGCGGCGCACCCGGAGAGCAGCGCGAGGAAGGCGAGCGCGCAGCTGAGGGTGAGGCGCGCCGTCGGCCTGCCCCGACGACTGCGCGCGCTGGCGCTCTGTTCCATGGCCTCAGCGTACGACCAAGCGACGGATGGGGGAATGTGTCGCAGCATGACGGGATCCGCCGATCGACCATCGCCATCCGGCCCCTGGGTTGCTATCGTCGTCCGCATCGTAGCCGCCCGATCGGGTGGCGTTGGAGCGACAGCCGAGCCCGGCATCCGCCCACGACGCACCGAGCGGAGTCCGCTGCGGGGCGCGTGGTCGCCGGCTCCGCACCCGCTGCAATCGAGACGAGACCACATGACCATCGCGGACCCCGCCTGTCTGGGCCGGACCCCGTTCTCCTTCGAGCTCTACCCGCCCAAGACGCTCGACGGAGGCATCGCGCTCACACACACGGTCGAGCAGCTCGCCGCTGCCGGTCCGGAGTTCATCTCCGTGACCTTCGGCGCCGGCGGCTCGTCGCGCACGGCCAGTCTCGACGTGCTCCGGAGCATCCGCTCATCGACCTCGGTCGATCCGATGGCGCACCTCACGTGTGTCGGCTCCACGCATGCGCAGGCGAGTGAGTTGATCAAGCAGTTCCTCGACGGAGGCGTCCAGAGCTTCCTCGCGCTCCGGGGCGATCCGCCGGAGGGTTCGGTCGAGGGCGATGCCTTCCTCGGCGACCTCGGGAGTGCGGCCGAGCTGGTGCAGCTCATCGGTCGGGTGAGCGCTGAGCACGAGCCGTATGCCGAGGGCCGTCTGCACGGGCTTCCGGGAGCGGTGCAGCTCGGACGGCGCCATCGGCCGAGGATCGCCGTCGCCGCCTTTCCGAACGGCCATCCCCGGTCCAGATCGACCACCCAGGACCTCGACACACTGCTTGCGAAGCAGGCGGCCGGAGCGACCCTCGCGATCACGCAGCTGTTCTTCCATGCGGACGACTACCTCGCGTTCGCGGAGCGCGCCAGGCGTCACGGCGTCACGATGCCCATCCTCCCGGGTGTCATGCCGATCACGAGTGCGGCGAGGCTCCGCAGGGTCCTCCAACTGAGCGGCGAAGAGCTGCCGAGCGATCTGGCCATCGCGCTCGAGGTCGAGCCCGACGAAGCAGGGCGCATCGAGATCGGTACCGAGTACTCGGCCCGGCTCATCCGCGACATCGTCGCGGGCGGTGCGCCAGGCGTCCACCTCTATGCCTTCAACCAGCACCGGACGGTCCTCGACGTGCTCACACGCGCCGGGATCCCGCTCCAGACCGACACCCCGACCCCTCCCGTCCCAGCACGACTCACGAGCAAGGAAGCACAATGAACGCCACTCCAGCATTCCCCGTCGGTACCGTCCTCGGCTACCCGCGTATCGGTCCGAACCGCGAGCTGAAGCGCGCCGTCGAAGCCTTCTGGTCCGGCCGCACCGATGCCGCAGCGCTCGAGGCCACGGCGGCACAGCTGCGTTCCGACACCCGGAACCGCCTCGCTGAACTCGGTCTGGACCGCAGCGGCGGGGCGATTCCCGAGAGCTTCTCCTTCTACGACCAGGTGCTCGACGCCGCAGGGACGGTCGGTGCGGTGCCCGCGCGTTTCGCGTCGCTGCTCGGGGACGACGGTCGGCTGGACCTCGCCGGGTACTTCACGATCGCCCGTGGCGCGGGAGACCTCGCTCCGCTGGAGATGACGAAGTGGTTCGACTCGAACTACCACTACCTGGTTCCAGAGATCGGTGCCGACACGGTCTTCTCGCTCGCGAGTGACCGTGTGGTCGAGCAGTACTTGGAGGGTGTCGCCGAGGGGTTCGTCACGAGACCCGTCATCGTCGGTCCGGTGACGTTCCTGCTGCTCTCCAAGGCCGCTGACGGCGCGCCGGAGGGCTTCTCGCCCCTCGATCGCCTGGATGAGCTGCTCCCGGTGTACGCCGAGCTGTTGCAGGGTCTGGCGGCGGCTGGTGCCCCCTGGGTGCAGTTCGACGAGCCGGCGCTCGTGTCCGAGACGTTCGATGTACCGCGGTCGACCGTGCTCGCCGCGATCGAGCGGGCGACCGCGGTCCTCGCGTCGACTGCCGCCCGCCCGTCCATCTTCGTGGCGGCACCGTACGGTGCGCTCGGGGATGCGCTTCCGATCCTCGCCGCATCCGACGTGGAAGCGATCGGCATCGATCTCGTGAAGGGCTGGCTCCCCGAGAGCGTTCCCGGTCTCGAGACGAAGACGGTCGTCGCGGGTGTGATCGACGGCCACAACGTCTGGCGCGGTGACCTTGCAGCCGCAGCCGATCTCGTGGATGCAGCGACAGAGCGCTTCACCACCGTGACGGTGTCGACATCGACATCCCTGCTGCATGTCCCGTACACCGTCGAGGTCGAGAAGAAACTCGATCCCAGGCTCCGGAGCTGGCTCGCCTTCGCCGAGCAGAAGGTCGGCCAGGTGGCGACACTCGCCCGTGGTGTCGTGAACGGCAGGGCGGTCATCGCCGCGGAGCTGGACGCGGCGTCGACGGCCCTGGCCGATCGCCTCACAGCACCCGGCGTGGTCGACCCTGCGGTCCGGTCGCGAGCGGCGGCTCTCGTCCCCGCGGACTTCTCCCGCGACGACTATCGAGTCCGGGCCGATGCTCAGGAAGCGGCCCTCGGGCTGCCCTTCCTGCCGACGACGACGATCGGGTCCTTCCCGCAGACGGGCGACATCCGCAGGGCGAGGGCTCAGCGCGCAGCGGGCACGCTGAGCGAGGCCGACTACGTGGCCGCCATGCGGGCTGAGATCTCGCGGGTCGTCGCGCTCCAGGAGGAGATCGGGATCGACGTCATCGTGCACGGTGAGCCGGAGCGCAACGACATGGTCCAGTACTTCGCGGAACACCTGGACGGCTTCGCCGTCACCGAGCACGGTTGGGTCCAGTCGTACGGGTCGCGCTGCACACGTCCGTCGCTGCTCTGGGGCGACGTCTCGCGTCCGGCTCCCATCACCGTCGACTGGTCGACGTACACGCAATCGCTGACGACCAAACCGGTGAAGGGGATGCTCACCGGGCCGGTGACGATCCTCGCGTGGTCCTTCGTGCGTGACGATCAGCCGCTCGGGGCGACGGCCAATCAGGTGGCGCTCGCGCTCCGGGACGAGATCGTCGATCTCGAGCAGTCGGGCATCGGCATCATCCAGGTCGACGAGCCGGCGCTCCGGGAGCTGCTGCCGCTGCGCCGAGCTGACCAGGAGCAGTACCTCGACTGGTCGGTTGGATCGTTCCGCCTCGCGACCGCAGGAGTGCGCGACGAGACCCAGATCCACACGCACCTCTGCTACTCGGAGTTCGGGGTCGTGATCGACGCCATCCGTCGGCTCGATGCCGATGTGACCAGCATCGAGGCCGCGAGGTCGAGGATGGAGGTCGTCGCGGACATCGAGGCGAGTGGCTTCGATCACGGCATCGGCCCAGGTGTCTACGACATCCACTCGCCGCGCGTGCCCAGTGTGTCGGAGGTCAGCGCACTCTTGGAGACCGCACTCGCGGGCATCCCTGACCGCCAGGTGTGGGTGAACCCGGACTGCGGGCTCAAGACACGCGGCTACGAGGAGACCGTCACCTCGCTGTCGAACATCGTGGAGGCCACCCGGCTCGTTCGGGAGCGCGTGAGCGCGAGCGCCTGACCTCGCCCGAATCGGGGAAGGCCGGGAGGATCATCACGATCGTCCCGGCCTTCCTCGTGCGTTGTGCGGCTCAGACCGCGCGCATGACGGCGACGACCTTGCCGAGCACCTCGGCGTGATCGCCCAGGATGGGCTCGAACGCTGAGTTGCGGGGGAGGAGCCAGGTGTGCCCGTCGCGCTGACGGAAGACCTTCACCGTCACCTCCTCGTCGAGCATGGCCGCGACGATCTCGCCGTTCTCCGCGGTCTTCTGCTCGCGGATGACGACCCAGTCGCCGTCGCAGATCGCCGCGTCGATCATGGAGTCGCCGACGACCTTCAACATGAACAGGCTGCCCTTGCCGACGAGTTGGCGGGGCAGCGGGAAGATCTCCTCAACCTGTTGCTCGGCCGTGATGGGGATGCCCGCGGCGATGCGGCCGACGAGCGGGACCATCGCGGCATCGCCGACGGGCGGGGCGGTGTCCGGGTCGCTGCCCTCGACGGCAGTCGGAAGGTCGATGAGGATCTCGATGGCGCGCGGGCGGTTCGGATCACGGCGGAGGTACCCGCTGAGTTCGAGTTGACCGAGCTGGTGGGTCACGCTCGACAGTGAGGCGAGGCCGACGGCGTCGCCGATCTCGCGCATGCTCGGTGGATAGCCACGCTGGGAGACCGAGCGCTGGATGACGTCGAGGATGGCCAACTGCTTGTCACTCAGGCTCTTGCGCCGCCTGGTGCCGCCGACCTGGCGTTCCCGGGCGCCGTCGCCCGCTGTGTTCGCTGCCATCTTCGCTCCTGCCCTGATCGGTTGTCGGAGACCGATGTCGGTGGGTGGTGGTGTACTGCTTCCAACACTCGAAACTGTATCCGTACCGACTCGTCCAGACAAACATCTGTTCGAGCGTGTCGCCGAACCCGTGCGTCAGAGGTACGAAGACAAGGGTTGAGTATTCGAACAATCGAAGATATATTCGGAACATAGTTTCGTACCCGGTACTCCCGGCCGAGTGCCGGGTACGAATCCTCGTCACCATGGTGAGCACACTCTTGGAGGGTTGACATGAGCGCAGCACTGATCGGGTCACACGCATCGATCCCCGTCCGCACGACGCGGGTGGCGGAAGCGTCCTCGCGTCCCTCCGGGCGGCTTCGTCTCACTCGCCGCGGGCGCGTCGTCTTCACGACGCTCGCGGCGATCCCGCTCGTCGTCGCGGTGGCGGTCGTCGGATTGTCGGCGGGCGGTGCTGCGGCGAACAACGCTGCTTCGGCCACGTCGTTCACGTACGTCACGGTGGATCCGGGGGAGTCGCTCTGGCAACTCGCCGAGTCGATCGCTCCCGATGCCGACCCGCGCGATGTCATCGCCGAGATCATGAACCTGAACCAGTTGCGCACGTCGGGCGTCGAGCCCGGGCAGCGGCTCGCAGTGCCCCAGCGGTACGTCGCAGAGTGAGTCGGGGGTCGCCCGACCTCGATACGATTGTCGCGTGACCGACCTCGATGACCTCCCCATCCGCGACGACCTCCGGGGGCTGAAGCCCTACGGTGCTCCGCAGGCCCACGTGGCCGTGGCCTTGAACGTCAATGAGAACAGCCACCCCATTCCCGAGGCCGTTGCACACGACATCGTGGCCTCACTCGCGACGGCAGTCCTGTCCGTGAACCGGTATCCCGATCGGGAGTTCACCGAACTGCGCGGATCGCTCGCGGCCTACCTCGGGCATGGCATCACCCCCGAGCAGATCTGGGCGGGGAACGGGTCGAACGAGGTCTTGCAGCACATCCTGCAGGCGTTCGGTGGCCCCGGGCGCTCACTGCTCGGGTTCACGCCCACCTACTCGATGTATCCGTTGTTGGCAGGCGGCGTGGGTACGAGGTGGATCGCCGGGTCCCGCGACGCCGAGTTCGAGCTCTCGGCCGAGACCGCCGCGCGTCAGGTCACCGAGACCGACCCCGATCTGATCTTCCTCTGTTCGCCCAACAACCCCACGGGCACGCCGTTGTCGATCGAGACGATCACGGCCGTGTACGAGGCGTCCAGGGGCATCGTCGTCGTCGACGAGGCGTATGCGGAGTTCGCTCCAGACGACGAGTCCAGCGCGCTCACCCTGCTCGAGGGGCGTCCGCGCTTGATCGTCTCTCGGACCATGAGCAAGGCCTTCGCCTTCGCAGGCGTGCGCCTGGGATACCTCGCTGCCGACCCTGCGGTGGTCGACGCCCTGCGGCTCGTCCGTCTGCCGTATCACCTGAGCGCCCTGACGCAGGCCGCGGCGACGGCCGCACTGCGTCACTCGGCCGAGATGCTCGCCATGGTCGACGACATCCGGACGCAGCGTGATCGGCTCGTGGTCGAACTTGGCCGTCTGGGCTACGAGCCCAGACGCAGTGGCGCGAACTTCGTCCTGTTCGGTGGCGTCCAGGACCCGAACGCGGCCTTCGAAGCCCTCTTCGAGCGCGGCATCCTCATCCGTGACGTCGGGATCCCGAACCACCTCAGGGTCACGGCGGGAACCGAAGCGGAGACGACGATGTTCCTCGACGCGCTGGCAGCGATCAGCCCGGCCTGATCGTCAATCGGTCGCGACAGACGACCCCGGTCGGGCGATGCTCAGCCGAGGCGGGAGATCGCCTCTTCCGCGGCGACCCAGGGGAGCATGGCGCACTTCACACGGGCGATGTATCGCGAGACGCCGCTGAACGCCGCGGCGTCGCCGAACCGCTCCTCGTCGAACTCCAGCGCTCCGCGTGACCGGATGACCGTGCGGAACTCGTCGGCGAGTTGCTGGAGCTCGGTCGTGGTGAGTCCGGCCGCCAGGTCGCTCAGGCAGGAGGTCGAGGCCTGCGAGATCGAACAGCCGTGACCCTCCCAGGCGACGGCACGGATGTGCAGACCGTCGGGATCGAGGTGAACCTGCAACGTCACCTCGTCGCCGCAGGTCGGGTTCAGCTGGTGGGATTCGGCTGCGGCTCCCTCCTGGAGACCGAACCCGTGGCGTTCGCGGGCATGGTCGAGGATGAGCTCCTGATACAAGCTCTCGAGGCCGCTCACCGCGCGCCGCCGAAGAACGGTCCGACGAGTGCTGCCGCGTCGAGGAACGCGTCGATGTCCTCGTTGCTCGTGTAGAGGTAGCTGCTGGCTCTCGTCGATGCCGTCAGGCCGAGTCGACGGTGCAGCGGCTGGGCGCAGTGGTGGCCCACCCGGACGGCGATGCCTCGGTCGTCGAAGAACTGGCCGACGTCATGTGCGTGGACGCCCGCGAGGTCGAAGCTCGCGAGACCCGCGCGCTCGGCGCCTGGTCGCGGCCCGATGAGCCGGACGCCCGGGATCTCCGCGAGACCGCTCGCGAGGCGCTGGCCGGCGGCAGCCTCGGTGGCGTGGATGCGCTCCATGCCGACGCCCTGGAGGAAGCGGACTGCGCTCGCGAGCGCGATCGCCTGCGAGACGGGCTGGGTGCCTGCTTCGAATCGTTGCGGCGCTGGCAGGAACTCGGCGGTGTCGAGCGTGACCGTCGTGATCATCGAACCACCTGTGAGGAACGGCGGCAGCGCATCGAGGAGCTCGCGCCGACCCCACAGGGCGCCGATGCCGTTCGGTCCGAGCATCTTGTGGCCGGAGAAGACGAGGAAGTCGACGCCGAGTGCGTGGACGTCGACGGGGAGGTGCGGCACCGACTGGCAGGCGTCGAGCACGGTCAGCGCGCCGACACGTCCGGCGAGGGCGACGAGTTCGGCCACCGGGGCGATCGCGCCGGTCACGTTCGACACGTGCGCGAACGCGAGCACCCTGGTGCGCTCGCCGATGATGTCGTCCGCGGCATCGAGGAGCAGCACGCCGTCGTCATCCACTGGGAGGTGGCGCAGGGTGGCGCCGGTGCGGGCGGCCAGCTGCTGCCACGGGATGAGGTTCGCGTGGTGTTCGAGCTCGGTGACGACGATCTCATCGCCGGGGCCGAGCCGGAAGCGTTCGGCCCCGGCGCCTCCGAGACCGGCGCTCGCGTTGCCGAGCGAACCGGCGACGAGGTTCAGGGCTGCGGTGGCTCCGGAAGTCCAGACGAGTTCGCGCTCGTCGGCGCCGATGAACCCTGCGACCGTCGCGCGCGCATCCTCGAAGAGTTCGGTGGCTTCGGCAGCGAGGAGATGGGCGCCGCGGTGGACTGCCGCGTTGCTCTGGCTCGCGTAGTCGCGCTCAGCCTCGATGACGTCCACGGGACGTTGTGACGTCGCGCCCGAGTCGAGGTAGACGAGCGGGTGCCCGTTCATCTGTCGCGAGAGGATCGGGAAGCGCGCGCGCAGGGCGGCGATCTCGGTCTGATCGAGCGCATGGGACGGTGCGATGCTGAGTGAGGAGGTCATGACCCATCAACGATAGGCGCAGACTGCGCGTCATGCTCCTCTATGACGGCTGGCGCGGCGCCCTCGAGCGGTGGCTGGATAGACTGGACGCCATGACCACCCAGCAGCGCACGGCCCGACTCCAGCGGGAGACGAGCGAGTCCAGCATCGAGCTGGAACTGAACCTCGACGGCACCGGCACGAGCAGCATCGAGACGTCCGTCCCGTTCTACGACCACCTGCTCACGGCGTTCGCGAAGCACTCGCTGACCGACCTCACCGTGCGGGCCAAGGGAGACGTCGAGATCGACGTCCACCACACGGTCGAAGACATCGGCATCGTGCTGGGGCAGGCCATCAAGCAGGCGCTCGGTGACAAGTCCGGCATCTCCCGCTACGGCGACGCACTGGTCCCGCTCGACGAGGCGCTGGTCCAGGCGGTCGTCGACATCTCCGGGCGTCCTTACCTCGTGCACACGGGAGAGCCCACCGGCTTCGAGTTCCACCTCATCGGCGGACACTTCACCGGATCGATGGTGCGGCACGTGTTCGAGGCGATCACGTTCAACGCCGGCCTGACCGTGCACGTCACCGTGCTCGGCGGCCGCGACCCGCACCACATCGCCGAGGCCGAGTTCAAGGCGTTCGCGCGTGCGTTCCGTCAGGCGAAGGCGCTCGACCCGCTCGTGCAGGGGATCCCGTCCACCAAGGGTGCGCTGTGACCGCTCGTCCGTCGGTCGTCGTCCTCGACTACGGTTCCGGCAACGTCCACTCGGCCGTCAAAGCGCTCGAGCTGGCCGGCGCCGACGTGGTGCTCACCGGTGACCGCAAGGCAGCCCTCGCAGCCGATGGGCTCGTCGTCCCAGGGGTCGGCGCGTTCGACGCCGTCATCGGCGCCCTGAGGTCCTCGCACGGCGACGAGGTGATCGACCTCCGTCTCGCCGGAGGACGACCGGTCCTCGGGATCTGCGTGGGGATGCAGGTCATGTTCGAGCGCGGTGTCGAACGCGGCTCGGAGGCCGAGGGCCTCGGCGAGTGGCCTGGCACGGTCACCGAACTGGTCGCTCCGGTCCTCCCGCACATGGGGTGGAACACCGTCTCGCCCGACGCGGACTCCGTCCTGTTCGACGGCCTGGCCGACGAGCGCTTCTACTTCGTGCACTCATACGCCGCACAGGACTGGACGCTCGACGTGATGCCGCCGTTCCCTGCTCCACGGCTCACCTGGGCGACCCACGGGGGCCCCTTCCTCGCGGCGGTCGAGAACGGACCGCTGTCCGCCACGCAGTTCCACCCGGAGAAGTCGGGCGACGCCGGCATCCGCCTCCTGACGAACTGGCTCGGCACCCTGTAGCCGACTAAGCTCTGGTGCTTGTGCCGCGACGCATGCTCCGCTCCAGCACCCGATGAGCCTGCGGCTCCCGAAGAGACTGTGATTCATGAACGAGTTCAACACGACGCCCGGCCTGGTCCTCCTTCCCGCGATCGACATCGTCGGCGGCAAAGCGGTCCGTCTCACGCGCGGTGAGGCCGGTTCCGAGACGAACTACGGCGAGCCGGTCGACGCAGCCATCGACTGGGCGGGCCAGGGCGCCGAGTGGATCCACCTCGTCGACCTCGACGCGGCGTTCGGGCGCGGGCACAACCGGGCTGTCATCAAGAAGGTCATCGCGAAGACCCGCGGGGTGAACATCGAGCTCTCCGGCGGCATCCGGGACGACGCGTCGCTCGAGCAGGCGCTCGAGACGGGCGTCAAGCGTGTCAACCTCGGCACGGCGGCGCTCGAGAACCCCGAGTGGGCGGCGAGCGTCATCTCGCAGTACGGTGACGCGATCGCCGTCGGGCTGGACGTTCGCGGCACGACGCTCGCAGCCCGTGGCTGGACCCAGGACGCCGGCGACCTGTGGACCGTGCTCGCGCGTCTCGAAGAGGCGGGTTGCGCGCGCTACGTGGTCACCGACGTGACGAAGGACGGCACGCTGCAGGGTCCGAACCTCGAGCTGCTGCGTCAGGTCATGGAGCGCACCGAGCGTCCCGTCGTCGCCTCCGGAGGAATCTCGAGCCTCGACGACCTCGTAGCACTGCGCGAGCTCGTTCCGCTGGGCCTCGAGGGCGCGATCATCGGGAAGGCCCTCTACAACGGCGAGTTCACCCTGGCCGAGGCGCTGGATGTCTCCGGCAACTGACGGGCCCGCGGCCCATGCGCACGGTGGGAGCACCGACTCCGCCGGCCAGCCGTGGGCTGGACGGAGCTTCCAGGCGAACACGAGCTCCAGCGACGACGGGAGCGCTCCGGAACGTCTGATCGAGGCGCTGCGCAGGTTCCGGTCGCTCGAGGTCGGTGAAGCCGAGGTGGTCGACGCCTTCCGTGAATCGCGGCTCCTCATCCCGCTCGTCGCCCACCTCGGTGAGGTCGGCGAGAACGAGCACGGTCAGGCGATCGACAAGTCGCAGGAGCTCTCGATCGTCACGGTCACGGGCCCCGACGGTCGCACGGTGCTGCCGGTGTTCAGTTCCGTGTCCGCCATGTCCGCATGGAACCGGACCGCGAGGCCGATTCCAGCCGACGGCGTCCGAGTAGCGCTCGCCGCCGCCAGCGAGCAGACGGACGTCGTGGTGCTCGACCCCACTTCGGAGACCGAGTTCGCGATCCGTCGGCCGGCGCTCTGGGCCATCGCGCAGTCGCAGCGGTGGCTTCCGAGCTTCAGCGATCCGGCGGTACTGCAGGCGTTCGAGGCGTCGATCGAGTCTGAACTCGCCGTCGTGACGGTGCGGCTGCGTGCCGGCGATCCCGGCGCGAAGCTCGTCGGCTCGGAACTGGTGGTCGAACTCGGCCTCATCGCGGGCCTGACGCAGCAGGAGCTCGATGCCGCGCTTGCTCGTCTCGCGCAGCGCTGGGCAGCCGACGAGGTCATCGCGACGCGCGTCGACTCCCTGGCGGTCTCGATTCGGCCGGCCGACTGACCGTCGACCGGCGAAGCGGGCCAGGCTGTCCGATCAGGTGACGGGGCCGGTCCACTTCTCTCCGGGCCCCTTGCCGATCGGGTCCTCGATGGTCGAGGCCTCACGGAAGGCGAGCTGAAGAGAGCGGAGGCCGTCACGCAGTGAGCGTGCATGCATGTCGCTGATCTCCGGAGCGCCGGCGGTGATGAGGCCGGCGAGTGCGTTGATGAGTTTGCGTGCCTCGTCGAGGTCGAGCTGCGACTCCGGGTCGTCGGCCAGGCCGCACTTGACCGCGGCTGCGCTCATGAGGTGCACCGCTGCGGTCGTGATGACCTCGACGGCCGGTACCTCTGCGATGTCGCGCGTGGCCTGATTCGCCTGCTCGTCTTCGTCGTATGGGCTGGTGGTGTTGTTCACGTGGATCCTCTGTTAGACTCGTGCGGTGCTCCGAGACATGTCTCGGTACGAAAGAGGAGATTCTCCCACCCGCGCTTGACCGCTTCATTAGGTTACCGGGTTGTCACGCTCCGCCTGTCGCTTCACGGCTGCAGGTAGCAAGGGCGTGGTGCCTTCCGGCTCTGTGTTTTCGAACTCGGCGGAGGGTATGGGTGTGTGGTGAACCGATTTCGTCGCGTTGCAGGTATTCGATCTGCGCGTGTGGCCACCCACCCAGTCAGAGGAGTTCCGCATCAGCGATCCCCGTACCAATGACCGTATCCGCGTCCCGGAGGTCCGACTCGTCGGTCCCGGCGGAGAACAGGTCGGCGTCGTCAAAATCGAGGTCGCCCTTCGCCTCGCGCAGGAAGCGGATCTCGACCTCGTCGAGGTCGCACCCAACTCCAAGCCGCCCGTCGCGAAGATCATGGACTACGGCAAGTTCAAGTACGAGGCTGCGCAGAAGGCCAAAGAGGCCAGGCGCAACCAGGCGAACACGATCCTCAAAGAGGTCCGGTTCCGCCTCAAGATCGATCAGCACGACTACGAGACCAAGCGCAAGCGCGCTGAGGGCTTCCTCAAGGCCGGCGACAAGGTGAAAGCCATGATCCAGTTCCGCGGCCGCGAGCAGTCCCGTCCAGAGCAGGGCGTCCGTCTGCTCCAGAAGTTCGCCGAGGACGTGTCCGAGTGGGGCACCGTCGAGTCCACCCCCATGGTCGACGGACGCAACATGGTGATGGTCGTCGGCCCCCTGAAGAACAAGTCCGAGGCGAAAGCCGAGGCCAACGCACAACGTGCGGCATCGAAGGCACGTCCGGCAGACGCCGGCGACGACGCCGACGAGGCTGCTCCGGCGGAGTCATCCGCCGATGAGAACCGATAAGAAACGAGGAATCCCATGCCGAAGCAGAAGACCCACTCCGGGGCCAAGAAGCGATTCAAGGTCACCGGCAGCGGCAAGCTGATGAAGCAGCAGGCCGGTATGCGACACAACCTGGAGAGCAAGTCCAGCCGTCGTACCCGTCGCCTGAACCAGGACCAGGTGCTGGCGCCCGCCGACGCCAAGGTCATGAAGAAGCTGCTCGGTCGCTAGACCGTTTACCCGTAAGGAACTAGGAACATGGCAAGAGTCAAAAGGGCGGTCAACGCTCACAAGAAGCGTCGCGTCATTCTCGAGCGCGCCGCGGGTTACCGCGGTCAGCGTTCGCGTCTGTACCGGAAGGCCAAGGAGCAGGTCACTCACTCCCTCGTCTACTCGTACCGTGACCGTCGTGCGCGCAAGGGTGACTTCCGTCGCCTCTGGATCCAGCGCATCAACGCGGCTTCGCGTGCCAACGGCATGACGTACAACCGCTTCATCCAGGGCCTCGGCCTCGCCGGCATCGAGGTCGACCGTCGTATGCTCGCCGAGCTCGCCGTGCACGAGCCCGCCACGTTCGCGGCCCTCGTGAAGTCGGCCAAGGCTGCTCTCCCGGCCGACACCTCCGCACCGAAGGTCTCCGCGTAAGCCGACCGCTCCGTGCGTCGGATTCCGACGTGTTCGAACGGCCCGATCCCTCCAAGGATCGGGCCGTTTCGTCTGTCGGGGCCGCCCGGCCATAGGATGGGTCCGTGCTTGACAATCCGCGGTCACCGCGTGTCCGATCCGTCGCCAAACTCGCCAAACGCCCGGCGAGGCAGGAGACAGGCCTGTTCCTCCTCGAAGGACCTCAGGCGGTTTCCGAGGCCCTCCAGTTCCGGCCCGACCTCATCCTCGAGTTGTACGCGACGCCGACGGCGCTCGAGCGCTACGGTGACGTCGCGGCGGCTGCCGCAGATGCAGGCCTCGACGTCGAGTTCGTGACCGAGCAGGTCTTGGAATCGATGGCCGACACCGTCACGCCGCAAGGCTTCATCGCTGTCGCGCAGCAGTTCCCGACGTCTATCAAGGACATCTTCGCGGGGGACCCCAAGCTCGTCGTCATCCTCGAAGAGGTCCGCGACCCCGGCAACCTCGGCACGATCATCCGTGCAGCCGATGCTGCAGGCGCTGACGCCGTGGTGCTGAGTGGTCGCACGGTCGACCTCTACAATCCGAAGGTCGTCCGGTCCACGACCGGTTCGTTGTTCCACCTGCCCGTTGCGGTGGGAGTCGAGTTGCCCGCGGTGCTGGAACGTGCTCGCGGCGCCGGCCTGCAGGTGCTGGCTGCCGACATCAAGGGCGACGACCTGCTGGCCGCCCGAGCCGAGGGTGTCCTTGCGCAGCCGACCGCGTGGGTGTTCGGCAACGAGGCCCGTGGTCTGGAGGATGCCCACCTCGAGATCGTCGACCGCGCACTTACGGTGCCGATCTATGGTCGCGCAGAGAGCATGAACCTCGCGACGGCCGCTTCGGTGTGCCTGTTCGAAAGCGCGTTCGCGCAGCACGCCTGAGTGTTTCCGGCGCGGGGCGTCAAGGTTACGAAACGGTAACCGTAGCGTTCCCGTCATGCGCGTGAAACACGGCGTCGCCTAGTTTGGGTACATGGAGCCAACAGCGTCCCCGAACGCCGAACCATCGAACCCGATTTCCGACGGCCAGCCCGCAGGATCCGCAGGCGCGTTCGAGACCACGAGCAATCCGATCCAGGCCGGAACGGGGGAGCCGCTGGTCGTCGTCGAGAACGTCGAGAAGCACTACGGCGACTTCCACGCATTGAAGAACATCAACCTCACCGTCAACAAGGGAGAGGTCGTCGTCGTGATCGGGCCGTCCGGCTCCGGGAAGTCGACGCTGTGTCGCACCATCAACCGCCTCGAGACGATCACGTCCGGCGAGATCCGGATCGACGGCAAGAAGCTCCCCGAGGAGGGAAAGCAGCTCGCTGAACTCCGTGCCGATGTCGGCATGGTCTTCCAATCGTTCAACCTCTTTGCACACAAGACCATCCGCGAGAACGTGACCCTCGGTCCCATCAAGGTCCGTAAGCAGAAGAAGACGGACGCGGACAAAGCAGCGGCCGTCCTCCTCGAGCGGGTCGGCATCGGCGTGCAGGCGGACAAGTTGCCCGCGCAGCTCTCCGGCGGACAGCAGCAGCGCGTCGCGATCGCCCGTGCCCTCGCGATGAAGCCGAAGGTGATGCTGTTCGACGAGCCGACTTCCGCGCTCGACCCCGAGATGATCAACGAGGTGTTGGACGTCATGGTCCAGCTCGCGAGCGAGGGCATGACGATGGTCGTCGTCACGCACGAGATGGGGTTCGCCCGGAAGGCTGCCGACCGTGTGGTCTTCATGGCCGACGGCGAGATCCTCGAAGACACCGACCCCGAGTCGTTCTTCACCAATCCGCAGTCCGAGCGCGCGAAGGACTTCCTCTCGAAGCTCCTCACCCACTGACCCACGGACTCACTGACCCCGGATCGCGCGACCCGCGCGGCGGCCCGGCACTGACCAACCGATCGGCCCGTCCCGGGCACCAAGGAAGGAAGGAAAACATGCGCAAGAGGCTCATGTTCATCACCGCGGGAGTCGCTGCGGCAGCGCTCGCGCTCAGCGGGTGCAGCGGCGGCGACGCCGGCACCGGATCGACCGAGGGGGCGGCCGACAGCGGCGCGCTCTTCGAGGTCGCCACAGATGTCACGCTCGAGGGCAGCCCCACCTACGACGCGATGGTGAAGGCCGACAAGGTCCGCATCGGTGTCAAGGAGGACCAGCCGGGTCTCGGCTACCTGGACGCGGCCACCGGCGAACGCTCCGGCTTCGACATCGAGGTCGCGACATGGATCGCGGCGTCGCTCGGTTTCGATGCCGACAAGATCGAGTTCAAGGCGATCCCGAGCGCGAACCGCGAGTCGGCCATCGTGAACGGCGACATCGACTACTACGTCGGTACCTACTCGATCACGGACAAGCGCAAGGAGCAGATCGACTTCGCCGGTCCGTACTTCGAGACCGGTCAGGGCCTGCTCGTCGCTGCCGACAACGACGAGATCAAGGGCGAGGACGACCTCGCGGGCAAGACCGTGTGTTCCGCGACCGGTTCAACGCCGATCCAGAACATCAAGGACAACTTCCCCGACACCAAGACGGAGGAGTTCGACACCTACTCACAGTGTGTCGATGCGCTGAAGGACGGGAAGGTCGATGCAGTCACGACCGACCAGGCAATCCTGATCGGCTACGCCGCGCTCGAGCCGGACGTCCTCAAGGTCGTCGGCGAACCGTTCAGCACTGAGCTGTACGGCATCGGTCTGCCGAAGGGCGACGATGCGCTGCGCCACTTCATCAACACGATGTTCACGGACGGTGGCGACACCTGGACCGCGATCTACGACGCGACCCTGGGCCTCTCCGGCACCAAGGTGTCGCAGCCGGCGGTCGACGACTACTAAGCAGCGCCCCGGGCGGCCGCGCACCTGCGGCCGTCCGGGGGAGCTGTCCCGTCGACCCAGCCAAGGCGTCAGCCTCGGTACCCCCGCTCCGGAAAGGCGCGCTCGGCATGAACGTCCTGCTCGACAACCTCGATCTCTTCGTGATCGGCTTCCGCAACACTCTGCTCCTGTTCGTGGTGTCGGGCTTCTTCGCGCTGATCCTCGGCACCATCGTCGGCGCCATGCGGGTCTCGCCCGTGCCGGCCATGCGCGTGTTCGGCACCCTGTACGTCAACACGGTCCGCAACACGCCACTGACACTCATCCTCTTCTTCTTCGCGTTCGGGTATCCGAAACTCGGTCTTCCCGAGGTCAGCTACACGACCCTCGCCATCATCGGCCTCAGTCTCTACACGGCGACCTATATCGCGGAGGTGCTGCGTTCCGGGGTGAACACCGTACCCATCGGTCAGGCCGAGGCGGCCCGTGCGATCGGGCTCCCGTTCGGTCAGACGATGACGCTCGTCATCCTGCCTCAGGCGTTCCGAGCCGTGCTCCCGCCCCTCTTCAGCGTCCTCATCGCCCTCCTGAAGAACACCACCGTCGCCGCCGGCTTCTCGGTGGCGGAGGCCGGCGCCATTCGCGCGAACCTCTCGGAGCGTGGTGAGCCGCTCCTCATCGGTCTGCTCTGGGTGGCGTTGATCTTCGTCGCCCTGGTGTCCTTGCTGTCCCTCGCCCAACGGGCCTTCGAGAAGAAGTGGAGGATCGCGCGATGAGCTCCGTCCTGTTCGACACCCCGGGCCCGAAGGCCATCGTCCGATACCGCTGGATCGGTGCGGCCACCATCCTGATCGTCGCTGCCGCGCTCGCGTTCATCGTCTTCCGCTTCATCGAGACCGGGCAGTTCACCGAGTCCAAGTGGAAGCTGTACACGTTCCCGCGCGTCTGGGAGCAGATCCTGCAAGCGACCGGCGCGACGCTCTCCGCGTTTGCGGTCGCGGCGGCGTGCAGCATCATCCTCGGACTACTGCTCGCCATCGGACGTCTCTCCGATCACCGGATCATCAGCGTGCCGGTCACGATCTTCATCGAGTTCTTCCGTGCCGTGCCGGTGCTCATCCTCATGATGCTCATGTACTACGGCCTACCGCCTCTCGGCCTGACGTTCGTGACCCCGTTCGTCTCGGTCGTCGTCGCGCTGACGCTCTACAACGGTGCGGTGTTCTCGGAGATCTTCAGGGCCGGCATCGAGTCGCTGCCGAAGGGCCAGGGTGAGGCTGCATACGCGATCGGTCTCCGGAAGTCCGGCGTCATGCGATTGATCCTCTTCCCGCAGGCGATCCGTGCGATGCTGCCCGTCATCATCGCGCAGCTCGTCGTCGCGCTGAAGGACACCGCGCTCGGCTTCCTGATCACCTACCAGGAGCTCTTGTACCTCGCGAAGCAGTTCGGTTCGCAGGCACTGTACGGCAGCCCCATCATCCCGTCGATCATCGTCATGGGATCGATCTACATCGTGCTCTGCCTGATCCTCTCCGGCGTGGCGAAGATCGTCGAAGTCCGGACGCGCCGTTCACCGCGCTCTCCCAAGGAGGAGGTCGCGCCTGAGGTGACGACGACCCAGCTGCTCGGTGTCCAGTTCGGCGACCAGTCGGGGCGCCAGACGCTCTGACGAGCGGACGCCCTGCGAGAAACACTCCCTCCGGGGCGGCCGAGGGGTCGCCCCGGGTGGCGAGTGCCTGGGTAGACTTGGCTCTCGTGTCCGACGCATCCCCAATCTCCGAATCAGCGGTGAACGCTGCGGTCGAGGCAGCCCTTGCGGCCCTCGCCACAGCCACCGACTCGGCCGCCCTCAAAGCGGTCCGATCAGCCCACGCCGGTGAGGCTTCAGCTCTCGCCGCCCTCAACGGATCGCTCCGCAGCGTGCCGAACGACCAGAAGGCCGCACTCGGCAAGCTGGTCGGTCAGGCTCGTGGCCGAGTCACGCAGGCCATCGCGGCCCGCGAGACGGAGATCGTCGCCGCGGAGACGGAGGCACGTCTCGCGGCTGAGGCCGTCGATGTCACCGCTGTGCCGTTGCGCCGAACCGTCGGCGCGAGGCACCCGCTCACCCTGCTCCAGGACCGTGTGTCCGACATCTTCGTCGGCATGGGGTGGGAGATCGCCGAAGGCCCCGAGGTCGAGAGCGAGTGGTTCAACTTCGACGCGTTGAACTTCGACGCTGACCACCCGGCGCGGGCGATGCAGGACACCTTCTTCGTCGAGCCGCTCGAATCGCACCTCGTGCTGCGCACCCACACTTCGCCAGTGCAGGTGCGGTCGCTGCTCGGACGTGAGCTGCCGGTGTACGTGCTCGCGCCGGGCCGGGTCTACCGGACCGACGAGCTCGACGCGACGCACACGCCGGTCTTCATGCAGTTCGAGGGCCTCGCGGTCGACAAGGGCCTGACGATGGCCCACCTGCGCGGAACGCTCGACCACTTCGTGAAGAGCGTCTTCGGCGATGACGCCAAGGTGCGTCTGCGTCCCAGCTATTTCCCCTTCACCGAGCCGAGCGCCGAGCTCGACTTCTGGCACCCGACCTTCAAGGACGGGCCGCGCTGGATCGAGTGGGGTGGCTGCGGCATGATCAACCCGAACGTGCTGCGTTCGGCCGGCATCGACCCGGACGTCTACTCGGGCTTCGCTTTCGGCATGGGCGTCGAGCGTGGGTTGATGCTGCGCGACGGCGTGCAGGACATGAGAGAGATGGTGGAGGGCGACGTCCGCTTCTCCCAGCAGTTCGGGATGGTGGTGTAGTCGTGCGTGTTCCATTGAGCTGGCTCGGGGAGTT
The DNA here is from genome assembly GCF_050613355.1 of Plantibacter sp. RU18. Lineage (NCBI taxonomy): Bacteria > Bacillati > Actinomycetota > Actinomycetes > Micrococcales > Microbacteriaceae > Plantibacter > Plantibacter sp. RU18. The sequence continues at coordinate 2,088,569 of NZ_CP159618.1, forward strand.
CGTCGAACTCGCCCCGGGGACCACCCCCGACGACGTCCACGCTGCGCTCGTGCGTGTGGGCCTCGAGGAGGAGGACATCCACACCTTCGAGCTGACCGGGCCGATCGTGGTCGGCGAGGTCCTCGAGTTCGTCGAGGAGCCGCAGTCCAACGGCAAGACCATCCGCTGGTGTCAGGTCCGCGTGGCCGAAGGCGACGGAGACGACGCCATCCGCGGCATCGTCTGCGGTGCGGGCAACTTCTTCGTCGGCGACCAGGTCGTCGTCACCCTCCCGGGAGCCGTGCTGCCCGGACCGTTCCCGATCGCCGCACGCAAAACCTACGGGCATGTCTCGGACGGCATGATCGCCTCCGCGCGCGAGCTCGGCCTGGGGGAGGACCACGACGGCATCCTGCGTCTGTCGACGATCGGCGTCGAGGCCCCCGTGGGCACCGACGCGATCGCGCTGCTCGGTCTCGACGACGCGGCGGTCGAGCTGAACGTCACTCCCGACCGCGGGTACGCGTTCTCGATCCGTGGCGTGGCCCGTGAGTACTCCCACGCCACCGGGGCCGTGTTCCGCGATCCTGCGGCGAGCGTTCCCGAGTCGTACACCGGTGCGCTCGAGGGCTTCTCCGTGTCGATCGACGATGCGGCACCGATCCGCGGCCGCGTCGGCTCGAGCGTGTTCGTCACCCGGGTCGTGCGCGATGTCGACCCGACCCGCCCGACGCCGCCGTGGATGGTCTCGCGTCTGAAGCTCGCCGGCATCCGCTCGCTGTCGCTCGTGGTCGACATCACGAACTACGTCATGCTCGAACTCGGGCAGCCGCTGCACGGCTACGACCTCGACAAACTCTCCGGCGGCATCTCGGTCCGCCGCGCGACGCACGGCGAGACCTTCGTGACTCTCGACGGCCAGCGGCGCACGCTCCACGGCGAAGACCTCCTCATCACCGACGACTCGGGTCCCATCGGGCTCGCGGGCGTCATGGGCGGTCTCGACACCGAGATCACCGACACGACCCGCAACGTCCTCATCGAGGCGGCGAACTTCGACCAGGTGTCCATCGCCCGCAGCGCCCGCCGGCACAAGCTGTCGAGCGAGGCCTCCAAGCGCTTCGAACGCGGTGTCGACCCGCAGGTCGCCGTCGCTGCCGCGGGGCGGGTGGCGCAGCTGCTCGTCGACCTCGCGGGCGGCACGGCGGACGCCCTCGGTTCGACCTTCTCCGACGCGCCCGACCGCGAGGCGATCCTGCTCCCGGACGGCTACATCACCGGCCTCGTCGGCGTGGAGTTCGGCGAGGAGGAGACCCGGTCCGCGCTCGCCGAGATCGGCGCGAGCATCTCGGACACGGAGGACGGTCTGCTCGTCACGCCGCCGACCTGGCGCCACGACGTCACCGGCAAGGAGGACCTCGCGGAAGAGGTCGCCCGGATCCTCGGGTACGACCGTATCCCGTCCGTGCTTCCGGTCGCCCCGCCAGGACGCGGCCTCACCCGCTCGCAGCGGCTCCGGCGCGGTGCCTCCGACGCCCTGGCCTACGCCGGGTCGACCGAGGTCCTCTCGTACCCGTTCGTGTCCGCAGCGGACAACGCGCTCTTCGGCGCACCACAGCCTGGCGACGTCCCAGCGGTCAAGCTCGCGAACCCGCTCGACGCGAAGGCGGCGTTCCTGCGCACATCGTTGCTGCCGGGCCTCCTCGGCGTCGCGCACCGCAACGTCTCGCGCGGACTGACGGACCTCTCCATCTTCGAGCTCGGTTCGGTGTTCCGTCCCTCCCGCCACGGTGCGTTCGGCCAGGCCGAGCTGCCCGCGGGTGGGGCTCGTCCGAGTGACGAGCAGCTTGAGGAGCTCGAAGCCGGTGTGCCCGCGCAACCGCAGTACATCAGCTTCCTCGCGGTGGGCAACACCGTCGCCAAGCAGCCCGGTCAGCCGGCCGTCGCCGCGGGCATCGCTGATGCCCTCGAGGCCGTCCAGGCGATCGCCGCAGCCACCGGGGTCGAGATCACAGTGTCGCAAGGCGCTCACCAGGCCCTGCATCCTGGCCGCGCCGCCGCCCTGCGCGTCGGCGACGTCCTCGTCGGCTATGCGGGTGAGTTGCACCCGGCGGTCGCCGAGGAGGCCAACCTGCCGCGCGTCGTCGCGGTCGCAGAGGTCGATCTCGGTGCGCTCATCGCCCTGGGCGACGTGCTGCCGGAGGCCGTCGGCATCGGGACGTTCCCGGCCGCGACGCAGGACCTGTCCCTGCTGGTCCCGTTGACCGTTTCGGCGGGCGATGTCCTGGCAGCTGTCCGCGACGGTGCCGGGGAACTCCTGGAGCAGATCCGCCTGGTCGACGACTACCGCGGACAGGGTGTTCCGGAGGGCGGCAAGAGCCTGACCTTCGCGCTGCGGTTCCGGGCATCGGACCGCACGCTGACAGCGGCTGAGGCGAGTGACGCGAAGCTCGCCGGTGCGGCAGTCGCCGCCGAGCGCTTCGGAGCGGGCATCCGCGACTGACTTGCGCATCGCAGACGGCTGCGGCCCCGAGGATCGATGATCAGCGGGGCCGCAGCCGTCTGTCGTCCGGTCAGTCGCGGAAGGTCTCGATCGACGCTCCCAGCGAGATGAGTCGTTCCTGCAGCTGCTCGTAGCCGCGGGCGATGATGTCGACGTTGCGCAGCTCGCTCGTGCCCTTCGCGGCGAGCATCGCGAGGAGGATGACGACGGCCGGCCGAAGCGCCGGGGGACAGCTGACCTCAGCGCCCGACCAGTGGGTCGGGCCTGAGACGTCGATGCGGTGCGGGTCGCGGAGGCGGACGTTCGCCCCGAGACGGGTGAGGTCCGTGAGGTGGATCGCGCGACCCTCGTAGACCCAGTCGTGGATGAGGGTGTCGCCTTCGGCGCACGCCGCGATGACGGCGAAGAACGGCAGGTTGTCGATGTTCAGCCCGGGGAACGGCATCGGGTGGATCTTGTCGATCGGGGCGTGCAGCTTCGACGGGTGCACGGTCACGTCGACGAGTCTCGTCCGGCCGTTGGCCGCGGCGTACTCGGGGGAGCGGGTGTGGCGCAGCCCCATCTCGCTGAGGGTCGCGAGCTCGATCTCCATGAACTCGATCGGCACGCGCGTGACGGTGATCTCGGAGTCCGTGACGATTCCCGCTGTCAGGAGACTCATCGCCTCCACCGGGTCCTCACTCGGCCAGTAGTCCACGTCCTCGTCGATGACGCTCCGTCCCGTGATCCGAAGCGTCGTGCTGCCGATGCCCTCGATGCGGATGCCGAGGAGTTCGAGGTAGAAGCAGAGGTCCTGGACCATGTAGTTCGGGCTGGCGTTCCGGATGACGGTGACGCCGTCGCGCACGGCGGCGGCCATGATCGCGTTCTCGGTCACGGTGTCGCCTCGCTCGGTGAGCACGACGCTCAATTCGGACGGTACGTCGGGGGAGACGGTCGCCTGGTACCAACCGGCGGTCGCCTCGATCGAGAGCCCGAACGGACGGAGGGCGATGAGGTGCGGTTCGACGGTGCGCGTGCCGAGGTCGCAGCCACCGGCGTACGGCAGCGAGAAGCTGTCATAGCGGCCGAGGAGCGGGCCGAGGAACATCAGCACACTGCGAGTACGTCGGCCGGCGTCCTCGTCGATGCTGTCGAGCGAGAGGTCTGCGGGCACGTGGATCTCGACGTCCTGACCGTCGGCCGACCACACGACGGACACCCCGAGGCTGCGCAGGACGTCGATGATGCGGTCCACCTCGACGATGCGGGCGATGCCGTGGAGGGTCGTGCGGCCGCGGTTCATGAGTGCCGCGCACAGCAGTGCGACGGAGGCGTTCTTGCTCGAGCGCACCGCGATGCTGCCGTGGAGCTTCCGACCGCCCTGTACCCGGAGGTGGGAGTTCTTCTTCTGTTCACCGAAACTGACGATCTCGCTGTCGAGAGCCGTGCTGATGCGGCTGAGGAGGTCGATGCTGATGTTCTGGCTGCCCTGCTCGATGCGGTTGATCGCGCTCTGGCTGGTGCCGACGCGTTCAGCGAGCTGCGCTTGGGTGAGTTTGCGTCCTTGTCGTGCGCCGCGGATGAGTGCGCCGACCTGACGCAGCGGAGCTGCGGGATCTGTTCGTTCGAACGTCGAAGTGTCTACCATGACGTCACTCTATCTCAGATATGAGATAGCGCCTCCCTATGGACGGGCTTCATGCGTCTGAATCGAGTCAGAAACCCGCTCCGTGGTGTCAGCAGGCGGGCTGGCCTTGAAGAACGTGGCATACACCGGGCCGGCCACGAGCCAGATACCTGCGATCATCGCGAGGCGGATCATCATGCTCCACACGACGTCCTCGTTCGCCTGCGCGAAGGACGTCGGTACTGCCCATCCCACCATCGCCTGCATCGCGAGGAGGCCGCCGACCGCGATCGCGACGGCGACGACGACCCGTCGCCACTCGAGCCACGCCGCACGGACGTGCTCGGGGCCGGACTTGGGGCGCTTCACGGGCGCCGGCCCACCCGCGAACCGGTGTGAGAACCAGGCATCGGCCTTGGCGATGAGCGAGTGCCCGAACGCGACCGTGAAGCCGAGGTAGATGGTCGCCAGTGTGTGCGTCAGGTTCGGCTTCTCGCCACCGGCGAGGTCGACGGCGGTCAGGATCAGGAGGAGGAGGTCCACCACCGGTACACCGATGAGCATGATCGTGCTGAGGCATCGCTGCCGCAGGAGGTAGCGGACGGCGAGACCACCGAACAGCAGGATCCAGAATGCGGCTTCTGCGCCGAGGATGGCCCAGATGAGCGGGCTGGTACCGAAGAGTTCCGTGAAGCTGTCCATACTTCGATGATCCAGGAACCGGGGAGCCTGCACATCGACCGAGTCGCTGATCTTCCCGCGGCACCCGTCAGCGGAACTGCGTACACCTCGTCCCCCGTCCGGCGCTCGCGTCGAGCGCCGCGAGCTGGTGAGATGGGGGCATGACTGCACACGACGGCCCGCGCGCGTGGGTAGGACACCACCGTGGTCCACTCGTCACCGCGCTGTGCGCGGCGATCGGGGTCGTCTGCGTACTCATCGGGTTCTCACTCCCATGGAACCTCGAAGCCGTCCGCCCCGGGATCGGCGTGACCCTCGCCTTCCTCGTCGGTGCGCTCATCATCCACCTGTTCCGTCGACGCAGACCGCTGACCATGTTCGCGCTCGGGGTCCTGCTCGCGCTCACCGAGGCCCTGGTCACCGGGTACGGCGGCGTCGGCGTCCTCATCGTGGTGTCGGACCTGGCGTACGCCGCAGCCCTGTACTCGGGCTCGCGCATCGTCGACGCCGTCGCGTTCGCCTGCACGGCGCTCGCCGTCGGTGCCGCCGGGTTCCTCGCCGTCGTCTGGGCGACGGGGAACATCGTCGCGGTCGCCGGCACCGGCGGCGGGTTCATGTTCGGATGGCTCATCACCGTTCCGGTGCTCTTCGCGAGCTCGATCTGGTTCGGCAGACTGGTGCGAAACCCGAGACTCGAGGCGCAGCGCGAACGCGACCGCGCGGACACTGTCGAACGTGCGGCCGCAGCACTCCGTCAGGACGCCGTGACCCGCGAACGACTCGAACTCAGCCGCGAGCTGCACGATGTCATCGCAGGTCACCTGTCGGCGATCGCCATGCAGTCCACCGCCGCGCTCGAGCGCCGGGACTCGGACGACGCCGCACCGCTGCGACGCACGCTCGAACTGGTCCGGGGGAGCAGCCTCGATGCGCTCGCCGACATGCGGACCATGATCGACGTGCTCCGCGGGGACCCCCTCCTCGCAGGCGTCGCGGAAGCCCCGAGCCGGTTGACGGCCGAGGAGATCGGCCGCGCCGTCCAGGTGGCTGAGGCGAACGGACTCCGGGTCGTCCTCCGCGCTCCGACGTCCGACGTGCTCGCCGACGTCCCCGCGCAGGTCTCCGTGGTCGCCCTGCGAACGCTCGTCGAGGGTCTGACCAATGCTGCGAAGCACGCTCCTGCCTCGAGCGTCGAGGTCGACATCGCCGTCACCGGCGGCCATCTGACTGTCGCCGTGGTCAACCCGGTGCAGGAGTCTCCGGCGCCTCCCGCGGTGCCCGGCTCCGGCGGGGTCGGACTGGTGGGACTCGCGGAACGCGCACGATTGGTGGGCGGTCGGCTCGCATCGGGCTCCGACGGCGTCGTCTGGCGGACCTCGTTGCTCGTTCCATCCGAGCCTCCTCGACCAGCAGCCGCAATCGCCCGGACAAGGAGCATCTGATGAGCATCGCCGTGTTGATCGCCGACGACCACGCAGCCGTCCGAGCCGGGCTCCGAGCGCTGCTCGAGGAACCCGCCGACATCGTGGTCGTCGGTGAAGCGGCGGACGGCGAGTCCGTGGTCATCGAGACCGCGCTGCGCCGACCGGACGTCGTGTTGTTGGACGTGCAGATGCCGCGGGCCTCGGGCATCGACGCGATCCCGGCCATCCTCGCGGCGACGTCGCCGTCGCCGGAGATCATCGTCCTCACGACCTTCTCCATCGACCGCTACGTCGACGATGCGCTCGCCGCCGGTGCGAGTGCCTTCCTCGTGAAGACCATCTCCGCCGCGGCGCTCGTGGACGCCATCCGCCGTGTGCACGCCGGCGAGGCGGTCCTCGCGCCGGAGGTCACCCGCCGCGTCCTCGAGCGCCTTGCGGCCTCACGCCCCGCCGTCGTCCGAGCACCGGAGCCGCCGCATCCCGGCCTCGCCTCCTTGACTCCCCGCGAGCTCGACGTGCTCGCCCAGCTCGGTGCCGGTCGCAGCAACGCCGGGATCGCGACGGCGCTCGGCCTGTCGGAGGCGACCGCCAGGACGCACGTGTCGCGGATCCTCCTCAAACTGGACGCGCGCTCTCGCGTCCAGGCCGCGCTCATCGCCGAACGGGCGGGGCTCGGCGCGGATTCGCCAGCATCCTCGTCGCCGTAGTACGCTCTCGACATGGCACGTTTCCAGGCACAGGGTTCTTCGCGGGCGATCACGCTCCGCGCCCTCCGCCGTCCTGTGTCAGCACGCGCTACCGCAGAGCGACGATAGGCGACCCCGATGCAGCACCCTCGACACGACGGTGCAGCTGATCCGGGAGTCGCCGTCTGAAGTCCCTCACGCGTCCACTCAATAAGGTAGAGCCATGTCCTTCTCTGTAGCGGTAGCCGGCGCATCCGGTTACGCAGGAGGCGAGCTGCTGCGGCTGCTCGCCGATCACCCCGAATTCGACATCACGACCGTGACGGCGCACGCCAACGCCGGACAGCCGCTGATCGATCACCAGCCGCACCTGCGTTCGCTGCGTCACCTCGTGCTCGACGCGACGACGCCCGAGGTGCTCGCCGGCCACGACATCGTCTTCCTCGCCCTCCCGCACGGCAAGTCCGGCGAGATGACGGCGGCGCTCCCGCCGGACACACTCGTGGTCGACTGCGGTGCGGACCACCGGCTCGTGGACGAAGCGGACTGGGCCGCGTTCTACGGCGGCGACTACTTCGGAGCCTGGGCGTATGGAGTCCCCGAACTGCAGACCACGACCGGTCGTGGTCGCGACGCACTCGTCGGCGCGAAGCGGATCGCTGCGCCGGGCTGCAACGCGAGCACGGTGGCGCTCTCCCTCGCGCCCGGGATCGCGGCAGGCGTCATCGAGCCACTCGACCTGGTCTCGGTCCTGGCGGTCGGGCCGTCGGGCGCAGGCAAGAGCCTCAAGCTGAACCTGCTGGCGAGCGAGATCCTCGGGTCGGCCAACCCGTACGCGGTGGGCGGGACTCACCGGCACATTCCCGAGATCACGCAGAGTCTCCGCGCGGCGGGCGCCGAGCGTGCCAGCATCTCCTTCACTCCGGTGCTGGTCCCGATGTCGCGGGGCATCCTCGCCACGTCGACAGCGCGCATCGTGCCGGGGACGACGGCCGCCGAGGTACGAGCAGCATGGACCGCCGCCTACAGCGACGAACCGTTCGTGCACCTGCTCCCGGAGGGTGCGCTCCCGCGCACTGCCGACGTGCTCGGCGCGAACACCGCGCTCATCGGGCTCGCGGTCGACGAGGCGGCCGGACGGGTGGTCGTCGTGACCGCCGTCGACAACCTCGTGAAGGGGACTGCCGGGGCGGCGATCCAATCGGCGAACATCGCGCTCGGACTCCCCGAGACGACCGGACTCAGCGTGAATGGAGTGGCACCGTGAGTGTGACAGCAGCAGCAGGATTCCTCGCGGCGGGCGTCGCCTGCGGTCTCAAGTCGTCAGGCGGACTCGATCTCGCGGTGGTCCACAACGTCGGCCCGCTGCAGAACGCGGCCGCAGTGTTCACGAGCAATCGGTGCAAGGCGAACCCCATCCTCTGGAGTGAGCAGGTCATGCAGGACGGCATCGTCTCAGCGATCGTCCTGAACTCCGGTGGTGCGAACTGCTACACCGGTACACGGGGTTTCCAGACGACGCACGCGACCGCCGAGGCCGTCGCCGAACGACTCGAGATCTCCGCGGGCGACGTGCTCGTCTGCTCGACCGGCCTCATCGGCGATCAGCTCGATCTCGACAAGCTGACCGCAGGCGTCTGGGACGCGACACGTTCCGTCGGCGACGACGACGGCGCGAGCGAAGCCGCGGGTTTGTCGGCGGCGACGGCCATCATGACGACCGACACGAAGCCGAAGCAGGCCGTGCAGCGCGTCGCCGAAGGCTGGACCGTCGGCGGCATGGCGAAGGGCGCGGGAATGCTCGCGCCAGGCCTCGCGACGATGCTGGTCGTCATCACGACCGACGCCGTCCTCGAATCCGCCCAGCTCGACGAGGCACTCCGCGCCGCGACCCGGGTCACCTTCGACCGGCTCGATTCGGACGGCTGCATGTCCACCAACGACACTGTGGCGCTGCTGGGCTCAGGGTCGAGCGGCGTCACCCCGGACCTCGCCACGTTCACGGAGGCGCTCACCGAAGTCTGTCGTGACCTGACACTGCAGCTGCAGGCCGATGCCGAGGGCGCGGCGCACGACGTCGCGATCGAGGTCGTCGGTTCCCTCACCGAGGACGACGCCGTCGAGGTGGCCCGTGCCGTCTCACGCAGCAACCTGTTCAAGGCCGCGATCTTCGGGAACGACCCGAACTGGGGTCGGGTGCTCGCAGCGGTCGGGACGACCTCGGCCGCCTTCGACCCCTACGGCATCGACGTCGCCATGAACGGTGTCCAGGTCTGCACGGCCGGAGAGCCCGATCAGCCGCGAGACCTCGTCGACCTGACGCCGCGCGCGGTGCACGTCCTCATCGATCTGCACGCCGGCGACGCCGCCGCCACGATCTGGACCAACGACCTCACGCACGACTACGTGCACGAGAACAGCGCCTACGCGAGCTGATGATGACGGAGTATCGAGACAACTCACCCGAGGAGGCCGCGACGAAGGCCGCGACCCTCATCGAGTCGCTCCCGTGGTTGAAGGCGTTCCGCGATCGGATCATCGTCGTCAAATTCGGCGGCAACGCCATGGTCAGCGAGGAGCTGGCCCAGGCGTTCGCCGAGGACATGGTCTACCTGCGGTACGCCGGCTTGAAGCCCGTCGTCGTCCACGGCGGCGGACCCCAGATCTCCGCGATGCTCGAACGCCTCGACATCCACAGTGAGTTCCGCGGCGGGTACCGGGTGACGACACCCGAGGCCATGAACGTCGTCCGCATGGTGCTGACCGGGCAGGTGAACCCGGAACTCGTCGGTCGGATCAACGAGCACGGTCCGCTCGCGGCAGGCCTGTCCGGGGAGGACGCCGGGCTGTTCGCCGGTCGCCGTCGTTCGATCGTCGTCGACGGTGAGACCGTCGACATCGGGCTCGTCGGCGACGTCGTGAGCGTCGACCCCTCATCTGTGCTGGCATACCTGGAGTCGGGCAACATCCCGGTGGTCTCGTCGATCGCTCCCGACCTCGACCAGCCGGGGCAGACGCTGAACGTGAACGCCGATGCTGCCGCCGCCGCGCTCGCCGTGGCCCTCGGCGCGGAGAAACTCGTCATCCTCACCGATGTCGCGGGGCTGTACAGCGACTGGCCGAACCGTGACTCCCTCGTCTCGCAGATCAGCACCACCGAGCTGCGTACCATGCTGCCGTCGCTCGAATCGGGCATGATCCCGAAGATGACCGCGTGCCTCGACGCCGTCGAGGGCGGTGTCGCGAAGGCGGCGATCATCGACGGACGCGTGCCCCACTCCATCCTGCTCGAAGTGTTCACCCAGAACGGTTCCGGCACCGAGGTCGTCCCGGAGGACTCATGACCGACTGGAAGTCGCGTGTCGAACGCGACATGATGCGCACGTTCAACACTCCGATCGCGATGCTCACCCGCGGCGAGGGGTGTCACGTCTGGGATGCAGACGGCACGCGGTACCTCGACTTCCTGGCGGGGATCGCGGTCAACGCGCTCGGCCACGCACATCCCGCGTTCGTGAATGCCATCACCAGGCAGGCGAACACCCTCGCGCACGTCTCGAACTACTTCTCGTCCCCGCCGCAGTTGGAGCTCGCGGAGCGTCTGGAAGCGGCTGGCGGGCGCCGAGGTGAACGGGCGTGTGTACTTCGCGAACTCCGGGGCCGAGGCCAACGAGGCTGCGTTCAAGCTCGCCCGCTTGAACCGGGGGGATGGTTCGCGCACGAGGGTGATCACCCTCGAGAACTCTTTCCACGGACGGACGCTCGGCGCGCTCGCGCTCACGGGGAAGCCGTCGCTCCAGGAGGGCTTCGGGCCCCTGCCGGGAGGTGTGGAACACATCGCGACGACGATCGAAGCGCTCGAGGCCACCATCGACGAGCGTGTCGCGGCCCTCATCGTGGAGCCCATCAAGGGCGAGGCAGGTGTCGTGGACCTTCCGGAGGGATACCTCCAGCGTGCCCGCGAGCTCACCGAGGCGCACGGTGTCCTCCTCATCATCGACGAGATCCAGACGGGTGCCGGACGCACCGGCGAGTGGTTCGCGTTCCAGCGGTCTGGAATCGTGCCGGACGCCATCACCGTCGCGAAGGGCATCGGTGGGGGTATGCCGATCGGTGCGCTCGTGACCTTCGGTGCGGCATCCGACCTCTTCGGCCCCGGTCACCACGGGAGCACTTTCGGCGGGAACCCGCTCGCCACGGCGACCTCGAACGCCGTCCTCGAGGAGATCGAGCGCGCGGGGCTCGTCGAGAACGCGGCGGTGCGGGGCGAACAGCTGCGTGCGCTGATCAGCGGTCTCGGGTCGCCGCTCATCGAGGAGGTACGCGGGCACGGTCTGCTGATCGGGATCGGCTTGACCGCTCCGGTCGCGGCGGAGCTCTCGAATGCGGCGTTCGAACGCGGCCTCATCATCAACGCGCCCAACGCCACCAGCATCCGCATCGCTCCGCCCCTCATCATCGGCGACGCCGAGATCGAGGAGTTCACCACACTCTTCCGGGCTGCGCTCGACGCCGTCCAGGCCTGACGGCCGCCGACCCCACACGAACAGGACCACTCATGACCCGTCACTTCCTCCGCGACGACGACCTCTCCCCGGCCGAGCAGGCGCAGATCCTCGACCTCGCAACGGAGCTGAAGCGCGATCGTTGGTCGCGCAAGCCGCTCGCAGGCCCGCAGACCGTCGCCGTGATCTTCGACAAGTCCTCGACCCGGACCAGGGTCTCCTTCGCCGTCGGCATCGCCGACCTCGGTGGATCCCCGCTCATCATCTCCACGGCCAACAGCCAGTTGGGCGGCAAGGAGACCGCGGCGGACACGGCTCGCGTCCTGGAACGCCAGGTCGCCGCCATCGTCTGGCGGACCTATGCGCAGTCGGGGCTCGAGGAGATCTCGGCCGGGACCACGGTGCCGGTCGTGAATGCGCTGTCCGACGACTTCCACCCGTGCCAGTTGCTGGCGGACCTCCTCACGATCCGCGAGCACAAGGGCGAGTTGTCCGGCCTCACGATGTCGTTCTTCGGCGACGGCGCGAGCAACATGGCGCACTCGTACCTCCTTGCCGGAGCGACTGCCGGCATGCATGTGCGCGTCGCCGCCCCTGCGGAGTTCTCACCGGCTGCCGCAGTGGTGGCGGACGCTGCCAGGATCGCCGCGACCACGGGGGGTTCCGTGCTCGTCACGACCGACCCCGACGCAGCTGCGGCTGGTGCCGACGTCATGATCACCGACACCTGGGTGTCGATGGGCAAGGAGAGCGAGAAGACCGAACGCGTCGCGATCTTCGGCGCGTACCAGGTCGACCGCCGCCTCATGGGCCTCGCCGCGAGCGACGCCGTGTTCATGCACTGTCTGCCGGCCGATCGCGGTTTCGAGGTCGAGGGCGAGGTCATCGACGGCGAGCAGAGCATCATCTGGGACGAGGCGGAGAACCGTCTGCACGCGCAGAAGGCGTTGCTCGTGTGGTTGCTCGAGCAGCAGCACTCCGCCCCGTCAGCGGCCTGAGCCGCGCCCACCGGCTCCGGCCGATCCATTCCGCCCGGCATCCGTGACCGGGCACCAGCAGCACAGGAGAACATCGTGGCAGATCAGCAGAACCGAGCCGGCGAATCCGGATCCCTCTGGGGTGGACGATTCGCGAGCGGACCGTCGCCGGAACTTGCGCGCCTCAGCAAGTCCACGCAGTTCGACTGGGTGCTCGCGGCGTACGACATCGCAGGCTCCCGGGCGCACGCGAAGGCGCTTGCCTCGGCCGGCTACCTCGACGATGCCGAGCTCGAGGGCATGCTCGGAGCGCTCGACGTCCTCGACGCCGATGTCGCGGACGGCGTGTTCGTCGCTGCGGAGAGCGACGAGGACGTGCACTCGGCTCTGGAACGCGGGCTCGTGGAGCGCGCGGGCAAGGAACTCGGCGGCAAGCTGCGCGCCGGCCGCAGCCGGAACGACCAGATCGCGACCCTCGTGCGGCTCTATCTGATCGACCACGGTCGTGTGATCGCCCGCGAGGTCATCCATCTGATCGACGCGATCGTGTCTCAGGCGGAAGCGCACCCGGAGGCGGCGATGCCCGGTCGCACGCACCTGCAACATGCGCAGCCGGTCCTGCTCGCGCACCAGCTCCTGGCGCACGCGTGGCCGCTCACCCGCGACCTCGAGCGTCTCCGCGACTGGCTCGCGCGGGCGAGCGCGTCGCCGTACGGCTCTGGTGCACTCGCGGGCAGCTCGCTGGGGCTCGACCCGGTCCTCGTCGCGCGCGAACTCGGCCTCGACCGCCCGACGGAGAATTCGATCGACGCGACCGCGAGTCGCGACGTCGTCGCCGAGTTCGCCTTCATCACCTCGCTCATCGGGATCAACCTCTCGCGCTTCGCCGAGGAGATCATCGTCTGGAACACGCGGGAGTTCGGATTCGTCACGCTCGACGACGCGTACTCGACGGGGTCGAGCATCATGCCGCAGAAGAAGAACCCCGACATCGCCGAGCTCGCGCGTGGCAAGTCCGGTCGGCTGATCGGCAACCTCACCGGGCTGCTCGCGACGCTCAAGGCCCTCCCTCTCGCTTACAACCGCGACCTCCAGGAGGACAAGGAACCGGTCTTCGACTCGGTGAACCAGCTCGAGGTGCTCCTCCCAGCCTTCACTGGGATGGTCGCCACGCTCCGTTTCGACACCGCTCGCTTGCGGGAACTGGCGCCGGAGGGTTTCTCGCTCGCAACCGACGTGGCCGAGTGGCTCGTCAAGCAGGGTGTGGCCTTCCGCGATGCACACGAGATCAGCGGTGAGCTGGTCCGGTACTGCGAGGAGCGCGGTCTCGCCCTCCACGAACCGGACGACGGTGCGCTGCAGGGCGTCTCGCCTCACCTCGTTCCCGAGGTCCGCAGCGTGTTGACGGTCGACGGGTCGATCGGGAGCCGTCTCGGTGCCGGCGGGACCGCTCCCGAGCGGGTCCAGGACCAGCTCGTGACCCTGGTCTCACGCGTCGGCGAGCTGTCGCACGCGCTCTCGCTCTAGGACGGTTGCACGCCTTGACATCGCCGGGTGGACTGCGCGAGCTGACGTCCGGTTCGGCGCTCGAGGTCGCTCCGGCGCTCCTCGGCGCGGTGCTGTCGCACACGACGGCGGAGGGGACGGTCTCGGTGCGGCTCACCGAGGTCGAGGCGTACCTCGGTGTGGGAGAGGACCCCGGCTCGCATGCGCACCGCGGCCAGACCCCTCGGACGAGCCCGATGTTCGGTCCGCCGGGCCATCTGTACGCGTATTTCACCTACGGGATGCACGTGTGCATCAACGTCGTGTGTTCACCGGTCGGCACCGCCTCAGCGGTGCTTCTCCGCGCAGGGGAGGTCGTCGCCGGCCAGGAGCTCGCCTCGCTGCGTCGGGGGGAGCGTGTCTCAGCGCGGGATCTCGCGCGCGGGCCGGCACGGCTCACCGTTGCTCTCGGGGTCGCGCTCGCGCAGTCCGGTGACGATCTCGCGGCGGACCCGTTCGAGCTCGTCCTGCCGGAGCGTCGGCTGGCGATGGTCGCGGGACCCCGCACCGGGGTCGGTGGCCCCGGTGGCGGAGCGGCGTACCCCTGGCGGTTCAGTGTGCCGGGGGAGCCGACGGTGTCGCCCTACAAGCGGTCACCGCGAGCTGTGGATTGATCCAGCCGGTGGCCCGCGAGGCGCTGGTCGGCGCCGGGTCAGCCGCGGGCGAGGAGGAGGATCGCGGCGACGCCGGCAGCCCACAGCAGGCTCGCGAGTGATCCGATGATGAAGCGTTCGCGTGCCTCCGCGGAGTCGAGTTCGGTGAATCGACCGACGCCTTTGACGGCGACGATGACGGCTATCGCCTCCGGGTAACCGGCGTACAGCGCGGCGACGAGCGCGAGGCGTTCGAGGACGCCGATGGTCGTCCCTCCGCGGAGGACTTCGATCGGACGGCCGATCACCTGTGGCGAGGCGCCCGAGGGTCGTCGCTCGATCATGATCCCGCCGTGGACGCCCTGCGGGACGGTGCCGTCGGTCGCGAGCGACAGGACGAGGGATGCGACGGGGCCCCCGCCGACCACGGCGAGGAGGAGCACGAACGTTCCGAGGAGCAGGAGCGCGGGGCCGCTCGGCGGGATCGCCGGCTGCAACACGGTCACGAGTGCGGCGACCGCCATGACCGCGGTGAGCATGATCATGAGCCGATTCGCGAGACGGGTGGCGAGCATCCGTCCCAGCAGCAGGAACATGATGGCACTGCCGAGGAAGCCGACGACTGTCGGCCAGGTGGTGGCGGTGGTCGCGAAGATGTTCATCGGTCGTCCTCTTGATCGGGAGTGCTGACTCCGACGGTACCGTCGAGCTCGGACAGCAGCCGGACGATGGCGCCGGTTGCGGCGACTTCCGCTCGGATGCCGGCGGCGGCGACGCGTCTGCTGATCGAACTCTCGGTGAGTCCGAGGCGTTCTGCTGCTTCGGTCTGGGTCGCGCCGGCCGCGAGCAGGTCGGCCACTTCCCAGCCGCCGGCCGTCCGTCGCTCTCGCAGATGCAGGAGCAGCACGACGATCGCCTCGAGGTCGGCGCCGCGCTGCTGATCCGAGGATTCCAGCGCGAAGCGGAGCGCGCTCTTCTTCGCCCGGGTGACGGCGTCCCGCGCGGCGTAGAACGCCTCCCCGGTGGCAGCGCGCGTCGCTTCGGGGAGCGGAAGCCGCACGCCGCCTTGACCGAGGCCGACGCTCCACCCACCGTCGCGGACGAGGTCGAGTGCGATGCCGAGGGCCAGGGCGGCGTCGTCGGTGGCGAGTTGGAACTCGTCCCCGGCCGTGCGGTCTGCGGCGAGGAGGAGCCGTTCGTGGTGTCGACGATTCAGTTCTTCCACGGTCGTCCCCGCTCGATCCGGGTTCGACCGGCTTGCGATCTGGTCGACGGTCAGGACGTACACGCGGCTCCTCTTCGGGTTGCGGCATGCGTTCACAGTACAGGCAACATGCATATATTTCTACAACTTGCTCGACTGTTAGTAATTCCTGCAAGCCGAAGCGGAGTGTCGAACCCCATGACGAGCTGCGCCGAGCGGGTCGCTGATACCCTTGCAGGCGTGTCGAACCTCGCTCTTTCCGCCCAGCACAACGATCCCGCCTTCGCAGATGTCTGGGAGGAACTCGTCTGGCGCGGGCTCGTCCACGTGTCGACGGACGAGCAGGAGTTGCAGGAACTGCTCGCAGGCCCCCCGATCACCTACTACTGCGGCTTCGACCCGACCGCTCCGAGTCTCCACCTCGGCAACCTCGTCCAGCTCCTCGTCATGCGGCGGCTGCAGCTCGCCGGGCACCGACCACTCGGTCTCGTCGGAGGCTCCACTGGTCTCATCGGCGACCCGCGCCCGACCGCGGAGCGCACGCTCAACACACGCGACACGGTCGCCGAGTGGGTCGACTCCCTCCGCGTCCAGATCGAACGCTTCCTGAGCTTCGAGGGCGACAACGCCGCGCGCATGGTGAACAACCTCGATTGGACGGCGCCACTCTCGGCGATCGACTTCCTCCGGGAGATCGGCAAGCACTACCGGGTCGGCACCATGCTCAAGAAGGATGCCGTCAGCGCGCGTCTCAACTCCGACGCCGGCATCAGCTACACCGAATTCAGCTACCAGATCCTGCAGGGCATGGACTACCTCGAGCTCTACCGCACCCACGGGTGCGTCCTGCAGACCGGCGGCAGCGACCAGTGGGGCAACCTCACGAGCGGTACGGACCTCATCCGCCGGGTCGAGCGCCAGACGGTGCACGCCATCGGGACACCGCTCATCACCAACTCCGACGGCACGAAGTTCGGCAAGAGCGAGGGCAACGCCGTCTGGCTCGATGCGAGCATGACGAGCCCGTACGCGTTCTACCAGTTCTGGGTGAACACCGACGACGCCGACGTCGTCGCCCGGCTCAAGGTCTTCACGTTCTTCGAGCGATCGGAGATCGAGCGGCTGGCCGCAGCAACCGAGGCCGAGCCGTTCCGACGCGAAGCGCAGAAGACACTCGCCTATGCCGTCACCTCGCTCGTGCACGGCACCGAGGCGACCGACGCGGCGATCGCCGCTTCTGCAGCGCTGTTCGGGCAGGGCGACCTCGAAGCGCTCGACGCCGAGACCCTGCGTTCTGCGGTGAAGGAGCTCCCGACAAGCCAGGGAACACCGGAGACGACCGTCCTCCAGGCGCTCGTGGACACTGAGCTGTGCTCGAGCCTCGGCGAGGCGCGTCGCGCTGTCGCGCAGGGTGGCGTCTCGGTGAACAACGTGAAGATCGACGACGTGGACGCGACCCTCGACGGACGCTTCCTCGCCGGCGACGTCGCCGTCCTGCGCCGCGGCAAGCGCACACTCGCGGGTGTCGTGCTCGGCGGTGTATCAGCCTGACCACCGGGCGACGGGCCACCGTCGTCGGCCACCGAACCTGAAGGGGACGCTCCGAGTGCAGCTCTGCGAGGCCTGCGGGACCGAGATCGTCGACGCGCGCGACGGCGTGTGTCCGGCGTGCGGTTGCATGATCCCGCTGCACACGAACCCCACGCCGACGCACGCGGACGAAGCCTCCGATGAGTCGACGCCATCGGAGGAGCGTGTGGACGGGCTGCCGACCGACGCCGTCGTCATCTCGCCGGGCGTCGGTGAGATCGATGGCGAGCTCGTCGATCACACCGAGCCGGGAGTGCCCGAACCCACCCTGCCCGATGCGAGCACGGGCGTCTCGGCGTCTGCGGCCGTCGAGGTCTCGGAGGGCGTGGCCACCGGAGCACCACCCGCGCACCAGAGCGATGCTGCTCTGGAGCCGGGTGAGGTCCCGTCTGCAGCGACGGCACCCGCAGCGGCTGCTCCACCGGCAGAAGCACGAACGCCGGTCGGTGCCGCCACGATCGCGTCGCCGCACCTGGCCCGATGGCACCCGGACTCCCTGCAGGCCGCGCGCCGCAGGCGTCCATCGAAGCGGTTGTGGTTCGTGATCGGGGGTGCTGCGCTCGTCCTGATCGCCGCGGTCGTCACCATCGTGCTGCTCGTCACGGCCGCGGTCCCACAGCGCGTCGAAGGACTCGCGCTCCTCCGGGACCTGCCAACGAAACCGGTGATCGGCGAATGGGAGCTCGCGCATCCGCTCGCCGACGAGGTTCCGGCCGGCGACGAACTGTATCTGAACGGCTACACCGCCGGACGGAGCACGGCTCTGCTCGTGTGGTCCACCGACCGTCCACTCGCGTCGGCCGACGTCGACACCGCCCCAGGGGAGACGATGATCTCGCTCGTGAACACGGCGAACGGACACACACTGTGGGATCGTCGCGTCACCGAGTTGTCGAAGGACTTCGACCGGTTCGACACGCCCGTGGTGGTCTCGCCGCCCGACGCCGCAGCGATCGTGGTCAGCCAGGGTGAACTGATGGTGTCGCTGAGTCGACGGGACGGACGGGTGGTGTCGACGTCCGCCGAGCACTCGAGTGTCGAGGGGATCGGGTTCCCCGAGTTCGCGGCACCGGCGGCGTTCGTCCCCGCGCTCGACGGCGAGATGTTGGTCTCGTCGACGACGGACGGTGTCGGGACGATCGGCCGCTACCGCTCGACGGACCTGACCGATCCGGTGTGGCAGGTCACGGGCGACGCGGGGGAGCGAGCCACGACCGCGGGGGACAAGCTCTTCTTCGACGGTTCGGTGTATTCGCTCGACGACGGCTCCAGGATCGACTGGAAGGGTGACCTCTCCTGGTACTACCAGCAGCTCGGTCGCGACCTCGTCGCCATCGACTACTCCGGCAACGACACCACGGTCCGAGGCGTCGACGCCGCCACGGGGGCGGAGCGTTGGAAGGTGACAGGTACCCTGCCTGTCGTCCTCGACGGAAGCGGACTGCTCGTCGTCGCCGACCAGTCGGGCGAACAGGTGCGCCGACTCGATCCCGCTACAGGCGAGGTGGAGTGGCGGGGCGGACTCACCAGCACCTGGGACGGTGCGTACACGGTCGGCGACACGATCATGCTCGGCGACGGCGACGGCGGGTACACCGGGATCAGCGCACGCGACGGTGAGATCCGATACGAGGAACGTGACGCAGCGGGGAGTCTGGTCGGCTACAGCGACCAGACGCTCGTGCTCGCTCTCGACGGTCGACTCGTCGGCATCGACGCCATGACGGGGAAGCGCAGCTGGTCCGTCCCCGCTGTAGGCGACCAGTACGGATTCGCCGCGTGGGGCGGCAGCCCGGTCGCGGTCGCCTCGGTGCTGACGGCCGGTTCCACCGAGCCCGCCGTACTGGGCGTCAGCGACCCATCGGACCGATGAACCGCGTGTTTCCGCACGACACGCCCGGGCTGCAGCCGCGATTTGCCACGTTCCGGCGTCCTGCGTAAAGTAATCACTCGTCACCCCAAAGGTGCGGGAAGCGGAAGAGCTTCCCGGCTTAAGTGGGACTGATACCCAGCCAAAAGTCGAGCATCTCGACGTGAGCAAGACTCACACTTGAGATTGTCTCACTTCAAGACTAGGTTGGAACTTCCCAGCTCTCGGGTCATCGAAGCGGTGAGGATCAGGCGGACTCTGTCCGGCGAGATCAGCTCCTGGTTCGATTTGACAACAACCGAAGAAGTGGTAACTTAGAGAAGTTGCCCTGCAGGGCGGTCGTGATGGCCAAAGGCAGGAGCATCCGATCCTTGAGAACTCAACAGCGTGCACAATGTCAAATGCCAAAAACCTCGTGCTTGTGATGCCTTCCTTTTCGGTTGGTTGATCTTGCAGGAGATTCCTTTGGAATACATTTAAACAAAACAAAGCAAGTCAGTAATGATTTGTTCTGTCAGTTTCAAACTTGCAGCGTTTTCGCCTATTCCGGCGTTGCGTTGCGCGAAATGTGCCGGCCTTTCGGGGTCGTGCAATTCAACATTTACGGAGAGTTTGATCCTGGCTCAGGACGAACGCTGGCGGCGTGCTTAACACATGCAAGTCGAACGATGAAGCCCAGCTTGCTGGGTGGATTAGTGGCGAACGGGTGAGTAACACGTGAGTAACCTGCCCTTGACTCTGGGATAAGCGTTGGAAACGACGTCTAATACCGGATACGAGCTTCCACCGCATGGTGAGTTGCTGGAAAGAATTTTGGTCAAGGATGGACTCGCGGCCTATCAGCTAGTTGGTGAGGTAATGGCTCACCAAGGCGACGACGGGTAGCCGGCCTGAGAGGGTGACCGGCCACACTGGGACTGAGACACGGCCCAGACTCCTACGGGAGGCAGCAGTGGGGAATATTGCACAATGGGCGAAAGCCTGATGCAGCAACGCCGCGTGAGGGACGACGGCCTTCGGGTTGTAAACCTCTTTTAGCAGGGAAGAAGCGAAAGTGACGGTACCTGCAGAAAAAGCACCGGCTAACTACGTGCCAGCAGCCGCGGTAATACGTAGGGTGCAAGCGTTGTCCGGAATTATTGGGCGTAAAGAGCTCGTAGGCGGTTTGTCGCGTCTGCTGTGAAATCCCGAGGCTCAACCTCGGGTCTGCAGTGGGTACGGGCAGACTAGAGTGCGGTAGGGGAGATTGGAATTCCTGGTGTAGCGGTGGAATGCGCAGATATCAGGAGGAACACCGATGGCGAAGGCAGATCTCTGGGCCGTTACTGACGCTGAGGAGCGAAAGGGTGGGGAGCAAACAGGCTTAGATACCCTGGTAGTCCACCCCGTAAACGTTGGGCGCTAGATGTGGGGACCATTCCACGGTTTCCGTGTCGTAGCTAACGCATTAAGCGCCCCGCCTGGGGAGTACGGCCGCAAGGCTAAAACTCAAAGGAATTGACGGGGGCCCGCACAAGCGGCGGAGCATGCGGATTAATTCGATGCAACGCGAAGAACCTTACCAAGGCTTGACATATACGAGAACGGGCCAGAAATGGTCAACTCTTTGGACACTCGTAAACAGGTGGTGCATGGTTGTCGTCAGCTCGTGTCGTGAGATGTTGGGTTAAGTCCCGCAACGAGCGCAACCCTCGTTCTATGTTGCCAGCACGTAATGGTGGGAACTCATGGGATACTGCCGGGGTCAACTCGGAGGAAGGTGGGGACGACGTCAAATCATCATGCCCCTTATGTCTTGGGCTTCACGCATGCTACAATGGCCAGTACAAAGGGCTGCAATACCGTAAGGTGGAGCGAATCCCAAAAAGCTGGTCCCAGTTCGGATTGAGGTCTGCAACTCGACCTCATGAAGTCGGAGTCGCTAGTAATCGCAGATCAGCAACGCTGCGGTGAATACGTTCCCGGGCCTTGTACACACCGCCCGTCAAGTCATGAAAGTCGGTAACACCCGAAGCCAGTGGCCTAACCGCAAGGGAGGAGCTGTCTAAGGTGGGATTGGTAATTAGGACTAAGTCGTAACAAGGTAGCCGTACCGGAAGGTGCGGCTGGATCACCTCCTTTCTAAGGAGCATGTGCAGCTCTCCTCTGTATACAGGGAGATTCAAGCTGCCAAGTCACGCTGAGGCGAATGTTCTCAGGTGGCGCTCATGGGTGGAACATTGACATTGGCATCAGGTCGGAAGATTTGAACTCAGTACATCACTTTCGGGTGATCGGAACGGTTCGGGTTTCGAGGTCTGGTGCATGCACGCTGTTGGGTCCTGAGGGACCGGATCCGCATCTTCGGATGTGAGGACGAACCTCAGGGCCTGTTGTTGTTGGCATACATGGCCATCACGACAGGTACCGCCCGTACTTTGAGAACTACACAGTGGACGCGAGCATCTTAGATTCATGGCCCTTCGGGGTTGTGGATCACAAAGATCAAATGACACTCTTCGGAGTGTTATAGATCATTGGTCAATCTGCATCAAGTAATTGGTGTCGATCGATTCAAACTCATGTGATTTCAAATTTCTAAGAGCAAACGGTGGATGCCTTGGCATCTGGAGCCGAAGAAGGACGTAGTAATCTGCGATAAGCCTCGGGGAGTTGATAAACGAACTGTGATCCGAGGATTTCCGAATGGGGAAACCCCGCCAGGCCTTTTAAGTGACCTGGTGACTCCCGCCTGAATATATAGGGCGGGTAGAGGGAACGGGGGGAAGTGAAACATCTCAGTACCCCCAGGAAGAGAAAACAACAGTGATTCCGTCAGTAGTGGCGAGCGAAATCGGAAGAGGCTAAACCGGGCATGTGTGATAGCTATCAGGCGTTGCATGTCCGGGGTTGTGGGACTTCTCACTCCGAACTGATATTCGGGGAGCATTAGAACGTGGTATAGACGAATGGGATTGAAAGCCCAGCCAGAGACGGTGCCAGCCCGGTAGTCGAAATGCTGCAATCGTGCGAGAAGTATCCCAAGTAGCACGGGGCCCGAGAAATCCCGTGTGAATCTGTCAGGACCACCTGATA
The DNA here is from genome assembly GCF_050613355.1 of Plantibacter sp. RU18. Lineage (NCBI taxonomy): Bacteria > Bacillati > Actinomycetota > Actinomycetes > Micrococcales > Microbacteriaceae > Plantibacter > Plantibacter sp. RU18. Next base: position 2,110,810 of record NZ_CP159618.1, read on the forward strand.
AGCCTAAATACTCCCAGATGACCGATAGCGGACAAGTACCGTGAGGGAAAGGTGAAAAGTACCCCGGGAGGGGAGTGAAATAGTACCTGAAACCGTTTGCTTACAAACCGTTGGAGCACCCTTGTAGGTGTGACAGCGTGCCTTTTGAAGAATGAGCCTGCGAGTTAGCGATATGTGGCGAGGTTAACCCGTGTGGGGTAGCCGTAGCGAAAGCGAGTCTGAATAGGGCGATTCAGTCGCATGTCCTAGACCCGAAGCGAAGTGATCTATCCATGGCCAGGTTGAAGCGACGGTAAGACGTCGTGGAGGACCGAACCCACTTAGGTTGAAAACTGAGGGGATGAGCTGTGGATAGGGGTGAAAGGCCAATCAAACTTCGTGATAGCTGGTTCTCTCCGAAATGCATTTAGGTGCAGCGTTGCGTGTTTCTTGCCGGAGGTAGAGCTACTGGATGGCCGATGGGGCCTAAAAGCTTACTGACGTCAGCCAAACTCCGAATGCCGGTAAGTGAGAGCGCAGCAGTGAGACGGTGGGGGATAAGCTTCATCGTCGAGAGGGAAACAACCCAGACCACCAACTAAGGTCCCAAAGCGCGTGCTAAGTGGGAAAGGATGTGGAGTTGCACAGACAACCAGGAGGTTGGCTTAGAAGCAGCCACCCTTGAAAGAGTGCGTAATAGCTCACTGGTCAAGTGATTCCGCGCCGACAATGTAACGGGGCTCAAGCACGCCACCGAAGTTGTGGCATTGATATTTTTGGTAGGCCTTCGTGGTCCAGCCGTATTGATGGGTAGGAGAGCGTCGTGTGGCGAGTGAAGCGGCGGTGTAAACCAGCCGTGGACGCTACACGAGTGAGAATGCAGGCATGAGTAGCGAAAGACATGTGAGAAACATGTCCTCCGAAAGACCAAGGGTTCCAGGGTCAAGCTAATCTTCCCTGGGTAAGTCGGGACCTAAGGCGAGGCCGACAGGCGTAGTCGATGGACAACGGGTTGATATTCCCGTACCCGCGAAGAACCGCCCAAGACAATCCAGTGGTGCTAAGAGTCCTAACCCGGACGACTGATTCCCTTCGGGGATGATGGGTCCGGTCTAACGCTCGACCCCATGCTGGTGCGTTTAGCGTATTAACAGGTGTGACGCAGGAAGGTAGCCTATGCCGGGCGATGGTTGTCCCGGTGTAAGTGCGTAGGCTGAGAGATAGGCAAATCCGTCTCTCGTGAAGGCTGAGACACGATACGGACCCGTAAGGGATAGTAGGTGATCCTATGCTGCCAAGAAAAGCATCGACGCGAGGTTCTAGTGGCCCGTACCCCAAACCGACTCAGGTGGTCAGGTAGAGAATACTAAGGAGATCGAGAGAATCGTGGTTAAGGAACTCGGCAAAATGCCCCCGTAACTTCGGGAGAAGGGGGGCCTGAGGCGTATTAGGACTTGCTCCGAAAGCGTTTGAAGGCCGCAGAGACCAGTGGGAAGCGACTGTTTACTAAAAACACAGGTCCGTGCCAAGTCGCAAGACGATGTATACGGACTGACGCCTGCCCGGTGCTGGAAGGTTAAGAGGAACGGTTAGCCGCAAGGCGAAGCTGAGAATTTAAGCCCCAGTAAACGGCGGTGGTAACTATAACCATCCTAAGGTAGCGAAATTCCTTGTCGGGTAAGTTCCGACCTGCACGAATGGCGTAACGACTTCCCAGCTGTCTCAACCGCGAACTCGGCGAAATTGCATTACGAGTAAAGATGCTCGTTACGCGCAGCAGGACGGAAAGACCCCGTGACCTTTACTACAGCTTGGTATTGGTGTTCGGTGTGGCTTGTGTAGGATAGGTGGGAGACTTTGAAGCTTGGACGCTAGTTCAGGTGGAGTCATTGTTGAAATACCACTCTGGTCACTCTGGATATCTAACTTCGAACCGTAATCCGGTTCAGGGACAGTGCCTGGTGGGTAGTTTAACTGGGGCGGTTGCCTCCCAAAAAGTAACGGAGGCGCCCAAAGGTTCCCTCAACCTGGTTGGCAATCAGGTGTCGAGTGTAAGTGCACAAGGGAGCTTGACTGTGAGACTGACAAGTCGAGCAGGGACGAAAGTCGGGACTAGTGATCCGGCAGTGGCTTGTGGAAGCGCTGTCGCTCAACGGATAAAAGGTACCTCGGGGATAACAGGCTGATCTTGCCCAAGAGTCCATATCGACGGCATGGTTTGGCACCTCGATGTCGGCTCGTCGCATCCTGGGGCTGGAGTAGGTCCCAAGGGTTGGGCTGTTCGCCCATTAAAGCGGTACGCGAGCTGGGTTTAGAACGTCGTGAGACAGTTCGGTCCCTATCCGCTGCGCGCGCAGGAAATTTGAAAGGATCTGACCCTAGTACGAGAGGACCGGGTTGGACGAACCTCTGGTGTGTCAGTTGTTCCGCCAGGAGCACCGCTGATTAGCTACGTTCGGGATGGATAACCGCTGAAAGCATCTAAGCGGGAAGCCGGCCTTAAGATGAGATTTCCATGCCTTCGGGCGAGAGGCTCCCAGCCAGACTACTGGGTTGATAGGCCGGATGTGGAAGAGAGGACGAAAGACTCTCGGAGCTGACCGGTACTAATAAGCCGATAATTTGATAACATATTCTTTGTTTGAATACGAAGATGCTACGCGTCCACTGAGTGGTTCTCGATGTACGGTCGAGAACCTGCAAACAACACCTTCGTTGTCTTACGACACACGACGTTGTTAGTTTGCTCGTTCACTTTGATACATCAATAGTGTTTCGGCGGCCATAGCGAGAGGGAAACGCCCGGTTACATTCCGAACCCGGAAGCTAAGACTCTTTGCGCCGATGGTACTGCAGGGGGGACCCTGTGGGAGAGTAGGACACCGCCGGACTTCTTCGTTGAAATGGCCACCCAAGATTCTTGGGTGGCCATTTTGCGTTAAGTCGACACTTTTCGGGCCCGCTTGACGCGGGTCCGCCGTTACGCGGGTAGCGTGGAACCAGAATTCAACAGCAGGCAGACGTCGAGCGACGACGTACGAGTACCGTGGAGAACATAGTGAGCGATCAGTCAGACGACAACCCCGAGCGGGGCGACCGACGTCCTCCTCGCTCCACGCCTCGTTCTTCCGGGGACGCTCGGCAGGGTTCAGGCGCCGGACGTCGAGACGACCGGCCGAGCCGTGACCGTCCTGCGGCGGATCGTTCCACCGGAGGTGCGCGCGCAGACCGGACGCCGGAGCGTCGGCCATGGGGAGACAAGCCCCGTACCGATCGTCCTCGCACGGATCGTCCCGCCGGTGATCGTCCGCAGCGTTCGGTTGACCGTACCGATCGTCCTCGCACGGATCGTCCTGCCGGTGATCGTCCGCAGCGTTCGGGTGACCGTCCCGGGTGGAACAAGGATCGCCCCGCCTCGGGCGATCGTCCGCAGCGTTCGGGTGGTTCGGACCGTCCTGCCTGGAACAAGGATCGTCCGTCGTCCGGAGATCGACCCGATCGCGGGAATCGCACTGACCGTGGGCACTCGTCCGATCGCGGCGGGCGCCCCGAACGTGGTCGCGACAACGGCTCTCGTCCGAGTGGACGCGATGGCGGTCGTGATCTGTGGACGCGCGATGGTGCGCCGGCCCGTGGAGACCGTGATGCCTTCAAACGTGAGCGCGAGCTCACCGAGGAGGAGCGCATCGCCTTCGAGCTGAAGTCGATCCGTCCGCGCCACGACGACCCGGTGATCCCGGACGACGTCACACCGCAGGATCTCGACAAGGGTGCGCGCAACGAGCTGAAGACCCTCAGCAAGGAGAACGCCGACGGCGTCGCGCAGCATCTGGCGATGGCCGCACGGTTGATCGACTCCGATCCTGCGCTCGCGCACCTGCATGCAATGTCGGCCGCGCGCCGCGCCGGTCGTATCGCGATGGTCCGCGAGACGCTCGCGATCACGGCCTACGAGACCGGCGATTACGCGCTCGCTCTTCGCGAGCTCCGCACGTACCGCAGGATCTCGGGCAAGGACGATCAGCTGCCGTTGATGGTCGACAGTGAGCGTGGTGTCGGTCGTCCTGAGCGGGCGCTTGAACTCGGTCGCTCCGTCGACCGCTCGACGTTGGACGTGCCGGTCCGGGTGGCTCTGGCGATCGCGATGTCCGGCGCCCGGCTCGACCTCGGTCAGAACGAGGACGCTCTGACCGAGCTGGAGATCCCGCAGCTCGATCCGAAGCGTGCCTTCACCTGGAGCCCCGCGCTGTTCGAAGCGTACGCCGAGACGCTCGACATCCTGGGGCGCGAGGACGAGGCGACCGTCTGGCACGATCGTGCGACGATCGCTGCCGAGGCACTGGACCAGTCCGCTGCCGACGACGAAGGCGAGACCATGGTCGTCGTCGAGGAGATCTTCGAAGACGAAGACGACGACGACGACACCGTCACCGGCGATGAAGCGGTCCAGGCCGACGCGGAACCCGCTGAAGCGGAAGCACCGGTGCGCGATGAGGGGCCGGAGGCCGGTTCTCGAGAGGATGAGGCCGACAGTGAGCCCGCTGCTGACGAGAAGGCCTAAGCCCGTGACTCCACTCGATGGTGTCGACGTCGTCCTCGCCGACCTCGACGGCGTCGTCTATGCCGGACCGAACCCGATCGCACATGCGGTCGAATCGCTCAACCTCGCGGCCGAGAGGGTCCGCGTCGGGTACATCACGAACAACGCGTCTCGTACCGACGCATCCGTCGCTCAGCACCTGACCGACCTCGGGCTCCGGGTTGCTCCCTCGGAGGTCGTGACGAGCCCTCAAGCGGCCGTGCGTCTGCTCGCCGGCCTCGTCCCTGCCGGCTCGACGATCCTGGTCGTCGGTGGTGCCGGTCTGGTGGACGAGGTGGAGAAGGGCGGGTTCGTCGTCACCCGTTCCGCAGACGACACGCCGGCTGCGGTGATCCAGGGCTTCGCGCCAGAGGTCGGTTGGTCGCATCTGGCCGAGGCCGCGTTCGCCCTCCAGGCGCCGACCGCCGACGGCACTGAGCTGCCGTGGGTCGCGACGAACACCGATTGGACGATCCCGCAGGCCCGCGGGATCGCGCCGGGAAACGGCACACTCGTGTCCGCGGTCCACACCGCGATCGGTCGTCTGGCGACGGTGGCCGGCAAGCCGGAGGTCCCGATCTTCGAAGAGGCCAAGGCCCGCTTCGCAGCCGCGAACCCGCTGTTCATCGGTGACCGACTCGATACGGACATCCTCGGCGCGAACCGGGCCGGGATCGCATCGGCGCTCGTCCTGACCGGCATCGATCGGGCCAAGCACGTGCTGGCCGCGGACGCGCAGTCGCGCCCGACGTTCATCCTCGAGGACCTCCGACAGCTGCACGAGCCGTATCCGCCGACCACGATGTCGCGCGATGGCAAGGCTGCCACCGTCGGTGCCGCCACCGTGCGGATCCGAGGTAACGACGTCGTGATCGAGTCGGCGGGGGAGTCGAGGATCGATCTGCTGCGCGCCGCCTGCGCGTCCATCTGGGCGTCCGGGCGAGCCATCTACGGGCTCAACGTCCCGGAGCACCTCTACACCGAGTGACCCGGTCACCGAGCCTGAGGGCGAGCCTGCGAACCGGTGTTCGCCCTCAGCGCTTCCTCCCGGGAACGTCGGCACCGGCCGATAGGCTGACGGGGTGACGAACGAGCAGGAGTACCCAGCCGACGGCCTGGTGTCGCGCGTCCATCTCATCGACGAGCAGCCGCTCGATCAGCGGGCCTCCGCCTACAGTCAGGTCGTCGATGAACTGCGTGCGGTCCTCGAGGGGAGCGACTCGCCGAGGACCTCGGCCTAGCGCATGGTGATCCCAGCACAGAACCTCCCGTCCGAGCAGGGCGACTCCGAGACTGCCCCTTGCCCGGTGCGCCTGGACGCTGCTCTCGCGGCCCGCGGACTCGCACGATCACGCACGCACGCGACGCAACTCATCGCCGACGGCCTCGTGACGGTCGACGGCGCGGCAGTCGTGAAGGCCGCGCACAAGGTGCGGCCCGAAGCGCGTATCGAGGTTGCGATCGCCGACCACTACGTCAGCCGAGCGGCACACAAACTCGTCGCCGCGCTCGACGCGTTCCCCGTCCCGGTCGCGGACGCACTCGTCCTCGACGCCGGTGCGTCGACGGGCGGTTTCACCCAGGTGTTGCTCGAGCGCGGAGCCCGGCGCGTGATCGCGCTCGACGTCGGACACGATCAACTCGTCCCGCTGCTGCGGGACGACCCCCGGGTCTCCGTCGTCGAAGGCTGCAACGTGCGCTTCCTCACCGCCGCGCAACTGACCGATCTCACCGGTCTCGACGAACGCCCTTCGGTGGTCGTCGGCGACCTCTCCTTCATCTCGCTCACCCAGGTGCTGCCCGCGCTCGTCTCGGTGGTCGCCGAGCCCGCTGAAGCCGTCCTGCTCGTCAAACCGCAATTCGAGGTGGGACGAGGAGGAGTCAAGGAGGGCGTGGTCAAGAACGCCGCGTTACGCGCCGACGCGATCAGTGCCGTGCTGTGGGCGGCCTGGGACCTCGGTCTCGGCACCGCCGGGCTCATCCCCTCGCCGATCGTCGGCACCCACGGCAACCACGAGTACCTCGTGTGGATATCGGCTCGGCACGGCCGGAATCCGACAGAATGGATGCAGCAGATCACCTCGATGGCTGGAGCGTAACCGGATGGCCCTTTCGACCGATCCCGCAGTCACCGCACGGAACATCCTGGTGGTCGCGCACACCGGACGAGACGATTCGCGCGACGCCGCGGTGCTCGTCTGCCGACTCCTGCTGGACGCCGGCGTCCGACCTGTTCTGAGCGCGCTCGAACGGGCCGACCTCCTCGCGGTCGATCCGAGCCTCGATGTCGTGTCCGTCCTCGACGACGAGGTGCAGCTGCATGACATCGAGCTCACCATCGTCCTCGGCGGCGACGGCACGATCCTGCGCGCGGCCGAGGTCACCCGCGGATCAGCGGCCCCGCTGCTCGGCGTGAACCTCGGGCACATCGGGTTCCTCGCCGAGAGCGAGCGCGACGACCTCACCGAGACGGTCGAGCGCGTCGTCCACCGCGACTACTTCGTCGAGGAGCGGATGACGCTCTCCGTGCGTGTGAAGGTCGGTGCCGAGGTCGTCTACGAGACCTGGGCGCTCAACGAGGCCACTGTCGAGAAGGGCAGTCGGGAGCGGATGCTCGAGGTCGTCATCGAGGTCGACCAGCGCCCACTGTCGTCCTTCGGCTGCGACGGCGTCGTCATCTCGACCCCGACCGGATCGACCGCCTACAACTTCTCCGCCGGGGGCCCCGTGGTGTGGCCATCGGTCGAGGCGATCACCCTCGTCCCGCTGAGCGCCCACGCGCTCTTTGCGAAGCCGCTCGTCGTCGGCCCTGAATCGTCCCTGGCTGTCGAGGTGCTGGAACGCACTGACGGTGTCGGTGTGCTCTGGTGCGACGGACGCCGGGCACAGGATCTGCAGCCGGGTGCTCGGGTCGTCGTCCGCCGATCCTCCGTGCCGGTCCGCCTCGCCCGCCTGCACGAGAGCACGTTCACCGACCGACTCGTCAACAAGTTCCAGCTTCCCGTGACTGGATGGCGCGGCCCGGTCGGACGCGAGGAGCCGATGACCGGTGCGATCCACCTGCCGGCGTCCACCCGAGCAGCCCGACACACCGACCAGGAGGGTACGGCATGATCGAGGAGATCGAGATCCGCGACCTCGGGGTCATCGCCGAGGGCACGCTGCCGCTCGGCCCCGGCTTCACCGCTGTCACCGGCGAGACCGGCGCGGGCAAGACGATGGTCGTCACCGCGCTCGGGCTGCTGCTCGGGCAGCGCTCGGACAGCGGCGTCGTCCGAGCGGGCCAGAAGCAGACGAGCGTCCAGGGCCGTTGGTTGGTACCTGCGAACGGTGCGGTCGCCGAACGTGTCCGCGAAGCCGGCGGAGACCTGGACGAGGCCGGGAAGGACGCTGAGTTGTTGCTCGGCCGGATCGTGACCGCTGAAGGCCGAGGTCGTGCGATCGTCGGTGGCCGGACTGCTCCGGTCGGCATCCTCGGCGAGCTCGGCGAACAACTCGTCGTCGTGCACGGCCAATCGGACCAGATCCGGTTGCGCGCGGCTCCGGCCCAGCGCGACGCCCTCGACCGGTTCGCGGGCGAACCGCTGCCGGCAGCGCTCGCGGACTACCAGGCGCGCTACACGAACCTGCTCGAGCTCCGCGCGGAACTCGACACCCTCACGAACGAACGCGACACCCGCCTGCTCGAAGCCGAGCAGCTGCGGACCGCCCTCGCCGAGATCGAGCAGGCCGATCCGCAGCCGGGCGAGGATACGGAACTCGCCGAGCGTGCCGACCGCCTGACGAACCTCGAGGAACTGCGTCTGTCGGCAGCCGGCGCCCGGGAACTCGTCTCGGCGGAGGCCGGTGAGGAGAGCGACGTCGTCGGACTCCTCGAAGGCGCGAGGCGTCAGCTCGATCGCGCGGCTGTCCACGACCCGGCGCTCGGTGCCATCGCGGCGAGCGTCACGAACGCCAGCTACCTCGCGGCGGAGATCGCCGCGGAGCTCTCCACCTATCTCGCCGGGCTCGACGAGGACGGCGCACGCGAGCTCGAGGTCGTGCAGGAGCGTCGTGCGACCCTCGCGACCCTTGCCCGGAAATATGGTCCGAGCGGTGACGACGTACTGCACCTGCTGGAGACCGGCAGTACACGTCTCCTCGAACTCGACGGAGACTCCGACCGCATCACGCAGCTCGCGGACGACGTCGAGCGGATCGCCGCCGAGGTCGACACCGCGGCAGCAGCCCTCAGCGCGATCCGGACAGCGGCCGCTGAGCGCCTCGGCGCGGATGCGAGCGCGGAACTGCACTCACTCGCCATGGCTGAGGCGGAACTCGTCGTCGAGGTGACCGACCGCGACGAGTTGACCGTGCACGGGCGCGACCACATCGTGTTCCTGCTGCGTCCGCACGCCGGAGCCGACCCGAGGCCGCTCGGCAAGGGCGCGTCGGGTGGCGAACTGTCCCGCGTCATGCTGGCCCTCGAGGTCGTCATCGCGGGCGCGGACCCCGTCCCCACCTTCGTGTTCGACGAGGTCGATGCCGGGGTCGGCGGTGCCGCGGCCATCGAGATAGGCCGGCGTCTCGCGGCGCTCGCCGAGCGGTCGCAGGTGATCGTCGTCACGCACCTCGCGCAGGTTGCCGCGTTCGCGAACAACCACCTGAGTGTGGTGAAGGGCGGTGACGGCTCCGTGACCGCGTCGAGTGTCCGCCAGTTGGTCGGTGCCGATCGTGAGGCCGAGATGGCCCGGCTTCTCTCCGGACTGGCCGAGTCGGACAGCGGGCTCGCGCACGCCCGTGAGCTCCTCTCGATGGCGGCGAAATGAGACGCCGGCGGTCCCCAGGGCGCGCGTCGTCGCGGCCGGCGAGGTGTGCGATGCTTCCGATCTGGACGATCCGCAGCGGAACGTCAAAACGGATGGTAGGATAAAAGCCCGTGGTGAATACTTCTGAAGCGGGCAAGCTGAACTCTCTGACCGACGACATCGTCGACAAATCCAACGGCACGACCAAGCACATCTTTGTGACTGGTGGTGTCGTTTCCTCGTTGGGCAAGGGCCTGACCGCCGCGAGCCTCGGCAATCTGCTGACGGCACGCGGCCTCCGAGTGGTCATGCAGAAGCTCGACCCGTACCTCAACGTCGACCCAGGCACGATGAACCCGTTCCAGCACGGCGAGGTCTTCGTGACCGACGACGGTGCTGAGACGGACCTCGACATCGGCCACTACGAGCGTTTCCTCGACATCGAGCTGAGCCAGGCAGCGAACGTGACGACCGGCCAGATCTATTCGACGGTCATCGCCAAGGAACGCCGCGGCGAGTACCTCGGCGACACCGTGCAGGTCATTCCGCACATCACCGACGAGATCAAGCGCCGCATGCGCCTGCAGGCGAGCGAGAATCCGCGCCCCGACGTCATCATCACTGAGATCGGTGGAACCGTCGGCGACATCGAGTCCCAGCCGTTCATCGAATCGGCGCGCCAGATCCGTCACGAGCTCGGCCGCACGAACGTGTTCTTCGTGCACGTGTCGCTCGTGCCGTACATGGGCGCGTCCGGTGAGCAGAAGACGAAGCCGACGCAGCACTCCGTTGCAGCGCTCCGCTCGATCGGCATCCAGCCCGACGCCCTCGTGCTCCGGAGCGACCGCCCCGTCACCGAGAGCAACAAGCGCAAGATCGCGCTCATGTGCGACGTGGACGAGGATGCCGTCGTCAACGCCATCGACGTGCCGTCGATCTACGACATCCCCACGATGCTGAACGACCAGGGCCTCGACGCCTACATCGTGAACCGGCTCGGCCTGATCGCGGACGACGTCGACTGGAGCGGCTGGGCCGACCTGCTGCAGGCTGTGCACGCGCCGAAGCACGCCGTCACCATCGGTCTCGTCGGTAAGTACATCGACCTCCCCGACGCCTACCTCTCGGTCACCGAGGCGCTGAAGGCCGGCGGGTTCGCGCACGACACCAAGGTCAGCATCAGGTGGATCCCCTCCGACGACTGCGAGACGGTCGACGGTGCCGTCAAGGCCCTCGCTGACGTCGACGGCATCTGCGTCCCGGGTGGGTTCGGCATCCGTGGCATCGAGGGCAAGCTCGGCGCGCTGAAGTTCGCCCGCGAGAACGGCATCCCCGTCCTGGGTCTGTGCCTCGGCCTCCAGTGCATGGTCATCGAGTACGCCCGCAACATCGTGGGCCTCGAGGGCGCGAGCTCATCCGAGTTCGACCCCGACACCGAATACCCCGTCATCGCGACGATGGCCGAGCAGGTCGAGATCATCGCAGACGGCGACCTCGGTGGGACGATGCGCCTCGGCCTCTACGCCGCGAAGCTCGACGAGGGTTCGATCGTCGCCGAGTTGTACGGCTCCACCGAGGTCGCCGAGCGGCATCGTCACCGCTACGAGGTGAACAACGGCTACCGGCAGCAGATCGCCGACGCGGGCCTGCAGTTCTCCGGCCTCTCGCCCGACGGCAACCTCGTCGAGTACGTCGAGCTGCCCCGCGAGGTGCACCCGTTCTACGTGGCGACACAGGCACACCCGGAGCTCCGGTCGCGCCCGAACCACGCGCACCCACTCTTCGCGGGCCTCGTGGGCGCATCCCTCGAGCGCCAGCAGGCGAGCCGCCTGTTCGACGTGGCCAATGGCTGAGCCGCTGCAGGACGAGTCGCACCCCGTCGAGGTGCTCTCCTCGGAGCGCGCTTTCGCAGGCAAGGTCTGGGACATCCGCCGCGAGACGTTCAGCTACGGTGACGGCGAGGTCGTCCGCGAGTTCGTCGACCACACCGGTGCTGTCGCAGTGCTCGCATTGGACGCCGAGGAGCGGGTGCTCCTCATCCAGCAGTACCGCCACCCGATCCGCGAACGCGACTGGGAGCTGCCTGCCGGCTTGCTCGACATCGCGGGGGAGGACCCGGCTCTCGCCGCTGGTCGCGAGCTCGAGGAGGAGGCCGACCTCGTCGCCGGTTCGCTCCAGCTGCTGACGGAGTTCTACACGACGCCCGGCGGGAGCAACGAGTCCATCCGCATCTATCTGGCGCGCGGCCTGACAGCCACCGCTCAGGCGTTCGCCCGCACCGAGGAGGAAGCGGACATCCGCGTCGAGTGGGTTCCGCTCGACGACGCGGTCGCAGCCGTCCTCGACGGTCGACTGCACAACTCCATCCTGATGCTCGGCGTACTCGCCGCAGCCGCTGCGCGTGACCGCGACTGGTCGACGTTGCGCGCCAGCGGCGCGTCCACGATCGGTCCGGGCGGCGCCTGAGCCATGGCGCTCGATCGCGCAGTCGCGAACTACCTGCGGCACATCGCGATCGAGCGTGGCCTGTCCGCGAACACGCAGGCCGCGTACCGACGCGATCTCGAGGGCTACCTGGCGTGGTTGGCCGCGCACGGGGTCGATGAGGCGACGGCGATCACGCCCGCTCACGTGACAGGGTTCACCGCCTCACTCCGGACCCCGGAGGGGCGGCCCGTGCAGGCCTCGTCGCTCGCCCGGGTGCTGTCGTCGATCCGTGGGCTGCACCGCTTCCTGCTGGACGAACAGCTTGTGGAGCTCGATGTCGCGCGCGAGGTGCGACCGCCGAGACTCCCGAGCAGACTGCCGAAGGCGATCACGATCGGGCAGGTGCAGGCTCTGCTCGCGACGACCGATGGCGACGACCCGCTCGCGGTGCGTGACAAGGCCCTGTTGGAGGTGCTCTACGCGACGGGTGCTCGCGTGTCTGAGGCGGTCGGTCTCAATGTCGACGACGTGATCGACACCGACATCGTGCGACTCCTCGGCAAGGGCGGGAAGCAGCGCATCGTGCCGCTCGGGAGCTTCGCGCGTGACGCTCTCGACCGCTACCTCGTCCGGGTGCGGCCGTTGTACTCGGGCCTCGGGCGCTCGACCCCGGCGCTGTTCCTTGGTCAGCGAGGCGCGCGGTTGTCCAGGCAGAGCGCGTGGCTCATCCTGCAGCGGGCGGCGGAGCGCGCGGGCCTCGAATCACACGTCTCCCCGCACACGCTCCGGCACTCCTTCGCCACGCACCTGCTGCAGGGCGGCGCCGACGTCCGGGTGGTGCAGGAACTGCTCGGCCACTCGTCCGTCGCGACGACGCAGCTGTACACGCTCGTCACCATCGACAACCTGCGCGACGTCTACACGCAGGCGCATCCGCGGGCCAGATGGAGCACGGGCGGAGCGGCACCGCAGTCCTCACGCGCAGGCCGGTAGACTCGTCACTCGAACGACAGCAAGCGGGAGCGAGGCAACACCGGTGGCCGGTACGAAGCAAACGAGCGCAGTGCAGCATTCTGCACGCAAGACCGCCGCGGAACTGAACCCGAACGGCCCCACCGGCCGTCCGCGTCGCGAGTTCGACATCCCGCCGACACTCGCGCAGCACGGACCGGCCCGCATCATCTCGCTGTGCAACCAGAAGGGCGGCGTCGGCAAGACGACGACGACCATCAGCCTGTCCGCCGCGCTTGCCGAATACGGCCGTCGAGTGCTCGTCGTCGACTTCGACCCGCAGGGCGCGCTGTCCGCTGGCCTCGGCATCACGACCCACGACTCCAACACCGTCTACGACCTCCTGCTGGGCACGGTGAAGGATCCGGCCGAGGTCATCCAGCACACGGCGATTGACGGCCTCGACGTCCTGCCGGCCAACATCGACCTGTCAGCCGCCGAGGTCCACCTCGTGAACGAGGTCGCCCGCGAGACCATTCTCGCCCGCGTGCTCCGGAAGGTGTCCGACGACTACGACGTCATCCTCATCGACTGCCAGCCGTCGCTGGGTCTGCTCACGGTGAACGCCCTGACCGCGAGCCACGGCGTGCTCATCCCGCTCGAATGCGAGTTCTTCGCCCTGCGCGGTGTCGCGCTCCTCATCGAGACGATCGACAAGGTCCGCGACCGCCTCAACCCGGCCATCGAACTCGACGGCATCCTCGCGACCATGTACGACTCGCGCACCCTGCACTCGCGCGAGGTCCTCGAGCGCGTCGTCGACGCCTTCGACGAGAAGGTCCTCGAGACGGTCATCGGCCGGACCGTCAAGTTCCCCGACGCGAGTGTCGCCGGTACGCCGATCACGGAGTTCGCTCCGGAGCACCCCGCTGCGAAGGCGTACCGCCAGCTCGCGAGAGAGCTCATCTCCCGTGGCGCGATCGCCTGATCCCGCCCGGATGCCTGTGGCCGTCCTCTCCGCGGCCGAGGCCGACCGGACGGCGTCCACCGAGGCGACGTCCGTCGAGCCCACGGCCAGTCCGTCGTTCCGCGTGTCCTTCGACGGTTTCGAGGGGCCGTTCGACCTCCTGCTCTCGCTGATCGGCAAGCATGAGCTCGACATCACCGAGGTCTCACTCAGCCGGGTGACGGACGAGTTCATCGCCTATCTGCGAACACTCGAATCCGATGACGAACTCGACCAGGCGAGCGAATTCCTCGTGGTCGCAGCCACCCTCCTCGACCTCAAGATCGCTGGACTCCTGCCGCAGGGTGAGCTCGTCGACGCCGAGGACGTGGCGTTGCTCGAAGCCCGTGACCTCCTCTTCGCACGATTGCTCCAGTACCGTGCGTTCAAACAGGCCTCCTCCTGGTTCGGCGAGCACTTCGACGTCGAGGCAGCACGCCACGTGCGCTCGGTGCGGCTCGAGGGCAAGTACCGCCAGCAGACCCCTGAGCTCGTCTGGACGCTCACCGCGCAGGATTTCGCCGCCCTCGCGACCCTCGCCTTCACCCCGCGGGAGGTGCCGACGGTCGGACTCGACCACCTCCACGCACCGCTCGTGAGCATTCGGGAGCAGGCCGCGCATGTCGTCGCGATCCTCCGCGGGGGTGGTTCCCACACCTTCCGCGAGCTCATCGCCGGTGCCGAGCTCAAGGGCGTCGTCATCGCGCGCTTCATCGCCGTGTTGGAGCTGTACCGCCACGCGGCGCTGTCGTTCGAGCAGATCGAGCCGCTCGGCGAGCTGACGCTGCGGTGGACGGCCGAGACCTGGACCGACGACAGCCTCGCCAACCTGGGAGCCGATTACGATGCCTGATGCGCCAGACCTGACCGACACCGCGGTCGAACCCGCCGATGTTGCGCCCGGACTGCCGGCCGAGCCAGCACCGGTCCCAGCGCCCGACGTCCCGCGGGCGCTGGAGGCGATCCTGATGGTCGCCGATGAACCGCAGAGCCTCGTCAACCTCGCCGCGGCCGTGCATGTGCCGGTGGGGAGCGTGCGTCGAGCCATCGCCGAGCTCGTCGCCGACTACGACGGTGAACGGGGCGGCGTCCGGCGTGGCTTCGAGCTGCGCGAGGTCGGTGGTGGCTGGCGGTTCTACGTCCGTGCCGACTTCGACCAGCTCATCACCGAGTACGTCGTGACGCAGAACCCGACGAAGCTCTCGCAGGCGGCCTTGGAGACCCTCGCCGTCATCGCCTACAAACAGCCGATCAGCCGTGGCGCGATCGCGTCCATCCGTGCCGTGAACGTCGACTCCGTCGTGCGCACGCTCCTCGGACGAGGTCTCATCACGGAGATGTTCACCGACAGCGAGACGGGGGCCATCAACTACGGCACCACCGATCTCCTGCTCACTCAACTTGGTATCAACGCCATCGATGAATTGCCGCGGATCTCCCCGCTGCTCGACGATGGCCGGGAAGGATTCGACAGTGACCAGCACTGAATCAGAGGGCATCCGCTTGCAGAAGGTGCTGGCGAATGCCGGCGTCGCCTCCAGGCGTGTCTCCGAGCAGCTCATCGAGGATGGTCGAGTCGAGGTGAACGGTGTCGTGATCACCGAGCTCGGGTCGCGCATCGATCCGGAGCACGACCTCGTCTCGGTGGACGGCAGCGCCATCCAGCTCGACTCCTCGAAGCGCTACCTCATGCTCAACAAGCCCGTCGGCATCTACAGCTCGCTGAAGGACGACCGTGGCCGCCCGGACCTGCGCCGCTTCACCGAGCAGTACGAGGAGCGGCTGTTCAACGTCGGCCGCCTCGACGCGGAGACGAGCGGCCTGCTCATCCTGACCAACGACGGCGACCTCGCGCACGTGCTCGCGCACCCGTCCTTCGGTGTCCAGAAGACCTACATCGCGAAGGTCACCGGGCGGGTGACACCTCAGGTGCTCGCGAAGCTGACCGCGGGCATCGACCTCGAGGACGGTCCGATCTCGGCCGACAAGGCCCGTCTGCTCGGCACCGAGGACGGTCACAGCCTCGTCGAACTCACGCTCCACTCGGGTCGGAACCGCATCGTGCGTCGGATGCTCGACGCCGTGGGTCACCCCGTCGTCGATCTCGTCCGCCGCCAGTTCGGACCACTGCACCTCGGAACGCTCGGTTCGGGCCAGTTGCGTGAACTCAGCAAGGACGAGCTCGGCGCGATCCTCACGATCGCACGCACGCACGGGCCGGATGCCCGCGCAGCCGACGGCACTGCTGCGGAGGCCGCGGAGTCCGAGGAGTGAGCGACCTGACCGCTGCCCCTGCTCGTGTGCAGGGGCAGGTGCGCATCGTCGGTGCAGGGCTCCTCGGCGCGAGTATCGGCCTGGCGCTTCGCGCGAAGGGCGTCGACATCATCCTCGACGACGCCTCGCCGAGCCAACTGCGCCTCGCGGTCGACTATGGAGCAGGACGCGCGGCATCGGCATCGGACGATCCGGCCGTCGTCGTCATCTGCGTCCCCCCGGATGTGACCGCCAGGGTCATCGAGGCCGAACTCGCCGCGTTCCCGGATGCGGTCGTCACCGATGTCGCGAGCGTCAAGCTCGAGCCGTACCGTGCTCTGCTCGCGCGTGGCGTCGACCTCACCAGGTACATCGGCTCACACCCGCTCGCCGGTCGGGAGCGCGGGGGAGCGATCTCGGCGCGCGCCGACCTCTTCCTCGGTCGCCCCTGGGTGATCTGCCGTGATGCCGAGACACCGACGTGGGCGCTCGCACAGGTCGAAGGCCTCGCGCTGGATCTCGGCACGATCCCGATGGAGATGACGCCCGACGAGCATGACCGTTTCGTCGCGCTCGTCTCCCACACGCCGCAGCTCGTCTCAAGCCTGCTCGCTGCACAGTTGCAGGAGGCCGAGGAGGGCGCGATCCAACTCGCCGGGCAGGGGCTGCGCGACACCGTGCGGATCGCCTCGAGCGCGCCCGAACTCTGGGTCCAGATCCTCAGCGCGAACCACGCAGAGGTCCTACCAGTGCTCGAACGGCTGCAGGGAGACCTCACGCAGGTCATCTCGGCTCTGCGCGACCCGGAACTCCCAGGCGCACGCCGCACGATCGCCGACACGATCGCGGCGGGCAACAGCGGCGTGGCGCGTCTGCCCGGCAAGCACGGTCAGAACCGTCGATTCGCGAGCATCGTGG
The DNA here is from genome assembly GCF_050613355.1 of Plantibacter sp. RU18. Lineage (NCBI taxonomy): Bacteria > Bacillati > Actinomycetota > Actinomycetes > Micrococcales > Microbacteriaceae > Plantibacter > Plantibacter sp. RU18. The sequence goes on from NZ_CP159618.1 coordinate 2,127,710, forward strand.
TGCTCCTCGACGACAGTCCCGGCCAGCTCGGCGCGCTGTTCACCGAGCTCGGCGAGATCGGCGTGAACATCGAGGACCTGCGCCTGGAGCACTCGCCCGGAGCGAACATCGGCCTCGCGGAGGTCCAGGTACTCCCGGAAGTGAAACAGCGGACCATCGACGACCTCGAATCGCGCGGCTGGCGCATCGCAGAAGTATAGGAAGACACATGACGGAACTGCACCCCGAAACCACCGCGAGCGCCGCCGGCGGCCCGGTCGTCGTCGCGATCGACGGGCCTGCCGGCAGCGGCAAGTCGAGCGTGAGCAAGGCGGTGGCCAGACGACTCGGCTACCGGTACCTCGACACCGGCGCGTGGTACCGCGCCCTCGCGCTGCACACCCTCGACGCGGGGCTCGATCCCGAGGACGCTGCGGCGGTCGTCGCATCGCTCGACGCGTTCGGCGAGACGTTCACCGTGTCGCTCGACCCCGACGTCACGGCGTTCTCGCTCGGTGGTCGGGACGTCACCGAGGAGATCCGCGGATCACGCGTGACCGACGTCGTCTCCGCCGTCGCACGGGTGCCCGATGTGCGGTCGTGGATCAACCGGACCTTCCGCTCGCTCATCGCGAGCGTCGATCGACCGGGCGTCGTCGTCGAGGGACGTGACATCACCACCGTCGTCGCACCGAATGCACAGGCTCGCATCCTGCTCACCGCATCTGAAGAGGCTAGAATGGCCAGGCGTTCAGCGGAATTCGAGAGCCACCCTGCCGGCGACGTCGCGGAACGACTGCAGCGGCGTGATCGGGCGGACTCCAGGGTCGTCGACTTCATGAACGCGGCGGACGGAGTGACCACGGTCGACTCCACGCACATCGACTTCGACGAAACGGTCGACGCGGTCGTCCGCGTCACCGAATCCCTCACAGCAAGGAACACCCATGGCTCACGATGACGAGCATTTCGATCCAGGCCCCGACGACCTGGCAGACCGCCTCTCCGGCTTGGACGAGGAGCTCGCTACCAAGCGGGCCGCGTCACTCCGCTCCGGCCTGGCGGACTACGACCTCGAGGGCGACGACCTCGACATCCTCGACAGCGCCACCGAAGACCCGGACGAGATCCGGTTCCTGCCGGCGCTGCCGGTCGTTGCGATCGTCGGCCGACCGAACGTCGGCAAGTCCGCCCTGGTCAACCGCATCCTCGGCCGCCGCGAGGCCGTCGTCGAAGACACCCCGGGTGTCACGCGCGACCGGGTGAACTACAAGGCGGAGTGGAACGACCGCCGCTTCACCGTCGTCGACACCGGCGGCTGGGAGCCGGACGCCAAGGGCATCGACGCGTCCGTCGCTGCTCAGGCGGAGATCGCGATCGACCTGTCGGACGTCGTCATCTTCGTCGTGGATGCCATGGTCGGAGCGACAGCGACCGACGAACAGGTCGTCCGTCTGCTCCGTAAGACCGGTCGCCCCGTCTTCCTCGTCGCCAACAAGGTCGACGATGCCCGCCAGGAGCCGGAGGCCGCAGCGCTCTGGAACCTCGGCCTCGGTGAACCGCACCCCGTCTCCGCGATCCACGGCCGTGGCGTCGCCGACCTCCTCGACAAGGTCCTCAAGGTCCTTCCGGCGGTCTCGGCCGTCGCGAAGGACGAGTTCGGCGGCCCACGTCGCGTCGCGATCCTCGGACGCCCCAACGTCGGCAAGTCGAGCCTGCTCAACAAGACCGCCGGGGAGGAACGCGTCGTCGTCAACGACCTCGCTGGAACCACCCGCGACCCGGTCGACGAGCAGATCGAGCTGGGCGGCAAGATCTGGCGCTTCGTGGACACCGCGGGCATCCGTCGTCGTGTCCACCTGTCGCAGGGTGCGGACTTCTACGCCTCGCTCCGCACCAGCACCGCGCTGGAGAAGGCCGAAGTGGCCGTCGTCCTCATCGACGTCACCGACGTGATCAGCGAGCAGGACGTCCGGATCATCGACCTCGTCCTCGAGAGTGGCCGGGCACTCGTGCTCGCGTTCAACAAGTGGGACCAGCTCGACGACGAACGCCGGAAGTACCTCGAGCGCGAGATCGAGCAGGACCTCTCCCACGTCGCGTGGGCGCCGCGCGTCAACATCTCGGCTCGGACCGGTCGTCACCTGGAGCGTCTGGTGCCTGCTCTCGAGGTCGCTCTCGAGTCGTGGGACATGCGCATCCCGACGGGGAAGTTCAACGCGTTCCTCGCCGAGCTCACGGCAGCGCACCCGCACCCGCTCCGTGGCGGCAAGCAGCCGCGCATCCTGTTCGGGACGCAGGCAGCGAGCCGTCCACCGACCTTCGTGCTCTTCACCACCGGCTTCCTCGACCCGGGATACCGGCGCTACGTGATCCGTCGTCTGCGCGAGATCTGGGGTTTCGAGGGAACGCCGATCAACGTCAACATGCGTGTGCGTGAGAAGCGCCAGCGCTAGACGCTCGGCGCCTCACACAGAACGGCCCGGATCATCTCGGAGGAGATGATCCGGGCCGTTCTGTGTTGCGCAGCGCCGACTGTGTCAGGCGCGCTGAGAGAGGCCTTCGCCGACCGGGGCGAGTGCTGAACCGTTTTCAACCTCGAACGGCCACCAGCTGGGCAGCATGGTCGCGAACATCTCCAGGAAAGCCGGAATGTCGCGCGGCTCCGGGCTGTCGAGCCAGACGCGGAACGCGGCCACGGCTCCGGCGGCCACGAAGCCTGCGGACGAGCGCACGAAGATCTCATGGTCGGTCGAGGTGAGGGCTTCAGCGTGGGGGAGTGTGATGGCCCCGAGGTCGAAGACCTCAAGGACGGCTGCCGTGAAGACGCGATTGAGCATCGGTTGAAGACTCGCGCCGACGATGTCGTCGCCCAGACCGATGAGGTAGACGTCGGCGTGCTCCTCCATGTGGCGGAGCGTCGCGACCGTGACGCGGGCGATCGCTGCTGGCGCGTCGGCTGCCGAGACGGTCGACAGGTGCAGGTGAGTGAGCGCCGTCAGTTCCTCGGCGAGGACGGACTCGAGGAGTTCGCACGGCGCCGCCGCATGCTGGTAGAACGTCGAGCGGTTGATGCCCGCCTGGGTTGCGATCTCCGAGACGGAGAGCTCGCTGGTTGGGCGCTCTGCTGCGAGCGAGAGGATGGTACTCGCGAGCCGTGCTCGGGTCCGGCGTTGACGTGCATCCATGGGGTTCCTTCGCATGATGGAGTGATGGACCCTGCCACAGGGTGCTCATATAATACTTCTGAAGTACAAAATATCACACTCCTGTTCGAATCGCGGTCGAGATGCCGGTTCATTTGGGCATGCCGTGCACGGATCCATGGCAATCTGGACAGATGACTGATGCTCACCTGCCCGCCGAACCGATTCGGGATGCCGGCGACGCGTGGGTCGAGGCAGGCGACGGTCGCAAGTTCTGGGGGCGCTTCGGCGCAGCAGGACTCCTCGTCCACGACCCGCGACGCGGCGTGCTCCTGCAACACCGTGCCGGGTGGAGTCATTTCGGCGGAACCTGGGGGATCCCGGGTGGTGCCCGGCATCAGCATGAGAGCGCGGTCGACGGCGCGGTCCGCGAGGCGAACGAGGAGGCCGGCGTACCGGGAGCGGCGATCGAACTCCGCTTCGACTCCGTCCTCGATCTCGGGTTCTGGTCCTACACGACCGTCATCGCCGAGGCGGTCACACCGTTCGAGCCCGTCGTCTCGGATCCGGAGAGCATCGCGCTCGAATGGGTCCCGCTGGCGGACGTCGAGGCGCTGCCGTTGCACCCCGGTTTCGCGGATTCCTGGACGGAACTCCGGCCGCAGCTCGAACGCCGGGTCACGGTCGTCGTCGACGTCGCGAACGTCGTCGGCGCGCGGCCCGACGGCTGGTGGAAGGATCGAGCCGGCGCAGCTGCATCGATGATCGCGCGCCTGACCCAACTCGCGCACGACGGGATCGATGCCGACGACCTGGGCCTCGACCTGCATCGCTGGTGGCCTGCCTATGTCGCGGTCGTCGAGGGACAGGCACGCGGCGTCCGCGCGGGCGGGGTCGTCACGGGAGACGGCCCTGAGCTGCGCGCAGGGGTGTCAGTGGTCGATGCGGCAGGGAGTGGCGACGACGCCGTCGTCGACGTCATTCCCGGACTCGCGGGTACCGTGGTGGTCGTCACGTCCGATCGCGGCCTGCGCGACCGCGCCGAGCGACTGGGCGCGAGTGTACGGGGCGCCGGTTGGCTCCTCGGGCACCTCGACGCCCTCGACTGAACCGGTAGGTCGAGCCTGCTCCACAGGACAGATGCACCGCGATCGCGTCCACCGATGACGTGCTCGCCCGCGCCGCCGCGCCGTCTTCAGTAGGGTTGGGGCTATGACCCTGTTCATCATCGTCGGCGCCGTCGGTCTCGTGATCGTTCTGATCTCCCTGGTCTTCGGTGAGATCTTCGACTTCCTGGACGGTGCGGTCTCGGCCACGGCGCTCGGTAGCGCGTTCACGGTCTTCGGCGCGGTGGGTGCCATCGTGCTCGCGAACGGTCTGCCAGCATGGTCCGCGTATGTCATCTCCGCCATCGTCGGCGTCCTCGTGCTCGTCGGAGTGCAGCTGATGATCCGCAGCTTCCGGCGCTCGGAGGACGGCACGCCCAGTTCCCCGCTCGGACTCTACGGCGTCGCCCGCTCGACCATCTCGGCGTCGTTCGGCGAGGTCAGCCTCGACGGTCCGCACGAGATCGAGACGCGTCTCGCCTTCGCGGACGAGCGCATCGAGTCCGGTGCACGGATCCGCGTGGTCGAGCTCCAGGGCTCGCGCGTCAAGGTCGAGCCGGCGTCCAAGGCGCCACCGGCGGCCACCACCGACTAGCTCTCACGCACCAACCATCCACCAGCACGCCCTCGAGGGGAAGGCTTCTGCCCTATGGACTTCATCACCACCAACATCACGGTGATCGCCGTGATCGCGCTCGTCATCGTGGCGCTCGCGATCGTCGCGTTCGTCGCCGGACGCATCAAACGCGTGCCGCCGAACCAGGCGCTCGTCATCGTCGGACGGGGCGCCGGCGCCAAGACCGGTGAGCCCGAAGGCGGGCAGCGCGTCGTCATCGGAGGCCGCGTCTTCATCTGGCCGATCCTCCAGCAGGGCTTCCCGATCTCGCTCGAGCAGCGCCAGATCGGCATCGTCGTCGAGGGGGTCGACACCAACTTCATCAAGGTCGCCATCCAGGCGAGTGTCAACTTCAAGGTCTCGGGCACACCTGAGGGCGTACGTCGTGCAGCCCAGCGGTTCCTCTCGCAGCAGGGCTCCCTGACGCAGATCATCCAGCAGTCGCTCGAAGGATCCCTTCGTTCGATCATCGGCAACATGCCGATCAAGGAGATCATCTCCAACCGCAACGCGCTCTCGGAGGCCGTCGTCGAGGCGACGAAGACCGACCTCGCCGAGCAGGGCCTGCAGGTCGACCTGCTGAACATCTCCGACATCTCCACCCCCGGAACCAACTACCTCGCCGACCTCGGTCGTGCAGAGAACGCGCTCGCGCGTCAGAACGCCGAGATCAAGGAGGCCGAGACGGCCCGGGCGTCAGAGTTCGCGCGGATCGACGCCGCCGAGCAGGTCGCGGAGCGCCAGAAGGCCTTGAGCCTGAAGCAGGCGACCATCAAGGCCGAGACCGACCGGGCGAACGCCGAGGCCGAGGCCTCCGGGCAGCTCGCCACGGCCCAGCAGGACCGTCTCGTTGCAGAGCAGGAGCGCGAAGCCCTCGCCGAAAAGGCGAAGGTGGAGCAGGAGCGCCTCGACATCGAGGTGCGGAAGCCCGCCGAGGCCGACGCGTACGCGACGGTGCAGCGTGCACAGGCGACCCGCGATGCAGCGAACGCAGCGACGGAGGCCGAGGCGTTCAAGCGCAAGACCATCGCCGAGGCGAACAAGGTCGCGGCCGTCCAGGACGCGCAGGCAGCGGCCGAGTCCGTGCGGCTCGCCGGTACCGCTGAGCGGGACAAGCAGATTGCGCTCGCCGAAGGTATCCGGGCGCAGGGTGACGCACGAGCGTCCGCGGTCAAGGCCGAGGGCCTCGCCGAGGCCGAGGCGATCGACGCCAAGGCCGAGGCGTTGAAGAAGTACGGCGAGGCTGGTCTCGCCTCCGAGATCATCGCGCGTCTGCCCGAGATCACCCGCGCCGTCTCGGAGCCGCTCGGCAACATCGCGAACCTCACGGTCATCTCGACCGAGGGCGCGTCCGCCGTCACGAAGACCGTCGGCCAGGTTGTCAGCGAGGTCCCGAAGGTCATCAAGGACATCACCGGACTCGACCTCTCCGCGCTGCTCGGCGGCGTCGCCGGTGGTGCGCTGGGGGAGAACCTCCAGCAGGCGATGTCGGACAACGCGAGTGCGGCCGCGAAGCGGAAGCCCGCGAACCCGGCGTCACCTGACGCCGTCTGAGTCACAGAGCGAGCCACGGGCCGGTCATCCTCGGATGATCGGCCCGTGGTGTTCCCACCGGTCGACGACGACATCCTGCAACGGGGTTGGAGGTTCCCGTGCAATCGTGGTGCATCCCTGAAGCGGCATACACCGCGGCCTACGCTGGGTGGATGCGTGCGGTGCGCACGTGGTCGTCTGGAGGATCAACGTGGACCAGCGAACGAACGTTCCCGAGCAGGACGCCGCCGAGCGCGGTGCGGCACAGCGTCAGCTCCTTGCCTCGAGGCCGTGGCTCGCCGCCTACGCCAAGGGTGTGCCCGCCGACATCGACGAGGTCACGGAGACGCTCGTCGATCTCCTCGACACGTCGGTGAAGCGCTTCGGCGAGCAGGTCGCATTGGAGTTCTTCGGAGCCGAGACGACATACGCGGAACTCGGTGAGCAGGTCGCGCGCGCCGCGGAGGGCCTGCGCAAGCTCGGGGTGAAGCCTGGCGACCGGGTGGCCCTGGTGCTCCCGAACTGCCCGCAGCACGTCGTCGCGTTCTACGCCGCACTGCGGCTGGGTGCGACCGTCATCGAGCACAACCCGCTGTACACCGCGCGGGAGTTGCGTCATCAGTTCGAGGATCACGGAGCGCATGTCGCGATCGTGTGGGACAAGGTGTACGACAACGTCGCCGATCTGCCGGCGGATGTCATGCGTGGGCGGATCGTGTCGGTCGACATCACGCAGGCGCTGCCGCTCTCGAAGCGCCTCGCGCTTCGCCTGCCGGTGAAGCGAGCCCGTGAGTCTCGTGCGGCCATGACCGCGACGCCGTCCGCGAAGCATGTGCTCCCATGGGAACGCCTCGTCGGCGGACGAAAGCTCTCGAAACGCGTCGTGCGCCCGACACTGGACGACACCGCGCTGCTGCAGTACACGAGCGGGACGACCGGTTCGCCCAAGGGTGCGATCCTCACACACCGGAACCTGCGCGCCAACGCGGCGCAGGGACGCGCCTGGGTGCCCGGGCTCCGCGAGGGCGAGGAGGTCTTCTACGGTGTGCTGCCGCTCTTCCACGCCTACGGGATGACGCTGTGCCTCACCTTCGCGATGAGCATCGGCGCACGACTGGTCCTCTTCCCGAAGTTCGATCTGGAGCTCGTGTTGACGGCGGCGAAGAAATCCCCGCCGACGTTCCTGCCGGCGGTGCCGCCGATCTACGACGCGCTGTCACGGGCCTCGAGCCGCAAGGGTGTCGACCTCACCAGCGTGCGTTTCGCGATCTCCGGGGCGATGAGCCTGCCGGTGTCGACGGTGACGCGCTGGGAGGAGGCGACCGGCGGCCTGCTCGTCGAGGGTTACGGCATGACCGAGTCGTCGCCGGTGGCGCTCGGCAACCCGATCGGGCCGTCGCGGCGTCCCGGCACGGTCGGGGTGCCGTTTCCGAGCACCGAGATCCGCATCGTCGACCCTGAGGATCCGACGAAGGACCGGCCGGCGGGTGAATCCGGAGAGCTGCTGATCCGTGGACCGCAGGTCTTCCAGGGCTACTGGGGCCGGCCGGACGAGACGCGCGAGACCCTGCTCGACGACGGTTGGCTGCGCACCGGTGACATCGTGACGGTGTCGCACGACGGCTTCGTCACGGTGATCGACCGCGTGAAGGAGCTCATCATCACGGGTGGGTTCAACGTGAGTCCCTCCGAAGTCGAGGAGACGCTGCTGTCCCACCCCGATGTCCGATCGGCTGCGGTCGTCGGTCTGCCCCGGGATTCGGGTGGCGAGGATGTGACTGCTGCGGTCGTCATGCGGGACGGCACCGTGTTCGACTCGGGAGCGCTCCGCGACTACTGCCGCACGAGGCTCACGGCGTACAAGGTTCCGAAGCGTGTCGTGCAGCTCGATGAGCTGCCCACGTCGCTCATCGGCAAGGTTCTGCGCCGCAAGGTGCGCGACGAACTCGTCGCCGCCCGCAAGGCGGAATAGCTGTGGCATCCGCCCGCGAGGCGACCGAGCCGTCGGCCTCGTGCGTGTCACGAAGCACCTTCGGAATCCGCTAGACTGTTCGAGTTGTCTTCTCCGCTCGCGGGGATGGCATCGGGCTGTGGCGCAGCTTGGTAGCGCACTTGACTGGGGGTCAAGGGGTCGCAGGTTCAAATCCTGTCAGCCCGACAGAAAAGCCCTGGTGAGACGGTCGGTCTCGCCAGGGCATTGTCGTCAGTACGGACGGGCCGGTGGCCGGATCACGTGACGCTGTGGATCATCGAGTCGTCGTAGCTGTTCCAGCGAGTCGCTCGCCGTGCGCGACGAGAAGAGCCCCGTGCAGGCGGCCTTCTCGGACTCTCCCGAGCCCATCTCGGCAGCGCCTTCCGGGAACGCCACCCATGCACGCCCCGAACCGGATGCACTCAGGCGGGCTCGGTCGAGCGCGGCCTCCTCGGGGACCGGGTTGATCCGCCAGGACATCGTCATCGAAGACGAGCAGCATCTCAGAGGACTTTGAGTTCGTAGGCGAGGATGACGGCGTGGACGCGGTCGCGGAGGTGCAGCTTCGCGAAGATGCGGTTGATGTGGGTTTTCACGGTCGCCGGGCTCAGGTGAAGCTGGGCGCTGATCTCCGGGTTTGCAAGACCCGTGGCGATCGCGAGGAAGATGTCGTATTCGCGGGGAGTGAGCCGGTCGAGCGGCGGCGGCTGGGGATCGTCGACATCGGCGGTGTTGCGTTGGGTGTGGTGGTCGATGAGTTGCTTGGTGATTCGTGGCTCGACGACTGCATCTCCGGCTGCGACTGTTCGAACGGCGGCGGTGAGCACCTCTGGCGTGGTGCTCTTGAGGATGAAAGCGCTGGCGCCTGCAGCGAGCCCGCCGAATGCGTATTCGTCGATGTCGAAGGTCGTGAAGACCATGACTTTGGTTTCCGGGTTCGCAGTGGTGATCATGCGGGTGGCTTCGATGCCACCGATGCCGGGCATGCGAACATCCATCAGCACGACGTCCGGTCGCAATCGCGCGGCCTGTTCGACGGCATCTTCTCCACTGCTCGCCTCGCCGACGACGTCGATGTCGTCAGCGCTGTCGAGCACGAGAGCGTTGCCCATGCGCACGAGGGGCTGATCGTCTACGACGATGACACGGATCGGTGTGGGGGTCATGAGTGCTCGGTGTCGCTTTCCTCGGTGAGATGAAGGGTGACCGCTGTACGCCAGCCGCCGTCGGGGAGGGGGCCGCTCGTGCTGGTACCCGCGTACGTTGCGGCACGTTCGGCGATGCCGTGCAGTCCTCTGCCGCTGCCTTGGCTGGGTGCTCCTGCGGCCGGCGCGTGGCCGTCGTCGGTGACCGTCAATGAGATCGAGTCGACATCGGATTCGAGTCGCACGTCGACCAGGGTCGCTCCGATGGCGTAGCGCAGTGCGTTGGTGAGGGCTTCTTGAGCGATCCGGTAGACGGTGGTGGACAACGTCGGGTCGTCGGGAAGTGGTGTTCCGCTGCGGATCAGGCGCACAGGAAGTCCTGCGCTGCGGAAGACTTCGATGAGATGGTCCAGGCGGGGGAGATTGTGTCCTGAGTGGTGCAGGGCCTCTGCGAGATCGACATCGTTGGTTCGCAGCAGGTGCAGTATCCGGCGCATGTCCGTGAGCGCGGTTCTGCCGACGCCGCCGAGGTTTCGCAACGCGGTTGCGGATCGTTCGGGGTGCTTCTGCCACCCGGTGGATGCTCCGTCGGCAAGGGCGATCATGATCGAGATGGAGTGCGCGACGACATCGTGCATTTCCGCGGTGATGCGGTTGCGTTCGACGACTCGGGCGTTTTCCAGCCGTTGGTTGACGAGCTCCGCGAGTGCTGCTTGCCGCTGACGACGATTCCTCACGGCGAAGCCGAGCGAAAGCGCGATGAGGGCGAACGGGTCGAGGATCAGCGGGGAGAACACGCGCCCGTTCGCAATGAAGAGCACCAGAGCACTGAGCGCAGGCAGGGCAACGCCGATGCCGTAGCCGAATGCGGCGCGCGGAAAGGCTCGCGTCGCGGCGAGGTTGTAGAGCGCGAAAGCGAACGGAAAGCTCAGCGGGCCCATGCCGGGATATATCAGGACCCCTCCTGCGCTCACGAGAGCCGTGGCGCACAGCACGAGGAACGGGGTTCTGCGTCGCCAGAACAACGTCACGGATGCGACGATGACGATGAACACTGCAGGCCAGAGCGGGCGCTGCGCGGCCAGGACGAGTGTGATCGCTTGCAGTGCGATACTGGCGAGCACCATCAACAGGTCGACGATCCGCGGTCGACTGGCGAACCAGCGAGCCACGGCATCGGGGGGTCGCCCGAGGTCGGTGATGTCCATCGCGGTGGGTGTCTGGTTGATGCTCATCGTGGATTCCTATCGAACGGCTGTTCTTCCAGTGTTCCGTCCTGCTCGGTGGTCTTCCTGTGCGGTCGGGCGGCAGCATGTCGATGACGCTGCCACCCGCATGCTCAGGCGTCGCGTCGTTTGAGTGCGATTGCGGCGGCGGTGAACAGGATCACGGTCCATCCCAGGAGGATGAGATACCCGATCCATGGTCCCATCGGGTCGGTTCCGTGGGGTGCGAGAAGGAGGGAGCCGGCCTGGATCGGGAAGAACCGGGTGATTTCCGTGCCGTATTCGGAGAACATCTGTGGGATCACAGGGACGATGATGAGGAACACGATGGTCGTGAGCACGGAGGCGACCACGTTGCGGATGAGCGAGCCGATTGCGATCCCGATGATGCTCATGGTCGCAAGGTAGAGCCCGGAGCCCAGGATGAGACGGATCGCGTCAGCGATCTCCAGCGAAAAGCTGTAGTCGCCGCCGGCAAGGATCGCGGGCGCGATGGCGAATCCGATGCTTGAGCTGACGACGCCGATGACGAAGGAGACTGCGGCGATGATCGTGGCCTTGGACGCGAGTGCAGGGGTGCGCTTCGGCACGGACAGGATGGTGGTTCTGATCTGGCCGGAGCGGTATTCGTTCGTCACCAGCAAGGCCGCGAGGATCGCGAGGACGACGCCCACGTATCCGGTTTTGTCCACGATCATTTCGGCGTAGGCGTCGTAGTCGGCCTGGGGCGAGCCGCGGTCGCGGAAAACGTACGCCCAGGGCATGGCTACCCCGTTCGCGATGAGCAGCAGCAACGTGAATCCGGCGATCGCAGTGTTCGAAGCGAGCCCGATGAACTTGATCCATTCGGAACGTATCGTCCCGACCAGATCGACATTTCTTCCGGCCGCTCTTGCGGGTGCGATGAGGGTAGCCATCATGGTCCTTTCTGTGGTCACGACGTCAGCGCTTCGTCGAGACATACTCGACAGCGTCTTGGGTCAGGGCGTTGTAGGCGTCCTCGAGGGTTTGATGCATCGGCGTCAGCTCGGTGAGGAGAATGTCTGCTTCGCGGGCGACGATGGCGATCTGCTCCGCAGAGAGTCCGTCGATCTCCAGCAGCTGCCTCTCTGAGGACGTGATCGTCACACCGGATGTTGCGATCCGGTTGCTCAGCGCGGTCGTGTCGGGGGTGCGGACGCGGACCTTCGCCGATGCGCCCGCGGTGAGCGCATCGATCGGTGAGTCCGCGATGATCTCGCCGCGTCCGATGATGATGACGTGGTCCGCGATCAGTGCGAGTTCGCTCAGCAAGTGTGATGACAGGAACACGGTGCGTCCCTCGGAGGCGAGCCTGTCGAGCAGGGTGCGCACCCATGTCACGCCCTCCGGGTCAAGACCGTTCACGGGTTCATCGAGGATCAACGTCGCCGGGTCGCCCAGCAGTGCCGCGGCGATACCGAGTCGCTGCCCCATGCCGAGTGAGAACCCGCCGACCTTCTTCTTCGCGACCGACGTCAGCCCGGTCGCCTCGAGCACCTCGTCGACCCTCGACTTCGGAATGTGATGGGTGGCCGCGATCGAGGTCAGATAGTTCCACGCCGTGCGCGACTTGTGTGCCGCTTTCGCATCCAGCAGCGCTCCCACGTGTTGCAAGGATGCCCGGTAGGCGGCGTACTGTCTGCCGTCGATGAGTGCTTGCCCGGATGTGGCGCGGTCCAGCCCGACGATCGAGCGCATCGTGGTGGACTTTCCCGCGCCGTTCGGGCCGAGGAACCCGGTGACCTTTCCGGGTTCGACCGTGAACGACACATCTCGCACGGCGAAACGGTCCCCGTATCGTTTGCTGAGATTCTGAACTTCGATCGTCATTGTTGCTCCTTTGCCGTTTCCAGATCTGATGACCTACTTCAACGCTAGAAACCCCCGGGGCCTGTGCCCGCTCACCACGGGTTGATCTTCACCGCCCCCTCGGATGGTGGGAGCGTGCGAAGACAGCCCGCGCTACAGAGCCCGGTCGGGTTCGGCGAGGACACGGCGCAGCACAGGGGTTGTCGCTGTGACCCCGAGCCGGACGAGGAGGACCCCGAGAGCGATGCACACGACGACGGTCACGATGAACAACGGGGCGGTGAAGACCGTCACCCCGACCACCGGCGCGACCAGCACCGTCGCAGCCAACGCAGGGAATACCGCTGCGATGAGCAACGGTGAGGCGACGGCCAACCGACGAGCGCGTTCCATCACCCTGAGCGGCATTCCCAAGCGGTCGAGGCTGACGGAGAGGCCGCGGCGTTCGAGCACGGCGGCTGCCTGCGTCACACCGATGGAGCATGCCACGAGCAGATACGAGATCGCGACAGCGGCGATCACGACCGTTCGGACATCCCCGAAAAACATCAGCTGCTCGGGTTCCAGCGCCGTCGTCCCGTTCTCCACCATTGTCAGGAATCCCAGCACAGAACCCGCTGGAACCGCGATAAAGCTTGCCAAGCCCACCCCTGACACCTGCCGCCATGCCGCAGCCGGTGATTCCAACACGCCACGGGACGCGATGAGTTCCTCAGCGGTCCTCGCCCGCGCGAGCCGGCGCCGCGCGAACAGCCCGATCAGGAACGGGCCGACCAGATTCAGGACAGACATCACCGCCACCAGGACCACCACGATCGCTGCCGTGATCCCGGCCGCACCCCAATTGACAGAAGTGAACCGCAACAGGATGACCCCGCCGGCCAGCACTCCGGCGCCGATCACGAGCCGCATCCAGTGCAGTCGCGGAGCGTTCGTGCGCATCCGCACGCCAAGCGGAGAAATGATCACCCGGCGCAACCCCAACGCCGCGCTCACGGCGGACACGACCACCAGGGCGAGCGCCAGCAGGGCGAGCATCCACGCGGGTAGCCACACCTCGCCGAACGCCGTGGAATGTCCGGCGACCGGTAGCCACACGAGCAGAGGTGCCAGTACCGCATAACCGATGACGCCGATGAGTGCTCCAGCGGCAGCGAGGAGCGAAGCTTCCACAACAGCAATCCCACGGACCCAAGCTGCGGATGCTCCGAACAGTCGCAACACGGCCAAACGATCCTCTCGGCGGCGCGCGGAGAGTCGGGCGGCCGACGCTCCCAGTGTGCCCGCCGGGATGACGAGGACAGCCAGCAGCCCGATAGCCAGAATCTTGTACTGTCCGAATCCGTCGTCCGGGACCATCCAGAACAGCCTCGCCAGTGCTGCGACGAGGTACTCGACGGAACCGACGATCGCGAAGGCGAGTACCGGCAATGCGACCGTCGAGGCGTCACCTCGAGAGGGTCGCAGCAGCAAGAGGAGCGCGTGCGGTCTCACAGCGATACTCCGTCGCTGTCGATCCGCCCGTCGCGAAGACGCACCACCCGTGAGCAGCGTGCCGCGACCTCCTCATCGTGAGTGACCACGACCAGAGAGCGACCTTGCCCAGCGGTGGCTGCCAAGAGCACGCCGAGTACGTCCGAAGCAGTCCTGGAATCCAATGCACCCGTGGGCTCGTCGGCAAAGATCACGTTGGCTTGCGTTGCTTTCGAGCGTGCGATGGCCACTCGTTGCGCCTGACCACCAGAAAGTTGTCCGACCCTGCGATCTCCCAGCCCGGCAAGACCGAGTTCCGTGAGAAGCGTCTCCGCCGCCCCGCCTGCCGCAGCCCGGCTCACACCGGTCAACAGCAGCGGCATCGCCACGTTCTCGGCGGCCGTCAGCTCGGGAATCAGCATCCCCTGCTGGAAGACGAACCCGAACTCGGTCAACCGCAGCGCTGAACGCTGACGATCCGCCATCGCCGCTACATCGACCATGCCCTGCGCTGTTCGCAGCAGAACCTCCCCGGCGTCGGGACGAATGATCCCCGCAAGCACATGAAGAAGCGTGCTCTTTCCCGACCCGGACGGACCCATGATCGCGATCGACTCGCCATCACGAACCGTCAGAGCCACACCGTCCAACGCGACCGTCGCGCCGTAGTGCTGGACCAGCCCCGTCGCAGAGATCCGCACCTCGTCGACCGGTCCGCTGTGAGAAGTTCCCTCGTCGTCTCCTGCCATGCCTTCGACGCTAGAAGCCTGCTACCGCCGCCGAACACTCACCAGGGGTTGGTCAAGCCCCGTGGAGTGGTGTAGCCGTGTGTCCTTCGATTCGTTGGGTTAGGCGCTGAGGGCGAGTTCTGGTTCGGGCACCTCGGTTCCGGTGTCGGGGACGATGGTGAGGCGGCTCTTGGCGAGGATGTCGAGTCCGAGGTAGCGGCGTCCCTCGGCCCATTCATCGGTCTGTTCGGCAAGGACGGCGCCGACGAGCCGGGTGATCGCGTCGCGATTGGGGAAGATGCCGACGGAGTCGGTGCGGCGACGGATTTCACGATTCAGGCGCTCGTTCGGGTTGTTCGACCAGATCTGCTGCCAGAGCCCCTCGGGGAACCCGGTGAACGCGAGGATGTCGGCGCGGGCAGCGTCGAGGTGTTCGTGAGCTGCGGGCAGTTTCCCGTCGACGTAGTCCAACAGCCGGTCGAACTGGGCGTGGACGGCGTCGGCGTCGGGCTGGTCGTAAACGGAGTGCAGCATAGCCTTGACCGCGGGCCAGAGACTCTTCGGGGTCACCGACATCAGGTTCGCGGCGTAGTGGGTGCGGCAGCGTTGCCAGGCCGCGCCGGGGAAGTTCGCGGCGATCGCCTCGACCAGACCGCGGTGCGCGTCGGAAGTGACCAGACGAACCCCGGTCAGACCGCGGGCGACGAGGTCGGCGAAGAACGTGTTCCACGCCGCCCCGGTCTCCGACGTGGCCACCCGCAGGCCCAGGACCTCGCGGCGCCCATCGGCGTTGACCCCGGTCGCGACGAGAACAACGGCGTTGATGACGCGTCCGCCTTCGCGGACTTTCATGGTGAGAGCGTCGGCGGCGACGAACGTGAATGGGCCGGCATCACCGAGCGGGCGGTGTCGGAATTGGTCAACGTGCTCGTCGAGGTCCGCAGCCATCCGGGACACTTGCGACTTCGACAACGAGTGAATCCCGAGGGTCTTCACGAGTTTGTCCATGCGGCGTGTGGAGACGCCGGCGAGGTAGCAGTCCGCGACGACGGTGATCAGGGCGGTCTCGGCGCGTTTGCGGCGCTCGAGGAGCCACTCCGGGAAGTAGGTGCCAGAGCGCAGCTTCGGGATCGCGACATCGATGGTCCCGGCGCGGGTATCGAGGTCGCGGTGCCGGTAGCCGTTGCGTTGGACGGTGCGACCCGGGGTGGGTTGGCCCCACTCGGCGCCGATCACCGCGTCAGCGTCGGCAGAGAGGAGCGCGTTGATCATGGTTTGCAGCAGCGACCGCATCAGATCGGGAGACGCGTCGGTCAGGGCTTCGCCAAGAAGGTGTGCAGGGTCGACAATATGTGGAGCGGTCATCGTGATGATGCCTTTCGAGTGGAGGTTAGAGACTTCTCGAAGGAGTCACACGGTGACCGCGCTCACGTCCAAGACCGAGCCGGCCACCGCAGGCTACACCACCTTATGGGGCACTACTCAGGGGTTGATCCTCCAACGCGGCGCTCGCGGAACATGGCGTCTCCCCGGAGTCGGTCACACCGGTGTGCCTTTTGTACGCCTATCGGATCGGGGCCACACTGGAACTGGTCACCCATCGTAACCATCGGTGACCGTGCACTTCCGGAGGAAACGAATGACCATCGCGTACTGGATCCTGGCGGGATTGCTCGCCCTGCTCGTCCTCGCCGGCGTGCTGGTCTGGTTGGCGACGGTGTGGGTCTGATGGCGAAGCGCTTCCGGATCGAGGGGTCGCGGGTCCACGACATCCCGTCGCTGTACGCGGAGATCGGCCGGGTGCTCATGCCCGACGAGGACTGGACACTGGGGGAGAGCCTCGATGCGCTCGACGACCTCCTGTACGGCGGGTTCGGCGTCCTTGACGGCGATGCGGCGGCGACGGTCCTCTGGGCGGACCATGAGCGCTCCCGGGCCGCGCTCGGCATGGAGACGACCCGCCGGTACTACGAGGACAAGCTGGCGCGGCCGGACGTGTACAACGAGACGACGGCGAGGTCCGCTCTCGCGGCGCTCGATGCGGGAACCGGACCGCTCTACGTCGAGCTCGTCCTGCAGGTGTTCGCCGCTCATCCGAACATCGAACTCATCCTCGACTGAGTCCCGGTCGGACGCCTCGCGCCGCTCAGCCTTGGTCCGGGAACGGACGCAGCTCGAGGCGGCCGTTTCGAGCCATCGGGTGCCGCGCGGCTCTCTCGATCGCTGCATCGAGGTCGGCGCATTCGAGGATGTCGAAGCCCCACAGGGTGTCGGTCACTCCAGGGATCGGACCATCGGTGACGAGTCGCTCACCCGCGCGGACCCGCACACCGCGAGCCTCGCTCGGATCGAGCACATCGCCCATGAGACGGCCACCGACGGCGTCCAGCTCGTCGACCCAGCGGTCCACATCCGAATCGTCGCCGACCGCGTCGGGCTCCGAGTCGGCCAGGACGAACATCATGTATCTCATCAGGATTCCTTTCCATCTGGGTGTGCCTGCTGGTGCAAGCGAGTCGCGTGGTCGTCCCAGATCCCGTCGATCGGGGTGTCCTTGCCGAGGATGTTCTGCGCGGCTCGATGACCAGAGCACAGCGCGGCGGTGACCGTGGCCGGGTCGTCGGTCCAGGTGGCCTCCCCGGCGAGATGCAGGACGCCGCCGACCGGTGTCGCGAGTGCGTCGTGGTCGTCGGTGGAGGAGCCGAGCTGCATGTAGGCGTAGGAGCCATGGGAGAACGGGTCGGCGTGCCACGCGGTGACGGTCACGTCGGACGGCTGCTCGACACGGTCTCCGTAGAGACGACGCAGCTGGTCGAGGATCGAGTCGGCGACCTGGGTGTCGTCCCAGTCGCGGATCTCGCGGGCGGTCGGGCCGGCGGCGAAGGTGAGCAGGGTCGGTTCGCCGTGCAACGGCGTCAGGTCGTACCAGGAATGCCAGCGGCGGCCCTCCGGGCCCTGTTGTCGGACGACGTAGACCTCGTCATCCCAGAACTTCGTCGGGAACCGCAGGAAGACCTTCTCGAAGGAGTTCATCGTCAATCGCGACAGCGCGCCGACGACCGGCTCCGGCAGCGGCGGCACGATGACGAACCGCTCAGACTGGAGGACGCCGACGGGCACCGTCACGACGACGGTGTCCGATCTCAGCACCGCGTCGCCGACGGTGACCGTGGCGCCGTCAGACGACCAGTCCACGCGCGCCACGAGCTGCTCAAGGCGGACGTCGAGACCCGCTGCCAGGTGCTTCGGCAGCGCGTCGTAGCCGTCCGGGAAGACGACCTCGTCACCGTCGATGAGGTCGTCGTCGAGACCGTGGGCCGCGAGGTCCTCGATCGCCGCTCCATACTGCTCCTCCGATCGGTGCTCCAGGTACTCGCGCACCCGCTGCACCCGGTCCACGTCCCAGCCCTGGAGCGCGAGGGCCGCCTCGGTCACGTCGCGGTACGACGCTTCTGCGGCGGATTCGGCCACGACACCGAGCAGCGTCGCGTCCAGCCGATGGATGTCCTGCACGAACTGCGTCGCGTCCTCGTCGGAGAGTCGGCCGCCATCCGGGCCGTAATAGGCGATCGGCCGACTGTCAGGCTGGTATCCACCGACGGTGAACTCCACCGTCCGCATGCCGAACGCGTCCGCCGCCGCTGCGACCGGACTGTCGGTGACGCCGTGGATCCACGACGCCCCGAGATCCGTGACGTGACCGTCGCGTCGCTCGGTCCACACCCGTCCACCGACCCGATCCCGCGCCTCCAGGACGACGACGCGACGACCCGCACGGGCCAGCAACCGTGCGGCGGTCAACCCCGACACGCCCGCACCGACGACGATGGTGTCGAACCGCTCGTCGTCCACGGGAGCGGGCGGCGCGCCGGTGGAACCGCTCATTCGAGGTCGTCCATGCTGCCGGTCCCTGGCGTGCCGTCGACCCGCTCGTACTGCAGATGGACCGACCCGCCCGGTGACGTCTCGGCCGGTGCGACGAGGCGGAGGTTCGTCGGGACGCTTCCTCCCGCGAAGACCTGTTTCCCGGTGCCGAGGAGGATGGGATAGACCCACAGGTTGAGCTGATCGAACAGCTGCTCGGCGAACAGCGTCTGCACGAGGTCGAGACTCCCGATGACGTGGATCTTCTCGTGCCGCTCGCGCAGCTCACGGACCGCTGCGGGCAGATCCTCGCCGAGCTGTGTCGCATGCGCCCATTCGGGTTCGAGCGCCCCGCGGGATGCAACGTACTTCGGGATGCGGTTGAACAGGTTCGCGATGCTGCCGACCCGTCCGTCCTCCTGACCAGGCCAGTACGACGCGAAGATGTCATAGGTGCGCCGACCGAGCAGCAGTGCGTCCATGCCCTGCATCCCCGCGTCGATCTGCTCGCCGTCCACCTCGTCGATGAGTGGTGCCTGCCAGCCACCGAACGCGAATCCGTCGGTCGGGTCCTCCTCCGGCCCGCCTGGCGCCTGCGCGACGCCGTCGAGCGTCATGAAGAGGTCGATGTGGATACGTCCCATGTCCTGCTCCGTTCTTCCGGGTTCAGATTCCACCCCGACGGCATCGGTGTCAACGGGGTGGGCCGAGAAGGTGACGAGGAGCTGAGAACGCACTGACCGAAGGGCGTCGACCACTCCGGAGGCGAGTAGCGTTCGGAGCAGGTTCTCCGTCGGGCGGACGCACTGGCGGCGCACCACGGACTCCAACGGATGAGAGGCACACCACCATGACCGATCTGGACAGTATCCCCGTCACCACCCTCGACGGCCGCGACACGACGCTTGGCGAATGGGACGGCAAGGCGAAGCTCGTCGTCAACGTCGCCAGCCGCTGCGGTCTCGCTCCGCAGTACGAGAAGCTGGAGAAGCTCCAGAAGGAGTATGCGGACCGCGGGTTCACCGTCATCGGGTTCCCGAGCAACCAGTTCCTCCAGGAGCTCGGCGACAACGAGAAGATCGCCGAGTACTGCTCTGCCACCTGGGGTGTCACCTTCCCGATGATGGACAAGGTCAAGGTCAACGGGCGCAACCGGCACCCGCTCTACCAGGAGCTCGTGAAGACCGCAGATGCCAACGGCAAGGCAGGCAATGTGAAGTGGAACTTCGAGAAGTTCCTCATCGCGCCCGACGGCACCGTGCACCGGTTCCGTCCGACCACCGAGCCGGACGACCCCACCGTGATCGCCGCGATCGAGGAGAGCCTGCCGGCGTAGTCACGTTCGACGGGGTCGTGGACCGTCCGGCTACAGGAACGCGACCCCGGTGAACGCCTCGGCGCTCGCCCAGAGCTTCGCCGCCACCTGCTCGTCCCTGGCGGCCTCGGTACGCCCGACCGCCTTGGGATGGCCGCGCATCTCACCGAAGCCGTCAGGACCGTAGTATCCGCCGGGCTCGACGTCTGGCGACGTCGCCGCGTAGAGCGTCGGGAGCGCGCCCATGTCGGCGCTCTGGCCGAGGAGCTTCGTGCCGAATGCGAGGAGCGGACCCTGGCGGGACTCGGTGTGCGACTGCAGCTGCGTCGACGCGAAGCCCGGGTGGGCGGCGACAGAGATGACCGGCGAACCCGTAGCGGCCAGGCGACGCTGCAGCTCTGCGGCGAACAAGAGGTCTGCGAGCTTCGACGCCCCGTACGCGCGCCACCGCTCGTACTTCCGATGGTGCCAGTTGAGGTCGGCGAGATCGATGCTTCCGGCACGATGCGCCGTGCTCGACAGGGTCACCACGCGAGCGGTGATCCGTTCGATGAGCAACCCGGTGAGCGCGAACGGGCCGAGGAAGTTCGTGCCGAACTGGAGCTCGAAACCATCCTTCGTGCGTCGTTCGGGCACCGCCATGACGCCGGCGTTGTTGATGAGGAGGTCGACTGCTCCGGTGCCGTCGGCGAACCGGCGCACCGAGTCGAGGTCGGCGAGGTCGAGCTCACGGACGGTGATGTCGCCGCGCATCGAAGATGCTGCGGCTTCGCCCTTCTCCGTGTCTCGACAGGCGAGCACGACGCTCGCGCCGTGCGCGGCGAGCTCGCGGGCGGCGGCCGCGCCGATGCCGCTGTTCGCACCCGTCACGATGACGGTCATCCCGCTCTGATCCGGGATGTCGGCTGCTGTCCACTCGCTCATCCAGGAGACGTTACGCCACATTCCCGGCCCATCTACACATATCGCTCACAGCTGGAACGATATATCGTTGAGCATCGTTCACGACTCACGAAGGAGATCATCATGGGTGGATCATTCCCCTCTGCCGGCGCAGGTTTCGGTTTCGGCTCAGGCGCGCATACTGACGGCATGTGGCAGGTCATGGAGCAGCTGCGCTCCAAGTTCGAGAAGAGTGCCGGCTCGCGAGTCGGCCGCGGCGACGTCCGTGCCGCCGTCCTCGCCCTGCTCGCCGAACAGCCGATGCACGGCTACCAGATCATCCGCGAGATCGAGGAGCGCAGCGGCGGCTCCTGGAAGCCCAGCGCCGGCTCCGTCTACCCGACGCTGCAGCTGCTCGCCGACGAAGGCATCATCACCGCCGAGGAGGCAGGCGGTCGGAAGACCTACGCGCTCACCGAGGCTGGCCGCGAAGAGGTCGCCGAATCCGGTGCATCGGCACCGTGGGAGGGTGGCGCGTCGAGTGAGGGCAACGGCTTCACCGCCCTGCCGAAGGCCGGCGTCGAACTCGCGCAGGCCGCAGCGCAGGTCGGACGCACCGGCACCCCGGAGCAGGTCCAGCAGGCAGTGACCATCCTCGACGACGCCCGCAAGCGCCTCTACGCGATCCTCGCCCAGGACTGACCGGGTGACGTCGACCGGCCCGACACGAGGAGACTCGGCGTCCGGCCAGGGAGCGGGCCGTGCACGGTACCGGCGCATCCTGCGATTCGCGAGCTGGCACCTCGCGGTGGCCTGGTGGTTCGAGATCGTGCTGCCGCGCATCGGGCTCGCGAAGCTGACCGAACGCACGAGGTCCCGTCGCATGCAGCGGTTCGCGCGACGTTTCCACGGACTCGCGATCGACCTCGGCGGCCTGATGATCAAGGTCGGCCAGTTCATGTCGTCGCGCCTCGACGTCCTCCCGCCGGAGATCACGAAGGAACTCGAAGGACTGCAGGACGAGGTTCCGGCGGTGCCGTTCCCGGCCATCAGGGCGCTCGCCGAAGCCGAACTCGGCGTGCCGCTCGCGCAGGTGTTCGCCTCCATCGACGAACGACCGGTCGCCGCCGCATCGCTCGGGCAAGCGCACCGCGCATGGCTCGCTCCGTCGCTGGCCGAGGACAGCGGACTCGACGGCGTCGTGCTCAAGGTGCAGCGACCCGGCATCGACCAGGTCGTCGCCGTCGACCTCGCAGCACTCCGGAAGGTCGGCGGGTGGTTGCGTCGCGTGCGCATCGTGTCCGACCGGGTGGACATGCCTGCCCTCGTCGAGGAGTTCGCGGCGACGAGTCTCGAGGAGATCGACTACCTGCACGAGGCAGCGAGCTCCGAGCGCTTCGCGATCGACTTCGCCGACGACGATCGCGTGGCCGTCCCGTCCGTCGTGTGGGAGCGCACCACTCGCCGGGTCCTCACCCTCGAGGACGTCACCGCGATCAAGATCACCGATGCCGAGGCGCTGCGAGCGGCCGGGATCGACCCCTCGGACGTCGCGCCCGTCTTCGCGGCCGTCATGTTCGACCAGCTCTTCTCCAACGGCTTCTTCCATGCCGACCCGCACCCGGGCAACATCTTCGTCACGCCGATCGAGGCCGCGCCGGGGGAGCGTCCGTGGAAGCTGACGTTCATCGACTTCGGCATGATGGGCGAGGTGCCGCCCACCACACGGCGCGGCTTGCGCAAACTGCTCATCGCCGCCGCCTCCCGCGACGGCTCGGGGCTCGTCGACGCGATCCGCGACCTCGGTGTCCTGCTCCCATCGGCCGAGACGACCGAGCTCGAACGGGCCATGACCGCGCTCTTCGCCCGGTTCGGCGGCATGGGATTCGCCGAACTCCGCGAGGTCGATCCTCGCGAGTTCCGCGACTTCGCCACCCAGTTCGGCGACGTCGTGCGGTCGCTGCCGTTCCAGCTCCCCGAGAACTTCCTGCTGATCATCCGCGCGATCTCGCTGACCTCCGGCGTCTGCAGCGCACTCGACCCGGAGTTCAACCTGTGGGACTCCGTCGAGCCGTATGCCGCACAGCTGCTTCGTGACGAGCGAGGCAACGTCGTGCAGGACCTCGGTCGGGAGGCTCTCGACATCGCCGCCGTCGCGATCCGTCTGCCGAAGCGCATCGATGCCGTCATCGCGCGCATCGAGGACGGTTCGGCGGCGGTGACGAACCCGCGACTCGAGCAGCGGGTGGCGAAGCTCGACCGCACCACTCGGCGCGTGGTGTCCGCCGTGCTGTTCGCCGCACTCCTCGTCGCAGGCGCCGTGCTCCGCGCCGATGACACCGTCTTCGGAACCGTCCTCATGGTCGCGTCGGTGCTCCCACTCCTGCACGCGCTGTTCTCGGGCCGGCGAGGCCGGTAGGGGGTGAGTCGGTCGCGCAGCGCGCATGTGCCTCCGCCATCCCGCACGCGCTGAATATGTCTCCAGAGGACATGTCCGGGGCGTGAATCCGCTGCGAGGATCGCTGGCGCACGGTCGGGATCCCTCCGGCCAGCGGAGTGGAGCGACATGCGCAGCAGCACGACCGGTTCGACGTCCAGGCAGGGCGGTACCCGATGATCGATGACGACTTCCGCGCGCAACTCGCCGCGCTCGGCGGCTTCGACACGACGCGGGGATCGCTCGCGGGGGTCGTGGTGATCGACGTGACGCGGGTCGTGGCCGGACCGTATTGCTCGATGGTGCTCGCCGATCTCGGGGCCACCGTCATCAAGGTCGAGCACCCCGATGATCCCGACTACACGAGGACCTTCCCGCCGATGCTGCCGAACGACGACAGCGCGAGCACCGACGCCGACGAGCAGCTCAGCGGATTCTTCGCCCAGTACAACCGCAACAAGCTCGGCCTCACCGTCAACATGCGACACCTGGGCGGTGCGGCGCTCCTCGAACGACTGGTCGAACGCGCCGACGTCCTCGTGGAGAACTTCCGGCCGGGGACGATGGAACGCCTCGGCCTGGGGCCGGACCGGCTGCGTGCGGTGAACCCGCGTCTCGTGTACGCCGCGTTGAGCGGCTACGGCCAGACGGGCCCGTACCGAAGCCGTCCGGCCTACGACAACAGTGCCCAGGCGACGGGCGGGCTCTGGTCGATGAACGGTGCGGCGGACGGCCCTCCGACGCGCGTCGGCACGATCATCGGCGACCTCGCCGCGAGCCTCTACGGGGTCATCGGCATCCTGGCGGCGCTCCGGCACGCGGAGGCGACCGGCGAGGGCCAGCTGGTCGACATCTCGCAGCAGGACTCCGTCCTCACGCTCACCGAGAACGCGGTCGTGTCCTACACGTCCGACGGCACCGTCGCCGCTCCGCTCGGGAATGCGCACCCCTTCGTGCGCCCGTACGAGGCGTTCCCCTGCGCCGACGGCTTCGTGTTCTTCGGCGGGTACACCGACAAGTTCTGGAGGATCTCCTGCGAGCTGTTCGGTCGGCCGGGGGAACACGAGGCGTACCCCGAGCTGCATGCGATGGCCGACCGCTTCGACGAGGCGGTGTACGAGCAGCGGGTGCGCCCGCTCGTCGAGGGTTGGTTCCGCGACCGCACGAAGGCCGAGCTGGAAGCGCTGGCCGGTGACCTCGTCCCGTTGAGCGCGGTGAAGGACATCGCAGAGGTCGTCGCCGACCCGCAGATCGCCGCCCGCGACATGGTCGTCGACACCGATTACCCGGGATTCGGCACGCTCCGCAGCTTCGGTTCGCCGATCAAGCTCGAAGCGACCCCGGCGCGGACCCGGGGTCGTGCGCCGGCCACGGGCGCGCACTCGACGGCGATCCTCCGCGACTTCCTGGGTTACGCCGACGAGGACATCAGCGCGCTCCGCGAGGCTGGGACCATCTGATGGGGGGGATCCGTCTGGAGCGCTCCGGGGCGACCGCCGTGATCACGATCGACCGCCCGGAGAAGTTGAACGCGTTGACCCTCACGATGTACGACGAACTCGGTGCGGCGTTCGCCGAGGTGCGAGACGACGCGCGCATCGGCGTCGCGATCCTCACCGGTGCCGGAGACCGGGCCTTCTGCGTCGGCGCCGACCTGGGGGAGTCGATCCCGGCGCTCGCCGAGGGGCGGTTCGACATCAGTGAGTGGGACCCGGCGCATCAGAAGCACTCGCGTCTCGACAAACCGGTGATCGGTGCCGTCAACGGCCTCTGTCTCGGCGGTGGATTCGAGATCCTGCTGTCCACCGACATCCGGGTCGCCGCGGACACCGCGGGATTCGCGCTGCCGGAGACAGGCGTCGGCGTCGTTCCGGCGGGCGGCACCCTCGCGCGGCTCGTGCGTCAGATCCCGTATGCCTTCGCGATGGACCTCATGCTCCGCGGCGGTCGGATCGATGCGGAGACGGCCGCGCGCTACGGCATCCTCAACCGTGTGGTCCCGGCCGCCGAGCTCCTGGAGACCGCGTACGGGATCGCCGACGAACTGCTGTCGAAGAGCTGGACGGCGCTCGCGACGGTCAAGCATGCCATCCGGGCATTGTCCGACCTGCCATTGGAGGAGGCGTTCGTCCTCGAGGCGAAGCTCGGACAACGCGCCTTCGCGAGCGACGACGCGAGAGCCGGGCTGGCCGCGTTCGCCCAGCGGAGAGCGCCGAGCTTCCCTTCGCGCGCGTCCTAGACTGAGGGGATCGTGCTCGAGGCGGATCCGATCCGCCGCCACTTCGACGGAGGTCGCATGGACCAGGCGACCGGTTCCGCAGCGCTGGCGCTCGAACTGCTGGCAGCTGCACGCGACGAACCCGGGCGCCTCGGAGCCGGTGTCGGGGAGATCCTCGACCGCGCAGGCGTCGATCGGGCCGACGCAGACGCGCTGGCCGAGTCCGTGCGCGAATCCCAGCTGCGCGGTGCACGGCTGCGCCGTCGCGCGACCGAACTGGAGGCGTTGTTCTCCACCGCCCGCGAGCTCGTCCGCCTGCAGGACGTCGACGAGGTGCTCGGACGACTCGTCGAACGCGCGCACCATCTGATGGGGACGGACGTCACCTACCTCTCCGAGGTCGAGAACGCCGAGGGCGACCTCCGTGTGCGGCACTCGTTCGGCACGGTCACCCCGGAGTTCCGGGACCTCGAGGTGCCCGCCGGAGTCGGCCTCGCCAGCAAGGTCGCCGAGACCCGAGAACCCGCGTGGGTCGCACGCTACGAGACCATGACCGAGGTCGGGCACGACGACCGCATCGACGCAGCCGTCCGGGCGGAGGGCCTCGTGTCCTTCCTGGGCGTGCCGCTCGCCGTCGGTGGCGAGGTGCTGGGTGCGCTGTTCGCCTGCAACCGGTTCGGCTACGACTACACGCCGGACGACGTCCTGCTGCTGTCCGCATTCGCCGACCACGCCGCGGCCGTCCTGCACACCGCGAGGGCTCTGGCCGACCGTGCAGCGGCGACGGTCCGTGCCGAGGAGGCCTACCGCGAGCTGCAACGGCATCTCGCGGCGACCGAGCTCGCCAGCAGGATCCACGAGGAGCTGACCTCCGCGGCGATGACCGGGGGCACCGTCGTGGACCTCGTCGCGACCCTCTCCCGCCGGCTCGGGCGTCGGGTGCTGGCGCTCGACGCACAGGGACGTCCGCTCGAGGGTGCGGGGGAGCTGCCCGCCCGGAGCGCGATCCGCGACGCGATCGCCAGGAGCCAGCTGAGCGGCCATGCCGAGCCCGTGGACACTCGCGACCGCCGATGGATCGTCGTCGCGATCATGGGCGCAGACCGCGTCCTCGGCGGAATCCTCGCGGAGGACCCGGAGGGACTCGCCGACGACGTCGGGCGGCGGACGCTGGAACGAGCGGCGCAGGTCGCCGCGCTCGTCTCGTTCAAGCGCGACGCCGTCATCGCCCTCCGCGCCGAACGCCGGTCCAGGTGGCTGCTGGCGGTCATCGACGGTGCGGGCGAGACCCTGCCCGTCGACATCGAACCGGTGGTGCTCGTGTCCGGGCTCACCGGATGCGCCGTGATCGACGTCCGGGAGCGGGACGTCGTGGACGCGGCCTTCGTCGCGCACCGCGACCATCGGCTGTTCATCGCCTGGACGGACCTGGACCTCGTCGCGGCCACGGAACGGCTGCGGCGGTTGCTCGCCGATCGGCTGCACGAACCGGGCCTCACCGCAGTGGTGTGCACCGCGGTCGGTTCGCCGGCCGGTCTGGGAGCGGCGGTCGAGCGGGCGACGGCCGACCTGCGGTTCCTGCGGCCGCTCGGCATCGAGGGGTCTACGGTGCCGTCATCGAGTCTCGAGCCGTATCACGCGCTCTCCTCGTCCGAACCGCTCGCGGTGATCCGGTTCGTCGACGAGATGCTGGGGTCCGTGCTCGACTGGGACGAGCGCCGAGGCACCGCGCTGTTCGACACCCTCGCGTCCTACTTCGCCGGCGGCGAGAGCCGTCATGCGGTCGCAAAGCATCTGCACATCCACCCGAACACCGTGCAGCAACGGCTCGATCGCATCCGCGCGCTCCTCGACGGAGCGTGGGACGACGCAGAGTTCCGGTTCCGGGTCCAAGCGGCCGCGCGACTCGAACGCCTCCGTCGAGCGCTGCAGGGCGCATCGCCCTCCGCCTGACGCCAGGTGCGCCGGGTTCGTCGTCCGATGGTTGTTCCAACACATTCCGAGGCCCGAAACATGGGTTCCCGGTCCATAGGCCGCTCCTCGGTGCTCCAGCACACTTGCCTGAATCAACCGACTCAGTCAGAGGGAGCACCACCGGATGGAATCGTTCGAAGTCGCGGTCGTCGGCATGGGAGCACTGGGCAGCGCTGCGGCCTACCACCTGGCGCGCCGCGGCGCGAAGGTCGTGGCGTTCGAGCAGTTCGAACTCGGCCACGTCCGCGGTGCCTCGCACGACACGTCTCGGATCGTGCGCACCTCGTACGGGGCGCCACAGTACGTCCGTCTCGCCCAGTCCGCGTACCGTGACTGGGCGGACCTCGAGGAGGAATCGGGCGAGCGCCTCCTGACCATCACCGGCGGTGTGATCTTCATCCCGACCGACGGTCCGTACTCGGCGTCGGACTTCACGGCGGCACTCGACGAGTGCGACGCGCCGTTCGAGCTGTTGTCGCCGGACGAGGTGCACGAGCGCTGGCCGCAGTTCACCATCCCCGAGAACGTGGAGACCGTCTACACGGCCGACACCGGTATCGCCCATGCGGCCCGGACGGTCGCGACGTTGCAGCTGCGCGCTCGTGCGCTGGGGGCCGACATCCGCGATCGGACGCATGTCGAGGCGCTGACCCCGGACGGTTCGGGGCTCGTCGTGCAGACCTCGAACGGTCCGGTCCGCGCCGACAAGGTGATCCTGGCGACCGACGCGTGGGCGAACGAGCTGCTCGAACCACTCGGTGCGGCGATCCCGCTCGACGTCATGCAGGAGCAGGTCACCTACTTCCGTCCGGCGGAGCCCGAGCAGCTCGGCCGCGAGAGCTTCCCAGTGTGGATCTGGCAGGACGAGGAGTGCTACTACGGTTTCCCGACCTTCGGTGAGCCGACGGTGAAGGCTGCCCGCGACGTCTCGGACAACCGGATGACGCCGGACGAGCGGTCCTTCATCCCTTCGGCCGAGCTCACCGCTCAGCTGGCATCGTTCGTGGGCGGGCTCATCCCGGCGGCAGGACCGGTGCTCCGCACGGTCACCTGCCAGTATGCGCTCACCCCTGACCGCAACTTCGTGCTCGGACCCTTGGAGGAGCACCCGGACGTCATCGTCGCACTCGCGGCCGGCCACGGGTTCAAGTTCACCCCCGCGTTCGGACGCATCCTCGCGGAGCTGGTGCTCGACGGCGAGACGACCGACGACATCTCGGGCTTCGCGCCGTCCCTCGCGCGTTCGGCCGAGCGCGTCGCCCCGATGCCGACGAGCGTGGGCTGATCCACCATGACGCGGTACATCATCTCGCGGGTGCTGTCCTCGCTGTTCGTCCTGTTCGTGCTGTCCGTGCTCGTCTTCTCGATGGTGCGCATCATCCCGGGCGACCCGCTGTCGGCGTTCGCCGATCCCTCGAACCCCGATCCGGCGGCGCTCGACGCGCTCCGTGCCGAACTCGGCCTCGACCAGCCCTGGCTCACGCAGTACTTCGTCTGGCTCATGGGGGTGCTCCAGGGTGACTTCGGCCGGGCGATCACGGTGCCGAGCGAGGTGTCGACCCTCATCGCTGCCCGTCTGCCGCTGAGCCTCACGCTCGCCATCATGGCGACGTTGTTCGGCACCGTCATCGGCATCCCGGCCGGCGTGCTCGCGGCGACCCGCTGGCGTCGCGCGCCGGACAACACGGTCCGCGGGATGTCGTTCGTGCTCCTCGCGACGCCGCCGTTCGTGCTCGGGACCGTGCTCATCCTCGTGAACTCGCTCACCCTGCGGCTGCCGCTGGTCGGTCTGGCCGGAGCAAGCGGAGACCCGTTCAAGATGCTCGGCGTGCTCGTCCTCCCTGCGCTGCTCATAGGCCTCGTCCTCGCGGCGATCGTCGCCAGGTACACGCGGGGCACGCTCCTGGACACGCTCGGTCAGGACTTCGTCCGCACTGCTCGGGCGAAGGGCGCATCGCCATCGCGACTCGTCGGACGGCACGCCCTCCGCAACGCGCTCATCCCGGTCACGACGGTGATCGGCATCGAGCTCGCTGCGCTCGTCGGGGGCACGGTCGTCATCGAGACGGTCTTCGCGTTGCCGGGCATGGGCTCGTTGCTGCTGACCGGGATCCGCTCCTCGGACTACCCGATCATCCAGGCGACCGTCCTGCTCATCGGCGCGGTCTACGTGCTCATCAACTTCATCGTCGATCTCGTCTACCCGCTGATCGACCCACGAGTGAGGGTTCACACGTCATGACGGTCACTCGCGCGCTGGCGCTCGCCAAAGTCGACGGTCGCCGTCGTCGCAACCACTTCGGACCCGCGTTCTGGAGCGGCTCAGGCATCCTCGTCGGCATCCTGCTGCTGGCCGCGTGGGTGACCCTCGCGCCACCCTTCGACCCCTTCGCGGCGTCTGGCCCCGCTCTCGCCGCGCCGAGCCTCGAGCACCTGCTCGGCACCGACAACCTCGGCCGGGACAACGCCACCCGACTCGTGCTGGCTGCACGGACGAGCCTCTTCATCTCCGGAGCGGCCGCGCTCCTCGGAGCCGTCATCGGAACGGTCCTCGGTCTGGTCGCGGGGTACGTGGGCGGCTGGGTCGACGCCGTCATCATGCGGTTCGTCGACGCTGCGCTCGCGTTGCCGGCGATCCTCGTCGCCCTCGTGGTCGGCGTCGTCATCGGGACCGGCCCGGTACCGCTGATCGTCGCCCTCGGCCTCGTGTTCGCTCCAGGGTTCGCCAGGGTCATGCGGGCCCCGGTCATCGCGCTGCGCGAACGCGACTTCGTGCTCGCTGCGACGCTCAGCGGTGTCCGCGGTCATCGTGTGATCGCCGAACACCTGCTGCCGAACGTGCTCACGCCGCTGTTCGTGCAGTTCGCGTCCGTGGCATCGCAGGTCGTGCTCATCGAGGCGGCGCTCAGTTACCTCGGCCAGGGCGTCCAGGCGCCGGAACCGTCGGCGGGTCGCATGATCAGTGAGTTCACGCGGTTCATGCAGGTCCAGCCCCTGCTCATCATCCTTCCTTCGCTCGTGATCATCCTGCTCTCGGCGGCCTGGAACCTCCTCGCCGACGGCCTGCAGGACTACTTCGCGCCGCGCCGGGAACCGGCCTTCTCCCTCGGTCGCCGCCACAAGCGGCGTCCGAGAGCGAAGCAGCACCTTCGCACCTCGACCAGCAACGACACCCCCTCGGCGGACCCGTCCGCCGATCCAGAGAAGAGGCAGTAATGAACAAGCGCATCATGGTGGGGACGGTGGCCTTCGTAGCCGCGTCCCTGGCCCTCAGCGGCTGTGCACCCAGCAGCAGCTCGAGCGGCGACGCCGGAGACCCGGTCGCCGGTGGCACCCTGCACTGGGGCGTCCCGGCAGAACCCTCCGCCGGCGGTCTCGACCCGATGGCCGCCAGCGCCGTCGCCGCCGAGGTCATCAACTCCGTCGCCTACGACACCCTCCTCGCCAAGGACGACGACGGAGTGGTCATCCCCGCCCTCGCCACCGAATGGTCGCAGCCCGACGACGTCACCTGGGTCTTCCAGGTGCGCGACGATGTGACGTTCGCCGACGGGAGCCCGTTCAGTGCAGACGACGTCGTCTACTCCTTCCAGCAGCAGCAGGCTGCGACGACATCGGCGGCCACCTACCTCGCGAACGTCGAGAGCGTCGAGAAGACCGGTGACAGTGAGGTCACCTTCCACTTCAGCGCTCCCGACGGCACCTTCCTCGACGCCGTCTCCGCACGCCAGACCTTCTTCATCGTGAGCGAGGAAGGCTACGGTGCGGCGACCCCTGAGGAACGCCAGCGCACCACCTTCGGCACCGGAGCCTTCCAGGTCACCGACTGGCAGGACGGCGTCAGCGTGACGATGGAGAAGAACGACGAGGCGTGGCAGGACACGAAGCCGTACATCGACGAGATCGTGTTCGACTTCATCCCCGACGAGTCGGCTCGCCTCGCAGCCCTGCAGCAGGGCAGTATCCAGGCCGCCTACTTCATCGACGGCAGCCTCGCCGACCAGGCCGTCCAGGCCGGGTTCACCCTCGGCGACGTCTCCTACCGCCAGAACCTCGCGGTCTACATCAACCCGGAGACCGGCCCGCTCGCCGACATCGACGTGCGACGTGCCGTCGCCCTGTCGCTTGACCGCCAAGCCCTCGTCGACACGGCGATGCTCGGGTACGCGGCGCTGTCCTTCGTCCCGCCCGCCGGAGACCCCGGCGCACTCGACCCCGAGGGCCTGCCGTACTACGAGCGCGACGTCGACGCTGCGAAGAAACTGCTCGCGGATGCCGGCCAGCCGAACCCGACCCTCACCCTGAGCTACATGGGCGACGTCGCGCAGGCGCACCACCCGGTCTACGAGATGATGCAGCAGCAGCTCGCCGAGGCGGGCATCACGCTGAACCTCCAGGCGAAGCCGCTCTCCGAGATCGCGCCCATCTTCACCACCGGTGAGACCTGGACGGACCTCGTCGCGATCCCCGGCAGCCCGCGCGCGGCATCGCTGTTCTACTACGACCCGGTGCTCGTCGACGGCGGCGTGTACAACCACTGGGAGGGCAATCCCGAGGCGGACAAGGCTCGGGAACTCTTCCAGCAGGCGAAGAGCGAGTCCGACCCCGCGGCATACGCCGACCTGGTCGACCAGCTGGCCGAGGAGGCAGCGGAGCAGGTCCTCGAGATCGTACCCGTCGCAGTCCCCGTCTACTTCGAGGTCTGGGACGGCAACAAGCTCCACGACTACCAGAGCGACGCGTACTACTCGCGCTACCGCCTCGACGAGGCCTGGTTGTCGCAGTAGGCCGGGCGTGCAGCATGCAGCCTGAGGTCGGGTGCGGCGATCCCTCGCCGCACCCGGCACCACTCTCCTCGAACCACCCGACCGAAAGCTGGCTGGACAGATGAACCGAGACGTCGACGCCCTCCGCGTGGAGGGGCTGAGCATCGCCTACGGAGGTGCGGCACCGTCGGTCTCCGACGTGTCACTCCGGGTACGCGCCGGGGAGATCGTCGGGGTGATCGGGGAGTCCGGGAGCGGGAAGTCGAGCATCGCCCTCGCGATGATGGGCCTGCTGCCCGATTCGGCGAAGGTGACCTCGTCGAGCATGACCGTCGCCGGCGCGGACATGCAGGATGCCGAGGAGTCCGACTGGGCGGCGGTCCGTGGTGTCCGAGCCTCGATGGTGTTCCAGGAGCCCATGAGTGCTCTCAACCCCTGCATGCGGATCGGCGCGCAGATCGCGGAGGTGCTGCGCATCCATGGCGTCGCCGACAAGAAGCAGGCGTCGGCTCGAGCTCTCGAGATCCTGCACCTCGTGCGCATGCCCGACGCTGAACGGCGCATGCGCTACTACCCCCACCAGCTGTCCGGCGGCCAGCGGCAGCGAGTCGTGATCGCGATCGCCGTGGCCGCCGGACCGTCCTTGCTCGTCGCCGATGAGCCGACGACCGCACTCGATGTGACGGTGCAGGCCCAGATCCTCGACCTCCTCCGTACCCTGCGCGACGAGACCGGCATGGGCGTGCTGTTCATCAGCCACGACCTCGGCGTCATCGGGCAGCTGTGCGAGCGGGTCGCCGTGATGTACCGCGGCCGGGTCGTCGAGTCGGGCCGTGCGGCCGACGTGCTCGCCGACCCTCGGCACCCGTACACGCAGGCGCTGCTCGAGAGCATCCCGAGGCCTTCGGTGCCGGTCCGCTCCACACTGGCGGTCATCCCCGCCGACAACCACTTCGCCGAGGTCCCGGCCGTGCTCGAGGAGGCAAGATGAGCGACAGGACGCTCGACCAGGCCCGGGATCCCGCGACGCCGGCGGTCTCGGTCGATTCAATGCTCCGCGTCAACCACGTCAGTCAGCGCTTCGGGCACGGGGAGCACGCGATGAACGCGCTCGACGACGTCAGCCTCGAGGTGCGACGAGGTGAGACACTGGGGCTCGTCGGCGAATCGGGGTCCGGCAAGAGCACGCTCGCTCGGGCGATCCTGCTCATGCGGCGTCCGACGTCCGGCAGCATCGAATTCGACGGCACCGACGTGACGGGGCTGCGCGGAGCGGCGCTCAGGAAGCATCGCCGTCGCGTGCAGATGGTGTTCCAGGATCCGAACGACTCCCTCGACCCGCGGTTCACGGTTGCTCGCTCGGTCGCCGAGCCGCTTGTCGCTGCTGGGCTCGGGGCTGCCGCTCGCCGCGGACGGGTGCGCGAGTGTCTCGAGCAGGTCGGGCTCCCAGGTGACGCGGCCGAGCGCTTCCCGCACGAGTTCTCCGGCGGTCAGCGTCAGCGCATCGCGATCGCACGTGCGATGGCGGCGAAGCCGGAGTTCATCGTCCTCGACGAGCCGACCTCCGCTCTCGACGTCTCCGTGCAGGCGCAGGTCCTCAACCTCCTCGTCCGGCTCCAGCAGGAGACCGGCGTGACCTACCTCTTCATCACCCACAACCTCGCGGTCGTCCACCATGTCGCGCACCGAGTGGCCGTCATGCGCGGTGGCAAGGTCGTGGAGGAGGGCACAGGGGAGCAGGTCATGCAGTCGCCGCAGCACCCCTACACCCAGGAGCTTCTGGCCTCGATGCCGGCGTTGTACCGCACCTGACCCTGACCTCAGCTCTCGTCATTGCACCGTCCTCCTGGTCGGTGAGACGCGGTGATTCGATCGGCGTGCTGTCACCGTCGGAATGGAGGTCGACGCCGATCTCGGAGCACTGACGGGCGATGGAGTCCCGGCCGTTGATCCACGGTCGGTGAGAGGTGTTCCGGTCGGACGGTGAGCTCGCGATCCATGGGCGGCGAGGGCGTGCTTCAGCTCGGTTCGCTGCCGGCGGCACGGAGCTGTTCGCGGAGCTCGTCGAGGCGGACGGCGATACCGAGCCGGAACATCCGCTCGTCGTCGCGCCAGGATGCACCGAGGATCTGGTCGAGTCGGTCGAGGCGCTGGAGGATCGTGTTCGTGTGGAAGTTCAGCGCACGGGCGGTGCGTGTGGGGCTCGCGTTGTTGCGCACGAACGCCCGCAGGGTGCCGAGGAGGTCGGCGTTGCGTTCTTCGTCGTAGCGGCGGACCAGTCCGATCGTCTCGCGGAGGAAATCGGTCAGTGCTCGGGCATCCGTGTCGAAGATCGCGGAGTACGGCAGGAAGTCGTCGGTCGACGCGGTGATGTCGGTGATCTCGAGTGCTGCGACGAGCCTGGCGGTTCTCATCGCGCTCGTGAAGGAGGTCGAGAGGGCGTCGCGGGCGACTCGCGGGACGACGGCGACGACCGGCTGCTGGATGGAGTGGGAGACGTGTCGTCGGAGGAGCTCCGGCTCGAGCTGGCGTCGGTCGGACGAGTGCGCTGCGACGACGTAGCCGCGGTACTCGCCGACGAGCGCCCGGTCGTCGAGCTGGCGGCCGAGCGCTCTGGCCGCTGCGGTCTGCTGATCGCCGGGCACCGCGAGCAGGAGGAGCGAGTCGAGTGTCTGGAGGTCCACCCCGAGGCGCCTGGCGCGGCGTTCGACGTCCGAGCGACGTTCCGGGACGTCGTCGAGCAGATCGGCGATGAGCTCGCTCCGGACGCGGTGGTCCGCGCCTGATGCCGCCTCCTGCTGCAATTCGAGCAGCGCCGCGACCTGAGCGGCCCGCTCGACCGTGCGGAGATCGACCGCACCGAGCTCGAAGTCGCCCTCGCCGAGGAGGAGTGCGCCGAAATGCTGGCTGCCGGCGGACAGCGCCGCGACCGCCCGGACACCGGCGCTGTCGACGGGGACGCAGTACCCCGAGCGGCGGCTGTCGGCGATCGCATCCCGCACGGTGTCGTCGAGGTCGAGCATGCCCGGCGACAGTGGGAGACCCGACGCCGCGATGATGCGGTCCTGCGCGTCCATGACGGCGACGGGACGCCCGAGAGCGGACGCGAGCGTCTCGGCGACGGGCGCGAACCCGCCGCCCGCCAGCACGGCCTGTACGAGCTCGCGGTGGACCGTGTTCGCGCGGTCGCGTTCCACGAGGTGCGCGGTCAGGGCGGCGAGGTTGCGACGGCTCGCATCCTCGGAATCCTGGAGGTCGCGGAGCGTCTGTGTCGTCTGCAGGATGACCGAGGCATGGTCCGCCAGCGCCGAGAGGAGGGCGACCTCGTCGGGGGAGAAGTCCTTCGAGTCGCGGTTCCCGACGAACAGGACGCCGATGACGTCGTCGCTCGTGAGCATCGGGACGCCGAGGAGCGAGACGAGTCCCTCGGCCGCGACGGCATCGTCGATCCCGCGTTCGTGCCGCTCGGTCGAGTAGTCCGAGTAGTCTGCGACCCACTGGGCCGTGCGGGATTCGACGACGACGCTCGCGAGGCCGCGACCCGGCGGGACCCGGAGGCCGAGGAAGGTCGGGCTGACGGAGCCGCTCGTCTCGCGGACCCGCAACTCGTGGGTGACGGGGTCGAACTCCGACAGGTAGGCCAGGTCGACGCCCATCATCTCGTGTGCTCGATGCACGAGGCGTGCGAGGACCGCGTCGCTGTCGCGCAGTTCAGCGAGCTCGCGAGCGCTGGAGAACAGCGCGGAGAGTTCGTGCTCGCGCCGACGCAGGCGGGACAGCTCCCGCTGGGAGCGGTGCACCCGCTCGGCGACGTCGGTCGACGAGGCCTCCGGCAGGCCGAGTTCCAGGAGCGCCTTGCTGACGGCGGTCGGTCCGTGCTGTTCACTGTCGTGCGCCGCATCGACGAGGATCGCGATCGCGGTGGCGTCCGCAGGCTCTCGCATCGGGTCTCCTGACTGGTCCCTTGCGAGTCTAGGTGGCAGATCGCGCCAGCGAGGTGTGTCAAACCCACACACGACAGCCCAGGCAATGAGTGATCCGACCATCGTCCGTTCGTGGCCGCGCTCCTAGTGTCGTGCATGACCGCAGTGCCGAGGACCCGGTGACTGCCTGTACCGAAGGGCGGCCCATGCCGAGAAACAGTCGAATCCAGGGGCTGCGGGACCACACACCCGCCGACCGCCTCGACCTCGTCGCGACGGCGACCGGGCTGACGAGCGACGCGCTCGCCGCTCTGCGACCGGAGGACGGGCTGACACTCGCGCAGGCTGATCACATGGTCGAGAACGTCGTCGGAGTGATCTCCATCCCCGTCGGTGTCGCCACGAACTTCACCATCGACGGCGAGGACCGCCTCGTGCCGATGGCCACCGAAGAGCCGAGCGTCGTCGCAGCAGCCTCGAACGCCGCCCGCATCGCGCGGGTGCACGGCGGGTTCCACACCTCCTACTCCGGCGACGTGATGATCGCGCAGATCCAGGTGCTCGACGCCGTCGATCCGCACGCCACCCGACTCCGGATCCTCGAGGCACGCGACGAACTGCTCGCCCTGGCCAACGAGCAGGACCCCATCCTCGTCTCCCTGGGCGGAGGCGCCTTCGACATCGCGGCCCGCGTCCTGCCCACCAGGGCCGGCATCCAGGTCATCGTCCACCTCCACGTGGACGTGCGCGACGCGATGGGCGCGAACGCCGTGAACACGATGGCAGAGGCGATCGCCCCGAGCATCGCCGAGATCGCCCGCGCCCGCACCCTCCTCCGCATCCTCACGAACAAGGCCGAACTGCGCATCACCCGCGCCAGAGCGGTGTTCGACGCCGAGCTTCTCGGTGGACCACAGGTCGTCGCCGACATCGTGGCGGCCAGCGCGTTCGCCGAGGCGGACCCGTACCGGGCGGCCACACACAACAAGGGCATCATGAACGGCATCACCGCCGTCGTCCTCGCCACCGGCAACGACACGAGGGCCGTCGAAGCCGGTTGCCACTCCCACGCCGCGCGCTCCGGTCAGTACGCTGCCCTGTCGCAGTTCGAACAGGACGCCGACGGCAACCTCGTCGGCACCATCGAGGTGCCGCTCGCCGTCGGACTCGTCGGCGGAGCCACAAGGGCGCACCCGACGGCGCAGGCCGGTGTCGCGATGCTCGGTGTCGAGACCGCGAGGGAACTCGCGGGCATCATCGCCTCGGTGGGCCTCGCCCAGAACCTCGCCGCCTGCCGGGCGCTCGCCGCGGAGGGTATCCAGCGTGGTCATATGACGCTGCACGCTCGCACGATCGCGGCGAGCGCCGGGGCGACCGTGGACGAGATCGGCGCGGTCGCCGGCCGGATCGTCGCCGACCGCCGGATCCGTGTCGAATACGCGCAGGAGGTCCTCGCCGAGCTTCGGGCCGGTACCTCGTGAACGCGGGGACGCCGATTCCGCGGCTCGAGTCGGCACCGGGGCTTCCGACGCGCGTCCGCGTCTTCGAGGTCGCACCCCGGGACGGGCTGCAGGCGGAGACGGACATCCTGCCCACCTCGGTCAAGGTCGAACTCTGCCGTCGGCTGTGGGCGGCGGGGTCGCGTGATCTCGAGGTGACGAGCTTCGTGCCGGCGACCTGGATCCCGCAGTTCTCCGATGCTGACGACCTCGTGCCGGCCCTCGTCGTGCCGGCAGGCGCCCGTGCCGTCGCCCTCGTCCCGAACCTGCGTGGGTTGCGACGCGCGCTTGACGCGGGTGTCCGTGAGGTCTCCGTCGTCGTCAGTGCGACCGAGTCGTTCGCGCGCGCCAACCTCAACACCTCGCGTGAGGGTGCGATCGAACGCGCCGAAGCGGTGATCGCCGAGGCCGTCGCTGCGGGTGTCCCCGTCCGCGGGTACGTGTCGATGTCATTCGGCGACCCCTGGGAGGGCGCGGTCGACACCGCGACGGTCACCGAGGCTGCTGCGCGGCTGCACGGGGCCGGCGCATCCACCGTGGCCATCAGCGACACGATCGGTGTCGCGACGCCGGGTCTCACGATGCGCCTGGTGCGGGAGACGGTCGCGGCGGGCGTTCCCACGGATGCGATCGCACTCCACCTGCACGACACCTACGGACAGGCGCTCGCGAACGTGTACGCCGCGCTGACCCTCGGAGTCTCCGAATTCGACTCCTCCGTCGGCGGGCTCGGTCGCTGCCCCTATGCGAAGGGCGCGACCGGTAACCTCGCCACCGAGGACCTCGTGTGGATGCTGCACGGTCTCGGCATCGAGACGGGGCTGGATCTCTCGGCCCTCAGCCAGACGACGGCGTGGCTGTCGCGGATCCGTGGCGTCCGCGCTCCGTCGAACGTCGCGACGGCCATGGCGGCCGCATCGGCATCCGCCCTCGAACCACCGATCACTGCAGGAGACGCCAGATGAGGCACACCACCGAATACGTCCTCGACGATGTCGACGGCGTCCGAGCACTCGTGGCGGACAACCCGTGGGCGACGATCGTCAGCTACGTCCCGGGCCGCGGCCTCGTCTCCTCGCACTACCCGATCCTCCTCGACGAGGACGAGGAGGGCATCGTGCTGCTCAGCCACGTCGGCCGACCGGACGAGCGGCTGCACGAACTCGGCGCGCACGAGGCGATGGTCATCATCTACGGCCCGCAGGGGTACGTGTCACCGAGCTGGTACCAGACCTCGCCGGCCGTCCCGACCTGGAACTTCGCTGTGGCGCACCTCTACGGGGTGCCCGAGATCCTCTCCGACGAGGAGAATCTGCAGGTCCTCGACCGTCTGGTCGAGCACTTCGAACGGCCGTTGCCGGAGCCGTATCTGATGAACGGCAGTATCGCCAACACCGCCTACGCCGAACGGATCGTGCACGGCACCGTCGGCTTCCGGCTGCGGGTCACTCGGTTCGAGGCGAAGGAGAAGATGAGTCAGGACAAGCCGGCCGAGGTCGTCGAGCGTGTCATCACGGCACTCGGCGAACCGGGGCCGTACCAGAACGCCGCGCTCGCCGCTCGCATGTCCGTCGTGCACGGTCGGAGCGAGCCGAACTGAACCGAACCGCACCGACGGCGGCCCGCCGGGTGCCGTCGAGCGCCACGAACACCAGAACAGCATCACGAGCCTGAGAACCGGAGCACCATGACAGCGTCCACGACCCTCACCCTGCGCAACGCCCGCCCGTACGGCGGCGAACCCGTCGACATCGTGGTCCGGGACGGCCTGATCGAGGCGATCGGCGCAGTCGAGTCCGTGGAGACCGCTGGTGAGGTCGTCGACGTCGCCGGACGCAGTGTCGGACCCGGACTCTGGGATGCCCACGTGCATTTCACGCAGTGGGTGATCCAGCGCCGTCGGATCGACCTCGCCGAGACGCGGAGCGCGGAGGACGTCCTCTCCACCGTGCGTCGGGCGATCGACGACGGCGCACCGATGACCGATGGTCTCCTCATCGGCTACGGCTTCCGTGACGGTCTGTGGGAGCGGCCCGCGACCCTCGCCGCACTCGAGGCGACGGTCTCGCACGTGCCCGTCGTCCTCATCAGCGGAGACCTGCACTGCGCCTGGATGAACACACTCGCGGCCGCCCGGCTCGGGCTCACGCTCGACGCGAGCGGCATCGTGGCAGAGGTGCCTTGGATCGGCGCCCTGCAACAGATCGATCAGAGCATGCCGCTGCATGCGTACCGGGACGCCGCCGAGGGTGCGGCCAGGCGCGGCGTCGTCGGCATCGTCGAGTTCGAGAACACCGACAACATCGGCGAGTGGACGGAACGCATCGCCGGCGGAGTGACGAGTCTCCGCGTCGATGCCGCGGCGTGGCCCGACCGCCTCGAGGGCGTCATCGCCGCAGGCCTCCGCACCGGCGATGCGATCGAACCGTCCGGTCTGCTCACGATGGGGCGTCTGAAGGTCGTGGTCGACGGATCCTTGAACACCAGGACCGCCTGGTGCTGGGACCCGTACCCGGGCGTCGACCCGACGAGTGCGCACGCCTGCGGTGTCGAGAGCGTTCCGATCCCGGAGCTGCGACGCCTGCTCGAGCGCGCACGGAGCGCCGGGGTCGAGGCGGCCGTCCACGCCATCGGCGACCGTGCGAACACGGAGGTGCTCGACACCTTCGAGCAGCTCGGCATGCGCGGCGTCATCGAGCATGCGCAGCTCGTGCGCGAGGAGGATTTCGAGCGCTTTGCACGGATCGGTCTCATCGCGAGCGTGCAGCCGGAGCACGCGATGGACGACCGCGACGTCGCCGACCGTCACTGGTCTGGTCGGACGGGGCGGGCGTTCGCCTTCGGTTCGCTCCACCGCTCGGGCGCGCAGCTGCGCCTCGGTTCGGATGCTCCCGTCTCACCGCTCGACCCCTGGCACGCCATCGCATCGGCCACATCGCGCAGCCGGGGTGACCGGGATGTGTGGCATCCCGAGCAGCAGCTGCCGCTCGATGTCGCACTCGCATCGAGCACCAGGACATCCCTGGCGGTCGGGCAGCCGGCCGACCTCGTGATCACCGATGCCGATCCGTCGGGCGCCGGCAGGGACGCACTGCGGAACATGCCCGTCGCCGCGACACTGCTCGGCGGTCGCTTCACCTGGCGAGCGCTCTGATGGCCGCAGGATCCCCGGCCGTGGTCAGCTCGCAGCTCTTCACGAACGCGGCGGTGTTCACCGGTGAAGGGGCCGACGCCTTCGCCTCGGCGTTCCGCATCGTCGACGGTCGCTTCGTGTGGGTCGGTGACGAGGCGGACGTGCAGGGCGAGGGCTCGATCGACCTCGGCGGACGCACTGTGGTCCCAGGTCTCATCGACAGTCACACGCACCCGGCGCTCATCGCTGCGACTGCTGCTGCCGCAGAGTGCTTCCCGCCTTCCGTCGTGTCGATCGACGGACTCGTCGAACGGTTGCGCGAGCACGCCATGACCCTGACGGGGCCGACGGCATGGGTGCTCGGGCGAGGTTTCGACGACACCAAGTTCCCCGGCAAGCAGATGCCGACCGCCACGGACCTCGACCGGGTGTCGACCGACCGACCGGTGCTCGTCTGGCGTTGCGACGCCCACTCGGCCGTGTGCAACACGCTCGCACTGCAGCTCGCCGGGATCACCGCCGACACTCCGGATCCCGACGGCGCGCGCTTCGAACGCGGCGCGGACGGCACGCCGAACGGCGTGCTGACGGAGATCGCCGCAGTGCAGGCGGTCGCGCAGTCCATCCCGGTTCCCGAACGCTCGGAGCAGATCGGTGCGCTCGTGGCGATCGGTGAGGAGCTCGCCTCCCGCGGGATCGTCGCCGTGTGCGACCTGCTCTCGACGCGGCTCGACGATCCGCTCGCGGCCTTCCGTGCTGCGGCCGAACAAGGGCTCCGTACGCGCGTCGCGCTGTACCCGGGCTGGGACCCTGCGGCTCCCCTCGCCGACCTCGCGGACGGGGACCGCGAGGGTCGGATCCGCATCGGCGGGGTCAAGGTCGTGCTCGATGGCGCCTACTCGAATCGGACGGCGTGGGTGGTCGAACCGTACCCGGACTCCTGCGACCACGGGCTGCGGCTCGTCGCCGACGAGGATGTGCTCGCCGCCGGTGACTGGGCGAGACGGAACGGCGTCCAGCTGGCCGTGCACGCCATGGGTGACCGCGCGCTGGACCGCGTCGCGACGCTGTTCGAGAACGAGGAGCCCTGGCTCGACGGCATCCCGTCGGTCCGGATCGAACACGCGACCATCATCAGCGAGGAGTTCGCCGAACGGTTGCGTACCGCACGGATGGCCTTCGGCATCGCGACGCACACCGTGTTCTTCTTCGCGGAGTACGACGGCTACGAACTGGCATTGCGCACCGAGCAGGTGCCCGACGCCTACCCGATCGGGCGCCTGTTCCGGAGCATCGAACCGCTCGCGTTGTCGTCCGACCGCCCGGCGACCGCGTGGAGCGACGCAGACGACGTCATGATCTCGATCCAGGCGGCCGTGCGTCGCCAGGCGTACAACGGTGCCGAGTTCGTGCCGGAGGAGGCGATCACGGTTCCCGAGGCGATGCTGCTCTACACCGGACGGGCGCGGCTGCTCTCCCCACTCGAGCGCGTCGGCCTCATCGCCGAGGGGTTCGACGGCAGCTTCGCCGTTCTGGAACGCGACGTGTTCCGGGTGCCGAGCGAGGAGATCACCGACGTCCGGGTCGCCGAGACCTGGATCCGTGGCGAACGGGTCTACCGTCGGACACCACAGGGACAGGAGCAGAAGAGCGCATGAGCGGTTTCGACACGGAGGCCGCTGCGATCCGCGACGACCTCATCACCGTCCGGCGGGAGCTGCATCGCGCCGTGGAGACAGGACTCGAGCTGCCGCAGACGCAGGCGATCATCCTGCGCGAACTGGCCGGACTCGACCTCGAGGTCACCACGGGGACGAGCCTGTCGTCCGTCACCGCCGTGCTGCGGGGTGGGCGACCCGGCCCGACGGTCCTGCTCCGCGGCGACATGGACGGCCTCCCGATCGTCGAGGCGAGCGGACTCGACTTCGCATCGACGACCGGTGCCATGCACGCGTGCGGGCACGACCTCCACATGGCCGGCCTGCTCGGCGCGATCCGTCTGCTCGTCGCCCGCCGTGACGAGCTCCAGGGGACCGTGGTCTTCATGTTCCAACCGGGGGAGGAGGGCCAGGCCGGTGGCCGCGTGATGATCGACGAGGGCGTCCTCGACGCGTCCGGTGAGCGCCCGGTCGCCGCGTACGCCATCCATGTCGACTGCAGCACCCCACGCGGCCAGCTCGTGACCCGCGAGGGCGCGATGATGGCCAGCGCGAACGCCCTCCGGCTGACGCTCCGCGGGACGGGCGGACACGCCGCGTTCCCGCAGCTCGCTGTGGACCCTGTACCCGTCGCTGCGCAGCTCATCCTCGCCGTGCAGACCTTCGCGGCCCGCCGCCTGCCGGCGACCGACCAAGCGGTCATCTCCATCACCCGGCTCAGCAGCGACTCGGAGGCCAGCAACGTGCTCGCCTCCGAGGTGCAGATGGAGGCGAACATCCGCACACTGTCGAAGGAGACGCTCAGGACCGTACGCGACGAGTTGCCGAAGCTCCTGACAGCGCTCGCCGAGGCGCACGGCTGCACGCTCGAGTCGACGTTCATCGAGTCGTACCCGGTCACCTACAACGATCCGTCCGAGACCCGTTCCGTGCTCGAGATCCTCGACGGACTCGTCGGGCCGGAGCGTGTGACGCGACTCGACGCGCCGTCGATGGCCTCCGAGGACTTCGCGTACGTGCTCGACGCGGTGCCGGGCGTCCTCGTGTTCGTCGGAGCGGCTCCCGACGGCGGCTCGGTCGGGCTGCACTCCGAGCGGGCGGTCTTCGACGACAGTGTGCTCGATCTGCAGGCCTCGGTCCTCGCAGAGCTCGC
Source organism: Plantibacter sp. RU18 (assembly GCF_050613355.1). Taxonomy (NCBI): domain Bacteria; kingdom Bacillati; phylum Actinomycetota; class Actinomycetes; order Micrococcales; family Microbacteriaceae; genus Plantibacter; species Plantibacter sp. RU18. The sequence goes on from NZ_CP159618.1 coordinate 2,171,286, forward strand.
CTGGCGGCGTCTCCGGGCGAGCTGAGCGCCGGAACCGGCCTGGTGGATCCTGGTGGTACCAGTCCGCGGCGACCCCCGGATGGGTAGCATTGACCCGTTCCGGTTAGCCGACGAGAGGACGCATGTGATCACCGCGGAGGACATCACGAGACGCGCGGCGATCGCCGAGTACCAGGTGGTCGGACGACCACCGGAGACCGATCTCGAGAGCCTCGTGCAGCTCGCCGCGACGATGTGCGGTGTCCCGACCGCCGTCATCAACATCATCGACGACCGCTACCAGCACCAAGTGGCCGCCGTCGGCTTCGAGCCGTCGAGCTGCTCGCGTGAGGACTCGATGTGCGCCATCGTGTTCCAGCAGCCGGGCCAGGTCATGGTCCCGGACGCGACCCGTGACGACCGGTTCGCGTCGAATCCGTTCGTCACGGGTGAGATCGCGGCCGTCCGCTTCTACGCGTCGAGCCCGCTGGTGACGCCGGAGGGTGTGCCGATCGGGACCCTCTGCATCTTCGACGACCGCGTGCGCGATCTCCTGCCCGAGCACGCGCGGGCGCTGGACCTCCTCGCCCGACAGGTCGTCGACGTCCTCGAACTGCTCCGGATGACACACGAGCTCGGGCAGTCGAACGAGCAGCTCGCGCAATTCGCGGGCCAGGTCAGCCACGATCTGCGGAACCCGCTGATGGCGGTGTCCGGTTTCCTGGAGCTCGCGACGGACAGCCCGGAGATGGCCAACGCGCCGCATGCCGCGAAGGCGCTCGCCCGTGCGGAGTCCGCGGCCGGGCGCATGGCGGTCATGATCACCGACCTGCTGGAGTTCGCGAGGATCGGAGGAGCGAGGCCACGCAGGGCACCGATCGAACTCGATGCTCTCGTGCGGTCGGTCGTCGAGGATCTCGACGCCGCGATCGAGGAGACCGGTGCGACGGTCGTGCTCGACGTGTCGACCGAGGTCCAGGGCGATGCGACGCTCCTGCGGGCGTTGCTGCAGAACCTCATCGCGAACGCGCTCAAGTTCAGCGCCGCCGCCGGCGTCCGTCCGGTCGTCGAGGTCCTGGCGCAGCGTGTCTCTGCCGGTGTCCGGGTGTCCGTGGAGGACAACGGGCCCGGTGTGCCGCCGGATCAGCGGGAGCGGGTGTTCGACCTCATGGAGCGTGGGGTCGTCCGGGATGTCGCCGGCCTCGGTATCGGACTGTCGACCTGCCGTCGCATCATCGAGGCGCACGGCGGGCGTATCGAGATCGACGATGCTGCTTCTGGCGGTGCGAGCGTCTGGTTCATCCTGCCGGATGGGCGCTCAGCCGCCTGAGCCACCGATCCGGGCGCGGTGTCTCCTGACGCCCGACCGGTTCGCGCACCGGACCGAGCAGTAGCGCTGGCGTCCGTTGCGTGTCACATCGACGACGACGTTTCGACAGGAGTCGCCGGGCTCCAACCCGGCGGCGCATCTCCCGAGCCGCTGCATGCCTCGGGTCGTCAAGTGCAGCGCGGTCCCCACGCTGATGACGGCCGCGAGCACCTCAGGAAGGGTCTGGTGTCCGTCCCGATAGTGCAGGTGCCAGCCTTCGCCGTCGTGGTCGGTCAGTCGCGGGAAAGCCGCTGCCGTCGCCATCTGTCGGTTGAGTGCTGTGGCACGAGCCTGATCGTCAGGAGCGTCGATGACGGCGAGCCACTCGTCGATGGCGAGACGGACGCGGCCATGGTCGTCCGCGGCCTCGGTGAAGGGCATCGTCATGCCGAACTCCCTCGTGCGCTCGACGATGCCGTCGCGATCCGCGGGCCAGTCGTCCGCGAGTGACGCGGCGAGGAGCACCGCGTATGATCCGTAAGGGTTGAGATGCATAACACCATTACATCATGGTGGAGGCATGACCCTCCTCGATCTCCCGCCAGCGCTCGAACCCCACGATGAACAAGCAGACCCGACGCACGTCCATGCCTGGAGCACGGAGTCGGTGCACGCGACATCCGAGGGCCGTGTGCGGTATCGCCGCTGCAGGGACTGCGACATGCGGCGTGTCGAGATGCAGCCGCACGCGTCCTCGACGAACGGCGTCATCAGCCGGGATGTACCACCCCGGTGACGACACCCACTCACTCGCGTTAGCGTTGGGGGAGCAGCCCGCGGATCCGCGCGCGCTGCCCGAGGAGAGGAACATGATGAGCGGCGACGTCTGGCTCGACAAGGAATCACCCGAGGTCTACAGTGCCCTGGTGGAGACCGGGCGAGCGGCTGCCGAAGCCGCTCTCGCCGCGGGGATCGACAAGCGGCTCATCGAACTCATCCGCATCCGCGCCTCGCAGATCAACGGATGCGCGTACTGCCTGCGACTGCACGTGGGTGATGCGATCGCCCTGGGTGAGACCGCCGACCGCCTCGCGCTCCTGCCGGCCTGGCGCGACAGCGAGTACTTCACCCCGGTGGAGCAGGCCGCGCTCGCCGTCACGGAGGACGTGACGCTGATCGCGGATGTGCAGCAACGCCGTCGCCTGCCCGACGACGACCTCTCCACGCTCACCACTTCGCAGATCGCGGCCGTCCGCTGGCTCGCCATCGTCATCAACGCGTTCAACCGCGTCGCCATCACGAGCCACTACCCGGTACATCCCGAGCGCGGCTGACGCCTTCAGCCTGCGATCGGTCGTGCGCTGCCACCGTCCGGTCCGCCCGCGTTCAGGATCGCGGAGGTCACGCTCCAGGGAGGATCGGCGCACCCGTCAGCTCCTCGAGCTCATCCCAGATCCGGTTCGCGACCTCGGGCGCCGGAGCGGCCGTGCGGGCGGTCGGATCGACCCGCTCCGGGAGGCCACGGAGGCGCCCGCTCGGCGCGTAGTACTCGCCGCCGGTGGCGGCGGGGTCGGTCATGGCACGCACGGCAGACCATGCCGCGGTGTCCTTCCCCTGCGCCCACGGCGTGTAGGGATTGCGCTGATACGGGGTTGTCGCATCGCGGATACCGGCGCGGGTCGGCGTCTTCGCGTCCACGCCCACCCCGGGCCTCGTCACGATGGAATGGACCGGCAAGCCGGCCGCGCGGAGCCGTCGATCCAGCTCGAAGGCGAACACCTCGGTGATCGTCTTCGCTTTCGTGTAGGCGGCGATCGAGACGCGGGGGGTCAGGAGAGCGCCCCCCGGCCGCATGGCGAACTGCGCGACGAAGCCGGTCGAGGTGTGGACGATCCTGGCGGGGCGCCCGTCTGACGCGGACCCGCTGCGGCGCAGTGCGGGGAGGATCCCAGCGACGAGGGCGGTGTTGGCGATGACATGGGTGCCCACGATCATCGGGAGGCCGTCGCGGGTCCGATCGGTTCTCCGCATCGTCATCGACCCTCCGTTGAGGAGCACGCTGTCGAGCCGCGGGAGCGAGACGAGCTGTTCGGAGGCTGCGCGGACCGACGAGAGGGAGGCGAGGTCGAGGAGCGCGGTGCTGAGTGACGCTTTCGGGACGTGCTCCCTGATCGCCCGGAGGGCCACCGCGAGCTTGTCGGCGGATCGGGATGCGAGCACGACGTGAGCTCCCGTGGCGGCGAGTTGTTCTGCGGCGAAATACCCGATCCCGGCAGTTGCTCCCGTGACGACGAACGTCCTGCCCTCGTGGGTCGGCAGGTGGGCGGGGTCCCAGGTCATGTGGTTCCTTCGATTAGAGTGGATGATGTATCCGGTTCACTGTACATGAAACGGATGAACTATCCGATTAGGAGTCGCATCATGACGACGCTTCGTGCCGACGCGGCTCGCAGCCGCGAGCGCATCCTCGCCGCTGCGCGGGGGCAGGGCTCCGTCGAGCTCCGCCTGAACGATCTCGCCAAGGACGCCGGCGTCGGCGTCGGGACCGTGTACCGGCATTTCCCGACCGTGCACGCGGTCGTCGAGGCGTTGGCCCTCGACGCGTTGCAGGAACTCGATGCCCGGATTCGTTCGGCCGCCGACGCCCCGGATCCGGCGGCCGCGTTGCGGTCGACGCTCGATACGGCGCTCGAGTTGCAGCTCCGCGAGGGTGGGCTGCAGTCCGTGCTGCTCGCGGACGACAGTGAGAGCGATGAGGTGCGTGCTCTGAAACGGTCGGTGTACGGCGTGTTCCTCGGGGTCCTCGATCGTGCACGGTCTGCGGGTGCCGTGCGTGCGGACCTCACCATCGAGCAGTTGCAACACCTCGTCTGCGGCGTGGAGCATGCAGTGCGTCTGGGATCGCCCGAGGAACGACCCCTGTTCCTCGACGTCCTCGTCGTCGGCCTCCGCGCGGCGGCCTGAACCGTCGACCGCTAGGGTTCCAGCATGCCTGCACCTGCCGAGTGGATCGAACACCGTCGCGGAGACGGCGAGCGCATTGGTTGGATGCGTCCCGAGGGTGACGGCTTCGTCGTCATCGACCTGCTCGGTCGCCAGCGCACCGATGTACTCGATTGGCTCGATGCAGAGGAGGCGCTCGACGCGCTCGGGATCGGCTACCTCGCCGATCCCTACGAGCTCCTGCTCGACGACGGCCGGTGGTTGCGCGTGCGACTCACCGAGGTGTCTGCAGACGGCATCCGGATGAAGACGGAGGACTGGGGTGCGATCGACGTCCCGCTCCGAGAACACCGTGTCGGGTTTCCGCTCCCGGACACCCTGCGTCCGCATGCGCCGTCGGGCGAGTTCTCCTGGGACGCGGAGGATCCGGACTAGCGCTTCCGGCGCTTCACTCCGTGTATCCAGGCGCGGAAGCGAGCTCCGACCCGGTCCGAGTACTCGTTCGACAGATCGAGCGTCTCCCTGCCGAGGTCGCCGCCCTGCTCGATGGACTCGATCGCCCGCAGCGCACGAGCCTCCTGTTCGGCGGCACGCTTCCGGCGTTCCTCGTCACTCATGGGGCAAGCCTACGCGTGGCGCCGGCTGCCCGTCTCGCACCGTGACGTGGTGACGACCGATCGGGAGCATGAGCGGCTTGCCGGAGGTCGGGTCGGTGATGACCTGGTTCTCGAGGCCGAAGACCGCTCTCACCGTGTCCTCGGTGAGGACCTCGCTCGGTGTGCCTGCGGCGTGGAGGCGTCCGTCGGCGAGGGCGATGAGGTGGTCGGCGTACCGGGCGGCGAGGTTGAGGTCGTGCAGGACCATCACGATCGTGGTGCCGCGCGAGCGGTTGAGGTCGGTGAGGAGGTCGAGCACCTCGACCTGATGGCTCACGTCCAGGAACGTCGTCGGCTCGTCGAGGAGCAGGAGATCGGTCTGCTGCGCGAGGGCCATCGCGATCCACACCCGCTGACGCTGGCCACCGGAGAGTTCGTCGACGTGGCGCTGGGCCAGCGCGGCGGTCTCCGTCGCATCGAGGGCTGCGGCGACCGCGACGTCGTCCTCGACGCTCCACCGCGAGAGGAAACCCTGGTGAGGGTGTCGGCCGCGACCCACGAGGTCGGCGACGGTGATGCCCTCCGGTGCGATCGGGGACTGAGGGAGGAGCCCCAGTGTGCGGGCGAGCTGCTTCGCGGGCAGCCTGTGCACCTCCTTGCCGTCGAGGATGACTCGACCGCCTCGAGGCGCGAGCAACCGCGACATCGAGCGCAGGAGTGTCGACTTGCCGCAGGCGTTCGCACCGACGATCGCGGTCACCTTGCCCGGCGGAACGAGGAGGTCGAGATCGTCGATGACGGTGCGGTCGCCGTAGCCGAGGGTGAGGCGCTCGACGACGAGGTGGTGTGCGGTGGTCACAGGGAGCCTCCAGCGCGGTTGGTGCGGATGATGAGCCAGATGAGGAACGGTGCCCCGAGCACGCCGGTGACGACGCCGACGGGGTACCGGGCGCCGAGCAGGAACTGGCCGGCGAAGTCTGCGGCGAGGACCAGGAGTGCGCCGACGAGTGCTGCGGGCACCAGCATGTGCCCGCCGCGACCGACGACGCGTGACGCGATCGGGCCGGAGAGGAATGCGACGAACGCGATCGGCCCTGAGGCCGCGGTCGCGAAGGCGATGAGGCCCACGGCGGCGACGACGATGATGAGACGCGTGCGGTTGACGCGGACTCCGAGGGCGGCGGCGGTGTCGTCTCCCAGCTGCGTCGCAGCAAGGTTCTTCGACTGCCCGAGGAGTACCGGTCCGAGCACGAGCAGCGCCACGACGACGGGGGCGACCTGCGGCCAGCTCGTCCCGTTCAGACTGCCGGTCAACCATCGGGTCGCCTCCTGCAGGTCCCACTGCGCCGCACGCGACAGGACGTAGGCGGTCAGGCTGTCGAGCATGGCTGCGATCCCGATGCCGATGAGGATGAGTCTCGTGCCTGCGACGCCACCGCGGTACGACAGGAGGTAGACGAGGATCGCGACGGCGAGACCGACGACGATCGCGAAGACGGAGACGGCTGTCGCGCCGAGCGAGAGGGTGACGATGGCGAAGGCTGCCGCCGCGCTCGATCCGGCACTGATGCCGATGATGTCCGGGCTCGCGAGCGGATTGCGCAGCATCGTCTGGAACGTGACGCCGGCCAGCCCGAACGATGCCCCGGCGATGACCGCGAGCACGGCGCGTGGCAGCCGCAGTCGGCCGACCGTGAACGTCGCGCCGGCGACGTCCTCGCCGGCGATGACCCGCAGTACGTCGGAAGGTGGATAGAAGCTCTTGCCGACCATGAGTGAGACGGCGAACACGACGACGATGAGGACCGTGAGGACGACCATGACGACAGCTCGCCGTCGGGCACGGATCCGCCGCCCGCCGGTCACGCGGTCGATCGTCGAGCGGGCTTCGGACACCAGGTCCAGGGGTGATCCCGTCTGCTGGCCGGTGCTCACAGGGCGCTCACCTTCTGCCGACGGACGATGGCGATGAAGATCGGGGCGCCGATGAGGGCCGTGATGATGCCGACGTCGATTTCGGCAGGTCGGGCGACGACGCGCCCGAGGATGTCCGCGCTGGTGAGCAGGACCGCACCCACGATCGCCGAGAACGGCAGCAGCCAACGGTGGTCGACGCCGACGACGAGCCGGCAGGCGTGCGGGACGACGAGCCCGACGAAGCCGATCGGCCCGGTGACGGCCGTCGCGGCCCCGCAGAGGATGACCGAACCGAGTGCGGCAGCGCCGCGGGCAACGGCGACGCGCTCGCCGAGTCCGGCCGCGAGGTCGTCACCCAGTGCGAGGGAGTTCAGACCGCGCGCGGACAGGAGACAGATGAGGAGGCCCGCGATGAGGAACGGCAGCACCTGGTTGATCAGGACGAAGGTGCCGCCGCCCACGCCGCCGATCTGCCAGGAGCGGACGCTGCTCGCGATGTCACCGCGGGGGAGGACGACCGCAGTGATGAACGAGGCGAGCGCGGCGGACGTGGCCGCGCCGGCGAGTGCGAGCTTCAACGGTGTCGCACCGCCGCGGCCGAGCGAGCCGATCGTGTAGACGAAGACGGCGGTGACGGCTGCGCCGATGATCGCGATCCAGATGGTGGTGCTCGCTGCTGCGAGACCGAAGTAGGCGAGACCCGCGACGACGGCGAGGGATGCGCCGAGGTTGATGCCGAGGATGCCGGGGTCGGCGAGGGGGTTCCGTGTGACACCCTGCATGACTGCGCCGGACACGCCGAGTGCCGCTCCGGCGAGCACGGCGAGGATCGTTCGGGGGATCCGCTTGGCGACGGCCGCCTGATCGAAACCGTCGACCGCGCCACTGAAGGCTCCGACGACGGCGGACCAACCGACATCGCGGGAGCCGACCATCACGGAGGCGATCATGAGGACGAGCAGGACGCTGGCTGCGACGAGGAGCCAGAGCCCGCGAACCCGCCTCGGACGCTGCACGAGTGCGAGGCCCGAGGCGGGTGGGGTGGCCGTGTCGGTGGTCACTCCGCCTTGTCGGCTGCCTGGGCGAGCAGCTCGAGGTAGTCGCCGAGGATCCAGGAGATCGAGAGCGGCGTCGGGTTCGCGGCGGTGCCCAGGGGGCTCGTCCCGGGGAGCGCGACGATGGCGCCGTTCGCGACGGCGGGCATCTGGGCGAGCAGCGGGTCGGCTTCGAGCGCCGTGATGAGCTCGTCGCCGCCGTAGGTCACGATGATGTCGACGTCACTGAAGGCGTCAGCCTGCTCCGCACTCTGCGTGAGCGAGAACAACTCGGTCTCCGCGGACGCCGTCGCGATGCTCTCGGGGAAGGCGAGGCCGAGGTCCTCGAAGAACGCGGTGCGCGTGTCGTGAGTCGTGTAGAAGCTGACCTCGCTGAGGTCGGTGGTGTCGACGTGGGTGAGGAACATCGCCGTCTTGCCCTCGAGCTGCGGATACTCGGCTGCTGCGTCGCTGATCTCACCCTCGAGCTCGGTGATGAGCGCTGCACCCTCGTCGGCCATGCCCATGGCTTCGCTGTTGAAGGTGATGGTGTCGCGCCAGGACGTGCCCCAGGCGGTCTCCGGATACGCGACGACCGGGGCGATCTCGCTGAGCGTGTCGTAGTCCTCCTGCGTGAGTCCGGAGTAGGCGGCGAGGATCACGTCCGGGTTCGTGTCGGCGACGGCCTCGAAGTCGATGCCGTCGGTCTCGTCGAAGAGCACGGGCGGCTCGGCGTCGAGCGCTTCGAGCTTGTCCTCGACCCAGGGGAGCATGCCGTTGCCGTCGTCGTCGCCGAAGTTCGCGGCGGCCATCCCGACGGGCACCACGCCGAGGGCGAGCGGGACCTCGTGGTTGGCCCAGTTGACGGTCGCGACCCGTTCTGGCTTCGTATCGATCGTCGTGGTGCCGAGGGCGTGCTCGATCGTGATGGGCGTGAACTCGCCGTCTGCGCTCGATCCCTCGTCTGCCGAGGAGGAGGAGCAGGCCGCGAGGCCGACGGTGAGGAACGCTGCCGCTGAGAGTGCGACGAGACGGGAAGCGTGCTGCATGGTGTCCTTTCGGAGAAGCCTGGGTGCTGTGTCGGCATGCTGCGGGCGCGACGGACGGCGGCGTCGGAGGACGTCGTCGAGGGGTCGTGGAGGAGGGCCGTCAGACGGCCGGCATCCGGCGCAGCGAAGCCGTGATGAAGGATTGCCTAACCAAAGCTACTGGCCCCTGCTGATGATTGCAATCGAGTGGATCCGACACGATCCTTCGCGATTCAGACAGTTCTCAGAGCGACCGGAACCGTCCCGGGCTGACACCGGTGACGCGGCGGAACGCCGTGCCGAACGCCGTCGACGAACGGTAGCCGACCGACGCGGCCACCTCGTCGATGCTGTCCCCGGCAGACAGGCGCAGCATCGCGTGTTGTGCACGGGCCGTGGCCGTCCATCGGCTGAACCCGAGCCCGGTCTCAGCCTCGAAGGCGCGGGTGATCGTGCGCGTGCTCACACCCGACCGCTCGGCCCACTCGGCGAGCGAGGTCGTGTCGGACGGATCCTTGCGGAGTCGCTCGGCGATCACGGCGAGCAGAGGCGAGTGGGGGACTCGGAGCAGGATCTCGTGGGGTGCCGGCGCGAGGATGTCGAGGATCGTCGCCTCTGTCGTCGCTCGTGAGGTGTCGTCGAGTCCGTCCTCGCTCAACCGGTCGAGCAGGAGCCTCAGCAACACGGTGACCTCGACGGCGGCGGGACGCTCGGAGATCGATGGGACGCTGTCGATGCCGAAGAGGGCGGCGCGTTGCCACGTGCCGGCGGGCGTCCAGCCGGAGTGCCTGACGCCGGCCGGGATCCAGAGACCATTGTTCGGCGTGACCGTCCAGACGCGGTCGCCGACGGTGGCCGTCGAGGTGCCGCGCGCGTTCCAGAGCAGTTCGTGGGTCGGGTGGGAGTGCTCCTCCCAGTGCGTGTCGCGCTCGATGACCTCGGTGTTGTCCCGGATCACGAACGGCACCTCGACCGCGCCGGCCTCGTACAGAGGGAGTCGGCGTCGGGCGGGTCCGACGGGGTCCGTCACGGCCAGGTCGACGGACTGCTCCCAGATCTCAGCTGGGGACGCAGAGCCGGGCATCGCTCCAGCGTACGGGTGCGAAGCCGACTTCAGCACCGATTCAGCTTCAGCACGCCAGACTGGTGTCCACCGGTCGGGCGTCGTCCGGCGGCCGACCCGAAAGTGGGAGCGATGCGGATCCTCGTCGTCGACGATGAAGTGCGTCTGGCCGACGGTGTCCGACGCGGGCTCGAAGCAGAGGGATTCGCCGTGGACCTCGCCTCCAACGGGGTCGACGGACTCTGGATGGCGGGCGAGCACCACTACGACGCGATCATCCTGGACATCATGATGCCCGGCATGAGCGGCTATCGGGTGTGCCAGCAGCTCAGGGCCGCCGGGGACTGGACCCCGATCCTCATGCTCACCGCGAAGGACGGCGACTGGGATCAGGTGGAGGCCTTGGACACCGGCGCGGACGACTTCCTCAGCAAGCCGTTCTCCTTCGCCGTCCTCGTCGCGCGCATCCGCTCCCTGGTCCGCCGCGGATCGCGGGAGCGGCCGGCGGTGCTGGAGGTCGGGGGGTTGCGGCTCGACCCCGCGGCGAAACGCCTGAACCGCGGGCAGACGCCGATCGAGCTCACCTCCCGCGAGTTCGCGGTCCTCGAGTTCCTCATGCGGCGTGCAGGGGAGGTCGTCTCGAAGCGCGACGTCCTGCAGAACGTCTGGGACGACGACTTCGAGGGTGATCCGAACATCGTCGAGGTCTACATCGGACACTTGCGGAACAAGGTCGACCGGCCGTTCGGACTGGGGTCGATCGAGACCGTCCGAGGCTTCGGATACCGGTTGGTGGGCGATCGTGGCTGAGGGTATGTCGACTGCGACGACCCGGAGCAGCCGGTGGCGCTCGGTCCGTGGTCGTGCGACGCTCGGGGCGGTCGTGGCGGTGGCGGTGTTCCTCGGCTTCGGATCGCTCGCGTTCGTCGGATTGTTCTCCGCGACCCTCCGGTCGGGCGTCGAGCAGGGCGCGGTCGCCGATGCAGAGAGTGCGGCGTCACAACTTGAATCCGCCGGCACCCGGACGCTCCCGGACGACGACGGTAGGCTCCTCGTCCTCATCCTCGACGGCCGCGTCGTCGACCGCACCGACGACGACATCGAGCTCCCGGACCCGGTGCCGGGTGGCGACTCCTTCGTCAGTGTCGTCGACGACGAGTCGGTCGTCTTCGCACGCGAGGATGTCGAACTCGGAGACCAGGAGTACGTCCTGCTGGCGGGGCGATCGCTCGACGACGTGGACGACGCCGTCGGACTCGTCTCGATCCTGCTGGCCGTGGCCGTACCCGTCCTCGTGCTGCTCGTCGGCGCCCTCACCTGGGTGCTCGTCGGTCGATCGCTCACGCCAGTGGAACGGATCCGCCGGGAGGTCGCCGCGCTGAGCGCCGCCGATCTGCATCGACGGGTCGCGGTGCCTGCGACCGGGGACGAGATCAGCCGCCTCGCCAGCACGATGAACGACATGCTGGCGCGACTCGAGGACGCGCAGACCGCTCAGCGAAGGTTCGTGTCCGACGCCTCGCACGAGCTCCGATCCCCGCTCGCCGTCATGCGGCAGTATGCGGAGGTCGCCGTCGCGCACCCCGACCGGGTCGACGGCTCGGAGCTCGCTTCGACCGTGCTCGAGGAGGGGCTGCGGATGCAGGGGCTCGTCGAGTCGCTGCTGCTGCTGGCGAAGCTCGACGAACGTGCGACGGTCGTGTCCGGGCGGGCGGTGGACCTCGACGACCTGCTGCTCACGGAGGCAGCACGGGTGCGTGGGGCCGGGTCGCTCACCGTCGATGCCGGTGGGATCGCTGCAGCCCGGGTCGAAGGCGACGAGCAGCTGCTCGCACGTGTGGTGAGGAACCTCGTCGACAATGCGGCGAGGCACGCGCGATCGACGATCCGGCTGGCGTGTTGGACGGACGGTCCGGTCGTGCGGGTCAGGGTCGACGACGACGGCGCCGGTGTGCCGATCGGCGACCGGTCGAGCGTGTTCGAGCGGTTCGTCCGGCTCGACGAGAGTCGGTCACGCGATGCGGGCGGTTCCGGGCTCGGGCTGTCCATCGTCGCCGACGTGGTGCGCCTGCACGACGGATCGGTCGAGATCGTCGACGGCGCACTCGGTGGTGCGGGATTCGTCGTCATGCTTCCCGCCGCGAACCGTTCCTGAATCGGCCTTCAGCTTGCTTCAGGTCCGCTTCAGCGCTGCTCGGACAGTCTGGTGCACATGAACGAGACCGAAGCCACCCAGCCCATCGAACCCACCCAGCAGTCCAACGTTCGCGACGCGAAGCCCGCGTTCTGGCGTCGGAAGCCCGTGTGGATCACGGCGATCGTCGTCGGAAGTCTCGCGCTCGGCGGCGCCGGCGCGGCGTTCGCGATCGACGAGTTCGACGACGACGACCGAGCCACGGCAGCCGCCGCAGACGCGGCGACGACCGACGACGGAGCGACCGACCGTGACGTCGCAGGCGCGGAGGGACGTGACGCCCGCGATGCCGACGACATCGCGCTGACCGACACCGAGTACGCCGATGCGTCGACAGCCGCCCTCGCGGAAGCCGGCGGAGGCACCGTCACCGACGTCGACCGGAGCGACGACCCGGGCGTCGCGTTCGAGGTCGACGTGCTCCTCGCGAACGGCGACGAACTCGAGATCGACCTCGACGCCGACTTCGCCGTCGTCGCGAGCGTGCTCGACCCGCGCGACTGACGCCGCACCGAAAGCGCAGCACCGGCGTGCTGCATGCGCGAGGGCCGGACGGAATCAGCGATTCCGTCCGGCCCTCCTGGTGTGGCTGCTGGCGCCGTGCTTAGCTGCGCGGCTTGCGGTCGTAGCTGCCGCCGGAGGAGGAACCCTCGTCGTCACGACGACGCGCCGGGCCGCCCCGGTCCGGACGAAGTTCGATGAGCTTGCCGCTGATGCGGGTGTTCTCGAGGCGGTCGAAGACGTCGTTGCCGAGACCGGCCGGCAGCTCGACGATCGAGAAGTCCGGCTTGATCTGGATCGCGCCGAAGTCCTCGCGCTTCAGACCGCCCTCGTTCGCGAGCGCACCGACGATCTGTCGTGGGTCGACCTTCTGGCGGCGTCCGACGGCGATCCTGTAGGGCGCCATCGGGCCGCTGGAGGGTCGGCTGCGACGCTCGGGGCGGTCGGCACCACCGTCGCGGTCTCCGCGATCGTTCCGGTCGTAGCGAGAACCACGGTCGCCGGAGTCGCGGCGGTCGTTGCCGCGGCCGGCGCGGTCGTTGCCGCGGCCCACGTTGTCGAACTCCTGGCGCCGGGCGCGCTCCTCCTCGGCCGACAGCAGCAGCGGGGTCTCGCCCTGCGAGACAACGGCGAGGGCGGCTGCGACGTCGGCTTCCGGGACGTCGTGGTGCTCGACGTAGTGGGCGATGATGTCGCGGAACCGCTCGATGCGGTCCGTGTGCGCGAGGGCGGAGGTGATCGCGTCGTCGAAGCGTGTGAGGCGCGTCGCGTTGACGTCGTCGACGCTCGGGAGCTGCATCTGGGTGAGCGGCTGACGCGTGGCGCGCTCGATCGCCTTCAGCAGGTGACGCTCACGAGGCGTGACGAAGCTGATCGCGTCTCCCGTGCGGCCGGCTCGACCGGTGCGGCCGATGCGGTGCACGTACGACTCGGTGTCGACCGGGATGTCGTAGTTGACGACGTGGCTGATGCGCTCCACGTCGAGACCACGCGCGGCGACGTCGGTCGCGACGAGGATGTCGAGCTTGCCGGCCTTCAGCTGGTTGACGGTGCGCTCGCGCTGCACCTGGGCGACGTCGCCGTTGATCGCCGCAGCGGAGTAGCCGCGTGCGCGGAGCTTCTCGGCGAGCGTCTCGGTCTCGTTCTTCGTGCGCGTGAAGATGATCATCGCGCTGAAGTTCTCGGTCTCGAGGATGCGGGTGAGCGCATCGACCTTCTGCGGATACGACACCGTGAGGTAGCGCTGCGTGATGCTCGCCGAGGTCGTGGTCTTCGTCTTGACCGTGATCTCTTCTGGGTTGTTCAGGTACTTCGCCGAGATGCGACGGATCGACGACGGCATCGTCGCGGAGAAGAGCGCGACCTGCTTGTCCTTGGGGGTGTCGGCGAGGATCGTCTCGACGTCCTCCGCGAAGCCCATCTTGAGCATCTCATCGGCCTCGTCGAGCACGAGGTACTTCAGCTCGGTGAGGTCGAGTGTGCCCTTCTCGAGGTGGTCCATGATGCGGCCGGGCGTACCGACGACGATGTGCACGCCGCGACGGAGCGCGGAGAGCTGGACGCCGTAGCCCTGGCCACCGTAGACGGGGAGGACGTGCACGCCGCGCAGGTGCGTCGCGTACTTCTCGAACGCCTCGCAGACCTGGAGGGCGAGCTCGCGCGTCGGTGCGAGGACCAACGCCTGGGGGGACTTCTGTGAGAGGTCGAGGCGGGACAGGATCGGCAGTGCGAAGGCGGCCGTCTTGCCGGTGCCGGTCTGCGCGAGGCCGACGACGTCGCGCCCGGCGAGCAGCGGGGGGATCGTGGCGGCCTGGATGGCCGACGGCGTCTCGTAGCCGACGTCCTTCAGGACCTTGAGGACCGCGTCGTCGAGCCCGAGCTCGGAGAATGTCTGCGTAGCGCCGGCGGTGTCCGCCTCGGGCTGCGTCGTGGAATCAGGTGACGTCACACTCCTAACGGTAGCCGGTGCGCAAGCGTTTCCAGGACATGAACATGTCGCAGAGGCCTCCGAGGTCGCCGGAGGCCCGGCGAGCGGGTCGAGGCCGCCGCGCACCGAGCCCGTCGGGGACGACTACCGTCGCCACTCCTCGTACAGCGCGACGAGCGCCGGGCCGTCGAGTTCGCCCCCGCTGCGTTCGGTCTGCGCCTGCACGATGCGGGCGAACGCGATGCGCTCCTCGCGCTGCAGCACGATCCCGCCGGAGCGTTCCAGCAGGTAGCCGATGCCGCCCTTGCCGGACTGGCTGTTGACGCGGATCACCCCGTCGTAGCTTCGTCCGACGTCGGCGGGATCGATGGGGAGGTATGGCACGCGCCAGTCCAGCTCGGACGCGTCGGTTCCTGCGGCCTCGGCGCGCGAGCGATGCTCGACGAAGCCTTTGTCGATCGCGTCCTGGTGCGTGCCGGAGAACGCCGTGTACACCAGTTCTCCGACGTACGGGTGACGTTCGTGGACGCGGATGCCGGTGCACTCCTCGACGACGCGACGGATGCCGTCGATGTCGGAGAAGTCGATCATCGGGTCGACGCCCTGGGCATGCAGGTTGAGGGCGAGTGTGGCGATGTCGACGTTGCCGGTCCGTTCGCCGTTGCCGAAGATGCAGCCTTCCACCCGTTGAGCGCCGGCCAGGACGGCGAGTTCGGCGCACGCGATCCCGGTGCCGCGATCATTGTGCGGGTGTACCGACAGGATGATGCTGTCCCGCCGTTCGAGGTTCCGGTGCATGTACTCGATCTGATCGGCGTAGACGTTCGGGCTCGCGATCTCGACCGTGGCAGGCAGGTTGAGGATGACGGGGCGGTCGGGCGATGCCTCCCATCGACTCGTCACACGGTTGCAGAGTTCGAGGGCGAAGTCGGGTTCGGTGAGGTTGAAGACCTCGGGGGAGAACTCGAAGCGCACGTTCGGCAGCGCACCGGCGAGTTCGAGGATGTCGTCCGCGGCGCCGAGGACCAGATCGGTGAGGGCGTCCCGACTGCTCCGTAGCACGATGTCGCGCCAGATCGGCGCGGTCGCCGTGTACACGTGGATGACGACTGGGTTCCGCATGCCGGCGATGGAGGCGACGGTGCGCTCGATGAGGTCGCGACGTGCGGCTGTGAACACGACGATCGTCGTGTCTTCCGGAGCGATGCGCTCCGTCGCGAGCAGGCGGACGAAGTCGAAATCCGTCTGCGATGCTGAGGGGTAGCCGACCTCGATCTCGCGATAGCCCATGCCCACCATCAGTTCGAAGAACCGTCGCTTGGCGGCCGGGGACATGGGTTCGGGCAGTGCCTGGTTGCCGTCGCGCAGGTCGACGGGCACCCAGAGCGGTGCCGCGGTGAAGCGGGCTGTCGGCCAGTCGCGCTCGGCGAGGGGGATCTCGACGCGATCGTGGGCGGATCGGTAGCGGTGCGACGGCATCCCGGACGGGCGTTGCGTGTTCCAAGTGGTGGGGCTCGTGGTGGTCATGGTGCTGCTTCCTGCTCGGATCGGTCCGACCGGCGCATCGACGACCACCACGGCGGGGAGCCGATCGGATCAAGCCCCGCCGTGGCGACCGAGAAGCAGTGCGTTCCACAACATGATGGATACACTATGACACCTGAACTCCTCAGACAAGCTGAGGTGTGAGAGGACATGATGACCACGTTGCGCAGACACCCCCTGGCGGATCAGGCGGCCGACGCGTTGCTCGGACGCATCGGTGCGGGGGAGTGGCCGCTGGGGCATCGGCTCCCCGGCGAGACGACGCTCGCAGCGCAGTTGGGTGTCGGCCGGTCGACCGTGCGCGAGGCGATCCGTCAGCTCGCGGGGCGCGGCATCCTCGAGAGTCGGCAAGGATCAGGCGTCTTCGTCATCTCGCTCGACGACGTCGAGGACTGGGACGCGGTGCTGCGCCGGGCCGGCATCGTGTCGATCATCGAGACCCGCATCGCCATCGAGACCGAGGCCGCCGCCCTCGCCGCTGCACGCCGGACGGCTACCGACGTGCGGGCGATGCGCCGAGCGCTCGGCGAACGCGCTGCCCTGCTCGATGCGTCCGTCGACGACCAGGTCGACGCCGACACCGCCTTCCATCACTCGGTCGTCGTGAGTGCGCACAACGACGTGCTCATCGAGCTGTTCGACAGCCTCGTCCCCCGGCTGCGGCCGGCGATGATCGAGACGCTGCGCATCGCCCCTGCACCGTCGACACCGGTCGACCACGCCTCTCACGAGGCGCTGTTCGAAGCGATCAGAGGCGCCGATCCAGAGCAGGCGAGGGCGGCTAGTCGCTCACACCTCGAACAGCTGCTGGCACGAGTGTCGGCGACGCACGGGAGCGTGTTCCGCGGCTGATCGTGCGCCGGCTCACATCCGGCCCCAGCGCGCACGGGCGCCGCAGAACAGTCCGTAGGCGATGAGGCCGACGCCGATGACGAACAGGATGAACACCCCGAACGGCAGCGCCGCGAGGGCGGTGAGTGCACCGTCCATGCCGGAGGCCTTGTCGGGGTCGTGGGTCGCGGCCGCGACGATGAACAGGATGCCGACGACGACGAGCGCGACGCCCTTCGCGACCCACCCGACGACGCCGACGGCCACGACGGTGCGCTTTGCCCCTCCAGAGGGAGGAGCGATGTCCTCCAGGAACTTCTGCGTGACACCCTTGAAGACGAAGAAGCCTCCGACCCCGATGATGACGAGGCCGATCGCGATGACGACGAACACGCCTCCGGGCGACGACAGCAGCGTCGCGGTGACGCCCTGGCTCGCCTGGGAGGAGTCGGTGCTGCCGCCGAGCGCGAACACCAGCGCGGTGCTGCCGACGGTGATGTAGGCGACGGCGATGCTGACCTTCGTGAACCGTTGGCTCCAACGCTTCCGCGTCTCCGAGTTGCGGACGAGGAACGCGGCGATGAGGTTCCAGATGGCGAGCGCGAAGAGACCGACGGCGACGACCCAGATCACGACGATGCCGCCTGGCGTGCCGGCGAGGGTCTGGAGCGCACCCGACTGGTCGGCGTCGTTCGAACCACCGCCCGTCGATCCGCCGCCGAGTGCCGAGACGGCGATGGAGATCGCGATGCCGCCGATGAGGATGTGGAGCAGGCCGTTCACGGCATGGCCGGTGCGGGCGAGGAATCGGAGGGTCGTGCTGTCTCGAGCGGTTCCGGCGGCTTCGTCGGCTGCGTCTCGTGCATTGTCGGGCATTAGACCACGGTAGTTGCACCGCGGTGAGACTGCTGGGGGTTGCATCGGGCGAGCAACGTCCGACCGATCCGAGCGGGCCGTCTCCTCCGAACGTCCGGTATGGGTCACACCGCTCCGGACCACGAACCGCACGCCGCCGCGTCCTCGACGATCTCCGTCGACGGGACGGCGCTCGGTCTGCGACGCGAGGTCGTCGACACCGCGCTCGGGCCGATCGTCGTGCGTGCGGGTCGTGAATCCGGCGGGCCGGCGACGATCCTGCTCCACGGCGCAGCCGGATCCTGGTCGACCTGGTCGCCACTGCTCCGGGCCGATGATGCGGGCGGCGGTGTCGTCGACGACGTCATCGCCGTGGATCTCCCGGGTTGGGGCGAATCGCCCGTCCCCTCCCGCCGAAGCATCTCGGTGAGCGACCTGTCCGAGGCGGTGGCCGCGGCCGCTCGGGCACTCGGCTATCGCTCGTGGCGCGTCGTGGGCCACTCCCTCGGTGGGTTCGTGGCCCTCGACCTCGCCGTGCGGGAGCCGGAGGCGACGATCCGGGTGGACCTCGTCTCGGCGACAGGCGCGGCCGTCGTCGACGCGATCCGTCAGCCGGTGAGCGGCGGACTCCGGCTGCCCTGGTTCGCGGGCATGCTCCTCGGCATGCGCGGCCTCGCAGCGATGGGCCGAGGTGCGCACACGCTCCTGCGGGGGTTGAACCGCGTCGGAGCCCTCGCTCCGTTGCTGTCACCGCTGTTCGGCCGGCGCCGCGAGCTGTCCCAATCCGTCGTGGATGCGCTCGCGGACGAGGTCCGTCCCGCGTCGTTCCTCGCGGCGACCCGAGCGGCCGGCACGTACGACCTGCATGCCTGGCGCTCGATCGCGTGTCCGGTGCGATCCATCAGCGGCGACCGCGACGTGTTCGTGGGTCGCGACGACGGAGTCATCCTCGCCGCGCTCATCCCTGACCTGCAGGTGCGTGTGTTGCCCGGGGCAGGACACTTCGCCGCCGTGGAGCGACCCGATGCCGTGCTGGAGATGGTCGCAGCGGCATGAGCCGCCCGAAACGTCATCGCGGAAGGATGTTCGTCTCGAAGGCGACCGGAACCAGATCCCGCTCGGCTAGACTGGCCCTCTGTCCGACTTCGTGGTTGGAGTGGTCGAAGCGTCCGCATCATGATGCACCTGCATGAGCGTCGAGCATCGATCCGGGGCTGGAAACCCCTGGCACCCGCACCCCTCACGGAGGTCTCCTGTGTCTGCGTCCGCAGCTACTGCATCAGTTCCCACCTCATCCTCATCGACGCCGTCCGGCCGGAGATGGTGGGTGCTCGTCGTCCTCGCGATGACGCAGCTCATCGTCGTGCTCGACGGCACCATCGTCAACATCGCGCTCCCGGCGGCCCAGACCGAGCTCGATCTCTCCGACACGCAGCGGCAGTGGGTCGTCACGGCCTACGCCCTCGCCTTCGGCGCACTCCTGCTGCTCGGTGGACGCATCGCCGACTACTGGGGTCGTAAGCGCACGTACCTCGTCGGCATGGTCGGCTTCGGCGCAGCGTCCGCATTCGGTGGTTTCGCGCAGAGCGGCACCGAGCTCATCCTCGCGCGGGGTCTGCAGGGTGTGTTCGCGGCGCTCATGGCTCCGGCGGCGCTCGCGCTGCTGACCGTGACCTTCACGCATGGTCGGGACCGCAACACGGCGTTCGCCGTGTTCGGCACGGTCGCCGGCGCCGGTGCAGCAGTCGGCTTGATCCTCGGCGGGGTACTCACCGAGTTCGTCGACTGGCGCTGGTGCCTGCTCGTCAACGTGCCGTTCGTGATCGTCGGCCTCATCGCGGGCCTCATCCTCGTGACCGAGAGCAAGTCCGAAGGAGACAACCGCTACGACTGGCTCGGAGCGATCACCGTCATCCTCGGACTCGGCTCGCTCGTGTACGGCTTCACGCTCGCGGAAGGCGGCTGGGGCTCGCCGGACACCATCGGGTTCCTCGCCCTCGGTGCCGGGCTCCTGTCACTGTTCGTGTTCATCGAGATGCGCGTCGCCCAGCCGTTGCTGCCGCTCCGGATCGTCGCGAACCGCGTCCGCGGCGGTGCGTTCCTCATGCAGATGATCGTCGGCAGCGTCATGATCGGCGCCCTGTTGTACCTGACCTTCCACCTCCAGATCGTGCTCGGATTCCCGCCGCTCGAGGCTGGGATCGCGACGCTCCCGATGACGGTCGCGATCATGATCGTCGCTCCGATCGCCACGAAGCTGCTCCCGGCCATCGGGCCGCGGCCGCTGCTCATCGTCGGACCGCTCATCGCTGCAGCGGCTCTCGTCTACCTCAGCCGCATCACGCCGGACGGTGACTACTTCGTCCAGGTCCTCCCGGCGCTGCTCGTGCTCGGCGTCGGCATGGCCATGATCTTCGTACCGATGCAGAACCTCGCGCTGACCGGCGTCGCACCCCACGATGCCGGCGCGGCCTCTGCGACCGCCAACGCGGCCATGCAGATCGGTGGCTCCATCGGCCTCTCAGTGTTCACGACCGTCTACGCCGGGGTCGCCGGCGCGGCCACCGTGACCGACAAGGCATCGCAGCTGACGGCGTTCACCGACGGCTATTCGGCGGCGTTCATGGCCGCTGCGATCGGCCTCGTCCTCGCGAGCGTCATCGCCGTCGTGTTCATCCGCGGTCGCAAGGAAGACCTGCTTCCCACAGGCGACCACCAGGCCGTGCACCTCGGGTAGCTGCCGACGGACACGAAGCGCCCGCCGTCCCGATCATCGGGAAGGCGGGCGCTTCGGCGTGGTGGCCGTACTCGGCCGATCTCGCCGGCGGCGCAGTGCGCACGGCGTCGTCAGCCGTGTTTGGCGTAGGTGGAGAGCACGTTACCCGAACTCGTGCGGACGCTGTCCACGAGCTCGAGGCGGGTGACCGGGTCGCCCGGTTCGAAGAGGTGCTTACCGGCACCTGCGACGACGGGGTGGATCATGAGCGTGAGACGGTTGAGGAGACCTGCGAACAGCAGCTGCCGCACGACGGAGATGCTGCCCTGCACGGCGATGCGACCGCCCTCCTGCCGCTTGAGGTCGTCGACGAAGGTCTCCAGCTCGCCGACGATGATCGTCGAGTTCTGCCAGGCGAGCGCACCCGTGAGCGAGCGCGACGCGACATGCTTCCGGACCGGATTGATGAAGGATCCGAACGGATCGTCGGCTGCGGCGGTCGGCCAGTACCCGCTCCACTCCTCGTAGCTCACCCGCCCGAGGAGGACGTCGTCGATCGGGGCGATGGCCTCGGTCATCATCGCGCCCATCTCAGGGTCGAAGTTGTCGAACTGCCAGAGGTTCGGCGATTCGACGACGCCGTCGACGGACTGGAAGAGGGAGGCGTGGACGTCGCGCATGGGGGCTCCTGACGGATGGACGGGCGGCGAGCCCGTGGAACGGATCGAGTCCTGTCTACTCGTCGTCGAGCCCGCCCGCCACCCTCCTGACAGGCGTGCCCAAGGCGCGTACCGTTCCCGCCATGGCCAGTACTGCGATCATCCTCACGATTCCCGGACCAGACGGCGATCGTGAGGTGCGACTCTCGAGCCCCGAACGCGTGCTCTGGTCGGAATCCGGCATCACCAAGCGGGAGCTCGCCGAGTACTTCATCGAGGTCGCTCCCGCCTTCCTCGCCGCCAACGGGGGCCGCCCGGTGTCGCTGCAGCGCTTCCCCGGGGGAATCGACGGCGAGCAGTTCTTCTCGAAAAACCCGCCGAAGGGAGCCCCCGACTACGTCAGGGCCGTCGACGTCGTCTATCCGAGTGGTCGGACGCATCCGCAGCTCGTGCTCGACGAGGCCGCCGCCGCCGTCGTCTGGGCGGCGCAGATGAACACCGTCGTGTTCCACCCCTGGCCGTCGCTCGCGTCCGACACCGACCGGCCTGACGAGCTCCGCATCGACCTCGACCCGCAACCGGGGACCGGGTTCGCCGACGCAGTGCGGGTGGCCGGTGCGCTGCGCGAGCTGTTGACGGAAGTCGGCCTGACGGGGTTCGTGAAGACCTCGGGCAACCGCGGTGTCCACGTGTTCGCGCCGATCCTGCCCGAGCACGAGTTCCTCGACGTCCGGCACGCGGTGATCGCTGCTGCTCGAGAACTGGAACGTCGCGATCCCGAGCGGGTGACGACCTCCTGGTGGAAGGAGGAACGTGGTGAGCGCATCTTCGTCGATTACAACCAGGCGAACCGCGATCGGACGATGGCCGGAGCCTACAGCCCTCGTGCGTTGGCCGCCGCGACGGTGTCGTGCCCCGTCACCTGGGAGGAACTGCCGGAGCTCGACCCGGGAGCATTCACCGTGCGGAGCGTGCCCGAGCGGCTGCGGAGGGTCGGCGACCCCTGGGCGAGGATGCACGAGGAGCCAGGTCGTATCGACACACTGCTCGACTGGTGGGCTCGAGACCTCGAGGGCGGGCTCGGTGAGCTGCCGTTCCCGCCGGACTTCCCGAAGATGCCGGGCGAGCCACCACGGGTGCAGCCGAGCCGGGCGAAGCAGCAGGAGTAGGCCGCACGCGCGAGGCCGCCCGGCGATCGTCGATCACCGGGCGGCCCGTCGTGCTGATGTCGCTGCGCCGCGAGGGCGCGATCATGCTGTGGCTCGGCTATTCAGCCTTGCCGAGGGCGAAGCGGACTCCGCCCTGCTCGTCGATCTGCGCGTCGAGGACCGCGTCGCTCAGCGCGACCGCTGCGGACTCCTCGAGGAACACGGTGGCCCCTGCGCTCTCGATCACCTGGTCCGCCTCGTGAGGCGTCGCGGTCATGGTCACCTCGAACCCGTTCTCGTCGGAGCTGCTGATGCGCAGCCCGGCGCCCTGGGTGAGGGAGGAGGCGTCATCCGGGACGACGAGCCCAGGAGTCAGCGGTGCGTTCTCGGCGAGGGTCTTGACGACACGGCCGGCGTTCTCGGTCAGGGTGAGCATGGTGTTCTCCATTCCGTTCGCGAATACGAGTTCCCCACCTTGCTCGCCTTCGCCGCCGGATGCCACCCGAGAGGCGATCCTCTGCGGGAACTGCCAAGGAACTCTGCAGGGATTCACACCTTGCCCGGGCGCGTCGGAGCGCCGTCGGGTCCTGTCGCCGGAGCGTCGCCGGTCGCTAGGCTGCGGACATGACGAACGACGATCAGCCGTCCTCGAGCGCCGGTATGCCGTTCCGCAGGGTGGGTCGCGGAACGGTCTCCACGAGGCGGCTGGAGGCCTTCACCGACGGGGTCTTCGCGATCGCCGCGACGCTGCTGGTCCTCGATCTGACGGTCAACGACATCGGGAAGGTCGCATCGAGCGGGGACCTGTGGGCGTCGTTGTCGGGCATGAGCAGCTCCTTCCTCAGCTTCGCGGTGAGCTTCCTGTTGCTCTGCCTGCTGTGGTCGATCCATGTGACCCAGTTCGAGCACATCGTGCGGGTCGACGGGGTGCTCACGATCCTCAACACGCTGCGGCTCCTCGGGATCGTGGTGATCCCGTTCACCACGACGATCAACGCCGACTACTCCGATGTGTGGCTCGGGCGGGTCGTGCTGCCGATCAACTTCCTCTTCGTCGTCCTGATCGGCTACCTGCAGTGGCTCTGGGCCTCGCGGCGGGGGAGCGCGCTGCTCGACGACATGTCGGACGAGGAGCGGCGGCTGTCCCGGGCGGGATCGCTGAGCGCGGTCGTCCTGGGAGTCGTCACCCTCGCCGTCGCCCCCTGGCTCGGATCGATCGCATTCGTCGCGTACGCCCTCGATGCGCCGATGACCAGACTGCTGCAGCGCATCGGACGGTGACCCGATCGTGCGGGGTCAACTTTCAAGGCATTTGAAAGTTGGGTAAGGTGAGGCTGCGCTAAGTTCTGCACCCCTCCCACGAAAGGCACCGTCATGGTCCATGCCCTGTTCCGCACGCCCAGCCGCCGTCGCGCACCGATCATCGGCCTCGTCGCCGCCGGCCTCGTCCTCAGCGGGTGCAGCGCCAGCGCGGACTCCGCCGGTGCAGGCTCCGGTGATTTCGCGCCCGTCACGATCGAGCACGCGCTCGGCGAAGCCGTCATCACCGAGCAGCCGGAGCGCATCGTGACGCTCGGCATGGGCTCAGCGGAGACGGTCATCGCGCTCGGCACCATCCCGGTGGGTGTCGAGGAATACCCCTGGGGCAGCGACGACACCGGTTACCTGCCGTGGATCCACGACGCCGTGACGGAGGAGGGTGCGGAACTGCCCGAGCAGTTCACGGGCGGGACTGAACTCGACATCGAGGCCATCATCGAGCTCGAGCCCGATCTGATCCTCGCTCCGTGGTCCGGTGTCAGCCAGGAGCAGTACGACGTCCTCACCGACATCGCCCCGACGGTCGCCTACGAGGAGTCGCCCTGGACGATCACGTGGAAGGACCAGATGAGCGTCATCGGTGAGGCGATGGGCAAGTCCGATGAGGTGGACGGCCTCATCGACGGCATCGAGGACCAGTTCGCCGAGGCCACTGCGGCCCACCCGGCGTACCAGGACGTCTCGTTCTCCTTCATCTACAACACCGGACCCGGCACCCTCGGCGTCTTCTTCCCCGAGGAGCAGCGCGTCGCCATGGTGCGCGCACTCGGCCTGCAGGTCGATCCGGTCGCGAACACGCTCGAGGAGACCGAGGGCACCGACTCCGCCGTCGTCGGCCTCGAGAACGGCGACCTCCTGAAGGACTCCGACCTCATCTTCACCTTCTACTCCGATGAGGCCAACCGCACGGAGATCGAGGCACAGCCGTTGTACAACGCGATCCCGGCGATCGGCCGCGGCTCGGTCGTCGCTCCCACCGACCAGCCTTTCGTGACCGGATCCTCGATCATCAACCCGCTCACCGTGCCGTGGTCGCTCGAGCGCTACGCGCCGCTGATCGATGACGCGATCGCCAAGCTGGACCGGTAGGACGAGGACGACCAGGGCAGGACGGGGCCGGCGATGACACGCGACGGCGGGCGCGGAGCCCGAGAGGCGACGGGTGCCACGGCGTCCGACGCCCGGCGTGCGCTGCCCGCCGTCGCGAAGCCCGGCCGGACGACGCTCGTCATCCTCGGCTCGGCGGCCGTGTTCGTCCTGGTCGCAGCGGTCGGCCTGGTCGCCGGGAGCAAGGCGACCGGAATCGGCGATGTCTGGCAGGTGCTCACCGGCGGGGGAGACGACTACCTGCGGACCGTCGTCGACAGCCGGATCCCGCGCACCGTCCTCGGCGCGCTCGTCGGAGCGGCACTCGCCGTCGCCGGCGTCATCATCCAGGGCATCACCCGGAACCCGCTCGGTGACCCCGGCCTCCTCGGCGTCACCGTGGGCGCCTCCGCAGCGGTCGTCACCGCGACCGCGTTCTTCGGGTTCACCGGTGGCGCTGCAACCGTCTGGGTCGCGTTGCCCGGCGCGCTGGTGACCGTCATCGCCGTCTACGCGATCGGCGGACGCGGCGCCGGCGGCAGCGCCGTGCCGCTCGTCCTGACCGGGGCGGTCGTCGCGGCCGTCCTCGGCGCATACATCCAGGCGATGACGCTCACGATGCCGACGGTGTTCGATTCGTACCGGCACTGGGTCATCGGTGCGCTCGCCGGACGCGGCTTCAACACGATCGTCTCGATCCTGCCCGTCCTCGCCGTCGGCATGATCCTCGCAGTCGTGCTCGCCGGCGGCCTCAACACCCTTGCACTCGGCGACGAGGTGGCAGCGTCGCTCGGCGTCCGGGTCCAGCTCGTCCGAGCCACCGGCATCCTCGCGGCCGGCCTCCTCAGCGCCGCCGCCACGGCGGCCGTCGGGCCCATCGCGTTCGTCGGTCTCGCCGTTCCGCACCTCGTTCGCTCGCTCGTCGGAGCCGACCACCGGGCAGCGCTCCCCGTCGCGGTCCTGCTCGGTGCGACCCTGCTCATCGCCGCCGACATCGTCGGACGGGTGATCGCGCGACCGGAGGAACTCATGGTCGGCGTGGTCACGGCGTTCGTCGGCGCGCCCGTGCTGCTCTACGCCGTTCGTCGCGGCTGGGCGACGCGCTCATGACCGGCGTCGGGATCCGAGAGCGGACGGAGCCGACGGCGACGCAGCTGCCCCACACGCGGGTGCTGCGGCTCGGCGGCCTCATCGCGCTGCCCGTGCGTCGCCGCTCGGTCGTCGTCTGTCTCCTCGTCGTCGCGCTCATCATCGTGGCGGGCGCGGCCACCCTCACGATGGGCCGCCTCGGCATCGCCTTCGGTGAGCTGTTGACCGCGATCATCGTTCCGCCGGACGGCACCACCGCGTTCGTCCTCGAACGGCTCCGCGGACCTCGGCTGCTCACCGCCATCGGCGTCGGAGCCGCGCTCGGTATCGCGGGGACGCTGTTCCAGACGGTGACGCGCAACCCGCTCGGCAGCCCGGACGTCATCGGGCTCGGAGCCGGAGCCGGAGCCGGTGTCGCGGTCACCACCCTGCTCTGGAACGGACTCGTCCCGACGCCGCTCGGTGCGCTCGGCGGCGCGGTGATCGCAATCGCCCTGGTGCATCTGGCGACCGGCCGGGGCTTCGCCTCACCGTCCAGGGTCATCATCGCCGGTATCGGCGTCGCCGCCATGGCCGCGGCGGTCACGCAGTACGTCGTCAGCATCGGGCTCCGGGACCAGGCCTCTCAGCTCGCCGCGGCGCTCGCAGGCTCCTTGAACGCGACCGACTGGAACGACGTCGCCGTGCTCGCCGTCACGATCGCCGTCGTGCTCCCCGTCGCGGGCGCGCTGGGCGGCGAGCTGCGTCTCATCGAACTCGGCGACGACGCGACCGACGCGCTCGGCGCCCGCGCGATCCGGACACGGACGATCGCCATCCTGCTGTCGGTCGTCGCGGCAGCCGGTGCTGTCACGGCAGCGGGCCCGATCGCCTTCGTCGCGCTCACCGCGCCGCAGATCGCCCGTCGAGCGACGCGGACGGCCGGGCCGAACCTCGTCGCCTCAGCGCTCGTCGGTGCGGCGATCATGGTCACGGCCGATCTCGTCGTCCAGCAGAGCCCGTGGGCGGACGGCCTGCCGGTGGGCGTGCTCACGGCGGGAGTCGGCGGCATCTACCTCG
Organism: Plantibacter sp. RU18; assembly: GCF_050613355.1. NCBI lineage: Bacteria > Bacillati > Actinomycetota > Actinomycetes > Micrococcales > Microbacteriaceae > Plantibacter > Plantibacter sp. RU18. Next base: position 2,198,085 of record NZ_CP159618.1, read on the forward strand.
GGTTCCTGCTCATCCGCGAATGGCGCCTCGGGCGGGTCTGATCCGCCGTCAGGGGGTCTCGGGGCTCTGCGCGGCGTCACGCTCCCGCTTGAACCGCTCCCACTCGCTGCTGAGACTGCGGTTGTCGATGATCCATGCCATGTAGTCACGCATGTTGCGTACGCGTTCATGCGACGGCGTCCCGGGCGTCGTCTGGGTCAGCGCGTCCTCCGCGAGCCGGCGCTGCTGCTCCAGGTAGTCGTGCTCATTCGCAAGGAACCCGCCCCAGACGTCTGCAGCCATGACGAAGTAGTGGGCTCGGTCGCCGACATGACGGATGCGCCGCACGAACCCCCGTTCGACCAGGCGTCGCGTGTAGGTGGACACCGAGCCGCGGCTCGCGCCCAGCGTCTCGGCGAGTTCATCAGCGGTGACACCGGTGGTGTCGCTCACGAGGAGATACCCCGCGATCCTGCCCTCGATGCGCGAGGCTCCGCTCGTCTGCCAGTAGTCCGCGAACCGTTCGACGAACCACTCGGGGAAGGGTGCCTCCGCGCTCACTGCCGTGTTCCTCCCTCGTGGCCGGCGGTCCCACACTCGCCGACGGATGTCCAGCTTGGCACGCTCGGGGACCGAACGGCGTGTGCGGCTGCTAGCGTCGTTCGTGCCGATGTCGCGGGTACCCGCCCGGCACCGCACCCTCCAACCCACACCTCGAGGAGCACTGTGACCACTGTCGCCGCCATCATCAAGCCCACTGCCGACGCCCCCTTCGAGGTCGGCACCATCGAGCGTCGTGCACCGCGCACGAACGACGTCGTCATCGACGTGCAGTTCGCCGGCATCTGCCACAGCGACATCCACCAGGCCCGCGAGGAATGGGGCAAGGCCATCTTCCCGATGGTCCCCGGTCACGAGATCGCCGGCATCGTCACCGAGGTCGGCGATGGTGTCACGAAGCACCGCGTCGGTGACCGGGTCGGCATCGGCTGTTTCGTGGACTCCTGTCGCGAGTGCGAGAACTGTCTCGCCGGTGAGGAGCAGTTCTGTCTGAAGGGCAACGTCGCGACCTACAACGGCCGCGAATACGACGGTGAGCCCACCTTCGGCGGATACAGCAAGCAGATCGTCGCCGATGAGAACTACGTCCTCAGCATCCCGGAGGGCATCGAGCTCGATGTCGCCGCGCCGCTGCTCTGCGCAGGCATCACCACCTACTCGCCGCTCAAGCACTGGGGGGCGGGCCCCGGCAAACAGGTCGCCATCGTCGGCATGGGCGGCCTCGGCCACATGGGTGTGAAGATCGCGCACGCGCTGGGCGCCGAGGTCACCGTGCTCAGCCAGACGACGTCGAAGCAGGCCGACGGTGAGCGTTTCGGTGCGGACCACTACTACGCCACCGGCGAGGAGGGCACGCTGAAGTCGCTCCGCGGCCGCTTCGACCTCATCATCAACACGGTCTCCGCCGACCTCGACATCGACGCCTATCTCGCGACCCTGAAGCTGAACGGCTCGATGGTGTTCGTCGGTCTGCCCGAGAACAAGCAGGACTTCCGGGTCTTCTCGCTCGTCGGCGGCCGTCGTTCGCTCGCCGGCTCGAACATCGGCGGCATCCGCGAGACGCAGGAGATGCTCGACTTCTGTGCCGAGCACGGCATCGGCTCCGAGATCGAGCTCATCGGCGCGGACGAGGTCGAGGGTGCGTACGACCGTGTCGTCCGCAGCGACGTGCGCTACCGCTTCGTCATCGACACTGCGACGATCGGCTAGTCCCAGCGGGATATCCTGAACAGATGAATCGGCTCCCCTTCCGTCGCCACGACGGGAGGGGAGCCGTTGTTCGTGAGCCGCTCGGCCGCGAGGTGCTCGTGCTCGGTGGCGTCGCGTTCTTCGTGATGCTCGGGTTCGGCGTCGTCATCCCCGTGTTGCCCGTGTACGTCCGGAGCTTCGGGGTCGGGTACCTCGAAGTCGGCGCAGTGGTATCGGTGTTCGCACTCATGCGCCTCATCGCGAATCCGTTCGTCGGCATGCTTGTCGACCGCCTCGGTGAACGCGTGGTGCTCGCCAGCGGGATCGGCATCGTCGCGGTCTCCAGCGCCTTCGTCGGTCTCGCCGCGGACTATCCGCAGCTGCTCCTGCTCCGCGGTGTCGGCGGGATCGGTTCGGCGATGTTCTCGGTCGCCGCCATGACGCTGCTCCTGCGGACGACGATGCCGCATCGCAGAGGGCGGGCGGTCGGCTTCTACCAGGGCGGGTTCCTCGTCGGCGGCATGGCGGGCCCGGCGATCGGCGGACTCCTCGCGACGATCTCGCTCACCGCGCCGTTCTTCTTCTACGCCGGAACCCTCGCGGTGGCGGGCACCCTCGGGCTCGTGATGCTGCGGAGGAGCCTCGTCGCCTCACCGGACGACGAGCCGCGAGCGCCCGAGCTGTTCCGCGTCGTGCTGCGCGACCGTCGGTACCAGGCGGCGCTGCTCGCGAACTTCGCGACGGGGTGGGCGTCCATGGGGGTGCGCGGGGCGCTCGTCCCCGTGCTCGTCGTGGAGTCGTTGCATCGGGAGGCGAGCTGGACCGGCATCGCCTTCGCGATCGCCGCCGTCGCGCAGACGCTCGCACTCGTGCCGGCGGGGCGGTTCGTCGACACCGTCGGGCGACGCCCCGCGATGCTGGTGGCCTTCCCGATCGCGGCACTTGCGCTGTTGGCCATGCCGTTCGTCGGCGAGCTGTGGATGCTGATCATCGTGCTGTGCGTCTACGGGGTGGCTGCGGCGTTCCTCGGCACCGCTCCTGCGGCCGCGGTGGGCGATGCCGCGGGCGGGCGGGGAGGTCGGGCGGTCGCCGTCTTCCAGGCGACGGCCGATCTCGGCGCGATCGTCGGTCCACTCGTCGCGGGCGCGCTCCTCGACGCGTTCTCGTTCCCGGCGGCCTTCGGCTCGGCTGTCGTCCTCATGCTGCTCGTCCCGGTGCTCGCAGCGCGGATGCCGAAGGAGCCGCGTGCGAGGACGGTTGCACCCTCCGCCGCGGTCTAGGGGTGCTGCGCATCGGGGCCGGTGAGGCGCAGACCCACCGAGGTGGTGATGTCCTCGCGCTGACCACCGGAATGGACGAGTTGTGCGCCGTCGACCGTCAGCTGGCTCCGGTGCGCAGCGAGCGCGGACGCGACCTGCGGTAGCCGGTGCTCCAGGGCGAACCACTCGTCGGTCGTCGGGTGCTCGGCTGTCGCTTCGAGCGCAGAACGGTCGTGCACCAGCTCTGCGAACGGCACGCCGGTGAGCCGGGCCGCCGCATGGGCGGCCTCGTGCATGCGAAGGTGGTCGGGGTGCCCGTACCCGCCGCCGTGGTCGTAGCTCACCAGGAGGTCGGGCCGCACCGCCCCGATGAGTGCGGCGAGGTCGGCCGCGACGTCGTCGAGGGGTGCGAGCGAGAACGCGCCGGGGGACACGTCGTCGGCGGGACCGGCGAGGCCGTCGTGGATCCAGCGCATGCCGGAATCGACATATCTCGTGGCCGTGCCCGGCCGCGCGGCGGGCGCCACACCGAGCCAGTGTTGCTCCGCGACGCCGAGGACCCGGCACGCGGCGGCGAGTTCCACCTCACGATGTGCCGCGAGTGCATCGGTTCCCACCAGGCCGCTGAGTGGACCCGGGACGACTTCGCCGCGTTCGCCACGGGTCGCAGTCACCAGGATGATCCGGATGCCGCGAGCGGCGAGTTCGGCGATGAGCGCTCCGGACGCCAGTGTCTCGTCGTCGGGATGCGCGTGCGCGAACAGGATGGTCCGGGTGCCGTCGGTGATCGGGCCCGCGTCCGTGGCTTCGGTCACGATGCCGGCGTCGCCGTCGCGGGATGCTGCGCCGGCGCGGACGGCCCGAGCAGGGAGTGGTAGACGGCCACGAGCGACTCGCCGGAACGCTGCCAGTCGAAGTGTTCGGCGCGTGCGCGAGCGGCCTGTGCGAACCGGTCGATCCGCTCGGGGTCGGCGAGGAGCCCGGCGACGGCCTCGCCCCAGACCGCAGGATCCCGGGAGTCGAGGACGATGCCGGTCTCGCCGTCGGCGACGGCCTCGCGGAGTCCACCCGAAGCGGCGACCACCGTCGGTGTGCCGCTGGCTGCCGCTTCGAGCGCGACCAGTCCGTAGGTCTCCGAGTGCGAGGGTACGAGTACGAGGACGCTTTCGCGGAACAGTGCGGCGAGGTCTGCTCGAGACTGCGGACCGACGAACCGGACGTCGTCCGCGACACCCAGCTCTCGGGCATGGGCAGCAAGCTCCTCCGCGTACCGGTCGTAGTCCACCGAGACGTCGCCGGCGATCACCAGTTCCGGTCGCAGCCGGGCCGGCACTGCGGCGATCGTCTCGATGGCGAGGTCGAACCCTTTGAGCGGGTGGAGTCGTCCTGCCACGACCGCGCTGGCGCGTCCGGAGCGAACGCTCCTGGCACCCGTCATCGGGTGGAAGAGGTCGCCGTCGACGCCGGGCGGCACGATCGAGACGCGGTCCGGGCTGCCTCCGAGGCGCGTGATCGTGGTGTCCGCCTCGGCCGCGCTGATCGCGACGACAGCGTCGGATTCGCGTGCAAGGAACGCCTCGCCCGCGAGACGACCGGGGGACTCGGCGCGTTCACCGTGGGACAGGGGCGTGCTCGACTCCGCGGCGATGCTGTGGAAGCTCTGCACGTGCGGTACCCGCTGATCGCGGGCGAGCGGGAGGGCGGCCATGCCGGAGAACCAATGGTGCGAGTGCAGGACGTCGTACCGGCCGAGGGTGGCGAGCTCGGCGCGGAACGCGTCGACGAACTCCTCATGACGGCCCTTCGCGACCGGCTCGGCCGGGCCGGCGTCCAGGAAGCGCAGCGTAACGCCCGGTGCGAGTGCCATCGAGGCGGGCTGGCTGGGCGAGGAGCGCCTCGTGATGATGTCGACCTCGTGGCCTGCGGCACCCATCGCGATGGCCTGGTGGCGCACCACGACGTTCATCCCGCCGGCGTCGCCCGAGCCGGGCTCGTCGCCGGGGGAGGTGTGGAGCGAGATCATGGCGATCCGCAGGGGTCGGGGTTCCAGAGGCACCAGACGAGCCTAGTCGGAGGGGGTGGTCTCCGACGCCGCAGCGAGCCTCACGATTGGGTCTCGCGCGCGGAAGTGCAGCGGGTCGACAATGGTCGAGGCACGCGTGCACACGGGCGCGGCGACGACGAAAGGGATCATCATGACGACGCTCAACCCCTACCTCGGCTTCCGTGGCAATGCCCGCGAGGCGATGGAGTTCTACCAGGGCGTCTTCGGCGGTGAGCTCACGATATCGACCTTCGGCGACTTCCAGGCGAGCGTCGAGCCTGACGAGGTCGACCTCGTGATGCACGCGCAGCTGACGGGCGACGCCGGAGTCGTCTTCATGGGTTCCGACACCCCGAAGCACATGGATTACGCCGAAGGCAGCAACTTCTCCATGTCGCTCAGCGGCTCGAACGACGACGAGGCGCAGCTGACCGGGTATTTCGGCGAGCTGTCCGCCGGTGGCACGGTGCTCCAACCGCTGATGGTGGCGCCATGGGGCGACTCCTTCGGCATGCTCAAGGACCCGTTCGGGATCACCTGGTTGGTGAACATCGCGGGACCCGGCGCGTCGGCCTGACCGCCGTCGACGGCCTGGATCGTCTGAGGGCAGCGGCCGACTGCTAAGGTAAGGGTGTCCTTACTTGCTGACGGAAGGTGTCCTCGCGATGTCGATCGCCCCGACCCTCGATGCGCCCGCGCGCGATGCGTCCGATCCGGAGGGGTACACCTCCTCCGAGCCACGAGTCAGCACCGGGCGTTTCCACCTGGCCGAGGCCGGTTCGTGGTCGCCGCACTCGCACACGCACCACGAGCTCCTGTGGGGTACGGACGGTGCGGTGTCGGTCGAGACCTCCGAAGGCTTGTTCGCCGTACCGTCGCTCATGGGACTCTGGATCCCCGCCGGAACCGTGCACGCCGTCCGGTCGGCCGCCCGGACGCGGTTCTCGTGCACCTTCGTCGACGCAGCTGTCGGCCATGGACTCGACCGCACGAGCGCCGTCGGGATCAGCCCGCTCGTGCGCGAACTGCTGCACCACATGCATGACCAGGCGATGGAGCCGCCGCTTCGCCGTGCGGCCGAAGAGCTCGTGATCGGCATGCTGGAACCCGCCGAGGAGCAGGCTGTCGGCCTCCCCGTACCGGATGACGAACGCCTCGCGACCATCTGTCGGCATCTCGTCGACCATCCGGCGGACACCCGTTCCCTGGAGGACTGGGGGCGGGTCGTCGGCAGCAGCGTGAGGAACCTCTCGCGGTTGTTCGGGCGCGAGACGGGGATGACCTTCGAGCAGTGGCGGATCCACGCGCGCATGCGTGTCGCCGTCGGGCTGCTCTCCTCGGGAACGCCGGTCGGTACTGTCGCCCGGACTGTCGGCTACCGCACGCCGAGTGCCTTCGTGCAGGCGTTCCGCCGCATCATGGGACACACGCCGGGGCGCTACCTCGAATCGTCCTGGCCGTCCGGCGACACGAGGCGTCCGGTCCGCGGCATCGGGTATCTCGACTCCGGGCGCGACCTTACTTAGGCTAGGCAAAGCTCACTTTGAGCGGCCTCGCCGCCGGACGATACCGGGACGCATACCGCCCCGAACCCCCGGTCCGCACAGCGCCGCCGGCCCCACCATGAATCGCGCCACCTGTGGCGCCGAGGGAGAACCATGCCCCGAACCGCCCCCAGCCCCCGTCGTCGTCTCATCGCGGGCCTGGCGCTCAGTGTCAGTGCAGCGCTCGCGCTCACCGGGTGTTCCAGCGCGAGCGCCGGAAGCTCGACCGGGACGGCGATGCGCACTGTCGACAGCCAGTTCGGTGAGGTCGCGATCCCGGTCGACCCGCACAAGGCCCTCGGCTTTTACACCACCGACGTCGACATCCTCGTGACACTCGACATCCCGCTCGCCGACTCGCAGCCCATCCGAGGTGAGGGCTACGACGGGTTCCCGGCGTTCTTCCCGGCCGAGGTCGACGACGTCGAGACCTTCGCGAACTTCCCCGACTACAACTACGAGGCCGTCCTGAACGCGCAGCCCGACTTCATCCTCAACGGGCTCGGGTACGACGCCGAAGCCGTCGAGCGGCTGCCGGCGATCGCTCCGACGTACAGCATCGACGCATTCGCGGACCCCGACTGGCGTGTCACGTTCAAGACGGTCGCCGAAGCGCTCGACCGCATGGACGAGCACGACGCGTGGACGGAGCGCTATCAGGCCCGCATCGACGAGGTCAAGGCAGAGCTCGCCGCTGCGGAGCTGTCACCGGTGGTCGCACCCATCGGAGAAGTCGACGGCGAGATCAACGTCAGCTGCTACGGCGTCCCCTGCCTCGTGTTCCGCGACCTCGGACTCACCATCCTGCCGATCGCCGACAGTCACGACGGCACCACCCTGAGCCTCGAGCAACTCGACCAGCTGAGCGACCTCGACGTCGTCTTCACGACCGGCACGCCGGAAGACGTCGCGGCAGGCAGCGACCCCTTCGCTGCGCTCGCCGCCAACACGGTGTGGAATCAGCTCCCGTTCATCCAGAACGAACAGGTCTTCACCCACGACCTGGAGATGATCTACGGCTCGCCGAGCGGCCAGATGGCGTTCCTCGACGTCGTCGAGCAGGCGCTCGTCCCACAGCACTGATCGTTCCGCATCCCTGATCTGTGCGGGCGAGGTCCCGCCAGCGCATTCGCCCAACACAGCCACAGCCCTCCTTCCACCCCGACGACAGGTTCCTCATGGTCTTCAGCATCCACCGCGCGGTCGTCACCGCCGTGCGCCCCCTCACCCCAGGCATGGTCCGGGTCACCTTCGGGGGCGACGGCGTCTCCCGGTATCCGACGAGCGGGATCGGCGACGAGTACGTGCGCCTGTTCTTCCCGGTGGAGCAGGATGCCGAACCGGTACTGCCGTATTCGACGGGGGAGAGCTGGGCGTTCAAAGAAGGCGTGACACCCGCGCAGATGCGCACCTACACGGTCCGTTCGGTCGACCACGGCGCTGGGACGGTCGACATCGACTTCGTCGTGCACGAGGGTGGAGTGGCGGCGAGCTGGGCGCTGGCCGCCGCGGTCGGCAACGTGATCGGCATCAGCTCGCCGACCGGCCTGTACGCGCCGCCGGCCGACCTCGAGTGGCAGATCCTGTTGGCCGACGCCACGGGTCTCCCCGCTGCTTTCCGGATTGCGGAGCAGACGCCCGCCGGTGTCCGCACCCGAATGGTGATGGAGGTCGGAAGCGCGGCGGAGATCCAGGACGTGACCGGTGAGGGTGTCGAGATCAGCTGGGTCGTCGGCGGCAATGGGCATGGTCCGTCCTGCTTCGACGAGGTCGTCCGAGACCTCGCGATCCCCGAAGGCGTGGGCTACATCTGGTTCGCTGGGGAGGCGTCGGTGATGCGCGGCATCCGCAAGGAACTCCGCCACGTGCGGAAGCTCCCGAACGCCGCCTACAAGACCGTCGGCTACTGGACGGTCGACGAGGAGCGCTGGGTGGAGCGCTGGAACGGCCTCGATGAGGTCACTCGGGCGGAGATCGATGCGCTCTGGGACGGTTGGGATGCTCCCGGTACCGACCAGGAGGCCATCACCGACGCGTACTACGACCAGCTCGAGCGCCTCGGGCTGTGAGCGTCGGCGGCCCGGCATGACCGTGACGCGTGAGGCGCGGACGTCCCTCGAGCAGCCGCTGGCGAGGGGCGTCGCACATCGGGACGGCGTCCGTGCCACCGGTCTGCTCATCTCGGTCTGCGTCTTGATCGTCGTGATCGCGCTGAGCCTCATGGTGGGTTCGAAGTCGATCGACGCGGGGACGGTGTGGCACGCGCTCCTCGGTGCTCCGGTGGGCGATGACGGATCGATCGTGCTCGAACTCCGGCTCCCGCGGACGATCCTCGGTGTGCTGGTCGGTGTGGCCCTCGGGCTGTCGGGTGCACTCATCCAGGCCCTGACCCGCAATCCGCTGGCCGATCCCGGAATCCTCGGGGTGAACGCCGGCGCAGGCTTCGCCGTCGTCCTCGCCGTCGCCCTGCTCGGCATCACGAGCATCCACCAATACCTGTGGTTCTCCTTCCTGGGTGCGGTCGTCGCGACCGTGCTGGTCTCCGTCATCGGCTCGGCGGGGCGCGGTGGCGCGACGCCCGTCCGCCTGACCCTCGCGGGGATCGCGCTCGCAGCGGTGCTCGGCGGGGTGTCCTCCGGCATCACCCTGCTCGCACCGCGGGTGTTCGACGCCATGCGGTACTGGGGTGCGGGGAACATCGCCAACCGACCGCCGGAGACCCTCGCGGTCATCGTTCCCTTCATCGTCGTCGGCGTCGTCATCGCGCTCGCCGTGGCGAAGCCGTTGAACGCTGTGGCCATGGGCGACGACCTCGCCGCAACGCTCGGCGCCAGGCTCGGCCGAACGCGAGTGCTCGTGATCGTCGCGGTGACGCTGCTCTGCGGAGCGGCTACTGCAGCGGCCGGTCCGATCGGCTTCGTCGGACTCATGGTGCCGCACATCGTGCGCTGGTTCGTCGGACCCGACCAGCGGTGGATCCTCGCCTACACCATCGTGCTCGCCCCGGTACTGCTCCTCGCCTCGGACATCGTGGGTCGAGTGGTGATGTCGTCAGGAGAGCTGCAGGTCGGCATCGTCACCGCGTTCATCGGCGCGCCCGTGCTCATCGTGCTCGTGCGTGGCAAGCGGGTGAGCGGCCTGTGAGCGCCCTCGTGGAGCGACCCGACGCTCGGACGCGCGAGCCCGTCGAGCTGTTCGGCAGGCGTCGTGTCGTCCTCAGGGTGGCAGGAGGCTCTGCGCTGATCGATGTGCGCTCCCTCGTCGTGTGCCTCGCACTGGCGGCGGTCGCCCTCGCCTGTGGTGTCGCCGCCCTCGCACTCGGCGACTATCCGATCGCCGTCCCCCAGATCCTCCTGGCAGTGACCGGCGGTGCCGACCCGCTCGAGCAGATGGTCGTCGTCGAATGGCGCCTCCCGCGGGTCGTGGCAGCGCTCGTCCTGGGCGGCGCGCTCGGCGTCAGCGGTGCGATCTTCCAATCGATCACACGCAATCCGCTCGGCAGCCCGGACATCATCGGCTTCAACACCGGCGCGTACACCGGCGCGCTCGTCGTGATGCTCCTGCTCGGCGGGAGCGGATCCACCGGCTTCGGGAGCGTAGCCGCAGGGGCGATGGTCGGTGGACTCGCGACGGCCGCCCTCGTGTTCCTGCTGGCCTATCGCCGCGGCGTCCAGGGCTTCCGGCTCATCATCGTCGGCATCGCCGTGAGCGCGACGCTCGCCTCCCTCAACACCTGGATGCTGCTGGAGGCCGAGCTCGGTGACGCGATGGCGGCGGCCGTCTGGGGTGCGGGCAGTCTGAACGCCGTCGGCTGGACGCAGGTCGGACCGCTCGTCGTCGCGATGGTGCTCCTGCTCCCGGTGCTCGTCGTCATCGCCCCAAGCCTCGGGATGCTCGAGCTCGGAGACGATCCGGCACGAGCCTCAGGCATCCGCGCCGAGCGGACGAGACTCGTGGCGATGTTCGTCGGCGTCGCCCTCACCGCTCTCGTCACCGCAGCCGCCGGACCGATCGCCTTCGTCGCACTCTCGGCACCGCAGCTGGCCAGACGACTCACCGCGTCCGCATCGGTTGGCCTCCTGCCGTCCGCGGTCATGGGAGCAACGCTCCTCCTCGCCAGCGACCCTCATCGCCCAGCGTGCGTTCGCACCCGTGCAACTGCCCGTCGGTGTCGTGACAGTCTGCATCGGCGGTGCGTACCTCCTATGGCTGCTGGTCAGGGAGGCGAGGCGACACTAGGCGGCCCGCTCGAGTCCCGTCCTCGGAACGGAACGCTCAGCCTCGAATCGTCGTGCGATGCGTCGCGCACGACCGAAGACGAACACCTGCTCTCCGACGACCGGTGGACACCAGCTGGCTGTTCAGGGCGAAGTTCGTGCCGGTTTTCTGGGAGAAACACGAGCAACAGGGACCGGTGGCGAAGCAGACCATCGGCGCTCGCCGCACCAACCCCACGACGGAGGAACGCATGACCGATGGCTGGAACGAGTTCTTCGTCGCGACCGCTGGAGCCGCAGCGGCGCTCGCCGGACTCATCATCGTGGCGATGTCGGTGAACATCGCGAAGATCATCGCGATTCCATCCATGCCGGCGAGGGCGGCTGCGACCATCAGCTCGCTCGTGCTCATCGTCGTGGTGGGGGTGGCCGGACTCATCCCGGGGCAGCCGGCGTCCGTGCTCGGCGTCGAGACGCTGGTGCTCAGCGCCATCGCCCTGGGCTTCGCGATCGACGCGGCCGGGCGCATCCTCCGCGAGGGGTACGGCCGACGCAGTACTCGGATCGTGAAGGCGCTGGTGCCGGTGCTGCAGATGGTGCCGTTCGTGCTCGGCGGCGTGATGCTCGTCGTCGGTTCGAGCGCAGGCCTCTACGCCGTCGCCGCCGGGTTCATCCTCGTCTTCATGGGTTCGGTGGTGAGCGCCTGGGTGCTCCTCGTCGAGATCCTCCGCTAGCTACCGGCGTCGCCGGGCGCATCTTCCGGGAGGCGGACGCCTGCAGCGCGGCGTCCGCCGCCCGGCTCACTTGGTCGAGCTTCGCATCACGCCGCGCACGACCCAGCAGGCTGAGGCGTGCCGGGCGGTCGAGCCCGCCGAGACCCGCTGGCGGCCGCCCGCGGACGCCAGGTGCTGCAGGGGAATATCGCCCATACTGAAAGGATGACGCGCGCGGGATCGTGATGCGGGAACGGAACGGGCCATGCGCAGAGCGGAGATCGACCCCGGGGGCGGCGCGCCGGCGAAGCAGTTGGCGCGCGAGGTCCTCATCCATGGTCCGCTCTCCCGTGCGGAACTCGGGCGGCGCCTCGGCCTGTCGCCGGCGAGCCTCACTCGCCTGAGCCGTCCCTATCTCGACGCAGGCCTGTTCGTCGACGGCCCGGAATCGGCGGAGCGGGTCGTCGGTCGCCCGGCCAAGCCGCTCGATGTGCGCACCGACGCTCAGCGGTACCTCGGCATGAAACTCACCGGAGATCAGCTGTTCGGTGTGAGTACCGATCTCCGGGCGAATCCTGGCGCCGACGCCGTGGAGCCGCTCGGGGGTCACGCGCCAGACCAGGTCGTCGCTGCGGCTGTACGCCTCGTCGAGCGACTGGGCGGTGTCGGCGGCGTCTCGGCGCTCGGAGTCAGTGTCGGGGGCAAGGTGGCGGATGCGCGGCGGGTCGTCCGAGCGCCGTTCCTCGACTGGCATGATGTGGAACTCGGGGAGATGCTCGAGCGGGCGCTCGGCGTGCCCGTCGTCCTCGAGAACGACGTGGTCGCGCTGACCGCGGCCGAGCACTGGTTCGGAGTGGCGAAGGGCGTCGCGAACTTCTCCGTCATCACGATCGGCGCGGGCGTCGGGTACGGTCTCGTCATCCACGATCGACCGGTCGTCACCGCTGACACCGGGCTCGGACTCGGCGGGCACTTCCCGCTGGACCCTGCCGGCCCGCTGTGCAGCGACGGGCATCGGGGCTGTTCGAGCGCCATGCTCGCCATCCCGCACCTCCGCGCGACGGCAGGAGCGGCCCTCGGCCGAGAGGTCGGCTACGAGGAGCTGCTGGCGCTCTCCGACGCCGGCGACCCCGTCGCCGCGGAGGTCGTCGGTGCTGCCTTGCGTGCGCTCGGGCGCATGATCGCCGCATCCGCCAACCTTGCCATGGTCGAGACGGTCGTCCTGTCCGGCGAGGGGCTCGCGCTCATCGAGGGGCGCCTGGACCGGGTGTTGACGGCGGTCCGAGCCGACCGTGACGTCGATGCGGCCCCCGTACGCGTCCTGCTCGACGACAGCGGATTCGCCGCTTGGGCACGTGGAGCGGCTGCGGTCGCGATCCAGGCCTCCTTCGGCTGACACTGGCGCCCCGGCTGTCTCGGACAGCTGTCCGAGAAGTCGTGGTATACTTGTCAGAATGCCTCGCACATCAGGAGTTCCCGCCCTCGGTGCCGAGCAGTCCACCGTCGGTCGGCCCGTTGCGGCCCAGGCGGACTCGTCCAGCCGTACAGCTCCGCCGTCGCGCGTCGAGCGTCCGGCTCCTGTGCTGCGCGTCACCGGAGATCCACGAGCCGAGCGCACGCGGTCGACGATCTTCGACGCGGTCGCCACCATCCTCGCCGGCCGCCCCGACCGCGTCTCCGTCGGCGACATCGTGCGGGTCGCCGGCATCAGTCGCAGCTCCTTCTACGCGCACTTCTCGAGCCTCGACGAACTCACGGCCGCCTACTTGCGCCGCCAGTTCGCAGAGCTCGGCGCACCGGTCGCGCTCGTGCGTTCGGCCCACGAGCCCTGGGGGAGTGCCGAGCGTGCTCGCGCGGCATACCGACGTCTCGTCGGCCAACTCCTGGAAGACGCGCCCCTGTACTCGAGCGTGCTCGAGCTGCCCGTCGCCCGCAGTGCTTTCGATGACCTGGTCGGGGAGCACGCAGACCAGCTCATCGCCGCCCTGCTGGAACACGCGGAGGCACCCGCCGGCATCCCGGTCGAGCTCGTCTCCGCTTACGTGGCCGGTGGCACACTGTCGCTCGTCGACGGCTGGCGTCGTGGCCGCATCGACGTGTCCGACGACGAACTCGTCGACGCACTCGTCGCGCTCCTGCCCGAGTGGCTGCTCGACGAACGCCCTGGAATTCCGAGCGCCTAGCCGCCCGGAGCACGACCGATCCGGCGCGGGAGCGCCGGTGACGACCTGAGAAGAGAAGAGGAACCATGCAGTTCATCGTTGGAGAGACCCTGGTCTACCCGCACCACGGAGCGGTCACCATCACCGAGTTGTCGAAGGTGACGATCAAGGGTGTCGAGCAGGACGTCATGACGCTTCGCGTGCACACGTCGGAGCTCACCATCAAGCTGCCGATCGCGAACGCCGACCTCGTCGGTGTCCGTGATGTCATCGACCACGATGGTGTCCAGGCCGTCTACGGCGTGCTCCGCGAGCCGTTCGTCGAGGAGCCCGGCAACTGGTCGCGCCGCTACAAGGCCAACCAGGAGAAGATGGCCAGTGGCAACGTCCACCGTGTCGGCGAGGTCGTCCGCGACCTGTGGCGTCGCGACCAGGACAGCGGTGTGTCCGCCGGCGAGAAGCGCATGCTGCAGAAGGCCCGTCAGGTGCTCGTCTCCGAGCTGGCGCTGGCACAGGCAGTGAGCGACGAAGAGGCCTCGCTCGGCCTCGATGAGGTGCTCGCGTCATCGATCTCCGCTCCGGAGGCCGTCGCAGCCAAGTAGTACTTCGCACGAGCGCCCCACCTGTCCGGGTGGGGCGCTTTCGTGTCGGTGCCAGCGCTCCCCTCTGGCGCGAGCGCACCCCTCTGGAGGCCCGCGCTCGCGTCAGCGGCCCGCGGCGGGATCAGCGCACCGCGCTGGCCCCCGAGCGACCTGATACGGGTGCGGAGCTCCTGTGATGTTTGTCGCTGCTAGTTGCCGCCGCCGCCGGCGACGATCGCCAGCAGACCGATGATCGCGATGATCGCGATCGGGCCGAACGACAGCGCCACCTTCGCGATGCTCCAGGTGCGGCTCTCCGGTTCGGGCGCCGGGAGCTCGGCGGGGGAGACGTAGACGGGCGCGGTGCGGTCACCGTCGGCGGCGTCGGCGCCGACGGATCCAGTCAACTGCAGGACCCTGGTGTCGGTCCAGGCGCGGCCGTCGAAGTGGACCTGCGTGTCGTCCTGGGTCGGGTGCGGGTACCAACCCGTGGCCTCGGTCTGGGCGGGCTTGTCGCGCTGGAACCGCAGTACCCGGGAGTCGCCCCATTCGAAGCCGTCGAAGTGCAGCTCCTTCGTGGGGTCGTCGGGGTGCGGGTACCAGCCTGCGGTCGTAGCCATTCCTCCAGTATGCCAGCGACAGCCTGAGGGAACACCGGAGCGGCGCGAACCTGTCATCGGCGTCCATCGCGGCGAGATGTAAAAGATTCTTGACGCCGTGTCTGCTTTTCTATACATTCAGCAGGGTTGGACCTGAACGAGCAGAGGAGCCCATGATGACGAGACAGGAACAGCGGGCATGGATCATGCTCGTCACCGCGATCGGCGGGTACGCGGTGTACCTCGTGATCGTGCTGAGCGCAGCGACGCACGCACCGCTGCCCGACATCGCCTACGTGGCGCCACTCCTCTGGACGATCGGTGGCGCCATCGCCGTCTCGATCGTCGTGGGAATCGTCGCCGGCATCGTCTCCTCGAAGGAGTCGTCGCTCGCGGACCAACGCGACCGCGACATCGCCAGGTTCGGCGATGCCGTCGGGCGGGCCTTCCTCGTCATCGGCGGGGTAGGTGCACTGCTGCTCGCGCTCGTCGACACCGACGGGTTCTGGATCGCCAATCTGCTCTATCTCGCGTTCGTCTGCTCAGCTGTGTTCGGTGGTGTCGCGAAGCTCGCCGCTTACCGACGGGGGATCCCCGCATGGTGAAGCCGACCGTCGTCACCAACTCGATCCGGTCGCTGCGCTTCGGCGCCGGTGAACTGACGCAGGCGGAGCTTGCCGCGCGCATCGGTGTCACTCGACAGACGGTGATCGCCATCGAGCAGGGCCGGTACTCGCCCACACTCGAGCTCGCCTTCAAGATCGCGCGTGCGCTGCAGGTGCCGCTCGATGCCGTGTTCCACTACCCCGAGACCGACGGAGACCAGCCGTGAGTGAGCCGACCGACGTCACGATCCCGACGTGGATGCGCGCGATCGTGCAGGATGAGTACGGCGACGCCGAGATGCTCCGCACGGAGCAGGTCCCGGTGCCGAGTCCAGGGCCGGGCGAGGTGCTCGTCCGGGTGCACGCTGCCGGAATCGACATGGGCGTCTGGCATCTCATGACCGGTAGACCCTTGCTGCTACGGCTGTTCGGATTCGGCCTGCAGCGTCCGAAACTGCGAGGCCGCGGTCGTGATCTCGCCGGGACCATCGTCGCGCTCGGCGCGGGCGTCGAAGGTCTGCAGGCGGGCGATGTGGTCTTCGGTACGGCCGACGCCGCATTCGCCGACCATGCCGTCACCAGGGCCGACCGACTGCTCGCGGCCCCACGGGGCGTGCCGCTCTCGCAGCTCGCCGCACTCCCCACCTCTGGCAGCGCCGCCTTGCATGGACTGCGGGATGCCGGACGCCTCCAGCGGGGGCAACGGGTGCTCGTCATCGGGGCAGGCGGCGGGGTCGGTAGCTTCGCGATCCAGCTCGCGGTGGCTGCCGGTGCGCACGTGACAGCAGTCTGCAGCGCGGCGAAAGCCGGACTCGCTCGATCGCTGGGCGCTGAGGCGGTCATCGACTACCGGTCCGAGACCCTCTCCCAGGCGATCGCCCGGGGCGTCGAGCGCTTCGACCTGGTCCTGGAGATCGCCGGAGAGCGGACGATCCGCGAGCTCCGGGCGGCGACCGTGCCGGGCGGTGCGATCGTGCTGGCCGGCGGCGAAGGGGGTGGGAGCATGCTCGGGGGCGTCGCGCACCAGCTCCGAGGCGTCCTCACCGCGCCGTTCGTCCGGCAGCGCATCGTCATGCTCGTCTCCGCCGAACGGCCGACCGACCTCGCAGAGCTCGCAGCCCATCTGGTCGCAGGAACCGTCGTGTCAACCGTCGACGCGGAGCTGCCACTCGAGCGTGTGCCCGACGCGCTGCGGCGGCTTGCACGCGGCGGCATCGCCGGAAAGCTCGTGATCAGAGTGTCGGATGACCCGGTCGACGCCGAATGATGGTCGGCCGGAGCCGCTCCGATCGGACGGATGGTGCGGTGAATCGGACCTTCGAGCCCAGCCGGTCGCGGATCGGCGGCAGAATGGAGGCAATCATGACGACGACACCAGCGCCCCGAGCCCCCCGTCCGCAGACGATCCTCGAAGTGGTCCGCACCACCTGGGTCACCCCGCACCTCGTGCGTTTGACGCTCGGGGGCCCGGGCTTCGCCGACTTCCAGCCGAAGGACGCCACCGACAGCTATGTGAAGATCTACTTCGCGAAGCCTGAACTCGAGCTCGACCCGCCCTACGACATCGCGGTGCTCCGCGACACGCTCGCACCCGAGGATCTGCCCGTCACGCGCACGTACACAGTCCGCCGTGTCGACACCTCGGCGCGCACGATCGACATCGACTTCGTGGTGCACGGCGACGAGGGGCTCGCCGGCCCCTGGGCAGCGGCAGCCCAGCCGGGGGACCGCGTCGTGTTCGCCGGTCCGGGTGGCGCGTACCGTCCGGATCCGGCAGTGGACTGGCATCTCTTCGCTGGCGACGAGTCGGCGGTCCCCGCCATCGCCGCAGCGCTCGAAGCGCTCCCCGCAGAGGCGAGGGGCCTCGCGTTCCTGGAGATCGGTGGCACGGACGACCTCATCGACCTGGTCCACCCCGCCGGCGTCCAGCTCATCTGGGTCGGGCGCAGCAGCCGCGACGACAGCACGGCAGGCCTGCTTGCGACAGCGGTCTCCGGGCACCCGTGGCCGGCCGGCCGCGTACAGGTCTTCGCTCACGGCGAGCGAGAGTCCATGAAGGCGTTGCGAGACGTGTTCCTCAACCAGCGCGGACTCGACCGGAGCCAGCTGTCGCTCTCCGGCTACTGGGCGAACGGCCGAACCGAGGATCGTTTCCAAGCGGAGAAGCGCGAGCCGATCGGCGTCGTCCTCCCGGCGTAGCGCCACTCGTCGTGCCAGCTTGCTGAGCGCCCGGTCAGAGATCGATCTCGCTCAGGCCAACCCGGTCACCGAAGCACTCCGGTCACCGAGCCTGTCGAAGTACAGGCTTCAGTGCGAGGGGTCCGCGGGCTTCGACCGGGCGCGTCGCACCCGCGACGGCCGTTCCACGCGCGCGCGGATGTCCGGTGGGACGAGGTCGAGTAGCTGGTCGCGGCGCAGCGGGAGGTCGAGGAGACTGAGCTTGAGCCGCCCCTTCCGAGAGTGTCTGCTGGGGTCGAGGCGGACCACGTTCGCGGCGTCGCGGACGAGCCTGACCGTCACGACGGCACCACTTGCGACGTCTGCGAGCACCTGACCGTCGATCTCGACCGCCGCCTGCTTCGTCGCCGCGCCGACCGAGAACTGCAGGCGCTCTGCCGGGCCGAGGATGAACGAACGGTCGATGCCCGACATCGGGGCGACCGGGGTCACCACGGTCGCGGCGACTGCTGGCGAGAGCACCGGCCCACCCGCCGCATAGTTGTACGCCGTGGAGCCCGTCGGCGTTGCGATGACGATCGCATCGGCTTTGAAGTAACCGTAGGCGGTGCCGTCGACGGCGAGGTCGGCCATGACCACGCCGGTGCCGGGGCGTCGTGCGATGGACACATCGTTGAAGGCGAGCAGGTGCGTGACGTCGTCGCCGGTCGTGATGGTCACTTCGAGGCCGTGGTGCGGTTCGAGGGAGAACTCCTTGTCGCTCACCCGCTGCAGGGCGTCGGGGAGTGCCGTCGGTTCGACCTCGACGAGGAAACCGACGTTGCCGTAGTTCACGCCGAGGACGGGCGCTGAGCGTCCGGCAAGGAGACGCATCGCTCCGAGCATGGTGCCGTCGCCGCCCATGGCCACCGCGACGTCGACCGAGGAGGCGAACGTGTCGTCGTCGAGCAGCTCGACGTCGTCTCCCAGGCGGCTCGCCTCCGTCTGCCGACCGACGAGCCGTGCACCGTGTTCGAGCTGCCACGCGCGCAGGATGCGGACCGAGTCGTCGATGTTCTTCGTGGGGTGGGTGATGAGGCCGATCGTCATCGACGGGCCAGCGGGATGCTTCGTGCGAGTGGTGGTCACCCGACGAGCATAGGGCGATCGGCTGACAGGCCGCTCGGGAGCGGAGCACCCTGTGGACAGCGCGCGTTTGGGATACTGAAGGCAGGTCGCGGGTGTGCCGCCGCCGAGGACGTCACAAGGAGCGACATGAGCGAGCAGACCAGCCGAGCCCCCAGGATGAGGCGCCCGGTGTCGATCGTGCTCTGGATCGTGGCCGTCCTCGTGATCGTGGTCCTCGGTTTCGTCGCGTGGACGCAGATCGTCATGCAGGGTACCCGCGACATCGCGCTCGAGGTCTGGAACGACCCCGCGGTGCGGGTGACGGACGTGGGCGACGCCGTGCTGCTCGAACCGACCGAGGAGGCCGACGAGGCGCCGAACGGCACCGGGCTCGTGTTCATCCCCGGGGCGAAGGTCGATCCGTACGCGTACCTGTACAAGCTCGCCGGCGTGGTCGAGGAGGCCGGGGTCACGGTGGTGATCACGAAGCCGACGCTCAACCTGGCGTTCTTCGATCAGCGTCCGCTGTCGACGTTCACCGCCGCGGCCCCCGATGTCGACTCCTGGTTCGTCGGCGGGCACTCGCTCGGTGGCGTCCGGGCCTGCCAGCTCGCGGACGACCCGGCCCTCTCGGGGCTCGTCCTGTTCGGTAGCTACTGCGCGAACGACCTGTCGTCCTCCTCGCTCGAGGTGCTGAGTCTCGCTGGAAGCGATGACGGCTTGAGCACGCCGGACAAGGTCGCCGATGTTCGCGTCCGTCTCCCCGCGGACGCGACGATGGTCGAGATCGAGGGTGCGAACCACGCGAGTTTCGGCGACTACGGCGTGCAACCGGGCGATGGCGCGGCGACCCTCTCCCCAGAGGATGCCCGCAGGGAGATCACGCGCGCACTGGTCGACCTCCTCGGCTGACCGCCTGAGGCCGAAGCGTTCCCGGGTCTCCGACCGGCCAATCGGTCATCGAGCCGGTCGGGACGCGATGCTCACCGGAACGGCCCCGTACTCGTCCTTCCGGCGATTGCGCTGGTGCGGAGCCTGCTGCGGCCATCCGGCTGGGGAGTCCTGCCAGTCCTCCTGGCGGCCGAACGGCGCGAGATCGAGATAGCCCGTCAAGGAGGACAGCGACTCGACGCCACGACCGGTCGTGGCGTACGTCTGGTACACCCGGTCCCCGTCGCGGAGGTAGACACTGATGCCGGGTACCTCGCCCGTGTCCTGGGTCCACCCGAAGTCGCGGTTGAACGGTGAGTGCTCCGATGAGACCCAGCGGGGCTCCCAGCCCATCCGTGCGCTGTAGGCGAGGAGTCGATCGATCGGTGCCCGCGAGATCCGGGCGACGGTGATGTCGTAGGCCTGGAGATGGACGAGCGGCCCGATCTGGTCGGCCAGGTTGGAACAGCTCGGGCATCCCTCAGTCCACTCCGGTTCGAACATGAAGTGCTGGACGACCAGCTGGCGGAAGCCGTGGAACAGCTCGAAAAGGCTCACCGGTCCATCGGCGCCGTCGAACACGTACTCGCCGACCTCGACCATCGGCAGGCGGCGGCGGGCCGCACTCGCCTCGTCCTTCGCGCGCGTCTCCGTCTTCTCGAGGGCGAGCAACGCGTCGCGCGACCGTTCCCATTCGACCCGGTCGACGACGGGTGGCCGCGCCGGCAGTTCGCTCGTGGGTTTCGACATCCGGAAGCCTCCTCGGTTGGGCGGCGGCGACCACCAGACCTCTTGTGGACACCGTTCACATTCGTTGGCCGCCACGATGCCACCGGTGGCGACACAGGTCAAGCCCCGCTTGCGTCCTGCCGCGTGTCATCCTCTGCGGCTCGCCCGATCAGGCCTTCGGGACTGGAGGTCCGACGATGAGCAGAGCGCTGAAGACCGCGATGACGACCGCCGTGCCGACGACGGTCAGGAGCACAGGGTGGCGCACGAGCCAGCGGGTCGTGCGATCCACGACGCGCTGATCGCGTGGGTCGTCGCCGGCGTCACGGCGCCACGGGCCGTCGAGGCGCCCGGCACGGTCGGCCCAGATGTCGAAGGGGATGGTCGCGTACGGGACGACGGCGCTGACGAGCCCGACCAGGATCGTGCCGGGTCGCCACCGCTGGTTGATTGCCGACGAGCAGCACGCTCGCGCCGTAGACGAGGAAGACGAAGCCGTGGACGGCGCCGCCGATGCTGACGCCGACGTCGGTCGTCTTCGCGCCGTACTTGAGGATCATGCCGATGATGAGCAGGGTCCAGGTGATCGCCTCGGCGATCGCGATCAGGCGGAAGAATCGGCGCGGCGACACGGGGGCTCCAAGGCTCGGGGTGCTGGTGTCCCATCATCTCAGAGCGTGGCTGGGAGGGTCGTCTCAGCGGCCGAGCGGCTGGAGGCCGACGACCTTCGCGTGCCACGGGCGGGAGGTGTCGGAGGCCACCGTGCCGTCGTCGACGTATTCGGAGTCGAGGTTTCGGCGTGCGCCGCATGGGCGCACTCTGGCACGCTGGGTTGGTCCGGGAATAGTCATCGTTCGGGCGAGGTTGACCGAGATGTATGCAAATGCATGTACACGGCGACCCGTCGACGACGCAGCACGCCCACCACGCGAACATGGAGGATCCCACATGACCACACCCCTCGAATTCGGCATCGACACCTTCGGGGACGTCACCGTCGACGCCGACGGCGCCACGCTGTCGCAGGCGCAGGTCCTCCGGAACGTCGTCGAGCAGGGGGTGCACGCGGAATCGGTGGGTCTCGACTTCATCGGCGTCGGAGAGCACCACCGGGCGGACTTCGCGGTCTCCTCACCCGAGGTCGTGCTCGCGGCCATCGCGTCGCGGACCGAGCGCATCCGCTTGGGGTCTGCGGTCACCGTGCTCAGCTCCGATGACCCGGTCCGCGTCTACCAGCGTTTCGCCACGCTCGACGGGATCTCGAACGGGCGGGCCGAGGTGATCCTCGGACGCGGCTCGTTCACGGAGTCCTTCCCGCTCTTCGGCTACGAGCTCTCGCAGTACGAGGAACTCTTCGAGGAGAAGCTCGAACTGTTCGCAGCGCTCCGCGAGGAGGGTCCGGTCACCTGGTCGGGCAACACCCGCGCACCGCTGCGGGAGCAGTCCGTGTACCCGCGCCTCGAGAGCGGCACGCTGAAGACCTGGGTGGGCGTCGGCGGCAGCCCGGAGTCGGTCGTCCGTGCCGCGCGATACGGCCTGCCGATGATGCTCGCGGTGATCGGCGGCGGCCCCCTGCGGTTCGCGCCGTTCGTCGACCTGTACCACCGCGCACTCGCCCAGTTCGAGCTACCCACCCAGCCGGTCGGGATGCACTCACCAGCACACATCGCCGAGACGGACGAGCGTGCTCAGGAGCAGCTGTGGCCGCACTACCGCGCGATGATGGACCGCATCGGTCGTGAGCGTGGCTGGAGCCCGATGTCCCGCAGCCACTTCGAGGACGAGGCCGGCCCTGAGGGTGCGCTCTTCGTGGGATCGCCGGAGACCGTCGCGCGCAAGGTCGCCGTGGCGGTGCAGGGCCTCGGACTCTCGAGGGTCGACCTCAAGATCAGCAACGGGACGCTCCCGCACGAGCACCTCATGGAGAGCATCGGGCTCTACGGCACCGAGGTCGTCCCGCGCGTGCACGAGCTGCTCGAGGCGCCAGCCGCCACAGACGAGTGATGGCTCGTGTCGGTCGGTTCCTGCCGGCCGACACCGCTGACGCGACGAGATGCTGCCGGAGGGTGCCGAGCGGCGCGTGTCGTCCTGGCAGAACTGCTCACCGGGGCGCCCGGTGTCGAGTTCGTCGGACGCGCGGGGACCGTCGCACAAGCACGACGGCTCCGCAGCTCGGCGTCGTCCTCCTCTCCGCCTAGGACCTCATGGACATGCTGCTCGACATGCCGGCGGACGTCCGGGAGGGGTGGAGCTACCTGTCGAAGACCTCCCCGCTCACCCACGAGATCCTGCCCGAGGCGATCCAGGAGTCGGCCGTCAGCTGCCTGCGCCGCGGTCCCGCGACGGGGCTTCGAGACCATCGGCCGTCAGCTCAGGACGCCAGCCGCGCCAGACCGGATGCCGGAGCCGGCCGTCCGGTGTCCACTCGCTGAATCGGACTTCACCGACGAGGGTCGGATCGAGCCAGTTCGCGTCGGCGGCGTCGGCGGTGGGGACACCGACCAGGTCTGTCGAGCGCCGGGCCAGGTCCTCGAACCGTATTGCCGTTGCAGCCAGCTCGCGGTCGGTGAATCCGCTGCCCACCCGGCCGGCGTAGTGCAGGCGGCCGTCCGCACCCGGCACGCCGAGCAGGAGCGAGCCGATACCGCCGGTCCGTCCGCCTCTGCCCGGTCGCCAGCCCGCCACGACCACCTCCTGCATCCGTTCGTGCTTGAACTTCACCCAGGTGCTGCTCCGCCTGCCCGATCGGTACCGGCCGTCGAGTTGCTTCGCGACGACGCCCTCCAAGCCGAGCCGACGGCTCACCTCGAAGGCGTCGCCGAGTGTGCCGTCGACAGCCGGTGGCACCTGTACGACCGCGCCGCCCTGGACCGTCCGCTCGAGGAGCTCGCGACGGTCCCGGTACGGCAGCGAGGTCCGGTCCACGTCGTCGAGGGAGAGCAGGTCGAACAGCAGGAGGCGGACCGGGGTGCGTCGGCGCTCGCGTTCCACATCGCGCTCCGAGGTGAGCTGCATGCGGCGTTGCAGCAACGAGAAGTCGGGGCGTCCATCGGGCCCCGAGACGACGATCTCGCCGTCGAGCACGGCGGCCCGGCCACCCATGCCGTCGGCGAGCTCGGCGACGACCTCCGGGTACGCCGCGGTCAGGTCCTTGCCGTTCCGGCTCGTCAGCCTGATCCGTCCCGTCTCGCCGTCGATGCTCGCGATGGCGCGGATGCCGTCCCATTTCATCTCGAACGCCCACGAGCCGTCGTCGACCACGTCGTCCGGAGCACTCGGACTCGCGAGCATCGGGGCGAGCGGCGCGCGGGGAGGGTGCGCGGTCGGCGCCGGCGTCTCTCCGGGTGCGCGCATCCGATGGATGAGCCAGGACGGCTTCCCCCGCTCATCGCCGCCGGAGGTCCGGATCAGCGCGAAGCGGACGGGGCCCCCGAGCCGCCCTCCGACTTCGCCGTGCAGGGTTGCGATCACCTCGTCGTCGCGCCACTTCTCGAGCTCGTACGTTCCTGCATCCCAGATCGCGACTTCACCGGCGCCGTACTCGCCCGCCGGGATCGTCCCCTCGAAGCTGCCGTACTCCAGCGGGTGATCCTCGGTGCGCACCGCGAGATGATTGCTGGCCGCTTCGTCGGGGACGCCTTTCGGCAGAGCCCAGGAGACCAACACGCCGTCGTGTTCCAGCCGGAAGTCGTGGTGCAGCTTGCGGGCGTCGTGTCGTTGGATCACGAACGCGAGAGCGGCGCCCGCCGGACTGGGTGCCGGGCGGTCCTCCGGAACCGGCTCAGGCGTCCGGGTCGCATCCCGCTTGTGCCGGTACTCGGCAAGTCGGTCCTCGTGTTCCGACGGCCGGATCGTGATCGACGGCCTCGCATCACCGAGCACCGACAACGGGTCTTTCCAGCCGCCGGCCAAACGCTCCAGCAGCTCGCGGAAGTCGAGCTGGGCGAGATCCGGACCATCCAGCTCACTCCACCTGCGGGGCGCCGCGACGGTGGGGCGCAGTCGCCCGCGGAGTGAGAACGGCGCGATGGTGGTCTTCGAGCCGTTGTTCTGGCTCCAGTCGACGAACACCTTCCCCGTCCGGCGTCGCTTCGCCATCTCGCTGACCACGAGGCTTGGCTCATCGGCCTCGAGCGCCCTGGCCAGCTCGTGAGCGACGAGTGACACCTCGGCTGCGCTCTGGCGGCCGTCGAGGGCCGCGTACAGGTGGATGCCCTTGCTGCCGCTCGTCACGGGTACCGGGTCGAGCCCCATGTCGACGAGGACGGGACGTGCGAGCCCGGCGACGGCTGCGCACTCGGCGAGCGAGACGCCGTCACCCGGATCGAGGTCGAGCACGAGCCGGTCCGGGTTCCGGCGTTCCCCCGACCTGTCGAACCGCCACTGCGGGACGTGGAGCTCCAGCGCCCCGAGCTGGGCGAGCCAGGTGAGCGTCGCGAGGTCGTCGATCAGCGGGTACTCGTTCGTGTGGTCGCTGTGCTCGATCGGCCGGCGCCGCACCCAGGACGGAGCCGACGGGCCGATGTCCTTCTGGAAGAAACCGGCCTCCGGTGCCTCGGCTGTGCCGACGCCGTGCACCCAGCGTTTCCTGGTCGCCGGGCGGTCGGCGACGTGCGGCAGGAGATGCTCGGCGACGGCGGCATAGTACGCGAGCACCTCCGCCTTCGTCGTGCCCGTCGCCGGGTACAGCACCTTGTCGAGATGGGTCAGCTGGATCCGGTGGCCGTCGACGCTGACCCACTGCGCCTCCCGATCGCTCCTGCTGGTCGTCGCCATGGGGATCAGCCTGCCGCGCGACGTCGTCAAGGGCTAGCCCTTGACGGGTTCGTGGGTGTCTACTGGGCGCAGGCCGCGGTCGGTCCGCGATCGAAGGGGAGGGATCCATGCGCGCGATCTGGAAAGGCGCGGTGACGTTCGGACTGGTGAACGTCCCGGTCAAGGTCTACAGCGCCACCGAGGACCACGACCTCTCGCTCCATCAGGTCCACGATGCCGATGGCGGACGCATCCGGTATCAGCGCAAGTGCGAGATCTGTGGCCAGATCGTCAGTTACGACCACATCGACAAGGCGTTCCAGGACGGCGAGCAGACGGTCGTCCTCACCGCGGACGACCTCGCGTCCCTCCCGGAGGAGCGCAGCCGGGAGATCGAGGTGGTCGAGTTCGTGCCGAGCGACGACCTCGATCCGATCATGTTCGAACGCAGCTACTTTCTCGAACCCGATTCTGCGTCGTCGAAGGCGTACGTGCTGCTCCGGCGGACGCTCGAGGAGACGGACCGCACGGCCATCGTCCGCTTCGCCCTCCGGCAGAAGACGCGACTCGGAGCCCTCCGGGTGCGCGAGGACGTCATCGTCCTCCAGTCGCTGCTCTGGGAGGACGAGGTGCGCGAGGTTCGTTTCCCGGCACTGGAGGAGTCCGTCAGGATCTCCGCCAAAGAGCTCGAGATGTCCGAGGCACTCGTCGAGTCGTTCTCCTCGCGTTTCCGTCCGGATGTCTTCGTGGACGAGTACCAGGCGCAGTTGCGGAAGCTCATCGAGGCCAAGCTGGAGCAGGGTGACGCGCTCGACACTGCTGCGACCTTCGGCGAACAGCCTGAGACCGACGAGGGCGAACCGGCCGAGCCGATCGACCTCATGGAGGTCTTGAAACGGAGTATCGAGCGCCAGCGCGGTGCCAA
Organism: Plantibacter sp. RU18; assembly: GCF_050613355.1. Taxonomy (NCBI): domain Bacteria; kingdom Bacillati; phylum Actinomycetota; class Actinomycetes; order Micrococcales; family Microbacteriaceae; genus Plantibacter; species Plantibacter sp. RU18. Next base: position 2,224,161 of record NZ_CP159618.1, read on the forward strand.
GCAGCCAGCCGCTGACGCACGGACCGGCGACACGGCGGCCGCAAAGAAGTCGACAGCGAAGAAGCCGGCCGCCAAGAAGCCGGCGGCGGAGAAGGCGCCGGCGAAGGCCAGGAAGACCGCCTGAGCGATCCCGCTCGGCATCGGGAGAAGGAGCAGCATCATGGAGCATCGCGTCACACCGTTCCTCTGGTACGACTCGCAGGCCGAGGAGGCGGCGGAGTTCTACGTGTCGCTCTTCCCGAATTCGAGAATCGTCTCGGTCAACAGGTATCCCGAGGGTGGACCGATGCCGGCTGGCCAGGCGATGGTCGTCGAGTTCGAGCTCGACGGGCTGCCCGTCAACGCGATGAACGCCGGACCGATCTTCTCCTTCACCGAGGCGTTCTCCTTCTCGGTGAAGGCCGACACACAGGAGGAGATCGACCGCCTGTGGGACGGACTCATCGCCGACGGCGGGAGCCCGAGTCAGTGTGGGTGGCTGAAGGATCGCTGGGGGCTGTCCTGGCAGATCGTGCCGGGCATCCTCGTCGAACTGCAGAACGACCCGGACCGCGAACGTGCCGGGCGCGCGATGAAGTGCATGATGGGGCAGACGAAGCTCGTCATCGCGGAGCTGGTCGCAGCAGCGGACGGCAACTGAGAGCGTCCTCCACAGGCTCGGCATCGGCAAGCGCCGACATCACCTCATCCGATCGACGGCGACGGTCAGCGGGTGCTGACAGACTGGCGACATGTCAGACAGCACCGCGCCCGAGTTCGACCACGTCCCGACGAATCCGCCCGACTCGGTCGCCGAGGCGACGGTGGCCCTCGAAGCGCTCACCGGCGTCGCCGGCGCACGGTTCCACGACGGACAGCTCGAGGCGATCCTCGCGCTCGTCGACGAACACCGGCGCACGCTCGTCGTGCAACGAACCGGCTGGGGGAAGTCCGCGGTGTACTTCATCGCGACGGCGCTGTTGCGTCGTCGCGGCGCAGGCCCGACCCTGCTCGTCTCGCCCCTGCTCGCGCTCATGCGCGACCAGGTCGCCGCCGCGGCCAGAGCCGGTGTCCGTGCCGTCGCGATCAACTCGGCGAATGCACACGAATGGGACGACGTCCGCGCCCGACTCGAAGCCGACGAGGTCGACGTGCTGCTCGTGTCGCCTGAGAGACTGAACAATCCGCGGTTCCGCGACGAACAGCTCCCGACCCTCGTCGCGCGTACCGGCATGCTCGTGATCGACGAGGCCCACTGCATCTCCGACTGGGGCCACGATTTCCGTCCCGACTATCGTCGCCTGTCGGAGCTCATCGGCAGACTCCCGCTCGATGTCCCGGTGCTCGCGACGACGGCGACGGCGAACGCCCGGGTGGTGCACGACATCGCCGAACAGCTCACCGCGCCGTCGGCCGCCGACGGGCCCGGCGGTGACGTCCTCACGATCCGAGGGTCGCTCGCCAGAGCGTCGCTGCGCCTCGGGGTCCTGCGCCTGCCCGAGTCTCGAGACCGCCTCACGTGGTTGCTGAGCCACCTCGGTGGTCTCACGGGTTCCGGCATCATCTACACCCTGACCGTCTCGGCCGCGGAGGACACGGCACGACTGCTACGGCAGGCCGGGCATGAGGTCCGTGCCTATACGGGCCGGACGGATCCAGACGAACGCGAGGAGTCGGAGCGCCTCCTCAAAGAGAATCGACTGAAGGCCCTCGTCGCCACGAGCGCGCTCGGTATGGGCTTCGACAAGCCCGACCTCGGGTTCGTCGTCCACCTCGGAGCCCCGTCATCGCCGGTCGCGTACTACCAGCAGGTCGGACGCGCTGGTCGTGCCACGGAGCACGCCGACGTCCTCCTGCTGCCGGGTTCCGAGGACGAGGAGATCTGGCAGTACTTCGCGACCGCCTCGATGCCCGACGAAGTCCGTGCAAGAGCAGTGCTCGACGCGCTCGACGATCGGCCGCGATCGACGCCGGCGCTTGAAGCGCTCGTCAACCTGCGCCGTACGCCGCTCGAACTGCTGCTCAAGGTACTCGACGTCGACGGTGCGGTGCAGCGGGTCGCGGGCGGCTGGGTGTCGACCGGGCAGCCCTGGAGCTACGACGGCGAACGTTACCGGCGGATCGCTGAAGCGCGCGTCGCGGAGCAGCAGGCGATGCTCCAGTACGAGCGCGGCGAGGAATGCCGCATGCTCGTGCTCCAGCGGGATCTCGACGATCAGAGTGCGGTCCCGTGTGGGCGATGCGACCGATGCGCCGGCGCGTGGTTCCCCACTGAGCTCGACACCGCTGCCGCCGCGTCGGCATCGGAGGCGCTCGGCCGGGTCGGCGTCGAACTCGAGCCGCGGGCTCAGTGGCCCACGGGTGCCGATCGCCTCGGGGTCTCCGCCGGCGGTGTCCCCGTCAAGGGTCGTATCGCCCCCGACGAGCGGCTGGAACCGGGGCGGGCTCTCGCCAGACTCACGGATCTCGGATGGGGAGGTGTGCTCCGGGAACTGTTCGCGGCCGGAGCGGTCGACGCGCCGGCGTCTCGTGCCGTCATCGACGCGAGTGTCCGCGTGCTCGCGGACTGGGATTGGGCGGAACGCCCGGCAGCGGTCGTGAGCATACCGTCCCGTTCGAAGCCGCTGCTCGTGGACTCGGTGGCGCGCGGCATCGCCGCACTCGGTCGTCTGCCGTATCTCGGCGAACTCGATCTCGTCGGCGACGGTCCGCGTGGTGGGCCGGGCGGCAACAGCGCATACCGTCTCGCCGGAGTCTGGGACGGTTTCGCCGTCGGGCAGGAGCTCCGCGCACAGCTGAGCGAGATCGAGGGGCGACCCATCCTGCTCGTCGATGATCGTGCCGACAGCCGCTGGACGCTGACGGTCGCCGGGCGTGTCCTCCGCCGCGGCGGGGCAGGCCCGGTCCTGCCGTTCACCCTCGGCATCGTCGGCTGACGACCGCCTCACTCGTCGCGCTCTGCCACGATGCCGGGACCCGGACGACGAGTGGTGTTGCCTCAATCGTCCAGTGCGCGGAGGAACGCTCCAGGAGTCGTGTCCGTCACACGACGGAAGGCGGCGATGAGGGAAACGTCGCCGCTCATCATCGTTCGTGCAGACTCGAGCGGCTGTCCTTCGCGTGGTGTCGTGGCAGGAGGATGGTGAACACCAGTCCGATCACCGCGGCAGCGGCGCAGATCGCGAAGCTCAACCGGAAGGCGTCGGCGCTCGGGGTGGTCACGGCGCCGACCGTGACGATCTGCGACGAGAGGATCGCGCCGATGACCGCACTCACGATCGTGGACCCGAGCGTGCGCATCACCGAGTTGAGCCCGTTCGATGCGGCCGTCTCGCTCGGCGGCACAGCGCCCATGATCAGCGTCGGCATGGCGGCGTAGGCGAAACCGACACCGAAGCCGACCGCCGTGGCGGTCAGCACCGTGTGCCAGACCTCCGTCATGAGGCCGATCGCGACCGCATAGCCGATCGCGATGATCGCGATACCGATGAGCAGACTGAGTCTGGCGCCCCTGGCAGCCGTGAGCCGTGCGGCCACCGGCGACATGGCCCACATGATCAGGCCGCTCGGCATGAGACAGAGGCTCGCGATCAGCATGCTCTGTCCAAGGCCGACCCCGGTGCCGACCGGTGCCTCGAGGATTCCAGGCAGGACGACGGTGCTCCCGAAGAAGGCGAAACTCACGGTGATCGATGCGAGGTTGGTGAAGAGGACGGTGCGCTTGACCGCTATCCTCAGGTCGACGAGTGGACTCGAGGTCCGGAGCTCGTACCAGCCCCACAACAGCAGGACCGCGACGCCGCCGATCAGGCAGCCGAGGGTTCCGAGACTCGTCCAACCCCATTCGTTCCCCTTCGAGACGGCGAGGAGGATCGGGACGAGACCGGCTGCGAGACCGATCGCGCCGATCCAGTCGAAGGTGCCGGAGGTCCGCAGTGTGCTGACCGGTACGAAACGCGCGACGAGGATGAACCCGACGAGACCGAGCGCTCCGGCGACCCAGAAGAGGACATGCCAGTCGAGGTACTGGGAGATCACCGCGGAGATGGGCAGGCCGACGGCACCGCCGATACCGAGCGTCGCGCTCACGAGCGCCACGGCAGGACCGAGGCGCTTCTCGTGCAGGACGTCACGGAGGATGCTGATGCCGAGGGGGATCACTCCCATCGCCATGCCCTGCAGCGCGCGGGCGATGATGAGCGGGACGATCGTCGAGGAGAACGCGGCGAGCACCGAGCCCGCCATCATGATGCCGAGCAAGATCAACACCATGCGGCGTTTGCCGTACAGGTCGCCGAGACGGCCGGCGATGGGCGTTGCAACGGCTGCGGAGAGCAGTGTCGCCGTGACGACCCACATGCTGTCGGAGGCATGGACGCCGAGGATGGTGGGAAGTGAGGGGACGAGCGGCGTGACGAGCGTCATCATGAACGCGGCGACGAGTCCCGTGAACGCGAGGCTGCTGACGACGGCGCGTTCCGCGAGCGGCTTCCGAAGCGCTCGTCGCTCGTCGTCGCTCAACCAGGAGCCCTCGGTTCCGTCGTGGTGGTCGTCGGCACGCTGATGATCGTCTGGCACGGATCCTGTTCCTGTGTGTGGGCTGCTGCGGCCTGGGCCACTCGTGGTCCAACGGCCGCAGCCCTCACCGTATTCCCCGCGACCGGGATTCCTCGGGCGCGTCCCGGCGCTCAGTGTGGCAGTCGTGGAACGGATGCGATGAGCTGTCTCGTGTAGTCGGCCGTGGGGGCGTGGAGGACCTGCCTCGTCTCGCCCTCCTCGACGACACGTCCGTGGCGCAGGACGACGGTGCGCTCGCACAGCGCTGCGACCGTACCGAGGTCGTGGGAGACCATGACGAGCGCGAGCCCGCTCCGCTCGCGCAGTTCTGCGAGCAGCTCGATGATCTGGATCCGCGTCGTCATGTCGAGTGCACTCACCGGCTCGTCGGCGAGCAGGAGCCGTGGATTCGCGACGATGGCGCGGGCGATGGCGATGCGTTGACGTTGGCCGCCGGAGAACTCGTGCGGATAGCGTGCGACCGCATCGGTCGGGAGCCCGACGGCGTCGAGGGCCGCGACGGCTCGAGCCGGCGCGTCCTGCGCCGATGCCAGACCGAGTGATCGCAGGGGTTCCGCGACGATGCGTCCGATCCGCTGTCGGGGATCGAGCGAGGAGTACGGATCCTGGAAGACGGCCTGCACCGAGGCGCGGAAGGTTGCGACCCGTCTCCGGTCCCTCCGCTCGAGCGGGGTCCCGTCGAAGCGGACGGTACCGGTTGTCGGAGCGTCGAGTCCGAGGAGCAGTCGCAGCAAGGTGCTCTTTCCGGCCCCCGATTCGCCGACGATCCCGACAGCTTCGCCCTGACCGACGCTGAACGAGACGTCCTCGAGGGCGGGACGTCCGCCGCGGTATCGGAAGTCGACGGAGTCGAGCTCGAGGATCGGGGCAGCCTGCCCGGGGAGGGGCCGTTCGTCCGCGGTCATCGGGGGTCCTCCAGCGCGTCGTCGATGGCTCGCGCGCTCGCGACGAGTCTGCGGGTGTCCTCATGCTGCGGCGCCGACAGCACCTGGGCGACAGGGCCGCGCTCAACGGCTCGGCCGTCGCTCAGCACGATCACCTCGTCCACCATCTGCGAGACCACGGCGAGGTCGTGGCTGATGAAGAGCAGCGCCATCCCGCGCTCACGGACGAGTCGGTCGAGGAGCGCCAACACCTCGGCCTGGACCGTCACGTCGAGCGCGGTCGTCGGCTCGTCGGCGATCAGGAGACGCGGTCGTCCGGCGAGGGCGATGGCGATGGCGACGCGCTGTCGCTGTCCGCCGGACAGCTCGTGCGGATATGACCGTTCGATGCGGCTCGTATCGCTCAGGGCGACCTCGCGCAAGGCGTCGGTGACGGCACTCCGCAGCGCCGCTCTGCGGAGTGCGCTGTGCCGGCGGAGCGGCTCCGCGAGCTGGTCACCGACGCGCATGAGCGGATCGAGGGCGGTCAGCGGCTCTTGGAAGACGAGGCCAGCGACCGTGCCGCGCAGAGGGCGCAGTGCCTGGTCGGTAGCACCGACGACCTCAGTGTCCTGCAATCGGATGCTTCCCGTCGCGACCAACTGCTCGGGGAGCAGGCCGAGTGCGGCGAGAGATGTCAACGACTTCCCTGAGCCCGAGCCGCCGATGAGGCCGACGCGGGATCCTGCGGTGGCCGAGAGGTCCAGGCCGGAGACGAGCGCGGCCGGGGGCGGCGTCGCCCGATCGACGCGGCGGCCGGCGCGGGTGATCGTCAGTCCTCGGATGGACAGGAGTTCGCTCATGCGCCTCGCCTCCTCGTCGGGTCGCCGAGCTCACGGAGTCCGTCGGCGATGAAGTTCACGCCGACGACGAGCATCACGATGGCGATGCCCGGCGCGATCGCTCCGACCGGTGCGGTGGTGACCGTCGCCTGGGCCTCCTGCAGCAGTCGACCCCAGGATGCGTTGGGCGGCGGTGCACCGAGCCCGAGATAGGAGAGGCTGGCTTCCGCGAGGACGGCGATACCGAATTGCAGGGCCAGGTTGACGCTGAGCGTCGGCCAGATGTTGGGCAGGATGTGCTGGCGGATCACTCCCGGCCAGCTCGTTCCGGACGTACGGGCAGCGACCACGTACTGTTCGCCGAGCACGCGTTTCGTGAGGATCCGGGTCAGCCTGGCGACGATCGCGGACATGGCGAGACCGATGGCGAGGATCGCAGTGCCGAGTGACGCACCCTGCGCCGCGACGATGAGCATCGCGAGCAGCAGGACAGGGAAGGCGATGACGACGTCGAGGGCGGCTGAGATGGTGTCGTCGAGCCAGGGCGCGGCGAATGCCGCGGCGAGGCCGAGGGCGATGCCGATGACAGCGCCGACGGCGACGGCCCCGGCTCCCGTGGCGAGCGCGATTCGAGCGCCGATCATGAGTTGTGTCATGAGGTCGCGGCCGAGCTTGTCTGTACCGAGCCAGTGCGCTCCGCTCGGGCCTTCGAGGCGTCCGCCAGAGGTGTCGGACGGCTGGTACGGCAGCCACAGGAGTGAGATCCCTGCGAGCAGCACGATGATCCCGACGAGCACGATCCCGATGGTCAGCGTCGTCGACCGTGCGCGGCGTCTGGACGAGCGGTCTGGCGGGGGAGTGAGCGCGGTCTGCGCCTCGGTCGCGCTCATCGGAGTCCGTTCCCCGAGATGGAGGTGCGCAGGCGTGGGTCGATGAGCCGCTGCACGACGTCGGCGAGGAACCCCGTGAGGAGGACGACGAGGGTCGATACGAGCAGGATGCCCTGGATGTTGGGGTAATCGTGTTGCTGGATGGCGGTGAGCAGCATCGAGCCGAGCCCGGGCAGGCTGAAGACACTCTCGACGACGACCGCGCCGAGGAAGGTCGTCGCGAGTTCGATGCCGAGGATCGCGACGACGGGGACGGCGGCGTTGCGCGTACCGTGGCGGAGCAAGGCCTCACCGAATCCGGAGCCCTGGGCGCGAGCAGAGCGCAGGTAGTCGCTTCCGAGCACGTCGAGCGTGGCGGAGCGCACGTACCGCGTGATGGAGGCGCTCATGACGATGGCGATGGTGATGACGGGCAGGGCGAGACTCGTCAGTGCGGCGACGGGATCCGCCCAGTCGTCGCGGGGGAATCCGCCGGACGGGAAGAGCCGGAGCGTGACGGCGAACACACTGACCAGGAGGATGCCCACCCAGAACACCGGGACGGCGATACCGAGTTGCGACAGCCCCGAGAGCGCGACGCCGTACCAACGGTCCGCACGGAGCGCCGAGACGACGCCGGCGACGAGGGCGATGACGAGTGCGAGGAGGAAGGCCAGGATGGTGAGCGGCACGGTGACCTGCAGGCGCGCGAGGATCTCGGGGCCGACCGGCAGGGAACTGACGAACGACGACCCGAGGTCGAGCGTGAGCACTCCACCGAACCAAGCCGCGAACTGCTCCCCGAGCGGTCGATCGGCGCCGACCTGCTCGCGCGCCGCGTCGATCTGCTCCTGCGTCGCGTTCACCGAGAGGAGCGCGTTCGACGGGTCCCCGGGCAGGAGCCTGAGCAGCACGAACAGCACCGTCATGGCGACGAGGAACGACACCACCAGGAAGGCGGAACGGCGGAGGAGGTAGAGGAGCATGGTGGGTCTCAGGATCGCACGCATCGCCGACCGGAGCACCGGACGGCGATGCGCGTCGGACTACTTGCGGACGATGTCCGCGACGAAGAACTGCGAGTTCAGGCCGTTGACGCCGTACCCGGACACGTCGCTCGCGGCGATCACGATCTGCGGGTACAGGTACAGCCAGACGCTCGCCGCATCCTCAGCGATCTGCTCATTGACAAGCTTGAGCTTCGCGGTCTGCTCGTCGGTCGTCATGGCCTGCTCCGCCTCGGCGACCCACTGCGTGACCTCCGGGTTGTCGTACCCCCAGTAGAAGTCGGGGTTCCCGTACCAGACGACGTCGCGGTCGTTGACGTGCTCCTGGAGCGTCGCCTGGAAGTCGCGCTCCTTGAAGACCTTCGAGTACCACTCGTCGGCGCTGATCGTGTTGATCCGGGCGGTGATGCCGACCTTCGCGAGCTCGCTCTGGAGGAACTCCGCGACGGCCGGGTGCGGGTCGTAGCTCGGGGTGTCCAGGGTGAACGTGAAGCCGTCGGCGTATCCGGCGTCCGCCAGCTCCTGCTTGGCGAGCTCGACGTCGTAGGGGTTCACCTGCGTCAGGTCCTCGTACCACGGGTCCGTCGGGGGGACCATGGAGCCGATGAGCGTGCCGTAGTCGCCCCAGATCGAGGAGAGGAGCTTCTTGGTGTCGATCGCCGAGGAGACGGCCTTGCGGACGAGCGCCTGATCGAATGGTGCGACGCGATCGTTGAACGCGAGCAGCTCCTTCGTCGTCGAGTCGCCGTCCGAGACGACGTAGTCGGCGTTGTCGGTGAACTGGCTCAGCTGGTCAGGGCTCTGGACACTCGTGATGACGTCGATCTGCTTCGTGACGAGCGCGTTGCTGAGCGCGGTGGCATCGGTGAAGTAGGTGAACACGACCTCGGCGTTCTTCGCAGCATCACCCCAGTAGTCGTCCCAACGTTCGAGGCTGACGGTGCTGCCGCGCTTCCACTCGCCGAGTGTGTACGGACCGGTGCCGTCCTCGCTCGTCTTGAGGTCGGTCGCCGCGTCGTTCACGATCCACACATAGCTGAGGTTGTAGATGAACGAGATCGAGCGCTCGGACAGCGTGATGACGACGGTCTTGTCATCCGGGGTGTCGATCCCCGCGATGACGGCGAAGCTGCTCTTGCGCGCCGACTGCGAGTCCTCGGCGGTGACCGCCTCGATGCTCGACTTCACGTCAGCCGAGGTGAGCGCGTCACCGGAGTGGAACGTCACGCCGTCCTGCAGTGTGAAGGTGTAGGTGAGACCGTCGTCGCTGACTGAGCTGTCGGCGGCGAGCACGGGTTCGACCGCTCCGTCGTCGGCGAGCCGGTAGAGCCCCTCGTAGACGTTCCCGCTCAGAGCCTCGACGACGCCCTGGCCGCCTCCGCCCGTGTTGCTGAGGTTCTGTGGCTCGTAGAGCGAGCCGATGGCGATCGTCGCCTCGTCGCCGGTGCTCGAGGTGCCGCCGCCGCCCGCGCAGCCCGCGAGGGCGATTGCGGTGGCGACGGAGAGGGCGATCACGCCGGTGGTTCTCTTCACGGGTACTCCTGTGCTGTGGGGTGCTGGTGCTGTGGGGCGCTAGCGCTGTGGGGTGTCAGAGGGTGTAGACGTCGAAGCCGTCGGTGAAGCGGACGAAGCGTTCTCCGGCGAGGACGTCGCCCGGAAAACGGTTCTGGGCGGGCGGCATCGGGCAGTTGTACTGGACCGAGAAGCCGCAGGGCGGCACGAAGGCGCGGTTGAAGTCGAGCACGACCTCGCCGGCGGTACCGAATCCGCCCTCGTCGGCCCGCTGCACGAAGAGGAACCGGCCCGATCCGTAGGTGCCCGTCTCGTCGTCTCGACCGTTCGTCGCGTCGCCGAAGATGAGGAGCAGCGTCCCGCCGTCGTCGAAGGCGCTCATCGTGTACCGGGTTCCGTCCCGGGTGAAGGTGATGTCGCCGGGGACGACGAGTTCGCGGGAGCCGCCGTTGTCGCGGATGTGCTCGAAGGGCACGGTCCGTGAGCCGGCGACCGGGGTGAACTGCGCGGCCTGCACCCAGGACGGGTCGAACGCGAACGTCGGGATCTCGTCGAAGGCGCGGATCGCCGGGGCATCTGCGTCCCAACGGCGGATGCCGACCTCGGTGGCACCGGTGTCGAGGTGCGTGCGCTGCAGCGTCGTCACGGTCACCGTCGCCGGCTGCTCGGCGGCGAGACGGGCGGCCGCCGCCTCGATCGTCTCGGGAGTCTCGTCGTTCAGCCAGCTGGTCTCGACGAGGGAGAGGTTGCCGGTTGGCCCGGTGACGGATGCCCGGCGGCTCGAACGCCAAGCGTCGTGGGCAGTCTGTGCGTCCGGCTCGGTGGCGGTGTGCGGGTGCTGGGAGGTGCTCGGCATATCTCGATTCTCCGGAGAACGACGGGCGGGTCCCAATCGTGTGTCCTTCGGAGTCCAGCTCGTTCGGGGGGAGAACTATTCCCGACATCTGCCGCATAGTACCCGATCACGTGTGTGCGAGGATTTCCTCATGAACGCCAGGCTCGTCCCAATGCCCACCGACCGTCTCCGAGGATGGATGCTGGCAGCGAACGCCCAGTACCGGATTGAGCGCATCGAGGCCGGCGAGACCGAGGCGGAGGCGACGGCGAAAGCCGCGCAATCGCTCGCGGACACCTTCCCGGCGGGCCGGATGCAGGTGGGTCATCTGGTGTTCGAGGTCATGGTCGACGAGGTCCCGGTCGGTGTGCTGTGGATCGGTCCGCGCAGCACCAGCCAGCCTGACGAATGGTGGATCTGGGACGTCGAGATCGACGAGGCGCACCGTGGTCGAGGGTTCGGACGCCGCGCCATGGAACTGGCGGAGACCGCAGCACAGGAGCAGGGCGCCAAGACGCTCGGCCTGAACGTGTTCGGTTTCAACCGGGTCGCTCGCGGGCTGTACGAATCCCTCGGGTACGAGACGATGGCCGTGCAGATGCGTAAAGCGCTCTGAGGTCGTTCGTCCCGGTCCGACGGCGATCACAGGCCGTCGATCAGCTCCGTCATGACGCGGTCCGCGAGTGAGGGTGGCTTCGGGTGGCCGTCTGCGGTAGTCCGTGACGGCGTCGCGGCGTCCAGCGCGAGGACCTCTCCGTGGAGATGCTCCATCTTGGCGTCGAGCCGCGAGGCTGCTTCGGCGGCGTGCTTGAGCTCTGCGAGCAGGGTGTCGGGGACGGCCTTGTCGTACTTGTAGTAGATCTTGTGCTCGAGGCTCGCCCAGAAATCCATCGCGATCGTGCGGAACTGGATCTCGACCGGAACCTGCACGACGCCGTCGGACATGAACACCGGGACCTCCACGATGACGTGGAGGCTCTGGTAGCCGTTCGGTTTCGGGTGCGCGATGTAGTCCTTGACGCGCACGACGGTGATGTCCTGCTGACTCGTCAGCAGCTCGAACACCTTGTACGTGTCGGAGATGAAGCTGCACGTCACCCGGACGCCCGCGATGTCCGTGATGTGCTCGCGGATGTCGTCGATGTCCTGACCGTACTGTTTCCGCTCGATCTTGCCGATGATGCTCTCCGGCGACTTCAACCGGGAGCTGATGTGCTCGATCGGGTTGTAGTCGTGGATCTGGCTGAACTCCTCTTTGAGGATGTTGATCTTGGTCGTGATCTCATCGATCCCGAACTTGTACAGCATCATGAATCGCGTGAACTCGTCCTTGAGGCGCTTCAGCTCCTCGAGGTTCTCCGACGACGATGGTCCGCTCATGATGTTCCGCTCCAGCTCTGCTTCTCCCGGGCCGATGGCCCGCTGGCACTCTACTGACATGGCCTTGGAGCCTCTCCCAGCCAGCTGTGAATCCGTCCCCGCGCTCAGACTTCAGTGCTGCAGTACCGGTCGGCGGCGGGCTGCCGCCTGCAACCGACGAGCACGTCCCGCGGTGAGGACGAGACCGACGACGACACCGGCGATGGCGCCGGTCGTGTTCGCGACGAGGTCGCGGGTGTCGCTCACCCGGCCCGGGATCATCAATTGGATGGTCTCGATCCCGACGGTGAGCGTCGCGGCGGCCAGGATCGCGAGCCACCAGCGCCGCCGCCCGAAGAGCAGGAGGAAGAAGACCCCGATGGGAATGAACATCGCGATGTTCGCGCCGAACTCCACGCGGTCATAGGTGATCCAGGACGTGGCCTCAGAGCGTGACAGGACGTCGATCACGCGGTAGACGAGCCGCTCCGTCGCTCCGTCGAAGGGTCGAGGGCCGAGCGTGACGAACCCCACGAGCGCGAGGTACGCGACAGTGAGGGTGCTGAGCACGGGGTGGCGACGGAACATCGTCACAGGATGCCTGAACCACCTTGGTGAGACTTGAGCGTTCCCTGGGTGCTCCCGATGCGTTGGCGATGAACGAGCGCGCCGGGTCAGTGGCCGCGCAGGCGTTCGATGTCTCGGCGTTCGCGTTTCGTCGGCCGACCGGCCCCGCGGTCGCGGACGGCGACGACCTGACGCTCCTCCGGGGTCGGGAGCGGGGGAGAGCGGTCGATGAGGCAGTCGGCTGCCACTTCAGCGCCGACGCGTTTGGCGATGAGGCGGCGCACCTCCACGATGCGATCGAAGCCGGCGACGCGGAGTCGCACCTCATCGCCGATCCGGACCGGCTGCGCGGGCTTCGCCCGTTCACCGTTCACCCGCACATGCCCCGCTCGGCATGCCGTCGCGCCCGCAGAGCGCGTCTTCGTGAGCCGCACGGCCCAGATCCACGCGTCGACGCGGACGCTCGAGGTGCTCTCCATCCTCCGACTGTAGAGCAGCCCCGCCGCCGGTCCGCGATCGTTGGCGACGCCCGTGCCGTCGGTAGACTCTGACCGTGGGTGAGGACGTGGAGCGCGGAGTACGGACCGGCGAGGACCGCGTGGTCACGGTGCCCAACGCTCTGAGTGCCTTCCGCCTCGTGCTGGTCCCGGTCTTCCTGGTGCTCCTGCTGCAGGGGCAGGACCTGTGGGCGCTCGCGACGCTCGCGTTCTCGGGTTTCACGGATCTGCTCGACGGCTGGGTGGCGCGCCGATTCGACCAGATCACCAAGCTCGGCCGCCAGCTCGACCCCGCTGCCGATCGGCTGTACATCATCGCCGCGCTGCTCGGTCTCGCGGCTCGTGGGCTCATCCCGTGGTGGCTGCTCGTGGTCGTGCTCGGCCGCGACCTGCTGCTGCTCGGTCTCGCGGTCGTGCTGCATCGCTCGGGGCGTGCGGTGCTCCCCGTGATCCGCGTCGGCAAATGGGGGACGGCGCTGCTCTTCATCGGTCTTCCGGTGCTCATGCTCGGGCAGGCGTTCCCGCTGATCTCCCCGGTCGCGACGCCGATCGGATGGGCCTGCTCGATCGTCGGTGCCGTCCTGTATTGGTGGGCGGGTTTCCTCTACCTCCGTCAAACCGTCGAGATCGCGGGGCGTGCGCGCCGGAAACCTCACGATTCCTCCCTACCACCCTCGACCGGGCGGCTCGACAGGGACGCCACATCGGATACGCTTGACGGAGAGGAGGTCGACGGTGGCTGAGCACGATGAGAAGAATCCCGCGACCGGGGCGTACACGCCGGGAGCTGCCGAGGACGGCACCCCGACGAACGGCTCGGATGAGCGCGAAGTCGACACGACCCTCACCTTCGGTGAGGACCTCGGAGCAGCCCTTGCGGCCATCGACTCCGACGTCACCGCCGAAGAGCATGAGGCCATCGCAGCGCTGCCCTCCGGGTCCGCACTGCTGATCGTGCGACGCGGCCCGAACGCAGGCGCTCGTTTCCTGCTCGACGCCGACGTCACCACGGTCGGGCGTCACCCCGAGGCCGACATCTTCCTCGACGACGTCACGGTCTCGCGCCGGCACACCGAGTTCCACCGTCACGGCACGGCGTTCGAGATCCGCGACCTGAACTCGCTCAACGGCACCTACTTCGACGGCATCCGCATCGACAAGGCGATCCTGCGGGATGCGGCAGAGGTGCAGATCGGTAAGTTCCGACTCACCTTCTACGCTTCTCGGATCGACCTCGCATCGCAGCTGGGAAGCTAGTGGCGGCTGCCAGCGCTGAGGCGCGAGGCGACGGAGCTCCGCTGCTCGGTATCGGCCAGGTGCTCGCGCGGCTCACGCCGGAGTTCCCCGAGTTGAGCAACTCGAAGCTCCGCTTCCTGGAGGAGCAGGGTCTCGTGTCGCCTGCCCGCACGAAGTCCGGCTACCGCAAGTTCTCCGGTGACGATCTCGAGCGTCTCCGCCTCATCCTGTCCATGCAGCGAGACCACTACTTCCCGTTGAAGGTCATCCGCACCTACCTCGTCGAGGTCGACGCGGGCCGATCCCCGATGTTCCCCGGCACCGGCCAGGCTGTCGGCTCGCCGTCGATCCACCCGAGCGCCAGGCGTCTCTCACGGAACGAACTCATCCGTGAGGCCGGCGCCACGCCCCTGCTGTTCAACGACGCGGTCAGCGCGTCGCTGATCCTGCCGGCGGAGAGCTACGGCGACGACGTCGCCTCGCTGCTGCGCATCCTCGTCGAGCTGCAGCGGTCCGGGATCGAGCCGCGTCACCTCCGCGGCTTCCGAGCCTCCGTGGAGCGTGAGGTCGGGTTGATCGAGAGTGCCCTGAGCGCGGTCGCGAAGCGGAACGACGCGGCCGGTCGAGCTCGTGCAGCGGACCGGTCGCTCGAGATCGCCGCAGCGCTCGAAGGAGTGCGGTCGAATCTCGTCCGTTCGGCGCTCGAGAGACATCAAACCTCCTGACCCGCGGGTTCGGGCGTAGACTGCCCTCATCCACCACGGCACGCCCTGGCACCCGGTCCACCACGGACCGCTCAGTCACGGTCAGGTCACGGTTCGATCACTCGCCACGACACGCCGCCGCTTTCGGACGGATGTCGCAGCGTTGGGGCCACCGGATCGGTAGCGTGGTGGGAGCGACAAGCCGTCACGACGTCCCCGTCGAGACCACGCAGATGCCGCATCGAACATCGAGGAGAACCAGACATGAGTGAACTCAGTCGCGACAGTGCGTCACGATACGGTGACCTCGGGCTGCTGTTCACCGATGGTCTGCCCGAGCTCGAAGACGGCCAGGGCTATCGCGGGGCGATCGCCGCCCGTGCAGCCGGCATCAGCTATCGCCAGCTCGATTACTGGGCGCGCACCGGCCTCGTGGAGCCGACCGTGCGAGGCGCTTCCGGCTCCGGCACCCAGCGTCTCTACGGTTTCCGCGACATCCTCGTCCTCAAACTCGTGAAGCGACTGCTCGACACCGGCATCTCCCTCCAGCAGATCCGCACCGCCGTCGATCAGCTCCGAGAGGCGGGGATCGTGGATCTCGCGCAGACCACGCTGATGAGTGATGGCGCGAGCGTGTACCTCTGCACCTCCAACGACGAGGTCATCGACCTCGTCAGCCGCGGACAGGGCGTCTTCGGCATCGCCGTCGGCAAGGTCCTCCGCGAGGTCGAGTCCACCCTCATCGAGTTCGACGCGCAGGCCAGCGACCCGCTCGACGAGCTTGCAGCGCGTCGTACCGCCCGCACTGCCTAGGGCGCACTCCGCACCAGCACGTCACCCTCTCGCAGAGTCCGGCTCGTCGAGCGCGCTTCCGTGCGCGAGTGCTTTCCCGGCTGTCGGGCGCGCTCCCGCGCCCCGAGCTTGTCGAGGGGCATCATGGACGCCACCCGAACCCAGGGGCGGAGGCTCGACTGTTGTCAGTCCTCGGTCGTCGAAGCGGCGTCGATCGCCGCCGGGCTGACCGTGTTGCTCGCCACCGCGGCCGGCTCCGGGGGAGCACCGTCGGCATACTCGCCGACGCGTCCGGTGCGGAGCACTCGATCGAGGAGCGAGTCGAAGTTCTTCGCCATCTCCTGAGCGGTGTCGCCGGGCCAGACGTGCACGGGCTTCGCTGCGCCCTGCGCCTGCTGGAGAGAGGTGCGCTCGAGCAGCTGCGGGTTGAGGATGAGGGGGCCGAACATGTCGCGGAGTTCCTTGATGCGGAACTGGTGCTCCATCGACTGCGGGCGGACCCGGTTCACGATGATGCCGAGCGGCTGGAGCCTGGGGCTCAGTCCGCGACGGATCTCCTCGACGGCACGCAGGGCGCGGTCTGCGGCGGAGACGGAGAACAGGCCGGGCTCGGTCACGACGGCGACACGGTCGCTCGCAGCCCAGGCCGTGCGGGTGAGGGCGTTGAGCGAGGGGGCGCTGTCGATGAGGACGAGGTCGTACTCCTCCTCGACGTGGGCGAGAGCCTCTTCCAACCGCCAGATGTCACGGATGCTCGGGTGCGGGCCGTCGAAGTTGATGGCCGACGGGCTGCCGATCATGACGTCGATCTTGCCGGGGTGGATCTTCGTCCAGCCGCTCGCCACGATCGCCTGTTCGACGATCTTCTTCTTCGGCGAGGTCAGGACATCGGTCACCGTGAGGTGGCCCGCGACGTCGACGGCCATACCCGTGGAGACGTCCGACTGGGGGTCGAGATCGACCACCAGAGTGCGGATGTCCTTCGAGAACGCGGCGGAAGCCAGGCCAAGGGTGACGGTGGTCTTGCCGACGCCCCCCTTCAGGGAGCTAACGCTGAGTACATGCACAAGGCACAACGTTACCTTGACTAGGCTAGGTAATCTCAACGTTTGCTGAGTTGGCTGTTGTGGGAAGGGTTCCATGTTCAGGAAGATTCTTGTCGCCAATCGCGGAGAGATCGCCATTCGGGCGTTCCGTGCCGCGTATGAGCTGGGGGCGAAGACGGTTGCGGTGTTCCCCTATGAGGACCGCAATTCGATGCATCGGCTGAAGGCCGATGAGGCTTACCAGATCGGCACAGAGGGTCACCCGGTCCGGGCTTACCTCGACGTCTCGGAGATCATCCGGGTCGCGAAGGAGTCCGGTGCCGACGCGATCTACCCCGGCTACGGGTTCCTCTCCGAGAACCCCGAGCTGGCAGAGGCCGCTCGTGCTGCAGGGATCACCTTCATCGGTCCGCCGTCGTCGGTGCTCGAGATGGCTGGCAACAAGGTCACCGCGAAGGAGCACGCCATCGCTGCGGGCGTCCCGGTGCTGAAGTCGACGCCCGCGAGCCGCGACATCGAGGAGCTCCTCGCCGGCGCAGCGGACATCGGATTCCCCATCTTCGCCAAGGCCGTCGCCGGTGGTGGCGGGCGCGGGATGCGCCGGGTCGACACGCCCGAGGAACTGCGCGGCGCCCTCGAGGCGGCCATGCGCGAGGCTGACAGCGCCTTCGGCGACCCGACGATGTTCCTCGAGCAGGCTGTCGTGCGTCCGCGCCACATCGAGGTCCAGATCCTCGCGAGCGCAGACGGCGAGACCATCCACCTCTTCGAGCGCGACTGCTCCGTGCAGCGTCGCCACCAGAAGGTCGTCGAGATCGCTCCCGCTCCGAACCTCGACGAGGACGTCCGTCAGGCGATGTACCGCGACGCCATCACGTTCGCGAAGTCCATCGGCTACGTCAACGCCGGCACGGTCGAGTTCCTGCTGGACACGGCTGGTGAGCGCAAGGGCGAGCACGTCTTCATCGAGATGAACCCGCGTATCCAGGTCGAGCACACGGTCACCGAGGAGGTCACCGATGTCGACCTCGTGCAGTCCCAGATGCGCATCGCGGCGGGCGAGTCGCTGAGCGACCTCGGCCTCACCCAGGACTCGCTGCACCTGCGCGGCTTCGCCCTCCAGTGCCGCATCACCACCGAGGACCCGACCGCCGGGTTCCGGCCGGACACCGGCAAGATCACCACCTACCGTTCGCCGGGAGGCGGCGGGATCCGCCTGGACGGCGGCACCGTGGCGTCCGGAGCACAGATCAGCCCCCACTTCGACTCCATGCTCGCGAAGCTCACGTGCCGCGGACGCACCTTCGAGGCAGCGGTCACCCGCGCCAAGCGGGCTCTCGCCGAGTTCCGCATCCGAGGCGTGTCGACGAACATCCCGTTCCTGCAGGCCGTGCTCGAGGACCAGTCCTTCGTCGCAGGAGACCTGAGCACCTCCTTCATCGACGAGCGCCCGCAGCTGCTGCGCGGCCATGTCTCGAAGGACCGCGGCACGAAGATCGTGAACTGGCTCGCGGATGTCACCGTGAACCAGCCGAACGGTTCGCGCCCGCCCGGCGCCGACCCTGCGGCCAAGCTGCCGGCGATCGACATCACCGCCGACGCCCCCGCCGGCTCGCGCCAGCGTCTGCTCGAGCTCGGCCCGAAGGGTTTCGCTGACGCCCTGCGTGCGCAGAAGGCCCTCGCCGTCACCGAGACCACGTTCCGCGACGCCCATCAGTCGCTGCTCGCGACCCGTGTGCGCACGAAGGACCTGCTCGCGGTGGCCCCGTACGTCTCGAGGCTCACCCCCGAGCTGCTGTCCGTCGAGGCCTGGGGCGGCGCGACATACGACGTCGCCCTCCGTTTCCTCGGTGAAGAACCGTGGGAGCGTTTGGCGTCACTGCGTCAGGCAATGCCGAACATCGCGATCCAGATGCTGCTCCGCGGCCGGAACACGGTGGGCTACACGCCGTACCCGACCGAGGTGACGAGTGCCTTCGTGCACGAGGCCGCCGCGACGGGTATCGACATCTTCCGCATCTTCGACGCGCTGAACGACGTCTCACAGATGCGTCCGGCGATCGACGCGGTCGTCGAGACCGGCACGACGATCGCGGAGGTCGCCGTCTGCTACACGGGGGACCTCCTGAACCCGGCGGAAGACCTCTACACCCTCGACTACTACCTGCGTCTCGCCGAGAAGATCGTCGAGTCCGGCGCACACGTCCTCGCCATCAAGGACATGGCCGGCCTGCTGCGACCGTTCGCGGCGGCGAAGCTCGTCACTGCCTTCCGGGAGCGCTTCGACCTCCCGGTCCACGTGCACACCCACGACACGCCGGGTGGTCAGCTGGCGACACTGCTCGCAGCGAGCAACGCCGGTGCCGACGCGGTCGACGTCGCGAGCGCACCGATGGCAGGCACCACCAGCCAGCCGTCGGCGTCCTCGCTCGTCGCGGCGCTCGCGCACACCGAGCGCGACACTGGCATCTCGCTGCAGGGGATCTCGGACCTCGAGCCCTACTGGGAGGCCGTCCGAGCGATCTACCGTCCGTTCGAGTCCGGCCTCGCCGGCCCGACCGGTCGCGTCTACACGCACGAGATCCCCGGCGGACAGTTGTCGAACCTGCGTCAGCAGGCCATCGCGCTGGGGCTGGCGGACCACTTCGAGCTCATCGAGGACATGTACGCCGCGGCGAACAACATCCTCGGTCGGGTCCCGAAGGTGACACCGTCCAGCAAGGTCGTCGGCGACCTCGCCCTGCACCTCGCCGCGGTCAAGGCGGATCCCGCCGACTTCGAGGCGAATCCGGAGAAGTACGACGTCCCCGACTCGGTCGTCGGCTTCATGGCCGGTGAACTCGGTGAGCTGCCCGGCGGTTGGCCTGAGCCGTTCCGCTCGAAGGTGCTCGCCGGTCGCTCGGTCGACATCGGCATCACGCCGATCACGCCGGAGGACCAGGCGGCTCTCGACGGCTCGTCGACGGAGCGTCGTGCCACGCTCAACCGACTCCTCTTCCCTGCACCGACGAAGCAGTTCGAGCAGCAGCGTGAGCAGTTCGGTGACCTCTCCGTCGTCGACACCACCGACTACCTCTACGGTCTCGAGCCGGGAGTGGAGCATGTCGTCGAGATCGACAAGGGTGTGCGGCTGTTCGTCGGCCTCGAGGCGATCGGAGCGGCGGATGAGAAGGGCATGCGCACCGTCATGGCCACGCTCAACGGCCAGTTGCGCCCGGTGTTCGTGCGCGACCGTGGCATCGAGGTCGACTCGAAGGTCGCGGAGAAGGCTGATTCCGCCGTGCCCGGACAGGTTGCAGCGCCGTTCTCCGGTGTCGTGACGGTCAAGGTCGCTGTCGGTGATCGCGTCGAGGCCGGTCAGCCGGTCGCATCGATCGAGGCCATGAAGATGGAGGCGGCGATCACCTCGGCCGTCGCCGGCGTCGTCGAACGTCTCGCGATCCCGGCCACCCAGCAGGTGGAGGCGGGTGACCTGCTCGTCGTCGTGAAGCCGAGCGCGTAGCTCAGGATGCTCAGCTCGGACGCCGTCCGAGGCAACCACTCATCGGAACCGGTCGTATCACCCGCTGTCGGGCGATACGGCCGGTTTCCGCGTCCCCTTACGCTGCCCGCTCGCCGTGAGTAGGCTGTGTGCCCTGAGCAGTGCCTGCGTTGTACCCGCATGAGCGTGGGCCGAACCGAGCAGGGGGCCAGCGATGTCCGAAGCACGTCAGCACGGCGATCGTCGGCACGCCCTGGTTCGCGACGCGGAGACGGGTGCGGTCGTCCCCGGGCAGCACACCGCGGCTCGGCGGGCGGTCGTCGTCACCGCCGGGATCGAGCTCCCGCCGCCTGCGCGTCGGATCATGCCGGCGGACGAGCGCGCCGTCGCGCTCGACGAGCTGCCGGTCGATCCCGCTGTCGCGGCCATCCACGGAGCAGGGACCCGGTCGATCCGCATCGTCAACGATGAAGCGGTCGACGGGTCGTCGGGCGCGGTGGTGGGGTCATTGGGGGAGTCGGTACCGTCGGATCACGTCGACGACGAGACGCTGTCGACCGGGGAACTCAGGCTGCGTGCACGACGTCGCCATGACGGGAACGAGCCGGAGCGATCCGACGAATTGACGGCCGACCGACTTCTGTCCGGGTCGAAGTCGTTGCGCATCCCGCCGAAGGGGTTCTGGCGGAGCCGGTTCTACCGGTGGTCAGGGGGCTCACTCCGGCTCAAGGATTCGAAGGAGGCTCGCGCGGAGGCCGCCCTCGACGCTCGGATCGCGAAGGCGCTCGACGGCGGCGCACGCTACGTCCCGGTGCTCACACGCAAGGGCGGCGTGGGGAAGACCACCGTGACCACGCTGCTCGGGATGGCGCTCGCCAGCACCAGGGAGGACCGGGTGATCGCCATCGATGCGAATCCGGATCGTGGGACGCTCGCCGAACGCATCGCGAAGCCCGCCAGGTACACCGCGAAGGATGTGGTGGAGCGGGCTGCGAGCCTCGGTGGGTTCACGGACTTCTCCGAGATGGTCGCCCGGGATGCGACAAGACTCGACGTCATCGCCTCCGACACAGACCCGCACCGCTCCGAGGCATTCGACGATCACGACTACGACATCGTCGCGGATCTCGCGGCGCAGCACTACTCGATCGTGCTGACCGACTGCGGAACAGGCATCGTCCACTCCGTGATGCGCGCGACCCTTCGTCGGGCGGATACGATCGTTGTCGTGACGGGTGGCAGCGTCGACGAGGCCAGGTCGGCTTCTGAGACGCTCTCCTGGCTCGAGTCGAACGGGTATCCGGAGCTCGTGCGGAACGCCGTTGTGGCGCTCAACACGGCGACGCAGGGGACCCAGCTCGTGAACCTCCGGGAGATCGAGACGCACTTCGCCTCCCGGGTCAGGCACATCGTCCGCATCCCCTACGACCCCCGGCTCGCCGCCGGAGGCCCTGTCTCGTTCCGTGATCTCAGCCCCGTCACCCGCCATGCGGCGCGCACGCTCGCCGCGCTCGTGCTGGAGGGACTGCCCGCCACGAGGAAGGTGCCCGTGCGCGACGCCTGAATGGAAGGACCCACCCATGGCGACACGCACCATCAGACTCTTCGGCGACCCGGTGCTGAAATCCCCGACGATCGAGGTCGGGGCGATCGACGACGACGTGCGGGGACTCGTGCGTGACCTCGTCGACAGTGTCGAGCTCCCAGGACGCGCGGGGGTCGCTGCCACACAGATCGGCGTCGGGTTGCGGGTGTTCAGCTACAACGTCGACGGCGTCATCGGATACCTCATCAACCCTCGGCTCGTCGAGGCGAGCGGCGACGTCGAGGAGATCGGGGAGGGTTGCCTGTCGGTTCCCGGTCTGTGGTTCCCGACCCCACGCCACCCGTACGCGCGCGCCGTGGGCCTCGACCTCGACGGCGAAGAGGTGGTCGTGGAAGGTGAGGGGCTGCTCGCTCAGGCGTTGCAGCACGAGACCGATCACCTCGACGGTGTCCTCTATCTCGACCGTCTGTCGAAGGAGCACCGCCGTGAGGCGATGAAGCAGGTCCGCGAGAGCGACTGGTTCTAGCCGACGCGGAAGGCCCGGCATCGGGCTCACGTCCTCCACAGGGCCCGCTCCACACGTCGAGCAGTCCCGCTCACCCACCCGCCCCGGCGACCGAGCAGCCCCGGTCACCGAGCTCGTCGAGGTGCTACTGCAGCGACATGCCCTGGGTCTCGGGGGAGCCTGCGCCGATGTACATGCTGTCGATCGTCTCGGCGAAGTCCTTCAGGATCACGTTGCGCTTGATGCTGAGCTTCGGCGTGAGGTGGCCGCTCGCTTCGGTGAGCTCCTCGTCGAGGATGACGAACTTGCGGATCGACTCCGCGCGCGACACCTTGGTGTTCGCCTCGTCGATCGCGCGCTGCACCGCAGCGAGCACCGCCGGGTTTCTCGCGGCCTGCGCGGCGGTCATCGTGCCGTCCTCGCCGTTGTTCGCGAGCCAGGTCGGCAGCATCTCGGTGTCGAGCGTGATGAGCGCGCTGATGAACGGCTTCTGGTCGCCGACGACGACGAGCTGACCGACCACGGGGGTCGCGCGGATCGGGTCCTCGAGCGCAGCCGGTGCGACGTTCTTCCCGCCCGCGGTGACGATGATCTCCTTCTTGCGTCCCGTGATGGTGAGGAACCCGTCACTGTCGAAGGAGCCGATGTCTCCGGTGCGGAACCAGCCGTCGTCGAAGGCCTCTGCGGTGGCTTCCGGGTTCTTCCAATACTCCTTGAACACGTTGATGCCGCGGACCTCGACCTCGCCGTCGTCGGCGATCCGGAGGGAGACCCCGGGCAGTGCCGGTCCGACGGTGCCGATCTTCGACTTCTTCGCGAGGTTCACCGAGGCAGGAGCCGTCGTCTCGGTCAGGCCATAGCCCTCGAGGATCACGATGCCGAGCGCATGGAAGAAGTGACCGAGCCGAGGTCCGAGCGGCGCGCTGCCCGAGACCGCGTACTGCACGCGTCCGCCCATTGCGGTGCGGATCTTCGACAGCACGAGACGATCAAGCACACGGAACTTGACCGTGAGCCCGAACGGCACTTTGCCGGCCTCGAGCGCCTTCGAGTAGGCGATGCCGGTCTCGGCCGCGGCCCGGAAGATCTTGCCCTTGCCACCGGCCTCGGCCTTCTGCTCGGAGGAGTTGTAGACCTTCTCGAAGACACGGGGGACCGCGAGGAGGAAGGTCGGCTTGAAGGTGCCGAGCGAGGGAAGCAGTTGCTTGGTGTCGGGTTGGTGCCCGGTCTTCACGCCGGAGTGGACACAGAGGACCGCGATGAAGCGCGCGAAGATGTGCGCGGTCGTGATGAAGAGGAGCGTGGATGCGCCCGGGGTGGACACGACCTCTTTCAAGGCGACGGCGGAGTTCCGTGACAACTCGACGAAGTTCGAGTGGGTGAGCACACAGCCCTTCGGGCGGCCGGTGGATCCGGAGGTGTAGATGAGGGTGGCCATGTCGGAGCCGACCGCGAGGTTGCGGCGGCGCTCGATCTCCTCGTCGCTGATGTCGGTTCCGGCGGCTGCGATCTTGTCGAGGTCGCCGAGGTCGATCTGCCACACGCGGGCGACGGACGGAAGGTCGCCGTGTACCTCGTCGAAGCGGGCGAACTGGTCGGGGGTCTCGACGATGACGCTCGTCGCCCCGGAGTCGCTGAGGATCCACTGGACCTGGCTCGGTGAACTCGTCTCGTAGATCGGGACGAGGAGGGCGCCGGTGAACCAGACGGCGAAGTCGATGAGGGTCCACTCATAGCGCGTCTTGCACATGAGGCCGATCTTGTCGCCGGGCTCGATACCCGAGGCGACGAGGCCCTTGGCGAGCGCGACGACCTGCGCGTGGAACTCCGCGGTGGTCACATCCACCCACTCGGAGCCCCGTGGGACGGCGAACAGGGCGGCGTTCGGGGCGGCGGCGAGTCGTTTCACGAGCAGGTCGGTCGCGTTGGCGGACGGGTCTGCTGCGACGACTGCGGGGACGTCGAACTGTTCCACGGCAACTCCTTCGGTACCAGGGTCGGCAAGATGTCCGTCCATCCTAGGGCACCGGGATTTGACGGGTTTCTGTGGCGCGCAGACGCTCAGTAGACTCGACTGCGGCGCGCCGACGGGCGGTCGACTCCCTGTGGAGCCGACACTCGACGGCCGCATCGAGCACATCAGCAGAGGGAGACGGCACAGCAATGGCCAACGCGATCGGGATCGACATCGGCGGAACGAAGATCGCGGGCGGTGTCGTCGACGACGACGGCCGGATCCTCGCCGCTGGTCGCACGCCGACGCCGGCCACGGATCCCGATGCCATCATCGAGGCGGTCGTCGAGATGGTCCGATCACTCGATGACGGGACCATCAGCAGCGTCGGGGTCGCTGCGCCGGGATTCTTCGACGCGAACCGCTCGACGGTCTACTACTCACCGAACATCGCATGGCGGAACGAGCCGCTTCAGGCCCGCCTGGCGGCGCGTCTGCCGGACAAGATCGTCACGATCGAGAACGATGCGAACGCCGCCGGCTGGGCGGAGTTCCGCTTCGGTGCCGGGCGTGACGAGCGCAGCATGGTCATGGTGACCATCGGCACGGGTGTCGGTGGTGCGATCGTCCTCGACGACCGTCTCCTGAAGGGTGGCTTCGGCAGTGGCGCCGAGCTCGGTCACATGCGCCTCGTCCCCGACGGCCTGCCCTGCGGCTGCGGTGCCCGCGGCTGCGTCGAGCAGTACTGCTCCGGCACGGCGCTCCTCCGACTCGCGAACCAGGCTGCAGACGCAGGCGGCGACGGCGCCGCGCTCGCCCGTGCCCGCGACGCGGCAGGCGGACTCCTCAACGGTCACCATGTCTCCGCCTTGCTCGAAGCAGGCGACCCCGGGGCGCTCCGCTGCCTGAGCGGTCTCGGTACGCACCTCGGCGAGGCGCTCGCGAGCTTCTCGGCGATCCTCGACCCCAACGTCTTCGTCATCGGCGGGGGAGTCGCACAGGCTGGCGAGCTGCTGCTCGATCCCGTGCGGCAGGCGTTCCTCTCGCACCTTCCGGCCCGGGGCTTCCACCCGGAGCCGACCTTCAGCATCGCGCAGCTCGTCAACGACGCTGGCGTGATCGGCGCTGGCGACCTCGCCAGGAGCACCATCGTCGTCGCCTAGCGGTCGACGGGAAGCGGGAGCAGCACGATGTTCTACTGGTTCATGAAGTACCTGGTGGCCGGACCGATCCTGAAATCGATCTTCCGTCCCTGGGTGATCGGCGCTGAGAACATCCCGGAACACGGTGGTGCGATCATCGCCAGCAACCATCTGTCGTTCATCGACTCGGTCATCCTGCCGTTGTGCGTCGACCGACGGATCTCCTTCCTCGCGAAGAGCGAGTACTTCCGCGGGAAGGGCTTCGGCGGCTGGGCGACGAAGACCTTCATGCTCGGTACCGGCCAGCTCCCCATCGACCGCTCCGGCGGAAAGGCCTCGGAGGCGTCGTTGAACACCGGCCTCGCCGTGCTCGGCGGTGGCAACCTCCTCGGCATCTACCCCGAAGGCACCCGCAGCCCTGATGCGCGCATGTACCGTGGCCGCACGGGTGTCGCGCGCATGGTGCTCGAAGCGGGAGTCCCCATCGTGCCGATCGCGATGATCGACACCGAGAAGGTCATGCCGATCGGCTCCAAACTCCCGCGGATCCGCCGCATCGGCATCGTCATCGGCAAGCCGCTCGACTTCTCGCGCTTCGAGGGGATGGAGGGCGACCGCTTCATCCTGCGCAGTGTCACCGACGAGCTGATGGTCGAGCTCCGACGCCTGTCGGGCCAGGAATACCGCGACGTGTACGCCACGAGCGTCAAGGAGCAGGTCGCCACACCGTGGCGCTAAGCTGACTAGCCGGGCCGCGATTGCGGCCCGATCCCTCCGAGACGCGCTCCGGAGTGCGTCACCGGTCCGAGAGAAACAGGAAATCCGTGTCCCACGCTACAGAACCAGTCGTCATGGCCGAACCTTCGGTGATCGCCGGGCTGGACTATTGGCGTGAGCTGCCGATCAAGCAGCAGCCGTCGTGGCCGGACCAGGCAGCGGTGGAGCGTGCCTCCGCCGAACTCGCCACGCTCCCGCCCCTCGTCTTCGCCGGCGAGGTCGACATCCTGCGCGATCGGCTGGCCCGTGCCGCGAGCGGCAACGCGTTCCTGCTCCAGGGCGGAGACTGTGCTGAGACCTTCGCCGGCGCGACCGCTGAACAGATCCGCAACCGTGTGAAGACCGTGCTGCAGATGGCCGTCGTCCTCACCTACGGTGCATCGATGCCGGTCGTGAAGATGGGCCGGATGGCAGGTCAGTTCGCGAAGCCGCGCTCCAACGACTCGGAGACCCGCGGCGACGTCACGCTCCCGGCGTACCGCGGTGACATCGTCAACGGATACGACTTCACGCCGGAGTCCCGGACCGCGGATCCGGCTCGTCTGGTGAAGGGGTACCACACCTCTGCATCGACGCTGAACCTCATCCGTGCGTTCACGCAGGGTGGCTTCGCGGACCTGCGCGAGGTCCACAGCTGGAACAAGGGGTTCGCAGCGAACCCCGCCAACCACCGGTACGAGGGACTCGCGCGCGACATCGATCGTGCCATCAAGTTCATGGAAGCGGCCGGTGCCGACTTCGATCAGTTGCGCGGTGTCGAGTTCTACTCGAGTCACGAGGCCCTGCTCATGGACTACGAGCGTCCGATGACGCGGATCGACTCCCGCACTGGTACGCCGTACAACACCTCGGCGCACTTCGTGTGGATCGGTGAGCGCACACGCGAACTCGACGGCGCGCACGTCGACTTCCTCTCACGGGTGCGCAACCCGATCGGTGTGAAGCTCGGGCCGACCACCTCTGCAGACGACATGCTCCGCCTCATCGACAAACTCGACCCCGAGCGTGAGCCCGGCCGTTTGACGTTCATCACGCGCATGGGCGCCGGGAAGATCCGCGACGCACTGCCGCCGCTGCTCGAAGCGATCAAGGGTGCTGACGCGACGCCGCTGTGGGTCACGGACCCGATGCACGGCAACGGGCTCACGACGCCGACCGGCTACAAGACGCGTCGTTTCGACGACGTCGTCGACGAGGTGAAGGGCTTCTTCGAGGCGCACCGGGCAGCGGGCACCCACCCGGGCGGGATCCACGTCGAGCTCACCGGCGATGACGTCACCGAGTGCCTCGGCGGTTCGGAGCAGATCGACGAGGCGGCCCTCGCGACGCGGTATGAGTCGTTGTGCGACCCGCGACTCAATCACATGCAGTCGCTGGAGCTCGCGTTCCTCGTCGCCGAGGAGCTCGCAGCCTCGAAGTAGCACGACACGCAGAAGCGCCCGCCATCCGGTTCATCCCGGTCGGCGGGCGCTTTCGTGTCGCGCTTCGACAGCCCGTCCACCGGACCCCGTTCGCCGAGCCGACCCCGTTCGCCGAGCCTGTCGAGGTGCCGACCCTCTCACGCCTGCGAGACGCGGACCATGTTGCCGGAGGGATCACGGAACGCGCAGTCGCGCGCACCCCAGCCCATCTCCTTCGGCTCCTGCAGCACCTCCGCGCCGGAGGCACGGACCGACTCGAATGTGGCGTCGAGGTTGTCCGCGCGAAAGACCAGCATGGGCAGCATGCCCTTCGTGAGCAGGAGTTGGAGTGCGTCGCCGTCCTCCTGCGAGCGTCCGGCGTGCGGCTCGGACAGCACGATGTCGAGCCCTGGCTGCGCGTCGCTCCCGAGGGTGACCCACCGGAAGCCGCCGTTGGCGACATCGTTGCGCAGCTGGAGGCCGAGGGCCTCGCCATAGAAGGCGATGGCCTGGTCGACGTCGTTGACGGTGATGTTGCAGTACTGGAGTGAGATCGTCATGTCGACGACGTTACGCCGTCGCCGCTCCGGTCGCTTCTCGGATCCTGCTCGATGCTCCCTGTCCTGCGACTGGTCGATGCGCCGGGCGGGTGGTGACCTTCGCGACGCAGTTCGGCATGGCTTCGACCGCATGGTGCTCGCGGCGCCGATACGCACTCGGCGTCTCGCCGGTGATCGCGGCGAACGCGGTGCTGAAGGAGCCGAGCGAGGTTGCTCCGACGGCGATGCAGGCGTCCGTGACGCTGGTGCCCGCTCGAAGCAGCGCCATCGATCGTTCGATCCTGCGTGTCATGAGGTACCCGTAGGGCGTCTCGCCGTAGATGGTACGGAACCGGCGGGAGAAGTGCGCGGGAGACATCAGCGCTTTCGCCGCCATCGTCGGGACGTCGAGCGGTTGCGCGTACTCACGGTCGATGAGATCGCGCGCGCGGCGCAGGTGCGCGATCTCCGCCAGCTCCTCAGAGGTCATGCGGTGATCGTACCAGCGCTCGTGCACCGCCGTGTCGGCCACCACTCCTGGCCTCCCTGAGCGGTTACAACCCGAAGTCGGGAGCGGCTACAACCCGAAGTCGGTGATGTTGATGGTCGAGCCCTTCTTGACCGACTTCCCGGCCTCGGGGTCCGTCTTCTTGACCTTGAAGATATCTCGGAACGCCTCAGCCACGGCGATGTCGCCGACGGTGAACCCGGCGTTCTGCAGGGTGGTGATCGCCGCATTGATCGTCTGGCCCGTGGTGTCCGGGACCGCCACCAGCTCCACACCCTTCGACACGATGAGTGTCACGTCGTCGCCGGGGATGAACGCCGCCTCGTTACCGTCGGCGTCGGTCTTCGCCTGGATGCCGATGACCTGCCCGGCCGGGATGGTGTCGTCGAAGGCCTCTGTCGAGGTCTCCACACCCAGACCGACGGCGTCGAGAGCTGTACCGGCCTGATCGGGGGTCATACCGGAGACGTCGGGCACCTGGCCGGCCGAGACCAGCAAGGTCACGGTCGATCCCTCGAACGACGGGCCGCCCTGACCGTAGTCGGCTCCCGACGTCGAGTCGGAGGCGGCGAGCACGATGTCTTTCGCCACACTCGGGTCGAACTGCTGGTTCACGGTGCCGACGCGGACGCCGATCGCCTTCAACCGTTGTTCGGCGTCCGTCTGCGAGAGTCCGGCGAGCACAGGGATGTCGACCGGCTGCGGGCCCTGCGACACGAGGACGGTCACGGTGCTGCCCTTGTCGATGCGGGTGCCTCCGGGCGGATCGGTGGCTGCCACCGTCCCCGCTGCGACGGTCAGGCTGAACGTGGCGCCCTGAGCCGGCACGAACCCGAGTTCGGTGAGCTGGGCGGCGGCCTGGTCGTACGTGCCCGCTGCGATCTTCGGTACCTCGACGAGTGATCCGGGTCCTTGGCCGAAATACCACCCGGTGCCGCCGGCGAGGGCGGCGAGCATGAGCACGATCGTGAACAGGGCGACGCCGACGCGACGACGCTTGCGGGCTTTGGTCGCAAGTTTGCCCGGTCCATCGGTGGCCTTCGGGTCCGCGGCGATCTTCTGCGGTTTCGTGCCGCGACCGATCACCTGCGTCGCATCGTCGGCGTTCTCGGTCGTGTACGAGGCCGGCATGACGATCGTCGGCTGTGCGCCGGTCGCCACCGAGGTGAAGCCGAGATTGGACTCGATCGAGCGGAGTCGCTCGAGCATCGCGCCGGCGTTCGCAGGCCGGTCGTCCGGCTCACGCTCGGTGGCCCAGAAGACGAGGTCGTCGAGTTCCTTCGGCACGACCGGGTTCTTCGCGCTCGGTGCCGGAACCGACTCGTTCGCGTGCTGGTACGCGATCTGCATGGGCTGTTCACCCTTGTACGGCTGCTCGCCGGTGAGCATCTCGTAGAGCATGATGCCCAGCGCGTAGATGTCGCTGCGCGCGTCGGCCTGTCCGCGGGTGACGAGTTCGGGGGAGAGGTACGCGATCGTGCCGAGCAGAGCTTGGCCGGTCGCCGTGTTCGCACTGGCCGCCCGGGCGAGACCGAAGTCGCCGATCTTGATCCGGCCGTCGTCGGCCAGGAGGACGTTCTCGGGTTTGACGTCGCGGTGCACGATGCCGGCGCGGTGCGCCGCAGCGAGGCCGGACAGCACCGCGTCGAGGATGTCGGCGGCCTGGCGCGGCGTGAGGGTGCCGTTGTCACGGATGAGGTCGCGCAGCGTGATCCCCGGCAGATGCTCCATGACGAGGTACGCCATGTCCGAGTCCTGACCCTGGTCGAAGACGCTGACGACGTGCGGGTTGGCGAGGCGTGCCGCCGAACGGGCCTCTTGGATGAAGCGGTTCTTGAACGTCGTGTCGTCGGAGAGATGGCCGTGCATCACCTTGATCGCGACGCGGCGCTCGAGCCTCTGGTCGGTCGCGAGGTACACCGTCGCCATGCCGCCCCTGGCGATGCGTGAGCGCACCTGGTATCTCCCGTCGAGGAGACGGCCGATCATCGGATCGGTCTGCTGATTGCTGCTCACCAGTCGAGTGTATGGAACGCGGACGGTGATGAGCTGCCAACACCCCGGGTGGGCGGCGAGGAGCATGGATCGTTACCCGAACGCGATCGGAGGGGCGTTGTGGCAGACTGCTCTGCGTGACTGAGCAGAATTCCGAACTCGTGTGGTTCAC
Organism: Plantibacter sp. RU18; assembly: GCF_050613355.1. NCBI lineage: Bacteria > Bacillati > Actinomycetota > Actinomycetes > Micrococcales > Microbacteriaceae > Plantibacter > Plantibacter sp. RU18. The sequence continues at coordinate 2,254,866 of NZ_CP159618.1, forward strand.
CCTTCCCGATCTGGCGACCGAGCTCGGCGTCCAGATCCGCCGTGTCCGTCAGTACTTGGAGGAGCGGGACCTCCTCGCCGTCCGGCGCGACGGCGTCGTGCAGATCCCGTCCTCGTTCATCCAGGACGGCGGGCCGGTGCACAATCTGCGCGGCACCCTCATGCTCCTCGCCGACAACGGCTTCGACGACGAGGCTGCGATGGTGTGGATGCTCGAGGACGACGAGGCGATCGGCACCTCGCCTATTCAGGCGCTCCGCGAGGGGCGTCGTTCCGAGGTCCGTCGTGTCGCACAGGCGCTCGGCTGAGCCGTCGACGGGACGAGCTGAGCCGCCGATGAGCTGAGGCGTCGATTGTCTGAACAGCGGGCCGGCCGAGTCGATGAGGATCGCGGAGCCCCTTCGCCGTCGGTCTAGGTGCTGCTGCCCAGGAGGTTGTCGACGCGCGCTCGTCGGGGCTGAGAGCGGGATGACTGAAGTATGCGGTCGACGAGTTCGTGAATGGCAGCGTCGACAGACAACCCCGTGTCGAGTGGCGCGGTGAGGTGGTCGAGCATCAGTCCGTCGATGGCGTAGTGAAACAGGGCGATCTCGGTTCGTCCACCGGGCAGGCCAGAAGCGTCGTTGAATGCGACATCCTCCTGGAATGCTCGCTGTCGCCACGCTCCGAGCGTCGAGGCGATTGCGGGGCGTCGAGCAGCCTCTAGCCGCAGCTCGAAGAGGGCAAGCGAAACGTGCGGGTCATCGCTGAGTCGTCGCACGACGTCTCGTAGGTAGTCGGCAAAGAGCGCGCGGTCGGGAGACCGGGCGCCATGGGACGGAACGATCTCGGGATCGGGTGTGAGTCGCTCGCCGATGCGGTCAACGAGTGCGGAGATGAGATCGTCGCGGGGCGGGAAGTAATTCGACGCGGTGCCGCGTGGTGTGCCGGCTGCGGCGTCTACAGCTCGGTGGGTGAGACCGCGTGCTCCCTCTTGAGCGAGCACGCGGATCCCGGCGTCGGCGAGAGCAAAGCGTCGTTCGTCGTTGCGGGCCATGTCGCCCATGCTAGCCAAACCACGACTGCTGCTGTAGTTTAACTACGACAAATGTCGTGATTGGAGACGTCATGCGAGAACTCGTCTACTACGTCGCCGTCAGCATCGACGGGTATATTGCCGACCCGACAGGCGGGTTCGATGCGTTCCTTGTCGAAGGCGACCATGCGTCGGTGGTGTTCGGCGAGTACGCAGATGCGTTACCCGCGCATGCACATGCAGCGCTGGGCATCGAACCTCCGAGAACGCGATTCGATACGGTGATCATGGGGTGGAACACGCTCACCCCCGCCCTCGACATCGGCGTCACTAGCCCCTACCCCCACCTGCGCCAGATCGTCGCGAGTCGCCACCCGCGCGACGTCGACCCGGCGATCATCCTCACGGACGATCCGCTCGCCGCGGTCCGCGGCCTGAAGCGAGAGGATGGTCTGGACGTCTGGCTGTGCGGTGGTGGCGAGCTTGCGGGCACGCTTCTGTCGGAGATCGATCACCTCGTCATCAAACGCAACCCCGTCGTCTTCGGCTCCGGCATCTCGATGTTCGGCGGTGCCCCCTACGAGCCGTCCGCGTTCGCTCTGACCAAAACCCGCTCATTCGAGTCGGGTGTCGTGATCGAGGAGTACGTCTCCAGGAGCAGAGCAGGAGTACCGTGATCGTGCACGGACCCCCGCGCGAAGGCCACCGCACCCTAACGCTCCGATGACGCTCGAAGCTCGTCGCCGGCTGCTCGAGCGGCGTCGCGCACGATGGTCAAGCTCCCGCGACGGCAGCGCCCGCTGCTGTCGACAACGTCCTGGCTTCATGCATCTAGGTGTCGCGCCGTGCCACCGCCACAGCGAGCCCTCGCAGGTGCGCGCGGGCGTCGTCGTTGATCGGCGCCTCGCCGAGCGCCGTGAGTGCCCGTGCGACATGGTCCTGGATGAGCTTCTCCACCTTGTCGACCGCGCCACTGTCTTGAATGGTCGCCTGGAGGAGGCCGATCTGATCGTCGTCGAGATCCGGGTCTCCGAGCATCTCGTCGAGGATGGTGCGTGCCCCGGGCTGCAGCGCCTCCCGGGTGAGCGCGATGAGGATGGTCCGCTTGCCCTCGCGGAGGTCGTCGCCGCTCGGTTTGCCGGTCACGGCAGGATCGCCGTAGACGCCGAGGAGGTCGTCGCGAAGCTGGAAGGCGATCCCCAGCGGGAGCCCGTAGCTGCGGAGTGATGCGAGCTGCTGTTCGTTGGCACCGCCGAGCAGTGCCCCGAGCGCGAGCGGCGACTCGATGCTGTACTTGGCTGACTTGAAGATCAGGACGCGTTCGGCGCGGCTGCGGTGCTCGTCCTCAGCGGCGTCACGCCAGGCTCGTTCCTCGAGGATGTCGAGGTACTGACCGGCAGTCACCTCCGTCCGCATGCGGTTGAACTCGGTGCGGGCGGCGCGGGCGGCCCGGCGGTCGTCCATGAGGTACAGGCCGTCGTCGAGCATCTCGTCGCTCCAACCGAGCAACAGGTCGCCCAAGAGGGTGGCCGCGCCGGTGCCGAACGTCGTCGGATCGCCCTCCCAGCGGCCGCGGCGGTGCAGATCAGCGAACGAGACGTGTGCGGACGGAGCCCCGCGCCGGGTGTCGGAGTTGTCGATGATGTCGTCGTGGACGAGCGCCGCAGCGTGGAAGAGTTCGAGCGCTCCGCACGCGGAGACGACGGTTTCGAGGCTGCTGTGGCCACTCGCATGTCGCCCGGCGGAGACCGCCTGCCAGCCCCGGAAGCAGAACTGCGCCCGGAACCGTTTTCCAGCGCTGAGAAATTCCCGGGAGAAGTCGACAAACGGGGAGAGCTCCGGTCCGATCTGAGCGACAATGGAGCTGCGCGAAGAGAGAAAGTCGGTGAGCCCGCGGCCTACCATGGTGGCGAGTTCAGTGCTTTCGATCACGCACCTAGCCTAGTCATGCTTCGGTGACTAGACTTGATCAACTACGTCGCGTCGTGTGACCTTGAGGGGAATCAGATGCCACTTTCAGAGCAGGAGCAACGGCTCCTCGATGAGATGGAACGCCACCTCTACCGCAGCGATGCCGATTTCGTGTCCAAGGTCAGTGCCGGCGCAGGTAAGCCGAGCTATCGCGGAATCGCTCTCGGCTCTCTCATCGCTGTGGTCGGAGCGATCGGCCTCGTGCTCGGGGTCGTGATCCAGCAGCCGATCGTCGGCCTGCTCGGCTTCGCGGTGATGCTCACGGGCGTCCTCGTCGCAACCAAGCCGACCCGAGCACCGCTCGAGGCGCCGCGTCCGCGCCAGGCGGCTCCCGCTGGCCAGAAGTCGTCGAGACTCATGGACCGCTTCAACGACCGCTGGGACAAGCGCCAGTCCGGCGACCAGCAATAGCGCACCACCACCTGACTCCACTTCGCTCGCCGACGGCATCGTCGCTGCGGGAGCGCCAACGGGGCCGATCTTCGGATCGGCCCCGTTTTGTCGTCTCCGGCCCTCCCCAGCGCTCCTGATTCCGCTCTGAATCCTCCATTTCCCTCCACCCCGAGAATCTCCGGATTTTCGGGGTTTTTTTATTGGCATTGCGGCCCAGAATGGAGGAATGTGCTGGGTTTGTGGCGCAAAGTGGAGTAAAGTGGAGTCCAACCAAGATGTTGGCCGGAACGATTGGGGGTGGGGACGCATGTTCCTCGGTAGTCACGCCCCCAAACTCGATGAAAAAGGCCGCATCATCCTGCCGGCCAAGTTCCGCGATGAACTCTCCGGCGGGGTCGTCATGACCAGGGGCCAGGAGCACTGCATCTACGTCTTCAGCACGCGCGAGTTCGAAGCGCTCCACGAGAAGATCCGCCAGGCACCGGTCACGAGCAAGCAGGCCCGTGACTACCTGCGTGTGTTCCTCTCGGGAGCGAGCGCCGAAACCCCTGACAAGCAGCACCGCGTGACCATCCCGTCCAACCTGCGCCAGTACGCCGGGCTCAGCCGCGACCTCGTGGTCATCGGTGCCGGTAGCCGCGCGGAGATCTGGGATGCCGAGGCCTGGGAGTCCTACCTCGCCGAACAGGAGAGCGTCTTCTCCGAGACCGCCGAGGAGGTGATTCCCGGACTCTTCTAGCGCCCTGCCCTCTGACTCCCAGCCGTCCCTCGCCCTGACACACTTCCCCGGTGCCAGGTCGGAACGGATGGGGATCAGGGGACAGGGACCGTCCGGACAACGCATATGGCCATCAACGACATTCACACACCGGTGCTCCTGCAGCGCTGCATCGACCTCCTCGAACCGGCGATCTCGCATGAGGGGGCCGTCCTGATCGACGCCACGCTCGGCATGGCCGGTCACGCCGAGGCGATGCTCGAGCGTTTCCCCGGACTCACACTCATCGGACTCGACCGCGACCTGGACGCGCTGACGATCGCCGAGGAGCGTCTCGCGAGGTTCGGGACGCGCGCCCGGTTCGTCAAGGCGGTCTACGACGACATCGACGAGGCGGCGGAAGAACTCGGGTTCCCGCAGGTCGACGGCATCCTCTTCGACCTCGGCGTCTCCTCGCTCCAGCTCGACCGCACCGAGCGCGGCTTCTCCTACTCCCAGGACGCACCGCTCGACATGCGCATGGACGCCTCGAGCGAGTTGACCGCTGAGACGATCCTCGCCACCTACGACGAGGTCGCGCTCCGGAAGATCTTCTGGGAGTACGGCGACGAGAAGCTCGCGCAGCGCTACGCCAGACGCATCGTGGAGGAGCGCCAGAAGCAGCCCCTCACGAGCTCCGGTCAGCTCGTCGACCTCATCGACCGCGCCACCCCCGCAGCCGCCCGCCGCACCGGTCACCCCGCTAAGCGGGTGTTCCAGGCGCTCCGTATCGAGGTCAACGCGGAGCTGTCGGTCCTCGAGGCCGCAGTGCCCCGCGCACTCGATCTGCTCCGGGTGGGCGGACGGGTCGTCTTCCTCGCATACCAGTCGCTCGAGGACAAGATCGTCAAGCGCGAACTGCAGGTCAGGTCGAAGTCCACGACGCCACCCGGCCTCCCGATCGAACTGCCGGAACACAGCGCGGAGTTGAGACTCCTCGTGAAGGGCGCCGAACTCGCCACGGAAGCGGAGATCGACGAGAACCCGAGAGCGAAACCCGTGCGGCTCCGTGCGGCTGAACGGCTGAGGAGGCCAGCATGAGCGGAGCGACCGCGGCACTCGATCTCGCACCCGACCGATTCGGGCGTGCCAAGCCGCGTCCAGAGCGCCTCGCACCTGAACGCCGTCACATCAGGGCGGTCCTCCCCGGAGCGCTCGCGAAGACGCGGCCCCGACCGCTCTACGCCGTGATCGTCGTCGGTGCGGTCATCGCGATCGTCTCGGGGCAGTTGCTCCTGAGCGTCGGTCTCAGCCAGGGCGCGTACCAGATCCAACAGCTCGAAGGCCAGCAGGTCGAACTCGGCCGCACCTCGGCGGCTCTCGCCGAGGACCTCGACCGGCTCGCGTCGCCGCAGTACCTCGCCGTCAACGCGCAGGCACTCGGCATGGTCGGCAACTCCCTGCCGAGCTACCTCAGGCTCTCGGACGGTGCAGTACTGGGCACCCCGACACCGGCTGCAGCGAGCACCAGCCCGATCTTCGGCGCGACGCTCGTCCCGAACGCGCAGACTGCGACGATTCCGCTGGTAGGTGGCCAGAACCCTGCTGCGGCGGACGGCGCGTCGAGCCCGGATGCGGGCACGACGCCCGTACCGTTGCAGGACGGGCTGCCGTCGCCGACCACGCGATGACCGCCCGATTCCGGACATCAGGGAGCGCGCTCGAACGGAGCGCAGCGCCAGGGGAGGACGCGGTGGAGGCACCATGGTGAGGCACACGAAGACCACCCGCCGTCGCCTCGCCTTCACGATCGTCGCGGTCTCGATCGTCATGACCCTGTTCGTCATGCGTCTGGTCGACATCCAGGTCGTCCGAGCGAGCGCACTCAGCGCAGAGTCGCTCGAGAAGACCGAGACGGGCGACACGATCCTCGCGACGCGTGGCAGCATCCTCGCCTCCGACGGCTCCGTGCTGGCCGAAGCGGTCATGCGGTACACCGTGCAGGTCTCGCCGAAGGATGCCGGCGAGTTCGAACGCGACGTCGACGGCACCGAGCAGACGATCACGCTTGACCAGGCGACCAACGAGATCGGCGCGATCGTCGGCAAAGCGGGGCCCGAGGTGCTCGCGCTGATCACCGACGCGCTGGCCGCAGACAAGGACTCGCTCTACGCGCTCATCGCGAAGAACCTGACCCTCGACCAGCTGCGCGCACTCAAGGCGCTCGAGATCCCGTGGACGACGTTCAGTGAATCGCCCTCGCGCGTCTACCCGAACGGTGCCGTCGCCGGCAACATCGTCGGGTTCGTCGGTGAGGAGGGCGAGGCACAGGCCGGTGTCGAACTCATGGACGACTCCTGCCTCGCGGGTGAGAACGGGCGTACCACCTACGAGAAGGGCAGCGGCGGACTGCCGCTCCCCGGCACGACGGTCACGCAGTCGGCGAAGGATGGCGGCGACGTCGTCCTCACCATCGACAAGGACATCCAGTGGTTCTCGCAGCAGTCGCTGGCCGCGCAGGCGCAGGCAGTCGGTGCGAGCTGGGGCATCGTGACGGTCATGGAGGTCTCGACCGGCAAGCTGCTCGCCGTCGCCGAGTACCCGGCAGTCGACCCCGGCAACGTCAGTGCGACCGCTGCTGAGGACCGAGGCTCGCGTGCCTTCGCCGCACCGTTCGAGCCCGGCTCGACGTACAAGTCACTCACCGCTGCCGCGCTCATCGATCAGGGCGTCGTGAGCCCGAACTCGCAGGTCGTCGCGCCGTTCCGGTACCTGCCGTCGAACGGTGCAGACATCAACGACAGCGAGTTCCACGACGACATGAACCTCACGTTGTCCGGCGTGATGGTGCAGTCCTCGAACACGGGCATGTCGCAGTTCGGCGAGAAGCTCGACGCTGACACCCGGTACGCCTACTTCCAGAAGTTCGGTCAGCTCCAGAAGTCGGAGGTCGGCTTCCCGAGCGAGTCCGGCGGCATCATGGCGGATGCAGCCGACTGGGACAACCAGACCACCTACGCGACCATGTTCGGGCAGGGTTTCTCGACGACCGCGATCCAGGGCGCGAGCCTGTACCAGACCATCGCCAACGGTGGCGTCCGCATGCCGGTGCAACTCGTCGAAGGCTGCAAGCACGCCGACGGGACGGTGACCGACGTCCCTGATGCCACCGGGACGCGCGTCGTGTCCGCCGACGCCGCCAAGCAGGTGAGCGACATGCTGGAGATGGTCGACCAGGAGAGCTGGGTGGCCGCGAACGTGGACGTGCCGGGCTACCGGGTGGCCATGAAGACCGGTACGGCTCAGCAGCCGGATGGCGAAGGCGGCTACAGCTCGAGCTACCTGGTCTCGATGGCCGGCTTCGCTCCCGCCGAGGCTCCGCAGTTCGTCGTTTCGGTGAACCTGGCCGACCCGGTTAAGATGAATTCATCGGCTGCGGTCGCTCCCATCTTCCGGGACGTGACCACCCAAGTGCTGAAGAGCAGGGGAGTGCAGCCCTCGACGGAGCCGGCACCGAACCTGCCGCTCGATTTTTGAACGACCTCATGAAGGATGGGCTCAGCGTGAACAATCAGGGCCCGATCAGCCTCAGGCCGGAGCATCCGCAGCGGCGGGCGCTCTCGCAGCTGGTGACCGAATTCGACCTCGATCTGCACGGCTCAGCCGATGGTGTGGAGATCAGCGGCGTTAGCCTGAGCTCCGGCTCGGTGGAGCCAGGCGACCTCTACATCGGGATGCCCGGTGTCCGTGCCCACGGGGCGGCCTACGCGGTGCAGGCGAAGGAGCGCGGCGCAGTCGCTGTCCTGACCGACGTCGCGGGGCGTGTGCTGGCCGAACCCGCCGGACTCCCGATCATCGTCGTGCCGGAGCCGCGTGCCGCTCTTGGCCACCTCGCTGCCTGGGTCTACCGGACCGCTGAGGAACCACCGACGCTGTTCGGCGTCACGGGCACCAACGGCAAGACCAGCGTGGTGTACCTGCTGAGCGGGATCCTCGCCCAGTTGGGGATCGTCTCAGGACTCAGTTCCACCGCCGAGCGCCGGATCGGCGAGCTCGCGGTGACCAGCTCGCTGACGACGCCCGAGGCGAGCGAGCTGCACGCGCTCCTCGCCCGCATGCGTGAGTCGGAGGTCCGAGCCGTCGCTATCGAGGTGTCCGCGCAGGCGCTCTCCCGGCATCGAGTCGACGGTCTCGTGTTCGACGTCGTGGGGTTCACCAACCTCAGTCACGACCACTTCGACGACTACGGCGACTTCGACGAGTACTTCGCGGCGAAGCGAGGACTCTTCGAGCCCGACCGGGCCCGGCGCGGTGTCGTCACCGTCGATTCCGAGTGGGGTGCTCGACTCGTCGAGGAGAGCCGCATCCCCGTCACCACGCTGACCACGCGCGCCGAGGTCGCGGCCGACTGGCGCATGACCATGGTCGAGGAGGCCGCGGGTTCCACGACGTTCCGGCTTGAGGGGCCCGAGGACCGGGTCCTGGTCACGCGGGTGCCGTTGCTCGGTTGGTTCATGGCAGCGAACGCCGCGCTCGCGATCGTGATGCTCGTCGAGTCGGGCGTCGAGTTCGACATGATCGCCCAGTCGCTGGAGCGCGACGGCGGGATCGACGCGTACATCCCCGGCCGTGCCGAACGGATCAGCGGCGATCGAGGTCCCGTCGTCTACATCGACTACGGTCACAGCCCCGACGCCTTCCTGAACACCCTCGCGGCGATCCGTGCCGTCACTCCCGGGCGGGTGATCATGGTGTTCGGCGCCGACGGCGACCGCGACACCACGAAGCGCGCGGACATGGGCGCGATCGCCGCCCGCGGAGCGGACGTCGTGGTCATCACGGACTTCCATCCACGGAGCGAGGACCCGGCGTCGATCCGACGCGTCCTCCTCGACGCCGCCCGCGATGCCGTGCCCGACGGCGAACTGCTCGAGGTGGCTGATCCCGCCACCGCGTTCCGCACCGCCCTCTCGCTTGCGTCCACCGGCGACTCGATCCTGTACGCCGGGCCCGGCCACGAGGACTACCACGAGGTCGCCGGCGTGAAGATCCCGTACTCGGCACGAGACGACTCCCGGGTCGCCCTCCGGGAAGCCGGCTGGCTCTGATCATGATCGACCTCACCCTCAGCGAGATCGCCGCCGCCACCAACGGCCGATTGATCCCTGCGCACGCCGCTCCCGACCTCATCGTCTCCGGAGTGTCCGACACCGACTCCCGCCTGATCACTCCGGGCGACATCTTCGTCGCGAAGCCCGGCGAGGAGACCGACGGTCACTTGTTCGCCGACGCCGCGATCGCGAACGGTGCCGCACTGCTTATCGTCGAACGTGAACTCCCGGTGGCGATGCCGCAGATCGTCGTCGCCGACTCCGTCACTGCGCTCGGCGACCTCGCGACCGAGGTGATCACCCGCGTCCGTGCCCTCGGGCGGCTCCAGATCGTCGGGATCACCGGGTCGAACGGCAAGACGACCACGAAGAACCTCCTCGCCGCTGTGCTCGAGCAGCTCGGCGAGACGATCAGCCCGAAGGCCTCCTTCAACAACGAGGTCGGTGCACCGATCACGATGCTCAAGGTCACGACCCAGACGCGCTTCCTCGTCGCAGAGATGGGCGCGAGCGGGATCGGCGAGATCGCGCGGCTCATCCGCATGGCGAAGCCCGACATCGGTGTCGTGCTGAAGGTCGGTCTGGCGCATGCCGGAGAATTCGGGGGCATCGAGGCCACGGTCACCGCGAAGACCGAGATGGTGTCGGAGCTCCTTGCGTCGGACGTCGCCATCCTCAACCTGGACGACGCACGGGTCGCAGGCATGGCGGACGCCACGAGTGCCAGGGTGCTGTGGTTCGGACTCAACGAGCGAGCTGCCGTCCGCGCGACGGACATCTCGGCGACCGCGTCCGGCACCGCCTTCCGGCTCCACCTGCCTGACAGCTCCTCAGCACCCGTCCGCTTCCGCGTCCTCGGCGAGCATCACGTGATGAACGCACTCGCTGCTGCGGCTGCCGCCTTCGAACTCGGGGCCACGCTCGAACAGATCGTCGTCGCGCTCGAGAGCGTGAGCCGCGCCGAGCGTTGGCGCATGGAGCTGCTCGGAGGTCGCGACGACGTCTCGATCATCAACGACGCGTACAACGCGAGCCCCGACTCGATGTCCGCCGCCATCCGCACGCTCGCCCAGATCGGCGCCGAGCGCCACCGCACCATCGCCGTGCTCGGTGCGATGAGCGAGCTGGGGGATTGGGCAGGAGAGGAGCACGATCGCATCGGCCTGCAGGTCGTCCGTCTCGGCATCGGCCGTCTCGTGGTCGTGGGTCCTGAAGCGCGACGCATGCACATCACTGCAATCAACGAGGGCTCGTGGGACGGCGAGTCGGTGTACTTCCCGACCGCCGACGAAGCATTCGACTACTTGAGCACCGAGATCGCCCCAGGCGACACCGTGCTCGTGAAATCGTCCAACTCGGCCGGCCTCCGGTTCCTTGGCGATCGACTGGGGGAGCTGTACGCATGAGAGTCCTACTTGCAGCGGGGGCGATCTCGCTGGCGTTCTCACTCTTCCTGACGCCACTCTTCATCAAGGCCTTCCGCAAACTGGCCTGGGGCCAGTTCATCCGTGACGACGGACCGCAGAGCCACCACACGAAGCGCGGAACCGCCACGATGGGTGGCGTCATCATCATCGTCGGCACCCTCGTGGGCTTCTTCGCCAGTTACCTCATCTTCCAGGAGCAGATCGGCGTCTCGGCGCTGCTCGTGCTGTTGATGATGGTCGGCCTCGGCATCGTCGGCTTCATCGACGACTTCCTCAAGGTCCGCAAGAAGCAGAGCCTCGGGCTCGGCGGATGGGCGAAGGTCGCGGGGCAGCTCGTCGTCGCCACCGTCTTCGCGGTGTTGGCGATCAACTTCCCGAACACCGAGGGCTTCACCCCGGCGTCGACGAACATCTCGGTCATCCGCGACATCCCGATCAACTTCATGGCGGTCGGCATCCCCGTGATCGGCATCCTGCTCTACATCCTGTGGACCTCGGTGATCGTCGCAGCAACGTCGAACGGCGTGAACGTCACGGACGGCCTCGACGGCCTCGCGACGGGTGCGTCCATCCTCGCGATCGGTTCGTACATCATCATCGGGTTCTGGCAGTTCAACCAGTCCTGCTTCAGTTCCTCGCTCGCCTCCGACGTCGCGTACAAGTGCTACGACGTCCGTGATCCACTCGACCTCGCGGTCGTCGCAGCGGCCATCGTGGGCGCGCTCATCGGCTTCCTCTGGTGGAACACGTCGCCGGCGCAGATCTTCATGGGGGACAGCGGTTCGCTCGCCCTCGGTGGTGCCCTCGCGGCCCTGGCCATCCTCAGCAAGACGGAGCTGCTGCTCGTGCTCGTCGGGGGACTCTTCGTCATCGAGGCAGGATCGGTCATCGTGCAGCGGCTGTACTTCAAGGTCACCCACGGCAAGCGCATCTTCCTCATGAGCCCGATCCATCACCACTTCGAGCTGAAGGATTGGGCTGAGGTCACGGTCGTCATCCGTTTCTGGATCATCGGCGGTCTGCTCGTCGCTGCGGGAGTCGGGTCGTTCTACCTCGAATGGCTCAGCCGATGAGTCAGGCCCGGTTGGACGAGTTGCGCAGCTGGCACGCGGACTGGCGAGGCCTCCGCGTCGCAGTCCTCGGGCTCGGCATGACGGGGTTCTCGGTCGCGGACACCCTGACCGAGCTCGGTGCTGAGGTGCTGGTGCTCGCCGGCACCGCGGCAGACGAGCGTGCAGACCTCGTCCGGGTCATCGGCGCGACGCTGCTCCAGCACGATCTCTCGACGGTCCCCGACGAACTCGTCGCGTTCGAGCCGGAACTCATGGTCGTCTCGCCGGGTTTCCACCCCGATCACCCCGTCGTCGCCTGGGCACAGCGTTCGTCGGTCCCGGTCTGGGGCGACATCGAACTGGCGTGGCGGGTCCGCGACAAGGTGGGTGTCCCAGCCGAGTGGATCTGCATCACCGGCACGAACGGGAAGACCACGACGGTCCAGCTGACGGCGTCGATGCTCGTCGAGGCGGGCTTCCGGGCAGCGCCGTGCGGCAACATCGGCGTACCCGTCCTCGACGCGGTGCGCGACCCGCAGGGATTCGACTTCTTCGTCGTCGAGCTGTCCAGCTATCAGCTGCACACGCTGGGCCTGCAGGGCGGACGCAGCATCGTCTCCCCGCTCGCGAGTGTGTGCCTGAACGTCGCTGATGATCATCTCGACTGGCATGGTTCGGCCGAGGCCTATCGGGCGGCGAAGGCCGTCGTGTACGAGAACACGAGAGTGGCGTGCGTCTACAACCGCGCGGACGCTGCGACGATGACGATGGTCGAGGAGGCCGAGGTCGTCGACGGCGCGCGCGCGGTCGGCTTCGGCCTCGACGTGCCGGGCCCGAGCGACTTCGGGGTCGTCGACGGCATCCTCGTCGACCGGGCGTTCCTCGACGACCGCCGCACGAGTGCACTCGAGATCACCACAGTGGCCGACCTCGCGCTGCGTGGCCTGTCGGCTCCGCACATCGTCGCCAACATCCTCGCGGCCGCAGCACTCGCCCGCGCTGCCGGCGTGAGCGTGCAGGCCGTGCACGACACGCTCACCGCATTCGGGCTCGATGCGCACCGCATCCAACTCGTCGCGCGGAGCCTCGAGGTCGAATGGATCGACGACTCGAAGGCGACCAACCCCCACGCTGCAGATGCATCGCTCGCGGCCTACCGCTCGGTGGTCTGGATCGTCGGCGGTCTCTTGAAGGGCGTCTCGATCGACCGGCTGGTGGAACGTCACGCCGACCACCTTCGCGGGGCGATCGTCATCGGCGCCGACCGGGCCGAGGTCCTCGAAGCATTCGCGCGACACGCGCCGACGCTCACGGTGATCGAGGTCACCGAAGCGGAGACTGAACTCGTCATGCCGGAGGCCGTCCGCCGGGCCGCCGAGATCGCTCAAGCAGGGGACACCGTCCTCCTCGCACCTGCAGCGGCCTCGATGGACCAGTTCACGGACTACGGACACCGTGGTCGCCTGTTCCAGGCGGCCGTTGAAGCAGAGGTGGGAGGTGAGGCGGATGATCGATCCGCCTCGCGCTGACCCACGCCGGGCACGGTCGTCACCCTCGCAGCGCGAGTCCGGCGACGCCGTGACGGCCGGTGCTTCAGCGAACGTCATGTCCAGCGCCCGCATCTCGCTCGGCAAGGTGCTCCGCCCGGAGTCGAAGAACTACTTCCTCCTCCTCGGAATCACGCTGTTCCTCGTCGGGCTCGGCCTCGTCATGGTGCTGTCGTCCTCGTCGGTCGAGTCGTATGAGGCCGGCGACGGGTACTTCGGGCTCTTCTGGCGGCAGGCCACGTTCGCGATGATCGGCGTCCCGCTCATGCTGGTCGTGAGTCGATTCCCCGCGCGCTTCTGGAAGAAGTGGGCCTGGATCTTCCTCATCGTCGCCATGGGACTCCAGCTGCTCGTCTTCACCCCGCTCGGCTATGAGATCGGCGGGAACCGCAACTGGATCGAGATCGGCGGCTTCACCGCCCAACCGTCCGAGGCGGTGAAACTGGCGCTGGTGGTGTGGCTCGGCCTCGTACTCACGGTCAAGCAGCCTCGGCTGCTCGAGTGGAAGCACGCGCTCATCCCGGTCATCCCGTTCGCCGGGCTGTCGATCGGCCTGGTCCTGCTCGGCGGCGACCTCGGTACGGTCGTCATCATGGCGTTCATCGTCTTCTCCGCGCTGTATTTCGCCGGGGTACGCCTCCGCTTCATCGCGATCCCCGTCGTCGCGGGAGCGGTCCTGTTCTTCATCATGGCGATCACCAGCGCCAACCGGATGCAGCGCATCATGGCCTTCTTCGGTGACGGTAAGGGTGACTACGAGAACTCGGACTGGCAGTCCACGCACGGGACCTGGGCGCTTGCGAACGGCGGCCTGTGGGGCGTCGGGCTCGGCAACTCACGTGCGAAGTACGGCTGGCTCCCCGCGATCTCCAACGACTTCATCTTCGCCGCGATCGGCGAGGAGCTCGGTCTCATCGGGGCCGTCCTCGTCCTCGGCCTCTTCGTCTTCCTCGCGGTCATGTTCATCCGAGTGATCCGTGCGAGCGACGATTCGTTCGTCCGTATCACGACGGGTGCGATCATGGCCTGGGTCATCGGTCAGGCGCTCGTGAACATCGGCGTCGTCCTCGGTGTGCTGCCGGTCCTCGGCGTCCCATTACCCCTCCTCTCGTCCGGTGGCACCGCGCTGCTCACGACGCTCGTCGCGATCGGGATCGTCCTGTCCTTCGCGCGCGAACGCGGTCGACCGGCGACCCAGAAGCCTCGGCGCACGGCCGCCAGGCGCCCCCAGACCTCCGGAGTCGCCCGATGACCACCTATCTCCTCGCCGGCGGCGGTACCGCCGGCCACGTCAATCCGCTACTGGCCGTCGCCGACGGCCTTCGTGCACGTGATCCTGAAGCAGAGATCCTCGTCGTCGGTACGGCCGAAGGGCTGGAGTCGCGGCTCGTGCCCGAGCGAGGGTACGAGCTGCTCACGATCCCGAAGCTGCCGTTCCCGCGTCGGCCCAACGCTGCCGCGCTGCGGTACCCCTCGAGGCTCCGGAGCGCGGTGTCGTCCGTGGTCGAGATCATCCGCGAGCATCGGGTCGACGTCGTCATCGGGTTCGGTGGCTACGCCGCCGCCCCCGCATACCGGGCCGCGAAGCGGGCGAAGGTCCCGCTGGTGATCCATGAGGCGAACGCCCGTCCCGGACTGGCGAACCGACTCGGTGCACGCTATACGCCCTATGTCGGCGTCGCGTTCCACCGGACGCCGATCCGCAACGCCCGTTTCGTCGGCATGCCGTTACGGCACGAGATCGAGGTGCTCGATCGTGATGCACTCCGTCCGTCCGCCCTCACAGAATTCGGACTGGTGGCGGAGCGCCCGCTCCTCCTCGTCACCGGCGGCTCGCTCGGCGCTCGACGGATCAACGCCACCATGAGTGAGAGTGCCGCCGACATCGTCGCCACCGGTTGGCAGGTGTTGCACATCACCGGAGCGACGAGCGAGATCTCGGACCCGGGTGTCGAGCACTACCGGCTGCTCGACTACTGCTCGCGGATGGATCTCGCGATCGCCGCGGCCGATCTCGCCGTGTCGCGGGCCGGAAGCGCGACCGTGAGCGAACTGTGTGCTGTGGGCGTTCCGGCGGTCTACGTGCCCTACCCGGTGGGCAATGGAGAACAGCGCTTCAACGCCGCGGATGTCGTCCGCGCCGGGGGAGCGGTTATGGTTGATGACGCGCGGTTCGTGTCGGAGTGGGTGCGGGAGCACCTCGTTCCGCTCCTCGCGGATCGGCACCGGGTCGACGACATGGCGGCACAGTCGAAGAGTGTCGGTGTCTCCGACGGCACGGCTCGCATGATCGCCCTCATCGATGAGGCGCTCCAACCATCGGTGCAGCGCGTGCGCGGCCGGTGACCGAAGTCTTCTCAGAAAGCGTGACACCGTGATCAAGCCAGACCCCACCGTCGAGATCCCAGCCGACCTCGGCATCGTGCACTTCGTCGGCATCGGTGGCAGCGGCATGAGCGGCATCGCGCGCCTCTTCGTCGGCGCAGGCTCACGCGTCACCGGGTCCGACGTGCGGGAGTCCAAGAACATCGATGCGCTCCGCGCGCTCGGCGTGCCGGTGGCCATCGGGCACGACGCTTCGAACGTCGGAGAGGCCGACACGCTCGTCGTGACCGGCGCGCTCTGGGCGGACAACCCGGAATACCTGCTGGCGAAGGAGCGCGGACTGACGATCCTGCACCGCTCGCAGGCCCTCGCCTGGCTCACCTCCGGCTCCCGGCTCGTGGCCGTCGCCGGTGCGCACGGCAAGACGACCTCGACGGGCATGATCATCACGGCTCTGCTCGAACTCGCCGCGGATCCGAGCTTCGTCAACGGCGGTGTCATCGAGTCGCTCGGGTTGAGCTCGGCTCGTGGCGAGGGCGAGCTCTTCATCGTCGAGGCCGACGAGTCCGACGGCTCGTTCCTGCTCTACGACGCCGCGATCGCGCTCATCACCAACATCGACCCCGACCACCTCGACCACTACGGCTCGCTCGAGGCCTTCGAGCAGGCGTTCGTGACGTTCGCCGAACAGGCGCGCGAACTCGTCGTGATCTCCTCCGACGACGCCGGTGCCGTCCGGATCACGCCGGCGCTGCGCGAGGTCGCCGGGAACAAGCGCATCCTCACCTTCGGCGAGGCCGCGGGCGCCGATGTCCGCCTGCACGATGTCGGCCCCACCGGTCCGGTGTCGTTCCGGCTCAGCTATGAGGGAACCACCTACGCGGCGACCCTGCGGGTGCCGGGGCGGCACAACGCCATCAACGCCGCCGGAGCGTTCGCCGTCCTCGTCGGAGTCGGGTTCGACCCGGCCGCAGCACTGCAGGCGATCACAGCGTTCGGCGGAACGCAGCGGCGCTTCGAGCTCCACGGCGTCGCGAACGGCGTGAGCGTCTACGACGACTACGCGCACCACCCGACCGAGGTCGCTGCAGCTCTCGCTGCTGCACGGACCGTGGTCGGGGAAGGCAGGATCATCGCCGTCCACCAGCCGCACCTGTACAGCAGGACCCGTCTGTTCGCGCAGGAGTTCGCCGATGCGCTCGAACGGTACGCCGATCACACGGTGGTCCTCGAGGTCTATGGGGCTCGGGAAGACCCCGAGCCCGGCGTCACCGGAGCGACCGTCTCGACGCGGTTCAGCGATGCGGGCCATGTCGCCTACATCGACGACTGGCAGCGCGCGGCGGAGTACACGGCGACCGTGGCCCGGCCCGGCGACTTCGTGATCACCCTCGGCTGCGGAGACGTGTACCGGATCGTGCCTCAGCTCCTCGAGGCCATCGCCGGTCACGAGTCCGCCTGATGGGTGTGCGGTGAAGCGCCCGGACGGCTTCGACCCCGCCGTCAGGCCACGGGCCGGGCGCAGCGGAGGGCCGCGAACCGACTCGGATCGAAGCACGCGCGGTGCGGGTGCGTCCCCATCGTCGGACGACGACCAGGCGACCGACGTCCTCGATCTCGACGTCGAGCGCCCGCAGGCGTCGCGAGCACCGGCCGACGACTCCGATGCCTCGTCCGCAGGTGCCGCCGGGTCGTCGGCCGCTGCGGCGACTTCGGGTTCCGAATCGAGACCGGCTGGGTCGACTGTGTCGACCGCCTCGCCGAAACCGCCGCGTTCGAAGCGCTCGAAGTCCTCGCGAGCGTCTGCCGTAACGGCGACGGTTCCGACGGCGGGGGAGGACTCCATCCTCGACCCGCGGGAAGCCGCACGGCTTCGACGTCGACACGAGCGCCAGGAGATCCGCCGCTTCACCGCGCGGAAGCGGGGGAGGCATCGCGCCTGGCTCGTCGTCGCTGCGATCCTCGGCGCACTCGTGGTGGTCTCGCTGGCCGGAGCGTACTCGCCGCTCATGGCCGTCCGGACGATCGAGGTCGTCGGCGCTTCGAGGGTGAGTCAGGCGGAGATCACGGAGGCGCTCGAAGGTCAGCTCGGTCGCCCGCTCGCGCTCGTTGACGGCGGCGCGGTGAAGGCGGTCCTCGTCGGATACCCGCTGATCGCGAGCTACTCGCTCGAGTCGCAGCCGCCGAACACGCTCGTGGTCAGGATCGTGGAACGTGAGCCGGTCGGTGTGCTGCAATCGGGCACCGTGTACACACTGGTGGACGCGGCCGGTGTCACGATCGAACGGAGCGACCAGCCCATCGCGGGCTACCCGACGCTCATGGTGTCCGGTGGCGCCTCCTCGAAGGGGTTCATCGCGGCAGCCGCTGTCGTGCGCGCGCTTCCGGCGGAGCTGCGGGCCAGGGTGGCATCCGTGTCGGCTTCGACCGCGGACGACGTCACCCTCACACTTGTGGACTCGCCGGCCGAGGTGGTCTGGGGGAGTGCTGACGACTCGGCGATCAAGGCTGTCAGCCTCGAACGCGCGATGGCGGCGACCGATCCGACGCAGGTGAACCAGTACGACGTGACGTCTCCGGCCAACGTCATCGTCCGCTGAGCACAACCTGCGCGAATTCGCAGTCGATCTGCCGACACGCGGGGGCGCGTCCCGGACGCGTCCCGACTGGCACCTAACGTCGTGCTCAAGGACAAATTGCATACGCAGCATGACTTTAAACCTGTACTAGAGGTTGAGAGTTCTCACGGAGGCCGGAAGTGACTACTAACCAGAACTACCTCGCCGTCATCAAGGTCGTCGGAATCGGCGGCGGTGGCGTCAACGCGGTCAATCGCATGATCGAGCTCGGCCTTCGAGGGGTGGAGTTCATCGCCATCAATACGGACGCGCAAGCGCTGTTGATGAGCGATGCAGACGTCAAGCTCGATGTCGGCCGCGAGATCACTCGCGGACTCGGCGCCGGAGCGGATCCCGAGGTCGGCCGTCGCGCCGCCGAGGATCACGCCGAGGAGATCGAGGAGGCCATCGCCGGAGCGGACATGGTCTTCGTGACCGCGGGCGAGGGCGGTGGTACCGGTACCGGTGGCGCGCCCGTCGTCGCGCGCATCGCGAAGTCGATCGGCGCACTGACCATCGGTGTCGTCACGAAGCCGTTCGGCTTCGAGGGCCGCCGTCGTCAAGCACAGGCCGAGCTCGGTGTCGCGCGTCTGAAGGAAGAGGTCGACACCCTCATCGTCGTGCCGAACGACCGGCTGCTGGAGATCAGCGACCGCGGCATCAGCATGCTCGAAGCGTTCGCGACCGCCGACCAGGTGCTGCTCGCCGGTGTGCAGGGCATCACCGACCTCATCACCACCCCTGGCCTCATCAACCTCGACTTCGCCGACGTCAAGTCGGTGATGCAGGGCGCCGGTTCGGCTCTCATGGGTATCGGCTCGTCGAGAGGCGCGGACCGAGCGATCAAGGCGGCAGAACTCGCGGTGGCGTCGCCCTTGCTCGAGGCGAGCATCGAGGGCGCGCATGGTGTCCTGCTGTCCATCCAGGGTGGCTCGAATCTCGGCATCTTCGAGATCAACGATGCAGCGAAGCTTGTCCAGGAGGCCGTCCACCCGGAGGCCAACATCATCTTCGGCGCTGTGGTCGACGACACCCTCGGCGATGAGGTGCGCGTCACCGTGATCGCCGCAGGCTTCGACGGCGGCGAGCCGCTCACCCGGACTGCGGCGTCGCCGGCCGACGCGGTCATCTCAGGCGGCGTCATGAGCTCCTCGGACGAGCCTGCCAGCGCTCCGATCAGCACCACGTCGAACGATTCCGCCGAGAGCCGCCCCGCTGCGGCTCCCGCTTCCACGGGATCCGACTGGAACTCGGGCCGCGGTGCGTCCGCGTTCTCCGGCGGCAACGCTCGTCAGTCGGAGACGGTCGTCGAGACGGCGGTCGCCGACCCCTCGTTCGACGATGAGGGCGAGCTGGACATCCCCGACTTCCTGAAGTAGTGGCAGTCGAACCGAACGTGGCCGGATCGGGTTCCCTGGAACCCGATCCGGCTCTGCTCGATC
Source organism: Plantibacter sp. RU18 (assembly GCF_050613355.1). Classification (NCBI taxonomy): domain Bacteria; kingdom Bacillati; phylum Actinomycetota; class Actinomycetes; order Micrococcales; family Microbacteriaceae; genus Plantibacter; species Plantibacter sp. RU18. The sequence goes on from NZ_CP159618.1 coordinate 2,274,463, forward strand.
GTCTTGCCGACATCCGTGGTCGAGTGGCGCAGGCCACCCGTGACGCCGGTCGGGTCGACGAGCCGACGCTCATCGTCGTGACGAAGTTCCACCCGGTCGAGCTGGTGCGACGCCTCGCGGCAGCAGGTGTCAGCGATGTGGGGGAGAACCGTCACCCCGAGGCTCGCGACAAGGCTCTCGGATCAGAGGGTCTCGGACTCCATTGGCACTTCATCGGTCAGCTGCAGACGAACAAGGCCAAGCAGGTGCGGCGGTATGTCGACGCGGTGCACTCGGTCGATCGTCCCGAACTCCTCCGCGCCCTCTCGTCAGCGGACAGGAGTATCGACGTCTATCTGCAGATCAACCTCACCGACGATCCTGGCAGGGGTGGGGTGACCGGTGACGCAATGCTCGAAGCACTCGCTGTCGAGGCGCTCGAGACCACGGGTGTCGTCCTCCGTGGCGTCATGGCCGTCGCACCGCTCGACGAGCCGGCGACATCAGCCTTCGCGCGCGTCGCGGCCGCATCGGAGCGGGTGCGATCGCTTGCTCCGGGAGCGACCGGACTGTCGATCGGGATGAGCCACGACTTCGTCGAAGCCATCGATGCCGGCGCGACACACCTACGCATCGGCACGGCAATCACCGGGAATCGGCCAGTGTGACGTTAATCTCGAAGGTGCAAGGACCGCAGATCACGGAGGAAACGATGTCGAACCCACTGAAGAAGACCATGGTGTACCTCGGGCTCGCCGACGATGATCTGGAGTACGAGCAGCAGCAGACCGCTCAGGCCGAGCCGGCCCAGCAGGCCGAGCCACGACGGGCAGAGCGCCCGGAGCGTGTCGAGCGGGTCGAGAAGGCTGCTCCTGTCACTCCGCTCCGGAAGCCGGTTCCCGTGCGTCAGCCGGTCGCGCCGAGCTCAGACCTCAACGAGATTTTGACGGTGCACCCCAAGCAGTACCGCGACGCGCAGATCATCGCCGAGAGCTTCCGCGACGGCGTCCCCGTCATCATCAACCTCTCGCAGATGAGCGACGGCGATGCTCGTCGACTGATCGACTTCGCCAGTGGGCTCTCCCAGGGGCTCTACGGCAAGATCGAGCGCGTCACGAGCAAGGTGTTCCTCCTGTCTCCCGAACACGTCGCCATTTCCGGCGACAACGGCCAAGGTGCCCCCGAGGCGACCGAGGCGACGTTCTTCGCTCAGTCATAATTGAGGGGTGGCTTCTCTCATCTCCGTGATCGGCACGATTCTCTATCTCGCGCTGCTCCTCTATTTCTTCGTGCTCTGGGCACGGTTCATCCTCGACCTGGCTCGTGTGCTCCGGCCGCAGTGGCGCCCTTCCGGCGTCGGCCTGGTGCTCGCTGAACTCAGTTTCACGGTCACCGACCCGCCGATCAGGTTCTTCCGACGGGTCCTGCCCAGGGTGGCGATCGGTCCCGTCGCCCTGGATTTCGGGTGGACCCTGACGATGCTCTGCTGCATCATCGCCATGACGCTCGTGAATGTGTGGCTACGATAGAACGTCCGTCACCCGGCGGCAGCCTCCACTCGCGGCAACATGTCTCACCCTCTGGGTCAGACTTTGCTAGCGTGGGGGCGTTGTACAGATTTTCGATTCGACAGTGAAGGTGGTTCGCTATGGCGCTCACTCCCGAAGACGTGGTCCAGAAGCGGTTTCAGCAGACCAAGTTCCGCGAAGGCTACGACCAGGACGAGGTGGACGACTTCCTCGATGAGGTGGTCGTCGAACTCCGTCGCCTGATCCAGGAGAAGGACGAGGTCCAGCAGAAGCTGACCGCGGCCGAAGCCAAGGTGGCCGAGCTGCAGTCCGGTGGTTCGTCCGCTCCTGCTGCCCCCGCCAAGGTCGAAGCAGCTCCCGCTCCGGTCGTCGCACCGGTCGCAGCACCCGCTGCGGAGTCGGCGGACAACACTGCGGAGAGCTCCAACAACCTGCTGCAGCTCGCACGCCGTCTTCACGACGAGCACGTCGCCGAAGGTGCTCAGCGCCGCGACTCGCTCATCGCAGAGGGTCACGCGACCGCTGCCCGTGTCGTCGCCGAGGCTGAGGCCAAGCAGCGCGCGCAGATGCAGATCCTCGAGCAGGAGCGTTCCGTGCTCGAGCACAAGATCGACGAACTCCGCAACTTCGAGCGTGAGTACCGCTCGCAGCTGCGTGGCTACATCGAGGGCCAGCTCAAGGACCTCGACGCCTCGTCGTCGAGCTCCGCTCCCGACGCGCAGGCCGGCGTGACCGCCGACAGCGCAGCGGTCTAGCGCAGACCCCCGGTTGTCTCCCGCATCACCGTCGAAAACCAGCGCCAGGACTCTTGCAGTCCTGGCGCTGGTTGCCGTCGTGGCCTATTCGGCCGATCAATTCACCAAATTCCTCGTGACGACGAATCTCACGGTGGGTGAGAGCGTTCCCGTCCTCGGAAATGCGCTCGTGCTGTACTTCGTCAAGAACTCCGGAGCGGCGTTCTCCCTCGGGGCCGGGTACACCTGGATCTTCTCGATCCTGGCCGCGGTCGTCGTGGTCGTCATCATCTGGTTCGCCAGGCGGATCCGCTCTCTGGCGTGGGTGGTCGTCTTCGGACTCCTCCTCGGCGGTGTGCTGGGCAACCTGACCGACCGTCTCCTCCGGGAACCGTCCTTCGGCCTGGGTCATGTCGTCGACTTCATCTCGACGCCCTGGATGCTCCCGGCCATCTACAACGTGGCGGACATCTGCATCGTCGTCAGCATGGCGCTGTTCATCCTCCTGACGCTGTTCGGCGTGAACCTTGACGGCACTCGGACCACCCGCGCGAGCGAAGCCGCAGTCGACGCGAGCGAGCCGGTCGCCGAGACGACGCCGGAGACTCCTTCCGGATTGTCCACGGAGCTCCCTCCGACGAAGCCGGACCAGCAATGACCGAGTCACGTAGCCTGTTCGTCCCGGACGGGCTGGAGGGCGAGCGCGTCGACGCCGGTCTCGCCAAGCTCCTCGGGTTCTCGCGGAGCTATGCGGCTGAGGTCGCGATCGGCGGCGGTGTCAGCATGAATGGCAAGCCCGTCGACAAGTCGGATCGGCTCCTCGCCGGTGCCTGGCTCGAGGTCGAATGGACACCGCGCCGTGCGGCGGTCATCGTCCCGATCGCGGTGCCGGATCTCGGCATCGTTCACGACGACGACGACATCGTCGTCGTCGACAAGCCGGCCGGTGTCGCCGCCCATCCATCGGTGGGTTGGGAAGGGCCGACGGTGCTCGGCGCCCTCGCCGCCGCGGGCTTCCGCATCTCCACGTCCGGAGCGGCGGAGCGTGCGGGTGTCGTCCATCGTCTCGACGCCGGGACGAGCGGCCTCATGGTCGTCGCGAAGACCGAGCGTGCGTACACCTGGCTCAAGCGGGCCTTCCACGACCGCGAGGTGGAGAAGATCTACCGAGCTGTGGTGCAGGGCCACCCGGACCCACTCGCCGGGACCATCGACGGACCCATCGGCCGCCACCCGAGGCACGACTGGCGCTTCGCCGTCATCGCCGACGGCAAGCCGTCGGTCACGCATTACGAGACGCTCGAGGCCTTCCCCTACGCATCGCTGCTCGAGGTCCACCTCGAGACCGGCCGGACCCACCAGATCCGCGTCCACATGGCGGCGCAACGCCACCCGTGCGTCGGCGACACGATGTACGGCGCAGACGCGGCGCTGTCGGCTCGCCTCGGCCTGACCAGGCAGTGGCTCCATGCCACGAAGCTCGGCTTCGCACACCCCGCCACCGGCGAGTTCGTGCGTTTCGAAGCACCCTATCCCGCCGACCTCCAGCACGCGCTCTCGGTCCTCGAACTGGACTGAGCACCACTGCCCACCCGCCGCAGACGACGCCCGGTCCTCCCCAGGAACCGGGCGTCGGTCGTGACGGTTAGGCTTGATCCAGACCACCTCGACGTCCGCGTCGAACCCCACAGCACGATCCCCGGAGGCGCCGTCCGTGCCCACGTCCACCGATTCGTTCGTTCATCTGCACGTCCACAGCGAGTACTCGATGCTCGACGGTGCAGCCCGCGTGAAACCGCTCATCCAGGCGGCCGTCGAGCAGGGCATGCCCGCCGTGGCGGTGACCGACCACGGCAACATGTTCGGGGCGTTCGACTTCTGGCGGACCGCCACCGATGCCGGAATCAAGCCGATCATCGGGACGGAGGCGTACATCACGCCCGGAACGGCCCGCGGCGACCGCACGCGCATCAAGTGGGGCGACGGCGGCGGGGACGACGTCTCGGGAGCTGGTTCCTACACCCACATGACGCTCCTGTCGGAGACGACCGAGGGCATGCACAACCTGTTTCGGCTGTCGTCCAAGGCCTCGATCGAGGGCTACTACTTCAAGCCGCGCATGGACCGCGAGATCCTCAGCCAGTACGGCAAGGGGCTGATCGCCACGACCGGATGCCCGAGCGGTGAGGTCCAGACGCGCCTGCGTCTGGGCCAGTACGACGAAGCGGTGAAAGCCGCTGCGGACTTCCGCGACATCTTCGGCGCCGAGAACTACTTCTGCGAGATCATGGACCACGGACTCGGCATCGAGCGCCGCATCATGAGCGACCTCATCCGTCTCTCGAAGGACCTCGGTCTGCCGCTCCTCGCGACGAACGACCTGCACTACACGCATGCGGCCGACGCGAAGGCGCACGCGGCGCTGCTGTGCGTGCAGTCCGGTTCGACGCTGAACGACCCGAACCGCTTCAAGTTCGATGCGGACGAGTTCTACCTGAAGTCGGCCGAAGAGATGCGCCGCCTGTTCCGTGAGTACCCGGAAGCCTGCGACAACACTCTGGCGATCGCCGAACGTTGCGACGTGGCGTTCAACACCTCCGCGAACTACATGCCCCGGTTCCCGGTTCCGGCAGGCGAGGATGAGGAGAGCTGGTTCATCAAGGAGGTCGAGGTCGGCCTGCACCACCGCTATCCGGACGGCATCCCGTCCGACGTCCGAGAGCGCGCGAACTACGAGACCGGCGTCATCGTGCAGATGGGCTTCCCGGGGTACTTCCTCGTCGTCGCCGACTTCATCCAGTGGTCCAAGCGCAACGGCATCCGCGTCGGGCCCGGTCGCGGCTCCGGTGCCGGCTCGATGGCGGCGTACGCGATGCAGATCACCGATCTCGATCCGCTGCGTCACGGCCTCATTTTCGAACGGTTCCTGAACCCCGACCGCGTCTCCATGCCCGACTTCGACGTCGACTTCGATGATCGCCGCCGTGGTGAGGTCATCAAGTACGTGACGGAGAAGTACGGCGACGAACGCGTCGCGCAGATCGTCACCTACGGCACGATCAAGGCGAAGCAGGCGCTGAAAGACTCCTCTCGAGTCCTCGGGTTCCCCTTCGGCATGGGTGACAAGCTGACGAAGGCCATGCCGCCGGCGGTCATGGGCAAGGACATCCCGCTCGAGGGCATCCTCGACACCAAGCACCCGCGATACAAGGAGGCGGTCGACCTCCGAGGCATCCTCGACACCGATCCAGAGGCCCGTACCGTCTTCGAGACGGCGCTCGGCATCGAGAATCTGAAGCGCCAGTGGGGTGTGCACGCTGCAGGCGTGATCATGTCGAGTGACCCGCTCATCGACATCATCCCCATCATGAAGCGTGAGCAGGACGGCCAGATCGTCACGCAGTTCGACTATCCCGCCTGCGAGTCGCTCGGCTTGATCAAGATGGACTTCCTCGGGTTGCGGAACCTGACGATCATCAACGACGCGCTCGACAACATCAAGAGCAACCGCGATCTCGACCTCGTCCTCGAGGATCTCGAACTCGACGACCGCGGGGCCTACGAACTGCTCTCTCGCGGCGACACGCTCGGCGTGTTCCAGCTCGACGGTGGACCGATGCGAGCTCTGCTGCGGCTCATGAAGCCCGACAACTTCGAAGACATCTCGGCGCTCATCGCGCTGTACCGTCCAGGGCCCATGGGAGCGAACTCGCACACGAACTACGCGCTCCGCAAGAACGGGCAGCAGGAGATCACCCCGATCCACCCGCAACTCGCGGAGCCGTTGTCGGAGATCCTGTCGACCAGTTACGGCTTGATCATCTACCAGGAGCAGGTGATGGCGATCGCGCAGAAGGTCGCCGGGTTCTCGCTCGGTCAGGCCGACATCCTCCGTCGCGCGATGGGCAAGAAGAAGAAGTCCGAGCTGGACAAGCAGTTCGAGGGTTTCTCGGGCGGGATGATGGCCAACGGATTCTCGATGGAGGCCGTCAACAAACTCTGGGAGATCCTGCTCCCGTTCTCCGACTACGCGTTCAACAAGGCGCATTCCGCCGCCTACGGCGTCATCTCCTACTGGACCGCCTACCTCAAAGCGCATTATCCGGCCGAGTACATGGCCGGATTGCTGACGAGTGTCGGCGACTCGAAGGACAAGATGGCGCTGTATCTGAACGAGTGCCGCCGGATGGGCATCCAGGTGCTCCCGCCGGACGTCAACGAGTCGATCGGCTTCTTCGCCGCCGTCGGCGAGGACATCCGGTTCGGCCTCGGCGCGATCCGTAACGTCGGTGCGAACGTGGTCGAACTGATCCGGGTCGCGCGTGAACGGGAGGGACGGTTCACCTCGTTCCACGACTTCCTGCGCAAAGTCCCGTTGCCGGTTGCGAACAAGCGGACGATCGAATCACTCATCAAGGCAGGCGCCTTCGATTCCATGGGCGACAGTCGGCGTGCCCTCTACGAGATCCACGAGGACGCCGTCGACTCCGTCGTCAAGGACAAGCGCGCCGAGGCCTCCGGGAGCATCGGGTTCGACTTCGACAGTCTGTTCGCCGAAGTCGGCGAGGTTCCGCTGGCGAGCGTCCCCGAGCGCCCTGACTGGGCCAAGCGCGACAAACTCAACTTCGAGCGCGAGATGCTCGGCCTGTACGTGTCGGACCACCCGCTGGCCGGGCTCGAGATCGAGCTTGCGAAGCACGCGTCCACGACGATCACCGACCTCATGGCCTCCGAGGCAGCCGATGGCGAGACCGTCGTGATCGCCGGACTCGTCACGAGCGTGCAGCACCGCATCGCGAAGGCGTCGGGGAACCAGTACGGCATGATCCAGGTCGAGGACTTCGGCGGCGAGATGACCGCCATGTTCATGGGCAAGGCGTATCAGGAGTTCGCGCCCGAGCTCGTCGGTGATGCGATCGTCGTCGTCCGAGGCCGCGTCAGCGTCCGCGACGACGGGATGAACCTGCACGCCTACAGCATCTTCTCGCCCGACTTCCCGGAGACAGGCGGCGACCGGATGCTGCAGCTCTCGATGGCGGACGCGCGCGCGACGACCGAGATCGTCACGACGCTCAGTGACGTCCTCACCCGGCACACGGGCCCGACGGAAGTCCGGCTCAAGCTCATCCGCGGTGACGTCGCGCGCGTGTTCGAGCTGCCGTACCGGGTCAATCTGTCGTCCGGGTTGTTCGGCGAGCTGAAGTCACTGCTCGGCCCGAACTGTCTCGGCTGATCCCGTCGCCGCCGCTGCTGGGGGAGTGCTCGGAGCACTCCTCCTGCGGCGTGGGCCTACGGCCCGAGCGGTAGGCTGTGACGGCCATGATCACCACCATTGACCTCAGGGGAGTGCGGCCGAGCCGCGACGAGCTCCTCGACATGCTGCCCCGTCCCGTCGTCGACATCACTGCTGCTGCGCGCGCAGCCCAGACACTGATCGATGACGTTCGCGCGCATGGATCCACAGCCCTGCTCGAGCAGGCTGACCGATTCGACGGTGGACGTCCCGACGCGATCCGTGTGCCGCAGGCGGAGATCGACGACGCCGTCCTCGCGCTCGCCCCGGAGGTGCGCGCTGCGCTGGTCGAGGCGATCGATCGCGTGCGCGAGGCGACCCGCGCGCAGGTCCCGCCGACGCGGACGACGACGCTCGCCGACGGCGCGACCGTCGTGCAGCGGTGGGCACCCGTCGGTCGCGTCGGACTCTACGTCCCTGGCGGCAAGGCCGTCTATCCATCGAGCGTCGTGATGAACGTCGTCCCCGCTCAGGAGGCAGGTGTCGGCTCCGTCGCCCTCGCGTCCCCGCCGCAGCGTGAGTTCGGCGGTCGTGTACACCCGACGATCCTCGGCGCGGCCGGGTTGCTCGGCGTGACCGAGGTCTACGCGATGGGTGGCGCCGGAGCGATCGGCGCGTTCGCCTACGGCGTGCCGGACGCAGGACTCGCAGCCGTCGACGTCGTGACGGGGCCCGGGAACATCTTCGTCGCTGCGGCGAAGCGTCTCGTCAAGGGACAGGTCGGCATCGACGCAGAAGCCGGGACGACAGAGATCCTGGTGATCGCCGACGACACGGCAGATGCTCGACTCGTCGCTGCCGATCTGGTCAGCCAGGCCGAACACGACGAAGCGGCGGCGTCACTGCTGGTGACGGACAGTGCCGAGCTGGCCGACGCCGTCGAGGCCTGGTTGCTCCGCTACGCCGCCGGGACGAGGCACGGCGCACGCGTCGTCGAGGCGCTCGGCGGGCCACAGTCCGCGATCGTCCTCGTGGACGACCTCGACGCAGCCGTCGCCTTCAGCAATGCCTATGGACCCGAGCACCTCGAGGTGCAGACGTCCGACCCGGAGTCGCTCCTCGACACGATCACCAATGCCGGCGCGATCTTCCTCGGCAACCACACGCCGGTGAGCCTCGGCGACTACCTCGCGGGTTCGAACCACGTGCTGCCGACCGGGGGACAGGCCAGATTCTCCTCCGGACTCGGAGCATTCACCTTCCTGCGGCCGCAGCAGGTCATCCGCTACGACGAGGAAGCGTTGCGCCAGGTCTCGGCGCACATCGTCGCCCTGTCGGGTTCAGAGGACCTGCCGGCGCATGGCGAGGCGGTGACCGCGCGCTTCGGATTGGTCGCCGCGGAGCTCGACGCCGCGGCGTCTGCCTCGGGAGCCGTCGACGCCGAGGGAGGTCGCTGATGTACTGCCCGTTCTGCCGCCACCCCGATTCCCGCGTCATCGATTCCCGCACCAGCGACGATGGACTGGCCATCCGCCGTCGTCGACAGTGCCCGGAGTGCGGTCGCCGGTTCAGCACGATGGAGACTTCGAGCCTCGGCGTGATCAAGCGCTCAGGTGTGGTCGAACCATTCAGCCGCGAGAAGGTCGTCAGCGGTGTCCGCAAAGCATGCCAGGGGCGACCGGTCACCGATTCCGACCTCGCCGTCCTGGCACAGCGCGTCGAGGAGTCGATCCGGGCGACCGGGGCGTCCCAGATCGATGCGAACGACATCGGCCTCGCCATCCTGGCGCCGCTGCGTGAACTCGACGAGGTCGCGTATCTGCGGTTCGCAAGCGTCTACCAGGCGTTCGAATCGCTCGACGACTTCGAAGCGGCGATCGGCCTGCTCCGTGTGGAGCACGCTTCCGGCGGCACGACCCAAGCGGTCGCGACCGACCACTGACCGGCGTCCGGCCCGGGGTGCGCGGAGCCGCTACGCTTGGTTCCGGTATGTATCGCCTCCTCTTCACCCATGTCCTGTCGAAGCTCGATCCCGAGCGCGCCCATCACCTGGCCTTCGACGTCATCCGCGCGCTTCCGGCTACAGGGCTCGGGCCCGTCGTGAGGCGGCTGACCGCACCGCGTCTTGATCAGTCGGTCGAGACCCTCGGTCTGCGCTTCGAGACGCCGTTCGGAGTCGCCGCAGGCTTCGACAAGGAGGGCAAGGCCGTCCTCGGCCTCGGTCAGCTGGGATTCGGCCACGTCGAGGTCGGCACGATCACGGCGATTCCGCAGGCAGGGAACCCGACTCCGCGCCTGTTCCGCCTCATCCCGGATCGCGCCGTCATCAACCGCATGGGCTTCAACAACGGCGGTGCCGTGGCCGCACAGCGCCGACTCGAACGCACAGCGCGTGTCGGGCGTCGGCCGGTCCTCGGCGTGAACATCGGCAAGAGCCGCGTCGTCGACGTCGCGGACGCCACGGCGGACTACGTCGCAAGCGCCACACTGCTCGCTCCCGTCGCTGACTACTTGGTGGTGAACGTCAGTTCACCCAACACGCCAGGTCTGCGAGGCCTCCAGGAACTCGAACAGCTCGCACCACTTCTCGAAGCGGTCCGTGTCGCGGCCGGGACGACACCCTTGCTCGTCAAGATCGCTCCCGATCTCAGCGATGCCGAGGTCGACCGCATCGCAGAACTCGTCGTCTCCCTCGGGCTCGACGGCATCATCGCAACGAACACGACCCTCTCCCGGGACGGCTTGACGACCGATCCCGCCATCGTCGAGGCGGCCGGTGCCGGCGGGCTCTCGGGTGCACCGCTCGCGCAGCGCTCCCTCGCCGTCCTCCGTCGGATCCGGGCGATCGTGCCCGCTGAGCTCTGCGTCATCGCGGTCGGCGGCGTCGACACGGCCGAGGACGTCCAGGCGCGTCTCGACGCCGGCGCGACACTCGTGCAGGGGTACACGGCATTCCTGTACCGCGGTCCGCTCTGGGCCCGACAGATCAACCGTGGCCTCGACCGCATCGCCCGCACGGGCCGCTGAGCCTCACGAGGTCTGAAGACACGGAAACGCCCGTCGGTAGGTGACCAACGGGCGTCATCGTTCTGACCGGTTTACTTGTTCGGGAACTGACCGCGCTTGACCTGCGGCTTCGGCAGGCGCAGCGGGCGCAGCTGCAGTGCGCGCATCGCGGCGTACCAGCGCACGCCGCGTTCATCCTGCCCGTACTTCACACGGAGCGCCTTGCGCACACGGAAGCCGAGGAAGAAGCAGTCTGCGATGGCGATGACGAAGAACACCCAGAGGGTGAGCATGCCGTACACCTGGATCTCGGGCACGGGCATGAACGTGAGGATGATCACGAGGAACATGACCGGGATCATGAACTCGCCGATGTTGAAGCGCGCATCGACATAGTCGCGGACGAACTTCTTCTGCGGGCCGCGTTCGCGGGCCGGGAGGAACTTGTCGTCGCCGGCCGCCATGCCCGCCTGTGCACGGCGTCGTGCTTCCGCCTGCTGTGCCTTCGCAGCCTTGCCCGCCTCCTTGCGGTCGGAGGGGACCAGCGGACGCTTGTTCTGCGCCTCACGCTCAGCGCGGGACGGCGTCGGGCGGCCTTTCGCCTCCTTGGCGCCACGGGCGAGGCGGTCGGCGGTCTGCTGGGCAGTCTCGACGACAGGCTCTGATGCTGGGGTGCTCTGCTGTTTGGCCACGATGGAACGTCCTTGATTCGGGGATTCGCTTAAGATTACTCGCATGACGACAGGTACCACGACGGAATCGACCCAAGACCCACGCAATGACCAGGAACTGCTCGATCGGCTCCGCGAATCGGTAGCGGGAGCTCTGCCCTCATCGATCGCTGATCTGTCTGCCCTCGTGCGGATCCCCTCGGTGTCCTGGTCGGCGTTCGATGCCGCGGAGGTCGCCCGGAGTGCGGAGGCGGTCGCGGAGCTCGCGCGAGGTCTCGGGGTGTTCGACGAGGTCACCGTGAGGCGTTCGGCGATCGACGGCGGGACGGAACTCGGTCAGCCGGCCGTGCTCGCACGACGCGAACCACGGAACGGTCGGCCGACGGTGCTGCTCTATGCGCACCACGACGTCCAGCCGCCCGGCAGCGACGAGAAGTGGGAATCGCCGCCCTTCGAGCCGACGGTGCGTGACGGCCGCCTCTACGGGCGCGGCGCGGCCGACGACAAGGCGGGCGTGATGTCGCACATCGCGGCGATCCGCTCCGTCACGGAGGTCCTCGGCTCCGACCTCGACCTGGGGATCGTCCTGTTCATCGAGGGCGAGGAGGAGTTCGGCTCACGCTCGTTCGGCGCGTTCCTGGAGGAGCACCGCGACACGCTCGCCGCCGACGTCATCGTCGTGGCGGACAGCGACAACTGGGATGAGCGGACTCCTGCCCTCACCATCGGACTGCGCGGCAACGTCACCTTCCGGCTGCGTATCAAGACGCTCGAACATGCCTCACATTCCGGCATGCTCGGGGGAGCGGTGCCGGACGCGATGCTCGCCGCTGTCACTCTGCTCGCGACGCTCTGGGACACGGACGGTTCGGTCGCCGTCGCCGGGCTGACCTCGCACGACGCCGTCACGCCCGAGTTCGACGAGGCGCAACTGCGTGCCGAGTCCGGTCTCGCCGACGGTGTGACGCCCATCGGACGGGGCTCCATCCTCAGCCGTATCTGGTCGCAACCGTCCATCACCATCACCGGCATCGACGCCCCGTCGGTCGCGAACGCCTCGAACACGCTGGTGCCCGAGGTCTCCGTGCGACTGAGCGCCCGGATCGCCCCTGGACAGGACCCTGCAGAGGCATACCGCGCACTCGAGGCGCACCTGCGGGAAAACGCCCTGTTCGGCGCGCAGCTCACGATCGACGAGGTGGACCAGGGCAGCCCGTTCCTCGTGGACACGAGTGGGTGGGCTGTCGCCGAGGCGAAGCGCGCCATGGCGGACGCCTGGGAGGTCGAGCCGGTCGAGATGGGCGTCGGTGGCTCGATCCCGTTCATCGCCGACCTCGTCCGGGTGTTCCCGGAGGCACAGATCCTCGTCACCGGCGTCGAGGACCCCCACTCGCGAGCACACAGTCCCAACGAGTCCCTGCACCTCGGCGTGTTCCAGAAGGCGATCCTGACGGAGGCGATCCTGCTGGGCCGCCTGGCGGGTGCGCCGAAGCCGCCCTCGTCCGCCTAGACGCCTCGCGGACGACACGCCAGGAGCACCGCCGGGATTCCCGGGGGTGCTCCTGGCGTTGCAGCGGTTAGAATCGGTCCAAGGCGTCGACCGGCGCACCCGACCTCGCGAGGAGCATCATGAGCGACACCATCCTGACCGAGACCAAGACCGACGCGGCTCACGGAGTCGGCCTGTCCGACACTGCAGCACAGAAGGTCAAGAGCCTGCTCGAGCAGGAGGGCCGCGACGACCTCAGACTGCGTGTGGCCGTGCAGCCCGGTGGTTGCTCCGGTCTCATCTACCAGCTCTACTTCGACGAGCGCATGCTCGACGGCGATGCGACGGTCGACTTCGACGGTGTCGAGGTCATCGTCGACAAGATGTGCGTGCCCTACCTCGACGGGGCCTCGATCGACTTCGAGGACACCATCCAGAAGCAGGGTTTCACCATCGACAACCCCAATGCAGAGGGCAGCTGCGCCTGCGGCGACAGCTTCCATTGAGCCAGATTCTTCCGTGAAGGGGAAATCACCCGGTCCAGGGTGGTTTCCCCTTCGTCATTCCCGGCCGGTTTCCACCGCGCGGGCCGGAATGGTCCGGCGCTCACCGCCCATCCCCACTAGACTGGGGGCGATCCACAGGTGTGTATTCGAAAGGTTTCAGAGGTGCGCTCGACTCGTCGTCTCAGATGGTTTGCCATTCCGGTTGCAGCCACACTCGCCATAGTCCTGGCGGGTTGTACGCAGGCGGAACTGCATGGTTACCTGCCGGGATTCGTCGAGGGCGAATCTCCCGTCACGAACCACACGGACCGTATTGCGGGCCTGTGGGTGACGGCATGGCTGGTGCTGCTCGCAGTCGGTGTCGTGACATGGGGGCTCATCATCTGGGCCGTCATCGTCTACCGACGCCGCAAGGGCCAGACCGGTCTCCCGGTGCAGCTGCGGTACAACATGCCGATCGAGATCTTCTACACGATCGTCCCGCTCATCCTGGTGCTCGGCTTCTTCGCCTTCACCGCGCGTGACCAGAACGCCATCGAGACCCAGTACGAGGATCCCGATGTCGCGATCGAGGTCTTCGCCAAGCAGTGGGCCTGGGACTTCGTGTACGACGAGGCCGTCGACGGCGAAGACGTCTGGACCGCAGGCGTCCAGGCCGACGAGGGTCCCGGCGGCGTCATCGACCAGGACGCACTCCCAACCCTGTACCTGCCCGTCGGCAAGACCGTGAAGATCGCGCTCCAGTCGCGCGATGTCATCCACTCTTTCTGGGTCATCGACTTCCTGTACAAGAAGGACATGTTCCCCGGCAAGATCAACTACATGTCGTTCACGCCTGAGCGCGAGGGCACCTATGCCGGCAAGTGCGCCGAGCTCTGTGGTGAGTACCACTCCCTCATGCTCTTCAACGTGAAGGTCGTGTCGCAGGCCGAGTACGACGAGCACCTGGCCGACCTGGCCGAGTCGGGCAACATCGGCGACTACGGCACCGAGTACGACCGCAACAGCAACCTGCCAGGCACCAAGGCGCCGGCGGGTCTCGAAGAGCACGGAGACGCGGAATGACCTCCACCACGCTTCCCGCCGGCCAGGCGAGCGTCATGGGACGCAACACGGTCGAGCGCAAGGGCAACGTCCTGGTTAAGTGGATCACCTCCACCGACCACAAGACGATCGGGTACATGTACCTGATCGCCTCGTTCATCTTCTTCTGCCTCGGCGGCGTGATGGCTCTCATCATCCGCGCGCAGCTCTTCGAGCCGGGCGGGACGATCGTCGAGACCAAAGAGCAGTACAACCAGCTCTTCACGATGCACGGCACGATCATGCTGCTCATGTTCGCGACGCCGCTCTTCGCCGGCTTCGCGAACGCGCTCATGCCGCTGCAGATCGGCGCACCCGATGTCGCTTTCCCGCGGCTGAACGCCTTCGCCTTCTGGCTCTATGCGTTCGGTAGCCTGATCGCCGTCGGCGGATTCCTCACCCCGCAGGGTGCTGCAGCGTTCGGATGGTTCGCCTACTCGCCGTTGTCGAGTACCACCTTCTCGCCAGGTCTCGGCGGTAATCTCTGGGTCCTCGGCCTCGCGCTCAGCGGGTTCGGCACGATCCTCGGTGGCGTCAACTTCATCACCACGATCATCACGATGCGTGCCCCCGGCATGACGATGTTCCGCATGCCGATCTTCACGTGGAACGTCCTCGTGACCTCGATCCTCGTGCTGATGGCCTTCCCGGTCCTTGCAGCGGCGCTCTTCGCTCTCGCCGCCGACCGCGTCTTCGACGCGCACATCTACGACGCGGCCAACGGTGGCGTCATCCTGTGGCAGCACCTGTTCTGGTTCTTCGGCCACCCCGAGGTCTACATCATCGCGCTGCCGTTCTTCGGCATCGTCTCTGAGATCTTCCCCGTGTTCAGCCGCAAGCCGATCTTCGGGTACAAGACCCTCATCTACGCAACGATCGCCATCGCGGCGCTGTCCGTGACGGTGTGGGCGCACCACATGTATGTCACCGGCTCGGTGCTGCTGCCGTTCTTCGCGCTCATGACGATGCTCATCGCGGTCCCGACCGGCGTGAAGATCTTCAACTGGCTCGGCACCATGTGGCGCGGTTCAGTGACCTTCGAGACGCCGATGCTCTGGTCGATCGGCTTCTTGATCACCTTCGTCTTCGGTGGTCTCACCGGTGTCATCCTGGCCTCGCCGCCACTCGACTTCCACGTGTCCGACTCGTACTTCGTCGTCGCCCACTTCCACTACGTCGTCTTCGGCACCGTCGTCTTCGCGATGTTCGCCGGCTTCTACTTCTGGTGGCCGAAGTGGACCGGCAAGATGCTGAACGAGAAGCTCGGCTACTGGCACTTCTGGCTGCTCTTCATCGGCTTCCACACGACGTTCCTCATCCAGCACTGGTTGGGTGTCATCGGCTTCCCTCGTCGCTACGCGACATACTCGCCGGAGGACGGCTTCACTTGGATGAACCAGTTGTCGACGGTCGGATCCTTCATCCTCGCGATCTCGTTGCTGCCGTTCTTCCTGAACGTGTACATCACCACGCGCAAGGCGCCCCGTGTCACTGAAGACGACCCGTGGGGCTACGGCGGTTCGCTCGAGTGGGCGACCAGCTCGCCGCCGCCGCGTCACAACTTCGTCTCCATCCCGCGTATCCGTTCGGAGCGCCCGGCATTCGACCTGCACCACCCCGAGGTGGGTATCCCGGTCGGCGTGGGCCCGGCGAAGGATGCTCCTGATGCCCCGACGCTCGACATCGATGCTGGAAAGGTGAAGTAGCCAATGCGCGCGAATGTCATCCTCTTCACGATCCTGACGGTCTTCTGTGCACTGCTCTGCGCCGTGTACACGGTGTGGTCGCTCGTCGATCCGCTGCATGGACGCGTCGAGTGGGTCGGAACGGTCACGCTGGCCCTCGCGGCTATCCTGAGTGCGTTCCTCGGGTTCTACCTGAGCCGCGTGCACAAGAGCCAGGGAGCCGAGCTTCCCGAGGACACCCTGACCGCGAACATCGACGACGGCGACCCCGAGCTCGGTCACTTCAGCCCGTGGAGCTGGTGGCCCATCATCCTCGCTGGTGCGTGCGCGCTGCTCGTGCTCGGTCTGGCTGTCGGCTTCTGGATCGCGATCATCGGTATCCCCTTGGTGGTCATCGCGGTCGTCGGCTGGAACTACGAGTACTACCGCGGTTACTTCGCACGCTGATGGTGACCTCGTTCAGCATCCGCCGGGGACAGCCCGACGATCGTTCTGCGGTCTTCGGACTCGCGGGACAGCTCATCACCGGATCGATCCCGCCTGGTGCGGATGACTTCGTGACGGCGTACAACAACGTCATGCGCCCCCGTGAAGACGAGACGAACGTGCTCTACGTCGCGATCGACCAGGACGAGCACGTGGTCGGATACACGCTCATGAGCGTGTCCCGTCTGCTGCACTCGGCTGGCCTGACCGCTCATCTGCAGGAGCTCGTCGTCGACGAGAGCGCCCGCGGTGCCGGTATCGGTTCTGCCCTGGTGGAGGCGAACGAGCACTATGCCGTCGAGCGAGGTGCCCGTCAACTCACGATGTCGACGTCGCGTGCCGGCGACTTCTACCGACGTCTCGGATACAACGTGACGGCTGAGTTCTACAAGAAGATCCTGCCGCTCGGCTGAACGACGACGACGTAGTTCCTCGGAACGCCCCGGAGCCTCCTGCTCCGGGGCGTTCTCTGTGTTGTGGCAGGTGATCACCGATCTGGATCGCAGCCTGCGCTGCTCCTCGAGCCGTGCGGGTCAGCATGGCGCGACGCACAGCCATGAGCGGCTTTGCCGATGCGCGCAACTGCCGGCCATCGCTCTCCATGGATGGTCGCATCGGGGGAGCGCCGGTGAGGCGGCCGGGACGGCTCACCGGCGCGGACAGTACGACGGCAGGCCTCTTGTGCCACCCTCGCTGTTCGTGGAAATGCGGCCATGGCCGTGTTCTGTGAACGCTGTGTCGACGAGTGCGCCCTCGATCCTGACATCAGCAGCACCACCCGCTCCATGAGCTCGTCAACGAGCACCGTCTTCAACGCTGTGACGCCAGGTCCAGGTGTGCGATCAGCTGCCGGGGAGGGCGCTGCGTGGATGGGGCCCATCATGTAACGGCACATGCATGCCTCGGGGCGCGTTACCGATGGAACGCCGGGGGAGTGTCGATCGTCAGCGCCACCGGCACGAGGGTGGATGACGACGAAACCCCGGCATCCGAATGGACGCCGGGGTTCCGGTGATGCTGGTAGAGCTAGTGGTGGTCGTGCGATTTCTCGATCTCGGTCTGCGTGACCGGAGCGATCCGGTCTTCGAAGAACCAGCGCGAGAGAGCTGCTCGGGCCTTCTGCATGCCCGTGATCTTGCCCTTGGCGTTCGGGCGGATCATCAGGGGCTTGTGGTCCTTGTAGCTCGCCAGGCGCCAGCGCTCGTACTCGTCGACGGGCTCGTGGACCTCGATGTACTCGCCGCCGGGGAGCCGGACGATTCGACCGGACTCGTACCCGTGGAGGAGGATCTCGCGATCCTTCTTCATGAGGGCGAGGCAGGTGCGCTTCGCAAGGAAGTACGCAATGAACGGACCGAGGATCAGGATGGCCTGGAGGGTGTGGATCACACCTTCCATGGTCACCTTGAAGTGCGTTGCGATGATGTCCGAGCTCGCCGCTGCCCACAGGGCCGCGTAGAACGTGACACCGGCCGCACCGATCGCCGTGCGCGTCGGGGCGTTGCGTGGACGGTCGAGGATGTGGTGCTCGCGCTTGTCACCGGTGATCCAGCCTTCGACGAACGGATAGATGAACACCGTGACGATGAACAGACCGAGGACGAGGACGGGAAGGATGATGTTGAACGAGAACGTGTGGTCCCAGAGGACGAACTCGAGGTGAGGTGGAACGAGTCGGAGAGCGCCGTCGGCGAATCCGATGTACCAGTCCGGCTGGGTACCTGCAGACACAGGTGACGGGTCGTATGGCCCGTAGTTCCAGATCGGATTGATGGTGAACAGTGACGCGATCAGCATCACGACGCCGAAGACGATGAAGAAGAACCCACCGGCCTTGGCGGCGTACACCGGGAGGACCGGGAAGCCGACGACGTTCTGCTCGGTGCGGCCAGCGCCCGGGAACTGCGTGTGCTTGTGCACGACGACGAACATCAGGTGCAGAGCGATGAAGAGGAGCACCATCGCCGGGAGCAGCAGGATGTGCAGCGTGTACAGGCGGCCGACGATGTCGGTGCCCGGGAACTCGCCACCGAACAACAGGAATGTCGTCCAGGTGCCGATGATCGGCAGGCCCTTGACCATTCCGTCGATGATCCGCAGGCCGTTTCCGGAGAGCAGGTCGTCGGGGAGGGAGTAGCCGGTGAAGCCTTCCGCCATCGCGAGGATGAACAGGACGAATCCGATCACCCAGTTGAGCTCACGAGGCTTGCGGAACGCACCGGTGAAGAAGATGCGCAGCATGTGCAGCCCGATGGAGGCGACGAACAGCAGTGCCGCCCAGTGGTGCACCTGACGCATGAGCAGGCCACCGCGGATGTCGAACGAGATGTCCAGTGTGGACGCCATGGCGACCGACATCTCGATGTTCTTCAGCGGGACGAACGATCCGTCGTAGTGGACCTCGGCCATCGAGGCCTGGAAGAAGAAGGTGAGGAACGAACCCGACAGCAGGATGATGACAAAGCTGTAGAGTGCGACCTCGCCGAGGAGGAACGACCAGTGGTCGGGGAAGATCTTGCGACCGAACTCCTTGACCGCGACCGAGACCGAGGTTCGTTCTTCGATGTAGTTCGCCGCGGCGGCCGTGAAGCCACCGGACTTCTTCGCCGGAGCGGCCGGAGCCTGCTCAGGGGCGCGTGTTGCAGTCGAGGTACTCAATGACGCTCCCAGAAGCTCGGGCCGACAGGTTCATGGAAGTCGCTCCGCGCGACGAGGTAGCCCTCGTCGTCGATGGTGATCGGCAGCTGCGGAAGCGGCCGTGCGGCCGGGCCGAAGATGACCGCGCAGTGGTTCGTGACGTCGAACTGCGACTGGTGGCACGGGCAGAGGAGGTGGTGGGTCTGCTGCTCGTAGAGCGCAACCGGGCAACCGACGTGCGTGCACACCTTGGAGTAGGCGACGATGCCGTCGTAGGACCAGTCCTTCTTGGACTCCTCCTCGACGAGATCCTCGGGCTTCAGCCGCATGAGCAGGACGATGGCCTTGGCCTTCTCGTTGAGGACGTGATCCGCCTCGTGGAGGTTCTCCGGGATCACATGGAACGCGCTGCCCAGGGTGACGTCCGACGCCTTGATCGGTGTGCCGGAGGGGTCGCGAGCGAGACGCGTTCCTTCCTTCCACATCGTGTGCTGCATGAGCTCGACCGGGTCTTCGTCGTACGGTGCAAGTCCGCGGAAGAGGGCGATACCGGGCAGCGGGAACACGATGAGCGAACCGATGAGGCTGTTGCGGATGAGCGTGCGTCGGCCGATGCCGGACTCGACGTTGCCCAGGTGCATGATCTCGACCGCACGATCGCGGCTCTCCTGGTTTCCACCGACCTTGTGCCGGTAGTCGATGCCCTCTTCATCGTGCATGAGGGCCTTGCCCCAGTGCACGGCGCCGATGCCGATCGCGAGCAGGGCGAGTGCCATGCCGAGACCGATGAACAGGTTGTTCAGGCGGACGGAACCGATGTCCTCGGGTTCGATCGGGAACGCGATGTAGGCGGCGACCGCCCAGACGCTGCCGACGATCGACAGGTAGAAGAGCGTGTAGACGGCGCGCTCGGCCCGCTTGTCCTTCTTGGGGTCGAGGTCCGTGACGCGCTTCCGGTGGGGCGGCAGACCAGGGTCGACCACAGCATCGCGGGTGATGACCCCGGTACCGGTCGCAACCTGCAGCTCCTGCCCGTGGGCGGACGGATCGGCAGACGAGTCGGCGGCTTGAATCTCCGAGCCGCTCGAGTTGTCGTGAGCCATTGTGCTCCTTCTTACGTGATGTCGATCCGCGAAGGTCAGTTCGACTTCGCGGTGATCCAGACGGTGAGGGCGACGATCGAGCCGAGGCCGAAGATCCACAGGAAGAGGCCTTCGGAGACGGGCCCGAGCGAGCCGAGGTCGTTACCGCCCGGTGACGGGTTGTTCTCCATGAACTTGAGCGCCGTGATGATGTCGCGCTTGTCCTCGGGGGACAGGTTCATGTCGTTGAAGACCGGCATGTTCTGCGGGCCGGTGATCATGGCTTCGTAGATGTGTGCTGCGCTGACGCCGACGAGCGAGGGAGCGTACTTCCCCTCGGTCAGGGCGCCGCCGGCAGCCGCGACGTTGTGGCACATCGCGCAGTTGATCCGGAAGAGCTGGGCGCCGTTGGATGCGTCACCGTTGCCGTCGAGGTACTCCTCGGCGGGGATCTGAGGGCCGGGGGCGACCGATGCGACGTAGGCGGCAAGCGAGGAGATCTGTTCCTCGGTGAACTGCACCGGCTTCTCCGGAGCCTGGGGGCCCTGGTTCTGCAGGGGCATACGGCCGGTGCCGACCTGGAAGTCGACGGCAGCCGCACCCACACCGAGGAGGCTCGGACCGGCGGTCGTGCCCTGCATATCGAGGCCGTGGCAGGTGGCGCAGTTGGCGGAGAAGAGCTTCTCGCCCTCGTCCACGGAGGCCTGCGTGTTCGCTGCCGAGGCGGGTTCTGCACTGGCGGTGCTCACGCTGAACGCCGCGTACGCGCCGCCGGTGAACAGGAGGCCGATCGCGAGCAGTGCCACCGAGGCGAGCGGGCTGCGACGCCCGGTCTTCCGGTTCTTGCGCGCGGTCTTCGTGCTGCCCTTGGGGGCTGCCGGCTGGGTGAGGTCAGTCTTCATGGAGTCAGTCATTCCGGGTTATCGCAGGATGTAGATGACGAAGTAGAGGCCGATCCACACGACGTCGACGAAGTGCCAGTAGTACGACACGACGATGGCGCTCGTCGCCTCCTTGTGGCCGAATCGTTTGACCGCGAAGGCGCGGCCGATGACGAGCAGGAAGGCGATCAGTCCGCCGGTCACGTGCAGGCCGTGGAAGCCCGTCGCGAGGTAGAAGGCCGAGCCGTAGGCGTTCGAGTTGAGGGAGATGCCCTCGCTCACCAGCGTCGCGTACTCCATGACCTGACCGGCGACGAAGACGGCACCGAGTGCGTAGGTGAGGAAGAACCACTCGACCATGCCCCACTTGCGCGGGCTCCAGCCCGTCATGCGAGGCTGCATCCGCTCTGCGGCGAAGACGCCGAACTGGCACGTGAACGACGAGGACACGAGGATGATCGTGTTGATCGTCGAGTACGGGACGTTCAGCCGTCCGGCTTCTGCAGCCCACAGCTCGGGGGCCATCGATCGCAGCGTGAAGTAGATCGCGAACAGGCCGGCGAAGAACATGACCTCGCTGCCCAGCCAGACGATCGTTCCAACCGCGACCGGGTTCGGTCGGTTGATCCGGGGCGCGCTCGGCGCGAGGTTGATTGAGGTGCTCGTCACCCCTCCATTATGGCCGAAAGCGGGAGGGGTTTTTCGCATTTCGGGGGTCCGGAGGGCAGTCTGATCAGTAAGGCTAGCCTTAGTTCCTGACCGAAATCTCCGGTTCTCCTGCGGGATTCATGTGATTCAGGGGCTCCCCACCGACTTCGGAGCTCGGCGGGTCGCACTTGTAGGATCGTCGATATGCCTCTCACGACCTGGCCGACGCTCATCGGCGACCTCCTCGCCGGAACCGATCTCAGCGTGTCGGAGTCGACCTGGGCGATGGAACGGATAATGACCGGTCAGGTCACGGACGCCCAACTGGCCGGTTTCCTCATCGCGCTGCGGACCAAGGGGGAGACGGTCGATGAGATCGTGGGGTTCCGGGACGCGAT
This sequence comes from Plantibacter sp. RU18, assembly GCF_050613355.1. NCBI lineage: Bacteria > Bacillati > Actinomycetota > Actinomycetes > Micrococcales > Microbacteriaceae > Plantibacter > Plantibacter sp. RU18. The sequence continues at coordinate 2,296,510 of NZ_CP159618.1, forward strand.
CCTCGATCACGCGAAGCCCCTCGTGGCCCCTTCTCGGGCACTGGACATCGTCGGTACCGGTGGCGACCGTTTCGGAACTGTCAACATTTCCACGACGGCGTCCATCGTGGCAGCGGCGACCGGGATCCCGGTCATCAAACACGGCAACCGAGCCGCGAGTTCTGCCTCCGGCTCGTCAGACGTCCTCGCGGCGCTCGGCGTCGATCTCGCGTTGCCGACCGAACTCGTGGGGGAGGTGCTGGCATCGACGGGGATCACGTTCGCGTACGCCGCTGCCTTCCACCCGGGTTTCGGCCATGCGGGCCCCGTCCGGGCTGAGCTGGGCGTGCCGACCGTGTTCAACTTCCTCGGTCCGCTGGTGAACCCCGCGCGGCCCGAGGCCTCAGCCGTCGGGGTCGCTCACGCGGACCGCATCCCGCTGTTCGTCGGCGTGTTCCAGACCCGCGGCGCGACAGCGCTCGTGTTCCGCGGCGACGACGGACTCGATGAACTCACCACGACGGGCCACAGTCATCTCTGGGAGATCAGCCGCGGTGCAGTGACCGAGCACGACCTCGACCCGCGGGAGCTCGGCATCGCCCGGGCGGACATCGACGACCTCATCGGTGGGGATGCCGCACACAACGCCGCTGTCGTCCGGGCGACGCTCGCCGGCGCGGAGGGAGCAGTCCGCGACATCGTGCTGCTGAACGCTGCAGCGGGCATCGTGGCGTTCGAGCTCTCCGAGGATCCGGCGCAGTCCCAGCGTCCCATCCTCGAACGGTTCGCCGCAGGACTGGAGCGCGCCGCGCAGGCGATCGACTCCGGAGCCGCGACCGCGCGTCTCGACGCCTGGGTCGAGGCGACGCGCGCCCTCGGAGCCCGCTGACGCCTCTCGCGAGCACAGGCGTTGCGGCCCCTATCGGCGGATCGCCGCACGGCGTAGGTTGAGACTCGATGCTGGCGCACCCGGTCGGCGGACCCGAACCGATCTTGCAGGAGGATTCAATGAAGAAACTCATCAACGATCCGAAGAACGTCGTGGACGAGGCGGTGGCCGGTTTCGGCGCTGCTCATCCTGACCTCGTCACGGTCTCGCTCGACCCCGTCTTCATCGCCAGACTCGACGCTCCGATCGCGGGCAAGGTCGGCATCGTGAGTGGTGGAGGCAGCGGACACGAGCCGTTGCACGGGGGATTCGTCGGTTTCGGGATGCTCGATGCAGCCGTGCCTGGACCGGTCTTCACCTCACCGACCCCTGACCCGATCCTCGCGGCGACCAAGGCTGTCGACGGCGGCGTCGGCGTGCTCCACATCGTCAAGAACTACACCGGCGACGTCCTGAACTTCGAGACCGCTGCCGACCTTGCGTTAGCCGACGGTATCGAGGTCCGATCGGTGGTCGTCAACGACGATGTGGCCGTCAAGGACTCGCTCTACACCGCTGGACGACGAGGGGTGGCGGGCACCGTCCTGGTCGAGAAGATCGCCGGTGCCCGGGCTGAGGCAGGGGGGAGTCTCGACGAGGTCGCGGACATCGCGACCCGTGTCAATGAGCGGACACGGACGATGGGTGTCGCTCTGACGCCCTGCGTCGTGCCGCACGCCGGAGAGCCGAGCTTCACCCTCGCGGACGATGAGATCGAGATCGGCATCGGGATCCACGGCGAGCCCGGGCGCGAACGCATCCCGATGGAGCCAGCCGACCGCATCGTCGATCGGCTGCTCGCGGCCGTGCTGGAGGACCTTCCGTACGAACGCGGAGAACGGGCGCTCGTGCTCGTCAACGGGATGGGTGGGACGCCGCAGGTCGAGTTGTTCATCGTGTCCCGGCGTGTCGCAGAGGCCCTCGCGGAGCACGGCATCGAGATCGCCCGTTCCCTGGTGGGCAACTACACCACGAGTCTGGAGATGCAGGGTGTCTCGATCACGCTGCTGAAGCTCGACGACGAACTGATCGAATTGTGGGACGCCCCCGTGCAGACGGCGGCGCTCCGGTGGGGAAGGTAGGCAGGGATGGGTCTCGATGGAGCATGGGCGATCGCCTGGATGCAAGCGAGCGCAGAGGTCGTCGCCGAGCACCGGGTCGAACTCATCACCCTGGATCGGGAGATCGGCGACGGCGACCACGGCGAGAACCTCGACCGCGGCTTCTCGGCGATCGTGCCGAAGCTCGCGGATCAGCCGGCCGACGCGTCGCCGGCTGACATCCTCAAGCTCGCTGCGACCACGCTGATCTCGACGGTGGGTGGTGCCAGCGGCCCGCTCTACGGTACGGCGTTGCTGAAAGCCTCGATCGCCGTCTCGGGATCGACCGAACTCGACGCCGACGGTGTCGTCGCGATGCTGACCGCTGCGCACGACGGGGTCGTGCTCCGTGGCAAGGCGGAGTCCGGCGACAAGACGATGGTGGACGCGTGGACGCCGGCCGTCGACGCCGCGGTCGCGGCTGCGGCCTCCGGCGCGACGCCAGCCGGAGTGCTCGATGCCGCTGCGACAGCGGCGCTCGAGGGTGCTGTCGCGACCGAGCCGCTCGTTGCGCGGAAGGGGCGCGCGAGCTACCTCGGCGAACGCGCGATCGGCCACCGTGACCCGGGCGCGCAATCGACCGCCTACCTGCTCCGGGCCGCGGCGACGGCGGCGGAGGCAGCGGCATGAGCGGGGTGTCGGTCGGAGTCGTGTTCGTCTCCCACAGTGCTCAGATAGCCGAGGGGCTCATCGCGCTCGCGCGTCAGATGGCACCGGATGCATCCCTCGCGGCGGCCGGCGGCACAGACGAAGGCGGGATCGGGACGAGTTTCGAGCTCGTGCAGGCGGGTATCGCCATGACGGACCGTGGTGACGGAGTCGTCGTCCTGTGCGATCTCGGGTCTGCGATCCTGACGGCCGAGACTGCGCTCGACTTCCTCGACGACGACGTCCGGGCGCGGGTGCGCATCGTCGATGCTCCGCTCGTCGAGGGCGGAGTGGCCGCAGCGGTCGCCGCCCAGACCGGCGCGTCGCTCGACGAGGTGGTTGCTGCCGCACGGTCCGCCGTCGGAACACCGGAGCCGCTCGCCGCCGGAGGAGCGCCCGACGCGAGCGGGTCGACGACGTCGGTGTCGCACGCCGCCGGTACGACCGTGACGCTGCGCAACAAGGACGGCCTGCACGCTCGCCCGGCGGCCGAATTCGTGAAGCTCGCGAGCACCTTCTCCGCGAAGGTCGTCGTGAATGGGAAGGACGCCAAGAGTCTTCTCGGGATCATGGCGCTCGGTCTGGTGAAGGGAGCCGACGTCGACTTGCAGGCTGACGGTCCGGACGCCGAAGCCGCAGTGGACGCCCTGGGTTCGCTGATCGAGTCGGGGTTCGGCGAGCTCTGAGGTTCGGCGATGCCCCGCGGCGGCTTGAGCCGGAGCACGTCACGGACGGCTGCGCAACGGGGTGGCCGGAGGAGTCGGCCGGCGTAGCATGACCGCCATGAATGAGCAGACAACGGTGTCGGAGGCCTCGGAACAACAGTGCACGGTGTGCGGGCACGCACTGTCCGAGCATGCGTTCGACCGTTCCTCGGGGCACGACCACTTCATGTACTGCCCGACGGCCGAGCGCTTGCCGGACCCGTCGGAATCGGCAGTGCCGGTCAACGAGTTCGGCATGGCGCAGTGGGACAAGGATCCTGATCGTGTGATCAGCCCCAGCTGACCACCTTCGAGCGGGTCAGCGTGACGTCAGGAGCGTCTGAACCGCCTGGATGAGGGTGCCAGCCGGGGGAGTGGCGCCGATCGGGTCCCGAGCGGCGCCGTCGAGCAGCCAGCGGGTCCAGGCCGCGAGCTGTGCCGGAGCCACGTCACTCCGGATGTCGCCCTGCACGCTGGCCGCCTCGAGATGGCCGCGGAGGAAGTCGTCGATGCTCGAGGCGTTCTCGTTCACCGCGGCAGCGACCTCGGGGAGATGCGCGACGCCCGCGATCGCGTTCGCGAATCCGACCGAGTGTTCCGTCGCGCGTTCCCGCTCGACTTCGCGGACATGGTCGAGGATTGCGGGCAGGCCGCGGTCGAATTGCGAAATGCGTTCGAGGTGCTGCGTTGTCGAGTCGGCGTTCGCGTGCAGCAGCATGACGAACACCGCCAGCTTTGTGGGGAAGTAGTGGAAGAAGGTGCCGGAGGCTATCCCGGCCTCGCTGCAGATCGAAGCGGTTGTCGTGCGCTCGTACCCGGAGGTCGCGAATTGGCGATATGCGGCCGCGAGGATGAGCGAGCGACGCTGGGTCAGGCGCACGGGATCGACGGTTCGAGGCATACAGGCAGTATACAAGTAAGTAGAGCAGCGACTCTAGAGTAGCCACTCTACCGAGAATTCAAGCTCGGCAATCCCTGTTCAGAGCGCATTTCGTCCGGTCGGGGAGCGGGGCGGAGTCGAGGTTGCAACCTGAACGTCTCCAAGCCGCGTCGTCCTCGCCGAGGGTCGCCGGGTGCAGCACCGTTGACGGCGACCTCGGTGTAGCGAGCTGTGGAACGCGAGTGGTCCTCTGTCCGGATGCGTCCTGATCGGTCCACGCAGTGGCGTCGCCGGGGAGGAGTGCGTGCGTCGCCTGAGTGCGCAACGCGAAGCCGGAATCCGTTTGACTGGATATGCGGCTTATCACGATGGGGACTATTGCTCGCACGAGCCGTTGTCGTGCGATGGCTGATAGCGAGGCGGCCGTCGGGGTGCTCGCAAACACGCGTCAGGCGCAGCACGCAGGCATGTGCCCGAATGCTGCGCCCGATGGGCTCTCTGCCGGCCTCTTGCCGCTAGCTCCGTGTGATGAGAGCCAGAGTTGCCCCGATGGTGTAGCCGGCCATCACTGCCGCGATTGCCGTCGTGACCATCGGAGGCAGTCCGATCAGTGCGGACGTGAGGGCGAGAGCGGCGATTACGAGACCAGCGCCGAGCAGCATGCGAGTCGTGCCTGTATCAACGGCCATACGCCATCGAGCGGGGCCTGGCTTGATGAGACTGGGAGCGAAGACGACGACGACAGCCGCAAACGAGCTGCCAACGAACCAGGCTGGAGGGGCGGCTCCGGAAGAAATCGCCGCGGAGATCCCAACGGCAATCGTCATGCCGGCGAGGACGATGCCGATAGCGACGGCGGCCGTCCCTGTGGGCGGTGTGTCCTGCGTGTTCATCGGATTCTCCGTTCTCGGGCTAGCAGGCTGTGACGACTGGGAAGGTCGCTGCTGCAACGTAGTGGAACTTACGGACCCCGAGGCACTGCCCCTGAGCCAGAGCGTCTGACGCGGTTCCCTGTGCCCAGGATGCGCCCGCTGCGCAGAGCGCGCCAGCCACAACGGTACCGAGGAGCGCGCATGCGGCTCCCAGGATCGCGGCCGCGGTACCGCCGTGGCTCGCGACTGTCTGGGTCTCGGCCTTGCTGAGCACTACCGTACAGAACAGCGCGTCGCAGGTCAGGCGAGGGTCTGCCACGACCGGGTACGCGGCGTCGGCGTGCTGCACATGCTGGGTGAGCACGTTGCCTTCGACTGAGTACCACGTTGGAACGGCGGCACCGTTAGCGTCGAATGCCCATGGCGCCGCGAGCAGGTTGATGACAACACCGTCGCTGTCGGACACGAGTACGCCGCCGCCTTCGAGAAGCTCGAGAGCTACAGGCTCTCCCTGCGTCGCGAAATCGTACTCATACGTTGTGGGGGCACCGGCGTCTTCAATCGTGGTGAGAATCTGCAGGCCGCCGTCCGCGGGCACCACCGGCGTGGTCTTCGAGCCGTCGTTGTTGTCATAGGTCACCTCGCCGCCAATCAATCGCGCGCTACTGGCCGTGTCCGCGGCTGGCAGACCGATATTGAGGTTGCCGGCTTCGCCGAGGTCGAGGGAGATCCATCGGATGGGTCGACGGGCATGGAAGCCAGCCCATTCGAACTGACAATGTCGTCGGCGACGTGGAAGGCAGAGTTGGCTGTTGCCGGCAGGGAACTCGCGACTATCAAGGCCAGAGCGGCCATCGTGGAAATACTGGCGAAATGTGCAATCTTCACGGTCGTTCTCCATATCCGCGGCGTCGTCGCCACTACAGCCAAGCTAGGTGCATGGTGTTTGTGTGTCAAGGCGTAATAAGGACCAACACCTGTTATCTAGTATTCTTGTGTAGCGATTTACCTGTCGTTCTGAGAATCGGAACACATTTTGGGAACGGCGGCGCCTTGGGTCCGTGATCTGCGGCCCAACGCGCAGAGATGGTACTCGGGAGGGATGCCTCGCCGTGCTGCTTGGGCTCATGTGGCATGGGCGCCTTTCGTCCGTAGCAGCGCGGGGGGGGGGGGGGGCTCTGATCTCATTTCGTGCGCGACGCCGGGTAGCTGGCCATCGTGGTTCCGGCGCGGGCGGCGTGGTTCGTCATTGTCATGGAGGAGTAGCGGACGAGCGCGGCGAGGCTCGTGGGGTCGAGCTCTTTCGAGAGGTCAAAGAGGGTGGTATTGCATGTTGCGAGCGGTTGGATGTTGAAGATTTTGAGGCGGTTCCAGAGAGTGTTCGCGCTGACGTGGGTGCCGGGTCTCGGGGGAGGGGAAGAGCCACGGAGAGTTGGTGTTCATGGACCGTGTTCGGGTGCCGTCGCTGAGGTGATCGGCGAACAGGGTAGTCAGGGGCTCGGGGACCGGGGCGGCTTGGGAGCCGAGGGCGGTGGTCATCCCGTAGGCGGTGGTCATCCCGTAGGCGGTAGTTTCGAAGTCTTCTGCGCGCAGGGCGACGATCTTCCCGATCGGGGTGCCGTAGAGCAGGAAGATGAGTGCGGCGATCCTGGTGCTGGCGTACATGAGCCAGGTTCTGAACGCCCCGCAGGTGCGCGAAGAAGTTGTTCGCGTCTCCCGGGAGCCATTCCCACGGGTGTTTTCCAACGAACGAGGCCCTGAGCATCACTGAACGGGTACGCCGTTGGACCGTACTGAGTCCAAGGTTCTGCGCGAGCCGTTGACGTTTCCAGCCGGTCAGCGAGAGGGATCTCAATGAGAGACCGGATGGAACAAGCCCAGATCAAAGCGCTGATCGCGCGTCTGGCGCGCCAGCGTATCCAGGGGGACTACCTGCAAATTCTGCAGATAGTCTTCTTACGAGTTGACATAATGTGCATTATCAGCTCTTTCGGGGCCCGCCGCGAGAGGGGCTCGACGGCCTCCGTGAGGGGAAATCGACAAGCTCGACGATGACCCGTCCGTCAGGAGCCGACGTACTGCGCCAGGTGCTCACCGGTAAGGGTCGAACGCGTTGCGATGAGCGCTGCCGGCGTTCCGGCGAACACGAGCCGTCCGCCGTCGTGGCCGGCGCCCGGCCCGAGGTCGACGAGCCAGTCCGCGTGTGCCATGACCGCCTGATGATGTTCGATGACGATGACCGACTTGCCCGAGTCGACGAGACGGTCCAGCAGGCCGAGCAGGTTCTCGACGTCCGCCAGGTGCAGGCCGGTCGTCGGCTCGTCGAGGATGTACACCGAACCGGAGTCGGCCATCTGCGTCGCAAGCTTCAACCGCTGGCGTTCACCGCCGGACAACGTGGTCAGTGGCTGACCGAGGCTCAGGTAGCCGAGCCCGACGTCGGCGAGCCGGGCGAGGATCGTATGCGCGGACGGTGTCTTCGCGGGGCCGGCGGCGAAGAATGCCTCGGCTTCGGTGACGGACATCGCGAGCACCTCGCTGATGTCCCGCTCCCCCAACTGATATTCCAGAACAGAAGCATCGAAACGGCGTCCCTCACACACCTCGCACACCGTCGAGACGCTCGCCATCACTCCGAGGTCGGTGAAGATCACGCCAGCTCCGTTGCAGTTGGGGCAGGCCCCCTCGGAGTTGGAGCTGAACAATGCCGGCTTGACACCGTTCGCCTTTGCGAACGCCTTGCGGATCGGCTCCAGAAGCCCGGTGTACGTGGCCGGATTACTCCGACGGGAGCCGCGGATGGCGCTCTGGTCCACGGTGACGACGCCGACGCGGCCCGCGACCGATCCATGGACCAGCGAGCTCTTCCCGGAACCGGCGACTCCGGTGACGACCACGAGGACGCCGAGCGGGATGTCGACATCGACGCCCGTCAGGTTGTGCTCCGTCGCTCCCCTGATCTCCAGCACGCCCGTCGGTTCGCGCAGCGTCGTTTTCACCGCGGCACGGTCGTCAAGGTGTCGCCCCGTCAGGGTGTCGCTCGCGCGCAGACCATCGACGGTCCCTTCGAACATCACCTCTCCCCCGTTGGTACCGGCTCCGGGGCCGAGATCGACGACGTGGTCCGCGATGGCGATGGCTTCAGGCTTGTGCTCGACCACCAGGACTGTGTTGCCCTTGTCGCGCAGCCGGAGGAGTAGCTGGTTCATCCGCTGGATGTCGTGGGGGTGCAGACCGACGGTGGGTTCGTCGAACACGTACGTCACATCGGTGAGCGACGAACCGAGGTGACGGATCATCTTCGTGCGCTGCGCCTCGCCCCCGGACAGTGTTCCGGTGGCGCGGTCAAGCGACAGATACCCGAGACCGATCGTGACGAAGGAGTCGAGTGTCTCCTGCAGCACGGCGAGCAGCGGGCGGACCGATGGCTCGTCGAGCGCTCTCACCCACTCCCCCAGATCGCTGATCTGCATGGCGCAGAGTTCGGCGATGTTCCGACCGGCGATGCGTGAACTCCTGGCACCCGCGCTGAGTCGGGTGCCGCCGCAATCCGGACAGGTGGTGAAGGTCACTGCGCGGTCCACGAACGCACGGATGTGCGGCTGCATGGCTTCGCGATCCTTCGACAGGAACGACTTCTGCACCTTCGGGATGAGCCCCTCGTAGGTCATGTTGATGTCGCCGACCTTGACCTTCGTCGGTTCATGACGGAGGAAGTCGTGGAGCTCCTGTTCGCTGTAGTCGCGGATGGGCTTGTCCGCGTCGAGGAATCCGGACCCCGTGAAGATCCGCACACCCCAGCCGTCCGGTGTGTAGCCAGGGATCGTCAGAGCGCCCTCGTTGAGTGACTTGCTGTCGTCGTACAGCTGCGTGAGATCGATGTCGTTCACCAGGCCCATACCCTCGCATCGCGGACACATGCCGCCGGTGATGGAGAAACTGCGACGTTCCTTCGTGCTCTGTCCCCCGCGTTCGATGGTGACGGCCCCGGCTCCGCTGACCGACGCCACGTTGAACGAGTACGCCTGCGGAGAGCCGATCGACGGGTCGCCGAGCCGGCTGAAGAGGATTCGTAGCATCGCGTTCGCGTCGGTCGCAGTGCCGACGGTGGACCGCGAGTTTGCGCCCATGCGCTCCTGATCGACGATGATGGCGGTCGTCAGTCCTTCGAGGATGTCGACGTCGGGGCGCGCCTGCGACGGCATGAAGCCCTGGACGAAGGCGCTGTAGGTCTCGTTGATCATGCGCTGCGATTCGGCGGCGATCGTCCCGAACACCAGAGAGCTCTTGCCCGAGCCCGAGACACCGGTGAACACCGTCAATCGACGCTTCGGGATCTCGACGCTGATGTCCTTGAGGTTGTTCTCCCGTGCGCCCTGCACCCGGATGAGGTCGTGGCTGTCGGCGAGCGGGGTCGCGGGAGGCGAATCGTTCATGAGTGACAGCGTAGCCGGGCGTCAGACGAGCGATCCGCGTCCGCCCAGATGTCCGACAGGCGTCGAGTTGACGAAACACTCCTTCATGCTGTGAAAATGCTGTGCGAGTGCGTCACACTGGGATACGCGACCGTATCGCTACGGTTGCACCGCACTGTTCGCCTGTCAGGAGCCGACCATGTCTGAACCGTCCATCGTCACCACCACCTACGTCTTGAACTCCGCGAAGCTCTCCGCGAGCCAGATCCGGGGCATCCGCTGGGCCTTCGCGATCGGTGGCATCCTCACGATCGCACTCGGCATCTTCCTGCTCGCCGCGCCGAAGGCGTCGCTTGTCGCCGTCGCCTGGATCTTCGCGATCTACTTCCTCATCGCGGGCATCGCCCGCATCACGCGCGGCATCGTCGCGAAGGACCTCGGCGGAGCGTGGCGCGTGTTGACGATCGTCTTCGGCGTGCTGCTCCTGCTCGCGGGTGTCTACATCTTCATCGACCCGCTGCTCGGCATCGGCGCCCTCGTGTTCGTGATCGGCATCTCCTGGATCATCGAAGGCGTGGCGTCACTGTTCGACGCCTCACCCGACGTGTCGCGCTGGATCACCGTTCTCTACGGTGTCATCAGCGTCGTCGCCGGTATCTTCGTCCTCGCGAACCCCGTCCTCGCGGCGTTCACGCTGCTCCTCGTGACGGCGTTCTTCCTGATCGCCGCCGGCGTCGTGGAGATCGTCCAGGCGATCACGTTCGGCAAGCAGGCCAAGAAGGCCGGCCTCGCCGCCTGACCCTCCGATCGAACGCGAACGGCCGGCCCTTCCAGGACCGGCCGTTCGTCGTGAGGGTGGGTGTTACTCGGCGACGAAGTCGCTCGTGTCGCCGACATAGCGGGTGTGGTTCTCGGGGATCGGGTCGACCGATGCCGCGGCGACCTCCGCAGCGAACTCCCCGACGTTGTAGAGGCGTCCCGCGGACTCCTTGCGTGAACTGATCGCGCCCGGGTTCGCGCGCTCGAGGAGCGTCGCGGTGATCGTGCCCTCGATCATGTCGCCGGAGACGACGACGAACCCGACGCCGGCCGCGTCGAAGTCGGCCTGCTTGGCGCGAAGCGCATCCTCGCCGGCGCGCTTGGACGTCGCGACGGGGACGTACTCGGGCATCGTCGGCGTCGTCCGGATGAAGTGGGCCTGGTGGCTCGTGACGAACACGATGCGCGAACCCGGTCCGAGCAGCGGGAGTCCATGCTCGACGACGCTCACCTGCGCATCGCGATTGAGCTGCATCGCGTAGTCCTCCGCCATGCCACTCTCCATGCCGCCAGAGGCGTTCAGGACGAGTACGTCGAGGTCGCCCAGTTCGGCCTTGGTCGTGGCGAACATCGCTGCGACCGACTCGGGATCGGTGAGATCCGCTCCGACGACGACGGCCTGCACTCCGAGCGCGCGTACCTCGTCGGCGAGCTTCACCGCGCGCGCCTCCTTGTTGCGGTAGTTGATGACGACATTCGCGCCGGCTCCGGCGAAGTAGCGGATGGTGTCGGCGCCGATACCGCGGGAGGAGCCCGTCACGAGGACGTTCTTCCCGGCGAGGGATCCGGCGGCCAGAGGGTTCGTCACAGGTGGGCTCCTTCAGATCTGGGACCGCTCATCGGCGGCTGGTTCCAGCCAACGACCCTATCAACATCGGTTGGCACCGACCGGGTCGCCGGGCAGTACAACTGCTAGCGTTGAGGAGAAGCGGCGCAATGTCTCGCGCTCCGCAGAACCGCGAGGCGGCCGATGCGAGAGCCGGTTCGAGAGGAAGCAGTGCCATGGACGTCATCACCGAGTACGCGTGGATCGCCTGGCTGGTACTCATCCTCGTCTTCGTCATCATCGAGGTGCTCTCGCTGGAGTTCACCTTCCTGATGCTGGCCGTCGGCAGCGTCGTGGGCCTGCTCTCCGGGTTGATCGGGGTCCCTTGGTGGGGCCAACTCCTCATCGCCGCGGCCGCGTCAGTCCTGCTGCTGCTCGCTGTGAGACCGGCGCTGCTGCGCGCATTGCAGAAGGGTGCCGACCCGGCGAAGAGCAACGTCGACGCCCTCCTCGGGCAGCACGGCATCGTCGTGTCGACCGTGTCGCGTCATGACGGCCAGGTGAAGCTGAGCAACGGCGAGACCTGGACGGCCAGGATCGCGCAGGACTCCCTCGAAGCACCCCTCGAGCCGGGTACGCCCATCGTGCTCACCATCGTCGACGGCGCCACGGCGATCGTCGTCCCAGTCCCGACCCGGCCGCAACTGCCGGACGAGCAGAAGGAGCAATCGTGAACGACATCAGTCCAGGAGCGGTCATCGGATGGGTGATCGCGGCCATCGTCATCATCTTCGTGCTGGTGGTGCTGTTCCGCTCCATCCGGATCATCCCTCAGGCGAGCGCCGGTGTGGTCGAACGACTCGGCAAATACCACAAGACACTTCTCCCGGGATTGAACCTCCTCATCCCCTTCATCGACCGGCTCCGTCCGCTCATCGACCTGCGCGAGACGGTGGTCTCCTTCCCGCCGCAGCCCGTCATCACCGAGGACAACCTCGTCGTCTCCATCGACACGGTCGTGTACTTCCAGGTGACCGACGCGCGGGCCGCGACGTACGAGATCGCGAACTACCTCGGTGCCGTCGAGCAGCTGACGACGACAACCCTCAGGAACGTGGTCGGCGGGCTGAACCTCGAGGAGGCGCTCACGAGCCGCGATGAGATCAACAGCAAGCTGCGCATCGTCCTCGACGAGGCGACCGGCAAGTGGGGCATCCGCGTGGGACGCGTCGAGCTCAAGGCCATCGACCCGCCGCTGTCCATTCAGGATTCGATGGAGAAGCAGATGCGCGCCGAGCGTGACCGTCGTGCTCTCATCCTCACCGCCGAGGGAACGAAGCAGTCGGCGATCCTCACCGCCGAGGGAGCTCGTCAAGCAGAGATCCTGCGAGCCGAGGGTGACGCCCAGGCCGCAGTGCTCCGCGCGCAGGGCGAGGCGTCGGCCATCCAGACCGTGTTCAAGGCGATCCACGACGGCGACCCCGACGAGAAGCTGCTCGGCTACCAGTACCTGCAGATGCTGCCGAAGCTCGCCGAAGGCCAGGCGAACAAGCTCTGGGTGATCCCGAGCGAGCTCACCGAGGCGTTGAAGGGCATCGGTTCGGCCTTCGGCCCGGGAAACACCCGCGACCCGGCAGCCACGGCTCGTGCTGCCGCTGCCGCCGCTGCGCAGGTTCCACCGACGGTTCCGCCCTTCGCCGGCACGCAGTAGGTTCCAGGCGTGCCCGAGGACGAGCTCCCCTTCTTCCGTCCGGCGAAGCCCCGCATCCTGGCGCACCGAGGGCTCGCCGGGCCCGGAGCTCCGGAGAACACGATCGCAGCGTTCCGCAGAGCACTCGAAGCGGGGGCCGAGTACGTCGAGACCGACACGCACTGCACCCGCGACGGCCACGCCGTCCTCGTCCACGATGCCTCCCTCCGTCGGTTCACCGGCGACCCACGCCCCATCGCCGAGTTGGACCTCGCCGAGTTGCAGCGGGTGGATCTCGGCGGTGATCGGGTCCCGACCCTCGCCGAAGCGCTCGAGTCCTTTCCCCTGACGCGCTTCAATCTCGATGTCAAGGCGGTCACTGCGGTCGCACCGGCGACATCGGCGATCCTCGAGGTCGGAGCGGCGGACCGGGTGCTCGTCACGTCCTTCGACGAGGGACGCCGGGCTGCGATCTCGACTGCTCTCACCGATGCGGTGGGACAGGGGCGGGTGGCGAGTTCGGCTTCGGCCGCGATGTTGCTGCGCGCGCTTCCTGCCGCCACGTTCCGGCGCATGGGGACCGTGCGGCGGTCGCTGGCCGGGGTGCAGGTCCTGCAGGTACCGGAGCGGTTCAGGGGTTTCCCCATCGTCACGGCGCGGTTGATCCGTCAGATGCACTCGCTCGGTGTGGAAGTGCACGTCTGGACGGTCAATGATCCTCGGGACATGCAGCGCCTCCTCGACCTCGGCGCGGACGGCATCGTGACCGACCGATGCGATCTCGCCCTCGCGGTCGTCGCTTCGCGGTGACGTCGCCAGAATCAGCCGGCCGATGTAGCTGGGCACGAGCTGGGAGCTGAGTGGGGGAACGGAACACTTTACCCAGCTTGTGGGTTTATAACTATGGGTGCCGAGCGAGAGGAGACCACACAATGGCAGATCGTAGTTTGCGCGGAATGCGCCTGGGCGCCCAGAGTCTACAAACGGAAGAGGGCGTCATTTTCTCGGCGCGAAGCAACCACACCTACCGGTGCCAGAGTTGTGAGCGCGAGACCACCATGACGTTCGCCGCTGATGCGGAAGTACCCGAGCTCTGGGAGTGCCGACACTGCGGCGCGGAGGCGATCCTCCTCGTCGATTCCAAGCCTGTGGTCGTCGACCGCGGCGATGTGAAGATCCCCAGGAGCCACTGGGACATGCTGCTCGAGCGTCGATCGCGTGACGAACTCGAAGAGTTGTTGGAAGAGCGCCTCAGCTACCTGCGCGCGCGTCGCGGTCAGCAGAAGAGCGCCTAGTACCGAGCCGCCAGGCCTCCCCTCGATCGGCTGATCCGGAACCGGATCAGCCGATCGTCATGTCCGGGCGGTGATCGCCACGGCGTCGACGCGAGAGGAGACCGGCGAGGAGGAGCGTCGCAAGTCCCACGCCGGCGATGAAGAGCTCGAGCTGATGCCCGAATGCCATCGACGGGGTCACCGTGTCTGCGAGCGGGACGTCGGCGACCATCGATCCCGGAACGAACGCGGGGATGCTCGAGATGGTCGCACCGTCGGGACCGATGATCTGGCTCGTACCCACCGTCGAGATGTTCACGACGGAACGAGCCGACTCGATGGCCCGCAGACGTGCGATCGCGAGCTGCTGCTCGTTCTCGTCGGTCTGACCGAAGTCGGCGTTGTTCGTCTGAGCGAAGACGATGCGCGCCCCGCCCGCCACAGCATCTCGGGTCAACTGGTCGTCGGCGATGTCGAAGCAGATGCTGATCCCGGCGAGGATGCCGTCGATGTCGAAGACGTTGTCCTTCGTGCCGGGCGTGTACTCGCGCTGGATGAGGCCGATGAGGTCCGGTGACAGCGGTTCCCAGAACTTGCGATCGGGAACATACTCGCCGAACGGGACCGGGTGCTTCTTGTCGTAGACGTCCTGGACGCCATCGGGGTAGCTCCAGAGCAGCGACGAGTTGAAGTAGCGGTCTCCTCGTGACGAGATGGTACCGACCACGAACGGAGCATCCATGCGCCCACTCAGGTAATCGAGTGCGGCGGCCGATTGCGGGACGCGCTGTGGGTCGAGGTCGGCGCTCCCCTCCGGCCACACGACCACGTCCAGGTCCTCGTCCATGATCTTCAGTGTCTCGTCGATCTGAGTCTGCATGACGGTACCGGGCGATGCGGCGTCGAAGTATCCCGCCGGCCCGTTGCCTTGGACGGCCCCGACCCGCATCGACCCTGTCGTGGCGGTCGGCCATGCCGGGATGATCAGGACGGCGATCACTGCCAGTACTGCTGTTCCGACGCGCGTCATGGCCGGGAGATCGCCCGTCGACGCGAGTTGCAGCGCGAGCGCGACGAGGAGCACCATCAGGAATGACAGACCGGAGATCCCGACCCAGGCGACGAGCGGCGCGAACGGGCTCTCGGACTGGCTGAGCGCCATCCGCGCCCACGGGAATCCTCCGTAGGGCCAAGTGCTCACCAGCGTCTCGCGAGCCGTCCACACCGCCGCGACCACGGCCGACGTCAGCCAGACGCGGCCCCCGACTCCGGGGAAGGCCCGTGGGACCCATCGGTAGGCGAGGGTGATGAGCACGGCACCGAGAGAGAAGAAGATCGACTCCACGGTCGAGAGCGCGGCCCACGGCACCGGCCCGAGGTACGCCGTCGCCCATTCGATGTGGATGAGGTAGAACGCCTCTCCTGCGACGAAGCCGACGAGGAGCGCACCGCCGACGCTGCGCCCCATGAGGCACAGCAGCACGAGCGCGATGCCGACGAACGTCAGCGGCCAGACACTCTGATCCGGGAATCCGCCGTCGAGGACTGGTCCGGCAGCGATGGCGACCACGATCGCGAGCCAGAATGGCAGTGGTGGTCTGCCGCCGCCCGGCTCGTCAGTCGCGCGGAGCGTTGAGCTCCGCGACCGTCCGCCGCTCACAGCGAGCTGTACGCGACGATGCCACGCCGGATGGAATCGAGGGCTTGTCGTGAATTGCGTCCGACCGGGCCGTCGACGATGCGCAGTTGGTCGAGCAGGTCGATGGTCTGTTTGCACCAACGCACGAAGTCGCCGGCCGCGAGTTCAGCCTCGACGAGCACGACGTCGAGACTCGCGCCCTTCGACCACTGGTGCATCGCGAGTGAGAGCCCGGTGGAGATCGGGTTGCTCCCGGGCAGCTTGTGTTCCCGTTCGGTGTCGTCGAGACGGCTCCAGATGTCCTGAGTGCGTTCGAGTGCCGACCGGAAGGCCCCGCGGGGAAGGAACCGCTCGGGTGTGTTCTGCTCGTCGCGTCGTGGCTCGTACACGATGGCTGCAGCCATCGCGGCGAGGGAGGCCGCGTCGAGTTCGTTCCAGGCTCCAGTGCGCAGGCATTCGGCGACGAGGAGGTCCCGTTCGCCGTAGATGCGCTTCAAGGTCCGGCCTGCCGCGGCCACGATGACCGCGCCGTGCTCGTCGCGACCGAGGTACTCGTATTCGAGCAGCACGTCGACCACACGGTCGAACACGCGCGCCACGGCGCCGGTGCGGGTCTGGATCTGCTGGCGCAGTTGGTCGGTCTGTTTCTTGAGCTTGAACCAGCGCTCGGCCCACCGCGCGTGGTCCTCACGCTGCGGGCAGACATGACAGGCATGCGCCCGCATCCGCTTGCGCAGCTCTGCGAGCTTCCGCTGGCGGCGGTCCTTCGATGCCCGCGAGCCGTGGGCCTCGCCCTTGCGCTCGAGGTCGGTGAGTTCGCGACGGATGCCCGCATACTCGGCGAAATCGCCCAGGTGGCATGACATCGACTTCTCGTAGCCGGCGAGTGAGCTCTCCTGCTCACGGACCTTGCGAGCGATTCCGACGACGGCGCGGTCCGCCTGGAACTGCGCGAACGACGATTCGAGGATCTGACGAGTGCGCTGGCGCCCGAACTGGTCGATCAGGTTGACGGCCATATTGTAGGTGGGCCGGAAGCTCGAGTTCAGCGGGTACGTCCGGCGAGACGCGAGAGACACGACGGACTGCGGGTGCAACCCCTCGTTCCACTGGATGACCGCGTGCCCCTCGACGTCGATGCCACGACGACCGGCACGACCGGTGATCTGGGTGTACTCCCCCGGCGTGATCGGCACTCGTGCCTCGCCGTTGAACTTCTCGAGCTTCTCGAGCACGACGGTGCGCGCCGGCATATTGATGCCGAGGGCGAGGGTCTCGGTTGCGAAGACGACCTTGACGAGCTTGCGCTGGAAGAGTTCCTCCACGACCTCCTTGAACGCCGGCAGCAGCCCGGCGTGGTGCGCGGCGACACCGCGCTCCAGCCCGTCGAGCCACTCCCAGTAGCCCAGGATGGCCAGGTCCTCGTCGAGGAGGGTCCGACAGCGCTCGTCGACGATCTGGCGGATCTCGTCACGCTCGTGCGCCTCGGTCAGGCGGATGCCGGATCGCAGCACCTGCTTCACGGCCTGGTCGCAGCCGATCCTGCTGAACACGAAGAAGATCGCCGGCAGCAGGTGGTGGTCGCCCAGCATCTGGACGAAGGGGCCCCGATCCATCTTCTCGGTGCGGTGCGGGGCCCGACGTTGGTTGTACCTGCTGATGTCCTTGTACTGGCGGCTGTTCGGTGCTCGTCCTCCGAACTGCGCCATCCGGACGAGTTCCGGGTTGACCTGATGGGTGTCGGCGAGGCTCGGCGCCGCGAACAGGTCGACGAGCTTGTTCCGCATGAGGACGTGCTGAGTGAGGGGCACCGGACGCTCCTCCGAGACGATGACCGCAGTATCGCCGCGGACGGCCTGGAGCCAGTCGCCGAACTCCTCGGCGTTCGACACGGTGGCGCTGAGTGACACCATGCGCACCGCCGCTGGGAGATGGATGATGACCTCTTCCCAGACGGCGCCGCGGAAGCGGTCGGCCAGGTAGTGCACTTCGTCCATGACGACGTACGCGAGATCGGTGAGTGCATCGGAGTCGGCGTACAGCATGTTGCGCAGCACCTCGGTCGTCATGACCACGATGCGGGCGTTGCCGTTGACGTTGGTGTCGCCGGTGAGGAGTCCGACGTTCTCGGGTCCGTACTCGGCTGTCAGTTCTTGGAATTTCTGGTTGCTGAGCGCCTTCATCGGCGTCGTGTAGAAGACCTTCTTGCGCGTACCGTGCAGCGCGAGCGCGATCGCGAACTCGGCGACGATCGTCTTCCCGGCACCCGTCGGTGCCGCGACGAGGACGCTGCTGCCGCCCTCGATCCGTTCGCACGCCTCCAGCTGGAAGGCGTCGAGGTCGAAGCGCTGTCTGGCGCGGAACTCCTGAAGCCTCGGCGTCGCAGAGCGGACCGCTGCCGCCCGATACCGTTCAGCCGGGGAAGCAGGGTCGCTCATGCAAGGTCCTTGCTGCCGAGTTCGGCATCGATCCGCTGCTGACGCTTTCTGACACGACGATCGTGGAGCCAGGCGATGCCGTACGCCGCGAAGTACAGGATGATCATCGGGATGGCAAGCACGAACATCGACACGATGTCGGCCGCCGGGGTGGCGATGGCCGTGAAGAGGACGATGACGAGGATCGCGACGCGCCAGCCCTTGATGATCGATGCGGCGGAGAGCACGCCGACGAAGTTGAGCAGCACCAGGAAGACGGGCAGGACGAATGCGACGCCCACGGCCAGCACGAGCTTGAGCACGAAGTCGTAGTAGGTCGTTGCATCGAGGAAGTTCGCTGCGGCGGTCGGGGTGAAGCCGAGCATCAGCTCGACGACGTGCGGCAGGACGAACCATCCGGCGTAGCACCCGGCGAGGAAGAGCGGGACGGCGGTCGCGAAGAAGCCGATGGCGTATTTGAGTTCCTTGCGCGTGAGACCGGGGACGAGGAACGCCCAGATCTGATAGAGCCACACGGGGCTCGAGAGCACGATGCCGGCAGTCAGCGCGATCTTCATGCGGAGGTCGAAGGCGCTCGTGACGTTCGTGAAGTTCAGGAACGCCTGGCCGCGGTCGTCTGCGATGACGAGGATCGGCGCGCTCATCGCCTCGATGATCCACTCGGACGCGATGAAACCGGCGATCATGCCGACGATGATGCCGATGGCGGCGTAGAAGAGCCGCTTCCGGAGTTCGACGAGATGCTCGCCGAGCGACATGCGCCCCTCGCGGTTCCGGCTCTTCGGGCGCTTCTCGGTCATTGCCACGGCTGCGCGGTCCATTCCTGCACGGCGTGTTCGAGGCGCACTCGTCTGGTGCCAGACACTGGCGTCATCACGCTCGGGTGGTCCTCGGGCTAGGGCTGGGCAGGCGGGTCGGTCGGCTTCGGCTGGACCGTCGCCGCGGGAGTCTGCTCGGGAGCGCTCGGTGCGGCGGGGGCAGCGGTGCCCTTCGCGGCGTCGGGCGACTCCGGGTCGTCATCGCGCATGCTCTTGACCTCGCTCTTGAAGATGCGCATGGACTGTCCGACGCTGCGGGCGAGCCCGGGGAGCTTCGGTGCTCCGAACAGCAGCAGCACGATGAGAAGGATGATGACGAGGTGCCACCCAGTGAAAGCGTTGCCGAACATAGTCTTCGTTCCTGATCTTCGAGGTCGAGGTGCACCCACTCTACCTTGCATTCGAGCGGACGCTGCTGGAGTGTCGCGGACTCAGTTCGTGGCGTCCGAGCGATATTGCACGAGCCCGGCTGATGCCCAGTCGGACACGGCTGCCCTGGCATCTTCGGGGCCCAGCACGGTGATGAGCCCCGGATGGGCCGCGACGAGGCGTTTCAGCCCGTGATGGTGGGCGAGCCGGAGCGTCGCGGTGACCTCGGTGTCGGTGTCCTCGCGTACCGCGGACGCGCCGGTCCGGTCGACGTTGACGACGTAGTCCTCGATGAGCGGCAGGACCGAACTCCGGACGAGCACGGTGACCGTGCGGTCCGAGTCGCTCGGCTCGAACAGAGCCGTCGGGACGACGACGTCCGCCTCGCGGAACACGACCTCCGCGTCGCTCTCGCGGAGCCCGGTCATGCGGTCGAGGCGGAATCGTCGGGTCGCCTCGCGGAGATGGCACCACCCGAAGAGGTACCAGTCCTGGTCTTGGGACTCGAGCCGGAGCGGATCGACGAGCCGTGCCTCGGTCGCGCCCCTTGCGTCGACGTAGTCGAACTCCACGCTGTGTCCTGCGGCGACGGCGCCGCGGATGATGCCGACAGCGGTAGCCGAATAGGACTCGGTGACGGCGAGCTGACCGGGCGCCGATGACGCACCTCGCGCGAGTTTGGCCATGACACCGCCGATGACGTCGCTGTCGACGAATTCCGGCAGGCGCTGGAGTGATTGCAGACCGGCGATGAGCGCTGAGGCTTCCCGCGCGGAGAATCGAGGGGTGTCGTCCAGCGCGACCCGATGGGTCAGGACGATCTCGTCATCCTCCTCGAAGCTTCCCCAGTCGATGTCGAAGAGGTCACCCGCGAGGTATTGACGGGTGTCGCCAGGAACGCCTGAGACGGTCAGGAGCTCGACCGCCTCCCGGATCTGGCGTGGTGGCAGTCCGAAGTGACGTGCAGCCTCGTCGACCGTCACACGTTCGCGATCGATGAGATACGGGACGAGAGACAGCAGGAAGATCAACTTGTCCTGTGCTCGGGGTGCAGATGGTCGCTTAGCCACGAGGTGCCTCCGGTTCGGACGCCTGGTCGTCGAGGTCGCGATGCCGGGCGACGACCAGCGCGAGCCGGGTGGAGACCGCATCGATGAGCGTCGGCGGGTCGAGCACGAGGACTTCGGGACCGAAACCCGCGAGCTCGTCAGCGAGGATGTTGAGGTCGAGGTAGGGGATGGTCAGCTCTGCAGGGTCGGCGGTGCCGACGTGATATCGGTTGCCGAGGCGGGCTGCGGCGTCGGAGCCGGGTTGGACGCGCACGAGCGCCCGCTGGGACGCAGAAACGCGTCGGAGCCCCTCGATGGCCTCTGCCGCGTTGTCGCGGTCTTCGGCAGCGAAGATCGCTCCGGTCGGTTTGACCTGACCCACGATGCGCGACAGCAGGAACGTGCGCGGTTCGTCGACCGTGCGGTCAGTCGCGTACAGGTGCCAACGTCCCTCGTGCTGCACGAGCGCGAGCGGTGCGACGGTGCGGACCCGCGGGCGCTGCTCCCCCGGTTTCAGGTAGGGGAAGGAGACGACGGCACGTCGTTCCAGCGCGGCGTCGAGCGGTTCGAAGGAGGTCTCCCGCGTCCGGAGACGCGGGGCGTACCCGATGATCGGTTCGTCCGGGTCGATCCCGAGTGAACGCAGTTTCGTCATCGCACGTTGTGATTGCCCGGACAACGATCCCTCGCGCCACACCGTCGCTGCGAGTGACAGCAGTGAGAGCTCCGCAGGGGTGAACCGCACGTCCGCGGGGAGCTCATAGGCGCCCTTGGGGATGCGGTAGCGCATCGACTGGTTGTTGCCCGGTTCGCCGGGCTGCTCGATCGTCTCGAGCGGCACGCCGAGTTCGCGGATGTTGTCCTTGTCGCGCTCGAACTGGCGCTCCAGGCTGGCGTTGGCGCCGTCGCGCGAGAACTGCTGGCGGTAGCCCTGGACGGTCGAGAGGATCTCGTTCTTCGTCAGGCCGGTCTGTGTCGCGAGGAGGGCGAGCACGAGGCTGAAGAGTCGCTCCTCGACCGGGACCGGCTTCGGGGATTCACGGGCTGAGGACACCAGCCCAGTCTACCGACGGACGGCCCGCTCCCGACTCGCGACGCGAGGTGGGAACGGGCCGTCTCGGCCGAGGGCGGCCGCTACTGCGCTGCAGGCTGGGTGCCGAGGACGTCGATGACGAACACCAGGGTCGAGCCGGCAGGGATGGTCTGTGAACCCTGGTCGCCGTAGCCGTCCGCAGGGGTGACGACGAGGATGATCTGCGAGCCGACCGTGGAACCGACGACGGCGTCGTTGAACGCCTTGATCATCTGGCCGCCGTCTGCCGCGAAGACGAGGGGCGTGCCCTTCTCCCAGCTGCTGTCGAAGACGCTCTTGTCGTCCCAGAGCACACCGGTGTAGTTGACGATGACCTGGTCGCCGGACTTCACCGTCGCGCCGTCGCCGACCTTCGACAGGGTGTGCTTGGTGGTCTTCGGGGCGCCGGTCGACGGGATCGTCACGCCGGGTTGACCGTTCGGTGCGACCACCACGGACGGGAAGCCGGAGGGGATCGGAAGCTCAGCGCCGTTCGCCGCGGCGAGGAATGCGCCTTGGACGTCCGCGACCAGGACGATCGAATCGTCCTTCTTGATGCCTGCACTGGCATTGCCCTCGTCGCCGAACGCGTCCTTCGCCGACATCACGGCGGTCACGCGGGAACCGACCGTGGCACAGGTCAGCGCCTTCGTGAGCCCGGGCAGCGTGCTCGACATAGCGACGAGTGTGCTCGCGGGAGCCGTGAAGTCGCTCTGCTGGATGACTTCGCCCGTGCGGCCGTTGATCAGGACGAGGTTGATGCTGGCGGTTCCGCCTGCGGAGATCTGGTCGCCGTCGCCCTCGATCGTGATCTGTCGTTCGGTCTTCGAGGTGTAGATCGGCGAGGGGACGTCGACCTGGGGCTGGCTGCCGAAGTCGCCGGACACCTTGACGAGTTTCGTCGCGGCTCCCGGCGATGCCGCGATGTCGCAATCGGCGGCGGCCTGGGCGCTACAGCCGGTCAGGGAGACCAACAGCAGGCCTGCTGCGGCGATGAGAGCGGGTGCAGTGCGCACGGATCCTCGATTCGGTGATACGGGTGGGACGGCAGGGCGCCGTCGCACAGTTTAGTTGACGCTGAAGTGACTCTGCGCTCAGTGCTCGTCGCCTGTGGAGACGGTCGGCTCCTCAGAGTCATCGCCGCCGGCGCTCGGAGCGTCGTCCAGGCCTCGGGCGCGCGACAACTCGGCGCTCGCACCGGCGAGGCGGGCGCGCTTGCGCAGGATCTTCGCGCTCGCCGAGCGCTCACCCAACGCGCCTGGTGTCCAGAGTTCGACGTCCTCATCGCTGAAGTCGGTCTTCGACGCGCGGCGCTTGAGTTCCGGCAGGACCGTTCCGGGCGCGAGCTTCCGCGCCGTGATGAGGAATCCGGTGTGTCCGATCATCCGGTGGTCCGGGCGGACGGCCAGCCCCTCGACGTGCCAGCCACGAACCATGGTCTCGTTCGACTGCGGGTTCGTGAAACCACCGGTGGCGCGGATCGCCTCGGCGACGCGCGAGAGCTGGGTGACCGTGGCGACGTAGCAGAGGATCACGCCGCCGGGCTTGAGTGCCTCCCATGCGACGTCGAGGCACTCCCAGGGAGCGAGCATGTCGAGCACCACCCGGTCGACGGACTCGGCGGGCATGGTGTCCGGCAGGGTCTCCTGGAGGTCCCCGACGGTGACGGACCAGTTGTCGGGGTCGTAGCCGAAGAAGGTCGCGGCGTTGCTGCGGGCGACCTCTGCGAAGTCCTCCCGTCGCTCGAACGACGCGAGACGACCCGACGGGCCGATCGCTCGGAGCAGCCACAACGACAACGCACCGGATCCGACTCCGGCCTCCACGACGGTCGCGCCGGGGAAGATGTCGGCCTGGCCGATGATCTCCGCGGCGTCCTTGGGGTAGATGATCGCCGCACCGCGAGGCATCGACATGACGAAGTCGACGAGCAGCGGGCGGAGCGCGAGGTGCTCGATGCCCTCGGTGTTCGCGATCACGCTGCCGTCCGGTAGTCCGATGATGTCGGTGTGCTGGATGATGCCGCGGTGCGTGTGGAACGCCTTGCCCACCTCGAGCGTGACGGTGTTCTTGCGCCCCTTGGGTCCGGTGAGCTGCACGCGGTCGCCCTCGCGGAAAGGGCCGCTGTTCTGCGGTTGGTGGTTCGCGCTCATCGCTGTGCTGCCTCGTCTTCTACGGGGTGTTCGGTGGTGCCGGCCGCTGCGCGCAGCCCGGCGAGATCGGCGACCGTCCGCCCGAGGAGCGTCGACCAGGTGGTGTGATGCGGCCCGGTCGGGATCGGGATGATGTGTGGGACCGAGACGGCGATGGTGCCCGCCGCGACGGCCGAGGCGAGCCCGGTGGCCGAGTCTTCGATCGCGACGCAGTCGCGCGGGTCGACGCCGAGCGCGTGGGCCGCACGCAGGTACGGATCCGGATGCGGCTTGGGCTGCTCGACCTCATCACCGGCGACGATCAGGTCGAAGGCGTCGAAACGGGATGCCGTTGGCGATGTCCTCGGCCATGGAGCGGATCGACATCGTGACGAGTGCCGTCGGGACGCCAGCTTCGCGGAGCTCCTGCAGCAGTTCCTGGGCGCCCGGTCGGAACGGGACGCCGCGTTCGTCGATGAGGCGGCGGACATGGTTCGTGAGGTGGAGGACGATCGCATCCGCGTCGAGAGCGACGCCGCGACCCTGCAGCACGGCCGCAGAGTCCCACAGGCCTGAGCCGACGAGCAAGAGACCGTCCTCGTGCGTCCACACTCCCCCATGGGCCGCGACCAGCTGGGTCTCGGCCTCCATCCAATAGGGCTCGGTGTCGACGACGGTGCCGTCCATGTCCCACAGGACGGCGGCTGGGAGGAGAGTAGTCACGGGGTGCCATGCTACCGGGTGGTGAAGCGCCTATCCTGGATGGATGGTCGCGGGAGGTCCCCGTGCGCCGAGGAGTGTGACGTGACGGAAGACACCAAGGAGCCGCTCGGCGGTCGCCTGCTCGTGGTGGCGTTCGAAGGATGGAACGACGCCGGTGAGGCGGCGAGCGGCGCTGTGCGCGTGCTCCGGGCCTCGCTCGCGCTGCAGCCCCTGCTCGAGATCGACCCCGAACCGTACTACGACTACCAGTTCAACCGGCCCACGGTGGGTGTGGACGAAGACGGGAGACGATCGCTCACCTGGCCCGGTACGACCATCTCCGGACCGGATCCAGCAGCGGCGAAGCCCGCGACCCCCCTCGCCGAAGACGCTGAGATCCGGGTCAGTGCGGACGGCGGCGACAACATCTACGTACTCCTCGGGTCCGAGCCGTCGAGAGGCTGGAAGGCCTTCGTCGATGAGGTCCTCGCCGTCGTCGCAGAGCAGCGCATCACGAGCATGGTGATGCTGGGTGCGATGCTCGCAGACGTCCCGCACACCAGACCGATCTCCGTCTTCGCATCGAGCGAGAGCTCAGAACTCCGACAGGCGTTCGGGCTCGAGCGGAGCACCTATGAGGGTCCGGTCGGTATCCTCAGCGTGCTTGCCGACGCGGCAGAACGCCAGGGGGTGCAGAGCCTGTCGGTCTGGGCGTCGGTCCCCCACTATGTCCACAGCGCCCCGTCGCCGAAGGCCGTCCTGGCGCTCATCGACAAGCTCGAGGAACTCATCGACGTGGTCATCCCCCGCGGCGACCTCGTCGAGGAGTCGGGTGAATGGCAGAGCGGGATCGACACGCTGGCGGCTGAGGACGACGACATGGCCGCATACATCCAGCAGCTCGAGCAGGCACGGGACACCGTCGAGTCGCCCGAGGCGAGCGGCGAGGCCATCGCCAAGGAGTTCGAGCGATATCTGCGCCGCGACGAGGGTAAGGGCGACGGCAAGGGCGACGAGCCCTGGCGCAAGGACCGCGAGTAGCGGTCTTCTCCGTCGGCCCCAGCTGCCGGCGGTCGATCCAGACCACGCCGTCCCGGATCAGCGGATGCCGAGCAGGGCGTCGATGCTGTTCCGGACGAGGGCCGCGTCGTCGACGCCTGACGAGGCCGCTGCATCCACGAGGGCGATGGCACCAGGTGTGTCGAGGTCGTCTGCCAGGCGCTCGCGCAGCGAGTCGAGGAGCGCTGTGGACGATCCGCCTGCAGACGAGTCCGCCGTGAATGCGACGCGCCAAGCGGACAGCCGAGCGACTGCCTGCTCGAGGTGCGCGTGGTCCCACTCCCAGTCGCTGCGGTAGTGGTTCGCGAGGATCGCAAGCCGGATCGCGGCAGGATCCGAACCGTCCGCGGCGAGACGCGAGACGAGCACGAGGTTGCCGAGTGACTTCGACATCTTCTCGCCCTCGTAGGCGACCATGCCCGCATGGCTGAAGACCTGTGCGAGGGGGTGTCCTGACAGTGCGGCCGCGTGACCGGCGCTGAGGTCGTGATGCGGGAAGACCAGATCGGATCCTCCGCCCTGCACGGTGAAGTCCGAACCGAGGTGTTCGAGGGCGATGACCGAGCACTCGATGTGCCAGCCGGGGCGTCCTCGACCGACGACGGTCTCCCAACTCGGTTCGCCGTCTCGGGCCGCCCGCCAGAGCAGCGGGTCGAAGGGGTCCCGCTTGCCGTCGCGGTCGGGGTCTCCCCCGCGCTCGGCGAAGTAGGTCGCCATCGTCGCCTCGTCGAGACCGCTCTCGGTGCCCAGATGCCAGACGTCGTCGGCCGCGGCACGCACGTCGAAGTAGACGTCGTCGCCCACCGTGCTCTCGGGTGTCGGGACGGAGTAGCCGAGCCCGCGCTCGACGAGCAGCGCGACCGCCGAGGCGATCGGTTCGATGACCTCGGTCACGGCGACGTAGTCCTCCGGAGGCAGGATGCGCAATCGTTCCATGTCGGTCCGGAAGAGCTCGACCTGGCTCTCGGCGAGCTCGCGCCAGTCGACGCCGGTCGCGTTCGCACGCTCGAGGAGCGGGTCGTCGACGTCGGTGACGTTCTGCGCGTAGTGCACCTCGTACCCGGCATCGAGCCAGACGCGCTGCAGCGTGTCGTACGCCAGGTAGCTCGAGGCGTGCCCGAGGTGGGTGGCATCGTACGGCGTGATGCCGCACACGTAGAGCCGAGCCGTGCGTTCGGCAGAGGCTTCGACGAGGCTCCGGCTCGGGGTGTCCCAGAGACGCGGCGCGCTCCCCGATCCGGGCAGCTGCGGGACGACGGGCGCCAGCCAGGCTCTCACGCGGCGAGCACGCCCGTGCCGAGGAGCACGAGGAGGACGACGCCGAGCACGATGCGGTAGATGACGAACGGCAGGAAGCTGCGCTTCGAGATGTAGCTCATGAAGAAGACGATGACGGCGAGGCCGACGACGAAGGCGATGATCGTCGCCACCAGCGTCTCGAGCGGTCCGTACGGACTCGGTTCGCCGATGCTCTTGAACACCTGGTAGAAGCCACTGCCGAAGACCGCCGGGATGGCGAGGAGGAAGGCGTACCGGGCGGCGGCGCGGCGTTCGTAGCCCATGAAGAGCCCGGCGGTGATCGTGCCCCCTGAACGGGAGACGCCGGGGATGAGCGCGAGGGCCTGGGCCCCGCCGAAGATCGCGCCGTCTCGATAGGAGAGGTTCTTGAGCCGACGCTTCTTCGCGCCGACCGCGTCAGCGATGCCCAGGAGGATACCGAAGGCGATGAGCATGATCGCGACGATCCAGAGTGAGCGGAACGTCGTCTCGATCTCGTCCTGGAACAGCAGACCGAGGATGACGATCGGAATGCTGCCGATGATGATGAGCCACCCCATGCGGGCATCCGGGTCGTTCCGTGGGATCTTGCCGACCAGAGCCTTGCACCAGGAACTGACGATCCGGACGATGTCTCGCCAGAAGAACACGACGACGGCCGCCTCAGTGCCGATCTGGGTGATCGCGGTGAACGCTGCACCGGGGTCCTTCGCGCCGGGGAGGAACTCCCCCAGGATGCGCAGGTGCGCGCTGGAGGAGATCGGGAGGAACTCCGTGAGGCCCTGTACGAGGCCGAGGATGATGGCGTTGATGAAGTCCACAGCGCGCCTTTCTGTAGCCGTATGGCTCAGTCTGCAGCCGGATGGCTGGTGTTCGGCCGGATCCGGCAGTCGTCGGCGGGGCGGCTCCAGGCCGTCCGTCTGTGCGTGAGCACACGACGACGACCCGTAGAATATCAGTAGTCGAGGAGGAGGTCGGTCAAGACCTGCCTGCCAAACCCTAGCGCGTCGAGCGGCACCCGCTCGTCGACTCCGTGGAACATCGCAGGGAAGTCGAGGTGCTCGGGCAGGCGGAGCGGCGCGAAGCCGTAGCCGGTGATGCCGAGCAAGGACAGCGCCTTGTTGTCCGTGCCGCCGGAGAGCATGTACGGCAGGACCGGTGCGCCCGGATCGTGCCGGCCGAGGGTCTCGATGACGGCATCCACCAACGGTCCTGAGAACGGGGTCTCAAGACCGATGTCGCGGTGCATGACCACGATCTCGATGTCCTCCCCCACGATCTCGGCGACCTGCGCGAGGACGGCGTCCTCCTCGCCCGGGAGTGTGCGGATGTCGATGAGGGCCTCGGCGCGATCGGGGATGACGTTGTGCTTGTAGCCGGCCTGCAGCAGGGTCGGGTTGCTGGTCGTCCGCAGCGACGCCTGGATGAAGCCCGAGGCGGTGCCGGTCGCGAGCGCGAGCTCGTCGGGACTGAGGTGTTCGGGTGTGGTGTCGAGGATCCGTGCGATCTCGGCGAGCAGCTGGTCGGTCGTCGAGGTGAGGCGGATGGGCCACTCCGTCCGGCCGAGTGCTGCGACAGCCTCCGCGAGGCGTGTGACGGCGTTGTCCTGCACGTAGCGCGAGCCGTGGGCCGCGCGGCCGGTCGCAACGAGCTTGATCCAGAGGAGCGCCTTCTCGGAGGTCTGCAGGAGGTAGGAGCGACGACCGGCGAAGGTGATCGAGTACCCGCCGACCTCACTGATCGCCTCTGTCGCTCCCGCGAAGAGCTCCGGGCGCTCCGACACGATGTGGTGCGACCCGAAGACGCCCCCGTTCTCCTCGTCCGAGAACATCGCGATCACGAGATCCCGTTCCGGTCGGCGTCCGCTGCCGAGGATGTCCGTGAGGGACGCGAGGATCATCGCGTCCATGTTCTTCATGTCCACGGCGCCTCGACCCCACAGCAGGCCGTCCTTGATCTCGCCGCCGAACGGGTCGACGGACCAGTTCGCGGGGTCCGCGGGGACGACGTCCAGGTGGCCGTGCACCACGAGTGCGGGTTTGTCGGGGTTCGCGCCGGTGACCCGGGCGATGACACTCGTGCGACCCGGGGCCGCATCGATCAGTTCGGGCTGCAAGCCGAGGTCCGCGAGGTAGGACTCGACGTATTCTGCGGCCTCGGTCTCGCCGTTCGACCGACCCTCGCCGTAGTTCGTGGTGTCCATGCGGATGAGGTCGCGAGCGATGCGCGTGGTCTCGTCGAGCTGGGGTACGGATGCGTCTGAGCCGGAGGTCATGCCTCAACGCTACCCGCAGCCGTGTCCGGCGTGGACACTCGTGACGGATCGAGCCGGGAAGGTCGCCTGCGGATGCCGATGAGCAACGCGGTTCGGTCGAGGTGGTGAACATGTCTCGAAATCCGTGATAGTGTTTCTTCTCGTGCCCAGCGAAAGCCGGACACGATCACAACACGCGCGGGTGGCGGAAATGGCAGACGCGCTAGCTTGAGGTGCTAGTGCCCTTACGGGCGTGGGGGTTCAAGTCCCCCTTCGCGCACACCGTGTTGAGACGGCGAACGGCCGGAGCGAAAGCTCCGGCCGTTCTTGTTTTCCTGGGTGCATTGCGCGGGCCGATCATACGATCACGTCGTTCAGGTCGAGGACCAGATGTCCTCCCGGACCCATGTTCAAAGCCCGGCCGGGCTCACGTGCAGTCCTGCATGACCCGGACGCTCAGTGGCCGTGCCCCAGTCGCCGCCGTAACAGGTCGATGCGCGCCTGCAACTGGGTGACACTCGCCTGTGCCACCGCTGGGCCACCGCAGACGCGCCGCAGCTCGGCGTGCACGAGGCCGTGTGGTTCCTTCGTGTGCTTCGCGTAGAGGCCGACGAGCGTGTTGAGGACCGAACGCTGCTCCTTGAGCGTGCGGTAGAGCGGTGCCGGGATGTCCGCCTCCGGGCTCGGCGATCCGGCGTTCTTGTCGACGAATGCGCCGCGCTTCGCCTGGCGGCTCTGCCGCTGGACGAGCAGTTCGTGCACCTGCTCGGGTTCGAGCAGCCCTGGGAAGCCGATGAAGTCGAACTCCTCCTCGGTTCCGGGCTGCGCGAGCTCACCGAACTCGTCGCCGTCGAAGACGACGCGGTCGAAGTGCGCGTTGGAGGAGACCGCTTGCCAGGTGAATTCCTCAAGCAACGAATCGGACGCCTTGTCCTCCTTCTCGGCGGCCGCCATCATGGCGTCCTCCGGGTTGAAGAGGTCCCCCTCGGCGTCGGGGTCGCTCGGTCGGTCGAGGGCATGATCCCGTTCGAGCTCGAGCTTCTCGGCGAGGGCCATCAGGTTCGGCACGTTCGGAAGGAAGATGCTCGCGATCTCACCGCGGCGTCTGGCGCGGACGAAGCGTCCGATTGCCTGGGCGAAGAACAAGGGGGTGGCCGATGAGGTCGCGTAGACACCGACGGCGAGCCGGGGCACGTCGACGCCTTCCGACACCATGCGGACCGCGACCATCCAGCGCTTCGAGTTTCCGGCGAAGTCGGCGATCCGATCGCTCGCCTCCTTCTCGTCGGAGAGCACGATGGTCGGCAGCTCGCCCGTCAGCTCGTGGAGGATCGCCGCGTAGGCACGCGCCGTCATCTGGTCGGTCGCGATGACGAGGCCACCCGCGTCGGGCACCGCCTGCCGGACCTCGGAGAGTCGGAGGTCGGCGGACTTCAGCACGGCGGGGATCCAGTCGCCCTGGGGGTCCAAGGCGGTCCGCCAGGCTGCGGAGGTGATGTCCTTGGTGTTGCCCTCCCCGAGCCTCGCCTCCATCTCGTCGCCGGCCTTCGTGCGCCACCGCATGTGCCCGGCATAGACCATGAAGAGCACCGGACGGACGACGCCGTCCTCGAGGGCGCGACCGTAGCCGTAGTTGTAGTCGGTGACCGAGGTACGGATTCCCTGCGCGTCCGGCTGGTACACGACGAACGGGATGGGCGCCGTGTCGGAGCGGAACGGTGTCCCGGTCAGCGACAGGCGACGCGTCGCCCGCGCGAACGCCTCGTGGATGCCGTCGCCCCAGCTGAGCGCGTCACCGCCGTGGTGCACCTCGTCGAGGATCACGAGGGTACGGCCGGAGTCCGTCGCGCGCTGGTGCACCGGAGGGTTGGCCGCGACCTGCGCGTAGGTGACGGCGACACCGTGGTAGTGCCGCCCGAAGACCTGGTCGCGGTTCGCGAAGTTCGGGTCGAGACGGATCCCGACACGGCTGGCTGCTTCGGCCCATTGTCGCTTCAGATGGTCGGTCGGCGCGACGACGGTGATCCGGTCGATCGTGCCGCGATGCAGGAGCTCCGATGCGAGTCGCAGTGCGAATGTGGTCTTGCCTGCGCCAGGCGTCGCCGCCGCCAGGAAGTCGCGCGGCTCGGTCTGGAAGTACTGCTCGAGGGCCTCGGCTTGCCAGGCACGCAGCTTGCTCGCGGTACCCCAGGCGGCGCGTTCCGGGAAGGCCGGCGAGAGGTGTTCGGCTGCGGAGCTGCCCAGATGCTGGGTCGATGGGGTTTCCGCGTTCACTGGAGACCAATGTACCCGACCCCACCGACAGTGCCGACCATCCGAGCCGACGAACGGGAGTCGAGGATCTCCGTCGCGCGGCTGATCCGCCGCAGGTGCTCAAGGCGTACATTGGAACGTCTGGATACGCATCTGGAGGAGCACAGCATGAGTGAACGGCACCATCCCTGGACACGCTACGTCGCGATCGGCGACTCCTTCACCGAGGGCATCGGGGACCCGGATCCCGGGACACCGGGCGGCAATCGGGGCTGGGCCGATCGCGTCGCCGAAGTCCTCGATACGCAGAACGCCGACTTCTCGTACGCGAATCTCGCGGTCCGCGGCAAACTGGCCCAGCAGATCCTGGACGACCAGATCGAGCCGGCGCTCGAGTTGCGCCCCGACCTCATCACGATCTCGGCTGGGGGCAACGACGTCATCCGTCCGGGCACCGATCCCGACGACATCGCCAGGCGGCTCGAGCAGGCGATCATCCGGCTGCGCGGTGACGGCGCGACCGTCGTGCTGTTCACCGGTGTCGATGTCGGGTTCTCCCCCGTGTTCCGGAGCATCCGCGGCAAGGTCGCGATCTACAACGAGAACCTGCGCGCGATCGCGACACGCCACGAGTGCATCGTCGCCGACCAATGGTCACTCGCGGCCATCCAGGACCCGCGGATGTGGGCTCCCGACCGACTGCACCTCAACGCGCTCGGGCACCACGAGGTCGCACGTATGGTGCTCAAGGCATTGGACGTCGAGAACGACCTCAAACCGCTCCAGCCGGAACCATTGCCGGCGAGCCGCTGGCGCCAGGCGCGGACGGAGGACCTCGCTTGGGCGCGGGAGTATCTGGTCCCGTGGGTACTCCGCCGCGTGCGGCATCAGTCCTCGGGTGATCACATCACCGCGAAGCGGCCCACAGCCGGCCCGTTCCACCCCGCTGACGTGCATGGACAGGAACTCGACGTCTGAGCCTCGGTCGGCTCTCCTCAGGGGTTGGTGAGCCGCCACCACGGTGTCACCGGTGCGATGTCGCCGTCCAGCGCGATCGGCACGTCGATGGTGGCCGCGCCGCCCTCCGCGCCGACACCGACGGCGTAGCTCAACGAGCCGACCGTCGATCCACTCGCACCCGCTTCGATCGATCGGGCCGTCGCTGTGACGGTGATCGGGGTGTCCTGCCAGACGAGCACGGACGCGTCCGTGGCGACGACCACGTTCGCGGACTGCTCCCACTCCGTCGTGTATGACCCGACCGACTCCCCCGCCGTTGCGAGCTGCACCTCGTGGAATCCTGCGGGCATGCTCTGCAGGAGCGAGACGACGGCGTCGTCGAGGGTCGTGTGGTCGGCCGCGCCGAGGATCACGCCGACGACCGTGACCGTGCGCCCGTCCACCTGGAGGTCTGCCGAGAACATGAGGCAGGCGCCGGAGGCGTCGTCGGTACCCGTCTTCAGTCCGGTGACCCCGTGCTGTCCGAGGAGGGCGTTGGTGTTCTCGACCTCGCCGATCGCCGGAAGGATCGCGGTCGTCTCGCGAACGATGGGCGACAGCACCGGATCCGCGAGGACCATCTTCCCGATGGTGATGAGGTCGCTCGGGGTACTGACGTTCGTCTCGCCGAGGCCGCTCGTGTTCGTCACGGTCGTGCCGGTGAGCCCGTGGGCGTCGAGCCACGCGCGGGCCGCAGCGAGGTAGGCGTCGACGGAGCCGTACGCCCATACCGCGAGCGAGATGCTGTAGTTGTTGGCGGACGGCAGCAGGAGAGCTTCGAACATCTGCCGTTGGGTGAACACCGAGCCGGCGACGACCGGTGCCGCTGAGCCGTTCTCGGCGATCGTGTCGTAGTAGAAGTCGACGTCGGCCTCGGTCAGCGTGATGTCCGGGCCGGTCTCCCCCGCCGCCATGGGTTTCGCGTCGAGGACGACGAGCGAGGTGATGGTCTTCGTCAGGCTCGCGATCGGGAAGGGCGTCTGGTCCCCGCTGGAGCTGAGGACGCCGTCGAAGCCCACCGCCCCGATCGCACCGCGACCGAAGCCCGGCCAGGCGACGGGTGACGTCTGCTGGACGAGTGATGTCGCGAGGGCGTCAGGGCTCTCGAGCGCCGCGGCTGCGGCGGGTACCGGACGGATGAGCGCGCCGGCGCCGTAGCCCAGGATGCCGATGACCACCGCGAGGATGCCGAAGACGGCGAGACGGCGGCGGCGGTAGATCTGTCGTCTCGTGAGTGGCACCCGGTCATG
Source organism: Plantibacter sp. RU18 (assembly GCF_050613355.1). NCBI lineage: Bacteria > Bacillati > Actinomycetota > Actinomycetes > Micrococcales > Microbacteriaceae > Plantibacter > Plantibacter sp. RU18. Next base: position 2,329,897 of record NZ_CP159618.1, read on the forward strand.
TTACCTGCCGCTCCTGCACGTCTGCTGTCGCGCCACTCGGCTTGCCGGGACGGGACGGCGCCGCGGGTCAGCGGACTCTGAGCTCCCACAGCGCGACAGCGCTGGCCGACGCGACGTTGAGCGAGTCGACGCCGTGCAGCATCGGGATCGTGACGATGGTGTCCGCAGCGTTCAGCGCGGAGGCGCTGAGTCCGTCGCCCTCGGCCCCGAGCACGATCGCAAGACGGGCCGGTGCGGTGAGCGCGTAGTCGTCGAGATCGACGGCGTCGTCAGCGAGCGCGAGCGCTGCCGTCTGGAAGCCGGCTTCCCGCAGGATGACCGAGGCATCATCCCACTCCGGGAGTCTCGTCCACGGGACCTGCAGGACCGTCCCCATGCTGACGCGGACGCTGCGTCGGTAGAGCGGGTCGGCGCATCTCGGTGTGATGAGCACGGCGTCGGCACCAAGACCTGCGACGGAGCGGAAGATCGCCCCGACATTCGTGTGGTCGACGATGTCCTCGAGGATGACCACACGTCGTGCGTCGGCGAGGAGCTCGGCCGGGTCTGCGAGGGGCGGCCGGTGCATCGAGGCGATCGCGCCGCGATGCAGGTGGAACCCGGTCAGCTGTTCGAGCAGTGCCGGTTCGCCGACGAACACGGGGACGTCGTGTTCGCTCAGCAGCGGGGCGACGTCGTCGAGCCACTTCTCCTGGAGGATCACCGATCGCGGGCGGTGCCCGGCGCGCAGGGCGCGTTCGATGACCTTCGGCGACTCGGCGATGTAGAGTCCACCGGCCGGTTCTGACACCCGCCGCAGGGCGACGTCGGTCAGCCGCGAGTAGTCGGCGAGCCGATCGTCGTCCAGCTCGGTGATACGGATGACCTGCATGTGGGTGTTCCTCTCGGGCGGGTGCGCACTCCACCTTGCCAGAGTCCGGAAATACATTCGAAAACGAGGCCGTTTAGACTCAGGGAAGGACGACGGTTCCGGAGCACTCCGGTCAGGCCGGTGTTCGGGACGGAGCGGGGATGAGCGCGCTGATCGAAGCGGGTGGTTCCGCGCGGGAGACGATCGAGGCGGCCACCGAGCGCGCGATCGAACTGCTCGATGGACGACGCCTGTCGTTCCTCACCGGGGCGGGCGTGAGCACGGACTCCGGGATCCCCGACTACCGGGGCAAAGGTGCTCCGAAGCGGACGCCGATGACGGTGGACCAGTTCCTCTCGAACGACGACGCAGCACGGAAACGGTATTGGGCCGGGAGCCACCTCGGCTGGAAGCGTTTCGACGGTGCGCGCCCGAACGCCGGACATCGTGCCATCGCCGCCCTCGAGGAGGCCGGCGTCGCGGACGGCGTGATCACCCAGAACGTCGACGGTCTGCACGTCCGTGCCGGGTCACGACGGGTGGTCGACCTCCACGGCTCGATGGACCGTGTCAGTTGCCTCTCCTGCGGCCAGAGCTATGCGAGGTCCGGCATCGCCGAACGCATGACGACGTTGAACCCCTGGCTCGACACCGAGACCGATGTGACCATCAATCCGGACGGCGATGCCGAGGTGGGGCGCGTCGACGAGATCGTCGTGCCCACGTGCACGGTGTGCGGCGGCATGCTCAAGCCCGACGTCGTCTTCTTCGGTGAGTTCATCCCGACGGAGAAATTCGCTGAGGCGGCATCGCTCGTGCGTGGCGCCGACGCTCTCGTCATCGCAGGCTCGTCGCTCGTCGTCAACTCCGGCATCCGGCTCCTCGAGCTCGCGAGACGCAAGCGCATCCCCGTCGTCGTCATCAACCGTGGCCCGACGAAGGCCGACGGTCGCGCCGAGGTCAAGCTCGACGCCGGCACGAGCGAGACACTGACCCACATCGCGTCGCGGCTGCTGCCGGCCGCGTTCACGAGCGTGATCGCTCAGGAGGCCACGGACGCCTGAACCGTCCGCGGAACCGTCGTCGGCTGATCAGTCGTCGGCGGGTGGCTCGGCGGCCAGGAAGGTGGTGAGGCGCGCAGCAGCATCGTGCGGTTCCTCGTAGTGGATGAGGTGACCGACGCCCGGGATGACATGGAGCTGGGCGTCCGCGAACCGTTCGGCGAGGACGAACTGCGCAGCCACCGGCGTGATGTCGTCACGCTCCGCGGCGATGAGCAGCGTCCGGGTCGGGATGCGGTCGGCGTACTCGCTCACATCGTGACTGACCGAGGCGGTGAACGACTCGAGGACGACTTCACGGTCGGAGAACGCGCTGAAGTACTGGTCATGCTGGTCGTGGATCCAGCGACGAAGCGACGGATCCTTGGTCTTGGCCATCGCGACACTCATGATGCGGACGACGCCCTTGTTGCGGAGGAACGCGAACCCCAGGCGCCTCGGGAGCTTCGCCGACGACCAGTAGTAGAAGACCGCGAGACGGGTGAGGACACCACGGGGTCCCTGGAGAGCCGGTGCCGCGATCGGGTTGATGAGGACGAGGTCGTCGGGGCGCAGGCCGCCGGCCACGGCAGCGCTCGAGACGATGGACCCGAAGGAGTGTCCGAGGAGGACGATGCGACCGGTCGGGGCGAGTGCTTCCATGAAGCGGCCGAGCCAGGCGGCGTAGCCGTCGACCGAGTGCGCGCTGATCGTCAGCGGCGCGGAGCTGCCGAAGCCCGGCAGATCGGGAGCCACGATACGGAACCCGGAGAGCTGTGCGACAACTGGCTCGAGGCCGTGGTGATCGCCGCGGAACCCGTGGACCATCACGATGGTCGTGGCAGCGTCCGGGGAGCCGTAGTCCCAGAATCGGGTCTCGGCGCCGTCCACGAGGAGCGCGCGCTCCTGGACGGGAATGCGATCGAGTTGTTCGGCATACGGGGAGACGACGGGCATCCTCCCAGTCTAGGCAGTGGTCCCGAGCGTCCACCGGACGACCACTCCGCGCGTCGGCTCGGCGTGGCACGAGGCCCTGTCGGAGGCGCGACGTATGGTGAAAGCGTGAATACGGTCGAGACGAACCCCAGCTGGACGGACCGCCTCGCGGTCTTCGACCTCGAGACGACGGGCATCGAGGTGGAGACGAGCCGTGTTGTCACGGCGTTCGTCGGCGTCATCGGTGCCGACGGGTCGCTCGAGCAGTCGTGGTCATGGATGGCGGACCCCGGCATCGACATCCCCGAGCGAGCGACCGAGGTCCACGGCGTCACGACCGAACGCGCCCGTGCGGAGGGACGTCCGGCTGCAGCGGTCGTCGGCGAGATCGTCGCCGTACTCCGAGACCTGCTCGATGCCCGCACCCCGGTGGTCGCCTACAACGCGCCGTACGACTTCTCGTTGCTGCACTTCGAAGCACTACGCCACGGGATCGAGTCGATCATCGCTCCCTCGCCGGTCGTCGACCCGCTCATCCTCGATCGCCGACTCGACAAGTACCGCAAAGGGAAGCGGACGCTCGAGGTCGTCGCCGCTCTGCACGGTGTCCCGTTGGACGGTGCGCACGACGCAGGCGTCGACGCCGTCGCGGCAGGACGCGTCGCGCAGGCGATCGGGCGTCTGTACGCCGCTGAGCTGCCCTCGGGCGTGGACGAGCTGCACGAGGCGCAACGGGCCTGGTCGCTCGAGCAGGCCGCCGACTTCCAGTCCTACATGCGTCGCATCCGAGACCCGGAGTTCGTCGCCGAAGGTGAGTGGCCGATCCGTCACGGGCAGGATGCTCCGGCTGCGCCTGTCGCCGTGCCTGCAGATCAGCTCCCCATCGGGATCTGAACCGATAGACGTCGCCCCGGCACACGAGAGAACGCCCCGATCCGAGGATCGGGGCGTTCTGCGTTCGACTGGGTCGAAGACTACTTGCCGAAGCCCTTGAAGCGCTGGTTGAACTTCTCGACGCGGCCGGCGGAGTCCATGATGCGCTGCTTACCCGTGTAGAACGGGTGCGACTCGGACGAGATCTCCACGTCGATCACCGGGTAGGTGACGCCATCGAGGTCGATCGTCTTGCCCGACGAGACCGTCGAGCGCGTGAGGAACGTTGCGCCGGAGGCGAGGTCGCGGAAGACGACGGCTTCGTACGTGGGGTGGATGTCAGATTTCATCAGCAGTCCTTGTTGAGTGGATGGTGTGGGCAGTACCCGCGCCCGAGGCTCCGGACGGGAGGCAGCAAGCACAAGGCAGAAAGCACAGGACGAAAAGCACAGCGCTCCGCGAGCCAAAGGATAACTTTACCAGACTCGGCTCGTCTCTGCTCGCCATGGCCGATCGGCGAGCCGGGACGGGTGCGTCAGGCCGTCGAGACCGCGGTACGACCCGCCCGCGCGGAGCGGGCGTGGAAACGACCGTCCTCCTCGCTCAGCTCGATCGGGAGGTCGAAGGTGTCGCTGAGGTTCTCGGACGTCAGGGTGTCGCCGATGGGGCCGGCGGCGACGATCTTGCCCCCGCGGACGAGGAGCACGTGGGTGAAGCCCACCGGGATCTCCTCGACGTGGTGGGTGACCATGATGATCGCCGGCGAGTCGTCTGCGCTTGCGTAGCCGCCGAGCAGCTCCACGAGCTCTTCGCGCGTCCCGAGGTCCAGGCTCGCCGCCGGCTCGTCGAGCAGCAGCAGTTCGGGGTCGGTCATGATGGCGCGTGCGATCTGCACACGCTTCTGCTCACCATCGCTGAGCGTCCCGAAACGACGCTCCGCCAGGTGTTCGAGCTTCCATTCGGCGAGGACTCGGGTCGCGCGCTTGATGTCGATGTCCTCGTACTGTTCGACCCACCGACCGGTGACCGAATAGGCAGCGGTCAGCACGACGTCGAGGACCGTCTCCTCCGGCGGAACGCGTTTGGCGAGGGCGGAGGATGCGAAGCCGATGCGCGGACGGAGCTCGAACACGTCCACTCGCCCGAGGGTCTCGTCGAGCACGCCGACCGACCCCTTCGAGGGGTGGATGAGTGTGGCGGCGAGCTGCAGGAGCGTCGTCTTGCCGGCACCGTTCGGGCCGAGGACGATCCAGCGTTGGTCCCCCGTCACCGTCCAGTCGACGCCATCCAGGATGGGGTTGAGATTGCGGACCACGGACACGTCGGAGAATTGCAACACGCTCGGCATGGTCCTAGCCTAACCGTCCGCACTCGGCTCGCACGTCCGTCCGCAGCGGTATCCGCGGACCTGTTTCACACGAGGCTGCGGTACAGCTCCGCCGTCTGCGTCGCGATGCGCGACCAGCTGAAGTCGGACTCCGCGCGCCGTCTTCCGGCAGCCCCGTAGATCCGGGCCTGAGCGGGATCCTGCACCACCTCGGTGAGCGTGGCCGCGAGGTCTGCGACGAACCGTTCAGGGTCGAGCGGGGTCCCCGTGCCGTCGGAAGCCTGCGCGAGTGGGACGATCCTGCCCGTCACGCCGTCCTGGACGACCTCGGGGATGCCGCCGGTCCCTGTCCCGACCACGGCAGCGCCGCACGCCATCGCCTCCAGGTTGACGATGCCGAGCGGTTCGTAGATCGACGGGCAGACGAAGGTCGTCGCCGCCGTCAGCACCGTGCAGAGTTCATGACGCGGCAGGAGGCGTTCGATCCACACGACGCCGGTACGCTCCGTCTGCAACTCTTCGACGAGACCCCTGACCTCGGCCAGGATCTCCGGAGTGTCGGGTGCTCCGGCGCACAGGATGAGTTGGACGTCCGGCGGCAGCAGACGAGCGGCGCGCAGCAGGTAGGGCAGGCCCTTCTGGCGGGTGATGCGGCCGACGAAGACGACCGAGGGACGCGCGGGGTCGATGCCGAGCGAGCGCAGCAGCTCGTCGTCGACACGCGGCTGCCAATCGGTCAGGTCGATGCCGTTGTAGATGACCTGGACCTTCGCCGGGTCGAGCGCGGGATAGGACCGCAGGATGTCGCGGCGCATCCCCTCACTGACCGCGACGACCGCAGCGGCGCCCTCGTAGGCCGACTGCTCGATCCAGCTCGAGACGCGGTATCCGCCGCCGAGCTGCTCCGCCTTCCACGGGCGCAGGGGTTCGAGGCTGTGCGCGGTGACGACGTGCGGGATGCCGTGCAGCAGCGAGGCGAGGTGTCCGGCGCCGTTCGCATACCAGGTGTGCGAGTGGACGAGGTCGGCACCCGCGACATCCTGGGCGATGAGGAGATCGGTACCGAGGGTGGTCAAGGCACCGTTCGCGCCCTGCAGCTCGGCCGGGACCCCGTAGGCCACCGTGTCCGGCTCATCGCGTGGCGCGCCGAAACAACGGACCGTCACGTCGATGTCGCTGCGGAGGGATTTCACCAGTTCCGCGACGTGGACACCCGCTCCGCCATAGATCTCCGGCGGATACTCCTTTGTCACAAGATCGACTCGCATGTCTAGACGCTAGTACAGGTCTCGTCCGGCATCTATTGTGAAGCCATGGCCGCATCAAAGAAGATCTTCGGAATCGTCCTCGCTGGTGGGGAAGGAAAGCGGTTGATGCCGCTGACCGCAGACCGCGCGAAACCGGCCGTACCGTTCGGCGGGCAGTACCGTCTGATCGATTTCGCGCTGTCGAACCTCATCAACTCGGGACTCACCCAGATCGTCGTCCTCACCCAATACAAGTCGCACAGCCTCGACCGCCACGTCTCGCAGACCTGGCGTCTGTCGGGTCTCCTCGACTCCTATGTCGCGTCCGTCCCGGCGCAGCAGCGGCTCGGCAAGCGCTGGTTCAGCGGCTCGGCCGACGCCATCCTGCAGAGCTTGAACCTGATCCGCGACGAGAAGCCCGACATCGTGGTCGTCGTCGGTGCGGACCACGTGTACCGCATGGACTTCGCGCAGATGATCCAGGCGCACATCGACTCGGGGAAGAAGGCGACCGTCGCGGCGATCCGCCAGCCGATCTCCCTCGCGGACCAGTTCGGCGTCATCGACGTCGACGCGGGCGATCCGACGACCATCGCACGGTTCCTCGAGAAGCCACTGGACGCGCCGGGGCTGCCGGACTCTCCCGGCGAGGTCCTGGCCTCGATGGGCAACTACGTCTTCGATGCCGACGCGCTCATCCAGGCCGTCATCGACGACGGCGAGGTCACGAGCTCGAACCACGACATGGGTGGCGACATCGTGCCGTACTTCGTCGACAAGGGCGAGGCCGGCGTCTACGACCTCCAACGCAACGACGTTCCAGGATCCACGGATCGCGACCGCTACTACTGGCGGGACGTGGGGACGATCGACTCGTTCTACGAGGCGCACCAGGACCTCATCTCCACGCTGCCGGTCTTCAACCTGTACAACCGCGACTGGCCGATCTTCAGCTCCCAGCTCAACTCGCCGCCGGCGAAGTTCGTGCGCGACGCGAAGGGGAACCTGGGGCAGACGATCGACTCGATCGTGTCCCTCGGCTCGCTCCTGTCCGGCGCGCACATCGAGCGCAGTGTGCTCGGTCCGTGGGCGCTCGTCGAATCGGGGGCGCACGTCTCCGACTCGGTGGTGTTCGACAAGGTGCACATCGAACCGGACGCCGTCGTCAAGCGGGCTATCCTGGACAAGGATGTGGTGGTCACATCGGGCGCGCGCGTCGGAGTCGACCACGACCGTGACCGCGCTCGCGGCTTCACCGTCACCGAGTCCGGTCTCACCGTCGTTGGTAAGGGAGTACGCGTCGTTCCATGAGTATCGAGCGTTCGGCGTCGGCGGATCACCAGACAGCACCCGCATCGACCGGACAGGGCGTTCGGTTCCTCGCGGTCCTCGACGCCGACTCGACGCTCATCGAGAACGAGGTCATCGAGCTGCTCGCCGAGGAGATGGGCAGCCTCGCTGAGGTCGCCGGCATCACCGAGCGTGCCATGCAGGGCGAGTTGGACTTCGCCGAGAGCCTGCGCGAGCGCGTCGCGACGCTCGCGGGACTGCGCGTCGACCGCATCCCGGTGATCGCGGCGCGCATCACGCTCACACGCGGGCTGGAAGAGCTGATCGATGGACTGCACCGGCGCGGCTCGCGGATCGGGGTGGTCTCAGGAGGCTTCCACGAGCTGCTCGATCCGCTCGCATCCGCGCTCGGACTCGACCACGTCAGGGCGAACCGACTCGCCGTCGCGGACGGCCGCTTGACCGGAGGCCTCGACGGTCCCATCATCGATGCAGCCGCGAAGGCCGAGGCGCTCGCGGAGTGGGCGGCCGAGGACGGCATCCCGCTGTCCCGCACGGTCGCGATCGGCGATGGCGCGAACGACCTGGAGATGATGGCGACAGCCGGGCTCTCGGTCGCCTTCAACGCGAAGCCGATCGTCAGACGCCGGGCGGACGTCGTCGCCGGACGGGTGGATCTCGCCGGTGTCCTCCCGCTCCTGGGCTTCGTCGACTGAGTGCGCTGTGCCGGTCTGTACCGGTCAGCTGCCACCCGGGACGAGGAACCCCACCTCAGAGACGATGATCACGAGCTGCCCACGGTGCGGGTGAACGCGATGACGCCGCGGCGACGACAGCGGGCCAGGACGATTCCGTCCTGGCCCGATGCCGTGCTGGGTCCGTTCGTCAGTGCCCCATGCCGAGGCCGCCGTCGACCGGGATGACCGCACCCGAGATGTAGCCTGCGTCGTCTCCGGAGATCCAGACGACGACCTTCGCGACCTCGTTGGCGCTCGCGAACCGCGCAGCCGGGATGCTCTTCTTGTACTCGGCCTGCGTCTCCGTGGGCAGCTCGGCCGTCATGTCCGTCTCGATGAAGCCGGGAGCGACGACGTTCGCGGTGATGCCTCGCGCTCCGAGCTCGCGCGTGATGGAGCGCGCCATGCCGACGAGCCCGCTCTTGGACGCCGCGTAGTTCACCTGGCCCGCCGAGCCGTAGAGACCGACGACGCTGGAGATGAGGACGATCCGGCCGAAGCGCGCCTTCAGCATCCCTTTCGACGCGCGCTTGACGACCCGGAACGAGCCGCCGAGGTTCGTGTCGACGACCTGATCGAAGTCGTCCTCGCTCATGCGCATGAGCAGTGTGTCCTTCGTGATGCCGGCGTTCGCGACGAGGACCTCGACGGGGCCGAGTTCCGCTTCGATCGCCGTGAAGGCGGCGTCCACGGATGCCGCATCGGTGACGTCCGCACGGACGGTGAAGGCGCCGGCGGGCCCCTCGCCCGACCGAGCGGTGACGGCGACGCGGTGACCCTGCGCGATGAACTCCTCGGCGATCGCATATCCGATCCCCCGGTTGCCTCCGGTGACGAGCACAGTGCGTGGCGTGGTCATGGGCGATTCCTCTCCTGCGGCGGTGCCGGTCGGCTGGTTGCTGCGACCGTCGACGGCCGCGACATTCCCGCCGCGGACCCGTACCAGCATATGGGCGGGTGAGAGCGCAACCGGCCATTTCACGGCCGCTGTGTGCCCGATGAGCGCGTAGGCTGGGGGTGGAATGAAGCAGCAGAGCATCACGTCACTCCCACCGTCGCCCGATCAGGAACGACGGCAGCGGATCATCAAGTATTCGATCACCATGGGTGTTCGGTTGCTCTGCCTCGCTGCGCTCCCGTTCGTGCACGGCGGCTGGATGTTCGCCGTCGCGGCAGGGGCGATCTTCCTCCCCTATGTCGCCGTCATCCTGGCGAACGCCGGGTCCCTGCCGAACCGCGGCGCCATCGAACGGCCGACCGGCGTCGTCGTGTCGCAGCGGCCGACGAGCACCGAGGACACCTCGCGCCCGGGTCCGGCGGACCAGGCATGATCGGCTTCGGCACCGGACCGGACGGCGTCATCTGCTCGCGCGCCGGCTGTCATGCCGGAGCGGGCTGGCGGATCGAGTGGCGCAATCCCAAGATCCACACCGAGGACCGCGTGAAGGTCTGGACGGCATGCGACGAGCACGTCGACTTCCTGACGGCGTTCCTCGAGGCACGCTCGTTCCCGCTCACGCGCCTTCCCCTCGATACGGAGGTGCCGTCATGACCGCCGGATGGCGCTTCGCCTTCAGCCGACGCTGGCTCGGCTACCTCGGTGTCGCAATCGTGTTCGCGATCGTGTGCGTCCTGCTCTCGAACTGGCAGCTCTCACGAGCGAGCGAGAAGGAGGCCGAGGTCGAACGCATCGCGGTGAACTGGGATGCCCCAGCGACACCCATCGATGAAGCGTTGCCGGGTCTCGACTCGTTCAGCGTGGCCGACGAGTGGCATCCCGTCTCCATGGCCGGGACCTACCTCGTCGATGAACAGCTCCTGGTCCGCAACCGGCCACGCGACAACCAGGCGGGTTTCAACGTCCTGACGCCGCTCCGGCTCGCGAACGGAGACGTCTTCATCGTGGACCGCGGCTGGGTGGCCGCCGGGGATTCCCTCGAAGCGCCTGAGTCGATCCCGGCGCCGCCGAGCGGCGAGGTGTCGGTCGTCGTCCGCATCCGTCCTGGTGAGCCCACGCTGCCGGGCCGAGGGGCGGCAGACGGTCAGGTCGCGACCATCAACCTGCCGCAGATCGCCGAGCTCCGCGGTGAGACACTCTACTCGGGTGCCTACGGCATGCTGATGTCCGAGAGCCCGGCTCCTGCCGACACAGCGCCACTCGGCCCGATCAAGCCACAACCGAACGAGGGCATGCACCTCTCGTACGCATTGCAGTGGGTCGTGTTCGCGTTGATGGGGTTCCTGTTCCTCGCCTACGCGATCCGCCAGGAGTACCGCATCCTGAACTCCGACGATCCGAAGGAACAGCGTCGTGCCGCGGCGCGCGCCGCTCGGAAGGCCACGAGGGTGCGTTCGGACTCCGACATCGAGGACGAGATCCTGGAAGCGAGTCGCTGAGCAACGGCTCGGAGGCACGACTCCGGAGCAGCACTGACAGCAGCGTCCCGGAGCGCGCGCCTGCGCCGAGGAGATGATTCCTCGGCGCAGAGGCGCAGACGGCTATGCCAGGCTGACGAGGTCCTGGTAATCCTTGTTCCAGTGGTCCTCGACGCCGTCTGGCAGGATGAGCACCCGCTCGGGGTTCAGCGCCTCGACGGCACCTTCATCGTGGCTGACGAGCACGACAGCGCCCTCGTAGTGCGCGAGAGCGTCGAGGATCTCCAGGCGGCTCGCGGGATCGAGGTTGTTGGTCGGTTCGTCGAGCAGCAGCATGTTCGCGCCGGAGACGACGATCATCGCGAGCGCCAGACGGGTCTTCTCTCCACCGGACAGCACGCCGGCGAGCTTATTCGAGTCGTCGCCGGTGAACAGGAATGAGCCGAGGACCTTGCGGGCCTCCATCTCGGTGATGTTCGGTGACGAGGAGACCATGTTCTCAAGCACGCTGCGCTTGACATCGATCGTCTCATGCTCCTGCGCGTAATACCCGACGCGGAGACCGTGGCCGGGCTCGAGTTGCCCGGTGTCGGGCTGGTCGACACCGGCGAGGATGCGCAGCAGGGTCGTCTTGCCTGCTCCGTTGAAACCGAGGATGACAACCTTCGAGCCGCGGTCGATCGCGAGGTCGACGGCGGTGAAGATCTCGAGGGAACCGTAGCTCTTCGAGAGGTTACTGGCCATGAGCGGCGTCCGGCCGCAGGGTGCAGGCGTCGGGAATCGCAGCTTCGCCACACGGTCCACCGCTCGGACCTCTTCGAGTCCCGAGAGCATCTTCTCGGCGCGGGCGACCATCTGGTGGGCCGAGGCGGCCTTGCTGGCCTTCGCGCCGAACTTCGCTGCCTGCAACTGCAGCGCTGTGGCCTTCTTCTCGACGTTGGTGCGCTCCTTCTTGCGGCGCTCCTCATCGGCCTCGCGCTGACGCTGGTAGTTCTTCCAGTTCATGTTGTAGATGTCGATGACCGTGCGGTTGGCATCGAGGTAGAAGACACGGTTGACGGTCTCACCAACGAGCTCGATGTCGTGGGAGATGACGATGAACCCGCCCTTGTACTGCTTGAGGAACTCGCGCAGCCAGACCACCGAGTCGGCGTCGAGGTGGTTCGTGGGCTCATCGAGGATCAGCGTCTGCGCGTCGGAGAACAGGATGCGCGCGAGTTCGATCCGGCGGCGCTGGCCACCTGAGAGCGTCTTGAGCTGCTGATCGAGGATGCGGTCCGGCAGGTTGAGGTTCGACGCGATCGATGCGGCTTCAGCTTCGGCGGAGTACCCACCCAGTGCGTTGAAGCGGTCGGTCAGGTTGCCGTACTTCTTCATCGCGGCTTCGGCGACCTTCGGGTCGTCGCTCGCCATGGCCATGCTCGACTCGTGCATGCCGAGTGCGAGCTGTCCGAGGCCACGGGCATCGAGGATGCGCGTACGTGCCAAGTCTTCGGGGTTCCCGGAGCGCGGATCCTGCGGGAGGTACCCGATCTCTCCCCCGCGGTCGATCTTGCCCGTCGTCGGCAGGGTCTCTCCGGCGAGGGTCTTGGTCAGGGTGGTCTTGCCGGCGCCGTTGCGGCCGACCAGACCGATCTTGTCACCGGCGGAGACACGGAAGTTCACGTGCTCCATGAGCACGCGTGCCCCCACGCGGATCTCGAGGTCGTGCACACTCAGCAAGGCATGGTCCATTTCTTCGGGTGCGTTTCGACAACGCGGAGGGTGGGGGTCAACTTCCCAGTATAAATCCTCAAACGCGTGCTCTTCACCGCGAGCGGTTCGAGCCCCGAGGAATCAGGAGTGCAACGGCACGGGCCGCCGGTCAGCGCAGGCCCGCGATCCGTTCGGCGGCCTGCGTGAGCAGCTCGGGATCGCAGGCGAGATTCAGGCGGGCATGACCGCGTCCGGAGGGCCCGAACGGCGCTCCTTCCTGCAGCGCGACCTTCACCTCGCGCAGGATGCGTCGGGCGGGCGCTTCGTTCCAGCCGAGGGCCGTGAAGTCCAGCCACGCCAAGTATCCAGCGGCCGGTATGCGGTACCCGACTGCCGGCAGGTGCGTCGCGAGGAGGTCCGCAAGGAGCCTCCGGTTACCGTCGATGAGTTGGAGTAGGCCGTCGAGCCACGGTTCGCCGGCCTCGAACGCGGCGACCGAGGCGAGCACACCGAATTGACCCGTCCGCCAGAACACCTCGACGGGCATCCTCGCGACGACGCTGCGGGGTCCGGGCGCCGCGGTCACCATCACAGCGCATTTGAGACCGGCGAGATTCCACGCCTTGCTCGCCGACAGCACCGCGAAGCCGTTCGCCGCAGCCTCGTCGGACACGCTCAGGTACGGGACGAAGACCTCACCGGGTTGGGTCAGTGGAGCGTGGATCTCGTCGCTCACGACCGCGACACCGTAGCGTGCGGCGAGAGCTGCGACGGCGCGGAGCTCCTCGAGCGTGTGCGGACGGCCGATCGGATTATGCGGATTGCAGAGGAGGAACGCCTTGGCGCCGGCGCTGAACGCCGCCTCGAGTCCTGGCAGGTCCAGTCTGAGTGCGCCGTCCGCGTCACCGGCACCGGTGCCGTCCCGCAGCGGAACCTCGACGACGACCGCCCCGGCCTCCGGGACGAGTTCGAAGAACGGCGGGTACACCGGTGGTGTGATCACGACGGCGTCGCCCGGGGACGTTACCCGTCGGAGGATCTCGACGATCCCCATGCTCACATCGGCAGTCGTGAAGACCGAATCGGGGTCGACCGTCCATGCCCAGCGACGCCGAGCGAAACCGGTGAACGCCTGTGGGAGGCGGGTGCGGCTCGCCACATACCCGGCATCACCGCGATCGATCGCCGCGTGCAGGGCTTCACGGATGACCGGAGCGAGCGGGACGTCCATCTCCGCGACGAACATCGGCAGAACGTCGTCCGGATACTCCGACCACTTCTCGCTCGTCCGGCTGCGGAGGACGTCCAGTGGGTCTGCAGAGACGGTCTCGGTCATACGTCGACCCTATCCGCCGTGACCCGGAGTGCCACAGCCCAGGACGACGAAGGGTGGAGGGTTCGTGTTGAACCCTCCACCCTGTACTCGTCCTCGATCAGATCGAGAACCCGAGAGCGCGCATCATGTCGCGACCGTCGTCGGTGATCCGCTCCGGACCCCACGGCGGCATCCACACCCAGTTGATGCGGAACGCATCGACCACGCCGTCAAGCGCCTGACCGGTCTGTTCCTCGAGCACGTCGGTGAGCGGGCACCCGGCAGAGGTCAGCGTCATGTGGATGATGAGCGCGTTGTTCTCGTCGTCCCAGCCGAGATCGTAGATGAGGCCCAGGTCGACCACGTTGATCCCGAGTTCGGGATCCATGACGTCCTTGAGCGCTTCCTCGACCTCGTCGAACTTCTGCGGACTCAGCGTTGTTACCATGTCGTTATCTTAGACCGCGGATCCGGTCTCAAGCACCTTCCGGCGCGACGACTGCATCGACGAGGAAGCGGTCGTAGCCCTCGTTCTCGAGGCGGTCCGCGAGCTCGGGACCACCCTGCTCAGCGATCTTGCCGTTCACGAACACGTGCACGAAGTCCGGCTTGATGTAGCGGAGGATGCGCGTGTAGTGCGTGATGAGGAGCACACCGAGGCCGGTGTTCTCCTTGGCGCGGTTGACGCCCTCCGAGACGATCTTCAGCGCGTCGACGTCGAGGCCGGAGTCGGTCTCGTCGAGGACCGCGAACTGCGGCTTGAGGAGTTCGAGCTGCAGGATCTCGTGACGCTTCTTCTCGCCGCCGGAGAAGCCCTCGTTGACGTTGCGCTCAGCGAAGGCCGCATCCATACGCAGGCTCTTCATGGACTCGCGGACGTCCTTGATCCAGCCGCGGATGGCAGGGGCCTCCCCGTCGACAGCGGTCTTCGCCGTGCGGAGGAAGTTGGTGACGGTGACGCCCGGGATCTCGACGGGGTACTGCATCGCGAGGAAGAGACCGGCGCGCGCGCGCTCATCGACGGTCATCGCAAGGACGTCCTCGCCGTCGAGCGTGATCGAGCCACTGTCGACGGTGTACTTCGGGTGACCGGCGATCGTGTAGGCGAGGGTCGACTTGCCGGAACCGTTCGGGCCCATGATCGCGTGGCTCTCGCCCTTGCGGATGGTGAGGTCGACACCACGGAGGATCGGCTTCGTGCCCTGTTCGGTTTCGACGCTGACGTGCAGGTCGCGGATTTCGAGGACTGACATGGTGCTAGATCTCTTTCGTTGCGGTCGGGTCGATGTAGATGTCGCCGTCGATCAACTCGACGGTGTAGACGGGGACCGGCTCATAGGCCGGAAGGGTGAGTGGCTTGCCCGTGGTGAGTGAGAACTGGGAGCCGTGCGCCCAGCATTCGAGGTTGCCGTCCTCGACGAAGCCCTCGGAGAGCGAGATGTCACCGTGGGTGCAGACGTCGCCGATCGCGAACAACTCGTCCGAGGCATCGCGCACGAGTGCGATCGGCACGCCGTCAACCACGACCCGCTTGGCCTGGTTGACGGCGAGCTCGTCGAACGAGCACACCTTCGTCGCCACTATCGCTGCACTCCGCCTGCTGCGGTCTCGGCGTCGTTCACATCTGCGCCGAGGAGTTCGGCCTCGATGGCGGCCGACAGGCGCTCCTGCAGCTCGGGGTCGCCGATCTGCTGGATGATCTCGATGAGGAAGCCGCGGACGACGAGACGACGTGCCTCGTCCTCAGGGATGCCTCTCGCCTGCAGGTAGAACAGCTGCTCGTCGTCGAAGCGTCCGGTGGCGCTCGCGTGGCCGGCGCCGGCGATGTCGCCGGTCTCGATCTCGAGGTTCGGGACGGAGTCCGCCCTCGTGCCGTCGGACAGCACGAGGTTGCGGTTCTGCTCATAGCTGTCAGTGCCGACGGCCCGGTTGCTGATGAGGACGTCGCCGATCCAGACGGATCTGGCACCCTGCCCTTGGAGCGCGCCCTTGTAGGTCACTCGGCCTCGTGTCTTCGGGGCATCGTGGTGCATGTACACCTGCTGCTCGAGGTGCTGGCCCGCGTCGGAGAAGTAGACGCCGAGCGAGTCGAGGTCGGAACCCTGCCCCGACAGATGGAGCGTCGGGTTCACACGGACCACCTTGCCGCCGAGTGAGACGACGACGTGTTTGAGGTGCGCGTCGCGGCCGATGGACGCGAAGTGGCTCGCGAGGTGCACAGCGGCGTCGTCCCACCACTGCACGCTGACGACGGTGATGTCCGCCTGCTCGCCCACGACGATCTCGACGTTCTCGGTGAGTCGTGCGTCGCCGGTGTTCTCGATGATGATGAGTCCACGGCTGAACGGTGCCGCCGTGATGACGGTGTGTGCAGCTCGGGCACCGGAGCCGAGTCCGCTGCGCTCGATGCGGAGGGTCTTCGCCTCTTCCCCCGAGACGGTGATCGAGAGTGCCTGCTCGAACGTCGACCAGGCGTTGGCGGACGCCCGCTCCTCCGGGATGCCGGCGGAACCGATCCGCGCATCGTCGCGAGCGATCCACTCGACGGCGAAGCCGTCGACCTCGTCGTGGCGCATGGGGCTCGGCGAGCCGTCGAGCTCACCCGCGGTGAGATCGGTGAACAGGGCGACGGGGCTGAGTTTCCAGACCGCTTCGCGCCCCGTCACCGCTGGGAAGTCGGCGACATCGAACGAGCTGAACCGTTCCGATCGGGTCTGCACCGGGACGACGCGTCCTGCGCCGTCGCTGTGTGCCGTGATGCCGTGCTGTCCTTCGGTCTGAGTCGGTGCTGCAGTCGTCATTAACCGACTGATCCTTCCATGCCCATCTCGATGAGCTTGTTGAGTTCGAGTGCGTACTCCATTGGCAGCTCACGAGCGATCGGTTCGATGAAGCCGCGGACGATCATGGCCATCGCCTCGTCCTCCGGCATGCCGCGGCTCATCAGGTAGAAGAGCTGCTCTTCGCTGACCTTCGAGACGGTCGCCTCGTGGCCGAGCTGGACGTCGTCGACGCGGATGTCGATCGCCGGGTAGGTGTCGCTGCGGGAGATGGTGTCGACGAGGAGCGCGTCGCATCGCACGGTGTTCGCGGAGTGATGCGCGTTCGCATCCACCCGGACCTCACCGCGGTAGCCTGCGCGTCCGCCGCCTCGGGCGATCGACTTGGAGACGATCGAGGACTGCGTGTACGGCGCCATGTGGATCATCTTCGCGCCGGCATCCTGGTGCTGGCCCGGGCCTGCGAACGCCACGGAGAGCGTCTCGCCCTTGGCGTGCTCGCCCATGAGGTAGATGGACGGGTACTTCATCGTGACCTTGGAACCGATGTTGCCGTCGATCCACTCCATGGTCGCGCCCTCGGCGGCGGTCGCCCGCTTGGTCACGAGGTTGTAGACGTTGTTGGACCAGTTCTGGATCGTCGTGTAGCGCACACGTGCGTTCTTCTTCACGATGATCTCGACGACGGCCGAGTGCAGCGAGTCGGACTTGTAGATCGGGGCAGTGCAGCCCTCGATGTAGTGCACGTAGCTGCCCTCGTCGGCGATGATGAGCGTGCGCTCGAACTGGCCCATGTTCTCCGTGTTGATGCGGAAGTAGGCCTGCAGCGGGATCTCCACGTGCACGCCCGGTGGCACGTAGACGAACGATCCCCCCGACCACACGGCCGTGTTCAGAGCGGCGAACTTGTTGTCCCCTGACGGGATGACCGAGCCGAAGTACTCCTCGAAGAACTCCGGGTGCTCCTTGAGTGCGGTGTCGGTGTCCATGAAGATGACACCCTGCGCCTCGAGCTCCTCGTTGATCTGGTGGTAGACCACCTCGGACTCGTACTGGGCCGCGACGCCGGAGACGAGGCGCTGGCGCTCCGCCTCGGGGATCCCGAGCTTCTCGTAGGTGTTCTTGATGTCGTCCGGCAGGTCTTCCCAGGTCTGGGCCTGCTTCTCCGTGGAGCGGACGAAGTACTTGATGTTCTCGAAGTCGATCTCGGAGAGATCGGCGCCCCACGTGGGCATCGGCTTCCGCTCGAAGAGCTGCAGGGCCTTGAGACGACGCTGCAGCATCCAGTCGGGTTCGCTCTTGAGCGCGGAGATGTCGGTAACGACCTCGGTGGAGATGCCGCGGCGCGCGGAGGCACCTGCGACGTCGCCGTCATGCCAACCGAACTCGTATTGGCCGAGTCCGGCGAGCTCCGGGCGATCGATCAGGATGTCTGACATGTGTCCCTCTTTCCTCCCTGGAGACAACCACCGGCTGGAGGTCGTCATTCCCTCCCGCAAGACACGCCGAATCGGAGCAGAGTGCGGAGGGATGTGCGGGCGGCTTCGTTGCGAACCTACAATGTTCATGAACCTTGGCGCTTCTCGCGCGCACCATGAACCTCATAATCCTACAGCTTCCTGTGGGTATTGGGTGAGGTTGGTGCACACTGCCCTGGTCTCCCCCGCGAACCGAAGGACCGTCTCCGTGTCAGAACTCCCCCAGGCCATCGATCGACCGACGCTCGCCGGCAGGATCCGCCGGAGCCGGATCGTCGACGGCTTCGTCGCCTGGCTTCCCGACACGATCGACAGGCGCGTCCGGGTCATCGCGTGGTTGTCGTTCGCATTCCAGCTCGTGCTCATCGGCACCGGTGGCGCGGTTCGTCTGACCGCGTCCGGCCTCGGCTGCCCGACGTGGCCGCGCTGTACGGCCGAGTCGTTCGTGAACACGCCGGAGATGGGCATCCACGGCTTCATCGAATTCGGCAATCGTCTCCTCACCTTCGTCCTCGCCTTCATCGTCATCGCCGCGTTCCTCGCGGTGATCCGTCTGCGGAAGCAGCGGAAGGACCTCTTCTGGCTGACGCTCCTGCAGGGCCTCTCGATCCCAGCTCAAGCGGTGCTCGGTGGCATCACCGTCTTGACCGGTCTCAACCCGTACGTCGTCGGCCTCCACTTCGTCGTCTCGATCGTGCTGGTCGCGCTCACCACGATGCTCGTTCACCGGGTCTACCGTGGCCCGCGTGGCACGGTGAAGGTCATGCCGAGCTGGTACACCGTCGTCGTCCACGTGACGAGCCTGTTCGTCGCGATCACCGTGGTGTTCGGCATCCTCACCACTGGATCCGGGCCGCACGCCGGGGACAACTCCAAGGAGGTCCCGGCGCCACGCAACGGTTTCAACCCGGAGTTCCTGCAGCACCTGCACAGTTGGCCCGCCTATGCGACGCTCGCCGGAACGCTCATCCTGCTCATCGGTGTGATCGCGCTGAGCGGTCGGCGCGGCGCTCGCGGCGTGCGCACGGCGATCCTCGCCCTGCTCGGCGTCGAGATCCTGCAGATCGCCGTCGGACTCACGCAGGCCCGTCTCGGTCTGCCCGAGGTCCTGGTCGGCCTGCACATGGTGCTCGCCGGACTCCTCGTGGCGGCCATGACCTGGGTCGTCCTGCAGCAGCGCATCCCGACGATGAACGTGTCCTCGGGAGAAATGGCGCCCAGCCTCGCCGCTGCTCGATAGACGCTCGAGGAACTCGGCAGCGACGTTCGCCGGTCGCGTCAGCGCATGCCGACGGCGGTGACCCGCACGACCGCGGTGCCTGTATCGTCGGAGGCGTCGAGGTCGACGACGGCATCGATGCCCCAGTCGTGGTCTCCGGCCGGATCGGCGAACACCTGTCTGACGCGCCAGACGCCCCCGGCATCGCCGACCGGGCGTTCGTCCTCGTCATCGATCACCAGCAGCGCGGGACTCCGCGCTGCGGCACCGGTCGGCAGTTCGCCGTGCTCCTCGAAGTAGGGGTCCATCGCGTCCGCCCAGGCATCGGCGTCGAAGCCGACAGCCGCATCGAGCTCGCCCAGCGCCTCGTAGCGCTCGAGCGAGGCCAGCTGGACACGCCGGAACAGTTCGTTGCGCACGAGCACGGTGAATGCCCGCCGGTTCGCCAGGACGCTTCTCGGCGCCGGCGGCAGGGTGTGCGCCGCCTGCTCATGGCGCGCAGGATCGGGGTGGGAGAGCTCCTCCCATTCGTCGAGGAGGCTCGAGTCGACCTGGCGGACGAGTTCGCCGAGCCACTCGATGAGGTCTTGGAGCTCGTCGTCCTTGAACTCGTCCGGGACGCTCTGCCTGATGGCGCGGAACGCATCGGACAGGTAGCGGAGTACCAGACCTTCGGAGCGCGACAGGCTGTAGAACGAGACGAACTCGCTGAAGTTCAGGGCGCGCTCGATGAAGTCGCGCACGATCGCCTTCGGCCGCAGCTCGAGGTCGAGCGCCCACGGTTGAGCGGCCGTGTAGCTCGCGAAGGCTGCCTCCAGCAGTTCCGCGAGTGGCTTCGGATGGGTCACCTCCTCGAGGAGTTCCATCCGCTGCTCGTACTCGATCCCCTCGGCCTTCATAGCCTGCACGGCCTCACCTCGTGCGAGGTGCTGCTGCGCCATGATGATGGCTCGCGGGTTGTCGAGTGTCGACTCGACGACCGAGATGACGTCGAGGGCGAAGCCCGGCTGCTCGGGATCGAGCAGCTCGAACGTCGCGAGTGCGAAGGGCGAGAGCGGAGCGTTGAGGGCGAAGTTCGGCTGCAGCTCGACGGTGAGGCCGATGACGATCTCGCCGGTCCGCGGATCCGGCGTCTGCGTGATGACCCCGGCGGTCCGGAGGGTGCGGTAGATCTCCAAGGCTCGCCGTGCGAGCGCGAACTGCTTCGTGCGCGGCTCGTGATTGTCGAACACGAGCGAGCGGATGGTGCCGAAGCTGTCTCCACCCCGCGCGATGACGCTCAGCATCATGGCATGGGTGAGTTGCATGTGGCTGGTGAGCGTCTCAGGTTCGGCCGCCACGAGTCGCTGGAAGCTCGGCTCGCCCCAGGAGACGAAACCCTCCGGTGCCTTCTTCCTGATGATCTTGCGCCGCTTCTTGGGGTCGTCACCGGCCTTCTCGATGAGTTTGAGGTTCTCACTCTCGTGTTCCGGAGCCTGGATGACGACCGTTCCGGCGGTGTCGTAGCCCGCGCGCCCCGCTCGACCGGCGATCTGATGGAACTCCCGCGCGTTGAGCTGGCGCATCCGTGTGCCGTCGTACTTCGTCAATGCGGTGAAGAGCACGGTGCGGATGGGGACGTTGATTCCGACGCCGAGGGTGTCGGTTCCGCAGATGACGCGCAGGAGGCCGCGCTGGGCGAGCTGCTCGACGAGTCGGCGGTACTTCGGCAGCATCCCGGCGTGGTGCACTCCGATTCCGCTGCGCACGAGGCGGGACAGTGTGGTCCCGAAGGCGGTGCTGAAGCGGAAGTCGCCGATCGCCGCCGCGATCTCGTCCCGTTGCTCGCGCGTCACGATCTTGAGACTCGTGAGCGCCTGCGCCCGTTCGAGGGCGGCCGCCTGGGCGAAGTGCACGATGTAGACGGGCGCCTGGTTGGTGAGCAGGAGCTCCTCGACCGTCTCATGGATCGGTGTCGTCGCGTAGGAGAAGTGGAGGGGTACGGGACGTTCGACGCCGGTCACGACCGCGCACTCGCGTCCCGTGCGGCGCTCGAGGTCTGCTGCGAGCTCGCTGACGTCGCCGAGTGTCGCGGACATGAGGACGAACTGTGTCTTCGGAAGGGTCAGGAGCGGCACCTGCCACGCCCATCCGCGGTCGGGATCCGCGTAGAAGTGGAACTCGTCCATGACGACCTGGTCGATGCCCGCGTCCGCGCCGTGGCGAAGTGCCAGGTTCGCCACGATCTCGGCGGTGCAGCAGACGATCGGTGCGTCAGCGTTGACCGAGGAGTCGCCGGTGACCATCCCGACGTTCGAGGCACCGAACATCTCCACGAGCGCGAAGAACTTCTCGCTCACGAGGGCCTTGATGGGAGCCGTGTAGTAACTGCGTCTGCCTGAACTGATGGCGGCGAAGTGTGCGCCCGCTGCGACGAGGCTCTTACCTGTCCCCGTCGGGGTCGACAGGATCACGTTTGCTCCGTCGACGATGCCGATCAGCGCTTCCTCCTGCGCGGGATACAGGCTGATGCCGCCGGCTTCCGCCCAGGAGACGAAACGATCGAAGACCATGTCGGGGCTCTCCCCCGACGCAGCGATCAGCTGGCCGCGCTCCGGTGCGTCGCCCACCGGGTCAGAACGGGAGTAGCGGGTCGATGCCGACGGCGAGGAACAGGAGGGTCAGGTAGGTGATCGAACCGTGGAACACGCGCATCGGCGACACATGCTCGTGGCGGATCGCGAGGTTGTAGAGACGATGCGTCTCGTAGACGAACCAGCCGCCGGAGAGGAGCGCGACTGCGCTGTACAGCACGCCCATGTCCGCGACGGGGATCAGTAGCAGCGAGCATGCGACCGTGGCCCAGGCGTAGAGGATGACCTGCAGGCCCACCTGCGCGCGCCCTCGGACGACCGCGAGCATGGGGACGTCGACTGCCTTGTAGTCGCTCCGGTACTTCATCGAGAGCGGCCAGTAGTGCGGCGGGGTCCAGAGGAAGACGACGGCGAAGAGGATGATCGGCGCCCAGCTGAGGGAGCCCGTCACCGCGGCCCAACCGATGACCACGGGGAAGCAGCCGGCGATCCCACCCCAGATGATGTTCTGCTGGGTGCGACGCTTCAGCCACAACGTGTAGATGAACACGTAGAAGAGGATGGCTCCCACGGACAGCGCAGCGGCGAGCCAGTTCGTTGTGGCGAGGAGCCACAGGGTGGAGACGACAGCGAGGGTCCAGGCGAACACCAGCGCCTCGCGCGGTGTGAGCTCGCCGGTGACCAGCGGTCGCTTCTTGGTGCGGTCCATGACGGCGTCGATGTCGCGGTCGATGTAGCAGTTGAAGGCTGCGGCGGATCCGGCGCTCAGTGAGCCGCCGATGACGGTCGCGATGACGAGCCACCAGTCGGGCAGGCCACCCTTGGCGAGGATCATGACGGGGATCGTCGTGACGAGCAGGAGCTCCATGACCCGCGGCTTCGTGAGGGCGATGTACGCCTTCGCCTTGCGTCGGAAACCGAGCCTGGGGCTCGAGACACGTTCTGCTACAGCGACGTCCATTGCTCCTCTAACGTTCGTTCGCCACGCACTGCTCGCCCGGTGCGCGGTCCGCAGACGATTCTACGACACGCGGGCCCCACGCAGTGCTCACGGCGGGCGCCGTGCTGCAAGCGCTGCAACGATCCTGCGCTGCGTGGCGTTCGCGGTCATCGAACATGGACCGACGAGTGTGGTGGTTCGCTATGCTGGAAGTGCTCGCCAGCCACTGTGCACGCGTGTTCCTCCCTTCAAGTCGTTCGAAGTGCGGTGCCGCGTGCGCGGACGCCGAAGAAGTCGTGGGCCGCGAACGCACAGAAGAAGGCACGACTGAAGCGTCGTCCTCCTGTTCCGATAAGAAGGGTCAGTATTCAGTGGCAGCTCTGCAGTGGGAAAGCATTGACAACCAAGCAGTCGACACGGCGCGAATCCTCGCCGCCGACGCCGTGGAGAAGGTCGGCAACGGCCACCCCGGCACGGCGATGAGTCTCGCTCCGGCGGCCTACCTGCTGTTCCAGAAGGTCATGCGGCGCGACCCGAAGGACCAGGACTGGCTCGGACGCGACCGCTTCGTACTGTCGGTCGGGCACAGCTCGCTGACGCAGTACGTCCAGCTCTACCTCGGCGGCTACGGCCTCGAGCTCTCCGATCTCGAGGCGCTCCGCACGTGGGGCTCCCTCACGCCTGGTCACCCGGAGTACGGTCACACCAAGGGTGTGGAGATCACCACGGGTCCGCTCGGACAGGGTCTCGCCTCCGCCGTCGGGTTCGCCTACGCATCGCGCTTCGAGCGCGGTCTCTTCGACCCCGAAGCCGATGCGGGCACGAGCCCGTTCGACCATTTCGTCTACGTCATCGCCGGCGACGGCGACCTGCAGGAGGGCGTCACCAGCGAGGCCTCCTCGCTGGCCGGGCACCAGCAGCTCGGCAACCTCATCGCGATCTACGACTCCAACCAGATCTCGATCGAAGACGACACGAACATCGCCTTCACCGAGGACGTCAAGGCTCGTTACGAGGCGTACCACTGGCACGTCCAGGTGGTCGACTGGAAGAAGACCGGCGAGTACGTCGAGGACGTCCACGCACTGAACGACGCGATCGAAGCCGCCAAGGCCGAGACCGACAAGCCCTCGCTGATCATCCTCAAGACGATCATCGGCTGGCCCGCGCCCAAGAAGCAGAACACCGGCAAGATCCACGGCTCCGCACTCGGCGCCGAGGAGCTCGCAGCGGTCAAGGAGGTGCTCGGCTTCGACCCCGAGCAGAACTTCTTCGTCGCAGACGAGGTCATCGAGCACACCCGCAAGGCCGTCGATCGCGGTGCAGCTGAGCGCGCAGAGTGGCAGGTGACGTTCGACGCATGGGCTGCAGCCAACCCCGAGCGCGCAGCACTCCTCGCGCGTCTGGAGACCGGTGAGCTCCCCGACGGCGTCGAGTCCGCTCTTCCCGTGTTCGAGGCGGGTAAGGACGTGTCGACCCGTGCCGCCTCCGGCAAGGTGCTCAACGCGCTCGGCCCGGTCATCCCCGAGCTCTGGGGCGGCTCCGCCGACCTCGCCGAGTCGAACAACACGACGATCGAGGGTGGTGCGTCGTTCATCCCGAGTGAGCACTCCACCCACGAGTGGACCGGCAACCCCTACGGTCGCGTCCTCCACTTCGGTATCCGCGAGCACGCCATGGCCGCCATCCTGAACGGCATCGTGCTCCACGGCCCGACGCGCGCCTTCGGTGGGACCTTCCTCATCTTCAGCGACTACATGCGTCCTGCGGTCCGTCTCGCCGCGCTCATGAACGTGCCGTCCATCTTCGTCTGGACGCACGACTCCGTCGCGCTCGGCGAGGACGGCCCGACGCACCAGCCGATCGAGCAGCTCGCTTCGCTGCGCGCCATTCCGAACCTCGCCGTCGTCCGCCCGGGCGACGCCAACGAGGTCGCATACGCCTGGCTCGAGATCCTCAAGCGTCGTGGTGGCCCGTCCGGCATCGCGCTGACCCGTCAGAACATCCCGGTGTTCGAGCGCGGCACGGGCGAGGCGACCGGTGAGACCTTCGCGAGTGCCTCCAACGTCTCGAAGGGCGCGTACGTGCTCGCAGAGGCTCCCGGCGGCACCCCCGACGTCATCCTCATCGCGACCGGCTCCGAGCTGCAGCTCGCCGTCGAGGCTCGCGAGGTCCTGCGCGGCGAGGGCGTCAACGCCCGCGTCGTCTCGGTCCCCGTCCTCGAGTGGTTCGAGGACCAGTCGGCCGAATATCGCGAGTCCGTCCTCCCGAAGGCCGTCACCGCGCGCGTCTCCGTCGAGGCTGGCCTCGGCCTGACCTGGAAGAGCATCGTCGGTGACGGTGGCCGTACGGTCTCGATCGAGCACTTCGGTGCGTCGGCCGACTACAAGACGCTGTTCCGCGAGTTCGGCATCACCACGGAGGCAGTCGTCTCCGCAGCACACGAGACGCTCGGCAAGTAGCCCGGGCGAAGGAGACAGAAGAACATGACTGAAACCCCAACCGCTCAGCTGTCCGCCGCCGGCGTCAGCATCTGGCTCGACGACCTCTCCCGCGGACGCATCCAGTCCGGTGGCCTGGAGCAGCTCATCGCGGACCGCAACGTCGTCGGCGTCACCACGAACCCGACCATCTTCGCCGCCGCGCTCAGCAACGGCGACGTCTACGCCGAACAGGTCGCGACGCTCGCCGCGGCCGGCACGTCGGTGACCGACGCCGTGTTCGAGATCACGACAGACGATGTGGCAGCAGCCTCGAAGATCTTCCGCCCGATCTACGACGGCTCTCACGGCTACGACGGCCGCGTCTCGATCGAGGTCGAGCCCGGCTTCGCCCACGATGCTGCCGCCACGATCGAACAGGCCAAACAGCTCTGGGCCAAGGTCGACCAGCCGAACGCGATGATCAAGATCCCCGCAACTGTCGAAGGCCTCGAGGCGATCACCGCGGTGATCGGCGCGGGTATCAGCGTCAACGTCACGCTGATCTTCAGCCTCACGCGCTACCGCGAGGTCATCAACGCATTCCTCACCGGTCTCGAGCAGGCCAAGGCTGCCGGCCACGACCTCTCGACCATCCACTCGGTCGCTTCGTTCTTCGTGTCGCGAGTCGACACCGAGATCGACAAGCGTCTCGACGCGATCGGCAGCCCGGAGGCCGTCGCCCTCAAGAGCAAGGCAGGTGTCGCGAACGCCCAGCTCGCCTACGAGGCCTTCGAGCAGGAGTTCTCCAGCGAACGCGCCACTGCACTCATCGAGGCCGGTGCGAACAGGCAGCGCCCGCTCTGGGCATCGACCGGCGTCAAGTCGGCCGAGCTCCCGGACACGCTCTACGTCACGGAGCTCGTCGCAGACGGCGTCGTCAACACCATGCCGGAGAAGACCCTCGAGGCCACCTTCGACCATGGCGTCATCACCGGCGACACGGTCACCGGCTCGTACGGGTCCGCCAACGAGGTGCTCGACGCCCTCGCAGCGCTGGGCGTCTCCTACGACGAGGTCACTGCGCTCCTCGAGAAGGAGGGCGTTGAGAAGTTCATCGTCTCCTGGAACGAGCTGCTCGACACCGTGACCGCCGCCCTGGAGGCCGCCAAGTGAGCTTCAAGATCCACGTGAGCGGCGCGGCCGAGGCCGCTGTCGAGGCGGTCGTCCCGACCCTCGTCAGCGACCTCGTCGCTTCGCGCATCACGGACCAGGACCCCACCCTGTGGGGTCCTGCGACCGAGGCTGAGGCGTCCAAGCGTCTCGGCTGGGTCCAGGCGGTCTCCGTCTCCCGTGCACTCGTCGAGCCCATCCTCGCCCTGCGCGAGGAACTCCACGACCAGGGCATCGACCACATCGTGCTCGCGGGAATGGGCGGCTCCTCGCTCGCGCCCGAGGTCATCACCAACACGCTCGACGGTCAGCTCACGGTCCTCGACTCGACGGCACCCGGCCAGGTCCTCGCGGCCCTCGCCGACCGCCTCGAGTCGTCCGTCCTGGTCGTGTCGTCGAAGTCCGGTTCCACGGTCGAGACCGACAGCCAGCGTCGTGCCTACGAGGCCGCGTTCACGGCAGCGGGTATCGACCCGACCGGGCGAATCGTCATCGTCACCGACCCGGGTTCCCCGCTCGAGACCGCTGCGAATGCGGCGGGCTACCGCGTGTTCAACGCCGATCCCAACGTGGGCGGTCGCTACAGCGCACTGACCGCGTTCGGTCTCGTTCCGTCCGGACTCGCCGGTGTCGACATCGGCGCGCTCCTCGACGAGGCCGATTCGGTCCTCGGCGAGCTCGCGATCGATGACGCTTCGAACCCAGGACTCATCCTCGGTGCAGCCATCGGTGGCACCGTCCCTCTGCGCGACAAGGTCGGTCTGATCACCGACGGAACGCACATCGTGGGCTTCCCCGACTGGGCGGAGCAGCTGATCGCCGAATCGACCGGGAAGTCCGGCCGCGGTCTGCTTCCCGTCGTACTGAACACACTTGCTCCCGAACTCGAGTCGAAGCCCGCCGATCTCCAGATCGTGCGCATCGTCGACGACGCCCACGAGCTCCATCTGTTCCCTCGGGACCGCCACGAGGGAGAGATCCTCGTCAGCGGCAGCCTCGGTGCGATGATGCTGGTGTGGGAGTACGCGACGGTCGTCGCCGGTCGTCTGCTCGGCATCGACCCGTTCGACCAGCCCGACGTCGAGTCGGCGAAGATCGCGACCCGTGGGCTGCTCGACAACCGTCCTGAGCCTGAAACCCCGGCGTTCGTCGAGGACGGCATCGAGGTCCGCGGCTCCGACGGTCTCCTCGCCGGGGTCACCACGCTGTCCGGCGCGATCGAGGCGCTGCTCGCGCAGCTCCCGGCCGACGGCTACGTCGCGATCCAGGGCTACGTCGACCGTCTCGCCTCTCCGCAGCTCGAGAGCATCCGCGACCTCGTCGCGGCGAAGGCGGCCCGCCCCACGACCTTCGGCTGGGGCCCGCGCTTCCTGCACTCGACCGGCCAGTACCACAAGGGTGGCCCGGCGAACGGCGTGTTCCTGCAGATCACGGAGACGGCACCTGTCGATCTCGAGATCCCGGAGCGACCGTTCACCTTCGGCCAGCTCATCGAGGCCCAGGCGGGCGGCGACGCCCGCGTCCTCGCGGAGCACGGCCGCCCGGTCCTCACACTGACGCTCTCGTCACCGGACCAGAACATCGTCACCCTCTTCGACGCCGTCAACGACTAGCGCGCGTCACAGTACAAGGAGCTTCATGTCCCCGGTGGAAATCACCCCGGAGTCCAACCCATTGCGGGTGGACACCGACCGACGCCTCAATCGGATCGCGGGTCCGAGCGGCCTCATCATCTTCGGCGTGACAGGCGACCTGTCCCGCAAGAAGTTGATGCCGGCCGTGTACGACCTCGCGAACCGCGGCCTTTTGCCGCCCGGCTTCTCGCTCGTCGGGTTCGCCCGACGCGACTGGGAGGACCAGGACTTCATGGAGGTCGTCCACGACTCCGTGAAACAGTACGCCCGCACGGAGTTCCGTGAGGACGTCTGGAACCAGCTCGCGCAGGGCATCCGCTTCGTTCCCGGCGAGTTCGGCGACGACGCGGCCTTCGAGAAGCTCAAGGCCACGATCGAGGAACTCGATGCCGACCGCGGAACCATGGGCAACCACGCGTTCTACCTCTCCATCCCGCCGAAGGCGTTCCCGCAGGTCACGGAGCAGCTCCGGCGCTCCGGCCTCGCGGAGCCCGCCGAGGGTCAGTGGCGCAGGGTCGTCATCGAGAAGCCGTTCGGGAGCGACCTCAAGACGGCTCGCGAACTCAACGACATCGTGCAGTCGGTCTTCCCGTCCGACTCGATCTTCCGGATCGACCACTACCTCGGCAAGGAGACGGTTCAGAACATCCTCGCGCTCCGTTTCGCGAACCAGTTGTACGAACCCATCTGGAACGCGAACTACGTCGACCATGTACAGATCACGATGGCCGAGGACATCGGCGTCGGCGGTCGTGCCGGGTACTACGACGGGATCGGCGCCGCCCGCGACGTCATTCAGAACCACCTGCTCCAGCTCCTCGCGCTGACCGCCATGGAGGAGCCCATCTCCTTCAACGCAGCCGATCTGCGCGCGGAGAAGGAGAAGGTGCTGGCTGCCGTCCGGCTTCCGGACGACCTCGGCGCCGCGACCGCTCGCGGCCAGTACGCCGGCGGTTGGCAGGGTGGCGAACATGTCACCGGGTTCCTCGACGAGGACGGGATGGATCCCGAGTCGACGACGGAGACCTACGCCGCGATGCGCCTCGACATCGGCACCCGCCGGTGGGCCGGCGTGCCGTTCTACCTGCGCGCAGGGAAGCGTCTCGGCCGTCGCGTGACCGAGATCGCCGTGGTCTTCAAGCGTGCCCCGCAGTATCTCTTCGCGGAGAGCCAGACGTCTGCACTCGGGCAGAACGCGCTCGTCATCCGCGTCCAGCCCGATGAGGGCGTCACGATCCGGTTCGGCTCCAAAGTCCCTGGGGCTGGCACGCAGGTGCGCGACGTCACGATGGACTTCGGCTACGGACATGCATTCACCGAGGCGAGCCCCGAGGCCTACGAGCGACTCATCCTCGATGTGCTGCTCGGCGACCCGCCACTGTTCCCCCGGCACGAGGAGGTCGAGCTCTCCTGGAAGATCCTCGATCCGATCGAGGAGTACTGGGCTGCTCAGGACACACCGCTGGAGCAGTACGCTCCCGGAACCTGGGGCCCGTCCTCTGCCGATGACCTCATGAACCGCGACGGACGTACCTGGAGACGACCATGATCGTAGACCTGCCCGACACCACCACGAGCAAGCTCTCCAAAGCGCTCGTCACCATCCGCGAGGATGGCGGCGCCGTCGCTCTGGGGCGTGTGCTCACCCTGGTGATCTCGACGCGTCTGGGTGCCGAGGAGGAAGCCATCGAGGCCGCCAATGAGGCGTCTCGTGAGCACCCGATGCGTGTCATCGTGTTGTCGACCGAGGCGGAGGGCGAGCGCTCGTCCGTCGGCGACCGTCTCGACGCGCAGATCCGCGTCGGTGGCGATGCCGGCGCGAGCGAGGTCGTCATCCTCCGCGCGTACGGTGCGGTCGCCGACAACGAGGAGAGCCTCGTCACGGGTCTCCTCCTGCCTGACGCACCGGTCGTCGCCTGGTGGCCGGGTGAGGCGCCCGAGCGCGTCTCAACCTCGCCGATCGGCCGGATCGCCCAGCGACGCATCACGGACGCGTCAGCAGCGGCGGACACCCACGCTGCGCTGCGCGGTCGTGCCGCGAACTACGCGCCCGGTGACACCGACTTCGCGTGGACCCGTTTGACGCTGTGGCGGGCCCAGCTCGCCGCAGTGCTCGATCAGCCGCCCTACGAGCCGGTCACGGCGATCGAGGTCTCCGGAGCATCGGACTCCCCGTCCACCGAACTGCTCGCGGCCTGGCTGCAGCTGCAGCTGCAGGTCACGGTGACCCATGAGCTGAGCATGGCCCACGGCTCGAGCGGCATCCACGGTGTCCGCCTGACGCGCGCCTCCGGGAACGTCATCCTCGAGCGTCCCGTTCCGGACATCGCGACCCTCATCCAGCCCGGTC
Source organism: Plantibacter sp. RU18 (assembly GCF_050613355.1). Lineage (NCBI taxonomy): Bacteria > Bacillati > Actinomycetota > Actinomycetes > Micrococcales > Microbacteriaceae > Plantibacter > Plantibacter sp. RU18. Next base: position 2,360,150 of record NZ_CP159618.1, read on the forward strand.
AGCCGACGCACGACCTGTCCCTCCCCCGGCGCAGCCTGCGCGACTGCCTCGCAGAGGAACTTCGCACGCTCGACCCCGACGTGCTCTACGGACAGGTCATCACGGTCGGCCTGCCCGGACTCGGTGAGCCGGTCACGCTTCGAGCTCGGGCAAGCTGATGCCGACCGAGCGACGCGTCCTCGTCTATCAGGACCGCGAGCAACTGACCACCTCTGTCGCCAAGCGGTTCCTCTCGCGGACGCGGGAGCTCCTCGAGTCGCAGGAGACCGTGCATGTCGTGCTCACGGGCGGAACCGTCGGGACGGGTACGCTGGCCGCGGTGGCCGCGTCGAAGGACCGCGCCCGTGTCGACTGGTCGCGCGTCCACCTGTGGTGGGGCGACGAACGGTGGGTCCCCCGCGACCACGCCGATCGCAACGAGTTCCAGGCGCGTGAAGCGCTCCTCGACGACCTTCTCGCTCTCCCAGAGCGTGCTCTGCTCGCGGAGCACGTGCACGGCTACCCGGCACCAGAGGACGGGATCGATCTCGATGCCGCCGCCACCTGGTATGCCGACGAGCTGAAGCGGTTCGCTCGAGACGATGAGGACCACCCACGCTTCGACATCACGTTCCTCGGTGTCGGACCGGACGGGCACGTCGCTTCGCTCTTCCCGGAACGCGCCGAGGTCTCGGTGACCGACGTCTCGGTCGTTCCGGTGCGGAACTCCCCCAAGCCCCCCGCGGAGCGCCTGAGCCTCACCCGGCCGGCGATCAACTCCTCGGTCAGGGTGTGGCTCGTGCTCGCCGGCGCAGACAAGGCCTCGGTGCTCGGTCTCGCGCTTGCAGGGGCCAGCTACAACGAGGTCCCCGCTGCCGGAGCCAAGGGTCGCAAGCGCACCGTGTTCTTCGTCGATCAGGACGCCGCGGCCGAAGTGCCCGACGCGTTGATCCTGCCGGAGTACTGATCGCTCAGGTCCACAACGGACAGCAACGCAACATGAACAGGCCGTTCCCCTCGGGGAACGGCCTGTTCATGTTGCGGCGTCGGGCTACTTGGAGGCGGTGCCTCGGCGTGCGCGAAGCTGCTGCAGCGCCTCTTCGAGCAGCTGCTCTGCCTCTTCCTCCGTGCGACGTTCCTTCACGTAGGCAAGGTGCGTCTTGTACGGTTCGAGCTTTGCGACCTCGGGCGGGTTCGCCTTGTCGCGGCCTGCCGGCAGTCCGGAGGTCGGGCAGTCGATCGTCTCGGGGATCTCCTCGTCGGGCACGTTGGCCGCGAAGTGCCGGACGGTCTCGTTGCCGAGGGCGTCCCAGTAGGAGATGGCGATGCGGTCGGCGTGGTAGCCGTGGTCCTGCTCGCCCATGGGACCTGCGCCGACGCGTGATCCTCTGATTGCGCTTCCGCCTGATGCCATGGTGTTTCCTCTTTCTCGTGCTGTCGAGAGTGATTCGGGTGTGTTACGTGGAGCCGGGGCCGCGAGCTGTTTACGCCGCGGCGAACTTGGTCAGGAGACCGATGACGACGATGCAGGCGCCCCACGTGAGACCGAGGATGACGGTGAAGCGGTTGAGGTTCCGCTCTGCCACGCCCGAGGAGCCGAGGTTGCTGGACGAACCGCCACCGAACATGTCGGAGAGTCCGCCACCGCGACCCTTGTGCAACAGGATCAGGAAGGTGAGCAGGAGGCTGGTGATGCCGAGCAGCACCTGCAGGACGACCTGGAGAATCTCCACGTGAAACCTTTCGCATTCGCGTTCAGAGGGGCTGAACCGTCGTCAAGTATACCTCGACGGTGCAACGGACCCGGCTCGGCCCGCGGACGATGCCGCAGAGCCGAGCCAGGTGGGTGATGCTGGATGAGTCGAGCGCTTACAGGCCGACGTGCTGGGAGAAGCGTGCAATGCCCGCGAACTCCTCGGCGAGGAGGCTCGCGCCACCGACGAGGGCACCGTCGACGTCGGGTTCGCGCATGAAACCGGCGATGTTCGAAGACTTCACGGATCCGCCGTAGAGGATACGGGTCCGCTGGGCTGCATCGTCGCCGAGGACCTCGGCGAGCGTGGCGCGGAGCGCTGCAGCGACCTGCTGCGCCTGCTCCGGCGTCGCGGCCTGACCGGAACCGATGGCCCAGACGGGCTCGTAGGCCACGACGATGTCGGCGTCGGGCGACAGGCCGGCGATCGCGGCGCGGAGCTGCGCGACCGGCACTGCCGACGGACCGTGCTGCTCGAGGTCCGCCGCAGTCTCGCCGATGCAGATCACCGGGACGAGCCCGTGCTTGACCGCAGCCGCGGTCTTCGCCTGGACGACCTCGTCGGTCTCGTCGTGCAGGGTGCGACGCTCGGAGTGACCGACGAGCACGTAGCGGCAGTCGAGCTTCGCGAGGAACGCTCCGGAGATCTCGCCTGTGTAGGCGCCGGAGTCGTGCTGCGACAGGTCCTGTGCGCCGTAGGCGAGCTGGAGCTTGTCAGCGGCGACGATCGTCTGGACCGAACGGAGATCGGTGAACGGCGGGAAGATCGCGACCTCTGCGTCGGCGTAGTCGTGCTTGCCGTCCTTCAGCGTCCAATCGAGCTTCTGGACGAGCGCGATCGCCTGGAGGTGATCCAGGTTGAGCTTCCAGTTGCCGGCGATGAGGGGCACGCGCGCGTGCCCCGGGGTTACTGCTGCCATCCGAGGACCTCCAGTCCAGGCAGGCGCTTGCCCTCGAGGAACTCGAGGCTCGCGCCGCCGCCAGTTGAGATGTGACCGAACTGGTCATCATCGAAGCCGAGCGCGCGAACCGCGGCGGCCGAGTCACCGCCACCGACGACGCTGAGGCCGTCCGTGCGGGTAAGAGCTTCTGCGACAGCACGGGTGCCCGCCGCGAACGGAGCCAGTTCGAAGACGCCCATCGGGCCGTTCCAGAACACGGTCTTGGAGGAGGCCACGATCTCCGCGAACGCGGCTGCCGTGTCCGGACCGATGTCGAGGCCGAGGCCGGCGGAGCCGTACGGTGTGTCCTCGATGCCCTCGGCGGGGCGCACGACGTGTTCGGCGTCCGCACCGAACTTCGAGGCGACGACGACGTCGGTGGGCAGCACGATCTTCACGCCGAGCTCCTCCGCCTTGGCGAGGTAGCCGAGGACGGTGTCGATCTGATCCGCTTCGAGCAGACTCGAGCCGACCGGGTGGCCCTTGGCGGCGAGGAAGGTGAAGAGCATTCCGCCGCCGATGAGGAGCGAGTCGACGCGCGGGAGGAGGTGACCGATGACGCCGAGCTTGTCCGACACCTTCGAACCGCCGAGGACGACCGTGTACGGGCGCTCAGGGGTCTCGGTGAGCCGGTCGAGGACGTCGAGCTCGGTGGAGATGAGCAGGCCTGCGGCACTCGGCAGGAGCTTCGCGAGCTCGTACACGCTCGCCTGCTTCCGGTGGACGACGCCGAATCCATCGGAGACGACCACATCGCCGAAGGCGGCGAGCTTCGCGGCGAACGCGTTGCGTTCGGCCTCGTCCTTGCTCGTCTCGGCGGCGTTGAAGCGCAGGTTCTCGAGGAGCACGACGTCGCCGTCGGTGAGGGCGGCGACAGCCTCGGTGGCAGCACTGCCCACGGTGTCGGCGGCGAAGGTCACGGGCTTGCCGAGGAGTTCGGACAGACGCTGCGCAACCGGCGCGAGGCTGTACTTCGCGTCAGGCGTGCCGTCGGGCCGGCCGAGGTGAGAGACGATGACGACTCGCGCACCCTGGTTGATGAGTGCGTTGACGGTCGGGAGGGCTGCGCGGATGCGGCCGTCATCGGTGATGACGCCGTCCTGCAGCGGGACGTTGAGATCGAGGCGGACGACGGCGCGGCGGCCGCCGAGGGCGCCGAGCGAATCGAGGGTGCGGAGGGTCATGTGGTGGGTCTTTCTCTGCGCGGAGCCGGGACAGACGATGAAGCCGAACGGGCGCCCTGAACATGATTCAGGACGCCCGTTCGGACCATGCGGTGTCTGGCTGCTCTGGTGAGGAGTCTGGCAGACAGCCGGTTGGTTAGAGGCGGTCCGCGACGTACTCGGTGAGGTCGACGAGGCGGTTCGAGTAGCCCCACTCGTTGTCGTACCACGAGGCGACCTTGACCTGCGAGCCGATGACCTTCGTGAGGCCGGCATCGAAGATCGAGGAGTGCGGGTCCGTCACGATGTCGCTCGAGACGATCGGGTCCTCGGTGTACTTGAGGATGCCCTTGAGGGGACCCTCTGCGGCCGTCTTGTATGCAGCGTTGATCTCTTCGACGGTGGCCGGGTTCGTCAGCTCGACAGTGAGGTCGGTGATGGAGCCGGTCGGGACCGGGACGCGCAGCGCGTAGCCGTCGAGCTTGCCGACGAGCTCCGGGATGACCAGACCGAGCGCCTTGGCTGCGCCGGTCGAGGTCGGGATGATGTTGACCGCTGCGGCGCGCGCGCGACGGAGGTCGCTGTGCGGTCCGTCCTGCAGGTTCTGGTCGGCAGTGTAGGCGTGGACCGTGGTCATGAGACCGCGCTCGATACCGAAGTTGTCGAGCAGCACCTTGGCGAGCGGCGCGAGGCAGTTCGTGGTGCAGGAGGCGTTCGAGATGATGTCGTGCGTCGCTGCGTCGTAGGTGCCCTCGTTGACGCCGAGGACGATGGTCGCGACGTCGCTCCCCGTGGCGGGAGCGGAGACGAGGACCTTCTTCGCGCCGGCGGTGATGTGCTTGCGCGCATCGTCCGACTTGGTGAAGCGGCCGGTCGACTCGATGACGATGTCGACGCCGAGCTCGCCCCAGGGCAGGTCTGCGGGGTCGCGCTCCGCGAGGACGATGATGGGCTTCCCGTTGACGATGATCTTGTCGCCGTCGAGCTCGACCGTCGCGTCCAGACGACCCGTGATGGAGTCGTACTTCAGGAGGTGGGCGAGAGCCTTGTTGTCGGTGAGGTCGTTGACTGCGACGATCTCGAGGTCGCTGCCCTTGGCGAGGGCGGCGCGGAAGAAGTTGCGGCCGATGCGGCCGAAGCCGTTGATGCCGATCTTGACGGACACAGATGACTCCTGATACTGAGGCGCCGACGGCGCGATTGTACGGTCTGCTCGGAGTGAGCGCCTACTCAATTGAGCAGGAAGTGGTCCGTCCCGGCCCGGAGGACCGGGACGGACCGGTCAACTACGACAGTACCAGCAGGCCGTTGGTCTGCTTGCGCGCGACCTCGAAGCGAGCCTGGACGTCAGCCCAGTTGACGATGTTCCAGAACGCCTTCACGTAGTCCGCGCGGACGTTCTTGTAGTCCAGGTAGTAGGCGTGCTCCCAGACGTCGAGCAGCAGCAGCGGGACGGTGCCGGCGGGGAAGTTGCCCTGCTGGTCGAAGAACTGCTGGATGTTGATGCGCTGGCCGAGGGTGTCCCACGTGAGCGCTGCCCAGCCGGAACCCTGCACGCCGAGCGCAGCCGCGGTGAAGTGCGCCTGGAACTTGTCGAAGTTGCCGAAGTACTCGTCGACAGCCGACTCGAGCTCACCGGTGGGCTTGTCGCCGCCGTCGGGTGAGAGGTTGTTCCACCAGACGGTGTGGTTGACGTGTCCGCCGAGGTTGAACGCGAGGTCCTTCTCGAGCTTGTTGACGTTCGCGAAGTCGTTCGCGTCACGCGCTTCTGCGAGCTTCTCGAGAGCCGTGTTGGCTCCTGCGACGTACGCGGCGTGGTGCTTGTCATGGTGCAGCTCGGTGATCGTCGCACTGATGTGCGGCTCGAGCGCGCTGTAGTCGTAGGGCAGTTCGGGCAGTGAGTAAACAGCCATATTCGTTGTGATCTCCTCGTGTTGTCCCGTGCGCTGTCTGCACACGGCTCTGAGCGTCATCACCCAGTCTAGCGAGCGGCAACCGACACGAGGCCTGGGTTCTTCCCAGCATGACGAAACACGTCGGCACGGCCGCGCCGAGGGTTCATGGTGTGTTTCAGTCCTCGTAATCGGCCGGCAGGTTGGCGTCGGTTCCCGGGATACCGAGGTCGCTCGCGTGCTTGTCGGCCATGGCGAGGAGGCGGCGGATACGGCCGGCGATCGCGTCCTTGGTCATCGGCGGATCCGCGAAGTGGCCGAGCTCGTCGAGGCTCGCCTCCCGGTGATCGAGGCGCAGCGCTCCCGCGTACCGAAGGTGCTCGGGGACCTCGTCGCCCAGGATCTCGAGGGACCGCTCGACGCGTGCGCACGCAGCGACGGCCGCCTGAGCGGAACGACGCAGGTTGGCGTCGTCGAAGTTGACGAGGCGGTTCGCCGTCGCGCGGACCTCCTTGCGCTGACGCATCTCCTCCCAGGAGGTGACCGTCCCCGTGGCACCCATGAGGGAGAGCATGCCGCTGATGGCGTCGCCCTCGCGGATGACGACGCGGTGGATCCCCCGGACCTCGCGTGCTTTGGCCGGCACGCCGATCCGACCGGCGGCACCGACCAGGGCCATCGCGGACTCGTTGCCCGGGCAGACGACATCCAGCGAGGCGGAACGGCCGGGATCGGTGAGCGACCCGGTCGCGAGGAAGGCCCCGCGCCAGACGGCGGCGAGTTCGTCGCGTGAGCCTGTCGTGAGACGGTTCGGAAGCCCGCGAACGGCGCGGCGGCGGGCATCGAGGAGTCCGGTCTGGCGGGCGAGTGTCTCTCCGCCCTCGATCACACGCACGACGAAGAGCGTCGGTTTCCCATTGCTCCCCGGATTCTGCACGAGGATCTCGCTGCGGATGCCGTAGAGCTCACCGATGTCCCGGCGGACGCGCTGCGCCAGCGTCGGGCTGTCGAGTTCGGCTTCGATGGCCACCCGGCCGGAGATCGTGTGGAGACCGCCGGAGAAGCGGAGGAGGGATGCGAGCTCGGCCGCGCGGACCGAGTTGCGGGTCTCGCGGACGAGCGCCAGTTCGTTCTTGACGTCGGCGGTGAGGGCCACGGTGGTTCCTATCTGTCGTGATGACGCCGTCGGATGCCGGCCTCGATCATGCTGCGGGTGTTGTCGCCCGATGACCGCGGCCATCGGTGCGCTCGGGTTCGCCAGCGGATGCGGCGGGCCCGGTGGACGCTATTCGCGTCCGAGGTCTCGGTGCCTGACGTGCACGGCGACGCCCGACTGCGTGCGGAGGCGGTCGGCCAGCTCGAGCGCGACGGCGACCGAACGGTGCTTCCCGCCCGTGCAGCCGATCGCGATCGTCGCGTGCCGCTTGTTCTCACGCTGATATCCGGCGAGTACCGGTTCGAGTGCCCTCGAGTAGCTGTCGAGGAACTCCGTCGCGCCGGGCTGCGAGAGCACGTAGCGGCTGACCTCCGCATCCTGGCCACTCAACGCGCGGAGTTCCGGCACCCAGAACGGGTTCGGGAGGAAGCGCATGTCCGCGACGAGGTCCGCGTCCGGCGGCAGACCGTACTTGAAGCCGAAGCTCAGTACCGTCACCTGCACGCCGGGGACTTCGGCTCCGGCGAAGAGCTCACGGGTGGTGGTGGCGAGCTGGTGGATGTTGAGGTCGCTCGTGTCGATGATGACATCGCTCGATTCACGGATCTCGCTGAGCCGTTGGCGCTCCGCGACGATGCCGTCGAGGATCGTCCCCTCACCTTGTAGCGGGTGAGGCCTGCGGACGGCCTCGAAACGGCGCACGAGTGCGGCGTCCGTCGCCTCGAGGAAGATCATGCGCAGATGCGTGCCACTGCGCAGAGCCGGCACGATCTCTTGGAGGTCACTGAAGAAGTCGCGGCCACGGACGTCGACGACGGCGGCGATCCTGGGGAGCCGCGAACCGGCGCGTTCGGCGAGATCCACCAGGGGACGGAGCATCTGCGGGGGCAGGTTGTCGACGACGTACCAGTCGAGGTCTTCGAGTGCGTTCGCGACGGTGGAACGGCCTGCGCCCGACATTCCGGTGACGATGAGCACTTCCTGCTGGTGCTGCGGCTGGCCGGGGGTCATCGACACGCTTTCCTCGAGGGTGGAAGTACCAGACTACCCATTCCGCGGAGCCTGTGACGGCTGTCGGGTGCCACCCGATGCCAGGGCGTCGTGGATGGTCGCGGCCAGTTTGTCGCCGATGCCCTTGACCTCGGTGATCTCGGCCGGCGTCGCCGTCTTCAGGCGCGCGACCGAGCCGAAGTGCCGGAGGAGCTCCCGGACCTTCGCCGGACCGAGGCCGGGGATCTCTCCCAGCACCGTCGAGATGTCACGCTTGCGCTTCTGGCGCTGGAAACTGATCGCGAAGCGGTGGGCCTCGTCGCGGACACGCTGCAGGAGGAACAGCGCTTCGCTCCCGCGGGGCAGGATCACCGGGTAGGGGTCGTCCGGTAGCCAGATCTCCTCGAGACGCTTCGCGAGGCCGCACAGCGTGATCCCGGTGAGGCCCGACTCCTCGAGCGCGCGCGCCGCTGCGGCGACCTGCGGTTGTCCGCCGTCGACGATCAGCAGCTGCGGCGGATAGGTGAACTTCCGGCGCTTGCGCTCTCCGGTCGCTTCGTCCACCGTCTCGACGGGGTCTGCCGAGGTGAGGTGCGCCAGGCGGCGTGACACGACCTGGTAGATCGAGTCGGTGTCGTCGGTGGATTCGGCCACCCCGAACCTGCGGTACTCGTCCTTGCGTGACAGACCGTCCTCGAACACCACCATCGAGGCGACGATGTTCGTCCCGCTCAGGTGCGAGACGTCGAAGCACTCGATCCGGAGCGGTGCTTCAGGCATACCGAGCGCGTCGCGGATGTCTTCGAGGGCCTGGGTGCGTGCGACGAAGTCCGAACTCCGACGAGTCTTGTACAGCATCAGTGACTGCTTCGCGTTGACCACAGCGGTCTCCATGAGAGCGGCCTTCTCGCCGCGTTGGGCCACGCGGACCGCGACCTTCGTGCCTCGACGGTCTGCGAGCCAGTCCTCGAGGCTCGCGGCGTCGTCCGGCAGCTCCGGGACGAGGACCTCACGCGGGACCTCCGGCCCGCTCGCGCTGGCATAGACCCGCTGCACGACGCTGTCGACGAGCTCGGCGGTGGACATGTCGAGCTCTTTGTCGACCGTCCAGGATCGGACACCACGGATGCGTCCGCCGCGGACGATGAACTGCTGCACTGAGGCCGCGAGTTCATCGTGCTCGATGCCGAAGAGGTCGGCGTCGACGGCGTCCCGCAGGACTACGGCGCTCTTCGCGAGCACCTGGTCGAGCGCCTGCAGCTGATCGCGGTACGTGGCGGCGGACTCGTAGTCCTGGCGTGCGGCCGCGTCTTTCATGTCCGCGGTGATGCGGGTGGTGAACCGACGATCGTTGCCGACCATGAAGGAGACGAAATCGTCGACGATCGCGCGATGCTCCTCGGTCGTGACCTTGCCGGAGCACGGACCGCCGCAACGCCCGATCTGCCCCGGGAAGCATGGTCTGCCCGACGTCATCGCGCGCTTGTACGCGGAGTCGGAGCAGGTCCTGACCGGGAACACCTTGATCATGAGGTCGACGGTGTCGTGGACGGCCCAGATCTTCGGGTATGGACCGAAGTACTTGGCTCCGGCGATGCGGGTGTTGCGGGTCACCATGACCCGGGGCGCCTCATCGCCGAGTGTCACCGCGAGGTAGGGGTACGACTTGTCGTCGCGGAACTTGACGTTGAACGGCGGGTCGTACTCCTTGATCCAGGTGTACTCGAGCTGGAGTGCCTCGACGTCGCTGCCGACCGTTGTCCACGTGACGTTCGTCGCCGTCGTCACCATCCGGCGTGTGCGCTCGTGCAGCGAGTGCAACGGAGCGAAGTAGTTGCTCAACCTCGCGCGGAGGTTCATCGCCTTGCCGACGTAGAGCACCCGGCCTGAGTCATCGCTGAAACGGTAGACACCCGGCGAGGCGGGGATCTCCCCCGCCTTCGGCCGATACGCCAGGCCGCTTCCGCCGCGGGCAGCCGCCACGTCAGCCGGCCTTGCGGCTGCCGCCGGCCTCTGCCTCGAACAGTTCGTTCAGGAAGAAGCCCGTGTGGCTGCCGGGGACGGTCGCGAGGTGCTCCGGTGTGCCGACGCTCAGGATGGTGCCGCCGCCGGCGCCTCCTTCAGGGCCTAGGTCGATGAGCCAGTCCGCCGACTTGATGACGTCGAGATTGTGCTCGATCACGATGACCGTGTTGCCCTTGTCGACGAGGCCGCCGAGCACCAGCAGGAGCTTCCGGACGTCCTCGAAGTGCAGACCCGTCGTCGGTTCGTCGAGGACGTAGACGCTGCGACCATTGCTGCGGCGCTGCAACTCGGTCGCGAGCTTCACGCGCTGTGCCTCACCGCCCGAGAGGGTCGTCGCGCTCTGGCCGAGTCGGACGTATCCGAGTCCGACCTCGACGAGCGTCTTCAGGAAACGGTGGATCGACGAGATCGGCTCGAAGAAGTCGGCCGCCTCGGCGATCGGCATGTCGAGCACCTCGGCGATGTTCTTGCCCTTGTAGTGGATCGTGAGGGTGTCGCGGTTGTACCGTGCTCCCCCGCACACCTCGCAGGCGACGTAGACGTCCGGGAGGAAGTTCATCTCGATCTTGATCGTGCCGTCTCCGGAACAGGCCTCGCAACGGCCTCCCTTGACGTTGAAGCTGAAGCGGCCGGCGAGATACCCGCGGACTTTGGCCTCCTGCGTCTCGGCGAAGAGGTTGCGGATCTTGTCGAACACGCCCGTGTACGTCGCCGGGTTCGAGCGGGGGGTCCGGCCGATCGGCGCCTGGTCCACGTGGATGACCTTGTCGAGATGCTCGAGACCGGTCACGCGGGTGTGCTTGCCCGGCAGCTTCCGTGCGCCGTTCAACTTGTTCGCGAGCACGCGGTAGAGCACGTCGTTGACGAGCGACGACTTGCCGGAGCCGCTGACGCCCGTGACCGCGGTGAGGACGCCGAGCGGGAAGTCCGCGCTGACCTTGCGCAGGTTGTTGGCCTGCGCCCCGATCACCTGGATCTGTCGTTTGGGGTCGATGGGGCGGCGCTTCGCCGGGATCTCGATCGACTTGCGGCCGGAGAGGTAGTCGCCGGTGAGCGACTCCGTGTTCGCCTCGAGTTCCTCATAGGAGCCCGAGTGCACCACTCGCCCGCCGTTGACACCCGCGCCGGGGCCGATGTCGACGATCCAGTCGGCGGTCCGGATGGTGTCCTCGTCGTGTTCGACGACGATGAGGGTGTTGCCGAGGTCGCGCAGGGCGACGAGAGTCTCGATGAGGCGGCGGTTGTCACGCTGGTGGAGGCCGATGCTCGGCTCGTCGAGCACGTAGAGCACGCCCGTGAGCCCCGAGCCGATCTGCGTGGCGAGGCGGATGCGCTGTGCCTCGCCACCCGAGAGCGAGCCTGCGGTGCGTGACAGGTTGAGGTAGTTGAGACCGACCTGGATGAGGAAGTCGAGGCGGAGCTTGATCTCCCGCAGCACCTGCGCGGCGATGTGCGCCTCACGGTCGCTGAGTTCGAGACGGTCCATGAACTGGCGCGCGTCGGTGAGGCTGAGCTCCGCGACCTCGGCGATGCTGTGCTCGTGGATGAGCACGGCGAGGACTTCGGGCTTCAACCGTCGGCCACCACAGACCTGACACGGGACTTCTCGGAGGTACTCGGACCAGCGCACGCGCTGGCTGTCGGTGTCGGCCTGGAGGTACTGGCGCTCGATGTAGGGGATGACGCCCTCGAAGCCTGAGGAGTAGCTCATCTCGCGGCCGAAGCGGTTCTTCCACTTGACCTTGACTTTGAAGTTGTCGCCGCGGAGCACCGCTTCCTGCACGGTGGCCGGCAGATCCCGCCAGGGGGTGTCGAGCGAGAAGTCGAGGTCGCGGGCGAGGCCGTCGAGGAGCTTCTCGTAATACTGGTAGAGCCCCTTGCCCTGCGTGGTCCAGGGGACGATGACGCCCTCGTTGATGCTGAGTTCATCGTCGCCGAGCAGGAGTTCGGCGTCGACCGACATACGCGTGCCGAGACCGGAGCACTCGGGGCACGCACCGAATGGTGCGTTGAAGGAGAATGTGCGCGGCTCGATCTCCGTCAACTGCAGCGGGTGGTTGTTCGGGCAGGAGAGCTTCTCGGAGAAGGTGCGCCAGGCGTCGTCGCCCTCTTCGTCGACGAAGTTGATCATGACGAGCCCGTCGGTGAGCGACAGTGCGGTCTCAAGGGAGTCGGTGAGCCGACCGAGGATCTCGGGGCCGGCGACAAGACGGTCGACCACGACGGAGATGTCGTGTTTGACCTGCTTCTTGAGCGTCGGTGGTTCGGAGAGCTGGACGGCCTCACCATCGACGATGGCGCGCGCGAAGCCCTTCGCGGAGAGTTCCTTGAAGAGGTCGACGAACTCGCCCTTCTTCTGGCTCACCACCGGCGCGACGATCTGGTACCGGCGCTTCTCGTCGAGTTCCATGAGCTGGTCGGCGATCTGCTGCACCGTCTGGCGCTGGATGACCTCGCCGCAGATCGGGCAGTGCGGGATGCCGATGCGCGCCCAGAGGAGACGCATGTAGTCGTAGACCTCGGTGATCGTGCCGACGGTCGAACGCGGGTTCCGGTTCGTGGACTTCTGGTCGATCGAGACCGCGGGGCTCAGACCCTCGATGAAGTCGACGTCCGGGCGGTCGACCTGGCCGAGGAACTGGCGCGCGTAGGCCGAGAGCGACTCCACGTAGCGTCGTTGCCCCTCGGCGAAGATGGTGTCGAACGCGAGGGAGGACTTCCCCGAGCCGGAGAGACCCGTGAACACGACCAGGGAGTCGCGCGGGATCTCCAGATCGACGTTCTGGAGGTTGTGCACGCGGGCGCCGCGAACACTGAGCGTTGAGTGGTGATCTACCTTGGCAATTGACACCCTTGAAGTCTACGCAGCACCACCGACACCGGACTCCCGGTCCGGGTCTGTGGTACTGCGCTCTCAGCGAAGCCCGAGCCGGGACGGACTCAGATATGCCCGGCCTTGGCCATCTGTCGGAGCTCCTGCTTGAGCTCGGAGACCTCGTCGCGCAGGCGGCCGGCGAGTTCGAACTTCAGCTCCGCGGCAGCCGAGAGCATCTGGGCATTGAGGTCGGCGATGATCGACTCGAGGTCGTTCGCGCCCTCGGCGGCGATGCCCTCTCTGCGGAGGTTCGGCGTCGGGCTCTTCTTCTTGCCGTTGTCGCGACCGGCGAGCAGTGCAGCGGTGTCTGCGCCTTCGCGGGCGAGTGCCTCCGTGATGTCGGCGATCCGCTTCCGCAGGGGCTGCGGGTCGATCCCACGCTCGAGGTTGTAGGCGACCTGCTTCTCGCGGCGGCGATCGGTCTCCTCGATCGCGCGTTTCATGGAATCGGTGAGCCGGTCCGCGTACATGTGCACCTCGCCCGAGACGTTTCGAGCGGCTCGCCCGATGGTCTGGATGAGCGAGGTGGACGAGCGCAGGAAACCCTCCTTGTCGGCGTCGAGGATCGCGACGAGGGAGACCTCGGGGAGGTCGAGCCCCTCACGCAACAGGTTGATGCCGATGAGGACGTCGTAGACGCCTTGACGCAACTCGCTCAGCAGCTCCACGCGGCGCAGCGTGTCGACGTCCGAGTGGAGATACCGGACACGGACGCCCGCCTCGGTGAGGAAGTCCGTGAGCTCCTCGGACATCTTCTTCGTGAGGGTCGTGACGAGGACCCGTTCGTCGCGCTCGGCGCGGACCCTGATCTCCTCGAGTAGGTCGTCGATCTGTCCGTCCGACGGCTTCACGATGATCGCGGGGTCGACGAGGCCGGTCGGGCGGATGATCTGCTCGACGATGCCGTCCGCGATGCCCATTTCGTATTTGCCCGGCGTCGCCGACAGGTACACGGTCTGGCCGACGCGGTTCTTGAACTCGTCCCAGCGGAGCGGCCGGTTGTCCATCGCGCTCGGGAGACGGAAGCCGTGTTCGACGAGCGTGCGCTTCCGCGAGGCATCGCCCTCGAACATCGCGCCGATCTGCGGGACGGTCACGTGTGACTCGTCGATGACCGTGAGGAAGTCGTCGGGGAAGTAGTCGAGCAGGCAGTTCGGGGCTTCGCCGGCAGAGCGGCCATCGATGTGCCGCGAGTAGTTCTCGATGCCAGAGCAGAACCCGATCTGCTGCATCATCTCGAGGTCGAAGGTCGTCCGCATGCGAAGACGCTGGGCCTCGAGGAGTTTGCCCTCCCGCTCGAGCGACTGGAGTCGCTCGGCGAGCTCCTCCTGGATGGTGCCGATCGCGCGCTGAATGGTCTGCGGGCTGGCCGCATAGTGCGATGCAGGGAAGACGGAGACCGCTTCGAGCTTCTTGACGATGTCGCCGGTGAGCGGGTGCAGGGCGTAGAGCGCTTCGATCTCGTCACCGAAGAACTCGATGCGGATGGCGAGCTCTTCGTAGACCGGGATGATCTCGATGGTGTCGCCGCGGACGCGGAAGTTACCCCGTGAGAAGTCGACGTCGTTGCGGTTGTACTGCATGCCGACGAACTTGCGGATGAGGCGGTCGCGGCCGATGTTCTGGCCCACCTGCAACGCGGCCATCGCCTCCAGGTACTCCTCGGCAGCACCAAGGCCGTAGATGCAGGACACGGTGGAGACGACGATCACGTCGCGGCGACTCAGCAATGAGTTGGTGGTCGAGTGCCGGAGTCGCTCCACCTCCGCATTGATCGACGAGTCCTTCTCGATGAAGGTGTCCGTCTGGGGGACGTACGCCTCCGGCTGGTAGTAGTCGTAATAGGAGACGAAGTACTCGACCGCGTTGTTCGGCATGAGTTCGCGGAACTCGTTCGCGAGCTGCGCCGCGAGGGTCTTGTTGTGGGCGAGCACCAGTGTCGGGCGCTGGACGGCTTCGATCAGCCAGGCGGTCGTGGCCGACTTGCCGGTTCCGGTCGCGCCGAGGAGCACGACGTCGGTCTCGCCGGCGTTGATCCGGCCGGAGAGCTGCTCGATCGCAGCGGGCTGGTCACCGCTCGGTTCATACTCGCTGATCACCTCGAACGGGTGGACGGCACGGGTGGGTTCCATGCTTCGAGTCTACGGAGCGCCACCGACACCGCTCCCCCGCTTCGCCCACAGCGGAGCGGCCGACGGTCAGTCGGTCCTGGTCGCCACCCGATTGGCGGCTGCGGCGGCTGCGTCGCTCCAGACGGCGTCCACCTGGCTGATCGTGTGGTCGAGTGTGCCCGCTGTGTCGATGACGACATCCGCCACAGCCGCGCGCTGCTCATCGCTCGCCTGCGCGGCCATGCGTCGTTCCGCCTCGTCGAGTTCGAGTCCGCGGATCTGGGTGAGTCGGCGCGCTCGGACCTCGCTCGGCGCGAAGGCGACGACGACGAGGTCGAACTCGTCCTTGCGCCCGGTCTCGACGAGCAGCGGCACGTCGTAGACGACGATCGCAGCGGGGTTCGTGGACGCTTCCGCGATGCGTTCCTGAGACCGGCGCTTCACCTCGGGATGCACGATCGCATTGAGGTCTGCCCGCGCCTGTTCGTCGGCGAACACGATCGCGCCGAGGGCCGGTCGGTCGAGGGCGCCGTCGGCCCCGATGACACCAGGACCGAACCGTCTGGCGATCGCGTCGAGCCCCGGTGTGCCGGGCTCGACGGCCTCGCGGGAGAGGACGTCGGCGTCGATGACGACGGCGCCGTGCTCGGCGAAGCGCGCAGCGATGGTCGATTTCCCGGAGGCGATGCCCCCGGTGAGGCCGATGAGATACATGCCTGCCAGCGTACCGGCGTCGCCGTGGACATCGTCCGTGACGACGCCGGAACGCAGCAGGGGGCCGCCCGAAGGCGACCCCCTGCTGGACGTCGACCGAGGTCGACGCGGACGTGACTAGTTGCTCGAGAGCTTCTCGCGCAGTGCGGCGAGCGACTCGTCGTCTGCGAGGGTGCCGCCACCAGCGGACTCGCTCGTGAACGAGGAACCGGCCGAGGACGAAGCGGTGGTCGAGGAGGCCTGGTTGGCCTCTTCCACGGCTGCAGCTGCAACCTGCTTCTTGTGGGCTTCCCAACGCGCCTGGGCGGCAGCGTAGTCCTGCTCCCACTTCTCGCGCTCGGCGTCGAAGCCTTCCTTCCACTCCTGCGTCTCGGAGTCGAAGCCCTCGGGGTACTTGTAGTTCCCGAGCTCGTCGTACTCCGTGAGCATGCCGTAGAGGGCCGGGTCGAACTCGGTGCCCTCGGGGTCGACGCCCTCGTTGGCCTGCTTGAGGCTCAGCGAGATACGGCGACGCTCGAGATCGATGTCGATGACCTTGACGAAGACCTCTTCGCCGACCGACACGACCTGCTCAGCGAGCTCGACGTGCTTGCCGGACAGCTCCGAGATGTGCACGAGGCCCTCGATGCCGTCTGCGACGCGCACGAACGCACCGAACGGAACGAGCTTCGTGACCTTACCCGGTGCAACCTGGCCGATTGCGTGGGTACGGGCGAAGACCTGCCACGGGTCCTCCTGCGTCGCCTTGAGCGACAGGGAGACGCGCTCGCGATCCAGGTCCACCTCGAGGATCTCGACGGTGACTTCCTGACCGACCTCGACGACCTCGCTGGCGTGCTCGATGTGCTTCCAGCTGAGCTCGGAGACGTGGACGAGACCGTCGACGCCGCCGAGGTCGACGAACGCGCCGAAGTTGACGATCGAGGAGACGACGCCCTTGCGGACCTGCCCCTTCTGGAGGTTGTTGAGGAAGGTGGTGCGGCTCTCGGACTGCGTCTGCTCGAGGAGCGCACGACGCGACAGGACCACGTTGTTGCGGTTCTTGTCGAGCTCGAGGATCTTCGCTTCGATCTCCTGGCCGAGGTACGGCGTGAGGTCGCGGACGCGGCGCAGCTCGATGAGCGAAGCCGGGAGGAAGCCGCGGAGGCCGATGTCGACGATGAGGCCGCCCTTGACGACCTCGATGACCGAACCGGTGACGACGCCGTCGGATTCCTTGATCTTCTCCACATCGCCCCAAGCACGCTCGTACTGAGCGCGCTTCTTCGACAGGATCAGACGGCCTTCCTTGTCCTCCTTCTGGAGAACGAGAGCCTCGATCGTGTCGCCGACGTTGACGACCTCTGAGGGGTCGACGTCGTGCTTGATGGAGAGTTCACGCGAGGGGATGACGCCCTCGGTCTTGTAACCGACGTCGAGGAGGACCTCGTCGCGGTCGATCTTCACGACGGTGCCCTCGATGAGGTCGCCGTCGTTGAAGAACTTCAGAGTCTTTTCGACCGCTGCGAGGAAGTCCTCAGCAGATCCGATGTCGTTGATTGCGACCTGCCTGGGGGCGGTCGTTGCGCTTGTCATGTAGTAATTGCTCCAGTGTGGACAATGATTCAGGCCGTGCCTCGCGCATCGTTCCCGACCCGTGGATGACCACGAGCCGTGACCGGGTCGATGCTGTTGTGTGATTCCGATCCGGGGATCGGTTTCGCTCTGCGAGACGGGCAGGCGGATAGGACGTCACAATTGTGACAGTCCAGTTTAGCGGGATTCCGTGCTCATCGGCAAGCTGCGGGCAGCGACGATGTCGCGCAGCGCGGGATCGAGCTCCGGGTACGAGAACCGGTAGCCCGCGTGGAGGAGGCGTTCCGGCAGCACCCAGCGGCTCTTCAGAACGAGTTCCGTCTCGGTACGCAGGATGAACATGCCGAGCTCGAGCATCCAGCGGGGTGCTGCGAGTCCGAACGGTCGACCGAGTGCGTACCGGAGGGTCCGCATGAATCCGCGGTTGTCGGTGGGATTCGGTGACGAGACGTTGATCGGGCCGTCCAGCTCGGGGTGGTCCCTGACGAATCGGACCGTTCCGACCACGTCATCGAGGTGCACCCAGCTGAACCGCTGACGGCCCCCTCTGGCGCCGAGGTCATGCGCGGTTCCGGCCGTCCGTCTGGTTCGGGAAGTCGGCCACCGTCCATCCAACTGGGGCCCGCCGAGCCCGAAGCGCGCCAGCATGAGCAGCGGGATGAGCGCGCCGCCGTCGCCGAGGACGATGGCGATCCGAAGCGCCACTCGCCGGGTGGCGGGCAGGTCGCCGTCGAAGAACGCATCCTCCCAGGCCGTGGCGACACCGACGGAGAAGCCGGTGCCGATCTCCCCGTCCCGCTCGGTCATCGGTCGATCCTCGGCATGGCGGTAGATCGTCGCCGTCGAGGAGTTGATCCAGAGCGACGGTGGCGTCGAGGCCGCGCGGACCGAACGACCGAGCTCTTCGGTGGTCTCCACGCGCGACCGAACGATCTCAGCCCGATTCGCCGGACCGTAACGGCAGTTCACGCTCTTCCCCGCGAGGTTGACGAGGAGGTCGGCGCCATCGACGAGCGCGTCGATCGCCTCCTGGTCGCCCCATCGGGCGTCTGCGCCAGAGCGCCCGATCGTGCTGACGGAGGCGCCCTCCTCGCGGAACGAGGCGACGAGGCGCTGCCCGATGAATCCTGATGCGCCGGCGATGACGACCCGCTGGCTGGTCATTCGAGGATCGCGGATCGGAGGGTGTCGAGTCCGACGCCGCCGAGGTCCAATGCGCGTCGATGGAACTCCTTGATGTCGAACGCCGCTCCCTCGCGTCGTGCGACCTCGTCCCTGAGATCCTCCCAGATGCGCTGACCGATCTTGTAGGACGGCGCCTGCCCCGGCCAACCGAGGTACCGGTTCACCTCGAACCGGACGAACTCCGGGGACATGTTGACGTTCCGGCCCATGAAGTCGAAGGCGTATTCGGCGCTCCAGGTGCCGCTGCCGTCCGGCAGGGGCTTGCCGAGGTGCACCCCGATGTCGAGTACGACGCGAGCGGCACGCATCCGCTGGCCGTCGAGCATACCGAGGCGGTCGGCCGGGTCGTCCAGATATCCCAGCTGCTCCATCAGCCGTTCGGCGTACAGCGCCCACCCCTCGGCATGGCCCGACGTCCCGGCGAGCTGCCGACGCCACAGGTTCAGCTTGCCGCGATTGACGACCGCCTGACCGATCTGCAGGTGGTGGCCCGGCACGCCCTCGTGGTACACGGTCGTCAACTCGCGCCAGGTGTCGAACTCGGTGACACCGACCGGCACCGACCACCACATGCGCCCGGGGCGTGAGAAGTCGTCCGTGGGCCCGGTGTAGTAGATACCGCCCTCCTGCGTCGGCGCGATCATGCACTCGAGCGAGCGGATCTCCTGTGGGATGTCGAAGTGCGTCCGACCGAGTTCCTCGACGGCGCGGTCACTCGTCTCCTGCATCCACCGCTGCAGCGCCTCGGTGCCGTGGAGTTTCCGGGCGGGGTCCTGCTCGAGGAATGCCACGGCCTCCTCGACCGACGCGCCGGGGAGGATCTCGTTCGCGATGGCCTCCTGCTCGGACACCATCCGTCCGAGCTCCTCGATCCCCCATTCGTAGCTCTCGTCGAGGTCGACCGTCGCGCCGAGGAACCGTCGTGACTGCAGAGCGTAGAGCTCGCGACCGATCGCATCCTGCTCGGTGGCGACCGGGAGCAGCTCCTGCGCGAAGAAGTCCGCCAGACGGTGGTAGGCGACAGCGGCGGCGCCCGCCCCTGTCGAGAGCTCGGCGGCCAGCGAAGCCGGCAGCTGGCCGTCGTCCGGGACGGCGTTGGCCGCGAAGTCGACGAAGAAGCCGTCATCGGCTCCGGTGCGCAACACCTGTTCGTACACCTCCGCGACCTGACGCTTCGCCGGGGTGATGCCCCGCGAGATCCCTTCGCGGAGCGTCTCGATGTATCCGTCCACGGCGTTCGGAAGCGCTGCGAGGCGCGTGCGGATGATGCCCCAGTCGTCGACCGTGGCGGTCGGCATCAGGTCGTACACGTCCCGCAACTCCTGCGACGGCGACGCGATCACGTTGAGGTCGCGGTACTGCAGTCCGGCCTCGGATGAAGCGAGGTCGAGCTCCAGTTCCGCTGACAGGTCGGTCTGCGTGACCCGGTCCACGGCGTCGACGGGGCTTGCCGCGCGGAGGTCGGCGAGCGTCCGGGATGCCGCGGCGATGTAGGCCTCGTGTCCCGCCGGCGAGTAGTCACCGTAGCGATCGTTGACGTCGGTCCGGCCGATGTACGTGCCGACCTCCGGTTTGAGCTGGACGAGGGTCTCGACCCAGCTCTCAGCGATTGCGTCGATCGGTGTGCTCTGACGTGGTTCCTCGTGCGACATGCCTTCGAGCCTAGTCCGCACCCGTCACGGACGCCCGGTGCGGATCCTCGATCCGTCGGCCCGGTCGTCCGGCGATCAGTGTGCTGCTGCGTCCCAGTCGTTGCCACGCCCGATCTGGACGTCCAGTGGGACGGACAGGTCTGCGGCGCCGGCCATCCGGGTGCGCACGACGCGTTCCAGGGCGTCCCACTCCCCCTCGGCGACTTCGAAGATCAGCTCATCGTGCACCTGCAGCATCATGCGCGAGGACAACGACTGCGTCGTGAGGTCGGACTCGATGCCGATCATCGCCCGCTTCATGATGTCGGCGGCCGACCCCTGGATCGGCGCGTTGAGGGCTGCGCGCTCCGCATTCTCCCGAACGAGCCGGTTCGGGCTCGACAGCTCGGGGAAGAGACGACGGCGTCCGTAGATGGTCTCCGTGTAGCCGTCGACCTTCGCCTGCTCGACGACGTTCCGCAGGTAGTCGCGGACCGCACCGAAACGCTCGAAGTAGTCGACCATGAGCTGCTTCGCCTCGGCGCTCGAGATGCGGAGCTGCTTCGACAGACCGAAAGCGCTCAATCCGTATGCGAGGCCGTAGGACATGGCCTTCACCTTGTTGCGCATGGCGGGCGTGACGTCCTCGGCGGCGACGCCGAAGATACGCGAGCCGACGAAGCGGTGGAGGTCCTCGCCCGACTTGAACGCCTCGATGAGTCCGGCGTCACCGGACAGGTGCGCCATGATGCGCATCTCGATCTGCGAGTAGTCGGCCGTCAGCAGCGTCTCGAATCCGGCGCCTGCCTGGAACGCCGCACGGATGCGCCGACCCTCCTCGGTGCGGACCGGTATGTTCTGCAGGTTCGGGTCGGTCGACGAGATGCGGCCGGTGCTCGTGCCGATCTGCACATAGGTGGTGTGGATCCGGGCGTCGGGCATGATCGCCTTGTCGAGCGTCTCGACGATCTGGCGGAGCTTCGTCGCGTCTCGGTGCTCGAGGAGCAGCCCGAGGAAGGGGTGCGGGTTCTTCTCCTGCAGGTCGGCCAGCGCGCCGGCGTCGGTGGAGTAGCCGGTCTTGTTCGCTCGGGTCTTCGGCATGGCGAGCTGATCGAACAGCACCTCCTGCAGTTGCTTGGGAGAGCCGAGGTTGACCTCGCGGCCGATCTGGGCGTACGCGTTGCTGGCGAGCTCTGCGGCGCGGCTGCCGAGCTGCTCGGACAATCCACTGAGGATCCCGTGATCGACCGTGACCCCGTTCAGCTCCATGTGGGCGAGCACCCGAAGTACCGGCAGCTCCATGTCGAGGAGGACGCCGAGCGAACCGGCGTCGAGTGCGGTGCGGGTGGCCTCAGCGACACGGAGTGCGTACCATGCGGTTCCGCCGACGCCGACCGGGTCGGTCTCCGGTACCAGCTGGTTCGGATCGGCGACCGGCATCGTCTCGTCCAGATAGCGGCTGACGAGGTCGCCGATGGTCTTGTCTCCGCCGCTCGGACGAAGCAACCAACCGGCGACCGCTGTGTCGTACCCGAGGCCGTCGAAGCCGATGTCCGCGCGTGTGATGCCCTTGAGCTGCGGCTTGGCGTCGTGCATGATCTTCGGTGCTGCGCTCGCCAGCCACGCCTCGAGAGGCGCGTAGTCGGCTTCGCCCGGCCTCCAGGAGAGCGCGACGATCTCCGTCGGGGTCGAGAGTCCTGCGCCCACCGGCAGGCCGTCGTGCAGCTCGAGTTGCAGGCCGATACCGCCTGGATGGGCGGTGACCGCCCGCGCGAGCCACGCTTCGAGTTCCTCGTCGAGGAGCTCCTTCTGCGGGGGCATCACGATGCTCGCCGCAGCGGGGGCCGAGACGTCCGTGTTGGCCTCGAGGCCGTCGAGCTTCAGCACGCGGTCCAGGAGCGTGCGGAACTCGAGCCGACCGAAGATGGTGGCGACGGCGTCGGCGTCGAGCGGTTTGCGCTCGAGGTCCTTCGGGCCGACAGGCAGCTCCACGTCCGTCAGGAGACGGTTCAGACGACGGTTGCGGACCGCGTTCTCCTTGTGCTCACGCAGGCTCTCCCCCACCTTGCCGGTGATCTCGTCCGCGCGCTCCAGGATCTGCTCGAGCGAACCGAACTGGTTGAGCCACTTCACGGCCGTCTTCTCGCCGACCTTCGGGATTCCCGGCAGGTTGTCGCTCGTCTCGCCGACGAGCGCCGCGATCTCCGGATACTGCTCGGGACGGATACCGTAGCGGTCGAAGACCTTCGCGCCGTCGTAGCGGGTGAGGGCCGAGACGCCCTGGCTCGACGGGTACAGCAGCGTGACGTCGTCCGTCACGAGCTGGATGGTGTCGCGGTCGCCGGAGACGACGAGGACACGGAATCCTTCCTCCGCACCCTGCTTCGCGAGGGTCGCGAGGATGTCGTCCGCCTCGTAGTCCTCCTTGCTGACGGTGGTGATGCTCATGGCTTTGAGCGCCTCTTCGAGCAACGGCACCTGACCCTTGAACTCCACGGGGGTCTCGCCTCGGGTCCCCTTGTACTCGGGGTACTCACGAGTACGGAACGATCGCCTCGAGATGTCGAACGCCACGGCGATGTGGGTCGGGTTCTCGTTCTTGAGCAGGCTGATCAGCATGGAGATGAACCCGTGGATGGCGTTCGTGTGCTGGCCGTCGCGCGTTTGGAAGCTGTCGACCGGGAGGGCGTAGAACGCCCGGAACGCGAGCGAGTGGCCGTCGATGATGAGGAGGGTAGGCTTTTCTGATTCCGACACGCGCCCAGCCTACAAGCCGGTGCCGACACGGTTCAGGCACGATCCGAAGGTGGACATGACGAACGAGACCGACGAAGCCCTCGACTTCCTGCGTACGAGGGGCAGCGGTGCCCTGGCGGCGAAGATGGGGATCGAGTTCACCGAGTTCACGGTCGAACGATCCGTGGCGACGATGCCGGTGGAGGGGAACACCCAACCGGCGATGCTGCTCCACGGGGGCGCCTACGTCGTGCTCGGCGAGTCGCTCGGTTCGATGGCGGCCAACCTCTTCGCCGGACCGGGCAAACTCGCGGTGGGCATCGACATCAACGCGACCCACACGCGTTCGGCGACGTCGGGGATCGTGACCGGCATCTGCACGCCGATCCATCTCGGACGTTCGCTCACCGTGCATGAGATCGCGGTGAGCGACGAACAGGGGCGACGCTGCTCGACGATCCGCATCACGAACCTCATCAAGGACGCCCCCGGGAGCTGAACGCCCCGAGTACGGCAAAGCGGCCCGCCCCGATGGGGCGGGCCGCTTTTGCGACGAGGTGGGAGCGCGCTACTTCTTTGCGCTGAGCTGTTCGATGATCGCCTGGGCGACATCGTGCATGGTGAGGCGGCGGTCCATGGAGGCCTTCTGGATCCAGCGGAAGGCCTCGGGCTCGGACAGGCCCATCTTCTCGTTGAGGAGGCCCTTGGCGCGATCGACGAGCTTGCGGGTCTCGAAGCGCTCGACCATGTCGGCCACCTCGGCCTCGAGGGTGATGATCTGCTGATACCGCGAGAGGGCGATCTCGATCGCGGGGAGCAGGTCGTTCGGCGTGAACGGCTTGACGACGTACGCCAGCGCACCGGCCTCGCTCGCCCGCTCGACGAGCTCCTTCTGGCTGAAGGCCGTGAGGAGGACGACAGGCGCGATGTGTGCCTTACCGATGCGCTCGGCGGCGGAGATGCCGTCGAGCTGAGGCATCTTGACGTCCATGATCACGAGATCCGGACGGAGTTCCGTCGCGAGTGCGACAGCAGTCTCGCCGTCGCCGGCCTCGCCGACCACCTCGAAACCGTTGTCACGGAGGATCTCGACGATGTCGAGGCGGATGAGGGATTCGTCCTCAGCGACGACGACGCGCCGTGGGGCTACGGGAGGGGTCTCTTGCTCGGTCACCCTCAAATCCTACGGTACTCTGATGCAGGTTGCTGTTCGCCCTGCGGCGGACGCGCCGGTGTGGCGGAATGGCAGACGCGGAGCACTCAAAATGCTTTGTCGAAAGACGTGTGGGTTCGAGTCCCACCACCGGTACCAGACTGTGAGCGATCTCCCGGCCGGGAGATCGCTCACGTCGAGCTGACGGCGTCGCGTGCGTCGTCCGGGACGATGGGATCGACGCGATGACCGAAGAGCACTCCGAACCGCAGCAGGACGTCCACGACGCGAGCGGCGACGACCGCCTCCACGGGATCCTGGTGCAGGTCGCGGCCGATCGTTCGCTCTCCCCCGAGCTCGATGTCCGCGCCGCCATCGCAGACCGCCTCCGTGATCAGCAGATCGTCGTCGACGAACGCGAGCTCGACGAACTCGTGCGATCCCTCCCCGGTCTGCCCGGCGAGGAGCCGGGCCCGTTCATCCAAGGCGACGGCCAGCCGGACGCAGGCGCGCGCTAGAAGCCGCGTTCGACCTCGGCGGCCGGGCCATCGGCGTCCGTCGTGAGGTCCGGGCCGCCGACAGCGTCCCCGGTCCAGGTCTCGACCGTCCAGCCGAGACCCGGGTCACCGGTCACGACGATGACGCCCGTGTTCGTGATCGGGTGCGTGCCGATGAAGTGGCCGTCGACGTTGGTGGCCCGTAGACCGAGCCAGGAGCGCAGCATCGCGCCGTGGCTCACGAGCGCCACCGTCGAGGACCCCGAGGCGACGATCTCCTCGATGACGGCGTCGAAACGCGCGAAGGCCTCTCGACCGCTCTCTCCACCCGGGATCCGTGCGTCCAAGTCGCCGTACGCCCACGCGACGATGCCGTCGATGTACGCCTGGACGGCCTCCCGCGTGCCCAGCATCTCGCCGTCACCGGCGCTGATCTCCCGGATGCCGCCCCGCACGAGCACAGGGAGCGAGCACGCGGCAGCGAGTGGAGCCGCCGTCTGCTGTGCGCGGACAGCGGTCGATGCGTACACGGCCTCGATCGCCTCGCCGGCGAGGGCGCGGGGCAGCGCTCCGGCCTGTTGCTCGCCGAGCGGCGTGAGCACGGCTCCAGGGATCGCGGTGTCGAGGAGCCCTGCGACGTTCGAGGAGGTCTGACCGTGTCTGATGAGGATGAGGGGCATGGTTCCAGCGTAGGCGAATCCGCCGACCGACCGAGAAGGCCGCGATCCCCGTACGGGAGGATCGCGGCCTTCGGATGCATCTGACGACTTAGAGGACGTCGCCCACCTTGTGGACGCGGATGTCGTTCGTCGTCCCCGGGATTCCGGGAGGGGATCCGGAGATGATGATGACTGGCTCGCCGACCGCGGCCTTGCCGGTGGCGACGAGGACCTCGTCCACCTGCGCAACCATCTGATCGGTGTGCGTCACCCGCTCGACGACGAAGGACTCGACGCCCCAGTTCAGTGCCATGCGACGACGGATCGCCGGGTCCGGCGTGAACGCGAGGATCGGGATGCGATTGCGCAGACGGGACATCCGGCGGACCGACTCGCCCGACTCGGTGAACACGCAGAGGAACTTCGCACCGACGAAGTCGGCGACCTCGACGGCTGCGAGCGTGATCGCTCCGGCCTGCGTGCGCGGCTTCGTGCCGAGCGGCTGGACACGGTCGAGCCCGTGGATCTCGGTCGACTCCACGATCCGGGCCATGGTCTGGACAGTGATCACCGGGTAGGCACCGACGCTCGTCTCGCCACTGAGCATGACCGCGTCAGCACCGTCGAGGACCGCGTTTGCGACGTCGGACGTCTCGGCGCGGGTCGGGATCGGGCTCGAGATCATCGACTCGAGCATCTGCGTCGCCACGATGACGGGCTTCGCCATGCGACGGGCCAGTTCCACGGCGCGCTTCTGCACGATCGGGACGGCCTCGAGCGGCAGCTCGACACCCAGGTCGCCTCGGGCGACCATGATGGCGTCGAACGCCTCGATGATGCCCTCGAGGTTGTCCACGGCCTGCGGCTTCTCGATCTTGGCGATCACGGGGACCTTGCGGCCCTCCTCGGCCATGATCTCGTGGACGCGGTCGATGTCCGACGCATCGCGGACGAACGAGAGCGCGATGAGGTCGGCGCCGAGACGCAAGCCCCAGCGGAGGTCCGCTTCGTCCTTCTCGCTGAGCGCGGGGACGTTGACCGCAACACCGGGCAGGTTGATGCCCTTGTTGTTCGACACCGGTCCGGCGACGATGACGCGCGTGGTGACGACGGTGTCGTCGGCCTCCACGACCTCGACCTTCACCTTGCCGTCGTCGATGAGGAGGAAGTCGCCCGGCTTGACGTCCTGAGGCAGCCCCTTGAACGTCGTGGAGGAGAGCTCCTTCGTGCCGAGGATGTCCTCGGTGGTGATCTTGAAGATGTCTCCGACGGCGAGGTCGTAGGGGCCACCCTCGAACTTGCCGAGGCGGATCTTCGGGCCCTGGAGGTCGACGAGGACGGCGACGGCGCGCCCGGAGTCCTCGGTGGCCTTGCGCACGTTGGCGTAGATGGCCTCGTGCACGTCGTAGCTGCCATGGCTCAGGTTCATCCGGGTGACATCGACACCCGCATCGATGATGGCCCGGATGTTCTCATAGCTGGATACTGCAGGCCCCAGCGTTGCGACGATCTTGGCTCGTCTCATTTGTGTGTGTTCTCCATGATTTCTGCGCGCATGGCGCTTCGGTACTCACTGCTCGGCATGATACGTCCGACGCTTGTCGTCCGTCTGAAAGCCTAGAGGGAGATGGGCTGGTCCGTTGGACGGACCGGGAAGGGAAGCTGCGTCTCGCCCTCGAGGTACTGGTCGACCGCGGCAGCCGCTGCACGGCCCTCGGCGATCGCCCACACGATGAGCGACTGGCCTCGGCCTGCGTCGCCGGCGACGAAGACGCCTGGTTGACTCGTCTGGTAGTCGTCCTCTCGAGCCACGTTGCCGCGCCCCGTGAACGGCAGCTTGAACTGCGATTCGAGCGTGTCCCCTTCGGGACCGGTGAACCCCATGGCCAGTAGCACGAGGTCCGCGGGGATCTCTCGCTCGGTGCCGCTCTTGGGCACCCGGCGGCCGTCGAGGAACTCCGTCTCGGCGACGCGGATGGCGCGTACCTCTCCGGCGTCGTTGTGCAGGAACTCCACGGTCGAGACCAGGTACTCGCGATCGCCGCCCTCTTCGTGCGCGCTCGCGACCTCGAAGATCGTCGGCATCATCGGCCACGGCTGATGGTCGGGACGGTCGTCGCCCGGCTGGTTGCCGATCGCGAGGTTGGTGACCGACGCAGCGCCCTGACGATGGGCGGTGCCGATGCAGTCGGCGCCGGTGTCACCGCCGCCGAGGACGACGACGTGCTTGTCCTCCGCGGTGATCTGCCCGGGGACGCTGTCTCCGGCGCCCACCTTGTTGGCCTGCACGAGGTACTCCATGGCGAAGTGCACGCCGTCGAGGTCACGGCCGGGGATCGGGAGGTCGCGCGGTACCATGGCGCCTGTCGCGATCACCACGGCGTCGTACCGTGCGCGCAGTTCGTCCCAGGTGATGTCCACGCCGATGTTCACACCGGCTCGGAAGCGCGTGCCCTCGTCCTGCATCTGCTTCAGACGGACGTCGAGGTGCTTCTTCTCCATCTTGAAGTCGGGGATGCCGTACCGCAGCAGACCGCCGATGCGGTCGTCGCGTTCGTAGACGGCGACCGTGTGGCCTGCGCGGGTCAGCTGTTGGGCCGCGGCGAGCCCTGCGGGCCCTGAACCGACGACGGCGACGGTCTTGCCGGTCAGGCGCTCCGGCGGGTGGGACTCGACCCATCCGTTGGCGAACGCCTGATCGATGATCGAGACCTCGACCTGCTTGATGGTCACGGCCGGCTGGTTGATGCCGAGCACACACGAGCTCTCGCACGGAGCCGGGCAGAGTCGTCCGGTGAACTCGGGGAAGTTGTTCGTCGCATGGAGACGCTCGATCGCCGACCGACCCTCACCGCGCCACATGAGGTCGTTCCACTCGGGGATCAGGTTCCCGAGCGGGCAGCCCTTGTGGCAGAACGGGATACCGCAGTCCATGCAGCGGCCGGCCTGCTTGCGCACGGTTGCTGCATCGCCCTGCTCGTAGACCTCTTTCCAGTCCATGATGCGCACCGGCACGGGCCGGCGCTTCGGGAGCTCGCGCTCCGGTACTTTCAGGAATCCCTTGGGATCAGCCACCGGTCACCTCCAGGATTCGGTTCCACACGATGTCGCCGTCGGGGTCGAGTCCCTCGTCCAGCGCGGTCTGCCGGGTGGCGAGGACCGCTGCGTAGTCGCGTGGCAGTACTTTCACAAAACGTACGACGGTCTGCTCGAAGTCGTCGAGCAGGCGTCCGGCCAACGGAGACCCGGTCTCCGCGACGTGGCGTTCGAGGAGATCGCGGACGATCTCGACGTCGCTGCTGCCGAGCTCCGACAGCGTGAGCTCGCCTGAGGCGAGCGATTCGCGGTTGACCTGTTCGCGGTCGAGGTCGAACACATAGGCAGTGCCGCCGGACATGCCTGCACCGAGGTTGCGGCCGGTCTGGCCGAGGATGAGCGCCAGGCCGCCGGTCATGTACTCGAGCGCGTGGTCTCCCACGCCCTCGACGACAGCGGTTGCACCGGAGTTCCGGACGAGGAACCGCTCGCCGACCATGCCGCCCAGGAACATCGTGCCCTGGGTCGCGCCGTAACCGATGACGTTACCGGCGATGACGTTATCCTCAGGAGCGAAGATGACGCCCTCAGGCGGTCGCACGACGATCTGGCCGCCCGACAGGCCCTTGCCGACGTAGTCGTTCGAGTCGCCGATCAGGCGGAGCGCGATGCCGCCGGGCAGGAACGCTCCGAACGACTGGCCGGCCGAGCCGCGCAGCGTGATGTCGATGCTGCCGGCAGGCAGTCCGTTCTCGCCGTGGCGGAGCGTGACCTCGTGTCCGAGCATCGTGCCGACGGCACGCTCCGTGTTGCGGATCGGCAGGTCCACCGCGAAGTACCCTCCGTGCTCGAGCACGTCTGCCGCCGCACGGATGAGCTGCTGGTCGAAGTGCTTCTCGAGCTCGTGCTCCTGCTGGCGGCGATTCGTGCGAGGCTCGTCATCGGCGAACGCCGGACCGACCAGCACCGGCGAGAGGTCCAGCCCGGACGCCTTCCAGTGGTCGATGGCGCGATCGGCGTCGATCAGCTCGTTGTGGCCGATCGCCTCCTCGATGGAGCGGAACCCGAGCTCCGCGAGGTACTCGCGAACCTCCTGGGCGATGAACTCGAAGAAGTTCACGACGAACTCGGGTTTCCCGGTGAAACGCTGGCGCAGCACAGGGTTCTGCGTCGCGACGCCGACCGGGCACGTGTCGAGATGGCAGACGCGCATCATGACACAGCCGGACACGACGAGCGGAGCCGTCGCGAAACCGAACTCCTCGGCCCCGAGCAGTGCGCCGATGACGACGTCGCGGCCGGTCTTCATCTGACCGTCGACCTGGACGACCACGCGGTCGCGCATGTTGTTGAGCATGAGCGTCTGCTGCGTCTCGGCGAGACCGAGCTCCCATGGCGTGCCGGCGTGCTTCAGCGAGTTCAATGGACTCGCGCCCGTTCCGCCGTCGTGACCGGAGACCAGGATGACGTCGGACAGGGCCTTCGCGACACCAGCGGCGACAGCACCGATACCGGACTGGCTGACGAGCTTCGTGTGGATACGCGCCTTCGGGTTCGCGCGCTTGAGGTCGAAGATGAGCTGCTTGAGGTCCTCGATCGAGTAGATGTCGTGGTGCGGTGGCGGCGAGATGAGACCGACGCCGGCCGTCGCGTGACGGGTGCGAGCGACCCACGGGTAGACCTTCGTCGGCGGCAGCTGGCCACCCTCACCGGGCTTCGCGCCCTGGGCGAGCTTGATCTGGATGTCGTCGGCGTGGGTCAGGTACATGCTCGTCACGCCGAAACGGCCGGAGGCGACCTGTTTGATGGCGCTGCGGCGAGTCGGGTCGAGGAGACGGTCGACATCCTCGCCGCCCTCGCCCGTGTTGGACTTCGCCCCGATGCTGTTCATCGCAATCGCGAGCGTCTCATGCGCTTCCCGCGAGATCGAGCCGTAGCTCATCGCGCCGGTGGAGAACCGTTTCACGATCGACGAGACGGACTCGACCTCGTCGAGTGCGACCGGCGGACGCGCTCCGGTGCGCAGCGTGAACATGCCGCGCAGGGTCATGAGCTGCTCCGCCTGGGAGTCGACGAGGTGGGTGTACTCACGGAAGATGTCGTATCGACGGGTCTTCGTCGCGTGCTGCAGTTTGAACACCGTGTCCGGGTTGAACAGATGGGGAGAGCCGTCGCGGCGCCACTGGTACTCGCCGCCGGACTGCAGGCGCTCGTGGGCAGTGGAAGCCGCGTCCTCCGGGTACGCGTAGCGGTGACGCTTCGCGTTCTCCTCTGCGATGACGTCGATACCGACGCCACCGAGCTTCGTCTCGGTGCCCGTGAAGTATGCATCGACCAGCTCCTGGCTGAGACCGACGGCCTCGAACGCCTGCGCACCGGCATAGGAGGAGACGGTCGAGATGCCCATCTTCGACATGATCTTGAGCACGCCCTTGCCGAGTGCCTTGATCACGTTCTTGACGGCCTGCTCGCGGGTGATGCCCTGGATGAGACCGCTGCGGACGAGATCCTCGCAACTCTCCATGGCGAGGTACGGGTTGATCGCGGACGCCCCGTAACCGATCAGCAGCGCGACATGGTGCACCTCGCGGACGTCACCTGCCTCCACCACGAGACCGACCTTCATGCGGTTCTGGGAGCGGATGAGGTGGTGGTGCACGGCCGCGAGTGACAGCAACGACGGGATGGGCGCCAGATCGGAGTTCGAGTCTCGGTCGCTCAGCACGATGAACTCCGAGCCGGAGGCGATCGCCTCGTCGACCTCGTCGCACATCTCACGGAGACGGGTCTCGAGCCCCGCCGCGCCGTCCTCGGCCCGGTACAGCGCCCTGATCGTCTCGGTCAGGCGGCTACCCGGAGTCGGGTCGATGTGCTGGATCTTCGCGAGCTCGTCGTTGTCGATGACCGGGAAGTCGAGGACGACCTGCCTGGCGTGCTCCGGACCCCATGACAGCAGGTTCCGCTCCGGCCCGAGCCCGAGCTTCAGAGAGGTGACGACCTCTTCGCGGATCGAGTCGAGCGGCGGGTTCGTCACCTGGGCGAACTGCTGCACGAAGTAGTCGAAGAGCAGCCGAGGGCGCTCGGACAACACCGCGATCGGTGTGTCGGATCCCATGGCACCGAGCGGCTCTGCGCCGTTCTGCCCCATCGGCTGCAGCAGGATGCGCACCTCCTCCTCGGTGTAGCCGAAAGTGCGCTGGCGGCGCGTGACGGAGGCGGGGGTGTGTACGATGTGCTCCCGCTCCGGCAGGTCGCGGAGGTGGATGCGCCCCTGCTCCAGCCAGTCTCCCCAAGGCTCGGCGGAGGACAGCTCGTCCTTGATCTCGTCGTCCTCGATGATGCGCCCAGCAACGGTGTCGACGAGGAACATCTTCCCCGGGCGCAGACGACCCTTGCGCTTCACCCGGCTCGGTTCGACGTCGAGGACGCCGATCTCGCTGCCGAGCACGACGAGGCCGTCAGTGGTCTCCAACCAGCGCCCAGGCCTCAGTCCGTTGCGGTCGAGGGTTGCGCCGACGAGTGCTCCGTCGGTGAAGGTGAGCGCAGCAGGGCCGTCCCACGGTTCCATCTGCATCGAGTTGAACTCGTAGAAGTCGCGACGCTCCTGCGTCAGCCCCGTCTGCTTCTCCCAGGCCTCGGGAACCATCATCATCATGGCGTGCGGCAGGGAGCGGCCGGTGAGCGTGAGGAGTTCGAGCACCTCGTCGAAGGACGCGGAGTCACTCGCGCCAGGGGTGATGATGGGGAGGAGCGGGCGAACATCGCCGATGAGTTCGGATTCGAGCTGCGACTGCCGGGCCCGCATCCAGTTGCGGTTTCCCTCGACCGTGTTGATCTCACCGTTGTGCGCCATCATGCGCAGCGGCTGCGCCAACGGCCAGGACGGGAAGGTGTTCGTCGAATAGCGGGAGTGCACGATCGCGAGCTTCGTCGCGAAACGTTCGTCCGAGAGGTCGGGGTAGAACGGTTCGAGCTGGAGTGTCGTCACCATGCCCTTGTAGACGAGCGTGCGACTGGACAGCGAGATGAAGTAGGCGCCCAGTTCGCGTTCCGCGCGCTTGCGGAGCCGGAAGGTCAATCGGTCAAGGGCGATGCCGCTGGGCTTCGAGGCGTCCGCTCCCGCGACGAACAACTGCTCGAAGGCGGGCATGGCCGCACGAGCGAGCTTGCCGAGTTCATCAGGATCGACGGGGACGTCCCGCCAGCCCAGGACGGACAGCTGCTCCGCTGCGGCGATCTCGGCGATCTCGGACTTCAACTGCGATCGCGCGGCCTCGTCGGTCGGGAGGAACGCCATGCCGACCGCGTACTCCCCCGCGGGCGGCAGTGCGAAGCCTGCGACACCGCGCAGGAAGTCGTCCGGCATCTGGGTGAGGATGCCCGCACCGTCACCGGTGCCGGCATCGGAGCCGATGGCTCCGCGGTGCTCCAGGTTGCGGAGCGAGCCGAGCGCCGCGTCGATGATGCTGTGGGACGCCTCGCCGGTGAGCGTGGCGACCATTGCCAGGCCACAGGCGTCCTTCTCTCGGGCAGGGTTGTACATGCCCTGCTTGGGCGGAACCGCGCTGAACGAAGCGTACGGTGCGTGCGCCATGGGAATACCGTCCTCACGAAAGGGGGATCAGAGAAGGGACGCCACTGGCCCTGGAACGAAACGGTTGACGAATCCTGGAGTCGAGGACGGGGGTTCGCCGGGCCGGAGAGAGGTGTGCGCCTGGCCTAGGATGTGGAGCCGGTTCTGCTTGTGGCGACCGTGGCTTCGGACTCCGGAGCGGACGATGCAGTGCTGTCGGCTCCGTCGGCGTCATTGTCGGCGGAAGCACTGCGCAGTCCCAAGTTCTCCGCGTCGGTGTCGTAGAAGTCTACAGCAGCCTTCGGATCGGTCCACGCCCGACCGTCGACATAGGCCGACGGCTCGCCGCCGGCGTGTCGACGGGACTGGATGACGATGATCGCGATGCCGACGACGATGGCCAGGATCGCTGCCCAGACGTTCGCGCGGATGCCGAAGAGGTACTCGCTCGGATCGATACGGATCGTCTCCCACACCGTACGACCGGCGCCGTACCAGATGAGGTACACGCCGAAGAGCCGGCCCCACTGCGGGTTGAAGCGGTGGCCGATCCAGAGGATGACGGCGACGCCGAGCAGGTTCCAGAGGATCTCGTACAGGAAGGTCGGCTGGAACAGGGTGTCGGACGGAAGGCCGATCGGGAACGCCGGATTGCTCGCGGGGATCTCAAGACCCCACGGCAGGTCGGTGGGGAGCCCGTAGAGCTCCTTGTTGAAGTAGTTGCCGAGGCGACCGAAGGCCTGCGCGAGCAGGAGTCCTGGCGCGAGCGCGTCGGCGAAGGTCCAGAAACGGATGCCGGTCATGCGGCATCCGATGTAGGCACCGACCGCACCACCGAGGAGGGAGCCGAAGATCGCGATGCCGCCCTCCCAGATGTACAGGGTCCGCAGGAGGTCCGCACCCGGATAGAAGTAGTCGCCCGGGTGGGTGAGCACGTGGAAGATACGAGCACCGATGATGCCCAGCGGAATCGCCCACAGGATGATGTCCAGCACGATCCCGGGCTCGGCGCCGCGCTTGGTGAGGCGGCGCGAGGTCAGGATCGTCGCGACGATGATGCCCGCGATGATGCAGAGAGCGTAGATGTGCACCGTGAACGGGCCGACGCTGAAGCTGGAGATGTCGGGGCTCGGGATGCTGAAGGGTGCAATCACTGCGCTGGTCGCCTTTCGTTACGAACTGTGATCGAGTGTACGGCCTCGGCCGTCGGCGGATTGCTGAGGATACCCTCAGGAGTCCGGTCGGTTGGTCTCTCCCCCGAACGCTTGAGCGCTCAGGTCAGCGGGCAGCGCCGGCTGCGAGGGACCGCACGACCTCGGTGACAGCCGGAACGCCGCCGTCCGAGAGTGCCTTCACGAACACCGACCCGACGATCGCGCCGTCGGCGTACTCGAGCACGGAGCGCACCTGCTCGGCCGTGGAGATGCCGATGCCGACGCACGCGTACTCGGCGCCGACGGAGCGCAGGCGGGAGACGAGGGTCTTCGCCGCAGCGTCGAGGTCCTGACGCGCTCCAGTGATGCCCATGGTCGACACCGTGTACACGAATCCACGCGAGTGGGCGGTGACGAGCGCGAGCCGCTCGTCACTCGAGGTGGGTGCTGCGAGGAACACACGGTCGAGCCCATGGCGGTCGCTCGCGTCCAACCAGTCGGCCGCGGAGTCCGGTGTGATGTCCGGTGTGATGAGACCTGCGCCGCCCGCGGCGACGAGGTCTGCCGCGAAGCGGTCGACGCCGTACTGCAGCACCGGGTTCCAGTAGGTCATCACGAGGATCGGGACGTCGACAGCCGCACGGATGGCCTTGATCGCCGTGAAGACGTCGTGGAGGCGGAAGCCCGCGGAGAGCGCGGTGATCGTGGCCGCTTGGATGACGGCGCCGTCCATCACCGGGTCGGAGTACGGGACGCCGAGTTCCAAGACATCCACACCGTTCTCGGCCAGGGCGATAGCGGCGTCGATACTCGTCTGCAGATCGGGGAAGCCGACCGGCAGGTAACCGATGAGTGCTCCGCGGCGGTCGATCTGGGCGTGGTCGATCGCCGCAGCCACGGAAGATGGAGCCGTGTCTGCAGGCGTGGTGGCGGGAACCGAGCCGGTGGTGCTCATGCGCCCTGCCCATCGTCGAGGAGACCGAAGTAGGTCGCAGCGGTCTCGACGTCCTTGTCGCCCCGGCCGGAGAGGTTGACGAGGATGGTCGCTTCGGGCCCGAGCTGCTTGCCGAGCACGATCGCCCCCGCGAGGGCGTGCGCCGACTCGATCGCAGGGATGATCCCCTCGGTGCGGCTGAGGAGACGGAACGCCTCCATCGCCTCGGCGTCGGTCGCAGGCACGTAGATCGCCCGGCCCGTCGCTGCGAGCCACGCGTGCTCCGGGCCGACGCCCGGGTAGTCGAGCCCGGCGGAGATCGAGTGCGACTCGATGGTCTGGCCATCCTCGTCCTGGAGGACGTAGGTGCGGGCACCGTGGAGGACGCCGGGGCGCCCGCGTTCGATCGAAGCAGCGTGGCGCGGCGTGTCGATGCCGTCTCCGGCCGCTTCGACGCCGTAGAGCGCGACATCGGCGTCGTCGAGGAACGCGTGGAAGATGCCGATCGCGTTGGACCCGCCACCGACGCACGCCACGACGGCGTCGGGGAGCTCGCCCGTCAGCTCGAGGAGCTGCGCGCGCGCCTCCTCGCCGATGATCTTCTGGAAGTCGCGCACCATCACGGGGAACGGGTGCGGCCCCGCGGCGGTACCGAAGATGTAGTTGGTCGTCTCCACCGACGCGACCCAATCGCGGTACGCCTCGTTGATGGCATCCTTGAGCGTGCGGGAACCGGTCGTGACCGGGATCACGGTCGCGCCGAGCAGGCGCATCCTGGCGACATTGAGCGCCTGACGTTCTGTGTCGACCTCGCCCATGTAGATGGTGCATTCCAGCCCGAACAGGGCCGCGGCGGTCGCGGTCGCGACACCGTGCTGACCCGCGCCGGTCTCGGCGATCACGCGGGTCTTCCCGATGCGCTTCGTGAGCAGCGCCTGGCCGAGGACGTTGTTGATCTTGTGCGAGCCCGTGTGGTTGAGGTCTTCGCGCTTGAGGAAGATCCGCGCTCCCCCGGCCGAAGCGGCGAAGCGAGGCACCTCGGTGATGATCGACGGACGTCCTGCGTAGTCGCGCAGGAGTGTGGTGAGCTCGTCCTGGAACGTCTCGTCGGCCTTCGCCGTGTCGTAGGCGGCCGCGAGTTCGTCCGTCGCTGCGATGAGCGCCTCCGGCATGAAGCGCCCGCCGAAGTCGCCGAAGAATGGACCGGGCTCATCGCGCAGGCGCGTCGTGACCGGTTCGTCGGGAATGGTGGATGAGGTCATGCGTTGACTCCCAGGAACTGTTCGAGGGTGGCGACCGGGTCGCCGGTGACGAGTGCTTCGCCGACGAGGACGACGTCGGCGCCGTCCTGCCGGTAGGCGGCGACGTCGGAGGCCGCCAGGACAGCGGATTCCGCAACCTTCACCGCGTCGCTCGGGAACCGATCGCTCAGCGTTCCGAAGAGGCGCTGGTCGAGCTCGAACGTGCTGAGGTTCCGTGCGTTGACGCCGATGACGCGGGCGCCGATGTCGGCCGCGCGGGTGAGTTCGTCAGCCGAATGGGTCTCGACGAGCGGCGTCATGCCGAGCTCGATGATGAGCTCATGGAGTTCACGGAGCGTGGACTGCTCCAGGCCTGCGACGATGAGCAGGACCAGGTCGGCGCCGGACGCGCGCGCCTCGAACACCTGGTAGGGCACCGAGATGAAGTCCTTGCGGAGCACCGGGATGCGCACCGACGCGCGGACCGCCTCCAGGTCCTGCAGGGAACCGCCGAAGCGACGCCCCTCCGTGAGGACGCTGACCGCACTGGCGCCGCCCTGTTCGTACAGCGAGGCGAGCAAGGCTGGATCGGGGATGTCGGCCAGCGGGCCACGCGACGGACTGGAGCGCTTCACCTCGGCGATGATCTTGACCTGATCTGCGGGGGCAAGCGCTGCGAGGGCGTCGATGGCCGGGGGCGCTTCGAGGGCGGCCGCCTCCACGATCGCGGACGACCGATTCGTCAGACGCTCTGCAGCGTCCTCCATCGCGCCGGCCATCAGGTCGGCGAGCATGTTCAGTGCTCTTTCGCCACGTACTTGGCGCCGCCGACGCCGTAGCCGGTCTTGGCGAGGATGCCACCCGTGATCCAACCGAGCAGCAGCAGACCGGCCGAGGCCCAGACGAGCACCGGCATGTCGAGCCAGAAGAAGACCGTCCCGGCAGTGAACG
Source organism: Plantibacter sp. RU18 (assembly GCF_050613355.1). Classification (NCBI taxonomy): domain Bacteria; kingdom Bacillati; phylum Actinomycetota; class Actinomycetes; order Micrococcales; family Microbacteriaceae; genus Plantibacter; species Plantibacter sp. RU18. The sequence continues at coordinate 2,397,074 of NZ_CP159618.1, forward strand.
CGACCAACATGATGATCACGGCCGTCCAGGCGGCGGGCGAGTGTCCGTGGCCGGGGTCCGAGGGATCGGTGCTCATGATTCTCCTTCTGTGCGAGTGCGGGTTCCAGTGTACCGGGAAGAGGTCGGTGGTTCCGTGCGGCGGGCCACCGGAGCGCAGGTGGCTTGTCGCGTCCGCGCACCCGAGGGCGAGATCAGCGGGTGGGGTCGTCGCCGCGGCTGAGATCGTCCCAGGCGCCGACCGGATCGGCGTCGGGTGCGGTGTCGGTCTGAGCGAACTGCACGGTCTGGTACTTGCGAGACGGGCCCGGCCACAGACGGTGGGTGAGCACGGTGGCGACGCCGGCGAGCGCGAGGAGGATCCCGAGTGCGAGCGTGATGACCGGCCAGGCGGTCAACGACGTCGCCGCGACGAGGTCGATCGTCGACTGTGAGCCCGCGACACCCGTGGCCTCGGTGACGGCTGCACCGCCAGCGGCGGCGGGTGACGCCAGGACGGCGATCGCCGAGTAGGCGACGCACGCGCCGATGATCGTCTCCAGGGAGCCGAGGATGATGCGGAACACCGGGCCGGCGATGGCGAGAGCGGCAACGAGCGCGAGCCCGGCGAGAGCCAGCGCGGACAGCGCGGGGGCTGCGACGGAGCCGACGACGTCGAGCGCTCCCGAGTGCGGGCCGAGGCCGACCAGACTGATCGACAGCCAGGTCTGCGTCCAGGCGGCGAGGATGAGGGCGTCGAAGAGCACCGCCGAGACCAGGAGGATGGTCTTGAGCCGGCGCTGACGTCCGCGCAGTTCTCGTGCGGCGACGTCGTCGTCGGCGGACAGTCCGTCTTCGGGGCGTGACGTCTCGGACCCGACGGCGTCCGACCGCGTCTGCGCCGGCTGTGCCTCGTCGACCGGGGTGCCCTCCAGGGGTGTTCCAGCGGCGTGCGTTGCGTTGGTCTCGTCGTCGGTCATGCGCGTACTCGATTCATGGTGTTGGCGATGGCGACGGCGCTGAGTGGCGCGGCAGCCTTGTCTTGCGATTCCCGGAACTCCGAGAGCGGGTCGGAGTCTGCGACGAGACCGCCGCCTGCTTGGACGTGTGCGACACCATCGATGATGGTCGCGGTGCGGATGGCGATTGCGAGGTCGAGGTCTCCGGAGAAGCTGAAATACCCCACCACTCCTCCGTACACCCCGCGTTGGGCCGGTTCGAGGGCGTCGATGATCTCCAGCGCACGCGGTTTCGGCGCGCCCGACAAGGTACCGGCTGGGAAGGTCGCGCGGAAGACGTCGATGGGGGTCACGCCGTCGGCCGTCGTGCCTTCGACGCTCGAGACGAGGTGCATGATGTGGCTGAACCGTTCGACGCGCATGAACTCGGTCACCTCGACGCTGCCTGCCCTGCAGACCTTGGAGAGGTCGTTGCGGGCGAGGTCTACGAGCATGAGGTGTTCGGCGCGCTCCTTCGGGTCTGCCCGCAGTGCCGCTTCGAGTTCCGCGTCTGCCTCTGGCGTTCCACCCCGCGGTCGGGAGCCGGCGATCGGGTGGGTGAAGGCCCGACCGGACTCGACCTTCACGAGTGCTTCCGGCGAGGAGCCGACGATCGTGTACGGACGACCGTCCGATGCTTCGAGGGCGAGGAGGTACATGTACGGGCTCGGGTTGAGTGAGCGGAGCACGCGGTAGACGTCGATCGGTCGGGCGGTGCACTCCTGCTCGAAGCGCTGCGACACGACGACCTGGAACACGTCGCCGGCGCGGATGTGCTCTTTGGCCACCTCGACGGCGGCGAGGAAGTCCGCCTGTTCCGTGCGGTGGTCCGGTGCCGCACGGGCGTCGGGATCGAGTTCCGCGAGCCAGGCGTCGGTCGGCGCCGCCAGTCCGGCCTGCAGGCGGTCCAGACGATGCTGAGCCTGCTGCCAGAGCTCCGCTGAGCTCTCGAGACCATCGTTCAGCACATTGGCGATGAGGTGGACGAGTCCGCTCCGATGGTCGATCGCGACGAGGTCTGCCGAGAAGGAGAGCGCCTGATCGGGGACCGGGATCTCGCGGGGCGGGCGGTGCGGCAGTCGTTCGATCTGGCGGATCGCCTCCCAGCCGATGAAACCCACCAGTCCGCCGGTCAACGGGGGCAGGCCGGGCGGAGCACTTGTGCGCCAGCGGTCGTGCAGCTGCTCCAGCGCCTGGAGCGGCCCGAGGCCCGTGATGTCGCCGAGCGCGCGTCGAGCTGACAGTCCGTAGTCGAGCCAGTGCGGAGCATCCCCCTGCTGCGTCAGGACGCCGAACGAGGACACGCCGATGAACGAATATCGGGACCAGATGCCGCCTTGCTCTGCTGACTCCAGGAGGAAGCTGCCTGGCTTGCCGAGCGCGAGCTTGCGATAGACCCCCACCGGTGTCTCGCCGTCGGCGAACAGCGTCCTGACCACCGGGATGACCCGATGACCGTCCGTGAGCCCGTTGAACGCTCGCCGCGACGTGGTGCCGATCATGGGTGCTCCGAACCGTCCGTGGAGGTCACGACCCCGTGACGACGTCGAGGGCGCGGCCGTCGAAACAGCTGTGCGTACCCGTGTGGCAGGCGGCACCGTGCTGGTCGACCTCCACCAACAGGGTATCTCCGTCGCAGTCGTACGCGAGAGAGCGCACCAGCTGGATGTGGCCCGAGGTGTCCCCCTTGCGCCAGTACTCGCTGCGCGACCGCGACCAGTACGTGACCCGGCCTTCGGTCATCGTCCGGCGAACGGCTTCGGCGTCCATCCAGCCGAGCATCAGCACTTCCCGGGTGTCCCACTGCTGCACGATGGCCGGCAGGAGACCCTGCGCATTGAAGGACAGCTGGGCGATCGCCGTCTGGGCGTCCGCGCCGACCGGGATGGTGATGTCGGCGCTCATGCGCGCACCGTCCAGCCGGCGCCTGCGAGTTCCTGCTTGACTTCGTCGATGGTGAGCTCGCCGTTGTGGAAGACGCTGGCGGCGAGTACCGCATCCGCGCCCGCAGCGATGGCCGGGGGGAAATCCGCGAGCTTGCCAGCGCCGCCTGAGGCGATCACCGGCACACGACTGACTTCCCGCATCGCGCTGATGAGCGCCGTGTCGAAACCGGCTTTGGTGCCGTCGGCGTCGATGGAGTTGACGAGCAACTCGCCGACACCGCGTTCGATCGCAGCTGCCGCCCAGACGAGTGCGTCGAGTTCTGTCTCCCGACGACCGCCGTGAGTGGTCACGATCCAGCCGGAGGCGCTCCCCTCGTGCCGCTTCACGTCGAGGGAGAGCACGAGCACCTGCGCACCGAACCGGTCCGCGATCTCGTCGAGGAGATCGGGCCGGGCAATCGCAGCACTGTTGACACCGACCTTGTCGGCGCCGCTGGCGAGCAGTCGCGAGACGTCTTCGGTGGAGCGGATGCCACCTCCCACGGTGAGCGGGATGAAGACCTGCTCAGCGGTGCGACTGACGAGGTCGTACGTGGTGTCGCGACCGGCGACCGTCGCGGTGACGTCGAGGAAGGTGAGTTCGTCTGCTCCCTGCTCGGCGTAGCGCTTCGCAAGCTCGACGGGATCGCCCGCGTCGCGCAGGTCGAGGAAGTTGACGCCCTTCACGACGCGGCCGTCGGCGACGTCGAGACACGGGATGACACGGGTGGCGAGTGACACGGAGGCCTCCGCTGGTACGACTGGCGAACTGGTGGTGGGGGCGCGGCTCAGAGGCGTGCCGCGTGGATGGCCGTCACGAGGATGGCGCGGGCGCCGAGCTCGTACAAGCGATCCATGACGTCGTTGGCGTCGCCACGCGCGATCATGACGCGCACGGCGACCCAATCCGGGTCGCGCAGCGGCGAGATCGTCGGCGATTCGATGCCGCCGGCGACCGCCGTGGCCTGCTCCAGGAGCGCGACGGGGAGGTCGTAGTCGACGAGGACGTATTGCCGTGCGACGAGGACACCCTGCAGCCGACGGATGAGCGTGTCCGTGCCGGGTCTCGTCTCCGGAGCGGTGATCAGCACGGCCGTCGACTCGAGGATGACCGGCCCGAAGATCTCGAGGCCGGCTTTGCGGAGCGTGGTTCCGGTCGACACGACGTCGGCGACGGCATCCGCGACACCGAGCTGCACCGCCGACTCGACCGCTCCGTCGAGGTGCACGAGCGTCGCTTCGACACCGGCCGCCTGCAGGAAGTTGCCGACGAGTCCCGGGTAGCTCGTCGCGACGGTCCGGCCGCCGAGGTCCGTCAGTTCGGTGAACTGTCCTTCCGGCCCGGCGAACCGGAAGGTCGAGCCGCCGAAGCCGAGTTCGACGAGTTCGGTGGCGGTGGAGCGGGAGTCGAGCAGGAGATCGCGACCGGTGACCCCGATGTCGAGGGCACCCGAACCGACGTACGTCGCGATGTCGCGGGGACGGAGGTAGAAGAACTCCACGCCGTTCCGTGCATCGACGACATGCAGCTCCTTGGTGTCACGACGAGTCGCGTAGCCCGCCTCCTGCAACATCTCGACGGCGGTCTCGGACAGTGAACCCTTGTTGGGTACGGCGACTCTCAGCATGGGGTGGATCTCATTTCGTGAACGTGTGCGGGTGACGAGGACTGACCGGTGGCGACCTGCGGCGGTCGACTGCCCGGTGGCCTACCGATGGGGACGGGAGACGTGTGCAACGGTTGCGACGGCAACCAGTGCTTCACAGATGTCGGTAGACATCGGCGGGGGTCAGTCCCTTCGCCACCATCATCACCTGCACGTGATACAGCAGCTGGGAGATCTCCTCGGCCGTCTCGACGTCGGTCTGATACTCGGCGGCCATCCAGACCTCGGCGGCTTCCTCGACGATCTTCTTGCCGATCCCGTGCACGCCGCTGTCGAGTTCCCGGACCGTGCCGGAACCCTCAGGCCGCGACTCGGCCTTCATCTGCAGCTCGTCGTACAGCTCGTCGAAGGTTTTCACGTGCCCAAGGGTACCGGTTCCGGGAGGCGCTCCGCGCCGCGCGGTCCCTCGGCCGTGGACGCTGCCTCAGTGGGTGTGCGCCGCCGACTCGGCTGCCGCCCGGAGGAGCGCGATGTTGGCAGCGGGATCGGATCCGCCGTAGACAGCCGAACCGGCGACGAAGGTGTTCGCGCCGGCCTCGGCGGCGATGCCGATCGTATCCGCTGTGATGCCGCCGTCGACCTGCAACCAGACGTCGAGGCCCGTGCGCGCGACCTCCGCCGACAGTGCCTGCAGTTTCGGCATGGTCTCCGGCATGAACGACTGCCCACCGAAACCGGGCTCGACCGTCATGACGAGCACCTGGTCGAACTCCGGCAGGAGTTCGAGGTACGGCTCGACCGCGGTGCCCGGCTTGAGCGCGATCCCTGCCCGCGCGCCGATCGACCGGAGGCGTCGGGCCAGGGCGACGGGGTCGCTCGCGGCCTCGGCATGGAATGTGACCGAGTAGGCGCCGAGTTCGGCGTAACCGGGAGCCCAGCGGTCGGCGTCCGAGATCATGAGGTGCACGTCGAGCGGGACCGGCGAGACGTCCTGGATCCGGCCGACCATCTGCGGCCCGAAGGTGAGGTTCGGGACGAAATGGTTGTCCATGACGTCGACGTGGACGAGGTCCGCCGTCGAGATCCGTTCCAGATCGAGCTGGAGGTTCACGAAATCGGCGGACAGGATGCTCGGATTGATGCGCACGGACATGGTGTCGAGCCTACCGAGCGGGCGGGTCGTCGACGGACGCGATCGGCTTGCGGAGCAGCGCGATATACATCGCGTCGGTTCCCTGGCGGTGCGGCCAGAGTTGCACTGCTCCACCGGGCGCTGCTGCGTCGAGTGGCTCCAGGGTCACGGCGTCGAGGACCTCGGACGTGTCGAGACGCTCCAGACCGGGATGGGACCGCAACGCGCTCTCGACGATCAGACCGGTCTCGCCGACATGCGGCGAGCACGTCACGTAGGCGACGATGCCGCCTGGCGCGAGCGCGAGGATGGCGGCGTCGAGGAGCGAGGCTTGGAGCTTCGTGAGGTCCGCCACATCCTTCGGCGTCTTCCTCCAGCGCGCCTCCGGGCGACGACGCAGGGCACCGAGTCCGGTGCAGGGCGCATCGAGGAGGATGCGATCGTAGGTGCCGGGGTGCGCGCCGGCGAGTTCGGCTCCGTCGGCGGTCGACACCTCGACGTCGAGCGGAACGCCGACGAGCGCGCGCTCGACGAGTCGCGCGCGGGCGGGGACGAGCTCATTCGCATCGAGGTGAGCGCCGCCGGCCAGTGCTTCGGCCGCGAGCAGAGCGGCCTTGCCGCCGGGACCGGCGCACAGGTCGAGCCACCGCTCCCCCGGTTCCACGGACCTCGCCCGCGTGAGAGCCAGTGCCGCGAGCTGGGATCCCTCGTCTTGGACGCGGAGGCGTCCGCCGCCAGCGCCGACCAGCTGGACAGGGTCACCGCCGGCCGAACGGAAGCCGTAGGGCGAGTAGCGGTTGACGTCCGCATCCGCCGGCCGCTCGGCGAGACCGGGCAAGGCGATGAGGGTTCACCTGCGGAGCGACGTTGTCGGCAGCCAGAGCAGCCTCGAGTTCGTCACCTCGATCCTGGAGGTCGAGCGACTGTCGGATGGCGCGGACGACCCAGGACGGGTGCGCGGTGCTGATGGCGAGGCGGTCGATCTCGTTCGTCGCGTCGCCGAGCAGGATCCGCTCCCACTCGGCCGGTTCGGTGCGCGAGATGGTGCGAAGCACGCCGTTGGTGAAGCCCGCCGCGGAGCGTGAGCCGGCGCTGCGGGCGAGCTCCACCGATTCGTTGACGGCTGCGTGGCCAGCGACACGCATCGACAGCAGCTGGTGTGCGCCGAGCCGGAGGACGTCGAGGATGGCGTCGTCGATCTCCGTCACCGGACGGTTGGCTGCGTGGGCGATGACACGGTCATAGTAGCCACGACGGCGCAGCGTGCCGTACGTCAGCTCCGTCGCGAGTCCGGCGTCGGCGGGGTTCAGCTTCGCTTCCGCCAGGCGGTGCGGGAGGAGCAGGTTGGCATAGGCGTCGGAGGTGCTGACGGCATGGATGACGTCGAACGCGACCCGACGGGCCGGTTGGATCGCCCACGGGTCCCGTGGCCGCGTCGGTCGCTGCCGTCCTCGACGCGGTTCCTCGCTGCGGGGGCGCTGCTCGGCTCGACGCTGATCACGGCGGCGATCCTGCTGCTCGCCGCTCATGCTGCCACCAGCCGATCCGCACCGGTCGCGACGCCGCGCCACCAGTCGGCCGCGCCCATCGAGGTCCGGCCGGCCGGCTGCACCTCGAGGAGCTCCAACAGGCCGTCGGCTGTTCCGACGACCACCCGACCGTCGACGAGCATGATCCCCCCTGGTTCCGGTGGCGTCGAACCGGATCCGACCGAGGTCGGCTCTGCCCTGTGGATCTTCAACCGGGTGTCGTCTATGACCGTGTACGCGCCGGGTTCCGGTGTCACCCCACGGATCTGCGCCCAGACCTCGGTCGTCGGACGGCGCCAGTCGATCCGTCCGGCCAGGCCGTCGAGCTTGGGGGCGAGTGAGACCTCGCCCGTCTGCGGCGCAGCTGTGGCTGTCCCTGCCGCGATGCTGTCGACCACCTCGAGCGTGAGTGGAGCGCCCGACAGCGCGAGGCGGTCGAGCAGCTCGCCCGCCGTCTCGCCCCGCGCGATCGGGGTCTCGAGCGTCGCGAAGACGTCGCCGGCGTCGAGGGCCGGCACCAGTTGGAACACCGACGCCCCGGTCAGGGCGTCTCCGGCCATGACGGATCGCTGGACGGGCGCTGCCCCGCGCCAGGCAGGCAGCAGCGAGAAGTGGAGGTTGATCCACCCGTGTTCGGGAGCCGAGAGCAACGGCTCCCGGACGAGCCCGCCGTAGGCGACGATGACACCGAGTTCGGCGCGCAGCGCGACGATCCGCGCTGTCGCGTCGTCATCGAGTCGGGCAGCCTTCAGGATCGGGAGGCCGAGCCGCTCTGCGGCGACGGCGATGGGCGACGGGGTGAGGACGCGCTTACGGCCGAGCGGAGCATCCGGTCTGGTGACCACGGCGACGACCTCGTGTCCGGCGATCACCAGAGCCTCGAGGGTGGGGACGGCGACTGCCGGTGTACCGGCGAAGACCAGCCTCATGCGGTGCGGGCTTCGTGGGAGGGGTGGATCATGACAGCATCTCCGGATCGTCGAATCGTACTCTGAGTGTAGGCGCGGCCTTCGGTGCCCGACGGCCGGGGGTCGGCTTGCGACGCTTCGCAGCCTGAGCGATGACGCTGGCCCTGAGCTGCTCGGCGACAGCCCGCGCGTGCCCGTAGTCGACGCGCAGGATCGCGATGCTGTCGCCTGCCTCGTCGACCGTCGGACCGAGCACGCGACTGCGATACTCGGCGGGAAGCTCGGCGAGAGCGGCATCGACGGCGTCTCGTCGTCCGGTGAGCGTCGCGCTCCTGACCGCGGGCGGGAAGCCCAGTTCCCGGCGCTCGGCGAGCTCCTCGCTCGCGAAACGCGGCTGCTGCCACAGTGCCAGCGCCGTCGCGACCGGGGCCTCGACGCCGATGAGCAGGACCGGCGCGCCCGGGCTCGCAAGGGCGGCGGCGTTCGACCACCAACGCAGACAGTCCTCCGCGACGCGGAGGGACTCCCGAGCGAGCATCCGATCGGCGTCCACGAGCAGCACCGCCGCATACCCGCCGGCAGCGACGGGTTCCGCGCCGCGCGTGGCGATCACGAGAGCGGGCTCGGGACCGACGTCGAGTTTCGGCGCGTCGCCGTCGGAGACCACCACCCGATACCGGGGGAAGGCTCGACCGAGCTCCTCGGCGGTGCGGCCGGTTCCGGCCGTCGTCACGCGGAAGGCCGTGTCGTGACAGGTCTCGCACGACCAGCCGGCCGCCAGATGACCGCACCACCGGCAGGACGGTTGTGCTCGCGCCGTCGCCAGTTGGAGGGGTCCATGACACACCGAGCAGTGTGCCCGGGTGCCGCAGCGCCGGCAGGCGAGGTGTGGCGCGTATCCCGGACGTGCCACCTGGACGAGGACCGGGCCGTGCTTGAGCGCTTCGTCCACGGCACGCCACGCGCTCGAGGGGATCCGAGCCTGGCTCGTCATGGCGTCGTCGCCGCTCGCGCGGGAGATGACGACGCGAGGCCGCGCGGGAGGAGTCGGGAGTACCTCTCGGAGCCATCCGAGTTCGACGAGACGTTGCGTCTCCGTGCTGCGGGAGTGCGCGGCGAACACGAGGCCTGCACCGCTCATCTCCTGGCGGGTGAGCGCGACGTCGCGTGCGTGCACGTATGGAGCGAGCTGCTCCTGATGCAGCGTGTCTCCATCATCCCAGAGGGCGATGAGCCCGAGCTCATGGGCAGGTGCGTAGACCGCGGACCGGTTGCCGACGATGATCCGTGGGACCGGCCAGAGGCCGTTCAGGTACGAGCGGTATCGCTCAGCGGGCGTCTGCTTCGCGTCGGTGCGCGCGACCGCGGATCCCGCGCCAAGCTCATCGAGCGCGACGAGCAGATGTTCGACGTCGCGGTAGTCGGGTACGGCGAGGATCGTGCTGCGGCCGTCGGCGAGCTGGTTCACGGCCAGTGCGGCAAGAGTGAACGCCCAATCGGGGATCGAGACTCCGGCCGCCGTCGCCGTCAGCGTCGGCACAGAGCTCACGGCGTACCGCTCACCGGGAGCGACGCGATCGAGTGTCCCCGGCGCGAACCCGGGGATCGTGCGGCGTTCCACGACCGGTGCCTCTGGAGCCACGCTGGCGGCCCAGGTCTTCTCGACGCGCACCTGCCTCGGTGGGATTGCGAGTCGTAACACGTCCATCGCACTGCCGGCGCTGCGGTCCGCGACTCGGCGGGCGAGCGTCCACAATGACGGAGGCAGCACCGGGACCGGAGACACGACCGATTGCAGCGGGCTCAGCTTCCCTCCGAATTCGCTCGATTCGGCAAGCGCGACGATGAAGCCGTTCGCGGTGCGGCCAGCCGTCCGCAACGAGACGGACACCCGAGCACCGAGAACCGCCTCCGCGGCGAACTCCTCGGGGATCGCGTAGTCGAACAGGTGGTCGAGCTGCGGCAACGGCGAGTCGAGGACCACCCTGGCGACCCTCGCGCCCTCCACCGCTAGATCCCGGCTGCTGACCGCAACGCCTCCACCCGGTCGAGACGCTCCCATGTGAAGTCCGGGAGTTCGCGGCCGAAGTGCCCGTACGCGGCCGTTGCCGCGTAGATGGGGCGGATGAGGTCGAGGTCGGCGATGATGGCGGCCGGACGGAGATCGAAGACGTCGCGGATGGCCCGCGTGATGTCTGCCTCCGGCACGTGTGCTGTTCCGAAGGTCTCGACGTACAATCCGACAGGTGCAGCCTTGCCGATCGCGTAGGCGACCTGCACTTCGAGCCGCTCCGCGAAGCCAGCGGCGACAGCGTTCTTCGCGACCCAACGCATGGCGTATGCGGCCGAACGGTCGACCTTGGACGGGTCCTTGCCGCTGAAGGCGCCACCACCGTGACGGGCAGCGCCACCGTACGTGTCGATGATGATCTTGCGGCCGGTGAGACCGGCGTCGCCCATGGGGCCTCCGACGACGAAGATGCCGGTCGGGTTGATGAGGTGGGTCACGTTCGAGCTGTCGAGCTCGACCGTCGCGAGCACCGGCTCGATGACGTGACGCTGCACGTCGCGGCGCAGCTGCTCCGTGGAGACGCCGGGGTTGTGCTGAGTGGAGACGACGACGGTCTCGACCGTCTTCGGCACGAACCCGTCGTAGCCGATGGTGACCTGCGTCTTGCCGTCGGGCCGGAGGTAGTCGAGCTGACCGGACCTCCGGACCTCGGCCAGTCGCTCGGCGAGGCGGTGCGCGATCCAGCTCGGGAGCGGCATGTACTGCGGGGTCTCCGTGGTCGCGAACCCGAACATGATGCCCTGGTCGCCGGCGCCCTGGAGGTCGTACGCGTCGGCGCTCGCCTGCTCGCGTGACTCGAACGCATGGTCGACACCTGCAGCGATGTCGGCCGACTGCGAGCCGATCGACACGCTCACACCGCAGGAGTCGCCGTCGAAGCCGATGTCGGAGGAGGTGTAGCCGATCGACCGGATCAGGTCGCGGACGATCGTCGGGATGTCGACGTACCCGCGGGTCGAGACCTCGCCGGCGACGTGGACGAGGCCGGTGGTGACGAGGGTCTCCACGGCGACACGGCTGCGCGGGTCCACTTCGAGCAGTGCGTCGAGGATGCTGTCCGAGATCTGGTCGCAGATCTTGTCGGGGTGGCCCTCGGTCACGGATTCGGAGGTGAACAGGCGCAGCTCGGTCATGCGGTCTCCCATGGGAAGTTGTGTATCGGTGCTGGATTGAACGGCCGTCGCGGACTCGCCGGGGCCTGAGCATTCATCACTCTAGCCGAGGGCCCCGACACCGTACGCGCTCATGACAAAGCGCGACGGTCGGCGTCATAAGCCGCCCCACACGACGAATCCGCCGGCCGTCTGGCGGCCGGCGGATTCATCGTGATGATGCTTATTCGGCGATCGGCCGAACCTGGAGCTTGTCCTCGTTGATCTCGTGCATCGCGATCGAGAGGGGCTTGTCCTCGACCGACGAGTCGACCAGCGGGCCGACGTTGTCGAACAGGCTGCCCTCGTGGAGGTCGGCGTAGTAGTCGTTGATCTGGCGCGCGCGCTTGGACGCGAAGATCACGAGCGCGTACTTGGACTCGACCTTGGTGAGCAGGGAGTCGATGGGCGGATCGATGATGCCCTTGAGCTTGTCAGCCATGCAGGTTCACACTCCTCGTGTGGTTGTGTTCGGGGATGAATGGGTCGATGCGGGGTGCGCGTCGGACGTCAATCCCCGTGAATCTTCATCAAGTCTACGACTTCTTGGGCCGCTCGGGCCACGTCGTCGTTCACGACACGGTGATCGAACTCGTCAGCGGCGGCCAGTTCGACCTTCGCGGTGCGCAGTCTGCGCTCGCGCTCCTCCTCGTCTTCGGTGCCCCGACCGACGAGGCGGCGGACGAGTTCGTCCCAGCTCGGAGGCAACAGGAACACCAGTGTCGCCTCCGGCATCGCCGCTCTCACCTGCCTGGCGCCCTGGATGTCGATCTCCAGCAACGCACTGTCGCCGCTCGCGAGCGCGCGCTCGATCGGCTCCCGCGGCGTGCCGTAGCGGTGCGCGTTGTGCACCGTCGCGTGTTCGAGGAGCTGGTCGTCGTCGATGAGGGTGTCGAACTCGTCGTCGCTCACGAAGTAGTAGTTCACCTCGTGCTGCTCCCCCGGACGCGGCTTGCGCGTCGTCGCGGAGACCGAGAGGTGGACCTCGGGATGGTTGTCGCGGATGTACGCCGCCACGGTCCCCTTTCCGACGGCGGTCGGCCCGGCGAGGACGACCAGCCGACTGCGGGCGGTGCCGGGATACCGTTCGGCGATGAATGCTCGCAACCGTTCGCGCTGCAACCGGCCGAGGCCGCCGAGACGCTTGACCGACGAGATCCCGAGCGCCTCGAGGATCCGGCCGAGCTTCGTCACTCCGACGCTCGGGATGCTCAACAGGTACTCGGTGATGCGGATCCCACCCTCGATGCCGTCGGGGTCGGCCGTGGCGGCGTCGAGGACCTGCAACGGGGTGCGTGCACCGGATGCGATGGACGCCTTGACGGTGGCACGCGCACGGCGCTTGCGGACCGCCTCGCGCGAAGCAGCTGCGCGGTCCACCTCCGGCATGGATTTGGACTGCTCGCTCTGCTCGGGGTCAGCCACGGGCGTTCCTCACTGCTGTCGCGGACCGCTCGACGGCGTCGGCGATCCCGGTGGGTCCTGCGGCCAGGATGCTGCGGGACTCGGAGACGATGACACCGGGGGCGAAGGCCCCGTAGATGGACTCGAGGTCGGCGACCGTCGCGCCCTGGTGGCCGAAGCCCGGTGCGAGCACGGGCAGTGTCGTCGCCGGCGCCTCGGTCAGACCGAACTCCGCGAGCTGCAAGGTCGCTCCGATCACGGCGCCGATCGATCCCGTCGCGGCGGGATGGTGCTCGGCGTTCCACGCTGCGATCTCTCGGATGATCCCCGCCGAGACCGTGCGGTCGTCCGGGGTCCGTGCGAGCTGGACGTCTCGACCCTCGGGATTCGAGGTCGCAGCGAGGGCGAACAGGCCCTTGCCGTGCCGCTCGGCGAGGTCGAGCGCCGGGCGGAGCGAGCCGAAGCCCAGATAGGGGTTGACGGTCACGGCGTCGACCTCGAGGGGCGAACCCGGTGTCAGCCACGCTTCGGCGTAGCCCTCCATGCTCGTCCCGATCTCACCGCGCTTGGCGTCGCCGATCACGAGCAGGCCCGCGTCGCGGGCGGCGGCGAGCACGCTCTCGAGCGCGATGTACCCAGCGGACCCGAACCGCTCGAAGAAGGCCACCTGCGGCTTCACGATCCCGGCTCGGCCGGCGGTCGCCTCGACGACAGCCAGGCCGAAGGCCCCTGCCCCCGCCGCGGTGTCGGGCAGGTCCCAGGCCTCGAGGAGGAAGCGGTGCGGATCGATCCCGACGCACAGGCGACCCGACCGGACGAAGACCTCGTCCAGCCGGGTCCCGAACGAGGGCGTCACGAGCGCGCGGCCCGATCGAGTGCGTACTCCTGGAGGGAGCGGACCTCGAACCCCTCCCCGAGGGCCTCGAAGGATCCGACCGCAGCAGTCAGTTGCGCGATCGTCGTGAACAGGGGTTTGTCCGCTGCGACGGCGGCCGCACGGATCTCGTACCCGTCGGCGCGGGCCGACCGCCCGCTCGGCGTGTTGATGACCATGTCGACCTCGTCGCGATTGATGAGGTCGACGATCGAGTCGTCCTCCCCCGCCGCGGTGGTCTCGCTGTACTTGCGCACGGTGCGGGCACTGATGCCGTTCCGGTTCAGCACCTCCGCCGTTCCGTCGGTCGCGAGGATGTCGAAGCCGAGCTGCTGGAGCCTGAGCACCGGCAGGATGATCGAGCGCTTGTCGCGGTCCGACACCGAGACGAACACGGTGCCGCTGGTCGGCAAACCGCCGTACGCCGCTTCCTGGCTCTTCGCGAACGCTCGCGGGAAGTCCTTGTCGATGCCCATGACCTCACCGGTCGAGCGCATCTCCGGGCCGAGCACGCTGTCGACGATCTGGCCGTCCTTCGTCCGGAACCGCTTGAAGGGCAGGACGGCCTCCTTGACGGACACGGGCGAGTCGATCGGGACCCGCGAGCCGTCGACGGGTGGCAGCAGACCGGAGTCCTTGAGCTCGGCGACGGTCGCACCGGTCATGATGAGCGATGCGGCCTTGGCGAGCGGGATCCCGAGCGCCTTCGAGACGAACGGGACGGTGCGGGACGCGCGCGGGTTTGCCTCGATGACGTAGAGGATCCCGGCACCGATGGCGAACTGCACGTTGAGCAGCCCGCGGACGCCGATCCCCTGCGCGATGGTGAGCGTGGCGTTCCGCACGCGATCGATCTCGGCGCGTCCGAGGGAGACGGGCGGCAGGGTGCAGCTCGAGTCGCCGGAGTGGATGCCGGCCTCCTCGATGTGCTCCATGACGCCGCCGATGTAGAGCTCCTCGCCGTCGAACAGCGCGTCGACGTCGATCTCGATCGCGTCGTCGAGGAAGTGGTCGACGAGCAGCGGTTGGTTCGGACCGACGATGCCCTGATCGGCGATGCGCACGAAGTAGTCGGCGAGCGACGCGTTGTCGTAGATGATCTCCATGCCGCGGCCACCGAGGACGAAGCTCGGGCGGACGAGGACCGGGTAACCGATCTCCTCGGCGACGCGCAGTGCGCCTTCGACCTCGATGGCGGTCCCGTTGCGCGGAGCGACGAGGCCCGCGGCGTCGAGGATCTCCTGGAAGAGACCGCGCTCCTCGGCGAGATCGATCGCGGACGGCGTCGTTCCGAGGATCGGGACGCCAGCGGCCTCGAGGCCCTTCGCGAGCCCGAGGGCCGTCTGGCCACCGAGCTGGACCACGACGCCGACGAGTTCACCGGACTCGCTCTCGGCGTGGATGACCTCCAGCACGTCCTCGAGCGTGAGCGGCTCGAAGTACAGGCGGTCGCTCGTGTCGTAGTCGGTGGAGACCGTCTCGGGGTTGCAGTTGATCATGATCGTCTCGAAGCCGGCGTCCTGCAGGGCGAACGAGGCGTGCACGCACGAGTAGTCGAACTCGATGCCCTGACCGATGCGGTTCGGGCCTGAGCCGAGGATGACGACCTTGCGACGGTCGCTCGGGACGACCTCGGTCTCGGTGTCGTAGCTCGAATAGTGGTATGGCGTGAGGGCTGGGAACTCGCCCGCGCAGGTGTCGACCGTCTTGTAGACGGGGCGCACGCCGAGGATGTGGCGGACCTCGCGCACCTCCTGCTCGCCGAAGCCGCGCAACTGGCCGATCTGGGCATCAGAGAAGCCGTGGTTCTTGGCCGTGCGGAGGACTTCGGTGTCGAGCCGTTCGGCCTCCGAGATCCATTCGGCGACGTCGTTGATGAGGACGATCTGGTCGATGAACCACGGATCGATCTTCGTCGCCTCGAACACCTGCTCGGCCGTTGCGCCCTTGCGGAGCGCCTGCTGCACGACGACGATGCGCCCGTCGGTCGGGGTCTTCATGACCTCGAGCAGCTCGTCGACGCCGCGGGACTCGTCGCCCCAGTGGAAGCTCGACCCACGCTTCTCGAGTGAACGGAGCGCCTTCTGCAGGGCGGTCGCATAGTTGCGACCGATCGCCATGGCTTCACCGACCGACTTCATGGTGGTGGTGAGCGTCGGGTCTGCGGCCGGGAACTTCTCGAAGGCGAATCGTGGGACCTTGACCACGACGTAGTCGAGCGTCGGCTCGAAGCTCGCGGGCGTGACCTTGGTGATGTCGTTGGGGATCTCGTCGAGGCGGTAGCCGATCGCCAGTTTCGCTGCGATCTTCGCGATCGGGAAGCCCGTCGCCTTCGACGCGAGTGCGCTCGAACGCGAGACGCGCGGGTTCATCTCGATGACGATGATCCGGCCGTCCGCGGGGTCGACGGCGAACTGGATGTTACAGCCACCGGTGTCGACGCCCACGGCGCGGATGATGTCGATGCCGATGTCGCGGAGTTTCTGGTACTCGCGGTCCGTCAGTGTGAGCGCCGGGGCGACAGTGATCGAGTCGCCGGTGTGCACACCGACCGGGTCGACGTTCTCGATCGAGCACACCACGACGGTGTTGTCGGCCGTGTCGCGCATGAGCTCGAGTTCGTACTCCTTCCAACCGAGGATCGACTCCTCGAGGAGGACCTCGGTCGTGGGGCTCTGGTGGAGACCGTCGCCGACGATCCGGCGGAGCTCCTGCTCGGTGTAGGCGAAGCCGGAGCCCAGACCGCCCATGGTGAACGATGGACGGACGACGAGCGGGTACCCGAGGTCGGAGGCGAACTGGACGGCCTCCTCGACCGTGTGGGCGATGTGCGAACGGGCGACATCCGCACCGGCGTCGAGGACGAGCTGCTTGAAGATCTGGCGGTCCTCGCCCTTGTTGATCGCCTCGAAGTTCGCGCCGATGAGCTCGACGTCGTACTTCTCGAGGATGCCGTGCTCGTGCAGCTGGATGGCGGCGTTGAGGGCCGTCTGGCCGCCGAGCGTCGGGAGGATCGCGTCGGGCTTCTCCTTGGCGATGATGGTCTCGATGACCTGCCAGGTGATGGGTTCGACGTAGGTCGCGTCGGCGAAGTCCGGGTCCGTCATGATCGTGGCGGGGTTCGAGTTCACGAGGATGACACGGACGCCCTCCTCTCGGAGGACGCGGCATGCCTGCGTGCCGGAGTAGTCGAACTCGGCGGCCTGCCCGATGACGATCGGCCCGGAGCCGATGACGAGAACGCTGTTGATGTCGTCGCGCTTGGGCACTAGTTGTTCTCCTTGGTGCTGGCAGTGGTGGCATGGGTGACGACCAGGTCGCGGAACCGGTCGAAGAGATAGGTGGCGTCGTGCGGGCCTGCCGCGGACTCCGGGTGGTACTGCACCGAGAAGGCGGGGATGTCGATGCAGTTGAGGCCTTCGACCACCTCGTCGTTCAAGCTGTAGTGACTGACCTCGGCGAGACCGAAGCCCGCCGGGGTCTCGTGCTGGCCCTCGATCGGCAGATCGACGGCGAACCCGTGGTTCTGCGAGGTGATCTCGACGCGGCCGGTGGCCTTGTCGAGCACCGGCTGGTTGATGCCACGGTGCCCGAACGGCAGCTTGTAGGTCTCGAAGCCGAGGGCACGCCCGAGCAGCTGGTTGCCGAAGCAGATCCCGAAGTACGGCACACCGGCGCGGAGCACGTCCTGCAGGAGTGCGACGTGCGCATCGCTGGCTCCCGGATCACCCGGCCCGTTCGAGAAGAACAGCGCGGACGGCGCGAGGGCGAGGACCTCGGCTGAGGTGACCGACTGCGGCAGGACGATGACGTCGAAGCCGCGTGCGGCGAGATGGTTGAGCGTCGAGGTCTTCACGCCGAGGTCGAGCACCGCGACGGAGCCGACCTTCTCACCGACTGCCGGGACCGTGTACTGCTCGGCGGTCGAGACCTGACCGGAGAGGTTGAGACCGCTCATCTCCACGCCGGCCCGCACCAGGCTGAGCTGCTCGGCCCCCGAGAGCTTGAAATCCTCACCGGAGAACACACCGGCTCGCATCGAGCCCGCGGAACGGATGTGGCGAGTCACCGCGCGGGTGTCGATGCCGCTGATGCCGACGATGCCGTCCTCGACGAGCTCGTCGTCCAGGGATCGGTCCGCTCGGAAGTTGGACACGACACGCGATGGGTCGCGGACCACGTAGCCGGCGACCCAGACCCGGGAGGACTCCATGTCCTCACGGTTCACGCCGGTGTTACCGATGTGCGGAGCGGTCATGAGCACGATCTGGCCCGCGTAGGACGGGTCGGTCAGCGTCTCCTGGTAGCCGGTCATGCCGGTTGAGAACACGACCTCGCCGAGAGTGCGGCCGGTGGCGCCGTAGGCATGACCGACGTAGCGGTTCCCGTCCTCGAGGACGAGGACTGCTGGGCTGGGTGGAGTGAAGGAGGAGGTCATGATTCGCTCTCGTTCTGCGTGCGGATTCGGTCGTCGTGGGTGGGGGCCGCATCGACGGTGTCTGGGGTGTGGGCGGGCCGCGTATCGCTCTGCACAGGCGTCGCCATGGTGGTGATGAGATCGGAGACCGCGTCCATGAGCCTGGCGCGGTCCGACTGCTCGACGACGCGGAAGGTGCTGTCCGCGGTCACGTGTTCGGTCGCGCGCCAGCTCAGTCGGACAAGGCCGCCCGGCTCGACCACGCGGTCGATGGTGAGGTTCGTCTGATCGATCCCGACGATGCTCGCCGCGGGGATGAAGGTCTCGTGCTCGCCGGGGACGTCCAGGACGACTCCGGCCGGGCCGAGCTCCAACGTGATGCGCGAGCGATATCCGAGGCCGGGGAGGGCCAATCGTTCGAGCGGTTGGTCATGCTTCGACGTCGCTACGTACAGGAGCCTGAAGACCTCGGTCGGGACTGGACGCGGTTCGGGCAGTTGCGGGAGCGGGCCGACGGTCGCATCACGCGCAACGCGGCGCCGCCACGCGGACACCATCAGCGCGAGGACACCGAGGAGGACGAGGGCGACGATGATCGCGGCGAGGACACGTCCGTCCATCAGCGCTGCACCTCCGCCTGGAGCGCGGCGTGGCGCGCTGACGCAGCGACCTGTTCTGCGGGCAGTACCGATCCGTCGGCGACGGTCGCGTACCCCTGGTGGAAGGTGCTGACGACTCGCCCCGGAAGCTCGAGACCCAGGTAGGGCGAGTTCACGCCTTTCCCGGCGAGGTCGACGGTGCCGAACGGGCGACTCGCGGACGTGTCGTACAGGACGAGCTCGGCCGGTGCGCCGAGTTCGATGGGTGCACCCTGGCCCGCGAGTCGTCCGATGCGGGCAGGCGTCGCGGAGAGGACCCGTGCGACATCGGTCCAGTCGAGGAGACCGGTCGCCACCATCGAGGCGTGTACGACCGACAGTGCGGACTCGAGGCCGACCATGCCGTTCGCGGCAGCGTCCCACTCGCAGTCCTTGGCTTCGACCGGATGCGGTGCGTGGTCAGTCGCGACGATGTCGATCGTGCCGTCAGCCAGAGCCGCGCGCAGTGCTTGCACGTCCTCGGCGCGGCGCAGCGGCGGGTTGACCTTGTACCGTGCGTCGTAGCTCGACACGAGTTCCTCGGTGAGCAGCAGGTGGTGCGGCGTGACTTCGGCCGTGACGGGGATACCCCGCGCTTTCGCCCACCGGATCACGTCGACCGAACCGGCCGTCGACACGTGGCAGATGTGCAGGCGAGAGCCGACGTGCTGGGCCAGGAGTACGTCCCGCGCGATGATCGACTCCTCAGCGACCGCTGGCCAGCCCACGAGGCCGAGCTCGCCTGACAGGGCTCCCTCGTTCATCTGGGCGCCGACGGTGAGTCGCGGTTCCTGGGCGTGCTGCGCGATGACACCGTCGAACGCCTTGACGTACTCGAGGGCGCGCCGCATGAGGAGCGGATCCGAGACGCACATGCCGTCGTCGGAGAAGACCCGGACCTTCGCACGCGAGGACGCCATTGCGCCCAGTTCCGCGAGGCGTTCGCCCGCGAGCCCGACCGTGACCGCGCCGATCGGCTGGACGGTCGCGTATCCGGCGAGCTCGCCGAGCGAGCGCTCCTGCTCGACGACACCTGCCGTGTCCGCCACCGGTGAGGTGTTGGCCATGGCGAACACCGCGGTGAACCCGCCTGCGGCAGCGGCGCGGGTACCGGTCAGGACGGTCTCGCTCTGCTCGAAGCCGGGCTCTCGGAGATGGGTGTGCAGGTCGACGAGTCCGGGGAGGGCGAGGAGTCCGTCGGCGTCGACGACCGTTGCGCCGGATGCACTGAGGCCGGAACCGAGCTCGGCGATGCGGCCGTCGCGCAGGAGGACGTCGGTGCGCGTGCCGTCGGCCAACGTGGCGCCGGTGATCAGCGTCGTGGTCGTGTTCGGGGTGGTCTCAGACACGTGGGGTTTCCTCTCGATCGCCGGACAGCAGCAGGTACAACGCGGCCATCCGGACGGACACGCCGTTCGCGACCTGTTCGAGGACGGTCGACTGTGGCGAGTCCGCTGCCCCGGACGAGATCTCCAGTCCGCGGTTCATCGGTCCGGGGTGCATCACAATGCTAGTCGGCTCGAGACGCGCGAGGCGCTCGTCGTCGAGCCCCCATCGCCTCGAATACTCCCGGCTGTTGGGGAAAAACGCCGCATGCATACGCTCCGACTGGATGCGGAGCATCATCAGCACGTCCGGGCGCCTGGCGATGGCGTCGTCGAGGTCGTACAGCACGGTCGCGGGCCAGGGGCTGAGGTCGACCGGGAGGAGCGTGGGTGGAGCGACGAGCGTGACCTCGGCGCCGAGCGTGTCCAACAGCCACACATTGGACCGGGCGACCCGTGAGTGCAGGATGTCGCCGACGATCGTGACGGCGATCCCGTCGAGATCGCGGCCGCGCGATGCCGAGCCGTGCAGGCGCTTGCGCATCGTGAAGGCGTCGAGCAGTGCCTGCGTCGGGTGCTCGTGCGTCCCATCACCGGCGTTGAGGATGCCCGCATCGATCCAGCCACTGTCGGCGAGGGTCTGGGGTGCTCCGGACGCCGAGTGCCGGATGACGACGGCGTCTGCGTGCATGGCGGCGAGCGTCTGCGCCGTATCCTTCAGGCTCTCGCCCTTGGAGACGCTGGACCCCTTGGCGCTGAAGGTGATGACATCCGCAGACAGACGCTTGGCGGCTGCTTCGAAGGAGATGCGGGTGCGGGTGGAGTCCTCGAAGAAGAGGTTCACCACCGTCTTGCCGCGCAGCGTCGGGAGCTTTCGGACCTCGCGGTCCTGGGTCTGCGCCATGTCCTCGGCCACGTCGAGGATCTCGATGGCCTCAGCGCGGGTGAGGGTCTTGGTGGACAGGAGGTGCCTCATGCGTGGCTCCCGTCGATGCTGACGGACTCTTCACCGTCGAGTTCGGAGAGGCGGACGTAGATCCGCTCCGACTGCGAGGACGGCAGGTTCTTGCCGACGAAGTCCGGACGGATCGGGAGTTCGCGATGGCCGCGGTCGACGAGCGCCGCGAGCCGGACGATCCGCGGACGGCCGAGGTCCGTCAAGGCGTCGAGCGCGGCGCGGATGGTGCGGCCCGAGTAGAGCACGTCGTCCACGAGGATGACGGTTCGGCCGTCGATACCCTCCGGAGGGAGCGTCGTCGGCTGCGGCACGCGAGTCGGATGCTTCGCGAGGTCGTCGCGGTACATGGTGACGTCGAGCGCACCCGAGACGATCGTCGTCCCGGAGATGGCCGAGATGGACTCGGCGATACGCCTTGCGAGGATGACCCCGCGCGTCGGTATCCCGAGGATCACCAGGTCGTCAGCACCGCGATTGGACTCGAGGATCTCGTGGGAGATCCGAGTCAACGCTCGCGTGATGTCAGCTTCGTGCAGCACGATACGTGCGCTCATCGCCGACTCCCTTCTCCGCCTCTCTGGACGGTCTTAAAGGTTGTCTTGGTCAACACCCGAGCCTAGCAGCTGGGACTACGCCTCGTAGAGCTCCAGCGGGAGGCCGTCGAGATCGAAGAAGAAGAGCATCTTCCGGCCGGTGTGCGGATCGATCCTGACCTCCTCGACGCGGACGCCCAGCTCGACGAGACGCGCATGACCGGCGTCGACGTCGTCGACCGCGAACGCGAGGTGTCTCAGGCCGAGGGCCTCAGGGCCGGAGGCTCGTGCGGGCGGCTCGGGGAACGAGAACAGCTCGATGAGGTACTCGCCGTTCAGCGCGAGGTCTCCCATCCAGGAGTCCCGCTCGGCGCGATACACCTCGGTGATCAGCTCGCAGCCGAGCACCGAGGTGTAGAACCGCTTGGAGTGTTCGTAGTCGCTCGCGATGATCGCGATGTGATGCACCCGTTTCAGCGGGAGCGGAGCACCGTTGTCGTCGGTCATGGTCAGCGGGGGTTGATCTGCGAGATCTTGCCGAGCAGCCCGTTGATGAAACCGGCCGAGTCATCGGTCGACAACGTCTTGGCGGCCTCCACGGCCTCATCGATGGCGACGCCGTGCGGCACCTCGTCGTTGAAGAGGATCTCCCAGATGGCGATGCGCAGGATCGCGCGGTCGACGGTGGGCATCCGTGCCAGCGTCCAGCCCTGCGAGTAGGTCTCGATCTGCTCGTCGATCTCCTCGGCATGGTCGCCGACGCCGTCGACGATCTCGCGGGCGTAGAGCCAGGAGGCCTGACGATCCGGCTCGCTGACCGCGCGCGACGCTTCAGCAGAGAGGACCTCGGCGAGTGTCTGCTGACGGACGTCGGCCTGGTACAGGAGGTCGAGGGCGCGCTTGCGCGCCTTGGTGCGAGCGCTCACTCGTTGACGCGACCGAGGTAGTCACCCGTGCGGGTGTCGACCTTGACCTTGGTGCCGGTCTCGAGGAACAACGGCACCTGGATCTCGTAGCCGGTCTCGACGGTGGCCGGCTTCGTACCGCCGGTGGAACGGTCACCCTGGAGGCCGGGCTCGGTGTAGGTGACGAGGAGGATGACCGATGCCGGGAGCTCGACGTACAGCGGGTTGCCGTTGTTGAGCGCGACAGTGACGTCCTGGTTCTCGAGGAGGAAGTTCTTCGTGTCGCCGACGATGACCGCGGGGATCGTGATCTGGTCGTAGTCGCTCTTGTCCATGAACACGTAGGCGTCACCGTCGGCGTACAGGTAGGTGAAGTCGCGACGGTCGACGTTCTCGATGTCGATCTTCGTGCCGGCGTTGTACGTCTTGTCGACGACCTTGCCGGTCATGATGTTCTTCATCTTCGTCCGGACGAACGCGCCACCCTTGCCCGGCTTCACGTGCTGGAACTCGATCACCGTCCAGAGCTGCCCGTCGATGTTGAGGACGATGCCGTTCTTGATGTCAGCGGTAGAAGCCATGCGCGAGAGTGTCCGTTCGTGGAAAGTGTGCGGCCGGAAGCGACCCAACGAACGAGTGTAACCGTTGCGGACACCGGTGGACAACGCGATCACCGTCGTCGTGCGCCGGATGTGGGTCAGCGGGCGCTTCGGCTGACGATCAGATCCAGGGCGAGACGGTACGAGTCGAAGCCGAAACCGGCGATGACACCGGTGGCGATTCCGGAGATGACGCTCGTATGGCGGAACGTCTCGCGGGCATGCGGGTTCGACAGGTGCACTTCGACGAGGATGATGTCCGCCTTCGTCACCATCGCCGCCGCATCCCGCAACCCGTAGCTGTAGTGGGTGAAGGCCGCAGGGTTCAGGATGACCGGTGTCCTGGCGTCGACTGCACCGTGCAGCCAGGCGATGAGCTCGCCCTCGTCGTCGGTCTGGCGCAGGTCTATCGCCGTTCCAGGAGGGGCCGCCGCCTCCAGCGTGGTGCGGAGTGCCTCGAGGTCCGCAGCGCCGTAGACGTCGGGTTCGCGGCTGCCGAGGCGTCCGAGGTTCGGGCCGTTGAGGACGAGCACGGTGGTCATGGTGTCGAGGGTATCCGTTCGGGACGGGTGCGCGGGGCAGGCGCCATGGGTCAGGAGCCGATCTCCTGGTACGCGGCGAACAGGAGCGAGGTCTCCGGACCCTGCAGCACCGTCGGCTTCGCGATGTCGTCGAGGACGATGAAGCGGAGCATGGAGCCGCGGGTCTTCTTGTCGCGCTGCATCGTGGCGAGCAGGGTGTTCCACCGACCGACCGGGTAGGCGATCGGCAGGCTGAGGAGCTCGAGGACCCGGCGGTGTCGGTCGACGACATCGTCGGACAGACGGCCGGCGAGACGGGACAGTTCGGCGACGTACATCATGCCGATCGCGACCGCCGCGCCGTGTCGCCATTGGTAGCGCTCAGCGTGCTCGATCGCGTGACCGAGCGTGTGGCCGTAGTTGAGGATCTCGCGGAGGCCCTGCTCGGTGAAGTCCTCGCTCACCACATCGGCCTTCATCCGGATGGCGAGCTCGATGCAGCGACGGAACTCGGGTGTGGTCGGGTCTGTCGCACGATCCACATCGGCCTCGATGAGGTCGAGGATCTCGGGGTACCGGATGAAGCCGGCCTTGGCGACCTCGGCGAACCCGGCGAGGATCTCGTTCTTCGGCAGGGTGTCCAGCGAATCGAGGTCGGCGATGACCGCTGCCGGAGCGTAGAACGCGCCGACGAGGTTCTTCCCCTCCGCGGTGTTGATGCCGGTCTTGCCACCGACGGCAGCGTCCACCATGCCGAGCACGGTCGTCGGGACCTGGACGAGACGGACGCCCCGCAGCCAGGTTGCGGCGACGAAGCCCGCAAGATCGGTGACGGCGCCGCCACCGAACCCGATCACGGCGTCGGAACGCGTGAAGTCCGCCTGCCCCATCACGCCCCAGCAGAAGGCGGCCACCTCGACCCGCTTGCCTGCCTCGGCGTCCGGTACCTCGGCGAGCAGGACCTCGTACCGGTCGCGCAGCGACTCACGCAACTTCGCGGCCTTGTCACCGAGGGTGGCAGGGTGGACGATCAGGACACGTTGCACACCGGTACCGAGGACATCGACCAGATCCGTGTGCAGGTCGCGGCCGATGGTGATCGCGTACGGCGACGTTCCCGTGACCTCGATGACGGTGCGGTCGATCGGTGTTGCGGACGATTCGGTGCTCATGCTGGCTCCTTGACCCAGGCGACGAGCTCGTCGACGATGCCTGAGATGGGTCGGTGCGAGGTGTCGAACTCGACATCCGCAAGGCGTTCGTAGATCGGTCTGCGGGCCGCGGCGATCCGCGCCCATGCGCCAGGGTCGTCACGCAGTAGCGGACGCTTCCCGAGGTTGGCGCGGGAGAGCACTGCCTCCTCGGTCACGGTCAGCAGGACGACCCGCGCGTCGGCGAGGTCCTGCTGCGTCTGGGCGTCGAGCACAGCCCCGCCGCCGAGTGAGACGATCGCCGGTTCGAGCAGTGCCGCAGCGACAGCCGCACGTTCCAGGGTCCGGAAGTGCGCTTCGCCGTGCTGGTCGAAGATCCCGGCGATCGCGCCATGTTCGCCGATCACCACGTTGTCGGTGTCGATGAACGGGATGCCGAGTCGTTTCGCCAGCTGCTTGCCGACACGGCTCTTCCCGGAGGCCATCGGTCCGATCAGGACGACGGGCAGGCGGAGCAGGTCATCGTGCTCTGGCATCGCTCGTGCTCAGGCGCTCGGGTTCGAGGCGTCGTCGCCCCGGGTGCGGAGGTTCGACGGGATGGCTGCGAGGTAACCGTCGAGGTTGCGCTTGGTCTCGGGGACGGAGTCGCCACCGAACTTCTCGAGCACCGCTTCGGCGAGGACGAGCGCAACCATGGCCTCTGCGACCACGCCGGATGCCGGCACGGCACAGACGTCCGAACGCTGGTGGTGGGCGGTTGCGGCTTCGCTCGTCGCGATGTCCACCGTGCGCAGGGAGCGCGGGACCGTCGCGATCGGCTTCATGCCCGCGCGCACGCGCAGCACGGTACCCGTCGTCATGCCGCCTTCGGTACCGCCGGCGCGGTCGCTCTGGCGAGCGATGCCGTCGTCCTCCTGCACGAGTTCGTCGTGCGCCGCCGAGCCGCGGCGGGTCGTCGTGAGGAAGCCGTCGCCGACCTCGACACCCTTGATCGCCTGGATACCCATGAGTGATGCCGCGAGGCGCGCGTCGAGGCGACGGTCCCAGTGGACGTAGGAACCGAGGCCCGGCGGGAGGCCGTAGGCGAGCACCTCGACGACACCACCGAGGGTGTCGCCGTCCTTCTTCGCCGCGTCGACCTCGGCCACCATGAGCTCGGAGGTCGCAGCATCGAAGCAGCGCAACGGATCGGCGTCGAGTGCATCGACGTCCGACGGAACCGGGAGGGCGCTGTCTTCGGGGACGCGGACCGGACCGATGGCCAAGGTGTGGCTGACCAGCGTGATGCCGAGCTCAGCAAGGAACGCACGGGCGACCGCACCGAGGGCGACCCGAGCCGCGGTCTCGCGGGCACTTGCGCGCTCGAGGACCGGGCGGGCCTCGTCGAAGCCGTACTTCTGCATGCCTGCGAGGTCTGCGTGGCCGGGTCGCGGGCGCGTGAGCGCGGCACTGCGGCCGCGGGACTTGTCCGAGATCTCAGCCGGCTCCGGACTCATGACCTCGGTCCACTTGGGCCACTCGGTGTTGCCGATGCGGATGGCGACCGGGCTGCCCATGGAGAAACCGTGCCGGACGCCGCCCGAGAGGTGCAGCTCGTCCTGTTCGAACTTCATCCGCGAACCACGACCGTAGCCGAGTTTGCGACGCGCGAGGTCGGCACGGATGCCGTCCATGGTGATGGGGACGCCGGACGGGAGTCCCTCGATGACGGCGATGAGTTCCGGGCCGTGAGACTCTCCGGCAGTGAGCCAACGAAGCATGGTCCTATCCTTCCATAGTGCTGAGGCGCGCTCGTGCGCAGCCGTGCCCTCGTCCGACGGACGGGGCGATGTCGTGGCTCAGCGCGATCGACCAGCGCGATCCAGGCCCGCTGCGTCGAGCATGGCGACGAGCACCGCCTCCTCGTCGTCGAGCGGGAGCACCGGGTCGCCGTTCACGAAGATGCGGACCTGGAGCATGGCCTGGTGGACGAGCATCGCGAGGCCGCTGAGCACGGGCCCCCCGGCTGCCGTCCACGCCGTCGCGAGGGCACTCGGCCAGGGGTCGTAGGCGACGTCGAGGAGAAGCGCATCGGGAGCGAGCCCGAGGACCGCGCCGGGCGACGTGAGGGCGCCGCCCGGCAGCGTGCTGATGACGAGCCGTCCTGCCGGCACGCCCTCGTCGAGGAGGCCGACGGTCGTCCGGAGGCCGAGTCGTCCGGCGAGCTCGACGAGTGGGGAGGCTTTCGCGGGCGTACGCAGGGCGATATGCACGTCCTCGGCGCCGAGCTCTGCTGCCGCCATGACCGTGGAGGCTGCAGTCGCTCCCCCACCCAGGATCACGACATGCTCCACGACGGGCAGTCCGGCGGCACCGACCGCGCGCACGATCCCGCCGACGTCGGTGTTGAAGCCGTGCAGTCGTCGCGAGCCGTCCTGGGCGTACTGCAGTCGAAGGGTGTTGACCGCTCGTGTCTCGACCGCCGTGCGGTCCAGTTCGTCCGCGAGCTCGAGGGCGCGCTGTTTGAGAGGCATGGTGAGCGAGAGCCCACGCCACGTCGGGCCGAGCCCGGCGAGCAGACCGTCGAGCCCGTTCGCATCGACCCGCCGCCGGTCATACTCCCAGTCCAACCCGAGCGCGCCGTAGGCCGCTGCGTGCAGGGCCGGTGACTTCGAATGCTCGATTGGGTCGCCGAGTACTGCGAGGTGCTGAGGCTGCTCGGAAGCGTTCACCGTGTGGACCGTGCTCGGCTACTGGTACTCGGGGTGGTCGTCCATCCAGGACAGCCACTGTTCAACGGCGGCCTCATGCTCAGCCTGGGTGGTGGAGAAGATGGTCTCCCCGGAGTCGAGGTTCCACGTCACGAAGTACAACCACGGACCGTCGGCCGGGTGCAGAGCAGCGTCGATCGCGAGGTCGCCCGGATTCGAAATGGGACGGACGACCATGCCGGGGTGGACGTAGGTGTTGTAGGGGTTCGACTCGTCCGCACGTTCCGCGTCCGTCGTCGACACCCGGTGGGTGTTCCCGGTGCCGTACGCGACGGTCGCGTCGGACTGCAGCAGACCGCTCTCCCATTTCGCGGGATCGAGGCGGTTCAGGAAGACCCGCGAGACCTTGTAGTAGTCGTCGCGGAGCCCGGCCTCCTTCTGGATGAGCGAGGCGAGGACGATGGTGCTCCACCGGTCCTCCGGAGCGACGCCGGCGTCGTCCAGCGCTTGGAAGGAGCGATCGACGAGCGTCTGCAGTACTGCGTGCGCATCTCCCCCGTCGGGCAGGCTGTAGGTGGCCGGGAACAGGAAGCCCTCGAGCGAGGTGGCCTCTGCAGGCAGCCCGAACGACGCGACGTCGGCTGCTGCCGCCTGGAGGTCTGCGAGTGCGATACCAGTCCCCTCAGCGATGGCGGGCAGTGCGTCCTGCTCTGCGGTCCCTTCAGGGATCACGAAGGTGTCCTGCATGCGGTTCGCCTCATCGGTCAACGCCGCGAGGGCGGCTTTGGCGCTCATCCCGAGCTTGAGCTTGTAGGCGCCGGGGAAGAACTCGGGCTGCGTCGCCTGTGCGAGCAGGAGGTCGTAGAACGCATCGAAGGACCGCGTGACGCCGGCGTCGTGGAGCGTGGTCGCGATGTCCTCACCGATGTCCCCCTCGTGGATCTGGACCACGGCCTCGCCGGTACCGCCCCCTTCGAAGTCGTTCGGTTCCTCCCAGCCGAGCACCTTCCGGATCTGCGGCTCATAGCTGGTCCAGACGACGCCTGCGCATGCGACGAGACCGCCGACCACGACGAGCGACACGATCAGCGCGATGAGGCCGCGGCGACGACGACGGGGCTTCGGTGGTTCGCCGCCGGCGAGGGCGCGACGACGTCCTCGGTGGATCGGCTGCGGGCCGCTGTCCGCGGGATCAGTCTGGCCGTCCTCGGCGATGAGGTCCTCGAAGGCCGGGATGGTCATGGTCCGCGTCGACGCGGTCGTGGTCTCCGCGGCCGGGCCGGGCTCGGCAGCGGCTGGCGCGGGAGCCGGCGTGTCGGCCCGGGCAGGAGTCGACGCAGGGGCGTCCGCGGCAGGTGCGGACGGCTCCGCGGCCTCAGGAGCCGGACCCTCGGCGCGGGTGGGCGGGACCGACGTTCCGGCCTCCGCGGCCTCCGCCGCCTCGCGCTGCTCACGGGCCTCCCGGCGCGACAATGGCGCAGACTGCTGGGCATCGACGACGTCGTGTTCCGAGGTGAAGAGCTCGGCGAACGGGTCTTCTTCTGGGCGGTTCTCGGGTGTCAGATTCGACACAGGCAGGTCCTGTTCACGGTTCGACGGGGGTTCCGGGGGGTCGCCCCGAACCACGTTCGGCGTCGAGGGCGTACTGCAAGAGTATGACGGCTGCCACCTGATCGACAATCGAACGGGTCTGCTTCTGCCGTTTCCCAGCCGACCGCAAGGCGCTGTGTGCCGTCACCGTGGTCAGTCGTTCGTCGACGAGCCGGCCCGGCAGGCCGGTCGCGGCGGTGAGCCGTGCGGCGAACTCGCGAGCATCCTGCGTCGACGCGGTGTCCTTGCCGGAAAGCGCGATCGGGAGTCCGACCACGAGCTCGACGACACCGATCTCGGCTGCGACCGCTGCGATGGCCGCGATGTCCGTGTCGCCGCCCAGGTCACGGGCCACCGTCTGGACCGGCGTCGCCAGCAGGCCGTCGGGGTCGCTTCTCGCGACCCCGACGCGGGCCTTGCCGACGTCGATGCCGAGTCGGACACCCGGGCGGAAGCCGTCGGCCACGTCAGCCGATCTCGCGCGCGACCGCCGCGAGGGCGTCGCCGAGCGCAGTGGCGTCGACGCCGCCACCCTGCGCCATGTCATCCTTGCCGCCGCCGTTGCCGCCGAGGATCCCGGCGGCGACGCGCACGAGCGCACCTGCCTTGAGGCCGGCATCGCGAGCGCCCTGATTGGTGGCGACGACGATGGCGGGCTTGCCCGCGACCACTGCGCCGAGCGCAACGACCGCCGGAGCCGCACCGAGGCGTTCGCGCAGCTGCGTCACGAGTGTCCTGACGTCGTTCGGAGAGGCGAGCTCACCGAGGTGCTCGGCGACGAGCGAGACCGGCCCGACGGTGTGAGCGGTCTGCTGGAGAGCTGGGAGACGCTCGCTCAAGCCACGTGCCTCGAAGGCTGCGATCTTCTTCTCAGCGGCTTTGAGGTTCGCGACAAGCTCGGCGATCCGATCCGGGAGCTGTTCCTTCGGCGTCTTCAGGCTGCCGGAGAGCTGAGTGACGAGTGCTCGCTCGGCAGCGAGGTCGCGGAACGCCTCGAGGCCGACGAGAGACTCGACGCGGCGATTGGTCGACCCGACGGATGATTCGCTGACCAGGTTGATCATGCCGATCTCCGCGCTCGATCCGACATGGGTGCCGGCGCACAGTTCACGTGACCACGGGCCACCGATGTCGACGACGCGCACGGTCTCGCCGTACTTCTCGCCGAACAGGGCCATCGCACCGAGGGCCTTCGCATCGTCGAGGGCCATCTCGCGGGTGCTCACCTGCAGATTGTCGCGGACGGCGTTGTTCGAGATCTCCTCGATCTCGGACTTCGTGGCGGGAGACAGCGGCTGGTTCCAGGTGAAGTCGAGGCGCAGGTAGCCGGCCTTGTTCGACGAGCCCGACTGGTGTGCGCTGTCGCCGAGGACCTGTCGGAGTGCCGCGTGGATGATGTGGGTGCCCGAGTGCGCCTGCTGCGCGCCTCGACGGTAGCTCGCGTCGACGAGGGTGGTCGCCGGCGCGTCGAGACCGACCTCGCCCTGGCTCACCTGGACCTTGTGTGCAATGAGCCCCTTGACCGGCTTCTGGACGTCCAGGACCTCGAGTTCGTAACCCGGGCCGACGATGACGCCCTGGTCCGCCTCCTGGCCGCCGGACTCCGCGTACAGCGACGTCTCGGCGAGGATGACCTCCGCGATGTCGCCCGCGACGGCGCGCTGGACGGGATGGCCGTCGACGATGATGCCCAGGATTCGCGACTGGGTCTCGAGCTCGGTGTAGCCCGTGAAGACCGTCTCGCCCTTGGCTCGGATCTCGCTGTAGACGGAGAGGTCCGCGAGGACGCTCTTCTTCGCCTTGGCGTCTGCCTTCGCGCGCTGGCGCTGAGCGGTCATGAGCGAGTCGAACGCGTCACGGTCGACGGCGAGACCCGCCTCCTCGGCGATCTCGAGGGTGAGGTCGATCGGGAAGCCGTAGGTGTCGTGGAGCAGGAACGCCGAGTCGCCGGCGAGCTTGTCCTCCCCAGTCTCCTTGGTCTTCACGAGGGCGAGGTCGAGGATCGTCGTGCCGCTCGCGAGCGTGCGCAAGAACGTCTCCTCCTCGGCAAAAGCGCTCTGCGAGATCCGGCCGTAATCGGTCTCGACCTCGGGGTAGGCGGCCTTCATCGCGTCGCGCGACGCAGCGAACAGCTCGGGGAACGTGGCCGTGTCGACGCCGAGTAGACGCATGGCGCGCACCGTCCGCCGCATGAGGCGCCGGAGGATGTAGCCGCGGCCCTCGTTCGACGGGGTGATGCCGTCGCTCATGAGCATCAGAGAGGACCGGACGTGGTCGGCGATGACGCGCATCCGGACGTCGTCGTCGTGGTCGGCGCCGTAGCGACGTCCGCTGAGGGCCGCTGCGCGGTCGAGGACCGGACGGACCTGGTCGATCTCGTACATGTTCTCGACGCCCTGCTTGAGGAAGGCGACCCGCTCGAGGCCCATGCCCGTGTCGATGTTCTTCTTGGGCAGCTCACCGACGATGTCGAAGTCGACCTTGCTGGTGACGTTCTCGATCAGGTACTGCATGAAGACGAGGTTCCAGATCTCCACGTAACGGTCGTCGTCGGTTGCAGGGCCGCCGTCGATGCCGTACGCAGGGCCTCGGTCGAAGAAGATCTCCGAGCACGGTCCGGCCGGCCCGGGCTGGCCGGTGGACCAGTAGTTCGTGTCCTTGTCGAGGCGCTGGATACGGTGCTCCGGCAGGCCGGCGACACGCTTCCAGAGGTCGATCGCCTCGTCGTCGTCCTTGTACACGGTGACCCAGAGGTCCTTCTCGTCGAAGCCCAACCCGCCGGTGGACTCGCTGCCGGTGAGGAGCTCCCAGGCATACGTGATCGCCCCCTCCTTGAAGTAGTCGCCGAAGGAGAAGTTGCCGTTCATCTGGAAGAACGTGCCATGACGGGGCGTCTTGCCGACCTCTTCGATGTCGTTCGTGCGGATGCACTTCTGCACACTCGTCGCGCGATCGAACGGCGACGGGACCACGCCGGTGAGATAGGGGACGAACGGCACCATGCCGGCCACGGTGAACAGCAACGACGGGTCGTCGCTCACGAGCGAGGCGGACGGGACGACGGTGTGCCCCCGATCGCCGAAGAAGGTGAGCCAGCGGGAGCGGATGTCAGCGGTGTCCATGGTGTCCGTACGTCGGGGGTGTGCGTGTGTCGGTGTGCGTGGTGCAGTGGTGCCGGTCGGGGCGCGCCTTACGGCTTGGTGAGGTCGTCGACGACGTCCTCGGCATGTTCGGCCACGGCGTGAGCGGTGTCACGCAGTTGGGCCTCGCGCTCCTTGTAGGCGTCGCCGACCGTATCGGTGAACTCCTTGATGCGTGAGTCCAGCTCGGTGAAGAACCGCTGGCCGGACTGGGTCTTGTTGATCTCATGGGCGACGACGAAGCCGGCGCCGATTCCGACGATCAGCCAGAACACGTTCTTCATGGGGACTCCTCATCTCCGATGCGATCGCCCGCACGCTGCGGAGCGGGCCAAGCAACCATCGTAGTCGAGCGCGGAGTCCTGGCGCCGCTTCCGAGCGTCAGCGCATGGCCCGATGTACTCGGAGACGACGAAGGGGCACCGGCGTAAGCCGATGCCCCTTCGTGCTGCGCCCGGAACCGGGCAGGAGTGCTAGCGGGCTGCGTAGTACTCGACGACGAGCTGCACTTCACAGGTCACGGGGACCTCTGCGCGCTTCGGACGACGCTCGAGACGTGCCTGCAGCTTGTCGAGCTCGACCGAGAGG
The DNA here is from genome assembly GCF_050613355.1 of Plantibacter sp. RU18. Taxonomy (NCBI): domain Bacteria; kingdom Bacillati; phylum Actinomycetota; class Actinomycetes; order Micrococcales; family Microbacteriaceae; genus Plantibacter; species Plantibacter sp. RU18. The sequence goes on from NZ_CP159618.1 coordinate 2,429,704, forward strand.
TACGCGGGCACCTTCGGGAGAACGTCGACGTGACCGCCGGCGGCAGCAACCTGGAAGGGCTCGGTGCCCTCGGAGCGCGCCTTGACGTGGATGAGCTGACCCGGCTTCACGCGGAAGGACGGGCGGTCGACGAGCTGGCCGTCGACGAGGATGTGACGGTGCACGACCATCTGGCGAGCCTGTGCCGTGGTGCGGGCGAAGCCCGCACGCAGCACGAGCGCATCGAGACGGGTCTCGAGGATCTCGACCAGGTTCTCACCGGTCAGGCCCTGGGTGCGGCGAGCCTCCTGGAAGGCGATCTTCAGCTGGGCCTCGCGGATGCCGTACTGGGCGCGCAGACGCTGCTTCTCGCGCAAACGAACAGCGTAGTCGCTATCTGCCTTGCGCTTGGTGCGGCCGTGCTCACCGGGAGCGTAGGGACGCTTCTCGAGGTACTTGGCAGCCTTCGGGGTGAGGGCGATGCCGAGGGCCCGCGAGAGGCGGGTCTTGCTGCGGGTACGTGACTTGGTAGACACGGTTTCCTTTCGATGAAGTCTCAAACGATGAATGACCGACGCGAACACGCGTCGGTGATCCGGAATCACACCGGACAAAGTCAGAGGGGTCTGCCGGGGCTGTTCGGCTACAGAACACGCCCGTCGAACACGGTGATCGAGCAGCCGCGCAGTCACACCGGTTCTAGGCGGATCAATACTAGCACGACGGGCGTCGTGCAGCGGGTGTGTGGCCGGCGGCGCTCACTCGCCCCGGACGATCTTCCTGAGTTTGTCGAGCCGTGCCGAGATGTCGCGCTCGTTCCCGTGATCGGTCGGCTCGTAGTAGCGGACCTCACGGAGCTCGTCGGGCAGGTACTGCTGGGCGACGACGCCGATCGGGTGGTCGTGCGGATAGCGGTAGCCCTTGCCATGCCCGAGCCGCTTCGCGCCGGCGTAGTGTGCGTCGCGCATCGGCTTCGGGACACGGCCGAACGCCCCTGCCCGGACATCGGCGATGGCCTTGTCGATGGCGACGTACGCGGCGTTCGACTTCGCCGCGGTCGCGAGGTAGACGACGGCCTCCGCGAGCGGGATCCGACCTTCCGGCATGCCGATGAACTGCACGGCATCCGCTGCGGCCACGGCGATCGGCAGTGCCTGCGGATCTGCGATGCCGATGTCCTCGGCGGCCGAGATGATGATGCGCCGGGCGATGAACCGCGGGTCCTCCCCGGCCTCGATCATCCGCGCGAGGTAGTGCAGCGCCGCATCCACATCGGAACCCCTGATGCTCTTGATGAACGCGCTGATCACGTCGTAGTGCTCATCGCCGTTGCGGTCGTAGCGCAGGAGGGCGCGGTCGACGGCCTGCGCGACGAGTTCGTCGGTGATGACGGGACCGCGTGGAGACGTCGGCTCACGCCGCACGGTGTCCGCCGGCTGTTCGTCCTCGTCGTCTTCGTCCTCGCCGACGTCGAGCAGTCCTGAGTCGTCGAGGTCGTCGTCGTCGGTGACCGCTCCCCCGCTGAGGTCGGCGTCAGCCGCGATGGCTGCCGCCTCGAGCGCCGTGAGCGCGCGCCGCGCGTCGCCTGAGGACAGCTGGATGATCGCCGCCCGGGCCTCCGGGGTCACCGTGAACCGACCACCGAGCCCGCGTGGGTCCGTCGTCGCCCGATCGATGAGGATGCCGAGGTCGTCGTCGCTCAGCTGCTCGAGCGTGAGCAGGAGGGATCGGGACAGGAGCGGAGAGATGACGGAGAACGACGGGTTCTCCGTCGTTGCGGCGACCAGGATCACCCATCCGTTCTCGACGCCAGGGAGGAGCGCGTCCTGCTGCGCCTTCGTGAAGCGGTGGATCTCGTCGAGGAAGAGGACCGTCGAGCTGCCGTAGAGGTCGCGACTCGACATCGCCTCGTCCATCACCTGACGGACGTCCTTCACACCGGCAGTGACGGCCGACAGCTCGACGAAACGGCGACCGGAGCTGTGCGCGATCGCTTGTGCGAGCGTGGTCTTGCCGGTACCGGGCGGCCCCCACAGGATGACCGACACGGCAGCCTGGGTGCCTTCGCTGTCGCTCGCCAGACGGACGAGCGGGGAGCCCGGGCGGAGCAGATGCTGCTGTCCGGCCACCTCCTCGAGGCTGCGGGGGCGCATGCGCACGGCGAGTGGTACCGGTGCGCCCGCGATGCCGGGTCCTCGATTGAACATTGCTCCAGGCTAGCTGGACCCTGGGACACCGGACCGCGCTGCTGAACGGCTGCGAACGGTGGCGAGTCGTTTGGCGGCTACCGAGCGGTCCCCGTAAAGTTCTCCTGGGCAGCCGCCGCAGGCGCGATGCCGGCTGACAGCGCGATGCCGTCGCTCACAGCGACGGCATCTGGAGGGAACGACGTGGTTACGAGCAAGGGTCCGGACAAAGAGGCTCGCGCAGCGCGCGCGCGACTGCGCGGCTACAACGCGAGGCGTACCGTGCACGAGCACCGGGCGAAGCGTCGCGTCCGGGACAACGTGATCGCAGCTGCCGCCCTCGTCGTCGTCCTCGCCGGCGCCACGGCCGCCCAGGTCTTCTTCTTCTCCGGCGGTCCCGGCACGCCGGTGGCCACCCCGACCGCATCCGCTGAAGCCGGCGCCTGCGGTGTCGCCGGCGCCACCGACGGAGCGAACACCGGCGACGTCCCTGCCAGCACGGTCGCGGAGGATCGCGACTGGACCGGCGAGATGACGATCAACGACGTCGTCCTGAACCTCAGCCTCGACGGGGCCTGTGCGCCTCAGGGCGTCTCGTCCTTCATCTCACTCGCTCAGTCGGGCTTCTACGACGGCGTCACGTGCCACCGCCTCACGACGAGCGGCATCTACGTGCTCCAGTGCGGCGACCCCGATGGCACCGGGACCGGTGGTCCCGGCTACAGCTACGGTCCGGTCGAGAACGCTCCCACGGACGACGTCTACCCGGCGGGCACCATCGCGATGGCGCGTCAGGGCGGCAACGGATACAGCAACGGCTCGCAGTTCTTCCTCGTGTACCAGGAGTCCACCATCCCGTCTGACGCTGCGGGCGGCTACACCGTGCTCGGTCAGATCACGGGTGGGCTCGATGCGCTCGTGTCCGGCGTCGTCTCGGGTGGAGTCGCCGACGGCAGTGGCGACGGGAAACCTGCCGTCCCGGCCACCATCACCTCAGTGACGGTGCAGTAGCGCGTGCAGTAACCTGCACCAGACGGAACGACCGGCGCAAGCCGTCGCCCCGAGCGAGCCTCGGGGTAATAGGCTTGTGGATCGATCACGATCGCCGCGAGTGGCGATCAACACACAGCAAGGGTGATGCGCGTGACGAGTTCAGAGATCGAGCCATGGGGCCGGGTGGACGACGACGGGACCGTCTACGTCCGCGAGGCCGACGGCGAGCGAGCAGTCGGACAGTATCCGGACGGCTCGAAGGAGGAGGCTCTCGCGTACTTCCAGCGGAAGTTCACGGATCTCGCCGGTCAGGTGACCCTCGTCGAGCAGCGCGCGAAGCGCGGCGCACCCGCGGCCGACGTCGCCAAGGCCGTCAAGTCGATCACCCGCCAGGTGCAGTCTGCCAATGCCGTCGGTGACCTTCAAGCGCTGCTCACCAGGCTGGGCGCACTCGACGGCGCGGTGAACGAGCTGACCGAGGTGCAGACGCAGGAGGCGAAGGCCGCTCTCGATGAGGCGGTGCGCTCCCGCGTCGCGATCGTCGAGGAAGCCGAGCAGCTCGCGGAGCAGGATCCCGCGCGCGTGCAGTGGAAGCAGACCTCGACACGTCTCGACGAGCTCTTCGCCGAGTGGCAGCGCCAGCAGCACGATGGCCCGCGACTCCCGAAGAACGAGGCGAACGAGCTGTGGAAGCGCTTCCGCACAGCCCGTGCAGCGATCGAGCAGCACCGCCGAGCGTTCTACACCGAGCTCGACTCGGTGCACAAAGAGGCTCGCAGCATCAAGCAGAAGCTGGTCGAGCGCGCTGAAGCCCTGATCCCGAAGGGTGCCGACGGTGTGCCTGCATATCGGAGCCTCTTGGATGAGTGGAAGCACTCGCCCCGCGCCGGCAAGCGTCAGGACGACGCCCTCTGGGCGAAGTTCAAGGCCGCCGGCGATGCCATCTACGGTGCGAAGGCCGAGATCGATGCCCGCGACAACGAGGAGTTCCAGGGCAACCTCGAACTCAAGCTCGCGGTCCTCACGGACGCGGAGCCGATCCTCAACGACACGAACCGGGACTCGGCACGGAAGTCCCTCTCGGACATCCAGCGCCGTTGGGACGAGATCGGCAAGGTCCCGCGCGAGCAGGTCCGTGTTGTCGAGGACCGGCTGCGAAAAGTGGAGTCCCATGTGAAGCAGCTCGAGGACGACCACTGGAAGCGTAACAACCCCGAGACGAAGGCCCGCACGGACGGACTCGCCAGTCAGCTGGCGGATGCCATCGCGAAGCTGGAGGATGAGGTCGAGGCGGCTCGAGCGTCCGGCGATGCCGACCGTCTCACCGCGGCCGTCGAAGCGCTCGATGCTCGGAAGGCGTGGCTCGGCGCGATCCGCTAGCGGAACCGCTCCACACGTGGCACGACGGCCGCGTTCTCCACAGATCCGTCGAACGATCCTCCTGCGACCACACGTTGCCGGAGGATCGTTCGTATGTCCACGGCCCCGAGAACCTCCCTGTCCGCTCATACCGCCATCGCACCCGGCGCACAGCCGGCTCAGCGCCTGCCGGCCTACCTGAGGCCGCCACAGCTCTCTGTCGCCGAATTCACCGCTGCGCGCCTCGACGGTGAGGTGTTCGCATTCGAGGACGGCTTCTGCAGCGTCGACGAACCGGACACAGCGCGACTGCGGGCGGAGGTGCTCGCGAGCATTCCTGCGCTCGATCAAGCCACCGTCGCCGAGCTGAGCGCCGCCTGGATCCACGGGGCCGTCCTCATCGCTCCGCGCGAGCACACCGGCTATGTGTCCTCCGCCAAGCGCAGTGCGGTCTCATCCCGCTTGCGGATCAGGCAGGTGGTGCTGCGCGCCGACGACACGGAACGGTCCGGTGGTCTCCGCGTCACGACACCGACCCGCACGGTCGCGGATCTCGCCAGACGCACCGGAGACGATGCTGCGCCGGCGCCGGCGGCGATCAGGAACTACTTCCTCCTGGGGCTCACGAGTCCATCGGAAGTCATCGCGTGGGTGCGTGCAGAACGCCGCGTGCTCGGACGAGCTCGCATCGAACGTGTCGTCGCGACAGCCACCGATGTCGCCCTTCCAGGACTCGAGCACAGCCCCAGCGAGCTGGCATCGTGGTCGCTCCCGATCAGCCGCCGTTGACGCGGTAGACGTCGTACACCGTGTCGATCCGACGAACGGCGTTGAGCACGCGGTCGAGGTGGGTCGTATCCCCCATCTCGAACACGAAACGGCTGATCGCCAGGCGATCACTCGACGTGTTGACCGTCGCCGACAGGATGTTCACGTGGTACTCCGAGAGCACCCGCGTCACGTCGGACAACAGGCCGGCGCGGTCGAGCGCTTCCACCTGGATCTGCACGAGGAATACGCTCTTCGATGACGGCGCCCATTCGACGTCGATCATGCGCTCGGGTTCCTGGAGGAGGTTCTGCACATTGTGGCAGTCAGAGCGGTGGACGGAGACACCCGAGCCACGCGTCACGAAGCCGACGATCTCGTCGCCGGGCACCGGGGTGCAGCACTTCGCGAGCTTCACCAGGATGTCCGGGGCGCCGAGCACGAGCACACCCGAGTCGCTGTTCTGCAGCCGGTCGCGACGACTCCCGCGGACGGGCACAGTGAATTCCGTGTGCTCGCTGTCGGCGTCCTTTTGCAGCAGCGCGACGACCTTCTCGAGCACGGACTGCGTCGATACGTGACCCTCGCCGACAGCGGCGTAGAGAGCGGTCACGTCCTCGTAGCGGAGCTGGGCAGCGACCTCCGCGAAGGAGTCCTGATTCATCAGCTTCTGCAGCGGAAGGTTCTGCTTGCGCATCGCGCGTGCAATGGCGTCACGGCCCTGCTCGATCGCTTCGTCCCGACGTTCCTTCGTGAACCACTGACGGATCTTGTTCCGGGCACGAGGGCTCTTCACGAAGTTCAGCCAGTCCTGGCTGGGTCCGGAGTCGGGGTTCTTCGAGGTGAAGACCTCGACCACATCACCGGTGTTGAGCGAGCTCTCGAGCGGCACGAGACGACCGTTGACGCGCGCGCCCATCGTGCGGTGGCCCACTTCGGTGTGCACGGCGTAGGCGAAGTCGACCGGTGTCGCGCCCGACGGAAGGCCGACGACCCGACCCTTCGGCGTGAAGACGTAGACCTCCTTCGCGCCGATCTCGAATCGCAGCGAATCGAGGAACTCCCCGGGGTCGGCGGTCTCGGCCTGCCAGTCGGAGATGTGGGCGAGCCACGCCATGGAACTGTCCGGTTCGGCTGAAGGTACGGTCTTGCCGCTGTTCATCCGTTCCTTGTACTTCCAGTGGGCAGCGACACCGAACTCGGCGCGCTGGTGCATCTCGTTCGTTCGGATCTGGATCTCGACGGGTTTGCCACCAGGGCCCACGACCGTCGTGTGCAGCGACTGGTACAGGTTGAACTTCGGTGTCGCGATGTAGTCCTTGAACCGTCCGGGGACGGGCGTCCATCGGGCGTGGATCGAACCCAGCACCGCATAACAATCGCGAAGCGAGGTCACGAGCACACGGATGCCGACGAGGTCGTAGATGTCGTCGAACTCACGTCCGCGAACGACCATCTTCTGGTAGATCGAGTAGTACTGCTTGGGTCGCCCAGCGACCTTGCCACGGATCTTCTGCGCCTTGAGGTCCTCGTTGACCGAGTCGATCACATGCTGGACGTACTCCTCGCGCTGCGGCGTGCGCTGCTTCACGAGCGACTCGATCTCGGCATACAGCTTCGGATAGAGCACCGCGAAGGAGAGGTCTTCGAGTTCCCACTTGATGGCCTGGATGCCGAGGCGGTGCGCCAAAGGCGCGTAGATCTCGAGTGTCTCCGTGGCCTTCTTGGCAGCCTTCTCGGCCGGGACGAAGCCCCAGGTCCTGGCGTTGTGCAGTCGGTCCGCCAGCTTGATGATCAGGACGCGGATGTCCTTCGACATCGCGACGATCATCTTGCGGACGGTCTCGGCCTGCGCACTGTCGCCGTACTTGACCTTGTCGAGCTTGGTGACGCCGTCCACCAGCATCGCGACCTCGTCGCCGAAGTCGGCGTGCAACTGGTCGAGCGAGTAGTCCGTGTCTTCGACTGTGTCGTGCAGTAGGGCGGCGACGATGGTCTTCGGGCCGATGCCGAGGTCTGCCAGGATCTGCGAGACGGCCACCGGGTGGGTGATGTACGGCTCACCGCTCTGGCGCTTCTGGCCCGAATGGGCGCGTTCCGCGACCGTGTAAGCGCGCTCGATGAGCGCGAGGTCGGCCTTGGGGTGGTGCTGCCGCACCGTGCGCATCAGCGTGTCGACGGCGCCGGCTGGTTGTGCCTTCGAGAAGATCCGAGGCACGAGACGACGCAGGGAGGCCGTCGAGGATGTCGTGGTGTCCGCCATCTCAGGCCTCCCTGCGTTCGTGCACGCGTGTGTTCGTGTCTACCGGAGTCAACGCGCCAGGGGCGCAGTTGCTTCCGGGCGTTCGCCGTCGGCGTCGTCCGTCGAGCCGTGAGCGCGCTCGCGGGCCTGGAGTACGCGCTTGTCGTGCTTCGCGATCCGAGGCTCGTTGTGACGGAAGTTCGCGTACAGCGGGGCTGCCACGAAGATCGTCGAATACGTGCCGACGAGGATGCCGACGAGCAACGCGAGGGAGATGTCGCGCAGCGTGTCCGCGCCGAGGACGAAGGCGCCGAAGAACAGGATGGCCGCAACCGGCAGCGCCGCGACGACGCCGGTGTTGATCGAGCGGACGAGCGTCTGGTTGACGGCCAGGTTGACCGACTCGCCGAAGGTGCGCGCCGCACCGTCGGCGTCGAGCGTCGTGTTCTCGCGGATCTTGTCGAACACCACGACCGTGTCGTAGAGCGAGAATCCGAGGATCGTGAGGAAGCCGATCATCGCGGCCGGAGTGATCTCCCACCCGGTGGCGGCGTAGACACCGGCCGTGATGATGAGGTCGTGCACGAGCGACAGGAGCGCAGCGGCGGACATCTTCCAGGTGCGGAAGTAGAGCGCCATCAGGATCGCCGCGAGGATCAGGAACACCACGAGGCCGACGATCGCCTGCTTCGAGACGTCCTGGCCCCAGGACGGGCCGATGAACGAGCTCGTGATGTCTGCCTGTTCGACGCCGTACGCCTCGGCGAGAGCCGCCGACACCTGCTGCGTGACCTTGTCGTTCTCGAGCTGGTCCGTCTGTACCCGCACCGAGTCTCCGCCGACCACGGTGACGTGGGTCGTCGCGCCCGGCACCACGGACGCGACCGCGTCCTCGGCGAGTGACTGTTCGGTGCTCTTGACGTCAGCGATCTGGAACTGCGAACCGCCGCGGAACTCGATGCCGAAGTTGAAGCCGCCCTTGACCACCGGGATCAGGATGGACAGGAGGACCGCGACGATGGCGATCGTGTACCAGATCTTGCGCTTCCCGACGAAGTCGTAGGAGCGCTTGCCCGTGTAGAGCTCGTTTCCGAACCGTGCGAACGCACCCATCAGGAGTCCTTCCCATCGGTCGGCAGATCGTCTGCTCTCGTGTCGGACCCGCCGCCGACGAGCGCTGCCTGCTTCCGCTCGGCGATCGTCTGGCGTTTCGCCGCCTCACGGCTGCTTGAAGCGGCCTTGGTACCTGGCACGGCGCTCGGCTTCCGGAACTCGGCTCGGCCGCGGTAGATCGCACCGAGGGCCGAAGGGTCGAGCCCCGTGAACGGCTTACCGCTGTTGAACAGTCTCGTCTGGCCGAGCAGCTGCATCATCGGATGCGTGAAGAGCAACACGACGATGACGTCGATGATGACCGTGATCCCGAGGGTGAGCGCGAACCCGCGCACGTTGCCGATCGCGACGATGTAGAGGACGACCGCTGAGAGCAGGTTGACGCCCTTCGCGACGTAGATGGTGCGCTTTGCACGCTTCCATCCGGCTTCGACGGCGGACTCCAGGCCGCGTCCGTCTCGGAGTTCATCCTTGATGCGCTCGAAGTAGACGATGAAGGAGTCGGCCGTGAATCCGATCGCGACGATCAGACCTGCTATCCCGGCGAGTGAGAGCCTGAAGCCCTGACGCCATGACATGAGCAGGATCACCACATAGGTCAGGACCGCTGCCACGACGAGGGACGCGATGGTCACCGTTCCGAGCAGTCGGTATTGGAACAGGGTGTAGATCACGACGAGGATGAGCCCGATGAGGCCGGCGATGAGTCCGCTCTCCAGCTGGCTCGACCCGAGCGTCGCCGAGATGGTGTCCTGGCTCTGCACGACGAAGCTGATGGGCAATGCGCCGAACTTCAGCTGATCGGCGAGGGTCTTCGCGGACTCCTCCGTGAACGAGCCACTGATCTCCGGCTTGCCGTCGGAGATGACGGCGAGCGATTGCGGGGCCGAGATGACGTTGCCGTCGAGCACGATCGCGAACTGGTTCTGCGGGCTCTGCAGCGCGGTGAGTCGACCGGTCACATCGGCGAAGAGCTCGGTGCCCTTCGTGTTGAAGACGGGGTACACCGCCCATTCGCCGGTGCTGGCACCCGAACTCGTGGTCTTGATGCCTGCGCTGGCGTCGGTGAGTTGCTCACCCGAGACCTCCACCGGGCCGAGGATGTACTTGAAGTTGCCGTCCACATCGCAGGTGATGAGTGGATCTGCCGCCGGGGCGGCAGTGGCGTCGAGCGAGTCCGCTGCGGCGGCGCAGTCGTAGGCCTGGAACGCTGCGTACAGCGCCGGCGTCACCTGCGCGAGGTCACTGGCGTCGGTCGGAGCCGCAGTCGGTGTGCTCTCGAGACCGGGATCTGGTGTCGGGTACGGCGTCGAGGACCCGTCCTCACCGATGAATGTGTTCGAGGGCTGACCAGGGGTCAGCTGCTGCGAGGTGAGGACCGGACGGAACTCGAGCTTCGCCGACGATTCGATGCGGTTCAGCGTCGCTTCGTCAGGTGTGCCGGGAATCGACACGACGACGTTCTGGCCCTGCGTCGTGATCTCGGCTTCGGAGACACCCGAGGCGTCGACACGCTGGCGGATGATCGCCACGGCCTGGTCGAGCTGCTCGTTCGAGACCGTCTGGCCGGACTCGAGCTTCGGCGCCAGGATGATTTGTGTGCCACCCTCGAGGTCGAGAGCCAGCTTGGGCGCCCAAGAGCTGTTCCCCCAGAGGACTCCGGCCGCGTTGATCGCGAACAAACCGATGAGGATTACGCCAAGCCAGGTGAGCGAACGCCACGCTTTCTTGACCGGAGTCGACTTTGCCAAACTCGGAACTCAGCTTTCTCTGCCGGTGATGACGCGTACGCCATCACCCGGGAAGGGGGGTTGGACTAGTCGTCGCTCTTCTGCGGCTTCGAGGAGTCCTCGACACGCTGACCGAACTCGGGCTCTGCATCGAGCGCCGAGGCGTCTTCGGGGATGGTCTCGACCGCGGGTGCGTCTTCGGTCGTCTCGGCGACGACGGGCGGGACGACCGCACCGGCGTAGCGAGGGTCGATGGTGACGATGACGCCGGGAGCGATCTCGACGTCGGCTTTGCGAGCGTCGCGATCCATGGAGATGAGCGTGCCGTACACACCGAAACCGGTGAGCACCTCGGCGCCGGGGACGAGCTTCTGCTCGGTCTGCGCGGCCGCCTTCTTCCGCTTGTTGTTGCTCACCATCATGAACACGATCATGACGCCGGCGAGGCCGAACAGGACGAGGGTCATTGCATCCACGATGGGAACCTTCCAGAGGAGATTGAGGGCAGATGCTGTTGAGAACGCACTGCCAAAGGGAAATTATAGGCCATCGAGGGTGGATCCTTGCTGAGAAGGTGTCCGGCCGAAGTGTCGCCAGGCCGCAGCCGTCGCGACACGGCCTCGTGGAGTACGCGTGATGAGCCCGATCCGGACGAGGAAGGGCTCGACGACGGACTCGATCGTCTCGGGTTCCTCGCCGACCGACACCGACAGGGTACTGAGACCGACAGGCCCGCCGGCGAACCGGTCGAGCATGCCTTCCATGACCGAGCGGTCGAGTCGATCGAGTCCGAGAGCGTCGACGTCGTAGAGGTCGAGGGCAGCTCGAACCGTCTCCAGGTCGGCCCGCCCGCCGTGGACGAGTGCGTAGTCCCGCACGCGACGGAGCAGGCGGTTCGCGATGCGCGGAGTGCCGCGGCATCTCCCAGCGATCTCGGCCACCGCACGAGCGTCGATGTCGAGGCCGAGGAGGTCTGCGGTGCGGTGGAGGACCTGTTCGAGTTCCGGCTCGTCGTAGAACTCCAGGTGGGCGGTGAAGCCGAAGCGGTCGCGGAGCGGGTTCGGCAACAGACCTGAACGCGTCGTCGCTCCGACGAGCGTGAAGGGCGCGAGCTCGAGCGGGATGCTCGTGGCCCCGGCTCCCTTGCCGACCATGATGTCGATCCGGAAGTCCTCCATCGCGAGGTACAGCATCTCCTCCGCCGGACGTGCCATGCGGTGGATCTCGTCGATGAACAGGACTTCACCGGGCGTCAAAGACGACAGTACCGCCGCAAGGTCGCCGGCGTGCTGGATCGCAGGTCCGCTGGTCAGGCGCAGTGGCTTGCCCGTCTCGTGGGCGATGATCATCGCCAGCGTGGTCTTACCGAGACCGGGAGGGCCGGCGAGCAGGATGTGGTCCGGGGTCCGGTTCTGCATGCCCGCGGCGGTGATGAGCAGTTGGAGTTGGCCGCGTGCCTTCGCCTGCCCGACGAACTCGGAGAGCGAGCGAGGGCGGAGCGCGCCTTCGAAGGCGAGTTCCGAGTCCGATTCGGAGGCCGGGTTCGTGAGGTCGTCCGGGGCGTCGCTCACGGGGTCCGTCCTGCCGGGTTGGCCGGACCCAGTCGGCCGAGGGCCAGGCGGATGAGTGAGGGCACTGCGGAGAGCTCGGACGAGCTCGCATCCGCCGAAGCCTCGACGACCGCCTGGACGGCCGTCTTCTCCGGCCAACCGAGCCCGATGAGGGCGGTGACGACCTGGTCGGCGATGGCAGCGGCGTTCACCGTCGTCGCAGGGGCCTCGGGGGTGGTCCGCGTGACACGGAGCTTGCCGGCGAGCGAGACCGTGATGAGTTTCGCGGTCTTCGGACCGATGCCGGACACCTTGCGGAACGGTGCGTCGTCCTCGGCGGAGATCGCCGTGGCGATCTGTTCGGGTGTGAGGGCCTCGAGCACACCCAACGCCGATTTCGGGCCGACGCCGGTGACGCTCACCAGGAGTTCGAAGACGGACAGTTCCTCCGCCGAGCGGAAGCCGAACAGCGCGAGTGAATCCTCTCGGACGATCAGCGTCGTGGACAGTCTCGCCTCGTCGCCGATGCGCAACGAGAGGGCCAAGGCAGGCGTGACCTGGACCGCGAAGCCGACGCCGCCCACCTCGATGACGACGAGACTGCCGACCGCGCTGAGGACGGTGCCGCGAAGCGAGGAGATCATGCTTCCAGCCTAGGGCTCTGCGCGGTGCGGCCGCGGCCGGTGGCGGCTCGGGCGGATCCGCCGCGCTCTGCGGCGGCCCAGGCGAGTTGCGCGGGTGTCAGCGCGGCACTCCCCCGCGGCTGCGGTCCCGCCGGCGCGACGGCCGTCGAGACGCTCGGCCGCCACGCGTGGCAGATCGCGAGAGCGAGCGCGTCTGCGGCATCCGCGGGCTTCGGCAGCTCAGCGAGTCCGAGGATGCGGGCGACCATCGTCTGCACCTGGAGTTTGTCGGCTCGGCCGTAGCCGGTGACGGCGGCCTTCACTTCGCTCGGTGTGTGGAGCCCGACGGGGATCCCGTTCGCCGCCGCGGCGTGCAGGGCGAGCCCGCTGGCCTGCGCAGTGCCCATGACCGTGCGGACGTTGTGTTGCGCGAACACCCGCTCGACAGCCATGGCCGTCGGCGAAGTCCGTGCGATCGCCTCCGAGATTCCACGCGCGATCTCCAGGAGCCGCTGTTCGAGCGGGGCGTGGGCATCGGTCCGGATGACGCCGTACTCGACGAGCGTCGCTTGTCGGCCAGGCAGTACGTCGACGACGCCGACCCCGCATCGAGTGAGGCCAGGATCGATCCCGAGGACGCGCAGAGTCATGTCTCGACCCTAGGCGCGCGCATCATGAGGGCCCGGCGGCGGATGCGGAGTGTCGTACATCCGTTCGAACGACAGAGCCGCTCAGGCCGCGCCGGACTATTCGTCGTCGGCTTCGAGCTCCGCCTGGACCTCGGGCGTGAGGTCGAAGTTGGAGTAGATGTTCTGGACGTCGTCGTTGTCTTCCAGCGCATCGATCAGCTTGAAGATCTTCCGCGCGGTGTCCGCGTCGATCTCGACCTTGAGGGTCGGCACGAACGCGACATCGGCGGAATCGTAATCGATGCCGGCGTCCTGGAGCGCGGAACGCGCGGCGACCATGTCGCTCGGCTCTGTGACGACTTCGAAGGTCTCGCCCTCGGTGTTGACCTCTTCTGCTCCCGCTTCGAGCACCGCCGCGAGGACGTCGTCCTCGTTGGTGCCCTCGGCCTGGACCACGATGAGGCCCTTGCGGTGGAAGTTGTACGCCACGGAGCCCGGATCGGCCATCGTGCCACCGTTGCGGGACATCAGCGTCCGGACGTCTGCGGCTGCGCGGTTCTTGTTGTCGGTCAGACACTCGACGAGCAGAGCGACGCCGTTCGGACCGTAGCCCTCGTAGATGATCGTGGTGTAGTCGACGACCTCACCGGTGAGACCGGCGCCGCGCTTGACGGCGCGATCGATGTTGTCGTTCGGGACGGAGGTCTTCTTCGCCTTCTGGATGGCGTCCTGCAGGGTCGGGTTCCCTGCAAGGTCTGCGCCGCCCATCTTGGCAGCGACCTCGATGTTCTTGATGAGCTTGGCGAACGACTTCGCGCGGCGGCCGTCGATGACGGCCTTCTTGTGCTTGGTCGTAGCCCACTTGGAGTGTCCGGACATGTGCTCCCTAACTGCGTGAAAAGAACCTGACCAGTCTAGGCCAGCGACCGGCAGCCCGCGATCTGTGCCGCGATGCTCGCGGCGTGACGGCCCAGTGTGTCAGCGAGCGGTGGCGACCTTGTCGAGGAAGTACGAGTGGAAGCGGGTGTCGCCGGTGACCTCCGGATGGAAGGAGGTGCCGAGGAGGTTCCCCTGCTCGACCGCGACGAGTCGGCCGTCGTCGAGCGTCGCGAGTGCAGTGACGCCCGGCCCAGCGTTCTCGACAACCGGTGCGCGGATGAAGACAGCGTGCACGGGCGGGGTGCCGAGCACCGGGATCTCGAGGTCGGTCTCGAACGAGTCGAGCTGAGAACCGAACGCGTTCCTCCTGACCGAGACGTCGAGACCGCCGAGGCTCTGCTGCCCCGTGATCCCGTCGAGGATCCGGTCGGCCAGCAGGATGAGGCCTGCGCAGGTGCCGTAGACCGGGAGGCCGGAACGGATCGCGTCCTGAAGTGGTCCGGCGAGATCGAACGCACGCGCCAGATTGTCCATGACGCTCGATTCGCCGCCCGGGAGGACGAGCCCGTCGACGCTCGCGAGCTCTGAGGGACGCCGGATGAGCGACACTTCGGCGCCGAGGCCTTGGAGGACGGCGGCGTGCTCGCGGAAGTCGCCCTGGAGCGCGAGGACCCCGACGCGGGTGCGGCCGGTCACAGAGTGACCGGCCGCATGCCACGAACGGTGCGGAGGGCGCTACCAGCCACGCTCGGCGAGACGGTGCGGGGCGGCGAGATCGGAGACGTTGATTCCCACCATCGCCTCGCCGAGGCCACGCGAGACCTCTGCGATGACCTGCGGGTCGTCGAAGAACGTGGTTGCCTTCACGACGGCCGCGGCACGCTGGGCGGGGTTGCCGGACTTGAAGATGCCCGAACCGACGAACACGCCGTCCGCACCGAGCTGCATCATCATCGCAGCATCGGCTGGCGTTGCGACGCCTCCGGCGGTGAAGAGGACGACGGGGAGCTTGCCTGTCTCGGCGATCTCGACGACGAGGTCGTACGGGGCCTGCAGCTCCTTCGCCGCGACGTACAGCTCGTCCTTCGACATGGACGACAGATTCGCGATCTCGGAGCGGATCTTGCGGATGTGCTTCGTCGCCTCGGACACGTCGCCGGTACCGGCTTCGCCCTTGGACCGGATCATCGCCGCACCCTCGTTGATTCGTCGGAGCGCCTCACCCAGGTTGGTCGCGCCGCACACGAACGGGACGTCGAAACCCCACTTGTCGATGTGGTTGACGTAGTCGGCGGGGCTCAGCACCTCTGACTCGTCGATGTAGTCGACGTCGAGTGCCTGCAAGACCTGCGCCTCGACGAAGTGGCCGATGCGGGCCTTCGCCATGACGGGGATGGAGACCTCGGCGATGATGGATTCGATCAGGTCGGGATCGCTCATCCGAGCGACACCACCCTGTGAACGGATGTCGGCCGGAACGCGCTCGAGCGCCATGACGGCGACCGCTCCGGCATCCTCGGCGATGCGTGCCTGCTCTGCGGTGACGACGTCCATGATGACGCCGCCCTTGAGCATCTCGGCGAGTCCGCGCTTCACGCGGTTCGAGCCGTGCTGTCCAGTGGTCGTGCTGCTCTCGGTCATGGTGGTGAGCCTAGTTCGCAGCCCGCGCGCGCTGCTCCGTCCACAGCCCAGGAATTGGACTTGTGGACGGAGCGCACGGCACCGTCAGGACGAGGCGGGCCAGGCGTCCGCGATCGACCGACGGACATCGCCGAGGAGCTGCGGGAGTGCCTTCGTCTGCGCGATGATCGGGAAGAAGTTGGCGTCGGTCGCCCAGCGCGGCACGACGTGCTGATGGAGGTGTGCCGCGATGCCGGCACCGGCCACGGCACCCTGATTCATCCCGAGGTTGAAGCCGTCGTTCCGAGACACCTCCCGGACCACCCGCATGGCGGTCTGCGTGAGACTGCCGATCTCGGCGACCTCCTCAGGGGTCGCGTCGTCGTACATGGCAACGTGACGGTACGGGCAGACGAGCAGGTGTCCGGAGTTGTACGGGAAGAGGTTGAGCAGCACGAAGGCGTGCTCACCGCGGTGCACGATGAGCGCCTGCTCGTCGTCCAGCGTGGGAGCGATACAGAACGGGCACCCGTCGTCTGCCGGCTGGCCTTGCTTGATGTAGACCATCCGGTGCGGTGTCCACAGGCGCTGGAAAGCGTCCGGGACACCCACCAGGTGGGACGCCTCGATCGACTCGGGTGCTTGCTCGGACGGCGACGTCATGCGGGCAGGTCCGTCGCGGTGTTCACCTGCACCTTGGCGGCGATGGCCGCCCGGATCCGGCGCACCGCGTCTGCGACGGCCACACCGTTCTCCTGGGTGCCGTCGCGGAAACGGAAGCTGACCGCGCCGTTCGCCTGGTCCTCTTCGCCGACGATCAGCTGCACGGGGACCTTGGCCTTCGTGTGGTTGCGGATCTTCTTCTGCATCCGGTCGTCCGACGCGTCGAGCTCTGCGCGGACACCGGACGACCGCAGCTCCGAGACGACTCCGCCGAGGAACTCCTCGTACTGCTCCGACACCGGGATGCCGACGACCTGGACCGGCGCGAGCCAGACCGGGAACGCTCCCGCGTAGTGCTCGAGCAGGATCGCGAAGAAGCGCTCGATCGAGCCGAGCAGGGCGCGGTGGATCATCGCGGGACGCTTGCGGGTGCCGTCGGCCGCCGTGTACTCGAGCTCGAAGAGTTCGGGCAGGTTGAAGTCGAGTTGCACCGTCGACAGCTGCCAGGTGCGGCCGATCGCATCGCGGGCCTGGACGGAGATCTTCGGGCCGTAGAACGCGGCGCCGGCAGGGTCGAGCACGAGCTCGAGGCCGGATTCGATCGCGACCTGCCGCAGCGTCTCGGTCGCTTCGTCCCAGACCTCGTCCGTGCCGACGTACTTGTCCGGGTCTTTCGTCGACAGCTCGAGGTAAAAGTCGTCGAGCCCGTAGCCGCGCAGGGTCTCGAGCACGAACTGCAACTGGCGTCCGACCTCGTCCTTGACCTGCTCGTCCGTCACGTAGATGTGCGCGTCGTCCTGGGTCAGCCCGCGCACGCGCGTGAGGCCGGAGAGTGTTCCGCTCTTCTCGTAGCGGTACACGGTGCCGAACTCCGCGAGGCGCAACGGGAGCTCCCGGTAGCTGCGACCGCGAGCCCGGTAGATCAGGTTGTGCATCGGGCAGTTCATCGGCTTCAGGTAGTAGTCCTGCCCCTGCCGCGTGACGTGTCCGTCCGCGTCGACCTCCTGGTCGAGGTGCATCGCGGGGAACATGCCGTCCTTGTACCAGGCGAGGTGCTGACTGACCTCGAACAGGTGCCCCTTGGTGATGTGCGGAGTGTTCACGAGCTCGTACCCGGAGGCGAGCAGCCGCTCGCGCATGAAGTTCTCGATCTCGTTCCGGATGATGCCACCCTTGGGGTGGAAGACGGCGAGACCCGAGCCGATCTCCTCGGGGAAACTGAAGAGGTCGAGTTCGGCGCCGAGCTTGCGGTGGTCGCGTTTCGCGGCTTCCTCGATGCGTGTCTGGTAGGCGCGCAGCTCGTCCTTCGTCGCCCAGGCGGTGCCGTAGATCCGCTGGAGCTGCGGGTTCTTCTCGCTCCCCCGCCAGTAGGCGGCGGCGAGGCGTGTGAGCGCCCAGCCGTTGCCGATCATCCGTGTGTTCGGCAGGTGGGGTCCGCGGCAGAGGTCCTTCCAGACCGTCTCCCCGGTCTTGGGATCGACGTTGTCGTAGATCGTCAGTTCAGCACCGCCGACCTCGACGTTCTCGTCGTCGGTGGAGGAGCCTCCCTTGAGGCCGATCAGTTCGAGCTTGTAGGGCTCGCCGGCGAGCTCCGCACGCGCCTCGTCCTCGGTGACGACGCGGCGCACGAAGCGCTGGCCCTGGCGGATGATGCGGTCCATGGTCTTCTGGAGCACCTTGAGTGCTTCGGGCGTGAAGGGTGCCGCGACGTCGAAGTCGTAGTAGAAGCCGTCGGTGACCGGGGGCCCGATGCCAAGCGTGGCGTGGGGGTCGACCTGCTGGACGGCCTGTGCCAGCACGTGGGCGGCCGAGTGGCGCAGGATGTTGAGACCGTCTGGCGAATCGAGATGGACCGGTTCGACGGTGTCCGTCTCCGTCACCGTGGCGGCGAGGTCCTTCAGTTCGCCGTTGACGCGCATGGCGACCACGGATCGGTCGGTGAACAGTGCGAACCCGTCACTCACGGATGATCCCTCTTTCTCAGGTGAAACCTTGGCCGTGCCAGCCTACCGTCGTCGGCGGTGGCCGGTGCTGCGCGGGGGCCGCCCGCGATGGAGCTCGTGTGGGGCCGTCGCTAGAGTGATGGCACACGACGCACGGGGGTGGCGGTATGACGACGACGAGCAGGTCCAGGGCCGCACTGGCGCTCTTCGCGGTGTTCCCGGCTGTCGCGGCAGTCCACGTCGCGGCGCTCGCGCTCGGCCAGGAATGGTTGTCCTCGCTCACGAAGCCATTCCTGATGCTCATCCTCGCGCTGGCGCTCCTATGGTCGATCCGGCGCCTGAGCGCGCCGGCGGTGATCGCCGTCATCGCGATCCTCTGCAGCTGGCTGGGCGACGTCGCGCTCATCGTCCCAGGCGAACTCGCCTTCGGTGTCGGGATCCTCTTCTTCATGCTGGCTCAGGCGGCCTACGTCGTGCTCTTCGTGCGACACCTGCGCACGCGTCGTCGACCACCCGCCTGGGCCCTCGTCTACGTCGTCTGGCTGGTGCTCGGCATCGGCCTGCTGAGCCAACAGGACATGGGCGCGTTGTATCCCGCCGTCGTCCTCTACGGCATCGTCATCGGCGCGATGGCTGCCACGTCGACCATGACGACACGGACGATCGCGCTCGGTGGCGCGCTGTTCCTCATCTCGGACTCGCTCATCGCCGTCGATCGTTTCGTCCCGTCGGTGACGGTCTGGGCTGCGGACGAGGTCATCATGATCACCTACGCTGCTGGCCAGGGGCTCATCGTCTGGGGGATCGCCGAGCTACTGCGGCGTCCACAACCTGCCGTCGTCCCGGTCTAGACCGGGACCGTGGAAACGACGAAGGGCCCGAGCATCTCGCTCGGGCCCTTCGCTGCGTGGTGGGCGATACTGGGATCGAACCAGTGACCTCTTCCGTGTCAGGGAAGCGCGCTACCGCTGCGCCAATCGCCCAAATGGGTTGTTGCCCAGATGGAGTGTAGCTCTGAGGTGGCGACGGGATTCGAACCCGTGTGGACGGCTTTGCAGGCCGCTGCCTAGCCTCTCGGCCACGCCACCACGTGTGATGGAACACACTGTGCAGCGGGCCGTTGATCCTGCAGGCCCACTGACACTCGAGCGGATGACGAGATTCGAACTCGCGACCCTCACCTTGGCAAGGTGATGCGCTACCACTGCGCCACATCCGCATTTGTCCCCGTTTCCGGGTGCTTGGAAACTCTAGCCGATCTTTGGACCGCACGTTGACACCAGCTGGTTCACTCTCAGCTCGAATCCCTGCCGTTCCGGGGAAAATCCGCCTGAAAATCAGTTCCGCCCGGGCGCGTCACGCTGCAGGCCGGCCAGGGAATGAAGCACCCTGTGGTGTCAGGCCGTGGAACGACGACAGCCCCGGACGATTCGTCCGGGGCTGTCGGTGGTGATGGAAACGTGGGCGATACTGGGATCGAACCAGTGACCTCTTCCGTGTCAGGGAAGCGCGCTACCGCTGCGCCAATCGCCCGGGTCGGCGTCTGTGCAGACACTGCGCCGGGATGTTGCTGGTGATTCAAGACTGCTCGTGGAACTGAGTGGAGGTGGCGACGGGATTCGAACCCGTGTGGACGGCTTTGCAGGCCGCTGCCTAGCCTCTCGGCCACGCCACCACGTGTGATGGAACACACCGTCGAGCGGGACACCCGAAGGCCGTACCACTGACACTCGAGCGGATGACGAGATTCGAACTCGCGACCCTCACCTTGGCAAGGTGATGCGCTACCACTGCGCCACATCCGCATTTGTGCCCGCATTGCTGCGTGCTCGAACGACTCTAGCCGATAAACCGACCGATCTTCAAACCGATGCTCGCGCGGCGTGGCCGATCCGCTCGATGTGCACTCTGCCCGCAGCATCGGCTAGTATCGTGATTCGCGGCTGTTCGGAACCCTGGCGGTACGGACGCCCTGCGGGCGATTGGCGCAGTTGGTAGCGCGCTTCCTTCACACGGAAGAGGTCATCGGTTCGAGTCCGGTATCGCCCACTCCACTCCCCCGAGTCAGATCGGGGGTTTTTCCATGTCCGGGCCAGACGAGGAGTGCGGTGGGAGAGATCGAGAGCGAGTTCGGCCGCGTCCGCGACGCACTCGAACGCCCCGCGCTGCGGCTGCTGAGCAGGCCGACCGCGCCTGCCGTCGTCGCGATCTTCCGCACCACCTTCGGGCGCGACGTGCAGTTCGTCGCTGCCGACCGGTTCCATCTGCAGGTCGAGGAGTACCTCGGCGAGCTCGTTGCACGAGGCGCGCGGATCCCTGCTGGCGGGGACGAGCGCGGGGGCGGACGTACACTCTGCCGGGAGTGGGTCCACGACCAGTGGCTCGTCCGGACGAGCACCGACGACGGCGAGGAGCAGTACTCGCTCACCTCCCACGCGCTCGAAGCGGTATCGCTCGTCGACGGACTCGCGCACGACCGGGCGCTGATCAGTGAGTCACGGCTGACGATGATCCTCGACTCCGTCCGCCGCTGGGCACTCCAGGCGGACCCTGATCGCGACGAGCACCTGCGCCGCATCGACGCCCAGCTCGCCGAGCTGCAGGCCGAGCGCGACCGCGTCGCCGGCGGCGGCCTCGTCGCCCCGGCCTCCGACGACCGCATGCACGACGGCTATGCGAACATCGCCGATCTCATCCGCCAACTCCCGAGTGACTTCCGCCGCGTCGAGGAGTCGGTGATCGCGATGCACCGCCGCATCGTCGAGGACTTCCGGAACGATACGAGGCCGATCGGCGAGATCCTCGACGACTACCTGCGGCGCACCGACGAGTTGATGACGGCGACGGCGGAGGGCCGCGCGTTCGAGGGAGCGTTCGAGCTGCTCAGGAACGACGAGCTGCTGCAGGATCTGAAGCGCGACCTGTCGACAATCCTCGACCACCCGTTCTCCTCGCGCCTCGGCCCGAACGAACTGCGCGGCTTCCGCGGCGCGGTGGGGATCATCCGTCAAGGAATCGAGGACGTCCTCGCGCAGCGTCGGCGCCTCACCTCGACCTTGCGTGACCACATCGTGCACCATGACGTCGTCCAGGACCGGGAACTCGACACCACCCTTCGCGCACTCAACCAGCGCCTGGGCATCTGGATGCGCACGGCCGGCCCGCGAGCGACGGTCGACGTCGCACTGTTGCCTGAACCGATCGAGATCGACCACCTGCGCGAGCGGTTCCACGACCCCGACGTCGACGCCGCTCCCCCACGCATCGAGGCGACGACCGCGCAGCCCTCCACCGCCCCGCTCTCCCTCGACTCGCTGCGGTCCCAGGGCGGCCCGCTGCTCGACGAGTTGCGTGCCGGCCTGCTCGCCGGCGCGACGTCGGGTGCGGCGGACGCGCATGCGGCGTTCTCCGAGCTCGACGACGAGCTCCGCCGCCCCGTCGAGCTCTTCGGACTCGTCCACCTCATGACGCAACTCGGTGCCTACGACGAGGATGCGCTGCGGCGGCGCTACGAGACGGTGCGGCCGGACGGAAGCACGAGTGTGTTCGAGCTTCCCGCCTTCCCCCTCGATGACCTCGCCGTCGCGGGGCTGGCCGAGACCGGCCCGACCGCCGGACATCTTGCAGACCGCGCCGCGCCCCGAACGGAGTGACATGACCACCGAACAGCACGTGGACACCCGCGACGAGGAGTCGATCGACCCCGGCCAGGCGGACGTCACCGACGACCCCACCGTCATCGTGCAGCCCGATGACGCCGACGGCTCGTTCGCACTGTTCGAGGGCGATGAAGGGCGACTCGACGCCGCGCAGCGACGGGCACTCGTCGCGCTCCTCAAACACCGCTACGTGAGTCCTGCGCTGCATCCGGCAGAGTGGCACACGATCCTCGAGACCGAATCGCTGCTCCGCTCGCGACTCAACGAGCTCTTCCTCGAGTTGCAGGTGGACCGTTCGGCAGAGGTCGCATTCAAACGCCAGGCGACGTCGGAGAGCGGCCGACGCCCCTTCCCGACGTTGCTTCACGACACGGCCTACAGTCGCGAGGAGACGATCCTGCTGGTCTATCTGCGCACGCGTCTGCGCACCGAGCAGGCGAACGGCGCTCGCGCAGCCATCGTCGAGCATGACGAGCTGCTGGGGTTCGTGGCCAGTTTCCGCCCAGAACACGCGAACGACCGGGCTCGCGACGACGGCCGCGTCGAGCGCGCGATCGAGAAGCTGCTGACTGCACGGGTCCTCCTCCGCACGAAAGACCTCCGACGCCACCGGATCGCCTCGGTCGTCGAGACCCTGCTCCCGCTCGAACGCCTGCAGGAGCTCCTCGAGTGGCTCGAGACCCAGACGTCTGAGACGCCTGAGCGAGCGGACGCTCCGGATGACGACGGCTCACCTGAATCACTAGCTGCAGAGGATGACCGATGAGCCGCACGCCTGACACCGACACGCTCATCGACCTCGTGGAGCAGTGGCGCGTCGAGCGCATGCAGCTCATCAACTGGGGTGGGTTCGACGGGTACCGATCGGTCGACTTCGCTTCCCGAGCGACCCTGATCTCCGGAGCATCGGGCACCGGGAAGAGCTCGCTCATGGACGCGTACCTCGCGGTGATGATGCCCTCGGACGTCCCGTTCAACGGGGCATCGAACGACGCGACCGTCGGTCGAGCACGGAATCCCGACCAGCGCAACCTGCTGACATACCTGCGCGGCAAGGTCGACTCGACCCGAGACCCGCAGACCGGTGCGATGCGCGACATCAACCTGCGCGGCTCCGACCAGCTGACGTGGGGCGCCGTCGCCGTCACCTTCCTCAACGACGACGACCGACGCTTCACGGTCGTGCGCGCGTATCTCGTGCCACGTCGCGCGGTCCGGACCGGAGACCTCTCGATGACGATGGCCACGGTCGACGGCCCGTTCGACCTGAAGCGGCTCGAGGAGTTCGTCCCCAAACGCTTCGACGCCGGAGAGCTGCAGGGGCGGATCCCCGGCTTCGTCGTCAGGGACACCTACGCCGAGCTGTCATACACGTTGCACACCCGACTCGGCATCGGCGCCGGCGGTGACGGTGGCCGGGCGATGCGCCTGCTCGCCCGGATCCAGGCGGGCCAGAACCTGCCGACGGTCGACGGGCTCTACAAGTCGATGGTCCTCGAGCGTCCGACCACCTACGACGCGGCGGATCGCGCCCTCGCGCATTTCGAGGCACTCGACGAGGCCTACCTCGCGATGGAGACGGAGAGCCGGAAGGCTCGGGTGCTCGAGCGACTCGGCGAGCTGCGGGACGACTACGAACGAGGACACCTGGCTGCAGCGGAGCTCGATCGACTCGGGTTCACCGACGACGGCCCCACGCCGTTCAACGTGTGGCGGAGCCGCGCCCACGAGGCGCTCCTCGACGACGCCGTCTCCCGCAACCGTCGAGACAAGCTCGAAGCCGGCGCGACGCTCGAGGCCGCTCGAGCGCGGGCGACCGCTGCGGGCGTCCGTCTGCGTGAACTCGAGCGTCAGGTCTCCGAGCAGGGCGGCAGCGCCCTCCGACGTGCCGAGGAGCGCCGCGAAGCCGCAGAGTCGGCGCAGCTCGAGGCGGAGCGCGCCCGCGCACTGTTCGATGAGCGAACCGGGGTATTGGACGAACCGATCGAGGACGAAGCCTCCTTCATCGCTGCTCGGAGCGCCAGCGAGGACTTCCTGGAGCGTTACGAGGGTGCGCTCGAGGTCATCGAGGGAGACCGCTCGGAGCTCCATCGAGAGGCGTACCCGCTCGAGGAGCGCAACACCGAACTGCGGCTCGAACTCCAATCGCTCCGAGGGCGGGACGGCGCGGTCCCAGATCGGCTCCACCGTGCGCGTGTCGCCCTTGCGGAGGCGGCCGGTATCGAGCCTGAGCAGCTGCCGTTCGTCGCCGAGCTGATCGACGTGCCGCAGGCGCACGCCGCCTGGCGTCCGGCGGTCGAGATCGCGCTCCACGGCCTCGCGCGGACGCTCCTGGTCGACGAGGAGCACCTCGATGCCTTCGGGCGCGCGATCGACACCGTGCGCATCCCCGTGCGCATCCAGTTCGAGGGTGTTCCCGTCGGCGCACCGAGCGCCCCGGCCTCCGGCGACCCGGCGTTCGTCTCGGGGAAGGTCGCCTACAAGGCCTCCCCCTTCAGCAACTGGGTCGAGGAGCGCGTCACCTCCGACCGCATCGACGCGCGATGCGTCGAGTCCCCCGTCGACCTCGCGGGCCCCGGCCGCCGGGTCACGTCCAGCGGGCAGTTGCGCGACGGGCGCCGCGGATCTCACGGCGACCCCGGAGGCGCTCCGATCCTCGGCTTCACCAACGACGCACGGATCGCGTCGATCGAGGCCGAGCAGGCCGAGCTCCGCGGCCGCCTCGAACTCATCGCCGGTAGACAGGCGGCCGTCCAGGACCGGATGACCAGGTTGGAGACCCAGCGGCTCGCGCACCGGTTCCGGCTGGACACCGAATGGTCGAAGATCGACGCTGTCGGAGCCCGCAGACATCGCGACGCAGCGGCGGCCGAGCTCACCCGGCTCCTCGATTCGAACGACGTCCTCCAGGAGCTGCAGGGCTCGGTCGCGGCTGCACAGCGTGAGCTCGACGCGGCGAACGCCGAGCGGTTCCCTGCAGAGGACCGCGTCCGACGTCTCGACGACGAGCACGGGACGCTCGTGGACGAGCAGGACGCCGCGACGACCGTGATCGACCGCTTCGAGCGATCCGGTGCCGAAGAGGCGCTGCCGGCCGACGTCGAGCGGATCGAGGCGTCGTTGGCCGCTGTCGGTGGCGCATCCTCGCTCGGCGGGTTCACCGATGCCGTCAAGCGCCTGCGCGTGCGCCTCGGCGAGGAACTCGCGGCGGCGCTGCGCCAGGCCGAGCAGGCCTCGCTCGCCCAGGTGCACGTGTTCGAGAGCTACCAGGCGGTCTGGCACGATCCGAACCTCGGTACGACGCTCGAATCGTATGCCGATTACCGCGCCATCCTGGACGGCATCATCGGTACCGGCCTCCCGGAACGCCGACAGGAGTGGCGACGGCGTCTGTCGCAGTGGAGCGGTGAGGATCTCGTGCCGCTCGGCAGTGCCTTCGAGAGCGCGGTGGAGGAGATCGAGGATCGCCTCGTCCCGGTCAACGACATCCTGCGCGACCTGCCGTTCGGGCCGGACCACGACCGCCTGAAGATCGTGCTCCGACGCGGCAACCGTGAGGAACTGTCCGCATTCCGCCGCGAACTGCGCTCACTGTCGGGCGAGACGTCGACAGACCTCGACGACGCGGCACTCGAGGCGAGGTTCCAGCGCCTCCGCCGGTTCATGGACTCGATCCGCGACGCCGGTGGAAGTTCCTCAGCACCGTCCGCCCGAGATCAGCTGCTCGACGTGCGGCGCCACGTCGAGATCACCGCGGTCCGATACGACACTGACGGCCGCGACGTGAGCGTGTACTCCTCGCTGGGCGACAAGAGCGGCGGCGAGACGCAGGAACTCGTCGCGTTCATCGTCGGGGCGGCGCTCCGGTACCAGCTGGGCGACGAGGACCGGCCACGCCCACGGTTCGCGCCGGTGCTGCTCGACGAGGGCTTCATCAAGGCGGACTCCGAGTTCGCCGGGCGTGCGGTCGTCGCCTGGTTGAGGCTCGGCTTCCAGCTCGTGATCGGCGCTCCTCTCGACAAGGTGACCGCGCTCGAGCCGTACATGGATCGTCTCCTGTCCATCCGGAAGGATCCCCAGACCCGCCACGCATGGGTCGCTGAGATATCCCGCGCGGCAGACGTCGATCAGGCGATCACGTCCGAGCCGGTTCCCGAGCCGACGCGCTAGCATCGATCGAGCTGCGACCGAGTGGTCGCCGGAGGGGGTCAGCATGTTCGCAGTCACACGGTCCGGACCAGCGCGTATCGCGGTCCTCGGCACCATCGGTGCCGGGATCCTGACGCTCGTGCTCGCAGGCTGTTCCGGAAGCTCCTCTGCCGGCGACCCGTCGGCATCGACGACACCCGACGCCGGTGCGTCCGACGCTGTCGGCATCGTCGGTGTGTGGGGAGACGCGGACGCGCAGCAGGAGCCGTCGCTCACCTTCGCGGAGGACGGTTCCGTCAGCGGTTCGGACGGCTGCAACCGCCTGGTGGCTTCCTGGACCGCGGACGGCGACACGGTCGACTTCGCGCCGCTCGCGTCCACCCGCATGGCGTGCGAGGGGGTAGACACCTGGTTGTCGAACGGCGCCTCCGGCACCTGGACGGAGTCCACGCTCGTGGTCCTCGATGAGACCGGGACGCAGATCGGCACCCTCGAGCGCTCGGAGTGAGCGGCTCGGTCGAGACTGCCGGCGCCTGGCTGCCGCGGCTCCCGGTCCGGACCGAACGACTCCTGCTCCGCGCGCACCGGCGCGAGGATCTCGACGATCTCGTCGTGTTCCACAGTGATCCGGCGGTGACGAGGTTCATTCCGGGGCCGGTGCGCACGCGTGAGCAGACGGCGGAAGCGCTCGAACTCAAGCTGACGCGGGCCGTCGCCGCCACCGAGGGCGATTGGTTGGTGTTGGCCGTCGAGGATCTGGCCACTGGCCGCGTGATCGGTGAGGTGCTGCTCAAGCGGACGAACGACGCGGAGCGTATCGGCGAGGTCGGCTACGCGTTCGCGACGGCGGCTCAGGGCCGCGGGTTCGCGAGTGAAGCCGTGCGATCAATCCTGCAGCTGGGGTTCACGACGTTCGGACTGCAGACCATCGTCGCTCGCGTCGAGACGGGCAACGATGCTTCATCACGGTTGCTCGATCGGCTCGGTTTCGAGCTGGACCCGAAGCCTGAGGTCGAGGAGTCCGGTGTCGAACTGCTGGTCTACCGACGAGCTCGCTGACGACAGTCCCGATGTCGCAGCGATCGCCCTGTGAGCTTCCTCGGCTCCACGAACGCGCAGAACTTCGGCGGCGACGAGCAGTACACGACCTTCGAAGGATGTCAGGGTCTTGCAACGTCAGAGGCTCTCAGGGACTGTCGCCGGCGAGAGCGGTGCGCCATGCTTCGAGGTTGCGCTCGACGTATCGCGCAGTCGATGACCAGAAATCTCCATGTCCTTCGAGGAACATCGTCGCCCAGGGTTCGCGTCCGCTAGCGTGCGAATCACGAAGCAGCGTGTACATCGTCTGAGTCCGCTGGACCATCGCATCCGGCAATGCAGCCCGAAGCTCAGCGCTCGCAGCGTACCCGTCGACGAACGCACGCAGTCGACGTGCTGCGCTCGACACCGTGTGCGCTTCGTCCAGAACCGCGAATGACTGTGCCGCATAGGCGAGGTCCCAGAGCCGAGTGCTTGGACCGGCTGCGTCCCAGTCGATGAAGACCAGTCGTCCCTCACCGACGATGAGATTCCACGGCGCGAGGTCGTTGTGACACACGAGGTCGGCGGTGTCGGGTGGAGGGATCAGGACGTCCCAGGTCGCATCGCCGTCCTGGTACGGACGACTGGCATCGTGAATGTCTCGGACGAGTGCGCCAACCCGTTGCAGCTCACCGTCGGAGAGCGGACCAAGCTCCATGGCAAGCGTGCCTGGCACGTATTCGAGTACTTGACGCCCACGGCTATCGGGACCGCTCCAGTCGGGGACCTCGACGCCCGCGCCGCGAAGCCAGCTCATGTACCGTGCCACCGACGCTGTCGAACGCAACCATGGTTTTCGCACGGTGCCGCCCACGCGCACGACGTCGTCGCCGGAAGCGTTGCCTCCGTGCAGGGGAACCTCGTCGTCGATCATCGTCTGAGCGTAACAATCGCGACCTGAGCCTTCGCGCTGCTGCCCCTGGACGCCACGCCCTGACTGGTGTCATGTCTCAGCTCATGGGTCACGACTCTGCATCAAGACGTCGGTGGTGTGTCAGGACATCCTGAAGGTTCGGTGTTCGTCACCACTGTCATGCGACACGCCGCCTACGCTGACTTGACTCTCTACCTGTTCGAACATATGTTCGATACATGCCTGGTCGGACCGTCTCCCCGCCGATCCGCATCGCCGATGCGGAGTGGATCGTCATGCGCGAGGCGGCCGACCGCCCGGCGGGAGTCGTGAAGTACTTCGCACCGAGCGGCGCACCAGGCTACTTCCGCTGCGTGACATGGGCTCCCCGCTCGGAGGATCGACGACTCATCGGTCGATACCCGACACTGGCCGAGGCTGAGCGCGCCGTTCCGCGCGCCAGCGGCGCTGCCCCGTCGGCGGCGGCCGATCAAACGTCATCGGCGCCAGCGCCGGATGCGTGGGAGCGGGGCCAGACACCGTGGGACGCTTCACCGCGGCGGAGCAACCGGTACGGGTGACACCGTCGCGCCGCGGAGCTCAGCGCCAGCCGTAGCGAGAGCGCAGCGCTGCCGCGACAACGACGAAGCGGTCCTTCGGCAGTTGCGCAGCCTCACGCCGCATCCCCGCAGGGTGGACCCGGAACACCCGGTCCAGGTTCGCCCAGCTCGGCCGTCCGGCGCTGTCCCACGGGCCAGCACCCAGCGGGACGAAGTCGCCCTCGTGTGAGTGGTCCTTGCTGGTCAACTGCACGGCGAGCACGTGCTGGTCGGTGGTGCGAGCGACCACGAGCACCGGGCGGTCCTTGCCTCGGCCGTCACGCTCCTCGTACGGTACCCACGTCCAGACGATCTCTCCTGGATCCGGATCACCGTCGACCACGGGGTTGTAGCTCAGCGAGACGCCTCCGACCCGATGGGGATCCACCTCTGTGGTGGCGGTCGGCCCCGAACGACCAGGCGAGGCAGCGCCGACGACGGTCGAGATCTCGCTCGGTACGGGCGGTCGGCTCGACTGCTGCCCTGTCGCCGTGGAGGGACGCAGGAGGGCGTTCGCGACGCGACGCAGGAGGGAACGAAGAGTGGCCACATCGTCACCCTATCGCCCGCGCCGCGGTCCCCCGCGCGCGACGAACGGGCGCCGTCCTGGTGGACGACGCCCGTTCGGTGATTCGCGACGGTACCCGTGGTCAGTCGACCAACGCGTAACCCTCCTCACCGTGAACAGAGGTGTCGACGCCGGCGAGCTCGTCCTCGTTCTTGATGCGGAACCCGATCGTCTTCTCGATCGCGAAGCCGATGACGAAGGCGACGAGGAACGAGTAGATCAGGACCGCGAAGGCCGCGATGGCCTGGAGTGCGAGTTGCTCGATACCGCCACCGACGAACAGGCCGGTCTCGGTTGCGAAGAGGCCGAGGTACAGCGTGCCGATGAGGCCACCGACCAGGTGGATGCCCACGACGTCGAGCGAGTCGTCGAAACCGAGCTTGAACTTCAACTCCACCGCGATGGCGCAGACGGCACCCGCGACGATACCGAGGAGCAGTGCCCAACCGGGCGTCAGGTTGGCGCAGGCCGGGGTGATGGCGACGAGACCTGCGACGGCTCCGGAGGCTGCGCCGACGGAGGTCGCCTTGCCGTCCTTGAACTTCTCGACGACGATCCAACCGATGATGGCTGCAGCGGTCGCGCCCAGGGTGTTGACGACGATGAGGCCGACGTTCGCGAGCCCGTTGAGCCACTCAGCACCGGCGTTGAAGCCGAACCAGCCGAACCACAGGATCGCAGCACCGAGGAGTGTGAGGAGGACGTTGTGCGGCTTGGTGATGCCCTTCTGGAAGCCGATGCGCTTCCCGAGCACGAGAGCCAGTGCGAGAGCCGCTGCACCGGCGTTGATGTGGACCGCGGTACCACCGGCGTAGTCGATGACGCCGAGCCCGGCCTCCTCACCGAAGAGTGTGGTGCCGAGGTTCATGATCCAGCCGCCGCCCCAGACCCAGGCGGCGATCGGGAAGTAGGCGATCGTCGCGAAGAGACCCGCGAAGATCATCCACGAACCGAACTTCGCGCGGTCCGCGATCGCACCGGAGATCAGCGCGATGGTGATGATCGCGAAGGTGGCACCGTAGGTCGCACTGAGGAGGTCGGTGTTGGACGCTTCACCGCTGGCGAGCGAGGTCATCCCGAAGTCCGAGAACGGGTTGCCCGCGAACTCCATCGGACCGCCCACAGCCGACATGTTGTAGCCGTAGAGGATCCACAACACGCTGATGAGGCCGAGTGCTCCGAAGCTCATCATCATCATCATGCTGACGACGCTCTTGGCCTTGACGAGACCGCCGTAGAAGAATGCGACGCCGGGGGTCATGAACAGCACCAGAGCGGTGGCTGTGATTCCCCAAGCAATACTGCCTGTGTCCATTGGGTTTTCCTCACACATCGTGATCTTGAAGGATGCCCGAGATGGTGAGGACTGCTGCGGCTAGGGCTCGCGGTCCGACTCGGTACAGCGACCAGTCTGGGGAATGGAGGTTTCAACCCGACTGTCAGCGTGTTTCCGGCGTGTTACGCGAGTGCCGCCCAGGTAAATAGCGTGTTTCGTGGCGCACGAAGACTGCGTCACGGCATCGACGTCAGCGCAATCATGCGCGACATGGCGCGCAGATACTTCTTTCGGTAGCCGCCGTTCAGCATGTCGCCGCCGAAGACCTCGTCGAGCGCTGTGCCCGACGTGACCACCGGGATCTGCGCGTCGTAGACACGGTCGATGAAGGCGACGAGGCGAAGCGCTTCGCTCTGGCCGGTCAGGACGTGGACGTCGCGCAGGGCGATGAGGTCGATTCCCTCGAGTAGCCCGATGAACCGCGAGGGGTGCACGGTGGCGAGGTGGGCGATGAGTCCATCGAACGTGTCGAGGGTGACGGTCGCGCCGGTTGCGGCTGCGTCGGCCGTCCGCTCGTCGAGCTGCTCCGGGCTGCTGACCACGGCATGTCCTTCGATGCTCCGGCGGCGGTAGTCCGTGCCGTCGATCCGCAGCGTCTCGAAGTTCGCGCTCATGGCGTGGATCTCTCGCAGGAAGTCGGCTGCGGCGAATCGCCCCTCGCCGAGCGCGTTCGGCGGGGTGTTCGAGGTCGCGGCGATCTTGGTGCCGGTCGCGACGAGTTCGCTGAGGAGCCGCGTCATCATCATCGTGTCACCGGGATCGTCGAGTTCGAACTCATCGATGCAGATCAGGGATGCACCCTTCAGCTGTTCGACTGTCGCGACGTAACCCAGGGCTCCCACGAGGGCGGTGTACTCGATGAACGTGCCGAAGTACTTCTTCCGGCCGGGGGCGTCATGCCAGAGCGCGGCGAGAAGGTGGGTCTTCCCCACACCGAACCCACCGTCGAGGTACACCCCGGGCTTCGCCGGCTCCACCTTGGGCTTCCTGCGACCGAAGAACCCGCCCCCGCCACCGGCCTGCGGTGCGAAGAACCCTCGGAGTTTCTCGACGGCCGCTGCCTGACCGGGGAAGTCGGCATCGGGCCGGTAGGAATCGAAGCTCGCCTCGTGGAACTGGCGGGGTGGCGTGAGGCTCGCGACGATCTCCGCACCGGTGACCGTCGGGACCCGGTCGGTGAGGCTCGAGAATCCGACGGGGACGGAAGGCGTGGTCACAGGGCACCTCTGGCTCGGGGAAGGCTCGGCATTACGGAGTCTGACGCGACGGTGCGGACCGCGGGTCGGGACCGCGTACATTCGAAGGACAGGCTTCCAGCCTAGATGCACCCACCCACGTCCCATCGCAGTCCGCTGCACAATCGGAGGTACCCATGACCGTCGACGCCGATTCGACCTCGACCAAGTTCGCCGCCTACGCCCACCCGGAACGGCTCGTCACCGCCGACTGGCTCGAAGCGCACCTGGGTGAACCCGGTCTCGTCGTCGTGGAGTCCGACGAGGACGTCCTCCTGTACGAGACCGGGCACATCCCGGGCTCCGTGAAGGTCGACTGGCACACCGACCTCAACGACCCGGTCGAACGCGACTACATCGACGGCGCGGCGTTCGCAGCGCTGCTCGGTTCGAAGGGCATCTCCCGTGAGGACACCGTGGTGATCTACGGCGACAAGAACAACTGGTGGGCCGCGTACGCCCTCTGGGTCTTCAGCCTCTTCGGACACGAGGACGTCCGTCTCCTCGACGGTGGTCGCGACAAGTGGATCGCGGACGGTCGAGCGATCACGCGCGATGCCACGGAGTCGCTCCCGGTCGACTACCCCGTCGTCGAACGTGACGACACCGCACTCCGCGCCTACAAGGAGGATGTGCTCGCGCATCTGGGCAAGCCGCTGATCGACGTACGCTCCCCGGAGGAGTACAGCGGTGAGCGCACGACGGCTCCGGCCTACCCGGAGGAGGGGGCGCTGCGTGCCGGGCACATCCCGAGCGCGCAGAGTGTGCCCTGGGGCAAGGCGGTCGCAGAGGACGGCACCTTCCGCCCCGTGGACGAACTCGATGCGATCTACCGCGACGGCGCCGGCCTCGCCACTGGCGACGAGGTTGTCGCGTACTGCCGCATCGGCGAGCGGTCGAGCCACACCTGGTTCGTCCTGCAGCACCTGCTCGGGTTCGAGAACGTCCGCAACTACGACGGGTCGTGGACCGAATGGGGCAGCGCTGTGCGTGTTCCGATCGTGCAGGGCGCCGAGCCCGGCGAGGTTCCTGCGCGCTGATCGCGCAGCGCACCCCGACCGACCGCCCTCGTGCTTCGTGCTCGAGGGCGGTCAGTCGTTTCAGGCTGCGATACTGGAGTGATCATGACTGACGCCACCCTCGCCCCGAACCTTGCCGAGATCAGAGACGAGTTCCTCGCCATCGAGGAACGCGCCCGGTTGCAGTTGCTGCTCGAGTTCAGTGACGAGCTGCCAGAACTGCCGGAGCGCTATCGTGACCACCCGGACCTGATGGAGCGGGTGCTCGAGTGTCAGGCGCCCGTGTTCTTCTTCGTCGAGGTCGACGACGCCGGCATCGTGCACCTGTTCGCGACAGCACCAGCCGAGGCTCCGACCACACGCGGATTCGCGAGCATCCTCGTCCAGGGACTCGCCGGGTTGACCGTTGACGAGGTCCTGGCGGTGCCGGACGACTTCCCGCAGATGATCGGACTCGCCAGAGCGGTTTCGCCGTTGCGACTGCGAGGGATGTCGGCCCTGCTCGGTCGTACCAAACGTCGCCTGCGCGAGCTCGCCTGACGCGCGACGGTCAGTGCCCGGGAGGTAAGGGGACGAGTTCCTCGAGCCAGTCGGACACGGCAGCGGTCCACCGCTCGGGATCGTAGTTCCAAAGCTTCGTGTGCCTGGCGACGGTGAACGGGACGAACGTGACGATGTCCGGCCTCGCGAGGGCCAGAGCCCTGGAGGGTCCCGCTGGCACGTAGCCGTCGTCGTCGCTGTGCATCAACAGGATCGGCAGCGCGAGGTCGGCGGCGTTCGCGACGTAGTCGAGCCGGGCGAGGTCGATGCTCGTCGCCTGGCCAGTGAGCAGTCTCCCCCACCGACGGCTGATCGCCAAGAGTGCGACCCGCCCGACCACGCCGGGGATGCGGTTCTCCCTCGCGTGGTGCTGCAGGACGTCGACCCAGTCGATGACCGGGGAGTCGAGCGCGACCGCTCGGAGCAGTTCGGGGTGGCTCGTCCGTCGGGAGGCCTGGAGGACGATGGCGCCGCCCATCGACCAGCCCATGAGGACGACGTCCGCGGCGCCCTGTTCCCGAACCCAACCGATCGCGGCGTCCACGTCACGCCATTCCTCGTCGCCCAGCGAGTATCGGAAGTCGAGTGCTGGCGGGGCATCCCCGTCGTTGCGGTAGGAGACGAGGAGGCAGGAGTACCCGGCGTTCCTGAAGCTCGGGACAGCTCGCAACGCCTCCGAACGGGTCGTTCCGCGCCCATGGACGAGCACCGCCCATCGTGACGACGGTCCGGACTCAGGATGGATCGCCCATGCCGGGGCAGGGCCGAGCGGCGTCGGGACGACGACATCCTCCGAGGGCAGACCGAGTTCCTCCGGTCGGCGGAAGAACCAGCCGCTGAACTCGGCCTCCTGTCCGACCCGGAGCGCATCGACATCACCGCCCAGCAGTGTACGGACGACGGTCCGCTCCCGCAGTTCGACGATGTCGCCGAGCTGCACGTACGCCGCGCGCCGCGTGACCCAGCTGCCGTAGCGACCTGGGACGACGGTGTCGGGAGTCGCCACGAGCTCGACCGTGCCAGCCTCCCGGTCCAAGCCGACGATGCGGGCCTCGCTCGGTCGGTCGCGGGCGGGTACGACGACCTTACGGGCGACCGTCGCGATGACCGCGAGACCGAGCGCACCGAGTGCAGCAGCTCCGACTCCGGCGACGACAGCCGCGTCCGCGAACGCCGTTCCCCTCGATCCGGGTCGGTGTCCCCGCCCGGCGTGCCTCTGCGCATTCATCGGGATGTAACTCTAGTCTTCAGTCGTGGTAGAGAGTCCGACGACGGCCAAGGTTCCCGAAGAGTTCGCCCGCGCGGTGGACGCTGTTCGTGCTGCAGCCGTGCGACCAGATCTCAGGGTGTCCGAGATCCCCGCCCCGAGCAACCTGGCGCCCTATGCGATCGCCCTGGCGGCAGACGTCTCGCCGAGCCGTCACGACGCCGATTCAGAGCTCGGCACCGGGCGGTTCGTGCTCCTCTACGACCCCGCGGGCTCGGAGGCCTGGGGAGGACGCTTCCGGGTGGTCTGCTTTGCCCAGGCCCCGCTCGAGACCGAGATCGGGCTCGACCCGTTCCTCGCCGAGGTCGCCTGGTCATGGCTGGTCGACGCCCTCGACGCACGCGGTGCCGAATATCAGGCGGCATCCGGCACGGCGACGAAGATCATCTCCAGCGGATTCGGTGAACTCGCGCGTCAGGGTGACGGCGCACAGATCGAGCTCCGTGCCTCTTGGACGCCGTTGGAGAGCGACGTCGCAGCCCACGTGGAAGGATGGGGGGAGCTGCTGTGCATGCTCGCCGGCCTGCCTCCGACCACCGAAGGGGTCTCCCTGTTGTCCGTCAAACGAGCTCATCGTGAGTGACTCCGCAGCTGACTCCGTGCCGGCACGGCCGCTCCTCCCCCCACCCGCTCCATCCGCACCTCGGATCGTCACCGACACCCGTGAGGCGTATCTCGCGTCCCTCGACGTGCTCGCTCGAGGCGACGGACCCTTCGCGCTGGACGCGGAACGCGCTTCCGGATACCGCTACTCGCAGCGTGCCTACCTGATCCAGGTCTACCGGCGTGGTGCCGGGGTCTTCCTCTACGACCCACCGGCGATCGGACAGATGGCCGAGCTCGGGGACCTCATCCAGGGTGAGCGGTCGATCCTGCATGCCGCGAGCCAGGACCTCGCCTGCCTGCGCGAGGTCGGTGTCGATCCGAGCGAACTGTTCGACACCGAGCTCGGCGCCCGCCTCCTCGGACTCCCCCGCGTCGGACTGGGCGCGGTGGTCGAAGAGCTCCTCGGAATCCACCTGGCGAAAGAGCACTCGGCGGCCGACTGGTCGACGAGACCGCTACCCGAATCCTGGCTGGAGTACGCGGCGCTCGACGTCGAACTCCTCGTCGATGCTGCAGAGCAGCTCGCCGAGCGGATCGAGGAGGCCGGGAAGACGGACATCGCACGTCAGGAGTTCCAGGCCACGCTCGACCGCGAGGCGAAGGCGCCGCGAGCTGAACCCTGGCGGCGACTCTCCGGACTGCATGCAGTGCGGGGACAGCGCAACCTCGCAGTCGCCCGAGAGCTGTGGTCCGCCCGCGACGATCTCGCGCAGCAACGCGACACCGCTCCCGGACGGCTCATCCCCGATGCCTCGATCACCGCTGCCGCGAAGGCGAACCCGGCGACGAAGCGGGATCTCGCGAGCATGTCCGACTTCCGTGGACGAGCAAGTCGCACCGAGCTCGACACCTGGTGGAACGCGATCCAGATCGGTCAGACGACGGATGAGCTCCCCGGAGCCCGGCCGAGCAGCGACACGCTGCCGCCGCCGAGGAGCTGGATCGACAAGAACCCGGACGCCCATGCGAGGTACGCCGCGGCTCGCAGCAGGATCCTCTCCACGGCGGAGTTCCTGACGATGCCCGTCGAGAACCTCCTGACGCCCGAGACCCTGCGACGGATCGCGTGGACTCCGCCCGAGCCGCTCACCGTCGAATCCGTCTCCGAAGCGCTCTCGCAGCACGAAGCGCGCCCCTGGCAGATCGATGCGACCGCGCGGGCCATCTTCGATGCGTTTGTGGAGTCCGCCCAAACCACCGAGGAGACCGAAGCCGACGCTTCGTAGGAAGCCCTGCACCCCGACCGGTGCCGGAGCTCGCCGCCTAGGATCGGGACGTACCCCGAGAATGAGGAGGCAACGTGGCCGAACAAGCCGACGTCGTATTCGTTGATGGAGTCCGGACACCGTTCGGACGCGCCGGCGAGAAGGGCATGTACTGGAACACCCGAGCCGACGACCTGATCGTCAAGGCGATCATCGGTCTGCTGGAACGACACCCGGGCCTCCCCCTCGACCGCATCGACGAGGTCGCCATCGCGGCCACCACGCAGCAGGGCGACCAGGGACTCACACTCGGCCGCACGGCAGCGCTACTCGCCGGTCTTCCGAAGTCGGTGCCGGGCTTCGCGATCGACCGCATGTGCGCTGGAGCGATGACCTCGGTCACCACGCTCGGCAGCGGCATCGCCTTCGGTGCATACGACCTGGTCCTCGCAGGAGGGGTCGAGCACATGGGCCGTCACCCGATGGGACTCGACGCCGACCCGAACCCGCGTTTCCTGGCAGAGCGCCTCGTCAGCGAAGACGCCCTCAACATGGGCAAGACCGCGGAGCGCATCCACGACCGCTTCCCGCAGCTCACGAAGGAACGGTCCGACCGCTTCGGTATGCGCAGCCAGCAGAAGGTCGCTGCCGCGTACGAGGCAGGACGAATCCAGCCCGACCTCGTGCCGGTCGCGCTGCGCAGCGAATCCGGGTGGGGCCTGGCGACCGGTGACGAGGGGCTGCGCCCCGGGACGTCCATGGAGGGCCTCGCCGGCCTGAAGACGCCGTTCCGCCCGCACGGCCGTGTCACCGCAGGGAATGCGTCGCCACTCACCGACGGCGCGACCGTCAGCCTCCTGGCCAGCGCCGAATCCGCGAAGGAACTGGGGCTCACGCCCAAGATGCGGATGGTCAGCTTCGCCTTCGCGGGTGTCGAGCCGGAGATCATGGGGATCGGTCCGGTCCCGTCGACGGAGAAGGCGCTGCGGAAGGCCGGCCTGACGATCGAGGACATCGGCCTCTTCGAGCTCAACGAGGCCTTTGCCGTCCAGGTGCTGTCGTTCCTCGACCACTTCGGCATCGACGATGAGGATCCGCGCGTGAACCCGTGGGGCGGTGCAATCGCCATCGGCCACCCGCTCGCCGCGTCCGGCGTGCGCCTCATGATCCAGCTCGCAGCACAGTTCGCCGAACACCCCGAGGTCCGCTACGGACTGACCGCGATGTGCGTCGGCCTCGGCCAGGGCGGCTCTGTGATCTGGGAGAACCCATACTTCACCGGCAAGAAAGGGCGCAAGTAGATGACCGACTACACGACCATCGACTTCTCCGAGCTCGTCGCGATCAGCGGCGACGACGAGGTCGTCACGCACTCCTTCGTGAAGGACGCGACGCTCGCCAGCGGGCGCACCATCGCGCTCATCACGCTCGACAACGGACGCGACCACACGCGCCCGAACACGCTGGGACCGGTGACGCTGCTCGAACTCGACGGCGTCCTCGAAGCGCAGCGGGTCCGCGCCGCCGCGGGTGAGATCGACGGTGTCGCCATCACCGGCAAGCCGTTCATCCTCGCGGCCGGTGCCGACCTCAGCAAGGTCGGCGACATCCCCTCGCTCGAGGTCGCGACGAAGCTCGCGCAGCTCGGTCACTATGTCTTCGGCAAACTCGAAGACCTCGGAGTCCCGACGTTCGTCTTCATCAACGGGCTCGCGCTCGGCGGTGGGCTCGAGATCGGCCTCAATGCGAACTACCGCACCGTCGACGCCTCTGTGCCGGCGATCGCGCTCCCCGAGGTCTTCCTCGGGCTCATCCCAGGCTGGGGCGGCGCATACCTGCTGCCGAACCTGATCGGCATCGAGAACGCTCTCAACGTCATCATCTCGAACCCCCTGAAGAACAACCGCATGCTCAAGGCGCAGGATGCGCTGGCCTTCGGCATCGCGGACGTCATGTTCCCGGCTGCGAACTTCATCGAGGACTCGCTCCGCTGGGCCGACGGGGTGGTCGGTGGCACGGTCACCGTGAACCGGAAGAACGTCCCCGGCAAGATCGAGCGCACGGTCAAGTGGCCGCTCGCGATCAACACGGCTCGGAAGATGCTCGAGAGTCGGATCGGCACGGTCGCCAAGTCGCCGTACGCAGCACTCGAGCTGCTCGAAGCGGCGAAGAGTGGGACGAAGGCCCAGGGCTTCGAGCGCGAGGATCGAGCACTGTCGGAGCTGATCGTCGGCGATCAGTTCCAGGCGAGCATGTACGCGTTCGACCTCGTGCAGAAGCGCGCCAAGCGGCCCGCCGGTGCACCGGACAAACAGCTCGCTCGCCGCGTGACCAAGGTCGGGATCATCGGGGCAGGGCTCATGGCGAGTCAGTTCGCACTGCTCTTCCTGCGCCGTCTGCAGGTACCGGTCGTCATCACGGACCTCGATCAGGGGCACGTCGACGCCGGCGTGACTCGCATCCGCGGCGAGATCGACGCTCTGCTCGGCAAGGGACGCATCTCCCCCGACGAGTCGAACCGTCTGAAGGCACTGCTGTCCGGCACAACCGACAAGGCGGACTTCGCCGACTGCGACTGGGTCATCGAAGCGGTGTTCGAGGAGGTCGGCGTGAAGCAGACCGTCTTCGCCGACGTCGAGCAATACGTCTCGGACGAGACGGTGCTCGCCACCAACACCTCGTCACTCTCGGTCGAGGAGATCGGAGCGAAGCTCGCCCACCCGGAGCGGCTCGTCGGATTCCACTTCTTCAACCCCGTCGCGGTCATGCCGTTGCTCGAGGTCGTCCGGACGCCCTCGACCGACGACGCGACGCTGGCGACGGCGTTCGCAACAGCCGCGAAACTGAAGAAGAGCGCGATCCTGACCGCTGACGCGCCGGGCTTCATCGTCAACCGTCTCCTCGCAAAGGTGATGGGCGAGGCCGCTCACGCACTCGACGCCGGCACCCCGGTGCTCACGGTGGAACGCGCATTCGCACCGATCGGTCTGCCGATGACGCCGTTCCAGCTGATCGACCTCGTCGGTTGGAAGGTCGCCGCCCACGTCCAGGATACGATGGTGGGCAAGTTCCCCGACCGCTTCTTCGCGTCGGAGAACCTGCACCGGCTGGCCGCACTGGACAGTGTCGTCGAGAAGGACAAGGGCGGCAAGGTGATCGGGTTCACGAAGCAGGCGCAGAAGGTCCTCGTCGTCGGTGACTCACCGTTGACGGAGGCGGCTATCCTCCGTCGTGTCGAGGACGGACTGGCGTCGGAGATCAAGCTCATGCTCGACGAGGGCGTCGTGGCCGCAGCCGAGGATATCGACCTCGGCTTGATCCTGGGTGCCGGCTGGCCATTCCAGGACGGCGGGGCGACCCCCTACCTGGATCGGGTCGGCGCGAGCGAGCGAGCGTTCGGTGACACCTTCCATCACCCGCCCATCCGAGGCGTGCAGGCCTAGCGCCACTCCCGTCCCGAGCTCGAACGGCCGGTCACTGCTGATCGCAGTGGCCGGCCGTTGCTGTACCGATGGCCGACGCCGTGGTGTCAGCATCCTGTGCGAGAGTGATGAGGGCATACGGCGTTACTCCATTCCGTGGAGGTTCCGCCTCGAGGAAGCTCTCTGGCGTCAACAGCCCGGATGACCACGCTTCAGATCATCAGTAGAACCGTCCACAGCGCGATCAGGATACATGAAGCGTCAGCTCCCCAGCACGCACGACGACGGTCAGCACCGCTGGGGCTCAGGTGCCCTGCTCAGCGGTTGACCGAGCTCATGTCCGGATACCGATCGCCGACGGGCGCGCTGAGTGCGTCCAGGGCGGCGAGAGCGACTTCGTCGAGCACGAGGGCGTCGGCGCCGAGGTTCTCCTCGAGATACGCGATGCGCTTGGTGCCGGGGATCGGAGCGATGTCGTCGCCCTGGGCGAGCAGCCAGGCGAGCGCGACCTGGGCCGGAGTCGCGTCGAGTGAGGCGGCGACGCGATCCACCTCCTCGACGATCGCGATGTTCGTCCGAAGGTTCTCCCCCGCGAAACGCGGATTCGCCCGACGGAAATCGTCCTCGTCGAGCTCGTCCAGCGAGCGGATCGCGCCGGTGAGGAATCCTCGACCGAGCGGCGAGTACGGGACGAAGCCGATCCCGAGCTCCCGGACCGTCGGCAGGATCTCCGCCTCGGGGTCTCGGGTCCAGAGTGAGTACTCGGTCTGCAGTGCCGTGATCGGGTGCACGGCGTGTGCACGTCGGATGGTCTCCGGAGCAGCCTCCGACAGCCCGATGTGGCGGATCTTGCCCTCGGTCACGAGCTCTGCCAGGGCACCCACCGTCTCCTCGATGGGAGTCCCCGGGTCCACCCGGTGCAGATAGTAGAGATCGATGACGTCGGTACCGAGCCGCTTGAGCGAACCCTCGATCGACAGGCGCACGTTCGCAGTACTGCCATCGGAACCGTACTGGTCGTCGCTCGTGTGGCGGATTGTCCCGAACTTCGTCGCGAGGGTGATCTCGTCACGCCTCGCGCCGAGCGCAGTACCGAGCAGTTCCTCATTGAGGTATGGCCCGTACATCTCCGCGGTGTCGAAGAACGTGACCCCGAGATCGAGTGCGCGGTGGATCGTTGCGGTCGACGCTGCGTCGTCCGTCGCGGCGCCCGTGTAGAACGCGGACATGCCCATGCAGCCGAGGCCGATCCGAGCGATGTCAGGACCGCCGGTGCCGAGTGTGATGTGCTTCATCGTGTTGCCGCCTGTTCTGTGTAGAGTGCGATCTTCCGATCGATGACCTCGAGCGAGCGCTGCATCTCCTCGAACCTCGCCAGGAAGGCGATCCGGTGCCGGAGCAGCAGTTCGAGCCGTGCCTCGGTCGTGTCGTCACCGCGCTTGGCGAGCTCCGTGTAGTCCTTGAGCGTCTGAATGGACATGCCCGTCGCCCGCAAACGGGTGAGGAAGACGACCCAGTTCACGTCGGCGTCGGCGTAGCGCCGGTGCGTCGAGGTGCTGCGATCGATCGACCATGGCATGAGCCCAACACGCTCGTAGTACCTGAGCGTGTGGACGCTCAGGCCGGTGCGGACCGCGACATCGGAGATGGCGTAGCCCTCATGGTGTGTGGTCATAGCCTCACGATACGACTTCGAGCGCACTCGAGGTCAAGAGCGTTCAGCCGAGTCTCTGATCGGATCCGGTCGTCCGTGCCGGTGACGCGGCATCCTCGGGGTGCAGCGGAGGTTCTCCGGGCAACGGCCTCGCGACCGGGATCCGGCTCCCGAGGACCTGGGCCACGACATCCCGGGCGATCTGCTGTGCGGTGAGCCCGGCGTCTTCGAGGATCTGCTCGCGCGATGCGTGCCCGATGAACTCGTCGGGTGCACCGAGCTCGTCGACGGCGGTGTCGACGCCGGCCTCGCGCAACGTCTGACGAATGCGGGTGCCGATGCCCCCCACCCGAATGCCGTCCTCGATGGTGATGACGAGACGGTGTGCTGCGGCAAGGCTGACGACCGAGTCGGCCACCGGCACCACCCAACGCGGGTCGATCACCGTCGCACCGATCCCCTGCTGCGCCAGACGGTCGGCGACATCGAGAGCGATCGGTGCCATCGGGCCGACCGCGACGATCAGGACGTCCTGACGATCGGACACGTGGAGCACGTCGACGCCGTCGGCGAGTCGCTCGAGCGCTGTCAGCTCAGTGGGTGCGTTGCCCTTCGGGAAACGGATCACCGTCGGCGCATCGTCGATGGCGACGGCTTCGCGAAGCTCTTCGCGGAGCCGGGCACCGTCACGTGGTGCAGCGATGCGGATCCCGGGGACAACCTGCAGCACTGCGAGATCCCAGATGCCGTGGTGGCTCGGGCCGTCCGGGCCCGTCACGCCCGCGCGGTCGAGGACCACGGTGACGCCCGCGCGATGCAGCGCGATGTCCATCAGCAGCTGATCGAAGGCACGGTTCACGAACGTGGCGTAGACCGCAACGACGGGGTGGAGGCCTCCGTACGCGAGCCCTGCTGCCGAGGTGAATGCGTGCTGCTCTGCGATACCGACATCGTGTACGCGCTCCGGGTACTTCTCGGCGAACGCGTGCAGCCCGACCGGTCGGAGCATCGCAGCCGTGATCCCGACGACGCGCTCATCGGCATCGGCGATGTCCACCATCTCCTCGCTGAAGACGCTCGTCCAGGAGAGCTGAGCGACGGAACCGACCGGTTCGCCCGTCTCGGGGTCGATGCGGCCGACCGCGTGGAACTGGTCGGCTTCGTCGTCTCGGGCGGGCTGGAAGCCACGACCCTTCTCCGTGATGGCGTGCACGATGACCGGAGCTCCGAAGTGCTTCGCCTGCGCGAGAGCCTCCTCCATGGCATGCACATCGTGTCCGTCGACCGGGCCGATGTACTTGATGTCGAGGTTCGAGTACAGCGCCTCGTTGTTCGTCAACCGCGACAGGAACCCGTGCGTGCCGCCGCGCACACCGCGATACAGTGCGCGCCCCGGAGCTCCGAGCAGGTTGAACGCGCGCTGACTCCGTTCGCGCAGGTCGCGGTAGGTGCGGCGGGTCCTGACGCTGCTCAGGAACCGTGCCATGCCGCCGATGGTGGGCGCGTAGGAGCGCCCGTTGTCGTTCACGATGATGATCAGCCGGCGCGTGTTGTCGTCGCTGATGTTGTTGAGCGCTTCCCAGGTCATGCCGCCGGTGAGCGCACCGTCTCCGACGACTGCCACGACATGTCGGTCGTGCTGCCCGGTCATCTGGAAGGCCCGCGAGATGCCGTCGGCCCAGCTCAGCGAGCTCGAAGCGTGAGAGCTCTCGACGATGTCGTGTTCGGACTCCGAGCGCTGAGGGTAGCCCGCGAGACCGCCTCTCGTCCGCAACGCATCGAAGTCCTGCCGGCCGGTCAGGAGCTTGTGCACGTACGACTGGTGACCGGTGTCGAACACGATCGGGTCGTTGGGCGAATCGAAGACCCGGTGCATGGCGATCGTCAGCTCGACGACGCCGAGGTTCGGGCCGAGGTGCCCTCCGGTCTTCGACACGTTGGCGATGAGGAACGCACGGATGTCGCCAGCCAGCTCGATGAGTTGGGCCTCGTCGAGGCCGTCGAGGTCCCGTGGGCCGTTCACCTGTTCGAGCATTGTCATGCTGTCGTCCCTCCACGGTGGCCGGGCGCAGATTGCTCGGCGCCGTCCGACGAGTCTACGCGTCGGGACCCGACACGGCCGCGTACGACG
The DNA here is from genome assembly GCF_050613355.1 of Plantibacter sp. RU18. Classification (NCBI taxonomy): domain Bacteria; kingdom Bacillati; phylum Actinomycetota; class Actinomycetes; order Micrococcales; family Microbacteriaceae; genus Plantibacter; species Plantibacter sp. RU18. Next base: position 2,473,304 of record NZ_CP159618.1, read on the forward strand.
TCGGCCGGCCCCAGCGCTTGCTGCTGGGACCGGCCGAGTGCTAAGGCCACCGTGTGGTGGCCGGTGATCTTTAGACGAGGCTCCGGAGCACGTACTGCAGGATGCCGCCGTTGCGGTAGTAGTCCGCCTCACCAGGAGTGTCGATCCGCACGACCGCATCGAATTCGACGGTCTCCTTGCCCGCTGCGGAGTGCTCGCTCGGGACCGCCGTCACGTGGACGGTCTTCGGCGTCGTGCCTGCGTTGAGCGCTTCGAGTCCGCTGATCGAGACGATCTCGGTGCCATCGAGACCGAGCGACGCCCAGCTCTCGCCCGCCGGGAACTGCAGGGGAACGACGCCCATGCCGATGAGGTTCGAGCGGTGGATCCGCTCGAAGCTCTCCGTGATGACCGCCTTGACGCCGAGAAGGCTGGTGCCCTTCGCCGCCCAGTCACGCGAGGAACCGGAACCGTACTCCTTGCCACCGAAGATGACGAGCGGCGTACCGGCGGCCTGGTAGTTCTGCGAGGCGTCGTAGATGAACGACTGCGGAGCATCTGCCTGGGTGAAGTCGCGGGTGTAGCCGCCCTCCACACCGTCGAGCAGCTGGTTCTTCAGGCGGATGTTCGCGAAGGTGCCGCGGATCATGACCTCGTGGTTGCCGCGACGCGAGCCGTAGGAGTTGTAGTCCTTCCGACCGACGCCGTGCTCGTCGAGGTACCGGCCAGCCGGCGAGTCGGCCTTGATGTTGCCGGCCGGGCTGATGTGGTCGGTCGTGACCGAGTCGCCGAGCTTCGCAAGGACACGCGCGCCGACGATGTCCGAGACCGGCGTGGTCTCCATGGTCATGCCGTCGAAGTACGGGGGCTTCCGCACGTAGGTGGACTGTTCGTCCCACTCGAAGGTCGAGCCCTCGGGCGTCTGGAGCGAGCGCCAGCGCTCATCGCCGTCGAACACGCCGCTGTACTCGTGGTCGAACATGTGCTTGTCGATCGAGGTGTCGATCGTCTCCTGCACCTCGGCGGCGTCAGGCCAGATGTCCTTCAGGAAGATGTCGTTGCCGTCGGCGTCGAGCCCGAGTGAGTCGACCTCGAAGTCGAAGTTCATCGACCCGGCCAACGCGTACGCGATGACCAGCGGCGGGCTGGCGAGGTAGTTCATCTTGACGTCGGGGTTGATGCGGCCCTCGAAGTTGCGGTTGCCGGAGAGCACCGCGGTGACCGCGAGGTCGTTCTCCTGCACAGCGGCGGAGATCTCGTCGAGGAGCGGACCGGAGTTACCGATACAGGTCGTGCAGCCGTACCCGACGGTGTAGAAGCCGAGGTCTTCGAGGTACTCGGTGAGACCGGCCTTCTCGTAGTAGTCGGTGACGACCTTGGAGCCGGGAGCCAGGGTGGTCTTGACCCACGGCTTGGCCTTGAGACCCTTCTTGCTGGCGTTGCGAGCCAGCAGGCCTGCCGCGAGCATGACCGAGGGGTTCGAGGTGTTCGTGCACGAGGTGATGGCGGCGATGGCGACCGCGCCGTGGTCGAGCGTGAAGTCGATGCCGCCCTCTTCGAGCCGGACCTGCGTCGGCTTCGACAGCGTGCTGGGCGCGTGGCTCCGGTGCGTGTGGTGGTGGTGGTTGTTCTCGTCCTCGTCTTGCGGCGTGGTGCCGGCCGGATCCGAGGCGGGGAACGATCCGGCGCCGACGAGGTCGACGATGTCGTGCTCGACGGTCGCGTAATCGTTCAGGTCGCGCTCGAACTGCCCCTTCGCGTCGCTCAGCTCGATGCGGTCCTGCGGGCGCTTCGGTCCGGCGATGGACGGCACCACGGTGGCGAGGTCGAGCTCGAGGTATTCGCTGAAGACCGGCTCGGTGTCGGGATCGTGCCAGAGCTTCTGCGCCTTGGAATAGGCCTCGACGAGGGCGATCTGCTCCTCGCTGCGGCCAGTCAGGCGCAGGTAGTCGAGCGTGACGTCGTCGATCGGGAACATCGCTGCGGTCGAGCCGAACTCGGGGCTCATGTTGCCGATGGTCGCGCGGTTCGCGAGCGGCACCTCGGCGACGCCGGCTCCGTAGAACTCGACGAACTTGCCGACCACGCCGTGCTTGCGGAGGATCTGCGTGATCGTGAGGACGACGTCGGTGGCGGTGACGCCGGTCGGGATCGAGCCGATGAGCTTGAAGCCGACGACCTTCGGGATGAGCATCGACACGGGCTGGCCGAGCATGGCGGCCTCGGCCTCGATGCCGCCGACGCCCCAGCCGAGCACGCCGAGGCCGTTGACCATCGTCGTGTGCGAGTCGGTGCCGACACAGGTGTCGGGGTATGCGCGGAGCACTGTTCCGCCGGACTCACCCGACGGAACCTCGCGCGTCATGGTGACGCGCGCGAGGTACTCGATGTTGACCTGGTGGACGATGCCGGTTCCCGGCGGGACGACCTTGAAGTCGTCGAAGGCGGTCTGTCCCCAGCGGAGGAACTGGTAGCGCTCGCCGTTGCGCTCGTACTCGAGCTCGACGTTGCGCTCGAGGGCGTTCTCGCTTCCGAAGAGGTCGGCGATGACGGAGTGGTCGATGACCATCTCGGCGGGAGCGAGCGGGTTGATCTTGTCGGCGGAGCCGCCGAGTGCCTCGACGGCCTCGCGCATGGTGGCCAGGTCGACGATGCAGGGCACGCCGGTGAAGTCCTGCATGATGACGCGCGCCGGCGTGAACTGGATCTCGGTGTCGGGGTCTGCCGTCGGGACCCATCCGCCGATGGCCCGGATGTGCGACTCGGTGATGTTCGCACCATCCTCGGTGCGAAGCAGGTTCTCGAGCAGGACCTTCAGGCTGAACGGCAGCTTCTCGTGGCCCTCCACCGTGTCGATGCGATAGATCTCGTAGTCGGTCGTCCCGACAGTCAGGGTGTCTTTCGCCCCGAAGCTGTTCACGGTGGACATAACGTCTTCTCCTTCATTGGCGCCGGCGGATTCTCACGTGCGTTCGGACCAATCTTGCTGCGGGCGGGTGCTCCGCGGCTAGCAAGGCTTGCCTAACTACAGGCTCGAAGGCCACGTGTCATCTCGATGAGGCGCATGTATCTTGATGTCGAGACAATTCTACCACCGCGGACAGCGCCACCCCGACATGCCGAGAGCCCGGCGCGGGCGCCCTCAGGCACCGCTCCGGGCTCTCGACACGACGGATCAGGCGGGCTCGGTCTGCTGCTGCTTCGGGAAGACCGCACGCACGACCAGCCAACTGAGGACGAGCAACGGAGCGTACAGCGGGACGCCCATGAGCAGGCGGAGCGTTCCCAGCATCTCGACGTTGCCGCTGAAATAGAGCGGGAGCTGCACGATCAGCCGCGCGGCGAACATCGCGACCCAGACGAGCGTGAGCCAGCGCATGGCCCGACGCTGCCCCGGGTGCGTCCGCCAGCTCGTCCCGGTACCCATGAGGTAGCCCGCGATGAGTCCGACGATCGGCCAACCGACGATGACCGACACGAGCAGTGCCGCCGCGTAGCCGCCGTTGGTCCAGAAACCGACGACGTAGAAGTCCTCGGCGCGTCCGGAGAGCAACGCGAGCACAGCGGACAGGGCGATACCGAACAGCCCGCCGACAGCCTGCGTGACCGGCTGCCGCTGCGCGAGACGCGCGATGGAGAAGATGACGCCGAGCACGAGCGGAGCGATGATCGACGGGAGCAGATCGAGCGTCAGTGTGTAGACGATGAGGAACAGCAGGCCTGGCAGGACGGCTTCGATGATGCCGCGGATGCCACCCATCGCGGTCAGGAGTGCCTTGCCCGTCGGGGCATCGCCCTCCGCCATCGCTCCGAGCCCAGACCTGCGGGCGGCTGCACCGAAGGCGGCGCTCATCGAGCCGCCGACGGACGTCGATTCCTCCACCGGTGCGGGGGCGTCCGGGACCGGGGCTGCATCCCCGGGGACCGGCTCCTGGCCTCGTGCGTCGGTCATGGGCTAGGCGCTCGTGGCCGTGGGCATCCGCAGCGGGATGAGGTCACGTGGGGGCATCGGTGTGCCGCCGCGGACGACGACGAGGCTGCGGAAGAGGTCGTCGATGAGCGCTGCAGCATCAGGCTTCGAAGCGCCCTCCCCTGCGACGACGCCGCGCAGGAACCAGCGGGGACCGTCGACGCCGATGAACCGCGCCAGGTGGGTGGCGTCGGTTCCACTCGCACCTCCGGTGGGAACCTCGGCGACGAGCTCAGGGCCGAACTCGCCCTCACGCTCGGTGACGGTGCCGCCCTGCTGGGCGATCTGCTCGGCGATCTGTGCGCGCGTCTCGTTCCAGAGGCCGGTCGAGCGTGGCGCGGCGAACGGCTGGACCTGCAGTGTCGAGCCCGCGTAGTCGAGACCGACGGCGACGACGCGCTTCGTCGCCTCCTCGACCTCGAGCCGCAGGTTCAACCCCTCGCGAGGGAGCACCTTCACGCCTCCGAGATCGATGTAGGGGCGCACCGGGTTGGCTTCGCTCTCGTCGAACGGGCCGGCGGTCTCGCGGTCCTCCGGCGCGGACTTCTCGTCGTCCGGCAGTTCCGCGTCGATGTCGAGATCTGGGAGGTCTTCGAGTTCGCTCATGCGAGTGTTCCTGTCTGGATGGTGTGGTCTGTCATGGCCTCGGGCTGGGAACCGACGCCGGTGGAACCGAATCCACCGGCTCCCCTCGCGCTGCCGGGTAGCCGCTCGACCGGGATGAAGTTGGCGCGGGCGACCGGCATGACGATGAGCTGGGCGATGCGATCGCCGGGGGCGACGGTGAACGGCGTGTCGTGGTCGGTGTTCAGGAGCGTGACTTTGATCTCGCCACGGTATCCGGCGTCGACGGTACCCGGGGAGTTCACCACCGTGATGCCGTGCTTGGCTGCGAGGCCGCTCCGCGGGACGACGAATGCGGCGTAGCCGTCGGGGAGCGCGATGGAGACTCCCGTGCCGACGAGCGCCCGTGCTCCGGGCTCGAGGACGAGGTGCTCGGAGGACACCAGATCTGCTCCGGCGTCGCCGGGGTGTGCATAGCCGGGGAGATCCGGCGCGATAATGAGTACGTCAACGCTTTCGGTCACGAATCGAGGGTAATGCAGTTCTCTGAGACAAGGCAGACATGCAGCCGTACCGTGAAACACTCTGGCCCAGCCCCTGGGTCGTCATCGCCCTCGCCCTCGTGGTGCCCGCGACCATGCTGGTGCTCGCACCGGTCTCGCTGGCGGCAGGCATCATCGGGGCCGTCGTGCTCTACGGAGGCTGCCTGGCGTTCGCGTTCGGCAGCGCGCCGCGCATCGAGGTCGCGAACGGACGACTCGCCGCAGGCAAGGCGTCGATCCCACTGGAGCTGATCGGCGAGGTCGTCGTCTACGAAGGGGCGGACGCCACCCCGCAGTTGCGGACGAAGCTCGATGCCCGAGCCTGGCTGATGATCCGCGGCTGGGTACACACCCTCGTCAAGGTCGAGATCGCGGATCCGGCCGACCCGACGCCCTACTGGTTGCTGTCGTCGCGTCGTCCGCACGAGCTCGCGAGTGCGATCGCCGCTGCTCGCGCCGCCGTCTGAGACGGCAGCGCGAGCGAGCGTGCTCGCCTGAGAAACGAAGAACCCCTCCGGATACATCCGGAGGGGGTTCTTCGGTGAGCGATGCTCAGGAGATCGTCAGGCTGCGCATTCTGCGCAGATCGGGCCGAACTTGCCTTCGTGGTCGAGCTGCGAGCGGTGCTTCACGAGGAAGCACTCCATGCAGGTGAACTCGTCCGCCTGAGGCGGGAGGACGACCACGTCGAGGTCGAGGTCCGAGAGGTCGGAGCCACCGAGGTTGTAGTCGCCGGGGTTGTCGGCGTCCTCAGAGTCGACGACTCCGGACAGCTTGTCTGGAACGCGCTCCTTCAGGGCCTCGATCGACTCGGAATCGTCGTCGGTCTTGCGGGGAGCGTCGTAATCAGTTGCCATGCCTATCCACTTCTCGTTGCCGTCGGAACAAAATCGGCGGGCACAGTTTGCATCAGTTCCGCATGAATTGCAAACCGTGTTCGGGAGGGTGTGCGGAACCTTCCCATGCAACTGACGGCACGCCCGGTCTATTCCCCGGATCGGCAGGTGATCCGTGAGAACGTGGGTCAATCACGTGGCGCGCTGAGAGGCATTCATCATGCAGGAATTGAAGGTAGTCGGAGCGGAGCTCGGAGCTCTGATCGTTGCAGATCGGAACGAGGAGGAGTACCGCCTCATCGTCGACGATGCTTTCCATGTCCATCTGCGCCGTGCCAAGCCGGCCGGTGCTCCCATCGCTGGCGCCGCGAAGATCAGTCCTCGCGAAGTGCAGGCGCATATCCGCGGTGGACTCTCCGCCGAGGATGTAGCCGCCGTGACCGGAGCCTCGCTCGAGTACGTCCAACGGTTCGAGGGTCCCGTCATCGCCGAGCGCGAACACATCGTCGGCACGGCCCTCGGCGTCGCCGTCCTCCCCACGACCGACACCTCGGCTGACGACATGGAGGCGACGTTCGGCAACGTGATCCGCGCGCGCCTCGAGAAGCTGGGTGCGAGCGGCGAGCGCTGGACGAGCTGGAAGGAACCGGAAGGTGGCTGGATCGTGAAGCTCGCCTTCACGGCCGACCGCGTCGACCACGATGCCCGATGGGCGTTCGAACCCAAGAAGCTCGCTCTCACGCCGATCGGTACCGAAGCGACGACGCTCTCCCGCCAGGGGGACCTTCCCGCTGCGCTGATCCCCCGGCTGCGCGCCGTCGACCCCGACGACTCCCCCGACACGTCGCGCTTCGACAGCGGCGCATTCTCCCTCGAGCGCGGCTCCGCCGACCCTCAGCCAGAAGCACCGCGCCTCGCTGAGACGCGGCCGATCGACCCGCTGCCGTTCGCGGCGGACACCGGGTTCGGTCGTGCACCGTCCTCGAAGGCGGCCACCCAGGCCGCGATCAATCGCGAGGCCGCGAGCCCGGAACAACACAACCAGACGGCGGACCTGCTGGAGGCGCTGCGGAAGCGCCGTGGCGAACGCGAAGCGGCTCCGACGGAGCCCGAACCTGCCGAACAGCCGCCGGCGCCGGCAGCCGTCCCCGACATCCAGACACCGCTCGCCGTGTTCGACACCGGCGAGTTCGAAGCGGCGCAACAGCGGCGCAGACAGCACGACGATGAGCCGTCCGTGCCGGACGGCACCGTCTCCGCAAGCGCGAAGGCGCGGAAGGGTCGTGCGTCGATGCCCTCGTGGGACGAGATCGTGTTCGGGGCGAAGTCCGACGACGACCCGGTGTGATTCGGCCCGCGCCCTGACAGCCCGGATCAGCGCTCGTAGCGACCGAGTCCGATGAACGGGATCCGCCGTTCATCGTCGGTCAACGAACCGTGCTGGCCGATCATGCCCCGAGCGCTCTGATCCGACGGACGCGCGTCATAGTAGGCGATGCGTTTGCGGGCGGCCACGATGACGTCGCCGATCCGTGGGAGCACCTCGGGGTCGACCTCGCCGTACCAGCCGTGTTCGATGGCCTGCTCACGCGTGGCCACCCAGGCGCGGGTGCCCTCCTCGATCTGCCAGGCCTCTGCAAGCGCGATCCGCTGCGCCGGTCCGGCATCGGCATCCAGGTAGAGGTGCAGACAACGCGGTTCGCCGCCGATGTGCCGGACGCCGCGGATGAGCGACGGGACCTGGTCGAACAGCACATGCTGGTGATGCGGAACATCGACCACGCCATGGTCCGCGGTCACGACGACGCCGACCGTCGACGCCAGACGCGCCGTCCACTGCCTGATGTCGCCGTCCAACTCCTCGAGCAGGTCGGACCAACGACCGGACTCCCAGCCGTACTCGTGCGCAGCCTGATCCAGTTCGGGGACGTACACGTAACTGAGTGTCGGGCCGTCCGCGGCGGTCGTCACCGCGCGCGCGACCTCGAGGCGGTCGGCCATCGTTCGGCCTGCACGGTACTCCGCTCCGCGGAGGACGGCACGAGTCAGGCCGGAGCCTCGATAGCGCTCCTGACCGATGACGGTGGTCGTGAGGCCCTGCGCCTTGGCACGCTCGAAGACCGTCGGGAGCCGCTGCCAGGTTTCGGGGACCATGCCGGCGTCCCAGCCGCTCAGCTGATTGACCACGCGGTCGCCTGCCAGGTCCCGTGCCCGATAGCTGACGAGCCCATGCTGCCCTGGTAGTGCGCCTGTCGTCAGGGTCGCGATGCCCGCCGCGGTCGTCGACGGGAAGGCCGAGACCGCCGTCGTCTGCGGCCCGAGCCGGGGCGCGAGGAATCGGGCGTGAGCCGCAGCGCTTCGGAGGTTCGCCGCGCCGAGGCCGTCGACGAGCACCACGATCGCGTGGCCGGCAGCCGGCAGCGAGCCGCCCCCGGAGGTCAAGGAAGCGAGGCAATCCGGCAGCACGTCGGCAAGGCTGCGCGAGTGCGGATTGACCGTCGGTAGCATGGTGGACATCGGGCTCAGTCTCGCACAGCGAGGACGCCGACGCCCGACGATCCCGCCGGGCACTGGCCCGACGTCCCCCAGCAGAGACACGGAATGACCCGCCAACAGCAGACCCCGCCGACGCAACCGAGTGGCGAGCGCATCGAGGACATCGATGTCTCCTCGGAGATGCAGACATCCTTCCTCGAGTACGCCTACTCAGTGATCTATGCGCGTGCGCTTCCAGACGCACGCGACGGACTGAAACCCGTCCAACGCCGCATCCTGTACCAGATGACCGAGATGGGTCTCCGACCCGACCGCGGACACGTGAAATCGGCCCGGGTCGTCGGCGAGGTCATGGGAAAGCTCCATCCGCACGGCGACACCGCCATCTACGACGCCCTCGTGAGGCTCGCCCAGCCGTTCACGCTGCGTGTCCCGCTCATCGACGGTCACGGCAACTTCGGATCGCTCGACGACGGTCCAGCCGCTCCCCGGTACACCGAGGCCCGTCTCGATGCCGCGGCGCTCGCGCTGACGATGGACCTCGACGAGGACGTCGTCGACTTCGTCCCGAACTACGACAACCAGTTCATGCAGCCCGAGGTCCTCCCAGCGGCGTTCCCGAACCTCCTGGTGAATGGCGCGAGTGGTATCGCCGTGGGAATGGCGACCAACATGGCGCCCCACAACCTCGTCGAGGTCATCGGCGCGGCCCGGCATCTCATCGCGCACCCCCAGGCCACACTCGAGGACCTGATGGAGTTCGTGCCCGGTCCCGATCTGCCCTCCGGCGGCACGATCGTCGGCCTCGACGGTATCCGCGACGCGTACGCGACCGGGCGAGGGTCGTTCAAGACCCGCGCCAAGGTCTCCGTCGAATCGGTGACGGCCCGGAAGACCGGACTCGTCATCACCGAGCTGCCGTACCTCGTGGGTCCTGAGAAGATCATCGAGAAGATCAAGGACGGTGTCGGTTCGAAGAAGCTGAGCGGCATCTCAGACGTCACGGATCTCACGGACCGCATCCACGGGCTGCGTCTCGTGATCGGCATCAAGACAGGCTTCTCCCCGGAGGCCGTCCTGGAGCAGCTCTACCGGTACACACCGCTGGAGGACTCGTTCAGCATCAACAACGTCGCGCTCGTGGACGGCGGACCGCAGACACTGGGCCTGCGGGAGCTACTCCAAGTCTACGTCGACCACCGGATCAGCGTCGTGACGCGGCGCAGCCAGTTCCGCCTCGCCCGCCGCAAGGAACGGCTGCACCTCGTCGAGGGACTCCTGATCGCGATCCTCGACATCGACGAGGTCATCCAGGTCATCCGCGCGAGCGACGACTCGGAGCAGGCGAGGACGAAGCTCATCAGTGTCTTCGACCTCTCACAGCTCCAGGCGGAGTACATTCTGGAACTCCGTCTGCGCCGACTGACCAAGTTCTCCCGCATCGAGCTCGAGACGGAGCGCGACAAGCTGCTCGGAGAGATCGCCGAACTCGAGCGGTTGCTCGGCAGCCAGAAGCTCATCCGTGCCGCGGTCTCGGCAGAACTCGCAGCCGCTGCAGAGCAGTTCGGCACGCCCCGCCGGACGATGCTGACGAATGCCAAGCCGAGTGTTGCGACGACGGGTCGAGGCCGGAACGCACCCGTCCTCGAGCTCGCCGATACTCCATGCCGTGTGTACCTCAGCGCGACCGGGCGTGTACTGCGTGTCGACCTCGGTGAGGACGTGGCTGCGCCGCGCGCGAGCCGACGCAGCAAGCACGACGCGATCCTCAGCGTGATCGACACGACGAGTCGCACGGAACTCGGCGCGGTCACGAGCCTCGGCCGTCTCATCCGGTTCAGTGCGCTCGACCTGCCTGCGGTCCCGTCGGCCTCCATCCAGCTCGCCGCGGGCGTGCGCATCGGCGAGTACCTGTCACTGCCGAACCGGGAGGAGCGAGTGCTCGCGATCGTCTCGCTGACGGCGGAGGACCCCATCGTGCTCGGCACCGCCACCGGTGTCGTGAAGCGGGTCATCCCGGGAGACCTCCCGAACAAGCCGGACTTCGAGGTCATCACGCTGAAACCGGGCGACCAGGTCGTCGGGGCCATGCAGGTGGGCGACGACGCCGAACTCGTGTTCGTCGCGTCGGATGCGCAGCTGCTCCGGTTCCCCGCCACGGCTGTCCGCCCGCAGGGCCGAGCTGCCGGCGGCATGGCGGGCATCAACCTGACCGCCGGTGCCAAGGTCATCTCCTTCACGGCGGTGCTGCCGGGCGACGAGGTGGTCGTGGCGACCGTTGCGACCAGCTCCCTCACCCTGGCCGGCACCGACAGTGGGAGTGCCAAGGTCTCGGAGTTCTCGGAGTTCCCGGCGAAGGGCCGAGCAACGGGCGGCGTCCGTGCGCAGCGCTTCCTGAAGGGCGAGGACCAGTTGGCGGTCGCGTGGGTCGGTGCTGCACCTGCTCATGCCGTCGGCACGGACGGTACGCCGCGCGCGCTGCCGGAGGTCGGTGCGAAGCGGGATGCATCTGGCGCTCCGCTCGATGCGCCCATCGGCTTCATCGGTCGACCGATCGCGGTTCCGACCCAGGAACCCGCAGCTGCGGTTGATGCGACCGAGACGGCGACGCCCGCAGAATGATCGAACGGCCCGGCCCGGCAGCATGCTCGGCCGGGCCGTCCGACATCGGGCCCGTCGTCGGTGCGCCGGACGTGTGTCGGGTCAGACGTCGATGCTCTCGCGCGAGAGACGGTCGGAGCTCTCGACGATGAACTCCTTGCGGGGTGCGACATCGTTGCCCATGAGGAGTTCGAAGATGCGCCCGGCGGATTCGGCATCCTGCACGCGGACTCGACGCAGGGTCCGGTGGCGGCGGTCCATCGTCGTCGTGGCGAGCTGATCCGCGTCCATCTCACCGAGACCCTTGTAGCGCTGGATGGGTTCCTGGTGCTTCTTGCCCGTGCGCTTCAGGTCACCGAGCACCGCGTGGAGCTCGGCTTCGGAATAGGTGTAGATCGTCTCGTTCGGTTTGGATCCCGGATTCACGACGATCACACGGTGAAGCGGTGGCACCGCGGCGAACACGCGCCCGGCCTCGATGAGCGGTCGCATGTACCTGAAGAACAGGGTGAGCAGCAGCGTCCGGATGTGGGCACCGTCGACGTCGGCGTCGCTCATGAGGATGATCTTGCCGTAGCGGGCGGCGTCGAGGTCGAATGAGCGACCCGAACCGGCACCGATGACCTGGATGATCGAGGCGCACTCCGCGTTGGAGAGCATGTCTGAGACGGAGGCCTTCTGCACGTTGAGGATCTTGCCGCGGATCGGCAGCAGCGCCTGATAGGAACTGTCCCGCGCGAGCTTCGCCGTGCCGAGTGCCGAATCGCCCTCGACGATGAACAGCTCGCTCGCCTCGAGGTTGCCGGAACGGCAGTCGACGAGTTTCGCAGGGAGCGAGGAGTTCTCGAGCGCGTTCTTCCGGCGTTGGGTCTCCTTGTGGGTTCGCGCGGAGATGCGCGACTTCATCTCGGCGACGATCTTCTCGAGCACGAGCGCGGTCTGTGCCTTGTCGTCGCGTTTCGTCGAGGCGAAGCGCTCTTTGAGCTCCTTCGTGACGACATTCGCCACGATGGCACGGACGGCGGGCGTACCGAGGATCTCCTTGGTCTGACCCTCGAACTGCGGCTCCGCCAGGCGGACGGTGAGTACGGCGGTGAGTCCGGCGAGGACGTCGTCCTTGTCGAGTTTGTCGGAGCCGACCTTCAGACGACGGGCGTTCTGCTCGACCTGGGCGCGGAGGAACTTGAGCAGCCCCTGGTCGAACCCGAGCTGGTGCGTCCCGCCCTTCGGCGTCGCGATGATGTTGACGAAGCTCCGCATGACCGTCTCGTACCCGGTGCCCCAGCGCAGGGCGATGTCGACCTCCGCCTCGCGTTCGACCTCGGTCGCGACCATCGTCCCGGACGGCGACAGCACCGGCACCGTCTCGGTGAACGTCCCACTGCCGGTGAGTCGCCACGTGTCGGTGAGCGCGGTGTCTCCGGCGAGGAAGTCCACGAACTCGGAGATGCCACCCTCATAGCGGAACGTGGACTCGACCGGCTCTTCGCCGCTCTCGTCCCGGATGTGGATGCCGAGTCCCTTGATGAGGAACGCCGTCTGTCGTGCGCGGCCGAGGAGCTCCTCGGCCTGGAACTGCGCCCCCTTCGTGAAGATCTGACGGTCGGCCCAATACCGGATCCGGGTGCCCGTGACGCCGCGCGCGGTCTTGCCGACCACACGCAGCTCACTCTGCTTCTCGAACGGTGTGAAGGGGGCGTCAGGAGTCGGAGCACCGGTGTCGGCGAAGATGCCGGGTTCACCTCGGTGGAATGACATGGCGTAGGTCTTGCCGCCGCGGTCCACCTCGACGTCGAGGCGTTCCGACAGTGCGTTGACGACGGATGCCCCGACGCCGTGCAGACCACCAGAGGCGGCGTAGGAGCCACCACCGAACTTCCCGCCCGCGTGCAGCTTCGTGAACACGACCTCGACGCCGGAGAGCCCGGTCTTCGGCTCGATGTCGACGGGGATGCCACGCGCGTGATCGCGGACCTCGACACTCTGGTCGGCGTGCAGTACGACCTCGATCTGGTCACCGTGCCCGCCGAGAGCCTCGTCCACCGAGTTGTCGATGATCTCCCAGAGGCAGTGCATGAGCCCGCGGGAGTCCGTGGACCCGATGTACATGCCGGGACGCTTGCGCACCGCCTCGAGGCCTTCGAGGACGGAGAGATGCCGGGCGGAGTAGTCGCTGCTCACCACTCCAGAGTAGTCGGCCGCTCAGACACCGCTGCGGTGACACTCGGCGTGCGACGCGCCCGGACCGGCATCGAGCTCCAGATCGTCGTGAGGACCCATCCGCGAGGCGTTCCGGTCCGAATTGTCTACGCGCACAGCGAAAACAGTGCACAATGGCACTCCGTTGTAACAAACGCGTGCTTTCATAAGTACTACGAGTTTCGTAGCCGCAGAGTCAGGAGGAGCACATGTCACAGACTGCCACCGAGAGCACGCCCAGTGACCTCGACGCCCAGCAACTGACGGCCGCCGATCGCTGTGATCTGTGCGGCGCCCAGGCCTACATCCGAGTGCAGATGAACAGCGGCGAGCTGCTGTTCTGCGCGCACCACGGGAAGAAGTACCAGGACAAGCTGACGCAGGTCGCCACGAACTGGCACGACGAGTCGAGCCGCTTGTTCGACGAGCAGCGCGCGTAGTCACCCGATCACGCAGACGAAGGGCCCCGGATCCACGATCCGGGGCCCTTCGCTGTCGTATCCGGAACACGCCGGGTGCGGACGAACGCCGATCAGGTGATGGAGGCGAGGATCTGATCCCGAGCATTCGCGGCGATGGCGTCGAGCGCGTGCAGCTCGGCCACCTCGTCGAGCATCGTGGTGCCTCCCGCGACCGTGACGGCCTGCAGCAGGAGTCGGTCCGCGAGCTCCGGGTTCTTCGCGAGCACCGGACCATGCAGGTGCGTGCCGACCAGCGGCCCGACGAGGGCACCTTCGGTGCCGTCGCCGTTGCCTCGGCCGTGCTGCACCGATCCGAGCGTCTGTACACCGGTGCCTGCACGGAAGTCGCGGGCGTGGTTCTCGTACCCCACCAGCACCGCCGTCGCGAGGTCGAGGCCGCGAGTCGGGACCACCACGAGATCGTCGCTGGCGCGCGTGACACGCAACGGCGCGTCCGCCTCGATGATCGACAAGCCGTCGATCCACTCGTCGGGAGCGAGTTCGAGTCGTCGTCCGAGCAGCTTCCAGCCGTTGGCGACCGCGAGCACCGGGACGCCCGAAGCGATCCAGTCGGTGAAAGCATCGTGGAAAGGCCGCAGCGCCTCGAGCGTCGTGGTCAGCGACGGGTCGTCGCAGGATCCGAGGATGACGGCGTGCACGGTCTCCGGAAGTTCGTCGACGGACTCGACGAGCACGTGCTCAACCGTGATGCCGCGCGCGCGGGCCCGTCGGGCGAGCACCGCTCCGTTCTCGGCATCGCCGTTCACGTTGCATCGTGACGCGAGGATCACGGCGATGGTGAGGGTCGGCTCGGTCGTCATGTTGAGTCCTGATCGTTGGAGGCGAGTCCGAGATGGGCACGGGTCCGGCGCATCGAATCAGCGGTGAAGATCACGGTCTTGCGACCGCGCTGCGGCGCCGGCAGCGCGAGGAAGTCGTCGAGAGCGGTTCCAAGATCGGACTCGATCCGGTCGATCTCGACGCCGTCGTATCCGAGCTGCAGCGCGGCCTCCCACGCTTTGGAGCCCGAGACGATCGCCACCCGACCGAGCCGAGCGGTGTCCACCGGCCAGAGATAGGAGGGATCCCGGACGTCACTGCCGACCGCGACAAGGATCTGTTCGGTCCCTGCCTCGAGGCTGTCGACGTTCAATTGGAAGCTGGCTGGGTTCTGCACGAGCACGAACTCCACCTCCTGACCACGGATCCTCGTGACCTCGCCACGACCGAACACGGGTGTCAGCGCTGCGAACGACTCGGCAGCGACGGGCAGCCGGAACGCCGCTCCGAGGATGGACGCGGCGCCTGCGATCGCTGCAGCGGCGTCGACCGCATAGTGCACGCCGCGCGCGGGCAGCCGGAAACGGACCGACTCGTCGTGATGGGCGATCGTCACGACGTCGCCCTCGAGCGATTCCACGACCGTCCCGGACGCCGGGTCGACGCGATCTCGCGAGGTGCGGCTGTAGCCGAGGCCACGCGGGCTCTCCGCCAGCACCGCCGACGAGACGCCGTATCGGCGTCGGACTGCCGCGCTGCCCGGTGCGAGGGCGTCGATCAAGGCGTCGTCGCCGTTCAGGACCAGCGACCCGGTCGACCGCTCTGCAATGGTGCCGAGCATCCGCTCGACCATCGCGGCGTCGTGGAAGCGGTCGATCTGGTCGACGGATACGTTGGTGAGGATCACGTGCGCCGGATTCAGGCGCGGCGCGATCAGTGCTCCATGGCCCTCGTCCATCTCGAGCACGCCCAGCTCGGCGTCGATCCGACCTCGGAGGTCGGCGCGCTCCAGCAGGGCGGAGGTCAAACCCTGCGAGATGTTGGCGGTCGACGGGTTGGTGAACACCGAGACGCCGTGCGCCCGCAGGATGCCGACGAGCATCTTCGTGGTCGTCGACTTCCCGCTGGACCCGCTGACGACCACCAGGCCCCGCGGGAACGAGTTCAGGGTGTCCGGGAGGAATCCGGGCGCGATGCGGTTGACCACCAGGCCGGGCACTGCCGATCCCCCGCCGGGCTTCCGCAGCCTGGCGAGGAATCGGACGGCACGACCGGCGAGGATCGCCGGGGCGTAGCGCACGGGCCTACTCGAGGTAGTCGCGCAGCGACTGGGATCGGCTCGGGTGGCGGAGCTTCGCCATCGTCTTGGACTCGATCTGACGGATCCGCTCGCGAGTCACCCCGAAGGTGTCGCCGATCTGGTCGAGCGTCTTCGGCATGCCGTCCCCGAGTCCGAAGCGCATCCGGATGACGCCGGCCTCACGCTCGGAGAGGGAGTCGAGGAGCGACTCCAGCTGCTTCTGCAGCATGGTGAAACTGACCGCGTCAGCAGGCACCACGGCTTCGGTGTCCTCGATGAGGTCGCCGAACTCGCTGTCGCCGTCCTCGCCGAGCGGCGTGTGCAGGGAGATCGGTTCGCGACCGTACTTCTGGACCTCGATGACCTTCTCCGGAGTCATGTCGAGCTCGCGGCTCAGCTCCTCGGGCGTGGGTTCGCGACCCAGGTCCTGGAGCATCTGCCGTTGGACACGGGCGAGCTTGTTGATGACCTCGACCATGTGCACCGGGATACGGATGGTGCGAGCCTGGTCTGCCATGGCGCGGGTGATGGCCTGGCGGATCCACCACGTCGCGTAGGTGGAGAACTTGAAGCCCTTCGTGTAGTCGAACTTCTCGACGGCACGGATGAGGCCCAGGTTGCCCTCCTGGATGAGGTCGAGGAACTGCATGCCACGACCGGTGTACCGCTTGGCGAGGCTGACGACGAGGCGGAGGTTCGCGCCGAGCAGGTGGCTCTTCGCGCGGGCCCCGTCCTTCGCGACCCACTGGAGCTCGCGTCCGACCTGCGAACGCTTCTCGAGGTCGCTGAGTGCCGAGAGCTTGTCCTCGGCGAACAGGCCGGCCTCGATCCGCATGGCGAGCTCGACCTCCTCCGCTGCGTTGAGGAGCGCGACCTTACCGATCTGCTTCAGGTAGTCCTTGACCGGGTCTGCGGTGGCGCCGGTGATGGCCGCGGAGTAGACGGGGATCTCGTCGTCGTCGCTGTTGGACAGCACGAGAGCGTCAGTCGGGAGGGTGATCTCGGGAACGGACTTGTCGTCCTCTTCCTCGGTGGCCTCCGTGGCGTCCTCGGTGGTCACCGTGGCCGCGTCAACGGCGACGACCTCGACGACATCGTCGTCTTCGGACTCGTCGGCGTCCGTGCTCGACTTCGTGCCCGCCTTGGCGCGGGTGGCCTTGGCCTTCGGAGCCGCCTTGGCGCGGGTGGTGGTGGCCTTGGTGGTCCGAGCCTTCGCTGCGGGAGCCTCCGTGGCCTCGTCTGCTGGCGCTGCTTCGTCTGCGCGAGCGGTCTTGGTGGCCATAGCTGCACCTTCCTGTTCGGACCCGGGAAGCTGTGAGCCCCGGATCGTCCGTGATTTCGGACATTACGAGGACCCATGTCAAGTCTTGGTGCAGTGCAACCCAGAAAGGGCCGCCGACATTCCGAGAGGTGAACGGGTCCGTTGTCCATTATAGCGCGCACTGGAACGTTCGAGAGCCACAGGCGGTTTGTCAAGACCGGAGATGCTGCACGGGGCGAACGCTCAGCGACGACGTCCGAGACGTGCGCGCACCGCGATCCACAGCGGCCCGACGGCGATCCCCTCCTCTTCGACGAAGCGTCGCCTCGTCCGCGACCGCGCCACGAGCAACATGGCCACCCCGAAGCCGACGACGAGGTACTGGACGGCGAAGGCGACGCGGAAGCTGTCCATCGAGTAGTCCGCCCGGCCCGTCCCGCTCACTGCGTCGATGATGACGCCGATCAGGAACATGATGACGAAACTCGCGAGGAAGCCACCCACGTTGACGATGCCGTTCGCGCCGCCGAGCGAGCGGATGGGGTTGAAGGTCCGCGCGAAGTCGAAGCCGATGAGCGATCCGGGTCCGCCGATGCCGACCACGACGAAGAGGACGATCACGAGCCACATCGGAGGGATGCCCGGCCAGAGCAGCAGTGCGGCCCATGCGACGCCCATGATCGCGACGATGAGCAGCACGAGGTTGCTCCGCCGGTAGGGGAAGCGGGCGGTGAGGATCCCGATGATCGGCCCGGACAACATGCCTGAAACCACGATGACGATCAGCAGCGAGGCGGCGAGCGGTTGGGAGTAGCCGAGGGCGTACACCATGAAGGGGAAGCCCCAGAGGAGGGTGAGGACCGTGCCGGAGGACTGGGTGACGAAGTGCGACCAGAACCCCAGACGGGTACCGGGCCGTCGGAGACTGACGACCACCTCCCGCACGACGTGCCCCCAGGTCTCCGGGCGCGACTGCTCCTCCGACCCCGCTGGGCGGTCCCGTACGACGATGAGCACGCCGATCAGGGCGAGGAGGACGAGGCCTGCCGCGCTGAGGAACGCCTGGGACCAGCCGTAGGCGTGTAGGACGAAGGAGAAGGGTACGGCGGAGAGGATCTGACCGATCTGGCC
This sequence comes from Plantibacter sp. RU18, assembly GCF_050613355.1. Classification (NCBI taxonomy): domain Bacteria; kingdom Bacillati; phylum Actinomycetota; class Actinomycetes; order Micrococcales; family Microbacteriaceae; genus Plantibacter; species Plantibacter sp. RU18. The sequence continues at coordinate 2,491,424 of NZ_CP159618.1, forward strand.
GATGTTCCCCACCCACTGCGACACGATCGGGACCTGCTTCGTCGGGAACCAGGAGTTCACCAGCCGCAGCACCGAGGTGAACACGGCGGCGTCGCCGAGCCCGACGAGCATGCGGCCGACGATCGCGCCACCGAGCTCGGTGGTCAGACCGAGCCAGATCTGTCCGCCCATCACGACGGCGAGGCCTCCCGCGATGAGCACCCGGGGGCCGAGACGGTCGATCAGCACGCCGACGGGCACCTGCATGACCGCGTACACGATCAGCTGGGCGACGGCCAGCGTGGACAGGGCGGCTGCATCGACCTGGAACCGCTCGGTCGCGTCCACTGCTGCGACACCGAGCGTCGAACGCTGCATGACGGTGATCAGATAGGCGAACACCCCGACGCCGAACACCCACCAGACACGTCGAGATCGCACCGAACCAGCTTAGGTGGTCGATCGATCCTCGTCGCCGTGGCGCCGGCTCGCGAGGAAGTTCTCGAGCTCCGCCGCGATCTCGTCCGCGGAGGGCAGTGCGCCGTCGATGTCGGTCAGTGGAGACCGTGGCGAATTGTCGGCCATGTACGCGTCATACCGCTCTTCGAGCGTCGCCACCAGCTTGCCCAGCTCGTGGTTCGTCGCGACCTGCTCGTCGATCTTGGCGATGAAGTCGCGCCCGTCCTCACGAAGCCGGTCGGTCGGGAAGATCAGACCGGTCGCCGCGCTCAGGCTCTCGATCGACACCACTGCGGCGGACGGGAACTCCGTGTCGGCCAGGTAGTGCGGGATCAGAAGCACGAATGCGGCGACGCTGTCACCGCGCTCGTAGAGGCGGTGTTCGAGCAGGTGCAGGACATTCGACGGCACCTGCGTGTGGGGGCGCCACACCGAGAGGGACTCGATGAGGTCGAAGCGGTTCCCGCTGACGGTGACGCCGATCGGGCGGGTGTGCGGGACGGGCATCGGGATCGCGTGCACCCACGTGGTGTCGCTGACGCGGAACCGGTCGACCAGCTGGAGGACGGCGGTGACGAACCGGTCCCAGAGGAAATCCGGTTCGAATCCGGTCAGCAGCAGGAAGGGCGAGCCGAGTTCGTCGTGGGCGAGCGACAGCGTCAGTCGCGGTGGCCGGTACTCGGTCAGGTGGTCCTGGTCGAAGGAGATGATCGGGCGCCTGGCGCGGTAGTCGAGCAGGACGTCGACGTCGAACTCAGCGACGACCGTGGTGTCGAGGACGTCGTTCAAGTAGGCGTTCAACTGGCCGACGGCACCGCCGGCGTCCGAGAACCCGGTGAGACCCGCGACGAGGTGGAGACCGGCGGGGACATCGATCTCCGGGTGCACCTCGTAGAGGTCGTCAGGCGTAGGCATGCTCCAACTCTAAAGGTGGGCAGTGCGGCCATCGGACTCAGTGCGGTCGCGGGGTGCCGCCGAGAGCGAACACCAGGTGAGGCCGTCTCCTCGCGCCGGGCCGCGTGCCTACGATGGAGACATGACGATCCCAGCACTCTCCGTCCTGTCCGCAGCCGTCGAAGGGATCGAGACCGACCTCGTCGTCCTCGCTGTCCGCAAGGGTGCAGAGGGGCCCGAGCTACTGGCACCGGCGGCGTACTCCGCCCTGCAGGAGGAACTGGCCGCCTCGGGGATCACCGGGGCGCCGGACGAGGTGCGTCGACTCCCCGATCGCTTCGGCGCGGCCGGAGGGCTCGTGCTCGTCGGACTGGGCACGGATGCCGATGCGTCGGCGTTCCGTCGTGCCGCCGGAGCCGTGACGCGTTCCGTGAGCGGTCAGCCGGCCGTGGCGTTCGCCCTCACCGAGCAGACGGCCGAAGCAGCGGAAGCCATCCTCGAGGGTGCGGCGATCGGGGCATACCGGTACACCGCGTCCCGAGGCACCGGCAGCACGCCCGCCCCCGCCTCGGCAGCCCAGGTCTCCGTGGTCATCCCCGCCGAGATCGAGACGAGCGGCGCCGAGGAGGCCGCCGAGCACGCGAGCGCGGTCGCGGAGGCGATCGCACTCGTCAAGGACCTGGTGAACGCTCCCCCGAACGAGCTCTATCCTGCGAGTTTCGCGACGGCCGCGCACGCAGCGGTGGACGGACTCGACGTCACCATCCAGGAGTGGGACGAGACGCAGCTGGCCGCCGACGGGTTCGGCGGCATTCTCGGTGTCGGACAGGGTTCGTCACGGCCGCCCCGCCTCGTCAAGCTCAGCTACTCGCCCCCTGGTGCCACGACGCATCTCGCCCTGGTCGGCAAGGGCATCACCTTCGACAGCGGCGGACTCTCCCTCAAGCCGCCGGCATCCATGGTGGGCATGAAGTACGACATGACCGGTGCGGCGACCGTCCTCGCGGTCCTCGCCGCGGCGGCGCGTCTCGGCGTGGAAACCCGCATCACCGCCTGGCTCTGCCTCGCGGAGAACCTGCCGTCCGGAACCGCCATCCGGCCGAACGACGTCCTCACCATGCGCGGCGGACGTACCGTCGAGGTCACCAACACCGACGCCGAAGGACGCCTCGTGCTCGCGGACGGTCTCGTCGCCGCCGGCGAGGAGGAGCCCGACGCGATCATCGACGTCGCGACCCTCACCGGTGCTGCCGTCGTCGCCCTCGGCAACCGCTACACCGGTGTCATGGGCGACGCCGCGTTCGTCACCGACCTGATCGCCACCGGGTCCGGCACCGACGAACTCTTCTGGCCGATGCCCTTTCCCGCCGAGCTCCGGAAGGTCCTCGACTCCGACGTCGCCGACCTCGCCAATGCGAAGCCCGGGAACACCGCGGGCGGCATGCTCGTCGCAGGGACGTTCCTGCAGGAGTTCATCGCCGAGCGCACCGACGAGGATGGCACGGCCGTCCGGATCCCCTGGGCCCATCTCGACATTGCCGGGAGCGCCATGAACGGCGACGCCCCATACGGCTTCACGGCCAAGGGCCCGACCGGTGTCGCGGTACGCACGCTCCTGGCAATGGCCGAGGAATTTAGCCGCGCGTAGTAAGGTCGATGAGGGCAGCTCGACCTGCCTCGACACCGCCGACCACACCACGACGGTTACCGATCGCCCACGAAGCACACACAAGGAGCAACGGAGTGTCCGAGCAGAATTTTGACCTGGTAGTCCTGGGAGGCGGAAGCGGCGGGTACGCCGCAGCGCTGCGTGCCTCGCAGCTGGGCCTCACCGTCGGCATGATCGAGAAGGACAAGGTCGGTGGCACCTGCTTGCACCGCGGCTGCATCCCGACCAAGGCGCTGCTGCACTCGGCCGAGGTGGCCGACGTCTCCCGCGAGTCCGAGAAGTACGGCGTCAAGACCACCTTCGAGGGCGTCGACATCCAGGGCGTGACCGCGTACCGCGAGGGCATCGTCGCGAAGAAGTACAAGGGCCTTCAGGGGCTCGTCAAGGCTCGTGGCATCACCACGATCGAGGGCGAGGGCCGTCTGGTCTCCCCGACGAGTGTGCAGGTCGGCGACGACCTCATCATCGGCAAGAACGTCATCCTCGCGACCGGTTCGTACAGCCGCTCACTGCCGGGCCTCGAGATCGGTGGCCGCGTCATCACGAGCGAGCAGGCTCTGCAGCTCGACTTCATCCCGAAGAAGGTCGCGGTCCTCGGTGGCGGCGTCATCGGCGTCGAGTTCGCGAGCGTCTGGAAGTCCTTCGGCACCGAAGTGACCATCATCGAAGCCCTGCCGCACCTCGTTCCGAACGAGGACGAGTCGATCAGCAAGGCGCTCGAGCGTGCATTCCGCAAGCGCGGCATCGACTACTCGCTCGGAGTGCGCTTCCAGAGCGTCACGCAGAACGAGGAGGGCGTGCACATCACGCTCGAAGACGGCAAGACCTTCGACGCCGAGCTGCTGCTCGTCGCCGTCGGCCGTGGTCCGTCCACCGCCGGCCTCGGCTTCGAAGAGGTGGGCGTCACGATCGACCGCGGCTTCGTCATCACGAACGACCGGCTCGAGACGAGTGTCCCCGGGCTCTACGCCGTCGGCGACATCGTCCCAGGCCTGCAGCTGGCGCACCGCGGATTCCAGCAGGGCATCTTCGTCGCAGAGGAGATCGCCGGCCTGAAGCCCGTGATCATCGAGGACGTCAACATCCCGAAGGTCACCTACTGCGACCCCGAGATCGCGTCCGTCGGCCTCAGCGAGGCGAAGGCCGCCGAGCAGTACGGCGCCGACAACATCTCGAGCTACGACTTCAACCTCGCCGGTAACGGCAAGAGTGAGATCATCGGCACGAGCGGCAACGTGAAGGTCATCCGTGTCAACGACGGCCCCGTCATCGGTGTGCACATGATCGGCGCCCGCGTCGGTGAGCTCATCGCAGAGGGACAGCTCGCCGTGAACTGGGAGGCCTACCCGGAAGACATCGCGCCGCTCATCCACGCGCACCCCACGCAGAACGAAGCGCTCGGCGAAGCATTCCTGGCGCTTGCAGGCAAGCCCCTGCACGCTCTGTGACGCGCCGCGAACACCCCCATAAGCTAGTGAATACACAACAGGTTTCAAAGGAGACAAGGTCATGAGCGAATCCGTCAGCCTTCCGGCACTCGGCGAGAGTGTCACCGAGGGTACGGTCACCCGCTGGCTGAAGAATGTCGGCGACACCGTGGAGGTCGACGAGCCGCTGCTCGAAGTGTCGACCGACAAGGTCGACACCGAGATCCCTTCACCGATCGCCGGTGTCATCGAGGCGATCCTCGTCCAGGAGGACGAGACGGTCGAAGTCGGCACCGCACTCGTCACCATCGGTGATGGTTCGGCTGCCGCCGCACCGGCCGCGGAAGAGCCCGCTCCGGCTGCCGAGCCCGAGCCGGCCGCAGCACCCGCTGCAGAGCCTGCTCCGGCTCCTGCGGCGCCGACCCCCGAGGATGCCCCTGCCGCTGCTCCAGCGCCCGCTGCTGCTGCCGCACCGGCTCCGGCTGCCGCTCCCGCTCCCGCTCCGGCTGCTGCTGCCGCACCGGCTCCGGCTGCTGCTCCGGCTCCGGCTGCCGCTCCGGCTCCGGCTGAGGCTGCCGCACAGCCGGCCGCCGGCGTCGTGAACTCGGGATACGTCACGCCGCTCGTGCGCCGTCTTGCAAACCAGCACGGCGTCGACCTGACCACCGTCACCGGTACCGGGGTCGGCGGTCGCATCCGCAAGGAGGACGTCCTCAAGGCCCAGACCACCGGTGGCGAAGCGACCGCTGCGGCTCCGGTGGTCGAGGTGTCGGCACTGCGCGGTACGAGCAAGGCCATGTCGCGTCTGCGTAAGGTCGTCGCCGAGCGCGCCGTCGCTTCGATGCAGGGCACCGCCCAGCTGACGAGCGTCGTCGAGGTCGACGTCACGAAGGTCGCCGCGCTCCGCACGGCGGTCAAGGACGAGTTCCTCGCCAAGACGGGCAACAAGCTGTCCTTCCTGCCGTTCTTCGCCCTCGCGGCCAGCGAGGCCCTCCAGACCTACCCGATCATCAACGCCACGGTTGACGGCGATCAGATCGTGTATCCGGAGACCGAGAACCTCGCGATCGCGGTCGACACGGAGCGCGGCCTGCTCACGCCGGTCATCCGCAATTCCGGCTCGAAGTCGATCGCCGAGCTCGGCGCCGAGATCGCGGATCTGGCGCAGCGCACGCGCGACAACAAGCTGCAGCCTGACGAGCTGTCCGGCGGCACCTTCACGCTGACCAACACCGGTTCGCGTGGCGCGCTGTTCGACACCCCGATCGTCTTCCTGCCGCAGTCCGCGATCCTCGGGACGGGCATCGTCACGAAGAAGCCCGTCGTCGTGACCGTCGACGGTGCAGACGCCATCGCGATCCGCTCGACCGTCTACCTGGCGTTGAGCTACGACCACCGCATCATCGACGGTGCGGACGCAGCTCGCTTCCTCGTCCAGGTCAAGAACCGTCTCGAAGCAGGCGACTTCCGCGGCTCGCTCGGGATCTGATCAGGAGCACCACACAGGACGGTCGTCTCGTCGCCCTCATCCGGCAGTGAAGACGTCCCGCAGACGCCAGCCCGTCTCGCCCCTCACCACGAGGAGCGTGACGGGCTGGCGTCGTTCGTCGCCGGGGCCACCCACGGCTCCCGTCCCGAGCGCGCTTCGGAGTACGGCGGCATCCCCCTGCCGGTCGACCAGTACCGGGTCTACGACGTCGATGGACCCGAGCGGCTCACCCGACAGCTCCTGCTCGTGGAAGGGCGAGCCGTGTTCGGCGTAGTCGAGAACACATGCTGACGCTGCTCTCCCGCCTCGGCACGCTTCACGTGCAGCCAGGAGTCCGGCTGTCGCGCCGACCGGATCGACGTCGAGATCCGGCTCCGAGGGCTGCTCCACGGTGTGCTCGGCGCCGGCGGTGGGCGGTGCCTCTGCAGGCCCGGTTGTCCCTGTTGCTGTCAGGGAGGGTTCGACGGCATCGACGGCCTCGGATGGGACGCCCTCGTCGGCGGGTGGGAGCAGGAACATCGCCCCGGTCACGAGTGTCGCCGCGGCAGCGACCGCGCCGAGGATCAGTCTCGGCCGCCTCGAGGGCAGGCTGCGCGGTGACGACGTCCCGGTCGTGCCATCAGCGGATATCGGTGCCTCCGCCCGCCGAGCCGACCGCCGCGTGAGCAATCGTGTGCCGAGTGAACGTGCTGTGCCGGGTGGACGTCGTGTGCCGGGTGGACGTCGTCGACGGTGGGGATTCGTCGCGCGGCGTGTCGTGGGGGTGCTCTCGACTGGCAGGCCAGCGCTGGCGCGGATCATGTCGGCAGGCGACTCGGCAGTGTCCGTCGCACGGTCGAGGAGGACGGGCAACGGCCTCGCCACGGCATGGATCCGTTGCTGGAGTCGATTCGCCAGCTCGTGGTCGGCCAGCACCGACACCGAATCGGTGATCCAGTCCGAGACGATCGCGGTCTCCCCCGAGCTCGTCGCGCGGAGCACACCGTCGATGAGGCGTCCGAGAGCGATCCAGTCCGAGGCGAAGGCCGGGTCTGGCTGCAACGCCCGGCCGCGCTCCCGTGGGCCCGTCTCGACGGCTGCGGCCTCGCACCAACCGGCGAGGACCGGTCTCCCGTCGTCTGCGAGCGAGACGGCCGACGCCGAGATGGCGCCGTGACGGATGTCGGCGAGGTGCGCCGCGCGCACCGCGTCCACGAGCGGGGCCAGGATCGTGACCGCCTCGCCCGGCGCGATCGTCTCACGTCGGCGCAGGAGCTCGGCTAGCGTCCCTCCGGAGAGCCGCTCGACGAGGAGACACGGCGATCCGCCGACGTCCTCGGCCACGTCGAGGAGACGGAGGATGTGCGGGTGGTCGAGCCGCGAGAGGATCGCCGCCCGGCGCCAGAGGCCTCGCTCCGCAGCATCCGATCGTGCACGCAGAAGCACCGCGTCCGGCGAGAGCGTCGAACGGCGTGCAGCAGTGCCGTCCGGGGGCGACGCGGAGTCTCCGGCGAGCACGGTGGTGAACGCGCTCCAGCGGCGTCCGGTTCCGAGTCGTCGCACGAGACGACGGCCTGCCACCTGGGTGTGCGGATCGTGAAGGTCGGGCAGAGGTTCCATGCCTTGATCCTGCGACGGTGCGACGGTGCCCGGCCTGCGCGTGAGCGCCTCTGTGGACAACTGCGGACCGACGGGGGCCTGTGGAGCAGATCCCCGCATCAGGAGGCTGTCGCACCGGCTATCCTTGGAGCATGGCTCAGAAGGACGCGCCCGCGGCGGCGCAGAAGGAACCAGGGCGCCTCAAGCAGCTCTGGCAGGTGTTCCAGCTCACTCGTCGTCACGACAAGGCTGCGCAGTGGCTGATGCTCGGCGGATTCATCCTGCCCGTGCTGATCGGCATCGCGGTCGCGCTGCTGTTCTCGGCTGGCAACGTGTTCGCGCTCGTCATGTGGATCATCGCGGGTGTCCTCGCCGGCATCCTCGCTGCCCTCTTCATCCTCACGCGGCGTGCCGACAAGGTCGTCTACACGCAGATCGAGGGACGTCCGGGGGCCGTCGGCCAGGTGCTCCGCGCCGCACCACGCTCGTGGCAGACGAGCGAGATGCCCGTCGCGGTGAACCCGAAGACGCAGGACGCCATCTACCGCGCAGTCGGTCGTGGCGGCGTCGCGCTCATCGCAGAGGGACCGCGTTCACGCACCGCTCGTCTGCTCGAGGACGAGAAGCGAAAGGTGACCCGGATCCTTCCGAACGTACCCGTCACGGTGTTCCACGTCGGACCGGACGCCGATTCGGTCCAGCTGCGTCAGCTCTCCGGCGCTCTGCGCAAGGTCAAGAAGTCCCTTACCAACCCCGAGGTCCTCGCTGTCAGCAACAGACTGTCGTCCTTCGGCACGCAGTTGCCCATCCCCAAGGGTGTCGACCCCATGAAGGTCCGCCCGCAGCGGGTGCGCTGACCACCCATACACGGAACCGCACAGCCAGCCGCGCGCACGCCGACCCGACAGCAGAACACGACGGCCGCTCTCCTCAGGGAGGGCGGCCGTCGTGTCATCCGGAGACGAGTTCTCAGCGGACCCGGAGAAGTACCGTCCCGGCAACCTTGTCGTGGAAACCGCGCTGGTCGGAATCCCAGACGAGAGCCGGGATGACCACGCAGAGGAGCACGGTGCGCAGCGCCGGACGCCACACGCCGACCCAGCCACCCGTGAGCGGCATCAGTCGCATGCCACAGAGACGATGGCCGACGCTACCGCCGATCGTCGGGATGAACACGAGCTGCATGATTGCGAAGATCACGAGGGTTGCGGTGGCATCGTAGGAGAAGAAGGCGACCGACAGCACGATCGCGAGCGCCCAGTCGATCACCAGAGCCCCGATGCGGCGGCCCACCCGCGCGACTGATCGAGGACCGACTTCGGGAAGTCCGAGTCGCTCACCGGGGAAGGCACTGGGAGGAAGCTCTCCGAACGTCCGTGGATTCTGCGGGGTGTCTGGCACTGTGCCATTCTATTCGGGCGGGGATTCTCGTAACATCCACGAAACATGGGTGTCATGGCGGGGTAACCCCCTCCCCGTAGTCTCACAGATGGCTGCGCTGTGCAGCCTCCCTGTACCAACCCCATTTGGAGCCATTCACATGTTCAGTGATTCTTCCGAAGTGCTCAAGTTCATCAAGGACACCGATGTCAAGTTCCTCGACATCCGCTTCACGGACCTTCCCGGCGTGCAGCAGCACTTCAACATCCCGGCCAACACCGTCGACGAGGAGTTCTTCACCGTCGGCCAGCTGTTCGATGGCTCGTCCATCCGTGGCTTCGCCAACATCCACGAGTCGGACATGCAGCTCATCCCGGATGTCTCCACCGCCTACGTCGACGCCTTCCGCGCTGAGCGCACCCTCATCATGGTGTTCGACATCTACAACCCCCGCAACGGCGAGATCTACTCGAAGGATCCCCGCCAGGTCGCCAAGAAGGCCGAGAAGTACCTCGCGTCGACCGGCATCGCCGACACCGCGTTCTTCGCTCCCGAGGCGGAGTTCTACATCTTCGACGACGTGCGCTACGAGGTCAACCAGCACTCGAGCTTCTACTCGGTCGACTCCGAAGAGGGCGCCTGGAACACCGGTCGCGCTGAAGAAGGCGGAAACCTCGCGAACAAGACCCCGTACAAGGGCGGCTACTTCCCGGTCAGCCCGGTCGACAAGCAGGCCGACCTCCGTGACGACATCTGCCTCAAGCTGATCGACGCGGGACTCATCCTCGAGCGCAGCCACCACGAGGTGGGCACCGGCGGCCAGGCCGAGATCAACTACCGCTTCGACACCATGGTCGCCGCGGCGGACGACATCCTGAAGTTCAAGTACATCGTGAAGAACACGGCCGAGCAGTGGGGCAAGACCGCCACGTTCATGCCGAAGCCCCTCTTCGGCGACAACGGCTCCGGCATGCACACGCACCAGTCGCTGTGGAGCGAAGGCAAGCCGCTCTTCTACGACGAGAACGGCTACGGCGGCCTGTCCGACCTTGCTCGCTGGTACATCGGCGGTCTCCTGAAGCACGCACCCGCGGTGCTCGCCTTCACGAACCCGACGGTGAACTCCTACCACCGCCTGGTCCCCGGCTTCGAGGCTCCGGTCAACCTGGTCTACTCGGCCGGTAACCGCTCCGCGTCGATCCGTATCCCGATCACGGGCACGAACCCGAAGGCCAAGCGCATCGAGTTCCGCGCACCGGACGCCTCCGGCAACCCGTACCTGGCGTTCGCCGCGCAGCTGATGGCTGGCCTCGACGGCATCAAGAACCGCATCGAGCCGCACGAGCCCGTGGACAAGGACCTGTACGAGCTTCCCCCCGAGGAGGCGAAGAACATCCCGCAGGTTCCCGCGTCCCTCGGCGAGGCGTTGACGGCACTCGAGGAGGACCACGAGTTCCTCCTCGCCGGCAACGTCTTCACCCCGGAGCTCATCGAGACCTGGATCCAGTACAAGCGCGAGCAGGAGATCAAGCCGCTCGCCCAGCGTCCGCACCCGTTCGAGTTCGAGCTGTACTACGGCGTCTGATTCGTCCACTGCACGTCGAGCCGCCCCGTCATCCGCTCCGGATGGCGGGGCGGCTCGACGTTGACCGGTGTCGGCGGCGCCGACCGTCCGGCAGCGACAGGAGATTGACACACCGAGTGGGGAGACCCTCAGCGGGCGTTCGTGGTCGAACCCGATTCCGGGGGTTCGATGCCGTAGAAGGCGTGCTCGAACACAGTCCGGGCACGGCGTGTGGCCGCCAGGTAGTCCTGTTCGAGGAGGCTCGCCGAGCCGGGAGGATACTCGAGCAGTCGTGCAACACCTTCGAGCTGCTGTCGGTCGCTCGGCAGAACGTCCTGGGTCTTGTTCAGCCAGAGGGTCATCGCCGAACGCGCCCGGGATGCCAGGATCCAAGCCTCTCTGAGGCGTTCAGCGGCTTCCGCCTCGACCAGGCCCGCGGCGACGGCCGCGTCGAGCGCGCGGAGTGTCGACGTCGTCCGCAGCTCGGGTACTCGTGCGCCATGCTCCAGCTGGAGGAGTTGCACGAACCACTCCACGTCGCTCAAGGAGCCTCGGCCGAGCTTCAGGTGGCGCGTCGGATCGGCGCCCTGCGGCAGTCGTTCGTTCTCCACCCGCGCCTTGATGCGCTTGACCTCGCGTACCGACTGCTCGCTGATCGCGACCGGATACCGAACCGCGTCCGCCACCTCCGTGAACGCGCTGATGAGCTCGGCGTCCCCGACGACGCCGGCCGCCCGCAACAGCGCTTGGGCCTCCCACGTGAGCGACCAGCGGGCGTAATAGTTGCGGTAGGAGTCGAGTGATCGGGTGATCGGACCGTTCTTGCCCTCCGGCCGGAGATCGACGTCGAGGTCGAGCGGCAGCCGAGCGTCGTCGCTCAGCCGTTTCAACTCCGCGGCGATCGATGCCGCCTGGCGCTGGGCGATCTGCGGATCGAGATCGTCGCCGGCACGGTACACGTACATGACGTCCAGGTCGGAGCCGAGGCCAAGCTCGGCACCGCCGTATCTGCCCATGGCGATGATTGCGAACTCGATGTCCACTCCGAGGCCGCCGACGCCTCTGACGGCGCCGAGCAGGCCCGTGAGTGTGGCGTTCGAGATGTCGGTCAGCGCGCTCCCGAGCCCCTGTACGTCGAGGACGCCGACCGTGGAGGACATCGCGACACGGAGCACCTCACGCCGACGGACCGCTCGGATCGCCGCCGCCGCGCTGTCACTGGAGTCGTGTCGACGAAGGAGCGCCGAGACCTCCTCGTCGAGCGCTGCACGCGAACGCGGCCGCAGGTCCTCGTCGCCGGCGAGCCAGGCCGCCGACTCCGGGATCCGGTCCATGAGTTCTCCGATGAACCGGGACCCGGAGAGCACCCTCGTGAGTCGCTCGGCTGCGCCGGACGAGTCGCGCAGCATGCGGAGGAACCAGTGCGATTCGCCGAGCGCCTCGCTGAGTCGACGGAACGCGAGCAGACCGTAGTCGGGATCGGCGCCGTCGGCGAACCAGCCGAGCATCACGGGTAGAAGATGGCGTTGGATGTTCGCCCGGCGGGAGACACCGGCCGTCAAGGCGCCGATGTGAGCGAGTGCGCCGCGCGGGTCGACGAACCCGATCGCCGCGAGTCGAGCCTCGGCCTGTCCGCTGGTGAGGCTGAGTCCGCCCTCGGGCAGCGCGGCCACCGCGGAGAGCAGCGGGCGGTAGAAGAGCCGTTCATGGAGCTGTCGGACCTCGTGCTTGGTTGTCTCCCACCGGGTCACGAGCGCCTGCGCCGTCGTCGCGAGCGTGCTCGACCGGGCGAGCGTCCGAAGCGATGGCTCATCCCTCGGCATCATGTGCGTGCGCTGCAGTCTCGTGAGCTGGAGCCGGTGCTCGAGGACACGCAGTAGGCGGTAGTCGTGGGCGAACTCCTGCGCCTCGGTCCGGCCGATGTAGCCGGCAGTCGCGAGACCGTCGAGCGCAGCGAGCGTGCCGCGCTGGTGGACGGACTCGTCCAACTGTCCGTGGACGAGTTGCAGGAGCTGGACCGTGAACTCGATGTCGCGCAGACCGCCGGGGCCGAGCTTCAGCTGGTAGTGGACATCCGCGGCCGGGATGTGCTCGGTGACCCGTTCCCGCATCCGCTGCACCGACTCGACGAAGCCCTCCCTGGAGGCACTCCCCCACACCTTCGGTTGCACGGCCTCGATGTAGCGCGCTCCGAGGTCGGCATCGCCCGCGAGCGCGCGCGCCTTGAGGAGCGCCTGGAATTCCCAGCTCTTGGCCCACCGGTCGTAGTAGACGAGGTGCGATTCGAGGGTACGCACCAGCGCTCCTGCCTTGCCCTCCGGACGGAGGTTCGCGTCGACCTCCCACAGGCTCGGCTCGAAGCCCGCCTGGCTGAGACCCCGCATGGTCAGGATCGCCAAGCGTGTCGCGATCTCGACGGCTCGCCCGTTCTCCAGCCCTCCCGCTTCGTCCGAGCCTTCTCCGACGAAGATGACGTCGACATCCGAGACGTAGTTGAGCTCGCGGGCGCCGGCCTTGCCCATCCCGATGATCGCGAACCGGGTCGCGGCGACCTCCTCACGTGGGTACACGCCGGGACCGCGCGCACCGCTCGTCTGCGTCCTCGCGACGGCGATCGAAGCCTCCAGGGCGCCGGCCGCGAGATCGGCGAGGGCGCTCGCGACGCGGTCGAGCACGGTGATGGGATCTGGTGCACACAGGTCGAAGAGGGCGACCTCGGCGAGCAGGCGTCGGTAGACGACCCGGATCGCATCCCACGCCGGTTCCTCGACGATCGCAGCGAACCCGTCGACGGCGCCGACGCTCGCGAGGAGTTCGTCCCTGGCCTCCTCCAGCGTCGGCACCCGTGTGACAGGCAGCTCGAAGACGGACAGCTGGTCCGGGTGCCGCAGGAAGAAGTCGATGAACCCCTGCGAGGCTCCGAACAGCGTCAGGAGGCGCTCGGTCCTCGCGGTGTCGGCCAGGAGGGAGGCGAGTTCATCAGGTGACCTGCGCCCGATCATGAGGGCGCCCACCAAAGCGGCATCCGGATCGGCAGCCGCGGTGAAGGACGATGCGAGTTCCGCCGGATCGACGGACACGAGCTCAGCGAGCTCGTCGAGTCGCTGCCGGGCTTCACCGAGACCGGTGAAACCGAGCTTCGCGAGCCGACTGAGGGAGACGTCCCGGACCATGACTGCCCGAGCCCTCGCCTAGAGCATCTCCAGGTTGCTCGACAGCTCGAACGGCGTCACCTGGGCGCGGTACTCATGCCACTCCTGACGCTTGTTCAGCAGCACGTAGTTGAACACCTGCTCGCCGAGCGTCTCGGCGACCAGCTCGGAGCCCTCCATGAGGCTCAGGGCGCGGTCGAGGCTCGCGGGAAGCGCGTTGTACCCGAGGGCGCGGCGCTCGGTGTCCGACAGCGTCCACACGTTGTCCTCGGCCTCTGGTGGGAGCTCATAGCCCTCCTCGATGCCCTTCAGGCCTGCGGCCAGCATGAGCGAGAATGCGAGGTAGGGGTTGGCGGCCGAATCGATCGCTCGGTATTCCACGCGAGCACTCTGGCCCTTGTTGGGCTTGTAGAGCGGGACCCGGACGAGCGCCGAGCGGTTGTTGTGGCCCCAGCAGACGAAGCTCGGAGCCTCGGCGAGCTTGTTCGGCCCGACCCCACCCCAGAGCCTCTTGTAGGAGTTCACGAACTGGTTCGTGACGGCGGTGATCTCGGGGGCGTGTGTGAGCAGACCCGCGATGAATTGGCGACCGGTCTTCGAGAGCTGGTACTGGGCACCCGCCTCGTAGAAGGCGTTGGAGTCGCCTTCGAACAGCGACATGTGCGTGTGCATACCGCTACCGGGCTGGTGCACGAGGGGCTTCGGCATGAAGGTCGCGTACACGCCTTGCTCGATGGCGACCTCCTTGACGACCGTCCGGAAGGTCATGATGTTGTCGGCCGTGGTGAGGGCGTCCGCGTAGCGCAGGTCGATCTCGTTCTGTCCTGGACCGGCCTCGTGGTGGCTGAACTCGACCGAGATGCCGAGGTCCTCGAGCATCCGGACCGAGCGACGGCGGAAGTCGTGCGCCGTGCCGCCCGGCACGTTGTCGAAATACCCGGCGGAATCGACGGGCTCGGGGCCGTTCACGCCGTACTGCGACGACTTCAGCAGGTAGAACTCGATCTCGGGGTGCGTGTAGAACGTGAAGCCCATCTCAGCGGCCTTGGCCAGCGTGCGCTTCAGGACGTTGCGCGGATCTGCGACCGCCGGCTGACCGTCGGGGGTGGTGATGTCGCAGAACATGCGCGCCGTCGGGTCGATCTCGCCCCGCCACGGCAGGATCTGGAAGGTCGTCGGATCCGGGTGGGCCAGCAGGTCGGATTCGTAGGAGCGGCTGAGCCCCTCGATCGCGGAGCCGTCGAATCCAAGGCCTTCGGCGAACGCACCCTCGACCTCGGCCGGCGCGATCGCGACGGACTTCAGCGTGCCCACGACGTCGGTGAACCACAGCCGGACGAACTTGACGCCCCGCTCCTCGATCGTGCGGAGAACGAAGTCGCGCTGCTTATCCATCTGCCCCTCTTTCTTCGGCCGGCGGCCCGGGTCCAGGCTACCGGCTCCGCGACGGTTCGCGCTCATCAGCGCGCGTCTGACTCGGCCGACCCGACGGTCACCACCAGGCGAGGACGAACACGGCCGTCCAGGCCGCGGTCGCCGCCCACAGGACCGAGAGTGCGACGATCCGGAGCCGGGACCCCCGGTGCGCGCCCTGCCAGACCGGGACGAGCCCGATGCAGCTCACGAGCAGCACGATCGAGAGCCACGGCAGAGCAGCCGGAACACCCAGCAGGTGCGTCGCCGGGCTGTAGTCGGCCGAGCGCAGCAGCGTCACCGCGCTGGCGATCGCCCAGCTCGCTCCGAACACCGGGGCGACGCCCAGCCGGAGTCCTGCCTGCACCGGGTCGTGACGCAGCGCCTGCGCGATCAGCCGGTAGGCCCAGGCGATGGACCACGCGAGGGCGACGATGCCGAACACCAGCGGGAGGGCGAGCAACAGCCACAGCCCACCGGTCCCGTCAGTACCCTGCTGGACCCACCGGGGACTCGCGGCGACATCGGCCTGCTGTACGACGCTGACCGCGGCGTCATCGACCGCGCACAGCGCTGCGCGGTATGCCGACGGTTCGGTCAACCAGCCGCGCACGGCGATCACGGCGCACCCGCTGGTCGCCGTCGGTACGGATCCGGCGCCGGGGAACGAGGCTGAGATCGCCCTCGGGAGGATCGAGGTCGCCGCACCATCGGCTGCTGCGTCCTGCTCCGGCGCACTGACGACGAACGCCGGGAGTCCGATGGGGCCGGGTGGCGGTGTCGGCGCGACGCCGAGCGATGTGCAGGCGGTACCGGCCACGTCCTGCAGGAGGGTCGTGGACGGCGGCGCCGCCTCATCCGTGGGTTCCGTGGTGCCCGGCCAACCGGCCGTTGAGCACCCGAGCACCCAGTCCTGCACCGGTTCGCCCTCGACGATCGAATTGACCGACCACGCAGCCAGCGCGTCGAGGGCCTCGCTGTGGCCGGCCGCGACCGAGTCGAGCACGAACGGCAGGGCGGCCTGCGCGGTCGCATCGGACAACGCCCCGGAGACGATCAGGTACAGCGCGTCTGGTCCGATCGTGAGTGTTCGGGCACCGTCGGTCTCGCGAGGATGACGGTCGAGGGTCGCGGAGGCGTCGGCGAGGACGGCCGCAGAGTGCGCTGCTGCGTCGAGCACTGCTGCGCCCGTACCTGCTGCGCCGGACTCGGAGGCTGCAGCGGCGGCTTCCACCGGCCGCGATGCGTGGTCCTCCTCGCCTGGCGCGGTCGCAGCCCCATCTCGAGCGGGGCTCCAACCGCCGGCGGCACCGCGACGAGCATCCACTGAGGCAAGAGCGGCGGCCAATCCGCCCGCAGAAACGATGCCGGGCACGCCGAGGTCAGGACCGTCGAGGACGATTGCGTCCACACCGTCCGGATCGGCTGCCGGCGCCGCGAGCGCGACGTTCGCCGAGGTACCGACCGCCATGATCGTCCAACGCGCGTAGCCGAGCTGTTCTCGGAGCGACCTCAGGTCCGACGCGGACTGCGTGGCACCGAAGTCGTTCGCGCTGAAGCCCTCCTCCTGCCAGGTGGCAGCGCAGGTTCCGAAGGCCTCGCCGATCGCCTCGAGCGCTGCAGCCCGCTCAGCACCGGCACCCAGCGTGTCGGCAAGTGCCTCGACTGCCGCCGGGCATCCGAGCGACGGCTTCGCATCGCCGCCGCCACGTCGTTCGACGAAGATCACGTCCCGGTCAGCGGCAAGTCCGCGGTCGGCGGAGATGGCCCGGACGTCGACGTCGGACAGCGGCACGCCTCCCGCCAGGTAGACGATCGGCGATCGGCCGGTGTCGAGCGCTGCGGGGACGATGGCGTAGGGCAACGTCGCGATCGGCGAGTCGGCCACAGCTCTCGTGATCGGGACCGTCAGTTCACCACAGCGGGCTCCCCCAGGCACGTCCACGACGCACTCGGCCGGCTCCACCGCCGTCCTGACGACGGCTGCGGCCGGCACGACTCCCGGAAGCAGCAGACCGGCGGCGATCGCCGCCACAGCGAGCACCGCGGTGGCAACCGGTCGTCTCCGGTGACGGTCGATCCTCTGCATATTCCCCCCGCTCGAGCTGCACTGCTCGGCCCATCCTGGCTGATGGGGGTCATCTGCGGAAGAGGGCGAGCCCGCAATCGTCGCGCATGGTCACACGCAGTGCCGGACGGTTCAGTCCTCCGCGGCGTCTTCCGCGTCCCATTTCGCGCTGTTCGCGCGCAGGCGTTCGAGTGCGTGGGATGCCTCGGCGGCCGTAGCGAACGGTCCGACGCGATCGACGACGCTCGACTCGTAGCCGAATTCGACCTGTCCGGTCTTCGTGTTGTACCAGTACTGCTCGGATGGTTCCTTCGCCACGATGCGTCTCCCCTGCTTGTTAGGCTCGATCCTATGCCTTTCGATTCCGCAGGTCACCTGATCCCGGGCCGCGTCGGCCGCCAGCGAGCGGTCCCGACCGAGATCATCAGGCCCGAGTACGTCGGTCGCGTCGCGCCGGCGACGGATACCCGGGGAGACCTCTACTCCGCGGAGGAGATCGAGCGCATCCGGAGCGCCGGGACCATCGCCGCCGACGCCATCCAGGCCGTCGGAGCAGCGGTGCGCCCGGGGGTCAGCACCGACGAACTCGACGCGATCGGCCATGCCTACGTCATCTCGCACGGCGCCTATCCGTCGACCCTCGGCTATCGCGGATACCCGAAGTCGATCTGCAGTTCGGTGAACGAAGTCATCTGCCATGGCATCCCCGATGACACGGCGCTCCGCGACGGCGACCTCGTCAACATCGACATCACGGCCTTCGTCGACAGCGTCCACGGCGACAGCAACGTCACCTTCCTCGTCGGCGACCCCGCGGAGGAGACCCGCCTCCTCGTCGAGCGGACGAAGGAGGCGCTCAGGCGAGGTATCACGGCGGTTGCCCCCGGCAGGCAGATCAATGTCATCGGCCGCGCGATCGAGTCCTACGCGAAGCGGTTCGACTACGGTGTCGTCCGCGACTTCACAGGCCACGGCGTCGGCCGGTCGTTCCACTCGGGTCTCATTGTCCCGCACTATGACTCCGCGCCGCTGCACGACACCGTCATGGAGCCGGGCATGGTGTTCACCATCGAACCGATGCTGACGATCGGCAGCCAGGATTGGGACCAGTGGGACGACGACTGGACGGTGGTCACTCGTGACCGCTCACTGACCGCGCAGTTCGAGCACACCCTCGTCGTCACGGAACGCGGTGCCGAGATCCTCACCCTCCCGACGCCGCTCTCCGCCCCGGCCGGCGCTCCGGCGCTCTAGGCTGGTCGCATGACGAACGCAGCTCACCGGTCCGCAGTCGGCATCGATATCGGAGGGACCGGCATCAAAGGCGCGGTCGTCGATCTCACGACGGGCGAACTGCTCACCGACCGTGTGAAGATCCCGACACCGAAGGGTGGAGAACCGAAGGACATCGTCGTCACCGTCCGCGAGGTCCTCGAGAAGTTGTCGCCTGCCTCCGACGGCCTGCCGCTCGGCGTCTGCTTCCCCGCCATCGTGCGGGGTGGCGTGACCATGTCTGCGGCGAACGTCTCCGACGCGTGGATCGGACTCGAAGCCGAGAAGCTGTTCGAGCAGGGCCTCGGTCGCGAGATCACCTTCGTGAACGATGCCGACGCCGCGGGCTACGCCGAGACCGAGTTCGGGGCGGCCAAGGATGCGAAGGGTCTCACGATCCTCACGACGCTCGGCACCGGCATCGGATCGGCGCTGATCTACAACCACACACTCATCCCGAATGCCGAACTCGGCCACCTCGAGATCGACGGTAAGGATGCCGAGACCCGCGCGTCCTACGCAGCCAAGGAGCGCGAGGACCTGAGCTGGGAGAAGTGGGCCAAGCGGCTGCAGAAGTACTACGAGCGCGTGGAGTTCCTCTTCTCACCCGACCAGTTCGTCGTCGGCGGCGGCGTCTCGAAGCACGCAGACCAGTTCCTGCCGCTGCTGAAGCTCAACACGCCGATCATCCCTGCCGTGCACCGGAACAACGCCGGCATCCTGGGGGCGGCAGCCTTGGCCGCCGGACCCGCCGACCGCATCGCCTGAGTGGCGCGTGGCGGGAGAGAGTGGGCTCGGTGCCGGGCGGCTCCGGGTGACAGCCCTCCCCGAAGGGTGTGAACGGGTCGACCGGTACGCCGGGTTCTGTCCCACGCTTGCGCGTATCGACGGCCATCTCTCTCGGGACTGCGTTACCACAGCCCTCTAGCGGTCTACCCGGAAACTCGGCGAGCAGCCTCAGCGTTTCCTGTTGACCTTGCTCCGGACGAGGTTTACCGAGCCGACCGGGTCACCCCGGTCGCTGGTGGGCTCTTACCCCACCGTTTCACCCTGACCGTGGTCGCCCACGGCGGTCTGTTCTCTGTGGCACTGTCTCGCGGGTTGCCCCGGGTGGGTGTTACCCACCGCCCTGCTCTTTGGAGCCCGGACGTTCCTCGGCACCACCACCCGAAGGCGACGGTGACGCGACCGTCTAGCCGGCCCGTTCACGCGGACGAGTCTATCGGTCCTGGCCGATGCGCTCGGACAGCGGTCTAGATCAGACCCGACTCATCGGTGCGGACGATGATCGCCGCGCACTCCGGGCACTGGATGACGTCCTCGGACGGCGCCGAACGGACGGCCTGGAGGTCGTTGCCGGTGAGTGACATCTTGCACGCGCCACACGTACCGGCACGGAAGAGGGCCGCTCCGATGCCGCCACGCGCGCGCCGCTCCTCATAGAGCGCGAGCAGGTCGGCGGGGATGCCGGGGGCCAGGGAGTCGCGGTCGGCAACGAGGCGAGCGCGCTCGGCATCGAGGTCGACGAGTTGGGCGTCGCGCTTGGCGACGACCTCGTCGAGGAGTTCCTGCAGGCCGGTGCGCTCGGTGTCGACCTGCGAGACGGCGTCCTCAGCGTCCTCGACGCGCTGCATCACGTTGAGCTCGATCTCCTCGAGGTTGTTCTGGCGCGTCTGCAGCGAGGTCATCTCGCTCTGCAGCGCTTCGACGTCCTTCACGGACGTGGACTGCTGGAGACGGTCTGCGTCGCGCTTGATGCGCGCCTCGACGACCGCGACATCGGACTCGATGCGTCCGAGCTCGGTGCGTGCGTCGTCGCGGACGCCGACACGCTCGAGCCGACGCAGCCGCACACCCTCGATCTCGCTCTGGAGCTCCGCGATGCGCACGGCCTCGGCGAGGTTCGCTGCACGGTGGGCGGTGCGCTGCACGCCCGTGTCGATGCTCTGCAGGGTGAGCAACGTCTTCTGTTCTGCTGGGCTGGCTTTCACGTCTGTTCCAAACTCTCGACTCATCACCCTACCGGCCACGCAGGTCACTGGGTGACGACGAAATCCCACGGGTCGGTGCGCAGTTCGCTGACCCGGACGTCGAGATCCGGGAACGCAGCGCGCAGGGCCATTGCAGCGCCATCGAGCCACAGCCACTCGCTCGCCCAGTGCGAGACGTCGATGAGGGCCGGCCCGCCACCGAGGAGTGCCTGCTCGCGAGCCTCCGACGCAGGGTGGTGGCGAAGATCCGCGGTGATGTACAGGTCTGCGGCGCGCACCTCCGGGTGCGACAGGAGCGAATCGCCGGCGCCACCGCAGACGGCGATCCTCCGGACGAGGTGCCCGTAGTCGCCAGACCCCCTGATGCCTGTCGCGGTTGCAGGCAGGATCTCGGCGAGGGTCCGAGCCACGGCACCGAGCGATGCCGGTTCGGGCAGGTCGCCGACGCGGCCGAGGCCGGTGAGGCCGCCCGGCGCCGGGACGATCGGGGTGACGCGCTGCAGTCCGAGGCGCTGCGCGAGCACGTCGGATGTGCCGTCCTGCACGACGTCGGCGTTGGTGTGCGCGGCGACGAGCGCGGCACCGCCGCGGATCAGTCGGGCGATGAGCGCACCTTTGTACCGGTCCTCTGCGACGCTCGTGACGCCGCGCATGAGCAACGGGTGGTGGACGAGCAGGAGGCCTGCCGGCCGGACGAGCACCTCGTCGATCGTGTCCCTGACGGCGTCGACCGCCAGCAGGACGTGTTCGACTGGCTGGTCAGCGGCACCGACGAGCAGGCCGGGGGCATCCCAGTCCTCGGCTCCGGACAGCGGCCACAGCCGTTCGATGACCTCATTGACCTCGCGCAGTGTTGTCGTCACGTCACCAGCCTATCCACGCCGGACGCAGGGCAACGCGACGACGATCCGTCGTTCACTCGCGGACGAGGAGCAGGACAGCGAGGGTGACCATCACGACGGCGATCGACGCATCGAGGATCCGCCACGCGCGGGGTTTCGCAAAGAGCCCGCCGAGCAGACGCGCACCGAAGCCGAGCGCCGTGAACCAGACGAAGCTGCCGACGACGGCGCCCACGGCGAACCACCACCGCCCGTCGCCGCCATGTGTGTTCGCGATCGAGCCGAGCAACAGGACGGTGTCCAGGTACACGTGTGGATTGAGCCAGGTGAGGCCGACGACCGTGAGCACGGCGGTGCTGAGGGACGACCCGCCGCCGGTGCCGTCCGCGGTGAGCTCTCCCGGTGCGAAGGCGCGCTTCGCCGCCAGGATGCCGTACCCCAGCAGGAATGCGGCTCCCGCCCATTTCAGGATGATCAGCACCACCGGGAAGCGCTCGATGACGAAGCCGATGCCGCTCACGCCCGCGATGATCAGCACGGCGTCTGAGAGCGCGCACACGAGGACGACAGAGAGGACGTGCTCTCGACGGATGCCCTGCCTGAGCACGAACGCGTTCTGCGCGCCGATCGCCACGATCAGCGACAGACCAAGCCCGAAGCCCGCGATCGCGGCGTTGAGGAGGGGAGGCATGGTCTGAAGGTACGGAACCTGTCGTCATCAATCCAGTTCAGGTTTGTGATGAATCATGAGATTCTCTGATGATGGACCTGCAACTGGATCAGCTCGACGCCTTCGTCACCGCCGTCGACCGTGGCACCTTCGAGGCAGCAGCACGTGAACTCTCGGTGACGCCGTCGGCGATCAGCCAGCGGATCAAGGCCCTCGAGCAGGGTGTCGGCCGGGTGCTGCTCCTGCGGACGAAACCGATCACGACCACGACGTCCGGGGAGACGATCCTCCGGCTGGCTCGGGCGATCCGGCTCCTCGAGCACGGGGCAGCGCTCGAGCTGCACGCCGACGACGGCCTCGAACCGACCGCGCCCGCCGTCATCCCGATCGTGGTCAACGCCGACTCCTTGGCGACCTGGATCCTGCCGGTGCTCGCCGACATCGCAGCAGTCCACCCGATCGGATTCGACCTCTCTCGGGAGGACCAGGACCACTCGACAGAACTCCTGCGCAACGGCAGCGTCATGGCTGCGGTGACGTCGAGCAGGGAGGCGGTGCAGGGATGCACGGTGCAGCTCCTCGGGAGCATGCGATACCGCCCGGCGGCCTCCCCCGCCTTCGTCTCCAGGTGGTTCACCGACGGCGTGACACCGGAAGCGCTCGCCGCCGCCCCGGTGGTCGTCTTCGATCGGAAGGACGACCTGCAGGACGCCTACCTGCGTCGCCGCGGCATCGAGCCGGCCCGACCGCCGCGTCATCATGTGCCCGCGTCGGCGGACTTCGCGGTGGCGGTCCGTCTGGGACTCGGGTGGGGCATGCTGCCTGACGCCCAATCGGGCGATTGGAGGACGTCCGGTGAGGTGGTGTCCCTCGACGACGCAGGCCTGCTCGACGTGCCGTTGTTCTGGCAGCAGTGGCGCCTGCACTCACCGCTGCTCGATGTGGTGGCGTCGGCGGTCGTGGACGGCGCGCGCGGCGTCCTGCGCTGAGCGAGGACCGGGAACCTGCGCTCCCAGGTGCTCCCGGCTACTCGGACGGTGCGAGGATGGAGCAATGGATATCGCGTACACAGCAGTTGCCCATGCCACCGGAGGCGGCCGAGACGGACATGTCCGCAGCGAGGACGACCTCCTCGACTTCGACACCCGCCCCCCCCCCCCCCCGAAGGAACTCGGCGGCAGCGGCGAGGGGACGAACCCCGAGCAGCTCTTCGCCGCAGGCTTCGCGGCCTGTTTCCTGAGTGCGTTGCACGTCGTCGGTCGCACCGCGAAGCTCGACACCACCGACGCGGCCGTCTCGGCGAGCGTCGGCATCGGCTCCAATGGTGAGGGCGGATTCGGGCTGGCCGTCGAACTCGACGTCTACGTGCCGAACGTCACCCACGATGAGGCCCAGCAGCTCGCCGACCAGGCGCACCAGGTGTGCCCGTACTCGAACGCCACCCGGGGCAACATCGAGGTCACGGTCTCGATCGTCGACTGACACCCGAGCGGCCGTGAGGCCGCAACCCCTGTCGTTCGTCGTGCGCGCTCAGTACGCTGACGCGCACGACGAACGAGAGGAACGCACCATGTCGAATTTCGGAGCAGTCGAGGGTCTGCGCGACGAGGGGGCCGCAGCGATGCTGCAGGGTCTCCCAGACGACTACGTCGATGAGGAGAACGGCCTCGAGGAGGACACCGACATCATCGCGGACGAGGATCGAGACGCGTGACCCGGTGGCGCTGAACGCTTCAGCGCAGCATCGCGGCGACCACGACGCCCACGAGCCCGAGCTGCACGGCCAGCAGTAGGCCGACGGCGATCGACATCGTGCTCCACAGCACGATGTTGCCGATCAGCACACCGATGAACGCCGCAAGACGGCCGCTCCCCGAGGTCCGCTTCCGCGCGACCGAAGAGGACCGTGCGTCGTCGGTGCGCAGTGCGGTGAGGCTGAAGAGCGTCGGGTTCGTTGCCGGGTGTGTGGTCATACCCTCAGTCTCGGTCGCGCGTCCACCCGGACACATCGGACGAGGGGTGGATCATCGACGGGGTCGTGTCATCCTGTGAGCTGACGTCGTTCGGCGGCTCGAGGCAGCCGGGCCGATCAGGAGCGTCCGGTTCGGATCCCCCACGACAGGGTCCAGTGTTCTTCCGGCTCCAGCCAGCGCAGCCCCGTTCCACTGTTGAGCGCGTCAGCAGGAGCCGTCATGGGTTCGATCGCGACCGCGACTCCCGGTCCGCCGGCCTTCGGGAACTCCGCCGGCGTGTACACCTGCACGAATCGGAAGACCTCGTCGGCCCAGAGTTCGACGAAGTCGCCGTCGGGTGCGGTCAACCGGTGTCGGCGCGCCCGATCCACACTCCGTAGCCCGCCGAGGCCGACGTCGAGGGCGAGCTCGCCGACGCCCCTGCCCGACCGGAGGTCGTACTGCGTCCCTGTGACGTCGTGCTCCGCGATCGGGACACGACGGTCGTCGGTCTCGAACCAGGTGTCGGCAGCAACTGTCAGGACCAGGTCCTCGGACGGCACCCCGCCGAGCGCCAGATATGGATGCGCTCCGACGGCTACCGGCGCCGGAGCGACGGACCGGTTCACGATCCGGTGCGTCACGCGGAGCCCGTCGTCCACCAGCTCGTAGTGCACGGACGTGTCGAGGCGGAACGGGTAGCCGTGCTGCGGGAAGACTGATGCCGTGAGGGTCACGGCCGCTTCCGAGGACGAGGCGGCGTGATAGCCGGTGTTGCGGAGCAGGCCGTGAGAGGCGTTGCCCGTCGCCGCCTCGGTGACGTCGAGCTGCTGGGTCGTGCCGTCGAGCGTCCAGCGTGCGTCACGGACGCGGTTCGGCCATGGGACGAGCACCATGCCGCACCCCATCGGCGCGACGACGTCCTCTCCGAAGGACTCGACGAGCGTCCGGCCGGCGACGGTCAGTTCGCGCAGGCCGGCGGCCAACTCGGTGACCGTCGCACGGACCTCGCCGTTCGGTCCAGAACGATTGAGACGGTGCTGGACTCCGGAAGCGGCAGGCATGGGACAAGCCTACGGCCGTCCGCTCCGCCGGGGGCAGTGCTGTGCATCAGACGCCGGCCCGGTCCAGTTCCACAGCGATCTCCTCGAGTCCTCGTTCCAGTTCGGCGAAACTCGAGCTGAGTGGCGAGATGCCGATGCGAAGCCCGTCCGGGCGTCGGAAGTCCGGTATCACACCGTGTTCCCAGAGCTCGGCGATCACCGATTCGAACGACGGGTGTGCAAGGGTCACGTGCCCGCCCCGTCGCGCCGGTTCCCGGGGCGTCACGACGGAGACGCCGCGAGGCGCAAGATGCTCGTCCGCCCAGGAGATGGCGAAGTCGGTGAGCCGTGCCGACTTCTCTCGGATCGCCGGAAGACCGACCACTTCGATGAGCGTGAGGGACTCCTCGAGGGGCAGCATGCCCACGATCGGTGGTGTTCCGCTGAGGAAGCGGCGCATTCCGGTCGTCGGCCGGTAGGCGTCGGCCATCGCGAAGACGTCGGCCGCACCCATCCACCCCCTGGATCGGCTGCAGCAGGCGGTCCTGGTGCGCCTCGGCGACGTAGGCGAACGCCGGCGCGCCCGGCCCACCGCCCAGGTACTTGTACGAACAGCCCACCGCGAGATCCACGCCCCAGGCGTCGAGCTCGATCGGCAGGACGCCTGCCGAGTGGCACAGGTCCCAGACGACCAGTGCGCCGACCGCGTGAGCGATGGAGGTGTAGGACGCGACATCGATGAGCGCTCCCGATCGATAGTCGACCTGGCTGAGCACGACGAGCGCGGTCCCCTCGTGCACAGCCTCCGCGAGCTGCTCCGAAGAGACGCCGTGCACCGGATCGCCGGCGATCCACCGAACTGTGAGTCCGCGCTCCGCAGCGATCCCCTCGACGACGAAACGATCGGTCGGGAAGTTGCCCGCATCGATGACGATCTCGTCGCGCCTGGCCCGATCGCTGCCGGAGGTGCCGCCGTCCACCGCTGCCCTGATCAGCTTGTAGAGCAGGACCGTGGTCGAATCGGCCACCACCGTCTGACCCGCGGCGGCGCCGAGCACGGCCGCACCGAGCCGGTCCCCGAGGGTGAGCGGCAGGTCGAACCAACGTTCGTCCCACGAACGGATGAGGCGCGTGCCCCATTCCTCGGCCATGAACGTCTGCAGACGAGCCGCGGTCGCTCGCAGCGGACGACCGAGCGAATTGCCGTCCAGATAGGCGACGACATCCTGTGCAGGGACGAATGCGTCGACGTGTTCCGCCAACGGATCCATCCGATCCAGGAGTCGGGCTGCGGGACGGGCGGACCGTGTCGGATCAGGAGCGTTGACCATGGAGCGACGGTAACCGTGCGCGGCCGCGCGCCGCAAGGAGACGGCTCCCGGGCGATTGCTAGCGTGGACCCCATGCCGACACTCCTGCACCTGGACTCCTCCGCTGACCTCGTCTCCTCCCGATCACGCCGCTTGTCCCAGGCCGTCGTCGACGCGTGGCTGAACGCAGACCCGTCCGGAGTCGTCGTCCGCCGCGACCTGCATCGCACACCGGTACCGCACCTCGCCGATTCGAGCCTGCACTGGGCTCCGGCCGATCGAGTGCCCGGTTCCAACCCGCCGGCAGCAGCCGAAGCGCTCCAGCGTGCCCTGCTTGACGAGCTGCTCGCCGCGGACATCGTCGTCATCGGCGCGCCGCTCTACAACTTCTCGATCCCGTCGTCGCTCAAGGCCTGGATCGACCACATCCACGTCCCGGGAGTCACCTCGGCCGATACGGGTGCGCTGGCCGGACGACCAGTCGTCATCACGACCAGCCGCGGGATCGCCTACGACATCGGCAGTCCGACAGAAGGGTGGGACCACGAGGTGCCTGCTCTCCGGACCCTGTTCGGCAGCGCGCTCGGGATGGACGTGCACGTCATCACGACCAGCCTCACGCTCGCCGCACAGGATCCGTCCCTCTCGTCCCAGATCGGCCGCAGCGAACAGGAGCTCGACGAAGCGCTCACGTTGGCGACGGAGACCGGCATGCGTCTGGCACTCGCGACAGCCTGACTCGTCGACACGCGACCCATCGGCTGATCACGAACCCGACCCGTCTGATGTGATGAGCGCTCCGAACTCCTGTCGAACCACGATCAGGGAGTTTCGAATGCCAACCACGCAGGCCACCGGCACCACACGCACCGGGCGACGTCTCGTCTGGGTCGCCGCAGCACTCTCAGGCGTCGTCGCGGCGGCGGTGTTCCTCGCGATCGCCGAACTGGCGGCACTCGTCTTCGCCCGTGGGAGCAGCCCACTGCTGACCGTCGGGTCGTTCGTGATCGACATCGTCCCCCGCTGGGCGAAGGAGTTCGCGATCGAGACGTTCGGCGCCAACGACAAGCTGTTCCTGCTGATCAGCCTCGGCATCGCCGTGCTCGTCGCAGCACTCGTCGCCGGCGTCCTGCAGTACCTCCGGCCGCCGCTCGGAGTCATCCTGCTCGTCGCCGCCGGCGTCTTCGCCGGCGCGACGACCATCACCCGTGCCGGGGCGACACCGCTCGCAGTCATCCCGGTGATCCTGGGGCTCGCCGCAGGAGTCACGATCCTCATCCTGCTGAGCCGGCGCCTGCCGCGCCGCCAACGAACCGTCGACACGGACGGCGACGATGCCCCCGCCGCGTTCGATCGTCGCGGGTTCTTCCGCATCGCAGGGATATCCGCGGCCGGCGCGATCGTCGTCGGTGTCGGTGCTCGCATCGTCAACGTCACCACCTCGTCCATCACGGCCATCCGCGAGGCCCTGAAGCTGCCGGCCCCGAAGTCGACGGTCACGATCCCGGACGGCGCGGAGGTCGCTGTCGACGGCATCAGCCCGCTGTTCACCCCCAACGACAAGTTCTATCGCGTCGACACCGCGCTGACGGTGCCATCGGTCGACCCCGATACGTGGACCCTCACCGTCGACGGCATGGTCGGCGAGCAGGTCACGATCACCTTCGACGAACTCCTCGCCATGGGACTCGACGAGTACGTGATCACGATGACGTGCGTCTCGAACGAGGTCGGCGGCAGCCTGCTCGGCAACGCGAAGTGGCTCGGCATCCCCGTCCGGGACGTCCTGAAGCGCGCGATGCCGGACTCGGACGCCGACATGGTGCTCTCGACGAGCGTGGACGGGTTCACCGCGAGCACACCGATCGAATCGCTGACGGACCCGAACCTCGACGCCATCCTCGCCGTCGCCATGAACGGCGAGCCCCTTCCCCTCGAGCACGGCTTCCCGGTCCGTATGGTCGTCCCGGGCTTGTACGGCTACGTGTCGGCGACGAAGTGGCTCACGAAGCTCACGGTGACCACCTTCGACAAGGACGAGGCCTATTGGACGCCGCGAGGGTACGACGCCAAGGCACCGATCAAACTCTCGTCGCGCATCGACACCCCGCGGATCGACAAGCAGGTGCCCACCGGCCCGACGAAGATCGCCGGAGTCGCCTGGGCACAGACCGTCGGCGTCGAGAAGGTGGAGGTCAGCATCGACAACGGTGACTGGCAGAGCGTGAACCTCTCGACGGCCATCAACGACGACACCTGGGTGCAGTGGTGGTTGGACTGGGACGCGACGTCCGGCACGCACTACGTCGCCGTCCGCGCGACCGACAAGGCGGGCAACCTCCAGATCGAGGAGCAGGCGCCGATCGCACCGAACGGTTCCTCCGGGTGGCAGCGGACCTTGATCCGCGTCGGCTGAACCGATCAGGTCGCTCCGCGCTCAGCCGCGCGGGTCGACCGGCTGGAGTGATCCGATCTTCGCCTCACGGCCGTCTCCCGAGGAGCGGCCGGTCAGGCGTCGTCCGACCCACGGCAGGACATGCTCCCGGTAGTACGAGGCCGTTCGGCGTTGGCGCGGTCCTGGCGGGGCCGCCGCGACCTCGTCGATGCCCCACTCCTCCGGGACGGCCACGCCGAGCGCGGCGAGCACGTTGCTCGCGACACGCGCGTGGCCGAGCGCGTTCAGGTGCAGACGGTCCACGGACCAATAGCGCAGGTCACCGAGCGGCCGATCAGCCCAGTTGTCGACGAAGGTGACCCCCTCGCGCGGATACCGGACACGGACCGCATTCGCGAGCTGCTCACCGCGACGCTCGAGGAGTGAGCCGAACGGGATGTGCGCTGAGGGGTTCGCGCCACTCAGCAGCAGCACGTGCGCTCCGCCCGCGCGAAGACGGTCGACGGCGCCATCGAGCTGATCGGCGACGCCGTCGATCGACACGCGAGGGCGCATGATGTCGTTCCCGCCGCCGTTGAAGCTCACGAGGTCCGGCCCCATGGCGATGGCGCGTTCGAGCTGCTCGTCGAGGATGGGGGCGAGTTTCCGACCACGGATCGCAAGGTTGGCGTAGCTGACGGGCGACTCGGATGCTCGAGCGAGCCCGAGTGCGACGAAGTCGGCCCAGCCTCGCAGCGAACCGTCCTCCCGGACGTCGCCGTATCCCTCGCTGAAGCTGTCGCCGATGGCCACGTACCGTTCGAACCCGCTCTGCGCCATCCCCCAACTGTACGCGCGGTGTGTCAGTGCCCGGGCGGGCCCGCACGACGCGCGCTGGTCACGCCGGTCGAACCTCGGCCGGATCCGACGGCCGCCAGCCGAGCGCCGGCCCGAGCGCACCGGCCATGTCGGTCAGCAGCTGCGTGTAGTCGTCGGGTTCCAGTGTGAACGGCAGCGCGAAGGCGACCTCGTCGACCTCGCGGAAGCCGGCGTCGTCGTACAGCCTTTCGGCGATCTCAGCGCTGCTGCCGACGAGGTCTTCGGCGAAGAGCATGCGGCGCGGTCCGTGGGCGACCCCGATCCGGTGACGGCGTGAGGCGACGTAATCGCGGTACCTCTCACGTTGGGTCGACGTGGCCGAATCAGTCGGGATCACCACGAGGCCCTGTGACACGCGTGCGCGTGCGCCCTGCGGATGACGCTCGCGGAACAGACGCACCTGTGCTGCCTGGTTCGCAGCGAAATCGGCCGTGCCGTCCTCCGAGGCGATGACACTGCTCGTCAGCAGGTTGAACCCGTGCTCACCGGCCCATCTCGCGGACCGGACACTTCCCGCACCGTACCAGAGCCGGTCAGCGAGACCGGCGGAGTGCGGTTCGACCCGGGAGGAGTAGTCTTCCTGCCCCTCCCGTCCCGCGTCGGTGCTGACCTCGTCACCGCGGATGAACGAGCGCAGGCGCAGCACACGGTCGTAGCCCAGGTCCTCCAGTTCGAGGGTGTTCGGGTAGATCGCCTGCTTGAACGCGTCGAACCGCATCGGCTCACCAGTACTGAAGCCCGGAAGCAACCGGCCTCCCGTCAGGACATCGACCGTCCCCAGGTCCTCCGCCAGACGGAACGGGTTCTCTGCTCCGAGCGGCGTGACGGCCGTCCCGAGCGCGATGCGCTGCGTCCGCTGTGATGCTGCCGCGAGGACGGCGACCGGCGACGAGATACCGAACTGCAGGTGGCGGTGCCGCAGCCACGCACTGTCGAACCCCAACCGCTCCCCCAGTTCGATCAACCGGAGTGTCGCCTCGTGTCCGGCCGCTGGAGCCTCCGGGTCGAACAAGCCCATCGTGAGGAAACCGAGTCTGCGGAGCGGTTCAGAGGGTGCAGGCATGTCTCGACCCTAGCTGGGCGCTCCGAGGAGGACGACGAACATCGCTCCGGCACCGCCGAGGATGAACAGCATCGTGCCGAGCTGCATCGTCCAGGATTTGTTCCGCGCTGCGGTCGGGACGTCTATCTCGAGGACCGGGCAGCCCGACCATCCGAGCAGGCCGATGCTCAGGACGACAATCGTGGCGCAACACCACCACACCACGCGGAGCCCCGCTGTCAGCACTGTCGGACGCCAACCGGACGCCAGCAGGAGGCCGAGGGTGATGGCCGAGCTGCCGACGGCGACGCCGAACCAGACGGTTCCGGTGCGCATGATGCGCTTGACGATGCTCTCTGGAGACATGAGGTCTTGGGTCACGTGACGAAGCTTTCTCGCGATTCCGATTCCTGGAACGGGACTGTTCGACCCTTGTGGCGGGTCGACGCCCCGCTTCGGAGCCTAGACCCGCTTCCGCCGCCCAGGCCCACTTAGCACCCAGAATGCACAGCTCGGTGGCAGGTGAAGTGCGATGCCGGACGGTGACCCGTGACGGATCATGCGGCCCCGCGCGGTTCGGTTACCCACTGGGCCAGCTGCGCGATGAGGGCGCGATGCCCGGCGGATTCGTAGGAGCGCTCGTCGTGCCCGAGTGCATCGACCGCCACTCGGGACGCCTCGTGTTCGCGCACCCACGCAGCCGGAAAGCGCTCGCCATCGATCTCGTGTTCGGCGACCACGCCGCTTGGACCGAGACGCTGCAGCCGAAGGTACTGCTCGTCGTCGACCTCCAGGTCGTGGACCGGAGCACCGTCCGGGAAGCGGAGGCCTCGGATGACGGTCCGTCCGCTCGGCGGATGCCAGGAGACACCTGGGAGCCACACCGCACCGATCGCGGGGGCCCATTCCGGGTAGTCGCGAAGGGAGGCGAGGGCGGCATGGAACGCGATGACGCCGACACCCCGCTCGAGAGCTGCGGCCAGCCCGTCGATCGCCGCGCATGGAGCGTCACCGGGCTGATCCGACCGCCACGGGTCGCCAGCGTTCACGATGAGGAGGTCGACGCCGTCCAGTCGGGTCATCGCCTGGTCGACATCGTCATCGATGGTGGTCTCGAACCCGGCCGTCGAGAGCACTTCGGCGATGAGCGGGCTCGTCCGATCGTACGGATGCCACGGATCGGCGTATCGTCCGGAACCCGAGGCGATGAGTGTCTTCATGCTGGACACCTTTCCGTCGTCCCACCGAGCGATGCAACCGCAGGGAAGCGGGACAACGCTTTCCACCCTACCCGCCAGTCGAAACGCGACCCCGCGGTCCGGAAGAGATGCACAGCTCGACGATGTCGATGTAAGTCGCCGGTTGCCCGGTGGCGCCGTCTGCGTTGGTGCGTCCGCGGCCTCAGAGCACAAAGCGAGCCGAGCCGTGGCCCGCGTACCGACGTGGACGGCATTGTGACCCAGCGTGTCGGTCGACCGGGCACCACCGCCCCGAGATCCGTAAGGTACCCGTAACCCGGCCGACCGGACGACGTGCATGCGTCGCGCCGGCGACGGGCCGACACCGCAGAGAGGAACCACGCGATGAACGGGACTCCGGACGACGTACCACGCCTGGGCTTCACGACGCAGCAGCTGCATGCAGGCTCGACGGTCGCCTCCGCCCCGCATGCGCGCGCGCTGCCGATCTTCGCGAGCGCAGGTTTCACCTTCGCCGACTTCGACGAGGCAGAGCAGCGCTTCGGTCCCGATCCCGACGGTTACAGCTACACCCGCGTCGGCAACCCGACGGTCGATGCAGTCGAGCGAAGGCTCGCAGCGCTCGAGGGCGGCGTCGCGGCGATCCTCCTCGGTTCCGGCCAGGCTGCGGTGAACGTCGCCCTGCTCGCACTGTTGCAGGCGGGCGACCATCTGCTGATCGCACCGAGCATCTACGAGGGCTCACGCGGGCTGTTCACCGACAATTACAGTCGCCTCGGCATCACCGTCAGCGAGGTCGTGGATCCGCTCGACGTCGCCTCCTGGACCGCAGCGATCCGGCCGGACACGCGTGCGATCTTCATCGAGTCGATCCCGAACCCGCGGAACGACCTCGCCGACCTGCGACTCGTCGCCGACGTCGCCCATGCGCACGGCATCCCACTCGTCGTCGACAACACGTTCGCGACGCCATACCTGCTCCGTCCGATCGAGCACGGAGCAGACATCGTCGTGCACTCGGCCAGCAAGTTCCTCGCCGGGCACGGCACGGTGCTCGGTGGAGTGATCGTCGACGGAGGCACCTTCGACTGGGCCGCGGACACCGCACGGTACCGCGAGCTGCACACACCCAACGCTGGTCTCGGCGGGCGGAGCTACCTGGAGCACGCCGGACGAGGGGCCTTCTCCGCCTATGCGCGGAACGCGGTCGCGATGCGCTTCGGCCCCACGCCGTCGCCGTTCAACGCCTTCCTCATCAACCAGGGCATCGAGACGCTGTCGCTCCGCGTCCAGCGGCAGAGCGAGAATGCGCTCGCACTCGCGACGTGGCTCGACGGCCGACCGGAGATCGAGTCGGTGGACTACTCGGGGCTGCCCGGCAGTCCGTATCGCGCGCTGGCCGACCGCTACCTGCCACGGGGTCAGGGTGCGGTGTTCTCGTTCACGCTGCGCGGCGGTCGTCCCGCTGCCAGGACCGTCGTGGATGCCGTCGAACTCTTCACCCGCATGACGAACCTCGGAGACGTCCGGTCGCTGATCATCCACCCGTCGTCCACCACGCACGTCCAGAGGACACCCGAGCAGCTCGCGGCAAGCGGCATCGGCGAGGGCATGCTGCGGGTGTCCGTCGGAATCGAGGACGTCGCCGATCTCATCGGCGACCTCGAGCGGGCGTTCGCGAAACTCGACCTGTACATCGACACACCCGACACCGTCGGTGCGCGGATACTCGACCGCGAGGAGGTCGCGGCATGACCAGGCAGCAGCACTTCGGCTGGTTCCTGTCCCGCGGCTTCGGTCCGCACGGCTGGGGGCATCCGTACCTCGACTGGGACTACGCCTGGCAGGAGCCAGGTCTCTACCAGCAGGCGGTCCGGGAGCTCGAGCAGGCTGGTCTCGACCTCGTCATCATCGAGGACGCACTGTCCCTCGGGAACCCGCAGACCCTCGACCTCCGGATCCGAGGTGCCTACGGCGGACCGAAGCACGACCCGCTGAGCCTCGCCCCGTTCCTGTTCGGTGCGACCGAGCACATCGGCATCGTACCGACCGTCAATCCGCTCCAGTTCCCGCCGTACCAGGCGGCTCGCCAGTTCGCGAGCCTCCAGCATCTCAGTCGCGGACGACTCGGGCTGAACGTCGTCACCGACGTCGGGAGTAGTCGGCACTTCGGGCAGGCGCCGGTCGCCCACGACGTCGCCTATGACCGCGCAGAGGAGTGGCTCGGCGGTGTGACCGAGCTCTGGCGGAGCTGGGGGCCGGGCGCATACGTGGGCGACCGGTCGACCGGGGTCTTCGCGGACGGCGGACGGCTCGAACCGCTCGAGCACCGAGGTGCCCACTTCACGTTCGACGGTCCGCTCAACGCGCTCCCGTTCGACGACGGTCTCGGGGGTGAACCGATCATCGTCTCCCCCGGCTCCTCGCCCCGCGGACTCGCGTTCACCGGCCGGCACTCGGAGATCCAATTGGCGCTCGCGCCGCTCGACCTCGACAGCCTCGCCGCGTACCGGGCCCGTGTGCTGGCCGCCGCCGACGACGTCGGTCGAACGATCCCACCGAAGATCCTGTTCGTCTTCAAACCGGTCATCGTCTCCAGCCGAGAAGAGGCGGACCGACTGGTGCGCGCTTCGGACGTACCAGACGATGCGACCTTCCGGGCCGTGGCGCTCGGCTGGTCGAGTGATCTCGAGACCGACCTCACTGCCCTCGATCCCGACCGCCCCGTGGACCCCGCCATCTTCGGCGACCACGTGTCGAGAGGGAGCCTCGGCGCATTGCTCGGCGGATTCGAGGACTTCTCGTCCGCGACGCTCCGAGAGTTGCTGACCCCGAAAGCCCGCCTCGGGCGCATCACCGATGGCACGGGTGGAGTGGGCACCGCCGAGGAGATCGCCGACTACATCGAACGAGCCGGGGACGATGCGGACAACGACGGATTCATCTTCTCGGGTGATCTGCACCCCGTCACCGTGCATCGGATGCTGGACGAGCTCGTCCCGATCCTCCGACGACGCGGCATCCTCCGACGCGCATACCCCGGTGGGGGGCTCCGCGGGAACCTGCGCGACTTCTGAGGTCGTCCCACCCGTTGTGTCGCTGCTGCTGCGCGGAACCGCGCGCCCGCGGTGCGAGCTCCAGCACTCAGCGGGAGGTGCGGAGCGCGTCGACGGCAGCACCCATCCGCCGAACGGTCTCCTCGAGCAGAGGCGTCGGCATCGCGAAGACGAGACGGACGAAGCCCTCGGAGCCGACTCCACACAGTGCGCCGTCGGTGACCGTCACTCCGGCATGCTCACGGAAGAACGACGCAGCGGAGCCCTCGATCGGCAGATCGCGACAATCGAGCCACGCAAGGTAGGTCGCCTGAGGGGCGACGTACCGGATGGATGGCAGAGATGTCGTGAGGAGATCGCCGAGGAGACGACGGTTGCGGTCGAGATAGTCGACGACCGCCTCGAGCCACGGTTTCCCATCCCGGTACGCGGCGGTCGTCGCGATCACGCCAGGGGTCGACGCTCCGTGCACGACGGCGAACCCGAAGCGGCTGTAGGCGGCCTCGTCGTCGTCGTTCGATGTGATGAGCTGCGCGGCTTTGAGCCCCGGGATGTTCCAGGCCTTCGATGCGCTCGTTCCGGTGATGGTGTGACGCGCGGTCGTTTCGGACAGCGAGGCGTACGGGATGTGGGCGATTGGGCCGTACCGCACGGGCGCATGGATCTCGTCGGCGAACACACGTCCACCGTGACGTTCGACGATGACCGAGATGGCTTCGAGTTCCTCACGGGTGAGGACGGCTCCGGTCGGGTTGTGCGGATTGCACAGGACCAGGGTTCCAGCACCCGCTGCGAACGCGGCGTCGATGCCCTCGAGATCGTGTCGCCACCGGCCGTCCTCCTCGGTGCCCGGCACCTGCACGACCTCTCTGCCGAGCGTCGGCGGGTACGTGTGGAACGGCATGTACGCCGGTGTCGGGATGATGACCGCCGACCCCGGACGGCTGAAGTGCTCGACGGCGACACCGAGCGCCGCGACCACGTCGGAGACCGGATGGATCCGTTCCGGAGGGACCGCCCAGCCGTACTCGGCTGCGAGCCAGACCGCGGTCGCATCGGCCATGTCGGCTGCGGTGCTCGGCGAGAGGTAGCCGAGCACTCCGTCGTCGACGGCAGTGTGCAGTGCGTCTCGGATGGCTGGGGCCGTGCCGAAATCCATCTCGGCCACCCACGCGCCGATGGTCTCCGGATGCAGGCTCCACTTCCGACTGGACGGGACGGTGAGCTGCTCCCGACCGATCCCGTCGAGCTGATCCGCCAGGCGACTCAGCTCGGACATCGGTTCGATCGGGGTGTGTCGTTCGTCATACCGGGAGGCTAATCGGCTCCTGACGGCAGGCGGGTGTCGCGAGTAACACGGCGACGCGGAACGCGGTCGGTCGGCTACTCGTCTCTCGGGCGTCGCCGCTGCTGCTTCGTCGCGGAGCGCTGCTGCTTCGCAGCCGAATGACGACGGGCCGAGCCGCGCGTCGGTCGGGTCGCGCGTCTGGCCGGTGCCGGTGGTGCGAACGCCTCACGCACCAGGGCGGCGAGGGCGTCGAGCGCGATCTCACGATTGCGGAGTTGGGAGCGTTCTTGCGACACCGTCACGGTGATCGCGCCGGCGACGAGCCGCCGACCGAGCGCGGTGAGCAACACAGCGCGTTGATCGTCGTCCAAGGCGGTCGACTCAGCCACGTTCCACGTCAACTGCACACGGCTGTCGGACGTGTTGACATGCTGCCCGCCGGGGCCGGATGATCGCGAGAACTTCCACTGGAGTTCCGAGGCGGGGATCGTCAGCTGAGCCGACACCTCGAGATCCATGCACTCAGCGTCTCACGGATCCTGCACCCGCGCAGTGACAGGCCGTCGTGCCCGTCGCGGACTCCCACCGTCTCACAGCTGGGATCCACCGGGCATCCAGCCACTCGGCGGACGATGAGCGGACGCACCACGCAGCAGCGTTCGAGGGGAAGCCATGACTGCGACGATCACCGCCCCGTCCGCACGCTCCCGGCTGCCGTTGCAGACCGTCCTGTCCACTGTCACCGGGCGCGCTGCCGCACCGCTCGTCGGGGTCCTTGCCGCGATCATCTCCGCCGTCGGCGCCGGCAACCCGTCGTACTGGGGCGATGAGGCAGCCAGCGTGCTCGCCGCCCAGCGCCCGATTCCGATCCTGATCGGCATGCTCGGGCACATCGACGCGGTCCACGGCCTCTACTACCTGTTCCTCCATGTCTGGGTCGCCGCGTTCGGGAGCGCCGAGGCCCTCGTGCGGTTTCCGAGCGCGATCGCGATCGGCGTGGCAGCTGCTGGCACCGTCGTGCTGGCCCGAGGGCTCTTCGGGAGGTCGACGGGTATCACGGCCGGACTCGTGTTCGCGCTCATCCCGCAGGTCACGAGGATGGGAGCCGAAGCGCGGTCGTACGCGTTCGGCATGGCCGCGGCCGTCTGGCTGACCGTCTGGTTCGTGGCGCTCGTCCGGCGTCGAGACACGACCCGGCGGAGTTGGGTCCTGTACGCTGTCGCCTCGGCGGCAGCCCTGTACCTGTTCCTCTACCTCGGGATGCTGCTCGTGGTGCACGCCGTGTGGATGCTCGGGCAACGCCCGGGCAAAGCGGTCGTCCGGGCCTGGATCCTGTCACTCCTCGGGGCGCTCGTGCTCGCCGCACCGATCATGGTCGCAGCGATCGGGCAACGTGAGCAGATCGCGTTCCTTGCCAGGCGCGACTATACGACACTGCAATCCGTCACGGTCAGTCAGTGGTTCGCCTCGCCGTCGTTCGCGGTGCTCGCCTGGGGCCTCATCGTGCTCGCGCCGATCGGCGTACTGGTGGCGCGCGGAGCCCACTTGCGCTCAGCGGCCGCGGAACGCCGCGGCCTCGCGATGGTCGTCACGTGGCTGGTGGCTCCGACCGCTCTGCTCATCGCTGGGAACGCGCTCGTCACGCCGATGTACAACCTGCGCTACGTCGCCTTCTGCACCCCGGCGGTCGCCGTCATGATGGCGCTCGGTCTCCGGACCGCGGTGCGCGCCCTCGCCGGTTCGTCGCGGGCGGCGCGCGGGATCGACCGCACGGTGGCGACCGTCATCGGCGTGATCATCATCGCCGTCGTCGCCGCACCGAGCATCATCGAACAGCGTGGCCCGTTCGGAAAAGACGGCGGTAGCGACCTTCGGCAGACCGCCGAGGTGATCGAAGCGCACGCCTCCCCCGGAGATGCGATCGTGTTCGACCAGTCGGTGAAGCCGTCCCGACGATCCCGCCTCGCCCTCGACCTCTATCCGGGCGCGTTCGCGGGCCTCGACGATGTCGCACTCGCGACGAGCTATCGAGATCGCCCGGCGCTCTGGGATCGCGTCGCGCCGCTGTCCGAGCTGCATCAGCAGCTCGCCTCGCACACGGTCGTCTGGGTCATCGAGGGTTCGACGGCGACGCCTGATGTCACAGCGCTCCGCGCTCTGGGCTACGAGGTCGAACGATCGATACCCGTGCACCGGAGCGTCGTGTTCGAACTGATCAAGGGCTGACGTGATGATGGACCGCTCCGTGCTCCGACAGCCTGTGGTGCGGGAACTCGCCGCGTTCGCAGCGATCGGCGGTGCCGGGTTCCTCGTCGACGTGGGCGTGTTCAACATCCTGGTGTTCACGGTGTTCGCGCATGCTGGGACCTCCGGAATCCTCCTCGCGAAGGGGATCTCCACCACGCTCGCGATCGTGGCGAACTGGGTGGGCAACCGGCTCATCACCTTCCGTCGGCATCGACGGCCGGATGTCCTGCGGGAGGCGCTGGAGTTCGGACTCGTCAGCGTCGCCGGGGGCGCCATCGCTCTCCTCTGCCTTTGGATCTCGCACGACGCCATGCACCTCACGACACCGCTGGAGGACAACCTCTCGGGCAACGTCGTCGGGCTCTCACTCGGGTCGGCGTTCCGCTACGCGCTGTACCGGGTATGGGTCTTCGGCCCTCGTGGAGGAGACCGGCGCACGAGCCGCTCGGTCGCCGACCGCCCCGGACGCGTTCCCGATGGGCCCGACCTCGCTGACCAGCTGCCGTGAAGCGACGGCTCGATGCGGGTGTGGGGATGTCGCTCCATGGGGCAGCCGCTCAGCGGGTGGGGGCCGCCCGGTGGTCGATGTCGGCGGCGAGACGGTCCAGTCTGGCAAGAGCGTCCTCGAAGACCGGGACGAGACGCCAGAGTTCGGACTGCTCGCCGTGGATCTCGTCGAGGGACTCGTGCGCGCTGCGGATCGAGCCCAGGTCGAAGCTCACGTTCGTGCGCGCTCCCGTGAGTGCCGCTCGCAGAGCACCGATCGCCACAGCGACATCGGCGATGAGCGCGGGGTTGCCGTGTCCGGCGAGCCACGCGAGGTCGTCGATCGCATCGATCGCGTGTCGCCCGAGCTCTGCTGAAGCGGTGGCCGCCTGGACCGACGCCGTTCGGATCGCGGCGTCCCGCTCAGGTCCAGCCGCCAGGTGGAACGCCTGTCCGAACGCCCGAGACGCCTGCGCATCCTCGTCCGTCACGCGCAGCGCCATGCGGGCGCGCTCCCCTGCCCGCTCTCGGACTGCCTCGGACGTCGTCGCTGGTTCGTCTCCGGAATGCGACGGGCCCGTGCGATCGTCGGTGTACCCGGCGACCATCGCCGTGAGCCCGGCGGCGATCGAGAGCATCAGACCGGATGCTGCACCGCCCCCGGGGTTCCCGTTCGCCGCGGCGAGGGCGCGTACCCAATCGGCGACAGTCGAGCTGGAGGTCGACACCTCGGAGAACTGCTCTGCCGGTGATTCACCCATGAGCACCTCTCGGCCGGGTTTCCCCCGAACCGTCCAGCTCGAGGCGATCCGAGGCTACCTCATTCGCGGCCCCGCCCTCGATCGCCGGTGGTACCATGCCAGCACAGATCGTATACGACGTCGTGTCCACGATCACCGCCTCCAGGAGCCACCCGTGTCGAATCCTGTCTTCCGCGCCGTACGCGAGCGCTCGAGCCCAGCGCCCAACGATTTCGCGAGTTTCCAGCGTGCCGTCTCCGAGTCGTTCGTCCCGTTGCACGTGACCACCGCTCACCCCGAGACGTTCCGTGGTGTCGTTCGCGGTGCGACCGTCGACGACGTCTCGCTCTGCGAGGTGCACGCGACGGCGCACACGGTGGAACGCACACCGGCTCTCATCGCGCGCAGCGAACGTGCGCACATGAAGCTCAGCCTGATGCTCTCCGGGTCCGCACTCCTCGTCCAAGACGGTCGCGAAGCGGTCCTGCGCCCCGGCGATGTCGCGGTCTACGACACGGAGCGTCCGTACACGCTCATGTTCGACGAGCAGTTCCGAACGCTCGTGGTGATGTTCCCCAAACGGCTCATCGACGTTCCGACCGACCTCATGAGTCAGCTGAACGCCGTCCGCATGGACGGCACGCACGGCGTCGTACCCCTCGTATCCGCCTACCTCGGGCAGCTGGCGACGGCGATGCCCGAACTGCACGGATCGACGGGCGTCCGGCTCATGCACAACACGCTCGACCTCGTGACGACGATGTTCGCCGACGAGCTCGACGTCGAGGCAGCCGCACAAGACCCGAGGCAGACGCTCATCCGGGAGATCCGTGCCCATATCGAACAGCGTCTCGCCGAGCCCGAGCTGTGCCCGGACTCCATCGCGGCGGCGCACTTCATCTCCACACGCCACCTCCACGGCCTGTTCAAGGCGCAGGGTTCGACCGTCTCAACCTGGATCCGGGAGCGCCGCCTCGAGCAGTGCCGTCGCGAGTTGATGGATCCGTTGCATCTGGACCGGCCCGTCGGTGCGGTCGCAGCTCGCTGGGGGTTCACCGATGCAGCGCATTTCAGTCGTGCGTTCAAGACGCAGTACGGTGTCGCCCCCAGCGAGGCGCGAGCCGCCGGCACGGGTTCCTGACGCGACCGACGACCCGCCCCGCGCACTGCCGCCACGGACCGGCCCGCCATCGATCGCGCTCAGCCGTCGGAGTGTTCTCCGGCCCCGCCGTCCTGGGCCCCGAGCTCGTCGGTGGGCGTGACCCCGTGACCGATCTGCCGGTACACCTCCGGGCGCGTCCGACGCAGGCGTCGGCCCCAGACGACGCCGATGATCCCTGGAACGACGACGAGCACCGGGAGGATGACGGTCGTCGCATCGGCCCTCGACTGTCCCAGCAGCACCGGGAAGTTCACGATGATCAGCACGAAGACGATCAGGAGCAGCACCGTCGCGATCGCTGGCGCCACAAGGCGTGAGCCGATGCCGACACCCCGATGGTCCCGCCTGAAGTAGCCGATGACGGCGACGGAGACCACCGCCATGAGGAGCACCAGCCCGAAGGCACCTGCGTTCGTCAGCCAGGTGAAGAGCGTCAGCACAGCGAACGGCCCGTTCTCCGGGTTCCAGCCGAGTTCACCGATCGCGAAGCCGATGACGATGACGACCGCGACGACCGTCTGGAAGATCGATCCTGCCCACGGAGCACCCGAGTCGCGACGGACCGCTGCGAGCCCGCGTGGGAGCACGCCCTCGCGACCGAGCGAGAACGCGTAGCGCGCGACGGCGTTATGGAACGAGACGAGCGCGGCGAACAGACTCGTGATGAACAGGATCGACATGATGTCGACCCAGACGACCCCCAGCCGGTCGGCGACGAAGCCGAAGAACAGCGGCGGCCCAGCCTCCTCCGGCCCGATCCCCGCCGGATCGGTGATCTTCTCCACGCCGATGCCGAGCGCGAGCGCCCACGCGGAGATCGCATAGAAGACGCCGATCACGGCAACGGCGAGGAACGTCGCGCGCGGGATCGTCCGGCGCGGATCCTTCGACTCCTCGCCGTAGATCGCCGCGCCCTCGAAACCCATGAACGCGGCGATACCGAACGCGAGGACCGCACCGACGCCCGGCACGAACAGGGACGACGGCGAGATGGGTTGTGCCGAGAAGCCGTCCGCACTCTGCGTGAACGCGACCACGTCGAAGACGATCACGACCACGAACTCGGCAGCGACCAGCACCCCGAGCACTTTCGCCGACAGGTCCACCCGGTTGACGCCCATCCACCCGACGACGACGATGCCGACGAGCACTCCGACCCACCATGGGATCTGCGCGCCCGTCTTGTCGGCGATGAAGGACGAGACCTGGAAACCGAACATGCCCCAGATGCCGACCTGCATCAGGTTGTACGAGATGAGTGCCAGCATGGAGGCCCCCACCCCGACGGGACGCCCGATGCCCTGGGCGACGTACGCGTAGAACGCTCCGGCGTTGTTGATGAAGCGGCTCATCGCGGCGTACCCGATCGCGAAGATCGCGAGTGTCGCGGCGAGGATCACGAAACCGACGGGCACGCCTGCGACGTGGGTGACGGAGAAGGTCGAGGTCACACCGCCGGCGATCACGGTGAGCGGTGCAGATGCTGCGACGATCAGGAAGGCGACGGCGAAGACGCCGAGACGCCGCCGGTCCGGCGGTGCCTGACTCGTGGCGATGGCGGGAGCTGTGCGGGTCATGTCTCTCCTTCGAAACAGAAGCCGTGCCACTCGGGGGCGGACGGCGGATCGTCGATAGCCCGATTCTGATCACCGGACAGGGGCCAGGCTGTGCCTCCAGCGCACGATCCTTGACTGCGCGTGAACCGTTCGCTCATGGTCAAGACCTCCGCACGCGCGGTCAATCCCCCGCGAGCCTTCCTGACCAGACTTGGATCGACCCCCTGCAGATCGAGGACGAACGATGACGCACCACGAACACCCCAGTGCACCGTTGCACACCCACGGCTCCCGCACGACGACACCGGAACGGGCGGTGCACCCGCTCGACCCCCTCACGGCGGACGAGATCGCCACGGCACGGCGCACCCTCGTCGATGTCGGGCTCCTCGGCGAGCACTGCCGCATCGCCCAGTTGCTCCCGGTGGAGCCGTCGAAGGAGACGGTCGCTGCGTGGCGGTCTGGAGCAGCGCTCGACCGGCGCGTCATCGTCACCCTGCTCGACGTGTCGACAGGAGCCGCGTCGGAGGCCGTCGTGTCTCTCGCCCGGGCCTCGGTCGAATCGCACACCCGGCTCGCGACAGACCAGCCGCCCTACGGCCAGCCGCAGTACCTCTTCGAGGAGTACGACCTGGCGGCCGAGATCGCGAAGGGATCTCCGGAATGGCAGGCCGCCATGCTGCGCCGCGGCTTGGAGGATCGGATCGAGCTCGCGTTCTGTGCGCCGCTTGCGCCGGGCTTCTTCGGTCGAGCCGATGAAGTCGGTCGGCGCATCATCCGCTCGCTGACGTTCCTCCGGGATCACGAGCACGACAGTCCGTGGGCGCATCCGGTCGAGGGCCTGATCGTGCACATCGACCTCACCGAACGGCGTGTCATCCGCATCGAGGACGAGGGCGACGTGCCGGTCCCGTCCGGGCACGGCGACTACGGTCTGGGTGCGCAGGGGCCCGCGAGGACCACCCTCAAGCCGATCGAGATCACACAGCCGGAAGGTCCGAGTTTCACGGTGGAGGGTTCACTCGTCGAATGGCAGGGGTGGCGGTTCCGCATCGGGTTCAACGCGCGTGAAGGACTCGTGCTCAACACCGTCTCGTTCCGTGACGGCGACGAGGATCGCCAGGTACTGCACCGCGCCAGCATCCCCGAGATGGTCGTCCCCTATGGTGACACCAC
This sequence comes from Plantibacter sp. RU18, assembly GCF_050613355.1. Classification (NCBI taxonomy): domain Bacteria; kingdom Bacillati; phylum Actinomycetota; class Actinomycetes; order Micrococcales; family Microbacteriaceae; genus Plantibacter; species Plantibacter sp. RU18. The sequence goes on from NZ_CP159618.1 coordinate 2,534,781, forward strand.
GTCGACCCGATTCTGGATCAGCTACTTCGACGCCGGCGAGTACCTGCTCGGCAAGAACGCGAACTCGCTCTCGCTCGGCTGCGACTGCCTCGGAGTCATCCACTACTTCGACGGATACGTCGCCGACGACCACGGGCATCCCGTCAAGATCCCGCAGGTCGTGTGCATGCACGAGGAGGATGACGGCGTGCTCTGGAAGCACACCGAGCCTGGCGGTCCGAGCGAGGTCCGACGAGGCCGGCGGCTCGTCGTCAGCTACTTCGCAACGATCGGCAACTACGACTACGGCTTCTTCTGGTACTTCTCCCTCGATGGAACCATCCAGGTCGAGGCCAAAGCGACCGGGATCGTGTTCGCCGGGGCCGGCTCGCCGGGAACCGTCGATCCGCATGCGCCGGAGATCGCTCCCGGCATCTTCGCGCCGGTGCATCAGCATCTCTTCTGCGCTCGTCTCGACGCAGCGATCGACGGCGTCGACAACACCCTGCACGAGATCGATGTCGTCGGCGTGCCCACCGGGGAACACAATCCGTACGGCAACGCGTTCACCTGGGAGCGCCGACAGCTGACTCGCGAGTCGGAGGCGCAGCGCATGGCGAACCCGGCCGCATCCCGAGTGTGGGAGGTGGCGAGCGCCCATCGGCTGAACCGGGTCGGCAAGCCGACGGCGTACCGCCTGATCCCCGAGGGGCGATCGACGTTGATGGCTCAACCCGAGTCGTCCGTCTACGGTCGGGCCACATTCGCGAGCAGGCACCTGTGGGGCACTGCCTTCGATCCAGCCGAACGGTTCCCTGCCGGTGACTACCCGAATGCGCATGCCGGCGGTGGCGGACTGCCGAGCTGGACCTCCGAGGATCGCGATCTCGACGGCACCGACATCGTGTTGTGGCACGTCTTCGGCCCGACGCACGTCCCGAGGCCTGAAGACTGGCCGATCATGCCGGTCGACCGCTCCGGATTCCTGTTCAAGCCGAGCGGGTTCTTCGACGAGAACCCGGCGATGGACCTCCCGGACGGCCGCGGCGGTCACGACGACCAATGCGCGCACCATGCAGCGGGCGGGATGGATGATGGCGCGATCGTCGGGCACCAGGAACAGGGCGTCGGTGACGACCATGGCCACGATCACCGGCGGTGGGACGAGCAGCACGTGGACTGATCCGGCCCGGCGCAGCGCACCCGTTCGGCATCGTCCGTGCGCGCTGCGTCAAGTCGCGAGCGCCTGTCGTCAATCCAGCACCCGATCGCGCTCGTAGCGTGGAGGCAGACCAGCGGTGCTCGCCCGAGCCTCGCCTTCCTGGAGGAACCATGCCCGCCTACGACAGCCTGCTCGCCTCGATCACCACCGATGCGGTGTCCGCCCGGGATGTCTTCGATCCCGCGACCGGCGAACTCATCGGTCGTGCACCGCTGCTGACCTCCGCGGAGGCTGACGCAGCTGTCGACCGTGCGGCCGACGCCCAGGCTGCATGGGCCGCACTCGGTCACGAGGAGCGCAGCGCGGTGCTGCATCGTGCAGCCGACGCCGTGGAGGCGCAGAGCGAGGCGCTCGCGCAGATCCTGTCGCGTGAGCAGGGGAAGCCGTTGAACGGGCCGAACGCGCGCTTCGAGGTCGGTGCGTGCGTGTCGTGGCTCAGGGTCACCGCAGACACCCCGACCCCGACCCAGGTGGTCGTCGACGACGGCTCCGACTACGCGGAACTGCACTACCGGCCGATCGGCGTGGTCGGCGCCATCACCCCCTGGAACTGGCCGATGATGATCGCGATCTGGCAGATCGCCCCGGCGCTTCGCATGGGCAACACCGTCGTCGCGAAACCGAGCGAGTACACGCTCCTGTCCGGGCTCGCGCTCATCGCCGTCCTCAACGAGGCGCTGCCATCTGGCGTACTCATCGCGGCTCCCGGAGACGGAGGGATCGGGGCGGGTCTCGTCGCGAACGCCGCCGTCGGCAAGATCATGTTCACCGGGTCAACGGCCACTGGGAAGAAGATCATCGAAGCCTCCGCCGGCAACGTGACGCGTCTGACGCTCGAACTCGGCGGCAACGACGCCGGGATCGTCCTACCGGACGTCGACCCGGAGGCCATCGCCGAGCAGCTGTTCTGGGGCGCCTTCATCAACACCGGACAGACCTGTGCGGCGCTGAAACGTCTCTACGTGCACGACGACGTGTACGAGGCGGTGTGTGACGCCCTGGTCGAGGTCGCGTCGTCGATGCCGATGGGGATCGGCCTCGACGAGGCGAACGTCCTCGGCCCATTGCAGAACGCGATGCAGTTCGACGTCGTCGACCGTCTCGTCGAGGCCGCACGCCGATCAGGAGCTCGTGTGCTTCTCGGCGGGGACCCGAAGCGAGATCAGCCGGGTCACTTCTACCCCGCGACGCTGATCGCCGACATCGATCCGACGAACGACCTCGTCGTCGAGGAGCAGTTCGGACCGGTACTGCCGATCGTCCGCTACACCGACCTCGACGAGGCCATCACCCTTGCGAACGGGCTGGACGTCGGCCTGGGGGCCTCGGTCTGGTCGGCGGACCGTGATCGTGCACGCGACGTCGCGGCACGCATCGAGGCCGGGACCGTGTGGATCAACTCACACGGCGGCGTCCACCCCATGATCCCGTTCGGCGGGGTGAAGCAGTCCGGCTACGGCCTCGAATTCGGGGTCGACGGGCTGAAGGCGGCCTCGGTCCCCCAGGTGATCAACGGCTGATCGAACGTCGTCAGGCCACCACTGTGTCGCCCGGACATGCACGCATGCTTCCGCTCATCGCTGAGCATGTCCGGGCGACACAGAGCGTCCTCACGGGTAGAGGCCACGCAGACGGTGCGCCTCGTACACTCGCCGGACCGCGAGCGTGGTTGCGGCCTCCCGCATCGTCGTCGACAGCTCCACAGCAGCCTCACTGACCGCTTCCCACGCGGCCAGCATGCGCTCACGGAGCCGGTCCTCGATGTCCTGTGCACTCCACCAGTACGACTGGTTCCCCTGGACCCACTCGAAGTACGACACGATCACACCGCCGGCATTCGCCAGGATGTCCGGAACGACGAGCACACCACGCCGCGCCAGGATCCGGTCGGCTTCGCCGGTGGTGGGGCCGTTCGCACCCTCGACGATCACCCTCGCCCTGATGTCCTCCGCATTGTCTGCCGTGATGACGCCCTCGACCGCCGCAGGGACGAGCAGATCGACGTCGAGCAGGAGCACCGCTTCACCCGCGAGCGGCTCACCACCGTCGAATCCGACGACCGAGCCGGTGTCGTCGACGTGCCGGCAGAGGGCTTCGACGTCCAGACCCTCACGCCGCAGGACGGCACCGTACTGGTCGCTGATCGCTACGACGCCGACGCCGGCCGCGTCCAGGAAGCGCGCTGTGTCGCGGCCCACCTTGCCGAAACCCTGGACAGCCGCAGTCGCTTCGAATGGCTGTACACCGATGGACTCGAGGGAGGCGAGCGCGATGTGCGTCACCCCGCGTGAGGTCGCGCTGGCACGGCCGAGCGAGCCGCCGAGGCTGAGCGGCTTCCCCGTGACCACCCCGGGCACCGTATGCCCGACGCTGGTCGAGTAGGTGTCCATGATCCATGCCATCGTCTGCTCGTCCGTGCCGACGTCCGGTGCCGGGATGTCCTGGGACGGGCCGATCAGCGGAAGGATCTCGCTCGTGTACCGACGGGTGACCCGTTCGAGCTCGGCCATGCTGTACTGGCGCGGATCGATCGTGATGCCACCCTTCGCTCCGCCGTACGGCACGTCCAGGAGGGCGCATTTCCACGTCATCCACATGGCGAGCGCTCGCACTTCCTCCGCCGTCACGTGCGGACTATAGCGCAGTCCGCCCTTGGCTGGACCACGAGAGACGTTGTGCTGCGTCCGGTACCCGACGAAGGTCTCGATCGTCCCGTCATCCCTGCGGAGGGGCACGCTCACACGCAGCTCACGGCGCGGAGAGGCCAACATCTGGTGGACGCCGTCGGAGTACCCGAGACGTTCCACGGCGGACGCGAGCTGCGCCAATGCATCGGCGAGCGGATCCGAACGGGTGGCGGGGGTGGTGGCGAGCAGGGACTCTGGCATCGGTGTGATCCTCACAATCGGCGTTGGTTGCCCGATCACCCTAGGCGGGCTCCGAGCGCACAGCGGTGGACAGTTCGTCCACCGCTCCGACGATCACTGCCAGTGTGTCCACCAGCCCCGAGGAGACCTCAGTCCCAGCGCGGGTCGTCCGGGTCCGGGGAATCGACGCAGTCAGCGTCGGTCATCGGGCGGGCTGCGTCGATCCAGGTGGTGAGCGCCTCGCCGTGCACGATGTGCGGGAGGGGCTCTCCGAGGAGTTCTGGATGCGCGGCGATGTCCAATGGGCGGTTGCTCGCGAACACGAGGACGTTGCCGAGCGGGCCTTCGTCGTCTTCGGGCTCGGCGTCGAGCACGACGGCGATGTGCTCAAACACCGTGGCGAGCGTCGCCGCCTGCCTGCGCGAATAGTCGAACGGATGCCCGTCGAGCAGGTTCACCGCGACGACACCGTCTGCGGTGGAACGTGCAGCCACGCGGGTGTAGAACTCCTGGCTCGCGACACGTCGGTGGATGACGGCGGCGTCCCAGAGGTCGACGACCGTGAAGTGAGCCCCCACCCAGTCGGCAGCACCGGCGGTGCGGATGGATGACGTGGTGTCGTCCGACTCGCGTGCGTGCGGCCGAGCTGCGCGAGCGTCGCCACCGAGGGGAGGCGCTCCCGCGCCGGCAGGCTCCTCGTCGCGAGGCAGCGCAGCGTCTGCGACGGCGCGGGCATCACCGAAGATCGCACGCACCTGGTGGCCTGCTGCCAGCGGGAGGGCTGTCACGACGGCCGCATACAGGGCCGGCTCGAACTCGACGACGAGTTGCGGCGATCCTGGGCGGGTCGCTTCCACATACCGCGCGAGGGTCAGCGCCCCGGCACCCAGATGCACCGTGAACAGCGAGGAGTCTGCTGGCGCCGCGGCATCGATGGCTCGAGCGATGTGCCGGATGTAGGCGTATTCGAGGTCTGTGGGCTCGATCATCGAGACGACCGACTGGGGAACGCCGTTCACCTTCAACTCGTACTGCCCGGCTCGTCGTTTCGACGCTGTCAGCGTGGACTTGCGAGTGTCGAGTTCCAACGTGAGTATCCTGCGACGCTTAGGCACCCACACAGTTTATGGGCCGCTCGAGCTCCACGTCGCCGAGCCGCTCCCCCGCGATGACCGCGGGTCCTCGTAGGCTTGCACCGTGAAACTCGTAGCGATCGTCCGTCCGTCCTCAACCGTGACGCTGGAGGGTGCCGGCATCGGGGTCGAGGAACTCCGTACCGCGGTGCTCGACCAGGCTCCGGTCGACCACGAACTTGCGCAGCTGTTGGTGAGCGCTGGGCGCGTGGACGGCAACCTGGTCGGGACGGGCATCTTCCGACCGACCACGACGACGACGCTCGAATCCCAGGGCGCGGACTACCCGGCGGCGCTCGCAGCGCTCAACACGCTGGTGCCGGCGGGGCACGTCGTGCTCTCCGTACACGTCGTCGACGAGGCTTGAGGGGCTCCGCCTTGGGTCGAGGTGGTCGTTCGGCGAGCGCATCTTCTGCGGCCGGCGTCGAGGTCAAGCCGTGGGCGCAGAATTCCGCAAGCGCTACCGTGATCGCATGGCCATCACGGAACTGATCCTCGTCCGGCACGGCGAGAGCGCCGGGAACGTCGCCGCCTTCGAGGCGGATCGGCTCGGCGCCGACCGGGTCGCGATCCCCTCTCGGGACGCCGACGTCCCGCTCACCCCCCTCGGCCTTCAGCAAGCCGCGGCAGTCGGCGCACGCCTGGCATCGTTGTCGCCGACAGAACGTCCCGACATCGTGCTCAGCTCGCCATACCGCCGCGCGCACCAGACCGCGCTCGTCGCCATGGCCACCGCGGATCCGTCAGGTTCCACGCGAATCATCGTGGACGAGCGTCTTCGCGACCGTGAGCTCGGCGTCCTCGACACCTACACTTCTCGCGGCGTCGACGAACACTTCCCAGAGGAGGCCGCCCGGCGTCGATTCCTCGGCAAGTTCTTCTACCGGCCCCCGGGGGGCGAAGCCTGGACGGATGTCGCGCTCCGCGTACGGTCGTTCGTGCGCGACCTCGATCGCTTTCCCGAGAACACGCGGGCCCTCGTCGTCTGCCATGACGCCGTCGTGTCACTCTTCCGCTACGTGTGCGAAGGCTGGGACGAGCACCGGGTCCTCGAGGAGGCCGCGTTGCGCCCGACCCCGAACGCCTCGTTCACCCATCTCGTGTCCGACGGACGCTCGTGGACGTCGCTCACCGCGAACGCGACAGCACACCTCGACGAGCAGAGTGTCGTGGTGACCACGCACTCAGGAGAACCCGATGCCGAACGCTGACGCCACGGAACTCTCACCGGCTGAGCTCGCCGCGTGGCCGTTGCCCGACCCCGGTTCATCGAAGGACGACCGCGGTTCGGTCCTCGTCATCGGTGGGGCACGGCGCACCCCGGGGGCGGTCGTGCTCGCCGGCGGAGCAGCCCTCCGCGTCGGCGCTGGCCGGGTGACTCTTGCGGTCGCGGAATCGGCGGCTCCGTCGCTCGCGATCGCATTTCCCGAGGCTGCTGTCATCGGGCTTCGAGAGACGCCTGAAGGCGCTGTCGTCGGCACGGATGTCGAACGTCTGCGAGGCTCGATCGACGTCGACTGCGTCCTCATCGGCCCCGGGCTCGACGACGCTCAGGAGGCGACGTCCTTGCTGCTGAGCCTCAGACCCCTCCTCGGCGACACGTCGGTGGTCGTCCTCGACGCGTTCGCGCTCGGAGCACTCCCAGACGCGCACGCGTTCACCGACGGTCTCGGCGGACGACTGGTCTTCACGCCCAACCTCACCGAGGCGGCGATCCTTCTCGGCACGGATGAGGCGGATTCCGAGTCGGCGGCGTTCGACGTCGCCGCTCGGTACGACGCCACGGTGACCTGTCAGGGACGCATCTCGGATGGAGCCGAGCAGTACGTCGTCTCCGGAGGCGGGCCGATGCTGGGCACTGCCGGCAGCGGCGACGTTCTGGCGGGCGCGATCGCGGGCCTGGCCGCCCGGGGGCTCCCTCCTCTCGGAGCCTGCGCGTGGGGCACGCTTCTGCACGCGGCATCGGGCGATCGCCTGGCCGAGCGCACAGGTCCACTGGGCGCTCTGGCTCGTGAATTCGCCGACGAGTTCCCTCGCCTGCTCCGCGGCTACGAAGCATCCATCCGCCATGCCCTGGGATCGCCGGACGAGGCTCCCGACGATTTCGAACGGCCGGCTTCGGCCACCTGACCTCGGGCTCGCGCTCGGCGGATCACCAGCCGCCGAGATACGCCTCCAGGTCGACGTCGTCATCGAGCGGCTGCAACCACGGCGCGACCAGCTCCTCGGTCGGGAACAGGTCGAAGCGGCCCCATCGCGTCGAGCGGGCGTCGGCACGCCGCGACCGGATCCTGAGCAGCGGGACACCGAGAGCATCCGTGAGGACAAGTGACCCCAGTCCGGCGGTTGAGACGCGGAGCACGGCCTGGGCGAGACCGTCGCCCATGACGCGAAGCGGTGACAGCACCTCGATCTCGAGCCGCACACGATCGAACCGTGGGGATGTCTCGGCACCGTGGACCAGCTGTTCTGCTCCGGGTACACCCGCGACGCAGGCGTCGATGCTGACGAACCGGGCTGCGTCCGAATGTCCTTCGATGCGGTCGCAGACGACGATGTCGGCCTTCCGCGGGCGAAGGCCACGGGGTCGCGATCCTGGCACTGGGATGAGGTCGGCCAATCGCATCGTCTCGGCGTTCTTGCCGGCTCGTCTCCCGGCCGACCGAACGCCTGCATCGGGGCCGTGGTGCCAGGCGACCGCGGTCGGTTCATGTGCGAGCATCGCACCTCGGGTCCAGGCCCGATACGCCCACTCCCAGTCCTCTCCGCCGTACTCGGTGAACGACTCATCGAAGCCACCGACCTCGTCGAACAGATGTCGAGAGCACGCCAGAACCGCACCGATCACGAACCGATAGCTTCGATCGTCCGCCTCGAGCAGGTTTTTCGACTCGGCGTAGGCACGGACGAGCCAGGCTGGTTCCGGGAGCACACGGCCGTGCACCGCAGCTTCGATGCCGACGTCGACGGGGAGACCGTCGAGGTCGGCATGACGGCGACGACCCACCGTGACGCAGTCGGGTGCCAACGCCGGCAGGCGGGTGAGGGCCCGGACGAATCCCGGTTCCGGAACGGTGTCGGCATCCAGAAACACGAGGACGTCCCCTGCCTCGTGAGCAGCGCCCAGGTTCCGCGCAGCGGCGAGCCGGAATCCTGCATCGACTTGGGAGACCAGCACGACGTCGTCGGGCACCTCCGGCAGTTCCGGTGAACCGTCGTCGGTCACGATGATCTGCAATCGGTCTCTCTCGTAGTCTTGCCTCGCGAGCGCGATCAGGGTCCGAGCGAGCTCGACGGGTTGTCGGTAGTGCGCGACGATCACCGACACCATCGGCAGCTCACGTGGTTCGACGCCGTCGAGAAGATCCCAACGGTTGCCGGGCACGATCGAATCGTCCGTCCACGGCGTCGCCATCAACGCGAAGTCCTGCCGCAGGGATCGGGTGTCGTGCGCCACCACTCGAGGTAAGCCCCTGCAGCATCCCGGATCGTCGGGCGCAGGGAGAGGCCGCTCTGCAGGCGGGTCAGTCCAGGATCGTGCCACGCATCGACGAGACGGTCTGCGAGCGCCGCCGGTTCATACCGAAGGAGTGTCCCGGGCCGGAGGGCTTCCATCTCGCCCGCATATCGGGAGTCGACGACGAGCGGGCGCCGTCCGTTTTCGACCCAGTCCAGCATCGAACGTGACGCGGACACATGACTGTGCGCGGCCACCGGGATACCGTCGGCGCGGACACGGCCGACGAATGCGGCATCGTCGAGGTACCCCGTCACCTGCAGCTCGACTCCAGACTGAGCCGCCAGCGAGACGAGCACGTCAACGTCTTGCTCGTGGCCCTGCGAGGGTCCGCCGATTGCCTGGACCACAACCCGTCCGAGCGGGGCTCCAGCGCCTCTCAGCGTCTCGGCGGCTGCAGCTGCGGCTGCGATCACCTCGGTGTGCCCTTTCCCCGGATAGATGTATCCGCCGATCAGTACCACCAGGTCTCGAGGCGACGCGTCCGACGGGTCGGACGGGTCATCCTCCGTCGCGCCGTCGCGCGCGCGGACCGCTCCGGTCCGGGCGCCGAGGGTGATGGCCTGCGGCACCCGTGCGTTCGGGATGAACTCGCGAACCAGGTCCTGTTCGTGCTCGCTGTTGACGACCGACGCGCGAGCGGCTGCGATGCAGCGACCATAGGCTTCGATGCGTCGAGCGAGCATCCGTCCATCAGAAGACTGGGGTACATCGTGGAGCGTGATGGTCAGTGAGGTGGACGCTGCGAGTGCTTCAACAGCCACCGCAGCCTCCTCAGGGGTCCGCCCGAACAGGCGATCGGTGACGTGGACATGAGCACGTTCGAGGCGCTGCATCTCGATGAGCGCCGCGGCGGGGTCCGTCGCACGGATCGTCGTGGCCCGCTCGTCGGCAGCCTCCACTTCGGCCGCGACGTCTGCGGCGTACTGGACGACGCCATGGGTGGCTGGACCGACGAGGAGCTGCGAAGGAGGCGCATCAGACATTGTCGCCATCGTGGCTCAGCGGAGGTCTCAGGTCAAGGGTGGTCAGTGTGCTCGTCTCTGCGCGTACGGTCGAGTCAGCGGCCTCTGTCATCGTCACCCGACGGCCGCTCTCAAGCGCAAGGAAGCCGAACGCATGCTGCCCCGAATCATCACTCCCGGCGACTCCAGGACGCCCTCGACGCGACCGATGCGCCTCGTGAGCATCCCGGCCGGGCACCCGTACATCGAACGGGCGACCGCAGCAGCCGAGATCAATCTGCTGCCCGACCCACCTGTTCCAGGCGCCGCCGATGGAGTCTGGTGGCCGCCTGCCGCGCTCGACCCGACGTGGCTTCGCGTCAACGGGGCCGACATCGACGTACTGCACATTCACTTCGGGACGGAATCGTTCCCTCCGTCGCACCTGAGCGCCTGCATCGACGCCGCCCGCGACACGGCGACGCCCGTCATCTTCACCGTGCACGACCTGGAGCATCCCCAGCTCGGTGACCAGGGGTCCTATGCCCGTCAACTGGACGAACTCGTGCCGGCAGTCGACGCACTCGTCACCCTCACCGAGGGTGCCTCCGAGATGATCCGCGCCAGGTGGGGTCGCGAAGCGACGGTCATCCCGCACCCGTCGGTCCTCGCTCCCGACGCCGTCGTGCCGTCGGTGCTACCGTCGCGCGACCTCACGATCGGCGTCATGTTGAAGGACCTCCGCCCCAATGTCGACGCCGTCGGCACGGTGTCGGCGATCCGCGAGGTGATTGCCGGTCTCCACGGGCAGGGCGTCCGCGTGACCGCTGAGGTCCGCATGCATCATCAGGTTCGGGACGCCGCCGCTCGTGACGAGATCCGGTCCCTGTGCTCCGACACCGACCAGGTCACGCTCGTCGAACACGAGCGTCTGGACGACCGCGAACTCGTGACCGCCATCAGCCGACTCGACGTGTGCGTCTTGCCCTACCGACACGGTACGCACAGCGGGTGGCTCGAGCTGTGCTGGGATCTCGCTGTCCCGGTCGCCGCTCCCTCGATCGGGTATTACGCCGAGCAGCACGTCGACGACACTGTCGCCGCCTACACCCGCGGCGACGCGGCCTCCCTCGAACGAGCCGTCCTGGCGCTGTTCGACACGTCCAGCGGACGGCCCGGTTCAGCTGGACGGACGGCCCTCGTCGCTCTCCGCCGAACGCACCGCGCGATCACCGATGAACTGGTCGCGTCGGCTCACGCTGCGCTGTACCGGCGTGTGATCTCCGAGTATCGCTCGTGAGCGCCCGGCGACTCCGCATCGTCGTCATCTCGCCGCTGCGGTTCCCGATCCGACGTCCACACGCCGGCGGCCTCGAGTCCGCCGTCTGGGCCGAGGTCGACGGTCTCCGACGGCGCGGGCACGAGGTCACGATGATCGCCGTGCGCGACTCGGACTTCCTCGGCGCCGATGACATCTTCGCGATGCCGCCGCTGCACTGGGACGGTGCCTCACCCAGCGATCAGTGCTACCCGCCGAGCTACGTCGACCAGTCCCTCCCCGCCCTGGCTCGTGCCCTCGATGCGATCGCTGAACACCATGACCGGTACGACGTGATCTCGAACCACTGCCTCGATCCCCTTCCGGTCCGTCGTGCCGCCAGCCTCGGTGTCCCGATGGTCACGACACTCCACACGCCGATCGACAGTGGGTTCGCCGCGGCCGGTGCACGGTCCGGCGGAACAGGCAGCCGATTCCTGGCGGTCAGCGAATACACCCGTGACATCTGGTCTTCGGCCGGGATCTCGGCCCAGGTGCTTCCCAACGCCGTCGACCCACGGGCGTGGCCGGCTGGGCCGGGAGGGGACGACCTCGTGTGGTTCGGCCGCGTCGTTCCGGAGAAGGCGCCGCACCTCGCCGTCGACGTCGCGCGGCGGCTTCGCAGGCGACTCGTGATCGCCGGACGTGTTGGAGACGAGCGCTACGAGCGCGAAGTCCTCCGGCCGATGCTCGGCCCGGACGTCATGTGCGTCGGCGAGCTCGACCCTGTGCGTCTGGCCGACCTCGTGGGGAACAGCGCCGCGTCGATCGCGACTCCGGTGTGGGACGAGCCCTTCGGTCTCGTGGCGCCGGAGTCGCTCATGTGCGGCACCCCGATGGTCAGCTTCGCCGTCGGCGGCGTCCCCGAGATCGCCCGTGACAGCGTCGGCATGGCGACCGTGCCGCCAGGCGACACAGCGGCAATGGCCGATCACACGCGGCGATTCATCGCCCGTTCCGATGAGGACAGCGGATTCCGCGCAGCGATTCGCGCATGCGCCCTGCGGCGATTCGCGCTCGACGTCCGTCTCGCCGCCCTGGAGCAGGTCCTGACCTCCCTGGCGGATGCCACCATGGACGCAGCCGGGCCCCTCGTTCGTGAGCTGGCGCGATGACGATGCACCTCGGCTGGTACGTCCACCACCACGGTCGCGGTCATCTGACCCGCATGCGCGCGATCGCAGCGCACCTGGACGCGGACATCACCTGCTTCAGCACGCTGCCCGCTCCTCCCGGCCTTCCCACCCGGTGCGCGTGGATCCGCCTGCAGCGCGACGATGAGCCACTCGCCGACGATTCATCACCTGCCGAACGCGACCCGAGCGCTCGCGGCCTGCTCCACTGGGCCCCGCTCGGTCACCAGGGGCACCGAGACCGCCTCGCGGTCATCGCCAGCACGCTCTCGACGGACGGCATCGACGCCATGGTCGTCGATGTCTCAGTCGAAGTCACCCTCCTCGCCAGGCTGCTCGGAGTACGGACCGTCGTCCTGGCACAACCCGGAGTCCGCACCGACGCCGCACATCAGCTCGGTTTCCGGGCGGCCACGGCGATCATCGCCCCATGGCCTCAGCGACTGTTGCGGCCTGCGCACCTCGAGGAGGTCGGCGACCGGGTCGTGTACGTCGGTGGGATCAGCCGCTTCGACGGACGCGAGCGCCCCCGCGCGGCCGAGAGGTCCGGCGTGGTCGTCCTCGGCGGCGCGGGCGGGTCCGCCGTCACCGAGGACGAGGTCGCATCGGCTGCTGCGGCGTCCGGACGTCCTTGGACGACGCTCGGCGCGACACCCGGCGCCGCGTGGTCGGCTGATCCCTGGAGCAGACTGTGCTCCGCCGCGGTCGTCGTCTCCTGGGCCGGGCAGAACGCCATCGCGGACCTGGCTGCCGCCGGCGCGCGGGCCGTGGTCATCCCACAGTCGCGACCATTCGAAGAGCAGGACGCGACCGCTCGCGTGCTCGATGCGAGCGGGCTCGCCATCGTCCGCTCAGACTGGCCAGCGGCCGACGGCTGGGCGGCGACGCTCGACGAGGCTTCGTCGCTCGAGCCGGACTGGTCGCTCTGGGAGGTTCGAGGTGCGGCCGAACGCGCTGCCGCAGCCATCATGAGTGCGGCGAGCGGACACCTCAGATGACCGTCTCCGGTACCTCATCGTCTGCACCGATCCAGGGTCGTACCGCGGTCATCGCCCTCTGTTCGACCCCGCGATTGACGCACCTGCGAAACCAACTGGCAGCCGTTGCACGATGGAGCCTCGCTGATGACGATACGGTTCGTATCGTCGTGTGGCTCGGAGAGGACGACGCTCCGGAAATCGACGCCGAGGCGGTCCTCCGGATCCCGCCCGGCCGACATGGACTCCGGCTCGCAGCAGCGAGAAACGCTGGAGCCGCGGCTGCACTCGCAGCGGGCGCTGAGCTGCTGGTGTTCCTCGACGCGGACTGTGTCCCGGGGCCGTCGATGCTGAGCCGATACCGCGAAGCGGCAGCGCGCCACCCCGCAGCCGTCCTCTGTGGCCCGGTCACCTACCTCGATGCCGGAGTTGACACGACCGATGCGGACACCCTCGCGGCTCGGACCGCCCCACACCCGGCACGCCCGAACCCATCGGAGGGGAGCGAGCGCGTCGCCACCGCCGACGAGTACTCCCTGTTCTGGTCGCTGTCGTTCGCTCTGACCGCTGAGACATGGCGGCACGCCCCGCGCTTCGACGAAGGCTTCGAAGGCTACGGCGGCGAGGACACCGACTTCGCGTGGTCCCTGCGGGTCGTACAGGTGCCCCTGGCCTGGGTGGGTGGAGCCCACGCGTACCACCAGTATCACGAGACGCAGTCGCCACCATGGCAGCATCTCGACGACATCCTGCGGAACGGTGCACACTTCGCGGCCAAATGGGGTCAGTGGCCGATGACAGGTTGGCTCGAGGCGTTCGCTGAGGCCGGTGCCGTGAGTTGGAACGGATCGACGTGGTTCGCCACTGGCGAAGCGGCATCGTCCTACGCCACGGAGTCGTGTCGACCGCTCGGCGGCAGTCCGGCGAAGCGTGATCAGTGAGCGGGCCAGTGCCCAGGAGGCGCGAGGAGGGTGTCGGCTGCAGCCACCAGGGACGCGGCCACGGGGTCCGGTGCAAAGCGCCCGATCTGCTCGAGTGCCCGCCGAGCCCGGGTAGCGGCCGCGCCGATATCCTCGAGCACCCGCTGGAGCGCTTCCGCCAGCCGGTCCGGGGCAGCGGGGGGCACCATCAGGCAGTCCAGCCCGTCCGTGCAGAAGTCGTCATAGCCACTCCCGTGCGTGACGACCAGCGGCGTGCCTGTCGCTTTCACCTCGAGCGCGACGTTGCCGAACCCCTCCCAGCGAGAGGGGCACATCGCGACCGTCGACGCCCGGATCCCTCGATACAGTTCGTCTCCTGCGACATGCCCGAGCCAGACCACGCGCTCCCGAGCGGACGGCGGGACCCACGAGAGCAGTTCGGCCCGGTCGGGTTCGAACCTCGCATCGCCGCTGGAACCGGCGAGCACGAGACGGGTGGTGGGAAAGCGCGCTGACAGCTGCCCGAACGCTCGCATCGCGTCCTCCACGCCCTTGCGACGCTCGAGCCGCCCGAGGAACAGGACCACCGGAGCATCGCCGGTCGGCCACCCGGCCGGGAGGTCTGACCGCTCAGCCGCGTCTCGGATGACGTCGACGTCGATGCAGTTGCGTACGACGACGGCCCTCGGGATCCGTCGGAAGTTCGTCGCTGTCCACTCGAGCATCGCTTCGGAGATCGGGACCAGGCCGGCTGAGCGCTCGATCTGCCGGGTCTCGAGCCGGTTCTGGAGCACGATCGACGCGCGACGCTGTGGCGGGAAGTCCCGGAGCCGGAAGCCGGACACCTCGTTCGACAGGCGCATGCTCGTGGCCAGGTTGGTCAGCAGCGGAGCCTTCCGTGGCAGCTCGGTTCCGAGCGCGTTCCATTCAGGCAGGAACACCCGGTCGTAGGCCGCGCGGGCGTACGCTTCGGCGACCCGCTTCGCCCGGCGTCGGAACGCCGCGATGCCGGTGCCGGACGGGACCTGCTCGGAAGCGACGAGCCGGACACCGTCGAGCCGCGCGTCCGGGTTCAGCGGGCTTTCGCTGAGGACGACCACATCGACATCGACGCCGAGACGCACAAGCGCTGGCAGCAGCGAGGCATAGTGCCGCCCGATCCCACCGGTGTAGGCGGTGACTCCTGCGTACTCGGTCGTGGCCACGAGCCACCGTTGCGAGGCCACTGCGCGCGCGCTCATCGATATCGCCTCGGGACAGTCCAGCCCGCGCCGAAGACGGCGTTGTAGGAGTCGGGTTGGAACGGACTGTCCCCTCCAGCCGGAAAGCTGGTGAGTTCGCCGAAGACGATGCGCCCGTCGACGTCGTACAGGTCGACGCGGACGAAGTCGGTCTCTGCGCCCAGGTGTTCCGAGAGCGAGATCATCTCCGCCAGTCGGGCCGGCGGTGGCGGCTCGACGCTCGCCCAGGGCGGCCCGCCGCTGAGCGGCAGATGCTCCCAGCCGGGGAGGAAGAAGTCCTGGGTCCTGCCGCCGAACCGGCCGGCGTCCACCTGGATGAAACGGCAGCGGCCGTGGAAGACGAAGAACTTCAGATCGTCGGGGATCGCTCCGCCCGGACCCTCGAGGAGTTCCTCCACGATGATGCGTCGAGGCACCTGGCCATAGACCCACTCGCGGTTCGGTCCTTGCCCGTAGAGTTGCGCAATCCAACCACTCGCGAGGTCGATGAGCTGCCGCTTGTCCGCCCGCGCGGGTCGGACGAGCGAGTACTGCCAGCTGCCCGGGTCGGCCGGCATTCGGGCGCCGTCCGGGGCGAGTGGGGACACCACGACCGCCGCACCGCTTCCGTGCGTCGGCTTCACGACGTAGCGATCCGGGAGTTCGAGGCTGGCGAGCGTTTCCGGATCATCGAGGACGGCGAACACATCGGGGAGATACTGCCGGCCGATGACCTCGGCGACATAGTCGCGGACGGCGACCTTGTCGGCGAACGCGACGATCAACGGGCGATGGTCGCGCAGCATCTTGTAGCGCACCTTGTCCCGGAAGGTCTTCGGTGCCCGCGTGCGCCATAGGCGGGTCCACCGGACCAGCCGACTCCGCTCACGCCAGCCGGTTCGCCCAGGCGTCATCCGCGACGGCCTCTACCCGAGCGAGCCGTTCCGGTCCTCTGGCCGTCGGTCTGCATCATGCTGCGCCTTCCTGATCCGCACTGTGCCCGACATCCAGAGTCCGGCTCAGCACCGAGGTTACGCAACTGACTCTCAGCCCTCACAGGCTCGTACCGTTCGGCAGACGGTGCTAACATCGCGCCCGCCCGATGGAGCGGCGCGCGACGACGGAAGCAGGTGCGTATCAGCGACTCGATGCGCCGCGGATCGTTGCACCCGCCTCACGGGTGAGGCGGGTGCAACGCGGCACCAGCACGATTGCGATCGGTTTCTCCCCGGCGCATGGCGTACGGTGGCCGTTCACGAAACATGACCTCATCGAGGACATCACATGGAAAGCAGCACCCTCACGCTCGGCGGCCTCGTCTACGATCTGGACCCGAGCACAATGATCAGCGCCCTGAAGGACACGATGGAGCGCGCGGCGCTCTCCGGGGGTGGGTTCGTCGATCTCGACGTCGTCGGCGAGGATGCTGCAAGCGTGTTCGTCAGCCCCGGTACCTCGATCTACTTCACGACCAACGCCACCGACGGACACGGATCAGATCCGCTGACCGCTGCGGACCTCCGCGCCTGGGAGATGGGCATCGTCGACCTGTAGCGTCACGTCAGCGGCGCCCGGGCCCGACGGCTCGGCCTCTGGCGACTGGAAGGTCGCGGGGCGACCAGGTCCAGCTGCCGACCGAACCGCTCATCCTCACACGGCGACGCGCACCCTGCGCCCGTCGAAGCTGACGATGTCGCCGGGCTGGAGCTGCCGTCCGCGCCGCCGATCGACCTCGCCGTTCACGAGCACCTCGCCGTCGACGATGACTTCTTTCACAGATCCACCCGTGTCGAGGAGTCCGGCGAACTTCAGGAACTGTCCGAGGCGGATGGTCTCGCCGCCGATCGAGATCTCGTCGATCGGATTCGGATTCGTCATGCCGGAATCCTAACGGACTGCGCCCCCGCCCGTGACGGAGGGTGCTGATCACTGTCACCCACCTCAACAGCCCACCGTTCACTGACTGCGCCGAAGATTCCTCTCCCGCCATCAGTCTGCAATCTGTCGATCAGCCGCTCCGATGCGGAGGCCGCAGTACCGTGAGCCGTCAGGTGGAAGCACGGACGATCAGTTCGGTCGGGAGTTCGATCCGCTCGAGCTGCCGCTCGACTGACGCCGCGCCGAGCACGAGTTGCACGGCGCGTTCCGCCATACCGCGCATCGGCTGTCGGACAGAGGTCATCGGTGGCGGCATGAGGCGCGACTGGGGAAGATCGTCGAAGCCGACGATCCGGACATCGTCTGGGATGCGGAGGTGCAACTCGTCTGCGGCACGGTACACCCCGTACGCCATCTCGTCGTTGCAGCTGAAGACTCCGATCGGCGTCCCGCCGTCCCGCAGGCGCTTGCGCATCGAGACGAACGCACTCGCCGACGACCACGGTGACGAGACCTCTTCGACGGTTCCACCGTTCGCGTGTTCGGCGACGGCCGCTCGGAAGCCCGCCTCCCGAGCTCGACCGAAACGGTACTTCGGACGACCGGTGATGATGATGAACCGCTCCGTGCCGCGGCGGGCCAGGTGCCGACCAGCGTCATAGCCGCCCTGCCAGTCCGTGGACCCCACACTCGGGATGTCCCGCGACGGCTGCGAACGCGGATCGAGCAGCACGACCGGGATGTTCGCCGACGCCAGCAGATCCAGTTGCGACACGTTGGGCCTGATGAGACAGACGATTGCGCCGGCCGAGCCCCTGGCGCGGATACGGTTCGGCCAATCGTCGACCATCGAGTCCCGCTCCGGAGTCAGCACGAGGTCGTACCCGGACGATGCCGCGGCCCGTCGAACGCTCGACACCACCGTGTTGGCCCACGGGTCGTCCCACTGGCTCATCGCCAGGTCGAGGAGACGCGGAACAGCCCGCGGCCGGCCCCGCCGCTGACTGCCGCGGTCGTACCCGAGCTCGTGTGCCGCGGCCAGGATTCGGTCCCGGGTGTCCGAGGCCGCATGACGTTGACCCGAGAGCACCCGGGACACCAGTGACACGGAACAGCCGGACCGGGCCGCGACGTCTGCCAAGGTGACCCCGGTGGGTCTGGTCTCATCCTCCGTCGACAGCGACATGAACCCATCGTGGCGCACTTGGCCGGCGACCGCACGCCGGCCCGCGGTCAGTCGGGTCCGACGGCGGACAGGATGCGCACCTCTGCGATCCGAGCCGTTGCACGGCCGACCGGTGCGACGATGTCGAAACGCCGTCGGCCCCACCCCGAGTCGGTCGGAGCCAGGTGGAACTCCGTCCACGACAGCCCATCGCCGTCTCCATGTCGGTCCCCCTCGACCGGACTACCGTCGATCTCGAGGAGGAACGCGGGGTCGGGCACAGTCGTCCCGGTGTGAGAGTGCCACGTCACCCTGACGACCGCTCCGAGCAGGTGTGGATCGATGAGGATGACGGACATGCGTTCGGTCGTCGAGCGCCACTGCGTCGGCCCCGTCGCTCCGTTCGTCGTGGCGGTACCACGGAAGCCGTGGTCGATCTCCGGCTGCTGCTCGCCGAGCGCGACCCGGTCGATCGTGCGGCCCTCGAGCGTCGCCGCGAGGCGATCTCGGGCGATCAATCGCCCACGCCTGGACGACAGCTCTTCCGGATCGGTCGAGTGCACGATCGGGAAGGTGACGGTGTACCGCGCGTCATGGAGTTCAGCGAACCGCTCGAGCTGCAGCGGTCCGCGATCGGAGTCGATGAAGAACGCCCCGTCGGCCGAACGACCTGGCACGGCGCCTCGCTCGAGGATCGGTGCCGACGCCAGGGACACCAGCGCGCCGGTCGCCGTGTGGTTCGCGTGCGGACGCGCCGCCAGCGTCGTCTCGGCGTCGAGCTCGTCCCCACGGAGTGCGAGCACCGACGGCCCCCAGCACACGGCAGCCCAGTCCGAACCGTCCGGGAGGACGTCCAGCCGGCCGCTCATCTGCAGCTCGAAGGCCATCGTGTCCCCGTCCGCCCACGCTCGATCGACGGTCACGTGCCCGACCTCGGTGGTCGTAGCGACCGTCTCACCGTTCACGCGCACCGCGGCGAGTCCTTCGCTCCAGGCCGGAACCCGGATGCGCACCCGCAGTCTGCGTGGCTCCTGCAACCCGAAGGCGAGCGTGACCGCACCGTCATCCGGGAACCGCGTCGCCTGCCGGAGGACGAGACCGAGCTCCGGCAGCTGGACGACCGACGGGGCGAAGAGTTCGACCGAGACCGTGTGCTCATCGGCGGCATACAGGGACTCCCCATGCTTCGCATGACTCTCCATCCCCGTCCCGACGCAGCACCAGAAGCTGTGTTGCGGAGACGAGTAGACGCGGTAGTGGTCCGGCCGCATCGATGTGAAGTAGACGAGACCACCGTGACCAGGATGCTGGGCGGACAGGATGTGGTTGAACAGGACCCGCTCGATCGCGTCCATGATCTGCGGATCGTCGCCCTGTTCGACCAGCCGTCGGCCGAGCTTGATCAGGTTGTAGCTGTTGCAGGTCTCCGGCCCCTCACGGTCCTCGGTCATCGGGGTGAAGTCGTCCAGCTCATGGAAGTGCTCCCGGACGCTGTTCCCACCGATGGCGACCGATCGCCTGGTCAGGATCGTCTCCCAGGCGAAGCGTGCCGCCTCGTCCAATTCGTGATCGTTGCTGCGGGCGGCGAGCGCCGCGAACCCGACGAACTGCGGGATGCGCGTGTTCGCGTGGAGTCCGGTCAGTTCGTCGGATCGCCGTGAGAGCGGTTCCATCAGTGCCACCCCGGTGAACCTCCTCGCCATGTCGAGGTGGCGAGGTTCACCGGTCAGGTCGAAGAGGTCCACGTACGCCTCGTTCATCCCGCCGATCTCGGTCTCGAGCATCAGCTGGAACCGGTCGTCGTCGATCCCCGCCGCCACCTGTTCCCACCAGTCGGCGAGACGGAGCAGGACTGACTTTGCCTGGACGCTCCCGGTCGAACGGACGGCCTCAATGAGTCCTGCGTAGAGCTTGTGGAGGTTGTACCACGGGACCCAACGGCCGTCGCGGAAGGTCGTGTCGGTGATGCCGGCGGCGACCTCATCCCACAGCTCGGCGCTTCGGGGTACACCACCCACGAATCCCGTACCGAGGTGGTCCTGCGCGCGTGCGAGTTCCGAGACGGTGTAGTCCAGACGCTCGTGCAGGATCGTGTCCCCGGTGGAGGCGACCATGAGTGCCGCAGCTGACAGGTAATGCCCTGCGGTGTGGCCGTCGAGGCCTCGGGCCTCCCAGCCGTCGTACGACGGAGCGCGCGGAGCGAGACCCGCTTCTCGGAGGATGGGGGCGAGCAACCGGTCGGGGTCGAGCGCGTGGAGGTAGGCGCGGTCTGCCTCCTGCGCTCGGTGCAGCGGTCCCCCGGTCAGAGTGATCTGCGAGATCGGGACGAATCGCATCGGATCAGGCTCCTCGAACAGTGCGTGCGGTGACAGTGGACCCGGCCTCGACGACTCGCCAGTCGGTGCGCATCTCGCGCGGACCGTCGAGCAGGCGGAGCGGGCCCTCGACCTCCACGGTCGCGGTGACCGGGAGGTCGGCCGACGAGGGGCCGGCCGCCAACACGATGGCGCCCGGCTCGACTCGGCGGCGCCCGTCTGCGCCGGTGAAGGACAAGCGGTCCGACGACAGGAAGAACCGGACCGTCTGGTACGAACCGGCCGGCACCTCGATGCGCGCGAATCCGAGGAGCTCACGGACGGGGCGGACGACCGATGCGACCGTGTCGCTCCCGTACAGCTGCACGACCTCGACGGCGTCGGTGGATCCCTGGTTCTCGACGGTGACGTCGACCTCGACGGCACCGTCGACCTCGAGTCGCAGCGGCGCGTCGATCCCGAGGTACCGCACGTCCCCGGCGGTGAGACCGAAGCCGAACGGGAACAGGGGCGTCGGGTCGAGTGCACTGATGCCGCGGGAGGAGAGTCCGAGGGGTGGTTGCAGGTAGGTGCCCGTCATCGCGGGTGAGCGCGGGATCTGCACCGGCAGACGACCACTCGGCGGCACCCGTCCGGACAGGACACCGACGACGGCCGAAGCGCCCGCTTGACCAGGGAAGAAGGACTGTACGATCGCATCGGCACGCTCGTAGGCGCCCAGCGCGTACGGGCGCCCAGAGAGCACGGTCATGACCACCGGCGTCCCCGCGTCGAGGACGGCGAGCACGAGTTCGTGCTGACCACCCGGCAGGACGAGGTCTTCGGCATCACACCCCTCTCCCGAGGTGCCGTCGCCGAACAGCCCGGCGATGTCCCCCACCGCGAGGATCACCACATCGGCTGAACGAGCCGCGGCGACGGCCTCCACGAGGTCAGAGCCTCCAGCCTCGGTGATCGATGCACCGGCCACGACGACGAACTCCGCATCGCGGTACTCCTCACGGAGCGCGTCGAGGATTGTCGGGATGCTGATCCCGAGGGCATGACCTGGGTACTTCGAGAGGACGTGGTTCGGGAAGGCATAGCAGCCGATGAGGCTGCGGAACTGATCGGCTGCGGGACCGATGACGGCGATCCGGCGAGGTGTGGTCACCGGCAGCACGTCCCGGTTGCGGAGGAGCACCACGGACTCCTCGGCGATCCGGGCGGCGATCCGGCGGTTCTCGTGCCCGTCGAGGTCGATCGTCTCGGCTCCCTCGGGCACGTGCTCGCGTCCGTCGAGCAGACCGAGTTCGATCTTGTGCCGCAGGTGCCGGAGGGCTGCCCGCTCGACGAAGGCTCCGTCGACGGCTCCCGCTCGGACGGCGTCCACGAGCCCCTGGCCGTATCCGGCGGTCTCAGGGAGTTCGACGTCTATCCCGGCCGTCAGCGCGAGGATGCCCGCTTGCGTCGTATCGGCGGCGACGCGGTGCATGGTCGCGAGGAACGGGATGGCCCAGTAGTCCGCGACCACCGTGCCCTCGAACCCCCAGTCGTCACGCAGGACACCGGTGAGCAGCGCCGCGCTCGCACCCGCGGGCACGCCGTCGAGGTCGGTGTACGCGTTCATCACGCTGCGCGCACCGCCGAGCCGCAGGGCGGTCTCGAACGGTGGCAGGACGACGTCCGCGAGCTCGCGCGGTCCGATGCTGACCGGTCCGTGGTTCTTCGCACCGCGTGAAGCCGCATACCCGGCGAAGTGTTTGAGCGTCGCGATCACCCCGACGCGTTCGAGGCCTGCGACGTAGGCGGTCGCAAGCTGCCCGACCAGGTACGGGTCCTCGCCGAGAGTCTCCTCCACGCGTCCCCACCGATAGTCCCGCACCACGTCGAGCACCGGGGCGAGGCCCTGATGGATGCCGATGGCGCGCATGTCGGCGCCGATCGACTCGGCCATCTGCCGGATCAGGTCCTCGTCGAAGGTGGCCGCCCAGGCGAGCGGCGTCGGGAACGCGGTCGCCCCGAACGCCGCGAGCCCGGTGAGGCACTCCTCGTGCGCGATCGCGGCGAGCCCGAAGCGATTGCCCGCGGCGACTCGGCTCTGCAGCTCGCGCAGGCGCGCTGCAGCGACGTCGACCGTGAGCGGTTCAGTGCCGAACACACGCGTGAGTTGACCGAGGCCGCCGGCGAAGCTCGCCTCGGCGATGGGATCCCGGCTCGCCTCGTCGTGCTCGGTGTCCATCGGTTGGTCGACACTTGGCGCGAAATCGCCCGCAGTATCGGTGAACCAGACCGACCCGAGCTGAGCTACCTGTTCCTCGAGCGTCATGGCGTCCAGGAGCGCTCTGGCGCGCTCCTCCACGGATCGGGACGTGTCGTTCCACGGTCCTCGCTCGACGAGCCGCGCGGGCACGGGGCCTGACGCGAGCGGGACCGTCGTGCATCGGTCGTCTTGCAGCGTCATCCCTTGAACGCTCCGTCCATGATGCCGCTGACCATGCGTTTCCCGACAAAGATGAACGCGATGAGGAGCGGGATGGTCGCGAGGAACGAGCCAGCCATGGCCAGTCCCAGGTCGATCGACCGCTGCGACTGCAGCGCCTTGATCGCGATCTGCACGGTGTACATCTCGGGCGACTTCAAGACGATGAACGGCCAGAGGAAGTCGTTCCACGAGGTGACGAACCCGAGGAGGCCGAGGACGAACGCCGCCGGGCGGATCACCGGGAACACGATCCTCCAGAAGATCTGCCAGGTGTTGGCGCCGTCGAGTCGGGCAGCCTGCAGCAATTCGTCGCTCACCGAACTCATGATGTGCTGCCGCATCCAGAAGATGCCGAACGCACTCGCGAGCCCCGGCACGATCAGGGCCTGCAGGGTGTCCACCCAGTCGAGCGCCGAGATGATGAGGTACTGCGGGATGACGCTCAGCTGCGTCGGAACCGTCATGGTCAACACGACGAGGATGAACAGTGCGTTCCGCCCGCGGAACTCGAGCTTCGCGAACGCGAAGCCCGCCAGGGCGCAGAGGAGAGCCGACCCGACACCGATCGTCAGCGCGACGATGAGACTGTTCACCATCGACTGCACGAAGGGGACGGTCTCGAGCACGAGGCCGACGAGGTGGAACAGGTTGTCACCCGGGTACAGCCGCGGCGGGAGTGTCGTCGCCGTCGCCGAGTCCGTCGTCGCGACGACGAACATGAAGTAGAGCGGGAACATGCTGACGACGACGGCGCACGCCAAGAGGACGTAGGTGTACCAGGGAATGCGGCCGATCCGACCGCCGTTTCGTTTGCGTCCAGCGGAGGTCGCACTCGCCATCAGTTGCGCGGAGTTGAGTGATTCGGACATCAGCGGCCTCCACGGGTGCGGGTGGACAGGAAGAAGTTCAGCAGGGCCACGAGGACGACGATCACGAAGAGCGCGACACCGATGGCGGAGCCGTAGCCGAACTCGAACTGACCGAAGCCCTGCTCGTAGAGGAAGAGCGTGAGCGTCTGACACTGACGTGCGGCTCCGCAGGTGAGCCCGGTCGCCGGATTGACCAGCAGTGGCTCGGTGAACACCTGCAACCCACCGATCGTCGAGGTCACGATCGTGAAGACGATGATCGGGCGGAGGGACGGGATCGTGATGTAGATGAACTGCTTCCATCCGCTGGCGCCGTCGACTGCGGCGGCCTCGTACACGTCCCGCGGGATGGCCTGCAATGCGGCCAGGTAGAGCAGGGTCGTGTATCCGGTCCACCGCCAGACCACCATGAGCGCGACGAGGAACCACGAGCCCACCTTGTCGTTGAGGAAGTCGACATGGTCTCCGCCGAAGAAGCCGATGAGGTAGTTGAACAGGCCGTAGTCGCGGTCGAACAGCTGCGCGAAGACGATCGTCGTCGCGGCCACCGAGGTGATGTACGGCACGAGCATCGCCATCCGGAAGCCGGTGGCGAAGCGGAGACGGACGTGGTTCAGCAGGTGGGCGAGCCCGAGCGCGATGAGCAGCTGCGGCACGGTCGAGATGATGAAGATCGCGAAGGTGTTGAGCATCGCGTTCCAGAACCGCGGGTCGGCCGCGAGCCGGGTGAAGTTGTCGAAGCCGATGAAAGTCTGCTGACCGATCGGGTTCCAGTCGAACAAGGACACCACGAAGGTGAACAGGAGCGGGACCAGGCCGAAGACCGCGAAGATCAGGAAGAACGGCGCGATGTACAGGTAGGGGGCGAAACGCTCTGGAAGCGTATTGCGGATGCGCGTCCCGAGCGCTGGGGGCGACTGCTTCGGCAGGAGCCGGGGTGGTGCGGTGAGTGAGGCCACGATGATCCTTCGGGGGCGTTCCGGCGAGAGGGTCCGCCGGAACGCCCCGGGTCGGAGCGGACGGATGGGTGGGCGCGGCTCAGCCGCCGAGGGCGTCCTTGACGGCCTTCATCGCGACATCCCAGGCCTTGTCCGGTGGGGTGTTCCCTGCTTCGACGTCGGTGACGGTGTTGATGAGCGCCGAGCCGATCGTCGCGGTGGCTGGACCGTTGAAGAACGGCTTGAACTCCTGCACGGACTCGCCGAGCACAGCGCCGATCTTCGAGTCGCCGAAGAAGGGGTCCGTGTAGTCGGCGATCGCGTCGGATTCGTAGGCCGAGACCGTGGTGGGGAGGGCGCCGGTGTCGGTGAAGTTCTGCAGCTGCGCCTCAGGCGACTGCATCTCCTTGATGTACGCCCAAGCCGCCTCTGGGTTCGCCGCCCGCTTGGGGATGGCCAGGTAGCTGCCACCCCAGTTGCCGGCGACGCCGGGGACCGTCGTGACGCGCCACTGGCCCGAGGTGTCGGGTGCGTCGGTCTTGATGTTCTTCAGCATCCACGACGGCGCCGCCATCGCGGCGAACGCCCCGTTGGTCTTACCGGTGCTCCAACCGGTGGAGAACGCGGGGACGTTGGCACTGATGCCTGCCTCGATCGCCCTGATCGAGATGTCGAACGCCTCCTCGACCTGAGGGTTGGTGTCATAGATGAGTTCACCGTCCGGGCTGTAGTACTTCTCGCTCACCTGGTTGACGGTCTGGAAGAACACCGAGGTGCCGGCGTTGTCGACGAAGGGTTTGCCCGTGGCAGCGACATACTGTTGGCCGACGGCGATGAAGTCGTCCCAGGTCGGCCAGAGCGCCGCGACCGCTTCCGGCTCGGACGGGAGGCCTGCGGCTTCGAAGAGGTCGGCGCGGTAGGCCATCGACATCCCACCGACGTCGGTCGGCACACCGATCACGGCGTCGTTCTGCGCCACCGCCTGATCCCAGACCCACGGCAGGTAGTCGTCGGCGACGTCGTCCGCGCCGAGCGTGCTGAGGTCGACGAAGTTGTCGGGATTGGCGACGAAGTTCGGGAGGTCGTCACCCTGGATGAGGACGAGGTCAGGGACCTTGCCGCCGGCGAGCGCGGCGGTGAGCGCTTGCGCCGTCTCCTGCGTGCTGCCGACTTCGGTGAGCTTCACGGTGATGTCGGGGTGCGCTTCCTTGTACTTCGCGACGTCAGCCTTCTGGTTGATGCCGGTGAACGACCAGAACTGGAAGGTGTTGGCGTCGCCCGAGCCGGAGCCGGAGCCGGAGCACCCGGTGACGAGAGCGCCGACCATGACGACGACAGTTGCTGTTGCTGCTAGACGGAATTTCACTGGAAATCCCCCTCCTATGCGGGATCGTGTTCCGCGGTGTCGCGCTGCGTTGCGGTCACCGGCCGGAGAGCGATCTCCGGCTCGCGCCGGTCACGGGTGGATGGTGCTGCATCCGTGCTGGTCGGGCGTGGTGATCACCATAGGCAGCGGCGAACAGCAGCACCAGGTCAATATTGCGCAACTCAGAGATCGCTCTCTGAGGATCTGGCAGGCTCGGGTCGTTGCCCTCCGGTGGGTGACGGATCGCGAAGGAGCGAAGATGCGCAAGCCCACCCTGGTGGACGTGGCACGAGAGGCCGGGGTGTCCCGCGCGACCGCGTCGCGCGTCCTCGCCGGGGCCTCGACGGTGGACCAGTCGATGGTCCTCGCGGTCCGACAAGCTGCTGCGCGACTCAGCTACCGGACGAATGTCGCTGCCCGATCGCTCGCTGGCGGCCGCACCGGCGCAGTCGCCATCGTGCTCGCTGCAGGGGAGCTCGACCCGTTCTCCGGGTCCTTCGTCGCGGCACCGCTCAAGGGCGCGACCGCCACCCTGCTCGCCGCCTCCCAGCAGCCGGCGCTGTTCCTGGCCGACCCCTCGCGACTCGACACTCTCGTCGCCTACCTCGCCGCACAGTATGTCGACGGAGCGGTCGTGATCCTGCAGCACGAGATCAGCACGATCACGCAGGCCCTGTCCGCGGTCGACCTGCCGATCGTCTTCGTCGGGCGTCCGATGGGCGAGTCGACCGATGGCGTGCCCTTCGTCGACTCCGACAACTACGCGGGGGGTCGACTGGCGGCGGAGCGGCTCGTCGCCCTCGGCCGCACGCGGATCGGCGTCATCTCCGGTCCGGTCGACATGGCCGCTTCGAGCGACCGGGTCCGCGGCTGGCGCGACGTGCTCACCGAATACGGTCTCGGCACCCGGGCGGTGGCGCGCGGCGACTTCACGATGGCGAGCGGCTCGGCGGCGATGGCCAGGCTCCTCTCACGCCATCCGGATCTCGACGCCGTCTTCGCCGGTTCGGATCTGATGGCCGTCGGCGCGATGCGGGTCCTTGAAGCGAGCGGACGCATCGTGCCCGACGACATCGCGCTCGTCGGCTTCGACGACACCGTCGTCGCGGCGACATCCGAACCGCCGCTCACCTCGGTGCGGCAGCCACTCGAGCAGATGGGGCGGGTCGCGGCCGAGCTCGTCCTCGACCTCGTCGCCGGGCGCTCGGTCCGACCGCACTGGCTCGACACGACCCTCGTGATCAGGGACTCCGCGTGAGCCCGGCGCTCGGCATGATCGGAGAACGACGATGACGGCACACTCCAGACGGGTCATCCACCTGTGGACCGACGAGGTCTCGCTCGTGATCGTGCAGCGAGACGGACGGCTACCGTCGATCACGCATTGGGGCGCACCCCTCGTCGTGTCCGACGTCGAGCTCTCCGATGCGGTCGGCGCCGACAGCCGCGGCGACGTCGACTCGGATGAGCGGCTCGAGCCGAGCATCCTCCCGGAACACGCTCTCGGCTGGTCCGGGCTGTCCGGCATCCGCATGCACCGCGGCTCGTCCGCATGGTCGCCGAAGTCACACGTCAGCTCGGTGCTGGTCGACGGGTCCCCGTTGTCCGACGGGAGCACGGCGCAGCGCCACTCTGGATCAGTGGTCGTCGCAGCCGAAGACGACGAGACGGGCCTCACCATCCTCCTCGAGATCGAGCTGACCAGGGCCGGACTGCTGCGGGTGCGCGCGTCCCTCACCAACACGGGAGACACCGCGCTCGACATCCTCGGTGTCACCCCGGCCCTCGACGTTCCGGACAGTGCACGCGAGATCCTGGACTTCACAGGACGATGGGGTTCCGAAAAGCTGCCGCAACGCCACCCGGTGGTCATGGGTACACATCTGCGCGAGTCGCGGCACGGTCGGCCTGGACTCGACGCCACAACGGTCGTCGCACTCGGAACGCCTGGCTTCGACGGATCGTCCGGCCAGGTGTGGCTCGGTCACGTCGGCTGGAGCGGCAACCACGAGTACGCCGTCGAGCGGACCGATGGGCGTCTCGCCTTCCGCGGCGGTGAACTGCTCCTCCCCGGTGAGGTCCGCCTCGGATGCGGCGAGCAGTACCGATCACCCTGGGTGTACGGCAGCTACGGAATGGGTCTCGATGCAGCAGCCTCGCGCTTCCACCGGTTCCTCCGCGAGCGCTCGCGGGCCTCGCGGCAACCCAGGCCGGTCACGCTGAACGTCTGGGAGGCGGTGATGTTCGACCAGGACTTCGACGCCCTCGCTGAACTCGCCACCCAGGCCGCAGCCCTCGGGGTCGAACGCTACGTCCTCGACGACGGCTGGTTCCGGGGCCGATACGACGACCGCCGCGGTCTCGGCGACTGGACACCCGATCCCGAACGTTGGCCGGACGGTCTGCAGCCACTCGCCCGGCACGTGCACTCGCTCGGGATGGAGTTCGGTCTCTGGTTCGAGCCGGAGATGGCCAACGAGGACTCCGACCTCGCCAGGCAGCACCCCGACTGGATCCTGCGCGCGCGCCGCGACCTGCCGCCCCGCACGAGGCATCAGCAGGTCCTCGACCTCACGAACCCAGCCGCGTTCGACCACGTCCTGCGCGCGATCGACACACTCATCGTCGACCTCGACCTCGCCTACCTGAAGTGGGACCACAACCGCGACCTCGTCGATGCAGGACATCCGTCGACGGGCCAGGCGGCCGTCCACGATCAGACCCTGGCGGTCTACCGACTCCTCGACGAGCTCCGCACCCGGCATCCGTTGCTCGAGATCGAGAGTTGCGCGTCGGCGAAGGGCGCATCGATCTCGGCATCCTGGAACGGACGGACCGGGTGCACACCTCGGACAACCACGATCCGGTCGAGCGTGCTCGCATGCTGCGGTGGACGGGACTGCTGGTGCCGCCTGAGATGCTCGGCTCGCATGTGGCCTCCGCCCGGTCCGCGACCACCGGTCGGACCCACACGCTGCACACGCGGTGCGCAGTCGCGATCCTCGGGCATTTCGGTCTCGAATGGGACCTCCGTGAACTCGGCGATGCCGAACGCACGACACTGGCCCGCTGGATCGCCGTCTTCAGGTCCCACCGGGAGCTCATCGCCACCGGCCGCGTCGTGGGCACCGGCGACTCCGATCCGGATGCTCCGATGCTTCGCGGCGTCGTCGCCGAGGATGGCTCGGCCGGGCTGTTCACCATCTTGTCTCCGCCTCGTTCGGCCGACTCGCGCCGTCGCGTCCGCCTTCCCGGGCTCCGAGCGGACAGGCGATACCGCCTCAGCGTCGCGCAGGACCGCTCCCTCGGCCCCGGCTGGGTGATCCCGCAGTGGTTGCGGGACGCTCCTGCCCTCGACGCCGAACCCCGCGAAGAGGACCTCGTCCTCGGCGGAGCCCTGCTCGCCGTCGCCGGGCTCGACCTCCCGATCTTCAATCCCGATCGCGCGATCACCATCCTCGCGACCGCCGTCTGACCGACCGACCACGACAAGGAAGTCACCATGCACGCCGCCGTCACCATCGACCTCGATCGACCGGGCGCCACCATCAGCCGCCACCTCTACGGCCACTTCGCCGAGCACCTCGGACGCGGCATCTACGACGGATTCTGGGTAGGCGAGGACTCCCCGGTCCCGAATGTCGGAGGGATCCGACTCGACGTCGTCGAAGCGCTCCGCGAGCTCCGGGTGCCGAACCTGCGCTGGCCGGGCGGATGCTTCGCCGACCGGTACCACTGGACGAGCGGCATCGGACCGCTGGATCAGCGTCCGAGACTCATCAACACGCAGTGGGGCGGTACAAGCGAGAGCAACGCCTTCGGAACCCACGAGTTCATGGCGCTGTGCGAGCTCCTCGGTGCGGACCCATACGTGTCGGGAAACCTCGGATCCGGCACCATCCAGGAGATGGCCGACTGGATCGAGTACCTGACAGGGAGCGGACAGACGCCGATGGCCGAACTCCGTCGCTCGAACGGGCGCGATGCGCCGTGGAACGTCCCGTTCTGGGGTCTCGGCAACGAACCGTGGGGCTGCGGCGGCAACCTACGAGCCGGCGCCTACGCCGACCTCGCCCGACAGTTCGGCACCTTCTGCGAGAGCGGCGGGGACGTGCCGTTGTACCGGATCGCGGCGGGGGCCGACGGATTCGACGTCGCGTGGACCGAGACGCTGATGCAGGTCATCCCTGACGTGGCGGGCCATCCGTTTTCGACGACGCCCTGGGAAGCCGTGTCTGTCCACTACTACACGATCGGCGGCAGCTGGAAGGCGAAGGGCAGCGCCACGGGCTTCGACGACGCGCAGTACTGGAGCACGATCGTCGCAGCGCAGGGTGTCGAGAAGCTCCTACGCTCACACGCCGACGTGATGGACGTGTACGACCCGGAGAAGCAGTACGGCATGGTGCTCGACGAGTGGGGCACCTGGTGGGACGTCGAACCGGGCACGCATCCAGGGCACCTCTTCCAACAGAACACCCTCCGGGACGCGATGGTCGCGTCGTTGCACTTCGACGTCTTCCATCGCTTCGCGGACCGCCTGTCGATGGCGAACATCGCCCAGACCGTCAACGTCCTGCAGGCGATGCTGCTGACGGATCCCGACGGCGGCGGGATGGTCCGCACCCCCACGTTCCACGTCTTCGCGATGAACGCGCCACACCACGACGCCGCTGCCCTGCCGACCCACGTCGCCACGCCCAGTCGGACGGTCGAGACCGACGAGATCCCGACGGTCTCCGCCTCCGCGAGCCTCAAGGACGGTACGGTCCACATCTCGCTCACCAACGCCGACCTCACCGAGGCGCGCACCATCGAGGTCGAGGTCCGTGGCGGATCCCTCGGCGAGGTCACGGGGAGGCTCCTCACTGCAGACCGTGCGGACGCGTTCAACCAGCCGAGCGATGCGACAGCGGTGAGTCCGGTGCGGCTCACCGCCATCGATCGGACCGCGAGCGGCCTGCGGGTCACGCTCCCCGCGCACTCGTTCGCGACGCTGACCGCGACGGTCGGTGAATGGTGAACGCCATCGACGCCCGCCGGGCCCAAGCCACCCGACCACCCATGGGCTGGAACAGCTGGGACTGTTTCGGCGGCTCGGTCACGGAGGCCGAGGTGATCGCGAACGCGGAGTACCTCGCCGAGCACCTCCTCCACGTCGGCTGGGACACGGTCGTCGTCGACATCCAGTGGTACGAGCCGGAACCCGGCCTGAGTGACTACGAGCGCACATCGAGAGCAGTTCTCGACGGCTGGGGTCGGCAACTGCCCGCACCGAACCGCTTCCCGTCAGCGACCGACGGTACGTTCCGCTCGCTCGCCGACCGCATCCACGGCCTGGGTCTGCGGTTCGGCGTCCACCTCATGCGCGGCGTACCTCGCGCTGCGGCTGACCTGGACCTCCCCATCCTCGGGTCGTCGGCCACCTGCGGGCAGATCGCCGACCGGGCCTCCGTCTGTTCCTGGAACCCGGACAGCTACGGCGTCGACATGTCGGTCGAGGGCGCTCAGGAGTACTACGACTCCGTGATCGCTCAGCTCGCCTCCTGGGGCGTCGACTTCATCAAGCTCGACGACGTCTTGTACCCGCCGATCGAGGCCGACGAGATCCGGGCGATCTCACGGGCGATCGACGCGACGGGTCGCCCGATCGTGCTCAGCCTGTCACCAGGCAAGCGCCTCTCCACCGAGCATCTGGAGACGCTGAGGGACAGCGCCCAGCTCTGGCGCATCTCGGACGACCTGTGGGACGACTGGGCTGGTCTGCGCGAGCAGTTCCAACGCCTGGCCCGGTGGGCTCCTCTGCAACGCGCCGGAGCGTGGGCCGATGCCGACATGCTGCCGCTCGGCCGGATCGGGATCCGCTCCCATGTCGGCGTCGACCGTCAGAGCTTCCTCACCTCTGCCGAGCAGCGGACGATGCTGACCCTGTGGTGCATCGGTCGATCCCCGCTGATGTTCGGCGGGCATCTGCCGGATACCGCGCCCGAGACGCTCGCGCTCCTGCAGAACCGCGGCGCCCTCGCCCTGTTGGACGCGGAGACGAGCCGCGAGATCATCAGGGACGGGGACCTTGTCGTCTGGGCTGCCGAGCACGGCACGACGCGATGGCGGGCGGTCTTCTGGTTGGGCGAGGAGAGCACGACCTTGCGGGTGCACCTGGCAGACCTCGGCTGTTCCGGCGCCGGTCGCGTCACGGAGGTGTGGAACGGTCATCAGCAGACTGTCACCGACGGCGCGATACCGCTCGGGCTCGAGCCGCACGGTGTGATGCTGCTCCGCATCGATGCGTGAGCGCGTGCGGCGCATCGTCCTCGATGCTCCCGCCGACGGCTTCGTCGAACGGTTCCTGTTGGGGAACGGATCGCTGGGTGCTGCCGTCGACGGGGTGCCCGGCGAGGAGGGGATCGACCTCAACCTCGACACCCTGTGGTCGGGCGGCCCGGATCAACGGGATGCGGCTCGCGCCATCGGCGACGTCGATGCGCTGCGTGCCGCCATCGCCGATGGTGATTTCGCTGCGGCGGAGCAGTTGGCTGGCGGGGTGCGCGGCTCCCGGTTCTCCGAGTCCTATCAGCCGCTCGGTCGGATCTCCGTTCGATCACCGGCCCGAGGCACAGTGGAGGAGTACGAACGCTCGCTCGACCTCACGCATGCGATCGCCGAGACTCGGTACGCCGTTGACGGCGCCCCCGTCAGGCTGAGCGTGTTCGTCTCGGCACCCGACGACGTCCTCGTGATCGAGGTCGAGGGCGTCCTGGTCGATGCGATCGAGCTGGACTTCCGCAGTCCCCATCGCGCGGTGATCGAGCGACGGACGGACGGCGACATCCGTTGGTCGACGGCATCGGGCCGTGCGCCCTCGACGGTCGCCCCGTCCTACCTCCCCGTCCAAGGCGGGGTCGAGTATGCCGATGACCGCCCGGACGGCGACGGACTCGTCGACGCCGGCATGGGCTGGGCAGTCAGCATCGCGACCCAGTCGACAGCGACGGGGAGCCGCATCATCGTCGCTGCAGCGTCGGGGTTCCGCGGCTGGCGGCATCGTCCCTCCGCTGATCTCCCCCGGCTCCAGGAGGACGCGGACGCCCGCGTGCGGCGTGCCGTGCGATCCGAGACGGCTGCCCTGCGGGATCGCCATGTCGCGGGCCACCGGTCGCTGTTCGACAGGGCGTTGCTCGATCTGTCACCCAGCGGAAGCGAGTGGGCGGATCGGTGCGAGAGGTCGTTCGACCTCGGTCGCTACCTCCTCATCGCCAGCTCACGGCTCGGCTCCCAGGCGGCGAACCTCCAGGGCATCTGGAACGATCAGGTCAGGCCGCCGTGGAGCTCGAACTACACCACGAACATCAACGTCCAGATGAACTACTGGCATGCGGAGAGCACGGGTCTCGGGGAACTCGCGACGCCGCTCCTCGAACTCTTGACGGACCTCGTCGAAGCAGGGTCGTCGACGGCTTCGACCGCGTACGGCTTCAACGGTTCCGTCACCCACCACAACACCGACATCTGGCGGTTCACGGAGGCGGTCCCGTTGAGTGCGCACTGGTCCAACTGGCCGAGTGCGCTCCCCTGGCTCGCTGCCCACCTGCACCGGCACCTCGCGGACCACGCCGCCGACCCAGCCGCCGACCCACGGAGCACCACCACGCTCGAACCGATCGTGCGCTTCGTACTCGATCTCCTCGTGGACGACGGATCGGGTGCGCTCGTGAGCAGCCCGTCGACGTCTCCGGAGAACCAGTTCCACAGCGTCGAAGGAGTCGTCGCCGTCTCGGCTGGCAGCACGATGGACCAGGAGCTCGTGCGCGAGTGCCTCAGCGCCTACCTCGTCCTCGCCGAACGCCGCGCCACTGTCGCGGACCTACCGCTCGTCCACGCAGTTCGGAGCGCGCTGCGCCGGCTGGCGCTCCCGGTGATCGGTGCCGACGGTGCGCTGCTCGAGTGGAGCGAGGAACGAGAACCTGTCGAAGTGGGCCACCGCCATCTGTCTCACCTGTACGGGCTCTACCCCGGTACCAGGATCACGGAGACCGCAACTCCCGATGCGTTCCACGCAGCTCGCCTGGCCCTCGAGAAGCGCCTCCGCCACGGAGGCGGGGCGACCGGATGGAGCCGCGCGTGGGTGCTGTGCCTCGCGGCCCGCCTTCGCGATCCGGAACTGGCGGACGCGTCCCTTCGCGGTCTGCTCGACATGCTCGCGTCGGTATCTCTGCTCGACCTGCACCCGGTGGAGACGCCGGACGAGTACGTCTTCCAGATCGACGGAAACTTCGGGACGACCGCGGGGATCGTCGAACTCCTGGTCCAGGGCCACGACGGTGCCATCTCGCTGCTGCCGACACTGCCACCGGGGTGGCCGGCCGGGCGCGCGCACGGTCTCCGCGTGCGAGGCGGGCACACGGTGGCGATGGAGTGGTCCGCACATCGGATCACCTCGGCGTCCCTCGTCCTCGTCGATTCCGACGTGCCCCTCGAGGTCCCCGACGACGGACGGACCGTGACCGTCGTCGGGCCGACGGGACCCGTCGACATCCGGCCGGGATCGCGCGCCCCGACCGGACGACGACGTGTGGTGTGGTCCGGCGCCGGAACCTATGAGATCCGTTTCACGTGAGCCTGTCCGCGGAACCGCGAGGAAGACCTCCGTTCTCATGACGAGTGAGGGCGAAGGAGTCCATCGACGACCGCGACAGTACGCTGACCAGGCAGGTTGACTCGGTTGCGGGAACATGGTGTCGAATCGATGCATGAACGATGATGCGACTCGACAGGCGAGGACCAAGACGGAGACAGGCTCACCAAGCCGATGGGCTCGATGGAGAACGGCAGTGGCCGCGGGTGTACCCGTGTTGCTCCTACTGACAGCGTGTACTGCGGTACCGCAGGACGAATCCGAGTCGGATTCTGACGCGACGACGATGGACTCGTATTACAGTCAGGAATTGGCGTGGGGAGCCTGCGATGACTTCGCCGTGACCGAGTTCCAGGCCGGTGTCCTCGCCGAGGCTCCGGTGGAATGCGCATGGTTGGACGTTCCTCTGGACTACGCAGACCCGCAGGGTGAGAAAGCATCGGTCGCCGTCTCGCGGGTCGCCGCGCGGGGCGAATCGATCGGCCCGCTCGTCTTCAACCCAGGTGGGCCGGGAAGCACTGGCGTCGTCGGGGCGATCGCGCTCGGAATCGGCTTCGCCGACAGCCGTATCGGCGAGAGCTTCGACCTGATCGGCTTCGACCCCCGTGGCGTCGGCGCAACCACTCCGGCAGTCGATTGTTATTCCGCATCGGGCACCACCCGAGGTGACGAGCTGTTCCCGCTCGTCGCCATGCGCCCAGCACTGACCGAAGAGGATACCCGCGCCCTTGTCGAACGCTGTGCAGATGGCTCAGGCGGCATGGGGTCGCTCGCGCACATCGGAACCCGCACCACGGCGAAGGACATGGACGTCTTGCGCGCAGCGCTGGGCGAGAAGAAGCTCTCGTTCCTCGGCCAGAGTTACGGCACTCGCCTCGGCGCCGTCTATGCGGAGGAATTCCCGCAGCATGTTCGCGCCATGGTGCTCGATGGTGCCTTCGATCCGAAGCTCGCCACCGTCGACCGCTTCGCCACGTCCTTTGCCGGGTTCCAGACAGCGTTCGAGTCGATCGCTGCGTCGTGCGCTGTGGACCAGGAGTGCCCGCTCGGCACCGACCCGGCGGACTGGACTGCGAGGTTCCAGTCGATCGTGCAGCCACTCGTCGACAACCCGGTTCCCGCGGGGACGTCCGAGCTCGATTTCGACAAAGCGATCTCGGGTGTCGTCGCGGGCTTCTACGATCCTGCCTTGTGGCCCGACGTCATCGCCGGCATCGCGGAGGTGCAGCACGGCCGCGGAGACATCCTTTTCGACCTGGCCGGTGGCGAACCCGTCGATGAAGAGGCCGAAGCCGACCCCAACTTCCTCGAGGCGCTCTTCGCCATCAACTGCATGGACGAGGAGCGACTCGATGCAGACGAGATCGTCGAATTGAGGGTCCGCACCGCAGAAGTCGCCCCGTTCATGGATCCGGGGGCCGGCATCACCGAGGGTGCGCGAGACGCCTGCGCGGATTGGCCGGCGAAGCCGACGCTCGGCTTCCCCTACGCCCAGGACATCGAGGGCTTGCCCGCCACCCTGGTCGTCTCGATCACCGGTGACGCGGCTACCCCGCACGTCAACGCGATCTCCCTCGCCGAGACCCTCGGCAGTTCACTCCTCACGGTCGAAGGAGATGGGCACACGGTCGTCTCCGCCGGGGCAGCGAATCCGTGCGTCGACGACATCGCAGCGGCGTATCTGATCGATCTGGAGTTGCCGGACGTGATGCCGACGTGCACGGCCACGACGGCAGTCGAGCCCGAGCCGACTGCGGCAGCGCAGGGATGACATCGGCACGCACACGGACCAAACCGCCTCACACGATCGAGCATCGGAGGTTCACGTGCCCGCCGTCAACCACCGCACCGTCTGCATCGACGGACGATCATCTCTGGTCGATGACCCGGCCACCCGGTCCGGTCGCGCGTCCAGTGGGCCGACGACCATCGACAGGACTTCGGGCAGGCGTCATGGTTCGTTCTCGTCCTCGTCGTCTGGTCAGGCGAGGACGGCCGTGGCCTCGATCTCGACCAGCAGCTCCGGAGTCCACAACGCCTGGACGCCGATCACGGTGATCGGAGGAAGCGGGGAGCTGAGACCGTCGGACGCCTGGGCCCGCGCCGTTCCTTCCAGGAGGCCACTCGCCATGTCCGGCGTCCAGCCGACAACGTAGATGGTGAGGCGCGCGATGTCGCCGACGTCCCCTCCCGCGCCCGTCACGCCGACGACCACGTTCTGCAGTGCGGTGTGCACCTGCCCAGCGAGGTCTGTGGAGGTCACCTCACCGGAAGCGGTCACTGATGCTTGTCCTGCGAGCAGCAGCATCCGCGTTCCGGTCGCGAGAGCGACGGGAGCGTAGTCCTCCTGCTGCAGCAGACCATCGGGGTGAGTGAGGTGCACGGTCATGGGGAATCTCCTTCTTCGAGTGCCTGTCGCGAACGACGAGGCGATGGGGTTTCGGGGGGCCAACAGGCGCGACCCGGAAGGGCATCGCTCCTGCTGGTATCCAAGACCCTGTTCCCACCACAGTGTCAAGGAGGGGCCACGTCCCTGCCGCGCGCTCGACGCCACCCGAGTGCGTTCATTCCACTCCGTGTTCCGCGACACGGTCACGCGGCCGAGCCGGACGCCGACAGCCGTGTCACGCTCGTCTTGACGCTGTTCCAGGAACATGCGGTGAACTCGCTGAGGGCCGGATCGATCGGGCGGCCCGACCGGATGAGCAGGGAGCGGACGAATGACGAGCCACGGACGGTGCGACAGCGGGCCGACGAGGGTGCCGACCGGAGCCCGAGCGACGCGCCTTCGTCTACCCCGAGCGCGGGTCCTCGCCGTGGCCGCTGCATCGGTGACGCTCTTGACCCTCGCCGGCTGCGCTCCCGAGGCCGGTCGCTCCTCGAGCGAGACCCCCTCGACCCCGTCGACCCCGTCGATCCCATCGTCGACCGCCGACCCCGCACTGTTCGCCGCGCTCGAGGAGCGGTTCGGCGCCAACCTCGGCGTCTACGCCATCGATACGGCCACCGGAGCGACGGTTGAGTACAACGCCGATGACCGCTTCGGGTTCGCCTCGACGATCAAGGCGCTGGCCGTCGGTGCCGTGCTCGACACCGCTACAGCTGAAGAGCTGCGCGAGCCCATCCCCGTCCACGCCGAGGACCTGGTGCCGTACTCGCCGGTCATCGAGCCGCTCGTCGGGGCCACGGTCACGCTCCTCGACGCGGCCGATGCCGCCGTCCGTTTCAGTGACAACACCGCTGCCAACCTGCTCGTCGAGTACCTGGGCGGGCCAGCCGTCCTCGAACAGCAGCTGCGTGCGGTCGGGGACGCGACGACGAACGTCGACCGGATCGAGCCCGATCTCAACGACGTCGTCCCTGGCGACGATCGAGACACGAGCACGCC
Source organism: Plantibacter sp. RU18 (assembly GCF_050613355.1). NCBI lineage: Bacteria > Bacillati > Actinomycetota > Actinomycetes > Micrococcales > Microbacteriaceae > Plantibacter > Plantibacter sp. RU18. The sequence goes on from NZ_CP159618.1 coordinate 2,573,029, forward strand.
GCGGGCTCTGGCCACGACGCTCGCTGCCTACGCCCTCAGCGGCAGGCTGGATCCGGAGGATCGAACCCTGCTGGTCGACCTGCTGCAGAACAACACCACGGGCGACGCGCTTCTCCGTGCAGGGGCGCCGACGGGATGGACGATCGGAGACAAGACGGGTACGGCGAGCTATGGGACGCGGAACGACATCGCGATCGCGTGGCCGCCATCAGGCGAGCCGCCCATCGTGATCGCCGTGCTCACGAACCGCGCCGAGGCCGAGGCCGACGCCGAGCCGGAGGACGCGCTCCTCGCCGAGGCTGCCGCCCTCGTCTTCGAGGCTCTCGCGACGGACTGACGTCTTCGCCAGCGATAGACGTGTCAACCGAATTGCTAGCGTTCGTCGGCGATCCGCACAGCGACTGCAGCGATGTCGGCGAACTTCATGACACGAGCTGAGGACGAGGTCGCTCTCAACCGGCCTCCCGCGACCGATCGTCGCCGGATGCGATGCGACGTCGGGCTGCATTCTGTCGATCACCTGTCAGAGACTTCCTGAGGGCGGTTCGGCGAGGCGTCGTCGGAAAGACGGCCGGTCGGTGACGAGGGGGCGCAGGATCACGGCCGCGGTCGCAAGGAACGCGAAACAGGTGATCGCGACGACGAGGTCCGACAACGGATCCGCGGAGAGAATGGTCGTGAAGTCTGCGGCAGCGTGTAGGAGCACCAGCGGAAGTACCCACCGGAAGCGGTATTGAAACGCCGCCAACGCGATGCCGTAACACGCAGAGACGAGAACGTTGAGGAGAACATCGTCAACTTCTCGCCCAGTCGTCGCGAAGGCTGAGAGGTGCTGCAGACCGAACAAGACACCCGTGACTGCGACGGCGCTGGACGGACCGAAGGAGCGCCGCACCCGCTCCAGCACGACGACACGGCTGATGAGTTCTTCATTCACACCGACGAGCAACAGCGTGAGAGCCCAGAGGCCGAACCCGGGCGGTCGCTCGACGAGACCATTCGGCACCATCCAGAGCAGCACCTCGAGGATGAACGGCACGAGGAACAGTGCGGCGGTTCTTCCCCGCTGCATCGAGAACAGACCGGACACACGCCACAGGCCTCGCGCAGTCACCAGAACGCTGGCGAAGAGGACGCAGACGATGTTGGCGACCAGCCCCAGGTACCAGCCCGAGACTCCCAGAATCGGTGCGAACGAGAGTGCCCCCATGATCACGCCGAAGCGCAGGAGGTGCACTGCCGCGCCGAATCCGAGCGCCCGCCAACGATCAACTGTCACCCGCGCACGCTACCCGTCCGCAGCGACCCGTCCCTGAACGCGCCATAAACAATGGTGGTCTCAACCGGTCAACGCACCAGTGTTTGATTTCAGGCTAGCTGTGGGTCGGTCTCAACTGGTCAACGCGCCACCCATGATTGATCTGGAGGTTCGTGTGTTCACGAAGGATCAAGTCAACGAGTTATGGAACAGGTGGAAGGCCGGAGGGTCAAGCCGGCCCGTCGCCGTGGCGGGGCCGATCCCATCCGAGAGCGATCGCATGTGGATCCCGCGGCCGCCTAGGAGCTCGACGGCGCGAAGGACGTCGATGAGGGAGCGGCCGAGTCGGTTGATGCGCCACACGATCACGGTGTCGCCTGCCCGGCGTATGCGAGCATTTGCAACCGGTCGGCTGGTCAACGTGCCCGCCTGTTGCGACCAAGCCCAGTCCGGCGAACGAGCCTACTCGAACAGTCTCGCTGACGGGTGGTCAGAACCCGAACGTGAGGACCGCTAACCTGCGCCCCTCGCGCAGGGCGTCCAATGCAAGCCGCTCGTGAGCGGGCAGGTTGACCGGCAGATCGTCGAGGCGAAACCACGACAGTTCTGCACACTTGGTTGGTTCTCGGATCAGTGGTTCGCCACCCCAAACGTCGCAGACGAAGAACCAGTCGACGCGCTGTTCCATCGGGTTCTCCGTACCATCGGTACGCTGCATTACAGCCACGGCCGCTAGTGCCTCGAGCGCCACCTGGACGCCAAGTTCTTCCCTCGCCTCGCGGGTTGCGGCAGACGCCGCAGTTTCACCAAGCTCTACATGACCGGCGGCACCCGCTGACCAACAATCGTCCATGTAGCCGGTGTTCTGCCGTCGTTGCAGCAGGACTGATTGATCGCGGCACAGGAAGACATAAGACGCGGGAACAACGGAGAAGTGGCTCCTAGTGGTCAAACCCTATGCCGCTGACCGGAGATCAACATACCCGCCGTAAACGATGGCGGTCTCAACGGGTCAACGCACCCGTGCCAGAGCCCGTGATCTCCGAAGCGACGCCGGGAACTGGTTGAACTCTGGAGTCAGTGCTTGGCGCACCGCGTCGGCCTTGTAGCCGTCGTGAAGGGGCACGACCCGGACGAAGCGTGTGGTCCGCTCGACGAGCGTGGCCACCGCGGAAGGGCGCTTGCCCACCACGAGGTCGCCGTCCCAGTGGCCGACTTCGATTCGGTCCGCGACGATGGCGGGGCTGTTAGCGCCGAGCTAGAACGGACCCCTTTGCGCCGGTCTGGGGTGGACCCCTCTTCGTTGGTTGAGCTTAGTTCTTCTCTGTCTGCTTGATGAGGTCGCGGCGGCCGTGGGTGCGGTAGGAGTCGCCGGAGAGGGTAAGGACTTCGGAGTGGTGGACGAGGCGGTCGATCATCGCTGCCGCGACGACGTCGTCGCCGAACGTCTCACCCCAGCGGCTGAACGGGAGGTTCGAGGTGACCATGATCGAGCCTTGCTCGTAGCGAGATGCGACGAGTTGGAAGAACAGGTTCGCGGCGTCCTGGTCGAAGGGGATGTAGCCAATTTCGTCGATGATGATGAGTTTGTAGCGGCGGATCTTCTTCAGCTCGGCCTCGAGCTGCCCCTGGTGGTGGGCGGCCGCGAGTCTCGCGATCCAGTTGTTCGCGGTGTCGAAGAGGACGGAGTATCCGGCGTGGGTGGCTTTGACGCCGAGCCCGATCGCGAGGTGCGTCTTCCCGATCCCGGGCGGGCCGAGCAGGATCACGTTCTCTGCTTTCGCGACGAACGTCGACGTCGCGAGGTGCGCGAGGACGTCTTTACGCAGAGACGGGAGGTGATCGAGATTGAAGTCCTCGAGGGTCTTGACTGCGGGGAAGTGCGCGGTCCGGATCCGCATCGTCGTCCCGGCGGATTCACGGTCCGCGAGCTGGCGTTCAAGGACGGCTGCGAGATATTCCTCATGCGCCCAGTTCTCGACCCTGGCGCGGTCCGCGAGGTCTTCCCAGACCCGCCCGATCGTCGGGGTCTTGAGAGCTCTGGCGAGATAGGCGATCTTGGATGCAACCTGCTCGGTGGTCTTCGGAATAGGAGCGTCGATCGTGCTGCTCTTGGAGGTCATCGTGCTTCTTTCTCGTATTCGGTTTTGGTGGTGAAATCGACGCCGAATAAGGCGTCGTAGTCGGACAGCGCCCGAAGTTGGACCCGATGCCCGTCCGGGTGCTCACGAACCCCGGAGGGCTTGGGCCGTTGGTAGTGGGCGCGTAGCTTCGCCGCCGCGGTGACGTGCCCGGGATCGGTGATCGTCATCCCGTTGCGCAACGACCGGGCATGCCGTCCCGCGGCCTGTCCGGCGCAGGAGATCGTGACGTCATCAAGCGTCGCGCGAACATCGACGAATCGGCCGATGAACCGAGGATCGACGGAATAGTCGTTCCCATCGAGACGGACGTAATAATCCCGGGCCAGTCTGATCCGATGCGTGAGACCAGTGACAGGGGGCTTCGCCGGAAGTGGGAGCATCGCCGCCCGGTCAGGGACAGCGAGCTCGACGGGACGGGCAGCGATCGCACGGACCTTCCGCTGATTCGCTCTGGTCTCCAACCAGGTCGTCATCTGGGCGTTGAAGTCATCTCGGTCTTGGAAAATCCGGCCGGGCAGGAACGAGGTCTCCAGAAAGCGGTTCGCGCGCTCGACGATGCCCTTCGTCTCCGGGTCTCGTGGCGGGGCCAAACGCAGCCTGGTCGCCAGCGTCCCCACGAACGTCGCCGCGAGGACGGTGGGCTTGCCCAACCCGCCGATCGCAGCCTCTCGATCCCAGAGCAACGATTTCGGCACCCCGCCGAACCTCTGCAGCAGCGACCACATACCCGCAGTGAGATCACCGCCCTGCCGAGACGGCAGCATAATCGCCTCGATCCGCCTGGAGAAGCCGGACACCATCACCAACACCGGCAAGACACGATCCTGGCCCCCGCCGACGGGAACTCGCGCCTCAGGGAACCACAGATCACACTGGATCACCTCACCCGCCTGATACGAGAGCCGATCCGCGGGATCGATGCCTTGATACTCCGGCCGCAGCTCAGACACCCGCTCCCGAAACAACGACGGCGAGAACGTCCAACCGACACGCTCCGCGATCACCGTCGCCGGCATCTTCGGATACTCCATCAACAGCGCACGGATCTGCGGCACGAAGACATCGATCTTCGAACCCCGCGGACCCCGCGACCGATCCGGCGGATCCTCACCCCGCAACGCCCGACGGACCGTGTTCCGCCCGATCCCAAGATCCCTCGCGATCTGCTTGATCGGAACCTTCTCAGAACGATGCAACCGCCGAATCTCTGCCCACGTATCCACTGAAATCATCCTCCTAGCTTGAGCTAGGGGGTCCAATCCAACCTGGCGCTACAGGGTCCGTTCTACTTCGGCGTCAACAGGGGCGGTCCCGGATGGAGGCCATGTTCCGCAGTACGCCCCGCCCGTGTGACTGCTTCGCTCTCCGCGCGTGCCGCACCGATCGGCCGGAGCGCATGCGCCGCGCAGAGCGTTGGCCGAGCTCAGTGCGATTCGAGACGTAGATGCTGCGGTAGATCGTCTCGTGGGACACGCGCATCGCTCCGTCGTCGGGGTGGGCGATCTTCAGCCATCGCGCGATCTGCTGTGGTGACCAGTCCGGCTCCAAGTCATCGCGAACCACCGCGAGCAACTCGAAGTTGCTCTCCAGCAGAGACGGTTTCGGGCGGCGCGCTCGGGTCCATGCGGCCTCATCGGCGGACGTCGCTCGATACCGATCGCGTCCACCGTTCCCGGTGATCTCACGCGATACCGTCGACGCCGATCTGCCGAGGACCGCTGCGATGGCACGATTCGACGAGCCGGCTGCGATCCCTCTCGAGATTTCCTCGCGCTCTAACCCACTGAGATGTCGATCACTCTGGTGCCGCTCGGGTGGGCGGATGCCGCCGTGCCGCGCCAAAAACCCGCGCACGGCCGCCGGACCAGTCCGCAGTGCTCTCGCGATCAGGCGACTCGGCTCACCCCGACTCCACCGCTCCCACGGCTCGCTTTCCTGCTCGCTCGTGTACCCCACACGCACCGCCGGATCGATCCTCAACATCGTGGTGCGTCGACCCGTTGAGACCACCTTTCGCTGGTCAGCGGCTGGGCGATTCCGATGGAGCCGCCCAAGGGAGCCGAACCCTTGACCTTCTCAGTGCGAGTCAGCGTTCGTCGGTTGTGAGTGCTGCTGCGATGGCGGAAACCAGCCTCGGAATGGCGGTGGGGTCCGAGGCGGCATGGGCTGGGTCGAGCTGTGCGATCGACATCCCCCAGCAGTCGGGTGCCTGCAGGAGTTCGAGGAGGGCGCACTCGAGCTGGTCGATCGTAGGGCCGCTGTTGCGTCCATTGACATTCTCGGCGATCGGAGCGTCCAGGAAGTCGAGGACGCCGACGTCGAGATGCACGACGAAGGGCCCGGACGTCATGCGACTTCGCGCCTGACGCGCTGCCGCCTGCGGGTCACCGCAGAGTGCAGTCTGGTCGACGAGCGCGAGGCCGAGATCGGCGACTCGTTCGCGCTCCCAGTCGGTCGCTGCACCTGCCGGGTCGACGCCGAGGTAGACGAGGTTCGATGGATGCAGCACGGGCGCATGGCCGGTTGCGTTCGACAATTCGATCGCAGCGGTGTCGAGGGCCAGCGCGTGTGCCACACCCATCCAACTGAGCGAGCCTTCCTTGGTTGAGCTGGGGGTGTTCAGATCGAAGTGCCGGTCGATGTAGACGATTCGAGGCGTCTGCTCGAGTTGGGCCATGGCTGCGCACATGCCGAAGGCGACCGTGCAGCTGCCGCCGAGGACGAGAAGCCGCCCACCTGCGGCGAAGCGTTCAGCGGCAGCGGCAGACAGCTCGACCATCGCTGCAGCCTCATCGTTCAGGTTCTGGGCATATGGACTCTCGTGGTCAGGAAACCACCTGCGGGTCGTCAGATCGCCCGCGTCGACGACCTCGTTCCCCGCTGCCCGCAACGCCTCAATCAGGCCCGCCTCCCGCAAGGCAGCTGGGGCTCGCTCCACGCCGACGCAATACGCGCCGGCACTGCTCGGCACTCCCAGCACAATGACTCGCATCAAGGCCCCCCTCGGCGGATCATCCATCCGCCACTGCAACCCTCCAGGGCCATCGAACGTGACGCAACCCCCTCGCGGCCGCTCACCGGAGCGATCGATCTCAGCGAGAAGCGGCTGGTTCGGACGACTATGTGTTTCGTCTGTGAGGGGCGGGGGCGAGGGACTCCCCCTCCTTGAAGCCGCCCATGACGAGCTCATGCCTGAGGTCGCCGAGCGTGCCGTCAAGGCGACCGACGAGTGTCTCGACCCCCATCCGGCCCAGCTGAGCGGCAGGCGAGATCATGACTGCGAGCTCGGGGTCGGCGGTCGCCGAGACCTCCATGGTCGATCCGATGAGCACGATTGAGAGGTCGTCCGGCACCGAGACACCGAGTTTCCCAAGCTCGCTCACAAGCCCGACGGCGGCGTGCTCGTTGAGGACGAGCATGGCGGTCGCCTCGGGCACCGTCTCGAGGAGCGTCGGCGCGAACGCACGCCCGCCAGAGGGACTCGCCTCGCAGCGCATCGTCGTCCCGCGCAACCCGCGCGCGGCGCAGACGGCGTGGAAGGTCTCGTCCACGCGAACGACCGGCCCGTACCCTTCGAGCCCCTCGCGCCCGGACTCCTCGAGCAGGACGAAGTCCCGGTGGCCGAGCGCATGCAAGCGATCGATCGACTGCTCGACCATGCCCTCGAAATCGACGTCGACGTAGTCGAGGCCGGAGGGATCGCGATTGCGGCCGATGAGTGTCAACGGCGTCTTCGCCGCGAGCAGCTGGTCGATCCGGTGGTCGTCGAGCTGCACCTCCATGAGGATGACGCCATCGATGAGCCCGTCGGACGTCAACTCGCGCAGTGAGTCGGAGTCGTTCGGCACTGGCCAGAGGACGACCGTGTAGCCGAGCTCGGATGCAGCCTCGGCGGCTCCCGTGAAGAACCGGGCTGCCGTGTCAGAGAGACGATGTTGTAGGACGGGGAACAGGAGCGCGATGATGCGCGTCCGGCGACTCGCCAGCGCCCGAGCCACGGCGTTGCGGCGGAAGTCGAGCTCGAGCATGGCCGTCTCGACCCGGAGCCTGGTACCCGGCGAGACCGGCTTGGAGTCGTTCACCACGAACGAAACGGTGGCCACGGAGACCCCGGCGAGCCCCGCGACGTCACGCATCGTTGCCATGGATCCTCGTTCCTCGGTACCTGTCCGGTCGTCAGTCTCTCACGGATCACCGTTCGGTAAACCGGTTAAATTGCCTCTTGACCTCTGCCGATCGTCGCGGCATGCTTGTCTGCGAAGCGCCCGGTAAACCGGTTAACTTTCCGGTGAGGGCACCACAGCTCGATCGGCGAAGGAGCCGCGATGATCCCCACCGGGCCTGACTCGGACCGCCGTCGAGGCCGTGCGCTCCGCGTCGCGATCGTCGGTTACAGCTTCATGGGCACGATCCACGCGCAAGCGTGGACCACTGCTCCCCGCTTCTTCGACCTCGGCGACGGCGTCGACCTCGTCGCCGTCAGCGGACGCGACGCCGTGGCCGCCCGCGCCTTCGCCGACCGGTTCGACATCGGCGACGTGGAGACCGACTGGCGCTCTCTGCCGAACCGCGGCGACATCGACGTAATCGACATCTGCACCCCCGGACACCTGCACGCGGAGATCGCCATCGCCGCCCTCGACGCCGGCATCCACGTGCTCTGCGAGAAGCCGCTGGCCAACTCCGTAGAGGAGGCCGAGCGGATGGCCGCCGCGGCCGAACGCGCTGCGGGATACGGCGTACAGGCCATGGTCGGCTTCAGCTACCGCCGCACGCCAGCGCTCGCCTACGCCAAGCACCTGATCGACGACGGTCGGCTGGGCATCATCCGCCACATTCGCGCGCAGTACCTCCAGGACTGGATCGTCGACCCCGGGTTCCCGCTGGTGTGGCGCCTGGACGCCGAGCAGGCGGGTTCCGGCGCCCTCGGAGACATCGGCGCCCACATCATCGACCTCACGCGCTTCGTGACGGGACACGAGCTCACGGGCGTGAGCGCACTGTCCTCCACCTTCGTGACCGAGCGCCCGCTTCCGACGGCTTCCAGCGGCCTGAGCGCCACGGCGGACAGCGGATCCGGTGCGGACGAGGGCCGACCGATGGGCCACGTCACCGTCGACGACGCGGTTGTCTTCATCGGGCGTACCGACGGCGGCGCCCTCGCCACATTCGAGGCGACCCGCTTCTCCTCCGGACGGAAGAACGCGATGCGCCTCGAGGTCGACGGATCGCTCGGCTCGATCGCCTTCGACTTCGAACGGCTCAACGAACTCCAGTTCCACGATCACACCCTGCCGGCCGAGGAGGCGGGCTTCCGCCGCATCCTCGTCACCGAGCCAGGGCACCCCTATGCCGCAGCGTGGTGGCCCGCCGGACACGGCCTCGGCTACGAGCACACCTTCGTGCACGAGGTCGCCGACCTCGCCCGCGATCTCATAGCCGGCCGCGCCCCCGAGCCGGGGTTCGCCGACGGCCTCGTCGTGCAGCGCATCCTCGCCGCCGTTGCAACGAGTGCGGCGGCCGACGCCGCGTGGACCCCGATCCCCCACTGACCGAACGACCAGCACCTGCACCACCGCATCCACCACCCGCAGCACTCCATCAACACCGCACCCAGGCAAAGGAGCCATGACATGCGATCCACGAACACCACGAACCCCCGGCAGCCACTCCGCAGGCCGCACGTCCTCGGATCGCTCGCGATCCTCGCGATCACCCCGTTCGCCCTCACCGCCTGCAGTGCTGGCGGCACGGCGACCGGCGGCGACGCGGACACCCTCACCATCCTCGACTACTACAACAACGAACCCGACAAAACCCTCATCGGTGACGCACTCGACCGCTGTGCCAACGAGATCGGCGTCACGATCAAGCGTGAGACCGTGCCTGGCAAGGACCTCATCCAGAAAGTGCTGCAGCAGTCGTCGTCCAAGACCCTGCCGGACGTACTCATGCTCGACAACCCCGACGTGCAGGAGATCGCCGCGACCGGCGGCCTGTCCCCGCTCAGCGACTACGACGTCGACACCGCCGGTTTCGCGCAGGGCATCCTGGACGCCGCGAGCTACGAGGGCGAGGTATACGGACTCGCCCCGACCGTGAACACGCTCGGCCTGTTCTACAACGAGGATCTGCTCGCCGCGAAGGGCATCACCCCGCCGACGACCTGGGACGAGCTGAAGACCGCTGCGGCCGCACTCACCGAGGGTGACACCTATGGTCTGGCATTCAGTTCGATCGCGACCTACGAGGGCAGTTGGCAGTTCCTGCCCTTCATGTGGACCAACGGCGGCGACGAGACGGACCTCACGACCCCCGCGGTCGCCGAAGCACTCCAGCTGCAGGTCGACCTCGTCGACTCCGGCTCCGCGTCCAAGAGCGTCATCAACTGGTCGCAGGCCGACGTCAACGACCAGTTCATGGCCGGCAAGGCCGCGATGATGATCAACGGACCGTGGCAGATCCCGGCGCTCAGCGCGGATGCCGACCTGAAGTACGGCAGCGTCCAGGTACCCGTCAACAAGGCCGGTCAGACGCCGGTCGCACCACTCGGTGGCGAGGTATGGACCGTCCCGGTGACGGGCGACGACGCCAAGCAGGCGAAGGCGGCCACGTTCGTCGAGTGCATCTCGAGCGATGAGAATCAGCTCGCACTCGCCGAGGCCCGCTTCACCGTCCCGACGAAGACCGCGCTCGCCGAGCAGTACGTGGCGAAGGTGCCGGAGATGGCGGCGTTCACCGAGCAGGTCGCGAACGCCCGTTCGCGCACCGGTGAGCTCGGTGAGGACTGGCCAGAGGCCGCGACCGAGATCTACACCGCCATCCAGCTCGCCCTCACCGGGCAGGCGACGCCCACCGAGGCGTTCGAGCAGGCAGCGGCCGGCTGATCCTGATGAGCAGCAGCATCGCCAGAGCGTCGCTCCGGCCCACGGATCCCACGGATCGCACGCAAGCGGTGGACCGCTCCGGCGGAGGTGTCGCCCACGGGCGCACCCCCGCAGGGGGCGGCCGGAAGCACTCCGGCCGGTTCCGGCGCGAGGAGCTCGTGAAGCTCGGCTTCGTCCTCCCCGCGGCCATCTACATCGTCCTGTTCTTCGGCTACCCCGTGGTCAAGAACGTCACGATGAGCCTGCAGGAGTACACGACGAAGACCTTCTTCACCGGCGAGGCGCCGTGGGTGGGGTTCGCGAACTACACGACCGTGTTCGGCTCGCAGCTGTTCACACCGGCCCTGCTCAACACGGCGTTGTTCACGATCGGCTCGATCGCCGGGCAGTTCGTCATCGGACTCGCGCTGGCCGTGTTCTTCAAGCGTCGGTTCCCACTGAGCTCGTTCCTCCGGGCGATGCTGCTGCTCCCCTGGCTGCTGCCGTTGATCGTGTCGAGCGCGACCTGGCGCTCGATCCTCGATCAGGACAGCGGCGTCCTCAACAGCACGCTCGAGTCCATCGGCCTCGCCGGCGTGCCCTGGCTCACGAGTCCGTCGGTCGCGCTGATCGCCGTGGTGCTTGTGAACATCTGGATCGGCATCCCTTTCAACGTCACCATCCTCTACGGCGGCCTGCAGGACATCCCCGACGAGTTGTACGAGGCGGGCGCGCTCGACGGCGCCACCGGTTGGAAGGCGTTCCGTCACATCACTTGGCCGAACCTCCGCCCCGTCGTGAGCGTGGTCCTCGTCCTCGGCGTCGTGTACACGATCAAGGTGCTCGACATCATCCTCGGACTCACGAACGGCGGACCGGCGAACGCGACCCAGACCCTCTCGGTGCGCTCCTACCAGGAGTCGTTCGTGAACTTCGAATTCGGTGTGGGGGCGGCGTTCAGCAACATCCTGATCATCATCTCGCTCATCTTCGCCATCGTGTATCTGCGCGTCAACCGTCGCGCCGTCGACGAGTAAGGACCCACCATGACCACGACCAGCATCGTCACCGGCGGTGCGCAGCGGACACGCCCCTTCGACCCGGCCGGAGTGCGCCGCCGGCCCGGCTCCGGACGGAACCTCGGTTACACGCTCATCGGCATCGTGATCCTCGCGATCATGCTCTTCCCCGTCTACTGGATGGTGAACGCCTCGTTGCAGCCCTCTGGCAACACGCTCACGGGAGACTTCTTCCCGGTCAACCCGAGCTTCGCCGGCTACGAGAAGGCGATCGCCGATCAGGGCGGCCATCTCCTCACGAGCCTCGTGATCTCGCTCGGCACCGTCGTGCTGAGCCTCGCGATCGCAGCACCTGCGGCCTACGCCCTGGCGCAGTTCCGCTTCCGGTGGATCAACGTCGCCCTGCTCGTGATCCTGATCGCGCAAATGATCCCCGGCATCGTGATCGCGAACGCCCTGTACTCGGCGTACAACGACCTCGGCCTGCTGAACTCGATCCCCGGGCTCATCCTCGCCGACGCCTCGCACGCGATCCCCTTCGCGATCCTCATCCTGCGGGCGTCGATGCAGACCATCCCGCCGTCCATCGTCGAAGCCGCCCGGGTGGACGGCGCCGGCCTCGTCCGTGCGTTCGTCTCGATCGTCCTGCCGGTGAGCCGCAACGCGCTGATCACGGCGGGCCTGTTCGCCTTCCTGTTCTCCTGGAGCGACTTCCTGTTCGCCCTCACCCTCACCACCACCGAGGACGTGCGGCCCGTGACGCTCGGCATCTATCAGTACCTCGGGTCGCAGGTATCCAATTGGAGCGCCGTCATGGCGACCGCCGTGCTGTCGTCGCTACCCGCGATCCTGCTCCTCGTCATCGCCCAGCGCTTCATCGCCGCAGGGGCCACCGGCGGTGCCGTGAAATGACCTCGACCGCACCAGACCAACCAGTCCATCCCCGAAGGAGCATCATCATGTCCGACACCCGAGCAACCCCAATCCGCGTCCTCGTCTGGGGCGAGAACCGCCACGAACAGTTGGAGGAGAAGGTCCGCGCGATCTACCCCGACGGCATGCACACGACCATCAAGGAGGGCATCGAGGAGCACCTCGGTGCCGAGGCGATCGTCACCACGACGACGCTCGACGAACCGGAACACGGCCTCACCGAGGAGGTCCTCGCCGCGACCGACGTCCTCGTCTGGTGGGGGCACGCGGCGCACGACGAGGTCGCCGACGAGGTCGTCGACCGGGTCCACCAGCACGTGCTCGCCGGCATGGGCCTGCTCGTGCTGCACTCGGGCCACTGGTCGAAGATCTTCGGCAAGCTCATGGGCACCACGTGCACGCTGCGCTGGCGTTCGGAGGAGGACCGTGAGCTCGTGTGGACGGTCGATCCGACCCACCCGATCGCCCAGGGCATCCCCCACCCCTTCATCATCCCCGCACAGGAGATGTACGGCGAGTTCTTCGACGTGCCGGCGCCCGATGAACTGGTCTTCCTCTCGACGTTCACCGGCGGCGAGGTCTTCCGTTCCGGCATGACCTACAAGCGGGGCTTCGGGAAGATCTTCTTCTTCTCCCCGGGCGACCAGGACTACCCCGTCTACCACCACGAGCACGTCCGACGCGTGCTCGCGAACGGGGTCCGCTGGGCCGTGACCCTGCGCCCGGAGCGGGCCGCCCCGGTGCTGCTGCGCTACGAGACTGAGGACTTCTACAACGGCCGCGGGTACCAGGGAGCGCTCGCACGATGAGTGCGCCGCTGCAGGGGGGCTTCGCGACGCTCGCGGATGCGACGGCCCCCGTCCGAATCGTCCTCGTCGGTGCAGGAGGAATGGGTCGCGCCTGGTTGCGGACCATCCTCGCGAACCCTGATATCGAACTGGTCGGCGTCGTCGACCTCGACACGGCGCTCGCCGAAGCCGCCGTCTCGGATGCCGGGCTGCAGTCGGGCGACGGCGGCGTGGTCGTCGGGACGAGCGTCTCGACGGTCGCCCGTGCGACGGTGGCGGACGCCGTCGTCAACGTCACCGTCCCCGTCGCCCACCACCCGGTGAACACGGAGGCGCTGTTCGCCGGCCTGCCGGTCCTCTGCGAGAAGCCGATCGCGCCGACCGTCGCGCAGGCGCTCTCACTCGCGGCGACGGCAGAGGCCAGTGGGCAGCTGCTCATGACGAGCCAGTCACGGCGCTATTACGCCTCGATCGCCGCGTTCCGGGAGCAGATCGTCTCGCTCGGCAGGCTCGGTGCAGCGACGACCGAGTTCTTCAAAGCACCGCACTTCGGCGGATTCCGAGACGTGATGCCGCACGTGCTGCTCGTCGACATGGCCATCCACGCCTTCGATGCCGCGCGATTCCTCCTCGACAACGACCCGGTCGCGGTCTACTGCGAGGAGTTCAACCCGGCATGGAGCTGGTACGCGGCGGATGCGGCAGCCACGGCGGTCTTCGAGTTCTCGGGGGGTGTGCGCTACACGTACACCGGCAGCTGGTGCGCTGACGGCCTGGAGACGTCCTGGAACGGGACGTGGCGGGTCAACGGCGAACACGGTTCGGCCAGCTGGGACGGCGAGTCCGCGCCGCATCGGCAGCTCGTCCCCGAGGATGGCCAGCCCGCCGACGTCGAGGTGTCGGCGTCGATGGCCGAGGTGCCCGAGGAGGTCGCCGGCTCGCTCGTGGAGTTCGTCGCCTCGCTGCGCGACGGGCGCGTCCCCTCCGGCGAGGTGCACGCGAACGTCCTGAGTCTCGCGATGGTGGAAGCCGCCGTCCGCTCCGCAGAGTCGGGCGAGCGCGTCCTCATCGCCGACGTCCTGGAGCAGGCCTACGCGCAGGCGGCCTCCGACGAACCTCGCGGCGACGTCCGTGGGGCCCTCGTAGCCTGGGGTTCGGCCGCCGCCGGACTCGCCGCCCCGGTCTTCGAACCGCGCTGAGTCGACGCCCGCTCAATGGAGGCATCACAGAGCGCCCGAGCGCCGCACGAGCGCGTCGGACGCATGCTCGTGCGACGCCGCGAGTTCTCGGCGCAGACTGATCGATGCCGGTGTGGGTCGACGTCGAGTTGCGCCAGTGTGCACGCATCGTTCGGCAGCGACCGAAACAGTTCGGCCATAGCCTCATCGCATGACAACGCATCGTTACCAGACGTCCCTGGATTGGGAAGGGCGCACCACCGACTATGACGGCTATGGGCGTCAGCACCGTGTGACCATCGGTGGGAACGAGATCGCGCTGAGCGCAGATGCCGCGTTCCATGGCGATCCAGCTCTTCCCAATCCTGAACAACTCGTTGTCGCTGCGGCGAGCTCATGCCAGCTCCTGTCCTTCCTCGCCGTGGCCGCTCTCGGGGGCGTGGAGGTGCTGACCTACCGCGACGATGCGGCAGGTGAGATGCCGTCCGACATGCGACCTCTGCGGTTGATCCGCATCGTGTTGCGCCCGCACATCGCGGTCGCAGGCTCGACCATCGATCGCGTCGAACGACTCGTCCGCAAGGCCCATGAGCAGTGCTACATCGCGAACAGTCTGTCGACTGAGGTCCTCGTCGAGCCGGTCATCGAGGTGGTCTGAGTGTTCGACATCGAGATCGAGGCACCGCACGGCGCGGCATCGCTGGTCCGTATCGGCCAGGCTCTCGGCGCTGCGGGTGTCGGACTGGAAGGGGGCGGCATGTGGTCCGGCGTCGCCCACTATCTGATCGCGGATCCGGACGCTGCCGTCCGTGCGCTCGCTGCGGCGGGAGTCGGGCCGGTCACGGTGCGCCCGGTGGTCCTTGCAGAACTCGATGCTGACGTTCCGGGCGCGCTCGGCCGGATGATGGCGCACCTCATCGATGCCGGCGTCACGCTGCACATCCAGAACAGCGACCACGACAACCGAAATGTGCTCGTCGTCGACGATGCTCTCCGCGCGCGGAGCGTGCTCGGGCACAATTGACGACATGAACGGGGAACCGGATATCGCCGTGCCGGCGCGAGCGCTCGGCGACACTGCCCGCGGACTCATGGCCTCCGCGCTCCTCGGCCATCGACAGATCCCTGCCGGAGAGCTCGCCCGCATAGCTGGCGTCACGGCATCGACCGCGAGCGAACACCTCCATGTGCTCCTGGCGGCCGGCCTCGTGTCGGTCGAGCACCGCGGACGGGGCCGGTTCTACCGACTCGCGAGCGACGACGTCGCCCGGGTCGTCGAAGCCCTCCAAGTGCTGGCCCCCCGACGCGAAGTACGGTCGTTGGTCCAAGCCACCGTCTCCGCCGAGCTCAGCGCCGGCCGGACCTGCTACGACCATCTCGCGGGCGACCTGGGCCTCCATGTTGCCGACCTGCTCGTCGCCGCCGAGCTCGCCTCGGGCCTTGATGTCGGTGCCACCCTGACTGCACCGCATCCGTTCCCGGACAACCTCGTGACCCAGACCCTGGGTCTGCTTCCCCCGCTCGGCCGCCGTCCATGGATTCGTGGTTGCCTCGATTGGAGCGGGCGGCGAGCACACGTCGCCGGTCAGGTGGGCGCTCAGGTGCTCTCGACCTTGGAAGCCCGCGGGTGGATGGTACGGCGCCCTTCGACGAGGGCCGTCGTGCTCACACCCGCTGGGGGCCCGGGGGTTGCAGTCCCTCACTGAGTCTCTGTCGTCATCGCCTCGGAGTCATGCAGAGCCGTTCGCTTCGTCCCACCGCACGAGGGGCTGAAAGCGAGAGGAGGGCCGCGATGCCGCGGATCGATAAGGAGTGGGCCCTGCCGGGATCGAACCGACGACATCCACGGTGTAAACGTGGCGCTCTACCAGCTGAGCTAAAGGCCCGTTGCACGGGCTGATGACCCGAGCGACCTGTCGATTCTAGCCGGAGCGGGAGGTTCTTCGCCGCACACGGTCGCGCCTTGCATCGCGGAGCGATGATTCAGGGCCAACGGGCACGAGGCGAGACGGAACACGGTGCGACGAAGCAGCGCCGAGGCGGTGGCACGTCGTACCATCGAGGTGATGGATACGACGATCGCAACCCCGTACGAAGACCTCCTGCGCGACACGCTGGAGAACGGCGCCGTCAAGGGCGACCGCACAGGCACCGGCACGCGCAGCGTGTTCGGTCGCCAGCTCCGATTCGACCTCTCAGAGGGCTTCCCGCTCATCACCACGAAGCGCGTGCACTGGAAGTCCATCGCGTACGAACTGCTCTGGTTCCTCCGCGGCGACGGCAACGTACGTTGGTTGCAGGAGCACGGCGTCTCCATCTGGGACGAGTGGGCCGACGAGCAGGGCGAGCTCGGCCCCGTCTACGGTGTGCAGTGGCGCTCCTGGCCCACTCCGGACGGTTCACACATCGATCAGATCTCCCAGGTGATCGAGCAGCTCCGCACCGACCCGAACTCGCGCCGCATCATCGTCTCAGCGTGGAACGTCGCAGACATCCCGAACATGGCACTCGCTCCGTGCCACGCGTTCTTCCAGTTCTACGTCGCCGACGGCAAGCTCTCCTGCCAGTTGTACCAGCGCAGCGCAGACCTCTTCCTCGGCGTCCCGTTCAACATCGCGAGCTACGCACTGCTCACCCATATGGTCGCCGAGCAGGTCGGCCTCGAGGTCGGCGATTTCGTGTGGACCGGCGGCGACTGCCACATCTACGACAACCACGTCGAGCAGGTCACCGAGCAGCTGACCCGCGCTCCGTTCCCAGCGCCGCAGCTGCGTTTCACCACGAAGCGCGACAGCATCTTCGATGTGGAGTACGACGACCTCGAGATCGTCGACTACCAGCACCACCCCGCGATCCGTGCGGCCGTCGCCGTATGAGCCTGGCGCTCATCTGGGCACAGGCGCACGACGGCGTCATCGGAGCGGACGGCGACATGCCGTGGCACGTCCCTGAGGACCTGGCGCACTTCAAAGCACTCACCGGATCCGACACCGTCATCATGGGGCGGCGCACCTGGGACTCCCTGCCACCGCGCTTCCGGCCACTTCCCGGGCGTCGCAACGTCGTCGTGACGCGAGATCGAACCTGGTCGGCGGACGGTGCTGTGGTGGCCCACTCGCTGCAGGACGCCATCAGGACGGGCAGCGGCGACGATGCCACTGTCTGGATCACGGGTGGTGCCGGCCTCTTCGCCGAGGCGCTCCCCCTGGCCGATCGTCTCGAAGTCACCGAACTCGACCTCGCTGTCGCCGGCGACACCTTCGCCCCGACCATCAGCGACGAGTGGCTACCGATCACGATCGATCCTGCACACGGATGGTCATCCTCGCGGACGGGTCTGCCGTACCGTTTCATCCGTTACGGCCGCGCACCTGTCGTCACGATCACCGTCTGAGGGTCTCAGACGGGCTGGCGCAACTCTTCGAGCGCAGCACGATAGGCGGCGAGCGAACGCGCCTCACCGGGTGCCGTGATGAAGCTCTCGCGGATGATGCCCTGCTGATCGATGAGGAAGGTCGCACGGTTCGCGAAGCCCTTTTCCGGCAGGAACACGCCGTACTCCTTCGCGACCTGACCGTGCGGCCAGAAGTCGGCCAGCAACTGGAAGCCGTAGTGCTCCTGTTCCGCCCAGGCGCGCAGCGTGTGCTTCGAGTCGACCGAGATGCCGACGAGCGTGACCTGGTCGTCGGTGAAGAGGCTCAGGTTGTCGCGCAGCTCGCACAGTTCGCCCGTGCAGGTTCCGGAGAACGCCAACGGGAAGAAGACGAGGGCGACGGCCGAACTTCCGCGGAACTGACTGAGTCTGACGAGTTCCCCGAACTGGTTCGCCAGTTCGAAGTCGGGTGCCAGGGTGTCGTTCTCGAGTGCCATCTCAGTCCTTTCAGGCGGGTACGCCTGTTCCGGATCGCCCGAGCGGTGGACGGGCCCGATCCGGTCACACATCCTAACCCCGCACCGGTCCTCGTCCAACCCGAGAGGGTCCTGTCCTTGGTCGCCGTTCGAGCGAGCGACCGGATAGGCTGAAAGGTGGCGCCCGCGTCCATACCCCTTCAGGACGCATGGAGTTCATCATCACAACCAGGCACGATCTGCCACGAGAGAAAGGTCGACGGTGACTGTTCACGACCAGGATCCATACTCGTCCAACCACGTAGACGCCGATCCTGAGGAGACGTCAGAGTGGAATGAGTCGCTCGACGCCCTCGTCGACGAACGTGGCCCCGGCCGCGGTCGCGACATCATGTTGAGCCTCCTCAAGCGCTCCAAGGAGCTGCACCTCGGTGTGCCGATGGTCCCGACCACCGACTACATCAACACGATCGCGTCGGAGAACGAGCCGGACTTCCCGGGCGACGAGGACATCGAGCGCCGCTACCGCGCATGGATCCGTTGGAACGCAGCGATGACCGTGCACCGCGCGCAGCGCCCCGGCATCGGTGTCGGCGGCCACATCTCGACCTATGCTTCCTCCGCCGCCCTCTACGAGGTCGGCTTCAACCACTTCTTCCGCGGCCAGGACGCCCCGGGCGGTGGCGACCAGATCTACATCCAGGGTCACGCCTCCCCCGGCACCTACGCACGCGCCTTCCTCGAGGGCCGTCTCAGCACGGACCAGCTCGACGGCTTCCGCCAGGAGAAGTCGCACGCGCCGCACGGCCTCTCCTCGTATCCGCACCCTCGCCTCATGCCGGACTTCTGGCAGTTCCCGACGGTGTCGATGGGCCTCGGTCCCATCAACGCGATCTACCAGGCACACCTCGCCAAGTACGTCACGAACCGTGGCATCACGGACGCCAGCGACCAGCAGGTCTGGGCGTTCCTCGGCGACGGCGAGATGGACGAGGTCGAGAGCCGTGGCCAGTTGCAGGTCGCCGCGAACGAAGGCCTCGACAACCTCAACTTCGTGATCAACTGCAACCTGCAGCGCCTCGACGGTCCGGTCCGCGGAAACGGCAAGATCATCCAGGAGCTCGAGAGCTACTTCCGCGGTGCCGGCTGGAACGTCATCAAGGTCATCTGGGGTCGCGAGTGGGACGACCTGCTCGACCGCGACACCGACGGCGCACTGCTCAACCTCATGAACGTCACCCCTGACGGCGACTTCCAGACGTACAAGACCGAGGACGGCGCCTACGTCCGCGAGAACTTCTTCGGCCGCGATGAGCGCGCCCGCAAGCTCGTTGAGGACTACAGCGACGAACAGGTCTGGAACCTCAAGCGCGGTGGCCACGACTACCGCAAGGTGTACGCGGCGTTCAAGGCTGCGAGCGAGCACAAGGGCCAGCCGACGGTCATCCTCGCCCACACGATCAAGGGCTACGGCCTCGGCCCGAGCTTCGAGGGCCGCAACGCGACCCACCAGATGAAGAAGATGACGCTCGACAACCTGAAGACCTTCAGGGACACGATGCGCATCCCGATCACCGACTCGCAGCTCGAAGAGAACCCGTACCTCCCGCCGTACTACCACCCTGGTGAGAACGACGAAGCGATCCAGTACCTGCACGAGCGCCGTCGCGCGCTCGGCGGTTACGTCCCCGAGCGTCGCAGCAAGTACACGCAGCTGAACCTGCCGGACGACTCCGCGTACGCCGCGGCGAAGAAGGGCTCAGGCACGCAGGAGATCGCCACGACGATGGCGTTCGTCCGGCTGCTGAAGGACCTCCTGCGCTCGAAGGACTTCGGCAACCGCATCGTCCCGATCATCCCGGACGAAGCGCGCACCTTCGGCATGGACGCGTTCTTCCCGAGCGCGAAGATCTACAACCCGAACGGACAGCACTACACCTCGGTCGACCGCGAACTCCTCCTCGCCTACAAGGAGAGCCCGCAGGGCCAGATCATCCACGTCGGTATCAACGAGGCGGGCGCGGTCGCGGCGTTCTCCGCGGTGGGTACGTCGTACTCGGTGCAGGGCGAGCCCCTCATCCCGGTCTACGTCTTCTACTCGATGTTCGGCTTCCAGCGCACCGCCGACGCCATCTGGGCTGCTGGCGACCAGATGACCCGAGGGTTCATGATCGG
This sequence comes from Plantibacter sp. RU18, assembly GCF_050613355.1. NCBI lineage: Bacteria > Bacillati > Actinomycetota > Actinomycetes > Micrococcales > Microbacteriaceae > Plantibacter > Plantibacter sp. RU18. The sequence continues at coordinate 2,593,239 of NZ_CP159618.1, forward strand.
CGCCACCGCCGGCCGCACGACGCTCACGGGCGAGGGTCTGCAGCATGCTGACGGCCACTCGCTCCTGCTGTCGTCGTCGAACCCCGCGGTCATCAGTTACGACCCGGCGTACGGCTACGAGATCGCGCGCATCGTGCGCAGCGGTCTCGAGCGCATGTACGGCGGCGAGCACCAGGACCCGAACGTCATGTACTACCTCACGGTCTACAACGAGCCGATGGTCATGCCCGTCGAGCCCGAGGACGTCGACGTGGACGGGATCGTCCGCGGTATCCACCGCATCAGCACCGGCGGCGAGCAGGGCCCGAAGGCTCAGCTCATGGCGTCGGGTGTCGCGGTCCCGTGGGCGATCGAGGCGCAGCAGTTGCTCGCCGACGACTGGGGCGTGTCGGCAGACGTCTGGAGCGTGACGAGCTGGACCGAGCTGCGTCGCGACGGTCTCGCAGCCGACGAGCACAACTTCCTGTATCCGCAGGAGGAGCGTCGTGTGCCGTACGTCACCGCGAAGCTGAGCGACGCCGCCGGCCCGTTCATCGCCGTGACCGACCACATGCACGCCGTGCCGGACCAGATCCGTCAGTTCGTCCCGGGCGACTTCGCGACGCTCGGTGCGGACGACTTCGGCTTCTCCGACACCCGTGCAGCTGCACGTCGCTTCTTCAAGATCGACGGACCGTCGCTCGTCGTCCGCGCCCTCCAGCAGCTCGCTGCACGGGGCGAGGTCGATGCAAGCGTCCCGCAGCAGGCGATCGACCGCTACCGCCTCCACGACGTGAACGCCGGCAGCACCGGCAACGCGGGCGGCGAGAGCTGATCCCATCGATGCCACGGTGACGAAGACGAAGACGAAGGCCGAGACACTCGACTGGCTCCGCCGGATCTCGGGCGAGCTCGCGACCGCGACGCTCAAACGCCTCGAGGACACCCTTCCCTGGTATGCCGAGATGCCACCGGGCCGCCGCTCTGCGGTCGGCCTGGTGGCTCAGGCCGGTATCAGTTCGTTCATCTCGTGGTTCGACGACCCACGATCGACCCCGTGGATCGCCGCCGACGTGTTCGGGGCAGCTCCGCGCGAGCTACTCCGGTCCGTCAGCCTGCAGCAGACGCTGCAACTCATCAAGGTCACCGTCGAGGTCGTCGAGGAGCGAGTCGCGCCCGGCAGCGTCGACCTCCGTGAAGCGATCCTGCTGTACTCACGCGACATCGCATTCGCCTCAGCAGACGTCTACGCACGCGCCGCTGAAGCACGTGGCCTGTGGGACGCCCGTCTCGAAGCACTCGTCGTCGACTCCATCCTGAGTGGCGAGGCCGACGACGAACTGCCCAGCCGGATCGCCGCTCTCGGCTGGCACGGCCACGGCGAGGCGTGCGTCCTCGTCGGGACGACGCCTCGCGTCCTCGACGTCGACATGCTCCGGCGCACGGCACGGCACCTCGACGCAGACGTCCTGATCGGCGTGCAGGGCAATCGCCTGGTCCTCGTCCTCGGCCGCGCCGAGTTGCCCGGCACGGAGCCGGGCGAAGCCGAGACGGACGATGAGGCAGAACAGCTCGCAGCTGACGCGCGCGCCGCAACGGCAGCTGCGGCCCAACTGAGTTTCCTCGACATCGCCGGCAAGCTCGAGCACGGCTTCGGCCCAGGACACCTCGTCCTCGGCCACGCCGTGCCGTCGCTCATCGAGGCGTCACGCAGCGCGAAGGCCGCATTGGCAGGGTTCGCCGTCGCGAAGTCGTGGCGACACGCTCCTCGGCCGGTCGCCGCCGACGACCTCCTTCCCGAGCGTGCTCTCGCCGGTGATACGTTGGCGAAGACCACGCTCATCGAGCGGGTCTATCGACCGCTCAAGGAGTACTCCGGTGAACTCGTCACCACCCTCTGGTGCTACCTCGACAACGGCCGGTCCCTGGAAGCGACCGCCCGTGAACTCTTCGTGCACCCGAACACCGTCCGGTACCGCTTGAAGCGTGTCTCAGAGGTCATCGGGTGGGATGCAACGGGCGCTCGCGAATCCCTCATCCTCCAGGCGGCGCTCATCCTCGGCGCGATCGCCGAGCCAGAGCCCTCGCGGCGACGCTTGCAGTCCTGATGCTTTCGGGGTGCCGGGCGTCCGGGGCTTCACGTTGTGCGGATCGCACAAAGCTTTTTCAAAAGGTTCGTGGTGTTTCTCCACTGCCTCCCGCCCGGAGCTTGGCAGACTAGAGCGGTGATCGTCATTGCCTGCCCTGGACAGGGCTCCCAGACCCCCGGCTTCCTCGACCCGTGGCTGCAGGACGCCACCGCGAGGCAGGCGCTCGAGCGCTACTCCGACGAGGCGGGTCTCGATCTCGTGAAGCACGGCACGGTCTCAGACGCAGACACGATCCGCGATACCGCGGTCGCTCAGCCCCTCATCGTGGCTGCCGGGATCGTCGCGCTCGACGCGCTCCGTGCAGCGCTGCCTGCCGATGCGGCGCCGTTCGGCGGCATCGCCGGCCACTCCGTCGGTGAGATCACCGCCGCTTACGGCGCTGGCATCCTCACGGACAGCGATGCGATGAGCTTCGTGAGCGAGCGCGCCGTCGCGATGGCCGAGGCGGCGTCCGCGACGCCGACCGGCATGAGCGCTGTCCTCGGCGGCGACCCGGACGAGGTCGTCGCACACGTACGCTCCTTCGGCCTCGAGCCCGCCAACTACAACGGCGGGGGGCAGATCGTCGTCGCCGGCGCGCACGACGCCCTGGCACGCCTCGCCGACGAACCGCTCAAGGGCACCCGGGTCATCCCGCTCCAGGTCGCGGGCGCGTTCCACACCAGCTACATGGCTTCGGCACGTGACTGGCTGGCCGGCGCGAGCCGCACCGTCGAACCCCATGACCCGAGCCTCCGCATCTGGACGAACCACGACGGCACCGAGGTGACGTCCGGCACCGCCTTCTTCGACCTCCTCATCGGCCAGGTGGCGTCACCGGTACGCTGGGACCTGTGCATGGAGGCGTTCAGCGCTTCAGGCATCACCGGACTCATCGAGCTCGCTCCAGCCGGAGCGCTCACGGGTCTTGCACATCGCGGCCTGAAGGGTGTGCCGACGGTCGCCATCAAGACCCCCGACGACCTGCCTGCAGCCCTCGACCTCATCGCCCAGCAGTAGCGCAGACGGAGAACCAGCGAATGACCACCCCCACCCTCAAGCAGACGCGCGGTCCGGAGTTCACCCGGATCCTCGGTCTCGGCGCCGCCCGCGGCGACCTCAGCGTCCCGAACGACGACCTCGTCGGCCCGATCAACTCGTCCGACGAGTGGATCCAGCAGCGCACCGGCATCGTCACCCGCACCAGAGCGTCCGCCGGCGTCAGTGCCGTCGACCTCGCAGCAGCGGCGGGAGCCGAAGCGATCCAGTCAGCCGGCATCGCTCCCGAGCAGATCGGCCTCGTCCTCATCGCGACGATCAGCAACGTGCAGCAGTCCCCGTCGATGGCAGCCGTCGTCGCCGACCGCGTCGGTGCGAACCCCGCCGCCGCCTATGACCTCAACGCAGCCTGCGCCGGGTACGCGTACGCCATCGCGCAGGCTGACGCCCTCATCCGGTCAGGTGCGGCGCACTACGCCCTCGTCATCGGTGCCGAGAAGCTCTCCGACATCGTCGACCCGACCGACCGCTCCATCTCGTTCCTCCTCGGGGACGGTGCCGGCGCCGCGGTCGTCGGGCCGAGCGACTTCCCCGGCATCTCCCCCACCGTGTGGGGCTCCGACGGCTCGAAGGCCGACGCTGTCGGGATGAGCGGCACGCTCGTCGAATACCGCGACGGTACAGCCGCGTGGCCGACGCTCCGTCAGGAGGGCCAGACGGTGTTCCGTTGGGCAGTCTGGGAGATGGCCAAGGTCGCCAAGCAGGCGCTCGAGGTCGCCGGCGTCGAAGCGTCCGATCTCGCCGCCTTCATCCCCCACCAGGCGAACATGCGCATCGTCGACGAGTTCGCGAAGCAGCTGAAGCTGCCGGAGAGCGTCGTGATCGCCCGCGACATCGAGACCACCGGCAACACCTCGGCTGCCTCGATCCCCCTCGCCACCCACCGTCTGTTGCAGGGCCACCCTGAGCTCAGCGGCGGCCTCGCACTGCAGATCGGCTTCGGTGCCGGACTCGTGTTCGGCGCGCAGGTCGTCGTCCTGCCGTAGCAGGACGCTCGACGCGACTACACTCGACTACGGTCAAACCTCACTCAAGGAGAAGAACAATGGCATTGTCCACCGAAGAAGTCCTCGCCGGCCTGGCCGAGCTCATCAATGACGAGACCGGCATCGCGACCGACACCGTCGAGCTGGACAAGTCCTTCACCGACGACCTCGACATCGACTCGATCTCCATGATGACCATCGTCGTCAACGCGGAGGAGAAGTTCGACGTGAAGATCCCGGACGAGGAAGTCAAGAACCTGAAGACCGTCGGCGACGCCGTCGATTTCATCGTCAAGGCTCAGGGCTAGTCCCAGCGCGTTGCTGAAGGGTCGGCCGGCAGTTGGCCGGCCGACCCTTCAGCGTTCGGGCCGCGAGCACACCGCTCCTGGCGCGTCTTCGACCGCCCGCAGGGCACGAGGTCACCACCTCATCTCCACAGAAGGTTTGACTCAATGACCACCAAACGCATCGTCATCACCGGTATCGGCGCGACCACGCCGCTCGGCGGCAACGCCACCGATTCCTGGAACAACCTCCTGGCAGGCCAGAGCGGCGCGAGCCGACTCGAGCAGCCGTGGGCCGAGGAGCTCGAGCTCCCCGTCCGTTTCGCCGCCCAGGCAGCCGTCCCGAGCGCCGACGTCCTCGACCGCCGCGAGGTCAAGCGCCTCGACCCGTCGAGCCAGTTCGCGCTCACGGCCGCGCGCGAGGCCTGGCAGGACGCCGGAGCCCCCGAGGTCGACCCCGAGCGCCTCCTCGTCGACTGGGCCACCGGTATCGGCGGCGTCTGGACGCTCCTCGACGCCTGGGACACCCTGCGCGAGAAAGGCCCGCGTCGCGTCCTCCCGATGACGGTCCCGATGCTGATGCCGAACGGCCCCGCTGCAGCGATCGGCATGGACCTCGGCGCCCGCGGCGGAGAGCGCACCGTCGTCTCCGCGTGCGCGTCGAGCACCGAATCCCTCGCCAACGCTTACGACCACCTTCAGGCGGGTCTCGCCGACATCGTCGTCGCAGGCGGGTCGGAAGCCGCCATCCACCCACTGCCGCTCGCGTCCTTCGCCGCCATGCAAGCACTGTCGAAGCGCAACGACGACCCGGCGATCGCCTCACGCCCCTACGACGTCGACCGCGACGGATTCGTCCTCGGCGAAGGTGCGGCAGCACTCATCGTCGAGACCGAAGAGCATGCGCTTGCTCGCGGAGCACGCATCTACGCCGAACTGCTCGGCGGCGCGGTCACCAGCGACGCGTACCACATCACCGCTCCGGACCCCGAGGGTTCGGCAGCGGCACGTGCCATGCGCGCTGCGGTGGAGAACTCAGGGGCCTCGCTGTCCGACGTCGTGCACATCAACGCGCACGCCACGAGCACGCCCGTCGGCGACATCGCCGAGTACAACGCGCTTCGGCGCGTGTTCGGCGCTCAGCTCGACGACATCGCAGTCACCGCGACCAAGGCGTCGACCGGGCACCTGCTCGGCGGCGCCGGCGCGATCGAGGCGGCCTACACGGCGTTGACGCTGCACCACCGCGTCATCCCGCCGACCATCAACCTCGACAACCAGGACCCGGAGATCCCACTCGACGTCGTCACGACGCCGCGGGAGCTCGGCTCCGGCGATCTCCTCGCCATCAGCAACTCCTTCGGATTCGGTGGCCACAACGCCGTCGTGGCGTTCCGCAGCTACTGAGCGTCGCCTCGACGGAACGACGACGGGTCGTGGTGCACTGCACCGCGACCCGTCGTCGTTCCGTGACCAGGATGTCTGCGTTTCGCCACCTCGTGTCAGCCGGGAGCTGGTCACCGACCTCGCACGGTCCACGCCACGCGGACATCCTGTCGTCTGTGAAGTTGTGTCGCGCCGATCCGACGAAGCGTCTCAGCCCACGTTGTGGAGCCAGATGACCGACGAACCCTCGCCGGCATGGCGGAACGGCTCGAGCTCTTCGTCCCAGGGGGCACCGAGCGCCACGCGCAGTTCGCGCTGCAGTTCATCAGCCTGGCCACCCGCGACCTCCATCGCGTACCGGATGCGGTCCTCGGGAACGACGATGTTGCCGATGCTGTCGGTCTGCGCATAGAAGATCCCGAGATCGGGAGTGTGCATCCACCGAGCGCCATCGAAGCCCTGGGCGGGGTCCTCGCTCACCTCATACCGGAGGTGCTCCCAGCCGCGCAACGCGGACGCCAGTGCAGCACCGGTGCCGTGCGGGCCCTCCCAGAAGACTTCGGCCCGCTGCGCACCGCGCAGGATGGGCTGGTCCTCCCAATCAAAGCTGATGGCACGACCAAGAGCGCGACCTGCCGCCCATTCGAGGTGCGGGCAGAGCGCGCGAGGCGAGGAGTGCACGAACAGCACACCCTTCGTCATCGGTGTCGACATGATTCCTCCACTGCGTCCGGGTGCGTCTTCCCCAACGACCCATGCAGTGCGTCCCATGTCGGTGACCGGCGGACCGGCCACCCGTGTATGCAGTTGTACGACTCTCGCCGATAGGAGCATTATGCCCCAAGACCTGGGCAAATGACAACAGTGTCGTTCGGGCTACGCTTGATCCGGAGTGCCCGCCGACGGGCGACTCGCCCAGGAACGGAGCTGTGATGCACGACGCCCTCGCGATCGATATCGGTGGAACCAAGGTCGAGGCGTCCATCGTCGACGCCGAAGGGCGCCTGGTGCCGGGCACCCGGTTCCGGGGACCCACTGGGGCTGCCGCCAGCCGTGATGCTCTGTCCGAGTCGATCATCAGCACCGCACGACGGAGCCTCGATGCCCACCGCGGGACTGTGGCGGGCATCGGCGTCGGATCTGCCGGTCCCATCGGAGTTGCGGACGGGAACATCTCGCCGCTGAACCTCCCCCGTCTCGCCGGCTTCCCGGTCGTGGACGAACTCTCACGTCTGGGCTCCGGCCCCGTGGAGCTCCGCCTCGACGGTACGTGCATCGCCCTTGCCGAGCACTGGCGCGGCGCACTGCACGGAACGCGCAATGCGATGGGGATCGTGGTCTCGACGGGCGTCGGGGGCGGCATCATCCTCGACGGCCGTCTCATCTCCGGGACGTCTGGAAACGCCGGTCACCTCGGCCAGATGCAGCTCCGCGAACGCCGGACCGACGTCACCGGTGCGCCCTGGACGCTCGAAGGCATCGCCTCGGGGACCGCGACCGTCGCCTGGGCGCGCGCCAACGGATGGACGGGCAGCACGGGTGAGCAGCTCGGTACGGCGTACGCCGCTGGGGACTCGCTCGCGATCCGTGCGGTGCGGCGATCTGCGGAAGCTGTCGGCGAGGCCCTGTGCAGCATCACCACCCTGCTCGATCTGGAACGCATCGCCATCGGCGGTGGTTTCTCCCGCGTGTCCATCGACTATCTGGACCTCGTCCGGCAGTCGGCGGCCGAGTCTGCCTTGCACGGGTACGCGCGCGAGCTCGACATCGTGCCGTCCGGACTCGACGCAGACGGGCCGCTCATCGGAGCTGCGGCGCTGATCCTCGCGAACGGCAGGGCGCTCACCGAGGCGTAGTCGGCCGCGATTGGACCCCCGCCCCGGCCATTGAGCTTGTCGAAGTGCCACCTCGACAAGCTCGGCGAGCGACAGCAGGGTGGGACGTGAACCGCCCCGAGTGCGGTGATTCGAGTAGGGCGGGTGGGACTTGAACCCACGCATCGTTCGGTTATGAGCCGAATGCCTTCACCAGCTTGGCTACCGCCCCGTGCAGACCCAGTGTATCGAGCGGCTCGCGCTCGACGTGCTCAGTCGGTCGTGTCGGCGAGCTCTGCGGACACGGTGTGGTTCTCCGTCGTCGGGTCGATGACCTGTTCCCCGCGGTAGAGCGCCTCGAAGGTGTCGAGCGTCCGCTCGATGTCGTGTGCTGAGACGAGTTCGAGCGAGGCGTCCTGGAGACGACGGTACTCCTCGGCTGACGCGGTGAGGACCTTCGTCAACCGCTCGGCGAGGGCTTCGACGTTGCCCGGCTCGAAGAGGTATCCGTTCACCTGGTCGTGGACGAGGTGCGGGAGCGCCATGGCGTCCGCGGCGACCACGGGAAGACCCGAGGCCATCGCCTCCATCGTCGCGATGCTCTGCAGTTCGGCGATGGAGGGCATCGCGAACACACTGGCGTTCGTGTAGGCGTGCTTGAGGTCGGCGTCGCTGACCTTTCCGAGGAACCGGACGCGGTCCTGCAGACCGAGTTGTTCGGTGAGCTGCTCGAGGTTCTTCGACTGGTCGCCGCCGCCGATGACGTCGACGTAGGCGTCGAGTTCCTTCGGTAGGGTCGCCAGTGCACGGAGGAGGACATCGATCTGCTTCTCGCTCGTGATGCGACCCACGAACAGGATGGTGTTTCGCTTCCGGGGTTCGAACGACGGCGTGTACTGGCCGGCTTCGACGCCGCAGGAGATCGCGTGTACACCGGTGAGACCGCTGTACTGCTCGAGGAAGTCGGCTGCCTTCCGCGTCGGCGTTGTGACGGCGAACGCCCGGTCGAAGACACGACGCGCCGCGGCCCACTGGGTGCGGACGAGCCACTCCTGGGTGCGCTCGGGGATGACGGTGAAGTCGAGGATGTTGTCGGGCATGATGTGGTTGGTCGCGACCATGCGGATGCCACGCTGCTCGGCTTCGATCGAGAGCCCGCGCCCGACGACGATGTGCGACTGGAGATGGACGACGTCCGGCTTGACGGAGTCGAGGATCTTCCGGGCATTCCGGCGCATCGACCACGGCATTGCGAAGCGCAGCCAGTCATGCGGGTACCAGCGGAGGCTGAAGAGGCGATGGGCCGTCATCTGCTGCCCCTCGTGGGTTTCCGTCCACGTGCCGAACTTTCGCGAGCCGGCGGGGGCGACGATGTGGACGTCGTGGCCGCGGCGGACGAGACCTGCGGCGAGACGCTCGGCGAACCGGGCGGCACCGTTCACGTCGGGCGAGAAGGTGTCGCAACCGATGACGATCGTCATCGGAGTGCGGTCGGCGGCAGGCCGCGAGGCGTCGGACGGCTGCGCGAGGTGCTGGTCGTCGGGAGAAGTCAAGGTGTCGGTGAGTCCTCTGTACTTGGCCAGTGGTCGGACGGCTGCACGCAACCGCTCACGACCCGGATCGGCGTGGTACGCCACGAACAAGCATACCCGCCGCCCGCTGTGACTCCAGGGTCAGGCGGGCGCGTCGCCGGTGGCGAGGGCTCTGGCGGCCGCAGCGGCGGCCGGAGTCTGGCTGACCTGCGGGTGATGGCACGCAAGTTGGAAGACGCCCCAGACAGCGATCGCTCCGGCGACGACGAAGCCGAGGTCTGCCCAGAGCGGAGCGTTGCTCGCCTCGCCCAGGACGACGATGCCGATGCCGACGGCGATGATCGGGTCGATGACGGTGAGGCCTGCGATCACGAGGTCGGGCGGGCCTGAGGAGTAGGCAGTCTGCACGAAGTACCCGCCGAGCGCACTGGCCGCGATGAGCCCGAGTCCGCACAGCACGGTGAGCCAGTCGAGGTCGCCCTGCTGCAGACGACCGATGATGACCTTCGCGAGCGTCGCGACGAAGCCGTACAGGACTCCGGTGCCGACGATGTAGAAGATCGCGGTGAACCGCGTCCGGAAGAAGAAGAACACCGAGCTGAAGGCGACGAGCACGACTGCGAGCATGATCAGGATCGTGACGAGCTCGCTCTCGGTGATCGGGTGCTCCCCCGCGTAGACGGCAGCGATCGTGACGAAGAGGGCGACACCGCCGACGCAGGCGCCGATCGCGATCACTGAGCGACGGTTCAAGCGGACATGGCTGATTCGACTGTTGACGACCGCCGTGATCACCAGCGCCACCGCGCCGAGGGGCTGGACGAGCGTGATGGGCGCGAGCGAGAGACTCCCCAGTTGGAACACGACAGCGAGCCCGAGCATGACCGTTCCGGTGACCCACGACGGCCGGCTCAACAACGCGAGCAGCTGTGCGACGTTGAGCCCTGCGGTCGCATCGGTGCCACTCGTGGACTCCACCTTCGCGACGCCACGATGCTGGAGCTGAGCCCCGAGTGAGAGGAACATCGCGCCGAGCAAGGCGAGCGGGATGCCGAGCAGCTGCGACGGGTCGCGCGTGAAGTCGTCCGCGAGGTCTGAGAAGTCGATGGCGGGGAGGATCACCCGTCGACTGTACCCCGCGATTCCGCGCATCCTGGCGCGGCAGGCCGAGCCTTCCGGATAGGCTCGACGAATGGCAATTCTCGAGATCTGCGTGACCGGTGACCCGGTTCTCCACTCCGTCGCCCGGCCCGTCACCGTCGTCGACGACGAGCTCCGCCAGCTCGTCTCCGACATGTACGAGACCATGGACCTCGCTCCCGGCGTCGGTCTCGCCGCCCCTCAGGTGGGAGTGCCGCTCCGGCTGTTCGTCTACAGCTACGAGGACGACGATGGTGCAGCCTGGCGCGGTGTCGCGATCAACCCGGTCCTCTGGATCAGCCCCCCGCCGATCGGCGAACTCGACGAGGAGGGCGAGGCGGAGGGGTGCCTCTCCGTTCCGGGCGAACGCCACCCGCTCCGGCGCGCGGAGGCGACGATCCTCACGGGTACCGACCTCGAGGGCGAGCCCGTCGAACTCAAGGTCGTCGGTTGGCGAGCGCGCATCCTCCAACACGAGTTCGATCATCTCAACGGGGTGCTCTACGTCGACCGCCTCGAACTGCCCCACTCCAGGCGCGCCGCCAAGGCGATCAGGAAGTCCGGCTGGGGTGTCCCTGGCATCAGCTGGTTGCCCGGCCGCGACGACCTCGAGGGCTGAGCGGACGCCGCTCCGCATCGCTCGCACAGGTGCCCGGGCATGCAACGAGGCCCGAAGAGTGGAGTCTTCGGGCCTCGTCCATCATTCTACGGGGCCACGTGCCGATTCGCGAAAACGACCCGGAACACGAAGAATCCCTCGGCCCGTGCGGACCGAGGGATTCTGTACAGCTCCTCGAGTTGGACTCGAACCAACAACCTATCGATTAACAGTCGATTGCTCTGCCAATTGAGCTATCGAGGAATACGTTCAACGCCGGGCTTGAAGCTCTTGCCCTCTGCGTTGCAGCGCGTATCTACTGTAGCAAAGGATTCGCAGACGCCAAATCGACACGCGATCAATCGATCCCGACGGCCTCCGGAGTCTCGTACTGCGTCTCGGTCCCCCCGGACGCCGCCAACGCCGCGAGGAACTCGTGCGGCGGATCTGCGAGCATCGCGTCGATCGGTCCGTAACCCACGACCCTCGACTGGTGCAGCGCGAGGACGTCGTCCGTGAGCTCGCGCAGCATCGCGAGATCATGTGTCACGACGATCACGGTGCCGCCGTCGCGGCGGAAGCCTGCGAGCAGTTCCGTCACCGTGTGACGGACGGTGATGTCGATGCCGGCCGTCGGCTCGTCGGCGATGAACACCTTCGGTCCGAGGACGAGGGCGCGTGCGATGGCGATGCGCTGCCGCTGACCACCGCTCAGCTCGTACGGGTACTTGTCCAGGCTGGACAGCGGCATCTGCACGGCGTCGAGCAGCGTCGCCACCCGCACACCGAGCGCCCGCTCGCTGAACTTCTTGTCGCGCGCGAGCACCGGCTCCGAGATGAGTTCCGTGACGGTCAACTCGGGCTTCAGGTGCGCCCCCGCCTCCTGCTCGAGCAGGGACACCTCGAAGGTGAGCTTCGTGAGTTCCTTCCGTCCGACCTTGCGCATCGAACGGCCGAGCATCATCGCGTCGCCGCCCGAGACGAACGGCCGCGGATCGGATGCCCGCCCGCTCAGGTGCCGACCGGAGAGGACACGCAGCAACGTGCTCTTGCCCGAGCCCGAGCTGCCGATGACGCCGAGGGAACCACCGAGCGGGAGCTCGAAGCTGATGCCGTCGAGCGCTCGGTTACTGGGACTCACGCCGTGCGCCGCGTAGTCGACACTCAGGTCGCTCGCGCGAGCGGCCCGATCGTCCTGCTCTGGGTGCTTCATGGGACCTCTCCTGCCGGCACCTGGACGGCACCGGATCGCCTTCGAGTGTATCCGGCGGGTCTCCGTGCGAGTCAGCGACGCTCGGAGGCGATGCAAGCGCGTCAGTCCTCCGCTCGCAGTGCGCGCCGCTCCGCTTCGACGTCCGCCAATTGTCTGGTGATCTGTCGGTGCGCTTCGTCTCGCGGATCCGTGCGCCGGAGCGAGCCGAGCAGCGCGGCCTTCCGCCCGAGCAGGTCGCGGTCGATCAGCGCACGCGCGATGTCCTTGACGTAGCTCGGAAGTCTGTCCTCGTTGGTCTCGGGCAGTGGCGAGACACCGAGCTCACGGACCAGTCCGTCGAAGCCCGGAGGTACCTGCGCGATGACGGTCTCGAGCCACGCCGCCGTGCCGAGCTGGTCGAGGCTGACGCTCATGGCATCGCGGACGACGGCGAGTGAGCTGTTCGAGACCGAGCACTGCACAGCACGTTCCATGACCGACCGCTCGACATGCTGCGGCAGTTGGAGGAGCGCTCTGAGAGCGTCCTGCTCGAGGCGGGTGGATGGGTCCTTCGGCAGGTCCGACAACGACGCCTGCCGTTCACGCGGTGCGTCGGCGGGTGACGTCGGCCGGGCCTGCTGTCTCGGGTCTCGTGACGTCGTGCTGCCGCCTGTGCTCGCACCAGCGCTTCGTACGGCTCGCGCGACTTCGTCGAGCTCCATGCCCAACTGCTTCGCGAGGACGCGCGTGTACCCGGGACGAAGTGACGGGTCACGGATGTCGGCGACGACGGGCGCAGCGGCCCGCAGCGCACCGACGCGTCCTTCCACCGTCTCGAGGTCGAATCCGGCGAGCGTTCGACGGATGATGAACTCGTACATCGGTTCGCGTCCGTCGACGAGTTTGCGGATCGCGCTGTCGCCGCGGCTCAGCCTGAGATCGCAGGGGTCCAGACCGTCGGAGGACACCGCGACGTAGGTCTGGGCGGCGAACCGCTTCTCCTCGCCGAATGCGCGGATCGCGGCCTTCTGACCGGCTTCATCGGGGTCGAAGGTGAAGATGACCTCGCCTGTCGCCGAGTCGTCGCCCATGATGCGACGGATCATCTTGATGTGATCGACGCCGAACGAGGTTCCGCAGGTCGCGACGGCGGTCGTCTCCCCCGCCAGGTGGCACGCCATGACATCGGTGTAGCCCTCGACGACCACGACGCGCTTGCCTCGCGAGATGTCCCGCTTTGCAAGATCGAGACCGTAGAGGACCTGTGCCTTGTGGTAGATCGCCGTCTCAGGCGTGTTGAGGTACTTCGGGCCTTTGTCGTCGTCCCGGAGGCGCCTCGCGCCGAAGCCGAGGACCTGGCCGGTGGTGTCGCGGATGGGCCAGATGAGTCTGCCTCTGAAGCGGTCGTACGCACCGCGGTCGCCACTGGAGACCAGTCCGGCAGCGAGCATCTCCTCGTCGGAGAACCCACGGGAGCGCATCGCCTTCATGAGGTGGTCCCAGCCCGCAGGAGCGAATCCGATGCCGAAGTGGTCGGCTGCGGCGGCATCGAAGCCACGTTCGCCGAGGAACCGGCGCCCCAGGTCGGCGTCGCCGTCGTGGAGCTGCGACTGGAAGTATTCGGCAGCGGCCTGGTTCGCGGCGAAGAGACGCGCGCGGTTGCCGTGGTCGACCTGGCCGCCACCCTCTTCGTAGGTGAGCGGATACCCGATCCGCTGTGCCAGACGCTCCACCGATTCCGCGAAGGTGACATGGTCCATCTTCTGCAGGAAGCTGTAGACGTCGCCGCTCTCGCCGCACCCGAAGCAGTGGTACAGGCCGACCGTCGGGCGGACGTGGAAGCTCGGGCTGCGCTCGTCGTGGAACGGGCACAAGCCCTTCAGCGAGCCCACGCCGGCGGATTTCAGGGAGACGTAGTCGCCCACCACGTCGCCGATGTTGGTGCGAGCCTTGACCTCTTCAACATCGCTCTGTCGAATCCGTCCGGCCATGCTTCGATCCTAGTCTCGTGGCTGTGCGGTACCTCCCGGATGCCGTCCCGGAAGACGAGGATCATCGGGCCGCCGCTGTGGAGGAGGCTGGGATCCCTGGAGGGCCCTTCAGACCGTGGTGTGACGCTCGTGCCAGGCGAGTGCGCTCTGATCGGTGAGGCTCGCGATCTGGTCGACGACGACACGACGACGCTCATCGTCCGAACCTGCGGCGCGCCAGTCGGCGGCGAACCCGATGTCGAGCGCCGACTCCCCCGCCGCGAACACGGCGTCGGACAGCTCCATGAGGACCTCGCGCTGGCGCACATAGAGTGGCTGGCGGGAGTCGCTGTACATCACGAAGGCGGCGACGACGCCCTTCAGCAGGGCGATCTCCGCCTGGATGGCATGCGGGACCACGACGTCAGCACCGAACCGGACGAGGCTCGCCTGCGGGAAGGCCTCGCGCGTGGCGGCCGTCGCTGCTCCGGCGAAACGTCCGATCATCTGGCTCGTGAAGTTCTTCAGCCGACCGAGATCGCGGCGCGAACCGTCCCAAGCGGTGATCCAGGTGTGCGACGACTGCAGGCGATCGAACGCCGCTGCGAGGTCGTCATGGCTGAAGTCGTCACCGGCCCAGGACAGCGCGGTGTCGATGAGGCGGTCGTGCCCGGCGCGCGCGTTGAGGAACGCAGGATCGATGTATTCGCCGACCACGGCGTCCTCGAAGTCGTGCACCGAATAGGCGATGTCGTCGGCGAGGTCCATCACCTGGGCTTCGACACAGCGCGCGCGTTCAGGCGCTCCAGCGCGGAGCCAGCGGAATGCGGCGGAGTCCTCGTCGAAGAATCCGAACTTCGCCCGGCCCCCTGGGTCTGCGACGGACTGTGCCGCCGGCCATGGGTACTTGCAGCTGGCGTCGAGGCTCGCGCGCGTGAGGTTGAGACCGTAGGGCTCACCATCGGGCCCGAACACCTTGGACTCGAGCCTCGTGAGGATGCGGAGCGTCTGCGCATTCCCCTCGAAACCACCGATCCCGACCGACCACTCGTTGAGCGCTCGTTCACCGTTGTGTCCGAAGGGCGGGTGGCCGAGATCGTGCGCCAGGCAAGCCGTGTCGACGACGTCGGGAGCGAGGTCCAGGCTCGCCGCGAGCTCCCGACCGACCTGCGCCACTTCGAGCGAATGCGTGAGGCGGTTCCGTGCGAAGTCGACGCCACTCGTCGGGCTGAGCACCTGGGTCTTCGCGGCGAGTCGACGCAATGCGCTGGAATGCAGCAGGCGTGCACGGTCGCGGGCGAAGTCGGACCGTCTCGTCGAGTGGTGTTCGGGAAGCCAGCGCTCCTCGTCGTGCGGGGTGTATCCGCCGGTGTCCATGGACGCTCCCCCGTGTTCGCCGCGTTCGGCGATGCTATCCGCCACTGTGATCCAGTTCTGCTCCCGCGATCTCGCACTGCTCCGATGCTCCGAGAGACTGCGAATCCAGCCATCCGTAGGGCAATGCCGGCCGCTTCGGGGTCCCGGCGCGACCGCGCTGACCCTCGGCAGCCTCTCCCGGGTAGGGCTCGGTCCAGTCGAGGGTCGCGAGCAGTTCGTCCAGCTGTTCGAGCGACTGCACGGTCGCAAGGCTCGCTCGCAGGTCGCCACCGACCGGATAGCCCTTGAAGTACCACGCGACGTGCTTGCGAATGTCGCGGCAGCCGCGCTCCTCGCTCTCGAAGAACTCCGCCAAGAGTTCGGCATGACGGCGGAACGCCTTGGCGACGTCGCCGAGCGAGGGCGCGGCCTTGCCGACCCCACCCGCGAACGCCGAGCTGAGGTCGCCGAACAGCCAGGGGCGACCGAGACAGCCGCGACCGACGACGACGCCGTCGCAGCCGGTCTCCTCGACCATGCGCAGCGCGTCCTCGCCCGACCAGATGTCGCCGTTGCCGAGCACCGGCACCGAGGTGATCGTCTCCTTGAGCTTCGTGATGGCCGACCAGTCGGCGTGACCGGAGTAGAACTCCGCGGCCGTGCGGGCATGGAGGGCGATCGAGGCGACTCCGGCGCCCTCGGCGATCCGGCCCGCTTCGAGGTAGGTGAGGTGGTCGGAGTCGATGCCCTTGCGCATCTTGATCGTCAGCGGCACGTCTCCCGCAGCTCGGACAGCACCCTCGACGATGTCGCGGAACAGTCCGGTCTTCCACGGCAGAGCCGCGCCGCCGCCCTTGCGGGTCACTTTCGGCACCGGACATCCGAAGTTGAGGTCGATGTGGTCTGCTCGGTCCTCTGCGACCAGCATCGTGACTGCTTCAGACACCGTCTTCGGGTCGACACCGTAGAGCTGGATCGAGCGCAGGGTCTCGCTCTCGTGGTGCTGGATGAGACGCATGGTCTCCGGGGTGCGCTCGACGAGCGCCCGCGAGGTGATCATCTCGCTGACGTAGAGGCCGGCGCCGTACTCACGGCAGAGCCTGCGGAACGCCGTGTTCGTGATCCCGGCCATGGGGGCGAGCACGACCGGCGAATCGAGCACGATGGGCCCGATCGCGAGGCTCGGGCGCTGAGGGAGCGTGGTAGGAAGAGACATCACCATCGATTCTCCCAGATGATCACGGCCATCGCGCCCATCCGAGCCCAGTGAGGACCACCGCATGTCAGACACCGCCGATCAGGCCGCCGCCGAACCGACCGGTCATGCGAGAGTGGAGGCCGCCGCCGCGGCGCTCGGGCTCCCGATCGAACTCGTCCGGCGGCCCGCTGCGCGCAGCCTCCACGAGGCCGCAGCACTGCTCGGCATCCAGCCGCAGGAGATCATCAAGACGATCGTCGTGAAGCGGCGCAGTGGTGACTACCTCTTCGCGCTGGTACCTGGTGGACGCAAGATCTCCTGGCCTCCGTTCCGCACGCTGCTCGGGGTCAACAAACTCGCGATGCCCGACGCCGCGACCGCATTCCTGGCGACGGGCTATGCACGCGGCACGATCACGGTGCTCGGCGCGACGGCCCCGCTACCCGTGTACGCCGACGAGCGCATCCTGCAGAACGGTGGTCGGATCGCGATCGGCGCGGGCGAGCACGGCTGGAGCGCATTCGTCGACGCTGCCGACTACCTCACGGCGATCGAAGCGGTCGTCGCCGACCTCACCGAACCGGAGGAAGCTCAGGACTGAGCAGGCTCCTCCGGGAGGACCAGGCAGCTGTCACCCTCGCAGACGACCGCATCCCCGCCGAGCAGACGCAATGGACGCGGAGTGGACCTCGCCTCCGACCCGCTGGCCTGACCGACGTCGCTCATGCCTGCACCGCCTGGGCCGACACGCGCTCGGACCACACCTGCTCGAGCACCTGCGTGAACGAGGCGGCCTCCTGGGCACCCGAGACGCCGTAGGCGCCGTCGA
This sequence comes from Plantibacter sp. RU18, assembly GCF_050613355.1. NCBI lineage: Bacteria > Bacillati > Actinomycetota > Actinomycetes > Micrococcales > Microbacteriaceae > Plantibacter > Plantibacter sp. RU18. The sequence continues at coordinate 2,610,691 of NZ_CP159618.1, forward strand.
TGACGAAGAACGGGACGCCTTGGATGCCGTAGCCCTGTGCCGTCGACTGGTCGTCCCGGACCGCCTGCGTGAACGCACCGGACTCGAGCGACTCGACGACGGCATCGCGGTCGAGTCCCACCTCGGCAGCGAGGTCCGCGAGATCGGTGACACGTCCGACGTGACGCCCCTCGGTGAAGTAGGCGCGCAGGAGACGCTCGGTCATCTCCAGTTGCTTGCCCTCCCGCTTGGCGAAGTGCAGCAGCTCGTGCGCCTTCACCGTGTTGGTGTGCTGCAGGATGCTGAAGTCGTACTCGAGGCCGGCCTGGGCGGCGATTCCGACGACACGGTCGAGCATCTGCTGCACCTGATCGGCCGGCATCCCCTTGTGCTTCACGAGGAAGTCGATCTCGGAGCCGTCGAAGTCCACCGGGGTGTCCGGGGCGAGCTCGAAGGAGTGGTACTCCACCTCGACCCCGCGACCGTCACCCAGCTCTGCGAACTCGGCGGCACCGCGCTCGAACTTGCGCTTACCGATGTAGCACCACGGGCACGCGATGTCGGACCAGACGTCGATCTTGATGGGTTCGCTCATACCGGAGGCAACCGCGGAACCCACCGCGTCATTCCCCGGCGGACCAGGCCGGAGCGTCGGGACGGTCGAGTGCCCCTCCGAACCTGCGGTCGCGCCCGGCGTAGCGCTCGACTGCACGCCACAGTTCACGACGGCCGAAGTCCGGCCAGAGGGTGTCGAGAAAGACCATCTCGGCATACGCGGACTGCCAGAGCTGGAAATTGCTCGTGCGCTGCTCGCCGGAACTCCGCACGAACAGGTCGACGTCGGGGAGGTCGGGCAGGTACAGCCGGCTCTGGATGAGCCGTTCCGACACCGCGGACGGCTTGATCCGACCGGCCGCGATGTCGTCGGCGATCGTCCGGACCGCGTCGACGATCTCGTTGCGCCCGCCGTAGTTGACGCACATCGTCAAGGTCAGACGGTCGTTGTCGCGCGTCAGCTCCTCCGCGACCTGGAGTTCCTTGATGACCGACGCCCACAGCTTCGGACGGCGGCCGGACCATCGCACCCGGACGCCCCACTCGTTGAGCTGGTCGCGGCGACGGTGCAGCACCTCCCGGTTGAACCCCATGAGGAAACGGACCTCGTCTGGCGAGCGTTTCCAGTTCTCGGTGGAGAACGCATAGACGGACAGGTGTTTGATGCCCAGTTGGAGCGCCCCGGCCACGACGTCGAGCAACGCCGCCTCGCCGGCCTTGTGACCCTCGACGCGAGTCAGCCCTCGGCGGTTCGCCCATCGCCCGTTGCCGTCCATCACGATGGCGACATGGGCCGGCACCTCGCCCTTCGTGAACTCGGGCGGATACTCCCCCGTCCAGTCGACGGGCTTGAACGGTGCTGCGTCGCGATGCGTGTACGGCTTCGGGGTCACCCGTTGCTCCGATCCTGTTCGAGGTGCGCGAGTGACCGGAGCCCGCGCTCGAGATGCCATTGGGCGTACGCCGCGGTGAACCCGCTCGCGCGGGCTGCGGTCGGCTCGGCGGCAGCTTCCGCGTACTCCCAGTGGCCGGAGAGCAGTGCGCCGAGAAGCGTGAGGGTGTCGGCGTCCAACCGCGGACTGCCGGACGGCGCGCAGTCGTCACAGACGACGCCGCCGAGCTGCACGACGACGTGCGAGAACTCGCCCTCCGTGCCGCACCTCGAGCAGGCACCGAAGCTCGGCGCCCATCCTGCGAGCGAGAACGCGCGGAGGAGGTACGAATCGAGCGTGAGCCGAGGGCCGTGCTCCCGCTTCGACAACGAGCGGAGGGCACCGACGAGCAGCAGGTACTGCTGCAGCGACCCCTCGGACTCCGTCAGGCGGTCCGCCGTCTCGACCATCGCGCTCGCGGCCGTATAGCAGCCGTAGTCTGCACTGATCTCCGCGCCATACGAGCCGAGCGACTCCGCTTGGGTGATGCTGTCGAGCGTGCGCCCCTCGTAGAACTGGACGTCGGCGACCATGAACGGCTCGAGCCGGGCACCGAACTTGGATCCCGTGCGCCTGACACCCTTCGCGACCGCTCTGATCTTCCCGTGGCTGCGTGAGAGCATGGTGACGATGCGATCGGCTTCGCCGAGCTTGTGGGTGCGCAACACCACCACTTCGTCTCGATATACCGGCACGCATCGATTATCCCGCCTCGGACCGACAACGCGTCCCCGGAACCGCCGTCCGGCATCGAAGGAGCGCCGATCGTGATGACACGATGAACGAGATCCTGTTCGTCGTCCCGCTCTGGGTCGACCTCTCGGCGGTCGGCATCGGTGCCGTTCAGGGGGCGATGTTCGCCGCGCGTTTCCAGGACCGGCAGCTCGACTGGTTGGGTGTCGCGATCATCGGTGTCGTCGTCGGGCTCGGCGGCGGACTCATCCGCGACATCCTGCTCGGGCAGGTGCCCGCATCGCTGCAGAGCAACTGGTACCTCCCGGTCGCTTCCGGCGCTGCGCTGCTCGGCATGTTGCTCCTCAAGGTCGTGACCAGACTCGGGCCGGTGATCATCGGTCTGGACGCCCTGACCATCGGCATGTTCGGTGCGATCGGGTCCACCAAAGCCCTTGCCGCCGGGCTCCCGGTCATCCCCGCCGTCTTCGTCGGCACGGTGTCGGCAGTCGGCGGTTCGGTGCTGCGGGACGTCATGCTCGGCGTCCCGGTGGCGCTCATGCACGTCGGGTCGCTGTATGCCGTGGCGGCCGCGGTCGGCACGGGGCTCCTCGTGTTCGCGGTGAGCGTCGGCGCGCCCCTGACCGTCGCGGCGATCGTCGGCGTGTCCTCGACGGCCGTGATCCGCCTCCTCGCCGTCCGCTTCGGCTGGACGCTGCCGGAACAGCGCCAGATCGGCGGGTGGCGGATCTGGCGCCGTTCGACGCGGGGCTGATGCGGCGACGGAGGCGACGACCTCCGAGGGTCAGTCGACTGCGAGGGCGGCCACGGGGGCGATGCGCGTCGCGCGGCGCGACGGGGCGACGGACGCGGCTGCCGTCAACAGCGCTGCGAGCACCACGATCATGACGATGACGAGCCACGGTATCGCCGGCACGATCAGACCCGGCGACCCGTTGATCGATCCGAGCATCGACTGCGCGCCGGCCCAGCCGTAGAAGATCCCCAGCACCAGGCCGACCGCCACGGACGCGATTGTGAGCTGGGCCGCCTCGATCACGATCATCCGTCGGATCTGCGCGGCGGAGAACCCGAGCGCACGCAACAGGCCGAGCTCGCGGGTCCGCTGCAGGACGCTGAGCGAGAGGTTGTTCACCATACCGACGGCCGCGATGAGTGCGCTCAGACCGATCAGCGCGGAGAACACCGCGACGACGGTGCCGATGACCGTCTGTGTGCCCTCATACAGCTCGGGCTGCGCCGACTGCGCGCTCAGCATGAACGCCTGGAAGTTGCTCGCGGCGACGGCGAACATCGTGACGAGCGTGACGCCGATGACGAGCCCGATGGTCGTCCGTGAGCTGCGCTCCGGATACCGGACGGCGTTCTCGGCGGCAAGCCGAGCGGTTGCGGACCGCCCGAACATCCGGCCGACGAGCCGGAGCGCCGGCGGCATGACGAGGTGCGCGCCGAGCACCAGTCCGGAGAACGAGACGACGCCGCCGACGATCCCGACGAGCACTCCGATCGGTGACACGAGACCGATCCCCACCCCACCGAGCAGGAGGAGTACACCGGTTACGAACAGGCCGATCGCGACGGCGTTGCGGGCCGGCCGTGCGGTGGTCTCCTCACGGCTGAGTTCCTGCGAACCGCCGATCGCCTGCATCGGGGTGACCGAGAGCACACGACGCGCACCGATCCAGGAGGCGAGCCAGGTCGTCAGCACCACGGCGATGACCGGCAGCACGACCATCGGTTCGATCAGCGGGTAGGGCAGGTCGGGGACGACCTGCGTCGCCACACCGAGCCGGACGAGCCCGAACGTCCCGAGCAGGCCGATGACGAGGCCGGCACCGGCACCGATCAGCCCGACGATCACACCCTCCCGTGCTACGGCACGCCGCTGGGCCCGTGCCGTCGAACCGATCAACCGCAGGAGCGCGATCGTCCTCGTGCGACCTGCGACGATCGTCGCGAAGGTGTTTGCCGTCACAATCGCGCCGACATAGACCGCGAGCGAGACGAACACCGCAGCAGCGAGCACGAGCATGATCACCACGGTGCCGCTCGAGCCGGTGACGTCGTCGGCGAGGATGAGCGTCGCGAGCACACTCGTGACCATGAGCAGGAGGACGCCGAAGGCGGCGCTGAGCGTCGCGACGAGCAGGCTGGCCCGATGCTCCCCCGCCTGCGGACGCACCGTCGATCCGCTCATGCCGCACGCTCCATACCGAGCATGAGGGTCGAGATCTGCTCAGCGCTCGATCGAGGTCGATCGTCGACGACCTTGCCGTCCGCGAGGAAAACGATGCGGTCGGCATAGCTCGCTGCCACGGGATCATGCGTCACCATCGCGATGCTCTGGCCGTACTCGGTGCTCGCCGCCGCCAGCAGGGAGAGCACGCTCCGCCCTGTGCGCGAGTCGAGGTTGCCCGTCGGCTCGTCGGCGAACAGCAGTTCCGGACGGGTCGCCAGGGCGCGGGCGATGGCCACTCGCTGTTGCTGCCCGCCGGACAGCTCGTGCGGACGGTGGCCCAGGCGGGAGGCCAGTCCGAGCGTGCTGACGAGCACGTCGATCCAGCTCTGTTCCTCCCCCGTCGGTCGGCGAGCGTCGAGTTCGAACGGCAGGCGGATGTTGGCGGCGACATCGAGGGTCGGGACGAGGTTGAACGCCTGGAAGACGAATCCGACGCGTCGCCTGCGGAGGATCGTCAGCTGGCCGTCGTCGAGGTGGGTGATGTCCTGGTCGCCGAGCCGCACCCGGCCGTCGGTGGCCTGGTCGAGACCGGCCATGATGTGCATGAGCGTCGACTTGCCGGAGCCGCTCGGCCCCATGATCGCGGTGAATCGCCCCCGCTCGATCTCGAGGTCGACGCCGTCGAGCGCCACGACCTGGTTGCCGGTCGGTCCGTAGCTCTTCCGCAGTCCGGTGACGCTGGCGACGACGGGTAGCTGTGCTGAATTGTCCATGCTCCGACGCTACGGAGACCACGACCGTCAGACATCCTGCCTCGGAGCGATCCGGGTACATCGGTCGGATGATCCTCGATCACCCGCAGGCATGGGCGAACCGTCAGACGAGACCGTGCTCGAACGCGAACACCACGAGCTGCACCCGGTCCCGGACGTCGAGCTTCGCGAAGATCCGGCTGATGTGCGTCTTCACCGTCGCTTCGCTGAGGAACTCCGCGGCCGCGATCTCGGCGTTGCTGAGCCCGCGTGCCGCCAGGAGGAAGATCTCGCGTTCGCGAGCAGTGAGCTCCGAGAACCGAGCGGGGGCGACGGGCGCGGCTGGCGTCTGCACGAAGTGCTCGAAGAGCTCTCGGGTGGCGGACGCCGCGATGACCGCGTTGCCCGCGTGCACGGTGCGGATCGCCGCGAGCAGGAACTCCGGCTCCGCGTCCTTCAGCACGAAGCCGCTGGCACCGGCCCGGATCGCGGTCGCAGCCGCCTCGTCGAGGTCGAACGTTGTGAGCACGATGATCCTCGGCCGGTCGACGCCTCGTGCATCGGCCTCTGCGAGGATGGTCTTCGTCGCCTCGATGCCGTCCAGAACCGGCATCCGCACATCCATCAGGATGACCTGCGGCTGGGTCGCGGCTGCGAGTTCGATCGCCTGGCGTCCGTCCGACGCCTCACCGACCACGACGAGGTCGGGCTGCGAACCGATCAGCATCCGGATCCCGCCGCGGAAGAGGGACTGGTCGTCGACGAGCGCGATCCTGATCGCGTCCGTCCGGGGCCCTCCGGTCGTATCGGTCATGCTGACACTCCTGCCGTCGTATAGGGGATGGCGGCGTACACGGTGAACCGGCCGTCCACGAGTGTCGTTCCGAAGCTGCCGCCTGTCAGCGTAGCGCGCTCGTTCATGCCGGCGAGTCCGTGTCCGGTTCCCGCGGAGACCGGTTCGGCCTTCGCCCGGTTCACGACCCAGAGCTGCAACTGCTGACCTGTCCAATCGAAGTGGACATCGATCGGCGCCCGATGGTCGCCGTGTCGAAGGGCGTTCGTCAGCGCCTCCTGGACGATCCGGTAGACCGCGAGCTGTGAGCCGGTCGCGACGGGCTGCGGAGTCCCATGCCCCCGGACCACGACGTCGACTCCGGCACCGCGCAACTGCTCGTAGAGTCGTTCCAGGTCCGCCATGACCGGCTGCGGCCCTGCGCCCTGTCGGAATCGCAATTGACCGAGCAGCACACGGACGTCGGCCAGAGCCTCCCGCGAGATGCTCGAGATGGTGCGCAGCGCCTGGTCCGCCGACGCAGGGTCCGCGGCGAGGGCGTATCGCGCGCCGTCGGCCTGCGCGATCACGACGGCCAGCGAGTGGGCGACGACGTCATGCATGTCGCGTGCGATCCGGTTCCGTTCCTGCTCGACGGCGACGTCGCGCTCTGCGAGCAGCTGAGCCTGCCTGCTCTCGCGCGCACGCCGCCACGTACGCATGAGGACGCCGGCGGTCCAGGCGAGTCCGAAGAACGCAGAGAAGGCCGCGAAGACGAACAATCCTATGGTGAGCTGCGCCACGGGCGACAGATCGCCCGCGAAGGCGGTCGGGTCAAGGCCGGATCCGACGGCCGCGACCCAGCCCGGCACGAGTACGAGGTACCCGGCGATGAGCGCTGCGCCGACGAATGCCGATGCCAGCGAGATCCACCGCAGCAACCGTCCACCGTAGCTCGCGACAGAATACAAGACGACGGGGATCGCGAGGTTCGCCGGGTCGGGCGACAACAAGAGCAGCATCTGGAGGATCGACGTGACCCAGGCGACGGTGAACGAGAGCGTCGGCGACAGCCGCCGGAGCGCGAGCGCCCCGCACATGCCGAGCAGGACCGCGACCGCGCCGAACGACTGGGCACTGTAGAACGCGAAGCCGAGGAGGAACAGCGCCGACGGCACAGCGATGTCGACTGCGAGCTGCGCGGGTCGGAGCGTACGGAACATCCCTCAACGGTACGGTGTCCCGCCACCTCGTACGGAGCAGACACCCGAAGATCATCCTCGGGAGGTACGGCCCCGGGCACAGCACTGCGCCGGGTCATCCCTCAAGGGTGGCCCGGCGCAGTCGATCACGTGCGATCAGATGGCTGCGAGCTCCCGCTCCTCGATGCTCGTCCGCACCGCTCGGTTCACAGCTGACACGACGGCCTTCAGCGACGCCGTTGCGATGTCGCCATCGACGCCGACGCCCCACAGACGCTGGTCGCCCACCTGGAGTTCGACATACGCCGCCGCTTCGGCATCGCCGCCGGCACTCAGTGTGTGCTCGACGTAGTCGTACAGCGTCACGTCGATCCCTCGCTCCGACAGCATGTTGAGGAATGCAGCGATCGGGCCGTTACCGGTCGCCGTGCGCTGCTGTTCCTCTGCTCCGTCGCGAAGCGCGACCTGGAGTTCGAGCGTTCCGGCCAGATCGCTGGAGGTCTTCGTGGACTGCAACTCGAAGCGCCCCCACTTGGCGTCGGCTGCTGCCGCCGGCAGGTACTCGTCCTGGAAGATCGACCAGATCTGGCCACTCGTCACCTCGCCGCCCTCAGCGTCCGTCTTGGTCTGGACGACTCCCGAGAACTCGATCTGGAGACGCCGCGGCAGATCGAGGGCGTGGTCGTTCTTCAACAAGTACGCGACACCGCCCTTGCCGGACTGCGAGTTCACCCGGATGACCGCCTCGTAGCTGCGGCCGAGGTCCTGCGGGTCGACGGGCAGGTACGGGACGGCCCACTCGAGGTCTGCGACGTCCTTACCCTCCGCCTTGGCATCGGCGGCCATGGCCTCGAAGCCCTTCTTGATAGCGTCCTGGTGCGAGCCGCTGAAGGCGGTGAAGACGAGGTCGCCGGCCCACGGGCTGCGCTCATGGACGGTGAGCTGGTTGCAGTGCTCGGCCGTTCGCTTGACCTCGTCGATGTCGCTGAAATCGATCTGCGGATCGACCCCCTGCGTGAACATGTTGATGCCCAGCGCGACCAGGTCGACGTTGCCGGTGCGCTCACCATTGCCGAACAGGCACCCCTCGATGCGGTCGGCCCCCGCCAGATAGCCGAGCTCAGCGGCGGCGATGGCCGTTCCGCGGTCGTTGTGCGGGTGCAGGGAGATGATGATGTTCTCGCGGTTGGCGAGGTTCCGGCCCATCCACTCGATGGAGTCGGCATAGACGTTCGGGGTGGCCATCTCGACGGTCGAGGGGAGGTTGATGATGACCTTGCGCTCCGGAGTGGCCTCGAGCACTTCGACGACCTGGTTGCAGATGTCGACGGCGAACTCGAGCTCGGTCCCGGTGTAGCTCTCGGGCGAGTACTCGTAGTAGATCTGGGTACCCGGGACCGTCGACTCCATCTCGCGGCACTTCCGAGCGCCGTGCAGAGCCAGGTCGATGATGCCCTGCTTGTCGCTCCGGAACACGACGTCGCGCTGCAGCACGCTCGTCGAGTTGTACAGGTGCACGATGGCCTGCTTCGCGCCGCGCAGCGATTCGTAGGTGCGCTCGATGAGGTGGTCTCGTGCCTGCGTCAGCACCTGGATGGTGACGTCCTCGGGAATCGCACCCTCTTCGATGAGGCTCCGGACGAAGTCGAAGTCGGTCTGGCTCGCGCTCGGGAAGCCGACCTCGATCTCCTTGTAGCCCATCTTCACGAGCATGTCGAACATGATGCGCTTGCGTTCGGGACTCATCGGATCGATGAGGGCCTGGTTGCCGTCGCGCAGGTCGACTGCGCACCAACGGGGCGCCTCGGTGATCCGGCGGTCGGGCCAGGTGCGATCAGGCAGCGCGACGCTGAACTGGTCCTGGTAGGCGCGGTAGCGGTGGACCGGCATTCCTGATGGGGTCTGTGTGTTCTTCATGATCCTGGGATCTCCTCGTGGGATTGGGGGTGAGCCAACGACGAACTCCGCGACGAGGGAGGCCTGGAACTAGGACTCGTCGCGGCAGCTAAGGAGGAGCAGACCGGAGAACACGGGTCGAGCATAGCAGCTTGCCGCCGCATCAGCTGCGGAGGAGCCCGGCCAGATCGCGGACGGCGACCTCAGGAAGGTACGCGCGGGCGATCGCGAACCCGATCGCCGGCAGTTGCAGCGGATCTGCGTACCCCAGCACGAGCGGCCGGATCTCCGGGTGGAACTTCCGTTTGAACGCGAAGAGCGAGCGGAAACCGTAGACGGGTTCGAGCACATCACCGAGAAACGTCAGGAACCGCGAAACGGCCTGCTGGTCCTCCGGCTCCGCCGGTGACGATTGCGCGAGCGGCGCACCCGACAGGCTCATCTCGGTGATGCCGTCCTCCTTGAACCGGACGGCGGCCTCCGCTATGAGGAATTCCATGACGCCGTTCATGCCGTCCGACCGACGGCGCATGAAGTCGAGGGTCCAGCCGATGCGCTCGCCGTCACGGAAGACGGGCAGCCAGCTCGTCACGCCGTGGAGGCGCCCCCCGCTATCGACGGCGAGCAGCAGCATGACGTCGTCGTCGAGGAGCTCGTCGAGACCGCCGAGCGTGAAACCCAGCTCCGGGAGCGTTCGGTCGGCGACCCACTCCTCCGAGATCTCGGCGATCTGCGAGGCCAGCCCGATGCCGAGGTCACCGTAACCCGTCCAGAGGGTCGTGATCCCGGCCCGCGAGGCGCGGTTCACAGAGGACCGGATGTCCTGCCAGCTCTTCCCGACCGTGCTCCACTCCTGCGGGTGCAACACGGTCTCCTCGGCGACCTGGACGGTGCGCCAGCCGATCCGCGTCAGCTCGTGGGCTGTGGTCGAGTCGACACTGTAGAGCGCGACGGCCCATCCCTCGTCCTCGCACCAGGCGATGAAGCGTCCGAGGGCCGCTGGCTCGTGCCGATCCTGCCCGAAGAAACCGCCGGTCGTCACGGCGACGCCGGACGCCACACGGAAGGCGATCGCGGCGCGGACATCCGGATCGAACCAGATGCGGTTGCCTGCCCACGTGCTCATATGCCCGATGGTGTCGCTCCCCTCGGCGAGGAGCGCACGTTGGCGCCGCTCGTCCTCCGGCGGCGTCTCGAGGACGGCGCTCCGCAGGGGCCAGACCGCACCGAGGAGCACGATGCTCCACCAGAGCGGGCCGACCGCGTGGAAGAGCGCACCGGCAGCAGGCGTCGTCGGGATGAACCCGGGGATGAGATTGCGCAGGTACGCGGCGGGGATGAACCGCTCCGGGGTGTCGCGGACCACCGCCCAGAGGTCTGGATGTGGCGAGAAGCCCTGGCGGAGGGCCAGGACCCCGCCGACGAAGACCGCGGCGAGCAGCACCCAGGACCCGAGCACCATGGCGAGGTAGCCGAGGATCGAACGACGGGTCGACCGGACGGGGAACCCGCGCCGCAGGACGAGGAGCAAGGCTGCCACCGCAAGCGGGAGGAGTACAGCGGCCCACAGCGCGATCGAGATCTCGATCGAGCGCTGCTGCACGCCGTGTCCCACGCCGATGACGGCGGACGTATGCCCAGCCGCATGCAGGCGCGCGCCGAACCCGAGCGAGACCGCGCCCAAGACCGCGAACACGACCATGATGGATGCGGCGAACCACACGGCGAATCGTCGTCCGCGCAGAAGACCCCAGGCGGCGAAGAGCAGGGCGATCAGCGGCACCAGCGAGAGCAGGACCGCACCGAGCCCGTCCACGCGCACAAGGGTGAGGTCGTGCAGGCATTGCGGGGACACCCCGAGCGCGCGGCACTGCTCGATCGAACGACCCGCGTCCGGGATGTTCTGCTCGAGGAGCAGCACGAGTGGCGCCAGCGGGCCGATGTGTCGCCCGGACAACAGCGTGATGACCGGGCCGACGCCCATCAGGACGGCGATGGCCGAGAGCAGGACACGGGTCTCGTGATGCGAGCTGCGCGCGCGACGGATCCCGGTCGGACGCCCGATGATGACGTTCCCGAGGAGCAGTCCCACGACCGACGCCAGGAACCGCGCGAGATCCTCGGGCGCACCGGAGTACAGCAGGAACACGAGGGTACCGATGAGCGTGAGGGATCTGATCCGCCGGCGCCAGAGCGGTCCGTGGAATGCGCTCGACACGACGAGCGCACCGAGCGCACCGGCCAATGGATCGAAGGAGACGATCCCGGCGACCTGCCCCGTCCAGAATTCGGCGCTGAGCGTCCCGAGCACCTGGACGACGATGGTGATGACGTTCCCGAGGACGGCCGTCGACAGCACCGCGAGGACCATGCGGCCAGCGCTCAGTCGGCGTTCGGCGAGCACGAGTGCCGGGATGCCGATGAGGACGAAGGCGACGAACGGCAGGGGCCTGTCGGCGGCAAGGGAGCCGGTGAGCACCGCCCACCAGTGACCGTCGACGACGATCTCCTCGTACCCGAAACCGGTCGTCGCACGGACAGCCGACCGCCAGCCCTCGGACCCGGGGCCACCGGATTGCCAGACGAGGAATGAGCCGATCAGCACCAGCGCACTGAAACCCAGCGAGACGGGTGAGGCGTGCACCACCCGGACCACCGCGGTCCGGAACGGCGAACGCACCGTCGAAGCCATCAGCGGATGCCGAACCGGTCGAGGACGGACGGGAGCGCGAGCGACAGGACGGCCCGGACCGTGTGCCAATCGTGCGCCGTCCCCTGGGACACGAACGTCTCGGAGCTCATGCCCGCGGCCCCGGCAGCAGCGGCGACCCGAACGACGCCCGGCGCATATCGGCTGTCGTCACTGCCGTATCCGAAGAGCGCGACAGTGTTCGGATACGGCGCCTTCGACGACAGGATCGACAGCGGCCGGGCAGCGGCGTACGCGGCGGCCGAGCCGGAGAACCCGACCGCCACCGTGTTCGGTCCGATCGTCGGCTCGACCTCGCCCGAGATGTCGAGCACACCGCCGAACAGCTCCGGATGAGCCGCACCGAACTGGATGGCGCACGTGCCGCCCTGAGAGAATCCTGCGACGAACCAGTCGGCACGATCCGTCGCCACCGGGAGGTGGGTCCGGATCCAGTCGGGAACGTCCTTCGTCAGATAGGTGGCGGAGTTCCCCAACGGCCCATCCACGCACATCGGGTTGCGGTCGGGTGCGCCCAGCTGATCCGGAACCACGACGATCGGCGCCAGGCCGTGGTGCGTGGCGGCCTCCTGGTCGAGCAGACCAGCCAGGTCACCCGAGCGGAACAGGTCTGCCGGCTGCCCGGGCTGACCGCTGAACGCCTCGATCACGGGCAGTGCCGGCGGGTGGACGGTGAGCGCCGCCGGCGGGAGGTAGACGAGGGCGGCGCGATGCGCGAAGCCCGAGTGCGTGGCCGGGATGTCGACCTGCTCGACCTTCCCCTGCCGCGGCAGCGCTCCGTTCACGCGCCAGTCGGTGATCGTGCCGTGCGCGGACGGTAGCGCCGAGAACGACTCGTAGGGGCTGACGCCGAGCGCGCTGCCGACGGTCGTGAACTCCCCGAAATCCTGGTTGATCCCGACGGCACCGACGAGCAGGAAAGCCGGGATCGCGAGCCCAGCGACGACGATCCGCCATGCCCGTGCACGGACGAGGCTGACGATCGCGAGCGACACTCCCGCGAAAGCGACGGCCGACCACGCGCGCGTCGTCGGCGTGAGGTCGATGCCGAAGACGTTCAACACATCGCCGAGGAGCCAGCACAGCAGATACCCGAGACCGGCTCCGGCCACCACGGCGACCGCGCTCAGAAGACGGCTCCGAGCCGTCCCTCGACGCACCACCAGGACAGTTGTCAATCCAGCCGCGACGAGCGCACAACCGATGAGGAACCCGGCGCTGTCCACCCGAAAAGAGAGCACCCAGTCGAACACGCGGACCACCTCTCAGGACACCGATCATCAGTATCCCTGGCGCCGACCGACGCGGGTCACAGAATCCACACGCCACAGCTGAGACACAGCATGCTCAGAAGCAGCGCTCAGGAACCGGCGAGCTCAGAAGCCGAGCCGGCCGAGCAACTTGGGATCGCGCTGCCAGTCCTTCGCCACCTTGACACGTATCGACAGGAACACGCGGGAACCGACCAGCGGCTCGATGCCGTAGCGTGCCCGGGCGCCGACGTCTCGGAGGCGCGAGCCGCCCTTGCCGATGATGATCGCCTTCTGACTGTCGCGTTCGACGAAGACGTTCGCGTAGATGTCGAGGAGGTCGGTGCCCTCGCGCGGGATCATGTCGTCGATCGTCACCGCGAGCGAGTGCGGCAGTTCGTCCTGCACGCCCTCCAGAGCGGCCTCACGGATGAGCTCGGCGACGCGGTCGATGACCGTCTCATCGGTCGTGGCCTCCGCCGGGTACAGGGCCTCGGACAACGGCATGAGTTTGGTCACCTCGGTGACGAGGATGTCGAGCTGGTCGTCCGTCACGGCGGACAGCGGGATGACCGCGTCCCAGTCGCGGAGTTCCGAGATGGCGAGCAGCTGCTCGGCGATGGTGGCGCGGTTGACGGTGTCGGTCTTCGTCACGATCGCGATCTTCTTCGCGCGCGGGAAACCGTCGAGTGACTCGTTGATGAAGCGGTCACCGGGGCCGAGCTTCTCATTCGCGGGGATGCAGAACCCGATGACGTCGACGTCGGAGAGGGTCGACTGCACGAGGTCGTTGAGGCGCTGCCCGAGCAGTGTCCGGGGCCGGTGGATACCCGGGGTGTCGACGACGATCAGCTGACCGTTCTCGCGGTGCACCACGCCTCGGATGGCGCGGCGCGTGGTCTGCGGCTTCGAACTCGTGATCGCGACCTTCTCCCCCACGAGCGCGTTCGTGAGGGTTGACTTGCCGACGTTCGGGCGTCCCACGAAGGACACGAACCCCGCTCGGAAGTCGGCTGGAGGTGTGGTGTCGCTCATGGGTGCTCCCGGTGGTCGGTGGACGCCTGCTGGGCGTCCTGCAGATGATCGTCGCGCTGGGCGATGACGGTGAGGATGCGACCCCGCCGCCCCTCGACCCGCTCGGCGGTGAGTTCGAGGCCGGCGGTCGACACCGTCGATCCCACGACAGGCAAGCGGCCGAGCGCCTTCGCAATCAGTCCGCCGACGGTGTCCACGTCGTCATCGTCGAGCTCGAGTCCGAACAGCTCCCCCAGCTCGTCGACGGCGAGACGTGCATCGACACGGAAGCGCCCTGCTCCGAGGTCCGTGACCTCAGGGACGTCAGTGTCGTATTCGTCAGAGATGTCACCGACGAGTTCCTCGATGAGGTCCTCGAGCGTCACGAGGCCTGAGATGCCGCCGTACTCGTCGACGACCATCGCGATGTGGTTGGAGTCCTTCTGCATCTGCTGCAGCAGCGAGTCGGCCTTCTTGGATTCGGGCACGAAGCTCGCGGGTCGCAGGAGCGGTTCGATCGAACCGATCTCGGTGACGCCGTCGCCCCCGAACATCGCCTTCACGAGGTCCTTCAAGTAGAGGATCCCGACGAGGTCGTCGATGTCCCCATCGCTCACGGGAGCACGCGAGATCCCGGTCTCGAGGAACACCTCGAGGGCTTCGCGGACGCTGAGGTCGCGCTGCAGTCCCACGAGATCGGTGCGCGGCACCATCACCTCACGGACGAGGGTCTCGTTGAACTCGAAGATCGAGTGGATCAGCTCCCGGTCGTCCTCTTCCAGGACGGAATGCGCGGTCGCCTCATCGACCATGCTGAGGAGCTGTTCCTCGGTCGTGAACGAGACCGAACGCGGCAGCCCGGGCGTCACCCGGTTGCCGAGCGAGACGAGGATGTTCGCGACGGGGCCGAGGACGACCCGGGCTGCGCGGATGGCTGGAGCGCTGAAGCGCAGCACCCCGCTCGCGTGGGTACGCCCGACGCCTCGGGGGCTCGCACCGACGAGCACGAACGAGGTACCCGTCATGATCAGCGTGGCGAGCACGAGGACGATCCACAGTTCGTCGATCGTGAAGGCCAGTGCGAGGGTCACGAGGACCGCCGCCGTCGTCTCCGCGAGGATGCGGATGAAGTTGATGGCGTTCACGTGCGCGCCCGGGTCCTCCGCGATGGCTCGGAGGGAGGACGCGGCACGGGAGCCGTCGGCGAGTTCAAGGATGTCTGCTCGGGACTGCACGCCGATCGCCGCGTCCGCTGCGGCCATGAGGCCCGCGAAGGCGACCAACAGGATCGCCACGATGATGAAGACGGCGACGAAGGACATCAGCTGGTGCGTCGTCTCTCCTGCATCGCGAAGGCGAGGAGGATGTCGCGCTGGATGCCGAACATCTCCTTCTCCTCATCGGGTTCCGCGTGGTCGTAGCCGAGCAGGTGCAGGACTCCGTGGCAGGTGAGAAGCTGCAGCTCCTCCATGGTGGAGTGCTTCGCCGCCGTCGCCTGGGCTTCGGCCACCTGCGGGCACAGCACGATGTCGCCCAGCAGGCCGGGTCCCGTCGGGTTCTCCTCGGTGCCAGGACGCAGCTCGTCCATCGGGAAGCTCAGTACGTCGGTCGGGCCCGGCTCGTCCATCCACTGGACATGGAGCTGCTCCATGGCGCCCTCGTCGACGAGCACGATCGCGAGTTCGGCGTCGGGGCTGACGTGCATGGCGTCGAGCGCGAACGACGCGAGCGCGAGGATGCGCGACTCGTCGACGGCGACGCCGGATTCGTTGTTGATCTCGATGGTCATGAGCGTCCTCGCTTCGGCAGGTGATCTCTGGCAGTGCCGCGTCGCTCCGCCCGGTTTGCGAATTCGGCAGCTTGTTCGCGCTCGAACCGCTGCGCCTGTCGGGCGGCGTCGAACTCGCCGTACGCATCGACGATGCGGCCGACCAGGGAGTGCCTCACGACGTCCTCGCTCGTGAGCTGCGAGAAGTGGATGTCGTCGATGTCCTTCAGGACGCGCGTCACGAGGCGGAGCCCGGACGCACCGGTGGGGAGGTCGATCTGGGTGACGTCACCGGTCACGACGATCTTGGAACCGAACCCGAGCCGCGTCAGGAACATCTTCATCTGTTCCGGCGTCGTGTTCTGCGCCTCGTCGAGGACGATGAAGGAGTCGTTGAGCGTGCGACCGCGCATGTACGCGAGTGGCGCGACTTCGATCGTGCCCGCCGCCAGCAGCTTGGGGACGATCTCTGGATCCATCATCTCGTTGAGCGCGTCGTAGAGCGGCCGGAGGTACGGGTCGATCTTGTCGGTGAGTGTTCCGGGCAGGTACCCGAGGCGCTCGCCCGCTTCGACGGCCGGACGCGTGAGGATGATGCGACTGACCTCCTTGCGTTGCAGCGCCTGGACGGCCTTCGCCATCGCGAGGTAGGTCTTGCCGGTACCGGCGGGGCCGATCCCGAACACGATGGTGTGCTGGTCGATCGCATCGACGTATGCACGCTGCCCGACAGTCTTCGCCTTGATTGTCTTGCCCCGGGAGGTCAGGATGACCTGTCCGAGCAGCTCGGACGGCGATGCGGTACCGTCCTGGCCGAGGATTCGGGCAGAGGTCGTGACCTCGTGCGGACCTGGGTCGTGTCCTTCGCGGACCATGGTGATGAGTTCCTCTACGAGTCGTCTCGCTGCGTCGGCCTGAGTGTTCGGGCCGGTGATGGTGATCTCGTTCCCGCGCACGTGCACGGAGACGCCGGGATGCTCCCGTTCGATGGTGGTCAGGAGGCGGTCCTGCGGGCCGAGCAGCCGGACCATGGCGAGGCCGTCCACATGGAGGACGTGCTCGGCCTCGGGCTGAGCTGTGGGATCGGGCTCCGGGGACTCAGGCGCTGCCAAGGGTGCCCTCCTGCAGTGAGCCACCCAGCAGGTGCGCATGCACATGGAAGACCGTCTGTCCGGCGGACTCCCCCGTGTTGAACACGAGCCGGAACTCGCCATCGGTGCGCTTTGCCGCCAACGAAGCCGCAACCTCGACCATCTCGGCGAGCAGGGAGGGGTCGCCGGCCGCGAGCTCGACGACGTTCCGGTACTCGGCCGTCTTCGGGACGATGAGGAGGTGCACCGGCGCCTGGGGGGCGATGTCGGCGAAGGCGATCACGCGCTCCGTGTCGGCGAGGAGGGTCGCGGGGATCTCCCCCGACACGATGCGGCTGAAAACGGACGGCGCTTCACTCATGGGGTCCATTCTACGGTTCGGCCGGTCGATGTCCCGCTGTCGTCGGACAGGAGTGTTCACCAACGCCCGAGCAGGACGTTGAGAGCTGCGATGGCCGAGGGGCCGGCGGTCGACGTGCGCAGGACGCCAGAACCGATTCTGACCTCGGTCGCACCGGCCGCCTCGAGCCGTTCGCGTTCAGCGGGCGAGATACCGCCCTCCGGCCCCACGACCAGCACCAGTTCCTCTGAGTCATGGAAGACTGCACGGTCGAGTTCGGAGAGGGAGAGCGCCGCGGTCGGTTCGAGCACGAGGACCGTGCGTCCGCTGACGAGGGCCGTCATGCCCTTGGCGTCGACGACCTCCGAGACCTCCGGCACGCGCGAGCGGATCGACTGCTTCGCCGCCTCGCGGACGATGAGCTGCCACCGCTCGCGACCCTTGGCCGCCTTGTCGCCCTGCCACCGCGAGATGCTGCGCTCCGCGCCCCACGGCACGATCCGGTCGACGCCGAGTTCCGTGGCCGCCTGGATCGCGAGTTCGTCCCGGTCGCCCTTCGCAAGGGCCTGCACGAGCACGAGTGACGGGCGGGTCTCGGGGTGCACGACCACCGAGTCGACCCGGATCTCGAGCTCTCCGGGCTCGCTGCGCACCACTGTCCCGGTCGCGATCAAACCTCGACCGTTG
The DNA here is from genome assembly GCF_050613355.1 of Plantibacter sp. RU18. Taxonomy (NCBI): domain Bacteria; kingdom Bacillati; phylum Actinomycetota; class Actinomycetes; order Micrococcales; family Microbacteriaceae; genus Plantibacter; species Plantibacter sp. RU18. The sequence continues at coordinate 2,628,511 of NZ_CP159618.1, forward strand.
CCGATCGACGTGGTCTCCCCGACCCGCAGACGGCTCACCGAGACGGCATGCTTGGCCTCAGGCCCACGCAGGACGACCGAGTCACCGACACCGGTCGACTCGAGGTCCTCGCGGAAGTAGAGCGAGCTCATCTCAACCGTGGAAGCGATCGCGGATCTTCGCGAACAGCCCCTGCTGGAAGGCAGCGAGGCCAGGAGCGCCCTGCCGTCGACCGGAGGCGAAGCTCTTGATGAGCTCGCGTTCCCGGTGGTCGAGCTTCGTCGGGGTGATGACCTGCACGCCGATGCGCAGGTCGCCACGGCTGTTACCGCGCAGGCGCGTCACTCCGCGATCCTTCACGGTGATGATCTCGGAGCTCTGGACGCCGGGCTTGAGGTCGACCTCGACGTCGCCGTCAAGAGCATGCACGGTGACCTGGCGCCCCAGGATCGCGTCCGTCATGGGCACCTCCAGCGTGCACAGGAGGTCGTCGCCGTCGCGGCTGAAGACATCGTGGTGCTTGACCTTCATCTCGAGGTAGAGGTCGCCGTTCGGGCCGCCGGCCGGCCCGACCTCGCCGCTGCCGGGCATCTGGAGACGCAGGCCGGTGTCGACACCCGCGGGGATGTCGACGGAGACGGTGCGACGTGCGCGCAGACGCCCCTGCCCCTGGCAGGTCACGCACGGAGTCGCGATGATCGTGCCGTAGCCGCGGCAGGTGCCGCACGGGGCCGAGGTCATGACGTTGCCGAGGAGCGAGCGGACAGCACGCTGGATGCTGCCCGAACCGCGGCAGATGTCGCAGGTGACGGGCGAGGTGCCCGGCTGGCAGCAGGAACCGTTGCAGGTGCCGCAGAGCACGGCGGTGTCGACCTCGAGGTCCCGATGAGTGCCGAAGATGACCTCGTCGAGGTCGAGTTCGACCCTCAGGAGTGCGTCCTCACCGCGCGAACGGCGCGACTTCGGGCCGCGCTGCTGCCCGCCTCCGCCGAAGAAGGTGTCGAAGATGTCGCCGAAACCGCCGAAGCCCGCATCGCCGCCGCCGAAGCCGCCTGCCTGAGGACCGAGGTCGTACTGCTGGCGCTGCTTCGGGTCGCTGAGGACGTCGTAGGCGTGAGTGACCTCTTTGAACCGCTCGGACGCATCGGAACCGGGGTTCACGTCCGGGTGCAGCTCGCGTGCCAGGCGACGGTAGGCCTTCTTGATCTCCTCAGGCGTCGCCTCCTTGGCGACGCCGAGTGCTGCGTAGTGGTCGGGGTAGTCAGCCACAGAGGGCCTTTCGTTCGAGGTGCGGAAGGTGTGCGGGGACGGGACGAGGGTTCATCACTCGGCGTCGAGGGTGCGGGACAGGTATCTGGCGACGGCGCGGACAGCCGCCATGTTGCTGGCGTAGTCCATTCTCGTCGGGCCGAGGACACCGAGGCGTGCGATTTCGCCACCAGAGGAACGGTAGTCGCCGACGAGCACGCTCGTCGTCTCCAGGCCGAACGAGGCGTTCTCGCGGCCGATGCTGGCGACGACGCTGTCCCGCTCGGCCTCCATCTCGCCGAAGAGCCGGAGCAGGACGACCTGCTGCTCGATCGCGTCGAGCACGGGGTAGATGCTGCCGGGGAAGTCGTCCTCGGTGCGGGCGAGGTTCGCAGCCCCCGCCATGACGAGACGGTCCTGGCGCTGCGCCGAGAGCTGCTCGCGCACGGCATCGACGATGCGCGTCGCGGCCGGGCGGTCGCGTTCGGCGATGAGCTCAGGCACATCGCCGAGGGCGTCGTGCGCTTCCAGCAGTGGCCGACCGGCGACGGCCTCGTTGCACTGCGTGCGGAGGCGACCGATGAGGACGTCGTCGACCGATGCCTCCGTCTCGACGAGCCGCTGTTCCACGCGGCCGTTGTCGAGGATGATGACGGCGAGCACACGGGTCGGGGTGACGCTCACCAGCTCGAGGTGACGGACCCGAGCGCGGGAGAACATCGGGTACTGGACGAGTGCCACCTGGTTCGTCAGCTGTGACAGCAGACGGACCGTGCGGTGCAACACTTCGTCGAGGTCGCCGGAGGCGCCGAGGAAGGTCTCGATCGCGGTACGCTGCGCGTTGCTGAGGGGGCGACGGTCGGCGAGATGGTCGACGAACATCCGGTAGCCCTTGTCCGTCGGGACCCGACCGGACGAGGTGTGGGGCGCTGCGATGAGTTCCTCGTCCTCGAGCTGCGCCATGTCGTTTCGGATGGTCGCGGCCGAGACGCCGAACGAGTGTCGATCGACGATGGTCTTCGACCCGACGGGTTCGCGGGAGGCGACGTAGTCCTGGACGATGACACGCAGCACTTCGAGACCGCGATCCGACACCATGTCGATCCCCTCTCCTGCCGCGTCTGCGCACCGACCATCAGCACTCGAACACCCTGACTGCCAATCATATCCTTGCCTGTCGGACGCCATCCCTTGCGCGCCGCACAACAGCGGGAATACCGTTGGCCGCAGGCGAGGGGCCCGATCAACCGACCAATGGTGCGCTACGCTCTGCTGGACCAATTGAATATCCCAATCCGTGAAAGGTGCGAAGATGTCTGATCCGAATGCTCAGCCGCCCGTCGACCCAGCCGCCGGCGGTTCGGTTCCGCCGGCCGGAGATGGCTCGACGCCGCCGCCAGCAACCCCGCACACCCCACCAGCTGCTCCCCAGGAGCCCCCCGGCAGGCGCCTACCCACCGCCGCCCGCCGGTGGTTATGCACCACCGCCGCCCGGTGCCGGTGGCTACCCGCCCCCGCCAGGAGCTCCCCAGTACCAGCAGCCCGTCGCGGCCCAGCCCATGAGCCCGTCGGATGAGAAGCTCTGGTCGACGCTGATCCACATCGGCGGGATCTTCTTCTCGTTCCTCCCCGCGCTCATCGGCTACCTGGTCCTCAAGGACCGCGGCCCCTTCGTGAAGGCGCACACGCTGACGGCGCTGAACTTCCAGCTCACCATGCTGATCGCCTCGGTCGTCGGCTCGATCCTGACGTTCATCATCATCGGCATCTTCATCCTGATCGCCGTCGGTGTCGTCGTGGTCGTGTTCAGCATTATCGCCGCCATCAAGGCGAACAAGGGGGAGCTGTACAGCTACCCGCTGTCGATCCAGTTCATCAAGGCCTGATCAGCGGAACGGCTCAGCCGTCACGCAACAGCCCCGTCCGGTTCGCCCGGGCGGGGCTGTCTCGTTTCCGATCAAGCGCCGGAGCGGATCAGTGCAGGTCTCAGGGTGTCCTGGCGCGGCTCAGTCGCCGACGAGGCGGCGGACGACGGCATCAGCGAGCAACCGCCCCCGGCGAGTCAGTTCCAACCGGCCGAGGAGCGCCTGTCGGGCATCGACGAGCTCTTCGGCGATCAAGCCTGCGACGGCCGTCCGCGCCTCCGGTGCCAGCGTCCGGATCGCGATCCCATCACGTGTGCGCGTCAGCAGCAGGATGCGCTCCAGCTCCCGGGTCTCGTCGTCGAGCGTCTCTCGACCGGCAGCGGGAGACTCCCCCGCCGCGATGCGCTGAGCGTACGCGGCCGGGTGCTTGACGTTCCACCAGCGGACACCGCCGACATGACTGTGGGCTCCCGGCCCGACGCCCCACCAGTCCTCCCCCGTCCAATAGGACAGGTTGTGACGCGAGCGGTGCGCGTCGTCCCTCGCCCAGTTGCTCACCTCGTACCAGCCGTAGCCCGCCTCCGTGAGGAGGTCGTCGGCCAGCTCGTACATGTCTGCTTGGAGGTCCTCGTCGGGGGTGCCGACCGCGCCGGAACGGATCTGACGCGCGAGTTTCGTGCCGGGCTCGACGATGAGCGAGTAGGCGGAGACATGGTCAGGTGCGCAGGCGATCGCGGTCTCGAGCGACACGCGCCAGTCGGCCAATGTCTCGCCCGGAGTGCCGTAGATGAGGTCGAGGCTGACCTCGAGGCCAGCCTCCCGCGCCCAGCGCACGACGAGCGGGACCCGCGCCGGATCGTGGGTGCGCTCGAGAGTCGCGAGCACACTCGGCACCGCGGACTGCATCCCGAAGGACACCCGGGTGAAGCCGGCGTGCTTGAGCGTCTGCAGGTAGTCGGCGTCGACGGAATCGGGGTTCGCCTCCGTCGTCACCTCGGCGCCCGGCGCCAGTTCGAAGTTGCCGGTCACACCGGCGAGCATGCGCACGAGGTCGGCTGCCGGAAGCAGCGTGGGCGTCCCGCCGCCGAAGAAGACCGTCGACACGGGCCTCGGCGGCACGTCCGACGCATCCAGCGCGGCGCGCCCGAAATCAAGCTCGCGCACCGCTTCGTCCGCATAGTCGGACTGTTTTGCGCCACGGAGTTCCGTCGCAGTGTAGGTGTTGAAGTCGCAGTAGCCACAGCGCACCCGGCAGAACGGGACGTGCAGGTAGACCCCGAACGCCCGCTCATCGGATCCGATCGCGGCGGACGCCGGCAGGAGTCCGTCGACCGGCGCCGGATCGGCGAGCGGGAGTGCGCTGGGCACGGGCCCTCGCTCAGACGCCGCGCGACGGCAGCAGCGCGCGCAGGTAGGCGTCGTTCATCGTCTTGCGTCGACGCTTCGCTCCGACGAGCTTCGCCGCACCCTTGGTCGGGCGGAAGAAGGAGCGGACGACGATCCAGACGGAGTCGTCCTCGCGCTGTTCGATCGTGAACGCCTGCTCCCCGCTCTCCGGGTCGCCCGCCATCGTGCCGAGCGCAAGGCTGACCTGGCTGGGCTCCTCGGTCACCGAGATGACACGGTGCGGGCCGACGAGCGGCTCACCGCCGACCGACCCCGCGAAGACGACGGTCGTGCCAGGCGTGATGAACGGCGTGCCGTCCTCCGCGAAGCGCTGCTCCTCGTGCGTCTCGATGGCCTCGATTGCCGACCCGTCTTCGGCGAAGGCGATGCCGCCGTACTGCACACCCGTCCCGGGGTGCACCTCGACGATCTCGACACCGCACGCACGGTGGAGACCCCAGGTGAGGAGCGCACTCGTCGCCAGGGCGAACCGCTCGTCGCCGCTGCCGAGCCGGAACTCGTCCTCCGACGGCACATAGCCCTCCGGCGGATACTGCAACAGGTCTGTCCGCTGCGTCGCGCCGACAGCCGCGTAGTCGACGGCCTCGTCCTCGAACGAACTGCGACGCCCGGTCACTTCTTGTCCTTGGTCTCGACGTCCCCCGAGAGAGCGGCGATGAACGCCTCCTGCGGGACCTCGACCTTGCCGACCATCTTCATGCGCTTCTTGCCCTCCTTCTGCTTCTCGAGGAGCTTCCGCTTGCGGGTGATGTCACCGCCGTAGCACTTCGCGAGGACATCCTTGCGCATCGCGCGAACCGACTCGCGGGCGATGATACGCGCACCGATCGCGGCCTGGATCGGCACCTCGAACTGCTGACGCGGGATGAGCTTCTTCAAGCGCTCCGTCATCAGCACCCCGTAGGCGTAGGCCTTCTCGCGGTGGACGATGGCACTGAACGCGTCGACCTGGTCACCCTGGAGGAGGATGTCGACCTTCACGAGGTCGGCGGCCTGCTGGCCGGAGGGCTCGTAATCGAGCGAGGCATAGCCCTGCGTGCGGCTCTTGAGGTGGTCGAAGAAGTCGAACACGATCTCGCCGAGCGGCATCGTGTACCGGAGTTCCACACGGTCTTCACCGAGGTACTCCATCCCGAGCAGCGCGCCGCGCCGACTCTGGCAGAGCTCCATGATCGTTCCGACGTAGTCCTTCGGCGCGAGGATGCCGACCTTCACCATCGGTTCTGTGACCTCGAGGATCTTGCCGGACGGGAACTCGCTCGGGTTCGTGACGACGACCGTCTGCTTGTCCTCGGTCTTCACCTCGTACGTCACCGACGGTGCCGTGGCGATGAGGTCGAGGTCGAACTCGCGTTGCAGTCGCTCGGTGACGATCTCGAGGTGCAGCAGACCGAGGAAGCCGACCCGGAACCCGAAACCGAGCGCGACCGAGGTCTCCGGTTCGTAGTTCAGGGAGGCGTCCGACAACTTCAGTTTGTCCAGGGCGTCGCGCAGGATCGGGTAGTCGCTGCCGTCGATCGGGTACAGACCGGAGAACACCATGGGCTTCGGGTCCGTGTAGCCGGGCAGCGCGTCGGTGGCCGGCTTCATCGCGGTCGTGACCGTGTCGCCCACCTTCGACTGACGGACATCCTTCACGCCGGTGATCAGGTACCCGACCTCGCCCACTCCGAGACCCTTCGTGGGCGTCGGCTCCGGCGAGCTCACACCGATCTCGAGGAGATCGTGCACCGCGCGCGTCGACATCATCTGGATTCGTTCGCGCGGGCTCAGCTGACCATCGATCATTCGGACGTAGGTGACGACACCGCGGTACGTGTCGTAGACGGAGTCGAAGATCATCGCGCGAGTGGGCGCGTTCGGGTCGCCGACGGGGTTCGGGATGCGGCCGACGACACGGTCGAGGAGGTCCTCGACGCCCATGCCCGTCTTCCCGGACACGCGCAGGACGTCCTCGGGCTTGCCGCCGATGAGACTCGCGAGCTCCTTCGCGTACTTGTCGGGGTCTGCGGCGGGCAGGTCGATCTTGTTGAGCACCGGGATGATCTCGAGGTCGTTCTCGAGGGCCAGGTACAGGTTGGCGAGGGTCTGCGCCTCGATACCCTGCGCCGCGTCGACCAGGAGGATCGCGCCCTCACACGCGGCGAGGGAACGCGACACCTCGTAGGTGAAGTCGACGTGGCCCGGCGTGTCGATCATGTTCAGGGCGAAGGTCTCGCCGTTGAGTGACCACGGCATGCGCACTGCCTGGCTCTTGATCGTGATGCCGCGCTCGCGCTCGATGTCCATGCGGTCGAGGTACTGGGCCCGCATGTCGCGGTCGGAGACGACTCCGGTGATCTGCAGCATGCGATCGGCCAGCGTCGACTTGCCATGGTCGATGTGGGCGATGATGCAGAAATTGCGGATGAACGCTGGGTCGGTCGATGCCGGCTCGAGGGCCTTCACTGCTTGGGGGCTCACGCGTTCCTCGGGGTCAGGGGTTGAATCGGGCAACTTCCATTGTCCCACGGCGACGAGCGCGCGCGCTGCGCTCGCCTGGATTGCCAGAACTCCACTCGACTGGTAATGTTGCCTGTTGGCTTGCGTGTGAGTTGAGACCACACGAGAACTCGCTTGAAGACGCCCTCTTCGTCCGATGGCACCGAACACTATTTCCTCGAATCGAAAGTTGACCCAACGTGGCAAACATCAAGTCGCAGATCAAGCGCATCGGCACCAACAAGAAGGCGAACGAGCGCAACAAGGCCGTCAAGAGCGAGCTGAAGACCGCGATCCGCGCCACGCGCGACGCCGTCGTCTCCGGCGACAAGGCGCAGGCGGAGTCGGCCCTCAAGGTCGCCACCAAGAAGCTCGACAAGGCCGTGAGCAAGGGTGTCATCCACGAGAACCAGGCAGCGAACCGCAAGTCGGCCATCGCCAAGCAGGTCGGCGCTCTCTGAGCCAGCCCCTGTAGCTGCAAGGCCCCGGCGTTCTTCGGAACGTGCGGGGCCTTTCGCGTTGCGCCCGTCGCCAGGCTCAGGGAACGATTCGCCGACAGGCCAACACGTCGACCGCGATTCGCCGGAGACCCCGTCCCCGGGGCGTGTCGAATGGCCGCGTTCAGCGAGCTGAGAGATCCACGCCGCGGGCTGCGACGACGCCGACGAGGCGTTCCAGGGCGAACACCGGGTCGCGGCTTGCGCCTTTGACTCCGGCATCCGTCTCTGCGAGCATCTGCATGACCCGGCCGATGCCGTCGTCAGTCCAACCCGAGAGGTCGCGGCGCGCGCGGTCCACTTGCCAGGGTGCCAGACCGAACTGCTGCGCCAGCTGCCCGGAGGCTCCGCGCGCTGAGCTCACCTTGGCCATCGTGCGGATCTTCATCGCGAAGGCCGCGACGATCGGGACCGGGTCCGCGCCTGAGTCGAGCGCCTGCCGGAGCGCGAGGAGCGCCTCTCCGTGACGACCGGCGATCGCTGCATCGGCGACGTCGAAGGCACTTGTCTCGACCCGGCCGCCGTAGTACTTGTCGACGGTCTGCTCGGTGATCTCCTCTGAAGCGTCGGCCATGAGCTGGCTGCAGGCCGCCGCGAGTTCCGCGAGGTCGTCCGAGAACGCACCGACGAGCGCACGAAGCGCCTGCGGAGTGATCCGGCGCCGTGCGGCCTTGAACTCGGCAGCCGCGAAGTCGGCCTTGTCGCTGTCGCGCTTGAGCTCGGTGCAGATGATCTCGACGCCGCCGCCTGTTCCGGATCGGATGGCATCGAGGAGCTTCTTGCCCCGGACTCCGCCGTTGTGCCGGAGCACGACGTAGGCGCCCTCCGCCGGCGATTCGAGATACCGGAGTGCCTCCGTCAAGAACTGGTCCGAGCACTTCTCCACCTGAGAGACACGGACGAGTCGTGGTTCGCCGAACAGGGATGGGCTCGCGACGGTGATGAGTTCTCCCGGCGCATAGCTGTCCGCTGCGATGTCGTTCACCTCGAGCGACGGATCCTCGGCCGCGAGGAAATCACGGAGCCGCCGGATCGCCCGATCGGCGAGGAACGACTCGGTGCCGGACACGAGAACGATGGGAGCCGGACGGATCTCGGACCAGCCGAGCTGCGGGATCGCGGCGGCCGCCTTGGCCGGGGCCTTACCTTTGCCGCGACCGGCGGAACGTGGTGCAGCCACAGCGGCTCCTCTCGACCGTCCGAGTCTACCGACGCGCACCGACGTCGACGGCTTTGCCCGCTCTGACGAGTTATTATGACAACATGATACAAGCTAGGAACATGGCATCGAATGGACCTCTCTACGCGCAGATCGAGACGGCCCTGACCTCTCGACTCGGGGTCGATCTGCACCCTGGCGATCGTCTCCCCACTGAGGACGACCTGATCGCGGAGCACGGCGTGAGCCGGATCACCGTGCGCCGTGCGATCCAGAACCTCGCGGCACGGAACCTCGTGGTCACCAAGCGCGGCATAGGCAGTTTCGTCGCAGCCCCGGCGTTCAGCCAGCCGTTGACCGCACTGACCGGATTCGTCGAAGACATGGACGCACACGGCTTGACCTCCACCGCCAACGTGCTCCTCGTCGAGGAGATCGCGGCACCAGCCCACGTACGTGAAGCCCTGGAGCTGCCGCTCGGAGCGCAGGTCGTGCACATCGACCGCGTGCGCCTCGCCGCCGGGCATCCGATCTCGTTCGACGAGACCTACCTCCCCCTCGAGTTGGGGCGTCTGGTTGCCAAGGACGACCTGGAGAACGAGCCCATCTTCACGCTCCTCGAAGCGAGCCACGCTACTCCCCTGATCGAAGCCGCATATGCCCTGCGCGCCAGCACCGCCGACGAGGCTGTTGCCGAGGCGCTCGCGGTCGCTGAGGGCAGCGCTATCTTCCGCATCGAGCGGACCAGTTTCACCACGGGCCAGAAGCCCGTCGACTACGAGATTCTGCACTACCGCGGTGACGCGATGACCTTCACACTGCGGCTACCGCGAACGGGCGCGGGCGCGAGCGCTGGGGCTGGGAACACGCCGCAGTGAGCCTCGAGCTCTTCGCGATCCTGCTCGTCGGGTCGCTCGCCGCCGGCGCTCTCGGCAGCGCCCTCGGCATGGCCGGCGGCATCTTCGTCGTACCGCTGCTGACCCTGGTCGCGCACGTCCCGTTCCCCGCCGCGGTCGCCGTGAGCCTCGTATCGGTCATCGCCTGCTCGTGCGCGAGCGCACCCGGGTTCCTCGCGGCGGGGCTCACCAACCTGCGCTTGGCGCTGGTTCTCGAGGTGTTCACCGCTCTTGGCGCGCTGGTCGGCATGCTGATGATCGGCCTGGTTCCGAGCACGATGCTCTTCGGCATCTTCGCCGCGGTGCTCCTCGTCTCCGCGATCCAGATGATCGCCGGACGACGCGAACCAGTCGTCACCGATACCGGTGCGTCCCGGCATCCCCGTCTCGACGGAGTGTTCCGGGAACGCGATGGGCTGGCCGTCCCCTACCGCGTGACGCGGTTGTCGCTCGGGATGACGTTCATGTTCGGGGCAGGCACCCTGTCTGCACTGCTCGGCATCGGCAGCGGGGTGTTGAAGATCCCGGCGATGGATGCTGCGATGCGGCTGCCGATCAAGGTCTCGAGCGCGACGGCGAACCTGATGATCGGCGTCACGGCCTGTGGCGCCGCTGCGGCTTACCTTCTCGCCGGGACGCTCGATCTCGAGCTCGCCGCACCCGTCGTCCTCGGCTCCCTCGCGGGTTCTCTCCTCGGAGCGCAGGTACTCATCCGCCTCGCCGGTCCTGTCCTGCGCGTCGTCTTCACCGTGGTGCTCGTCGCTCTCGCGATCCCGATGACCGCCAACGCATTCGACCTCGGATGGGGCGTCGTCGCATGAACGAGCGCTCGACAGCACACGAAGACGAGCGAGCACTCGCACGACGAATCGCCGTGCTCATGCGCATCGGCACCTCAATGGCGGCGGTGCTGCTGACGATCGGAGTGACTCTGCTGGGCGCTGGAGCGCAGACTCCCGGCCGGGGACTCATCACCGCCGGTTGCGCGGTACTCGTTCTGCTCCCCGTCGCACGACTCGTGCAGATGGCCTCGCACTACGCGCACACCGACAAGGTGTTCATGCTGGTCAGTCTGCTCGTGCTCGCGCTCGTCGTGACGGGTGCGGTGACCGGGCTCGGAGCCTGATCGTCGGTCCAACTCGGCTCCGCAGGCCCGTTCCTCGAACGCGCTTATCGTGACGTGAGATCACCGGGGACCGCTGAAGCGACCAAGCCGGCGATGAACTGCGGAAGGTCCGAGACCGCGATTGCGAAGACCGGATCATTCGCGTCTCTCACGAAGATCTCGATCGTCTCGACCTCGCCTGTATCGGAGCCCTCCCCGATCACGCTGACGATGGTCCAACGCTCGTGCCGTGTATTGCGGAAATGGTCAAACTCCGGGTTCGTCATTGCACCCTCCGATGCGTTATTCAGCTCTGGTCAGTCCGGATGCACTCAACCACGCTCGAATCGCCCCGACAAGCTCGTCGCTTCGCTCCTGCGGGAGCCAGTGGCCCGCGGGCAGACTGGTCAGGGTGAGACTCGTGCACGTCTGGCGCATGGGATCCCCCTGCGCGTTCCCCTCGATGCTGCAGATGAGATCCCAGTCCCCGTTGACGAACAGCACCGGCATGGAGAGTCGCCCGCCGTCGCGCGCCGCCCTCGCGAAGACGATGTTCGCCTCGTCGTTGGCGTACCACGCACAGGGGCCATGGAAGCCCCCCGCTTCGAAGGCGCAGACCAGCGCGTCGAAGTCCTCATCAGACCAGATCGACCGGTCAGGTTCCACGGCTGGCGCGCGGCGGGCGGATCCGAAGCGTCCGCCATTCCTGCTGACCGCGGCCGAGGGTGACGGCGAACCGACCGCCTGCGGATCCCCCGCTCGGAAGATTGACGCAAGAGACGCGGGTACATCGGCGTTGAGATCGGTGACCGCCTCGTCGAAGTGCGTCGTGTACTGGCGGTAGTAGTCCCACTGCCCATCAGGATATTCGTCGTACGGGTAGACGTTCCGGTCGACCAGGCGGACGAGGTTGGTTAGTGCGTTCGAGCCTGGGAAATATGCCCAGGAGACCAAGACGACGCCGCGTACTCGGTCTGGTTCGTGAGACGCGAGTGCGCCGGCGACGATGCTGCCCCAGTCGTGGCCGACCAAGACCGCCGGTTCCCCGCCAAGGTGGTCCTGAAGCTCGACCATGTCCGCGACGATCTCCTCGATCCGGTACGCGTCGGTCGCGTCGGGAGCGGAGGAGCCGCCGTACCCGCGCATGTCCGGGGCGACGCAGTGCCACCCGTCGGCCGAGAACGCCTCCAGTTGGGCGCGCCACATGAGACCGATGCCCGGCCAGCCGTGCAGGAACAGCATGAGGGGGCCGTCTGACGGTCCGGCGCTCAGGAAGCGTGTGCGGTTGCGCTCGGACGCGAACGTATGGAACGTCATGACTGCTGATCGCGGGTCCACGATCGGATCGACGGATTCTGTCATCTCAGGTCCTCTCATCGGGGTGGTCGGTGCGCGTAGGGTGCACCGTGCGTCGTCTCCCGTGTGCGGCGCTCGCGGAGGCGATGCCGATCAGGGCGAGTTCGAACGCGCCGTATGCGACGGTCGTCGTCCGAAGACCGACGACCTCGACAGCGAGCCCCGCTATGAGCGCGGGGATGCTGAATGCGAGGTAGCTGACGATGTACATGGTCGCGAAGACGCGCCCCCGCTCGGCAGCGGGGGCAGCGTCGGCCAGCGTGCCGACGGCGACACGGAAGGTCGCTCCGAAGCCGAAGCCCGCGATCACAGATCCGGCAGCGTACAGCGGAAGCACTTCGAGCGCCGTCGCGGGGATCGTCACGAGCACGCCCGTCGCGAGCGCCCCGTACCCGGACCACCGCTGCGCCCACGCGGGCAAGGCCGTCTGAACGGCGGAACCGAGGATGCCCGCTGCGAAGAACGCGCCGAGCACGAGACTGACGGTGAAATGGCTCCGCACGCCGAGCACGGTCCTGATGACCGACGCACCGAGGGACAGGTACAGCCCCGCCAGTGCCCAGGTCGCCGCGATCGAGGGGAGCAAGGACCGGAACACAGGGCGGAGGTCTCGAGGAAGCCCCACGCTCGGGACGACTGACCGCCGGACCGAAGCCCACGTCGGGGGCTGACGGTGCGTGGGCTCGGGCACGGCCCACACGAGCGCGGCCAGCAGCGCATAGGCGGCCCCGAAGACCCAAAAGACGAGCTGGCGCGGGTGCGGCGCGAACTCGACGAGGGTGCCGGACAGGACAGCGCCGATCGCGATGCCGAGCGGTGCCGCCGTGCCGCTCATCACCGAACCCGTCCGCGCGTTCGGCGCGGCGTCGGTGATCATCGCCGTCGTCGTCCCTGTCGCGGCGCCCACGGCGAAACCTTGGATGACTCGGGCGGCGATCAGTCCGCCGGTTCCGTCGGCGACCGCGAAGAGGACCATCCCGCAGCACAGCAGCAGCAGGGACGCTGTGGCCACAGGCCGACGACCGACGACGTCGGACAAGGATCCGACGGTGAGCAACGCGCCGAGGAGAGCGAAAACGTAGACGGCGAACACCAGCGTCAGCGTCGCGGACGAGAAGCCCCACAGCCGTTGGTACACGGGGTAGAGGGGCGACGGCGCAGATGCCGCAGTGAGAGTCGCGACACCAGCCGAGGACGCGATGAGGAATCGCGACGAGCGATAGGGCACGAAACCTCCCCTGGGAAAGCCAATATTTTTGCGTTAGTGACGATAGTCAGGTACGGCTGTAAAAGCAATGAGTTTTGCTTAGAATGGTGATCGTGCAGGAGCGAATGATCGGACAGCGGCCCGGCGGCCGAAGCAGTCGGGTCCTGGCCGCGATCCACACTGCGGTCGGCGAGCTGGTCGGGGCGGGAGTGGACCGGATCACGTTCCCGGTCATCGCCGAGCGAGCTGGCGTGAACCCGACGACGCTCTACAGGCGGTGGAATGATGTCAACGCACTGCTCGAGGAGGTCACGGTCGGCGCACTGACACGCGACGGTGAAGCGGCGCCCGACGTCGGCACTCTGGAGGGCGATCTGGCCGCCTGGGCCGACGCCATCGTCACGGATATCGCTCGCCCGGAACGCGCCCGATATCTCCGCGCGATGGTCGGGGCGCGAACCGAACTCGTGTCGCACTGCGCGGTCACCGATCGTCGGCGCGAGCAGGCACGCGACGTGATCGACCGCGCACACGACCGAGGGGAGGCCGCCCCGACCGAAGGGCAGGTGATCGACCATCTCATCTCACCGCTCTACTACCGCGTCATCTTCGCGCTGCCCGTTGACGAGGAGTACGGGCATCGGCTCGTGCGCGATGTCCTGGCTATGATCCGCGGATGACGACGATCGTCGTCGGCCTGGACCCGCGGCCTGCCAAGTCCGAGTAGGGGTAGCGGTCGGCTCGGCTCCGGCTGAAATTGTTTGACCCCTGGCAGCGGGGACGCCTTCATGCTCAGGCGACGTCGTCTGTTGCGTGTGCATCATCGCCGTCATAGCTGAACTGGGCGGCACGGACCTCGGCCGAATGCTCCACGGTCCAGTCATAGAGTTGCCCGAAGGGGCCCTGCAGAGACGCGCCCAACGGCGTCAATGAATACTCGACGCCGACGGGCGAGGTCGGGAGTACCCGTCGCTCGACCATGCCGTTCCGCTCCAGGCGGCGCAGGGTCTGCGTGAGGACGCGCTGGGTGACGCCGTCGAGGCGACGTCTGATCTCATTGAACCGGGTCGGCTTCTCCAAGACGGCCATGGTCATCATGGACCACTTGTCTGCGATCTGATCGAGGATCGGACGGCTCGGGCAGTCGGCGGCAAAGACGATCGACGACCTGGCGTGAGCATCGTACGAGCTGGTGTCACTCATGTGCCTTGGTATCTCCAAAGTGCGTTGTTGACGGTTCTCGCGGGGAAGAGCGAGCATGGGTATGCAAAGAATACCCACACGCCTTGCGCATACGGATGGAGCATCGATGGACATGGACAAGTACTCCACACTGCGGGTCACGGTCGCGGATCGCATTGCCAAGGTGGCATTCGACAACCCACCTGTGAACGTGATCGGCGCTGTGATGATGCGCGAGCTCGCCGACCTCATGAGCGCCCTCGACGAAGACCGGCGAGCGAGGGTGGTCGTGTTCTCGTCGGCGAATCCGGACTTCTTCCTCGCACACGTGGACATGCACATCCTCGACGAAGCGGAGGTCTTGCGCGAGCTGACGGAAGCTGCTGCCACCCAAGGGAACAACGCCTTCCAAGCCATCGGAGAGATGCTCCGAAACCACCGCCTCGTCACGATCGTCAAGCTGGTGGGAAAAGCCCGTGGCGGCGGCGCGGAATTCGTGGCGGCGGCCGATATGGCCTTCGCGGCGCGGGAGACAGCGGGGATTGGCCAGATCGAATCCCTCATGGGGATCGTGCCCAGCGGAGGCGGAATGCAGTATCTGTGGGAACGCGTCGGACGCAATCGCGCATTGGAAGCGATTCTGACGGGAGATCTCTTCGATGCTGACACCGCAGCCTCCTACGGCTGGATCAACCGCTCGGTGCCGGCGGAAGAGCTCGACGCGTTCGTCGACCGAATCGCACACGTCATCGCCCATCTTCCCGATGGCGTCGTCGACGCGGCGAAGGCGGTGCTCCCGCCTTCGGATCTGCACGCCGGGTACGCGCGTGAGGAGGCCGAATGGTCAGCGCTTATAGCTGGACCGCTTGCCATTCCGCTGATGAACGCGGCGCTCGCTGCAGGCGCCCAGACGCCCGAGGGTGAAGCGGATCTCGAGACGCTGATGCGGTCCTTGGCAGCCTGAGGGGCATTGTCGTCGCGAAAGCCACCTCAGGCACGGTGGCGGGCCAAGCGCCGACTTCAGCGGCCTCGCCGCTCTCAGTAACGTGCCCTTCCGATGCCGCGATCCGCTTCGGTTCCACTGATCATGTGCGTGACTTCGTGCACCTCGGAGAAGCGACCGTCTGCGGCGAGGGCACCGAAGAGGTACACCTCCTGCACGACCGCTGCCCCGTCGGTCTTCGTGATGCGTGCTTCGTGACGGTCCGAGTAGGCGTGGTCGCGCTCGATCTCGTCGAGCACCCTCAGTTCTGCATGATCGACGATGTGACGGAGATGCGCGATATGTTCCGCGAAGCTGGCTCGGTCGCTCCAAACGCCATCGGTTCGTTGCCGATAGTCGTCGGAGAAGTGACGCGCGATCGCCTCTTCGACGGAGATTTCGCGGTTGTTGATGAGGTCGTTCAATGCTGCAGCGATGCTTGCCATGGTCACGTTCCATTCTGTGCTATCTGCACAGATCTGAGAGTAGCGCTTTCCGTGCAAACCGCACAAGTATGCTCGAGGCATGCAACCTGCACCCTCGATAGCGGCTTCCCTCGGTCTCATCCTCAATCGGAGCTTTCGCAAGGACCTGCACCGAGAGCTCACGGTTGACGTCGCCGACGGGCTCTCAGAGGCAACGTACCCCGTGCTCAGCGCCCTTGAGCGAGCGAACGGACCGGTCTCGGCCGCGACGCTCGCGCCACTGCTCGGCTTGGACAGGTCCGTCGTCAGCAGGCGCGCGGCCAGGCTGATCGACACTGGACTCATCACTTCGACCGCCGGTGAAGGCGACCGGCGGCAGGCGCTGCTGACACTCACGGTCGAGGGTGCGCTCGCGGTCCAGGAAACGCGTCGGCGCCTCGATGTGGCAGTCGCGCGTCACATCGAGGGCTGGACAAGCTCCGAACGGGAGGATTTCGCAGTGCTCCTCGAGCGCTTCGCGGGTACGCCACTCGGCGATGCAGGGTGAGGTCTCGACCGCTTCTCAGCGCCGTCAGGCCCCGTCCTCATGCGGGAGACTCCAGCACCGTGCGCCCCTTCACGCCCGGCGAAGACCGCCGATCTGAGCTCAGCAGTGCGGCGAGGTGCTGCGAGTCGGAGAGGTAACGCTCGTACGGGAAGTCCTGCCGGATGAGCCAGTCCCGCAGTTCGGTGGCCATGGAGACACCGGTGGCATGGAACACGTCCTTGCCAGCCTGCGTCGCGGACACCAGCCGCCGCCGTGCGTGCGCCGGATCCGTCACGATCTCGACGTAGCCGGCTTCCTGGAGCCCGCGCAGCGCGCGCGACGCCGCCGCATCCGAGAGACCAAGGGACTCGGCGAGGCGGTGCTGCGTGGTACCCGGCGCCTCCTCGAGCGTCCCGATGAACCGCAGTTGGGTGTACGTCAGCTGCGGTTGATCGGCAGCCATCCGGTCGCGCGCGAGGTCCCCGAGGATCGCGACGATTCGGTGCAGTAGGTCAGCCAGTCCGTCATCCATGGAAGAAGCATACACAGTGTTGCGCGCGCAATGTTGCGCGTGCAAGACTGCGTGCATGTCCACTTCAATGTTCATCTTCCAAACGTCCGTACCGGCCCTGTGGCTGCTGATCGCCGTCATCGGGGCGAGCATCCACTCGTCGCGGTCAACAATGCTCACGCGACTGGAGGTCTGGCAACGTTGGTGGGCTGCCGCGGCCCTCGGCTGCGGCAGCGCCTGGATGACTGTGTCGTTCCTCCTCATCCCAGGCGTGATGACCACGGCGATCGGGTTCCAGGAGACACCGTTCGTGACCGAGATCGCGTTCGCCAACCTGGGGCTCGCGATCGGCGGCTTCCGGGCCATCCACGCCGGTCGACGTGAACGGATCACCATCGCGCTGATGGCCGGCATGTTCCTGTGGGGCGCCACGATTGGCCACCTCTACCAGTCGTTCGCACACGGGAACTGGGCCCCCGGCAACACGGGCGGCGTCCTCCTCTACGACCTGGTCATTCCTGCCGTGATGCTCGTTCTGGCGCTGCTCAGCCGTCCCGCACTGGCCAGTGCCGTTGAAGGGAGCGATCACGTGCAGCCAGCGGAGCTGAGAGCACGCTGATCGCGACGGCGCGGAGGCGGTGGCGGTGGCGCCGAGAGCTGGGCCACCGTCACTGCCACGGGCCTGGCGGGGGCTGGCCCCGCTCTCTCATCACATTCGCCGCACCCTCTTTTCACGGCGATTGCAGGTCACGTTGAAATACCTTGTGGATACGTGCGCGGATCGCTGCAAGTCGAAACGCGAGGGAGAGACTTGGGTCGAAGCGGCCGTGTGCAGTCGAGATGACCGTCTGGCGCGATAGTCCGGTGGCCGTCGCGCGAGCCTCTTGCGTGAGTCCAACTGCGGCCCGTCGCTCTGGAAGATTGTTGTTCATCGGACGGCGTTGAGGTGGCGCTTGAGAGAGGCGCTCCGAGCGAAGAAGCTCAAAGACGGCCGCGTGACGCACCGGCCAACCCTCATCAACGATCAGACGCGCGATGCGCAATCGTTGGCGTGGCATCAGAGCAGCACTAGCGTGCGACATCGAAGATTTCCTCGTTCGGAACGAACCTGAGCAGCTCCACTCCAACGCAGGAGGTCCTCTTCATCTCTCAACGACTACAGCGAGTCGTCACAACTCAACCAACGTCCCCGGGCAGTACATCTACCGGCGCGCACCGACGTCGACGTCGGGCGCAGCGGGCGAACGCGGCGACCAGACACGGAATCCATCATCTCCACTCGGCGCGATCAGGATCGTACCCAACTGGTCCGTTCGGACCACGCTTCCTCCGGTCGACTCGTACAGCTCGAGCGCCGAACGCGTCGGGTGTCCGTACCCGTTGTCGGCGCCGACGGACACCACCGCAACCGTCGCGCCGATACGGCGCGCCAGGCGCTCGCTCTGATCTGCAGAGCCGTGATGCGACACCTTGACGATGTCCACGGCACTTCCGATCCGGTGGCGAGCGAGCAGACGGTCCTGGGCCTCCTCACCGAGATCGCCGAGGAGCAGCACAGCCGCCTCGGGGAGTTCGAACCGCACCACGACGCTGGCGTCGTTCCCCGGCGCGACGCGGCCGGCTGCCGGGTCCGGCCACAGCACGCGCCACCGGAGACCATCCGCTGCGTCTCCCGATACACCTTCGTCCCCTGCCGCGGCGGCATACACAACCGCACCCGTCTCCTGCAGCGCTCGGACGATCCGCTCGTCCGTGGGATCGTCGAACGGGCCGACCAGCACGTCGACGACATCGCCGAGGACCGCCTCGAGCCCGCCGACGTGATCGGCGTCGTAGTGGGACAGCACGAGGAGGTCGATACGACGGATCCCGAGGTCGTCGAGACAGGCGCGCAGCGGTGCAGGGTCCGGGCCGACGTCGACCAGGGCGACGGCTCCACCGCCTCGGACGAGCACCGCATCACCCTGTCCGACGTCGCAGGCCGCCACGACCCAGTCGTTCGGGCGATGCAACGCCGTCCCGAGGACCGCGCCGACCGAGCCGGCGCCGACGATCACCGCGAACAGCAGCAGACCGATGCCGAGCGCGCGGGACACCACTCGCGGCAAGTCCTGTCGGAAGAGCAGGAGGGTCGCGATCGCCACGGTCGGGATGGCCAGCAGCGCGACCCCGGGCGGCCCCTCTGGCCACGGGAGACGCGCTGCCGACGCGGACGCGAACGACTGCGCGACCGCGGCGATCCACGTCGCCGGAAGCCACCCGAGCCATGCGACCCCGATCGCGATCGGCGTCGAGACGAGGGCGACCAGACAGGCGACGAGACCGAGGAGCGTCGCCGGCGCCGCGGCGGGCCCGGCAAGCAGGTTGGCCGGAACGCCCGCGAGCTGGATCGCGGGGTCGAGCAGGACGAGCATGGGCTGGCAAGCGAGCTGAGCTGCCGTCGGCACCGCGATCAGGATCGCGAGACGACGAGGTATCCAGCGCGACAGCACGTCGGTGAGCGGTCGGCTCAGCAGCAGGAGGCCCGCCGTTGCGAGCACCGAGAGACCGAACCCGTACTGCCCGGCGAGCCACGGGTCTGTGACCAGGAGCACGATGACCGCGATCGACAACGCCGCGAGCCCTCTGGCCGGCCGTCCGAAGCCGCCCATGACCAGGACCAACGTCGCCATGAGCGCCGCACGCTGGACACTCGGCTGCGGTGTGACGATCACCACGAACGCGGCCAGAGCGGCAAGCGCTAAGACGAGACGCAGGACACGTCCCGCACCGAGCCGCGTCGCCGCTGCGGTGACCAGCCAGACGATCAGTGCGCAGTTCGCTCCGGACACCGCCGTCAGGTGGGAGAGGGAACTCAGCTGCATGGCCGTTCCGATCGTCTCCCCGACGCGGCTGACGTCGCCGATGGCCAGGCCGGGAAGCAGCTCACCGCCCGCACCAGGCAGGCGCTCCGCCACGGCGACAAGCCCTGCACGGAGGGCGCCCGCCCACGCGATCAGGTCCGGAGGCCCGGCCACGCGTTCCGCCGATACCGACGCGAACATCAGCGCCGCTCGGGCATCGGCAGGTTCGTTCCAACGCAGGGACCCGCTCACCACCCAGTGTTCGCCGATCCGAGGGACGCGGTCGTCGATGGTCGGCGCGAACACCATGATCGGGACGGCGAACCCGTCGCGGCGGTGTGCGCCCTCGGTCGAAGCCACCAGGTCCGCTGAGAACCGCATGGAGGGCTCGCTGCTCCCCGACCCCGAGCGGAGTCCGTCGGCGGTGACGACGAGCTCGGCGATGAGCGTGGAACCGTCCTGCGCTCGGAGCTCGAAAGGTTGACGACCCGGCGCGTGTGTGGAGACCGATGCGGCGACGAGCCCGACCGCTGCGAGACAGCAGGCACCCAGCAGGATCGGCGTATGGCCGCTGGCCATCGCACCGGTTGCTCCGCGCCGCACGACCAGCACCCATCCGACGCTCAGGGCGGCCAGCGCGAAGGTGAGCACAGCGACGAGCGGCGCCGTGCTCGGTGTACCGATGCAGAGCGCTCCCCCGATCCACGCGCAGGCTGCGGGGACGAGCAGCCGCGGGAACACCGGTGACGCCGGCGTCGTGAGGTCGGGCGCGGACCCGGGGTCGGGCCGCGTCTGATCCCTCACACCGTCGCCGAGTCGCGAAGCCCGTCGAGTGTCTTCGCGCCGATCCCCTCGACCGCGCTCAGATCGTCGACAGCGGTGAATCGTCCGTTCGCGTCGCGCCAGGCGATGATGCGCGCGGCGAGCGCCTCCCCGATCCTCGGCAGCGACGCCAGCTCGGCAGCTGTCGCCGTGTTCAGGTTCACGAGTTGTGCGCCGTCGGCCGCTTGTCCGGGCGAACCGCTGGCATCCGCGCCAGCGACCGGCTCACCGGTGAGCGGCACGAACAATTGCTCGCCATCACTCACGAATCGTGCAAGGTTCACGCCGGCCGGATCGGCGTCGGGTGACATCCCACCCGCCGCCGCGATCGCATCGAAGGCTCTCGAGCCGTCGGGGACTCGATAGAGGCCGGGTGCAGCCACCGCACCCAGCACGTGGATGTACAGTTCGTTGCCCGCGGATGTGGACCGCGGAGCAGTTGTCGGCCCCTCGTCGTCCGGCGCGGCAGGCTCGAGCGGGCCATCCTCGCCGACCAGTTCGGTGCCGCCGATCGTCTGCACCGTCCCGCCCGAACCGGACAGGGAGACGAGGACCGCGACGACCATCGCGGAGATCACGAGGACGACCACCGCCCCGGCCCGGAACTGCGACCGCGGCAGCCGCCGCCCGACTCGGGATGTGATGGACGACGTGGATCTCGCGGCACCGTCTGCTGGTTCGTGATCGAGGCTCATGCTCGAACGGTATGGCGTCGTCGTTCCGAGCCAACGAATCAGGCGCGCCCGTCCGTCGTGATGATCAGGATGGCGGCCTGTGGAGGACGTTCGGGGCGCGCGTCTGCCCGCCCCGAACGGCGTCAGCCCTTCGTGGAGATGCTCACCACCCGCGGCGCACGGACGACGACGTTCACGATCTCGCGGTCTCCCACAGATCGCAGCACGGCGGCGCTCGCGCGAGCGAGCTTCTCGAGTTCCTCGCTGGAGATCTTCGGAGACACCTCGAGTCGGTCGCGCACCTTGCCGTCGACCTGCACGACCGCGGTCACCTCATCCTCGACGAGGAGCGAGCGGTCGGCCTTCCGCCACGGCACGAGGGAGATGGAGGGCTCATACCCGAGCTTCGCCCACATGTCCTCCGCGGTGAACGGCGCGAACAGGTCGAGTGCCATCGCGGTGACCTCGGCGGACTCACGGACCGCCGCATCCCCCGCTCCGGCGCCGCTGTCGATCACCTTACGCGTCGCGTTGACGAGTTCCATCAGACGAGCGACGACGACGTTGAACTTGCCGGCCTCGATCAGACCGGGAGCCTCGGCCAGGAAGTGGTGCGTGGCCTTACGGAGCTTCTCGTCGCCGTTCTTCCAAGCGATGTCAGGCGAGGAGGTGACGTCGTGCGCGATGCGCCACGCACGGGCCAGGAACTTCGCCGAACCGGCCGGCGAGACATCGTTCCAGTCGATGTCGTCCTCCGGTGGCCCGGCGAACGCCATCGTGACCCGGAGCGCGTCGGCACCGTACGAGCGCAGCTCCTGGGCGAACTCGACGAGGTTGCCCTTGCTCTTGCTCATCTTGGAGCCGTCGAGGATGACCATCCCCTGGTTGAGGAGGGCGCTGAACGGCTCCGTGAAGCCGACCTTGCCGAGATCGAAGAGGACCTTGGTGATGAAGCGCGAGTACAGCAGGTGCAGGATCGCGTGTTCCACACCGCCGACGTACTGGTCGACCGGCGCCCACTTGTCCGCCTCCTTCGGGTCGAACGCGATCTCATCGGAGGTCGGGTTCAGGAACCGCAGGAAGTACCACGAGCTGTCGACGAAGGTGTCCATCGTGTCGGAGTCACGCTTGGCGGGGATACCGCACCTCGGGCAGGCGACATTGATCCAGTCCTCGGCGGCGGCGAGGGGGCTCATACCCTTCGGACGCAGATCGAGGCCGGCGGCGTCTGGCAGCCGCACGGGCAGCTGATCTTCGGGCACGGGGACTTCACCGCAGACATCGCAGTGGATGATCGGAATCGGGGTACCCCAGTAGCGCTGGCGGGAGATGAGCCAGTCGCGCAGACGGTAGTTCTTCGTCTTCTCGCCGAGACCACTCGACGCGAGCGCCGCGGTGACCTTGGCGATCGCGTTGGATTTGCTCAGGCCGTCGAACGGACCGGAGTTCGTCAGTCGGCCCTCGCCGGTGAGCGCGACGCCGGTCTTCGCTGGATCGATCGACGGGAGGTCGTCCGGGAGTTCACCGTCCACGATGATCGGGATGGCTCCGGTCACGGGCTGCGTCGTGTCGACGACGACCCGGACGGGCAGGTCGAACGCGCGTGCGAAGTCGAGGTCGCGCTGGTCGTGTGCCGGAACGGCCATGATCGCGCCGTGACCGTAGTCGGCCAACACGTAGTCGGCAGCCCAGATCGGCAGACGCTCACCGTTCAGCGGGTTGACCGCGTACCGCTCGAGGAAGACCCCGGTCTTCTCCCGATCGGTCGCGAGTCGTGCGATCTCGCTCTCGCCCTTCACCGAGTCGAGATAGGCCTGGAACCGGCCGCGCACCTCATCGGAGCCGTCGGCGACGAGTTCTGCCGCGAGCTCGGAGTCGGGCGCGACCACCATGAAGGTGACGCCGTACAGGGTGTCGGGGCGCGTGGTGTACACCGAGACGACCTCGTCGCGACCCTCGATGCTGAACGAGACGTCCGCACCGGAGGATCGTCCGATCCAGTTGCGCTGCATGCTGAGGACCTTGGTCGGCCAGGTGCCCTCGAGCTGGTTGAGATCATCGATCAGGCGGTCAGCGTAGTCGGTGATGCGGAAGTACCACTGCGTCAGCTTCTTCTTCGTGACCTCGGCGCCGCACCGCTCACAGTGGCCGTCGACGACCTGCTCGTTCGCGAGCACGGTCTGGTCGTTCGGGCACCAGTTCACCGGGCTCGCCTTGCGGTACGCGAGCCCCTTCTCGAACAGCTGCAGGAACAACCACTGGTTCCAGCGGTAGTACTCGGGGTCGCTCGTGTGGAGTTCACGGTCCCAGTCGAACGAGGGGCCGTACTGACGGAAGCTCGCCTTCTGCTGGGCGATGTTCGCGTAGGTCCACTCGCGGGGGTCGACACCGCGCTGGATGGCGGCGTTCTCGGCGGGGAGTCCGAAGGAGTCCCAGCCGATCGGGTGCAGGACGTTGAACCCCTGGTGGCGCCAGTACCGAGCGACGATGTCGCCGAAGCCGAATGCCTCCGCATGCCCCATGTGGAGGTCGCCGGACGGGTACGGGAACATGTCGAGCACGTATTTGCGCGGACGCTTGTCGGCAGGGTCGTCCGTCGCGAACGGCTTCAGCTCGTCCCAGACGGGAAGCCACTTCTCCTGGATCGCCTGGAAGTCGTACCGCTCGCCGTCGCGGCGTTCGTCGGGGTTGCGCTCGTCTGACACGTCACTCTCAATCACTGCAGGTGCGGGGGTGGACGCCCGTGGGCTGCTCGCACGGCGCTGGCCGGGAGGATGGACGGGCTGGAGTGCTCGACGGCACTCCGTCCAACGGCCAAGCCTACCGGGATTCCTGGTCGGGGCGACCGACGCCGAGAGCTGCGAGCGGGGCTGCCGCCTTCGTCCACGCCTCCTCCAGCTCCTCCTCGGGCACGGACATCGCGGTGATGCCGCCGCCCGCGCCGATCGAGGCGCCGGTCGAATCGATGACGATGGTTCGGATGACCATGGCGAGATCGACCGAGCCGTCCGCTCTGAGCACACCGAAGGCACCGGCGTACGGACCGCGCGGGCCCCCTTCCAACTCGTACAGGATGTCCATCGCCCGTCGCTTGGGTGCGCCGGTCATCGAACCGGCCGGGAAGCAGGCCTCGATGACGTCCAGACCGTCCGACCCGGGGCGCAGCCGTCCTTCCACGGTGCTGACGAGCTGGTGGACCTGCGGATAGCTCTCCACCCGGTGCAGCGCGGTGACGGCCACGGATCCGAGGACGGACACCCGCGCGAGGTCGTTGCGCATGAGGTCGACGATCATGAGGTTCTCCGCGCGCTCCTTCTCGCTGGCGAGCAACTCGGCACGCAAGCGGGCATCGTCTTCACGATCGAGCCCGCGCGGACGGGTCCCCTTGATCGGTTTCGTCCGCACCGTCCCCTCGACTGTGACCTCGAGGAACTGTTCGGGTGATGAACTCACCAGACTGACGTCACCGAGTCGCAGGAACCCGCCGTGGTGGCTCGGGCTGGCTGCACGGAGACGCCGATAGGTGGACAGCGCGTCGTGGACACCGTCGACCCGGAGCTGGTTCGTCAGGCACAGCTGGTACGCGTCGCCACGCGTGATGTGCTCCTGGCACCGCTCGACGAGTCGGACATAGTCGGAATCGGTGTGTCGAGGTGTGCACTCGACACCGCGTCGCGGAGCGAGCAGGCGCGGCTCCCGCTCCTCGGCGAGCCGAGCCGACGCCCAGCGGATCCAGTCGGGATCGCCCGAGGAGAGGGTCACCGTCCGTGTGCCGTGGTCGAAGACCACTCGATCGGTCACCCGCAGGAGGACTGCGTCGGGCAGGCTCCCTGGCGCCACCGGCGCGCCGACGAGTGTCGCTCCGTACTCATAGCCGAGCCAGCCCACCCAATCGTCGCTGTGTCCGGAGCGGACGAAGCGCAGCGCGTCGAGGATCGAGCCGGGGAGGACCGCCACGGACAGATCCTCGCGGACGTGCTCGACGGTTCCGTTCGGCACATGCGCCACCAGCCGTTCCGTCCCGGCACCGAGCATGCTCGTGCCGGTCGTGGCGGACTGGCCGGAATCCAGCCACACCGCCCACGGTTCCGTTGCGAAGAGCCGAAGGAACACCTCCTCCGGATCATGCCACCCTGCGAGCACCAGCTCTCGTCCCCCAGCAATCCGGTTCATGGGCCCGAGACGGTGGACATCGGCGCCGTGATGCGAAGACGACCCGTCACCAGATCGGCTGGAACCGGCGTGTGCGAGATGACGATCACCGCGCGGTCGTCCGCGCCCGCGAGGCCGAGCAGGTCCTCGAGCAGGGCCGCCGCACGATCGGGGTCGACGTTGGCGGTCGGTTCGTCCAGCACGAGGACGGGGACCTTGCGCAGCAGGGCGCGGGCAAGCGCGATCCGCTGCGCCTGTCCGCCCGACACGAGAGCACCGTGCTCCCCCACCGGACGATCGAGCCCACCGCGCTCGGCGAGCCAGGAGGTCAGACCGACCCGGTCGATCACCGCTTCGAGCTCGGCATCGTCTGCCGTCTCCCGGGCGAAGAGGAGGTTCTGACGGATGTCCGCATCGAACAGGAACGGACGCTGCTCGACGAGCCCGACGAGGTCGCGGACCACGTCCGGACGGAGCTCGCGCGCTTCGACCCCTCCGAGACGGTAGGTGCCGTCGTACTCGAGGAAGCGCACGAGTGCGTGTGCGAGCGTCGTCTTCCCTGCCCCGCTGTCGCCCTCGACGAGCAGACGGTCCCCGGCGCCGAGCCGGAAACTGATCGGGGCCAAGGCCGGCCGTGCGTCGCCCGGCCAGCGGGCGGACAGACTCTCGACCTCGATGAGGACGCCGTGCATGCTCGGCACGCGGTCGTCGCCCGCCGCGTCGTCTGGGATCTCGGACGGGCGCTCGGTAGGGATCGCGCGGGCGACGCGTTCGGCGCTCGCGACAGCCTCGCGCCAGGCGCCGAAGGCGAGAGGAACCATCCCGCACACCTCGAACACGGCCATCGGCACGAGCACGATCACCGTGAGGGCCGGGCCACCGATCGAGCCGAGCGCCGGCAGGCCAGCCCAGAGTGCGGCGACGACCGCGACCCCTGCGGCGAGGGACAGCACCGCTCCGGCGACGCCAGCACCGGCGGCTCTGCGAACCATCGCCCTGGTCAGGGAGACGTCGGCACGCTCGATCCTCTGCCGAGCAGCGGTGACCGCACCGTACGCCGTCAGGACGTCCAATCCCGTGACGAGTTCGAGCACTGCTTCGGTGAGGGTGCCGCGCATCGGCGCGAGCGCTCGTTCCGCTCGCGCGGCGACCCGGCTCACGAGGAACCAGGAGACGAGGAAGGCGAGGACCAGACAGATACCGAGTGCGATACCGGCGGCCGGGAGGAGCAACGCGGTGAGGAAGACTGAGCCTGCGGCGATGATCACCGACACCACGAGCGGTTGGACGACGCGGAGCGGCACGTTCTGCAGCTCGTCGACATCCGTCACGAGCCGGGACAGGAGGTCCCCTCGGCCAGTCGTCTGGAGGCCGTCCGGCGCCACGGGGATCACGCGCTCGATCATGCCGGCCCTGAGCTCGCCGAGTTGTCTGAACGCCGCGTCGTGGCTCAGCAGCCGCTCGAGGTACCGGAATGAGGCGCGAGCGAGCGCGAACGCCCGGACACCGACGACGGCGACGCCGAGTTCCACGATCGACGGCTGCTCTGCAGCCTTCGTGATGAGGAACGCGCTGGAAGCGAGCAGCGCGACAGCCGCTCCCGCCGACATGATCCCCGCGAGCAGCCCGGGCATGAAGCGCCGCATCGGCGGCTGCGCGAGACCGATGATCTCCCTGACCCGGCTATCCATGCAGAACCACGCCATCCCGTGTCGCGTCCGCCGGTGCCGTCTCGAGCCGGAGCACGGCGTCCGCCCGTTCCACGATCTGTGGGCGGTGCGTGATGACGATGACCGCAGCGCCGGACGAAGCGGCTTGGCGGAGAGCGCGGATGACCAGCGCCTCCGACGCGGTGTCGAGGGCTGAGCTCGGCTCGTCGAGCAGGAGGACCGGCGTCCCTGCGTCGGCAGGAGCCGTCCTGAGTCGGTAGAGCGCCCGCGCGATCGCGATACGCTGCGCTTGTCCGCCGCTCACGCCGTCGCCGACCGCACCGATGGGATGGCCCAGCGAGAGCGCGGCGAGTCCGACCACGTCCAGTACGGCCTCGATCTGTCCGGCATCGGGCGATTCGTCGCCGAGGGCGACGTTGCTACTGATCGTCCCAGCCACCAGCAGTGGTCGCTGCCCCGCCCATGCGAGCCAGCGTCGCTCCCCCGGGCCTGCTTCGACCGCCACGCCGTCGTGGAGGATCGCACCGCTCGACGGGACGAATCCGAGCATCGCCGAGGCGAGACTGGTCTTTCCGGCACCGCTCGCACCGACCACCGCGGTGATGGATCCCGCGCGGAAGGCGGTGTCCAGCCCCGCGATCACGCGGTGCTCGTCGTACGCGACGCCGAAGCCCTCGAGCACGACGCCCGCGACGGATGGTTTCTCGCGCGACGACCCGCTCGTACGATCGGCCTGTGGGCCTCCCGGTTTCGCGACCGGTGAAGCCGTCTTCGCTTCGTCGAGGATCTCGAACACCTCCTCCGCCGCCGTCACACCCTCAGCGGCAGCGTGGTAGTTCGCGCCGACGTTCCGGAGCGGAAGGAACGCCTCAGGAGCGAGGATCAGCACGAAGAGCCCAGTGCCGAGCAGTAGTGACCCGTCGAGGAGTCGCAGCCCGATGCCGACCGCCACGATCGCGACGGCGAGGCTCGACAGCAGCTCGAGTGCGAAGCCGCTCAGGAAGGAGAACCGCAACACCTTCATCGTCTCGTTGCGGTAGTCCTCGGTGACCGCGCGGATGCGGCGCACCTGCCGATGTTGACGCCCGAAGAGCTTGAGCGTCGACATCCCCGCCACGAGTTCGAGGAAGCCTCTCGAGAGGTGGGCGAGGGTGTCCCACTGTTTCCGCTGCACCGACTGCGTCGCGATCCCGATCAGCACCATGAAGATCGGGATGAGCGGCAGCGTCACCAGGACGGTGATCCCACTCAGCGGGTCCTGCAGGAAGATCACGAGCGTGATGATCGGCATCGCGACGGCCGTGAGGATGAGCTGCGGCACATACCGGCCGAAGTAGGCGTCGAGGGAGTCGAGACCGCGCCCGGCGACGGTCGTCAGGCGGGCGGTGCTCCGGCGCGAGACCCAACCCGGACCGAGCGTCTCGAACGCCCCGACCAGAGCCTGTCGCAATTGGCTGCGGACGATCGCCGAGCCACGCGCGTTGACCGAGTCGGACGCGAGCACCATCGCTGCCCGCAGCACGACGATGCCGAGCAGCGGCCAGAGTATCGGCAGGAGTTCCGCGAGCGGGTCCCCCGCGATGGAGCGCGAGACGAGCAGCGAGACGAACCAGGCGAAGCCCAGCGTGCAGCCCGTCTGGACGAGTGCGATGACCCCGCCGAGGGCGAGGACCGCCCGGGCTCCGCTGGCATAGCGGAGCAGTCGAGGATCGAGGGGGCGCACGTTGACAGGTTAGTGCGCGGCGGCTTCGATGTGCTTCCGCGTGATGCGCTTGCGGAACACCCAGTAGGTCCATCCCTGATAGGCGAGGATGAGCGGCAGGAAGATCAGTGCCGTCCAGGACATGACGGTCAACGTGTACTCCGTGGAGGATGCGTTCGCGATCGTCAGGCTGTTCGCCGGGTCGTTGCTCGCCGGCATGACCGCCGGGAACAGCGCGGTGAACAGGGTCAGAACAGCAGCCGCGACTGTCACCGCCATGAGCGCGAACGCGCGTCCTTCGAGACCGCGGCTGTTCGCGAACCAGGAGCTGATGAGCGAGAGGGCAGCGATTGCGGCGAGGATCAGCACCGGGACCGAGAAGTGCGCAACGACCGTCCAGACGAGGAAGGTCGCTGCGACGATGATCGCGACGAGCCCGGCCCGGCTCGCCAGCCGTCGTGCCCGTTCCCTGATGTCCCCTTCGGTCTTCAGGGAGGCGAACACCGCACCGTGGGTGAAGAACAGCACGAGCGTGGTGAGGCCGCCGAGGATTCCGTACGGGTTGAGGAGCGTGAACAGCGTCCCCGTGAAGTTGTGGCCCGCGTCGAGCGGCACCCCCTGGATGATGTTCGCGAAGGCGACGCCCCAGAGGAAGGCGGGGACGGCGGATCCGACGATGATCATGAGGTCGAAGCGCCGCTTCCAGGAGGCTTCCGGACGCTGGTGCCGGTATTCGAACGACACCCCTCGGATGATCAGAGCCAGCAGGATGAGCAACAGCGGGAGGTAGAACCCGCTGAACAGGGTCGCGTACCACTCCGGGAACGCCGCGAACAGGCTGGCACCCGCGACGATCAGCCAGGTCTCGTTGAGGTCCCAGACCGGCCCGATGGTGTTGATGAGCATGCGGCGGTCGGTCTCGTCGCGGCCGAGGAAGGGGATCGTCATGCCCACGCCGAAGTCGAAGCCGTCGAGGACGAAGTAGCCGACGAAGAGCGCGGCGATGATCCAGAACCAGAGGATGGTGAGGTCCATGATGGGCTCCTAGTAGACCGTGGTGGCTGGGGCGGCGGGCTTCTGCACACCGTCGTCGTCCGGCGGCGACATCTCGATGGGATCGGGACCCGCCTTGATGGTCTTCTTGAGGAGCCCGAACTCGACGACGAGCAGGGCGCCGTAGACGACCGTGAATGCGACCAGGGAGATCAGGACGTCGAGCCCTGTGGTGTTCGGTGAGACCGCGTCCTCGGTCTTCAGCAGGCTGAAGACGATCCACGGCTGGCGGCCCATCTCGGTGAAGACCCATCCCATCGTCATGGCGAGGAACGGCATCGGCACGGCCCAGACGGCCACGCGCCACATCCAGCGCTTCGGCTCGCGCCCCTTCCGGGTGAACCACAAACCGGCGGCCGCGACGAGCATCGATGCGAGGCCGAGACCGATCATCCAGCGGAACGCCCAGTAGGTGACCCAGATCACGGGTGAGTAGTCGCCCGGGCCGTACAGCTGCGTGTACTGAGCCTGCAGGTCGTTGATGCCCTCGACGGTGCCGTCGAAGGTGTGCGTCGAGAGGAATGACAGGAGGTAGGGGATGCGGATGGAGAACAGTTCGTGGACGCCGTCGGGTGTGCCGAGCGTGAAGATCGAGAACGACGCGTCCGCACCCGATGCGGTGTTGTACATCGCTTCGGCTGCCGCCATCTTCATGGGCTGGGTCTCGACCATCGCGAGGCTGAGCTGGTCGCCGGCGAGCATCGTGGCGCCGCCGGAGATGAGCATGCTCCACGCACCGACCTTGAGCGCCGGGCGCATGGCTTCGACGTGCTGACCACGAGCGAGGTGCCAGGCGGCTGCCGTGATGATGACCGCTGCGGAGACCATGAAGCACGCGAGGATCGTGTGCGGGAACGCTGCGAGGGCCACCTTGTTCGTGAGCAGCTCCCAGATGTTCGTCAGCTCGGCTCGGCCGCGCTCCTCGTTGATCCTGAAGGCGACGGGGTTCTGCATGAAGGCGTTGGCGGCGATGATGAAGTAAGCCGAGAGCACGGTGCCGAGGGCGACGATCCAGATGGTGGCGAGGTGGAGCTTCGGGGCGAGTTTGTCCCAACCGAAGATCCACAGGCCGATGAACGTGGCTTCCAGGAAGAACGCGAGCAGACCTTCGAGCGCCAGTGGTGCACCGAAGACGTCCCCGACGAAGCGCGAGTAGGTGGACCAGTTCATGCCGAACTGGAATTCCTGCACGATCCCCGTCACGACGCCCATGGCGAAGTTGATGAGGAAGATCTTGCCGAAGAACCGCGTGAGCTGCAGGTAGTGCAGCTTGCCGGTGCGCACCCAGGCGGTCTGGAAGCCCGCCACCGTGACCGCCATGCCGATGGTGAGCGGCACGAAGATGAAGTGGTAGACGGTGGTGAGGCCGAACTGCCAACGAGAGAGCAGTAGCGGGTCAAGAAGATCGTTCACGATGAACACTCCATATTCGCGGCATCCAGGGGCGGAAGGCGATCGGTGCGGCCCGATCGGGGTGGTCATCCCCGTGGCTTCGATCCGTGTCGTCGAGACCCATGGTACACCAGAAACGGGCTGTGGTCAGACCACAGGTCACGATACTTCTCCCCGGAGGTTCCAAGCCGACGCGGGGCCACGCCGACTAGGCTCGCAGCCGTGAACGACGTCCTCGGCTGGCTCCTCGATCTGGTGCAGAGCGTCGACCCCGTGACCCGGACCGTCCTCGCGGGCGTCGGCATCATGCTCGAGACCTCGGTCCTCATCGGCCTCGTCGTCCCGGGTGACACCGTCGTGATCGTGGCGAGCACTGCAGTCGTCGGTCCGGTCGAATGGATCTCGATGATCGTCGCGGTGATCATCGGAGCGCTGATCGGTGAATCCATCGGATTCGCACTCGGCCGCTGGTTCGGCCCTCGCATCCGCGCGAGCCGCCTGGGCCGACGGATCGGCGAGCAGCACTGGTCGCGCGCGGAGCGCTACCTCGCGCGTCGCGGCGGGTTCGCCGTCTTCATCTCCCGCTTCCTCCCGGTACTCCATTCGCTCATCCCGCTGACCGTCGGTATGAGTGCGATGAGCTATCGGCGCTTCATCTCCTGGACGCTCCCCGCGTGCGTCATCTGGTCGTCCGCCTATGTCTCGGTGGGTGCGCTCGCCGCGGGAAGCTACCGCGAACTCTCGGACAGCCTGCATTGGGCGGGATACGTGTTCGTCGGGATCATCGTGCTCTTCGGCGTCGCCGTCCTCCTCGTGAAACGCCTCCTGCAGCGGAACGAGGAGCGTCACATGACGTCGTCGACCGACGGCGAGACGCCCGACGCTGCGGCGCAGCAGGATTGAGAACGACGCCTGCCCTCTCGCGTCGGCATGACAGACTGGACGTGTGAAGGCACCCGACGATCGTTCAACGCCGTCCTCTGACGCCGCCTTGCAGATCCGTCACTTCGCCGCCCGCATGGAGGATGCCGTGCAACTGCGCCGGCAACGGCGCGCCCGCCGACGCGGACGCGAGGCCGCGGTCATTCCGTTCACGGGGTACGGATCGACGACCTGGATCCGCGTCCTCGCCAGAGTCGTGCTCGCAGAGCCCGACCGGACGCTCGCGAAGCCGCAGCAGAAGGCCCGCGGATGGCGGAGCTTCTTCGCGTTGAGCATCGCCGATCCGACGGTCGAAGTCGACGTCGACGTCGACGGCCACCGCCACACGGTCACCGGCGATCGCGGTGGCGTGGTTGACGCCGTCGTCGAGGTCCAGCTCTCCCCCGGCTGGCACACCATCCGCCTGAGTTCCGAGAGCAGCGAGCCCGTCGAGGCACCCGTCTTCATCGTCGGCGACGACATCGACTTCGGCATCGTCTCCGACATCGACGACACCGTCATGGTCACCGCGTTGCCGCGCCCGCTGGTCGCCGCCTGGAACACCTTCGTCCTCGACGAACACGCCAGGACCCCTGTGCCGGGAATGGCCGTGTTCCTCGAGCGCACCGCGCGAGACCACCCCGGCTCACCGGTCATCTACCTCTCCACCGGCGCCTGGAACGTGGCCCCGACCCTCACCCGCTTCCTCTCGCGCAACCTCTACCCGGCAGGCGCGCTGCTGCTCACCGACTGGGGCCCGACCCACGACCGGCTCTTCCGCAGCGGACGCGAGCACAAGCGGAACAACCTCGACCGGTTCGCCGAGGACTTCCCGCGGCTGCGGTGGTTGCTCGTCGGTGACGACGGCCAACACGACGAATCCCTCTACCGGGGATTCGAGGAGCGTCACCCCGATCGCGTCGCCGCGGTGGCGATCCGTCAGCTGTCCCCCGGCGAGGCGGTCCTCGCCGGAGGCCGCTCCAAACTCGGCGCCGAACATGAGGGCGCAGCCTGGGTGTATGCCGGCAATGGCGCCGAGCTGCTCGACCAGCTCCACGGCAAGCTCTGATCGACGCCCACATGTCCGTCGTGCCCACACTCAGGATCCGATCGAGACTCCCCCTCGTCCAGGTGCTGAAGACGGCGATCGCCGCCATCGCGGCGTGGGTCATCGCGATCACGATCATCCCGGGGCAGCTTCCGGTGTTCGCTGCCATCGCAGCGATCCTCGTCGTACAGCCGAGCGTCAACCAGTCCTTCGGCAAAGCACTCGAGCGCAGCTTCGGCGTCATCACCGGCGTGGTCCTCGCGACGATCATCGGCATCGTCTTCGGTCACTCGGCCTGGATCGTCCTGCTCGCGATCGTGCTGGCGATCCTGCTGGGTTGGGTACTCCGTCTCGGTCCGGGGTCGGCGAACCAGATCCCGATCAGCGCGATGCTCGTCCTGTCCATCGGCGCCGCCACTCCGGACTACGCGCTCGCCCGCATCATCGAGACGGTTCTCGGCGCGGGCATCGGTCTGCTCGTCAACGTCGTCCTCGTCGCGCCGGTACTGCTCGCCCCGGCACGAGCGGCGGTGACGTCGCTTGCGCTCAGCTGCGCGGATGCTCTGGAGCACCTCGCGACCGCGCTGTCGCGTGCGAACACCGATACGGACCTCGAGTCGCTGCTCAACGAGGCGCGAGCGCTCAAACCACTCCGGGAAGCGGCAATCGCCGCCGTCAAACAAGGGGACGACAGTCTGCTCCTGAACCCCCGGCGATCGAAGCACCGTGACGAGCTGGAACGGCAACGGGTGCTGCTGCGGCGTCTGGAGCCGGTCGTCACCCGCACGCTCGGCATGGCTCGTTCCGTGCACGATCACGACGACCCGACCCTGCACGAAGAGCCGACCGTGGCCGACATCGCCGTCGAGCTGGGCCGCGCGGCCCATGATCTGCGCCTCCTCGTGACCAACCCGCCTGCACCGGGCGAGCCGGAACCGACGACGGCGGAGATCCCCGCGCTCACGGCTCCCCTGGTCATCTTCCGTCCGCATCCGGAACATTGGATCCTCATCGGTTCGCTGATGGAGGATCTGCGGCGTGTTCGCGAGGAGATCGTCGGCGAGACGACCTGACGAGGGAGTCACTGGAACCACGATGGGCCGGTGGAGCAGTGCTCCACCGGCCCATCGCGTGCTCGGGACTAGCCCTGGTGAGCGGCCTGCAGCTCGAGCGTGATGGTCACGTCGTTGCCGAGCAGCACACCACCGGTCTCGAGAGCGGCGTTGTAGGTGAGACCGAAGTCTTCACGGTTGACCTTCGCCGTCGCAGTCGCGCCGAACTTGTAGTTGCCGTACGGGTCGGTGGCGAAGCCGCCGAACTCGACCGTGAAGGTGACGGGCTTCGTCACGCCCTTGATCGTCAGTTCACCGTCGACGAGGTAGTCGTCGCCCTTGACGCGAGCGCCGGTCGAACGGAAGTCGATGGTCGGGAAGGACTCGGCGTCGAAGAAGTCACCGGTGCGCAGGTGACCGTCGCGGTCGGCCTGGTTGGTGTTGATCGAAGCGACCTCGGCGGAGGCCGTGACCGTCGCTTCGAGGGGGTTCTCCGGCGTCACGAACGTCGCGTTGAAGCGCTCGAACTTGCCCTTGACCTTCGAGACCATGATGTGGCGGATGCTGAAGGCGACCTCGCTGTGCGTGGGGTCGATCTCCCAGGTGCCAACCTTGTAGCCGGGAATCGTCAGGGTGTCGGTCATGCGGTACTCCTTGCGTCGGGGTGACGCACTCGCGCCACTTCTATGCAAACGCAAGGAGATGGATCCTATTCCCGGGTCGACGAGAAATTCTCGCATCGAGTTCAGCGGGACAACGGAGCCATGGCGGGCAGGGCAGCCCGTACCCGGAGGAGATGCTCCGCCTGCTCCGCGATGAGGCCTTCCGGAATGCGCCCGGAGCGCACTGCCGCCGCGATGTCCGCGACGAGGACTGCCGGATCGACGCCTGTGGACGAAGGGTCTGTTCCGAGGACGTACAGCAGCATGGAGTTGCCGGCCAACACCGCCCGGATCGCGTTCTCGGACGGGTCCTGATACTCCGGCAGACCGGTGTGCTGCAACATCAGCATGTCGTCGGTGATGGTGATACCGGTGAAGCCGAGGTCGTCTCGCAGTCGTTCATGCCATGCCGCGGAGAGCGTGGCCGGCGACTGGTCGACGGCTGAATAGACAAGGTGCCCGAACATGACGACCTCTGCGCCGGCGGCGATCCCGGCGGCGAACGGCAGCGCATCGCTCGCCGCCCATTCCTCGGCGCTGATCGCGGTGGTCGGCACGGTCGAGTGCGAGTCGCCAGGTGCCTGCCCGTGGCCAGGGAAGTGCTTGAGTGTGCTCAGCACCGCGCCCCGTTCACCGGTCACGGCGGCCGCGACGCGCTCGGCAGCATCTGCGGGCGTCGTCCCGAGTGCGCGTTCGTAGATGAACGAGGAGGGGTCGGCGGTCTCGTCGGCGACGATCCCGAAGTTGACGGAGCAGCCGGCTGCGGCCAACATGGCTGCGCGACCCGCGAAGGCCGTTTGGGTCGCTACCGGCGGTTCGTGCTTCAAGGTGTCGGCAGCGGCGAAGACGTCCTCGTCGATACGCTGGACCTCGCCGCCCTCCTGATCGATGCCGATCAGCAGGGGTAGTGATGGATCAGGGCTGAGCGCGCTCGTCACTGCCGGGAGCCCTGCGAGGCCCGGGACGTTGTCGCCCATGAGGATGAATCCGCCCGGTTCATACTGTTCGACGAACGCCCTGAGCGTGCCGGCGTCGGTACCCGGAACATGGAGCATGAGCATCGAGGCGATGCGTTGTTCGAGCGTCATCCCCGCCAGCTCCGCAGCCACCCGCTGCTCGAGCGCGGTGGGTCGAGCTGGCGACGAGGATTGACTGCGTGCTGCCGGAGCAGGCGGACCGGTGCAGGCGGTGAGAACGAGCAGGGATGCCGCCACGACCGACGCCGCGACGGCCAGGATCCCTCGTCTGACGGCCAGCACCGGGCGATTCTATCCGTGCACCCTCCGAGCGAGCTGACTCGGCGGGTACGGTGTGGCAGGAGTGACGAATGTGACATCGGCGGCTACACTGGCCTGCGTGACTGCCGGGATGGACGCATGCGCACGCCGCTGAACCACCTCTCGCTCCGGGCGAGGGGCGTGAGGCGAGCCGCCGCTCTCGGCGCCGCGATCCTCATCGCCGTCTCGCTCGCCAGCCCCGCATCCGCCGCGGTGCCCGCTTCGTTCCGAACGGCGGACTACCCGAGCTGGGACGACGTGCAGGCTGCGAAGGCCAGCGAGGCGAGCACTCAGGCGGAAGCCGACCGGATCGTCGCCCTGCTCGACGGGCTTCGAGACGCCTCTGCCGAGGCGGGCGACGAGGCGGTGCGCCAAGGCGCTGCCGCAGGCGAGGCCAAAGCCGCGTTCGACGCCCAGGCGGCGGTCGCCGACACGATCAGCGCGCAGGCGACGAAGGCCGCGACGGATGCCGCCTCGAGCAAGCGGCAGGCGGGTGCTGTGATCGCGCAGATGACCCGCACCGGTGGCGTCGATCCCACGCTGTCCCTCGTCCTCTCCGGAGCCGATGACGACGACCTCCTCTCCAAGCTCAGCGCGATCAGCAAGCTGAGCGAGACATCGGCCGAGAGCTATGAGTCGGCCACCGCATCGAGCAACACCGCAGCAGCGCTCGCCGAGCAGGCCACGACCGCTGAGGCGGAACGGGAACGGCTTTCTGCTGCAGCCGACGCCAGCTACCAGACGGCGCAGGCGGCCAGCGACGCTGCCGATGCCGCCGTGGCGGAGCAGCAGGTCAACCGCGACCGCCTGTACCAGCAGCTCGCCTCGCTCAAGAACACGACTGCGGCGATCGAGCAGGCCTATAAGCAGAGCCAGGAGGCCATCGCCGCCGAGGAGCAGCGCCGCAATGAGGCGTCGGGCGGGGAAGGCTCCACGAGTGCGCCACCGCCCGACCTCACCGCGGATCCCGCAGGGGCGAAGGCCTACGCGCAGTCCGCGATCGGCGCCTATGGGTGGGGCGGCGGCGAGTTCCAATGCCTCCTGCAACTCTGGACGCGCGAATCCAGCTGGCGTGTGAACGCATACAACGCCTCCAGCGGCGCCTACGGCATCCCCCAGTCGCTGCCCGGCAGCAAGATGGCGAGCTCGGGCGACGATTGGCGCACCAACGCAGCGACCCAGATCAACTGGGGTCTGAACTACATCGACGACCGGTACGGCTCCCCGTGCGGAGCCTGGGCGCACTCTGAAGCGGTCAACTGGTACTGATCGCGATCAGGGTCGTGCCGGCGACCGCGAGTTCGACCGCGAGCAGCACCGCCGCCGCGATGATCACACGGAACAACGCCCGGCCGGGCGGACGGGTCGCGACGAGCACGAGCCCCCAGACGACGAGGCAGAAGACGCCGGCCGCACCGGCTGCCCCGATGATCGGTGGGGTCGTCGGTGCACCGACGAACACCCCACTCTGACCGAGCAGCGCGATGAGGCCCGCCAGCCCGAGGCAGACGAAGGCGAGCCGACCCGCCCGACGGACGCCGAGTCGATGCGGCAGGCCGCGGATCCCCGTCCGCAGATCGTCGTCCAGGTCGGGCAGTGCGTTCGTGAAGTGCACAGCGACGCCGAACAGCGCCCCGACGACCAGCGTCCATGCGGCGGGCGGTACGGGAGGCTCCGCCGCATACGTGACGACGGCCGGCAATGCCCCGAACCCGATCATGAAGGGCACGACCGACACGACCGTCGCCTTGAGCCGGATGTTGTACGCCCATCCGCAGACCACGAACACCAGGTGCGCGGCTGCCGACGCCGGGCCGAGCATCAGCGACAGCGGCACGCTCGCGACCAGCGCGACGAGGGCGGCGGCCCGGACCGTCGCGACAGCGATGGTTCCGTTGGCGAGCGGCTTGTCGTCCCTCGCCGAGAGCCGATCGCGCCTGGCGTCCAGCCAGTCGTTCGACCATCCGATCGACAACTGGCCGACCAGCACCACCGTCGCAAGCAGGACCAGTCTGCCCGGCGAGAGACCCACGGCCGCACCGAGGATGATCGCGAGCACGGTGACGGCGACACTCGGTCCGGGATGGGACGAGGCGAACAGGTGCCGCGTCGAAGAGAACACGGTTTTAGCATAGGGTGGCACCGCTCGAGGCCGCGCATCGCGGCATGTCCACCGCAGGGCGGTCAACCGCGGGCGCTTCGCCGAACGACAGCAGTACACTGCACGACATGACCGTCTCAGTGAGGTCGATCGGCACAGCCGTTCCACCGACCATCCTCCGCCAGGACGAGATCCGGGACGTGTTCCGTGATCAGCCGGATCGCTCCCGGTTGGCGCAGCGGCTCATCGGTGCAGCCTTCGATGGATCGGCGATCGAAACGCGCCACACGGTCATCGATGAGTTCGACGGCGTCGACACGTCCCTCGCAGCGGTCTACTACGACGCCGATCGACGACTCGTGCTCGCGCCACCGACCGGTGCCCGGAACGACACCTACATCGAGCACGCCCCGCCGCTCCTGCTGGAGGCCGCACGTCGGGCACTCGACGCCGCCCCCGGCATCACGGCTGCCGACGTGACCCATGTCGTGACCGCGTCCTGCACCGGGTTCTTCGCCCCGGGGCCGGAGTATGTGCTCGTGCGGGACCTCGGACTCCCGGCCACCACCGAGCGCTACCATCTCGGATTCCAGGGGTGTTTCGCCGCGTTCCCGGCGCTGCGGGCTGCACAGGCGTTCTGCGATGCCAGACCGGACGCGGTCGTCCTGGTGGTGTGCGTTGAGCTCTGCTCGATCCATCTTCGATCCTCCGACGACCCCGACGTCATCCTCGCCTCCTCGGTCTTCGCCGATGGCGCCGCTGCCGCCGTCGTGTCGGCACGACCCGGTGACCCGGCGGCTCCCGTCCTCGAGTTCGACGGGTGGTCCACCGCCCTTGTCCCCGATGGCGAGTCGGACATGGCCTGGACCATCGGCGATCACGGGTTCGAGATGGTCCTGAGTGCGGCCGTACCGAAGCTCATCGGAGAGCACCTCGAGTCGGCTCTCGAGCCGCTGCTCGCCACGGTCGACGGCGACGTGTCGCTCGATGCGATCGATCGATGGGCAGTCCATCCAGGTGGTCGGAGCATCCTGGACAAGGTGCAACAGCGTCTGGGTCTGAGCGACGACCTCCTCGAGCCGTCGCGGGCCGTGCTCCGCGAACAGGGCAACATGTCGAGCGCCACGGTGTTGTTCATCCTCCAGCGACTCCTCGAGGGCGCGTCACCCGGCACCGACGAACGGATCTGTGCCCTCGCCTTCGGGCCAGGGTTGACGATCGAGAGCGCCCTCCTCAGGCTCAGCGGGGGTCGGTGATGGCGGTCCTCCCCGACCTCACCACACGCGCGACTGACCTGTCGGAACTGATGGACGACCCGGACTGCGACCCGGCGCTCCTCGCCGCGACCTATGCACGGTTCGGCGGCGTCAACCGTCTCGTCTCGGGATGGCGGGGCATCTACCGGAGCCGCATCAGACCGATGCTCGATCCGGTGCAGCCGACGACGATCCTCGACATCGGCTTCGGCGGCGGTGACGTCCCGCTCGCCATTGCACGGTGGGCGCAGTCCGACGGGCTGTCCGTCAGGATCACGGCGATCGACCCGGACGAGCGGTCGCTCGCCTTCGTCCGACGGGCGACGTCCGACGGCCAGGTCACGTTCCGACGAGCACACAGCAGCGAACTGGTCGCGGGCGGTGAGCGTTTCGACGTCGTGCTCTCCAACCATGTGCTCCACCACCTCGATGCGCAGACCCTCGCCTCGTTACTGGCTGACAGTACCGCTCTGGCGGGCAGCCAGGTCCTGCACAACGATCTCGAGCGCAGCGCTCTCGCCTATGCGGCCTACGGCGTCGCCACCTGGCCGGGGAGGCGGAGTTCGTTCCTCCACATCGATGGGCTCCGTTCGATCCGACGCAGCTATCGGAGCGACGAACTCCAGGCTCTGACACCCCCAGGGTGGACGGTCGAACGGCGCTTCCCGATGCGACTGCTCCTCTCGCGGGCAGGTGCGCCTCCCGCCGGTGCAAGCGATGCCTGACGTGCTGATCGTCGGGGGTGGTCCGGTCGGGCTCGTCGTGGCCCTGCTGCTCGCCCGGGACGGGATCGATGTCGAGGTCTGGGAGGGGCGGTCGGACCCTCCGTCCGGCACGCGCGCGATCGGCGTGCACCCGCCCTCGCTCGACCTGTTCGACGGGCTCGGCGTCCTCGGCCCGTTCCTCGAGCATGCTGTTCGGATCGGTCGCGGCGAGGCCTGGAACGGCGGACGACGTCTCGGTACGGTCCTGTTCGATGACCGCCCGTTCGACCATCCGTTCATCGCTGCGCTCGAGCAGTGGCGCACCGAGCAGCTCCTGCGCGCCCGGCTCCACGCGGTGCTCCCGGGAGCGCTCCGGACCGGGATCCACTGCACGACGCTCCTCGCCGGACCCGACGGTGTCCAGGCCACTGGCACCGGCGGTCCGGGTGCGGTCAGTACGCGTGCAGCCATGGTCGTCGTCGCATCGGGCGGCCGGACGTCGTTCGACGCACCGCCGGCGATGGGGCGGGTACGCCAGTACCGTGACGGTTATCTCATGGGCGACGTCCTCGACCAGAGCGATGCGGGCGCGGTCGCCCGTGTCTTCCTCCACCGGCACGGTGTCGTCGAGTCGTTCCCGCTACCGGCAGGGAAGCGTCGGTACGTCGTCCACACCGGTCTCTCGAACCTGATATCAGAGCCGACGGCCGACGATCTCGCGGCACTCGTCTCCGAACGCACCGGCGACTCGCTGGATCCCACGACGAACTCGATGCTGAGCGCCTTCGTCGTCAGACGGCGCCAGCGACGCTCTCTCGTCGCGGGAAGGATCGTCCACGTCGGCGACGCCGCGCACGAGATCAGTCCGATCGGCGGACAGGGCATGAACCTCGGTTGGGCGGACGCTCGCGCCTTCGCGCCCGGCATCGTGCGGGCGGTCCGATCCGGCGCGCCGGACGCGGCCCGGTTGACCGCGGTGTCCGATCGGCAGCTGTCGCTGGCGCGGCGCGCGGCGCGTCAGGCGGAGCTGAACATGGCGCTCGGTCGGCCGCACGGCTCCGCCGTCGGGTCGTTGCGTGACCTCGGTCTGCGCACGGTCCTGCGCTCCCCCGTGATGCCCGTCCTCGCGGACGCCTACACCATGCGCTGGGCGCGTTAAGCGTCCGCCCGCTCGTCGAACTCCAGGTCACGCGGCCGGAGATCCTGAGGTCGGGCAAGCTTCACCTGCTCTGGCGCGAGTCCCCTCGTCAGCTGCCGGAGTCGTGCCACTGCGTCCGCGCTCTCAGGTTCCGCGAAGGAGACGACCGCGGGAGTGAGCAGCGTCTGACTCGACGCTCCGGCGAGGAACTCAAGTCGGGTCGGGACGCCGTCGGCGGTCAGTGCCGGAAGCGCGACGATCCCCGCTGCCCCTGCCGAGGCCAGTGCCTGCAGGTATTCGAGGAATGCCGCTCCGAGGACGTCCGCGACGTAATACGTCTCCCCAGCCACCCGCAACCGTCTCATGAGACCATGCTTCGCTCGTCCGCCCGGTCCGACAAGGGGGTTGCGGGGCGCCGATCCCTGCTCAGTGACCGCTGTGGCTTCGTCCGACCGGCTCCGCGGGTCGGCGGATCAGGAAGGACGCCACGATCGCGAGCAGTGACAGGGCTGCACCACAGACGAAAGCGGCCTGCACCCCCGCCGCTGCTGCGTCCAGTGGGCTGCTTCCCGCGGCGACACGAGCCGCAGCCGTCGTCGACATCATCGTGATGAACAGCGCAGTGCCGGCAGCACCCGCGAGCTGTTGCACCGTACCGACGATCGCGCTGCCGTGCGGGTACAGCTCGGTTCGGAGCGACCCGAGCGCGGACGTGAGCAACGGGGTGAACATGAAGGCGAGACCGGCACTCAACAGGACGTGCACGCCGATGATCATGCCGATGGGACTGCCGACGCCGAGCATCGTGAACATCCACAAGGAGGCGCTCACGGCGAACGCTCCGGGGATGACGAGCGGACGAGGACCGAAACGGTCGAAGAGCGACCCGACCAGAGGCGCCAGTGCGGCCATCGTCGCACCACCCGGCAGGAGGAGCAGTCCGGTCGTGAGGGTGTCGAGGCGGAGCACGTTCTGCAGATAGATCGGCAGGACGATCAGCGAGCCGAAGAGGGCCATCATGACGATCGCGACGAGGATGATCGAGACCGTGAAGGTGCGGTTCGCGAAGGTGCGCAGATCCATGAACGCCCGGTCCTCGCGCACCAGGACGAGCTGTCGCAGGACGAATCCGGCCAGTGCGAGGACGCCGACCCCCAACGGGATCCACACCGGCATCAGCGCGTGCCCCTCAGCGGATTCGCCGATGCTGCTCAATCCGAAGATCAGTCCTCCGAAGGCGAACGCTGACAGGACCAGGGAGAAGACGTCGAAGCGCACTCGTCGTGGTTCCGTCACGTTGCGGACGAGCACGGCGCCGAGGACGAGCGCGATCACCGCGATCGGCAGCACGATCCAGAACATCCAGCGCCAATCGAGCACGCTGAGGATGAGGCCGGAGACCGTCGGCCCGACGGCCGGTGCGACCGAGATGACGATCGAGATCGCCCCCATTGTCCGTCCGCGGGCTGCGACCGGGACGACGTTGAGCACCGTCGTCATCAGCAAGGGCATCATGATCGCGGTGCCGCTCGCCTGGACGACTCGGCCGAGCAGCAGCACACCGAAGCCTGGCGACAACGCGGCGATCAGCGTTCCCGCACTGAACAGGACCATCGCGGTGATGAACATCGTGCGGAGTGTGAACCGCTCGAGGAGGAATCCTGTCGCCGGGATGATGACGGCCATCGTCAGCATGAACCCGGTCGTGAGCCACTGGGCCGAACTGGCCGTGATGTCCAGATCCTGCATGAGGCGCGGAAGTGCGACGCTCATGATCGTCTCATTGAGGATGACGACGAATGCGGAGACCAGCAGCAACCCGATGAGGAGCTTCGATCCGGGTGGCAGGCGGTCCTCGTCAGTGGCGCTCGTCGGCACCGAACCAGTCGGGTTCGGCAGAGTCTCGGTCGTCATCGCGGTGTCATCCTCATCGTGGCCTGCGGTTGGTCGCGGGATGCTGTCGCGCCCCTCCTCAGAGGTCAAGCAGTACCGAGGCGGGCGTATTCCCTCGATATGTCGACACGTTACGCGGAGGGCGAAGGCGGTTCCCCTCGGCAGCGCCCCGGTGCCAGCATGGACCCATGACTGTTCCCACCATCACCCTCAACGACGGCCACACGATCCCCCAACTCGGCTTCGGCGTCTTCCTCGTCGACCCGAAGGAAGCAGAACGCATCGTCACGGATGCACTCGAGGTCGGATACCGCCACATCGACACCGCAGCCATCTACAAGAACGAGGAGGGTGTCGGCGCCGCTCTCGCGAAGTCGGGCATTCCTCGTGACGAGCTGTTCATCACCACGAAGCGCTGGAACGATCGCCACCAGAAGGCGTCGGCGCATGCCGCGATCGACGAGAGCCTCGACAAGCTCGGTCTCGACCACGTCGATCTGTACCTCACCCACTGGCCGACGCCGGGCAAGGACGACTACCTGGAGGCCTGGCTCGCACTGGAGGAGATCAAGGCTGCCGGGAAGACCCGTTCGATCGGTGTCTCCAACCACCAGGTCGAGCACCTCGAGAAGCTGCTCGCGAACTCCGCAACCGTGCCGGCCGTCAACCAGATCGAACTGCACCCCGCCTTCGCGCAGCGTGAGCTGCGCGCGTTCGGAGCCGAGCACGGCATCCACATCGAGTCCTGGGGCCCCTCGGACAGGGCAAGTATGACCTCTTCGGCGAGGAAGCTGTGTCCCGAGCGGCAACCGCCCACGGTGTGACACCGGCTCAGGTCGTCATCCGTTGGCACCTGCAGAACGGTCTGATCGTCTTCCCGAAGTCGAACTCCCGTGAACGCATCGCTCAGAACTTCGATGTCTTCGGCTTCGAACTGACTCCGGACGAGATCGCCGCTCTTGACGGCCTCGACACAGGGAAGCGTGTCGGCAGCCACCCGGACGAGGTCAACTGACCTCGCTGCAGAGCTGGAACGAGAGAATCCCCGCGGATCAGACGATCCGCGGGGATTCTCTCGGTTTGGTGGATCTGAGGGGACTCGAACCCCTGACCCCCTGCATGCCATGCAGGTGCGCTACCAGCTGCGCCACAGACCCATATTCATGTTCCTTCCGCCATCTGTTTCAGCGGAAGCAACTTGAATAGGTTACTACATCTCGAGAGCGGTTGTGACCACTTTCCCGGCCCCGGGACCGACGAATCGTCAGTTGGCCGGCTGCGGAGCCGCGGAGACCAGCGGGATGACGGGGCAGTCCTTCCACAGGCGCTCGAGCGAGTAGTACATCCGCTCCTCCTCGTGGAAGACGTGCACGACGACCTCGCCGAAGTCGAGCAGGATCCAACGACCCTCGGATTTTCCCTCGCGGCGCAGCGTCTTCACGCCGCTCTCGTTGAGGCGGCCTTCGATCTCGCCTGCGACGGCGACGACGTTGCGTTCGCTCCGGCCGGTGACGAGCAGGAAGGCATCGACGAACGGCAGCGGGCCGGAGACGTCCAGCGCGACGAGATCCTCGCCGCCCTTGGATTCGCCCGCGGTCGCCGCGAGCTGCACGGCGTCGAGCGTGGTGTCGGACAGGGTCATGTGTGTACTCCTCTGACGACCGCAGCGAGT
The DNA here is from genome assembly GCF_050613355.1 of Plantibacter sp. RU18. Classification (NCBI taxonomy): domain Bacteria; kingdom Bacillati; phylum Actinomycetota; class Actinomycetes; order Micrococcales; family Microbacteriaceae; genus Plantibacter; species Plantibacter sp. RU18. Next base: position 2,673,369 of record NZ_CP159618.1, read on the forward strand.
GCGATCGGATGAAAGACGACGAGGCTAGAACGCTCCGCCGAGGAAACCGATGATGAGCACCGCGATGACACCCGCGGCGAGTACCGCCGCGGCGATCGCGAGGGTCATCAACAGCTTGTTGCTCTGATTGGTGGTGGCCGGGACGACGTCGCGCGTCGATCCGTGGCTGCTCACGGCTTTGCTCGCTGCGACGGGCGACGCCGCCGTGACGGAAGCCGGAAGCTCGTCGCCCTCGATGAGGCGGTCGATACCCGCCCCGTCGAAGTGATTGGGGTCCTGACCGGACGAGCCGAGCCCGCGCGGCAGATCGATGGTGCCGGTGATGAGGATCTCGCCCGTCGAGTTCGACGTCGCGCCGGCCTCGGCCTGAGCCGGGGCGACCGGGATGATGAGTGAACTCGTCGTGATCTGGCCCGTCGTGGCCATGCCGTTGCCCAGCAGATCCTCGAACGCGACACCGGTGTCTGCTTGAGAGGCCTTCTCCGCCTCGAGCGCGGCCACGAGCATCGAATCCCGGCCGAAACCCTTCGACAGCGTCGACGCCGGGTCCTCGGAGATGTCGTCGCGATCCGAGACGTCGAAGAGGGAACCGGTCGGGACGACCGTCTCGGCGACGGGTGCCTGCGGAACCGGCGCAGCGGTCTGCGCTGAGCGCGCCTTCTCGGCCCGCTCGGCTGCGGCGGCCTGCTCGGCCGCCTTCGCTGCGGCCCGATCAGATGCTGCGCGTTCCGCAGCCGCCTGCTGTGCAGCCTTGCGGTCGTCGGTTTCCTTGCGCTCGGCAGCCTGACGGTCCTTCGCCTGCTGACGGTCTGCTGCAGCCTTGGCGTCGGCCTCGGCTGCCGCAGCCTTCGCCGCTTGCTGCTTGGCAGCCTTGCTCTGCTTCTGAGACGGTGCGACGACCTGCTCAGCGGGACGTGGTGGGAGCGCGACCTGTGGAGCGGGGTCTTCGACCGGGGGCGCGACTGCCGCCGCGGGCGCGGGGATCTGTTCGATCGAACCGGTGCGCTCGAGCTCGCGCAACTGTCGACGGGTCAGTCCACCCGTCGACGACGGAGCCGGAGCGCCTGCCGCGGACGGAGGACGTGTGGACGAAGCCGCGGATGCGGGTGCAGCCGCGGACGGCTCGGGCCGCTGTGCAGTCGAGCTGTCCGGCGTGGGCTGCGGGATCTCGCCAGCGGCGACGGGTTCCGAGGTCGACGCGCGCCGTCGGCGCGAGGTCGTCTCGGGCGCTTCGTCCGTCGACGGAATCTGCTGCTGGCTCTCTCGGGCCTGACGCCTCGTCAGGGGCGCGTCCTCTGGCAACGCGGTCATGTGGCTTCACTCCGATACAGGTGGTGCTTGGTGATGTACTGCACGACACCGTCGGGAACCAGATACCAGACCGGAAAGCCTTTGCTCACCCGGCTCCGGCAATCCGTCGACGATATCGCTAGGGCCGGAACTTCCAACAAGCTTACGTCGTGCTGAGGCAATCCGGAAACGTTCAAATCGTGTCCCGGTCGACTCACAGCAACGAAGTGCGCCAGTTCCCACACCTCACGCACGTCTTTCCAGCTGAGGATCTGCGCGATGGCGTCCGCGCCGGTGATGAAGAACAGCTCCGCTTCCGGGCGCTTGCGATGCAGATCTCTGAGCGTGTCGATCGTGTACGTGGGTCCTGCGCGGTCGATGTCCACTCGACTCACGGTGAACCGCGGGTTCGCGGCCGTGGCGATGACCGTCATGAGGTATCGGTGCTCGCTGTCGCTGACGCCGGACTTCCGGTACGGCATTCCGGTCGGCACGAAGACGACCTCGTCGAGGTCGAAATGCTGGGCGACCTCTGAGGCCGCGACCAGGTGACCATGATGGATCGGATCGAACGTCCCACCCATGACCCCGATCCGTGGACGGCGCGTCGCCGGTTCGGCGACGGTCGCGCTCACGCCGGACAGCTTAGTGACCGTGCTCGCCGTGAGCGTCGTGCGCGCCGACCTTGTCACTGTGACGGTTGGCGACGTCTCGGTAGCTGAAGGTGACCGCACCGAGGATCGCGAAGAGGACGAGAGCGACCGCGCCGAACACCCAGGTGGGTGCGGCGAGTTCGACGGCATGCTCCGACTCGGCCAGAACGGTAGCAGCCAGTACGGACGCGGCAATCGACATGATCTCTCCTTCTGTAGGCGTCACCCGACGCCTGGACCAGTCTAGCGACTACCGGCGGGTGTGCCCCGAACCACGCACGAGCCACTTCGTACTCGTCAACTCGGGAAGTCCCATGGGGCCACGAGCATGGAGTTTCTGCGTCGAGATGCCGACCTCGGCACCGAACCCGAACTCCGCACCATCGGTGAAGCGCGTGGACGCGTTCACCATGACCACGGCGGAGTCGACCTCCGCCAGGAAGCGGTCGGCGTTGACGACGCTGTTCGTGATGATGGAGTCGGTGTGCCCGGTGGAGTACTCGTCGATGTGTTCGAGTGCCGCGTCGAGGTCGTCGACCACGCGAACGGACAGCTCGAGCGACATGTGCTCAGTCGCCCAATCGTCCTCGACCGCCGGAACCGAGTCCGGGAAGATCGCTCGCGCCCGCTCGTCCGCGTGGAGCAGGACCCCATGGTCGCGGAGATCCCCGAGCACTGCGGGCAGCAGGCGCTCGGCCGAGTCCGCGTGCACGAGGATCGTCTCAAGTGCGTTGCAGACCGACGGCCGTTGCACCTTGGCGTTGCGGACGATGTCGACAGCCCAATCGACATCGGCGGTCTCGTCGAGGAAGACGTGCACCACGCCGGCGCCCGTCTCGATCACGGGGACGGTCGAATCACGGATCACGGTCTCGATGAGCGCGGCGCTCCCCCGCGGGATCAGGACGTCGATCAGCCCACGCGCATGCATCAGTTGCTTCGCGCCGTCGCGCCCGAACGCGTCGATGGTCTGGATGGCGTCACCCGGGAGCCCGACCGATTCGAGGGCGTCCTGCAACAGCCCGACGAGCACTGCGTTGGACTGCGCGGCCGCGGAACCGCCACGGAGGACCACGGCGTTCCCACTCTTCACGGCCAGGGCGGCGATGTCCACGGTCACGTTGGGACGCGCCTCGTAGATCGCACCGACGACACCGAACGGTACCCGCACCTGCTCGAGTTTGACGCCGTCCGGCGTCGTGCTGCCGCGGACGACCTGCCCGACGGGGTCGACGATCGCGATGACGTCGCGAACCGCCTCGGCGAGGCCGTTGATCCGACCGTGGTCGAGGCGCAGGCGGTCCTGCAGGCCGGCACTCAGTCCGTTCTCGCGACCGTTCGCGAGATCCAGCGCGTTTGCTGCGATGATCGCGTCCGCACCGCTCACCACTGCATCGGCGATGGCCGCCAGCGCTCGATTCTTCTGCGCGGTGTTCGCCTGCGCGAGCACTCGAGAGGCGCGCTTCGCGGCGGCGAGCCGATCTGCGAGCGGGAGCACGGTGGAGAGGGAGTCCGACATGGGTCGATTCTACTGAGCACCGCCGGACCGTTTGCCCGCATGACGGACGCCGGGCTCAGGCCGACTGGAACCAGGTTCCGAGATGGTCGCCGTTCAGCGCTCCGGAGACATTGGCGGTCGAGGTCACGAGGACCGAGGTTCCGGCCTCTGCGGCCAGACGCGCAGCCGACACCTTCGTTCCCGCTCCACCAGTGCCGACGCCGGCGGAACCGATGTCGCCGAAGGTCACGCCGCTGAGGGCGTCACCGAACGGCACCTCCTCGATGCGCTCGGCGCCTGCCTCGTGAGGCGGCCGTGTGTACAGTGCGTCGACATCGCTCAGGAGGATGAGGACGTCGGCAGCCACGAGCACCGAGACGAGCGCGGCAAGTCGATCGTTGTCGCCGAAGCGGATCTCGTGCGTCGCGACCGTGTCGTTCTCGTTCACGATCGGCAGGATCCGCAGCCCGAGCAGCCGTTCCATCGCACGCTGGGCGTTGCTCCGGTGGCTCGGATTCTCGAGATCACCCGCCGTCAGGAGTACTTGGCCGGCGACGATCCCGAAGCGGTCGAGACTGTCCTGGTAGCGGTAGATGAGGACGTTCTGCCCGACTGCCGCTGCGGCCTGCTGCGTCGCCAGATCACTCGGGCGTGCGTCCAGGCGCAGGTAGGGCATACCGGTCGCGATCGCGCCGGAGGAGACCAGGATGACCTCCGTGCCGCGAGCGTGTGCGCTCGCCAGCGCCTCGACCAGCGCAGCGATCTGTCCGGCGTTGTCGCCGCTGATCGAGGAGGAACCGACCTTCACGACGATACGACGCGCCGTCGGGATACCGCTGCGCTGGGGGATGGTCACCGTTCGTCGTCCTCCGACACGCCACCCTCGGTCTGGGCGTCGGCCGGCACGGAGCCGACTTCGAAACCTTCGTCATCGTTCCAGAGACCGGCAGCGCGTTCGCGGAGCAGCTCCTCACGAGCGGCGGCCTTCGCATCCATGCGCTCGAAGTACTCGTCTCGGCGCTGGTTGCGTGTGGGACGGTGACTCGCGTCGAGACGCGGATCAGTTCCACGGGGCTGCGTGAGCAGCTCGGCGGTGCTGGTGAGTGTGGGCTCCCAGTCGAAGACCACTCCTCCCCCGGCCCCGATCATGACGGTCGCGCCAGCCACAGCACCGGCCTTGAACAGCGCCTCTTCGACACCGAGCTTCGCGAGGCGGTCGGCGAGGAAGCCGACGGCCTCCTCGTTGTTGAACTCCGTCTGCTGGACCCACCGCTCCGGCTTCGCGCCGAGGATGCGGTACAGGTTGCCGTAGGTGCCACCCTCGACGGTGACCGTGAACTTCGAGTCGTCGACGGCCTTCGGGCGGAGCACGATACGTGGCTTCGCCGCATCTGCAGCCGCAATGACCCGGCTCTCCTCGACGAGTTCGCCGAGCGCGAAGGACAGCTGACGCAGACCCTCGCGCGACACGGTCGATATCTCGAAGGCACGGTAACCGCGGGCTTCGAGGTCCTCGCGGAGGAACTCCGCGAGCTCGCGGGCCTCCGGGACGTCGATCTTGTTCAGTGCGATGAGCTGCGGTCGTTCGACAAGGGGCGTCTGACCCTCGGGGACAGGGTAGGCAGCGAGCTCAGCGAGGATGATGTCGAGGTCGCTGATCGGGTCACGACCCGGATCGAGCGTCGCGCAGTCGAGGACATGCAGGAGTGCCGAGCAGCGCTCGACGTGGCGGAGGAACTCGAGGCCGAGTCCCTTGCCCTCGCTCGCGCCCTCGATGAGGCCTGGCACGTCGGCGACGGTGTATCGGACGTCGCCGGCTTCGACGACACCGAGGTTCGGGTGAAGCGTCGTGAACGGGTAGTCGGCGATCTTCGGCTTCGCTGCGGACAATGCGGCGATCAGGCTCGACTTGCCGGCCGAGGGGTATCCCACGAGTGCGACGTCTGCCACGGTCTTGAGCTCGAGGAGGACGTCACCCTCCCAACCGAGCGTGCCGAGGAGCGCGAAGCCGGGCGCTTTGCGCTTCGTGGACGACAGAGCCGCGTTGCCGAGGCCGCCGAGGCCTCCAGGAGCGACGACGAACTCCATCCCGGGTTCGTCGAAGTCGATGAGTTCGTTGCCCTCGACGTCCTTGACGACGGTGCCGACGGGCACGGGGAGCACGAGCGTCTCGCCCTGGAACCCGTTGCGGTGGTCGCCCATGCCGAAGCCGCCGGTGTCGGAACTCCGGTGCGGTGAGCGGTGGTACCCGAGCAGCGTTGTGACCTGAGGGTCTGAGACGAGCATGATGTCGCCACCGTGTCCGCCGTTACCCCCATCAGGGCCGGCCAGCGGCTTGAACTTCTCGCGCTTCACGGAGACGCAGCCGTTGCCGCCGTTTCCCGCTCGCAGGTGCAGTGTGACCCGGTCGACGAATGTGACCATGGACGCTCAGCCCCTCTCTTGAATCATGTTGCTTCGGTTGTACGACAGCAGGGGGCGGGCCGAAGCCCGCCCCCTGCTGGAAAGATCGTTGGTGCTACTCTGCAGCAGCGACAATGTTGACGACCTTGCGGCCGCCCTTCTGGCCGAACTGCACGGAGCCGGCTTCGAGAGCGAACAGCGTGTCGTCGCCACCACGGCCGACGTTGGCGCCGGGGTGGAAGTGCGTTCCGCGCTGACGGACGAGGATCTCGCCCGCGAGGACGACCTGGCCGCCGAAGCGCTTCACACCGAGACGCTGTGCGTTGGAGTCACGACCGTTGCGAGTCGAACTCGCACCCTTCTTGTGTGCCATCTCTTCTTCTCCTCGATGCCTTACTTGATGCCGGTGATCTTGACGCGCGTGAGCTCCTGACGGTGCCCCTGACGCTTCTTGTAACCGGTCTTGTTCTTGAACTTCTGGATGACGATCTTCGGACCGCGGAGGTTTTCGAGCACCTCGGCCGTCACCGTGATCTTCGCGAGCGACTTCGCGTCGGAGATGATGTTCTCACCGTCGACGTGGAGCACCGCGGGAAGCTCGATGTTGCCATCCTTGTCGGCCTTGACCCGGTCCATCGTGACGATGGTTCCGATCTCGACCTTCTCCTGCCGTCCTCCGGCGCGCACAACTGCGTAAACCACTACGTACCCGTTCTTTGGGGAGCGAAACGCTCCGACTGACTGTTGCTGGAAGTTACTGCGCGGAAAGGTTCGAACACGTGGGACACCTTGATGGCAGAAAACCGTGGGTGTGGCATATAAAACTCAATGCACACCAACGGTCGAGTTTACTTCATCGTGTTGCCCAGGTCAAACCAGCGGGAACGATCCATCGAGATGGACCAGGTTCTTCGCGGCTCCCACACCGGGCGCACCAGGCAAGTGTACCCCGCGCTCCCCTGAACGATCACCGGGTGGGCGGCGCATCCCGGCGTTCCGGGAATCCGCGAGGACCGCTGATGGTTGGATGGGAGCATGACCGTGCTCATCGATCCCCCGCTGTAGCCGGCACACGGCACACTCTGGTCCCACGTGGTGAGCGACACCTCGCTCGAGGAGCTGCACGCCTTCGCGGGACGGACGGGCCTCCCCGAGCGGTCCTTCGACCTGGACCACTACGACGTGCCCGCCGACCGACACGCCTCGCTCGTGGCCGCCGGGGCCGTCGCGGTCACCGCCGGCGATCTCGTCCGCCGTCTCATCGCCAGCGGCCTGCGCATCACCGAACGCGAACGGCGCGCCTCCAGAGGAGACGCGCCGTCCTGACCGGTGCGTTGCCGGGTATTCGGCTATTCAGCCAGACGCTGCGCGCCGTCCGAACCGACGGCCTGCCCGCCCGCGAGTGACGCGGTCGACACACGACGACTGCGACCGCGCCCCTGACCCGGCTTCTTCGGCTCGGGCAATGCGTCCAGCACGGAGTCGAGCAGACGCTCGGGATCCACGACGGCGGAACGTCGCGGCTTCTCGGCGGCAGGTGCGATCGGCAGGTCGAGCAGCGACAGCGTCGGAGCGGCGGACTCTGCTGCAGGCTCGCGCGAACGGTCCTCTGCTGCACCTCGACGCGACTCGTCGCCGGCACGACGACGGGGCTCGCGCTTCTCGCGTCGGCTTCGTCGACCCTCATGCTGGTGCACAGCCGGCGCTTCGGAACGCTCGTCCTGCTGCCCGCCCTCAGACTCCTGCGAGCTCGGCTCGACAGCCGCTGCCTCGGCGGCGACGGCCTCAGCGGCCGCCTGCTCCTCATGGTGCAGCGTCCGGGCGGCGATCAACGCGAGGGCGTTCTTCGCGTCGTCGGTGATGCCGTGCGTCTGGCCGGGCTGCTTCTGCGGCGAGCTCGATGCACCGGAGGAGGCCTGCTGTGTGCCGGCAGACGCACCGCCCTTGCCCCCACGACGGCGCTGCTGCTCCGGCTGCGGGGTCTGCCGGTGCTTGACGACGGGATCGTGGTGCACGACGACTCCTCGACCCGCGCAGACCTCGCACGGCTCGCTGAACGTCTCGAGCAGGCCGAGGCCGAGCTTCTTGCGCGTCATCTGGACGAGACCCAAGGAGGTGACCTCGGCGACCTGGTGCTTCGTGCGGTCGCGGCTCAAACACTCGACGAGGCGCCGCAACACGAGGTCGCGGTTCGACTCGAGGACCATGTCGATGAAGTCGACGACGATGATGCCGCCGATGTCGCGCAGCCGGAGCTGACGCACGACCTCTTCAGCTGCCTCGAGGTTGTTCTTCGTGACGGTCTCCTCCAGGTTGCCGCCGGAGCCGACGAACTTTCCGGTGTTGACGTCGACCACGGTCATGGCCTCGGTCCGGTCGATGACGAGCGATCCGCCGGACGGCAGCCAGACCTTGCGATCGAGCGCCTTCTCGATCTGCTCGGCGATGCGGTACTCCACGAAGGAGTCGCCCGTGCCGTCATAGGCCTCCACGCGCTCCAAGAGGTCGGGTGCGACGCCGCGGAGGTAGCTCTGGATGTCCTGCAGGGCGTCCGAGCCCTGGATGACGAGCTTGTGGAAGTCTTCGTTGAAGACGTCGCGGATGATCTTGATGAGCAGGTCCGGCTCGCTGTGGAGCAGGGCAGGTGCCTGTACGGAGTCGATCTGACGGGAGATCTCAGCCCACTGCGACTTCAGCCGCGTGACGTCGAGCGTCAACTGCTCCTCGGTCGCGCCCTCGGCAGCGGTGCGGACGATGACACCGACGTTCTCCGGGAGCACCTCCTTGAGGATCTTCTTCAGGCGAGCACGCTCAGTGTCGGGGAGCTTCCGCGAGATACCGTTCATCGAGCCGTTCGGCACATAGACGAGGTACCGGCCCGGGAGCGAGACCTGGCTCGTGAGTCGGGCGCCCTTGTGGCCGACCGGGTCCTTCGTGACCTGCACCAGCACCTTGTCGCCGCCCTTGAGCGCGAGCTCGATGCGACGCGGCTGATTCCCCGTCTCGACGGAGTCCCAGTCGACCTCACCCGAGTAGAGGACTGCGTTGCGCCCGCGACCGATGTCGACGAACGCCGCCTCCATGCTCGGCAGGACGTTCTGCACGCGACCGAGGTACACGTTCCCGATGAGCGACGCCTCCTGGCTGCGCGCGACGTAGTGCTCCACGAGCACGCCGTCCTCGAGCACACCGATCTGGGTCTTGCCGTTCTTCGAGCGGACCACCATCACGCGGTCGACCGACTCACGGCGCGCGAGGAACTCGGCCTCGGTGACGACAGGGCGGCGGCGGCCGGCGTCACGGCCGTCGCGGCGTCGCTGCTTCTTCGCCTCGAGCCTCGTCGAACCGCGGACCTTCTGCGGCTCGGTGATGAGCTCCGGCTCACGGGGCGTCCGCACCTTCACGACGTTCCGGGTGTCGGCTCGCGGCTCGTTGCGCTCACCCTGTTCCGGGCCGTCCTCCCCGGCACGACGACGCGTGCGTCGTCGTGAGGAGCTGAGTTCCGCTTCCAGCGGCTCGTCCTCGCGGAGGACGACGGGTGGCAGATCCGGTGCCTGGAACAGCAGCAGGGTCGTCGGCGGACGCACCGCGGCGGCGGGAGCCGGCTCGGTGCTCGACTCGTCGGGCGCCTCTTCGGCGACGACGGCCGCCGATTCGGCTGCTCCGTCGGCCTCGGGCGTCAGCGCCTCGGTCTGCTGGTCGATCGGTTCGTGGTCGGTACCCGGCGTGGCCGGGTCCTCGGTGTGCTCATTCACCATTCCTGGTGTACTCCCCTATGCCGGGTCGGCGGCCGCGCCACCGTCCGGTTCTTCATCTCGTGCGGACCGCTGCGTGTGCAGCCGTTCGCAAATCCTGTGTGATCGCTGGCTCTCGGAGCTCTCACGATCGTGCCGGCACGTGCCGGCGGTTCCTGGGCTCTCATTGCCCAAACAAGCCTTCGTGTCGTGCGGTCGAGCGCGGCTCGGTGCACAACCCCTCGATTATCGCACGAACGCGGCCCGGTGGACCTGAGCGCGGTCGGCCCGGGCATGTCCGGGTCCACTCGCAGCACGGCGTGCGAGAATCGGGGCGTGTCAATACCGATCATCGATGCGCGCCCCAAGGGCCTCGCGATCTTCCTCATCCTCGCGGGCTCGATCGGGTGGTTCGCGGCGTTCGCGCTCACCCTCGACAAGTTCCAGCTCCTCGAGAACCCTGATGCGCAGCTCGGCTGCAACTTCAGCATCCTGGTGCAGTGCGGCCGCAACCTGGAGTCATGGCAGGGCTCGGTACTCGGCTTCCCGAACCCCATCCTCGGTCTCGCGGGATGGATCGCCCCGATCGCCGTCGGTGTCGCGATCCTCGCCGGCGCCCGTTTCGCGCGGTGGTTCTGGGTCGCCTTCAACATCGGGCTGCTCGGCGCGATCGGGTTCGTCATCTGGCTCATCTCCCAGAGCATCTTCGTGCTCGGAACGCTGTGCCCGTGGTGCATGGTCACCTGGTCCGTCACCATTCCGACATTCATCCTGGTGACGGCGTTCAGCTTGAAGAACGACGTGTTCCCCGCATCCCCCACCGTCCGCCGGATCGCGGGTGTGGTCACGTCCTGGATCGTCGTCGTGACCCTGGCGTGCTACCTCGTCGTCGCGATCATCGCGCAGTTGCGTCTCGACGTGCTGTCCTACCTGTGAAGGCGCTGCGGCCCGGCCTGGCCGGTCGGCCGGCACGACGAAGCCCGTCCCCGCGCAGCGCGGAGGACGGGCTTCGTGTGTTCAGGCGCTGCGACTCACGCGAACCAGAGCGCGAGCTCGCGCGAGGCTGATTCGGTGCTGTCCGAACCGTGCACGAGGTTCTGCTGGACCTTCAGTCCCCAGTCGCGACCGAAGTCGCCACGGATGGTCCCCGGGGCCGCCGTCGTCGGGTCGGTGGTTCCGGCGAGGACTCGGAAACCCTCGATGACGCGGTTGCCGGCGACACGGATCGCGACGACCGGGCCGCTCAGCATGAACTCGACGAGCGGCTCGTAGAACGGCTTGCCCTCGTGCTCCGCATAGTGCGCAGCGAGGAGCTCACGGTCGGGCTCGACCATGCGCAGGTCGACGAGGGAGTAGCCCTTCGCCTCGATCCGGCGGAGGATCTCGCCGGTCAGGTTGCGCGCGACGCCGTCGGGCTTCACGAGTACCAGGGTTTCTTCAACAGCCACGGTCAATCCTTCGTCTCTCGGTAGAACGCCTGCTGGCGCTCGATCTTGTCGCCTTGGACCATCGCATAGGTCCAGACGGCTGCCGCCATGCCACCGACGAGGAACATCATCGGCACGAGCAGACCGGTAGCCACGATAGCGGCTTGCACCGCCCAGCCCAGCCAATATCCCCAGCGGAATCGCAGGAGCGGGATCGTCGCGACGATGATGAGACAGAGGACTGCGCCGCCGATCAGCGCGACCGGGGCAGGCAGCGCTTTGAGTCCGAAGATCACCAGCGAACCGAGGAACATCACGATCAGCTCGAAGCCGAGGATGATCGATCCGAGGGTCTGCTTGATACTCCGCGGTGCGCGGGAACGCGCCATGCCGCTCATGCCGTCGCCTTCCACTCACGATCGTCGGCGATCTCCATCGCCTCACCGACGAGGGTGATGGACCCGGTGATGACGACGAGACGCCGCGGAGCCTCCTCGGCCCAGCGTCTCGCATCCTCCGCGGCCTCGTCCAGCGTCTCCGCGAAGCTCGACGCCGGGAGCTCCAGCGATGCCGCGAGGCGGCTGAGTTCTTCGGCGGGGATCGCACGCTCGGACTCGGACTGTGTGAAGAAGAACCCTGCTGCGGCCGGCGCGAGCGTCGTCAGGATGCCTGCCGCGTCCTTGTCCTGCAGGATGCCCACGACGAAGGCGACCTCGTCGACGTCGAAGTAGCTCCCGAGCGCCGCCACCAGCGACGCCGCCCCGTGTGGGTTGTGGGCCGCATCGACCAGGACGGTCGGATCGGTACCGACGAGCTGCAGGCGCCCCGGGGACGCGACCTCGGTGAGACCTTCCGCGAGGACGTCCTCGGCGAGAGGCTGCGTGCCACCACCCAGGAAGGCTTCGACTGCTGCGATCGCGAGCGTCGCGTTCCGACCCTGGTGGTCGCCGTAGAGCGGCAGGTACAACTCGGGATAGGTCCCGGCCCGGCCACGGACCGTGATGAGCTGACCCCCGACGGCCACCGAGTCCTGTTCGAGCGCGAACTCCGCCCCCTCGAATGCGATCGGGTCGGATACCGCAGCGGCAGCCTCGACGAGGGCGCGCTGAGCGGCGGGGTGCTGAGCGGCCGAGACCACTTGAGCACCCGGCTTGATGATGCCGGCCTTGGTCCGTGCGATCTCCTCGATCGTCGAGCCGAGGCGCTGCATGTGATCGAGGTCGATGGGAGCGAAGACGGCGACCTCGGCATCTGCGGCGTTGGTGGAGTCCCATGCACCGCCCATCCCGACCTCCACGACCGCGACGTCGACCGGTGCGTCACCGAAGCACGCGAAACCGAGGACGGTGAGTGCCTCGAAGAAGGTGAGCGCGGGCTCTCCCGCAGCCTCCAGTTCTGCGTCCACCATGGCCAGATACGGTCGGATGTCCTCCCAGTTACGGGCGACGGCCTCGTCCGACACACGTTCGCCGTCGATCCCGATCCGCTCGGTGAACCGGACCAGGTGCGGGCTGGTGAAGAGTCCCGTGCGGAGTCCGTGGGCTCGCAGGATGCTCTCGATCATGCGCGCTGTGCTGGTCTTGCCGTTGGTTCCGGCGATCTGGATGATCGAGAAGGAGGCCTCTGGGTTGCCCAGCAGTTCCAATGCGCGCTTGGTGGCGCCGAGCCTCGGCTGAGGCTGCGCCTCGCCGAGCCGCTCCAGCAGTTCCCGGTAGACGGCGTCTGCCGCTTCAGCGGTCGTCAGGTCATCGGACATCTGCGGTCTCCTCCGAACGGATGAGGGTGACGGTGAAGTCACCGGTGTTGCCGAACTTGCCGGCGGCGAACGACTGCGCGAAACCGGTCCCGGCGAGTGCCCCCAGTTCCCCGGTCCATCCGAGCGATGCCGCGAGGGTGTCACCGGCGATGTCGACGACACCGAGCGCGCTGCGCACGGCCTGCTCGTCGGCATCCTGGGCGAACGTGAGGTTGAGCGAGATGCGATCGTTGACCTGCAGGGCTGCGGCCTTGCGGGTGTCCTGGACTGCCCGGATGACGTCGCGGGCGAGCCCCTCTGCCTCGAGCTCAGGCGTGAGCGTCGTCTCGAGGAGGACGAACCCGCCCGAGGGCAGGAGCGCGAGCGCGACTCCGCCGTCGGCGTCCGACGATGCCTCCATGACGAGTTCGTACTCGCCGGCCACGAGCTCGATCCCCCCGGCCGTCACGACGCCGTCGACCTCGCTCCAGTCACCCGTGCGGGCACCGGCGATCGCCTGCTGCACGGTCTTGCCCAGACGGGGGCCTGCGGCCCTCGCGTTGACGGACAGTCGGGACGTGACGCCGAACTCCGTGGCGCTCGTGTCGGTGAGCTGCGCGAAGGACACCGCCTTGAGGTTGAGCTCCTCACGCAGGATCGCCTCGAACGGCGCGAGCGCGCTCGGGTCGGGCGTGACGACCGTGAGCTGCGCGAGCGGCAACCGCACGCGGAGACCGGCCTGCTTGCGCAGCGCGAGTGCGACCCCGGAGATCTCGCGGACGCGGTCCATCGCCACGACGAGCGCCGCGTCTTCGGGATACGCCTCGGCGAGGGGCCAGTCGGCGAGGTGCACGCTGCGCTCACCCGTCAGGCCCGTCCAGACCTGCTCGGTGATGAGCGGCAGCAGGGGCGCTGCGACGCGGGAGAACGTCTCGAGCACGGTGTACATGGTGTCGAACGCGTCGCGATCGAGCTCGCCGCCGTCGGTCGCCCAGAATCGGTCGCGCGAACGGCGCACGTACCAGTTGGTCAGCACGTCGGCGAAGTCGCGCAGCGACGCTGCGGCGAGCGTGGCGTCGAAGGCCTCGAGGTGGTCGGTGACCGTGACGATGAGCTCCCGGGTCTTCGCGAGGATGTACCGGTCGAGCACGTCCGTCGAGTCGGTGCGCCACACGGCGTCGTAGCCGCCGGGAACCGCGGTGTTGGCGTACAGCGAGAAGAAGTACCAGCTGTTCCAGAGTGGGAGCATCACCTGCCGGACGCCCTCGCGGATGCCCTCCTCCGTCACGACGAGGTTTCCGCCGCGGAGCACGGAGCTCGACATGAGGAACCAGCGCATGGCGTCGGATCCGTCGCGGTCGAACACCTCGTTGACGTCCGGGTAGTTCCGCAACGACTTCGACATCTTCTGGCCGTCGCTGCCGAGCACGATGCCGTGGCTCACGACGCTCGTGAACGCGGGACGGTCGAACAGTGCGGTCGACAAGACATGGAGCAGGTAGAACCAGCCGCGCGTCTGGCCGATGTACTCCACGATGAAGTCCGCCGGGCTGTGGGAGTCGAACCATTCACGGTTCTCGAACGGATAGTGCACCTGCGCGAACGGCATCGAACCGGAGTCGAACCAGACGTCGAGGACGTCGGTGATGCGGCGCATCGTCGACCGCCCGGTGGGATCGTCGGGGTTCGGGCGCGTCAGCTCGTCGATGTACGGGCGGTGCAGGTCCGTCGGGCGCACGCCGAAGTCGGCCTCGAGCTCGTCGAGCGAGCCGTAGACGTCGATGCGCGGATACGCGGGGTCGTCGCTCTTCCACACCGGGATGGGTGAGCCCCAGTACCGGTTGCGGCTGATCGACCAGTCGCGGGCCCCGGCGAGCCACTTGCCGAACTGACCGTCCTTGACGTTCTCCGGCACCCAGGTGATCTCCTGGTTCAGCTCCTCCATGCGGTCGCGGAACTCCGGTACCCGGACGAACCAGCTGGAGACCGCCTTGTAGATGAGGGGCTGCTTGCAGCGCCAGCAGTGCGGGTAGGAGTGCTCGTAGCTCGCCTGACGGAGCAATCGGCCCTGCGCCTTGAGCAACTGTGTGAGCGGCTTGTTCGCGTCGAAGACCTGCAGGCCGGCGACGTCGGCGACCTCGGGAAGGAACCGTCCGCCGTCGTCGACGGAGACGATCACCGGGATACCCGCGGCCTCGCAGACCTTCTGGTCCTCCTCGCCGTAGGCAGGAGCCTGGTGCACGACACCGGTGCCGTCCTCGGTCGACACGTAGTCGGCCACGAGGATCTGCCAGGCCTGCTGCGTGCCCCACTCCTCGGTGTCCGCGTAGTAGTCCCAGAGGCGGTCGTAGGAGACGCCGTCGAGCTCGCGGCCGAGCACCGTGCGCGAGACGGCGGCCGTCGCGTCGGCCGCCGAGTCGTAGCCGAGGTCCTTGGCGTAGTTGCCGAGCAGGGCCGACGCGATCAGGTACTCGCCGCCGAGGACCTCCGTCGCGGCGTGGGCGTCACCCTCCTCGCGGAGGACGGTCGCGTCCGGCGTGCCGTTCGGTCCGGCCGGGACGACGGCGTACACGATGTCGGGGCCGACGGCGAGAGCGGCGTTCGTCGGGAGGGTCCAGGGCGTCGTGGTCCAGGCGAGGGCTCGCACGGCGGTGAGGCCGAGGCTCTCGGCCTTCGGCCCGACGAGCGGGAAGGTCACGGTCACGGTCTGGTCCTGGCGCATGCGGTAGACGTCGTCGTCCATGCGCAGCTCGTGGTTCGACAGCGGCGTCTGGTCGCGCCAGCAGTACGGGAGCACGCGGTATCCCTCGTACGCGAGACCCTTGTCGTGGAGTTGCTTGAACGCCCAGATGACGGATTCCATGTAGGTGACGTCGAGCGTCTTGTAATCGTGCTCGAAGTCGACCCAGCGGGCCTGCCGCGTGACATAGGCCTGCCATTCCTCCGTGTACCGGAGCACCGAGTCTCGGGCGACCTGGTTGAAGGCGGCGAGTCCCATCTCGTCGATCTGACGCTTGTCGGTGATGCCGAGCTGCCGTTCAGCCTCGAGTTCCGCAGGGAGACCGTGCGTGTCCCAGCCGAACCGACGGTGCACCTGCTTGCCGCGCATGGTCTGGAAGCGCGGGAACAGGTCCTTCGCGTAGCCGGTGAGGAGGTGCCCGTAGTGCGGCAGACCGTTCGCGAACGGGGGGCCGTCGTAGAAGACCCACTCGGGTGCGCCCTCGCGCTGGTCGATCGACGCCTGGAACGTGTCGTCGGCGGCCCATCGCGCCAGAACGCCCTCTTCGATCGATGGGAAGCTCGGCGACGGTGTCACGCCGAACGCGGCGCCGTTCGACGCCGACTCGCCTGCCGTCGGTGCTGCGGTCGGTTCGTGGGACTTCGGGTAGCTCATCGTTCTCCTGGCAGGTCTCGTGGGTCCTGCGAGGACGCCGGCTCGGCCGACGCGGTACCACCCCGCTTGCGCCTCCACCCGGAGTCGCCGCTCTGCACCGGCTGTGACGGGCCTGCCCCGCTCGGTTCTACTTGACGGCCGCAGAGCGGCCGCTGTTCTTCCGAGGACTCCCCGGTGATGGCCGGATCGATGTCGCTCCTGCAATGGTACAGCTTGGAAGCGCGCCGGTGGCGCGAGGGACGACGGGGTTCAGCGCACGCCGTCTGCAGCCGCGAGGGCCCGGCCGTACCCGTCGACGACCGGTTCGATCGCACGGCGCAGATAGTCTCTGAGCTCGCCGCGCGTGACACCTGCGGCCGCCCACGCGCCGGCGCCCGCCACAACGGCTCCCGCAGTCGCTGCAGCCGCAGCCCGGATGGTCAACTCGTCGGCCTCCGCCGTGTGACGTGCGAGGAAGACGCGGAGCACCGCCTGCAATCGGAGGAGCCGTTCAAGGCCGGACGCCTGGAGTTCCCATGCCGTGTCCATCAGCTCGATCTGCGTCAGCGCCCAGGGCACGGCGCCGTTCGAGCGCTCCTCGGCCATGCCGAGGAGCGCCGAACCGAGCGCCGGCATCGCGGTGGCCGCATCCGTGGGCAGTCGTGGGACGCGTGCTGCGAGCGCCCGTTCGAGTCCGGCGAGCGCCGCGTCGACGTCGACCCAGAGGACGTCGCTCTTGGATCCGAAGTAGTTGAAGAAGGTGTTGCGACTGACGCCTGCCCTGCTGGCGATCTGGTCGACGGTGGTGCCCGGATACCCCTGCTCCAGGAAGAGCTCCGCCGCGGCCTCCTCCAGGATGCGCTGGGAGGATCGTCGAGGACGGCCGACGCCGTTGCGCGCTGCTGGACGTTCCACGTGCGTTCCTTCCGTCGTCAGCGAGCCTAGCCGTCGGCCGCCGCCCAGGGGGCGGGTGCCGTTCTCCAGCCTCTATGCTGGTTCTGAGACTGCGTCCAATAATTCGTGGGACGTGGTCGCCGGGCCTTCAGCACCCGGTCGGATCGCTCAATGGAGTCCCCTGTGCCTGCTTCCTCCCCTCTGCATCCTGTGCGCCCGGCGTCGTCCGGGCGACGATCGGCGCGGGTCGTCGCCGTCCTTGCACCCGCAGCACTGCTCCTCGCTGCGTGCTCCCCGGCTGCACCGACCGCGACGAGCACGCCGGTGACCGGCGGCACGCTCGTGTACGCGAGCGGCGACGCTGAGCCGGACTGCCTCGACCCGCACGTCGGCGGGAACTACCCGCAGGCCCTCCTCAGCTCCCAATACCTCGAGCCGCTCGTGTCGCGCGATGCCGACGGCGCGATCATCCCGTGGCTCGCTGAGTCGTGGACGACGTCCGAGGACGGACTGACGTGGGACTTCACCCTCCGCTCCGATGTGACGTTCACCGACGGCACGGCGTTCGACGCGGCGGCTGTCAAGGCGAACGTTGAACACCTGCAGAACCCCGAGACGAAGTCGTCGACGGGGTACCTCGCTGTCGGCAAGGTGGCCGCTGTCGAGGCGGTCGACGCCACGACGGCCCGGTTCACCCTGTCGACGCCGGACAGCGCGTTGCTCGAGTCGCTCTCCCAACCGTGGACGGCCATGGAGTCGCCGACCGGTCTCGCCCGCGGGCTCGACGCGAACTGCGAGGCTCCGGTGGGAACCGGTCCGTTCGTCGTCGATGAGTGGGTCAAGCAGGACCACGTGTCCCTCGTGCGGAACGACGCCTACGACTCCGCCCCAGCGGACTCGGCCCATGAGGGGCCCGCGTACCTCGACAGCATCACATGGCGTTTCATCCCCGACTCCGCGTCCCGGTTCGCCGCGCTCCAGAGCGGCGATGTCGACATCATCGACAACGCCCAGCCCGACACCATCGTTCAAGCGAAGGACTCGAAGACCATCGTCGACCTCGATGCGCCTCGCCCCGGCGCCTCGAACCGCATCGAGTTGAACGCGGGCCAGGCCCCCTTCGACGACGCAGGCGTCCGTGAGGCGTTCGTCCGTTCGACGGATGTCAATGCCGGCATCGAGTCGTTGTTCTTCGGCACTGCGAAGCGCTCGTACTCTCCACTCTCCAGCGCCGAGGCGACGGCGTACTCGGACGACAGTCTCTTCGGCTACGACCTCGACGCGGCCAACGAGCTGCTGGACGCAGCCGGCTGGACGACGAAGGATGCCGATGGTGTGCGGACGAAGGACGGCGTCCGCCTCACGGTGCGGTTCCCCGTGAGCACGAACCAATCGATCCCCGCCGAGCAGTCGCTCTTCGAGCAGATCCAGGCAGGTGCCGGTGAGGCCGGCTTCGACGTGCAGCTCGAACTGCTGGATCTGTCGAGCTGGTACGAGGCGCTCGGCACGAACGCCTATGAGGCTGTGAGCGCTCCCTACACGAAGGTCGGACCGGACGTGCTGCGAGTCCTCTACGACTCCGCAGGGATCGTCCCGGCGCCGAGCGGGTATTTCGCGAACCACGCCCAGCTGGACGACCCGGCGCTGGATGACATCCTCACCCAGGCGAGCGACACGCTCGACCCCGACGAGCGGGCGTTCCTGTACGAGCAGGCGCAGCAGATCATCCTCGACGGCTATTACATCCTTCCCCTGTACGACCAGCAGAACCACTTCCTGCTGAGCACCTCGCTGCAGGGCGTCCGCGCGCTGCCGACGGTGTCGACGCCGGTCTTCGCGGACGCCTGGCTCGTGGAGTGACGGCGGCCCGCCCGAGCACACTGGGCGGGCGCCGACTCCTCGGGAGGATCGGCGCCCGTCTGGCCGGCGCGGTCTTCGTACTCTGGGCGGTCGCGACCGTGACGTTCTTCGCCATCCGGTTGATCCCCGGCGATCCTGCTCAGGCGTACCTCGGCGGCCCGGGCTCGCAGGCTTCGACGGAAGCCCTCGAACGGGTCCGGGTCGAGTACGGACTCGACCAACCACTCCTGGTGCAGTACGCCTCCCAGTTAGGCCGTCTCGCGCAGGGTGATCTCGGGGTCTCAGCTTCGCAGCGCACTCCGGTGACCCAGATCCTCGGCGAGCAGCTCGGAGGGACGCTGCTGCTCGCCGTGCTCGCACTCATCGTGGCGTGGCTGCTCGCCCTCGGACTCACGATCTGGTCGACACGAGGCGGCCGGGTGTCCTCGGCCATCGGCTCGGGAGTCGAGCTCGTCGCCGCGTCGCTGCCGCAGTTCTGGCTGGGCACGGTCCTCATCTCCCTGTTCAGCACCTGGCTGGGCTGGTTGCCGCCGGTCAGCACCGGTGGCGCGGCAGGTCTCGTCCTCCCCGTGCTGACCCTCGCCATCCCCGTCGCCGGCTTCCTCGCCCAGGTCATGCGGGAGCCACTCCTCGATGCGCAGTCGGCGCCGTTCGCGGTCTCGGCCGCTGCCCGCGGCGAGACCAGGACGGGCATGCTCCTGCGACACGGTCTGCGGCATGCGTCGGTACCAGCCGTGAACCTCTCAGGCTGGGCGTTCGGCTATCTCATCAGCGGCGCGGTCGTCGTCGAGACGATCTTCGCCCGTCCTGGCCTCGGTCGGACGCTGCTGCAGGCGGTCACTGTGCGGGACGTCCCCGTCGTGACCGGCGTCGTCCTGGTCTCGGCTCTCGCGTATGTGATCGTGCTCCTCATCGCGGACGCCGCGGCCGAACTCCTCGATCCACGCGACAGTCGACGTCGGGTGACCTCATGAGCGGCCTCGCGATCACGCCGGCTTCCGAACGGAGCGGTGCCCGCATACCCACAGATCGGTGGCGCGTCGCGGGGTTCGGCATCCCGGAGGTCCTCGCCGGGCTCGTCGTGCTGCTCCTGCTCGGCTTCGCAGTCGCACCACAGTTGTTCGCGCCGCTGTCCCCGACCGCTGTGGATCCACGCATCGCGTTCTCCTCGCCGTCGATCCAGCATTGGTTCGGCACCGACGAATCAGGACGCGACATCTGGAGCCGCGTCGTGCACGGCGCGGCGACCTCGCTCCTCATCGGCACGGCCGCCACGGCGATCGGCCTCGCACTCGGAGCGATCCTCGCCACAGCGGCGGCCGTCGGCGGGCGCGTCGTCGACTTCGCCGTCGGTCGGGTGCTCGAAGTGCTCTTCGCGTTCCCCGGGCTGTTGCTCGCCCTCCTGGTGATCGTCATCGCCGGTCCCGGGCCGGTCACAGCGACGATCGCCGTCGGCCTGTCCACCGCGCCCGGCTACGCCCGCCTGATCCGCGGGCAGCTGATCCAGGTCAGATCCGCTGACTACGTGGAATCTGCGAGGGTCCTCGGTCACGGGCCGGCGCGGATCCTCGTCCGTCACATCCTGCCGAACGCGGTCGCGCCACTCTTCGTGCTCGCAACCCTCGGCATCGGGCAGGCCGTCGTCTGGGCGTCCGCACTCAGCTACCTCGGTCTCGGCGCGCAACCGCCAGCGCCCGAATGGGGCGCGATGCTCGCCGCCGCTCGAACCTACCTCGCCACCGCATGGTGGCTGACGGCGTTCCCCGGACTCATGATCGTGGCCACGGCGCTCTCCACGACCATCCTCGGGCGAGGCCTGCAACGACGCCTGCGGGAGGGCACCCGATGAGCGCTCAGCATCCGCTGCTCCGCGTCGACGGCCTGAGTGTCGGCTTCGGAGGCCCCGACCACGCCGTCCGGAACGTCTCGTTCGACGTCGAGCGCGGCACCTGCGTCGCGATCGTCGGTGAGTCCGGATCGGGTAAGAGCGTCACCGCCCGCACGCTGCTGGGTCTTGCGGGACCGACCGCCAACGTGACAGCGGAACGCCTCGAGTTCGACGGGACCGACCTCCGCCCCCTCGACGCCCGCGGCTGGCGCCGTCTGCGCGCGAGACGCATCGGACTCGTGCTGCAGGACGCGCTCGTCTCTCTGGACCCGCTCCGACCGATCGGGCGCGAGATCGACGACGCGCTCCGTCTCGGCACGTCACTCGGCCGTTCGGACCGGGCGGCCCGCGTCCTCCAGCTGCTCGAGGCGGTCGGTATGCCCGAGCCGGCGACCCGCGTGGGCCAGCGCTCCGGCGAACTGTCGGGCGGGTTGCGTCAGCGGGCGCTCATCGCCGCCGCGATCGCCCTCGACCCCGACCTCCTCATCGCCGATGAGCCGACGACCGCTTTGGACGTGACCGTCCAGGCCCGGATCCTCGGCCTGCTCGCCGACATCAAGCGTCGCGGTGCCGGGCTGCTCCTCATCAGTCACGACCTGGCCGTGGTCTCATCGATCGCCGACCACATCGTGGTCATGCAGGCGGGAGGGATCGTCGAACAGGGGACGGCCGCTCAGGTGCTCAGCGCGCCCCAGCATCCCTACACGCGTGCGCTGCTCGCTGCGGTGCCGACCGATAGCCCACGTGGCACACGGCTGAGCGTGCCGGACGCCGCCAGCGCACCGAGGAGCCCGTCGGCCGGCCCCGTGCGCTCCGGGCAGCGCACGGAACCACGGCCGGCACGCACACCGGCACTGGAGTTCCGTGACGTGGTCCGCACCTTCCGCGGCGCATCCGGCTCCGTTCCGGTCCGCGCGGTCGACGAGGTCACCCTCAGCCTGGCGCCCGGGACGACGCTCGGCATCGTCGGAGAATCCGGCTCGGGCAAGACCACGCTCGCGAGGATCGCGCTCGGCCTCACTGCACCGGAATCCGGTTCCGTGCTCCTCGACGGCGAACCGTGGTCCGGTGTCGCCGAACGCGATCGCCGTTCACGTCGGCACCGCTTGGGCTGGGTGTCGCAGGACCCGCTCAGCTCCTTCGACCCGCGGTGGCGCGTCGCGGCGATCATCGCCGACGCATTGCCGAAGCGCTCCGCATCGCGGCTCGCGGTGGCCGAGCTCCTGAGCGACGTCGGCCTCGACCCGTCGCTCGAACATGCGCGCCCCCGCACGCTCTCCGGCGGGCAACGACAACGCGTCGCCATCGCCCGCGCACTCGCCAGCCGTCCCTCCACGCTCATCCTCGACGAACCGGTGTCTGCTCTCGATGTGACGGTGCAGGCACGCATCCTCGACCTGCTCGACGCCCTGCAGGAACGGCACGGACTG
The DNA here is from genome assembly GCF_050613355.1 of Plantibacter sp. RU18. Classification (NCBI taxonomy): domain Bacteria; kingdom Bacillati; phylum Actinomycetota; class Actinomycetes; order Micrococcales; family Microbacteriaceae; genus Plantibacter; species Plantibacter sp. RU18. Next base: position 2,695,554 of record NZ_CP159618.1, read on the forward strand.
AGCTACCTGCTGATCTCCCACGACCTCGGCGTCATCCGACACATGAGCGATGAGGTGGCCGTCATGCAGAACGGCCGCATCGTCGAGTACGGGCCGACCGAGCAGGTCTTCACCTCGCCCCGACACGCGTACACGGCCCGCCTCGCCGACGATGCTCCCCGCCTCGCCGATCGAGGCGCCGGCTCAGCGCCCGTCGGCTGAACCGGCGGCACTCAACTGGTCGATCACGCCCTGGATCGTCGGCGCGAGCGTGGCCGCATACACCCAGCTGAGATGGTTCGAGTCCCGGTACGCGAGCACGTCGCCGATCACCGGTGAACACTTGTCAGCCTCGCACAGGGCGTCGGTGAGGTCGAGCGGGCGCACGCGCGGGTCCTCGCTCGCGATGGCCGCATCGAACTGCGGATCCTCGGTGAGGGCATCCGTCCTGTCGCGTGCGCAGGCCGACGCCGGTTCGGCCTCGTCCCGGATGCAGGTGAGGACGTCCTCTCGCATGGTCGGCGTGTCGCGCAGCACGATGATGTGCTCGATCGACTCCGGGACGTCGGCCCAACGCGCGGCGTACGCATCGGCTGCAGCGTCCTGCCAGCGTCCACCGTCGTCGGCGGTGACAGGGTTGCGGGCTCGTGCTGCGACGACGATCGTGTCGATGCGTGGGTCGTCGGCGAGGAGCGCACGAGCATCTCGGTTCCATTCCACGCAGCCCGCGCGCATCTCGGCGAGCACCTCGGCGCTCAGTCCGGGTTCGGTCCGTTCAGCGTCGCTGAATGGACACGAACTCTTCGCGACCACGAGCAATCGCCAGCCGCCGGATGCAGCGGCGGCGGCGAAGGCCGGCAACCATTGTTCCGCGTGAGAGTCTCCGATGAGCGCGACCGTCCTCGTCGCCACATCCTCGTCGGCTCCATATGCGCAGACCTCGAACCCGCTTGCACGGATGCCTGTGATGCAGCGCTCAGGTGGCGCGTCGGCGAGCGACGGATCCGGGACGATCTCCACTGCCGTCGTGGGGCCCGTCGTCGACTGACCCGTGTGAGGATCGGCGTCCCCACCACCGACCACGTCATCGACTGGCACCTCTCTCGACTGACACGCGTTCGCATCGAGCAGCGCGGCAGCACCGAAACACGCCGGGGGCGCAGCGACCATCCGCTCGATCCGCTGTTGCTCGGCTGCCACCCGAGCCTCCGCGCGTGGCAGCCCGACGACCGACACCGCGAGCAGGAGCGCCATCACCCCAGCCGTCGCGCCCAGTATCGTCGCCGGGCGCATGCCCGCGGGAGCCCCGAAGCGGATCGGCGTCTCGATCCAGCGGGTGGTCGCCTCCGCGAGGGCAATGGTCACCGAGAGCATCACGAGCTGCTCGAACGCGGTCGCGGACCGCGACAGCACGAACCCGCCCAGTACGAGGACCGGCCAATGCCAGAGATAGACCGAATACGAACGGGCGCCGAGCCACTGGATGGGACGCATCGAGAGGGCCACGACGGGCGACGGTCCACGCGACGGAGCTGCGGCCCAGATGACCGCGAGCGTTCCCATCACCGGGACGGCAGCCGTCGCGCTGGGGAACGGTGTCGCCTCCGAGTAGGCGAAGGCGGCGAATCCGATCGCGCCGAGTCCGGTCCAGGCCACGGGAACCCGCACGGCGTCGGCGATCAGTGACCGCCCGGAGGAACCGGCGACCACCACGGCGAGCAGACCTCCTGCGGCGAACTCCCACGCCCTGGTCGTCGTCGCGAAATACGCCGGAGACGGGTCCTGCGCCGTGTGCACCACTGACCAGACCATCGACGCCAGGAACACGAGGGCGAGCGCGACCGCCGTGACGGCACGCAACGCCGTGGGTCTCCTCCCCCACTCGACCGGACGGCGCGCGACGAGCCGGGAGGCCACCCACGCGGCGGCGGCGATGAGCAGCGGCCACACCAGATAGAACTGCTCTTCGACCGAGAGCGACCAGTAGTGCTGCACCGGCGACGGCGACGCCTCCGCGGCGAGATAGTCGACGGAGGAACCCGCGAGAGCCCAGTTCTCGATGTAGAGCGCCGACCAGGCCGTCTCGCGCAGGAACCGCGGCAGGTCGCCGACGGGCGCCAGCACCCAGGAGGCGATCATGGTCGCGAGCAGCACGGTCAGCGCAGCTGGGAGGAGCCGCCGCGCTCGCCGCGCCCAGAACCGCCCGAGCCGGACCGAACCGGACGTCTCGACCTCGCGAAGGACGTGGGCGGTGATCAGGAACCCGGAGATCGCGAAGAACACGTCCACCCCGATGAACCCACCCGGCACGAGCTCCGGGCGCAGATGGAACAGCACCACGAGGGCGACCGCCACAGCGCGGAGGCCCTGGAGGTCGGCGCGGATCGCGCCCGACGTGGCTCGGGTCGGCACGGTCCGATGCTATCGGCGACGAGGCACTCTCGGTGGCTGGTCTGTGCGGGATGACGCCACATGCGCTGCGGTAGCATGGAACGTTCCCACACACTCAGGCACGCAGACACGGTGCCGCACATATCAGCAGGAGATCGCCCCATGACCGCTGCCAGCATCCCGGACAAGCCGGCCCTCGAAGGTCTCGAGCAGAAATGGGGCTCCTCCTGGGAGACCTCGGGGACGTACCGGTTCGATCGTGCGGGCGCGACGCGCGAGTGCATCTACTCGATCGACACCCCGCCGCCCACCGCCTCCGGATCGCTGCACATCGGTCACGTCTTCAGCTACACGCACACCGACGTCATTGCTCGTTACCAGCGCATGACCGGCAAGCGCGTCTTCTACCCCATGGGCTGGGACGACAACGGCCTGCCCACCGAGCGCCGCGTCCAGAACTACTACGGCGTGCGCTGCGACCCCACCCTCCCCTACGAGGCCGGCTTCACGCCGCCGTTCGAGGGCGGCGACAACAAGAGCACCAAGGCCGCCGACCAGATCCCGATCTCGCGTCGCAACTTCATCGAGCTGTGCGAGCGCCTCACCGTCGAGGACGAGCAGCAGTTCGAAGCCGTCTGGCGCGCGCTCGGCCTGTCGGTGGACTGGACCCAGACCTACCGCACGATCGGCGACGAGTCCATCACGGCGAGCCAGCTCGCCTTCCTCCGCAACCTCGATCGTGGCGAGGCGTACCAGGCCATGGCACCGACCCTGTGGGACGTCACGTTCCGCACCGCCGTCGCGCAGGCCGAACTCGAGGACAAGGACCAGCCGGGAACGTACCGCCGGCTCTCCTTCCACCGCCCGGACGGCGGGACGATCGAGATCGAGACCACCCGCCCCGAGTTGCTCCCCGCCTGCGTCGCCCTGGTCGCGCACCCGGACGACGAACGCTTCAAACCACTCTTCGGCACGACCGTCACGACCCCCGTCTTCGGCGTCGAGGTCCCCGTGCTTGCACACCACCTCGCTCAGCCGGACAAGGGTGCGGGCATCGCAATGGTCTGCACCTTCGGCGACATCACCGACATCGTCTGGTGGCGCGAGCTCGACCTCCCGAACCGGGCGATCCTCGGCTTCGACGGCCGTGTCATCTCCGAGGCCCCAGAGGCCATCACGACCGACGCCGGCCTCGAGGCGTACGCACAGCTCGCCGGCAAGACCGTGTTCAGCGCCAAGCAGACCGTCGTCGACCTCCTCGCGGCGTCCGGCGACCTCATCGGCGAGCCGAAGCAGATCACGCACCCGGTCAAGTTCTTCGAGAAGGGCGACAAGCCGCTCGAGATCGTCTCGACGCGCCAGTGGTACATCCGGAACGGCGCCCGCGACGAGCAGCTGAAGGGCCGACTCCTGGAGCTCGGTTCCGAGCTCCAGTGGCACCCCGAGTTCATGCGCGTCCGCTACGAGAACTGGGTGGGCGGTCTCTCCGGCGACTGGCTCATCTCACGTCAGCGCTTCTTCGGTGTGCCCATCCCCCTGTGGTACCCGCTCGACGGCGACGGCAACCCCGTCTACGACCAGCCGATCGCGCCGGACCACGCCGCCCTGCCCGTCGACCCGTCGAGTGATGCCGCCCCTGGCTACGAGGAAGCGCAGCGTGGTGTCGCCGGCGGCTTCATGGGTGAAGTCGACGTCATGGACACGTGGGCCACCTCGAGCCTCACGCCCCAGCTCGCCGGCGGCTGGGAGCGCGACCCCGAGCTCTGGGACCTGGTGTTCCCCTACTCCTTGCGCCCGCAGGGCCAGGACATCATCAGGACCTGGCTCTTCTCGACCATGCTCCGCAGCGTCCTCGAGTACGACGAGAAGCCCTGGGAGCACGCGGCGCTGTCCGGATTCATCGTCGACCCCGACCGCAAGAAGATGTCGAAGTCGAAGGGCAACGTCGTCACCCCGGCCGCCATGCTCGAGCAGCACGGGTCCGACGCCGTCCGCTACTGGGCGGCATCCAGCCGCCTCGGGACCGACGCAGCCTTCGACCCGCAGAACCCGACGCAGATCAAGATCGGCCGCCGACTGGCCATCAAGGTCCTCAACGCCTCGAAGTTCATCCTGGGCTTCGCCGGCAGTGCGGACGCACCCGTCACGGAGGCGGTGGACCTCGCAATGCTCAGCGTCCTTCGCAAGACGGTGACCGACGCGACGACCGCCCTTGCGGGCTACGACCACGCCCGCGCGCTGGAGGTCACCGAGGCGTTCTTCTGGACGTTCTGCGACGACTACCTCGAGCTCGTCAAGGAGCGCGCGTACGGTGAGGAGAGCCCGGCTCAGGCGTCGGCTGTCGCCGCGCTGCGGATCGCACTGTCGACGCTGCTGCGCCTGTTCGCACCGTTCATCCCGTTCGCCGCTGAAGAAGCCTGGTCCTGGACGCACAGCGGATCGGTTCACCAGTCGAGCTGGCCCACCGACGATGAGTTCGCGGGTGTCCCGACCGGCGAGCCGCAGGTCCTGCAGCTCGCAAGCGAGGCGCTCACCGGCATTCGTCGCGCGAAGACCGACGCGAAGGCCTCACAGAAGACGCAGGTCCAGTCCGCAGTGATCGCGGCCCCGGCCGAGTCTGTCGAGCTTCTCAGCCGAGTGGCCGCCGACCTCCGGGCAGTCGGCCGCATCGAGACGCTCGAATTCCAGACCGCCGAGCAACTCGTCGTCGGCTCCATCGCCTTCGCTCCGGCCGAGACCAACGAGGAGGCACGCGCATGAGCATCACCATCCGTCCCGCCGTCGAGGGCGACCTGTTCGCCTGGCACGCCCTGTACTCGGGCTACGGCGAGTTCTACGGCAACCCGCTGAGCGATCAGAAGGCGGTCCTCGTCTGGGGTTGGCTGAGCGATCCTGCCCACCCGTTGAACGCCCTCGTAGCCGAGGACGAGCAGGGCGGCCTCACAGGCATCGCCCACTACCGCATCTTCCCCCGAGCTCTCGCAGGCGGCACCGGCCTCTATCTCGACGATCTGTACGTCAGCGAGGACTCCCGAGCGGAGGGCGTCGGGACGGCTCTCATCGAGCGGTTGCGCGAACTCGCGGTCGAAGGCGGTCACGGCGTCGTCCGGTGGATCACCGCTGCTGACAATGAGCGCGCGCAGGCCGTCTACGACAAGCTCGCCACCCGCACGAGCTGGGTGACCTACGACCTGGAGCCGTAATGCAGCTCGGAACTCGCTGGACCGTCGGTGCCGAGGCTCCAACCGCAGTACCAGACAGTGTCCGGGCCGCGATCGCGGCGGAAGAGCGCGAGCTCACGGAGCAGGGTGTCGATGCCTCGACCTGGCGCTGGACCCTCACCTGGTTGGAGCGTCGTGCCGTCGTGGAGCTGGATGACGGCACGATCATCAGACAGACGCCCGACGACTCAGCCGAGCTGATCCGCCCCGAGACCGACGCCGACTGACCTGTCGCGCGGCGGTGATGTGGAGTGCGTGCAGCCATCCTCGTTAGGGTGAGGTATGGCAGCCACCACGAATCCATTCCTCACGCCGAGCACGCTCCCCTATCAGCTCCCGCCGTTCGGCGAGATCCGCGAGGAGCATTACCGGCCGGCCTTCGACGCTGGATTCGCCGAGCACCTGGCCGAGATCGCGGCGATCACCACCCAGTCGGAGGAGCCCACCTTCGAGAACACGCTGCTCCCGCTGGAGCGCAGCGGCGCGATCCTCTCCCGCGTCGCCGCGGTGTTCTTCAACCAGAGTTCGGCCGACAGCTCGGCCTTCACGAACCAGCTCGAAGAGGAGCTCGCCCCGCAGCTCGCAGCCCACGAGGACGCCATCCGGTTGGACCCGGCCCTGTACGAGCGTCTCTCCGCGGTGCACGGCCAGCTGGACGAGCTCCAGCTCTCAGCTGAAGACCGCTACCTTGTCGAGCGGGTGCACACCGAACACACGCTCGCCGGCGCGGCCCTCGACGCCGACCAGAAGCAAGCACTGTCCGATCTGAACCTCCGGCTGTCCACACTGACGACGCGCTTCGAGAAGCAGCTCCTCGCGGATACGAACGAACTCGCGCTCCATCTCACCGATCGCGCGGAGCTCGACGGACTGAGCGCCGGAGAGATCTCCGCGGCTGCGCAGGCCGCGTCCGAACGGGGGCTGGAGGGGTGGCTCATCACCCTCGTCCTCCCGACCGGACATCCTGCGCTCGCAGCGCTCACGGACCCCTCCGTCCGTGAGCGGATCATGACAGCGTCCCGAAGCCGTGGTGCACACGGCGGTCCCAACGACAACCGGGCCCTGGTCCTGGAGATCACCCGGCTGCGAGCAGAGCGCGCCGCACTGCTCGGCTTCCCTTCGCACGCTGCCGCCGTCACGGCCGATCAGACCGCTGGTACCCCGGAGGCGGTCGCCGAGCTCCTCACACGGCTCGCGGCCCCTGCCGCACGGAATGCCGAGCGCGAACAGCGCGAACTCGAACTCGTCACCGGCTCGGACCACATCGAGGCGTGGGACTGGGCGTACGCCACTGAGCAGGTGCGGGTCGAGCGCTTCGACGTCGACACCGCGGCCATGCGCCCCTACTTCGAGGCCGAGCGAGTCCTCCGGGACGGTGTCTTCAATGCCGCGACGAAGCTGTACGGCATCACGTTCATCGAGCGTGCCGATCTCCAGGGGTACCACCCGGACGTCCGGGTGTTCGAAGTGTTCAACGAGGATGGATCCGGTGTGGGGCTGTACCTGCTCGACCTGTACACCCGCGATACCAAGCGCGGAGGCGCGTGGATGAACGCGCTCATCTCCCAGAGCCGTCTCCTCGGCACTCCCACTGTGGTGGTCAACAACCTCAACGTGCCGAAACCGGCACCGGGCGAGGCGACGCTCCTGAGCTTCGACGAGGTCAACACCTTCTTCCACGAGTTCGGGCACGCACTGCACGGGCTGTTCGCGCAGGTCGAATACCCGCGTTTCTCCGGCACGAGCGTGTTCCGTGACTTCGTCGAGTTCCCGAGCCAGGTCAACGAGATGTGGATGCTGTGGCCGGACGTGCTCGCGGACTACGCGAGGCACTACGAGACGGACGAAGCGATGCCGGACGAGCTGGTTGCGAAGATCCAAGCCTCCGAGGGGTTCAATGAGGGGTTCTCGACGAGCGAGTACCTGGCTGCGGCGCTCCTCGACCAGGCATGGCACACGATCAGCGCCACCGACCGCGTTCACGACGTGGACGCGTTCGAAGCAGCGGCTCTTCGCGCGGTCGGTCTCGACAACCCGGCCGTGCCGCCCCGGTACGCGAGCACCTACTTCGCGCACACCTTCTCCGGCGGCTACGACGCGGGCTACTACTCCTATATCTGGAGCGAGGTGCTGGACGCGGACACTGTTGACTGGTTCACCGAGAACGGCGGCCTCACACGGGAGAACGGCGACCGTTTCCGCACGCGTCTGCTCGGTGTCGGTGGATCGAAGGATCCGCTCGAGGCCTACCGCGACTTCCGTGGCCGCGATGCGGTCATCGAGCCGTTGCTGCGCCGTCGGGGTCTGGAGGGCTGAGCGGCCGCCGCCGCTCGTCGAGGTGGCGGCGGACGGCGAAGGCGACGACGACTTCCGGCGTCGTCCGTGCGGCTGTCGCCACTCGGGCGACATCAGCAGCCAGCTCAGGAGACAGCTGCACCCATCCCGACTCCAGCGACGGCGTCGCGGCGACCGGGATCGATCCGGGGACGGCGGGCACCGCATCTCCGTCGTCGTCCCGCAGGAACAGTGCCAGCACCGGGACGACGATGGTCCCGAGAGCGTCCAGGATCACGACCACGCCGAACGCACGCCAGTAGTCGGGCGCCGCCTCGCCTGGGATCTCACCGTTTGTCAGGATGGGAAGGCTCACCAGCGTGGCGGTGAGCAGGATGAACAGGCAGGTCGCGCCGAGTCCCATTCGGACGGGGAAGCGACGGCGATGCGCCAGCAACAGCAGCAGGTTGCCTTGGGCAAGACTCAACGACCAGATGCCGGCGATCGCGAAGGCCCGCAGGATCTCGCCGAACCCACCGCCGGACCAGTCTCGCCAGATGACGACGAGCCCCAGCAGGAGCGCCAGGATGGCGACGCCGACGCCGACGAGTCCGGCGACCCGTAACGCTCGCCCGGCCAGGGCGAGGTCGCAGAGAGCGACGATGCTGAAGCCTGCTACGAGCAGCGCAGTCAGCAGGATGCGCCCCTGCACCTCACCGAAGTCGCCGGTGAACAGCACGACGATTCCGAGGAGTGCGGTCAGGGACAGCGAGACGATGATCGTGATGACCGCAGCGCGACGAACCCCCGGACGAGCACCGAGCGGGGCTCAGTACTCGTGGGCACGGTGCTCGTCGGCGTACCGTTCGTCGAAGGTTCCGTCGTCATCGTCGGCCCTCAGATGGACGCGGACGAGCTACGCGGACTTCTCGTGCCGCCGTGCCGCGCGCGGCACGATGGTCGGTGCAGCGTTCTCAACCACGGATTCACGCGTGATGACCACACGCGCCACTTCGTCGGTGGAAGGCACCTCGAACATGATCGGCCCGAGCACCTCCTCCATGATCGCTCGGAGACCGCGAGCACCCGTCTTCCGGAGGACCGCGAGGTCGGCGATCGCTTCGAGAGCGGCCTGATCGAACTCCAGCTCGACGCCGTCGATCTCGAACATGCGCTGGTACTGGCGGACGAGCGCGTTCTTCGGGACCGTCAGGATCTCCATGAGTGCGTGCTGATCGAGCGGCGTGACCGTCGTGACGACGGGGAGACGACCGATGAACTCCGGGATCAGACCGAACTTGTGCAGGTCCTCAGGGAGGACCTCACCGAACAGGTTGACGTCGTCGCCCTTGCTGTGGAGCGGAGCGCCGAAGCCGATGCCCTTCTTGCCAGCGCGCGACGAGATGATCTCCTCGAGCCCCGCGAACGCACCGGCGACGATGAACAGGACGTTCGTCGTGTCGATCTGGATGAACTCCTGGTGAGGATGCTTGCGGCCACCCTGCGGCGGTACCGAGGCGACTGTGCCCTCGAGGATCTTCAGCAGCGCCTGCTGCACTCCCTCACCGGAGACGTCGCGCGTGATCGACGGGTTCTCCGCCTTGCGGGCGATCTTGTCGACCTCGTCGATGTAGATGATGCCCGTCTCCGCCCGTTTGACGTCGTAGTCGGCGGCCTGGATGAGCTTGAGGAGGATGTTCTCGACGTCCTCACCGACATAGCCAGCCTCGGTGAGGGCGGTCGCGTCGGCGACGGCGAACGGCACGTTCAGTCGTTTCGCCAGCGTCTGGGCGAGATAGGTCTTGCCGCAACCCGTCGGGCCGATCAGCAGGATGTTGCTCTTGGCGATCTCGATGTCGTCGTGGACCGTCTCGGCCGGAGCCAGGGTCGCACGCGAGCGCACACGCTTGTAATGGTTGTACACCGCGACCGACAGCGCCTTCTTGGCGCCCTCCTGGCCGATGACGTACTCCTCGAGGAAGGCGAAGATCTCCTTCGGCTTCGGCAGGTCGAACTCGCTGACCGTCTCCTCGCTGGCCTCTGCGAGGCGCTCTGCGATGATCTCGTTGCACAACTCGACGCACTCGTCGCAGATGTACACGCCGGGGCCGGCGATCAGCTGCTGCACCTGCTTCTGGCTTTTGCCGCAGAAGGAACATTTGAGCAGATCGGCGCTCTCGCCTATCCGTGCCATGTCTTCTCTCCCTCTCGCTGGAGATTCGGTGCTCTGAGCCTAGCTTGTCCCTGCGACAACGCGGCGCGCCACCCCGCTGGGATGACGCGCCGCGTCGAGCTCACGTGCTGAGACCGATCAGGCCGTGATGGCCGCGACCGGGTTCTTCCGCGACGTGAGCACCTGGTCGATGAGACCGTACTCGAGGGCTTCCGCCGCCGAGAGGATCTTGTCGCGGTCGATGTCCTTGTTGACCTGCTCGACCGAACGGTTCGAGTGGTGAGACAGGGTCGACTCGAGCCACCCGCGCATGCGGAGGATCTCGGCCGCCTGGATCTCGATGTCCGATGCCTGACCGTGACCGGCTTCGCCGACGGCGGGCTGGTGGATCAGGATGCGGGCGTTCGGCAGCGCAAGGCGCTTACCGGGCGTTCCGGCAGCCGTCAGGACCGCGGCGGCGGAAGCCGCCTGGCCGAGGACGACCGTCATGACGTGCGGACGGATGTACTGCATCGTGTCGTAGATCGCCGTCATCGCGGTGAACGAACCACCGGGCGAGTTGATGTACATGACGATGTCGCGGTCGGGGTCCATGCTCTCCAGCACGAGGAGCTGGGCCATGATGTCGTCGGCGGACGCATCGTCGACCTGCACCCCGAGGAAGATGATGCGGTCCTCGAAGAGCTTCGCATACGGGTCCTGACGCTTGTAGCCGTAGGCCGTGCGCTCTTCGAAGCTCGGGAGGATGTAGCGGGCACCCGGCATCTGCAGCGAGCGGCCGGCCGCACTGAACGTTGGAGTCTCCATGTGTTGCATTCCTGTCTGTCGGAGCCGGGTTACTTGTCGGTGTCGACGGTTCCGCCGCCGCCGGCCACGTCGAGCGCGGACTCACGGAGGTGGTCGACGAAGCCGTATTCGAGCGCTTCCTCGGCGTTGAACCAGCGGTCGCGGTCGCCGTCGGCGTTGATCTGCTCGACAGACTTGCCGGTCTGGGCGGCGGTGATCTCCGCCAGACGCTTCTTCATGTCGAGGATGAGCTGCGCCTGCGTCTGGATGTCGCTGGAGGTGCCACCGAATCCACCGTGCGGCTGGTGCAGCAGCACGCGGGCGTTGGGCGTGATGTAGCGCTTGCCCTTGGTGCCGGCGGTGAGGAGCAGCTGGCCCATCGATGCAGCCATGCCGATGCCGACGGTGACGATGTCGTTCGGAACGAACTGCATGGTGTCGTAGATGGCCATGCCGGCCGTGATCGAGCCACCGGGAGAGTTGATGTAGAGGTAGATGTCGCGCTTCGGGTCGTCCGCGGCGAGGAGCAGCAGCTTGGCCGCGATCTCGTTCGCGTTCTCGTCGCGGACCTCGGCGCCCAGCCAGATGATCCGGTCCTTCAGCAGGCGGTCAAAGACGCTGGGCGAGAACTGTGGTTCGGCCATTATCGCTCCGTTTCGGTTGTGCAGTGGTTCGAATCTATCGGAGCCGACGTACCGCGGACGCCCTGTTCGCCCTCGGCAGACTCTCGGGCCCGTCGGTTCGCCCGAGGCGGACGGACAAGCGGCGGCGGGGCGTCAACGCGATGGATCGACGTCCAGCTCATCGGCATACGCACGGACCGAGCGATGGTAACGGGGCAGGTGCGGCTCGAGCGCCCGCAGGGCGACGGCGGTGGCTCGGCGCGGGTGTCCGGCACTGACGAGGGCCAAGGCGAGGAACGCCGCCGTCGCGTCTGCATAGGGGCCGTCGGGATCGTCGCTCAGCTGCCGGTCGAGCATCTCGACGCTCTCAGCGTGGCGCCCGAGGTTCCTGAGCGTGCTCGCCAGCTGGATGACCGCTTGCGGGTGATGCTCCTCGTCGAGTCCTGCATCGAGCGCGCGACGGTACAGGGACTCCGCCTCGACCTCGAGGCCTGCGGAGTCGCGTGCTCCGGCTGCCTCGAACGCACCTCGCGCATCGCCGTCCGGGCGTTCGGCGACGAGGGCGTCGATGGCGGCGATCACCTGCGCATCGTCGAGAGAGGAGTCCGCCCACACGGCCTCGACCCGCGAGCTCCAGTGTTCCGTCACAGCTTCGCTCATGTCCATGTCCACCTTTCGTCGTCTTGCGGAGACGACAACAGGGGCGGAATCGCTTCCGCCCCTGTTGTCATCGTTGCGAGCTACTCCGCTGCAGGAGCCTCGTCAGCTGCGGCCTTCTTCGCGGAGGCCTTCTTCGCCGGAGCCTTCTTGGCCGGAGCCTCGTCGGTGGCTGCCTTCTTCGCGGGAGCCTTTTTCGCCGGAGCCTTCTTCGCGGGAGCCGCTTCGACGACGTCCTCGGCAGGAGCCTCAGCGGCCTCCTCCGATGCGGAGTCATCCGCAGCGTCCTCGTCGACGACGGCGACGAAGTCGCTCAGGTCGACCGGCTTACCGTTGGAGTCGACGACCTCGGCCTTGCCGAGAGCGATCGCGATGGCCTTGTTGCGCGCGACCTCGCCGACCATGGCGGGGATCTGGCCCTGCTGACCGAGAGCCTCGATGAACTCGCCCGGCTCCATGCCGTACTGCGAAGCGCTCTGGATCAGGTACTCGGTGAGCTCGTTCTGGTTCACCTGCACGTTGAGCGACTCGGCGAGCGCGTCCAGCAGGAGCTGCGTGCGCAGCGACTTCTCGCTGGACTCGGTGACCTCGGCGCGGTGCTCCGCATCTTCGAGGCGGTTCTCGCCCTCGAGGTGCCGGTGCACCTCATCCTCGATGACGCTTTCGGGCACGGGGATCTGCGCCTGCTCGAGCATGGTGTCGACGAGAGCGGTACGTGCGTCGCGGCCCTGGGTGATGACCTGCTGGCGCTCGACGACCTCTCGCAGCTGCGCCTTGAACTCGTCGATCGTGTCGAACTCGCTGGCGATCTGAGCGAAGTCGTCGTCTGCTTCAGGAAGCTCTCGCTCCTTGACGGCGGTCAGCGTGACCGTGACCTCGGCCTCTTCGCCCTCGTGCTCGCCACCGAGCAGGGGCGAGGTGAAGGTGGTCGTCTCGCCAGCAGTGAGGGAGTCGAGTGCCTCGTCGATGCCGGTGAGCAGCTCGCCCGAACCGATCTCGTAGGAGATGCCGCTCGCGCGGTCGACCTCTGCGTCGGCGATGGTCGCGACGAGGTCGAGCTGGGCGAAGTCACCCGTCTTGGCCGGGCGGTCGACCGTCACGAGCGTGCCGAAGCGCGCACGGATCCGGTCGAGTTCGTCCTGGATGTCGGCGTCGCCGGCTTCCTGTGCGTCGACGGTGAGCTTCAGGCCCTCGTACGCGGGCAGCGTGATCTCGGGACGGACGTCGACCTCGATGTTGACGAGGAGGTCGCCGGAGAAGTCCTTCTCGTTCGGCCACTCGACGATGTCGGCCTGCGGGCGACCGAGCGGACGGAGCTCGTTCTCCTCGAGTGCCTTGCGGAAGAACCCGTCGAGACCCTCGTTGACGGCGTGCTCGATGACGGCGCCCTTGCCGACGCGCTGGTCGATGATCGCCGGCGGCACCTTGCCCTTGCGGAATCCAGGGACGTTGATGTCTTCGGCGATGTGTCCGTACGCGTGGGTGATGCTGGGCTTGAGCTCCTCAGGCGTCACCGCGATGGCGAGCTTGACGCGAGTGGGGCTCAGCTTCTCGACCGTGGTTTTCACGTGCTTACTTCTCCTGTGTTGGGGATTCTGCCTCAGTTGAGGACGCAAAACGGAGTCGGGGCGACAGGATTCGAACCTGCGACCTCCCGGTCCCAAACCGGGCGCTCTACCAAGCTGAGCTACGCCCCGGATCAGTGATGATCCGGCCGGCCCGACCGACCGACGAGCGGCGGGCGAAATGGCCTCGGTCAGTCTAGCCCAGAATCTGCGTCCGACCTGTGCGGTTCGCCCGCCGGCACGCGCCACCCTGGGCCACGTGCACGGATGGCGCTCCGTCATGCAGTAGCATTGCCAGGTGAGTTCGCCGCACTGCGGCGACTCGGGGATGTAGCTCAATGGTAGAGCCTCAGTCTTCCAAACTGATTACGCGGGTTCGATTCCCGTCATCCCCTCTCTACTTGTCAGAACCAGGCAGCGCCGCGAGTTGTCAGAACCAGGCAGCACCGCGAGAGCGGGACTTGTCAGAACCAGGCAGCGCCGCGAGAGCGGGACTTGTCAGAACCAGGCAGCACCGCGAGAGCGGGACTTGTCAGAACTAGGCAGCACCGCGAGAGCGGGTGCGCAGGTTCCACTTGCCACTCACGGAACTCCTTCCGCTCACGGAACTCCTTCCGCTCACGGAACTCCTTCCGCTCACCGAGCTTGTCGAGGTGCACCACGCTGACATCTCCCTCAGGGAGCACCTAGGCTGGGCGCATGCGACTCGACGCGATCTGGCCCCACATCTGGACCGTGGCGGGCGCGATCGTGTTCTTCGTGGGTGTCTTCGCCTTCACGACCGGACGGCTCGGCGTCGGTCTCATCTGCATGATCGGCTGTGTCGTCTGCCTGTCCGGGTCGCTCGCGGCCCAGCGTCGCCTTCGGAAGCGCACTGCCCGCCGCTAGTCGGCGTCACTCGCAGACGCGTGCACGATCGCGAGCTCGACGTAGTTCACGGCGTTTCGCCGGATGGCTTCCTGCTCCTCGGCGTTCAGCGCACGCCGCACCTTCGCCGGAACCCCTGCGACAAGCGACCCCGGCGGGACGATCGTGCCCTCGAGCACCACCGCTCCCCCGGCGACGAGTGAACCAGCACCGATGACCGCGCCACTCAAGACCGTGGAGCCCATACCGATCAGGCAGTCGTCCTCCACGGTGCAACCGTGCACGACAGCGTTGTGCCCGACCGACACGTTGCGGCCGATCACCGTCGGGTGACCACGATCGGTGTGCACGGCCACACCGTCCTGGATGTTGCTTCCCGCTCCGAGAGTGATCGAATCGGAATCCGCGCGCAGCACCGCGTTGTACCAGACGCTGGAACCCGGTCCGAGCGTCACGGCCCCGACGAGGACCGAGCCCGGCGCGGTGAACGCAGTGGCGTCGAGCTGCGGCGCTGGCCTACCTGGGAGCTTCCTGACAATGCCGTCGTGGGTCATGCCCGCAACGCTACCGCAGCCCCACCTCTGCCTGATCGATCCGCGTGATTCCGCGGAGAAAGCAGGCCACGGCGAGGCTTTCCTCAGTAAGTGGGGCCTTCGTAAGCCGAGCCTCCTCTTGCTTGCGGAATGCCCGCGGCTGAGTACCGTTACATCCAAGCAGACAGGCGGGACAACCCGGCCAGGGTCCAGACCGCCGAACGAAGGGCACACCATGACCGAAATCAGCACCTCCATCCCGCAGGCCGTCGCCAACCCGGACGTCGCAGCAGGCACCGCACAGTTCCTGAGCCCCGTCGTCCTCGATCTGACCGCCATCGTCGTGAACGGCAAGCAGGCGCACTGGCACGTCCGCGGAGCCAACTTCATCGGCGTCCACGAACTCCTGGACGACATCGTCGACCACGCTCAGGAGTGGGCCGACCTCGCCGCAGAGCGCATCGTCGCCCTCGGCCTGCCGGTCGACGCCCGCCTCAGCACCGTCGCGGCCAAGACCACGACGCCTGAGCTGAGCGAAGGATTCCAGCAGTCCGACCGCACCATCGCCGAGGTCATCGCGCTCATCGACGCTGCGTCGGCATCGGTCAACACGGCGGTCGACGAGCTCGACGAGCTCGATCAGACCAGCCAGGACATCGCGATCGAGATCGCCCGCGGCCTCGACAAGGACCGTTGGTTCCTGTTCGCCCACCTGAGCAAGTAGTCGCCCGCCGGTGCGTCCGGCGCGCAGCATCGTCCGAAGGGGCCGCCACCGGCGGCCCCTTCGTCGTGCGAGCCGCTCCTCAGTGGCTCCGTCGGAGGAGCGCGAGCACTGCGAGGACGCGCCGATGGTCGCTGCCCGAGTCCTCCAGACCGAGCTTGTGGAAGATCGCCGAGATGTGCTTCTCCACGGCCCCGACGCCGACGTGCAGCCGGCCCGCGATCGCCGCGTTCGTGCGTCCCTCCGCCATGGCGGACAGGACGGCGGTCTCCCGCGGGGTGAGCGCCGAGAGCGGATCCCGTTGTGCCGCGAAGAGCGCCGAGACGACCACCGGGTCGAGCACGGTTCCTCCATCGATCAACCGATGGATGGCTTCCTCGACCTCGTCGAGCGACGAGACGCGGTCCTTGAGCAGATACCCGACACCTTCGCCGCCGTCGGCGAGCAGCTCCCGCGCATACACCGTCTCGACATATTGGCTGAGCAGGAGCACCGGCAGCCCGGGGCGCGCAGCGCGGAACGCGATCGCAGCACGCACCCCCTCATCGCGATGGGTCGGCGGCATCCTGACGTCCATGACGACGACGTCCGGCCGATCCGCATCGAGCGCCGAGCCCAGTTCGACCGCGTCCGGGTAGGCCCCGACGGTCTGGAAGCCCGCCTCGGCGAACAGCCGGATCAGTCCCTCACGCAGCAACGTCGAGTCTTCGGCGATCGCCACGCGGACCGGAGCGTCACGACCGGTGCTGGACGGTTCGGCAGTACCCATCCGCTCAGCGTACGGGGACGGTGACGGCGACCGAACTTCCGCGGGCGGCGCCGTTCCAGATCGGGGTCGGTTCGACGACCAACAGGCCACCGAGTCCCTGTGCACGGTCCGCGAGCCCGGCGAGCCCATGCCCGGGTTCCATTCGGGCCCCTCCGTGTCCGTCGTCGACCACGCGGATCGTCAGGACCCGGCCGATCTCCGGTGTCGCGCGCAGTTGAGCGACGATGGCTGCCCGGTCCGCCCGGGCGTGTTTCGCGACGTTCGTCAGCAGCTCGGCGACGACGAAGTAGATGCCGCGTTCGTCCTCGACGCCGAGCTCCACCGTCTCGAGCACCGCGAGCTCGGTCGTGGTCCTGACCGGGGAACCTGTCGCCAGCGCGTCGAGCGCCGGCACGAGCCCTCGGTCCTGCAGCAGCGGCGGCATGAGTCCCTTGGACAGGGCCCTGAGTTCTTCGAGTGCGTCGGCCGCCTGGGTTCGGGCCTCGCTGATCAGACCTCGCGCCGTCTCCGGATCGGCGTCGAGTCGTCGCTCTGCGGCCGCCAGGTCCATCTGCAGACGGATGAGCCGCTGTTGCGGACCGTCGTGGATGTCGCGTTCGAGTCGCTTGACCGCGCCGGCTTCCGCCGCGACGGCGGCACCGCGCGCCCGGGTCGCCGCATCGAGCTCCACCCGAAGGGCTTCCTGCGGCCACGCGCCGAGCATGCCGACGGCGATCCGGTGGTGCAGGATGACGAGCCCACGGAGCACCAACGGCGACGTCGCGAGGAACACGATCCCGAAGGCGAAGGAGAGCACGTTCTCGGCGGCGTTCGCGTCGGCGGGCAACGGAGCGTTCGGGAGCACGGCGCCCCAGATCACCTCGTGCAGCCGGACGGATGACCCTCGGTCCGGGAGGAACCCGTTCCAGAACCACTGGCTGAGCCCGCCGAGAGCGCCGGCGACCCAGGTGATCGTGACCGACCAGGTGAGTGTGCCGACCACCGGGTTCACGAACACGGTGTGCAACAGAGCGAGCCACCAGCGGCCGCCCGTCAAGGGCGACAGCACGGTTCCGAACCGGGTCGTGGCTGCACGCGTGCTGTGCCACACTGGAGGGTCGATCGGTGGCAGCCCGGTGGTGCGCAGTCTGAGCCGTTCGAGGTCGGCGAAGCCACGACAGATCCACAGGACACCGACGAGGACGAGGAGTCCGATCCC
Organism: Plantibacter sp. RU18; assembly: GCF_050613355.1. Taxonomy (NCBI): domain Bacteria; kingdom Bacillati; phylum Actinomycetota; class Actinomycetes; order Micrococcales; family Microbacteriaceae; genus Plantibacter; species Plantibacter sp. RU18. The sequence goes on from NZ_CP159618.1 coordinate 2,713,311, forward strand.
CAGGATCGCGAGACCTGCGCCGAGGGTGGTCATCGAGACCGCGAGACTGAGCCCGACGATCACGATCGGCAGCGTGGGCAGCAGGAAGAGCAGCGAACCGGGCAGCGCGCGCCACAGTGCGCCGTAGCGCACGAGCAGGTTCGGGACGCGATCTGTCGTCGCGGCAGCCTCCGTGGTCACGGGTCCTCGTCGTGTGGGGTCTTCGGTCATGGCGGTCATGGGATCGCGCGTTCCTCTCGGCGAGCGATCCGCGTGTCGGATCGTTCGTGCTTCCAGCGTGACGAACGCCGGTCGTTCATGACATCCGGTCGGCGCCCGGATGCCGTCGGGGGTTATCCCCCGGCAGGGAGGACGTACGCGCGGTCACGCGCCCCGCGAGGATGGTCGCGAGCACGGGCATCGTTCGCAGGAGTGACGGGTCGCAGGTGAACGGGTCGAGCGGCACGATGACGAGGTCGGCAGTACGCCCCACCTCCACCCGGTCGTCGTCACCACGGGTCGACGCGCAGAGTGCCTCCTCGACCGTGATCATCTGCTCCGCATGCCAGGCGTCGCGCGCGTCACGGCGGCGGGTGACGGCCGCGGCGATCGAGACCCAGGGGTCGAGTGGTGCGACCGGCGCATCGGAACCGAGGCGCAGCGAAGCGCCCGCGTCCAGCAGGCTGCGGAGGGCGAACGCACGGTCGGTGCGACCGGCCCAGTGCACCTCGGCGATGTCGCGGTCGTCCATTGCGTGTTCGGGCTGCACACTCGCGGCTGTACCCGTCCGGGCAAACCGTTCGAGGTCGGTCGAGCTGAGCAACTGTGCGTGCTCGATGGTGCCCGACGCCCCAGTCGACTCGATCGCGTCGAGTGCCAGTGTGTTGGCACGGTCGCCGATGGCGTGGACAGCGCAGCGGAGGCCGTTCGCGGTCGCCATCGTCAACAGAGCGGTGAGGCGTTCCGGCTGCACGTTGAGCAGGCCGTGCCCACCAGCGCCGGGCGCCCCGGGATACGGATCGTCGCAGCAGGCCGTCCGGGTGTTGAGCGAACCGTCGGTGATGACCTTGAACGGGCCGACCTCCACGAGCCCGTCCGTCCCGGCGAGTGCCGCACCGCTCACGAGACCGGCGTCGATGGCGCGCTCGAGGTGTTCCGTGTAGATCCCGAACGACACCCGGAGCGACCGCGTCCCGTTCCCGACCCGCCGCAGCCAGTCGCTGGCGTTCCACCGCATCTCGAGGTCGACGACGCCGACGACACCCCGTGCTGCCGCCTCCTCCGCGGCGACGTCCACCCACTGATCGGACAGATCGTCGGAGACCGAGTCGAGCTGTTTGAGGACGTCGAAGGAGTCGTCCTCGCGCAAGAGACCCGTCGGATGCCCACTGAAGCCCATCGCCAGCAGAGCCGCGCTGTTCAGCCAGCAGGAGTGGAGGTCTGCGCTGACGAGCACGACCTCGCGGTCCGGCGCGATCCCGTCGAGCAAGTCGGATGACGGAGCGTCCGGCCAGAGTGCGTCCCGGAACAGGGCGCCTTCGAGCCGGCCTGCCTCCCGCGGATCGGCTGCGATCCGCTCCGCGACGATGCGCACGGCCTCGGCGGCGGACTCGGCCGACGACAGGTCCACGCGACGTGCGGTCCGTGCCCACTGCGTGAAATGGACGTGGTGGTCCCACAGTCCGGGCAAGAGGTATCCGCCCTCAGCGTTCAGGACCAGGCCATCGATGGCGATCGGGTGATCGTCGTCGACGGCACGGATCTCGACGATCCTCCCGTCCTCCAACAGGACGTCGACCGGTTCGGTGTCGGAGCGCCCGCCCCGCCTGGGACCGGACAGTCGGACGTTCGTGATCGCAGTCAGGACGTCGCCGAAATCGTTCGCACAGTCGCTCATGGCTTCGCTCCTCAAGGCTCGGTCGGATCGTTCAGCGTTGGCAGTTCGGGCACCAGTAGAGCTTGCGGGCACCCATCTCCTCCAACACGACGTTCGTGCCGCAGATCCTGCACGGAAGACCCTCACGCTTGTAGACCCAGTGACGGTCGGCGCGATTCGCCATCGCGAGCCGGTACGCAGCAGGATCGAGATCGTCCATCGTCATCATCTGACCGGTTTCGACACCGATGGCGAGGAGCCTCGTCCAGTCGGCCCAGATCGCCCGGAGCGTCTCGACCGGCACGTTCTTGCCCGTCCGATGCGGATCGAGGCGCGCCCGGAACAACAGTTCGGCGCGGTAGACGTTGCCGATGCCGCTCACGATCTGCTGATCCATGAGCAGCAGCCCGATGGCAGACCCCTTCTTGTGGGCGCGGGTGACGAACCGCTCCCCCGCTTCGGCGCTCGGATCCAGGAGCGGGTCCGGGCCCAGTCGGTCGATCACCGCTTGGACGGCTGCGCTGTCGATCACCTCGCATGCCGTCGGCCCGCGGAGGTCGGCGACGGTGGTCTCCGTCAGCAACCTCACTCGGACCTGGCCGACGGGCTCGGGCGGGAAGCGCTCGTCCAGCTCCGCGAGCGGGCTCGACTGTTCGGACATCCGCACCCGCGCCCGCCGCGGGGCGCCGATGCTGTGCAGGGAGTTCTCCCCGTCCACATCGAGGATGGGTGCCTCCGTCTCTTCGGCCTCGAGAGCCGTGCCACGCTGATTGGTCTGACCCATGCGTCCGTTGGCCGCAGCGATCGTCGGATCCGAGTGGATCTCCCCGGCGAAATCCCAGGCGCCGTACAGGCCGAGATGCACGCGCAACCACAGCCCGTCGTCGAACTCGAGGAACATCTGCTTGCCGACGGCCTTCGCGTCCGTGACGGTCCGGCCGTCGAGCACTGACGCGCCCTCCGCGAACCGACCCTGAGGCGACGAGACGCTGACACGGTGACCGACGAAGTTCTGTCGGAACTGCCGCGCGATGCGATGGACGGAGTGCCCCTCGGGCATCTTGACTCCTCACTCGGGCGACGATGCGGTCGCATCGCCGCAGCTGCGGACCGGGACGCGTCAGGCGTCGACGTGCTTTCCGGCGATCGTGCCGGTCGCCTCGTATTCGGCGAGCTGGGCGATGCGTCGCGCGTGCCGCTCTTCGAGGCTGAACGGCTCGGCGATGAACGCGTCGATGAACGAGACGGCCTCCTCGATACTGTGCTGACGTGCGCCGATCGAGATGAGGTTCGCATCGTTGTGCTGACGCGCGAGCTCGGCCGTGCTGATGTTCCAGACGAGTGCCGCGCGTGCACCGGTCACCTTGTTCGCGGCGATCTGCTCGCCGTTCCCGGAACCGCCGAAGACGACACCCAGCGCCTCGACGCCGGCCTGCTGATCACGCACGACGGCTTTCGCCGCATTGATGCAGAAGGACGGGTAGTCGTCGAGTGCGTCGTACTCGGCAGGACCGTGGTCCACGACATCGTGGCCGGCGGTGCGGAGATGGTCCTGGAGGAACTGGCTGAGCTCGAGCCCGGCGTGGTCGGTGGCGATGTGGATACGCATGTCGAAAGTCTAGGGTTCCGAGCGCGCCTCCTGCGTCAGTCGAAGATCGGGTCAGCGGTCCTGCTGCGCTTCAGTTCGAAGAACCCCGGGTACGAGGCGGCTGCGACGACGCCGTCCCAGAGCGCGAGCGCCTGATCACCCTTCGGCGCGGGAGAGATCACCGGGCCGAAGAACGCGACACCGCCGATCGCGATGACGGGCGTACCCACATCCTGTCCGACCCTGCCGATGCCGTCGAAGTGGCTCTCGCGCATCGGGACGTCGTAGGCGTCGGTCTTCGATGCCTCGGCGAGGGACATCGGCAATCCGACCTCGTCGAGGGATTCGGCGATGACCGAGTCGACGTCCTCAGCCCGTCCACCCGGGTGGATCCGGGTTCCGAGCGCGTCGTACAACGGCTTGACGACGCCGTCTCCATGCTCGGCGGCGGCCGCCGCAACCAGACGGGTGTACCGGAGCGCCCGAGGGAAGAATGCGCGGTATGCCTCGCTGACATCCTGCTCCTCGTTGAGCACCGCAAGGCTCATGATGTGCCAGTGCACGTCGAGGGTGCGGGCCTCGGCCACCTCGTCGACCCATCTGGACGTCATCCATGCCCACGGGCAGGACGGGTCGAACCAGAAGTCGACGCGGGTGGACTGTTCTCCTGAAGTCGTCATCCGGCAACCCTACGCGCCCCAGGACTAGGCTTGATCCTCGTGCCGAGGTCGTCACGAGCGACCACGTGCAATCCACACGTCACGTGTCCATCACCACACCAGGGAGCAGCTGTGCCAGGAGAGAACCTCACCCGAGTCGAAGCCCAGGAGCGCAGGGCGCTCGTCGACACATCGAGCTACGACGTCGTCCTCGATCTGACGACCGGGGCGGAGACGTTCCGCAGCACCACCACGGTGCACTTCACCGGGACCCCCGGCGCCTCGACCTTCATCGACGCCATCACGCGGACCGTGCACTCGGTCACGCTGAACGGGACCTCGCTCGACCCCTCCGTCGTCTCGGACGGCGTCCGCATCCAGCTCGACGGTCTCGCAGCGGAGAACATCCTCGTCGTCGACGCCGACGCCGAGTACACGAACACCGGCGAAGGTCTCCACCGTTTCGTCGACCCCGTCGACGGCGAGGTCTACCTCTACAGCCAGTTCGAGGTGCCGGACTCCCGCCGGGTGTTCGCCGTGTTCGAGCAGCCCGACCTGAAGGCCGCCTTCTCATTCACCATCACCGCTCCCGCCGCCTGGCAGGTCGTCAGCAACTCCCCGACGCCCGAGCCGGTCCCCGCGCACGACGGCGCCGCGACCTGGACGTTCGCGCCGACGCAGCGCATCTCCTCGTACATCACGGCGATCGTCGCTGGCCCGTACGACGTCGTCCGCAGCGAACTCACCTCCAGCGACGGCCGGACGATCCCGCTCGGGGTCTTCGCGCGCAAGAGCCTCGCCGAGTACCTCGACGCCGACTACATCTTCGAGAAGACCCGTCAGGGCTTCGCGTACTACGAGGAGAAGTTCTCCTACGCCTACCCGTTCGAGAAGTACGACCAGCTGTTCGTTCCCGAGTTCAACGCCGGCGCGATGGAGAACGCAGGAGCGGTCACCTTCACCGAGACCTACGTGTTCCGGTCGAAGGTCACCGACGCGATCAAGGAGCGTCGCGTCGTGACGATCCTGCACGAGCTCGCCCACATGTGGTTCGGCGACCTCGTCACCATGAAGTGGTGGAACGACCTCTGGCTGAACGAGTCGTTCGCCGAGTGGGCGTCGACCATCGCGACCGCTGAGGCCACCGAGTGGACCGAGGCATGGACGACGTTCAACGCCATGGAGAAGACCTGGGCGTACCGCCAGGACCAGCTGCCATCGACGCACCCTGTCGTCGCGACCATCAACGACCTCGAGGACGTCCAGGTCAACTTCGACGGGATCACCTACGCGAAGGGCGGTTCCGTCCTGAAACAGCTCGCCGCCTGGGTGGGGATCGAGGCGTTCTTCGCGGGCGTCGGCAACTACTTCCGCAAGCATGAATTCGGCAACACCGTCCTCGACGATCTGCTCGTCGAACTCGAGGCGACGAGCGGCCGCGAGCTGCGCGAGTGGTCGAAGCTGTGGCTCGAGACCTCGGGTGTCGGCACGCTCAGTCCTGAGTTCACCGTCGACGCCGAGGGCGCCTTCACCACGTTCGCCGTGCGTCAGACGGTCGCAGCGGACTACCCGACCCTCCGCCCTCACCGTCTGGCCATCGGCCTCTACCAGCTCCAGTCCGGCAAGCTCGTCCGCACCGAGCGGGTCGAACTCGACGTCGACGGTGCCCTGACCGACGTCCCGGAGCTCATCGGACGGGCACAGCCAGACCTCGTCCTCCTGAACGACGACGACCTCGCCTACGCGAAGATCCGACTCGACGAACGCTCGCTCGCCACGGCGATCGCGCACCTCTCGTCGATCGAGAACCCCCTCGCCCGCTCGCTCGTCTGGGGCGCGGCCTGGGACGCGACCCGCGACGCCGAATCGACCGCCTCCGACTACGTCGAGCTGGTCCTCGGCAACATCGCCACGGAGACCGAGTCCACGACGCTGCGCACCACGCTGAGCCAGCTCGGCCTCGCGGCGCGCAGCTACGTCGCGCCAGAGCGTCGTCTCGCGACGATCACGCGCGTCGGCGACGCCCTGTGGGCTCTCGCCGAGGGTGCGACGGCCGGTTCCGACGCGCAGTTCCAGTTCGTCAAGTTCTTCGCGGCACTCGCGTCGACGCCCGAGCACGGCGCGCACCTGCGCGCCCTGCGAGACGGCACGAGCACCTTGCCCGGTCTCGAGATCGACACGGACTTGCGCTGGGAGCTGCTGGAAGGCCTCGTCCTCCTCGGCCTGGCCGATGGCACCGACATCGACGCCGCGCTCGCCGCGGACAACACGGCCAACGGCGCACAGGCTGCGGCCCGCGCCCGCGCGACGATCCCCACGTCGGAAGCGAAGCGCGCGGCGTTCGACTCGGTCGTCGAGTACGATGATCAGCCCAACGCGATCGTCCGCAATGTGGGTCTCGGCTTCAGCCACGTCATCGACCCGGCGGTGCTCGAGCCGCTGGTGGAGCCGTACTTCGCGTCGCTCGGATCCGTCTGGGAGTCACGCAGCTACAAGATCGCCGAGTACATCGTCGAGGGCCTCTATCCCGCGGCGCTCGCCTCGGCCGAGCTCCGCGACCGCACGCGGGCCTGGCTCGACGCGAACCACGACGTGCCGGCGCTTCGTCGCATGCTCGTCGAGGGCCTCGCCGGCGTCGAGCGCTCCCTCGCCGCACAAGCGAAGGATGCCGAGTAACGTCCGTCGCGAGTAGTACTCCGGTACGAAACCGCAGCACCCTGAACCCCTCCGCGGCACGATCCGCCGCGGAGGGGTTCTCCGTATCCTGGACACATGAGCTGTGACGAGTGCGACGACCGACGAGCTGGAGTGTCGCCACGGTGACCGCTCAACGCTCGCCGATCGACACGGATCGGGCAGGGACCGAATCGTCGCTCATGCTCCCGCGTCCGCCCGGCGTCGTCCGGCGCTGGTGGGCGAGACACCCGTGGACCGCCGACGCGGTCATCGCCGCTCTCTACCTGTTGGTGTCCCTGAGTGTCAGCACGGTGGAATGGTTCGACGCCGACCTCGCCGTCCAGCCGGCACGGATCGCGCTCGCTGCGCTCGTCGTCGCCATCTCCACCCTCGCGGTGCTGTTCCGTCGGCGCCGTCCACTCACCATGACCGCGATCGTCATCCTGCTCGGTCTGGTGTCGGTCGCGCAGGCCGTCAGCGTCGACGCGCTGGCGATCCCTGTCCTGCTGTACTCCGTGGCCGTGTACCGGAGCGTCGTGCTCGGATGGCGTGCGTTCGCCGCATCCGCCGTCGTCGTCCTCCTCGCACCGTTCCTGCCCTGGGCCGCTGAACACGCGCCGGGAGAACCGGTGCAGTCGATCATCACCGTGGTCCTGTTCGCGCTCTTCGGACTGCTCATCGGGATCAACGTCGGCAACCGGAAGCGCTACGTCGATGCGCTCGTCGACCGTGCCGCTCAGCTCGCGCGCGAGCGGGACCAGCAGGCTCAGCTGGCCGCAGTCGCCGAACGCACTCGCATCGCTCGGGAGATGCACGACATCGTGTCCCACAGTCTGACGGTCATCGTCGCGCTCTCCGAGGGCGCGCTGGCCACGAAGGACGCTGCTGCATCCCGTGCCGCGATGACCGCGGTCACCGACGCCGCCCGGACCTCTCTCGTCGACATGCGTCGTATGCTGGGCGTCCTCCGGGAGACCGGGAGCGCGCCGCTCGCGCCTCAGCCCGATGCGGCATCGATCCCCGTCCTCGTGGAGACCTTCCGCGGCCTCGGACTCCCGGTCACGTTGACGTCGTCCGGCCCGACCACGGACGACCCCTCGGTCCTCCTGGCAGTCCACCGGATCACCCAGGAGGCGCTCACCAACGCGCTGCGGTACTCGGAGCGACCGACACGGGTCGACGTCGTCCTCACGACCTCCCCCGATCGTGTGGAACTCATCATCGAGAACGACGGATCCATCCCGGACGCACCGTCGCTCGGCGCAGGCCAGGGGCTGCTGGGGCTCCGCGAGCGCGTCGCCTTCCAAGGGGGCGAGGTCACCGCGGGTGTCGTCGGTGAACGGCTCTGGCGGGTCCACGCCACCCTGCCGACCACGCCAGGGTCCACCGCAACACCGACACCGCCCGACGACCGACGAGGACCGACACCATGACCGCCCCTATCCGCATCCTGCTCGTCGACGACCAACAGCTCATCAGACTGGGCTTCGGTCTGGTACTCGGCGCAGAGGACGACCTCGCCGTGGTCGGCGAAGCGTCCAACGGAGCCGAGGCGATCGACCTCGCCGCATCGTTGCGTCCGGACGTCATCCTCATGGATGTGCGGATGCCGGGCCTCGACGGCATCGAGGCGACCCGCCGTATCGTCGCGGCGCACCCGGACAGCCGCATCATCATCCTCACCACATTCGACCTCGACGAGTACGCGTTCGGGGCCCTGCGCGCCGGAGCCAGCGGGTTCCTGCTGAAAGACGCCCTGCCGAGCGAGTTGACGTCGGCCATCAGAGCGGTGCACGCGGGTGACGCCGCCATCTCCACACGCGTCACGAAGCGGATGCTCGAACTCTTCGCGACGGCGTTGCCCGCGTCGGAGGAGGACGCGACGGGCGGTCCAGTCGCCGAGCTCGCCGAACTCACCCCACGCGAGCACGACATCCTCGTCGCTATGGCGGAAGGCATGAGCAATGCCGAGATCGCCGCTCACTTCGTCCTGTCGGAGTCGACCGTGAAGACGCATGTCGGCCGGGTACTCATGAAGCTCCAGCTGCGCGATCGCGTGCAGGCCGTGATCTTCGCCTACAAGCACGGCCTCGTCCAGCCGTGAGGTGGCGCCCAGCCGACGGCCAGCTCGCGCACGGCGCGCTCACATCGTCCGCCCTGATGCCCTGGCTACACTGATCCGGATATGAACTTCGACACTTTCTGGGCCGACGCGATGCAATTCCTCTGGGACGCAGGGTGGATGATCGTGGGCGTCGCCGCCATCATCGTGGGTGCCTTCTTCGCCGCCTGGATCCTCCGCTTCGTCATCCGTCGGATCGTCGCGCAGATCGTGACCGGCGTGAAGAAGAACGCCAACGTCACCGACACCCAGTCCCTCCTCGCGTCACCGCTTGCTGCCGTCCGTCTCGTGCAGCGCACCCGAACGCTCGGGACGGTGCTCAGCAACATCGTGAACGTGACGATCGTGATCATCGCGACGATCCTCGTCGTCAACCTGCTGAACCCCGCGATCATCGGCTCGCTCGCGCTCCTCACCGCGGCCCTCGGCGCCGGGCTCGGTTTCGGCGCTCAGAACATCGTCAAGGACATCCTCAACGGGCTGTTCATGGTGGTCGAGGACCAGCTCGGCGTCGGCGACGTCGTCGACCTCGGTCCGGCCACCGGCGTCGTGGAGACGGTGGGCATCCGGGTCACCCAGGTGCGCGACGTGAACGGTACGCTCTGGTTCGTCCGGAACGGCGAGATCCTGCGCGTCGGCAACATGTCCCAGGGCTGGTCGCGCGTCATCATCGACCTCGCCATCCCCTACGAGGCTGATGTGGAGGCCGTACAGGAGCGCATGCTCGACACGGCGAACGAACTGGCCCACGACCCGAAGTGGCGCTCCCGCATCCTCGAGAAGCCGGAGATGTGGGGTCTCGAGTCCATCTCAGGTGAAGCCCTCGTCATCCGACTCGTCATCAAGACGCGGACGAGCGCGAAGGACGACGTCGCACGTGAGCTGCGGATGCGCCTCAAGCGCGCCGTCGACGAGATGGGCGTGAAGCTCCCGTCCCTGAACAGCATCGTGCTCTCCGGCTTCGAAGGTGCCGCGAGCATCTCCGGCTCCCGCCCGCCGCGCACCCACCCCACCACGGTCGTCCCGCCGAAAGCGCCGAAGACCAAGCGACCCCCGAAGGCGACCACGTGAGCGATCCTCAAGCACCAGGCATGACCTTCTACGAACAGATCGGTGGCCACGACACGTTCAGGGCTCTGGTCGACGAGTTCTATCGGGGCGTCGCCTCCGACCCGGTCTTGAAACCGATGTACCCGGAGGAGGACCTCGGTCCCGCAGCCGAGCGCCTCATGCTGTTCCTGGAACAGTATTGGGGCGGGCCCGGTACCTACAGCGCTGAACGCGGGCACCCACGCTTGCGGCTCCGGCACCAGCCGTTCCATGTGAACCCGGACGCCCGGGACCGCTGGCTGCTCCACATGCGCCAGGCGGTGGACAGTCTCGACCTCGCCCCGGTGCACGAGGCGACACTCTGGGACTACCTCGAGCGCGCGGCTCATGCCATGGTCAACACCTTCGACGACACTCCGGGATCGCCGCGCCGCAGCCTGCTGTAGTCGCCACCTCCTGTGGCGAGCACCTCCTCGGTCGTAGGATCGGACCACGTCCGTGCCGAAGGAGTCACCAGATGCCACAACACCCGTCCCACCAGTCTCTCGCCCAGCGACGCACGAGGCCGACGCGATCATCGTCGGCACCGGTCTGGCCGGTCTGGTCGCCGCCGCTGAACTCATCGACGCCGGCAAACGGGTACTCCTCGTCGAACAGGAGCCGGAGACCAACCTCGGCGGGCAGGCGCACTGGTCCTTCGGTGGGCTGTTCCTCATCGACTCCCCCGAACAGCGCCGTCTCGGCGTGCACGACTCGCTCGCTCTCGCGACACAGGACTGGTTCGGAACCGCCGGCTTCGACCGGCCGGAGGATCACTGGCCGAAACGGTGGGCCGAGGCGTACCTCGACTTCGCAGCCGGCGAGAAGCGGGCGTGGTTGCACGAACAGGGTGTCCGGTTCTTCCCCGTCGTCGGCTGGGCGGAACGGGGCGGCTACGGGGCGATCGGTCACGGCAACTCCGTGCCCCGGTTCCACATCACCTGGGGCACCGGCCCCGGCGTCGTCGAACCCTTCATGCGACGCGTCAACGCCGGCGTCGCGAACGGCCTCGCCACGGCGCACTTTCGTCACCGTGTCGACGAGCTCATCACCGAGGACGGGGCGGTCGTCGGCGTCCGCGGATCGATCCTCGCGCCGTCGGGCGCTGCTCGGGGCGAATCGAGTTCGCGCGAGGTCGTCGGTGAATTCTCGTTCCGCGCTCCGTCCGTGCTCGTCGCGAGCGGTGGGATCGGGGGCAACCACGATCTCGTGCGCGCGCAGTGGCCGGAGCGACTCGGCACGCCGCCCACGACCATGCTGTCGGGCGTGCCGGCGCACGTCGACGGACGCATGCTCGGCATCAGTGAGCGGGCGGGCGACTCATCAACGGCGACCGGATGTGGCACTACGTCGAAGGCATCACCAACTGGGATCCGATCTGGCCGCAGCATGGCATCCGGATCCTGCCGGGGCCGTCATCGCTCTGGTTCGACGCGACCGGGAAGCGGCTGCCCGTTCCGCTCTTCCCCGGATTCGACACCCTCGGCACCCTCGAGCACCTGCGCGGCACCGGCCACGACCACAGCTGGTTCGTCCTGACGCAGCGGATCATCGAGAAGGAGTTCGCGCTGTCCGGCAGTGAGCAGAACCCGGATCTCACCGGCAAGGACCTCGGACTGCTCGCGAAGCGGGTCACACCCGGCGCGCCCGGCCCTGTCGAAGCGTTCAAGGAGCATGGCGTCGACTTCGTGGTCGCGGACACGATCACCGAGCTCGTCGCGGGAATGCAGGCGCTCACACCGGAGACGCCCATCGACGCCGCCCGCATCATCGCTGAAGTGGAAGCGCGCGATCGGGAGATCGAGAACCCGTTCACGAAGGACCTGCAGGTCACGGCGCTACGCGGTGCGCGGAACTATCGTGGCGACAAGCTCATCCGCGTCGCGTCGCCGCATCGACTCCTCGATCCCAAGGCCGGACCGCTCATCGCCGTCAAACTGCACGTGCTCACGCGCAAGAGTCTCGGCGGGCTGGAGACGGATCTCGACAGTCGTGTCCTCGGTGCCGACGGATCTCCGGTCCCCGGTCTGTACGCGGCCGGAGAAGCCGCCGGCTTCGGTGGCGGCGGCATGCACGGCTATCGTGCACTGGAGGGGACCTTCCTCGGCGGGTGCATCTTCAGCGGCCGTTCCGCCGGTCGAGCGATGGCGTCGCGCTGACAGCCCGAACTCTGCGCTGACAGCCCGAGTTCTTCGCTGACAGCTCGAGTTCTGCGCTGACAGCTCGAGTTCTGGGGCGCCCTCCGGAACTCCGACTCAGGAGACAGCGCCGGCGAGGACGTGACCCCGGCGTGTGCTCAGGCGCATCCAGCTTCCGGAACGGAACACGGCCGCCTGCTCCGGTTCGGCGATGAACCCGAGCCCGACCGCGGCGAACGCTGCGCCCGTCGGCAGTCCGTACCCGTCGTCGAGCGGCCTCGACCACACCTGCGAGCGCACCTTCTGGACGATCTGGTCGCCGACCGCCGTCGGCAGGGTCTCGGCGATCTCGGCGGCGCCCGTCCGGGAGACGAGTTCGAGCTCGATGGTGTCGACGCTCCCACGACGCGTCCACCCTCCCCGAGGCGGAGCCTGTCCGACCCATGGCGCCGTTCGCGACGACACCGGCAGCTCGAGCGAGATCGGAGCTCCATCAACTGTCGGTTCGGCTGCGTCAAGAGCGGCCGCGCCGAGCACACGCACGATCCGGTCGATCATCTCCCGCGGCGTCGCCAAGACATCGGCGGCTGCGCGATCCGCGAGGGCGAAGGTGCGCATGCCGATGATCGTCGGGCTCCGATCCAACAGTCCTTGCGGATGCAGTATCGGCACCGACACGGCGAGGACGTCGCCGGTCGCCAGCAACCGCACGCCGGAGTCGTCGATCCGGGCGGCGCGGGCGAGGAAGGTTCGGAGATCGGTAAGGGACGCGCGATCGGCCAGGTGCAGAGTGGTGGACATCTCCACTCAATCTACGCCACCGGACGCTGCGAGCCTGCGCCGGCCGTTCGCTCGGCTGGATAGACTCGGCGAGCCGGACCAGATCCTCACGGTCTCCCCGGATCTCGACAGAAAGGCGCTCGCGTGCAGGAACCGATCGAATCCCTCCTGGCTGCCCTCGACCTGAGCGCGCCGGGTGTTCGCACGGACGAGGACATCTTCACCGGCCCCTCGCAGTGGATGCCGCACGGACGGGTGTTCGGCGGCCAGGTGCTCGCGCAGTCCGTCGTCGCTGCCACGCGCACCGTCGACGACGACCGCGTCATCCACTCGATGCACGGGTACTTCCTTCGCCCAGGAGACGTGGACCAGCCGATCACATTCGCCGTGGACCGGATCCACGACGGCCGATCCTTCGCGACCCGTCGCACGCAGGCCTACCAGAACGGCGTGCCGATCCTGTCGATGATCGCGTCGTTCCAAACCCAGGACGACGGCCCGGAACACCAGATCGACATGCCGGAGGGCATTCCAGACCCGGAATCGCTGCCGTCTGCCGCGCAGCTGCTCAGCGGCATCGACCATCCGGCCGCACAAGCCTGGGGTACTGGTCGTCCCTTCGACCTCCGCCATGTCTCATCGCCCGTCTACCTGCGCGTCGAGGGCGAACGCACCGCGCAACAGGCGGTGTGGCTGAAGACCATCGGCGCACTCCCCGACGACGCGGCGCTGCACCGAGCAGCGCTCGCCTACGCCAGCGACTACACCATCCTCGAGCCTGTGCTCCGCCGCCACGGGGCCCCATGGGCGACGCCCGGTATCAAGATCGCGAGCCTCGACCACGCGATGTGGTGGCACCGATCGGCACGGGTCGACGAATGGCTCCTCTACCTGCAGGACTCCCCCAGCGCTACCGGCGGTCGTGGGCTGTCGCTCGGGCGGATCTACACACGGGACGGCTCCCTCGTCGCCAGCGTCGCCCAAGAGGGCATGATCAGGATCCCAGCTCCGCGCTGATCGATACAGCGGAACGCGGCACTGCTCAGCGCCGCGAGAAGACGATCGGGTCCTCGAGGTACGGTTCCCAAGCCGCACGCTCCGTGTCCGAGATCCGCCGTGGCTTCATCGTCGTCGAGTCGACCATGACGACCGTCGTCGATGCACGTGCGTAGAGCGTCTGCTCCCCGGCCCCCGCGGGCGAGAAGACCTCGTAGGCGACCTGCAGGCTGGCACCGCCGATCTTCCCCATCCACAGCTGCACGTCGAGCGGGTCGCGCTGATACGGGATGGGTGCGAGGTACTCGATCTCCTGGTGCGCGACGAGCGTCAGCGTCTCGGCCTCCAGGCTCGCGTCGATCACCGCCGTCGACGGGACCTCCTCCGACGCGATGGTCGGAATCCAGAACACACGGACCCGCGCTTCCTCGAGCAGCTTGAGCATGGCGGCATTGTTGACGTGATTGAACGCGTCGAGGTCTCCCCAGCGCAGCGGGATGGGGACGTGGAGCCTGGTCATCTGCGGTCCTTCCGAGTACGGACGATGGTGCGACTGCTGAAACCGACGACGGCCCACCGGCAGGTGCCGATGGGCCGTCGAGACGACGACTAGTCGCGTGTGAGCTTCCGGTATGCGGAGCGGTGCGGCTTGGCCGCATCCGCGCCCAGACGCTTGATCTTGTCCTCTTCGTAGGACTCGAAGTTGCCCTCGAACCAGTGCCAGTACGACGGGTTCTCCTCGGTGCCCTCATAGGAGAGGATGTGGGTCGCGATGCGGTCGAGGAACCACCGGTCGTGGGTGATGACCACGGCACAACCGGGGAACTCCAGCAGCGCATTCTCGAGGCTCGACAGTGTCTCGACGTCGAGGTCGTTCGTCGGTTCGTCGAGCAGGAGCAGGTTGCCGCCCTGCTTGAGCGTGAGCGCCAGGTTCAGGCGGTTGCGCTCACCACCGGACAGCACGCCGGCCTTCTTCTGCTGGTCGGGGCCCTTGAAGCCGAAGGTCGAGACGTAGGCACGCGACGGGATCTCCTGGTTGCCCACCTGGATGTAGTCGAGGCCTTCGGACACGACCTCCCAGAGCGTCTTGTTCGGGTCGATGCCACCACGGGTCTGGTCGACGTAGGAGAGCTTCACGGTTTCGCCGACCTTGAGCTCACCGGAGTCGAGCGGTTCAAGCCCGACGATCGTCTTGAACAGCGTCGTCTTACCGACACCGTTCGGGCCGATGATCCCGACGATGCCGTTGCGCGGCAAGCTGAACGACAGGTCGTTGATGAGGACTCGGCCGTCGAAGCCCTTCTCGAGCTTCTTGGCTTCGAGGACGGTCGAGCCGAGGCGCGGACCGGCGGGGATCTGGATCTCCTCGAAGTCGAGCTTTCTGGTGCGTTCGGCTTCGGTCGCCATCTCCTCATACCGGGCGAGACGAGCCTTCGACTTCACCTGGCGGCCCTTGGCGTTGCTGCGGACCCACTCGAGCTCGCTCGCGAGACGCTTGGCCAGCTTGGCGTCCTTCTTGCCCTGGACGTTGAGACGCTCGCCCTTCTTCTCGAGGTAGGTCGAGTAGTTGCCTTCGTACGGGTACAGGCGTCCGCGGTCGATCTCGCAGATCCATTGGGCGACGTGGTCGAGGAAGTACCGGTCGTGGGTGACGGCGAGCACGGCGCCCGCGTACTGTGCCAGGTGCTGCTCGAGCCAGAGCACGCTCTCGGCGTCGAGGTGGTTGGTGGGCTCGTCGAGGAGCAGGAGGTCGGGCTTCTGCAGGAGGAGCTTGCAGAGCGCCACCCGGCGCTTCTCACCACCGGAGAGGTGAGCGACGGTCGCGTCGGACGGCGGGCAACGGAGTGCGTCCATCGCCTGCTCGAGCTGGGAGTCGAGGTCCCAGGCGTCTGCGGCGTCGATCGCTTCCTGCAGCACGCCCATCTCGGCGAGCAGGGCATCGAAGTCGGCATCGGGTTCCGCCATCGCGAGGGAGATCTCGTTGAACCGATCGATCTTGCCCTTGATCTCGCCGACGCCCTCCTGGACGTTCTCGAGCACCGTCTTCGACTCGTCGAGTTCTGGTTCCTGCATCAGGATGCCCACCGAGAAGCCGGGCGTGAGCTTCGCCTCGCCGTTGGAGGGGGTGTCGAGACCCGCCATGATCTTCAGGATCGTGGACTTACCGGCGCCGTTCGGGCCGACCACGCCGATCTTCGCGCCGGGGAGGAACGCCATCGTGACGTCGTCGAGGATGAGCTTGTCGCCGACCGCTTTGCGGGCGCGGACCATCGAGTAAATGTATTCAGCCATGTCGCCGACCAGTCTACGGGCGCTCCCGGTGTTTGCGCTGCATGCTCGGAGCCGTTGGTGAGACCAGACGGCCGGGTGTCACCAGTCGATCGGGCGGGTGGCGCCGACGAGACAGCGGCCGGTGCCGAGCAGCGGGACGACCGAGGAGTGGTACCCCGTGGCCGGGCCGTTCTGCCCGAGGATGCACGAACCCTGCCAGCGGATCGAGAACTGGATCGAGTCTGCGGGGTCGCCGATGCTCGTGGTGTCCGAGGAGACCTCCATCTCGGCCTTCGGGAACCCTGCAGCGACGAGACCGTCGATGATGGCCTGACCACCTGCTGCGGGATTCGCGGCGATCGTCGCGGTGTTCACCGCATCGAAGAACGGGAGGTTCTCGGCGGCGGTCCCCTCCGGGAGCAACGACGGAGCGGGTGGAGCGGTCTCCGTCGCACTCGGCGTGACCGTGGGTGTCGCGGTCGGGGCCTGCTGCGTGCAACCTGCGACGACCAGACCGATGACACTCAGGCCGAGCGCGGCGCGCGCGGCGACCCCCCACGCACGGCCACGGATCGACGAGGTTGCTGAGACGGGGCGATCGCGGAGGCTCTTCTGCACGTCGAGCAGTCTACGCGGGCACTCAGAACGGAGTGTCGTGCGGCGGCGGATCCTGGAGCGGCGCGGCACCCCAAGCAGCGGTGTTCGGTGCGACGGGCAGGCCCGGCGGTCGCCGCTCGGTGTCCTGGCCCTGGTGGACTGCAGTCTCGACGCCCGCGGTCGGCTTGGGCTGCCAGTCGATCTCGGACCCGATGCCGTCGGCCTCGATGTCGATGGAGGTGCCGCGGCGCTCGCCCGATTCCCAGTCCCGGATACGCAGGCGGCCGACCACCACGACACGTTGACCCTTGACCAGCGATTCGGTCGCTGCGGTGGCCAGCCCGCGGAATGCGCTCACGGTGTACCAGTTGGTGTCCTGGGCGACCCAGGCGCCCTGCTTCGCGTCGTATCGGCGTTGCTGCGACGCGAGCCGGAAGCTGGTGATGTCGAGGCCGGAGGTGGTGCGGTGATGCTTCGGATCCGTCGCGACGTGTCCGCGGACGGTGATCTGGTCGTTCATGGGGCTCCTTCTCTCAGTGGTGTCGTGCTGCCCGGGGTGGGTCCGTGCCGTTCGCCACCCCGGGTGCCGCTCCAGTTTCGAAGGTGCGTCGCGCCGGTCGGGTCGATCGCCGCAGGCAGTTGACGGTCCCCGCTCGTGGATGACCTGTGGAGCAGGCTCACACCCCGCGAACGGCGCTGTCGGTGGTCGCCCGTACCGTGGATGACACGCCCGACCGCACCAGACCGAAGCAGAGGAACCCATGCCGAACGCACTCAGCATCCGCCCCGGCTACTGGCGCGTCACGGCCGCCGACGGCCGCGTCCTCGGGAACATCGAGGCAGTCGGCGACGACGGCCGTCCCGAGTACCGGGCGAACCGGTTCCGTCCGTCGGTGGTCGGCTATGCCCCGCTCGGACGGTTCTCCGATCTCGCCGTCGCCATCGACGCCTTCCGCTGATGACACCTCCCACCGCGATCACGATCCGGTTGGACGCGGAGCGTCGCCCCTGTTCACGCCCGAACGAGGGGTAGTCTGCCGCGCATGCAGTGGTGGAATGATTTCGTAGAATGGCTGACCTCATCAGAGGTCCGCCCAGTGCTGTTCGCTGCGGCCCTGTTCATCGTGGCCGTCGTGGTGTCCTCACTCGTCGCTGCCGGTGCCAGCCGCCGCGCACTTCGAAGCATCGTGGACCAGCGCGATCGGGAGCAGAAGAACGCTGCGATCGTCGCCCTCATCGACTCGGCCACGGAAGCCAGCGTCTGGAACTCTCTGACGCCGCAGGAGCAGGTGCTGAGCGACCGTGCGGTCGCACAGGCCGATACGCTCGTGCGCCTCAGCCCGATCAAGGGCGCCTCATTCGCAGCAGACTGGGCGAATCACCAGCTGCACGAGATGAAGCGCAACTCGGCGACCTTCGGCTACGAACTCGACCCGGTGGTGGAGGAATTCCGCGACCGCTTGATCGAGTGGACGCGCAAGCCCGCACGCGCACGAAAGAACTTCGAGAGCGATCTCCGTGCATGGCGGGCCGAATCGACCGGCTCCGAGCAGAAGCTGATCGCCGAGCAGGAGACCTGGGTCGCAAAACAGCACCACGAACAGTATGCGAACGGCGTGACCCCGGCTGTCGGCGCCACCGCGTCCAAGCCGGGCGACATCAGCCGCTCGACCGGCGGCTCCATCGACACCAGCACCACGCAGCGCATCATCGACGACGTAGCACTCCTCGAAGCGGAGCGGAAGCAGTCGACCGTGAGCTGAGCAGTGTCAGTCCGTCCCTGGCTGAACAGGAGAAAGGCGGCCCGATCATTCGATCGGGCCGCCTTTCTCATCAGGAGATGATCACTGCCACCAGGTGTCGAACTTGCTCACCGGTACCTGCCGTTTGTGCTCCGTCGCGAGGTAGCGTGCCTCGATCGTCTCCGCCGCAGCCTCGTCGATGTCCCGCCCTTCGAGGAAGTCGTCGATCTGCTGGTAGGTCAGTCCGAGGTTCGCCTCATCGGTCTGGCCGGGGTTGCCGTCCAGCAGGTCTGCGGTCGGAGCCTTCAGATACAAACGCTCCGGGGCGTCGAGCGCTTCGAGGAGCGAACGTCCCTGCCGCTTCGTCAAGCCGCTGAGCGGGAGCACATCGGCGCCACCGTCTCCGAACTTCGTGAAGAAGCCGGTGACCGCCTCCGCGGCATGGTCGGTACCGACGACGAGGAGACCCTGCTCCCCCGCGATCGCGTACTGCGCGACCATCCGGGCTCGTGCCTTCGCGTTGCCCTTGACGAAATCGCTGAGGGGCGCGCCGGTCGCATCCGCGTACTCGGCCTCGAACCCGTCGACCGCGCGCTGGATGTTGAATACGACCGAATCGTCGGGTCGGATGAACCCCAGCGCGAGTTGGGCGTCGTCCTCATCGTGCTGGACGGCGTAGGGCAGGCGGACTGCCACGAAACGTGCCACTCCGCCCTCCGCGCGCACCTCCTCCACCGCCAACTGGCACACGCGTCCGGCCAGGGACGAGTCCTGTCCGCCACTGATTCCGAGGACGAGGCCGCTCGAGTGCGTCGCACGCAGGTAGGACTTCAGGAAGTCGATCCGCGAGCGGATCTCGGCCGCGGGGTCGATGGTTGGACTGACATGGAGTTCCGCAATGATGCGGGCCTGGGTCTCGCGCATATCACCAGGCTACTCGCTGACCCGCCTGCGGAACCGCGCCAGGCGTCATTCGCAACACACTGGAAACACGCTCGGCCATCAAGATCGGTCGCTGTTCAGGCCCATCCGAGTTCATGGAGGCGGTCGTCGTCGATGCCGTAGTAGTGACCGATCTCGTGGACCAACGTCGTGTGTATCTCGTCGGTGAGCTCCTCCAGCGTCTCGCACGCCTGGAGGTGCGGTTCGCGGTAGACGATGATCCGATCGGGCATCTCGCCGAAGCCATAGCGGTCGCGTTCGGTCAGCGCCACACCGTCGTAGAGCCCGAGCGTGTCGAGTGTGCCGTTCTCCGGGCGATCCTCGACGACGAACACGACGTTCTCGAGGCCGTCGATCATCTCATCCGGCAGGAGGTCGAGCTCGTCGACGACCAGAGCCTCGAACGCCTCCGTGTCCAGCTCCAGCATGCGACCCCCCCCCCCCGGATACGACAGAAGCCGGAGGGTTTCTCCGGCTTCTGTACGACTTGGGGTGAGTAACGGGGCTTGAACCCGCGACCTCCTGGACCACAACCAGGCGCTCTGCCAACTGAGCTATACCCACCATGCAACCTGTTCTGCGGAGACCGCGTCACAAGCGACTGGACGAGTCTATTACATGTTTGGGGCGTACCGTGACACGACCGCTTCCGAAACCTGCTTCGCGTCATCCGAGGACGGGCCCGGGAGGTCGACGAAGAGCGCCCCACGGTAGTACGCGAGCTCCCGGATCGATTCGAGGATGTCAGCGAGGGCTCGGTGCCCGCCGTCCTTCGACGGTGCGTTGAAGTACACGCGCGGGTACCAGCGCCGAGCCAGTTCCTTGATCGACGAGACGTCGACGTTGCGGTAGTGCAGGTGGGCGTCGAGCCGCGGCATGTAGCGCGCGATGAACGAGCGGTCGGTGCCGATCGTGTTGCCGGCGAGTGGGGCCTTCGACTCGTCCGGCACGAAGCGCTGGATGTACTCGATGACCTGGAACTCGGCGTCGGCGACGCTCACACCGTTCGGGATCTCCTCGATGAGGCCCGAGGTCGTGTGCATGTTCGTGACGAACTCACCCATGTTGTCGAGCGCCGACTGGTCGGGTTTGATCACCACGGAGTATCCGGGATCCAGGATGTTCAGGTCGAAATCGGTGATCACGACCGCGATCTCGACGAGTTCGTCGACCTCCAACTCGAGTCCGGTCATTTCACAATCGATCCAGACCAGACGGTCCCCAGCTGCGCTCATGGGTCGATTCTAGCGAGCACGGCCGACACGCCGGATTCCGTAGACTGCTGAAGTGATCATCACCGTCTCCGTCCTCCTGCTCATCAACGGTGTCTACAACGTCGTCGTCTGGCCGCGCTTCCTCAAGCGCATCATCACCGACCCGCGCGCCCGTGACGACCAGGGACGCCCGACGACGTTCCTGCGGGTGCACGTGATCCTCATCAGCATCGCGCTCGTGCTCGCAGCCCTGTCGCTCGTGTTCGGTGTCCTCGGCCTGATCGGCGCCGGCGCCTGACCCCCTGCGGTATCGTGGACGACGCCCGCCTCCGTAGCTCAGGGGATAGAGCAGGAGCCTTCTAATCTCTTGGTCGCAGGTTCGAATCCTGCCGGGGGCACCAACACGCGTCTCGCGGACCCGCCCGCCCGGTCATCGAGCCTGTCGAGATGCCCTTCGACAAGCTCAGGGACCAAACCTTCGACACGGTCCTCAGGGGGCGGAGCGTCGAGCCAACCAGGGCGACCAGTGACCGGAGTCGGCACCGCGTTCGAGGGACTGCAAGACCCGCGTCGCGACGTCGTCCGGCCGGCCGGAGGCGTCGACGATCAGGTCCGCACCGAGACGAGGCTGTTCACGGAGCAAGAACGCATCTTCCTGCACGGTCCAACCCGGCAGCCACTCCACCCCGTCGCCGCGTCCGAGCAGCCGCTGCTCGCGCTGATCGGCGGGTGCATCCATCCAGAGCGCGTGGTCCGCGCGGAACCTCGACGCGATCGACGACGCCCCACAACCCTCGACGATGATGGGACGGTCGCACGGCACGATGTGACTCTCAGCACGCTCGGAACGCTCCCAGTCCCATCGACGCCACTCCCCAGTCCGACGCTCGACGAACGGCTTCAGGATCCACTCGACGAGGACGCGGGCGCCCTCGTCCAGCCCCTCCCACCCGGGGTACAGGTCGTCCATGTGGATGACCGTGCTCGCCGTCATCGCCGAAGCCACAGCGGCGGCGAGCGTGGTCTTGCCCGTACCGGATCGACCGTCGATGAGGAGCACGGGCGGTGGGATCGTCATTGTCCGACGAACCGGAACGTACCGGCGAAGACGGCCGCGGCGAGGGCGATGGCCATGATGGTGATGGTGGAGAAGACGGCCACTGCATCGATCCACCCCAGCCGGGACGGTCTCGCCCACGTCCGCGGGATGGGTGCTCCGAACCCGCGCGCCTCCATCGCCGTCGCGAGCTTGCTCCCCCGGCGGATCGCGAACACGAGGAGGACGAACGCCATCGACGCGAACCGGCGGACGACGCCTCGATCACCGAGCCCTCGGGCACGGCGGGCGAGCGCCATGCTCCGCCAGTCCTCGATGAACAACCCCAGCATCCGGGCGCCGGCCAGGATCCCGAGGACGAAGCGCGATGGCAGTCTGGCGATCTGGGAGAGACCATCGGCGAGATCAGTCGGATCGACCCGGGCGAACAGCAAGATCGTCGGCAGGCCGAGCGCCAGCACGCGGATCGTGACGGCGACCGCGAGTTCGATGGAGTTCTCGGTGATCCGCATGAATCCGAACGACCAGTACTCGGTGCCACCCGGCTTGGCGTAGAGCAGCATGCTGAGCCCGCCGATCGGTGCGAACACCAGGACCGGCAGCGCTCGCTTCAGAAATGGCAGCAGTCGGAGCCCGGAGAGCGGGAACAGCGCGGCTTCGAGCAGCACCGCGACGCTGGCGCTGACCCAGTCGATCGTGAGCAGCAACGGGATCGAAAGGATGAGGACTGCGAGCACCTTCGTGACCGGGTTCACGCGATCCAGCGGGGCACGCTCCGGCATGGTCGACGAAACCGTCGGAGGGGCGAAGGTCGTCATGCTGCCTGCACCGCCTCGGCGGACCGTTCGAGCACGATCCGGTGGTCACCCAGATACTCGATCACTCCGGCATCGTGCGTCACCGAGACGATCGTCGCACCGCGTTCGAGTTCGTCGCGCAGCAGCCCGACGAGGGAGAGCCACGTCCGCCTGTCCTGGCCGAACGTCGGCTCGTCCAGGACGAGCACGGCCGGGCGGGCGGCCAGGACGGTCGCGACCGAGAGGCGGCGCTTCTGCCCGCCGGACAGGCTGAACGGGTTCGCCTCCGCGAGTGCGCCGAGCCCGAGGGCTTCCAGGATCTCCGAGACACGCTCGTCGATCGCGCCGCGCGACCAGCGCAGTGCTTGCAGCGCGACGGCGAGCTCGGCACGGGCGGTCGATGCGACGAATTGATGCTCGGGATCCTGGAAGACCGTGCCGATGCGCGTGAGCAGCTCGGTCGACCGCCAACGGATGGGGCGAGCACCGAGCGAGCCGGCGAGCGTCGGCGATGCCGCCACACGACCCGCAAGCTCTGGCAGCAGGCCTGCCAGCGTCAGGGCGAGGGTGGACTTGCCGGCACCGTTCGGACCGACGATGACGGTCGCGGAGCCCGATGGAACCCCGATGCCGAGTCCCTGCTGAACCGGGTGCGCACGGTGCCTGCCGATCGTCAGCGCCTCCGTCGTGAGGGCGAGTTCGTGAACCGGCGGCGCCACACGGGCGGGCAGCCCCAGTGGGATGCCCGGCACCCAGACGCCTGCGGCAGCCAGCCGTTCCCCGACATCGTCGAGCACGCGGTCGGGCGGCCCGTCGGCGAGCACCCCACCGTCTGCGTCCAGGACGATCACCCGGGTCATGAGATCGCGCCAGACCTCCACGCGGTGCTCGATCACGATGAGTGTCGACGAGTCGTCCGCCGTCAACCGGGCGACCGCGTCGCGCACCTCGACGACACCCTCGGGATCGAGGTTCGCGGTGGGTTCGTCGAGCAGCAGGAGCGACGGCTGCATCGCGAGCACACCCGCGAGCGCGAGCCGTTGCTTCTGTCCACCCGACAGTGCCGAGGTCGGGTGGTGCAGCGGCAGATCGAGACCCACGGCATCCAGCGCCGCGCCGACCCGACGCCAGATCTCGTCTCGCGGCACGCCGAGATTCTCGCAGCCGAACGCGACATCGTCGCCGACCTTCGACAAAATCACCTGTGAGTCCGGATCCTGCAGGACGAGACCGATGCGACCGCGAGCCTGCTCCGGCCTGGCACCGTCGACGAGCAGCGAGCCATGGGACTCCCCCTCGTCGGCACCCCCCAACACGCCTGCCAAGGCGTGGATGAGGGTCGATTTGCCAGCCCCGGACGCACCGAGGAGGAGGACGCGCTCCCCAGGCTCGATCACGAGGTCGAGGTCGTGCACGGCCCAGGCCTTGCGACCGGCATGCCGCCAGCCCCAATCATCCACGACGACCCGAGCAGGACCCGTCGGAGCGACGGACACCATGGTCAGACCTCTCGTCGTGCGTCCCGCCCGGAGGCGAAGCGGCTGAGCGCACCGGTGGACGCGAGCGCCTTCACGAGTGCCCATCCGACGACTCCTGCGAGCACCGCGCCGGAGACGAGGAGCGAACCGAGGTAGATCGCGTTGAACTCGGTCCCCTTCTCGAGGTTGCCGGAGGTGAACAGTTCCAAGATCCAGGCGCCGGCGCCCGCGCCCGCGCCCGCGAGGATCGCCGGGATCAGGCCGAAACGCTTGTACGCGAACAACGCGAAGACGAGCTCGGCGCCGAGGCCCTGCGCGAGTCCCGAATACACGGTTCCGATGCCCCACACATTGCCGATGAGCGCCGACACGATCGCACCGATCGTCTCGACGAGCAGAGCTGCGCCGGGCTTCCGGATGATGAGGCCTCCGAGGACGCCGCCGAGCAGCCAGATGCCGACAGCGATTCCACCGAATCCGGGGGTGACGGCACTCGCCCCGGCGTACCAGAGCGAACCGAGTGTGTTCCAGGCCCAGAAGATCAGGCCGGTCGCGACGCCGAGGACGGCGACCACGACGATGTCGACGACCCTCCAACGCAGCGTGCGCGCCGCTGCGCGTTCGATGGGGGGAAATGCGGTCGATGCTGACACGATACGTGCCCTTCCTGTAGACGGAAAAGAGCACGGGATAGCGAGAAATGGTCTCCCTGCGCTGGCATGATCCAGATCAGGTTCGACGGTCGAAGGTGGATACCTTCCTCTCAGCCCGGTTCACCGGACTCCCGTGATGGCACGAGTCTAGACCCTGCCGTGCGCGGGTGCACGGCAGGGTCTGGCAT
This sequence comes from Plantibacter sp. RU18, assembly GCF_050613355.1. Lineage (NCBI taxonomy): Bacteria > Bacillati > Actinomycetota > Actinomycetes > Micrococcales > Microbacteriaceae > Plantibacter > Plantibacter sp. RU18. The sequence goes on from NZ_CP159618.1 coordinate 2,738,153, forward strand.
CGCGCCGACGTGCGCTACTTCTTCAGGGCTTTGATGATCCCTGCGAGAGCCTTGCCGCTGACCCAGATGAACGGGATAGCCACGGCCACGAGGGAGATGAGGTTCGGGTCGAACCGCAGACCCTCGTTCGTCTTGATGTATGCCCCGACGGGAATGGAGACGCCGCCTCCGCCGCCTCCGCTCGGGGCGTCCTCGCCATCGCCCTCCGAGCCACCGCCGAAGCCGTAGTACGTGAGGGCGACGGGCACGAGCTTCGTGCCGTCCACGTCCTGCTGCTCCCCGTAGGCCGCGGCGACGCCGAGCCCCTTCGCCTGTTCTGCCAACTTCTCCACGAGATTCGTCATGGTGCAACGCTACCGCTGCGGATCCACCGGCCCAAGGGGTTGATCCGGGCTCTCAGCTGCCTGGGAGTCGCCGCGGCTGCCCAGTCCTCGGCGCCGCGGCTTGCCGAGCAATGAGGCCGGAGCGATGGCGAGGTCGCCGAAGCGGCTCGCAACCCGGTCGATCGTCTGCTCCGCCTCCCGCCACTCCTCGTCCGGATCCCAGAGCCCGGCACCCGCCTCATCAGCCGGCACGAGCTGGTCGACCTTGACGCCGATCAGCCGCACCAGACGACCTCCGCGATCGAGATCGTCGAACAGCGTCACCGCCTCGTCGTACACGCGCCTGCCGACGTTCGTCGCTTCGCCGAGCGTCCGTGAGCGGGTGACGACGGAGAAATCGGCGTACCGGACGCGGATACTGACCGTCCGGCCCGCGAATCCGCCCTTCCGGAGTCTGATCGCAACGAGCCCCGCCAGGTTGAGCAGCTCCCGTTTCACGACGGCGGGCTCGGACACATCGACCGCGAAGGTCATCTCGTGACTGATGCTCTTCTCACGCCGCGCCAGCTCGATGCCGCGGGGGTCGACGCCGTTCGCGAGTTCGAGCAGCCGTCGGCCCGATGCCTCCCCCACCGCGCGCTGCAGCATGTGCAGGGGCGTCGACGCCAGTTGTCCGATGGTCCGGATACCGCGGTTGACGAGTTGCTCCTCCGTCCGGCCGCCGACACCCCAGAGCGCCCCGACCGGCAGAGGGTGCAGGAACGTCAGCGTGTCGGCGGCAGGAACGACCAGGAGGCCGTCGGGCTTCGACATGCCCGAGGCGAGCTTGGCGACGTACTTCGTCGAGGCGACGCCCACCGAGCACGGCAGGCCGGTCGCTTCGAGTACCCGCTCCTTCACCAGGGCCGCGATCGCGCTCGGGCGCCCGAGCAGGCGCACGGCTCCCGAGACGTCGAGGAACGCCTCATCGATGCTCAGCGGCTCGACGAGCGGTGTGACGGACTCGAACACCTCCATCACCCGGTCCGAGTATTCGCGATACCGCTCGTGATGGGGTGGAAGGACGACGGCGCTCGGGCAGAGCCGCATGGCTTGGGAGACCGGCATGGCGGCGCGGACCCCGTAGCGTCGGGCCTCATAACTCGCCGAGGTGACGACCGATCGTCCCTCCTTGTTGCCCACGATGATCGGCAGTCCCCGGAGCTCCGGACGTTCGAGGAGCTCGACCGAGACGAAGAACGCGTCCATGTCGACGTGCAGGATCGGGGTGCCGCTGTCGTCGGCATCGTGCGCCGACACACGGCGCGACGCTCCATCCTGCCGACTCATGGTTCCATTGTCGCAGCCGCCCCCGACATGAGCACGCGGTGTGCCCCGATGCGGGGCCCAGCGGCGCTAGGCTGGCCGACGATGAGCACTGCACCCCGCGACGAATCGACCACGACCACCGTCGATCTGGCCGGGCGTGACCTCGCCCTCGACCTCGTCAGGGTCGCCTGCGTGGTCACCGTCGTCATCATCCACCTCCTGATGGTCGCCGTCGCGGTGGACCCTGACGGCACGATCGGCATCTCCCGCGCCCTCGAGCAACAATCCTGGTTCGACGTCGGCACGTGGTTCGGACAGATCATGCCGCTGTTCTTCATCGTGGGCGGATTCGCCACGATCACGGGGTGGCGCAGCACGGTCCGGCGCGGCGGAGGGGCGGCCGACTTCCTCCGCTCGCGCGTCTTCCGGCTGGCGCTCCCGACGGTCCCCGTCCTCATGTTCCTTGCGGCAGCGTTGTGGCTCGCACAGACTCTGGGCGTCGACCCCTCGATCGTCAACGCCGTCGCCGCCGGCGTCGGGTCACCGCTCTGGTTCCTTGCCGCCTATCTGCTGTGTCAAGCGGTCGCACCGGTGCTCGCCCGCTGCCACGGACGCCGGCCCATCCTGACGTGCGTCGTACTGCTCACCGGTGTCGTCGTGGTCGACCTCGCCCGGTACACGTCCGGACTCGAGGGCATCGGACTCGTCAACCTCCTCTTCGTCTGGCCGCTGCTCCAGCAGTTCGGGTTCTTCATGGCAGATGGTCGTCTCCGGACGATCCCCCGGCCCGTCCTGATCGTCGTCGCAGCCGCCTCGATCTGCGCGCTCGTCCCACTCACGTCGTCGCTCCCCTACTCGACGAGCATGCTCGGCAACCTGAATCCGCCGACACTCCCCCTCGTCGTCCTCGGCATCGGCCAGCTCGCCCTGCTGACGCTGGTGCACCCTCTGCTCACCGCAGTCATGCGTTCACGTATCCCGCGGGTCACCGTGTTCGTCATCGGCTCACGGCTGATGACGGTGTACCTGTGGCATGTGCCGATGATCATCCTGGTCGCCGGTTGCCAGCTCCTCGTCGGCATCCCGTTCGCTGAGCCGATGACAGCCGCCTGGTGGTGGACCAGGCCGGTCATCCTGCTGGTGGTCGGTATCCTGCTCGCCGGTGTCGGGGCACTGTTCGGCCGGTTCGAGCATCCGCGCCGGCTCACCCTCGATCCCGCGAACCGCCCGCCCGGTCTCGCCGTGTGGATCGCACTGGCCAGCGCGTTCGCGATGCCGTTCGCAGAGATCTCCCACCAGCTCACCGCGACCATGGCTGCGCTCGGAGCCGCGGGATCGATCCTCGCCGTGATCCTGCTCACACCGACACGTCGTGCGATGGCTCCGCCAGCGGCGCCGGTCACACCAGACCGTGGATGAGCGGACGCAGCCACTCGCGGAACGCGTCCCGATCATCGCGGAGTGACTCACTGACGACGATCGTGTCCGGCGCGACCACCCACGCGCCGGCTTGCGCGATCGGCAGCACCTCGAGGTCCAGACGGAACGAGCTGGACTGTCGCCGCAGCTCGAACTGACGCTCGCGGATGAGCTCGTAGACGTCGGTGAGTCGGCTCGGAGCGCGAGCCGCCAGCGCGCGCTCGTATTCGGCCACGCGCTCCGCGGCCCATCGATTCGCCTCGTCGAATGCCCGGTAGGCGAGTTCCTGCAACTCCAGCGCTCGATCGAACGCCTCGAAGTGCGGCGGACGGACCTCGGCGACGAACGGGCGCGTGTCACGCCGGGCGATCCCGGCCCACCATCCGTCGAACTGCGTCGCGAGCGCAGCGAGGTCGAGGCCACTGACGTCGACAGCACCGGGCGCGGGCTCGACGGTCGGCAGCTGGCTCACGCAGTGCTCGCCGAGACCGGCCATCCGGCGGAAGGCGAGCGCCAGCATCAGGACGAGCGGAGCATCCTCCGTGACCTGCCAGCGGATGGTTCCCTCGACCAGCATGGCCGAAGTGTATGCCCGTCCTCCGCGAGGCACCAGGGGTGTTCCGGCGGACGGCGGCGGGCCCGGCACGGCAGTCGAGGACTGTCGTGCCGGGCCCGAGACGGTTCGGCAGGATCTACTGGGCTGCGCGCTCCAGGACGAGCTCGCGCACGCGCGCGGCGTCCGCTTGTCCGCGCATCGCCTTCATCACGGCGCCGATGACTGCGCCGGCGGCCTGGACCTTGCCGTCGCGGATCTTCGCGAGGACGTCGGGCTGGGCTGCGAGCGCTTCATCGATCGCGGCGATGAGCGGGCCGTCGTCCGACACGAGCGCGAGACCGCGGGCGTCGATGACGTCCTGCGGCGCGCCCTCACCGTCGATGACTCCCTCGAGCACCTGACGCGCGAGCTTGTCGTTGAGCGTTCCGTCCTCGACGAGCGCTGCCAGTGCGGCCACGTGCTCAGGCGACACCAACGTCGTCGCCTCCACCTCGCGTTGGTTGGCGATGCGGGAGATCTCACCCGTCCACCACTTCCGGGCCGCGGCAGGAGAGGCCCCGGCGGCGACCGTCTGGGTCAGCTCCGTGAGGAGGCCGCCGTTCAGGACGTCTTGGAACTCCAGATCGGTGAAGCCCCACTCCGCCTTCAGACGGCGACGACGGACAGCAGGCTGCTCGGGAAGCGCTGCACGCAGCTCCTCGATGAGTTCGAGCGACGGGACGACCGGAAGGAGGTCGGGCTCGGGGAAGTACCGGTAGTCGTCGGCATCGCTCTTCGGCCGACCGGCAGAGGTCGCTCCGGTGTCCTCGTGCCAGTGACGGGTCTCCTGCGTGATCGAGCCGCCGTCCTTGAGGATCGCAGCCTGACGCTGGATCTCGTAGCGGACCGCGCGCTCGACCGAGCGCAGCGAGTTCACGTTCTTCGTCTCGGTGCGTGTGCCGAGCTTCTCCTGTCCGCGAGGCCGCAGCGAGATGTTGGCATCGCAGCGCAGGTTGCCCCGCTCCATCTTCGCGTCGGAGATGCCGAGCGCCACGACGATGTCGCGAATGGCGGAGACGTAGGCCTTCGCGATCTCGGGAGCGCGGTGCTCGGTGCCGTAGATCGGCTTGGTGACGATCTCGACGAGCGGGACACCGGCACGGTTGTAGTCGACGAGCGAATACTCGGCGCCCTGGATGCGGCCCGTGGAACCACCGATGTGCGTGAGCTTGCCGGCGTCCTCCTCCATGTGCGCGCGCTCGATGGGCACGGTCACGATGGTGCCGTCGGCGAGCTCGACGTCGACTGATCCCTCGAAGGCGATCGGTTCGTCGAACTGCGAAATCTGGTAGTTCTTCGCGAGGTCGGGGTAGAAGTAGTTCTTCCGGGCGAATCGGCTCGACGGCGCGATCGAACAGCCGAGCGCGAGCCCGAGGCTGATCGAGTAGCGGACTGCCTGCTCGTTGACGACCGGCAACGAGCCTGGCAGTCCGAGGCAGACGGGCGAGATGTTCGTGTTCGGTGCGTCGCCGAAGCCGTTGGGCGCAGAGGAGAACATCTTCGTCTTGGTGTTCAGCTCGACGTGCACCTCGAAGCCGAGTACCGGCTCGTACAGTTCGAGGGCCTCTTCGTAGGAGAGGAGTTTGTCCTTGGCCATGGGTTACCGACCTCCGAGAGCGGGTGCCTGCGAGATGAGGGTGTGTCCCCACGTCGATTCGAGCAGCGCCTCCAGAGCGGCGCCGACCCGGTAGAGCCTGGCATCCTCTCGTGCTGGCGCCATGAACTGGATGCCGACGGGCAGGCCGTCCTCGGGGGCGAGCCCGATCGGCACGCTGATGCCTGGGACCCCGGCGAGGTTCGCCGGGATGGTGGTGACGTCGTTGAGGTACATCGCAAGCGGGTCGTCGATGCGCTCGCCCAGCTTGAACGCCGTGGTCGGGGCGCTCGGGCTCACGAGGACGTCGACCTCGGCGAACGCGGCCGCGAAGTCGCGCTGGATGAGGGTGCGCACCTTCTGGGCGCTGCCGTAGTAGGCATCGTAGTAGCCGGCGCTCAGCGCGTAGGTGCCGAGGATGATGCGACGCTTGACCTCTGGGCCGAATCCTGCCTCGCGGGTGGCCGACGTGACCTGCTCGACCGTACCGCCGCCCTCGGGGGTGACGCGCATGCCGAACCGGACCGAGTCGAACTTCGCGAGGTTCGACGATGCTTCGGCCGGGAGGATCAGGTAGTACGCCGCGACGGCGTACTCGAAGTTGGGGGCGGAGACCTCGACGATCTCAGCACCGTTCGCCGCGAGGACGTCGAGAGCCTCCTGGAAGCGGCTGCGGACGCCGGACTGGAAGCCCTCCCCGTTGAGCTCCTTGACGACGCCGACACGGAGCCCGCGCAGAGCGTCGCCACGAGCACCCTCGCGCGCTGCGGCAGCCATGGACGGCCACGTGTCGCGGAGCGAGGTGGAGTCGAGGGCGTCGTGGCCGGCGATGACGTCGTGCAGGAGCCCTGCGTCGAGGACCGTGCGGCTGACAGGTCCGACCTGGTCGAGCGAGGATGCCAACGCGATCGCGCCGTAGCGGCTGACCGCACCGTACGTCGGCTTGACGCCGACGGTGCCGGTCACGTGCGCTGGCTGGCGGATCGAGCCGCCAGTGTCGCTCCCGAGCGCGATCGGGGCTTCGAAGGCCGCGACCGCTGCTGCGGAGCCACCACCCGAGCCACCGGGGATGCGATCGAGGTCCCAAGGGTTGTGGGTCGGGCCGTACGCGGAGTACTCGGTGCTCGAGCCCATCGCGAACTCGTCCATGTTCGTCTTGCCGAGCGGCACGAGACCGGCGGCACGAGAACGGGCGACCACGGTCGCGTCGAACGGTGAGAGGTACCCCTCGAGGATCTTGCTACCCGAGGTGGACGGCATGTCCGTCGTGACGAGGACGTCCTTGATCGCGAGCGGGACACCCGCCAGCTCGCCCAGGGTCTCGCCGGCAGCACGACGCGCATCGATGTCCGCTGCGACGTCGAGCGCGTGGTCCGAGACGTGGAGGAAGGCGTGGACGTCACCATCGACCTGCGCGATGCGGTCGAGATGCGCCTGCGTCGCCTCGACACTCGACACCTCGCCGGAACGGAGCTTGCTGGAGAGTTCGGCGGCGGTCAGACCGATCAGTTCGCTCACTGCTCCTCCCCCAGGATCGCGGAGACCTTGAATCGGCCGTCGGCCGATTCCGGGGCGTTCTGCAATGCCTGCTCGAGGGTGAGCGTGTTGCCGACGACGTCGTCGCGGTACACGTTCTCGAGCGGGATGGGGTGGCTCGTCGCCGGGACCTCAGGTGTCGCCACCTGCTGCACTTTCGCGATGTTGTCGACGATGGAGTCGAGCTCGGTGGTGAGGTGGGCGATTTCGTCCTGAGTCAGGGCGATGCGGGCGAGGTTCGCGAGATGCGCGACCTGCTCGCTGGTGATTTCCGACATGCGTCTCCCGTACGTGTAGCGGTGGCGGTCGCTCCAGTCTATTCGTCACCGGCGTAGTCCTCCGTCTGGTGTCGCCTCTACAGTTGGACCGTGACCCAGAACGACTCCGGCAGCCGTCCCCGTCCTCCGCACGATCGCCCGTGGCTGGCGAGCTACGCCGCAGACGTGCCACACGACATCCCCCGGCAGACCGGCAGCCTCGGCGACCTCGTGGAGGCGTCCGCGTCCAGCTATCCGGACGCTGTCGCCCTCGAGTTCTTCGGCGCGACCACGTCCTACTCGGAGCTCGATGCGCTGATCACTCGCGCCGCCGCCGGCCTCCGAGCGCTCGGCGTCCGCTCGGGCGATCCCGTTGCGCTCATGCTGCCGAACTGCCCGCAGCACATCGTCGCCTTCTACGCCGTCCTGCGTCTCGGCGCGATCGTCATCGAGCACAATCCGCTCTACACTCCGCAGGAACTCCGCCACCAGTTCGAGGACCACCGAGCGAAGTTCGCGATCGTCTGGGACAAGGTCGCCGAACACCTGCAGGACTTCCCGGCGGACCTCGCCGTGCACTCGCTCGTGACGATCGATGTCACCCGCGCGATGCCGCTGACGATGCGCGCGGCTCTGCGACTCCCGATCCCCAAGGCGCGGGCATCACGTGCCCAACTGACCGGTCCGGTCAGCGGAACGGTGCGCTGGGAGCAGCTGCTCACCTCCGGCTCACTGCCGGCGACGCACCCGAAGCCCGCCACGGATTCGCTTGCGCTCATCCAATACACGAGCGGCACGACCGGATCACCGAAGGGGGCAGCGCTGACCCACGGCAACCTCCTCGCGAACGCGGCACAATCACGAGCGTGGGTCCCGACCGTCAAGCGCGGTGAGGCGGTCGTCTATGCCGTCCTCCCGATGTTCCACGCCTACGGCCTCACGCTCTGCCTGACGTTCGCGATGAGTATGGGATCCAGGCTCGTCCTGTTCCCCAAGTTCGACCCTGACCTCGTGTTGAAGGTCATGCGCAAGCGCCCCCCGACCTTCCTTCCGGCCGTTCCTCCCATCGCGGATCGACTGCTCGCCGCTGCAACCGAGCGCGGCATCTCCATGCACGGCACGGAGATCGCCATCTCGGGTGCGATGCCACTGCCGCACGATCTGGTCGTGCCGTTCGAGGCGGCGTCCGGCGGGTTCCTCGTCGAGGGCTACGGCCTCTCGGAGTGCTCCCCAGTCATCTCCGCCAACCCGGTTTCGGCGGGCAGGAAGCCCGGCACCATCGGGCTGCCCCTCCCGAGTACCGAGGTGCGCGTCGTCGACCCGGACGATCCGAACACGGATCGTCCAGCGGGCGAGGCCGGCGAGCTGCTCGTGCGCGGGCCTCAGGTGTTCCAGGGGTACTACAACAAGCCGGAGGAGACAGCCGCGGTCCTCCTGCCCGGCGACTGGTTCCGGACCGGCGACATCGTGTCGATCGATGCCGAGGGGTTCATGACGGTCGTCGACCGGATCAAGGAACTCATCATCACCGGTGGCTTCAACGTCGCTCCGAGCGAGGTCGAGCAGGTGCTCCGCGGCCACGCCTCCGTCGCTGATGCCGCTGTCGTCGGTCTGCCGGACCATCACTCCGGCGAACAGGTGGTCGCAGCGGTCGTCGCGGTGCCCGGCGCGAGCGTTGACCCCGAAGCGCTCCGTGCTTGGGCGCGCGAGATCCTCACGCCCTACAAGGTGCCTCGTCGGATCGTCGTCGTCGACGAACTCCCGAAGTCCCTCATCGGCAAGGTACTTCGCCGCGAAGTGCGCGACAGTCTCCTCGCCGACCAGAGCTGACCCGCTCGCGCAGAGCTCCATCCCGGGGGAGCTCCGTGCCGAGGGCGCCTACTCCGCCGCGGGTTCCGCGGTCTCCGGCCCGGGTGTGGGCTCCGGCTCGCCGAGCGCTGCCGGCCCCTCGCTGACGAGGATGGCGAACTGGGCGGCATCGATGATGCGCACGCCGAGCGACTCCGCCTTCGCGAGTTTCGAGCCGGCCCCGGGCCCCGCCGCCACGAAATCGGTCTTCTTCGAGACGCTCGACGCGGCTTTGCCGCCGGCCTGGATGATCGCCTCCAGTGCGCCGTCGCGGGTGAAGCCGTCGAGTGAGCCGGTGGCGACGACGGTGAGGCCCGACAGCACGCCACCCTCGGCGACGGCAGCGCCCGGCCCGGGGTGACCGGGCGTCGTCCACTGCACCCCTGCCGCGGCCCAACGCTCGACGATGTCGCGATGCCAGTCGACGTCGAACCACGCGATGAGGGCGTCCGCGATGATCCCGCCGACCCGTTCGACCTCGGCGAGCTCCTCACGGGTGGCAGCACGGATGGCGTCGAGCGAGCCGAAATACTCTGCGAGCGAGCGGGCTGCGACCGGCCCGACATGGCGGATGTTCAGGGAGACGAGGAGCCTCGCCAGCGGCTTCGTCTTCGCGAGTTCGAGGTTCGCGAGCAGTTCGATCGCGTTCTTGGACGGGACGGAGAACTCGTCGCCGTCGAATTCGGCTGCCTCTGGGTCGTGGACGCCGTCCTTCTTCGCGCGCCGTCGACGGAACGGCGTGTCGGTCTTCTCGGATCCGTCATCGGTCAGCTTCGGCAGACCGGTCTCGGAGTCTCGGACGACCACCGTCACCGGGAACAGGTCTGCCATCGTCAGCGAGAAGAGGCCGGCTTCGGTCACGAGCGGTGGCTCTGCAGGCTCGAGCGGCTGAGTGAGAGCGGCCGCGGCCACCTCGCCGAGGGCTTCGACGTCGAGTGCCCCACGAGACCCGATGTGCTCGACCCGGCCACGCACCTGAGCGGGGCAGCTGCGCGCGTTCGGGCAGCGGAGGTCGATGTCGCCCTCCTTCGCCGGAGCGAGCGCCGTGCCGCACTCCGGGCAGTGCTCAGGCATGACGAATTCGCGCTCAGACCCGTCGCGGAGTTCGACCACGGGACCGAGGACCTCGGGAATGACGTCACCGGCCTTCCGAAGGACGACGGTGTCTCCGATGAGGACCCCCTTCGCCTTCACGACGTCCTGATTGTGGAGGGTCGCCTGACGGACCTCGCTACCGGCGACAAGCACCTTCTCCATCACTGCGAACGGCGTCGCGCGTCCAGTGCGACCGACGCTGACGACGATGTCGAGGAGTTTCGTGTTCACCTGCTCCGGTGGGTACTTGTACGCGATCGCCCAGCGGGGGGCCCGACTCGTCGCCCCGAGTTCGCCGTGCAGAGCGAGGTCGTCGACCTTCACGACGACGCCGTCGATCTCATGCTCGACACTGTCGCGGTGGGCGCCGAAGTACTCGATGAACTCTGCAGCGCCCGAAGCCTCATCGTGCACGCGGTAGTGGGTCGAGGTGGGCAGACCCCAGCTGTTCAGGAGTTCGTAGACCTGCGACTGACGCGCGACCGGCGGTTGCTCCCAGGCGCCGATGCCGTGGACGAGCATCTGCAGACGGTCGAGGCGGTCGTGCATCAGCGCGAGCTGCGCCGGATTCTTGCTCTCGGCCTTCTGCCGCAGGGAGCCGCTCGCAGCGTTCCGAGGATTCGCGAACACCCGCTCACCCGCCGCCGCCTGATTGGCGTTGAGCTCGCGGAACGACTCGACCGGGAAGAAGATCTCACCTCGGACCTCGACGACCTCCGGGAACTCGACGTCGGGGTCCGTGCTCGTCAGGCGCTCGGGGATGGATCGGATGAACCGCACGTTCTCGGTGACATCCTCGCCGACCACTCCATCGCCGCGCGTCGCGGCGCTCACCAGGCGGCCGCGCTCGTACCGGAGGTTGATCGCCAGGCCATCGATCTTCAGCTCGCACAGGTACTGCACAGAGCCGCCGGCGTCGCGTTCGACCTTCGCCGCCCAGGCGATGAACTCCTCGATGGAGAACACGTTGTCGAGGCTGAGCATGCGCTCGAGGTGGGTGACGGGTGCGAACAGCGTCGTCTCGGCGCGGCCCCCGACCGTCTGCGTGGGGCTGTCCTGGCTCTGCAGCTCGGGGAACAGGCGCTCGAGTTCTTCGAGGCGATGGATCATCCCGTCGTACTCGAGATCTGAGGCGAGCGACTCGTCGCGCTCATAGTAGGCGTCTCGCAGTTCGAGGATGCGAGAGGTGAGTTCCTCCGCCTCGGCCGATGCCTGCTGCAGGGTCTGTTCGTTGCCGTCGGTCACGACGCCAGTCTACGAGTGGCCTCAGACACGCGACGGGCGTTAACACCCGGCACGTTCTCCCCGTTCGGTGCAACGGGGTCTGGCAGCGCCCGAACGGGGAGTAGGGTGTCGCAGTGCCGCAGGAACGTTGCGCGCGGAATCGGAGGAACCATGTCCCAGTCCAGCAGCCCAGGAACGGGGACGGCGCCCACCAGCAAACAGCTGACAGCGCGTGTCGTCGGAATCTCCGTCTCCGCCGCTGTGGGTGGATTCCTCTTCGGCTTCGACTCGTCCGTCGTGAACGGCGCTGTCGACGCGATGCAGGACCACTTCGCGCTCAGTGACGCCCTCATCGGCTTCGCCGTCGCGTCCGCTCTCCTCGGGTGCGCGCTCGGCGCGTATCTGGCGGGTCGGATCGCCGACAGCCGCGGTCGGATCTTCACCATGCTGCTCGGGGCGATCCTGTTCTTCGTCTCGTCCTTCGGCGCCGGCTTCGCATTCTCCCCCTGGGACCTCGTCATCTGGCGGGTCGTCGGGGGCCTCGGCATCGGCATCGCCTCCGTCGTCGCTCCCGCGTACATCGCCGAGATCGCACCGAGCGCGATCCGCGGGCGCCTCGCATCACTCCAGCAGTTGGCGATCACGCTCGGCATCTTCGCGGCGCTGCTGTCCGACTCCGTCCTCGCGGGTGCCGCCGGTGGCGCGTCCAACCCGCTGTGGTTCGGCATCGAAGCCTGGCGCTTCATGTTCATCGCCTGCGCGATCCCCGCCGTCGTCTACGGGCTCCTCGCGCTGAGGCTGCCGGAGTCCCCGCGCTACCTCGTCCGCCAGGGGAAAGCGGACGAAGCCCGCCGCATCTTCGCGACCGTGTGGCCCCAGGCCGAGGTCGACCGTGCCGTCAAGCTCGCGGAGCAGGCGGTCAAGGACGACGAGCAGCAGAAGAAGGCGACGCTGTGGGGCGGCCGGTTCGGCCTCCTGCCCATCGTCTGGATCGGTATCATCCTGTCGATCTTCCAGCAGTTCGTCGGCATCAACGTCATCTTCTACTACTCGACGACGCTCTGGAAGGCCGTCGGTTTCGACGAGTCCAACTCGCTCCTCATCTCGGTCATCACCTCCGTGACGAACGTCGCTGTCACGATCGTCGCCATCCTGTTGGTGGACCGCATCGGGCGTCGGCCGATCCTCCTCGCGGGGTCCATCGGCATGACCGTCTCGCTCGGGGCGATGGCGATCGCGTTCACGCAGTCCATTACGAACGCCGCCGGAGATGTCTCGCTCCCGCAGCCCTGGGGCACCATCGCCCTGATCGCGGCGAACGTCTTCGTCGTCGCGTTCGGTGCGTCGTGGGGTCCGCTCGTCTGGGTGCTCCTCGGTGAGATCTTCCCGAACCGACTCAGGGCCAAGGCGCTCGGCGTCGCGGCGATGGCCCAGTGGATCGCCAACTTCCTCATCACCGTCAGCTTCCCGGCTCTCGCCGCGTTCTCGCTGCCGGTCACCTACGGCATGTATGCGTTCTTCGCCCTGCTCTCCTTCGTCTTCGTGCTCACGAAGATCCCCGAGACCAACGGCCTGACACTCGAAGAGGCGGAGACGCTCTTCGTGAAGAAACCCAAGAAGGGCGCGAAGACCGCCTGATCCGCTGACGAGGAACGCCCCACGAGCCATGGCTCGTGGGGCGTTCCTCGTCTGCGGTCGCCGCTATGCCGAGCTGTCAGCACTGCTGGCGTCTGCACCCACAGGAACGGCGCTGACGGTGCGATCGATGGTGAACTGCCCGAGCACACGCGTTCCGCTGTAGAGGACAGCGGTCTGACCGGGGGCGACACCGTCGAGCGGCGTCTCAGGATGCACGACGAGTTCTCCGTTGACCAGGGCGAGCGCTGCGGGGACCGGATCGGCGTGCGCGCGGATCTGGACGTCGCACGCGATGGGAGCGACGCCGACCGCGGGTGCACGCCCGGCCCAGGTATAGCGCGAACCCGCGATCTCGCCGATCGCGAGCGCCTCCTTCGGACCGACGACGACGGTGTTGTCCTTCGGGCGGACCTCGAGCACGAACCGCGGGCGTCCGTCCGGTGCCGGCACGCCGAGGTGCAGACCCTTCCGCTGGCCGACGGTGAACGCGTGGGCGCCCTCGTGTGAACCGACGACCGCTCCGTCGCGATCGAGGACCTGTCCGGTCTCCGTGCCGACGCGTTCACCCAACCAGCCCTTGGTGTCACCATCGGGGATGAAGCAGATGTCGTGGCTGTCCGGCTTGTTGGCGACGGTGAAGCCGCGCTCGGCTGCTTCAGCGCGCACCTCGGCCTTCGACGGCGTCGCACCGAGCGGGAACATCGAGTGGGCGAGCTGCTCGGTCGTGAGGACGCCGAGGACGTACGACTGGTCCTTCGCCCAGGCACTCGCCCGGTGCAGTTCGCGGTCGCCTTCCGGCGTCGTCACGATCGTCGCGTAGTGCCCCGTGACGACGGCATCGAACCCGAGGTCGATCGCCTTCTCGAGCAGGGCGGCGAACTTGATCTTCTCGTTGCAGCGCATGCAGGGGTTCGGCGTTCGACCGGCACGGTATTCGGCGATGAAGTCGTCGACCACATCGAGCTTGAAGCGCTCCGAGAAGTCCCATACGTAGTACGGGATGCCGATGAGATTCGCGGCACGCTGCGCGTCCATCGAGTCCTCGATCGTGCAACACCCTCGACTCCCGGTGCGCAGGGTGCCGGGCATCCGGCTCAGGGCCAGGTGGACGCCGACGACCTCATGCCCCGCGTCGACGGCACGCGCCGCGGCCACGGCGGAGTCCACTCCACCACTCATCGCTGCCAAGACTTTCACCGGGCAAGTCTACGCGCCAGCCGATGCGCAGCGCCCCTCAGCGGGCTCGGTGTCCACCAGGACGGGCTATGGGCGTGCGCCGAGTGCGGTGTCGCGGTCGGCTGAGCCCGCGCGGCTCGCGTGCGTGTACGCCGTCGGCAGCGCTCGGAGGAACGCATCGACGTCGGCGTCGGTCGTCGTGCGGCCGAGTGTGATCCGGAGTGCCGAGCGAGCGTCTCCCTCGGTCCGCCCCATCGCGAGGAGCACGTGCGACGGCTCGGGGACGCCCGCTTGACAGGCCGATCCCGTCGACACGGCGACGCCCGCGAGGTCGAGGAGGAACAGCATCGAATCACCCTGAGCGCCTGGGAACACGAAGTGCACGTTGGAGTCGAGTCGGTCGGTCGGATCTCCGCTCAACTGCGCGCCGGGCACGGCGGCGTGCACACCCGCGATCACACGGTCTCGGAGGGCACCGAGCCGAGCCTGCTCGGTCACCCGCTCCTCGGCCATCGCCGTCGCTGCGACGGCGAAACCGACCGCAGCGGCCACATCCTGCGTGCCGGATCGGAGTCCGCGCTGCTGCCCGCCACCATGCTGCAACGGTTCCACGACGGCGGCGCGGCTCACGACGAGCGCACCGATCCCCACCGGGCCGCCGATCTTGTGTGCGGACACACTGAGCGCGACGAGCCCGTTCGCACCGTTCGAGCCCGACGCTTCCCGGAGCGCGACGAGATCGATCGGCAGGTGTCCGTAGGCGGAGACCGCGTCCAGGTGGAACGGGACCGACGCCGTTGCGGCGAGCGCGGCGAGACCCGTCACGGGTTGGATCGTCCCGACCTCGTTGTTCGCCCACAGCGCGGTCGCGACGGCGATCTCCTGCCCGTACTCGGCGTACTGCTCGGCAGTGGCATCAAGCGTGGCGCGTCCGAGCTGGTCGAGCGGCGTCCAGTGTGCGGTAGCGCCCTCGTGTCGTTCGAGCCATTCGATCGTGTCGAGCGTCGCGTGGTGTTCGCCGTGTGGCGCGATCACGCCCGGGCGGCGGCGGGCTCGCTGCTGCTGCCAGTAGAGTCCCTTGATCGCGAGGTTGATGGATTCGGTGCCTCCTGAGGTGAACACGAGCTCGATCGGGTCGCAGCCGAGTGTCGCCGCGACGCTCTCGCGTGCTTCTTCGAGCAGGCGTCGTGCCTGCTGGCCGGGTCCGTGGATGGAGGCGGGGTTGCCGACGATCGCCATCGCTTCGGCGTAGGCCGCGATGACCTCGGCTCGGACCGGGGTCGTCGCCGCATGGTCGAGGTACACCGCCATGCTGCTCCTCCTGTCCGTTCGTCGCCCTGTCCGCGTGACGTCGGGGACTCGTGCACTCACTACTGTAGAACGCATGACCGCTGCTGAGCCCCTGCACGATCTCGGTGTCCGTCTCGGTCCGGGCGGCGGCGAACTCCGCGTCTGGTCGGAGCATGCTGATGCGCTCGAGCTCGTGATCTTCGATGACAAGGATCCGAACTGGATCACCCGGTCAGTCGACATGACCCGCGACGAGCACGGCGTGTGGACGGGCCGGTCTCGAAGCCTCATCCGCGGGCGTCGCTACGCTCTGCGCGCTTCCGGCCCGGTGTCTCCGACGAACGTCTTCAATCCACAGACGCTCCTGCTGGACCCCTATGCGCGCGGACTCGCGCGGGTGGCCGCCGAGCAGTGGCGTTCCGTGGTGATCGACGACGACTTCGATTGGGGCGGGGTCGAGAAACCGCGCATCCCGCTCGACCGGACCGTCGTGTACGAAGCGCATGTGAAGGGGCTCAGCAAGCTCCACCCGGACGTCCCGGAGGAGCTCCGCGGCACCTATGCGGGTCTTGCGCACCCGGCGATGATCGCCCATCTGCACTCGCTCGGTGTGACCAGCATCGAGCTGCTCCCCGTGCACGCCTTCACCTCGGAGCAGCGGCTCATCAAGCAGGGTCTCGTCAACTACTGGGGCTACAACACGCTGAACTTCTTCAGCCCGCATGCCCCGTACGCGACGAAGGCGGCTCAGGCGGCCGGTGCCGATGCGGTGCTCCGCGAGTTCAAGGGAATGGTCAAGCTGCTCCACGAGGCAGGTCTCGAGGTCATCCTCGACGTCGTGTACAACCACACGGCGGAAGAAGGCCCCGGGGGCCCTCGCACGAGCTTCCGCGGCATCGACAACGCGAGCTACTACCGCCAGACCGAGGATGGCGCGTACATCGACGTGACCGGCTGCGGCAACACCGTCGATTTCGGCCACCCGGTCCCCCAGCAGCTCGTCATCGACTCACTGCGGTACTGGGCCGAGGACGTCCAGATCGACGGTTTCCGTTTCGACCTCGCGGCGACGCTCGGGCGGAACGAGGACGTGGAGTTCACTCGTGACCATCCTCTGCTCGGCGCGCTCCTGACCGATCCCTCGCTGGTCGATGCGAAGATGATCGCCGAGCCCTGGGATGTCGGCATGGGCGGCTGGCAGACCGGCAACTTCCCGGACGGGTGGCACGAGTGGAACGACCGGTACCGTGACCGCGTGCGGAACTTCTGGCTGTCGGACATCGACTACGCGAGGCGCGCAGACGCCCCGGTCGGCATCGGGGGTTTCGCGACGCGCCTCGCCGGGTCGAGCAACACGTTCTCGGCCGAGCGTGGTCCGCTCGCCTCCGTCAACTTCATCACCGCGCATGACGGCTTCACCCTCGCCGACCTGGTGTCCTATGACGTGAAGCACAACGTCGGCAACGGCGAGTCCAACCGCGACGGGACAGACAACAACCGTTCGTTCAACCATGGCGCAGAGGGTCCGACAGACGACGCCGGGATCCTCGCCGCCAGGCGGAAGGCGATGCGCAACCTCCTCGGCACTCTGCTGCTGTCCTCCGGCATCCCGATGATGACCGCTGGCGATGAGTTCGGACGGAGCCAGCGCGGGAACAACAACGCGTACTGCCACGACTCCGAGCTCACCTGGGTGGGTTGGTCCAGGGAACCATGGCAGGAGCAGCTCTTCGCGCACTCCCGTCGCCTGCTGGAACTCCGTCGCACGAACCCGGCGCTCCGTCCGAAGCGGTTCGCCGCCGAAGGGACACAGGTGCCCAGTGCGAGCGTGATGGACTGGTTCGACGCTTCCGGTGAGACGATGAGCACCGATGACTGGACGAGTCCCAGGAACCGCACGCTCCAGTTCTTCTCGACGAGCACACCTGAGGAGGAGGAGCTCAATCGGATCCTGCTGATCGTCCATGGCGTGGAGCAGCCGACCGACGTCACGCTCCCCGAGCACGCGGGCGTCACCTCGTACCTCCGTGTGTGGAACTCTGCAGACGACCTGCCTTCCGAGCAGGAGGACACCTTCGCCCCAGGGCAGGTCGTGCCCGTCTCAGCCACCTCGATGCAGCTCTTCCGGGCCGTCTGACCGTGGCGAGGCGGAAGGTCGAGGGTGGCGGCACTCCGGCGACCGTCGAACTGACGAAGCTGGGGATCGCGTTCACGCCCCACCCGTACGAGCATGATCCCGCCGCCCCGAGTTACGGCCTCGAAGCCGCAGCGGTGCTCGACGTCGAGCCGGAACGAGTTTTCAAGACCCTGCTGGCGGACGTGGACGGCGTCCTCGTCGTCGGTATCGTCCCCGTCTCCGGGCAACTCGACCTGAAGGCGCTCGCGAGTGCGGTCGGCGGCAAGCGCGCTGTCCTGGCCGATCCCGCGGTGGCGGAACGCAAGACCGGCTACGTTGTCGGCGGGATCAGCCCGATCGGCGGGCGTACGAGGCTCCGCACCGTCCTCGATGCGAGCGCGGGCGACCACCCAACGGTGTTCGTGTCGGGCGGCCGTCGCGGGTTCGACATCGAACTCGCACCGTCCGACCTGTCGGCCGCCGTCTCAGCGATCATCGCGTCGATCGGTCGCTGACGACACGCTCATCCTCCGTCGACGACCGTGGCGGACGCGTCAGGTCGTGGCGAGCGCGACCAGGCCGAGTTCGGCCGGTGTCAGGAGCAGCTCATGACGCGGCACGATCCGAACCGTGTATCCGAAGCCTCCAGCTCGGTCCAAGGGCAGCGTCCCTGCGAACTCGAGTGTGCTCTCCGGCCGGTTGGTCGACGACGACTGCTGCCAGACGAGCGGCTGCGTCCGCGTGTCGAGCAGCTCGCCGCCGACTCCCGGCACGTCGCAGACGACCTCGACCGAGACATCCTCGGGCGAGAGTTCGCCGAGCTGCACGTACGCACGCAGACGCAGCACATCACCCACCTGCGGCACCTCGTCGACACCCCCCGCTCTCGACGTGGGCGACGGCGAGCTGCGGCCAGGCGGCACGGATCCGCTGCTTGTACGCGGCGAGCTCTCGCGCCCGCAACTGGTCGGATGCGGCGAGCGTCGCCTCCATCGCGGCGGCCGGCAGGTACATCCGCTCGGTGTACTCGCGCACCATACGGTCGGCGCTGAGCGGCTCGGAGAGTGTTGTGATCGTGTGGCGCACCATGCGCATCCAGCGCTCCGGCACGGCGTCGTCGCCGCGGTCGTAATAGCGCGGGGCGAGTTGGTGCTCGATCAGTTCGTAGAGCGCCGTCGCCTCGAGCGCGTCCCGCTCGTCGTCGTCGGTGGCGCCGTCGGCGGTCGGGATCGCCCAACCGTTCTCGCCGTCGGAGAACTCGTCCCACCAGCCGTCGAGGATCGACAGGTTGAGCGCTCCGTTCAAGGCCGCCTTCATCCCGGACGTCCCGCACGCCTCGAGAGGCCGGAGCGGATTGTTCAGCCACACGTCGCAGCCCGGGTACATGGTCTTGGCCATCCCGATGCCGTAGTCGGGCAGGAAGACGATCCGCGAGCGCAGCTGCGGGTCCTGGGCGAACTGCACGAGCTGCTGGATGAGCCGCTTGCCGTCGTCGTCGGCAGGGTGCGACTTCCCGGCGACGACGATCTGCACCGGGCGCTCGGGATGAAGCAGGATGGCCCGCAGCCGTTCCGGATCGCGCAGCATCAGCGTGAGGCGTTTGTAGCTCGGGACGCGTCGCGCGAACCCGATCGTGAGGACGTCCGGATCGAGGAGCTGGTCGATCCACGACGGCACGACCGCGTGCGGATTGTCCGTCCGGTAGCCTGCCGCGATCCGGTGCCTGACGTCAGCGACGAGGCGATCGCGCATTCCGCGCTTCACGCCCCAGAGCTGCGCATCGGTGATCGAGGGATCCGCCCAGTCGGCACGACTCGTCTCCGCACTCCCCCACCGCTCCTCGGCCAACTCGATGAGGGACGGATCGGTCCAACTCGGGGCGTGCACACCGTTGGTGATCGATGTGATCGGTACATCCGAGACGTCGAACCCCGGCCACAGACCACGGAACATCTCCCGGCTCACCGCGCCGTGCAACCGGCTCACACCGTTCGCACGCTGCGCGAGGCGGAGCCCCATGATCGCCATGTTGAACACATCGGGCGAACCACCGTTCGCGGTCTCGTCGCCGAGCGCGAGGACCTCGTCGACGCCGACCCCGGGCAGGAGGTCCCCGGTGAAGTACCGGGCGATGACCGATCGATCGAACCGGTCGATCCCGGCCGGTACGGGAGTGTGGGTCGTGAAGACGGTGCCACCGCGGACGAGCTGCAGCGCCTCGTCGAAGGACAGGCCGTTCCCGACGAGATCGCTGATGCGTTCCAGACCGAGGAACCCCGCGTGCCCTTCGTTCGAGTGGTACACCTGCGGAAGGGGTTGGTCGGTGCGTTCACTCCACTGCTTGATCGCTCGGACGCCGCCGATCCCGAGCAGGAGCTCCTGCAGGAGACGATGCTCGCCACCGCCGCCGTAGAGCCGGTCGGTGACCGCGCGGAGCTCCGCGACGTTCTCGGGGATGTCGGTGTCGAGCAGCAGTAGCGGAACCCGCCCGACATCCGCGATCCAGACGCGGGCGTTCAGCGTCCGGTCGTCCGGCAGTGCGAGGGTGACGGTGACCGGCGTGCCGTCAGGATCGCGGAGCACCGTCACGGGGAGGCCGTCCGGATCCTGGACGGGATAGCTCTCCTGCTGCCAGCCGTCGCTCGTCAGGGATTGAGCGAAGTATCCGGAACGGTAGAGCAATCCGACGCCGACCAGTGGCACACCCAGGTCGGAGGCGCTCTTCAGATGGTCCCCGGCCAGGATCCCGAGGCCTCCGGAGTACTGCGGGAGCGCCGCGGCGATGCCGAACTCCGGCGAGAAGTACGCGATCGACTGCGGTTTCGGATCCGGCAGCCCCTGGTACCAGCGCGGCTCTGCGAGGTACCGGCGGAGCTCCTCATGCAGGGTTCGCGCTCGGCCGACGAAGTCCGCATCGCTCGCGAGATCGGCCAGACGCTCCGGGGTCACGAGTCCGAGCCCGCTGATCGGATCGTGGTCCGTGTCGCGCCAGATCTCCGGCGCGATCTCATCGAACAAGCGCTGCGTCGGCTCGTGCCACGACCAGCGGAGGTTGGCGGCGAGGGCTGCGAGCGGGCTCAGGGACTCGGGAATGAGCGCGCGGACGGTAAACCTGCGGATAGCCTTCACGCGCTCACTCTAGAGCACCAGCCCAGCTCCTCCAGGGCACCCACCCGACGCGTGAACGAACACCCGGCGACTTCCCCTTATCACGGTGTGCTTCGACCCGCGCGGCCCATCATCGGGCATCGTTTCGCGGTACGGTCGGACGAGTGGCACCGAAGGAGATGGAACGCACTATGCCGAAGTCAGTACCGCAGTCCTCCACCGTCGTCGAGGCCGAGCTCGTCCCGAGCATCGGTCGCATCCCGATCCTCGCCCCGACACCAGTCGTCGACGGTGGCCGATGGGCGGCGAAGGCCTTCGCGGGAGAAGTCGTCCCGTTCGGCGCCACCGCGTTCCGCGAGGGCCACGACCTCATCGGCGCCGAGCTGCTCCTCACGGATCCGGCCGGTGCGACCACGACGCACCGGATGGCGCCAGGCGCTCCCGGCACCGACCGCTTCGAAGTCGAGGTCCAGCTCGCCACCCAGGGAGCATGGACGTACCGTGTCCGAGCCTTCGCCGACGAGTTCGCGACCTGGGAGCACAATGCGAGCGTCAAGATCGCCGCGGGTGTCGACGTCGAACTCATGTACCTCATCGGCGCCCAACTGTTCGAGGCAGCGGCATCCGACAAGCAACGTCCGCTCAAGGACCGCAAGGCCTTGGCCGCGCGGGCGTCCATCCTCCGTGACAGCGCGGCGGCTCCGGAGGTCCGGTTCGCCGTCCTCGATGATCCGCAGGTGCTCGCCATCGCAGCACGACAGCCGTTCGCCGGACTGTCGAGCACCACTGAGCCGCTCATCATCCGCGTCGAGCGGACCCGCGCCGGCATGGGTTCCTGGTACGAGTTCTTCCCCCGCTCCGAGGGCGCAAAACGTCGCCCAGACGGTTCCTGGGTCTCCGGCACCTTCCGCACGGCCGCGAAGCGGCTGCCGGCCGTCGCAGCCATGGGCTTCGACGTGCTGTACCTGCCTCCGATCCACCCGATCGGCGAGACCTTCCGCAAGGGTCCGAACAACACCCTGACACCCGGCGAACACGACCCGGGATCCCCGTGGGCCATCGGCGGCGCTGCCGGTGGCCACGATGCGATCCACCCCGAGCTCGGCACGGTGAAGGACTTCAGCTTCTTCCTCAGCCAGGCGGAGAAGGTCGGTCTCGAGGTCGCACTGGACCTCGCGCTCCAGGCCTCGCCGGACCACCCGTGGGTCACCGAGCACCCCGAATGGTTCACGACGCTTCCGGACGGCACGATCGCCTACGCCGAGAACCCGCCGAAGAAGTACCAGGACATCTACCCGGTCAACTTCGACAACGATCCAGAGGGCATCCGGGCGGAAGTGCTGCGGATCGTGCGCTACTGGATGTCACTCGGCGTCCGCATCTTCCGAGTCGACAATCCGCACACGAAGCCCCTCGACTTCTGGGAATGGCTCATCGGGACCATCAATCGGACAGCCCCGGACGTCGTCTTCCTCGCCGAGGCTTTCACCCGCCCGGCGCTCCTACAGGGACTCGCGAAGGTCGGTTTCCAACAGAGCTACACCTACTTCACGTGGCGGAACACGAAGGAGGAGCTCGAGGAGTTCCTCGGCGCCGCGGCCACCGAGACCGCCGACTTCCTACGCCCGAACCTCTTCGTCAACACGCCGGACATCCTCACGGAGTACCTGCAGTTCGGCGGGCGGGCGGCGTACAAGGTCCGCGCCGCCATCGCTGCGACCGCCGCGCCGACGTGGGGCGTCTACGCCGGCTATGAGCTCGTCGAGAACGTCGCACGGCCCGGTGCGGAAGAGAACATCGACAGCGAGAAGTTCGAATTCCGTCCTCGCGAATGGGCGAAGGCCGAGGCAGCCGGCGCGTCACTCGCACCGTATCTGACCCTCTTGAACGACGCGCGGCGCCAGCACCCGGCACTCCGGCAACTCCGCAACATCCGCTTCCACTGGAGCGACGACGAACAGATCCTCGTCTACAGCAAGCACCTGGACGCCGCCTTCACCGGGACGGGAGCCGCGGACACGATCATCGTCGTCGCCAACCTCGATCCGCATTCGGTGAGGCAGACCATGGTGCACCTCGACCAGACGATGTTCGGCGGCGTGCAGGGTGGCAGCCTCGACGTCACCGACCTCATCACGGGGGCCGAGTGGATCTGGACCGACAGCAACTTCGTGAAACTCGATGCGTTCACCGAGCCGGTGCACATCCTGAACGTGAGGATCCGACCATGACCACACCAACCCCCGCCGGTGGCGAAGCGGACGCCCCGAAGCGGAGCGGACGCCGTGCGGCGCCGTCCCCGTTGACGTCTGCCGTTCCTCCCGCAGTGTCTGCGTCTCGCGACAAGCCGCATGAACTCGTCCTCCCCTCGATCGAGGACTGGGTGCTCGACGCCGTGGCCGGCGGCCGCTTCCACGATCCCCACCAGATCCTCGGCCAGCACAGCGTGTCGGTCGACGGCGTGAGTGACCCTCTCACCGTCGTACGGGCGCGCCGCCCGCTCGCACAGCAGGTGACCGCCGTCCTGGCGAGTGGTGCACGCGTCGAACTCGCCCACGTGCGAGCCGGCATCTGGCAGGGCTTCCACCTCGACGGGATCGTCGACTACTTGCTCGAGGCCCGCTACGACGACGGCGTGACCTGGGCCGCAGAGGACCCGTATCGCTTCCGACCGTCGATCGGGGAACTCGACCTCCATCTGATCGGCGAAGGCCGCCACGAACAGCTCTGGGAGGCGCTCGGCTCGCACGTCACCGAACTCCAAGGCGCCGCATCCACCACCTCCGGTACCGCCTTCACCGTCTGGGCGCCTCACGCACGTGCCGTCAGAGTCGTCGGCGACTTCAACGGCTGGGACGGCGCTGCTCACGCGA
The DNA here is from genome assembly GCF_050613355.1 of Plantibacter sp. RU18. NCBI lineage: Bacteria > Bacillati > Actinomycetota > Actinomycetes > Micrococcales > Microbacteriaceae > Plantibacter > Plantibacter sp. RU18. The sequence continues at coordinate 2,761,553 of NZ_CP159618.1, forward strand.
TGCGCAACATGGGCACCACGGGTGTCTGGGAACTCTTCATCCCGGGCATCGGGACCGGCGAGCTCTACAAGTTCGACATCCTCACCCAGGCCGGCGAGTGGGTCCGCCGCGCCGACCCGATGGCCCGCTTCACCGAGAAGCCACCGGCTACCGCGTCGGTGACCGGTGTGAGCAGCTATCGCTGGACCGACGGCGACTGGCTCGAACGCCGCGCCGCGTCGGACCCGCACGACGGTCCCATGAGTGTCTACGAGCTGCACGTCGGGTCCTGGCGACCCGGCCTCGGCTACCGCGAGCTCGCCGATCAGCTCATCGAGTACATCGGCGAACTCGGCTACACGCACGTCGAGTTCATGCCGCTCTCCGAGCATCCCTTCGGCGGCTCCTGGGGGTACCAGGTCACGGGGTACTACGCACCGACGAGCCGCTTCGGCTCCAGCGACGACCTCAAGTACCTCATCGACCGCCTCCACGGCGCCGGCATCGGCGTCTTCATGGACTGGGTGCCCGGGCACTTCCCGAAGGACGAGTGGGCACTCGCCAACTTCGACGGCCAGCCACTGTACGAACACCCCGACCCGCGTCGCGGCGAGCAGCTCGACTGGGGCACTCTGGTGTTCGACTTCGGCCAACCACAGGTCAAGAACTTCCTCGTCGCGAACGCCCTGTACTGGCTCGAGGAGTTCCATGTCGACGGGCTCCGAGTCGACGCCGTCGCCTCGATGCTGTACCTCGACTACTCCCGCAAGGAAGGCGAATGGCTGCCGAACATCCACGGTGGCCGTGAGAACCTGGAGGCCATCAGTCTCCTCCAGGAAGCCAACGCGACCGCCTACAAACGCAATCCCGGGATCGTCATGATCGCTGAGGAGTCGACGAGCTGGCCCGGCGTCACGGCGCCGACACGCGATGGCGGCCTCGGCTTCGGCCTGAAGTGGAACATGGGTTGGATGCACGACTCGCTCGAGTACATCCAGCACGACCCGCTGTACCGCTCCCACCATCACGGTGAGATCACCTTCTCGTTCCTGTATGCGTTCAGCGAGAACTTCATGCTGCCGATCAGCCACGACGAGGTCGTGCACGGCAAAGGCTCCCTGCTCGCGAAGATGCCCGGCGACCACTGGCAGCAGCTCGCGAACATGCGCGCCTATCTGGCGTTCATGTGGGCGCACCCGGGTAAACAGCTCCTCTTCATGGGCCAGGAGTTCGGTCAGCCCTCTGAGTGGTCCGAGGAACGCGGACTCGACTGGTGGATCCTCGACCAGCCGAGCCACCGCGCACTGCTCGGGCTCGTCTCACGGCTCAACTCGGTCTACAAGGAGCATCCGGCGCTCTGGGCGAGGGACCACGAGGCCGGTGGTTTCGAGTGGCTCGACGGTGGCGACTCGCAGAACAGCGTGCTGTCGTTCCTCCGTTGGGACCACGACGGCAACGTGATCGCCGCGCTGGTCAACTTCTCCGGAGCACCCGTGGGTCCGTACCGTGTGGGGCTGCCGCTCGCTGGGCGGTGGGAGGAACTCCTGAACACCGACGCCGTCGAGTACGGCGGCTCCGGTGTCGGCAACTACGGCGCGGTCGAGGCGACGGACGTCCCGTGGTCGGGACGCCCGGCTTCAGCGGAACTGACGCTACCGCCACTGGGGATGCTCTGGCTGAAACACGTGGGCTGAGCAAGCGCCGGCAATTGTACGCTCGAGTCCCGCTTCCGGAGCGGAAGCGGGCCTCGGGCGTACGATCGCACCGGGCTCAGTACAGGAGGTTGGTCAGCCGTCCGCGAGCCTTGACGACGCGTGGGTCGGTGGAACCTGCGACCTGGAACAGTTCGAGCAGGCGGGTCCGCACCGTGTCCTTGCCTGCCTGATCCAGTTCGGGGAAGAGCGTCAGGAGTCGGTCGAACGAGTCCTCGAGGTGCCCACCGGACAGATCGAGATCTGCGACCAGGAGCTGGGCGTCGAGGTCCTCCGGGGCAGCGGCAGCTCCCCCACGGATCGCATCGAGGGTCTTGCCCGCGAGGCGGTCCAGCAGACGCACCTGCGCCAGGCCGGCGACCGCCATGTCGTCCTTCGGGTTCTGCGCGATCGCCTTCTCGTACGCGGCGATGGCCGCCGGGTAGTCGGCACGCTCGATCGCGTCGTACGCTTCGGCATGGAGCGGCGGGAGCGGCGGCTCGACAGGCTCGGCTGGAACAGCCTCCGCAGTCTGCTCCGCGACGATCGCCCGACCGGCGACACCGTTCTGTTCGGCGAGTTGCAGGAGCTGTTCGATCACGTCACGCACCTGCGACTCGGGAATCGCTCCGTTGAACATCGGCACCGGACGACCGCCGACCACCGCGACGACCATCGGGATCGACTGCGCCTGGAACGCCTGCGACAGCTGAGGGTTCGAATCGACGTCGACCTTCGCCAGCACGAAGCGTCCTGCGTATTCGATCGCAAGGCTCTCGAGTACCGGCGACAGCTGCTTGCACGGCCCGCACCACTCTGCCCAGAGGTCGATGACGACCGGCACGACGGATGAGAGTTCGACGACCTGCCCGAAGCCGTCGTCGGTCGCGTCGAAGACGAGGGATGGTACCTCGACGGTCTGGCCCGCGGTGGCGCCTGGCGCCTCTGCTGGGGCGCCCACCGGCGGCTGGGCAGCGGGTGGCGTCTGGTGGCGACGGGCGAGTCCCGAGAGGTCGACGGCGCCGCGCAGGTGCGCTGCGCTCGGCTCGGCGGCACTCACGGGAGCTCCGACGCGGCGATGAGGGACTGGGTGAAACCGAGCAAGGTGATCTTCTCTCCGGAGTTGACGGCTGGCACGTAGAACAGGAGCTGGTCGCCGTAGGTGGCTTGGGTACCCTTCGCGCTCTCGGTGATCCCGGAGAGCGCGGCGACCGCACCAAGAGGTTTCACGGTAGCACCGGCTGTCACGACCGTGACCACCTCGCCCTCGTGCACGTTGACGGCGACGATGGCGCCGGAGTCGTTCGTCGCGAGCGCGACGTCGGGCCCGGTTCCCGCAGCAGCCGAGAAGGCGATGCTGGCAGTGGTCGGCAGGTTGGCCGCCTTGGTCGCCCGGTCGGCGGCGACCTGAGTTCGGAAGACATCGCCTTCGGCGTCGAAGAGCCCGGCGAAGGTGCTCGCGTCACCGTTGGTGATGATGTCGGCATACGCCGCGGCGATCTGCTCGGGAGCCAGTACGAGGAGTTTCGAGTCCGGTGGAACGCTGGCAGCGCCGATGGTCGCTGGAGCGACGTTCTCGAGTCTGGCGCCTTCGAGCAGCTTCTCCGCGTAGACGACCTGGTAATTGGACCGAGGATCTTCCTGGGTCATCACGAGCACGGTCGGGGACACGGTCTCGTCGTCCTTGTCCTGGATCGCCGTCATGACGGTGCGCGGCCACGCGTCAGTGGCCTGCGGCAGCGTGAGGGTCACAGGAGATGCAGGGATCAGCGTCGGTCCTGCCGCATCGGCCACGGCCGTGCGGAGCGCGTAGTTCGCAGTACGCTCCTCCAACGCCGGACCGGCGAACCTCACGGCCGCAGCTGTCCCGTCGAGCGCTGCGTCGGCCTCGGATGCGGCCGTCGAGATGCGGGAGACGATGCGTTCGACCTGGGGAACGGTCACGACCGGTGCTGCGAAGTCCTGGTCCTGGCTGTCAGCGGGGAGCTCGGTCGCCGTGACGCTCGGCGTGGGAGAGGCTTGACCGATGCTCGGCCAGTAGTCCTGCGAGCAACCGCTCAGGCCCAGGGTGCCGACGAGGACGAGTGGGACTCCGATGACGATCGAACGGCGGAGCGGGTTGCGCCCGGACGGCTTCGAACCGAGTTCGGCGTCGCGACGGGACTTCTGCGGCTTGGGAGGTTTCGGCATCTTGCTGAGGCCCTTCTGACCCTGGGTGATCCCCTTGCGACGAGGGCCACGCGAGCGGCGCATCCGCTGGATTCCGGACAGGTAGAGGGCGATACCGGCAAGCAGCACGATGATGCCACCCGTGATGAGCGGACCCGCCCAGGGCGTCGCGTTGTCGAGTGGCCACGACAGCTTCACCGAGTCGGGGGCTGCAGCTGTCCCGTCGGTCGCGATGAGCACGTCGATGTCCTTCGGGAGGCTGAGGGTCGTGATCACCGCGCCCGCCTCATCGTACTCACCGAGCCAGAGGTCGGAGCCGCGCGGATCGGGACCCGTATCCGTCGTCGCTGCGTCGTCGCCCGAGGCGTCGGGTGCGGGAGTGGCCACCGCATCCGGCGCGTCGGCGGCCGAATCGTCGTCCGTGGCCGAATCGTCGTCGCCCGGCTCGACACTCGTCGTGGTGAGCTCGGTTCCGGCACTGTTCACCCCGACACGGGTGTACGGCTCGTCACCGAGCCACGCTGTGATGTCGTCCGCGCGCCCGTAGCTCATGAAGACCTGGGTGTCGCCGCCGGCGTTCGCCACGATCGACTGCGCGCCCGGCTGCGACTGCAGCACGCTGCCGGGGATGACGATGAATCGCTCACCGCTGTCCACCGTCGCCGACAGGCTGAAGGTACCGGGCTGCAGGAACACCGTCCGCTGCGCGATACCCGTCACGATCATGACGGCTGCCACGACGAATGCTGCGATGGCGAGAACGAAACGCACGGAAAACTCTCCTCTGGCGTCGGGAGTGACGCGTGTGATCGTGCGCCCGACGGGACTCCGGCGATTCGGGCCGGCACGAGACGCAGATGCTTGAGACTATCGGATGTGTCTGGGAGGCTGCTAGACGGCCGCTGGGAGGCCCGTCGCCGGCCACGTCGTCGGCAGTGGCAGCGCGGCCGGATGCACCGCGCCCACGATCTCCGACAGCACTCGGGCGGTCTGCGTCTCTCCCACCCAGAGATGCTTCGCTCCATCCACGGCCACAAGCGTCGTGTGGGGCACGGTCGCGAAACGGTCGGTCGCCTCATCGGGACGGAGGTAGTCGTCGAACTCGGGCACGAGCACGACAAGCGGTCTGGTGTCGCCGGCCCAAGCCCGCAACTCCTCACCGCTCGTCCGGTGCAACGGCGGCGAGAGCAGGATGACGCCTTCCGCGGCAGTCTCGCGGCCGTACTTCAAGGCGATCTCCGTGCCGAACGACCAACCGAGCAGCCACGGATGCGGGAGCCCACGGGCTGCGACGAACGCCATTGCCGCCTCGAGGTCGGCGCGCTCGCCCGTGCCGCCGTCGAAGGCTCCGTCGCTCGTCCCTCGTGGCGAAGACGTCCCCCGCGTGTTGAACCTGAGCACCGCGACACCGGCAAGTGCTGGAAGCCGCGCAGCCGCCTTGCGGAGCACGTGCGAGTCCATGAAACCGCCCGCCGTCGGCAGCGGATGCAGCGTCACCAACGTCGCCACGATCAGACCGTCCACCGGAGTCGCGAGCTCTCCGACGAGCGTGAGACCGTCCGATGTGTGCAGCTCGATGTCCTCACGAACGGCGGGCAGCTGTGCACTCCCCCTGATCTCGATGGTGTCGGTCATGTCGTGCGTCCTCCTCGGAGCGGAACGGATGAAGCGACCAATGGCCGCGAAGCGGTCAACGGATACGCCAGCAGTGCGTGTGCCAGTGCCGACGTGCGGCGATGTCCGCCTGGTCTCCCATCAGACCATCCGCGCGCCACGTCACGAGATGTGCAGTACCCGGAAGGATCGTCTGGGCGCAGCCGGGGCACACGTAGGGCTTCTGGGCACTCGCGGCGCTGATCGGCTGGACGTACCAGGAGCCGTCCCGATGATCTTCGGAGCGTTTCCAACCCGTCATCATGCGATCGAGGCCGCTGCCTTCGTCGTCGTCTCCGGGCCGAGGCCGGTGGCGGTGGTGTCGAGGCATGTGACAAGTCTATGCACAGCGCTCACGACGGGTGTGGTGGCACGGAGCGTGGCGACTCAGTACCAGCCGGCGCTCTCAGAATGCGCCCAGGCCCCACAGGGCGTGCTGTAGCGGCTCGTGATGTAGCCGAGGCCCCAGGTGATCTGAGTCGCTGGGTTCGTCGCCCAGTCCGCGCCTGCCGAAGCCATCTTCGAGCCCGGCAGGGCCTGCGGGATTCCCGTTGCGCCGGAACTGGCGTTGTAGGCGTACACGTTCCAACCCGACTCGCGATTCCAGAGCGACACCAGGCAGCTGTACTCGCCCTCACCCCAGCCGTTCGCCATGACCATCTCGTAGGCGATGGCCTGAGCTGTTCCCGGATCCGGGACGCCGGCGGCGGGAGCGCTGCCGGAGGACGACGAGGCGTCGTCGGTGGTCGCCGGAGTCGCGACGACGGGCGGAGGCGGTGGCGCGACGACCTCGTAGTTGTCGCGCGAGAACGTGTATTGGAAGTTCGCACTGGCGACGACGGACTGCGCGGCAGTACCGCCGAACTGTGATTCCTGCTCGACATACGACGACGCGACGACGCTCGAGGTGGGATCCACCATGGTCACTGCGACGAAACCGAACGCCGCTGTTGCAGCGAAGATTCCGAGGACCTTCTTGCCACGCGAGCGCGGGCGCCGGTACGCCTGAACAGCCTTACCGGACGACGGCTGGGCTGAGGGTTTCCATGAGGTCACGTCAGTTGAGTGTTGAGGCACGATGCATCGATGGTAGCCGAGAAAGCCTGATCAGGCCAACGGTGGAACGGATCTTCAGCGAACCGCCAGCATGACGTCCACCACACTGTCCAGCAGCGCGTCGACCTGGGACTCGCGATACCCCGCCCACTGGTTGCGGAAGACGGCCGTGCGGACGCGGTCCACGCTGAGCGGCGTCCCGTCGTGGAAGTAGGCGACAAGGCGGTCTGCGAGCGCGTCGACGTCCTTCTTGCTGTATCCGCGGGACAGGAAACTGACGCGATCGAACCGCTGTCCCTCCGGACGGGTGAGCCGGTTCAAGATGACCTGAGCAGTCCCCCGCGCTTCACGGAGCCACTCCTTCGCCCCGCGCTCTTCGACCGTGCGCTCACGCTCTCGGAGCGAGAAGGCGTCCTCGAGGCGCTCGAGTGCCGCGTCCACGTGCTCCGTGCTGTAGCCGCCACGGCTCAACCGGAAGGCGACGTGCCTGATGTCCTCCGCCGTCAGCACCGGTTCCTTCCCGCTGTCCTGCGCGTATGCCGCGCGCGCACGGTCGAGGAACTCGTCGACCTCGTCGGGGTCGTAGCCACGCTTCGAACGTTTTGAGGAGGGAAAGGTCGTGCTCACCCGACCATTCTCCCCCATGGGGGGCTGAACAGACGAAATCCACCCGCGATCAGGCCGCAAGGCCGCCGAACAACAGGAAGACGACATAAGCGACGACAGCCGACGGCAGGATCGAGTCGAGACGGTCCAGGAAGCCGCCGTGCCCGGGCAACCAGGAACTCATGTCCTTGATGCCGATGTCCCGCTTGATGAGCGACTCGCCGAGATCACCCACGGTCGCACTCCCGAGCAGCAACAGGCCGAGCAGTACACCGACCCACCACGGCACGCCGAGCATCAGGATCGCGAGCAGCACACCGGCGACGATCGCAGCGACGCCGGCTCCGGCGAACCCCTCCCAGGTCTTGTTCGGGCTGATCACCGGCGCCATCTTGTGCTTGCCGAACGAGAGACCGCTCGCGTAGGCACCGACGTCGACGCAGATGACGAGGATCAGGAAGGTGAGCGTCCACCACTCTCCGTCGGGCTGCGCCACCAGGAGCACCGCGAACGAGGCCAGGAACGGCACGTACACCTGGATGAATGTCCCGGAGACGATGTCGCGGACGAGCGTCGGCAGATCGGTCCGGCGCGACACGACCAGCTGTTCCGCGACGCGCCACACGACGACGAACAGGATTCCGAGCAGGACCACGGCCCAACGCCACACGTCGTGCAGGAAGAAGGCCGCCGGTTGCATGGCCACGGCGGAGATCACCGTCGGGATCGCCGGGACCCGGCGACCCGTCTGCTCGAGCGCTTGACGCAGTTCGAGCGCAGCGAAGGCGACGACGGCGGCCGCGAGCACGACGAAGATCACCTTGAAGATGATGAGGCTCACCAGCATGATGCCGCCAGCGGCGACACCGATCAGGATCGCATTGACGAGGTTGCGCCCGACTCGAGCTTCGATGCGTTCGTTCGTCGCGTCGAACTGCGCCTTGGTGGCCTGCACCTGACGCTCGATGTCTGCGCGCGTGACCTCAACCTGACGCTCGAACTTCGCGCGGCGGTCCTTCAGCTGCGAGCGGATCTCCTGCGGGCCGAGCTTGCCGTGCCGAGCCGGATCCGGCGTCGTCGGCTCACCCGACTTCCCTGAAACGACTTCGTCTTCCACGGGTACCTCCAGCGGGCCAGCCGACGACGATCGGGCGGATCGGGCGGCGAACGGATTCAGCGGATGTGGAACTGCTCAGATGGAGAGCAGCTCGGTCTCCTTGGCCTTCAGTGCCGAGTCGACGGCGTCGATGTGCGACTTCGTGATCGACTCGAGCTCCTTCTCGCCACGTGCCACGTCGTCGTCGCCGACCTCGCTCTTCAGCGCCTCGAGATCGTCCTTGCCCTTGCGGCGGATGTTCCGGATGGACACCTTGGCGTCCTCACCCTTGCCGCGCACGATCTTGACGTACTCCTTGCGGCGCTCGGCCGTCAGTTCGGGCATGGTGACCCGGATGACCGTTCCGTCGTTCGTCGGGTTCGCTCCGAGGTTCGGGATGTCGCGGATCGCGTGCTCGATGTCACGCAGGGCGGTCTTGTCGTAGGGCGTCACGACGATGGTGCGCGCCTCCTGATTCTGCAGGGAGGCGAGCTGCGCCAGCGGGGTCGGCGTGCCGTAGTAGCTCACCAGGACCTTCTGGAAGAGCTGGGGGTTGGCGCGACCCGTTCGCACTGTGGCGAAGTCGTCCTTGGCGGCCTCGACGGCCTTCGACATCCGGGTTCCAACATCCGAGAGGACATCCGCGATCACGAGCACTCCTTTGATTGCATTACTGGGTTCAGTCTAGTCGGGCGCCGGCCTGCGGCAGGATCGCCCTGCCGCTCACGCGGAGGTGACGAGGGTACCGATCTTCGCGCCTCGGATCGCAGCGGTCACGTTGCCCGCCGGCTCCATCCCGAACACCCGCATCGGCATGCCGTTGTCCATGCAGAGGCTGAAAGCGGTCGAATCGACGACCTTGAGTCCGCGCTGGAGCGCCTCCTGATAGGAGATCGTGTCGATCTTCGTGGCGGTCTTGTCCAGACGCGGATCGGCCGTGTACACGCCGTCGACCCCGTTCTTTGCGACGAGCACCTCATCCGCACCGATCTCGAGCGCGCGCTGCGCCGACACGGTGTCGGTCGAGAAATACGGCAGTCCGGCACCGGCCCCGAAGATGACGACGCGGCCCTTTTCGAGATGCCGTTCCGCACGCAGGGGGATGTACGGCTCTGCCACCTGCGTCATCGCGATCGCGGACTGCACGCGCGTCGCCGCGCCTGCCTGCTCGAGGAAGTCCTGCAGGGCGAGTGCGTTCATCACCGTGCCCAGCATGCCCATGTAGTCGGCACGACCACGGTCCATGCCGCGCTGGCTGAGTTCCGCGCCGCGGAAGAAGTTTCCTCCACCGACGACGATCGCCACCTCGACTTCAGCGGTCGCTTCAGCGATCTCGCGAGCGATGGCCCCGACCACGTCCGGGTTGACGCCGAGCTGGCCACCTCCGAACGCCTCACCTGACAGTTTGAGCAGTACTCTGCGCTTCTTCTCCGGCATCCGCCTGTCCTTCCTCGTCCCTCACACAACCTAGTGCCACGAGCCGTTCGCTGTCCTCGACAGCCGTCGGCCCGACGGCTGGATCGTCACCGATCCCGCGCGCGCAGTTCTGCCCGCGCACGCAAAGGGTCCGGATCGCCACTGGCGATCCGGACCCCGTCACAACTGTTACGCGCCGACCTTGAAGCGGGCGAACCCGGTCACGGTCAGGCCCGCGTCAGCGAGCACCTTCTGGACGGACAGCTTGTTGTCCTTGGCGTAGTCCTGCTCGAGCAGTGCCACCTGCTTGAAGTACGAGGTCACGCGACCTTCGACGATCTTCGGCAGAGCCGCTTCGGGCTTGCCCTCGTTCTTCGAGATCTCGGTGACGATCTCGCGCTCCTTCTCGACCTCGTCGGCCGGGACGTCGTCGCGGCTGAGGTAGGAGGGGTTCGCGAAGGAGATGTGCTGCGCGATGCTGCGAGCCGTCTCCGCGTCGTCGCCCGTGTACCCCACGACCACGCCGACCTGCGCGGGCAGGTCCTTGTTGGTCTTGTGGAGGTAGACGGCGAAGTGCTCGCCCTCCACCACCGCGAGGCGGCGGAGTTCGAACTTCTCACCGATGATCGCAGCGGAGTCAGCGATGACCTCGGCGACGGTCTTGCCGTCGACCGGAGCCGCGTTCCCCTCATCGACCGTGGTCGCGCCGGCGGCGACGACTGCGTCGAGGACGAGGTCGGAGAGGGCGAGGAACTTCTCACCCTTCGCGACGAAGTCGGTCTCGCAGGCCAGCTCGATGAGCGTGGCGGTCGTGCCGTTCTCCTTCGCAGCGACGAGACCTTCGCTCGTGGAGCGGTCGGCACGCTTCGCGTTGCCCTTCGCACCCTTGAGACGCAGGATCTCGGTCGCCTTCTCGACGTCGCCTTCGGCTTCGACGAGTGCGTTCTTGGTGTCGACCATGCCGGTGCCGAGCTGCTCGCGCAGCGCCTTCAGGTCAGCAAGAGAAAAATTGGCCATTGCTGGTGATCTCCTTGATTACTTCTCGTCGGCGGCGACGACGGCCTCAGCGGCAGCTGCACCCTCGGCGTCGGCGACGGACTCGGTTGCAGCGACCTCGACGTCTTCGACAGCTGGGGCTGCCTCGACGGCGTCAGTGGCTGCGATGGCCTCATCGGCGACCTTCTCGGTCTCGGCGGAACCCTGCTCGCCGCCCTGGAGCAACTCCTGCTCCCACTCGGCGAGCGGCTCGGCGGGGGCGTCGCCCTCGGTCGGCTTCTGGTGGCGCTGGATGAGCCCCTCAGCGGCGGCGTCTGCGATGATGCGCGTCAGCAGGCCGACCGAACGGATGGCGTCGTCGTTACCCGGGATCGGGTAGGTGACCTCGTCGGGGTCGCAGTTGGTGTCGAGGATACCGATGACCGGGATACCGAGCTTGCGCGCCTCGTCGATCGCGAGGTGCTCCTTCTTGGTGTCGACGACCCAGAGCGCCGAAGGCGTCTTCGAGAGGTTGCGGATACCGCCGAGCGACTTGTGGAGCTTGTCCAGCTCGCGCTTCTTGATGAGGAGTTCCTTCTTGGTGAAGCCGCTCTTGGAAGCGTCCTCGAAGTCGAGCTCCTCGAGCTCCTTCATGCGGGCCAGGCGCTTCGACACCGTCTGGAAGTTGGTGAGCAGGCCACCGAGCCAGCGCTGGTTGACGTAGGGCTGGCCCACGCGCGTCGCCTGTTCGGCGATGACTTCCTGAGCCTGCTTCTTCGTTCCGACGAAGAGGATGGTGCCGCCGTGGGCGACCGTCTCCTTGACGAAGTCGAACGCCTGGTCGATGTAGCCGAGCGACTGCTGCAGGTCGATGATGTAGATGCCGGAACGCTCGGTGAAGATGAATCGCTTCATCTTCGGGTTCCAACGGCGGGTCTGGTGCCCGAAGTGCACGCCGCTGTCGAGCAGCTGGCGGATGGTTACGACGGCCATGAGCCGTTCTCCTGTTCTGCGCTCGCCACACCACCGCTCACGCGGTCGGGTGGGAGTGCCTCGGTTGTCTGACGGACCGGATGGTCACGTCCCTGGTGCCCGGCGCACGTCCGCCACGCTCAGAAGAGCGAGGACCGAATGGATGTGTTGGCCGAAATGGCACGCGTAGTCACCCCGACGAGCGAGGTGCTCCGGACAGCATAGCATCCGAGCCGATTGTGACGGCGCTCCACAGGCTTCGTCGTCGGGCGGCTTCGAGCCCCTGACAGGCAGCCACGCCACCGCGTCCGGCGGTACGCGAGAGGCTTCGAACATGACCATCGCATCCATGGGCCGCGTGCTCCTCCTGTCCTGTCTGTTGTCCGCGCCCCCGGCCGCTGCGTCGACACCCCGGTGGGCCTGGCCGATCGAAGCGCCGCACACCGTCCAGGCGCCGTTCGTCGCGCCTGCGACTCCGTACGCACCCGGCCACCGGGGCATCGATGTCACGGCGCCGACGGGGGTGGCGGTCAGTGCCGCCGCTCCGGGCGTCGTGACGTTCAGCGGGGTCGTGGTCGATCGGCCCCTCGTCGTCATCCGCCACGACGACGGTCTGGTGTCCAGCATCGAGCCGGTGGTGGGGTCGGTCTCCGTCGGCGACACCGTCGCGCGTGGCGCGGCCATCGGCACCGTCGGCGACGGAGGCCATTGCGACGGCTCCTGTGTCCACTTCGGCGTCCGGCGTGACGGCGCATACATCAACCCGCTCCTGCTCCTGGACGATGTCCCAGCGGCCGTACTGCTCCCCGTCGTCCGCGCTCGGACCGCTCAATGACGGATCAGGCGCGCGGGTGGGCGTTGCGGTAGCTCTCCTTGATGCGTTCGACGGAGACGTGGGTGTAGATCTGGGTCGTCGCGAGGCTCGCGTGACCGAGCAACTCCTGCACGGCCCGGAGGTCGGCACCGCCGTCGAGGAGATGCGTCGCTGCGGTGTGCCGGAGCGCGTGGGGCCCCGCCGGTCCACCGCCGGGCACGGCGTCGAGTAATCTCGCGACGAGCGTGTAGACCGAGCGCGGGCCGAGGCGGCCTCCGCGGGTGCCGATGAAGAGTGCTGCGCCCGGTGCGGGCCGCTGTTCACTCGCGACGCCGCGTGCGAACAGCACGGGGCGCGCGCTCGTGAGGTAGTCGACGATCGCCGACTGGGCCGGCACACCGAAGGGGACGACCCGCTCCTTGTCGCCCTTGCCCGTGACGCGGACCGTGAGCCGATCGAGGTCGAGGTCGTCGCGGTCCAGGCCGCACAGCTCCGAGACGCGGAGCGCGGAGGCGTAGAGCAGTTCGACGACAGCGAGGTCGCGCATCGCGTTCGGCTCCCCCGATGATGCCCGGTCTTCGAGGCCTGCGAGCAGTTCGTCGAACGGGCCGCGTCCGACGACCCGCGGCAGCGTGCGACCGGTCTTCGGACTTCGGAGCCGGGCTGCGACATCGATGGCGACACGATCCGTCCGGACCAGCCAGGCGGTCCAGGCCTTGGCCGTTGCGGTGCGCCTCGCCAGCGTCGCCTTCGACGTTCCTGCTTCCGACGCCGCCCACAGCCAGTCCCGCAGGAGTTCGAGGGAGACACCGGCGACGTCGTCCACATCGCGTCCCTCGGCGAAGGCCGCGAGCTGACGGAGATCGGACGAGTACGCGCGCACCGTCTGCGGCGAGAGCCTGCGCTCCGCCGACAGGTGCTCGGAGAACGTCTCGGAGCTGCTGACGATGTCCACGGATCCAGCTTGCCTCACCTCACCGAAAGCGCGCCGCTCCCCCGCCGAGGCCGTCCGGGTGTCCGTCACCCCGGCGCGGCGGACAGTACCCAGCCGTGCTCGCGCTCGTGGACCACACCCACGAGGTCGAGCGCGCCGAGGACGCCAGCGACCTCTCGCGCCGCCAGGCCGCTCGTTTTCGCGATGACGTCGATCGTCCGCGGCGTCCGGAGACTGAGGGCATCACGGACGCGACGCTCCCGGGGCGACGCGAACGCCTCGGCCCGTGCGTCCGCGACATCCCACCCCGTAAGCTCCGCCATCTGCTCGGCATTCGTCACGCACGTGGCGGCGTATTCGCGGATGAGCCGATGGCAACCCGCCGACGCAGGACTGGTCACGGGGCCAGGGACCGCACCGAGTGGTCGGCCGAGTGACGCCGCATGGCCCGCGGTGTTGATGGACCCCGAGCGACTTCCGGCTTCCAGGACGACCGTCGCCGCCGAGGCGGCAGCGATGAGTCGATTCCGCTGCAGGAACCGCCACTTGGTCGGGGTCGAGCCGCACGGCGACTCGCTGAGGATCGTGCCGCCCTCCTCGACGATCCGTCGGATCAACGCGTCATGACCCGCCGGATAGGGACGATCGACCCCGCCCGCGAGATACGCCACCGTAACCCCGCCGCTGCCGAGAGCCGCACGATGAGCTGCACCGTCGACGCCGTACGCGGCACCCGAGACGATCGTGAACCCCCGATCCACGAGCCCCGCCGCGGCTTCGAGCGTCACGTGTTCGCCGTAGCCGGTGGACGCCCGCGCTCCGACCAGCGCGATCGCGCGCTCCCCCGTCGCCGCCTCACCGGAACCGCGAAGCCAGAGCGCGTGCGGTCCGTGCACCCCGAGTGCGTCCAACCCCGGATGCCAGCCCACACCGCCGGGAAGGACGAGCCGAGCACCGACCTCGATCGCCGTTTCACACGCGACGACCAGATCGGCCGCGACCAACCGCGGCGTCCACCGATCGAGCGCATTGCCCAGCACCCGGGACCCGGGCGCCGCCGCTGCCGGCACGTCGACCAGGGTCTCGGGGGCATCGCAACCAGCCGGATCGCCTTCCCAACCGCTCGAGAGGATCCGGCGTTGCAACTCGGCCGGCCCGACACGCTCCAGCACCGCGGACAACGCCTCCGCCGGACCGAGCGCGTCGACGACAAGCCCGGCGACCCCGTCGCCGGGCTCCGCGATCATGGTCCATGCCGCCCGCGCGAACGCAGCGCGCACCGTCTCGGTCTCCAACGCCACCCGGTCCACCGCCACCGCGTCCCCAGTTCCAGGCTGCTCGGCGAGGTCCACGACAAGGCGTCGGACGAGGTCGCTGTCGAGCCCGAACCACATGCTCACGAGATGCCCTTGCGCAGGAGGAGTGCTCGCCCGAGATGCTCGCTCGACGGGCTCGTCGCCCCATCGAGGTCCGCGAGCGTCCACCCCAAGCGGAGGATCCGATCGTAGCCGCGCATCGTGATCCCCCCGCGTTCGAGCGACCGGTCGAGTGCGGAGGTGATCGGTCGAGCGAGCCGCATCCGTGGACTTCGGAGCCATGGTCCGCTCGCCTGCGCATTGGTCCGCCAGCCGGTGCCGGCCAACCGCTCGGCGCTCGCGGCCCGCACAGCCTCGACCCGTGACCGCGCCTCGGCAGTCGTCAGCGGACGGTCGTCGACGAGACCTGCCAGGGCCGAGGTGATCCGCTGGACGCGCACCCGGATGTCGATCCTGTCGAGCAGAGGGCCGGAGATCCGACCGAGGTATCGACGTCTGGCCTGCGGCGGACAGGTACACACGCCATCCGCTGTGCCGTACTGGCCACACGGGCACGGGTTCGCGGCGAGCACGAGCTGGAAGGCCGCCGGATACGTCGCGCTGCCATGAGCGCGATGCACCGTCACGACGCCCGATTCGAGCGGTTGTCGCAGTGAGTCGAGCACGTCCGCCCGGAACTCGGGCGCTTCATCGAGGAAGAGCACTCCGTGCGCTGCGCGGGCCGCGGCCCCCGGCCTGATCTGCCGGGAGCCGCCACCGATGATCGCGGCGGCCGATGAGGAATGATGCGGGTTCTCCCAGGGCGGTCGTCTCGCGAGCACCCCGTCCGGAGCGATCCCGATGAGCGAGCGCAGGCAGCTCACTTCCACCGCGGCCTCTGGACCGAGGTCCGGAAGGATCTCGGGAAGACGAGCCGCCAGCATGGTCTTCCCGGCTCCAGGCGGACCGACGAGCATCACGTGATGACCGCCTGCCGCCGCCGCGATCATCGCGTCCACGGCATCCGGCTGGCCGACGACATCCGCCAGATCCAGAGGCTCGGGGACCGCAAGTGCCTCGGTCCGCAGCCGCACCGGCTCGAGCTCGATCGTCGACAACTCGGCGCCATGCCAGATCGCGGCATCACGCAGCGATGTGGCTCCGATGACCGTGATCCCCGGGACCAGCTTCGCTTCCTCGACGTTGGCAGTCGGGACCATCACCGCGTCGTGCCCGGAACGCGCCACGGCGAGGACCGCCGGCAACACGCCGCTCAGCGGCCGGAGTCGCCCGTCGAGACCGAGCTCGCCGAGGTGCACCACGCGCTCCGCGGACTCGCGTCGGATCAGACCGCCGACGGCGAGGCACGCGATCGCCATCGCGAGGTCGAACGCGCTTCCCTGCTTCGGGAGGGAGGCTGGAGACAGGTTGATGGTGATCTTGCCGCCCGGGAGTTCACAGCCCGAGTTCGCTGTCGCGCTCTTGATGCGATGCGCTGCCTCGCCGAGCGATTTGTCCGGCAGACCCACGATGGCCATCCCCGGAACGGTCGCAGACGCCGAGGCCTCCACTTCGACGATCGCGCCGGTGAGCCCGGCGAGCGCCACGGACCAACTCCGTGCGACGGCCATCAGGACACGCCCCGGAGGTGCTGCAGCCGAGCCTCGCCGCCTGCAGGCAACACGATGCCGATGACGTCGACCCGCATGCGACGCGAACGCGGCCGGTGCTGCGCGCACCAGGCACCGGCGAGGCGGCCGATCCTGGCGAGCTTCAGCGGAGTCACCGCCTCGGCGGGATCGCCGAAGCCGGTACCTGAGCGGGTCTTCACCTCGACGAACACCAGCGTGCCATCGTCGTCTGCGACCACGTCCAGTTCGCCCTGCGAGCACCGCCAGTTGCGATCGAGGATGCGATATCCGCACGCCTCGAGATGGTCTGTCGCCAGTTGCTCACCCTGTCGGCCGAGCTCGTCCTTGTGTGCCATGTGCACCTCCTGTGACCACCCAAGCGGATGTGCAGCAGGCGGAACTGAGGCGCACACAGCTCAGTCGACACTCAGGGAGGAGACCGGTGCTGTGGAGGAGGGTCGGTGCGGGCCGACTACTCGTCGAGTGTGAGTTCCTTCGGAAGCTCGAAGTCACGAGAGGACAGCTGCTCGACGTTGACGTCCTTGAACGTGAGCACGCGGACACTCTTCACGAACCGGTCGGAGCGGTAGACGTCCCAGACCCAGACGTCCGTCATCGAGAGTTCGAAGTAGAAGTCGTTCGCTGTGTCGCGTCGGACGAGTTCGACCTCGTTCGCGAGATAGAAGCGCCGCTCCGTCTCGATCACGTACTTGAACTGACCCACGACATCGCGATATTCGCGGTAGAGGGCCAGTTCGACCTCGCGGTCGTAGTCTTCGAACTCGTCTTCGTCCATGGTCTTTCTATTCTAGGTGTAGGCGGGCAGCCAGCTGCTCCGGTGATGGAGCGTCAGGCCGTGCTCTCCGAGCGCGGCGAGGTGGCGCGCTGAGCCATAGCCCTTGTTGCCCTCCCAGCCGTATTCCGGGAGCGTCTCGTGCAGGTCGATCATGAGTCGATCGCGATGGACTTTGGCCACGACCGATGCCGCAGCGACGGAGGCGCAGTCTCGGTCGGCCTTGATGCGAGTCGTGATCCTCAGCGGTCGCTGGAGCGAACTGCTCAGCCAATCGCTGTTGCCGTCGAGGAGCACCATGGACCCTGCGACGTCTGCGCCGGCCGCGTGCAGTTCGAGCAATGCGCGGCGTCCGGCCAGCCCGAGGCACGCCGTGATGCCCAGCTCGTCGACCTCCGAGGGACTCGCCAAGCCGACCGACGCGAACAACACCCACTCCCGAGCCAGCGGCTCGAGCCGAGTCCTGGCTTTCTCACTGAGCATCTTCGAATCGCGGAGTCCGACGGGGAACTGCCCGCAGATCGGGGCGACGACCACTGCTCCGACCGCCACCGGACCGGCGATGGCGCCGCGGCCCACCTCGTCCATGCCGATGACCGTCGGGACTCCGGCAGCGAAGAGCTCCTCCTCGACGTCGAGCGTTGGTTCGCTGACCGCCATCACTCGTCGTCGGGCTTCGGAATGCCCTGGAACACCGACGGGTAGTTGTCGAGCCACGACCAGTTCGCGGAAGGCCAGGTGATGACGAAGGCACGTCCGACCACGTTGTCGATCGGGACGAACCCACCACCCGGCGTGTCGCCGTTGTATCGGGAGTCCTTCGAGTTGTACCGGTTGTCGCCCATGACCCACAGGGAGCCGTCAGGGACCACGATGTCGAACGGATCAGCGGAGACCTTCTCGGTGCCGGCCGGCAGCTTCACGTACGGCTCGGAGAGCGGCACACCGTTCACCGTCATCTGGCCGAGCGGGTTGCAGCAGGCCACTCGATCGCCAGGCAGTCCGATGACGCGCTTGATCAGATGGTCGTCGCTGTCGGGTGCGACGAGCCCGAAGATCGACAGGACCCATTCGACGGCGGCGGTGATCGGAGGCTGAGGTGCCTCCGCCGTCTGGGGCAACCAGCCGCCCGGGTCCTGGAACACGACGACGTCGCCGCGGTTCAACGAGACCACGTCTGGTACGAGCTCGTTCACCAGGATGCGGTCCTGGATCTGCAGGGTGTTCTCCATCGACCCCGAGGGGATGTAGAACGACCGCACGAGGAAGGTCTTGATGAGGAAGGAGACCAGCAGCGCCACCACGAAGATGATCAGCAGGTCGCGGAAGAACAGCAGGGCGCCGCGCTTACCGCGGGGTCGCCGCGTCTGGTCGGGCGACGTGTCCGTCGCCAGGGAATTGTCTGTCATTTAACCGCCTGAGCTCCCCACCAGCTTATCCGGTGGGGAGCTCAGGGTTGATCGCGCCAGGCGATCGAGGACTGCAGGAACCAGGAGCGGATCGCTCGAAGAACCGGCGCAGACCGGAGGGCGACTAGTTGTCGCGCTTCTCCTTGATCTTCGCCTTCTTGCCGCGCAGTTCGCGGAGGTAGTAGAGCTTCGCGCGACGCACATCACCGCGAGTGACGAGCTCGATGTGGTCGATGTTCGGCGAGTGCACCGGGAAGGTACGCTCGACGCCGACCTGGTAGCTCACCTTTCGGACGGTGAACGTCTCGCGGACACCCTCACCCGAGCGGCCGATGACGACGCCCTGGAACACCTGGATACGGGACTTGTTGCCCTCGATGATGTTCACGTGCACCTTGACGTTGTCGCCGGCGCGGAATTCGGGAATGTCCGTCTTGAGGGATGCTGCGTCGACTGAGTCGAGAATGTGCATGATGATTCCATCTCTGCGACCGCCACAGGTCGACCGCTGAATACGTTCGGAAGGAGGTGTGTGCCAGTTACCGACGTTCCCCTGTGGCAGAACTGCGCAGGCACAAACAGCAATTGTGCCATGAAACACCTCCGGATAGGAAACCGGGCCGGCGTTCTCAGGAAATCGAGCGGTCAGCGTCCTTCGTCGGGCTTCGACTCCTCGACCACGATGAACTCGCCACCGTCGACCGGGCCACGGTCGAACCGCTGTGTCGGGGCACCTGTCGCTGGGCCGGTACCTGGTACTGCACCCGGGATCGTGCCGGGCATGGCCGCCATGCGCTCGAACTCCGCCATCGTCTCGCGAGCACGCTGACTCGTCTCTGTGATGAGCTGTGCGATGGATCCCCAGAACGCGGCGAGCCCCGCTGCGACACCCAGCACTGCCCAGAGCGCGACGCCGGAACTGAACGTCCCGAAGCAGATGATCGTGACGTGCCAGAGTGCGAGCAGGCCGACGTCCGTCCACGAGACGAGCTTCGTCGTCCGGACACTTGCGCGAGCCGAGATGAGGAAGGCGATGGCCGCGAGCGCGATCGCGAGGATCGGCATCGCGATGACGAGACCGAGCAGGCTCCAGCCGCTCTCTCCGAACAGGCCCCAGCCGACGAACGGCCAGGCGGGCAGGATGAAGATCGCGGCGAATCGCCAGTAGTAGAACGCCCGACGGATGATCATGACCTCAGGGTACCGCCGGAGTCCTGAGCGTGCACTGGCCGTTCGCTGACGGCCGACTCAAGGGCACCTCGGAGCTCGGCGAACGGCTTCAGAGGAGCTTGCGCTGCAGAGCCCAGGCGGCGAGTTCATGTCGGGACGACAACTGCAGCTTGCGCAGCACGCTCGAGACGTGGGTCTCGACGGTCTTCACCGAGATGTACAGCTCGGTCGCGACCTCCTTGTACGCATACCCTCGCGCGATGAGCCGCATGACCTCCTGCTCGCGAGCCGAAAGCCGGTCGAGTTCGTCGACCGACTCCGCCGTCTCGCCCGTGACGGCGCCGAAGGCGTCGAGTACGAAGCCCGCGAGGCGTGGCGAGAACACAGCGTCGCCGTCGTGGACGCGCCGGGCCGCTTCCGCCACCTCCGAACCCGAGGAGCTCTTCGTGATGTAGCCGCGAGCGCCGGCGCGGATCACGCGCACGACATCCTCTGCAGCATCGGAGACGCTCAGTGCGAGGAACCGCGTCGAGGGGGCCGACCTGACCGATCCCGCGATCACGTCCGCTCCCCCGCCGCCGGCGCCGCCCGGAAGATGGACGTCCAGGAGGACGACCTGCGGCCGTTCTCGGGCGATCACCTCGATCGCCTGCTCGACATCGGCCGCTTCGCCGAGCACGACGATGTCCGGGCCGAGCTCGCTGCGCAGGCCTGAACGGAAGATGGAGTGGTCGTCCACGATCACGACGGTCACGGTTCGATCGGTCATGCGGAGCTCCTCGGTGTGGTGCGGGTCATGTCGGCCGATGCGGGTGATGACACCGGGCCGACGTCGGAGATCGGCAGCACGAGCCGCACCTCGGTCCCCCGCGCGCCCGGGCCGGATCGGATGGTCGCCTCGCCGCCGATCCGCTGCATGCGTCCGATGATCGATTCACGGACACCGAACCGGTCCGGCGGGACCCGCTCCAGATCGAAACCGGGACCGCGATCCGAGATCGACACCTCGACGCGGTGCGGCGCGGTCTCGAGGTAGACCGACACGTCGCCTCCGGCATGCCGCGCAGCATTCAGGATCGCCTCCCTGGCCGCGGCGAGCAACGGCTCCGGGACATCGTCGATGGTCCGACCGACGGTCACGACGTCGACCCGGACGGCATGGTCGGTCTCGATCACCGCGGCGATGGACCGCAACTCGGTCGCGAGGTCGCCGGTGGGCGCCGTGCTCCCGGTGAACAGCCAGTTGCGCAGCTCCCGTTCCTGCGCGCGAGCGAGACGTGACACCTCGCTCGCGGGGCCGGCCTGTTGTTGGATGAGGGCGAGGGTCTGGAGGACCGAGTCGTGCAGATGCGCTGCGATCTCCGCTCGGTCGGCCTCGCGAAGGCGCGCGGCACGTTCGTCCGCCAGATCGCGGTTCAGCTGCAAGGCCCACGGGGCGACGACGACCGCGACCCCGAGCAACACGGCGATCGCTGCGACGATCACCGTCCACATGTTGGGCTGCTCGCCCGTCACGAAGAACAGGAGGATGCCGAGGACGACGAGGACGAGGGCACCCAGCACACGGACGAGGAGTGCCGGTGAGCCCGGAGCGCGTCCACGCTCGCCGAACTGCCGCCAGGCGAGCGCTGCGCCGGCGAGGACGACGATCACCGGGATGACCGCCTCCAGCGGGATCGCGAGCCCCGTGCGCGTGGCGACGAGCGCAGTCCCTGCTGCAAGGAGCGCGACGCCCAGCAGGATCTCGGTGATCGGTGCACCTCGTCGGGGATCATCCGTCCCGATCACGTGGTCGGCGTCCGCCGAAGGCCGCAACAGGTGCACGCGCGCGTCGAGGGTCGCCTCAGCGTCCTGGGTGGGCGTCATGACCCACAGCCAGAGGTAGAGCAGGACACCGGCGCCACCGCAGGCCCCGAGGAGGACGGTCGCGGTCCGGACGGCGGCGACCGGAACGCCGGTGTGGTCGGCGAAGCCCGCGCACACACCGCCGAGCAGGCGGTGCCGTGGTCGCGTCATCACCCCGGATCCCATGGAGCCATCCAAGCAGCTCCGGCCCGGCTCGGCACCCTGACGAGCGAGGATCAGGGTCCGCTCAGGGTCATACCGGATGGGCGGACGCGACGCGGTCGCCATGATCGAAGCATGACGAACCACAGCACTCCACCCGCCGGGCCGCCGCAAGGGCCCCCGACACAACAGGACGGCGCGACCCGCTTCTTCGACTGGTGGCGCTCCATGGGCCTGCGACGGTCGAGCGAGTCGTGGCTCGGTGGCGTGGCGGGAGGTGTCGCGGAGCGTCTCGGGATCGACCCGGTCATCGTCCGCGGAGTCGCGATCGTGATCGCCATCCTGGGCGGTCCCATCCTCTTCCTCTATGCCGCTGCATGGGCCCTGGTGCCCGACCAGCAGGGTCGGATCCACCTCGAACGCGCCATCCGCGGGGTCTTCGACCCGGCGATGGTCGCGATCGGCGTCATGGCCGTCCTCACTGTCGTGCCGTTCATGCGCGGGCTGTGGTGGGACGGCGTGCCCGGCGCCTGGAACCTTCCCGGCTGGCTCGAATCCACGATGACCGCCGGTTGGGTCATCGCGTTGATCGCCGCGACCGTCTGGCTCATCATCATGTTCGCGCGGCGCGGGCAGACGCAGGCCGCACCACCGGCGCCGACCACGCCACGCCACGACCCGTGGACGAGCGCGGCCGCGACGCCCGGCCCGCACAGCTCGCCGCCCGTACCATGGCACGCCCAGGGCACGGAAGCCGCTCCGGCGCCATCGGCCTGGACGTCGGCACCGACGACTCCGGGCGGTGCACCGGCGTCGAACGACGCCCCGACACGAGCGGGCACCGACATGCCGACCACCCCGCTTCCGACGACCCCGCTCCAGGCGGCCCCGCTCTCCGCAGCCCCTGCAGCGGCCGACTGGCCCGGCGCGCCCACCGCGCAGCGAGGGTGGACGAGCCAGGAGTTCCGGGACGAGATGGACAGACAACGTGCCGAACAGCGAGAACAGCGAGAGAGCGCCGCACGCGAGCGTCGCGTGACCAAACCCGGTGCGGCGTTCGTCGCCATCGCCCTCGGACTCGCCCTCCTCGCCGGTGCCGGATCCGCGGTCTTCGCGGCAGGCACCGGGGCGGTCTCCGCGACCATCATCGTGGTCGGGACGGCCACCGCGCTCGGCACCCTGGCGATCGCGACGATCGTCGCCGGAATCAGTGGACGGGAGAGCGGCTGGCTCGGGTTCTTCACCTTCGTCGCCGTCATCGGTCTCCTCGTCGCCGGCGTCTTCCCCGCCGGTTCGACGTTCTCCTTCGTGGGTCGGACCACCTGGAACGTCAGCTCGGCACCGTCCGGCGAGCAGCAGGGCTACGTCATGATCGCCGGTCAGCCGACGCTCGACCTCCGGGATCTCGACGACGTCGGCGCATCCCGCGGCGGCACGATCGACGTCTGGCTCGTCGCCGGAGAGCTCGATGTCATCCTTCCCGAGGACACTCCGGTCGTCGTCGAGGTGGCGGCGATCGTCGGCGGCATCGATGAGGACAGCGACGACAGGGACCGCGACGATCGACGTGGCGGTGGGCCGTTCTACCAGGACGAGGCGCGCTACGGCCGGACGGCTTCGCCGGACACGACGACGGTGCGCTTGTGGGCGGTCGCCGGGAACACCGTCATCACCGAGCAGCAGGAGGCAGGACGATGAGCGAGCACGACGACCCGACGGCAGCCACCGGGCGACTCCAGGAGCCCGCGGGCCAGACCAAGACCCCGTCGACCACGAGCGGTGGCCGCGCCGCACGCTTCGGGACCATCCTCTGGGGCGTGATCCTGCTGGTGTTCGCCGGCGCGATGCTCACGACGACCCTCACCCAGGTGCGCATCGATCCGCTCGCCTGGGTCACCGGCGGCCTCATCGCCACGGGCGCGGTCCTCGTGGTCGCAGGGGTCGCCGCCGCAGTGCGCCGACGCCCCTGATCGGGCCGGCCCAGCGGCGAGTTGGGCCTAATCGCGCAGGCCTGGTCTCAGCTCTCCGAGGAGTCGGTCGGCAGCAGGTCCGGGCGGACCTCGCGAGTCCGTAGGATCTGCTGTTCGCGACGCCAGCCAGCGATCGCGCCGTGGTTGCCGCTCAACAGGACTGGTGGGACCCCGAGTCCCCTCCACTCGGCAGGCTTCGTGTAACTCGGATATTCGAGCAGTCCGTCTTCGTGCGATTCCTCGACCAGGCTCTCCGGGTTGCCGACCACACCGGGGACCAGACGGCCGATGGCCTCGATCATCGCCATCACAGCGACCTCTCCGCCGTTCAGGACGTAGTCGCCGAGACTCACCAGCTTCACCCGGGCACGGCTCGCCGTGTGCTCGAACACCCGGTGGTCGATGCCCTCGTATCGGCCGCAGCCGAACACCAGCTGGGGCTCCAGCGCCAGTTCTCGCGCCATGGACTGGGTGAAGACCTCGCCGGCGGGCGACGGGAAGATGACGAGCGGTTCGTGCTCGGTGTCATCACCGAGGATGCCGTCGAGTGCCTCCCCCCATGGCTCGGGCTTCATGACCATCCCTGCGCCGCCGCCGTAGGGAGTGTCGTCGACAGTGCGGTGGCGGTCGTGAGTGGAGTCGCGCAGATCGTGGATGCCGAGTTCGATGAGACCGGTCTGGCGCGCTTTGCCGAGCAGCGAGAGGTCCAGGGCATCGAAGAAGGTCGGGAAGATCGTGACGATGTCGATGCGCATGACGAGCAGTCTATTCGCGCAGCGCCGGGCGCCTCATCACGGCGGGCTGTCCGCGTTCAGGCCCCGAGCAGCTGCAGTGCTTCCTCGTAGCGGTCGACGACCAGCTCGACGATGCCAGGGTCCGGTGCCTCGCCGGGATGCAGGATCGGAGCCGTGACGAGGTCTGCACCCGCCTGCTCGAGGAGGCTCGCGAAGTAGCCGGGGGCAAGCAGATACGTCGCGACGATGATCCGCCCGCGAGGTCGGCCACTCCTCGCGGCTGCGACGGCATCGGGCACCGATGGCTGCGCCGCGGAGACGAACGCCGTGGTCACCGGCACACGCAACCGCGATTCCAGTCGACGACCAATGTCGAAACAGTCCTCGACCGCCCGCGCATCGGTCGAACCTGCGGCACCGAGCATGATGCGGTCGTCGGGAGTGACGCGCAACGCCTCCAAGCGGCGCGCGAGCACGGCCACGAGCCGATCGTCCGGGCCCAAGGCACGTCCGAGCGCGGTCGGGCGGTCCGTCGTTTCGAGGTCCTCCACCAGGTCCACGTGCACGTGGAAACCCGCGGAAAGCAGGAGAGGGACGACCACGGCTGGCTGCTCGGGAGCGATGGACCTGAGCGTTGCCGGCACGTCGGGCTGCTGGACGTCCACGAAGCCGCCGGTGACGTGCAGGTCTCGGCGCTTCTCGGCGACGGCAGCGACGAGCGCAGCGACCGACGCCTGCCCGACGGGACAGCTCGTGCCATGCGAGACTGCGGCGAGCGCCGGCACGGTCGCCGTGCGCGCTCGGACACCTCGGATGGGCAGGATGGGGTCGAGGAGGGTCATGCGTCCTCTCCGAGTTCGATCTCGAGGAAACCGCCGACGATGCGGGTCCGAAACGTCTGCAGGAAGAGCTTCGGGTCGGTGAAGCACTCTCCGGTGCCGAGGTCGTACACCTGCTTGTGGAGCGGGGAGGCGATCGTCGGTCGTTCCCCGCGGGAGCCGACGATCCCGCGGGCCATCACCGGTGCAGAAGTGTCCGGGTCACGATGGTCGACGGCGTAGACCTCGCCGGCACCGACGCGGAAGACGGCGACCTGTCTGGCGCGGAGGAGGGCGACCTCGCCCCAAGAGAGCTCGAGCTCGTCGATGGCGCACACTCGCCGCCAGTCGGCGAGAGCCGTTCGTCCCGTGTCGTCCTGCATCGTGATGCTCATCGTCGGCCTCCTGGTCGTCCGTCGGTGCTCCGACGGTACGGGCGCGTTGTTTCCTGGGAGCACTCCGGGTGTTTCCACGATGTGAAACCGACCTCACATCCACTCTCGACGAGTGTGTGCTCCTCGACCCGGCCGGGACACACAGAGGCAACCGTCCGGAAACGCCCGCTCAGTACGCTCGCTGGAACACGAGCCGAGGAGGCCCATGATGATCGATCCCACTCCTGCCGTCCCCCTTCGCCGCATCGTCGTGATCGGTGGCGGACCGGCCGCTCATCGTCTCGTCGACGCGCTGCACAGCCGGGACGGGGGTCGGTCGATGCATGTGACGGTCATCTGCGAGGAGCTGCACCGACCGTATGACCGGGTAGCGCTGAGCAAACGACTCGACGACGCCACGGTCGACCTCACCCTCACCCCTTCGGCGGTCTGGAGCGAGCAGCATGTGTCGTTGCTGCTCGGCGAACGCGCCGAGCGAATCGATCGTGAGATGCGCACAGTCCTCACCTCCCTCGGACGCGTCGTGGAGTGGGACGAGCTCGTCCTGGCGACCGGGTCCGCCGCTCCCGTGCCCGAGATCGGCGGGTTCGAGCATGCGATGGTCTACCGAACGCTCGACGATGTCGATCTGCTGGTGTCGGAGATCGCCCGCATCGGCGAGTCTCGGGGCAGGCCGGCTCGGGTGATCGTCGCCGGCGGCGGACTTCTCGGGCTCGAGGCGGCCGGCGGCGCTGCACGCCTGGGTGCCGAATCGAGCGTTGTGCATTCCGGTTCCTGGCTCATGTCGGCGCAACTCGACGAGGGGGCGGGCCGAGCTCTCGGCCGCATCATCACGGGTCAGGGGATCGACCTCCATCTCGGCACGCGGCCGCGGTCCATCATCGTCGGCGAGGACGGCGCGGTGTCCGGGGTGAGATTCTCCAGCGGCCAGCAGACCGCGGCGGACATCGTCGTGTTCGCCATCGGCATCCGTGCCCGGGACGAGCTTGCGCTGGATGCCGGACTCGACCTGGGCGAGCGGGGCGGAGTGGTCATCGGGACCGACTGCCGGACATCTGCAGACGGTATCTGGGCGATCGGCGAGGTCGCGAACTTCGAAGGACGTTGCACCGGGCTCGTGGCTCCGGCGAATGCGATGGCTGAAGTCGCCGCGGACCGCCTCCTCGGCGGGTCCGCCGAATTCACGACCGTCGACGACGCCACCAAGTTGAAGCTGTCGGGCGTCGACGTCGCGAGCTTCGGTGATGCGCTCGCGACGACCGAGCACAGTCTGGAGATCGTGTACGCCGACCCGGCTCGCGGCCTCTATCAGAAGCTCGTCATGACGGACGATGCGAAGACCCTCCTCGGCGGCATCTTCGTCGGCGACGCCTCCCCCTACGCATCGCTTCGTCCGCTGCTCGGCAGTGAGCTGTCGAGTGAACCCGCCGCATATCTGTCGGCCTCCGGCAGAGACGCACCGGCCGGCGACGAGCTACCGGACGCAGCACTGGTGTGCGCCTGCAATGCCGTGACTGCGGGCACCGTCCGCGATGCGATCAACGGGGTCCATGGCGAGGCGTGCACCGAGCTCGGATCGCTGAAGACGTGCTCACGAGCCGGAACCCAGTGCGGCTCGTGCGTCCCACTCGTGAAGAAGATCCTCGAGACCGAGCTGACGAAGTCGGGCATCGCCGTCTCCCACGCACTCTGCGAGCACTTCGAGCTGTCCCGCCAAGAGTTGTTCGAGACGATCCGCGTCCTCGGTCTCACCTCGTTCGACGAGATCATGGAGCGATTCGGTACGGGTCGCGGCTGCGACGTGTGCAAGCCGGTCGTCGGATCCATCCTCGCCAGCCAGCAGGGCGGCTACATCCTCGACGGTGGCCGCGGCGCACTGCAGGACACCAACGACCGCGCGCTCGCGAACATGCAGAAGGACGGGACATACTCGGTCGTCCCTCGTATCCCCGGCGGTGAGATCACCCCACAGAAGCTCGCCGTCATCGCGCAGGTCGCGACCGACTACGGCCTCTACACGAAGATCACCGGCGGTCAGCGCATCGACCTGTTCGGTGCACGGCTCGAACAGCTCCCGGACATCTGGCGCATCCTCGTCGACGCAGGATTCGAGTCTGGCCAGGCGTACGGCAAGTCGCTCCGCAACGTCAAGAGTTGCGTGGGATCGAGCTGGTGCCGCTTCGGCGTCCAGGACTCCGTCGGCATGGCCGTGCACCTTGAACTGCGATACCGCGGCCTGCGTGCCCCACACAAGTTCAAGTTCGGCGTCTCCGGTTGCGCGCGCGAGTGCGCAGAGGCGAGAGGCAAGGACGTCGGCATCATCGCGACCGAACAGGGGTGGAACATGTACGTCGGCGGCAACGGCGGATTTCAGCCGACGCACGCGCAGCTGCTCGTCGGCGACCTCGACGACGAGACACTGATCCGCTACATCGACCGCTACCTCATGTACTACATCCGCACGGCAGACCGACTCCAGCGCACCGCGCGGTGGATGGAGGACATCGACGGCGGTCTCGACCACGTCCGCGAGGTCGTCGTCGAGGACTCGCTCGGTCTCGGTGCCGAGTTGGAACAGGCGATGGCAGATCATGTGGATGGCTATGAGGATGAGTGGGCGGCGACGCTCGCCGATCCCGAGCGTCTGCGCAGGTTCCGGTCGTTCGTGAATGAACCGGGCACAGCGGAACCACGGCTCGCCAGGGTCGCGGAGCGCGGCCAGTACCGGCCTGCCACGAGTGATGAGGTCGAGCGCGGCGAAGCCGTCTACCTCACAGGGCCTACGATTCCTCTGAGGGAAGGCGCGTAGATGGCAGGACGAGGCAGGGTCACGCTGGTCGGTGGCGGGCCGGGAGACCCTGAACTCCTGACCGTCGCGGCCGTCGCAGCCCTCCGCGAAGCCGAGGTTGTCCTCTACGACCGGCTCGCCCCACACGACACCCTCGCCTCACTCGCGCCCGACGCGCTCCTGGTCGACGTGGGCAAACGCCCCGGCCACCACCCGATCGGCCAGGAGGGCATTGAAGCCCTCATGGTCCAGCACGCACTCGACGGCTCCGTCGTGGTCCGGTTGAAAGGTGGCGATCCGTACGTCTTCGGACGCGGAAGCGAAGAGGTCCTCGCCTGTCACCGCGCAGGCATCGCCGTGCGTGTCATCCCGGGCGTCTCGAGCTCGATCGCTGTCCCGGCGGCGGCCGGCATCCCGCTCACGCACCGCAACCTCAGCCACCTCTTCACCGTCGTCAGCGGGCACGCGCCCCTGAGCGACGACGAACACAGGCACCTTGCCGGGCTCGGCGGGACCGTCGTCGTGCTCATGGGCGTCGGAACCCTACCGTCCATCTGCAACGGGCTGCTCACCGCGGGCCTGGCAGCAGAAACCCCCGTCGCGATCGTCGAACGTGGCTTCAGTGAGACTCAGCGCACGACCATCGCCGATCTCGGCTCGATCCTGCATGTCGCAGCCGCCGCCGCGGTCCGATCGCCGGCCGTCATCATCATCGGCCACGTCGTCTCGTTCGCCTTCGACGGTGACGCGGAGGCAAACGCGCTCATGGAACGAGCCGAGCGTCTGGCGGCCCTGGCGTGATCGACGAACGGCCCGGCGCGTCAAGCGGTGGTCCAGACGCCGGCGCCGATAGCACGACGCCCGTGCCCGGCTTCCGCGCCGACCAGCTCGAAGGCTTCAGGATCGGTGTCACGAGCGACCGCCGTTCACAGGACCTGATCGACGCGTTCGAGCGCCGTGGCGCGACGGTCGTGCACGCGCCGACGCTGCGCATCGCCCACGCCCAGCACGATGAGCCGCTCATCGACGACACCCGCGACATCATCGCCGCGCGTCCAGACATCCTCCTGGCCACCACCTCGTACGGAGTCCGCCGCTGGTTCGAGGTGGCCGACGCCGCCGGCCTCGGCGACGAACTCGTCGAGGCGTTGGTCGACACCGCGATCCTCGTCCGCGGTCCGAAGGCCCGCGGTGCCATCCGCGCTGCAGGGTTGAACGACGTCGGGATGAGTGACCGTGAGACCACGGCGTCCCTCGTCGACAAGGTCATGGCCGACTACCCCGCTGGCCGCCGAGTGGCGGTCCAGCTGCACGGCTACACCGACGAACGCCAGCTCGATCGATTGCGGGCAGTGCACGACGAGGTGCACACCGTCGCGCCGTACCGGTGGACCGACCCGGACGCGACCGACGATCGCGTACGCAAGCTCGTCGAGGCGATCGTGAACGGGTCGCTCGACGCCGTCACCTTCACCAGTGCACCCTCGGTCGTCGCACTGTTCACCGCCGCTGAAGCGCTTGGGCAGGAGGACGCCGTCGTGGATGCGTTCCGACGCGACATCCTCTGTGCAGCGGTCGGCCCGGTGACGGCAGCCCCCCTGCTCGCCCAGGGCATCGAGCCGATCGTGCCCGAACGCTTCCGGATGGGTGCCCTGATCCGGCTCCTGTGCGAACACCTCGAGCAGCATGCCATCCTGCGCGCAGAGACACTGCACGGCGCGATCGCAATCCGCGGCGCCATCGTCGAGCTTCCGGGGTCGCGGGTACGGCTTCCGCCGAATTCGCTCGCCCTTCTCCGTGCGCTCGTGCGGGCCAACGGTGCAGTGCTGTCCCGGAGCGCTCTGGTCGATGCGTTGCCTGCCGCGGCGGACCATCACGCACTCGAGGTGCAGATGAGCCGACTGCGCCAGGCCGTCGGCGTCCCGGGACTCATCAACACGATCGTCAAGCGCGGTTACCGTCTCGACGTGTGACCGCGAGATCGGCCATGCCCGTTGCGCCCGATCCGAGCCGGAGCGAGCCGCGACACGTTGTCGCGCCGACGCCCCGGCAACGGTCTCACCACGTCCCTCGACCGCTGTGAGTAAGCGGTGACCCAGGGTTTACCTGGCTCGTCAGGTCTCGAAACACGGCCTCGGTAGCTTCGGAGACAGCAGACGTCCCGTCCCGCTTCACCGACCGCTCGGAGCAGCCATGACCACGAACCTCGAAGCCGCGACAACCGCTCCGACGACCGGAACGGCCACCGCACTCACACACCGCCCAGGACGATGGATCGACGGCTGGAACCCGGAGGACACCGCGTTCTGGGAGCGGGAGGGCCGCACCATTGCCGGCCGGAACCTGCGGTGGTCGATCTTCGCCGAGTTCCTCGGCTTCGTCGTCTGGCAGTTGTGGAGCATCGTCGTCGTGATGCTGCCCACGGCAGGCTTCTCCTTCTCGACCGCTGAGACCTTCTGGCTCATCTCGATGCCGAGTCTCGTGGGTGCCACGCTACGTTTCCCCTATTCGTTCATGGTCCCCCGTTTCGGCGGACGCAACTGGACGATCATCTCGGCCGGACTCCTCCTCATCCCGTCGATCGCACTCGCACTCTGCGTCGGGAACCCGGACACGCCGTTCGGCGTGATGCTCGTGGTCGCCGGTCTCGCAGGCTTCGGCGGTGGCAACTTCGCGAGCTCGATGTCGAACATCACCTACTTCTACCCGCAGCGCGAGAAGGGTTGGGCCCTCGGTCTGAACGCTGCCGGCGGCAACCTCGGCGCCGCAGTCGCGCAGTTCGTCGTCCCGATCGCCGTCACCATCGGCGCTGCGGCGACACTCAACCTGAGCCTCGCCGGATGGATCTGGGTCCCGCTCATCCTCGTGGCGATGTTCGGCGCCTACCGGTACATGGACAACCTCTCCTCGGCGAAGGCAGACCTGCGCGGCTCCGCAGCAGCGCTCCGCGAACCGCACCTCTGGCTGTTGGCCCTGCTCTACATCGGCACCTTCGGATCCTTCATCGGCTTCGCGAGTGTGTTCCCGAAACTCATCGCCGACCAGTTCCCGAGCTTCTCGACGTTCGCGGTCGGTTCTGCGTCCATCTCGCTGGCGTTCCTGGGAGCCCTCATCGGCTCGCTGGCGCGTCCGTTCGGCGGACGCCTCGCGGACAGGTTCGGTGGCGCCGTCGTCACCATGAGCGCGTTCGCCGTCATGGCACTCGGTGCGCTCGCTGTCCTCTGGACGCTGCCGCTCGCGAACTTCTGGCTCTTCCTCGGCTGCTTCCTGATCCTCTTCGTCGCCGCGGGAGTCGGGAACGGATCCACCTATCGCATGATCCCGAGCGTCTTCGCCGCCCGCTCAGGTCTCGAGGACGCCCACCGGAGCGGCGGTGACGTCACGACGCAGCGCAAGTCGGCTGCAGCGCTCGGACTCATCTCGGCCATCGGTGCCTACGGCGGCTTCGTCATCCCGCAGATCCTCGGCCTCTCCCACAGTCGGACGGGCAACTACTTCTCGGCCTTCATCGGATTCGTCGGCGCGTATGTCGTCCTGTTCGCACTGACGTACCTCGTCTACTTCCGTCGCAATGCTTCGCTCGCCGGCCAGCGGCTCTGAGCGGCTCGATCGCTGCTCCGCACCGGATGAACCGATCAGAGGACTGCGCATGACCCGTAACGCCACAGCGGTGACCGACACCCATTGCCCGTACTGCGCGTTGCAGTGCGCGATGTCGCTCACGCGCACGACGACGACGGACGGGACCCCTCCTAGACTCCCGGTCGAGGTGGCCGGGCGGGAGTTCCCCACCAACCGCGGTGGACTGTGCAAGAAGGGCTGGACGGCGGCGGAGCTCCTCGGCCGCCGCGACAGGCTCACGACGCCGCTCATCCGCGACCCGGACGGCGTGCTCCAGGAGGCGAGCTGGGAAGACGCGCTCGACCTCGTCGCGGCGACGCTCCTGCGGCTCCGCGCGACACACGGGCCGGACGCCGTGGGTGTGTTCGGCGGCGGCGGTCTGACGAACGAGAAGGCCTACCAGCTCGGCAAGTTCGCTCGGATCGCACTCGGAACGAGCAGGATCGACTACAACGGCCGGTTCTGCATGTCGTCGGCAGCCGCCGCAGGGAATCGCGCCTTCGGCCTCGATCGCGGACTCCCGTTCCCGTTGACGGACCTCGACGACGCAGCGACCGTCCTCATCCTCGGTTCGAACGTGGCGGAGACCATGCCACCCTTCATCGGTCACCTCGCCGGCGCCCAAGCGGCTGGCGGACTCATCGTGGTCGACCCGCGCCGCTCCGCGACGGCACGACTCACCGATGAGGGTCGAGGCACCCACGTCCAACCCGCTCCAGGGACAGACCTTCTCCTGCTGCTCGGCCTGACCCACATCGTGCTGACGGAGGGCCTCGCCGACGACGCATACCTGCGAGCACGGACGACCGGAGTCGACGCGCTCCGGCGCAGTGTCAGCGCCTGGTGGCCGGAACGCGTGCAGTCGGTCACGGGTGTCCCCGTCCCGGTCCTCCGAGACGTCGCACGCAGGCTGGCGGTCTCCGACGCTGCGTGCGGCGGTACCTACATCCTCACCGGCCGCGGCGTCGAGCAGCATGTCGACGGGACGGACACGGTGACGGCTGCGATCAATCTCGCCCTCGTGCTCGGTCTCCCAGGTCGTCCAGGCTCGGGGTACGGCACGCTCACGGGGCAGGGCAACGGGCAGGGTGGTCGAGAGCACGGACAGAAGTGCGACCAGTTGCCCGGGTATCGCAAGATCACCGATCCTGAAGCACGGCGACATGTCGCCGCCGTGTGGGGCGTGACGCCGGATTCGATCCCGGGACCAGGGCTCCCGGCCGTCGCGCTGCTGGAGAGCCTCGGCGAACCCGGCGGTGTGCACGCGCTCCTCGTCCACGGATCGAACGTCGTCGTGTCTGCTCCGAACGTCCAGACCGCCCGCGAGCGCCTCCGCCGACTCGAGCTGCTGGTCGTGTGCGACTTCTTCCTGTCCGAGACGGCCGAGTTCGCCGACGTCGTCCTCCCGACGACCCAGTGGGCCGAGGAGGAGGGCACGATGACCTCGCTCGAAGGCCGCGTCCTCCGTCGCAAGCGTGCGACCGAGCCCCCGGCCGGTGTGCACAGTGAGCTCTGGATCATGCGCGAACTCGCACGACGACTCGGCGCGCCCGGCCGGTTCGACCTGGAGCCCGCGGTCGTGTTCGCCGAACTGGCACGGGCCTCGGCCGGCGGCATCGCCGACTACTCCGGTCTCAGCCACGCCCTGCTCGACACGGGGATCGCGGCGCACTGGCCGTTCCGTCCTGGGAGCACCGGCACACCGCGACTCTTCGTCGACCGCTTCGCACATGAAGACGGTCTCGCCAGGATCGTCGCGGTGCATCCGCGTCGCTCCCCCGAGGTCCTCGACGATGAACACGACCTCACCCTCACCACTGGACGACTGCTCGAGCACTACCAGTCGGGCACGCAGACCCGACGGGTCCCGGAGCTGAACGAAGCGCGACCGGACGTCTTCGTCCAGCTGCATCCTGCGACGGCCGATCGTCTGGGTATCGTCGACGGTGCGCCGGTCGAGCTGTCGAACCCACGCGGGGTGCTCACCGCACGCGCCCACATCGACCCAGGTATCCGCCACGACACGGTCTTCCTGCCATTCCACTACGCGGGTGAGGCCTCAGCCAACCTCCTGACCCAGGACGCCGTCGATCCGGTCTCGGGCATGCCGGACTTCAAACGGGCGGTTGTCCGGGTCCGGCCCGTCCGCGTCACCCACGCCCGCCGCGCCGCAGACGCAGCCCGATGACGCGATCACACGGCCGCCCACTCCGAGTCGTGTTGATCGGCTTCGGACCCGTCGGCGCGCGATTCGCAGAGGAACTCGCTCCAGGTGTCGCCTCGGGAGACGTCTCGCTGACGGTCGTCGGGCAGGAGTCTTCCGATGCCTACAACCGGGTGCTGGTCGCGGAGCACGCAGTCGGCGCGACCACCGTCGACGACATGACCCTGGTGACGGCCGCCGACCTCGCAGCAACAGGAGTCCGCGTGCTCCGAGGCGCCACCGCCATGCGCATCGACCGAGCCGAGCAGCTCGTCCAGATCGACACGGGCGAGACGCTGCTGTACGACCGCCTCGTCCTCGCCACCGGGGCCCGGGCAAACCTGCCGACCCTCGACGGAGTCGAACGGAGGAGACGCGACCTCCCCGCACTCGAGAAGTACGGCGCAGCGCTTCTCCACGCCGACCACGAACTGCCGCCCGGAGTCTGCGCCATGCGGGACCTCGACGACGCCGCACAGGTGTCCGCCGTCGTCCGCGACCAGGGCCGCATCATGGTCCTGGGAGCGGGAGTCCTCGGCCTTGAGATCGCGCTCGCCGCGCGTCGGGTAGGCGCCGAGGTCGTCGTCGTCCACCATGGGCCGACACCGATGCCGCGCAATCTGGATCGCGGGAGTGGTTCCGTGCTCGCGGCCGCACTCCGCACGGCCGGCGTCGAAGTGGTCGCGCACAGTCGCGCTGAGGCGATCGGCTACCGTCACGACACGGGCGGTATCCGACGGTTCGACGCGCTCATCACCGCGGACGGCAAACGTCTCACCGGCGATCTGCTGCTGCTGTCGTGCGGGGTCAGTGCACGGAGCGACCTTGCTGTCCTCGCGGGGCTCCGCGTCGGAGCAGGCGTACTCGTCGGCGAGGATCTGACCAGCTGGTCCGACGACCGGATCTCCGCCATCGGCGACTGCGCGCACGTTCTCGAGCCGACGAGTGAACTACGCGACTCACGGGTCGTCCCCGGAGGCCCGTCCGGCCTCATCGGCCCGGGTTGGCGGCAGGCCGAATGGTTGGCGGAACGTCTCCTGCTCGAAGCAGGCCCGCTTCTCAGCTCCAACGCGGTCCGGCCTCCCCCACGCGAACGCGCTGCACCGGTTGCGCTCAAGGCGCATGGCATCGATGTGGTCGCCGTCGGGGACGTCCAGCCGGACCCCTGGGACACCGAAACCGTCACCGAGGGGCACTGCGGTGTGCACGCTCCGGCACCACGCGGCATCTCGACCTGGGTGGACCCGGATCACGGTCGTTATGTGAAGATGATCACCCGCGGCGGCGTCCTCACGGCGTTCGTGTGCGTCGGAATGCCGCGAGCGTCCGCCGAGCTCACGCTCCTCTACGAGAGCGGAAGCGAACTCCCTGCCGACCGCTCGGTGCTCCTCCGGCTCGACGGACCGGACGCGACCGGAGCGTCATCAGTCGACGTGTTCGCGCCGACGATGACTGTGTGCACCTGCAACGGCGTGACCGTCGGGCGGATCGTCGAGGCCGCAGAGGCAGGCAACAGCACCGTCGCCTGTATCGGGAAGGCGACGAGAGCGGGCACCGGCTGCGGCGGGTGCACCGCTCGGATCGCCGCCGTTCTGGCACGCACGATCGACTCCGGCCGCGTCGAGCAGCCGGCTGGCGTGTGATGGACGACGAAACGGCGGGATCGCAGCTGTCTCCAGCTGACGATCCCGCCGTTCTCGATCCCGCACCGGCCTTGAAGCCGCTGCGGTGCACTACTCCTTGGTCTGCTCTTCCGGCGAGTCGTCCGGCGCCTGGGCGTCGGACTCGTCCGTCGGGGTGTCCTCGACTGCATCTCCTGCATCGGCCTCGGCCGCTGCATCCGACTCGTCGTCCGTCTCGGGGAGCTCTTCGAAGAGTCCCGTCGGCGGTGTGACGGTGACGATGCCCGCGCGGACGTCGACCGTCGGCACGATGGCCTTGACGAACGGGACCATGACCTCGCCGTCGGTCGTCTTGACGATCAGCAGATCCTGAGCCGGGAAGTGGTCGACCCGGGCAACCGTACCGACGGCCACGCCGTCACGGTGGACGGCCAGACCGACGAGCTGGTGGTCGTACCAGGCGTCTTCCTCGGCAGGCAGCTCCGCCGGGTCCTGTTCGACCCAGAGGATGGCCTTCACGAGCGTCTCGGCCTCGTCCCGGTCGGTGATGCCGACGAAGAACGCGACGGGCTGGCTGTTGTAGAACCGCAGCTCGATGAGCTCGAGGGTCTTCCCCCGCCACTTCGAGCCGGTCGGAACCTGCAGGGTGAAGGTCGCGCCAGGGGTGAACCGGTGCTCCGGCTCATCCGTGTAGAGCTCGACCTTCAGGGCACCCTTCAGGCCATGGGCCTTCGTGAGCCGGCCGACCCGCAGTTGGGTCTTGGGCTCCGTCTCGTCAGCCACCTAGGCGCTGGCGCCGGCGGCGTCCGTGTCGACCACGTCGACCCGGACCCGGCGCCCGTCTGCCAGAGCAGCCACGAGGGTGCGCAGTGCCTTCGCTGTGCGGCCGGCACGACCGATGACCCGGCCGAGGTCCTCGGGGTTCACACGAACCTCGAGGACCTCGCCGCGGGCGGAGTTCTGTGCCGTGACGCGAACGTCATCCGGGTGATCGACGATCCCCTTGACGAGGTGTTCGAGCGCGGGAGCGAGCAAGACTACGCCTGCTCTGCTTCAGCAGCTTCTACGGCGGGAGCCTCGGCCTCGGCCGGAGCAGCCTTGGCCACGGGGGCTTCGGCCTTCGGCTTCAGGACGGGCTTCTTCTTCTCGTCGGCGACGAACGGAGCCTTCGGCTCCTTGGTGCGAACGGTGCTCACGGCATCCTTGTCGCCCTTGAACTTGCCCCAGTCGCCCGTGAGCTTGAGGAGTGCTGCAACCTGCTCGGTCGGCTGGGCGCCGACGCTGAGCCAGTACTGCGCACGCTCTGAGTCGACCTCGATGAACGAGGGCTCCTCGGTGGGGTGGTACTTGCCGATCTCTTCGATGACACGACCGTCGCGCTTCGTGCGCGAGTCCGCGACGACGATGCGGTAGTACGGCGCACGGATCTTGCCGAGACGCTTGAGACGGATTTTGACAGCCACGATTCTCCTGAATGATGTGATGTTGTGATGTGCTCGCTACCGAAAGGTGGGGCCACACGCTCGGTACGAAAACTGTGGTGGTGCTGCGGGCGTCGGATAGAGGGTCGAACTCCGCGCAGACTCAACTGTCTATTCTGCCAGATCTCGGGCGATCTGGGTAATCCGGGGACACGGATGCATGGAGACCCCCACCGCCCGTGTGAAGATGGGCTGCGCACGGCACCCGGCCGGGCCACCGTGGGAGGTCGACGCCAATGCCCATCGAGTTCGCCAGCTCCGAGCGATCGACCGTCGGTCTCGAATGGGAGGTCGCACTCGTCGACCGCGACACGGGCGACCTCGTCGGCGTGGCCGACACTGTCCTCGCCGCCCTGCGTAGCGACGACGGAAGCGATCATCCCCAGATCACCAACGAACTCCTGCTCAACACGATCGAGCTCGTGTCGACCGTCCACCACACGGTGCCGGAGGCGGTCGCCGATCTCGAGGGCCAGCTCGCCGAGGTCCGGGCGATCACCGATCCCATGGGCGTCGAGCTCATCTGCAGCGGCTCGCATCCCTTCGGCCAGTGGTACGACCAGCAGGTCACAGACAAGCCGCGATACCACAAGCTCATCGACCGCACGCAGTGGTGGGGCCGCAACATGATGATCTGGGGCGTGCACGCCCATGTCGGCATCGAGACCGTCGACAAGGTGCTGCCGATCATGAACGGCCTGCTCACCTACCTCCCCCATCTCCAGGCGCTTTCCGCGTCGAGTCCCTACTGGGGCGGTGTGGACACGGGGTACGCCTCGAACCGGGCGCTCATGTTCCAGCAACTACCGACCGCCGGGCTCCCCTATCAGCTCTCGGACTGGAAGCAGTTCGAGGACTACGTGGACGACATGACCGTGACGGGTATCATCGACGATCACACGGAGGTCCGTTGGGACGTCCGCCCCTCGCCACACTGGGGCACGGTGGAGATGCGGGCCTGCGACGGCGCATCGACGGTCGGGGAGTTCGCCGCCCTCGCCGCGCTCATCCATTGCCTGACCGAACACCTCTCCGATCGCCTCGACGCCGGGGAACGCCTCCAGACGCTGCAGCCGTGGTACGTCCGGGAGAACAAGTGGCGCGCCGCGCGGTACGGCCTGGACGCGGAGATCATCCTCGACTCCTCCGGACACGAACGCCTCGTCACGGACGACCTCCACGACCTCCTCGACACACTGGCCCCGATCGCCCGTCGGCTCGGCTGCAGCGACGAACTCGCGAGCATCGACACGATCATCGGCCACGGCGCCAGCTACCAGCGCCAGTTGGCCGTCGCGCACGCCAACGGCGGCAGCTTGCAGGCCGTCGTCAGTTCGCTCGCGAAAGAGCTTCGGAACGGCGTGCAAGCGAGCGAGTGACTCCGCCGCGTCAGTCTTCGCGGTCGAGCGAACCGATCTGCGTACCCGACTCGTCGAGGACCGTGAGCTGATCGTCACTCTCCGACAGGGTGGCCTGGGCGATGCCGCCGAGCCAGGTGTCGACATCGGGGCAGGCCATGAGGGTGGTCGCAACATCCGAGACGACGATGGCGTCGCCATCGGCCTTCCAGGAGCCGGTCAAGCTGTTGCAGCCGTCAGAGCCGCTGACGCGTCCGTCGTCGGAGAAGACGAGGTGCGGATCGGTGGCTGCAGTGCCCTCACCCCAGGTGCCGAGCACCGCGTTCCCAGCGCTGCCGGCGCAGCCGACGAGCACGAACGCCGTCACGATCCCAGCACCAAGTAGCGCGGCCGACTTCACAGTACGCATCATCCCTCGCGATCGACCCGACGGTCGCGGGCGGATTCAGCCTAGCGCCGACGCCTGCTCGGCGTCAGGAGCCACGATCAGCGGCCCAGGAACTTCTGGAGTTCGGCGAGCTCGGCTTCTGTCGGAGCGGACTGCCCTGATGCCGATGCCCCTCCTCCGAGACCGAAGCCTGCCCCGCTGGCCGCCGCCGGAGCCTCCACGGCGCCAGCGTTCTCGGCCGCACGCTTCGCGGGGTTGCCGGAACGCGAGCCCTTCTTCTTGGCCTGCGCCTTCGGACGAGTTGAACGCGCGCCGGGTACAGGGCCCATGCCGGGAATGTTCGGCACGCCACCCTTGGCGACGGTCTTCATCATCTTGGCGGCCTGCTCGAAGCGGTTCACGAGGGCGTTGACCTCGGTGACCGTCATGCCGGAGCCCTTGGCGATACGGAGTCGGCGCGAGCCGTTCAAGATCTTCGGGTTCGTGCGCTCGAGCGTCGTCATCGACTGGATGATCGCCTCGGTGCGGACGATCTCGCGCTCGTCGAAGTTCTCGAGCTGCTCCTTCATCTGCCCCATGCCGGGCAGCATGCCCATCATCTTCTTGATGGAGCCCATACCGCGAAGCTGCTGCATCTGCTTCAGGAAATCGTCGAGCGTGAACGAATCGGTCGCGAACTTCTCGGCGACCTTGCGCGCCTCGTCCTCGTCGAAGTTCTGCTGCGCCTGCTCGATGAGGGTGAGGATGTCACCCAGGTCGAGAATGCGGCTCGCCATGCGGTCCGGGTGGAAGGGCTCGAAGTCGTCGAGGCCTTCGCCCGTGGAGGCGAACATGATCGGGCGACCGGTGACCGAGGCGATCGACAGCGCTGCGCCACCACGGGCGTCACCATCGAGCTTCGACAGCACGACGCCGGTGAAGTCGACCCCGTCGAGGAAGGCCTTCGCCGTGGCGACAGCGTCCTGGCCGATCATCGCGTCGATGACGAAGAGCACTTCGTCAGGGTCGACGGCCTTGCGGATGTTCGACGCCTGCTTCATGAGCTCGGCATCGACGCCGAGGCGTCCTGCGGTGTCGACGATGACGGTGTCGTAGAGCTTCTGCTCGGCGAACTTCACGCCGTCGCGAGCGACCTTGACCGGGTCGCCGACGCCGTTACCTGGTTCGGGAGCGTAGACGGGGACGCCTGCCTGCTCGCCGACGACCTGCAGCTGGTTGACGGCGTTCGGGCGCTGGAGGTCGGACGCGACGAGCAGCGGTGTGTGACCGTCCTTCTTGAGCCACTTGGCCAGCTTGCCGGCGAGCGTCGTCTTGCCGGCACCCTGGAGACCCGCGAGCATGATGACGGTCGGCGGCTTCTTTGCGAACTCGAGCCGCCGCTGCTGCCCGCCGAGGATGGTGATGAGCTCGTCGTTGACGATCTGCACCACCTGCTGCGCCGGGTTGAGCGCCTTGCTCACCTCGTCGCCGAGGGCGCGCTCGCGCACGCGCCCGGTGAACTCCTTGACGACGTCGAGCGCGACGTCCGCGTCGAGGAGTGCGCGCCGGATCTCGCGGACGGTGCCGTCGACATCGGCCGCGGAGAGCTTGCCTTTGGTGCGGAGGTTCTTGAACGTATCCGCGAGGCGGTCAGAGAGTGTGCCGAACGTTGCCATGATCCCTCCAGTTTAGGGCAGTCGGACCAGCGGGTCTGTCGATCACGGCGAACCGCGGGTATTGAGTATTTGTACGCGGTCCAACAATGCTATCGTGGCGGCCATGACGCAGCTCACGATCGCCGGCCTGTCACCCTCATATGTGCCGTACCTGGACGGCTGGGCCTTGCAGCGTCGAATCCACGAGGACGTGGTGGCCGGCACCGGTCGCGAACAGCTCATCCTCTGCGAACACGAGTCCGTCTACACGGCCGGCAAGCTCACTCGCGCGCACGAGCGTCCGGACGACGGGACACCCGTCGTCGAGGTCGATCGCGGTGGCCGCATCACCTGGCACGGACCCGGGCAGCTCACCGGATACCCGATCGTGCGTCTGCACGAACCGATCGACGTCGTCTCCCATGTCCGACTCCTCGAAGAGGTCATGCTCCGGACCATCGGTGAGCTCGGCCTCACCGGTCGGCGCATCGACGGCCGCTCCGGCGTCTGGGTCGACCCGGTCGCAGGCGGCCAGGCCGCCAAGATCGGCGCAGTCGGCGTGCGCGTCCAGGCCGGTGTCGGCCTCCACGGGTTCGCCCTGAACTGCAGCAACGAGCTGGAACCGTTCAGCCACATCGTCGCGTGCGGCATCAGCGACGCGGGCGTGACGACGATCAGCTCCGAGCTCGGCAGGACGGTGTCACCGACCGACGTCGCCCTCCGCGTCTCCCAGATCTTCTCGGAGCTCCAGCCCACCTGGCATGGCGTCCCGGCGATCGGAGCGGTCGCGTGAGCACCTGCGGAAGCCCTGCTCCCGACGCGGCAGAGGGAACCGGTGGGCGCAAGCTGCTTCGTCTCGAGGTGCGCAACGCCCAGACGCCCATCGAGCGGAAACCGGAGTGGATCAAGACCCGCGCGAAGATGGGACCCGAGTACCGGAAGCTCCAGGAGCTCGTGAAGAGCGAGGAACTGCACACCGTCTGTCAGGAAGCTGGCTGCCCGAACATCTACGAGTGCTGGGAGGATCGCGAAGCCACCTTCCTCATCGGTGGTTCCCAGTGCACCCGACGCTGCGACTTCTGCCAGATCGACACCGGCAAGCCCGCCGACTACGACCGCGACGAACCGCGCCGCGTCGCCGAATCGGTCGGGCGCATGCAGCTCCGGTACGCCACGGTAACGGGAGTGGCACGCGACGACCTCCCAGACGAGGGCGCCTGGCTCCATGCCGAGACCGTCCGGCTCATCCACGAGACGAATCCCGGGACCGGTGTCGAGATCCTCGCGACGGATTTCTCCGGCAACCCCGACCTCCTCGCCGAGGTGTTCGACTCCCGGCCGGAGGTCTTCGCCCACAACGTCGAGACGGTC
This sequence comes from Plantibacter sp. RU18, assembly GCF_050613355.1. Lineage (NCBI taxonomy): Bacteria > Bacillati > Actinomycetota > Actinomycetes > Micrococcales > Microbacteriaceae > Plantibacter > Plantibacter sp. RU18. The sequence goes on from NZ_CP159618.1 coordinate 2,803,602, forward strand.
CCCAGGATCTTCAAGCGGATCCGCCCCGCCTTCCGGTACGAGCGTTCGCTCGACGTGCTCACCCAAGCACGTGCCGCAGGACTCATCACGAAGTCGAACCTCATCCTGGGAATGGGCGAGGATCGCGCCGAGATCAGCCAGGCCCTCCAGGACCTGCACGATGCCGGGACCGACATCATCACCGTCACGCAGTACCTGCGGCCGACGCCACGGCATCTGCCGGTAGACCGGTGGGTGAAGCCGCAGGAGTTCGTCGAGATCAAGGAGGAAGCCGAGGAGATCGGCTTCCTCGGCGTGCTCGCAGGACCGCTCGTGCGGTCGTCCTACCGTGCGGGACGCCTGTGGGCTCAGTCGATGGCTGCGAAAGGGCGGGAACTCCCAGCCGGTCTGGGTCACCTCGCCAACGCGTCACTGGGCTTCGCCCAGGCCGTATGAGACCTCTCGTCTGAGGAGACCGGCCAGAGTCAGTCCTCGCTCGTGACCCCGGTCACTTCACCGTCGGAGCTGTAGGCGACCATGAGGACACCGTCCAGCTGGTCGGCGTCGAGCGAGTACTCGAAGACGGCGAACGCGTCGTCGCCACCGTGCTGGTGTGGTGCGAACCCCACGCTCAGCAGCGTCATCGAACGGATCACGTCGACGTCCTGATCCCCGGACTCGTCGACGAGGACGTCCTCGAGCGACTCCCCCAGCTCGTGGACGGCCTGCACGATGTACTCGGTGACCTCCGACGTGCGGTCGTCCACCTCGCTGAGCATCGCCTCGCGCGAGCGTAGATCGAAGCCTTCGAGCGCGAGGATCATCGCCGCAGCGAGATCGAGGGCGTCGGCGGGGATGTCTGTCTCGTCGGGCGCACTGAGTGAGATGGAGACGGACTGCTCACCGACGTCGATGTTGTCCGACCAGTAGACACCGCCACCGGGCTCGGTCGCGATGATGCCGAAGTAGTCGTGTTCGATCGCCATCAGCTACCCACCAGGTTCTGCGCGAAGACGTGCGGCGTGAATCCGGTGAGGTCTCCGATGCCCTCGCCCTGACCGACGAGCTTGATCGGAATCCCCGTCTTCTCCTGCACGGCGAGCACGAAACCGCCCTTCGCAGAGCCGTCGAGCTTCGTCAGGACGAGTCCCGTGACGCCGGCGTGCTCGATGAACGCCTGTGCCTGCGAGAGCCCGTTCTGGCCGGTGGTCGCGTCGAGGACGAGCAACACCTCGGAGATGGGCGCCTGCTTCTCGACGACGCGACGGATCTTGGAGAGCTCGTCCATGAGCCCGCCCTTCGTCTGCAGGCGTCCCGCAGTGTCGATGATGACGATCTCGGTACCGTTCTGCTTCGCGTACTCGATCGTCTGGAACGCGACCGAGGCTGGATCCTGTCCATGCTGCTGCGGGCGCACGATCTGCACTCCGGCACGATCAGCCCACGTGGCCAGCTGCTCGACTGCGGCCGCTCGGAAGGTGTCGGCCGCACCGACGACGACACTGCGGTCGTAGTTGCGCAGGAACTTCGCGAACTTGCCGATGGTCGTGGTCTTCCCGACACCGTTGACGCCGACGACGAGGACGACGGCAGGACGCTCACTGAGTTTGAGCGTCGTGTCGAACTTGGACAGTCGTTCCTCGACCTCCTCGCGGAGCATGCGCTGGAGGTCCCGAGGGTCCGTCGTGCGGAAGCGGTCGACAGAGGCGTGCAAACCGGAGACGATGGACTCGGTGACGTCTGGTCCGAAGTCGGCGCCGATCAGTGCGTCTTCGAGGTCCTCCCACGTGGTCTCATCGATCGTCGGACGTTGGAACATGCCCTTGAGGGCACCGGAGAGCGACCAGGGTGTGCGTGCAGCCATGAACTCAGCGTAGCCGTCGGCGGACCAGTCACGGGTCCCCACGCAAGAGCACTCAGCCTGCTCGCTCCTCCGCGACGCGCTGACCGACGACGGCCGAGACACCGTCCTGCCGCATCGAGACGCCGTAGAGCGCGTCGGCGATCTCCATCGTGCGTTTCTGGTGGGTGATGACGATCAGCTGGCTGGTCTCGCGGAGGTCCTCGAAGATGGTCAGGAGCCTGCCGAGGTTGGCGTCGTCGAGCGCCGCCTCCACCTCGTCCATGATGTAGAACGGGCTGGGCCTGGCCTTGAAGATCGCGATGAGCAGCGCGACGGCCGCGAGCGAGCGTTCACCGCCCGACAGGAGCGACAGACGTTCGATCTTCTTGCCGGCCGGCTTCACCGACACCTCGATACCCGTCGTGAGCATGTGCTCGGGGTCGGTGAGCGAGATGCTGCCCGTACCGCCCGGGAACAGGATCGGGAACACCTGCGTGAACGCCGCCTCCGTATCCGCGAAGGCCGAGGCGAAGATGACCTCCATCTTGCCGTCGATGTCCTCGATGATCGACAAGAGGTCCGTGCGGGTGCTCGTGAGGTCCGCGAGCTGTTCGGTGAGGAAACGATGGCGCTGCTCGAGTGCTGCGAACTCCTCGAGCGCGAGCGGGTTGACCCGTCCGAGCTGCGCGTACTTGCGTTCGGCGCTCGCGAGACGTTTCTGCTGCTCGGCGCGCACGTAGGGCACCGAGGGGACCTCGCGCGCAGCGTCGTCCTCGTCGGTCGACGGTGCCGCCGGGTCGGGCGGGCCGGCTGACGTCGGCTGTTGTTCCGCACGGTCATCGTCGTCGTGATCGAGCGGCACGGCTTCATCGACCTGCGCAGCGGCTCGCGGGGTCAGCGGGTCGACAGGAACCGGGATGTCGGGGCCGTACTCGGCGACGAGCACGTCCTCCACGAGTCCGAGCTCTGAACCCGCTCGTTCGAGCAGGCTCGACAGGTGCAGCTTCTTCTCGTAGATCTGCAGTTCGAGCCCGTGTACGTTCTCGGTCACGAGCTGCAGGCGCTGACGGAGTGTGTTCTCCTCGGAGCGGAGCCGGACCAGCTCCGCGTTCCGGCTCGACCGAGTCGCTTCAGCCGCCGCCAAGGCGACCCGCGCTTCCGCGACAGAACGGTCGACGGAGTCGAGGACCGGCGGAAGCGCTTCCGTCACCGCCGTGGCCGCAGCGGCTTGACGCGCTCGGACCACGGCGCGGCGAGCCGCTTCCTCTGCCGCCGCTTGATCCGCCTGGCGCTGGCGTTCGAGGATCGCGACGGCGAGTTCTTCGGCCCGCACCCGCTCGCGCGCCGTCTCCAGGAGGAGACGCCGCTGGACCTCTTCCTCGCGCGCCGCGTCCAGTTCCGCCGAGAGTTCGTCCCGAGCGGAGACGTCGAGCATGGGCCGCGGGCGCGATCGCGCCGTCTCCTCGTCGAGCTTCGCCCGGTCGACCGCCTGCTCGGCGTCGGTCACCGCTGCCTCTGCGGTCATGCGAGCGACCGACAAGCGATCGTGCTCGGCCTGGGCGGACTCGTAGCGGACCGTCACCCGGTTCACGCGTTCGGCCTGCGATGCGAGGTTCGCGTCGAATTCACGGAGTGCGGTCAGCGCTGCCTGCGACGTGTTCTTCGCCTGCTGCAGGACGGCGCGCTGCTCGGCGAGCGTGAAGCGCGCACGCTCGATGAGGGACTCGACCTCACCGTGCCGTTCGGCCGCTGTGTCCCGCTCGGCGAGCAGCTCGATCCGGCTCTGAGCACCGCCGCTGCCGCCGCGCACGGTGCTGTCACTGACCACTGCCCCGTCGCGGGTGACGAGTGTGAACGCGGCGAGAGCCGGGCCGAGCCGGTCGTGGGCCGCCAGGGCTTCGTCGAGAGACTCGACCACGAGGACCGTCGCGAGGATGCCCAGGACACCGCTCGGTGCGTCGACGAGCTCGGCCGCCGAGAGGAAACCGACCGGCGCGGCAGGGGTTGGGCGGTCGATCTGCGCGATGACGATCTCGACGCGGCCGAGGTCGTGGGCGGCCGCGTGAGCGAGCGCCGCGCGGGCCGCCTCCCGATCGACCGCCACAGCGGCTTCGGCGAGCGTGCCCAACGCGGCGGCGATGGCGGCCTCGTTCCCGGGCCTCACCTGCACGTGGTCTGCGACGATCCCGTCGATGCCGTCGATGCCACTCGCCGCGAGCTCGGCCGAACCGGTCTTGATGTCGAGAGCACGGGAGAGTGCGCTCGTCTTCGCGCTCAGGGAGTCGCGCTCGCGCTCGAGCGTGTGAAGCTGCTCGCGGAGCCGCTCGATCTCTGCCTCCGCCTCGAACGCCTCGTGCTGGGCGATCTCGTAGGCCTCGTCGAGTCCGGAGTCCGAAGCGTCCGCCACCTCGGGATCGTCTTCGAGCGCGTCGTACTCGTGCTTCGCCGCGTCGAGTCGCAGTGCTGCCGCATCGATCGCGTTCTGTTGCCGCAGCGCCTCCCCGCGCACCGCGGCGAGCTTCGACGCGGCCGCATCGACCACACCGCCGAGCTTCGAGATCTCGAGGTCGTGTCGGGATACCAGCGCGCTCTGCGCCGCGATCTCGACGTCGACGGCGTCGAGCGCGCTCCGCCTGGCCCGGGTTGCGATCTGAGCGTCCTGGAGCGCCTGCTCGGCCTCGACGACCGCCGTACGGAGCCCGTCGACCTCGGCCGCTGCGTCGGCGACCATCTGCTTCGTGATGCGCGGCTGCGCGGACGCGGACTCCGTCGGTGACCCCAGGAGCGCGAGGCGCTGGTTCGCGAGCGTGTAGAGGTTGCGGAGTCGCTCCTGCACGCTCTCCAGTTCGAAGGTGATCCGACGGGCGTCGTCGACCGCGTCGCCGAGCTGCGCCTGCTCGATGCGCGCGATCCGCAACTCGGACTGTTCGAGCTGTTCCTGGAGGACGATGCGCTCGCTGTGGCGTTCGCTCTCGGAACGGTTGTGCTCGTCGAGCGAGCGGCGCAGACCGACGACGTCGTCGGCGAGGATGCGCGCACGTGCGTCACGGACGACTGCCGCGATGGTCTGCGCCTCGCGCGCGATCTCGGCCTGCTGTCCGAGCGGCTTCAGCTGTCGGCGGATCTCGCCGGCGAGATCACTGAGTCGTGTGAGGTTCGTCTGCATCGCCTCGAGCTTGCGGAGCGTCTTCTCCTTGCGACGACGGTGCTTGAGGATGCCGGCGGCCTCCTCGATGAAACCTCGGCGTTCCTCGGGGGTCGCACGCAGGACGGCATCGAGCTGGCCCTGACCCACGATGACGTGCATCTCGCGCCCGAGGCCGGAGTCGCTCAGGAGCTCTTGCACGTCGAGGAGTCGGCAGGTCTCACCGTTGATGGCGTACTCGCTCCCACCGTTGCGGAAGAGGGTGCGACTGATCGTCACCTCGGTGTAGTCGATCGGGAGCGCACCGTCGGCGTTGTCGATCGTCAGCGTCACCTCGGCTCGGCCGAGCGGACCTCTCGTGGAGGTGCCGGCGAAGATGACGTCCTCCATCTTGCCGCCGCGGAGCGTCTTCGCCCCCTGCTCCCCCATCACCCAGGCGAGAGCATCGACGACGTTCGACTTTCCTGAGCCGTTCGGCCCGACGACGCAGGTGACGCCGCGCTCGAACGCGAAGGTCGTGGGGTGCGCGAACGACTTGAACCCTTTGAGCGTCAGGCTCTTCAGGTACACGCGCACCTCCTCTCCGGGTCACGGATGCTGTGCACTACGGTAGCGAATCCGCGGGCGGGCCCGGGACACCACGCTGGGTCTCACCGGCCGACGTCGTTCCCGCCCGTAACATGGACCGAACACGACCAGCGACGGCGGAGGCGATGATGCGGTTCACGATCGACGAAGTGAACATCCCGATGACCGGCGGCTCCGCGGTGTTCGACGCCGTCCAAGGCGTCGCCAACACGATCGAGTCCGAGACCTGGTCGAACGACGACTTCGTCGTCGCGCCGGAGACCGTGTTGCCCGAGTACCGCGATCAGCGGTTCCAGCGGCGTGAGCTGCTCGCGGCCGATCTCGGCGGACGGGTCGTCGGCCGTGGTTGGCTCGGGTACGGCACGGAAGCGGATGCCACGACGGCGTCACTGAACGTCGGCGTCCTGCCGGATGCTCGCGGACAGGGTATCGGGAGCGCGCTCCTCGACGCACTCGAGAAGCGGGCGATCGCCGCCGGGCGGCTGACCGTGACGGCGTACACCGAACACGCCATCGCCGACATCCCGCCGGATGAACCGCTCCTCGGCGCCAGCGTCGGTGAACGAGCGATCCCGGCGAACGCGACGTCCGCCCGCTTCCTGCTCGCTCGCGGGTACACACTCGGACAGGTCGAGCGCACAAACCGCTGCAAACTCGACGACATCCGCGAAGAGCTGCCCCCACTCATCGCGCACGCGGCATCGGAAGCCGGCCAGGACTACGAGCTTGTGCACTGGATCGATCACACCCCGGACGCCCTCCTCAACTCGCTGGCGACGGCTCACGAACAGATGGCGGCCGACATCCCCGCGGCTGACCTCGACGTCGACGCTGAGATCTGGTCTCCCGAGCGCATCCGCTCCCGCGAGCGACAACTCGCGGATGCCGGCGATCGGGCACTCGTCGTCGCAGCAGTCCATCGGGACAGCGGCGATGTCGCGGGGTACAGCGAACTCATCCTCACGGAGGGCAAGCACCACGCGGAGCAGTGGGACACGCTCGTCGTCGGAGCGCATCGTGGTCACCGTCTCGGTCTCTGGATGAAGGCCGCGAATCTCGCCGCGCTCGCCGAGCACGCGCCGGAACGTTCACGCATCTACACGTGGAATGCCGACGAGAACCAGCACATGCTCGCGATCAACGACCGCCTACGGTTCCTGATCGTCGGCTATTCCGGCGAGTGGCAGCGACGCATCGGCCAGCCCGACTGATCCCGCGGAGCAGTATCCCCGCGCGACGCGCGACGGTCCTCAGGAGCGGCGCTGGCACGTCGGGCATCGGTGCGACCCGCGGTTCATGAACTGCTCCCGCACGATGAGCGTGCCGCAGCGTGGGCAGGGCTTGCCCTGACGACCGTAGGCGTTCAGGCTGTGCGCGAAGTACCCGGCCTGACCATTGACATTGACGTACTGCGCATCGAAGCTCGTGCCACCCTCGGCCAGCGCCTTGGCGAGCACAGTCCTAACCTCGGCGAGGAGGCGCTCCGCGCGCGCTCGACTGACGCGTGCGGTCAGTTGCTCGGGATGGAGCTGCGCCGCCCACAGGGATTCGTCGGCGTAGATGTTGCCGATCCCGCTGACGAGCGTCTGATCCAGGAGGGCGCGCTTCAGGCCCGTCAGTTTCGTTCGGAGCGCACGGAGGAAGCTCGCGTCGTCGAATGCCGGATCCATCGGATCGCGCGCGATGTGCGCCACCTGGTCCGGAACGACCGGCGCGGGGTCTCCGAACCCGCCTGCAGCTCCGTCGTTCGTCGGGACGAGCGACGTGACGGCCATCGACCCGAAGATCCGTTGATCGACGAAGTGCAACCACAACTCACCGTGCGTCGGGTGTTCGAGCTGCAGTCGGATACGGAGCAGGCGGTCCGCGTCATCGCCTGGCGCCCGCAGCAGCATCTGTCCGCTCATACCCAGGTGGCCGACGATCGCCTCGTCGTCATCGAGCGGGAACCAGAGGAATTTGCCACGCCGCACGGCCGAACGGATCGTTCGTCCGGCGAGGCGCGCACTGAAGTCGGAGACCCCGCCGAGGTGACGGCGGAGCGACCGCTCATCGAAGACGTCGACGCCGGCGATCGTCGCACCGCTGACCGCGGGTTCGAGACCGGCCCGGACGACCTCGACCTCAGGGAGTTCTGGCACTGATCGTGGCCCACGCGTCGAGGGCGGCCGCCATCTCGGCGTGTTTCTTGCTCGTTCCGGACCCTGTCGCTGTCACTGCAGTACCGACCGTGACCGTCGCGACGAAACGTCGGTCGTGATCCGGGCCGGAGCTCGCGATCTCGTACACCGGAGCCGGGGCGCCGATCGATGCTGCAGCCTCCTGCAGGCTGGTCTTCGGATCCATGGCGGCACCGAAGCGCTCGGGGTTCTCCAGCAGCGGGGTGACGAGGCGGAGGACCAGGGAGGTCGCTGCGTCAGGACCCGCTGACAGGTAGGTCGCCCCGATCACGGCTTCCATGGTGTCGGCCAGGATGGACGCCTTGTCCCGGCCGCCCGTCTGGTCCTCGCCCTTGCCGAGTTTGATGCGCGCGCCGAGCCCGATCGTCCGGGCGATCTCGGCGAGGGCGATCGTCGACACGAGACTGGCACGCCGCTTCGCGAGCTGCCCCTCGTCGAGCTGCGGGAAGTCGCGGTAGAGCATGACCGTGACCGCCTGGCCGAGGATGGAGTCGCCGAGGAACTCGAGGCGCTCATTGTGCGGCAGCCCGCCATGCTCGTACGCGTAGGAGCGGTGCGTCAACGCGAGGTCGAGGAGCTCGTACGAGACATCGACACCCAGCTGCTGCGCACAAGCGACCACACCGGGGTCGGGCTCCGAGACGGAGCCGACCCCGGTGTGGTCGAAGTGATTCGTGTTCACGCTGTTCGAGCGCGGACGTTCAGGTGCTGACGGATCAGACGTCTGCGACCTTGCGGCCCTTGTACTCGAGGTACAAAGCAGTGCCCTGCGAGTCCTCGACGACCTTCGCGCGGTGCGGGAGGCTGTACGTGACGCGACCGTTCTCCACCGTCTTCACGAGCGTCGGCACGGCGGCCTTCCACTGCGAGCGACGCGAGCGGGTGTTCGAGCGCGAGACCTTCCGCTTCGGGGGGTTTCCAGCCATGATCTATCTCTCTTCTGTGTCTGCAGCTGCGACCGCGTCGCTGCTGGTGTCTGTGTCAAGTTCGGAGTCTGAGGACAAGCTCGCAAGCGCGGACCAACGAGGATCTGCGATTTCGTGAGGGTGTCGTTCCGGAATCTCGGCCAACCGCTCACCGGTCTCGGGGTCGAGTCCGGGGCAATCCGGCTGGCACACCGGCTGAAACGGCAATGCGAGAACTACCGCATCTCTGACCAGAGGTTCAAGATCCACGTGGTCGTCGTGAACCTCGAAGTCAGACGCTTCCGAACCAGGATACGTGAAAAGTTCCTGAATCTCGACTTCGACAGGCAGTTCGATGTCTCGGAGGCACCGACCGCACTCGCCGGTGGCCAGGACGTCGAGGTCGGCGGTCACGAGGATCCCCTCGTGCACGGACTCCAGACGCACCCGTTCTGCGAGCGTCGTACCCTCCTGGACGGCCACGAGCCCCTCGCCCCAGCGCTCGACGAGCACCACTTCGAGGTCATGCTCGCGCATCTCCCCAGGACGGTTCACCAGATCGCGCACGTTGACGCTGAACGGGGAGTTGTGGGTTCTCTTCCTAGTCACGATCGACGATTCTACGCCGACCGCGGCTGGGAGGTCGCCTTAGCCCTCGCGGAGGAAGGTCGCCACGACCGGCGGCACGTACGGGCTGACGTCGCCGCCGAGCGCCGCGACCTGTCGGACGAGCGAACTCGAGACGTGCGCGTGGGCCGGATCCGGCAGGAGGAAGACCGTCTCCACGCCGGCGAGCGAGCGGTTCATGATCGCCATGGGCGTCTCGTAGGCGACGTCCACCTGCGACCGGATCCCCTTGACGAGCACGCTCGCTCCCACGTCGGTGCAGTAGTCGACGAGCAGACCGACGTTCCACTGGGCGACCACGACGTTGTCGCCCACTTCGCCATCGGCGATCGAGTGCTCGAGCAGCGCCACCCGCTGGGGCATCGGCAACAGTGCGGACTTGTCCGGGTTGTGGACGACGAGCACGTGCAGTTCGTCGAAGATCCGTGCGGCCCTCTCGATGACGTCGAGGTGACCGAGGGTCACAGGGTCGAACGATCCGGGGACGACGGCGATCCGCTTCATGCCGCCAGCCTACCCGTGCTCAGTTCTTGGCGAGGGCGGCGCGGTCGAATTCGTCGAGACGCCGTTGCAATGCCTCGGCGAGCACGGGGTGCGCCGAGAGGTCTGGATCGGCCGCGAGGAGCTCGCCGGCATCGGCGCGGGCCTCGGTGATCACCTCCCCATCGTGGGCGACGCGGAGCAACTTGAGCGACGAGCGTCCGCCCGATTGCAAGCTTCCGAGCACGTCGCCCTCGCGACGCAGCTCGAGGTCGACCTGGGCGAGGTCGAAGCCGTCGAGTGTGGCCGCGACCGCATCCACGCGTTCCCGCGCCGTGCTCTCCGCCTCGGAGGCCGTCACGAGGAGGCACAGACCCGGCACACCTCCACGCCCGACGCGGCCACGGAGCTGATGGAGCTGCGAGACCCCGAAACGATCCGCATCGAGCACCACCATGGTCGACGCGTTCGGGACGTCGACCCCGACTTCGATGACCGTCGTCGCGACGAGCACGTCGATGTCTCCAGCGGCGAACCCCCGCATCGTCTGGTCCTTCTCTTCCGCGCTCATGCGACCGTGCAGCACCTCGATGCGGCGACCGGCGAGCAGTGGGTGGGAGCGCAGCTGCTCGACGGTCGTCATGACGGATGCGATCGGGCGAGCCGGATCCTCGCCGTCGCCCAGCTCCTCCCCCGGCTCGACCTGTTTCGCGTCGATGGATGGACACACGACGAAGCCCTGCCGACCCTGCTCGAGCTCTTCGGCGAGGCGTTCCCAGACGCGGGAGATCCACCCCGGATGGTCGACGAGGGGGACGACGAAGCTCTCGATGCCCTGCCGCCCCTGCGGCAGCTCCTTGATCGTGCTGACATCGAGGTCGCCGAACACCGTCATCGCGACTGTGCGAGGGATCGGCGTCGCCGTGAGGACGAGCACGTGCGGTGGCGTATGCCCCTTCTGCCGGAGCTGGTCGCGCTGCTCGACACCGAACCGGTGCTGTTCGTCGACCACGACGAGTCCGAGGTCTGCAAAGGTCACCGCCTCGCCGAGCAACGCGTGCGTGCCGATGACGATGCGGGCCTGGCCGGCGACGATGCGCAGCAAGGCGCGCTTCCGGTCAGAGGCAGGCAACTGGCCGGTGAGCAGCGTCGGCATGAGATCGGCCGAGAGGTCTGGACCGAGCGATTTCACGATCGAGCGCAGATGCTGAGCTGCGAGCACCTCCGTCGGGGCGAGGAGCGCCGACTGGCCACCGCTGTCGGCGACTGCAGCCATCGCGCGGAGCGCAACCAGCGTCTTGCCCGAGCCGACCTCACCCTGCACCAGTCGGTTCATCGGCGTCGACTCGGCGAGGTCGGTGGCGATCTCCGCCCCCACCGTCTGCTGGTCGCCGGTGAGGGTGAACGGGATCGCAGCGTCGAGACGGTCGAGGAACCCGCCGGGTTTCGGGTGCCGTGCCTCCGCAGCCATCGTCCTGGCTGCCGCGCGCTGTTGGAGCAACGCGGTCTGCAACAGGTACGCCTCCTGGTATCGGAGGCTCCGACGCCCGCGCTGCCAGTCACGATCGACTTCGGGGCGGTGCACCGCCCGGAGCGCCTCGTCGAACCCGAGCTCGCCGCGCGCCGACCGTACCGAGGCCGGCACGGGGTCGTCGAGCATCGGAAGCGCGTCGAGCACGAGCTCGACCGACTTCTGCAGCTGCCAGCTGGCGAGCGTGCTCGATGCGGGGTAGATCGGGATGGGCGCTTCGGACCAGCGTTTCGCCTCGGCGTCGGCCAGTGCAGGGGCGTCCGCGTGGTCGGGGAAGAGTTCGTACGCCGGGTGCGCGAGTTGATAGCTCCCGCGGTAGTCACCGACCTTGCCGGCGAAGATGCCGCGCAGCCCTGGCCTCAGTTCGTTCGCACGCCACGACTGGTTGAAGAAGGTGAGGTTCAACCGCCCCTGACCGTCGGAGATGACCACCTCGAGGATGGAACCGCGCCGCTGCTTCATGCTGCGCTCTCGGACCTCCAAGACGTCGGCCACGATCGTGACGTCCTCGCCGAGCGGCAACTGACCGAGGACGGTGAGCTCACCGCGCCGCGCATAGCGACGCGGATAGTGTTCCAGCAGGTCGCCGACGGTGTCGATGCCGAAAGCACGGTGGAGGGCCGTCGCCGTACGCCCCCCGAGGACACCACCGAGCTTCGTGCCCAGCTCGATCCCCGTCATGCCCCGAGTCTATTCGGGCCCTCGGACACTCGCGTTTCGTCGAGGACGGTCCGGACTGCGAGGATGGAGCCATGGCCGGCATCAGGATCATCTCGGGGTACGCCGGATCGCTCACGATCCGCGTCCCCGGCAGCGGCACCCGACCCACCAGCGACCGCGTGCGAGAAGCACTCTTCTCCGCTCTCGAAGCACGTGACGTGATCGAGGGCGCCGAGGTGCTGGACCTCTACGCCGGCTCCGGCTCGCTCGGCCTCGAATGCGCGAGCCGCGGCGCGTCCGCCGTCGTCCTCGTCGACCGGGGCCCCGAAGCCGCGAAGGTCTGCCGTGCCAACGCGAAGACCGTGACCGCGGCCGCTCCACGTGACCGTGCACCGCGGGTCGCGGTCCATGCCAAGGCCGTCGGCGCCTACCTGGCTGGCGCGACGGTGCCATCAGACCTGGTGTTCATCGATCCTCCGTACGACCTCCCCGAGGATGAGTTGACGGCGAACCTCGCCGCCCTCGTCGGCCTGGTGACCGATGATGGCCTGGTGCTCGTCGAGCGGAGTTCGCGCTCTCCCGAGCCGACGCTCCCGCCGGAATTCGAGCAGCTCCGGAAGAGCACATACGGCGAGACCGTCGTCTGGTGGGTCGTCCCCGCCTGACGCATTGAGCGCGTCGGAGGTCGGGGCGCTCAGCCCACTGCATCGTCCCAATCGCGGTACGGGTCCCACCCGGCTCGACCGTCGTAGACGACGCCATCCACGAGGACCCCCTCTCCGGGAACGACGGCGCCGATGCGGCGAAACCCCTCAGGCAACACCGTCCCTACTGGGAACGTCGCGCACAACGAGTGGTCCTCGCCGCCGGAGAGGGCGAGCGCAGGGTCCGACCCGAGGGCCGCCACGTCGAGATCGATGGCGACACCGCTCGCTGCGGCGATCCGGCCGACGTCGAGGGCCAATCCGTCGGACAGGTCGAGCATTGCCGACGCCCCGTTGCGCGCCGCGACGACGCCCGCCAGGATCGGAGGCCGTGGGGCGAGCTGGGCCGCGATCGCCGTGGGCTGCTCCGCGCGGAGTGCCGCAGCCGCTGTTGCAGACGGCATGCCGTCGGCGTCGACCCCACGCTCGAACAGCAGTCGCAACCCGCTCGCCGCTGCGCCGAGAGCCCCTGCCACCGCGACGACGTCTCCGATCACCGCTCCGTCGCGTCGGACCGGGTCCCTGCCCTCGAGATCTCCGAAGGCCGTGACTGCGATCATGAAGACGTCCGAGACCGCCAGATCCCCACCGACCACACCACAGCCCGGTGCAAGCGCGGCGCACGCGTCGCGCAGACCGTCGGCGAACCCCTCCAGGACGGCGACCGGCAACTGCTTCGGCATCGCCAGCGCCACGACGAGCGCGGTCGGCTTCGCCCCCATCGCGGCGACGTCGGCGAGATTGCTCGCCGCGGCCTTCCACCCGAGGTCGTGTGCACTCGACCAGGCCAGACGGAAATCGGGCCCGTGGATCATCGTGTCCGTCGTGACCACGAAGCGCCCATCGGGCGCTGCGACCACGGCGGCGTCGTCTCCCGGCCCGAGGAGCTCCGCATCCGCGTGCGGCAGGCGCGGGAAGATCCGCGCGAGCAGCTCACCCTCCGGCAGCTCCCCGACGCGCAGCCCGTCCGTGCTGGTGTCCTCGGACGGCTTCACAGACTCGTTCATGGGATCAACGGTAGCCTGGTGGACGATGTCCCCGATCCGTGCCCTCCTGGCCTCCGCTCTCGCCGTGGCCGCAACGCTCGCCCTCGCCGGCTGCGCACCGTCCGTCGCACTCGAAGCGGCCGATGACGCCAACAACCCGCAGTGCGCCGAAGTCACCGTGCGTCTGCCCGACGTCGTCGCCGAGCTCCCTGAGCGGACGACTGACGCCCAAGCCACGGGCGCCTGGGGTGATCCCGCCTCGGTGCTCCTGCACTGCGGCGTGGCGATCCCAGGGCCGACGACGCAACAGTGCCAGTCGGTCAACGGTGTCGACTGGATCATCGACGACTCCGACGCCCCGAACTACCGGTTCACGACGTTCGGCCGCACGCCGGCGATCGAAGTCGTGCTCGACGGCGATGCCGTCGCGAGCAGCACAGTGCTCGCCGATCTCGCACCGTCGGTCTCGGTGCTGCCGATCACCGGAAAGTGCACCGCCCTCGGCGACGCGGAACTGCCGATCCCGACCGACGGCTGACGCGACCGCGTCAGGATCGCGCGCGCGCGACCTCGATCAACTCGGTGATGAGTTCCGGGTAGCTGAGCCCGGAGGCCAGCCAACAGCTCGGGAACATCGAGATCGGTGTGAACCCAGGCATCGTGTTCACCTCGTTGACGACGAACCCGTCAGCCGTCAGGAAGAAGTCGACGCGAGACAACCCCGCGGCGCCGAGCGCCTCGAAGGAACGGCGGGCGAGATCCTGCATCTCGCCGAGCTCAACGTCGGTGAGGTCGGCTGGGCACACCAGCTCGATACCGGGAGCATCGAGGTACTTCGCCGCGAAGTCGTAGAAGTCGCGACCGGTGACGACGACCTCGCCGGCGACCGACACCCTCGGAGCGAGTCCGGGCAGCGATTCCAGGACGGCGCACTCGACCTCACGGCCGACGAGTCCGGTCTCGACGAGGACCGTGGAGTCCTCAGCGAGTGCGACCTCGATGGCCTCGGCGAAGGCCGCGGGAGTGGACACCTTCGAGACTCCGACACTCGAACCTGCCCGTGCCGGCTTCACGAACGCAGGCAGACCGAGCGAGTCGAGGGAGTCGAGCACCGTCTGCGGGGAGGACGTCCACTCGTGCGCGGTGAAGCGCACCCAGGGCGCCACGGCGATACCGGCGGCCTCGAGGACGGTTTTCGTGAAGTGCTTGTCCATCCCGAGGGACGAGGCCAGGACACCCGAACCCACGTAGGGCAGGTCGACGAGTTCGAGCATGCCCTGCACCGTGCCGTCTTCGCCGAAGCGGCCGTGCAGGATCGGGAAGACGATGTCGATCGGGCCGAGGGTCGACTCGGTGCCATCGGCGGCGACGACGGTCAGCTGCGGTGAACCGATGCGCTCGGGCCAACGCACCTTGGGGCGTGAGGCGTCTACCTCCGGCAGGTGTTCAGGGTCGAGGGCGTACCGGCTCGGGTCGTCGACCTCGAGCACGTAGGACCCGTCATGGGCGATTCCGACGGGGTAGACGTCGTAGCGTTCGCGGTCAATCGCCGCGAGGACGCCGCCCGCCGTTGCGCAGCTGATCGAGTGCTCGCTTGAACGGCCTCCAAAGAGCACCACCACTCCGGTCTTGTGCGTCATCGTTGCTTCTCTCCCCCTGGGGTTCGTCGTCGTCGGTCGTGAGGTGGGGCGCGATGTCCTTCGGGTCGAGCGTGCCGTCGAGCACCCGCTTGACCTGTTCGACGATCGGCATCGCGACCCCCTTGGCTCGTGCGAGCTCGAGCACCGGCGCCACCGACGCCAGACCCTCGGCCGTCTGCTGCATCTGCTTGACGACGTCGTCGAACTGATACCCCTGGCCGAGCAGTCGCCCGGCGGTGTTGTTACGGGACAACGGTGATTGGCAGGTCGCGATGAGGTCGCCGAGTCCGGCGAGCCCGGAGAGCGTCTCCGGGTGTGCGCCGTGCGCCACCGCGAAGTCAGTCATCTCCACGAGTCCGCGGGTGATGATCGAGGCCTTCGTGTTCTCGCCGTACCCGACACCGTCCACGATGCCGATCGCGACGGCGATGAGGTTCTTCAGTACACCGCCGAACTCGGTGCCGATGACGTCGGTGTTCACGAAGCTGCGGAAGTACCGGTTCCGGGCGAGGAGCGCGACGGTCTGCGCCGTCTCGAGGCTCTCGGAGGAGATGACAGCGGCGGTCGGCTGCTCACGGGCGATCTCGAGCGCGAGGTTCGGACCGGACGCGACCGCGATGCGCGAGGGATCGATGTCGAGGGTCTCGCGGATGACCTCGCTCATGCGGGATCCGCTGCGGCGCTCCACACCCTTCATCAGGGAGACGACGATGGTGTCGTCCTCGAGATGGGGCCGGAGCGCGATCAGGTTATCCCGCAAGGACTGGCTGGGGACCGACAGGAAGATGATCGACGCGCCACGCACGGCGTCAACCATGCTCGCCGTCGCAGTCATGCGCATCGGCAGGTTCACGCCGGGAAGGTAGTCGCTGTTGCGTTTCGCCTCGGTGATCTCGCGTGCGAGTTCCGGGCGTCTGGCCCACATCACCACGTCCGAGCCGCCGTCGGCGAGGATCTTGCCGAACGTCGTGCCCCAGCTGCCCGCTCCCAACACGGCGACCTTGGCGGCGGCCTGGGATACCGGAACACTTCTAGGACTCAAAACGGCCCGTCTCCTTCTGCTGGTGCTTCGTTGGGTCCCAGCGCTCGGCGGGGGCCTTTGCACCCCGGAGTTCCTCGCACAGGGCGGTGATGGCCTGCATGACGACCTCGGTCGCCTCGTTCAGCGTCTTCGAGTCTAGCGGCCGTCCGGCGAACGCCGAGAGGTCGACCGGCTCGCCGATGGACACGTCCACCCGTTTGCGAAGCGGAAAGATCGAGAGCTTCCCGTACCTGGGCATGACCTCTTGTGTACCCCAGTGGGCGGCAGGGATGATGGGCAGCCCATGGGTGAGTGCGATGCGGACGGCGCCCGTCCTGCCACGCATCGGCCACAGGGCCGGATCCCGGGTGAGTGAGCCCTCCGGATAGACGACGACGCCCTGACCTCGGTCGACGAGCTGCGCCGCGGCCGAAACGGGATCCATGCCTCTGGCGGAACCTTCCCGTTCCACCGGGATCTGACCCGCTTTCGTCAGCAGCCAGCCGACCACTGGGATCTTGAACAGGCTGCCCTTGGCCATGAAGCGCGGCTGGCGCCCGAGACGCCACACCGTGACACCCATGATCAGGGGGTCGAACTCACTGTCATGGTTCGGGGACAGGATGAAAGGACCCTCCTGCGGGAGGCGCTCACCATGCCGGATGCGCAACTTCACGAGGGCGCTGAAGGGCGGGACCGCGATCGAGGAAAGCACCCAGTAGATCGACGGCTTCGACCGCTCAGCACCCACCCCGGCCTACTCCGCTTCGAGGACGAAGTCAGCGCCGAGCTGCTGCAGCTTCACGATGAAGTTCTCGTAGCCGCGGCTGATGATCCCGACGTTGCTCACCGTGGACTTGCCTTCTGCGGTCAGCGCGGCGATCAGGTGGCTGAATCCCCCACGGAGGTCGGGGACCTCGATGTCGGCGCCGTGCAACGGGGTCGGCCCGGTGATCACCGCAGCCTGCTCGAGGTTGCGACGGGGCACCCGACGAGGCGTTCCGGACAACCCGTTCGGGTGCACGACGATGTTCGCGCCCATCGTGTTGAGCGCGTCCGTGAACCCGAAGCGGTTCTCGTACACCGTCTCGTGGACGATCGACTCACCGGTCGCCTGCGTGAGGGCGACGATCAGCGGCTGCTGCCAGTCCGTCATGAAGCCCGGGTGGACATCCGTCTCGATGACGACGGGCTTGAGCGCTTCCTTGCGGTAGAACCGGATACCGTCGTCGGTGATGTCGAAGCCACCACCGGCCTTCCGGAAGATGTTGAGGAAGGTCATCATGTCCTGCTGCTTCGCGCCGCCGACGAAGATGTCTCCGTCGGTCGCGAGTGCGGCCGATGCCCAGCTCGCGGCTTCGTTGCGGTCGCCGATGGCGGTGTGGTCGTAAGCGTCGAGTGTGTCGACGCCCTCGATCACGATGACACGGTTGGGCTCGTACGAGATGATCGCGCCCATCTTCTGCAGCACGGCGATGAGGTCCATGATCTCAGGCTCGATCGCGGCGTTCTTCAGCTCGGTCGTGCCCTTGGCGCGCACTGCGGTGAGCAGGACCTGCTCGGTAGCGCCGACGCTCGGGTACGGGAGGTGCACCGTGGTGCCGTGGAGCCCGTTCGGTGCTGAGAGACGGATGCCCTGCGGGAGTTTCTCGACGACGGCGCCGAACTTCCTGAGCGCGTCGAGGTGGAAGTCGATCGGGCGGTCGCCGATGCGACAACCACCGAGGTCGGGGATGAACGCAGCGCCCAGGCGGTGCAGCAGCGGTCCGCAGAAGAGGATCGGGATGCGCGAGAAGCCGGCGTGAGCGTCGATCTCCTCCATGTGTGCCGACTCGACGTTCGTCGGGTCGAGTCGCAGCTCGTTCGGGTTCTCGCCTTCGGTGACATCGACGCCGTGGATCTCCAGCAACGAACGGACGACACGGACATCGCTGATGTTCGGAACGTTGCGCAAGACGCTGACGTTCTCACCCAGCAATGATGCGACCATCGCTTTGGTCACGAGGTTCTTCGCACCCTTGACCTCGATACGACCGGTGAGCGGGATGCCGCCGTTGATCGTGATGCGGTCGACATCGAGTCCGACCGACGAACCTGCCGCCTGTGACGCCTGGACGAGTGAATTCAAACCGATACCTACTGCCTTGCTACTTGACGGGGATGGTGCGGGGAAGCCAATTCGGACGCTTCGCCTCGAACGCGGTGATCTGCTCTTCGCTGCGGAGCGTGAGCCCGATGTCGTCGAGACCTTCGATGAGCCGCCACCGAGTGTAATCGTCCACCTCGAACGAAACCGTGAGATCGCCGACCGTGATGGTGCGGTCGATGAGGTTCACGACCGATTCGGAACCGGGTTCCGCTTCGATGGCGAGCCAGAGCTGCTCGAGCTCCTCCTCGGTGACCTGCGCGGCCAACAGGCCCTGCTTCCCCGAGTTTCCGCGGAAGATGTCGCCGAAGCGCGAGGAGACGACGACCTTGAATCCGAAATCGCGGAGTGCCCAGACCGCGTGCTCACGGGAGGAACCGGTACCGAAGTCGTGCCCGGCCACGAGGATGCTCGCTCCCAGGTACGACTCCTGATTCAGTACGAATTCGGGGCCCTGGCGCCAGCCGGCGAACAGGGCGTCCTCGAAGCCGGTCTTGGTGACCCGTTTCAGGTAGACGGCAGGGATGATCTGGTCGGTGTCGACGTTCGAGCGACGCAGGGGCGCAGCGATGCCGGCGACCGTGGTGAACTTGTCCATCAGGCGTGCACGCCTTCCTGCTCGGAGGCGACGCGGCCGTCGGCATCGGTCACCAGGTCGGCAGGGCTCGACAGCGTTCCGCGGATCGCGGTGGCGGCGGCGACCAGCGGCGACACGAGGTGGGTGCGGCCACCCTTACCCTGACGACCCTCGAAGTTGCGGTTGGAGGTCGACGCGCAGCGTTCCCCCGGAGCCAGCTGATCGGGGTTCATGCCGAGGCACATCGAACAACCGGCGAAGCGCCACTCGGCTCCGAAGGCGATGATGATCTTGTCGAGGCCTTCGGCCTCGGCCTCGATGCGCACGCGCGCGGAACCCGGGACGACCATCACACGCACGCCTTCCGCTTTTGTGTGCCCCTCGATGACCGAGGCGAACGCGCGCAGATCTTCGATGCGACTGTTCGTGCAGGAGCCCATGAACACCGCGTCGACCGGGATCTCCTTCATCGGAGTGCCGGCCGTGAGGTCCATGTACTCGAGGGCACGTTCGGCGGCCGAGCGTTCGTTCGCATCGGCGATGGTGGTCGGGTCCGGTACGGAGTCGCTGAGCGAGACACCCTGGCCGGGGTTGGTCCCCCAGGTGACGAACGGCTCGAGTGTGTCGGCATCGAGGAAGACCTCAGCGTCGAAGACCGCACCCTCATCGGTTGCGAGGGTGTCCCAGTATGCGACGGCCTCGTCCCAGTCGGCGCCGACCGGTGCGTGCGGGCGGCCTTCGAGGTAGTCGTAGGTGATCTGATCGGGCGCGACCATGCCTGCGCGAGCGCCCGCCTCGATCGACATGTTGCAGATCGTCATGCGACCCTCCATGGAGAGGGCGCGGATGGCGGAGCCACGATACTCGAGCACGTAGCCCTGGCCACCACCGGTGCCGATCTTCGCGATGACCGCCAGGATGATGTCCTTCGCGGTGACACCGGGACGCAACGTGCCTTCGACCGTGATCGCCATCGTCTTGAACGGCTTCAGCGGCAACGTCTGGGTCGCCATCACATGCTCGACCTCGCTCGTGCCGATCCCGAAGGCCATGGCGCCGAACGCGCCGTGCGTGGAGGTGTGCGAGTCGCCGCAGACGACGGTGATGCCCGGCATGGTGAGGCCGAGCTGCGGGCCGACGACGTGGACGATGCCCTGGTCGAGGTCGCCGAGCGAGTGGATCCGGACACCGAACTCGGCAGCGTTGCGCCGGAGCGTCTCGATCTGCGTGCGACTCGTGAGATCGGCGATGGGCTTGTCGATCGCGAGTGTCGGGGTGTTGTGGTCCTCGGTCGCGATCGTCAGGTCGACACGACGCAACGGACGATCCGCCATGCGGAGGCCGTCGAAGGCCTGCGGACTGGTGACCTCGTGCACGAGGTGCAGGTCGATGTAGATGAGGTCGGGGGTGCCGTCCTCGCCCTTGACGACGAGGTGGTCATCCCAGACCTTCTCTGCGAGCGTCCGAGGATGCTCGGGGATACTGCTCGGGGCGGACGGATCGGCGTTCAGCTGCGACATGTCGTGAGATTCCTTCAAACGATGAGTGGTCAGGCGTCGGCGACCTCCGCGACGAGGGAGCCTGGAACTAGGCCTCGTCGCGGCAGGGAAGGAGAAGCAGCCCGGACAGCACCCGCTCAGCGTACCACTCCGGCGCGAATCACTCCCCCGCCGACACCTGCTCGCGCTTGCCGTCCCGAGAGGCTTTCAGCAGGCTGGCGACGGTGGCGATCACCATCGAACCGATGATCA
The DNA here is from genome assembly GCF_050613355.1 of Plantibacter sp. RU18. Taxonomy (NCBI): domain Bacteria; kingdom Bacillati; phylum Actinomycetota; class Actinomycetes; order Micrococcales; family Microbacteriaceae; genus Plantibacter; species Plantibacter sp. RU18. Next base: position 2,824,365 of record NZ_CP159618.1, read on the forward strand.
CGGCGAGCGACGTCCAGGTGTTGATCTCCGGCGCCCACTCGATCCCCTTGCCGCCGTTGATGAACGGGAGTTCATTGACGTGCATGGCGTGCAGGAACAGCTTCACGCCGATGAAGGCGAGGATGAAGGCGATACCGTACTTCAGGTATTCGAGGCGATCGAGCAGTCCTCCCAGGAGGAAGTACAGCTGTCTGAGGCCCATCAGGGCGAACAGGTTCGCGGTGAAGACGATGAACGGACTCTGCGTGATGCCGAAGATCGCGGGGATCGAGTCGATCGCGAAGATGAGGTCTGTGGTACCGATGGCGATGAAGACGACGATCATCGGCGTCCAGAACCGTTTGCCGTCGACCATGACCCGGATCTTCGAGCCGTGGAAGTCTGGCGTGAGCGGGATCCGCTTGCGGAGCAGCGAGACGAGTTTCGTCTCGCCGTCCTCCGCGTCGTCGTTGTGCCCGAACGCCTGCTTCCACGCCGTGTAGAGCAGGAACGCTCCGAAGATGTAGAAGATCGCAGAGAACGCCTCGATGAAGGCGGCGCCCGCCAGGATGAAGATCGCTCGGAGGACCAGTGCGATGATGATGCCCACCATGAGCACCTCCTGCTGATACTTCCGAGGCACGGAGAAACGGCTCATGATGATCACGAACACGAACAGGTTGTCGATGCTCAGGCTGTACTCGGTGAGCCAGCCGGCGAGGAATTGTCCGGACCACTCCCCACCCGCGACCAGCAGGAGGATGAGCGCGAACACGAGCGCGAGTCCGACGTAGAACACGACCCACAGGGTGGACTCGCGGTTCGAGGGGATGTGCGGGCGCTTGTAGACGATCAGGAGATCGGCGAGGAGCACCAGGACGAGCACCACGAGGGAGCCGACTTCGAACCAGATGGGGAGCTCGAGCTGCATGGGAGCCTTTCAGAAGAGGGTACGACGATGATTCGAACGTCTCTCCCGCGACCATCGGTCGCCGCCGTGCCCGGAACCGCGTCGATGCGATCCGTCCTGACGGACACGGCGAATCGGGATACTCCCCTTCGCTCCGACGAGCCTACTCCCCTGTGTGAGCGCGGGCGCACCACGGCGCCGAGGAGGCTTCCGCGGGAAGAGGCTTTCTACTGCTTCGGAGCGTCGATGCCCACGCGGTACTGGCCCTGATCGTTGATGACCTCGACCGCCACGGGGTAGCTCGTACCGCCGTAGGAGAAGGTGCACTCGAACTGTGTTCCGGTGACCGCCGCCTGATCGCCCGGGCACTCGACCTTCTCGACGTCCGCGAGGCCGAAGTCCTGCTTGAGCACCTCTGCGACGCCGGTCTGCACGGCGCCTCGGTCGAGCATGGGCGTGAAGAGACGTCCGACCGAGAGGAGCGTGAGCGGGACGGCGATCAGTGACGCCGCGACGGCACCGATCAGGACACCGGCCCAGAGACGCCGACCCAACGGCTTGCGCTTCGCCTTCGGTTTCGCCATCGATGCGGCCGGGAACGGTTGCTGTTGACCGGTGTTGCCATACTCCGCCCCCGGGCGGAACGGTGCGCCCGGCTGGCCCGGCTGCTGCTGATTCGGCGCGAACGGACCGTTCGCCGGCTGCTGCGGCCCCGGCGCGAACTGCTGCTGGCCCGGGCCGTGCGGTCGCTGACCGTATGGCTGCTGGTTGGAGGGTTGCTGATTCGAGGGTTGCTGATTGGCGGGTTGGATGCCGTAGGGCGGCTGCGGGCGGAACGGGGTCCCCTGCCCGTACGGAGGCTGTGGCTGGTTCGGCATCGACTGCGGTGCCCCCTGGGGAGCCGGGCCCGCCGACCGGTTCGGCTGCAGCCAGGGTTGCCCCTGGGTGTTCGTCGGGAAGGAAGGACCCGTGTGTCCGCCAGAGCCGTCTTGCTGGACGGATGCACCCGTGGGTCGTTGCGCCTGCGGCGGCGCACCGGTCGGCGCGTGCGCGTCCCGCTGCGCGTTCCCCGGCCCGAACTCCGCCCGGGGAGGGTCCTGCTCGGGGATCTCCGGCGGCTGCTGGTCCGGCGTCTTCTCGTCGGTCATTTCCTCAACTCCTCGATCTGTTCCCAGAACGCGGCTTGATCGGCCGCCGGGATCACGGTCACGTCGAAACCTGATGGCGGTGTCGGCAGGTCTTCGATGGTCGAGGTGCCGGTCACCTCGAAACCTGCCTGCAATTGCAACGGCGTCTCGCTGTCGACGGTGCCGCTCAGCTCGATCTTCACCAGGCCGCCGTCGGCGTTCTGGAAGATCGTGACGGGGAGGAGCGTCGCGAGGTCCTCGTCGGACAAGGAGGACACCAGGTCGTCCGGGAGCGCGAACAGCGTCCCGAGCGCGAGGACGCTGTCGAGACTCGCGCTGGTCGTGATCTGCGATGAGCCGTAGTTGCGCATCGAGACGACGACACTGCTGAGCGCGCCCTCCTCGGAGTCCCTCGTGGACTCGACGGCCGTGTAGATGTCGCAGGCGATCGAGATGCCCGGGTAGATGCACGCAGGGCCCAAGGAGCCGTCCTCGGCATCGTCTTCCGCCGGCGTGTACTGCGTCTGGACGGCCACCCACTCGGTCGGTGCGAGTTCCTTGAGCTCACCGCCGAGCAGCAGGAGGTCGTACGACGTCCCGGCCTGGTGGTAGACGTCGACGGTGTCGCCGTCGGCCGAGCCCTTGTCCTGGCTGAAGGAACCGGTCGGGTCTCCGAACAGGACGACCGAGTCGTTCCGATGGGACTCGAGATCACCAGAGACGGCGTGAACGTAAGCGGAGCCGGTGACGTCCGGTGCTTGGCCGATCTGCGCCGCGAGCAGTTCGAATCGCGAATCCGCCAGGTCCTGCATGTACGCGCGCTGCACGGCGGGATCAGGGAAGGCGGCACCGGTCGTGGTGCATGCGCTCAGGGACAGCGCCAGCCCGGCAGACGCAGCGAGGACCGTCAGCAGACGGCGAGGGGTGCGCCGAGGCCCTGTCACGGTCACGACCCTTCCGCCAGGGCGTCGTTGTAGAGGTTGAGCGCACGCTGACCGAGCACCGGTCCCTCGAGCCAGTTCCCGTCGCCCCGGGAGGTGACCGAGGTCACGTATCCGGCGCCCGATGCCGGATCCAGGCGGGTGAGCCAACCACCGCCGGAGCATCCAGGCGTCATGATGCAGTCGATGCGATACCCGGAGTACCCCTTGGTCGCCGCCGGGCTCGCGCAGTACCGCTGCGACTGACCGTCGAACGGAGCAGCCGAGGGGTATCCGATGACCGTGATGCCCTCTGGCGGCGTACCGAACGAGATCCCTTGACCACCGGTGACCTCCTGGATCTTCTGTCCGGAGGCGTTCGGCGCAAGGCGGATGAAGGCGAAGTCGTAGGCCCAACCATTGCCGCTCGTGGCTCCGCTGGCGTCGGATGTCGCCTCGCTCGTGAACTCGTCCGGTACGTACGTGCTCACGCCCGCCCACTGCCCATAGGGCTGCGTCTGTCCGTTCGCTGCGTCGGCAGGAATGAAGATGATGTTCTCGGCCAGCTGCTTCCCGTAGGTGTCCCACACGCAGTGACCCGCCGTGAGAAGGAGGTCCATCGTCGGTGCGTTCACGACGCTCGCCGAGCACACGTATGTGGCTCCGGCGAGTGAGAAGTACAGACGCCCCTGGGTTGCAGCCGCAAGGCCGGTCGCCGGATAGGGATCGCCCGCGGCGGTGGGGACCATTGCCTTGACGTCCACGTCCGGGCCGACTCCGGTGCTCGGGTGGACGACGACGCCTGTCGCCTGGTCGCCGGTGAGCGTGTCCTCGCCGGGCTTCAGATCCGGTGCCTTCGCGCCTCCGAACTTGTCCGCCGTCCAGTAGTCGTTGACTTCCTGAGGGCTCGCGTCGAAGTCCTTGCGCAGGGTGTCGTCGGTGCCGCCGGCGACGTCGACGATCGGCCCTGCGTTCCCCGCGACAGCTTCGCCAGTGGCCGGGATGGAGCATCCGGTGAGCAAGGCGGCGAGGATCAGGACGGCTGCGGTCGCCGGGGTGCGGCGGTTCTGCTTCACGATCACCCGGCCAAGCTAGCATGCACGGTCGACTTCGCGGATCGGTGCGCACCCTGCTCCCTGGCGGCACTCGTGGGGTCGCGTCGCCGACTCGGAGACGCTCCGGAAGCTGCTGCCTGGCCGAAAACGAAAGAAGCCCCGCTCCCTGATGACTCAGGAAAACGAGGCTTCTTGCGGTGTTGTGACCCCAACGGGATTTGAACCCGTGCTGCCGCCGTGAGAGGGCGGTGTCCTAGGCCGCTAAACGATGGGGCCGTAAGCAACGGATACGAGTATGCCACACCATTTCGACCCGTACAAATCGAGGCGGTCAGGCGCGTCGCCTCGGCGTGTCGAGCTCTCGCGAAGGTGTCCGCAACCAACCTCAGGCGAGCACTCGGAGTGCCCCCGGAACGACTTCGACCGAGACCGGCAGCGGCCCGATCCGCTCCCCGTCCGCGTATGCGGTGATGCCGACGGCATCGATGGAGACGGCCTGGACACGCGAGATGCGCACGATGTCGAGGGCGGTGTGCGTCCCCGAGAACACCTTCGGGAACAGTCGGAGGAACCTCAACCGCGAGATCGGCGCGACGACGAACAAGTCGAACCGACCGTCGGAAAGTTCCGCTTCGGGGACGATCAGCATCCCGCCGCCGATCGAGGTGTTGTTGGCGACGGCGAGCAGGACGGCGTCCACTCGCTCGGCGACACCGTCGACGACGAGGTCGTATCCTCGCGGACGCAGCGAGATGAGCTCCCGCAGGATGGCGATCGTATACCGGCTCCGACCCCGGGGGCGTCTCATGAGATTCGCCCGCTCGTTCACCAGGGCGTCGAACCCCGCCGAGACCGCGCCGACGAACCAGGTCGTGTGCACGCCGTGGAACACTTTTCCGGCGTCGATCGTGCGAGGTCCGTTATCGAGGGCGTCGAGGAGGAGCGCGATCGCCGCATCGGGATCGTCGAGCGGGATCCCGAGGCCACAGGCGACGTCGTTACCCGTCCCCGAGGGCACCACGCCGAATGGGAGTCCGGATTCTCGCACCGCCTCGACGGCGAGACTCACCATGCCGTCGCCGCCGACGACGACGAGTGCGTCGAGCCCGTCCTCGATCGCACGGTGGACCGCCGTCCGGAGAAGCTCGATGTTGTCTTCCTGGAGACGCACGGTACTGAACCCGGCGCCGTCGAGCGCCATGAGCACGCGGGGGCCGACCCCGCGGGTCGAACCGAACGATGCGGTCGGATTGATGGCGACGCCGATACGTCGCGGTGCTGTGGTCACCTGCCGATTCTGACAGCCCGAGCGTGCTTCCTCCGACGGCCACCCGGGTTGCCCTCTGGACGCGCACGGTATTCACTCGAGGTATGAGACTGACGAAGTTCGAGCACGCCGCATTCCTCCTCGAGCAGGACGGCGCCAAGCTGTTCGTCGATCCGGGGTCGTTCACCGCCCCGATCGCCGATGTCACGAACGCGGCGGCGATCGTGATCACCCACCTGCACCCCGATCACTGGACCCCCGAACACCTCGACCGCATTCTCGCGGCGAGCCCGGATGCGGTGATCTTCGCACCGGCGGGAGTCGCCGCGGCCGCCACGGGCTACGACGTCACCGTCGTCGCCCCGGGCGAAACCGTCCAGGTCGGGCCGTTCTCACTGCGGTTCTTCGGCGGGACCCACGCGGTGATCCATTCCTCGATCCCCACGATCGACAACGTCGGCGTCCTCATGAACGACCTCGTCTACTACCCGGGGGATTCCTTCTCGATCCCAGAGGGCGTCGAGGTCGACGTGCTCGCGGCCCCCGCCGGTGCGCCATGGATGAAGATCGCCGAAGGGATCGACTTCATCCTCGCTGTCGCCCCGAAGCGAGCGTTCGGCACTCACGAGATGGTGCTCTCCGGCGCAGGGCAGGCCATGTCGCACGGGCGCCTGCAGTGGGCGACCGAGCAGGGCGGCGGCACGTATTACCCGCTCGCCCCGCTCGAATCACTCGAGGTCTGAGACCTGAACGACTACCGGCGGCGGAACTGCCCCGCTGCCGGGCAGTCGAACGGGTCACGAGCGGACAGACCCACGCGGTTCAGGTAGGCGATCACGATCCCGTAGGACTTCAGCAGCGTCGTCTCGGTGTACGGGACCTGCTGCGTCTCGCAGTGCTCTCGAACGATGAGGCGCGCACGCGCAAGCGCCGGTCGGGGCATGCTCGGGAACAGGTGGTGCTCGATCTGGTAGTTGAGTCCGCCCATGAAGGTCGCCATACCGAAACCGCTGACGTTGCGCGAGGTGAGCACCTGCTTGCGGAGGAAGTCGAGCTTCACGTCTGCAGGGATGATCGGCATGCCCTTGTGATTGGGAGCGAAAGACGCACCCATGTAGACGCCGAAGACCGCGAGCTGGACGCCGATGAACGCGAACGCCATTCCGAGCGGCAGGAACAGGAAGATTGCGGCGAGGTAGAGACCGATCCGGGCGACGATCATGCTGATCTCGGCGACTCTGCCGTCGACCTTGCCAGGCCCGAAGAGCGTTCGGAACGACAGTGCGTGGAGGTTGAGGCCCTCGAGCATCAGCAGCGGGAAGAACAGGTAGCCCTGCTTGCGAGTGATGAGCGCGATCAGCCCCTTCGCCTTCGCGGCATCCTCTTCGATGAAGGAGATCGTGTCGATCTCGATGTCGGGGTCCTTGGTGACCTGGTTCGGGTTCGCGTGGTGACGGGTGTGCTTCGTCATCCACCACGAGTAGCTGATACCGACGATGCCTGCGGCGAGGAACCGGCCGGCACGGTCGTTCGCGCGACCTGACTCGAAGACCTGACGGTGGGACGCCTCATGGGCGAGGAAGGCGAACTGCGTCAGGATCACGCCGAGCGCGCCTGCGATGAGGAGCTGGAACCAGGACTCACGGAGCAGGATGAAGCCGGTGGCACAGCCGAGGAGCGCGACGACAAGGAAGGAGAAGGTCAGGATGTAGAAGGTGCGATGGCGGCGCAGGAGACCTGCCTCGCGGACCGTCTTCAGCAGCGCAGAGTACGAACTCGTGACGTTCGCGGTGCCTGGCTTGCGGGGGCTCGTGGCACGAACCGGGCCAAGAACGGCTTCAGTTGACATGGGCACTCCGGAGGAATCGTGTCGACTTCCCAGCCGGGGCAGTGAGCGGACGCTCGTCGAGAGCGGGAGCTCCTGTGGATGTCCACAGCCTACGGTCGGAGGCTGAAGAATCACCGCACATTCCGAGATCCGCCGCTCGATCCAGCTCGGAGAACCAACGAATGTCGGGAAATGACGCAGAATTCGCCAATCCGTTACCTGTTTGAGTCCTGTTCGAGGCCGGTATGGGCTAACGTGGACCGGAGTTGTTGTGTTGCGCAGGTATTTCAAGCTGCGTTTCCACCGATGGAGACGCTGCTTTTCTGAGGAGCGAGCAAAGAACACCGCGACGAACGGTCCCGAAAGTCGGGAACGGTCACTCATGAAAGAGGAAATACATGTCAGCTGGAACTGTGAAGTGGTTCAACGCCGAAAAGGGCTTCGGATTCATCACCCCCGACGACGGCAGCGCCGACGTCTTCGCACACTTCTCCGCCATCGCATCGAGCGGCTACCGCTCGCTCGAGGAGAACCAGAAGGTCGAGTTCGAGACCGTCCAGGGCCCGAAGGGCCTTCAGGCCGAGAACATCCGCCCCCTCTGATTCTCTGATCAGACGGAGCTGACGATCCGAGCGGCCGGTCTTTCCAGCCCTCGCGTCTGAGACACCGAGTACAGCCCCCGACGTTCTTCGTCGGGGGCTGTACTGTTTTTCGGCTGTACCTTTTTCCGGCGGCTCTGCATGCCGACGGTACGGCGCTGCAGCCGCCGCGCGAGCCGCGCCTCCCTATTCGACCGGCAGGATGAGCTCCGGGCCATCCCCCTGCAGCGGAGCGACACGGTGGAACACGAGCTGCTCTGCTACATCTGTCGACGCAGCGACCATCTCGTCGACCTCGCCCTGATCGGCTTCATGATGCGGGTCGAGCCACTCGTCCCAGCACTCCGGCGGGAGCGTCACGGGCGTCCGGGGATGCAGCTCGAGCAATCCCCCGACGGCAGGACGCGTGAGGATGGTCGCACTCAGCACCCAGCGTCGCGGATCGTCGTCCGGGAGTGAGCGATCGCGCCACCAGGAGTACAGCCCAGCGAACACGATGGGCTCTCCACCGGCGGTCTGCACGTAGTAGGGCGTCTTCGCGGCGCCTTCCGTGTGCCACTCGTAGTAGCCGGCGGCCGGGATGAGCGCGCGTTTCTGACGCACCGACGGCGCGAAGGTCGGCTTGGTGGTGATCTCCTCGGAGCGTGCGTTGAAGGTCGGGTACTGACTTTTCAGCTCGGTCGCGAACGACGGCACGAGTGACCAGCGCGCGGACTCGAGCCTTCTGACGACTGGACCGGTCTTCAGGGACTCGAGGATGACGGGGATCTGCTCGGTCGGGCGCACGTTGTACGAAGGCCCTGGGAGATCGGCCGCACCCTGGTCGATGTCGAAGAGCTCGATGAGTTCTTCGGTGGATTCGGTCACGACGAAACGTCCGCACATGGGCCCAGCGTAGCGGGCACCGCCGACATCCTCCCCCAGGGTGTCGGTGGTCGAATGCAGGCTGTTCCACGTACCCGACAATCGTCGTCAGTCGACGCCCGTCCGGTTGACTTGTTCGAAGATATGTTCGAATATTGAGCCATGGCCCTGCATGCACTCGTCGACTCCCCCGCCCGCGCGGGTACGACGACGGAGCTGCACGAACTCCAAGGGCGCATCGCCCGCATGCAAGGGTCGCGCCTCGACACGAGGTCACTCCCGACCGCGCCGGAACTCTCCAGCCTGCTGCCCGGCGGCGCACTGCAGGCCGGGGGCAGTTACTCGGTGCTCGGCTCGACCGCTCTGGCCATGTCACTCATGGCAGGTCCATCGGCTGCCGGTACCTGGTGCGCCGTCATCGGCCTGCCCTCCTTCGGCGTCGAGGCCGCAGCCGCAGCCGGCATCGACCTCGAACGACTCGTCCTGGTCCCCCTGCCCGGCCGACACTGGCTCACGGTCACCGCCGCGATGGCCGATGTCGCAGGCGTGCTCATCACTGCAGCTCCCGATCGGGTCTCGCCGAGCGATGCAGCACGCCTCGCCGCTCGTCTCCGTCAGCGGGAGACAGCGCTCATCGTCCTCGGATCCTGGCCTCAGAGCGACGCGACCCTGCGAGTGACTGAGAGCTCCTGGAGCGGCCTCGGCACTGGGCACGGCCATCTCAGACAGCGGCGGGTCACCGTCAGCTCCTTACTCGGTCAGGGATCCTCCGGCAGACCGCGCACTGCACATCTGACCCTGCCTCTCGGATCGGCACAGTCACCGCTGACGGAACGCCCCGTGATCGTCACCGACGACACACTCGCAACACTCCCCCTGGTTGCGAACCAATGACCAGACACGCATCCGAAGAACCTGTCGAGCGCACCATGGTGGTCTGGTGCCCGGACTGGCCGGTCATGGCCGCGAGGCTGTCCGGCGCCCTGACAGAGGATGCGGCGGTGCGCCCGCTCGCACTCGTGGAGCATGGAGAGATCCTCGCGTGTGACGCTGCCGCGCGAGCAGCCGGCGTCCGCAGAGGCCTGCGCATCCGAGAAGCCGAGGCGCGCTGTCCGGACCTCCTGACCACCGCTTACGACCCCGTCGTCGACGCCCGGGTCTTCGAGCCGGTGATGCTCGGCATCGAGCAACTCATGCCGGGCGTGCAGCCGTATCGTGCGGGTCTGTGCGCGATCCGCTCGCGGGGACCGAGCCGATACTACGGTGGTGAGCACCCGGCAGCAGCAGTGCTCCTCGAGCGTCTTGAGGCGCTCGGGGTCCCAGACGCCCGGATCGGCATCGCCGACGGCCCGTTCGCCGCGGAGCAGGCGGCCAGAGCGACGTCGTTCCACCAGGACGGAACGCGCATCCTCGTCATCCCGAGCGGTGGCTCCTCGGCATTCCTCGCTCCGCTTCCGCTCTCGACCCTCGCACGCCCGGAACTCACCACACTTCTCCATCGACTCGGCATCAGCACACTCGGCGACTTCGGCTCATTGCCTGCCATGGAGGTCCGCGATCGTTTCGGCCCGGACGGCGCGATGGCACACCGACTGGCTGCAGGCCGGGATGCCAGAAGCGTCATCCCACGGATGCCGCCGGTCGAACTCGCCGTGGAGGTCTCCTTCGAACCGCCACTCGACCGCATCGATCAGCTCGCCTTCGGATTCCGTCAGTCAGCAGAACAGTTCATCGCAGGCCTCACCGACGCAGGCCTCGTGACCACGGCGATCACCATCACGCTCCAGAGCGAGCGTGGTGAACGGTCGATGCGGACCTGGCTGCACCCGCGGTGGTTCACGCCATCCGACGTCCTCGACCGCGTGCGCTGGCAACTGCAGAGTTCCTCGAACATCGACCATGGGCTGGCCTCCCCCGTCGAGCTCGTCCGAGTCGTCCCGGAGACCGTCGACGACGCAGCGGATCACGAAGAAGGGCTCTGGGGCAGTGGTCCGGACGAGCGCATCCACAACGGACTTGCGCGGGTGCAGAGCATGCTCGGCCACGACGGCGTGCTCACCGCCATGCCCTCCGGAGGCCGGTTGCTCCTCGATCGTCGGCTCCTCGTGCCATGGGGCAGCGTTCCGCCTGGCGGTGAGGCTGCGATCACCGAACGACGGAACCGTCCCTGGCCGGGAAGCATTCCCGGTGCCGCTCCGGCCACGGTCTTCGAGGTCCCACTCCCGGTCGAGGTGCTCGACGCAGGGGGCCAGTCGGTGGAGGTCGGTGAGCGCAGCACCGTGAGCGCACCACCGGTGCGATTCTCCGAGCCATCCGGTTGGCATCGAGTCGATGGCTGGGCAGGGCCATGGACCATCGATGAACGCTGGTGGGACGACGAGCGCCATCGGCGCGTGCATCGCCTGCAAGTCGTCGACGACACCGGCGACGCCTGGCTGCTCCTCCTGGAGGAGCATGGCTGGCGCGCCGAAGCCCGGTACGACTGACGCCCCGTTTCCACATCCGCATCTCACGAAGGAGTCCATCATGGGATGGAACAATCCCCCGATCTCGTGGTCGGAGTTCGAGCGCCGACTGTCCGACGCCAGTCGTCCGGGCACGCCACCACTCGGGGCAGACGGTGGTGACAGCCCGGCCTGGTCCAGAAAACGTCAACCGTACGTCCCGGAGACACTCGCCACCAGGCCGTCCCCTCCGGCTGTCGCCTATGCCGAACTCCACGCCCACTCGAGTTTCAGCTTCCTCGACGGTGCGAGTCCGCCGGAACGACTCGTCGAGGAAGCGGCAGCACTCGGACTGCACGCACTCGCGATCACCGACCATGACGGCTTCTACGGTGTCGTCCGGATGGCGGAGGCCGCCGAGCGTTTCCCAGCACTCCGCACGGTCTACGGCGCGGAACTCTCCGTCGGCCTCGACCGGCCGCAGAACGGGGTCGCCGATCCCGTCGGGCATCATCTGCTGCTCCTCGCCCGTCAGGCGGAGGGGTACCATCGCCTGGCCGGTGCGATCACCGATGCCCAGCTCGCGGAAGGCGCCGAGAAAGGTCGCCCGGTCTACGATCTCGTGCAGCTCGCAGCCTCCGTCGCAGGGTCGGTGACCGTGCTCACCGGCTGCCGGAAAGGCCTCGTCCGTACTGCCCTGCGCGAGCATGGTCCGGAGGCCGCGGCCGCGGCCGTCGATCGTCTCGTCGCCCTCTTCGGGCCCGAGCACGTCGTCGTCGAGCTGAGCGACCACGGCCATCCGGAGGACACCGCGGAGAACGACGCCCTCGCCGAAATCGCCGCCCTCCTCGACCTGACCGTCGTGGCGACGGGGAACGTGCACTACGCCACACCTGATCAGCACCGACTGGGCACAGCCCTCGCAGCGGTCAGAGCACGTCGCAGTCTCGAGGAGCTCGACGGCTGGTTGCCGGCAGCGGACGGCGCCCATCTGCGCAGCGGCGACGAGATGGCTGTCCGCTTCGCCCGATATCCGGGTGCGGTCGCCAGAAGCGTCGAGCTCGCAGACGAACTGGCGTTCAGTCTGCGCGCCGTCCGCCCGAGACTCCCCAGACAGCGCGTCCCCGAGGGGCACACACCCATGAGCTGGCTGCGACACCTGGTCATGGAGGCCATCCCGGAGAAGTATCCGCAGGCGACCCCGGAACACCTCCAACGCATCGAGCGAGAACTCGAGGTCATCGAGCAGAAGGACTTCCCCGGATACTTCCTCATCGTCCACGACATCGTGAGTTTCGCCCGAGGGCGAGGGATCCTCTGCCAAGGACGCGGATCCGCAGCGAACTCCGCCGTCTGCTACCTGCTCGGGATCACCGCTGTCGACTCGATCTTCTACGAGCTGCCGTTCGAACGGTTCCTCTCCAGCATGCGAGAGGAGGAACCGGACATCGACGTCGACTTCGACTCGGACCGCCGGGAGGAGGCCATCCAGTACGTCTACGAGACCTACGGCCGTCGGAACGCCGCCCAGGTCGCGAACGTCATCAGCTACCGCCCGAAGTTCGCGGTCCGAGACACGGCGAAGGCCCTCGGCTACAGTCCTGGGCAGCAGGACGCCTGGTCGAAACAGGTCGAACGCTGGGGCGGTCTCGCCTCGAGCGCCGACCACGACATCCCCGACCGCGTCGTCGGGCTTGCACAGCAGTTCCTGACGCTGCCCCGCCATCTCGGGATCCATTCAGGTGGCATGGTCCTGACCGATCGACCGGTCGGCGAGGTATGCCCGATCGAGCATGGGCGGATGGACGGACGAACAGTCCTCCAATGGGACAAGGACGACTGCGCCTGGATGGGGCTCGTCAAGTTCGACCTCCTCGGCCTCGGCATACTGTCGGCGATCCAGTACTGTTTCGACCTCGTGGCGGAGCACACCGGGGAGCGCTGGACGTTGGAGACCATTCCGAAGGACGAGGCCGGCGTCTACGACCAGCTCTGCCGCGCCGACTCGATCGGCGTCTTCCAGGTCGAGAGCCGGGCGCAGATGGGCATGCTGCCGAGGCTCCTCCCTCGCAGGTTCTACGATCTCGTGATCGAGGTGGCCATGATCCGTCCAGGGCCGATCCAGGGTGGCGCGGTGCACCCCTACCTCCGCCGGAAGACCGGGCAGGAGCCCATCACCTATCTGCATCCGAGCCTCGAGCCGGTGCTCGAGCGCACGCTCGGCGTCCCACTGTTCCAAGAGCAGCTCATGCAGATGGCGATGGCGGTCGGTGGCTGCTCTGCGGAGGACGCCGACCTCCTGCGCCGGGCGATGGGCTCCAAACGGGGCGAGGAGAAGATCGAGACGCTCAAGGAGACGCTCTACCTCGGCATGGCGGACAAAGGGATCGTTGGCGCAGACGCGGACGCCGTCTACGCCAAGATCCAGGCCTTCGCGAACTTCGGCTTCGCCGAGAGCCACTCGCTGAGTTTCGCGCTCCTCGTCTATGTCAGCGCCTGGTTGCGTCTGCACTACCCGGGAGCATTCCTCGCCTCCCTCCTCCGCGCTCAGCCGATGGGCTTCTACTCGCCCATGACGCTCGTCGCGGACGCTCGTCGCCATGGAGTCTCGGTCCTCCGGCCCGACCTGCACCGGTCAGGAGCGGAGGCGGGACTCGAGGTGATCGATCCCGACGCGGAACCCGGGTTCCCGGTCGTTCCAGGGGGTCGCCACCGCTGCCTCGATCAGGATCAGGGGCCGATCACGGATTTCGACCAGAGCCGTCCCGACGACTCTGCCGGACATCGGCGGGACGGCCACCTCGCCGTCCGACTCGGCCTCTCCTCCGTGCAGGGCATCGGCGAAGCACTCGCCCAGCGGATCGTGGCCGAGCGGGAGTCGTCCGGCCTGTTCACGAGCCAGGCAGACCTTGCCAGGAGGATCGGGCTGAACTCGTCCCAGTTGGAGGCTCTCTCCGCTGCCGGAGCATTCGACGGTTTCGGACTGAGCCGTCGCGAGGCGATATGGGGAGCCGCACAGGCCAGCAGGCACCGCCCGGATCAGCTGGAGGGGACATTCGTCACCGTGCAGCCGCCGTTGCTCCCGATCCCCACTCCCGCGGAGCAGCTCATCTCCGACATCTGGGCGACCGGGATGTCCACCGACGACCACCCGATCAGCCATGTCCGCGACGTGCTCACCCGACGCGGGGTGTTGCGCTCGGACGACCTCGCGAGCGCCGAGACGGATCGCCGGGTCGAGGTCGGAGGGATCGTGACCCATCGGCAACGGCCTGCCACCGCGAGTGGGATCACGTTCATGAACCTCGAGGACGAGGCAGGGCTCGTCAACGTGATCTGCAGCGTCGGGGTCTGGAATCGGTACCGGCGCGTGGCGAGAGAGGCTCCGGCGATGATTGTTCGAGGCATGCTCGAACGCTCACCCGAAGGGATCGTCAACCTGGTGGCGGATCGTCTGGAGTCGTTTGTTAGCGCCGAGCTAGAACGGACCCCTTTGCGCCGGTCTGGGGTGGACCCCTCTTCGTTGGTTGAGCTTAGTTCTTCTCTGTCTGCTTGATGAGGTCGCGGCGGCCGTGGGTGCGGTAGGAGTCGCCGGAGAGGGTAAGGACTTCGGAGTGGTGGACGAGGCGGTCGATCATCGCTGCCGCGACGACGTCGTCGCCGAACGTCTCACCCCAGCGGCTGAACGGGAGGTTCGAGGTGACCATGATCGAGCCTTGCTCGTAGCGAGATGCGACGAGTTGGAAGAACAGGTTCGCGGCGTCCTGGTCGAAGGGGATGTAGCCAATTTCGTCGATGATGATGAGTTTGTAGCGGCGGATCTTCTTCAGCTCGGCCTCGAGCTGCCCCTGGTGGTGGGCGGCCGCGAGTCTCGCGATCCAGTTGTTCGCGGTGTCGAAGAGGACGGAGTATCCGGCGTGGGTGGCTTTGACGCCGAGCCCGATCGCGAGGTGCGTCTTCCCGATCCCGGGCGGGCCGAGCAGGATCACGTTCTCTGCTTTCGCGACGAACGTCGACGTCGCGAGGTGCGCGAGGACGTCTTTACGCAGAGACGGGAGGTGATCGAGATTGAAGTCCTCGAGGGTCTTGACTGCGGGGAAGTGCGCGGTCCGGATCCGCATCGTCGTCCCGGCGGATTCACGGTCCGCGAGCTGGCGTTCAAGGACGGCTGCGAGATATTCCTCATGCGCCCAGTTCTCGACCCTGGCGCGGTCCGCGAGGTCTTCCCAGACCCGCCCGATCGTCGGGGTCTTGAGAGCTCTGGCGAGATAGGCGATCTTGGATGCAACCTGCTCGGTGGTCTTCGGAATAGGAGCGTCGATCGTGCTGCTCTTGGAGGTCATCGTGCTTCTTTCTCGTATTCGGTTTTGGTGGTGAAATCGACGCCGAATAAGGCGTCGTAGTCGGACAGCGCCCGAAGTTGGACCCGATGCCCGTCCGGGTGCTCACGAACCCCGGAGGGCTTGGGCCGTTGGTAGTGGGCGCGTAGCTTCGCCGCCGCGGTGACGTGCCCGGGATCGGTGATCGTCATCCCGTTGCGCAACGACCGGGCATGCCGTCCCGCGGCCTGTCCGGCGCAGGAGATCGTGACGTCATCAAGCGTCGCGCGAACATCGACGAATCGGCCGATGAACCGAGGATCGACGGAATAGTCGTTCCCATCGAGACGGACGTAATAATCCCGGGCCAGTCTGATCCGATGCGTGAGACCAGTGACAGGGGGCTTCGCCGGAAGTGGGAGCATCGCCGCCCGGTCAGGGACAGCGAGCTCGACGGGACGGGCAGCGATCGCACGGACCTTCCGCTGATTCGCTCTGGTCTCCAACCAGGTCGTCATCTGGGCGTTGAAGTCATCTCGGTCTTGGAAAATCCGGCCGGGCAGGAACGAGGTCTCCAGAAAGCGGTTCGCGCGCTCGACGATGCCCTTCGTCTCCGGGTCTCGTGGCGGGGCCAAACGCAGCCTGGTCGCCAGCGTCCCCACGAACGTCGCCGCGAGGACGGTGGGCTTGCCCAACCCGCCGATCGCAGCCTCTCGATCCCAGAGCAACGATTTCGGCACCCCGCCGAACCTCTGCAGCAGCGACCACATACCCGCAGTGAGATCACCGCCCTGCCGAGACGGCAGCATAATCGCCTCGATCCGCCTGGAGAAGCCGGACACCATCACCAACACCGGCAAGACACGATCCTGGCCCCCGCCGACGGGAACTCGCGCCTCAGGGAACCACAGATCACACTGGATCACCTCACCCGCCTGATACGAGAGCCGATCCGCGGGATCGATGCCTTGATACTCCGGCCGCAGCTCAGACACCCGCTCCCGAAACAACGACGGCGAGAACGTCCAACCGACACGCTCCGCGATCACCGTCGCCGGCATCTTCGGATACTCCATCAACAGCGCACGGATCTGCGGCACGAAGACATCGATCTTCGAACCCCGCGGACCCCGCGACCGATCCGGCGGATCCTCACCCCGCAACGCCCGACGGACCGTGTTCCGCCCGATCCCAAGATCCCTCGCGATCTGCTTGATCGGAACCTTCTCAGAACGATGCAACCGCCGAATCTCTGCCCACGTATCCACTGAAATCATCCTCCTAGCTTGAGCTAGGGGGTCCAATCCAACCTGGCGCTACAGGGTCCGTTCTACTTCGGCGTCAACAGTCGTTGCGCATCGGCGCGAACACACGCTCGCGGGACTTCCGATGACTTGATCAGACCAAACCACGGACCCGTCGCCCTCCGAACTCCTCGTACAGAAGAACACGACACTCACCGGATTCACAGCTCCGAGCGAGGAAGGAATGGCCGGGTGCCCTCCGGCGTTGCTCCCAGTGTTCAGCAGACCAGAAGGGGGTCATCCATGGCGAGAGTGTACGAAGAGATCGAAGGCCGGACCGGCGAGGTGGAGCGGTACCGCCACCACCCGAACGGCAAAGGCATGGTCGCAGCTCGTGCACTGATCGATCCGTCAGCGTTCATCGAGCGGACGACGTTCGTCGAAGCCGACGCAGACATCCGTGCGAACGCCTGGATCGGTGCCGGAACCTGGATCGACCGGTCTGCAGTGATCGGCGAGGGCGCCTTCATCGGAGCGAACGTGCACATCGGCGAACGCTGCGTCATCGGTCGGGGCGCGCGAGTCGGCAGTGATGCCCGACTCGGTGCTGATGTCCAGGTCGCTCATGGCGCCACCGTCGACCGCGACGCTCGCCTCGGAGACCGCACGCTCGTCGGCGGCGAACGACCCGTCATGACCGAGCCGACGGTCCGTCAGACCAACCGAGCACCGCGCCGCCCCCGCCCGAGCGGGTCGGAGCGCTTCGGCAAGGCCGCCTGACCGATCCATCGATCCAGAACGGGCCCGGGACTGCGACGCAGTCCCGGGCCCGTTGTCGATGGTCTGACTGCTTGTCACAATTGAACTGTTCATCAGAGCACGGTATGCTAATATACCAGCATGGAGCTCAAGGACTATCTGCGGATCTTCCGGCACCGCTGGTTGCTCATCGTCGCAATCATGGCGGGCGGTGCCGCATTGGCGCACGGATACACCCTCGTGACGACTCCCGTCTATCAGTCGACCGCCCAGCTGTTCGTTGCTGTCAAGAGCGGAGACTCCGTCGGAGACCTCAACCAGGGCAACACCTTCGCCCAGAGCAGGGTCTCGTCGTACATCATCCTCGCGACAGGCTCGTCCGTGCGGAACATGGTGGCAGAACGTCTCGATGTGGAGCCTGAATCACTCATCGGCAAGATCAGCGCCACCAACCCCGCCCGTTCGGTCCTCATCAACCTCTCCGCCGTCGCCGACGACCCCGTCGTCGCCGCCAGGATCGCCAACACGGCGGCGCAGGTCCTCATCGATCTCGTCGGTGACGTCGAGAGTGGCGACACGGTCACACCCGAGGTGTCCGCCCGTGAAGGCTCCCCCGTCGGCCTGACCCATGTGGAGCAAGCAACTGCATCCAGCGCGCCGATCGCACCGAACACGCTGCAGAATCTGGCTGTCGGTATCCTGCTGGGGCTCGCCGGAGGCATCGGCAGCGCCCTGCTCATCGAGGTCCTCGACACCCGCCTCCGAGGACGGTCGGCGATCGAGAAACTCACTGACGTGAGCGTTCTCGGTGCATTCGCCGTCGAGTCTGCTGATGCGCCGCAGCTCACGCTGGGCTCCACCGAGAACTTCAGTCGCCGAGCGGAGAACTTCAGACAGCTGCGCACCCACCTGCAGTTCGCCTCGATCGACGGCGGTCTGCGCAGCCTCATGATCACGTCGTCCATCCCCGGCGAGGGCAAGAGCACGACGGCGGCGAACCTCGCCCTCGTCTTGGCCGAGGCCGGCAACTCCGTCCTCCTCGTCGACGCAGACCTGCGCCGACCACGTCAGCACGACATGTTCGGACTCGAGGGCTCCGTCGGACTCACCACGGTCCTCACCGGACGGATCAGCCTGGAGGACGCCGCCCAGGCCGTCAACGGCGCGGGGAGCCTCGCAGTCCTCACCTCGGGCGAACTCCCTCCGAACCCGAGCGAGCTCCTCGGCTCGGCCGCGATGGAGCGTGCGCTCGCGGAGATGGAGCGCACCTTCGACATCGTCGTGATCGACACACCGCCGATCACGAACGTGTCCGACCCGACGGCGCTCTCCACACTCGCGAGCGGTGTCCTCCTCGTCGCTTCTGCCGACGGACGCCTGCATCGCGACCAGCTTCGACAGTCACTCGAGAACCTCAGCCTCGTCCACGCGAAGCTGCTCGGCGTCGTCCTCAACCGGGTGGAGATCGCACGGGGTGAGCAGTCGTACGGATACTACGAGACAGACAAGGCGTCCGCCGCGCAGACGCGCACCCATCGGAAACGGGGCTCCGCACGCGACGACCACGAGGGCAGCACACCGGAAACGGGCACACCCGTCTTCCAACCGGCCGTGGAACAGCAGCAGGCGCAGCGGGATGCCCACCAGGACGTTCCACCGCCGAGCACCCCCTCGCCGCGGCGGGCGCACCGGGCAACCTCGTGATGCCGCACGCTCAGCCAGGAACCCCCGTCCGCATCCTCGTCGTGTGCACCGGCAACATCTGCCGATCCCCGTTCGCAGAGTTCCTCCTTGCGGCCCTCCTGCGCGACATCGACGCCGATGGCTTCACCGTACGGAGCGCAGGCACCCGCGCACTGGGCGGTCACGCGATCGACGGATCGAGTGCGGCGCTGCTCGGCTCGCTGGCCCCAGACGCTGCAGGCTTCGCCGCCACGCAGCTCACCGCCGACCTCATCGGCACCCACGACCTCATCCTCACGATGACCAGGGAGCAGCGGAGTGCTGTGCTCCGGATGCGTCCGGACGCTCTCCGCCGCACCTTCACGCTGCGCGAGTTCGCACGACTGCTGGACACCGCCGACCCTGCCGGATTCACCGGGGAACGCCAGCTTCGTTGGCGTGCACTCCTTCCCGCCCTCGCGGCCAACCGTACGGGGGCCCGGATCGCCGACCCGGGCCGCGACGATGTCGTGGACCCGTTCGGTCGAGGCGAGGAGGTCTTCCGCCGCATGGCCGAAGAGATCACTCCAGCGTTGGACCGCATCGCATCATTCGAGCGAGTGTGGACCGCACTCGACCCGGTTGCGACACCATGACGTCCGATCAGGCGCCCCAGCCACCGGTCACCGATCGCCGGCTCTTGCGCCAGAACGTGTTCGAGCGGCTGTTGGCTGACATCATCGACGGCACACTGGCCCCTGGACGGCGTCTCCGCGACGACGAGCTGACGGTCATGCTCGGTGTCTCTCGCACTCCGCTGCGCGAAGCGGTGGCCCGTCTCGACGAGCTCGGTCTCGTCAACACGGCACCCAATCGGTACACCCGTGTCGCCCCACTCGCGAGCACGGCGATCTTCGAAGCCGTAGATGTGCTGATCGCGCTTGCTCCCCTCGTGACGAACCGACTCACGGAACGCCTCGACGAGGACGCACTCCTGGAGGTCGACTTCCTCACGCGGAGGATCGAACGGCTGCCGGCCGACCAGGTCGCTCGCGCGATCGGCATCCTCCTGCGGTTCGCCGAGCGAAGCCTCGACGACCTCGCGCTCCTGCCGTCGCTCACCAGTTCCACGATGGTCAGGCTCATCCGCTACACGGCTCAGCGCCCGGGCGTCCTCCTCGTGGCCGGTGGCCTCCAGCCGGTGATGGAGATCACCCAGGCGCTGCAGAGTCACGACGTAGAGCTGACCACGCGACTGGTCGTGGCACACCTCGAGCGAATCGGGCAGGCCGTCCGTGCCGATTGGAATCCGGAGGACCTCGGCTACCCGTCCGACAACGACGAAAGCCCGCGATGATCGCGGGCTTTCGTCGGTGTGATGCTGTACTGCTGGGGTACCTGGACTCGAACCAAGAACAACTGAACCAGAATCAGTCGTGTTGCCAATTACACCATACCCCACTGTCTGAACCGAAGCCCCGACCGAAGAACAACTCTAGCCTACGAAGGCAGACGTCTCAAATCGATGCGTCCCGGGCGCGTCGCGTCCAGCGGATCAGCCCGGAACTCCCGCAAGGTCTCGGTTCAACGCTCGAGCGACCCTGGCGCCGTTCCCCGCTGCAACGATCAGTTGCTGAGGCCCAGGTGGCGTGATGTCTCCCGCCGCATAGACACCCGGGACCGTCGTGCGGCCCCAACCGTCGATGACGACGTAGCCGTCAGCATCACGATCGAGCGGCAGAGTGTCGAGGTACTCCAACGGCGCCGACCATGCCGGCCTGACGAAGCCGGCTGCCCGGGCGATCGTCTCGCCGCCGTCGAGCACGACCCCTGTGAATCCGTCGCGACCACCGGCGAGTTCGGTGATGGGCCGCCGCTCGACGACGATCCCGGCCGATCGCAGCGCAGCCTCCTCGGCGGCGGAGACCGAACCGACCCCGTTCGTGAACACGACGAGGTCTTCCGACCACTGGGCGATGAGCAGTGCCCACTCCGCGAGGTCTGCCGACTCGCCGATCAACGCAAGCGGCAGATCGGCCTTCTCGAAGCCGTCGCATTCGACGCAGCTGTGTAGATCCGTGCCGTAGAAGGCACGCATGTTCGTGAGCTTGGGAAGCGTCTCCGTCAATCCGGTCGCGACAACTACCGTCTGTGTCCGGACGTCACGATCGGGTTCGCCTCGCACCCCCTGCGCGATCACGCGGAAGCCGTCGTCGACCGCCTCGACGTCCTGCACGAGCGCGAACTGGATCTCGGCATTCGCGTAGGCGGCGACCTCCTCCCGGGCGAGTCGTCGGAGGTCGAGGGGCGGGATGCCGTCACGAGTGAGGAACCCATGGGACAACAGCGTCGCGGCATGGCGTGGCCGATTACTGTCCAGGACGAGCACTCGGCGGCGGGCTCGCGCGAGGTTCAGGGCCGCCGAGAGTCCGGCGGGCCCCCCTCCGATCACGACGACGTCGTAGGACTCGCTCACGACGCGAGGTGTGCCGAGAGCCGATCCAGACGCGCGATCGACCCGCGCTTACCGAGGATCTCAAGCGACTCGAACAGTGGGGGCGAGATTCGGCGGCCGGACGCCGCGACCCGCAGCGGGCCGTAGGCGATGCGCGGCTTGAGACCGAGCCCATCGATGAGGGCTCCGGCGAGGGACTCCTGGATGGCAGCGGCGGTCCACTCCGCCTCCGGCACGAGTTCGAGGGCGCCGATCGATGCGGCGAGCACTTCCCCGGCGTTGGCAGGAAGACCCTTCAGCGCGTCCTCCTGGTACTCGAGCTCAGCGACATCGATGAACAGGAAGCCGAGCAGCGCCGGCGCCTCCCCGAGCAGCGCGATGCGCTCCTGGATGAGCGGCGCCGCCTGTTCGAGGACCGCAAGTTCAGCCGGCCCGACCGGCTCCGACACGACTCCCTCGTGGACGAGGTACGGGACGATGCGCGCCAGGAAATCCTCGGGCGCGAGGAGGCGGATGTGATCGCCGTTGATCGATTCGGCCTTCTTGAGGTCGAACCGCGCCGGGTTCGGGTTGACGTCGACGACGTCGAACGCCTCGATCATCTCCGCGATCGAGAACACGTCACGGTCGGCGCTCAGCGACCAGCCGAGCAGAGCGAGGTAGTTGATGAGTCCTTCCGGCACGAACCCACGATCGCGGTGGTGGAAGAGGTTCGCTTCGGGATCGCGTTTCGAGAGCTTCTTGTTGCCATCTCCCATGACGTACGGGAGGTGGCCGAAGCGCGGCACGAAGGAGGTGAGCCCGATGTCGATCAGTGCGTGGTACAGCGCGATCTGACGCGGCGTCGACGGCAGGATGTCCTCGCCACGGAGGACGTGCGTGATCTGCATGATGGCGTCGTCCACCGGGTTCACGAGCGTGTAGAGCGGTTTCCCGTTCGGGCGCACGAGCACGAAATCGGTGAAGGAACCAGCCGGGAAGGTGATCTCGCCGCGTACGAGGTCGTCGAAGCTCAGGTCTTCATCGGCCACCCGCAGTCGCAGGGCGGGCTCGCGGCCCTCCGCGCGGAACGCCGCACGCTGTTCGTCGGTGAGATCGCGGTCGAAGTTGTCGTAGCCGAACTGCTTCGGACGACCTGCGGCCTCGTTGCGGGCGTCGATCTCCTCTGCGTTCGAGAAGCTCTCGTACAGGTGGCCTGCAGCGGTGAGCCGCTCGATGACGTCGGTGTAGATGTCAGTGCGCTGCGACTGGCGGTAGGGCTCGTAGGGCCCGCCGACACCGACGCCTTCATCCCAGTCGAGACGGAGCCAGCTCAGGGCGTCGACGAGCTGTTCGTAGCTCTCCTCGCTGTCTCGAGCCGCATCTGTGTCCTCGATCCGGAAGACGAGCTTCCCGCCCGTGTGCCGTGCGTAGGCCCAGTTGAACAGTGCCGTGCGGATGAGACCGACGTGCGGGGTCCCGGTGGGCGACGGACAGAACCGGACGCGGACATCGGAGCCGGCGGCGTCGGAGAAGGGGTGCGTAATCGTGTCAGACATCGCCTGCAATCCTAGCCGTCGAGCCGCTGTACGCGGCGATCCGCATGACCGCCGCGACGGCCGGAATGTGTTCGGCGCCCGCCGCACTGACCAGATGGAGCGCGCGGTCATCGGCGTTGGCTGTGGGACGGGCGACCACGCCGGTCGGCAGTTGGGCGGCGTCGAGCGCGAGGGTCGGGAGGAGCGCGACGCCGAGACCTGCGGCGACGAGCGCCGTCACGGCGATCGCGTTGTCGGTCTCATGGGCGATCTCCGGCTCGAACCCGCTCGCCCGACAGAGCCCCAGCAGGTGCCCGCGGCATCGAGGGCACCCGGCGATCCATCGTTCGCCGCGCAACGCGTGCAACGACACGGCGCCGGCCTGCGCCTCGGCATGATCGGCAGGGAGCACGACGCGCATCGGGTCGGAACCGAGCGGACGCACCCGCAGCCCCAGCGCGCTGTCGTGGTGCGGATCGTCGGGATCCCCCGGATAGCTGAAGGTGATGGCGACGTCGGCCTCACCCGCGCGCACGGCCAGCACCGCCTCCGGCGGCTCCGCCTCGACGAACGTCACTCCGATCCCGGGGTGCTCCAGCGCCAGTCGTGCGAGCAGGTCCGGCACGAGCATCGACGAGGCGGACGGGAAGGCCACGAGGCGCACTCGGCCACTGCGCAAGCCCGCCAGAGCCGCGATCTCCTCCGACGCGGCATGGAGCGCACGGTCGACGACGACGGCGTGCCTGGCGAGGACTCCTCCCGCCTCGGTCAACCGCACCCCGCGCCCGACCCGTTCGACGACCGGCATCCCGAGGCGCTGCTCCAGACGTCTCAGCTGCTGGCTGACGGCAGGCTGGCTCAACCCGAGCGCGCGGGCGGCACCGGTGATCGAACCCGTCACGGCGACCGCGCCCACCACGAGTACAGCACCCGGCTCGAGTTGCGCGGCCGGTGATCCGATGACCAGGTTCGACATCGAAGAATCATAACCCACGGTTATGTATCGCATCTGAAACTGCTTCTTGTCGCATGTTTTGAGGCTCGGAAGACTGGTGACATGCCCACCATGACCCTCGACGACGCCCGCGCCCAGTTCCCCGGCGTGCGCGGCTACCTCGCAGCGTGCACACTCGGGCTCCCGACCCTCGGCACCACGGAGGCCTTGGCCGTGGACCTCGCCGCTTGGCGGGATGCTCGAACGGATGCCGCCTCCTACGGCGTTCTGGTGGAGCGGGTCCGCGCCTCATACGCGAGCCTCGTCGGTATCCCCCTGCGGAACGTCGCGATCGGGTCGCAGACCTCGGCCATGGTGTCGGTGGTCGCAGCCTCAGTACCCGACGGGGCGGACATCCTCTGCGTCGACGGCGACTTCAGTTCCCTGATCGCCCCGTTCCTGATGCATGCGCACCGGGGGGTCCGGGTGCGCCACGCATCGCTCGACCAGTTGGCCGAACACGTCACGGCCTCGACCTGGCTCGTCGCGTATTCAGCCGTGCAGTCGTCGAGCGGAGCCGTCGCGGACATCGCGGCCATCCGCGCTGCAGCCGCAGATCATGGCGCGCTCACCCTCTCCGACGTCACCCAGGCGGCCGGATGGCTACCCGTGGACGCCTCCGGTGACGACATCACCGTCTGCCACGCGTACAAGTGGTTGTGCTCACCCCGCGGTGTCGCGTTCATGACGGTTCGCGACGAGGTCCTCGACCGGTTGCGCCCGGTCCAGGCCGGCTGGTACTCGGGCGACGACGTCTGGTCGTCCTGCTACGGGCCGTCCCTGCACCTCGCTGGGGACGCCAGACGGTTCGACGTCTCCCCCGCGTGGCAGGCGTGGGTCGGGGCGGAATCCGCCATCGCGCTCTTCGCCGAGGTCGACCAGGAGGAGGTCCGAGCACACGACGTCAGGCTCGCGGGCCGGATGGCAGCGGGCCTCGGCCTGCCCGGGCCTCGGACCCCCGAGCTGGCCTCGGCCATCGTCACCTGGCCGGACCCCGACGGCCGAGACCTGCGGGCCCTCCAAACCGCCGGCATCACCGCTTCTGGCCGCGCCGGACGAGCCCGGGTCGCGTTCCACCTGTGGAACACGGACGACGACGTCTCTGCCGCCCTGACGGCGCTCGGCCGCCCGCGGGACTAGGGTCGGCGGCCCGCGTTGCGGAGGATGCCGATACCGGAGACCTCGACCTCGACGACCTGACCGTCGGTGAACGGTCCGACGCCGGCCGGGGTCCCGGTCAGGATGACGTCACCGGGCAGCAGTGTCCAGACGGCGGACGCGTACTCGACGATGGCTCCGATGGAGTGCACCATGTCGGACAGCGGAGCATGCTGACGCACCTCTCCGTCGACACGCGTCTCGATCGTCGCCCCGTCGAAGGAGAACTCCGTCTCGATGTACGGTCCGAGCGGGCAGAAGGTGTCGAAGCCCTTCGCACGAGCCCACTGGCCGTCTGCTTCCTGCAGATCGCGAGCAGTCACGTCGTTTGCGATCGTGTAGCCGAAGATGACCTCGTCGGCGCGATCCGCACTGACGTTCTTCGCCACACCGCCGATCACGATGGCGAGTTCACCCTCGAAGTCGATGCGTTCCGACTGCTTGGGGAAGATGACAGAATCGCCAGGGCCGATGACCGAGGTGTTGGGCTTCAGGAACAGCAGCGGCTCGGCGGGAGCCTCGCCACCCATCTCCGCAGCATGATCGCGATAGTTCTTCCCGACCGCGACGACCTTCGACCGTGGGATGACCGGGGCGAGGAGCGTCGCATCCGCCAGTGGCACGCGCTCCCCCGTCGGCTCGAAGCCCGAGTAGAGCGGATCGCCGTCGAGGACGACGAGATCTCCGTCGTCGATGATCCCGTATCGGATGGCCTGGTCGTGGCTGAAGCGTGCGATTTTCACCATTCCACCCTATCCCGCCCGCCTGGCGAAGCACGGAAGCCCCGCACCTTCGTGCGGGGCTTCCCAGTGTGCTCGGAGCAATTCGCCCCGCATCGCCTACTCGGCGTCGAGACGCGTCAGCCAGCCGTGGCGGTCAGGAAGCCTGCCGTACTGGATGTCGGTCAGCTCCTGTCGGAGCGACATGGTGAGCTCGCCCGCAGGGGCATCCGCGTCGCCCACGGTGAAGTCCTTGGCCTTGAGCTGGGCGATGGGCGTGACCACGGCAGCGGTGCCGCAGGCGAACACCTCGACGATGTCACCGTTCTCCACGCCGTCGCGCCACTCATCGATCGTGACCTTCCGACGTTCGACGGTGTGCCCTCGGTCCTCCGCGAGCTGCAGGATGCTGTCCCTCGTGATGCCCTCGAGGATCGAGTCCGAATCGGGGGTGACGAGCGTCCCGTCCTTCTTGACGAGGACCACGTTCATGCCGCCGAGCTCTTCGATGTAGGTCGCCTCCTGTGCATCCAGGAAGAGCACCTGAGCACAACCGTGCTCGTGCGCTTCAGCCTGCGGCAGCAGCGACGAAGCATAGTTGCCGCCGGTCTTCGCTGCCCCGGTACCGCCCTTGCCGGCCCGACTGTAGTCGGTCGAGAGCCAGATGGAAACGGGCGTGACACCGCCCGTGAAGTACGCACCCGCAGGGCTCGCGATCACGTAGTAGTTGACCTTCTTCGCGGGACGCACACCGAGGAACGCCTCCTTCGCGAACATGAAGGGCCGCAGGTAGAGGCTGGTCTCAGGCGCAGAGGGAACCCACGCACCGTCGACCGCGACGAGCTGCTTGATGGACTCCACGAAGTACTCGACGGGCAGCTCAGGCAAGGCGAGGCGCTTGGCCGATCGCTGCAGGCGACGTCCGTTGGCGTCCGGCCGGAACGACCAGATCGAACCGTCGGCGTGGCGGTAGGCCTTCAATCCCTCGAAGATCTCCTGCGCGTAGTGGAGTACCGCTGCGGCCGGGTCGAGCGAGATCGGCCCGTAGGGCTGCACACGCGGCCGGTGCCAGCCGCCGCGTTCGGACCAGCAGATATCGACCATGTGGTCGGTGAAGTGCTGTCCGAAGCCAGGGTTCGCGAGGATCGCATCGCGATCAGCGTCGGGCACCGGCTGCTCGTTGGGGGTCACGGAGAACGCGAGCTCGCGCTGCGCCAGGGGGAGGTTGATCGTCATCGTGGTGTCTTCCGTCGGGATCTGCGTGTCTATTGTGCGCCGTCTACCGTGCCGTCGCGAGTGCGGCGATCGCGTCGCCGACCTCGGTCGTCGTGCGCGCTGCGCCGGTGCGAGCAGCGATGTCGGCGGTGACGGCGGCGGCGACTCGGGCCGCCTCGACCTCCAGCCCCAGGTGCGACAGCATCAGGGAGACGGAGAGGATGGCGGCGGTCGGGTCGGCCAGCTGCTTCCCGGCGATGTCGGGCGCCGATCCGTGGACGGGCTCGAACATGCTCGGGTACGTGCCGTCCGGGTTGATGTTTCCCGAGGCCGCGAGTCCGATGCCGCCGCTGATCGCGCCGGCCAGATCGGTGAGGATGTCGCCGAAGAGGTTGTCCGTGACGATGACGTCAAACTTAGCAGGATCCGTGACGAGGAAGATGGTCGCGGCGTCGACGTGGAGGTAGTCGACGACGACATCCGGGAAGTCGACGGCGACGGCGTCGACGATGCGCTTCCAGAGCGAGCCCGAGAAGACGAGCACGTTCGTCTTGTGCACGAGAGTGAGGGTGCCGCGGCGAGCTGCGGCGGCGGCGAAGGCGTACCGGACGACACGCTCGACGCCGTATGCGGTGTTGACCGAGACCTCGTTGGCGATCTCGTGCGGCGTCCCTTGACGGATCGTGCCGCCGTTGCCGACGTACGGACCCTCGGTCCCCTCGCGCACGACGACGAAGTCGACGTCGCCCGGCTCGCTGAGCGGACTGGGGACACCCGGGTACACGACGGTCGGACGCAGGTTGACGTAGTGGTCCAGGCTGAAACGCAGCTTGAGCAGCAGGCCGCGCTCGATGTTCGCGTTCGCGAGTCGTGGGTCGCCCGGCACTCCGCCCACTGCACCGAGGAGGATCGCGTCATGGGAGGAGATTGCGGCGAGGTCATCGTCGGTCAACACGTCGCCGGTCTCCAGGTATCGCGCGGCACCGAGGGAGAACGGTGTCTGTTCGAAGTGGACGTCTCCGTCGGAGACCGCGGCCTCGAGGACCTTGAGCGCCTCACTCACGACCTCCGGGCCGATTCCATCGCCGGGGATGACTGCGAGCTTGACGGTGCGGGACATGGGACTCCTGTGGATGCGACGACGGTGTCCGCTCAGCTTATCGCCGGAGCCCGCCCACCGATCGTGCCACCGGATGACCGGTGGCACGATCTGGACGAGGTCAGCGTACGCGCCGCAGCCCGATCGCCGCCACGACCATCGCGCCGATGATGAGGCCGACGCCGATCCAGGCGGCGACCCCGACACCGCTGTCGAACGCATGGCGCGCCGATTCCATGAGCGAGTTCGCGAGATCGATCGGAAGCTGCTCCGCCACGTTCGCTGCGCCGCCCAGCGTCTCCCCCGCAGCGTGCTGCTGGGCCTCGGTCAGTCCTTCCGGCAGGACGACCGAGGAACGGTAGGACGCGGTGAGCACCGTTCCGAGGGTCGCCGTGCCGAGCACCGCACCGAGTTCGTACGCAGTCTCTGAGACGCCGGATGCCGCGCCCGCCTTCGCGGGAGGCGCACTCGCGATGATGAGCTCGTTCGACACCGTCTCTGCAGAACCGATACCGAGCCCGAGCGCGACGAAGGCCAGACCGATGCCGAACGCGGAGACGTCTCCTCCGGTGATCGCGATCGAGGCGTACCCGATCGCCGAGACGACCAGTGCGATCGGCACGACGATGCCCGGACGCACCCGCTTCGAGATCGGGACGATCACCAGTCCGGCGGCGATCATCACGATGAGCCCGGGGAGCAGGACGAGACCGGCGTCGAGCGGCTCGAGTCCGAGCACCAGCTGCAGGTGCTGCGAGACGAAGAACAGCCCGCCGACGAGTGCGGTCACACTCAGGAGGTTGATCACCACCGCTCCGCTGAAGGAGGCCTTCCGGAACAGCCCGAGGTCGAGCAGTGGGTGTTCGAGACGGAGCTGACGCCGGATGAACAGGAACCCGCTCACGACACCGACGATCAGGGTGACGATCGTCACGGCGTCGAAACCGGACTCGGCGAGGTGCTTGATGCTGAAGACCAGCGGCGTCATCGTCAGCAGGATCAGCAGGATGCTCGGGATGTCGATCCGCCCCGGGTCGGGGTCCTTCGACTCCGGGATGAGGAAGGGGGCCAGCACGACCAGCGGGAGGAGCACCGGGACAGCGAGGAGGAAGACCGCGCCCCACGCGAAGTGCTCGAGGATGATGCCGCCGACGATGGGGCCGAGCGCGCTGCCCGCGGCGAACCCGCTCGCCCAGACCGCGATGGCGAACCGACGCTGGTCACGGTCGAGGAAGATGTTCCGCAGGAGCGACAGCGTGGACGGCATCAGCATCGCGCCGAAGAATCCGAGCGCCGCACGAGCCGCGATGAGCATCTCAGCGCTCGGGGCGAAAGCTGCTGCAACCGACACCACACCGAAGCCGATCGAGCCGATCAGCAGCAGCTTGCGGCGACCGATACGATCGCCGAGGCTCCCCATCGAGACGAGGAGGCCCGCGAGGACGAGTGGGTACACGTCGACGACCCAGAGCAGCTGTGTGCCCGTCGGCGTGAGCGCACTGGAGATGGCAGGAAGAGCGAAGTTCAGCACCGTGTTGTCGACCGAGACGAGCAGCACGGGAAGCATGAGGACGGCGAGCGCGAACCAAGCACGGCGGCCGGCACGCGGAGTGTCGACGGTGATGGGTTCGGTTGCGGTTGACACGATGACCTCTTTCGGAGCACGGAGAAACGGCGCCAGTCGGGCGCCGTCTCGACAACTATACCGTCCAGCCGGTACAGTATCAAGTGACCGACGCGTCTCGACACGAATACGATGGACCCATGGTGAAGCAGACCGCAGCTCGAGAACGAGTTCTCGACGCCTTCGCCGAACTCCTCATCGAGCAGGGAGAACGCGCGGCGACCCTCGACGCCGTCGCTGCCGCAGCAGGGGTGTCCAAGGGCGGACTGCTGTACCACTTCGGCAGCAAGGACGCCCTCATCGCAGGACTACTCGAGCGCCTCAGCGAACTCGACCGCACCGACACCGAGCGCATGCGCAGCGCACCAGAGGGTGTCGTGGGGTACTTCATCCGGACGTCGGTCGACTGCGGCTCGACCTTCGACCGCACGCTGATCGCCGCCTCCCGCCTTGCACAGGGGCAACACCCCCAGGCGAGCGCCGTGCTCGCCGACATCCGGTCCAGCTGGCTACAGCTCGTCGAAGAGGCAGTCGGCGACCCCGACACGGCGCGCGCGATCGTGCTCATGGCCGACGGCCTCTACGCGAACACCGCGCAACTCGGGACCGGGCCAGCAGATCCCGCAGAAGGCAGCGACGAATCGATCGACCGCCTGCTTGCCGTCATCGCACGCCTGCTCCCCGCGCGCGAGCGATAGTTCCGACTGACGCTTCGACGCGGAGCGGACTACTGCTCGGTGATGTCGATCTCGCGCAGGAGCGCTGCGTCGATCGTCTGACGGACAGCCTCGAGGACGTCGTCGGCGACCGGGGAGTCGACGGTGAGCACGCTGAGGGCCGGCCCGCCAGCCTCGTGACGGGCGATCTGCATACCGGCGATGTTGATGCCGGCCTCGCCGAACCGCTGTCCGTACACTGCGACGATGCCGGGGCGGTCGGTGTAGACCATGACGATGTGGTGCTTCGCGAACGGCACCTCGACGTCGTAGCCGTTGATCTCGACGATCTTCTCGATCTGCTTCGTGCCGGTGAGCGTGCCGGAGACCGAGATCTGCGAGCCGTCGCTCAACGCACCGCGCAGCGTGATGACGTTGCGGTACTCCTCGCTCACCTCGTCGGTGATCAGACGCACCACGACCCCCCGCTGCTCGGCGAGCAGCGGGGCGTTGACGTAAGAGACCGTCTCGCTGACGATGTTCGTGAAGATCCCCTTGAGCGCGGCGAGCTTCAGCACGCTGACGTCGTAGCCGCTCAGCTCACCGTGCACTTCGACGTCGACGCTCGTGAGCGAGGACGTCGACAGCGCGGAGAACACCTGGCCGAGCTTCTCGACGAGGGGGATGCCGGGACGGACATAGGGGTCGATGACCCCACCCGCGACGTTGACGGCGTCGGGGACGAGTTCTCCGCCGAGTGCCAGGCGCACCGACTTGGCGACCGAGACGCCAGCCTTCTCCTGCGCTTCGTCCGTCGATGCGCCGAGGTGCGGCGTGACGATCACGTTCTCGAGGCCGAGCAGCTTCACGTCTGTCGGGGGTTCACTGACGAAGACGTCGAGACCGGCGCCCGCGATGACGTTGTTCGACAGCGCCTCGTACAGGGCGTCCTCGTCGATGAGTCCGCCGCGCGCGACATTGACGACATACGCGGTCGGCTTCATGAGCGCGAACTGCGGCCCGGCGATCATGCCGGTCGTCTCGGGGGTCTTGGGCATGTGGATCGTGATGAAGTCGGACTGCTCCAGGAGCTCGTCGAGGGTGACGAGCTGCACGCCGAGCTGCTGAGCGCGCGCCGAGGTGACGTAGGGGTCGTATGCGATGACGTTGGTGCCGAACGCCTGCAGACGAGCGGTGATGAGCGCACCGATGCGGCCGAGACCGATGATGCCGATCGTCTTCTCGTAGAGCTCCGTGCCGGTGTACTTGGAGCGCTTCCACTGTCCCTGTGCGAGCGCGGCGTGCGCGGCCGGGATGTGGCGGGCGAGGCTCAGGATGTGCCCGACGGTCAGCTCCGCGGCGGAGATGATGTTCGAGGTCGGCGCGTTGACGACCATGACTCCGGCCGCGGTCGCAGCCTTGATGTCGACGTTGTCGAGTCCGACACCCGCGCGGGCGACGACCTTCAGACGCGAGGCGGCTCGGATGGCCTCCTCATCGACCTTGGTCGCAGAGCGGACCAGGATCGCGTCGGCGTCGGCGATCGCGGAGAGCAGGGCCGGACGGTCCGTCCCGTCGACGGAGCGCACCTCGAAGTCGGGCCCGAGGGCGTCGACGGTGGCTGGTGAGAGTTCTTCGGCGATCAGTACGACCGGTTTCGACACGGAACGGTTCCTTCGCGTAGCGGGGGGATGGGCAGCACGTCGGTGTCCGGCGGCCAGGGCAAGCCTATCGGAGCCGCGTGCGCCGCGACGTCGTGTGACGGGCCGCGCGGATCAGGAAAGGAATCCGCTCAGGACGAGAGGTCGATCAGCTGTTGTGCGCCGAACATGGCGAGGACCGACAGCGAGATCGCCGCGACGACGCAGAGCGCGACCAGGAAGCGGAGGGCCTGCTCGCCCAAGCTGCGTCCACGGCCGGTCCAGTACGCGATCGCGAAGGCGACGATCGGCAGGAGGAGACTGCCGAGGAGGACGATCCATCCCAGCGGGAGGACTGCGACACCCAGGCCGTCGGCGGTGGACAGGATGCCGACCAGGTTGCCGACGGCTTCGAAGACGTCGTAGGCGAAGAAGAGCCCGAAGAGCACGGCGACGCACCAGTTGAGCCAGTTCCCGCGAGCAGCAGGTACCTGACGGGCGTCATCTGCGGTGGTGGAGGTCATCGGTCACACTCCTCGGAGGAACGGCCAGGGCAACACGAGCAGTACGCCGAGCAGGAGCATCGCGATCCTCACCCATGGGGTGCTGCGACGCGTGAGCCAAAGTGTCGCGGCCATCCAGACGGGCCCTGCAGCGACGGCGAGTCCCTGGCCGAGATTGAACATGAACTGCCCCACCGTGTCGCTCGGGACGGCGGCATCGGGGCGGAACGCCGAGATGAGCCACCCGACGCTGTAGAGCAGGAAGACGCCGCCGAAGATACCGAGCGTCACCAGCATGGTGGAGCTCATCTGCTCGCGCTCGCCCGAAGACGTGGCAGCGTCGACGACCGACGTGGAGCGCTCCCTCGCTGCGGGCGGCACGCTGCCCGACGGTGCGGGCGTGACGCTGCCCGAGACCGGAGCCGGTCGCTGCGGAGCAGTCGGCGTCTGCGGGGCGAGCTCCTCGAGAGCCTCGTCGCTGGAACGGTCCACCTCGCGGTCCCCGGCGGGGTCGAGCGTCGGGTCGTCGTCTCCGGCCCAGCTCAGCGCGTCGTCGTCCCGCTGCTCAGTCATGCAGTCAGCCTATCGCCGACGGGCCGACCGCTTGTGCGACGGGATCCCGGGACCGGAGCAGAATGGCCCGATGAGTCTCCTCGCCGTCCTCCAGCTCGTCCTCACCGTCGCCCTCGCGATCATGTTCGTGGTGATGGGCGTGCTCCACTTCCTGCCGGGCCCGGCGAGGACGATGGCCGCGATGATCCCCGGCCCGATGCGCGGTGCGACGATCACGCCCCGGATGCTCGTCGCATTCACCGGCGTGTGCGAGATCGCCGGTGGCCTCGGGCTGCTGGTGCCGAGCACGAGGACCGCGGCCTCGGTGTGCCTCATCCTGTTCCTGATCGCCGTGTTCCCGGCGAACGCCGCCGCGGCCCGTCGACCGGAGCGTTTCGGCAAGCTCGCCGTACCGCTCATCCCCCGCCTGCTGGGTCAACTCGTCCTGATCGCGGCGCTCGTCATCATCGCGCTCTGAACGATGCGCCGAGGCCGCTCGGAGGTGACGGTTCAGACGGCGACGGCTGCTCGCCGCACAGCAGCGACAGCCCGTGCCACGGTCGTGGCATCGGTGATGTCGTAGCTCGGCGACCCACCGCCGGGTCCGGTCTCGGTGACTCGTCCGGCACGCCGACGCGCGGAGAGGTGCACGGCGTGCACGCCCGCCCTCACGAGCGTGGGGATCGCGTCGACCGTGACCCCGCCGCCGGCCATGATCTCCATGGCGCCGTCGGCGTTCGCAACCATGGCAGCGAGCTTCTCCGCGCCGTCGATGCTTGCTCGCGCGCCACCCGAGGTCAGCACACGGTGCACGCCGGCCCCACGGAGTTCCTGCGCAGAGCGGACGGGATCGGTGGTGGCGTCGAGCGCACGATGGAACGTCACGGCGAGTGATCCGGCCGCCTGACGCAGCTGGGCGAGCGCCCCCATGTCGATCGAGCGATCGGCACGGAGCGCGCCCACCACGATGCCGGCCGCACCCGCTGCCTCGAGCGCGAGGATGTCCCCCGACATCACCTCGACCTCGGCGGGCGAATATACGAACCCGCCTTCCCTCGGCCGCACCAGCACGTGGACGAAATCGGTCAGACCCGCCTCGTCGGCAGCTCGGACGGCGGACATCACCAGGCCGATCGACGGGGTGAGCCCACCTGATCCGAGCGCCTGGCACAGCTCGATGCGCTGAGCTCCCTCACGGATGGCGATTCGGACGCCCTCCAGATCCTGAACGGCGATCTCGACGGCGATTGGGTTGTGGGGGCTCATTGGATCCATTGTTCCAGGCATCGTCCGACCTCGATGACGCGCACGCCGACGAACTACTTGTCCGTGCCTTGCGAGACCGAACCCTGCAGCTGACGCTGGAAGATCAGGTACACGATGAGCACCGGCACGACCGTGATGACCGAAGCGGCGAACAGCGCACCGAAGTCGACCGAGTAGCCGGCCTGCGAGGCGAAGGACGCCATGCCCTGCGTGAGCACGTAGTTCTGGGGGTTGGTATTGAGCGCGACCGGGAGCAGGAACTGGTTCCACAGCCCGACGAAGTTCAGGATCGCGACGGTCGCGAGTCCTGGACGGGCCATCGGCAGCATCACCTGGAAGAACGTCCGCCACTCCCCGGCCCCGTCGAGCGCTGCGGCCTCCGCGATGGAACCCGACAGCGACTTGAAGAAGGAGAAGAGGAAGAACACGGTGAACGGGAAAGCGAATGCCGCGTAGGTCAGGATGAGTCCCGGCAGGGTGTTGAGGAGGCCGAGACTCCGCAGGACGAAGAACAACGGCACGATCGCGAGGAAGATCGGGAACGTCAGGCCGGCGAGCATCAGGTAATAGATGGCCCGGCTGCCGAAGAAGCGGAACCTCGCGAGCACGTAAGCGCACATCGATCCGAACAGCATCGTCACGACGAGCGCACCCAAGACCACCACGATCGAGTTCAGGAAGAAACTCCCGATCCCGGCTGTGGTCCAGGCGTTCACATAGTTGTCGAAGTTCCAGGTCGCCGGGAGGGCGAACGGGGAGGAGAAGATCTCCGAGCTCGTCTTGAACGACGACATCACCGTCCACAGCAGTGGCACCACGACGACGATCGACCAGATGATCAGGACGGTGTGCGACGCGGTCCCCACGACGCGGTCGCCTGGCGTCGGCTTGCGCTGGATCGGAGTGCGTAGTCCGTCGCCGACGACCGTGGGGTTCACGGTCGTCTCGGTCGTCCCCGCGCTCATTCCGCCACCTCGTTGCTGCCACCCGTGAGTCGACTCACGAGGAACACCACTCCGGCGAACAGGAGCGTGACGAGAGCGAGCACAACACCCATTGCACAGGCATATCCGAACTGTCCTTTCGTGAATGCGGTCGTGAAGAGCTGCTGGCTCATCACGAGCGTCGAGTTCGACGGCCCGCCGCCTGGATTCAACGCCGCCATGTAGACGAAGGCGTCGAGCGCCAGAATGCCCATGTAGATGTAGGCCGTCTGGATGTTGTCCCTGATGAGCGGGATCGTGATGGTCAGCGCGGTGCGGAACCGGCCGGCCCCGTCGATCCTCGCGGCCTCGTAGATCTCGGCCGGGACACCTTTGATCGCTGCGATGAACAGCACGGTGTAGAACCCGATCAGGCCCCACACGATGACGAACATCGTCGCGACCATCGCCGTGTCGGGCGAACCGAGCCACGCGAAGGACTCGAAGTTGCTGAGCCCGATCCCCGTCAGGACCCCGTTCAACAACCCGGAGGACGGATCGTAGATCTGCTTCCAGATGAGGCCGATGACGATCGCCGGTACCACGTACGGGAAGAAGGTGATGACACGGTAGACACTCGAATTGCGCAACCCGCGGATCGGTCCATTGCTCGGACCCCCGATGGTGATCAGCGACGCGAACAGGAAGGCGATCCCGAGGGTCACGAGCGGGAGCACGATGGCGAGGGTGACGCTGTTCGTCATCGACGTCAGGAAGGTCGCGTCCTGGAAGAGCTTCGTGTAGTTGGAGATGCCGACGAAGTCCATCGCCGGTGAGAACCCCGACCAGTTCGTGAGCGAGTAGTACGCCGCCTGCGCGAACGGGGACACGACGAAGACGATGTACCCGACCACCGGCACGATGAGGAACACCAGGAAGAAGGTGACCCGATCGAAGGTGAAGTCACGGCGGCGCAACCGCCGGGCGGCGGGTGGCTTCCCGCCACCCGCGCGCCCGATGGGGGTGCCGACGACAGCCGTCATTTGACCGTGACCTTGTCCACCGAGTCGTCGTTGCGGACCTTGTCGGAGATGTCCTGGAGCCCCTTCGTCAGCGTCGAGACGTCGGAGCCGCCCTGCATGAAGGTGTTCCACAGGACGAGCATGTCGGTGTTGAGGCCGTACAGATCGACGAAGTTCCATGAGAACACGTCGCTCCCGGCGCCTTCGAGCATCTTGACCTGCGACACCAGTGCCGTCGAGCCGAATCCATCCTCGGGGATGGTGTCCTTCACGATCGTCGACGAGAAGGTCGTCTTCGCGAAGTTGACCGCCGCGTCGTTGGACAGCATGGCCCGCAGGAACTCCTTGCCACCCGCGACGTTCTTCCCCTGCGAGGGGACGATGAACCCTTCACCCGCCGTACTGTGCAGTGCCGTGTAGGGCAGTGCGGAGTCGGCGGTGACCGTCGGCTCTGGCGCCCCGGTCATCTTGAAGCCGTCCTTGGTCTGGGTCTTCATCTCGTTCTCGATCCAGCCACCCGAGGGGTAGAGGATGAAGTCCTCGGAGTTGCTCCATTGAGCCTGGGCCGCCGTGAACTGCGTACCGGCTCCACCAGGCTTGACGTAGCCGGCGTCGATGATCTCCTTCATCGCGGTGAACACGGACTGGACCGCAGGCTTGGACCAGCAGTCCTCCTCGAGGTTCTCGAGTGCGAGGCGGACTTCGTCGCCGCCCTCCTTGATGGCGGAGGCGATCGCCATGGTCTGGTAGTACGTCGCCGCTTCAGTGCCCCAGCCGAACAGGTACTTGCCCTGCTCCTTGGCCTTCGCTCCGAGGTCCTTGGCTTCAGCCCAGGTCTTCGGCGGCGCCCACCCGTTGGTGTCGAAGAGCGCGGCCGAGTACCAGACCGCGTACACGGTCAGCACATAGTTGAGCTGGACGAACTTGCCGTCGAAGGTGCCCGGCTCGATCACGCCGGCGTAGAGCGTGTCCTTGATGACCTTGCCCTCGTAGTTCTCGGAGTCGATGACGTCCGTCAGATCAGCGAGCTGCTCGCGGATCGTGTTGATGCCGATGAGACCGGCGCCGCTGTTGTCGATGACGTCCGGCGGGTTCCCTGCGACGAAACGGGGCTGGAGGGTCTGAGCGATGTTCGTCGCTGCGGTCACCTTGACCGTCGAGCCCGCCTGCTGCTTCTCGACGAGCTTTCCGGCGAACTCGGTGTATTCGATGCCGTAACCGCCCTTGAAGATGACGGCGTCGACGGTCGAGTTCGCCGCCATACCGAAGGGATTGCCCGCCGAGACGGGTCCTCCGGTCGTGGTCGCGCCACCTCCACCGCCGACACAGGACGCGAGCGTCCCGCCGAGCGGGAGGAGGATCGCGGTTGCGAGGGCACCTCGCAAGAAGTCGCGTCGTTGGAGCGTTGCTTTCTGCTTTTCCATCGGTCTACCTTCCAATGATTCGTGTGTTGCGGAGGTTGGTGCTGTCGGGGTGCTTCTGGTCAGGGAGGTCGTTCACGCGTCGCGGCGGATCCGGCCGCGGTACCGGTCCTCGAGCACGCTGTTGTGCTCGTCGCCGCCCGGGATGTTTGCAGAGATGTAGAGCGGAGGGGTCTCGCCGGTCCGAGCGAGCGTCTCGGCGACGCCGATCGTGAGCAGCTGCGCGAGATAGGCGGCGGTGATCGAGGACACAGCGCCCACCGGGACGCCGTCGCGGACCTCGATCGTCGCGTCGCAGAACGGGGCTCGGTTGTCGAGGACGACGTCCGCCACCTCGGACAGCCGCAGACCACTCGCGTGCTTCGGCTCGACCCGTGATGTGTGTTCGAGCGAAGTCACGGCGATCACCGGATGGCCGTGCTGCTTGGCGAGCAGCGCGAGACCGACGATCGAGCCGTTGACACCGGAGTTCGAGGCGATGATGAAGACGTCCCCCGCACCGATGGGTGAGATCGCGAACAGCTCCGCCGCGACGTCACCGCTGCGCTCGAGGGCCGCCCCGCCCAGGTCCTCGACCGATCGCCCACCACGCAGGACAACGTCGCGCAGGGCGATCTTGTTCGTCGGGATCAACCCGCCGGCGCGTCCGGCGATCTCCATCGCGAAGGCTTCCGAGTGTCCCGTCCCGAACGCCTGGATGACGGCCCCGCGCTCGATCGCGCCGACCAGGAGCTCCACAGCCGGGTCGAGTTCGCCAGCCCGCGCAGCCGCGGTGATGTCCGCGAGGCGGCTCGACACCTGGTCGGCGTAGTCCTCGATGTGTTCGGTCCAGGTGCTGCTCGATGTGACGGTCATGCTCATCCTCTCAGGGCGTCCACGCGGGACGGGGTCTCGGACAGGGCGCCCGCCCTCGTCGGCCGGCGGTGCGACGCGACAGCGAGTGCCGATGCCGCCAGGAGCTGGGTGGTCCGGTCGAAGTTCTCCTGCGCGACGAGTAGGTAGAGCAGGTCGAGGACGAACAGCTGCCCGTGCTTGGCCGAGAGGTCGTCTGGCTGCAGGAAGCGTTCGTGGGCCGAGGTGATGATGGCGAGTTCCGCCTCGGCGACGAGCGGCGAGTCCGGGTTGTTGCTGATCGCGACGGTGAGTGCACCGGAGCGCCCGGCCTGCCGCAGCATCTGGATCGTCTCCTCGGTGCGCCCGGTGTTGGAGATGCCCAACGCCACGGAATCGACACCCTGGATCGCGGCGCTCGTCAGTCCGGCGTGCACCTCGGACCAAGTGTGCGTGCTGATCCCGATCCGATACAGTCGCGCCTGCATCTCCCCGGCCAGCATCGCGCTCCCGCCGACGCCGTAGATGTCGACGTTGGTACTGGCGGCGATGGCCGCTGCGATGCGCTGGATGACGGCGAGGTCCATGACATCGGCCGTCTCACGCAGGGTGCGGGTGTGTGCGTTGAGCAGGGTGCTGAGCACGTCGGTCGCCGAGTCGTCCGGCCCGAAGCTCCGGCCGATGTCGGTCCGCCAGGAGTCGTGCGCCGAGCTGCGACCGAAGTCCTTCGCGAGGTCGACCCGGAACGGCGCGTAGCCGGTGTACCCGATGATGCGGCAGAACCGGGTGATCGTCGCCGGCGAGACACCTGAGTCGGCCGCCAGTTCGCCGATCGTCAGGGTGAGCGGCGCGTCCGGCTTCTCGAGCAGATACTGCGCGATGCGCGTCATGACCCCAGACATCTCCGGCATCCGCGACCGAATCCGGTTGGTCACGCCAGTGGCGTGCTCGACCGGTGGAACGGTGCGGATGGGAACAGTCATGGAAATTCCTTTTCTCCTTCGTTGGAGTGACGCGAAACTGATTCTTACAGTACGTTGTGCCCCACGGCAACATGTTTCGAGATGATGACGATGATGAAAACAACATTGGCGATCGACGCCGGAGGCACCTCCTCTCGCGCGGCGCTGCTCGATGCCGCTGGACGGTGTCTGGGGACGGCTCGCGCAGCCGGCGGCAATCCGACGTCCTCGGGCATCGAATCCGCTGCTGCGCAGATCGCCCACGCCGCAACGCTGGCGCTCGCACGCGCCCGTCTGGATCAGCCCTCCCTGTCGATCGCGCCGGAGTCCATCGTTGCGATCACTCAGGCGGGTCAGTTGTCCGACCTCTACCGCGCCACGCTGCTGGACCACCTGGCACCCCTCGGGTTCGACCGGATCGTGATCGAGTCCGATCTGCTCGGCATGTTCGGCTCCGGCTCGGCGTCCACCGACGGCGTCGTGCTCGTTGCCGGCACCGGGAGCGTGGCCGGGCGCGTCGCGGGTGGCCGGGTCGTGCAGGAGGTTGGCGGTGCGGGATGGTTGCTCGGTGACGGCGGGTCAGGCTTCTGGATCGCACGCCGGATGCTCCGGGCGGTCACGGCCGACCTGGACGGCCTCGGACCCCGGACCCGGCTGACCGCTCTCGTCTGCGAAGCCTTGACGCTCCCGACGGCCGATGGTCCGACGATCGAGTCCGCGTTGCGCCGTCGCTCGATGACGCTGGAGGAGTTGATCCGAGTGGCGAACACCGGGCCTCCGGTCTCGATCGCGCGATTCGCACCGCTCGCATTCGCCGTCCCGCAGGACGACGTCGCCGCGCAGATCGTCGACGCGGCAGTCGACCACCTGGTGGCGCTCGTCGATGCCGTGGGCGGCGCCGATGCCGGCCGGAACCACCAGGCCCTCGTCGTCGGCGGCAGTGTCCTCGTCGACGGCATCCTGCCGACACTGCCCGGAGCGTCGGAACGATTGTCCGGCGCCGCCGGCGGCGCCGTGCTCGTGCCCGTCGCCGACGGGCTGCTCGGTGCAGCGATGTTCGGTATCAGGTCGCTCGGCGGCGACGTCGACGACGCGCTGTTCGCCCGAGTGGCGCACGCGCTCGAACCGGTACGGCCCGGAGCGACATCGTGACAGCCGGCATCGCCATCGTCGGCACCGGAGCCATGGGACGCGCGCATGCACGGGCGTTCGCCGGCGCAGGACGCGGGGACGACATCGCCTACCTCTGCTCGGCACGGAACCCGCAGCCGATCATCGATGCTCCTGCAGCCAGACTCACGACCTCGATCCACGAGGTCCTGAACGATCCAGCGGTCGGGATCGTCTCGATCTGCACGCCGACGGACACCCATCGTGACCTCGCGATCCGAGCACTCCGGGCGGGCAAGCACGTCCTGCTGGAGAAACCGATCGCACTCACGGTCGGCGACGCGATGGCGATCCTGCACGAGGCCGAGTCGAGCGCCGGCATCATCATGGTCGCGCACGTCGTCCGGTTCTTCGGCGGCTACGAGTCGATCAGCGATGCCGTCCGCGACGGAGCGGTTGGAACACCGCTCACTGCGACGGCCGAGCGGCTGAGCCCGCCCGCACCCGCGTCTCCGTGGTGGCAGGACGAACGCCGCTCCGGTGGGCACCTGGTGGACTTCGCGATCCACGACTTCGACCAACTGAACCTGCACCTCGGAACTCCGCTCTCGGTCCGAGCCGAGCGCGGCCGACCGGACGGCCCGACCGTGACGACTGTCGAGTACGCGGACGGCGGCCTCGGGCGGGTGCTCACCTCCATGCAGAACCCGGAGGCGTTCGGCTTCACCTCTGCCATCGAGGTCGTCGGGAGCACAGGCCTCGTGACCCACCGATTCGCGAGCGCGGGACCGAGCGAGCCGGCCCCGCTCCGCCTGGACGCGCTCGGCTCAGCGGCGGCCATGAACGGGCATCCGATCGATGCCACCGACCCGTATCGACGCCAGGCCAAGTACTTCATCGACTGCGTCGAGCACCACCGCTCCCCCATACGCGTGACCGGTCGTTCAGCGGTCTCGGCCCTCGCGCTCGCGCTCGCCGCCCGCAGCTCGCTCGCAAGCGGTCGGAGCGAACGCGTGATG
This sequence comes from Plantibacter sp. RU18, assembly GCF_050613355.1. Taxonomy (NCBI): domain Bacteria; kingdom Bacillati; phylum Actinomycetota; class Actinomycetes; order Micrococcales; family Microbacteriaceae; genus Plantibacter; species Plantibacter sp. RU18. The sequence goes on from NZ_CP159618.1 coordinate 2,866,028, forward strand.
GGCTCCGCTGAACGCTGATCCGAACACCCAGACATCCGATGTTTCGTGTTAGCCTGCCACCCACGTCACCGTGAACGAGCATGCCGACCGAAGGGCCCCACGTGAGCGAGATCACCATCCAGCCTCCCGACGACACCTGGTTCGACGACGCGCGTTTTGGGCTCTTCCTGCACTGGGGCCTGTATGCCCTACCAGCGCGCCACGAATGGGTGCAGTCGCGGGAGCATCTGTCGGCCGAGCACTACGAGCGCTATCGCGAACACTTCGATCCGGATCTGTTCCAGCCACGCGAATGGGCGCGACGGGCTCGGGCGGCAGGGTTCCGGTACGCCGTGCTGACGACCAAGCACCATGACGGGTTCTGCCTGTGGGACTCGGCCCTCACCGAATTCACCTCGATGCACACGCCTGCAGGACGCGATCTCGTGGCCGAGTTCGTCGACGCGTTCCGAGCGGAGGCACTGCGCATCGGGTTCTATCATTCGCTCATCGACTGGCATCATCCCGACTTCACCGTCGACGGCATCCACCCTCGACGAGACGATCCCGCGGCGATCACGGCGAACACCGATCGACGCTGGCCCCGGTACCGCGAGTACCTCCACGGGCAGGTGCGAGAACTCCTGACGCACTACGGACAGATCGACTACCTGTTCTTCGACTTCAGCTATTCGCAGGGAATCGAGGGACTCCCCGGCAAGGGGGCCACCGACTGGGGGTCGATCGAGTTGGTCGAGATGATCCGCGAGCTCCAGCCGAACATCCTGATCAACGACCGTCTCGAGGTCCCGGGAGACGTCACGACCCCAGAGCAGTATCAACCGGCCAGCACACCGACCGGCCACGACGGCGCGCCGATCCGTTGGGAGGCGTGTCAGACACTCAACGGCAGCTGGGGGTACGACCGCGACAACCTCGACTACAAGTCCGCCGAACTCCTCCTGAAGATGCTCGTCGACTCCGTCTCGAAGAACGGCAACATGCTGTTGAACATCGGACCAACGGCACGCGGGACCATCGATCCACGCGCGATCGAGCGGCTCGACGTGCTCGCCGCCTGGTTCGCGGTCAACGAGCGTTCGATCCGTGGGTGCGGGCCATCGCAGTACGCAAGCCCGACCGATGTCCGATACACACAGCGCGGCGACCGCCTGTACGTCCACGTGTTCTCGTGGCCATTCGTTCATCTGCACCTCCCGGCGCTCGCCGGCCGGGTCCGGTATGCGCAGCTTCTGTCGGACGGTTCGGAGGTACCGTTCCGCGTGCACCGCCCGGAGCACGACCTCCCGAACCAGCACACGCAGCCCAAGGGACCCGACAAGGGGACGGTCACCCTCCACCTCCCCGTTGCAACGCCTGCCGCGCCCGTGCCGGTCATCGAGATCTTCCTGCAGCCGGTCCAGAGCCCGAGCGAGCAGGCCTGAACGACAGAACGCCCGCCCCGAGGATTCGGGACGGGCGTTCGGCTCAGCCGCCGCAGTGCGGCACGGCGGGTGGTGACTAGCGGGCCACGCTGCCGTCGACGTAGTCGTCGTCGTTCGACGCGTTCCAGGCGAAGAGCTTGCGCAGCTCGCGACCGGTCGCCTCGATGGGGTGGTCCTCGCCCTTCTTGCGCAGTGCGAGGAACTCGGGAGCTCCGGCGTCCTGGTCCTCGATGAAGCGCTTGGCGAAGGTGCCGTCCTGGATGTCCTTGAGGACAGCCTGCATGTTCGTCTTGACGCTCGGGTCGATGACGCGCGGGCCGGAGACGTAGTCACCGTACTCGGCGGTGTCGGAGACACTCCAACGCTGCTTCGCGATGCCGCCCTCCCAGATCAGGTCGACGATGAGCTTCAGCTCGTGGAGCACCTCGAAGTACGCGATCTGCGGCTGGTAGCCGGCTTCGGTGAGGGTCTCGAAGCCGTACTGGATCAGCTGGGAGACACCACCGCAGAGGACTGCCTGCTCGCCGAAGAGGTCGGTCTCGGTCTCCTCGGTGAACGTCGTCTTGATACCGCCGGCACGGAGGCCACCGATCGCCTTGGCATAGGACCAGGCGAGCGACCAGGCGCTGCCCGTCTCGTCCTTCTCGACGGCGACGATGACGGGGACGCCGCGGCCCGCTTCGTACTCACGACGGACGGTGTGGCCCGGGCCCTTCGGGGCGACCATGAAGATGTCGACGCCCTCAGGGGCCTCGATGTAACCGAAGCGGATGTTGAAGCCGTGGCCGAAGACGAGCGCCTTGCCGGGTGCCAGCTGGTCCTTGATGGACTCCGAGAAGATCGTGCGCTGGAACTGGTCGGGAGCGAGGATGACGATGACATCGGCCCACGCGGAGGCGTCGGCGACGTTCTTGACGGTGAAGCCCTGCTCCTCAGCCTTGGCGATCGACTTCGAGCCGTCCTTCAGGCCGATGACGACCTCGACACCGGAGTCGCGGAGGTTGAGCGCGTGAGCGTGGCCCTGCGAGCCGTAGCCGATAACGGCAACCTTCTTGCCCTGGATGAGCGACAGGTCTGCGTCCTGGTCGTAGAAAATCTCAGTCACTGGTGGTTCTCTCCTTGGTTGTGGTTTCGCATGAGTCGCTGGATGGCGACTAGTTCTTGAAGACGCGTTCGGTGATCGACTTCGAGCCACGGCCGATCGCGAGGAGGCCCGACTGGGCGATCTCCTTGATGCCGTACGGCTCGAGCACCTTGAGCAGTGCCGTGGTCTTGCCGGAGTCGCCCGTGACCTCGATGACGAGGGCATCCTGGGCGACGTCGACCACGCGGGCGCGGAACAGGTTGACGGCCTCGAGCACCTGGGAACGGGTCGAGTTGTCGACCCGGACCTTGATGAGCAGGTGCTCGCGCTGGACCGACTGAGCCGGGTCGAGCTCGACGATCTTGATGACGTTGATCAGCTTGTTCAGCTGCTTGGTCACCTGCTCGAGCGGAAGTTCCTCGACGTCGACGACGACGGTGATCCGCGACAGACCCGCGATCTCGCTGTGGCCGACCGCAAGACTCTCGATGTTGAATCCCCGGCGGGCGAACAGGCCTGCGACACGCGTCAGCAGACCGGGTTTGTCCTCCACGAGGAGGCTCAGGACGTGGCTGCTCATGCTCAGGCCTCCTCATCGAACGACGGGCTGTGGTCCTTGGCGTACTGGACGTAGCTGTTGCTGACGCCCTGCGGCACCATCGGCCACACCATCGCGTCGGCGCTCACCACGAAGTCGATGACGACGGGACGGTCGTTCGTCTCGAGGGCGAGTTTGATCGCGGCATCGACCTCGTCCTCTTTCGTCACGCGGATCGCGAGGCAACCGTACGCCTCGGCCAGCTTGACGAAGTCCGGGATCCGGATGGTGTCGTGACCGGTGTTGAGGTCGGTGTTGGAGTACCGGCCGTCGTAGAACAGGGTCTGCCACTGACGGACCATGCCCAACGAGGAGTTGTTGATGATCGCGACCTTGATCGGGATGTTGTTGATCGTGCAGGTCGCGAGCTCCTGGTTGGTCATCTGGAAGCAGCCGTCGCCGTCGATCGCCCAGACATGGCGATCCGGCTGGGCCACCTTGGCGCCCATGGCGGCCGGGACCGAGTAGCCCATCGTGCCGGCACCGCCGGAGTTCAGCCACGAGTTCGGACGCTCGTACTTGATGAACTGTGCCGCCCACATCTGATGCTGACCGACACCGGAGGCGAACACACCCTCGGGGCCCGTGAGCTCACCGATCCGGGAGATCACGTACTGCGGAGCGAGCAGGCCGTCGGTCGGTGCCGAGTAGCCGAGCGGGAACTCCTCGCGGAGACCGTCGAGGTAGGACCACCACTCGGTGATGTCGGGCGTGACCTCACGCGACGCCGCCTCGAACGCCGACTGCAGGTCGACGATGACGTCCTTCGCGTCGCCCACGATCGGGACGTCCGCGATGCGGATCTTCGAGATCTCCGCAGGGTCCACGTCGACGTGCACGACCTTGGCATGTGGCGCGAACAGCGACGCCTTACCCGTCACCCGATCGTCGAAACGAGCACCGAGGGAGACGAGCAGATCGGATTCCTGGAGCGCGAGCACGGCCGGGACCGTGCCGTGCATACCCGGCATGCCGAGGTGCTGGTGGTGCGAGTCGGGGAATGCCCCGCGCGCCATCAGCGTCGTGACGACCGGAGCACCGATCGCCTCGGCAAGCGAGAGCAGCTCAGCGGAAGCCTTCGAACGGATGACGCCGCCGCCGACGTACAGCACCGGCTTCTTGGCGTTCACGAGCAACTGCGCCGCCGCGTGGATCTGCTTGCCGTGAGCCTTGGTGACCGGCCGGTAGCCCGGCAGATCGACCTTCGGTGGCCAGATGAACGGCGCCTCGGCTTGCTGAGCATCCTTCGTGATGTCCACGAGCACCGGCCCGGGACGTCCCGTCCCAGCGATCTCGTAGGCCGCCGCAATGGCGGCAGGGACGTCTTCGGGCGTCTTCACGAGGAAGGAGTGCTTCGTGATCGGCATGGTGATGCCGACGATGTCCGCTTCCTGGAACGCGTCGGTACCCATGAGCGTCGAGAACACCTGGCCGGTGATCGCGACCATCGGCACGGAGTCCATGTAGGCGTCGGCGATGGCGGTGACGAGGTTCGTCGCGCCAGGACCGGACGTCGCGATGCAGACGCCGATCCCGCCACCGGCTGCGGCATAGCCCTCGGCCGCGTGACCGGCGCCCTGCTCGTGCCGGACGAGGATGTGACGGAGCTTCGTCGAGTCCATCAACGGGTCGTAGGTCGGCAGGATCGCTCCGCCGGGCAGACCGAAGATGTCGGTGACCCCGAGGAGCTCGAGCGATCGGACGATCGCCTGGGCTCCCGTCAGGATCTCCGGGGCGGCCTGTGCCGCCGGTGTTCTGGGATGAGGCACGGGTTGAGACTCCGCGGGCATGATGATTCCTTAGCGATGAGATGCACGAACGAATTGCTCGGTTACCCCGTGATCGCGCCCTCCGCTGCGGAGTGCACGAGTCGAGAGTACTTTGCGAGAACGCCACGGGTATAGCGCGGGGGAAGAGGCGCCCAGCCTTCGCGGCGGGCTTCCAGCTCTGCATCGTCGACGAGTAGGTCGAGCGAGCGGCCAGCGATATCGACCCGTATCAGATCACCATCGCGCACGAATGCGATTGGACCTGCGTCCACCGCTTCGGGTGCTATGTGGCCGATGCACAGTCCGGTTGTGCCGCCTGAGAATCGACCGTCCGTCAACAGTAGTACATCTTTGCCGAGACCCGCGCCCTTGATGGCTGCGGTGATCGCGAGCATCTCGCGCATACCGGGGCCGCCTTTCGGCCCTTCGTAGCGGATGATGACGACGTCGCCCTTGGCGATCTTGCCTTCGGTGAGTGCATCCATGGCACCGCGCTCGCGCTCGAACACCCTGGCAGGACCCTCGAAGATGTCGGCGTCGAAGCCGGCAGTCTTCACCACGGCTCCCTCCGGCGCGAACGAGCCCTTCAGCACGGTGATGCCGCCGGTCGCGTGGATCGGGTTGTCGAGCGTGCGGATGACCTTGCCGTCGATCGGATCGGGATTGATCTCCGCCAGGTTCTCGGCGACCGTCTTGCCGGTGACGGTGAGGCAGTCTCCGTGGAGAAGGCCCGCCTCGAGCAGCGCCTTCATGACGACGGGCACGCCGCCGTGGCGGTCGACGTCGTTCATGACGTACTGACCGAACGGCTTGAGGTCGCCGACGTGCGGAACCTTGTCGCCGATGCGGTTGAAGTCGTCGAGGGTGAGGTCGACCTCGGCCTCACGGGCGATCGCGAGGAGGTGCAGCACGACGTTCGTCGACCCTCCGAACGCCATCGCCACGGCGATCGCGTTCTCGAACGCCTCTTCGGTGAGGATGTCGCGTGCCGTGATGCCGAGTCGCAGCATGTTCACGACGGCCTCGCCCGAGCGATGGGCGAAGTAGTCGCGGCGACGGTCGGCGGAGGGCGGCGAAGCGGAGCCGGGCAGGCTCATGCCGAGCGCTTCAGCCACCGACGCCATGGTGTTGGCGGTGTACATGCCACCGCAGGCACCCTCGCCGGGAGCGATGGCGCACTCGATGCGCTTGAGGTCGGCTTCGCTCATGTTGCCGGCCTTGCACGCGCCGACGGCCTCGAAGGAGTCGATGATGGTGACTTCCTTCTCCGTGCCGTCGGAGAGCTTGACCCAGCCCGGAGCGATCGAACCGGCGTACAGGAATACGGAGGCGAGGTCGAGACGGGCGGCCGCCATCAGCATGCCGGGCAGCGACTTGTCGCAACCGGCGAGCAGGACGGTGCCGTCGAGTCGCTCCGCCATGACGACGGTCTCGACGCTGTCCGCGATGACCTCGCGGGAGACGAGCGAGAAGTGCATGCCCTCGTGACCCATCGAGATGCCGTCCGAGACGGAGATGGTGCCGAACTGCAGCGGGTATCCGCCTCCGGAGTGCACGCCTTCCTTGGCGCCCTGCGCGAGCCGGTCGAGGGAGAGGTTGCACGGCGTGATCTCGTTCCACGAGCTCGCGATGCCGATCTGGGGTTTGTCCCAGTCTTCGTCGCCCATACCGACCGCGCGGAGCATTCCGCGCGAGGTGGTCGCCTCGATGCCGTCGGTGACGGCGCGACTGCGTGGTTTGATGTCGATCTCTGGCATTTTAAGAGTCTACGGCTTCCTTGTTGCTTCGATATTCCGCGAGCATGCCGAGCACGCGTGCGATCTCGGAGGGGCCTTCGACCCTGAAGTCGGCGGCGGTCACGCCCTGACCGCTCTTCACCCCGAGGTCTCCCGGGCCGAGAGCGCCGAAGGCGTCCTCGTCGGTGACGTCATCGCCCGCGTAGAACACGGCATCTGCTCTGGTGTACCGCCGGAGGTGTTCGACGGCTTCGCCCTTGGTAGCACTCCTGAGCGAGAACTCGAGGACGTTCTTGCCCTCTCGAACCGTCAGGGCGCCGAACTCGTCCTTCGTGTGGGCGAGTGCTTCGAGGTGGGCGATCCTGGAGTCTTCTTCATTGGCGAGCCGGGTGTGCAGGGCGAACCCTGCAGGCTTCCGCTCGATCCAGACATTATCGTAACCCTCTGCGACGTCCTGGAGGATCCGTTGGAGCGTCTCGCGCTGTTCACGTTCCTCGTCGTCGAGCGCGAGAGCGTCGTCCGGGCTGTCGAGTCGGATCTCGACGCCGTGCGACCCGGCGAACAGTGCCTGATCCGGGAGGTCGGCCACGGCGATGAGGCTGTCGATCGACCGTCCGGAGACGAGTGCGACCCTGGTGCCGGGGAGGTCCATGAGTGCGAGGACAGCAGTGCGCGCTGCGGGGAGCGCACGGGCCTGCTCGGGGTCGTCGACCTCGGGAGCGAGCGTACCGTCGAAGTCGAGGGCGACCAGGAGACTCGGGACGTCTGCGAGACGGCGGAGCTCGGCGCGCAACCCGAGGGGCAGCCCTCCGAGGGTGTCGGTGGGCTCGTCGGTGGCGCTCATGACTGCGCGGCGCTCCCCTGCGTCGTGGTGTGCTGCTCGTCGCGGACGCGGTGCAGTTCGTCGAGGAACGAAGCGGACCAGCGGGCGACGTCGTACTCCATGACCCGCTTCCGGAGCGCACGCATGCGGCGGCTCCGTTCGGCCTTCGTCATGTGGACGGCCTGCAGGATCGCGGACTTCATCCCCTCGATGTCGTGCGGGTTGATCTTCAACGCCTGCTTGAGCTCGTCGGAGGCTCCGGCGAACTCGCTGAGGACGAGCACACCGTCGTTGTCGTACCGAGCGGCGACGTACTCTTTGGCCACGAGGTTCATGCCGTCGCGGAGGGCCGTGACGAGCATGACGTCGGCCGCGAGGTACAGCGCCGCCATCTCCTCGCGCGGATAGCCGTGGTGGAGGTACTGGATCGCGGTGTGTCCGATGGTGCCGAAGTCACCGTTGATGCGCCCGACCGTCTGTTCGATGTCGTCGCGCAGTTGCCGATACGTCTCGACACGTTCACGACTCGGACTCGCGACCTGGACGAGCGTGACGTCCTCGACGGCGAGCTTCCCCTGGCGTAGCAGCTCGCCGAAGGCCTTCAGCCGATGACCGATGCCCTTCGTGTAGTCGAGGCGGTCGACACCGAGCATGATCGTCTCCGGATTGCCGAGCTCCTCCCGGATCTGCTTGGCACGGGCGATGACGTCCGGGCGCTGGGCGAGCGCCTGATACCCCTGGCTGTCGATCGAGATCGGGAAATGACGCGCGATGACCGTCCGGAACGGCGCGCCCCGCTTGGAGGCGACCGGCGCCGCGTCGGTCGTGACCGAGACGAGGGCTGCGTCGAGCGGGACCTGGATCGCCGCACCCTTCGTCTCGTAGCCGAAGAGACGGCGCACGGCGCGCGAGAAGTTGCCCGCGTCGGCGACCCGCTGGAAGCCGATGACGTCCGCGCCAAGGAGACCCTCGATGATCTGGCGACGCCAGGGCAGCTGGGAGTAGATCCCGTATGCCGGGAAGGGGATGTGGTTGAAGAAGCCGATCGTGAGGTCGGGGCGGAGCTCGCGCAGCAGCTTCGGCACCAGTTGCAGCTGGTAATCCTGCACCCAGACCGTGGCGTCGGGGGCTGCCGCAGCCGCGGCCGCTTCCGCGAACCGACGGTTGACGAGGACGTAGGAGTCCCACCATTCACGGTGGTAGCTCGGCGGCGCGATGACGTCATGGTAGAGCGGCCAGATCGTGTCGTTCGAGAAGCCCTCGTAGTAGCGGGCGATCTCGTCCTCGGACAACGGCACGGGGATGATCCACATGTCGTCGTTCTCGAACGGCTCGATCTCGAGGTCGGCGGCACCCGCCCACCCGATCCAGGCGCCGTCGGCCCCGCGCATGACCGGCTCGAGCGCGGTGACGAGACCGCCTGGCGATGTCCGCCAGCTTTCAGTCCCGTCCTCGTCGACGACGCGGTCGACGGGCATTCTGTTCGAGACGACGATGAAGTCGAAGGTCGATGCTGATCCGCCATCGGGCGCGGAATATCTGGTGATGATGACCCTCCCGGGTTGCTCGGGTTCGCCCCTCAGGCTAGCAGCGTTCCGCACGGCGAAACCGCGTGTTCAGACGGCGAGCATATGCTTGCCGTGATGATCCGCCACGGCATGAGCACCTCCTGCGTCTACCCGCTCGACACCCGACGCGCCTTCGAGCTTGCCGCCGAGGCGGGCTATGACGGTGTCGAAGTCATGGTCACACAGCATCGGGCGACGCAGGACGCTCCGACGTTGCTCGCCCTCTCGGCCGAGTTCGGACTCGACATCCTGTCGATCCACGCACCGGTCCTCACACGCACCGCCTTCGTCTGGGGGCGGGACCACCGCGAGAAGCTCCGCCGGTCGGCAGCGCTCGCCGCAGCCGTCGGCGCGTCGACCGTCGTCGTGCACCCGCCGTTCCGCTGGCAACGCCGCTACGCGAAGGCCTTCGTCGACCTCGTGGCGGAACTGAGCGAGGAGCACGGGCTGGAAGTGGCTGTGGAGAACATGGCGTGTTTCAGCAGCCGAGGACTCACGGTGCAGCCGTTCGCGTTCGGCTACGACCCGGCTTCGCTGGACTGCGCCGCACTCACCCTGGACTTCTCCCACGCGGCGCTCGCCGGCGAGGATTCGCTCGAGATCGCCACCCGATTCGGGAGCAGGCTCCGCCACGTCCACCTGTGCGACGGCACCGCCCCTTCCCCCCGCGGCGCCTTCCTGGATGAGCATCTCCTGCCCGGAGCCGGCGACCAGCCAGTCGCGGAGGTGCTCGAACTGCTGCGCACCACCGAGTGGTCCGGCAGCATCGTCGCCGAGGTGCATCTGCCGTCGTCCGGCGGCGACGCGCTCCGGCTCGATCAGCTGCGGGCGTCACTGGCGTTCGCGAAGCGCGCGTTCGCTAGCACAGCCGAGCGCCCGAAGGAAAGCCCGGATGCGGGAGACCACCCCTACCGGCTAGCGTGAACCCATGCGCAAATACCTTTTCAACGGCAGCATGATCTCCGCGGTCTTCGGCGGGATCTCAGCGCTCCAGGCGACTCGTCAGGGCCCCCGCGATTGGAAGCTCATCCTGCTCTGGCTGAGCTGGGGGATCTCGCTCGCCCTCGCGATCAGCACCGTGCTCGACGAGAGCAAGCAGGCAGAGCTCGACCGCTGAGTTCGCGCGGCGCGCACTACCACGCGACGGCTGCGATCCCGAGAACTGAGGCGGCTGCCCGCGTGTCTCCGCGTCTTTCCGGGCTCCGTGATCGAGAATAAGGGCAGTCCAGCTCCAGGGACGCTCCGCTTTCGATGAAGGGCCCGCCATGTTCGGTCGCCGACGCCACGCAGCACCTGTCTCCGCATCGAAGCTGACCGAGAAGCAGCTGTTCGATCTCGTCCACGCCAGGTTGGCTGGTGAGCTCGGCGCGAACGGCGCATGGGTCCTCTCTCGCCGGGCACCGGACTCCGGCGACGAGATCTTCCACGAGGTCTACGCGCAGCAGCTCGCTCACGAGATCGCAACGGATATCGACCTCGAGCAGGCCGCCGTGACAGTCCGCGTCGCCGAGACGCCGAGTCGGGGTTGGCGTCTGTGGGGTCGCCAGGCAGAGGACACCGAGACCGAGGCAGTGGCCGAGACCGCTGTCGACTCGCCCGTCGCTGCTGAAGCCCCGACCGAGTCGACGCTGGACGACGCCGGATCCGAGACCGGCGTGCCGGCCGCAGAGCAGTCCGAGGTTGCGACTGACGACGCCGACGACGCCGAGGACATCGAGGCGGCAGCGTTCGCCGAACCCACACTCGTCGAGCGGACACTGCTTGAACCGCAGCACTACCCCATCACCGTCTGGGCCGAGCCGGAGTTCATCGACGCGAGCCTCGTGAATCCGGTGCCCGCGCGCCGCAGCTCGATCGGCTGAACACACCTGAAGTGCATCTGCGGCCGTCCACCTCGGTGGGCGGCCGTTCGCATGTCGACCCGCGACCTCATCGCGGGGGCGTGACGCCTCATCGAACCCGAATCGATGAGGCGCCACGGCGCTGGCGGGCGGTGACGCCCAGCCGACGCTCTGCTCCGGGTGGCGGGGTGACCACCGCGAAGGCTTCGTCAGTGACGGGCAGGACCCGATCCCGCCGTATCGCTGACCCTTCCAGGGTCTCATGCCTCGCCACACGCGACGGCCCGATGACGCGATACGGACGGGAGGGTGTCGCGAAACGCGTGCGGAGCGTTCTCCGACGCCCTGGGAGAAACGACAACGGCCCCGTCCGAAGACGGGGCCGGTGGTGATGGTGCACCCCCCCGGACTTGAACCGGGAACCCACTGATTAAGAGTCAGTTGCTCTGCCAATTGAGCTAGAGGTGCGTGGTTTCGGAGCGTTCCGAACCGAGATATGACACTACCAGCAGTTCCACCTGGATGCGAAATCGAGGACGTCGGCGTGTCGCGAGCGGCGGTTTCAGGGCCTGTCGAACGAGTCCGGCGCCCGCACGACCATATCCTGAAGAAGTGACCGACCAGACCGCTGCTTCCCCCGCCGACCTCGAACTCGCCCTCCGTCTCGCCGATGCCGCCGACGCGATCGCGATGACGCGCTTCGAGGCCCGCGACCTCGAGATCGACACCAAACCGGACCGTTCCCACGTCACGGACGCCGATCTCGCCGTCGAGCGGGCCATCCGCGCGATCATCTCGGAGGAACGTCCGGACGACGGCGTGTTCGGCGAGGAGTACGGCGCCCAGGGTCCCACTGACCGCCAATGGATCATCGACCCGATCGACGGCACCGCGAACTTCCTGCGCGGCGTCCCCAACTGGGCCACGCTCATCTCACTCGCGGTCGACGGTGTCCCCGTGGTCGGCGTCGTCAGCGCACCGGCGATGCACAACCGGTGGTGGGGTGCCATCGGCCACGGCGCGTGGGGTCTCCGCTTCGGTGAGACCGAGCCCCGCCGCCTCGCCGTCTCAGGTGTCTCCGCGCTCGCAGACGCCTCGTTCAGCTTCCAGAGCATCGCGCAGTGGGCCTCGGTCGGACGCGTCCCTCAGCTGTTGGCCCTGTGCGGCTCGCTGTGGCGCGATCGGGCCATCGGGGACATGTGGCCGTACATGCTGCTCGCCGAAGGCTCCATCGACGCCGTGGCGGAGTTCGGGGTCCAGGAGTACGACCTCGGCGCCCACGTCCCGATCATCATCGAGGCCGGCGGGCGGTTCACCGACATCGACGGCATCGACACGATCGCCGCGCGCAGCTCACTCGCGACGAACGGACTCCTGCACGACGCGTTCCTGGCGGAGCTGCCGCCGGTCGCCTGACACGTCCTTCGGTCCGATGCAAGCCTGATCGCAGGATGCGCACCGGTCGTACGCTGAGCGGATGGTACGACTCAGACGCAGCGATCCGAGTACCGACGGCATCAAGCGCGTGCGCTCAGGCCGGGGCTTCAGTTATCGGCTGCCGGACGGTCAACGTCTGGACGATCAGGAGATCCGGGCGCGCATCGACGGCCTCGTGATCCCGCCCGCCTGGAACGAGGTCTGGATCACCCCCTTCCCCAACGGACACATCCAGGCCACGGGGATCGACGCCGCCGGGCGGCGTCAATACCTGTACCACCCGTCGTGGCGCGAACGGCAGGACCGCAGCAAGTTCGACCGCGCCCTCGCCCTCGCGGAGGCCCTTCCTGCGGCCAGAGGACGGGTGACGCGCGATCTCCGCCTCGACGGCTATCCCCTCGCGCGGGTCTCCGCCGGCGCCTTCCGCATGCTGGACACAGGGTCCCTGCGCGTGGGCGGCGAACAGTACGCGGAGTCGAACGGCAGCCACGGCCTGTCGACACTCGAGGGTGGACACGCCACGGTCAGCGGCGACACGGTCTCGCTGAAGTTCCCCGCGAAGAGCGGTCAGCCCTGGGAGTCGGACATCGTCGACACGGACCTCGCGTCACTCGTCCGATCCCTCAAACGTCGCGGACCGCGCGCTCGACTCCTCGCGTGGAAGGACGACGACCACTGGCGACCGCTGCAGGCAGCCCAGATCAACGACTACGTACGGGCGCAGACGGGTGGAGCGTTCACCGCCAAGGACTTCCGCACCCTACGCGGTACGGTCGCCGCTGCGAAGAGCCTCGCCGCGGCGGGGCCTGAGCGTTCCAAGACGGCGAGATCCAAAGTGCTCGCCCAGGCGATGCGCGACGCGGCCGAGGTACTCGGCAACACCCCGGCGATCGCGAAGTCCAGCTATGTGGACCCACGGGTCGTCGATCGCTACGTCCATGGCGAGACCATCCCCGCAGACGGCCGTGGATCTCCCGAGACCGCACTGCGCGTGCTCCTCATCGGGGTGGAGGATCCGGACTAGCGCTCCGCGTGTCCCCTACTCGTGATCGTGCGTCTCGGCGCTGTCCCGCAGCGCACCGGTCTCCGCCAGATAACCTTCGATCTCGGACTCCGGGATCAGCTGCAGACCGCGCGGCGTGTGCGCCGTATCGGACAGCACCTCGATCCACGCTCGATTGAGTTCCGGCGCGCGGCTGCCGAAGAAGCGGAACTGCAGCGGGATACTCGGCGAGAGCCAGACGGAGCGGCGCCCTGAACCGTGCTCCGCATCGTTCGCCCAACTCAGGAAGAAGCTCTCCTGCCGACGGAGCTTCGATCCGATGACGGCCTTCAGGTGCGCAAGCGCACGATCTTCGATCTCGTACTCGTCGCCGGAGGCGTAGATGAGCAGTCCCATGGGAGTATTCTGCCGCTATTCCGGCGTGTGACCGGGATGCTGCTCGCGACCGAGCTCGTCGCGTCCTGCGAGTTCGTCCCGGATGAGCACGCCATCGTCGAAGTTGCCACTGCGATACGCGGCCCTCGCGACCATGTGGGCTGAGACCGGCGCAGTGAGGCTCTGGAAGACGATGATGGCGATCGCGAGCGTGATGGTGCCGACCGTCGGACTCGAGACGGCGATGTCGGCCACGATCGCGATGAGTCCGAGGATCTGCGGTTTCGTCGCCGCGTGCAGGCGGGACAGGACGTCCGGGAAGCGCAGCAGACCCACGCCGGCCGCGAAGCACATGATCGCCCCGACGAGCACCAGTGCGCCCGTGACGATGTCTCGGAGGAGTTCCCCGGTCATGCGTCGTCCTGCTTCGACATGAAGCGTGCAACGCTCACCGAACCGACGATCGCGAACATTGCGAGCGCGAGGAGGACCGGCAGACCGTCCGTGTGGCGGTTGATCGCCATCTCGGCGCCGATCGCGCACATGACGGTGGCGACGAGGACGTCGGAGGCGATCACCCGGTCGAGCAGGCTGGGCCCACGGACGATGCGGTACACCGCGGCGAGGGCGGCAGCCGCGAAGAGCGCTGCCGCGATGATGATGACGATGAGCATCACTGTCCCCTTCCGGTCGAGAGATGGTCTTGGGCGTGCCGCAGCGAGTCCGCTTCCGCGCGGGACCCGATCGCGAGGATCAGGCGTCGCTCGGTCCCGAGAACCTCTGCGGTCACCCGATCGATGTCTGCATCGTCATGCACGTCGAGGGCGTGGAGGTACAGCGTCGAGGCGGAGCGGTCGAGATCGACGACGATGGAACCGGGAACGATCGACACCGCTTCCGCCGTCCAACTCATGATGAGGTCCGATGTGGTGCGGAGCCGGACGGAGATGACGGCGTTACTCGATCGGAAACCGGGTTTCAACACGAGCCAGGTGATCTCGGCGCTGGCTCGGACGATGTCCACCAGGAGCCGCGCGCAGAACACCAGCGAGCGCCACAGGTTGATGCGCCCGCTCAACTCCACAGCGGGCAGATAGAAGAGGAACGACACGAGCAGCGCCGCCCCGAGGCCCGTGATGAGGGTGAGGGGGTCGAACATGCCCCACAGCAGGCACCAGAGCAGGACAAGCCCTGCGAGCAGCAGCAGCTGGCTGGCCAGCGCGCGACGACGAGACGGTTGCATTATCTGAGGTGCTCCGTTCCGTCCGGGAAGACCGCCGTGATGTAGTTGTCCGGATCCTCGATGTTCTCCGCAGCGCGCGTCGCAAGGCCGAAGATCGGCCCGGCGAACACCGTGAGGCAAAGGGTGAGGGCGACCATGCCGGTGGTCGCACCGATCATCGGGCGCGAGATGGTCTTCGTGGCCACCGAACCCGAGTCCTCCGGGCTCTCGGCGAGCTGATCGAGCAGCGGCGAAGAGTATCCGGCAACCTCGTCCTTGCCGCGCCAGAATCCCATGTTCCACACCCTCGCCAGCGCGTAGAGCGTCAGCAGGGATGTCGCAGCACCTGCTGCGATCAGAATGTACGACAGCGGGTCGCCGACGGCGACACCAGCTTGGAAGAGGCCGATCTTGCCGAGGAACCCGGAGAACGGGGGGATGCCACCGAGGTTCATCGCGCCAATGAAGAACAGCACCCCGACGATGGGCGACGCCTTCAGGATTCCACCGAGCCGCGAGATCGAGGTCGTGCCGCCCACGCGTTCGACGAGGCCGGTCGTCAGGAACAGCGTCGTCTGGACCACGATGTGGTGAACGATGTAGTAGATCGTCGCGGCGGTACCCGCGACCCCGCCCACAGCGATGCCGAAGATCATGTACCCGATGTGGCTCACGAGGGTGAACGACAGGAGTCGTTTGATGTCCGCCTGCGCCACGGCGCCGAAGATGCCGATGAGCAACGTGAGGAAGGCGACGATCATCAGCGGTGTCTCGAGCGGTACATCCTTGAAGATGAGCGTGTCGGTACGGATGATCGCGTAGACGCCGACCTTGGTCAACAAGCCCGCGAACACCGCCGTGACCGGTGCCGGTGCCGTCGGGTAGGAGTCGGGCAGCCAGAACGACAGCGGGAACACCGCGGCCTTCACCGCGAAACCGAGCAGGAGTGCCGCGCAGAGGATCGCCTGCACCTCCATGGGCAGATCCCGCACACGGTCGGCGACGAGCGCGATCGTGACCGTGCCTGTCGCCCCGTAGATGAGTGCGATGGCCGCCACGAAGAGCAGGGACGACATCAGGCTGATGACGATGTATGTGACGCCCGCCCGGATCCGGGCTCCGGTCCCGCCGAGGGTGAGCAGCACGTAGCTCGAGGCGAGGAGCATCTCGAAACCGACGTACATGTTGAACAGGTCGCCGGCGATGAAGGCATCGAACAGACCGGCGGCCAGCACCAGATAGGTGGGGTGGAAGATCGACACAGGCGTTTCGCGGTCACCGTCGACGATGCCCTGACCGATGGCGAAGATGAGGACGCCGAGCAGCATGAGCGCCGCGATCAGCAGCATGATCGCGGACAAGCGGTCGACGACGAGGACGATGCCCCAGGGAGGTGACCAACCGCCGAGTTCGACGACGATCGTGCCGCTCTGATCGACTGCAGCGAGGAGGATCGCGCTGATCACGGTCACGGCGGTCAAGGCGACGACGCTGATGCCGACCTGCATCCGTCGGCGGTGTCGGAACATGAGCGCGATGGCGGAGCCGATCAGGGGGATCATGACCACCAGGGGGACGAGTGCGTTCATTCGCTCGCTCCCTTCCGGCTCGTGGTCTGATCGTCGTCGCTGTGCTCGTTGCTCTCGTCGAGCACCCGCTGGATGGCTTCGTCGTCGACGTCCACCTGGTGGAACACCGCGTCGGTCGCCTCTTCGGTGTCGTGTTCGTGCTCGTCGCTGAGCGTGTCACCCTCGTCGCCGAGTTGCGCGAGCCACCAGGTGCGGTAGATCAACGCGAGGATGAACGCTGTGACGCCGAAGTTGATGACGATGGCCGTCAGCATCAGCACCTGCGGCACCGGATCGACCATTCGGTCGTCGGACGCGGTTCCCGTCACGAGGGGCGCGGTCCCGCTCGGACCACTCATGAGCAGGATCAGCAGGTTCGTGGCATTGCCGACCAGGACGAATCCGATCAGGAACCGAGTCAGGCTCCGCTCGAGCATGACGTAGACGCCCGTGCCGTACATGACCGCCATCAAGAGGACGAGAGTGAGTGACGCGCTCATCGGTCCACCTCGCTCGCCGAGAACTCGTCGGTGCTCTCCTCGTCGATGTCTGCTTCCTCCTGCTGGCGGTCGACCTCGGCGCCGAGGCTGCGGAGGATGTCGAGGGCGAGTCCGACGACGACGAGGTACACGCCGATGTCGAAGATGCTGGACGTCCCGAACGACAGATGGCCGAGGATCGGCACGTCGAACGAGAAGTAAGCCGAGCTCAGCGCTTCGGCGCCGAAGAAGAGGGAAGCGGTGGCAGTCCCCACCGCGAGGAGCAGGCCGACACCGAGCACCTTGCCCGCGTCGATCGGAACCGCCTCGCCGAGTTCGTAGCGTCCTCCGGCGAGGTACCGCAGGACCAGCGCGAGGCCGGCGAGCAGCCCGCCGGCGAAGCCGCCGCCGGGCTCGTTGTGCCCGACGAAGAGCAGGAAGATCGAGACGACGATCGCCGGGTGGAAGAGGAGCCGGACCAGCACTTCGAGCAGGATCGACCGGTTCGCCTCGGCGATCGCCCGTCCGCCGATGAGCCAGGAATGACGGCCCACCGCATCGCGCGGCGCCTCCATCTCGCGGTCGGCCAGATGCGGATCGGCGACGACCTGAGAGCGGAAACTCGGTGTCCGGCGCCGGCGTGCCCCGCTCAGGCGGGGCACCGCTGCCCCGCGCTGAGACACGAACAGCAGGCTCGCGATGCCCGTCGCCACGACAACCAGCACGGAGATCTCCCCCATGGTGTCCCAGGCGCGGATGTCGACGAGCATGACGTTGACGATGTTCTTGCCGTGACCCTCCTCGACGGCAAGGCGCGGGAGCTCGGTCGCGATGCTCTCGGCCTGACGTGCTCCGAGGGCGATGACGCCGATGAGTCCCATCACGAGCCCGGTGAGGGTACCGATGACGATGCGCCTGACGCGGTGGATGGGCTGGTTCCGTTGGGCGATCTTCGCCGGGAGGCGGCGGAGGACGAGCACGAAGACGACCACCGTGATGGTCTCGACGAGCGCTTGGGTCAGTGCGAGGTCCGGTGCACCGTGGAGCGCGAAGAGTGCGACGAGACCGAATCCGGTGACCCCGACGAGCAGCACCGCGGTCATCCGCTGCTTTGCACGTGCTGCCGCGATCGCGGCAGTCGCCATGATGAAGGCGATGGCGACCTGGGCCGGGTAGTCCCACAGCCGGATCTCCGTCGGCCATGCGCGCCCGATGAGCGCGATCGTTCCGAGCGTGAGGACGAAGACGACGAGGATGGTCGACAGGTACTGGACGAGGCCGCCTCGTTGGGCGAAGAGCGTGACCTTCGCGGACAGGCGGTCGACGGCCTGCGTCGACGCCCAGTAGCCCTTCGAGGAGTCGATGACCGGAGGAAGCCTGTCCTGGAGGCGGGCGACCGGGAGTCGCCACCGGAACAGCAGCAGACCGAGGAGGACGACCACAGCCGAGATACCGAGAGCCGGTTCGAGTCCGTGCCAGAGTGCCAGGTGGTAGTGCCCCTCCCCCACGGTGTCCGCGTACGGCGCGAGCACCGTGTCGATCGGAGCCGTGACGAAGCCGAGCACGATGGTCGCTGCAGCGAGGATGCCGGGCGCGATGAGGATGCTGCCGGACTCGGCGTGCAATTCGGTCGGAGCCGCCGAGCGGCGGTTGCCGAACGCGCCCCAGAGGAATCGGGCGCTGTAGGCGACGGTCAGCACGGAACCGAGGGCGGTTCCGACGATCGCGACCCAGCCCCACACATCGCCATCGAGCGCACCCTCCAGCAAGGAGGTGAAGACCGCCTCCTTGGCGACGAAACCGAACAGCGGCGGGATACCGGCCATGGAGGCCACGGCGATGGCCGCGATCACAGCGAGGACGGGTGCCTGCCGGCCGACACCCGAGAGGTGACGCCAGTCACGGGTGCCGGCTCGGTGATCGATGATGCCGACGACGAGGAACAGCGCAGCCTTGTAGATCGCGTGCGCGAGCAGCAACGCGACCGCGGCCAACGCCGAGTCCCGGGTGCCATAGCCGGAGATCACCACGAGGAACCCGAGCTGCGAGACCGTCCCGTAGGCGAGGATGAGCTTGAGGTCGTATTGACGGAGTGAACGCCAAGCGCCCACCAGCATCGTGAGGACACCGAGTCCGACGAGCATCGCATCCCAGCCAGGCGTGTCAGCGTATCCGGGGGCAAGACGCGCGACCAGGTAGATGCCGGCCTTCACCATCGCGGCAGCGTGCAGATACGCGCTGACCGGGGTCGGTGCGGCCATCGCCGCTGGAAGCCAGAAGTGGAACGGTACGAGCGCGGACTTGGAGATCGCCCCCACCAGGATGAGGAGAATCGCCACAGTCGTCGCCGGACCGGCGAGGCCCTGTTCGACGATGGATGCGAGCGAGGTGCTCTGCGCCTGCACGGAGATCATGATCACGCCGACGAGCATGACCAGGCCGCCGAAGGTCGTCACGAGGAGAGCCTGGAGCGCCGCGCCTCGGCTCTCCTTGCGATCGGTGTAGTGACCGATGAGCAGATAGGAGAGCACACTCGTGATCTCCCAGAACATGAACATCACGATGATGTCGTCCGCTGTCACGAGCCCGAACATCGTGCCCGCGAAGGCGAACAGCAGCGCAGCGAACCGACCGAGCCCGGGCTCGGTCGCCGAGAAGTACCGCCCGCAGTAGACCAGCACCAGGGCTCCGACGCCGGTGATCACGAGAGAGAGGAGCCACGCGAGCGTGTCCATCCTGAACGACAGCGAGATGCTCAGCTGTGGGATCCACTCGATGGTCTCGACGACCGTTCCACCCGTCGTCACGGTGGCTGTCTGGAACAGCGTCCAGACGAATGCCGCTGCTGGAATACAAGCGATCAGGTAGAAGATCTTCGTCGACAACACTCGTGTGAGCGAAGGCGTGACGACGGCGATCACAGCAAAAACGAGCAGGATTGTCGCCATGTAGGTCTCCCGGGTGGTGGCGGCCTCTGGATTTCCAGGGTAGCAGTATTCCCGGAGGGGGTATGTGCCGAGCAACGACGAAGGGCCCCCGCGAACGCGGAGGCCCTTCGTCGAACCGACGGCGTGTGACAACGACCATGAGTGGAGATGGGGGGAATTGAACCCCCGTCCACTGCTGTGATTCTGCGCCTTCTACGGGCGTATCCCATGAAACGTTCTACTCGGCCCCGACCATTGACACGGGCATCTTGGTCGACGGGCCCAGCCGAAGAAAAGTCCCGGATGACGTCGCGGCACCGTCATCCAGCAAGTCCCCTAAATGACGCCAGGATCCGAGACGGGGACACGCTCGGTCTGACGGACTAACGGGCTCGCTTAAGCAGCGAGGGCGAAGTCAGTGCGCTTAGAGTTGGCACTTGTTGTTTTGCAGAGATCGTTAACGAGATAACCCTGCATCCTCGACCCGCTTCTCGCAGTTTCGCAGGCAATGTCGAAACCGATCATCCCCATGCGCTCGACGCCCCGGTTCGGGGTGAAGAGGGTCGTTGTCACACGCTGTCGAATTGTCAATCCGCCGGCGGACCGGCGGACAAGCACCTTGCGGTGCAGCCCTCAAGTATAGCGCGAAACATCCCCGGAAGTCACGTCCAGGGATACGCTCGGTTCATGGAACCCCGAACCGGCAGCACGCCCGCGCAGCGACCCGTCATCTCCGTCCACGGCTCATCGACGCTCCGCCGCACCCCGGAACTCGCGACCGCGCTCATCACGGTCGAATTCGACGGCGACGCGCGCGCCGACGTCATCGACCGGACGCTGAACGCGCGGGCCGAGGTCACAGCGGGCCTTGGTACACAGGACTCACCGGCACCAGGCGTCGCGAGCTGGAGCGCCCCACAGCTTCGCGTCTGGGGCGCACATGGAATCAACAGGGCGACGTCCTCCCTCTCGTGCATCACGCCACCTCGACCGTCAGCGCCGTCTTCGACGAGCACGAGCGACTCGGCGCCTGGCTCGAAACCATCACCGGCATGGAGGGCGTCTCGGTGCAGCAGCTCGACTGGAGCCTGACCGAGTCGAGCCGGATGGCAGCCGAGACAGAGGCACTCGGCGCAGCAGTCTCCGACGCTCGTCGCCGCGCGGAAGCCATCGCGAGCGCTCTCGGCCTCCTGTCGCTCCGAACGATCGCGGTCAGCGATCCAGGACTGTTGAGCGACAGCGTCGGCGCGACGATCGCGGCATCCGATGTTGCATTGCCACGGATGATGAAAGCGTCTGCGCCGGCCTCCGCTGAAGGGATCGTCCTCGAGCCCGCCGAGCTCGAGATCGTGATCCTCGTGCACGCACGGTTCGTGGCGGAGTGACCGGAGCCGGAACCACGATGGTCGATCCGTCGGGAAGAGCTATTCGCCCAACCGATTGCGGGTGGCCATCGCCCGCGCTGCCTCACGAGTATCCTGCTTCTCCCGGAGCGCGTGACGCTTGTCGTACTCCTTCTTGCCCTTCGCGACCGCGATCTCGACCTTCGCCTTACCGTCCTTGAAGTAGATCTTCAGCGGTACGAGCGTGAACCCGCCCGGCGCGATCTTGTGGGCGATCTTGTCGATCTGCTCACGATGCAGCAGGAGTTTGCGCTTCCGTCGGGGCGGGTGGTTCGTCCACGCGCCCTGCCCGTACTCCGGGATGTGCACGGCGTCGAGCCAGGCCTCTCGCCGGTCGATGAAGGCGTAGCCGTCGACGAGCGACGCCCGCCCTGCCCGCAGCGACTTGACCTCGGTGCCCGTCAAGACCATGCCGGCCTCGTAGGTGTCCTCGATCGTGTAGTCGTGGCGGGCCTTGCGATTCGTGGCCACGACGTTCTGGCCCCGTTCCCTCGGCACGGTGTACTCCTGATGGTCTGGATCGGATCCGCGTGACGCGGACGAGCCGCAGTCGCGGCAGCCTGTCAGTCTAACCCAGGCTCGGGCGCTCCGCGAACGCAGCGGCTCCGGGCAGGGTCAGACCTTGAGATAGCGGGAGATCGCGAAGTTCGCCGATATCGCCGCGAGCAGCACTCCGACGAGCAGCAGGATCGGGAGGACGACGAACGCATCACCGAGGTCCACGAAGTTGACGTAGCGCATGCGATCCGCCAGGTAGCCCTGGACGAACACCTGCACGATGGTGATCACCGCCCCCGCAGCGAGCACCGAACCGATGAGCGCCGCGAACACACCTTCGAGGATGAACGGTGTCTGGATGAACCGGTTGGATGCACCCACCAATCGCATGATCCCGAGCTCCCGGCGTCTCGAGTACGCCGACAATCGGATGGTCGTCGCGATGAGGAGCGCCGCGGCGACCAACATGAGTGCTGCGATCCCGATCGCGGTGTAACTGGCGATGTTGAGCACCGAGAAGATCTGGTCGAGGTACTGCCGCTGGTCCGTCACCTGCTCGACGCCGGCCACGCCCGAGAAGGCCTCGACGAGCACGTCGGACTGTGAGGCGTCCTTCATGTTGACCCAGAAGGTCTCGGGAAGCTGGTCCGCGGTCACGAACTGGGCGATGTCGTTGCCCTTGAACTGCTCCTGGAAGTTCGTGAACGCCTGCGCCTGGTCCTCGAAGTAGAACTTGTCGACGAATGGAGCGAGCGTGGACGATTCGAGCGCGCCCTGGACGGCGGCACGCTGCTCTTCGGTCGCTGCGCCGGCAGCACAGGTGTCCCCGGCGCTGTCTGCGGTGCAGAGGTAGATGGCGACCTGAGCCCGGTCGTACCAGTAGTTCTTCATCTGGCCGATCTGCATCTGGAGCAGGACGGCGGTACCGACGAAGGTGAGCGAGATGAACGTCACGAGGACGACGGAGACCACCATCGAGACGTTGCGGCGCAGGCCGTTCCAGACCTCGGACCAGATCAGTGCGAGTCTCACTTGGTCGGCCCCACGTTCTGTTCGTCGTCTTCAGGGCCCCGCGCCGCAGCGCGCAGGCCGAGCCGCTCAGCGAGCGACAGGTGCTCGACCTCGATGGGGTCGATCTCGTTCCGCGCCGGCAACCCGATGGGGCCGGTCGCATTGCTCAGGCGTTGGGGAGGTGCGACCTCCGGGGCCGGAGCGGCAGGCGGGAGTGCCGCCGCCTCGTCGGTTGCGGCCGCTTCGACGACCGGCGCCGCCTCCGGCTGCGAGGCCGGCTCGGGCTGCACCGACTCGGGCTGCGCCACCTCCGGTACGGACACCGGGGCCTCGACCGGAGCGGTAGCGACCGGCGTCGGCTCGGGAGCCGCCGGAGTCGGCGTCTCGACGACGACCGGGGTGGTGTCCGGGCGGACCGGCTCACGGGTGACCGTCGGGGCGACCGCTGGCTCACTCGGGACGACGGGGGTCGCGGCGGTTGCGGCGACCGCCGTTGCTGCGATCGTGCTCGTCGTCGGCTCTGCGTCGGCGCGGATCGGAGTGGACGCAGCAGTGCTGGAGGACCCGCGGACCAGGCCGGGGATCGCGGCAGTCGTGCCGTAGCCACCGTGACGCTCGTCTCGGACGATGCGTCCGTCCTGGAGCTCGATCACGCGGCGTTGCATCTGATCGACGAAACCTGCCTCGTGCGTCGCCATCACGACCGTCGTGCCGCTGGCATTGATGCGCTCGAGGAGCTGCATGATGCCGGAGCTCGTCGCGGGGTCGAGGTTACCCGTCGGCTCATCGGCAAGGAGGATCTGTGGCTTGTTCACGATCGCTCGCGCGATCGCGACACGCTGCTGCTCACCACCGGAGAGTTCGTGCGGGAGGCGCTGGGCCTTGCCCTCGAGACCGACCATCTTGAGGACGTCAGGGACGGCCTCCTGGACGAATCCGCGCGACTTGCCGATCACCTGAAGGGTGAACGCGACGTTCTGGTAGACCGTCTTGCTCGGAAGCAGACGGAAGTCCTGGAACACCACCCCGAGGCTGCGGCGGAAGTACGGGACCTTGCGGTTCGAGATCGAACCGAGGTCGTGACCGAGCACGTGGATCTTGCCCTTGCTCGGCTTATCCTCCTTGAGCATCAGGCGGAGGCAGCTCGACTTACCGGATCCCGAAGCACCGACGAGGAAGATGAACTCTCCACGCAGGATCTCGAAATCGACGTCGTTCAGCGCGGGACGCGAGGTCCCCGGATACTTCTTGGAGATGTGATCAAACCGAATCATGGCTCCTTGAGCTTAAGGAGCCACTCACCGATTACGGGCAGGACACGCCCGCGTTTCGTACCCTGTACGAGGGCTGGGCGAATCCTTTGCCGGGAAGCGTCGCTACTCTGCCTTCGACATCGAGCGCCACCGGATGCCAGCAGCGATGAAGCCGTCGAGGTCGCCGTCGAAGACGGCTGCCGGGTTGCCCTGCTCGTGCTCCGTGCGGAGGTCCTTGACCATCTGGTACGGCGCGAGCACGTAGGACCGCATCTGGTCACCCCAGCTCGCGGTGATGGTGCCGGCCAGTTCCTTCTTCGTCGCCGCCTCCTGTTCCTTCTGGATGAGGAGGAGCCGCGACTGGAGCACACGCATCGCCGCCGCACGGTTCTGGATCTGGCTCTTCTCGTTCTGCATCGACACGACCGTACCCGTCGGCAGGTGGGTGATGCGGACGGCGGAGTCGGTCGTGTTGACGGACTGTCCACCGGGGCCGCTCGAGCGGAAGACGTCGACGCGGATGTCGGACTCGGGAATCTCGACGATCTCCGTCTCCTCCATGAGCGGGATGACCTCGACGGCCGCGAAGCTCGTCTGGCGCTTGCCTGCCGCGCCGAACGGGCTCATGCGGACCAGGCGGTGCGTGCCGGCCTCGACGCTGAGCGTGCCGAACGCGTACGGGGCGTCGACCTCGAACGTCGCGGACTTGATGCCGGCCTCTTCGGCGTAGCTCGTGTCCATGACGGTGACGGGGTACTTGTGCTGCTCCGCCCAGCGCAGATACATGCGGAAGAGCATGTCGGCGAAGTCTGCGGCGTCCACACCACCAGCGCCGGCGCGGATGGTGACGACAGCCGGGCGGGGATCGTATTCGCCACTCAACAGCGTCTGGACCTCGAGGTCACCGAGGATCTTCTGGAGGCTGATGAGCTCAGCTCGCGCCTCCTCCGCCGAGTCTTCGTCCTGCGCGTCCGTCGAGAGTTCCACGAGCACTTCGAGATCGTCGAGGCGGTTCGCGATGCTGGTGATTCGAGCGAGTTCCGTCTGTCGGTGACTCAGGGCGCTCGTGACCTTCTGCGCGTGCGTGGTGTCGTCCCAGAGGTCGGGGACGCCGGCCTGCTCGCTCAACTCGGCGATATCGGCTTCGAGACGGTCGACGTCGACGACGGAGCGGATGTCCGCGAACGTCGCGCGGAGGGCAGAGATCTGTGAGGAGAGGTCCAAGTCAAACATTTGGGATCAGCCTACCGCGCAGTGCCCGGGCGTACGATCGAAGGGATGACTTCCGACGAACGCCCGTTCCACCTGCGCTCCGTCGCGGTGGCGGTCTTCCTCCCCACCCTCCTCTTCTCGATCGGTGAAGGCGCGATCATCCCGATCATCCCCGCCGTTGCCGGGAACCTCGGCGCCACGCTCGCGGTCGCCGGTGTGATCTCCTCACTCATCATGCTCGGCGAGCTGGTCGGCGACGTCCCGTCAGGGTGGATCGTCAGCCGGATCGGCGAACGCTTCGCCATGATGTGGGCCGCCTTGCTCGCCGTCATCGGTGTCGCGACTGCGGCGATCTCGCCGAACCCCTTCGTGCTCGCGGTCGGCATCTTCTGCATCGGGCTTGCGACCGCGGTGTTCGGTTTGGCGCGTCACGCATTCATGACCACGTACGTGCCGGTGAAGTATCGCGCACGGGCGCTCTCCTCGCTCGGCGGCGTGTTCCGGGCTGGCACCTTCATCGGGCCGTTCCTCGCGGCCGGTGTCATCCATCTCACCGGCACCTCGCAGGCCGCGTTCTGGGTGATGGTCATCTGTTGCGCCGGCTCCGCGATCACCCTGTTGGTGCTGCCTGATCCTGCCGAGATGTTCGGGAGGCCCGCAGCCACCCGGTCCGCTGACGGCGAGTCGCGCACCGAGGGCGAGGAACTCGCCGCCGAGGAGTCGACAGGCCTGATCGCCTCGATCCGTGCCCACGCCGCAGTGCTGACGCGGATGGGCACGACAGCAGCGCTCGTGGGCGCCCTGCGTTCCTGTCGTGCGGTGCTGCTCCCGCTCTGGGCGGTGAGCATCGGCGTCTCGGAGACCGACACCGCACTGATCATCGGCGTCGTCGGAGCGGTGGAGTTCGCCCTGTTCTACGCCAGCGGGCAGATCATGGACCGCTGGGGACGGATCTGGACCGCCGTCCCGTCGATGATCGGCCTCGGGACCGGCTTCATCGTCCTGGCGTTCACACACGACCTGGATGGCGCCGAAGTCTGGTTCATCGCCGTGGCACTGGTCCTCGCCCTGTCGAACGGGCTCGGCAGTGGCATCCTCATGACGATCGGCTCCGACCTCGCACCGCCGGACCACCCCGCTCCCTTCCTCGGCGCATACCGATTCCTGGGCGACGCCGGTACGGCGGCAGCTCCCCTCGCGATGTCCGGTATCACGGCCGTAGCCTCCATCTCCCTCGCCGCCGGCACGATCGGAGGCGTCGGCCTTATCGGGGCCTTCCTGCTGTTCCGGTTCATCCCGCGCTTCATCGACCGAGGCAATCGACCGTTCCCGTGATCGATCGCGGCTCCGCTACCAGAACACGCTGCGCGCACTCGCGGTCGCTTCGATCCTGAGACCGGCCGAGACGAACACCGTCAGCATCGGCGGATGCCAGTCCGATGAAAGCGTCACCTCGGCGCTCCGGCCGTCGGTCGTCACCGCGTCGTCGATGACGACACCGCTCAACTCACCCTGACCGTTCTGCGCGAGAGCATCACGGGCGCTTCGCCGCACGCGCGCATCGTCGAGCACCGGCCGGACGCTGCCATCGGCCAGGAGCACGACCTCATCGATGGAGAACGACTCCGCTGCGGTGGCCGCCAACGAGTCGGCGAGCGCGAGCAACCGTTTGTGCTCGACGTACAGCGAGGTCGCGGCGACACCGACGAAGACGAGCGCGAGCGCCACGGCCGCGAACCCGATGGTCAGGATGATGGTGGAACCGTCCTCGGATCGCAACCCGGAGCGCCGTCGGCCGCTGCGCTCACCGTTCACTCCGCGTCTCCCGTGTGATCGCCGAAGCGGGAGATCGGTGCGGTCGCAGTCCCGACGACGGGGATCGCTCGCCCGATCGCGAGGAGGTCCGGCGCGAGTGGCAACGTCACCGGGATGGTCACCGTGACGGTGACCGTACCACCGCGCTGGCCACAGGGTCGTGAGCTCGGCGCGCAGTCGAGACGCATGGAGACCTGCTCACGATCGAGACTGAAGTCGAGCAGCGTCAGAGCCAGGGCGTCCTCGGCACGCTGACGGCCGAGTGCGTCGTCTCCCGCCCGCGCATACAGCTTCGCCGCCTGCGTCGCCGCTCCGTCCGCTGCGAGGACGGCACCCTGGACACCGGCGATGGCGACGACCAGATACACGAGCGGAACGAGCAGGACGAGTCCGACCGTGATGAACTCGAGCGACGCGGAGCCGTCATCTCCTCGGAGCGACGCCGACGGTCTGTGTCTCTGATCAGGACAGGGACTCGAGGACGGCATGTCCCTCCACCTCCAGGAGCCCGGGAGCTCCGATCAGCCCGAGGATCGGGAGGGGCGCACGAACGGCGACGGTCACGATGCTCACGCCGCCGCGGTCGGAGAGTGTCGCCTCGATCGACTCCGTGTAGTTCGTCCCCACGGCGATGGCGATCAACTCTCGGGTCCTGTCCTCGCCCTCCGACAACGCGGTGTCTGCAAGCGCTGCGAAACGCGCGCCCTCCGATGCCGCGTCGATCACGGTGTTCCGGACATGGAGCGCCAGGGCCAGCTGGACCACCGACATCATGAGGACCGTCAGCATCGCTCCGACGAACACGAACTCGGCTACAGCGGAGCCGTCCTCGGAGCCGATGCCCCAGGCCGGATGGCGCCGAGTCGGCGCGCGGCACTCAGATCCCGGACACACGCTCGATGGCCTGCTCGAAGACCTGGGTCAGGGGAGGACCGGCGACACCCCAGATGAGCAGGACGAGGCCCGCGGTCATCAGGGTGATCAGGACCCAGCCGGGGACGTCGCCCTGTTCATCGCTGAGCAGGGAACGACTGCGCGTCGCAGCGCGGCGCAAGAAGGAGGGGATGGACATGGTGACCTTTCGTTTAGAAGCCCGTGCGGAGCACGAACGCTCCTGGGAACACGGCGATGATGATCGACAGGGGAAGGATGAGGAAGACGAGCGGGAGGAGCATTGCGACCTCTTTCTTGCCGGCGGATTCCAGGAGGCGGCGTTTCGCTGCGTCGCGGCCGTCGTGCGCGTGGTCGAGCAGCACAGCGGCGACCGGTGTGCCGCGCTCGAGGGCGCCGAGGATCTGGTCGACGCACCGGGAGAGCACGGGCATCGCGAGTCTGGCCTCGAACTCGCGGAGTGCCGTCGCGAAGGGCACGCCCGTCGACACCTCCGCCATCACACGTCGGAACTCCCCGCCGAGTTCGCCGCTCGACCCGATCCGTGCGACACGATCCAAGGCGTCGGTGATGGCCTCGCCAGCAGCGAGACTCAGGCTGAGGAACTCCAGGACCGTCGGCAGCTCCTCCTCGATACGCGCCAGCCGTCGGGAGGCTGCGAGGGCAAGGAGCTGATCACGCAGGACGATGCCCAGGACCGCTCCGAGCAGTGGCAGCAGCGCCGCCAGCGGGAGAGGGAACCGGCCGCTGCTGTAGGAGAAGACGGCGAGCGCCGAGGCTGTGGCGAAACCGGTGAGTGCCCAGAGGAGTTGCAGGAGGCGATAGTGCTCGAGCGCCGGCCCACCGGCTTGCCCGAGACGACGGACGACGAGGTGTTGGTCCGCTCCGACGAGTCCGAGAGCCCATCGGAGCGCTCGGAGCACGGGGACGAGGAGCGCGCCGACGACCGGCAGTGGGTCCGTGGAACGTCGGGCGGCTGTGGATCGGGCGGTCGAGGAGATGTCGGCGATGTACGGGGCGATGCGATCGGCAAGCCGCGGACGCCGCAGTGGTGGGAGCAGCATGGCGAGTGCCCACAGGCCGAGACCCAGGAGGGCACCGAAGCACATGGCCCAGCCGGCGTCCGGGCTCATCGGAACCACCGTCGCTCCGCTTGGAGCCGTCCGACGCGGAGCATCGCCTGGTATGCGAGCGCCGACACGACGACGCCCGCGACGATGAGCACCGCTCCTTCCCGGGAGTTGTAGGCAGCAGCAGCTTCCGGCCTTGACGACAGGAGGAGCAGGATGAGCCAGGGCGCTGCGACGCCGAGCCTCGCGGCGTTGACGACCCAGGATTGTCGGGCTTCCGCTTCGGCGCGGACCGCGGATTCCTCGCGCAGTCCGGCAGACAGGGCGCGCAGGACCGCGGGGAGTTCGGTCCCTCCGACATCGCGAGCCATCCTGACCGTTTCCAGGATGCGGTCGGCGACCGGGTCGGCGAGGGCGACCTTGAGGTCGTCCAGGCCGTCCGCGAACCGCCCCGCTGCCTGGTAGTCGGCGGTGAACGCTGCGAACGCCGGGCGGAGCGGTGCTGGACCGACGGTCGCGAGTGCCGCGACCGCATCGGGCAGCGCAAGCCCGGAGCGGATCGCGGAGAGCAGGTGGTCCACGACGTCGGGCCACAATCCGCGCTGCAGACGCCGTCTCGCGGTCGCCCGTGTGCGCAGGATGAGCACCGGGGCGACGAGACCTGCGACAGCGACGACCACGCTCAGCGGAACCACCCGGCACAGCGCTTGGACGATCGAACCCGCGACGAGACCGGTCAGGAGGGAGAGCACGATGGTGGCCGCCCAGTACCGACCGGGCAGCCCTGCGAGCACGAGTAGCTCTCGGAGCGCGGAGATCGGTCGCCAGCGCTCGAGCACTGTCGCGAGAGGTTCCGGCTCGGGCCACCACCACGGCGCGATGACGAGCAAGAGGCCCGCGGCGAGCACTGCCCCGAACACGAGGCTCACCGTTCGCCCGCGGAGAGGATCGGTGCGAGCGCGATGCCGGCCGCGCGGTACTTGTCATCGTGGAGCGGAAAGCGGCCGGTCGCCCTGAGTTCGCCTTCCCGGTGTTCGAAGAGCGTTGACGCCTCGATCGTGTGGGCCTCTCCGCTCCCGCCGACCGCGATGATCTCGGCAACCCGTCGGCGTCCGGAGCGGTCGAGTTCGCAGTGCACGACGAGATCGATGCAGGAGGCGACGGCCGGGCGGACGAAGGCGGAGTCGATGTTCCTCCCCGCGAGGAGCGGCAGCGTGCAGAGCTTGCCGATGGCGTCGCGTGCGGAGTTCGAGTGGATGCTGCAGAGGCCGGGGAGTCCGCTGTTGAGTGCGATGAGGAGGTCGAGGCTCTCCGCCTCTCGGACCTCGCCGACGACGATGCGGTCGGGGCGCATGCGCAGGGCTTCTTTGATGAGTCTGCGCAGCGTGATCTCCCCCGTGCCCTCCAGGCTCGATTGGCGGCACTGCATGGCGACGACGTCGCGGTTTCCGGGGGCGAGTTCGAAGGTCTCCTCGACCGTGACGATCCGCAGTGCCGGGTCGAGAGCCGCGATCAGAGCGCCGAGCATCGTCGTCTTCCCGGCCTGCGTCGCGCCGGACACCAGGATGTTCGCTCCTGCCGTCATGCGGGCACGGAGGAACTCCGCCGCCTGGTAGCTCATCGAACCGGCGGCCACCAGTTGCCCGAGGTCGCGGATCCGAGCCGAGAACTTCCGGATGTTCACCGACATGTGGCGACGGGTGACGTCCGGGATGACGACGTGGAGGCGGGACCCGTCCGGCAGCGAGGCGTCGACGAAGGGGTTCGCCAGGTCGACCCGCCGCCCGGTCGCGCGAAGCATGCGCTCGACCAGGTCGCGGACGTCTCCGTCGGTCAGCAGGATGTCAGTCAGCTCCGAGACGCCGGACCTGGCGACGAAGACGCGCGTCGGCTCGTTGATCCAGATCTCCTCGACGCTCGGATCGTCGAGCAGAGGCTGGATCGCACCGAACCCGGTGACCGCGGCGAGCACCTCGCTCGTCATCCCCTGTTCGTCGTCGACCAGGGGCGTAGCGTCACTCAGCGCATGCTCGTTGTACCGGCGCACCTCCTCGCGGGCGATCCTGCCCGCTCCCCCACGACGACGCGTCTCACCGAACTCCTCGCGCACACGGTCGCGCACGCGCGCCGTGATGACCTCTGCCGCTGTCCCCATGCCGCCATCATGGCGAACCCCGACGAACCGCCTCCGAAGTTATCCACAGGACCGCGCTGAACCCAGGCTCACGCAGTCGCGAAGCGCTTCGCTGAACGCTCCTTCGCCTTCTGCGCCTCGACCTCGCTTGCGCGCGCAATCGTGGCGTGATGCAGCGCCCAGAGCAGCATCACGCCACGATCAGACCTGCTCCTGGTCACTCTCGTCTGTTCGGACGCCTACTGCGCCTCACTGCGATCCAGTAGCGAATTGCCACCAGGACGAAAACGACACCGAAGACGATCGGTCCCGAAATCGACCGGAACTGTTGCGACGCCCAGAAAGATCCCACGACCACGATGACGCCACATGCTACGACGCCCCAGTAGATGTAGGCGAACGGTCCGCGACGCACAGCTAGCTTGAGTTCGATCTGCCAGGAGGACACGAGAGTCTCCGATCCGGACTACGGGCACGACTCGAGGACGGGGTGCATGAATGCTCCGTCGTTCTGGACGTAGACAAGCAGGCCGGATGGGTCCTGCGTCGGAGAGTCCGCATCTTCGGGAGTCACCCGAAGTTCCTGTCCACCACCCGATGGAATGAGAAGACCTTGAGCGGCATCCAGGTAACTGGCGGAGGGCACATCCGGGGGCTCGCTTCCGAGTTCCTGCAGCACGCCCTGTGACTCCAGTGCGGCGGCTTCCGGTGAGGGGTCAACATCGGCCGACTGCGCCATCGCGGCCGCTCCTCCGCCCGCCGAGAACGAAGCGGCCAGTGCGACAGCAACTCCGAATCCAGTTCCTTGCTTCTTCCAGGACATGCTTCATTCCCTTCGTCTCGGAGCGCCTCATTGCGCCCGTGGGATTCAGCATATGTCTCTCCACTACGCTTACCATATTACGCTTCAGTAACGAAATGTTGCATGCCGGCATCGCGGCCATAGCCTCGATCTCCCTCGCCGCCGGCACGATCGGAGGCGTCGGGCTCCTCGGGGCGTTCCTGCTGTTCCGGTTCATCCCGCGCTTCGTCGACCGAGGCAATCGACCGTTCCCGTGATCGATCGTGGTTCCGCTACCAGAACACGCTGCGCGCGTTCGCGGTCGCTTCGATCCTGAGACCGGCCGGGACGAACACCGTCATAGCGTCAGCGTGGATGGGTGTCTCTTCCTCCCCACAGTGCCGCCTTTGATGCTCGTGTGCGTGAGCTCCGGATCAGCCGTGGCTGGTCACAGGAGGGCTTCGCCCACCGCGTCTCAAGAATCTAGACCCGCTCATCAGCTGGACGCAGGCGCTCAGCCAGAATCTCCGGCTGTTGCGCAACGCTGGGTACGACAAGGAAGCACTTGACGGGTTGAAAACTCATGCTGTGGACCTCACGCGGGGCGTCCATGAGCGGCATGGGTGGGAGTTGCCACCGACTTCGAATCCGCGTCTAAGCCCGCTCGACTAACCCCTCATAAGGCGGCTGTGCGCCTTGCAGACTGCATTTCCGGTCCATGCTGAGCCCGTCGCTGTGGTGGGGCCTTCGGTGTTCAATGCGTCTGCTGTGGCGGCGAGACGGTGCGTGAGGCGGAGGGTGATCAGACGGTGACCTGTGAGCGGTGGAAGCGCTGACACCCGGCCCCTGTGTCGACCGGCTCGCTTCGCAGGCTGCATCGCCGCGGACGTGCGCTCACCAATGACGCGGCGCTCCCACTGCGCGACCGACATCATTACGTTAGCTCCGATACGCCAGACCTGGCGACGAAGACGCGCTGTCCGCATGCCGCCATCATGGCGAACCCCGACGAACCGCCTCCGAAGTTATCCACAGGACCGCGCTGAACCCAGGCTCACGCAGTCGCGAAGCGCTTCGCTGAACGCTCTTTCGCCTTCTGCGCCTCGACCTCTCGGTCCTTCGGTGGCGCGTTGGTCACGAGGTCAGCGAGCAGATGCTGCGTGATGTGCGCGATCTCGGCGACAGCGCGGTCGAAGGCCTCGGCGTTCGCCTGCGACGGTCTCGTCGATCCGCTGATCTTCCGCACGTACTGCAGCGCTGCAGCAGACACCTCGGCGTCCGTCGCAGCGGGTTCGAAGTTGTGGAGAGTATGGATGTTCCGGCACATGCAGGCATGCTAACCCCGCAGGCGCCCGCGATCCAGTGGCGCTTGCAGCTGCGGCACAGACCAGGAAGAGTGGCCAGCATGATGAACGGGTACACAGCAGACCAGGTCCGCGCAGCCGAGGCGCCACTCATGGATGCAGGTGAGCCGCTCATGGCCCGCGCCGCGCACGGCCTTGCCGATGAGCTGCTGCACGTCCTCGCGGACCGAGACGCTGAGCTCGACGACTCGGCCGACCGACCGGACACCTGGAAGCTCCTGTTCCTCGTCGGCTCCGGTGACAACGGCGGTGACGCCCTGCACGCCGCGGCGGAGCTCGCGGGCGGGCACGGTCCTGGGGATCTGCCACTCGAACTCGTCGTCGCACGGACCGGCGATCATGCACACGAAGCCGGATACGCTGCCGCGGTCGAGGCGGGCGTGCGCTTCCTGGTGAGCTCCCCCGCCGAACCCGGCGACGTGGCCGACGAGGCGAAGGACGCCGCCCTCGTGGTCGACGCGATCTTCGGTATCGGCGCGAGTCGCAATCCGAGCCTTCGCGGCGCCCCCAAGGCGATCGTCGAGGCGGTCCTGCCGGTCGTCCAGTCTGCTGGCGGCCCGACGGTCGTCGCCGTGGACGTACCGAGCGGCATCGACCCTGATGAGGGCACCGTGCCGGAAGGCGCGGTCCTGCCTGCTGAGGTCACCGTCACCTTCGGCGCGGTGAAGGCCGGTCTACTGACGCCGCCGGGTTCGGCATTCGCGGGCGACGTCCGCCTGATCGACATCGGCCTCGGCCCGCTCCTCGCGGACGTCGCGCCGTTCGTCACCCTCGATCAGGCGGAGGCCTGACGGGTCCCGCCTCACCAGCGGGCACACCCCTAGGACCGTGTGACCGCGATCGCCTCCTCGAGCCCCGGGGAATCGACACCGGCGAGCGCGTGCCCCGCGAGGGACCCGAGCGTGCGGAGGCCGTCGCGGGACAGCACCGATTCGAGGTGACCCTGCACGGAGGCGAAGCCGCGCCCCCGCATGGCGAAGACGTCGCCGGTCGAGGGATCGGCTGCCAGTTCCACTCCGGTGGTGGCCGCCCGGCCGCCCTCCGCTCGGGCCGTGAACGTGTTGTAGAAGCCGATGAGGGACTGTTCACCGAACAGGTCCAGCTCCAACTGCAGCCCCTGCCGGGGTGCGTCGAGTCGCGCGATCGGCAGACCCAGCTGGATGGCGAGGACCTGGTGACTGAGGCAGACGGCGAGCAGTGGTGCACCTGCGGCCAGTCGTGCCGAGACGACGTCGTGGAGGCGGCGGACGCGGGGGTCGGACAGGTCCAGTGGGTCTCCGGGGCCCGGACCTGCGACGAGGAGGTCGACCTCCGGTCGTGGGTCGGACACGGCTGACCAGTGCTCCACCGACACCGTCATGCCGAAGTGCCTGAGCTGATGCGCGAGCATCGCGGTGAACTCATCCTCGGCGTCCACGATCAGCGCCGTGCGTCCGGAGAGGGAGCCGACCGGCGCCGGGTGCTGCGGCTGCAACCAGAATGGGGCGAGTCGTTCGTTGCGGGCGCGGAGGGCGACCTCCACGCCGGGTTCCGCCGCGAGGTCGACCGTCGGTCCGAGCTCCGCCGGCGCCATCACTCCGAGCGCGGTGAGCACACCGGCCGCCTTCGCAGCCGTCTCGGCGACTTCGGACACGGGATCGGAGTGGCGCACGAGCGTCGCCCCGGCCGGCACACGGACGAGACCCGCGTCATCGATGTACGCGGTCCTGATGAGGATAGGGGCGTCGAGCTCGTAGTCGCCGTCACCGAGCGGCGTGAACAATGCCAGAACGCCTGAATAGTATCCGCGAGCGTTGCGCTCGTGGCGGGCGATGACAGCACAGGCGTTCTGCATCGGTGAACCGGTCACCGTCGGGGCGAACATGGTGAGCCTGAGGACCTCGCGGACGTCGAGTTCGCTCGTTCCTGCAAGGAGGTACTCCGTGTGTGTCAACCGCGACATCTGTTTGACGTACGGGCCGAGGATGCGCCCGCCCGAGGCGCACACCCGACTCATCATCTTCATCTCCTCGTCGACGACCATGAAGAGTTCCTCGGTCTCCTTGACATCGCCGAGGAAGGCGCGGAAATCGTCGCCGGTCGCGCCTGAGCGCGGGTGACGGAACGTTCCGCTGATCGGGTTCATCGTGACGGTGCGTTCGCCGGTGGAGGCATCCCGAGCGACCGCGACATGCCGCTCCGGCGTCGCGCCGGCCATCGACACTCCGGGGGTGTGGACCGCGAAGGTCCAGTAGGCCCCGGTCTCGCCGAGGAGGAGCGCACGCAACCAGGCGAGCACTGCTCGCTCCGCCGGCACCTCGGTCGTCGCAGTGAACTCACGGCGGATGACGAAATTGGCGCCCTCACCGCGCCCGATCTCATCCTCGATGACCCTGCGGACGATCGTCGCGTAGTCGTCGTCGGACACGTCGAAGCCGCCGTCGAGGAGCGGCACTGCATCTTCCGGCAACTGCTCGACCAGCTCGGCAAGCGACACTGTCTCCCGTTCGCTGACGATGAGGCAGCGCAGCGGCGCCCCGTCGTCCATCGCCGCGAACCCGCGCTCCCGCACCTGACGGTACGGGACGAGCGTCAGCACCTCGGGCTGACGGGTCTCGCCAGGCTCACCGAGCGGGATGTCCGCGAGCGAGTCGACGTCGACGACGTCGCCCGTGTAGAGGTCCACGGAGTCGCCTCCGTGACGTCGGAGCACGGCGAACGGGAAGTCGGGGCCGGCATGCAGTACGCGGTGGAGCAGGGTGGTCATGGTGGTGTCCTCAGGCTGGGACCGATCCGACAGGGCCGCCGAACGAGAACGACCGCCCTGTCAGGCGGTCGAGTCGTCGTGTGTGCACGTGCGCGGTCCGCCTAGGAGGCGGGCCACCAGCCCGTTGCACACGTCGTTCGCATGGTGCCGAGCATACACGGAGCAGACCGCGCGCGGCAGCAGCGAGCCACAGGCCGTTCACGAGTGCGCTCCCGTAGAATGAGAACGCCCGCGGGAGTGGTGGAATTGGCAGACACGCAGGATTTAGGATCCTGTGCTTTCGAGCGTGAGGGTTCAAGTCCCTTCTCCCGCACGAGACATCGTCGTACAACCGCCCTCTCCCTCGATAGCAGGAGCTCCGCATGGTCCACACCGCACTCATCCCCTGGCTCGACCCGGAAACGCTCATCGCCGGAGCCGGTGCATGGGCGCTGGTCCTCGTGTGCGCGATCGTGTTCGCCGAGACCGGCTTGTTGATCGGCTTCCTCCTCCCAGGCGACACGCTTCTCGTCATCACGGGGCTCCTGGCATTCGGTTCGGCTCCGCTCATCGACATCGACATCTGGTGGGTGTGCCTGGCCATCGGGTTCTCCGCCTTCCTCGGCGGGGAGGTCGGCTATCTCATCGGCCACAAACTCGGACCGCGGGTGTTCGAGAAGAAGGAATCCGGGCTCTTCAGCATCAAGAACGTCGAGCGGACCAACGCCTTCTTCGAACGGTTCGGCGCACTGGCTGTCATCCTCGCGCGGTTCGTCCCGATCGTCCGCACGTTCGCCCCCGTCGCCGCGGGTATCGGTCACATGAATTACCGTAAGTACTCGCTGTACAACCTCATCGGCGCGCTCATCTGGGGTGCGGGTCTCACACTCTTCGGCTATCTGCTCGGGTACATCCCGCCGGTCGCGACGTTCGTGCAGAACTACATCGACATCATCCTGATCGCCGCTGTGGTGCTGACACTCATCCCGACCGTGTGGCACTACATCCAGTCGAATCGGAAGGCGAAGGCTCTCCAAGGCACCATCACCGACGAGGAACGTCGCGCGGCCGCCACGAGGCTCGCCAATGAGGACGTCTTCAAGCGCGACCGCGGTACCGAGACGCCGTAGCGTCAGCGGTGGTGGGAGTCCTCGTGGGAGGCGTGCTCCTCGGGCTCCAGCTGGAACGTCGAGTGTTCGACGTCGAAGTGGTCGTGCAGGCACGAACCCAGCCGATCGAGCAGCTCCCCTGTTCCACCCAGCGCGAAGACCTCCTGCGACACCACCACGTGCGCTGAGAACACCGGGTGGCCGGAGGTGATCTGCCACACGTGTACGTCGTGCACGGCGACGACGCCCACCGTCCCCAACAGGTGATCCCTGATCTCCTGCACGTCGGTGTCAGCGGGAGCCGACTCGCTGAGGACACGGACGACGTCGCGCAACAGCGACAACGCACGCGGCACGATCATGGCGGCGATCGCGAGTGACGCGATTGCGTCGGCCTGAGCGAACCCGGTGGTCATGATCACGACCGCAGCGATGATCACCGCACCCGATCCGAGCATGTCTCCGAGGACCTCGAGGTAGGCGCCCCGCATGTTGATCGAGGTCTCCTTGCCCCCGCGCAACACCAGCAGGGCGCAGATGTTCGCGATCAGGCCGATGATGGCGACGATCAGCATCGGCAGGCTCTGCACCTCGGCTTCAGCCGGGTCGAGCAACCGCGAGACGCCTTCGACCAGGACCGAGATCGCGACGGCGACGAGGATGAGGCCGTTGATGAGCGCGCCGAAGACCTCCGCGCGCTGATACCCGAAGGTCTGACGGTCGGTCGCCGGTCGAGCGGCGACGATCGTCGCGACGAGCGCGATGATCAACCCGGTCAGGTCCGACAGCATGTGGCCTGCGTCGGCGAGCAGCGAGAGCGATCCGCTCACCCAGGCTCCGACGAGTTCGACGACCAGCACCGTGGCGATGATCGCGATCGCGATCGCGAGTCTGGTGCGGTTGGCTGTGCCGGCGTGCGAGTGATCGTGACCCATGATGCCTCCACCGTACGAGCTTCGGGCGCCCTCCGGAAGGGTTCATGCCGAGATAGGAATGATGCTGAACATCATCCTCAACTGCAGAAGGTTCCGGGCTCATCCGGCGCCGCCCTCACGCTGGCGGCATCGCCGACATCATGGTCGTCCCGCCGGACGTGCCGCTCGCGGCGTACGACCTCGACCCGGCGGGCGGGCTAGCGTCGACGCGGTCGCCGGCAGCGACGTGCGGGCACCGCGGATCCTCGGTTCGTTCACGCCGGGAGCGGATCTACTGGAGCTGCCGACGCCTCTGAGCGTCGGACCGCGGTCGCCCGTGATCGAAGACCGCCGGAGCTGAGCCGGTTCAGCCGAGGAGCCCACGCAGGACAGGCACGAGTTCGCGGAACGCCAATGCGCGATGGCTGTGCTCGTTCTTCTCCGCGGGCGACAGCTCGGCCGCGCTCCGGGTGTCCCCGGCCGGGATGAACGCCGGATCGTAGCCGAAGCCGTGTTCGCCCCGCGTCCGGGTCGCGAGCGCACCCGACCAGATCCCCACGGCGACGTGTTCGAACGGCGCGATCCCGTCGATGCCAGCAGGCACGACGAGCGCCAGGTGGCACGCGAACCAGGCAGCCCGATGCTCCTCCCGCACGTCTCGCAGCTGATCCAACAACAGAGCCAGGTTGGCCGCGGAGTCGTGCTGCGAACCGGCCCAGCGCGCCGAGAAGATCCCGGGCGCGCCCCCCAGGATCTCCACGCCGATGCCGGAGTCGTCCGCGAGAGCGATCGAGCCTGTGTGCTCCGCGGCGACACGAGCCTTGATCAGCGCGTTGTCGCTGAAGGTCGTTCCGTCCTCGACCGGCTCCGGTCCGTCGTATGCGACGACGGTGACCCCTGGTACATCGCGGGACAGGAGCCGTTGGAACTCCTCGACCTTGTGCTGATTGTGCGTCGCGAGCACGATCTCGATCGTCATCAGCGGCCGAGCGCCTCGAACTGGATGGTCTTCAGGGTCGCGGCCCCGCCCACGGCGAGATCGAGGAGCGAATCGAGTTCTCGGCGGTCGAACGGCGCGCCCTCCGCCGTGCCCTGCACCTCGACGAAGGAACCGCCGCCCGTGACGACGACGTTCATGTCCGTCTCAGCGCGTACATCCTCGACATATGCCAGATCCAGCATGGGTACGCCGTCGATGATACCGACGGACACCGCTGAGATGCTGTCGGTCAGC
This sequence comes from Plantibacter sp. RU18, assembly GCF_050613355.1. Lineage (NCBI taxonomy): Bacteria > Bacillati > Actinomycetota > Actinomycetes > Micrococcales > Microbacteriaceae > Plantibacter > Plantibacter sp. RU18. The sequence goes on from NZ_CP159618.1 coordinate 2,905,296, forward strand.
GGAGACGACTTCTGCGCGATGAACTTCTTCCCCTTCGCCCACTCGACCGCGTCGGCGAGTGCGACGTACGCGCCGGTGATCGCCGCCGTGCGGGTCCCTCCGTCGGCCTGCAGGACGTCGCAGTCGATCACGATCGTGTTCACCCCGAGCGCCTTGGTGTCGATCACGGCACGGAGGCTGCGCCCGATGAGCCGCGAGATCTCATGGGTGCGGCCGCCGATCTTGCCCTTCACCGCCTCACGATCCATCCGCTCGTTCGTGGACCGAGGCAGCATCGAGTACTCGGCGGTCACCCAACCGGAGCCCTTCCCCTTCAGCCAACGCGGGACACCGTTGGTGAACGAGGCAGTACAGAGGACCTTCGTCCGACCGAAGGTGATGAGCGCCGAACCCTCCGCCTGCTCGCTCCATCCTCGCTCGATCGTGATCGGGCGCAGTTGGTCGTTCGAGCGGCCGTCGGCGCGCAGGGTGTCAGTCATTGGAGTGCTCCTCGGATGCGTGGATGGGAAGGTCGATCACGCCCGTCTGGACGAGCGACACGGTGGAGATCTCGCGCCCCATGAGGCGGTTGGCGAGAGCGATGAAGTCGTCGGCACTGCTACCGGTCGCCTCATACCGGTGCGTGGCGGGCTCGCTGCTCTCGCGCAGCAGATCGCGGGTGACGAGCACGCGGTAGACGTCGTTCGCCGTCTCGGTGTCACTCGAGACGAGCGACACCTGCGGCCCCATGACGTAACTGATCGCGCCCTTCAGGAACGGGTAGTGCGTGCACCCGAGCACGAGGGTGTCGACGCCCGCGTGCCGCAGGGGCGCGAGGTATTCCTCCGCCGCTTCGAGCAGGGCCGGACCAGTCGTGACACCGGCCTCCACGAACTCCACGAAGCGTGGGCAGGCCTGGCCGAAGACGGTGAGCTCCGGATTGACGTCGAACAGGTCCTGGTACGCGCGGGAGTTGATCGTGCCCTCGGTGCCGATCACACCGATCCTGCCGTTGCGTGTGCTGCGGACCGCCGTGCGGACCGCGGGCTGGATCACTTCGACGACGGGCACGGAGTATCGCTCGCGCGCGTCGCGGAGCATCGCCGCCGACGCCGTGTTGCAGGCGATCACGAGCATCTTCACGCCCTGATCGATCAGCGAGTCGAGCACGTCGAGCGAATACCGGCGGACGTCCGCGATGGGTTTCGGCCCGTAGGGCGAGTGCGCCGTGTCTCCGATGTAGATCACCGACTCGGCGGGGAGCTGGTCGCTGACGGCCCTGGCCACGGTGAGTCCACCGACGCCGGAGTCGAAGATGCCGATAGGTGCGTCGTTCACGATGATCCAGCCTACCGCGCCGGCCGCCAGGTTCCCTGAGCCGCGCTCGGCTGCTGTCGCGGGAGCGCGCTACGAGGCTAGGCTGAGCGGGTGCACGAGTCCTCAGCTCTTCTCACCGACCGCTACGAACTCACGATGCTGGATGCCGCGCTCAGTCGCGGCACCGCGGATCGCGAGTGTCTCTTCGAGGTGTTCGCCAGACGGCTTTCCGGAGGGCGCCGCTACGGCGTCGTCGCGGGCACCGGCCGGTTCCTCGAACTCCTCAAGCAGTTCCGCTTCGGTGAATCCGAACTCGAGTGGCTGCGGGAGGAGGCGGTCGTCAGCGACGCCGCCCTCGACTGGCTCGCCGACTACCGCTTCTCCGGGTCCATCTGGGGCTACCAGGAGGGCGAGGTCTTCTTCCCGGGCTCCCCCATCCTGGTGGTGGAGGGCACCTTCGCAGAGGCGGTCATCCTCGAGACACTCGCGCTGAGCGTCTTCAATTACGACAGCGCCGTGGCGACGGCCGCCGCGCGCATGAGTTCAGCAGCCGGCACCCGGCCACTCGCAGAGATGGGTTCCCGGCGCACCGGTGAACGCTCGGCGATCGCCGCCGCCCGGGCCGCCTACATCGCCGGGTTCAGCGCCACCTCGAACCTCGAAGCCGGGCGCAGCTGGGGCATCCCCACCATGGGCACCGCAGCACACTCGTTCACGCTCCTCCACGACACTGAGGAGGACGCCTTCCGCGCCCAGATCGAAACGATGGGGTCAGGAACGACGTTGCTCGTGGACACCTACGACATCGAGGAGGCCGTCCGCCTGGGTGTCCGGCTGGCGGGCCCCGAGCTCGGAGCGGTGCGGATCGACTCCGGCGACCTGCCCATCGTCGTCGGCCAGGTCCGGCGCCTGCTCGACGAACTCGGCGCGAACGACACACGGATCACGGTGACGAACGACCTCGACGAGCACGCTGTCGCGGCCCTCGCCGCCTCGCCCGTCGACTCCTACGGCGTCGGCACGTCGGTGGTCACGGGGTCGGGATCTCCCGCGATGGGCATGGTCTACAAGCTCGTCGCCCATCGCGACGACCAGGGCGATTGGGTCAGCGTCGCGAAGAAGTCCGCCGACAAGGCGACCGTCGGCGGCCGCAAGACCGCGGCACGCGGGCTCGATCGTGCCGGCGTCGCTCGGGAGGAGCGCATCTACCTCGGCGATGGCCCGGGAGGTGCGCACGAAGGGGCCGCCGACGGCAGCTCGGAGCGCCAGCTCATGGTGCCGCTCGTCGAGGGCGGCCTCGTCGACGAGACCTATCTCGGCGCAGCTGGAACGCGTCGTGCGCGGGAGCACCGCATCCGCGCGGTGCAGGAGCTGCCTCCTCGCGCCGTCAGCCTCACGAGGGGCGACCCGGTCCTGCCGACGGTCTACCTCGAGGGGTGAGCGCTCGCCGCAGCGATCAGTCGCGCAGCAGCTTCTCGTAGATCTCTTTGCACGCGGGGCAGATCGGGAACTTCTCGGGGTCACGCCCGGGGGTCCACTTCTTGCCGCACAGCGCCTTGACGGGCTTGCCGCTCAGAGCCGACTCGAGGATCTTCTCCTTCTTGACGTAGTGGGAGAACCGCTCGTGGTCACCGGGCTCGATGTTCTCGCTCTCGATGAGCTCCTCGAGCTCGCGATCCATGATCGCCGTGCCACCGCCGTCGGGGACATCTCCAGGGTCGATCGTGCTCATCTGCTGCCTCGTGCTGTCATACTGCGCCATGGGTCCATGGTACTGCCGGAGGACGCATCGGTGTCCTGCCGGACGCTGCGGATGGTCCGAAGGAATCCGGTCAGTGCGAGGTCGCGAAGCCGACGATCTCCGGGCTCCGCTTGTCGAACACGCGCCCGCCGGCGAGGATCCCGATGATGAGGACGAGGACTCCCGTGCCGACGCCGACAGCGAGAGCGCCGAAGTTCCAGTTGGGCTCGCCCACGAGCCCGAGCACGGCGAGCCAGGCGGCTGGCACCGTGAGCACAGCGGTACCCAGCAGACTCAGGAACTGCGCGGAGAGGCCGCTGCTCCCGGGGACCTGGGGTTGCTGGAACGGGCTGTCGCCCGGCAACGAGGTCGGATACGGGAAGCGCGCGGAGACGAAGCTGGCGATACCCGCGCCGCTCAGCAGGAGACAGGTGCTCACGCCGATCATGGACGGCAAGGCGTCCCAGTCACCGTAGAACAGGATGCTCAGCGTCGAGCCGACGGCGATGAGCGGGATCCCGATGAGCAGCATCGGGAAGAGGCGTCCGAATCTGTCCGCCCGGCCACGCACGCCGGATGCGACGTGCAACCAGACGGCCGTGGAGTCGTACGCCAGGTCATTGTGCAGCAGCCAGCCGAGGAAGAGGCACATGACCGGGAGCGGGACCAGCGCGAGCACGTTCATCGGGACCCCTGCTACGAGCATCGGGACGAAGAAGATGAACGGCGCGATCGGGATGATGACGAGCGAGACGAGGTATCGCGGGTCGCGCAGCCAGTACGTGATGCTGCGGGCCGCGATCGCTCCGGACGGCCGCCCGGGGAGCACGTCGAACCATCCGAGGCCTGCGGTGTCGCGACCCGACCCGACACGTTCAGGAGCGACGAGCAGCCGTGCGACGAAGGCCTGCCAAGCGAGCCATAGCAACGCGATGGTCGCGGCGGTCAGGAGGAGTTTCACGATGGCCGGAACGATGCCACCGATTGCCGCGTCGCCGGGGAAGGACCACACTGCGCCGAACGGCGTCCAGCTGAGGATGTCGGCGGTGCGCCCCAGGACGGCGAAGCCGTCGGTCTGCCAGTCGACCGTGGTCAAGGCGATGATCGCCGGGCTCACAGCGATGATGAGCACGAGCCCGAGGACGCCCATGACCTCCTTGGCACGACGACTGGAGAGCAGGCTGGCGGAGATCGAGGTGGCGATCCGCGCCAGAAGCGCGCACAGCAGCACTCCGAGCACAGCCGAGAAGACGGCCAGGATCGCCGGCAACGGGGACCTCGACCAGGTGACGACCGCGGCGACGGTGAGGACCGACAGGACGAGAGACGGGACCGAGATCAGCGATGCGGCGAGCAGCGCGCCCGACAGCGAGCGGTTCGGGAGGCCGAAGAGCGAGAACGCGCGAGGGTCGAGCTGGTCGTCCACGCCGAAGACCAGCGGGAGCACGATGAATCCGAGCACGACAACCGAACCCACCAACACGAGCAGGTTCCGGGTGACTTCGGGGTCGACGAGCCGGAGCGCGACGAGCCCGGTGCCAGCGAGCACGACGAGCCACACGCCGATCGCGACCGCGAGGACGAGGCCGACCAGGCGCCACGGGCTGCGGCGGAACGCGTTGAGCGTCAGCTGCAGTTTCAGTCGGAGAAGCTGTGCAACCATTCCATTCCCTCTGCCGACTTGCGGCCCCCGGCGAGCTCGACGAAGCGCTCTTCGAGCGTCCCCGTTCCGCGTACCTCGTCGACGGACCCGGCTGCCAGCACCTTGCCCTGCACGATGATGGCCACGTGATCACACACACGCTGGATGAAGTCCATGCCGTGGCTCGAGAGCACGACCGTTCCGCCGTTCGCGACGTAGCGCTGCAGGATCTCGATGACGTTCGCGGCGGACACCGGGTCGACCGATTCGAACGGCTCGTCGAGGATGAGCACGCGAGGCGAGTGGATGAGTGCGGCGGCCAACGCGATCTTCTTCGTCATGCCCGCCGAGTAATCGGAAACGAGGCGACCGAGGGCGTCATCGAGGCCGAACGCCCGAGCCAGATCGGCGGTCCTGGCCTTGACCGTCGTGGGGTCGAGCCCGCGCAGGACTCCGGAATAGTAGAGCAGCTGACTCCCGGTGAGGCGATCGAACAGGCGCAGGCGGTCGGGCAGGACGCCGATCGCGCGCTTCGCCTGCTCGGGCTCGCGCCAGACGTCGACCCCCTGGACGGTGATCGTCCCGGCATCGGGGCGCAACAGGCCCGTGACCATGGAGAGGGTGGTCGTCTTGCCTGCACCGTTGGGCCCGACGATGCCGTAGAAGGAACCGCGGTGGACCTCGAGGTTCACACCGTCGACAGCCACTGTGTCACCGAACTGCTTCACCAGGCCGCTGATCGACAGGACGACCGGCTGCTCGCCGGTGGTCGGTTCGAGATCAGGGGCGGGAGCGGGAGCGGGCGCCCGGGTGGGCGCAACGGACGGTTTCGTCCCCGGGCGACGGCCTGGCCGCTTGACGGGAGCCACCGGAGCGCTTTCCGGTGCCGCGGGGAGGACGGGCGCGTCGACGACGGCCTGGGCCCGGGCGTCGGGCTCCGACGGGGCTGTCGCTGCGGCGACCTCGGCCACAGCCGGTGCCGGACGAGTAGCGCTGGACGACTCGGAGGAAGACGGCGCAGCGGCAGAGGAACCGGATGCGGACGGCTCGGATACAGGTGATGTAGATGCAGGCGACTCGGGAGCAGACGACTCCGCGACAGACGGTGCAGAGGATCCGCGTTCTTGGATCGATGCTCCCGCGAGGGCATCCGTGGACATCTCGTCCGGGGCCTCTGGAGCGCGGACCTCGTCGAGGACGCCCGCGGCGGCGGCAGTCTGTTCCGCCTTCTTCGCCGCCGGGGTGCGCGGGGTGCTCGTGCGAGCGGGAGTGCGCTTCGCCGGAGTGCGTGTCGTCGTCGACTTTGCGGTCGTCGTGGACTTCTCGGTGCTCGACCGGGTTCCGGCCTTCGCCGCCGCGGGCCGTGGCGTCGTGGCGCGCGGCGCCTTCGTCGTCGGCATCCCCTCGCCCTGTGCATCCGTCGGGCCGTCGTCAGCAGGGGCCGATGCGGCTTTGGCCGGGGTGCGCTTCGCCGCGGTGGTGCGGCTCGTCGGCGCCTTCGCCGACGTGGAACGCGCAGCCGTCGTCTTCGTGGTGGACGTTCTGGCGGTGGTCGAGCGTGCCGCCGGCTTCTTCGTCGTCGGTGCCGATTCGTCGTCGTTCGTCGACCCGGCTGCGTCCGGAGCCGGGCGCTTCGCAGGGGCCTTGGCGGCGCCGGTCGTCCTGCCGGTGGTCCGTGGCGCACGTTTGGGCGGCGTCGGCGCGGCGGTGGCGTCAGGAGCCTCGGTCGAAGCCGCGTCGACGGTCGGGACATCCATCGGAGCGCGCGGACTCGTCGGTGTGCCGTCAGCAGGCGCGGGCTGCTCAGCGGGATCTGGCGGAGTCGTGGAAGTCACCAAGCAAACCTACCAATAGCGGACGCCTCGGCGGACAGCGGAGTCACAGGATGAACAGTTGACACGACTCCCCCAAGCTGTGTAAACGCCGGGTGGTCGATCACAAAACGACAACGGACCCTGAGAACTCATGACAGGCGCAGTTCACCCCGGCTAGCCTATATTTTGGCATAACGGAGTGTCTTTCAATGCACGTCTTGGTTAATCCTCGGTGAATCGTCCACAGCATCGTGGCACCGCGTGATTCCATACCCACACTGAGGAGAACATCGTGACCACCCAGGTAGTGATCCTTGCAGCAGGCATGGGCAGCCGTCTCGGCCGCTCCCTGCCCAAGCCCCTGACCGAGCTGAACGACGGCCGCACCATCATGCAGCAGCAGTTCGACAACATCCACCACGCGTTCGGCGCCAGCGCCAAGGTGACGATCGTGGTCGGCTACAAGCTCGAGCACATCATCGAAGCCTTCCCCGACGCATCGTTCGTCTACAACGAGCAGTACGACCAGACCAACACCTCCAAGAGCCTCATGCGTGCCCTCGCGGCATCGCAGGCGGGTGGCGTGCTCTGGATGAACGGCGACGTCGTGTTCGATCCGGCCGTCCTCGACCGCGCAGCGGCGATGATCGCGAAGGACCGCTCCTTCGTCACCGTCAACACCTCCAAGGTCTCCGACGAAGAGGTGAAGTACACCACGAGCGCCGAGGGCTACATCAAGGAGCTCTCCAAGACCGTCGTCGGCGGCCTGGGCGAAGCGGTCGGCATCAACTACATCTCCTCGCAGGACAAGATGATGCTGCACCGGTATCTCACCAAGGTCGGCGACCAGGACTACTTCGAGCGCGGCATCGAGCTCGCGATCGAGCACGAGAGCATGCTCGTCGAGCCTGTCGACATCTCGGACCTCTACGCGGTCGAGGTCGACTTCGCCGAGGATCTCGAACGAGCGAACCTGTTCGTCTGATCCAGCACAGCTCACATCCACCGAACGCCGTCCCGACGCTGAGCGTCGAGGGCGGCGTTCGTGCGCGATCTCGATATGGTTGGTCCCGTGAGTTCTTCTGCTGAGGTGCGGCCAAGGATGTCGCGATCGGCACGATACCGCCACGCGCTCTGGATCCTGACTGTCCGCGATCTGCGCGTGCGCTACTCCACGAGCGCTCTCGGATACGTGTGGTCGATCCTCGACCCGCTCGTCATGAGCGGCATCTACTGGTTCGTCTTCACCCAGGTGTTCAGCCGGGATGTCGGCGAGGAGCCCTACATCGTCTTCCTGCTGGCAGCCCTCCTCCCGTGGATGTGGTTCACCGGTTCCATCTCGGACAGCACCCGTGCGTTCATCCGGGAGGCCAAGCTGGTGAGGTCGACCACCATCCCGCGAACGATCTGGGTCAACCGGATCGTGCTCTCGAAAGGCATCGAGTTCCTCGCGGCTCTTCCGGTGCTCGCGGCGTTCGCGATCTTCAGCGGCGCGACGGTCAACGTGGACATCCTCCTGTTCCCACTCGCGATCGTGATCCAGTGCGTCCTGACGGTCGGTCTCTGCCTCATCGTCGCGCCACTCGTGGTCTTCTTCCGCGACCTGGAACGAGCGGTCAAGCTCATCCTGCGGTTCATGTTCTACGCGACGCCGATCATCTACAGCACCACGGCACTCCCCGACAGCATCGAGCCGCTCGCGGCGTTCAACCCGCTCAGCGGAATCTTCGCCCTCTACCGCTCGGCCTTCTTCCCGCAGGAACTGGACTGGTACCTCGTGGGCATCTCCATGGGCATGTCAGCGGTCATCCTCGCCGTCGGACTGCTCGTCTTCAAGCGCTGTGAGCGCTCCGTCTTGAAGGAGATCTGATGCCGACGCCGTCCTCCCCCGACATCCGGTCGGCGATCTCGGTCAGCGACGCGGGTATCCGCTTCCGACGCAATCGAGGTGGTCGACGCAGCTTCAAGGACCTGTTCGCCGGTCGCGACCGGCGCTCTCGTCCCGGCGAGTTCTGGCCGCTGCGGCACGTCTCATTCGACGTCGCCGCTGGAGAGGCCATCGGCGTCGTCGGTCGGAACGGCCAAGGCAAGTCGACGCTCTTGAAGCTCGTCGCAGGCGTCGTCCTGCCGGATGAGGGCGTCATCGGCGTTCGCGGCGGAGTCGCTCCGCTCATCGAGATCACCGGCGGCTTCGTGAACGACCTCACGGTGCGCGACAACGTGTACCTGACGGCCGGACTGCATGGGATGTCCCGGAAGGAGATCGACTCGCGATTCGCGGACATCATCGCGTTCGCCGAGATCGCCGACTTCGTCGACACACCGTACAAGCACCTCTCGAGCGGTATGAAGGTCCGCATCGCATTCGCTGTGATCTCCCAGCTCGAGGAGCCCATCATGCTGGTCGACGAGGTCCTTGCCGTCGGCGACCGAGCGTTCCGCGAGAAGTGTTACAAACGCATCGAGGAGCTCCTCGACGGCGGACGCACCCTGTTCTTCGTGTCACACAATGAGAAGGACCTCCGCCGATTCTGCACGCGAGGGCTCTACCTCGACAAGGGTGCACTCGTCCTCGACGCACCGATCGACGAGGTCCTCGACCGTTACAACGCGGACTACAACAGCTGACACCTGCTAGCAAGCCTCGGAGATCTGCAGGACGGACGACGTAGACTGGCCGCCCGCCGATGAGGAGGTCTTCATGACCGGACCACAGCAGGGACCCGGGCCGGGTCCGGCATCGCTCCCCCATGCTGCATCGCAGCTCCCGAAACTACCCGAGCCGGGGTGGGTGCGTGCGCTCGATCGACTGCTCTGGGTCCAGCGCCCCGTCGTCGTCGCACACATCCGCTCGATCCGCCGCGCGCACCCCAACGCGACCGCCGACCAACTGATCAAGGTTCTGGAACGCCGCTATCTCACGACCGTCACCACCACCGGAGCGGCGGTCGGGGCGACGGCAGTGGTACCTGCGATCGGTACGGCGACGACCCTCGCGCTCTCCGGCGTCGAGACCGCCGGATTCCTCGAGGCGACGGCGCTCTTCGCCCAGTCCGTCACCGAGGTGCACGGCATCGCGCTCGCCGACCCGGTGCGGTCGCGGGCGCTCGTGATGACCATGATGCTCGGCAAGGCCGGAACCGACCTGCTCCGCAACCTCGGTTCGCAGGCGGTCGGACAGGGGGTGCCCCGCCAAGCGTTCTGGGGAGAGATGATCGCTCAGGGCGTGCCGTCGATGCTCATGGGACCGGTGGCCGACCAACTGCGCGTGCGCTTCGTGAAGCACTTCGCCGCGAGTGGTGGCGCCGGTCTCGTCGGGAAGGCGTTGCCCTTCGGGATCGGGGCCGCTGTCGGAGGCATCGGGAACCATGTCCTCGGCCGGCAGGTCGTCAAGGCGGCACGGCAGGCGTTCGGTCCACCGCCGTTCGTCGTCCCGCTCGACCTCGAGCCACGGATGCGTGCAGCGACCGACCGACCGAGCCTCGCGAACATGCGAGATAAGATGCTGCGACGCAAACCACGCACCATCGTCATCGAGAACCCGGTTGACCCGCAGATCCCGCGTGCCTGAGGTCGCCCGTGGTGCCCCACAGGATCGTGCCTCCGGGCGGCGAGTGCGGCTATCGTCCAGCTCGATGCCGTAGCGTCGAACCGTGGGATTCTCTCTGTTCCGCCGCCGGAGGTCACTTCCGGACGGCCGTCATTTCGCTGTCACCTGGGGACTCGCCGATGAATTCGGCGGCATGACCGAGGCGATGTTGCAACGTTCGCGCGCGTTCGTCCGGTTGGAAGGACGACCCGTCGACGTCGTGACGTTCGACCACCGGCCCGACTACCCCACACTGGAGAGCCGATTGCACGCCCGCGGCGACCTGGTCGACGGCATACGCATCGTCAACCTGTGGGATTGGCTCCGGAGTCGCCCGCTGCCGGGCGGCTCGGTCGACCTCGAACGCCACGTCTTCACGCCGCTCGAACCGCACGAGGGCGCGGTCGAACGTCGCCGCGACGATGCCGTGCTCAGCCGCGAGCGGCACGACTCCGACGGTCAGATCCTGCAGGTCGACGTCTACCGGGTGGACGGCTCCCTCCTGCTGTCCGATCGACGCGACGCCCGCGAGCACGGAACACGTGGTGGGCGGTCCGTCGTCCTGTGCGACGAGAACGGCCACCCCGTCCGCTCCTGGGGCCGCATCTGGTCCCTGTACCGTGCATGGTTCGACGCGCTCACCGCGGGCGACGACGCGTGGATGATCGTCGACAGCAAGACCATCGCCCCGTTCGTCCTGAGCTACCGCAAGCGGAAGGTCGTCACGGCACACGTCGTGCACGCATCGCATCTGCAGGGCACCGAACGGCCGCATGGACGACTCCGCGAGTCGCGTCGGGCGGTCTTCGAGGCGCTCGACGAGTTCGACCTCGTCGCCGTCCTCAGCGACCGGCAACGCGACGACATCATCGCCATGCTCGGTGAGCATGCATCCCTGCATGTCATCCCCAATTCGCGCAACCTCGTGCCGTCGGATGTCGCGCGTGCCGACCGCCCGCGCGAGCGAGGGCTGTTCCTCGGATCGCTCACGAGTCGGAAACGGCCCGCCCATGCCGTTCGGGGCGTCCTCGCCGCATCGACCGCCGCGCTCCGGCCGACCCTCGACGTCTACGGCGGCGGCGAGCAGTTCGACGAACTGCAGCAGCTGATCGCTGCAGAGGACCCCGACCAGCGCATCACGCTGCACGGCTACGACCGAGCCGCCCGCGAGCAGCTCGGGTCAGGATCCTTCCTCGTCATGACCTCGACCTCCGAGGGGTTCCCCCTCGTCCTCATCGAAGCGATGGCGGCCGGTTGCCTTCCGATCGTCGTCGACGTGCCCTACGGGCCTGCCGACCTCGTCCGCGACGGTTGGAACGGCTTCCTCGTCGCGTCAGCTGAGCCGTCGGTGATCGCCGATGCGATCGAACGACTCCTGGCGCTCCCCGACGACGAGGTCGCCCGGATGCGACGTCATGCCCGGTCGACCGCCGAACAGTACGACGACGATGCGGTCACCCGTCGTTGGGCTCACGAGCTGCGCTCGGCAGCTCGCCGGAAGACCCAGCGGGCCCTCGCCGCACGCGCCGGCTGACCACTCGCGCTCGGACCCACTCCACCAACGACTGGACGGCACGGCCGACTCGCCGCGCCAGCCCGTGCGAAGGATGTTCGACCACCGCGAAGAAGCCTGCGGCGACCAGGAGGCTGAGCGGGATCCCCACGATACCGACGAGCCACCAGTGCTCATCGCCGAATGCGAACGCCAGCGTTGCCAGAATGGGCGCATGCACGAGGTAGAGGCTGAACGACACACGCCCGAGCCACAGCACCGGTCGCACCTCGAGGATCTGGCGCGCGAGCGGGCCTCCGATCGCAACGACGATCAATCCGGCTGCACCGACTCCCGAGAGCCCCCAGAGTGCCTGCCCTGCCGTTGACGACGACTCGACGACAGGCCTGGATATCCAGCTCGCGACGAGGAGCAGCGCGGACACGGCCGTCAGGACGGACCACTGCAGGCGACGTGGCCGAGCGCTCGCCCAAGCCTGCAGGTCTTCGAGCCGCACCGCGATGAGTGTGCCGATGAAGAACGCGGGCAGATAAACGGCGGCATCGGACCCGGCGACCCGTCCGAGCACCATGATCACGGCCATGAGTGCGGCGAGCGGCAGAGCCCATCGCCTGAGGAGCACGGCGAGGACGACGGCGAGCGGCAGCAACAACGTGAAGATGAGCTCCCAGCGCAACGACCACAGGGTGTTGACGAGGTCGTAGCTGACCGGGGTCAGCGTCGCTTCACGGAGGAGTTTGACAGGGTCCACGCTGGTCGCGTTGGCGTTCGCGATCCACTCGCCAGAGGAGACCGACGACGGGTCCCGCGGGACGAGCAGAATGAGCGCGGAGGCGAGCAGGAGAGCCCCCCAGACCGGGAGGTACAGCCGGACGAACCGTGCAGCGAAGAACCCTGGCCAGCTCGCACCGCCTCGGAGCAGTGGCAACGCGACAACGAGACCACTCAGCACGAAAAAGACCTGCACGGCCTCGGTTCCTGCGAACAACAGTTTCAGCGGTGTCTCGGTGGCGATGTCCCAGGCGGGTTCGGAGATGCGTCCTGTCGCGAACGGCCGTGCCAGCAGCGACACGTGATAGAGCACCACGACGACGCTGGCCATGCCGCGCACACCGTCGAGGGAGCGCAGACGGCTGGACTGGGAACTCATCCGCCCAACGCTACGTGCACCAGCTGGGCGGCGTCTCCACGCCACGGCCCACGCCGTGGGCCATCGGCATGGTCAATGATCGTCGCTGTCCTCGTCATCGTCGTCCTCGTGTTCCTCGAGCTTCGGGCCGTCCTTCGTGTGCAGGAGTGCGAACCGTTCCCACTCCGTCATCAGCTGATCGATCGCACGGTGGAACCGCTCGGTCGTCACGCCGGGGGTCGTGTCGCCGAAGTAGTACTCGACCCAGTGCTGCAGCCGCGCGACCGTCTCGGGGTCGTCGAGGAGGCGATCGATACCGCCGACGATGTCTGGTGCATCACCCGCGTCGAGCCACTCGCATGCCGAGAGGTAGCCGCCGGTGTCGATCTCCGCCTCCGGGTTCACTGGACGCGTGATCATGAGGGGCTTGCCGCTCGCGAGTCGGTCGTAGACCATCGCGGAGATGTCGACGATCGCAGCATCCGCCGCATCGAGCTGCCAACCGAGGTCCGCTCCGGTGTCGACGATGTGTTGCGCCGTCGGGTCCTCCCGGTTCGCCGCCTGGAGCGCAGCCATGATCTCGCGGTTCGCGTTCGCGTAGACGGCATCGACCACCCCGCTCCGCGGATGCGGGCGATAGACGACGCGGTGACGACCGGTCGCGATGAGCGCCTCGACGAGTGCGACGCCGTGCGTCGCGATCGAGCCGTAGGCCGCGGCCGCGCGATCGCCCTCCCACGTCGGCGCATAGAGGACCACGGTCCGCGCGTCCGGCGTGTACGGCAGTTCGCCCGAATAGTGATCCGCTTGCGGACGGCCGATCGGGATGGCGCGCTTGTCGAAGTCGTAGTCCCAGAGCACCCGCTCGAGTCGGTTCCTGGCGGCATCGCCCGCGATGAGGCTGTAGTCGTATGCCTTGAACTGGTTCGTGGTCATGTACATCTTGTCGCTCTCGCCATGGTTGACGAAGACGTGCCACCGCTGGCCGTACCGGAACATCTGGAAGTTCTTGGCGTTCTGGTTGACGTAGAGGACGATACGGATGTCCTGCTCAGCAAGCGTGCGTTCGAGGGCCACGACGGTCCGGACGTAGGCGGTCGGGATCGGTGACTCTTCGAAGAGTTTCGCGGCCGCCGTCGCTCCGCGGCTGAGGATGAGCACGGGCCACCGCTTGGAGAGCTCCGCAAGCGGCTTGTACCACTGCCGGATCTGGTACATGTTCACCGCGCCGTCGGCGAAGTAGACCGCGATCTTGTAGCGGCCGGGCTCGATGACGGGAGCGGCCTGCATCCGCCCCGCGAGCACGGCTCGGGCGCGGCGGTTGGCGAACAACTCCTTGGCGAGCGTGAAGGCTCGACGGCCGTCCTTGATCAGTCCCATGTCAGCGTCACCACCCGCCAAGCGTAGCCACGCCACATCACAGCGGGATCACGACGGGCTGCACCCGGCTAGATGATCGGTGGCCGACCAGCGAGGGTCATCCGCCAGACGGTCCTCCAGCGCATCGGACGGCGCGTGCCGGGGTCCGTGCGCCAGCCCTCGCGCCAGCCACCGAACCAGGGGCGCAGCGCCTCGGGCTTCCTCCACCAGCGGAGAATCTGGATCCCCGTCCAGGAACCGACGTAGAGCGGGATGAGCGGGAGCGGCAGATTGCGGCGAGCGAGCCACACGCGGTTGCGCGCGTTGAGCCGGTAGTACTCGGTGTGGCGCGTCGGCTCGGTGACCGGGTGGTTCGCCTCCAGCGTGGCCTCATACCAGGCTCGTCGCCCCTGGTCCCAGACGCGCCAAGCCAACTCGATTCCCTCGTGGGCGTAGAAGAACGGCTCCGCCCACCCGCCGACGGCGTCGAAGACGACGCGCGGCATCACGATCGCGGCTTCGAGACAGGAGAAGACCGCGCTCGAATGCAGCGGGTCCTTGTCACGGGTGCGCGGGACCCAGCGCGCCGGCGTCGGGATTCCCGTCGGATCGGCCAGTCGCGGTTGCACGAGACCGATCGTATGGTCCGCGTCGAGCAGGTCGATCGCATCCCGCAGGAACGCGGGAGACGGGATCGTGGCGTCATCATCGAGGAAGAAGACGAACTCTCCTTCGACGACCTCGGCTCCTCGGTTACGGCCAGCCGGAATGCCGACGTTCTCCGGCAGGGCGAGTCCGCGGGCGCCGACCGGCAATCCGCGCGGTTCCCAGCCGTTGCCGACCACGACGATGTCGAGCTCGACGTCGAGCTGCGCCAGCACGCTCTCGATGCCGGCCGCGAGATCCGTCGGCCTCGTCCCCTGGGTCAGGACGACGACGCCGACGGTGCGAATCGCGCGGGACGGCGCGGCCATCAGGCCTGGAGCCGCTTCGAGGAGACGATCGCCACGAAGTGACCGACCAGGGTGAGCAGAGCGAGCGGAACGAGCAGCGCGAGCACCCAGCGCATCGCCTCCACATCACCGATGAACAGACCGACGACGGACGCGGCGAAGATCACCATCGTGAGCTCCACTGAGTGGAACAGGCGATGGAACGGCAGGAACCGGGCGACCCTCCGGGCGAGCACGAGCGCTCCCCCACGCGGCGCCGACTCAGCGGTTGAATATGTGAGTTTCGGCGCGCCGAATCCTGCGCGGGCGACTCGGACCATGTCGTTCAGCGCCTTGTTCAGCACGACGAACAGCGCGAGGGCGAACCCGAGTGTGATCCACGCCAGGTCGACGGGGGTGTCGACCGGCCAGCCTGCGGCGCGGACGCCCAGGGCGACAGCGATGAGCGACTCCGTCGAGTAGTGTCCGACGGAGTCGAGGAACGCTCCGGCGGGGCTCGAGGTCTTCCGCCAACGGGCGACCTCCCCGTCACAGCAGTCGACCAGCATCTGCGCCTGCCCGAGCACGAGCGCGAGCGCGGCCCCGCCGAATCCTGGGATGAGCAACGCTGCTGCCGTCGCCCACCCGGTGAGGATCATGAGACCCGTGACACCGTTCGCACTGATGCTGGTGCGCAACAACAGCCAGGTCAGGTACGGAGACAGATCCCGGAGGTACAGGTCGGCTGTCCAGTGCTCGGCGTTCCGGCGAGCGCGCACCTCCGGCGGTTGTGCAACGGCGCGGAGCTCTGCGATCGTCCGCGGCCGGGTGAGTCTGGGGCCCGTCTGTTCAGCATGCTGATCCGACATCTAGCCACCCTTCGGTCGATTGCGGAGTGCTGAGATGCTCTTCGCGAGCGAGAAGTAGCCGAGCACGAA
Source organism: Plantibacter sp. RU18 (assembly GCF_050613355.1). NCBI lineage: Bacteria > Bacillati > Actinomycetota > Actinomycetes > Micrococcales > Microbacteriaceae > Plantibacter > Plantibacter sp. RU18. Next base: position 2,921,249 of record NZ_CP159618.1, read on the forward strand.
GCCCGTTCCCCAACAGAAGTGGATGCACGGGAGCACGACGAGCATCCACAGGCTCGTCCGCAGGCCGTCCCGTCCGGTGACCACGACACTCGAGAGCAGCACGATGAGTGCGTATGCGGCCGGCGCTGCGAACCCGATCAGGAGCCAGGGCACAGCGCCCACGGCGAGCTGGAGCAGCCCTCCGAGACCCAACAGCGTGCCGATCGTGATGCCGAGCACCAGCACCGGCGGCGCGAAATACCGCAGGGTGCCCCGGGTCGGGAAGCTCCGGCTGAGCTCGCCGCGCCAGAGTCCGGTCGAGAAGAACTGTCGAGCGAGCGCGCTGATGCTCGCTCTCGGGCGGTAGACGACACGCAGCTCGGGGGTGAACCATACCAGTCCGCCTGCCTGCTTGATCCGTCGGTTGAGTTCCCAGTCCTGTCCACGTTTGATGCGTTCGTCGAACATGCCGACCCGAACGAGCATCTCGCGGTCGAAGACCCCGAGGTAGACGGTGTCCGCCGGACCTTCGAGGCCACCGACATGATGTGGTGTCCCGCCGAGGCCGACCCGAGATCCGTACGCGCGCGCCACGGCGGTCTCGAAGCTCGTCCGACCTCGCGCGTCCATGATGCCACCGACGTTCTGCGCACCGGTGCGGAGCATCGTCTCGACCGCGAGCCGTGCGTAGTCCGACGGGAGTTCCGAGTGGGCGTCGACCCGGATCACGATCGGATGGGTCGACGCGGAGATCGCGAGGTTCAGTCCCGCCGGCGTCGAGCCGACGCGGTTGTCGAGCACGTGGATCCGCGGGTCGGCGGCTTGCAGCTGTCGCACGAGCTCAGTGGTGCCGTCGATGCTCGGGCCGACGGCGATCGTCACCTCGATCTCGCCCGCGTAGTCCTGCGCGAGCAGGCTGTCGACGGCAGCTCGGACGTGCCGCGCGTCGTTCAGCACGGGCATCACGTAGGAGACTCCGGGCAACGACGGTGCGTCGGCCTGGACTCGGTCGTTCGGCATGGGGGTTCACTCCGTGATTCGTTCGATCGAGCCTAGCAGCCGGGCATCTTCGGCCTCCGTGTCGCTCGCGGACGCGGACGACGCCCGCACGGGAGCCGTGCGGGCGTCGTCCGGACAGAGGCACTCGAACCTCAGAGTGCGAGTTCCCCGAGCGTCACGTCAGCGGTCTGCGAGTCGTTGCCACGGGTGAACGTCAGCTTCGCGGTCGCGCCGGCGGCGAGCGCCCGGACCTGGGCCGTCAGGTCGTTCGCCCCGGTGACCGGGACACCGTTGAACTCGGTGACGATGTCGCCGGCTTTGAGCCCGGCCGCCTGTGCGGCGCCGTTGTCGGTCACCTTGTCGATCAGCGCTCCGGCGACGGTGCTCTTCGCGTCACTCGCGGCGTCCTTCACGGTCGCCCCGAGTAGGCCGTGCGTGGCCTTGCCGGTCTTGATGATCTCATCCGAGACTCGCTTCGCGATGTTCGAAGGGATCGCGAAACCGACGCCGATGCTGCCGCTCTGCGACGAGGAGTCCGTGCTTCCGGCACTCGCGATGGCGACGTTGACACCGATGAGCTTGCCCGTGCCGTCGACGAGCGCGCCACCGGAGTTGCCCGGGTTGATCGCTGCGTCGGTCTGGATGACCGCGATGGAGATCGACGAGGTGGACTGCGTCGGGGTCGTCTGGCCTGGCACGTCGAAGTTCCACGGGCTCTGGCTGTCGCCGTCCGATCCGCTGTCGGAGCCTCCGTCATCGCTCGAACCCGAATCCGGGACCGCTGAGGATGCGACCGTGATGCTGCGGTTGAGCGCGCTGACGATGCCGTCGGTGACGGTTCCGGCAAGGCCCAACGGCGCGCCGATGGCCACAGCCGTCTCGCCCACGTTCAGCTTGTCGGAGTCGGCGAACTCCATCGGGGTGAGGCCCGACGCATCGTCGAGCTTGATCACCGCGAGGTCGTACACGGGGTCGGTTCCGACGATCTTCGCGTTGTACAGCTTGCCGTTCGCGTCTGTCACCCGGATGGTGGCATCGGCGACCTGGCCGTCGAGCGTCACGACGTGGGTGTTCGTCAGGACGTACCCGTCCTTGCTCAACACGATGCCGGAACCCGTGCCGGCGCTGTCTGCGCCCTGGACCGAGAGTGTGACGACGCTCGGGCCGGCGGTGGCCGCGATGGCGGTGGTCAGACTGACATCGGCGTCGTCGTTGATCGTGAAGGCTTTGGAACCGGCCTCGCTGCTCGACACGCTCGACTTCGTCGCGTTCGTGACCCACAGCGTGGCACCAGCACCGGAGGCTCCTCCGATGAGCGCACCCACCGCGAGCATTGCGATCATGCCGGCGAGCGGACGGTTCGTCTTCTTCGGGCGGGGCGTCGCCTGCACGGGCTGCTGGGGGGCCCCTCCTGGCTGCGCCCCGGCGTAGGGTGCTCCACCGTAGGGCGAGTGCTGCTGGCCCGGCTGCGGCTGCTGGTATGCAGCGTACGGACCGGGTGCCTGCTGGCGGGCGAAGGCCGAGCCCGGCTGTTGTGCGTTCGGCTGCTGGTACGGCGAACCGGGCTGCTGCTGAGCGCCGAACGCGTGAGGAGCGTGCTGACCGGGCAGCGGCGTAGCCGGCGGCATGGCGGTCGGCGGCGGGAAGTAGGCACCCGCGGTGTGACGCTCGGCGAGCGGGGCTGCGCCGAGGACCTCCGTGGTGCGGTCGGCGCCGAGGACCTCCGCGGTCGGCTGCTCGGGCTGCGCCGGTGCGGCGGACGGCCCGGAAGCGATCGTGTCCTCGGCGGGCGCGGCCTGCGGGGTGGTCTCCTTGGTCGGGGTGGACTCGGAGTTGTCGGCGGGCTGCTGTCCGTCTGCGGTGTCGGTCATGGTGATTCTGCTCCTTCCAAGCGCTGTCAGCCTTCCGTGCGGAGCTGAGTGTTTCATTCGTGCCGCCTGTGCGCAGGCTAGGGCTTCGCCCTCAGGAGCTGAGGGGTGTGTCCTAGATTGGGATCGGCCCATGCCGCGGGCCGGAGACGGGAGATCGACGTGACGGTAGACGGACCCTGGCGACGCACGGCGGAGGGAGCCGGGCTCATCGATGACGAAGGGCACATCTCCTCCACGATCTTCGCCGAGATGAGCGCGCTCGCAGCCAGGACCGGAGCGGTCAACCTCGGGCAGGGATTCCCGGATGAGGACGGTCCGGCAGCCGTACTGGCCGAGGCGGTCGCCGCGATCGAGCGCGGCGAGAACCAGTACCCGCCGGGACCCGGCACCCTCGACCTCCGACAAGCGATCAGCGAGCACCAGCATCGGTTCTACGGGCTGACGGCCGACCCGAACGGCGAGGTACTCGTCACCGCCGGAGCGACAGAGGCCCTGGCCGCCACCCTCCTCGCGCTGGTGGAGCGCGGCGACGAGGTGCTCACCTTCGAGCCGTTCTACGATGCGTACGGAGGCCTCATCGCACTCGCCGGCGGACACCATCGCACGGTGAAGCTCCGCGTTCCGGACTTTCAGCCGGACCCGGACGAACTCCGCGCAGCCGTCTCCGACCGGACGAGGATCATCCTCGTCAACTCGCCGCACAACCCGACCGGCGCGGTGTTCGACCGGTCGACGCTCGAACTCATCGTCGAACTCGCTGAACGGCACGATGCACTGATCGTCACCGATGAGGTCTATGAGCACCTCACCTTCGACGTGCCTCACATGCCGATCGCGACACTGCCTGGAGCCGCAGAACGCACGATCACGATCTCGTCCGGCGGGAAGACCTTCAGCACGACAGGATGGAAGATCGGCTGGCTCACCGCCCCTCGTGAACTCGTCTCGGCCATCTCGACCGTCAAGCAGTACTTGAGTTACGTCAACGGCGCGCCGTTCCAGCCGGCGACCGCCGTCGGACTGCGGCTGCCGGACGCATCGTTCACGGCGATCGCCGACGGGCTGCGTGGCAAACGCGACCTCCTCGGCGCCGGGCTCGCGTCGGCCGGCTTCGAGACGTTCCGCCCGTCCGGGACCTACTTCATCGTGGCGGATGCCGCTGGGCTCGGTTGGGACGACGCCGCAGCCTTCTGTCGCGCACTCCCAGGCCTCGCCGGTGTCGTGGCGGTGCCGCTCTCGGCATTCTGTGCCGATCGGCGCGACCCGGACTACGCATCGCTCGTCCGATTCGCCTTCTGCAAGCGCACCGAGGTCCTCGAGCGCGCAGTGGCCGGCCTGAACCGCCTGCGCGGCTGATCCACCACCGACGAGACGACGACGGGCACCGGAGGAATCCGGTGCCCGTCGTCGTGAACCGCTCGACTACTTGGTGAGCGAGTCCACGTACTCCTGGTTGTCGCTGATCCACTGCTTGACGACCGGCGCGTAGTCCTTCGAGTCGCCCTCGTTGAACATCGCGTTCTCGAGCGAGAAGAGACGCTCCGAGTCGAAGTCGAAGTCCTTCAGCCAGCCGGCAAGGGTCGGGTACTCGTCGGCGAAGTCGGCCTTGCCGAAGCTGTGGATGCCTTCCGCATCGCCGAGCGCGCCCTTCGGGTCCGCGAGGTCCTTGATCGGGAACGCGTCGTACGCCCAGTGCGGACGCCACAGCGTGACGGCGATGTTCTCACCGGCGTCGGTGGCGGCCTTGAGCTCCGAGAGCATCGCCGGGGTTCCGGAGGTCAGGAACTCCCAGTCCTCGAGGCCGTACTCGGGGATCACCTTGTCCTGTGTCGCCTCGGTGAGACCGGCACCCGGGTCGATGCCGACGAGGCGGCTGTCGAACAGGTCCGCATTCGCTGCGAGGTCCTCGAGCGAGTCGACCGGAGCGTCCTCGTTCACCGCGATGGTGAGCTTGGCGTCGTCGTTCCAGGCTCCGAGGTCGACGACGTCGTCGCCGAACTTCTCGATGTAGCTCTTGTGCGTGGTCGGGAGCCAGACGTCGAGCGTGAGGTCGTAATCTCCCGTGCTCAGACCGGAGAAGACCGGTGCGGGCTCCGCCTCCTCGAGCGTGACGTCGTAGCCCTGCTCTTCGAGGACGGCCTTCCACAGCTCGGAAGCAGCGATGCCCTCGTCCCAGCCGCTGAACACGGCGATGGTGACGGCCTGCTTGTCACCGTTGTCGAGCGTCTCCTCCGAGGCGCCCGCTGAACAACCGGAGATGGCGAGCGTGGCCGCCGCCCCTGCTGCGATGGTTGCTGCGATCTTGGTGCGGTACTGCATGTTCGATGATTCCTTTCGTCCCGCGAAGCGGGGATTGGTGTCGTCGGTGGAGGTTGTCGGGCGCTATCGGGCGCCGAGCGGCGCCTCGGCCGGTTGTCCGGCAGAAGCGGAGGCCGCGGTCGAATCCGTCGTCGTCGTCGAAGAGGACGGAGCTGGACGGATCCCGCCGGGCTTCACGGGCGCGGCCTTCCGACGCTGTCCGCGCTTCTTGCGTCCGGAGCCCAACGAGGCCGTGAGGCGGTCGAGGAAGATCGCAAGGATCACCACGGAGAGACCGGCCTCCGAACCGAGCTGGATGTCGATTCGGGAAAGGCTCTTCACGACGTCTCCACCGAGACCGCCTGCACCGACCATCCCGGCGATCACGACCATGGAGAGCGACAGCATGATGACCTGGTTGACACCGGCCATGATGTTCGGCATCGCCAGGGGAAGCTGGATCTGCCGGAGGATGCGCCACGACGAAGCCCCGAAGGCATTACCCGCTTCGACGACCTCCCGGTCGACATTGCGGATGCCGAGTTCGGTCAGCCGTACCGCTGGCGCGAGGGCGAACACGATCGTCGCGACGATGCCCGGGACGACACCGATCCGGAACAGGATGAGTGCGGGGATCAGGTAGACGAACGCCGGCGTCGTCTGCATGAAGTCGAGGAGTGGTCGGATGATCGCCGATGCGACCTTCGAACGCGCCGCCAGGATACCGAGCGGAATACCGATGACGACCGCGATGAGACCGGCCACGAGCACGAGCGCTAGCGAGTCCATCGCGTTGTCCCACTGCTCGACTCCGACGATGATCAGCAGACCGACAGCGGATCCGATCGCGAAGACGGGACCTCGCGCGAGCAGCGCGAGCAGCGCGGCGACGATGATGATCACCCAGAACGGCGGGCCGCTCAGGACCAGATCGACGCCGTCGTAGAGTCCTTGGAAGACCGTGCGGATGACATCGAAGACCGGGCGGAACACGTCGGTGATGAAGTCGACGAACGATTCGACCCAGGCGCCGATCTCGGGCCGGGTGATGGCGTCCATGACGTCGGACGACTGGAGACGGATGCCGTTCATCGGACACTCCCTTCCTGCAGGCTCGCTGCCGGTTCACCGGCGGCCTCGATGGAGGCCTCTCCGTGTTCTGCGCGATGTCCGCCCTCGGGGTTCTGCGGATCTTCGACCGTCGACCGGAGGGTCGCGGTGATGAGTTCGACCGGCACCGTGGCCGGCGGTCCGACGAGGCCGACCTCGTCGGTGTTCGTCGACACGTTGCCGACGGCAGCGAGCAGGGTCACGCGGGGCACGACGCCGAGCAGCCGGGTCCGTTCGTCGACGACGGCGACGGGCAGGGCGCTCTCGACGGCGGATTCGAACAGATCGACGAGCGCGGTCTCCTTCGTGACGGTCGCGAGGTCCGCGGTGATCACACCGCCGAGTTCATGGTCGCCCTGACGGACGAGGCGCAGCACGTCCTTGTCCCGGACCACGCCGAGCAGCTGGCGTCCCGGACCGACGACGAACGCGGCCGAGGTCTGCAGGTCGCGCATGATGCGCAGCGCGGCTCGTGGGCCAGCCGAGGCGGAGACGACGGAGCGCGCGGGCTCCATGACGCCTCCCGCGGTGAGCACGCGTGCCCGATCGACGTCCTGCACGAACTGGGCGACGTAGTCGTTCGCCGGGTCGGTCAGGATGTCGTTCGGGGATCCGACCTGGACGATCCGGCCGTCGCGCATGACCGCGATGCGGTCGCCGAGGAACATCGCCTCGTTGAGGTCGTGGGTGATGAAGATGATCGTCTTGCCGAGCTCCGCCTGCAGTTCGACGAGCTGCTCCTGCATCTCACGGCGGATCAGCGGGTCGAGCGCGGAGAACGCCTCGTCCATCAGCAGGATGTCGGTGTCGGAGGCGAGCGCTCGCGCCAGACCGACGCGCTGCTGCATACCGCCCGACAGTTCGCCGGGGAGCTTGTCCTCCCAGCCGGTGAGGCCGACGCGCTCGACGACGGCCTGGGCACGCTCCCGACGCTCGGCGGCAGGCACGCCCTTGACCTCGAGCCCGTAGGCGGCATTCTCGAGCACCGTGCGATGCGGGAGCAGTGCGAAGTGCTGGAACACCATGGAGATGTTGTCCTGACGCACCGCGCGCAGCTCCTTCGAGGAGACGCCGCTGATCGGCCGACCGGCCACGGTCACGGTCCCGGCGGTCGGCTCGAGCAGCCCGTTGAGCATCCTGATGAGCGTGGACTTGCCGGAACCCGACAGGCCCATCACCACGAAGATCTCGCCCTGCTTGACCTCGAACGAGGCGTCGATGACGGCGGCGGTCCCGGTGGAGGTCAACTCGTCGCGGGTCGCGCCCGCCTGCAACCGCTTCACGGCTTCCTTCGGCTTCCGGCCGAAGACCTTGTAGAGTCCCTGCGCGGAAACTGCGATCGATTCGGTCATTCTTCTCCTGGAAGCGCAGGCGCTCTCGCGCAGCGCTCTTCCTGTCGATAGTCAGGCCGGGTCGAACGACTCAGGATCCGCCCCGTCGGCGTGCTGATGTCAGCGCGCGGGCTCGGATCGCGTGGGGCGACGACTGCCATCACGCTGCGTTCGACCGTACGTCCAGCACGCCGTCACGGAGCGACAGGGAGCGGGACGCGGTACGTAGTTCGGCCAGTTCAGGCCGTCGTCAACGCTAACGAAACTCACAGCTGCTGGCTAATCGAGTATCCCCTGAAATGCGGACATGTGCGCGGAGGCGGATATCAAAACCGAGCTTGGTCAGGCTTTTACCGGCTCGCGCTTCGTTACCCGTTCGTTACCTCAAGCCGATCGATCGACGGCCGTTCAGGCTTCATCCCCGACCGAGACACCGCGGAAGCTGTGCTCGAACACGAGGCTCGTCCGCGTGGAGGCGACGGTCGGGTCGGCGGACAGATGCTCGACCACGAAGTCGCGGACGTGCGCACTGTCACGAGCGGCGAGATGGATCACGAAGTCCTCCGACCCGCCCAGGAAGAACACCTGGACCACTTCCGGCAGACGCTGGATGCTCGCACTGAACTCCGCAATTCGGGCGCGCGCGCCCGCGCGGATGTTGACACTGATGAGGGCCTCGAGGCCGAGCCCGACCGCGACCGGGTCGATGCTCGCCGCGAACCCGGTGATCACTCCGCGATCCACAAGCGACCGGACCCGCGCAACGCACGTGGACGGCGCGATCCCCACGAGCTCGGCCATCCGCGCGTTGGTCATCCGTCCATCGTCGCGAAGCAGCCGCAGGAGGGCGTGATCGACGTCGTCGAGCTCGGCCACTGAGTGAAGATTGTTCATCATGATGCGACCCGACGTCCTCTCGATCGAATGATCTGCAGTGATATGCAAATAGTCACGGATTCCTGCGGTGTTCACACGTTGGAAACGCAGGAACCCCAGACTAGTGCCACACCGTCCATCGACGCGCGGTCGCCGTACCTCGCGACAGCCGTGCCCGCGAAAGGAACCCGCCATGCGAATCGGCATCCCCACGGAGATCAAGAACAACGAGAACCGCGTCGCCGCGACGCCGAGTGGTGTGCACGAACTCGTGCGCCATGGCCACGAGGTCGTCGTCCAGGCCGGCGCAGGCATCGGTTCGGGCAACAGCGACCTCGCGTACGCGGAGGCAGGCGCCACAATCCTCGACGACGCGGCTGCGGTGTGGGCCGCCGGCGACCTGCTCCTGAAGGTGAAGGAACCCATCGCCGCCGAGTATCCGCACCTCCGCGCCGACCAGACGCTCTTCACCTACCTGCACCTCGCGGCCGACCGCCCCCTCACCGATGCCCTGCTCGCCTCTGGCGCCACCGCGATCGCCTACGAGACCGTCCAGCTCCCCAACCGCTCGCTGCCTCTCCTGCAGCCGATGAGCGAGGTGGCAGGACGCCTCTCGACGCAGGTCGGCGCATACCATCTGATGCGCGCGACCGGCGGGCGCGGCATCCTCCTCGGAGGGGTCCCCGGAACACCGAAGGCGAAGGTCGTCGTCATCGGCGGAGGAGTCGCCGGCGAGCACGCCGCAGCCAACGCACTCGGCATGCAGGCCGACGTCACCATCATCGACATCTCGATCCCGCGCCTGCGCGACCTCGAGAACCGGTTCAACGGTCAGATCCAGACACGGGCGTCGTCCGCCTACGAGATCGCCGAGCAGCTCCGCGACGCCGATCTTGTGATCGGCTCGGTGCTGATCCCCGGCGCACAGGCGCCCAAGCTCGTCACGGACGCCATGGTTGCCGCGATGAAGCCCGGTTCGGTCCTCGTCGACATCGCGATCGACCAAGGCGGCTGCTTCGAGGGCTCCCACCCGACCACCCATGACGCCCCGACCTTCCGCGTGCACGACAGTCTGTACTACTGCGTGGCGAACATGCCCGGGGCCGTCCCCGAGACGTCGACGCGCGCATTGACCAACGCGACGCTCCCCTACGCGCTCGCGCTCGCCGACCGCGGGGTGCCTGCTGCGCTCACAGCGGACCCTGCGCTCGCGCTCGGCGTGAACATCCACGCTGGGAGTGTGACGAATGCTGGCGTCGCAGCAGCCTTCGACCTGCCCCGTTCGACCATCTGATCCCACGTTCGACAACAGCACGAGCGGGCCCGAGGACTCTCGTCCTCGGGCGCGCTCATACGCTCTCCTGCCGCGGCTCCAGCCCCCGTGTGGGTTCCGGGACGTCAGGCCGAGCATCCGGAGCGCTCTGCGGGTCGCCTGCGGCGGCTCGGCGCATCTCAGGGGCACGGACTGCCGGAGAGCGGCGCGGGCGCGCCGAACGGCCGACACCGCGCCTGACGAACACGCCCGTCAACGACGAAATCCCGGTCTCAACGAGACCGGGATTTCATCTTTTCTGTTGCAGGGGCAGGATTTGAACCTACGACCTCTGGGTTATGAGCCCAGCGAGCTACCGAACTGCTCCACCCTGCGGCACAAGAGATAAACCTAGCATGCATTCTGAGACCCCGCAAATCGAGTCTGTTTCCATGGTGACGTCGAGCTCGTCGAGGCGCCGCGAAACGACCGCAGGCGCCGCCCCGAGGGGCGACGCCTGCGACTACCGATCGGCTGAGATCAACCGTTGAGCAGCTCGAGTGCCTTCGCGAGAGCGTCGGACACCTTCTTGTCGGCCACGCCGTATGCAGTCCAATCGCCGCTCGCCATCGCGGCATCCTTCTCGAGCATCGCGGCCTTCGCCTGGCTGAGCAGGGTCTTGATCTGCGCGTCGACTGCGGGATCACCGGTGCTCGGCGTCGTGCCGGTGTCGGTGCTGTCATCCGTGCCCGTGTCGGTGCCGTCGGTCGGCGGTGTGACCGCGTCGCCCGGCACGTTCGTGTCGCCGGCATCGGCACCCGAGTCGCCGCCGAACAGGACGTCGAGTGCCTCATCGAGCGTGTCCTCGAAGGCGATCTGGTCGCCGAAGGCCACCAGAACCTTCTGCAGGAGCGGGAAGCTCGTGTCACCTGTCGACTTCACGTAGACCGGCTGCACGTAGAGCAGACCGCCACCCACCGGCACCGTCAACAGGTTGCCGTTCAGCACCTCCGTCTGGCCCTGCTTCAGGATGTTGATCTGGCTCGAGACACTTGGATCTGAGTCGAAGGTGTTCTGCACCTGTCCGGGGCCGGGCACCGTGTCGTCCTTCGGCAGCGTCAGCAATCGGATCTTGCCGTAGTCGTCGCTGCGCTTGCCGTCTTCGACTCCAGCGTTCGCGCCGACGGCAAGGTAGCCCGTCAACACGTTCCGGGACTGCTCACCACCCTGACGCGGGATGAACGTCGAGTACAGCGAGAACGACGGCGCCTTCTGCTCAGGCAACTGCATCGTGAGGTAGTACGGCGGCTGATACGTCTTGTTCGTCTCCGTGGACTGCGGGTCGTTGGGGGTGACCCACGCGTCCTCGCTCGAGTAGAACGACCCGGCGTTGGTCACGTGGTACTGACCGAGCACCGAACGCTGCACCTTGAAGAGGTCGGCCGGGTATCGGACGTGGCTCATGAGGTCGCCGGACATCTCGGACATCGGCTTGACCGTCGACGGGAAGACCTTCTGCCACGTCTCGAGGATCGGGTCCTTGTCGTCCCAGCTGTAGAGCGTGACCTTGCCGTCGTAGGCGTTGACCGTCGCCTTGACCGAGTTGCGGATGTAGTTCACGTCGTCGAGCGCGTAGTTCTGCACCGGTGTGACCGAGTCCGAGATCGTGTCGGACAGGCTCACGGTCTTGGAGTACGGGTAGTTCGCGCTCGTCGTGTAGCCGTCGACGATCCAGACGATCTTGCCGTCCACGACGGACGGATAGGGGTCTGAGTCGAGCGTCAGGTACGGCGCGACCTTCTGCACACGCGTGAGCGGATCGCGGTCGTAGAGGATCTGCGACTTGTCGTTCACCGAGTCCGACAGGAAGATCTGCTCGGACTGGAACTTCAGTGCGTAGACGAGCTTCTTGAAGACGTTGTCGAGCTTCGGCCCGCCATCGCCGTCGAACGTGGTGTACGTCTGCGACTCGCCCTGGGTGCCGGACGGGTAGTCGAGCTCGATGGGGTCTGCGCCCTTGTCCGCGCCGACGATCGAGTAGTCCGGAGACTGCTCGCCGAAGTAGACACGCGGCTCGAAGTCCCCGAGAGCACCCGTGGTCGGGATGCCGGATTCGAGGAAGACCGGCTCACCGGAAGCCGAGCGCTGGTTGCCATAGGCGGCGACGAGCCCATAGCCGTGGGTGTAGACGACGGTGTTGTTGATCCAGGACTGCGAGTTGTCGAGACCGGCGACGTTCAGCTCGCGCACGGCCACCACGGCGTCCTGCGTCTTGCCGTCGATCGTGTAGCGGTCGACGTCGAGCTGGTTGTCGAACGAATAGAACTGCTTGAACTGTTCGAGCTGCGCGACCGAAGCGCTCACGAGCGACGGATCGATGATGCGGATGTTCGCGGTGGTCTCGGCGTCCTGGCGGAGTGCACCCGGCGTCGCGTCTGTGGTCGCCGCGTACTCCTCTTCCTGGACGTCCGCGATGCCGTAGGCGTCCCGGGTCATGTCGATGTTCTTCTGGATGAACGGGGTCTCGAGGCTCTTGGCGTTCGGCTCCACCTGGAAGCGCTGCACGATCCACGGGTACAGGCTGCCGACGATGAGGGAGGCGACGATGAGCAGCGCGGTGCCGACCAGCGGCAGCCTCCAGCGACCGGTGAAGGCCGTGACGACGAACAGCACGGCGACCATGAGGGCGATGCCGGCGAGGATGACCCGGCCGGGGATGGTCGCGGCCACGTCTGTATAGGAGGCACCGGTGATGAGCGTGCCGGTGTCGTTGAGCGTCGTGTACTGGTCGAGCCACAGGCTCACGGCCTGCAGGATCAGGTACAGCGCGGCGAGGATCGAGATCTGCACGCGGGCCGCCATCGAGATCCAGGCCTCACGGCTGACGACGCGGATGCCTCCGTAGAGGTAGGTGACGACCGCGGTGGCGATCAGTGCGATCAGGACGACCGCCGAGGAGAATGCGACGACGGCCTGGAAGAACGGGAGGTCGAAGAGGTAGAAGGAGACGTCGAGGTTGAACTGCGGGTCCTTGGTCCCCGACGGCGTACCGTTCATCCAGAGCAGCACGAGCTGCCAACGCGAGGCCGCCGCGACGCCGCCGAACAGACCGAACAGCGCCGGGATGCCATACGTGGCGAGGCGACGCAGCGGCTCGACGACCTGCTGGTAGCGGTCGACCTGCGAGCTCAGCTTCGCGTACACCGGACGGGTCCGGTAGGCGATCTCGATGGCGAGCCACACGGGAAGCGCCATACCGACGAATCCGACGAGGAACATCGCGATGGTCGCGATCCACTGCGTCGTGAGGACTTCAGTGAAGCCGAGCTGCTGGAACCAGAGCAGGTCGGCGTAGAACCCCGAGAACACGAAGAACCCGATGAGGAGCGCGGCGATGATCGCCACCGTGATCGCGATCGGGGCGCGTCTGCGCTGAGTGGACAGGGGCTTCTCTGCTGCTGCGGATGTCACGTGTGGCCTCTTCAGTTAGGGGTCGTTCGAACCATCCTAAAGCGGCGGGGCTGAGAGAGCGCCGAAGAGGTCAACCCGTCTTGCAGGTGGGCAGTGCGCTGGTGTCCCCACCGTCGGCGATCGCGTCGAGAGCCGCGAGCGAGTCGTCGAGCGTCTTCACGGCGAAGACCGTCAAGCCGTCGGGCACGTGGCCCACGACCTCGTCGCAGTTGCTGGCCGGTGCGAGGAACCAGTCTGCGCCGGCATCCTTCGCGCCGAAGAGCTTCTGGCGGATGCCGCCGATCGCGCCGACATTGCCGTCGGCGTCGATCGTGCCCGTTCCTGCGACGTCCTGCCCGCCGTTCAGCTCGCCAGGGGTGAGGAGGTCGATCATGCCGAGCGCGAACACCATGCCGGCGCTCGGGCCGCCGACGTTGTCGAGCTGGATCGTGATGTCGACCGGCAGGTCGTAGGAGACCTTCGTCCCGATGCCGATCACGGTGGAGGTCGTTCCGTCGGTCGCCGTCGCAGTCGTCGGCGTGATGTCGACCGTGCTCGCGACGCCGCCCCGGACGATGTCGAACGACGCAGGAGCGGCCGTCCCGTTGTCGGAGATCGCGGTACGCAGACCGTCCAGGCCGGTCACCGCCGCCCCGTTGACCGCGACGATCTCGTCGTCGAGCTCCAGGACGCCCTGAGCAGGGCTCCCCTCGGCGATCTGAGCCACGGCGACGTGCTCAGGGACCTCGTACCCGAGCTGACGCAGAGCTGCGGCCACCGAGTCCTGTTGGGAGTCCACCATCAAGGTGGCGTTCTGTTCGTCACGCTGTTCGGTGGTCACGCCCGGCGGGAAGTAGAGGTCCATCGGGACCACCGCCCGACTCGGGTCGAACCATGCCGAGACGATGTCGAGCCAGCCCGGACTGCGCTGCGGGTTGCCGACGAGCTGCACCGTCAGCATGTCGAGCGTTCCGCCCGTGTCGTAGGTCTGTGTGTCGTGGACCTCGATCAGCGGGACGTCTCCGTCGTCACCCTCGGTCGTGCCGAGCACGTTGAACACGGGCCCCGGCTGTTCGATGACGTAGGGTGCCGGGACCGCGGACAGGACGCCGAGGAGGACGAGCGAGAGCACCAGCACGATCCAGCCGAACCTGGCGCGACCACGACGTGACGGGTCGGACGTCTCCGATGCAGTGGGAGCCTCATCGGCGAAGAGCGACATGCAAGCCTTCCGGACTGTTCGCGGTGGGCGGAAACCCGACCAACCATACCCCGGCGAAAGTTCAGCGAGGTGCGACTAGCGTAGAAGGCCCAGCACCGGGCTATCTGAGAGGCGGCTGACGTGCCAGAGGATTCCGACAAGAGTCCGGAGGACGAGTTCCGCGACATGCTTCGCGAGCTGCTCTCCGGCAACGGTTCGTTCGATGCGAGCCAGCTCGCCGGCGCGGCCGGCCTCCCCAACGATCCGGCCAGTCTCGCTGCCCTGATGTCCCAGCTCCAGGGCGCCATGCAGTCGAACAGCGACGGGATCAACTGGGACACCTCCCTCCAGCAGGCGAAGACGATTGCCGGCGACGGGGCTGTCGACACCACGCCCGAGCAGCGGGCCGCGTTCGAGCAGGCGTTCCACATCGCGTCGCTCTGGCTCGCCGATGTCACCGACGTCGCCGAGCTGTCGGCGGAGCCCGCGTTGTACACACGGACACGCTGGGCCACGAAGACGATGCCCTTCTGGACGCAGCTCGCCGAGCCCGTCGCGACGAACATCGCGAACGCCCTCACCGGTGTGCTCACCGAGCGGGCCCCGGAGGAACTCTCGAGCATGATCGCGAACGCCGGGCAACTGGTCCGCGGAATCGGCGGGACGCTCTTCGCGCTCCAACTCGGGCAGGTCGTCGGACAGCTCTCGAAGGAGGTCGTGTCCGGAGGGGACATCGGCATCCCGTTGCTCGACGACAACGAGGCAGCACTCGTCCCGCAGAACGTTGCGGACTTCGGCGAGGGGCTCGACATCCCGTCCGACCAGATCCAGATCTACCTGGCCGTCCGCGAACTGGCCCACGCGCGTCTCTTCCGCCATGCGCGCTGGCTTCGGCTGCAGCTGATCTCCTCGATCACCGACTTCGCGCGTGGCATCCGCATCGACACCGGCCGGCTCGAGGAGCTCGCCGAGGGCTTCGACCCCTCGAACCCGGAGGAACTCCGCGACGCGATGACGAGCGGGGCACTCATCCCAGCCAGAACCGAAGCCCAGGACGCGAGTCTCGCCCGGCTCGAAACGACCCTCGCACTCATCGAGGGCTGGGTCGACGTCGTGACGGCCGCCGCCACCACCCGTCTCCCCCGCTCCGCCGCGATCGCCGAGACCGTCCGCCGACGTCGCGCCGCCGGTGGCCCCGCCGAGCAGGCGCTCGGAGCGCTCGTCGGACTCGAGCTCCGCCCACGGCGCCTCCGCGAGGCGGCGGCGATGTGGCAGCAGGTCACGGACGCGACCGGCACGGCGGAGCGCGACGCCCTGTGGTCGCACCCCGACCTGGTGCCGAGCGCCGACGACATCGACGCACCGCACGCGCTCATCGCACGCCTCCAGGCGGAAGCCCGTGGAGAGCGGCCCGAGCAGGACGAGATGGATCTCGCCCTGGAGGACCTTCTCCGTGGCGAGGCGCACGATGACGATCCCGACGGCGGAACGGGTACTGAGCCGTCCGGCCCGAACGGTGCCGGAGGCCCACCGGTCTGATCGACAGCCGGTTCGCCGACCGCTTCGACGTGCCAGGCTGTGGAGAGCAGCGACGGCGACCCGCCCGAACGCGCGATCATCGTGGCATGACCACGCGAATCGACCCACGACGACCGCTGCTCTGGCGCACGCCCCACAGCCTGCAGATGGGCGTCGACGACCCGGTGGTGCTCGAGCACGTCCAGACGGGCGCGGAGCAGCTGATCGCCGCGCTGCAGGCGGGCTTCCCTGGCCACGTCGAGGACCGCCTCGCCGACGCGTTCAGCATCGGCCACGCGGAGTTCGAGCGCGTGATGTCCACGCTCGCCCCGGTGATCGAACGCGGAGACGACGGTCTCCGCTCCGGCGCGACTGCACCCGCCCGGGTCGCGATCGACGGCTCCGGCCCGGTCGCCGAACCGCTCCGGCGGCTCCTCGGCGACCAATGCGCCGTCGAGCTCGTCGAGGCGATCGACTCCTCGACGTCCCACCGCTCGGTCGACCTGGCAGTCCTCTGCGGCGACTACGTCATCGCGCCGAGTCGATATGCTCGCTGGCTCCGCGACGACGTGGCCCACCTCCCGATCGTCCTCGGCGACAGCGCCGTGCGGATCGGCCCCTTCGTCACGCCGGGCGACGGCCCCTGCCTCCACTGCGTCGAGCTCCACCGGGCAGATGGTGACCCCGCATGGCCGGCGGTCGCCTCGCAACTCCTCGGGCGTCGATCCCCGCTCGACTCGTTGCTCCTCGGTTCGGAGATCGCAGCCCGGGCGGCGCGGCTGGTGCTTCGTCGGATCGCCGCTGACGCGCCCATCCTCGCAGGCACGCAGCTGATCATCGATGCCTCGACGGGTGGGATCAGACGCCGCGTCGTCCGGGAACACTCGAGGTGCGCATGCCGAGCTCTGCCAGGAACCGGGACGGCTCTCGACGTCCACCCCGTTGTTGGGTCTCGGCCCAGGACAGGTTCAGGAGGCGTTTGGCGCGGGTGATGCCGACGTACAGGAGTCGGCGTTCCTCATCCGCCTGCTCGAACTGCTTCGCGTAGGAGATCGGCAGGTAGCCCTCTGACAGTCCGATGAGGTGCACGGCCTCCCACTCGAGACCCTTGGCGGAATGCAGCGTCGCAAGCGTCACCGCTTCGACGGTCGGTTCGTGCTGAGCAGCCTGGCGCGTCAGGAGCTCGTCCGTGAACGCGCGGAAGGTCGTCCCCTCCGGCGCCTGATCGACGAGACCCATGATCGCGTTCAGCGACTCCCAGCGGTCGCGGACCGCTCCACCACCGTCTGGCGGATCCTGACTCCAGCCGAGCGAACGGAGGACGTCGCTCACCGATTTGAACAGTGGCTCGCCCATGATCGACACGGAGGCCGCCCGGAGCTGCAACAGCGCCTGCCGCACCTCGGGCAGTTCGAAGAAGCGCTTGGAGCCGTGCATGACGAAGGGCACCCCGGCCTCACCGAGCGCTGTCTCGAGCGCAGCAGCCTGCACATTGATGCGGTAGAGGACGGCGATCTCCGAAGCCTGGACACCGGCCTGCAGCTGCATGAGGATCTCGGAGACCACTCCCCTGGCTTCGGACAACTCGTTGGGGTACGAGCGCAGGCCCACCGCCGGCGAGTCGGGCCGGTCGGTCCCGTTCTCCGCCTCTCTGCGGACCGCCGAGAGCTGCAGAGCGCCGGGGCGTCCGCGCATGAGCGTGTTCGCGGCGGCGACGACCGGCTGGGAGGAGCGGTAGTTCCGTTCGAGCCGCACGACCGTCGCGTCGCTGTACCTGGACGGGAAGTCGAGCAGATAGTCTGCCCGCGCCCCGGCGAACGAGTAGATCGTCTGACTCGCGTCGCCGACGACGCACACGTCTCGGCGCCCGCCCAGCCACAGCTCGAGCAGACGATGCTGGAGCGGGGAGACGTCCTGGTACTCGTCGACGACGAAGAAGCGGTACTGCTCGTGTACTTGCATGGCCACAGCGGGTTCCGACTCGATCATGCCTGCGCAGGCCAGCAGGACGTCTTCGAAATCGATGCGTTTCCGTTCGTCCTTGAGCTGTTCGTACGTCTCCTGCAGGGCGATGACCTGCTCGAGCGACAGCTTCTGCACGAGGGGGCGACCCGCCGTCGCGTACTGCTCGAAGGTGAGGCCGGAGACCTTCCTCCATTCGATCTCCGCGGCGACGTCACGCAGTGTCGCGGTGTCGACTCGGAGGCGGAGCCGCTCGGCCGCATGACCGAGCACACGGCCTTTGCTCTCGACGAGCCCCGGCACCTGCCCGCCGACGACCTGCGGCCAGAAGAAGTTCAACTGCGACAGGGCCGAAGCGTGGAAGGTGCGCGCGGACACGCCTTCCGCACCGAGCGCGCGAAGGCGACCACGCAGTTCCGCCGCTGCACGACTCGTGAAGGTGAGGGCCATCACGCGCGAAGCCGTATACGTCCCAGTCGCGACGCCGTACGCGATGCGGTGGGTGATCGCCCGTGTCTTGCCGGTGCCGGCACCCGCGAGCATGCACACCGGACCGCGGAGTGCTTCCGCGGCGACCGCCTGATCGGGGTCGAGACCGGCGAGCAGCTCGGAGGAGGTGTTCATGGTCTTCCGTCCTGGGAGGGGAACCGGGTCATCTGGTCCAGGTGCCGCTCAGCCAATCGTCGATGACCGCTCGGGCGATCGAGGACGGGCCCGGCAGGATGACGTCGCTGGACGGATCCTCGAGCTGCTCCCTCGTGAACCAACGCAGGTCGAGGATCTCCACGCCGTCGGGGACGAGGGCCTCAGGATCCTGATCGTCGGCGAGCGGGGCGACGAAGCCGAGCATGAGGGACCTCGGGAACGGCCACGGCTGCGAACCGAGGTAGACCGGCGTCCCGAGCCGCATGCCTGACTCCTCGAAGATCTCACGCACGACGGCCTGTTCGAGGGATTCTCCGGCATCCACGTAGCCGGCCAGCAGGGAGTATCGGTTCTGCTCCCACATCGCGTTCGAACCGAGCAGGATCCGTCCTGCTGGATCGACGACGGCGACGATCACCGCTGGGTCCATCCGAGGGAACAACTCGTTCCCGTCCACCGGGCAGTGCCTGGCCCACCCGGCGTTCCGCACGGTGGTCGGCGAACCGCACCGGGAACAGAACGGCTCCGCCGTATGCCACCCGGCGATCGCGAGCGAGGTTGCGAGGATCCCGACGTCACGGTCGGACAGGCGGTGCCCGTTGCGTCGGAGGTCGAGCCAGCGCGACTCGTCGTCGGTGATCGTGGCCGCGTCCTCGTCGGTGAGGACCCACAGCAGCACGTCCGTGCCGATCGGTGTCGTGTCGCCCACCTCGGTGGTGCGTCCGAGGTAGACGAGCAGTTCGGGGTCGGGCAGCATCTGCGGCATCAGCAGTTCCAGGGCGTCACCGGTCACGAGTGCTCGCCGGCCACGTAACACGACAGCACGCGCCGCCGGATCGACGCGCAGTTCCTCGAGGAGCTCCGGCCGCGACCGGAGTTCACCGTGACGGTCGAGGCCGCCTCTCGCGAGCGGAAGGCTGGCGAGCGCGCGAACCTGAATCGTCATGGACAACCTTCCTGAGGGCGTGGCGAGCGCGGCTCACCAGGACGGCCCCGTACCCTAGATGTCATGGCCAGATCCCATCTCACTCTAGCCGCGTTGGCCACCTCGGCCGTCGCCGACCTGCAGGTCAGCGGTTCGGGCGCGCACACCGCTGGCGGCGAGGGGAACTTCGATTCGGCCAGGCTGCTGACGAGCGACGGACGCGAACTCATCGTTCGCATACCGACCTCGCAGCAGGCCGAGACCGAGCAGTCCGCCGACCTCATCGCGCTGCGCGCGCTCACTCCCGGCATCCGCAGCCGGCTGCCGTTCGACGCACCGACAGCCGTCGGGCAGATGCCGGTCGACGGCACGCGAGCCGTCGTCCTCGACTTCGTCGCCGGATCCCACCTCGACCCGGCGGCGCTCCGCGACGACGAGGTCCTGTCCGATTCCCTCGGTGCGGCCGTGGCCGCGATCCACTCGCTCCCGACGTCGTTCATCGCCGAGGCAGGCCTGCCCCTCCTGTCGACCGAGCAGATCCGTGCCGACGCGAAGCGCATCGTCGCCCGCGCGGCCGAGACCCGCCTCCTCCCCACCGCGGTCCGCGAGCGCTGGCAGGCAGCCGTCGAGGACCACACACTCTGGCAGTTCCAGCCGACGGTGATCCACGGCTCGCTGGCCGCTGACCGCGTGCTGGTCATCCGTCAGGATGGGCACGGCTTGGTGAACGGCGTCATCGAGTGGGGTTCGCTGCGCGTGGGCGACCCTGCGCTCGACCTGCACTGGATCGCGACGCTCGGAGCCACCGGCGAACAGGCGTTGTCCGCGTATGCGGCATCGTGCACGCGCGGGCCCGATCGTTTCGTCACGCTCCGCGCTCGCCTGTACGCCGAACTCGAGATCGCACGCTGGCTCCTGCACGGCCGAGACGGTCACGACGAGACGGTCGTCGAAGACGCTGTCGCCATGCTCGACGGCCTGGTCGACCGGGTCCTCGGCGACGTCACCGACCCCCTGGGGTCGGCGACCGGTCCGGTGCTCGCTGTGGACGAGGTCGAGACCATGCTCGACCGCACCCCGATCGGTTCGTCGTCGCCCGGGATCGCCATGCAGACCGACACCTACGACCGCTCCGAGCTGGAGCGGGCGCTCGGTCGGGACGTCGACCCGCAGGACGACGAGACGTCCGATGCGCGCGACCGCGAGCAGGACGCTGAGTCGTCCGACGCCAACGCGACCGATCAGATCGACACGTCGTCGTTCGAGCTCTGGGACACCGCACCGGCTCCGAAGGACCGTTCCCACTCCGACAGGAGCTCGTCCTCCGAATAGAGGCGCTCCGGCCGGAGGGCGACGTCGTGGCTCACGTAGTAGAGAACGGCGTCGATGCGGTCCGGATCGATCCCCCGGTGGTGCGCGTACGCCAGTCGGTACAGAGCCAGCTGGAACGAGGCGTTGCGTTCATCCTCGGGTGTGGACGGCACCGCTCCCGTCTTCCAGTCGACGATCTCGAACCGGTCGCCGCGTGCGAACACCGCGTCGAGCTTGCAGACGATGAGCCGACCGGTGTCCCCCAGCGGCACGTGGATCTCGGTCTCGACCTCGATCGGCTGGACGCCTGCCCACTCGGAGGCGAGGAAGCGTGCGGTCAGCTCCTCGAAGCCGATGCTCTCCGAGTCTCCCCCAGAGCGGTCGATGTCGAGTTCCGTCGGCAGCGCGTCGACGAGTTCTTGGAGCCCGAAGGTGCCGTAGTGCGCTTCCACCCAGGAGTGGAAGCGTGTCCCGAGCCTCGTCTGACGGTACGGACGCTGCGGGACGGGTCTGCGCAACCGTTCGAGCGCGGCTTCGGGTTCGGTGACGAACTCCTTGAACTTGGAAGCCGGGATACGCACGGGCAACTCGCCTCGCATCGTGGTCGACGCATTGCGGCGTCGCTCCTCGAGCAGCAGGCTCAATTCGTTCTCGAGCGGGCCGAGTGACGCGAGCAGTTCCACCTCGGTCAGGCCCCGGCGGCGGTCGACCTCCGAGGCCGCGTGTTCGACCACGACCCGTCTCGCCCCGAGCGGATCGACGGGCCACTCGAGCACCGCAGCCGCGGCATCGATGGGATTCTCCTCGAAGACGGACGCCTCGGGCAGCTCGCTGATCACGCCGGCATCCGCGAGCTCGCGGAGGTAGGTGCTGGCCGCACGAGGGCGTTTCCGGTCGCCTGACCAGAACGATCCCGTCAGGAGGAGGTCATGCTTGGCACGGGTGACGGCGACGTAGGCCAGGCGTCGTTCCTCGTCGAGAGCCCGCTCACCGAGGGCCTCCGAGAACGCCGCCTGGGCGTCGATCACCTCCTTGCGGGACTCCGCGCGCTCCCAGTCGAAGACCGGGAGCTCGGCGGCATCACCGCGGAATGCGTACGGCAACGTGCCCAGCGTGACCCAACCTCGTCCGTCCTTGGGCTTCGCGGGCAGCTCGTCGACCACGAGCCGCGGAATGACGACGTGGTCCCATTCCAGCCCTTTCGAGCCATGGATCGTGAGGAGCTGCACGGCGCCCTGGTCTGGTGCGTCGCTCGCCGGACCGAGGTCGTCGCGAGCGAGTGAACGGTCGATCCAGGCGAGCAGGCTGCCGAGACTCACCTGCTCCTCCGCCGCGATGAACGAGATGATCTCGTCGTGGAACGCCTGCAGTTTGTTGGGAGCCCGAGCCGCTGAACCGGTCGACTCGTTGGCGACGACCTCGATGTCGAGCCGCAGCTCACGTTCGACCGCGCGAACGAGATCCGGGAGACCGCTCCCGGCTCGGCGACGCAGTGCGGTGAACACGAGCCCTGCCTCACGGAGTCTGGCGCGCCCGGCATCGGTGAAGCCTGCGGCGAGTCCCGCCGGGACACGATCTGCTGCGATGAAGTCGAGCGCGTCGATGATCGAGCGCCCGTCGTCGTCGGCGACCGACTCTCGGAGCCGGGCTGCGAGCTCGGTGTCGTAGCGCTTCGTCTTCCAGTCGATCGCCTGCAGGTACCTGGCAACTTCGACCAGGTGACCGAGGTCGCGGACACCGATCCGCCACCGCGGACCGCTCAGGAGCCTGATCAACGAGGATCCGGCTGCCGGATCGTGGACCACCCGGAGCGCCGCCGTGACATCGACGATCTCCGGCGATGACAGCAGCCCACCGAGCCCGAGGATGTGGTGCGGCACGCCGAGCGCGGCGAGTCCCTCAGCGAAGTCCTGCATCGGGCGCCGGGCTCGGAAGAGGATCGCCGCAGAACCTGCCGGGTCGCCGCCGCGGTCCGCGAGCAGCCGGTCGGCGCACCACTCGGCGACGGCGCGCACCTCCTCAGCGCCGGTCTCGACGAACTCGACCGCGAGCGAGCCCGCTCCGGCGCCTGGTTTCGCGGCGAGGTCGAGCACCCGTAGTCTGGCGGCTGCCTCGGCCTGCGCCTGCAACGGGCGGACGATCACATTCGCGGCTTCGAGGATGCGGTGATCGTTCCGCCAGCTGGTGGACAGGTTGTACTGCGCCGCGTCACCGGAGCGCCCGAAGTCGCGGGAGAACCGTGCGAGGTTCGCCGCACTCGCACCGCGCCAGCCGTAGATCGATTGGTGTGGGTCGCCGACGGCCATGACGGGATGGTCGGCGAAGAGTGTCGACAACAGGCGTGTCTGGACCACCGACGTGTCCTGGTACTCGTCGAGCAGGACGACACCTGCGCGTTCGCGGGCCACGGCAGCCACCCTGGGCGAACGCTCGCAGGCGGCGAGGGCGAGTGCGACCTGATCCGAGAACTCCACGAGACCCTGTCGGCGCTTCTCGTCCGCGTAGCGCGCGGCGAGGTCGAGCAGCACTGGAAGAGCGCCGACGACGGCGACCGCCTGGTCCACCTGCGCGTAGGCGCCCCGCCCGCCGTTCGGCAGATCGGTCAGCCCGGTGAACCGCTCGACGAACCCGAGGAGTTGTTCGGGGGTCCCCTCGATCTCGGCGAGCTCGTGGCTCAGCGAGAGCACGAGCTCCGCGACCTGGTCGACGGACTTCCCGAGCTCTGCCAGCCGGTCGTCGCCGTGTCGGACGACGATCCGCCTCGCGAGTCGCCACGCGGAGGCCTCTGACAGCAGGACGGACTCGGGTTCCCGCCCGACGAGGAGCGCGTTGTCTCGGAAGAGTGCGTTCGCGTAGGCGTTGTAGGTCGACACCTCCGGCCGGTCGAAGAGTGCGTCTGCTCCGGGGTCGAGGATGCCGACGTCTTGCAGGGACTGGATGCGCTTGCCGATCCGAGCGGCGAGTTCGCCGGCCGCCTTGCGTGTGAAGGTCAGCCCGAGGACCTCGCCGACGGCGACGTGGCGGTTGGCGAGCAACCACACGACCCGCGAGGCCATCGTCTCGGTCTTGCCGCTCCCGGCACCTGCGACGACGAGCACCGGCGACATCGGCGCCTCGATGACGTCGACCTGCTGCGGGGTGGGCTGCGGGAGCCCGAGCAGTCCGGCGAGGGTCTCCGCCGAATAGTCGCGGTGGCCCGTCACGAACTCACCGCCGGCACGATGTGGATGGAGCATTCGCCGAACGCGAACGGGTCGTGGCAGTGCGTGCCGAGTCGCGCTTCGAACACGGCACCTGCCATGCCGATGGCGTCTTCGAGGACGCGTGCGCGGAAGCGCTCGAGGGCATCGTCGTCGAACGCCGGCTGTGCAGGGTCGTAGTACTCCTTGCGCTGCGTGCCTGCCGACACGACGATCAGCTTCGCGCCGCCACGCAGCAATCCCTCGGTACCTGGTACGGAGCCCTCCGCCAGAGCGAGCTGGTACGCGCCGAGCTGCGGCATCTCCTCCACCTCTCGGTCCTGACGGGGCGCAGAACCACCGGTCTTGAGGTCGGCGATCACGACGCGCTTCGTGCCGTCGAGCTCGGGGACGAGTTCGACTCGGTCGATCGAGCCCCCGAGGACGGCTGCTCCTCCGAGTTCACCGATCGGGATGCGGAGGCTGAACCGGCTCTCGTTGCCGATCGTGGTCACGCCGGCGCGCTCAGCGTCGTGCAGGTAGGCGGACAATCGGTGGACGAGTTCGGCTGCCCGACGTTTCGTTGCGGCGCCCTCCCACTCCGCCTCGAACCGCAGCTCGTCCCAGCGTGCTTCGACTGCGGACCACAGGGCGGCCTCGTCCGAGGATTCGGCGTGTTCGAGTGCCGCATGGACGATGGTGCCGAGTCCTGAGGCGAAACCTGATGCACCGCCCCCCAGACGCGCGATCACCCAGTGCAGCGGGCATGCCTCGAACGCCTCCATGCGCGACGGCGAGATCGGCAGCTCCTCCACCGCCGGATCGTGGAGCGGCGCCGTCGAGCTCGGCGCTGCGACGCCGTACCACTCCTCCGTCGGTGCACCGGCCACGCCCGCATCCGCGAGGAGTGCGAGCGCGGAGGCGGCTGCGCGCCGCTCGGCCGGGTCGGCTGGGCGGGCCCGGCGGGTGAGCGACCGACGGAGGGTGCCGACGAGTCCGCGCAGCGACAGGGGCGCGAGGCTCACCCGGTGCGGGTCGGGTTCGGGCACGAGGGTGAGGAAGGGGCTTGCCTGGTGGTCGTCGTCGACGACGGCCACGACGAGCAGTGAGCGGTCGGCTCGGGAGCTCGCCTGGGCGAACAGCCGCAGTTCGTCGTGCAGGACCGCGCGACGGGCGTCGGCCGTCGGGGTCGCCGTGCCTTCGAGCAGCTCGACGAGCGCCGATGCACCGAGCAGCGAGTCGCGGACGCGGAGGTTCGGCCAGACGCCGTCCTGCATGCCTGCCACCACGACGCTGTCGAATGCGGAGCCGACGAGCGCTGCCGGCGTCGCGATCGTCACTGCCTGGCGGAGACCGGTCGGCGCCAGGGAGTCGTCGCCCACCGCCTGCTCGAGGAGACGATCGAGGAAGACGGACGCCGGGGTGTCCGGTTCCGCCTCGACGAAGGTGCGCGCCGCATCGGCCAGCTGCGTGATGGCGTCGAGGTCGCGGTTGGCCTCCTCCGCGGCCTGCCCGCTGCCCTTCGACAGCTTGACCCAACCGCGCTCGAGACGGCTCCGCGACCAGAGACCGTAGACGAGCTCCTCCGCTGAGGCTCCGGCGTCGGCCTGCGCACGCGCCTCGGCCAGGCTGTCTGCGAGCGAGCGAGCCTTCGCCGCCGACGGTGTCTCGATGCCGACGAGTGCACCGGGGACCGCGAAGGCCTCCTCGAGCAGGCGGTCGGCGCTGCGGTCGAGTCCGTGCTCGAGGTCCGCGTGGCGGAGCGCCGCGCGGAGGCGTCTGACGCCGATCGAGTCGAGCCCGCCGAGCGCGCTGTGGAGGAGTTCGGTCACGACATCGGCGTCGAGCGGCGTGCGGCCGAGAGCGACGGACACGCCGAGCAGCACGGCACGGACGAACGGCTGCTCGCGCAACGGCGATCCACCGGTGCTCGCTCGAGTGGGGACTTCAAGAGAAGAGAGTCCGCGTTCGATGGCGGGGATGAGCCCACCGCTGCGCACGACCACCGCCATCTCCGCCCAGGGGACTCCAGAGAGCACATGGCGCTCTCGAAGGAACCTCGCGATGACCGCGATCTGCTCGGCGGGCGATCCTGCGGCCACGGTCATCACCGAGTGCTCCGGGTCCGTGCTGTCGGCGAGGGGCGGAGCAGCAGCCCGGTGCAGTCCGGCGCCGGCCGTCCCGATCCGCTCGGTGACGCCGCTGACCGTCGTGCGGATGGCGGGTGTCCCGCGGTGCACCCGCCCCAGCGACAGCGTCTCGACCGGTCGGCCGAGGACGTCTGCGAAGCGGCCGAGTGCGTCCGCTCTGGCTCCGTGGAACGCGCCGGTCGTGAGGTCCGGGTCTCCGAAGGCGACGATCGTGATGCCGTGGCGGGCCAGCGCGGCGAACAGCTCGAGCACACCGTGCGTGGCCTCCTGCGCGTCATCGATGAAGATCGCCCGGAGGCGTCCCAGGACGCCCGTACCCGGTGTCTCCTCGTCGAGGAGTCGGGCTGCCCTGGCGAGTGCGGCGGCCGGCGTGAGGTGCCCGCGCCAGTCGTCGGCGAGGAAGCCCTCGATGAACCCCGCTGAGGCGATCCACTCCGGCCGCTCGTGCTCGGCGCCGAGCCGGCGGAGGTCTGATGGCGCCACTGCATGCTCGACGCTGCGCTCCATGAGGTTGCGGAGCTCCGTCCGGAAGCCCTGCAACCGCCGGACCTCCGGGCCGAGTTCCGCCGGCCAGACTGGCCCGGTCGTCTCCAGTTCGTCGCCGAGGAGCCGCTCGGCGATCGTCTGATCCTGCTCGCCGCCGGTGAGCAACCGCGGACGACCGGCCCCTGCGAACGCGCCTGATCCTGCGATGATCTCGAGAGCGAGGGACACTGCCGTGCGAGCGAGTGATCCGGGGGTCGCCCGAGCGACGCGGGCCTCGAGCCGGTCTCTCAGCACTTGCGCCGACGATCGTGACGCGGCGATGACGAGGACTTCGTCTGTCGAGTACCCGCGGTCGAGCACCCGCTCCGCAACGGCTTCGACGAGCGTCGTCGTCTTGCCGGTCCCGGCTGCGCCGAGGACGGCCGCATGGCTGGTGTCGTCGAGGCCGAGTACCGCGCGCTGCGAGTCGTCGAGCGCGACGACGCCGAACGCGGTGTGCGGAGATGATTCTGCCGGACGGGCTCCCGCTGGTGCGGGCTGCACGACGGGATCGACCATGCTTCGCACGTTACCCGAGGGTGCCGACATCGCTGCGCCGACCGACCGATGCCGCGCTGTTCGCTGACAGCAGGCGGCCCGCGCCGAACGCACGGGCCCGACTCCCGTAGTCTTGCCCTACCGCAACCGAAAGGCACTCAAGGTGGAAATTCGCATTGGAATCCTCAACAGCCCTCGCGAGATCGGCTTCGAGACCTCACAACCAGCAGCCGAGATCGAGGCGCTCGTGAAGACCGCCCTCGAGTCCGACGCCAAGCTGCTGGCATTGAAGGACAACAAGGGCAACAGCTACCTCGTCCCGACCGTCAGCATCGGCTATGTGGAACTCGGCACCGAGGAGTCCCGCCGCATCGGATTCGTCGGCTGAGCATGGAACTCCTCTTCGTCGCGCTGGGTGGCGCGATCATCGGACTCGCGATCCGCTACATCCTGCCGGGCAGAGACCAGCACGGAGCAGCGCTCGTGCCGGCCGTCGCGACGCTCGTCGCCGCGGTGGTCTGGGTCGCGTTGACCTGGGCCGGCATGGCCTGGGACGGCGGCTGGATCTGGGTCGCGACCTTCGGCGTCGCCGCCCTGGCCACGGTCGTGACCGACATCGTGCTCGTCCGGACACGCACCGCCTCCGATGAAGCGATGCTCGCCCGTCTCCGGCACGGCGTCACCGCCTGAGCAGTCGATCGTCCGAAGCCGTCGTCCTTCCGGGGCGGCGGCTTCGTCGTGTCGGCCGGACGTCCAGCGCGTGTCAGGCGGTGAGCCCGAGGGCATCCATCCGGCGCGTGTGGTTGGCGATGAGCTCCGTGTAGATCGGCTCGACCCGCGCGTCGTCAGGAAGCGCCTTGCTCTCGGTGACGAGCGACGAGCGCGCTACCAGCATGGTGTCGCCGAGCAGCCGTCTCCCCCACATCGCCAGCGTCGACGCGCGCTCGGGATCGGCGGCGATGACACGGCGCAGGATCCCGACGATCGGGTCCTCGCCGGATGCCGGAGCGACGATCGCTTCGAGGTCCCGGGCGTCACCGCCGTCGAGCCCGCGCGCCAATTGTGCGAAGAACTCGTCAAGGAAGCCGCGGGTCACGAAGACCCCGAGCAGGAGTTCCTCCCAGGTTCCGCTCCTCAGGATCGTCTGGAACTCGTCGCGTGCGTTCGCGTACGGTTCGAGCACTGCTCCGGGGTCGTCACTCGTCCGACGGATCCACGCGAGCAGCGCCTGGTGCTTCCGCAGGGCGGTCGCAGCCGCCTCTGCGAGTACCTCGCGGTCCGCGTCGCTCGGAGCATGCTCGACCGCGAGTGAGAGCGTCATGAAGAAGCCGAGCTGCAGCTGGGACACCTGCCCGAGGTAGTCGGCAGTGCTCGGCGCAAGCTCGTGGAGGTCCACGCGGGTCGCCTGAACGGCCTCCTCGCGCGAGCGCAGACGGGGCGTATCCGTGCCGGGACGACGCCGGCGGCGTCCAAACCAAAATGCCACGGCACCACCCTAGCCGCCACGCGCCGTTCACCGTATTCCGCGTGCCCAGCGGGCTCTCGGCACCTCCCGGGTAGACTCGAAGCGCCCCGGCGTCGGATCGGGGCCCTACACCTGTGTGCAATCGAAGGTGTAGACCATGACTGCACTGACAGGTATCTCCGTGACTTTTCGTGATCTCGGCGTCGACCAGGACATCGTCGACGCCCTCTCCGCCAAGGGCATCATCGAACCATTCCCCATCCAGGAGCAGACGATCCCCCTCGGGCTCGCCGGCCAGGACATCATCGGCCAGGCCAAGACGGGAACGGGCAAGACCTTCGGGTTCGGCATCCCCATCGTCCAGCGCCTCGGCCTCGACCCGGCCCCCGGTGTCAAGACCCTGGTGGTCGTCCCCACCCGCGAGCTCGCCGTCCAGGTCTCCGAAGACCTCGAGATCCTCATCTCGAACCGGTCGACGACGCTCGTCTCCATCTACGGCGGCAAGGCGTACGAGGGCCAGATCGAGCAGCTGAAGGCCGGCGCGCAGATCGTCGTCGGCACCCCCGGCCGCCTCATCGACCTCAACAACCAGCGCCTGCTCGACCTCTCCAACGTCACTGAGATGGTCCTCGACGAAGCCGACAAGATGCTCGACCTCGGGTTCCTCGCCGACATCGAGAAACTCTTCTCCAAGACGCCGGCCGCGCGTCACACCATGCTGTTCTCGGCGACCATGCCCGGCCCGATCGTGGCGCTCGCACGTCGCTTCATGAACAAGCCCATCCACATCCGCGCCACCGACCCCGACGAGGGCCTGACCCAGGCGAACATCAAGCACCTGATCTACCGGGCGCACTCGCTCGACAAGGACGAGGTCATCGCCCGCATCCTCCAGGCCGAGGGCCGCGGCAAGACCGTCGTCTTCACCCGTACGAAGCGTGCTGCTGCCAAGCTGGTCGAGGAGCTCTCCGACCGCGGCTTCAACGCCGCAGCCGTCCACGGCGACCTGAACCAGGAGCAGCGCGAGCGCGCGATGGCCTCGTTCAAGGCAGGCAAGCGCGACGTGCTGATCGCGACCGACGTGGCGGCACGCGGTATCGACGTCGACGACGTCACTCACGTGATCAACCACACCATCCCCGAAGACGAGAAGACCTACCTGCACCGCGTGGGTCGTACGGGCCGTGCCGGCAAGACGGGCATCGCCGTCACCTTCGTCGACTGGGACGACCTGCACAAGTGGGCGCTCATCAACCGCGCGCTCGAGTTCGGGCAGCCGGAACCGACCGAGACGTACTCCTCGAGCCCACACCTGTTCGCCGATCTCGGCATCCCGGAGGGCACGAAGGGACGCTTGAAGTCCGCAAAGGCACCCGAGGCCGCTCCGCGCCGCGACGGCTCCTCCGGTGGCTCGGGTCGTGGTGGCTCCGCGGGCGGCTCCTCCCGTGGCGGCTCCGCGGGCGGATCGGCTCGCGACGGACTGACCCCGAGCACCCGGTCGCGTTCGCGAACCCGCGGCGGCGCACAGGGATCGAACGACACCGTCGACCGCTCCGAGCCGGCCGCCGGCACGCACGACGGGCACGGTCAGCAACACCGCGACGGCAACAGCGCACCGCGTCGGCGCAGCCGCACGCGTCGCACGGCACCGCCGGCACCGACCGCGTAGTCGAAGCACTGTGAACGCCCGCGCCCTTCGGGGAGCGGGCGTTCCGTGTCTCCCGTCCGTCCTGGGCGGGTGAGCCGTGGCTCAGTCGGGCAGGACCGGAGCCGACCCGGTCGCTTCTGCCACGATGCGCTCGACGACGTCCAGATCGGTCGTGTTCTCGCCGAGCCGGTTCGGCTTGCCCGTTCCGTGGTAGTCGCTCGACCCCGTCGCGACGAGCCCGAGTTCGGCTGCGATCCGACGCACCACGACCTTGCCCTCCTCGGTGTTCTCGCGGTGATCGATCTCGAGCCCGAAGAGACCGGCGTCGGCGAGGGTGCGGAAGTACGCCTCGGGAAGCATGCGGTCTCGTCCGGCTGGGACCGGGTGCGCGATGATCGGCACACCTCCGGCCGCCCGCACGAGGCGGACCGCCGTGAGCGGGTCGGGCGCGTAGTGCGGCGCGTAGTAGCCGGTCCGGGGGTGCAGGATGCCGTCGAACGCCTCGCCACGGTTCGAGACGATGCCGAGGGCGACGAGTGCGTCGGCGATGTGCGGCCGTCCGACGGTCGCGCCTTCGCGGGTCTGCGCGAGGACGTCGGACCAGGCGAGCGGGTAGTCGCTGCCGATCCGTGCCACGATGCCCTCAGCGCGCCGGAGGCGGGACTCACGGATCTTGGCGGTCTCCTGCAGCAGCTCACCGTTGAGCGGATCGATGAGGTAGGCGAGCAGGTGCACGCTCCGCCATTCGTACCGGGTGCTGAGCTCCATGCCGGGCAACAGCGTGATGCCCTGGCGACGGGACTCCGCTGAGGCCTCCGCCCAGCCTGCGGTGGAGTCGTGGTCCGTCAGGGCGATCGTCCCGAGTCCGGCGGCGCCTGCAGCACGCATCAGCTGCGTCGGTGTCTCGGTGCCGTCCGACACGCTCGAGTGCGTGTGCAGATCGGCAGGGCCATGCAGTTCTCGAGCGTTCGCCACGCGTCCACCCTAGTCGCAGCTGCTGTGCCGAGGACTCCCAGACCGGTCGCATACGCTGGCGCGAATGTTGAAGACCACGGGCCGCGTCGTCGTGATCGTGCTCACGATCGCGAGCACGGCCGTTCTCGCAGTGGCCGTGGTCCCGCAGGTGTTCGGCCTGGAGCAGGCGCAGGGCGTCACCCAGCTCAGCGCCTTCCGTGCACTGGGTTCGATCGCCGCCGCTGCACTCGCGATCGGCTGCCTCATCGCCGCGATCACCCGTCGCGGCTCGCTGCGCGTCCTCCCGCTCATCCTGAGCGCGGTGCTGGCCGGCATCTCCGTGACGGGGGCTGTCGTCACCGCGGGTCGAGGCATCGACGATCGGCGCTCCGCCGGCGAGTCGACCGATCTCGTCGGCCAGGTCACCGTCCTCACCTGGAACACGTTCCGCGACGGTGTCGACCCTGGGACGATCGCAGCGATCGCCATCCGTGAGGGCGCCGACATCGTCTCACTGCCGGAGACATCGGCGGACACCGCGCGCTCGACCGCGGCCGCGATGACGGCGGCAGGCCGTCCGATGGTCTCGCACTCGAATGGTCCGGGTCCGAACGCCACGAGCCTGCTCGTCAGCACCGGTCTGGGCGAATACGCCCTTCGCCCGGTGGAACCCGCATCACCGACCGCACTCGAGCGCTCAGAGACCCTGGTCGCCGCTCCCGTGCTCGGCGACGGACCGGTCATCGTCGCCGTCCATACGACTGCTCCGCTGCCGAGCCGTCTGAGTTCCTGGCGGGCGGAACTCGCAGACCTCGCGGCGCTGTGCGCAGGGAACGCCGACATGATCCTCGCCGGTGACTTCAACGCCACCCTCGACCACCTCGCACCGCTCCGCGGTTCCGGCGACCTCGGGAGCTGCCAGGACGCCTCCGCGGCAGATGCGGTCGCCGGGCTCGGCACCTGGCCGGTCCAGCTGCCGGCGATGCTCGGCGCCCCGATCGACCACGTCATGGCGACGCCCGGCTGGGTCACGATCGCCGCACGGGTCCTCACCGAGTTCGATGGGAGCGGCAGCGATCACAGACCGGTCGTCGCAACCCTCCTCCCCCGCACCGCGGGCTGACCGACGGGCGGGCATCCAGCTCGCGGTGCCACAATGGAACCATGGCGACTTCCGCAGATGAATCAAGTACGAACACCGTCCAGGCCACGGCCACGTCCAACCGGGCCGCAGCCTGGTCCGAGGGGTTCCGGGCGTTCATCGGGACCGGATGGGCCGAGCGTCCAGAGGTCCTACCCGCGCTCCGTGCGACCGCGGCACTCGCAGCGGCACGTCGCGAACGGCTGTCTGCAGAGTTCCCCGGCAAGCGCCTCGTCCTCCCCGCCGGCGGCATGAAACAGCGCTCCAACGACACCGACTACCTCTACCGGGCGCACTCCGCGTTCTCGTACTTCACGGGCTGGGCAGCCGATTCCGAGCCGGACAGCGTCCTCGTCCTGGACCCGACGGCTACCGGGCACGACGCGACACTGCACTTCCGTGAGCGCGCCGGACGCGACACCGACGAGTTCTACACCAACGCAGCGATCGGCGAGTTCTGGATCGGTCCCCGTCCCTCGCTCGCGCAGGTGGCCGCCGACCTCGGCGTCGCCACCGCCGACCTCGACGCCTTCGTCGTGGGAGCGGACGATCTCGCCGTGGACATCGATGCCGACCTCACGCGCGTCGTCTCGGAGATGCGCCTCGTGAAGGACGCCTACGAGATCGACCAGATGCGCCTCGCGGTCGACGCGACCGCTCGAGGCTTCGACGACGTGGTCGCCGAGCTGCCGCGGGTGATCGCGCACACCCGCGGAGAACGCATCGTCGAGGGCGTCTTCGCGGGCCGCGCACGGGCAGACGGCAACGGCGTCGGCTATGAGACCATCGCAGCGGCCGGTCCGCACGCCTGCATCCTGCACTGGACGCGCAACGACGGACGCGTGCTGCCTGGCGACCTCATCCTCATCGACGCCGGCGTCGAGCTCGACAGCTACTACACCGCCGACATCACCCGGACGATTCCCGCCTCCGGGACCTTCACCGAGGTCCAGCGTCGTGTGTACGAAGCCGTCCGAGAGGCAGCCGACGAGGCGTTCTCCATCGTCCGTCCCGGCATCCGGTTCAAAGACGTCCACGCTGCCGCGATGGCCGTCATCGCTCGCAAGACGGCCGAGTGGGGGTTGCTCCCGGTGACGGCCGAGGAAGCCCTCCAGAAGGAGAACGAGCAGCACCGCCGCTACATGGTGCACGGGACGAGCCACCACCTCGGCACTGATGTGCACGACTGCGCACAGGCGAGGCGCGAGATGTACGCCGACGCCGTGATCGAGCCGGGCATGGTGTTCACGATCGAGCCTGGTCTCTACTTCCAGCTCGACGACCTCACCGTCCCGGAGGAGTACCGCGGCATCGGTGTGCGCATCGAGGACGACATCCTCGTCACGGCCGACGGCGCCGAGAACCTCTCCGCCGGCATCCCTCGCACGGCTGATGAGGTCGAAGCCTGGCTCGCCCGCTGAATCGCGCTGGACGGAGCCGGACCGGAGGAGACTGCGAACGCTGCGACTACTCCGTGTTCGGCTCCGGCACACGCTCCAGGAGGTTTCGTGCGCGGTTCGCCAATTCGCCCCCGACGATGAGGTCGTATCGCGTCGCGACCACGAGCGTCGCCGACGAGTACTCCTGGCGCTTCCGGGTGATGGAGAACGACACGATGCCGAACAGCATGCCGAAGGCCGCACCCATGAGCACGGCCGCGCCGAGCAGCACGAGATTCGTCTCCGGGTTGAAGATCACGAGCACGAGTCCGAGGAACAGTCCGAGCCAAGCTCCGCTGACGGCGCCGGCGCCGGCTGCCCGGCCATAGCTCAGTCGACCGGTCACCCGCTCGACGCTCTTGAGGTCGCTGCCGACGATCGAGATCTCCTTGACCGGGAAGTCGGTGTGCGCGAGCGATGAGATCGCGGCTCGTGCCGACTCGTAGCTCTCGTAGCTCGCCACTGTCTCACCTCGCGGGATGGTGCCGAGCGCGGGGGCGCCCTTCCGGGCGAACTGTCGGGGATCACTCATGCCCCCATCTTCTCATCCCCGCCCTGACAACCGCCCCGGTGGTCGGCGGCGGGTAGATTGGTACCCGTGAGTGCCACCAGAGTGTTCGTCGCCAGGCTTGCCGGGTGCACCGTCTTCGACCCCGCGGGCGATCGTGTCGGCAAGGTCCGAGATGTGCTGGTCGTCTACCGGACCGGCAAATCCCCGCGCGTCGTCGGACTCATCGTGGAGATCCCGGGCAAACGGCGCGTCTTCGTCTCGATCGGTCGGGTGACGAGCATCGGCGCCGGTCAGATCATCACGACGGGCCTCATCAACGTGCGCCGCTTCGAGCAGCGCGGCGGTGAGGTCCGGGTCATCGCCGAGCTCTTCGGTCGCCGTGTCGTCTTCCGCTCCAGCGGCGAGGAGGCGACGATCGAAGACGTCGCGATCGAGGAGCAGGGGCCAGGCGAATGGCAGGTGTCCCAGCTGTTCGTGCGTCGTCCGAAGACGACCGCATCGCCGTTCGTGAAGGGCCCGACCACCTTCGCCACCTGGAACGAGCTCCGCGAGGAGCAGGAGGTCGGTGAGGCACAGTCCGCCGAGCAGCTCATCGCGACCTACTCCGACCTCAAACCGGCCGACCTGGCGAACACCCTGCTCGATCTCCCACAGGAACGCATGATCGAGGTCGCCGGGGAGCTGTCGGACGATCGCCTCGCCGATGTGCTCGAGGAGATGCCGGAGAGCGACCAGGTCAACATCCTCGCCCAGCTCGACGACGATCGCGCGGCCGACGTCCTCGACCAGATGCAACCCGACGACGCTGCAGACCTCATCGCCCAGCTGCCCGAGGACCGAGGCGAGCACCTCTTAGAACTCATGGAGCCGGAAGAGGCCGAGGACGTGCGCATGCTCCTGCGTTTCGACCCCGAGACCGCCGGTGGTCTCATGACGACCGAGCCGATCATCCTGTCGGCGGACGCGACCGTCGCCGAAGCCCTTGCGTCGATCAGGCGCTCAGAGCTCGCCCCTGCCCTCGCAGCCGGTGTCTGCATCACGCTGCCGCCCTACGAATCGCCAACGGGCCGGTTCCTCGGGATGGTGCACTTCCAGCGCATGCTGCGCTACCCGCCGCATGAACGCCTCGGCACTCTGCTCGATCAGAGCCTCGACCCGGTCGGCGTCCGTACCTCCGCCGCCGAGGTCTCCCGAATCCTCGCGAGCTACAACCTCGTCCAGGTGCCGGTCGTCGACGAGCAGCATCGACTCCTCGGGGTGGTGACGATCGACGACGTGCTCGACTATCTCCTCCCAGACGACTGGCGGAGTATCGATGAGAACGACGAGCTCCCCGCCTCAGGCGCACAGACCGGGATGAACGGAAGGAGGGCAGGTCGTGGCACGAGCTCCCCGCAATGAGGTCCGGCTCGACGCTCCCAAAGGGCTTCGAGGTTCGGTCCGGTCCGTCCGGGCTCCCGCATCCCGCGACCGCTTCGGCCGATTCACGGAGTGGATCGCCCGTGCGATGGGAACCCCCTGGTTCCTGCTCGGGCTCACCATGTTCGTCATCCTCTGGATCGGCTGGAACACCTACGGACCGATCTCCCTGCGGTTCGACTCGGTCGACATCGGATTCATCGCACTGACGCTCGTACTCTCGCTCCAGGCGTCGTACGCCGCGCCCCTCATCCTGCTCGCCCAGAACCGTCAGGACGACCGCGACCGGGTGCAGATCGAACAGGACCGCCAGCGCTCCGAGCGGAACCTCGCTGACACCGAATACCTGGCACGCGAGGTCGTCGCACTCCGTCTTGCACTGAAGGACATGGCGTCGAAGGACTTCATCAGGGCCGAACTCCGCTCCCTGTTGGAAGAGCTCGACCGCGATCACACCGAGCAGACCGACGGCGACGGGGCCGAGCGCCGGCGTGGTTGAGACGAGCGTCGCCGACCGGATCCGAGCATCGCTTTCCCGGGTCATCGACCCCGAGATCCGGAAACCCATCACCGAGCTGGACATGGTCGGCGAGGTCTCCGTCGATGAGGCTGGCGTAGCGGACATCGTCATCAAATTGACGATCGTCGGTTGCCCGGCCGCGAGCAGCATCGAACGCGACGTGCGGAGGGCCGCGGCGGACACACTCGGTGTGACTGCGGTGTCGGTCGACGTGCAGGTCATGTCGACCGCCGAACGTCAGGCGCTGACCGAGAGACTCCGTGGCGGCAAGGCTGCTCGGGGCATCCCGTTCGGACCCGACTCGCTGACCCGCGTCTATGCGGTGACGAGCGGCAAGGGCGGCGTCGGTAAGTCGACCGTGACCGCGAACCTCGCGGTCGCCCTGGCGGCTCGAGGGCTCCGGGTCGGACTCATCGATGCCGACGTCCACGGCTTCTCGATCCCCGGCCTGCTCGGGCTCGTGCACGACGGTTTCGCCGAGAAGCCGACGCAGGTCGGCGACATGATCCTGCCGCCGATCGCCCACGATGTGAAGGTCGTCTCGATCGGGATGTTCGTCGAGGCGCCGACAGACGGCCGTCGTGCCGTCGCGGTCGCGTGGCGAGGTCCGATGCTCCACCGGACCATCCAGCAGTTCTTGACCGACGTGTTCTTCGGCGACCTCGACGTCCTCCTGCTCGATCTCCCGCCGGGCACCGGCGATGTCGCCATCTCGATCGGCCAGCTGCTGCCCCACGCGGAGGTGCTCGTCGTGACGACGCCGCAGCCTGCGGCCGCCGAGGTCGCCGAACGCAGTGGGGTCGTCGCCCGCCAGACGGGTCAACGTGTCTACGGCGTCATCGAGAACATGGCCGGGCTCGCCCAACCGGACGGCAGCCTCCTGGCGCTGTTCGGCGAGGGTGGCGGCAAGACCCTGGCGGAGAGCCTGTCGGTCGGCCAGCCGGCTCCGGTCCCGCTGCTCGCATCCGTGCCGCTCAGTATCGCGCTTCGCGAGGGCGGGGACGCCGGCGTACCGGTCGTGCTCTCCCACCCGGAGGACCCTGCTGCACAGGCGATCCTCCGCGTCGCCGACCAGCTCGCCTCACGCCCGCGAGGGCTCGCGGGCAGGCGACTCGGCGTCACCAGGACCTGAGACGCTCGGGCCGATCGGCCGGCTCAGGCGGCGTCTCTGCTCACGTGGCTTCGAGGTCGTATGGAGGCGGCGCAATCTCCCCCGCGGCGAGTCGGCGCAAGCGGTCGTCGGCTGCGGACGGCGCCGCCGGGCCTGTGGCCGTACCTGAGGCGATCGCAGCGGCGCCCGCAGCGGCGAGCGGAGCCGTCGACGCCGTCGTGGTCGGTACGGCCGGCGCCTCGTCGTCGAGGAGCGCCTCGCGGATGATGCGCCGGGGGTCGTACTGACGCGGATCGAGCTTCTTCCAGTCGACGTCGTCGAACTCCGGGCCCATCTCCTCCCGCATGCGGTCCTTCGCACCGGAGGCGAGATCACGCAGGGAGCGGACGAGCCTCGCCAGCTGCGACGCGTAGTAGGGCAGGCGTTCGGGACCGAGCAGGAACACAGCGATGACCCCGATGATGAGGAGTTTGTCGAAGGTCAGACCGAACACGAGATCAGACTACCGCGCGAGCCTCGAGTGTCGGAGCAGTCACAGGCCATACGCTGTCATCCGGAGGCAAGGTGTCAGAACATGATCGCAACTGGAAGTACGTCGGCGATGTCGTCGTCGAGAGCTCGGCGGTGCTCGCCGCGCGCGCTCACGCCCACGAACTGGGCGTCGAGGCTGTCGCTCCGGCCATCGGTGCGCAGCTCGCGGTGATCGCCGCCGCGACCGGCGCTGAGTCGATCGTCGAGGTCGGCACGGGCACCGGCGTGTCCGGGTTGTGGATGCTTCGCGGCGCCACGAACGCTGTGCTCACCTCCATCGACACCGAGATGGTCCACCAGCAGCAGGCTCGCACGGTGTTCAACGAGGCCGGCATCGCCCCGAATCGCGTTCGCCTCATCGCCGGCAGCGCGCTCGATGTGCTGCCGCGGATGAACGAGAACTCCTACGACCTCGTCTTCATCGACGGCGACCCCGGATCCGTCATCGAATACGTCGAGCACGGCCTGCGACTCGTCCGCCCCGGAGGCACCGTCCTCGTCCCGCACGCGCTGTGGCGCGGGCGCGTCTCGGACCCGGCGCAACGTGATGAGACGACGGGACTCTTCCGTTCCCTCGTTCAGGAGATCTCCGCATCGGACGCGGTCGTCAGTGCTGTCTCCCCGGTCGGCGACGGCCTCCTGCAGATCACCAAGCTCGGCGTCTGACGGCGCGACGCCGCTCGACCACACGCTGAGCGGCTTCAACGCGAACCGGCCGCCACCCCTGCATCAGCAGGGAGGGCGGCCGGTTCGTCGGCTCGTGATGAGTCGGTGACGGGGCTCAGCCCGCGCTCACCACACCCGCCAGCGCATCATGGAGTTCTTGAGCCTCTGCGTCGTTGACCGACACGACGAGGCGCCCTCCCCCTTCAAGAGGCACTCGCACGATGATGAGCCGACCCTCCTTCACGGCCTCCATTGGCCCGTCTCCGGTGCGTGGCTTCATTGCGGCCATGCGAGTCCCCTCTCGTTGTTCGACTGACCCCCATTATCTCGTATCACACGGGGTCGTGATAATCCTCAGCACGGCGAGGCGCAGGATGACGTGCGGAATCAGCCCTCACGGGATGGTCCAGTAGGCGTTTGCGAGGCCGTACATGAGGTAGATCCAGCACCATTGCAGCGCCAGGGACACGATCACCACTGCCGAGCGGTACCACCGGCTGCGAGGCACGGCGATCGCCCCGAGCATCGGGAAGACCGGAACGAGCAGACGGAACACGCTCGTCTGCGGGAAGAAGACGGCGAACAGGTACAGCAGATACGACGCCACCCAGAGCCGGAGGTCGACGCCGAGTCGACGCACCGCCGGCAGGAAGAGCATGGCGGCCGACCCCGCGAAGACCAGTGCGACGATCACGATGCCGAGTGGCTGGCCGAACCAGAAGATCCCGCCTTGGATCCAGGCGGAGAAGGGCACGAGCGGCTGCTCCCCGATGAATGCAGCCCGCCAGGCGAGTTCGGTCTGGAGGTAGGCGTCCGGTCTGCCGGTGACGATTCCCGCGATGACCATCCACGCGAATCCTGCGACGGCGGCCAAGGCCCCGCCTGCGAGGACCAGGAGGACCTCACGTCGGGCCAGCGGGTCGCGTCGCCTCGTCACCACACGCACGATGAGATGCAGTCCGAGCAGCAGCGCGAACGCCAGGACGCCTGGGCGGGTGAACGCCATCACGGGGATCACCGCGAGCAACCAGCCGTAGCGCCTCCTCACCAGCAGGAGCAGTGCGAGCGTGAGCAGCAGGAGGAACATGGACTCCGCGTACGCCAGTTGGAACATCGCGCTGAGCGGTGCCACGCAGAGCAGGACGACGGCGAACATCGCCGTGCCACCGGGCAGCCTCGTCCGCATCAGGCGGTAGAACAGGAGTGCTGTCCCGAGCCCGCAGAGCAGCGAGACGATCACCGCGGCAGCGGGCCACGGCAGGAAGGTGACGACCGCGACGGCGTTCACGACGCCCGGGTACACCGGCATGAACGCCCAGGCGTTCTCGGCCACCCGTCCGGCGTCATCGAGCGGGATCTGCGTCGGGTAGCCGTAGCTGGCGATCCACCAGTACCACTGGCCGTCCCATCCGGCGAAGAGCGTGCCGAGCGACGGGAACGCCCCGAATCTGGAGTCGGCGGCCTGGAGACCGCTCACGACCGCGAACATGAGGGTCGTGACGAGCCGTGAGAGCAGGTACACGATGGCCACCCGACCCCACCACGGCAGGCTCACCCAGCGGCGGAGCACGGACCGCCGTTCGCCGACCTCGGTCGAGGGCGCGGCGTCAGCGCTCACCCTGGCCGCTCAACCAGGCACGCAACCCACGTTCGCATTCCTCGATCTGGGCGAGTGGCACCCGTTCATCGTCAGCGTGGGCCAACAGCGGGTCCCCAGGGCCGTAGTTGACCGCCGGCACACCGAGCGCGGAGAAGCGCGCGACGTCCGTCCAGCCGTACTTCGGAGCAGGGGTACCGCCCACGGCGGCGAGGAACTCCTGCGCGATCGGCGCGTCGAGCCCGGGCCGCGCACCCTCGGCGACATCCGTCTGGACGACCTCGAAACCCTCGAAGAGCTCCCGCAGATGCGCGAGGGCCTCTGCCCCCGTCCGACTCGGCGCGAAGCGGTAGTTGACCTCGACGGTCACGAGGTCGGGGATCACGTTGCCGGCGACCCCGCCGGTGATCCGGACGGCGTTGACGCCCTCGCGGTACACGAGTCCGTCGACATCGACCTCTCGAGGCGCGTATCCGGCGAGCGTGGCGAGCACCGGGGAGATCGCGTGGATGGCGTTGGAACCGACCCAGCTGCGGGCCGAGTGCGAGCGCTTGCCCGTCGCGGTCACGTTCACTCGCAGGGTGCCGTTGCATCCGCCTTCGACGCCCGCGTTGCTCGGTTCACCAAGGATCGCGAAGTCACCGACGAAGAGATCGGGGCGGTTGCCGGCCAGACGGCCGAGACCGTTGAGATCGGACGCGACCTCCTCGTTGTCGTACCACATCCAGGTGATGTCGACGATCGGGTCCGTGAGTGCTGCGGCGAGTTTGAGCTGCACCGCGACTCCGCCCTTCATGTCGACGGTACCGCGCCCCCACAGGGTGGGAACACCGTCGTGCTCCTCGAACCGTGTCGGCACGTTGCCGTTGATCGGGACCGTGTCGATGTGCCCCGCGATGATGACCCGTTGAGCGCGCCCGAGCGAGGTGGATGCGACGATCGTGTCGCCGTCGCGCACGATCGTCAGGTGTCCGAGACCCTGCAGCGACGCCTCGATCGTGTCGGCGATCACGGCTTCCTCACCCGACACGGAGGCGATGTCGCAGAGGCGCTGCGTGAGCTCCACCGACGAGACGGACAGATCGAGTACAGGGACGTCGGCTGGCATGGCTCCAGTGTATTCGCCGGTACCCTGGAGCCATGAACGCTGAGCCCGCCGAAGTCCCAGTCCCGACCCATGCCTGGGGCTACGGCCTCGCCACGATCGCCGCCGACGGCTCCGTGCTCGACACCTGGTACCCCGAGCCGTCGCTCGGCCGGATCCCCGAGGGCCGGGATCGTTGGATCGCCCCCGCCGAGCTCGAGTCACTCGCCACGGACGACGCCCGTCGTGCCGTCCGCATCGACATCGTCACCGTCGAGATCGAGCTGCAGGCGGCCCCGACGAGCACGCCGGACGCCTACCTGCGACTCCACCTCCTCAGCCACCTGCTCGTGGCACCCAACAGCATCTCGCTTGACGGCGTCTTCGGTCACCTGCCGATCGTCGTCTGGACGAACGCGGGCCCGGTCCACCCGGCAGACTTCGACCGGCTGCGTCCCGCGCTCCTCCGCGCCGGCATCCACGCGACGGGTATCGACAAGTTCCCGCGTCTCCTCGACTACGTCACCCCGGACAAGGTGCGCATCGCAGACGCCTCCCGCGTGCGCCTCGGCGCGCACCTCGCGCCCGGCACCACCGTCATGCATGAGGGCTTCGTGAACTTCAATGCAGGGACGCTCGGCGCCTCCATGGTCGAGGGTCGCATCTCGCAAGGCGTCGTCGTCGGCGACGGGAGCGACATCGGTGGCGGCGCGTCCATCATGGGCACGCTCTCCGGTGGCGGTACGCAGCGCGTCGCCATCGGCCAGCGCGCGCTCCTCGGCGCCAACTCCGGGATCGGCATCTCGATCGGAGACGACACCGTCGTCGAGGCCGGGCTGTACGTGACGGCCGGAACCAAGGTCGTCCTCGCCGGGGCGGCCGCGACCGCTGAAGGCGCACCACGCACCGTCAAGGCCGTCGAGCTGTCCGGCGTACCGAACCTGCTCTTCCGTCGCAACTCGCTCACGGGTGCCGTCGAGGTCCTC
This sequence comes from Plantibacter sp. RU18, assembly GCF_050613355.1. Classification (NCBI taxonomy): domain Bacteria; kingdom Bacillati; phylum Actinomycetota; class Actinomycetes; order Micrococcales; family Microbacteriaceae; genus Plantibacter; species Plantibacter sp. RU18. The sequence continues at coordinate 2,963,401 of NZ_CP159618.1, forward strand.
CCCCGCAGCGGCTCGGGCGTCGAGTTGAACGCCGCACTGCACGCCTGACCCGCCCGCCGACAGGCTCAGAAACCGAACGGTCCGGTGCGGCCACCGAAGCCCGGTCGCTGAGCCTGTCGACGTGCCCGCGCTATCGCGTCGGGAACTGGCGCTCTGGCGAACCCGTGTACAGCTGCTGCGGGCGGCCGATCTTCGTCTGCGGGTCGAGGTTCATCTCGCGCCAGTGCGCGATCCAACCGGGCAGACGCCCGATCGCGAACAGCACTGTGAACATCCGTGTCGGGAAGCCCATCGCCTTGTAGATGACCCCCGTGTAGAAGTCGACGTTCGGGTAGAGCTTGCGCTCCTTGAAGTAGTCGTCCTCGAGTGCGATCTGCTCCAGCTCCTGAGCGAGGTCGAGCAGGGGGTCGTTGATGCCGAGTGCGCGGAGGACCTCGCCCGCGCTCTCCTTGACAAGCTTGGCGCGCGGGTCGTAGTTCTTGTAGACGCGGTGCCCGAAGCCCATGAGCTTCACGCCGTCTTCCTTGTTCTTCACGCGGTCGACGAAGCGCTGGACACCCTCGCCGGACTCCTGGATGCGGCCGAGCATCTGCAGGACCGCCTCGTTCGCACCACCGTGGAGTGGGCCGGACAGTGCGTTGATCCCGGCGGACACTGAGGCGTAGAGGTTCGCACCCGTCGAGCCGACGAGACGGACCGTCGAGGTCGAGGCGTTCTGCTCGTGGTCCTCGTGCAGGATGAGCAGGAGATCGAGTGCCTTCGACAGGACCGGGTCGATCTCGTACGGCTCAGCGAGGTTGCCGAAGTTGAGCTTCAGGAAGTTGTCGACGAAGCTCAGCGAGTTGTCGGGATACAGGAACGCCTGTCCGACCGACTTCTTGTGCGCGTACGCCGCGATGACCGGGAGCTTCGCGAGCATCCGCACCGTGGTGAGCTCGACGTGGTCCGGATCGTGCGGGTCCGTGTCCGATTCGTAGTACGTGGACATCGCCTGCAACGCGCTCGACAGCACCGCCATCGGGTGCGCCGTGTGCGGCAGGGCGGAGAAGAACCGCTTGAGGTCTTCGTGCAGGAGGGTGTGACGACGGATCTTCTCGTCGAATCCGCCCAGCTCGTCTGCCGTCGGCAGTTCGCCGTGGATCAGGAGCCAGGCGACTTCGAGGAAGGTCGACTGCTTCGCCAGCTGCTCGATCGGGTACCCGCGGTAGCGCAGGATGCCCTGGTCGCCGTCGATGTAGGTGATCGCCGACTTCGTCGCCGAGGTGTTGACGAACCCGTAGTCGAGCGTCGTGAGTCCGGTCTGGCGCGTGAGCGACGAGATGTCGATGCTCGACGCGCCCTGGGCCGCCGGGTGGATCGGGAAAGCGGCTGTTCCGCCCGGGTAATTCAGGGTGACCTGCTGCGTGTCAGTGGAAGCCTGGTTCTCGACGTCGCCCACGGCGCCTCCTCATATCTTTGTGCGATAGGGACTGGACAGCACCCTCCGATACGACGGCGTGTCACATACAGCCTAATCGGCTCCGCACCCCACTGTCGTTTCCCACAGCAATACGTCGACTTCCTTGGAGTTAATCCCGAAGCTGAGGCAAGGCGCTGAGGCGGTGGACCGCGGCCTGGATGCGCTCGTCGCTTGCCGTCAGCGACACTCTGACGTGCTGTGGCGAGTGCTCGCCGTAGAAGACCCCAGGGCCCACGAGGATACCGACAGCGGCGAGACGCTCGATCGTCGCCCAGGCGTCCCTCCCCTCCGTGACCCAGAAGTACAGGCCGGCTTCGCTCCGATCGACCCGGAATCCGGCCTCGCGCACTGCGGGCAGGAGCACCGCGCGCCGAGCCCGGTAGAGCGCCTTCTGTTCGGCGACGTGCTCGTCGTCGCCGAGGGCCACCACCATGGCAGCCTGGAGCGGCGCAGGCAGCATCAGGCCCGCATGTTTCCGGACCGTCACGAGACGACTCACGAGCGACTCGTCGCCGGCGAGGAACGCGGCGCGGTAGCCGGCCAGGTTCGACTGCTTGCTGAGCGAGTAGATCGCGAGCAGACCGCTGTGGTCACCGTCGGTGACGCGAGGATCGAGGACCGACGGGGTCGGGGTGTCCGCCCACTCACCCTCCCAACCGAGCTCGGCATAGCATTCGTCGCTGACAAGGACGGCACCGACTTCCCTCGCCCGTCGCCGAGCGGCACGCAGCTCGTCGACCGACAACACCCGACCGTCGGGATTGCCGGGAGAGTTCAGCCAGACGAGGCGCGTGTTCTCGGGCCACTCGGCCGGGTCGTCCGACGCGAACGCCCTCGCACCCGCGAGAGCGGCCCCGACCGCATACGTCGGGTAGGCGGCGACCGGATGGACGACGACGTCCCCGTCGCCGAGGCCGAGCAGGAAGGCCAAAAACGCCACGAGTTCCTTGGAACCGATGGTCGGGAGGACGGACGCGAGCGTCAGACCCTCGACGCCGCGTCGCCGCTCGAACCAGTCCACGATCGCCTGACGCAGCTCCGGGGTACCGACGGTGGTCGGGTAGGCGTGAGCATCCGTCGCGGCGCACAGCGCATCGCGGATGAGCGCAGGAGTCGGATCGACCGGCGAACCGATCGACAGGTCGACGATGCCGTCGGGGTGGCGGCGCGCCTGCTCCGCATACGGGGCCATGAGGTCCCAGGGGTAGTCGGGCAGCTGCTGCAGTGCCACGGCCTTACTCGTGCGACTGCGGTGGCAGCGCAGCGATGAGCGCGTGGTCCGAGGGGATGACACCGATCTTCGCGGCGCCGCCGGGTGAACCGATCTCGTCGAAGAACTCGACGTTGGCCTTGTAGTAGTCGGCCCATTCCTCGGGCAGGTCGTCCTCGTAGTAGATCGCCTCGACTGGGCAGACCGGCTCGCATGCACCGCAGTCGACGCATTCGTCGGGGTGGATGTAGAGCGAGCGTTCACCCTCGTAGATGCAGTCGACGGGGCATTCGTCGATGCAGGCACGGTCCTTCACATCGACACACGGCAGGGCGATCACGTAGGTCACAGGCGGGTGGCTCCCTTCACGAGCACTGACGACCCAGTCTACGCCCGCGGGAGCGGTGAGACCTGCGCCTCGGACGCGCCCTCAGCACCGACGCCGGGCTGCTGAACGCGACGTTCCGGCAACTTCGGCCAGGCGATCACGAGCACGGCGATAAGCCCTGGTGCGATCGTCCAGACCAGGCCCGCCGGGCCCTGCGGGATGAGCACCGAACCGCCCGTGCTCTCCATGAGGAGGATGCCGATCATGAGGATCATCCCGAACGCAGCTGCGGCCGCAGGCAGACGGCTCCCGAGCACGATCCGCAAGCCGAGGAGCAGCATGCCGACGCCGAGGATGCCGAGCACGAGGCCGAACGGAATCGCCATGCCCAGGACCGAGGGTGCCCACGCGTGCGCCACCGTGCCGATCGCCCCGTACGCGACGCCGACGAGGAAGGCCAGGACGACCCCGATGATGCGGGAGGCGAGGGTCTGCTCGTGGGGACCCTCGTCGCGCTGCACGGGCGGGAACCAGCGCTCGTCTCCGACGGGGACGACGTCTGCGGGGGCGGGGCGGAAGGCCGGATCGGTCATCCGCCGATTGTAGCTGGACACCCTCGGCATCAGCGGCTATGGTCGAACAGGCCAAGGTTAGCCTTACCAACCGCGTTCCGATGATCGCAGCGCCCCGCCCGGACCACGGTCCTCGCCCGGCGCGCCCTCGGATGCTCCATATCCCCACAGCAGACGGCGGCCTCCCCCGCGGTGACCGCCTGCTCGACGCCCGAAAGCCCGGTCACGTGCTCGCGAACTACCTCATCGGCCTCCGCGAAGGCCTCGAAGCCGGTCTCATCGTCGGCATCCTCGTCGCCTACTTGAACAAGCTCGGCCGCCGCGACGTCCTGCTCCGCCTCTGGCTCGGTGTCACGCTCGCGATCGTCGTCTCGCTCGGCGTCGGCGCGATCCTCACCTGGGGTCCGTACGGCTTGAGCTTCCAGGCGCAGGAGATCCTCGGAGGCGGCCTCTCGATCCTCGCAGTCGGACTCGTCACCTGGATGATCTTCTGGATGGGTCGAAATGCGCGTGAACTGAAGCACGATCTCCACTCCCGCCTCGACGCCGCGGTCGCGGGATCCGCGATCGGCATCGTGATCCTCGGCTTCATCAGCGTCGGTCGCGAGGGCATCGAGACGGCCCTGTTCATCTGGGCGAGTGTGAACTCAGGAGAGAACGCACTCATCGGCTCGGTCGGGGCGCTGCTCGGCATCCTGACCTCGGTCGTCATCTCCTATCTGATCTACCGCGGATTCGTCCGGATCAACCTCGGCACCTTCTTCACGTGGACCGGCTTGTTCCTGGTCGTCGTCGCTGCCGGCGTGCTCGCCTATGGCGTCGGCGACCTCCAGGAGGCCGGCGTCATCCCCGGTTGGGGCCAGGCGGCCTTCGACCTCAGATCGCTCGTCCCACCCACCAGCTGGTACGGGACCGTCCTCGGCGGACTCTTCAACTTCACACCGGCGCCGACCTGGGCGCAGTTCGGCGCCTGGCTCGTCTACCTCGTCGTCACCCTCATCTGCTTCATCCGCGTCGCCGGTCTGAAACGCCGCCCGGCGTCAGTCGCGGTCCGCACGACCGCGGACGCCTGACCGAGCACCCCATCACACAGCCAGCAGCAGCACATCCGACAGGAGCATCCATGCAGCACCGCATCATCACCGGCCTCGCCGGCGCAGGCGTCATCGCCCTCGCGCTGACCGGCTGCGTACCGAACAACACCGGCGCGGAAGCGCTCACGGTCGACGTCGCAGACGACTCCTGCATCGTCTCCGCCTCGACGACGACTGCGGGCGCCGTGACGTTCTCGATCACCAACAACGGCACCGACGTCAACGAGTTCGAGATCCTCGCCGAGGACAAGCTCCGCATCGTCGGCGAGAAGGAGAACGTGACCCCGGGTCAGACGGTCTCCTACGTGGCACAGCTGAACCCGGGCACGTACTACACGGCCTGCAAGTTCCAGCTCGTCGGCGCACCGATCGGCCTGGCCGAGTTCACCGTCACCGGTGAGACCGCTGCCGTCTCCGACGATGAGCAGGAGCTCACCGACCTCGCCGTCACGAACTACGTCGCGTACATCAAGTCCCAGGTCGCCGAGCTCGTCCCGCAGGTCAAGGCGTTCACCGACGCTTACGCCGCTGGCGACGACGAGACCGCGCGCAAGCTGTTCGCGACGACACGGGTCTCCTACGAGCGCATCGAGCCCACCGCAGAGGCGTTCGGCGACCTCGACCCGAAGATCGACTACCGCGAGGTCGACGCCGTCGCCGAAGGCCTCGACTGGACTGGCTTCCACCGGATCGAGAAGGACCTCTGGGCGCCGACACCCGACGCCCTGAACTCGGACGGCACGAGCGCACTCCTCGATTGGACCCCCTCCACCACCGCACAGCGCCAGGAGTTCGCCACTGGCCTCGTCGACGACGTGCAGACGCTCTTCGACCTCGTCTCGGAGAAGGACTTCACCGTGAGCCTCGGCGACATCTCGAATGGTGCCATCGGCCTGCTCGACGAGGTGGCCGTCGGCAAGATCTCCGGTGAAGAGGACTGGTGGTCGCACACCGACCTCTACGACTTCGCCGCGAATGTGCAGGGCGCCGAAGTCGCGTTCGGCAACGTCAAGGACATCGCCGCGAGCAAGGGCGACGCGGGCACGAAGCTCGTCGGTCAGATCGAGACCGAGTTCACCGCGTTGCAGGACCTGCTTGCGTCCTACGGCAGCCTCGACAGCGGTTTCGTCGACTACAGCACCGTCACGGAAGCCCAGCGCAAGGAACTGTCCGACCAGGTCAACGCCCTCTCCGAGCCGCTCTCACAGCTCACCCACACGGTCCTCGGCGTCGCCGAGTAGTCCGCGCAGCACCACCCACCACCAGCGGCGACCAGGGTCGGTGCGGCACGGAGCGATCCGTGCTGTACCGGCCCCGCAGTCTTCCAGCCGCACTGACTACCATGAGGTCCGATGACCGAGCAGAACACGGATGCGAGCCCCGAGCCGTCCGAGCAGCCCTCCCACGACACAGGAGCCGTCGAGCTACAGCAGACACGTCCGCGGCTGTCCAGACGTGCGCTCTTCGGACTCGCCGGCGCGGGAGCCGCCGGGCTCGCCGTCGGCGCCGGGGCGACTGCTGCCATCACGGCGGCGGCAGCTTCGAGCAACGGCACCGGGGTCAGCATCGTGTACCCCTTCGCGGGCGAGCATCAGGCCGGCATCACCACCCCGGCACAGGACCGCCTGCACTTCGCCGCCTACGACCTGTCGTCCCGGACGACACGAGACGAACTGATCGAACTGCTCCAGGACTGGAGCGTCGCCGCCGAGCGGATGACGCGTGGTCTCGAGGTCGCCGAGGGCGGGGCCATCGACGGCTCACCGCTCGCGCCTCCGGTCGACACCGGTGAGGCACTCGGGCTCCCCGCGAGCGGTCTGACGATCACCTTCGGATTCGGTCCGACGCTGTTCACGGCGGAGGACGGCACCGACCGCTTCGGCATCGCCGATCGCCGGCCCACAGCACTCGAGAAACTCCCGCGGTTCTCCGGCGACAACCTGCAGGCCGGACTGACCGGCGGCGACCTCTGCATCCAGGCCTGTGCCGACGACCCGCAGGTCGCGGTGCACGCCATCCGGAACCTCAGCCGGATCGCCTTCGGACGCGCCTCGATCCGCTGGTCCCAGCTCGGCTTCGGGCGCACCTCGTCGACGTCGACGAGCCAGGTCACCCCGCGCAATCTCTTCGGCTTCAAGGACGGTACCGCCAACATCAAGTCCGAGGAGACGAAGACCGTCGACGCTCAGGTCTGGGTGCAGCCTGACGATGACGCAGCCTGGCTCACTGGCGGTTCCTTCCTCGTGGTGCGGAAGATCCGCATGATCATCGAGACCTGGGACCGTACCCGGCTCGAGGAGCAGGAACGCGTCATCGGCCGCAGCAAGGGCGAGGGCGCTCCGCTCTCGGGCGGCAAGGAGTTCACCGAACCGGACTTCCACGCCGTCGGCGCGACCGATGCGCCACTCATCGACACCGACGCCCACGTGCGACTCGCGCACCCGACGCAGCTCAAGGGCACGAAGCTCCTCCGCCGGGGGTACAACTTCGTCGACGGCAACGACGACCTGGGACGCCTCAACGCGGGACTGTTCTTCATCTCCTACCAGCGGTCGCCGCAGCAGTTCATCGACGTGCAGCGCGCCCTCGCGACCGACGCCCTGAACGAGTACATCAAGCACGTCGGCTCGGCGATCTTCGCCGTCCCACCCGGCGCAAGCGAAGGCGGATGGGTGGGCGAGACGCTCTTCGTGTAGGCCCCTCGACAGACTCGGGGACCGGCGGAACCCGGGGACCGGGCAGAAGTCGGAGACCTCACTCCCCCGGTCACTGAGCTTGTCGAAGTGCTACTTGACTGTCACCGTGTAGAGGATGTTGTCCGGCGAGGCGACGAGCTTCACGTCGTAGGCGGTCGTCGACAGCGTCGACGATGGAGCCGTCGCCGTTCGCGATCTCCCCATCGATCGTGAATCCGGCGGCGACGAGCGCGTCCTTGGCCGCCGTGGCCGCGTCGGTCGCCTGCACGGTGACGACGAAGGTCTCCTTGCCGTCGACCGTGCCGCGTCCGCCGTTGATCGTCCCCTCGACCACCGGCACCGCCTCGGCGGGATAGCCGTCCGGGAGACCCTCGTCGAGGTTGACGTCGAAGTCACCCCCGGTGGCATCGCGGATGCCCTGCTCGATCGAGCCCTTCACGGTGGACTCGACGACGCTGCATCCGGCGAGCGTCGGGGCGAGGACGAGGGCGGCCAGCAGGGCGAGGGTGGCAGGTCGGCGCATGGTTCCAACGCTAGCGGCCGCACGTATGGGCTCCCTGTGAGACGAACCCCCCGGACGCGACGATGCCCGGCCTTCGTGAGAAGACCGGGCATCGCGCTGCAACGAGGAGTGAGACTACTCGGACTGCTTCTTGAGACGCGAGTAGCTGCGCTGGCGCGCCTGAGCGTCCAGCTCGACCTTGCGGATACGCACGTGGTCGGGCGTGACCTCGACGCACTCGTCCTCGCGGGCGAACTCGAGGCTCTCCTCGAGCGTGAGGACGCGCGGCGGCGTCATCGACTCGAAGTTGTCGGCAGAGGACTGACGCATGTTGGTCAGCTTCTTCTCCTTGGTGATGTTGACGTCCATGTCGTCGTTGCGCGAGTTCTCGCCGATGACCATGCCCTCGTAGACCTCTTCCGTGGGCTGCACGAAGAAGGACATGCGCTCCTGGAGAGCGATGATAGCGAACGGGGTGACGACGCCGGAGCGGTCGGCGACGATCGAGCCGTTGTTCCGGGTGACGATCGAACCGGCCCACTCGCCGTAGCCGTGCGCGAGCGCGTTGGCGATACCGGTACCGCGCGTCGCGGTGAGGAACTCGGAACGGAACCCGATGAGGCCACGCGACGGAACGATGAACTCCATCCGGACCCAGCCGGTGCCGTGGTTCGCCATGTTCTCCATGCGGCCCTTGCGAGCGGCGAGGAGTTGCGTGATCGCGCCGAGGTGCTCCTCGGGTGCGTCGATCGTGAGGTGCTCGTACGGCTCGTGGACCTTGCCGTCGACGCGCTTCGTGACCACCTGCGGCTTGCCGACGGTGAGCTCGTAGCCCTCGCGACGCATCTGCTCGACGAGGATGGCGAGCGCGAGTTCTCCACGCCCCTGGACCTCCCAGGCGTCGGGGCGACCGATGTCGAGGACCTTGAGCGAGACGTTACCGATGAGCTCGCGGTCGAGGCGGTCCTTGACCATGCGGGCGGTGAGCTTGTGTCCCTTGACCTTGCCCATGAGCGGCGAGGTGTTGGTACCGATGGTCATCGAGATGGCCGGATCGTCGACCGAGATGGCCGGGAGGGCGCGGACGTCCTCGGGGTCGGCCAGGGTGTCACCGATCATGATGTCGGCGAAACCGGCGACGGCGACGATATCGCCCGGGCCGGCACTCTCGGCCGGGTACCGGTCGAGGGCCTTCGTGATCATGAGCTCGGTGACGCGGACGTTGTGCACGTCGCCGTCGTGACGGACCCAGGCGACCGTCTGACCCTTCTTCAGCGTGCCGTTGAAGATGCGCAGGAGCGCGAGGCGGCCGAGGAACGGGGAGGCGTCGAGGTTCGTGACGTGCGCCTGCAGCGGGTGCTCGTCGTCGTACTGCGGTGCCGGGATGTGCTCGAGGATCGCTGCGAACAGCGGCTCGAGGTCTTCGCTGTCGGGCAGCTCGCCGTTCTCGGGCTTGTTGGCCGAGGCGCGGCCGGCCTTGCCGGAGGCGTAGACGACGGGCACGTCGAGGACGGCGTCGAGGTCGAGGTCGGGGACGTCGTCGACCATGTCGCTGGCGAGACCGATGAGGAGATCCTGGCTCTCCACGACGACCTCGTCGATGCGAGCATCGGGACGGTCGGTCTTGTTGACCAGGAGGATGACGGGCAGCTTCGCCTCGAGCGCCTTGCGGAGCACGAAACGGGTCTGCGGGAGGGGTCCCTCGGAGGCGTCGACGAGGAGCACGACACCGTCGACCATGGACAGGCCGCGCTCGACCTCACCACCGAAGTCGGCGTGGCCCGGGGTGTCGATCACGTTGATCGTGATCGGGCCGTCGGTCGCGTGCTCTCCCTTGTAGGAGATCGCCGTGTTCTTGGCGAGGATGGTGATGCCCTTTTCGCGCTCGAGCTCGTTCGAGTCCATGGCGCGTTCTTCGAGGTGGGCGTGTTCGGCGAATGAGTTGGTCTGTCGCAGCATGGCGTCGACGAGAGTGGTCTTGCCGTGGTCAACGTGGGCCACGATCGCGACATTGCGCAGATCGGAACGAGTGGCGAGCGCCATAAAAGGGTGGCTTCCTTCAAGTGGATGGGATTCGGGCACGATGGTGCCGACGGGCCATCATACCGCAGGCGAGCTGTCCTCCGGCTGAACGACGACGGGCACCGGCGGAATTCCGCCGATGCCCGTCTGGTGTTCAGGAGATCATCACTCCGACTTCCAACCCACGTTCTTCCAGTCGATCGTCTCGAACTGCGCAGGACCGTAGTTCACGAGGCCGGTCTTGACGCCGTACACGAACGGCTCCGGGAAGATCGGCAGCGTGGTCGCGAGGCCGACCAGCTTCTTGTCGATGTCCTTCGCCAGGTCGAGACGCGTGTCCGGGTCGAGCTCCGCGTTGGCCGCGTCGAACGCGTCACCGAGGCTGTCGTCCGTCACGCCGGGGTAGTTCTGCCCCGAGTCGGCCGGGTAGTAGATCGACTTGACGCTCGAGATCGGGAACGGCGTACCCTGCCAGGCGAAGTACGTGACGTCGAAGTCGCGCGTCTCGGTGGTGATGTACTTCGTGAAGAAGTCGTCGGACGGGACGGTGTCGATCGTCACGTCGAACCCGGTCTCCTTCGCCTGCGCCTGCACCTGCTGTGCGACCTCGGAGGAGTTCGGGTTGTCGGACGGGATCACGAATCGCACGGTGAGCTTCTCGCCGTCCTTCTCGCGCACACCGTCGCCGGTCCAGCCGGCGTCTTCGAGCTGCTTCTTGGCGGCCTCGGGGTCGTAGCCGATGACCTTGTCCGCGTCATCCTCATAGCCGTTCTGTCCCGGCTGGAAGATCAAGTTGTTGAGGAGCGTCGCCGGCGCCTCGACGCCAGCGAGACGCGCCTGCGCGATGACCTCACGGTTGATCGACTTCCCGAACGCCTGACGGACCTGGTCATCCTCGAAGACGGCACTCGTGCCGTTGAGGGTGAGGTGACGGTAGGACGGGCTGAGCGAGCTCTGGATCTCCGCGTCGCTCCGCTTCTTCGCCGTCTGGAAGTTGTCGGCATTCAGATAGAGGTTGATGAGATCGAGCTCATTGTTGGCGAACGCCTGGGCGAGACCTGCACGCGAGACGGCCTTGAAGATGATCGTGTCGAGCTTCGGCGCGTCCCCCCACCATGTCGGGTTCTTCTCGAACGTGACGACCTGTCCGGTCGCGTCGATCTTCGACACGATGAACGGTCCACCGGAGACGTAGGTGGTGCCGTCGGCCGCGTAGGGGCCGGTGGCCCAGAGCGTGTTGAAGGCCTCCGGCGTCGCACCGAGCCACTTCGGCCAGATGTTGCCGAGGATCGATGGCCAGTCGGCGTTCTTCTTCGCAAAGGTGATGATGACGTCCTGCGGGCTGTCGCCGGCGGCGATGGAGGCGATGTCCTCCCAGACGTTCGTCGCGACGGGCGCGTACGCCTCGTTGGTTCCGTTCATGGACTGCCACGTCGCGATGAAGTCATCAGCGCTCATGGCGGTGCCGTCGGACCACACAGCTTCCGGGTTGATCTTGATCTCGACGGTCTGCGGGTCGTCACTCGTGAGTTCGATCGACGTCGCGTAGTCGGGGTTCGCTTCCCACGTGCCGTCTTCCTTGATGTTGACGTAGGCCGCGGTGTAGATGTTCGTCAGGAACTGGTCGTCGACCGTTCCGGCATCCAGGTTGTTGAGGTTCCAGTTCGCCGGGATCGAGTCGACAGCGAGGTTCAACGTGCCGCCGTCGGCGATCGCCTCGCGGTCTGCGCGCTCCCATCCTGTGCTGGACAAGGCAGCGGTCGCCGAGGAACTGGAGCCGCTACCGGAGGTACCGCCGGTGCACGCGGTCAATGCAAGGGCGACGATCGAGACGCCTGCGAGGATCAACCCGCTTCGGCGCTTCGGACCCTGTGTTCTGGAACTCATCGAGATCCACCTTTCGTGACGTGTTCATGCGCGCAGCCGCCCCGATCCGGAACGGAAGGCGCGCAGGCCAATGTGCACCATCTTGCACCCGCGGCGATGATCCCCCTCAACGGGGCACGAATTGTTACCGTTTCGATTTGTCGCGGGCACCTGCCGGAAACATACGTTTCGTTTCATAGGACCACGCGTCGTTTTCCGTTTCCCGACAGTTGGGGGTTACAGTGTCTCCACCCCCACGAGGGGTGACAGCTGCAGGGACGACGCGGTCCCTCACACGACATCGCAAGGCTGGTACATGATCGGGTTCATTGCACGGCGACTGGTCAACTATCTGTTCCTCTCCGCCATCGCCACGATGCTGGGCTACGTGCTCGTCAGCATGACGCTCCAGCCGGCGGCCCGCTTCCTCGGCAAGAATCCTCCCGTCCCGCAGTCGTCGATCGACCTCGCGCTCGACAAGATGGGAGTGAACCCGAACGTCCCGCTTCTCGAACGGCTCTGGGACTGGGTCGTGCAGCTCGTCACGACAGGGTCGCTCGGCGTGAGCACGCGAGGCACGCAGGTCACGGCGGACATCATCGAACGTTCGGGCACCAGCCTTCGGCTGCTCATCATCGGCACCATCCTCGGCGCGGTGATCGGCGTCGCCCTCGGCGTCTGGGGCGCGGTCCGGCAGTATCGGGCGAGCGATCAGATCATCACGTACTCCTCGTTCACGATCCTCGCGACCCCGGTCTTCGTCATCGGTGTCGTGCTCATGATCCTCGCCACCTCGCTCAACCAGGCGGTGGGGACGAACGTCATCAACTTCACGGGTGAGTACACCGCGGGGCTGCAAGGCGGGTTCTGGACGCAGTTCGGCGATCGCATCATGCACCTGCTGCTGCCAACCATCACCCTCACGGTGGGTGCCGTCGCCTCGTACTCGCGGTACCAGCGCAGCGCGATGCTCGACGTGATGAGCGCCGACTACATCCGCACGGCGCGCTCGAAGGGCCGCACCCGCGGTTCCGCCATCATCCGCCACGGCGTGCGCGTCGCCCTCATCCCCATGTCGACCTTCTTCGCCTACTCCTTCGGGCTCATCCTCACCGGGGCGAGCGTCACGGAGAACGTGTTCAGCTGGCACGGCATGGGCGAATACCTGCTCACGAGCGTCTCGAACGCGGACATCAACGCAGCGACCGGCACGATCCTCTTCACCTCCATCCTCGTGCTGATCGCCGGAACGCTCTCCGACGTCATCTACGCCGCCCTTGACCCGAGAGTGCGGGTGTAGCCGCCATGGCACTGACCGATCCAACGACCCTCACCGTCGGCGAACCGGAGACGATGCGCGAGGCTCCGAAGCGCCCGCAGTCCCGCGGACGCACGATCCTGCGCAAGGTGCTCGCCACCAAGCGGGCCCGAATCGGCGGCGGAGTCCTGCTCTTCATCATCCTGTGGGCCTTCGTCGGCCCGCTGCTCTACCCGTGGTCGTTCACCGACCAGGACGGCCTCGCCTTCAGCCAGCCGCCGTCACCGTCGCACTGGTTCGGCACGAACAACATCGGCCAGGACGTCTATGTCCAGACCCTCGTCGGGCTCCAGAAGTCGCTCGTCATCGGCCTCATCGTCGGCCCTGCAGCCGCGATCATCGCCGGTCTCGTGGGTGCGATCGCCGGCTACGTCGGCGGCGTCTGGGACAAGGTGATCGTGTGGGTCATCGACCTCCTCCTCGTCATCCCCGGGTTCTTCCTCCTTGTGCTGCTCAGCCCCGTGTTCAAGTCGCTCTCCTGGCTCGCGCTGGTGGTGTTCCTCGCGATCTTCGGCTGGATGGTGCTCGCCCGCGTCATCCGCGGGCAGACGATGTCGCTGCGGGAACGCGAGTACGTAAAGGCCGCACGTTTCATGGGCGTCCCCGGATTCACGATCGTGCGGCGTCACATCATCCCCAACGTCGCGTCTCTTCTCATCATCGATGCGACGCTCGGCATCGGTGCCGCCATCCTCTCGGAGACCACCCTGAGCTTCTTCGGCTTCGGCGTCCAGGCACCCGACGTCTCGCTGGGCACACTCCTCGCAGCTGGAGCGAGCGCCGCCGTCACGAGGCCCTGGCTGTTCGTCTTCCCCGCCGGCATCCTCGTGATCACGGTGCTCGCCTCCAGCCTCCTCGGCGACTCGCTCCGCGACGCCATCGACCCGACCTCAGGAGCCAACCGTGACTGACCCCTCCACGGCGCAGCCGATCCTCCAGGTCCAGGACCTCAGCGTCACGTTCCCCAACGCAGGCACGCCCGTGCACGCCGTCCGCGGTGTGTCCTACGAGGTGCGGCGCGGCGAGTTCTTGGGCATCGTCGGCGAGTCCGGCTCGGGCAAGAGCGTCTCGTCCATGGCCGTCATGGGTCTCCTACCGACGAACGCGCAGGTCACGGGCAGCATCCGGTACGACGGGACCGAGCTGCTCGGACAGTCCGACCGCGAGCTGTCGAGGATCCGCGGCCGCGACATCGCGATGATCTTCCAAGACCCGCTGTCGGCGCTCACCCCCGTCTACACGATCGGTCAGCAGATCGCCGAGGGCCTGCGGCTGCACGACTCCGCCCTGTCCCAGCGTGCTGCCGAAGCACGGGCGGTCGAACTCCTCAAGATCGTCGGCATCCCGAACGCCGAACGGCGCGCCAAGTCGTTCCCACATGAATTCTCCGGCGGCATGCGCCAGCGGGCCATGATCGCCATCGCGATCGCGAACGACCCGCAGCTGATCATCGCCGACGAACCGACCACCGCGCTCGACGTCACGATCCAGGCCCAGATCCTGGAGGTGCTGCAGGAGGCGAAGGACATCACGGGCGCAGCCGTCGTACTCATCACCCACGACCTCGGCGTCGTCGCGGGCAACGCCGATCGAGTGGCCGTGATGTACGCCGGCCGGATCGTGGAGACCGCGCCGGTCGTCCCCCTCTTCCGTGAGCCGTTGATGCCCTACACGATCGGCCTCCTGCGTTCCATGCCGAACATGGCGGCGAACCAGCAGGAACGGCTCGTTCCGCTCGAGGGTCGGCCCCCGCTCCTGACCCAGGTGCCGACCGGCTGTCCGTTCGCGCCGAGGTGCCCGATCGCCGTGGCAGCCTGCCTCGACGGTGAGCCGGCACTCCGGCCGATCCTCGACGGCCACATCGACGATGTCTCAGCGACCCTGCAGCACACCGCAGCGTGCATCCGCGCGGAGGAGATCGCCGACGGTTCGCTCCGTCGTCCCGAGATCTTCCCCCGTCCCGACGAGGTCCCCGAGGAGCTCGTCGCAGAGGTCGCGCCCGAGACGGTGCTCGACGTGCGGGACCTCAAGCGCGCCTTCCCGCTCACGAAGGGGGTCGTGTTCCGCCGGACCATCGGCACCGTGCGCGCGGTCGACGGCGTGTCGTTCAGCGTGCAGCGCGGTCGGACGCTCGGCCTCGTCGGCGAGTCAGGCTGCGGCAAGACCACGACGATCATGGAGATCCTCGAACTCGCGAAGACCCAGTCGGGGAGCATCCACGTCAACGGTGTCGACACGGCGACGCTGTCGAAGCCGGACCGTCGCACGCTCCGCAGTGACATCCAGGTCGTCTTCCAGGATCCGATGGCCTCGCTCGACCCGCGGATGACGATCGAGGACATCATCGGCGAACCGCTGACGGTGCACCACGTCGCGCCGGCCGAGATCCGTGAACGGGTCGCGGCAATGCTCGAGCTCGTCGGACTCGAACCATCCTTCGCCGGACGCTACCCGCACGAGTTCTCCGGCGGCCAACGCCAACGCATCGGCATCGCACGCGCACTCGTCGTGGAGCCGAAGATCCTCGTCCTCGATGAACCCGTCTCCGCGCTCGACGTGTCGGTGCAGGCCGGCGTCATCAACCTGCTGGAAGACCTGAAGCAACGGCTCGGCCTCTCCTACCTGTTCGTGGCCCACGACCTCGCAGTCGTCCGGCACATCGCCGACGACGTCGCGGTCATGTACCTCGGACGCATCGTGGAGTACGGGCCGAGCGAGGAGATCTTCGCGAACCCCCGCCACCCGTACACGCAGGCGCTCCTGTCCGCCGTTCCCGTGCCGGACCCCGAGATCGAACGCAGTCGACGACGCATCCTCCTCGACGGCGACCTGCCCTCCCCCAGTGACGAACGCGTCGGCTGCAGTTTCCGGAGCCGGTGCCCACTGTTCCAGTTGCTCCCACCGGAGAAGCAGGCCGTCTGCGAGCAGGACGATCCTCGAGAGCGTCCGCTGGACGGACGCCTCGTGGCCTGCCATCACGCGGAGAGCGATCGTCTCATCCCGGCCTGACCGGATCGGCGGCACGCGAACGCAGGAGGGCCTGCGAGGATGGACGGCGTGAACGACGCGACGAATGCCGCCAACCGGACGACTCTCCGCAGCACGAGCGGCTACTGGATCCTCGGGGTCAGCGGACTGCTCATGATCTTCTTCATCGTCGACGCGGTCGGACGCGGCGCCTGGGGCTTCGCCCTGCAGGCCCTGCCCTGGGAACTGCTCGTCGTCTGGGTGATCTACCTGGTCCTGGTTCGCCCGTGCATCATCGTCGAGCCCTCGCAGCTCACCATCGTGAACGTCGGCCGTCTGCACGAGATCCCCTGGCCGCGCATGGAGGAGACGACGAGCCGCTATCAGCTCACCGTGTTGTTGCGTGACGGTCGCAAGATCACCAGCTGGGGCGCTCCGTCAGCAGGTCTCGACCGCCCGTCGATGCTCGGCGGTCGAGCGGGGCGACAGGGTGTCGACCATCAGGAACGGGCCTCCGGCGTGCGCCGTCCGGGCCGCGCCGGAAACGAGGGCCCCACGGCCATCCAGCTGATCGAACGGTCGCACGAGCGCTGGGGTCGGATCGACCCGGCCGATTCGCGCCGCGCCGTCTCGCGCTGGGACCTCGTCGCCATTGCCGTCACCGCAGGGATCCTCATCTGGGGTGTGACCTCCGCGCTCCTCGGTTGATGCCGGCCACCGGGTACCAGCCCGGAACGCCGAAGGGCGGTGCAGCCGGATCGCTCCGCTGCACCGCCCTTCGACGTCTGACCGCTGCTTACAGGGCGAGCTCGATTCCGGCGCCGGGGATGGCGTCGAGGAGTTCGCGTGTGTACTGCTGCCTCGGGTTCTCGAAGACGTCGTCCGTGGTGGACGCCTCGACGATCTTGCCCTTCTGCATGACGGCGACGTTGTCCGCGATCACCCGCACGACCGCGAGGTCGTGCGTGATGAAGAGGTACGTCAGCTGCAGTTCCGACTGGAGGTCAGCCAGCAGCTGCAGGATCTGCGCCTGGACCAGGACGTCGAGCGCGGAGACCGCCTCGTCGAGCACGACGATCTCAGGCTTCAGCGCGAGCGCACGGGCGATCGCGATGCGCTGCCGCTGACCGCCGGAGAGCTCGTTCGGGTAGCGCGTGGCCACCGACTGCGGCAGGGACACCTGATCGAGGAGTTCCAGCACCCGTGCACGACGTGAGGCCTTGTCGCCCACCTTGTGGGTGACGAGCGGCTCCGCGATCGTGTTACCGATGTTCCGCAGCGGATCGAGCGAGCCGTAGGGGTCCTGGAAGACCGGCTGCATCTTCCGACGCAGCGCGAGGAGACCCTTCCGGTCGAGGCCTTCCATCTCCCGACCGCCGATGCGGATGGAGCCGGACGTCGGTGTCTCCAGCTGCAGGAGCAACTTGGCCACGGTGGACTTGCCGGAGCCGGATTCACCCACGAGCGCCATGGTGGTGCCGCGCGGAATCTCGAAGGAGACGTCGTCGACGGCCTTGAGCTCGCGTGTCTCGGCCTTCTGCCCACGGATGTTGTAGACCTTCTCGAGGTTCTTGACCACGATGGCAGCTTCCTCATCGGGCTGGGCAGCCTGGGCCGCCGCACGATGCTCCGCCGCCACGATGAGGTCGATGCCCTCTGAACCGGCCGGGGCCTCGTGCTCGAGCGTCTCGAGCGAGCCGGTCGCCGATTGGATGCGGCGCGAGGCGAGGCTCGGTGCCGCGGCGACCAGACGCTGCGTGTACGGGTGCACCGGGTTCTGCAGGATCTCGACGGACGGTCCCGCTTCGACGATCTGCCCCTTGTACATGACGATGAGTTTCTCGGCACGCTCGGCAGCGAGTCCGAGGTCGTGCGTGATGAAGAGCAACGACGTACCGCTGTCGCGGGTCATGCTCTCGAGGTGGTCGAGGATCTTCCGCTGCACCGTGACGTCGAGCGCCGAGGTGGGCTCGTCGGCGATGAGCAACTTGGGACTCGAGGACAACCCGATACCGATGAGCACACGCTGTCGCATTCCGCCCGAGAATTGGTGCGGGAACTGCTTCAGGCGACGCTCGGCGTCCGACAGGCCTGCCTGCTTGAGGACCTCGATCGCCTTCGCGCGGACGGCCTTCTTGCCGACAGCGATCCCGTTGGCGCGGATCGCCTCCTCGACCTGGAACCCGATGTTCCATACGGGGTTGAGGTTCGACATCGGGTCCTGCGGCACGAAGCCGATCAGGCGCCCACGGACGTCTTCGATCTCCTTGCTCGGCAGCTTCGCGAGGTCGCGACCTTCGAAGAGGATCTCGCCCCCGCTGATCTTGCCGGTGCCGGGCAACAGGTTGATGATCGCGTGAGCGGTCGTGGACTTCCCCGAACCGGACTCCCCCACGATCGCCACGGTCTCGCCGGGCATCATCGTGAAGTTCGTCTTTCGAACCGCCTGCACGATCCCGCTCTGCGTGCGGAACGTCACTTCGAGGTCTTTCACCTCGAGCAGCGGCTGCTGCGTGGTCAACTGGGTCGCGTTCAACGGAGGGCCCTCGCCTTCGGGTCGAGAGCGTCGCGCAGGACTTCGCCCATCATGATGAAGCTGAGCACAGTGAGCGACAGCGCGATCGACGGGTAGATCAGAACCTGTGGCGCGGTGCGCAGATCACGTTGCGCCTGGCTGATGTCGTTGCCCCACGACATGGTCTCGCTCCCGAGCCCGACGCCGAGGAAGGACAGCGTCGCCTCGGCAACGATCGCGGCAGCCAAGGAGATCGTGATGACGACGATCACCGGAGGGATGGCGTTCGGCAGGACGTGACGCAGCAGGATCTTGAAGCGAGAGACGCCCAAGGCGATGGACGCCTGCACGTAATCCGCGTTCTTGACCCGGAGCACCTCGGCCCTGAGCACGCGTGCCACTGATGGCCAGGCGAACAAGCCGATCGCGAGCGAGATCGTCCACACGCTGCGGTACTTCGCGAGCACCGACATCACGACGACGGCCGCGAGGATGTACGGGATCGAGAAGAAGATGTCGCCGATGCGGGACAGGACCGAATCGACCCAGCCGCCGTAGAACCCGGCGAAGGCACCGAACACGATGCCGAGGCTCGCCGTGATGAGCGTGACGATGAGTCCGACCGACAGTGACGTGGACGTGCCGTAGATGACCCGCGAGAAGATGTCACACCCCTGCTTCGTGAAGCCGAGGATGTGTCCGGCTTCCGGGCCACCGTTGCTGTTCGCCAGGAAGCACTCGTTGTTCGGGGGCGTCTGTGTGAACAGGAAGGGGAACAGACCGACGACGACGACAAGCAGGATGAGGAACGACGAGATCCAGAACATCGGACGACGGCGCATGAACGCCCAAGCGTCCGTCCAGAGGTTGCTGACCTTCTCGTCGACCTTAACGGCATCGATGACCGCCAACGGGGTCTCTTCGAGCGGCGCGACGAAGTGATTCGGGGATCGCTTGATCGTCGGCTCCTGATCATTACTTGACATAGCGGATCCTTGGGTCGAGCACGGCGTAGAACAGATCGATGACGAGGTTGATGATGAGGTAGAACAGCACCATCACGGTCACGAACGACACGACCGTGGGCCCTTCGCCTCGCAGGATGGCCTGATAGAGCGTGCGGCCGACGCCCGGCACGTTGAAGATGCCCTCGGTGACGGTGGCCCCGACGATGAGCACGCCGAAGTCGACGGCCAGGTACGTCACCACCGGTATCAGTGAGTTCCGCAGGATGTGCACGGGGATGACCCGACGGCGGCTGAGGCCCTTCGAGTACGCGGTGCGGACGAAGTCGAGGGACTGGGTCTCGATCACCGATGACCGGGTCAGTCTCACGATCTGCGCGAAGCTGATCGTCGCGAGGACGAGCGCCGGCAGGATCAGATCCTGGATCGGCGCCCCCGGTCCCACCGTGGGTCTGAACCACCCCAACTGGATACCGAAGACGTACTGGGCGACGAACGCGATGACGAACACCGGCAGGGAGATGAGGATGAGGCTGACGACGAGGAACGACGCGTCGAAGATGCCACCCTTGCGGATACCCGAGATGAGGCCGATCGTGATACCGGCGACCATCTCGAAGAAGACGGCGATCACTGCGAGACGCAGCGTGACCGGGAAGGCCTGCGCGAGGATCTCGCTGACCGGCTGACCGGAGAACGACGTACCGAGGTCGCCGATGAAGATGCCGCCCAAGTACAGGAAGTACTGCACGATGAACGGTTTGTCGAGGTTGTACTCGGCGTTGAGTTGTGCGATCTGCGCGGCGCTCGGCGTCTTGTCGCCGAACAGTGCGAGCACGGGATCACCGGGCAACGCGAAGACCATGAAATAGATGAGGAAGGTCGTGCCGAGCAGTACGGGGATGGCCTGCAAGACACGACGAAGAATGTAACCGCCCATGGTGTGGGACTCCTGAACTCGTGAAGCTGGGTGGGTCCGGAGAAAACCGGACCCACCCAGCTATGCCGCTACAAGACTACTTGGTGATCTCGTAATACAGCGGCACCGAGTTCCAACCGAACTCGACGTTCTGCACGCCTTCGCCGAAGCCACCGCTGACGTTCTGGTACCAGAGCGGGATGGCGGGGAGGTCCTTGAACAGGACCGCCTGTGCATCCTGGAACTTCTTGTTCGCAGCGTCCAGGTCGGTCTCGCTCGAACCCTCGGCGAGGAGCTTGTCGAACTCGGGGCTCGAGTAGTCGCCGTCGTTCGAGGAGGCGCCGGTCGCGTAGAGCGGGGCGAGGAAGTTGTACAGACCGGGGTAGTCGGCCTGCCATCCGGAGCGGAACGCCGTCTGGATGGAGCGGTCGGTGATGCCAGCGCGGAAGTCACCGAACACGGCGACCGGAACACCGGACGACTCGATGCCGAGAACGTTCTTGATGCCGTTGGTCACAGCATCGACCCAGGCCTGGTGCGGCCCGTCAGCGTTGTAGGCGATCTGGAAGGAGCCGTCCCACGGGGAGATGGCGTCAGCCTCGGCCCAGAGTTCCTTGGCCTTCTTCTCGTTGTACTTCAGGACGTCCGAACCTTCGATGTCCTTCGAGTAGCCGTCGATGACCGGCGACGTGAAGTCGGTCGCCGGCGTGCGGGTCCCGTTGAAGATGACCTTCGTGATCTCATCGCGGTTGATCGCGTAGGAGATCGCTGTACGGCGCAGCTCGCCCTCTTCGCCGCTGAAGTGCGGCAGGCGGGACGGGATGGTGAAGGACTGGAAGACAGCGGCAGGCTGGTTGACCGCGCGGTCGCCCAGGTCGTCCTGGAACGTGGAGAGCGCGGAGTCCGGGATCTGGTCCAGGACGTCGAGGTTGCCACTCAGCAGATCAGCGTAGGCGCTGTCGAAGTCCTTGTAGAACGTGACCGTCAGGCCACCGTTCTTGGCCTCGCGGCCGCCCTTGTACTCGTCGTTCTTGACGAGCTTGATCGACTCGTTGTGCTTCCATGCCTTGTCGCCGTCGACCTTGTACGGGCCGTTGCCGATCGGGTTCTGACCGAACTCGTCGGTCACCTTGCCGGCCTCGTCGAATGCCGACGCGGGCAGCGGGTAGAACGCCGAGTAGCCGAGGCGCAGCGGGAAGTCGGAGGCCGCCGCGCTGAGCTTGACCGTGAAGGTGTTGTCGTCGACGACGGTGAGGCCGGTCAGCGGCTGGCCCGTCTCGTTGTAGCCCTCGATGTCCGAGAAGAACGATGCGTTCTTGCGGAGGTTGACGACTGCGTCCTGCCAAGCCATCACGAACGACTCCGCCGTCACCGGCTCGTCGTTGGTGAACTTCTGATCGGCCTTGACCTTGATCGTGAAGGTGGTCGAGTCATCCGTGTCGATCGACTCGGCCAGGTCATCGACCGGCTTGCCGTCGGCAGCGTAGTAACGGAGGCCTGCGAAGACCTCATCGATGATCTTTCCGCCACCGACCTCGTTGGTGTCGCTGGGGATGAGGCCCGACTCCGGCTCGGAGCCGTTGGTCGTGATGATGGATGACGTGCTGCTGGTGCTCTCGCTGCTGGAACCGCCACCGGAACAACCGGTGAGGACGAGAGCCCCTGCTGCGATGATGGCGGCGGCAGAGCCGAACCGACTGAACTTCACAGTTCCTCCTTGGGGAAAGGGCAAGCGGAATCGGCGCATCGTGTGCGCAGAATCGCTCTTTGAATACTCTGACGATAAGCAGAAGAAGGACGACGAGCAAACTGGGACGCCAAACGTTACACAGCGGTAACCGAAATGACGGAATGTTGCTCGCTTGCGCGTTTCCGTGCACGTATCTCGCCTCCGACGCAAGAGAACGACGCTGTTCGCAAAACTCCTGCACGGCCATTGACGACGAACATACGCATCGTATGCATATTCCGACATCCTGGCCGGAATCGGCTTTCAATGCTGCTATGCGGTGCGCATACAGGCTGGAGCCACCAGAATGGTGCGGTGAGCGAGCAGAGCATGGTCGACCGAGGTCCTCGGCTCCCGGACGTCGGGGGCAACGCCAGACGCTGGTGGGAGATCGGGATCGTCCTGGCGCTCAGCCTCGGCGCATCGGCCGTGTACTCGATCATCTCGATCATCGCGAAACTCACGGCGGGCCCGCCGCTCTCCGACCAGTCCGCCGCCATCAACACCACGCAATCGACCAGGGAGTGGCTCGACTTCAGCTACCAGTTCCTCGGGCTCTTCTTCCAGCTGGCACCGGTCGCGCTCGTCGTCTACTTGCTCTGGCGACCGGCGCAGAGCGGGTTCGCGCGGATGGGGCTCGACCTCCGCTCCCCCGGACGCGACCTCGGCCGTGGTGCCCTGCTCATCGCAGCCATCGGCATACCGGGCATCGGCGTGTACGCGCTCGGCCGCGCTCTGGGGGTCACCGTCGCGGTGTCCACCTTCCCCGACACCATGTACTGGTGGACCATCCCCATGCTCGTGTTCTCGGCGATCCGAGCGGGCCTCCAGGAGGAGGTCATCATCATCGGGTACTTGTACACCCGACTGCGCGAGATCGGCTGGGGCTGGTGGACGATCATCCTGTCCACCGCGGTGCTGCGCGGGAGCTACCACCTCTACCAGGGCATCGGGCCGTTCTTCGGCAATGTCGCAATGGGAATCGCATTCGGCTGGTGCTACAAGCGTTGGGGACGGGTGATGCCACTCGTGGTGGCGCACGCCATCATCGACATCATCTCGTTCGCCGGGTTCCCGCTGGCCGTCGCCTGGTGGCCGGAGATCTTCGCCGCGACGCCGACCTCCTAGCCGTTCGATCGCCCGTTCCTGGGCGAACGAACGCTCCCTCGCCCAAAGATGGGCGAGGGAGCGTTCTCGTTCAGGCTAGGCGAAGGCCTCCGGGGGCGGACAGGCGCAGACGAGATTGCGATCGCCGAAGGCCTGGTCGATGCGTCGTACCGGCGGCCAGTACTTCGTGCGGACCAGGGTGTGCACGGGGTACACGGCGAGCTCACGCGAATACGCGTGGGTCCACTCCCCCTCGATCACCGACTGAGCCGTATGGGGTGCTCCGACGAGCGGGTTGTCGTCAGCAGGCCACGTCCCTGCTGCGACGGCGTCGGCCTCGGCCTTGATCGCGATCATCGCATCGATGAAGCGGTCGACCTCGGCGAGGTCCTCGCTCTCGGTCGGCTCGACCATGAGCGTCCCAGCCACCGGGAACGACATCGTGGGCGCGTGGAAACCGTAGTCGACGAGGCGCTTCGCCACGTCGTCGACGGTGATCCCGGTCGCCTCCTTGAGGGGCCGGAGGTCGAGGATGCACTCATGCGCGACGAGGTCGCTGTCGCCCGTGTACAGCACCGGGTAGTGCTCCTGGAGACGCGCAGCGATGTAGTTCGCGGCGAGCACTGCTGCACCCGTCGCCTCACGCAGACCCGTCGAACCCATCATGCGGACATAGGCCCACGAGATCGGCAGGATGCTCGGGCTGCCGTATGGAGCCGCCGAGATCGGCCCGCCGCCGTGCACGACCGTGCCACCCCCGAGCAGCGGGTGCTCGACACGCTGGGCGAGCGGGTGGCCGGGCAGGAACGGCGCGAGATGCGCCTTGGCTGCGACCGGGCCGACGCCGGGCCCGCCGCCACCGTGCGGGATGCAGAACGTCTTGTGCAGGTTCAGGTGGGACACGTCGCCACCGAACTCGCCGAACCGGGCGTATCCCAGCAACGCGTTGAGGTTCGCGCCGTCCACGTACACTTGCCCGCCGGCGTCGTGCACGGCCTGCGTGATCGACTTGACCTCGTGTTCGTACACGCCGTGGGTGGACGGGTACGTGATCATGAGTGCCGCGAGGGACTCGGCGTTCGCCGCGATCTTCGCACGCAGGTCGTCGAGGTCGACGTTGCCCTGCTCGTCGCAGGCGACGACGACGACGCTCATGCCGGCGAGCACCGCTGACGCCGCATTCGTGCCGTGCGCGCTCGACGGGATGAGGCAGACGGTGCGCTGCTCGTCCCCATTCGCGCGGTGGTACCCGCGGATCGCGAGCAGGCCGGCGAGTTCGCCCTGGCTGCCGGCGTTCGGCTGCAGGGAGACGGAGTCGTAGCCGGTGACCTCGGCGAGCCACGTCTCGAGCTGGTCGACGAGCTCGAGGGACCCGGTGACGTCCTCCGCCGGAGCGAACGGATGCAGACCTGCGAACTCGGGCCAGGTGACCGCCTCCATCTCGGTGGCCGCATTGAGCTTCATGGTGCAGGACCCGAGCGGGATCATGCCACGGTCGAGCGCGTAGTCGCGGTCGGCGAGCTGCTTGAGGTATCGCATCATCGCCGTCTCGGAGTGGTGCGTGTTGAACACGGGGTGCGTCAGGTACTCCGTTTCGCGCGCGAGCGCGGCGGGGTACTCCTGGACGGCCGCGTCGCCGAACGACGACGTCGACGCAGCAGCGGTGGCATCGGAACCGAGGATCTCGACGAGGGTCGTGATGACGGACGCATCGGGCTCGTCGAGGGCGGTGACCTCGTCGAAGCTGATCGACACCGTGCGCTCGTCTACCGCCCAGAGGAGGAGACCTCGCTCATGCGCCGTCGAGACGGCCGCCGAGCTGTCCTCGACGCGCAGCTGCAGCGTGTCGAAGTAGGAACCGGTCAGGACCTCGACTCCGGCGGCCGTGAGGGCGTCGGCAGCCTGTGCTGTCGTCGCGTGCACCGACTGTGCGATCCGCTTGAGCCCGGCGGGACCGTGGTAGACCGCGTACATCGCCGCCATCACCGCCAGCAGGACCTGCGCGGTGCAGATGTTGCTCGTCGCCTTCTCTCGACGGATGTGTTGCTCACGCGTCTGCAGGGTGAGTCGGTAGGCGGGGTGACCCGCCGCATCCTGGCTGACGCCGACGAGGCGACCGGGGAGCTGACGCTCGAGACCCTTCCGGACGGCGAGGTAGCCGGCGTGCGGGCCGCCGAAGCCCATCGGGACACCGAAGCGCTGGCTCGTGCCCACGGCGATGTCTGCGCCGAGGGAGCCCGGCGAGGTGATGAGCGTGAGCGCGAGCAGATCTGCTGCGACCACGGAGACGCCGCCTCCTGCCTTGACCGCGGCGAGCACGGCGGACGGGTCCCAGACGAGACCGGACGCGCCGGGATACTGCACGAAGACGCCGAAGGCCTCGGGCAACTCGTCGGGGGCCGTCGTGGCGAGCGGAAGCTCGATGAGGTCGATTCCGACCGCCTCGGCTCGACTCGCGAGCAGCGCCTTCGTCTGCGGGTAGGCGTCGGTGTCGACGATGAATGCGGCGTGCGCGAGCTTGGACGCCCGACGCGCGAGCAGCATGCCCTCGACGACGGCGGTGCTCTCATCGAGCATCGACGCGTTCGCCGTGTCGAGACCGGTGAGGTCGGCGACCATCGTCTGGAAGTTGATGAGCGCCTCCAGACGGCCCTGGGAGATCTCGGGCTGGTACGGCGTGTAGGCCGTGTACCAGGACGGGTTCTCGAGGACGTTGCGCTTGATGACCGCCGGAGTGACGGTGTCGAAGTACCCCAGGCCGATGAGGCTGCGATTGACCGTGTTGCGGCCGGCGAGTCCGCGGAGTTCGGCGAGCGCCGCCCGCTCGGTCGCGGCGTCGGGGATGCTCGACGACGCGAGCTCTGCGGCGGTGATCGCCGACGGGACTGCTGCTGCGAGCAGCGCGTCGACGCTGTCGTACCCCACAGCGGCGAGCATGGTCGCCTGCGCTCGGGTGTCGGTGCCGATGTGCCGTTCCGCGAAGCGTTCCGGCATCACTCGCCCACCAACGCTGCGTACTCGTCCCAGCTGAGGAGGTTCTCGGGCAGGGCGTCGTAGCGGATGGAGACGAGCCAGCCGGCACCGAACGGGTCGCTGTTGACGAGGGAGGGGTCGTCGACGACGGCGTCGTTGGCCTCGGCGACGGTGCCGTCGAGCGGCGCGAAGAGCTCGCCGACCGACTTCGTCGATTCGATCTCGCCCACGACGGTGCTGGCCGAGAGGGTCGCGCCGACAGCCGGCAGATCGACGAACACCACGTCGCCGAGCTTCTCAGCGGCGTAGTCGGTGATGCCGATGACGGCGAGTTCGCCCTCGACGCGGATCCACTCGTGCTCGGCGGTGTACTTGAGGGTGGTCTTGTCGGCCATGGGTTACTTCTCTCTCGAATAGAAGGGGAGCTTGGTGACGGTCGCGGGGATCCGCGTGCCGCGGACGTCGATGTCGAGCACGGTGCCCGGCTCGGCATGATCTGGGTGCACGTAGGCCATGGCGATGGGGTGTCCGAGTGTGGGCGACAGGGCGCCGCTCGTGACCTCGCCGACGACCGTTCCTCCTGCGAGGACGCTGTATCCCGCACGCCCTGCGCGTCGTCCTTCGGACACCAGTGCGACCAGTACCGGGGCGTCCGCGTCGGGCCCCGTCTCGACGGCTGCACGACCGACGAAGGGGCCTGGCTTCCCGAGTGCGACGATGCGACCGAGTCCAGCCTGCACCGGCAGCTTGCCGGGCCCGAGCTCGTGCCCGTACAGCGGCATGCCCGCTTCGAGCCGAAGCGTGTCGCGACTGGCGAGACCGGCCGGCACGAGGCCGAGTGGTGTACCGGCTTCGACGAGAGCCGTCCAGAGTTCGACCGCGTCGGCCTCGTCCACGTAGAGCTCGAAACCGTCCTCACCGGTGTACCCGGTACGGCCGATGAACACGGTCCCTCCGGCGAAGGAGGCTCCGGTGGCGCGGTAGTACTTCACCTCGTCGAGGGACGGGAGTTCGTCCAGGACGTCGAGCCCCGTCGTCGCCTGCAGGATCGCGCGCGACGCAGGACCCTGGACGGCGATGAGGGCGATCTCGTCGCTGCGATCGACGACGGCGACGTGTTCGTAGGCACGCGCCCGTTCCGCCAGCGCTGCGACGACGGCCGAACGGTTGCCGGCGTTCGCGACGACGAGGTACTCCTGCTCACCGTTTCGGTAGACGACGAGGTCGTCGATGATGCCGCCGGCCTCGTTCAGGAGGAGGGAGTACTTGGCCTGGAAGAGCTCGATCGCGGAGAGTTTCCCGGCGAGGGCCTGGTCGAGGAACTCGGCAGCGTCTGCACCGGCGACCTGGATCTCGGCCATGTGCGAGATGTCGAAGATGCCGGCGGCCGAGCGGACGGCGTGATGCTCGGCGAGATCGCTTGAATAGCGGACGGGCATCAGCCATCCGGCGAAGTCCGTGAAGCTCGCACCAGCGGCTTCGTGGAGGGCATGGAGCGGGCTGGTTCGTTCGGAATCGGTCACGAGTTCTCCGGGGTCGCGTGGTGCGCTGCGGACACCTGACGGCGCCCGTTGGGAACTCCCCCTCTGTCATTGGCCTGAGAGCTTCGCGGCGTCCGACCTGCTGACGCTGCTTTCACCGTCGGCGAGCGCACCATGCACGTGCGCTGCTTTCCAGAGTGGCCAGTTCGATGCGGTACAGGACCTGAGAGATTGGCGGGGAGGCTTGCTCCTTCGGTGCCGGCGTGGCCGGCTCTCCCGCATCGTGTTTGCGGCCCGATATTCGGTTGAAGCGCCCAGCATATCGCGAGTCGACCGCACATCGGGAGCGTGTGTTCGAGTCAGGTGTACACTAAGAACCACACGAGTAAAGGTCACAAGGACCATTTCGACTCGTCATCCCAGGAGCTCTGCACCATGACCCCCATGCCAGTCGCGGACGACGTCGACGTCGCGCAGGTCGGGCTCGCCGTCTCGACCGTGATCTTCACCCTCCGGACCGACGACGCCTTCGGCGCGACCGACCCGGCGCCGGCCATCTGGCTCCCACTCGTCCGTCGTATCCGCGAGCCGTACGACGGACGCTGGGCGCTTCCGGGCGGCCCCCTCGGAGCTGCGCAGTCCTTGGCCGACGCCGCAGCCTCGACACTCGAGGCGACCACGTCGCTCCGGCCGCGCTACCTGGAGCAGCTGTACGCGTTCGGCGACCTCGACCGCTCCCCCGATGAGCGCGTCGTCTCGATCGTGTATTGGGCCCTCGTCGCCTCGGAGGAGGCCAAACGGACGCTGCTCGGCCAGAACGTGCGCTGGTTTCCGGCCGACGCCCTTCCGCCCCTCGCGTTCGACCACCAGCAGATCGTCGAGTACGCCCTCTGGCGTCTGCGGAACAAGCTCGAGTACAGCCACATCGCCCACGCCTTCCTCGGCGGGACCTTCACGTTGACGGAACTCCGCGAGGTCCACGAGGCCGTGCTCCAGAAGCAGCTCGATCCGGCCAACTTCCGCCGACAGGTCGAGTCGTCCGGGCTCGTGCTCGCCACCGACGAGCAGCGCACGGGGGGCAGGCACCGCCCGGCACGGCTCTACCGGTGGGCTCAACCCATCGCGAGGCCTGACACCCCCACGCTGCGGAGCTCCTCGAGCGCGCGCACCACCCCGACCACCCACGATCAGCGTTCGCAGCCCCAGGAGCATTCATGACACTCACCGCATCGGTCGACGCCACCATCCAGGAGATCGCGGAGGGTGCTGCAGACGGCGCGACCTGCGCCCCGGAACTCGCCTCAGGCCCGTGGGTCTTCGATCTGCAGCCACCGAGCTACGGCCCCGGTGCATCGATGGGCGACGTCATCCCCACCGGCTCGCCACGGCAAGGCCAGTTGCCGGCCGCCTACCGCGACGCATCCCGCGACGACCTCCACCGGCGAATCATCGCCGCGAAGGAGACCCTCGGCGACCGGGTCGTCATCCTCGGCCACTTCTACCAGCGCGACGAGGTCGTGCAGCACGCCGACTACATCGGTGACTCCTTCCAGCTCGCGAACGCAGCCAAGGCGCGCACCGACGCCGAGGCGATCGTCTTCTGCGGCGTGCACTTCATGGCCGAGACCGCCGACCTGCTGTCAGGACCCGAGCAGGCCGTGATCCTGCCGAACCTCGCCGCCGGTTGCTCGATGGCCGACATGGCGAACATCGACCAGGTCGAGGAGGCGTGGGAGGCGCTGGAGGCGCTGTACGGCAGCGCACCCGACGCCGACGGCCGGGTTCCGGTGATCCCGGTGACCTACATGAACTCCTCGGCCGCGTTGAAGGGGTTCTGCGGTCGCCACGGCGGCATCGTGTGCACCTCGAGCAACGCCGAGACGGTGCTGCGCTGGGCCTTCGAGCGTGGACAGCGGGTGCTGTTCTTCCCGGATCAGCACCTCGGCAGGAACACTGCGAAGAAGCTCGGCGTCCCGCTCGAGCGCATGCCAATGTGGAACCCGAACCGTCCACTCGGAGGCAACGATGCCGCTGAGCTGCAGGCGGCCGAGGTCATCCTCTGGCACGGTTTCTGCTCGGTGCACAAGCGGTTCACCGTCGACCAGATCGACCGCGCCAGGGCGCAGCACCCGGGCGTGCGCGTGATCGTCCACCCCGAGTGCCCGATGCCGGTCGTCGACGCAGCCGACGAAGCCGGGTCGACCGACTACATCCAGAAGGCGATCGCCGCAGCGCCCGATGGCACGACGTTCGCGATCGGCACCGAGATCAACATGGTGCAACGACTCGCGGCCCAGTTCCCACAGCACACCATCTTCTGCCTGGACGACGTCATCTGCCCCTGCTCGACGATGTACCGCATCCATCCCGGCTACCTGGCCTGGGTCCTCGAAGGACTCGTCGCCGGCGAGGTACTCAACCGCATCACCGTCTCGGACGACGTCGCAGTCCCCGCCCGGCTGTCACTCGAGCGCATGCTGGCGGCGAAGCCTCCGGTCGCGCCCGGAACCCAGGCGGGCTGACGTGGCCAAGGTCCTCGTCATCGGCAGCGGGATCGCCGGCCTGGTCGCCGCGATCCACGCGAGCGAGCGGCACGAGGTGGTCGTCGTCACGAAGGACGTCCTCGGCCAGAGCAACACCCGCTACGCGCAAGGCGGTATCGCGGGGGTGATGTTCGACGACGACCGTGTCGAGGACCACATCCGCGACACGCTCCTCGCCGGCGCAGGACTCTGCGACGAGGCGGCTGTGCGGGTGCTGTGCACCGAAGGACCCGATCGGATCCGCGAGCTCATCGCGTTCGGTGTGGCCTTCGATCGTGAGGGCGACACGTTCGCGAAAGGCCTCGAGGCCGCGCACTCCTACCCTCGTGTCCTGCACGCGGGCGGCGACGCGACCGGAGCCGCGATCGAGGCCGCGCTCGTCGCGGCGCTCGGAGCACGAGACGTCCCCGTCCTCGAACACACGTTCCTCCGCGACCTCGTCCTGCAGGGCGGCGTGGTCACCGGGGCCCGATTCCACTCGCGCGAGCGGGGAGACTTCTCGATCGATGCAGCGCACGTGGTGTTGGCGACGGGCGGACTCGGCCAGCTCTATCCCTTCACCACCAATCCGTCCGTGGCGACGGGCGATGGCGCCGCCGCCGCGTTGCGGGCGGGGGCGGTGCTCGCCGATGTCGAGTTCGTGCAGTTCCATCCCACCGCTCTCACGACACCGGGGAGCTTCCTGGTGTCCGAAGCGGTCCGCGGCGAGGGCGCCGTCCTCCGCGACGCGGACGGCGAACGGTTCATGGTCGCACTGCACCCGGATGCTGAGCTCGCGCCTCGCGACGTCGTGGCCCGCGGCATCGCGCAGGCCATGGCCTCCCAGGGCGGACGGCCCGTCACACTCGACGCCACGAGCCTCGGCGCCAATCGACTCGCTTCGCGCTTCCCCGGCATCGACGAGCACATCCGCGCCGCAGGGGTCGACTGGTCGCAGACGCCCGTCGAGGTGGCTCCGGCTGCGCACTACTGGATGGGCGGCATCGCGACCGATCTCGACGGACGGACGAGCCTGCCCGGGCTCTACGCGGTCGGCGAGGTGGCGAGGACCGGGGTCCACGGGGCCAATCGCCTCGCCTCGAACTCGTTGCTCGAGGGAGCCGTCTTCGCGGCTCGTGCGGTGGCCGCCATCGATCAGGCTCCGGTCGGCGGGTCCGCAGACGCCGGGCTGCGACTCGGGCCGATCCGACTCGACCTGCCGGACATCGCGCCGTCACGCCCCATCGACGGACCGCCGGTCGAGCCCTTCGATCGCGTCGCCCTGCACGCCGTCATGTGGCGGTACGCCGGGCTCGTCCGAGACGCCGCAGGGCTCCTCGAGGCACAGCGCATCCTCGACCATTGGTCACGTGAGACCGCGCAGTCTCCGTCGCCCGTCACGTCGTTGACCGACGCCGAGGACCGGAACCTGCTGCTGCTCGCTCGCGCCGTGGTCGCTGCCGCGCTCCGACGACCGGAATCCCGTGGCGCCCACGCCAGGGACGACTTCCCGGCGATCGACCCGGCGCAGGCCGCCTCCGTCGCCGTCGCGCTCGGTCGACCCTCCGCGCCCGAAAGCACCCCAGACCAATCACTCCCGATCGGAACCGAGTTCGCACCATGCTGACCCCGCACCTCATCGACACCGTCGTCACCGCCGCCCTCGCCGAGGACGCCCCGTGGGGCGATCTCACCGCTGACGCCCTCATCCCCAGAGGCGCTACGGCCTCCGCCACGCTCAATGCCCGTGAGGCCGGCGTCTTCAGCGGGAGTGCGGTGTTCGAGGCGGCCTTCCGTCTCACCGACCCGGAGCTCAGCGTCGCGTTCCTCGTGGCGGACGGGGAGACCTTCGCCGCCGGCGACACGATCGCGACGGTCTCAGGACCGGCGCGGTCGCTCCTCACCGCCGAACGCGTGGCGCTCAACTTCGTGCAGCGCATGAGCGGCATCGCCACCACCACTGCCGCGTACGTGGCCGCCGTGTCCGGCACGCACGCCCGTATCGTCGACACCCGCAAGACGACGCCCGGCCTCCGCGCCTTCGAGCGCCACGCCGTGCGTTCCGGCGGTGGACGCAACCATCGGAACTCGCTCTCGGACGCCGTCATGGTGAAGGACAACCACCTGGCCGTGCTACTCGAGCGAGGCCTCACCGTCACTCAGGCGCTCCTCAGCGCCCGCGAGCAGCTGCCGCACACGACCACCATCGAGGTCGAGGTCGATCGGCTCGACCAGATCGAGGACGTGCTCGCCGCGGGGATCGACACGATCATGCTCGACAACTTCACACTCGACGAACTGCGCCAGGGCGTTGGACTCGTGGCCGGACGGGCTCTCGTGGAGGCCAGCGGCAACGTCTCGCTGGCGACGGTGCGGGAGATCGCCGAAACTGGGGTCGACGTCATCTCCTCGGGGGCGCTGACGCACAGCGTGCGGTCGCTCGATCTCGGGCTCGACATCTCGGTCGGCTGACGTGCTCTACCTCGACAATGCGGCGACGACCCCAGTGCGCCGCGAGGTGCTCGAAGCGATGTGGCCCTATCTCACGAGCACCTTCGGCAACCCGTCCAGCCACCACACCGTCGGCGAGGCGGCTGCTGCGGGCCTGCAGGACGCCCGACGGCGGATCGCGGACGTCCTGGGCACCCGTGCCGGAGACATCGTGTTCACCTCGGGTGGCACGGAGGCCGACAACCTCGCGGTGAAGGGGCTGTCGCTCGCTGCGATCCACCGTGGTCGGCATCTGGTCATCTCCCCGATCGAGCACGAGGCCGTCGCGGAATCGGCCGACTACCTCCGGCGCCTCCACGGTTTCGAGGTCACGACGGTCTCCGTCGACGGCACCGGACGGATCGACCCGGCGGACTTCGCGGCCGCGCTGCGACCGGACACCGTGCTGGCGAGCGTCATGGCGGCCAACAACGAGATCGGGACGGTGCAGGATCTCACGGCGCTCGGCGGCATCGCCCGCTCTGCGGGCGTTCCGTTGCACACCGATGCCGTCCAGGCAGCCGCGTGGCTCCCGCTCGGCCTCGACCGGCTCGGCGTCGACGCTCTCAGCCTGTCCGGCCACAAGCTCGGTGGGCCGAAGGGCATCGGCGTGCTGGCGGTCCGCGGTGCCCTCCCGCTGGAACCGCTCGTGCACGGAGGCGGTCAGGAGCGCGGGAAACGCAGCGGCACCGAGAACGTCGCCGCGGCGGTGGGGCTCGCGACCGCACTCGAACTCGCCGAGGCGGAACGACCAGACGCGTCGGTCCGGGTCGGTGCGCTCCGGGACCGGTTCATCTCCCGCGTGCTCCGCGAGGTCCCCGGCGCTCGCCTCACCGGTCACCCGGAGCATCGCCTGCCCGGCATCGCTTCCTTCGTCTTCCCCGGCACGAGCGGCGAGGCCGTGCTCCTGGAGCTCGAACAGCGCGGCGTCGTCTCGTCGAGCGGCTCAGCGTGCGCCGCCGGGAGCGACGATCCCTCCCCGGTGCTGCTCGCGATCGGGATCGAACCGGTCGTCGCGCAGACCGCGGTGCGCCTCAGCTTCACGGCGTCGGTCTCCCAGCAGGAGCTCGACGATGCGGCGAGCGCCGTGGTCGCCGCCGTGGATTCGGTCGCCGGAATCCGCTGAGCGCCGCCGCGCCCGAGCGCCCTGCGTCGGCTACGGTGGGAACCATGAGCACCGAGCAGGAGTCGCAGGATGCAGCGGACCGCGCGCGTCGTCGCCATGACAACGAGGACTCCGACGCCGTGACGCGGTTCCTTGCAGAACGAGACCCGGAGTACGACCTGCACACGGAGCGCCTCGTCGATCCGGAAGAGGTCCTGCTGAAGAACTGGTTGCCGCATGCCACGCCAACCGACGGCAGCGCGCCCGCCCCGTAGCAGTCGGCACCCCTCGTGCCCCCGGGAGCCCCGGAGTAGAGTGCCGGGCATGGACGATCATTCGCCGATCCTCATCCCCGCCGGCACGGTCTTCGCGCCCGAGGACATCACGTTCTGGGCGGATCGGGCGACGCGCAGCCTCGACGACGCGATAGCCGAGGCGGATCTCCTCGTGAGTGCCCCGCACGCCGGGGCCGCGATCCCAGAGGAGTTGGCGTCCTTCCTCGCGCCGGAGTTCACCCGACGCCTGCAATACGACTTCACCGATGTGTCGACCAGTGCGATCGTCCGGCGCTGGGCGGAGATCGACCACCGGATCATCGTGGTCGAGAACCCGCATCCGCGGATGCTGCGAGATCCGAACCGCGAGCGTCCGGCGGATCTTCGGGCAACGCTCCGCGAGGCCTTCGACCGGGTCCGTGCAGCAGGTCCGTACGCTCGTGTCGATCTGAGCGGCGTCGACGCCGTCAGGCCGGTCACGTTCTCGTTCTATCCGCTCCTGTCCGTGCCCGGGAGCGACGCCGACGTCGACCGGATCGCGGACGCGTTCACGGCCGTCGCCGAGCAGGGTCTGCGCGTCTACGAGACGACTCGCGACGAACTCTCGGACCGGTTCGTCGCGAAGTCCTTCGCGGAGGGTTCGACGGGCACGCCGTCCGCATTCACGCGTCTCTCGTTCCACGACACGATGAACACGACGACGACGGTCGACGGTGCCGTCAATGTGCAACGCGCCCGGGAGGACAGGCTGCCGGCGGTCGTCGCGCTGTCCAACCGCGGTGATCACGAGGGCGAACCCATCGGGCAGAGCCCGGTCACGATGGCGCCCGAGCACATGCGCATCCTCGCGCAGACGCATCGCAGCGCGTTCGACGTCGCCGATCCGGCCTCCGTCGCGTTGAACCAGCCGTATCTCGGGAGCTTCGAGATCATCGACGCAGGAGTGCGGTTCCGAACGGTGTCCGCCGAGGCGGCCTCACTCGGAGTCTCACTCGGTGCGGTCCAGGCCGAGTTCCTGCGCGAGTTCCTGCTGGGTGAGCACAACACGGCGATCCTGCAGCAGCCTGGCACCGGCTGGGTGGAACCGGAGCCGGAGCACGTCGACCACATCGCCCAGGCGTGCAAACGCGCCTGGGACACCTATCGCGATGCGACCACAGACTGACGGTCCTGGCACCCTGGAGCGCTTGCCGGGCGCTGAAACGGGTCAGAGTCCGCCCCAGAGGATCCCGAAGAGTGCACCGAAGGCGATCGTGATGACCGCGAGCACGAGGGTCGGGATGAAGAACGAGTGGTCGACGAGCTTGGTGCCGAGCTTCGTGCTTCCGGAGGTGTCGAAGTTGGCCGCCGCGATCTGCGAGCCGTTCGTCGGCAGGAGGTAGATGCCGGCGAAGGCGCCCGCCCACATGCCGGTGAGGAGTCCGACCGGGATGCCTGCCGCCAGGCCGATCGGCACGACTGTCCTCGTCGCCGTCGATTGTGAGGTCGTGAGCACACAGACGAGGAACACCCCGAGAGCGAAGATCCAGGGAAGGGCGGCGACCCAGCTGCCGACCGTCGTCGCGATCTCCTCCTGGTGCGCGGTCAGGAAGGTGTCTGTCAGCCAGGCGAGACCGAACAGGGCGATGGCGGAGACCATGCCGGCCTTGAAGACCGACATCGTCGGGATCTCGGCGACCTTGGGCCGCGACACCATCAGGATCAGCGTGCCGACGAGGAACATGATGATCTCGATGATCGGCGTCATGCTGAGCGGGTCGCCCTCACCGTCCAGCGGACGGATACCCTTCGCGAGACCGAACACGACGATCGTGATGACGCCGGCGAAGAAGATGTGGGCGGCGTTCCGGCCGGCCTTCGTCACCGTCACATCCGCGGCTTTCAACGGACCGTCCGTCTTCGGTGCTTCGATGGTGCCGGACGCGATCTTCGCCTGGATCTCCGGATCGTGCTCGATGTCCTTCCCGAGCCGTGCGACGACGAACGACGCGAGGACGATGCCGACGACAGCGGCGGGGAAGGTCACCTTGATGATGTCGATGAGCTCGAAACCGTAGGGCGCGGTGTCGGTGAGCGTCACCATCGCGGCCATCGCTGCAGACACGGGGCTGCAGGCGAGCGCGACACCGGTCGCGACGACCGACAGGGAGAGAGGGCGGGAGGGACGGATGTTGTTCTTGTAGGCGACGTCCTGGATGACCGGCAGCAGCGGATAGAGGATGTTCGAGGTGCCGGCACCGACGGAGAACAGGAACGAGACGAGTGGAGCCACGAGCGTGATCTGTCGGGGACTCCGCGAGATCGCCTTCGCCGCGATCGAGACCATCCAATCGATACCGCCCGCAGCCTGCATCATCGACGATGCGAGTACAACGGACATGACGATGAGCAGTGCGTCGACCGGAGGCGACCCCACCGGCTCCTGGAAGACGAAGACGAGCACGGCGACACCCGTGCCGCCCCACAGGCCGAGCCCGACACCGCTCGAGCGCGTGCCCATGACGATCGCACCCAGGACGACGACCAATTCGAGGATGAATCGTACGGTCTCCATGACGCCTCCCCCGGCCCTCCCCAGGACCTGGGCACGAGCGTAGCGCTCGGACACCCGCGGGTCGAGACCTAGCCAGAATCGCCTGGGAACACAAGGTGTTGCCGCGGCCGCCCCGCACCCGGGATCCTGAAATGGTGACCGAGAGACGGGCGCAGAGACGGAGCTGACCATGGGATTCCTGGACAACGCCAAGGACGCCGCGGAGGCCACCGGCAAGAAGATCGGTGAGTTCGTGGACGACACGAAGGACCGTATCGGCGACAAGGTCGACGAGGCGAAGGCCGACGCGAAGGTCAAGCAGGCGGAAGCCGACGTGAAGAAGGCCGAAGCCGAACGCGAGTCCACCGAGGCCAAGAACGACTACAAGGAGCAGCTGCGCGACTGAAGCGCATCGCCGAGCGAGCCCGTCCGGGGACCGGGCGGGCTCGCTCGCGTCAGGATGAACCCTGACGGAACCCGCTCGCAGTGCGATGATGGGTGACAATCGCGGACACCCGGCCCGCGGTCTGTCCTGTGAGGCGGTCGATCATGGCGATCCTGCACACCATCCCGGAGTCCTCCGCCACCGGCACCACGGCGGCGTTCTATACCGATGACATCGCCGACCAGGGGTTCGTCGCCGCCCACACGAAGGTGATGGCGCTCAACCCCGAGGCGTTCGCTGCGTGGGAAGCGCTCATCGGAGCGATCGCCAGGCCCCTCGGCAAGCGCCGATACGAGCTCGTCACACTGGCTGCGGCGCGAGGCGCGCGCTCGAGACACTGCCGTCTGGCGCATGGACGACGGTCGCTCGCACTGTTCGACGAGGCACAACTCGTGCGAATCGCATCCGACTACCGAGATGCCGACTTGAGTCCGGCGGAAGTCGCCATGATGGCCTTCGCGGAACGCGTGAGCGAGGACTCGGACCAGATGACCGACGCCGACAGCCTCGTCCTTCGCGAACACGGCTTCACCGATCGCGAAATCCTCGACGTCACGCTCGCGGCTGCCGCACGCAACTACTACAGCCGGGCGGTCCAGGCTCTCGCGGTCGACGTCGAGCCGCCGACGGACATCAGCGACACACTCCGCGACGCGCTCCTTCACGGACTGTGAGGCGCGTCGACGGTACGCCGCTGCACGCTCCGGAACGACGGTATGGCTACCGCTCGGTGACGAGGCCGCCCTCGACCACCCAACGGCGTTCGATCCGTACGGTGTCGAGCATGCGGCGGTCGTGCGTGACGAGCAGGAGCGTGCCCTCGTAGCTCTCCAGGGCCTCCTCCAGTTGTTCGATCGCCACGAGGTCGAGGTGGTTGGTCGGTTCGTCGAGCACGAGCAGGTTGACACCGGTCGCCTGCAGGACGGCGAGGCCCGCGCGAGTGCGCTCCCCCGGCGACAGCTCGTCGACGGGCCGACTCACGTGGTCGGCCTTCAACCCGAACTTCGCGAGCAGTGTGCGCGCCTCACCGGGTGAGAGCTCAGGCACGATCGCTTCGAAACGGTCCGCCAACGGTTCCGCCCCGACGAGCAGGGATCGCGCCTGATCGATCTCACCGATCCGGACGCTGGAGCCGAGACTCGCCGTGCCCTCATCGGGCGTCCTGCGGCCGAGCAACGTCGCGAGGAGCGTCGACTTCCCTGCACCGTTCGGGCCGGTGATCCCGATGCGGTCGCCGCCGTTCACCTGCAGCGACACCGGACCCAACTGGAAGTCCCCCTGCCGCACGACCGCCTGGGACAGCGTCGAGACGACCGTGCTCGAACGCGGAGCCGTGCCGATCGTGAACTGCAGCTGCCACTCCTTGCGAGGCTCTTCGACCTCGTCGAGGCGGGCGATGCGGCTCTCCATCTGGCGGACCTTCTGCGCCTGCTTCTCCGACGACTCTGCTGAGGCCTTCCGTCGGATCTTGTCGTTGTCCGGAGCCTTCTTCATCGCGTTCCGCACGCCTTGGCTGGACCACTCGCGCTGGACGCGGGCACGTCCGACGAGGTCCGCCTTCTTGTCCGCGAACTCGTCGTAGGCGTCGCGCGCGTGCCGACGGGCCACCTCTCGCTCCTCCAGGTAGGCCTCATACCCGCCACCGAACACACGGTTGCTGTTCTGAGCAAGGTCGAGTTCCAGGACGCGGGTGACGCAGCGGGCGAGGAACTCGCGATCGTGACTCACGAGGACGACGCCGCCGCGCAGGCCCTTCACGAAGCGCTCGAGTCGTTCGAGACCGTCGAGGTCCAGGTCGTTGGTCGGCTCGTCGAGGAGCACGATGTCGAACCGGGACAACAGGAGTGCGCCAAGCCCGACGCGCGCTGCTTGACCACCGGAGAGGGATGTCATCATGGTCGTCGTCGCGGTGTCGGCGTCGAGATCGAGCCCGAGGTCCGCGAGGACCGCGGGGATGCGGTCGTCGAGGTCGGCGGCACCGCTGGCCAACCAGCGGTCGAGTGCCGCGGAATAGACGTCGGCCGGGTCCTCCCCGTCCGAGGCCGGTTCGGCCAGCGCTGCGGCAGCGCTGTCCATCGCCTCGGTCGCGCTCGCACAGCCGGTGCGACGGGCGATGTAGGCGGCGACGCTCTCGCCTGCGACCCGCTCGTGCTCCTGCGGCAATGCCCCGACGAAGGCGTCCGCAGGCGACAGTGTGATGGTGCCGGCCTGAGGCTCCAGCGCACCACCGAGGATCTGGAGCAGGGTCGACTTGCCAGCCCCGTTGACGCCGACGACGCCGATGACATCGCCCGGGGCGACCGTCAGGTCGAGTCCGTCGAACAGCGTGCGGTGGCCGTGGCCTCCGGCGAGGCCCTGGGCCACGAGTGTTGCAGTCATGCTGCAATCGTCTCATCCGCGCGACCGCGAC
The DNA here is from genome assembly GCF_050613355.1 of Plantibacter sp. RU18. Lineage (NCBI taxonomy): Bacteria > Bacillati > Actinomycetota > Actinomycetes > Micrococcales > Microbacteriaceae > Plantibacter > Plantibacter sp. RU18. Next base: position 3,002,904 of record NZ_CP159618.1, read on the forward strand.
GAGGACGGCGGTCCGGCCGTCACGTCGCGCCCCGTAGGCTGTGGGGCATGGACCACAAGCTGCTGCGCTCCTTCGTCGCCTCTGCGGAGACCCTCCACTTCGCCAAGGCCGCCAAGGCGCTCGACCTCCCGCGGAGCACCGTGGTGGCCGATGTCCGCAAGCTGGAGGAACTCGTCGGGGCAGAACTGTTCGCCCGCGATGTCGAGTCCACGCAGCTCACCGACGCAGGCTTCGCGTTCCTCGCCGATGCACGTCGTCAGCTCGATGCCTCTGCCAAGGCTGCGGCGAAGTCCGCACCGGCACCTGGCGGGAAGGCGAAGGCGAACAAGGGCAAGGGCCGAGCCCCGAAGGTCAAGGGCGAACCGCTGCCCTACAAGAAGCGTCAGGGCCGCTGAGGCGTCCCGTCCAGGGCGCCGCGGACGGGTCGAAGGTCAGCGCCCCGTGGTCTCGGTGCCGGGCACGACGAGCCGCATCGAATCCCCTCGCTGCTCCGCCTGTGCGCGGGCACGCATCGCGGATGTCATGAGGGTGTCGAGCGGGAGTCCCGGACCATCCTCGAGCGCGATGCCGAGCTTGGCTGCGCCGGCGAAACCGGTCACCTGCCCGGCGACCGCCTCCCGGTAGCCGAGTGCGACCAGTGTGGCCATGCGCTCCAGCTCAGCGGGGGCCGACCCGCCGCCCGTGACCCAGGTCGCGACGAGGATGCCGCCGTTGCGGACCCGCGAGCAGATCGAGACGGCAGGGATCGTCCGGTGGACCACTTCCGTGAGCAACGCCTCCAGTTCCCCGGCCGACGCCATCCCGTACGCGCGACGCAGCTCGGCGAAGTCGTCGATCGCGATGTCGATGATCGTGAAGACGTCACCGGTGTGCGTCGCGGCGCGACGTTGCGCCGCCGCCGTGGCGAAGTGCCTCCGACTCACCGAGGCGACACCGGGCCGGTCCGATGCCAGGCGCTGCTTGCGCTCCCACGAACGCAGCAGGATGAGCCCGACGGCCACGGCGACCACGAACACGAGGTTCATGTTCGTGACGATCGCGGAGCTGAACGCCTCATCGAAGATCGGCGCTTGGTGCCCGACCGTCACGAAGATGACGAGGCGCACCGTGGTGAAGGCGGCATGGACCCCGAGCACGACGACGAGCACCTTCGCCGGTGGGGCGACGCGCAGACGGCCACGACGCGCCTCCTGCACGATGAGGACCGACAGCAGGATGAGGATGAGGAACTTCGCGATCGATCCGGCCCACTCGCGATCGTCGGTCGGATCCAGAATGGCTGCGGTGAACGTCACCCCGACGAGGAATGTCCCGACGATCACGAGCGATGCACGCCCGTTGAACAGACGACACCCCACCCAGACCGCTGCGACGGCGGCCACCATCGACGCGTTCGCGATCGCGACGACCCAGATCTCGTCGTCCATGTACGACGCCGCGAGGTAGCACACGGAGGACAGGAGGGTCGAAGCGAATCCAGACAGCCACGCCGCCATGTGACGGCCCGAGAGCGTCCGGGCACTGTCGAGCGCGTAGAAGATGCCGCAGCCGGCGCACACGATCACGGACACGACGAGCATGGTCGCGAGATCGACGCTCACCGGCCACCTCCCCCAGGGCGCCGTTCGGGCGACGCTGTTCCGATGCTAGCGGTCGGCCTCCTCGAGCGTGCGTCTAGCGGGCCTCATCCGGCAGCGGCCACGACCAGGCGACATCGCTCGCCGCTCGCTGCTTGGCGATCCGACGATGACGCGATGCTTCGCGCTTGGTGCCGGAGTTCAGTGGCATGTCCGACAGCCACTCCCGCGGGACGACGTGCAAGGCCAGTCGCAGGATCGAACGATCCGGGTCGTGGGACCGCACGAGCACGGCCGCGCGGCTGCGTACCGCCCACCAGTTGAGGCTCGAACCGCTCTGGACGATCGCTCCCGACGCGAGCAGATTCCGACCGAACCCGTCTTCCAGGTCCACTTCGTTCTCGGCGTGGAAGTCGTCACCGCCGTAGAAGTGGACGCAGTAGCGCGCCAGGCCGTACTCCATCTCGGCCAGCTCACTCACGGCGTCGACGTCTCCACCCTCGGCCACGGATGCCACAGCGAGCGGGTAGATGGCGGCATCGCCGCGATCGATGACCGGGTGGCCGAATTCCGACCAGCTGAACGTCTCCGCGACGGCGGACGGGCGCGCGAGGAACCGCTCGAGGGCGGTGAGAATCTGCACGCCGTCCGACACCTGCACGAAGCCTGCAGCGTCATCGCCCATCCTTGGCCCGCTTCCGAGTCGCGGTCTGGTGTCGTGATGCTCGGCCGCCCGCCGGGAACCGGCTGCTCACGCGCCGACGTCCCGGGCCATGACGACCGCCATGGTCAGCGTCTCACCTTCGAAGTCGAACTGCAGGAAGCCCTGATCCGTCTCATAGAGGAGGTATCCGGCGGCCGACCGCTTCGGTTCGCCGAGCGCCCGCACGACATCGTCGCGCTCGTCGGTTGCGGTGACACCGTGCACGAGGCTCGGCCAAGCGCCGTAGGCGGCGTGTTCACTGTTCACCGTGGCGTAGATGAAGACGGTGCTGAGCACCCCGTCGACGAGCAGGAAGTCCACTCCCCGATCCGGAACGACGAGGTAGGTCGCCACTTCGTCGTCATCGTCGAAGACGTCGACCTCGTGCACGCCACCGACGAAGTCCAGGGCGCGCCGCAACCGCGCGTCGTCCTCGCGAGCACCGAGGGCGCTCAGGAACTCGGAGACATCGCCCTGGATCATCGTTCGGACCTGCCGCAGGCCGTCATCATGGTCATGGTCGCCCAGCATAGCCATGACCGCGGTGCAGACGCGCGAACAGCCGGTGAGGGTTCGAGTTCCGAGGGTCGATCGTCAGTACTCGCCCTTGATCACGAAGTAGGATCCGCGGATCGTGCCGGCGAGTTTCGACTTCTGACGAGCGAACTTGAACCTCGACTCGAGTTCGGCCGGCACGTCCATACCGTCGGAGAGCTTGAACCCGACTGCGCGCTTCCCACCGTCCTCGACCGTGTACATGACGTTGATGGAGAGTCCCGACTCGTAGAACACGTAGGACATGTCGATGCCCTCCACCTCGAACCTGGTGGCTTCGAGCGGTGGGGATTCGATCGTGAGGCTGCGCTCGTCCTGCAGGATGCGGTGCACCCGTTCGATGATCTCCGGCACCTCGCTCGCGGGGCTGACCGTGAAGACGTGGTCGTATTTGTTCTTGAAATAGCGGGCCTCGTTGGCCCGCAGTCCGGCGAGCGCCGCAGCCACCGGCGACGACTCGAGCCTGACCTCCGACACAGTGACGAAATCGACGACGTACGACATTGGTTCCTCCTCGGTTCCCGACCCATCCGACTGTACGGCGAAATGCGTGTCGCGCGTCAGAGCACCTTCATACTTGGACGATGGAACACTGGACCGCGGACAGCCGGTTGCCACTGGCCGTCGATGCGCTGAGCCTGTCCGAATCCGACCCAGCTGCACGACGCCTGATGGAGGCGTTCGACGGCGACCCGGTCGCGGTCGAGGAGCGCTTGGTGGGCGAACCGGCCACCGTCTCCCGGCGACTGCGGTTCAGCTCACAGACTGACGTCATCCTCCACGATGACGCGATCGTGGCCGTGTCGTTCCGCACCGCGCCAGCTCACGGCACGTCCGGCCTGCGGGACGGCTCGGACTGGGTCGGGAGCCTCGATGAACAGACGACGCTCGACGACCTCGCGGTCGGCTTGGGCGAGCGCCCTCGATTCGCCGGGACCGCCCCGTACTTCGAGCTTGGCGGCGGGTACGCTCGCGCCGACTTCCGAGACGGCCGCGGCTGGAACGATCCCGGGAACTTCCTCGGCGTGACGATCACGATCGACCAGCCGGGTCTCGCCTGTCGCCCTGAGGACGACGACTGCCCCGTCTGCAGTGATCTGCTCGTCCGCCCGGCCGGACAGGCGACGGGAGTGGACGTGCGCGGCACCGTCGAGGCGCTGTCCACGGGGCTCGCGGCAGGGGTGCTCTCGGAAGACGTCCACCGCGTCAGGCTCGCCGACGTGCAGCCGCTGTTCGCCTCGCGACTGATGCGGCGCGTCGAAACCCAGCTGACGTGTTCGGCCTGTCGGCGGATCATCTGCTTCACCCTCCACCGGGACTCCTCCCCCACCGTCGAGTACACCGTCCTGAACGACGCTACGCGACGCCCGGTCGAACCGATCCCACCCGTCGAGCTCTGGGGTGATGCGGACCGCATCGCCGCGGACCGTGCGGGGATGCACTACGTCGACCACGAACCCGAGTCGTGGTTCCTCGTGGAGCAGGAGGGCGTCCTCTATCTCGAAGCCCGCTACAGCTACAGCGCCATCGTCGACAGCTCGGCACTGATCCGACTCGACGACGCTGAGCGCGAGCGCTACCGCACGGATGGCCACAACGCGCTGTCCGACCTCGCCACGCAGATCCACAACAGCGCACCGTACCGCGAGGAGTCCGCGTACTTCCAGCGAAACCTCTATCGTGGCAGCGACGCGAAGCAGTACCGGGATGCTGTCGCCCGAGCGATCAGCAACCGGACGTGGCTTGCGGAGCGCAGCCGAGGCTGAGGGCCGCTTCACCCACCGGAGCGTCGCGCGGCAGCCGAGTGCTACACGTTGAAGCGGACCTCCACGACGTCGCCGTCCTGCATGACGTATTCCGTGCCGTCCACGCGGGCCATGCCCTTGGAGTGTGCCTCGGCGACGGATCCCGTCTCGACGAGGTCGTCGAACGAGATGACCTCCGCCTTGATGAAGCCCTTCTCGAAGAGTGCCGCAGATGCGCGGCAGACGACAGGCGCTTGCGAGGACTCCTCCGGCGACCCGTGTTGTGGGCGAAAACACCAGTCGACGAATAAGTCGGTCGAGTTGCTTTTACGCCGTGTCTGACGGCAGGATATCCGCTGTGGCACCGCGAACGGAGTCCGCGAAGCTGAAGGAGACCAGATGCTCGTGACCGTGGCCGAAATACTGACCGCGGCGGCTGCCGTCGGTGCCTTGGTCGCCGCCATCTGGGCGGCGCGTGTGTCCAGGAATCTCTATCAGATCGAGGCGGCACGAGATTTCGAGAGCGGCCAGAGGGCCGAGAAGGAGCAGGCCAGCGGAATCGCTGCCTGGTGCGTCTACTCACTCGCCACGGACGTGGGCGGCATCCTCCTGCACAACAGCTCGGACGCCCCAGTGTTCGACGTCGAGGTCCGGAGCACCTACGCCCGGAAGCAGAATCTGCCGGCCGAATTGCAGGCACCGCTGAAGCTGTCCCTGCTTCCCCCCGGAGACTATGTTGCAAACGCCGACGCCAAGTTCAATTGGTCGTTCCCGGAGCCCCGGGAGTCCATCGACGGTACGGTTCGTCCGATCATGAAGAACTCTCACTGGATCGTGAAGGAGCTGTACTTCACCGATGCCCACGGAAATCGGTGGGTCCGCATCGGTGGAACGCTCACGAAGATCGCACCGACCGCCGTCTGATCGGATGTTCGAGGGAGGACATCGCACCAGGCTCTCTGGAGCTGACCGACAAGAGGTGGCCCGTTCCCATCGTCGATGATCCCTCCGCTCACTCCTGCGCGGGAACGTCCGTGACGCGACTCTCGAACAGTGCGACATCGCCGGCCCACACGAGCGCCAGGCCGACCGTGTCCGAGTACCTCCAGCTGTCCACGTGCGTCGCTCCCGCGACACGCAGCGCCGATGTATAGGAGCCGATGCGGTCAGCGCGGTCCTCCCGCAGGTCGACCACGCGCCAGGGGCCGGCCCAGTGCATCGCGGCGTTCTGCATCCGTGACGCGAACTCGGTGATCTCCGCTGAGCTGACGCCCGCTCCACTCAGGCTGCCTCGCCACGCCAGCGGCAGGATCCTCGCCGCTCCGCGAACGAGGATCGGGCGTTCGTCGACAGCCACCCGTCGTGGGTCGTGGTGAAGACGGCTGCGGGCAACCCGGTCGCCCCGAACATCAGGGAGCGCCCTTCGTACGGCAGCAAGCCGCCATCCACCCTGGAAGCGGAGCCGAACGCTGAGTTCGCATCCCTCCCCAGGTCCATGTCGAGGCCGCGCAGTCCGCTCACGGCACCCACGACCAGCTCGCGTCGGCTTCGCCGCACTCCCGGACGAGTCGGCGGTGGCGAGAGGCCTCGCGCTTGGTACCGCTGTTCTTCGGGACGTACCAGGCCCAGTCCCGCGGTACCAGGTGGAACGCCAGGGATGCGTATCCGAGGTCGCGGTGGATCGCGTGGACGAGGACTGCGGACCACTCGCGCACGGTCCAAGCGATCGGCCGTCCGACGACCTCCGGCCCTGCGACGGCGAGCCGTCGTCCGTACCCTTCGTCTGCGGTGAGTATGGTCTCCGCGTGGAAGCCGTCGCCGCCGTAGAAGTGGACGCCGTCCATCGTCATCCGACGCTTGACCTCCAGGAACCGCTCGTCCGTCGCATCCTCCGCGCCGATCGGGGCCCTTGCGAGCGGCACGATCGCGTGCGTGCTCCGGTCGATGACGACGACGCCGAGATCCGACCACGTCGGCTTTCCGCCGGGTAGCTGCTCCAGGGATCGCAGGACGGACAGCCCGTTCGCGCTGACCGCGAACTCTGCGACGGCGGTCACGACGCCGGTGTGCCCGGGCCGGCGACGGCTGCCTCGCCGACGATGTCCCGCCGCATGACGACGGCCATACGGAGTGCGTCGCCGACGAAATTGAGGTTCACGAACCCAGAGCCGGCGCGGTACAGGAGATACTTCTCGGTCGACCGGATCGGAGCCCCGAGCGCGCGCCGAACCTCATCAGGTGACGCTGCAGGATCCAGCCCCTCGATGAGCGCCGACCAGCCGCGGTAGACGGCGTTCTCAGCGCTCGCTTGGGCGTGGAAGAACACCGAGCTGAGCTCACCGCCGTCGAGGAGGAACTCCACGCCGCTCTCCGGCATCAGGAGGTACGTGGCCTCCCCCTCGTCCTCATCGAAGATCTCGGTCGTGACGTCTCCGCCGACGAATGCGATCACCTGCTCCAGGCGCGGGTCGCCCTCCCGCACGCCGAGCACGTTCAGAAACGCCAAGACGTCACCCTGGATCATCGGATACCCCCGCATCGCATGGAAATGGACAACCATCGCGCACCACACTATCCGCCCTGGTCGTCCCGGACTCAGCACGCTGCAGGGAGTCCGCTACGCTCGGCTCGAGCACACAGCACGGGCTTTCGGGGGATGGAATCGGCATGCGGCGCATATTCACAGAGATCATCGAAGGCGACATCGGAGCGGTCCGCGAGCGGCTCGCGAGCACAACCGGAGCGGTCGACACCATCGCTGGGGCCGCTCCGAAGAATTACGCCGGGCAATCCCCGCTGCAAGTCGCCTACCGCCACGGTGAGTTCGAGATCGCCGCGCTCCTGCTGGCTCACGGCGCTGACCCGGACTTCATCGAACACCACAACCGGGAGCCGTGGGCCATACCGGTCCTGCACCATGCCATCACGGCTGCCGTGATGCGCTCGCGCTGGCTACGACCGACCCGCCGTCCGGACGATCCATGGCAGCTCGCCAGCACCGCCGAACGGGCGGACGCCGCGTACGAAGCGCTCCGACACCTCCTCCAGTCCGGAGCCGACGTCCAGGTCCTCGACTCGTACGGCAATTCATCGCTCGGACGAGCCGTGTTGAATGCGCGCGACCTCCTGCCGAAGCGTCGTTACATCGATCCGGACTGGGTCGACCCAAGGCCTCTGAACCCGGAACTCGTCGCCGACCTTGCGCGCGTCTTCGCGCTGCTCCGCGCGCACGGCGCTGACCCGAAGCGGACGGAACGCGACCTCGGTCACTCGCTCATCGACTTCTACAACGCCGAGCCCGTCGCCCAGTTCCTCCAGGCGTGATCCGGGTCCGCCCCGAGCGATCAGGGCTTCGCAGAGCGCCGGCAATGCGGTGCAACGATCACACGTTGAAGCGGAACTCCACGACGTCGCCGTCCTGCATGACGTATTCCTTGCCCTCCATGCGGGCCTTGCCCTTGGAGCGAGCCTCGGCCACGGAACCCGTCTCGACGAGGTCTTCGAAGGAGATGACCTCGGCCTTGATGAAGCCCTTCTCGAAGTCCGTGTGGATGACGCCAGCCGCCTGAGGCGCCTTGGCACCCTGTGGGATCGTCCAGGCACGCGACTCCTTGGGGCCGGCCGTGAGATAGGTCTGCAGCCCGAGCGTCGCGAAACCGATGCGGGCGAGCTGGTCGAGACCGGACTCGGTCTGGCCGGTCGACTCGAGCATCTCGCGGGCGTCGTCCTCGTCGAGGTCGACGAGCTCCGACTCGAGCTTCGCATCGAGGAAGACCGCCTTGGCGGGAGCCACGAGCGCTGCGAGCTCGTCGAGCTTGCCCTCATCCTGCAACACGTCCTCATCGACGTTGAAGACGTAGATGAACGGCTTGGCCGTCAGGAGGCCGAGCTCCTTGATCGGGGCGAGGTCGATCTTCGTCGCAGAGAGCGGCGTCCCGGCGTTCAACGCCTCCTGCGCCTCTTTCGCCGCGGTGAGCACGGAGGGGTCGAGCTTCTTGCCCTTGACCTCCTTCTCGAACCGCGTGATCGCCTTCTCGAGCGTCTCGAGGTCGGCGAGGATCAGCTCGGTGTTGATGGTCTCCATGTCGGAGGCCGGGTTCACGTCGCCATCGACGTGCACGACGTCGGGGTCGGCGAAGCCGCGGACCACCTGCGCGATGGCGTCGGCCTCGCGGATGTTCGCGAGGAACTTGTTGCCGAGCCCCTCACCCTCGCTCGCGCCCTTCACGATGCCGGCGATGTCGACGAACGACACCGCTGCGGGGAGGATGCGCTCGCTGCCGAAGATCTCGGCGAGCTTGCCGAGACGCGCATCGGGCAGTTCGACCACGCCGACGTTCGGCTCGATCGTCGCGAACGGATAGTTCGCTGCGAGCACGTTGTTGCGCGTGAGCGCGTTGAACAGGGTTGACTTGCCGACGTTGGGCAGACCGACGATGCCGAGAGTAAGAGCCACGAGGGTCTATCGTACTTGGCCGCGCGCCTCCGTGGGGCGCGCCTGCCTGCTCAGGCCCCTGATCGCCGTTCGAGCGGCGTGCCACACGACCGGTGTCGGACGATGGTGCGAGGGTGAGGACGTGCCACTGGATTTCACCGCCATCGACTTCGAGACCGCGAACTCGTCCTCCGCCTCAGCGTGCAGCGTCGGGCTCGTCAGAGTCCGCGACGGCATCGTCGTGGACCGCACCGGGTGGCTCATCCGCCCGCCGGCCGGGCACGACGCGTTCCTCGAATGGAACACCCGCATCCACGGCATCATCGCCGACGACGTGATCGGGGCGGCGGGATGGGCTGATCAACTGGGCGCGCTGCTGGACTTCACCCAGGGCGACGCACTCGTCGCGCACAATGCGGGCTTCGACATGGGGGTCATCCGTGGTGGTTGTGCGGCAACCGGTCTCGACTGCCCCGACATCACCTACCTGTGCAGCCTCAACGTCGCCCGGAAGACCTACCAGCTCGACTCCTACCGGCTGCCGGTGGCAGCTCTGGCGGCAGGTTTCGACGACTTCCAGCACCACGAGGCCACCGGCGACGCCGAGGCTTCTGCACACATCATCATCGACTCGGCAGCACGCATCGGCGCATCGTCCATCGCCGAACTCGCTCAACTGACGAGTGTGAAGATCGGCCGCATCGGGACGACCGTCGCCGCCTGAGGCCCGCGCGGCCTCCGCTCGATGTCGGCGGTCCAGGTCACACTGAGGCCATGGACAGCGCAATCGCCCTCGGAGTCGGCCTCCTCATCGGTCTCGCCATCGGTGCGGCCGTCGCGATCATCCTCGTCCGACGCACGGGCGCCTCCGCGTTGCAGGGCGGCCCCGAACCCGCGCTCCTCGAAGCACGGCACGCCGCGCAGCTCGCCGAACTCCGCGGCCAGCAGTCGCAGCTCCTCGCCGACGCAGCGGCCAAGGAGGCCGAACTCCGTGCGACCCTCCGAGCCGAACTCGCCGCACTCGATGCCACGGCGGACGGCCTGAACCGGGAGCTCGGCGCGCAACGCGCCCAGTACCGCGAACTCGTCGAACGCCAGCGGGCGGACGCGAACGCCCGCACCCGCCACGAACAGGACGAGAGCCTCGTCCTCCAGGCGCTCGCCCCGGTCCAGCACAGCCTCGAGCACATGCAGGCGAAGGTCACCGAGCTCGAGCAGCAGCGCAGCCGTCAGCACGGCGAGCTCGCTCAGCAGCTCAAGACCGCGTCCGAGTCGGAGGAACGTCTACGGTCGACCACGGAGTCGCTCGCGTCCGCCCTCCGCAACAACGCCACCCGCGGCGTCTGGGGCGAGACCCAACTCCGCAACGTCGTCGAAGCGGCCGGGCTCACGCAGCGAGTCGACTTCGACGTGCAGTCGAGCATCACCTCGGACGCCGGGACCGGTCGCCCGGACATGATCGTGCGGCTGCCGGGCGGGAAGTCGATCGCGGTCGACGCGAAGGTGCCGTTCGCGCAGTACCTCGAAGCCAGCACGATCCCGGTCACGGCGACGGGCGAGGAAGCCGCACGGCGCACCGCGCTCCTCGGCCAGCATGTCAAGGCGGTGCGATCGCACGTGGATGCGCTCGCCGCGAAGGGCTACTGGCGAGGACTCAAGTCCAGCCCGGAGTTCGTCATCTGCTTCATCCCGAGCGAATCCCTGCTTGCGGCGGCGCTCGAAGCCGACCCGAGCCTGCTCGACTACGCCTTCGGCAAGCGGGTCGCGCTCGCCTCGCCCGTCAACCTGTGGGCGGTCCTCAGGACGGTCGCGTTCACCTGGCAACAAGATGTCCTCACCGAAGACGCGAAGCGACTGTTCGACCTCGGCAAAGAGCTCTACCAGCGCCTGTCGACGCTCTCCGACCACGCCGACCGCCTGCGCCGATCGATCGAGAGCACCGTCACGAACTACAACCAGTTCGCGTCCTCCTTCGAGACACGGGTCCTCGTCACCGCCCGGAAGCTCGACGCCCTCGATGAGGCGACGGTCATCGGTCAGCTCGCCCAGAGCGATGCCTCACCGAAGCGTCTCACGGCTCCGGAGGCACAACCCGCGCCCGACGTTCCCGCTGCCGAGCCGAGCGAGCTCGAGGAACGCCTGTCGCACAGGTTGCACGACTGACCACCCCGCGCTGCAACGACGACGCGCCCGGTTCCTCACGGAGCCGGGCGCGTCGTCGTTCGAGGAGTGGCTAGAGCCACTTCTCTGCGAGGTGGTCTGCGACCACCCGACGGATGGTGCCCGAACGCGAGCGCAGCACGAGGCTCTCGGTGCGGATGATCGGGCCCTTGCGCTGCACGCCGTCGACGAGTTCGCCGTGCGTGACACCGGTCGCAACGAAGTACGTGTTGTCGCCGCGCACGAGGCCGTTCGCGCCCAGCACGCGGTCGAGGTCGTGCCCGGCAGCGATCGCGCGGGCGCGCTCCTCGTCGTCCTTCGGCATGAGCTTGCCCTGGATGAACCCACCGAGTGCCTTCACAGCACACGCCGTGATGATGCCCTCGGGTGTTCCGCCGACGCCGACGCACATGTCGATGCGCGAGTCGTAGCGGGCGGCGTTGATGCCACCGGCGACATCGCCGTCGAGCAGCAAGCGGGTGCCTGCTCCGGCCTCGCGGATCTCCTCGATCAGCTGGGCGTGACGCGGGCGGTCGAGGACGGCGACACGGATGTCCTCGGGGAGCTTGCCCTTCGCCTTCGCGAGTTCGCGGATGTTGTCGCCGATGGACTGGCTGATGTCGACGACGCCGATGCCGTCGGCACCCGTGACGATCTTGTCCATGTAGAAGACGGCGGAGGGGTCGAACATGCTGCCGCGGTCGGAGACGGCGATGACGGAGAGCGCGTTCTGGCGGCCGGCGGCTGTGAGGCTCGTGCCGTCGATCGGGTCGACGGCGATGTCGCAGGACGGGCCGCGACCGTTGCCGACGTGCTCACCGTTGAACAGCATGGGCGCTTCATCCTTCTCGCCCTCGCCGATGACGACGACACCGTCGAAGTTGACCGTGCCGAGGAAGGCGCGCATCGCGTCCACTGCGGCGCCGTCGGCGGCGTTCTTGTCACCCCGTCCGATGAACGGCGCTGCTCGGATGGCCGCTGCCTCCGTCGCTCGCACCAGCTCCATGGCGAGGTTGCGGTCGGGCTGCAGATAGTGGGAGCCGGTTTCAGGCTGGGTCACTGGATCCTCCATGGATCGCTCGCCTCGTGGGACACGACGCTTCGGTGGGTGAGGGTTTCAGCCTACCGAACCGGGCCGGGAACGCCCGGTGACGATTGCGGATCGAGGCGCTTCCGTGATCTCGTGAGCGGGCTGCCTGGACCGACCACGACGGACTCGACGACGATCGAGCCGTCGTCATCGGCGCGGACTCCGGCGAGCTCGTGCCCGGCGGCGAGCGCAGTCGAGGTGACGGCGCTGAGGATCAGCCAGGCATTCTTCCGGCAGAGCTCGCCGAGGGTGAATTCACGTTCGAGGTTGACGTGGTCGTCGATCAAGCGGGTGCGTTCCTGGGCAGACTGCGGCGCGAACCTGACTGCCATCCAGCCGTCGAGCGCGCGGACTGCCGCGGCCGTCAGGATGCCCTCCGGCGCACCGCCGATGCCGAGCAGCAGGTCGAGGTCGCCGTCGGACGCTGCCGCACGGAGGGAGAGCGCGACGTCCCCATCCGCGAAACTCACGAGCCGGGCCCCTGCGGCGACGACCGCCCGCGCGTACTGCTCGTTCCGTGGGCGTTCCTGCACCGCGACGCGCAGCTCCTCGACGGGACGTCCGAGCCGACTGGCGAGCGTCGTCAGCGTGACCGCGACAGGGTCGGCGAGCGACAGTCCGGCACCCGCCCGTGCGCTGACCAGCTTCTCGAGGTAGTAGGCCGGACCGATGTCGAACATGGCCCCGCGCGGGGCGACCGCGATGACCGCGACGGAATCCGGGCGGCCGGTGGCCGCGAGTTTCGTTCCGTCGACCGGGTCGACAGCGAGGTCGATCGCGGGTCCGGAACCCGTGCCGAAGCGTTCGCCGACGAACAGCATCGGCGCCTGGTCCTTCTCGCCCTCCCCCACGACGACGAGGCCGTCGACGGCGAGGTCCTCGAGCGCACTGCGGAGCGCATCGACCGCGACGCCGTCGATGCGCAGACCGTCTCCGCCGCCCACGAGCGACGCGACCGAGGCTGCGGCAGCCCGGGTCGCGTCGAGGAAGCCTTCGAGGAGGGCGGCGTCCGGGGTGCGCTTCGACATCTTGAGCATCTCCCCATCGTGCCCCATGCCGCCTGGTGCGATTCACTAGACTTTGAGGCGAATCGTCCCCACGCAAGGAGAAGACATGCCCGTCGCCACCCCGGAACAGTACGCAGCGATGCTCGACAAGGCGAAGTCGAACGGGTTCGCGTACCCCGCGTTCAACGTCTCGAGCAGCCAGACCATCAACTCCGTCCTCCAGGGCTTGACCGAGGCCGGCTCCGACGGCATCATCCAGGTCACCACGGGTGGCGCCGACTACTTCGCCGGCCACACCGTGAAGAACCGCGCTGCCGGCGCGATCGCGTTCGCGAAGTTCGCCACCGAGGTCGCGAAGAACTACCCGGTCACCGTCGCGCTGCACACCGACCACTGCCCGAAGGACGCGCTCGACGGCTTCGTCATGCCGCTCATCGCCGCCTCCGAAGAAGAGGTGAAGGCCGGCCGCAACCCGATCTTCCAGTCGCACATGTGGGACGGCTCTGCAGTGCCGCTCACGGAGAACCTCGAGATCGCCGAGCAGATGCTCAAGCGCACGAAGGCAATCAACGCGATCCTCGAGGTCGAGATCGGCGTCGTCGGTGGCGAGGAGGACGGCGTCAGTCACGACATCAACGAACACCTCTACACCACGCTCGACGATGCGATCGCGACGATCGAGGCCCTCGGCCTCGGCGAGCAGGGGCGCTACATGGCCGCACTCACCTTCGGCAATGTGCACGGCGTGTACAAGCCGGGCAACGTCAAGCTGCAGCCGGAGCTCCTGAAGACCATCCAGGACGGCCTCGCCGCCAAGTACGGCCACGGCCCGAAGCCCCTCGACCTCGTCTTCCATGGCGGATCGGGCTCGACCGACGCCGAGATCTCGGAAGCCGTTGCGAACGGTGTCGTGAAGATGAACATCGACACCGACACGCAGTACGCGTTCACCCGCTCGATCGCGGGCTACATGCTGAGCAACTACGAGGGTGTCCTCAAGCTCGACGACGAAGTCGGCAACAAGAAGGTCTACGACCCTCGCGCCTGGGGCAAGGTCGCCGAGTCGGCGATGGCTGCTCGCGTACTCGAGTCGACGAAGCAGCTCGGTTCGTACGGCACCAGCACCTCCTAGTCGCAATCACAGAACGGGGCCGGCAGTGATGCCGGCCCCGTTCTGTGTATCCGCGCTGCGCGGTGCGACCTACGGCTGTTGCGCGCGGACGAACTCGATGAACGCCGGATCGGTACCCATTGCGATCGCGAGACAGATCACGACCACGATGTTCGCGACGACGCCGGCGACGAGCGGGATCCAGAACGTCAGGCGGCCGGCCCGGAGCGACCGGCTCGAGAGAAGGACGGCTGCGATCCAGATCGCGATCTGCAGCCCGAGCGCCAGGATGCCCATGGCGCTCGCGAGGCCGTCGGACGAATACCCCGAGACGCCGAGCTGGACGAGCGCCGGTCGGATGAGCCCGGGCAGATCGAGCAGGTTCGGCATCGTGACGATGAGCCCGATCAGTCCGAGGCCGAGCAGGATCGAGGTCGCGAGGCGGTCTCCGGTGACCGGGCGGCGTCCTCCGGGCGGCAGTGCCACCGGTGAGGACGAGCCGTCTGGTGCGGGAGGCTGAGGAGCCTGCCGGGTCTGCTCGCGCAGGGTGGGCTCCGGCTTCGCGTCGATCGGTACGACCGGCGCGATGCCGAGCTCCTCCGCGCGCTGCTCGTCGACGGGCTCTGCGATACGGGCCCGCTGCTCCTCGGGTGACGCGTACTCGCCGAACTGCGGGCGGGGGCGGGGTTCGCTCATGGTCGGCGCCCTCCTAGAGCGCGCGGATCTGTCGTGCCGGCAAGATCCTTGCGCAGCTCCTTCGGCAGGGAGAACATGAGGTCCTCCTCGGCCGTCTTGACTTCCTGCACCGTGCCGTAACCGGCGCCGGCGAGCTCCTCGAGGACCTCGTCCACGAGCACCTCGGGCACGGACGCGCCGCTCGTCACGCCGACGGTGGCGACGCCGTCGAGCCAGGCCTGCTCGATCTCATGCGCGTAGTCGACGCGGTGCGCTGCCTTGGCGCCGTATTCGAGGGCGACCTCCACCAATCGCACCGAGTTCGACGAGTTCGCCGATCCGACGACGATCACGAGGTCGGCGTCCTGTGCGACCTTCTTGATCGCGACCTGGCGGTTCTGGGTGGCGTAGCAGATGTCGTCGCTCGGCGGGTCCTGGAGCTTCGGGAAGCGCTCGCGCAGGAGTCGGACGGTCTCCATCGTCTCGTCGACGGACAGCGTGGTCTGCGAGAGCCAGACGACCTTCTCCGGGTCGGCGACGACGAGGTCGGCGACCGCTTCGGGGCTCGTGACGAGCGTGACGTGGTCAGGTGCTTCCCCGGCAGTTCCCTCGACCTCCTCGTGGCCCTCATGGCCGATGAGCAGGATCTCGTAGTCGTCTCGGGCGAAGCGGACGGCCTCACGGTGCACTTTGGTGACGAGGGGGCACGTCGCGTCGATGGCGAGCAGGCCTCTGTCGGCCGCAGCGTCGACGACGGCCGGTGAGACACCATGCGCGCTGAACACGATGTGGGCGCCCGAGGGCACTTCGTCGACTTCCTCGACGAAGACCGCCCCGAGGGACTCGAGCTGGGTGACGACGTGCACGTTGTGCACGATCTGCTTGCGCACGTAGACGGGCGCCCCATAGTGTTCGAGCGCCTTCTCCACTGCGACGACCGCACGGTCCACGCCGGCACAATACCCACGAGGTGCCGCGAGCAGCACTCGCTTCTCCCCCGTGACGGGGAGGTCGGCGAGGCGTCCGGCAAGACGGCGGAGCCTCGGCATGCCGAGGCC
Source organism: Plantibacter sp. RU18 (assembly GCF_050613355.1). Lineage (NCBI taxonomy): Bacteria > Bacillati > Actinomycetota > Actinomycetes > Micrococcales > Microbacteriaceae > Plantibacter > Plantibacter sp. RU18. The sequence goes on from NZ_CP159618.1 coordinate 3,019,020, forward strand.
GATGGCGGGGGCGTCGCGCAGATCGGTCACCACTGGATTCTACGCGGGGGCGCTCGGGAGTCGGCCGTGAACGCTCCCTGTCGGCGGAACCACCCGTCGTCGGTGCCCGCGGCTAGGCTTGAGGGATGAGCGATGCACCGGCCACGATGGACGCACCCTGGCCCGTCGCCCTGCTCGGCGCGAAGCTCCGCGACTACATCGATCGGCTCGGCACGGTCTGGGTCGAGGGTGAGATCACCCAGTGGGGCGCGTCCGGCGGCAACGTCTACGGAAAGCTGAAAGACCTCGAGGTCGACGCCACGGTCGGTTTCACGATCTGGTCGTCCGTCCGCGCCAAGATCCCCGCCGACCTCAAGCAGGGTGACCACGTCGTCGCGCTGATGAAGCCGAACTACTGGCTCAAGGGCGGCACGCTCACCATGCAGGTCATGTCGATGAAGCACGTCGGCATCGGCGACCTCCTGGAACGCTTGGAGCGTCTGCGGAAGCAGCTCGCCGGCGAAGGCCTGTTCGACGCCACGCGGAAACGCCCGCTGCCCTTCCTGCCGCAGTGCATCGGACTCGTCACGGGCAAGGACTCCGACGCCGAGAAGGACGTCCTCCGCAACGCAGAGCTCCGTTGGCCCTCCGTACGCTTCCGTGTGGTCCACGCGGCGGTGCAGGGTGACCGCACGCCCGGCGAGGTCGTCAGCGCCATCGAGACCCTCGACGCCGACCCCGAGGTCGACGTCATCATCGTCGCCCGCGGCGGCGGAGACTTCCAGAACCTCCTCGGGTTCAGCGACGAACGCGTCGTGCGCGCGGCTGCCGCCTGCACGACGCCGCTCGTGAGCGCGATCGGACACGAGGCCGACCGACCGTTGCTCGACGACGTCGCCGATCTGCGCGCCTCGACGCCGACGGACGCCGCCAAGCGCGTCGTACCAGACGTCGCAGAGGAGTTCACCCGGGTGCAGCAGGCACGGATGCGCCTGTCCGCGAGAGTGACCACGATGCTCGGACACGAGATCGACCGTATCGCGACGCTCCGCACCCGTCCGGCCCTCGCCGACCCGTCGTGGATCGTCGACTCCCGAGCCGACGAGCTGACCCGGACGGTCGCCCGCGGCGCCGAACTGATCGACCGTGCTGTCGAACGCGCACAGCGCGAGGTCGGCGAGCTGCGCGCGCACCTGCGGGCGCTGTCCCCGCAGCGCACCCTCGATCGCGGCTACGCCATCGTGCAGCGGGCGGACCCCGCCGGCGACGTTCCGGGCGGAGCCGTCATCCGAGCGGCTGCCGATGCGCCGGCCGGCACCGAACTCCTCATCACCCTCGCTGCAGGCGCCATCGGAGCCGCGAGCACCGGCCAGACGACGGCTGCCGTCACGACCGACGACGAATAGGATAGAAGCATGCCAACCTCCTCCGATGTCCAGGCGCTCAGCTATGAGCAGGCACGCGACGAACTGGTCCGTGTCGTGTCCGAACTCGAGCAGGGTTCGGCCTCCCTGGAGGACTCCCTCCGGTTGTGGGAGCGCGGCGAACAGCTCGCCCAGCGCTGCGAGGAATGGTTGGTCGGCGCGAAGGCCCGACTCGACGCCGCCCGCGCCGCGCAACTCGGATCCGGAGCGGCGGGAACGGCACAGTGAGCGACACCAAACCTCCCCGCGTCGTCGCCGAACTCGGCCGCCCGGAGACCCCGCAGGAGACTGCCGACCGCAAGGCTGAGAACTCCCGTCTGTACCGCTCGCGGAAGACGGTCAACAACCTCGTCCTCTCGTTGCTCGCCACCGTCGGGCTGGTCATCGTCATCGTGCTCGCCGTCCCACGCGGTGAGGCTCCTGATCGGCCGACCGTCGACTACGCACAGCTCGCCGGGCAGGCGCAGCGCGACATCCCAGTGCCGCTGCTCACGCCGGAGCTCGGCGACGACTGGGGCAGCAACTACGCCGATGTCCGGACCGCGTCCTCCCCCGTCGTCGGCACACCCGACATCCGCTCCTGGAACGTCGGACTCATCTCCCCCGACGACGAGTTCGTCGGCCTCGTCCAAGGCGTCGACGCCAACGACACCTGGCTCTCGGCCGAACTCGACGAAGCCCGCCCGACCGGGACGGTCACGATCGACGGCGTCGAATGGATCGAGTACGCGAACGGCAGCGGCACCGACACCGGCAACGTCCAATACGCACTGTCGACGGTCGCCGGCCGCAGCACCATCGCGATCTTCGGGACCGCCTCTCCGGAACTGGCCCTCGACGTCGCGCGCTCAGTCCGCCAAGGGATCACCGCGAACCTGGACGCCCCCACCCCCTGCAGGAACGGATTCCGAATGACCCAGAAGCGTCCAGGTGCCGTCTGGCGCGAGATGCAGCGTGGCAACGCTCGTTTCGTCGCCGGTGATCCCGCCCACCCCCGTCAAGACGTCGAGCGGCGCGCGACACTCGCGCACTCGCAGTCGCCCGAAGCCGTCATCTTCGGCTGCTCCGACTCCCGTCTGGCCGCAGAGATCATCTTCGACAAAGGACTCGGTGACCTCTTCGTCGTCCGCAACGCCGGTCAGATCGTCTCCGATTCGGTGCTCGGCACGCTCGAGTACGCCGTGGGCGTCCTCCGAGTGCCCCTCATCCTCGTCCTCGCGCACGATGAGTGCGGGGCCGTCCGCGCGGCGATCGACTCACAGGCCGAAGACGCCACCCCGCTGCCGCCGTACATCGACCAGCTGATCCAGCAGATCGTACCCGCCGTCACCGCGGTCGCCGGCCCCGCGCCGATCGATGCGGCGGGGGTCGATTCCTCCGAGGTCGGACGACGACACCTACGCAGGACGGTCATGGAGGTCATCTCGCGGTCCGAGCTGATCAGTGACGCCGTCGCCGCAGGAACAGTCGCCATCATCGGCGCGAACTACAAGCTCCTCGAAGGCACCGCCGTCGCCGACATCGTCATCGGCGACATCACGATCCACGAGTAACGACACCGCGCGCCGTCCGGCGCGGCGCAGGACCACCGCACATCGCACAAAGGAGAACGAACAGCGTGGCAGACACCTCAGCTACCGAGTACCGCATCGAACACGACACCATGGGCGAGGTGCGGGTCCCCGCGAACGCGCTCTACGGTGCACAGACGCAGCGAGCCGTGGAGAACTTCCCGATCTCGGGCAGCGGACTCGAGTCGGCTCAGATCGCCTCGCTCGCTCGCATCAAGAAGTCCGCCGCGATCGCGAACGCGCAGCTCGGCGTGCTCGACGCCGCGATCGCCGATGCGATCGCCTCTGCCGCCGACGAAGTGATCACGGGCGTCCACGACGCGCAGTTCCCGGTCGACACCTACCAGACCGGCAGCGGCACGTCCTCGAACATGAACATGAACGAGGTCCTCGCCGCCCTTGCGAGCTCGCGTCTCGGCAGCCCCGTCCACCCGAACGACCACGTGAACGCTTCGCAATCCTCGAACGACGTCTTCCCCACGTCGGTGCACATCGCCGTCACGAGCGCCCTCATCGACGATCTCATCCCGGCCCTCGACCACCTCGCCGTCGCGCTCGAGCGCAAGGCCGAGCTGTGGAAGACCGCGGTCAAGCCCGGCCGGACGCACCTCATGGACGCGACGCCGGTGACGCTCGGCCAGGAGTTCGGCGGCTACGCACGTCAGATGCGCCTCGGCATCGAGCGCGTCCGCACCGCCCTCCCCCGTGTGGCCGAGGTCCCGCTCGGCGGCACAGCCACCGGCACCGGCATCAACACGCCCAAGGGCTTCCCGCAACTCGTCATCGAGCTGCTCGCACGGGAGACCGAACTGCCCATCACCGAAGCGCAGGACCACTTCGAGGCGCAGGGCGCCCGCGACGGCCTCGTCGACGCGTCCGGCGCACTCCGTGTGATCGCGGTGAGCCTCACCAAGATCTGCAACGACCTGCGCTGGATGGGTTCCGGGCCGAACACCGGTCTCGGCGAGCTGCACATCCCGGACCTCCAGCCCGGTTCGTCGATCATGCCAGGCAAGGTCAACCCGGTCATCCCCGAAGCAGTCCTCATGGTCGGCGCTCGGGTCATCGGCAACGATGCGACGATCGCATGGGCCGGCGCGTCCGGCGCGTTCGAGCTGAACGTCGCCATCCCGGTGATGGGTACGGCGCTCCTCGAGAGCATCCGGTTGCTGAGCAACGCGACCCGTGTCCTCGCCGACAAGACGGTCGACGGTCTCGAAGCCAACCTCGACCGCGCTGCTGCTCTCGCAGGCTCCTCCCCCTCGATCGTCACTCCGCTGAACAAGATCATCGGCTACGAGTCGGCCGCGAAGATCGCGAAGCACTCGGTCGCGAAGGGTCTGACCGTCCGTGAGGCGGTCATCGACCTCGGATTCGTCGAGCGCGGCGAGATCACCGTGGAGCAGCTCGACACGGCCCTCGACGTCCTGTCGATGACGCACCCCGGCTGAGAAACCTCACCCGCTGAACGGCTCCGGACCCTGTGGTCCGGAGCCGTTCTGCGATTCATGCGACGACGGCGATCGCGGCCCAGGCTCCGAGCAGGAGGAACGGGCCGAAGGGGATGCGGATCTGCCATCCGGCGGCGGCGCCGCGACCCCGGGCGATGCACACCACCGCGGCGCCGACGATTCCCGCTGCGCAGATCGTGATGGTGACGAAGAGGACCACAGCGGGGACGCCGAAGCATCCGACGGTGAGTCCCAGCAGCGCTCCGAGTTTCACATCGCCCATGCCGAGCCCTCCGAACACCGCGCACGCGTACAGTGCGCCGCCCACGACCAGACTGGCGCAGAGCGCTTCCCAGACCGGCGCCCGACGGACCACCGCATCGAGCGCGGTGAGCGGCATCGCGACGGCGAGGGCTGGAAGCACGATGCGATTCGGGAGGCGGCGGGTCAGGATGTCGGTCCGGACGAGGATCGGAGTGATGATCGCGAGCCAGAGCAGGAGGACCGCGACCGGACGGACATCGACACCGACCCGGAGGACCGCGAACAGGGAGAGCACCGAGCCCAGCGCGACCATCCAGGATGCTGCGGACAGGCGACGGCGTGTTCGTCGGCGGAGGGTCCGGAGAGGAGACATCCCGCCAGGGTAGGACCGGAGCACACCGCCCCGTCGGAGTTGTCCACAGGCGCGACAGCGGGGTGGGGCGCACCGGCCCCACCCCGCGTCCGCATCAGGCCAGCTCGTTCCCTTCGAGCATCTCGGTCACGAGCGCAGCGATCGCCGAGCGCTCCGAGCGCGTCAGTGTCACATGGGCGAACAGGGGGTGACCCTTCAGCGTCTCGATGACCGACGCGACTCCGTCATGGCGCCCGACGCGCAGGTTGTCCCGCTGGGCGACGTCGTGCGTGAGCACGACCCTGGAGTTCTGCCCGATCCGACTGAGCACGGTGAGCAAAACGTTCCGTTCCAGTGACTGCGCCTCGTCGACGATCACGAATGCATCGTGCAGGGACCGGCCGCGGATGTGTGTGAGCGGCAGCACCTCGAGGATGCCCCGTTCGACGACCTCGTCGAGGACGTTCTGCGACACGACGGCACCGAGGGTATCGAAGATCGCTTGGCCCCAGGGGTTCATCTTCTCGCCCTGATCACCGGGCAGGTAGCCGAGCTCCTGACCACCGACCGCGTACAGCGGACGGAACACCATGATCTTCTTGTGCGCCTGTCGTTCGAGGACCGCTTCCAGCCCGGCGCAGAGGGCGAGCGCGGACTTCCCCGTCCCTGCTCGACCTCCCAGCGACAGGATGCCGATCTCAGGGTCGAGCAGCAGGTCGATCGCGAGCCGCTGCTCGGCGGAACGCCCGTGGAGCCCGAAGACGTCCCGGTCGCCGCGGACGAGCTTGTAGCTCTGCTTCCCCGTCACACGGCCAAGCGCCGAGCCGCGGTCCGAGTGGATCACGAGGCCGGTGTTGATCGGCATCTCCGCGACGAGCGGGCTCACCCCCTCCTCGCGCTCGTACAGCACACTCATGTCGTCGGAACCGAGCGTGATCTCGGACATGCCCGTCCAGCCGGAGTCGACGGCGAGCTCTGCGCGGTACTCCTCGGCCTGCAGGCCGATCGACGCCGCCTTCACCCGGAGTGGCAGGTCTTTCGACACGACCGTCACCGTGAGGCCGTCGTTGGAGAGGTTCAGCGCCACCGCGAGGATCCGCGAGTCGTTGTCGGCGAGCTGCAGGCCCGACGGGAGCGAGGCCATGCTCGAGTGGTTGAGCTCGACGCGCAACGAGCCGCCGTCGCCGACCGGGATCGGGAAGTCGAGTCGTTCATGTTCGATCCGCAGTTCGTCGAGGATGCGCAGCGCCTGCCTTGCGAAGTACCCGATCTCAGGGTCGTTGCGCTTCCCCTCGAGTTCGCTGATCACGACGACGGGGATGACGACGGCGTGCTCTGCGAAACGGAAGAGCGCCTTGGGATCCGACAGGAGCACGGAGGTGTCGAGCACATAGGTGATCTCGGCCTGCGCCTGATCCCCTCCGCTCGCCGTGCGGTCGGCGGGTCGTCTGCTCGGCCTCGTGGACGCGTTCCGCGTCTCGGTACCGGCTGACGAGTTCTGGGTTCCTTGCGAGGCCACAACCACTCCCACCCCGAGCATCAAATGCTCGGATCCGTAAGCGAGTCGGCCACCTGCAGGTTTCGAGCCGAACTTATGTGGCCGTCTCGACCGGGCTCCATGCCCGATGAGATGAACGTACGTCCGACCTCCGACATCGATGCGACGACACGCCCCGTGTCCTGTTACGAGAACATGAACAAACGGGGACTTGCGGGCGAGGGGATCTCGCGTCGACTCCCGTTCAGTAGCTGACCGCGGTCGCGAACGACACGAGCGCGCCACGCAGCTGATCGAGTGTCTCCCGGCTCGTCCCCGCGTGCACGCTCAATCGAACCGTCCCTCCGCGAGTCGTCGCGGTGACCCCGTGGTTCGCCAGCGACGCCGACAGGGTGTTGAGCGCAGCGTCGTCCGGCTCGAGGACCACGATGCCGGCGCGCTCCGTCTCGTCGCGGGAACTCGTCACGGCGATGCCGAACTCGTCCGCGAGATCGATGACCTCGGTCACCAGTTGCGCGATGGCACCGTGGATGGCCGGCACGCCGACGGCGATCGTCTCCTCGAGCGACGCGGCGAACCGTGCAGCGGCGAGCGGATCGGCGCGTGTCAGCGAGTACGCGCTCGCCGTCCGGCTGGGTGCGGGCGTCGCGGTGAACGGCCAGACCTCGTCCGTGCCCGTCACACCGGAGAAGACCGGTACGAGGTGCTCGAGGGCCTGGTCGCTGAGCGCCAGGAAGCCGGTCCCCCAGCCGGAGCGCATCCATTTCTGGCCACCGCTCGCGACGACGTCTGCGACCTCGTACGGTGCGTCGAGCACACCGAAACCCTGGATCGCATCGACGATCAGGAGGCGGTCGCCGATCACCTGACGGATGCCCTCGAGGTCGCTGACATAGCCGGTGCGGTAGTCGACGAGGCTCACCGCGACGGCGGTCACCGAGTCGTCGAGCTGGGCGCGGATCTGACCGGGCGTCACTCGACCGTGATCGGTCTCCAGCCAGCGCGGGGTGAGGACGTGCATGTGCTCGGCAGCCCGCTCGACAGCGAGCGGAAGGGAGGGGAACTCGGCGCGCGAAAGCAGCACTCCCCCGGTCAGGCCGAACATCGTGTGCATGAGACCCTGCGAGGTGTTCGGCTGCGCGACGATCTGATCCGTGCGGAACCCGATGAGCGAGCTGACGGCGACCCGCATGCGCTCGTCCTGCTCGTCGATCCCGCCGACGGCACCGAAGCGGGAGCGGGCGAGCACATCGTTCCACAGCGAAGCCTCGGCTGCCACGGAAGCGGCGAGCGGGCCGACCTTGCCGTAGTCGAGGTAGCCGGGCTCCTCACCGAATCCGGTCTGGAAGCTGCGAAGCCGGGTCTCCGCGTCGAGTTCCGCCTGCCGCCTCGGGTCCGTGGATCGGCGGCTCATCCGCCGAACCGCCTGTTGCGTCGCGAGAAGTCACGGAGTGCGCGCAGGAAGTCCACCTCGCGGAGGTCGGGTCCGAGCGCCTCGACGAAGTAGAACTCGCTGTGGGCGCTCTGCCAGAGCATGAAGTCACTCATCCGCTGCTCACCGCTCGTACGGATGACGAGGTCGGGATCCGGCTGGCCTCCTGTGTACAGATGCTCACCGATGAGGTCGGGGGTCAGCAGGGCTGCGAGGTCCTCGAGGCTCCGCCCCTCGAGGTGGTGCTTCGCGACGATCGCGCGCATGGCGTCCACGATCTCCGTGCGCCCGCCGTAGCCGACAGCGAGGTTGATGTGCATGCCCGTGTGGTCTGCGGTGCGCTCTTCGGCGCCCTCGAGCGCGGTACGCAGCGACTCCGGAAGGCCATCACTCGCACCGACGTGCTTCACGCGCCAGTCGCGGTAGTGCGAGAGGTCCTCCGCCAGGTCGGCGATGATCTCGACGAGGTCGACGAGCTCCTCCGGCGATCGGTTCATGAGGTTGTCGCTCGAGAGCAGGTAGAGGGTGACGACGCCGATGCCGAGATCGTCGCACCAGGTCAGGAACTCGCGCATCTTCGCGGCGCCGGCGCGATGCCCGTGAGCCGCGGTGTCGTAGCCGAGCTGCTTCGCCCACCGGCGGTTGCCGTCGATGATCATCGCGACATGGTGCGGCAGGTTCTGCGATGTCAGCGACTTCCGGAGGCGCCGGGAATAGACGCCGTACAGGAAGCCGTCCCCTGGTGTGGATTGCCTCGTCATCACCCTGCAACGCTAGTGCAGTTTGCTCCGGGTCTCCCAGATGAGCGTGCGTCACACCCCGTATCCTGGGCGCATGACGAGTGGAGAACCCGAGCTGCCCCAGCTGCCGTTGCTCGAGGCCGCCGCTGCCGATGCGACCGTCGACGAGATCAAGCCGACATGGCGTGGCTGGATCCACGCGGGTACGTTCCCCGTCGCCGTCGCAGCCGGTATCGTCCTGATCGCTCTGGCCCAGGGCGCCCCGGCGAAATGGAGCTCGGCGGTGTTCGTCCTCACCTCGATGCTCCTGTTCGGCAACTCAGCGCTGTACCACCGGTTCGCATGGCGCCCGAGGATCAGACTCCTGCTGAAGCGGATCGACCACGCCAACATCTTCCTGCTGATCGCCGGGACCTACACGCCGCTCGCGGTGCTCGCACTCCCACCGGCGACGGGCACGCTGCTCCTCGCGCTCGTCTGGGGTGGCGCCCTGCTGGGCATCGGCTTCCGGGTGTTCTGGATCGGTGCGCCGCGCTGGCTGTACGTCCCGCTCTACCTCGCGCTCGGTTGGGGCGCCGTGGCGTTCCTCGGCGACATCGCCGCGGCGAACTTCGCGTCGATGATCCTCGTCGCGAGCGGAGGCCTGCTGTACACGGTCGGCGCGATCATGTACGCGATGAAGCGCCCGAACCCGTGGCCCGGGAGGTTCGGGTTCCACGAGTTGTTCCACGTGTGCACGGTGCTCGCGTTCCTCTGCCACTGGAGCGGGATCCTGCTGCTCGTACTCGACCCGGTCTACAACCGCTGAGTTCGGTGCGGCGGTGCGACTACCGCTGGGTGGTGCCGTCAGGACCGGTACCCGGGTCGTCCGTCGGGGCGCCGGTCGGCGACTGCCCGGACGGATGCGTCGTCGGGGTGCCTGCGGCGTCGCGTTCAGCGAGTTCCGCCTGCAGACGCTCGTCGATCTCGGCACGGTAGTTCACACGCCGCACTCGGCGCACCATGTCGATGACGAGGAGCACCACGATGATCGCGATCGAGAAGGTGATGACGAAGCCCCACGGGCCTGGCGTCACCTGATTCTCGTCGAACTGCGGTGACGGAGACGGAGACGGCGTGACCGCCAGCAGGAGATCGGTGAACAGGTGGTGCATCATGCGGTTCCTTCAGTCGTGTCGACGCCGGCGAACAGCTCCGACTCCGGGATGGTCGACGGGACGTGGGACGTGACGAGCTGGTAGTCCTCGAACGGCCATGCTGCGCGGAGGACGTCGTTCGGCCAGAAGAAGAACGGTGAGTCGGGTGGCACCTGGCTCCCATGGGCGCGTAGCGCAGCATCGCGAGCCTCGAAGAAGTCGCCGACCTGCACGTGCGTCGTGGCGAGGTCGGGACGCCCGGCCATCCACTCGCGCATCTCCGCGAGCCGTTCGACGGCCGGGTCGGCCGGGCGGTGCTCGACCAGGTAGGAGTGCACGGCCTCGAGCCTCGCGGGGCTGAAGGAACGGTCGTAGTACAGCTTGTCGACGCGCCATGGCTCTCCGGCCTCGGGATACCGATCCGCGTCGGCAGCGGCCTCGAAGGCGGCGACGCTCACCTGGTGGCAGCGGATGTGATCGGGGTGCGGGTAGCCGCCGTTCTCGTCGTACGTGACGATGACCTGCGGCCGGAATGCGCGCACGATGCGCACGAGCACACCTGTCGAGACCTCGAGCGGGATGTCGGCGAAGCTCGCGTGCGGCACCGAGCCGTCGTCGGTCGCCATGCCGCTGTCCCGGTAGCCCAGCCAGCGATGCTCGATGTCGAGGATCTCCTGCGCCTTCGCCATCTCGAGACGACGGTAGCCCGTGAGGTCGCGTTCGAGCATGGCGACGTCGGCGAGCTCGGGGTTCTGCAGGTCGCCCCGCTCCCCGCCGGTGCAGCTGACGACCATGACCTCCGCACCGAGGCTGCGATAGTAGGCCAGCGTGGCGGCGCCCTTGCTCGACTCGTCGTCGGGGTGAGCGTGCACCGCGAGCAGTCTCATGGTCATGGTGCTCCGCCTTCCGGCTGGTCTGCGCGAGGAACCGATCGGCGACTCGAGGGACGAGACACCGGCGGGACCCGGTGTCCAGGAAGAGGCAATACGCTTGAGGCATCGACCTCGAGGCGTCTCGCGCTCCTGGTCAAGCTTAACCGTTCGAACCGGAGCCCGTGACGATGACCAACCCCCCGCAAGACGCCATCGCCGCACGGTACGGACGGACTCCCGGCAGTCGGATCCGCGACCGCCGCGCACTCTGGATCGTGGCCGCCGCATTCGTCGTCGTCTTCGTCGCCTGGGTCGTATGGGCCGGGCTCGACGGCAGCCGTCCGAGCATCGAGGCCCGGAACACCGCGCACGAGCTCATCGACGACACCAGCGTCAGCGTCTCGTTCGAGGTGACCGGCCCGCAGGACACACCGATGGCCTGCTCCGTCCAGGCGCTCAACGAGCGGTTCGCGATCGTCGGTTGGAAGGTCGTGGAACTGCCGCTCTCAGACCAGCGCACCCGGAGCTTCACCGAACTCGTCCGGACGACGGAGCTGAGCAACACGGGTGTCGTCGACACCTGCTGGGTCGTCGAATCCGGCTCCTGACGCGTCACCGCGCCGATCGCCCTCAGCGCACTCTCCGGCCGATCGTGCGATACTCGACGGAGCAGTTCACACGCCCTGGCAATCCGCCGGGGCGTCTGGCATATGACGGGCGAATCAGCCGAGTCGTGCCGGACCCACCCATGCAAGAAGGAGTTCCATCGTGTCCGAGCAGATCCAGGAGACGTTCCTCACCCAGCAGGCCTTCGACCGGCTGCAGGCGGAACTCGAGCACCTGAGCACCACGGGTCGCGAAGAGATCGCCAAGCGCATCGAGGCGGCCCGTGAAGAAGGCGACCTGAAGGAGAACGGCGGCTACCACGCCGCCAAGGACGAACAGGGCAAGCAGGAAGCCCGCATCCGCACCCTCACGCAGATGCTGCGCGACGCCAAGGTGAGCGAGGCTCCCGAGTCGCACGGTGTCGTCGAGTCCGGCACGGTCATCACTGCCGTCGTCGCCGGCGGTGAGGAGCGGTTCCTCCTCGGGAGCCGCGAGATCGCCGGCAACACCGACCTCGACGTCTACAGCGAGGGCAGCCCGCTCGGCTCTGCGATCCTCGGTCTCAAGATCGGCGAGACCACCACGTACGAGGCCCCCAACGGCAAGGAGATCACCGTCTCGATCACCGCCGTGGAGACGTACACCGGATCCTGATCGTCCCGAGACATGATGAAGGGCCCCACCGATCGGTGGGGCCCTTCATCACGCACGGACCTCAGTCGTCGACGAAGGCTGTCCGCTCATTCGTCGACGATCCATGTCAGTCGTCGACGATCTGTGGGTCGTAGCCGGCCTCACGGAGGGTCTGCACGACGAGGTCTCGGTGGTCGGGCCCGCGGGTCTCGATACTCAGCTCCAGCTCCACATCGCTGATCTGCAGCCCGTGCCCATGGCGTGTGTGCAGCACCTCGATGACGTTCGCGTTCGCCTGCGCGACGAGTTCCGCTGTCCGGGCCAGCTGGCCCGGACGGTCGGGCAGCGGGATCCGCAGTGTGAGGTAGCGGTCGGACGCCGCGAGCCCGTGACTCACGACACGCTGCAGCAGCAGCGGGTCGATGTTGCCGCCGGAGAGGATCGCGACGGTCGTGCCGGAGGCCTCGATCTTGCCGGCGAGGATCGCAGCCACGCCGGCGGCGCCTGCAGGCTCCACGACGAGCTTGGCTCGTTCGAGGAGCACCACGATCGCGCGGGCGAGGTCGTCCTCGGTGACCGTCACGACCTCGTCGACCAGAGCGCTGATCATCTCGAAGTTGAGCTCGCCGGGCCGCGCCACTGCGATGCCGTCCGCGATCGTCGGCTGCACGGTGATCGTCGTCGGGCGACCGGCCTCCAGCGAGGCCGGATATGCTGCGGCGTTCGCTGCCTGGACACCGATCACGCGGATGGTCCGCCCCTCGAGGGCAGCACGCTGCTTGAGCACACCGGCCACGCCGGAGATGAGGCCGCCGCCGCCGATGGGCACGATGACCGTCTCGACGTCGGGGACCTCCTCGAGGATCTCGAGGCCGAGCGTGCCCTGACCCGTGATGACGTCGGGGTGGTCGAACGGCGGGATGAGGATCGCCCCCGTCTCCGCGGCGAACTCTGCTGCGGCGATCAACGGCTCGGCGACGGTGTGCCCGCGGAGGATGACGTCGGCACCGTAGTCGCGCGTCGCGGCGAGCTTCGGCAGCGGGACACCCACCGGCATGAAGATGGTCGCCTTGATGCCGAGCTCACGTGCGGCGAAGGCGACGCCTTGCGCATGGTTGCCGGCCGATGCCGCGACGACACCACGAGCCCGTTCCTCCGGCGTCAGGCTCGACATGCGGTTGTAGGCACCACGGATCTTGTAGGAACCGGTGCGCTGCAGGTTCTCGCACTTCAGGTGCACCGGTACGCCGAGGACGTCGGCGAGGTAGCGGGAGCTCTCCATCGGAGTGCGCTGGACGGTCCCGGCGAGTGTGTCGCGTGCGCGTTCGAACGCAGCGAGCGACGGCCCGGGGATCACGGTGGAGCGTGAGGTGGAATCGGTCATGGTGTGCGGTGTCCTGGACTTTCTGGGGACGAGGGTTCAGTGGGGTCGACGCTGGGGTGCTGGGGCTCCTGATCGCCGGAGCGATCCTGGGACTCGCGCGGCGAGCGGGAGCCCGGACGGATTCGGCTCGGGCTCGGGACGGTCTGCCAGATGGCCCCGTCGGTCTGCACGAGCGGTGGAGCGCCACCTGTTCGCCACGCTCCGCTGGAGATCGTGTGGACCATGACGTTGATGACCGCGACGACCGGTACGGCGAACAATGCACCGGGGATACCGGCGAGCATCGTGCCGCCCGCGACGGCGAGCACGACGGCGAGGGGGTGGACCTTGACGGCCGTACCCATGATCAACGGCTGGAGGACATGCCCCTCGAGCTGCTGGACGGCGAGGACCACGCCGAGCATCGCGAGTGCGATGACCGGGCCGTTGTAGACGAGGGCGAGGAACACCGCGACGGCACCGGTCACGACCGCACCGACGATCGGCACGAACGAGCCCAGGAAGACCAGCACGGCGACCGGGATCGCGAGCGGGACGCCGAGGAAGAACGCGCCGAGTCCGATGCCGACCGCATCGATGGAGGCGACGAGGATCTGCGTCCGCACGTAGTTGCCGAGGGTCCGCCAGCCCGCGCGTCCCGCGCTGTCGACGGCCGGCCGTGCCCGCCTCGGGAACACGTTCACGCTCCACCGCCAGATCGTGCGGCCGTCGATGAGCATGAACAGGAGGCAGAACAGTGTCAGGAACAACCCGGTGGCGACATGACCCAGGGTCGAGCCGATCGACAGCGCGCCCGAGAGCAGGACCTGGCCGTCCTGCTGCAGCGAGTCGAAGGCCTGCGCGACGAAGTCGTTGAGCTGCGCTTGGGTGATGTGCAGCGGGCTGTCGAGCAGGAAGGTCTTGAAGTCGTCGTACGCGGACAGCGTCCGTGCCTGGACTGAGGCGAACTGTGAGGTGATCTGCGAGATCGCGAGGAAGACGAGTCCGCTGACAGCGGCGATCGTGCCCACGAGGGCGAGTGCGATGGCGAGGCCCTTCGGCCAGCGATGGCGCACGAGGAAGTCCACGAGCGGCTTGAGCAGCGCCGACACCAGAACGGCGATGAGCAGCGGGATGACGATGAGCCGGAGCTGCACGACCAGGAAGACGAGGAGCGCGATGACGGCGGCGACGACGAGGATGCGCCAGGACCATGCGGCCGCAGTGCGCATGCCCGGCGAGACGCCGCTCGTGTTCGATTCACGGGCAGGAGGGGGCACAGCGTCGGGGAGAAAGCGTCCCCACCAGGTCTTCGGAGTGTCGTCCGCCATTGCTCAAGTGTAGGGCTGGCCCATGCCCGTCCGGGCATGCGATTCCTGGGAGGAACACGGGGATGCTGAGCAGGCCAGGTGTCGGAAGCGGGTGTTACGGTCGGGCCGTGCCCGAATCGATCTCCCCCGCCCTCGCCAGACGCATCGCGCTCGGCGCGCAGGGCTTCGGCGCGACGCCCCGTACCTCGCCAGCGGGGACGCGCGCACTGCGCTCGACGATCGACCGACTCGGTCTGGTCCAGATCGACTCGGTCAATGTGTTCGAGCGCAGCCACTACCTCCCGCTCTTCGCCCGCCTCGGCCCCTACGACAAGTCCGCACTCGACCGCCTCACGCTCGGCGAGCACTCGCCTTATCTGGAGTACTGGGCCCACGAGGCGGCCTTCATCCCCCGCGAGGCGTGGCCGCTGTTCCGCTGGCGCATGGACGCCCACCGCGCCAAGCAGGCCGCCGACGACACCGCCTGGGCGAACCACAACACCCCGATGCTCCACTGGGTCCGCGATCTGCTGCGCGCAGAGGGTCCGCTGAAGGCCAGCGAGATCGAGCACGACGCGAATGTCCGCAGAGGCCCCTGGTGGGGCTGGTCCGACGTCAAGCGAGCACTCGAAGTGCTCTTCCTCTACGGCGAGGTGGTCACAGCCGGCCGCGATCGGTTCGAACGCCGGTACACCCTTGCAGAACAGGCGCTCGCACCGGCCATCCTCGACCAGGAGGTGAGCATGCCCGACGCGATCCGCGAGCTCGTGCGTCGGGCCGCAGCGGCGCAAGGCGTCGCGACCGTGTCCGACCTCGCCGACTACTACCGGATCAAGCCGCAGACGGCCGTCCGAGAGCTCGTCGACGCCGGCGAACTCGAGCCCGTCACGGTACGAGGCTGGGACCGGCGCGGTGGCCCGTTGGAGGCCTGGGTGCATCACGACGCACGACGCCCGCGCAGGAGCGGCGGCATCGCGCTGCTCAGCCCGTTCGATCCCGTCGTGTGGTTCCGAGAGCGCGCTCTCCGTATGTTCGGTCTGCACTACCGGATCGAGATCTACACCCCGGCGCCACAGCGCGTGTTCGGTTACTACGTCCTGCCGGTGCTCCTCGACGGCGAGATCGTCGCACGTGTCGATCTGAAGAGCGACCGCCAGGCCGGCGTGCTCAGGGTCCAGTCGGCATGGTTCGAGCGCGGCCACGAGGACGGCGTCGCGCGCGGACTGCGCCCGCCCCCCGACGACGCGGTGGCGTCGCGACTCGCAGAGCTCCTCTCCATCACGGCAGCGTGGCAGGGCTTGGGCGATGTCGCCGTCGTCGATCGCGGCACCCTCGCTGCACCACTCGCGCACGCCCTGGGCACGCGTCTGCTCACCTCGGATCCCGCTCACCGCATGGGTACTACTCCCCATACGTCTGACCCGCAATCACTCTCAGGAGATACACAACAACTGCTAGGTTGAGGGGCACCTTCATGGATCAGAACGAGGGGAACCCGCCATGAGCACCGACGACACCACACCCGACCCGCAGGCTCAACAGCCCGCCCCACAGCAGCCTCAGCCCAACCAGTCCGGCCAGCAGCAGAACCCGTACCAGCAGGGTCAGCAGCAGACGCCGAACCCCTACCAGCAGGGGCAGCAGCAGACGCCGAACCCGTACCAGCAGGGTCAGCAGCAGACCGGCGCTCAGACCCCGCCGACACCGTACGGCCAGCCACCGGCGGCCCAGTCGAGCCCGTACCAGCAGGGCCAGACGCAGGGACAGCCGCAGGCGAACGGGCAGTACGCCACCGCGCAGAACCCCTACGCGACCGCGGCTCCGAAGCAGCCGATGGACCCGAAGCAGAAGAAGCGGATCATCCTGTGGTCCTCCATCGCGGGTGGCGCTCTCGTACTCATCGCCGCCGCGGCGATCTCCATCTCGGTGATCAACAGCACCGCGTTCGGACCGCAGGCGAAGGTCGAGGACTACCTCAAGGCCATCGCAGCGGGCGACGCCAAACTCGCGACCAGCCTCGCGGCACCCGACCCGTCCATCGTCGACACCGGCGATGATGCAGCGGACGACGCCACGGGCGACGACGCGGATGCCGACGCTGACGCCGATGCCGACGCTGACGCACCGGCCGCCGTCGACCCCAAGGCCCTCCTCACGAACGAGGTCCTGAAGGCCGCTGACGAGCGCATCACCAACCCGAAGGTCGGCCGCGTGTCGAGCCGCAACGGCGAGGCGTTCGTCGAGGTGACCTATGAACTGGCGGGCAAGCGCTACGACGACTCCGTCTCGCTCAAGAGCGAAGGCAAGCAGTTCCTGTTCTTCGACACGTGGAAGCTCGAGAGTTCACTCGTCGGCAGCATCAACGTCTACACGGGTCTCGGGAGCACGGCGTTCAGCGTCAACGGCATCAACTTCGACGGCGCGACCGACGAGAGCCTCTTCGCCTACCCGGCGGTCTACACCGTTGCGCCACCGGAGAGCAAGTACCTGGCCGGCGACGCCCAGACCGTCACGCTCACGTCTTACTCGGCCGGTGAGGGTTCGGCGTTCATCGACATCAACGTGACGGCGACGGAGGCCCTCACCACCGAGGTGACCGCTCAGGTCGTCGCGATGATCGAGAAATGCCTCGACGCGACCACGTTGGACACCACGTGCGGCGTCATGCCGTCCTGGCAGCAGGAGCAGTTCACGAGCGTCGGCCCGGTGACCTGGACGCTGACCTCTCCCCCGACGATCAAGGTCGACGAGGGTGGCACGTACTTCTACACCTCGGACGGCCGCATCGACGGCTCGTTCGACGCATCCTGGTACGGCAGCGCGGTCAGCGGCCAGCAGGTCTGGGACACGTACCTGAACTTCCCGGGCACGATCTCGATCGATGCCGACGACAAGGTGACCGTTACCTTCGACTCGGACGAGCAGGAGACCGAATAGCACCGCCCGCATGGACGGAGAATGGGGCGGCACCTTCGGGTGCCGCCCCATTCGTGTCGTGCGCGGTGCGGTTGTCAGAAGCCGTCGCCGATGGTGCTCAGGCGCTTGATGCGCTCGACGAGCGGCGGATGGGTGCTGAAGAGCTTCGCGACGGCACCGGGCTTCAACGGGTCGGAGATCCACAGGTGTGCCATCGAGGAGTTCTGCTTCGCCATCGGGCGACCGTAGGCCGCGAGCTTGCCGAGTGCGCTCGCGAGCGCCTCCGGGTGCCTGGTCGTGAGGGCCCCGGTGGCGTCTGCGAGGTACTCGCGCTGTCGTGAGATGGCAAGCTGCACCATCGTGGCGAGCAACGGCGCGATGAGCATCGCGGCGATGCCGAGCACGAGCATGACCGGGCTGCCACCGTTGTTGTTGCTCCGGTTGCCACCACCCCAGAGCGTCATCCGCAGCAGCATGTCGGACAGGAACCCGATGGCCACGACGAGGCCGAAGACGACCATCGACACCCGGATGTCGTAGTTCTGCACGTGACCGAGTTCGTGCGCCATGACACCTTCCAGCTCGGCGTCGTTCATGATGTCGAGCAACCCCGTCGTCGCGGCCACCATGGCATGCTCCGGGTCGCGGCCCGTCGCGAACGCATTCGGTGCTGGATCGTTGATCAGGTACACCTCGGGCATCGGTGTACCCGTGGTGATCGACAGGTTCTCAACGATCCGGTACAACCGAGGGCTGTCAGCCTTCTCGATGCGCTGAGCCCCGCTCATCGCGATGGCCTGGCGACCGGCGAAGAAGTACTGGAGCAGGGCGTACCCGGTCGCGACGACGAGCACCACGATCGTGATCGTGAGGTTCTGGTAGATGTACCCCGCGAGCCATCCGAGGCCACCGATGATGACCAGGAAGGCGATGAAGATCAGAACGGTGTTGCGCTTGTTCCTGGCGATCGCCCGATACATGGAAGTGCGTTACCGCCCGTCAGAACTGGACGCGCGGCGGTTCGGCGATCGCCGCGTTGTCGGTGACCTCGAAGAAGTCGCGCTCGGTGAAGCCGAGACCCTTCGCGAACAGGTTGTTCGGGAACACCTTGATCTTCGTGTTGAGTTCGCGAACGCCACCGTTGTAGAACCGGCGGGATGCCTGGATCTTGTCCTCGGTGTCGACGATCTCCGACTGCAGCTGAAGGAAGTTCTGGCTGGCCTGCAGCTGCGGGTATGCCTCTGCGACGGCGAAGATGCTCTTGAGCGCCTGCTGCATGTGGTTCTCGGCCTCGCTCGCCGCCACCGGGCCTTGAGCGCTCAGCGTCTCGGCACGTGCTTTCGTGACGTTCTCGAAGACCGACTTCTCGTGGGCGGCGTACCCCTTCACCGCCTCGATGAGGTTCGGGATGAGGTCTGCTCGGCGCTTCAACTGCACCGTGATGTCGCTCCACGCTTCGTCGACGCGCACGTTGAGCGTCACGAGCGAGTTGTACGTCACCCAGAAGTAGATGCCGACGATGACGATGAGGGCGACGACGATGAGGACTGGGATCAGCCATTCCATGAGGATGGGCTCCTTGCGAGTCGATGAAGAGCGGGTCCGCATATTCTAGCCGCGACGACCCCGGGGTCTTGGGGAGTTCGCAGGAAGCGCGCAGCTGGCGTGCAGCGCGGGTTCATCCGGCTTGAGGCTCGGCGCACGCTCAGGCGCCGAGCACACGTGCGAGGTAGGCGTTACCGAAGAGGCGACCGGGATCGAGCCGGTCGCGCAGCTGGACGAAGTCGTCGAATCGCGGGTAGACCGCCCGCAAGGACTGGGCGTCCCGGGTGTGCAGCTTGCCCCAGTGGGGTCGGCCGCCCAGCCCCGTCATGATCGCCTCGACACCGCGGAAGTACTCGCCCGGCTCCTCCCGGAAGAACCGGTGCACGGCGACATAGCCCGTGGCCCGGTCGGATGCGGTCGACAACCAGAGGCTGTCGGCCGCCGCCACCCGCACCTCGATCGGGAACGAGACGCGCCACCCGCGCTCGTCGATGAGCGCGCGGACGCGTTCGAAGGCGGTCCGCAGATGCTCGAGGGGCAGGGCGTACTCCATCTCCCGGAACCGGACGGTGCGGCTCGTCGTGAAGACCTTCGTCGAGCGGTCCGTGAACTCGCGGTCGCCGACCAGGCGGTCGGCGAGGCGGTTGACCCTGGGGACGATCCCCGGGGCCACGACGCCCGCGTTGCACAGGACGCGGTACACGCCGTTGGCGAGCAGGGTGTCGTCGACCCAACGGGCGACCGGACGGATCGGCTGCACCGCGGCGTCGCCGGGCAGACGCCGATTGCTCTTCGTCAGGGCGGTCCCGGTGTGCGGGAACCAGTAGAACTCGAAGTGGTCCACGGCTGCGGCGCGGTCGAGGAGGGTGGGGAGCAGCCCGTCGAGCGGCTCCGGTCGTTCGACCGCGTGCAGGACGAAGGCGGGGACACACTGGAGCGTGACCTCGACGAGGATCCCGAACGCGCCGAGGCCGAGGGCGAGCGCCGGCAGCAGGTCGCTCTCCTGCTCACTGTCCGCGGTCAGCAACGACCCGTCGGCCGTCACGATCGTGACGCCGACGACCTGGGTCGCGATGCCGCCGAAGCCGAGCCCGGTGCCGTGCGTGCCCGTCGAGATCGCACCGGCGATGGTCTGCCGGTCGATGTCGCCCAGGTTCGCCATTGCCAGACCGTGCGGCTCGAGCAACGCCGGCAGTTGGTGGAGCCGGGTTCCCCCGAGCAGGGTGACCTGCTGCCGATCACGGTCCACCCTGACGATGCCGCTCAGCGCGTCGAGGTCGAGCAGCACGCCAGGGGCCACCGCGATGCCCGTGAAGCTGTGCCCGGCGCCGACCGCCTTGATCGGCAGACCCGCACCGGCAGCAGCGCGGACGAGCCGCTGCACAGCCTGGATCGAATCCGGTCGTTCCCGCCGAACCGGTCGGATGTGCTCCGTCCGGGCCCAGTTCGTCCAGACAGCCGTGCCGCGCGTCATACGAAGCCCCGGCCTTCCCCGCGGTAGGTCTGCAGTTCGTCGACGATCCGATCACCGTCGACCACTTGAAATGCGGCGACGCGCTCACTGAGCTCGCCTGATTTGGTGTGCCGCAGCCAGACGCGATCACCCAGACGGAGCGCTGCCGCCTCATCACCGGACACCGGTGTCTGCACCTCTCCCGCCATCTCCCGCGGGAGCATTTCGAGGCCCTCCGGCCACACGATCAGCGGGAGGCGATCCGCTCCGGGAGGCCCTGACGCCACCCAGCCGCCGCCGAGGATGGTGGCGAGCTCTGGAGCGGGCTTCCGGACGACGGACAGCCCGAACGCCGCCGCTGGCGCCGGGGTGAAGGCGCGGTAGTGGTCGAAGAGGTGACCGCCGAACACCCCACTGCCGGCTGCGATCTCGGTGACCGAGTCGTCCGATGCGGTCAGCTCGAGCGATCCCGTTCCGCCGCCGTTCACGAACTCCAGCTCTGCAACGGCCCGCACCTCGGCGACCACCGCGGCACGGCGCTCACGCAGCTCCGCCCATGACCGTCGTTGGATCGCGCGGAGCGTCGCCGACCAGGCGGGTCGACCGTCGAGGTCGTCCCCCTGGCCTGCGATCTGCGCTTCGTACGCCATGATCCCGACGAGCCGGAACCCGGGCCGAGCGACGACGGCTTCGGCGAGCGCACGTACCTCGTCCGGCGTCCGCAGCGGCGACCGACGCACACCGACGTGCCCGAGTCCAGGGGCGCGGAACGAGGCGTCGAGTTCGATGCAGACGCGGACCTCGGCCCGGGCGCCCGGCAGCGCGACGGCGTCGATGAGGTCGAGGTGCTCGAGTGAGTCGATCATGAGCGTGATCCTGGCGGCCGCGCGATCGTCACCGGCGAGCGTGGCGATCGCGCCGCGTTCGGCGGTCGGATACCCGACGACGATGTCGTCGATCGTCTCGGCGAGCCACAGCGCCTCACCCAGCGTGTAGGCCAGGACTCCCGCATATCCCGGCTGCCTGAGCAGCGCGTCGATCACGCTGCGGACCCGGATGGACTTGCTGGCGACGCGGATCGGCTTCCCGCCGGCCCGCCGGAGCATGTCGTGCGTGTTGTGTCGGAGCGCCCCGAGATGGAGCACCGCCACCGGCGAGTCGATGTCGACCACGGCCCGTGCGATCCCGCCCCAGTACCGCCTGGGATCCAGCCACGGCATGGGCTCGTCGACACGGCCCCCCGCGTTCAGTTCGATGGTCATCAGCGCACTCCTCGGACTCGGGTGACGGCGAACGCCCCGGCGACGGCACAGGCCGCCGAGACGAGGTAGAGCCCGGCGAAACCGCCGAGCCAGGCGACGAGTACGGCACCGATCAGCGGAGCGATGGCCTGCGGCACCGCCTGCGCGATGTTCATGATGCCGAGGTCCTTGCCGTGCGAGGTCGGATCGGGCAGCACCTGGGTCGCAAGCGCCTGATCGACCGACATGAAGCAGCCGTACCCGAGGCCGATGAGGGCCGCAGCGATGAAGCCCATCGGGAGCGAGGGCCAGATGGCGAGCAGGAGCGCGGCGAGCGCCTGCGATGCCGAGGCCGCGACGACGAAGATCCGTCGACGCCCGGTGCGGTCGGACAACCGGCCGAGGACGAGTGATGCTGCGACGACGAAGACCGTGTACACGATCGTGAACAGCAGCAGGTCGGTCTCCGCGTCCGCGTCGCCGAGACCGAACAGCAGGAAGTAGAACAGGAGCGACGTGCTGAACGCGTTCCCGAGGTTCACGAGGACGCGGCTCAGCATCGTCCAGCCGAAGTCCGGGTGCTTCCTCGGTGAGATCCAGAGGCTCTCGAGGAGTGCGCCGACCGTGATGCGTTCGAGTCGCGGGCCGTCCGGGATCGGGTCGGCCGTCAGGAGGAAGGGGATCACCAGGATCAGGAGCAGCACGGCGAGCGCCAGGTAGCCGGCGACCATCTGCGTCCCCAGCACGAGGAGCAACGCGATGCCGAGGATGACTCCGACAGCCTGCGGAGCGGAGATCCAACCCGAGACGTATCCACGCTGCTCGACGGGCACCTGGTCGGAGATCGTCGCGGTCAGTGCGGCGCCGAGGACGCAGAAACCGATGATCGCGATGCACCAGCAGATGCCGATCCCGACGATCCCGGTCTGCAGGCCGAGGAGTACGAGACCGACGGCGAACAGCAGCGTGCCACCGGCGATCCACGGACGTCGCCGTCCGAAGCGCGAACGGGTGCGATCGGAGAGTGCACCGGTGAGCGGATATGCGACGATCGAGCACAGTCACGCGACGCCCGCGACGACGCCGAACGCGACGACACTGTCCACCCAGTGCTCCGGTGCGAGCTGGGCGTCGATCTGCGCCGGGAGCAGGAGTTGCAGTGGTGCCAGCTGTGCCATCCAGATGCCAAGCCATGCGACGGCGAAGGCGGCTATCCACCGGCCCGTGACCCGACGTGCTGCGGTCGGTGAAGCCGGTGCAGCCGTCGACCCGCTCACCGCTGCCTCGGTTCCGCGAGGGAGGCGATGAGCGACGCGACCGAGTCGATCAGCTGTCGCGCCTCCGCGTCGTCGCGTCGGACGAGCCACGCGACCGTGAGGCCGTCGGTGAACGCGATCACGATGCGCGCGAGCTCGTCGACAGGTCGGAGCCAGCGGCTGTCGCTGACCTCTGCCGCGATCGTCAGCGCCTCACCCGCGAGTTCCGAGTAGCGCCGATACTGCTCCCCCGCGAGACGTTCGAGTCCGGGCGTCCGCATCGCGTAGTAGCTGAGCTCCTGCATGGCGGCCTCTCGACCAGGGTCTGCGCGCAACAGCTCGAAGTAGCGTTCGAGCCCGGCTGCGACGACGCTCCGCAGTTCCGGGGCAGGCTCGTCGTCGGTCGTCGTGTCGGCACGCAGCTCCTCGACGTCGAGGACGACCCGTTCCTGCTCGACCACGTGCACCACGAGTTCGGCGAGCAGTTCGTCGCGGGAGGTGAAGGCGTAGTGGAAGCTGGCGAGGGACATGTCGGCCTCCGCGACGATCGCGCGGGTGGTCGCTGCGGCGACTCCACTCGCGGCCACGACCCGCAACGCGGCACTGATGAGTTCGGCCCGTCGGTCGACCACGGAGATCCTTGCCATCGCGTCCCTCTCCAGGTGCGCTCAGCGGCGCCGAGGCTTCATCGCAACGGTTCCGACTGGGACAGATGACCCAGTGCGGACAGTATGTCGGATGTGGGACGGATTCGCACCCATCGCGGGGCTCGAATCGTCTTTTTCCGTCCGGATCAGCCGAGAATCGCGTCCGATGTGGCGCGGGAGGTTGACTTCCCGGGGTGATCTTGGGGGAATGGAAGCGGTGACCGGGGAACGCACGCAGGCAGGGCAGGGAGTCCGATCGAATCGCTCGATCGGACGCGTCGCGCTCGCCGGAACCGCTCTGGTCGTCGGACTGGTGTGGTCGCTGACGCTCAGCACGCCCGCTGCAGCCCAGTCGCAACCGGTCCCGACGCCGAGCGAGAGCGCGACGACTCCGCCTCCTCCGGACGGCCCCACGATCACGAGTCCGACATCCGGATCGTTCATCGGCAGCGGGTCGACGACGGTCAGTGGAACAAAGGACGCCGGCACCGGTGTCCAGGTGAAACTCGGAACGGGCCTCGAGCCCGTGTGCATCCTGCCGCAGGATGACACGACCGGATGGTCCTGCGACGTCGATCTTCCCGACGGCGGCGGGCTCGCCATCACCGCCGTGGAGGTCGGCGGCGCCCAGACCCTCACGGCACAGGTCTCGGTCTCCGCACTCGGTCCGCCGACGATCGCCGCGGGCGCCCCCAGCAACGGCGGCGTGCGCGGCACCGCGTACCCCGGTGCGACCGTGACCGTCCGCGCCGACTCCGGCGCAAGCTGCAGTTTCACGGCCGACGGTTCCGGGAGCTGGTTCTGCGTGCTCGGCGAACCGTTGGCCTCCGGATCAGTCGAGGTCACGGCGACGCAACAGGCCTCGTTCACCGGCGGCGAGCGGTCAGACCCGTCGAGTCCCGTCTCCCTGGCGATCGACCGGGACGCTCCGGTCCCTCCGGTCCTCTCGTCGCCCGTCGCAGGCCAGGCCATGCCGCTCACGGCCGGGACGTACGCCGGAACCGGCGAGGAGGGCGCGACGGTCACCGTCTTCGCCGACTCGACCTCGGTGTGCGTCGCGACCGTGGTCGGCGGCTCATGGACCTGCTCAGGCGCCGGCGTCCCGGTCGGCACGCACGCCGTACTCGCGATCCAGCAGGACGCCGCAGGAAACACGAGTGGCGCGAGCACACCGCTGAGCCTCGTCTACGGCGACGCGACGGCTGCACCCGCTACCCCGAGCCCGTCTGCCTCGCCGTCACCGTCGAACGGTGCTGTCCCGCCACCTGCCCCTGGAACGCAACCGCCCGGTAGCCAACAGCCGACACCGTCGCAGACTGACGACCCGGAACCGGGAGCGGCGCCGCCCGGCGGGGGCGGGCTCTGGTCCGGCTCGACGCCGTTCTCGCAGACGCTCGCCTCCGTGATCGACGGACGCGGACAACCGGTCTGGTGGATCGCCGCGCTCTTGGCGCTCATGGCCGTCGCGCTCATCGCGATCCCCGCCCGGCTCCTGGCCTCGACCCTCGCCCCATGGCGAGCGGTGCTCGCGGAACGTCGACGCTCCGCACTGACAGGACGCAATCGTCCACGCTCGGAGTTCGACCGTGCACCCTCCGTTCCAGCGCCCAGCCGGGCCGCCGTCGGCGTCATCACGATCGCCGCTTCGGCCGGCATCATCATCTTCGCGCAGCCTGTCAGCGGGCAACCCGCCTACCTGCGCCTCCTCATCGCCTCGCTCATCGCTGTGCTGGCGATCAATGCGGCGGCGCTCCTCGCCCAACTCCTCGTCGCTCGCCACGAGGGTCTCGGCGCGATGCGGATCGTCGTCCGGCCGAGCGGCCTCATCGCGACCGGCTTCGTCACCGCAGCCTCCCGGCTCTTCGCGCTGCAGCCCGCACTCCTGTTCGCCCTCGTTGCCGAGCTCCGTCAGGCGGAACCGCACGGCGGCAGCACGGAGACGCAGCCGTCCGCCCCTGTCTCAAGACGGTCGGCGGGACGCCTCGCGCTCGCGCGCATCGCAGCTGCCGCAGCGCTCGGAGCGCTCGCGTGGTCCGTCTCTGCACTGGCCGGCGAGCCGAGCGGTGGAGTCGGAGCCCTGCTGGTGGAGACAGTGAACCTGACGGCGATCGCCGGCATCGGTTCAGCGTCGATCGCGCTCCTGCCCATCGGCCCGCTCGGCGGGCGGACGGTGCTCGACTGGTCGAGACCCGTCTGGCTCGCCAGCGCGCTTGTCGGATTCACCCTGCTCTTCGGCCTGCTCGGTCCCACGGCGACCATCCCGGGCGCCACCGACACCCTGATCGGGCTCCTCCTCGGAGCACTGGCTTTCGCCGCCGTCGTCTCTGGTGCGTGGGCCTGGGTTCGACACGTACGACCGCTGATCGACGCCCACTGAGCGTCGTGCGGCGGCTCGCGAAGCGGTCGTCTCCGGGAAGGGTCCCGCTCAGCCTGCGTCGGTAGCCCGCTGGACGGGCAGACCGCTCGCAGACCACTCGAGGATGCCGCCGGTGATGTTGACCGCGTCGTAGCCCTCCTGCTCGAGGTAGCCCGTGACCCGGGCACTGCGTCCACCGGAGTGGCAGAGCACGTAGACCGTCTCCTCCCGCGGTACCTCGTCGAGGTGGTCGAGGAAGGAGGACATCGGTAGGTGGCGCGCACCGGGCACGCTTGCGACGGCGACCTCGTCGGCTTCACGGACGTCGATGATGACGGCCTGGTCGAGCTTGCTCAGTTCGGTTGGGGTGATCTCCTGCACGGCTTCAGCCTACCCTCGCACCCTCGACCGTCGGCGCGCCTGTCGGCGGAAAGGCGTGAGGGCGAGGTAACCCGAATACCTCGCCCTCACTTGAGGCGTCTAGCAACCGATCGACCAAGAAGCTTGCGGCTTCCGGGACCGGCTCACGGGTGACGCCCCCACATCGAAGGTAGCGGACTCCGGACACGTTGCGTGACGCGTCGCCGCCGTGTCGCCGGACGACGGGCGGGAAACCTGCGCCCCGTTCGAGGGACAGCGCGCTTCCGGTCGCCGACAACGATGTCGACGCAGCGAACCGGCGCGGATCTCCTCCGCGCCGCACTCCCGCTGCGTCTGCCGAGGGAAACCCTGATCAGTGATGGAAGGCCGGCGGCGTGGGCTGCGTCGGCATCGGCGACGCAATGGCGTCGAGTGCAGCGGTCTCGGTCAGGATGTCGGCCAGCAGGTCCTGCGCGAGTTCCAGGCTCAAACCGTTCCGGACGACGATGCGTTGCACGACCAGGTCGCCCAGATCGTCGGGCATGGGGTAGGCGGGCACCAGCCAGCCCTTCATCCGCAGCCGGTCCGAGAGGTCGTAGAGCGTCCAGTTCTTCGTGTGGCCGTCCCGTTGTCGCCATGCGAACACGGGGATGTCGGTTCCGTCGTTCCAGAGTTCGAACGCCTCGATCGCAGCGATGCCGGCCGAGAGGTAGGTCGCGGCCTCCTGGAGCGCACGTTGCATCTTCGTGAAGCCGTCGATGCCGAGGCGGAGGAACAGGTAATACTGCAACACCACCTGCGCACCGGGCCGGGAGAAGTTGAGGGCGAAACTCGGCATGCTGCCGCCGAGGTAGTTGACGTCGAAGACGAGATCAGCCGGCAGGAGTGAGCGCTCTCGCCAGACCACCCAACCGACCCCCGGGTACACGCCGCCGTACTTGTGGCCGGAGGTGTTGATCGAGTGCACCCGATCGAGCTGGAAGTCCCAGGTCAGCTCGGGCTGCAGGAACGGCGCCACCATGCCGCCCGAGGCTCCATCGACGTGGATCGGGATGTCGAGGCCCGTCGCCGCCTGGATCGCGTCGAGTGCGGCCGCGATCTCGGCGACCGGTTCATACATGCCCGTGTACGTCACGCCCATGATGGCGATCACACCGATGGTGTTCTCGTCGACATGGTTCGCGAGGTCGTGTCCGTCGAGCGTCTTGTGGTCCTCGCTGATCGGGACGAGGCGCGCTTCGACGTCCCAGTAGTTGCAGAACTTCTCCCAGCACACCTGGACGGCCGAACTCATGACGAGGTTCGGCCGGTCCGTGCTCTTGCCCGCGGCCCGTCTCGCATGCTGCCAGCGACGCTTGAGCGCGAGACCGCCGAGCATCGCACCCTCCGACGATCCGATCGTGGAGGTGCCGATCGCCTGCTCGGCGTCCGGCACGTGCCAGAGGTTGGCGAGGATCTTCCAGCACCGCTCTTCGATGGCCGCCGTGCGCGGGTACTCGTCCTTGTCGACCATGTTCTTGTCGTACGACTCGGCGTACAGCCTGTCGGCGTGCTCGTCCATCCACGTACCGACGAACGTCGCGAGGTTCAGTCTCGCGTTGCCGTCGAGCATCGTCTCATCATGCACCAGCTGGTACGCCGTCTCCGGCAGCACGGATCCCTGAGCCAGCTCGTGATGAGACCCGATCGCGCGCTCCGCCGCTCGGGAGAATAGTGGATCCAGTTCGTCGTCCGCATCGATCCTGGTCATCGAGTCCCCGTTCCCCGACGGCGACATGCCGCCCTGGTCTCGGACTCTAGCGGCTGGCCGCCGCGCCGCGCAGCGATCCGGCATGCTTCTGCAGTACCCCCGGTGGGGTTCGAACCCGTTGGACGCACCAGCCAGAGCGGCGAAGCTGTCTAAGATCCCCTAGATGACGGCAGTATGCGCTCACACGGACCGGGCTCAATCACCGCATCTCAACGTCAAGTGTTGTCAGTTCGTTGTCACGCGGACTCCAGCGTCCGCTCCGCTCTAAGAAATGCTCGGCCATCATTTCGCAGCAGCGCCCGATGCGGGCGAGGCGTCGATGGACGAGAATACGTGGATGGACGAGATGGTGGAGAACCGACGACCGGCCTCCTGGTGGATGCTGCTCACGATCGGGCTTGCCTCGGTTGTGGCGATGGGGGTACTCGCGTTCCTCCCGTCGACCGTGCACGAGCGGGTCGTCGGCGGTGACCATCCGGGGTACGCCACCGTGTGCTCGTCAGTGGTGGTCGCGGGGTGGCCGCGCGACATCGGTGACGTCGACGACCGGCTTGCCGCCCGCGGGATCCTGTCGACCGACACGTCGGAACCGCCGTACGACATCTGCGCGAACCGGCGCTCGCTCTCCGCAGCTGGAATGGCCGTGTTCGCCGTGCCCTCGAGCGTGCTGCTCTTTCTCGCCGCCGGCTCCGCGCTCCCCGCCGCCCGCCTGCGTCTGCGCCGCGAGCGGTGACTCCGCGGGTCGTGGGTTCGAGCCCCACCGAGCCCACCACATCCCCGTGATTCCGGGGCTGACAGGCACCTGCGGCAAACGGACCTCGCCTCCATCCACCGGAAACCCCGCACAATCGACGCGCGAGGGTCGACTTCAGGCATCATCGTCCAGCAACTCTGCTTCTAGCGCATGATGGTCGCCATCAATGAATGCGATCGAGTCGGCGTCATGCTTCGGCGGTTCTCGGTCGTCCGGCAACCACGTCGGAGCGATAAGAAAGGGAATGCCGGGGCCGCACAGCACCTTCGCTACCACTTCCCGCTCGTCCTGGTAGCCCGCCACCGGCCACAAGGCAGAGCGGCCGACACGCACGAAGTCCGTGATCGCGTCAGCCAGAGTGTCAGCGAGCTGATCAGAGATAGCGAAGACTTGCCCGGCATAGTGAAGGTGCTTCATGGCCGACACTCTACGCACGGTGACTCTCGAGCCACTAGCACGCGTGGTAACTCCGGAGGCACCGACCGCTGCATCGAGTTCCATCTGATGGCCCCTGGCATGACGAGACGCCCGATCAGATGCCAGCTCGGAGCCCAGCGCCGGCGCGCGGATTGAACGGCCTCGCCATTTCGAGAACATCGTCGACTCACGTCGATATCGCCAGGGTCTCGCTGCCAGAGGACATCAGGCGGAGTTAGTCCAGCGGAGCCTTCAACCAGGCGGCCGCAGTTCCGACGCGGAGTGCGGCCCAGGCCTTGCCCGTGATATCCACAACGAACAGGGCGTCGGACGAATCGGTCAGGGCCTTGATTTCATCACGAATCGTCGTCGCCGTCTTCGTGCTTTTCACGATCCAGACGCTCTCCAGCGGGCGGGTGTTGGCGAATCCGTTGAGATAGTCGTAGACGGGCTCGTAGTCGCGACCGGGGGATTTCAGGTCATAAGAGATGCGGTACTTCCGGGTCGTCATTCGGGTTCCGATCTGGTCGCGAGTGCACGGATTCCCGTGTCTGTCCCATCATCCTGAGCTGGCGTTCAAATGCGGCAGGGGGCTATCCCTGCACCGCACGGCCTGCCGTCTCGATACGCTGCGGACATGAGTTCCGACGACATCTCCAACCTGATCCAGACCCTCGCGGTCCTCGCCGCTGTCGGGGCTGCGATCGTCGCCCTCGTCATCTCCGCGAAGGACCGCCGGAACGCCCGGCAGATCGCAGCTGACGACCGCAGGGAAGCGCTCCGACAGGCGCATCTATTGTTCGAGCTCGAGCACCTGGTGCGGCTGTCTCAGAACAACAACCGAGGCGGATCCACGGATCCGATCGAGCGTAAGCAGCTCGGCGCCGAAGCCCTCACGATGATCGGCGCGCTCGGCGAGACTCGGGTGCCTTCGCAGTGGAACCGACGTGTGGGCAACGACGAGAAGCTCCAGGCTGCGATGACGGATGCCGCGATGCCGGAGTTCAAGAAGGACGCGCTGGAAACTCAGCTAGCGGTGAACGCCGTCCTCCGCGAGATCCGCGCTTCGATCGGCCGAGAATAGGCGTCCTTGCCACCGCCTGAACCAACTAGGTTTCGCTCATGACCGAAGGCCTTCCACTGCAGTACGAGTTGTCGTTCTCTCTCGGCGAGATCGTGCGCAACGACAAGTGGGCCGAGAATGAGATGAAGAATCTGTGGATGCGCCTCGCTCAGTCCGGCCTCGCCGAGGGTGCGCCGCAGCGCGACTTCGCGCGCGTAACGAAGGACGCGCGTCGGATGCTCAACCTAGAATCGGTCCCGTCTGCATTCCGCGCGCTGGCCCTGCCGTCGCTGGAGGCGGCCCATCGGGCGCATCAGCGCCGGCGCGAGTACGTGCACCAGACCCTCATCCAGCCGGCGTGGGCACAGGGACAGCTTCGTCCCGCGATCGGCAGCAAGCCAGCGATCCACATGTCGGACCTGGTGAAGTGCGCGGAGGATCTACGCGTGGCGATGTGGCGCCTGCGCGGACTGGGGATCATCGCACCCTGTTACTCTGCGCTGTGCCATGAAGTCATCCTCGCAGCTGGGCACGAACCGAAGGTGCAACATCTCCGCACTCTTCGCCGTAGGAGCAGTTGTCGGACTAGCCATCGCAACATTCCTCCTACCAGGAGGCCTGGCCGCGTCGGCTACGCTGGGTATCGCAGCACTCGAGACCATTGGCTACATCCTCGGAGTCGCTGGGACCGTTTATTCGGTGGGCTCGGCACTAAATACCTGCATGGAGGAATGGTGAAGTTCTTCGACTCCGTAGGTTTCCTCACGCTGGCGCTCCTTGTGTTTCTCGGCCTGTTCTTCTCCTTCCTGTTCTTCAATGAGGACTTGATCGCGAAGCTCTTTGTCTGCGCTTTCTCGGGTATCTTCGCTGCCGTCGTACTGATACGCCTCCTCCAGCTGACGCGGAAATGACCCGCTCAGGCGGCTGAAGGGCAGCTCCCAGCCAGGATAAAACTACGAAACAGCCCCTCCCGAGCCCACCCGAAGGTGAGCCCGAGAGGGGCTTCGTGTTAGATCACGTTCCAGTAGGTGCCGTCGCAGATCAGGTGCAGTGAAGCACCAGCCGCGACCGTGATAGATGCGGCAGCTGACGTGTCGAAGATGTCGTTGCCGCCGGCATTGCTGTTGATCGTGAGGGTCGCGGTCCCCCGGTTCTTGAAGGTCAGGTCTGCGCCGGCCGCTGCGTTCCCCACGGTCGGGAGCGTCCAGGTCGCCGCGGCTGTGCCAGTGAACACGAAGAAGTCCGCCATGCCGAGGTTGAACCCCGACGTCGGCGGTGCCGCGAGCGCGTTCGTGACGGTCATCTTCCGGTTCGAACGTCTCGACGCCGATTGGACCGACTTGTTGTTGGCTGCTCGGAGTCGGACATGTCGCGTTGCGTTCGCCACGATGGTGAAGATGGTCCCCATACTGACCTCGGGCACCCGACTTGGGAGCTCACCCTAGAACAGGAATTGAGCACAGCATGGCCAAAGGAGATGTGTCCACGTACAACGAGGACGGCACATGGAAGTCGAAGGTCGAGGGCAACCAGCGCGCGAGTAGCGCCGGCGGCACGAAGGCCGAGCAGCAGGCACAGGGCCGACAGATGGCGCAAGATCGCGGCGTCGAGCACACCATCCGGAAGCTGAACGGTCAGATCGGCGAGAAGAACTCCTACGGGAACGACGACAGCCCGCCGAAGGGCTAGGCGTTTGTGTCGG
This sequence comes from Plantibacter sp. RU18, assembly GCF_050613355.1. Lineage (NCBI taxonomy): Bacteria > Bacillati > Actinomycetota > Actinomycetes > Micrococcales > Microbacteriaceae > Plantibacter > Plantibacter sp. RU18. The sequence continues at coordinate 3,051,111 of NZ_CP159618.1, forward strand.
TCGGCTCGCCCTGGTCGACCGACACTATCCCTCGAACGACGAACATCCCGCCCGGGCCGCCGCAGCGGACACCGGACGGGGCGTCGAGCTGGGCCTAGAAGCTGCGGGAGAGCTCAGCCCACGTCGTCGCGGACAGGGCCTTGAACTTCATGAAGCCGTTCGACGGCGGCGTCGCGTTCACGGCGCCCTTCAAGATGAACGAGCCAGAGTGCACGAGTGTCGCGTTCGTGTTGCCGAACCGAATCGTGACCTCCCGGCCGACCCAACCGCCAGTGAAGCCGGTCACGTTCGTCGCGGCCGCCATCGCCAGGACGAACTGGTCAGTGGCGAACCGGTCGACCCAGCCGAGGTTGGGTGTGGCACCTGCGGTGACAAGGAACTCGTCGCCGCTGGAACGGGTGACCGACTGCTGCGAAGACGCGTTCATGTACAGGTTCACCGGCCCACGAATCACGTTCGGGCCGATGATGTTGCGCGCCCCGGTACAGATGAACAGGTACCCGATCGTGACTACTCGAGCGGGGTCGATGGGCGAGATGACGTTCCCGGCGACCTGACACTCCTCGTCCAGCGTGAACAGCTGCCGGATGCCGCCCTTCGCGCCCGTGTTGATCGTGGCTGGCGTGCTCGCCGGGATCCTCGACGACGCAGTGACCGACCGAAAACTCCCGCGGAACCCGGCGCGCGGCGTCTCGCTCCCCCGGAAGACGAAGAAGCGCCGCGTTTACCTGACGCACACGCAGGTGCAGATCCTGGCCGATAGCGCCGGCGACCGCAGATCGTTGGTCTACACGCTCGCGTACACGGGCCTACGATGGGGCGAAGCGACCGGACTTCCGGTCCGCGACGTCGACGCGCTGAGGCGGCGGCTGGCGGTCAACGAGAACGCCGTGAACGTCGGCGGCCGCATCGTCGTGGGCAGCCCGAAGACGCACGAAGTGCGGTCGGTCCCGTTCCCGGAGTTCCTGGCCGAGCAGCTCGCCGCCGAGTGCACGGGCAAGCGCCCGGAACAGCTCGTCTTCGGCGACGGCGATCGCCACCTCCGCTCCCCCGACAGCCGGGACGGGTGGTTCGTCAACGCGATCGCTCGAGCGAAGCTCACCGACGCCGCGTTCCCCCACGCTCACGATCCACGACCTCAGGCACACCGCGGCGAGCCTCGCGATCAGCGCCGGCGCGAACGTGAAGGCCGTGCAGCGGATGCTCGGTCACGCCTCGGCCGCGATGACTCTCGCCACCTACGCGGACCTGTTCGATGACGACCTCGACGCCGTTGCGGACGCCCTGAATCAGGCGAAGGCGGAGACGGTTGTTGTCGAACCGTTGTCACGGAGACCGGTTCGGACGCTCAAATCCGCGTAATTTCAAGGCATTTCCGGGTACCCCCGGTGGGGTTCGAACCCACACTGCGGCGATTTTAAGTCGCCTGCCTCTGCCAATTGGGCTACGGGGGCGTGCACTTCATCGTATCGACGGGCGGGCGCATCGTCGGATACGACAAGAGGCGCATGCCCTGGGACATGCGCCTCTCGATGCTCGGAGCGATGAGCTCCGAACAGGACTACTTGGTGCTGACGGCTTCCTCAGCCGGAGTGGCGTACGCCTGCTCAGGCTCGGCACCAGACGGAGCATCTGCCACGGCCGCCTTCGGCTTGCGCTTGACGGGAGCCTTGCGAGCGGGCTTCTCGGCAGCTGCAGGAGCCGCAGGAGCGGCGGCAGGAGCCGCAGCCTCAGCCGGGGGCTTCGGACGCGACGCGTACGTCTCGAAGGCCTCACGCGGCGTCTGGGTGGCCGAGAGCGACACGATGTCGCGGCCGAGCCAGAAGTTGTTCCACCAGCCACCGAAGACGCGGAACTTGCGCTCGAAGCTCGGCATGGCCAGACCGTGGTAGCCACGGTGGGCGACCCAGGCTGGGAGGCCCTTGATCGCGATGTTGCCGGACTGGAACACACCGACGCCGATGCCGAGACCTGCGACGGCGCCGGCGTTCTTGTGGAAGTAGTTCTTCGGCGTCTCGCCACGGAGGACCGCGGTGATGTTCTTCGCGAGCAGCTTGCCCTGGCGGACGGCGTGCTGAGCGTTCGGAACGCAGAAGCCGCCGACGCCACCACCGGTGAGGTCGGGGACCGCGGACACGTCGCCGGCCGCCCAAGCGCCCTCGACGATCTCGTCCTCGGTGCCGACGCGGAGGTCTGCACGGGTCTTGATGCGACCGCGCTCCTCGACCGGGAGGTCGCCGCCACGGACGACGCCCGGGTTGGCCATGACACCAGCGGTCCAGACGATGAGGTCGGACTCGAAGGACTCACCGGTGGAGAGCTCGATCTTGCCGTCGACGGCCGACTGCAGCTGGGTGTCGAGGTGCACGAGCGCGCCACGCTCGGCGAGGTTCTTGAGGACCCAATGGCTCGTCTCGATCTTGACCTCGGGCATGATGCGACCCATGGCCTCGATGAGGTGGAAGTGCGTGTCCTCGAAGGCCAGCTGCGGGTAGAACTTCAGCAGCGAGCTCGCGAAGGAGCGGAGCTCCGCGAAGATCTCGATACCTGCGAAGCCGCCACCGACAACGGTGAAGGTGAGGAGGCGGTCGCGCTCGGGACCTGCCGGCAGGTTCGCGGCCTTGTCGAAGTTGGAGAGCACGCGGTCGCGGATGGCGACGGCTTCCTCGATGGTCTTCAGGCCGATCGCGTTGTCGGCGACACCCGGGATCGGGAAGGTGCGCGAGACGGCGCCGGCGGTGACGACGATGATGTCGTAGTCGACCTCCCAGGGCTCACCGACCTCTGGCGTCAGCGTGGCCTTCTTCTCGGCGTGGTTGATGCCGGTGACCTTCGCCGTGACGACGTTGGTGGACTTCAGGTGACGACGCGGCGCGACGACTGCGTGACGCGGCTCGATGGAACCGGCAGCGACCTCGGGGAGGAACGGCTGGTAGGTCATGTACGGCAGCGGGTCGACCATGGTGACTTCGGCCTCACCGCGACGAAGCTGCTTCTCAAGCTTCCAGGCGGTGTAGAACCCGGCGTAACCACCACCGACGATCAGAATTTTGGGCACGGCGAACGATCTCCTACGTCAAGACGATTGGTTCAGATGAGCATCTGAGAATATCGGAACAGAGTACTACCTCCGCAGCACCCGCTTGAAATGCCTGGTAGCGCCAATGACACCGAGCCAAACCAGGGTACCAGTTCCGAGCAGGAGCGCGAGCGGCAATGAGCCGTAGAGCAGGGTGTCCGGCGTCGGGAGGAAGGGGTTGGCGCGGACCTCGACCGCCTCACCCTGCGGGATCGCCGGCGGGAGGGGGTCCTGTGTCGGCGGCGGTTGTACCGAGCCCTGATCCGGATCGGGGGCCTGCTCCGCTCGCCGGTACAGCGTGATCCAGTCCGACAGCTGCTCCTGCGGCGTCGTGGCCGCGGGACCGACGGATGCCGTGACCGCATCCGCCGCGTCGATGAGCCCGGCACCGTAGATCGGGCTCTGCGCCGAGTCGCCGACCTGCTTCGCCGTCGCTGTCACCCGCTCGATCGCATCGGCCGCACTGAGCTCGGGCCAGGCGGATCGGACGAGGGCGACGAGGCCGGAGACGATCGGCGCCGCTCCGCTCGTCCCGGCCCACTGGACGTACGAACCGGCCGGAGTCACGCCGACGAGCTGCTCACTCGGCGCGGCGACGGCGATCGTGATGCCCTGGCTCGACGCGTCGAAGCTCGCTGAGCCCGAGCGATCGACACCAGCGACAGTCAGGACGCCGGGGATCGTCGCCGGCGCACCGACCTCCACCGTCCCGCTTGCCCGGTTACCAGCGGCCGCCACGACGACGACATCGTGCTCGAAGGCGTACAGGAACGCGTCGTCCCAGCTCTCCGGCCAGTCGAGGCTGTTCCGCGTGAGTGACATGTTGATGACGTCCGCGCCGTTGTCGACGGCCCAGCGCACCGCAGTGGCGATCTGGTCGTCCCAGGGCACGATGGCGGAGCCGTCTGAACCGAATCCGACCGAGACGGAGAGCAGACGTGCCTCAGGAGCGACCCCGATGACTCCGGCACCCCCCGCTCGTCCGCGCCCGGCGATCATGGAGGCGACGAGCGTCCCGTGCTCGCTGCCCTCCGCGCCGACGGGCTTCCGTCCGTCGGAACTGCCGAGCCCGGACACGTCGATGCCGCCCGCCACAGCGCCGTTCAACTCCGGTGGGCCGTCGGCGATCCCCGTGTCGATCACCGCGACCGTGACGCCGGCGCCCTTCGTCGTCTCCCATGCTGTCGTGAACCCGTAGTCGCCCAACCAGTACTGCATGTCCCGGACGGTGTCCGCGTGCGCCGGCAACGCCTGGGCACCGACCAGCAGGACCGCGAGCAGCCCACCGAACAGCGCAGGCACGCCTCGTCGGCGCCCGGACCGACGATCGCCCGGACGACCTCCCGCTGCTGCACTCCCCCGCGTGCGACCCCCGTCGCGTGCGGGGGCTATCCCTGACCCACCTGGCCGTCGGCGCATGCGCAGACCTCCGGACTCCAGCTCGCGCGCTCGAGCGCGAGGTCGCCAATCGGGTTCACACCTGGACCAGCGGCGAGCGCGTGGCCGGCGAGGGCGTGGAGACATTTGACGCGGACGGGCATACCGCCGGCGGAGATGCCATCGATCTCGGAGACCTCGCCGATCGACGTGCGGTCGGCGAGGTAGACGGTGTGCGCCGCGGCGTATGCCTCGCGGATGTCGTCGTCCTCGGCGAGCAGTGCGCTGAACTCGGCCATGACCTGCGTCGCCTCGAGGGACGACATCGCGGCCGTCGCTGCGGGGTGCGTGAGGTAGTAGAAGGTGGGGAACGGCGTACCGTCGGCCAGGCGGGGTGCGGTCGACACGACCGTCGGGGCGCCACAGACGCAGCGCGCCGCGATTCCGACGACGTCGCGAGCCGGACGCCCGAGCTGCGCCGACACGATCTCGACGTCGCGCTCGGAGACGGGGCCGAAGGGTGGGGTGGTCATGGTTCCATTATCGCCGGGAACACGGACACCGCTCGACGTCAGCCCTCGGCCGGGACCGGAGCCTCGGTCGGCGGCGGAGTCTGTGCGGGGTCAGGCGGATCGGTCGCGACCGGTGCTGGCGAGTAGCCGGTGGCGACGAGCGAGGAGAGCAGGCCGTCGAGCCAGTCGGACTGCGAATCGACGAGCGTGTCGCTCACGGGAGTGCCGGAGACAGGGAGGGAGGCCGGGTCGATGTCGTTGATGATGATGTAGCTGACCTCGCCTGGGAGCGCGTAGAACAGGCGGTCGCGCGCCTGCGTCATGACGTAGCTCTGGTCGTTCCAGCGCTCCCGCTCGATGGTCTGCGCATCGACCTTCGCCTGGGTGTCGGCGACACCGGCTTCGAGGGCTGCGATCTGCTGTCGCTGCTCGAGGAACGTCTTGAGGTTCGGCGCGAGCACCACGACCCCGAGCACGAGGATACCGAGCAGCAGGACGCTGAACCCGGAGAGGCGGAGGCTCCGCAGCCATCCGGCGGCGCCGGCATCGGTCCGGATCGAAGCGGTCCGGGTCGAACCGGTCCGGGTCGAACCGGTGCGGGGTGAACCGGTTCGGGTCGAACTCGTGCGCGTCGAACCGGTGCGTGTGCTCGCCGGCGCGCCACTCGAGGCGCTGCCAGATCCGGCGGACGAACGCGCGGGCGCGGACCCGCCCTTCGCTCCAGTGGCGTCAGCACGCTTCGACGTCGTCGGGGATGCACCGGACGTCCGATCCTTCGCCTTCGACGACGTCGTGCGCACGCTCTCCGGCTTCGGGGTGGCGGGCCGCTTCGTACCGGTCGCGGACGCTCCGTCGGCTCCCGCCGGCGTCCGCTTCGGTTCGCCCGCAGCCGGCATCGTTGGCTTCTTCACAGGCGCCTCCCGCACGCGACAAAGGCTCTCAGGGGTGCCGATCGGCACCCCTGAGAGCCTTCAGGTGACGATGCTTAAGCGGTGAATCGCGGGAAGGCGCTGCGACCGGCGTAGACGGCGGCCTGACCCAGCTCCTCTTCGATCCTCAGCAACTGATTGTACTTCGCGACCCGCTCGCTCCGTGCAGGCGCACCGGTCTTGATCTGGCCCGCGTTCGTCGCGACCGCGAGGTCGGCGATCGTGGTGTCCTCGGTCTCACCGGAGCGGTGCGACAGGATCGTGGTGTAGCCGGAGCGCTGTGCCAGCGAGACGGCGTCGAGCGTCTCGGTGAGCGTGCCGATCTGGTTCACCTTGACGAGCAGCGAGTTCGCCGCTCCCTTGGCGATGCCGTCGGCGAGGCGCTTCGGGTTGGTGACGAAGAGGTCGTCGCCGACGATCTGCACCTTCAAGCCCAGCTCGGGGGTGAGGTGGGCGTACCCCGCCCAGTCGTCCTCGGCCAGCGGGTCCTCGATGGTGATGAGCGGGTAGTTCGCGACGAGGTCGGCGTAGTACGAGGTCATCTCGGTGCTGTTCAGCGCCTTGCCCTCGAACTGGTACGCGCCCTCGCGGTAGAACTCGCTCGAAGCGACGTCAAGACCGAGCGCGATGTCGGTGCCGACCGTGAAGCCGGCCTTCTCGATGGCCTCGACGATGAAGTCGAGCGCTGCACGGTTGTGCTCGAAGTCGGGAGCGAAGCCACCCTCGTCGCCGAGGCCGGTGGCGAAGCCCTTGGACTTCAACAGGCCCTTCAGCGTGTGGTAGGTCTCCGTGCCCCAGCGGAGCGCCTCACGGAAGCTCGGAGCGCCGATCGGGAGGATCATGAACTCCTGGATGTCGACGCCGGTGTCGGCGTGCGAACCACCGTTGATGATGTTCATCATCGGGACCGGGAGCACGTGGGCGTTGGCGCCGCCGACGTACCGGTAGAGCGAGAGGTCTGCGGAGTCGGCAGCAGCACGAGCGACTGCGAGGCTGGCGCCGAGGATGGCGTTCGCACCCAGGCGGCCCTTGTTCTCGGTGCCGTCGAGCTCGATCATGGTGTGGTCAACGAGACGCTGGTCGTCGGCCTCGATGCCCTCGAGCGCCGGGCCGATCTCGTCGAGAACGGCGTCGACGGCCTTCTCGACACCCTTGCCGAGGTAGCGCGCGGCATCGCCGTCGCGCAGCTCGTATGCTTCGAACGCACCGGTGGATGCGCCGGACGGGACGGCTGCACGGCTGACCGTGCCGTCCTCCAGGAGCACCTCGACCTCAACGGTCGGGTTGCCACGGGAGTCAAGAATTTCGCGAGCGCCTACTGCCTCGATGAGTGCCACGTGTGTTCTCCTTGTGGGGATTGGTGAGATGGGACGGGTACGACGGCCGTCCGCGCTCAGTCTAGTGAGTCGGGATGGACGGCTGCAGAGCGCCCGATCCGCTCAGCGGTCGAGGCGGAAGCTCGACACGATGCCGTGGTGGTCGCTGCCCTCGTCGCCGAGGACCGCGTTGTGCGTCGCGACCATGCCGCGCACGAAGACGTGGTCGAGGCGCATGAGCGGAGCGCCGGCCGGCCAGGTGAGCCCGAGCCCGCCCTCGCTCTGGTTCGGTTCGGTCAGCTCGGCCTGGAGTGCGGTGAGCGCACGGTCGGAACCCGAGGCGTTGAAGTCGCCCATGACCACCACGCGGTCGCGGGAGTTCGACGCCACCGTCTCCGCGAGCTCGCGCAGCATGACGTCGCGCTCGGCATGGGCGGCCGGTCGAGCGGAATCCGCGTGGATCACGTAGACGCTCACCGCACCGGACGGCGTGTCGACGACGGCGTTGATCGCGCGATACCAGTCGAGCCCCAGCTTCAAGCCGATGGAGTCGTCGATGGGATAGCGGCTCCACAGGCCGACGGTGCCCGTGAGGACCGAATAGGGGTAGTCGGCGTCGAGGACCGCGGCGAGGGGCTCACGGTCGTGGCCTTCGATCTCCTGGAGCGCGATGAGGTCGGCGCCGCTCGCGGCAAGGGAGCCGGCGATGACCGTCGGATCGCCGGCAGGGCCGAGGTTCTGGCTGGCCACGGTGAGCGAGGCGTCGGACGGGACCTGGGCCCGGGAGTCTCCGAGCGGCACGATACCCGGCCCGAAGATGAAGGCCCACACCAGACTCGGCGCGAGGAGCCCGATGAACGCGCCGGGCGTGCGCGCGACCAGCACGACGACGATGAGCACTGGGAGGAGGACCCACGTCCAGGGCAACGCGTTGTCCCACACCAGTCCGAGGCCGAGGATGTCGGGCACGAGGGAGTGCGCCGCGGTGAGGACGGCGAGCGGGATGCCGACGAGGAGCGCCAGCGACGTCGCCTTCCGACGCACGCGGCTGACACGGCGCCGACGGGCGCCCGAAGGTTCCGATGCGCGAGGAGCGCGCGCGGCAGGAGCCGTGAGGGTCATCGAGGGTACCGGTTTCGATCGGGGGTGGACCCGGGCGGGCCGTTCGTGGGGTGGTCCGTCCGAATGCCCCATCCTCCCCCGACGAGCTGGGCAGGTGCTCGGAAGCGCGCCGCGGGTCGCGAACCGAAGACCGCGGGTCGTCAGTCGAGCGGCTTGAACTCGAGGCCGTCCGGCGTCGAGTCCGCGGTGACGAATGCGAACGAGCCGAAGCCCGCCGCAGTGACCCGCTCGAGCAACACCTTGAGGTTCTTGACGCGGGCCTCGAGCCGCACACGACGGCCCTCCGCGACGAGGCGGGCCTTGATCGCGACGAGCGTGGCCGGCGAGACGTCCCGGTCGTGCACGAGGACGACCGAGTCCGCAGCCGCACCGGCTGGTAGCTCGACGAGATCGACGATGCGCTCGAAGCCGATGGAGAATCCCGCTGCCGGCACGTCCTGGCCGAGGAAGCGACCGATCATGCCGTCGTAGCGGCCTCCACCACCGAGCGAGTAGCCGAGATCGGGATGCGCGATCTCGAAGATCGTGCCGGTGTAGTAGCCCATGCCGCGCACGAGGAAGGGGTCGAACACGAGCGGGTTCGCGAACGGGTCAGCGGGCTGTCCCTGCAGTGCGCTCGCCGCGGCGACCGCCTTGCCGAGGGCGTCGAGCTCTGCGACGACCGCGTCGTCGGCACCGATCGGGAGCGCCTTGCGGATCGCGCGCTCGCCGAAGGTGTTGAACTCCATCGTCTGCGGACGACGGAAGAAGGCCTCGAGCGCATCGACGGCCGTCGCGTCGACCCCGCGATCGCGCAGCTCGGCGACGACGCCCTGCTGACCGATCTTGTCGAGCTTGTCGATCGTGATGAGCACCTGTGCGTGGGCGTCCGCCGGGAAGCCGAGCGTGTCGAGCATGCCGATGAGCAGACGGCGGTCGTTGATGCGGACAGTGCAGCCCGTGATGCCGAGCTCGGCGAGCGTCGCGAGCGTCGCCGTGATGAGCTCGGTCTCGGCCAGGTTCGAGGCCTCGCCGATGATGTCGATGTCGCACTGCACGAACTGCCGGTACCGCCCCTTCTGCGGTCGTTCGGCTCGCCAGACCGGCGCGATCTGGATGGAGCGGAACACCGGAGGCAGTTCCGCTCGGTGCGAGGCGTAGAAGCGCGCCAACGGCACCGTGAGATCGAAGCGCAGGCCGAGGTCGGTCAGCTCGGCCTGGTCCTCCGCCGCCGCGACGACCGCGTCGGCACTGAGTCCCCGCTTCAGGATGTTGAAGGCGAGCTTCTCGTTGTCGCCGCCGAGACCCGAGTGCAGTCGGTCGAAGTCCTCGACGACCGGCGTCTCGATCTCGTCGAAGCCGTGCGAGGTGAACACACGACGGATGGTGCCCAGGGCGTGCTCCCGACGGGCTTTGTCTGCTGGGAGGAAATCACGCATGCCGCGCGGCGGGGTCACTGGAGCTGCCATGCGTCAATTCTGGCATGGCGCAGAGGCCGGTTGGCGAGCGCTCAGGCGGCTCCAGCGCGCTCGGCGTCCTGGATGCGCGTGCTCAGTCGCCGCACGGCACCGCGGAGGGCGCGCTCGGCGTCGAGGCCTGTCGCTCGTGCCGCGGCGACGATCGCGAGCAGCTGCTCCCCCAACTCCTCCTCGTCAGCAGCACCGTCGGCGCGCGTGAGCGGCTGGACGTCGACCGACCCGGCACGCCCGAGCACCTTGTCAGCCAGGGCGAGCGACGGCATCGCCTGCGGGATCCCGTCGAGCGCGCTCCTGCGTCTCGCCTTCTCCTCCGCTTTGGCGGCGTTCCAGACCCGGACGACGTCCTCGGGAGTCGGTGCCGCGTCATCCCCGAACACGTGCGGGTGCCGGTGCACCATCTTGCGCGTGACCGCGTCCGCGACGTCGTCGAAGCCGAAGGGTGCCTCAGGGTCCCGGGAGGCGATCTCCGCGTGGAAGACGACCTGCCACAGGACGTCGCCGAGTTCTTCGACGAGTTCCTCCCGGGTGCCATCCTCGACCGCCTCGACGAGTTCGTAGCTCTCCTCGATGAGGTACGGGACGAGTCTCGCGTGATCGATGCCCTGCGTCCACACGCACCGGTCCCGGATCTGACGCATCGCGTCGACGAGACGCGCGCTCGCGGTGTCTCCGACAGGCTCCGCGCTCACGCTCGGCCCCCTCGAGCAGGCCGGCCATCCGCGCGCCGAGTCCGCGCGATGACACGTGCGATGCGGTCGCGCACCTCGGTGAACGGGGGGTAGATCAGCGAGAGCGTGTCCGGGGACAGCGGCTTCGCGAGCACGGCCTTCGCATGGCTGAACGTGTCGAAGGAGTACCGCCCGTGGTACGCACCCATCCCGCTCCCGCCGACGCCGCCGAACGGCAACCCCGGCACGAGGAGGTGGGCGGCCGGGACGCCGAAGGCGAGCGCACCGGAGGACGTGTCGCGGGTGAACCGCTTCCGCGTCGCGCGGTCGTCGCTGAAGACGTACAGGGCGAGCGGCTTCTCCCCGGCACGGATGTGCGCGATGGCCTGCTCAAGGCCACTGACGTGCAGGATGGGCAGGATCGGCCCGAAGATCTCCTCGTGCATGATGGGCGCCTCGGGGTCCACCCCGTTCACGACCGTTGGCGCGATGTACCGGTCTGCAGCATCGTGCTCGCCCCCGATCGCCGGGTCGAGGTCCTCGAGGAGGCCGCTGACCCGCGTGAAATGCTTGTCCGTGACGATCCGCCCGTAGTCAGGGCTGCCGGCCGGATCCGGTCCGTAGAGAGCGGTGATCGCGTCCTGCAGGTACGGCACGAGCCGGTCCGCCACAGTGCGCGTCGCGAGCACGTAGTCGGGGGCGACGCAGGTCTGTCCGGCATTCATGAGCTTGCCCCACACGATCCGCTTGGCCGCGTCAGCGAGATCGACGGTGTCGTCGACGTAGACCGGGGACTTCCCTCCGAGTTCGAGGGTGATGGGTGTCAGATGCTCTGCCGCGGCGCGGGCGACGACTCGTCCGACGGCCGCTCCGCCGGTGTAGAAGATGTGGTCGAAGCGCTCGGCGAGCAACGCTGTCGCGAGGGCGACATCGCCTTCGAGGACCGCGACTGCCCGGTCGTCGAGGTACTCGGGCAGCAGTCGGGCGAGCGCTGCACTCGTCGCGGGCGCGAGTTCGCTGGGTTTGAGGAGCACAGCATCCCCCGCTGCGAGCGCACCGATGACGGGTCCGAGGCAGAGCTGCACGGGATAGTTCCAGGGTCCGATGACCAGCACGACCCCCACGGGTTCGGCCACGACGGACGCCGAGGCCGGCGCGAGGGCGAGCGGCACCGCTACCCGTCGGGGCCGCGTCCAGGAGCGCAGGTGCTTCAGCGCGTGGTCGATCTCGCCGACGAGGAGACCGATCTCGGTGATCTGCGCCTCGGTGCCGCTCTTCCCGAGGTCTGTCGACAGCGCCTGCTCGAGCTCGCCACCGCGTTCGACGAGCAAGCGCTTCAGAGCGCGCAGCTGACGGAGACGCCACGCGAGCGGCTTCGTCGTCCCACGGTCGAAGGTCTGTCGGAGCGCGGCGACCGTCGTCGACGCGAGTGCGGAGACGGCACTCCGCTCCGCTGCATCCTCCGCAGCCGTGCGCTTGGTCCGGGTGCTGGTCGCCATGGGTTCCTCCAACTCGACGTCGCTGTGCGCACCAGCATACGACCGCCCTCGTGTGCCGCCGCCGGCCCCCGTCCAGCTGCTTCCGTTCAGGACGCGGCCGCTACGATGGTCGGAGGTGAGCCGGGAAGTCTGGTCGGCACAGAACTCGACGACCCCGCGCACCGCTCCACCGTTGTGCGCAGACCAGGAGCACCAATGAGCATCGTCCGATCCGAACGGGTGGCAGCGGTCCTGCTGCTCATCGCCGCCGTCATCGGCCTCATCATCGCGAACAGCCCACTCGCGGAAGCCGCCTTCGCCGTGCAGAGCACGCACCTCGCCATCCCCGGGACGGCGATCGACCTCTCCATCGGGCACTGGGTCAGCGACGGCCTGTTGGCGATCTTCTTCTTCGTCGCGGCGATCGAACTCAAGCACGAACTCGTCGCCGGCGACCTCGACACCGTGTCCAAGGCGATCCGGCCGGCCATCGCGGCAGTCGGCGGGGTACTCGTCCCGTCGCTGGTCTTCCTCCTGGTCACGAACGGTTCGGGTTTCGAGCGCGGTTGGCCGATCCCCACCGCGACCGACATCGCCTTCGCGCTCGGCGTGCTCGCCATCTTCGGTAAGGGGCTTCCCGCACGTCTGCGGACGTTCCTCCTGGCGCTCGCGATCCTCGACGACATCATCGCGATCATCATCATCGCGATCTTCTTCACCGAGCAGCCGCAGTTGATGCTGCTGCTCGCAGCGGCCGTCGTGATCGCCGGATTCGGCTTGCTGAGCCGGCTGCTCGGCGGACGATGGAGGATTCCGGCAGCGATCCTCATGGTGGTCCTCGCCCTCCTCGCCTGGGGCCTGGTGTCCCAGTCGGGCGTCCACGCGACGATCGCCGGCGTCGGCCTCGGCCTCGTCATGAAGCATCGGCCGGCCATGCACCTGCGCCACACGATCGAGCCCTTCACCAACGGGTTCGTGCTGCCCGTCTTCGCGCTGTCCGCCGCGCTCGTCGCGATCCCGCAATTGCCGATCTCCGAGTTGAGCGCACCGTTCTGGGCGATCCTCATCGCGCTGCCGGTCGGCAAGATCATCGGGATCGGGCTCGGTGGATGGCTGTCGACCTTCGTCGGGCCGAAGGGGTCGAAGCCGAACATCTCCCTGCACAGCCTGCTCGCCGCCGGAGCACTCGGCGGGATCGGCTTCACCGTCTCCCTGCTCATGAACGAACTCGCCTTCGCCGGCACACCGGAGATCCGAAACGAGGGGACCCTCGCGGTGTTGCTCGGCTCCGGCATCTCGATCGTCCTGTCGGGCATGCTCGTGAGCACGCTCGCGGCGAAGCATCGCCGCGAGCGTGCGCTACACGTGGACCCCGCTCCCTGAACTCACCGAAGGACTCCTCGGCGAGCGCGATGAGTCGACGGGCCCGACTATCGCCCGAGGAACCGCTCGACCGCGGCGGCGATCTCCGGCGACTTGGTGTGGTGGAGGTAGTGGTCGGCGTCGAGGGGCACGACCTCGCCGCGATCCACGCTCGCAGCCTGTTCCTCGTGGAGCGGGAGCCAGCCCTCGACGGTGGGGTTGTCCGCCTGGACGAACAGCAGTACCGGCAGGTCGGCGGGGAAGGTCTTCCCTCGTGCGTCCCGGAAGTTCGCGGCGATCCGCGACATCTCGTCCGAGTACGTCGAGCTCGAGGTGTTGCGGAGCGAGATCATCCCGAGCTGCTCCCTGGTCGCCTGGTCGTACGGCAGATCAGCGTACGGATCACCCGCCATCGCGGTCACGACCCTGGTGATCCCGAGTGCTTTGGCGGCGCGCATCGCATCCACCGGAAGGTTCGCGTCCATGCCCGGCTGCCCCGGGACGCTGCTGTCGATCCCGACGAACGCGGTGACCTCGTCGCGGAAACGCTCGACGTATTCCAGCGCGTAGATCCCGGCGATCGAATGCCCCATGAGCACGTACTCGTCGATGCCGAGTCCCTGCACGGCTTCGTGGACCTCGTCGACGATGTGCGAGGTGGTCCGAGGGACGTCCGTCTGGTCGCTCAGGCCATACCCGAAGGGTTCGACCGCGACGACGCGGTACATCGGCGACAACTCCGCGATGAGCGGCGAGAAGTCGAGCGCGGGTGAGCCGGTGCCGAATCCGGGGAGCAGCACGATCGTCTGCTCACCGTCCCCCTCGACCAGGACGTTCATGTGCTTCCCGTCGACCGTGACACGCTGCCCGTAGTCCTCGATGCGTGAGGCCTCCGAGGCGCTGGCGGCCGTGTTGACGATGGTGGTGGTGAGCAATCCGGCGAGCACGAGCGCGACAAGCGCGGCGACACCGGTGAGGACGATACGGAGGAGCTTCTTCATACCTCCAGGCTAGAAAGAACCGACACCTGTCGGATCGACCCTGGGTGCCGAACCGTGTCGTCCCACGGTCCCATCCGCTGCCTCCTGTCTAGGACGTCGGTGCCTCCGGCAACGGGTAGATCGCGGTGAGGAACTGCTGCACCCAGGCGATGAGGTCGGCGTCGGCCAGCGGTTCGTCACCGACGCGCGGCAGTGGAACGATCACGGCATTCGTCTGCGCGAGGTACTTCGCGCCGGGGTACATCCGCCTCAGGCGCGTCTGGATCGAGTCGGGCAGGTCCGCCGGGGTGACTCGCAGGTTCGGGCCGACAGCGATGAGGTCGCTGAGCCCCGATCGCTGCGCACGCTGGCGCAGGCGGGACACCGCGATGAGCGTGCTCACCTGTGCAGGAGGCTCACCGTAGCGATCGGTCAACTCGTCGATCACGAGATCGATCTGACCATCCTTCGCGTTCGCCCCCGAGGCAGCCGACAGCTTCTGGTACGCCTCGAGCCGGAGCCGCTCACTGTCGACGTAGTCCTCGGGGATGTGCGCGTCGACCGGCAGCTCCAGCCGGAGCTCGGTCTGTCCCTCTGCGACGTCGCCCCGGAAGGTCGAGACGGCCTCACCGATCATGCGCAGGTAGAGGTCGAAACCGACCCCCGCGATATGGCCGGCCTGCTCGCCACCGAGCATGTTGCCGGCACCGCGGATCTCGAGGTCCTTCAACGCGACCTGCATGCCGCTTCCGAGTTCGTTGTTGGCGGCGATCGTGGACAGGCGGTCGTGTGCGGTCTCAGAGAGGGGCTTGTGCTCGTCGTACAAGAAGTACGCGTAGGCCCGCTCGCGGCCACGTCCGACCCGGCCACGGAGCTGATGCAGCTGGCTCAGGCCGTACTTGTCGGCGCGATCGATGATGATCGTGTTCGCGTTCGAGATGTCGAGTCCGGTCTCGATGATGGTCGTGCAGACCAGGACGTCGAACCGGCGCTCCCAGAAGTCGACGACGACCTGTTCGAGCGCCGCCTCCCCGAGCTGACCGTGCGCGATCGCGATGCGCGCCTCGGGGACGAGTTCGGCGAGGTCCGCCGCCACCCGGTTGATCGACGAGACTCGGTTGTGCACGAAGAAGATCTGTCCCTCGCGCAGCAGCTCGCGTCGAATGGCAGCCGAGACCTGCTTGTCGTTGTACGGACCGACGAACGAGAGGATCGGGTGGCGGTCCTCCGGTGGCGTCGCCAGCGTCGACATCTCGCGGATGCCGGTCACGGCCATCTCCAGGGTGCGAGGGATGGGCGTCGCGCTCATCGCCAGGATGTCGACGTTGGTCTTGAGCTTCTTCAGGGAGTCCTTGTGCTCGACGCCGAACCGCTGCTCCTCGTCGATGATGACGAGACCGAGGTCTTTGAACTGCACCTTGTCGGTCAGGAGACGGTGCGTCCCGATGATGACGTCGACCGTGCCGTCCGACAGCCCGGCGAGCGTCTCCTTCGCCTCCTTGTCGGATTGGAAGCGGCTGAGCGGGCGCAGGTGGACGGGGAAGCCGGCGAAACGCTCCTGGAAGGTCTCGAAGTGCTGCTTCACGAGCAGGGTCGTCGGGACGAGCATCGCGACCTGCTTGCCGTCCTGGACCGCCTTGAACGCAGCGCGCACCGCGACCTCGGTCTTGCCGAACCCGACGTCGCCGGAGAGCAGACGGTCCATCGGGATCTCGCGCTCCATGTCGGCCTTGACCTCGTCGATCGTCTGCAACTGATCGGGCGTCTCCGCAAACGGGAACGCCTCCTCCAGCTCACGCTGCCAGGGGGTGTCTGGCCCGAACGCGTAGCCCTTCGAGGCCATCCGCGCCGAGTACAGCTTCACGAGCTCGACCGCGATGTCGCGGACGGCCTTCCGTGCCTTGCTCTTCGCCTGCGACCAGTCGCTCCCGCCCATCCTGCTGAGCTGGGGAGCCTCGCCGCCGACGTAGCGGGTGAGGAGGTCGAGCTGGTCTGTCGGGACGAGCAGTTTGTCACCCGGGTAACCGCGCTTGGACGGCGCATACTCGAGCACGAGGTATTCGCGCGTGCTCTTGACGGGGTTGCGACCACCGCTCGAGACCTCGCGCTGGGTCATCTCGATGAACTTGCCGATGCCGTGCGTCTGATGGACGACGAAGTCGCCGGAGCGCAGTTGCATCGGGTCGACGACGTTCTTACGACGGGTCGCCAGCTTCTTGACGAGACGGGAGTCGTAGCCTGCCGTCCGGCCGTAGAACTCCGTCTCGCTGAGGAGCATGAGTCGCGTCTCGGCGAGCTCGAAGCCCGCCTCGACGTCTGCCTGCAACAGGTAGGCGATACCGGCCTCAGGTGCCGCCGGGAGCTCCTCGACGATGCGTGCCGCGATCTCGTGCTCGGCCAGGACGTCGGCAGCCCGTTCGACGAGTCCGACGCCGCGGGCCGCGACCACCACTGCCCAGCCGGCACGGACACGTTCTGCGATGTGCTCGATGGCTCCCTCGACGTTGCCGTGGAAGGTGGGGACCGTCTCACCGCCGACGTTCACCGTGAGCAGTTCGTCGAGTTCGAGGTGCTCCGGCAGTGTTTCGACGTCCGGGCCCGAGCGGAAGCCGCTGAGGGTCCACCACGGGTGATCGGGAGCCGGCGCGCCCGGCGCGCTGAACGTCACCGAGTCCTTGAGGGCGCCGAGCGAGATGAAATCGCCCGACGCGAGATCGATCGGGGCGTTCGCGCCAACCGTGGCCGCGCTCCAGGCGGCGGCGAGGAACTCTCGGTTCGTCTCGGCGAGGCTGATCGATCGGGTGACGACGCGCTCCGGTGACACGACGGCGACGGCCGCACCGTCCGGGAGGTAGTGGGTGATCGGGACGAGGCGATCGACGAGCGCCGGGGTGAGTGACTCCATGCCCTCCACCGCGATGCCCTCGGCGATCTTCTCGAGGATGCCCGAGAGGCTCGGGAACTCGTGCTGCATCTCCGCGGCACGCTGGCGCACGGCCGGGCTGAGCAGGAGTTCGCGGCTCGGTGGCAGTCTGACCGCGTCGACCGGGTCGGGCAGGGAGCGCTGATCTGCGACCGAGAACGCGCGGATGCCGTCGACCTCGTCGCCGAAGAACTCGATGCGGTACGGGTGGTCGGCCACCGGCGGGAAGACGTCGAGAATGCCGCCGCGCAGCGCGAACTCACCGCGACGCGACACCATGTCCACGCGGGTGTAGGCCAGCTCGACGAGACGCAGAGCGATCGCGGCGAGGTCGTGGCCGCGCCCGCCCTGCTCGAGTTCGATCGGGGCGGTGTCCGTCAGGTTGTCGGCGACGGGCTGCAGTGCGGCACGCACCGATGCGACGAGGAGGAATGGCCGTTCACCCGTCCAGGCGCCGAGGCAACGCAGCGCCTCGAGGCGTCGGCCGACGATCTCGGCGCTCGGGCTCAGGCGTTCGTGGGGCAGCGTCTCCCAGGCAGGGAACTCGACGATCTCGGCGTCGGGCATCAGGTCGGTCAGCGCGGCGCGCAGGCGCTCTGAATCGCGACCGGTCGGGGTGACGACGAGTGCGGCCTTCGACGCGCCGTTCCGAGCGCGCTCGTCGATCAGTGCGGCGATGAGCGGTGCACGAAGCCCGTCGATCACCGAGAAGTCGGCGCTCTTCCCCGCATACGCGAGGGCGTCGTCGATCGTTGCGGCGCGCCGAAGCGCGTGAGTCAAACCCTGAAGCGTCACCGGGACAGCCTACGCCGAGCCACCGACACCACGGACCGCAGCGGTCAGCCGTCGATCGCTGTCAATCGACTGCGGACGGCATGCCGATCTCCGAGGAAGCCGCGCGCAGCCGCCATGATGGAGGCATGACGCGCGCCGAACGACTGCCCGCGGAGGCCCCCCAGCCCGTCCGTGGCTTCGCGCTCCCGCCGATCCGGCTCCCCGTCCGTCGTATCGGCGCGAGGACGTTCGACTTCTCCCGACAGGTCGCCGTGATGGCGATCATCAATCGCACCCCGGACTCGTTCTTCGATCAGGGCGCCACATTCTCACTCGACAGGGCCGTCGACGCAGCGGTCCGAGCCGCAGAGCAGGGCGCGGACTGGGTCGACATCGGCGGCGCGAAGTTCGCCCCGGGCCCCGAGATCCCCGTCTCGGAGGAGCTCGATCGCGTCCTGCCGGTCGTCGGGGCGCTGGCCGCTCGCAGCGACGTGGTCATCTCGGTCGACACCTTCCGCCCGGAGGTTGCAGCGGCGTGCATCGCGGCGGGCGCCTCGGTCATCAACGACACCACGGGCATCCACGATCCGGGCCTGGCCGACGTCGTCGCAGCGAGCGACGCCACCCTGGTCATCACGCACAGCCTCGCGCGGCCGCGCCAGCCGCATCCGCGTCCGCGCTACGACGACGTCGCCCGAGAGGTCGCAGCGTTCCTGGCGGGCCGCGTCGAGTTCGCCATCGCTCGCGGCATCCCGGAGGAGCGGCTCGTGGTCGACCCGGGGCACGACCTCAACAAGAACACCGTCCAGACGCTCGAGCTCACGCGCCACTTCGACGAGATCGCGGCGCTCGGCCTGCCGACGCTCGCCGCGGTGTCGAACAAGGACTTCATCGGCGAATCGCTCGATCGCCCGAAGTCCGAACGGCTCGAAGGCTCGCTTGCGGCGGCCACCGCGTGCATCCTGCTCGGTGCCAGGATCGTCCGCATGCACGCTGTTCCGGAGTCGCTCGCCGCTGTCCGGATGACCGAGGCGATCCTCGGCTTCCGCGCACCGGTCTCCCCGACCCACAACCTCTGACCAACCCCGCCGAGGAGTCACGCATGAGCCTGCCCACCATCACGAGCATCGTCCCATCACGGGACGAGCCCCTCTCCCCCGACGAGATCATCGCGGCGTACACGGTCCCCGACCGTTCGGTCACGACCGTGCGCGTCAACTTCGTCACGAGCCTCGACGGCGGCTCCACGGTGGACGGGGTGTCCGGCGGGCTCGGCGGCCCGGCCGACAAGGCCGTCTTCGACGTTCTGCGCCGCCTCGCCGACGTCGTGCTGGTCGGAGCGGGTACCGTCCGCGACGAGGGATACGGCGCCATGCGGCTCGACGTCGACGCCGCAGCGTGGCGCGACGAGCACGAGCTGCCGCTGCATCCGGTGTTCGCGATCGTGTCGGGCTCCCTCGAGTTGGACCCCCGCTCCGACGTCTTCACGGCGGCTCCGGTCCGCCCGGTCGTCCTGACCACGGCCCGGGCCGATCCCGCGAAGCGAGCAGCGCTGGAGTCCGTCGCCGACGTCGTCGAATGCGGGGCGGCGCACGTCGAACCGACACTGGCGATCCGAGCCCTCGCGGACCGCGGGCTCCGCCAGATCCTCTGTGAGGGTGGGCCGAGTCTGTTCGGTTCGTTCATCGCCGAGGACGCGGTCGACGAACTCTGCCTCACCATCAGTCCGAGACTCGTCGGCGGCGGCAGCCATCGGATCGCCGGCGGACCCGCATCGGACCTGCCGCGCGAGATGCGTCTGCAACATCTGCTGCGCTCAGAGGAACTCCTCCTGTCGAGGTACGTCCGCGTCGGATCCTGACCGTCACCGTTCGACAGCGCGGGGCCGCCCGCGGGTCACGCGGTTCCGCGGCGCCCGAGCGGGGTCACGCGCCGTGGAATCGCGTCTGCGCGGCGAGGAGCCCGTCTGTGACGAGGATCTCCACCGCGTCCGCTGCATCGGAGATGAGCATCGGCAGCTGTTCGCGCTCTGCACCGGCGAAATCTCGCAGCACGAAGTCCGCGGCGTCCTGACGGCCTGGAGGCCGACCGATGCCGACGCGGACGCGCGGGAAGTCCGGCGTCTTCAGCGCGGAGGCGATGTCGCGGATGCCGTTGTGTCCACCGTGCCCGCCTCCCTGCTTGAGCTTGATGGAGTCGAACGGGATGTCGAGTTCGTCGTGGACCGCGACCACATGGTCCGGCTCGACCGAGAAGAACTGCGCGAGCGACGCCGTCGGGCCGCCGGACAGGTTCATGTAGCTGTTCGGCTTCGCGAGGATGAGTTTCGGTCCGCCGGGCACAAGACGGCCCTCAGCGACACGTGCGTTGCCCTTGTGCGTCTTGAAGGTCGCGCCGATGCGCTTCGCCAGCTCGTCGAGGACCATCTGACCGATGTTGTGACGGTTGCGCGCGTACTGCTCCCCCGGGTTGCCGAGCCCGACGATGAGCCACGTGTCTGCAGCCATGCTGCCTTCCTGATCGTCGCCCGCTTCCGCGCGCCCGCTGAGGGACGCCAGGAAACGAGCGAACCTGCCGTCTGCCATGCTCCGAGACTATCGGGGCGGGCAGACGGCAGGTTCGTGTGCGGTGCTGGTGACTACTCCGCGGCGTCGGCTGCGGTCTCCTCGGCAGCTGCCTCAGCTGCCTCGGTCTCCTCGTCGGCCGGAGCCGACGGGGTGGTGATCGCGACGATGAGGACGTCGGCCTCGGTGATGAGCGACGCGCCCTTCGGGAGCTCGATGTCGCCGGCGAGGATCTGGGCGCCCTCTTCGAGGCCTTCGACGCTGACGGTGACGCGCTCGGGGATGTGGGTCGCCTCGACCTCGAGGCTCACCGTGGTGGCGTCCTGGTTGAGGATCGTGCCTGCGGCGGACTCGCCCTCGATGTGCACGGGGATGTTGACCTCGACCTTTTCACCCTTCTTGACGACGATGAGGTCGAGGTGCTCGATGATCTGACGCACGGGGTCCTTCTGGACGTCCTTGACCAGGGCGAGCTGGCCCTTGCCCGCGATGTCGAGCTCGAGGACGGCGTTCGACTTGCGCAGGATGAGCAGCATCTGGTGGCCGGGCAGCGACACGTGCACGGGCTCAGTGCCGTGACCGTAGAGCACGGCTGGGATCTTGCCGAGGGCACGGAGCTTGCGGGCTGCGCCCTTGCCGAACGATTCGCGGAGTTCCGCGGTGACCTTCAGGTCATCGGACATGGTGTTCTCCTCACGGGTCTTGCACCCGGTTGGTCGTGCCGCGACGATGCGCGGCGGAATGGATGAGTCAACTCGAACGCGTATCTGCGTGAGGAAAAGCCGGAAGCCAGACCACCGCGTCGATCACGGAAGCCGCCCTGGGCTGCTTCCCTCGCCGAAGTTCAATGTGAGAGTCTACCGCACCGGGCTGAGGCCCGTGACCGCATCCGTCACGATCTCCTCGACCGAGCGATCGATGTCCACGACGAAGCCCGGCTCATCGGCGTCGAGCTCTTCCAGCAGGGCGAACTGCGAGTCCAGGAGCGACGCGGGCATGAAGTGGTCGGTACGGCCCTCCATACGACGACCGAGCACCTCACGACTCCCGTGGAGCAGCACGAAGCGCACGTCGGGCGCCTCGGCGAGGATCGCCTCCCGGTAGACGCGTTTGAGCGCCGAACAGGCCATCACGAGACCGGTGTCCGAGGCGTCGGCGAGCGTCTGGCCGACGAGTGCGAGCCAGGGCCATCGGTCGGCGTCCTCGAGCGGTGTCCCGGCCGCCATCTTCGCGACGTTCTCCAGGGGGTGCAGGGCGTCGGCGTCGATGAACGGGACCCCGAGCCGATCGGCGATGAGTACGCCCGTCGTGCTCTTGCCCGAACCGGACACTCCCATGACGACGACGAGCGGTGCACTCACACGATCTCCCTGCATTCTCCGATCCGTGACCGGCGGCCGACGACTCCGGCCTGCACAGCAGGCTACCGGAGTGGTCCCGGCCTGCTGGCGGGCCGACTGCGACCTCACCGAGAGGGCGCGTCATTGAGAGGTGGAGCAACCTCTCGTTTTGCTACGGTTGCAGGACGGGCCGGCCACGTCGTCGACGAAGACGCCCCGACACCCTGCAGCCTCCGCCGAGTCACGGACTCACTGTGCTCGACGCATCCCGCAGCACCCACCTCTGAAGGAGAACCACATGGTGAACACCGCCTCCACGAGTGCCAACATCGGCGTCGTCGGTCTGGCCGTCATGGGCAGCAACCTCGCACGGAACCTCGCAAGCCGCGAGGGCAACACGGTCGCCGTGTACAACCGCTCCCCGGAACGCACCGATCTGCTCGTCTCCGAGCACCCTGAGGCCGGGTTCGTGGCCTCGAAGACGATCGAGGAGTTCGCGGCGTCGCTGTCGAAGCCACGCACCGCGATCATCATGGTGCAGGCGGGCAAGGGGACGGATGCCGTGATCCAGCAGCTCACCGAGGTGTTCGAGCCGGGCGACATCATCGTCGACGGCGGCAACGCCCTGTTCACCGACACGATCCGTCGTGAGAAGGCCGTCCGCGAGACCGGGATCAACTTCGTCGGCGCCGGCATCTCCGGTGGCGAGGAGGGTGCGCTCAAGGGTCCGTCGATCATGCCCGGTGGCTCCGCCGAGGCGTGGGAGACGCTCGGTCCTATCCTCAAATCGATCGCGGCCATCGCCGAGGGCGAGCCCTGCGTCACGCACGTCGGCACCGACGGCGCAGGCCACTTCGTGAAGATGATCCACAACGGCATCGAGTACGCCGACATGCAGCTCATCGCCGAGGCCTACGACCTCATCCGCCGTGGCACCGGCAAGTCGCCGGCAGAGATCGCAGAGGTCTTCGCCGAGTGGAACCGTGGCACCCTCGAGAGCTACCTCATCGAGATCACCGCGGAGGTCCTGAAGCAGGTCGACGCGAAGACCGGCAAGCCGCTCGTCGACGTCATCCTCGACCAGGCCGGCGCGAAGGGCACCGGCGCGTGGACCGTGCAGACCGCCCTCGACCTCGGCATCCCGGTGTCGGGCATCGCCGAGGCCGTGTTCGCCCGCTCGCTGTCGTCCAAGCCCGCGCAGCGCGCTGCGGCTCGCGAGCTCGCCGGCCCCTCAGAGGAGTGGACCGTCGCCGACCCCGACCAGTTCGTCGAGGACGTCCGCCAGGCCCTCTACGCGTCGAAGATCATCGCGTACTCGCAGGGCTTCGACGAGATCGTCGCCGGCGCCGAGCAGTACGGCTGGGACATCAAGAAGGGCGAGATCGCGAAGATCTGGCGCGGCGGCTGCATCATCCGTGCGCAGTTCCTCAACCGCATCACCGAGGCGTACGAGGAGAACCCCGAGCTCGTGGCCCTCGTGACCGCTCCATACTTCAGCGACGCCGTCGCCGAAGCGCAGGACAGCTGGCGCCGTGTGGTCGTCGCGGCGGCGCAGGCGGGCATCCCCTCGCCGGCGTTCTCCTCGTCGCTCTCCTACTACGACGGTCTCCGCGCGGAGCGTCTCCCGGCAGCACTCGTGCAGGGACAGCGTGACTTCTTCGGAGCACACACCTACAAGCGCATCGACGTCGAGGGCACCTTCCACACGCTGTGGTCCGGCGACCGCAGCGAGATCGAGCAGGCGGGTTCGAGCCACTAGTCTCGAGCACTCCGCGCAGGACGCCCCGGTCCAAGATGGACCGGGGCGTTCTGCTGTCGGTACTGCGGCTAAGCGGCGCCGTCGAACATGCTCGTGACGGAACCATCGTCGAAGACCTCGTGGATCGCGCGCGCGATCAGCGGAGCGATCGAGAGGACCGTGAGCTTCTCGAAGCGCTTGGCCTCCTCCACGGGAAGCGTGTCGGTGACGACCACCGCGTCGATGGCGTCGCTCTGCAGGAGTTCGACGGCCGGGTCGGAGAACACCGCGTGGGTCGCCGCGACGACGACGCCGATGGCGCCGGCCTTCTTGAGGGCCTCCGCCGCCTTGACGATCGTACGACCGGTGTCGATCAGGTCGTCGACGAGCAGGCAGACCCGGCCCTCGACCTGACCCACGATCTCATGGACGCTGACCTGGTTCGGGACGAGCGGGTCGCGGCGCTTGTGGATGATCGCGAGCGGCGCACCGAGCTTGTCGCTCCAGATGTCGGCGACCCGGACTCGGCCCATGTCGGGTGAGACGACGGTCAGCGTCGACGGGTCGAGCTTCGCGCGGAAGTGCTCGAGGAGGACCGGCATCGCGAACAGGTGGTCGACCGGGCCGTCGAAGAAGCCCTGGATCTGCGCGGCGTGGAGGTCGACCGACATGATCCGGTCGGCGCCGGCCGCCTTGAACAGGTCGGCGACGAGACGTGCGGAGATCGGCTCGCGCCCACGGCCCTTCTTGTCCTGGCGGGCGTAGGGGTAGAACGGCGCGACCACGGTGATGCGCTTCGCACTCGCGCGCTTCGCAGCGTCGACCATGATGAGCTGCTCCATGAGCCACTCATTGATCGGCGCGGTGTGCGACTGGATGACGAAGACGTCGGTACCGCGGATGCTCTCGTCGTACCGCGCGTAGATCTCGCCATTGGCGAACGTCCTGGCATCGGTGGGGAGGAGCTCCGAATCGAGCTCTGCGGCGATCGCCTCAGCGAGCTCCGGATGCGCTCGTCCGGAGACGAGAACCAGCTGCTTCTTGTTGTCCGCCGTGATGCTCGACACAGACCCTGCCTTCTGCCGGAACACTCCGGCCTCACTCAGGAGTCGACGTTACCAGCCGCAGCCGGGTGGTCCGACACACCGTTTCCAGCTTCGACCGGTGCGGCGTTCGCTGCAGCCGCCGCCATGGCCGCAGCGGTACCCGGACGCTTCTGATCGACCCAGCCCTCCACGTTGCGCTGCTGGGCCACGCTGAGGGCAAGCGCGCCGGCAGGGACGTCCTTCCGGATGACCGCTCCGGCGCCGGAGTAGGCGCCATCGCCGACGGTGACCGGCGCGACGAGCGTGTTGTGCGCACCCGTACGGACGTGCGAACCGATCGTCGTGCGGTGCTTGTCGACGCCGTCGTAGTTCGACGTGATCGTGCCGGCTCCGACGTTCGATTCGACACCGACGACGGTGTCTCCGATGTAGCTGAGGTGCGGGACCTTGCTGCCGTCGCCGATCTGGGCGTTCTTCGTCTCGACGAACGCGCCGATCTTGCCGCGCTCGCCGAGCACGGTACCCGGACGCAGGTAGGCGAACGGGCCGACGTCCGCCCCGGCACCGATGACGGCGAGGGTCGCGTCGGTGCGCTTGACGCGCGCGCCGGCGCCGACCTCCGTGTCGACCAGCGTGGTGTCCGGCCCGATCGTCGCGCCCGACTCCACGACGGTCGCGCCGAGGATCTGGGTGCCGGGCAACAGCGTCACGTCGGCATGCAGACGTGCCTTGATGTCGATCCAGGTGGTGGCCGGGTCCTGCACCGTGACGCCTGCCAGCTGCCAGGCACGGACGAGGAGCGCGTTGAGCTTCGCTGCGGCAGCGCTCAGCTGCGCACGGTCGTTGATGCCTTCGACGAGCCAGGAGTCGCTCACGGGGAGCGCGGACACCTCGGCCCCGGCGCGTCGGAGCAGACCGATGACATCGGTGAGGTACTTCTCCCCCTGGGCGTTGTCGGTCGTGACCTCGGCGAGGGCGTCGCGGAGCTGCCCGACACCGAAGAGGTAGACACCGGCGTTGATCTCCCCGACCGCGCGTTCGGCGTCGTCGGCGTCCTTCTGCTCGACGATGTAGTCGAGCGCTCCGGCATCCGTGCGGATGATGCGTCCGTAGCCGGTCGCGTCCTCGGGCACGGCGGAGAGGATCGTCGCCGCGACGTCGTGCTTGCGGTGGCGCTCGATGAGCGTCGTGAGCGTCGCCGCGTTCAGCAGCGGGACGTCACCGTTCACGACGAGGACGTCGCCGGCGAAGTCTGCCGGCAGCGCCAGGAGCGCCTGCTCGACCGCTCGACCAGTGCCGGGGACCTCGTCCTGGTCGACGATGGTCGCGCCGGGGAGCTCGACCTCGATGGCCTCGACGAGCCGGTCGCGTTCATGTCGGACGACCGCGATGACGTGGGCGGCGTCGAGCGAGCGGGCCGTCGCGAGCACATGCCCGACGATCGGGACGCCCCCGAGCGGGTGCAGCAGCTTCGGCGTCGCCGACTTCATGCGGGTTCCCTGGCCTGCGGCCAGGATGATGATGGCAAGACGGTCGTCGGTCACGTGTGCTCCCCCTCGGTCCGGACTCTCGCCCGGTCGGTGATCGGTCGCTCCGCCACCAGGATTCGAACCTGGACCGAACAGCTCCAAAGGCTGCCGTGCTGCCGTTACACTATGGCGGACCACTCCCCGGGACCGGGCAGCACGGTCAATTCTGCCAGACGGATCGCCCGCAGCCGATTCCTGATCCACGGACACGACCCGGTTCCCTCGATAATGGTGGAATGCCAGCTAGCACCGATGAGGTCGACCGGATCGTCGACGCGTGGAACCGCGAACGACCGGACCTGGACTTCTCGCCCCTCCAAGTGCTCTCGCGGGTCGCCAGACTCTCACGACACCTGGATCGCGCCCGCCGCGCAGCGTTCACCCGATCGAACCTCGAACCGTGGGAGTTCGACGTGCTCGCGGCACTCCGTCG
Source organism: Plantibacter sp. RU18 (assembly GCF_050613355.1). Lineage (NCBI taxonomy): Bacteria > Bacillati > Actinomycetota > Actinomycetes > Micrococcales > Microbacteriaceae > Plantibacter > Plantibacter sp. RU18. Next base: position 3,077,738 of record NZ_CP159618.1, read on the forward strand.
TGCGGGTTCGCCCTATCGTCTCAGCCCGAAGGCGCTGCTCCTCCAGACGCTCGTCTCGAGCGGCACGATGACGAACCGCATCGACCGCCTCGTCGAACGCGGCCTCGTCGAACGCCAAGGCGACCCCAACGATGGCCGCGGCATCCTCGTGCAGATGACGAATGCCGGACTCAACACCGTCGATGCCGCGATCACCCGACTCGTCGACGCCGAAGCCGACCTCCTCGACGGGCTCAGCTCCACCGAACAGGCGCGCCTCACGGTGCTGCTCCGCAAACTCAGCCTCGACTTCGACTGAGGTCCCACGACACCCTCGGAGGACGGATCCCGCTGCTCGCCGAGCCGGTCGAGACGCTACCGGCGGAGGACCCGACGGGCCAGCCAGTTGCCGAAGAACTGGATGAGCTGCACGAGCAGGATGATGATGATCACCGCGGCCCAGGTGACGACCGGCTGGAACTGACGGAAACCGTACTGGATCGCGAACGCACCGAGGCCACCGCCGGCGATGAAGCCGGCGACCGCCGACATGTCGACGATGACGACGAACACGAAGGTGTAGCCGAGGATCAGCGGCCCGAGCGCCTCCGGAAGGACGATGCTGAACAGCGTCCGCATGCGACTGGCTCCGGCCGCGCGCGACGCCTCGATCACGCCGGGTGAGACCGTGAGGACGTTCTGCTCGACGATACGGCTGATGCCGAACGTCGCGGCCAGCGAGATGATGAAGACGAACGCCGCCGGACCGATGCCCGTGCCAACGACGAGACGCGACAGGGGTTGCGCGGCCGCCAGGAAGATGATGAACGGGATCGGGCGGAAGATGTTCACGATCACGTTGAGGATCGCGTACAGCACCGGGTGCGAGTACAGGTTGCCCGGCCTCGTCACGTACAGGCAGACACCGAGGAAGAGGCCGGCGATGCCGCCGAAGAAGAGGCTGAGCGAGACGAGGTACAGCGTCTCGACGGTCGCGGTGCCGAGCTTCGGGAGCAGATCGATGAGCGCATCCATGTCAGCGCACCTCCGTCACGGTCGCCTGGGTTCCGATGGACGCGAGCGCTTCGTCGATGGCGGCGTCATCACCCCGCAAGGCGAGCGTCAGGTGCCCGAAGGCCCGGCCCTGGATGTCGTTGATGCCACCGTAGACGAGTTCGAAGTCGACGCCGGCCTGGGCCAGCGTCAGGAACACCCCGGCCTGCGAGGCATCGCCGTCGCGGAAGGAGAGGGTCGCGATACGGCCCGCGTGGCGGTCGCGCAGCACGTCGAGCTCGGCTGGCGATGGGACCCCCTTGATGACCGTCGACACGAAGCGCTTGGAGGCGGCGTGCTGCGGATCCGAGAACACCTCGAAGACGTCTCCCTGCTCGATGACCTTGCCCTGCTCCATGACGGCCACCTTGGTGGCGAGCGACTGGATGACCTCCATCTCGTGGGTGATGACGACGATGGTGACGCCGAGGTCACGGTTGACCTGCTTGAGCAGGGCGAGCACCTCCTGAGTCGTCTCCGGGTCCAGTGCGCTGGTCGCCTCGTCAGCGAGGAGGATGCGTGGCGACGTCGCGAGCGCCCGGGCGATGCCGACGCGCTGCTTCTGACCGCCCGAGAGCTGGTCGGGGTAGCTGCCTGCCTTGTCGGCGAGTCCGACGAAGTCGAGGAGCTCGTCGACGCGCGTGCGTATCTCCGCTTTGGACCGCTTCGCGACCTCGAGCGGGTAGGCGATGTTCTTCCGGACCGTCTTGGAGTTGAAGAGGTTGAACTGCTGGAAGATCATGCCGATGCCGAGACGCAGCTCCTGGAGACCGCGCTCCGACAGGGTCGTGATCTCGGTGCCGTCCACGACGATGCTGCCGGACGTCGCGGGCTCGAGGGCGTTGATGAGCCGGACCAGCGTCGACTTCCCAGCACCGGAGTAGCCGATGATCCCGAAGACGTCGCCCGCCTCGATGTCGAGGTCGACGCCGTCGATCGCGGCGATCGGCGGGGCGCCCTTCTGCGGAGACGGATAGCGCTTGGCGACGTCTCGGAGGCTGACGAGTGGCATGGGGGTGTCCTCGGGGTGGGTGGGGTGGAGCGGGTCACATGCTGGAGAAACGACGAAGCGTTCCTGCGGGCGAGCAACAGCCTCCCACAGGAACGCATCCGACGCTGGATCAGCCCTTGGCCTTGATGTCCTTCTGGACCGTGGCGAGCGACTTCACGAGGTCCGCGACCGGGGTCTTGAGCGCGATGGCGGTTCCGCCGGAGTTCTCGATGACGCCATCGGTGACGGACTTCGTGTCCTGGTAGATCGAGACGAGCTTGAGGTACGTCGCGTTGTCGGCGTCCGCGGACTTCGCAGCGAAGACGTTCACGTACGGCAGTGCGTTCGGGTCGGACGGGTCGTCCTGGGCGATCGCGTCAGAGGCCTTGAGGCCGGAGTCCGTGATGAAGTCGTTGTTGATGATCGCACCGGCGACGTCAGGCAGCGACGTCGGGGTCAGCGAAGCCTCGAGCGGGGTGACGGTGACCTTCGACTCGTCGGCGACGATGTCGTCCGGCGTCGAGAAGATGTTCCCGCCGTCCTTCAGCTCCACGAGGCCGGCGGACTGGAGGACCAGCAGCGCGCGCGCCTGGTTGCTCTCGTCGTTCGGGATCGCGATGGTGTCGCCCTGCTTGATGTCCTTCACGCTGTCGACCTTGGTCGAGTAGAGGCCGAGCGGGTAGATCGCCGTCGAGCCGATGGGCGTGAGGTCTTCGCCGGACGCCTCGTTGTACTGCGCGAGGTAGACGATGTGCTGGAACTGGTTGAGGTCGATCTCGCCCTCGGTGAGCGCCGGGTTCGGCTGCGTGTACTCGCCGAAGTCGACGATGTCGACGAAGATGCCCTCCTTCTCGGCGGCCTCCTTGTACGTCTCCCAGTACGGGTCGCTCGCGCCGACGACGCCGATCTTGACCGGGTTCGCCTCGGTGCCCTTGTCGTCTGCGGCGGAGTCTGCACCGGCGCCGCCCGCGCAACCGGCGAGTAGAGCGATGGCGGGGATGATGGCCAGTCCGGCCAGAAGCTTCTTCGAGAAGGTCATTGCTGTGATTCCTCTTTCGGGTGGTGCGCGTCGGTGGACGCTGATTCGACGGTACGTCGCCATAGCAGGGATGACGAACCGGGACGTAACACTTCGGAACAGAGCGACGGGTGGATGAGAACGCCTGGGCGGCGGCGCGCTATTCGACGAGCTCGGAGAGCTCCAGCCAGCGCACCTCGAGGTCGGCGATCTCCTCGTACATGGCCTGGATCCTGGCGCCCAGAGCGGTGATCCCCGCGAAGTCGTTCTGGTCGTGGACGGCGACCTTCTCGTGCGCCTGCTCGATCTGACCGTTGAGCTTGTGCAGCTTGCGATCGATCGACTTGATCTCCTGCTGGGCGTTGCGCAGCTCGGCACCGCTCAGCGTCGGGGTCTTCTTCGTCGGTCCGCCGCCTGACGCGGTCGGGCGGTCGTGCTCCTGTGAGCGGCTGCCGGCCGTCCCGGCGTTGAGCTTCAGGTACTGGTCGATGCCGCCGGGCAGGTGCCGGAAGTGCCCGTCCATGATCGCGTACTGCTGATCGGTGACGCGCTCGAGGAAGTACCGGTCGTGCGAGACGACGAGGAGCGTCCCCGGCCACGAGTCGAGGAGGTCCTCCATCGCGGCGAGCATGTCGGTGTCGAGGTCGTTGGTGGGCTCGTCGAGGACGAGGACGTTCGGCTCGTCGAGCAGGATGAGGAGCAGCTGGAGGCGACGACGCTGGCCACCCGAGAGGTCTTTCACCGGGGTGGAGAGCTGGGCGCTCGTGAAGCCGAGGCGTTCGAGCAGCTGGCCCGGGGTCATCTCCTTGCCGCCGGCGACGTAGCTCGTACGCTTGCGTCCGATGACGTCGCTCACGCGGTCCTGCTCGTATTCCGCGAGCTCGTCGAGCTGCTGCGTCAGGGTCGCGACCTGCACGGTCTTGCCGCGCTTCACCCGACCCTCCGTCGGCTCGACCTCGCCCGTGACGAGCCCGAGGAGCGTGGACTTCCCGGCGCCGTTGACACCGAGGACGCCGGTGCGCTCGCCCGGCGCGATCCGCCACTCCACGTCTTTGATGACGGTGCGTCCGTCGTAGGACACGGTGACGTCGAGGATGTCGACCACGTCCTTGCCGAGTCGAGCCGTCGCCATACCGGCGAGCTCGACGGCGTTGCGGACGGGCGGCTCGTCCGCGATGAGCGCGTTGGCCGCCTCGATCCGGAACTTCGGCTTCGCCGTGCGCGCCGGAGCACCGCGACGCAGCCAGGCCAGCTCCTTCTTCATGAGGTTCTGACGCTTGGCCTCGGTGACCGCCGCCGAGCGGTCGCGCTCGACGCGCTGCAGCACGTACGCGGCGTAGCCGCCCTCGAAGGGCTCGACGATGCGGTCGTGCACCTCCCAGGTGGCCGTGCAGATGGCGTCGAGGAACCACCGGTCGTGGGTCACGACCAGGAGTCCGCCCGAGTTCCTGGCCCAGCGACGGTTCAGGTGCTCGGCGAGCCAGGTGATGCCCTCGACGTCGAGGTGGTTGGTGGGCTCGTCGAGGAAGATGATGTCGTGGTCGCCGACGAGGAGGGCCGCGAGCGCGACGCGGCGGCGCTGGCCGCCGGAGAGGTCTCCGACGAGTGCGTCCCAGGCGATGTCCGATGCGAGCCCGGAGATGACGTCGCGGACCTTCGGGTCTCCCGCCCACTCGTGCTCGTCGAACCCGCCGACGATGGTCTGACCGACCGTCTTGCCGTGGTCGAGGGTGTCTGATTGGTCGAGGACGCCGACGGTGACGCCGTTGCGGACGGTCACGCGACCGGAGTCCGGCTCGGTGCGACCGGCGAGCAGGCCGAGGAGCGTCGACTTGCCGTCGCCGTTCCGGCCGACGATGCCGATGCGATCGCCCTCGTTCACCCCGATCGTGATGCCGTCGAAGACGACTTTGGTCGGGTACTCGAGGTGCAGCGCTTCAGCGCCGAGAAGATGGGCCACCTGTCAAGGGTAGGCGCTTCAGCGCTCGACGTCGCACCGGTCCCGCTTGCCTGTGCGGCAGCCGTGCGCTTCTTGGCCCAGCGCACGGCGTTGCGCTACGGTATGCGTAGCGCGATCGTCCGACGCGATCGACCTCGTGCCAGCGCACAGCGCGACATCCCTGAGGAGGTGGACGGTGCCCGCTCCCGTCTCCCGTCGCGTCTCCCGTGCCCAGCTCATGAGCGATCGCATCCTCGACGCCGCCCTCGACCTCATGCGCGAACGCGGTTCGGTCGCGGTCAACATCGAAGCCGTCGCCGAGACCACCGGGGTGGCGAAGACCACCATCTACCGCCGGTACCGCAACCGCTCCGAACTGCTCACCGCGGCGGTCGCCCGCGCGATGGCGACGCCCGTCGTCATCCCCGAGAACCTCCCCACCTACGAGACCTTCACCTGGTTGCTCCATGAGGCCCGCACGATGATCGAGGACGTCGTCGGTCGTGGGACGATCGCCTCGATCCTGCTGCAGGACGACCCGGAGTTCTCGACGCTCCTCCGCGACCTGACCCGCAACCGCGCCCGCGCCCTGTCCGTCCTCGTCGACGAACGCATCGCCACCGGCGACCTGAAGCCAGGACTCGACGGCCGTCTCGTCGCGACCCTGCTGCTGGGAGCCGTCCTCGGCCAACTCGTCCGCGGTGCGGACATGGACGACGACTGGGCCGACCAGGTGCTGTCCATCCTCTGGCCTGCTCTGGCCGCATGACGTCCGAGCAGGTCCTTCGGCACGCCGCGGTCATCTACAACCCCACGCGCATCCAGCTCGAGCGGGTCACGCGCATCGTCGACGCCGCAGCGACGGCGGCGGGCTGGGGAGACACGGTCTGGATCCCCACGCGCGAGCACTCGGCGGCGATCGAGCAGGTCGCCGAAGCGCTCGACGCCGGCGCCTCGCTCGTCATCGCCGCGGGTGGTGACGGGACGGTCCGGGAGGTCGCGGGGGCGATGCGGCGCACCGGGACGCCGTTCGCGGTCGTACCCGTCGGCACCGCGAACCTCTTCGCCCGCAACGCCGGCATCCCGATCGAGACGACGGCGGCCGTGCGCGCGGCCTTCAGCGGCGAGGACCGCAGTATCGACGTCGGGGTGATCGAGTACCGTCGGCCCGAGGGCGAGCAGCAGAGCACGCCGTTCCTCGTCATGACCGGGTTCGGCGTCGACGCCGACATGGTGGCGTATGCCGACCCCGTCCTGAAGCGCCGTCTCGGCTGGGTCGCGTACGTCGGCCCGATCATCCGTGGCCTCGTCCGCCGGGACCGCCCGCGGGTGTCCTGGAAGGAGGACGGCGGGCCGGTGCGCAGCGGTCGCACGCACTCGATGTTCATCGGGAACTGCGGCACCGTCTCTGCAGGTCTCGAGATCCTCCCTGACGCCCTGCTCGACGACGGCGTCCTGGACGTCCTCATGGTCCGGTCGCTCGAAGGCTGGGACGGTGTGCGGCTCACGCGCTGGTTGCACCGGGCGAACAATCCCGTCGCACGGCTCAAGAAGGCGCGTGGCATGCGCGCGAGTCGGACGTCGCTCAGCGCCGTCGACACGGCCGCCGACGCCGGGGGCGCGCTCCGCTACCTGCGTGTGGAGCGCATCGACCTCAGGGTCTCCCCCGACGCCGAGTTCCAGGCCGACGGCGACGCCATCGGCGCGGTCGCTGCAGCGCGCGTCACGATCGACGCCGGCTCGTTGCTCGTCCGCCTGCCCGTGACCACGCCGAGATCGGCGCGCCTCGGCCCGCTCTGAACCCGAGACGGTGCTCGAAGCGGTCGCCCCGCGCCTGACCGGCCACGAGCGCCCGCTCCCCCGCTGCTCCCCGAGTCTGTCGAGCGGCATCGACGCCCGTCGACACCCTCGGGGAGCAGACCGACGTCAGTCGGCGAGGATCTTCCCGGGGTTGAAGTTGGAGCCCGGGTCGGCGCTGTCGAAGAGGCCGCGCATGATCGCGACGCCCTCGGGTGAGATGTCCTGCTCCATCCACGGTGCGTGCTCCGCACCGACCGCGTGGTGGTGCGACAGCGTCGCGCCGTGATCCACGAAGGACTGCTGGATGGCCGACTTGACCTGCTCGTACTCCCCGATGGGGTCCTCGCCCGTGATGAAGGCGAAGGTGAAGTACAGGCACGCACCCGAGTGGTACGAGTGCGAGAGGTGGCACATGATCCAACCGTGCACACCGAGCTTGTCGTAGGCGGCGTTCGCAGCATCGTTCGCAGCGTCGTAGACCTCCTGCAGACGCGACCACGGTGCAGCGGTCTCCGAGACGTCTGCGGCCGCGCCGCGGTCCAGGAGGAAGTCGCGCAGGTACGGCGTGTCGAACTTCTTCTGGTCGTACATCGCGCCCGGTCCCTTGCCGACCCCGATACCGCCGTGCTTGCGGACGATGGCGCCGACGAGGTGCTTCTCGTACCGGACGTGGGACGCACTGCCCTCGTAGCCGATGAACGAGAGGCACAACTGCTCCAAATCCCATCCGCGGGCCGTGAGCACCTTCAGGAGTGCCTTCTCGCCGGCCGCGCCGACGCCCTTCGACACCTTGCGGGTCGCGAGCGAGAAGCCGCTCTCACGTGCGTTGGAGACCCGGGTGACCGACGGGCTGGCGTCGCTCTCCGCGATCTCGTGCATTGCGGCGAGGCCAGCCTCCCAGGTCGGGAAGAAGTACCCGAGGACCTCGCGGACGGCCGGCGTCCGGTGCACCTGCACGGTCACCTCGGTGATGATGCCGAGACGCCCCTCGCTGCCGATGATCATCTCGCGGACGCTCGGTCCGGTCGATGCGCTGGGCACCGGGCGGATGGCGACGATGCCGTTCGGACGGACCATGCGCAGACCCTTGGTGATGTCCGCGATGTCGCCGTACTTGTCGGACTGCATGCCCGAGGAGCGGGTCGCGACCCAACCGCCGAGAGTGGAGTGGGTGAAGCTGTCGGGGAAGTGACCCATGGTCCACCCCTTGGCGTTCAGCTGCTCCTCGATCGACGGACCCTGCGCGCCGGCCTGGATCGTCGCGAGGCCGGAGCCCTCGTCGATGGAGAGCACGCGGTCGAGGCGTCCGAGGTCGAGCGAGATGATGACCCGTTCCTCCGTCGGCTGCGGGTCGAGGGAGCCGGCGATGTTCGTCCCCCCTCCGAAGGGGATGATGACGGCGTCGGCTGCGACCGCCGCGGCGACGACCGATGCGACCTCGGCCTCGGTCGCGGGGTACACGACGAGGTCTGGCGTGCGGGGCAGGTCGTTCGCCCTGATGCGCAGCAGGTCACGGATGCTCTTGCCGTAGGTGTGGACGACGCGGTCGTGGTCGTCGGCCGTCACGTGTCCCTGTCCGATCAGCGTCGACAGTTCCGCGATGAACGCCTCCGGGGCTCGGGAGGCCGGGACGGTGAGCTCGTCGAAGCTGAGGTGCGGTTCAGCGGGCTTCCGGAGGTCGAGTCCGACCGCTTGCTTCACGAACGGCGCGAAGTCCGGCTTGTTGCTGTGGTTGAAGGCCACGCCTTCGACTCCCCAGCCCCACCACTTCATGTGCTCCACAGACGTCATCCGGCTTCCTTTCGTGGTGTGTCGATGCTGATGTGCGCTCCCGGCTCGACCGAGGCGCGCAAAGCGATGATCTCAGCGACGACGCGGTCCATGAGCTGGACGGGCGTCTCGTTGGGCTGCGGGTGGATCGGCTGACCGAAGACGACGCGGACGCGCGGGCGTCCGGGGATCGGCCAGTTCCGGCCCTTCGGCATGGCCGAGTGCGTTCCGAGCACGGCGACCGGGAGGCAGGGGATGTTCTGGCGCGTCGCGAGTGCTGCCGCACCGGGCTTGAACCGGCCGAGCTCACCCGTGCGGGATCGTCCACCCTCGGGGAAGATCAGGATCGGCACGTCGCTCTCGAGCAGCTCCCGCGAGACGCCGGCGCGCTTGCGGTCACCGGACCGGTCCACCGGGAACGCGTTGAAGAAGAGTGCCGCGAACCAGCGACGGAGCGGGACGTCGAAGAAGTAGTCGGCAGCGACCCCCGCAGCGAGGTACCGCGACAGACGACGGGGCATCGCGCCGACGACGAGCGGGGCGTCGAGGTGGGACTGATGGTTGGCGACGACGATGAAGGGGCCCTCCACGGCGGCGAGCCGTTCGCGGCCGGTGACCGTGACGCGGGTCAGCGACCACACGAGGGGCTTGAGCAGCATTCGCTGGGCCACGAATCGGGCGCTGGCGTGCGCTGCGGAGGTGAACCGCGTCTCTGCGGTCATCGGCGGACTCCTGACTGGGCGGCGGCGGTCGCCGCGCGACGGCTCGAGGACATGCGCCCGGAGATCCAGCGGATCCACGCCCGCGGAGCGAACTTCACGAGGACCATGAGCGCCTTGAAGCGGAAGCTCGGGATGGAGATGACCACCCCGCGCCCGGCGTCCCGGAGGGCATCGGTGACGAGACGGTCGACGTCGATCCAGAGGCTCGACGGGATGGAACGTGTGCTGATGCCGGCACGGTCGTGGAACTCGGTGCGCACCCAGCCCGGACAGAGCGCGGTGACCCGTACTCCGCTGCCGGCGAGTTCGACCGCGAGCGCCTCCGTATACGTGGTGACGAAACCCTTGACCGCGGAGTAACCGCCCGTGGTGATGTAGCCGGCGGTGCTCGACACGTTGATGATCGTGCCGTGGCCGCGCTCGCGCATGGCGCGTGCCGCTGCGCCCGACAGCACCGCGACGCTGCGGCACATGACCTCGATCGCGTTGTCGAATTCGCTCGTGTCCGGGTCGGTCAGGCGAGCGTGCACGCCGAACCCGGCGTTGTTCACGACGACCTCGATCGGCGACGAGGTGTCTTCGATACGGGCGGCGAGCTTCGCGACGTCGGCACGGTCGGACAGGTCGGCGGCGATGATGTCGACGGTCCTGCCGGTGGCCCGCAGCTGGGCAGCGGTCTGCTCCAACCGCTCGGCGTTGCGCGCGACGAGCACGAGATCGAACCCGCGTCCGGCGAGCGCCGTCGCGAACGCCGCACCGATGCCGGACGTCCCACCCGTGACGAGAGCTGTAGCCATGGGGATCAGAATACGCTACGCGTTGCGTATCGTTGCAAGCTACAGTGATGAGGTCGGATCGTCACGGAACGGAGACGCCATGGTGAACCGGGAATCGCCGCGCGAGGCAGCCGCCGCTGCGCTCGACACGGTCGAGCAGGAGAGTGCGATGCTCCGCCCCGCCCACGATTTCAGCGTGCGGGACTACGCCAAGTCCGCCGTCGGCAGCCGCCGCAAGGAGATCGACGTCGAGTCGTTCACCGCCACGCCGCTGAGCGCCGAGACGGTCGCGCTGCTCCGCGCACTGTCGGACATCGAACGGGCGACGATGCAGTACCTCCGGAGTGTGCTCGTGACGCCCACGCACAAGGATGCGAGAGTCACCGCGTTCCTCATCACATGGGCGTACGAGAAGTACTGGATCACCGACACCCTCGACACCGTCCTCAAGGCGAACGGCACCCCGCGGATCAAGAACCGCGCGACGGGCTTGCGTCGGACCGTGCACGGCCTGCGCGACCGATTCGCGCCCATCGGTCAGGCTGTCATCGCCAATGTGCTCGGCGAGGACATCATCGCGTGGCACATGACCATCGGCACGATCGACGACCTCATCACCCGTGCCGCCTACCGCTCGGTGCGGCAGCGCGAGGCGCACCCCGTGCTCGACCGTCTCATCGACGAGATCCTCGAGACGAAGGCGCGCCACCTGGAGTTCTTCGAGGCCCAGGCGTCCGACCGCCTCGCAGCCTCGCCCCGCGCCCAGGGCATCACCCGCCGTCGCATCCGCTCGGCGGTGTGGCCCACCGGTTCCGACGTGACCGGCCCTCAGCAGACCGCGCGCTTCGCAGCGCTCGTCTTCCGCAACACCGCCACCTGGAGCGACCCTGCGGTCACCGGAATCGACGCATCGATCGATGCGTTGCCGGGGCAGTCGGGCCTCCATCTCGCCGCACGACTCGCCCGCCGTGGACGCCACGGAACCCTCGAGGAGACCTCATGACCGACTCCCCCACCCCAGACGCGGTCTCGCCGACCGAGACGTCGCCGATCTTCGCGCCGGACGCCCTCGACGGCGCCCACGTCCTCGTCACCGGCGGTACCGGGTTCCTCGGCCAGGCCGTGCTCGAACGCTTGCTCGCCGACCACCCGACCACCCGGGTGAGCCTGCTCATCCGGAAGAAGGGCTCCGTCAAGGGCAGCGATCGTCTCGCGACGCTCCTGCGCAAGCCCGTCTTCAAGTCCTGGCGCGAGCGCGTCGGTGCGGAGGCAGCGGCAGCGATCGTCGCCGAGCGCGTCACCGTCATCGAGGGTGGCCTCGACGAGATGGCCCTCCCCGCGGACCTCGACGTCGTCATCCACAGTGCCTCGACGGTGTCCTTCGACCCGCCCATCGACGAGGCCTTCGCCACGAACGTCGGCGGAGCGACCACGCTCTACGCGGCTCTCGCCAAGAGCGGCGCCACCCCGCACGTCGTGCACGTCTCCACCGCGTACGTCGGCGGGACCCGAAAGGGTATCCAGCCAGAGCGCAGTCTGGCCCACGATGCCGACTGGCGCGTCGAGGCGGAGGCAGCACGATCGGCTCGCATCCGCACCGAGGAGTCGTCCCGCCGCCCCGAGGTGCTCAGGAAGCTCATGCAGTCGGCCCGCCGCGAGCACGGCAAGGCCGGCCCGCAGGCGGTGTCGAGTGCCGCGGAAGCCGCGCGCATCGCCTGGGTCGACACCCGACTCGTCGCGCACGGGCGCGCCCGCGCCGAGAGCCTCGGCTGGACCGACGTGTACACCTTCACGAAGGCACTCGCCGAACGCGTCGCCGAAGAACGCTGGGCGGGAACCGGCAACCGTCTGTCGGTCGTACGTCCGTCGATCATCGAGAGCGCGCTCTCCCACCCGTTCCCGGGCTGGATCGACGGGTACAAGGTCGCCGATCCGCTGATCATCGCCTACGGCCGCGGCCAACTGCCCGACTTCCCCGGCCTGCCGGACAGCGTCCTCGACATCATCCCCGTGGACTTCGTCGTCAACGCGATCCTCGCCGCAGCGCAGACGCCGCCGGAGCCCGCCTCGGCCCGGTACTTCCATGTGAGCTCCGGCGCGAGCAACCCGCTGCCGTTCCACAAGATGTACGCCAACGTGCACAGCTACTTCACGAAGCACCCGATCCCCGCAGACGCCGGTGACATCAGCGTCCCGACCTGGAACTTCCCCGGCGGGCGGGCGATCGAGCGGTCCATCGACCGGCGTCAGAAGGCGACGACCGCAGCGGGCCGCGTCGTCTCCCACCTGCCTGCGAACGCGCGGACCCGTGGCTGGCAGGACCGCATCCGCAAGGCGTCGAGTGACCTCGGTTCGCTGCGCGACTTCACGGGTCTGTACCGCTCGTACGTCCAGAGCGAGATCGTCTTCGACGACCAGCGCACGCGGGAACTCCACGCCTCGCTCCCGGTCGAGCAGCAGGCCGAACGCGGTTTCGACGTGACCACGATCGACTGGGACGACTACTTCCAGCGCATCCACTTCCCCGCCGTCACCACGCTGACCCGCGCGTTCGCGAACCGCAAGGCCGGCGCTGCGAAGCAGCAGAAGATCCTCCCCGTGCGCGACGACGTGCTCGCGGTGTTCGACCTCGAAGGCACCGTGCTCGCGTGGAACCTCATCGAGCAGTACCTCTGGTTGCGCCTCGCAGCGACCTCCCGCTCCCGCTGGCCCATCGAGATCGCCGCGCTCGGCGCGTCGATGCCCGGCTACATCGGCGCGGAGCTCCGTGACCGCGGCGAGTTCATCCGCACCTTCATGCGCCGCTACGAGGGTGTCGACGTCGCGCAGCTCGAGAAGATCGTCCGCGGCGGCTTCGGCAAGGCCCTCCGCGCGAGGCTCCTCCCGCAGGCGCTCGAGCAGATCGCCGCTCACCGCGCCGCCGGCCACCGCACCATCCTCGTGACCGGCACGATCGACCTCATGGTCGCTCCACTCGCGCCGTTCTTCGATGTGGTCGTCGCCGGCGCCATGCATACGGAACACGGTCGCCTCACCGGCTACCTCGACGCTCCGCCGCTCGTCGACGAGGCCCGAGGCGCCTGGCTCACGCAGTACGCCGAGCAGCACGGCATGGACCTGGCGCACTCGTACGGCTACGGTGACTCCCATGCCGATGCGGCCTGGCTGCAGCTGCTCGGCAACCCGGTCGCGGTGAATCCCGACCACACGCTGTACAAGCTCGCGCAGGCGAACCGGTGGACGGTGCGAGAATGGGCACGAACCACCGGAGGTGTCCGCTCCGAAGACGGATTGACCCGCGCACCACGCGCCGCCCACCCGAGAGGAGAGCGGACGGACCAGGACTCGATCCAGGACCGCCCCACCGCACATGGCGTTTGACATCGACAAGTTCACCGAGACCTCCGTCTCAGTGAACTGGAGCGACCTCGACTTCGACGAGTTCAAGACCAACCCGCTACCAGCGTCCACACTGCGCAGCCTGCGGTACATGTGCGACATCGAGTACCACACGGTCTGCTACCTCCGGGACATGCTCATGACGCCCTCACACGAGGACGACGACGTCGGCGCGTTCATGACCATGTGGAACCGTGAAGAGTTCTGGCACGGCGAAGCACTCGCGGCGGTCCTCGCCGCTCACGACATCACGGTCGACTTCGACGAGCTGAAGGCCACGCGGCTGAAGCTTGGTTGGAAGGACCGTCTGGATCCGATCAAGCAGTCGATCCTCGGCAACCTCGTCGGCACGGACTTCATCGCCGTGCACATGAGCTGGGGCGCCGCCAACGAGTGGTCCGCCACTGCCGCATACACACGCCTCGCGCAGTTGGAGCGCCACCCCGTGCTCTCGGTGCTCCTCAAGCGCATCGCGAAGCAGGAGACGCGCCACGTCGCGTTCTACGCGAGCCAGGCACGGACACGGCTCGAATCGTCGAAGAGCGCCCGTCGTCTCACCCGCTTCCTCCTTCGGAAGGTGTGGGGCCCCGTCGGTTCCGGCGTCATGCCGGATTCCGAGGTCACTCATGTCATGGGCCACCTGTTCGGCGACGAAGAGGGCCTGGCGGAGGTGCGCCGCATCGACGGACACATCGCGAAGCTCCCAGGCATGGAGGGGCTCACGATCATCGAGAACTCCCTGAAGGTCCGAGGCGTCGCCGCCTGACACCCCCTCGCCACTGTTCAGAATTCAGGGAATCCTGCGCTGCGAGTCGCGAAAGGCCGGGACTGCCAGCGTTTTTCGGACATCGCACCCGAGCCGGGCTGATATCCCCTGAATTCTGGACGGAGGGTTCAGTGCTGGGAGATGATCCGCGCGCCGTGCACCGGGCCGTGGGCGCGGATCGCCTTCATGCCGTAGGACGCGAGGGTGACCTGCAGTTCGAGCGCGTCGTCGGCGTCGCCGGCGAGGAACGCGATCGTCGGGCCCGAGCCCGAGACGAGGCTGCCGAGCGCACCCTGGGAATCGCCGAACTCCAGCACCTCGCCGAGCACCGGGCGCAGCTGGAGCGCCGCCGCCTGCAGATCGTTGAACAGGACCTCGCCCAGCAGGTGCGCGTCGCCGGCCCGCAGCGCCTGCAGCACGGCGGTGTCGACGGTCGGCTGACGACCCGCCGGCGAGATGTCGAGGATGTGGCGCGCGCGATGCGCGTCGAGTTCCTGGTACACCTGCGGCGTCGACATGCCGAAGTTGGCGAGGGCGAGCACCCACTCGAACTGGCCCTTCGCGAGGGCGCTGCTCAGTTGGTCGCCGCGTCCCGTCCCGACGGCCGTGCCGCCGAGGAGCGCGAACGGCACATCGGCGCCGAGGCGGGCCGCGAGGGCGAGCAGGTCGTCGCGGCTGCGCTCGGTGCCCCACAGGGCGTCGCAGGCGAGCAGCGTTGCCGCGGCGTCTGCCGAGCCACCACCCATACCGCCGGCGACCGGGACGTGCTTCTCGATCTCGAGACGGACTCCCCCGCGGTAACCCGTCCGGCGCGCGAGCGCCTTGGCCGCACGGATCGCGAGATTGCTCGTGTCGGTCGGGACGCCGGAGACGTCGACGGAGCCCGTGAAGGACACGCTGAAGTCGTCCGCCGGGTAGGCATGGACGTCTTCGTACAGCGAGATCGCCTGATAGGCCGTCGCGACGTCGTGGTAGCCGTCGTCCATGACTTCCCCCACCTTGAGGAAGACGTTGATCTTCCCGGGGGCTCTCACGTGCACGTGGTTGAGGATGGCCGCGGTGGTCATTGTTCCAAGCTAGTCGATCCGCCGACCACCGCTGACCGACCGCCTACTTGTTCGACGAGTCCGCCCAGATGTTGACGTCCGAGCCCTCGGCGAGTCGGTCGATCTCCTCGAGCTCCTCCGTCGTGAACGCCGGGCCGTCGAGGGCCGCGAGGTTCTCGTCCAGCTGCTCGGGGCGCGACGCCCCGATGAGCGCCGAGGTGATCGCCGGGTTGTTCAGCACCCACGCGAGCGACATCTGCGCGAGCGTCTGTCCTCGCTCTGCGGCGATGGCGTTCAGTGAACGCAGCCGTGTCGCCATCTCGTCGCTCACCTGTCGGTCCGGCAGGGAGGGACGGTTCATCGCGCGGTCGGCAGGACCCTCGCCGAGGTACTTGTCCGTCAGCAGGCCCTGAGCAAGTGGTACGAATGCGATGGCACCGAGGCCGGTCTCCGTCAGCACCTCGGTGAGGCCGTCCTCGACCCAGCGGTTGAGGATCGAGTAGGAGGGCTGGTGGATGACGAGCGGTGTGCCGAGCTCGCGCGCCACCGCGTGGGCGACGGCGGTGCGTTCCGCTGAATACGACGAGATACCGACGTACAACGCCTTGCCGGAGCGCACGATGGCGTCGAGGGCACCGATGGTCTCCTCGATGGGAGTGACCTCGTCCACGCGGTGGGAGTAGAAGATGTCGACGTAGTCCAAGCTCATCCGCTCGAGCGACTCGTCGAGGCTCGCCGTCAGGTACTTCTTCGAACCGAAGTTGCCGTACGGCCCTGGCCAGAAGTCGTATCCGGCCTTCGAGGAGATGATGAGCTCGTTGCGGTACGCACCGAAGTCCTCGCGGATCATGCGGCCGAAGTTCGTCTCGGCAGAGCCGTAGGGCGGGCCGTAGTTGTTCGCGAGGTCGAAGTGGGTGATGCCGTGGTCGAAGGCGTGGCGCAGCAGTGCGCGTTGGCCGTCGAACGGACGGTTGTCGCCGAAGTTGTACCAGAGGCCGAGCGAGATCGGGGGGAGGAACAAGCCGGAGGTGCCGACCTGTCGGAAGGCCGTGTTCTCGTACCGCTCGGGCACCGCAGCGTAGGGGCGGTGGATGTCCGGGACGTTCGCGGGGAAGCGGGGGTCTGAGGTCATGACCTCAACGCTAGTGCCCGGCGCGGACGATCGACAGGAAGTCGTGGACGGTGAGTTCCTCGCCGCGCGCGGTGGGCTTGACCCCGGCCGCCTCCATCCGCTCGATCGCCGCCTGCGAGCTGCCGAGGACACCGCCGAGCGCCTGACGGAGCATCTTGCGGCGCTGCTGGAAGGCGGCGTCGATGAGGGCGAAGGTCCCGAGGCGTTCCTCCTCGGTACCGATGACGTCGGAGCGGCGCTCGAAGCCGACGAGCACGGAGTCGACGTTCGGGATGGGCCAGAACACCTGACGACTCACCTGACCGGCGATGCGCCACGCGCCGTACCAGGCCGCCTTCGCGCTCGGGGCGCCGTAGACCTTGCTTCCGGGGACCGCTGCGAGACGGTACCCGACCTCCGCCTGCACCATGACGACGCCGGCGGTGAGCGAGGTGAAGTGCTCCAGGAAGTGGAGCAGCACGGGCACGGAGATGTTGTACGGGAGGTTCGCCACCAGGCGGTTCGGCTGGGCGGGCAGCTCGACGATCCGCAGGGCGTCCTCGTGGACGACCGAGAGGCGGTCGATCATGCCCGGGGCCATCTGCGCGACGGTGGTCGGCAGCTGCTTCGCGAGCCGGCCGTCGATCTCCACCGCGACCACGCTCGCGTCCGCTTCAAGGAGACCGAGGGTGAGCGAACCGAGGCCAGGTCCGATCTCAACGACGACGTCGCCCGGCGAGACATGCGCCACAGAAACGATCTTGCGGACCGTGTTGGCGTCGATGACGAAGTTCTGGCCGAGCTTCTTCGTCGGCGTCACATCGAGCAGGGCGGCGAGATCACGGATCTCGGCGGGGCCGAGCAGTGCGACGGAAGCGGTCATCCCTCAAGTATCCCTGATCGGCGAGCACCGCTCTGATCGGTTGGCCCGACCGGAGGCGTGCCGGTCAGGCGTCGACGAGTTCGTCGACGAGCGCTTGAGCGGCGAGCCGGACGGTGTTCACGACGACGGAGCGACGCCGGGCGACACGACCGGCGCTGCGGCCGACCATCAGGCCGTCGAGCTCCGGCAGGACGGCCCAGGCGTCGCAGAGCGCGATGATCGTGAGGAGGAGGTCTGCGGCGTCCTCGCGGGCGACACCCGGGAGGGCTTCAAGGGTGCGATCGATCTTGCTGCGACAGCGGTCGGTGCGTTCCGCTCGGTCGACGACGCGATCGCCGCGCTCGAGGCCTTCCCAGAACAGCAGGCGGGGCAGGACAGCGTCCGCCTGGTGATGGTCGAACAGACGCCCCGCGTAGTCGGCCAACGCCTCGGGACCGTCACCCTCGATGGGCACCTCGTCCATGACGCGGCGCAGCTGGGTGGCGATCACCACGTCGAAGAGGTCATCCTTGCGACCGAAGTACTGGTAGATGCGCTCCTTGTTGACGCCGGCCTCGGTGGCGATCCGGTCGACGCGGGCACCGGCGAGACCGTTGTCTCGGAACTCCGCCGTCGCCGCGTCGAGCAGCAGACGTTTCGTGCGCTCGATGTCCCAGGCCATGAGCTGAGTCTAACCGAATCCAACCAGCTAGTTGCAGTTTGCGTCCAGCCGGTCTACGGTGATCTCCTTCCCGAAAGCAACCATCTAGTTGGAGATTCCATGCACGATCAGACCGCCACCGCTGGCACCCCCACGATCCCCCCGTCCGCCCCGATGCCGCACCTCCCGTCGACCCACGTTCGTGCGGTCATCACGTGGCTTGCGATCTTCCCGCTCGTCGCGATCGGCATGACCCTGCTGACCCCGGTGAGCGTCGACTGGCACCCGGTGCTGCGCGCGTTCGTCCTGACCCTCGTCGTCGTCCCGCTCGCGGTCTACGTCGTCGTCCCGCGCCTCATGCAGGCCTATGGCGCCCTCCGCCGTCGCCGCCTGACCCGTCGCCCCTGAGCCCCTCCCGCGTGAACCAGCCCGTCCTGCGTCGTTCGCCAACGCGATGCTGCCGACCGAGCGCGGGTCTGTGGCGGCAGGGCAGGGTCAGTCGGTCCAGGAGCCGTAGACGCGTTCCGTGTTCTCCGCGACGACCGCAGCGAGCGCCGCGACGTCCTCGCCCAGATGATCGGCCATCCCCCGCAGGGTGTATGGCAGCAGGTACGGCGCATTCGGACGGCCACGGAACGGCGCCGGCGTCAGGTACGGCGCATCCGTCTCGACCAGGATGAGCTCGCGCGGGATCACCTCGAGCGCCTCGCGCAGGGGCAACGCGTTCTTGAACGTCACCGTCCCGGCGAACGACGCATACCAGCCGTGCTCGGCGCACAACTCGGCGAGTTCGCGGCCACCCGAAAAGCAGTGGAACACCGTCCGGTCCGGAGCTCCGACGCGCAGCAGTGTCTCGACGACCTCGTCGTGGGCGTCACGGTCGTGGATCTGCATCGCGACCCCGTGCCGCTTGGCGATCGCGATGTGCGCTTCGAACGAGGCGAACTGCGCGGCCCGGCCGTCCTCCTCCGTCCGGAAGAAGTCGAGACCCGTCTCACCCACCGCTCGCACGCGGGGCTCGGCCGCCAGGCGGTCGATCTCGGCGAGCGCCGCATCGAGGGCGCCGGCCCGATCGAGGTCGGGCGCATCGTTCGGGTGGATGGCCACAGCGGCGAGCACCCGTGGGTCGCGCGCAGCGAGCGCAGCCGACCACCGCGACGTCTCGACGTCGGTCCCGACCTGGACGATGCCGCGGACGCCGACGGCCGCAGCGCGGTCGAGATGCTCGGCCGGCGTCAGCGGTGCATCACCGTCCGCGTGCTCGAGGTGAGTGTGGTTGTCGTACACCGGCACCGGCAACGGCACCGGTGCCTCCGGGAAGCTCAACTGCTTACGCTCCCCCGCCGCGCGCTGCCGCAGGTGCGGCTGCGCCTCGGCGTTCGGCCCCTCGGTCATTCGGCGACGGCCTCGATCCGCGGGAAGAGCGGCTCGAGCCCGTTGACCGAGGTGCCGGCGGGAACCTGACCCCAGGTGCCGACCTCGGCGATGCGCTGCTCGCCGAGTGCGCCGAGGGCGTCCTCTGCGCCGAGGGCCGCCCAGAGCTTCGTGGTCGCCTTCGGCACGAACGGGTGCAGGAGCACGGACAGTGCGCGCAGCCCCTCGATCGCGGTGTACAGGACGGTGCCGAGCCGCTCGCGCTTGGCCTCGTCCTTGGCGAGCGCCCAGGGCTCCTGCTCGGTGATGTACCCGTTCAGTTCGTCGACGATCCTCCAGATGGCGGCGAGCGAGTCCTGGATCGCGAGTCGCCCGATGGCGGCGTCGGCGTCCGTGACCGCCTTCGCGACCGTCTCCTGGATGGCGAGGTCGGAGGCCTCGGCCGGACCACTCGGCGGCACGACGCCCTCGAAGTACCGTGTGACCATCGCGAGCACGCGGGAGGCGAGGTTGCCGAAGCCGTTCGCGAGCTCCGCCTGATAGCGCGCCGAGAGGTCCTCCCAGCTGAACGAGCCGTCCTGCCCGAAGGCGATGGCGCGCATGAAGTAGTAGCGGAACGCGTCGGAACCGAAGGTGTCGGTGATCTCGCTCGGCGCGATTCCGGTGAGCTTCGACTTCGACATCTTCTCGCCGCCGACGAGCAGCCAGCCGTGACCGAAGACCCGCTTCGGGACCTCGATGCCGGCGGCCATGAGCATTGCGGGCCAGATGACCGCGTGGAAGCGGAGGATGTCCTTGCCCACGATCTGGGTGGCGGGCCAGCGCTCGGCGAAGGCCTCATCGTCGGAACCGTACCCGGCTGCAGTGATGTAGTTCAGCAGCGCGTCGAACCACACGTAGACGACGTGGCTCTCGTCCCACGGCACCTTGATGCCCCAGTCGAACGTCGATCGTGAGATCGAGAGGTCTTTGAGCCCCTGGCGGACGAACTGGATGACCTCGTTGCGTGCCGACTCCGGCTGCACGAACTCGGGGCGCTCCTCGTAGAGGGCCAGGAGTCGCTCGGCGAAGTCGCTCATCCGGAAGAAGTAGTTGCTCTCCTGGAGCAGCTCGACGGGCTTCGAGTGGATCGCGCAGACGAGCTGTCCGACGTACTCGCCGGTGCCCTGCACGAGATCGCTCTCCTGCTTGTACTCCTCGCAGCCGACGCAGTAGTAGCCCTCGAACTCACCGGTGTAGATGTAGCCCGCGTCGTAGAGACGTTGGAGGAAGAGCTGCACGTTCTTCTCGTGACGCTCCTCCGTGGTACGGATGAAGTCGTCGTTGGAGATGTCGATCGTGTCGAGCAGCGGGTACCAGGACTCGCTGACGAGTTTGTCCGCCCACTGCTTCGGCGTCACGCCGTTGGCGGTCGCTGTGCGCAGGATCTTCTGGCCGTGCTCGTCCGTCCCGGTGAGGAACCAGGTGCGGTCGCCCGCCTGGCGGTGCCAGCGCGCGAGGACGTCCGCCGCCACCTCCGTGTACGCGTGCCCGATGTGGGGGGCGTCGTTGACGTAGAAGATGGGCGTGGTGATGTAGAAGGAGGTGCCGTCGGCCATGGGGTCAATCCTAGGACGAGCGGACGCCGCCGCCGTGCCTGTTACCTCCCGGGACCGTTACGGCTTCGCTGCGGGCTTCGGTGGGCGGGCTGCGAGGGCGGCTTGGTAGAGGTCGCGTTTGGACAGCCCGGTCGCCTCGGCGACCTCGCTGGACGCCTCCTTGAGTCTGGCGCCGTCTGCGACGAGCGCGAGGACCTGTTCCACGGCCGTCTCCGGATCGGCCTCGACGGCCGCAGCGCCCGCGATGACGATGCAGATCTCGCCCTTGACACCGCCGGCCGCCCACTCGGCGAGCTCCGCCGCCGTCCCACGCTTCACTTCCTCGAACAGTTTCGTGAGCTCGCGGCAGACCGCGACGCGCCGGTCGGCCCCGAGCATCGACGCGACGTCCTGCAGCGATGACGCGAGCCGGTTGGGTGACTCGAAGAAGACCATCGTGCGCGGTTCCGTCGCGAGCAGGCGGAGTGCACTGCGCCGGTCGCCCGGCTTCCGCGGCAGGAAGCCCTCGAAGGTGAAGCGATCGGTCGCGAGGCCCGATACGGCGAGCGCCGTGACGACGGCGGACGGACCGGGGATCGCGGTCACCTGAACGCCCGCGGCGGCAGCGACGTCGACGAGGTGGAAGCCCGGGTCGGAGACCGTCGGCATACCGGCGTCGCTCAGGACGAGCACATCGGTCTCCCGTGCGAGCTCGACGATCTCCGCCGCGCGCTCGCGTTCGTTGTGGTCGTGCATGGCGATGAGCCGTGGACGTGATTCGATGCCGAGGGCTCGGAGCAGGTGGATCGTTGTCCGGGTGTCCTCTGCGGCGATGACCTCCGTCGTCTCGAGCGCCTCCCGAAGCCTGGGTGAGGCGTCGCCGAGGTTGCCGATGGGGGTCGCTCCGAGGATGATCACCCGACCAGTGTCCCATCCGGTCGGGGTGGTTAGATGAGACGGTGTCGGTCGATCTTCTCGAAACCCCTGTGACGGGATCCCCTCTCGACCGCTGGTGGGAGCGTCTGCTCCGCACCGAACGGCGGCGGAAACTGTGGATCTGGGGCGGCCCGGCAGCGGTCACCCTGCTCGCGTTCGTGTTGCGGTTCTGGAACATCGGCCACCCGCACTCCCTCGTCTTCGACGAGACCTTCTATGTCAAGGACGCCTGGTCGCTGTGGCTGAACGGCTATGAAAGCGCTTGGCCGGAGGGCGCGGATGACGGGTTCGCGAGCGGGAACGCCGGCAGCCCGGGAACCGACCCCTCCTACGTGGTCCACCCGCCGCTCGGCAAATGGCTCATCGCGCTCGGGATCGCGGTCTTCGGCATCGATGACAGCACCGGGTGGCGGATCTCGACCGTCATCGCCGGCACGCTCGCGGTCCTCCTGATCACGCTCATCGCGAAGCGCCTGTTCACCTCGCAGATCCTGGCGGTCACCGCCGGGTTCCTCTTCGCCATCGACGGCCACGCGATCGTCATGGCCCGCGTCTCGCTCCTCGACAACTTCGTCATGCTGTTCGTGCTCGCGGGCTTCGGAGCCATCCTGCTGGACCGTCAGTGGCACGCCTCCCGTCTCGCCGCGAGACTCGCGGCGGACCGCGCGGGCGGGAATGACCCTGCGTGGGGTCCTGTGCTGTGGTGGCGACCGTGGCTGCTCGCCGCGGGCATCGCCTTCGGCGCGGCCACCGCCGTCAAGTGGAACGGTCTGTACTTCCTGGCCGCGTTCGGCCTCTACGTCATCGTCACCGACCTGCTCCTGCGTCGTCGGCTCGGGCTCCCGCTCTGGGCGAGCGCCGCCGTCCTCAAGCAGGGACCCGCGTCGTTCCTCATGCTCGTGCCGCCGGCGCTGCTCGTGTACCTCGCGAGCTGGACCGGTTGGATCACGACCTCCGGAGGCTACGACCGGCAGTGGGCGAACGGAACCGGCAACGCCTGGACCGGCGCGTTCTCATGGGTCCCGCACTGGTTCCAGAGCCTCCTCCACTACCACCAGAGCGCATACGGCTTCCACGTCGGGCTGAGCACACCGCACCCGTATGCCGCCAATCCACTCGGCTGGCTCCTCATGCTCCGTCCGACGAGCATGTACTACCAGTCCCCGGCCGAGGGCGACCCCGGCTGCTCGTGGGACGCGTGCTCGTCGGCGATCACCTCCATCGGCAATCCGCTCATCTGGTGGGGCGCGGCCGTCGCCCTCGGCTACCTCGCCTACCGTCTGGTGCGTTATCGCGAGTGGCAGGTCGGCCTCATCGTCCTGGGTGTCGCCGCCGGATACCTGCCGTGGCTGATGTACCTGAACCGCACGGTGTTCCAGTTCTACACGATCGTCTTCGAGCCGTACCTCATACTCGGCCTGGTCTTCGCGATCGGCAGGATCCTGGGCTCGCGCGACGATCCCGAGGAGCGACGCGTGGCCGGCGTGGGTGTGGTCGGCGTGTTCCTCACCATCACGACGGTGTTGAGCGTCTTCTGGTACCCGCTCTGGACGGCCATCACCGTGCCCTACTGGTTCTGGCATCTCCACGCCTGGTTGCCGTCGTGGATCTGACCGGATCAGGAGCGAGTCGATGACGGTCTCCGCGCGACTGGCCGGCATGATCGGGACGCCCGACGGTGCGCGCCGTGCCGTGCCGGGAGTCGCGGTCGCCGGGCTTGCGGCCCTCCTCGCACTCGGGCTGCACACCGTGTTCCCGATCGTGCCACTGCTCACCACGAGTGTGCTGCTCGGCATGATCGTCGGCCAGTTCCGCGGCTTCCAACGACTCGCCGGCGGTCCGCTGAAACCGGGCCTCGGCATCGCGGCCAAACGGTTCATGCGCCTCGGCATCGTGCTGCTCGGACTGAAGCTCAGCCTGATCGACATCGCGGGGCTCGGTTGGGTCACGCTCGCGACCACCGTCGCGATCGTCGTCATCACCTTCTTCGTCACGCTGTGGTTCGGGAGGGCGATCGGTCTCACCGGCCCCGAACCACTCCTCATCGCGACGGGCTTCTCGATCTGCGGCGCCTCCGCCATCGGCGCGATGAGCGGCGTGGTCAAGGCCAAAGATGAGGAACAGGCCACACCCGTGGCCCTCGTGACGCTGTGCGGGACGCTCGCGATCTTCGTGCTGCCTGCCCTCCGCGGCCCGCTCGGACTGACCGATGAGCAGTTCGGTCACTGGGTCGGAGCGAGTGTGCACGACGTCGGCCAGGTCGTCGCGACTGCGCAGATCGCCGGGACGAGCGCCCTCGCCGTCGCCGTCGTCGTGAAACTCACCCGAGTCGTGCTCCTGGCCCCGATGGTGGCCGCGGCGGCCACCATCGAACGCCGTCGCCTGCAGACGGTCGCCGCGGCGTCGGGCGCGACCCCTGACGGCTCCTCGGCCGCGCGGCCGCCGATCGTGCCCCTGTTCGTCGCCGGGTTCATCGCAGCCGTGCTCGTGCGGACATCACTCCCGGTTCCGGAGGTCGTGCTCGGCGTCGCGGACGGCTTGCAGACCGCACTCCTGGCGATGGCGCTCTTCGCCCTGGGCGCCGCGATCCGCGTCCGCACCCTCGTGACGACCGGGTGGCGGGCGCTCGTGGTCGGCCTCGGGTCCTGGCTGCTCATCGCCGTCCTTGCACTCGGAGCCGTGCACCTGTCCTGACGGTCCCCTGCCGTGTGGCCGGGTGGCTAGTGCTCGCCGCCGACGAGCTTCAGGCCGATCACGCAGCCGATGAGGCCGAGGATGAGGAGCACCTTGATGACGGAGAGCTGCTCGCCTCCGAAGGTCATGGCGTAGCCGACCGTGAGCGCTGCGCCGATCCCGACCCACACCGCGTAGGCGGTGCCGACCTGGATGTCGCGCATGGCCCAGGCGAGACCCGCCATGCTGAGCACGAGGGCGACGCCGAAGGTGACGGTGGGCCAGAGCTTCGTGAAGCCCTCCGACCTGCCGAGAGCGGTGGCCCAGACGGCCTCGAGGACTCCGGAGGCGATGAGGATGATCCATGACATGACGAACACTCCTTCGTGGTCAGTCTTGTCGCTTGCCGGGTACTGCGCCCTCGTCCGGCAGCCCACATCGGGGCTGTGACCCCAGACTAGCGACCGGGCCTGGGCAGGCACTGTGCAGCGTAGCCGTACCCCACCGGCAACGGGCCTGTCGGTTTGCGACGTACTGTTGCAACACGGCCGGGGCGCGCCCACTGCTCCGGTAGCGTGATGGCCATGGCAGATCGTGAGTATGGCTTCCGCACGCGTGCAATCCACGCGGGCAACATCCCCGACCAGGTGACGGGCGCACGAGCGCTGCCGATCTACCAGTCGAGTGCGTTCGTCTTCGACGACACCGCGGACGCCGCAGCCCGGTTCTCCCTGCAGAAGTACGGCAACATCTACTCCCGTCTCGCGAACCCGACGGTCGCGAGTTTCGAGGAGCGCATCGCGAGTCTCGAGGGAGGCCTCGGTGCCGTCGCAACGTCGTCCGGGCTCGCCGCGCAGTACATCACCTTCGCGTCGCTCGCAGGAGCCGGCGACCACATCGTCGCGTCAGCGAACCTGTACGGCGGCTCGATCACGCAGCTCGACGTCACCCTCCGCCGCTTCGGCATCGAGACCACCTTCGTGCAGTCCTCCGACGCCGCCGACTACGCGGCCGCCATCCAGGACAACACGAAGCTCGTCTTCGCCGAGACGGTCGCCAACCCGTCCGGCGAGATCGCGGACATCGAGGGGCTCGCGGATGTCGCTCACGCCCACGGCATCCCGCTCATCATCGACTCGACGATCGCGACGCCCTACCTCAACCGCCCCATCGAGTGGGGCGCCGACATCGTCACGCACTCCGCGACGAAGTTCCTCGGCGGCCACGGCACGACGCTCGGCGGTGTCGTCGTCGAGAGCGGTCGCTTCGACTGGAACACCGACACGTTCCCGCTCTTCGGTCAGCCGGTCCCGAGCTACGGCGGCCTGCAGTGGTCCGGCAACTTCGGCGAGTACGCCTTCCTGACCCGTCTGCGTGCCGAGCAGCTGCGCGACATCGGACCCGCACTCGCCCCGCACTCGGCCTTCCTGCTCGCTCAGGGCGTCGAGACCCTGCCGTTCCGCATCCAGGCGCACGTCGACAACGCCCGCATCGTCGCCGACTGGCTCGAAGCGGACCCGCGCATCGCCGCCGTCAACTGGGCGGGGCTCGCGAACCACCCGCATCACGAGCGCGCGAAGAAGTACCTCCCGAAGGGTCCGGGTTCCGTGTTCAGCTTCGAGGTCAAGGGTGGCCGCCAGGTCGGCCAGAAGCTCATCGAGTCCGTCGACCTCGCCAGCCACCTCGCGAACATCGGTGACGCGAAGACGCTCATCATCCACCCGGCATCGACGACGCACGCGCAGCTCACCGATCAGCAGCTCATCGATGCGGGTGTCCTCCCGGGCATCGTCCGCCTGAGCGTCGGCATCGAAGACCCGGACGACATCATCTACGACCTCGACCAGGCGCTCACCGCCGCGGTGAAGGAGTAACGACATGAGCACTTCGACAAGCTCGGCGACCGACCGCTCGGCAGGCTCGGCGAGCAGCGGTTCCGAAACGGTCCGGCTCACCAACGGACTCACCTGCTCGCTGCCATCCGATTCGCCGCTCGCGAAACTCCTGCGGTCGCAGCGCACCTGGACCGGTCCCGATGCGAAGGCTCGGTTGAAGCTCCTGCGCGAGGCGAAGTCGGTCGCGATCGTCGGCGCCTCACCGAACCCCGCGCGCTCCTCGTACTTCGTCGGCACCTACCTGCAGCAGTCGAGCGACTTCCGCATCTACTTCGTCAACCCGAACGCCACGGAGATCCTCGGCCAGCCCGCCTACCCCGATCTCGCCTCTCTGCCGGAGGTCCCTGACATCGTCGACGTGTTCCGGAAAGCGAGCGACATCCCGCAGGTCATCGACGAGGTGCTCGCCATCGGCGCCCCGACCGTATGGTTGCAGCTCGGCATCTGGAACCAGGAGGCGGCCGAGTACGGCGAATCCAAGGGCTTGAACGTCGTCATGGACCGCTGCATCAAGGTGGAGCACGCACGATTCCACGGAGGACTGCACCTGCTCGGCTTCGACACCGGCCAGATCACCGCGCGCAAGACGCTTCGCTGACACCGCACCTCGACACGCTCGACGACAGTCGTCGCCCGACGCCTGGGTATGCTCGGGAGGTGCCCGCGCAGACCCCTCGAGTGACCGTCCTCGGTCCAGTGCTCGTCGAGGGACGCACGGGTCAGCTCGTCGAGCCGGGCGGTCCACTCGCGAAGGCACTCATCGCGATACTCGCGCTCGCCGACGGGCGGGCGGTCTCCGTGCCCGGCCTGATTGACGAGCTGTGGGACGACGCCCCACCGGCGGGAGCGAAAGCCGCACTGCAGACGCTCGTCTCCCGCGTGCGCGCGGTAGCGACGCCCGGCCTCATCGACTCGTCAGCCTCCGGATACCGGCTCGCCCTCGAACCCGGGCTGATCGACCTGCACGCGGCGGCACAAGGGACCGACGCCGCATCGACGGCCATCCGAGACGGTGACCCCGAGACCGCCGGAAGGCTCGCCCGCGAGGCATTGCTGCTCTGGACGGGTGAGCCGGGAGCGGAGCTCGACGACCACCTGGCCGCAGAGCTGTCGCAGCGCGCGGGCCGGCTCCAGGACGAACTGCGCCGCGTCAGTGCGCAGAGCCGACTCGAACTCGGCGAGGGTGCAGTCGTGATCGCCGACCTCGAATCCCTCGTAGCGGCGGATCCACTCGACGACGCCACGCATCTCATGCTCTTCAACGCCTACGCCCAGAGCGGCCGGCGCACCGAGGCGATGCGACTCTTCACCGATTACCGGCGCCGCCTCCGGGATCAGCTCGGCACCGACCCGACGAGCGCCCTCGTCGCTGCCCACACGGCACTGCTGCAGGGGGACGCCGCCGAATCGGTTGCGGTCGCGCCACCGGTGCCGCGGGAACGCGCCTCCAAGATGGTGCTCGGCCTGCGGACGGCGCCGAACGCACTCATCGGCCGCGATGCCGACCTCGAATCCATCGACTCGCTCGTCTCCCAGGTTCGGATGACCACGATCCTCGGCCCGGGCGGGCTCGGCAAGACCCGCCTCGCGCAGGAGGTTGCGCGGCGCGCATCGGCGACCATCCCCGGCGTCGTCTTCGTCGAACTCGCGAGCATCCGTGACGCGGCGGACATTCCGCTGGCCGTCGCCACTGCCCTCGGCATCCGCGAGACCAGCACCTCGAGACGACTCGGTGAGGCACTCTCGCGCGCCACCCCGCCGGTCGAGCTGCGCGAACGCATCATCGCGAAGCTCGCTGAGCGGCCGACGCTGCTCGTCATGGACAACTGCGAACACCTCGTCGACGCATCGGCCCGCTGGATCGCTGACGTCCTCGACTGGACCGCCGAGCTGCGCGTCCTCGCGACCAGCCGGAGTCCGCTGTCGATCGCCGCCGAACACGTCTACCAGCTCGGCCCGCTGGATGCCGCCGTCGGATTGGACCTCTCCCATGCCGGCCCGGCCGTCCGATTGTTCGTCGAGCGCGCGCGTGCCGCGCGGCCCGGGATCCACGTTCCACTGGATGTCGCCGCTCGACTCTGCGCGAAGCTCGACGGTCTCCCCCTCGCGATTGAACTCGCGGCAGCCCGCACGCGCTCCATGTCGGTGGAAGAGGTCGAACGACGGCTCGGCAACCGTTTCGCACTGCTCACCGCGGGCGACCGCAGTGCCCCCGAGCGCCACCGCACCTTGCTCGCCGTCATCGACTGGAGTTGGAACCTGCTCGGCGAGCGTGAACGCGTCGTCCTCCGCCGGACCTCCCGGTTTCCCGACGGCTTCGGCATCGACGCTGCGACGGCGGTGGCCGAGGACATCGACGACGTCGCCGCTGCGCTCGACGCCCTCGTCGGTCAGTCCCTCCTCACCGCACTCGACGATCCGGCCACCGGGACGCTGCGGTTCCGCATGCTCGAGACGGTCCGCGAGTTCGGCGCGATCGCCCTCGAGGACGCGAGCGAGGACGCACTGGTCCTGGAGCGCACACGCGCCTGGGCGGCCGAGCTGACCGAGACCCTGCTCCCGGACATGAACGGTCCCGATCAGGTGCGTGCCTTCGCCCGGCTGGCGCTGGAGCAGGACACGCTCGTCGGCGTCCTGCGTGGCGCCATCGCCGACGATCGGGCCGACATCGTCGCATCCGTCTTCGCGGCGCTCGCCCTCTTCTGGACCATCCGGAGTGCGCACCAGGAGGTCCTGGTGTTCGGCGAGGCGGTCCTCGACGTCCTCCGGCACCAGGCCCCGGAGGAGGTCACCAGCGACGGGGCGGCAGTGTCCTTCGCCATCATCTCGGTCACGTTCCTCAGCACGAACCACCGCACCTCCGCCCGCGGGATCGGTGCACTGCGCCGCCTCGAGCGCGTCCACCCCACCGAGCACCCGCGCATGCATGCACTCGTGGGGATGCTGCTCGCGGCAGGACGGGAGGAGCAGGTCCGCGTACTCCTCCGCGAATACTGTCGTTCAGACGTCGCCCAGATCGCGAACATCGGCAACCTCATGGCGTCTCAGGCCGCCGAGAACGACGGCGACCCGCGCACAGCAGAAAGCGCCGCCCTCCGCGCGAACGAACTGTCCCGGTCGCTCGGTGATGTCTGGGGCGTGGCGATGAGCGCGCACATGCTGGCCCAGCTGCACAGCCAGAACGCCCACCCGGAGCAGGCGCTCGTCTGGGCGGACCGCGCCGCGGAGGGTCTGACCGCTCTCGGCGCGGAGGCCGATCTGCAGCAGCTCGACTGGCTCGTCGCGCTCGGTGACATCGCTCGGGGCGAGTTCGCCGCAGCCACCGTGGTGCTCGAACGCTTCCTGTCCGACGAGGTGTCGTTCTCGGCGTTCGCCCCGCTCCCGGAACGCCGGTCGATCGCCTGGGCAGGCCTCGCGGAGATCGCTCGAGCGCAGGGCGACCACGAGCGCGGGGCCGAACTCTACGGGCGTGCGCTCGAGGCGTTCGAGCCCGAGGAATCGCGTCGCTCACCCTGGTTCTCGGTCGTCGCATCGGCGGTCCTGGGCGCAGGTCTCCTCGACGGCACGCCGTCGGAGACTGCGCTCGCGAGGCTCGCCCGCCGGCTGCGTACGCGCACCGTCGCGCTCGGCAGGCTCCTCCCGCAGCGCTTCGACCGCCCGGTCCTCGGAGCGAGCGTGCTCGTGCTCGGTGCGTGGTACGTCCGGTCCGACGAGGACACGGTCCGCCGCACCGGCGCGGAACTGGTGATCCTCGCCGGGCAGCTCGCGTCCCGTCAGGACATCCCGTCGCTCGTCCGCGCACCGCACGAAGCTGCTGCCGCGATCAGGTCGACCGCTCCCGAGCGCGAACGCATCGACGAACGGGTGGCCCCTCTCACAGCGCACGAGAGCGCCGCCCGGGCGTTGGAACTGCTCAGCAGTCCTGCCCTGGCGACGCTCTAGACGGCGACGCGCCCGACGTGCTCAGGCGCGCCACATGTACGCCCGCACGGTGAGTGGCGCGAAGATCGCGACGATGACGGCGGCCCCCAGGAGAGCGAGCCAGGCGTCGGCGCCGAAGGTGCCGGTGTTGGCGAGGTCACGGACCGCGGTCACGAGGTGCGAGACCGGGTTCACGTTCACGAAGCCCTGGAGGAAGGCCGGCATCGTCTCCGGGTTCACGAACGCGTTCGAGAGGAACGTCAGCGGGAACAGCACGAGGAACGAGATGCCCTGCACGCTGCTCGCGCTCCGTGCGATCACGCCGAAGAACGCGAAGATCCAGCTGATCGCCCAGGCGCACACGATCACGAGGAGCCCGGCCAGGACCACGAAGCCGAGGCCACCCTCCGGTCGGTAGCCCATGATGAAGCCCATCGTGAAGGTGAGCGTCGTCGCGATCGTGTACCGGACGGTGTCGGCCAGCAGGGCGCCGGCCAACGGTGCGATGCGGGCGATCGGCATCGATTTGAACCGGTCGAACACCCCCTTGTCCATGTCCTCCCGCAGCTGGATTCCGGTGACGACGGAGGTCGTGATGACCGTCTGCACGAGGATGCCGGGGATGATGATCGGCAGGTAGCTCCCGATGTCACCCGCGATCGCGCCGCCGAAGATGTAGGTGAACATCAGTGTGAAGATGATCGGCTGCACCGTCACGTCGATGAGTTGTTCCGGGGTGCGTTTGATCTTGAGCAGCCCGCGGTACGCCATGGTGAACGAGTTGCGGATGGTCTGCGAGACGCTGACATGGTTCCGGAGGGACCGGTCCGTGGCCGGGGTGATGGCGATGGTGCTCATGCTGAGACCCTCTCTACGGTGTTGATGGAGTCGGTACCGGGCTGGGAGTCGGCTGCATCGGCCTCGACTCCATGGCCCGTGAGGGTGAGGAAGACCTCGTCGAGCGTCGGCTTCTGGACGCTCATCTCCGCGAGCCGGATACCGGCTTCGCGGAGGGTGATGAAGAGGTCGGTGACGGCGTCTGGATCGCGCATCGGCGCGGTGATGCGCGTCGCCTCCGGGGAGGCAACCGTCTCGACGCCGAGGACGCTGGAGATCACACGGCGCGCGTCTTCGAGGTCGGCGGGGTCGGCGAGCCGCAGCTGCAGCGAGGACTCGCCAACCGACGCCTTCAGTTCGTCGGATGTGCCCTCTGCGACCACGAGGCCGCGGTCGATGACGGCGATGCGATCGGCCAACTGGTCGGCCTCGTCGAGGTACTGCGTCGTCAGCAGGACGGTCGAGCCGGTGGCGACGAGACGACGGATCGTGTCCCACATCTGCGCCCGCGTGCGCGGGTCGAGGCCAGTGGTCGGTTCATCGAGGAAGATGAGGGGCGGCTGGGCGATCAGGCTCGCTGCCAGGTCGAGCCGCCGGCGCATGCCGCCGGAGAACTTCTTCAGGGGTCGGCCTGCAGCCTCGGTCAGGCCGAACTCCTCGAGGAGTTCGGCGCTCTTGCGCTTCGCTTCCGCGCGGCCGAGGCCGAGCAGCCGAGAGAAGATGACGAGGTTCTCGGTCGCCGACAGGTTCTCGTCGACGGACGCGAACTGGGCGGTGACGCCGATGAGCTGGCGCACGATCTGTGATTCCCGCTGGATGTCGTGGCCGAAGATGGAGGCGGTGCCCGCGTCCGGACGCAGGAGCGTCGCGAGCATGCTGATGGTGGTCGTCTTGCCGGCACCGTTCGGGCCGAGGACACCGTAGACGGTGCCGGTGCGGACGGAGAGGTCGACGCCGTCGACGGCTCGGTTGTCGCCGAAGGTCTTCACGAGGCCGTGGGCCTCGATGGCCCAGTCGGTGCTGTCGCTCATGCGGATGCCTTTCGAGTGGTGTACGAGCCGCCGGTGGGCGGCACGAGGATCACTGTCCTCCGGGGCGCTCACCGATCACTCACCGCTCGCTGACATCGGCTGTCAGCGAGCATGTCCTTGCCCGGGTCATCCGTCCGGCGGCGAACTTCGCCACGGATCAGGCCGGCCGCGCAAGCTTCCTGCGTCGACAGCCGGAACCCGGCGTCGGGGCCACGGCGGGTGCCGACGCGGACCTAGAGTGAGGAGACCAGTCGTACCGAAGGAGGTCGTCCAGTGACGGCATACGTGTCAGCATTCGACCTCTTCTCCATCGGGATCGGCCCGTCGAGTTCCCACACCGTCGGTCCGATGCGGGCAGCGCTCGTCTTCGTCCACAGTCTCGAGGCCGACGGCCAGCTGGAGCAGGTCGACCGTGTCACCTGCTCGCTCTACGGCTCACTCGGCGCGACCGGCATCGGACACGGCACGCCGGATGCCGTCGTGGCGGGGCTCCGCGGTCTGACACCGGAGCAGTGCGATCCTGCCGAGGTGAAGCGTGCCTGGAGCGATTGGCAGGAGGGGACGGCCCTCGACCTCGCCGGCACAGGCGACATCGCCTTCTCGAAGGACGACATCTCCTTCGTGCCGCGCACTCGGCTACCCGGCCACCCGAACGCCATGACGCTGCACGCATGGAGCAACCGGAGTGATCTGCCCGTCCGCACTGAGACGTACTACTCGGTGGGCGGAGGCTTCATCCGCCGCGACGGCGACGACCCGGCCGAGGACGTGCCGAGGACACCGGTTCCGATGCCGTTCCGCACCGCAGAGGCACTCATCGCGCTGTGCGACGAGACGGGGCTCCCGATCGACGCCATCGCACGGCGCAACGAGGAGGCCGTGCGCCCCCGCGATGAGGTCGATGCAGGGCTCGACGCCATCTGGGACGCGATGCATGAATGCGTCTCGGCGGGGCTCGCCGACACCGGAACCCTGCCGGGCGGGCTCGGCGTCAAGCGGCGTGCGCGGGCTGTCCGCGAGCGTCTGGAGCACGCTGAAGCCGAGAGCGGGCGCGAGCTGCCGACCGAGTGGCTTCACGCCTTCGCCCTCGCGGTCAACGAGCAGAACGCGTCGGGCGGTCGCGTTGTCACTGCACCGACGAACGGTGCGGCCGGCATCATCCCCGCTGTCGCGAGTTACTACCTGCGCTTCGTGCCGGGTGCTTCGCTCGAGGGTGTGCGGCGGTATCTGTTGACCGCGACCGCGATCGGTTCACTCTTCAAAGCGAACGCCTCCATCTCCGGGGCCGAAGGCGGGTGCCAGGCCGAGGTCGGCTCCGCATGCGCCATGGCTGCCGGGGCGCTGTGCGCAGTGCTCGGCGGCACGCCGCGTCAGGTCGAGAACGCCGCCGAGATCGCGATGGAGCACCACCTCGGTCTCACCTGCGATCCGGTCGGCGGGCTCGTGCAGGTTCCGTGCATCGAACGGAACGCGATCGCATCGTCCACCGCGGTGAGCGCCGCCCGGCTGTCGCTGCACGGAGATGGCACGCACCTCGTCTCGCTCGACACCGTCATCGAGACCATGCGACAGACGGGCGTCGACATGTCGACGAAGTACAAGGAGACGAGTGAGGGCGGCCTCGCCGTGAACGTCATCGAGTGCTGACAGGCTCGCCGTCGGCCTGATCGAAGGGCCGTGGCCATGCCTGGTTACCTCGTGTTGCCGCGTGTTGCCGCCATTCCTCGACCTTCCGCGCCCGGCGACCTACCGTTGGCGGCATGACCTCGAACCGCACGCCGCTCCTGGTGGATCCCGTCGTGTCCACGCAGTGGCTGGCCGACCACCTCGGCAGTGATCGACTGATCGTGGTGGACGCGTCGGTTGTGACGCTGCAGACGACCGCCGGTGGCGCACCGCGTCTGCTCAGCGGCTACGACCAGTACTTGTTCGACGGCCACGTGCCGGGCGCGGTGTTCGCCGACCTCATCGACGATCGCGCCGATCCGTTCGAGGCGCTGCAGACCGATGCCGACCGGACGGCCGTCGTGTACGACGGCGGGGACGGTCGGTTCGCCGAGCGGGCGCGTCGTCTCCTCCTCGACCTCGGATACGAGCAGGTCGCCGTCCTCGACGGTGGGCTCCGCAGATGGCGGGTCGAGGGTCGGGCCGTCGAAGACGGTGTCTCGGACGGACAGTCCGCACGCTGACCCGACTCAACGGGCGTCGAGCAAGGCGACGTCCGTGACCGGCAGGCGACAGACGAAGTCCTCACAGCGGTAGGCCGTCACCCGCCCCTCCCGGCTCGTGCGATCCGCGAACACCGCGAACCCGGCAGCGCTCCAGGCGATCGCCTGGGAATCGGAGACGACGGCGACGAGATCGTCCTGCCGCGTCCTGACGGCGTCGAGCATCGCTTGGTCGCCCGTGGTGTCGTGGTCCGTGCGTCCTGCCACGGGATCCGGTCGCACCACGATGAGCTGCGACGCCGGGCGGACGAGACGCGCCGCGAGCGCGAGCCCGGAGCCGAACGCCGTCGGAGCGGATGACGCGCCGGTCGAGACGAAGCGGACCGCATCCTCCGCGGCCCGCCGGTAGCGGGCCTCCCCCGTGAGCTGGAATAGCAGGAGTGACGCCCGACCGAGCGCTGAGATCCCCGACGGGTAGGCTCCCTCCGACGGATCGCCGTCGATGCGCATCCCCTGCGACGCGAGGACCGGGTCTCCGCCTCCGGGGAGTTCGAAGCCGGCGACGCGACTCCTCGTCGCCTCCATGTCCTCGGGTCGGCACCGGTCCACGAGGTCCCGTGCCAGTTCGGCGTAGCGGACCTCGGCCGTGGCGAGCGCGAGGCGCAGGAGCCCCGACGCGAACATGCCGTAGTCCTCGAACGCGGCAGCCGCGTCGGAACGCTGCTCGTCGAGCGAGGCCCGCGCCAACCGCCCGTCGGGAAGCAGGTGGTTCTCGATGACCGCATCGGCGGCCCATCTCGCGGCTTCGAGCCACTCCGGTCGGTCGAACACGACGGATGCCTCCGCGAGCGCTTCGATCGCGAGCCCGTTCCACCCGGTCAGCACCTTGCGGTCGACGGCCGGTGGCTCGAGCACGGCACGACCATCGAGGTCCCGACGGTAGTAGCCGCCCTCGCTCCGGACGCCGTCGACGATGCTCTCCGAATCCTGCGCTGACCCGAACCCGCCGTCTGGCTGCTGGAGCGTCCCGATGAGGAACTCGGCGATGCCCGTCGCCACGATCGACGCCCAGCCGCTCGGCCGGTCGGCCCAGGCACGACTGTATGCAGCGAGCAGCAGCGCGTTGTCGGTGAGCATGCGTTCGTAGTGCGGTTCGGTCCAGTCCTGTTGCACGGCGTAGCGGAAGAAGCCGCCCTCGACCGGGTCTCGCAACGCCGAGGCACCCATCGTCTTCAGCGTCCGCTGCGCGAGTTCGACACCTCGCACTGCAGCCTCGCCCGCCCGCGGCCCCAGCAGGAAGTCGAAGACCGGAGCGATCGGGAACTTCGGGGCGGAGCCGAAGCCGCCGAACCGCTCATCCTCGACCCTCGCGATCGCGGTGACCGCCGCCTCGAGTTCTGTCGTCCCGGGCAGCGCTCCGTCCTCGGTGGAGGCGACGGCCTCGGCGACGGCCTCGGCGATCGCCCTGGCCAGACCGTCCGCGCTCGCGATCACCTCACTACGCCGTTCGGTCCATGCGGAGCGCACCGCCTCGAGGACCTGCCGGAACGCCGGATGGCCGCGCTGCGGCTCCGGTGGTGAATAGGTGCCCGCGTGGAACACGTGCCCCTCCGGCGTCACGAAGACGTTCAGCGGCCAACCGAGTTCTCGGGTGAAGGCGCCGGCAGCGGCGAGATAGCTCGCGTCGACGTCGGGATGCTCCTCACGGTCGACCTTCACCGCGACGAACCCCGCAGCGAGCATTGCGGCGATCGTGTCGTCGGAGAACGACTCCCGCGCCATCACGTGGCACCAGTGGCACGTCGAGTAGCCGATCGACACCAGCAGGGGGACATCCCGGCGCGCCGCTTCCGCGAAGGCCTCAGGCCCCCACGGGTACCAGTCGACGGGTTGATCGGCGTGCGAGCGCAGGTATGGGCTCATCGCCTCGGAGAGACGGTTCGTCATGCTGTCTCCGTCATCGTGGCTCCGGCGCCCGCCGTCGGGCCTAGACGCCGAGCGGCAGTTGTTCGCCCGCCGTGATCCGCGTGCGGAGCCGGTTGTTCGGTGCCGGCAGCGGGCAGACGTAGTGTTCGCTGAAGGCGCAGGGCGGCAGGTAGGCACGGTTGAAGTCGACGAGGACATGTCCTTCGGCTGTCGGCGCGGGCATGTTGATGAACCGGAATCGGTAGGACTCGTCGCCGCTCGTCCCGTCCGCGAACACTGCCCACAGCCCGTTCGGGCCGCCGGTGACCGTCATCGAGACGGACTCGTCCGCGAGCTCGAACTCGACCCGACCGACCGGAGTCTCGGTCGTCACGTGGCCGTCGATCGACTCCGTCTCGACGGTGGCGTCGGGCGAGGGCACGAAGCGCGCCGGGCGGATCCAGGCGCTGTCCGGGGTGAATGCGCTGATACCGGTCAGCGCCGTCCGCCCGGGGGTCTCCGGATCGAGCACGCGGAGTGCGTAGACACCGTCGCGTTCCATGCCGCGGAGCAGCGAGTCCCCGTAGTGGAGCTCATCCCCGTGGACGAGCTCGACGCGGTCGGTCATGATCTGGGCGCCGCTCGGCGTCGTCAGGCCTGCGCCGGTCAGCCGCTCGCCGACGATGCCGGTGTCGTCGGCTCGCCACGTGCCTGGCGCGCCCTCCAGCGCGGCCGCCTCATCGGTCAGCCAGTGCGTGAATCGGAGCGATGCGATGCCGTGGGGGGCTCGGACGGCGCGCTCGCGGGCGGCATGCCAGCTCGACCAGGAGGCGATGAACTCTGCGGGGGTCTCGGAACT
The DNA here is from genome assembly GCF_050613355.1 of Plantibacter sp. RU18. Taxonomy (NCBI): domain Bacteria; kingdom Bacillati; phylum Actinomycetota; class Actinomycetes; order Micrococcales; family Microbacteriaceae; genus Plantibacter; species Plantibacter sp. RU18. The sequence goes on from NZ_CP159618.1 coordinate 3,114,807, forward strand.
CATACCCCGACGGTACCAACTCCCATGGCCCGCGCCCCCCTCAGAACACGCCGGATGACGCGGTGCGCGCTCGGCGAACACGACGATGGCGCCGCCCGGAGGACCGGACGACGCCATCGAGGACTGCTGTGTGGACTACTCGAAGAGCTTCTTGTCCTTCAGCCAGTCAGCTGCGAGGGTCTTCGGCGCCGCCTTCTCGTCACCCTGGTTGCGGGCGTTGAGCTCGATGAGGTCTTCCGTCGTGAGTGCGGCGGACACCTCGTTCAGGACCTTCTTGACCGCATCGCTGGCCTTGTCCGAGTTGATCAACGGGAGCACGTTCTGCGGGAGGATCAGGTTCTCCGGGTCTTCCAACGTCACGAAGTCGTTCTCGGCGATCGACGGTGTGGTCGTGTAGATGTCGGCGAGCTGGACGGTGCCGTCGAGCAGGGCCGCCGTCGTCTGGGCTCCGCCGCCATCGCTGATCGGCACGAAGCTGATCTTGTCCGCTGCGATGCCGTAGACGTCGGTCAGTCCCTTGGGGCCGTACGGGCGCTCGGCGAGCTCAGGTGCCCCGCCCACCGCGAGCGGGATGTTCAGCGCCGCGAGGTCGGCAAGGCTCTTCACGTTGTTCGTCTCGCTGAACTCCTTCGTGACGTTGTAGGAGTCCTTGTCCTCGGCCTTGGACTGGTCGAGGACCTCGAAGCCCTTCGGGGTCGCGTCCTGGAGCGCTGAGAACACCTCGTCGCTGGAGGTCGCCGTCGCCGTGTCGTCGAAGAACTGCAGCAGGTTGCCACTGTAGTCGGGGACGAGGTCGATCGAGCCGTCCTCGAGGGCCGCGATATAGACGTCGCGGGCACCGATGTTGAGCGATTCAGCCGTCTTGATGTCGTTGGCTTCGAGTGCCTGGATGTAGATCTGCGCGATGATCTCGGACTCGGGGAATCCGGCGCTGCCGACCGTGATGGTGTCGGCGGCCGCGGTCTCTCCGGCCGTGGGGTCACCGGCGGAGCACGCGCTCAGTGCGAGTGCCGCTGCCGCGGTCGCTGCGATGCCGACCGCGATGCGCCGGCCCTTTCGAACTGTGAACATGATGTTTCCTAACTGTGGTGGACGAGGACGGTGGTGCCGTTGGTGGGACTGTCGGAGCCGCGCGGTGCTGGCCGCACGGAATGGTTCGGAACCCTATTGGTTTCGGTATGCCGCGATCTGCATGTTCGCCTCCGCTTCTGCGAGAGCGGGATCGGGCGAGGATGACGTGTCGACGGACGCGGCGCGTGAGCGGGTCTCGTCCACGCGCGCGTGGGTGGCCTGGACACCACGCGGGACGACGGCCCGTTGCAGGAGCGCGAAGACACCCTCGAGGATGAGCGCCAGCACGATGATGATGATCGAGCCGGCGAGCATCTGCGCGTAGTCGCGCACCGGAAGACCGTCGAGAATGTATCGGCCGAGGCCGGGGCCGTTCGTGAGGAACGCCACGACCGTCGCGGTCGCGATCGTCTGGAGGACGGCCGACCGCACGCCGCCGATCATGAGGGGCAGCGCGAGCGGGATCTCGACCTTGCCGAGGATCTGCCACTCGTTCATGCCGACGGCGCGCGCTGCGTCGACCGTCTGGCGGTCGATCGCCTCGACGCCACCATAGGCACCGGCGAGCACCGGTGGGATCGCGAGCACGACGAGCGCGGTGATCGCGGGGACGAGGCTCGTGCTGGAGAAGCCCCAACCGAGGGTGATGAGTGCCAGGAGCGACAACAACCCCAGGGTGGGCAGTGCGCGGAGCGCACCCGTGATCGCGACCGCCACCTCCCGACCCTTGCCCGTGTGGCCGATCAGCAGCCCGAGCGGGATGGCGATGAGACACGCGATGAGCACCGTCAAGCCGGTGACGCCGAGGTGCTGGAGGACGCGCACGGGGATACCACCGGGGCCCTCCCAATGGGTCGGGTCGAAGATCCAGGCGAACGCTGCGAGGAAGTTGATCATGCGACGCCTCCGTGAGCCGTCGCCGTCTCGAGTTCGATAGCCTCGGCGCTCGCTCGGCGTTTCCGGATGGCGCTCTTCGAACTGATCCGGGTCCAGGGCATGAGCAGGCGGCCGAGGAACACGATCAGGACGTCGAACACGACTGCGATGACGACCGTCGCGACGATACCCGTCAGGATCTCGATCGGGAACTGCCGGTTGTAGCCATCGGTGAAGAGGTATCCGAGGTTCGTCACGCCGATCAGCGCGCCGACACTCAAGAGGCTGATCGTGCTCGCCGACACGACGCGCACTCCGGCGAGCATGAGTGGTCCGGCGAGCGGGAACTCCACGCGCCAGAACCGCTGGCCGGTCGAGAAGCCGACGGCTTGAGCGGACTGCCGTACACCGGCGTCGACCGCGTCGAGAGCGTCTGCGATGGTGCGGACGAGCAGAGCGACGGCGTAGATGGTGAGGGCGATGACGACGTTGGCCGGATCGAGGACCTTCGTGCCGATGAGCGATGGCATGAGCACGAACAGCGGCAGCGACGGGATCGCGTAGAGGATGCCGCTCACGGTCAGCAGGACACCACGCGACCAGCGGTACCGATGCGCGAGCCAGCCGAGCGGGAGTGAGATGAGGAACCCGATGATGATGGGCGGCAGGCTCAACTGGACGTGGGTGAGCGTGAGGCTCCAGATCATGTCCCAGTTCGCGACGACCCAGCTCATGTCGGCGCTCCATCGCTCTGGGCCGCGACGCCGGCTGCCGGCGTTCCCTGACGGTCGCCGAGCACACCGGCCGGGCGACCGGACTCGTCCACCACGACGTCGCGCCCGTCGACGCGCTCGACGTGGAGCGTGCGCTGTCCGCGGTCGGCACCGATGAACTGGGCGACGAAGTCGTCCGCCGGAGCAGCGACGATCTCGGCCGGCGTGCCGACCTGGGCGATGTGGCCGCCCTTCTGGAGGATGACGACCTGGTCGCCGAGGAGGAAGGCCTCGTCGATGTCGTGGGTGACGAACACGATCGTCTTCGCCATGTCGCGCTGCAGCCTGAGGAGCTCCCGCTGGAGTTCGGCACGCACCAGTGGGTCGACCGCGCCGAAGGGCTCGTCCATCAGCAGGATGTTGGGATCGATCGCGAGGCCGCGGGCGACGCCGACACGCTGCTGCTGGCCGCCGGAGAGCTGGCTGGGGTACCGGTCGGCGAGGGAGCGGTCGAGCCCGACGGTGTCGAGCAGGGTCAGGGCGTCCGCTCTGGCCTGCTTCTTGTCGACGCCGGTGAGCATGGGCACCGTTGCGACGTTGTCGATCACGGTCCGGTGCGGGAGGAGTCCGGAGTTCTGCATGACGTAGCCGATGCGACGACGGAGCCGTACCGGGTCAACGGCCGACACGACCTCGTCGTCGATCACGATGCGTCCCGCACTCGGGTCCACCATGCGGTTGATCATGCGCAGGAGGGTGGTCTTGCCGCAACCCGAGGACCCGACGAACACCGTGGTGGTGCGCGACGGGATCGTGAGGGAGAAGTCGTCGACGGCGAGGGTGCCGTCATCGAACCGCTTGCTGACGTGCTCGAAGGAGATCATGCTGGACCGATGCCTCTTCTCTGAACGCCTGCCAGTGGCAGTTCGTCATGCGACGGATCGTCGCCCCGGTGGTCGGCGGCTCGTTGAACGTCTCGTCGTCGGTTGTCCGAAACTACCGCAGCCCACCGACATCGCCCACCCCCCTCGACACACGGCGTCAGACGTGTCATGCAATCGTCATCCGCGCTGATCGGGGGTTCGCGCGTCGGCCGCACACGTTCCGCCCTGCGCGAACCGGGCGAGTACCGACGCTCACGACCGCTCGACCCCGAGCGCCCCGAGCGCTGCAGCGATGAGCGCCTGCCCGCGGGGAGCGTCCTCGATCACCGCGTCGAGCTTCGCGTGGACGGCACGGAACGCGACCGACCGCTCGGGGGCGGGCGCAGCACCGAGGGCATCCACGGCCACGACGGCTTCGAGGGCGAGGACGTCCGCGAGGAGCGCGATGGAGCGCTCGAGGAGTCTGAGCGAGGTACCGGCGAAGGAGGCCGCGTCCTCCGAGCCGCCCGACAGCACCGCTCCGCCGATCGCGACGGGCGTCGCGAGCACGCGGAGCTCCGCGAGGAGGTCGACCGCCGAGTGTCCGAGCAGTCCGGGGACTCGACTCGGCGATGCGCGACGCCCGTCGGCGACCGCGTCCGCGATGGTGGCGAGACGGCGTTCGGCCAGCGTGGCGACGTGTGCGATCGCTGCCCGCAGGGAGTCGAAGGTGTGGGCGAGCTGGACCACGTGGAAGAGTCCACCCGAACGCAGTGTGCCGGAGCGCTGGTCGACGAGGGGGTTCTCGGCAGCAGCACCCAGCGTGGCCTCGAGGAGCGAGACGGCCGCCGCGACCTGGTCGACGAGTGCGCCGTTGGCTTGCGGCGCGACGCGGAACGCGAGCGGGTCCTGGGTCCTGGCAGACGGGCGGTCGCCCGGGGCACCGAGCAGCTCCGAGATCCGGGCGCCGCTCTCGATCGCTCCGAGCGATGGGCTGCGACTGAGGAGTTCCGCGTCGAACGAGCTGGGGTTGCCGCCGGCACCGAGAGCCTCGAGCGCACGGAAGGACAGAGCCGTCGTCGTGTCGGCAACCCGGCTGAGCGCGCCGAGCCGGTCGATCGCGAGGGCTCCGACGCCGAGCGCGTAGGCGTTGTGGTTGACGAGGGCCAGACCTTCGTGGATCGCGAGCTCGAGCGGGGCGAGCCCGACACGGCTGAGCGCCACCGTTGCAGGGAGCTGATCGCCGCCGAGCAGCGCATCCCCCTCGCCGATCGCCAGGGCCGCGAACGCCGCGAGGTGCGTCGGGTCCGCCTCCCCCACCGAACCGATCGACGGGATGACGGGGACGACGCCTCGGTTGAGGAGTTCCGCGGTGAAGACGGCGGTCTCGAGGCGGATGCCGGACCCGCCTCTGGTCCATCCGGCCAGACGCGCGGCGACGACCGCTCGGGCCCGGTCCTCGGACAGCGGGCGTCCGACTCCGCCCCGCTGGTCCTGCACGATCCGGTGCTGGAACGCGATGAGCTCGGCGCCGTCCACTGACGCGTCGCGGTCGCCTCCCGGCTCGCGGTCGAAGCCGTGGGTCCCCGACCGTCCACCGATCGACGCAGCCGCAGCGCCGACGAGATGTCGTTCGACGATGGCCCGCGCCGCGCCGATCCGGTCGAGCGCGGCGGTGTCGAGCACCACGATCGCACGACCGGCGGCCACGGCGACGAGGTCGTCGATCCCGATGGGGCCGGCGCCGAAGACGACAGGAGCACCCATCAGTTCACGCCCCGCTCGCCGGAGCAGACGTGCATCATGCGTTCAGTGTCCGACACGTGCTGCTCCGTTCGATCGGGAGGATGGCCGACAGCGGGCCGAGGAATGACGTCAGCGTACGGCCGGCCCACAGACCCCACCCGTTGTGTGTCGACGTATGACACGGGCGGTCGGCGGCGTGACGGAGCTCTGCACTGCTCCGACCGATACGATGGAGGGCTGATGTCAGAGATCCGAATCGCCTACCCGCCAGAGCTGCCCGTCAGCGCTGCCCGCGAGGAGATCGCGGACGCCATCCGCGACAACCAGGTCGTCATCGTCGCCGGCGCAACGGGCTCGGGCAAGACGACCCAGCTGCCGAAGATCTGTCTCGAACTCGGACGGGAGTCGATCGGGCACACCCAGCCCCGCCGCCTCGCGGCCCGCACGATCGCCGAGCGCATCTCGGAGGAGCTTGGCCAGGAGCTGGGCGGTGTCGTCGGCTACCAGGTGCGGTTCACCGATCAGGCGTCGAAGGCGACGAAGATCAAGTTGATGACGGACGGCATCCTGCTGAACGAGATCCACCGCGACCGGTTGCTGCGCAAGTACGACACGATCATCATCGACGAAGCCCACGAGCGCAGTCTCAACATCGACTTCCTGCTCGGCTACCTCAAGCAGCTGCTCCCCAAGCGTCCCGACCTCAAGGTCATCATCACCTCCGCCACGATCGATCCGGAGAGCTTCTCCAAGCACTTCGAGGGAGCCCCCATCGTGGAGGTCTCCGGCCGGACCTACCCCGTCGAGGTCCGCTACCGCCCGCTCCTGGCCGACGAGACGGGCGACGACGACGAGGACGCGCCCGAGTCCGAATCCGCCGATCGCGACTACCTCGAAGGCATCAACGCAGCGCTCGACGAACTCGCGCGCGAGTCGATGGGCGATGTGCTCGTGTTCCTCTCGGGAGAGACCGAGATCCGCGATGCCGCCGACGCCATCCGCGGGCGGAACCTCCCGGGCACCGAGGTGCTGCCGCTCTACGGTCGGCTCTCCTCCGCTGACCAGCATCGGGTCTTCCAGCCGTCGACGGTCGCCGGTCTCCGCCGCCGCATCATCCTCGCGACGAACGTCGCGGAGACGAGCCTCACCGTTCCAGGCATCAAGTACGTCATCGACGCCGGCACCGCCCGCATCTCCCGCTACAGCGTCCGCTCGAAGGTGCAACGCCTGCCGATCGAAGCCATCTCGCAGGCCTCCGCGAACCAGCGTTCCGGGCGCTCCGGCCGCACGAGCGACGGCATCGCCATCCGACTCTACTCGGAGGAGGACTTCGCGAAGCGCCCCGAGTTCACCGAGCCGGAGATCCTGCGCACGAACCTCGCAGCGGTCATCCTCCAGATGATCTCGCTCGGTCTCGGTGACATCGCGGCCTTCCCCTTCCTCCAGCCACCGGACGCACGCGGCATCAAGGATGGTGTCGACCTCCTGAGCGAACTCGGCGCGATCGATCACCGCACCTTCGCTGACGGCTCGCCCCGGGGCGCCGGTCCGTCGCTCACGCGGGTCGGCCGCGACCTCTCCCGCCTGCCGATCGATCCGCGGTTCGCCCGCATGGTCGTCGAGTCGAAGCGGCACGGCGTCTCCCGCGAGGTCCTCGCGATCGTTGCGGCGCTCACCATCCAGGACCCTCGCGAGCGCCCGCTCGAGCACCGGCAGAAGGCCGACGAGCTGCACCGTCGGTTCGTCGACCCGACGAGCGACTTCATCGCACTGCTGAACCTCTGGAACTACCTCGAGGAGAAGCAGGACGAGCTCTCCTCGAGCGCGTTCCGGCGTCTGTGCAAGGCTGAGTTCCTCAACTATCTGCGAGTCCGGGAGTGGCACGACGTCTACCGTCAACTGCGCCAGCTGGCGAAGCCGCTCGGTCTGACGATCGACGAGCCCTCGGCGAACCCCGACGGCATCCACAAGTCACTGCTGGCCGGGCTCCTCTCGCATATCGGCCTGAAGGACCAGACGGTCGCGCCGGTCGTCAAGGGTCGTGGTGCACCGCCCGCGACGAAGACCGCGAAGAAGGGCGACTACATCGGCGCCCGCCAGACCCGTTTCGTCCTCTTCCCAGGGTCCGCGCTCGCGAAGAAGCAGCCGAACGCCGTCATGAGCGCCGAGCTCGTCGAAACGAGCCGTCTCTTCGCGCGGACGAACGCCTCGATCGATCCGGCGTGGGCGGAACAGATCGCGGGCGACCTCTGCAAGCGTTCCTACAGCGAGCCGCACTGGGAGAAGAACCAGGGCTCTGCCGTCGCCTACGAGAAGGTCACCCTGTACGGCGTGCCGATCGTGCCGCGTCGCCGTGTGCAGTTCGGTCGCATCGACGCCGAACAGGCGCGCGAGTTGTTCCTCCGGCATGCCCTCGTCGACGGCGAGTGGACGCACGACATCGCCCGCGACAAGCTGTTCGACTTCCACCGCGCGAACCGTCGTCTGCGGAAGGAGCTCGGCGAGCTCGAAGAACGTACCCGCCGTCGCGACATCCTGTTCGACGATGAAGCGGTGTTCGACTTCTACGACGCCCGAGTCCCTGCGGAGGTCTCGACCACGAGGGGCTTCGAGACCTGGTGGCGGAAGGCGCGCGTCGAGCAGCCCGATCTCCTCACGATGCGCCAGGAGGACCTCCTCCCGGAGGACACCCCCACGGTCGATGAGCATCTGTTCCCCGCCGAATGGGTGCAAGCCGACCAGCGGCTGAAGCTCAGCTATCGCTTCGAGCCCGGCAGCGACGACGACGGCGTGACGGCGATCGTCCCGCTCGCCCTCCTCGACCGCCTCTCCCCCGCCGGCTTCGACTGGCAGGTGCCCGGTCTCCGCAAAGACCTCATCACCGCGATGATCAAGGCGCTCCCGAAGGCGTTGCGACGCAACATCGTCCCGGCCGCCGACTGGGCGGCGAAGCTCATGGCGGAGTTGCCCGCCGAGATCCCGTCGGTCTCGCCCGATCGTCCGGCCTCTGAGGACTCCTTCGCGAACCGCCTCGCGAACGCCATCAAACGGCTGTCCTACATGGACATCTCGGCCTCAGACTTCGAGATGGACCGTGTCCCAGAGCACCTGCTCGTGACCTTCCGGGTCATCGACGAACGAGGGCGCACGCTCGCGACCGGCAAGAACCTCGTCGAACTCCAGCAACGCCTCAAACAGCGCACGCGGGCCAGCGTCGCCAAGGTCGCGGCAGCCCGCGTCGCGAACGCCATCGAGAAGTCGGGGTTCACGCGGTGGGACTTCGACGACCTCCCACGCTTCATCGACATCCGTCAGGAGGACGGTGTCATCCGAGGCTATCCGGCGATCGTCGACGACGGTTCGAGCGTGTCGGTCCGGATCATGAGCACCGAGGCGGATCAACAGCGCGCCATGCCGTCAGGTGTGCGCCGACTCCTCCTGCTCGCGATCCCGTCACCGACTGCATACGTGCAACAGCACCTCAAGGCGAACGAGAAGCTCGCACTCGCGACGAGCCCGTACCGTTCGACGGCGGCGCTCTTCGAGGACTGCCTCACTGCCTGCATCGACGACGTCCTGTACCGCGTCGTGCCCGATGGCCAGGTCTTCTCGAAACTGCAGTACGAGACGCTGCGCGACCGGGTCTCCGCGTCGGTCATGGACCGCATGTTCCAGACGGTCGCAGTCGTCGCCCGCATCCTGCAGTCGGCCCGCGACACCGAGAAGGCGATGAAGGCGGCGACGAGCATGACGCTGCTGGCGGCGCTCACCGACATGCGCAGCCAACTCGACGGACTCGTGTTCCCCGGCTTCGTCTCGCGGACGGGTTCGGCACGTCTCGACCACCTGCCTCGCTACCTCGCCGGGATCAAGTACCGTGCCGAACGACTCGCCGACAACCCGAACCGTGACCGCGTGTGGATGACCGAAGCACAGACCGCCCTTGCCCGCTTCGAGGCGGCGGGCGGTGTCATCCCGTTGCCCGCGGACGCCCCGGAGCACCTGGTGAAGGCGCGGTGGATGATCGAGGAGCTGCGCATCAGTCTCTTCGCGCAGCAGCTGGGTACGGCGGAGTCCGTCTCGCTCCAGCGGCTCCAGAAGATCCTCGCCAACTGAGCTGCTCAGAATTCAGGGAATCCGTCAGCTCGCCGGACCATATGTCCGATTCCCGCTCGTAGTCGCGCGGATTCGGCAGCTACCACGCAGGATTCCCTGAATTCTGCAGCGTGTCTGGGTCAGGTTCCTGGGCCCGTCGCCACCGGCAGCTCAGGGTGGTTCGCCCACTCGCTCCACGACCCTGGATACAGCACCGGGTCGAAGCCGGCGAGCGTCAGCGCGACAGCGTTGTGCGCTGCCGTGACCCCGCTGCCGCAGTACGTGGCGACCGTGGCACCCTCGGGCACACCGGCCTCGAGGAAGCGCTCACGCAGCGCGTCGGGCGTCAAGAAGCGGCCGTCATCGTCCACGTTCCCCGTCGTCGGTGTGCTGATCGCACCGGGGATGTGCCCGGCACGCGGATCGACCGGCTCGACATCGCCCCGATAGCGCTCGGCCGCACGGGCATCGAGCAGCACCCGCTCGGTACCGGGCCAGGCAGCGACCTCGTCGAGTCCGATACTCGGCAGGGCTCCGGCGCCGAGGGTCACCGTGCCCGGCTGCGGCGTGATCGCTCCCGCCTCGATCGGGAGGCCGGCGTCGCACCATCCTCGGAGCGCGCCGTCGAGGATCCTGACGTCCGTGATCCCGGCATTCCGCAGGACCCACCAGGCGCGAGCCGAGGAGAGGTTCTTCAGGTCGTCGTACACCACCACCACGTCACCATCGTCGATCCCCCACGATCGCGCCGAGGCCTGCAGCGCCTCGGTACTCGGGAGCGGGTGTCGACCATCGACGGGGACCCGCCCCACGGGCACATGGTCCGCGAGATCACGGTCGAGGTCGACGTACACCGCTCCTGGCAGGTGACCTGCCAGGTAGGCCGGGCGACCGTCCGGGACGTCGAGCCGCCAGCGGACGTCGAGGAGACGCACCGCCGTGTCGGAGGCGATCAGCGCGGCGAGTTCGGCTGGCGAGATGAGGATCGACATGCCCCCAGCGTACGCAGCGGTCGGCGTTGGAGGCGGCTCGGCGCGAGCATCAGCCTGTCACACCGGGTAACAGAGTTGCAGTGCGCGCTGGATGGGCGAAACGTAGGGTCTGCAACGTGCGCCGAATCGATCGTTGCAGCAGTCATCCGCAGCCCGTTCGAAGGATCCTCCGTGAGCTCAGTCCACCAGGCAGCCGCCTCCGTGACCGCCCTGCCAGCCCCGATCGACGGCGGTGACGTCGCACACGGCTTCGCTTCGCTGCCAGCCGACGACTTCAAGGCGGCGTTCCGCCAGCACCCGGCCGGGGTCTCGGTCATCACCGCGGACGACGGCAGCGGTCCGGTCGGTCTCACCGCCACCTCGGTGTTCTCCGTCAGCGCGGAGCCTCCGCTGCTCGTCTTCTCCGTCTCCAGCCTGTCGTCGAGTGCACCGACTATCACGGCCGCGGACACCGTCGTGGTCCATCTCCTCGGCTCGGACCAGTTGCACATCGCGAAACTGTGCGCGACGAGCGGCATCGACCGGTTCGCCGACACCTCGATCTGGGACCGCCTCCCGACCGGCGAACCCTACTTCACCGGCAACGGTGTCTGGATCCGCGGTCGGATCGTCAACCGCATGGAGGCAGGCACGTCGACGGTCATCGCCGTCCACGCCCTCGAGTCGAGCGTGTCGCAGCAGCACGGAACCGTCGGAACGACGCAGGCGCCCGCCACGCTGGTCGAGCCGACGACCCCGGCGGCACCGTCGTTCTCCCCGAGCTTCGACGGCGCGCCCCTCGTCTACCACAACCGCACCTGGCACCGTCTCGACTCGAACTCCCAGATCGACGGCTGAGCACCGCTGCCGAACGGGCGACTGCGCAAGCCCTCCTCGCGGCGTCCCTCCGGTCGATAGCGTGGGCGGATCACCATCGTCGAGGAGGAACCCCATGGCCGGATCGAAAGCGCGCACCGTCGGACGCCTGCTGCTCGGAGGGACGCTCGTCTTCGCCGGCATCAGCCATCTCACCTTCGCGCGAAAGGACTTCCAGGCGCAGGTGCCGGAATGGGTGCCGATCGACGAGGACACGACCGTCCTTGCATCCGGCGTCGTCGAGATCGCGCTCGGTGCAGCACTCGTGTCGGGCGTACGGCGCACCGCGGTCGGCAACCTCGCCGCGGCGTTCTTCACCGCGATCTTCCCCGGCAACCTGTCGCAATGGATCAACCGACGTGACGCCTTCGGTCTCGACACGGACAACCGCCGCTTCCTGCGGCTCTTCTTCCAGCCGGCCCTGATCGCACTCGCGCTCTGGTCCACGCGCTCGCCTCGGTCCTGACCGAACAGCTGTCAGAGAACCCGCGCATCAGCGAGGCGGCTCAACAGCAGTCGCAGCGCTCGACCTCGAGGTCGCCGGTCAAGGCGCCGACCGGCGTCTTGCACACGTCACCGCGCCACGCTTCCAACCCCTCCCGCACCGCGAACCCCGCGATGACGAGCGCTGCCGCAGCATCAGCCCAGGTCCAGCCGAGCAGCGTGTTGAGGAGGAGCCCCGCGAGCAAGGCCGCCGAGAGGTAGCTGCAGAGCAAGGTCTGCCGCGAGTCGGCGATCGCCGAGGCCGAACCGAGTTCACGTCCGGTGCGGCGCTCGAACCAGCTGAGGAACGGCATGATCGCGAGACTGACCGCCGCGAGCACGATGCCGACCGGGCTGTGCTCTGCCTCCCGCAGACCCACCAGCGACAGGACGGCATCGAGACCGACGTACGCGGCGAGCCCGAAGAACGAGACGGCGATGATGCGGAGGGTGGTCCGCTCACGGCGCTCCGGGTCGGGGCTCGCGAACTGCCAGGCGACGGCAGCGGCAGAGAGCACCTCCACGACTGAGTCGAGCCCGAACCCGATGAGCGCGGCAGACGAGGCGACCGAGCCCGCCGCGAGCGCGATGATCGCTTCGACCACGTTGTAGGTGATGGTGATCGCGACCAACAGGCGGATGCGCCGCTGGAGGATCACCCGACGCGCGGGCAGCAGTCGAGCGCGTGCGTCGGCGAGTACGGCGGCCTGGTCGCTCATGCGCCTGGCGCGCAGCACAGCGGGACGTCGCACGTCTCGTCGTCGCACGGCGAGCCGTCGTCCACCGCGAGGACGACATCGACGAGTGCTCCGAGGGAGCGCGTGAGATGCGGGTCCGCGATCTCGTACCGGGTACGGCGCCCTTCGGGCACAGCCACGACGATTCCGCAGCCCCGCAGACACGCGAGGTGGTTGGAGACGTTCGAGCGGGTCAGGCCGAGGTCCAGCGCGAGCTGCGCGGGATACCCGGGAGCGTCGAGGAGCTCGATCAGGATCGCGGATCTCGTGGGATCGGCCATCGCCCGGCCGAGCCGGTTCATCACCTCGAGGCGGGGAGCACGAGTCAGCATGCACTGACCATACAGCGCAAGCTGACCTGTTGTCGAACGCTCGGCCGACACGCGCCCTCCGCGCGCAGGTGCAGGTAAGGTCGAGAGCACGAGAGCCACAGGGGGAATCATGCCCGAGACCGAAACCACGATGGACGAACTGCTCGTCGCAGAGTCCGTGCAGCCGCGCAGCGCGGCCCAGGACGGTCTCGTCGCCGCGATCTCGCTCGTGGTCATCCTCGCGATCGCCATCACGACGACCGCCGTCCTCTTCTTCCCCGTCCTCCAGGGCGCGATGGCGTTCTGGTTCAGCTGGGTCTTCTCCACCTGGGGCTTCTGAGCTCCACAGCCCTGCAGCGGTCAGTTCGCTCGTTGCACCGCGAGGAGCAGCTTGACTGTGGCGGCATCGTCCGGCACCGTGATGTCGAGCGCCGTCAGCTGCGCGAACCGTGCCAGACGGTTCATCACCGTGTTGCGGTGGCAGAACAGCTCCGCAGCGGCCACGGAGGCCGAGCCCGAGGCGGCATACACCGTCACCGCCTCGATCAGGAGCGCCTGCTCCACCGATGGGAGCAGACGCAAAGCGGCGAGGGCATCCTCTGCGAACCCCGTGGCGATCGGACCGAGCTGACGAGCAGCCAGCACCGGCCAGAAGGACGCGACGGTGGCCGCCCGACCCGGAGTTGCGAGCTCTGCGAGTTCTCGGGCGAGCAGCCACATCGCGCCGAGGGAGGAGAGCGTGGCCGCGGATTGCGAGATGCCCAGCTGCTGGTCTGCGAGCGCCGGATGCACGTGTTCCGCAGCCGCGATGATGGCGAACTCCACGCCGTCCAGGCGGAGACATACGGCTGTCGGAAACTTCGCGAGCACGCTCGTGGCGAACTGTGGCGCGGAATCCGGATGCGACACCACGACCCAGTAAGGCCCGCGTTCGGGGATCTCCAGTGCCTTACCAGCCTGCAGGTGCAGATGCCGGTCGTCCTCGCTGCCGTGCAACAGCCGACGGAGCAGAAACGCCCGTTCCTGCTCGAGTTCGGCCCTGACCCGACCAAGCTCGAGCATGTACCCCGCCTGCACGCTCGTGGTGTGGGCTTCCACGACCTCCCAGATCACGACAACGTCGTCGGAGAGCCGGTCGGTCTCGTCGGGCAGCCGCTCCTCGAGCGCCTGCCAGATGAAGCGGAAGTCCATCCGCACCGCGCGGAGCAGCGACTCGAGAGGAACGCCTTGCCGCGCGCGCTTGCGGCCGATGTCTCCTGAGTGCTCGCGAAGTTCGTCGTCGATCCGCTCCCCGCGCAGCTGCCGGAACATGAGGTGCAGCGTGCGGCGCGCCGTGCTGTGGATGTCCTGCTCAGCGACGACCGACTCCACGTAGCCTGTGAGCGTGCGAACCTGCCGGACGTACAGCCCGGTGATCGCCTCGAGATCGGCGAGACAGAGGTCGACGCCCCGTCGAAGCGCCGGAGTGACGTTCGCATCATTGTGCATTTGCCCATGTTAGGCCGGGAATCGAGTGAGCCTGACGATTGCCGAAGCGCCCCGTCACTGTGTTCTATGGGAGCACGCCGTCACTGCTGACGTGCATGTTCACATGCTTGCGCCTACCCACGCATCGGAGTCCTCATGTCTCACCCGACACCCTCAACGCAGACGGCACCACCGCAGGTCGGTCTGCAGGATGCGCGACGCATCGCCTTCGCGGCCTTCGTCGGCACCGCCCTCGAGTGGTACGACTACTTCCTCTTCGGCACCGCCGCGGCCCTCGTCTTCAACCGCCTCTTCTTCACCGACCTGGATCCGTCGGGCGCGACCCTCGCGGCCTTCGCGACCTTCGGCGTCGGCTTCGCGGCCCGCCCGATCGGTGCTGTCGTGTTCGGCTGGATCGGCGATCGCTACGGACGCCGTCCCGCGCTCCTCACCACGATCGTCATGATCGGCAGCGCGACCGGGCTCATCGGCATCCTCCCCGACTATCTCGCCGTCGGCATCGCCGCGCCCATCATGCTGGCCGTGCTGCGACTCGTCCAGGGCTTCGCGGTGGGCGGCGAATGGGGCGGAGCCACGACGATCGCGATCGAGCACTCTCCGGAGAAGCAGCGCGGACGGTTCGCGGCACTCGTGCAGATCGGGTCCCCCGTCGGCACGCTCGTCTCCTCCGGTACCTTCGCGCTGGTGCTCATGATGCCCCCCGAAGTCTTCGACGCATGGGGCTGGCGTATTCCGTTCCTCGCCGCGTTCCCGCTCCTCGGCGTCGCGCTCTACATCCGACTGAAGGTCGAAGAGTCGCCCGTGTTCAAGCAGCTCGTCGAGAGCGGCGACCAGGCCAAAGTGCCGGTCATCGAACTCTTCCGCACTTCCGGTCGGCGCCTGCTCATCGCGGTCGCTGCGGCCATGCTCGGCGTCGGCGGCTTCTACATCATGACGACCTTCGTCGTCAGCTACGGCACCAACGTGCTCGAGGTCGACCGACAGGTCATGGTCAACGCCACCCTCGTCGCCGCCGTGCTCCAGATGGTCGTCACGATCTTCGCCGGACGCCTCGCTGACCGGTTCGGGCCCGGACGCATGACCGTCGTCGGCGCGGTCGCGACGGGTCTGGCCGCCTTCCCGCTCTTCTGGCTCATCGACACCAGGAGCGCCCTCGGCATCACCGTGGCGGTGAGCATCGGCATCGCGCTGATCACGATCGCCTACGCCGTCACCGGAGCCCTGCTCGCCGAACTCTTCCCGCCGCGGCTGCGCTACAGCGGCGTCTCCCTCGGCTACAACATCGCCGGCGCACTGAGCGGCTTCCTGCCGCTGATCGCGACCGCTCTGCTCACCGTCGGCGGGGGTGCGTCGTGGCCAGCAGCACTCGTCCTCATCGGCATCTGCATCATCACCGCGATCGGAGGCGCCTTCGGTGAGCGGATGCGCCTCACCGATGACGGGCTGGCCCGGACTTCGCCTCAGACGATTGATGCGCGTGCTGACTGACGCCGGACTCCTCAGCCTCGAAATCACTCCCCACGACCAGAAAGTTGACCCCGATGACTGACCTACAGACACCCACCGGCGCCCCTGCCGTGACCGGCGAGCAGACGGAGCGCATCCTCGCCGCCGTCGACGAGGCGTTCGACGCCCAGATCGCCTTCACACAGGAGCTGGTGCGACACCCCTCGCTCCGCGCGCAGGAGGCGTCGGCGCAGGACCTGATCTACGGGGCCATGGCAGGACGCGGCCTCCGCATGGACCGATGGGAGCTCGACCCGGTCGAGCTCGCCGCGCACCCCGGCGCCGGGGCGATCGAGATCTCCTACGAAGGCATGGACAACGTGGTCGGCACGTACACGCCCCCGAAGGACGCCGGCAGGTCGCTCATCCTCAACGGCCACATCGACGTCGTCCCGGAAGGGCCGGAGGACCAGTGGCAGCGCTCGCCGTGGGACGCCACCGTGCGCGACGGCTGGCTGTACGGTCGCGGCAGCGGTGACATGAAAGCCGGACTCGTCGCCAACCTGTACGCGTTCGACGCGGTGCGGGCCGCAGGGCTCACTCCGACCGGACGTATACATTTCGAATCCGTCGTCGAGGAGGAGTGCACCGGCAACGGCTCGCTGGCCGCGCTTCTGCGCGGCTACACCGCCGATGCGGTCGTCATCCCGGAACCGGAGGAGGACATGCTGGTGCGCGCGAATACGGGCGTCATCTGGTTCCGGATCCGAGTCGACGGCCGACCGACGCACCCTCGCGAGATGCAGACCGGCTTCAACGCGATCGACGCGGCTTACTTCGTCGTCGAGCGACTGCGAGAAGTGGAGAAGCGCTGGAACGCGCAGCAGGGCGCTCACCGCTACTTCGAAGACCTCGACCACCCGATCAACCTGAACGTCGGGAAGATCAAGGGCGGCGACTGGGGCTCAAGCGTTCCGGCCTGGTGCGAGGTCGACCTGCGCGTCGCACTGTATCCGGGTACGACCGCCGACCAGGCGTGGGCCGAGATCGAGGCGGCGCTTGCCGACATCACGAAAGACGCCAGCGGAAATGCGGTGGCCGCTACCGCCACGAAGACCGGGTTCTTTGCGGAGGGCTACGTGCTCGAAGAAGGCGGAGAGGCGGAGCGGGTGCTCGAGGACAGTCACCGTTCGGCCTTCGACGGCGCTCAGCTCGAGTCGTTCGTCACCCCGGGCTACCTCGACGGCCGCGTCTTCGTGCAGTACGCCGGCGTGCCCGCGCTCGTGTACGGCCCCATCTCCGAGGCCATCCACGGCTACGACGAGCGCGTCGACGTCGAGTCGGTGCGGCGGATCACCAAGTCGATCGCCCTCTTCATCGCGGAATGGTGCGGGGTCGAGTAGACGATCCGGCGGGCACGGAAGGCGACCGCAGTGTCTCAGGGATCCATCGCGGAAATCCTTCGTAATGCCCGGGGCAATCGCGCACGGTACATCACTTGGGCCTCTTGGGCCACGGGTCGTGTCCCCCATTTGGGGAGATCCGTCGATTGACCGTAGCGTGGCCGAGGTCCACAACCGAAGTATGACGAAAGGAACACAGAGGATGAAGACGACCAGAATCGGTCTGACTGCGGGGGCATCCCTGACAGCGGCAGTGCTGCTGTGCACCACGGCTGCGCCAGCGTTCGCGTCTGCGCCGAGCGAAGTACCCACCGATGCGAAAAGCGTGACGATGGACGCGGCGCAGACGACGGATCTCACCCCGGAGGAGGCTGCGCTCGCCAAGACCGTCGACCAGCTCACCGCGGGTGTCGACCAGGCCACACTCACCTATGACGCACGAACCGTCCCGGCGGAGGTCGCCTCGAGCGAGACCGGCCAGGAGTTCGCTGCGGAGTTCGCCCGCTCCGGCGGCACGGTGATCGCCGCAGACGGCACCTCGACGGCGCCGGCCGCCCAAGACCGCCAGGCGGTGACCGCGGCGGCAGCGCAGGGACGCATCTGGCAGGACGCCTGGGGCGTGCACATGACCGTGCCGAAGGACACGATGGACCGGCTGGCGACGCTCGCCGCGACCGGAAGCGCAGGGGCTGGCGCCATTGCTGGCCTGCTCGCCGTGAACATCGAGGGCTTCCCCATCAGCACCACCGGCGCACTCGCCTCAGGCGCTGTGGCGGTGGGCCTCATCGCCGCAGCAGGCGCCCTCCAGGTGTGCAACATCAACGGCAACGGTGCCCAGTTGAACTACAACTGGATCCTCTGGACGTGCTGGCCGCTATGAGAACCGTGCAGATCATCGCCGCGCTGACCGGGCTCGTGCTCATCGTCTTGAGCGTCGCGAGTCAGGTCCAAGGACTTGTCACCGGGTCCGGTTTCCTCGAACAGCAACAGGGCTGGTTGGCGATCGTGGGAGCGGCCCTGGTCGTCGTCTCGTTCATCGCGCTGGGATTGCAGAAGCAACGGCGCTCCCAGCGGTCTCGCTGACACAGCGCGTACCCCGGAGCGCCGGGCGGAATCACTGATTCCGCCCGGCCCTCCGGTGTGAGCGCCTCAGCCCTGCAGCGGTGTGATCTCGACCGACCCCGAGGAGAACGGGAACGGGAACAGGACCTGGATCGGCCCTCCGTTCCAGCTGGAGAGGTCCAGCTGTGCGAACCAGATCTGCGCGACGAGGATGCTCGCGAGCGCCACGCCGCAGACGATCCAGCGGGCACGGGAGATGAAGCGCAGCGCCTCGGCCTGCGATGAGGCCCGGCGGAGGATGATGCTCAGTACCGCGATGACACTGCCGCCGATGATGCCGTAGACGAACGGGCTCGGCAGCAGGGAGACGGTCAAGCAGTTGGGTGCGGTGTCCGTCGGCATGCCGTCGGCGTCGATGAAGGCGCCACTACCGTCGAACCCGCCCGGACAGATCCCCTGCGTCGCGTGGCTCAGCGCCGTGTAGACGAGGGATGCCAACACCGCCCAGACGAGCAGCGCACGGATCGCACGGATGATGTCTGCACCGGGCACTCCTTCGCGTGTGGATGTGCTTCCTGCGTCAAGCGTGTCGGTCACGGCATCTCCCCCAAGATCGTTCGTGGCTCCCAACGGTAGCTCTTCGATCCGCCGCATGCACGAGGGCCGGATGGAATCGTCGATCCCCTCCGGCCCTCGTGTCGCAGCGCGCGGTGACTTAGAAGTCCCAGTCCTCGTCTTCCGTGACGACAGCCTTGCCGATCACGTAGGAGGAGCCGGAGCCGGAGAAGAAGTCGTGGTTCTCGTCCGCGTTCGGGGAGAGCGCAGAGAGGATCGCGGGGTTCACGTCCGTGAGGGTCTTCGGGAACATCGCCTCGTAGCCGAGGTTCATGAGCGCCTTGTTCGCGTTGTAGTGCAGGAACTTCTTGACGTCTTCGGTGAGACCCACCTCGTCGTACAGGTCCTGCGTGTACTGGACCTCGTTCTCGTACAGCTCGAAGAGCAGCGAGAACGTGTAGTCCTTGATGTCGTCACGCTCGGCCTGGGTCAGCTTCTCGAGACCCTTCTGGAACTTGTAGCCGATGTAGTATCCGTGCACGGCTTCGTCACGGATGATCAGACGGATCATGTCGGCCGTGTTGGTGAGCTTCGCGCGGCTCGACCAGTGCATGGGCAGGTAGAAGCCCGAGTAGAAGAGGAACGATTCCAGGAGCGTCGAGGCCGCTTTCCGCTTCAGCGGGTCGTCGCCGTGGTAGCGGTCCATGACGATGGACGCCTTCTTCTGCAGGTTCGGGTTCTCGACCGACCAGCGGAACGCCTCGTCGATCTCCTTCGTGGAGCTCAGCGTGGAGAAGATGGACGAGTAGCTCTTCGCGTGCACCGACTCCATGAACGCGATGTTCGTGTAGACGGCCTCCTCGTGCGGTGTGATCGCATCGGGGATGAGCGCGACGGCGCCGACGGTGCCCTGGATGGTGTCGAGGAGGGTCAGGCCGGTGAAGACGCGCATGGTCAGCTGCTGCTCGGCCGGCGTCAGGGTGTTCCACGACTGGACGTCGTTGGACAGCGGGATCTTCTCGGGCAGCCAGAAGTTGTTGACGAGGCGGTTCCAGACCTCGACGTCCTTCTCGTCCTCGATCTTGTTCCAGTTGATCGCCTGTACCCGGTCGACGAGCTTGAGCTTCTCTGACATGTGAATTCGTGTCCTCTATCGGAAGTGTGGTGGGGACCTGCGACAAGCTCAGGTCCGGTGATGCGGGGCCTTCGACAGGCTCAGTGACCGAAGGTCCGGTCACTGAGCCTGTCGAAGTGCGATGCGCCAAGGATGACGCCCGGCGGCGTGAACCGCTAGAGCATGCAGCTGACGCAGCCGTCGACCTCGGTGCCCTCGAGCGCGAGCTGACGGAGACGGATGTAGTAGATCGTCTTGATGCCCTTCTTCCACGCGTAGATCTGGGCCTTGTTGATGTCGCGGGTGGTGGCGGTGTCCTTGAAGAACAGCGTCAGCGAGAGCCCCTGGTCGACGTGCTGCGTCGCCGCGGCGTACGTGTCGATGATCTTCTCGGCGCCGATCTCGTAGGCGTCCTCGTAGAACTCCAGGTTGTCGTTCGTCATGAACGGTGCCGGGTAGTACACGCGACCGAGCTTGCCTTCCTTGCGGATCTCGATCTTCGACGCGATCGGGTGGATCGACGACGTGGAGTTGTTGATGTACGAGATGGAGCCGGTGGGCGGAACGGCCTGGAGGTTCTGGTTGTAGATGCCGTGCTCCTGAATGGACGCCTTCAGCGCCACCCAGTCCGCCTGCGTCGGGATGTGCACACCAGACTGCTCGAAGAGCTCCCGGCCGCGAGCGGTCTCGGGCTCCCACACCTGGTCGGTGTACTTGTCGAAGAACTCACCCGATGCGTACTGCGAGTCGGCGAAGCCTTCGAAGGTCTCGCCGCGCTCCTTCGCGATGAGGTTCGAGGCGCGCAGCGCGTGGAACACCACCGTGTAGAAGTAGATGTTCGTGAAGTCGATGCCCTCGGGGCTGCCGTAGTGCACCCGCTCACGAGCGAGGTAGCCGTGGAGGTTCATCTGGCCGAGGCCGATGGCGTGCGACTTGTCGTTGCCGTCCTCGATCGAGCGCACCGAGGAGATGTGGCTCTGGTCGGACACCGAGGTGAGGCCGCGGATCGCGGTCTCGATGGTGCGGCCGAGGTCGGGCGAGTCCATGGTCAGTGCGATGTTCAACGAGCCGAGGTTGCAGGAGATGTCCTTGCCGATGACGTTGTACGAGAGGTCCTCGTTGTACGTGGTCGGCGTGTTGACCTGGAGGATCTCGGAGCAGAGGTTCGACATGTTGATGCGGCCCTTGATCGGGTTCGCCTTGTTCACGGTGTCTTCGAACACGATGTACGGGTAGCCCGACTCGAACTGGATCTCCGCGATGGTCTGGAAGAACTCGCGGGCGTTGATCTTCGTCTTCTTGATGCGCGAGTCGTCGACCATCTCGTGGTACTTCTCCGAGATGGAGATGTCTCCGAAGGGCACACCGTAGACGCGCTCGACGTCGTACGGGGAGAACAGGTACATGTCCTCGCCCTTCTTCGCGAGCTCGAAGGTGATGTCGGGGACGACGACGCCGAGGGACAGCGTCTTGATACGGATCTTCTCGTCGGCGTTCTCACGCTTGGTGTCGAGGAAGCGGAGGATGTCGGGGTGGTGCGCGTTGAGGTACACGGCACCGGCGCCCTGACGCGCTCCGAGCTGGTTGGCGTAGCTGAAGGAGTCCTCGAGGAGCTTCATCACGGGGATGATGCCACTCGACTGGTTCTCGATCTGCTTGATGGGGGCACCCGACTCGCGGATGTTCGAGAGGGAGAGCGCCACACCACCGCCGCGCTTGGAGAGCTGCAACGCGGAGTTGATGCCGCGGGCGATCGACTCCATGTTGTCCTCGATGCGGAGGAGGAAGCAGGAGACGAGTTCGCCGCGCTGCGCCTTGCCCGAGTTGAGGAATGTCGGGGTCGCGGGCTGGAAACGACCGGCGACGATCTCCTCCACCAGTGCCACGGCGAGCTTCTGGTCGCCGTCGGCCAGGCCGAGAGCGGTCATCACGACGCGGTCCTCGAAGCGCTCGAGGTAGCGCTTGCCGTCGAACGTCTTCAGCGTGTACGAGGTGTAGTACTTGAACGCGCCGAGGAAGGTCTGGAAGCGGAACTTCTTGGAGTAGGCAAGGTCGTTGAGCTTCTGGATGAAGTCGAACGGGTACTTGTCGAGCACTGCCTGCTCGTAGTACTCCTTCTCGACCAGGTAGTCGAGACGTTCCTTCAGCGAGTGGAAGAACACCGTGTTCTGGTTGACGTGCTGGAGGAAGTACTCCCGCGCGGCCTCACGGTCCTTGTCGAACTGGATCTCGCCGTTCGGGCCGTAGAGGTTGAGCATCGCGTTGAGCGAGTGGTAGTCCATCTGGCTCGTCGACGGTGCGTCGATCACTGAAACTGGCGCTGCTGCCAAAATGATTCCAATCCATCATGGACGGCGGTGACGTCGTCCTGGGTTCCAAAAAGTTCGAATCGATACAGGTGCGGGACCTTGCACTTGCTGGCGATCACGTCGCCGGCGAGCCCGTAGGCTTCGCCGAAGTTCGTGTTGCCGGCGGCGATGACCCCGCGGATCAGGGAGCGGTTGGCCTCGACGTTGAGGAACCGGATCACCTGTTTGGGCACTGCTCCGTCTCCGTTGCCCCCACCGTATGTGGGGGTGACGAGGACGTAGGGTGCCGTGGCGTGCACGGCTTCGTCTTTCGCATACAGCGGGAGCTGCAACGAGGGCAGTTCGAGCTTCTGCATGAAGCGATGCGTGTTGCCGGAGATACTGGAGAAGTAGATCAGCCGCGGTTGCACGGTGGACCTCCTCGTCGGATTCCGGACGGTCGGATGGATCGGTGGTGGAGGAGCTGGCTCATACTGCAGCCGGCGACCGTGGGCTCAAGCCAGACGTGCGGCGAGCTCTTCGATTTTGTCGGGGCGGAAGCCCGACCAGTGGTCTTCCTCGGTGATGACGACGGGTGCCTGCAGGTAGCCGAGCGCCTTGACCTGCTCGAGTGCGTTCTCGTCCACGGACAGGTCGAGGATGTTGTACTCAATCCCCTTGTTGTCGAGCGCGCGGTAGGTCGCCGTGCACTGGACACAGCTGGGCTTCGTGTAGACCGTGATTGCCATAGCTTTTCGTGCCTTCCCCTCAAAAATCTGATGATTCCCTCGGCGTCCTGCGCCGGGGTTCCAATACTACATATAGTTGGCGACCTTCTGGCGAACCCCAAGGGGTAGTAGTTACAGGCCTGTAGTTTTCCACCGGGTTCTCCACCGTTTTCACGGAGTTATCCACCGGTTCTCCACTGGGTCCAACGCATCCGAGCCATGCGAAAATCCCGGATTCCCGGCCTTTTCTCCCCCGTCTGAGGGAGATCTATCCACAGGTGAAATTCTCCTCCCCACCACCGACATCGAACCTTCCCTTGGGCGTGTCGTGGGCGTGTCGCGGACGCCCCAGCGGATCCATAGACTGGTGTCCTTGTGAGCAGCTACCGTGACCTTCTTCGCACCCCCGGCGTCGCCCGGATCATCACCGCGCAACTCACCGCCCGATTCCCGTTCGGCATGCTGTCGCTGGCGTTCCTGCTGCACATCGAGCAGGTCACCGGCTCATACGGTGCCGCAGGTCTCGTGCTCGCGGCGACGAGCATCGGTCAGGCGATCGCCGGCCCACTGACGAGTCGATGGATGGGCGTCTGGGGCATCCGCAAGGTGCTGCTCCTCACGCTCTCCGTCTGCGCCGTCGCGGTCACGACGATCGCGCTCGTCCCGATGACCGTCCCCGCGTACATGGCCGTCGGTTTCGTCGCAGGTCTCGCCACGCCCCCGGTCCAACCGGCGGTACGCACCATCTACCCGAAGCTCGTCACCTCGCAGCAGCTCACCCCCCTCTTCTCGCTGGACGCCTCGGCACAGGAGATCATCTGGGTGCTCGGCCCGGTGGTCACCACCTTCGTGTCGACCCAGGTCGGCACGGTCTGGGGGATCCTGCTCGCCGCCGTCATCATGGTCGTCGGCTGCCTCTGGTTCATCTCCTCCCCTGAGGTCGGCCGCGTGCGAATCCCGAAGAGCCGTCGCAAGCTCGGGCAGGTCCTCAAGCGCCCGCCCGTGCTCCTCGCGACGATCGTCGGCTTCCTGCTCGTCGGTGCGTGCGCGGCGGTCGAAGCCGGTGTCGTGGCGACGTTCGGCCACGACGGGCTCGAAGCCGGCATCGTCCTCGCCATCTTCTCGGTCGGTTCCCTCGCCGGTGGCCTCGCGCTCGGCCACACGCCGATCGGTCCCTACGCGCTCGCCCGCCGGATCTTCATCGTGTTCGCTGGCCTGTCCGTCGCGAGCCTCTTCCTCAACGCGTGGTGGCTGTCGGTCACCCTGTTCATCGCCGGTATCGGCATCGCCCCGGCGCTCGCGGTCCTCTTCGCGATCGTCTCGGCGAGCGTGAAGTTCAGCGACACCGCCGAAGCGTACGGTTGGGTCGGCACCGGGCAGCTCATCGGCGCCGCGATGGGGTCTGCGGCCGCAGGTTTCCTCATCGACGGCTCGGGCGCGGTCGGCGCCTTCTGGGTCGCCGGGGCATTCGCCCTCTTCGGCTTCGTGATCCCCTGGGTCGGCCATCGCTGGCACCCGGATCTCCGCGGGCGCGACGCGAGCCCCATCCCCGACACCGAGCCGATCAACACACAACCATCCTGACCCGACGGCCCGGCGTGCCTCGTCAGGCGGTGGTGCGGAGGGGTGAGAGCGCGCCGTGCAGGAGCGCCAGCTCGTCGAGCATCATCGGCAGGACGAGGCGCTGACGGTCGTTCGCTGCGAACACGCCATCGGCGACCTGTCGCGCGACGTACGGGATCTCGACGTTCGAACCGGTGCTCACCAGGCCGAGCGCCTGCAGGACGGGCCGTAACGCCACGACGCCGCGCGTCCCACCCGAGAGGCCGCCATAGCTGACGACGCCGACCGGCTTCCGCCACCACTCGTGCATCAGGAAGTCGAGGGCGTTCTTCAGCGCCGGCGCGTAGCTGTAGTTGTATTCAGGTGTCACGAACACGAACGCGTCGGCTCGGTCGACCCGCTCGCTCCAGTCGATCGTGTGCTGTTTCGTGTACGCGCGCTTCCTCGGGTGCGCCTCCTCGTCCATGAACGGGAGCGCCAGGTCGCGGAGGTCGACGGCGTCCACCGCGAAACGATCGTCGGCGGCTGCGACACCGCGGACCCATTCGGCGACTGCACCACCGACACGGACTGGACGGACGCTTCCGGTGACGATCATGAGCTGCGGCATGGACTCCCTTTCGACGATGACGGATGCGTTTCGAGGATACTGGTGTGATGGCAGACACCTCGCCCACCGTCACGCTGAACGACGGCCACACGATCCCGCAACTCGGTTTCGGCGTCTACAAGGTCGCGGACGACGAGAGCACCGCCGTCGTCGGGACGGCGCTCGAGGTCGGATACCGGCACATCGACACCGCTTCGCTGTACGGCAACGAGCGCGGGACCGGCTTGGCGATCCGCGAGTCCGGCATCCCCCGCGACCAGCTGTTCGTCACGACGAAGGTCTGGAACAGCGATCAGGGCTACGAGGAGACGCTCCAGGCCTTCGATACGAGTCTCGAACTCCTCGGCCTCGATCATGTCGACCTCTACCTCATCCACTGGCCGGCTCCCCGGCAAGACCGGTACCGCGAGACGTGGCGTGCGCTCGAGCGCCTGCAGGCGGAGGGTCGGACCCACTCGATCGGCGTGTCGAACTTCCACCGCAGCCATCTCGAGCGCCTGCTGGAGTCCGCCGAGGTCACCCCCGCGGTCAACCAGATCGAACTGCACCCGTTCCTCCCGCAGCGTGAGCTACGCGCCGTGAACGCCGAGCACGGCATCGCGACGGAAGCCTGGTCACCGCTGGCTCGTGGGCGGTTCTTCACGCCGTCGGCCGACGGGGTGGACGCCGCCTCGGACCTCGGCGCGATCGCGGCGAAGCACGATCGATCCGTCGCGCAGGTCGTCCTGCGCTGGCACCTGCAGCTCGGCAACATCGTCATCCCGAAGTCGGTGACGCCTGCTCGCATCGCCGAGAACTTCGCCGTGTTCGACTTCGTACTCGACGACGACGACATCGCCGCCATCTCGGCGTTGGAGTCCGGCGAGCGCACCGGCACGGACCCTGACACGCTCGATTGAGCCGATGCGCCGCCGCCGGGCGTCGGTGATCCGGCGCTCTAGGCTTGCGGCATGACCGAGCCCGTCGCCGACGCCTTCGCCGCGTCCGCCCTCGCCGTCCACACGATCACCACCGTGGAACTCCCACGACACAGCTGGGGTCCGCCGGATGCTCCGAACCGTGCGCTCGTCGTGCACGGCCTCGGCAGCAACGGGCCGAGCACCTGGCGCATCTGTGCGTCGCTGGCCGATCGTGGCTGGCGGGTCGACGCGGTCGACCTCCGCGGGCATGGCGTCGCCCCACGAACCCTCGACTACCGTGTCGAGGCGTACGCGGCGGACCTGGTGGCGGCGCGTCCATCGGCCGGCAGCGCTACGCCGTGGAACCTCGTGATCGGCCATTCGCTCGGCGGTGCGGCTGCCGCGGTCGCCGCGGCGGCAGACCCGCACTGGACGGACGCTCTGGTGCTCCTCGACCCGGCCATCCATCTCGACGAGCACGATGCCGGCGTCATCCGCGCGAGTCAGGAGGCTGCGTTCGCGGACAACACCATTGCGGCGGTCCACGCGAAGAATCCGGACTGGCACCCGCTGGACATCGAGTTGAAGGTGCAGGCCGTGTCCCAGGCGAGCCGATGGGCGATCGAACAGACGAGCGATCAGAACCACCCGTGGGACGTCCGGCCTGCTGCCCACTCCTTGGCGACCCCGACCTTCGTCGTAGCGGCGGACCCGGATGTCTACAGTCTGTTCCGAGGGCCACTCGCCGCCGATGTCCTCACGAACAAGCGGGTCAGCATGACGATCATCCAGGGTGCCGGGCACAACGTGCACCGCGACCGCCCGGCACAGACGACGAAGACGATCGGCGACTGGGCGGACCTCCAGGTCGTGCAGGGTGCTCGGCGCGATACCTGATCGTGATCCGCTTCCCAGGGTCCCTCCATCATGCCCGCCTCGCGCGTCCCTATGGTGATCCTATGAAGCGCACAGCAGCTCTCTCCCGGGTGTTCGGCACCGTCGTCGTCGCTGGTCTCCTCCTGTCCGGCTGCTCCGCCGCGAGCAACGATCACGCCTCGAACGGTGCGAGCTCCGAGCGCATCGTCCCTGGCACGACCGCCGACGACGCACAACTCGGCGGCGACGGCACGACGTCCGCCGACCTCACCCCGCAGGTCATCACGACCGGATCGCTCACGATCACCGATGAGGACCCCGTCGCGACATCGGAGGACGCCGCACGCATCGTCACCGAGGCCGGCGGACGTGTCGACAGCCGTGACGAGACCCCTGGCACGCCCGATCAGGCAGCCCAGGCGAACCTCACGGTGCGGATCCCGGCAGACGACTTCGAAGCGGTGCTCGCGAAGCTCAAGGCCCTCGGCACCGTCAACAACGTCTCGATCTCCGCTGTCGACGTCACGGCGCAGGCCGCCGATCTCGACGCCCGCACCACTGCTCTGCAGGCCTCCGTCGACCGTCTGCTCGCGCTCATGGCGAACGCGACGACCACTGCGGACCTCCTCGCTGCCGAGACGAGCCTTTCGGAGCGCCAGGCGGAGCTCGACGGTCTCACAGCGCAACGCGACGCCCTCGCCGACCAGGTGGACTTCTCCTCGGTGTTCGTCACCGTCGTCGCTCCCGGTACGGTCTCGCCAGGGGTGCCGACCGACTTCTGGGGCGGTGTCGTCACCGGCTGGAACGCGCTCGTCGCGGCGGCCGGCGGCTTCATCGTGCTCGTCGGCGTGCTCCTGCCCTGGCTCCTCCCGCTCGCGATCATCGCTCTGATCGTCGTCCTCGTCGTGCGGAGCGGCCGCCGGCGCGGAGCAGCGCGGTCCTCGACCGCGCAGACGCAGCACCCAGCACCGCCCGTCGAACCGAGTCCTGCCGTTCCAGCCGGACCCGGTGCGACAATGGACCGGTGACCGCTCAAGCGAACCACCTCCGACCGAGCACGACCCACCAGACGTTCGATCCGTCGTCGATCCTCTCGGAGGCGATCCTCGAGCGGATCCGAGAACGAGCGGCGGTCGCGGACCGCGAGAACGCCTTCTTCGACGAAGACCTCGCAGAACTGCGTGCGTGCGGATACCTGCGCGCCTTCGTTCCGACCGTCTCGGGCGGTCTCGGCCTCGGCATGCGCGAGGTCACGCAGCTGCAGTCGCGCCTGGCGACGGCTGCTCCGGCGACGGCGCTCGCGATCAACATGCATCTCGTCTGGACCGGGGTCGCGAACCTGCTGCTCGAGCGCGGCGACGACTCGCTGTCGTTCGTCCTCGACGGCGCAGCGGCCGGCGAGCTCTACGCGTTCGGGGTCAGCGAGGCCGGCAACGACCTCGTCCTGTTCGGGTCCGACACCGAGGCGCGTCCCGCCCCGGACGGCTCCTACCGCTTCTTCGGCCGGAAGATCTTCACGTCGCTCTCCCCCGCGTGGACCTGGCTCGGCACGACGGGCCTCGACACCACCTCACCCGACGCACCGAGGGTCGTCTACGGGTTCATCGAGCGCTCGCGAGGCGGGTTCGAGATCCTCGACGACTGGGACACCGTCGGCATGCGGGCGAGCCAGAGTCGGACGACCCTGCTGCAGGGTGCCCAGTCGCGGCCTGAACACATCGTGCGTCGCCTCGCTCCTGGGCCGAACCCCGACGCGATCGTCTTCGGGATCTTCGCCTGCTTCGAGACGCTCATCGCGGCCGTGTACACCGGCATCGGCGAACGCGCGCTCCACCTCGCGGTCGAGACGGCGCATCGCAAGACCTCGAAGAAGGCCGACGGCGCGACGTACGCGTCCGATCCGGACATCCGTCGCAGGATCGCAGCGGCCGCGATCGCGTACGACGGCATCCTCCCGCAGCTGCAGGGCATCGCCCGAGACATCGACGAACAGGTCGATCACGGCGCGATGTGGTTCCCGAAGCTCGTCGGGCTCAAGGTCCGCGCCACAGAGACGGCGCGCGACGTCGTCGACCAGGCCATCCGCGTCTCGGGCGGCGGAAGCTACTTCGCGTCGAGCGAGCTCGGGCGCCTCTACCGCGACGTCCTGGCGGGGATGTTCCACCCCTCGGACGACGAATCGGCGCACTCCACCGTCGCGAACGCCTGGCTCGGCCCGGTCTGAGGCGGGCTGCAGCGCGGGGCGCCTCAGCCGCGGTTGTTGCTGAGCTCGAACACCCGCAGCAGCTCGGCGACGGCGGCGTCCTTGCTCTCGCCACCCTCTTCGAACATGTGGGTGACGTGCGTCAGCAGGTGGTTCTCGACGAGGAGCTTGTTCAGCGAACCCAGCGACTTCTGGATGGCGAGGGACTGCGTGATGATGTCCATGCAATAGTCCTCGTTCTCGATCATCTTCTCGAGCCCGCGCATCTGGCCCTCGAGGATCTTCGTGCGGTGCAGCGCCCGCTTCTTGATGTCTTCGATCACGCGCTCAGGGTACCACCAGGGGGTACAGCCCGCTGCGCGGACACCCGAAGCCTGCGGGTCGCACCGAGCCTAGGATGGGCGGATGACGAGCACCCCGACTCTCGAACTCACCGCAGCCGACGCCGAACGGGCGAGCGCCCTGCGCGCCATGAAGCGGCTCGCGACCGGGCTCCTCGTGCTCATGGCGGTCATCTTCGCAGTCGCGTTCGGCCTGCAGGAGCGCTATCCCTGGCTGGAGTACGTGCGGGCCGCGGCCGAGGGCGGCATGGTGGGCGCACTCGCCGACTGGTTCGCGGTGACGGCCCTGTTCCGGCACCCGCTCGGGATCCCCATCCCGCACACGGCGATCATCCCGAAGCGCAAGGACGAGATCGGGGTGAGTCTCGGCGAGTTCGTGGAGACCAACTTCCTGTCGGAAGACGTGATCCGCCAGAAGCTCGCGTCCTTCAGCGTCTCGGAGAAGCTCGGCGGGTGGCTGGCCGAGCCGCAGAACGCCGAACGCGTCACCGCGGAGGGGTCTGTGGCCGTCCGCGGACTCCTCGAGACCCTGTCGGACGACGATGTCCGCGAGGTCATCGAGTCGCTCGCCACGAAGCACCTCGTCGACCCTGAGTGGGCGCCGAACATCGGGCGGTGGGTGGAGCACATCATCGAGGCCGGAGCCCACCACGACGCCGTCGACCTCCTGCTCGACCGCACGGGCGACTGGCTCATCGCCAATCCGAACGCCTTCGAGCGGCTCGTGTCGAGTCGTCTCCCCGGATGGGTGCCGTCCTTCGTCGACCGACTCGTCGACGACAAGCTGTACCGCGAGGCCCTGTCGTTCGTGCAGGCGGTCCGCGCCGATCCCGATCACCAGCTCCGTCACGCCCTCGACGGCTACCTCGGTGAGCTGGCCGGCCAGTTGCAGCATGACGCCGGGACCATCGAGCGGTTCGAGAACGCCAAGCACGAGGTGATCGACAGTCCTCGCGTGCGCGACGTCGCCGGGAAGACATGGACGGCGGCGAAGACGGCCTTCCTCGAGGCGCTCGATGCTCCGGACAGCGAGCTACGCGTTCGCATCTCCGGCACGATCTCGGACTTCGGGCGCCGGCTCTCGACCGACCGCACATTCTCGGCGCGTGTCGACACCCGAGTGGCCGACGCACTCTCCTACGCCGTCACCCGCTATCGTCACGACATCGCGAGCATCATCACGGACACCGTCGAGCGATGGGACGCCCGCGAAACGACGCAGAAGATCGAGCTGCTCGTCGGACGCGACCTGCAGTTCATCAGGCTGAACGGCACCATCGTCGGTGCGCTCGCCGGCCTCGCGATCTTCACGATCGCGCAGGCGGTGCTCGGCGCCTTCTAGGCGGAGGGAGCCCTGGCCGGACCGCGGCGCGAGAGTCAGCGTTTCGGCAGCAGCTCCACCGAGACGAGGTTCACGACGTCGTTCGCGAGGCGATCGAGCGCGCCCTGGTCCTTGCAGGTGAAGGTGAAGACGACGAGCGTGCCCATCCTGGTGAGCGAGCGGACACCCCAGTAGGTGCGATCCCCGTTCGCCTGCGTCCAGGACAGCACTCGGAACTCGATGAGGCCACTGCCACTGTTGTAGTTCAACTGCTCCGTCGTGCCGTCGCCCTGGACATAGTCCGCACCGACGTACTTCGAGAGATACGCGTCGCTCGATCGCTGGTCGTCGCCGACGGCGATCTCCTCCGGGGTCAGCGCGATGTTGCCGAGCCGCACCTCGCACGAGGTCGACGCGTTCGTATAGATGTCGATGCCGTTCTGATCCTGACCGGCGGCGACCCACGACGAGTCGAACTCGTTCGTGAGGTAGGCCGTCCAGCCCTC
Organism: Plantibacter sp. RU18; assembly: GCF_050613355.1. NCBI lineage: Bacteria > Bacillati > Actinomycetota > Actinomycetes > Micrococcales > Microbacteriaceae > Plantibacter > Plantibacter sp. RU18. The sequence goes on from NZ_CP159618.1 coordinate 3,145,952, forward strand.
CGGCACATCCTGCCCCGCTGCGAAGTCGAGATCGGGCGGGATGGTGACGTAGGTCTTCGACGGCTCCGGCGTGGCGCTCGCCTCGGTCGGAGTCGGCGTCGCGCTCTTCCTCGGGGTGGCGGAGCGGGTCGGAGAAGGATCTGCCACCGGCGTCGCGGATTGGGTGAGGACGAGCACGACGACGGTGACGATCGCGGCGAGCAGGAGCGGGATGCCGACGGCGAGCGCGATGATCAGACCGGTTCGCTTCGGCTTCCCTCCGCCAGGACCTGATGGAGGGAACTGACCTGGTGGGCCCTGCGGCGGTCGCTGGCCCGAGGGGTATCCCGACTGCTGCGCAGAGGGGTTCTGCGGCTGCGGAGGCTGCTGACCATACGGATTCTGCGGCTGCTGAGGCGGCTGACCATACGGGTTCTGCGGCTGCTGAGGCGGCTGACCATAGGGGTTCTGCGGCTGCTGAGGCGGCTGACCATAGGGGTTCTGCGGCTGCTGAGGCTGCTGACCATACGGGTTCTGTTGAGGCTGCTGACCGTACGGGTTCTGTTGCGGCTGCTGACCATACGGGTCCTGCGGCGTTCGCCCGTTCGGATTCGACTGGTCGGGAGGAGGTGCATCGGTCACGGGAGTGGCCTTTCGACGAGACGGCGGGCGGAGCGGGCGAGCTGCGCGGCCGCATGCCCGCAGTTCGTGTGGCGACAGCCTATCTGCGAGCAGGGGGCCCCGACAGGACCGCCCTGCACCAGAATGGTCTCGTGTCCACCACACCCACGACTCCACGCACCCGCAGCGAGCGCCTCGACGCCCTCCCGTTCACGAAGGCGCACGGTCGACTCCTCGTCGGCTCCGGCGTCGGTTGGGCGCTCGATGCGATGGACGTCGGACTCGTCTCCTTCGTCCTCGCGCAACTCGCCGTGCAATGGCAGCTCGGCAACACCGAACTCTCGTGGATCGCTTCCGCCGGGTTCCTCGGCATGGCGATCGGCGCGACGCTGGGTGGGCTCCTCGCCGACCGTGTCGGGCGCCGGCACGTCTTCGCGATCACCCTGCTCATCTTCGGCATCGCGACGGGGGCCTCGGCGCTCGCCTGGGGCCTCGGCGTGCTCATCGTGCTGCGGTTCGTCGTTGGCCTCGGACTCGGAGCGGAGCTCCCGGTCGCCTCGACCCTCATGAGCGAGTTCGCTCCACCCCGGATCCGCGGCAGGATCATCGTCTTCCTCGAGGCGTTCTGGGCTGTCGGCTGGATCGCCGCTGCGCTGATCGGCTATCTCGTCGTCCCGACGAGCGATGACGGCTGGCGATGGGCGCTCGCGATCGGCGCGCTCCCCGCGATCTACGCGGCGATCGTCCGCGCTCGGCTCCCGGAGTCCGTGCTGTTCCTCGAATCGAGAGGTCGGCACCGTGAGGCCGAACTCGTCGTGCGCGAGTTCGAGGCCTCCGCAGGTGTGGAATCCCCCGGGGCCGCGCCGACCGGCTCGCTCGACGTCGACCGGGTCGCCGCGGCTCCCGGGCTCACCGCTCGTGAACGTCTGCGCAGCCTGTGGTCACCGGAGCACCGCCGGGACACCGGGGCACTCTGGATCGTGTGGTTCTGCGTCAACTTCTCCTACTACGGGGCGTTCATCTGGATCCCGACGATCCTCGTCGCTTCGGGCTTCTCGCTCGTGCGGTCCTTCGGCTTCACGCTCATCATCACGCTCGCCCAGATCCCCGGATACGCCGTCTCGGCGTGGCTCATCGAGGCGTGGGGTCGCAAGCAGACGCTCGCGAGCTTCCTCGCCGGCTCAGCCGTGTCGGCCGTCCTGTTCGGTACCGCGACGACCGAACCGATGATCATCGTGTTCGGCATGTGTCTGTCGTTCTGCAACCTCGGCGCCTGGGGCGCCCTCTATGCGACCACGCCGGAGCTCTATCCGACGGTGCTCCGGGCGACCGGCGCCGGCTGGGCGGCGGGAGTCGGTCGGATCGCCTCGATCATCGCCCCGCTGTCGGTTCCGGCGCTCCTGCTCGGTGGCAATGCGCTGTTGTTCTCGGTGTTCGCCGCATTCTTCATCGTCGCTGCTGGAGCCGCACTGTTCCTGTCGAACATGCGCGGCCGCTCCCTCGACTGAGTCTCGACCGGCCTGCAGACGAGCCCGACTCAGATGGACGTGATCGTGTTGAGCGCCAGCACGATGATGAGCCCGTTGAAGAAGAAACTCGCCACCGAGTGCCACACCACCCGCCACCGGACCATCGGTTTCAGCGTCTCGACGTCCGAGGCGGCGAACGAGGTCCCGATCGTGTACGAGAAGTACACGAAATCGGTGATCCGCGGGTACGGCGTGTGCGGGAAGCGCAGCGGCGGGTCGTCGACGCTCGCGTAGTAGCTCTGCGAGTACATCTGCGCGAAGCCCCAGTGCAGGAAGCCCCAGGCGAGCAGCATGGCCCAGACGCCGATGATCTCGATCGTCCCCTGCCAGGCGGCGTCGTGTCGCAGCGCGAGCAGCTCGGTGGCCGCACCGAGACCGACGAAGCTCGCAAGGATGGTCGCCGACGTCGAGACGATCCTCGCGGGACGACTGAGCTCGATCCGTGAGGGCTGATGGCTTGTCGCCGGGCGATCACCGTGGCTCAGACGACCGAGCACGATGATGACCACGATGGCGTACACCGTGCCGAGGCCGCACCAGAGCAGCAGCGAGAAGAACCCGTCCTCGTAGTCGTCGGTCATCGCGAAGGTGATGCCGACCACGACCATGCAGAGCTGCCAGAGGAGGCTGAGGACGTACGCGACCGCACCCAGCCGTCGGTGGAGCACGCGGGTGTCCGCGACCGGTGCCGACCCCTGCGCGCCCTGCTTGCTCGCCATGTGTTGCAGACTAGCGTGTGGCTTCCCGACGCGGCACGCACCGCTGGCCCGAGCCCATGCGACAGAATAGTGCCGTGATCGATTCTCCCAGCGCCGCGACCGTCCCATCCTCCGCCGAACGGCGCCCAGTGTCGGGGGAACGCGTCGACCTGCGGCATGGTTCGTACGCCGCATCGATCGCCAGTGTCGGCGCGTCACTCCGGAACCTCACGTTCGACGGTCGCGACCTGGTCGTCCCGTTCGATGCGGACGAGGTGCGCCCGGCGTTCCGCGGTGCGATGCTCGCGCCGTGGCCCAACCGCGTCGTGGACGGCCGGTACGCCTTCAGCGGCGAAGACCACCAGCTCGCGCTGACAGAGCCGGCACGTGGCCATGCCCTCCACGGTCTCGCCGCCTGGCTGGACTGGTCCGTCATCGCGTCGAGCGAGCGCTCCGCGTCGTTGCGTACCGTGATCGAGGCCCAGGACGGATACCCGTTCCGTGTCCAGGTGACGGCGACGTTCACCCTCGACGACGACGGACTCCGGACCGACGTCGAGGCGGTGAACCTCGGTGAAGCCGATGCCCCGTACGGCACCGGACCGCACCCGTACCTCGTCGCCGGCGAGGGACGGGTCGACGACTGGACCCTCGAGCTGCCCGCAGCCCAGGTGCTCACCGTCACGCCGGACCGGCTCATCCCCGTCTGGCTCGAGTCCGTCGACGCCGACGAACAGCAGCACTTCGACTTCCGGACCGCCCGGCCGATCGGTGACACGTTCATCGATCACGCGTTCAGCTCGCTGACGCCGGAGGATGCGAACGGACGGACCGTCGTCCGACTGACCGCGCCGTCCGGCACCGGCGTCACGATGTCGTGGAGCGACGGGCTCCCCTGGGTGCAAGTGCACACCGCCGACCAGGAGGACCCGACGCGCAGCCGTCTCGGACTCGCCGTCGAGCCGATGACGTGCCCGCCGGACGCGTTCAACAGCGGCACCGACCTCGTGATCCTCTCCCCCAATACACCACACCTGGTGTCCTGGACCATCGCAGCGATCTGACGGCAGCCGGGTCTAGGCTGGCGGCATGTCCCAGACTCTTGCAAAACTCAGTGGCGGCCCCCTCGACGGAGAGATCATCCCTCTCGACGCAGGCCAGGACGGCGAACTCGTCCTGCCCTACGGCGAAGGCCAGCTGATCTACCGTCAGGCCGGCGAGCCGACCGGCACGGGCGACCACGACGGCCCGACGACGGCGAACTACGAATACCTCGAATCGACCGAGGACATCTCGCCGACGAACCGCAACGGCAACGGAGACGACGACTCGATCTCCTGAGTGATCGGGTTCCCTCTCAGCGAACGGAACCCTCTTGATGGATACCCCACCGGGGTATAGCTTGATCTCATGACCGAGCCGATGCAGCACCATCATGTCGACGTCGAGCACACGCGAACACGCACGCACGACACGCACGAGCACCACGACGCACAAGCCGGACACGACATGCACGCCGGTCACCACGACCACGTGGCACAGTTCCGGCGCCTGTTCTGGATCATGCTCGGGTTCGCGGTGCCCGTCGTCGGGCTGAGCGGCATGTTCGCGATGCTCATCGGCTACGAGCTGCCGGACGTCCCAGGCATCACCTGGGTCGCTCCGGTCCTCGGCACGGTGATGTACGTCTGGGGCGGGCGCCCGTTCCTGACCGGCGCGCTCACCGAGATCCGCGCGAAGCAGCCCGGCATGATGCTGCTGATCGCGCTCGCGATCACCGTCGCCTTCGTCGCCTCATGGGGCGCCAGTCTCAGGCTGCTCGCGCACGACCTCGACTTCTGGTGGGAACTCGCGCTGCTGATCGTCATCATGCTGCTCGGTCACTGGATCGAGATGCGGTCGCTGGCGAGGTCGTCGTCGGCACTCGACTCGCTCGCCGCACTCCTCCCGGACGTCGCGGAACGCGTCGATGCCGATGGCGTCATCACCGAGGTCTCGCCGGCCGAGCTCCGCCTCGACGACGTCGTCATCGTGCGCCCGGGTGGCCGAGTGCCGGCCGATGGCCTGATCGTCGACGGGAGCGCCGAACTGGACGAGTCCATGATCACCGGCGAATCCCGACCGGTGCGTCGCACCACGGGCGACCGCGTGGTGGCCGGAACGGTCTCGACCGACTCCGCCATCCGGCTCACGATCACCGCGATCGGCGACGACACCGCACTCGCCGGCATCGGTCGGCTCGTGGCCGAAGCGCGAGCATCGTCCTCCAAGGCGCAACTGCTTGCGAACCGAGCGGCGGCATGGTTGTTCTGGTTCGCCCTCGGCGCCGCAGCACTGACGGCTGTCGCATGGTCCATCCTCGGGACACCGGAGGATGCACTCATCAGGACCATCACCGTCCTCGTCATCGCCTGCCCACACGCGCTCGGCCTGGCGATCCCGCTGGTCGTCTCCATCGCGACCGAACGAGCTGCCCGGGCCGGCATCCTCGTCACGGATCGCGCCGCCCTCGAGGCCATGCGGACCGTCGACACGGTCGTGTTCGACAAGACCGGGACGTTGACGAAGGGCGAGCCAGCCGTCTCAGCGATCACCGTGGTCGACGGCACCGAGGAGGAGCTGGTCCGGTTGGCCGCAGGAGCGGAGCTCGACAGCGAGCATCCGCTGGCGCGGGCGATCGTCCGGGCCGCTGAGACCCGCGGAGTCGCTCCGGCTCGCGCGGGTGGCTTCCGGGCCTCGACGGCGGTCGGGGTCAGCGCGACGATCGATGGAGCCGTCATCTCGGTCGGTGGACCCGCTCTCCTCCGTGAGCACGGTCTCGACGCCCTGGCCGCGACGGACCAGTGGCGCGCCGACGGCGCGATCGTCCTCCACGTGCTGCGCGACGACACACTGCTCGGAGCGCTTGCGCTGGCCGACGAGGTCCGGCCGGAGTCTGCCGAAGCGGTCCGCGCACTGCACGACCGCGGAGTCCGAGTGGTGATGCTCACGGGCGACGCGCAACAGGTCGCCGAGCACATCTCGACCGGTATCGGCATCGACGAGTTCGTCGCCGAGGTCACCCCGGCAGACAAGGGACGGATCATCCGCGAGTTCCAGGACGCCGGCCGCTCGGTCGCGATGGTCGGAGACGGTGTGAACGACGCGCCGGCCCTGGCGACGGCCGACGTCGGGATCGCGATCGGCGCCGGTACCGACGTCGCCATCGCATCGGCGGGCGTCGTCCTCGCGAGCTCAGACCCGCGCGCTGTGGTCTCGGTGATCGAGCTCTCCGTCCGCAGCACCCGCAAGATGCGGCAGAACCTCTGGTGGGCGGCCGGGTACAACCTGCTCTCCGTGCCGCTGGCGGCGGGCGTCCTGGCCCCGATCGGCTTCATCCTGCCGATGGCCGTCGGGGCGGTGCTCATGTCGTTGTCCACGATCGTGGTCGCGGCGAATGCGCAGCTGCTCCGCCGCCTCGATCTGCGTCCTGAGGCCGTCGTGCGCCGATGAAGCCCCTTGCGGCCGCGTCGTCGATGTCGCACCATGGCAGCACAGCAGCGCCGCGATGGCCGCGAGCGAATGTGAGGAGCCCAGCATGGACTGGAAGATCGAGCTCATCTTCGTCCCCGTGACGGACGTCGACCGGGCCAAGGCGTTCTACGTCGACCAGGTCGGCTTCCATGCCGATCACGACCAGCAGGTCAACGAGGAGCTCCGGTTCGTACAGCTCACTCCTCCCGGGTCCGCCTGCTCGATCGCCTTCGGCACCGGCATCAGCGACATGGAGCCCGGTACGCAGGACTCGATCCAAGTCGTGATCCCCGATGCGGATGAGGCGTACGCGCATCTCACCGCCAACGGCGTGGTCGCCTCACCGGTCGACGAGCAGGCGTGGGGGCGCTTCGTCACCTTCGACGACCCGGACGGCAACACCTGGACACTGCAGCAGCTCCCCGACTACGGCGCGGCGACCGGCCAGCCGAACACCTAGGCGCGCCTCGGTCCCCGGCCCCGGGGCGAAGCGTCTCGGCTCAGACCGCCGGATGGGCGTCCACCGTCACGGAGAAGGTCTGAACACGCAGCGGCAGTATCGGTGTGAGCCGGACTTCCAGCCGAAGTCGGCCCGTCTCGCCTTCGACGAACCAGACCAGGTGATCCGGCGAATCGCAGACAGGCGTCGCTCGGCCCGAAGCCACCTCGGCGATACCGCCGACGGCGTCGACAGCGGCCTCGAGTTCAGCACGACGCTCGTCGAACGGCCGGTCGAGCGCCACGTTGTCGGCGAACAACGCGCTCGCCACCCGGTCGTCCCAGTGCGTGAGCAGCCCGGTCGCCGTCATCGACGCGACCAGCGTCTCCGGCCAGGGTCGGATGACCGTCGACGGAAGTGCGTCTGCGGTCTCGGCAGCGGCGATCGCCAGTCGGAGCGCTCGTTCAGCGGGTTGGGAGACAGCGGCGTATCCGGCGTTCTCGAACGCGACCACGCCGAGCCCTGAGGCAGGATGCCAGCGCATGTGCGCGCTGTAGCCCGGATAGCCTCCGGAGTGGGAGACGACTGCACCGAGCTCGGGATCCTGTTCGACGAACAGCCCGAAACCGTACCCCAACGCGACGCGCGACGGCGCACCATCACGACCGTGCCGAGGCGGCGCGAGTCGATGCAGCTGCTGCATCTCGCGGCGACTCGCCGCCGAGAGCGGACCTGCGTCGTCCCCGGCCCAGGCGCTGTCGAGCCACCGCACCCAGGCGACCATGGTGTTCGCCGAAGCGAACAAGCCGCCGATCGCGGAGAAGACGCCGGGACCGGAGAACGGCAGTTCGACGAAGCGACCAGTCGCTCCGGCCACCGCACCCGAACGGACGCGGTGGCCGATCGCGACAGCCGGCTCCTCACCGTCTGGTCGGGAGAACACGGCACCGAGCCCGAGCGGTTCGAGCAGCATCGACGTCACGGCGTCGGCGAAGCCGAGCCCCGTCACGCGCTCGATGACCTGACCGAGCAGGGCGTAACCGAGGTTCGAGTACGAGAACGCCGTCCCGGGAACGGTCACGCTGCGAACACCGCGTGCGAGTGCCACGCGGAACTCGTCGCCGGTCATCGACTCCTGGCGGTCGGCCCACGGGTCGTCGGTGCCGAGCCCGCCGGACATCGTGAGCAGCATGCGAAGCGTCACCGGAGCGGTGATCCCGCCGGGCACGGTGGGCGCGAACTCTGGAACGAACTCCTCGACGGATGCGTCGAGGTCGAGGCGTCCGGCGTCGCGGAGGATGAGGAGCGCCGCTGCGGTGAAGCTCTTGGTGCACGACGCGATCCGGAAGAGCGTGTCGGCTGTCGGGACCGGCCCGCCGACCGTGACACCGCCGAGGCCCTGCTCGAACCTGAGCTGCTCCCGGTCGAACACGGCGACGTAGGATCCGGGAGCGACGCCCGCCGCGATCCTCTCCGCGAAGATGCCACCGATGCCGGTGTCCGTGCTGTCGTCGACCAGGTGCATGCCGTCTCCTTCCGGGCGGCCTCGGATGGCCGTTCCTCGTGATGCCGCTCTCCGAGCGTAGGGGCAAACGTCGACGACACGTGTGCTGTTGCCGGTCGCCGGGCGTACTTTGCTCCTCCCGCTGGCCGAAGTCAAGGGTCACGAGTCGTGCACGCCAGATGGCCGCCTCGGGAGTAGCGTCGTCTCCCGGATCGACCGTCCACGGGCGGCCGCGGAAGGAGTCGGAACCATGGCGAGCACGTCGACCTCCGAGCAGCGCGGCCCGGTCCGCAGTCTCGTCCCGGCGCGGATGGACCGATTGCCGTGGACCCGGTTCCACTGGATGATCATCGTCGGACTCGGTTTCTCCTGGGTGCTCGACGGCCTCGAGATCCAGATCGTCGCGTCCGCGGGCTTCCAGAGGTCCCTCGGCCTGTCCGCTGCCGAGGTCGGCCTGCTCGGAACGATCTACCTGCTCGGCCAGGTGACCGGAGCCCTCGTCTTCGGGCGGCTCGCCGACCGGCTCGGCCGCAAGAAGTTGTTCATCCTGACGCTCGCCATCTACCTCGTCGCGAGCGGCATCGCCGGCCTGTCGCCGACGTTCTGGTTCCTCGCGATCTTCCGCTTCTTCGCCGGCATGGGCATCGGCGGCGAGTACGCAGCCATCAACTCCGCGATCGACGAACTCATCCCGGCGAAGTACCGTGGCCACGTCGACATCGCCATCAACGGCACCTACTGGGGCGGTGCAGCGCTCGGCTCTGCAGCGAATCTGTTCCTCCTGAACACGGACTACTTCGCAGAGGATGTCGGGTGGCGCATCGGCTTCTTCATCGGCCCGGTGCTCGGGCTCGCGATCATCTTCCTGCGACGGCACATCCCGGAGAGCCCGCGCTGGCTCATGACGCACGGCCGCGAGCAGGAGGCCGAGGACACAGTCGACGACATCGAGGAGACCGTCCGCCGGCAGGGCGGGACGATCGAGCCCGTCGACGACAGCAAGGCGATCACGGTGCAGTCCCAGGGGAGCATCCCGATGAGGACGATCTTCCACGTGCTGTTCACGAAGTATCCCAAGCGCACCTTCGTCGGCCTCGCGATGATGATCACGCAGTCGTTCCTCTACAACGCGATCTTCTTCACGTACGCCCTCGTGCTCCAGAACTTCTACGGGACCAGCCCGTCATCGACGCAGTTCTACTTCTTCCCCTTCGCCGTCGGCAACCTGCTCGGACCGCTCCTGCTCGGGCGGCTGTTCGACACCTGGGGCCGACGCCAGATGATCTTCCTCACGTACGGCGTCTCCGGCGTGGTGCTCGCCGTCTCTGCGGTGCTCTTCAGCGCCGGCACGCTCGACGCGACCACCCAGACGATCTTCTGGTGCGTGTCCTTCTTCTTCGCTTCCGCCGGAGCATCGAGCGCCTACCTCACCGTGAGCGAGATCTTCCCGCTCGAGCTCCGGAGCCAGGTCATCGGCTACTTCTTCGCGATCGGTCAGATCGCCGGTTCCGTCGCGCCCCTGCTGTACGGCATCCTCATCGGCGACGGCACCGACCGTGGGCCGCTCACGATCGGCTACTTCATCGGCGCCGGAGTGATGATCCTCGGTGGGCTGATCGCTTTGATCTTCGGCGTGGACGCGGCGAGGAAGTCCCTCGAGGACATCACCGAGCCGCTGTCGCTCGTGCCGGAGAAGAAGCGTTCCGGCAGTTGAGCGGGGGGGGTACGGCCGTTCGGTGGTTCACGGACCGCGGTACAACTCGACGAGCAATTCCCGGACGGCCTCGGTGGCGGGCGGTGGGTCGCCCCTCCACCACACGAGGTGGACAGGGATGAGCGGTGCATCTGCGACCCGTCGATAGGAGATCCCCGGCCGCGGATACTGCGCGACGGTCGCTTCCGACGTCATGCCGATCGCGCGGCCGGAGGCGATGAGTGCCAACCAGTCGTCGATGTTGTCGCTGCGGAGGATCTCGGTCGGCCGGGCTTCCTCCGGCCACAGCTCCAGGGTGGTCGTCCCGGTCCGGCGATCGATGACCATGCACCGGTCGACGAGGTCCACGAGCCGCAGGGTACGACGTCTCGCGAGCGGATCGTCGGCCGCCATCGCGCAGTACCGCCGCTCGAGCCCGACGATGGCGCTTCCGAAACGGCGCTCGTCGGGCTCGCCCCGGACGATACCGAGATCGGCTCGGCCCTCCTCCAGCCCCGACGAGGGTGCGTTCGTCCGGGCGAGGTCGAGCTCGATGTCGCCGTGCTCGGCGGCCCAGCGACGCTGGAAGGGGACGGTGTGGCGTCCCATCGCCGACCAGGCGTAGCCGAGCCGCAGCCGGGCGGGACCGTGGGTGGCCTCTCGCACCAGTTCGTCGACCTCTGCAAGCACCCGGCGCGCTCGTGCGAGGATCGGTGATCCAGCCGACGTGAGACTCCACTCCCTCGTCGTCCGACGCAGGAGGACCACGCCGAGTTGGCGCTCGAGCGACGCGAGCGACCGCGACACGGCGGCCTGCGACAGGCCGAGCGAGATCGCGGCGTCGGTGAAGCTGCCCTCGTCGACGATCGCGACGAGCGTCCGCAGCTGCCGCACCTCGATATTCATGCATTCAGTGTATAAACAGAAGCGACATTTGCATTTTACGCACAGGTGATTCGTCGGCACACTGGCGGGATGACGCCCCAGCCGGAACACCCGACGACCCGGAAACTGTGGGTCGGAGTCGCCACCATGCTCGGTACGGCGACGTCGAACCAACTCGGTGCCGCGATCGGCTCTCTCGCGTTCCCGGCCATCGGGCCGAGCGGTGTCGTGGCGATGCGCCAATGGGTCGCCGCACTCGTCCTCCTCCCGGTGGTCCGCCCGGACGTCCGCAGCTTCACCTGGCCGCAATGGTGGCCGATGCTCCTGCTCGCCGTCTCCTTCGGCACGATGAACCTGGCCCTCTACTCGGCCGTCGAGCGGATCGGGCTCGGCTTGGCCGTCACGCTCGAATTCCTCGGCCCCCTCACTGTGGCGCTCGTCGCAACCCGGTCGCGACTCGGCGTGACCTGCGCGATCATCGTTGCCGGCGGGGTCGTGCTCCTCGCAGACCCGCGCCCGAGCACCGACTGGTTCGGGATCGCCTGCGGTCTGGTCGCTGCGGCGAGCTGGGCGGCGTACATCCTACTCAACCGGACGGTCGGGGCCCGCGTCCCAGGGATGCAGGGCACCGCGGTCGCCCTCGCATGCTCGGCGCTGATGTTCCTTCCGATCGGCATCGCGGTCTTCATCCGGCATCCGCCGACCGTCGACATCATCCTGTTGGGGCTCGGTGCGGGGATCCTCGCCTCGGCGATCCCCTACGCGGCCGACCTCGTCACCCTCCGCCGCATCCCGACGCAGCTGTTCGGCGTCCTGACCAGTGTGCACCCGCTCATGGCCGCCGTCATCGGTCTCGTCGTGCTCGGTCAGCGTCTGGCATGGAACGAGTGGCTGGGCATGGCGGTCATCGTGTCGGCCAACGCCGTCGTCGTGGGCGTCGCGGGGCGGACAGCGAGGATCGCCGGACGACGCGCCGCGCTCATCGGGGCGTCACGCGCCGGTCCCGTTCTGGAGAGCGCCCCCTACTCGCCGTTCGAGACGTAGACGCCGAGTGTCTCCGCGAGTCGTTCTCGTTCGACGGCCCGACGACCGGCTCCCTTGGCGCTCGCGGTCGTCAGCGTGGCGAGCACGTGCAGGGTCAGCGCGATCCCGATGGAGGAGCTGGGGTGTCCGTCCTCGGCACGGTCGAGGACGATGGTCTCGTCCGCGTACGGCGTGAGCGGCGAGTCGGCGGCGTCTGTGATGAGCACGAGGCTTCCACCGGCCTGCGCGAACGGCACGGCCGAGTCGATCGTGTACTTCCGGTAGCGCTTCAGCGACACGGCGATCATGACGTCGCTCGTCCGCACATCGCTGAGGACGTCGAGAGGGCGCACGATGGTGCCGTCGATGAGCGTCACATTCGCGAGTCCGTAGCTGAGATCAGCGGCCAGCAGGGAGGCGTAGGTGAAGGACTTGGATGCACCGATGAGGAACCGGCGACGAGCCGAGACGATGAGCGCTGCCGCGCGTTCGAGGGCTCCGTCCGACCTCGCCCGGGCGAGCGACTCGTCGAACTGTTTGCGCTCCTGCTCCAGCAGACGCTGCTTCAGGACCGACGCCGAGCGGCGTTCGAGGCGCTGCTCGGGTCGTTCTCCAGCAGCGGCGGTGTCATCCTCAGTCAGGAAGAGGGTGTCGTCGATCACGCGCTGTCTCCTTCGAAAACGAGCGCCGTGGTTCGGGCCGGCGTCGTCCGATCGTGCCGACGCGAGGGCATCGGCGGTTCGCCGCTCGGTCACCGGGCGGCGTTCCCTCGATCGTAGCGATGCGCGGCACGATCCGGTGAGCCGGAATCACAACGATTCAGCGCATTCTTGGCGCGCGGCCTGCCGACCGGATTCGTTCGGAATCCGAACCATTCACTCGATCAGGCGCGCGAGTCTCACCGCTGTCCGTCCTGCTCGTCTGCGGCCTCCGGCAAGGTGATGGAGGAGGTGAACAGGCTGGCCCGCTGCTCGGCTTCCGCGCTTCCGCTGAAGAGGCCGACGGGCTCTGTCACCGGTCCGCCACGAGGGGGTACCGGGCGCGGTTCCTGTTCGACCATCTGCACCCGCGAGCGTGGGATCGCCGACGGGTTCTGCGCGAGGATCCATTCGACCATCTGTTCGCGGACGAGGCAGCGCAGGTCGAAGAGCGTCGGTGCGTCGACCGCCGTGACGAGGATACGGACGCGCACGTAGCCGCCGACGGCGTCCGTGACCTGCAGTACCTGCGCTCGACCGTCCCAAAGGCCCGTACCCGCGAGCACCCGTTCGAGTTCGATGCGCATGACCGCAGGGCTGACCCACCAGTCCAGGTCGAACTCCACCGAGCCGAGCAGTTCGCTCGTGTTCCGTGTCCAGTTCTGGAACGGGGTCGAGGTGAAGTACGTCGATGGAAGCACCATCCGACGGTCGTCCCAGATGCCGACGACGACGTAGGTGAGCGTGATCTCCTCGATCCGGCCCCACTCCCCCTCGACGATGACCACGTCGTCGACGCGGATGGCATCGCTGAAGGCGAGCTAGATCCCGGCGAACACGTTCCCGAGGACCGACTGGGCGGCAAGACCCGCGACGATGCTCACGACACCGGCGGACGCGAGCACACTCGCCCCGACACCCTGCACCCCCGGGAAGGTCAACAGGATCGACGCGGCCCCGACGATGACCACGACCGCGATCGCGAGGCGCCGCACGAGTGCGAGCTGGGTCTGCATCCGCCTGGCGACCTTGTTGTTCGGGACGTCGATCCGGTAGCGCTGCTGGCCGAGCCCGATGACGAAGGCGAGGAGCGCCGCGACGAGCCAGGTGGCGGCCGCGATGACGGCGATCCTGAACACCTGGTCGATCGCGCCTCGGACATCCTCCACGGGGAGGGTGGCGGTGACCGCCAGCCACACCGCCACGAGGATGACGAGGGCTCGGAACGGGTGTCGCGCGCTGCCCGCGAGCGCCCCCGGCCAGTCGCGCCGACGTGCCGCCACTCGGAACGTGACCGACACGATCACGATCACGACGAGCGCCGCGACCAGCGCGATCCCGGCCGCCGCCGCGACGCCCCACCAGCTCTGCCACACGAACATCCATGCCTCCTCTGCCTGGTCCTGCCTGGCCCCCGCGATTTCGGAAGGGTCAAGCGTATGGGCGACCGCGGTCTGCCATCGACCGCTTGCGCGGCCTGCCACGAACCTCTCAGGCAGGTTCGATCGTGTGCGGGTAGTCCGTCGAACGATGTTGGAACTCGGTGATGGCCGGGTTCCGGATGACACCGTCCTGAATCTCGATCGCGCGACTGATCGTCGTGTTGGACTCCCAGGCCGCGGCGCCGGCCATCACGGTCGGCAGGAACGGGAGCAGCGCTTCGCTGTTCTCCCAGCTCGTCGAGTTCCAGAGCAGCGAGGGACTGTGGTCGACCGCGTAGAAGTTGATGTCGCCGCGCCCGATCGTGAACATGGGATCGGCGAAACTCGTCGTGCGCGCCCATTCGAACGCCATGCCTTCGTCGCAGGAGACGTCGACGATGAGGCTGCCCGGGCGGAACGAGCCCAGGTCGTCCTTGCGCAAGTAGAGCAGCGGTGCGTTCGGGTCCTGGAGGGTGCAGTTGACGACGATGTCGCTCTCGGCCAGGAACGGTGCCAGCGCCACCCGTCCGTCGTCGGTGATGACCTCGCTGAGGTACGGGCCGTCGTCGTGATCGAACTGGATCATCTGGGCGGAATGGATCGGCGCGGCGACGGCGGCGACCCGGCGGTTGGTGAGCACGCGGACATCGTGGATGCCGTGGGCGTTGAGGGCGGTGACGGCTCCTCGGGCGGTCGCGCCGAACCCGATGACCACCGCGGTGAGACGACGGCCGTAACTCCCGGTGGAGCCGCACAGCTCGAGCGCATGCAGCACCGAGCAGTAGCCGGCGAGTTCGTTGTTCTTGTGGAAGACGTGGAGTCCGAAGCCACCGTCGCCGGCCCAGTGGTTCATGGCCTCGAACGCGATGAGCGTGAGTCGCTTGTCGATCGCGAGCTGCGTGAGGTCGGTATCCTGCACACAGTGCGGCCAACCCCAGAGCGTCTGGCCGTCACGCAGCTCCTCCACGTCGGCGAGCTGTGGTTTCGGCAGCAGGACGATGTCGGCCTGCTCGATGACCTCAGCCCGCGTCCCGAAGCCGCGGACATACGGTGCGAGCACATCGTCGGACACACCGAACCGCTCGCCGTACCCGGATTCGACGACGACACGCGAACGCAGCTCCTCGGGGATCCGCTCGAAGTGCGCCGGGTGGATCGGGACGCGGCGTTCGTCGGGCTTCCGCGAGGATCCGATCACCCCGAGGACTGCATCGTGCTGCTCGGTCGGTTCGGATACTGGCATGACTGCTCGTCCCATTCACGGGCGCCGAAAGCGGCTCCCTGCTCCCGACCGTACAGGAACCGGGCCAGCACTGATCCCGAACGCCACGGGATAGGCCCGCCCGGAACACAACAGCCCCGCATCCTGAGATGCGGGGCTGTTGACATACACGTGGTGGACCCAAGGGGATTCGAACCCCTGACCCCCTCGATGCGAACGAGGTGCGCTACCGGACTGCGCCATGGGCCCCAGTGCTCGATCAGGCTATCAGAACTTCTCGTTCGGATTCGAATCGAGCGACCGACGGGTCAGTCCTCGTAGGGGTTCGGGCCGTCGTCGACCGGCATGCTGCCGTCCTGCGGGTTCGCGGCGATGAGCGCAGCCAGGTCGAGATCGCGGAACCATCGCAGACGCTGACTGCGGGCGCGCCGATAACTCTCGTCCACCACCGGCTCGTCGAGGACGCGCTCCAGCTTCGCCTCGATGGCGCGCTCCAGGTCGCCCCACGCGCGTTCCCGGGCGGACTCGGCGATCGCGGCCACGAACTCATCGTCCTTGCTCACGCGGCGCAGCTCCGCGGCCAGGCCCGAGTACACCTCACGGCGGCGCGACAGGGCACTCAGATCGCCAGCGCGGTAGTCGTGCTGGTGGCGCGCACTCCCCCGGCGTTGGAAAGCGGATTGACGGGCTTCCCGAGCGAGGTCCGCGTACTCCTCCTGCTCGTCGGCCATCCGCCCGAGCTCACGTCGGACGGCCTCCTGCGTCGCCTCGGCGTCATAGTGAGCGCCGTCACGCAGCGCACGCTCGATGATCCAGTTGGTGATCTCGACGACGGTCCACGAACGAGCGATGAGCAGGCCTTCGTCCACCGCGTGGGACACGGGCGGCGGAGCGACCTCCGGCGGCGCCACGTAGGGCTTCAACGGCTTCCGCCGACTCTTCCGCCACACGCCCATCGGTCACCTTTCACGTTCGGGGGCACCGGCGACGCGATTGGATCGACGAACCCCCTCAACGAGTGTATCCGTCACCGGTGACCGCTTCATGAACGGTCGGTGCACGTGGTTGCTGGACTCAGCCCGCTGCGCGACGGCGTTGCAGCAGGGTGGATCCGCCTGCGGCGATCTCGCCCTCGTCGACGACACCCATCGCGGCGAACCTGCTGGGCGCAGGCTGCTGCTCCGTGCGCTCCGGCTGCGGTGCGGCAACGGGCTCCGGCCGGCGCACGATGCGCGGGACCTCCGGCGCGAGACGCTCCGCCCGGGAGGCCATGGCCTCTTGCATCGCTGCCTGACGAAGCCGCTCGTAGGCGTCGGCCTTGGCGAGTTCGGCGGCCGCCGACGACCCTTCCGAGAGGTGGAGAGGCTTGGGGATCGAGGTCGGCGTCCAGGTCTGCGCCTGCGACGCGGCCTTGACGGGCTCGCTGTACTCGAACAGCGCGGATTCGACGCGCCTCGTCGTCACGGGCACCGACGGCACCGGCGCCACGGCCCGGTGGGCGATACGGGACATCCGCGACAGCGCGGACAGCGCGAGCAGGCCGACGATCGTCGACGACACCCCGAGCACGAGCCCACCGCCAGCGAGGAACGTCCCGACTCCGGAGCAGATGCCGATGATGGACGCGACGAGGATGGTGGTGGCGAGGAGTCGCGAACGCCGACGGCTGCGGGCAAGCTTCGCCGCTCTGGCGTTGCGCTGCGCCGCCCGTGCTGCAGCAGCGGCAGCACGGCGTGCCTCCTCCGCCGCACGTGCAGCGGCCTCGGCCGCGACGGCGCGGGCTTCCTCTTCGCGGCGGACACGATCGGCTTCGGCGAGTTCGACCCTGGCAGCGGCGTCCGCCGTCGCCTTCGTCCGGGCTTCGAGCTGTTTGAGGAGCTTGCGCTGGGCAGCGACCTCCCGCGACGTGGCTTCGAGGCGCACGACTTCCGGCACCTCGGCTGTCTCAGCGAGCACTCGGAGCGTCTGCTGCAAGCGGATGGCGTTGCGTTCACTCGCGGAGAACTGACTGTCGCGCACCCAGGAAGGCACCAGGTAGATCAGCCACAGCATCGCTGCGACCAGAATGATCACCCCACCGCTCAGGAATCCGCCGTCCATGGTCATGACCGTAGCGGGTGGATCGACCAGCGCCACTCAGCCGCCGGGTGTGTCCCAGGATGCATCGACGAAACGGGTGGCATCAGCGCGGCGGGAACGGCGTCGCAACGGCGGCCCGATCCGCGTCGGGGATGACGCACGCGTCACGCGGCACCTGTCCGTCCAGCCAGCGGTTGAGCACACCACCGGGCACCTCCTCGCGCACCAAGGCGAAGCAGAAGTGGTCTCTCCAGTCGCCATCGATGTGGATGAACCTGCGTCGGAGACCCTCGTAGCGGAAGCCGAGTTTCTCGACGACCCGCAGACTCGGCACGTTCTCCGGGCGGATGCAGATCTCGAGACGGTGCAGCTGCAGCGCGGTGAAACAGTGGTCCGTCGCGAGCGCGGTCGCGATCGGCGTCGCTCCGAGTCCGGCGAACCGCTGCGACACCCAGTAGCCGATGGAGGCGGACGCCAGCGAGCCGTAGGTGATACCCGAGACGTTCAGCTGGCCGGCGAACTCACCGTCCACCTCGATCACGAAGGGGAGGCCGGCGCCCGACCTGGCGTGGTTCTGCAGCGAACGGATGGCGGCTCGGCTGTCGGCGGGGATCGGCCCGTACGGGCTCGTGGCCTCCCAACGGCGCAACCAGGCACGGTTCTCCGCGAGCTCGCGCTCGAGCGGCTTCGCGTCCCTGACCTTGATCGGCCGGATACTCACTCGCCCGCTACTCAGAACGGGTACGACCTGCGCCACGTTGCCACCCCTCTCGCGTTCTGTGGTGAGCCTAGTGGAGCGTCCACCGACTCGCTGACACGGCCGCGCCCTGCACCACCGAGGTGGATGCAGGGCGCGTAGACCGTCGAACCGATCAGCCGAGATCGGCCGCGAACTCCTTGAGCCACGGGCGCAGGTCGGGACCCAGGTCTTCGCGATCGACAGCGAGCTGCACGATCGCCTTGATGTAGTCGAGGCGGTCACCCGTGTCGTAGCGACGGCCACGGAAGATGACCCCGTAGACACCGCCGGTGCCCTCGACGTCGGCCGCCATCTCCTGGAGGGCGTCGGTCAGCTGGATCTCGCCGCCCTTGCCCGGTTCGGTGCGCTCGAGGATCTCGAACACCTCGGGCTTCAGCACGTAGCGGCCGATGATGGCGAGGTTGGACGGAGCGTCCTCCTTCGCCGGCTTCTCGACGAGCCCGGTGACGCGCACGACGTCCGGGTCGTCCGTCGCCTCGACCGCTGCGGCCCCGTACATGTGGATGGCGTCGGGGTCGACCTCCATGAGGGCGATGATCGTCGCGTTGCGGCTGTCCTGCTCGTCGAGCATGCGCTCGAGGAGGACGTCGCGGGCGTCGATGAGGTCGTCGCCGAGCAGGACCGCGAACGGCTCGTCGCCGACGTGGCGCTTGGCGCGGAGCACCGCGTGACCGAGGCCCTTCGGGTCGCCCTGGCGGAGGAAGTGGATGTCTGCGAGTTCGCTCGACTCGTTGACCTTCTCGAGGCGCTGGGTGTCGCCCTTCTTGGCGAGGTTCAGCTCAAGCTCGGTCACGCGGTCGAAGTGGTTCGCGAGCGCGTTCTTGTTACGGCCGATGATCATGAGGACGTCGGCGAGCCCGGCGCTCACCGCCTCCTCGACGACGTACTGGATCGCCGGCTTGTCGACGACGGGGAGCATCTCCTTGGGCAGCGCCTTGGTCGCCGGAAGGAAGCGGGTACCGAGACCGGCCGCTGGGATGACTGCTTTGGTAACTCGAGTGGTCATGACTGAAAACCTATCGTGCGGATGTGGCAAACCGATGAAAACCACCCTCGAACGGGGGTGAAACGGTCAGAACCCCCTGGACGGCAGGCCATTTCTCCGCTAGGTGGCGGACAGCGGGTGGGGCGGGACGTCGACTCGTTTAGAATGGGACCCATGACGAGCCCGGCCGAGCACGAGAAACGAGCGCTGCGCGCCGAGCTCCGCGAGCGACGCGAGCTGCTGACCTCACTCGAGCGGGAACGCTCCACGACAGGCCTCACGGACAACCTTCGCGCCCTGGTCTCCCGCTTCGAGGCGACCTCGATCGCCTGCTATCTGTCGTCCCCGAGCGAACCCGACACCCGCCCCTTCCTGCAGTGGGCCCAAGAGGCCGGCATCCGCATCCTCTTCCCCATCACGCGCGCCGACGGACTCCTCGACTGGACCATCGGCGAAGACGGTATCGAGACCGTGGGATTCGCGGGAACCCCAGAGGTCGTCGGCACGACACTCGGTCCCATCGCGATCAACGACGTCGACCTCATCCTCGTCCCAGCTGCCGCGGTCGATGCGGGCGGCATGCGCATGGGCTGGGGTCGCGGCTACTTCGACAAGACCCTCGGCTCGATGGAGCGCTGCCCACCCGTGTACGCCGTCGTGTACGACACCGAGATCCTCGACGAAGTGCCGCGCGAGATCCACGACGAACCCGTCGGCGGCGCCGTGACGCCCAGCCGCATCCTCGATTTCGACCAGGTCAGACCGCGCCGCTGAGCGCGCCCACCAGACACACCCAGGAGACCCCGTGCCCACCTATGCCTACCGCTGCACCGAGTGCGGAAACGCGTTCGACGTCCAGCAGGCGTTCACCGACGACTCGCTGACGGAATGCCCCGCGTGCTCGGGCAAGCTCCGGAAGCTGTTCAGCGCGGTCGGCGTCACCTTCAACGGCTCCGGCTTCTACCGCACGGACTCCCGTGCCGGTGCGAACAAGGGCTCGTCCACCATCCCCGCGTCGTCCAGCAGCTCGGACAGCTCGTCTTCGAGCGGTGGTTCCGGTTCGTCCTCGTCGACGAGCGGTTCGTCCACTGGTGGGTCCAGCGCCGCTCCGGCGTCGACTGGTGGCTCCGCCTCCTGACCGGCTAGCGTAGCGAGGGTCCGTCCATCCGACTCCAGTTTCAGGAGACGCCCATGCTCAAAGGCTTCAAAGAGTTCATCCTCCGCGGCAACGTGATCGACCTCGCGGTCGCCGTCGTCATCGGCGCCGCGTTCACAGCCATCGTCAACTCGCTCGTCGAGAACATCTTCAATCCGCTGCTGGGCGCCCTGTTCAAGGCCGAGAGCCTGCAGGACGCATTCGTCGTGAAGATCCCGACGCTCGAGGGACAGACGGCGAACCTGCAATTCGGTGCGTTCATCGGCGCGCTGATCCAGTTCGTCCTCGTCGCAGCGGTCGTGTACTTCGTGATCGTGGTTCCGATGAACCACTTCAAGCGCGTCACGACGAAGCCGACGGTCGCCGACGAAGCAGCGGCTCCGAGCGAGCTGTCGCTCCTCACCGAGATCCGCGACGTCCTGAAGACGGGCACGAGCGCTCCGCTGCCTCCCGCACGTGACGACACGACGGACGGCCGCTAGCAGCTTCTCCCCCGACGTCCCGTCCCACTCACCAGTGGGGCGGGACGTTGCGTTGCAGCTCGGCGTCGTTGGGACCGCCGCTCGCCACGCGCTTCGCCGTGCCCTCCCACGCCTCGTCAGTGTCCTCGGCCGCCTTGACGGGAGCCTTCGGCAGTTGCGGGGCCGGATCGGTTCCTGCTGCGCCGGGTCGCGTCGCCCTACGAGAACCGCGGGATCGGACGATCCGCGGTTCCTGATCGCCCTGCATGATCAGCGTGCCGGCATCAGTGACGCGGGATCTGCACCGGGATCGGTGCCGTGTCGAGGTGTTCGGTCGAGACGAGGCCGAGGACACCCGCGACGCGCTGGGCGACCGCTTCGGCGTCGGCGAACAGGTCGAAACTGTGCACCCGCACGTAGTGCCAACCGAGGCGTCGGAGCACGTCAGGCCGCAGACGAAGTGACTCCCGCAGGCTGGCATCGCCGAGCTCCTCGTCGCATTCGACGACAACCGCCCGGCCGCCCCACGATGCGACGAGTGCCAGCTTGCCGCGGTACCCCATGTCCACTCGCATACCGAGGGTCTCGAGACGTGTCGCGAGGTCCACCAGCATGGGCTCCGCCTCGTGCGTCGCCTGATCCTCGGAGGCACGCCTGGACGTGTCGGTGAGGATGCGGGCGAGCGCGAGGATACCGTGTTGGATCCGCTCCTGGTCGAGGTCCTCCGGACGCACGCAGGACACGATCACCATGGAACGTCTGGCGCGGGTCATGCCGACCGCGAGCAGTCGGTCGCCGCCAGGCTGGCCGAGCGCGCCGAAGTCGGAGAGCACCCGACCGTGGGGCGTGAGGCCGTAGCCGATCGAGAAGATCACCCGGTCGCGGCTCTCCGCAACCGACTGCTCGAGCGTGAGCACGGTGAACGGCTCCGCGCGTTCGCGCAGGAGGAAGTCGGAGAGGTCGGCCCGACGCGAGAACGCCGCGAGAACGGCCTGCTGCACGCGCACGGCGTGCTTGTCACTCGCAGTGACGACCATGAGGGACTCGCGCGGACGGTTCGACGCGTGTTCGAGGACGAGTTCGACGACCCGCTCGACCTCGACATCAACGCTCTCGACCGCACCCGTGACCGGGTCCGGCATGCCGAGCCCGCCGGGGACGTAGTCGAGGCTGAGGCTCCCGTGGCCGAGGAACGACCCTGCCCAGGGCAGCGAGTCGATCTGGCCACCGTAGAAACGTTCGTTGACGAGTTCGGCGAGGTCTTCGCCTCCGGCCCGGTACGAGCGGGTGAGCATGAGCGTCGGCAGCACCGCGCTGAGCTGCTCGAGCGCGGAGTCGCGATGCAGTCCTGCGACGTCCGCATGCGGCTCGGTCGCGGCCTCCTGGTCGTCGAGACGGATCTCGAACGGCGACGGGCTCTGCGTGACCGGGTCGCCGAATGCGACGACCTGGCGTGCCCGACGGATGGCGTCGACGTTCTCCGCGAGCAGCGTCGCACCCGCGTCGACGAGGAACACCGCGTCGAAGGATGCAGCCTCGGGGATCCGTGGCACCTCGTACGGAGAGACGAGCCACACGGGCGCGAGCACGCGGGAGAGCGTCGGAGCTGCCTGCTCGAGTTCGGCCGCACGCAGCGGTCGATCACGCTTCAACAGCGTCCGGAGCGCCATGCCCTCGGCCGCGTGGTCGACGAGGCCGATCTTCCAGGTGTCCGCGAGGAGCGAGGCGAGCAGCTGCCCGGAGGCCGACGCGTGCGCCTCGTCCACGAGACGGAAGTCGGACTCGAGTCGCTCCACCACGCTCGTGTTCGCGCCGAGCAGACCGCGGTCCTCGGTGAGGACGAGTTCCAGCATCGACTGCCACCAGGCGAGCTCGAGCTCGTCGGCGAGACGGGTCCGCGGGATGTGGCGCTGGGAGAGGTCGATGATGAGCTCGCCGAGGCCCAGCTCCCGCAGACCGGCCAGGATCGCGGTGCGCTCCTGCAGGTTGTGGAGGACTTCGGATTCTGCCGCGAGTTCGGAGATCGTGCGGACGAGGCTCGGGATCGCGAGGCGTCCGAGACGATCCGGTGTCTCGGCGATGCCGAGCGGCTGGTCGACGAGTTCGAGCTTCGCCGCGACGGTCGCGTAGGCCTGGTCGACTTCGGCGATGCCGAGCGGCACCTCCGGTGGCGCACCGGTCGTCACATAGCGCTGCCAGAGGGTCCGTTGCTGCTGGATCCGCCGCAGGGCCGCGTTCATGTCCGGCACGTGCGCTCCCGGGCGCAGGTACTCCTTGGCGAGCGCCTTGAGCCGGCGACGGCTCGCGGAGGACATCGCCGTGGAGTCCTTGCGGGCGCTCGTCGCGACGATCAGGTCGGCGAGCGAACGGTCGAAGACGTCCGGCTGGAACCGGTCGAGCGTCTCACGGATGTCGGCGAGCAGGCGGAGGTAGATGCCGAGCTCGTCGATCGACTCGAACGGACGCATCTGCGTCTGACCGACCAGGCCGTAGGCCCGCTCGAGCAGCTGCGGCAGGTCCTTGCGGTGCAGCCGCTTCGCGAGTTCGTGGGTCTCCTGCGCCTCGGCCGTCGTGTCGAAGGAGGCGCCGTACCACGGGGAGTCGCTCGGGCCGTAGCGGAACTCACCGAGGGCTGCTGCGCCTTCGAGGGCTTCGGCGGCGCGTGTGCGACCTGCGGCCAGTCCGACGAGCGCCTGGCGGTCGAGACGGACGAGCGTCCCAGGAGGATTCGACAGCTTGGAGAGCTTCGAGAGGGCTTCGAGCGCTTCGATGACGGAGACGCGGAGGTCGGGGTCCTTCGTCTGGAGCGAGGTGCGGTAGTCCAACAGGACACGGCGCAGGCGGACCAGTGCGTCGTCGACCTCACCGACCTGCGGCGGGATGGCACGCTCGTTGCGCGTGATCGCCTGGATGAGGTCGCGTCGGAGCGTCCCGGGCGATGCACACAGGCCGGGCAGGCCGACCTTCGTGAGCCGATGCCGGATGCCGTCGAGCGTCGAGCGTCGAGGACTCACGACGAGCACCCGCTTGTGCTGGGCAGCCAACACCCCGATGGCGTTCACGATGGTCTGCGTGCCGCCGGTCCCAGGCAGGGTGGTGACGACCAAGGAGTTGCCGGCGCCGATCTGGGCGATGACGTTCTCCTGCTCGACGTCGGCGTCGAGCAGCAAGGTGTCGGTCGACGGCGGACGGTCGTCCTGACCGGGAGCGTCGACGGGTGTGAAGCTGCCGCGGACGAGTCCGATCGCGCTCTCGTCGCCGGCGACGGCGTCCAGGATGGGGTGATCGAGTTTCGCGGCGTCGTCGAGGAGCGAGTGCCCGACGGCGAACGAGGAGACGAGCAGACGCGGCTGCACCGTGAACCATTCGAGCCCCGCCGCGAGCGAGCGCAGGCGGTCGATGACGGGCTGCGGTTTGAACACGCCGCCCGACTCGCTGAGCGCGACGAACTCGTCAGGATCCAGGACGATGCCGAACTGCTCGCGCAGCGCTCGGACGAGTTCGGGGTTCGCGGTGGTCGTGCCGCGGAGTTTGACCTCGAAGTCGCGGCCGTACCGGCGGATCGCGAGCGGACGGAGCAGCACCGGGGCGCTGAACTCCTCACCCTGGTGCTTCCACTGCGCGAGACCGACGGCGAGGTGCACGGAGTCGATGCCGCGGACGGTCGAGAGCTCGATACCCTTCGTCGTGATGCGGTCGGCGGCGCGCTTGGCTCCGCGCAACGCGATCTCGTCGCGGATGAGGTTCGACAGCAGCGTGGACTTGCCCGAGATGAACTGCGGCAGACCACCGGGGTGGGTCGAACTCAACTCGACGCGTGTCGTGGGGGCATCCACGAAATGCAGCAGCGGCGACGGTCCTCCGACCATGCTGAGCTGCAGACGCCACCCGTTCAGCGCCGTGTCGACGACGCCGACCGTTGCCGTGACGGGGCCATCGCGGAGTTGCGACTCCGCTGCTTCCCGCTCGACTCCAGACGTCACGTCGCCGTCATCCCGTCTCTTCTCTAGCCGCCACACACTTGCACCATAAGCGCCAGGAGGGAGAAACGCCGGGAAGCGCTACGGTTTTTCGTCGACTTCACCCCCGAAATGTGGGACGTACGCCTCGGCGGACCGATCAGGAGACGCCGAGCAGGCCCGACAGGACCATCACGGCCGTACCGCGGAGCACGATGTCCGACCCCTGTTCGCTCATGCGGATCTGCACGCCGCTGTGGAACTCGGTCATCGTGCGCGCCCTGACGGTGTCGATCGCCGTGTCGAGGAGCACCCCGGCGAGCAACTCCTCAGGCCCGCTGACGACGATCTCGGAGAGGTTCAGCGCCCCGACGATCGCTGCGAGCGAGACCCCGAGGCGTTCGCCGGCAGCCCGCAGGATCTCCGCTCGTCGGGCGTCGTCCTCGGCGGGCGACGATGGCGTCGCGTCGACCGCATCGAGCAGTTCGCGCAGGTGCGGCACCGCGAGCCACGCCTCGAGGCAGCCGCGTTTGCCACAGGCGCACAGCGGTCCGCCGTCGGTCCCGACGACCACGTGCCCGATCTCACCGGCCGCGAATCGGCTGCCGAACAGGGGATGCCCACCGACGAGCAGGCCAGCGCCGACGCCGTTCCCGACGCTGACGAGCATGAGGTCGCCGTCCGCGCCCCCGAAGCTGTACTCGGCGAGCACCGCGGCGTTCGCATCGTTCGCGACGATCACCGGCACGTGCGCGACGCGCTCGATGGCTCCTTGCAGGTCGACATCGGTCCAGCCGAGGTTCGGGGCGCTCCGGACCGTTCCGGTCATGTCGACGACGCCAGGAGAGCCGACACCGATCCCGAGCACCTCCACCGTCGCCTCCGCGAGCAGTTCTGCAGCGAGCGCCACGGCTTTCCCGATCGCCGCCTCGCCCGTCGAACCGTCGAGCGGGACCTCCAGCAGCGTCAGGATGTCGCCGTCCAGCGTCAGCACCGCGCCGCGGAACAGCTCGGTGTCCGAGAGGTCGAGGCCGACGATCCGGAACTCGTCGCGGTTGATGTCGATGAGCGTGGCCGGCTTGCCCGGGCGCGATGTCTCGCGCAACCCGACCTCGACGATGAGGTTGTCGGCGATGAGCGAGGCGACGAGGTCCGAGATACTCACCCGGGTCAGTCCGGTCGCTCGTGCGATGTCGGCACGACTCATCGCCCCGCTCGCGAAGAGGGTCTGGAGGACCAGCGCACGGTTGTGTCCGCGGGCATGCTCGGGCAGGACCTTTGCGTTCGGACGCAGTCGCCGTGCGGGCGTGTAGGCGAAGGAGTCGACTCGATCGGAGGCGGCCTCGCCACTGCCGTTCCCGAATCCTCCGACGCTCATGCGATAAGTAAAGCAGGCTGCGCCTCATCCCGTCGCACCGGGATGTCACCCGATGGTCACCGACACGTCTCCTCGACGGCACCTCTGCGCCGCGATGGCCGCGGACCATCGACGGTGTGAGGATCGCAATCGTGACCGAGTCGTTCCTGCCGCAGATGAACGGCGTCACCCACTCCCTGCTCCGTATCATGGAGCACTTCGCGGACCGTGGCGACGAGGTGCTCGTCATCGCTCCCGGCACCGGTGCCTCGACACCACGCCGCCACGCGGGCTTCCGAGTGGACGGGGTGCCGTCCATACCGCTCCCCCGGTACCGGAACGTGCGGGTCGCTGCCGGCGGGGTGGGCCGGATCACCGGTCTGCTGCGCGGCTTCCGGCCGGACGTCGTGCATCTCGCGTCGCCGTTCGTGCTCGGGTGGCGCGGGGTGCAGGCCGCTGAACGGCTCGGGATACCGACCGTCGCCGTGTACCAGACCGACATCCCCGCTTACGCCGGTCGGTACGGGTTCCCGGTCGCGGAGTCGCTGCTGTGGCAGCACGTCGAACGTCTGCACGGAAAGGCGACCATCACGCTCGCTCCATCGCAGCAGTCGATCGGGCAGTTGGAGGCCCATCGGATCCTTGGGTTCTAGGGATCAGTGCAACATCCTGATGTTTTGGAGTGTTGATGACGGTTCTGATGGCCCGTGTGGTGCAGCGAGTGTTCTGGTCGAGGATTCGTGACGGAGCGACGTCTGTGGATGCGGCGAAGGCTGCTGGGATTTCGTCTCAGCAGGGTGACGTGTGGTTCCGGAATGCTGGCGGGATGGTGCCATTGTCGTTGTTTCCGCCGTCAGGTCGTTTCTTGAGTATCAGCGAGCGTGAGCAGATCCATGCCGGGATCAGTCAAGGGCGATCGATCCGCGCGATCGCGGCGTCGATCGGGCGCAGCCCGTCGACCGTGTTGCGAGAGCTCCGTCGCAATCTTGATCGTCAGCAGTACCGGTCCCGGTCCAAGCTCGGACGCCCGGTGACCGTCCCGTGGCGGTATTCGCCATCGCTTGCCCAGCGTCGAGCTGATCAGCGGTTGGCTCGTCCGAAGCCCTCGAAACTCGCTCTGAACGATCGGCTGCGTGATGCGGTCCAGGCGGGACTGTTGCGCAAGCTCAGTCCGGAACAGATCATGCGACGATTGCCGTTGGACTTCCCTGACGAGGCGGAGATGCGCGTGTCCCACGAGACGATCTACCAATCGTTGTATGTCCAGGGCCGCGGAGCGCTCAGACGCGAGCTCACGGACTGCTTGCGAACCGGTCGGGCGCTGCGCAAACCAGCCCGACGCGCGACGAGCCGTGGCAAACGCATCCCGGACATGGTCATGATCAGCGAGCGCCCCGCGGAGGTCGAGGACCGGGCAGTCCCGGGTCATTGGGAGGGTGATCTGATCGTCGGTAAGGACAACGGTTCCGCGATCGGGACCCTTGTCGAGCGGAGCACACGGTTCGTGATGCTGCTGCATCTGCCAGATCGACACGGCGCGATCGAGGTTCAGGGAGCGATGATCGAGCAGATGCGCAAACTCCCGCATTTCCTCCGCAAAACCCTCACCTGGGACCAAGGATCCGAGCTCGCCGGCCACCGGAACATCACCGCAGCGCTAGAGATGGGCGTCTATTTCTGCGACCCACACTCGCCTTGGCAGCGAGGGAGCAACGAGAACACGAACGGGCTCCTGCGGCAGTACTTCCCGAAAGGCACCGACCTCTCCGGCTACCACCGCGACTACCTCGACTTCGTCGCCAACGAACTCAACGAACGGCCGCGGAAAACCCTGCACTGGGCAACTCCAAAAGAAGCCCTCGACCAACTACTCTCGAACCCACCAGCCAATGGTGTTGCACTGACCGCCTGAATCCGCCATCGAGCGCATCCGCCTCTGGGTCCGTGGCGTGGACTCCGTGCGGTTCTCGCCGGAGCGTCGAAGCGAGACCTGGCGAGCGGGCATCGCGCCGAACGGCGAGCGAATCGTCGGATACGTCGGACGACTCGCCGCGGAGAAACAGGTCGCCGACCTCGCCGCGCTGGGCGGCATGCCGGGCGTCAAGCTCGTGATCGTGGGCGAGGGCCCATTGCGCGGATCGCTCCAGCAGCGGCTGCCCGACGCGGTGTTCACCGGTTTCCTCGGGGGCGACGAGCTCGCAGTCGCCATGGCGGGGCTCGACGTGTTCGTGCACCCGGGCGAATCCGAGACCTTCTGCCAGACGATCCAGGAGGCCATGGCGTCAGGCGTGCCCGTCGTCGCGACGGGTCGCGGTGGTCCGGTGGACCTCGTCGACTCGAGTCGGACCGGTTGGCTCTACGAGCCGGGCAAGCTGGAGCAGTTGCGCGGTTTCGTGGTCGACCTCGTCGGCGACGAGGTGAAGCGCACGGCGTTCGG
This sequence comes from Plantibacter sp. RU18, assembly GCF_050613355.1. Lineage (NCBI taxonomy): Bacteria > Bacillati > Actinomycetota > Actinomycetes > Micrococcales > Microbacteriaceae > Plantibacter > Plantibacter sp. RU18. The sequence goes on from NZ_CP159618.1 coordinate 3,174,371, forward strand.
TCGGGCCGCGCGGGCCAGTGTGCTCCCCCGGAGCTGGAAGAGTGTCAGCAGCGCGCTCATCGGTCATTACAGCGACGCGATCGAACTCCACACCTCTGCCCGCGCCGAGCGCACCGGACTGGATCAGAGCGTCGACGGTGCGAGGATCACTCGCCCGGGTATCGGACGCCGATCTGACGCCTGATCTCGTCGAGTGTCTCCATGATCGTCACGGTCTCGGCGAGCGGCATGATGTCACCGGAGCGGCGCCCCTCGAAGGCCAGCCGTTCGAGCTCCCAGGCTTGGAAGTGCATTCCCCGGCCCTCGACCTCGGAGCGGTACGTCTCGACGACCTCACCGGAGGTGTCGAACACCCGGAAGGTGGTCGCGGTGTACCAGACGCGATCGAACTCGATCCATCCCTCGGTGCCGACGATCGCCGCACGGTTCGGCCCCACGGTGTTGCTCGCCGAGAGGGTGTTGGCGACCTGCCCGTCGGCGTAGCCGAACAGCGTCGCGACCTGCATGTCTGCACCGGTGTCGCGCAGCGCAGCGGTCGCCTGGATCGTCGTCGGCGTACCGAACACCGCAGATGCGAAGGAGATCGGATAGATCCCCAGATCGAGCAGTGCCCCTCCGCCGAGCTCGAGCGAGTTCATCCGGTGCGCCGGGTCGTCGGAGAGCAGCTGCGTGTGGTCGGCGACGAGACTACGGGGTTCACCGATGAGGCCGTCGGCGAGCAGTTCGCGGAGGCGCACCATGTGCGGCAGGAACCGTGTCCACATCGCTTCGAGCACCACGAGCCCGCGTTCCGCGGCGAGCGCCACGACTGCCTGCGCCTCGGCGGCGTTGAGGGTGAACGGCTTCTCGATGAGCACGTGCTTCCCGGCGTCGAGCGCGAGCACCGCCTGCTCGGCGTGGAACGGGTGCGGGGTGGCGATGTAGATGACGTCGACCTCGGGGTCGGCGGCGAGGGCTTCGTACCCGACGTGGACGTTCGGGATGTCGAACTCGGCGGCGAACGACGCGGCGGTCCCGGCCGAGCGGGAGGCGACTGCACGCACATCGAAACCGTGCAGCCGCAGGTCGGCGGTGAAGTCCTTCGCGACTCCTGCAGGGCCGAGGATCCCCCAGCGAAGACCAGTGGACGAGCCGTCGTCAGACGATCCAGTGCTCTGCTGGTCGATGTGCTGATCCGTCATGGCTCTCCTTCGATGCGCGTCCGAGCAGCCTAGTGGAGGGCGCTCGGCGCGTCCGGTTCGGGGTTAGCCCTGCTCGATCCTGCCGTCGGGCGTCGTAGGCTGAGGGTTCGACCGTGCTCCGCCAGCTGTGCCGCGAGCCTGTTCCATCCTGGGGGGATGCGCTGTGGAGCGATTCGATTCGACGGTGCGCCGATGCGTGCGCCGCTTCATGATCGGTCTCGGGCTCGGCGCCGTCGGAGTGCTCGCGCTCTCGGCCTGCGTCGGCGAGCCGGCACCGCCGCCGGTGACGGTCGTCGTCACCCAACAGCCAGACCCGTCCCCGTCGGTCGCCCCTGTCCCGACGCAGACGGCACGGGACGCGCTCCCGCCGGAACCCGCCCCGATCGTGCCCAATGCTCCGGCTGAGCCTGCCGAGCCGATTCCCGATGGCCCGGCGTACGATCTCGGGGCACGGGACGGGGCGCTCGGTCCGGTCACCACCGACGGAGACGGCAATCCGCTGACCTACACGGTCGTCCAGGGTGACGTGTTCTTCGACATCGCTCAGCGGTTCGACCTGCCACAGCAGCAACTGCTCCGGATGAACCCGTCGATCCCGGGTCTCGGACTCGACATCTACATCGGCGACATCGTCAATCTGGACTGGACCACGACGCGCTGACGGGGCGGCTCAGCCGAACGGGATCGAACCGACGAGCACACCGACGACGAGCATGACGAGCGAGACGATCGACGCACGCCACAGCACCTTCTTGTGGTGGTCGCCGAGGTTCACGCTCGCGAGCGACACGAGCAGCAGGATCGCTGGGACCAGCGGGCTCTGCAGGTGCACCGGCTGGCCGGTGATGGACGCCCGCGCCATCTCCACCGGCTCGATCCCGAAGGTGGCGGCGCTCTCGGCGAGGACGGGCAGGATGCCGAAGTAGAACGCGTCGTTGCTCATGAAGAAGGTCATGGGGATGCTCAGCACGCCGGTGATCACGGCGAGGAAGGGGCCGAGCTCGTTCGGGATGATGTCGACGATCCAGTCGGCCATGGCCGTCACCATCCCGGTCCCGTTCAGCACCCCGATCAGCACGCCGGCCGCGAGCACCATCGAGACGACGCCGACGATGCTGGGCGCATGGGCGACGATCTCCTTCGACTGGTGCGCGAGCTTCGGGAAATTGACGAGGAGCGCGACGGCCGTGCCGACCATGAACACGTAGGGCAACGGCATGAGGTCGATCACGAGCAGCACCATGACCGCGACGGTGAGGACGAGGTTCACCCAGATGAGCCGGGGGCGCAGGGTGTCCCGGTCCGGGTCGAGCATCGTGTCGGCCATCGCGGTGTCGTCGGGACGGACGAGCGTGGCGAGGCGTCCGCGCGCGCTGGGAGAGAAGGTGGTGGCCATGCCCCCGGTGAGCGGGTGGTCGGCCGACCCGCTGCCCGACGCGGACGAGGCGACGCCGGAGGCGCCTGTCGCCAACAGATCGATCCCGGCGAGCCGCTTTCGCTCTCCGAGCCCGAGCATCCAGGCGAATGCGAAGACGATCACGAGGCCGGCCGCCAACGACGGCAGCATCGGGACGAAGATCTCGGTCGGTGAGACGCCGAGGGCCGAAGCTGCTCGGACCGTGGGTCCTCCCCACGGGACGATGTTGAGCGTGCCGTTCGCCAGACCGGCGACACACGTCAGGACGACGGGGTTCATGCCGAGTCGCAGGTAGATCGGCAGCATCGCCGCCGTCGTCACGATGAAGGTGGTCGAACCGTCGCCGTCGAGAGAGACGGCTCCGGCGAGGAGCGCCGTGCCGACCACGATCTTCGCGGGGTCGTTGCCGAGCGCCCGCACGATGAACCGCACGAGGGGGTCGAAGAGGCCGACGTCGATCATGATGCCGAAGTACATGATCGCGAACATGAGCAGGGCGGCGGTCGGCGCGAGGCTGCCGATGGCCTCGATGACCATGTCGCCGAGACCGAGACCGGCACCGGCGAACAGCCCGAAGACGGTGGGCACGATGATGAGGGCCACCATCGGTGTCAGGCGTTTCGTCATGATCAGCACCATGAAGGTGAGGATCATCGCGAATCCGAGAATGACCAGCATGTCGACTCCTTCGTCTGCGTGCACCGCGGTGTGCACTGCCGTTGCGCGGCGTTCCCGGAACCGTACGGGAACGGTGGGAGGCTGTCGCGCTTGTGGGCGTTCGGCTCGGATCTGCGGTTCAGCGCACGTTCTGCGCATTCTGCTCACCTCGATGACCGGGCGCCGGACGGCCCGCGCCCCGTAGCATCGGAGCCATGACCGGCGACGAAGCGGACCACTCGGACCGACGAGCCCGACGGCGTCCGGGATTCGCCGCCCAGGTCCTCGTCCTGCAACTGTTCGTCGTCACCGCGGTCGTGGTGGTGTGCACAGGCGCGTACGCCTGGATGAGCAGCGAACGCCTCGTGCACGAGGCACAGTCGACCGCGCTCGCGATCGCCCAGAGCGTCGCAAGCGACCCGGACGTCCGTACCGCAGTCACTCTCGAGGCACGCACCCCCGGCGTACCGACGGTCGGGGGTTTGCAGGACGGGACCCTCCAGACGGTCGCGGCCGAGGTGGAAGCACGGACCGGTGCGCTCTTCGTCGTCATCACCGACGAGCGCGGGATCAGACTCGCGCATCCGGATGCCGATGAGCTCGGTCGCCGGGTGAGCACGAGCGCCGAAGCCGCGCTCCGCGGGGAGGAGACCGTGTCGTGGGAGACCGGGACGCTCGGTCCGTCGGCACGCGCGAAGGTACCGGTGTTCGCCGAGGATCCTGCAGGGAGCACGTCCACGGCCGGCGCCGGAGAGGTCGTCGGGGAGATCAGCGTGGGATTCGCTCCTCAACGCGTGTTCGCCGACGTGCTCCGGGAGGCGATCCCGCTCGCTGGCGCTGCACTGCTCGCGCTGACGATCGGCCTCGTCGCGTCGATGCTCATCCGCCGTCGACTCCGCCGCCTCACCCTCGGGCTCGGCCCTGAGGAACTGGCAGCCCTCGTGCAGAACCAGGCAGCCGTCCTCGGCGGCGTCGGCGAAGGGGTGCTCGGCGTCTCCCCCGCGGGCGTCGTCACGGTCTGCACCGAACAGGCGTCGACCCTGCTCGGTGTCGGCCCCGTCACCGGACGACTCCTCGTCGACCTCGACCTGCCGCAACCACTCCTCGACCTCGTCGCAGATGAGTCGTCGATCCCTCCTCCGACGCAGCTCGTGGTCGGCGCCCGAGTGCTGTTCGTGGATGTCCGGACCGTGTTCGAGGACGGTGTCGACCTCGGCCGCGTGATCGTCGTCCGCGACCGGACGGACGTCGAAGGACTCACGCGCCGCCTCGATGCCGTCGCGACGATGTCCACCGCGCTGCGAGCGCAGCGCCACGAGTTCGCGAACCGTCTGCACGCGATCTCCGGACTCCTCGAGATCGGTCAGGACGCGGAGGCGAGGAGCTATCTCGCCAACGTCCTCGAGCACGGGCCCCTGAAGTACCCTGTCGAGCACGCCGACCGCCTCACCGAGCCCTACCTGCAGGCCTTCATCGGAGCGAAGGGCGTCGAAGCCGCCGAACGCGGGGTACTGCTGACGCTCGGCTCGGAGACGCTCGTCACCGGCGCCCTGTGCGATCCTGAGGACGTGACGACCATGCTCGGGAACCTCCTCGACAATGCGATCACCGCTGCTGTCGCGGGGTCCGCCCGGCCGGCCTGGGTGGAGGTCGAACTCCTCGACGACGGCTCGGAACTGCACTGCTCGGTCATGGACTCCGGCGACGGGCTGTCGGCGAGACGATCCGACGAAGACCGCCATGCCGATCCCACCGGGATGGACGACGCGCACGGGCACGGCTTCGGCCTCCCCCTGTCGCGCGACATCGCCCGGCGCAGAGGAGGAGACGTCTGGCTCGCGTCCTCCGGTGTCCCCGGCGAACACGGCGCGGTGTTCTGCGCCAGGCTGCCGGGGACCGTGGAGCCGGTGCCGACTCGGACGGAGGACGACTGATGGTCGCTGACATCCCGGTCCTCGTCGTCGACGACGACTTCCACGTCGCACGCCTGCACTGCCGGATCGTCGACCAGCTGGACGGTTTCCGTGCGCTGGAACCGGCGGGGACCGCCGGCGAGGCTATCCGTGCCGTCGCCGCCGGCCGGCCCGAACTGGTCCTCCTGGACGGCTACCTCCCAGATCGCAACGGCCTCGAGCTACTCACGGAGCTGCAGGTCGACACGATCGTGATCTCTGCCGCGTCCGATGGCGCCTCGGTTCGTCGAGCGTTGCGTGCCGGGGCCCTGGGCTATCTCGTGAAGCCGTTCGCACCACAGCTCCTGCTGGACCGCCTCGCGGCATACGCACGGTTCAGGAACGTGCTCGGCGACGACACCTCGATCGACCAGGAGACGATCGAACGGTCGCTCCGAATCCTCCACTCCGGTGACACGTCTATCGTCACGCGGTCGCGCTCCGCAACCGAGACGGCCGTGCTCGACGCGTTGGCCGATGCAGCAGGTGAGCACTCGGCGGCGGAGATCGCGGCGATCGTCGGGATCTCGCGAGCGACAGCTCAGCGGTACCTGGCAGGGCTTGCGACCAGGAACCTCGTCACGACGCAGTTGCGCTACGGCACGACCGGTCGCCCGGAGCACCGGTACTCGATCACCGCCGGATCACGCTGATCCGGGACGACCTCGCCGGCGGCTGGGCGATCCCCCCACGACATCGCCCAGCCCGGCACGTGAACGCCCCTTCGCCGACGGAACGCAGGATGCCCCCGCACGCCGCACTCCGTCCGTCGTGTCACGACGATCGGCAAAGTGAGTTAATCACCCGATTGAGTTTAGGCCGACCTCAGAGCGGGGACGTCAGGGTTATCCCCTAATGTGCGGAGTCGGCCGCCTGCGCACCGAACGTCTCGTCGAGCACGGCGAACACCTCCGGCTGCCGGTCCACGACGATCACCGCGGCCACAGCGAGCCGCCACATCGCGTCCACCGCACTCAGGAGGTCGCTGCGCCCGGTGAGCAGACTCGAGATCAGCTGAGTGCCCGTGAAGAATGCGACGAACGAGCGGGCCAGGACGGTCGCGTCCAGCTCGGACTCCAGCTCGCCGAGTTCGATCGATGCCTGCACGCGCTCCTGCACGTTCGCGATCCACTGCTCGTGGAATGCGGTCGTGGGAGCCTGGATGACGCCCTGCTCCAGCGACAGACGCATTCCGGCGCGGGTGATCGGATCGGTGAGCAGCAGCTCGGCCACGGCGCGCGACGCCTGCACGAGGCCGCCGAAGGGCGACGGCGCCGTCGTCGGCGCAGTCAGCGCAGCGATCGAACGGGTGCCCTGCTCGTTGATGACCGCGAGGGCGAGCTCCTCCTTGGAGGGGAAGTAGAAGTACAGGGACCCCTGAGTGGTCCCGGCCTCGCGGGCGATGTCCGAGAGACTGGCCTGGCCGTAGCCGACGCGGTCGAACATGCGCGCGGCACCTTCGACGACTGTCTGTCGTCGTTCATGACCTCGTTGCTGCTGTGGTCGTCGTTCGGGCATGTGCGCATCCTGCTTCTGTCATCCCCCGATTCATCGATAAGCGTACTCACTCGAAGCTGGGAACATTGTGTCGAACCGGCCGATTCCGCTGAACAAGTGGACCGACTTGCAACGACAGAACGTCCCGGTCCGCTCGGAAAAGAGCGAACCGGGACCCTGGATCGACGGGCGTGTCTCGCGACTACTCGCGACGAGTGACGAGCGCGAAGCGTTCGCGGAGTTCGGGTGCGTCGGCGAGAGGCCGCCAGGCGAGGCCGTCGTCCTCACGCATCGCCGCGACGGGGCGGAGTGCGACGAGCCGTTCTCCGAAGCGCAGCGCATCGAGGAAGAGCGTGTCGTTCCCCGCGTCGATGGTCAGCGAGCGCGGGTACCAGCCGCGGGAGGCGAGCGCTCCTGCGAGCCACGCCGAGTACGCCGGATCCTTGCCGGGTTCAGGGCGGAGCAGCTCCTGGTCGGCGAGATCGGACCACTCGATGCTGTCCTTCGTGGTCAGCGGATGCTGCGCCCGCATGACCACTCCGAGCGGCAGCGCCGCCACCTCCTCGGCCTGCAGGCCGTCGGGCAGGTCGATCGGAAGCCGCACGATCGTCGCGTCCAGACGGCCTGTGGTGACGAGATGAAGCTGCTCGACGGGCTCGATCGCGACGGCGACGGCCGGGACGTCGATGCGGTGTCCGACCTCCGTGACCACCGCGTCCCAGGTGGTCGGCGGTCGGCCCACCCTGATGTGACGCGCCGGCGCCTGTGGGTCCATATCCGCGACGACGTCGATGAAGGTCCTGGCTTTCAGCAGGAAACGCTGTCCCTCGCGGGTGGGGCGGTACTCGTCGCCGAGCACGCTGAAGATCTCGACGCCGATCGCCGCCTCGAGCCGCCGCAACTGCTGCGCGAGGCTCGGCTGCGCGACCCCGAGGAGGTTCGCGGCGACGCCCAATGTCCGAGCGTCCGCGACCACCACCGCTGAGCGCAGCTGACGGAGGGTGATGGCGTCGCGTTCGAGCTGGCGGTGGAGGTCGTGCGTCATGCTTCGAGCCTAAGGCGTGGGCTCCCCGTCGTTGGTACGTGCTGCTGCGAGCCGCAGGAACACGGCCTCTACCGGGAGTCCTACGTCGAGGAGGAATCGCTCCGCCGTCGGCTCGGCGTGCAGGAACACGGGATTGCCAGGGAGCTCACCGTCGTTTGACCTGCCGGCTGACCGGGAGGCCGTGGCGATGCATCGACCGCCTCGACCTCCCGGTACACTCGATGGGTCAGCCTCTGTAGCTCAATGGAAGAGCAGTTCCGTCCTAAGGAAAGGGTTGGGGGTTCGAGTCCCTCCAGGGGCACCGATGTCGGCTACGCCGCAGGTGCGAGGTACTGCTCCCAGTCGGGCTCCGAGCGCTCGACGCCGCGAACCAGCCAGTGCGAGCCATGCGGCATACCGGGCATGGTGCCGAGGTTCCAGTTCATCTCCGACGGGGTGCGGTCGCCCTTCACGTTGTTGCATCGCAGACAGCACGCGACGAGGTTCTCCCAGCTGTCCGCTCCCCCACGGGAACGCGGCTGCACATGGTCGATCGTCGAGGCGGCCTTCCCGCAATACGCGCACCGGTGCCCGTCACGACGGAGGACACCGCGGCGCGTGACCGGCACGCGACGTCCATGCGGGATGCGCACGTATCTGGTGAGCAGGATGACGGACGGCCGATCGTAGGAACCACTCGTCGCGAACACTGGGTGCGAATCGTCGATCTCGACGACGGTCGCCTTCTGATTCATCACGAGCAGCAGCGCCCGCTTGAACGACACGATCGCGAGCGGCTCGTAGCCCGCATTCAACACCAGTGTGCGCATACACGTTCCCTTCCGAGGGGCCACGACGGCTGCCGTGACCTGTCGACGATCACTCTCTGCAGAACCTCCGCAGCCCATGATCGGGTCGTTTCCGGGCGACAAAAAAGGGCACTGTCGACATGACAGCACCCTTCGGACGCACGGCGGCGCCGCGGCACGCTTGGCTCGAATGCCGCAACACGTACAGGCCGCGACCATTCGCGACCACGTGGCGACGTATAGCGTGCATCAGCTCCTGAACCTCTCCGAGTTGCAGAGCACCAGATTAACCCACAGCGGGCGGATTTCCGCACCTTCCAGCAGATTTCCTGCGCGCGCCATCTGCACGCCACGCGACGGACACCCCCGGAACGAGGAATCGCGCCCTCCCGATGGAAGGACGCGATTCCTGGCCGTGCAGTGGTTCGGCTCAGCCGACGCCCGGAGGGTAGAGGTAGAGCGCTACCGCACTCGCTGCGACAGTGCGCGTGTTGTAACTGTGACGAGCCGAACCCCAGTTGTATTCCTCGAGGGTGACGGTGCCGTCGGCGTTGACTGCCTGCACGTACGCGACGTGGTTGTAGTTGAACCAGGCGACCGAGCCGGCGATGGCGTTCGTGCCCTTGTTGTACTGCCAGGAGTCGGCCCAGCCGTAGGCGCTGCTCGGCGGCAGACCGTTGCCCCAGGTGTAGGCCCAACCACCGCTCGGCGTACCGGCGTCGCGATTGAGACGCCAGGCGACGAAGTCGACGCACTCGCGGTAGTAGTAGCGGAGCGGCGAGAGCCCGCCGCCCTCGTCATCGGAGGCCTGATCGAACCACGGGTAGTCGTCGCCGGGCTGCCGCGCAGCCCCGACGGTGACGGAATAGGTGGCATCGCTCGCTGCGGCGGCTGCATCGAGCTGGCGCTGGCGTTCCGCGAGCTCGTCCGGCGTGGTCGCCGTGTAGAGGTCGCGGGAGATGGCGGTGTCGGCGACCTGGTCCGAGGCGATGACGCTCTGCGCGCCAGCGGCCTTCAGCTGCTCGGATGCGGAGGTCTCGTAGTCGGTGGTTCCGGTGCTGCTCGCGGCGTAGGCGGGCAGGGCGACGGTGGCGAGGAGGGCAGGCACCAGGATGGCCATCGTGGCGACGCCGCGGACCGATCCGGGACGAGCGCCGGTCTTCTTCGGCTTCCGAGCCACCATCGTCGTCGATTGCGTCGGCTTGACCGGCGGCTTCGCGCGCGCGACCCGCTCGGCACCCGTGCGCAGCGGGGCGACCCGACTGAGCGATGAATCGGCAGCGGTCCGGACGGTGAATGAACTGGGCGCCGTGATCTCCGGCGCGGCCGGCTTCGTCAGCGGCAGCTGGTCGAGGGACACCGGGGCGATCGCGTCGGCGTCGTCCTCGATGACGGCGTCGTCCAGGACGATCTCAGGGTGCTCGATGGTTTCAGCGGGCGTCTCGACGACGTTTACCGCCTCGGACGCGTTGGCCGCAGCCTGCTCTTGGAGACGGAGCTGCTTCCGGGTGAGCGGGACCTCGCTCGGGTTCGTTGCGGCCCCGTCAGGGCCGCTCTCGCCAGCTGCAGTCAAGTGGATTCCTCCGGCACCCCGCATGCTCCGCGTGGATCGCACAAAGCGATCGGCACAGCGCAGCCCCATCCGACGTTTGGGTGTCGGTTCGCGTGGCCGAGGGACGGGCTAGGGGGTGCCTCGGTCGTATTCCCGGGACCAGATCATGGCCTCCGAGACGTGTGACAGCCTACGGGTTACCCCTGAGAAAGTCACGTTTCGATCACGGGATTCTGCCCTTCCGTGCCGAATCCTCATGCGCGTCTCATCCTCAGGCCGCAGGGGTCTCCACGAAGATGTGCGTTGCGAGTTCGTTCGGGAGCTCGAGGCCACCGTCGACACCGTCGATCGTGACGAGGACGTAACCGCCGGCCGCGGAGAACGAGCCCGTGCGGCCAGGCATCACACCGGCCTGCTTGAGCTGGAGCAGCAGCTCGGGATCGACCTGCGCCGGCTCGCCGAGACGACGGACCGTCGCCGTGACGGGCTCAGAACGACCCTCGACCAGACCGGAGATGTTGATGACTCCCTGCGAGAACGCGACGGCAGGGCTGTCGCCGAACTCGTCCAGACCCGGGATGGGAGTTCCGTAGGGGGATTCCGTCGGGTGGTTGAGCATGTCGAGCAGCTTGCGCTCGACCTGCTCGCTCATGACGTGCTCCCAGCGGCAGGCTTCCTCGTGGACGAACTCCCACTCGAGGCCGATGACGTCGCTCAGGAGGCGCTCGGCGAGTCGATGCTTGCGCATGACGTGCACGGCCTTGCGGCGGCCGGACTCGGTGAGCTCGAGGTGGCGGTCACCGGACACGACGACGAGACCGTCGCGCTCCATGCGCCCGACGGTCTGCGAGACCGTCGGCCCCGAATGTCCGAGCCGTTCGGAGATCCGCGCACGAAGCGGGATGATGTTCTCCTCTTCCAGCTCGAGAATGGTGCGAAGATACATCTCCGTGGTGTCAATCAGATCGGTCATCGACGCCCTCCCTGCCCGATTTACAAGTTCCCGGCAAGCCTAGTGCGCGCCGGTGACGTTCCCGCGCCACGCCGCTCCGCCCAGAGCGGACGGGCGCTGCCGAGCAGCGAACCGGCACCTGCCCTTCGCCTCTAGAATCTCCGTATGCCGGAGATCACGATTCCCACGTCCCTTCTGCCCGCCGACGGTCGATTCGGCTGCGGCCCGTCGAAGATCCGCCCCGAGCAGATCGCCGCGCTGTCAGCCGCCGGCCTCTCGCTGCTCGGTACCTCGCACCGCCAGGCACCCGTCAAGCAACTCGTCGGACGGGTCCGGGCTGGCCTGTCCGAACTCTTCCGCGCTCCCGACGGGTACGAGATCATCGTCGGCAACGGCGGGTCGACCGCGTTCTGGGATGCAGCCGCGTTCGGGCTCATCGAGCAGCGCAGTCAGAACCTCGTGTTCGGAGAGTTCGGCGGCAAGTTCGCGAAGGCCGCCGGCGCTCCCTGGCTGACGGCTCCCGACGTCCGCGAGGTTGCTGGCGGCTCCCGCGTCGACCCCGAGGCCGTGGAGGGCGTCGACGTCTACGCCTGGCCGCACAACGAGACGTCGACGGGTGTCATGGCTCCTGTCACGCGTGTCGCCGGCGACGCGGGCGCACTCACCGTCATCGACGCGACGAGCGCAGCAGGCGGGGTCGACTTCGACGCGACGCAGGCCGACGTCTACTACTTCGCTCCGCAGAAGAACTTCGCCTCCGACGGTGGTCTGTGGTTCGCCCTCTGCTCCCCCGCGGCCATCGAGCGCATCGAGCGCATCGCGGCGAGCGGGCGGTACATCCCCGAGTTCCTCAGCCTGAAGAACGCCGTGGACAACTCCCGTCTGGAGCAGACCCTCAACACGCCCGCGCTGTCGACGCTCGTACTGCTCGAGGAGCAGATCTCCTGGATCAACGGCAATGGCGGACTCGCCTGGGCTGCTGCGCGCACCGCGGAGTCCTCCGGCGCGCTCTACGACTGGGCAGAACGGACCTCCTACACGACGCCGTTCGTCACGAACGCCGAGCACCGGTCGCAGGTCGTCGTGACGATCGACTTCGACGACGCGATCGATGCCGCGCTGGTCGCGAAGACCCTCCGCGCAAACGGGATCGTCGACACGGAGCCATACCGCAAGCTCGGTCGGAACCAGCTCCGCGTGGCGACGTTCACGGCGATCGATCCTGCGGACGTCCGCCAGCTCATCGCGAGCATCGAGCACGTCGTCGGCGCTCTCTGAGCATCGAGCGCTGAACGCCGAACGGGCGGTCGACCTCCGCGAAGAGGTCGACCGCCCGTTGTGGTTCTGCAGCGGGACGAGCGACTACTCGTCCTCGAACCGGTCGTCGTCGTCGGAGTCGTCATCGTCGGACTCATCGTCATCGTCGTCATCGTCGTCATCGTCGTCGTCAGACTCGTCGTCGTCATCCGACTCATCGTCATCGTCAGACTCGTCGTCATCCGACTCGTCGTCATCCGACTCTTCATCGTCGGAGTCGTCATCATCGTCGTACTCGAGTTCGATCCCGTCGCGGTCACGATCACGAGGGTCGCCGGACAGTGCCGCGTCGTCGTCGAACTCATCGGCGTCGTCCGTGTCCTCGAGCGCTTCGTCCGCCGCAGCAGCGGCAGCAGCCTCCTGGGCGGACCGGTAGTCGGCGAGTCGCTCGGACCATGGCACCCACTGTGGCGCGAGCAGCGCGCCGTCGCCTGGCATGAGTTCCGTCTCGAGCACGTTCGGCGCGGCGTCGTCAGAGGTCCTCGACAGTGTGACCGTCCAGAACCACCCCGGGTACCCGGCCATCGTGTTCGCGAACAACAGGGAGACCAAGTGGTCGTCGATCACCACGTGGCCGGCGGGCTCGCCGACCGTGCTCGCCGGGGTGATCTCCTGGAGCGCCTCACGGGCGAGGGAGACAGCGGCGATCAGGGTCTCGTCCGGAACAGGGATGTACTCGGACGGGGCTTCAGCCTCGACCGACCCGACCTGCTCGGTGGAATCCGCCGGAGCGGTGTCGACCGGAGTCTGCTCGTCTTCGACGTCAGGCATCCAGCTCGTCCGCGACCTTGCGCAGCACTGCTGCGATCTTCTTGCTGTGCGCGCTGTTCGGGTACTTGCCGCGACGCAGGTCTCCGCCGATACCGTCGAGGAGCTTCACGAGGTCCTCGATGATGATCGCCATGTCGTCGGCCGGCTTGCGCTTCAGCTTGACGAGGCTCGGTGGCGCCTCGAGTACGCGCACGGAGAGCGCCTGCGCACCGCGCTTGCCGTCGGCGATGCCGAACTCGAGCCGCGTGCCGGGCTTGACGCCGTCGATGCCGGTGGGCAGCGCGGAGGCATGCAGGAAGACTTCCTGGCCGTCATCGGAGCTGATGAAGCCGAAGCCCTTCTCCTCGTCGTAGAACTTGACCTTGCCGGTGGGCATGGGAACCTCGCTGTGTGTTGTGCGCAGAACTGCAGCGCCGTGCGGTGATCGCGCGGGCAGCACGATCGAGAGGACGATCGGTCCTCGATCCCCAGCCTATTCGGTGCAGCGACCTGGTGCCTCTATCCTGGGAACTGTGGCTGACGACAAGACGCCGAGCATCTCGCGGCCAGAACGTGTCCTGGCCTACATGGTCGTGACGATCGTGGCCGTTTCCATCGCCGCGTTCGTCGCCGTGATGGTCGGCACGGCGTCGGGGCTCGAGCAGGCGGACTTCGGTTCAGGCGTCTGGCCCATCGTGACCGTGCTCCCGCTCGTGGGGCTGCCCATCGCCTTCCTGATGCTGATCGCGCTCATGATCGTCGGGGCCGTGCGGCGCTCGCGCGAGTCCCGCGGATCGTCGTCGCGCTGACCGACATGGGTGAGGCCTTCGCGATCGCGCGCCGCCTTCGGGGGCTCCCGGACGATGCGCTCCGCAGGCTGCTCCTCGACCGCAAGGTCGCGCCAGCCCGGATCGGCGACTTCTTCGACCTCGCAGAGGCACTTCTCGATGATGCGAGCGTCTCCCGTCGGATGGCGCTCCTCGACCGCGATGCTCTGGCTGTCTTGGCCGCTCTCCTCGACGATCCCGACGCGACGACCCTCGGCGACCGCACAGACCGCCTGCCTGACGCCGCCGCCAGCGCCCTCTCCACCCTGACCGAAGCGATGCTCGTCGTGCACGACGACGACACGGCTGTACCGGTCGGCGCCGCCGCACGTGCGTTCGCCTCGTTGGAGGCCAACGGTCGCCCTGGGCGCGCCGAGTTCCTGCGCCGAGCATCTCCGCCCGAGCCTCCGAAACCGCAACCCCTGTCCGACGTGGACGCCCTTGCCGTCGAGCGGGCATCAGGAGCCGTCGGGCTCCTGGGCGAGAGCCTGCACGAGCTCGACCGGGAGCCGGCCCGCCTCCTGGGTCGCGGAGCACCGTCGATGCCCGACCTCAAGCGCCTCGCCGCAGCGTCCGCGAGCACGCCGGAGGCGGTGGAGACCGCCCTGTCTGCCGCAGCGGGCGCTGGGCTCACGGTCGCCGTCGGCGCCGCGATCCGACTCAGCGCGGACGGCGAAGCCTGGCTCGCCTCCGCGACGGCAGATCGATGGCTCGCCCTGGCGACCGCCTGGGAGGCGTCCCTCCCCGCATCCCTCCGAGACAGGATCATCAGCGCCTATCGTCGTGGCTCGAGCGACCTCGTCGAGGAGCTCTCCTGGTGGTACCCGCTGGCAGACGACGCCGTCACCGCGCCGGCGAGCGCCGTCGACACCGCCGCGAGCCTGCTCGGCATCAGCGTCGACGGGACGACGAGCAGCATCGGCCAGCTGCTGCTCGACGGCGACGGGACGGCAGCCGCCGCCGCCCTCATGTCGGGCCTCCCGACGGAGGTGTCGCAGGTGGTCCTGCAGGACGACCTCACCGTGATCGCCCTCGGCCCGCCGACCGCCGAGCTCGACGTCCGGCTTCGCGCGATCGCCGAGCCAGAGGGTCGCGCTCAGGCATCGCGCTACCGGATCACCTCACACAGCGTCACGCGCGCACTCGCCGACGGCGACACCGCGGCGGACATCCTCGCGTTCCTCACCTCGGTCTCTCTCACCGGACTCCCACAGCCCCTGCGCTACCTCGTCGCGGAGGCCGAGCAGCGGTTCGGTCTGGTCCGCGTCGGCACGATCGCCGCCTCCGCCGACGCCTCGGCAGAAGCCGGTCGCACGAGCTACATCCGTTCCGACGACGACGGTCTGATCGCGGCCCTCTCCGTCGACCAGAGCCTCATCGCCCTCGGACTCCGGCCGAGCCACGGGCATCGGCTGACGAGCCGGGTCGATGCAGCGACCGTCTACTGGGCGCTGCACGACGCGCGCTACCCGGTGGTCGCCGAGGACGCCGCGGGTGCACCGCTGCGGGTGCGTCGACAGCCCGTGATCCGCAGCGCGAAGTCGTCGGTGGCCCCGACTCCGGACTCGGACCTGGTCGCCCGCCTCCGCGCCGAGGATCGCGGCGACACGAGCACCGCGTGGCTCGCCAAACAGCTCGAGATAGCCGTCCGCGACCACACGCCGGTCACCGTACAACTGCAGCACGGCGAGCGCCGATCCACCTTCACCATCGAACCGGTCAGCCTCGCGGGCGGCAGGCTGCGGGGGCTCGACCGCACGGCCGATGTCGAGCGCACCCTGCCACTCGCGATGATCACCGAGGTCCGTATCGCAGGTTGACCGCCCCGGCACTGAGTGCATCACCCCGCCATCCGGCCGGTAGACTTGGCGGTTATGTCTGATGGACCACTGATCGTCCAAAGCGACCGCACCGTGCTGCTCGAGGTCGCCCACCCGCTCGCCGAGGACGCCCGGCACGATCTCTCGGTGTTCGCCGAGCTCGAGCGCGCCCCCGAACACATCCACACCTACCGGATCACCCGGCTCGGCCTCTGGAACGCCCGCGCCGCCGGCCACGACGCCGACCAGATGATCGAGACGCTCGAGAAGTACTCCAAGTTCTCGATCCCCGCCTCGGTGACGATCGACATGCGCGAGACGGTGAACCGGTACGGGCGCCTCGTGATCGAGCGGTCCGACGAGGGCGAGCTCGTGCTGCGCTCGACCGATCTGCCGATCCTGACCGAGGTCGCGGGCGCCAAGCGCATCGCACCGCTGCTCATCGGGCATCCCACACCCGACACCTTCCTCGTCGAGCCGTGGGCGCGCGGTGCGCTGAAGCAGGAGCTCGTGAAGCTCGGCTGGCCGGCGGAGGACCTCGCCGGGTACACGGCCGGCACCCCGCACCAGATCGACCTCGTCGAGGACGGGTGGCACCTGCGCGACTACCAGCAGCAGGCCGTCGACAACTTCTTCGAGGGCGGGTCAGGCGTCGTCGTGCTGCCCTGCGGCGCGGGCAAGACCCTCGTCGGAGCGGGCGCGATGGCCACCGCGTCGACGAACACCCTCATCCTGGTGACCAACACGGTGTCGGCCAGGCAGTGGCGCGACGAGCTACTCAAACGGACCTCGCTCACGCCTGCGGAGATCGGCGAGTACTCCGGACAGGTCAAGGAGGTCAAGCCCGTCACGATCGCGACGTACCAGATCCTGACCGCGAAGCGGAAGGGCGAGTACGCCCACCTCGCGCTGCTCGACGCGATGGACTGGGGACTCGTGGTGTACGACGAGGTGCACCTCCTGCCTGCTCCGGTGTTCAAGCTCACCGCGGAGCTGCAGGCGCGACGACGCCTCGGTCTCACAGCCACCCTCATCCGCGAGGACGGCCGCGAGGGCGACGTCTTCTCGCTGATCGGCCCGAAACGGTTCGACGCACCGTGGAAGGAGATCGAGGCGCAGGGCTTCATCTCCCCCGCCGCCTGCTTCGAGGTCCGCGTCGACCTACCGCAGTCGGATCGACTCACCTACGCGGCATCCGCAGACGATGAGCGCTACCGACTGGCGGCAACGGCACCTGCGAAGCTCGACGTCGTCCGACAGCTCGTCGAACGGCACAAGGGGGAGCAGATCCTCGTGATCGGTCAGTACCTCGATCAGATCGAAGAACTCGCCGAAACCCTCGGTGCCCCGAAGCTCACGGGCGCGACACCCGTCGATGAGCGCGAACGGCTCTACCAGGCCTTCAGGGACGGTCTCGAACCGGTCCTCGTCGTCTCGAAGGTGGCCAACTTCTCGGTCGATCTGCCCGAGGCCACCGTCGCGATCCAGGTGTCCGGTTCCTTCGGTTCGCGGCAGGAGGAGGCTCAGCGCCTCGGCCGCCTGTTGCGCCCGAAGACGACGGGTCTGACAGCGAGTTTCTACACGCTCGTCTCTCGCGACACGGTCGATCAGGAGTTCGCGCAGAACCGTCAGCGATTCCTCGCCGAACAGGGGTACAGCTATACGATCCTCGACGCGCACGCCCTGCAGAGCGCCTGACCGGGAGCCGTTCATCGGCCGCCCACAGGGTGTGCCGCGCGGCTCTCAGGAAAGTGTCAAGAAACGTGCAGATAATAGTCGTATGACCGGACCCCGCATCCTCATCGTCGACGACGAACCGAACATCCGCGACCTCCTCACCACGAGTCTCCGCTTCGCCGGTTTCGCCGTGCGTGCAGTCGGCAACGGCGCTGCCGCCATCTCAGCCGTCCTCGAGGAGGAGCCGGACCTCATCATCCTCGACGTCATGCTCCCCGACATGAACGGCTTCGGCGTCACCAAGCGTCTCCGAAGCGCCGGCTACACCGCCCCGATCCTCTTCCTCACGGCGAAGGACGACACCGAGGACAAGATCACCGGTCTCACGGTCGGCGGCGACGACTACGTCACCAAGCCGTTCAGCCTCGACGAGATCGTCGCGCGCATCAAGGCCATCCTCCGGCGCACCATGCAGGCGGACGAGGACGCCGTGATCCGCACCGGCGAGCTCACGATGGACCAGGACACCCATGAGGTCCTCGTCGGCGACACCCCCATCGACCTCAGCCCGACCGAGTTCAAGCTCCTGCGCTACCTCATGCTGAACCCGAACCGGGTCCTGTCGAAGGCGCAGATCCTCGACCACGTCTGGGAGTACGACTTCAACGGCGACGCCGGCATCGTCGAGAGCTACATCTCGTACCTGCGCCGCAAGCTCGACCAGTTCTCCACCGAGCCACTGATCCAGACGAAGCGCGGCTTCGGTTACATGCTCAAGGCCGGGAAGGCGTAGTCCGAACCCGATGGCCGACTCCCTGTCCACCTGGTGGAGCAGCGTCTCACTGCGTACGAAGATCACTGGTGTGACGGTGCTCGTACTCGCGTTCGGCCTCCTGGTCGCGGGCATGGGGACGACCCCGCTGCTCAAAGAGGTCCTCACGCAGCAGGCGAACGACAGCCTGTCGACCGCTGCCAAGGGCAAGATCGTCGGCGAGATCTCGGAGGACGGTCAGCTCCAGCTCGACGCACCGACGTCGCTGTTCGTGGCGGTCTACGACACCAACGGTGAGCTGCGCGCGTCGTCGGGGTGGGATGAGAGCATCGCTCCCGAGCACCCCGCGCACCTCAGCGCGAACGATGTCGCGGTCACCGGCAACCAGATCTACACCACCACCAACGCGAGCGGCACGATCGTCTACCACGCGGTGTCCGTCCCGGTCACGCTGGACGGCTTCCGCACCGGTGCCGCCTGGGTCGCCATCTCGATGCAGGCGACGGACAACACGATCGCGACATACCTCACGATCTTCTTCGTCCTCGGCGTCCTCATCATCGTCGTGGGCGCATTGCTGACGCGCTGGCTCGTCACCGGCACGTTCGAACCGCTCCGTCAGGTGGAGCGGACCGCCGCGGCGTTCGCGGACGGCGACTTCAGCCAGCGGCTCGCCGGGTCGACGCCGAACACCGAGGTCGGACGGCTCAGTCGTTCGCTGAACACCATGCTGGCGCGCATCGACCGCGCGTACTCCGACCGTGGCAAGACGATCGAGCAGATGCGCAACTTCGTCGGCGACGCCAGCCACGAGCTGCGGACACCGCTCGTGTCGGTCCGCGGCTACGCCGAGCTGTACCGCATGGGGGCTCTCCAGACTCCACAGGACGTCGCCCAGGCGATGGAACGCATCGAGAAGGAGGCGATCCGCATGGGGGCCCTGGTCGAAGACCTCCTGCAGCTCGCCCGACTCGACGAGACACGACCTCTGAACGTCGCCTCCGTCGACCTGCTCCCGATCGCTCGGGATGCGGCGTTGGACACCACCGCACAGGCTCCGGGCCGGACGGTCAGGGTCGTCCGCGACGAGCACATGGCCGAGCCCGCCGACGCCTCCCCCGCTGAGATCGCCTCAACCGCATCGACACCCCCAGAGCTTGCCGCACAGCAGAGCACCACGGGGCCGATCTTCGGCGCGACGTTCAACCGCTTCCGTCGTCGCCCGAAGCAGACCGGCGAGATTCCCACGCAGGACCCGTTGAAGCCCGTCACCGAGCAGTTGACGCTCGCCGTGCCGCCGATCGTGCTCGGCGAGGAGAACAAGATCCGGCAGGTCGTCACGAACCTGATCGGCAATGCGCTGCGCTTCACGCCGGCCGACAGCCCGATCGAACTCGCGGTCGGAACGGACGCGCGCGCCGGGACGGCGAGCATCGCCATCGTCGACCACGGCGAGGGCATTCCGCCCCAGATCCGCGAGAAGATCTTCCAGCGGTTTTGGCGCGCGGACAGCTCTCGGACACGGGAGACTGGCGGCAGCGGCCTGGGGCTCGCGATCGTCGCATCCATCGTCGCGGCCCACGGGGGCCGGGTGGATGTCACGGAGACTCCGGGCGGCGGAGCGACCTTCCGTGTCGTCCTGCCACTGGCGCCTGCCGCGGCGACGACGCCGCTTGTCATCGACGGCCCGCCCGCCTGAGACCGGCGCTCGATCGGCACCGCCGACCGTCCTCCCCACGGAGGTCCTGAGCGGTCGTCGTCCACACCCGGCCGAGGTGCTGACGCCTCACGATGTCGGCGAACCTAGTGTCGGGGTCGTGGCGATGAGACACATCGCCCCGACGAACGGAGTCCATCCATGGCAACCTTCCAGGTCGACAGTGAGGCCGTCCAGCAGGCCTCGACCGCAGCCCGCATCACGATCGAACAGATCCAGAGCGAGGTCACCCGGCTCCAGTCCCAGTTGAGTGCACTCGACGGCCAGTGGACGGGCGCGGCTGCCGCCGCGTTCCATGGCGTCGTCGAACGGTGGCGGGGCACGCAGCGTCAGGTCGAGGAACACCTCGGAGAGATCAGCCGCGCACTGGCCGTCGCCGGCAACCAGTACGCAGACATCGAACGTGCGAACGCAAGCATGTTCAGCGGCTGATCCGCCCGCGGGCGGGTGGATCAGCAGGTCCAGGCGACGACTGCCCCCGCGAGGGATGGCAGGGATGCCGATCAGGGTCGAGCGGTGATACTGGCCGCGGCGAGTTCCGCGTAGGCCAGCGCCTGCTGACCCAGCTCATCCACCCCGTATATGCCGTCCAGGGAACTCTCGTTGTCGACCTGGACCTGCAACCAGTGCCCGGCGACCGCGAGTTGGAGGCTGCAGGTCGCCCACGGGCTCGTGCTGCATTCGAGGAAGGCGTCCCGCGCTCCCAGGCCGTCTATCGTCACGATCTCGATGTCCGTTCCCGCGGTCATCCGCGATTCGAGCAGTTGCTCGTAGGCCCAGCGTCCGCCCGGAAGCGCCCGCAGGACACCGCGTGCGGAGTCACTGTCAGGCAGGGAGAAGATGCAGTCCGGCGCGCCGAAGTCGTCGGCGGCGACCCCTCGGTTCCACAGCCGCTTCTTCGGCGCCCAGCTGTACGCGAGTTCCTGGCCAAGAGCCTCGCTCATCGCCTCGGCAGGCACGAACGCCTCGCAGTCCGTCGGCAGCGCGTTCGCTCCCGGGGTCGTCCCGCCCCAGGCGTACCGGGGAGCCGTGCCGACCGGTTCGAGTGCCGCCCGGATCGCCTCGATGAACGGCGTGACCGCCTCGACCGCATCCTCGTCCGACGCTGCGGCGTTGTCGGCCGGACCGTAGATGATCAGGTCGACCCAGCTGTCACCGACCAGGAAGTTGATGCTGCAGACGCCGAGCACACTCCCGTTCTGGGTGAAGCAGGACAGCGTGGTGGAGTCCGGCCACGGGCCTGACACCCCGTTCGCCCACCGCTCGAAGTAGGCGTCCCAGTCGGCGTGCGACCCGGGCAGGATGGTGATCTCGGCCCACCGCTCCGTGCCGAGCGGCGTTCCGCCCTCCGACTGGTTTCTCGACTCACCATTGCTCCACGTGCAGTGCAGGCCCCCGAGTGAGTTCGCCGCCCACAGCAGTGGGTTCGCACTGGAAGGATCGGCGAAGGATGGCTCCAGGGTCACTGCTGGCGCAAGCGCGGTCACCACCACGTCCTGGGGGACGAGGTTCTCGCACCCGAATCCGTAGGAACTCACCGGTGCGGTCGGTTTCGCCGTCGCAGATGGCTCCGGCGATGCGGATTTCGTGGGCGATGCCGTGGGCCTCCCCTCACTCGGCGTGCACGCGGCAAGCCCCAATACCAACATGGCGGCGACTGCCGCTCCCCCGATGCGCTTCATAGCTCGATCATAGGAAACGAGGAACGTGGACATATGCCATTCCGATCACGTATCCGCAACAACTGTTCGCACAATGCGCCAGAGGGCATACGCCTCAAGGGTTGCCCCTGATGCGTCCTGCCGAACGCCGCAGGGCGCCTCCCGAAGGAGACGCCCTGCGCGTGTGAAGCGGTCGGACTGAGAGGTCCATGCCACCGGTCGGGTCGACGGCCGGAGCTGTGTTCTTCTCCGGCTTGTCGGCGATGACGACGCCGCTCGGTGCCTCGGAGCAATGGATCAGTTGGCGACCATGGCTGTGGCCAATGCCGTCAGCCGCTCGGCGGCGGACAGCGACCCATCGCCCAGACTGGAAGCTCCGCCGAGGGAGATCACGACCCAGGTCCCGTTGAAGTTCATCTCCAGATCGGCTCGATCAGCGACCATCGGGTCGATGCGGACGATCACACTGCCGGCCGACAGACCCGGGATCTCGACAGCCGAGACGTTCGGTGACTCCAGCGCAGAGGCTGCCGATACCGCGAACTCGACGCCCGCGCCGGGGAGCGTCTCGATCGATCCCATGCGACCGGATTCGGTACCGGCGAAGCCGCAGGCCTGGCCGCCCGCCCCGAAGACAGCGCCATACGGCAGGTTGCTTGACCGGTAGCTGTATCCAGGAACCCACTCGGGTGCCGACAGCTCGAGCGTCGCTGCGAGGGTGTCGCGCGACACGACGCCCTCGCAGTCGGACGGCCACGAGGAGGCTGCTTCCGGGAGCTGAGGGGATCGGCTCTCGCCAAGACCGCCGACGACAGAGGCGACGTGGTCGAAGACCGCCTGCTCGCTCTCCGTCGGAGGCAGATAGCTGTCAGCGTAGGAGATGGCGAAGGCACTCACCCAGTATTCGCCGATGACCATCTCGGCGGAGCATGTACCGAAGTCGCACGCGCCGGCCGGATCCGCGCCGGGCGTCGAACCGCCCAGCTCGCTCGCGATCCGCTCGGAGGTTTCCGCACCCCGCGGGATCAGGTCGACAGCGACAGCCAGCCAGTTGTCAGGACCGTCGATACCGTTGCGGTCCTCCGTCGGCGCGGACGGATCCACGGCACCCCACTCGCAGGACAGGCCGCCTGCGTACTCGTAGGCGCTCGTCCAGAACGAGCCGTACGCCGCACGAGCCGGGTCTGTTGCGCCGGCCACCAGCGGGACACCGAAGGTCGCGTCGACGAGATCCTGCGGGATCAGCTCCTCGCAGCTGGTGTCGCCGAGCGCGCTCGGCCAGGTCGGCGTCGGGGATGACGTCGGTGCGGGCGTCGCCGCCGGTGACGCGGTCTCGATTGCCGCACCAGGCGAACAGGCTGTCATCAGCAATACCAATGCAGCAGTGGCCGCGGCTCCCCCGAGTCTTCTCATAGCTCAATCATAGGAATGTGTGTGCCGCGCGGATGCCGCCGCAGGTCACGTTCCCGCATCACATGCTGGAACGCATACACGCCACGGCATCGACACTCGGGACAGCCCCGATGTGCTGGAACAACAACGCAGGGCGCCTCCCGAAGGAGACGCCCTGCGCGTGTGAAGCGGTCGGACTTAGAAGTCCATGCCACCGGTCGGGTCGCCGGCCGGAGCCGGGTTCTTCTCCGGCTTGTCGGCGACGACGGCCTCGGTGGTGAGGAACAGACCAGCGATCGACGCTGCGTTGAGCAGCGCGGAGCGCGTGACCTTCACCGGGTCGTTGATTCCGGCAGCAAGCATGTCGACGTACTCACCGGTCGCGGCGTTGAGGCCGTGTCCGACGGGCAGGTTACGAACCTTGTCGGCCACGACGCCGGGCTCGAGGCCTGCGTTGAGGGCGATCTGCTTGAGCGGAGCGTCGATGGCGACCTTGACGATGTTCGCACCGGTCGCTTCGTCACCGACGAGCTCCAGCTTCTCGAACGCGGTCTTGCCAGCCTGGATGAGCGCGACGCCACCACCGGCGACGATGCCCTCTTCGACGGCAGCCTTCGCGTTACGGACGGCGTCCTCGATGCGGTGCTTGCGCTCCTTGAGCTCGACCTCGGTCGCCGCGCCGGCCTTGATGACCGCCACACCGCCTGCGAGCTTCGCGAGGCGCTCCTGCAGCTTCTCGCGGTCGTAGTCGCTGTCGGTGTTGTCGATCTCCTTGCGGATCTGCGAGACACGACCAGCGATGGCGTCGGCATCGCCGGCACCCTCGACGATGGTGGTCTCATCCTTGGTGATGACGACCTTGCGAGCACGGCCGAGAAGGTCGAGGGTGACGGTCTCGAGCTTGAGGCCGACCTCCTCGGAGATGACCTGGCCACCGGTGAGGATGGCGATGTCCTGGAGCTGAGCCTTGCGGCGGTCGCCGAAGCCAGGCGCCTTGACGGCGACCGACTTGAAGATGCCACGGATCTTGTTCACGACGAGGGTCGCGAGCGCTTCGCCGTCGACGTCCTCAGCGATGATGAGGAGCTGCTTGCCCGACTGGATGACCTGGTCGACGATCGGGAGGAGGTCCTTGATCGCCGAGATCTTCTGGTTGGCGATGAGGATGTAGGGGTCCTCGAACACCGCCTCCTGGCGGTCGGGGTCGGTCACGAAGTACTGCGACAGGTAGCCCTTGTCGAAGCGCATGCCCTCGGTGAGCTCGAGCTCGGTGCCGAAGGTGTTCGACTCCTCAACGGTGACGACGCCTTCCTTGCCGACCTTGTCGATCGCCTCGGCGATGATCTCGCCGATGGTGGTGTCGCCGGCGGAGATGGAAGCGGTCGCAGCGATCTCCTCCTTGGTCTCCACCTCCTTGGCGTTGGCGATGAGCTCGGCCGTGACAGCTGCAACGGCCTTCTCGATGCCGCGCTTGAGGCTGATGGGGTCGGCGCCTGCGGCGACGTTGCGGAGGCCCTCACGCACGAGCGCCTGTGCCAGCACGGTCGCGGTGGTGGTGCCGTCGCCTGCGACGTCGTCGGTCTTCTTGGCGACCTCCTTGACGAGCTCCGCGCCGATCTTCTCGTACGGGTCGTCGAGTTCGATCTCCTTGGCGATGGACACGCCATCGTTGGTGATCGTGGGAGCGCCCCACTTCTTCTCGAGGACAACGTTGCGACCGCGCGGCCCAAGGGTGACCTTGACCGTGTCAGCAAGAATGTTCAGTCCACGCTCGAGGCCGCGACGGGCCTCCTCGTCGAAAGCAATGATCTTAGCCATGTGTGTTTTTCGTCCCTCCCGGACGTCATGAACGTTGTTAGCACTCAATGAGTGCGAGTGCTAAGTCGATTCTGGCACTCAGGGGGTGGGAGTGCAAGTGAGCGCCAGTGCCCTGAGCGAACTCCCGGGAAGCGCCCGGAGACGAGGACAACGCCGCCCACTCGTGTGGACGGCGTTGCGGGAATCTCTCCCCAGATCGGCGTCTAGGCCAGTCGTACCGCCTCGGCCTGGGGCCCCTTTGCGCCAGTGCCGACCTCGAAGACGACCGCCTGGCCCTCTTCGAGGGACTTGTATCCACTCATGTCGATGGCCGAGTAGTGGACGAAGACGTCCTGCCCGTCGCCGTCAACCGTGATAAAGCCGAAGCCCTTCTCAGCGTTGAACCACTTCACGGTTCCGTTCGCCATTTCATACTCCCATTGCTGCGTGCTCTCGGTGCTCGACTGTTGCCGTGCCCGGGCCTGCCGATCGGAGTCGGGACTCCGACGGCAATCTCGTCGCGGTACAGACCCGGGGGCGGGTCGTGACGTGACGTGATGAGCGGCCAATTCCAGATACTAATCCGGAGCACCACGAGGAATCACGCGAAAATCGTCAAACGGGCCGGAGTATTACGACAACTCAACACGGAGGAAACACCCCCGAAACACAGGCCGCGCGAGCGAACCGTCTGGGTGCAGTCGACTGGACCGCTCAGGCAGCCGGCTGGTAGTCCGCGCCGACCACGACGACGATGCGCAGGACCGGGGCTTCGCCGTCCTCGACCGGGATGGCGTACTGATCCGTGATCTGGATGGGGACGCCGCCGAGTGCGTTGGCGATCGCCCGAGCCACGCCCTCCTGAGATGCATCCTGATAGTAGACGCCACTCGTCGCGACGTCGTCGGTGCTCGCGTCACTGGTCGGGATCTGCTGCGTGAAGCCCGCCGCGGCGATCGCCGCAGCAGCTGCGCCCGCGAGGCCGTCGGTCGTGGTGCCGTTGAGCACCAGGATGCTCGCCGCAGGGTCCACGACCGGTGCAGCCTCAGTGGGCGTGGGCGTCGGTGTCTCCGTCGCCGTCGGCGTGGCGGAGCTGCCGAAGAAGTCGATCCGGTCGTTCAGGCCGAACAGTGCGAGTGTCCCGATGCCGACGAGGACGAGCGTGGCGACGACCGCCACCAGGAAGGCGATCCAGCCTCGCCCCTTCGGAGCGGGTGCGCGATGGGCCCCGACACGCTTGAGGTCATGGACCTCGTCGAAGCGGTCGTGCGGAAAGGTTTCAGCCATGGTGTGGTCTCCGGGTGATGCTCACACGTTCCGACGCGGAGCCGAGGCTCCTCGCGCCGAGAGGCGAGCGTCGCGGGTGCGTTGCAGCCGCTTGATCAGCATGGGGTCGTGGGCGAGAGCGAGCGGCGAGTCGATGAGCGCGCCGAGCAGTTGGTAGTAACGGGCGGGCGAGAGCGAGAAGCGATCACGGATCGCGGCCTCTTTCGCACCGACATGACGCGTCCAGTGGGACTCGAACTCGAGGATCTCGAGATCCCGTTCGGCAAGGGCGTTCGCAGGCCGCGCCGCGCTGCCGTCGACCGGTTCGTCCGATGCTGGACGCATGGTGATCCTTCCGCTGATCAGCGCCGCTCGGGCGTGCTGGAATCCGGCAGTGGTCTGCCGTCCGTCCATCCTATTCAGCCACCCGGCCCCGGGCCGCATCCCGCTCGGCGAGGCAGCACGTTCACCGGGAAGGTTCAGGCCACCTGCAGCGTTGTGTCATCTGGCGCCCGTGCGGCCATCGACCCGTGATGCCGCGCGTAGGATGACCGAGAAGAATGGAGCAGCATGACGTACGACGTGTCGAAGACCGATGAGCAGTGGCGCGAGGAACTCTCGCCGGAGCAGTACCAGGTGCTCCGCGGCGCCTCGACGGAGCGCGCCTGGACCGGCGAACTCCTCGACGAGTCGCGCGCTGGCCTGTACACCTGCGCCGCCTGTAACGCGGAACTCTTCAAGAGCGGTACCAAGTTCGATTCCGGCTGCGGTTGGCCGAGCTTCTACGAATCCGTGAACCCCGAGGCCGTCCAGCTCATCGAGGACACGAGTCTCGGGATGGTGCGGACCGAGGTCCGCTGCGCGAACTGCGGATCGCACCTGGGTCACGTGTTCGACGATGGCTTCGGTACCCCGACCGGCGATCGGTACTGCATGAACTCGATCGCACTCAACTTCGCAGCGGCGGACACCGCCGAGCCGACCGAGTGACCGAGCCCGTTCCGAGCCCCGTCCTCACAGCAGTCGCCGAGCGCCGCTCGCTGTCGAAGGTCACCGATGTGGCCCCGTCGACCGACGAACTCCTGCAGATCGTCAGTGCGGCCGGCCGGGTCGCCGATCACAGCTCGCTCCGCCCGTGGCGCATCATCACGCTCCGCGGTGACGACCGGGTGAAGCTCGGGCGCGCGCTCGCGAAGGCCGAGGGCGACTCGAATCCGTCCACGAAGCCGATGCGCGCTCCGCTGCTGCTCGCCATCGTGGTCAGCGTCAAGAAGTCCAAGGTCCCTGCCTGGGAGCAGGAGGCCACGGCTTCCGGTGTCGCGCACATGGTCAGCCTGCTGCTCGACGATGCGGGCTGGGGCGTCTTCTGGCGCACCGGGAGCGCAACACGGGCAAAGGCCGTCCGCAAGGCCCACGGCCTGAAGAAGGGCGAAGAACTCCTGGGATGGCTCTACGTCGGCGGCAAGCCCACGAGCACCCGCACCGGACGCCGCAAGACGGTCAACGCGAAGGCGCACCTCAGCAGCATGCCGTAGCGTGCCGCCTCAGACCGTCGTCGTGCCTCGTGCGCGTCGACGGATCGAGGCGATCGCGACCGCGATGAAGGCGAGCAGCGTCCCGATCACGGTCGTGAGGTGGATGCCGCTGTCATCTGCGGGGAGCAGGAGGTCGAGCGCGAGTGCGCTGAGCGTCTGGCCTGCGACTGTCCCGAGGCCGAGGATGAGCACACCGGTGTGCTGCACGAGGAAGGCGGCCACGGCGATGAACACACAGCCGATCGGACCGCCGATGTACAGCCACCACTCCCCCGGAAGCGGTCCGGGCGGGGCGACGGTGATCGCGTGTACGACTGCGGCCAGCACCAGGACGACGGTGCCGACCACGAAGTTGATGAACGTCGCGGCGAGCGTGCTCTGGGCGCGGACGCGAACGCGGCCGTTGACGGCCTGCTGCCAGGCGATGCCGATGCCAGCGAGCAGCGGCAGCAGGAGCAGTCCGAGCGGGATGGATCCCCCGAGTTCACCGGACACCGCGATCGCCACCGCGAGCAACGCGACGGCAGCTCCCAGCACGCGCGGCGCCGTCAGCGCCACCACACCACCCGGGCCGAACCCGACGCGGTCGAAGACGAGACCGCTCGCGGTCTGACCCGCGACGACGGCCACGGTAAACAGTGCCACCCCGAGCGCTGCTGCGGTGAGGCCCTGCGAGAGCACGAGGAATGCTCCTGCGCAGCCGCCCAGGACGGTCCACCACGGCATCTCGCGACGCTGAACCGAGCGCATGACCGTTCCCAGTCCGCGGCGGCCTGCGCGCGAGATCAACATGCCGATCGTGAGCACGACGAGCCCGCCGCCGAATGAGATGGCCGCTGCGGTGAACCCGTCACCGAGGCGCACACCGAGTTCTCCGTTGATCCTCGCCTGCACGGCGATGAACGCCCCGCTGACGATGGCCATGATGAGCGCGAGGGGCGCGGGGAAGCGGGTCACAGGTGATTCCTTTCACGACGAGAGCGCAGGCGGATCGATGGACGACCACAGCACCTGCGCTCACGCGACGTCCACCATCCTCCCATGCGGGATACCCCTGTTCTGCCGGATGCGCGTCGAATGGTTGACTGACGGGACGAACACGCCGCGACCCCGACTGGGTCAGGCGGATATGAGGGGGAATCCATGACCATCGTCCTGAAACGAGTGCCCGGACTCTGCGCTGTCGCCGCGTCCACGGCACTGGTACTCGTCGGCTGCGCAACGGCAGCGCCCGAGCCGACTCCGACAGCGGTGTCGAGTGCCGGGTCGACCGCGGTGACAGCAGCACCGACGACGACGCCTGCAGCCGACCCGGCGGATCCTGCAACCTGGGTCATCGATTTCGGTCACGTGGGGCCGATCGCAGTCGGAGCCGCACTCGACGAGGTCGCACCGTTGATGACCGCGTTCACCGATGCGACCCAGGAGGCCTGCCCGTGGGTGACGGCCTACGACGCAGCAGGCTTCCCATCCGTGTGGTTGCCGGACCCGTCGAGCACCGGCTCGATCGAGCAGGTCGTACTACAGGCGTGGGGCGACCCGGCCGCCGTCGGAACGGACGCGCTCCGCACCGACGCAGGAATCGGCGTCGGGTCGACGCTCGACGAGCTTCGTGCGGCCTATCCGGACCTCGCCGAGCAGCCTGGCAAGTACGCCCCGTTCTACGCGATCGAGGACGAGCAGGGTCAGTGGATCAATTTCGGCGCGAATCAATCGGGCGTCGTCGACACGATCGTGCTCCGCGGCGAGGCGAAGATCGACAGCGAGTACTGCGGCTGACCGCCCGACAGACGACGAACCGCCCGCTCAGCAGTGCTGAGCGGGCGGTTCTGTTGGAGCCGACGACGGGACTTGAACCCGTAACCTACGCTTTACAAGAGCGTTGCGCTACCAATTGCGCCACGTCGGCCGACCGGGGCGAACCCCGTCCTGACCATCCTACGATGGCGGCGGATCAGCCGTTGGTCGCGGGCGTCTCGCTGGCGCTCGGCGTCAGTGTGCTCGTCGAGTAGCTCTCGCTGGAGACGGCGAGGACGAAGGCGGCGAACTGCTCCGCATCGGTGGGCGAACCGGTGTACTGCTTGCCGTTCACCAGGATGGTCGGCGTGCCCTCGACCTTGGCGACATCCGTTCCGGGCAGCGGACCACTTCGTGCCTTGTCGGTCGCGTCCTTGACCCACGACTTGTAGGTGCCCTCGTCGATGCACGTGTTGATCTTCTTCTCGCCACCGGAGACGACACCCTTGGCGATCGACTTGAGTTCGGTGTCCGTCAGACCCTCGGTGTTCTCCTTGGGCTGGTTCTCGAACAGGGCGGTGTTGAAGGCGAAGAAGTCGTTCGGGGAGTACTCGGCGACGCACGCAGCTGCGTTGGAGGCCCTGAGCGAGTACTGCGTACCGAGCGACAGGTTGCTCAGCGTCGCGAGCGGGTGGACCGTGTAGGTCGCGGCGCCGGCCTGCAGCCATCCGCCGACCTGTTCGGCGTTCGTCGTCTCGAACTGACCGCAGTAGGGGCACAGGAAGTCCTGGTAGACGGCGATCTTGATGTCCTGCGCGGCGGGGGTCGCATCGGTCTCGGGCGTGGCCTCCGGCGCCGGCGTCTCGGCGGCGGCGCTGTCGGTCGGCGTCGCACTCGGCGTCGAGGTGGTCACCGGGGCACCGACCAGCTTGAGCTCGGCGCCGACGGTGAATCCATCGTTCTGGGCCGCCGTGGGCACCGGACCGGCGGGCTTGATCGAGGTCACGATGATGACCGCGACGACGGCGACGATGGCGAGGGCCCCCAGGACGATGCCACCCTGCAGCAGGAAGCGGTTCCGGCGGTCCTTGCGCTTCTGTTGCTCGCGCAGCACGCGTGCCTTGTCGCGGGCCGCGTCGCGGCGTTCGTTCTTGGTGGGTCGGTTCTGCGATCCAGCGCCAGACATTGATCCTCGTTTCAGGGGGTCGCGCTCCGTGGACACAGCAGCGCCAAACAGACCAATCGTAGACCTGCTGCCTGAGAGCGGCCCAAACGAGGCAGGGAGCCGCCTGTGCGTCCACCGAGAGATCGGCCTCCCGCATCCCCTTCCATTCTCAGCACCTCATGGCATACTGGGACCGCGAACGCGCCATCGTCGATGCGTTCGCGTCCATTCACAACGGATCGTCCGGCACGTACCTGCCGGTGAAGGAGAACAAATCATGGCGTCAGTGACGTTTGACAACGCAACCCGTTTCTACCCGGGCGGCACCCGCCCCGCGGTCGACAAGCTGAACCTCGAGGTCGCCGACGGCGAATTCCTCGTCCTCGTCGGCCCGTCCGGCTGCGGAAAGTCCACCTCGCTCCGCATGCTCGCCGGCCTCGAAGAGGTCAACGACGGCCACATCTTCATCGGCGACCGCGACGTGACCGACGTCCCGCCGAAGGACCGCGACATCGCGATGGTGTTCCAGAACTACGCGCTGTACCCGCACATGACCGTCGCCGAGAACATGGGCTTCGCGCTCAAGATCGCCGGCGTCGGCAAGGAGGAGCGCGCCACTCGCGTCCTCGAAGCCGCCAAGCTCCTCGACCTCGAGGACTACCTCTCGCGCAAGCCGAAGGCCCTCTCCGGTGGTCAGCGTCAGCGCGTCGCCATGGGTCGCGCCATCGTCCGTCAGCCCCAGGTCTTCCTCATGGACGAGCCGCTGTCGAACCTCGACGCCAAGCTCCGTGTCCAGACCCGCACCCAGATCGCGTCGCTCCAGCGCCGACTCGGCGTCACCACGGTCTACGTCACCCACGACCAGACCGAGGCGCTCACCATGGGCGACCGCATCGCGGTCCTCAAGGACGGCATCCTCCAGCAGGTCGGCACGCCGCGCGACCTGTACGAGATGCCCAACAACGTCTTCGTCGCCGGCTTCATCGGCAGCCCGGCAATGAACCTCTTCGAGGGTGAGATCGCCGACGGCGGCATCAAGCTCGGTGGCTTCATCATCCCCGTCGAGCGTGAGATCACCGACGCCGCTCCGTCCAAGAACGTCACGGTCGGCGTCCGTCCCGAGGACATCGTGGTCTCGCAGACCGCCGGTTCGGGCATCGAGGTGACGGTCGACCTCGTCGAGGAGCTCGGCGCCGACGGTTACCTCTACGGCCACACCGAGGTGTCGGGCAAGCGCACCGACATCGTCGCGCGCGTCGACGGCCGCAACCACGCCCACATCGGCGACACCGTGTTCCTGCAGCCGACGCCGCACCACGTGCACGCATTCGACTCCGCATCGGGCGAGCGCCTCGGCAACAAGCCGGTCGTGTCCTCCTCGATCTAGTTCCAGCCGACGATGGTCGAGCGATCGTTCTCCGATCGCTCGGCCATCGTCGTTTCTGCACCACCCCACTCCCGCCCGATCACTCCCGAGGAGCGCATCGCACCATGCCCGGCGCACTGAACATCACTGCAGCGACCGTCGATCCGGCGCTACTCGACCTCCCCTGGGAGCTGCCGCTCGAGAACTGGCCGAACGAGGCCATCGCGTCCCTGCCGAAGGGCATCTCGCGTCACCTGGTCCGCTTCGCGAACCTGTCGGGCTACGTCATCGCCGTCAAGGAGACGACCTCCGAGATGGCGAAGGGCGAGTACGACATGCTCCGGACACTCCAGCGCCTCGACATCCCCTGCGTCGATCCCCTCGCCGTCATCACCAACCGGACCGACAAGAAGAACCGGGAGCTGCCGAGCGTCCTCGTGACGAGGCATCTGAAGTTCTCCCTCCCCTACCGCGCCCTGTTCCAGGGCACGCTCCGCCCGGACACCGCGACCCGACTCGTCGATGCGCTGGCCGTGCTGCTCGTCCGCCTGCACATCGTCGGCTTCTTCTGGGGCGACGTCTCGCTCTCCAACACCCTCTTCCGGCGCGATGCCGGTGCGTTCGCCGCGTACCTCGTCGACGCCGAAACGGGGAAGATCTACGAAGGTGGCCTGTCCAACGGACAGCGGGAGAACGACCTGGAGATCGCCCGCGTCAACATCGCCGGTGAACTGCTCGACCTCGAAGCCGGTGGCCGCGCCGACCCCGAACTCGACCCGGTGACGGTCAGCAACGGGATCGTCGCCGCCTACCGCTCCCTCTGGAAGGAGCTCACCGGCTCCGAATCGTTCGACGCCTCGGAGCGCTGGCGCATCACGGAGCGCGTGCACCGCCTCAACGATTTGGGCTTCGACATCGAGGAGCTCGCCATCAAGACCACCAACGAGGGCACGACGGTCCGGATCCAGCCGAAGGTCGTCGACGCAGGCCATCACCAGCGCCGACTCCTCCGCCTCACGGGACTCGACGCCGGAGAGAACCAGGCCAGGCGGCTGCTGAACGACCTCGACGCGTACTCAGCCTCGTTCGGCAAAGACGGTTTCGACGAGGAGATGGCCGCGCACGAGTGGCTCATCCGCGTCTTCGAGCCGGTCATCAAGGCGATTCCACGCGAACTCCGCGGCAAGCTGGAACCGGCCGAGATCTTCCATCAGTTGCTCGAGCACCGTTGGTTCCTCGCGCAGGACGAAGGCCGCGACATCCCGCTTGCAGAGGCCGTCAGCTCGTACGTGAACACCGTACTGCGGCACCGACGCGACGAAGCGACCATGATCGTGCCACCGACGGAGTCCATCACCGTCGCGACGCCGACGATCACCGGACCCGTGGACTGGCGCGACCTGGTCTGACGCCTCGTACCCACCTCCGGAGTCGGCAGACGACGAAGGCCCGGGAACGGAATCCGTTCACCGGGCCTGCTCAGAGGTCTCCGACTATGCGCTGCGGCGTCGGGCGATCTCGTAGAGCGTGACGCTCGCCGCGATACCGGCGTTCAGCGACTCGGTCGAGGCCGAGATCGGGATGGACACCACGGCGTCGCACGTCTCGGTGACGAGACGGGACAGTCCCTTGCCCTCGCTGCCGACGACCACGAGGATCGGCTGGTCGGCGAGTTCGAGCCCGGGCAGCGAGACGTCGCCGTCGCCGTCGAGACCGATCACGAAGACGCCGCGCTCCTTGAAGGCCTTGAGCGTCTGCGTGAGGTTGGCTGCCATGGCAACGGGCGTCCGTGCTGCGGCGCCCGCAGACGTCTTCCACGCCGAAGCCGTGAGGCCGACGCTCCGACGCTGAGGCAGGATGACCCCGTGACCACCGAAGGCAGCCGTCGAGCGGATGATCGCACCGAGGTTGCGCGGGTCCGTGATGCCGTCGAGCGCGATGAAGAGCGGGTTCTCGCCGCGGGCGATCACCTGGTCGAGCAGTTCCATCGGGTGGGAGTACTCGTACGGCGGCACCTTGATGGCGACGCCCTGGTGGACGCCGTCGAAACCGGCCATGCGGTCGAGCTCCGGGCGCATGACCTCGAGCACGGGGATCCCGCGCTTGGTGGCAATGCTGAGCGCCTCCTTGACCCGATCATCCATCTCGATGCGCGTCGCGACGTACAGCGTGGTGGCGGGGATTCGTGCGCGGAGCGCTTCGAGGACGGAGTTACGGCCCGTCACGACCTCGGACTCGTCGCTCGACTTCTGCTTGGTGCGTCCGTTCGTCGACGGACGTCCATCGCGACCCTGACCCGCGGTCTTCGGCTTGCCGGTACCTCCGGCGGCGGCGTAGCGGTCCTGGGCCGCCTTCCGCTTGCCGGCGGGGTGCCAGGCGCGGTCCTCCGCCTTCGGGGTGGGGCCACGGCCCTCGAGCGCCTTGCGGCCGAGGCCACCGGTGCCCTTGAGCGGACCCTTCTTCACTTTCTTCTGTCCGCCGGGGCGGGAAGGCTTACTTGCCACTGATACTCCAATGTGCTCCGGACGGGGTGTCTTCGATGGTAATGCCGGCCGCCGTGAGTTCGTCGCGGATCCGGTCGGCCGCAGCGAAGTCCTTGGCGACCCTGGCGTCCGCACGGTCGACGAGCAGACGCTCGACGAGTGCGGACAGGGATCGGTGGGTGACATGGTCAGTTCCGGACGCCCACAGGACGTCGGTCGGGTCGATGCCGAGGACTCTGGTCATCGCGAGGACGGCACTGGCGCTCTCCGCGGCGATCGTGGGGCTGTCCGCGCGATCGAGCGCCGCATTGCCGACGCGCACTGCATCGTGCACCGAGGCGAGCGCTCGGGGGATGTTGAGGTCATCGTCCATCGCCTCGGTGAAGTCGTTCGGCAACGCGGCTCGATCTGGAACCGCGGCGGTGTCGTTGAGGAGGCCTGCGCGGTCGGCTCGGTCGAGGAAACCCTCGATGCGTCCGAGTGCCGCCTCCGCTTCCTCGAGGGCGCCGTCGTGGAACTCGAGGGTCGATCGGTACTGCGCCGCACCGAGGTAATAGCGCACGACGAGTGGGCGGGCCCCGGCCAGGAGGTCTGCGGCGTAGACGGAGTTGCCCAGTGACTTCGACATCTTCTGTCCGCCGGTCACGGCCACGAGCCCGTTGTGCAGCCAGTAGCGGGCGAACGGGTCGCCCGCGGCGCTCGACTGCGCCAACTCGTTCTCGTGGTGCGGGAACCGGAGGTCGAGTCCGCCACCGTGGATGTCGAACTCCTCGCCGAGGTACTTCGTCGACATGGCGGAGCATTCGATGTGCCAGCCGGGACGGCCTTCGCCCCATGGCGACATCCAGCTGGCGGAGCGTGGCTCGCCGGGTTTCGTGCCCTTCCAGAGTGCGAAGTCGCGCGGGTCGCGCTTGCCACGTGGGTCGGCGTCGGTCGCCGCCTCCATGTTGTCGGCGTTCTGCCGGGTCAGCTCGCCGTAGCGGCTCCATGAAGCGGTGTCGAAGTAGACGTCGCCCGAGTCGTCGGGCGCGGGGTACGCGTGACCTGCGTCGATGAGCCGCTCGATCAGCTCCTCCATCTCGGGGATGCTCGCGGTGGCTCGCGGTTCGTAGCTGGGTGGCAGGATGCCGAGCGCGCTGTAGGCGGCGGTGAACTCGAGCTCGTACCGGTAGGCGAGTGCCCACCACTCCTCGCCGGGCAAGGCGAAGCCGCCCTCCACACCCGCGGCGGCGTTCGCGAGGATCTTGTCGTCGATGTCCGTGACGTTGCGCACGAGCGTGACGCGATGCCCCGAGACCGTCAACCAACGGCGCAACTGGTCGTAGACGAGCGCGCTGCGAAGGTGACCGATGTGCGGGGACGACTGCACGGTGGGTCCACAGACGTATAGCCCCGCCTCAGCTTCGCGGAGCGGCACGAAGTCCCGGAGGGACTGCGTTTTCGAATCGTAGAGTCGGAGAGCCACGACACCAGACTAGCCGCCGCCGTCGGGGCATGATGGTCGCATGACGATGCGACGGGGCGACCAGACGGTTCTGCGTGCACGGCTCGGAGCCCAACTGCTCGACGACAGGGAGCGGCTCACCCCCGCGCAGGTGGTCTCACGGTTGCTCGCGATGCAGGCCCAGGATTTCAGCTCAGGACTCTGGGCGATCGGTGCCAGGTCCGGCGGCGCGGTCGTCGCCGATGTGCTCGGCGCGCTCGAGGACGGTTCGATCGTCAGGTCCTGGCCGATGCGTGGCACGCTCCACTTCGTCGCGGCGGAGGACCTCGGTTGGATGATGCGGCTCGGCGCACCTCGGGTCCGGTCGGCGATCGCCGCGAGACACCGTCAGCTCGGCCTCGACGCCGAGACCTTCTCGCGGTCCCGCAGCATCGCCGAGCATGTGCTCAGCGGGAATCGGCGGGCGACGAGGGACGAGCTCATGGTGGCGCATCAGCAGGCCGGTATCCCGACGATCGGCCAGCGCGGACCGCACCTCGTGATGGAACTGGCGATGACGGAGGTCGTGTGCTGGGGCCCGCCCGCAGGAACGCAGCAGGCCCTCGTCCTCAGCGAGGAGTGGATTACGTCGCCACGCGACCTCGACCCGGACGAAGCGCTCGGAGAGTTCGTCGTCCGCTATCTGACGGGACACGGTCCTGCCACGCTCGCCGACTTCACCTGGTGGTCGAAGCTCACCGTCGCACAGGCGAGACGTGGACTCGATGTGGCCGCGGCCAGGGTCGTCGAGTCCGTCGACGACGGCGTCAGCCGCTGGTCGACCGCAGAGCAGGCAGCCTCGGGACCACCTGTACGCGCGACGAGCCGGGTCCTCGCGCTGCCGGGCTTCGACGAGCTCCTGCTCGGCTACCGCGACCGGTCGCTCGTGCTCGAACCCGAACACGCCGATCTCATCGTTCCCGGCGGCAACGGGATCTTCCTGCCGCTGATCACGGTCGACGGTCGCATCGTCGGCACCTGGCGGCGGCGGGTGACGTCGAGCGGTGTCACGATCACGCCTGCCCCGTTCCGACCACTGTCGCAGCGGGTGCAGGCGGGAGTCCGCCGGGCGGGAGCCGACTACGGACGGTTCCTCGGCCTGCCGACGACGGTGTCCGACGAGCAGCCGCTCGACTGACCGTGCCCCGGGGCGCCCCTGCGGTCAGCGCCGTTCGACGAGCGCTGTCGCGATCGCCGTGAGTCCTTCGCCACGCCCGGTGAAGCCCAGCCGATCAGTCGTCGTCGCCGAGATGCTCACCGGACCGCCGACGAGATCACGGAGCAGCGCTTCCGCCTCGGAGCGCCGCGGCGCGAAGCGCGGTCGATTGCCCACGAGCTGCACGGCGACGTTCACAACCGTGAACCCGGCGTCGTGCAGCCGGGCAGCGGTGGCGCGGAGGAACACGTCGCCGTGCGCACCGGAGAAGCGGGGGTCGTCGGTTCCGAACACGGAGCCGATGTCGCCGAGGCCGGCGGCGGACAGCAGCGCGTCGACGACGGCATGTGCGACGGGGTCGCCGTCGCTGTGCCCCGCGAGTCCGCACTCCCCCGGCCAGAAGAGACCGGCGAGCCACAGCTCCGCATCATCGTCGAAGGCGTGCACGTCGATGCCGATGCCGGTGCGGATCGATGCTCGCGACGGCTCGTCCGGCGTGTGCCGGCGTGCGGCGACCGGCTGCTCGGTGAGCAGCCGCGCGGCACGCTGAGCGTCCCACGGTGTCGTGATCTTGAAAGCGGCCTCGGAACCGAGGACGGCGAGCACCGGGTGACCGGCATCCGCATACAACGCGGCGTCGTCGGTCGCAGCGGCAAGGCGCCCGCCTGCTGCCTGGAACGCGGCGATCAGGGATTCCTTCGGGAAGGCCTGGGGTGTCTGGACAGCGGTGAGCGTCGTGCGATCGACCGTCTGCTCGACGCGACCTCCGGCGTCGACGCGCTTGATGGTGTCGGTGACAGGGAGGCCGGGGATGATCCCCCAGCCGGTCCGCTCGGCTGCCTCGATCACGCGCTCGAACTGTTCGGTCGGCGTCAACGCCCTGGCCGCGTCGTGCACGAGGACCGTGCCGACTCCTGGCCAGAGCGCTCCGAGTCCCGCAAGGACGGAGTCCTGGCGCGTGTCGCCTCCGACCACGACGCGGAGGTGGTCTGCGGCTGCACCGGCCGCCCGAGCCCCGATGGTCTCCGCCTCACCCACCCGATCGGCAGGGACGACGACGACGACCTGCACCGCCTCGGTCAATCGGAAGATCGGCGCGAGCGCGTGCTCCAGCACCGTCGCACCGGCCAGGGAGACGAATGCCTTCGGAATGCCCGCCCCGAGACGGGTGCCACTCCCGGCCGCGACGACGATCACACCGACCGAGGGCGCCCCCTCGAGGGAGGAGTCGTCTGCTGCGGACGGTTCGTAGATCGCACCCATGTGCCGAGCCTACTTCGCCGCGCGGACGCGGCGAGGGACACAGGCGAGCGGTCAGGACGCGAGTACCTCGTCGAGGACGGTGGACGCCTGCTCCTCGTCGGTCTGCTCGGCCAAGGCCAACTCCGAGATGAGGATCTGTCTGGCCTTCGCGAGCATGCGCTTCTCGCCCGCGGACAGACCGCGGTCCTGGTCGCGACGCCAGAGGTCTCTGACCACCTCGGACACCTTGATGACGTCGCCCGAAGCCAGTTTCTCGAGGTTCGCCTTGTATCGGCGCGACCAGTTCGTCGGCTCCTCGGTGAACGGCGCGCGCAGTACGTCGAAGACCCGGTCCACGCCGTCCTGGCCGATGACGTCGCGAACGCCGACGAGGTCGACGTTCTCGGCCGGGACCTCGATGACGAGGTCTCCCTGCGTGACGCGGAGCTTCAGATAGAGCCGCTCCTCACCCTTGATCACACGGGTCTTCACCTCGGTGATGATCGCGGCACCGTGATGCGGGTAGACAACCGTCTCGCCAACTTCGAAGATCATGGGTTCAGGTCCCTTCAGCGTCCCCCAGAATACCATGGGACCCCTGGTCAGAGCCTGGTACGCGCCCTCGAGGACCCTCGCGGGCAGACGCGGTCCTCCGCCTGCCCCACAGCGATCACGGGACCCCAGCGGGGGTGGGCTAGACTCGAAGCCGGATCCCGGGACACCTGTCACTCGTCTGCGCCCGGGGACGCCACATCTTGGAGGGTTCTGTGAAGGCGCGTCTCATCGCTTCCATCGTTGTCGCGGGTGCCCTGGCACTCGGCATGAGCGGCTGCAACCTCATCGCTCCGCAGGCGACCCTGAAGCAGTACGACGCTTCAGACGGCGTCGGCGTCACGGTCGGCAAGGTCGACATCCGCAACGCCATCGTCGTCGCGGACGACGACACGGTCGGCAACCTGGTGTTCAGCGTCGCCAACACCGACGACCGCGCACACACGATCCTCATCGAGGTCGAGGGCAGCGACGAGCAGTTCCAGGTCCTCGCAGAGCCGGGTCTCACGACCTTCGACGGCTCCGGCGCGAACGAACCGCTGCGCATCGAGCCGCTTGGCGCCAAGCCCGGTGACATCCTCGACGTGTTCTTCCAGTACGGCGACGAGACCGGAGCCACCGCGAGCGTCCCGATCCTGACCGGCCAGCTCCTCGAGTACTCGACGCTCGTCCCGACGCCGACTCCGACTCCGTCCGAGGTGCCGAGCACGGAACCGACTCCCGAAGTCACACCGACCACGGAACCGACCGACTAGTCGTCGCACCGGAGCCAGTCCGCTCCCGGATCGCACTGAACGCCCCGCCTCTCCTCGGAGATGCGGGGCGTTCTCGTGGCGTCGGACGGCGTCTACGCCTCGAAGCGGTAGCCGAGGCCACGCACCGTGACGAGCATGACCGGCTCCGACGGATTCGCCTCGATACGCGACCGGATCCGCTTGATGTGGACGTCGAGGGTCTTCGTGTCCCCGTAGTAGTCGCTCCCCCACACACGGTCGATGAGCTGGCCCCTCGTCAACACGCGGCCGGCGTTGCGTAGGAGCAATTCGAGGAGTTCGTACTCTTTGAGCGGCATCGGGATCGGTGCGCCGTTGACCTCGACCACGTGGCGTTCGGTGTCCATCCGGACGGTACCCACCTCGAGGAGGATCTCCTCCTGAGCCTGGTCCGCCTCCACCCGACGGCGCATCACGGCCCGGATCCGGGCGAGCAGTTCGCGGGTCGAGTACGGCTTCGTGACATAGTCGTCTGCGCCGAGCTCCAGTCCCACGACGATGTCGACCTCGGAGTCCTTCGCCGTCAGCATGATGATGGGCGTGCTGGACACCGCCCGGATCTGCCGACAGACCTCGGTACCGGGAATGCCCGGCAGCATGAGGTCCAGCAGGACGAGATCGGCGCCACGCGAGGTGAACGCCTGGACGGCGGATGGCCCGTCTTCGGCAACCTCCACCTCATAGCCCTCCCGTTCGAGCAGATAGCTCAACGGTTCGCTGAGAGACGCTTCGTCTTCGACGAGCAGGATGCGGGTCACTGAGTACTCCTTGCCGTGCCGGTGGAGAGGTCCTCCGGCGGGGTCGTTGCTCTGGGGAGGCGGATGGTGAACGTCGAGCCACGGCCGAGCTGCGACCAGACTTTCACGTCACCACCATGGTTCTGGATCGTGTGCTTGACGATGCTGAGTCCGAGACCTGTTCCGCCGGTGTGACGGGATCGGGCCTGGTCGACGCGGAAGAACCGTTCGAACACCCGATCGCGGTCGTCGTCGGCGATCCCGACGCCCTGGTCCGTGACGGCGACCTCGACGACGTCGTCGATCGCCCGTACCCCGACGCCGACCTGCGAACCGGTCGGGGAATAGTGGATGGCGTTCGAGATGAGGTTGTGGACGGCGACGACGAGCATTGCTTCGTCGCCGTAGACCTCGAGGCCCTTCCCACCGCGCACTGACAGCCCGACACCGGTGGCCTCCGCGGGAACGCGGTTCTGGTCGACGGCGGCGGCGATGACGCGGTCGAGGCGCACGAGCTCTGGTTGATGCAACGCATCGGCCGCCTGCAACCGGGAGAGATCGATGATCTCGGCGGTCATGCGGGTCAGGCGCTGCGATTCCGTCGCGAGCCGACTCGCGAACCGTTTCACGCGGTCCGGATCGTCGGCGGCGGTGTCGAGCGCCTCGGACAGCAGGCCGATGGCCCCGATCGGGGTCTTCAGCTCATGGCTGATGTTGGCGATGAAGTCGCGCCGCACCTCGTCGAGGCGTCTGGCCTCGGTGTGATCCTCCGCGAGCAGGAGGATGAACCGGGAACCGAGCGGCGCGGCGCGGACGGAGAGGTGCCGGGTCGCTTCGCCGAAACGACCGAGCGCGAGCTCCAACTCGCTCGTCACCGCTTCACCGGTGCGGCGCACTTCGAGCGACAGCTCCATGAGTTCCGGGTTGGCAAGGGTCCGATCACGGACGAGCCCGAGCGCGAACGCCCCCGGTGATGCCTTCAGGACGTTGTTCGACGGGTCGACGACGATACCCGCGCTGTCGAGCGCTTCGAGTACCTGGTCGACTCCATCGGGCACGACCGGGCTGACTACGGTCGCCGCGCGCTCACCTCGCCGGAGAGCGAGGATGATGAGGGCGACGAAGCCGCCCCCGACGATGAGGCCGAGTGCCAAGGCGATCAGCACCAACCACATGGTGTCCATGGTGACTACGTTACTCAGTCCGCCTGAGCACGAAGTCGCGAATACCGCACCACTTCGGTCACTGTTCACGCCTACAGCCCCAACTGTTAACCTTGGTTCGGCATCATCGGCGGAGCAGGCACCTGCCTGCCCACCGCCAGGTCACGGAAGGACGGCACCCAGAGCCATGCGCGAGGTATTCCAGCAGTCACTGCGAGAGGTCCAGGATCGTCTGGTCGAGATCTCCGAACTCGTGACGGTCTCCATCGAGAAGGCCACCCAGTCCTTCGGCACCTCGGACGTCTCGATCGCCGAAGAAGTCATCGCCAACGACAACCGCATCGACCAGCTCGCGATCGAGCTCGACGAACTCGCGATCGACATCCTCGCGCGTCAGCAGCCCGTGGCACGCGACCTCCGCATCGTCGTGAGCGCACTGCGCATCAGCGCATCCTTGGAGCGCATGGGCGACATGGCTGAGCACATCGCTCAGCTGTCGCGGTACCGTTTCCCCGACAAGGCCGTTCCCAAGGGCCTGCGCTCGACCTTCGCCGAGATGGGACGTCTCGACGTCTCGATCGCGCGGAAGCTCACCGACCTCCTCCGCACGCAGGACCCGCGGATCGCCGATGAGATCAGGAACGACGACGACGACGTGGACGAGCTGCACGCCAGCGTCTTCGAGAAGGTGCTCGGTGAGACCTGGAAGGGCGAGCCCGTCGCGACCGTCGATGCCACGCTCGCCTCGCGGTACCACGAGCGCTTCGCAGACCACGCCGTCTCGATCGCCAAGAAGGTCCAGTACCTCGCCACCGGCGATTGGATCCCCGAGGACGCGACGAGCCCGGCCCACCACTGAGCACGTCCGACAGCACTGAGCAGGTCCCACAGACATGCCGATGAGCGGTGCCGCCCCCATGGGGCCGGCACCGCTCAGTCGTTTAGCGCCGACTCAGCTGCGCTGACGGCGACGCGTGACGGCGCCGCCTGCCAGGAACAGCAGTCCGAGGATCATCGCGAGACCGGCGCCCGGTACGAGCTGAGCCACGTCGGATCCGGTGTCGGCGAGCGCCGGCTCACCCGACTGGGCGGCTGAGGACGCTCCGCGTGAGCTGCGCAGTGCTGACGTCGACGCGGAGGTCGGGTTCGTCACCGTCGGGGTCACCGGGGTCACCGGGGTCGTCGGGTCCACCGGGTCGGTGGGGTCGACAGGATCCGTCGGGTCGACAGGATCCGTCGGATCCGTCGGGTCCGTGGTCGTCGGACCACCGGTCTCGGTGTCACCGATGACCGAGATCGCATTGCCGCCGATCGTGATCGGCAGCCCGAGGTCGATGAGGACCTGGTTCCCTCCGCCGATGCTGTCCGTCCCGGTCGTGGTCGACGGCACGCTGCCGCCGGTCACGGGAAGCATCGTGGACGAGCCTCCGGACTGCGCGTCACCGATCACGCTGATGGCGTTCCCGGTCGCAGTGACCGGCACATCGACGACACCGATGATCTGGTTGCCGCCCGCGACACTGTCCTCACCCGTCGTGGTCGACGGAGCACCAGGAGCGGACTCCGAGGGACCCGCCGTCGGCGCGCCACCCGTGCTCTCCGAATCACCAAACAGCGAGATCGCGTTCCCGCCGACCGTCACCGGAACCGTGATCACCGGCGACACCTGATTTCCGCCCGCGACACTGTCCTCACCCGTCGTGGTGGCGGGTTGGGATGCGGCCGGGGCCGTCACCTCGGATGGGACCGGCGCACTACCCGCCCCTGTGCTCTCGGCATCGCCGATGAGCGAGATGGCGTTGCCCTCGACGGTCACCGGGATCGTGATGGGCAGCTCGACCTGGTTGCCGCCGGCAACACTGTCCTCGCCGCTCGTCGCGGCTGGTGCTGGTGCGGGCGCCGGCTCAGGTGCCGGTGCCGGCTCAGGTGCCGGTGCGGGCTCAGGTGCCGGCTCCTCGACAGGTTCGGCCGCTGGTGCGGCAGTCGAGTCGCCGACGACACTCACAGCCGTGTCGACGATGTCGACCGGCACTTCGAGCACCACGTCGACGAGGTTCCCTCCGAGGACGCTGTCGTCCCCCGATGTCTCGGCGGCGTTGGCCGCCGTTGTGCCGAGGAGCGTGAGCCCCGCGATGAAGAGGCCGCAATACAGCCCTTTTTTGACAAACGAATTCATGATTCCTGCTCCTTGCAGAGTGACTGGCGTGCTCCCGGAATCGGGAGACTTCGGACTGGAACCCACCGAGAAGGTGGCACTCCACCGCGAGTGGGCGGAGTGGTCCGGCGTCAATCAGGAGAGGTGTCGGAAGGGAATGTCGGCGAGGACGGGAGGTCGTCGTCGCGCGAAGGCCCTCTGCGGTCGTCGCAGAGAACGGGGTGGAAGTCTGCAGCCGTGGCGTCGCCGGCGGTCGCCGACGCGCTGGGGCCCGCCGCACCGGAGGAACTCGCCCCGGCGGGCGTCACGGCAAAGCCAGGGGCGGACAGCGGCGCCTGAGGGACGCCTGCGGGCGAGGCAGGCAGCGCGGCCGAGCCGACGACGTCAGGTGTCGTGGCTGCGGTGCCGGCTAGGAAGTCCGAGTACCCGTCCGCGAACATCGAAGTGGCGTCTGAACCCCCCGGAGAGGCAGCCACCGACGGCGGGCCGACGACGGCCTGTGCAGGCGTGAGCGGCTCCCCCGACGGTGTCAGGGCGACGGGTGTCGACGGCTCGTTCGCCACGGCCGGGTCGGAGCCCGGAACGACCGGGACCGGCACAGCGGCGACGGCATCCCCGACGCCCGTGAGCGTCTGGTCCACCGCATCGACGACCGGTTCGACGATCGCAGCGACCGGGGCATCCCCGAGCGTCTGATCCACGAGATCGTTCACGACCGGTACGGACGCGACGGTGTCGTCGACCACGGAGACCACCGGTTCGAGGACGGTCGCGTCAGCCGTGTCGACGACGTTCGCGACTGCGTCGAGGGGTTGCTCGAGGGAACCGACCACCTGGGTCACGGCTCCGAGCAGGCTTGGGTCGGCAGGGGTGCCACTGCCGTCGTCGGCGTGCGCCGACGCGGGGCTGCCGAACAGCGCCATCGCCGTGAGTGCTGCGGCAGCGAAACCGCCGAGCGTGAGCGCGCGCCAGAGGGGGAAGGCGGTGCGGTCGGCTGACTGCTCCATGTGAATCCCCCCTTTCAGGTCACAGTGGAGTCACTGTACGCTCACCGGCGCGGTGAGACAACCCCCTTCCGACGGCGACAGAAAACCCCGATCAGGAGCGAATCCATCCGCGGTTTCCGCGAGGGTCGCGCCCGATCGGGGCACTGGTTTGGTGGGGTTAACGCTACTTCTTCCCCTGAGCAGCGACGGCTGCAGCACCGGCCGCGGCGGCTTCGGGATCGAGGTAGACGCCGGGCTTGACGGGACGGAAGTCTTCGTCGAGTTCGTAGACCAATGG
Source organism: Plantibacter sp. RU18 (assembly GCF_050613355.1). Taxonomy (NCBI): domain Bacteria; kingdom Bacillati; phylum Actinomycetota; class Actinomycetes; order Micrococcales; family Microbacteriaceae; genus Plantibacter; species Plantibacter sp. RU18. The sequence goes on from NZ_CP159618.1 coordinate 3,219,239, forward strand.
GATGCCCGTCGGGATGTTCAGCTCGGCGATCTCGTCGTCGGAGATGCCGTCGAGGTGCTTCACAAGAGCGCGCAGCGAGTTACCGTGCGCCGTGACCAGGACGGTCCTGCCGGCTGCGAGGTCGACCGTGATGTCGGACTCCCAGTAGGGCAGCATGCGGTCGATGACGTCCTTCAGGCACTCCGTGCGAGGCAGTTCACCATCGATGCCGACGTAGCGCGGGTCGTTCGCCTGCGACCACTCGTTGTCGTCATCGATCGGGGGCGGCGGGACGTCGAAGGAGCGACGCCAGGTCTGGAACTGCTCGGGGCCGTACTCCGCGAGGGTCTGTGCCTTGTCCTTGCCCTGGAGCGCACCGTAATGGCGCTCGTTCAGGCGCCAGCTGCGCTTGACCGGGATCCACATGCGGTCAGCGGTCTCGAGGGCGAGGTTCGCGGTCTGGATCGCGCGCGAGAGCACCGAGGTGTACAGGACGTCGGGCGTGATGCCCGAGTCAGCGAGCAGCTCGCCCGCGCGCTTGGCCTCGGTGACGCCGAGCTCACTGAGTCGGACGTCGACCCAGCCGGTGAACAGGTTCTTCTGGTTCCAGTCGCTGTTGCCGTGGCGCAGCAGGACGAGGGTGTAGGTCTCAGGCATGCCTCCAGCATACCGATCGGCCGCTCGACGGACGCGGACCGCCGAGCCTCGTGCAGTGCGGGAGAATGGTCCCATGCCGGTCGGATCCATCACCCGCGGGACAACGAACACGAACCGCCTGCGACGGGTGGATCGCTGGATCGCGACCCTACCGGTGCTCCGGCACACGACCGAGCCGCTCGTCGTCGACCTCGGCTACGGCGCGAGCGGAGTGACCGCCTTGGAACTGCACCAGCGGTTGCACACGGTCCGAGCGGATCTCCGAGTGCTCGGGCTCGAGATCGAACCGAGTCGGGTGCGGACCGCTGACGCGCAACTCCAGCAGGTGCACTCGGGCGGGACACGCTTCGCCCCCGATGCTGCGGTGTCCTTCGCGCTCGGTGGCTTCGAGGTTCCGACCGGAGACGACCGGCCGGTGGTGATCCGTGCGTTCAACGTCCTCCGTCAATACGACGAGTCGGAGGTGCGCGGCGCGTGGCAGCTCATGGGTTCTCGACTGCAATCGGACGGGGTCCTCGTCGAGGGCACCTGCGACGAGATCGGACGGATCTCGAGTTGGGTCGCGATCGACCGATCCGGGTCGGCGCAGACGTTCACGATCAGTCTCCGTCTGGCGGACCTCCTGCTGCCGTCGATCGTGGCCGAGCGCCTACCGAAGGCCCTCATCCACCGGAACGTCGCAGGCGAACCCGTCCATGCCCTGCTCCTCGAACTCGACCGCGCCTGGCGCATGCACGCCCCGCTCTCGGTCTACAGCCCGGTGCAGCGCTGGCTGGCCGCTGTCGCCACGCTCCGCGACGCCGGCTGGCCCGTCCTCGCCGGACGCAGCCGCTGGCGTCTCGGCGAACTGACGCTGCCGTGGTCGGCCGTCGCTCCGAAGGAGTCCGGGACGACGGCCGCTTCCCTCACGAACTGAACAGCTCGGCGCACTCGTCGGTCATCGCTACGAGTCCTGCTGCCAGAAGATCACCTTGCGCCTGGCCAGCCTGACGAGCAGGTTGAGCGTGATGCCGAGCGCGGACAGGATGATCAGCAGCGCGAACACCGCAGCGGTCTGCATCGCCCCCTGCGCCTGCAGGATCAGCACCCCGAGCCCATGCTGTGCGCCGACGAACTCGGCGACGATCGCGCCGATCATCGCGTTCGCGACAGCGAGCTCCAGCCCGCTGAAGATGCTCGGCAACGCCGCGGGGATCAGGAGCTTCCGACGGATCTGGCCCCGACTCGCACCGTTCGCCTCGAACAGCTCGATCTGATCGCGATCGACACCTCTGATCCCGTGGATGGTGTTCACGAGGACAGGGAAGAAAGCCAGCAGCACGACGACGACGATCTTCGACGGCAGACCGAACCCGAACCAGATGACGAACAACGGCGCGACGGCCACTTTCGGGATCGACTCGATCGCGACGATGTACGGGAACGCGATCGCGTACGCCGTCGGGAACTGTGCGAGCAGGATCGCTCCGACGAGGCCGATGGCGACACCGATCGCAAGGCCAGCCAGGACTTCGGTCAGTGTCGTCCCTGCATTCGACAGGTAGCGCGGGAACGCGGCAGGGTCGACGAGGGCCTGGACCACATCCGACAACGCCGGCACGACGTAGCTCGGCGTCCCGGTCAGGCCAGGCAGGAACTGCCAGGAGGCGAGGATCACCGCTGCGACGATGACGCCGCCGGACACCACGGTGCGTCGGTTGCCGGACCGCCGCGGTGCCCGAGGGTTTCGAGGGCGGGCCGCGGCCGTGCTCCTCGGTTGACGTTGAACGTCCTGAGTGGTCATGCCGTCACCTCGAAGTAGGTCCTGATGTGCGAGCTGAGATCCGCGAACTCCGACGAACCCAGCAGATCGAGCGCGCGCTCCCGGCCGAACGGGATGTCGACGATGTCGATGATCCGTCCAGGCCGCGGGCCCATCACGATCACCCGCTCCGCGAGAAAGACGGCTTCGGGGATGCTGTGCGTGATGAGGACTGCGGTCTTCGAGGTCTCCCGCCAGATGCGGTTGACCTCCACGTTCAAGGCGTCGCGTGTCATAGCGTCGAGCGCACCGAACGGCTCGTCCATCAACAGGACCTCCGGCTCGTGCACCAGGGCACGGCAGATGGCCGCGCGCTGCTGCATACCGCCGGACAACTCCTGCGGATACTTGTCGGCGAAGTCCCGCAGTCCCACCATCTCGAGCAGGCCGAGCGCGTGTTCGCGCTCGGTCGCCCCGACCTTCCTGTGCAATTCGACCGGCAGCAGGACGTTCTCGAGGATCGTCCGCCACGGGAGGAGTGTCGGTTTCTGGAAGACCATGCCGACGTCGCCGCGCGGTGTGCTGATCGGCGAGCCCGCGATCGTCGCCGTCCCCGACGTGAAGCCCGTCAGACCGGCGAGTATCTTGAGCAGGGTCGTCTTGCCGCAGCCACTCGGCCCGACGATTGCGACGAACTCGCCGTCGCGGACGTCGAGGTTCACGTCCGAGAGCGCATGCACGTCGCCGGTCCTCGTCGGGTAGATCTTCTCCAGGTGCGCGATCGAGATCAGCGGCGTCGCCGACACCGTCGGCGCGGTCATCGTCCGAGTCCATACACGTCGCGCAGGTTCTCGTGCAGCACGCGTTCGGCGAGCCAGCTCGCCTGACGGTGGGACCAGAGGCCCGAGGCCCTGCCGGCCGACAGCGCCGCGTCGAGCGCGACCCGGCCACGCCTGGTCCCCGACACATGGAACTCCGGCGAACCGGTGTCCGTCCCGAAGATGACCTTGTTCGCGGGCAGCACCTCGAGCCACTCCTGCAGCATGCGATGCAATGCGTGCTCGTGCAGGTACGGCATCCAGGAGAAGTCCACGAAGACGTTCCCGCGAGCCTGTGACAGGGCGGCGAGCGCCTGGCCATAGGGGAATCCGCCGTGGATGAGGATGACCCTGAGGCGGTTCAGACCAGGCGTATCGAGGAATTGCTCGAGCAGTATCGGATTGGCGCCCGCAAGCTTCAGTCCTGGTTCCGTGTGCCCCATGCCCGTGTGGATCTGCATGGGCAGCTCACGTTCGACTGCATGAGCAGCGATGTCGTACGCGAGGAAATCGGCGAGGGTCCTGTGGTCCGCCGCATCGACGTCGTCACCCGCGTGCTCCGACCGATGCAGTCGACCGTAGGCTGCTGCTGCGTCCTGCACCGAGGTCCGGCGGAACTCCAGCGTCCGGACGTAGGCGGAGGCGATCTTCAGGCCGACGGTGCCGGACTGCTGGCGCCGGACGATCGAGCCCGCGACGAACGCCCGGTAGTCCTCGAACTCTGCGGGTGGCGCGTCGAGACCCGAGGCCGCCAGCAACCCATCGAGGATCGACCTGAACACCCGCCGGAACTTCCGCGAGTCCTCTGCACGATCCACGATCGGCGGATGCCCGAAGGGGAACAGGTACGGGTCGATTCGCGCGATCGGCTTGTACCGGTCCGGCGACCACACCGAGTCATCGATCTCGGGGATGTCGGTCAGTACCTGTTCGGTGCCCGACAGGAGCAGAGCACGGTCGTACAGCCCGGCGAAGTCCGTGCGCCGCTGTTCGACGCTCGCCCGGATCAGAGACGTCCTCGATCCAGTACCGTACAGGGCGTTGGTGCCCTCTGTCAGCGATGCGGCGTGCACCGTCGTGGACTGGAAGCGGATGCTCTCGTCGATGAGTTCGGCAATGGCGAACTCCGACTCGATCGCTCGGACTCGGTCCTCGTCGTGCACGAGCACCGCATGGTTGTAGGCGACATAGACCTCGTGCGGGATGTTCGCCTCGACGTGTCCCATCGCGTACTCGCGCTCGTACCCGTCGAACCCGTGGAGGTGCTCGCCCGGACGGACGTACCCGGCGTGGGAGTGGTGATCGATCGCCGGCACTCCGGCACTCCAGGTCAGTTCTGCGGCACTCATTCGCCGTCCTCCCAGTCGGCTGCGGCGTCGATGACGGCTGCAGCATCGAACTCGTTGATGCGCTCGACGAGATCATCCGAGTACAGTGACGCCGGATCCACCGGGCTGTCGATGATGCCGGCCTCGAGCGCGAAGTCGACCCAGGCCGTCGCTGCCTCCGGCGCGTAGGCGCCGAAGGACTTCGTACCGACCGGATCCCCCGCGAGCAGGAGCTCGATGCGCCGTTCGAGCGCGACGACGTCGGTGGCGAGCTGATCGGCTTCGTCCGTGCCTGCGATCCTGGTCTCGGGGAAGTCCTCGTACATGATCGTCAGGGCCGCCTCCGGGTTCTCCGACGTGAACAGCGTCGCCTTCGCCATCGCCCGGCCGAACCCTGCGGCCTGCTCTGAGCGCTCGTCCAGGAACTCGCGTGTGGTGAAGTAGCTCGTCGAGAACAGCGACTCGACCTCGGGGGTCGTGAAGTAACGGAGCTCGACGCCCGTCGCCTCCATCGCTGCGTACTCCGTGTCCCACAAGGACAGCGCGTCGACCTGTCCGGTCTCGAGCGCCTGACGCGCGGCCGCCCCTGTCCCGACGGCCAGGTTCGAGAAATCCGCGTCCGCTTCGAGACCCTCGGTGTGGAGGATGCCGTTGGAGAGCAGCATGTTGCTCGTGCCGAGGCTGGCTTGACCGATGGTCGCGCCCTCGAAGTCGGCGATGGTGGTGATCGGTCCGTCCGCGAGCACCGCGATGGACCCGGTCTGCTGACGGATGTAGTTGTACATGAGCACCAGATCGTCGCCATTTCCCTGGGACTTCGCCTGCAGGATCGGTTCGGGTGGAGTACTTCCGATCTCGAGCGAGCCGGAGTCGATGCCTTGGACGATAGACGTGGCGTCCTTCGTGTGGACGATCTCGACGGCCAACCCCTCGTCGGCGAAGTAGCCCAGTCGCTGGGCGACGGCCATGGGTGAGTTGTTCGCGCCCATCTGCGTCGGCAGACCGAAACGGATCGTGGTGAGCGCCTCGCCATCATCGCCCGCCGGGGAGCACCCGGTGAGGACGAGGCCGGCGAGGACGACTGCGGCGACGGAGCTGCCGAGGCGACGTGCAGGGGCGGAGGGCTGGTGCGTGCGGTGCAGTGGTCCGGTCATGTCTGGTCCTGTTCAGGTGGAGGTCGGGAACACCTGTGGAGCAACACCGGATGGCGGCGTGACCACCCAGAGCGCCTCTCCGACCGTGTCTCCGACGTTCGTGATCATGTGGGGGGTGGACGTGCGGTAGTCGAGGCTGTCGCCGACTTCGAGTTCGAACTCCTGATCGAGGAGGCGGAACAGGAAGCGCCCCTTGAGGATGACGACGACCTCATGGGAATCACCGTGAACGTAGTTCTCGTCGCCGACGACCATGCCTGGTTCGTACTCGGAGACGAGCACCTCGACATCGGTCGCTGGCGACCGCGTGATGCCGAAGTGTCGGACCGAAGATGAGGTGGAGTCCAGTTCGGGACGGTCGGCCTTGCGGAGAAGCTCCCCGCGGCGAGGAGTCGCCTCGAAGAGCTCCATCCACTGCAGACCGAAGACCGACGCGATTGCTCGCACGGTCTGCAAGCTGGCGTTGGCCTTGCCCGTCTCGATCTGACTGATGTACCCAGCGCTGACCCCGGCGCGGGAGGCGAGCTCCCGTGTCGAGATCCCGCGGAGCCTCCGCAGGTCCTTGATCCGATGGCCGAGCGTGACGCCGTCGACGTCGTTCATGTGGTTCCCCTCCCTCAGTAAGCACTTTGCTTACTGGAAATGAACACAACGTATACTCAGCGCGTGTCAATTGGAAGACCCACGTGTTACGTCCGTGTAAATCCGCCCACGGGTGCGCGGGAACGCGTCAGATCGAAGGCAGCGCTTCCTGTGCGTCGGCGGTGGAGACCCCGGTGGCGGTCAACAGGTCGACGAGATACGGCCGGACCACGAGGATGAGCGCCTGTTCGGACACGGACGCATCCGGGAGCATCTCCACGGGGTCCAGGTGCTTCGCGATCTCCAGGAGCGACTGCCTCGCGATCGGCTGCTGCGCGACGTCGCCGATCGACTGCGCCAGAATGCCGAGGGCGATGGCGGTGCGCGCCAGCAGGTCGGCGAGCTCCGGTCTGCTTGCCGCGTCCCGCGACACGTAGTCGATGCGCCGCGCGATGACGCGGAGGTTGCGTGTCGCGAGGTCCATGCCCGACAACATGGTCTGTTGGCGCTCCAGATCGAAGACGGCTTTCCTGAGGAACGGGGAGATCCTCGCGATGGCGAGCCCGGAGTCGAGCGTCGAGCGCCAGCTCTCGAGCGCCGGTTGCGTCGCACGAGCCCTCGCGAGCGCCCGGTCCGCTTCGTCGACGTCGCCGAGGCGGAGCGCCGTCACGAGCGAGGCGAGGGTCCGGACGTGTTCGTCGATCAGGCGCTGACCGTCGCGGCGGGCACCCCGCCGCGGGTCGCGGGGAATGAGCGCCGTCGCGATGAGCGCGAACACTCCCCCGATGAGCCCATCGAGCGTGCGGACGAACGGACCGCCGTCCGGTACCGGCAGGAGCATCACGAGCACCGACTGCACCGCCGCTGCGATCGCGAAGGACGCAGCCGGAGACAGGAACCGGGCGACGAGCAATGTGAGGACGAGCGCAACCGCGAGCTGCCACGTGCCCTGGCCGAAGCCGAGCAGGAGGACCTCGGCGAGCGCGATCCCGACACTCATGCCGACAGCGGTTTCGAGCACGCGGATCGGACGGGCGTCACGGACGAATCCGAGGCTGGAGATCGTCACCGTGATCGCGAGCAGCGGCACGGCATGACCCAGGACGTAGTGCGAGAACGCATAGGCACCGATCGCCGTGATGCTGACCTGCAGGACCGCTGGAACCGAGCCGACGAGCCGATGCCATGCGTCACCGAGTGCGATGCGTCGGCGCACCGCGGCCGTCCAACGACCCGAGCGGGGATCCGCCTCCTCGGCGCTGCTCCCGCCCACCGTGGTCAGCGCCGGACGGCGCCGAGCCGCGGAAGCCGCGGGACGTTCGCAGTCGCGCCGGCATCGGCCGGGACGATGACCTCCTGGGACGCCGCGACGTCGACACCCTCGGCCTCGACCACCATCACTGCAGCGGCGTCGGCGGAGCGCTTGACGACGGCCAGTGCCACCGGGCCGAGTTCGTGGTGGATCGCACTCGACGTCACCGTGCCGACCGGCTTGCGGACGGCGTCATCGCCGACTCCCTGGACGAGGACCACAGGTGAACCCGCCGGAGGAAGGACGGAGTCGGATCCGTCGAGCAGGAGCATGACGAGCCGACGCGGCGGATGTCCGAGGTTGTGGACCTTCGCGACCGTCTCCTGGCCGCGATAACAGCCCTTGGTGAGGTGCACGGCCGAACGGAGCCAATCGAGTTCGTGAGGGATGCTCCGCTCATCGACCTCGGAACCCAGACGCGGCCGCCAGGCGGCGATCCGGAGTGCGTCGGCGGCGATCGAGCCCGCCGCTGCGAAGGTTCCGGATTGGACGGCATCAGCGAGCTCGGCCAGGCGTGAACGCTCCACAACGGACTCGGTCCAGGACCAGGCAGCCGCAGGATGCTCGCTCGTCGCGTACTGATGGCCGCCGACGGCGACTGCAGCCCACGGATCGTGCCACACGAGCGGCACGCCGTTCGGCTCTGCGGCATCGATCCCGAGACCGCCGGCAGCACCGATGAGTGCGTACTCCTCGGTCACGATCGCCACCTCGACGCGCAGCATGAAGCGCATGCGGTCGAGCCAGGCGTGCAATGGCGAGGCGTCGTCGGCCTCGGTGAGGAGCCAGGTGGTCGTGCCGTCGTCGAGGACCTTGACCGCGTGTTCGATCCGACCGCTCTGATCGAGGAACAGGGTCTCGGTGGAGCCCCCCACGGACAACGACCGGAGGTCCTGGCTCGTGATCGAGTGCAACCAGCTGAGTCGGTCCGGACCGGTGACGGTGACGATGCCGCGGTTCGAGAGGTCGACGATGGCCTCGCCGCGCTCGATCAGCCGCTGCTCGATGTTCGGGCTGCCGTAGTGCGACGGCACGCCGTGGTCCAGTGCATCGGGCTGCTCGACGGCGCCGGGAAGGGCGAGGAAGGGTGAGACGGACATGTCAGTCGGCTTTCGCGAGGCGCGCCGAGGCGTGCGTGCGGAGATCCTGACCGAGGGCGGCGATGTCCCAGGCCCAGAGCAGGTGGTTGTCGACGAGGCCGTAGAGACGCGTCGCCGCGGCGTACTCTTTGGCCCCGGCCGTGCGGACGACCGCGTCCGTCGCGAGATCGATCCTCGGGCCCTCGATCCGACCGAGGTACAGCTCGCTGACGCCGTTCGGGTGCACGATCGACACCTGCAGGGGGAACGCGCCGGTGGAGGTGCGCAGCGTCTCGACGGCCTGCGCGGTGCCGAAAGGACGAGGGCCCGTCCCCGGAAGCATGCCGGGGCCCGGGTCTCCTTCGATGAGGGGGCGTTCGAGGCGCCAGTAGCCGGTCTCCGTGACGAGCGGCTCCGGCGCGGCGAGTTGCTCGGCCGCGTCGGGTGTCTGTGCGGCAGGCTCCGTGTCGTCCGACAGCGCATCCGCGTCCGTGGTCGACTCACCCGTCGCGTCTGCGGAGGGTTGCTCGGGCAGCAGCCACGTGTAGGAGTTGTAGTTCAGATACGGCAGGCCGTCATGGCTGAAACTGACGCGCTGGCCGAACTCGCGCGTGACCGTGGTGTCGCCGACCGTGTAGTCGATCACACCGGTGCCCTCCCAGACGCCGATGAGCCAGGACAGCGGGACGAGTTCGCTCGGCAGGCCGGTCGGGATCTCGATCATCGAGCCGCTCCCGGACTAGCGCTGACCGCGATACAGGTTCTTCAGCACGACCACTGCGGTGAACGCGATGGCGAGGCTGGCGAGGACGAGCAAGCCGATGAAGAAGATTTCGAGAGCGAGCAGCATGGGGAAAGTCTACCCCGCGGCCAGTGCGATGAGTCCATACACCGCACCGCCGATGGCGAGGATGATGACGGCGCCCGTCACGCTCGTCGACATCCGGTCGACGAAGCCGATCTTCTGGCGCGTGAGCAGCTGAGCGGCGAAGGCGGCGAGCGTGCAGAGGCCGAGGGTCACCGACAGACCGAAGAAGGTCTCGCCGGCTGTCCACAGCACGCCGGACACGACGACACCGATGAGCGCCAGCGCCCAGATGGACACGACGCTGATCCAGCGCAGACGTGGGGAGAGTGTGGTTTCGCTCACGCTCCCATTGTCACAGAGCGCGGCCTGACAGGCCACCCGGGCGGGACGGGTGGAGCGATCGACTGCACGCGTCACCTAATATGGTTCCAAACTCAGTCGGGAGGATGCGCGTGGCGCAAATTTTGGTCTTGACCTCCATGGTCGGCACCGAGGTCCTTCCATCCCTCGGGCTCCTCAGCCACCGCACCCGCCAGATCCCGGCAGATCCCGCACAACTGGTGAACGCTCCAAGTTCGGACCTCGTGCTCGTCGACGCACGTCAGGATCTCGCGAGTGCGAAGTCGCTCTGCAAGATCCTCGGCGCTTCAGGGCTCTCCGTGCCACTGCTGCTCATCCTCACCGAGGGTGGCCTCACCGCGGTCAGTGCGGACTGGGGCGTCAACGACGTTGACCTGGAGTCCGCCGGGCCGGCGGAGGTGGACGCGCGCATCAGGCTCGCGATCGGTCGCGCCTCTCAGGAGCACTCGGCGAGCAAGATCCAGGCGTCCGGCGTGGTCATCGACGAAGCGAGCTATTCCGCCAAGGTGCACGGCAAACCGCTCGACCTCACCTTCAAGGAGTTCGAGCTCCTGCGGTTCTTCGCCACCCACCCGTCCCGCGTCTTCACACGGGAGCAGCTGCTCAGCGAGGTCTGGGGCTACGACTACTTCGGCGGCACCCGGACGGTCGACGTCCATGTGCGCCGACTGCGCGCGAAGCTCGGCGATCTCGAGCAGCTCATCGGCACGGTGCGCAATGTCGGCTACCGCTTCAACGTCTACGAGGACGACCATGCCCCGGCTGACACTGTCGGTTCGTAGCGTCGACGATGCGCACACCCGCGGTGTCCTCGACCACCTCGTGCGCACTGCGACCCTGATCGACGGCCAGCCCCCGTTCAGCGATCAAGCGCTCATCGACGTCGCCTCTGGCGCCCGCACGCTGATCGTGGCAGTAGAACCGCAGGATCCCCCGGTCGATCCCGTCGACTTCGCCGTCGTCGGGGCGGCGATCCTCGGACATGGCGAGCTAGAGTTCGTCATCGAACCCGAGTGGCGCAGGCATGGCTACGGCAGAGCGGCACTTCGGGGAGTCCTCGCCAGCTGTCCGCCCCAGGTCCGCATCTGGGCCCATGGCGACCACCCGGCATCGCGCGTCCTCGCTGAGGAGTTCGGTTTCTCCGCCGTCCGCACGCTCTTGCAGTTGCGTTTGACCAAGGCACCGGCGAACCGGGCGCGCTCCGCGACAGCCGGGCACGCCGATGTCACCGTCGGCCCCTTCCGACCAGGGCACGACGAGGCGGAGTGGCTCGAGGTCAACGCCCTCGCGTTCGCATCGCACCCCGAGCAGGGCAGGATGACGCTCGACGACCTGCGCGCGCGAGAGGCCGAGTCGTGGTTCGACGCCGAGGACTTCCTGCTGGCGCGCGGCCGCGACGGCGACCTCCTCGGGTTCATCTGGTTGAAGATCGAGGACGGCGTGGGCGAACACAGGATCGGCGAGATCTACGCGGTCGGTGTGCACCCTGCTGCGGGTGGCCGTGGGCTCGGTCGGCTCCTCATGGAGGCCGGGCTCAGCCGAGTGCAGGAACGCCACGTCGATTCCGTCACCCTCTACGTCGAAGCGGACAACGTGCCGGCGGTCTCGCTCTACCGTTCGCTCGGCTTCACCGATCACACGATCGACGTGCAGTACGCCAGGACGAGCATCTGAGCGTCCTGCACAGCACCGTGGGCGTCCGCTTTTACACAGTGTTCACCGCAGCCGTCGCCGCCACCGCCGTCACGGTGTCATGATGAAGACATGCCAGCAGACCCAACCGTGCTCGATGTCGGCCTCGATGGAGACGACGAGGACTTCGATCCAGCGTTCGAGCGGAACGACCCCGCACTCCCTGAGCACCGGTACCTCGACCGCGAGCTCAGCTGGCTCGCGTTCAACCAGCGGGTGCTCGAGCTCGCAGAGGATCCGGCACTACCGGTCCTCGAGCGCGCGAACTTCCTCGCGATCTTCGCGTCGAACCTCGATGAATTCTTCATGGTGCGCGTCGCCGGATTGAAGCGTCGCATCCTCACCGGTCTCGCGGTCCCGACGAACGTCGGTCACGCCCCGGCCGAGGTCTTGTCCGACATCTCGGAGAAGGCCCACATCCTGCAGGAGCGCCATGCACGAGCATGGCACGACCTCGTCCGACCCGACCTCGCCGAGCGCGGCGTCACGGTCGTCACGTGGGACAGCCTCGACACTGCAGACCGCGAATACCTCAGCGACTACTTCAGCAACCAGGTCTTCCCGGTCCTCATGCCGCTCGCCGTCGATCCGGCGCACCCCTTCCCGTACATCTCGGGCCTGTCGTTGAACCTCGCGGTGCGTGTGCGCAACACGAAGTCCGGGCGCGAGGAGTTCGCTCGGCTCAAGGTGCCGCAGATGATGCCGCGGTTCGTCCGAGTGGGGCGTGAGGAACGCCGCTCGGCTGCCCTCGACACCGCGCCGAGCGTCCGGTACATCGCGCTCGAAGAGGTCATCGCCAACCACCTCGGGCACCTGTTCCCCGGTATGGAGATCATCGATCACCACGTGTTCCGCGTCACCCGCAACGAGGACATGGTGATCGAGGAGGACGAGACGGAGAACCTCATCCAGGCGCTCGAGAAGGAGCTCCTGCGCCGGCGGTTCGGCCCGCCGATCCGCCTCGAGATCACCGACGACATGGACGACGTCACGCTCGGGCTGCTCGTCCGAGAGCTCGACATCACCGAGCAGGAGGTCTACCGGCTTCCGGCTCCGCTCGACCTCGGCGGGCTCTTCAGCCTCGCAGGCATCGACCGCCCAGACCTGCAGTACCCGAAGCGCGTGCCGACCACGGCGCTGCAGTTCCAGCCGGACGAGCCGAACGGCAAGCCCGACCTCTTCCGGTCCATCGCCCGCGAGGACGTCCTGGTGCATCACCCGTACGAGTCCTTCGCGACGAGCGTGCAGGCGTTCATCGAGCAGGCTGCAGCCGACCCGCACGTGCTGGCCATCAAGCAGACCCTGTACCGCACCTCGGGCGACAGCCCGATCGTCGAGGCGCTCATCGACGCTGCCGAGGCCGGCAAGCAGGTGCTCGCGCTCGTCGAGATCAAGGCGCGGTTCGACGAACAGAACAACATCTCCTGGGCCAGGAAGCTCGAGAAGGCCGGAGTGCACGTCGTCTACGGCCTCGTCGGCTTGAAGACGCACTGCAAGCTCGCTCTCGTCGTCCGCCAGGAACGCGGCGTGCTGCGGCACTACAGCCACATCGGCACCGGCAACTACAACCCGAAGACGAGCCGCATCTACGAGGACCTCGGCCTCTTCACCGCCGACGACCAAGTGGGCAAGGACCTCACCAGGCTCTTCAACGAACTCTCCGGCTACGCCATCGAGAAGAAGTTCAAGCGCCTCCTCGTGGCACCGCGTCATCTCCGGAAGGGACTGCTCAAGCACATCGAGCAGGAGCGCACGAACGCCGAGGAGGGAAAGCCCTCCGGCATCCGCATCAAGGTCAACTCGATGGTCGATGAATCCATCATCGACGCGCTCTACCGCGCCAGCCAAGCCGGCGTTCCCGTCGACCTCTGGGTACGCGGCATCTGCGCGCTGAAGCCCGGCCAGCCCGGCATGAGCGAGACCATCCGCGTGCGGTCCATCCTCGGCCGCTACCTCGAGCACTCCAGGATCTTCTCGTTCCACAACGACGGCGACCCGCATGTGTTCATCGGCAGCGCCGACATGATGCACCGGAACCTCGACCGTCGCGTCGAAGCGCTCGTCCGCCTCACCGAACCGACGCACCTCGCCGCGACCGCGGCGATGTTCGAACAGGCGCTCGACGAGCAGACATCGTCTTGGTGGCTCGACTCGGACGGCGTCTGGACGCGCCACGCGGTCGACGCCGAGGGCCGGCCGCTCACCGATCTGCAAGACTCGCTCATGCTCGAGACCGCCGCCCGTCGGCGTCCGAGGATCCGTCGCTGACGGAACCGCAGCACAGCACGCACGAGCACCACGACACCGACGAGGCAGCGAACCCTATGACGACCACGGCAATCTATGCGGCTGGCGCGGTCTGCTGGCGCCTGATCGACGGCAAAGTGCATCTGCTCGTCATCCACCGCACCGTCTACGGCGATGTCACGATCCCGAAGGGCAAGGTCGATCCGGGCGAGTCCCTCGCCGAGACAGCGGTGCGCGAGATCAAAGAGGAGACCGGTCTGAGCGTGTTCCTCGGGGTGCCGCTCGGGATCTCGACCTACCCGCTGTCGAGCGGTCGCGAGAAGATCGTGCACTACTGGTCGGCCGAGGTGACCGATCAGGCCATCCGGGAGAGCACCTTCATCCCGAACGGTGAGGTGGCTGCACTCGAGTGGGTCAGCATCAAGCGCGCACGCGGCTACCTCAGCTACGAACGCGACGTCGAGATCCTCGACGCCTTCGCCGCGCTGGTGGACGAGGGCGTCACCGAGACGTTCGCGCTCATCGCGATGCGCCACGGCAAGGCGACCCAGCCGTCGGAGTGGTCAGGCGAGGACGCCACCCGTCCGCTCGCACCACGCGGCGTGAAGCAGGCTGCGGGCAACGTCCCGACGCTCCTCGCGTTCGGACCCCGCAAGATCGTCACGAGTACCGCGGTGCGCTGCGTGAGCACGGTCAGCCCGATCGCAGCTGCCGCCGGTATCGAGCCGAAGCGTACCGACCTCATCAGCCAGGATGCCTACGAACGTGGCGAGTCCGACGTCAGGCGTGTCGTCGGTCGCCGCGTCCGCGCGCTGAAGACGGCGATCCTCTGCAGCCACGGTCCAGTCCTCCCCGAGATCCTCCACGAGATCGCGCTCGCCACCGGGTCCGCCCGAGGCTCCTACCTCGGCAGCGCCGCAGCATTGGAGACCGGCGCGTTCTCCATCGTGCACCTCTCCCGCACGAATCCGAGCTCCGGCATCATCGCCATCGAGACGCACGAGCCGCGCGTCTGACTCGGAGCACAACCCCTCGGCACGCCGGGTGAGCGCTCAGCCACCACCCGTCCGAGGGGTTTTCCGCATGCCCCGAGGGCCTGCGCCATGAAGCCGTCGACATCCGTTCACCCGCTGTTTACCATCACGGGGGATGCTCTTCATGCCACGTGGTTAGCGTCACTGACGAGCCAGCACCGGCTCGCACCCACACCAATGAATGGACATCCTGTGAAGTACTCACGTTTCGGCCGCGTCGCGGTCGTGGCAGCAGTCGCAGCCCTCGCCCTCACCTCCTGTGCAGCCAACGAAGGTGGGCCAGCATCCACCAGCGCGGCCACCAGCGACCTGTCGGGCAGCCTGGCCGGTAGCGGCGCTTCCTCGCAGGGCAGCGCGCAGGAGGCATGGGTCGCCGCCTTCCAGACGTCCAACCCCGACGTCACCATCAACTACTCCCCCGACGGCTCCGGCGCCGGACGCAAGGCGTTCATCGCCGGCGGCGTGCAGTTCGCGGGTTCCGACTCCTCGCTCTCCGACGAGGAGCTCACGAGCACGTTCGCGGCCTGCGCTGCAGACACCAAGGCGATCGACCTCCCGGTCTACATCTCCCCGATCGCGATCATCTTCAACATCGACGGTGTCAAGGAGCTGAACCTCGATGCAGCGACCACCGCGAAGATCTTCGCCGGTCAGATCACGTCCTGGGATGACGCCGCGATCGTCGCCCTGAACCCCGACGCGAAGCTCCCCTCGACGGCGATCACCGCCGTGCACCGTTCGGACGACTCCGGTACGACGAAGAACTTCGCCGACTACCTGAACAAGAACGCAGCAGACGTCTGGACCGCTGAGCCGGCCGACACCTTCCCGTTCCAGTCCGGTGAGGGCGCCAAGGGCACCTCGGGTGTCGTCGACACCGTCAAGGGCGGTACCGGCACCATCGGCTACGCCGACGCGTCGAAGGCCGGCGACCTCGGTGTCGCGAAGATCAAGGTCGGCGAGGAGTTCGTCGAGTACAGCGCCGAGGGTGCGGCAGCCGTCGTCGAGGGCTCGCCGCTCGTCGAGGGCCGCGAGGCCAACGACATCGCGATCAAGCTCGACCGCGAGACCACGGACCCGACCCACTACCCGATCGTCCTCGTGAGCTACCTGATCGCCTGCCAGGAGTACGCGGACGCTGACGCTGCCGCGCTCGTCAAGGCGTACGCAGGCTACATCGCCAGCGATGAGGGCCAGAGCGAGGCTGCGAAGTCGGCCGGTGCTGCGCCGCTGTCCGCTGACCTCGCCAAGAAGGTCCAGGACGCGATCGCGACCATCAAGTAATCCAACGAGTCGAGCGTGCCGGGTTCCACCCGGCACGCTCGACCTGCGTCACCCGCACGACAGACACACCCTGCACCTCCGGACCCTGAGCTCGTCGAAGGGCCACCACCCGACCAGCACCACCATCGCATCGAGAGAACGGGAACCCATGGCTGTCGAGGCCCTAGCTGCGAGACCCAAAGCCAAGCAACGAGTGGGCGATCGCGTCTTCTCCGCGCTGTCCGTCGTCTCAGGATCGCTCATCCTCGTCATCCTGGCGGCGGTCGCGATCTTCCTCATCGTCCAGGCGTTCCCGGCCCTCACGGCTGACTCCTCGTCGTTCACGGGCGCCCCGACGAGTTTCTGGGCCTATGTCGGCCCGTTCGTCTTCGGCACCATCTGGGCGGCCGTGCTCGCGCTCGCCATCGCCGTGCCGCTCTCCCTCGGGATCGCGCTCTTCATCACCCACTACGCGCCGCGCCGTCTGGCGGTCGCCCTCGGCTACGTCATCGACCTCCTGGCCGCGGTGCCGTCGGTCGTCTACGGCCTCTGGGGTGCGCTCGTCCTCGCCCCCTTCGTCCAACCGTTCTTCGCGTGGTTGTCCGTCAACCTCGGCTGGATCCCGTTGTTCGGTGGAACCGTCTCCGGCACGGGCCGCACCATCCTCACCGTCGCCCTCGTCCTCGCGGTCATGATCATCCCGATCATCACCGCGATCTCGCGCGAGATCTTCCTGCAGACCCCGAAGCTCCACGAGGAGGCTGCATTGGCGCTCGGAGCGACCCGCTGGGAGATGATCCAGATGGCCGTCCTGCCGTTCGGCCGCCCCGGCATCGTGTCTGCATCGATGCTCGGTCTCGGCCGTGCACTCGGCGAGACGATGGCGGTGGCCCTCGTGCTCTCGCCCGCGGCCGTGTACTCGTTCTTCCTCCTCACCTCCAGCAACCCCAACACCATCGCGGCGAACATCGCCCTCAACTTCCCCGAGTCATTCGGCATCGACGTGAACAAGCTCATCGCCACCGGCCTGATCCTGTTCATCATCACCTTCGTCGTGAACTTCATCGCCAGACTCATCGTCAACCGTCGTAAAGAATTCTCGGGAGCGAACTGATGACCGCCACGACAGACCGCCGCCAGGCGACCATCGCCACACCGTTCACGAACTCGCTCACCGCGGGCAAGCTGCCGAAGTACGCGCCGCTCACGATCCTCGCCGGCAGCCTCATCGTCTCAGGGCTCATCTTCCTGCTCGTGCAGCAGTCGAGTTCGGACAAGAGCTACAACGCGCCCGGTGCGGTCGTCCTCGGTGCAGCGCTCTACGCGGTGAGCGTCTACAGCTCCTCGCTCATCATCGAGGGCCGCAGGAAGGCGAAGGACCGCCTCCTCACCACTCTCGTGACGGCGGCCTTCGTGATCGCCCTCCTACCGCTCATCTCGGTTGCCATCACGGTGATCTCCGCCGGTGCCGCCCGGTTCGACATCAACTACTTCAGTCTGTCCATGCGGAACGTCGTCGGTGAGGGTGGTGGGGCGCTGCACGCCATCACCGGCACGCTGCTCATCACGCTCGCGACGTCGATCATCTCCATCCCGATCGGCATCCTCACGGCGATCTACCTCGTCGAGTACGGTCGCGGCAAGCTGGCGCAAGGGATCACCTTCCTCGTGGACGTCATGACGGGTATCCCGTCGATCGTCGCCGGCCTCTTCGCCTTCGCGCTCCTCGCGATCTTCTTCGGACCCGGCGTCCGACTCGGCATCGGTGGCGCGATCGCACTGTCACTGCTGATGATCCCCGTCGTCGTCCGGTCGAGCGAGGAGATGCTGAAGCTCGTGCCGAACGAGCTCCGCGAAGCCGCCTACGCGTTGGGCGTGCCGAAGTGGCTGACGGTCCTGAAGATCGTCCTGCCCACCTCGATCGCCGGCATCATCACCGGTGTGACGCTCGCCGTCGCCCGCGTCATCGGTGAGACGGCGCCGCTGCTCATCATCGCCGGCTTCACCCAGAGCATGAACTACAACCTCTTCGACGGCCCGATGATGACCCTCCCCGTGTTCGTGTACACCCAGTACGCGAACCAGGGCACCGACGGAGCGTCCTACGTGGACCGCGCCTGGACCGGCGCGCTCGTCCTCATCCTCATCGTCATGGCGCTGAACCTCATCGCCCGACTCATCGCCAAGATCTTCGCCCCCAAGTTCGGCCGCTAGGCCGCGAGCAAAGGAACCCCGTGTCCAAGAGCATCGAAGTCAACGACCTCAACGTCTTCTACGGCAGCTTCATGGCTGTCGAGGGCGTGTCCCTCCAGATCCAGCCTCGCACGGTCACGGCGTTCATCGGCCCGTCCGGTTGCGGCAAGTCGACCTTCCTCCGCACGCTCAACCGCATGCACGAGGTCATCCCCGGCGCACGCGTCGAGGGCGAGGTCCTGATCGACGGCAACAACCTGTACGGTCCCGGCGTCGACCCCGTCCTGGTGCGGCGCCAGGTCGGCATGGTCTTCCAGCGTCCGAACCCGTTCCCCACGATGAGCATCAAGGAGAACGTCCTCGCGGGTGTGAAGCTCAACAACCGCAAGATGTCGAAGTCCGACCAGGAGTCGCTCGTCGAGCGTTCGCTCCAGGGTGCGAACCTCTGGAACGAGGTCAAGGACCGTCTCGACAAGCCGGGCTCCGGCCTCTCCGGTGGCCAGCAGCAGCGGCTCTGCATCGCGCGTGCCATCGCGGTCTCCCCCGACGTGGTCCTGATGGACGAGCCGTGCTCGGCGCTCGACCCGATCTCCACGCTCGCGATCGAGGACCTGATCGAGGAGCTCAAGCAGGAGTACACGATCGTCATCGTCACGCACAACATGCAGCAGGCGAGCCGTGTCAGCGACAAGACGGCGTTCTTCAACATCGCCGGCACCGGCAAGCCCGGCAAGCTCATCGAATACGACGACACCACGACGATGTTCTCGAAGCCGTCCGTCCAGGCCACCGAGGACTACGTCTCGGGTCGCTTCGGTTGATCTGATGCCCGACGCCCGAAACCCCGCCCGGTCCTCCCGGGCGGGGTTTCGTGCATCTGGCCCTCCGACAGGCTCAGGGAACGAGACGGCGCAGGGACCGCTCGCGGTCACCGGGCTTGTCTCCCCCCCCCCCCGGCCACCGAGCTTGTCGAGGTGCTACGCCGTCTCGATGACCATGATCGGGTCCGTGGTCGGCTGCTTCGAGCCGCCCTGCGGTTCGACCGTGACGCCGACCTTGTCTCCGGCGCTCATGGCGCCGTCGAGGACACGCCAGGTGGTGCCATTGGCGGCCGAGAACGTGCCTGCGGAGACCGCGCCACCTTCACCGATGTACCAGAGCTCGTAGACCTTGTCGGCGGGGAGCGAACCGAGACCGTCGACGAGCAACGCCGACTTGCCGAGCTCGCCGGACCACACGAGTGTGGCTGTGGCGTCGTCCATGGAGACCTTGGCACGCTGGACATCCGACGCCGCGTTGATCTGGGCGAGGGCGACCGTCTGCGTGAGCGATCCTCCCCCGAAGGTGTTTGCAAGGCCGACGCCACCGAAGATGAGCCCGACGGCAGCTGCAGCACCGACGACCATACCGATCGCGCTGCGGCGCCATCTCGAGGCCGCCTTGCGCTCGGCAGCTCCAGCGATCGACGCCACAGGTGCGGGCTCGACATCGGGCGCAACAGCGGGAACCTCGGCGAGGTGCGACTTGGTCGACGGCTGTTCGGCCGGCATCGTCGGAGCCGTGGCTTCAGGCACCACAGCCGGCCTGTCCGCAGACATCTGCGGCAGGTTCTGGATGGCGGCCATCAAGGAGTTCTTGAGCGCGGCCGACGGCTGCACGGGTGGTGCTGCGAGGTCGAGCATGGCGACGGTCTCCTCGAACTCGGCCGCTTCGTCGCGGACGGATTCATGTTCGGCGCGAAGGCGGTCGAACCGCTCCTGCTCGCGTGGGGTCAAGGTGTGCAGCGCGTGTCCGGCTGCAAGGTCTGCTGCATCGTCTCGGTCGGTCATGTTCGCACCCCCAATTCGTCTCGTAGCCTGATCATCCCGTCTCGTAACCGCGTCTTGACCGTGCCGATGGGCACGCCCAACAGGTTCGAGATCTCGCTGTGGCTGTAGCCGCCGTAGTAGGCGAGTGACACGGCTTCCCGCTGCAACTCGCTCAGGCGGGTGAAGGCCCGCTTGACCCGCTCGTGTTCGATCCGGATCTCGACGGTCTCCTGCACGTCGTCAACGCTGTTGTCGAAGTCGCGGATGCCGATCTTCAGATCACGATCTCGCCCAGCCTGTGAGGCTCGCACACGGTCGATCGCCCGGCGGTGGGCCATGGTGAGGACCCAGGTCGTCGCGGTACCCTTGCCGGCTTCGAACTTGGCCGCGTTCTGCCACACCTCGAGGAACACCTCCTGGGTGACCTCTTCCGACTGCGCATGATCGATGAGCACTCGCTTGATGAGGCCGAGGACTCTCGGCGCGATGTGATCGTACAACTCACTGAAGGCGTTCTGGTCGCCTCCGGCGACTCGGACGAGCAGCGCGTCGAGCACGTTCGCCAAGGAGAGCTGCGGGGCAGCGTCGGCTTCGGGTCCCGTGGTCACAAGTCTTAGCTTCTCACGGACGCCGAAAGAATGCGTGCCGCTGACCCTGGGTCGGGTCTGCGTGTACAGTTCGGCGGTCATGATTCCTATTCGGGGCGGACCACCGATCCGATTGGGTTGCCGGACTTCCGATTCCACCCCAGTCCCGGGGACAACACCGAACCGCGCCCGGCGCACCGAATGGGGCGTTCGTCCGGGTGGAACCGTGGCAGCGCCTCGGCGGGGCGCGAACACCCGCGGGCAAAGAAAGTGCCAGGCCGCAGAAACGCCTCTCGGCGCAAGGCCGCTCGGAGCGGCGATTTTTGGAGCCCGGGGTTACTGCGGCCCGGCTGTAGAAGTGTAGCAAGTGTTCGGCTGTGAGTATTCCCAGCGCATCGGAGCAGCTGCCCGACGGGACGGTCTCAGTCGAGCGACTCCGAGCGCCAGAGCTTGGCGCAGCCGGCGAGCTCGCCGGCGATGGTGCTGAAGCGCGCCGCCTTGGTCGTGAGTTTGGCGGCCTCCGCGGGATCGATCACGTCACGGTCGTCGGCGAGTGCGCTGCAACCGACGGCGTTGATCCGGCAGAAGGACGCTGCGCGTTCGAGGGCGATGGCGAAGTCGCCGATGTACAGGCCACGGAGGATCTGATCGGCGAGGACGGTGATCTCCGCAGGTCCGGTCGGGTCGGCGGCACCCGCGATCACCGGGTCGACCGTGGGGATGAGCTCTGTGCCGCGCTGGAAGCTGTAGCTCGTGCCGACCGGGTCCTGGCGGATCAGCAGGCGGAGCAGGTAGATCCGCCACATCGCGCCCGGCAGGCTACGAGGGCTGGCGTGCGACCAGAGTTCGGCGATCGCGTCGATCCCGTGTTCGTCGGTGTAGTTGACGAGCCGGTCGACGACGGCCGGGTCCGGATTCTCGCGAACCCGCGCGAGCAGGGCGACGGCGGTCTCGTGCGCGATGCGGGTCTCCTCGGCCGGGTCGAGTCCGCCCTGGATGGCTTCGAGCATGGACGGCGGCAGCTTCGTCGGACGGTGGAATCCCTCGGTCATGCGTGCTCCTCCCGTGCGCTCGCGTCACGCACCCGTCTACGGTACTCGCGTCTCGAGGGCCGGGCTCCCCGGTCCGTCGATCGAACCGGGGCGTCAACGTGGACCTCGAAAATCTCGTAGAGTAGACGACGTATGGGCCTGTAGCTCAGTTGGCAGAGCATCGGACTTTTAATCCGCGGGTCGTGGGTTCGAGCCCCACCGGGCCCACCCAGATGATCAGCGCCGGACGGCAGGCATGATGACGCCGTCGATGATCGAGACCAGGAAGTCCCGTGTGACGGGCTGGCGCAACATGAGGACGCGGTAGCTCACCATCGCTTGACTCACCAACGCCAGCGTCTCGACGTCGCAGTCGGCCCGGATCTCTCCGCGGTCGATCGCGCGATGCAGCAGGAAGCGGTTGACCGCCATCCGTGGCGCGACCAACGCGGCATGCACTGATTCCGTGAGCTCCGGGGAGTCGGAGATCATCGACATGACGCCGGCGAACACCTTCATCTTGCGCTCCCCCTCGGCAATGGACGGAGCCTTGATCATGCCGACGAGATCGTCGCGCAACGAGCCGGTGTCAGGCAACTTGGAGAAGTCCGGGTCGATCTGCTTCATGCACGCCACTGCGTCGATCACGAGTTCGGACTTCGACGCCCACCGGCGGTAGAGCGTGGCCTTGCCGGCCTTCGCTCGCGCGGCGACCATATCCACGGTCATGCCGGCGTAGCCGGTCTCTGCCAGGACGTCGAGTGCGGCCTCCAGAATCTCGGCATCGCGCGTGTGGTCACGCTTGCGTCCGAGTTTCGGGGCGTCGAGCGGGGCTTCGAGCTGCGTCATCGCGGCCCACCTCCCTTTCTGTCTTCGAGACAGCTTAGTTCAGGAACTGTGAAGTTCTGGAACTTGTCGGTTCCGAAACTAGTGAGTTCCGTATATGGTGATCGTCATGACTTCGAACATCGCTTCCGGAACCCCGGTCGTCTCCTCACGCCGCTGGTGGACACTCGTCACTGTCGGCCTCGCCCAGCTCATGGTCGTCCTCGACGCCACGGTGGTGAACATCGCGATGCCCGCTGCCCAAGCCGACCTCGGCTTCTCCGACGGCGACCGCCAGTGGATCGTCACCGCCTACTCCCTCGCCTTCGGCAGCCTCCTCCTCCTCGGCGGCCGCCTCTCGGACCTGATGGGACGCAAACGCGCCTTCATCATCGGCCTCATCGGCTTCGCCATCGCCTCCGCGCTCGGAGGCGCCGCAGACAGCTTCGGTCTCCTCGTCGCCGCCCGCGCACTGCAGGGCGTGTTCGCGGCCCTGCTCGCGCCCACCGCCCTCGCCATGCTCACCACCACCTTCACGATCCCCAAGGAACGCGCCCGTGCGTTCGGCGTCTTCGGCGCGATCGCCGGCGCCGGTGGTGCCGTCGGTCTCCTGCTCGGCGGATTCCTTACCGAGCAGTTCGACTGGCGCTGGAACCTCTACATCAACGTCTTCATCGCGATCATCGCGATCGTCGGCGCGATCATCTTCATCTCGACCACGAAGTCTGCCGGTCCGCGGCCGAAGCTCGACGTCCCGGGCACGATCCTCGTCTCGGGCGCCCTCTTCAGCCTCGTGTACGGGTTCGCCAACGCCGAGACCGACGGCTGGGACTCACCACTCAGCTGGGGCTTCCTGACCGCAGCCGCCGTGCTGCTCGTGGTCTTCGTCGTGTGGCAGCGCCGTGCAGCGCACCCGCTCCTGCCCCTGTCGATCATCCTCGACCGCAACCGCGGAGCCGCGTTCATCTCGGTCATGATCGCCGGAGCCGGCATGTTCGGCATCTTCCTGTTCGTGACGTACTACCTGCAGGCGTCACTCGGCTACTCGCCGCAGCAGACCGGATTCGCATTCCTGCCGATGATCGCGATGCTCGTGCTCGCGGCACAGCTCGGAACGAACATCTTCGTGCCGCGCTTCGGCCCGAAGGTGATGGTGCCGTTCGGCATGACGCTCGGCGTGATCGGCATGTTGCTCCTCACACGCCTCGACCTCGACAGCAGCTACGTCGGGGGCGTCCTGCCAGCCCTGATGGTGCTCGGCTTCGCGATGGGCTCCATCATGCCCGCCTCGATGCAGACCGCGACGCTCGGCGTCGACCGTGCGTTCGCCGGGGTCGCGTCAGCCACCGTCAACACGAGCCAGCAGGTCGGCGGCTCGATCGGTGTCGCTCTGCTGAACACGCTTGCGGCGAGCGCGGCGACGAACTACGTGACGGACAACGCGCCGCCGACTCCAGAAGTGCTGGCGCAGGCCGCGATCCAGAGCTACCAGACGGCGTACTTCTGGGGCGCCGGGTTCTTCGCGGTCGGTGCGGTCACCGCGGCGCTCCTGTTCCGCCGACGGAACCAGGGACTCGCGTTGCACCACACTCCGGACGAGGCTGCGGAGCCGGTGCTCGCGCACTAGGCAGGTACTGACGCCGCGCTGAACGCGAGACGGCCGTCATGCTCACCGCATGACGGCCGTTTCGTGTTCGCTGGTCGGCTCAGGCGGGCTGCCGGAGGATCGACGTCATCTTCTTGCCGTTGGCGACCTCGTCGACGATCTTGTCGAGCTGACGGACCCGCTGCATCAACGGGTCCTCGATCTCCTCGACGCGGATGCCGCAGATCAGCCCGGTGATGAGCGAGGCATTCGGATTCATCGCCGGGGCCTCGCCGAAGAACGTCTCGAAGTCGGTGCCGTCAGCGAGGACACGCTCGATCGCCGCGTCGTCGTATCCGGTGAGCCAGGTGATAACCTGGTCGACCTCAGCCTTCGTGTGCCCCTTGCGCTCGGCCTTCGCGACATAGTGCGGGTAGACGCTCGCGAAGCTCGTCGTGAAGATGCGATGTCCTGCCATGACAGTCAGTTTCGCACACAGCGTGCGCCTGGCGGCAGTGCGGACGTCTCGCCGATCGAGTCAGCATCCGACTGCTCGCTTCCCCGGCGTGCACGGCTTGTCGACACCGACGGTGGAGTTCCGGAGGACCGTGATCGTGTGCGAGGTGTCCGCCGGAACGCTCAGTGTTCCGTCGACCGGAAGCCACTCGCCGCCACCGAGGCGATACTCCGCGGCGTACTCGACCGCGGCGGTGATGGTCTTCTCGCCGGCGTCGGTGTAACGGTGGCTCGTCGCGGTCTTGGAGAACTCCGGAACGCCGAGCGACGCCCAGGTGGACCCGCCCCCGGCGCTGGAACCCGTGCCGCCGTCGCCGTAGTCGAACGTGAAGCCGAGGGGGATGAAGTTGACTTCCGCGGACTGACCGAGCAGCGTCCCTGATCGGACATGCCCCGAGGCACCCGCGATGACGTTCGTGTGCGCTTTCAGCAAGCCCCAGATACGCGGTTCTGTCCTCACCGTCGGCGCGTCGGGGGCGAAGCTCGCGACGTCGCGGATCGTGACGGACAGCGTCGTGCCGAGGTCGCCGATGCTCTTCGGTGGAGGTACGACGGTGTAGCAGTCGGGTTCTGTGCGGCTCGTCCCGCACACCGCGTACTCGCCGCCAGGGCCGATGTTCGACCCGGGCGTTCCGCCCGAGCCGGGCCGCCCCATGCTCCCGCCGATGTCGACGGAACCGTTGCCGATACATGCACCTGAGTAGTCGCCAAGACTTGAACAAGGCGCTGCCGTCGCCGGCCCACCGGCGGAGGAAGCCACAAGAAGGAACCCGACGACGACGCCGAGACCGGTCGCTCGTTGGACACCGGAAAGCCTCATGCGCAGTCTCCCTCGCGCTTGTCACGAGAATGCACAACGAGGGCGTTCTGCCCCTCGAGGAGAGCAAACTCGGCGACCCACGAAGAAGATGCGGGCCGATCGGCGCCGACGAGTGATCTGCCATCACTCGCGAGCACATCCACTGCTGAGATATCCACACAGAAAGCTGCGCTCGCGATCACACCAATCGCATCGGGATACCCAAACCAGGACAGAACCTGCACGGATTGCACGCGAGGTTCACCGGTGACCGACAGTCCGTCGCGCGCGACCTCCGCAAAGGCTTCCTGCTCGATCTTTGAGAGGGCTGGTGATGCTACGGCCTCGATGCGCTCGGGCCCAGATCCACCTTCCGACAGGATCAACGTCGAAAGCCGTTGAAAATCTTCGTACGCCGACGTCACGGCAGCGAGCGCCTGTTCCTCGTTCTCGAGGACGGGTTTCGTCGTCGCGATGGGAGTCGGCGCTGGCGCCGGGCTCGTGCAGGCGGTGAGTGCGGCGAGAGCCACAGCGATGGGGACTGCTGGCAGGATCCAGCGGGAAGGTCGAATGGGCATGGAAACGAAGCTAGGCGTCGCAGCGGGCGTGAAATGAGTTATCCACAGTGCAGATATACCCAAGCGAATCCCCCACGCGTCGTCCATCGCTCGGGGGACGACGACCGCCGGTGCGGATGCCTACGCTTGCAGGATGACGAGTCCAGAGCAGCTGCCGCAGACACCGCCGTACGTCGCCGCCCGATCGCAGGACGCGCCAGTCGCGGCCACGCCGGAGGCGTCCGCTGAGGCAGGATCCACCTACGACCACGCCCTCCGCGCGGCACCGGCCTGGTGGCGCGGCGCGGTCGCGATCCTGCTCCTCGTGGTCGGGTTCCTGATCCTGTCGCTCGTGTTCGGCCTGCTGGCCTTCGTGATCGACATCGCAACCGGCGCGTACACCCTGGAGGACGTCGCGAACGGGCTCATCACGCTGACTCCTGCGACGATGCTCGGCAACAACCTCTCGCTCGCCGCCCTCATCCCCGTGTCGATGCTCATCCAGTGGGCCGTGTTCGGGGTCCGACCGCGCTGGCTGTCTTCCGTGCAGGGGCGGTTCCGTTGGCGCTGGCTGGGCAGACTCGCCCTCATCATCGTGCCGGTCTGGATCGTCTACGTCGGAGTCTCCTTCCCGCTGTCCCCACTCGACCCGATCGTCGTGGACGGCACGATGATCGCGATGCTCGCCGTCGTGATCCTGACGACCCCGCTCCAGTCCGCCGGCGAGGAGTACGGTGCGCGCGGACTGATCCAGCGCTCCGTCGGCTCATGGTTCCGCCGCCCGATCACCGCGTTCATCGTCGGCACGCTCATCTCCGGCGCCGTGTTCGCATCGGTTCACTTCGCCGGCGACCCGTGGCTCATCGCGTACTACTTCGTGTTCGGCGCCTCGATGTCGCTCGCAGCCCGAGGCACCGGCGGCCTCGAAGCCCCCGTGCTCATCCACGCGACGAACAACGTCCTCCTGCTCATCCCCACCGCGCTGATGTCGCAGACCGACCAGGTGTTCGAGCGCGGCGAGGGCGCAGGTGGGCCGTTCATGCTCCTGCCGATGGCCCTCTGCGTCGCCGCGGCCCTCGCGAGCACCTGGTGGGGTCGGCGGAACGGGATCACCGCCGTCGCGCCGCTGCCTCCGGTCCGCGCGCGCCGGATACCGGTCGCGCCGCTTCCTCTGGACGGAGCGCCGCCGCTCCACACCGCTGCGCCATCGCCACAGGATCCGATGGAGCCTACGCAGACGCCTCCGCAGGCTCCACCACGATGACCTGGCCGCCCGTCATCCGCACCAGTTCCTCGAACGTGACGGGGAACACGGTGTGGGCGTGCCCGGCGGCAGCCCAGACCTCGGGATACGCGGCAAGCGCCGCATCCACGTAGGTCCGGATGGGCGCCGGATGGCCCACGGGAGCGACACCGCCGATCACCTGACCGGTCGCGGCCTTCACCATCTCGGCGTCGGCCCGTTTCAGCCGTCCCCCGAGCTGTTCGCCGACCCACGTTGTGTCGACGCGGTGCGCACCGCTCGTCATGATCAGTGTCGGTTCGCCGTCGAGGGTGAAGACGAGGGAGTTCGCGATCGCCCCCACTTCGATGCCGAGCGCCTCAGCGGCCAGCGCGGCCGTGGTCGCGGCACCGTCGAGCCAGGTCACCTCGCCCGCCACCCCGTAGTCGCGGAGCACGGTCTCGACGATGGTCACAGCGGGATGCGTTCGAGCAGTCATACCACCATGCTGCCGCACAGACTCCCCTGATCACCAGCGTGCGGCATCCTCAGCCGCGTCGTCGCGGGAGCGCACGGAGGTGACCCGTCAGTCGCCGAGCGGCACCAGGGTGACGGCCAGTCCGGTCTCTCTGAGGCCGGCGACGATGTCGTCCTGAGCCTCGTCGTCCGTCAGAAGCACGTCGAAGGCGTCGAGCCCCGCGATCCGTCCCAATTGCCGCACCCCGAGCTTCGAGGCATCGGCGACGACGACGACCCGCTCGGCGGCCCGCACCATGCGCGCCTTCACCTCGGCTTCGGGCAGGTTCACGTTCGTGACACCGTGCTCCGCGTCCACGCCGTTGCACCCGATGAACGCGACGTCCACATGGATCTGGGCGAGCAGGGAACCGGCCAGTGGATCGACGAGCGAGTGCTGCAACGGCCGCAAGGAACCGCCCGTGACGATCACGGAGAACCTCGGGATCTCCGACTCCAGCTCGAGTGCGATGGTCAGCCCGTTCGTGATGACGACGACGTCGATGAGCTCGCGACGCGCCTTCAACGCGCGGGCGAGTGCGAGTCCGGTGCTCCCGACGTCGACGATCACGCTCTGCCCCGAGCGCACCATCGCCGCAGCCGCCTCCCCGATGCGCTGCTTCGCGTGCGCGGAGGTGGCCGTCGCCAGTTCGATCGGGGACTCCACCGCACCACGCCCGTGCGCGGGCATCGCACCGCCGTGGACGCGAACGGCGTCACCCTGGTCGACGAGGGTGTCGAGGTCGATCCGGGCGGTCACCCGCGAGACACCGAAATCGTCGGAGATCTCGGCGACCCGCACGAATCCGCGTTCGTCGAGCAGCTCGCGGATGCGCTCCCGACGGAGCGGCGCCGGCAGTTGTGTCGACTCGACTTCAGACATGGATGAATCTTCGCTGACTTGCCTATACTTTTCAAGGCGAAACGTTGTACATTTCCCTTCGACAACCCGTTCAGAGGACTCCCATGCCCCACTTCGACGACAGCTTCGTCATCGACCCGACGATCGCGAGCTCGACGCAGCGCCTCGCCGACGGTCGCGAGCTCATCTACTTCGACGATGTCGGCTCCACGCTGCCGACAACGCGCCTCCCCGACGCCCGCACACTCGATGCCCGTCCGGCGACGGCATCCATGCGCCAGGACCCGCTCACCGGCGAATGGATCTCCATCGCGGCCGCTCGGCAGAACCGGGTGATGCTTCCACCCGCGAACCTCGACCCCCTCGCACCCGCGACCCCGTCGAACCCGTCGGAGATCCCCGACCAGTACGACGTCGCCGTCTTCGAGAACAAGTCTCCGTCCTTCGGCCCCCTGCTGGAGGACGACAACGCCCCCGTCGATCTGGCGGACCTCGAGTCGATCGGCATCGGCCGGACACGCACCTCGGTCGGCCGCTGCGAGGTCGTGAGCTTCAGCCCGTCGAGCACCGGTTCGTTCGGCTCGCTCTCCCGCACCCGCGCCAGGACCGTCATCGAGGCTTGGGCCCGCCGGACGCACGCGCTGTCGCAGATCGACTCTATCCAGCAGGTGTTCCCGTTCGAGAACCGCGGTGAGCAGATCGGTGTCACCCTGCACCACCCGCACGGGCAGATCTACTCCTACCCGTACGTGACGCCTCGCACCCAGCGCCTCATTGCAGCGAGCGAGGCGTACGGTCCGGGACTCTTCGCCGACATCCTCGCCGCCGAACAGGCCGACGAGCGCGTCGTCCTCGCTGGCGAGCACTGGACCGCCTTCGTCCCGTTCGCCGCTCGCTGGCCCGTCGAGGTGCACCTGCTGCCCCACCGGCACGTCCCGGACTTCGCTGCCACGTCCCTTGCTGAGCGCGACGAGCTCGCGGGGCTGTACCTGCGGCTGCTGCGCGGCGTCGACGCGCTCTACGACACACCGACCCCCTACATCGCCGCCTGGCATCAGGCACCGGCGCGCGTGCATCGCGATGAGTTGCGACTCCACCTGCAGCTGACCTCGCCGCGTCGCGGCGCCGACAGGCTGAAGTACCTGGCAGGGTCCGAAGCCGCCATGGGTGCCTGGATCGGCGACGTGCCACCGGAGACCACCGCCACCGCCCTGCGCGCAGCGATCGCCGCAGCCGACGAGGAGAACCCCGTATGACCGAGTTGCAGCACACCGCCACCCGCGGCTTCCAGGAGACGTTCGGCAGCGAGCCACGCGGTCTGTGGTCGGCTCCCGGGCGTGTCAACATCATCGGCGAGCACACCGACTACAACGAGGGCTTCGTCTTCCCGATGGCGATCGACCGGCGCACCGTCGCCGCCGTACGACCGCGTGAGGACGACCGGATCCGGGTGTCCAGCAGCTTCGCGCCCGGCATCGTCGAGGGCGTCGTGCACGCGCTCGACCCCGACGCACTCGAGGGTTGGTCCGCCTATCCGCTCGGTGTCGTGTGGGCCCTCGGTCAGTTCGGTGCGCCACTGCGGCAGCTGTCCGGCGTGGACATCTACATCGACTCCGATGTGCCCGTCGGCGCAGGTCTGTCCTCCTCGGCCGCGATCGAGTCCTCCGTCGCCGTGGCGCTCAACGAGCTCTGGCACCTCGACCACGATCGCAAAGCGCTCGCGAAGGTCGGTCAGCTGGCCGAGAACCGTGCGGTCGGCGCCCCCACGGGCATCATGGACCAGTCGGCATCCTTGCTCGGCCGCCGCGACTGCGGCGTCTTCCTCGACTGCCGATCGCTCGACACCGAACTCATCCCCCTCGGCTTCGAGGAACACGACCTCGAACTGCTCGTGATCGACACGAGGGTCGAGCACGCGCATGTCACCGGCGGATACGCCGCCCGTCGGGCCTCCTGCGAAGCCGGGGCGGCAGCACTCGGTGCCTCATCGCTCCGCGACGTGCACGTCGGAGACCTCGACCGGGCTCGCGAGCTGCTCGACGATGAGACCTTCCGACGTGTCCGCCATGTCGTCACCGAGAACCAGCGCGTCCTCGACACCGTCAGGACGCTGCGCGAGCACGGTCCGACCGCCATCGGCGAGCTGCTCCTGGCATCGCACGCCTCCATGCGCGACGACTTCGAGATCTCGGTGCCCGAACTCGACCTCGCCGTCGAGGCGTCGATGTCCGCCGGCGCGATCGGTTCGAGGATGACCGGCGGTGGTTTCGGGGGCGCGGCGATCGCACTCGTCCCCGTCGCGCAGGCCGCGATCGTCACCGAGGCGGTCACCGCCGCCTTCGCAGCAGCAGGCTTCCGAGAGCCGACCGTCTTCCCGGTCCGTCCGGCTGCCGGAGCCACGCGGGAACGCTGAGGGACGCCGACACCAGCGAGGGCCCGTCCGAAGCAGCAGCAGCTGCCCCGGACGGGCCCTCGCTCGTTCCCGACTACTCGGTGGGCGTTGCCAGGCGGACGACGTTGGCGAGGAGGCCGACACGGGTCATCGGGCCCACTCCACCGGGGTTCGGGCTGATCCAGGCGGCAACCTCGGCCACATCGGGAGCGACGTCGCCGACGACACGGGACTTGCCCGTCTCAGGATCCACCTCACGGCTCACGCCGACGTCGAGGACGATCACGCCAGGCTTGACGGCATCGCGCTTCACGATGCCGGGGACACCCGCAGCCGCGACGATGACGTCCGCGGTGCGGAGGATGTCGTCGAGACCGACCGTGCCCGTGTGGGTGAGCGTGACGGTCGCGTTGAACTCACGACGGGTGAGCAGCGGTCCGATGGCCCGTCCGACGGTGACACCACGCCCGACTACGACGACGTGCTTGCCCGCCCAGTCGATGCCGTGACGCTGCACGAGCTCGATAACACCCTTCGGCGTGCACGGGAGCGGCGTGTGGATCGGGCGGTTGACGTTCAGCACCAGGCGGCCGAGGTTGGTCGGGTGCAGTCCGTCCGCGTCCTTCTCCGGATCGATGCGCTCGAGGATCGCGTCGGTGTCGATGTGTTTCGGCAACGGGAGCTGCACGATGTACCCGGTGCAGCTCTCGTCGGCGTTCAGCTCGTCGATGACGGCTTCCAGCTCCTCCTGCGAGATGGTCTCGGGGAGGTCGCGCCGGATCGACTCCATGCCCACCTCCGCGCAGTCGCGGTGCTTGCCCGCCACATACCACTGGGAGCCGGGGTCTTCTCCGACGAGGACGGTGCCGAGCCCGACCGAGATGCCGCGCTCCTTGAGCACGGCGATCTCGATCTTCAGCTCGGCTTTGATGGCGGTGGCCGTGGCCTTGCCGTCGAGGATCTGTGCGGTCATGCGCCCACGTCCTACTGCTGGAGGCCGGGGTAGAGCGGGAAGCGCTCGGCCAGCGCCGTGACGCGCTCGCGCAACGCACCGGGCTCGGCGCCCTTGCGGAGCGTCAGCGCGATGATGTCCGCGACCTCGGCGAACTCGACGTCGCCGAAGCCACGTGTCGCGAGTGCCGGCGTACCGATGCGGAGACCCGAGGTCACCATCGGCGGACGCGGGTCGAACGGCACCGAGTTGCGGTTGACCGTGATGCCGACCTCGTGGAGGACGTCTTCGGCCTGCTGGCCGTCGAGCTCAGAGGTGCGGAGGTCGGCGAGCACGAGGTGGACGTCGGTGCCACCGGTGAGCACGTCGATGCCCGCGGCCTTGGACGCGTCGGACGTGAGCGCGTCGGCGAGGAGCGTCGCGCCACGGAGGGTGCGCTCCTGGCGGTCCTTGAACTCAGGCGTCGCCGCCAGCTTGAACGCCGTCGCCTTCGCTGCGATGACGTGCATGAGCGGTCCGCCCTGCTGGCCGGGGAACACGTTCGAGTTGAGCTTCTTGGCCAGCTCCATGTCGCGGCTCACGATGAAGCCGGAGCGCGGGCCACCGATGGTCTTGTGCACGGTCGACGAGACGACGTCCGCGTAGGGAACCGGCGACGGGTGGACGCCTGCTGCGACGAGACCGGCGAAGTGCGCCATGTCGACCCAGAGCTTCGCGCCGACCTCGTCGGCGATGGCACGGAACGCCGCGAAGTCGAGCTGACGCGGGTAGGCCGACCAACCGGCGATGATGACCTGTGGCTTGTGCTCGAGCGCCTTGTCGCGGACGACGTCCATGTCGACCAGGAAGGTCTCGGGGTCGACCCCGTAGGAGACGGCGTTGTACAGCTTGCCGGAGAAGTTGAGCTTCATGCCGTGGGTCAGGTGGCCGCCGTGGGCGAGCTCGAGGCCGAGGATGGTGTCACCCGGGGTGGCGATGGCGGAGAGGACGGCGGCGTTGGCGGTCGCGCCGGAGTGCGGCTGGACGTTGGCGTACTCGGCACCGAAGAGGCTCTTCGCACGCTCGATGGCCAGCGACTCGGCGATGTCGACGAACTCGCAGCCACCGTAGTAGCGGCGGCCCGGGTACCCCTCGGCGTACTTGTTCGTGAGGACGCTTCCCTGCGACTGCAGGACGGAGACGGGCACGAAGTTCTCGCTCGCGATCATCTCGAGCGTGTTGCGCTGGCGACCGAGCTCCTGCTCGAGGACCGCTGCGATCTCAGGATCGACTTCGGAGAGTGGCGCGTTGAAAGTGTCGGACAAGACTTGCTCCCTTTTGTGACAGAACGGATGTCGGTGATGTGCCGTTTCGGCCCAGGCGTGCGGCCGAAATCCGCCCTTGTCTTCAAGGTGCAGGGTCGCTCCCCGATGGTGAACCATCTGAGGCGGAGCAGGACTCCGTCTATACGCCAGTTGCGACTGCTAGCAGCATAGCAACGGGTCGGCTCCGGCGCACCGTCCCGGCCGCAGTCTCCGAGCGTGATCGACCTGATGTGACAGGATGGTCGCACCCTTGTTAGCACGCCGAACAAACCAGCGTTCCGGTGATGCGACGACGGACCCCGACCGAGAAGGAACCGCTCATGAGTCTGCTCCCCCGCCCCGTCTCGCAGACCACGGACGAAGCGGCCGCGCCGTTCCGTCTGGCGCCGACGACCGTCGTGCGGACGGCACCGGAAGCGGCCACCGTGGCACGGCTCCTCGCCGAGGGGCTCCGGGTGTCGACCGGCTTCGAGCTGCCGGTCCAGTCGGACACGAACGATGCTGCGGACGCGGCCACGTTCGACGGGGCGATTCTGCTGACGGTCGATCCGACACTCTCCGCCACGAGCGGCTCGTATCGTCTGACCGTCGGCGCGCACGGGGTCGAGATCGTCGGCGCGGATGTCGACGGGGCCTTCAACGGGACGCAGACGTTGCGCCAACTGCTTCCTGCGACGAACTGGTCCCTCGAGCCAGTCACCGACGACTGGGCCATCACCGCCACCATCATCGACGACGCACCGCGCTTCGCCTACCGCGGTGCCATGCTCGACGTCGCCCGCCACTTCTTCACGGTCGCCCAGGTCGAGCGCTTCATCGACCAGCTCGCGAGCCTCAAGATCAACCACCTCCACCTGCATCTGAGCGACGACCAGGGATGGCGGCTTGAGATCGACGGCTGGCCCGAGCTGACCGCGATCGGTGCGAGCACGGCTGTCGGCGGCGGAGCCGGCGGCTTCTACACGGCGGACGACTACCGCAGCATCGTCGAGTACGCAGCCGATCGCCGCATCACCGTCGTCCCCGAGATCGACGTCCCCGGCCACACGAACGCGGCCCTCTCTGCCTACCCCGAGCTCAACGCGGACGGTGCCGCGCGGGAGCCGTACACCGGCACCGAGGTCGGGTTCTCGACCCTCGACGTCCACTCCGAGACCACGTACCGGTTCCTCGGCGACGTCTTCACCGAGCTCGCCGCCCTCACTCCCGGCCCGTACCTGCACCTCGGCGGTGACGAATGCCTCTCGACGCCGACCGAGGACTTCCTGCTGTTCGCGCGGCGCGCGTCCGAGCTCATCGCGGCCACCGGGAAGACCGCGATCGCCTGGCACGAGTTCGGAGCCTCGAGCGACCTCACACCCGGCACGGTCGGCCAGTACTGGAACTACGTGTCGCCGGAGGCCGGTCACGCCGACAAGCTCCGATCGTTCGTGGAGCAGGGCGGTCAGGTCATCATGTCGCCGGCCGACGCCGCCTACCTCGACATGCAGTACCCCGACGTGCCGGCACCGGGACTCACCTGGGCCGACGGCCCGACAAGCATCGAACGCTCCGCAGCCTGGGAGCCCACCACTGTGGTGGACGGCCTCCACGAGGACGACATCCTGGGCGTCGAGGCCCCGCTCTGGACCGAGACGGTCGATCGCACCCAGACACTGGAGTTCCTCGTGTTCCCACGTGTGGCATCGGTCGCCGAGATCGGTTGGTCACCTCGACGAGCGGCCGATTGGACCGACTTCAGCGCGCGTCTGGCCGATGTCGCTCAGGGTTGGACGGCGGCAGGCATCGCGTTCCACCGCTCGCCGGAGATCGACTGGCGCGCCTGAATCAGGCCGTTCACAGCGACACGTGCACGATGCGACGGGGAAGCGGCGGGGAGTGGCGCTCGCCCCCGAGCGCCACTCCCGGCCTGTCGACGGGTTCGCACGATGGCGCCCCCTCCCGTCGAGATCTGCAGCGTTTCGGGTCCGCTGCTGCGACGCGCGCCGGCCGTGACGCGAGTCGAGGCCATCAGGACGATGACCCAGCCGTGCTCCTGGGGAGCCGTGCTGCTCACTCTGAGAGAGTCGGTCCGCGTCGCTTCATGACGCGACTTGCCCGAAGAATATCGACCTGATTTCCGAACCTCTTCTCGTCCTCCTGACGGAGGATACGTGGGAGAATTGGCGGATCGGCGTCATGATCCCGCCGCACCCGACTCTCTTGAGACGGGCAAGTCGCCCAGCAGCGCGCAGACGGAGGCATCATGAGCCTGGACGTATCCCCGACGTCATCGCTCACCGAGCGCTCGGATTCCGAGCTCATCGATGGGACGCGGGCAGGGTCTCAGGACGCCTACGCGGAGCTGTGGCGGCGCCACGCGAACGCCGGCCGTACCGTAGCCCGCTCCGTCACCTCGAGCCTCGACCCCGACGATCTCGTCTCGGAGTCGTTCGCACGGATCTACCAGGCGATCCGTCGCGGCAAGGGTCCGACCGGCGCCTTCCGTCCCTACCTCTTCACGACGGTCCGCAACACCGCCGCAGCCTGGGGCCGCGCGCGTCGCGAGACCTCGCTCGACACCCTCGACTCCTTCGAGGACCCCGACACGAACGAGGCCTCGTCGATCGAAGCGCTCGACCGCAGCTTGAGCGCCCGCGCCTTCCGCAGCCTGCCCACCAGGTGGCAGGAGGTGCTCTGGTACACGGAGATCGAGGGCATGTCCCCTGCCGAGGTCGCTCCCCTGCTCGGCATGAAGGCGAACTCGGTCTCCGCGCTCGCGTACCGCGC
This sequence comes from Plantibacter sp. RU18, assembly GCF_050613355.1. Taxonomy (NCBI): domain Bacteria; kingdom Bacillati; phylum Actinomycetota; class Actinomycetes; order Micrococcales; family Microbacteriaceae; genus Plantibacter; species Plantibacter sp. RU18. The sequence continues at coordinate 3,255,211 of NZ_CP159618.1, forward strand.
TCGAGAGGGTCTGCGCGAGGCGTGGATCCAGGCGCACCTGCGATCGGTCGACGACGACTCCGAACATGCGTTCACCATCAGCCGACTCGGCTCGTATGCACGAGGCAACCTCGCCGCGCGCGACACGGCGAAACTCGAAGCGCACCTCGACGCCTGCCAACGCTGCACGATCGTCGCAGCGGAGGCGAAGGAGGTCGGCTCCCGTATGGCGCTCGTCCTCCTGCCGCTCGTCGCCGGCACCGCCGGCGCTGCCGGCTACACTGCGTGGCTGCAGACGAGCGGGCATGCTGCAGCCGCAGTCGTCGCGATGCCTGCGACCGTCACGGGAGGCACCGTCCTCACAGCGCACCTCGGCGCGCACGCCGCGGGCACCCACGCGGCTAGCGCCGCGCTGCCTGCCACCACCCACCTCGGCGCGCATGCTGCCGGCGCGACGACCGTCGGCGCGCACGTCGGCGGCGGACACGCGGCCGGTGGCGCCGTGGCGGCGGGTGCCGGCATGACCGGCGGTGGCGCTTCCACCGCCGCGGGGGCTGGCGGCGTCGCATCGAGCGGCCTCGGGACCGGCGGCGGCGCAGCCGGGTCCGGTGCTGTCGGCGCTGCCGCCGCGGGAGGCGTCGGCGCCGGGGTCGCCACCGCTGGTCTCTCGGGCGGGATCATCACGGCGATCATCGTCGGTGTCATCGCGGCCGGCACCGCGGCCGCGCTCGTGGTGGGCCCGATGGTGTTCCCACCGTCCGATGCAACGGACTCGGCGGTCGTGGCGGAGGAACCGGTCACCGCACCGGTCACGCCCAGCACACCACCCTCCGCGGTGCCGACCGCTCCCCCGAGCGCCGTACCGACTCCGACGCCATCCGCCCCCGTCCCACCTCCGGCACCGCTGCAGGACGACGAGACGGAGAGCGAGACCGGCGACCCCTCGAACGACCCGGCGCAGGTGCCACCCGTCGTCCCGACCACGCCGCCGACCGGGCCGACGGCACCCACTGACCCCGTCGACCCGAACGTCCCCGACGCCGTCCCGGCGCCGGTCATCTCGACCGTCGACGTCGGCGGGAGCGGAATGCTCTGGCCGGTCCTCTCCGGCACCGCGGCTGCAGGCTCCACGATCGAGATCATCCTCGACGGCAGTGTCATCCAGACGACGACGGCACGGGTTCCGGAATCGGGCAGCGACGCCCGCGCAGCAGCGATTGCGGACGGCCGCTGGTCGACCGAGGCGATGGATCTCGGGTCTGCCGGCACGTTCGAACTGACGGTGCGGCAGACACTCGGCGAGGACGTCCAGAACGTGACGACCTCCGTCACCGTGGGTGCACCGTCGATCGTCGGGATCACGGATGGACAGTTCGTCCTCTCGGTCGTGGAGTTCTTCGTCCACGGCGCTCCCGGTGGTGTCGTGAGCTTCACCGATCAGTCGGGCACACGAACGCTGCAGCTCGACGATGCCGGCGTCTCACAGCCGCTCAGCACGAGTGACCGATTGCTCGACCGACCGACGCTGTCCGTCACCGCGATCGACCCGCTCGATGTCGAGCGGACCGGACCGGCGACGACGCTGACGTACTTCGCCCTGCCGATCCTGTCGGCGAATGAGGTGCCGACAATCCCAACCGATCCGATCATCACACCGACCGCCCCCGCGGAGCCTGCAGTGCCCGCGGAGCCCGCAGAGGGCGAGGAAGCCCCCGCTGCCCCGGCCGAGCCAGGGCCGGAGGAGTCGACGGACATCCCCGCACCGGACGCCGAGGCGACGACGACACCCGAGCAGACCGAGCAGACGCCCGCGCCCGTTCCCACTCCGGAGCCGGCGTCTGACGTTCCGGCGCCTGCCGAGACGACCGAGTAGCGATCCTGCCGCTCAGGCGGTTGCGCGCTTGCGCGTGCGAAGCACGTCCGTGGCGAGCAACAGCGTCGCGACAAGCGCCAGCACGACGTAGACCCACGGCAGGATGCCGAGACCGACCTGGGCGAGCAGCAGGGCACCGAGCGCTGAGCCACCGCCGATGCCCGTGTTGAACGCGGTCGTGTAGAACGCATTGGCCGTGTCCCGGATGCGCGGGCTGGCAGCGTGCAGCAGCCGTGTCTGCATGAGCGGTGGAAGCATCCCGAACGCCGTTCCCCAGAGGAAGAAGGCGACGAGGGCCCCCGGCAGCCAGCCGGCAGACAGGGTGAGGGCGCTCACCATCGCGGCTGAGACGGTCAGTGCGACGAACAGTCCGGTGGTGGCACGCTTCGCGAACACGCTGCCGGTGAGGATCAGACCGACGGCCCCGGCGACACCGTAGACCAGCAGCAGGATGCTGAGCTGCCCCGAGGGGATGCCGATCACGCCGATCAGGTAGGGCGCGATGTAGGTGTAGAAGGAGTAATGGCCGACCATGATGATGCCGACGGCGATGCAGACGATCGCAACGGGCACGATGGACGGGTCGCGGCCGGTCGCTCCGGCGGCAGCGGCGTGCGCCTCGTCGCGTTCCACTGGCGGCAGCTTCCACCAGACCACGACCGCTCCGAGCAGCATGGCGACGGCGAGGACTCCGAAGGCGAGACGCCAACCGAGGGCATGGCCGAGAGCCGTGCTGATCGGGACGCCGAGCACGAAGGCGAGGGTGCCGCCCGCGATCGTGACGGAGACGGCTCGCGCCAGCTGCTCCTTGGGGACGAGGTGACCGGCGTATGCACCGACGACGGCCCAGAACACGCCGTGCGCGAGGCCACCGAGCACGCGCGTGGCGACGAGCAGCTCGTAGTTCGGCGCGAGCGCCCCCAGACCGGTGCTGATGCCGAGGAGTGTGATGACACCGACGAGGAGCGCGTGGCGCGGCACCCGCCTGGTGAGGTGGATGAGCGTCGTGCTCGACACCACGACGGTGAACGCGAAGACGCTGACGAGCAGGCCGATCTGCGATTCAGTCACGCCCAGGGAGTCGCTCATCTCGGGCAGGAGACCGGTCGGGATCATCTCGCCGGTCACTGAGAGGAACGTCCCGGCGGCGAGCGCGATGAGGCCCACCCAAGGGAAGGGTGGCAGCACTGCCGTCGGCGAAGTTTCGGCTGCGCGCGGCGAGGAGGATGGAGAAGAGGTCATCGGATTGCTCCAACGATGGCGTTCACTCGGCGGCGGAGGACTGCGGACGAGTTCGTCTACGCGCTGATGTGCGCGCCCAGGGCCCACCGATATCCGGCGACCGTCGATGAGTCTACCGGAGCTCGGGAATGCGGACGGCTCGGCACGACGTTAGGTCCCTTGAGAAGGTGACAGACCTTGCGACGGTGACAGAGAGGCCGCACATGCGCATTGCAGAACTCGCGACACGAACGGGTGTTCCCGCGACCAGGCTCCGCTCCTATGAGGCGGAGGGCCTTCTGCACCCCGTCCGCGCGTCCGACGCCCCGGACGAGTACGAGCCGTCGGCCATCGACCACGTCGTCACGGTGGACAACCTCATCGACGCAGGTCTCACGACGAGGTTCGTCCGCGTGGTGCTCGACCTCGACGCCGACTCGGTCTCCGGACCCACGCGTGTCGTGCCCGACTGCTCGCGTGCAACGGCCGAGTCGTTGCACGCCCAGATCGCGTCGATCGACTCGCGGATCGACTGCCTGCAGCAGAGCCGCGAGAACGTGCGCGCATACCTGCAGCAGTCGTCGCACGCCGACCTCGTGGACGCAGAGGCGGCCCCGGCAGCCTGACCCGCGCACTGCCGGTAACCTGGGTCGGTGACCACGATCGACTCCCCCGCCGCCCAGCACGAGCACCCCGTCCACTGGGTGCTCTCCATCATCTGCGAGGACCGCCCCGGCATCGTCCACGCGGTCAGCGGGGCGATCGTGGAGGCCGAGGGGAACATCACCGAGAGCCAGCAGTTCTCAAGTGACGATACGGGTCGGTTCTTCATGCGACTCCAGGTGCAGGCCGCGGTCTCGCGCGAGCAGTTCGAAGCGGCCATCGCCCCCGTCGTCGAGCGGTATTCGCTCGAGTGGCGTCTCGACGTCGTCGGCCGTCCGCTCCGCACCCTGGTCCTCGCGTCCACGGCGGCGCACTGCGTCAACGACCTGTTGTTCCGTCAGCGTGCGGGTCAGCTCGCGGTCGAGATCCCCCTGGTGCTGAGCAACCATGGCTCGCTCCGCGACCTCGCGTCGTTCTACGGAGTGCCGTTCGAGTCGCTGCCCGTGACCGACGCCGCGTCCAAGGCTGCCTTCGAGGCGCGCGTGCTCGCCGCCGTCGAGGAGCACGACATCGAGCTCGTCGTCCTCGCCCGGTACATGCAGATCCTCTCCCCCGAGCTGTGTGAGCGTCTGGCCGGGCGGGCGATCAACATCCACCACTCCTTCCTGCCCGGCTTCAAGGGCGCGAACCCGTACAAGCAGGCGCACGCCCGTGGCGTGAAACTGATCGGCGCGACGGCCCACTTCGTGACGAGTGACCTCGACGAGGGTCCGATCATCGAGCAGAACGTCGTGCGCGTCGACCACTCGCGCTCTCCGGGTGAGCTCGTCGCCATCGGGCAGGACGAGGAGAGCCGCACGCTCACCCAGGCGGTGAAGTGGTTCTCCGAGGATCGAGTCCTCCTCGACGGGGCTCGCACCATCATCTTCCGCTGAGCGCACCGGGCGGGGCGCAGACACGACGAGGCCGTGACGGAGCAGACTCCGTCACGGCCTCGAGATGTCTCTCGTCAGTCCCGGGCGATCGAACGGCGCCTGGCGAGGAGCAGCAGCCCACCGACGGCGAGCAGCCCCACGGCGAACGGCGCGACGGCCATCACGGCGGCACCGGTTGCGGCCAGTGGCGGCGTCACCGGAGCCGGCCGCGTGTCGATCATCGTCGTGATCGAGGCGGTGACCTCGGTGCTCGTCTCGACGGCCTTCGCCGACACCTCGTCACCCTCGGGCGAGTCGTTCCCGATCCGGACCTCGCGGGGGGCGGTGCCGGTGGCGGTCGCCGTGAAGGCGAGCATGGCCTCGCTGACGTCCTCGACGCGGTGGTCGGGCATGACGCACAGGGCCACATCACCCGGCGCGAGCGAGACATCGTCTCTCGACCAGAACGACCAGCCGGCCGCATCATCCTCGGCCTCGCCGGCGACGACCTCGCATCCCGCGTGACCGCCGTGATCACCCTTGAGCTCCAGGGCGTCGAGGGTGACGTTTCCGGTGTTCGTGACCATGTAGCTCATCCGCACGGTCTCCCCCACGGTCACGGAACCGTCGCCAGCGGGTGCGATCTCGACGGCGTCGACGATCTCGATGCCGCCAATGCCGTCGATCAGATGCGTCGTCTCGGTGTCAGCCTCGACCGCGCCGGCGGAGCTGTCCGCCCGGACGGTGGCGCCCAGGTCGATCGAGCCTGCGTCGATCGTGTCCTGCGTCAGCACTACACCTCCGCCGCGCACATGACGGCTTCGCCTGGAGCGAGGACGGCGACGCACACCGCGCCGTCGAGTGACACCTCGGTGAGGGTGACGTTGCCCGCGTTCGTGATCGTCACGTGCTCCATGATCGCGTCGCCGACTGCCGGGATGTCGGAGGAGTCGCTCTCCGCCGACGTGACCAAGGACACGTCTGCCCGCTGTGCGATGTCGACGGAGACGGTCTTCCGATCCGTCACCGGCACGCCGCTCGGGCCGACACCGTTTGCGACGAGGCTGTAGCCGAGCGAGCCGCGGTCGATGTCGGCCTGCGTGAGGCGGCGGATCGCCGATTCGCAGTCCACGGTCTCACCGGGTGCCAGCGTGCCACTGGGGCACGCGATGGCGAGTTCCGGGCGTCCGTCCACCGCCACGGTGATCGCCGAGAGCGTCACGTTGCCCGAGTTGGTGATCGTCGAGGTGATCGTCGCCGACATGCCGGGCACGGCCTCACCGTCGATGATCGCCAGTGCCGCACCGAGCTGCACGGACGGAGCAGCAGCCTCGGTCGTCACGGACGCGATCGCGTCCGGAGCCGTGATTTCCGCTCCGCCGGCCCGAGCCGCGCCCGTCGCGGTGAAGAGGATCGAGCCGCGATCGACGTCGTCCTGCGTGACCCGGTACCTACCGGTGAGCTCGCACACCACGGACTCACCTGGAGCGAGTGACCCGGTCGTGCAGTCGGCGACGAGTTCCGGAAGAGCGGGGATCGATGCGGACACACCGACGATCGAGACGTTTCCTGCGTTCGTCCACTCGACGGAGAGCGTGATCCGGTCGCCGACGGCCGGGGCGGCGCCGTCAGCTGTGGATGCGGTGAGCTGGAGCCCGACGGCAGCGGCGGCCGGAGTCGTCGCCACGGACGGGTCGACGGCCTCCGACGCGACGGTCGCGCCAAGACGGGAGACGCCCGTCGCAGAGCCGGTGGCGCGGATGCTTCCGCGATCGAGGTCAGCCTGCGTCGCGGTGATCGGCGCGCTCCGGCACTCCGTGGATGCACCAGCAGCGAGCGTCGTCGCCGCACAGTTCGCTCCGTCGACGCTCACGCCGCTGACCGGCGCGTTCCCCGAGTTGACGACCTGGTACACGAACGTCACGGTCTCGCCGAGATCCGCGTAACCGTCTCCGTTGCCGGTCTCGATGACGCCGCTCGCCGCGATCTCGAGGGCGTTGCGCTCGCTCGCGAACGAGATCGGGGAGGCGGTCGGGTCGACGTCGAGCCCGACAATGCCGGACACCGAGGCACCACCGATCTCGTAGTCACCGCCGGTGAGCGAGACGAGCTGCACCGTGATCGTGCACTCGGCGTCGCCCGTGCGGAGCTCGCCGGTCGCGATGATCCCACCGTCGTCCGCGGTGACGACAGCATTCGCGCAGGAGGTCTGCTCGGAACCCGCGACGATGTCCAGACCATCGGGCAGGACCTGCTCGAACGCCCACCCCCTGCTTCTTACCGAGGTCCGCCGTGTTGGTCACGGTGAAGGAGACCGTGACTGGATCGCCAGCGACACCATCGCCACCGCTGACCGAAGTCGACAACGCCGGCGTCGAGTCGTACACCGCGAGGTTGTCGACCGCACCGTCGTTGCCAGCACCGCTGCCCTGAGCGTTCCGCATGACGACGCCGAACTCGGTCCCGGCGAAGAGGATGCCGCCGTCGGAGACGAAGGTCCCACCGCGGGTCCTGCCGCTCTCGAACATGTTCTCGCCCGGGCTCACACAGGGGTCGATCGGCTCGGTCGAGATCGGCACTTCGACGCCGTCGTCGTCAAAGAAGAAGTTGAGGAGCGGGTGGGCGACGTGACAGGAGGTGGCCACCGCGTCGACGCCGAAGGAGATGAAGCGTTCCCCACTCCCGAGGGAGAGCGAATCGACCGTCCGAAGCTGAACCTGGCTCGGCGCGGTGTTGCCATCCGTGTACGCACTGACGGCATGGTTCTGCTGAGGGTCGGTCGCGCCGCCGATCGTTCCGAGCACGCTCGCCAAGCCGAGGAGCGGACTGCACAGCGCGGAGACCGTCGCTTCGGCGCTGAGGACGATGCCGTTGCACCTCCCCATGTCCAGCCAGAAGGCGTCTGCGGTGTACCGTTCGCCGGTCTCTGACACGTAGTCACTCAGCGAGGTCGCGGCGCTACCCACACCGTTCTCGAACGTCTCACGGAAGACGAGCCTGGGCTGCACGAGGTCGGCGGCCGGCGCCAAGTCGGCAGACGCCGGGGCCTGCGACGCGGAGGCGTTCGCGGCGGGGCCGGGGAACCCTGCCACGAGGGTCGCAGAACCGACACCGAACGCGAGCGCCGAGGCGGCGAAGCGTCTCAGGCTGCGGTGAGCTGCAGGATTGTGCACGAGGGAACTCCAAGGATCGGCTGCTGAAGCGCAGCGGTGAAGCGGTCGAGTCTGGGAACCAGTTCTCGACGACATAAATTTCACATCAACATATACCAGGTTCGCACCGGGCTACGCCGCCCTTCCCCCGCAGCGCGCCGTAGAATCGTGTGGTGTCTGAACGAACTCCCGCCGACGTGAAGATCGGCCCCAACGAGATCCTCCGGTTCTTCCTCGAACTCTTCGCGTTCTTCTCCCTGGGATTCTGGGGCGTGATGGCTTGGCCATTCCCCTGGAACGTCGTGATCGGCATCGCGGCTCCGCTTGTGGCCATCGTCCTCTGGGCGCTGTTCCTCTCGCCCCGCGCGGTCATCCGCATCGACCTCTACGGGCGCACGGTGGTCGAACTCGTCATCTTCGGCGCTGCGGCGCTCGCCTGGTGGAACCTCGGCCAACCTGTGATCGGCGCCGTGTTCGCCGTCATCGCGGTCGTCAGCGGCGTCGTCAGCGGCCGGAAGCAGATCGCATGAGCGCCCTCCTGATCCACTCTGCGACGAAGGTGGACGTCGACGGCCAGCTCGACGCCTTCTGGTTCCACGCGGTCGACGGCGTGATCGTCACGACCGGCACCGGCGAGCAGTGGCGCTCGATCGACCTCGAACCCGACACCGTCGTACGTGACGCAGCTGGCGGCCATCTCACGCCCGGTTTCATCGACCTCCACGTCCACGGCGGCGGCGGCGCAGCCTTCGACGACGGTCCGGCAGCGATCCTGCAGGCCCTCGCCGTGCACCGCGCGCACGGCACGACGCGCTCCCTCATCAGCCTCGTCTCGAACCCCGTCGACGCGCTCGTCGCAAGCCTCGACGGCATCGCGGAACTCGTCTCGCAGGACCAGCTCGTCCTCGGTGCCCACCTCGAGGGCCCGTTCCTGTCGCCGGTCAAGAAGGGCGCGCACGATGTCACCGCGCTCATCGAGCCGACGCCGGCCATCGTCGAGCGCCTCATCGACGCCAGCCGCGGCACGCTCCGCCAGATCACGATCGCGCCGGAGCTGCCGAACGCGCTCGAAGCGATCCAGGTCCTGGTCGAGGCCGGCGTCGTCGTCGCGGTCGGCCACACCGACGCCGACGAAGCGCTCACGAAGACCGCGTTCGACACCGGCGCCCGCCTCGTCACCCACGTCTTCAATGCCATGAACGGCATCCATCACCGGGCACCGGGTCCCATCGTCGCGTCCTTCGCCGATGAACGCGTCACGGTCGAGCTCATCCTCGACGGCGAGCACGTGCACCCGGATGTGGCGAAGCTCGTCTTCGAGCAGGCTCCCGGCCGCGTCGCGCTCATCACCGACGCGATGGCCGCCGCAGGATCCGCCGACGGCCGCTACCTGCTCGGTTCCCTCGAGGTCGAGGTCACGGACGGCCTCGCACGACTCGTCGACGGCGACTCGATCGCCGGATCGACGCTGACGCTGGACCGAGCGCTGCGACTCGCGATCGAGAGCGGCATCCCCGCACCCAGCGCGGTCGCCGCCATGACCAGCACCCCGGCCCGCGTCCTCGACCTCGGACACCGCTTCGGACGGCTCGCCGCGGGCCACGCGGCCGACGCCGTCCTCCTCGACCACCACTGGAATGTGCAGGCCGTCTGGGCCGACGGAACCGAACTCGCCCGATGACCACCCCGACCGTGCTCGATGCGCTCCGCGACGCACTCGGGGACGCCGTTTCGACGGACGCCGCCGTCCTCATGGCAGCGCGCTCCGACAAGTCCGGCCATCTCTCGGACGCGGCCCCGATCGCCGTCGTCTCAGCACGAACCATCGAGGACGTCCAGACGGTCATGCGCATCGCCACCACCTCGGGCACGCCGGTCGTCACTCGCGGCGCCGGAACTGGCCTGGCGGGCGGCGCGCTGGGTGGCGCCGGCGAGATCGTGCTGTCGACCCTCGCGATGACGCGTGTGCTGGAGATCAACGAACCCGACCTCCTCGCGGTGGTCGAGCCCGGAATCATCAACGGCGACTTCAACGAGATGCTGCTCGCTCGCGGCCTGTGGTTCGCTCCCGACCCCGCGAGCCGCGCCATCTCCACGGTGGGCGGCAACATCGCGACCGGCGCGGGCGGACTCCTGTGCGCCAAGTACGGCGTGACCCGCGAAGCGGTCCTCGCTCTCAAGGTCGTGCTGGCGGACGGGCGCCTGATCAGTGTCGGGCACCGCAGCGTCAAGGGCGTGACCGGGCTCGACCTCACGAGCCTCATGGTCGGCTCAGAGGGCGTCCTCGGCGTGATCGTCGAGGCCACCGTGCGCATCCGCCGGATCACGCCGGGGACCGTCGCGACGGTCGCGGCGTACTTCCCGAGCGTCGTCGCGGCGGCGTCAGCCACCGCGGCCGTGACCGCGTCGGGTGTCCAGCCGTCGATCATGGAGCTGCTCGACCCGGTCGCGCTCGTCGCCGTGCACCGGTACCTGCAGCTGCCGACGCCGACGTCCGGTGAGGCGCACGTCGTCATCCAGACCGACGGCTCGAACTCCGAAGCCGAGGCGGCCGCGATCGTCGAGGTCCTGCGCGCCTGGGGAGGTCGTGCCGAGATGTCGACGGACCACGTCGTCGGCGAACACCTGCTGGCCGTCCGACGGGCGTTGCACCCGTCGCTTGAGCAGTTCGGTACGCCGCTCATCGAGGACGTCTCCGTGCCACGCAGTCAGCTCGCCGCGATGTTCGCTGAGATCGGCGCGATCGAGCGACGCTACGGCATCACCATCCCGACGGTCGCGCACGCGGGCGACGGCAATCTGCACCCGAACTTCGTGTTCGAGGGAACAGAGGTGCCCGATCTGATCTGGCAGGCGGCCGACGAGCTCTTCACGACGGCGCTTCGGCTCGGGGGCACGCTCACCGGCGAGCACGGGATCGGCCTGCTCAAGAAGCGTTGGCTCGGGGACGAGCTCGGCGCGGACCAGCTCGAGCTGCAGCACGGGATCAAGCGCCTCTTCGACCCGGAGAACCTGCTGAACCCGGGCAAGGTCTTCTAGCGCGCCCCTCGACAAGCTCGGCAGACGGACTCCGTTCACCGAGCTTGTCGAGGTGCCACTACACGAGCGCCGCTTGGCGGGCGACGACCTGCGCGAGCACCGCGGCCGACAGGGGGTGTTCCGGTGCGAGCCCGGTGACCTCTTCGACGAAGGTCTCGGCACTCAGCTCGTGGAGCTTCGCCTGCAACTGGACGCTCTGCTCGTCGTCGCTCACGTCGAACTCCAGAGCCGCACCGATTGCAGCGACGAGTGCGTCATGCGGCAGACCGCGCTCCGCGAGCTCGGCCGCCGGACCGATGAACCGCTCGGTGCGGCTGAGCTTACGCAGCGGCTGACGACCGACGCGCTCCACCGTGTCGGGCAGGTGCACGTTCGCGAAGCGACGCAGGATCGTCTCGCGGTACTCGCGCTGGGCGTCGACGTCGAGCCCGTGCTTGGCAACGAGCAACGCCGAGGTCTCTTCGAGCACCGCCCGCACGGCCGTCGCGATCGACGGTTCGGCGAGCGCCTCCGCGATCGTGCCGATACCCGCGCGCGTCCCGAAGTACGCGACCGAGGCGTGGCCGGTGTTCACCGTGAAGAGCTTGCGCTCGATGTACGGTGCGAGCTCCTCGACGAAGTGCGCGCCGGGGATCGACGGCAGCACTCCCGCGAACGCCGGGGTCTCGATGGCCCACTCGAAGAAGGTCTCGACGGTAACGTCGATGCCCTGACCCTCGGGTTGCCCGGGGACGATGCGGTCGACCGCGGTGTTCGCGAACACCGCACGGCTCGCGAGTTCCTCCCATGCGAGCTCGCCGACGGCCTGGCGGACCTCATTGGCGAGGAGGTCCGTCGCGTTGATCGCGTTCTCGCACGCCATGACGGCGAGCGGGGCTGCGCCCACTGGTCGTGCAGCGATGCCTCGTGCGATGACGGGCGCGACGAAACGCAGGATCGTCGGACCCACAGCGGTCGTGACGATGTCGGCCGCCGCGATCTCGGCGACGAGCGCGTCCTCGTCGGTGGCGCTGTTGATCGCGCGGAACCCCGTCACGACGGTGTCCTTCGCGCCGTCGCCCACCTCGTGGACGGTGTAGCTGTCTGCTGCGGCGATCGCTCCGATGAGCTCGGCGTTGACATCGGCGAAGACGACCTCGTAGCCGCCCTCGTGGAGCAGCAGTCCGACGAAGCCGCGCCCGATGTTGCCGGCGCCGAAGTGGACGGCCTGCATCAGTCGTTGACCTCGCTCAGGAGGGCGAACAGCTCTTCGGCCGTTCCGGCGGCGAGCAGCTTCGCGACCTCATCGTCCTCGGAGAAGATGATGGCGATCTTCGACAGGATCTCGAGGTGTCCCCCGTCCTTCCCCGCGATACCGATCACGAATCGGACTTCCTCGCCCGCCCAGTCGATGGGGGTCTCGTAGCGCGTCACGGACAGTGCGGAGGCCAGCACGGCCTCCTTGGCGTCGTTCGTGCCGTGCGGGATCGCGAGGAAGTTGCCCATGTAGGTCGAGACCGACTGCTCGCGGGCGAGCATCGCCTCGAAGTACTCGTCAGTGACGGCGCCTGCGGCTTCGAGCGCGTCGGCGGCGGTCCGGATGGCCTCCTCCTGCGTCACCGTCCCCGTGACGATGGTGATCCGGTCCTGGGTCAGTACCTGCGACATGTCTTCCTCTGCATTCCTCGTGGTGGGGCCCCGCCTGGAAGGGCGACGGCCCGGTGAAGGGTGGTGGGTGATGCCCCGGTGGCGTGCACCCCTCGTGCACGCCGCCGGGTTCGGTTCCGTTGCTAGTGTGCTCCCTCTTCGCGCAGCAACTCCACCACTTCGTCGTACTTCGGAGAGTTCATGAAGTTGTCGACCGACATGTGTACGGCACTCGGGGTCTTCTCCTTCGCGCGCTCGGTCAGCTCGCGCTGGGTGATCACGAGATCGATGTCGTCGCTGAGGTTCGCGATCGCCTTGTTGGTGACCGTGATCTCATCGATCCCGGCCTTCTTGATCTTGTTCCGGAGGACCGAGGCGCCCATGGCACTCGAACCCATCCCCGCGTCGCAAGCGAACACGATGTTGCGGATCGGGCCGCGCTCGAGCGTCGCGACGAGGCCCTCGTCGACGACATCGGCACCACCGGTGGCACTTCCGGCGGACAGGTTGCCGAGCACGCTCGACTTCTTGCCCTTTGCGGCCTCGGTCGCTGCGACGGCGGCCGACAGGTCACCGGCGTTCTCGCTCTCGAGGTCGCGCTTGCGGCTCGCCCGCAGGATGATCGCGGAGATCGCGAACGACACGGCTGCCGCGACGATGACCGAGAGGATCACGCCGACGTAGCTGTCCGGAGCCGTCTGGATGAGGACGGCGATGATGCTTCCCGGCGATGCCGGAGCTCGCAGGCCGGTGTTGAACGCGACGTTCGTCGCGACACCCGCCATACCGCCACCGATGGCGGCGAGGACGAGCATCGGCTTCATGAGCACGTAGGGGAAGTAGATCTCGTGGATCCCACCGAAGAACTGGATGATGACGGCGCCCGGTGCCGACGCTTTCGCCAGGCCGATGCCGAAGAAGCAGAATGCGAGCAGGATGCCGAGACCCGGGCCGGGGTTGGCCTCGAGCAGGAACAGGATCGACTTGCCGGTCTCCTTGGACTGCTGCACACCGAGCGGGGTGAGCACACCGTGGTTGATGGCGTTGTTGAGGAAGAGGATCTTGCCCGGTTCGATGAAGATGCTGGCGATCGGCAGGAGCGAGTTCGCCACGAGCCAGTCGACGATGCCTTCGAGGAAGCTGCTGAGCGCGGTGACGATGGGTGCGATGCCGAAGAAGCCACCGATGGCCAGCAGCGCGCCGAGGATGCCGGCGGAGAAGTTGTTCACGAGCATCTCGAAGCCGGCCTTGATCTTGCCGTCCCAGAGGCGGTCGACCTGCTTCATGAGCCATGCGGCGAGCGGGCCCATGATCATCGCACCGATGAACATCGGGATCGCGCTGCCGACGATGACGCCCATGGTGGCGATGGAGGCGACGACGCCACCGCGCTCACCGTAGATCATCCGACCGCCGGTGTTCGCGATGAGCAGCGGCAGCAGGTACGTGATCATCGGGCCGACGAGGCCGACGTACTGCGGGAAGGTGGTGCCGTCGTCCGCCTGCGCGAGTGCGGTCGCCGCGCCCTGCCAGCCGATGAGGTCCGCGTTGCCGAAGCCGCCGAGGATGCCGTTGGGCAGCCAGCCGGTGGCGATGAAGAAGGCCGTGATGAGGCCCCAGGCGATGAACGCTGCGATGTTCGGCATGACCATGCCGGAGAGGAAGGTACCGAATCGCTGAACGCCGACTCGTGCACCTCCCGGCTTCTTGGGGACAGACGTCGTTGTCATGATGTTGCCTCTTTCATTTCGGGAGTCGTTGCAGCGGTGGCCGCTGCTCTGGCTTCGGCCGCACCATCGGCGGCCAGCGCTGCCGCGGCGATGCGGCGAGCATCGTCGAGCGTGTACTGCTGGAGTGAGTGACGGACGTCGGCGAGCGCCGACGGTGACATGGAGAGGGTGGTGGCGCCGAGCCCGACGAGGACGACGGCGAGGAGCGGGTCGGCTGCTGCTTCACCGCAGATGCCGACGGGCTTGCCGTGGTGCACGCCGGCGTCGCCGACGAGCTGCACGAGGCGGAGGACCGCCGGGTGCCACGGGTCCTGGAACGCACCGACCGAGCCGAGCAGACGGTCAGCGGCGAGGGTGTACTGGGTGAGGTCGTTCGTGCCGATCGACGCGAACCCGGCGTGCTCGAGGACACGGTCGGCGAGCAGTGCGCTCGATGGCACCTCCACCATCACGCCAGGTGTCTTCAGCCCGTACTCCGCGGCGATCGCCATGAAGTACTTCGTCTCCTCGACGGTCGACACCATCGGCGCCATGACCCAGAGGTCGGCGTTCGTCGCGGCGTCGGCCTGTGCGAGCGCGGTGAGCTGCTCGCGCAGGATGTCCTCGCTCGCACGCAGGGCGCGGAGCCCGCGCAGCCCGAGCGCAGGGTTGTCCTCGTGGGCGTCGTTGAGGAAGGCGAGCGGCTTGTCGGCGCCGGCGTCGAGGACGCGCACGACGACCTTCTTGCCGGGGAACGCGTTCAGCAGCTTCTCGTAATGCCCGCGCTGCTGTTCGACGGTCGGCGCGAGCGCCTGGTCGAGGAACAGGAACTCGGTCCGGAAGAGGCCGACACCCTCTGCACCGAGCTCGGCCGCCTCCGCGGCGTGCTCGGCTGAACCCAGGTTCGCAAGCAGCGGGATCGAGGTGCCGTCGGCCAGGGCGCCCGGTACGACGGGTGCGTTCACGAGGGCGAGTCGGTCCGCGATACGCTGCTCGGTCGCCGCGACGAGTGCCGCAGTCGGGTCGGCGGTGACCGAGCCGGCAGCGGCATCGACGACGAGCGTCGTGCCGTCCGTCAGCGCGGCTGCTCCGACGACGCCGACGATGGCGACGATCGACTTCTCGCGGGCGAGGATCGCGGTGTGCGAGGTCGGGCCGCCGTCGCTCGTGACGAGACCGAGCACCATGTCCATGTCGAGCAGCGCGGTGTCGGCTGGTGCGAGGTCGCGTGCGACGAGGATGAATGGGTGCCCGGGAGACGGGACACCGGGAGCCGGAACACCCAGGAGGTTCGCGATGACCCGCTGGGAGACGTCGTCGAGGTCGGCGGCACGCTCGCCCAGATAGCCGCCCATCGCCGCGAGCTGGTCACGGAACGAGGCGAACGCCGCGTAGACGGCCCATTCAGCCGTCTTGCCGTCAGCGAGGCGGCTCGCGATCTCCTCCGCGAGCGTCGGGTCCTCGGCCATCATCGCCTGCGCTTCGAGCACGTCGCGTGCGGAGCCACCGGCTTCGAGTCCACGGGCTTCCAGCTCACGTGCGACGGCGGCGAGCGAGGTGTTCGCGCGCTCGGTCTCGGTCGCGACATCGAGCGTGCTGGCGACGTCGGCGGGGGCGGGCAGCGGGTCGGCCATGCGGGCGACGGGGCCGACGGCGACACCCTGCCCGATGCCGATGCCCTGGAGCGCTGCCACCGTGCTACTGCTCGTCATGGTCGGTCACCAGGAGCTCGGAGAGGGTGTCGAGCGTGCCCTCGACCTGCGCACCATCACCCTCGACGGCCAGCGTGACGTAGTCGCCGTGCTCGACGGCGAGCGCGATGACGCCGAGGATGCTGGCAGCGTTGACCGCCTTGCCACTGCCCTTGGCGATCGTGACCGCATTTCCGGAGTCCTTGGCTGCCTGCGTGAACAGCTTCGCCGGCCTGGCGTGCAGGCCGTGCGAGGAGCCGATGCGGACGGTACGAGTTGCCATGGGGTTACCTCCTGGTTGGTGACTGGATCGAGAGGGCGAGGTCGAGGGCGCGTTCTCCGCCGTCGACACCGAAGATGTCGGCCGGCAGCACGGCCACTGCGGTGCCGTCCGGTGTGGCCACGGCGCGCAGCGCGTCTTCGTGGTCTGCCAGGTGGGCTCCGATGAGCAGGACGTCGACGCCGTCGAGGGCACTGGTGCCGGCAAGGATCTGGGATTCGGCACCGGCATCGACGGAGACCTCGATGCCGCGGTCGGCTGCGGCACGCCGGAGGCGTTGTGCCATGAACGTGCTGGACGCGCCCGCGCCGCAAATCACCAGGATCCTCATTGAACCTTCTCCAGAAGTGCCGACTGCTTACCGCACCATCTTTCCGTCAGGGCCTCCCGACCACCACCACAAGCTCTTCCGCCCGGGCGGAAAGGTCGCCGAACGGCCGCAGGCGGGTGCGGAAGATGGTTGACTCGGTGGAGCGGTTCGTCCGGATCGCAGGAACACGCACCGGCAGGAGGGGCATCGTGGCACGCGAGAAGCACGACCGCATGCTCGGTTACCTCGCCCGTCGTGACTCGTGGACCACTGCGACCGAGATCGCCGAAGTGCTCGGGGTCACCCCGCGCAGCGTCCGCAGCTACGTCACCGCCGTCAACACGCGGACGGCTCCGCACGACGTCGTCGAGTCCGGACCGAACGGCTACCGACTGAACGCGGACGGGTATGCGGTCTACAAGCGGCGGGCGGCATCGGCGTTCGAGTCAGAGACGCCGAGGGACCGCTTGTACGGGCTCGTCCGGTTGCTCATCAGCACGCCTCGCGGCATCGACGTCCATGAGACCGCGCAGAGTCTGCACGTGAGCGAGTCGACGATCGAGGGAGACCTCGGGCGCGTCCGCTCCCTGCTCGCCGACACGACACTCACCCTCGACCGCTCCGGTGCGACCGTGCGGATGACGGGTGGCGAGACCGAGCGCCGACGCCTGCTGAGCCGGATGTTCCGTGATGAGACCGATCGCGGCATCGTCGAGCTGGACGCCCTCCAGCGGGCGTTCGCGCCGAACGAGTTCAGCCCGTTCAAGGGCGAACTGCTCGACGCACTGACTGCACGGGGCTACTTCGTCAACGAATACGGCATTGCGAACGTGCTCCTCCACATCGCGATCGCGATCGACCGGGTCACGAAGGACCGACCGGCGGAGTCCGCAGAGCACACCCCGCACACGCCGGAGGTCGAGGCAGTCTCCGAAGACCTTGCGAGACTCGTCGACGCCCACTTCCAAGTCACCCTCGGCGAAGGCGACCTCGTCTACCTGAGCTACCTGCTCGTCACTCGCGTCGTGACCCCCGGCAGCGGAAAGACCGCCGAAGCGCTCGTCGACGACTACGTCAACGCGGCCGACCTCGCCGCGGTCCGGGAGGCGGTGGCGCGAGCCGGGCGCGAGTACCTCGTCGACCTGTCCGACGAGGACTTCATCGTGCGACTCACGCTGCACGTGCAGAACCTCATCCGTCGTGCCCAGGACCAGTCGTACTCGCGCAACCCGCTCACTCGCTCGATCAAGACCTCCTATCCGATGATCTACGAGCTCGCGGTGTACATCGCGAGTCAGTTGCAGCGGCACGGCTCGATCATCATCAACGACGACGAGATCGCGTACATCGCCATGCACGTCGGCGCGCAGCTGGAGCAGAAGGCCCGCAAGGAGGCACTCCTCGGCTGCACGATCGTCTCTGCCGGCTACTACGACATGCACGAGGTCCTCCGCGGCCGCGTCGAATCGCAGCTGGGCGACGTGCTCGACGTGCGGAGCGTGATCACCCGGACGGACGTCGACTGGTCCGCGATCGACACCGACCTCGTGCTCACCACGATCGAGCCACCTGCGCCCGCCGACGGCATCGTGGTCATCCAGCCGTTCCTCACCGCTGCCGACGCGGAGCGGGTCCGTGCCGCGGTCAGCCGGGTGCGGCGCTCGTCGCGGCTGTCGGAGATCAAGGACGAGCTGCTCCAGTACTTCCATCCCGAGCTGTTCGTCCGAAACGCGGCCGCTGCCGACGAGGAGGCGATGATCCGTCTCCTCGGAGAGCGGATGATCGAACGCGGCATCATCGACGAGAGCTATCTGACGGCTGCGATCGAACGCGAACGGATGTCATCGACGGCGTTCACCGACACACTGGCCGTCCCCCACGCGATGTCGATGACCGCTCACTCCACGGCGATCGCGATCGCGGTCAACGAGACGCCGATGGAGTGGGGCGGCGCCCGTGTGAGCGTCGTCGCGCTCGTCGCATTCAGCGAGTCGGGTCGTGCGGCGTTCCAGACGGTCTTCGACCAGTTCGTCGAGGTGTTCTCCGAACGGGCCAGCGTGGCGCGCATCATCCGCCGTTCCGACGATTTCACCGGGTTCCTCGACGAACTGGTGCACGTCATCGACGACTGAGTCCACGGCGGGGCTCGGCGAACGGCACGACCATCGCGGAGAGCGGCTCGTTCGCCGAGCGCCTCGACGGATCTAGACGTGCTCGGACACCATCACCGCGGTCGTGCCCGGTTCGAGAGCATCGAACAGGTGCGGCACATCGCCTGCGTGCGACAGGTAGTCGCCGGGGCCGAGCTCGACCTCCTCGCCGACCGGGCCGACCAGCGCTCTGCCGGTGCTGATCACCCAGTGCTCCACGACGCCCGGCATATGCGGCTCGGAGCGCCGGGGTTCGCCCGGTTCGACCACGATGCGGTAGATGTCACGGCGCGCGTTCGGCGGGCACGCGGACAGGACGGTGGCGGTGTAGTCGGAACCGGATGCGGCGAGCGCCGGCCCCTCCCCCGCCCTGATGACCTGAACTGGTCGTTTCACCGGCTCGACGAGCCTGGCGAACGGCACGTCGAGGGTCAGGCTCAACGACCACAGGGTCTCGAGACTCGGGTTTCCGGACCCCGACTCCAACTGCGAGAGGGTCGACTTCGCGATACCGGCTCGTCTGGCGACCTCGGCGAGGGAGAGGCCGGCGCGCACCCGTTCCCGGGTCAGCGCTGCGGCGACGGCGGCGTGCGGTGCTCCGTCGGCGGGTGGGGTATGCGTCATTTGTTCGCTCCAGCGGCATGATCGTTCGATTTGACGAACGGTGATGTTTCGTTCACTATAGTGTACGTGCGTTCGGTATGGAGGTCTCTCGGGAGCGCGACCATGCGCGCCATCGTGCTCGTGTGCCTCGCCGACGGCCTCGTCGGGATCTCCTACGGCGCCGTCGCGGTCAACGCCGGCATCGAGCCCTGGGTCATCCTCGCGCTCACGCTCCTGGTGCTCGCCGGGGCATCCGAGATCCTGTTCGTCGGGATCGTCGCCGCGGGCGGCAGTCCCCTCACTGCGGCGTTCGCCGGACTCCTCGTCAATGCCAGACACCTGCCGTTCGGGCTCGCGATCCACGAGGTGATCGGTACCGGATGGCGGCGAGTCCTCGGAACCCATCTCATGAACGACGAATCGGTTGTCTTCGCCCTCGACCAGGACGCACTCGCCCGGAAGCGCGCCGCGTTCTGGGCCTGCGGGCTCGGCATCCTGCTGTGCTGGCCGGTCGGAGCGGCGATCGGCGTCTTCGCCGGTTCGGTGATCGAGGACACCGACGCCTTCGGGCTCGACGCGATGTTCCCGGCGGTCCTGCTCGCGCTCGTGTTCCCCGCGCTGCGGGTGAAGCGCACGCGACGCGCCGCCCTCGCCGGTGCGGTCATCGCCGTCGTCGCAACGCCGTTCCTGCCGTCGGGCGTGCCCGTGCTCCTCGCCCTGGTCGGGCTGCTCTTCGGCCTCGGACGGACGAAGCCGACCGGAACGGAGACGGCCTCATGAACCAACCGATGCTCATCCTCGCCGGAATCGTCGTCCTGGCGGTCGGCACCTACGCCTTCCGATTGGCGGGGCCTCTCCTGCGCACGCGCGCCGAGGTGTCCGAGCGAGTCGAGGCGCTCCTGGCCGACGCCGCCATCGTCCTACTCATGGCCGTGCTCACCACGACGGCGCTCAGCCAGGACCAGCAGTTCGCCGGGTTCGCCCGCGTGGCCGGCGTGCTCGTCGCCGCGGTGCTCGCCTGGCGACGGGCGCCGTTCGTCGTGATCGTCCTCGCCGCGGCGGTCACGACCGCGCTGCTCAGACTCGCCGGCGTCGCGTGACCGTCTTGAACGTCACACCAACGGCACGTCTACAGGCTCAGTGAGCGAGAGATCCTCGGTCACTGAGCTTGTCGACGTGCGTCAGATGCCCTGCCAGGCGGGCTTGTTCGCGTACGCGTAGCGGTAGTAGTCCGCGTGCTGCAGCTGCGATGCCGCCGCCTCGTCGACGACGACGGTCGCGCGGGGGTGCAACTGCACGGCCGAGCCGGGAAGGCTCGCCGAGAGTGGTCCCTCGAGCGCTGCGGCGATGGCCGCCGCCTTCCCCTCCCCGAACGCGAGCAGCACCAGGTGGCGAGCACGCAGGATCGTTCCGAGTCCCTGCGTGATGCAGTGCATCGGGACGTCGTCGATGGAGTCGAAGAACCGCGCGTTGTCCTTGCGCGTCTGCTCGGTGAGGGTCTTCACGCGGGTCAGCGAGGCGAACGACGAACCCGGCTCGTTGAAGCCGATGTGCCCGTCCGTGCCGATGCCGAGGAGCTGCAGGTCGACACCACCGGCGGCCTCGATGGCCGCCTCGTAATCGGCACCGGCGTGCTGGATCGTCTCGGAGGCTCCGTTCGGCACCTGGATCCGCTCGGGCACGAGACCGACAGGCTCGACGACCTCGCGGGTGATCACCGAACGGTAGGACTCGGGGTGCCCTGCCGGCAGCCCCACGTACTCGTCCAGCGCGAATCCTCGCACCCGGGACAACTCGAGCGACCCCGCGCGAGCGGCGAGCGCCTCGTACACCGGGAGCGGAGTGGAGCCGGTCGCGAGACCGAGCACCGCGTCGGGCTTCGCCGCGATCAGGGAGGCGATGGCCTCGGCGACGAGCGTGCCTGCGGCACCTGGATCCTTCATGATCACGACTTCAGCCATATGACAATTCTCCTCTACCGACGAGTGCTGCTCCGACCGCCGCGACGGGAGATCCCATCGGCACGAGACGCACCCGCTGTTCCAGTTGCAACGACGCGACAAAGCGAGAGCCCATGGCGGATTCGGTCAGGGCCTCGCGGATGACGACGAGCAATCGCTCGCCGAGTGCGGTCAGTCCTCCCCCGAGGACGATCTCGTCGGCATCGACGGCGAGGGTCAGGATGCGGATCGCAGCTGCCGCCCCGTGGCCGAGTCGCGCGCGAAGGGCGAGTGCGCGCTCGTCGCCGGCGTCGGCACGGTCGAACATCTCGAGCACCGGCAGAGCCGCACCACCGCCCCAAGCGGCGCCGACTGGTCCGCCTGCCGCCATGGTCTCGACGCAGCCTCGCTGCCCGCAGCTGCAGCGCTCACCACGCGGATCGACCGAGATGTGCCCGACCTCACCGGCGATGCCGCTCGAACCACGCCACAGGCGGCCGTCCGCGACGATCCCGGCCGCGACCCCGGTCCCGAGGTTCAGGTACGCCATCGTGCCCGCACCGTCGAGCAGTTGCCAGGCTCCGAGCGCAGCGGCCTTGACGTCGTTCTCCACGGTGACGAGCACGCCGAGGCGCTGCTCGAGGATGGAACCGAGCTCCAGCTCCTCGACCGCGAGGTTCACGGCGTGTGTGACGCGCCCGCTCCCCGGCACAACCAGCCCGGGGATACCGACACCGACCGACGCGAACGACGCGATCGGTGCATCGATGGCCGCGGAGAGTCGTCGGACGGCCTCGACCGCGGTGTCGATCACCGCATCCGGACCCATCCCCGTCGCCAGCCTGAGCCGATGGAGCAACGCGCCGTCGTCCGTGACGACCACGGCATCCGTCTTCGTCCCGCCGATGTCCAGCCCGATCCTCACGCGAGCACGCTCACGCTGATCCACTGCGGGCTGGCGGTGCGTCCTGCGACCATCAACCCTTGACCGCCCCGCTGACGAGCCCACTGGTCAGACGCCCCTGCACGATGAGGAAGAAGGCGATGACGGGGACGGCGACGAGCGCGGAGGCTGCCATGACCTGCCCCCAGTCGATGGCCCGCGTGGAGCTCTGCTGCACGAACCCGCGCAACCAGAGCGGGAGCGTCTCGGAGGACTGGTCCATGAGCACGAGGGCGATCGTGAACTCGTTCCAGCACTGGAGGAACGCGTAGACGCCGGACGCCACGAGACCGGGAGCGAGCAGCGGGAACGTGATGCGCAGGAACGCCTGCGTCCGACTCAGCCCGTCGACCATGGCCGCCTCTTCGAGCTCGATCGGCACGCCGGCCACGAATCCGCGCAGCATCCACACCGTGAACGGCACGATCGCTGCGATGTACAGGAGGCTGAGCCCGATGATGCTGCCCTTCAGCCCGAGCGTCGACATCATCTTGTACTGCGCGATGAAGAGCCCCTCCGCCGGAAGCATCTGCACGACCAGGACGGCGAGCACGAACGAGGTACGTCCTCTGAACCGGAATCGGCTGATGGCGATCGAGGCGAGGAACGCGAAGATGAGGCAGCAGAACACCGCCGTCAGTGTGACGCCGACGCTGATGCCGAGTGCGCTGAAGAAGGTGCCGTCCGCGATGGCCGCCCGGAAGTTGCCGAGGGAGGCCTCGACCGGGAAGAAGGTCGGTGTGAACGACTCGAGGTAACTCTTCGGCAGGAGCGCCGAGTTGATCATCCAGTAGACCGGGAAGACCCAGATCACGGCGATGACGACGGCGAGTGCCCCGAGAAGCGTCTTGCCGA
Organism: Plantibacter sp. RU18; assembly: GCF_050613355.1. Lineage (NCBI taxonomy): Bacteria > Bacillati > Actinomycetota > Actinomycetes > Micrococcales > Microbacteriaceae > Plantibacter > Plantibacter sp. RU18. The sequence continues at coordinate 3,278,099 of NZ_CP159618.1, forward strand.
CGCGTCGGCGTGAGCGCCCCGGCCGGGAGTCGCGAGGGGCGCGAGGTGGCGACTGCTCGACCTGTGCGCGGTCGAGCGGCGCCTCCGGTGCGATGAGGGCTGCGGTCATGACTGCTTGTCCTCCTTGAGGAGACTGCGGATGTAGAACCAGCTGAGGGCGATCGTGAGGGCGAGGACGAACAGCGCCATCGCCGATCCCTGACCGAAGTCCAGTCCCGCAACGCCGGACTTGTAGATGTACGTTCCGAGCAGGTCGAAGTCGGCGCTGCGCGAGCCGGCATCCTGCAGGATCGTGATCTGGGTGAACACGCGGAGGTCCCAGATGAGCTGCAGGAGGAGCACGATCGCGATCACCGGGCGGATGGTCGGGAAGATGATGCTGCGGAAGCGCTGCCAGCCTGCCGCGCCATCGAGCGCTGCGGCTTCGAGGACCTCCTCGGACACCTGCGTGAGCGCCGCATACGCGGAGAACGCGACGAACGGCACGGACATCCAGATGATGATGACGCTCGCGACGATGAAGAAGGTCGAGGGCGTACCGAGCCAGTCGAAGCGGTTCATGTCGACGCCGGGGATCAGGTCGAGCAGGTAGTTGACTGCACCGCGGCGGCGGTCGAACAGCCAGATCCAGACGGTGGTGGCAGCGACGACGGGCATAGCCCAGGCGAGGAGCAGCCCGATCTGCAGTGTCAGTCGGGAGGCCTTGCCGATCGCGGTCATGAGCAAGGCGAGCAGCATGCCGATCACGAGCGTGATGGCCGCCGTGACGACGCAGAAGACGATCGAGCGGATCGCGACGCCCCAGAATTCGGGGCTCGTCGCGACGGCGATGTAGTTGTCGAGGCCGACGAACGGCGGGGCCTGGCCACCGAGCTGCTGCATGGCCCCGTACTTCTGGAACGAGGTGACGACCTGCCAGATGACGGGGTACCCGAGGCCGAAGAGCAGGATCCCGATGGCCGGGATGAGGAACATGTAGGGCGCGAACGCCTTGCGCCGACGGTTGGTCGCCGCGGTGCGGGTGATGGCGGCTCGCGGCGTGCGCTGCAGCGTCGAGGTCACGATCGTCCTCCGTTTCTGGGGGTGGGGCTCCCGGCCGTCGTCGAGACGACGGCCGGGAGGGGTTGAGGACTAGCCGTTGATGATCTTGTCGATCTTCTCGTCGTACTCCTTGGCGAGGGCCTTGATGTCGCCACCTGCGGCGACCTTGCCGAAGAACTCCTCGAGGTAGGACTTGCCCTCCACGGCAGCCCAGCCCGGTGCGGCCGGCGTCAGCTTCGAGTGCAGCGCGGAGTCGATGAGTGCGGTCGCGAACTGGTCGTCGCCGAGCGAGGAGACCTCGTCGGTGTTGGCGGGTCCGAGACCGTTCTTGCCGAGCATCTGCTGGTATTCGGAGGAGAACACGATGCGCAGGAGCTCCTTGGCCCCGGCCTGCTTCGTGCTCGTCTTCGAGATGGCGAGGTTCGAGCCACCGGCGAAGACCGGGGCGGGCTTGCCGTCGTTGCCGGGCAGCGGGAAGACGCCGAAGGTGGCGTCGTTCCACGTACGGGTCTCGACCGGAGCACCGTTGGCGTCGAGCACCACCTGGCCGGCGTCGTCGACCTTGTCGCCCGTGAAGTCACCGACCGACCAGTGCGCCCAACCGGGGGCGATCATGGTCGCGGCCTCAGGCGCTGCGCCGTCGCGGTCGTTGTTGATGTTGACCCACGGGGTGCTGTCCTTCTCCGTGACCGGAGCGTTGGACGCATCGGAGAACACCTGCTGGAACTGCTCGAGCCCCTTCACGGTCTTGGCGTCGGACAGGGACGACTTCCAGGTGTCACCGTCCTTCGTCGCGAGCTCGCCGCCGTTGGCGAAGATCCAGGACACACCGTTGCGCCAGTCCTCGCCGCCCAGGTAGAAGCCGGACTGCGAGGAGGTCTTCAGCACGGCGACGTCGTCGTTGAATTCGTCGAGCGTGGTCGGGACGGTGAGTCCCGCGGCGTCCCAGATGTCCTTGCGGTAGGTGATGTAGCGGGAGCCGAAGTAGTACGGCAGTGCGTACTGCTTGCCGTCCACCTCGCCGACCTCGACGAAGGACTTCAGCAGCTTGTCGCCGCCCAGGTCGTCGTAGATCGGGCTGAGGTCGGTGAAGGAGCCGGCGTTGGTGAACGTCGGAGACCAGGTGTTGCCGATCTCGGTGACGTCGGGGGTGTTCTTCGCGTCGGGCAGCTGGTTGGTCAGCTTGGTGAGCGCATCGCCCCAGCTCTGCTCCTCGATCGTGAGGGTACCGCCGGTGGCCGCCTTGTATTCGCTGATCAGGTAGTCGCGGAGTTCCTGCGGGGTGTCGCCGCCCATCACCCAGAAGGTGATGTCCTGGCCCTTGGCGCCTGCTGCGTCGAAGCCGCTTGCGGCCTCTCCCCCTGCGGCGCCGCTCGAGCAGCCGGCGAGGGCGATGGCGGACGCGGTGATCAGCGCGAGGGCGCCGAGCTTGCTCTTCATCATGGGTGCTTCCTTGTGTCTCGATGCCGTGACGGCGTGCCGGTTGGCCTGCCTCTGTGGTGCGGTGCATGGTCAAACGAGGTGGCGGGACGCGGTGCGGAGTTCCGACACCTCGTCGTGTCGATAGTTTGTTAGTAAACCTTACGAACAAATCCACCGCAAGTCCGGACCTCGTTTTCCGGCAGAGATTTACCCAGCTGTTACATTCGGCAGCGTGCTCTCGCCCATCACATGTCGGAGGGCAACAGGTAGCCTGGACGTCGACCCGCAGCTCGCGGGAAGCCCGAGCTCGGGCACCGGACACGGGGGAACCACATCACCATGAAGAAGAACGCAAGTGCACTCGTCGGAGCGATCGCCGTCGCAGGCCTGCTCCTCACCGGTTGCGCCGGTGGCGCACAGAGCAAGGCGGACGCCTGCAAGGTCATCGAGTCCGAGGTGACCGACTCCGCAGCCCAGCTGCAGTCCGGCCTGAGCACCCTCTCCTCCGACCCCGAAGGCGCCGTCGCCCAGCTCGACGAATTCGCCGACACCTTCGACAGCGCGGCAGGCAAGGTCACCAACGAGGACGTCAAGAAGTCCGCCGACGCCTCCGTCGCGGCGCTCAAGGCCTTCATCACCGAGGCCAAGACGGCGGTCGACGACCCGGCCTCGGCCGACCAGACGAAGCTCACCGACTCACTGACGAAGCTCCAGGACGAGTTCACCACGCTCGGCACCTCCTGCAGCCTCTGAGCACGAGAGCATGACGAAGCGGGCCCCGGATCGTATGATCCTGGGCCCGCTTCGTCGCTCCGGCCGGACTACTCCGTGCGCCCCACCCGCAGTGTGACGATCTCGAAGGGGCGCAGGCTGAGTCGGACGGACCCGTCTGCCGCGACCTCCGGCTGCTCACCCAGCTCACGCTCGAGCAGATCGGTGCGCGTCACCGTGGCGACACCGAACCCGAAGGACACCCGTCCGGCCGACCGCCCGCCCGAGGCCTCGTAGAGCCGGACGACGAGATCGCCCGAGCGGTCCTCGGCGAGCTTGACCGCCTCGACCACCACACCGGGTCCGTCGACGACGACGAGCGGCTCGACGGCGGAACCCTGCACCTCGCGCAGCGGCAGGTTGATGCGATACCCCTCCTCGGCCGCCTCCAGGATGCCCGCGCCGACCGTGAGCGTCGACCGCAGCACGTGCTCACCCTGGTCGGCCTGCGGATCCGGGAAGACCGGGGCACGGAGCAGGGACTGCCGTACGAGCGTCGTCGTTCCGCCGTCATCGCGTGTCGACCGCGTGATGTCGTGTCCGTAGGTCGAGTCGTTCGCCACGGCGAATCCGTAACCAGGCTCCGCAACGTGCACCCAGCGGTGAGCGGCGGTCTCGAACCTGGCCGCGTCCCAGGAGGTGTTCACGGCGGTCGGGCGGTCGATGTGTCCGAACTGGATCTCCGAGCTGGCCTGATCGGCGCGCACATCGAGCGGGAATGCAAGTTTCAGCAGCTTCTGGCGCTCGTGCCAGTCGACCGTCGTGACGATGTCGACGGTCGGTCGTCCAGCATCGACGCCGATCGTCTGGATGATCGTCGAGGAGCCGAAGCTGCGACGGACGTGCACTGCGACGCGCGACGGGGTGTTCTCAGCCGCTTCGACCGCATCCGCAGCATCGAGGACGGTGAGGTGGCTCCGATACGCGACGTCGATGTCCCAGGCGTCCCATTGGTTCGGGGTGTCCCGGAAGAGCTGCAGTTCACCCGCGAACTCCCCTGGCGCGACCGCCTCCCGCTCCCCTGCGACGTCGTAGATGGAACTGAGCCTGCCCTGCTCGTCGATCGTGACGCGCACGAGTCCGTTGTCGAGGACGAAGCCGCCGCCCTCCGTTGCGGAGATGGTCGCGCCGCTCTGCTCGACGGGCGTGGATGCCCCGAACGCCGGTATGCCGTCGACGGCATACGGCGAGGCGTTCACGAGCACCGGGGCTGTGGCCTCCCCGGAGAGGGCCCCGAGCGACGACCGGATGAGTCCGTTCAGGCGCTCCGCGACCTCGGCGTAGTTCGCCTCGGCCACCTGATGCACCCAGGCGATCGAGGAGCCCGGCAGGATGTCGTGGAACTGCTGCAGCAGGACCGTGTGCCACGAGGTCGCGAGCGCCTCGTACGGGTACTCGGCCCCGGTGCGGATCGCGGCGGTCGCCGCCCACAACTCGGCTTCGCGCAGGAGGTGCTCGCTTCGACGATTGCCCCGCTTCGTCCGCGCCTGCGAGGTGTATGTGCCACGGTGGAATTCGAGGTAGAGCTCGCCCGACCACACGGGCGGGCTCGGGTAGCTCTCGCGCGCGGCGTCGAAGAACGCGGTCGGAGTAGCGATCTCGACGGTCGGCGAGCCCTCCAGCGAGCGCGTGCGAGCGGCCACGGCGAGCATCTCGCGCGTGGGTCCACCGCCGCCGTCACCGTAGCCGAACGGGATGAGCGACACGTTCGACTCACCCTTCTCCTGGTACTGGCGCTGAGCACGGTGCAGGTCCGTCGCATCGAGCACCGAGTTGTACGTGTCAGCCGGCGGGAAGTGTGTGAACACCCTGGTGCCGTCGATGCCCTCCCAGCGGAAGGTGTGATGCGGGAAACGGTTCGTCTCGTTCCAGGAGATCTTCTGGGTGAGGAAGTTCTCGGCCCCGGCCGCGGTCACGATCTGGGGCAGCGCTGCCGAGTAACCGAAGGAGTCGGGCAGCCACACGTCGGTGACCTCCAGGCCGAACTCCTCCTGGAAGAAGCCCTTGCCTGCGACGAACTGACGCGCCATCGCCTCGCCGCCCGGCATGTTCGTGTCGGACTCGACCCACATGCCGCCGACGGGCACGAATCGCCCTTCGGCCACTCGCGCACGGATGCGCTCGAAGAGCGCCGGGTAGTGGTCCCGCATCCAGGCGAACTGCTGCGCGGACGAACACGCGAACACGAACTCCGGGTCCTGGCCCATGAGGTCGAGGACGTTGGAGAAGGTCCTCGCACATTTGCGGATGGTCTCCCGCACCGGCCACAGCCAGGCGGAGTCGATGTGGGCGTGGCCGACGCCGATGATCCGATGGGCGCTCGCGTAGGCGGGCGAGGCGAGGAGCGGGGCGAGGATCTCGCGCGCCGCCGGTGCCGTCGCGGCGACGTCCTCCGGATCGACCGCGTCGACCGCCCGTCCGAGCCCGCGCAGGAGTTCCGCGCGGCGCGGCAGCTCGGCGCCGAGCTCACGACGCAGCCCGTCGAGCGTGAAGATGTCCTGCAGGAGTTCCCAGACGGGGAGGTCGATCTGCACGATGTCGACCCGGCGCAACCGGTAGATCGGTTCGGTACCCGCCGTCGCTTTGTCGCCGAGCTGCGTCGGCGCGTAGTTCCAATTGCCGGCGACATCGGGGTTCGAGGCGGCTTCCACCCACACGTCGATCGCTCCACCGGCACCCACACTCACGGGAACGTGCATGTTGAGAGGCTCGAGCGCCTTGATGATCGCGCCGCTCGGATCGTAGACGAGCCCCTCTGCCTGGAAGCCCGGCTGCGTGATCGCGAAGCCCAGGTCGATCGCGAGCTCGACACGCGTGTCCGGCTCGTCCCATCCATCCGGCACGATTCCGGTCACGTGGAACCAGGTGGTCCCCCACGGCTTGCCCCACGGTGTCCCGACGCTGAACGGCGTGTATTCGGCCGCGATCGCATCCGCGAACGGGACCGGTTCGTCCGGGACCTCCCACGCGCTGACGGTGAGCGGAGTGCTGCGGCGGAAGACGGCCGGGGTCAGACGTTCCGGGACGAAACGGGCGATGCGGGCCTCGATGAGCGGGTCGTCATGGTGCATGAGGATGTCCTTCGACTGATGTGAGCTGGAACCTGGGTCTGGCGGCGGACGGGCGGGCGGCGAACGCCCCCTCCCCGAGCGACGCGTCACCCCTTGACCGCCCCGGCCAGCGCGAACGAGCCGCCGGTCCGGGACACGAGCACATAGAGCGCGAGGACCGGGACCGAGTAGATGAGCGAGAATGCGGCGAGCTGGCCGTAGGCCACAGAGCCGTACTGCCCGAAGAACGTGAAGATGCTCACCGCGGCAGGCTGCTGCTCGGGACTCAACAGCAGGACGAACGGGACGAAGAAGTTCCCCCAGGCGCCGATGAACACGAAGATGAACACCACGCCGATGCCGGGGCGCATGAGCGGCACGACGATCCTGGTGAGCGTCGACATCATCGACGCCCCGTCCACCCAGGCAGCTTCCTCCAGACTCACCGGCACGGAGTCCATGAAGTTCTTCATCATCCAGATCGCCATCGGCAACGACGTCGCGGCGAGGAACAGGATCGTCCCCCCGATCGAGTCGATCAGGTTGAACGCCACGAACAGACTGTAGACGGGCACCATCATCGCGGTGATCGGCAGGCAGGTCCCGAACAGCACCCCGTACAGGAACGGCTTGTTCACGCGCATCCGGTACCGCGACAACGGGTAGGCGGCGAGCACAGCGCAGACCACCGTGATGATCGCGCAGCCCCCCGACAGCAGCAGCGAGTTGAGCAGCGGGATGAGCGCCGTCTCCGGCGTCAGGACCGCGATGAAGTTGTCGAGCGAGAACGTCTCCGGCAACTTCACCGACAGCGTCGCGCTCGTGTCGAGCGAGGCCAGGAGCAGCCACAGCATCGGCAGGAGGAAGCACAGCCCGATCACGACGAGCACGGTGTTGGAGACGACACGCATGGACGTGCCGCTCGGTGAGGTCATGGCCATGTCAGTCGACCTCCGGTTTCAAAGCCTTCAGGTACACGACCGAGCACAGCGCGCCGACGATCAACAGGATGGTCGCGATCGCCGTCCCGAAGCCGAGCTCACCGAACTTGAACGCCTCCTGATAGGCGAGGAGTGGCAAGGTGGTGCTGTCCGTCCCCGGTCCGCCGCCCGTCATCACGAAGATGAGGCCGAAGACCGACAGCGTCTGCAGGGTGGTCAGCATGAGGTTCGTGGAGATGCTGCGACGGATCATCGGCAGCGTGATGTAGCGGAGCCGTTGCCAGCCGCGGGCACCGTCGACGGCTGCCGACTCGGTGATCTCCGGCGGAACGTCGTTGAGCGCTGCGGTGTAGACGAGCATCGAGAACGCGGTGCCTCGCCAGATGTTCGCGAGGATCACGGACAGCATCGGGAAGCTGTACAGCCAGCTCGGCCCCGTGATCCCGATCGTGGCGAGCAGACTGTTCAATGTGCCGTCCGCGCTGAAGAACGCGTAGGCCGCGAACGCACCGACCACCTCCGGCAGGACCCAGGCGCCGACGACGAGCGTGCCGACGACACCGCGGACCGCGCCGTTCGCCGACTGCATCAGGAGCGCGAGCCCGAGTCCGAGCACGTTCTGACCGACGATCGCCGAGGCGATCAGGAACACGAAGGTGAGGAGGACGGATTTCGGGAAGTCGGGGTCCTGGAAGAGCGCGATGTAGTTGTCGAAACCGACGAAGGACGCCCCCTGCGCGGCCGACCCGGACAGCGACGAGTCGGTGAGGGAACCGTAGAACGACGAGATGACGGGGCCGAGCAGGAAGACCGCGAGCAGGAGTACCGCCGGCAGGAGCGGGATCGAGCGGATGAGACTCCGCCTGGCCCCGCTGCGCCGCCGGTCCCTGCGATGCTGCTCCGGATCAGGAGTCCGACCCGGAGCAGCTGCGATGGCAGTGGCGGTCACGCTACTTCGCCTCGGTCGTGCCGTCTTCGCCCACGATGCCGATGACCGCCTTGTCGTAGGCCGCCGCGGCTTCCTTCGCCGTCTGCTGGCCGGTCATCACAGCCTCCATCGCGACGGTGATCTCGTTGGAGATCTTCGCGTAGTCGCTTGTCGCCGGACGGAAGTGGGTCACGTCGACGATCTCGGAGAAGAAGCCGAAGGTCGGGTTCGACGCCTGGTAGTCCGTGTCCTCGGAGACATCGCTCCGCACGGCGATCTGGCTGGCTGCGATGTCGTAGCTCTGCGAGTTGTCCTTGTTGAGCGCGAGTTCGATGAACTTCCACGCCGCGTCCTTGTTCTGGCTCTTCGAGCCCATGGCGAGCGTCCACCCGCCCGACATGCTCGTCGCTCCGGGCTCCTGGCCGTCCTGCGTCGGCATGGGCGTCTGGGCCATCACGTCGTTCCACTCGGGCCACGGTGCCGTTCCGGTCTCGAGCCATGTGCCGCTCAACCAGGAACCGTCGAGGCTGATGCCGAGTGTGCCCTGCGGCAGCCATTCGTTGGCGATCGAGGTGCCGACGTTCTTGTCGAGCGCCTGCTCGGGTGTCGGGCCGAGGCCGTCCTGGTAGATGTCGCCGATGAACTCGAGCGAGTCGACGAACCCCTGCGAGCCGACCACCCACTTCTGGCTGTCCGCGTCGTAGAGGGTGTCGTCGGTGCCGTAGAGGAACATCTCGAAGCCCTGCATCGTGGCGGCCTCGCCCTGCGCCTTGCCCGAGTAGATGTTCAGGGGGATGACGTCCGGGTCGGCGGCTTTCAGCGTCTCGGCCGCATCGCGAACGTCGGCCCAGGTCTTCGGCTCCCACGGCACCGGGAGGCCGGCGTCGGCGAAGAGGTCCTTGTTGTACCAGAGGGCCCGGGTGTCGGTCCCCATCGGAATGCCGTAGGTCTTCCCGTCGTCGCCGAGGCCTGCGGCTTTGGCGTTCTCGTAGAACTTGTCCCATTCGTCCCAGTCGCCGAGGTACTCGTCGAGCGGTGCGAGGTAGCCGGCGTCGGCGTCGGACTTCACCATGAAGGTGTCCTCGTACATGATGTCCGGCGCGGTCGAGGCTGACTTGTTCATGAGCGCGAGCTTTGTGAAGTAGTCGTTCTGCTGGGCTTCGATCGGGATGAGCTTGACCGTGACGCCTGGGTTCGCCTCCTCGTACGCCGCCTTGACCTGCTTCATATGGTCGTCCAGTTGGGTGAAGGTGCCGAACTTCTGGTACGCGACCTTGAGGGTGTTGGCGTCTCCCCCGCCTCCGGCACTACAACCAGCGAGGACCAGACCTGCCGTTGCAGCGATGGCGACGACTCCGAGTGTGCGCTTCATGGATGCTCCCTTGCTCCACGACCGTTCCTCCACGAGCGGCTCCGTCGCCGCTGTGCGTTGGTCAGGGATAACTCAATCGAATTGATTAAGTCCTGTCAAGAGGTTTCTCCATCGAAGTGAAGAACTCTGCCGCCACGTGCCCCAGGTGGCGGACAGCCGACGATCAGCGGGAGAGCAGCAGCGCCGACGGACGCGGAGAGAAGGTGTTGTCGAGGACGAGGCAAGCTGCCCCGACGGCCGTGACGTCGCTCTCGGCACCCGACTCGGCCAGGACGATCTCGTGACGTTGGACGAGCGCCGGGTGCGCCGCGAGGAGCTGCGGGACACGGCTCAGCAGCGCTTCACCGAGCGGCTGCCAGAACGGGCCACCGAAGACGATCCGGTCGACGTCGAGGAGGTTCACGACGGTCACGAGTGCATCGGCGATCCGCGACGCGGCCACATCGAGCAGCAGCACGGAGGCAGGCTCGCCACGTCGTCCCGCAGCGGCCAGCGCTTCGAGTCCGGCGAGCAGCTGCGCAGCGTCAGGCTCCCCGCCCACAGCCTCGATCGTCCCGGCGGACACGGCCTCGCGCACGAGCTGTGCCGGGGCGATGAGGACGCCGACGCACCCCGTCCGTCCGCACGGGCACAGCGCGCCACCCAGGCGCTCATCGACGATGATGTGACCGGCGTCACCCGCGTTGTGGCTCGACCCTCGCACCACCTCGTGACCGAGCACCAGTCCGATCCCGAAGCCGGTGCCGTAGTAGAAGAACGCGAAGTTGTCCCGCTGCTCCCCGCTCCGCAGCCAGAGCTCGGCGACCGCCGCTGCGGTCACGTCCTTCTCGAGGAGCACCGGTAGACCGGTCGCCTCCAGGAGCGCGTCGCGCAGTTCGACAAGCTCCCACCCGATGAGGAGCGGTGGGTCGATGAGGATCCCCCGCGCAGCGTCGATCGGCCCAGGGGCGGCGATTCCGACGCCGAGCACGTCTGCCCGCGCCACCCCGGTCTCGGTGATGAGCGCCTCGATGGACGCTGCGATCGTCGAGATCGCCACCGCAGGCGAGGTCGCGGAGGGTGTGAGGCTGCGCGAGTGGGCGATGACCCGCCCCTCCAGGTCGAGCATGACGTAGGTGATGACGCTGGGATCGAGGTGCACACCGATCGCCACGCGCGCTCTGGCCTCCAGCTGGAGGATCGTCCGCGGCTTGCCCTGGCCTCCACTCGACTTCCCCGTTTCGAGAACGACGCCGTCGGCGAGCAGACGCTTGGCGACGTTCGAGACGGTCTGCGCCGAGAGCCCGGTCTGACCGGCGAGTTCCACCCGGCTCAGTCCGGCCGGCGCCCGGCGGATCAGGTCGAGCACCACCGCCCGGTTGTACCCGCCGAGAGCCGGCAGATTGGTGCCTCGTTGCACGTGGCCTCCCTCGGACATCGGATGAATCGATCCATCACAGTATGCCCGTCACGAGCGTCGTCACCGCGCGACGCACCAATCGGCTACTTCACCGATCCTTCCGTGAGACCACCGCGCCAGAAGCGCTGGAGCACGATCATGGCGATCGCGAGCGGGATGATCGAGAGCAACGCGCCGCCGGTCGTCAGTTCGTAGAACTCGGGTAGTCGATCCACCTGGCTCCGCCAGTTGTTCAGGCCGAGCGTGATCGGATACAGCTCGCTGTCCGACAGCATCACCAACGGCAGGAAGTAGTTGTTCCAGATGCCCACGAGTTGGAACAGGAAGACGGTCACGAGCGCCGGAGTGAGGATCTTGAGACCCACGGTGTGGAAGATCCGCAGCTCGCTGGCCCCGTCGATCCGCGCTGCCTCGATGAGCGAGTCGTCGATCGTCGCGTCCGCGTAGATGCGGCAGAGGAACAACCCGAAGGGCGACACCAGCGACGGCAGCAGCACCGACCAGTAGGTGTTGGCGAGACCCATCTGGCTGAAGAGCAGGAACAGCGGCAGCGCGGTCGCCGTGCCGGGGACGAGCACACCGCCCAGGATCGCGCCGAACACGAGGTTCCGTCCGCGGAAGCGGTATTTGGCGAGCGCGTACCCTCCCGCAGCCGCGAGATAAGTGGCGACCAACGCGCCGACGCCTGCGTAGAGCACGGAGTTCCCGAACCACCGGACGAAGATGCCGCCGTCGTAGGTGAGCACCTCCTGCAGGTTCGACCAGAGAGAGAACTCGGAGCCGAGCAGGAATCCGTTGCTCCCGAAGAGGTCCTCGGTGCTCTTCGTGGCCGCGATGACCACCCAGTAGACCGGGACGAGGAAGTACACGGCGACGACCACGAGGATTCCGGTGACGAGGATGCGCATGCCGCGCGAGCCACCGGGTTTGCGCGGGTGATCCGTCAGCCGCCCGGCTCGCTTGGACGACGCGGCGGTCGTGATCGTGCGGGTCGCGGTCATGATGCCCTCCTCGAGGTCAGGCGCAGGAAGATGAACGACAGCGCGAACGCCACGAGAGCGATCAAGACCGCCTGCGCTGCCGCGACGTTGTAGTCGTTGTAGGCGAACGCCGTCGTGTACGCACTGAGGTTCGGCGTGTACTCGTTGTCGATCGCCGGTGAGACCGTCTGCAGCACTTGTGGTTCAGCGAAGAGCTGCAGCGTGCCGATGATCGAGAACACCGTCGTCAGGATGAGGGCCGGTCGGATGAGCGGGAGCTGGATGCTCAGCGCGACCCGCAACGGTCCTGCCCCGTCGACCTTCGCCGCTTCGTACACCTCGGTCGGGATCGCCTTCAGCTGGGCGACGATGATCATCATGTTGTAGCCCGTGTAGGTCCACGTCACGATGTTCGCGATCGACCACAGCACCGTCCCGGCTCCGAGGAAGTCGAGCTCGATGCCCATCGCTCCCGCGATGTCGATGATCGGGCTGAGGCCGGGCACGTAGAGGAACGACCACAGGATCGTCGCGATCACGCCGGGGATCCCGTACGGCAGGAAGTACACCGCGCGGAAGAAACCGGGCCACTTGACCGATGCCGATTCCAGGAGCAGCGCGAGCACGGTGCAGAGCGCGATCATGACGGTCACCTGCACGACGCCGAACAGCAGCATCCGCCCGATCGAGGCGATGAAGTTGCCGTTCTCGAGCGCCTGGGCGTAGTTCGCGAACCAGGCGAACTCCGTCGTGACACCCTCTTCGCCGAACACACCCTGCCTCGTGACCCTGACGAAGCTGCTGCCGATGGCCACGATGATCGGCAGGATGAAGGTGAGCAGGAACAGCGCGAGGAACGGACCGAGCAGGATCCAGGGCGCCGACGCTGAGGTGCGGCTCCGACGCTTCGGACCGACCCGCCGGGCATCGCCACCGGAGGCTTCCGAGCGACGCTCGGTCACCGCCGTCATGCTGCACCCTCGATCCGCAGGCCCTTGTTCCGGAAGGCTGCGATCACGTCACGCTGTCCCTGGACCACTGCATCGACGAGCGATCCGCCCGAGGCCTTCGTGCGGAATCCGTCGGCCAGGATGTTGAAGGTCTGTTGGGTCAACGGCCACCACTGCCACTCGTTGTTCTGCTCCTTCGCAGCGGGCACGAAGATCTCCTCGTTGTAGTTCTGGCCACCGAAGAACTCACTCGGCTCCTGCCGTGCGGCGCCGATGTAGGCGTCGTCCGGCGACCACCCGATCCCTGAGTTCTCGATCATCGCGTTGATCCCCGCCTCGCTCGTCGTCATCCAGACGGCGAATTCGAGCGCCTCGCGCGGATGCTTGCTGTTCGCGAGCACAGCGGCCGTCGAGCCGCCCTGGAACGTGGATCCGTACCCGGCGTCACCCCAGCGCGGCAACGGGGCGACGCGCCACTTGCCCTCAGCTCCCGAGACGCCCTGGAGGAGTGCGTCGCCCCAGCTCGCGCCTGCGAGCGAGACGATCTTGTCGTTCGCGGCAGCAGCGAACCACGCCGGAGAGAACTGGCCGTACGAGGTGGTCATCAGGCCCTCGTCGATGGCCCGGTCGAAGAACCGTGCGGTCTCCAGCGTGGCCTCGTCCGCCATGTTCACCGTCCAGCGGTCGCCGTCGATCTGGAACCAGGACGCTCCCGCCTGCGTCGCCATGGCAGCGAACCACGACGCGTCGTCGAGGGCGAAGCACTCGAGGTACATGTCGGCGTCCCGGACCGCGCCGGCCACCTGATACCACTCGTCCCACGTCGCCGGTGGTCTCGCGCCGACCTGGTCCAGCAGGTCCTGTCGGTAGTAGAGGGCCATCGGCCCGGAGTCCTGCGGGATGCCGTACACCCCATCGACGTAGGAGACCTGGTTCCAGAGGGTCTCGTTGTACCGGGGCGCGTACTCGTCGGCTCCGTATCGCCGGAGGTCGATGAGCCCGTTCACGAGGAGGAACTCGGGAAGCGTGCGCATCTCGACCTGGGCGAGGTCCGGACCACCGCCCGCCGCGAGAGCCGAGTACATCTTCTGATAGCCGCCGTCGTTGCCGCCGGGGATCCAGACGGCCTCGACCTGCACGTTCGGATGGTCGGCGTTCCAGATGTCCGCGACCTTCTGCAGGTCCTTCAGCCAGGCCCAGTAGGTGAGGGTGATCTTCTCCCCGCTCGCGGCCGGAGCGATCGTGGTGCCGGCGTTCGGTGAGACGGTGCCGGGGGTGGAACACCCTGCCAGCAGGGCCGTCGCTCCGCCCGCCGCAGCCCAGGAGAGCAGCTGTCTTCTCGTCATCGGTGACATTCCGTGGGTCCTCACTACGTCGTCGAGGTGGTGCAACGACGCTAACACGTCACCCGAACGGGTGCCGTGCAGTGCACGCGAAGCGGGGCCCGGGAGCTGTCGCTCCCGAGCCCCGCCCGGTTGGTGCTGGTGGTGACTACGCCAGGCGGGTCTTGAGGTTCGCCGAGATGGTCTCGAAGAACTCCTCGGTCGTCTGGTAGGCCTGTTCGGGCCCGACGAGGAGCGCGAGGTCCTTCGTCATGGCGCCGGACTCGACCGTCTTGATGACGACGTCCTCGAGGGTCGCAGCGAACTCGATGAGCTCCTGGTTGCCGTCGAGCACGCCACGGTGCTGCAGGCCACGGGTCCACGCGAAGATCGAGGCGATCGGGTTCGTGGATGTCGGCTTGCCCTGCTGGTGCTGGCGGTAGTGGCGCGTGACGGTGCCGTGGGCGGCCTCCGCCTCGACGATCTTGCCGTCCGGAGTAGCGAGCACGCTCGTCATGAGGCCGAGCGAACCGAAGCCCTGGGCGACGGTGTCGGACTGGACGTCGCCGTCGTAGTTCTTGCACGCCCAGACATAGCCGCCCTCCCACTTCATGGCCGAGGCGACCATGTCGTCGATGAGACGGTGCTCGTAGGTGATGCCTGCGGCTTCGAACTGCTCCTTGAACTCGGCGTCGAAGATCTCCTGGAAGATGTCCTTGAAGCGGCCGTCGTAGGCCTTCAGGATCGTGTTCTTCGTGGAGAGGTACACCGGGTAGTTGCGGTTGAGGCCGTAGTTGAGACTCGCCCGTGCGAAGTCACGGATCGACGAGTCCAGGTTGTACTGGACCTGTGCGATACCGTCGCCCGGCGACTGGAAGACCTCGAACTTCTGCGGTTCTGAGCCGTCATCCGGCGTGAACTCGACCGTGAGCTTGCCCTCGCCCTTGAACAGGAAGTCGGTGGCACGGTACTGGTCGCCGAAGGCGTGACGCCCGATGATGATCGGCTTGTTCCACCCGGGCACCAGGCGCGGGATGTTCGAGATGATGATCGGCTCGCGGAAGATGACGCCACCGAGGATGTTGCGGATGGTGCCGTTCGGGCTCCGCCACATCTTCTTCAGGCCGAACTCCTCGACACGCGCCTCGTCGGGCGTGATCGTGGCGCACTTGACGCCGACGCCGTGCTTCTGGATGGCATGCGCGGCGTCGATGGTGATCTGGTCATCGGTCTCGTCGCGCTTCTGGATGCCGAGGTCGTAGTACTCGAGGTTCACATCGAGGTAGGGGTGGATGAGCGAGTCCTTGATGAACTGCCAGATGATGCGAGTCATCTCATCGCCGTCGAGTTCGACGACGGTGCCTTCGACCTTGATCTTCGACACTGATTGTCCTTTCTGGTGCCGCCCTGAGCCGAGCGGCCTACGGAGGTGCGCACGCGGTGGAGTGCTCCGCATGGCATGGAGGAGACCGCATCCGAAAGGTGGGACGGCACGGCCGGGACCTAGCTTACAAGACCAGCCAGGTCTCTTGACATCGAGACAGTTCCTGAACGGCCGTCGGGCACGCGTCCCTCGTCGCCTGTGCGTCGGCCGTGGATGTCGGCGGGAGCCGCGTGTCGGCCGTTCGACGGGCTACCCGAGGTCGGCCGGACAGGTTAGCCTGAAGACATGGCTGAGCTGCGACTGGAAGAGCTGTCCGCGTCAACGATCGTGGCGGTCAACGCGCTCACCATGAAACCCGGTCAGGAGCAGTTCGTCGCGCCGGTGTCCTATGCGGTCGCGGCTGCGGTCGTGAACCCGGCCACCTCCTGGCAGCGCGTCGTGCTCGACGGCGACGAGGTCGTGGGGTTCGTGTCCGCGAACTTCGACCACGAGGCGATGCAGGACGAGTTCCGTTCCGCGCTCTGGCGCATCAACGTCGACGCCGACGACCAGGGCCGAGGCGTCGGTCGTTTCGCCGTCGCGTCCCTCATCGACGAAGCTCGCAAGCGCGGCTTCGACCACGTCAACGTCATCTACGAGCCCGGCGACCTCGGCCCTGAGGCGTTCTTCCTCCGCGTGGGCTTCAGCCCCGTCGGCGAGACCGCCTACGGCGAGACCATCGGCAGCATCAGCCTGTGAGCCTCTGAGAACCAGACGGCGCCCTCGTGACCCATGATCATGCCGCGATCGACACGGCGGACGGGTTCGCCGAAGCCGTCCTCGCCGTCGTCGCCGACATCCCGGAGGGCTGCGCCCTGAGCTACGGGCAGGTCGCGTCGATCATCGGTTCGAAGTCCGCTCGAGGAGTCGGCCGAGTGATGGCGCAGTACGGTCACTCCGTCCCCTGGTGGCGCGTCGTGCGTTCCGGAGGATTCCCTCCGAGCGGTCATGAGGACCGCGCGCTCGAGCACTACGAGGCCGAGGGCACGCCGGTCGTCGCACTGAACGGCGGGCGCTACCGGCTCGGCCGCGAAGCGCTGCTGCACTGACGCGACCGTCGCGGCATCACCGAGGACTCACGCCGGAAGCTCCATGGAGATCACGGTCCCCTGGCCGCTCTGGCTCTCGACCCGCATCGATCCGCCGACGGCGTCCACCCGGTCCGCGAGCCTGCGAAGTCCGCTTCCGGCTGCCGGGTCGGCGCCGCCGACACCGTTGTCGGCGACCATCACGAGCAGCGCGCCGTCGGCGTCTGCCGACACCACGACGTCGCACGCGGTCGCGAGGGAGTACTTCGTCACGTTCGCCAGGCACTCCGACACGAAGTAGTACACCGTCGACTCGATCAGTTGTTTCGGCCGCTCGCGCAGCTCCACGTTCACCCGCGTCACGACCGTGCAGCGACGCCCGAGCTCGGCGAGCGCCGGCCCGAGTCCTCCCTCGGCGAGGAGCGCGGGGTGCAGACCTCTCGCCAGCTCGCGCAACTCCTTGATCGCGCTGGCGAGCTGGTCGATCGTCGTCTCGAGGCCCTCCGCGAGGGCGAGCTGCCCATCGGCGCGCGCTTCGTCGCTCGCCATCCGCAGCCGCAGGGCGACGGAGAACAACTGCTGTTGGGACCCGTCGTGCAGGTCGCGTTCGGCACGACGGCGCGCCTCGTCAGCGGCCTGCACGATCCTGAGGCGCGAACGGTTGACCTCACGGAGCGTCTGCCTGAGCTCGGCAGTGAGGCGCTCGTTATCGATCATGATGCGGAGCGAAGCGGACACCGAACGGAGCAGCTGCGGGTTGTCGAGGAGCGCCGCATCGTGCTCGATGTAGACGAGCGGCGCGTCGGCGTCTCCGACGGTCGACATCGCCCGCCCGCGAGCGTCACGGTCCGTCGTGCGTTGGGACCCTGGCCAGACCAGTCGGGCCGTCCGATCGCCGAGCACCGTCTTCACCGAGCCGTCCCATCGGTCGTGACCCGTCTCCGTCGTCTCACCCGTCTGCACGAGATCGACCGCCCTCGCGCGGAGGGTGCGCATCCGGATCAGCCCCGTCGCGTAGGCGGCCGGGACGAACACGACCGAGAAGACGTTGAGGTCCTCGACCACGAGCCGGAGTTCCTGCGGCCAGTCGCTGAGCCTGGCGAGCGACCAGACGACGCCGATCACCAGCCAGATGACGAAGGCGACCGGCATGATGAAGGCCACCTGGCGGGCAGCTCCACTGCTCCGTGCCCATCGCAGGAGCACCACTCCAGCGACGACGACCGCGAACAGTCCCATCACGCCCGCGTGCACCTGTCCGAGCAGGCTCCCCAGTGCCGGGTTCGCGAGTCCCGCGTACACGCTCCGCTCATGCCCGGCGTCGAGCGGGTACTGGGGGTTCAGCAGCAGGGTCACCGTCGCGTAGCAGAGCAGATACGTGGATGCCATGATGACGAGGCGACGGTCGAACCCTCGCCGGAGTCGGCCTGCGGGGAACGCGAGAGCCAGCCAGACCAGCGCGACGCCTGGCAGGACCGAAATCCAGATGAGCAGCGGCCACGCCCAGCCGGCATCGACACCGAACGACCACATGTACGCGGACTCGGCCAGGGTGTATCCGATGACGACCCACCCCGGTGCGGCCGTCGGCGCGAGCCACCAGATGAGCCCGGCCGCGGCCAGTCCGGCCAGATGTCCGACCAGCCAGGGCAGTCCGTTGCCGTCGTCGGCCCCGGGCTGCCCGGTACCGACCGCTGCGGAGAGGAGGCAGACGAGGGCTGCAGCACCGAGGATGAGGAGGCGGAGCGGCCAGGGAAGACGCCCGGCGCCCGCTGGCGCAGGTCGAGGGAGTGAGGTGGCTCGTCCGGAGGAGCGGACGCTAGGCATCCGTGTGTTCCAGCCAGCGCACGACGGCGAGCACGCGGCGGTGATCCGCCGGGGAGTCCTCGAGTCCGAGCTTGGCCAGGATGCGGCTGATGTGGGCTTCGACGGTCTTGAGGCTCACGACGAGTGCCCTCGCGATGCCGGAGTTCGAGCGTCCCTCCGCCATGAGCGTGAGGACCTCGCGCTCGCGCTCGGTCAGGTGGTCGAGTCCGTCCGAGCGCGTGCGCTCGGCGACGAGCAGCGAAACGACCTCCGGATCCACGACGGACTCCCCCGCCGCGACACGTTCGACGGCGGCGACGAGTGTGCCGGAGTCGGAGACCCGATCCTTCAGGAGATAGCCGGTCCCGCTGCCGGAGCCGAGGGCGCGGACCGCATAGGCCGGCACGGCATAGGTGCTGAGGAGGAGGACGCCTGCGGTGAACCCGCCTGCCCGCAGCTGTTCGAGCGCGACGATCCCCTCGTCGGTGTGCGTCGGGGGCATCCGGATGTCCAGGACGACGGCATCGACCGCGAGGCCGCCCTCGATCTGCTCGACAAGTTCGGCTGCGGAACCGAGGGACGCGACGACCTGATGGCCGTTCGCCCTCAGGATCTGCACGACGCCTTCACGGAGGAGCACCGCGTCATCCGCGACGGCGACGCGCAGCACACGCGATTCGACACTGGCCATGCGCTCATTGTGGCAGGAATTTGGCCGACAGGTGTATCGCTCCCGGGCCCAGCCGCGCTGGCCGGACCCGGGAGCAGCCGATGACGGTCGACTCAGGCGATCGAGGACCGCCACGCGGCATGCATCGCCGCGAACCGCCCCTCGCCGCCGATCAGTTCGGCCGGTGCACCGTCCTCGATCACGCGACCGTACTCCATCACGAGCACGCGGTCCGCGATCGCGACGGTCGACAGACGGTGCGCGATGATGATGGCCGTACGATCCGCCAGCAGGGTCTGCAGGGCCTCCTGCACGAGCCGCTCACTCGGGATGTCGAGCGATGCCGTCGCCTCGTCGAGGATCAGCACCGCCGGATCCGCGAGGAAGGCGCGCGCGAACGACAGCAGCTGCCGCTGGCCCGCGGAGACGCGCCCACCTCGCTTGTTCACGTCGGTGTCGTAGCCGTTCGGCAACGCCTCGATGAAGGTGTCCGCACCGACGGCCTTCGCGGCCGCCTTGATCTCGTCGAGGCTCGCCTCCGGTTTGCCGAGCGCGATGTTGTCCGCGACGGAGCCGGAGAAGAGGTATGCCTCCTGGGTCACCATGACGATCGCGCGCCGAAGATCCTTCGGATGCAGATCGCGCAGGTCGACGCCGTCGAGGCGCACCGAACCCTCCGAGGGGTCGTAGAACCGGCTGATCAGCTTCGCGAGCGTCGACTTGCCGGCGCCCGTCGTCCCGACGAGCGCGATGGTCTGCCCGGCCGGGATCTCCAGATCGAAGCTCGGCAGGATCACACGGTCGGCGGCATACGCGAAGGTCACGTCGTCGAAGGTGATCCGGCCGCGCGAGGTCCAGAGGTCGACCGGCTTCACCGGGTCCGGCACGCTCGGCCGTTCCTCGAGGACACCCGAGATCTTCTCGAGGGCGGCAGCGGCCGACTGGTAGGAGTTGTAGAACATCGCCATCTCCTCCATCGGATCGAAGAACCGGCGGGTGTACAACAGGGCAGCGAGCAGCGCACCGATCGCGAGCTGTCCGTCGGCGACACGGAAGCCGCCGACGAGGAGCACGACCGCCACCGAGACGTTGCCGATGAAGACGAGCCCAGGATCGAACACGCCGAACAGCTGTATGACCTTCGCGTTGACGTCTCGGTAGTCCTCGACCAGCGAGCCGAACGCCCGCTCGTTGCGTCGCTCCTTGCGGAAAGCCTTCACCGCGCGGATGCCCGTCATCGCCTCGACGAAGAAGACGATGAGCTTCGCCGATGCCACGCGCGACTCGCGGAACAGCTTCTGCGACCGGATCTGGAACCAGCGGGTCAGCACGAACAGCGGGATCAGCGCACCGAGCAGCACAAGACCGCTGACCCAGTCGACGAGGACGAGTGCCACCGCCGTGAACCCCATGTAGAGCACGCCGGACACCAGCTGGTTGATCCCCGAGTCGAGCAGCTCGCGGATGGAGTCGAGGTCGCTCGTCTGGCGCGAGATGATCCGCCCCGAGGTGTAGCTCTCGTGGAAGTCGAGGCTGAGCTTCTGCGTCTGCAGGAACACGCGCTTGCGCAGGTCGATGAGGATGGCCTGGCTGATCCTCGCAGCCAACACGGTGTACCAGGAGATGAGCAGCGCGCCCACCGCCCCGGTCAGCACGTAGGCGCCGACGATGAGGAACGCCGGCATCCAGTCCGCGCGCTCCAGGATCGCCGGAAGCGCACGGTCGATGCCGAGCGCGATCAGCGCTGGCCCGGCCACTTGGGCCGCAGTCGACACCACGACGATGGTCATGGCGGCGATGACACGCAAGCGCAGCGGCTCGAGCAGCGAGCCGAGCAGCTTCAACGATCGGCGCCGGATGTGCGCCGACTCCTCCCGGGTGAGGTCGTTTCGCTCCTCACCCTCCACTCCCTGGACGGTTGTCGGCGGGGTCACAGGTTCACCTCCTGGCGTGCGTTCTCACGTTCATCGTCCTCGAGGCTCGAGATGACGTATCGGTAGTGCTCGTTCTCCTGCAGGAGGTCGGTGTGGCGGCCCACTGCAGTGATGCGGCCGTCCTCGAGGAGGGCGACGCGGTCGGCCAGCATGACCGTGCTCGGCCGGTGCGCGACGATCAACGCCGTCGTCGAGGCGAGGACCCGACGGAGCGCAGCCTCGACCAACGCTTCAGTGTCGACGTCGAGCGCGGACAGCGGGTCGTCGAGGACGAGTACCGCGGGGCGGGCCGCGACGGCCCTGGCCAGTGCGAGACGCTGACGCTGACCGCCGGACAGGCTGAGTCCTTCCTCACCGACCGTGGTGTCGACGCCGTCCGGCAATTCGTCCACGAAGCCCGCCTGGGCGATGTCGAGCGCTTCACGCAGCACTCGATCGGCTTCGGGCGAGTCGAGGTCGAGATCCTCGCGACCGAGCAGCACGTTCTCCTTCACGCTCGCCGAGAACAGCGTGGCGTCCTCGAACGCCATCGCGATGTGCCTCCGCAGCTCTTCGCGGCTGAGCGCCCGGATGTCGACCCCGTCGATCAGGATGCGTCCGCCGGTCACGTCATAGAGCCGTGTGGTGAGCGCCGTGATGGTCGACTTCCCAGAGCCGGTGAGCCCGACGAGGGCCATCGTCTCCCCTGGTTCGAGCCGCAACTGCACCCCGTTCACGAGGTCGGCGTAGCGCTCCGGCGAGTCCTGATACCGGAAGTGCACATCGTCGAAGACGAGCTCGCCTCTCGGCTGCGCGACGTGCTCGGGGTGCTCGGGATCGGTGATGGTGTTCACCGAGTCCATCACCTCGAAGTACCGGTCGGTCGCCGTACGGGTGTCGAAGGTCATCGCGAGCAGGAATCCGATCGACTCGATCGGGAACCGGAGCACGGTCGCCGTCGCGAAGAACGCGAACAGCTGCCCCACGGTCAGCTCGCCGATCGACGCCAACCAGACGCCCGCGAGCAGGCACAGCGCGAACGCGATGTCCGGGAGCAGCACGAGCCAGAACCAGATGCCCGCGATCGCCTTCGCCTTCTCGATCTCCGTTCCACGGAGGTCTTCGGCCTGCGTCGCGAAGTTCTTGAGCGCGTGCTTGCCGCGGCCGAACGCCTTCAGCACACGAATGCCGTGCACTGACTCCTCGACGGCCGTCGCGAGGTCACCGGCCTGGTCCTGGCTTCGCCTGGCGATCACCGAGTACTTGGCCTCGAAGGTGAATCCGAAGACCCACACCGGGATGGCCAGCGCGATGAAGATCAACCCGAGCAGCCAGTTCCAGGTGAACAGGATGACCGCGCCCACCCCGATCGTGACGCCGTTCACGATGAGGAGCACGAAGCCGAACG
Organism: Plantibacter sp. RU18; assembly: GCF_050613355.1. NCBI lineage: Bacteria > Bacillati > Actinomycetota > Actinomycetes > Micrococcales > Microbacteriaceae > Plantibacter > Plantibacter sp. RU18. The sequence continues at coordinate 3,300,523 of NZ_CP159618.1, forward strand.
AGATCCACCTGCGGATGAGGCCGAGGTCGCTCACCGCACGGGACAGCAGCTGCCCGCTCTGCCAGCGGTCGTGGAAGTTGACCGGCAGGTCCTGCAGTTTGGCGAACAACGCGTTGCGCATGCGTGCCTCGACGTGGGTTCCGGGGGTGAGCACGAACCAGCGCCGTAGCGCGATCATGATCGCCTCGACGATGCCGAGCGCGAGCACGACGAACACCGCCGGCCAGATCTGCGAGGAGTCGCCGGAGGACAGCGGGCCGTCGACCAGCGACTGCAGCACGAGCGGGATGGCGAGCGCGACGAGGCCGGCGCCGAGCGCGGCGACCATGCCGAGCACGATGCGCGGCATCGCCGTCTTCGCATAGGGGTAGATCCGAAGCAGGGCACGGAACGTGCTCTGGCGCGGTTGGACAGGACGGCGGTCATCGCCGAGCGAGGTCATTGCAGGACATCCTTGCGAGAGAGTCGTCGACGACGTGCGCCGACGGAATGATGGTCGTGAAGCTGCCGGACGGCGAGGTCGCTGAGCGAGGTCGCAGCATCCGGTGACGGGTCCGGTCGATGGCCGGACGGATGGGGTGGTGGTGGTCGGCTAGTGCGGCGCGTCGGCGTCCGCGTTCGCGTCGGCCACGACGACACCGGGGGCGGAGGCGGAGCGTGCGCGCTTGACCGTCGGCGTGAGCACGGTGGGGTTCGAGAGCGTCATGACATCCTCCTCATCCTGTGGGGCGAGAGCCGCGGGACAGGGTGTACAGGTCGCACCCGATAGCGGACGGCAGCCGATCACGGTGAACGAGGCTCGGTGCAGCAGACCAGACTATGGCAGTTGTGCGATCGACTGCAAGCATTCCATGCAGCTGCACGGACCTCGGCGGGCGCGGAGGCTCAGCCGATCGGTTCGTCGACGATTCCGACGAAGGCTCCGATGCCGTCGACCTCACGACGTCGCTGCCCCACCGGAACAGCCGGGAGCTCGTCGGCACCGTGCCAGGAACAGCTCACCATCGAGAACTCCGGCCACCACTTCTTGGGTCGGAGCGTCTCACTCGTGCCGCAGATCGTGCAGCGCAGCTCCACCCACACCGGACGCTTGCCGGTGCGGTTGGCGCGTGACTGCACGTACCAGGCCGGCGGCTCGGCCAGGAAGGCGGCGAGCTGCTCCGCCGACCAGAACGGCGGGATCCCGTGGTGGCGCGCCATCTCGAGAGGGATGTCCAGTCGCTGCGCGATGGTCCTCCGGCTCAGATCCCGGCCCCCGCGTGATCCCGCTGTGTCGTTCACGGGCCGCTCAGCCGATTCGGACGGAGAGGCAGGTGACGCAGCCCTCGAGCTTCTCGAACTCACTGATGTCGACCTGCACGACCGCGTAGCCTCGGTCTTCGAGCAGCGCAGCGGTCTGCGGTGCAGCGGCGGAGATCAGCACGGTGTCGTCGGAGAGCGCGACGACCGCGACACCCTCGCGCTCGGGCACGACGAGGTGACGACCGAAGAACGATGCATCGTCGATGAGGTCGGGGTGCACGAGCACGGTGCCGTCGGGCAGCGCGGTGACCGTCGACTTCAGGTGCAGGGCCTTGGCGACCGGCACAGCCACGACATCGAAGCCGAGCGGCGCGAGGATGCCGCGCAGCTGGCGGACACCCTCAGCATTGGTCCGGCCGCTGCGGCCCACGTACACGGTGGTGCCGACCTGCAGGACGTCTCCGCCCTCGAGCGTGCCCTCGCCGTCGATGCGCTGGATGCTGAGGCCGAGGTCGCGAGCCGCGGTCTCGGCGGCGACGGTCTCCGCCCGGCGGCTGTCCGCGCCGGGACGCGTCACGACGGCGACATCGCCGAACACGACGACAGCGTCCTCGATGAACACCGAGTCGGCGAGCTGCTCGGCCCAGGTGACCTCAGTGGTCTCCCACCCGGCGGTGTCGAATGCGGCGACGTAGGCGTCCCACTGCTTGTCGGCGAGCTCGGAGTCGATCGGCGTGCGGTCGAGGTGGGTGACGATGCCCTCTGCGAGGTTCGAGGCCGGCATACGGACCAGCGCGATCCGACGGTCTTCGTCGAGCACGGTGGACTGCGTCCGGAGGACCAGGTGGTACACGAGGTAACCGATGAACGCGGTGGACAGCGCCATGATGACGACGAAGACGAGGTTGAGGCTGATCAGCGTGGCGAAGATGCTCCCGAGCACCGTGCTGTCGATCGGCTGGCCGCTCGTGGCCACCTGCACGATGAGGCCGAGGAGGGCTCCGATGATCGCGAGGGCGGCACCGCCGATCAGTGCCAGCAGACGATACCGGTAGAGACCGATGATGCCGAGGATCAGCACCAGGAAGAAGGTGATGATCGTGCTCTCGAAGAAGTACGGGCTCGCCTGGGCGAAGATCGTCCCTGCGAACTGATAGCCGATGAACGTGACGAACATGACCCCCAGGTAGCCGACGACGATCGTGGCGACGGCGGCAGCGGCGGATGCGATGAGCTTGCGGCTCCAGGTGGAAGTCATCCGACGAGCGTAGCGGAACCACGAAGCGGCGTCGGCCAGAAAGGGCCGACGCCGCTGGGAGATCACCACGAGCTTGCCCAGGACTCCCTCGGAGACCCGGGCGCACGCCCTAGTGGAAGAAGTGCCGCTCCCCCGTGAAGTACATCGTCACGCCTGCAGCCTGCGCCGCTGCGATGACCTCTTCGTCGCGGACGGAGCCGCCCGGCTGGACGACCGCGCGGACGCCGGCGTCGAGCAGGACCTGGAGGCCGTCGGCGAAGGGGAAGAAAGCGTCGGAGGCGGCAACGGAACCAGCGGCGCGGTCACCGGCGCGACTCACCGCGAGGTGACATGAGTCGACGCGGTTGACCTGCCCCATGCCGACCCCGACGCTCGCGCTGCCCTTGGCGAGCAGGATGCCGTTCGACTTCACGGATCGGCACGCCTTCCACGCGAAGATGAGGTCGAGGAGGGTGTCCGCGTCGGCCGGCTCACCCGTGACGAGGGTCCAATCCTTGGCGGTGTCCTGCGGGTCGTCGGCGAAGCGGTCGGAGTCCTGGTAGAGCAGGCCGCCGGAGATCTGACGGACCTCTCGATCCTCGCGGGCGAAGTTCTCGGGGAGCTGCAGCAGACGCAGGTTCTTCTTGGTCTTCAGCACTTCGAGTGCCGCCTCCTCGAAGCCTGGAGCGACGAGCACCTCGGTGAAGATCTCCTTCACCGTCTCGGCCATACCGAGGGTGACCACTCGGTTCGCGGCGATGACGCCGCCGAACGCCGAAACCGGGTCGCATTCATGGGCCCGACGGTGCGCCGAGGCGATGGCGTCGGGAGCCTTCGGGTTCGCGAATGCGATACCGCACGGGTTCGCGTGCTTGATGATCGCGACCGCGGGGTTGGCGAAGTCGTACGCGGCACGGACCGCGGCATCGGCGTCGACGTAGTTGTTGTAGGACATCTCCTTGCCGTGCAACTGCGTCGCCTGCGCGATGCCGGCACCACCCGGACGGACGTACAGCGCAGCCGCCTGGTGCGAGTTCTCGCCGTAGCGGAGCACGGATTCGCGACGGCCGGTGATGGTGAGCGTCGTCGGGAACGCGTCGGCCTCGTCCGTCGTCGTGCTCGCGAACCAGGCGGAGACTGCTGCGTCGTAGGAGGCGGTGTGCTCGAACGCCGCAGCCGCGAGCGCGCGACGCTGGGCGAGCGTGGTGCCGCCGGCAGCGACGGCCTCGACGATCGCGCCATAGCGCTCCGGCGAGACGACGATCGCGACGTTCGCGTGGTTCTTCGCCGAAGCACGCACCATCGCAGGGCCGCCGATGTCGATCTGCTCGACGACATCGTCGCCCGTCGCACCGCTCGCCACGGTCTCGACGAAGGGGTACAGGTTCACGACGACGAGCTGGAACGCCTCGATGCCGAGCTCGGCCAGCTGGGCTTCGTGCGACCCGAGGCGAAGGTCGGCGAGGAGACCGGCGTGCACCGAGGGGTGCAACGTCTTCACCCGGCCGTCGAGCGACTCAGGGAAGCCGGTGACGTCGGAGACGTCGGTGACCTCGTGCCCGGCGCTTCGGATGGTGGCTGCGGTGGAACCGGTGGAGACGATCTCGACGCCCGCGGAGGCGAGCGCGCCGGCGAGCTCGAGCAGACCGGTCTTGTCGCTGACGGAGATCAGTGCTCGTCGGACCGGGACGAGATCGCGCTCACGGTAGAGGCTGTGGTCGTGGCTGGGACCGCTCATGACTGTGGTGCTCCTTCTGCTGGCGGGCGGGACGCTGCGGAGAGCGCCTCCAGGTCGATGGTTCCGTTGGCGAGGTCGCGGACGGCCTGGACGAGCAGGCGACGTTCCACCGGCTTGATCCGTTCGTGCAGGCTGTACTCGGTGTCCTCCGGCAGCACGGGCACCCGCTCCTGCGCGATGATCGGTCCGGCGTCGACACCGTTGTCGACGACGATGATCGAGGCCCCGGTCTGCTCGGCGCCCGCGGCGAGTGCGTCCCGCACGCCATGGGCACCGGGGAACTCGGGGAGGTAGGCGGGGTGCGTGTTGATGATGCGAGGCGAGAGGGCGTCGACGATCACCGGGGGCAGCAGCCGCATGAGACCGCTGAGCACGAGGACGTCGGGATTCCAGACGCGGATCTGCTCGAGGAGGGCAGAGCCCCACTCGGCACGGGAGTCGAAGGAGGAGTAGGGCACCGTGAACGACGGGATCCCGAACTCCTCGGCATGAGCCAGACCGTCCGCCTCGCGATCAGCGCCGACAGCGATGACGCGAGCGGGGAAATCCGGGTCGCGTGAGGCTTCGAGGAGGGCGCGGAGATTGGATCCGCCACCGGAGATCAGCACGACGAGTGACAGCACCAGAGCATCCTATCGCTCGCGGGTGCTCCGGCCCGACGAGCGTTCGTGGAGGTCCGGCAGGCGGTCCTCCTCCGCGAGATGCACAGGACCGGCGGCCATGCCGAGGACGGCGGCGATCCCGACGACGACTGCCGTCCAGAGGGCGGTCGCCCACGCGTTCGGACCGACCTCGATGAGCCGACCGGGGCCGGCCGCACCCGCCGAGAGGGCGGCGAGCACGCCGAGCACCACACCAGCCGTGATCCCGATGCCGACGCCCGCCACCAGGAGCCTCGACAGCCCGCCCCGACCGTGGAGTTCGATCGCGAGACGTCGGCGGAGGACCACTGCCGAGGCGAATCCGATGACGACCGGGATGACGAGGACGGCGAATCCGAACGGGCTGTCGCCGGTGGGGAGCGCTCCGAGGACCGGCACGGCCGGGATCGGGCCGACGAGCGTCCCGATCGGCGAGATCGCGGTGCCGGTGCCGATCGCGAAGCCGCCGCCCGTGATCCAGCTCGCCGCCCAGATGACGAGGTTGGGCAGGTACAGCAGCTCGGCTCCCGTGACGACGGCTCCGCCGAGCGCGCCGAACTGCGCGCTCTCATGCAGCGAGATGATCGCACCGTACCCGGCGGCGATGACGATCGCCGTGGTGACCGCCGCGACCCCGAGGAGCGCGACAGCGGCGAGCATTCCACCCCGAAGGGCGGTGACGAGCACGGCCCACCAGTCGTCCGGGAACCGGTCGCGGAGCGCGCGCAGACCATCGAGGACGGGATCCGCGGCATCCTGCTCGCGGAACCGCACCCAGAGCGCTGCGACGACGGCACCGCCTGCGAATCGGAGGGTCGGCGCGAGCGTCCCCTGGACGATGGACGGTCTGACTGCCGGGTACAGCGCCGACAGCGCGACGAGCAGGGACAGCACCGCGAACACGCCCACGGACACGACCACGGCGCCCTGCCACCAGCTACTCCGCGCCGCACGTGACCCGGTGCGAACGCCGAACAGGACCGTGCCGACGGTGAAGGCGAGCGGAGCGAGCGAGACGAGGAACGGTTCCATCGACGACGGCAGGCCGAGCTGCGTGATCAGGGCGGTGTCGAGTGTCACGCGCATGCTCGAGCCGTTGCCGAGCGCCCAGATGTCGACAGCGCCCCGCCACAGTGCGGCCGGGTCGATGCCGAGTTGGAAGTGCAGGGCCCAGAGGGCGAGCAGGGGTACGAGGGCGACACCGATGCCGATGGCCACAGCGAGGGCGGCATCGAGAGCGGCGAGGAGGGCGACGGTCAGACGTTTCATGCGCCTCCGACCCTACCCGGAGGTTCCCGCCGAGCCGGACAGGCGCACGGCGCCCGGCACCGGAACGCGACGACGCGACGCCCGATGTGGGCGCCGCGTCGTGGCTGCTGCTGATGCTCTCCGGCGTTACAGTCCGGCGATGACCTCTCGCATGAGGTCGGCGGTCTCGCTCGGCGTCTTGCCGACCTTGACACCGGCGGCCTCGAGGGCCTCCTTCTTCGCCTGGGCGGTTCCGGCAGAACCCGAGACGATCGCGCCCGCGTGTCCCATGGTCTTGCCCTCAGGGGCCGTGAAGCCCGCGACATAGCCGACAACGGGCTTCGTCACGTTCGCCTTGATGAAGTCGGCAGCACGCTCCTCGGCGTCGCCACCGATCTCGCCGATCATGACGATCGCCTTGGTCTCGGGGTCGGCCTCGAACGCTGCGAGCGCATCGATGTGCGTCGTCCCGATGATCGGGTCGCCGCCGATGCCGATGGCGGTCGAGAAGCCGATCTCGCGGAGCTCGTACATCATCTGGTACGTCAGGGTGCCCGACTTCGACACCAGGCCGATCGGACCCTTGCCTGCGATGTTCGCGGGCGTGATGCCGACGAGCGACTCGCCGGGGGTGATGATGCCGGGGCAGTTCGGACCGATGATGCGCGTCTTGGAGCCCTTCGACTGCGCGTACGCCCAGAACTCTGCGGAGTCGCCGACGGGCACGCCCTCCGTGATGATGACGAGCAGCGGGATCTCGGCGTCGATGGCCTCGATCACGGCGTCCTTGGTGAACGCCGGCGGCACGAAGGCGATCGACACGTCGGCGCCGGTCTCCGAGATCGCCTCGGCGACCGTTCCGAACACGGGCAGCTCGACGCCGCCGTCGTGGGTGACGGTCGTGCCGGCCTTGCGGGCGTTGACGCCGCCGACGACCTGGGTGCCGGCCTTCAGCATGAGCGCCGTGTGCTTGGTGCCCTCACCGCCGGTGATGCCCTGGACGATGACCTTGGAGTCCTTGTTGAGGAAGATAGACATTCTTGTGGGATCCCTTTACTTCGAAGCCAGCTCGGCGGCCTTGTCGGCGCCTTCGTCCATGGTTGCGGCGAGCGTGATCAGGGGGTGGGCTGCTGCGCGGAGGATCTCGCGGCCCTCCTCGACCTTGTTGCCGTCGAGGCGCACCACGAGCGGCTTCGTCGCGGTGTCGCCGAGGATCTCGAGGGCCTTGACGATGCCGTTCGCGACCGCGTCGCAGGCGGTGATGCCACCGAAGACGTTCACGAACACGCTCTTGACCTGTGCGTCACCCAGGATGACGTCGAGGCCGTTCGCCATGACCTCGGCAGATGCGCCGCCGCCGATGTCGAGGAAGTTGGCAGGCTTGACGCCACCGTGGTTCTCGCCGGCGTATGCGACGACGTCGAGCGTCGACATGACGAGTCCTGCGCCGTTGCCGATGATGCCGACCTCGCCGTCGAGCTTCACGTAGTTGAGATCGTTCGCCTTGGCCTTGAGCTCCAGCGGGTCCTCGGCGGCCGTGTCCTCGAGCTCGGCGTGGTTCGGGTGACGGAACGAGGCGTTCTCGTCGAGCGAGACCTTGCCGTCGAGGGCGACGATGCGGCCCTCTTCGGTGAGGACGAGCGGGTTGACCTCGACGAGCGTCGCGTCCTCGCCCTTGTAGACGTCGTAGAGCTTCACGAAGACGTCCGAGACCTGGTCGATGAGGTCCTCGGGGAAGTTCGCAGCCTTCGCGATCTCGACCGCGGTCGCCTTGTCGACGCCGGTCAGCGGGTTCACCTCGATGCGCGCGAGCGCTTCGGGCTTCTCCACCGCGAGCTGCTCGATCTCCATGCCGCCCTCGACGCTCGTGAGCGACAGGTAGGAGCGGTTGGCGCGGTCGAGGAGCACGGAGAAGTAGAACTCCTGTGCGATCCGAGCGCCCGCTGCGACCATCACGCGCTTGACGACGTGGCCCTTGATGTCGAGGCCGAGGATGGACTCTGCAGCCGCATACGCCTCGTCGGGGGTCTTCGCGACCTTGACGCCGCCGGCCTTGCCTCGGCCACCGACCTTGACCTGCGCCTTGACGACGACGACGCCGCCGAGCTTCTCAGCCGCCGCACGCACCTCGTCGGGGGTGTCGGCGATGATGCCGGCGAGTACCGGCACCTCGTACTTCTCGAACAGGTCTCGTGCCTGATACTCGTAAAGATCCACGTGTCATTCCCATCCGCGCTTCGCGCGTTCTGCTGTGATTGTCGTGGCGATTTTCGGCCGCGCGTTATCTCGGCGGCGAGAGAAAAAGGGCCAGTGACGACTCTACCCCCAGCATCTGCCCGGAACCGGACGTTCGGGGTGGTCGACTAGGGTCGGACCATGGTCGGAATGGCGGATCTCGCACGCGAGGGCATCCTCGTCGCAGGCGCCGGACGCGCCATCCTGCTCCAGATCGCCGACCCCGCAGTGGCTGCCGGGGTGGCCCGGCACAGCGACTTCAGCGTCCGACCCCTCGACCGCCTCCACGCGACCCTGACCTTCGTGTACGCACTCGCGCTCGGCACCCCCGAGGAGCAGCAGCTGGCCGCCCGCAGAGTGGACCGGGCACATGTGCCGGTGCGCGCACACTCCGGTGAGGCGGCTCCGTCGTATTCGGCGTTCCACGCGGATGCGCAACTCTGGGTCGCGGCGACGCTCTACGACACCGCGGTGCAGGTCTACGAGCTCGTGTTCGGCCGACTCGACGAGACGTCGCGTGAGCGGTTGCACCGGGAGTACGCGATCGTCGGTACGAGCCTCCAGCTCCCACCCGATCGTTGGCCGGCCAGCCGCGCAGCCTTCGACGAGTACTTCTCTGCGCGTCTCGAGGAGCTCGATGTCACGGCGGAGGCGGTCGAGGTCTCGGTGCAGCTGCTCACCGCCCGCGCGGCACCGGCGCCCATCCGTGCCATGCTCCCGCTCGTCCGTCTCGTCACCGCCGGCCTGTTGCCGGAGCGGCTCCGCACCGCCTACGGCTTCCGATGGTCCGCCGCTCAGCAGCGGCGATTCGATCGTCGGGTCGCGATCGGGCGTGCGATCTGGCCGCGATTGCCGCGGTCCGTGCGCGCGGCGCCCTCAGCCTGGTACCTCCGAGCCATGCGCGCTCGGAACCGGGCCGAAGCGACGACCGTGGCGACCTGAGAGCCGCCTCTTGACCCTGCTCCACATGGGGACTCCACGACAGGGTTGTCCACATCGGGTCTCCAGCGCCCTCGGCAGGATGATCCGGCTTCCCACCATGGAGGCATGACACCTCGATCACTCCCCCTCCCCGGCTGCGCCCAGCGCGGCTTGTCCCTACAGCGCCTCGCCGCGGCCGTACCACTCGTACTCGCACTGTTGCTCGCGATCGTCCTCGGCGGCGCGGTCCCGGCATCTGCGCTGACCGCGACCGGAACGGCGTACGGCCACCGATCACCGCTCGACGGCCGGTGGCTCGGATCCTGGGCGTTCGACGACGGTTCCGTCGGCTTCTGCATCAACCTCGATCTGCCCATCCCACCCGGCCACCCGTACGAGCATGTCGACGGCGCCTCCCTCGGCTGGTTCACGCCGGAGGACGCCGCCAGACTCGCGTACCTGTCGAGGAAGTGGGGTGCGAGCACCGATGCCGACCAAGCCGCCGCCGGCCAACTCGCGACCTGGATGATCACCGGCCTGAACGGGCAGACCCCCGAACGCATCGCCGCCCGGGCAGGCGCGGCGGCCGACCGGGTCCTCGCCCTGGCACGGCAGATGCTCGCCGAAGCCGACGGTCCTGGCGGCGCCAGTCGTGGAGCCAGCGCGAGCGTCCACATCGTCCGCGGTGAGGACGGCTTCGACATCGTCCGCACCGAGCTCGCCGTCGATACGATCGCTTCCGGTCAGACGACACTGCCGCCGTCGGTCCATGACGCGACGGTCACCCTCGAGGGCGCGACCTTCGAAGACGGCGAGACGGTCAAGACCATCGGCAACGGCGAGGGCCATCGCATCCTCCCCGATTCCGACAGCGCGGTCGTGTCCTTCTCAGCGGCTGCCGTCTTCGGTGAGCTCCCCTACGGCGCAGGGCTCACGATCGCCACGAGCCCCGCCCACGTGCAGAGCGTGCTCGTCGCACGCCCGATCACGGTCGCGGCCGAGGCGGTCGCCGATCGGACCCGTCCCACTCCCCTCCCCTTCCAACCCGTCGTCGTCACGACCACCTCGCTCGCCACCGCGGAACCCGGTGCAGAGGTCGTCGACCACCTCGCGGTCGGCATCGCGACCGACGCCGGTCTCGCAACGGAATGGGGGGTCGTCGGTCCGGACGGCGGGCCGTACACCCCCATTCCCGTGACGGTCCGCAGCCAGCTCCTCGGTCCGTTCGCCGAAGCTCCGGTCGAAGCACCGGAGGTCCCCCTCGGAGCGCCCGTCGTGTGCGAGGTCGTGACGACGGTCGACACCGGACCCGGCGAGTACACGACTCCGTCCTGCATCCTCCCGGAGGCCGGCTACTTCGTCTGGGTCGAGCGCATCGAACCGGGCGACACTCCGCCGGAGGCCGGCGGATCGATGATCCGGCCGTGGCGTTCCGCCTTCGGAGTCGCTTCGGAGGTGACCCTCGTCGACGCTCCACCGGTCCCGGAAGTCTCAGAGGAACGGCTGGCCGAGACAGGCACGGACGATCGGGCTCTGTCGACTTCGGCCCTGATCGCCGGGCTCTCGCTCGCTGTCGGTGCCGCTGTGCTCGTGCAGAGCCGCGTCACCCCACCGCGAGCAGCGGGCCGAGCTGGGCGCGGTCGACGTCGAGCCACGGCGCTGCCGGGTTCACGATGATCCCGGTGATGCCCTCGTCGCTTCGCAGGGCAGCCGCGAGTTCCGCCGCAGTGACCGGGTATGCGTCGTCGCCGCGGCCGAGCGCGGCGATCTCGATCGGCGCGGTGAAGACCTCGAGCATGCGACGGTCGCCGAGGCGGGTCTCGGCGATCCCGATGCTCTTGCGGTTGCCGTCCTCGTCGACCTCGGCACGGCCGGCGACGAACCCTCCATGGGCGGCCAGTGCCTCCACGAGCCGTTGGAGCGCGTCCGCCTCCCGCGGCTGCGACAGCGCGTCCTTGGCGAGATCGTTGTTCCGTCCGTCGCCGAAGAGACGCGCGATCAGGGTCTTCGGGACGACGGCACTCGCGGTGCCGTCCGCGGGGTTCAGGACGATGCCCGCATAACCCTCGCCGCCGGCCTGACGGAGCGCCCACACCGCGGAGACCGAGACCCCGGTGACTGGGCCCTCGGCGGTCCGCGTCTTCTCGAGCTCCATGCGCGAGGTGAAGGCGAGGAGGTAGACGGCGCCCTCCGGGTCGCGGTGGACACCGAGCGGCACGCGTCCGGCCGCCTTGTCCTCCTCACTGACGCCGTCGAGACTGGTCGACAGCAGCAGCTTGCCCTGGATGCTCTGGCGCAGCACGTGGAGCATCGCCCGCTCGTCCGCACCCTCCGCCAAGGCCTTGAGCGCCTGCGCGAGATCCACGTTCGCGTCGGGCTCCGCCGGAAGGGCGGGCGCCTCAGCCGGGGCGGCCGGAGCCGCAGCGACCGATACCGGGGCGTCAGGGGTGCGGGCGGCGGAGCTCACCGTCGTCACCGAGATCGGCACGTGCGGAACCGCTTCGGCGGGTTCCGGGGTGGTCTCGGCGTCGGACACGGAGGGCGCTGCCTCCGCGGCTTCGGATCGGGCGTCGGGCGCGTTGCGCTTGGAGAACAGAGCCATGATTCCTCAGCCTAGAGGCTCACCGGCGCCTGCGGAACCCGAGCGGACGCGGCGCGATCAGGCCCTCAGGGTCAGTCGAGTTTCTCGATCGGGGCGATCTTGATGAGGAGCTTCTTCGCACCAGCACTGTCGAACTGCACATGGGCGATGCGCTTCGCGCCCTCCCCGGTGACTGCGTTGACCCGCCCGTGGCCGAAGTCTGCATGTGAGATACGGTCACCCGGGGCCAGCTCGAGGTCGCCGTTGTCCCGGACCTTCGCGGTGATGCGGTTCGCCCAGGCGGTCTCCGGCTTGTTCCCGCCGGAGAACCGCGTGTCGCCGGCCGAGGCACCCTCCGGCAGCGCCCTGACCGACCAGCGGTCGCTCGACGGAGCACGCCTGGCGTTGAGGGCGCGCGACTGCGTGCCTCCCCGGCCGTTCACGTTGCCCGGCGACTGCCGCCACTCGATGAGCTCGGCAGGGATCTCCTGCAGGTATCGGCTGGGCATCGCGACCGCTGTCTCGCCATACTGCGCGCGCGTCATCGCGAGTGACAGGTACAGCCGCTTGCGGGCGCGGGTGATACCCACGTAGAAGAGCCGGCGCTCCTCGGCCGGCCCTCCGGGCTCGTTCGCGGACATCCGGTGCGGGAGCAGGTCCTCCTCGATGCCGGTCAGGAACACGGCATCGTACTCGAGCCCCTTCGCCGTGTGCAGCGTCATGAGGGAGACGCTGCCGGTGGCGTCGTCGAGATCGTCTGCCGCAGCGACGAGAGAGACCTCCGTCAGGAAGTCGACGATGCCGCCGTCGGGGTTGTTCTTCGCGAACTCCTTGGTGACGGCGATGAGCTCGTCGACGTTCTCGGCGCGCGCTTCGTCCTGGGGGTCTCGGCTGGTACGGAGCGAGTCGAGGTAGCCGCTCTTCGTCATGAGGAGTGAGAGGACGTCACCGACGGCAGTGGCGGACGCAGTCGAGCGGTCGGCTGCCGCTGCTTCGTCGAGAGCCGCCTGCGCTTCGTCGAGCAACGCCGACAGCGTGAGGATCGCGCTCGTGACCTTCGGGCCCAGTCCGAGCGCGTCGGCGCGTCGCATGGCCTCGCGGTAGCTCACGCCGTTGTTCTCGGCGAAGCTCGCGAGCGCCGTCTCCGTCGCCGGGCCGATACCCCGCTTCGGTGTGTTCAGGATGCGTCGCAGCGCCATGATGTCGGCGGGGTTCGCGACCGACACGAGGTATGCGAGTGCGTCCTTGATCTCGGCCCGTTCATAGAACTTCGTGCCGCCCATGATGCGGTACGGCAACGCCGCACGGATGAAGATCTCCTCGAGCGCACGGGTCTGGGCGTTCGTGCGGTAGAAGACGGCGATGTCGCCGTAGGCGGTTCCGGCGCTTCGGAGCTTCTCGATCTCGTCGGCGATGAACTGCGCCTCGTCGTGGCCGGAGTACCCGGTGAAGCCGGTGATCTTCTCGCCGTCGCCGACGGCTGTCCAGAGCTTCTTGTCCTTGCGGTCGAAGTTGTTGGAGATGACGGCGTTCGCGGCCGACAGGATGTTCTGCGTCGAGCGGTAGTTCTGCTCGAGGAGCACGACCTTCGCTCCGGGGAAATCGCGCTCGAACTCGGTGATGTTCCGGATGTCGGCGCCCCGGAAGGCGTAGATCGACTGATCGGAGTCGCCGACGACCGTGAGCGACGCGCCCTCGGTCCGGGTCATGGACAGCTGATCGGTGCCGGTCTCGGGCGCACGGGTGAGTTCCCGGATGAGCGAGTACTGCGCGTGGTTGGTGTCCTGGTACTCGTCGACGAGGATGTGACGGAACCGCTGCTGATACTGCGCGGCGACATGCGGGAATGCCCGGAAGAGGAAGACCGTCTGGCTGATGAGGTCATCGAAGTCGAAGGCGTTGGCATCTGCCAGGGCCTTGGTGTACTTCCGGAAGATCTGCAGGAAGACGAGTTCCTGCGGGTCGTTCGTGTTGATGGTGCGGGAGTACGAGTCGACGTCGGAGAGCTCGTTCTTGAGCTTCGAGATCTTCGCCGAGGCGTTCGACGGCGTGAACCCGTAGGCGTCTGCCTCGAGCTCCTTGATGATCCGCTTCAGGAGGGCGCGCTGGTCGCCGCTGTCGTAGATCGTGAAGTTCTTCGTGAAGCCGAAGTGCTCGGCCTCGCGACGGAGGATACGGACGCACGCGGAGTGGAACGTGGAAATCCACATGCCCTTCGCCGCCTGGCCCACGAGCGCTTCGACACGCTCGCGCATCTCGGCGGCGGCCTTGTTCGTGAAGGTGATCGCGAGGATCTGGCTCGGCCATGCCTCGCGTTGCTCGAGCAGCAGCGCCACTCGACGGGTGAGGACGCTCGTCTTGCCGGAACCCGCACCCGCGACGATCAGGAGGGCTTGACCGCGGTACTCCACCGCGATCTTCTGCTGCGGGTTGAGACCCTCGAGCAGCCGGCTGCCGCCTGATTGCGCACCGGAGGCCCCGGGGACGGTCGCTGTGGGCCAGTCGACGATCACGGGCTGCGCGGCATCGGTGTTCGAAGGAGGAGTGGTCGCCATATCGCCTCCAAGTCTAGGCGCTGCCCCCGACATCAGCGGGCCCGCGAGCGCGCCTGGCCGGACGCGCCTCAGTCGTGTCGCCCGTGTTGCTCGCGGGCCGTCACTCCGAGATCGGGATGATCCACGAAGACCCCGTCGACCCCGGTCGACAGCACGAGCGAGAACTCCCCCGACCAGTCGCCGTGGGCCGCCGGATCGTCGCCGACTCGGAACGGCGGAGCGAGGAACCGGTTCTCCGGTCGGAGCGTCCAGGTGTAGACCTGCAATCCGGCGGCATGCGCGCGGCCCACGAGGTCAGGCGTCGTCACCCCTCGGCCGTCACCCAAGTCGAGGAGCATCGCCTTGTCGACACTGATTCCGTCGACCTCCTGGGCGAGCTGCGCGAGCCCCTCATCCGTCATGGCGTCGGCGTAGCCCGGCGCGGCGTCACCGAGGGCGGCGACGAGGTCGCTCGGCCTACCGGACCTCTCGATGAGGTAGACGTACTCCGCTTGGACGCCGCGCTCCTGCAGGCGCAGCAGTACCGACTTCTCGAACGCCTCGATGATGAGTGGCTCGGCAGCCGGATCGGCACCGAAGCCGGTGTCGGCGATCGCTGCTGCGAGGAGTCGGTCGAGCGGCAGGCCGATGGAGGCGAAGTACGTCGCGTGTTTGACCTCGGCGACGATGCCGAGCGGACGTCCGAGGTCAGCAGCGGAGGTCCGCACGAGCGACACCAGTTCGGAGAACCGCATGATGCCCGCGTGTCCGTCGAAGCTCGCGCTCGCCGGGCGGAGGGCCGCGATCCGTTCCCTCGCGGTGAGCGTCACGAGCTCCGCCCAGGTGAAATCCTCGGTGAACCATCCCGTCAGCTCATCGCCGTCGATCGTCTTCGTCGTCCGTCGGTCCGCGAACTCCGGGCGCGCCGCGACGTCCGTCGTGCCGGAGATCTCGTTCTCGTGGCGCACCACGAGGACACCGTCCTTCGAGGCGACGAGGTCGGGTTCGACCGCATCGGCCCCGAGCGCGAAGGCGAGCTCGTAGGAGGATGCCGTGTGCTCCGGACGGTACCCGGGTGCCCCTCGGTGACCGATGACGAGCGGATTGGGCAGTGAGTCGATGCGCACGCGATCAGCCTAGGGCTGCACCCCGGCGACCGACGGGGAATCCGGCAGTCAGCCTGCGGCGAACAGAGGATATCCCCGGCTGTTTCAAAGAGAACTCGGATACGCTTGGCACATCAGCGCCGCATGGCGCGACACAGCCTCCACGACTGAGAGTAGGAATCAGCCATGGCCCTCGACAATCCCGCGTTCTCGAAGAACCCGGCATTCGCGAAGCAGGGAGGCGGGACGCTGCAGGCAGCTCAGGCGGCGAACCCGTCGCTCACCGCCGGACAGCTCCACGCGATGTACAACCAGCCCACCGCACCGGCAGGCGTCGGCACCACCGGACGCATGACGATCGAGAACACCCTCGTCAAGACGCTCGGCTCGTTCGCCGTGCTCATCGTCTTCGCCGTCATCTCCTGGGTCTGGACGACGTCCCTGCTCCAGTCGGGCGGTGGCGGATACGCGCTCCCGATGATCATCGGCATGATCGGCGGGCTCGGCCTCGGGCTCGTCAACTCCTTCAAGAAGGAGCCCGTGCCGGCGCTCATCCTCGGATACGCGGTGTTCCAGGGTCTCTTCGTCGGTGGCATCTCCCGCGTGTTCGAAGCGAACGAGCAGTGGTCGGGCATCGTCGTCCAGGCGGTCCTCGCGACCCTCGCCGTCGTCGGTGTCACGCTCGCGCTCTTCGCGAGCGGCAAGGTCCGCGCCTCGAAGAAGACCACCAAGGTCTTCCTCATCGCGATCGTGGGCTACGGCGTCTTCCAGCTCCTCAACCTCGTCCTCATGTTCACGGGCGTCCTGCAGAACCCGTTCGGCCTGTACGGTGCGACGATCTTCGGAATCCCGCTCGGTATCGTCATCGGCATCTTCGCGGTGCTGATGGGCGCGTACTCGCTCGTGCTCGACTTCGACTTCATCCAGCGGGGCGTCCAGAACCGCGCACCCGAGAAGTACGGCTGGACCGGCGCCTTCGGCATCATGGTCACCGTCATCTGGATCTACGTCGAGATCCTGCGCATGCTCGCCATCTCACGCAACTAGTCCCACTCCCGACACCCTCGGGAACGACACCAGGCCCGTCCCGTTCGCGGGGCGGGCCTGTTGTCATCTCCCCGACACCGTTCCCTGAGCGGTACCCAGTTCCTTGAGCTTGGCGAAGGGCCCCTGCGCACGCTCAGGGAACGAGGCGGCTCAGCTCGACGACGAACGCCGGAAGGCCGCCCCGAGACGGGACGGCCTTCCAGTGCTCCCCGAGCTGGTCGGGGAGGGTGGTGGGATCACTCCCACTCGATGGTTCCCGGTGGCTTCGACGTGACGTCGAGTACGACGCGGTTCACGTCCTTCACCTCGTTCGTGATGCGGTTGCTGATCCGCGCCAGCACGTCGTACGGCAGGCGCGTCCAATCGGCCGTCATCGCGTCCTCGGAGGACACCGGACGCAGCACGATGGGGTGGCCGTAGGTTCGGCCGTCACCCTGGACACCGACCGAACGGACATCTGCGAGCAGCACCACCGGGCACTGCCAGATCTCCTGGTCGAGGCCGGCGGCGGTGAGTTCCTCGCGGACGATCGCGTCGGCGTCGCGCAGGAGGTCGAGACGCTCTGCCGTGACCTCTCCGACGATGCGGATACCGAGACCGGGGCCGGGGAACGGCTGACGACCCACGATGACCTCGGGCAGACCGAGCTCGCGACCGATGGCGCGAACCTCGTCCTTGAAGAGGGTGCGCAGCGGCTCGACGAGCTCGAACTGCAGATCTTCCGGGAGTCCACCGACGTTGTGGTGACTCTTGATGTTCGCCGTGCCGGAACCGCCACCAGACTCGACGACGTCGGGGTAGAGCGTGCCCTGGACGAGGAAGCGGATCGCTTCCCCTTCGTTCTGGGCTTCCTTCACGAGGTCGACCTCGGCCTGCTCGAAGGAACGGATGAACTCGCGACCGATGATCTTGCGCTTCTGCTCAGGGTCGCTGACGCCCGCGAGTGCCGACATGAACTGTTCGCGCGCATCGACCGTGACGAGACGGACACCGGTGGAGGCGACGAAGTCCTCCTCGACCTGACGGCGCTCGTCCTTCCGGAGGAGGCCGTGGTCGACGAAGATGCACACGAGCTGGTCGCCGACGGCTTTGTGCACCAGGGCTGCGGCGACCGCGGAGTCGACGCCACCGGAGAGTCCGCAGATGACCTTCGCGTCGCCGACCTGCGCACGGATACGGTCGACCTGTTCGGCGATGACGTTGCCGCTGTTCCAGTCGGCGGGGATGCCGGCGGCGCGGTGCAGGAAGTTCTCGAGTACCTGCTGGCCATAGGCCGAGTGCTTGACCTCGGGGTGCCACTGCACGCCGTACAGGCCGCGCTCCGCATTCGCGAACGCGGCGACCGGGGTGGAAGCAGTGGAGGCGAGGACGTCGAAGCCCTCGGGTGCCTTCGACACGGAGTCGCCGTGGCTCATCCAGACGTTCTGCTCGCTCGGGACACCGTGCAAGAGCGTCCCCGGAGCGTCGACGACGCTCGTCGCGTCGGTCGAGCCGTACTCGCGGAGACCCGTGTGGGCGACCTCGCCGCCGAGCTGCGTCGCCATGACCTGGAAGCCGTAGCAGATGCCGAGCGTCGGGACGCCGAGCTCGAGGATGCCCGAATCGAGTGAGGGCGCGCCAGGCTCGTAGACACTCGACGGGCCGCCGGAGAGCACGATACCGACGGGGTTCTTGGCAGCGACCTCGGCCGCGGTGACCGTGTGGGGCACGATCTCGGAGTACACGCCGGCCTCGCGGACACGACGGGCGATCAGTTGCGCATACTGTGCGCCGAAGTCGACGACCAGCACGGGCCGTGCCGCGGTCTGCTCCGCTTCGACGGGAGGGGTGGTTTCGCTCACTGCATGGACTCCACGGGTTCGGCGGCCGCCACTGCTTCGCGACCGGAGAGGTAGCCCTTCACTTCGCGCGGGATGCGGCTCTCGAAGAAGAAGGACAGGAAGGGGATGATGCCGCCGAGCGCGAGCCAGAGCAGGCGCAGGACGTTCCACCGCATGAGGCTCCAGAGTCGGAATGCGGCGAACAGGTACACGACGTAGAACCAGCCGTGGATGATGAGGATGCCGGTGCTCAGGTTCACCGCGGTGGCGGTCCCGGAGGGCACGAAGGCGAGGAACCCGTACGCACCGCCGAGTTCGAGCTCGAGACCGAACGCATACTTCATGAGCATCTCGGCGCAGAGCGACAACAGCAGCACACCGGTGATCGGGGCGGCCACCTGATAGAACTTCAGCGCGCCTCGGATCGCGGGAAACGTCGACGGTTTCGGCTGGAGGGGCATGGTTCCCATCTTACCCGCCGGTCACGGGCGGCCGGACATCACGCCGTCGCGCCCGAGCCCTCCGACTCGGCGTCCTCGATCTCTTCGATCTCGCGCTCCCATGCGTCCTTCGCGAGGCGGAACCAGAGGAACACCGCGAAGCCCGCGAAGACCACCCATTCGGCCGCGTAGAAGATGTTCAGCCAGTTGAGCTGGATCTCCTGGCTCGGCGCCGGCGATGAGATCACCTCGAGTCCGTCGACGGCCTCGTCGTCCACGAGGAACGCGGTGAAGACCCGCAGCCCGTCGGCATCGTTCCACCGGTTGAGCAGGGCGGCCACCGACATGTTGTTCAGGTCGCTCGGGGCAGCGTCGGACTCCGGCTCCTCCGGTCCCTCGGGCGGGTTCAACCGTCCCTCGAGCTCAGCGGGTGCACCGGGCTCCCGGGCGTTGAGCTCATCGGCCACGCGCTCGGCGACGTCCCGGTCCTCGGTCCAGCCGAGCGCGACGGCGAGGCCGGCGCCGTCTGGTCGGTCGGTCTGGAGATGACCGGTGACCCAGTAGCCAAGCACGCCGTCGTTCACGCGGTCGCCCACGACGATGTAGTCGTTCGCGATCCAGCTTCCGACGACGCTGACACGTTGTCCGGCATCCGCCTCACGGATGCCGGCGCTCGGCTCGAGGATGTCGGCGATCGGTCGCACCGATTCCGTGTCCGTCGTGACGACCTGTCCGGATTCGATCGCGCGTGCGAGCTGCCACTGGCTGAGCGCTGCGAACGCACCCGCGACAGCCAGGGCGAGCACGAGCATGCCGATCCAGCGGGGGCGGAGCATGACGGAGCGGAGCGTCGGGCGAGGTTGCCCGGGTGTCGGGGTGCCGGGCGTCGCCGGGGCGGTGCTAGTAATCGGGCTCTCGCTTTCGTGCTGGTGGTTCCGGATCGTTCATGGCCTGCTCGACCAGCCGGTCCACAGCCGACTGCTCGGACGCCGACGACGGCGCGTCCGGGTCGGCTCCCGTGCTCTCGACGAGTGCGATCTCCTCGGCGAGCATGGGGTCCGGCCGTGGAGCAGGCACGGCCCGCTTCTTCGGTCGTCGCAGGACGACGGCACCGATCTGCTCGGAACGTCCCGCGACGATCGGCCCCATGATCGCCATGATGAGCACGTAGAGGCCCGCGAACGGTTGGATGAGTGGATTCAACCCGGCACTGAGCGACAGGGTCGCCAGGATCAGCGCGAATTCCCCCCCGGTTCTGGAGGATCACCGCGGCGTTGATCCCGGCCTGTGGTCCCAGCCCGTTCAGCCATGCCACGAATTGGCCGGCACCGACGTTGAGCACCACGGTCATGAGCACTGCGAGCAGCACGGGGACGAGCACGCTGCCGAACTTGGAGGCATCGAGTGCGAGCCCGAAGTTCAGGAAGAAGAACGCGCCGAAGACGTCGCGGAGTGGGATCGCGATCTGTTCGATCTTGTTCCGGAAGCGGGTCGCACCGAGGACGAGCCCGATGAGGAAGGCGCCGATCGCGTCCGTGACACCGAGCAGTTCGCCGATGCCGCCGAACGCGACGGCCAGGCCGAAGAACAGGATCGTGAAGAGTTCGTCGTCCTTCGTCCGGAAGAGCCGCGAGACGAACCTGCCGCCGAACCGCGCGACGGCGAACATCACGAGGATGAAGGTGAAGGCGATCGCGAGTTTGCCGATCACCGGCCACACCGCGGTCTCGCCGCTGAGCACGACTCCGACGATCGCGAGGTAGATCGCGATGAAGATGTCCTCGACGACCGTGACGCCGAGGATCATCGGCGTCTCGTCGTTGGTCAGTCGCTTGAGCTCGATCAGCAGTTTCGTGACGATCGCGCTCGACGATGTCGCGGTGATACCGGCGATGATGAGCGCCTCACGGGTGCCCCAGCCGACGAGGAAGCCGAACACGAGCCCTGCGGCCATGTTGACGAGGATGTACGAACCGCCGGAGACGATGAATTTTCCGGCGTTGCCGAAGAACTCGTCCTGGTCGAACTCCAACCCGAGGTTGAACAACAGCAGGATGAGGCCGAACACGGCGATGAGTTCGATCTGGTCACTCGCGAAGTCGAGCGGGAACCAGCCCGTGTACGGGCTCGCGAGCAGGCCGACGAGCATGTAGACGGGGATCGACGGCAGGCCGATGAGCTTGCCGAGCCTGCCGAGGATGTAGGCGATGACGAACAGGACGCCGAGGATGATGAGATCCTGGCCGAGGTGGGAGCTTTCGGTCGCGGCGGCGTGCAGCATGCCTACCCTCCCGGCGGAGCGTCGACAGCGACCTTCTTGAGGGCGCCGGAACGGAAGTAGGCGAAGGCCTTCGCGACCTTCTCGGGGCTTCCGGCCACCACGAGGGTGTCACCGGGGAAGACGCGGAAGTCAGCTGCGGGGGCCGGGTTCGCGGACTCGCCGCGGACGACGGCGACGACCGTCAGGCCGACCATGCCCTTCTCGGCCGGGTTGCCGAGCGGCTGCCCGGCGATGTGGTCCTCGTAGTCGACGGTGAACCAGTCGATGCTGAGGCCGGGGATCTGGTCGAGTGCGCTGAGCGACTCGGTGATCTGCGTGCCGCCGAGGAGCTCGGCGAGCGTGTGCGCCTCATCCTCGTTGAGTCGGAGCGACACTTTGCCGGAGTCCGCACCGTCCTCGTGGTCGGCGAAGGTGATGAGGTCGCTGTGGCCGGAACGGTGCGCGATGACGCCGACCTTGCCCCCGTCGTCGGTGACGAAGGTGTGCAGCACCCCGACGCCGGGAAGTTTGACCCGCCGAACATCCACCATGGCTGTACTCCTCAGGCTTGTTGTGGCAGTCCTCCCAGTCTATCCGCCACTCCAGACGCTCTGACCCGTTTGGGCCCGGCCATGGCGGCCGGGCCCAAACGGCTATTGTTCCCGGCGGAGCCGACGTCCGATCGCCATGCCTACAGCGGACAGCAGCAGGAACGCGATGGTCCATCCCACGAAAGCCGGAACATACGCCGCGATCGCCCCCGCCCAGGTCCGCGCCCCGATTCCGATCTGGATGAGGAACGCTGTGGCGGTGCCGACCGCGGATAGGACATAGAGCAGAAGGAAGTACCGGAGCGTTCTGCGTGCATCACGGAGATCGAGACCACGGTTCGCCCTCGTCATGCTCGACACGCGATTGGATTCAGCACGACGAATCCCAATCGATTGCGGCATTCGCCGCGATTAGAGCGGCCGTGCATACGACACCACCGACGATCGTGCCAACCCCCAACATTGCGCACACCCCCGCCATGCCGATGTTCACAATGACGTTGCCCCAAGCAGACGAAGCACACATCGATCGGGTCCTTGCATCGGCCGGCGTGATGACGAGGTGCTGGCCCACTCTGACGATTTTCGCGGCAATAGCGGTATCGCCCTCTCCGAGCTCCGGCGCCGAGAGGGACAGAAGCACATCGCCCGCCGCGCTCACCACGGTAGCGCTCTGCCCATCTGCGCTGATAGCGATCGTGTCACTCGAAGCCGTGTCAAGTGTTCCGCTCATACCGGCAACGCCGGTCTCATTCAGGTCGTCCCTCGTGAACGATCGGATAACGCCGTCGGCGCCCGTCACGCTGACCATGCCCGGGCGCAAACTCGACGCCACGATCGGCGATGAGGTCGGAACCGCTTGCGCCGGCACGGCCGAGAGCATGGTCCCAAAGACAGCGGCGACCGCAGCAATCGTTGCGAGCATTCTGTGTTGCATTGGAAATTCCTTCGAGCCGCCTTGTGATCACCACAAGGTCCCCGATCTGGGGCGCGACTGAGACTACTGAGGTCGTCGATGTCGTGCGAAAGTTCTCCACAGGCCCAGCGGACCAGGGGGGAGATCAGGCCCCTGGCACGATATCCGGAGCCTCCAGACGCACACGGTCGGCGGCCTCGTCGTTCGGCTGCTCCTGCGAGGCGCGCTCGGCGGCGACCCTCGTCAGGTAGTAGCTGACCTCCTTCTCGATACGGGCCTCGTCCCATCCGAGGACGCCGCCCATGAGACGTGCGGCCACAGGGGCGGCGGACACACCACGGTCCCAGGCCTCGATCGAGATGCGGGTCCGGCGGGCCAGGACGTCGTCGAGGTGTAGGGCCCCCTCGTGCGATGCCGCGTAGACGACCTCGGCGCCGATGTAGTCGTCGGCTCCCGGCAGCGCGTCGGCGAGCGTCGGGTCGTCCTTGATGAGGTCGAGCAGCTCGTCCGTCAGCACCCCGTAGCGGTTCAGGAGGTGCTCGATGCGCGCCGTGTGCACGCCGAAGGCGCGGGCGATCTTCCCACGCTTGTTCCACGCGGCCTGGTAGCCCTCTGCTCCGACGAGCGCGATGTTCTCGGTCGCGCTCGCGGGGATCTTGCCGTCGAGGGCGTCGGCTGCGGCATCGATCGCATCCTTCGCCATGATCCGGTAGGTGGTCCACTTGCCGCCGGCGATCACGACCAGCCCCGGGACGGAGTGCGCGACGAGGTGTTCCCTCGACAGCTTCGAGGTCTGCTCCGACTCGCCGGCGAGCAGCGGGCGGAGACCGGCGTAGACGCCCTCGACGTCCTCGCGCGTCAGCGGCACGGCGAGGATCTTGTTGACGTGCTCGAGGAGGTAGTCGATGTCGGCTGCCGTCGCTGCCGGGTGCGCCTTGTCGAGATGCCAATCGGTGTCGGTCGTGCCGATCAACCAGTGTCGACCCCACGGGATGACGAACAGGACGCTCTTCTCGGTGCGGAGCAGGAGCCCCATGTTCGACTGGAAGCGGTCGCGCGGGACCACGAGGTGGATGCCCTTCGAGGCGCGTACCTTGAACTGACCGCGCTCCCCCACCATCGACTGGGTGTCGTCCGTCCACACACCTGTCGCGTTCACGACCTGCTTGGCACGGATCTCGAACCGTTCGTCGGTCTGGAGGTCGTGCGCCTTCACGCCGACGACACGCTGCCCGACCTTGATGAAGCCCTCGACGCGCACCCGGCTCGCGACATGCGCTCCGTACGACGATGCGGTCCGGGCGAGGGACGCGACGTACCGCGCGTCGTCGACCTGGGCGTCGTAATAGGTGAGGCCGCCGACGAAGGCGTCGGCCTTCAGACTCGGAATCGAGGTTAGGACCTGACGCTTCGACAGGTGACGGTGGTGCGGCACACCCGGAGGACGACCGCCCGTCCAACTGAAGAGGTCGTACAGCAGCATGCCGGCGCCGATGTACAGGCGCTCGATGACCGGCTTGTTCAGCGGGTAGAGGAACCGGACGGGCTTCACGAGGTGGGGCGCGATCCGCTGCAGCAGCAGGCCGCGCTCGATGAGGGCCTCTCGGACCAGACGGAAGTCGAGCTGCTCCAGGTACCGGATGCCACCGTGCACCAGCTTCGACGACCGGCTCGACGTGCCACTGGCCCAGTCGCGGGCTTCCACGAGTCCGGTGCTCAGTCCGCGCGTCACGGCGTCGAGAGCGCTGCCCGTCCCGACGATGCCGCCGCCCACCACGAGGATGTCGAGTTCTTTCGACTTGAGCGCCTCGATCGCGGCGTCACGTTCCTCCATCCCCAGCTTGGTGGATCGTGACACGTTGTTGGGTGTGGTGGCCATCGTCGCACTCCGCTCGCAGAAACCGCCCCCGCGACGTCCTGCACGTGGCAGGTGCTCGTCTGCGAGGCTCTGCCTCCGAGGCTAGTCCGCGGGCATCGAGGCGACAACCGCTTGCGGAACCGGTTCGATTCCGACAGTCGACGAAGCGCCCCGGTCATGATCGACCGAGGCGCTTCGTCATCGTGTCAGTTGCCCTGGTACGGAGCGACGACGACCTCGACCCGCTGGAACTCCTTGAGATCGGAGTACCCGGTCGTGGCCATCGAGCGGCGCAGCGCGCCGATGAGGTTCGCGGTGCCGTCCGACACCGGTGACGGGCCATAGAGGATCTCCTCGAGCGATGCGACGGTGCCGACCTCGACGCGACGACCGCGCGGCAGGTGCGGGTGGTGCGCCTCGGCGCCCCAGTGCCAGCCGCCGCCGGGAGCATCGCTCGCACGCGCGAGCGCGGTACCGAGCATGACCGCGTCAGCGCCCATCGCCACGGCCTTGACGATGTCGCCGGAGGTCCCGAGACCGCCGTCGGCGATGACGTGCACGTAGCGCCCGCCCGACTCGTCGAGGTAGTCGCGGCGAGCACCGGCGACATCCGCGACGGCCGTCGCCATCGGTGCGTGGATGCCGAGCGAGGCACGCGTCGTCGACGCAGCGCCGCCGCCGAAGCCGACGAGGACACCGGCTGCGCCGGTCCGCATGAGGTGCAGGGCCGCGGTATAGGTGGCCGCACCGCCGACGATCACCGGGACGTCGAGTTCGTAGATGAACTTCTTGAGGTTGAGCGGCTCCTGGTTCTTGGAGACGTGCTCGGCGGAGACGGTCGTGCCGCGGATGACGAAGAGGTCGACGCCGGCGGCGACCACGGTCTCGTAGAGCTCCTGTGTCCGCTGCGGCGACAGGGCACCGGCGACGGTGACTCCGGCCGCGCGGATCTCGGCGAGGCGCGCGGAGACGAGCTCAGGCTTGATCGGCTCGGAGTAGATCTCCTGCATGCGGGCGGTCGCTCGGCCGACGGGAAGCGAGCGGATCTCGGCGAGCAGCGGCTCAGGGTTCTCGTATCTCGTCCAGAGGCCTTCGAGGTCGAGCACGCCGACTCCGCCGAGCTGACCCATCATGATGGCCGTCGTCGGCGAGACCACGGAGTCCATGGGCGCCGCGAGGACGGGGATCTGGAACTGGTAGGCGTCGATCGCCCAGGAGACCGAGACGTCCTCGGGGTCGCGGGTCCTCCGCGACGGGACGACGGCGATGTCGTCGAACGCGAACGCACGCCTGGCGCGCTTTGACCGGCCGATCTCAATATCCATGCTCACCGGACCAGCCTACCGGTCACCTGATGCGAGGACGGTCCGGCAGGCCAAAGCCTGCCGGACCGTCCGGATGCTGTGATGCTTGCGGCTACTTGCGGTAGTTCGGCGCCTCGACGACGATCTGCACGTCGTGCGGGTGCGATTCCTTGAGGCCGGCGGCCGTGATCCGGACGAACTTTCCCTTGGACTTCAGCTCGCTGATGTTGCGGGCACCGACGTAGAACATCGACTGACGCAGACCACCGATGAGCTGGTAGGAGACGGCGGAGACGGGGCCGCGGTACGGGACCTGTCCCTCGATGCCCTCCGGGATGAGCTTGTCGTCGCTCGGGACGTCGGCCTGGAAGTAACGGTCCTTGGAGTAGGAGGTCTTCTCGCCGCGGGTCTGCATCGCGCCGAGCGAACCCATGCCACGGTACGCCTTGAACTGCTTGCCGCCGACGAAGACGAGGTCTCCGGGGCTCTCGTCGGTGCCGGCGAGGAGGGAACCGAGCATGACGGTGTCTGCTCCGGCGACGAGCGCCTTGGCGATGTCGCCCGAGTACTGCAGGCCACCGTCGGCGATGACCGGGATGTCGGCCTCGCGCGCGGCGAGGGAGGCCTCGTAGACCGCGGTGACCTGCGGCACGCCGACCCCGGCGACGACGCGCGTGGTGCAGATGGAGCCCGGTCCGACGCCGACCTTGATGGCGTCGGCTCCTGCGTCGACGAGTGCCTGTGCACCGGAACGGGTGGCCACGTTCCCGCCGATGACGTCGACACCGGCGAACGCCGGGTCGGCCTTGAGCTTGCGGATGATGTCGAGTACTCCCGCGCTCTCGCCGTTCGCGGTGTCGACGACGATGACGTCGACACCCGCCTCGAGGAGTTGACCGGCGCGCGACCAGGCGTCACCGAAGAAGCCGATGGCCGCGCCGACGCGCAGGCGTCCGCTCTCATCCTTGGTGGCGAGCGGATACTTCTCGCTCTTGTCGAAGTCCTTGACCGTGATGAGGCCCTTGAGCTTGCCTGCCTCGTCCACCAGGGGCAGCTTCTCGATGCGGTGCTGGGCGAGGAGCGCCATGACCGCGTTGCGGTCGGTGCCGACGGGTGCGGTGATGAGACCGGTGCTCGTCATGACCTCGCTGACGCGCGTGGTCGCCTTCTCGAACGGTGAGACGAAACGCATGTCGCGGTTCGTGATGATGCCGACGAGGATACCCTCGCCGTTGACGACCGGGAGGCCCGAGATCCGGAACTGGCCGCAGAGCGCGTCCACTTCGGCCACGGTGGCGTCCGCCGTCGTGGTGATCGGGTTCGTGATCATGCCGGATTCGCTGCGCTTCACGCGGTCGACCTGCTCGGCCTGATCCGAGATCGAGAGGTTGCGATGCAGGATGCCGATACCGCCCTCGCGCGCCATGGCGATGGCCATGCGAGCCTCGGTCACGGTGTCCATCGCGCTGGAGAGCAGCGGCGTGTTCAGCGTGATGCGCTTCGTCAGGCGGGAGGCCGTCTCGGCCTCGCTCGGGATGACGTCGGTGTGCCCGGGGAGCAGGAGCACATCGTCATACGTGAGTCCTACGAATCCGAACGGATCAGGCTGGTCCATGTGTCCCTCTCATTGTGCGAAAACCACCGCAGAAACGCAGGCCCTGCCGGTATCTCCATCGTAACGGAGCAGAGTGCACCCCTATTCCACGATCCCGACAAAACCGTGCGCAGAAATACGCACAGGCGAAACATGTAGGCAATAATCAGGTTCTATCGTCGAACAGCGTTGTCCGACGCAGGAGAACGGTTCACGGAAGTGGCCCGGCACTGGAGGTGCAGTGAAGTTCACTGGAACGACCCGAGACCCGAGACTGGCACGAAGATTCGTGCTCCTCATCGCCCTGCTGTTCGGGGCGATCACCCTCTCGTCTGTATTGAGCGCGGTCCCCGCGCACGCAGACGAAGTGGGCGAGGAGTACGACTTCTACTTCGCCGGCAACGTCAAGTACGACGACAAACCACTCCAGGGCGTCAACATCACGATCGACGGCAACGGCTACAAGGCCGACGTCGACACGGATGCGGACGGCAAGTGGAAGATCGGCGTCCCCGAGAAAGGCACCTACAAGGTCACCCTCGACGAGGAGACCCTCCCGAAGGGCGTCATCGTCGCCGAAGGCGGATCCACCATCGAGGCCGAGTTCGGCCTCACCCAATCGAAATCGGTCAACTTCTTCCTCGGCGAAGGCGTCCGCGTCACCGTCAGCTTCTGGGATCAGCTGGCCGAACGCCTCGTCAACGGCGTGAACTTCGGCTTGATGCTCGCTCTGGCGGCCATCGGAGCATCGCTCGTGTTCGGCACCACAGGACTCAGCAACTTCGCCCACGCGGAGATGGTCACCTTCGGCGCGATCATGGCGCTCGTGTTCGGGGTGTTCCTGCAATGGCCGATCTGGCTGTCCATCATCATCGCGCTCGGCTTGAGCGCCGCATTCGGCTTCGCGCTCGACGCCGGCATCTGGAGACCCTTGAGACGCAAGGGCGTCGGCATCGTGCAGGTCATGATCGTCTCGATCGGCCTGTCGCTGGCGCTCCGCTACGTCTTCCTCTACTTCATCGGCGGCGGCACGTTCCAGCTGCCCGGCGCGGGCGAGGAGAACATCAAGCTGTTCGGCTCGGTGTCGCTCAGCGTCACGGACATGATCAGCATGGCGGTCAGTGTCGTGGTGCTCCTCGGTGTCGCCTGGTGGCTCGTCAAGACGAAGACCGGCAAGGCGACGCGAGCGATCTCGGACAACCCGAGCCTCGCAGCGGCCAGCGGCATCGACGTCGACCGCGTGGTCCGCATCGTCTGGATCCTCGCGGCGACGCTCGCGGGACTCTCCGGCATCCTCTGGGCGTACTTCCGCCCCGGCATCAAATGGGACATGGGAGCGCAGCTACTGCTCCTCATCTTCGCGGCCATCACCCTCGGCGGTCTCGGTACCGCCTTCGGCGCCATGGTCGGTGCCCTCATCATCGGCATCCTCGTCGAGGTCTCGACGCTCTGGATCCCGTCTGACATCAAGTACGTCGGCGCCCTCGTGGTGCTCATCGCGGTCCTCCTCGTGAGACCGCAGGGCATCCTCGGTCGTCGCGAGAGAATCGGTTAGGGGCAAGCGCATGGACTGGGGAAGCATCCTCTCGAACACGCTCGCGTGGGTCATCAGCCCGGAGACGATCGCGTATGCGCTCGCAGCGCTCGGCCTCGCCGTGCACTTCGGTTACGGCGGCCTGCTGAACTTCGGCATGGCGGGCTTCATGGCCCTCGGCGCCTACGGGTACGCCATCTCGATCCTGAGCTTCAACCTCCCATGGTGGTTGGGCATCATCGTCGGCTGCCTGGCCTCGGTGGTGTTCGCCTTCATCCTCGGCATCCCGACACTCCGATTGCGAGCCGACTACCTGGCGATCGTGACCATCGCGGCCGCTGAGATCGTCCGACTCCTGTTCACGACGCAGGTGTTCGACGAGTTCACGAACTCGGCGGACGGCCTCGGCAACTACCACGAGGGGTTCCGCGCGGCCAACCCGATCCCGCCGGGCACCTACGGCTTCGGCCCGTGGGAGCTCAACGCGAACCAGTGGTGGGTCCGGATCTTCGGCATCCTCCTGCTGGCCGTCGCAGCCCTCCTCGTGTTCCTCCTCATGCGCAGCCCCTGGGGTCGGGTGCTGAAGGGCATCCGCGAGGACGAGGACGCGGTCCGTGCGCTCGGCAAGAACGTGTTCGCCTACAAGATGCAGGCGCTCGTCGTCGGCGGCATCTTCGGCGCCCTCGGCGGCGTCGTACTCGCGCTGCCCTCCGCGGTCGTGCCGAGTGTGTACGTCACGAGTCTCACCTTCTTCATCTGGACGATCCTGCTCCTCGGCGGGGCCGCGACAGTCTTCGGGCCGCTCCTCGGCTCGGTGATCTTCTGGGTGATCATGGCGTTCCTCTCGAACGTCCTCCCGGCGCTCGTGAAGGCGGACGTCCTGCCGTTCATGAGCTCGACGCAGGCCTCCACCCTCCGGTACGTCCTCGTGGGCGTCGCGCTCATGCTGATCGTCATCTTCAGGCCGCAAGGCATCCTCGGAAACAAGAAGGAGCTGACCTTTGTCAAGTAACAGCTCACCCACCTCGCGACCTGTCAAGACCACGGGTCTGCATGTCGGCGAGATCGTCCCAGGCGTCGCGAAGGTCGATCCGATCCTCATCGCCGACAAGGTCACACGCACCTTCGGTGGCCTGCAAGCCGTCAACGTCGAGCACCTCGAGGTCCCGAGGAACGCGATCACCGCGCTCATCGGGCCGAACGGCGCCGGCAAGACGACCCTGTTCAACCTCCTCACCGGTTTCGACAAGCCGAACACTGGGACCTGGAACTTCGACGGCAAGAGTCTCGGCGGTGTCCCGGCGTTCAAGGTGGCGCGCATGGGACAGGTCCGCACCTTCCAACTGACGAAGGCGCTCGGACTCCTCACGGTGCTCGAGAACATGAAGCTCGGTGCGACCGGTCAGACGGGCGAGGGGATCTTCTCGAGCCTCGTGAAGCCGCTCTGGCGCAAGCAGGAGGAGGACCTCGAGGTGAAGGCGATCGACCTGCTCCGGCGGTTCAAGCTCGACACGAAACGCGACGACTACGCGGCGAGCCTGTCCGGCGGACAGCGCAAGTTGCTCGAGATGGCACGGGCCCTCATGAGCGACCCGAAGCTCGTCATGCTCGACGAACCGATGGCCGGCGTCAACCCGGCGCTCACGCAGTCACTGCTCGACCACATCCTCGCGCTCAAGGACGAGGGCATGACCGTCCTCTTCGTGGAGCACGACATGCAGATGGTCCGTCACATCGCCGACTGGGTCGTCGTCATGGCCGAGGGCAGTGTCGTCGCTGAAGGGCCTCCTGACACCGTCATGGAGGATCCTGCGGTCATCGACGCCTACCTGGGCAGCCACCAGGACGTCGACCTCGGCGTCGTGACCGGTCGGATCGCCGGCGAGGACAGTGCCGAGGCCGAAGAACTGCTCGCCCAGATCCAGGAAGAGCGACTCGCGGCCGGAGCCGCACCCGAGGAGGACCAGAAATGAGCGATGCACAGAGTGCCCCGGTCGGCGGCACCGCGGTCAGCACGGCGGACATGGTCGTGGAGGTCACCGACCTCACGGCCGGTTACCTCCCGGGCGTCAACATCCTCAACAGCGCGAACCTGACGGCGCGCAAGGGTGAGCTCATCGGTATCATCGGCCCGAACGGTGCCGGCAAGTCGACGCTCCTCAAGGCGATCTTCGGACAGGTGAAGGTGCGCAGCGGCCAGGTGCTCTTGAACGGCGAGGACATCACCGGGTTGAAGGCGAACCGGCTCGTCGCACGAGGTGTCGGGTTCGTCCCGCAGACGAACAACGTGTTCCCGAGCCTCACGATCGAGGACAACCTGAAGATGGGACTCTTCCAGAAGCCGAAGCAGTACAACGAACGACTCGAGTTCGTGACGGGTATCTTCGGTGAGCTCGGCAAGCGCCTCAAGCAGCGGGCTGGCTCGCTGTCCGGTGGTGAGCGTCAGATGGTCGCGATGTCCCGTGCCCTCATGATGGATCCGCACGTGCTGCTGCTCGACGAGCCGTCAGCCGGACTCTCGCCGGTTCGACAGGACGACGCCTTCATCCGGGTCTCCGACATCAACAAGGCCGGTGTGACGACGATCATGGTCGAGCAGAACGCGCGGCGGTGTCTGCAGATCTGCGACCGCGGGTACGTCCTCGATCAGGGCCGGGACGCGTACACCGGAACAGGCCGCGAACTGCTGTCCGACGACAAGGTGATCGGCCTGTACCTCGGCACCCTCGGCCAGGACGAGGACTGATCAGGGCGAACGCCACTCGCCAAGGACCCGGGTGCTTCGGTACCCTCGAACAAGTCCGTCTCGGCAGTCCGCCGTGAGACGTTCCTGAGACCACCGGTTCCCGACCGGTCATCGAACCACAACTCCTCCCTCCCCCGAGGGGCACCGTCGCACCAAGACGGCCTCCTGAGACGGGGACGGAGGAGTTGTGCATCTCCTGCCCCCTGCCTGCTGCCAGCGCACCGCGCTGGACCAAGCGCGCCCCATTGGCGCGAGCGCACCCCTCCGGAGGTGTGTGATGTCTCAGGACTTCGTGGACACTTCTGTCTCAGGACTTCGTGGACACTTCTCTGTCTCAGGACTTCGTGGACACAACGCTGTTCTTGGTCGTTCGTGTTCGGCCGTGGGCGGGGCGGCCTTCGTTGCGTGATGGCATGGGTTGGGTGCGGATCATGGTGCCGTGGTGGTCGTAGAACGTGATCTGCTGAGCGTCCCAGATCGCGTGGACGGTGTGACCGATGAATGCTGTCCCGGGGCGGAACGTGCGACCGAGGAGGTAGGTTCTGCCGCCTGACGTGACAACACATTCAGCTTCGCCGGGTGGTAGGGCTGTGAGGGCGTTGCGGGCGGCGTGGATCTCGATCGCGGTGGGTTGCGGGGTCGGTGACGGGGCAGCCGGGGTGCGATCCCAGGCCTCTTTCGGGGTTTGCCGGTCGGTGAGCGATTGGTGTTCGCGGAGCGTGTTGTAGGACACGTCGAAGACGTTCACGAGGGTTTGCAGTTCCTCGATCGTCGCGGCTGGCGGTTTGGCGTTGAGGAAGCGGTGCAGTGTGCGGTGGAAGCGTTCGTTCTTGCCTTGCGTGGTGGGTTTGTAGGGCTTCCCCGTGATCGTCTCGACGCCGAGCGAGGCGAGGTAATCGATGAGCTGGTTGGAATGCCCCCGACGCGTGGGATTGAACGCGACACCATTGTCTGACAGGAACTTCTGTGGTGCTCCGTGATGGTTGATCGCCTGGGTCACGACACGCAATGCAGCCTCTCCGGTGGTCAAGCCCCGTGGAGTGGTGTAGCCGTGTGTCCTTCGATTCGTTGGGTTAGGCGCTGAGGGCGAGTTCTGGTTCGGGCACCTCGGTTCCGGTGTCGGGGACGATGGTGAGGCGGCTCTTGGCGAGGATGTCGAGTCCGAGGTAGCGGCGTCCCTCGGCCCATTCATCGGTCTGTTCGGCAAGGACGGCGCCGACGAGCCGGGTGATCGCGTCGCGATTGGGGAAGATGCCGACGGAGTCGGTGCGGCGACGGATTTCACGATTCAGGCGCTCGTTCGGGTTGTTCGACCAGATCTGCTGCCAGAGCCCCTCGGGGAACCCGGTGAACGCGAGGATGTCGGCGCGGGCAGCGTCGAGGTGTTCGTGAGCTGCGGGCAGTTTCCCGTCGACGTAGTCCAACAGCCGGTCGAACTGGGCGTGGACGGCGTCGGCGTCGGGCTGGTCGTAAACGGAGTGCAGCATAGCCTTGACCGCGGGCCAGAGACTCTTCGGGGTCACCGACATCAGGTTCGCGGCGTAGTGGGTGCGGCAGCGTTGCCAGGCCGCGCCGGGGAAGTTCGCGGCGATCGCCTCGACCAGACCGCGGTGCGCGTCGGAAGTGACCAGACGAACCCCGGTCAGACCGCGGGCGACGAGGTCGGCGAAGAACGTGTTCCACGCCGCCCCGGTCTCCGACGTGGCCACCCGCAGGCCCAGGACCTCGCGGCGCCCATCGGCGTTGACCCCGGTCGCGACGAGAACAACGGCGTTGATGACGCGTCCGCCTTCGCGGACTTTCATGGTGAGAGCGTCGGCGGCGACGAACGTGAATGGGCCGGCATCACCGAGCGGGCGGTGTCGGAATTGGTCAACGTGCTCGTCGAGGTCCGCAGCCATCCGGGACACTTGCGACTTCGACAACGAGTGAATCCCGAGGGTCTTCACGAGTTTGTCCATGCGGCGTGTGGAGACGCCGGCGAGGTAGCAGTCCGCGACGACGGTGATCAGGGCGGTCTCGGCGCGTTTGCGGCGCTCGAGGAGCCACTCCGGGAAGTAGGTGCCAGAGCGCAGCTTCGGGATCGCGACATCGATGGTCCCGGCGCGGGTATCGAGGTCGCGGTGCCGGTAGCCGTTGCGTTGGACGGTGCGACCCGGGGTGGGTTGGCCCCACTCGGCGCCGATCACCGCGTCAGCGTCGGCAGAGAGGAGCGCGTTGATCATGGTTTGCAGCAGCGACCGCATCAGATCGGGAGACGCGTCGGTCAGGGCTTCGCCAAGAAGGTGTGCAGGGTCGACAATATGTGGAGCGGTCATCGTGATGATGCCTTTCGAGTGGAGGTTAGAGACTTCTCGAAGGAGTCACACGGTGACCGCGCTCACGTCCAAGACCGAGCCGGCCACCGCAGGCTACACCACCTTATGGGGCACTACTTCTCCGGTCTCTGCCCGGGCGACCAACGACGCGAGCGCGAGACGGGAATGATCGTCGATGATCTGGAAGATCGTGCAGAGCGAACCGTCAGTAAGCGTCCACTCGGTTGCATCGATTTGCCACAAACAGTTCGGGGCTGGATAGACGAACCGACGAAACGCGCTCCGGGGCCGCTTCCGAGGCTCCGCCTCGACCACGCCCGCACGAACGAAGATCCGCGCCAAGGTGGCCCGTGAGGGCAACTCCTGGAAGCCCATCCGCCGCAACCTCGCGATCACACTCAACGGGCCGAAATCCCACCCCTCTGCACGCAATCGCGCCCGAACACTGATGGCGAGATCGACGATCTCGTCGCTCGTCCGAGCCGGACTCGACCGAGGCCTCGTGGATGTCGGAGCGACGACCTCGAACACACCATCTGCCGCAGCCCGGGCGCGGATCTTGTAGAACCAAGACCGCGAAACACCATGCTCCTCGCAGAACGCCGAGACCGCACCCCGGTTGCGTCCAATAGCGTGGTGTAACCCCGGCCCTGATGGGCGTGTTGCACCGATGTGAGGCGGCCACCGCGTGATTCTTGGAAAGACCGATCAAGTCTTTTCCGAAGGAGTACACGCGATGACCGCACCCCATTTTATTGACCCTGCCCGTTTCCTGTCCGAACAACTCGAGCAAGCCTCGCCGGACCTGATGCGGCAGATGCTGACCACGTTCATCAACGCGCTGATGAGCGCCGAGGCCGAAGCCGTCTGCGGGGCCGAATACGGCCAGATCTCCGCCGACCGGACCAACTCCCGCAACGGCTACCGGCACCGGGATTTCGACACCCGCACCGGCACTCTCGACGTCGCGATCCCGAAGCTGCGCACCGGAACGTACTTCCCGGACTGGCTCCTCGAGCGGCGCCGCCGTGCCGAGGCCGCCCTGACCAGCGTCGTGGCGACCTGCTACCTGCTCGGGGTCTCGACCAGGCGGATGGAGAAACTCGTCGAGTCCCTCGGCATCACTCGTCTGTCCAAGTCGCAGGTGTCGATCATGGCCACCGACCTCGACGAGCAGGTCGAGCAGTTCCGCACCCGGCCCCTCGACGCTGGCCCCTACACGTTCGTCGCCGCCGACGCCCTGGTGCTGAAGGTGCGCGAGGGCGGCCGTGTCGCTAACGTCCACGCGCTCCTCGCGACGGGCGTGAACAAGGACGGGCACCGTGAGATCCTGGGCTTGCAGGTCACCAGCGCCGAAGACGGCGCCGGCTGGCTGGGCTTTTTCCGCGACCTGACTGCCCGCGGCCTCACCGGGGTGAAGCTCGTCACCAGCGACGCTCACGCCGGCCTCGTCGCGGCGATCGGGGCGACGCTGCCCGGCGCGACCTGGCAGCGCTGTCGCACCCACTACGCCGCGAATCTGATGTCCGCGACCCCGAAGTCCAGCTGGCCGTGGGTGAAGACCCTGCTCCACTCGGTCTATGACCAGCCCGACAAGGACGCCGTCCACGCACAGTTCGACCGGGTCCTGAACGCCCTGGAAGAGAAGCTCCCCGCAGTCGCCACCCACCTCGAGACCGCCCGGGCGGACGTGCTCGCGTTCACCGGCTTCCCGAAGGAGATCTGGCGCCAGCTCTGGTCCAACAACCCGCAGGAGCGCCTCAATCGCGAGATCCGCCGCCGCACCGACGTCGTGGGTATCTTCCCCGACCGCGGCTCCCTGATCCGCCTCGTCGGAGCGGTCCTGGCCGAACAACACGACGAGTGGATCGAAGGCCGCCGCTATCTCGGCCTCGACGTCCTCAGCCGCTCACGCCTCACCCTCGTCCCGACCGACAAGGAGGAACAAACAACCGAACTCGGCGCCCTCAGCGCCTAGAAATCCAAGAATCACGCGGCAATCCCGTTACACCACGCGTTTGGACTTGACCCGCACCCCGGCCCGCATCATCAGGCCACGATGCCACGAGCAAACGAACCTTCGGAGATGGACGCTTCGGTATCGACATGCTCCACCGAACCGCGGAAGTGTCCACGAACTCCTGAGACACACTGTCCACGAAGTCCTGAGACAGAAGTGTCCACGATGTCCTGAGACTTCACAACCCTCCGGAGGCCCGCGTTCGCGCCAGCAGCCCGCGCCCGCGCCGATTGGGCGTCTCCGTCGCACAGCGGGGCGCGCTCGCGCCGATGACCAGCGCTCGGTCCAGCGCACCGCGCTGGCCGATCGAGCGTCCTCCACTGGAGTCGGGGAGGGCCACTTCTCCACATCCGGGCCAGAGTGCGGTAGCCGAGCGGCGCACTGCGCCCAGGCTGATGCCATGGAGACGTTCGACCTCGACCTGCTGATACGCCCGAACGGCCTGTTGCTCGTGCGAGATGCAAGGCGCATCGGCGCGGAGCGGCTTGTGAGCGCAGCCCACCGCGACGGTCACCTCGTGCGGCTGCGCAAGGGGATCTACATTCCTGAACCGGCATGGAGTGCACTCTCCCCGAACGGGCAGTACCGTGCTCGGATCGAGGCAGCTGGGATCGCGCTGCGCAAGGAGGCCGTCTTCAGCCACTATTCCGCTGCGTTGCTCTGGGGCATGCACATCGCCGGTTCGTGGCCACCCGAGGTGCACACCCTGACCGTCGGTGACCGGGGTGGGCGGTCGGCTCCCGGCATCATCCGCCACACCACGGAACGACCCGTCGGCACACGTCTGTGTCACGGCTTCCGCGTCACCGACCCTGCGCGCACGGTCATCGACATCGCGTCAGTCGCCCGCCTCGATGATGCCGTGGCAGTGGCGGACGCGGCGCTGCGGCTGCGACTCGCGGACCCCGCAGCGATGCAGGCCATCTCGCAGGGCGCCTCCCGGAGACGTGGTGCCGCGCAAGTACGGTTCACCGCGAACCTCGCCACCCCACTCGCGGCGAACGGCGGGGAGTCCAAGATGCGGGTCACCCTGATCCAGTTGGGCTTCCCTCCTCCGATCCTGCAGCACGCGTTCTTCGACGCCGACGGCCTCATCGGGAACGCAGATGCGGCCTGGCTCGATGAACGGATCATCCTCGAGTTCGATGGGCTCCAGAAGTACGTCCGAGAGGAGTTCACGGGCGGCCGGGCTGTCGCGGACATCGTCATCGCTGAGAAGGTCCGCGAAGACCGTCTGCGAGCACTCGGGTACACGGTTGTCCGGGCGACGTGGGACGACCTCCTCCACCCGGCGCGCCTCGCCGCGAAGCTCGAACGCGCGGGGCTGCGCCGCGCAGTGCGCTGAGCACAACCGAGCCGATTCCAACAGAGCCGAGCGCGACGTCCCCGCCGCCAGCGCGGTGCTGCCGACCGAGCGACGTCCGGACGCCGCCAGCGCGGTGCGCTGGACCGAGAGGGTCCGGTGCGCCTCGCGCGCTACCCATTGGCGCG
This sequence comes from Plantibacter sp. RU18, assembly GCF_050613355.1. Lineage (NCBI taxonomy): Bacteria > Bacillati > Actinomycetota > Actinomycetes > Micrococcales > Microbacteriaceae > Plantibacter > Plantibacter sp. RU18. The sequence continues at coordinate 3,337,905 of NZ_CP159618.1, forward strand.
AGCGCGGGTCTCCGGAGGGTAGCGCTCGCGCCAGTGGGTAGCGCTCGGTCCAGCGCACCGCGCTGGCACCAGGACGGCTGAGGAGGGGGATGTACGAAAAACAGGGGCCCCGGAGTGGATCCGGGGCCCCTGCAGTCGCCTGGACGACTAGTTGATACGTGCGTACTTGTTGTTCTCGTCGTACTGGTAGATGCCGATGGTGGCTTCGGTCGGGTCGCCGTTCTCATCGAACGTGATCGGACCGGAGTTGCCGTCGTAGTCGATCTTCTTGCCGTCGGCGATGGCCTTCGCAGCCTCTTCAAAGGTGGTCACCTTCTCGCCCTTGTCCTTGCCACCGGAGACGGACTGGAGTTCGGCCGCCATGTCGGCGCCCTCCGTCGAGCCAGCCTGGAGGGCAGCGAGCGCAAGCAGGATGACCGCATCGTAGGATTCAGCCGCGTAGCTGTAGTCCTTCAGCTCCTCGCCGCCCTCGTCCTTCACGAAGGCCTGGAGGCGGTCCGTGAAGTCACCGAGCTTCGCGGTGTCGAGACCCGGCAGCGTGCCCTTGGCTCCCGTGAGGGTGCCTGGAGCGAAGTCTGCGCTGTAGTCGGCGAGGTTTCCGTCGACGAAGTACATCTTGTCGGTCGGGAAGCCCGCGAGACCAGGAACGATCGTCTTCGTCTCCTCGAACGCGATCAACGCGATCGCGTCGGGGTTCTCGGCCTTGACCGCGCTGATCTGCGCATCGAACGAGGTGTCACCGGTGTTGTACGACTGCTCGGCGACCACTTCGCCGCCGGCGCTTTCGAACGCTTCCTTGGTGAACTTCGCGAGGCCGGTGCCGTACGAGTCGTTCAGGTAGATGATGCCGAGGGTGGCGTTGCCGTCCTCTGCGATCAGGTTGCCGAGCACCTCGCCCTGCAGCACGTCGGACGGCGCCGTCCGCCAGTACAGACCGTTGTCGTCCCACGTCGTGAAGTCGGCCGAGGTGTTGGCCGGCGAGAACTGGATGACGCCTGCGCCAGTGACCTCGTCGATGAACAGCTTCGACACACCGGACGATGCGGCACCGATGATGGCCGTGACACCTGCGGACAGCAGACGGGGCACCTCGGTCGCGTACGCCTTGTTGTCCGAGTCTCCGGAGTCGCCGAGCGTCAGGTCGATCTTGATCCCAAGGTCGGCATCGTTGACCTCCTTGACGGCCAGACCGACACCGGCCTCCTCGGGCGGGCCGAGGAACGCGAGGTTACCGGTCTGTGGCAACGCCGTGCCGAGCTTCAGTGTCAGGTCGCCCGCGGGCTTGCTGCTGCTGCCGCTGTCATCGCTACCGCCGGAGGCGCAACCGCTGAGGACCAGCGCGCTGGCCCCGAGCAGAGCGATGCCACCGAGAACGATGGCGCGAGGGCGTGATCGACCGGCCGTGGCCTTCGAAAAGACGCTCATGGTACTCCTTGCTTGTCAGAAGAGTGGCAGCTCCAGGGGCTGCCGTTGTGACAAGTTATCCGCTGCAGGTGCGCTGGACAATGACGTTGACGTTACAAGCGTGTAACACGACCAAATCGTTACCTCAGAAGCGAGTTTTTTGCACCTTTCCTGCTTTGGTCGCGCGATCAACGCTGGAATCACGCGTTCAGGCCGTCTGCGACCCGCTCTGGCGCGCAAGAGTGCTGCGTCGCGATCTCGCCCCTGCCACGAGCACGTCGACGGTGAGGATAGCGAGCGCAAGCCAGACGAGCCCGAAGCCCAACCACCGCTCCGGGGGCATCGCCTCGTGCAGGACGGCGACCCCGACGATGAACTGGATGATCGGGGCGAAGTATTGGATGAACCCCATCCAGGTGAGCGGCAGTCTGCGGGCCGCCGCCGCGAACAACAGGAGCGGTACGGCCGTGATGACGCCGGCGCCGACGAGCAACAGCGTGTGCCCCACCCCCTCGGTTCCGATCGTCAGGCCTCCGGTGACGCCGACGGCGATCAGTTGCGCCACCGCGACCGGAGCCAGCCACGCGGTCTCGAGCGTCAGGCCCGACACCGCGTCGACCGAAGCCCCCACCAACTTCTTGATGTACCCGTACAGGCCGAACGAGAACGCGAGGATCAGTGCGATGCACGGCACGCTTCCGTGTCCGACGGCGAGGACCAGCACGGCGATGACACTCACCGCGACCGCCACCCACTGCGCGGGCCGGAGGCGCTCCCGGAGGAAGAACACGCCGAGGAACACCGTGACGATCGGGTTGATGAAGTACCCGAGTGAGGCCTCGACCACCTGGCCGTTGAGCGCGCCGTAGACGTAGGTCTGCCAGTTCACATAGATGAGGGCCCCCGCGAGCCCCATCGTCAGGACGATGCGGCGCTGGCGCAGGATCCCCAGCAGTCGACGCCAGGACCGGGTGGCGATGATGAGGACGCCGCAGAAGACGAGTGAGAAGAGGATGCGCCAGGCGACGACCTCGAACGCTCCGGCGGGGGCGAGCGCGATGAAGTACAGGGGCAGGGCGCCCCACAGGCAGTAGGCGACGACGGCCGAGATGAGCCCAGACCGGCTGCCCTGACGCGGCACCGCGACCGCTGAGCGGATGTCATCAACACCAGCGACGGCTCCGGCGGACGGCTCGATGTCGACGGCGGCTGGATCACTGGGGTTCTGCACCCGTCCAGGCTAGACCCGCTGGAGATCGGGCATCCGCGTTAAACGGCCACAGCCCGAACGGCGAGTGCCATTCGGGCTGTGGGGCGGCGTGATGCCGCGGAATTCGTGCGCTGGTGACTAGCGGACGACGACGGCGAGGACGTCGCGCGCGGACAGGACCAGGAGGTCCTCACCGGCGTACTTGACCTCGGTGCCACCGTACTTGGAGTAGATCACCTTGTCGCCGACGGCGACGTCGAGAGGAACGCGGTTGCCGTTGTCGTCGATGCGACCCGGTCCGACCGCCACGACCTCGCCCTCCTGGGGCTTCTCCTTGGCGGTGTCGGGGATGACCAGACCTGATGCGGTGGTCTGCTCTGCCTCGACCTGCTTGATGACGATGCGATCCTCGAGCGGCTTGATGGAGACCGACACGGTTGACCTCTTTCCTGAAACGAAGACGTGGTTAGCACTCACACTGCGAGAGTGCTGATTCCAGTCTAGGCATGTTCTGGCACTCACGCAATGCGAGTGCCAATGAGCGGCTGCTACCGTTACCGGATGCACAGTGTTCCTGCAGAGACCCGCTGACCGTGGAACGTTCGGAACTCGTCGAGCTCCTCACCGCCGAGGGCCTTCGACTGCTCGACTCCCTCCCGCCGTACCCCACGAAGGACGAGGCGGTCCGCCTCGTCGGACGGCTGCGCAAGGAGGGCCACTCCCCCGAACTCGTCGCGGCGGTGCTCACGCAGTCGCGCCTCCGTCAGAAGGCGGTCGGCAAGTTCGGCCCCTTCGCCGGCCGGATGCTCTTCACCGAGGCCGGACTCGAGCAGGCGACGCGTCTCCCCGTCGCCGCGCTGCACGCCGGGCGCTTCGCGCGGGCAGGACTCCGACAGATCGCCGACCTCGGCAGCGGCATCGGCGCCGACTCGATGGCGATGGCGTCGCTCGACCTCGAGGTCACCGCAGTCGACGTCGACGAGGTGACCGCAGCGATCGCGAGCTACAACCTCGCCCCCTTCCCGACCGCCACCGTGCGCAACGAGGCCGCGGAGGACATCTCACTCGACGGCTTCGACGCCGCATGGTTCGATCCGGCGCGCCGCACTGTCGGGCACACCGACACCAGTCGTCTCGCGAGCGCGTCCGACTACACCCCGTCGCTCGACCTCGTGTTCGCAGCTGCCTCGCGGCTGCCGGTCGGCGTCAAACTGGGCCCGGGCTTCGATCGATCGCTCATCCCGCAGGACGCCGAGGCGCAGTGGGTCTCCGTCGACGGGCAGCTCGTCGAGATGACGCTGTGGTTCGGCCAGCTCGCCCGTCCCGGCATCCGGCGCTCCGCGCTCCTGGTCGCGGACGGTGCACACCACGAACTGCACGCCGACGAGGACGCCGACGACGCCCCGGTCAGAGAGCTGGGTGAGTACGTGCACGAGCCCGACGGCTCCGTCATCCGCGCGAGACTCATCGGCGATCTCGCCGTACAGCTCGAGGCCGGCATGCTCGGAGCAGGCATCGCCTATCTGACGTCCGACTCGGCCACGTCCTCGCCCTTCGCGACCACGTTCCGCGTGCTGGAACGACTCCCCATGGATGAGAAGGTGCTCCGACGCGCACTGCGCGAGCGCGGCATCGGCATCCTGGAGATCAAGAAGCGCGGAGTGGACGTCGATCCTGCCGCCTACCGCAAACGGCTCTCCCTGCGGGGTGAGCGGTCGGGCACGATCATCCTCACCCGCGTCGCCGGGAAACACGCAGCGCTGCTCATCGAACGGGTGCACCCGACCGACAGTGCCGCCGACGACTAGGTCGAGACGTATCCGATGATGACGACGATGCTGTAGGCGAACCAGCCCGCCGAGCAGAGCAGTCCGACGAACCCGGTCACGATTCCGGTGAGCGCACGCCCGCGTCCCAGCGGCTCGCGACGCCGTGCGACGAACCCCATGACGATCGCCGTGATCGACAGAGGGAACCCCCAGCCGACGAAGATCGAGATGACGAGACCGATGAGGCCGAGCACAAGCGACCAGGTGCTCCGGCCGGTGCCGGTGGCGGGCGCTGCGGCCTGCGCCTGCTGATAGCTCGGATACCCGCCTTGACTCGGTGCCTGATAGACGGCCGTCGGGACGGTCTGCAGATAGGTGGCGTGGTCACCCTGCCAGGCTGCAGGCGGAGCAGACGGCGATGTCCCGTACGGAGACTGCCTGGGCTGCGGCTGCGGCTGCGGCGAAGCGTGCTGTGGCGCGGGCTGCCACGCTGCTGGAGTCGGGAACGTCCCCTGCGTCTGCCCTGGCTGCGTCTGTCGGGCGGGCTCCGGCTGGACGTACGGCGTCTGCGGAGCCTGCTGCGGAGGACCCCGCAGCTCGGGAGGCACCGGGGGCTGCTGCGCTCGTCCGTCAGGCTGCTGCTGGTCCATCGCCGCTCCTCTGCTCATGGCCGGGTGTCGGCCCATCCTATGCGCTCCGGGTCGGAACGCTCGGGGCGCAGGCACGCCCGGTGGTGACCGATCGTGCTCAGTGCACCTGGATCTCGGTCACCGGCAGGGTGGAGTCGGCGCCGAAGTCGAGCGAGGACGGCTCACGCCCGGCCGAGATGAGTTGCGCGGCCAATGCTGCGATCATCGCGCCGTTGTCGGTGCACAGCTGGAGCGGCGGGATGCGCAGCTCGATGCCGGCCGCAGCCGTGCGCTCGAGCGCGACCTGACGCAGTCGGGCGTTCGCGATCACGCCGCCGCCGAGGAGCAGCCTCGGTACGCCGAGATCGGTGCATGCCTTGACCGCTTTCGTGACGAGCACGTCGACGACGGCCTCCCGGAAGCTCGCGGCCACGTCGGCGACGGGCACGTCCTCGCCCGCGTCCTGCTTGGCCTCGACCCAGCGCGCGACGGCGGTCTTGAGGCCGGAGAAGGAGAAATCGTACCGGTGGCGCTCCATGTCCTTCGGCAGGCTGAGACCTCGGGGGAAACGGATGGCCTTCGGGTCGCCGTCCGCGGCGACCCGATCGATCTGCGGACCTCCCGGGTACGGCAGGCCGAGCACGCGGGCCACTTTGTCGAACGCCTCCCCCGCAGCGTCGTCGATGGTCTCACCGAGGAGCTCGACGTCCGACACGAGGTCGCGCACGAGGAGTAGCGAGGTATGTCCGCCCGAGACGAGCAGGGCGATCGTCGGGTACTCGATCGTGCCGTCCTCCGAGTCGAGGACGTCGGCGCCGACGTGCCCGACGAGGTGATTCACGGCGTAGAGCGGTTTGCCGAGCGAGACGGCGAGCGCCTTCGCAGCACCGACGCCGACCATCAACGCCCCGGAGAGTCCGGGTCCGCTGGTGACCGCGACCGCGTCGAGGTCGGCGAGCTCGACACCGGCTTCGGCGAGCGCCGTCGTGATTGTCGGTTCGAGCGCCTCGAGGTGGGCGCGTGCGGCGACCTCCGGCACGACGCCGCCGTAGCGGGCATGCTCGTCCATGCTCGAGGCGATGGTGTTCGCGAGCAGCCGGTGCCCTCGGACGATGCCGACGCCCGTCTCGTCGCAGCTCGTCTCGATGCCGAGGACGAGCGGTTCGTCGCGGTTCATGCGGTGCTCCCGGTGGGCTGGTCGGTGTGATCCTCGTGCGGCCGTCCGTGGGCGAGCGACGGGGAGCTCGGTCGGACCGTGAGCCGCATCACGATGGCGTCGACGTCGTCGGGCTGGTAATACCCTGGCCGGACGCCCAACTCCTCGAACCCGAGGCTCCGGTACAGGGTGATGGCGACGGGGTTGTCCGCTCGGACCTCGAGGAACACCTGTGCGGTGTCCTGCTGCCGCGCCTGCTCGATGAGCGACTGCATGAGCAGGCGCCCCAGGCCTCGGCCCCTCGCACGCTCGGCGACCGCGATGGTCTGGATGTCGGCGTCGTCGGAGCGGGACGGGGCGAACAGGCCTGCGTAGCCGGCGAGCTCGGAGGGGTCGTCGATGCTGCCGTCGCTGTCGGCATCGGTGGCGACGAGGTAATAGCCGTGCGGCGATTCGAGCTCCGAACGCATCATGTCGGTCGACCACGCGTCGTTGACGAAGACGGTGCGCTCCATGGACATGATCGCGTCGACGTCGGCGGCACCGGCCCGACGGAGGAGCCAGGTCACGCGGTCACCCGCTTGCTCCCGGCGGAGAGGGTGACGTCGGGCGAGCGGAGGTAGAGCGGTTCGTCTCCTGCGAACCCACCACCGATGGCGAGCAGGAGGGCTGCCACTCGGCCGAGGGCGCCACCCGGGACGAGCGTGGCATCACGTCGGACGGCATCGTCTGTTGGAACGTCGTCAGGCTTCGCGAGTGCCGGGCCGTCGGTGCGGACGGGGAGACCGGCAGCGTCGAGCCCCGCGTATCGCGTCCAGTAACGCTCGCGACGGCGCGCGTCGGTGACGACGAGCAAGGCCGTGTCGGGTGGGACGGAGCCGTTGCTGTAGGCGTCGAGCGCGATCGCGTCGTGGCTCACGACGGGGTGCACGACGAGTCCCGCCCCGACCCCGAAGGTGCGTGCAGCCGCGATGCCGATGCGCAGGCCCGTGAACGGACCCGGCCCCATCCCTGCGACCACTCCGGTGAGGTCCGCGACCCGGACGCCTGCGTCTTCGAGACAGCCGACCATGAGGCTGCCGATGACCTCGGCGTGGCGCATCGGATCGTCGGAGGAGCGTTCGGCCAGGACCTCGCCGTTCGTGGTGACGACGGCGACGCTCGAACCCGCGGATGTATCGATCGCCAGCAGCACGTCGTCCAGCCTACCCGTGGTCGATGCCGGTGTGCCGCGTGAGCGTGAGCGTGCGGCGTTCGATCGGTTCCTCGCCCGTCTCGGGCGATACGGCAGGTCCGGTGGCGCCGGTCGGGCGCTCGATGATCAGCTCGAACCACTCGGGGACGACACCGTCCAGCATCCCGGCACCCCACTCCACGACGACGACGGAGCGGGCGAAGTCGATGTCGAGGTCGTCGAGTTCGAGGGCCGAACCGAGGCGGTAGGCGTCGACGTGGACGAGCGGCGGACCACCGACGAGGCTCGGGTGCGTCCTGGCGAGCACGAACGTGGGGCTCGTGACCGGTCCGCGGACGCCGAGTCCCTCGCCGATGCCACGAGTGAGCGTCGTCTTGCCCGCGCCGAGCGGCCCGGTCAGGACGAGCAGCTGCCCAGCGCGCAGCGCACCGCCGAGGCTGACGCCATACGCGTGCATCGCCTCAGGCGTCGCGGCTTCCGAGACCCCGTCCGTGAGCACGTCGTCCGTCATGCGCGCTCCTGAGGCGTGCGGACGACCCGATCGCCGATGCGGGTCACGAGCTCGTAGTTGATGGTGCCGGCCGCGTCCGCCCATTCCTCCACCCGGGGCGCTCCGGTCGACGGGTCGCCGAAGAGCACGACGTCGTCTCCGACGGCGATGGGGTCGTCACCGACGTCGACGACGAACTGGTCCATCGCGATGCGTCCGCACACGCGGTAGCGCCGACCGTTGATGAGCACCGGTCCGGTGTTCGAAGCGCTGCGCGGGATCCCGTCGGCGTAGCCGAGCGGCACGAGGGCGAGCGTCGTCGGCGCATCGGTGCGGTAGCTGTAGTCGTAGGAGACGCCCGCCCCCGGCTCGACGCGGCGGACCGCGGCGATCGAAGCTCTCAGGGTCATGACCGGGCGGAGGCCAAACGCCGCTGCGGTGCGGTCGGCCGACGCATCGGGCTCGAACGGTGAGAGGCCGTAGACCGCGAGCCCGAGCCGGACGGCGTCGTATCGGAGCGCTGGCTCGCCGAGCGCGGCGGCGGACGCCGCGAGGTGGATGGTGCGGGGGGCGAGTCCTGCCGCCTTCGCGAGCTCGACGCCCCGTTCGAAGCGGACGGCCGCTCGAGCGTCGTCCGCGGACGACGTGTTCGAGACGTGTGAGAACAGCCCGTCCACACGGACGAGCCCCGTGTGCTCCGCGGCGGCAGCGGCGGCGAAGAGCGCCGGCCAGTCCTCCTCGGCGGCGCCGTTGCGGCTGAGGCCGGTCTCCAGCTTGAACTGCACGACGGGCACGCCCGAATCCGTCACGGCGGCGGCAGCGAGCACCTGTTCGAGCTGCGCCTCGGACGAGAGCGCGAGTTCGAGCCCGGCGAGGAGGGCTGCCCCGAAGTCTGCGTCGGGCCCGTGCAACCAAGCCAGGACCGGCGCGGTGATCCCGGCTGCTCGGAGTGCGACGCCCTCCGAGATGTCGGCGACTCCCAGACGGTCTGCCCCGGCTTCGATCGCCGCACGAGCGACCGCCACGGCTCCGTGACCGTACGCGTTCGCCTTGACGACGACGATGAGTTCGGCGACGCCCGTCAGCTCGCGGAGTCGCCTGACGTTGTGGCGCAGGGCGTCGAGGTCGATGATGGCTTCGCGGGTGGGTCGGTTCCCGTCGGCCTGAGCGCGCATCATGCGTCGCGCTCCGCGACGACGAACGCCACTGCGACACCCGCGTCGTGCGTCATCGTCAGGTGCAAGCGTGTGATGCCGCGCTCGGCGACCACGCCGGCCGTGACGCCGGACAACGCGAAATCAGGCTTGCCCTCGGGGCCGTTCACGACCGCCATCTCCTGCCAGCGGATACCGTCGGACGAGCCGAGCGCCTTGATGAGCGCCTCCTTGGCGGCGAAGCGTCCGGCGAGCGACCGCAACGGCAGCTCGCGCTCGGACGGGACGAACAGTCGGGCGAGCAGGTTCGGGGTGCGGGCGATCGCCCGCTCGAACCTGGCGAGTTCCACGAGGTCCACGCCGATGCCGATGATCATCCCTCTACTCTACGGCCGAGGTGCGGCGCCCCGCCGACAGGCGAGCGGGCCACCTGACAGCTTGCGGACCGGCGACTATTCGACGGTCACGGACTTCGCGAGGTTGCGCGGCTGGTCGACGTCGAGCCCCTTCGCCGTCGCGAGTTCCATCGCGAAGATGTGCAGCGGGATGACGGCCAGGAGCGGCTCGAAGAGTGGTCCGGCGAGCGGGATCGGGATGACCTCGTCGGCCGACGGCAGCACGGCGGCGTCGCCCTGCTCGGCGATCGCGATGACCCGAGCACCTCGGGCGCGGATCTCCTCGATGGTCGAGATGACCTTCGGGTGGAGGACGGCTGAACCGCGCGGGCTCGGCACCACGACGAAGACCGGCTGACCGGGCTCGATGAGCGCGATCGGGCCGTGCTTGAGCTCGCCGCCGGCGAAGCCCTCCGCGTGGATGTACGCGAGTTCCTTGAGCTTCAGCGCGCCCTCCAGCGCGATCGGATACCCGACGTGGCGGCCGAGGAACAGGACCGCGCGGGAGTCGGCCATCCAGTGCGCGAGCTGCGCGATCTTCTCCGAGGCGCCGAGGATGCTGGCGATCTTGTCCGGGACGGCCTGGAGCTCCGCGACCTGCGAGGCGAGGAATGCCGGCGTCTGCGTCTTGCGCACCCGCGCGAGGTGGAGCCCGAAGAGGTACAGCGCGGTGATCTGCGCGGTGAACGCCTTGGTCGATGCGACTGCGACCTCGGGGCCGGCGTGCGTGTAGACGACGGCGTCGGACTCGCGCGCGATCGTCGCCCCCTGGGTGTTGCAGATGGAGAGTGTCTTCGCGCCGGCTTCGCTCGCGAACCTGACTGCCATGAGCGTGTCCATGGTCTCGCCGGACTGGCTGACCGAGATCACCAGCGTGCGCGCGTCGATCACCGGGTCGCGGTAGCGGAACTCGTGGCTGAGCTCGACGGTCACCGGGATGCCCGCCCAGCGTTCGATCGCGTAGGTGCCGACCGTGCCTGCGTACGCTGCCGTACCGCAGGCGATGATGACGATGCGGTTGATGTCGAGGAAGAGCTCGTCGAGTCCCTCGAGTTCGGGGATGACGACCTGGCCGCCGTCGACCCGGCCGCGGATGGTGTTCGCGACCGCGTCGGGCTCTTCACTGATCTCCTTCGCCATGAAGCTCGACCATCCACCCTTGTCGGCCGCTGACGCGTCCCACTGGATCTCGAACGGAGAGGTCTCGACGGGGCTGCCGAAGAAGTCGGTGACGGTCACGTCGTCGGGCGTGATGACGACCATCTGGTCCTGGCCGATCGCGACCGCGCGCTGCGTGTACTGCACGAACGCTGCGACGTCGGAGCCGAGGAAGTTCTCGCCCTCGCCGAGTCCGATCACGAGCGGCGAGTTGCGACGGGCGCCGATGACGACGCCGGGGAGGTCCTGGTGCATCGCGAGCAGGGTGAACGCGCCGTCGAGGCGACCGACGACGCGGCGGAAGGCCTCAGTCAGGTCGCCGGTCGAGCGGTACTCGCGACCGATCAGGACGGCGGCGATCTCGGTGTCCGTGTCGCTGTCGAACGTGAAGCCGTCGGCGAGGAGCTCGGCGCGCAGTTCGGCGAAGTTCTCGATGATGCCGTTGTGGATGAGCGCGAGCTTGCCGTCGTCGCCGAGGTGCGGGTGGGCGTTCCGGTCCGTCGGGCCGCCGTGCGTCGCCCAGCGGGTGTGGCCGATGCCGGTCGATCCAGGTGCGATCGGGTCAGCGGCGAGGTTCTCGGTGAGGACCGCGAGCTTGCCGGCGCGCTTGCGGGTGTTGAGGGAACCCGTCGCGTCGAGCACCGCGATGCCCGCGGAGTCGTACCCGCGGTACTCCAAACGCTTGAGTCCGCCCATCAGGACCTCGACCGTCTTGTCGTTGCCGACGTATCCCACGATTCCACACATGAGGATCAGCATAATCGGGCGATTTTGCGAGGATCGTGCACCAAACCATGCCAGCAGCGAACGGTCAGTGTTCGAGCGCTCGCAGCGCCAACCAGGCCGCCGCGCGATCGTCCGGATCCGCCATCGAGAGCCCGGTCAGCTCCTCGATCCGGCCCATCCGACTGCGCAAGGTCTGCCGATGGATGCCCAGTGCCTGGGCGGTGATCCCCCACGACCCGTCCTCCACGAGGTAGCGGCGGAGCGTCTCGGTCAGCTCTCCGTGGGCTCCGTCCTCCAACAGCGGGTCGAGCACTGATTGCAGCTCCGCGGTGGCCGCCTCATCGAGCCGGGCGAACACGAAACCCACCGTCGGCAGTGCGCGATAGTGCACGACGAACCGCCCGCCGCCGCTGGCCTGGTGCGCCTGCGCCGATTGCCGCGCCGAGCGCGCAAGCGTGTCGATCGATGCCGACTCGCCGACGCCCAGCCGCATCGGGACGGCAGCTGTGGCTGCGAACGCCTCGACGCGCTCGACGAGGTCCGGCACCCGATCCTCGCGGAGGAACCCGGTGAGCACGCCGTGCCGGACCGTCATGATCTGCGCGCAGCCGAGCTCGTCGAACCAGCGACTCGCGACACGCTCGACGTCGACCGTCTTGGAGCGCGAGGAGAGCGTGAAGGCGGCGAGCCGGACCTCACGGACCCCCCAGTGGGCGAGCAGCTCCGCGATCCGACCCGGGTCGCCACCCAACAACGTGTCGACCATGAGGTCACGGCCGAGGCGTTCCGCGACCGAGTGGTCGTGCGTGCGCAGGACGAGGTCGAGCAACGCCGCCGCCTGCGACGCGAGGGATCGCACTCGGCTGAGGCCACCCTCGCGTGAGGCGACGACGAGGTGCGCTGCCAGGTCCTCCCCGAGGCCGACGGGGTGCACCTGGAGGCCGGTATGCCGGATGCGCACGGGTCGGTTGAACGCCACGGCTGCGGCATCCTGGACATGCAGTGCGCCCGCGCCCGCGCTCGAGATCGTCTGGCCGTGGTCGTCGAGGAGGACGACCCAGCCGTCGATACGGCTCGCGAGTTCGGCGACGATCGCACCGACCCCGCCACGCCTGGCCACCTGTGTGAGCACGCGCGTGCCGGTCGCCACCAGACGGTCCTCCGCCGCCTGGTCGCCGGCGAGGATCGCATCGATCCGGAGCGCCGTGCGTTCGAGGTCGTCCTCGCACCACAGCACGGTCAGCCCGAGGCGTCCGAGCAGGGCCGTCTCCGACGGCGAGTGGGGCGCCGGCACGACGACCGCGGCAGCGCGCAGCGCTGCACGACGCTGGTCGTCGGCACCGAGCACTGCCTGGATCTCCGGAACCGTCGCTGTGACGATCGACGTGAACGCCGGATGCGAGCGCACCGCCAGATCAGCGATGGGGAGGAGCTGATCGATCGGTGCGGTACCAGCGATCGGCCCACCGAGGAGCGTCGCGCCGAGTGTGCGGACGATCGAGTCGAGGTCTCTGGCCATGAGGTGAGTGTACGAGATGTCGAATACTCATCGCCTGTCCACACTTCCGTACAGTGCACAGCCGCGCCCTGCTCCCTAGCATCGTCCCTGACCCACCACCGCCCAGGAGGCCCCCGATGAAAGCCGTCGTCTTCCGCTCCCCCGAGCAGCCGATCGAATACACGGATGTCGAGCTCGCGGCTCCGCGCGCCGGCGAGGTCCGCGTCCGCATCGCCGCCGCCGGCGTCTGCCACTCCGACCTGCACGTCAAGCGCGGCGAATGGGATGCCGCAGCACCACTCGTCATGGGGCATGAGGGCTCCGGCGTCGTCCTCGAACTCGGCGAAGGTGTCACCTCCCTGTCGGTCGGCGACCACGTCGTCCTGTCCTGGGTGCCTCCGTGCGGCGAATGCCGGTACTGCCGCTCCGGCCACGAGGCACGCTGTCAGAAGGTCGCGACGGTCGTCGCGCCGCTCGGCGTCCTCTTCGACGGCACCTCTCGCCTCTCGGCCGGCGAGGAGCCGCTGCACCACTACCTGGGCGTCTCCTCCTTCGCCGAGGAGGTCGTCGTGCCGGCCTCCGGAGCGATCAAGGTCCGCGACGACGCTCCGCTCGACGTCGTCGCACTGGTCGGCTGCGCTGTCGCCACCGGTGTCGGGGCGGTCCTCAACACGGCTGCCGTCGAGCCCGGCGCCACCGTCGTCGTCATCGGTTGCGGCGGGGTCGGTCTCAATGTCGTCCAGGGCGCGAAGCTCGCCGGTGCGGAGCGCATCATCGCGGTCGACGTCCGCGACGACAAGACCCTCCTCGCCGCCCAGTTCGGGGCCACCGACCGCATCAACGCCGCGGAGGTCGTCGCCGTGGACGCCCTCTTCGAACTCCTGCCCGACGGCGCCGACTACGCCTTCGACGCGATCGGGCGCACGACGACGACCGAGCAGGCCATCCGCATGCTCGGGCTCGGCGGTGCCGCCGTCATCGTCGGCCTCCCACCGACCGGGGCGAAGGCCTCGTTCGAGCCCCTCGTCCTCGCCGAGGCCGACCAACGAATCCTGGGTTCCAACTACGGCAGTGTCCGTCCGTCGATCGACATCCCCGCGCTCGTCGACCGGTACATGGACGGTCAGCTGATGCTCGATCCCCTCGTGTCGGCACGACGTCCGCTCTCCGAGGCCGCCGAGGCGTTCGACGACCTCGAATCGGGTGGCGCGCTCCGCACACTGCTCATCCCCTGAACCCGCCGCAGAGACCACCGGCACAGACCACCGGCACCGCCGGTCTCATACCGGCGGGGTCGACGCAGTCCCCCACAACGCGTCGGCTCCGCCGCTCCACCCCCACCCGCGAAACAGCACCGTCTCATTGGAGAGCCTGCCATGTCCTCTCGCACCGCCCCCTCGTCGCCGGACTCCCCCGCCGGCGCACCCGCCCGCCCGATCGACGCAGGCCTCCGCCGCGGCGTGATGAGCGGCCCGGAGCTCGCCGCCCAGGCGATCGCGAACATCGCACCGAGCGCCGTCATCGCCTTCACAGCGGCCGCCATCTACCTCGGCGCAGGCAACGGCACCGTGCTGTCGTTCGTCCTCGCGACGATCGTCATCCTGAGCGTCGGCTACTGCGTCGCCGTCTTCGCGAAGCGTCACGCCTCGGCAGGCTCGCTCTACACCTACGTGTCCAAGGGCCTCGGTCCGTTCGGCGCATACCTGGCCGGCATCACGCTCCTCATCGGGTGCTGGGGCATCGCCGCCGGCTCGCTCGGCGGCTCGATCTCCTACGTCGGCCAGTTCCTCGTGCTCATCGGGATCCCCTTCGAGGGACCGATCGCGTGGATCGCCCTGGCGATCATCCTCGGCGGCCTGGCGACGCTGTTCACGATCCGCGGCATCCGGCTCTCCGCCCGGGTCTCGCTCGTGCTCGAACTCGTGTCCATCTCGATCATCCTCGTGCTGCTCGTCCTCGCGCTCGTCTGGGCAGGTCCCCGCGCGTGGGATCCCGCACAGTTCTCCCTCGAGGGCGTGCCGTTCCAGGGCGTCGCCGCCGGAATGGTGCTCGGCATCCTCGGCTTCGTCGGCTTCTCCTCGGCCGACGCGCTCGGCCGTGAGGCACGCAACCCGTACGTCGCGATCCCCCGCGCGATCATGTGGAGCGCGGTGACCGTCGGCGTCCTGTACGTCTTCGCGGCATACACGCAGGTCATCATCCTCGGTGCAGGGCTCGGTGAGTCCGCGAACCCGCTCGAGGAGATCGCGACGACCATCGGCATGCCCGCCTGGTTCTCACCCGTCCTCACGCTCGGTGTCGGAGCGTCCTTCTTCGCCGTGGTCGTCGCGCCACTGAACGTCGTCGGCAGGATCGTCTACGTCATGGGCAAGGAGGGCGTCGTCCCCGAGCGGTTCGGGCGCACCCACGATCGTCATCTGACGCCGCATCGGGTCCTCCTGATCGCCGGCCCAGCAGCCATCCTCCTCGACATCGTGCTGCTCGCGACGGGCGTCGACCCCATGTCGATCGTCGTCTGGGTCGACACCTACGGCACCTACGGGTACATGGTCGCCTATGCTCTCGTCGCCATCGCCTGCGTCGTGTACACGAGGCGCGAGGGCATGCGGAACGGTCTCGTCTGGGTCTGCGCGGTCATCGCGGTGCTGAGCATGGTCTACGTCTTCTTCGCGAACGTCTACCCTGTGCCCGCGTTCCCGCTGAACGTCATCCCCTACCTGTTCCTCGCCACCCTCGCGGTGGCCATCGCCTGGTACGTCTTCCTCGCGAAGCGCCGTCCGGACGTCATCGGCAACATCGGGAACACCGAGACCGACCAGCTCGAAGGCGTCGGCTGAGCCGCGACGCGGGTCAGAGTTTGCGGAGCAGCACGGACGACACCGTGTGGTCGGAGTCTTTGCGGAGCACGAGCTTCGCACGCGACCTGGTGGGTCGGATGTTGTCGACCAGGTTCGGCTCGTTGATCGACCGCCAGAACCCCCGCGCCTGGTCGGCGGCCTCCTCGTCGGAGAGGTCGGCGAAGACGTTGAAGAAGGAGTTCGGGTTCGAGAACGCCCCGCGTTTCAGAGCCATGAAGCGGTCGACGTACCAGGACTCGATGTCTCGAGTACGGGCGTCCACGTAGATACTGAAGTCGAAGAGGTCGCTGATCGCGAGTCCGCTCGCGGTCGCTGCCGGCTGGAGCACGTTGAGGCCCTCGACGATGAGCACGTCCGGCCGTCGGACGACGACCTGCGCCGTCGGGATGATGTCGTAGCGCAGGTGCGAGTAGAAGGGTGCGCGGACCTCCGCGGCACCACTCTTGACCTCCGTGATGAAGCGCAGCAGCGATCGACGGTCGTAGGACTCCGGGAATCCTTTCCGGTCCATGATCCCGCGACGCTCGAGCTCCGCGTTCGGGTACAGGAAGCCGTCGGTCGTCACGAGCTCGACCCGCGGGGTGTCCGGCCAGCGCGACAGCAGTTCTCGCAACAACCGCGCGATCGTGGACTTGCCCACCGCCACCGAACCGGCGACGCCGATCACGAACGGTGTACGCACCGGCTGATCGCCGAGGAACTGGCTCGTCGCACGCCCGAGGTCCTGGGTGCCCTTCGCGTACAGGCTCAGCAGACGGCTGAGTGGCACGTACACCTCGGCCACCTCGCGCATGTCGAGGCGATCGCCGAGACCACGGATCTGCACGACCTCGGTCTCGCTCAACGGAGTGGCCGCGGGAGCGAGTCTGGCCCACTCCGCGCGGTCGATCTCCACGTAGGGTGTCGCCTGCCCTGAGGCGGCGCCCGTCGTCGTCGAAGTCATGCGATCACTCTTCCACAGGTGAGCGGTCTCGTCCGCCCCCTGGCGGCGTCTCAGATGGCGAGGCGTTCCCGCACGACGTCGGCGAGTCGATGCGCCAGGCGGTCTGCGGTCGGCTGGTCTGCAGCCTCCACCATGACACGCACGAGGGGCTCGGTTCCGGAGGGCCGCAGGAGCACCCGCCCGTCATCGCCCAACTCAGCCTCCGCAGCCCGCACTGCCTCGTCGACGACCTCGTCGCCGATGAGGCGCGTGCGGTCGACGCCGGTCACGTTCACGAGGATCTGCGGGTACACCTGCATGACCGAAGCGAGTTCGGCGAGGGTCTTTCCGGTGCGCGCCATCTCGCTGACGATGTGGAGCCCGGTGAGGATGCCGTCGCCGGTCGTCGCGTACGCCGCCATGATCACGTGGCCGGACTGTTCACCACCGAGCGAATAGCCGTGCTTGTTCATCGCTTCGAGGACGTAGCGGTCGCCGACGCCCGTCTGGATGACGGTGATGCCGTGCTCGCGCATCGCGACGTGCAGTCCGAGATTGCTCATGACCGTCGCGACGAGCGTGTCGTCCTTGAGTTTGCCGCGCTCCTGCATCGAGACGGCGAGGATGGCCATGATCTGGTCGCCGTCGACGATCTTGCCGTCGGCGTCGACCGCCAGGCAGCGGTCGGCGTCGCCGTCGTGCGCGATGCCGAGGTCCGCACCATGCTCGAGGACCGCCTTCGACAGCAGGTCGAGGTGGGTGGAACCGACACCGTCGTTGATGTTCATGCCGTCAGGGTCGTTGCCGATGATGGTGACCTGCGCTCCGGCGTCGCGGAAGGTCTCCGGAGAGACGCCCGCTGCTGCCCCATGGGCACAGTCGAGGACGACATGGATGCCGTCGAGACGGTGGGGGAGACTGCCGAGCAGGTGCACGACGTAGCGGTCCTCGGCGTCGGCGAAGCGGATGATGCGGCCGACATCGGCGCCCGTCGGGCTGAGTTTGGGACGATCGAGGTACTCCTCGATGCGCCGCTCCACGGCGTCGGGGAGCTTGGTGCCGCCGCGGGCGAAGATCTTGATGCCGTTGTCGGGAGCAGGGTTGTGCGAGGCGGAGATCATCACGCCGAAGTCGGCGTCGATGTCGGCGATGAGGAAGGCGGTCGCCGGGGTCGGCAGCACGCCGGCCTCGAGCACGTCGACGCCCGAGGACGCCAGGCCCGCCGCGACGGCGGCGGACAGGAACTCGCCGGAGATCCGTGGGTCGCGTGCGAGCACTGCGACCGGGCGCTTCCCGGCGGCACGGCGGGCCTCAGCACTACGGCCTTGCCCAAGCACCACTGCGGTGGCTTGGGCAAGGCCGAGAGCGAGGTCTGCCGTCAGGTCGGCGTTCGCGAGGCCGCGAACACCGTCGGTACCAAACAGCTGAGGCATGTAGCTTCGCTTGTTCCGGGCGCGATTAGCGCTTGGAGAACTGCGGAGCCTTACGGGCCTTCTTGAGTCCGGCCTTCTTGCGCTCCTTGACGCGAGCGTCGCGGGAGAGGAAGCCGGCCTTCTTCAGGGTGGCGCGGTTGTTCTCTTCGTCGATCTGGTTGAGCGAACGAGCGATGCCGAGGCGCAGCGCACCGGCCTGGCCCGAGGGGCCACCACCGGAGATGCGTGCGATGACGTCGTAGCCGCCGGCCAGGTCGAGGACCGTGAACGGGTCGTTGATCAGCTGCTGGTGCAGCTTGTTGGGGAAGTAGTCCTCGAGCGTACGGCCGTTGACCGTGATGGTGCCGCTGCCGGGGACGAGACGCACGCGGGCGATGGCCTGCTTGCGACGTCCGACTGCCGCGCCTGGGACGCTGAGCACTGCGCGGGGCGCGGTGACCGCTGCTTCAGCAGGCGACTCGGTGGAGTAGCTCTGCGGGGTCTCTTCGATGGAATCTGCGATGTTCGCCACTGTAAAATCCTTTTTTCTTGTCCGGTGCTTACTGGGCGACCTGGTCGAGCGTGAACGGCTTGGGCTGCTGAGCAGCGTGAGGGTGCTCGCTGCCCGTGTAGACCTTGAGCTTCTTCAGCTGGTCGCGACCGAGGGTGTTCTTCGGCAGCATGCCGCGGATCGCCTTCTCGACGGCGCGGATCGGGTTCTTCTCGAGGAGCTCGGCGTACGTGACGGCCGAGAGACCACCCGGGTAGCCGGAGTGGCGGTAAGCCTTCTTCTGCAGGAGCTTGGCGCCGGTGAGGGCGACCTTGTCCGCGTTGACGATGATGACGAAGTCGCCACCGTCGAGGTGGGGAGAGAACGTGGCCTTGTGCTTCCCGCGCAGGAGCGCGGCGGCGTGGCTGGCCAGGCGGCCGAGGACCACGTCGGTGGCGTCGATGACGACCCAGTCGTGCGTGATCTCACTGGCCTTCGGGGAATACGTGCGCGTCACAATAGTGCTGCTTTCTGGTCGGAGTTGGTTGTTCGTGAATCCCGCTCCTGTTGGGTGTTCCGATCGGAACACCCGAGGTGGAGGGCTCAACTTCGGGTACCGCACCGCAGAAGGCGCAGGCACCAACGAGAGAGTCTACGCGACGACTCTCCTCCGGTCAATTCAGTTCACGGACAGCTCAGTCGGCGGCTGCCGCGACATGTCCGTGGTGGCGACGCTGGCGGGTCTCGGTTGCACGGGCGTGGAGGAGGTCGATCTCGGGATAACCGATCTCCACGAGCGTGAGGCCGCGCGCGGGCATGACCCGGAAGTCGATCTGCCGCTTGCCGCCGTCGCGGAGCCGCACGACCTCGTCGAGGGACATGCGCCCCTCCCCCACTGCGACGCACGCGCCGACGAGCGCACGCACCATGCTGTGGCAGAACGCGTCCGCCGTGAGACGCGCCACGAGTACTCCGGCATCATCGCGCTCCCACGAGAACGCCTGCAATGCGCGGATCGTCGTGGCTCGAGGACGCGGCTTGCAGTATGCCTGGAAGTCGTGCAGACCGACGAGCGAGGACGCAGCCCGGTCGAGCAGCTCGACATCGAGGCCTGACGTCGTCCAGCTCGTCGTCCGTCGGAGCAGCGGGTCCTTTCGGACGCCGGCGTCCGCCAGCCGGTAGCGGTAGTGCCGCCAGACCGCGGAGAAGCGTGCATCGAAGCCGTGGGCCGCCGGCTCCGCGTGATGGATCACGACATCGCGGTCCATCCCGAGGACGCCGTTCAGGCGTCGTGCCAGGAGCGTACTGGGCGATTCCACGAGCCCGGACGGGTCGCCCGCCTCAGCGTGCCGTCCCTGCAATCGGGTGATCTTCGCGAGCTGCGGTTCCGTCAGATCGAGGTGCACGACCTGGCCCGTGGCGTGCACGCCCGCGTCGGTGCGGCCGGCGACGACGAATCGCGGCATCGGGGGGACGGACTTGCTGAGCACGAGGCGCAGCGCCGCCTCCAGCACGCCCTCGACGGTCCGCAGGCCCGGCTGCTTCGCCCAGCCCGCGAAATCCGTGCCGTCGTAGGCGATGTCCAGACGGAAACGCTGGGTCGGCAGCTCTCCGCCATCGTCGAGCACCTCCCCGCCTGCAACTGCCGCCGGCTCGTCGTCAGCGCTCACGGACGTAGGCCAGCTCACGCGTCGTCGCGACGAAACCCTGACGCTCGTACAGGCCGAGGGCACCGGTGGGGCTCGCGGTGTCCACCTCGAGCGTCGCGCGTTCCAGCCCGGCGGCGGCGATCCTGGTGAGAGCCGCCGCGAGGAGCGCCGGAGCGAGACGGCGTCCGCGCCAGTCACGGACGGTTCCGACGAGTGCGATGTAGGCGCTGGTGAAGCCCTGCGCGTCCCAGCTCGCCTCGTCGACTTCGGCGAGTGTGAAACCGACGACCCTTCCATCGGCTTCGACGCCGATCACCGACAGCTCGTCACGGAAGTGCGAGCCGCCGACGAACTGCTGCCACATGGGTGGGACCGTCTCGAGGCTGCCCCAGTGATCGCGGAACGAGTCGTTCCGAGCGACCCTGGTGCGATCCGCGTATTCCGGGCCGTACTGGACGAGCCGGACACCCTCCGGGACTGGGATCTCGTCGACGGGCAGCGACAGGTCGCGTTCCATGATGGTGAAGTACCGCGCGACCGAGAAACCGTGACGTTCGAACAGACGTGCCGCGGAAGGATTGTGCTCGTCGACGTAGGCGCGGGAGGACCTCGGGGCCGCATTCTCCACCGAGTCGAGCTGCTGCTCCGACCGCTCGAGCGACCAGGACAGCACGAGCCGCCCGATGCCACGGCCACGCCAGTCGGGGTGCACGCCGCCGAACACGTACGAGTACACGGAGACGTCTCGTGACGGCGCGAGGACGACCATCGCGAAGGCCACCACCTCGCCGTCCGGCGCGATCGCGAGCAGACTGTCGGTCTCCATGTCGATCCACTCGTGGTCGAACTCATCCGCGATCTCGTCACGGCTCGTCACCCGATGCGGGTTGTCGAACGGGTCCATCGCGCGGCTGAGCGCCACGAGCGCGTCGATGTCGGACTCCAGCGCGGGCCGCCACCGGGCGATCTCTGGGTGCTGCGGAAGCGCAGGCAGGCCGGCAGGAATATCAGGAGTGGTGCTCATGCCCTCAAGCCTAGAACACGCTCCAGTGCCGCCTGGAGACGACGGAACCCCGCCCTCCTGATTGGAGGACGGGGTTCCGTCGATACGGTGCTGAAGACTACTTCGCGTCCTCGGCCGGAGCCTCGGTCGCAGTGTCGCCGGCGTCGACCGACTCGCCGTGGGTCTCGGTCGCTTCGACCGCCTCAGCAGCCTCGACCTCTGCGGGCGCCTCGGGAGCCTCTTCGGCCGGAGCCGCAGCGTGCTTCGCAGCCTTGGTCGGCTTCGCCTTCGGCGTGACGGGCTCGAGGACGAGCTCGATCACTGCCATCGGGGCGTTGTCGCCCTTGCGGTAGCCGGTCTTGATGATGCGCGTGTAGCCACCCTGGCGGTCGGCGACGAGCGGCGCGATCTCCGTGAAGAGCTCGTGCACGACGCTCTTGTCGGTGATGGTCGCGAGGACACGACGACGAGCGTGCAGGTCGCCACGCTTCGCGAAGGTGATCAGGCGCTCAGCGAGCGGACGCAGGCGCTTCGCCTTGGTCTCGGTGGTCTGGATGCGCTTGTGGGTGAACAGCGCAGCAGCGAGGTTGGCGAGCAGCAGGCGCTCGTGTGCAGGGCCGCCTCCGAGGCGGGGTCCCTTGGTGGGAGTAGGCATTGTTGTCTCTCTTCAGGTTGGAAAGTCGTCAGGTGGGACGCGAGCTACTAGACGGTCTCGTCGTCGTAGCCGCTGTAGAAGTGGGCGCCGTCGAACCCGGGAACCGAGTCCTTCAACGAGAGGCCCATTTCGGTCAGCTTGTCGCGAACTTCATCCACCGACTTCTGTCCGAAGTTGCGGATGTTCATGAGCTGCGTCTCAGACAGCGCGACGAGCTCGCTGACGTTGTTGATGCCCTCACGCTTCAGGCAGTTGTACGAGCGCACGGAGAGGTCGAGGTCTTCGATCGGGATCGAGAGCTCGCCCGGCAGCACGGCGTCGACCGGCGCGGGGCCGATCTCGATGCCCTCTGCAGCGGTGTTGAGCTCGCGGGCCAGGCCGAACAGCTCGGTCAGCGTGCGACCGGCCGACGCGATGGCGTCGCGCGGCGTGATCGCCGGCTTCGACTCGACGTCGACGACCAGGCGGTCGAAGTCGGTGCGCTCACCGGCACGAGTCGCCTCGACGCGGTAGGTCACCTTGAGGACGGGCGAGTAGATCGAGTCGACGGGGATCTGGCCGGCTTCGCTGAACTCGTTGCGGTTCTGCGTGGCCGACACGTAGCCGCGGCCACGCTCGATCGTGAGCTCGAGCTCGAACTTCGCCTTGTCGTTCAGCGTGGCGATGACGAGATCCGGGTTGTGCACCTCGACACCGGCCGGAGCCGAGATGTCAGCCGCGGTGACCTGGCCTGCGCCGGTCTTGCGGAGGTACGCCGTGATCGGCTCGTCGTGCTCGCTGGAGACGACGAGGCCCTTGATGTTCAGGATGATCTCGGTGACATCTTCCTTGACACCGGGGATCGTGCTGAACTCGTGGAGGACGCCGTCGATGCGGATGCTGGTGACCGCTGCGCCCGGGATGGACGACAGCAGCGTGCGACGGAGCGAGTTCCCGAGCGTGTAACCGAAGCCTGGCTCGAGCGGCTCGATGATGAACCGGCTGCGGAACTCCGAGATCGATTCTTCGGTGAGCGTAGGGCGCTGTGCGATGAGCACTATGGATTCCTTTCGGCTAAGTGTCCGCTATATGACACTTGCGTTGGCGAGGTAGTGAATTGTGTTCGCTGGCCCTGATCACCAGGACCATGCCGTGATCCGTCCGCGATGATCTGACGATCGTCGCGGACGGATCACAGCCGGTGAACCGAAGGAATTAGACGCGGCGACGCTTCGGGGGGCGGCAACCGTTGTGTGCCTGAGGCGTGACGTCGTTGATCGAGCCGACCTCGAGGCCAGCGGCCTGCAGCGAACGGATCGCCGTCTCGCGACCGGAACCCGGTCCCTTGACGAAGACGTCGACCTTCTTCATGCCGTGCTCCTGCGCCTGACGCGCAGCGGACTCTGCGGCGAGCTGAGCGGCGAACGGGGTCGACTTACGCGATCCCTTGAAGCCGACGCCACCGGAGGATGCCCAGCTGATGACCGCGCCCGAGGGATCGGTGATCGAGACGATCGTGTTGTTGAACGTCGACTTGATGTGGGCCTGGCCCACGGCGATGTTCTTCTTTTCCTTCTTGCGCGGCTTCCGAACGGCCGACTTTGGTGCTGCCATGAATATCTCCTAAGTCCTATGACGAGGCGACTAGGCGAGGCCTAGCGGGCCTTCTTCTTGCCGGCGACGGTGCGCTTCGGGCCCTTGCGGGTGCGCGCGTTGGTCTTGGTGCGCTGTCCGCGGACCGGAAGGCCGCGACGGTGGCGGATGCCCTGGTAGGACCCGATCTCGACCTTGCGGCGGATGTCGGCTGCGACCTCACGGCGCAGGTCACCCTCGACCTTGTAGGTGCCCTCGATGTAATCGCGGAGGGCGACCAGCTGGTCGTCGGTGAGGTCCTTCACGCGGATGTCTCCGCTGATGCCGGTGTCGGCCAAGGTCTTGAGGGACCGAGTGCGGCCAACACCGTAGATGTACGTCAGTGCAACTTCCACGCGCTTGTCGCGTGGGATGTCTACGCCGGCGAGACGTGCCATGGTGGCTTCTCCTAGGAGTTGTGGAGGTGTGGAGCGGTTCCGGTGCCCGGGCCTCCGACCCGAGGTGTCACCCGGGGAGCGATGAACGCTCCCGCGGGATCTGGAACTGCCGTTAGAGGGGTGCTGCTGTGGCGCTCAGAGCTGCGTCGTGCAGGTCTTCCGTGATCAACCCTGGCGCTGCTTGTGACGCGGGTTCTCGCAGATGACCATGACGCGGCCGTTGCGACGGATGACCTTGCACTTGTCGCAGATCTTCTTGACGCTGGGCTTGACCTTCATGATTCTCTCTTTTCGCTGTCGTCGTGCCGGGGCCCGCCACCGGATGGTTGCGGCGCGTCCGGCCGTTACTTACAGCGCGACCTACTTGTAGCGGTAGACGATCCGACCACGGGTCAGGTCGTAGGGGGTCAGTTCCACGATCACGCGGTCCTCCGGGAGGATGCGGATGTAGTGCTGACGCATTTTGCCCGAAATGTGGGCAAGTACCTTGTGTCCGTTGGTCAGCTCAACGCGGAACATCGCGTTGGGCAGAGCCTCGACCACTTGGCCCTCGATCTCGATGACGCCGTCTTTTTTGGCCATAGCCTTACTGTCGCTCAGGTTGAGTCGCACTGGTCGTGCGGATGGATTCGTGGTGCGGATGTCGGCTCGCCGAAGGCATGCCGAAAGCACCAAAGATCAATCCTATGCTATGTTCTACGGTTTCGCCAACTCACGTGGCGAGGTCCTGGGGTCAATCGGTGCGAGCGAGGAGGGCGGCGTTGAACGACGTCGTCCGATCCGCGTCGACACCGACCGGCTGTCCGTCGATCGAACGCACCGGTGCGGCGAGCCGGACGCTCGAGAGCAGCCAGACGGCGTCGGCGCCGAGGAGTTCGGCCGGCGTCAACATCCGGTACTCGCCGGCCAACCCCTGCTCATCGAGATGCTCCCACAGCGCCAGCTGTGTCGTTCCAGCGAGGATTCCGCTCGATGCAGGAGGCGTCACGTAGGTGTCGCCGATCCGGGCGACGAGCGTGGAGGTCGGTCCCTCGAGCACGTAGCCGTCGCTGCTCACGAACAGCACGTCGTCGGCGCCGCGGCGATGAGCCTCACGCAGCGACGCCATGTTCACCGCGTACGACAGCGTCTTCGCACCTGCGAGCAACCAGGGCGAGCGCTCCTGCACATCGCTCGGGAGTCCTCGGTCGAGGAGGACGACTGAGATCCCCGTCTCCCGCTCGGGGAACCCGGATGTCGCGGGCGTCGCGGAGACCCACCCGGTCGGCGTCCCGGCCGCACTCCCCCGGGTCAGGACCAGCCGCACCGCGCTCTGGCGGGCCTCAGGGAGCGCCGCCACCGCTCGCCCGATCGCGAGCCGCCACTGCGGGAGGTTCGGAGCAGGCAGGTCGAGCGACGCGGCGGAGGCAGCGAGGCGTTCGAGGTGAGCCTCGACCGACTGCGGATGACGACCGACGACACCGATCGTCTCGAAGATGCCGTCACCCCGAGCAGGGCCGTGGTCGAAGACGCTCAACACGTGGCTGCCGTCACCGACGGGCTGGATCGTCCTGGCGATCGACTCGTCGTCGCACTCGGCCGTCGACGGCAGGACGTCCAGGAGGAAGACGATCGAGTCACTCATGCCGAGCACTCTACCGGCAGCACCGAGCAGTGCGGATCGATGAGCCGATCGGTCAGGCGGGACGGACAGGCGTGATGCCGTAGGCGGAGAGCGCTGCCGCCCCACCATCCTGTGCAGTGAGCACCCAGATCCCGTCGCGGTGCACCGCGACGCTGTGTTCCCAGTGCGCAGCTGCGCTCCCGTCGAGCGTCGCGACGGTCCACTCGTCGTCGCGGACGAAGGTGTCGGGGCTCCCGGCGACGACCATCGGTTCGATGGCGACGACCAGTCCGGGCTTGACCTCCGGCCCCCGCTGCCGCACCCGGTAGTTGAACACCGGGGGTGCCTCGTGCATCGTCCGACCGATGCCGTGTCCGACGTAGTCGGTGAGGATGCCGTACGGATGCCCGTCCGGCGAGTTGTCCTCGACGTACTCCTCGATCGCGGCACCGACCTGGTTGAGGTGACGTGCTGTCGCCAGCTCGGCGATCCCCGCCCAGAGCGAGCCCTCGGTCACCGCCGACAGCCGTTCGCGTTCGGTCACGAGTTCGGGTCGCGCGGCGTCCGGCAGCACGAGCGTCATCGCGGAGTCGCCGTTCCAACCGTCGATCTCAGCACCGCTGTCGATCGACACGATGTCGCCAGCCTCGAGGACACGGCTCCCGGGTATGCCGTGGACGACGTCTTCGTTCACCGAGGCGCAGACCGTGTGGCTGTACCCCGGGACGAGCTTGAAGTTCGAGTGGCCACCAGCGGCGATGATCGCCGCCTCGGCTGCCGCATCCAGCTGCAAGGTGGTCACGCCTGGAGCGACCAACGCCCGGACGGCGTCCAATGACGCGGCCGTGGCCAACCCGGGTGCGAGCATCGCGCGCAGCTGCTCAGGGGTCTTGTAGATCGACTTGCGGAACACCGTGGGACGCCCGGGGGTCAGACCGCGGGGACGACGATGCCGCGCTCTGCGAGCGCAGCGTCGATCCGTGCCGTGACGTCAGCGACATCACCGAGACCATCGACCGCGAGCACCAGTCCACGAGCGGTGAAGACCTCGATCAGCGGGGCGGTCTCCTGGGCGTACAGGTCGAGCCGATGACGGATGATCTCTTCGTTGTCGTCCGTTCGTCCCTGTTCCGCAGCGCGGTTCAGCAGGCGCGCAACGACCTCTTCGGTGTCGGCCTCCAGCTGCACGACAGCGTCCAGAGAGGAATCGCTTTCCGCGAGGAGTGCGTCGAGGGCCACCACCTGGTCCGGGGTCCGCGGGTATCCGTCGAGGAGGAAGCCGTCGAGAGCGTCCGGCTGGTGCAGACGGTCGCGGACGATCTCGTTCGTCAGCGAGTCCGGCACGTAGCCACCCTCGCTCACGATCGCCTGGACCTGCTTGCCGAGCTCCGTACCACCCTTGATGTTCGCCCGGAAGATGTCGCCGGTGGAGATGGCCGGAATGCCGAACCGTTCAGCGAGGAAGGCAGCCTGCGTGCCCTTGCCGGAACCCGGAGGACCGACGATGAGCAGACGGGGCTTGCGGCCCAGCGTGGTGCCGAGCTGACCGGCCGCGCTCAACGAAGGAGCCCCTCGTAGTGGCGCTGCTGGAGCTGCGAGTCGATCTGCTTCACCGTCTCGAGACCCACGCCGACGATGATCAGGATCGATGCTCCACCGAACGGGAAGTTCGCGTTCGCACCGACGAGCGCGAGCGCTATGAGCGGGAGCAGTGCGATCAGGCCGAGATAGATCGAGCCGGGCAGGGTCACGCGGGTGAGCACGTAGTCGAGGTATTCGGCAGTCGGACGCCCGGCACGGATACCGGGGATGAAGCCGCCGTACTTCTTCATGTTGTCGGCGACCTCTTCGGGGTTGAAGGTGATCGCGACGTAGAAGTAGGTGAACCCGACGATGAGCAGGAAGTACATCAGCATGTAGAGCGGGTGGTCGCCCTTGGTGAGGTACTGCTGGATCCAGAGGACCCACGGAGCCGGCGTCCCGGTCGTCGGCTGGTTGAACTGCGCGATGAGCGCGGGCAGGTACAGGATCGACGAGGCGAAGATCACAGGCACCACACCAGCCATGTTGACCTTGATGGGGATATAGGTGTTGTTGCCGCCGTACGTCCGGCGCCCGACCATGCGTTTCGCGTACTGCACGGGGATCCTGCGTTGCGACTGCTCGACGAACACGACGAGGCCGACGATCACGAGGCCGACCGCCAAGACGAGGATGAAGGTCTCAGGACCCTTCGCGGTCCAGATGGCGGCGAGCGAGCCGGGGAAGGTCGCGGCGATCGAGGTGAAGATGAGGAGGGACATGCCGTTGCCGACGCCACGCTCGGTGACGAGCTCGGCCATCCACATGACGAGGCCGGTGCCGGCGGTCATCGTGATGACCATCAGGAGCATGCCGTACCACGTGCCGCCCTGGGCGGTGATGAGGTCGGCGCAGACGCCGCCCTGGTTGCCGAAGAGCGCACCGCTCTTGGCCACGGTGATGAGGGTCGTCGACTGGAGGACGCCCAGGAAGATGGTGAGGTAACGCGTGTACTGCGTCAGCTTGCCCTGGCCGGACTGGCCTTCCTTGTGCAGCGTCTCGAAGTGCGGGATGACCACGCGGAGGAGCTGCACGATGATCGACGCCGTGATGTAGGGCATGATGCCCAGCGCGAAGATCGAGAGTTGGAGGAGCGCGCCACCGCTGAAGAGGTTGACGAGTTCATAGAGGCCGGAAGCGCCCTCAGCCTGCTGGTTCGCGAGGCACTGCTGCACGTTCGGGAAGTTCACGAACGGAGCTGGGATGAAGGACCCGAGCCGGTAGATGGCGATGATTCCGAGTGTGAACCCGATCTTCCGACGAAGATCCGGGGTCCGGAAGATCCGGCCGATGGCGCTGAACAAAAGGGGCCTCCTGTGAGATGTTGCGGGGTCGGCCCGGGTGACCGGCACAATGCCGGCCACCCGAGTGAGCTCCTGTGCGGAGCCGGCCGAGGGCTACTTGATGCTGCCCCCGGCTGCCACGATCTTCTGCTCTGCTGAGCTGGAGACCTTGTCAACCGCGACATTCAGCTTAACGGAGATGTCGCCGTTTCCGAGAACCTTGACCTTCTCGTTCTTCCGGACGGCACCCTTGGCGACGAGGTCGATCTTGGTGACGTCGCCACCCTTCGGGTACAGCTCGGCGAGCTTCTCCAGGTTCACGACCTGGTACTCGACGCGGAAGGGGTTCTTGAAGCCGCGGAGCTTCGGGGTGCGCATGTGCAGCGGCATCTGCCCACCCTCGAAGCCGACCTTGACCTGGTAACGAGCCTTCTGGCCCTTGGTACCACGACCGGCGGTCTTACCCTTGGACGCCTCACCGCGACCCACGCGCATCCGGGACTTCTTAGCACCGGCGGCGGGACGGAGGTGGTGCACCTTCAGGACCTGCTCGCGCTTGGGCGCGGGCTCTTCCTTGGCGACCTTCTTGGCTGCAGCAGCCTTGGGGGCCGCCTTCGCCTTGGGTTCGGCCTTGGCCGCAGCCGTCTTCGGAGCAGCCTTGGGGGCCTTCTCCTCAGTGGTTTCGTTCTTCTCAGCCATTAGTCGATCTCCTCAACCTTTACGAGGTGAGCAACAGTGTTCACGTAGCCGCGGTTCTGCGCGTCGTCCGGACGGACGACGACAGCACCGATGCGACGGAGGCCCAGGCTGCGAAGCGTGTCGCGCTGGTTCTGCTTCTCACTAATTCTGCCCTTGATCTGCGTGATCTTCAGCTGGCCCATCAGGCACCTACCTTTGCTGCAGCAGCGGCCTGGATGGCCTCTGCCTCGGCGCGGACGAGACGAGCCGGGGCGACCCGGTCGAACTCGAGGCCACGACGAGCTGCAACGGCGCGAGGTTCCTCGAGCTGCTTCAGCGCCGTGACGGTCGCGTGGACGATGTTGATCGTGTTCGAGGAACCGAGCGACTTGCTGAGCACGTCGTGGATACCGGCGCACTCGAGCACGGCGCGGACGGGACCACCGGCGATAACACCGGTACCAGCGGCGGCGGGGCGCAGGAGCACCACACCGGCAGCTGCCTCACCCTGGGTGGGGTGCGGGATCGTCGAGCCGACGCGCGGGACGCGGAAGAAGTTCTTCTTCGCCTCTTCGACGCCCTTGGAGATCGCGAGCGGAACCTCGCGAGCCTTGCCGTAGCCGACGCCGACCAGACCGTTGCCGTCGCCGACGACCACGAGAGCGGTGAAGCTGAAGCGACGACCACCCTTCACGACCTTCGAGACACGGTTGATGGTGACGACGCGCTCCAGGAACTGGCTCTTGTCGCTGTCACGGCTGCCGCGGTCACGGTTCGGGTTGCGCTCACGGCCACCACGACGCGCCTCGCGGGGCTCGCGGTCGCCGGTGGGCGCCGTCGATGCCGCGGTCTCGACCGGTGCCTCAGCCACGGTCGCGACAGCCTCTTGCTGCTTGTTGTCTTCGCTCACAGGTTCAATCCGCCCTCTCGAGCACCATCGGCAATTGCTGCCACGCGACCTGCGTAGCGGTTGCCTCCACGGTCAAATACGACATCCTCGATGCCGGCTGCCTTCGCGCGTTCGGCGATGAGTTCGCCGACCTTGCGCGACTTGGCGGTCTTGTCGCCGTCGAACGTCCGGAGGGTGTCCTCCATGGTCGAGGCGGAGACGAGGGTGTGACCCTTCGCGTCATCGACAACCTGCACGAACACGTGACGGGCTGAACGGTTGACGACGAGGCGCGGACGGACCGCGGTTCCCTCGACCTTCTTGCGCAGACGCAGGTGACGGCGGCCACGTGCGGCAGTCTTCGTTGGACGAGCCATGATTACTTACCAGCCTTTCCGGCCTTGCGACGCACGATCTCGCCGGCGTAGCGCACACCCTTGCCCTTGTACGGCTCGGGCTTGCGGATCTTACGGATGTTGGCAGCGACCTCGCCGACGGCCTGCTTGTCGATGCCGGCGACGGTGAGCTTGTTGTTGCCCTCGACGGTCAGCGTGATACCGACTGGCGGCTCGACGGTGACGGGGTGCGAGAAGCCGAGCGCGAACTCGACCGAGCTGCCCTTCTGTGCCACGCGGTAACCGGTACCGACGACCTCGAGGCCCTTGGAGTAGCCCTGGGTGACGCCGATGATCTGGTTCGCGATCAGCGTGCGGGTCAGGCCGTGGAGCGAGCGCGAGTTGCGCTCGTCGTCGGGACGCGTGACGAGCAGCTGTGCGTCCTCGAGCTTGACCTCGATGGGGCTGGCGACGGTGAGCGTGAGCTCACCCTTCGGGCCCTTGACGGAGACGATCTGGCCGGTGACGTCGATGGTCACGCCGGCCGGGATGTCGATGGGGAGTCTTCCAATACGAGACATGACTGGCTACCACACGTAGGCGAGGATCTCCCCACCCACGCCCTTCTTCTCGGCCTGGCGGTCCGTGAGGAGGCCGCTGGAGGTGGACAGGATGACGACACCGAGGCCGCCGAGGACCTTGGGGATCTCGTTCGACTTCGCGTAGACGCGGAGGCCGGGCTTCGAGACGCGCTTGATGCCGGCGATGGAACGCTCGCGGTTCGGGCCGAACTTGAGGCTCAGCGAGAGCGTCTGTCCGACGGTCGCATCCGCGACCTCCCAGCCGGAGATGTAGCCCTCGGACTTGAGGATCTCGGCGATGTTCACCTTGAGCTTGGAGTGCGGCATCGACACGGTGTCGTGGTGCGCCGAGTTCGCATTGCGCAGTCTGGTCAGCATGTCTGCGACCGGATCTGTCATGGTCATATCTGGTGTTTCCTTTGTTCACCAGGTTTCGACATCCTGTGCAAGGGTGCCGACCTGTGGTGGTTGAGCCGTTCTGGGCAGGGTTGCCCCGAACGGGCGGAAGCCCGGTCCTCGGTTTTGACACCGAGGACCGGGCGTTAGCTTACTTGGACTCCGCTGACTTGAACGGGAAGCCGAGCGCCTTGAGCAGCGCGCGACCCTCGTCGTCGGTCTTGGCCGTGGTCACGACAGTGATGTCGAAACCGCGGACGCGGTCGATCTTGTCCTGGTCGATCTCGTGGAACATCGACTGCTCCTGGAGACCGAACGTGTAGTTGCCGTTGCCGTCGAACTGCTTGTCCGAGAGGCCGCGGAAGTCGCGGATACGCGGAAGAGCAAGGCTCAGCAGGCGGTCGAGGAACTCCCAGGCGCGGTCGCCACGAAGCGTGACGTGAGCGCCGATGGGCTGACCCTCGCGCAGCTTGAACTGTGCGATGGACTTGCGAGCCTTGGTGACCTGCGGCTTCTGACCGGTGATCTTGGTGAGGTCCGAAACAGCGCCGTCGATAACCTTGCTGTCGCGGGCTGCCTCGCCCACACCGGTGTTGACGACGACCTTCACGAGTCCGGGCACCTGGTGCACGTTCGTGAAGCCGAAGTCCTTCTGCAGCTGCGGAAGGATCTCAGCGCGGTACTTCTGCTTGAGACGGGGCTGGATTTTGCCAGTCGCCACTTCAGTGTCAGTCATTACAGGTCCTTACCTGACTTCTTGGCGTAACGAACGCGGACCGTCTTGGTGACGCCGTCCTTCGTGACTTCCTCATTGCGGTGGCCGACCTTGGTCGGGCCCTTGGTCTCCGGGTCGACGAGTGCGACGTTGGAGATGTGGATCGAGGCCTCGACGGTCTCGACGCCGCCGGTCTTCGTTCCGCGCTGGGTCTGGCCGACGCGGGTGTGCTTCGTGACGTAGTTGACGCCCTCCACGATCACCCGGTTCTTGTCCGCCAGGACCTCGATGACGCGACCCTGCTTGCCGCGGTAACCACCACGGTCCTGCTTCGGGCCGGAGACGACCTGAACCAGGTCGCCCTTCTTGATCTTTGCCATGACTTAGATAACCTCCGGCGCCAACGAAACGATCTTCATGAACTTCTTGTCACGAAGCTCACGGCCGACCGGCCCGAAGATGCGGGTACCACGGGGGTCCCCATCAGCCTTCAGGATGACAGCGGCGTTCTCGTCGAACTTGATGTAGGAACCGTCGGGACGACGGGTCTGCTTGCGGGTACGGACGATGACCGCCTTGACGACGTCGCCCTTCTTGACGTTGCCACCGGGGATCGCGTCCTTGACGGTCGCGACGATGGTGTCGCCGAGGCCCGCGTAGCGGCGGCCGGAGCCACCGAGCACGCGAATGGTCAGGAGCTCCTTGGCGCCGGTGTTGTCGGCAACCTTGACTCGTGATTCTTGCTGAAGCATTGTTCGCTCTTCCTCTCAGTAAGCCGCGAGGCCTACTTGGCCTTCTCGAGAATCTCGACCAGGCGCCAGCGCTTGGTGGCGCTGGTCGGGCGGGTCTCGCTGATGAGGACGAGGTCGCCGATGCCGGCGGAGTTCGCCTCGTCGTGAGCCTTGACCTTGGAGGTGCGGCGGATGACCTTGCCGTAGAGCGGGTGCTTCACGCGGTCCTCGACCTCGACGACGATGGTCTTCTCCATCTTGTCGCTGGTCACCAGTCCACGGCGGGTCTTGCGGTAGCCGCGTGCAGCGGCGTCCTTGACGTCGTGCTCGGAGGACTCGTGACCCTCAGGGGCCTTGTCGGTAGCGGTAGCCATGTCTAGGCCTCCTTCGTGGTCTCGGCGTCGGCTGCAGCGGTGTCCTCGGACTTCGGTGCGGCCTTGGCCTTCTTGGTCTTCTTCTCAGCCTTGGCCTCGACGACCTCGACGGTCGGCGTGGCGCGAATGCCGAGCTCGCGCTCACGGACGACCGTGTAGATACGAGCGATGTCGCGCTTCACGGCGCGCAGGCGGCCGTGGTTCTCGAGCTGCCCCGTGGCCGACTGGAAGCGCAGGTTGAACAGCTCTTCCTTGGCCTTGCGGAGCTCCTCGACGAGGCGCTGGTCTTCAAAGGTGTCGAGCTCGACGGGGGTGAGCTCCTTGGATCCGATCGCCATTATGCGTCGCCCTCCTCGCGCTTGATGATGCGTGCCTTGAGGGGCAGCTTGTGGATTGCGCGGGTCAGCGCTTCGCGGGCCAGGGTCTCATCGACTCCGGCGACCTCGAACAGCACACGACCCGGCTTGACGTTCGCGACCCACCACTCGGGTGAACCCTTACCGGAACCCATGCGGGTTTCGGCGGGCTTCTTGGTCAGCGGACGGTCGGGGTAGATGTTGATCCACACCTTGCCGCCGCGCTTGATGTGACGCGTCATCGCGATACGAGCGGACTCGATCTGACGGTTGGTCACGTAAGCGGGCGTCAGGGCCTGGATGCCGTACTCACCGAACGACACCTTGGTGCCACCGGTGGCCTGGCCGGAACGACCGGGGTGGTGCTGCTTCCGGTGCTTGACTCTGCGTGGGATCAACATGGTTATGCCTCAACTCCTGCGGCGGCGGGCGCCTCGACAGCTGCCTTGGGGGCGCTGCTCGGACCAGCGTTACGACGGGGGCGGTCGCCACCATCGCGACGTTCCGGACGCGTCGACTTCTGGTTGGCCTGCTCGCGAGCAAGCTCCTTGTTGGTGATGTCGCCCTTGTAGATCCAGACCTTCACGCCGATGCGGCCGAACGTGGTCTTCGCCTCGTAGAAGCCGTAGTCGATGTTCGCGCGGAGCGTGTGCAGCGGCACACGGCCTTCGCGGTAGAACTCGGAACGGCTCATCTCGGCGCCGCCGAGGCGGCCGGACACCTGGATACGAACACCCTTGACGGTGGACGTGCGCTGAGCGCCCTGCAGGCCCTTACGCATCGCGCGGCGGAAGGCCACACGTGCGGAGAGCTGCTCGGCGATGCCCTGCGCGACGAGCTGAGCATCTGCCTCGGGGTTCTTGACCTCGAGGATGTTCAGCTGGATCTGCTTCTTCGTGAGCTTCTCGAGGTCGGCACGGATGCGCTCGGCCTCGGCGCCACGACGACCGATCACGATGCCCGGACGGGCGGTGTGGATGTCGACGCGGACGCGGTCACGGGTGCGCTCGATCTCGATGCGGCTGATGCCGGCACGGTCGAGCGAGGTCGCCAGCAGACGACGGATCTTGACGTCTTCCGCGACGAAGTCGCTGTAACGCTGACCCTTCTTCGTGCTGTCGGAGAACCAACGCGACACATGGTCGGTCGTGATTCCCAGACGGAAGCCGTATGGATTGACTTTCTGACCCATTACTTGCTCACCTTCTTGGCCTTGGCAGCGCCGACAGTCTCATCAGGCGTCGAGAGCTCGACGGTGATGTGGCTGGTGCGCTTGAGGATCTGGAACGCGCGGCCCTGAGCACGCGGACGGAAACGCTTGAGGGTTGCACCCTCATCGACGTATGCCTTCGCGATGTACAGGTCCTGCTCGTCCAGGAACACGTTCTCCTTGTCGGCCGTGACGCGAGCGTTCGCGATGGCCGAGGCAACGAGCTTGTAGATGGGCTCGCTGGCGCTCTGCGGCGCGAACTTCAGGATGGCCAAGGCCTCCTGAGCCTGCTTGCCACGGATGAGCGCGACGACACGACGGGCCTTCTGGGGGGTGACGCGGATGTGTCGCACGCGGGCGATCGACTCCACCATTTCTCTTCCTCCTTCACGTCACCGCGTTAGCGGCGACGGCCCTTCTTGTCGTCCTTCACGTGTCCACGGAAGGTGCGGGTGGGCGCGAACTCGCCGAGCTTGTGCCCGACCATCGTCTCGGTGACGAACACCGGGATGTGCTTGCGACCGTCGTGGACGGCGATGGTGTGACCCAGCATTGCCGGGATGATCATCGAGCGACGCGACCAGGTCTTGATCACGTTCTTGTTGTTGGCTTCGTTCGCCGTGACAACCTTGCGGAGCAGGTGGTCGTCGACGAAGGGGCCCTTCTTGAGACTGCGTGGCATCTTCTCTTACTCCTACTTACGCTTCTTGCTGGCGGTCCGACGACGAACGATGAGCTTGTCGCTTTCCTTGTTCGGGTGGCGCGTGCGGCCTTCCTTCTTGCCCCACGGGCTGACCGGGTGACGTCCACCGGAGGTCTTGCCCTCACCACCACCGTGCGGGTGGTCGACAGGGTTCATCGCAACACCACGGACGGTCGGGCGGACGCCCAGCCAGCGCTTACGGCCGGCCTTACCCCAGTTGATGTTGGACTGCTCGGCGTTGCCGACCTCGCCGATGGTTGCACGGCAGCGCAGGTCGACGTTGCGGATCTCGCCGGACGGCAGTCGGAGCTGCGCGTACGGGCCGTCCTTCGCGACGAGACGCACCGACGCACCCGCGGAGCGGGCCATCTTCGCGCCGCCGCCGGGACGGAGTTCGATCGCGTGGATGACCGTACCGGTGGGGATGTTCTTCAGCGGCAGGTTGTTCCCGGGCTTGATGTCAGCGCCGGCGCCGGACTCCACGATGTCGCCCTGGCTCAGCTTGTTCGGAGCCAGGATGTAACGCTTGGTCCCGTCCACGAAGTGCAGGAGCGCGATGCGAGCCGTGCGGTTGGGGTCGTACTCGATGTGAGCGACCTTGGCGTTGACGCCGTCCTTGTCGTTCCGACGGAAGTCGATCAGACGGTACTGGCGCTTGTGGCCACCACCGATGTGACGCGTCGTGATGCGACCCTGGTTGTTGCGACCACCGGTCTTCGACAGCGGACGAAGCAGCGACTTCTCCGGCGTGGTGCGCGTGATCTCCGCGAAGTCCGCGACAGACGAACCGCGACGACCAGGGGTCGTGGGCTTGTACTTACGAATAGCCATTTCTTATTCCTCTTCGTTCCCGGCCGTCTTAGCCAACAGCCGTGAAGATGTCGATGGAACCCGACTTGAGCGACACGATGGCGCGCTTGGTGTCCTTGCGCTTTCCCGTGCCGAACTTGGTGCGGCGGGTCTTGCCCTGACGGGTCAGGGTGTTGATCGAAGCGACCTCGACGCCGAAGATCTTCTCGATGGCGAGCTTGATCTCGGTCTTGTTCGAGCGCGGGTCGACGAGGAAGGTGTACTTACCCTCGTCGATCAGGCTGTAGCTCTTCTCGGAGACGACCGGCGCGAAGATGACGTCGCGGGGGTCCTTGTTGATCGCGGTCATGCCGAGACCTCCTCGGTTGCGGCCGTGGCGCCGGTCTTGCTGGCGACGAATGCCTCGAAGGCGGCCTTGGTGAAGACGATGTCGTCAGAGACGAGCACGTCGTATGCGTTCAGCTGGTCGTAGGACAGCACGTGCACGTTCTGCAGGTTGCGAACGCTGCGGAGGCTGAGCTCGTCGTCACGCTGGAGGACGATCAGGACGTGCTTCGAGGAAGCGACGTTCGTCAGGTACTCGGACACGACCTTCGTCGACGGCTTCTCGCCGAACGAGAGGGAGTCGACGACGTGGAGACGGCTGCCACGAGCGCGGTCGGAGATGGCACCGAGCAGGGCTGCGGCGATCATCTTCTTCGGGGTGCGCTGCGAGTAGTTGCGGGGCACGGGACCGTGGACGATGCCACCACCGGTCATCTGAGGAGCGCGGATGGAGCCCTGACGAGCGTTACCCGTGCCCTTCTGCTTGAACGGCTTGCGGCCTGCACCGGACACTTCGCCGCGGCGCTTGGTCTTGTGCGTCCCCTGGCGTGCGGCAGCGAGCTGCGCGACAACGACCTGGTGGATGAGCGGGATGTTGGTCTGAACGTCGAACACCTCGGCAGGAAGGTCGACGGTGCCGGCCTTCTTGAGCTTGGTGTCGAGCACGTCGAGAGTAGCGGTAGCCATGGAACTACGCTCCCTTCACTGCGGTGCGGACGAATACGATGCGGCCACGAGCGCCGGGAACGGCACCCTTGACGAGCAGCAGGCCCTTCTCGGCGTCGATCGCGTGAACCCGGAGGTTCAGCACGGTGACGCGCTCGCCACCCATACGACCGGCCATGCGCATGCCCTTGAAGACACGGCTCGGGGTCGAGGAGGCGCCGATGGAGCCCGGCTTGCGGTGGTTGCGGTGAGCACCGTGAGATGCGCCCGTTCCCTTGAAGTTGTGACGCTTCATGACACCGGCGAAACCCTTACCCTTCGAAGTGCCGACGACGTCGACCTTCTGGCCGGCCTCGAAGACACCGTCAACGGTGAGCTCCTGGCCGAGCGAGTATTCGGAGGCGTCGGCGGTGCGGACCTCGGTGAGGTGGCGGCGAGGCGTGACGCCGGCCTTGTCGAAGTGACCCGCGTCAGGCTTGCTGACCTTGCGGGGATCGATCTGGCCGTACGCGATCTGGACGGCGTCGTAGCCGTCGACCTCTGGGGTGCGAACCTGCGTGACCACGTTGGGCGTGATCTCGATGACGGTGACGGGAACGAGCTTGTTGTTCTCATCCCACACCTGGGTCATGCCGAGCTTGGTGCCGAGCAGACCCTTGCTGGTCTTCGTGTTAGACATGTCTTCCTTCCGTCTCTACCGAGCTCAGAGCTTGATCTCGATGTTGACGTCCGCCGGCAGGTCGAGACGCATGAGCGAGTCGACGGCCTTCGGGGTCGGGTCGATGATGTCGATCAGACGCTTGTGGGTGCGCATTTCGAAGTGCTCCCGGCTGTCCTTGTACTTGTGCGGCGAACGGATCACGCAGACCACGTTCTTCTCCGTCGGAAGCGGCACGGGGCCGACGACGGTTGCGCCTGCACGGGTGACCGTGTCGACGATCTTGCGAGCCGAAGTATCGATGACCTCGTGGTCATACGACTTCAGTCGGATGCGGATCTTCTGTCCCGCCATGTGTGACTCACTCTCTGTCTCGCGTCGTGCGGATCTCTCCGTATTGGACGCATATTGTGCGCTTTGCAACGTTCGGTTGCTCCACGCAATCTGGCATTGCTGGTGTCGCACCACTGTTCTGCTGTCAACGACCTCGGTGCCCTCTCGACCACCGTGGTCATCCACCGGTCTTCCGCCCCGGCTCGTGGCCGGCACTGGGCGCAGCGCTGCTGCGACCTGGATTGCGATGAAGTGATTGTGTCCTGCTACCCGCGGCCTAGGCCCGATCCCCTCCGCGTGAACGCTTCTGGGAGCTCCTATGCACTGCCTGGCAGTGATTCGCCGGAGCGCGCTCAAGGCACGCTCGTCCGAAATACTGAACTGGACTAGTTTGCCACGGATCGGCGGTACGTGCAACCCGGGCGTGTCGCGCCGCTGGGATGGTCAGGTGCCACTCAGTTTCAGCGGTATTCCGGGCGTCTCGCGCCGGTCATCGACAGGAGTCGACCGCATTCTGCACCGTCGTCGGGACGACCCCTGGCGTCCCCTCGAACGAGACCGTCCGCCCACCCATTCCGGGCACGAGAGCGTCCGCTTCCAGGCTTACCCGGGCTCCCGGGGCGACGGTGATCGTCGTGTACGCCACCGGCCTCCCGCTGTCACTGCCGACTGTGAAGGGCGTCTCCACGCCGTCGATCCGGAACGAACCGATCTGCGCCCCCTCAGGCAGGTAGACCATCGCGCGCAGGCGGATCTGGCCACGCGCGAGCCCCTCGCGCTCGTACAGCCCCGCGATGTAGTCGAACTCGCCGGTGTCGAGCGCTGGTTCGGCATCGATGGTGTTCGTGAACGCCGAGGCGATGGTCACCGTCCGACTGCCGTCAGCCGCGCAGGCACCCGCGGTGACGCTGACGTCCTGCCGCAGGTAGAACTCGAGCTTGGAGCCGACCGCGTCCGCCAGATAGAGACCGAACGGCACGTGCTCGCCGGTGGTCTCGGGCAGCACTCCCCCGACGCCGGCCAGGACGATCGCACGCTGCTCGACCCGGTCAGCGCTCCACGCGAGCAGGCGACGTTCGTCGACCGCTTGCACCCATGCACCGACCGCCT
The DNA here is from genome assembly GCF_050613355.1 of Plantibacter sp. RU18. NCBI lineage: Bacteria > Bacillati > Actinomycetota > Actinomycetes > Micrococcales > Microbacteriaceae > Plantibacter > Plantibacter sp. RU18. Next base: position 3,377,023 of record NZ_CP159618.1, read on the forward strand.
GCGGGAGGTCGAGCTCGCCACCCTGGAGGTCGGCCACGAGTGCCCGCACGACGGAGGTGAAGTAGGCGTCCTGCGCTCGGTTGGCCTCGTCGGAGAGAGCGCCGTCAACACGATAGACGCCGTTCAAGAGCTGCGGCACGACCGTGTCGGCGGTGAGGGTCGAACCGTCCTCGAGCGACACGGGACCGGTCGCTCGAAGCAGGTAGGACAGCGCGACAGGATCGACTGCGATCACGACGTCGGGTGCGATCCCATGGCTCTCCTGCCAGAGGGCGGACGCTGCTCGGGCGCCGTAGCTGAAGTCAGGCCGGGACGTCACCTCATGGATGGTCGTGCCGGCGAGTGCGAACCCGTCGCTCCGGTACAGCGCGTCCGCGTCGGACGGCAACGACACGACCGGTTCGCCGTGTGCGATGAAGTCGGCGGCGGCGAGGCTCCTCGTGACACTCAGGGCTCCGTCTTCGAGGTGGATCAGCACGGACGCTCCGGCGATGCCGCCGAGTGCACGACTCTCGGCGGAGTTCTGGAAGAGCACGACGACGTCGCGGGGTCCACCTTCTCCCAGGACCCCCGGAAGGGTGCGGAGCACGGGCGCCAGCGTCGTGCCGAGCGACGACGCCTCCTGCAGCGGCGCGGCAACCCGTTCGAGCGCCTCCGACACTTGCGGCAGCAGTGCGGAGCGGTTCAGGCGATCGAGTCTCGCGACCTGCTCCTGCAGCGTTTCGAGCGCATGGGCGGACGCCCGGGCCAGGGAACCGAGCTTCTCGGTGTCGAGGCGCCCTTCGGCCGTCAAGCCGTCGAGTGGGAGGGCGAGCACGGGCTCGAGGACGTCACGAACCACGACGTCTGCCGCCTCGGCCGCTGTGCGCACCGCTTCGAAGTTGGTCCCGATGACCGGGACGCGCTCTGCGATCCACCAGTCGAGTCGGTCGGTCGACCGCGCGGCCCGCCCCACCGAGTCTGCAGCACGTTCCAGTGCGGCAGCATCGACTCCGACCGGCGCGGCCGGATCGATCGACGAGCGCAGCGCGTCGATCTCCGGCACCGCGGCGACGAGCTCGTCTCGGACGACGAGCGCCTGGGCGGCGGCAGACGCCGTCGCGGCTGCACCACCCACCAGGAGCGCTCCCCCGATGAGGCAGGGAAGCAGGACGCTGATGCGGCGGCGCGACGGACGGTGGGCGGAAGCGGATCGGGACACGGGTACCTCGGGTGGAATCCAGCCTGCCCGAATGACAGGCATCTAACATATTAGACGCTGGTCCTGGGAATCTCCTGCCATTCCGGGTACGACGAAGGGCCCGGAGCAGAAGCTCCGGGCCCTTCGTGTGGAACCGAATCGGCCGCGAACGGCCGGTCAGGCACTCACATGGGTACTGAGACCTATGCGAGGACCTTCGTGACGGTGCCGGCGCCGACGGTGCGGCCACCCTCGCGGATGGCGTAGCCGAGGCCGACCTCCATGGCGATGGGCTGGATCAGCTCAACGGTCATGTCGGTGGTGTCGCCGGGCATGACCATCTCGGTGCCCTCGGGCAGCGTGATGACGCCGGTGACGTCGGTGGTGCGGAAGTAGAACTGCGGACGGTAGTTCGCGTAGAACGGGTTGTGACGCCCACCCTCATCCTTGGACAGGATGTACGCGGTGCCCTCGAAGTTCGTGTGCGGCGTGACCGAACCCGGCTTGACGACGACCTGACCGCGCTCGACATCCTCGCGCTTCGTGCCACGGAGCAGGAGACCACAGTTCTCGCCGGCCCATGCCTCGTCGAGCTGCTTGTGGAACATCTCGATACCCGTGACGATGGTCTTCTGCGTCGGGCGGATGCCGACGATCTCGACCTCGGAGTTGATCGCCAGCGTGCCACGCTCGGCGCGGCCCGTGACGACGGTTCCACGACCGGTGATCGTGAAGACGTCCTCGATCGGCATGAGGAAGGGCTTGTCCTTGTCGCGCACGGGGTCGGGGACGTTGGCGTCCACGGCGTCCATGAGGTCGAGGATGCTCTGCACCCACTTCTCGTCGCCCTCGAGAGCCTTGAGGCCCGAGACGCGAACGACCGGTGCGTCCTCAGCGAAGCCCTGCGAAGCGAGGAGCTCGGAGACCTCGAGCTCGACGAGCTCCAGGATCTCCTCGTCGTCGACCATGTCGGACTTGTTGAGGGCGACGAGCAGGTACGGAACGCCGACCTGCTTGGCGAGCAGCACGTGCTCACGCGTCTGTGCCATCGGGCCGTCAGTGGCGGCGACGACGAGGATCGCGCCGTCCATCTGCGCAGCACCGGTGATCATGTTCTTGATGTAGTCGGCGTGACCCGGTGCATCAACGTGCGCGTAGTGGCGCTTCGGGGTCTCGTACTCGACGTGCGAGATGTTGATCGTGATACCACGCTGACGCTCTTCCGGCGCAGAGTCGATCGACGCGAAGTCGCGCTGAACGTTGGTCGCCGACGGGAACTTGTCCGCCAGGACCTTCGAGATCGCTGCGGTGAGCGTGGTCTTGCCGTGGTCGACGTGACCGATCGTTCCGATGTTGACGTGCGGCTTGGTCCGCTCGAACTTGGCCTTGGCCACTGTGGGTCCTCCTCAGGACGTTGTGCAGAGCTCCAGGGCACCATTCGATGCCCGACGCACTGCAGGATGTGTATTCATGTTACGTGATCCGGCTGGGTGTTCGCACACCCGGCCGGATCACGGCAAAGACTGAGTGACTACTCGCCCTTGTTCTTCTGGATGATCTCGTCGGCAACAGCCTTCGGGACCTCCGCGTAGCTCTCGAACGTCATCGAGTACACGGCGCGGCCCGAGGTCTTGGACCGCAGGTCGCCGATGTAGCCGAACATCTCGGAGAGCGGCACGTTCGCTCGGATGACCTTGACGCCGGTGGCGTCGTCCATGGACTGGATCTGTCCACGGCGCGAGTTGAGGTCTCCGATGACGTCGCCCATGTACTCCTCGGGAGTACGCACCTCGACCGCCATGAGCGGCTCGAGGAGGACGGGGTTGGCGCGCGAGTAGGCCTCCTTGAGACCCATCGAGCCGGCGATCTTGAACGCCATCTCCGAGGAGTCGACGTCGTGCGCCGCACCATCGGTGATGATGGCCTTGACGCCCACCACGGGGTAGCCGGCGAGGCCACCCACCTGGAGTGCATCCTGGAAGCCGGCATCGATCGAGCCGATGTACTCGCGCGGGATGCGACCACCGGTCACGGCGTTCACGAACTCGTAGGTGGTCTCCGGAGTGACCTCCATCGGCTCCAGATCGAACTGGATCTTCGCGAACTGACCCGAACCACCGGTCTGCTTCTTGTGCGTGTAGCCGTACTTCTCGACCTTGCGCTTGATCGTCTCGCGGTACGCGACCTGGGGCTTGCCCACGTTGGCCTCGACGTTGAACTCGCGCTTCATGCGGTCGACCAGGATGTCGAGGTGGAGCTCACCCATGCCCTTGATGACCGTCTGGCCGGTCTCGGTGTTCTGCTCGGTGCGGAACGTCGGGTCCTCTTCGGCCAGCTTCTGGATCGCGGTGCCCAGCTTCTCCTGGTCGGCCTTGGTCTTCGGCTCGATCGCGACCTCGATGACGGGCTCCGGGAAGCTCATCGACTCGAGGACGACCTGGCTCTGCGGGTCGGACAGGGTGTCACCGGTGGTGGTGTCCTTCAGGCCGATGACCGCGTAGATGTGACCCGCGGTGACGAAGTCGACCGGGTTCTCCTTGTTGGCGTGCATCTGGAAGATCTTCCCGATGCGCTCCTTCTTGCCCTTGGTCGAGTTGATGATCTGCGCACCGGAGTCGAGACGACCCGAGTAGACGCGGACGTAGGTGAGACGACCGAAGAACGGGTGCACGGCGACCTTGAACGCGAGCGCGGTGAAAGGCTCGGTGGAGTCGGGGTGACGGACGACGATCTTCTCTTCGTCGCGAGCGTCGTGCGCCTCGATGGCGGGAACGTCGAGCGGCGAGGGGAGGTAGTCGATGACGGCGTCGAGCATGGGCTGCACGCCGCGGTTCTTGAACGCCGAGCCGCAGAGGACCGGGTAGATCTCGCTGCTGACGGTGAGCTTGCGGATCGCTGCCTTGATCTCGGCCACGGTCAGCTCTTCGCCGCCGAAGTACTTCTCCATGAGTGCGTCATCGGTCTCGGCGACGGCCTCGAGGAGTGCGGTGCGGTATTCCGCCGCCTTCTCCTTGAGGTCTTCCGGGATCTCCTCGATGGCGTACTTGGCGCCCATCTCGACGTCACCCTTGGCGTCTCCGCGCCAGGTGAGTGCGCGCATCTCGACCAGGTCGACGACACCCTCGAAGTTGGACTCGGCACCGATCGGGAGCTGGATGACCAGCGGCTTCGCACCGAGGCGGCTGATGATGGTGTCGACGGTGTAGTAGAAGTCGGCGCCCAGCTTGTCCATCTTGTTGACGAAGCAGATGCGCGGGACGTCGTACTTGTCGGCCTGGCGCCAGACGGTCTCGGACTGGGGCTCGACGCCCTCCTTGCCGTCGAACACCGCGACTGCGCCGTCGAGGACGCGGAGCGAACGCTCGACCTCGACCGTGAAGTCGACGTGGCCGGGGGTGTCGATGATGTTGATCTGGTTCTTGTCCCAGAAGCAGGTCGTCGCAGCAGAGGTGATCGTGATGCCACGCTCCTGCTCCTGTGCCATCCAGTCCATCGTCGAGGCGCCGTCGTGGGTCTCGCCGATCTTGTGGTTCACGCCCGTGTAGAACAGGATGCGCTCAGTGGTGGTGGTCTTGCCGGCATCGATGTGGGCCATGATGCCGATGTTGCGGACCTTGTTCAGGTCGGTGAGCACGTCTTGTGCCACGGGGTCCTCCGGGGATAGGTAAAGGTGAGCTTGTTCACTCGGTGGCACGAGGGCGGACGGATCGTCCGCCCTCGTTGCCCGGCGGCGACTACCAGCGGTAGTGCGCGAACGCCTTGTTCGACTCAGCCATCTTGTGCGTGTCTTCGCGACGCTTGACAGCTGCACCGAGACCGTTCGATGCGTCGAGGATCTCGTTCTGGAGACGCTCGGTCATCGTCTTCTCGCGACGACCCTTCGCGTAGCTCACGAGCCAGCGCAGGGCGAGGGTGTTGGCGCGGTGAGGCTTGACCTCGACCGGCACCTGGTAGGTGGAACCACCGACGCGGCGCGAACGCACCTCGAGGGTCGGACGGACGTTGTCGAGCGCCTTCTTCAGCGTGACGACGGCATCTGCCTGGTTCTTGGCGGTGACGCCTTCGAGTGCGTCGTAGACGATGCGCTCGGCGAGGCCCTTCTTGCCGTCCAGCAGGATCTTGTTGACGAGCTGGCTGACGATGGGGGCGCCGTATACGGGATCGGCGACAACGGGGCGCTTCGGAGCTGGACCCTTGCGAGGCATTACTTCTTCTCCATCTTCGCGCCGTAGCGGCTGCGAGCCTGCTTGCGGTTCTTGACGGCCTGCGTGTCCAGGGCGCCACGGACGATCTTGTAACGGACACCGGGGAGGTCCTTCACACGACCGCCACGGACCAGGACCAGCGAGTGCTCCTGGAGGTTGTGGCCCTCGCCGGGGATGTACGCGGTGACCTCGGTGCCGTTGCGCAGCTTCACGCGGGCGACCTTGCGCATTGCCGAGTTCGGCTTCTTGGGGGTGGTGGTGTACACGCGGGTGCACACGCCCGCCTGCTGCGGGTTGCTCTTCAGGGCGGGCGCCTTGGTCTTGGTGACCTTGGGGCTACGGCCCTTCCGAACCAACTGCTGAATGGTTGGCACTACTTGCTCCTTGATGATGACTGCACGGTGACAGTGGTACTGCAGCATTCGTGTACCGGTCTCCCGGACCACGAGGTCGTATGGACCCACCGACACCGCGCGAATGCGCGTCGTCTGAGTGGTGGGTATGCCGTGGGGGCGATCTGCTGCCGAGACAGGCTCGGCCGGGATCCACCCGATGGTGCTGGCGGTCGTTCGCTCCCCTGCGTCAGGATCCGGAGAACCTGGACAGCACGAGAGCACGCGACAGCGCGCACACCCAAACAAGAATAGCCGGTGGGCGCCCTGCGGTCAAACGTCGACGGCCCCTGGGAGCTGTGCTCCCAGGGGCCGTTCAGCTGGTGTGCTACGAGAGCGGGACGAAGGTCGCTCCGTCGTCCGTGAATCCGTCGATCGTGCCGCCGACGATGAAGTCCACGGGCGTGATGCTGTAGCCGGGGCCGGTCTGGCCGGTGGCGGGGTCGGTCAGCGTGCAGGTCATCGACATGCGACCGACGGTCTCCGAGTCGACGCTCCAACCGCTGCCCGAGAACTCGCCGATCGTGAAGGTCGGACGCGTGTCGAACTTCCACGCGACACCCGACGGCGTGTAGCCCGTGTCATTGCGGATCTCGAACGGGCAACCCTCTGGCGCGAGGTCGGTCGCGGCGCCGCAACCGTCGATGTAGGCGTTGACAGCCTCCTCGACGGCGGTCGTGCCGGCATCGGTGAGTGTGACCGCCAGGGTGGCCGCCTCCGCCGTCTGCCCGAAGCCCTGAGCCGTGGCCGTCGTCGCCTCCGCGGCGTACCAGTCGCTCTCGCTGAGGGCGACGTCGTAGGTGCCGGGGAGCGCGCGCAACTGGTACGAGCCCTCGGCGATGGGCTCGACATCGGTGAGCTCAACCCCGCCGACCGTCGCGACGGCATCGGACGGCGCGACCACATCCACCTGCACGGTGCTGAGCTCGGGTGCCTCCAGCTTCCACTTGTCGAAGAGTCGCTGACCGAGTACCGGAACGACGTCGTCCCTGCGACGAAGCCTTCGGCCGGGGTGAACTGCAGCGCCCGCCCGCCGTCGATGTACTCCAGGGTGCCCGACTCGGTGGCGACATCGCTGTGGTTCTGGATCGTGAGGACGTCTCCGTCGGGGTCGGAGTCGTTGTCGAGCAGCGGGAGCACGGTGGCGCGACCGGGTCGGACGCCGAAGGTGTCGTCGCGGGCGATCGGCGGACGGTTCTCCTCGGTGCGCTCGGCGAGCGTATCCTCGAACGACTGCTCGGAGGCCTTCTCGTCGCCCTCCTCGCCATCCTCCTCCTGCGGCGGGGTGACCTCGTCCCAGTTGTCCACGAGGCGCATGTTGGCCTGCACGAGCCAGGAGTTGCCGGTCTGGATGTTGTTGAGCGCGATGACCGACCGGTTCACCCGGAAGACGAGCTGCTGTCCGATCGTCTCGGGGTTGATGTCGGCGATGATGGGCTTCTTGTCGGCGCACTCGGCGGCGTACCGGCTCGAGGACGCCCAGGCGCCGTGCATGCAGCCGTCGAGGTAGACGGGCGCCGTGACCTCGGCCGCGCTGGTCGCCGCGGTGAGCACGTCGGCGTCCAGCACCACGGGATCCCCACCGCCGAGCGGGACGCGGACGAGCGAGTCTCCGGTCGCGATCACGGCCGAGTCGTCGGCGGCCGACGGTTCCTGGATCTTGAGCGGCTCCCCCGGGAGCTCGGTGGTGGAGCCGTCCTGCTTGACGAGTTCGCCGCGACTCAGGTCGAGGATGACGGCCTGCTCTCCGGCAGCGCTCAGCTGGTACTCGTCGAGCTTCGGGAGCTTCGACTCCGTCTTGGTGCCGTCGGGCATGATGCGGTAGAGGAGCTGCTTCGCCGGAGCGACGGCCAGGATGGTGCCGGTCGAGGTGACGACCGCTTGGCCGGCCTTCCCGATGGAGATGATCGGCTTCGTCTCGGTCGGATCGAAGCGCAGTTCACCCGCGGCGTCGACCGACCACAGCTTGCCGGTCTCACCTGCGACGACCGACAGCCGGTCACCGCCGTATCGCACCGTCGCGCCGGTCGGCAGCGAGACGCGCTGGATGAGGCTCGTGAAGGCGGGGTCGATGCGCTCGAGCGAGGACAGCGCCTTGTCCTGTAGGAAGACGTCGTCGCCGTTCTGCAGCACATCGGCGTTGTTAGAGGCCGTCGATACGGCCCCGTCCAGCTCGGAGATCTGGTCGTTCAGGCGTCCGGCCAGGAGGGACTCGCCGTTCGTCACCCAGACGTCGCGCGACTCGAGGTCCACCTCGGTGACCGGGAAACCCTGGTGGATGAGCGCAGCCGTCACCGGGACCGCCACGAGAACGGACAGTGCCGTGATCGACGCCGCGGTCTTGCGCTTGCGCAGCCAGCCGCTCCAGTTGCTCACGATCCCCCAAGACAGATTGTTCGGTCAGGCAGCGGTCCATGCTCCACGCTGCAAACGCGGAGTCACTCTAACAAACATGTGCGACAGAAAAACGTCATCCGAGGGGCAACCCTGACGTGGTTGCCCCCTGACGTCCGGCGGGCTGCAGCGGCGACTCAGGCCTGGGACGCCTGGCCGTCAACCGCCTGGTCGGCGTGGTCGAGCAGCGGGAGATCGCTCGTGTCGACGAGTCTGGTCGAGACGGCGTACTCGACGAGACGCGCGCGCCGTCCGGTCGCCAGCTTGCCGGGACCGCCCCTGAGTCCCTGCACACCGAACTTGTCGAGCTTGTCGCAGACGTTGTCGAGCTTGCGGTTGAAGGTCGTCTGGCTCCAGCCGAGCCGGGCTGCTGCCGCCGCGGACGCCGGGATCTCCCCCCGCCCGGGCGAGGCCTGCCGGAGCACGTCCTCGGCCAGCGCCACGATCAGCAGACGCTGGCTGCTCGTCAGATGGATCGGCCCCACGGTCGTCGTGCCGGCCGTCGTGGTCGACAACTGCGACGGGGTGAAGTACTCGAGGTCCGAGGTGATGGTGAAGTCGTAGGTGGTGGTGCCCGCACTGAACAGCACCTGCAGTTCGGGGAAGACGATCGGCAACCGCGCACCGGGTGCCAACCAGGCCTGTACGTTGCCGGTCGTGTCGGTGACCGTCGCGGACAGGGTGTTCCCGATGTTCGTCAGCCGCCACAGGCCGGCGTCGAACGTGATGCTCAGAAAGGTGCGGTGCAGGAACGGGTTCTCGTCAACGACGAGGTCTCCTTCGCGCCCGATGAGGAACGGAGTGCCCGCATCGACGGCGTACTCCTCGCCGCAGAACTCCACGCGGACCGCCGTCTTCGTCGCCGTCTCGTCGGTACTCATGGTGCTCTCCCCCTGCTGGTCGTGGTCGTGCTGTTCGTCGTCGACGGTTCGTGTGCGGTTCACAGCCCGGACGTCGCTGACGCGGCTATTGCTGCGAACACATCTCGAGTGGCTCCGGCGAGGTCACACCGCCGCGGACGATGACCACCTCGATGCAGAGCTGCGCCCCCGGCGAACTCGGCGCGAGGTCGACGGCGTACGTCGACGTCGGCACCTTGGGCGCGTTCTTCGAGCCGCTCGTGACCTGGTAGATGTACGAGTCGCCGTCCTGCGGATCCGGGTTGTCCCAGATGAACGTGACCATGCCACCGTCCTCGCTGATGTTCACGCCGAACGCCTTCGGCGAGGGGACGTCGCTCAGCTGGATCGGCGCCCCGGTCGCAGCGGTCGTCGGCTGCGGATCAGCGGAGGATCCCTGCCAGACGATTCCTGCTGCGATGCCACCCGCCGCCAGGACCACGACACCGCACACGACGAGCAGCCGGGTCCGACGGCGACGCCTGGCAGTCCGTACCTCGTCGGCCGCCTGGTCGTGGACCGGCGGCAGGTCCGTTCCCGTCGCCGAGGCCTCGAGCCGCTCGCGCCGGACCGTCTCGTCGGGGATCGTGAATCCAGCGCTCCCGGCGGGCTGCGCCGCCTGCCGGATCGGCTGGACGATCGGCCCGGCGCCGCGGACCACCGTCTCCTCGCCGATCCTGGGCTGCTCACCCGGACGCGGCTGGGCTTCCACCGTCGCCACCTGGCGGACACGGGTCTCCTCGGAGGAGCTCCCCTGCACGTCGTGACGCGTGCCCGGCGACTGCGGCTGCACGAGGTTGGGGATGTCGATCGGCGTCGGAGCGTATGCGAGCTCCATCTCGACGCGCTGCAGCGCCCGCGCGAAGTCGACGGCCGTCTCGAAGCGGTGCGCCCGGTCCTTCGCGAGGCCCTTTTGCAGCGTGGCCACGAGCGATGCGGGCGCGTCATCGCGACCGAGCGGGGTCACAGCACCGCGCTCGATGCGGCTGATCAGATCGGCTGCACCATTGGACTGCCCGGGAACCTCGAACGGTGTGCGGCCGGCGAGCAGGGTGTAGACCGTCGCAGCGAGGGAGAAGACATCGGAGCGGACATCGGGCCGCGGCTCGTCCTCGAACATCTCCGGAGGCGACCACGGGATCGAGAGCCCGACGGTCTGGGTGCCCGAAGCGCCGGTCGAACCGACGTCGTCGCCTCGTCCCTCGATCGCCGATGACGGCGTCTCGAGTTCGACCGCCTGCGAGATGCCGAAGTCGGTGAGCGCCGGCCACCCGTACGCGTTCGTGAGGACGTTGGCCGGCTTGATGTCGCGGTGCAGGATGCCTGCGGCGTGGGCCGTCGCCACCGCGCTCGCCAGACGGACACCGGTGCGGAGCGCATCCGCCACGGCGAACCGGCGCAGCTTCGCCTGCTCGGCGAGGCTCGGTCCGGCGCAGTACTCCATCGCGAGGTACGGGCGACCGTCCGGCGCGACGTCCGCCGTGTAGATGGTGACGATGTACGGGTGCGCCGACAGCTGCGCCATCAGGTTCGCCTCGGCGACGAAGGCCTCCCGCGTCTGCTCGCTCAGGTGTTCCGCGAGGAGCACCTTGACGGCGACCTGGCGCCTCGGCAGCTGCTGCTCGTAGAGGAAGACGTCGGAGAACCCACCGGCGCCGAGTTGGCGCTCGAAGCGCAACCCCGGGATCGCGGGTGGCTGGGAGGGGGAACGGCGCACGTCTAACCCTCTCGGACGCGGAGTGCCACGCCGCCACCGAGATCGATGACCGTCCCGACGATCACGGGCGTCGGCTCCCCCGGACGCAGTGACTGCGGTGCTTGACCGGGCAGGACCACCTGGGTGCCGTTGCGGGAATGCAGATCCGTGACGACGACGGTGCCGCCCTCGACGGCCACGCGGACGTGGCTGCGTGAGATGTCGTCGCCCGCGAGCGTCACGAGTGTCGGCACCACGGATGCCGGGACCTGCGAGACACTCGGCGCGCGACCGAGGATGACGGGCGAGGCGAGCGACTGCCGCGTTCCGCCGGGCAGCTCGATCCAGGTGAGCAGCGGGGCCTGCATCGCGACGGCAGGCGACGATTCCGCCTCGGCCGAGCGACGGGCGCGGAGTGCCGCGAGATCCTCCGCGAGGATCGTGTGGCCGTCATGGTCGCCGAGGTCGGAAGCCACAGGTTCGGGTGCGGCCGTCTCCGGCTGATCGGCGGCCGCGCGCTCGGCGTCGCCGGCCTCGTCGACCGCCGCGGCACCGACCGGCCGCAACACGGTCTGACCGAAGAGGAAGTCGTAGCCCTCGTCGACGGGCTCCTCGACAGCGGTCGGCGCCTCGACGACGTCGTCCTCGTCGTGGAAGAACTGCGTGTCGAGGACGGAGGGCACCGCCACCACGGGGGCGACGGGCGTCTCCGGCAGCTCGGGCCGGATGTCGGACCCTCCGGAGGCTAGCGCTGCCGGTGCGTCCGGCCGTGCGACAGGCGGGGCTGCGAGCTGCTCGGCGGCCGTCGGCTGGTTCGCCGGCGCCTCGACGATGTCCGGCGTGGTCGCGTCGGCGGATGCGAGCACCTCGTCGTCGAGCGCCGCCGTGATCGAGGTCGTCCACACGGCGCCGGAGCCGAGCGGCAGTCGCACTCCGGACGGGTTCGGCTGGTCACTGCGCAGGGTGACGCTGACCGCATCCGAGTGGTGTTCCTCCACCCAGGTCGTTGCGCGGCCACCGGCGACCGTCGTCGTGCCGGACGTGCCGGTGACGACAGCGGCGGCGAGTCCTCGCACGATGACCGTGACACCGGCATCGTCCCACACGGCGGCTGCGAAGGCCGGCGTGTTCGAGAGCCCGCCCGCCGCCAGGCGGTCGAGGACCACGGCGAGCGGTGCGTCTGCGGGCAGATCTGCGGCGAAAGATGCGGCCGCGGCGGCGTCCCCTTGGGCGTCGACGAGGACCAACCTGCCCGGTGCTGCGACCGCGAGCCAGCGTCGAACCTCGGCCGGTTCCATTTCGTACGAGTACACGGCCACCCCTCTAGCCTCGCGGCATCGTCTCTTCAAGATACCCGAGACCACCCGCGTCATCGTAGCCGGGACCTGCCGACATGAGCGAGGTCGACACGACATCCACGACGAGCGCCGTCACATTGTCGTGTCCGCCGGCCGCCAGCGCGAGCTCGACGAGTCGATCGGCGGCCCCTTCGAACCCCTGCGACAGGACCTCGGCGATGCCCTCGTCGGACAGCTCGCCGGTGAGCCCGTCCGAGCAGAGGAGGAACCGCTGGCGACCCACGACCGGCAGCAGCCAGACATCGGGGTCGATCCCCGCCTCGACGCCGATCGCCTTCGTCACGATGTTGCGATCAGGGTGTTCGCGGGCCTCGGCCTCCGTGATCGAGCCGGCGTCGACGAGTTCCTGCACGGCCGAGTGGTCGACCGTGATCCGTCGGAGGGCACCGTCGGCCCAGGTGTAGACGCGGGAGTCGCCCACGTTGAAGACCATCCAGTGGAGGTCGGTCTGCGGGGACAACGCGACGAGCGCGAGGCCCGCCACGGTCGTACCGATCACTCCACCGGGAGTCGGGATGCTGCGGATGACCGCATTGGCGGCGACGATGGTCGTCACGACCGCCTCGGTGGTGGTCGGGGTGCCGAGCGGGATACCCCGTTCGAGCGCAGCCGCCACTTCACGACTCGCGACCTCGCCGCGTTCGTGCCCACCCATGCCGTCCGCGACGACGAACGCCGGCGCACCCGCGTAGAACGCGTCCTCGTTCAGGCGGCGGACGCGGCCTGTGTCGGAACGTCCCTCGCTCCGGAGGGTGTGGGTCGAGCGGGCGGTCTCGATCGTCGTCAACTCAGCCGCCCATCCTCGACGAGGGGCCGGTGGTTCGGGTGTCGCCGTGCACTACTCACTCCTCGTCGTCTGCAGCAGGACCGGCCTGCCCGGTGCGCCCGGTACCGCCGCCGCACGATGATCGTGCGGTCGGGCGTCCGGGCGCGACCTGGGGAGGGGTGCTTACTGGCCGGCGCCGGCAGCGAGCGCTGCGTCGGTCTGCTCGAGCGTGGTGACCGCGTTGTTGAGGTAGCCCGACAGCTTGTCGAGGTGCTGGATGGTGACCGTCGCGCTCTGCGTGAAGGCCGTGTCGGTCTCGTTGAAGGTTCCGGACGCGGTGTCGGTCTGGAAACCCGAGGAGACGAGGTTGTTGATGAGCGTCTGCAGACGGTTCAGCGTGGTCTCGACCTCGCCCTTACCGGTCGTCAGGTTGACGGCTGCCTGCTTGATCTCGTTGTAGTTGACGTTGATGTTAGCCATGGGTCGTGCTCCTTCGTTGTCGTCACAGGCACCTTCGATGCCTTCATCATGTAACCACACGCCCGTGCAGGTGCCCATGGGGAGCACTCCCCATCTGCACCGGGCGCGATGCCCGATCGGTCAGTCGATGGGGAATTCGGGCGCGATGGGCAGCTGCACCCGAGCGAGGGCGCCGCGGTTCGCGTACATGCCACGCCCCGGCGGGAAGTCCTTGCGGGCCAGACGCGGGAAGGTCGTCCGCAACACGAGGTCGCCCTCCATCTGCTCCGGCTGCAGGAGGATGCCGCGATGAGCACTCTTGATCTCGCCCATGAGCGGCCAGGACGACGACCAGCCGGACACCTCGTTCTCGGCGATCACCAGGTGGTCGCTGCGTTTGATGGCCTTGATGAGTTCCACGAGCGGCGGGTCGGCAATGCCGTTGAGGTAGTCGGAAATGGTCTCGATGACGACCACCGTGCGGTTCGTGACCGTCTCGGCCGCGATGGCCGCCGACAACGCCTTGGCCTGCTCGGCGATCGTCTCCGGAGTGACCGCCGATTCGTCGAACCGGAGCTCGCGCAGCAGATCGGACCGCTTCGAGCCGAAGTACACGAACCTCGTCGCGGGGTCGAAGCGTCGCATCGCTCCGACAAGCGCCGCGACGGCGTTCGTCCGGCCGCTCCCGGGTGGGCCTCCGACGAGGAAGGCGCCGGTCGGGTCGAATCCGATCGGACCGAGGTCCGCGTCACCGATGCCGAGCGTCGGCCGGTCCCCCACGCGGTCGGGCAGCGACGCTGCCTCGATCTCCTTCGGCAGTGCACCGACAGGCGGTGCGACGATCGTCGCTCCGGCGCGTGACATCGCATCGGCGAGTCGAGTGGTCGCGAGCGACTGGTCGGACAGCACCGGCGACCCGCCGAGGATCGCGACCTGTACCTCGAGGCCGTCGACGATCGCTCGACCCGCGGGCGATTCCGGGCCGAGGATGTCCTTCGGCACCCCCAGGAGTTGGTAGCCCGTCTCGTCGGCGAGCCGCAGGACCACGCGTCGCTGCACCCCCGAACTGATGTTCGTCGGGACTGATCCCGGCCGATCGGCCGAGAAGGCGATGTTCACGCCGAGCTGCCGACCGTCGGTGATGAGCTGCTGGAAGAGCGTGTACCAGGATGACAACCCGAGCGTCGTCTCGTACTCCTGGCGGAACGCCTGGAAGCCGTCGACGAGCAGGAGGATCCGGCGTTCGTCGGTTGCGCCCGTCACCCGCCGGTAGTCCGTGATCGAGGACGCGTTCGCCTCGGCATAGCGCACGGAGCGCTCGTCGACGATGTCCTTGATCCGCCGGAGGAGGCGGATGACGCGCTCCTGGTCATCGCCCGGGATGATGGAACCGACGTGCGGCAGCGCCTCGAGCATGCGCAGGCTGCCCGCGCCGAAGTCGAGTCCGTACACCTCGACGGGGCCGCCCCGCGGGGTGATGCCCGCAGCCGTGGCGAGCGTCCGGAGGACAGTGCTCTTCCCTGAACCGCCGGTGCCGAAGACCGCGATGTGACCGTCGACATCGGGCCGGAAGTAGACCGGACGCTGCTCCTGGGAGTCCGGCAGGTCTGCCACGCCGATGAGGAGTTCCGCGTCGGAGCGCTGACGGAGCTTGCTCAGGTCGTAGACGGGCGCGAGTTCGTCGAGCCACGGTCGCCGAGGCGCGGGGATGGAAGCCCGGTCCGCTGCGGCGATGATGCTCGCGACGAGTCGTTGCTGATCCGTCGGACCGAGGTCGCGTTCCTCCTCCGCATCGGCTGGTCGCGGTTCCTCCCAACGGGTGTCCCCACCGAAGCGCAGCTCGCGGACCTCGATGTCGGACCGTTCCGGCTCGTCGCTCGTCCAGCCACCGGCGTAGCCCGACTGGAAGATGCTCAGCCGACCGGGCCCCGTCTTCGCGATGCCGCGGCCAGGCACGCCCGGGTCGAAGTGGGCGGCGTCCTTCACCCCGACGACGTCCTGACTGTCGGATTCGTCCGCCATGCGCAGCGCCACCCGGAGGTTCGTGTTCGCGCGCAGATTGTCCTTGATGACGCCAGCGGGCCGCTGCGTCGCCATGATCAGGTGGATGCCGAGCGAGCGACCGCGCTGGGCGATGTCGACGACGCCGTCCACGAACTCCGGCACCTCGCCGACGAGCGCCGCGAACTCGTCGATGACGAGGACCAGCGCCGGCGGGGAGTCCGGGTCGCCGCGCTTCTCGAGCTCCAGCAGGTCCTTCGCCTTCTTGCGGTTGAGCAGGTGCTCACGGAAGTGCAGCTCGGCGCGGAGGCTCGTAAGGGCGCGGCGCACGAGGTGCGGGCTCAGGTCGGTGACGAGACCGACGCAGTGCGGGAGCGTCACGCAGTCGGCGAAGGCCGAGCCGCCCTTGTAATCGACGAAGAGGAACGACACCCGGTCCGGGCTGTATTCGGCGGCCATACCGAGCACCCAGGCCTGGAGGAACTCGCTCTTGCCGGCGCCCGTCGTCCCACCGACGAGTGCATGCGGCCCCTGGGCGCGGAGGTCGAGGTGCATCGCATCGACACCTCCGGACCCGACGGTCGCGCGCAGCTGCCCGGCGCGGCGGGGTTTCGGAGGCCTGCCCGGCGTCCGGTCGTGGATCGAGGAGTTCTGACGCCAACGGTCGACCACGGCGTCACTGGACGTGGACAGCTCCGATCCCAACAGCGTGACCATCGAGACCGATCGAGGCAGATCGCTGGAGTCCTCGACGAGCGCACCGGCATCGATCACGGAGGCCATCCGGCGGGCGTAGTCGAGCGCGGTCACCGGGTCGACGAACTCGGGACGCGCGTCGTCGACGGCGTACCCGAGGCGCACCATGCCGACGGTCGCGGGCGCATCGACTCCGGAGCCGGACTCGGGCACCTGCAGGAAGGTGCGGCAGGCTGCCGGGAGCGACGCGACGTCGTCGCCGATCCAGATCGGGAACACCCCTGCGTCAGCGGCGATCTCAGCGAGCTGGACGAGCCGTGCCCGGTCCACGCTGACGTCGTCGGAGATGAGCAGCACGATCGCCGGGATCGGCGACTTGGTGCCGGTGTCGTTGGAGCTCTTCGTCCCGACGTCGGCTCCACGCTCCTGGGCCGCCTGCTTCTCCGAGATGGCACCGCGCCGAGCGTCGCCGGCACGAGCCGTCGCCAGTCGTGTCTGGACGAGCTCCTCGATCGCCGAGAGGAGGACGTTGCTGCTGGCGCCGCTGTCTGCGAGATGTCCGGCGTCGAGCGGGCTGTTCGGCGAGGACGCGTGCGGCAACCATTTCACCCACGAGAGCGCGTTCGACCAGGCTGGCGACACGATCGCGGCGACGACGAGCTCCGCAGGCGAGTGCAGGGCCGTCAACTGGACGAGGATGCCGTTGACCGCTCCGCCCGCGGTCTGCGGCGAGCCGGCGATGCCGAGCGCACCCGCGTCGTACAGGTTGTCGATGATGGGCACATCGGCGACCGTGGCGTACTGCTCCTGCAGCGCGTCGAGCCGCTCCTGGAACTCGGGCAGGAAGCCGTCGCGGGCCTTCGACGACACCTCATTGCGCGACGGCATGGTGCCGACCCCCAGACGCAGGTTGAGGAACGACCAGTGCTCAGGACGCCTCGTCCAGAGCAGGGGCCCTCTCGTCAGCGCCTGTTGGAGTGCCTCGGAGGTCGACGGCGCCTCGCGCATCCGGACGTCGTGTTCGGTCTCGCGTTCTGCGGCGAGCTGCTTGCCGAGCGACTCGAGCCGCTCGTCGAACAGCTTGATCTGCTTCTTGAGCTTGCGTTTGTTGCGGCCTCGCCCCGTGATGAAGTTGCCGATGAGCATCAGCGGCGTCATCGCGATGAAGAGCAGCGACATCGGGTTCCGCGTGATGAAGTACATCGCGCCACCGAGCATCACCGGCGTGAGCATCGCCAGCAGCGGGAACGGTTGGTCCTCGCGCTCCGACGGAGGCTCCGGCGCCGGGAAGGTCTCCCCCGCGTACCGCCGCTCGACGCGGGGTGAACGGTTGAAGTACACTGGTCCGGCCTTCGGGACGACGCCGGCCCGACCGACCGACCCCGCGAAACCGATCTCGACCTCGGTGTCGCCGATGAGGACCCGCTCGCGCTCGACCACCTTCACGCGCGGGACGATCCCGCCGTCGACGACGATGCCGTTCGCGGCCCCGAGGTCCACGAGCTCGATCTCGCCGCCGACCTCGAGTCTCGCGTGCCGTTTCGACACCAGGGGGTCGTCCAGGACGACGTCGCTGCCCGCCTCACGCCCGATGGTCCAGCTGCCGGCGGGAAGCGTGAACTCCCGGCCGGCCTCCGGGCCGGAGAGGACGCGCACCACCGCGACAGCCGGCGCCTGGCCCGTGCGGGCGGACGAGTAGTAGACGCCGGCGTCGGCGAGTTCGATGACCGCTCCGGAACCGACCCAGGCCTCGCCGATGGGCGCCTCCGGTGGCAGCGGCAGGGTCTCTGTCGAGCCCGGCAGGCGCGCATGCAGGGTGAAGTCGGCACTCGCCGAGTCCGGACCGAGCGGATCGACCCGGGCGATCGTCGACGCGACCTCGGCGATGCTCGCCGCGGCGTCCGTCGTCACGACGATGTCGGAGGACGCCCCGGACGGCCTCGTCAACGTCAGCTTGATGCGCATGCAGGATCCTTCATACGAGAGAGTCGAACGTCGTCCGGCCGGACCGGCTACGGTCCGCCCAGCCTAGCGACGACACCGGATCGAGGAGCGGCCCGGACCGGGCGTCAGCCCTTCGAGCTCTCGGGGCGGACGATCTCGGCCGGGTCCCCGACCTCGGACGGTTCGGGGGCCGGGACGAGGAGCGAGACGGGCAGCTCGACGCTGTCGCAGTCGAGGCTGTTGAGGGAGAGACTGTCGGTGAGCTGCGGGCCGTCGTCGCCTCGCTCGAGGCGGAACTCGACCCCGAGCGACTCGAGCTCGGCCGGCACCGCCCCATCAGGCGACGCCCAGTCACTCGCCAGGCACCCGCGCACCACGGCAGACTCCCCGTCGTCGGACGCCTCGACCTCGACCGCGCCGAACGGCGTCGGGCCGGGAAGGACGTCCGTGCGCTGCCCGTTGCCGATGCGATCCCGAGCAGCCTGGTACAGCCGGTCGCGGAGCACCGACCCGGTCGTCGCGGTCAGTGCCGGGAGCGAGAAGTCGTTGCGGTTGCGGGCGATCGCCTCCGCCTCCAGGGCTGCACGGGTCGCGACGACCCAAGGATCCCCATCGAGCTGCCCACTCGGCGTCGCACCGCTCCAACTCGCGGTCGGGAGCGGCTGCGGCGCGGTCGGCGAACACCCGGTGAGGACGGTCAGCACGACGGCGAGCCCTGCGAGGCCCGCCGCACCCTCAACCCTCAGCGGCATCACGGTACTGCCGGTAATACGCCTCATACTGTCCGCTCAACGCGCCGACGGTCTGGACGTTGCCGTTCGGCGAGTTCAACGCCGCGTCGAAGGCATCCTCGTTGTCCTCGACCCACGCAACGAGGTCCGCCGGATCGTTCGACGTCGGCGGCGGGACGTCGACGACGTCGAGGGCGACCAGCATCTGCGCAGCATGGACGCTCGCGGTCCAGGTCCTGGCGTCGTCGAAGTCCGCGAGGCCGGTCAGCAGATCCTCGTGACTCTGCCCCCAGGCCTCGGTCGCCGCCCCGGAGACAGCATCGGTGAGCTGTCCGCGGACATACCCGGCACCCTCGCTGACGATCTTCTCCGCGATGTCGTCGCCGATCGCACCGACGGGCTTGTCGAGCCCCGGGATCGGCAGGAAACCGACGCCGGTCTCGACGACGCCGATCGCCGAGGACACGGCCTCATCGTGCCGGTTCGCCGAACTGAGGTCGGCGCCGTCGGTGCTGCCGTCGAGCACGGCCTGCATCAGCGTCACACGGGTGATCGCGTCGGCAGGGTTGTACACGCCGAGCTCGGCCGCGCCGAGGACCGTCTCCTGGTAGCCCGAGATCACCCGTTGCAGGGTGTCCGCACCACCGTCGGTGCTGCCCGCGATCCCGAGGATGCGTGCAAGCGTCTCGGACGACAGGTTCGCATAGGTCCGCGGCGGGACCGGGTTGCCGTCGGCGTCGACCGTGATGCCGAACGCGTTGATCTGCGTGGTCGCCTGCGTCAGCGAAGTGGCATTCTCGCGCGGGTCGATGATCGGTTCCTCGACGAGCCCGGACAGTTGCGGCGCGAGCACCTGGGCGAGCTTCACGCTTCCGAGCTCACCGATGCTGTCCTCGGAGAAGAACCGGTTCCCTTCGACGTAGCCTTCGGCGTCGGTCGTGTCCCTCGGCTCCCCGACGAGCGCGTGGATGGCGTTGTGCGTGAGGGTCGCCGTGTCCAGCCAGGCCTGCTCGGAATACCGCTCGGGGTTCGGGTCCATGGGACCGCCGGGGACCGCCTCGGCGCCGGCGAGCATCGCGAGGACGCCTTCGAAGCCGTCGAGGCTCGAGTCCCGCCGACCGAACCAGTACTCGACACGGTTCGGACCGAGGTGCGACGAATCGTACGGTTCGTCCGGGTAGATCGGCGCATCGCGATACGCGATCGTCGCCCATGTCGGTGAGCCAGTCCATGGCGGCTTCGGGATACTCGCCCAGTGTGCTGAACACGCGCGAGGTCCAATCGCCCAGGCGGTTCACGTCGTACCCGGCCTGGTCCGCCTCAGCCATCGCGAGGAAGCCGTCAGGGCCGAGGATGCCCTGTCCGGGACCCGGATAGCCCTCGGTGGCGCCCGGCAGGCCGCGCTCATACTCGTCGGCGAGGTTCGCGAGGCCGACCGTCGTCGTGAGCCCGATCGTGTCGTCGCCCTCGTCGCCGAAGAGGAACGCGAGGCCGGTCCAACTCCCCGTCCCGTACTCCTTCGCGGCTCCGGCCCAGAGGTCGTCCGCGAAACCTTGGCCGACGGCGGAGGTCCAGCGCTGCGAACCGACCGAGAGTCCGCCACGCACCGACTGCGCGAGGAGGAGGGCTGCGCCGGGGGCCAACCACCCGTTCGCACCAGCGTCGTCGATCCGGCTGATGAGGGACATGAGGTCCTCGCCACCGAGCGCGAGGTTCATCTGCGCCATGACGGACGGGTCGTTGCCGTAGAGCGCATACAGCGACTGCAACTGCGTGGCGAGTTCGGGCTCGAAGGAGCCATGCCCGAGCTCGTGCGCCATGTCGGCCATACCCTGGGCGATGTTGGCCGGAGTGAGGTCCGCCGCCGAAGTGATCCCGATCGCAGCCAGCGCTGCCTGCTGAGCATCCCAGCTGTCGCCTCCCGGCGAGGACAGAGCGGAGACGAGGGCGGCGTCCGCTGTCTCCCGCTCCTCTGAGAGGGCTGCGAGCAGACGCTCGGCCGTCCCGCGTTCAGTGACGGCGGTCTGGTGCTCAAGATCGCGTCGTGCCTGCTCAGTCGGGTCCGGTCCGCCCATGGGGTCCATGAACTGTCGGAGCGCGACGAGGTTCGCCTGGACGATCTGTTCCGCGTAGGTGTTCGCTCGCGACTTGATGCCGTCGACGGTCGTCGTATAGGTCGCGATCGCATCGCGAACCGCCGCCATCTCAGGCACGACGGCGTCGATCTTGCCGATCGGCGTCGACAACGAGGAGACCCAGGCGACGGCTGCATCGCCGGTCCAGATGGCGTCCGAGACACCCGACTGCGCGGTCAGCGCCGCCGTACGTGCCTCCCCGAGGCTCGTCTCGGTCGTCTGGATGGTCGTCGCGGTCGTCCCGAGCGCGCCGGAGTCGATCCTGCCGGGGTCGTCCGCAGTCCAGTTCGCCATCAGCCCTGAGCTCCCATCTGCGCATCCGTGGCTTCCCAGGCGGTGACGATGTCACTCGCGGAGCGACCGGCTTCGACCATCGCGCTCCCGGCGAGCGACACGTGCACGGAGACCCACATCGCGAAGCTCTCCGCGGCGGCGGTCACCGAGCTGCTGCAGCTCCCCGAGAAGTCGAGGGTGATGTTCTGCGGCAGGCCGGACCCGCTCGGCGTCAGCGGTGCTGCGACGGCGAGGATCTGGTCCCCGTCGACCACGAGTGGTTGCTCGCTCATGATTCCCTTTCGTACCTCCGGCGCAGGACACCCGCACCATCGTGCCGCAGACGTCCGCGGCATGTTCGTCGCTCAGCGTATCCGAGCCGTCAGCGTCGGACGATGGGGAGCACTCCCCATGAGCCGGGCGACTGCGTGGTCAGACGGTGACGACGCGGATCGGGAACTCGCCGATCCCGATGATCGACCCCGGCTCGACGACATAGGCCTCGCCCGGCCGGCAGGCTGTGACCGAACCTCTGGCGTCCGTGATGGTCGTCCCGTTCGTCGAGTGCAGATCGGTCACGCGGATCGCTCGGCGCCCCGGGACCACGGCCGTGTGCGTCTTCGAGACCGACATGCGGGGATCCACGACGGCACGGAGTTCCGCGTCCGGATGCTCAGGACGCGCCCCAGGGTTCCGGCCGATGAGCATGGCGCGCCGGAGGGCGATCCGTTCGCCGTCCGGGAGTTCGAGCACGACGTCGCCGGCCAGGAGGGAGGCTGCAGCGACGGTCGCATCGAACTCGGCGGCCGACGTCGGCCCCTCCTGGCGAGGAGCATGATCCGACGCGCCTTCGGCAACAGATCGCACCGGATCCACGGGAGCACTTCCGATGAGGCCTGGGGGCACGGTGATCTGCAGTTCAGGCGCGACGGACGATGTCGACCCTGCCCGCGGGGGCTCAGGGGCGACGACCGTGGGTGCGGGTGGGCGGAACGGCGGCGGCGTAACGGGCGGCGACGAGACCTCCGGCGCGGGCAGCGCCGCCGGAACCTGCTGCGCCGCCGGCCTGCTCTCGAGTCCCGGGGGGACCGCCGGGGCGTCGGTCGTCGCGGGCCGGGAGACGGTCGCCTCCATCGGCTGCGGAGCCGCCTGCACGGTCGGTACCGGCGGTTCCGCTGCGAAACCCGGCGCAGGCACGAACCCGCCCGCCGGTGCAGGCGACGCCGAAGCATGGTTCGGCAGCGACGTCTGTGATGGAGACAGGACCGTCCGCGCTCCGTGCACGCGCAGCATGGTCGACGCGCCGTCGTCGGAGTCGGTGACGAGCGCCGCGAGTGAACGGAGGAACGACAGGAACGGTTCCTCGCCGTGCAGGGAACGCTGGCGCCGTCGCTTCTGGACGCTGTGCTGCATGATGAAGGTCGAGGCCGCCGTCCCTCGCGCAGACTTGGCCGTCGTGATCGCGAACGCGAGCAGCGGAGCCGGGTCGTCGACCGACACGACGCGCAAGCGGATGTCGGCACTCGTCCCGCCGTCGATCGTGACGTAGTGCCTGGTCGTCTGGGCTCCGTCGCCGGATGCGGCGACCGCCCGTTGGACCAGCGCGACGACATCGTCTGCGGTCCCCGCGACGTCGAAATCCAGACCGGTGTCGGTGAGTTCGGGCGATCTCATCGGTGGTTCCTCCCCCAGAGCCGTCGACCGAAGACGGCATCGCATCGATTATGGCGCACCGTCCAGATCCGCGAGCGTCGTTCGACCGCGACGCCCGAGGGCTGGCTGCGGACGATCGTCACAGTTCGTCCCGTTCCCACGGCCACCGCGGCGTCGACGGGCGCCCGGTGGACGAGGTGGCGACAGCGGAGGCGATCAGGACGATCACGACGGCGATGACCCCGACCGCGACCGAGAAGGGACCGACGAGCGTCGCGACGGCGAAGGTGACCGCTCCCGACGCGTCCCCGCTCGCGATCGCATCGAACACTCCGCCGCTCGCACCGTAGGCGAGCCAGGCGATGAGGCCGGTGACCACAGCGGTGCCGACCGAGACCCGCAACGGTGTCCTCCGTGTCTCCCCGATGATCGCCCACAGCACGACGACCGTCGCGACGAGCACCATCAGTGGCCCGGTCAGCGGGCCGGCATCCCGGTCGGTCACGACGTCGAGATCAGCGAGCAGGCTGATGAATCCGAACGCGCAGACGACGAGCGCGACGTAGGTGACCGCGGCGAACGGAGCGACCCACCAGGGGCCGCGAGCTCCGTCCGGCCGCTCGCTCACGGTCAGCGCGCGGTGGTCGGACCGGCTTCGAGCACGCGGTCGTACTCCTCCTGGGCCTCGATGTTCGCCGCTCGCACCTTGCGTCCGCGAGAGGCGATCCAGCCACCGAGCCACACCGGGATCTCCCGGGCGACGATGAAGGCGAGGACGGGACCGAAGGTGAACGCGACACCGGTCACCTCAGCGAGGATCTCGTCCACACTGAGCGTCCACGCGCGCTCCTGGATGAGGAAGCCGCCGACCCAGGCGAGGAACACGACGACACCGATGATGAAGCCACCGAGCACCCAGTGCACCCAACCGGATCGGTTCACGATCGCAGCCGTGACCGCCCAGGAGATGAAGAACGCTGCGACGGCCAGGAGGAAGGGCCAGCTCGTGGAGAGCTGGACGATGTTCTCGACGAAGGTGCCGTCGTCCTCGAACAGCAGCTGCAGGCCGGCGACGGCAGCAGCATACAGACCAGCGAAGATCACCGTGGCGAGCAGGCCGACGAGGATGCCGAAGCCACGGTTGCCGCGGATGTCCGGAGCGGACGGGGCCTGGATGTACAGCGGGAACGCCTGCGGCTGCTCCGTGGCAGGTGCGGCGTCAGTCGCGGTCGACAAGCCGACCGGGGCGTACGCAGCCGCGGGGTACGGGTGAGCGCCGGTGTCGGCCGGTTTGGCGGTCGTGGTCGCCGCAGTGTCGTCGTCGAGTTCGATGTTGGAGTATGCGCGTTGCGGAGCATGCGGCGCGTACGCGCGGGTCTCCTGTTCGGCGGATGCGGATTCGACGACCACGGGCTCGGACGCCCTGTGCTCGTGGACCACCGGGTCGGCACCGACACCGTCGGTGATCGTGTCCTGCTGCACCGTGTCCTCGGTGAGGATGTCCCGCTCGGGGGCGGTTCGTGCCGTGTCAGGGCCGGACTGGGCAGCAGCCGGGACACTCGGGTCGGTCGACGATCCGGGCTCGGGGTTCTGGGTGCTCATCGCGTACTCCTTCGGCGGGTGCCTGTTCAGGAGCGCCCTGCCGACACTCCGTTCGTCACGGTAGCAAGTCGCGAGCCATCTGCCGGTCAACCTCGCCGGGAACCGCCGACATGGATGCTCAGCGGGCGACTGTCGTGCCCCCTGCTCGCCGGCACGATTCTTATCCGATTCATAGACGAAGGAAACGGTCCCCTCAGCTCCGGACGATTGTCTAGGAGGTAATAACAGACACTTGTCGGATCACTGCCGATCCCGCGACGCCGACCCCCACGGCGGATCCCCCGGAAAGGCCCCATGCCAGAGCCCCTGCACGACCCGAGCCCGAACGACACCCCTCTCACACCGCGCACGCGAGCCCACCGCTCCGGCGCGCTCGGTGATGCCGCGCGCCGCTTCCGACGCCTGCCGCCCGCGCGCCGACGGCTGGTGGCCGGGGTCTCGGCCGGTGCCGCAGTCCTGCTCATCGCCGGTGTGGTCGCGCCGATCGTCGTGAGCGGCTCTGATGCGTCCGCCTCCGCGCCCACGGCCCAGTCGATGAGCGCCGCGGCAGAGGTGACCCCCACCTCGACCGTCAACGCCACGGCTGTGACGGCGATCTCCTCCGCGACTGGATCCGTCGCCGGTGGTACGACGCTCACCGTGAGCGGTGTCGACGTCGATGGCGTGACCCGCGTCGTGTTCGGCGACCAGGACGCGCAGATCCTCTCCGCCACGAGCACCGAGGTCACCGTCGCGGTCCCCGCCGCGACGAGCTTCTCCCCAACCGACGTCGGCGTCGCCGTCTACGCCGACGACCTCCGGGTCGACGGCGACGCGCTCAGCTACAGCTACGACATCGTGAGCCCGGTCGACGCACAGATGGCGTACGTGTTCCAGCACTGGGACGACTACAACCTCGCCGAGTACGGTTCCCTCGACGACACCGACTGCGCGAACTTCGCGAGCCAGAGCCTGCTCCAGCGGGGCTGGACGCAGACGTCCGACTGGTGGGCGGAGGGCACTGGCGACGACTTCGACTTCTCGAAGGCCTGGGTCAGCTCGACGTACTTCATGAACTACGCCGCCGACCACCCCGAACTCGCGACGGCGCTCGACGACGCCCAGCGCGACCAGGTGAAGGTCGGCGACATCGTCCAGTTCGACTGGGACAACAGCGGCGACCGCGACCACACGGGCATCGTGTCGAAGGTCGAGCAGACCGATGCCGGGGTCGTCATCTCCTACGCCGGTCACACCGACGACACCGACTACCGCACGGTCGACGAAGCCATCACCGTGATCCACCCCGGCGCTTCCGTCTACTACTGGAGCATCGCCTGACGACGTCGCTCCATTGACCTGTCTCAGGACGGTCTCGGCGTAGCGCGCCCGGGCAAGCCGCGCCCGGCGCGACACACCGACCCGATCCTGAGTTGGGGAAGAGGTTCTGATCAGGGGAAGGGGTCTGGACAGGCGGGAAGAGGGTCTGGTCAGGCAGGGAAGAGGGTCTGGACGATCGTCTGGGTCCAGCCGGTGATGGTGACGTTCGCCCAGCGGGTCGCGACCCAGGTGCCGTCACGCAGGAAGTGGCGCTCACCGGTTGTGTTCCCGGAGGGGTCGTCGTTCTCGGTGAAGCACATCGTCCCGCCCAACTCCTCCGAGCAGGTGAACCCGGCGTCGTTCATCCGCGTGATCGCCGCAGCCTGGGTGTCGGCCTCGACCCATGCAACGTTCGTCAGGATGAAGACCTCGCCGGCACCGCTGGCCTTGCTGAGGTCGCAGGTGAGCCGGTCCGTAGGCGTGAGCAGCGCGACGAGGGCATCGTCGTTCGAGCCGAACGACTCGTTCAGCGTCGGCTGCGCCCACGCCGGGTTGAGTTCGAGGAACCCATCCGCCGTGAGCGACTCGATGTAGCCGGCCGGGAAGAGCTGCGTGCACTCGGTCGGTCGCGCCGGCGCGGCAGGTGTCTCGGCGACGTCCGTCGGTGCCGTCGTCGGACTGACGGTGGACGACGAGCTCGGAGTGCTCGTCGAATCAGCGACGGGCGCTCCCATCGGGCCGACGGCCAGGAGACCGATGACCACGACGAGCGCGACCGCCAGGACACCGGCGAGCACGCTGAGCCAGATGACGACCGGGTTCCGCTTGCGTTTCGGAGCGGCAGCGCCGTACCTGACGTCGGCCTGCTCCGGAGTGCCGCCTGGTTGCAACGGCTGGAACTGGCCTGACGGCTGCTCGGGCTGATCACTCATCGCACCAGCATGTCGACTCGCGCCCCCGTCCACAACTCCGCAACCCCCGGTCTCATTCGCCCATTCTTGGGCGAGGGGGCTCCCGCTCGCCCAGAAATGGGTGACGGAAATGACGGAAGGCCCGTCCGGATCGCCATGCGATCCGGACGGGCCTTCCGGGTGAGACTCAGCCCTAGTTGTAGTTCCCAGGGGTGAAGTCGTCGGAGCTGAAGCTGTCGAAGTCGACGAAGCTCAGGTCTGACTCGTTGAACGCGCCGTCCTCGCCGAAGATACGGTTCGGGTAACGCTCCGCCTTCGCCTCCTCGGTCGCCTCGACAACGACATTGCGGTAGCGCGCCAGGCCGGTACCGGCCGGGATGAGCTTACCGATGATGACGTTCTCCTTCAGGCCGACCAGCGGGTCGCTCTTGCCTTCCATGGCGGCCTGCGTGAGCACACGCGTGGTCTCCTGGAACGAAGCGGCCGACAGCCAGGACTCGGTCGCAAGGGACGCCTTGGTGATACCCATGACCTCCTGGCGAGCCGATGCGGTCCGACGACCCTCCGACACGGCCGAGCGGTTGAGCTCGGCGTAGCGCAGGCGGTCGACGAGCTCACCAGGCAGCAGGTCGGTGTCGCCGTGGTCGACCACGGTCACCTTCCGCAGCATCTGGCGCACGATGACCTCGATGTGCTTGTCGTGGATCGGGACACCCTGCGAGCGGTACACGCCCTGGACGCCACCGACGAGGTGCTTCTGGACCTCACGGACACCCTGCACGCGCAGGACTTCCTTGGGGTCCACGGCACCGACGTGGATCTTCTGACCGAGCTCCACGTGCTGTCCGTCCTCGACGAGGAGGACCGCACGCTTCAGCACCGGGTAGATGACCGGCTCGTCGCCGTTGTCGGGCGTCAGGATGACCTTACGAGACTTGTCGTTCTCGTCGATCGTGATCCGACCGGCGGCCTCGGCGATCGGGGTCGCACCCTTGGGGGTACGAGCCTCGAACAGCTCCTGCACGCGGGGAAGACCCTGCGTGATGTCGTCTGCCGATGCCGAACCACCCGTGTGGAAGGTACGCATCGTCAGCTGGGTACCGGGCTCACCGATCGACTGGGCCGCGATGATGCCGACGGCCTCGCCGATGTCGACGAGCTTGCCCGTGGCGAGCGAACGGCCGTAGCAGGCAGCACACACACCGACGGCGGACTCGCAGGTCAGGACCGAGCGCACCTTGATGTTCTCGACGCCGGCGGAGACGAGCTTGTCGATGAGCACGTCACCGACGTCCTCACCGGCCTCGGCAACGACGGTGCCCTGCGGGTCGACCGCAGCAGCGGCGAGCGAACGGGCGAACACGGAGTTCTCCACGTTCGGGTCGCGGACGAGCGCGCCCGTGCTGTCGGCACTGGCGATCGCGAGCTCGAGACCCTTCGTCGTGCCGCAGTCGTCTTCGCGGATGATGACATCCTGCGAGACGTCGACGAGACGACGCGTGAGGTAACCCGAGTCGGCGGTACGAAGCGCCGTGTCCGCCAGACCCTTACGGGCACCGTGGGTCGCGATGAAGTACTCGGCGACCGACAGGCCCTCACGGTAGGAGGAGATGATCGGGCGAGGGATGATCTCACCCTTCGGGTTGTTCACCAGGCCTCGCATACCCGCGATGTTGCGGATCTGCAGCCAGTTACCACGAGCACCCGAGGACACCATGCGGTTGATGGTGTTGTCCGCCGGGAAGTTCGCACGCATGGCCTCTGCAACCTTCTCAGTGGCCTCCGTCCAGATCTTGATGAGCTCCTGGCGACGCTCGGCATCCGTGGTCAGACCCTTGTCGAACTGGCTCTGGACCTTGGCGGCCTGCTTCTCGTAGCCCTGGACGATCTCGCGCTTGTTCGGCGGGGTGAGGACGTCACTGAGTGCCACGGTCACACCGGAACGCGTCGCCCAGTGGAAACCGGCGTCCTTGATGTTGTCGAGCGTGGCAGCCACGACCGTCTTCGGGTACCGCTCCGCGAGGTCGTTGACGATCGAGGACAGCTTGCCCTTGTCCGCAACGTCTTCGACGTAGGGGTAGTCCGCCGGCAGCGCCTCGTTGAAGAGTGCGCGACCGAGCGTGGTCGAGACCAGCGCGACGCCGGAACCCTCGTAACCCTCGGGCCCCGTACCCTCGGCGAACGTCACGTCGTGGAGACGGATGCGCACCTTGGCGTTGAGGTCGAGCGAGCCCTGGTCCTTCGCGAGGATCGCCTCGGCGACCGACGAGAAGGCACGACCCTCACCCTCGACACCCTCCTTGAGGGTGGTGAGGTGGTGGAGGCCGATGATCATGTCCTGCGTGGGCAGGGTGACCGGGCGTCCATCGGACGGCTTCAGGATGTTGTTCGACGCGAGCATCAGGATGCGCGCCTCGGCCTGGGCCTCGACGGAGAGCGGGAGGTGGACAGCCATCTGGTCGCCGTCGAAGTCTGCGTTGAACGCAGCACACACGAGCGGGTGCAGCTGAATGGCCTTGCCCTCGACGAGCTGAGGCTCGAACGCCTGGATGCCGAGACGGTGCAGAGTTGGTGCACGGTTCAGCAGCACGGGGCGCTCGCGGATGATCTCCTCCAGCACGTCCCAGACCTCGGGACGGCTGCGCTCGACCATGCGCTTCGCGGCCTTGATGTTCTGAGCGTGGCTCAGGTCGATCAGGCGCTTGATGACGAACGGCTTGAAGAGCTCCAGAGCCATCTGCTTGGGCAGACCACACTGGTGCAGCTTCAGCTGCGGGCCGACGATGATGACCGAACGGCCAGAGTAGTCGACGCGCTTGCCGAGCAGGTTCTGGCGGAATCGACCCTGCTTCCCCTTCAGCATGTCGCTGAGGGACTTCAGGGCACGGTTGCCGGTACCGGTGACGGGGCGACCACGACGGCCGTTGTCGAACAGAGCGTCGACGGCCTCCTGCAGCATCCGCTTCTCGTTGTTGACGATGATCTCGGGAGCCCCGAGGTCGAGCAGACGACGCAGACGGTTGTTGCGGTTGATGACACGACGGTAGAGGTCGTTGAGGTCGGAGGTCGCGAAGCGGCCACCGTCGAGCTGCACCATCGGACGGAGCTCCGGCGGGATCACGGGGACCACGTCGAGCACCATCGCGGCCGGCGAGTTGCCGGTGATGAGGAACGAGTTGACCACGCGCAGACGCTTGATGGCACGGATCTTCTTCTGACCCTTGCCCTCCGCGATCTGGTGGTGGAGCAGCTCGGACTCGGCAGCGAGGTCGAAGGACAGCAGACGCTTCTTGACGGCTTCTGCACCCATGTAGGCCTCGAAGTACAGGCCGAAGCGGTCCTGCAGCTCGTGGAACACGGAGTCCTCGGGCTTGAGGTCGCCGACCTTGAGGTTGCGGAAGTCCTCCCAGACGCGCTCGAGGTGAGCGATCTGCTCGTCGTAGGACTTGCGGTTCTGGCTCATCTCCTTCTCGGCGGCGTCCTTGGTGCGGCGCTTCTGCTCGCTCTTGGCGCCTTCCTCCTCGAGAGCTGCGAGGTCGTCCTCGAGCTTCTTCAGGCGGTCGGCGATGCGCGAGTCGCGCTGGTCGCCGAGGGTCTTGATCTCGAGGCGGAGCTCGTTCTCAAGGCCCGGCATGTCCTGGTGGCGTGCGTCCTCGTCCACGTCGATGACCATGTAGGCCGCGAAGTAGATGACCTTCTCGAGGTCCTTGGGCGCCATGTCCAGCAGGTAACCGAGGCGCGAAGGCACGCCCTTGAAGTACCAGATGTGCGTGACCGGGGCGGCGAGTTCGATGTGGCCCATGCGCTCACGGCGCACCGACGACTTCGTGACCTCGACACCGCAGCGCTCGCACACGATGCCCTTGAAGCGGACCCGCTTGTACTTGCCGCAGGCGCACTCCCAGTCCCGCGAAGGACCGAAGATCTGTTCGCCGAACAGACCGTCCTTCTCGGGCTTGAGGGTGCGGTAGTTGATGGTCTCGGGCTTCTTGACCTCGCCGTGCGACCAGGCACGGATGTGATCGGCGGTGGCCAGACCAATGCGAAGCTCGTCAAAAGTTGTGACGTCGAGCAATGTATCTCCTATGAAAGGTGTCGTCAGTCTCTACAGTGGTCAGGCTTAGATCTCGTCGATCGACGAGGACTCGAACCTGGAGGAAATGTTGATGCCGAGCTCTTCGGCGGCGCGGAACGCGTCGTCGTCGGTGTCGCGCAGGCTCACCGCGGTGCCGTCGGCCGAGAGGACCTCGACGTTCAAGCACAGCGACTGCATTTCCTTGATGAGCACCTTGAAGCTCTCGGGGATACCGGGCTCCTGGATGTTCTCGCCCTTGACGATGGCCTCGTACACCTTGACGCGGCCGAGGATGTCGTCGGACTTGATCGTGAGGAGCTCCTGGAGGGCGTATGCCGCACCGTAGGCCTCGAGGGCCCACACCTCCATCTCACCGAAGCGCTGTCCACCGAACTGCGCCTTACCACCGAGTGGCTGCTGCGTGATCATCGAGTACGGACCCGTCGAACGCGCGTGGATCTTGTCGTCCACGAGGTGGTGCAGCTTGAGGATGTACATGTAGCCGACCGAGACGGGTGCCGGGAACGGCTCGCCGGAACGGCCGTCGAACAGACGGGCCTTTCCGGAGGAACCGATGAGGCGGTCGCCGTCGCGGGTGACGGTCGTCGAGTCGAGCAGACCGGCGATCTCCTCCTCGGAAGCGCCGTCGAACACCGGGGTCGCGACCTTGGTGTTCGGCTCCGCCGAGTGAGCAGCAGCCGGGAGCTTCTTGGCCCAGCTGGGCTTGCCCTCGACGTTCCAGCCCTGCTTGGCGATCCACCCGAGGTGGATTTCCAGGACCTGACCGAAGTTCATTCGACCGGGGATACCGAGCGGGTTGAGGATGACGTCGACCGGCGTGCCGTCCTCGAGGAACGGCATGTCCTCGACAGGCAGGATCTTCGCGATGACACCCTTGTTGCCGTGACGGCCGGCGAGCTTGTCGCCCTCGGTGATCTTGCGCTTCTGGGCGATGTAGACGACCACACGCTGGTTGACGCCCGAGCCGAGCTCGTCGTCGCCGTCCTGTGCGTCGAACACCTTGACGGCGATGATCGTGCCGGCTTCACCGTGGGGAACCTTCAGCGAGGTGTCGCGGACTTCGCGGCTCTTCTCGTTGAAGATCGCGCGGAGCAGGCGCTCCTCGGCGGAGAGCTCGGTCTCACCCTTCGGCGTGACCTTGCCGACGAGGATGTCGCCCGGGCGGACCTCGGCACCGATGCGGATGATGCCGCGCTCGTCGAGGTCCTTGAGCAGCTCCGGGCTGACGTTCGGGAGATCACGGGTGATCTCCTCCTTGCCGAGCTTGGTGTCGCGCGCGTCGACCTCGTACTCCTCGATGTGGATCGAGGAGAGGATGTCGTCCTTCACCAGGTTCTGGCTGAGGATGATCGCGTCCTCGAAGTTGTGACCCTCCCACGTCATGAAGGCGACGAGGAGGTTCTTGCCGAGCGCGAGCTCGCCGTTCTCCGTGGCGGGGCCGTCTGCGATGACCTCACCGGCCTCGAGGCGTGCACCCTCCGAGACGATGACACGGTTGTTGTAGCTCGTGCCCTGGTTGGAGCGGTCGAACTTGCGCAGGTAGTAGGTCTGCGTTCCGCCCTCGTCGAGCTGGATGGTGACGGACTCGGCCGACACCTCCTGCACGACACCGGACTTGTCGGCGGTGACGACATCGCCGGCGTCGATGGCTGCGTAGCCCTCCATACCGGTACCGACGAGCGGCGAGTCCGACATGAGGAGCGGGACGGCCTGACGCTGCATGTTGGCACCCATGAGTGCGCGGTTCGCGTCGTCGTGCTCGAGGAACGGGATGAGGGACGTTGCGACCGACACCATCTGGCGCGGGGAGACGTCCATGTAGCCGATCTCCTCGGACGGGATGAGGTCGACCTCGCCGCCCTTCTTCCGAGCGAGGACACGGTCCTCCTGGAAGTGACCGTCGCTCTTGAGCGGAGCGTTGGCCTGCGCGACGATGAAGTTGTCCTCTTCCATCGCGGTGAGGTAGTCGATGTCCTCGGTGACCCGGCCGTCGACGACGCGACGGTACGGGGTCTCGATGAAACCGAACGAGTTGATCCGCGCGAACGATGCGAGCGAACCGATCAGGCCGATGTTCGGGCCTTCCGGGGTCTCGATCGGGCACATGCGGCCGTAGTGCGACGGGTGGACGTCTCGCACCTCGACGCCTGCGCGCTCACGCGACAGACCGCCGGGGCCGAGCGCCGAGAGGCGACGCTTGTGGGTCAGACCCGCGAGCGGGTTGTTCTGGTCCATGAACTGCGACAGCTGCGAGGTTCCGAAGAACTCCTTGATCGCGGCGACGACGGGGCGCACGTTGATCAGGGTCTGCGGCGTGATCGCCTCGATGTCCTGCGTGGTCATGCGCTCGCGGACGACGCGCTCCATGCGGGACAGACCGGTGCGGACCTGGTTCTGGATGAGCTCGCCGACGGCGCGGATACGACGGTTGCCGAAGTTGTCGATGTCGTCCGTGTCGAGACGGAGGTCGACGGGCTTGCCGTTGCGGACGCCCGGGAGCGTCGCCGTGCCGCGGTGGAGTGCGACCAGGTACTTGATCGTGGCGACGATGTCGTCAGTGGTCAGGACGGAGTCGCTGAGCGGCTTGTCGAGACCGAGCTTGTTGTTGATCTTGTACCGGCCGACCTTCGCGAGGTCGTAGCGCTTCGAGTTGAAGTAGAAGTTGTCGAGGAGCGCACGCGCAGCCTCGGCAGCGACCTGCTCGCCCGGACGAAGCTTGCGGTAGATGTCGCGGAGCGCATCTTCCTTCGTGAGGATCGTGTCCTTCTCGAGGGTGAGCTCGATGGACTCGTAGCCCTTGAACTCCTCGAGGATCTCTTCGCTCGTCATGCCGAGCGCCTTGAGGAACACGGTGACGGACTGCTTGCGCTTGCGGTCGATGCGGACGCCGACCTGATCGCGCTTGTCGATCTCGAACTCGAGCCAGGCTCCACGGCTCGGGATGACACGAGCCGAGAAGATGTCCTTGTCGGAGGTCTTCTCCTGTGCCGACTCGAAGTACACGCCCGGGCTGCGGACGAGCTGCGAGACGACGACACGCTCGGTGCCGTTGATGATGAAGGTACCGCGCTCGGTCATGAGCGGGAAGTCGCCCATGAAGACCGTCTGCGTCTTGATCTCACCGGTGAGGTGGTTCATGAACTCGGCCTCGACGTAGAGCGGGGCCGCGTACGTCTTGCCGCGTTCCTTGCACTCGTCGATGGAGTACTTCTCGGGCTCGAGGTACGGGTTGGCGAAGGAGAGCTGCATCGTCTCGCCGAGGTCCTCGATCGGGGAGATCTCCTCGAAGATCTCGTCGAGGCCGCTCTTCGTGGGCAGGTCCTGTCGGCCGGCCTGGGTGGCTTCATCGACGCGTGCCTTCCACACGTCGTTGCCGACCAGCCAGTCGAAGCTTTCGGTCTGCAGAGCCAGCAGGTCTGGAACCGTCAGCGTGTCGGTGATCTTCGCGAACGAGAGGCGGGATGCTCCGCGGCCGTTCTTGGGTGAGTTGGTGGTTGCGTTGCGCGCAGCAGCCAAGGGGATAACCTCCGGAGGCCTGTTGGGGGCCGAGTTACTGGTCGTCAGTGGAGTTACTCACCAGAAAGGAACATGTGGCGGGATGGACCCGCGCACACCAGCCGACCGCAATATGAAGGCATAGAGATTCTGGGAGCGCAAAGAACAACTATAGGCCGGAAGTTCCGGCGTGTCCAGTCTTTCCTTGACGAGTTTTCAACTTTCCGGTATAACCGCCGGACGTGCCGCACTGTTCCCGTCACCCGTGACGGAATCGCAGGGTCTGGCCCGGCCGCAGCTGGGCGAGGTGGTCGCGGTCGGAGGATCGGACGACGGCGATGACCGGATAGCCGCCGGTGACGGGGTGGTCGGCGAGCAGGATCGTCGGGAGCCCGCTCGGCGGCACCTGCACCGCTCCAGCGACCAGCCCCTCGCTCGGCAGTTCGAGCCCTGCGTCGACCCGGCGCAGCGGCCTGCCGTCGAGCCGCATGCCGATGCGATCGGCGTCCCCGGTCACCGTCCAGGACTGCTCGAAGAACCGCCGCTGCGATTCGTCGTCGAACCAGTCGAGGCGAGGACCGGCGCCCGCGCTGATCAGTCGCGCATCCGCGCTCGGCGGCGTCCAGGGGAAGATGTCGAGCGCCGGGAGACGACGTCGCGGACTGGGCCGGACGGTGAGGCGCTCGCCGTCGCCGACGGCCTCCGGACCGAGACCTGCGAGGCTGTCGCTCGACCGGGATCCCAGCACATCGGGTGCATCGAGGCCGCCGCGGACGGCCAGGACATAGCGGAGCCCGTGGGTCGCCGGTCCGATCCGGAGCGTGGAACCCGCTGCGACCCGCGCCGCCCGGTGGCCGTCGATCGGGCGCCCGTCGACGCTGATCGGTCCCCAGGCTCCCGTGACCGCGACCCACAGGTCGACCTCGGGCACCGCGGAGAACCCGCCGAGGAGTATCTCGAGGCCGGCCCGTGTCTCCGGGTTGCCCACCAGACGGTTCGCGAGTCGGAGAGCGCCACGGTCGAGCGCACCGGAAGGGCTGACACCGAGCGCCCCATGGCCCGGGCGCCCGAGGTCCTGCACCGTCGTCGATGGTCCGGAGTGCTGCACGAGCAGCCGTCCGCCCATCATGCGCCCACCACCTCGAAGCGCACACGGTGCCCGGGGACGAGCAGCGCGGGGTGCGTGGCCCGGGAGTCCCAGAGCACCGCGTCCGTCGTTCCGATGATGCGCCAGCCGCCCGGCGAGGATCGCGGGTACACCCCGCTGAACGCATCGGCGAGTGCGACCGATCCGGCGGGGACGCTCGTCCGTGGCACGCTCAGGCGAGGGACGACGAGGCGGTCGTGATCGGTCACGAGGTACCCGAACCCTGGCGCGAAACCGCTGAACGCGACCGTCCAGTCGGAGCCGGTGTGGAGCGCGATCAGTCCGTCTGCGTCGAGGCCGAGGAGTGCCGCGGTGTCGTCGAGGTCGGGGCCGTCGTAGCGCACGGCGATCACGGTCTCCGGATCGCTCGGCGAGAGCTGCTGCGGCTCGTCGACGTCCGGCGACTGCAGGACGCGTGCGGCGGTCGCGAGTAGCCAGGAGCCCACCGCTGCCAGCGCCGGTCCACCGCGTCCGCTGACCGCGAGCACGGTGCGGGCGGCGGGCACGAGGTCGACGAGGCCGTCGGGACGGGATGCGGCGAGCGCCCGGTGCACGCGCAGCACGTCACCCAGGGAGGCCAGCTCAAGCAGCAGCGCATCCTCCCCCATCGGGCGGAGTGTCGGGCCGGCGGCGGGCCCGGTCACCATGGCGCGCGGAGCCGGACTCCGGCATCGAGGAGCGCGGTGCGGACGGCGAGCGCGAGCGCAACAGAGCCGGGCGTGTCGCCGTGGACGCAGAGCGATGCAGGCGCGAGGTCGATCACCGAGCCGTCGACGGCCGTGACCCGGCGGTCGACCACCATGTCGACGGCGCGCCGGACGGCGACGTCGTGGTCGGTCACCATGGCTCCGGCGGCAGCACGTGGGACGAGGGAGCCGTCGGCGCGGTACCCGCGGTCGACGAACGCCTCTGCGGCGAACGGGAGCCCTGCGGCCAGGGTTTCGCGCTCGATCACGGTGCCGGCGAGGCCGAGGATCGGCAGCGGACGGCCGAGCCACGCACCGAAGCGGACGACGGCCCGAACGACCGCTGCCGCCTGGTCCGCGTCGCGTGCGATCCGGTTGTACAGCGCGCCGTGTGGCTTGACGTAGGTGATGCCTGCCGCGGCGACTCCCGCGGTGGCATCGGTGCCGGCCGCGACGTCCACGGCAGCTTGGAGTCCATGCAGCTGCTCCAGGACGTCGGCCTCGAGCAGCGGTGCCGGCACGTCCGTGTCGCGACGCCCGAACCCCTCCTCATCACGGTACGACGGGTGGGCTCCGAGCGCGACGCCGTGCCGGGTCGCCCTCCGTACGGCTGCGAGCATCGACTCCTGGGTGCCCGCGTGGAAACCGCACGCGACGTTCGCGCTCGTGACGATCCGGAACATGGCCTCGTCGTCGGCCATCGGCGTCCCGCGCCAGAGCTCGCCGAGATCACTGTTGAGGTCGATCGGCATCACGGTCGAAGTCTAGGCTGGGGGCATGGACGAGGCACAGGTACGACTCGGCGTCAGCGGTTACCTGGCCAGGATCGAGGCGGACCGTTTCGTGCCGGGCACCTACCAGCTCGTGGTCGACGGCACCCCGCAGTCGCACGTGAACCTCGACCAGCCCGACGAGCTCTTCTTCGAGTACGTCCAGCGCATCGGGCACATCATCGACGAGATCGGCGATCCCGGACGCCCCATCACGGCCGTGCACCTCGGAGCCGGCGCCCTCACGCTCCCCCGCTACGTCGAGGCGACGCGGCCCGGTTCGCGTCAGCAGGTCGTCGAACTCGAACGGGAGCTCATCGACCTCGTGCGCGAACACCTCCCGTGGTCGAAACGCGCCCAGATCCGTGTCCGCTACGGCGACGCCCGCGAGATCGTCGCCAAGCTGCCGCCCGGACTGCGCGGCACGGTCGACCTCGTGGTCGTCGACATCTTCAGCGGCGCCAACACCCCGGCGCACGTGACGAGCACCGAGTTCTACTCCTCGGCTGTCGAGCTCCTGTCACCCACGGGCATCATCGTCGTGAACGTCGCCGACGGGCGGGGGCTCGCCTTCGCCCGCGGGCAGGCGGCCACGCTCGCCGACTCCGTCTCGCACGTCGCGGCGCTCGCGGAGACCCAGATCCTCAAGGGCCGTCGATTCGGCAACGTCGTGCTCGTCGGCTCGAACACCCCGCTGCCGCTCGACTTCCTGCCGCGGCTCCTCGCCGCAGGTCCGCACCCGGCGAAAGCCGTCGCCGGTCAGGAGCTCCGTGCCTTCATCGCCGGTGCGCAGGTCGTCACCGACGACACCGCGGTGCCGTCCCCGAACCCCGGCCAGGGCATCTTCCAGACGAAGGGCTGACCATGAGGACCACGCAGACTCCGCACCGACGGGGCCTGCGTGCGCGCGCCACAGCGGTCGTCCTCCTCACGGCCGGCGCGCTCCTGCTCGCGGCGTGCACCGACGCAGCACCCCGGACGCCCGGGACGGCTGCCCTCTCACCGTCGCCCACCCCGAGTCCATCGCCCACCCGCACTGCGGAGGCCGTCGGCCCCGTCGCGCCGACGGGGGCCTCGACCACGGTGGTCGGCGGGCTCGACGCCCCGTGGTCCATGGTGCGGCTCGCGTCCGGCAGCACGCTCGTGAGCCAACGCGACGCCGGCGACGTGCTCGAGATCGTCAGCGGCGGGGCCGTTCGTCAGATCGGTGTCGTCCCCGGAGTCGCTGCGGACGGGGAAGGAGGTCTCCTCGGACTCGCGGCGCTGATGCCGGACGAGGCCACGGTCTCAGAGGCCTGGCTGTACGCCTATCTGACGACCGCCTCCGACAACCGCATCGTGCGATTCCCCCTCACCGGAGGCGCCGGCTCCTACGGGCTGGGAGGCGGAGAGGAGATCCTCACCGGCATCCCGCGCGCCGGGAACCACAACGGCGGCCGCATCGCGTTCGGACCGGACGGGATGCTGTACGCGACGGCGGGTGACGCCGGCGACCGGAGCCTCGCTCAACGCGGCGACAGCCTCGGCGGGAAGATCCTGCGCGTGACGGCGGAGGGCGCGGTGCCGCCCGACAACCCGTTCCCCGGCTCCCCCGTGTACTCGCTCGGACACCGCAATCCGCAGGGCATCGCCTGGGACCGGGACGGCGGTCTCTGGGCGAGCGAGTTCGGCCAGAACACGTGGGACGAGCTCAACCGGATCGTGCCCGGCGGCAACTACGGCTGGCCGGTGACCGAAGGCGTCGCGGGCGCAGCGGGCATGATCGACCCGGTCGCGCAGTGGGCGACCGAAGACGCCAGTCCGAGCGGCCTCGCGATCGTCGACGACACGGTCTTCATGGCGGCACTCCGCGGCGAGCGCCTGTATGGGATCACCGACGGCGTGCACGTGCCAGCCGGGAGCAGCGCACTCGTCGGGGTCATCGACGCCGTCCCGTACCTGGTCGGTACCTTCGGCCGGATCCGCGACGTCATCGCCGGCCCGCCCGGCACCCTGTGGATCCTCACGAACAACACCGACGGCCGTGGTTCGCCAGGTGCCGACGACGACCGAATCGTCGAGTTGCCCCTCTCACCGCTCGCGCCGCGCTGACCGATGCGCCGATCAGTCGGCCGCGCGCAGGTGCCTACCGGGTGTTGTCGGCGGCCTGGAGTACCATCCATGCATGGCAGAACTCAGCCGGGTCACCGTGTGGGCACAGGCGCTCATCGCGCTGCACCTGGATCCGGCGGTGTGGAGCTTCGGCTTCGACAATGCCAAGCGGCGCGCCGGGCTCTGCAACTTCACGACGAAGCGCATCACGGTCTCGCGCTATCTCGCGGCCCGCTACGACGACGACGAGATCCACCAGATCCTCCTGCACGAGGTCGCGCACGCCCTCGCGGGGCCGCGTGCCGGGCACGGTCCGAAGTGGCGCCGCGTCGCCGAGGAGCTGGGATACGAGGGTTCGCGCCTGCACGACGGCCAGACGGCGGACGAACTGGCTCCGTGGGTCGGGACGTGCCCGTCCGGCCATGTGCTCTACCGCCATCGCCGGCCCAGCCGGGCGACGTCCTGCGGCAAGTGCTCGCGGTCCTACGATGAGCGCTTCCTCCTCAGCTGGCTGCACCGCGAGGTGACGCCGGCGATGCGTCGCCGCGCGGCAGCCTTCGACGGCAGCAGCCCGACGACCGGTCAGACCGACGACACCGCCCTCGGTGCATGACGGTCGCCGAGGCGGGCGAGGAACGCTGGGTCGCCCTGCTGCGCGGGGTGAACGTCGGCGGGGTCACCATCCGATCGGCGGACCTCGCCGAGACATTCCGGGGTGCGGGTTTCACCGAGGTGCAGACCGTGCTCGCGAGCGGGAACGTGTTGTTCACCTCCCCGACGGTCGCGCCGTCGAAGGCTTCTGCCGCGGCCCGTCGCGAGATCAAGGACACCATCGAAGCGGCACTCGGCACGGCCTTCGGGTACCAGGCGTGGATCGTGCTCACCACCCAGTCGTCACTCGCGGACACCGTCGACGCCTACCCGTGGCCCGAGACCACCGAGCTGCAGCCCTACGTGATGTTCTCCTCGGAGCAGTCCTCACTCGACGCGCTGCTGGCGTTCGCCGCCTCCACGGCTGATCAGCCGGACCAGGTCGCGGCAGGTGACGGCGTGCTCTACTGGGAGGTCCCGAAGGGTTCGAGCGTCGACACCGCGTTCGCGAAGGAGTCCTCGAAGGCCCGCTTCAAGCCCCACGTGACCACGCGCAACCTCCGAACGCTCCGGAAGCTCCTCCCCTGAGTCGTCTGGCGAGGTGTGACGCCGAGCGCAGCTCACTCGCCGGTTCGGCCGTCCAACTGCTCGCGGAGGATGTCGATGTGCCCGAGATGGCGGGCGGTCTCCTCCAGCATGTGGAGCTCGATCCAACGCAGGGTGAACCGCTGGCCGTTCTCGCGGCAGACGTCGTCGAGGTCGTAGCGGGCTGCGACCTCACGCGACTCCGCACACGCGGCCTCGTAGTCGTCGATGATCTCGTCGAGGCTGTCGGCCGCGGTGACCCGCCACTCTCCGTCGGGGTCCTCCTCGGTCCAGCGGGCGGGAACGCCCTGCTGACCGTCCATGTCCTCGCGGAACCAACTGCGTTCGACGTCGGCCAGATGCCGGACGAGCCCGGACACCGTCGTGAGGCTCGGCAGCAGGCGCTTCGCAGCGAGGTCGTCGCTCAGGCCACGGGCCTTCCACACGATGCTCGCGCGCTGGAAATCGAGGAAGCCTTCGATCGTCTCGCGTTCGCCGCCGCGTTCGGGCGGCTGCGGCCGATCACCCCAGTCCGCCATCACGCGACGACCTCGACCTGCTTCCAGAACGCGACGTACCCTGCGAAGTCCTTGCCGACGCGGTCGAACGCAGTCGGGTACGGGTTCGGGTAGGACCACGCCTGGTCGGGCAGGACCTCGTCGCCGTCCTTGATGCCGTAGTACTGGGCCTCGCCCTTCCACGGGCACGTGTACTGGGTGTCCGTCTCGACGAAGAGCTCCCGCTTCAGGCTGGACGGCGGGAAGTACCAGTTGCCCTCGATCTTGATCAGCTCTGATTCGGGGGCTTCGGCGAGGACGGTGGTTCCGAGGAGTGCGCGCATGGCCTGAGACTACGCGCGGAAGACGGCGCCGTCCAGGACGGGGACGACGGTTGACACATCGACCTCGCGTGCGGCCTGCACGTGCTCTGGACGACCATCCTGGGCGAGCTGCTGGGCCGTCGACGACGCCGACAGGAGATGCCCGACACCGTTGCGCAGCCCCTCGTACGCTGCCGCAGCGGCGGCGGCCTCCGGCGAGGTGAAGTCGATACCGCGGAGCCCCAGCGCCTCGATGACCGCGCCCGCTCCGAAGAGGTCCTCGACGGCGAACCGCGTCTCGGCGGCGTCGTCGAGTTCACCGACGGCGATGACGACGATGCTCGTGCGTCGGCCGAGCTCGGCCTGCTTCGCGATGATCCACTCGGCGACGGCTGAACGGTTCCGGAGGCAGCCGGCGATGACCTCGGCCCCCGTCCCGGCCAGAAGCTCGGCGATCTGCGCCGTCTCGCCGCGTTCGTCGAGGTCGGTGAGCGCGACCGTCTCTCCGACGCTGATGCGCTGCTCGAGCGAGGTCGTCGCGTGCAGCACGTCGACCACGACGGCGACGTCTGCGGCGTCGATCCGACCGGCTCCCGTGACGCCCCAGTCGAATCGGACCTGGTACTTCGTCTGGGCGAAGGGCGGGTGGACGGGCGGCTGCGCGGTGGAGGCGGTGGTCACCCGTTCATCGTATCGAGACGGCGTCGCCCGACCCGCTCGTGTTGCGTTGCGCGACAGGCGACGTGCAGGTCGGGACTGCTCGAGCGCGGTGCTGTGGCGCGAGCGCGGTGCTCCGGAGGGTTGTGAAGTCTCAGGACATCGTGGACACTTCTGTCTCAGGACTTCGTGGACAGTGTGTCTCAGGAGTTCGTGGACACTTCCGCGGTTCGGTGGAGCATGTCGATACCGAAGCGTCCATCTCCGAAGGTTCGTTTGCTCGTGGCATCGTGGCCTGATGATGCGGGCC
Organism: Plantibacter sp. RU18; assembly: GCF_050613355.1. Lineage (NCBI taxonomy): Bacteria > Bacillati > Actinomycetota > Actinomycetes > Micrococcales > Microbacteriaceae > Plantibacter > Plantibacter sp. RU18. The sequence continues at coordinate 3,418,865 of NZ_CP159618.1, forward strand.
GGGGTGCGGTCTCGGCGTTCTGCGAGGAGCATGGTGTTTCGCGGTCTTGGTTCTACAAGATCCGCGCCCGGGCTGCGGCAGATGGTGTGTTCGAGGTCGTCGCTCCGACATCCACGAGGCCTCGGTCGAGTCCGGCTCGGACGAGCGACGAGATCGTCGATCTCGCCATCAGTGTTCGGGCGCGATTGCGTGCAGAGGGGTGGGATTTCGGCCCGTTGAGTGTGATCGCGAGGTTGCGGCGGATGGGCTTCCAGGAGTTGCCCTCACGGGCCACCTTGGCGCGGATCTTCGTTCGTGCGGGCGTGGTCGAGGCGGAGCCTCGGAAGCGGCCCCGGAGCGCGTTTCGTCGGTTCGTCTATCCAGCCCCGAACTGTTTGTGGCAAATCGATGCAACCGAGTGGACGCTTACTGACGGTTCGCTCTGCACGATCTTCCAGATCATCGACGATCATTCCCGTCTCGCGCTCGCGTCGTTGGTCGCCCGGGCAGAGACCGGAGAGGCTGCATTGCGTGTCGTGACCCAGGCGATCAACCATCACGGAGCACCACAGAAGTTCCTGTCAGACAATGGTGTCGCGTTCAATCCCACGCGTCGGGGGCATTCCAACCAGCTCATCGATTACCTCGCCTCGCTCGGCGTCGAGACGATCACGGGGAAGCCCTACAAACCCACCACGCAAGGCAAGAACGAACGCTTCCACCGCACACTGCACCGCTTCCTCAACGCCAAACCGCCAGCCGCGACGATCGAGGAACTGCAAACCCTCGTGAACGTCTTCGACGTGTCCTACAACACGCTCCGCGAACACCAATCGCTCACCGACCGGCAAACCCCGAAAGAGGCCTGGGATCGCACCCCGGCTGCCCCGTCACCGACCCCGCAACCCACCGCGATCGAGATCCACGCCGCCCGCAACGCCCTCACAGCCCTACCACCCGGCGAAGCTGAATGTGTTGTCACGTCAGGCGGCAGAACCTACCTCCTCGGTCGCACGTTCCGCCCCGGGACAGCATTCATCGGTCACACCGTCCACGCGATCTGGGACGCTCAGCAGATCACGTTCTACGACCACCACGGCACCATGATCCGCACCCAACCCATGCCATCACGCAACGAAGGCCGCCCCGCCCACGGCCGAACACGAACGACCAAGAACAGCGTTGTGTCCACGAAGTCCTGAGACAGAGAAGTGTCCACGAAGTCCTGAGACAGAAGTGTCCACGAAGTCCTGAGACATCACAGTGCTCCGGAGGGGTGCATTCGCGCCAACGCACCGCGCTGGGTCCAGCGCACCGCGCTGGCAGTCGCTCAGCGGGAGGGGGTCGGGAAGCGGCGGTCGTCCGGGTGCCTGGGACGCATCTGCTCGCGGATCAGGTCGAAGTCGTGGCGACTCAGCTCGAGCAGCCCCCGACGGAGCTGTACACCCCAGTTGCGGGTGAAGCTCGTGAAGTCGAGCAGCGCGAGCATCGGACGGATCGGCGTCTCGACGGCGTCGGGGAACCAGTCGACACTCCGGCGCCAGGGACGCCAGTCAGCACCGTCCGGCCGGGGTACCGACGCCTGGTAGACCGTGTCGTCTGCGATGCGACCGATCGCGGTGAACGCCTTGAGTGGTTCACCGTCCGGCGTGCTCACCCGAGGTGAGTAGTACACGATGCCGTCGGACTCCCGCATGGTGTCGAGTCCGCCGCGCTGCCCGTGGTTCACCTGGACGAAGCCGTGCTGGACGCCCTGGAAGACGTGGTCGCGCTGGATCACCCCCAGCCAGTACCGAATCGCCATACGCACAGTCTGGTGCACCGGCGCGACCCCTGACCGGACCACGCCGTGCGTGCGACACTGAGGTCATGCGTGTGATGCTGAAACTCGTCCTGGACTGCGACGTCGATGTGGCCTGGCGGGCACTCCGCTCCCCAGCCGTCCTGCGGGAGCTCTACAGCCCCGTCATGGGCCTCGAGGCGCTCGACGCAGACGGCTTCCCCACCATCTGGGAGCCGGGAGCGCACCGCGTCCGGGTGAAGGCCGCCGGCGCGATCCCGGTCGGCGACCAGATCATCGACCTCGAGTTCATCGAGCGTCGCGACGGGACCCGCATCCTCCATGACCAGGGCGATCCCGTGAGCGGTCCGCTCAGCAAGCTCGCGGGCTGGGACCACCAGATGGCGGTGTCGCGGGACAAGCACGACCCGACGAAGACCCTGTACCGCGACCGACTCGTCATCAGCGGCGCTATCGCCCCGCTCTACTGGTATCCACTGTGGGCGACGTGGCAGTGGCGCGGTGCCCGCATCAAGGCACTCGCGCCGACGTGGGCGTACGACCTGCCCCTCCCCGGCGACGATGAGGATGACGCGGTCGAGAACACGATCTGACGCCTCGCCGGCCGGCGGTACGCCCGGCCGCGCGTCAGCGCTGAGCCGCCTCGCCCCAGTGCGTCGACTCGCCCGCCGGTGCGACCGTCCGCGGGACATCCGTGGTCGACGACCGCAGCACCTCCGGCAGGAACCGGTCCGGCATGTTCTGGAACGCGACCGGCCGCAGGAAGCGGGTGATCGCCGCCGTCCCCACCGAGGTGCTCGAGTCGTTCGTCGTCGCCGGCCACGGCCCTCCGTGCTGCATCGCGGGGGTCACGGCGACGCCGGTGGGCCAGCCGCCGAACAGCACCCGGCCCGCGTGCGCCGAGAGCAACCGGACGAGCTCCACGAGGTCGTCGCTCGTCTCCTCCGCCCCGGCGTGCAGGGTGGCTGTCAGGTTGCCCTCGCAGAACTCCGGCACGAGCGGTGCGAGCGCCGTGCCGACCGGGACCTCGACGATGATCGACAACGGACCGAACGCCTCGTCGAGCAGGGCGTCTCGACCGGCTCGGAGTGCGTCGAGTGAGACGGCGACGATCGTGGGGGTCGCCCAGCCGTCGCCGTCCTCGTCGACCCGCAGCGAACCCTCGGCGATGACCCGCACGCCGCCGGTGCCGAGGATCGTGTCCCGTCGGGCCTCGTACCCGGCCGTGATGCGGTCGTTCAGGAGTCGGTGCTCGGGGACGGCGGCAGCGGCCTCACGGATCGACTCGTCGAGCCCCGCACCGTCCGGCAGGTAGACGAAGCCGGGCTTCGTGCACAGCTGGCCGGCAGACCCGGCGACACTCGTGACGAACCCCGTCGCGATGGTGTCCGCGGACTCGTCGAGGGCCGTCTGCGTCACGAACACAGGGTTGACGCTGCCGAGCTCGCCGAAGAACGGGATCGGGACGGGTCGTGCTGCCGCGAGGTCGGCGAGGATCCGGCCGGCCCGGAGCGAGCCCGTGAAGGAGGCGGCCCGGACGCGCTCGTCCTGCAGGGCGTCAACGCCGGCCTCCTGGCCGATGATCGTCTGGAAGACGCCGTCAGGAGCCCCGGACGCCCGGAGCGCGGCTTCCACGACCGCCGCCGTCGCGAGCGAGAGCCGGGGATGGCCGTCGTGCACCTTGAGGATCACCGGGCATCCGGCCGCGAGGATCGACGCGGTGTCGCCACCGGCGACCGAGAAGGCGAACGGGAAGTTGCTCGCCGCGAAGTTCACGACCGGGCCGAGCGGCACGAGGACGCGGCGCAGATCCGGGCGCGAAGTCCGGGTCGGCCTCGTCGATCCGGACGTCGAGGTAGGAGCCGTCGACGACCGTCTCCGCGAAGAGCCGCAGCTGGACGGCCGTCCGAAGCAGCTCTCCACGGAGCCGGGCCTCGGCCAGACCCGTCTCGGGCAAGCCGATCGGGACGAGGTCGTCGGCGTTGGCGAGGAGCGCGTCGGCGACGGCCACGAGCGCTCGGGCCCGCGCACCGGCCGTCGCCGCGGCCCACGTGGGGCCGCCGCGGCGGCCCGCTGGAGCACCTGCTCGAGCTCGTCGGGGGTCGTCTCCGCGATGGTGGCGGCGGCGGGGGCTGGCGTGGTCGTCATGTGATCCTCCGGGATCGTGGTGTGGTTCAGAACTGGAAGCCGGTCGGGAACGGATCGGCGGGGTCGAGGAGATACGAGCCGATACCGGTGACCCAGGCTCGTCCCGAGATGGTCGGAATGACGGCCGGCCTGCCGGCGACCGTCGTCTCGGCGATCAGCCGGCCGGTGAAACGGCTGCCGATGAAGGACTCGTTGACGAAGTCCTGGTCGAGCGGCAGCTCACCGCGGGCCCAGAGCTCGGCCATACGTGCCGAGGTGCCGGTGCCACAGGGCGAGCGGTCGAACCAGCCCGGGAAGATGGCCATCGCGTGCCGGGACAGCGCGGCGTCCGACCCCGGCGCGATGAACTCGACGTGGTGGCAGTGGTCGAGGCCGGCGATCTCGGGGTGTACGGGCGGCGACTGCTCGTTGATCGCCGCCATGATGCGCAGACCCGCGTCGAGGATGTCCTGCTGGCGGTCGCGGTCGAAGGGTAGGCCGACGTCGTCGAGATCGACCATCGCGTAGAAGTTGCCGCCGAACGCGAGGCTGTAGGGCACAGCGCCAAGCCCGTGAACCTCGATCACGGCGTCCAGGCGGTCGACGTAGCTCGGGACGTTCTCGATCGTGACCCGGTCGGCATGGCCGTCGCTCACATCGACGCGAGCGATGACGAGCCCCGCCGGTGTGTCGAGTCGGATGGTCGTCACCGGCTCGACCACCTCCACCATCCCGGTCTCCACCAGCACCGTGGCGACACCGATGGTCCCGTGTCCGCACATGGGCAGGCAGCCCGACACCTCGATGTACACGACGCCCCAGTCGCAGTCGTCGCGGGTGGGCGGCTGCAGGATCGCTCCGCTCATCGCAGCGTGACCCCTCGGCTCGTTCATCAGGAACAGGCGCAGGTCGTCGAGGTGCGCCATGAAGTGCAGACGCTTCTCGTTCATGGTCGCGCCGGGGATCACGCCGACCCCGCCGGTGACGACGCGGGTCGGCATGCCCTCGGTGTGCGAGTCGACGGCGCTGATCATGCGGGACGACTTCATCGGATGCTCCTCGGTTTCAGTGACGTTCGATTCGGCCGTTCCGTCGACGGGTGGTTCAGCGGGCGGCGAGGTAGTCGAGTGCGCGGCGCGTCTGCGTCGTCACCTGCTCCGTCTGCAGCGGGTTGAGCGGACCGCGCGGCGGACGCGTCGGACCACCGTAGCTCTCGCCGGCGATGTCGATCGACAGCTTGATGGCCTGGACGAACTCCGTCTTCGAGTCCCACCCGAAGACGGGCACGAGCTCGCGGTAGAGGGTGCGGGCTTCGTCGACACGACCCGAGGTGACGAGCGTGTACAGCTCGACGGCCTCGCGCGGGAAGGCGTTCGGGTAGCCGGCGAACCAGCCGACCGCACCGGCGACGAGGGACTCGAACAGGAGGTCGTCCGCCCCCGCGATGACGTCGAGGTCGGTCTTGTCCTGGATCTCGAGCACCCGACGGATGTCGGTCGAGAACTCCTTCACGGCGACGACGTGCTCGAGCTTGGCGAGCTCGACGAGGAGGTCGGGCGTGAGGTCGACCTTGGTGTCGATCGGGTTGTTGTAGGCCATGATCGGCAGGCCGACCTCGTTCACGCGGCTGTAGTGCTCGATGACCTCGTCGTCGTTCGCCCGGTAGATGACGGGTGGCAGGAGCAGGACGCCGTCCGCGCCGTCCTCCTTCGCGTACTCGGCCCACCGCTGGGCCTGGTGCCAGCCGACGCCGTGCACCCCGGCGACGACGAGGCCACGGTCGCCGACGGTGTCGACCGCGACCTGGATGACCTTGCGACGCTCGGCGTCCGTCAGCGACGAGTACTCACCGAGCGAGCCGTTCGGGCCGACGCCACGGCAGCCGTTCTCGATGAGCCAGTTGCAGTGCTCGGCGAACCGGTCGTAGTCGACGGCGAGGCCTGCGGGCGCTGAGGCGTCCTCCTTGAACGCGAGGGTGGTCGCGACGATGACGCCGCCGAGGTCGAACTGCTTGGCCATGGGTGGTTCCTTTCCGAGGGAGTGATGCGGAGACCGGTCGGTCATCCTGGGTGTTCGGCCGTCGGGGTCGACGGCGGTTCTTGGGGCGGTGGTCCCTGCGCGTGAACGGCGAGTTCGCCGATGCGCAGCGGGGAGACGATGGGGCGGCGATCGCTCGAGACGCCGTCGATGAGGCCGTTGCCGCCGGACTCGGAGACGGTGCGGTGGAGGAGCTCCTCGACCGTGCGGCCGCACATCCGGCCCTGGCAGATCCCGAGCCCGGCGCGCGTGCTGAGCTTGAGCGAGCGCAGGCCGGTCGCGCAGGTGGCGGCCGCCGTCGCGCGCAGCGAGCCGTAGTCGACCTCCTCGCAGCGGCAGATCGTCGTGTCGTCGTCGAGCCAGTCGCTCCAGCCGGCCCGGATGCCGTGGGCGCGTTCGAGCCGGTCGGCGAAGGAGAGGAAGGTGTCGCGTCGGCTCACCGCTGAGCGGATCCCCGAAGCACCGGGGAGTCCACCCGCCGCAGCGTGCCCCGCGATCGCCCCCTCGGCGAGTGCGGCGTCGACACCCCCGATCCCGGTGATCTCCCCCGCCGCGAAGACGGTCGGGACGCTCGTGCGCTGCTCGGCGTCGACCTGGACGAACCGGGCGTCGGTGAGCGCGCAGCCGACCGCGACGGGCAGTTCGAGCCGGGGCGTGAACCCGTGGCTGACGCAGACCGCGTCCGCCTCGACGCTGCGCTCGGTCCCGGGGATCGGTGACCAGTCGGCGTCGACGGCGGCGATGGTCACGCGCTCGACCCGGTCGGTGCCGTGGGCGGCGACCACGGCGTGACCGACGCGGTACGGGATCCGGTGGCGGAGGTGGCCGCCGACGTATCCGAGCAGCTCACCGGCCTTCCCGGTGACGCCGAGCAGCTGCCAGGGCTTGGGGAGCCACCCCCTGGCGAGCCCGCCGGCGGTCGTGGCCTCGTAGACCCCGAGCACGCGTGATCCGGTCGCGGTCAGGGAGGCGGCCACGGGCAGCAGGAACGGTCCGGCGCCGGCAACGACGACCCGCCGACCGACGGCGACCCTCTCACCCTTCGCGAGCGCCTGCGCGGCACCGGCCGAGAAGACGCCCGGGAGGTCCCAGCCGGGGAACGGCAGGGTGCGGTCGTGTGCGCCGGTCGCGAGGACGAGCGCGTCGGGCCGGAGGGTGAGGGAGGCGCGATCGCTCCCGTCCGGCGGTCCGACGAGGACATGCAGACGCAGCCCGGTCGCCCCGGAGCCGACGTCTGACCCGTGGTCGGACGCGGTGTCGCGATCGACGTCGGCCGCCCACGCCTGCGCTTCGATGATCACCGTGCAGCCGTCATCGGCGTCGAGCGCCGCGCGCATGGAGACGAAGCGCTCGAACCCGTGGTGCAGCGAGGCCTCGGCCTCGGACGGCCTGCTGGCCGGCAGGTGCCGCCAGTACTGACCGCCGAGCTCGTCCGAGGCGTCGAGCAGCGTGACGGCCGCGCCGAGCGCCCGGGCGGCGAGCGCGGCCTGGAGCCCGGCGGGACCCGCACCGACGACGACGACCTCGCGCTGCCGGGCGCTCATGCCCGGTCCCTGTTGGGGTCGTGGTCCGCGGTCGGTTCGGGCAGGGCGTCGTGCTGCGTCTCGATGCGGTCACCGTCCGTGGCGCGACGCTGGCAGGCGCGGACGTCCCGCTGGCCGTTCACCGTGACGATGCAATCGAAGCAGACCCCGATGCCGCAGAAGACCCCGCGTGGGTTCCCGGACCCGCTGGTGCGGCGCCAGGCGAGCACACCGGACCCCAACAGGACACCAGCGATCGTCTGGCCGCGGAGTCCGTCGACGGGCGTCCCATCGAGGTCGATCCGCAGCGTGTCCTCCGCGCCTGGCACGATCCGGTCGCTCGTCGCCGGCAGTCGTCTCGAGACCATCAGGCCACCTCCGTCGGCCGGTCGGCGCGCAGGTGCGGGGCGAGCCCCGGGCGATCGAGTTGGAACGGGGTGTCGTCGAGGTCGGCCGATCCGCCGAGGAGGCGGGCGGCGATGAGCTCGGCCGTCGCGAGGGCCAGTCCGATGCCGGCGCCCTCGTGCCCCGTCGCATGCCACAGGCCGTCGACGCGGTGGTCGGGGCCGATGACCGGGAGGTGGTCGGGCATGTCGGAAGCCGCCGTAGCTTCGCATGACCGAGGCGTCGCGCAGGAACGGGAAGAGGCGCAACGACTTGGCCGCGACCTCGCGGAGCACGTCGACGTCGAGGCGCGCGTCGAACCCGATCTGCTGCCGGCTCGAACCGATGAGGACGGTGCCCGCAGCGGTCGACTCGACGACGCTGGAGGTCTGCAGCGAGGCGTCGCTCGACTGCGTGGCCCCGAAGTAGTCGCCGTCGTAGACCTTGTGGTGCACGCGATGCGGCATGCGGGTGGTGACGAGCACCATGCCGCGTCGGGGACGGACCGGGACGGGTGCCCCGAGCACCTCGCCGAGCTCGGCCGACCACGGTCCGGCGCAGACGAGGACCGCGTCACCCGACACGTCGCCCGCGGAGGTCCGGACACCCGTGAGGCGACCGGTCGTGCTCCGGACGCCGCCCGTCACGGCGACGCCGGTGCGCACGACCGCGCCAGCCAGCCGGGCCGAGGCGAGCAGGGCCTCGGTGGCGATGACGGGCTGGACCTGCGCGTCCTCGGGATAGTGGACGGCGGCCGTGGACGAGCGGGTGATCGACGGCTCCGCCGCCAGCAGCTCGTCCTCGGTCAGGGGTCGGGCGTCGACACCGGCGGCGCGCTGGGCGGCGGCGAAGCCGAGCAGGGGCTGTGCGCCGGCCTCGGTGGTGGCGACCACGATGCCTCCCTTGCGCTCGAACTCGATGCTCGGGAAGGTCGGTCCCAGTTCGGCCGCGAGTTCAGCGGTGACGACGGGCCACAGGCGTGAGGCGTACCGGGCGAGGTCGAGTTCGGGGCCGGGTCCCTTGTCCGAGACGAGGAGGTTCCCCTCCCCCGAGCCGCTCGTGCCACCGGCGGCCGCCGAACGGTCCAGCACGACGACCTCGGCACCGCGGCGCGCGAGGGTCAGCGCGCAGGCCGCACCGACGATACCGGCGCCGACGATGACGATGCGGGTCATGGGCGGTCCTCTCGGTCGGTGCGGGGAAGGGCTTTCAGTAATGTGTCACACATTCACTGAACAGGCAAGCGTGCACATTCGCGGATCCCGGTCGAGGTCCGCGCACGCACGCCCAGGGCTACTCGGCGTCGGATTCGGGCTTGCCGGCCCACCAGCCGGTGGTGTGCCCGATGTGTCGATGCATGAGCTCGCGAGCGGCGACACCTTCACCCCGCTCGAGGGCGTCGAGGAGCTCGTGATGCTCCACAGCCGAGCGGTCGAGCTGCCGCGAGTCGAGCATCGCGGCCAGCCCCACGAGCCGGGTGCGGCCGCGGAGGTCCGCGACCAGCTCGACGAGCAACGGGTTGCCGAGCTTCGCCGTGAGCGCGAGGTGGAACGCCTGATCGGCTTCGAGGTACCGGGTCAGGTCGCCGTCGCGGGCACCGGCCACGATGTCGTCCGCCTGCTGCCGCAGATCGGGGAGGGACTCGGTGTCGAAGACCTCGGCGAGCTCCTCCATCGCGGGCGGCTCGAGCAGCTGGCGGATCTGCGCCGTGTTGCGGAGCGAGGCCTCGCTGACGACCGTGACGCGGAACCCCTTGTTCCGGACCGCTTCCACGAAGTCGCGCTTCTCGAGGTCGAGCATGGCTTCGCGGACGGGGGTCGCGGAGACGTTGAACTGCACCGCGAGCGTCGGTACCGAGATCATCGTCCCCGGCGCGAGCTCACCCGAGATGATCGCCGCGGACACCGCCCGCTCCACCTGCGCCCGCAGGCTCAGGCGCTGCTCGGCCGGTCGGATCGCCGACATGCTCATCGCGACTCCCATCCTTCGTCTCCCACCACGGTCCGCTCAGGTTACTGGGCGCGCATCCAAGCTTCGATCCCCGACGCGTCGATGGGCAGCGCATCCGACAGCACCTCGGCGCCGCCGGCCGTCACGAGGAGGTCGTCCTCGAGCCGGACGCCGATGCCGCGGAGTTCCGGCGGCACCGTCTCGTCGAAGGCGTGGAAGTACAGTCCCGGCTCGACCGTGAGGACCATGCCGGGCGCCATCGACCCGCCCTGGTAGGCCTCGTAGGAGGACTTCGCGCAGTCATGCACGTCGAGGCCGAGGTGGTGACCGATGCCGCACACGAGATACCGACGGTGCTGTTGCCCGACCGGGCTGAGCGCCTCGTCGACGGACACCGGCAGGAGGCCCCAGTCGTGGAGTCCCTGCGCGATGACCTCCATGGCCGCGTGGTGGAAGTCGGTGAAGTCGCGGCCCGGGCGGACGGCGGCCATCCCGGCGCGGTGGGACGCCTCGACGAGGTCGTGGACGCGTCGCTGCTCCGGGCTGAAGGTGCCCGAGACGGGGAAGGTGCGGGTGACGTCCGCCGTGTAGAACGCACGCGTCTCCACGCCCATGTCGAGCAGGATCGCGTCTTCGGGACGGACCGGGCCGTCGCAGCGCACCCAGTGGAGCGTGGGCGCGTGCGCACCGCTGCCGACGATGGTCGAGTAGCCGGGGCCGTTTCCCGTGGTCCGCGCGTGCCGGTCGAAGGTCCCCTGCAGCCAGCGCTCACCTCCGCCGGCGACGGCCGTCGGCAGCTCCCGGATGACGGCGGAGAACCCGCCGACGGTCGCGTCGACCGCTCGCCGCAACTCCGCGATCTCCCACTCGTCCTTGATCATGCGCAGTTCCGAGAGCACGCGGCCGGCTTCCGGCACGACCTTCAGCGGAGCGAGCGCGTGATGCTGCGACGTCAGGCCCCCCGCAAGGAGCGGTCGTTCGACGCCGCGGACCGCGTCGGGCAGTGCGGCGAGCACCTCGACCCGGAGGCCGAGGGCCGCCGACCAGTCGGCCGGCCCCGGCGCGGAGCCGACCCAGAGCTCGCCGTGGTTCGCGTCGGCGAAGAACCCGGTCTCGCCCGGGTGCGCCGGCGCCGGGACGTACAGCGTCGCGTCGTGTCCGGCGCCGCTCGGACGCAGCACGAGGACCGCCTCCTCGGCGGAGCACCCGGTGAGCCAGAAGAAGTCGCTGTCGGGACGGAAGTCGTAGTTCGAGTCGTTGGCCCGGACGGGTGCGCGGCCGGAGGCGACGACGAGCGTCCGCCCGGCGAAGGCCTCGCTCAGCCGACGTCGGTGCGCGGCCGCGGCCTCGGCGATCCCGGGCTCGACCGGCGGCGTGCGGTCGGGGGTGCCCCAGCCGGTGCCGAGGAACTCGCGGAACGCCGGCACCTCGGCCAGGCGGGGCAGCTTCGGGTCCGGGTCCGCCGGTCGCGGCATGGAGGTCGCCGGCGCGTCCGCGGTGGCCGGGGCGAGCCCCACCGCCTGCTCGGTTGCGTGCTGCTGCGTGTCGGTCATGCCTGCTGCTCCTCATCCGCGCGACGGCCGCCGCGCTCGTCCACCATCGAGAACAGGCGGCGCACCACGGCGGCGTCCTGGATCCCGTCGTGCTCGTACTCGTTCGTGACCCAGGCGGTCGCCCCGCCGACGGCGTCGACCGTCTCCAACTGCAGCTGCGCGTCCACGTACATGTCGTCGAAGTACACGGCCGCTGCGAGCGGCACCGTGCTCGTCTGCAGGACCGCAGGGTCGTACAGCGGGTCCCAGTCGGTCTTGGCAGCCAGTCGATCCACAGCATCCCGGAAGGGTCGGAGGGCACGGATCTCGTCGAACATCCAGGGGTACACCATCTCGCCGGTGAACAACAGCGGCCTGCCCGTCTCGGCGAACACCGGCCGCGCATCGCGCTCGGCCTGCGCCGCCCACGCCGTAGCCCCCGTGCCGGCGGCACCGTAGATGGTCTCCTGCAGGGCGATGAAGAGGGGGTTGTCGACGTAGGCCGTCCTCCCCCAGACCTGCGCCAGGAAGGTGTCGCTCAGGTGGTCGCCGCTGTCGAACGCCTCGTCGAGCAGCCAGTGGAGCCGCTCGTAGCCCGGCTTCATCCCGAAGTCGATCCCGAGGTTCTGGAAGCGACGCACCGTGAGCCGGTCGCCGTCCGGCAAAAGCACCTCGTCGGCGGCGAGTCGGTCGGCGATCCGCGCGACGGTGCCGACGTCTTGCGGATACCGCTCGGCGAACGCCCGGTTCTTGCGCTCGGTGCGCGGATAGGTACGGCGGTAGACCTCCGCCGCCGACGGGCGGATGCCTGCCAGACCGCCCGTGACGTAGCAGGCAGCCAGTCCCTCCGGGGCTCGCGAGAGGTAGGTGAGGGTGAGGAACCCGCCGTAGCTCTGACCGAGCGTCGACCAGCGGCGGCCACCGAAGACGGTGCGGCGCAGGTACTCGGCGTCGTCGACGATCGAGTCGGCCCGGAAGCGTTCCAGATACTCGGCCTGTGCCGCAGCGTCACCGACCGCCGCGATGGACCGCCCGTCGATCCTGGTGCTCCGGCCGGTGCCGCGTTGGTCGAGCAGCACGACGCGGAAGGTGCGGAGGGCTTCGGCGATCCAGCCGTCCCGGGACACGGGACGCGGGCCCTTGCCACCCGGTCCCCCCTGGAGGAAGACGAGGACCGGGAGCTGTTCGTCGCGGCGCACGGGGTCGACGAGCTCGCGGGCGAACAGGCTGATCGTGCGACCGTCGTCGGACCGCCGCCAGTCGAGCGGGACGTCGACCGTGTGGTCGGTCACGTGGATCCCCGGGAGCAGGGAGGTGGTGGTGCGGTGGGTCATGACTCTGTCCTTCCGGCGGCCGGAGCGTCCGTCCGCTCCTGTTCGAGCATGGTGGCACGCGCGGCCTCCCAGCCCGGGTCGATCGTGGGCACGGCGGCGAGCAGGGTCTTCGTGTACTCGTCCTGCGGGTGGTCGAAGATCGCCTCGCGGTCACCCTGCTCGACCACCTTGCCCCGATGCATCACAGCGACGTCGTGGGCGATCTGCCGCACGACGGCGAGGTCGTGCGCGATGAACAGGTAGCTCAGTCCGCGCTCGGCCTGCAGGTCGCGCAGCAGGTCGATGATTCGCGCCTGCACCGACACGTCGAGCGCCGAGACCGCCTCGTCGCAGATCACGAGCTTCGGGGAGACGGCGAGCGCCCGGGCGATCCCGATGCGCTGGGCCTGGCCGCCGGAGAACTGCCGCGGGTAGCGCTGCAGGTGGTCGGGGTTCAGGCCCACGCGGTCGAGGAGGTCACGCACGAGGGCGCGCTTTCCCTGCTTCGGGGTGATGCCCTGGTAGTCGAGCGGTGCCGACACGATGCGCTCGACGGTGTGCCGCGGGTTCAAGGAGGAGAACGGGTCCTGGAAGACCACCTGCACCTTGGTCCGGAACGCGGCGAGCGCCGGTCCACGCGCGGCGGTGACGTCCTCCCCATCGAAGGTGATCGTGCCGGCGGTCGGTTCGATGAGCTTCGCGATCATCCGAGCGGTCGTCGACTTGCCGCTGCCGGACTCTCCGACGATGCCGAGCGTCTCGCCGGCGCGGACGACGAACCCGACGTCGTCGACGGCGCGGAACTGGGTGGTGCGCGCGCGGAACGCACCATCCCCCTTGGTCGTGAAGTCCTTCGTGAGCCCGGAGGCCTGCAGGAGCACTGGTGCGTCGTTCATGCCTGTCCCTCTCCGGTCGTGGCGGGTGCTGTCGGCCGCTCGGAGAACGGGTCGTCGATCCGCGGGAGGGCGTCGAGCAGTGAGCGGGTGTACGGCGCCTGCGGCCGGGAGAAGATCTGTTCGGCGGAGCCCATCTCGACGGGGTCGCCGCCGCGCATGACGAGCACGTCGTCGGCGACCTGGCTGACCACGGCGAGGTCGTGGGTGATGAAGATCATGCCGGTGCCGGTCTCCCGTTGCAGTTCGGAGAGGAGGTCGAGGATCTGGGCCTGGACGGTGACGTCGAGCGCCGTCGTCGGTTCGTCCGCGATGAGGAGGTCTGGTTCCAGGCAGAGCGCCATCGCGATCATGATGCGCTGCCGCATGCCTCCCGAGAACTGGTGCGGGTAGTGGTCGACGCGCCGGGAGGCGTCGGCGATGCGCACCCGTTCGAGGGCTTCGATCGTGACGGCTCTGGCGGTCTTCCGGGAACCGCCGCGATGGGCGCGGTAGGCCTCCTCGATCTGGAGCCCGACGGTGTAGTACGGGTTGAGCGAGGAGAGCGGGTCCTGGAAGACCATCGCGATCCGGTCGCCGCGCACGCGACGCATCTCGCGGTCGCTGCGACCGACGAGCTCGTGTCCGCTCAGTCGGACACTGCCGGTCGTGCGCCCACCGTTCGGGAGCAGGCCCATGATCGCGAGGGAGGTCATGGACTTGCCGGAGCCGGACTCGCCCACGATACCGAGCGTCTGGCCGTGCTGGACCGCGAACGACGCCTTCCGGACCACGTCGACGTCGCCGGCGGTGGTCGGGAAGGTGACCGTGAGGTCGTCGACCTCGAGCAGCGATGCACCGGGGACGGGCAGGGAGATGGTCCTGGTGACGGTGGGGCTCATGCGCTCTTCACTCTCACTCTCGGGTCGAGGAACGTGTACACGACGTCGACCACGACGTTGCCGATGACCACGAAGAACGCGGCCAGGAGGGTGACGCCCATGATGACGGGCTGGTCGTTCTTCGCGATCGAGTCGGCGGCGAGTTTGCCGACGCCGTTCAGTCCGAACACCGTCTCGGTGATGAGGGCACCACCGAGGAGTCCCGCGAAGTCCATGCCGAAGAGCGTGACGACGGGCGTGAGTGCCGGCCGCAGCGCGTGGCGGCGCAGGATGAGCGGCGCGGGCAGTCCCTTCGCCCGGGCGGTCCGCATGAAGTTCTCACCGAGGGTGTCGATGACGTTCGCCCGGACGAGCCTCGCGTACATGGACGCGTAGCCGAGCGCGAGCACGATCCACGGCATGAGGTAGTTCTGGAACCAGCGGACCGGGTCCTCGGCGAAGGGGACGGCCTGTGGGAACGGCAGGATCTGCAGCTGCACCACGAGGACGTACTGCAGCAGGAGCGCGAGGAAGTAGTTGGGCAGGCTGATGCCGGCGAGGGCGACCATCATCGCCCCGCGGTCCCAGCCGGTGCCCTGCTTGACGGCGCTGAGCAGGCCTCCGCTGACACCCACGAGCAGCCACAGCACCGCCGCACCGATCGCGACCGTCGCGGTCACGGGGAAGCGCGCGGTGATCATGTCCATCACGGACTCGTTGGTCTGGAAGCTGAAGCCGAGGCACGGCGCCGCGCAGGAGACCGCCGAGGCGCCCTCCCCGTAGCTCCGGCCCATGACGACCCCCCGGATGAACTCGAGGTACTGCTGCCAGAACGGCTGGTCGAGCCCGAGCTGCGCCCGGATCTGGTCGATGCGTTCGGGGGTGCAGGTCTTGCCGCAGATCTGCACCGCCGGGTCGGGCGACAGCAGGAAGAAGATGACGTAGGTGAAGAGGCTGATGAGCAGCAGGATGCCGATCGCCGACGCGATGCGGCGCAGGAGGTAGAGGGTCATGAGGCGGCGTCTCCCGAGTCGAGGGCCTTGCGCAGGCGGTCGCCGAGCACCGTGAAGGACAGCACCGTGAGGAACAGGAAGGTGCCGGGGATGAGGAAGTACATCGGGTCGACCGCGTACCAACCGACCGCGGTCGCGATCATCTGCCCCCAGCTCGGCGTGGGCGGGGTGACGCCGACGCCGAGGAAGGAGAGGCCCGCCTCCGTACCGATGTAGCCCGGCACGGCGAGGGTGGCCAGGACGATGATGGTGCCGCGGAGGTTCGGAAGGATCTCGCGGAAGACGATGCGGATGCCCCCGGCGCCCGAAGCGCGCGCCGACTCGACGAACTCGCTCGTCCGCAGCGACATCGCCTGACCGCGCACCACACGAGCGGTGTACGGCCAGCCGAAGAGGCTCAGCACGACGACGAGCAGGACCGGTCGGTTGCCGGCGGGCAGCGCGGACAGGAGCGCGATCATGAAGATGAGCGACGGGAACGCCATGAGGAAGTCCATGACGCGGGAGACGACCTGGTCGACCCACCCGCCGTAGAACCCGGCGAGCATGCCGAGGACGACCCCGAGCACGGTCGTGACGATCGTCGCCGAGACGGCGATCGACAGCGACACCTGCGCACCGAACGCGATGCGCGCGAAGATGTCGCGTCCGTTCCCGGGTTCGACCCCGAACCAGTGCTCGGCGGAGATCCCGCCGAGCGGACCGATCGGCACGCCGCCGAGGTCGGAGTCCACCGCCGACTTGTCGAAGGTGCACGGACCCCAGCCACTGATCGCGGTGATCAGCGGGGCGAGGATCGCGAGCAGCACGACGAGCACGATGAACGCGACGCTGAGCAGCACCGGCGGGCTGGAACGGAGGGTGGCGATCACCCGCCGCGCGGGGGTGGGCGCACCGACCGGCGCACCCGCCTCCTCGGCGACGGTGGTCAGCTCACTGGGAACGGACGACGACATCTGCGGCTACCAGCCTTCCGACTACTTGTCGGCCGAGGACAGGCCGACGGACACGTAGTCGATGCCACCGGAGTACCCGGCGTGCGAGTACGCTCCGGCGACGTTGGCTCCGACGACCATGACCGTCTTCTCGAACAGCAACGGCACCGTCGGCACGAGCTTCTGGATCTGCTCGTCGAGCGCTCCCCAGGCGGCGTTGGCCTCGTCGGCGTCGGTCATCGCGCGGATCTCGGCGATGCGCTCGTTGACGGCGGGGTCGTTCAGCTGGGCGATGTTCGAGTTGCCCTTGGGGAAGATCTGCGAGCCGTCGAAGAGCGGCGGCAGGAAGGTCGAGCCGGAGGCCCAGTCCGGGCACCAGCCGGTGATGGCGGCGTCGTTCTGCTGCGATGTCGTGCCGATGACCTCGTAGTACGTCGAGGTGTCGATGAGGTTGAAGTTCACCGTGATGCCGGCCTTCGCGAGCGCCTGCTGCACCGCCTCGGCCTGCGCCTGCATCTTGGGCTGGCTTCGGATGTCGAGCGTGAACGAGAAGCCGTCGGGAAGACCCGCCTCGGCGAGGAGTTCCTTGGCCTTCTCCGGGTCACCGGCGTTGTCCTTGCTCGGGTAGAGGTCGAAGTCGGTGTGACCGGCGACGGTGGGCGGCAGCATGGTGGTCGCGATGTCCGCGAGCTGCGATCCGCCCGAGGCGTCCTTCACCGACTCGCGGTCGATGGCGTACGCGATGGCCTGGCGGACCAACGGGTTGTCCATGTTGGGTTTCGTGGTGTTCAGCCCCAAGTAGGTGGTGCAGCCCTGGAGGCCCGCGACGGTCCGCGCCTTGAGCGCCGGCGTCTGGATCCGGGAGATGGAGGCCGCCTGGACGGACCCGGCGATCGCGTTCGCGTCGTCGCCCTGGCCGGCGATCATGCGCTCGTCGATGGTCGACGCGTCGAGGCCGAAGGTGAAGTCGAAGCCGTCAGGGTAGGCCTTGCGGACGTCGTCGGTCTTCGGGTCCCACGCGTCGTTGCGGACGAGCTCCAGCTGCGAACCGCGCTCGTAGCTGTCGACCTTGTAGGGGCCGGAGGCGATCGGCATCTTGTCGAGGCTCGTCGTCGTCACCCGCTCCGTGTCGGCGGGGAAGGGCGTGAAGCTGTTCTGTCCGACGACGCTCGCGAAGTCGGCGAACGGCTCCTTGAGGGTGAAGACGATGGTCTGGTCGTCCGGCGTCTGGATGGACGGCAGATCACCGGTGATGTACGGGCCCTGGTACCCGTCGGTACCGGCGATGGTGAGGCGGGCGTAGGGCGATCCGACGGCAATGGCCGGGTCGAAGGAGCGCTCGACGCCGAACTTGACGTCGGCGCTCGTGATCGGGCTGCCGTCTTCGAACTGCAGGTCGTCCTTGAGCGTGAACGTCCACTGGAGCCCGTCGTCGCTCACCGTACCGAGGTCGGTCGCGAGGTCGGGGACCATCTCAGTGCCCTTGGCGCCCTCGCCCGTGGACTGCGTCGTCAACGTGCGGTAGATGAGGCGGTAGAAGTTGTTCACGCCGCCGTCGAAGCCCTGGACCGGGTCGAGGTGCGAGAAGTCCGCGTTCAGGAGGACCTGGACGGTGCCGCCCTTCACGGGGGTGACGGACGGACCGTCACCTCCCGAGCCTGAGCCCGCGGAGGTACACCCCGCAAGGAGGAGGACGGCCGCCGCCGCGAGGGCGGGGATGGAGAATCGTTGCTTCATGACGCTCTGCTTTCGTGTCGATCGGGCGGGTCGCCCGAGGGTGGAGAGGGTGGAGCGGGGCGGTGACGGGAGGAGGTCAGCGGGCGCGGAACCAGACGCGCATGGCGCCCGGTTCGCGGTTGCCCCAGAGGGCGTAGGGGATGAGGGTCGCGGTGGTCGGTGTCGTCGTCCGTGTCGCGACGTCGGCGAGCGGTGTGGTGGTGGGCTCAGCCTCGGACCCACCGGAGAGGACCGGGTAGAGCACGGCTGGAGCGGGAGCGTCGACGGCCGCCGGGATGAGGAGCGCGACGGCGTCGACCGCCTCCGTGTCGAGGATCCGACGGTGCTCGGCGACCGCTCGGGCCGCGTCGGCCCCGGAGAACCGCAGGAGGTCGAGGTCCGCAGTCGTGTCCTGCTGTTCGGCGCAGGAGACGATCGGCCCTCGGGCGAAGGCGATCGAGCCGCGGAGGGCGTCGACGGAGGGGTGCGCGCCGTGCGCCCGGACGGGCATCGGGAGGTCGAGCTCCACGGTGTCGCCCGGCGCCCAGCGGCGGTTCAGCCGAACCCAGCCGTCGACCGGTCGGGCGTCGAGGGTCTCCCCCGCGATGCGGATCGTGGCGTTCCGGGCCCAGCCGGGGATCCGGAGGGCGAGCTCGAACATCGCGTCCTCAGCGTCGTCGACGGTGACGGTGACCGCACCGTCCCAGGGGTAGGCGGTGTCGACGGTGCAGGAGAGGCGGTCGGTGACGATGGTCGCCGCCGTGTACTGGGCGAGCTCGATCCCCGCCGGCGTGGCCACGGCGAGATGGTCCTGGAGTTCGGCGGTCCAACGCACGATGTTCGGTGGGCAACATGGGCAGCCGAACCAGCTGCGCCGGAGGAGTTCGCCGTCCGGCTCCGCCCCCGACCGCTGGAGGTGGTCGGGGCGGCGCTGCAGCGGGTTGTCGTAGAAGAAGGCGGTTCCGTCGGCCGAGAGACCGGCGGCATAGGCGTTGTAGAGGACGGTCTCGAAGGTGTCGAGGACGGTTGCCGACCCGGTCGCGAGGTACATGCGCCAGGCCCACTGCATCACGGCGATCGCGGCGCACGTCTCGCTGTAGGAGCGCTCGGACGGCAGCTCGTACCGGTCGCCGATCGCCTCGTCGGAGTGCCGACTGCCGAGGCCACCCGTGAGGTAGAGCTTCGTCTCGACCATGTCGTCCCAGAGACGCTGCAGCGACGCGAGGAGTCCCTCATCACCACGTTCGAGGGCGACGTCGGCGGCGCCCGCCGCCAGGTACGCCATGCGGACGGCGTGACCGGTCACCGAGTCGAGCTCCCGGAGGGGCGCCGAGTCCTGGAAGTACTCCGCCGGGAAGACCCGTAGGTCGACGCTGCCATGGCCACGGCGGTCGATGAACGCGGTCGCCAGCTCGAGGTAGGCGCGCTCCTCGGTCTCGCGGAAGAGTTCGACGAGCGCCATCTCCACCTCGGGGTGCCCGCAGACCTGCGCGTCGCCGTCGGGACCGAACCGGCGGACGGCGAGGTCGGCGAAGGCGCGGGCGACCTTCAGCAGCCGAGCGTCGCCGAGCCGACGGTTCGCCGCGACGGCCGCCTGGATGAGGTGCCCGAGGTTGTACAGCTCATGTCCCCAGGCGAGATCGTCCCAGGGCTGCTTGTCGATCTCGGGTGCCTGGAAGTATGAGTTGAGGTACCCGTCCTCGCGCTGCGCCGCCTGGATGACGCCGACGGCCTCCTCGTAGAAGGCGCGGACCTCGCCGGGTGCCGCCCCGACGACCTCGTCCTCGGCGAGCAGGTAGGCGAGGCCCTCGAGCGTCTTGAAGACGTCGGTGTCGAGGAACGGGTACCGCCCGCGGAAAGTGTCCGCACCGTGAGCGGGGTCGCCGATCCTCGCCAGATTGTCGAGGTTGCCGGCGAGACGGAGCTGCTCGATCGCGTGCGGGACGGTGGCGTCGCGGTTCCGACGCTGCCACGCACCGAGTTCGCCGTCTCCCAGCGCAACCTGTCCGGCGGCCAACGGGATACGGTGCCCGGCGATCGGGTGGACGGCGGCCGCCTGGCTCCCCGCGTGCACCGCGGTGCTCGCTGCTCGGGCGTCTTCGTCGAAGCTCATGGGCGACAGGCCTTTCTGTACCGTGTGACACAGTACACGGATCGGTGTTTGTGGTGGGTGACACATTACTCACCTGCTCCAGCGGACTGTCAAGCGCCCTCGACCGATTTCAAGAGATGGAAACACAGCCGTAACGCGCCACTCCCAGCAGACTCCTCGCCGGATGCGCTACGCTGGAGGAACTTGCGTGCGATCGCGCCATCCGGTGCGGTACTCGCTTGCGTCGTAGAACGCTCCCTCTCTCCCCTACGCGGCACCCAGCGGTGCATGCCAGGGTCGATGACACTTCATACGGCGAACGGATGCGCGACCAGCGCCTTCGCCACCTCCCACCAGCGACGACGCCGACGGAAGCACGCCGTACCATCCACGTGAATCATCACGTGCGTGGTCACCCCGGCAGTGCCCGCTACCGCACACGAGTGCGCCGGCAGCCGTCATCGAAGCTCGTGGCCGTGCCTGAAAGAGACACACACCCATGACCGAAGCAGCCCCCATCACGTTCGACGCCCTCGGCGTCCCTGCACCACTCGTCGCCTCCCTCGCGAAGGACGGCAAGACGAGCGCGTTCCCCATCCAGATCGACACGCTCCCCGACACCCTCGGCGGACGCGACGTCCTCGGCCGCGGCAAGACCGGCTCCGGCAAGACCCTGGCCTTCAGCATCCCGATGGTCGCGCGCCTCGGCGGCTCGCTCGCCGGCGGCAAGCGTCGCCCCGGCCGCCCGCTCGGCCTCGTCCTCGCCCCGACCCGCGAACTCGCCACGCAGATCGCCGCCGTCATACAGCCGCTCGCCGACGCATACTCGCTGAAGACCACCACGATCTTCGGCGGCGTCTCGCAGAAGCGTCAGGAAGAAGCCCTCCGCGCCGGCGTCGACATCGTCATCGCCTGCCCCGGCCGCCTCGAAGACCTCATGAAGCAGGGCTTCGTGAACCTCGACGCCGTGGAGATCACCGTCCTCGACGAGGCAGACCACATGGCCGACCTCGGCTTCCTCCCCGTCGTCACCCGCATCCTCGACAAGACCCCCCGTGGCGGACAGCGCCTGCTGTTCTCCGCGACGCTCGACAACGGCGTGGACAAGCTCGTCCGCAAGTTCCTGCAGAACGAAGTGCTCCACTCCGTCGACGAGGCGAACTCGCCCGTCGCCGCGATGACCCACCACGTCTTCACGACCGCCTCGGTCGAGTCGAAGAAGGACCTCATCCAGGCCCTCGCGTCCGGTTCCGGCCGTCGCATCCTGTTCATGCGGACCAAGCACCACGCGAAGAAGCTCGCAAAGCAGCTCACCGACTCCGGGATCCCCGCCGTCGACCTGCACGGCAACCTCTCGCAGGTGGCCCGCGACCGCAACCTCGCCGCGTTCAGCGCCGGTACCGCGAAGGTCCTCGTCGCCACCGACGTCGCCGCCCGCGGCGTGCACGTCGACGACGTCGAACTCGTCATCCACGTCGACCCGCCGACCGAGCACAAGGCCTACCTGCACCGCTCGGGCCGCACCGCTCGTGCAGGCAGCGCCGGTGACGTCGTCACCCTCGCGATCCCCGGCCAGATGGACGACCTCAAGAAGCTCCTCCGCAAGGCCGAGATCAACGTCACCCCGCAGGCGGTCACCGCGACCTCACCCGCGGTCCTCGAGCTCATCGGCGATGTCGCCGCCTACGTGAAGCCCGCGCCGCGTGCGGCCGTGCAGCAGCAGGGCGGTGGTGGCGGCGGTCGCTCGCAGGGCGCCAACGCCCAGCGCAAGCGCGCAGCCCGCGACGGCAACGGCCTCGGCAACGGTCACCGCGACCGCGACGGAGCCCGTGGCGGCAGCCGTGACGGCGCGCAGGGCGGACAGCGCGAAGGCGGACAGGCCGGCGGCGCTCGTCGTGGCGGCCGTCCAGCCGGCGCCGCCGGCGGCCAGGGCGGACAGCGCTCCGGAGCAGCTCGTTCCGGCGGCGGTCGCTCGGGTGGCGCAGGAGCGTCCACCGGCGGCAGCCGCACGCACTACAGCACGGGCTACGCAGCGAACTCCGGCGCTCCCGCCGAGTCCTCGCGCCCACGCACGAACCGTCGCGCGTCCAGCGGCAACTAGTCTGCGGCGAACACGGTGATCGAAGCGCCGTCCACCTCCGGGTGGGCGGCGCTTCGTCGTCCCATGAGCCACTCGATTTCGCGCGACGGGGTCCGGCGGGTTACGGTTCCAACATGAACGCCAACGCAGTTGTTCGCCCCATCCGCGACGTCGATGCCGAGTCCCTGGGGCGTGTCCACGCCACCTGCTGGCACGAGACGTACGACCACCTGATCAGCTCCGCAACCCTCGCGAAGCTCTCCCCGCGCCGCATGGCGGAACTGTGGACCCACTGGGCCGCCCAGGGCCCGGAGTACACGCACTTCGCCGCGCTGGTCGACGGTGAGATCGTCGGTTTCTCCGGCTCCGGCCCGGGCCGCGACGCGGACATGCCTCGCGAGCGCGAGCTGTACTTCGTCTATCTGCTCGACGCCTGGCACGGCACGGGTATCGGCCAGCAGCTGTTCGACGCCGCGATCAGCGACGGACAGCCCGCCTACCTCTGGGTTGCAGCGGACAATCCGCGCGCGCACCGCTTCTACGAGCGCAACGGCTTCCGCGCCGACGGCGAGGCTCGCACCGAGCCGTTCCTCGGTGAGACCATCGACGAGGTCCGCCTCACCCGCTGAGCTTCGCGGCCGAACGCCCCCGCGACGACTCGGCGGCCAGCGAGCGGCGAGCTGTACTGCTAGCGGAGACGGCCGACGGAGGCGAGGGCCGCGCGTAGCAGCGTGCCTCGGCCGCCCTCCATCTCGGCGGCGATGGCGTCGGAGGACGCTTCCTCCGGAGTCATCCAGGTGAGTTCCAGCGCGTCCTGGCGCGGCTCGCACGTCCCACTGACCGGCACGACGTACGCGAGCGCGACGGCGTGCTGGCGGTCGTCGGAGTACGGCGACAGCCCCGGCAGCGGGAAGTACTCGGCCACCTGGAACGGCACGGGAGACGCGGGAAGCAGGGGGAACGCCATCGGGCCGAGGTCCTTCTCGAGGTGACGGAAGAGCGCGTCGCGGATGGTCTCGCCGTACATGACACGACCGGAGACGAGGGTGCGGGTCATCTCTCCGAGGGCGGTGGCACGCAGCAGCACGCCGACCTCGGTCACGACACCGAACCCGTCGACGCGGACCGGCACGGCCTCCACGTAGAGCAGTGGGAGTCGGCGCCGGATCTCCTCGAGCTCCACGTCCGACAGCCAGCCCGGGTTGGAATTGCCGGGAAGATCGGGTTCCGGGTTGGGGTCAGGGGTGCGAACGCTCATAGGTCCTTCATACCGTATGGAACCGACCGGCGATTCAGGCGGAGAGGTGTGGCTGCTCCGTCACACCGCGAGGTACAGCTCGACGGTGACGACGTCGTCGATGTCGAGCTCCTCCGCCAGCTGCACCTGCTTCTTGACCGGCACGATGTAGCCGCCGTCCTTCGGCCAGAGCGATGTCGTCGTGGAGGTCGTACCGATCCGCGCCGTGACGGGGATCATGCCCCACCCGTAGCTGAGGATCCGGGCCATGGCGGCGATCTGCTCGCTCTCCTCGGGCGGCACCGTCACGAAGTGGAAGGGCGCCGGGCCACGCCAGTACCAGACCGCTCCGCTGAATCGCAGCTCCATGCGCCAACGGTAGCGGCGTGGCCCGACGATGTCAGCCCCTCCCTCGAGAGGGCCGCGGTGTCGGTGCCGTGCAGGATGATGGATCCCATGACCGAGGTGCTCGAGCGCTTCTCCCCCGCCACACGAGACTGGTTCACGGGGGCGTTCGCCGCGCCGACGCCCGCCCAGGCAGGCGCCTGGGATGCCATCTCACGAGGCGCCAACGCGCTCGTCGTCGCCCCCACTGGCTCGGGCAAGACCCTCTCCGCATTCCTGTGGTCGATCGACCGGCTGCTGTCCGAGGCCATCGCCGAGCACAGCGCTCATCCGCGCACCGGCGTTCCGCTCACCGGCCTCGAAGCCGACGAGGCAGAGGCCGCTGCAGCCCAACGGAAGCGCTCGCGTGGCACCCGGGTCCTGTACATCTCCCCCCTCAAGGCGCTCGGTGTCGACGTCGAGCGCAACCTCCGCACACCGCTCGTCGGCATCGCGCAGGCCGCCCGGCGCCTCGGCACGGAACCGCCAACGATCAGCGTCGGCGTGCGCTCCGGCGACACCCCGTCGGCCGACCGCCGCGCGCTCGTCAAGGAACCACCGGACATCCTCATCACGACACCGGAGTCGTTGTTCCTCATGTTGACGAGCGCCGCCCGCGAGACCCTGAGCACCGTCGACACCGTCATCATCGACGAGATCCACGCCGTCGCGTCGACGAAGCGCGGCGCGCACCTCGCCGTCTCGCTGGAACGCCTCGACGCGATGCTCGACAAGCCGGTGCAGCGCATCGGTCTCTCGGCGACGGTGCGCCCCGCCGAGGAGGTCGCGCGCTTCCTCGGCGGTCGCTCCCCCGTCGAGATCGTGTCGCCTCCCGCAGCGAAGACCTTCGACCTCCGGGTCGTCGTCCCCGTCGACGACATGACCGACCCTGACGCCGGTATGGCGAAGCCTGCCGATTCCGATGCCGACGGCAGTGGCGGCGGCTTCACCGGCTACACCCCGAACAGCGACGGCGGCGGCGAGGACCGCGTCGGCAGCATCTGGCCGCACGTCGAGGAGGCGATCGTCGATCGGGTGCTCGCCCACCGCTCCACGATCGTGTTCGCGAACTCGCGCCGGCTCGCCGAGCGCCTCACCGCGCGGCTCAACGAGATCAACGAGGCGCGCACGAGCGAGCAGGAGCTGGTGACCCCGGGCGCCGGACGCCCACCGGCGCAGCTGATGGCGCAGAGCGGGCAGACGCGGGGTTCGGCGAGCGCCGCAGCGGCGGGCTCCCGGGGCACGGCGTCCATATCCTCGGACGACGACGAGGTGCCGTTGCTCGCCCGCGCGCACCACGGGTCCGTCTCCAAAGAGCAGCGCGCCGGTATCGAGGAGGACCTGAAGTCCGGTCGGCTGCGATGCGTCGTCGCCACGTCGAGCCTCGAGCTCGGTATCGACATGGGCGAGGTCGACCTCGTCATCCAGGTGGAGTCACCACCGAGTGTCGCGAGCGGTCTGCAGCGCGTCGGTCGTGCCGGCCACCAGGTCGGCGAGGTGTCGCGGGGCGTGCTGTTCCCGAAGCACCGGGCAGACCTCGTGAGCACCACCGTCGCCACCGAGCGCATGGAGGCCGGGCTCATCGAAGCCATCGAGGTCCCGTCGAATCCGCTCGACATCCTGGCCCAGCAGACGGTCGCGGCGGTCGCACTCGACGAGCTCGGCGTCGAGGAGTGGTTCGAGACGGTCAAGCGCAGCGCCCCGTTCGCGTCCCTCCCCCGATCGGCGTTCGAAGCCACGCTCGACCTCCTGGCGGGCCGTTACCCGTCGGACGAGTTCGCCGAGCTTCGTCCTCGCATCGTGTGGGACCGCGACGCCGGCGTCCTCACCGGCCGTCCAGGAGCGCAACGCCTCGCCGTCACGAGCGGCGGCACCATCCCGGACCGCGGTTTGTTCGGTGTCTTCATGGTCGGCGAGTCCGGGGCGGGCGCCCGCGTCGGCGAGCTCGACGAGGAGATGGTCTACGAGTCCCGCGTCGGCGACGTGTTCGCGCTGGGCGCGACGAGTTGGCGCATCCAGGAGATCACTCACGACCGCGTGCTCGTGACACCCGCCTTCGGTCAGCCGGGCCGGCTGCCGTTCTGGAAGGGCGACGGCATCGGTCGTCCGGCGGAGCTCGGCCGGGCGATCGGTTCCTTCGTCCGCGAGCTCGACACGACCGGCACGACATCGACCGCCCGGTTGGAGGCGGCGGGCCTCGACGAGCGCGCGATCTCGAACCTGCTCGCCTACGTCCGCGAACAGCGGGAGGCGACGGGCATCGTCCCCAACGACACGACACTCGTGGTGGAACGGTCGCGCGATGAGCTCGGCGACTGGCGCGTCATCCTCCATTCCCCGCACGGCCTCCGGGTCCACGCGCCGTGGGCGCTGGCGGTCGGTGCACGCGTGCAGGAGCGCCTCGGCGTCGACGGGTCGGCGGTCGCGAGCGACGACGGCATCATCGTCCGTCTTCCCGACACCGAGTCCGAACCGCCGGGTGCCGAGCTGTTCGTGTTCGAACCGGAGGAACTGGACGCCCTCGTCACACAGGAGGTCGGTGGGTCCGCCCTGTTCGCATCGCGCTTCCGCGAGTGCGCCGCCCGTGCGCTCCTGCTCCCCAACTACTCCCCGCAGAAGCGTTCACCCCTGTGGCAGCAGCGGCAGCGGTCGGCACAGCTGCTGGACGTCGCGAAGCAGTACCCGACGTTCCCGATCATCCTCGAGACGCTGCGCGAGTGTCTCCAGGACGTCTACGACCTGCCCGCGCTCGATCAGCTCGCGCGCGAGCTCCAGTCGCGCAGCATCCGCATCGTCGAGACCACGACCGATCAGCCGTCGCCCTACGCGCGGTCGCTGCTCTTCGGGTACGTCGGGGCCTTCATGTACGAGGGCGACAGCCCGCTCGCAGAACGTCGCGCCGCAGCGCTCGCGGTCGACAGCACGATGCTCGGAGAACTCCTCGGACGAGTCGAACTGCGTGAGCTCCTCGACCCCGGCGTCATCGAGCAGACCGGTCTCGAGCTGCAGCGACTCGATCCCGAGCGTCGACTGAAGGGTGTCGAGGGCGTCGCCGACGCACTCCGCATGCTCGGTCCCCTCACCGTCACGGAGATCGCAGCGCGCTGCACCTTCGACGGCGTCACCGTGTCCGCGGTCGGTGAGGCCGGCCTCGACGACGACGCAGCATCCTGGGCACCGGACGCGGCGCGGGCGTCCGCCGCCGTCGCCGAACTCGAGCGCACCAAGCGGGTCATCCGTGTCCCGATCGCCGGCGAGGAGCGCTTCGCCGCCATCGAGGACGCCGGACGCCTGCGCGACGCCCTCGGCACCCCGCTGCCCATCGGCGTGCCGGTGGCCTTCACCGAGCCGGTCAGCGATCCGCTCGGCGACCTGCTCGCCCGCTATGCCCGCACCCACGGGCCCTTCACGACCGGGGAGGCAGCGAGGCGCTTCGGTCTCGGAGCCGCCGTCGTGCAGCACACCCTCGGGCGTCTCGCCGACGCCGGTCGGGTCGTCAAGGGCGAGTTCCTCCCCGCCGGACGCCAGCATGCCGGAGGTGCCTCTGCGGACGACACGGATCGCGGGCCCACGGATGCCACCGAGTGGTGCGACGCCGGTGTGCTCCGGAAGCTCCGCATCCGGTCGCTCGCCGCACTCCGCCACGAGGTCGAGCCCGTCGATCAGCAGGCGTTCGCCCGTTTCCTCCCCACCTGGCAGCACCTCGGCGGAACCCTCCGCGGCGTCGACGGCGTCGCCGCGGTCATCGACCAGCTCGCGGGTGCACCGATCCCGGCATCGGCCTGGGAATCACTCATCCTGCCGTCCCGCGTCGCCGACTACAGCCCGGCGATGCTGGACGAACTCACCGCGACCGGCGAGGTCGTCTGGTCAGGCAGCGGCTCCATCCCGGGAAACGACGGCTGGGTCGCACTCCATCTCGCCGACACGGCGCCGCTCACCCTGCCGCTCTCGCCGACGCCGCATACTCCGGACGCCCTCCAGACGGAACTCCTCACGACCCTCGGCAGCGGTGGCGCGTACT
The DNA here is from genome assembly GCF_050613355.1 of Plantibacter sp. RU18. NCBI lineage: Bacteria > Bacillati > Actinomycetota > Actinomycetes > Micrococcales > Microbacteriaceae > Plantibacter > Plantibacter sp. RU18. The sequence goes on from NZ_CP159618.1 coordinate 3,446,745, forward strand.
TCTTCCGACAGCTCGCCGAGTCGGTCGGCTCGACAGACGACACCCTCCTCGTCGCCGCGCTGTGGGAACTCGTCTGGGCGGGTCTCGTCACCAACGACACCTTCTCCCCGCTCCGCACCCTCGTCGGGACCGGCTCCGGTACCTCCGCGCATCGGGTGCAGCGCCAGACACCGCGGTCGAAGCTCTACCGGGGGCGCAACCTGCAACGCCCGCCGATGGCGACGCGGGCGAGCCAGACGCTCGGCGGTCGCTGGTCGATCCTCCCGCTGGCCGAACAGGACGCCACCGTCCGTGCCGTCGCGACCGGCGAGACGCTGCTCGAGCGGTACGGCGTCGTGACGCGCGGCTCGGTCGTCGCCGAAGGTGTCACCGGCGGATTCGCGCTCGCCTACCGTGTGCTCAAGCAGTTCGAGGAGAACGGTCGGTGCCGTCGCGGGTATTTCGTCGAGCGGCTCGGCGGAGCACAGTTCGCATCCTCGGGCACGGTCGACCGACTCCGCAGCTTCATCCAGACCGACGACGCACCAGCGCTCTCGGCCGTGACGCTTGCGGCGACGGACCCCGCGAACCCGTACGGGGCCGCACTCGGTTGGCCGAGCCAGGAGGTCACCGGGGTGAAGCACCGTCCTGGCCGGAAGGCAGGAGCACTCGTCGTCCTCGTCGACGGCGCTCCCGTCTGGTACCTCGAACGCGGCGGCAAGACGGCGCTCGTCTTCACCGAGGACGAGGAGCAGCTGCTCGCCGGCGCTCGTTCCCTGGCGGCGACGGTCACCGCAGGGCGCATCGAGAAGCTCGGCATCGAGCAGGTCAACGGCGCATTCGTGCTCGGCACGCCGACGGGACATGCACTGCGCGCGGCCGGCTTCGTGGAGACGCCGCGCGGTCTGCGGATGCGCCGTGGCTGAACCGGGCGACCGCGCAGCTGGCACACGAGGCGGGACGACCACCATGGGTTGCGCATCGCAGCACACGGGTGGCACCGTAGCGGCAAGGGACGGAGGAGTTCATGCCGGAAGGTGACACGGTGTTCCAGGCCGCGCATCGTCTGCGGCAGGCTCTCGCCGGCGAGATCGTGACGGGGTTCGACATGCGCGTCCCCGCCTTCGCGACCGTCGACCTCCGCGGAGACACGGTGCACGACGTCATCCCACGCGGCAAGCACCTCCTCCATCACATCGGCGACCACACGCTGCACACACACCTGAAGATGGAGGGGCTCTGGCACGTCTATCAGCCTGGTGAGCACTGGCGACGCCCCGCCTGGAAGGCGCGCGCCGTCGTGACCACGCAGCACTGGGTGACTGTGGGCTTCGACCTCGGTCTCGTCGAGGTGTTCCCGTCGAGCGAGGATGCGGAACGGTTCGGTTGGCTCGGCCCCGATCTGCTCGGTCCCGACTGGGATCCGGAACTCGCGGTCAGGAACCTCGAAGCCGACGGTCGGGCGATCCACGTCGCGCTCCTCGACCAGCGCAACCTCGCAGGCCTCGGCAACGAGTACGTGAACGAGCTGTGCTTCATCCGTGGTGTCCTCCCCACGACACCGACCGCCGAGGTGGACCTGCCCGCGGCGGTGCGGCTCGGCTCACGGCTCATCATCGCCAACCGCGACCGTCGCAACCGCGTCACCACCGGCGACACGAGGCCTGGTCGCACGAGCTGGGTCTTCTCACGCGACGGCCAGCGGTGTCTCCGGTGTGGCACACGCATCATGCGCGGCAAGCTCGGAGCAGATCCGACGGCCCTCCGCGACACCTACTGGTGCCCCAGCTGCCAGCACTGACGCGGGCCGCCTTCCGCCCGGTCACCGCGCCTGTCGAGGTGCGCGACGATGCGAGCGTCTCCACCCGACCAGCCAGGACAGCGGCAACGACAGGAGCAACAGCAACAGTGCCTTCGTCCCGAGACCTGGAACGACCGCAGCCAGCACGAACGCGAGCAGCATGAACGCGGTCGGCGCCCACATGAGCAGTCGCGAGCGCGGCCCCGACGCAGCCTGCTCGCTGAGGAGTCCGTCGCGGTCGATGACGAGCTGTTGCAGCCGGACGGCCACCATCGATACGAGCATCGTGCCGATGTAGAGCATCGCGGCGCCGCGATCCTCACCCGAGGCGTCGACGATGAGGACCGTCGGCAGCGGCAGGAACACGATGCCCGCGAGCCAGACGAAGTTGAGCGACACCAGTGCGCGGGAGTATCCCGTGGTGCGCTCGAAGAGGCGGTGGTGGTCGCGCCAGAAGCTGGCGATCACGACGAAGCTGAGCGCTGCGGCCGCGAGTCCGGTCGCGTTCGCGCCGAGAAACTCCGTGATGGGTTCACCGCCGTACTCCTGAGCGGTGTCGACCAGCGGGAGGATGATCAGCGTGATCGCGATGGCGACGACGGCATCGCTGAAGTTCACGAGCCGGTCGAGCCCGCGATCCGTGGTCGGTGCGACGTGTCGTGAGACGCGGTCGTCCCCGGTCTCGCGGTCGTCTGCACCGTCACGGTCGCTCGGCATGGTCAGCCGACGTCTGCGTCGTCGATGGCTTCGCCCCGGACCATCTCGACCCAACGCGCGAGGTAGGCTGCGCCGGCCTCGTCGTGGATGAGGGTCGAGTGGGTCAGCACCGGGTACGGCTTCTCCGGGACGCCGTCGGCCGGGCGGACGTCGACATGCTCGACCTCGTAGCCGTGCTCGAAGAGCCAGTCGGCCATGGCGTAGTCGCTCCGGGAATCGCCGACCGTGCGCCAGGCGATCGGCAGGGCACCTCCGTCCGCTTCCAGCAGCTCCAGCGCACGTTCGGCACCGAGGTCCTTTCCGAGCCGGACGGACTCGATGTCGGTGGAGATGATCGTCGGGTCGATCCGGTACTGCACGAGCCCGGCGTCGTCGGGGAACCGGTCCGGAGCGTGCTCCACGCCGAAGCCGCGACGCGCGAGTTCAGCACGGGCATCGGTGTCGAAGTGGCGTCGTACGACGGCGTAGTCGGCGGCAGGGACCTCGACATGCTGCTCGACCGACACCATCGCACGCTTCGTGTAGTCGAAGAACACGGTGTCGGCGTAGCGCTCGTTCACCAGTGCCTCGATCGTCCGACCGTAGCCGTCGGGCATGGCGACGTCCTCATCGAGGCTCAACTCGTCGACCCCGGCAGCAGAGAAGCCGAACCAGACGGCGCCCTTCTCGCAGATGCCGTACAGGCGGACGTCTGCGGCGAGCCCCGCCGCGAGCAGCGGCGGCACGACGACCTCGCGCAGGAACGCGTCGCTGCGTCCGGTGTTGAACGCGATCGGCACCCCCGCGTTCGCGAGCGCCACGAGGTCCTCCGCGATGCTCGGGATGTTGATCGTGCGGGTGATCGGGCTGGCGATGGGGCCGTCGACATCGAGGAGCAGGCCGAGGATGGGGCGGGATGCGTTCACGTGTCTCAGCCTAACGACCACCCGGCGTGGGTAGACTCGCTCCACCATCACCGGTGTTCGAAGGAGATCACTCGTGTTCACCAGCCCGCATCCCGATGTCGAGATCCCCGCCCTGAGCGTGTACGACTCCCTGTTCGGCAGTATCGCGCCGAGCGACCTGGATCGAATAGCGCTCCGCGACGGCACGACCGGTGCCGAGACGAGCTACCGGCAGCTCATCGGCCAGATCGACGCGCTCGCCGGGGCGCTGGCAGCCGCCGGCATCGGCATCGGCGACGTCGTGGCCCTGCACGCCCCGAACGTCCCTGCCTTCGCGACCGTGTTCCACGGCATCCTCCGCGCCGGCGCGACGGCCACGACGGTCAACGGCCTGTACACGGCCGAGGAGATCGAGGCGCAGTTGCGGGACTCCGGAGCGTCGATGCTCTTCACCGTCTCGCCACTGCTCCCGCAGGCGCTGACCGCGGCGAGTGCCTGTGACATCCCGACGGACCGCGTCGTGGTCCTCGACGGCGCCGAGGGGCACGCGTCACTCCGTGATCTGCTCGTCCGTCGGCTGCCGGCGCCGGACGTCTCGTTCGACCCTGCGACGCACATCGCCGTGCTGCCGTACTCGTCCGGTACCACGGGGCGGCCCAAGGGGGTGATGCTCTCGCATCGCAACCTCGTCGCGAACGTCCAGCAGTCGATCCCGCAGCTCGGCATGGTCGCCGACGACCGTATCCTCGCCGTCCTGCCGTTCTTCCACATCTACGGGATGACGGTCCTGCTGAACCTCGCGCTCTCGCGACGCGCGTCCCTCGTGACGATGCCTCGGTTCGACCTCGTCGAGTTCCTCCGGATCATCCAGGACTACCGCTGCAGCTACGTGTTCATCGCTCCGCCGATCGCCGTCGCGCTGGCGAAGCATCCGCTCGTCGACGACTACGACCTGTCGAGCGTGCACACCATCTTCTCCGGCGCTGCACCCCTGGATGCCACACTCGGCCACGCGGTCGAGGCCAGACTCGGCTGCCGGATGCGCCAGGGCTACGGCATGACCGAGCTGAGCCCGGTCAGCCACGCGATCGCGCTCGGAGCAGACGACGCTTCGCTCGACAGCGTCGGCACGACCCTGCCGAACATGCAGTGCAAGATCATCGATCCCGAGACGGGAGCGGAGGTCGAGTACCCGGCGGCCGGTAGCGATGGGGAGAGCGCCGCCGGTGAGCTGCTGTGCGCAGGCCCGAATGTCATGCTCGGCTACCTCAACAACGCGGAGGCGACGTCGGCGACCCTCGAGGCCGACGGTTTCCTGCATACCGGCGACATCGCGACCATCCGAGGCGATGGGACGGTACGGATCATCGAGCGGCTGAAGGAGCTCATCAAGTACCACGGCTACCAGGTGGCGCCCGCCGAGCTCGAAGCGCTCCTGCTCGGGCATCCCTCGATCGCCGATGCTGCCGTCATCGGCGTGCCCGACGACGAGGGTCAGGAGGTGCCCAAGGCGTTCATCGTGCTGCAGGCGGGAACCGAGCTCGCCGATGACGATCTGATGGCCTGGGTCGCCGAACGTGTCGCCCCGCACAAGAAGATCCGGCGCGTCGAGGTCGTGGACTCCATCCCGAAGTCGACCTCTGGCAAGATCCTCCGCAAGGACCTGCGCGCGGCCGAGGCGGCAGCGCGCGCCGACGCCTGAGCCCGCAGTGCCCCGCGCCGGTCACCGAGCCTGTTGCTCGGAGACCGGGACGAGGACGGCTCAACCGCGCCCGACAGCGGCGACCATACGGTCGAAGGCCGCGTCGAGGCCGGGGTCCGCAGGCTGCCAGTGCGGGTTCGCGTCGTGGAACTCGACCATCTCCGCCGCTCCGTCCCAGAACGGGATCCTCGGGTGGAACTCGGGGACGAGACTCCGGATGCGGGTGTTGTCGAAGACCATCGGGAACGCCTTGTCGCCGAGGAGCGTCGGTCCGAGCGGCGGGTGGATCTCGGCAATGAGGTCGGACGGCACATGCACGATGTCCGCTTCCACGCCGGCTGCATCCGCGATCCACCTGATGATGTCGTTCCAGGTGGGTGCGTGGTCGCCGGTGATGTGGAACGCCTCGCCGAGGACGTCGCGCCTCCCGAACAGCCCGACGAAGCCGACCGCGAAGTCATCGGAGTGGGTGATCGTCCAGACGGTCGTGCCGTCACCGTGCACGACGACAGGTTTTCCGGCGCGCATCCGTTCGAGGTCCGTGCGCTTGCCCATCGTCGGGAGGAGGGTGCGGTCGTAGGTGTGCGACGGGCGCACGATCGTCGCCGGGAAGCCGTGTTCACGGTAGGCGGCGACAAGCACGTCCTCGCAGGAGATCTTGTCGCGCGCGTATTCGGAGAACGGGTTGCGCAGTGGCGTCGACTCCACCACCGGCAGTCGGAGCGGTGGCTTCTGATACGCGGAGGCCGAGCTGATGAAGACGTACTGTCCGATGCGGCCGGCGAAGCGGTCGATGTCGGCCTGGACCTGTTGCGGTGTGAACGCCGTGAACTGCGCGACGACGTCGAACTCGCGCGAGCCGAGGGCCTCGGTCACGGCATCGGTGTCCCGCACGTCCGCACGGAGCAGCTCGACCTCCGCAGGGAGTGGCCGGACCTCGGAGAGACCGCGGTTGAGAACCGTCACATGGTGGCCGAGCGACACTGCGTGAGCGACGGACGCCGCTGAGATGATGCCGCTGCCGCCGATGAACAGGATGCGCTTCGTCGTCGTCATGGCTCCATCCTTCCGCACCACGCTCGGACTCACCCGAAAACGCGCGGGATCGGCGGGCGGATCGGACGATGGCAGATGGTCCGCGGCGTCAGCGCTCGCGCTTGACGTACGACATGACTGCGACGACGAGGGCGAGCAGTACACCGGAGACGAGCCCCCACACGACGGGGGCTTCAGGACCGAGCAGCAGGAGTGACACGGCCGCAGCGATGGCGAGGACACCGGCGATCGCGAGCGCGGTGTTCCACTCGTTCGCTCTCATCCCATCAGCCTAGGCCCGGAGTCCCGTGCGCGAGGGCGCGGTCTCCGCGAGGATGGAGCGGCTCCGGTTCGTTCAGCGGTGCTCGGCGAGGAGCTGCGAGGTACGGTCCCAGAGAGCGCTTGCAAGCGCCGGGTCGTTCGCTCGGCGGTTCGCCCGCGCCGGCTTCCGCTTCACGAAGTACCCACCGGACGTCCAGTCGAGACCCGGCTGGCTCTCTGCCAACCAGAAGAGGGTGTCCGCCCCTTCCTCAGGTGTGTTGAGGAGGCGGCGACCGAACCCTGTCCCGTAGAGCAGTCGCATGGCTGCTCCGGAGGCGTTCGAGAAGTTCGAGGCGATCACGCCGGGGTGGAAGGCGGCGGCCGAGAGACCTCGCGCTCCGTAGCGCCGCGCGAGTTCCTTCGTGAACAGGATCTGCGCGAGCTTCGCGTCGCCGTACGCTCGCGTCGGCGAGTACGACCGTGCGCCGTCGAGATCATCGAGCCCGGCGAGATCGAGCGTGCCGAACAACCGGTTCGCGACACTCGAGGTGTTGATGACCGTCGCCTCCGATTCGATGAGTCGGTCGAGCAGCAGCCGGGTCAGCAGCGCGGGCGCGAGGTAGTTGATCTGGAACGTCTGCTCGTGGCCGTCAGTGGTGATCTGGCGCTCCGCCCCGAAGATGCCGCCGGCGTTGTTCGCAAGCACGTCGATCCGGGGGTATCGCCCGAGCAGCTGCTCGGCCAGCAACCGCACCTGGGCGAGCTCGGCGAAGTCGCACACGAAGGCCGCAGCCCCGATCCGCTCAGCCACCGCGGCCGTCTTCTCCGGCGAGCGGCCCACGACGGCGACGTGTTCACCGGCGTCCGCGAACGATTTCGCTGCGGCCGCGCCGATACCGTCGCTCGCGCCGGTGAGGACGATCACCCGATCGCTCACGCGGAGGACTTCCGCGCGCGGGGCTCACTCGTGCGGACGGGCTTCGTCGGTGCCGCTTCGGGGACCTCGTGGCCGATGCGCAGATCGCCCGTCTTGTTCGCGTCCTGCATCATCGCCTCGAGCCAGGTGCGGTTGAGTTCCGGTCGGACCTCCTCCTCGAACTCGAACTGCAGCGAGATCGAGGGGTGCACCCAGATCGAGACCCGCCCGCCGCCTGTGTCGGGGTTCCGTTGCCAGGAGATGGTGAAGGATTCGTTGCGCCGCAGCTTCATGACGGCGATCGACTTCACGTGAGCGAGTGTCCGATCGTCGAGTTCGAGCTCACGTGACGAACTCCCGTAGATCAGTTTTCCCACCAGGACCACTCCCCTGTACAGCTCGTCTCACGTCGCCGCTGAACGGCGTCGCTCTGCACCCGGCACACCCGGGCGTTGCCCCCATCGTAGGCGACGGGATCGACGCCGCGGTGACGCGGGACCACCGTCGACACCGTGTCCCACGACGCTTCGCTGTTGCCCCCCACCGCCTCGCGAATAGATGGAGAATGGCGGAAAATCAAGGAGTTTCGGGCGTATTTCGTGAAGCTGGCAAGGACCTGGGCGACCTGGCATCCGTCCAAACCGATCTCGGAACGCCCCCGAACCGGCTGCATGACCGTGAAGCCCGAACCTTCCGTCGTGCAGTCGACCGAGTACCCCGTCCGTGAGCGATCCGCCGCGGTCGAGGCGCTCCGTCGGTCTGCCCGCCAGCCGCGACGAGTCCCGAAGCTCGTCTCGCAGCTCGCCGCCTTCGGCCTGGTCGGCGGCACCGCGTTCATCGTCGACGTCGGCGTCTACAACCTGCTCCGACTGACGCTGCTCGACGACAAGCCGATCGGCGCGAAGGTGATCTCCGTCGCCGTCGCGACGATCGTCGCCTGGCTCGGCAACCGTGCGCTGACTTTCCGCACGCAGCGCGGACGTGCCCTCTGGAAGGAGGGCGCCCTCTTCGCCCTCATGAACGTGGGAGGGCTCGGCATCGCCACAGCCTGCCTGTTCGTGTCGCACTACGTCCTCGGCTACACCTCGCCGCTCGCCGACAACATCGCGGGCAACGGCGTCGGCCTCGTGCTCGGCATGGTGTTCCGGTTCCTCGCCTACCGGTACCTCGTGTTCCGGGCTCCGGCGGACGAGACAGCACCGCAGCCGGAGACGCGGCCGCACACCGCGAGCACTGCTCCCGTCGCAGCTGCGCCAGCACCCGCCGCTTCGGCATCCAACGCACCAGCCCACGTTCTGTCCACCACCGGAGGCCTGTCCTGATGTCACCCGCACTCGCCCCACTCGCATCCAGCGCAGTCAGCGCGCTCGGCCGGCCGTTCGCCGCGGCGGACGAGCCGGCGCCGCTGCTCACCCCGCAGCCGTCGGCTCCCGTCGATCAGCTCCCGAACCGCGGGACGACGGTCGACCCGACCACTCTCGCCGACCCCGGCAGCTGGGGGTTCGGAGAATGGCTCGGCTACGGCACGATGCTGCTCTTCGCCGCCGCACTCACGATCATCGCCGTGACCACCCTCTACTGGATGCTCCACGCCTGGCGGTCCACCGGCCACCTGAAGAACACCGGGTTCGCCGCCGTACCGCTGCCCGCGAAGCACTCCTTCACCCTGCTCGTCCCCGGACGTCATGAGGAGGAGGTGATGGGTCAGACCCTCGACCGCCTCGCCCAGCAGGACCACCCCGACTTCGAGATCATCGCGATCGTCGGCCATGACGATCCCGGCACCGAGCGCGTCGTGCGAGAAGCCGCCGCGCGCCACCCGGACCTCATCAGGGTCGTCGTGGACGACAGCGTTCCGAAGAACAAGCCGAAGGCCCTCAACCGGGCGTTGCAGATCGCTCGCGGCGACGTCGTCGGGGTGTTCGACGCCGAGGACGAGGTGCATCCGCGCCTGCTGACGCTCGTGGACTCGCGCTTCACCGAGAGTGGCGCCGACGTCGTTCAGGGCGGCGTGCAGCTGATGAATTTCCAGACCAGCTGGTGGTCGCTCCGGAACGTGCTCGAATACTACTTCTGGTTCCGTTCGCGCCTCCACTTCCACGCGAACTCGCGTTTCATCCCCCTCGGCGGCAACACGGTGTTCGTGAAGAAGACCTGGCTCGACTGGTCGGAGGGCTGGGACGACGGCTGCCTCGCCGAAGACTGCGAGCTGGGTGTCCGGCTCTCGAGCGCCGGCGCGACCGTGGTCGTGGCTTACAGCCCGGAGGTGGTCACCCGAGAGGAGACCCCCGGCACGCTGAAGTCGCTCTACAAGCAGCGCACACGCTGGAACCAGGGTTTCCTGCAGGTGCTGAAGAAGGGCGAGTGGCGCAAGCTGCCGACTTTCCGACAGCGCATGTTCGCCCGGTACCTGCTGTCGATGCCGTTCCTGCAGGCGGCGACCGGACTCCTCATCCCCGTCTCCGTACTCCTCGTGCTCTTCGCGAAGGCGCCGGCGCCGATCGCCCTCCTCACCTTCATCCCACTCGCACCGACGATCGTGACACTCGCGGTCGAAGCATCGGGACTCGGCGAGTTCGGACGACTGTACGGCCAGAAGGTCCGCTTCCGCGACTACGCCCGCCTCATCCTCGGCACCTTCCCGTACCAGATCTTCCTCGGCCTGGCCGCTGTCCGCTCCGTCTTCCGCGAGTGGAAGGGCGACCACTCCTGGGAGAAGACCGAGCACACCGGCGCGCACCGGAGCGACGATGTCGCCGAGGCCACCGAGGCGCCGCCCGTCGCGGTCACCCTGCCCACCGCAACGCCCGAGCGGACGCCGGAGCTGCACCTCTCGACCGACCGTCTCGACTGGATCGCCTCCGGCCCGCCGCCGCAGCGCGGACCGGGAGCGTTCAGCCGCTGGATCGCGCGCCACGGCCGCACCCTCGCCTTCCTGCTCCCGGTCCTCGCCATCGCCGCGGTCGTGCAGGCGATGAACATGGGCGGCTCACCGCAGCGCATCGACGACGAGGGCACGTACACGGCCCAGGCCTGGAGCGTGCTGAAGCTCGGCGAACTCGCCCACTACACGTACTGGTACGACCACCCGCCGCTCGGCTGGCTGCAGATCGCGGCGTACACCGGTCTCACCGGCGCGTTCGACCGTTACGACATCGCCGTGATCGCCGCCCGTGAGGCGATGCTCGTGGCGACCCTGATCTCGGTCGTGCTCGTGTGGGTCCTCGCCCGACGCCTGCACCTCAGCCGGGCGATGGCGGCCGTCGCCGCCCTCGTGTTCGCGATCTCCCCGCTCGCCGTCCAGTTCCACCGCACGGTCTACCTCGACAACGTCGCCGTGCCGTGGCTCCTCGGCGCCTTCGTCCTCGCCACCTCGCGCAAGCACCAGCTCGTGGGGTTCGCCGGCTCCGCCGCGGCCTTCGCGATCGCCGTGCTCAGCAAGGAGACCTTCCTCCTCGCGCTGCCGTTCCTCGCGTGGACCATGTGGCGTGCCGCCCGGAAGGAGACCCGGCGCTACACGCTGCCGGTCGCCGCGACCATCGTCGTCGTCGTCGGGTTCGCCTACGTGCTGTTCGCAGCCATCAAGGGCGAGCTGGTCCCAGGCCCCGACCGGGTGAGTCTGCTCGGCGGCGTGTTCTTCCAGCTCGGTTCCCGGGTCACGAGTGGTTCGCTGTTCGACCCGGAGAGTCTGTCCGCGAAGACGCTCAGCATGTGGTGGCAGCTCGACGCCGTCGTACTCGTGGCCGGAGCGGTCGCAGCCGTCACAGCGCTCTTCATCAAGCGACTGCGCATCATCGCGGCGATGACCGTCTTCCTCGGCTTGTTCATGCTCCGTCCGGGCGGGTACCTGCCCGTCCCATACATCATCATGCTGCTGCCGTTCATGACGATCCTCATCGCCGGTGTGACGAGCGTCGCCGTGCGCCGCCTCCGCCGGAAGTCCGGCGCAGGTCGATCCGTCGGTGCCGGCCGGATGATCGGAGCCGCGTGGATCGCCGCAGCGCTTGCCGCCGTCGTCATCACGGTCCCGAACACGGCGACCCAGCTGCGCGGCTTCCTCCTCGCCGATCTCGACAAGCCCGTCCGGCAGGCCCAGCAGTGGGTCCAGGCGAACGTGCCGCAGGAGTCGCGGGTGATCGTCGACGACGCCATGTGGGTCGACCTCGTGGACAGCGGCTTCGATCGCGACAACATCATCTGGTACTACAAGATGGACACCGATTCCGCCGTGCAGGCCCAGTCTCCGAACGGCTGGCGCGACGCCGACTACATCGTCACGACCGACTCGATGCGGACCTTCCCGACGACCTTCCCGGAGGTGACCGGCGCGATCGACAACTCCGAGCTGGTCGCCACCTTCGGTTCCGGCACACAGGCCGTCGAGGTCCGACGCATCCAGGCGGCAGGGCTCGATGCGGCAGCCGAGCAGGAGGCTGGACGCGCGGCGAACCGTGCCGCGGTCGGCGCCCAGCTGCTCCTGAACCCCTCGCTGAGCGTGTCGGCGGAGGCCGCGCAGACCGTCACCGACGGCCAGTTGGACGCACGCGCACTGCTCGCACTCGGTCAGGTGCTCGCAACCACTCCGGTGCGGCTCGAGAGCACTCCCGTGCTGGACGGCGAGACCGGCGACGTCCGCCGCACCATGGTGCTCCGCACGGGAAGCGATGACGGCGACCGCAAGCTCGCCGAATCCGTCCGGTCGCTCCAGGGCGACTACGCCCCGGAGCGCGTCGAGCAGACGAGCGACGGCGTCCGCGTCGTCTACTCGGCCATCGAACCGGACGTCCTCCGCTGACCATCCCACCACCGACCGGCAGAACGACCACCCGTTCCATCGACCACCGGCCCGACCGGGTCATCCAGATCCACCCGACGAACAGGAGTTCCATCATGCGAACCACCACTACGAGGCGAATCGCCCTCACAGGGCTCGCCGCCGTCGCGACGGCAGCGCTCATCGGCTTCGGCACCACTGCGGCGAGCGCCGCCACCACAGAGGCGTCCGGCGCCGGCTGGATCCGCGTCGGCCACCTCTCCGCCGACACCAAGACCGTCGACGTGAAGCTCTCCGCCCTCGCCGGCGGCGCGACCGTCTTCGAACTCGACGACGTCGCCTACGGCCAGGTGTCCCCGTACACCGACCTCGCCGCAGGCACCTACGTGGTGTCGATGGTCCCCGCCGGCTCGCCCGAGAGCACGAAGCCCGTCATCAGCACCAACGTGACCATCACCGCCGGTGAGGCCGCGACCGTCGCAGCCTACGGCCCCAACAAGGACCTGCAGACGAAGGTGTTCGAGGACGACCTCACCGGGCCTGCCGAGGGTGCAGCGCGCATCCGACTCATCCAGGCGTCCACCGAGGTGAAGAGCGTCGACGTCAGCACCTCGACGGGCATGCCCATCGCGAAGGGCGCGACGACCGGCACCGCCACGGGTTACGCGAGTGTCCCCGCGGGTCCCTGGGACCTCGAGCTGACGGGTGGCAAGCAGGCGGCCGAGGCGTCCGTGAACCTCGCCCCCGGCACCGTCAGCACACTCTTCGTGCTCGACAACGCCTCCGGCGGCGTGACCCTCATGCCCGTCCTCGACAGTTCCGCTGCCGGTGACACCCCCGAGGGTCCCGTCGAGACCGGCGGCGGCGGACTCGCGAAGGAGGGGTCGTCCTTGCAGAGCACGTTCGACGGCCTCGACGCGAAGCTCGTCCAGCTCGTGCGCGAGATCGGGACGGCGGCTCGCTGATCATGACCGCCAAGAAGACGATCGGCATCGCCGCGACCGCGGTCGCCGCAGTCGCCGCGACCGCTGTGATCGCCTCGATGGCCACGGGGTTCCCCGCGAACCTCACCGCAGGCCCCGGCGACCCCTCGGTCGGATCCTCGGACACGGACGGCGCGACCCGCCCGTCCGCTGCCGAGCGCACCACCACCGAGGCCGCCGACGCCTTCCTCGCCGACTGGGTCGACGACGGCCGGGTCGTGCGCCGCGACCAGGGCGACGACACCGTAAGCGAGGGGCAGGCGTACGGCTTGCTCGTCGCGGCCGGTGTCGGCGACCAGCAGGCGTTCACCGAGATCTGGGACTGGACCGAAGAGAACCTGCAGCGCCCCGACGGTCTCCTCGCCTGGCGCTGGGCTGACGGCGAGGTCGTCGACGACGAACCCGCGAGCGACGGCGACCTCGATGCCGCCCGCGCGCTCGTCATCGCCGGCACCCGCTTCGACGAGCCACGCTTCACGGCGGCCGGCGTCACCTTGGCCGGTGTCATCGCAGACCGGATGACCGCCAAGACCGCTGTCGGCCGCATCCTGCTGCCAGGCGTCTGGGCCGCCGCGACCGAACCATACGCGTACAACCCGTCCTACGCCTCCCCCGTCGCGTTCTCGGTGCTCGGCGCCGCCACCGGCGATCCGCGATGGGCGGAACTGCAGGCCGGATCGGCTGCGGTCACCACGGCGTTGCTCGATGAGAGCCCGCTCCCGCCCGACTGGGCGCAGGTGCACGCCGACGGCAGTGTCGACGCGATGCCGGGGGCTGCCGGAACCGGCCAGAGCGTCCGCTACGGCTACGACGCCGCCCGACTGCCGCTCCGCTATGCCGAGTCCTGCGACGCCACGGACGTCGCTCTGGCAGCGCGCCTGGTCAGTACGCTGGCACGCTCGACCGAACTCCGCGCTGAGTCGGACCTCGGCGGCTCGCCGCTCACGTCCGACGAGCACCCGCTCGCGCTGCAGGCTCGAGCGGCCGCGCGCGCAGCGGTCGGCAACCTGCCGGAGTCGGCCGACGATCTCCGCGCAGCCGATGAACTCGCGCAGGAGGTGCCGACCTACTTCGGCGCTGCGTGGGCGGCTCTCGCGCCGCTGATGCTGACGACGAACGACCTCGACGGTTGCGCGCCCCTCGCCGAGGGAGCGACCTCGTGATCCGCGGCCGCCGCACACTCGGAACACTCGCCGCTGCCGGCGCCCTCATCGCCACACTCGCGCTCTCTGGATGCGCCACGGTGCACTCGGGGCAGACGCCGTCATCGCCGAACGCCGCCGACGGCCCCCTCTCGTCCGCGGAGGCGACGGACCGCGGGGCAGCCGGAGCGAAACAGGACCCTGCTGCTCAGGCTCCGGCCGCCGATGTCAGCGCCCTGAGCGTCAGCCGCGTCCAGATCCCGTCGATCGGGGTCGACGCGGCGGTCGAACCACTCGAACGGGACGACTCGGGTGTCCTGCTGCCTCCGGCCGAGTGGGAGGACGCCGGGTGGTACCGCGCCGGCGTCATGCCCGGGCAGGTCGGGCCGGCCGTCATCGCCGGTCATCTCGACACGACGCTCCGCGAAGCCGTGTTCGTGCACCTCAAGCAGCTCGTCGCGGGCGACCAGATCACGGTCACGCTGTCCGACGGGTCGAGCTCGACGTTCGCTGTCGACAACGCCATCGACGTCGAGAAGAAGACCTTCCCGACCCAGCAGGTGTACGGCCCCACACCGGACGCCCAACTCCGGTTGATCACCTGCAACGGCCCGTTCGACGACGCTGCGGACACCTATGCGAACAACTACATCGTCTTCGCGTCGCTCGTCAGCACGACCCCGTAACCACCGCCCCACTCCCGGAGCCCGCTCCGCTCCCCGAGCCCGCTCCGCTCCCCGAGCCTGTCGAGGGGCCGCTCCGCTCCGAACCACATCGACCGACCCGAAAGGTACCCTCGTGAACCGCTCACTCGTCGTCATCCCGACCTACAACGAACTCGACAACCTGCAAGCGATCGTGGACCGCACGCTGGCGAACCCCGGTGTCGACATCCTCATCGTCGACGACTCCTCCCCCGACGGTACCGGTGTCCTCGCCGACCGACTCGCCGATCGGCACCGCGAGGTCAACGTGTTCCACCGCGCCGTGAAGGACGGACTTGGTGGGGCCTACCTCGCCGGCTTCGCGTGGGCACTCGCTCGCCACTACGACGTCATCGTGGAGATGGATGCAGACGGGTCCCACCACCCGGAGGACCTGCCACGGCTCATCGGCCTGCTCGACGAGCACGACCTCGCCCTCGGGTCCCGCTGGGTTCCCGGTGGTGTCGTCGAGAACTGGCCGGCACACCGCCTCGCACTCAGCCGCGGCGGCAACCTGTACACGCGCGTCGCACTCGGCATCGCGGTCTCCAATGCGACCGGCGGTTTCCGCGCGTTCCGAGCGGACGCCCTGCGGCGCATCGACCTCGAGGACGTCGCCTCCCAGGGCTACTGCTTCCAGGTGGACCTGCTGTGGCGCGCACTGCAGCGGGGCCTCCGGGTCGTCGAGACGCCGATCGTCTTCACGGAGCGGGTGTCCGGTGAATCGAAGATGAGCGGCAACATCGTCTCCGAGTCGCTCAAGAAGGTCACCATGTGGGGCATCCGTCGCCGACTGCAGGAGGCCCGCGCGCTGCTGCACGGTCACCCGCTCCCCTCGGTCCGTGTGCTCTCCACTCGGTGACGATCGTGTCGGGGTGGGTGTGACCCGAACGCCTGCATGCCGTGCCGCCGAGGGGTTCGCGGCGAGACGGGGGTTCCCCTCCACTCAGGAGGCGTAGCGTGAGCACATGACGACTCCAACGCGCACCCCCCAGCATCCCATCGGTTCCGGCTTCGGCCACTCGAGTACCGCCGCGGAGGTGCTCGCGGGCATCGATCTGAACGGCAGACTCGCGGTCGTCACGGGCGGCTACTCCGGCATCGGCCGAGAGGCGGTCCGGGCGCTGAGCGATGCCGGAGCCACGGTCATCGTCCCGGCCCGCCGCCCCGAGACCGCCCGTGAGGAGTTGGGCGACATCGCGGGCGTCGAGGTCGACGAGCTCGATCTCGCGGACCTCGCGAGTGTCGAAGCGTTCGCCGACCGGTTCCTCGCCTCCGGCCGCCGGATCGACCTCATCATCACCAACGCCGGCGTCATGGCTGCACCGGAGACCCGCGTCGGGCCTGGTTGGGAGTTGCAGTTCGCGACGAACCACCTCGGGCACTTCGCCCTCGTGAACCGACTGTGGCCCGCGATCGTGAAGGGCGGCTCCTCCCGCGTGGTCGCCCTCTCCTCCAGTGGGCACAAGCGCTCCGGCATCCGCTTCGACGATGTGCAGTTCGAGCATGGCTATGACAAGTGGGAGGCCTACGGGCAAGCGAAGACTGCGAACGCCCTGTTCGCGGTTCAGCTCGACGCCCTCGGACGCGACCAGGGCGTCCGAGCGTTCTCCGTCCACCCCGGCGGCATCCTCACCCCGCTGCAGCGGCACCTTCCGCTCGAGGAGATGATGGCACTCGGCTGGGTCGACGCCGACGGCAAGCTGCTCGTCTCCGGGTTTAAGTCGACAGAGCAGGGCGCGGCGACCGAGGTCTGGGCGGCGACGTCTCCCGCGCTCGAGGGGCTCGGCGGGGTGTTCTGCGAGGACTGCGACATCGCCGGCCCCGCGTCCGAGGCCGTGTCACCTGCCTCGGGAGTCGCCGACCACGCGACCGATCCGGAGCAGGCCGCGCGCCTCTGGGCGCTCTCCGCAGAGCTCACCGGCGTCGATGCCTTCGCCTCGCGCGACTGAACCGCCCGGCAACACCACCCCTTGCATCGAGCGCTCCCCCGCACCTAGCGTGAGAGCGGATCAGCGCGACGATGCGCGAACGCAGAGGCCGCCCGCGGCGGTCCTCGGAAGGAGCACGACATGAGCGACCAGAACGCCGACATCAACAACCCTGGGCCGCACGACGAGCCGGCGGATGACGCCGGAGCGGAGGCCGTGGCCACGACGACGAACCCCGGACCGCACTCTGGCGGCGACGACCCGGCAGCGAGCGGCGAGGCCGACATCACCAACCCGGGTTCCGAGGCTGAGCGGGACGCCGCAGCCGAGCGCGAGGCCGAACGGATCGCGAACATCACCAACCCAGGCCCCCACGACTGATCCATTCTCCCCAACTCAGGAGACGGCCGGCGTGTCGCGCTCGTTGCTCGTGGGACAGCGGCGACACGCCGAGCCGCTCCTGAGAGAGGTCGAACGATCGATCGATCGAATGAACGGACGGACGAACGGGTTGGGGGTGACGCGTCAGTGCTCGGCCTTCGGCGGGCGCAGACGCGTCTCCTCGATGTCGAGCATCGTCTGCGCCTCGGCGAGGATCCGCGAGGGGTAGGCGCCCCTGGCACGGGCGTCGAGGAGGCGCTCACGCTCAGCCTGCACCACCGCGAGCCGCAGCTGCCGGTACAGCCGATGCGGGGTCTCCGCATGGGTCTCGCTCGGCGAGACCGACTCGCGCGACCGCTCCCAAGCGGCCTCCGCGCGAAGGTACGTCGACTGTCTGACCCGCTCGAGCAGGTCAGGGTCGATCTCCTCCTCGATGCCCACCGCCGACGCCGGGTCGTCGAGCACCACGATCCCGGCGTAGCTGATCTCGTCGAGCAGGGTGGCGAGCTGCCGCCGATCCTCGGACTCGTCGATCCCCTCGACCTTCAGCAGCCGGATGAGCCACGGCAAGGTACCGCCCTGCACGACCAGGGTGACGACGGCGACGGTGAATGCGATCAGCACGAGCTGCTCACGGTACGGGGTGGCCTGCGGCAGCGATTGCGCAGCGGCGAGCGTGACCACTCCACGCATACCCGACCAGCTCAGGATGACTCCGCCACGCCAGTCGATCTGCTCCTGCCGGAGCTGTTCGAGGTCCGTCCGTTGCCGCTCGTAGGCGCGTTCGGTGCGCCGCCGTCGCTTGTGCCACCAGCGACTCTCGCGGGGGAACCGTTCCGAGTACCCCATCGAGAGCCAGCGTTGGAGGGTCTGCCGCTCCGCCACCCGTTCGCGCGCGCGCAGACCGAGCACGAGCGGACCGACCCAGAGAAAGCGCAGCAGGATGAGCGCGACGGTTGCGACGAGGCCGATGCCGATCGACGCCTCGACCGAGAGGATCTCAGCGTCGACCGCACCGATGAGCGTCCGGATCTCGAGACCGATGAGCAGGAACACCGCATTCTCCAGCAGGAACTGGATGGTGCGCCAGTTGATGCGGTCGCTGATGCGTGCCTGAGCTGAGAAGGAGACCGAGCTCGCGTGGCCGGTGTAGAGGCCGGCGATGACGACCGCGAGCACTCCGGAGCCTCCGAGCGCCTCCGTGGGCATGAACGCCACGAACGGCACGGCGATGGAGATGGCGGTGTCGAGCACGGAGTCGTTCAGTTTCGATCGCAGCCACACCGTGACGTAGCCGGCGACGAAACCGATGACGATGGCGAGCACCACCGCATACAGGAAGTCGCCGATCGTCGCCCACGGGGTGAGGAGCCCACCGGCTGCCGCCGCGCTGGCCGATCGCAGGAGCACGAGCGCCGTCGCGTCGTTGACGAGCCCCTCGCCCTCGAGCACCGTCAGCAGCCGCGGGGGCAGCCCCAGGCGTCGGCCGATCGAGGTGGCGGCGACCGCGTCCGGCGGACTGATGATCGCGCCGAGGGCGATCGCCGCAGCGAGGTTGAGGTCGGGCAGCAGGGAGTAGAGGAGGAACCCGGCGCCGAACGCGGTGACGATGACGAGCACGACCGACAGGCTGGTGATCGTGGCGAGGTTCCGTCGGAAGTCCATGATGGGCACGCTGATCGCCGCCGCGTAGAGGATCGGCGGGAGCACCACGTCGAGCACGAGCTCCGGTTCGACCTCGATCTCCGGCACACCCGGCAGATACGAGAGTCCGACGCCGACGATGACGAGGATGATCGGCGCCGCGACGCCGAGCTTGCGGGAGAAGGCCGCGACAGCCACGATGACGGCAATGCCGACGACCGCATACACCCCGAGCTCCATACCCCCGAGGGTATCGGCTGGCCCTCGTTCAGCGCGCCCCGCTGCTGTCGGGATGACGCCGGAAGATCATTCGAGCAGGCCGCGGATGTCGTCGGCGGTGAGCGCCTGACTGAAGACGGCGTCGTCGTCGAGCACAGCGGCGAAGAGCTCCGACTTCTTCGCCTGCAACGCCATCACCTTCTCCTCGATGGTGTCTGCTGCCACGAGCCGGTAGACCATCACGTTCTGCGTCTGCCCGATCCGGTGTGTCCGGTCGATCGCCTGCGCTTCGGCCGCCGGGTTCCACCAGGGGTCGAGGAGGAAGACGTAGTCGGCCTCGGTGAGGTTCAGTCCGAAGCCACCGGCTTTCAGACTGATCAGGAACACGGGCGCGTCCCCGGTGCGGAAACTGTCGATGACCTCGCTGCGGCGTCTGGTCGAGCCGTCGAGGTACTCGTAGGCGATGCCCTCCTCCTCCAGGCGACGCGCGGCCGTGCCGAGGAAGCTCGTGAACTGGCTGAAGATGAGCGCGCGATGTCCTTCGGCCACGACGTCGTCGAGCTGCTCGAGGAGCGCGTCGAGCTTGCTGGACGGGATCCCGGCGTGCTCCTCTGCATCGATCAGGCTCGCGTCGAGACTCAGCATGCGCAGCAGCGTCAGCGACCGGAAGACGATGAACCGGTTGCGGTCGAGGTCGTCGACGAGGCCGAGTAGCTTCTGTCGTTCACGCTGCAGCACGAGGTCGTACAGCTTGCGGTGCGCCGGCGCGAGTTCGATGCGGAGGACCTGCTCCTGCTTCGGCGGCAGCTCCGGCGCGACCATCTCCTTGGTCCGCCGCATGAGGAGCGGCCGGATGCGCTTCCGGAGGGTCTGCAGTCTGCTCGAGTCGAGTCCCTTGCCGATCGGCTTCACGTAGTGCTCCGTGAAGCGGGGCGCGGAAGCGAACAAGCCGGGCGCCACGATCGACAACAGCGACCACAGTTCCATGAGGGTGTTCTCGATCGGGGTTCCGGTGATCGCGAGCTTGAACGGCGCCCGGAGGTCGACCGCGCACTCGTGCAGTTTCGCGCGGTGGTTCTTCACGAACTGCGCTTCGTCGAGGATGAGACCTGCCCACTCGGTCGACTGGTAAGCTGGCGCATCGAGGCGGAACAGGGCATAGCTCGTGACGACGACATCAGCGCCGGCGGCGAGCGCTGCGATGGAGGAGCTGCCCTTCGCCTCGGTCGTCGCGATACTGCGGACGACCAGCCCGGGGGTGAAGCGGGCGGCTTCCGCGACCCAGTTGGACACCACCGAGGTGGGCGCCACGACCAGGAACGGCGGCGCGCCGGGTCCCGTCGTCTGCCGCGCATGCGCGATGAGCGCGAGCGTCTGCAGTGTCTTGCCGAGACCCATGTCGTCGGCGAGGATACCGCCGAGACCCTGCTGCCAGAGGAACGCGAGCCAGCGGAAGCCCTCGAGCTGGTACGGCCGGAGTGCGGCGTCGAGACCATCGGGGAGGGGTGTGTCGGGGACCTCGTCGATCGCGTTCAGGCCGGCAGCGGCCGCACGCCAGGACACGGCCTGCTCGGTCTCGTCCGCGAGGTCCTCGAAGTCCTCCCACAGGCTCGCCTGGTAGCGGCTGATGCTCGGCTTCGTCTCCCACTCCTTCAGCGTTGCCGCCTCGGTGAGGAGCTCGCGCAGGCGGTCGAACGCCGGGTGGTCGAGCGACAGGTAGGTGTGGTCCACCATCAGCAGTTTCGTGCGGCCCTTCGAGAGCGCCTTGAACAGCGGTTCGAACGGGATGCTGTACTCACCGATGTGGATGACGATGCCGAGGTCGAACCAGTCGCGTTGCTCCGTCTCGACGGTGGTGACGGAGATGTGCGGGGTCCCGGTGAGCTCGCGGTACTCGGGGCGGTCTCCGTGGATCTCGACCAGGACGTCGTCGAGGCCTTCGAGGACCGGGATCGTCCGTTCGGTGATGAGCGCGGCGTCGAAACCGGCCAGCTGTTGCGGCCTCGGCGGCCAGATGCCCGGCGTCGTGAGCTCGTCGAGTGATCCCGCGGAGATCGCGCGGCGTTCCGGTTCGGCTGCTGCGGCGATCGCGGCGCCGACACGGTCGAGGATCGCGCGCTCGGTGCGTTCGTCGCGGAGGATGTCCGCCGTGGCGGCTCCGGCGAGCGCGGTGGGGGCGGGTGCGCCGTGCGGAACCGTTTGGGCGAGCGGTCTCCCGGCAGCGAGCGCGGGCGGCTCTCCGACGATGGGGACGCGCTGATCAGGGGCGTACTGCCACGCCCACGAGAGACGCAGGACCTGCTTGGGCTCGAACGACGCGGCGAGGACGAGGACGGGTGGCACGATCTCCGGGAGCGCGATCGCGCCGTCGTCGGAGCTGAGCGCGATGGTGCGGCGGAGGCGGGGCACGTAGTGCTGGAGGAACTCCGGCACCTCGGCCGCCGGCACGACGACCGGCTCCCCTGGTCCGAGGAGGCCCCGGGCTTCGTCCGAGAGCGGTTCGGCGAGCGGGGCGAGCATGATCGCCTGGTGGGGCTCGAGTGCATAGTGGTACAGACCGTGGTCGCCTATGGTGCCACTCGTGGTCGCGTCGACATCGCTTCCGGCTATCGAGACGACCGGCCGGAGCACGAGACCGTGGTCGTCGTGCGCCGCGTCGAGGCGGACGGCGCCCGCACCGCCGACGACGACAGTGCCCTTGCGGGTGCCCACGAGTTCGATCCCGAGGTGCGCCGCCTCCTCCAGCAGATGCCAGAGCACCGGACTGCCGAAGTCGTCGAGCACGAGCCAGTCGGTGTCGCCGACCCCTGCATACCCACCGGCCGGTGGGCGCGTCGCACGGAGGAGTGCTTGGAACTGTGTGAACCACTGCTGATGCGCGGGGTCGAGCGACAGGCGGTGGGCCTGGTGGGTGAAGGAGGTCCAGGAGATGGTCGACTTGACGAAGCCCCCGGTCGGCTTCCGGATGACGGGGCGGACGGCGATCCGGCGAGGGTGTGCGGACTCGGGCGGGCCGTCCGCCGTGCGTGACGTTGGTCCGCGCCAGCGCTCAGCCGTTCGGGGGATGCTCTCGCGGACCTCGAACTGCAGGCCCATCGCGGTCGGCGGGGTGTTGCGCCCACCGTCGCCGGCGAGCGAGTCGAGGCGTCTCCGCCAGCTCGGTGGTTCGGGTGGGGTGGGTGGACTCGGAGCCCAGCGAGCGGATCGACGCTCCGCCTCAGAACGCCACGCGGCCGGCAGCGCATCGAGCGCGGCTGGACTGCCGAACTCGTCGGACGCGTACATGGGCGGCTGCGTCCACGACTCGTCGAGCTCCGGATCGTCGCTCAGCGCGGACCAGCGCCCGGCCGGTGCGGGCGGAGCCGACTCGCGCGGCGCCGGCGCCACCCATCGCTCGGCGCGCCCCTCCGAGCGAAGGCGATCGGCGTTGCTCCGCAGCAAGGTGGCCGCGACGTGCTTGCAGTCCCCGCGGACGGGACAGGAGCAGGCGCTGCCCTCGATGCGGGCGAACCCGGTGGCATCGTCGCCGAGGTCGATGATGCATGCGTAGGGGACGTCCGTCGAACCCTCGACGATGCCGTGCACGCGTCGTTTGTCGTCGTGCCAGTCCGCCGCGGTGACCCTGCCGTCGCGCGCATAGTTGCGCCCGCGATCGAACGCGACCCGCCCGACGAGGCGGATGATGTCGGCCACGTCGACGAGCGGGGCGTGTTCGACGGTCATGGCCCAATCGTCTCACGCAGCTCGGACACGGTTCCCCGCCGTTTCCGTGCTGTGGAGCGCGCTCCCCGTCGCACACCCCGTGGAGGACGCTCAGCACCAGACGCCCGCGTACGGCTCGTAGAATGAAGCAATGACCTCCCTCCCCCACGACGAGCCGACGAACCACGCTCCCGGCGACGACGCGGGCATCGACCCCACCGACCTCGAGGTCACGCTCCGCGTCCTGCAGAGCATGGCCGTCATGGACGAGGAGCACCCCGACTACCTGCAGGTGCGGCGAGCGACCGCGAAGATGTTCAAGGCGGTCAAGAAGGAGCGTCGACTCGATCGTCGCGCCCGCATCGCCGATGCCGACCGCGCGGTCATCGCCGCCACCGCGACCGGCGCCCCCGACCGCATCGACGATGAGACCCGCGGGATCCCGCTCGCCACGACCACGTCGTCCCCCACCGCCGGCGAGCTCCTCGTCCCGCGCAACTGCTACATCTGCAAGCAGCCGTACACCACGGTCGACGCGTTCTACCACCAGCTGTGCCCGAACTGTGCAGCGATGAGTCATGCGAAGCGCGAAGCCCGCACCGACCTCACCGGAAAACGGGCACTGCTCACCGGAGGTCGCGCGAAGATCGGCATGTACATCGCGCTGCGTCTCCTACGCGACGGCGCCCACACCACGATCACGACGCGCTTCCCACGCGATGCCGTCCGTCGTTTCAGTGCCCTGCCGGACAGTGGCGACTGGCTGCACCGCCTGCGCGTCGTCGGAATCGACCTCCGCGACCCCGCCCAGGTCATCGCCCTGGCCGACTCCGTCGCCGAGCAGGGGCCACTCGACATCCTCATCAACAATGCGGCCCAGACGGTCCGCCGCACGAAGGGCGCGTACCAGCCGCTCGTCGACGCCGAGCTCGCTCCCCTACCGGACGGACCGCTGCCCGAACTCGTCACCTTCGGCCACACCAACGACGCCCACCCGCTGTCGCTCGCGGCATCGGTGTCGGCGCACCCGATCCTCGCTGCGGCCGCCGCGAAAGCCGACGCCCTCACCGAGGCCGCGATGACCGCAGGGTCGTCCTCGCTCGAACGACTCGCGGCGGGTACCGCGATCGACGCCGGCGGACTCGTCCCAGACGTCGATCACAGCAACAGCTGGGTGCAGAACGTCGACCAGGTCGAGCCCATCGAGATGCTGGAGGTGCAGCTCGCCAACGCGACCGCACCGTTCATCCTCATCAGCCGACTGCGCGCGTCGATGTCGGCGTCGGAGTTCGACCGCACCTACGTCGTCAACGTCTCCGCGATGGAGGGCGTCTTCGGTCGCGGCTACAAGGGACCAGGCCACCCGCACACGAACATGGCCAAGGCGGCTCTCAACATGTTGACCCGCACGAGTGCGCGCGAGATGTTCGAGACCGACGGCATCCTCATGACGAGCGTCGACACCGGCTGGATCACCGACGAGCGCCCGCACCCCACGAAGGTCCGACTGGCAGAGGAGGGCTTCCATGCCCCACTCGACCTCGTCGACGGCGCAGCCCGCGTCTACGACCCCATCGTGCGCGGCGAGGCGGGCGAGAACCTGTTCGGCGTCTTCCTGAAGGACTACCGCCCGAGCTCCTGGTGAGCAGATGATCGGCCCTCCCGCTGTCGCCTTCCTGCGCCAGGTCCCCGTCGGGGCCCGTGTGGTCGTCAGGTACGCGCTGCCCGCCGGCTCCGAAGCCGGCGCGAGCGATGCACTTGGCGAGCTCTCCGATCGTTCGGACGACTCCTGCACGATCTCCACGGAGCGCGGAGCGGTGACGGTCGCCTTCCGAGAGGTGATCGCCGCGAAGACGGTGCCTCCCGCCCCGGCGCCACGTCACCGTCGGCCGTCGCCCTAGGCTGGGCTGATGAGCAGCGAAGCCGCCCACCGAGTCGAGGTCACCCTCCGTCGCCCCTGGTACGGCGCCCTGCAGCGCCCGACGGTCGTGTTCGACGGCCGAGGGCAACCGGCGCAGTGGGGTACGGGCAGCTGGCAGGTGTCCGGCTCCCAGGTGGTGTTCGAAGTGTTCCTCTTCAACCGCGTGTGGCGCTTCGGGACGGCGCGGACGACGCTCACGGAGGGCGTCGAGACCTCGCTCGTCTACCGCGCGCCCTGGCTCCCGTTCCGGCCCGGTCGGATCACAACGGCCTGAGAGCGGGCTTCGAGAGGGGTCGGTGGCCGGCCGTAGGCTGAGCGAGCACCCCCGAGCACCGCATGACAGGAGCACCCCGCATGGCCAAGCGCGCCGGAACGACCGCCCCACGACTCGATGCAGTGCGTCTGCTGGGCCTGAGCGACGGTGAGGAGACGGCTCTTGAAGCGCACGAGGGTCTCGAGGGCCTGCGGTTCTCCGACCTCGACCTCTCGCACCGCGACCTGTCCGGCATCACCGTCTCGGAGTCGTCGTTCACGGAGATCACGGCCCACCAGACCGACTTCCGCGCGGCGTCCTTCCTCGACACCCGTCTCGAGCGGGTCAACGCGCCGATCTTCCTGGCGCCGCGCTCCCGCTTCCGCGACGTCGAGATCGATGGATCGCGCATCGGTTCCGCCGACTGCTACGACGCGAACTGGCAATCCGTGCACATCTCGAACTCGAAGCTCGGGTTCGTGAACCTGCGCGGCGCGGTGCTCCAGGACGTCCTGTTCACGAACTGCTCGATCGACGAATTGGACCTCGCCGACGCCAGCGCGACGCGGGTCTCGTTCGTCGATTGCACGCTCAACAGTCTCGACGTCACCCGCGCAAAGCTCATCGACGTCGATCTGCGCACCCTCGAGCTCCGTCGCATCGCGGGGCTCGAACACCTTCGTGGCGCCACGATGACGTCCTTCCAGGTCGCCGAACTCGCAGCGATGTTCGCCGAGCAGTTCGGCATCCGAGTCGAAGACTAGCCGTCCGACTGCCAGCGCGGTGCGCTGGTCCCACCGCACCCCACTGGCGCCAGCGCGCCCCTCCAGAGCCCTGTGAAGTCTCAGGACATCGTGGACACTTCTGTCTCAGGACTTCGTGGACAGTGTGTCTCAGGAGTTCGTGGACACTTCCGCGGTTCGGTGGAGCATGTCGATACCGAAGCGTCCATCTCCGAAGGTTCGTTTGCTCGTGGCATCGTGGCC
Organism: Plantibacter sp. RU18; assembly: GCF_050613355.1. Lineage (NCBI taxonomy): Bacteria > Bacillati > Actinomycetota > Actinomycetes > Micrococcales > Microbacteriaceae > Plantibacter > Plantibacter sp. RU18. The sequence continues at coordinate 3,472,680 of NZ_CP159618.1, forward strand.
TGATGATGCGGGCCGGGGTGCGGTCTCGGCGTTCTGCGAGGAGCATGGTGTTTCGCGGTCTTGGTTCTACAAGATCCGCGCCCGGGCTGCGGCAGATGGTGTGTTCGAGGTCGTCGCTCCGACATCCACGAGGCCTCGGTCGAGTCCGGCTCGGACGAGCGACGAGATCGTCGATCTCGCCATCAGTGTTCGGGCGCGATTGCGTGCAGAGGGGTGGGATTTCGGCCCGTTGAGTGTGATCGCGAGGTTGCGGCGGATGGGCTTCCAGGAGTTGCCCTCACGGGCCACCTTGGCGCGGATCTTCGTTCGTGCGGGCGTGGTCGAGGCGGAGCCTCGGAAGCGGCCCCGGAGCGCGTTTCGTCGGTTCGTCTATCCAGCCCCGAACTGTTTGTGGCAAATCGATGCAACCGAGTGGACGCTTACTGACGGTTCGCTCTGCACGATCTTCCAGATCATCGACGATCATTCCCGTCTCGCGCTCGCGTCGTTGGTCGCCCGGGCAGAGACCGGAGAGGCTGCATTGCGTGTCGTGACCCAGGCGATCAACCATCACGGAGCACCACAGAAGTTCCTGTCAGACAATGGTGTCGCGTTCAATCCCACGCGTCGGGGGCATTCCAACCAGCTCATCGATTACCTCGCCTCGCTCGGCGTCGAGACGATCACGGGGAAGCCCTACAAACCCACCACGCAAGGCAAGAACGAACGCTTCCACCGCACACTGCACCGCTTCCTCAACGCCAAACCGCCAGCCGCGACGATCGAGGAACTGCAAACCCTCGTGAACGTCTTCGACGTGTCCTACAACACGCTCCGCGAACACCAATCGCTCACCGACCGGCAAACCCCGAAAGAGGCCTGGGATCGCACCCCGGCTGCCCCGTCACCGACCCCGCAACCCACCGCGATCGAGATCCACGCCGCCCGCAACGCCCTCACAGCCCTACCACCCGGCGAAGCTGAATGTGTTGTCACGTCAGGCGGCAGAACCTACCTCCTCGGTCGCACGTTCCGCCCCGGGACAGCATTCATCGGTCACACCGTCCACGCGATCTGGGACGCTCAGCAGATCACGTTCTACGACCACCACGGCACCATGATCCGCACCCAACCCATGCCATCACGCAACGAAGGCCGCCCCGCCCACGGCCGAACACGAACGACCAAGAACAGCGTTGTGTCCACGAAGTCCTGAGACATCACACCCCTCCAGAGCCCCGCGCCCGCGCCAATACCCCGCGCTCGGTCCAGCGCACCGCGCTGGGACGGGGCGGACGATCAGCGCGGGAGACGGACTCCGATGCGCTCCAGGTGCGCGTTCGAGAAGGTGCCGGCCGGGTCGAGTTGCTCGAAGAGGTCGCGGGCGTCGGCGAGACGCGGGCTCACCTCGGCGATGCGCTCCGCGGTCAGCAGGTTGAGCTTGCCCCAGTGCGGACGGGCGTCGAACGGCGCGAGTACCTCCTCGATCGCCGGCAGGATGGCACGGACCTCCTCCGGCAGGTTCCGCCAGGTGAAGTGCACGGCGAGCATCTCGCGGTGATACGCCCCGCTGAGCCAGAGCTTGTCGGCGGCCGCCGTACGGAGTTCGGTCACGAGGAGCAACGGTGCGATGCGATCGCCGATCGCCCTGAGCGCTGCGATCGCCGCCGGCCCGTCCGCGCGGTCGATGAAGTACTCGGTCTGGATCTCGTCGCCGTTGCTGGGAGTCGACTCCAGCCGGAAGTGCGGGAGTCGCTCCCACCAGTCGCCCGGGACCCCGCCCTGCAGCGTGAGGTTGTTCGGGTCGGTCTCGACCAGGTTGCCGGCCGTCAGCGGGTCGCGTTCGGCGCCGAGCCACGAGGCCGGGACGAGGGGCAGGGCGTCGTCCCCGGGAGCAAGACGGGTCTTCCACCAGACCTGCTCGATCGTGTCGCCGAGCCAGTTGGTGAAGATGCTCACGCTGTAGGCGGCACCGGTCGACGCTTCGAAGTCGGCGAGCACCGCGTCCCACGGCACGTCGCGGTAGACGTCCTGGCGTACCCGGTAGGCGGGCTGGACGTCGAGCGTCACGCGCACGACGATGCCGTACGCACCGAGGCCCACGACGAGCCCGTCGAATCCGGGGTCGCCCCGGCGCACGCGCACCAGCTCCCCCTGCGCGTCGACGTACTCGAGGCCGCTCACCGCCGTCGACAACACACCGTTGCCGTTCCCGGACCCGTGCGTGCCCGTGGCGATCGCACCGCCGACGGAGATGTGCGGCAGCGATCCCATGTTGTGGAGCGCGAGCCCGCGCTCGGCGAGCCAGGCGGCTGCGATGCCGTAGCGGGTGCCTGCACCGATCGTCATGGTGCCTGCCGCCTCGTCGAGTACGGGGTCGGCCGGGATGTCGATCACCGTGACGAGGGTGCCGTCGGAGTCGGCGAGGTCGGTGAACGAATGCCTCGTCCCGAGCGCACGCACCCGGGTCCCGGCGCGGGCTGCGTCGCCCACGAGACGTCGGACCTCGTCGACCGACGTGGCGTTCACGATGCGTGGCGCGGCGAAGGTGTGCGTGCCGGCCCAGTTGCGTTCAAGCGTCATGTCGACAGCTTGCCAGAGCCGCGGACGCCGTCGTCGGAACCCGACCGAACCGGAAAACTTTCTCAGGCGCCGGTGGCGGTGTGCTTGTTCTGCAGCAGGATGCCGGTCGCCACCAACGCCACACCGGCCAGGAACTGCGCGACGATCCAGGGTATTCCGCTGAACGGCAGCGGCAGGACCGGGTTCCAGACGATGGCCACGAGGATGGTGGGGATCATCCACAGGGGCTGCTTCGCCTGCCACGCGAACACCGCCATGATGAGCGCCAGGATGCTGACGACGAAGCGCACGATCGTGAAGGCGTCGAGTTCGATCAGCGCGAGGCCGAGCATGAGCGCGACCGCACCGAGGATCCCGGGGATGAGCGCCGGACGGAGCGCGAAGGGTGCTGGTGCGGGGGTCGGACTGGGCATCCCACGAGTTTACGTGCCGCGGCCGGGGCGTCGCCGCGCCCCTCATGGGCGCTCGTGGGGCACAATCGGACCATGGGCGTACTCATCTACGGCACGAACAGTCACTACGACTTCGACGACCGCACGCTCGCGCACCTCAGAGCCGCAGTCGGCAACAAACTGCGCCGGCAGGAGTCGTTCTACCTGGAGTGGACGAAGGAGCCGGCGGATGGTGGCGGACGGGTGAGCCTCTGGATCGCGAGTTCCGTCCCGTTGCAGTTCCAGTTCGCCCAGGCGGAGCCGCGGATCAACCATGACTGGGTGAACGCGCTGCTCGACACCTCGTACACGCCTGGCGGCATGATCCTGGTGCCGGAGCCGGCCGCGTCGGGTACCGCTCAGGCTGAGCGGAAGTAGTCGGACGCCGCCTTCGTGTAGAGCAGTATCAGACCGATGACGGCGAGCAGTGCACTGATGATCTGCGTGGCCACGTTCCCGGTGGCGATCATCGCGTAGATCGCGCTGGCGATCGACAACACGAGGACGAGTGTGGTCAGCACCCGTGCGGTGCTGGAGCCACGGAGCAGGCCGACGCCGACGATGATCGTCACGATCCCGAGGACGAGTGAGATCAGCCCGATGAAGTTGAAGCCGGACATCGTGCCGTTCGGTGTGTTCGCGCCGACCATCAGGAGGAACCCGCCGAATGCGCTCAGGAACCCTTGGATCCACACGATCACTGCGACGAGTGTGACGCCTCCGGGTCGTTTCGCCATGGTGCCCGCCCTCTCCTCGGGCGTGCGATCCCACCGCTGCCGGATCGCGATGACCCGACTGTAGCGGTGCAGCGCATATCTGCGCCAGGTCCTTCGCGCGGCCGATTTCTTGTTGCGGCTCTCAGGCCGGTTCGACGAGTGCCGCGAGCTGCTCAGTGACGATGCCCCACCCGGCGTGGAAGCCCAGTTCGAGGTGCAGGTCCCGTTGTGCCAGGTCGCTGTGCAGCGCGGTCGCCCGGTACCGCGTCCCATCTGGATGATCGTCGAACTCGATGATCGCGGAGATGAACGGCTGCTCGGCCGGACGCCATCCCGCAACGAGCGCTGTGGTCCACACGAGCCGCTGCTCGGGGAGGACTTCGAGCACGCATCCGGTGATCTGAGGTCCGAACCCGCCGCCGTCCTCACTGAACTCGGTGCGGAACGAGCCACCGGGCCACAGCTCCAGTTCGAGGACGCGACACTCGGCGGGCGCTGGCACCCACCATCGTGCGAGCTGGACCGGGTCGGTCCACGCGGCCCACACGGCTGATCTCGGTGCTCGGATGATGCGCTCGACGAGCAGATCGCGGGCGTCGGTGGGGGTTGGCTGTTCGTCGATCGCAGACATGGCGCGGCTCTCTCAGTCGGTGATGCGAGTGAAGCGGGGGCCGTCGTAACCATCGCGGGAGACCGGCTCGACGAACATGGCGAGGGGGCGGACCCACGAGGTCGGCGGCGTGGTGGACGTCCGGTAGAAGACGTAGGGCTCTTCGGTCTCGCTGTGGCGGCCGACGCCGATCACCTCGTATCTGGCGCCCTTGAAGTGGCGATACCAGCCGGGTTCGACGCCGGACGTCCAGTCGTCGTCGGCGCCGGTCGTGTGCGGCTGCTCACTCATGTCGCGAGTCTAGCCAGTCCACGCGATCACCACTTGTGCAACTTCAAAGTTGCAGGTTACGATCTCTCATGCAACCGCAGGGTTGCCATTCATCGACGAGAGGAACATCATGGAGCACATGACGAGTAACCAGGAAGCCACCATCGACGAGGACGCGTTCACTGTCCGACGGACCATCCGTATCAGCGCACCCATCGAACGGGTCTGGGCCACCGTGACGGAGCCGGCGCTCATCTCGCAGTGGTTCGGCCAGGCCGAGTTGCGAGGCTCCGGCGTCGGCGCGGAAGGCACCCTGTCGTGGCCCGACCACGGATCGATCCCCTTCCGTATCGAGGCGATGGACGCCCCGCGCCTCGTCGCCTATCGCTGGTGCGGAGACGACGCACTCGATGTCGTCCCGGACACGGTCGATGACGCGCATTCGACGGTCTTCACCTTCACCCTCGAGTCCGTCGACGGCGGCACGCAGCTGCAGGTCGTCGAAACGGGCTTCGAGACGACGAGCGATCCGTCGGCGAACCTCACCAGCCATCAGGAGGGCTGGAACTCGGAGCTCGACGAGCTTGTACATCTGCTGGAGGGCAGCGCATGACCACTGCGACACTGATCCCCGTGTTCGCCGCCCTGGGTGACGAGACCCGCTGGAGCATCCTGGAGGCGCTCGGCGAGGGCGACGCCTCGGCATCCGCTCTCGCCGAGCGCCTCCCGGTCACCCGTCAGGCCATCGCGAAGCACCTCGCGGTCCTGCAGGCCGTCGGCCTCGTCGAGCCGTTGCGGGTAGGCCGCGAGGTCCGTTTCCGGGTCGTCGGCGCCCAGCTGAACGACACCGCCAAGCGCCTCGACGCGATCGGCGCCGGATGGGACCGTCGCCTGGCTGCGATCAAACACATCGCGGAGAGCCCGTAGAGGGCAACGGAGACACCGGAACGCGGGTGCACGCGCCGAGGACCACTCGACACGCACACCCGCGTCGGGTGCCGTCTGGCTCAGCTCACGATCGCCGTCCGCGGCGAACCGAACCGCGGTGCACCAGCAGCAGGAGGGATCCGACGCCGAGCAGGGCGGCCACGGCCAGCGTGCTCGCGAACACGTTGTCGGAACCGGTCCGCGCCAAGGTGCGGTCGAACGTGTTCGGAGCAGCCGCGCCCTGTCCGGGAGTGAGTGATCCGAGGTCGACGGAGCCGCCTGGTGTTCCCGTACCGCCACCTGCGCCCGGTTCTTGGCCGATGAACGCCGCGTTGCGGACGGTGTAGTCCCAGCGATCGCCGCCCGCGGGGAGGTCGGCACTGACATTCGGCATCTCGAAGTAGCGCGCGCCGTCGAACACGATGATCGAACCCTCCGTATGCACCATCGCAGGCGTCGCTTCAAGCCAGCCGCTGTGGTGTGCGGGGATCGGGATCACATAGGTGCTGACGGTGGACGTCGACTTCGCCGTCGACTTGCTCCAGCTCGCCTTGATGCTTCCGGTGACCTTGCCCCAGACGAACGTATCGTACTCGAACCCGAAGGCGTACTCCATACCGCCGGTGACGGTGATTGTTTCCGATGAACCGATCGCATAGGTGGAACTGGTCGCGACATCCGTCGCGTTGTTGTACCTCGCCGAGACCTCCCGGCCCTTGCCCCAGGTGTCTGTGACCGTTGCGAGGGCATAGCTGCAGTTCACGGCGTCTCCCGTGCAATGCGCGCTGAGCAGGGCCTTCTGCTGGAGCGGGTTGGTGACGATGGTCGTCTGGCGCCGCACGACTTCGAAGGTGAACTCGTGGTGGCCGTTCCAGTCGATGGTCCGGTCGGGGAAGCTCCGGCAATCGAACGCTGCTGCGGCCTCCGCCGTCTGCGCCGCGAGCGGGAGGCTCGAGGCGCGAGGATCACCGTCGTAGACCTTGCACGAGCTGTGTGGAGTGAATTTTCCTCCGCGGACGGTCTGGATGGAACCGGCGACGTAGAACTGCGACGGTGTACCGTTTTCCGCTATCCGGTAGATGAACACACCCGTCGCGGCGTTCTTCGTTCCCACAGGATCGTCACCTTGTCGGAGCACGACGTTGAACGACGTCGATGAGTTCGCGGGCACCTCGGCGGTACCGTCCTTGTGGTACGGCACCTCGGACTCGAAGGTTCCCGTCAGCAGCGAGACCTTGCCGACGGTCTTGACGATCCCGGTGGCCTCCGCGTCGCGGTTCATCGAGATGTTGAAGGTCACCTTCCCGTTCGGGAACGTCTGATGGTAGTCGGGCGTACACACGAACTGGGTGGCATACTCGCCCCCGGCATCCGGATCGCCGTTGGAGACGCCGCATTCCGCCCAGACGGAGCCGCGGGACTCGTACACGTGAGCGGAGACCCAGAACGTGGAGGCCTCGTCGAGCTGCTGGTCGATGCGGTAAGCCGTGGTGAGGTCGAGACCCTTCGATTCCGGTCCGTTGAACTGACCGGTCACGTTGTAGACGTCTGTCGCCGCGCCGGTGACAGTGCTGGGCACCGCGGAGGCCGTGCCCCTGGTCGTGTTGCGCACACGGCCATCGGCGAGCGAGAGTCGGTCGAGGTTGAAGCTCACGTAGATCCGCCCCTGACGCTCCTCCCCCGCCTCGACGTCAGAGGGATCGGGTTCGTCCGCTGCGGGTTCGTCCGCTGCCGGCTCCTCCTCCGCCGGCTCCTCGTCCGCAGCGCTCGGCACCGCAGCGGGGGACTCGGGTTCCTCCGCTACGGCGCTCGGCCCAGCGTCAGGCAGCACAGGGCCGGTCGCTCCGGCCGCCTCCGCCGGCTCGGCCGCGGGAGTCGTCGGCTCGGCAGGCACCGTGGCCTCGTCGCTCGGCGATTCGGTCGTCGCCGGATCGAGGCCTGCAGCCGTTGCCGCACCCCCACCACTCAGGATGAGCGTGCCAACCATCGCCGCCACCCCCACCGCCGTCACGAGCTTCTTCAACATGTCCTACCCCTGTTCGGTGCGACCACTCCCGGAGCCCCGCGTATCGGGGCTCGTTCGCGACTCGCGAAGACGAGGAGGTCGTCTCACTCATGCTCGGGGGTCCGTGGCGGCCGGACCATGGGCCTACGTCGCCTATCGGGGTGACGTACGTGCGTCGGGCACTGCGACCGAATCGTGGAGGCAATGGACCCAGGTCCATTGCCAAAACCGACATCCGCCGCCAAGGTGGAACCTGATCGCGTCCACCCGCTCGCCGTTCGAGAAGGACTCCCGTGTCCTCGCACCCCATCGCATCGCCACTCACCCATCCGACTCCCAGGCGCCTGCAGGGCGGTCGCGTCGGCTCGCTCGAACTCGCGCTGCTCTACATCGCCGTCCTCGCGCTGCTGATCGGCATCATCGACATCGGTCTGGGGGCCGGTCCGACCGGCAGACTTCCCGAGACGCTGCAGTTCGTCAGCCTGTTCTGGATCTGGGTCGCGGCAGGTGTCTGCGCATGGTGGAGACGGCCGACGAACGGGATCGGCGGGCTCCTCCTCATCGGCGCGCTCACGATGCTCCTCGCCAGCATCGGCTTCATCGGAGTCTCGTCTCTGGACGTGGTGTACGCGGTATTCGCGAGCACGCCCCTCGCCATCGCGGTGCACCTGCTGCTCGCGTTCCCCTCTGGTCGAGTTCGAGGTCGGTTCTCGATCATGACTGTCGTGCTCGGTTGGATCACCTGCATCGGGTTCGACTCCGTCCGCGCGTTGGCGAGTGGAACCGTGGCGTTCGAGGTCCTGTCCTTCGGTCAGAGTGCGCTCGGGCTGTCTGTCATGATCATGACGGCCATCGTGCTCGTGAGGCGACTCAGGGTTGCGGATGCCGAGCACCGACGAGTGCTGCTGCCGCTCTTCACCTACGGCATCGTCGCCGTGCTCGCACTGCCGATGATCCCGAACACGCTGCTGCCGATGGGAGTCGACCTGAGCGTGGTCATCTCACTGCAGGCGGTACTCCTGGCGGGTCTCCCTATCGCCTTCCTCCTCGGGGTGCTCCGCGGCGGGTTCACCCGGACGACCCCGCTGGAGGCGCTCAGCGAATGGTTGGCGATCCGAGGAGCCAGCCGCCCTGCCGTCGCCCAGGCGCTCGCGACGACCCTCGGCGACAGCACCCTCCGCGTCGTGTACTGGGACGCATCGCTGGATCGGTTCATCGACGAGGACGGCATCGAGGTTCAACGGGACCTCGAGGATACCGACCGAGGCTGGCTACAGGTGGTGGTGGACGACGAGCTCGTCGGCGCAGTCGAATACGACGTGAGGATGATCGCCGAGCCGTCGCCCGTGCGCCGCGCCGCCGGAGTGCTCGCCATCGCGCTCGACCGGGAGCGGCTGACGACGCAGCTGCTCACGAGCAATGAGGCGTTGCTGCTTTCGCGCATCCGGATCGTCGAAGCGGCGGACCGCGAGCGGTTCCGCATCGCGCGTGACCTGCACGACGGCCTGCAGATGCAGCTCGTGCTGCTCGGGATCGAAGCGCAGAGCATCGCGTACTCCACCGGCGGATCAGCCGTGACCGGTCCTCTCGAAGAGCTCCGACTGGGCATCGACCGGGCTGCAGCTGACCTCCGACGCCTCGTGCACGACGTGCTGCCTGCCGCCCTACTGGAGCAGGGCCTCGTCGCAGCGACGGAGGATCTCGTCGACCGCCTGGCCGTGTCCGCAACACTCCATGCCGACCTCGACGAGACGACGATCGCCACATCGACCGTGCACACGGCGTACTTCATCGTCGCCGAGGCGCTGTCGAACACCGTCAAGCACGCGCGCGCGACAAAGGTGCGCGTGACGATGACCCAGCGAGAGGACCTGCTGGTCCTCGAGGTCGAAGACGACGGCATCGGCGGGGCACGCATCGGCGCAGGGATCGGCCTCCGCGGCCTCGCCGATCGGGTGGACGCGCTCAAGGGGACCATCGCCATCCGGTCCGAGCACGGCCGCGGGACCACTGTGAGAGTCGAGCTGCCATGCGCGTCGTGATCGGAGAAGACGAAGTGTTGCTGCGCGAAGGAATCGCGCACATCCTCGCGATCGACGGCTTCGAGGTGGTCGCCAGTGTCAGCGATGCGGTGCAGCTCGAACGCGAAGTTGCGCGCCACTCGCCGGAGCTCGTCGTGACCGACATCCGGATGCCACCGAGCTACACCGACGAGGGGCTCGTGGCCGCACTGCGGATCCGTCGTACCCATCCCGGCATCGGCGTGGTCGTCGTGTCGCAACACGTACAGCGTCGCTACGCTCTCGAACTCCTCGAAGGAGAAGGGACTGGCGGATTCGGGTACCTGCTCAAGCAACGGATCACCGATGTGCGCACGTTCACCGCGGACATCCGCCGCGTCGCGGCCGACGGGACCGCGCTCAATCCCGAGGTGGTGTCGGTGCTGGTCGCTCGGGCGAGTCGCGGCACCTCGGCGGTCGGTCGCCTCACCCCGCGTCAGGTCGAAGTGCTCGGGCTGATGGCAGAGGGACGCAGCAATGCCGCGATCGCCGCGCGGCTGGTGCTCAGCGAGAAGGCGGTCGTCCAGCACGCCTCGAACATCTACGACGCACTCGAGCTGCCCGTGGACGCTGACGACCACCGTCGGGTGCTCGCCGTCGTCCGCCACCTGCAGGCAGCGGTTCCACCAGCGCGCTGAGCCTCACTCGGCGTACAGCATGTCGATCAGGAGCTTGGCGAGTCGTGCTGCTGGCGGGCTGCCGTCTGCGGCGGGCGCGAGGGTCGTCCACACGACCACCGTCACCTCGGTCTCGGGGTCGTAACCCATGAACGAGTTGTACCCCGGGAGTGAACCGATGTGCCCGAAGAAGGAGCCCATCCCCGCGATCCCCCACCCGTACGCGCCACCGTCCTCGGTCGCCTGCAGACTGGCGATCCGGTCCTCCTGCATGTCGTCGCTCAGCAGCCCTCCGCCGCCGAGGGCCTCGACCCAGGTCGCCAGATCTGCTGCGGTGGAGATGCCCATGCCCGCCGCCGACGTCCACGACGCGTTGTCGTTGGTGTGGTCGGTCGGGAGCAGTTCGCCCGAAGCCGCCGCCGCGAGGTCCTCCTCGGAGAGGGACGGCTCGGTCATCGTGTCCACGTTGTTCGAGAACATGTACCCGTGCGAGTAGGGCTCCGGGATCGACGTGTCCGTCAACGCGGGGTAGGACGTCTCGGTGAGGCCGAGTGGTTCGAACAGCCGCTCCTCGAAGATCTCGCCCAGCGGCTTGTCCTCGAGATCTTCGGCGATCAGGCCGAGCAGGACCGTGTTCGTGTTCGAATACATGTACCCCTCGCCTGGAGCGAAGTAGGGCGGCTCGGCGAGGCCGAGACGCACGAGCTCCTCCGGATCCCACACGCGCTCCGGCGTCACGTCCAGCGCGGTGTTCAGCTCGAGCGTCGTCGTGTAGTTGTGCAGTCCGCTCCGCATGGTCAGCAGCTGCTCGATCGTGATGTCGTCGCCGTTGGGTACGTCCGGACGATACGCCGACACCGGGTCGTCGAGGGCGATCACGCCGTCCTCGACGAGCTGCAGGATGACGGTGCCCGTCCAGGTCTTGGTGTTCGAACCGATCCGGATGTGGTCGCCCATCGTCACCGGTGTCGAACCGGCCCACTCGGTGACCCCGTACGCGAGCTCGACATCACCCTGAGGGGTGCGGATCAGCATCACCGCGCCCGGGACGAGCATGTCGGCGGCGGACTGCTCGAAAGCGGCCGTGAGCTGGCGCGCATCCAGGGTCACGGCCGGAGGCCTCTCCGCGGTGGCGCGGCCCGCCGCTGGTGTGGTGCCCGCGCAGCCAGCGAGCGTGAGCGTGGTGGCGACGACGAGAACCGCCGTGGTCGACAGACGTCGCGATGCGGCTCTCGCGGCTGCAGATGGGATGTTCGTCAAACCGACCATGTCAGCTCCTTCGTCGTCGCGGGCACCGGAATCCTGCTCAGCCGCGCGGGGTCCGTCCCAGTCTCACGACCGCTACGTCCCGCGACAATGGACGCAGGTCCCGTCTCGCATGCGACCACGCAGAATCACACCAGCTGCCTCCGCGCCTGGGCGGCAAAGGCCCCGTCATGCGACATCAGCTGGTCGAAGCTCCCCCACTCGACGATGCGCCCCCGCTCGAGGTAGTAGATGCAGTCGGCATCCATCACGGTACTCAGGCGGTGCGCGATCACGATCCTGGTCACGGAGAGCGCAGCCAGGCTCTCGGCCACGATCGCCTGTGTCACGTTGTCGAGGGCACTCGTGGCTTCGTCGAACAGCAGGATGCGGGGCTCACCAGCGAGTGCACGGGCGATGAGCAGTCGCTGGCGTTGTCCTCCCGACAGCGTCGACCCACCCTCGGTGATCGCGGTATGCATGCCCATCGGCATCGAGCGCACGTCGTCGGCGAACCCGGCCCGCTCCGCAGCTCGCCAGGCGGCATCGATCGTGAGGCCGACGGCATCTCCGAGGATGTTCGTCAGGATGGATCCAGGCAGCGGTTCGACCGTCTGCAGCACGACGCCGAACTGGCGCCGCACGGCACGAAGATCGAGCCCGGCGAGGTCTTGGTCGTCGAGATACACACCACCCTCCTCCGGCGTTTCGAACCCGAGCAGGAGACGCCCGAGAGTCGACTTGCCCGAACCGGAGGGTCCGACGAGCGCGACCGAGCTCCCGGCGGGATGTCGATCGACACGTCGTCGAGCACCGCCGGCCCGTCCTGCTCGTAGCGGAAGGTGACGCCGCTGAACTGCACTCCACCGTGAAGCTCACCCGGCTCGGCTTTGGAGGCGTCGTCTTCGGGGAGTTCGTCGAGCACCGGCAGTACACGCTTCATGCCTGGCGCAGCCTGCACCAGCTGCGTGACGATGGCTGTGATGGAGAGCACGGCACCGATCACCTGGCCGAACGCCGCGTTGATCGCCAGGAACTCGCCCGGTCCGGCGATCGGCGGATCGCTCAGTCCGACTGCGGCGAAGATCACGAGGGATGCCACGACGGGAAAGGTGGCGACGGTGACGGTCATGGCGTTCTGGGCACGGCGAACGTCGTTCTGTGCGGCGCGGCGCACACGGAAACGCTCGGCCCAGCGCTCGAACGCCTGCTCATGAGCCCCAGCCACGCGCAGCTTGCTGATGCCGGAGACGAACTCGACCACGAGTCCGCTCAGCTGCCCCGCCGTCTCCTCCACCGCCCTCGAACGCCGCAGCTGTGCCCTGCTCGAGATGACGACGACCACTGCGAGGACTGCGAGCAACACCGTCGCGATCGCTCCGAACGTCACGCTGTAGAACCAGATGAGCGCAAGGCTCAGCACGGTGGTCGCGACGCCGAGGAGTGCGACAACGGCACCACCGCCGACGAGCTGCACCATGGTCTCCACAGATTGCACCCGCACCGCGAGGTCACCGGAGGAGTATCGGCGGAAGAACGTCGTCGGAAGCGAGAGCAGCCGGTTCCACACCGCCGCCACCAGATACGTGCTGACCCGTCCCTGCACCCGCAGCACAGCGATCGCTGTCGCGAGCTGCAGTAAGGCCCCCGCCGCGGCGGCCACGACCAGCGCGAGCGCGAGCTGAGCGAGATCCGGCAGGTCGGCCTCCGGAATGACAGTGCCCACGATCCTGCCGGTCACGATCGGAACGGCGAGAGCAACCACGGCCGCCCCGAGGGCGAACACGACGAAGCGGGCGATGTCGCGACGCGAGTCGAGCAGGGCGTCCCGCAGCAGCGCCGAGACCGTCCGCGTCCCCTCGGGCAGTGAGCGATACACGACCACAGCATCCTCGGCGATGGTTGCTGCCACCGTCTCGTCGACGAGCACACGCGAGCGCGTCAGTGGATCGATCAGTTCGTACCGGGTCAGGCCGCGTGGCACCAGCGCGACGGGTGCGCCACCGTCGACCAGACTCGCGAGCAGAGGCCCGGTGGCGTGCATCCACCATCCGTCGCTCAGCCGCACGGTCCTGGTCCGCACCCGCGCGGCGCGCGCAAGCGTCGAGACCCGATCCGCGACGCCGACGTCCGACGGCAGTGGTGTGAACGTCACCCCGATGGAGCGCGCGAGCACGGTGAACGCCGCGTCGAGCGGGTCATCCGCCGTGGGCCCGACCCTGATGGGATCCGATCGACCGACGAGGGAGCGGAGCCCCTCGAGTCCATTCGCCATCGCCCTCGCCCGGCGCACCCGCTGCCCGCGCACGCGCGTCGAGCCGTCGACGGCGACTGCGTCCCAGCGGGCCCGGATCGACTCGTGCAGGCGGTCGAGGGCGCCACCCTCCATCCGCACTCGATCACCGAGTGCTTCGACGATCCCCTCGATCCACGCGTCGCGTTCGCCGGGTTCCGGTGCGCTCACCTCCCGCACGACGGTGCCTGCCGACCCGACAGCCAGCACGCGGATCCCGGGCGCATCCGGCCCCGAGACGCCGTGGACACGTTCGCCCGCACCGACAGTCGCGAGATGGATCCGAGGAAGGAACGTCTCGGGATCGGCGGTGGCGAACACCTCGAGCGCACCGCCCACGACTGTCCAGGACGTGTCAACGCCTGACAGCAGCAGCGGCCGGTTCGCCCTGACCGACGTCTCGTCCGCGGACTCGTCGCCGCTCACCGGACACCGCCGTCGGCTGCGAAGAGGCGAGTGTACGCACCACCGCTGCCGATCATCTCGTCGTGGGTCCCGCGCTCGACGATACGACCGCGGTCGAGGACGATGATCTCGTCGCAGTCGCGGATGGTGCTGACGGGCACGTCATACAGGCGGCCCGGTGCGAAACGGGACCAGAACGGCCGGAGCCCTGGCACCATCACCCGTGCGACCGGAAGACCGATGTCGGGTCGGGTCTGATCGAGGACGAGCATGGACAGCCCCGCGCGTTCGACCCGTTCTCGGCAGAGGCTCACGTCGTCGGCGAGGTCTGCGCCGACGAGACTCGGATGGTCCTCGAGCCGCCACGACGGTTCATCGAGGGCCGGCACGAAATGCGGCTGGTTCTCGATCGTGGCCGAACGCAACCACGCCACCAGCTCCTCATCGACATCCATGAACGCCGGATCAGCGAGGTGCTCGTCCGTCGTCGACATCTGCCCGATCTCGCCGAGCGCTCGCGCGATCGCGATCCGCGGGTCGAGGTGGGCCCCGAAACCCATGAGCAGCGACTCGGGCGACCCGACGGTGCGGCGTGCGAAGGCCGCGAACGTCGGGATGCCCAGATCGGTGGTGACGTCGATCGCCCACACCTCGCGCCCCTTCGAGGCGTACTCCTGCACCAGGTCGTCGATCCATGGGTCCGCGAAGCTCCCGAGGTCCACGGCGGGGCGGCGGACGCGGTTGTACCACCACATCGCGACACCGTCGCGTTCGACGAGTTCGAGGAACCCCTGCAGAACCGCTTCGGTGAGCGTGTTCCCCGCGGCGCATCCGTTGGAGTCCGACAAGGTCCCCGACTCCCTCGCCCCCGCCGAGCCGTAGTAGCAGAGGGCTGTGGGAAGCAGCACCTCGCGGTCTTCGGTGAGCGACCAGACCGCTGTCCAATCGAGGACCGCGTCTTCGTCGAAGCGGGCCGGCACACGGTTGAACCAGCCCGCTTGAGCATCATCGTCTCGTGCGTCGTCGAGTTGATCGTCGCTGAAGAGCATGAGGCGATTGGGATGCAGGGCGCGAGCGCCGAGCCCGCGCAGACTTCCGCGCACCACCGGCTCCTCACCGTGGCGCGCCGACGAGTACCGCTCGAGCGCTTCGGCGAGCGCACCGGTGCGCGCCTGCTCGCTCGTGGCGCCCTTCCCTGCCGACCTCGCCCGGACGCTGAGCTCGAGGTTGAGGAGGTCTTCGGGGTCGAGGCCGAGGTTCGCGCCCGACGACCAGACGTGAACGCCGTCATAGCCCGTCGGCCGCTCCTCGAGTTCGGCGACCGCACCGGAGATGGCGCTGACATGGTGCCGAAACCGGCGGTAGGTCTCCTCCGGCCGTGCCGTCCGCAGACCGCCCCTGTCGTCGGCGTAGGCGCGCTCAGGCCTCAACTGCACCCGTGCATTCCGCGTCGCCGTCGGGTCGCCGCACGCTGGGCACTGCGGTCGGCGCACGACGACGTGGTGGGAGACATCCCAGTCGGAGAGCGCCACGCGGAGGATGTGGGACGAACCAGGAGGGGCGTCCTCCGCCGGTGCGGGAATCAGGCCCCGCAGCACCTTCGCCACTTCGAGCGCCGCGATGCGCCCGATCAGCCCCGCCGACCGACCGGTGGAGAGCATCGGGACGGTGAGCGCGGAGCCATCGGTCTCGGCGAGCGCCAAATGGATCCGTCGTCGCGTGCGGCGCCGGTTCATCAAGCACTCCCAGCACGCCGTCACCCCCGGTCGAAAGAACGGGCCGACCCAGACGTCGCGCGCATCTGGACGCACGAGGAACCAGGCCACTCCCGCGTCCAGACTCGACCGGTTGATCTGTTCGAGCACGGGGTCGGTGTAGTCCGCGGCGACGACGAGCCGCAGATCGGCGCCGTCGGCGAGGAACGAGGAGAGTTCACGCGACACGTGCACGGAGTCGGCATCGTCCCGAAGACCGTCGGCGATGACGTCGAGGACGTCTCGGGGCACGCCAGCAGTTGCGAACACGGCGATCGTCCGATGCCTGACCGGTTGCGCGGCACTGCCGAGTTCCGCCCAGAACGCCTGCTCCAGGCTGGCGGCAGGGTCGGAGGATGGTGCGATCACCCCGCGCTTGTACAACTGGTGGATCGAGAAGAGCACACGTTCGGGCGCGTGTGCGCCGTCGAGCGTCTCGACGATCTCATCCGACGTCCGGGTGCCGTCGACCAGTTCGATGACCGATTTGAGCACCGCGCCTCGCAGGAGCGACGAGTCCTCACCCTGCAGCACGACGATGCCGGCCCCGTCGAGGACGCGCACCACGACCCGGGGGTCGATCGCCCAGGGTGATGCTTCGGTCGACGTGGCGGGCGCCGAGGATGCCGCGACGCGCATGGTCGTCATCCGATCTCCGTTCGAGCAGGCGATGGGACGGATCGATCGCCGTGCAGGACACGCTGAAGCGCATCACGACACGGCGATCGCGCCACCCGGGTGATACGGCTACTTACCGAGTGGCTTGTAGTCCTCGGGGCGGGACAACGTCGGGTACCAGAATCCACCGGCGACCGAATCGAGCGCCTCATCGGAGAGCTCGCTCGGACGAGCGGGCAGCGTGATGTTGATCAGGTCCGCGGTGTCTTCGTTGACCACGACGCGCTTGCCTGCCGGCAGCTCGACGCCCTCGCCTGCAAAGGCTGCTGTCGGGTCGGCGAGCAGCTGAGCGCGGAAGGCGTCGTCGCCCCACGCCTTCGCGATGATCTGGGCGTATGCGTTCTGTTCGGACATGAGAACCTCGTGTTCTGTCGAGTCGGTGTCCGAGTGAGGACGTCCCCCGCTCGGTGACCTCAACGATCCCGGTTCCGTGCGGTCACGACCATGGACCTAACTCCCCTGTCTCGTCGACCCCGAGCACTGCCGTGCGATGACCGTTCCGACAGGGTCGGCAGCCCTGTAACGGGGGACCTGTGTCCCTGGCGGGCAGTGCCGACACCCGCCGACCATTGAGCGAGAGTCCGCAGCACTCGCACGGCTCCTGACGAGAGGACCGAACGGTGCCCGACAAGAAAGACGAACCGGACGAACGGAGTGATGCCGCGCCGGACGGCCTCACCGACGCGCAGCTCGACGAGGTGGTCGGCGCAGGTGGTGACGAGGCCGAACAGACGCGCGATGCACGGTTGCCGAAGTCCTATCCGCCGTGGCCGGGGTCAGGCTGAGCCGCCGGACCCCCGACCTCCGCACAGGCCGATGGCCCCGGGATCCATCCCGAGGCCATCGTCACGCGTCGGTCCGGCTCACGCCACGCAGGACTTCAGCCCGTACACCGACGCGGCCGACCCGACGTAGGCGATCACGCCGGTGCCAGCGGTCTGGACGATGCCGTAAGCCGAGGCACCAGTGCCGACGATGGCCACGACGCAGTCCATGTCGATGGCGTTCGAGGGTACGCGCGCGTGCGCGGACCCGCGGGGAGCGCCTCCGACACCGCCGCACCAGGGCAGTGGAACGCCCCGGCGGCAGGCCCGAACATGCCGGTATATCTTCCTGTGGCGCGGATATCCTGCTGCGGCGGAAACAGAAAAGCCCCGCTCAGCGGGGCTTTTCATGGCGGTACCGGTGGGATTTGAACCCACGGTGCTCTTTCAAGCACACAACTTTTCGAGAGTTGCACCTTCGGCCGCTCGGACACGGTACCGGGATCGAGTGTAATCGGAATTCGAGTGCGACGCGAATTGGCCGATCCGGCTTCTCCACAGGCCGGACGCGAAGGCCTCGGGTGTCGGATGCCGCGCATAGGCTTGCCGCATGGCCAAGGCACCCTCCCCCGCTTTCCGCTGCACCGAGTGCGGCTGGACGACGGCGAAATGGGCCGGTCGGTGCGGCGAGTGCCAGCAGTGGGGGACGGTCGTCGAGGCCACGGCTCCCACGGGTGTCCTCGGCAAGCTGACCCCGATCCGCGCGTCCGACGACCGCGCAGCCCGGCCGATCACGCAGGCGCAGGCGAAGGAGACACCCCGCTGGTCGAGCGGTATCGCCGAGTTCGACCGTGTACTCGGCGGTGGCATCGTGCCGGGGGCGGCCATCCTCCTGTCCGGCGAGCCGGGCGTCGGCAAGTCCACGTTGCTGCTCGAGGTCGCGTCGCGCGCTGCGCAGACCGGCGCGCGCGTCCTCTACGTCAGCGCTGAGGAGTCCGTCGGCCAGGTGCGGCTCCGCGCAGAACGCACCGGTGCGCTCCACGACGACCTCTTCCTCGCCTCCGAGACGGACCTGGCGACGATCCTCGGCCACATCGACCAGGTCTCCCCACAGCTCCTCATCGTCGACTCCGTCCAGACGGTCTCCTCATCGCAGTCCGACGGTCTCGCGGGCCAGCCCGGTCAGGTCCGTGAGGTCTCGGCCGTCCTCACCCGCATCGCCAAGGAGCGCGACCTCCCCATCCTGCTCGTCGGGCACGTCACGAAGGACGGCTCCATCGCCGGCCCGCGGCTACTCGAGCACCTCGTCGACGTCGTGTGCCACTTCGAAGGCGACCGCTACACGGCGCTCAGGTTCCTGCGAGCCCTGAAGAACCGTTTCGGTGCGACCGACGAGGTCGGCTGCTTCGAGATGGCCGGCGACGGCATCGTCGAGGTTCCAGACCCGAGCGCCCTCTTCTTGAGCAAGAACGGCAGTGTCGCCGGTACTTGCGTCACCATCGTGATGGAGGGACGCAGGGCGCTTCCCGTCGAAGTCCAGGCGCTCATCGCCAAGAGTTCGACGCCGAACCCCCGCCGCGTCACCAATGGGGTCGACGCCGCCCGGGTCGCCATGATCCTCGCCGTACTCCACGGGCGCTACAAGTACGACCTCAGCGACTACGAGGTCTACGTCTCGACGGTCGGGGGCGTGAAGATCTCCGAACCGGCCGCAGACCTGGCGATCGCGCTCGCCATCGTCTCCGTCATCCGCGACCTCCCGATCCCCAACGATCTCGCCGCATACGGCGAGATCAGCCTGGGCGGCGAGGTGCGCCCCGTCAGTGTGTCGAAGCAACGGACGTCTGAGGCGACGCGCCTCGGGTACAAGACACTGCTGCATTCGGACGTGAGCTCCGAACTGAAGACCATGCTCGGCATCGCGAAGTCGGCAGCGGATGCCGCGCGACCGGCTCAGCGCGAGCGGGAACTCGACGCGGCGTTCTGAACCGCGTTCGACCGCGCGCTATTCCGCGGTGGGCGCCTCGGCCGCGGGCGCTTCGAGTTCCAGCACCCGCAGCAGTTCTTCCGGAGCGGCCTGCAGCGAGTTCGGCCCGGCGACGTCGAACAGCACGGTCTCGATGTCGTCGCCGTAGGTGCGCAGGAAGCTCGCGAGCCACGTGCCGTCGTGGAGACCGACGTACGGAGGCAACGCGGCAGGCTTGTTCTTCGCGTCGGAGAACAGCAGGAGGGCGAGGCGCGCGGTCTCCGGCTGGCGGAACATCCAGACCTCGCCCGTCTCAGTCGGTTTGTCCGGGTTGCCCGGCCTCATGAGCGGGACGACGAACCGCCCGTTCCGCAGCGCGTACGCCACGGCGACCATGTCGCCTGAGGCGAGGGCATCCGCCAGGGCCTGGGATCGGAACTCGGGACGCTTCTGCTTCGCCATGTCCCTATTCTCGCAGCAGCCTTCACCCCTCCGCGTGCGCACAACTCCTGCTCAGCGCGCACGCACCGAATCAGACGGTCCGCATTCAGCCGAATCGCCCCGGCAGACCCGGAGCCAGCAGGAGTTCCGCACAGGGACGAACGGCGAACGGATCAGTTGAGGAGGAACTGCGCGCTGTCGGCGGACGCGAAGCCACCGATCGAGGTGTTCAGGTGATACGAGGCGCCGCCCGCGGGAACCGGGTCGCGCGGCACGTCGCAGGTGTCCGTCGACGACCTCGTCCGGTCCCAGGTGATCGGCGGGTTCGATGAGACCGTCTTCCCCGGTTCGAGCAGCACCTGCTGGTCGCTCGGAGCGGTCTGGCAATCGGTGGACGTCCAGTAGGGCTCGTCGCCGCTCGAGACGGTGAACACCTGCTGGCTCGTCCCGGCGTTCATCGTGCAGGCGGCCGTCCCGGTGTTCGTGAGGCTCAATGACAGCTGCGGCAGCTGGTCGGCGGCGAAGCTCGTGGCGTTGACGACGGCGTCCACCTGGACCTGGTCCGCAGTGCACGCGGCGGCGCTGCCGGGGTCGGACGTCGCAGCATCGTCGATCGGTGCGGTGGTCCCCTGCGGTGTCTCCACCGGTGTCGAGGTCGCACTCGGCGACGGGGAGGACCCAGCGGCGGCCGGCTCGCCCCCTGATCTCGAGGTGATCGACACGATGAGGACGATGACGAGGATGATGACGGCGAGCAGGGCGCCGAACACGATCAACCGACGACGCCGGTAGACGGAGGCCGGCAGCGGTCCGCGGGGATTCGTGGGGCTCGACATGGTCACAGATTAAGCGCCGAACCGCGAAAACGCCCGATGCCCCGCCGTCGGTACGGACCGTGGTCCGATCGATGGCGGGGCATCGGATGCCACCGCGCAGTTGCGAGCGCGGCAGCTGTCGCGCTACAGCTCCTGCTGTGCCGAGCGACGGCGAGCGATCATGAGCGCCAGACCGCCGATCAGCAGGAGAGCGGCGAGGGAGGCGTTACCCCATGGCTCCGCACCCGTCTTGCTGAGGCTACCGTCCTGCGTCCCTCCGGCGGTGCCTGAACCGGCACCCGTTCCGCCACCCGCACCGGGCTGGGTGCCCGGGTCCGTGCCGGGGTCGACCGGCGCCGCCTGCACCACGATGTCCTGCCAGCCGATGACGTTGCCGTCGGCGTCCTGGACCACGAGGCGGTGGGCCCCGACCGGCGCATCCTCAGGGACCGTCACCTGGACGTTGCCGTCCGCGTCGACCTGGATGAGGCCGTCGCTGATGAGGATCGGCTCGGAGTGCAGCCAGACGCTCACCCACGTACCCGCGTACTCCTTA
This sequence comes from Plantibacter sp. RU18, assembly GCF_050613355.1. Taxonomy (NCBI): domain Bacteria; kingdom Bacillati; phylum Actinomycetota; class Actinomycetes; order Micrococcales; family Microbacteriaceae; genus Plantibacter; species Plantibacter sp. RU18. The sequence continues at coordinate 3,493,795 of NZ_CP159618.1, forward strand.
CCGACGTGGATCGTGGCGAGCTTGCCGATGATGAAATCGGTGATCGCCTTGATGAGGTCCTTCAGCGCCTGGATGAGCGCGGATTCCGGAGCAGGCGTCGGCGGAGTGACCACCGGCGGCGTCGCGACCGTAAGCGGGACCGTGAGGTTGGTCCCTGATTCGAGCGCGGTGAGGCCGATCGTCGCCGCTCCGTCCGGCGTTCCCGCTGGAACGGTGAAGGAAACGGTGGCTGCACCGGCCGCGACGGGAACCGTGCCGACCGGGGAACCGTTCAGCTCGATCGCGAGCGTCGTGTTCACCGGGCTACCGGTCGAGGTCAGATCGAGCTTGGCGACGTCGAACGTGACCGTCTCCCCCGCCTTGACCGCTGCCGTCGGGACGCCCGAGACCTGCACGCTGCGACGCTCGAAGTTCGGCGAGACCGGGCTCGAGCTCGTCAGGTACGAGATCCACGCGTCGCGGTCGACCAGACCGGAATCGCGCGTGCCCGTGCCGTTCAGGAACTCACGGAAGTTGTCGCCGCCCTGCAGCAGGAAGCTGAAGGAGCCGATCCGGTAGCTTGCCGCAGGATCGATGGCGGCACCGTTGATGGTGATGCTCGTGATGCGGTCGCCCTCGGCCCTCGTCGGGTCGAAGGTGTACTGCACGTTCGAGGACAGACCGAGCTGCAGGTAGGGACGAGACGGGACGGCGCCAGCTGCATCGCGCTGCCACTGCTGTTCGAGCACCTTCTTGAACTGCGCCCCGGTGAGCGAGGTCGTCCACAGGTTGTTCAGGAAGGGCAGCACCGCGTTCGCCTCGGCGTAGGTGATGTCACCGGCCAGGATCTCCTCGCGCATGCCGCCCGGGTTGACGATGCCGATGTCGGCCCCGCCACGGTCGGCGCTGGACAGGGAGGCACGGAGCGAGTCGGCGACCAGGCCGCCGAGCGTCGACTCGGCGCCACGGTCGTCCTTCACGCCGTTGTTGAACGCACGCGTGATGTCGGCCGTCGCCGAACCGATCTTCTCGTTGCCGATCTCGGCTGCCTTCGCGAGTGCCGCATCGGTGATCGCCTTGACCGTCGCCACCGCGGGGAACTGCGTGACGAGGTCTGCTTCGGCGACGCTCGTGCGAGCGACGTTCTTCGCCGTGTAGGCCGTCACATCACCGGACGCCCGGTCGACCGTCAGCGTGATCTGGCCGATGAACTCGCCGTAGCTACCGGTCTGGAGCACCGGACGCGTCTTGCCGCTGACACCGGGGATCGGTGCGTCCCACGCATACTGCTTGTGCGTGTGACCGGTGAAGATCGCATCGACCTCCGCGCTCGTCGTGGTGACGATCTCGGTGAAGGCGCTCTCCCCGGCGAGTTCCTGTTCGAGGGTCGCGCCGTCCGGAGTACCGGCACCTGCACCCTCGTGGTATTCGGCGACGATGACGTCGGCCTCACCGTTGGAGTCGTCCCCGTCGGTGAGCTGCGCCGCGACGCGGTTGACGGCCTCGACCGGGTCTCCGAAGTCGAGGTCGACGATGCCGGCTGGTGACACGAGCGTCGGCGTCTCCTGCGTGATGGCACCGATGATGGCGACCTTCACCCCGTCGACCTCGATGATCGTGTACTCGTCGAGCGCCGGCGTCGTGGTGCCCTTCTGGTAGACGTTCGCGCCGAGGTATGGCCATGCCGCGTTGGCACCGTCCGCCATGACGCGGTTCACGAGGTCGTCGTAGCCCTGGTCGAACTCGTGGTTGCCGACGGCGGAAGCCGCGAGACCGAGCGCGTTCAGTACGTCGATCGTCGGCTGGTCCTGCTGCGACGCGGACGGGAACAGCGACGCACCGATGTTGTCGCCTGCGGAGATGAACGCCGTCTGGTCCGGGGCGAACATCGCCTTGAGCTGCTCGATGGTGCCGGCGAACTTCGTGGTGTTGGCATCGATCCGACCATGGAAGTCGTTGATGTTCAGCAGGTTGACGGTCGCGTTCTCAGCCGCGTCCGCGCTGATGCCGACGATCACGGGGTCGTGGTCGCTGGAGCGGAACATGTCGTCGACGTGGAAGTCGGTGACGTTCGCGTTGTAGCGCGAGTACTCCAGGGCGATCGACTCGACGGAGTTGATGTTCCACACGTCGGCGCCGGTGACGCTCTGGTCGGCATCGGCGGAGGCGAAGATGTGGTCGAGCGAGCCGACCGCACCACCGAACGCGTAGGTGTACTCGCCGGTCTTCGCGTCCTGGCTGAGGTAGCCGGCATCGCGGAGCACGTCCAGCGGGTCTTCGGCGTCGTAGGAGTTGAAGTCACCCACGAGGAAGACCTTCGTGGTGCCGATCTCCTTCGAGACCTTGTCCGCGAAAGCGACGAGGGCCGTCGCCTGACGCGTGCGGTCTCCTGTGAACGCTCCCTGGCCGGTGTCCGCGTTGTCGCCGGTGGCGGCCGATGACGTGCTCTTCGACTTGAAGTGGTTGGCGACGACGAGGAACGTCGCCGCGTCGTCCGCACCCTTGGGCTTGAAGCCTTGCGCGTCGGGCTCGCGAGCGTTGTCGAACGCCGGCGAGTCGAGCAGGATGTGCGACTCTCCGACGGTCTCGATCGCCGCGGGCTTGTAGATGAAGGCCGTCCGGATGACGTCCTCGTCGGCGGGCACCGCAGCGGGCGACGGCACGAACTTCCAGGTACCCTCACCGGCGGCGGCGTTGAGTGCCGCGGTCAGCGTCTCGAGGGCCACATCGCGGTCGAGACCGATCGACGCGGAGTTCTGGATCTCTTCGAGCGACACGACATCGGCATCGAGGGCGTTGATCGCGGAGACGATCTTCGCCTGCTGACGGGCGAGGCTCTCGGCCGTGGCGGCACCTCGCACGCCGCAACCGGACGCGTCGGAGTTGTTCACCGTGGTCTTGCCGCCCTGACGGTCGGTGTAGAAGGTGCACCCCGTGCGCGAGTCGCCCGTGGTGGCGAAGTAGTTGAGCACGTTGAAGGTCGCGAGCGACACATCGCCACCGACGTTGCGGGGCGAGGTCGTGCGCGTGTCCTCGAACGTCGCGGGCTGCACGCTCGACGCGTTGTCGCCGGTGAGCGGCTGGGTGGGCTGGAACTTCCAGTTGCTGTTGCGGAAGTCGAACACGACCGGGGCGGTGAAGTCGACGGCTGCCCCGATGCGGACCGGCGCGGTGGTGGAGAGGTACGGGAGCGCGATACCGGTGTTCTCGGCCTTCGAGAAGTCCGTGGTCGCACCGTCGTCGAGGACGACCTTCTCCGCCGCGACTCGCGCCTGGGCTGCGAGGAACTCAGCGGAACCCGGCTTGCCGAGGACCGTCGGAGTGACGAGCGGTGTCGCCGATGCCGTCAGGGCGATCTCGCCGTAACGGTTGGTGCTGTAGTTGTCCGTGACCGTGTAGTCGCCCGCAGGGGCGATGAGCATGCCCTCGAGGCGTTCGCGCTCCTCGTCATTGCTCGGGAACGCGACCGATGCGGCGGTCGGCGCTGCGATGCCGGCGGCGTCGAGCGCGGTGACTGCGGCGGCATCGGCGACCTTCAGCTGGGTGAGGCCGTAGTACTCGTCGACCACGCCGGTCACCTGGAGGTACTGGCCGACCGCCACGGAGCCGACCGTCGAGGGCGAGTAGACGAAGATGCCGTCCGACGCGAGGTGCGAGGCGGGATCGATCGCGCCGCCTGTGCCCTCGGTCTGCAGGTAGTAGCCGTTGAAGCCCCCGGTCGGGAAGCTCGCGGTGACGAAGCCCGTGGTCGTGACCGTCTGGCCGACCATCGTGCTCGCGGCGCCAGTGCCCTGGATCTCGGCGATCGTCGCGACACCGGGCTCGACCGGGTCCGTCGGTTCAGGGGTCGGTTCGGGGGTGGGCTCGGGATCGACCGGCGTCTCGCCCCCGCTGTTCTGCGGGGTGACCGAGTCACTCAGGGCGAAGTCGGCGGAGTTGACGTCGGTGTCGGTGAAGTTCGTCCGTGTGATCGATTTCGGCACGTTGTTGGCCGAGGGAGACGGCGCGACGGACGTCTCGAAGGTGTTGGAGGTGCCGTATCCCAGCAGGTCGACGACGGTGTTGTCGCCGACCGTCGAGCCGACGGGAAGGGTGACGGCTTCCGTGGACGCGACGAGCGCGAGCGTGCCGGTCGACCCCGACGGGTTGAAGGCGCCCGTCACATCGGGCGTGGGTAGCGGCTGCCCGTTGGAGCCGTTCGAGCTTCCGGAGACCAGGAGGTATCCGCCGGCCTCGATGGTGCCGGTCAGGGCGGTGACGCCTCCGAACGCTCCTGTGCTGGTGGCGGAGCGGTACTGGAGCGACCAGCCGCTGACGTCGACCGCGTCCGCGCCGGGGTTGTACAGCTCGACGAACTTGTTCAGGTAGGGCGCGTTCGCGCTCCCGCCCGAGAGGTAGGCCTCGTTGATGACGACGCCGGTGCCGTCGGTCGAGGCTGCTGCGGGCAGCGCCACCAACGGTGCGGCGACGAGCCCGGCAAGGGCGGCGAAGGCTGACAGCCTCCAGGTGCGTGTGAACGGCATGTGGCTCCGAATCCGGGGCTGTGCTCGCTACGGGCGCGCGGGAACGCACCCCCATTCGAGGCACAGGTGATGGGCAGTGCCTCACAAGCTAATGGAGATGCGTGACGGAAGACCACCGCGAATGTGAACGGGACGTAAATCCGCCCGTGCTCATATGAGCAAGCCGTCAGCGCCGATACTCAGCCGATTCCCTGGTCAGCGTGGCTTTGTGAACGGTCTCATCGTGGCTCGTCCGCGCGTCAACCTTCAAGCGGTGGTTCAGAGCAGCTTGAGCATGCGCGTGTTACCGAGCGTATTCGGCTTGACCCTGGCGAGGTCGAGGAACTCGGCGACACCCTCATCGGAGGAGCGCACGAGCTGTGCGTAGACCTCGGGTGGCACGATCTCCTCGCCGATCTCCTGGTAGCCGTGTCTGGTGAAGAAGCCGGTTTCGAAGGTCAGACAGAACAGGCGGCGGAGTCCGAGCTCGATCGCGTCACTCTCGAGACGCTCCACGAGGGCATGTCCGACACCCGTACCGAGGTGGTCTGCGGACACGGCAAGCGTGCGGACCTCGCCGAGGTCCTCCCAGATCACGTGGAGCGCGCCGCAGCCGATGAGTTCGCCGTCGGACGTCTCGGCGACACGGAACTCTTGGACGGCCTCGTAGAACACCACGTCGTCCTTGCCGAGGAGGATCCGCTGCTGCACGAGCGGTTCGACGAGGGCTTGGATGCGCTGGACGTCACTCGTGCGTGCACGACGGACGACGTAACCGCAGGAAGCCGCCGCCTCGATACCGTCCGGAGCGACTCCGTCACGTGCAGCACCCTCGACCATCGCGCCTCCCAGCATCACCAACTCCCGGAAGTCTACTGAGGCCAGCGCACCGCGCCGAACCGGGCGCTGGTTGACCGCCGCCGACGCGGTGCGCTGGCCCCAGCGCGGGTTGGGGGCCCGACGTGCGCCTCATTGACGCGAGCGCTACTCTCCGGGGACCCGCCCTCGCGCCAATGGGGTGCGCTCGGTCCAGCGCGGTGCGCTGGCAGCAGCACCGAGGCGGTACTGTGAGCGCATGCGCCTCGGAGTCCTCGACGTGGGATCGAACACCGTCCACCTCCTCATCGTCGACGCACACCCGGGCGCTCGCCCCATCCCGATGTCCTCGCACAAGTCCGTGCTGCGACTCATGCGGTACCTCACGCCCGACGGGTCGATCAGTGAGGAAGGCGTCGCGGTCATCCTCGACTCGATCGGTGCGGCGGCCGCGATCGCCCGCGACAGCGGCCTCGACGAGCTGCTGTCGATGGCGACCTCGGCGATCCGCGAGGCGACCAACGGCCCGGAGGTGCTGACGCTGATCGAGGAACACACGGGTATCGCCCTCCAGGTCCTGTCAGGCGACGACGAGGCGAAGCTCACCTTCCTCGCGGTCCGCCGCTGGTACGGCTGGTCGGCGGGCGAGATGCTCCTGCTCGACATCGGCGGCTCGCTGGAGATCGCGGCCGGCGGCGACGAATACCCCGACGTCGCGATCTCGCTCCCCCTCGGCGCCGGACGCTCCACCGTCGGGTTCCTCCACGACGACCCGCCGACGGCCGAACAGCAGGAGGCACTCCGTCTGCACGCCCGCCAGGTCCTGGCGGACGCTCTGCCGGCGTTCGCGGACGAGCCGGAAGCCCACCACATCGTCGGGTCGTCCAAGACGATCCGATCCCTCGCCCGCCTGGCCGGATCGGTCGCCGACGGCATCGGCGGCACGGAACGGTCGCTCCTTCGCCGCAGCCAACTCGACGACTGGATTCCGAGACTCGCGCGCATCCCCGCCGACGCGAGACCGGCGCTCCCCGGGATCACCGCGGATCGGACGTTCCAGATCGTCGCCGGCGGCATCGTGCTGTCCGAGGCGATGGCTGCGTTCCGCGTCCGTGAACTCGACGTCTCCCCGTGGGCGCTCCGCGAGGGCATCATCCTGCGCTACCTCGACCGCCTCGCCTGAGCCCCTCGACAAGCTCGGGGACCGGCGCCGCGCTCGGGGAGCGGCGACAAGCTCGGGGCAGGAGCACGCTCGGGGACCGGAGGGCACTCGGGCGACGCCCGGGCGCACGAAAGCCCTCCGACAAACCTGGGGAGCGAGGAGCGCTCCCTGAGCTTGTCGAAGGGCCGACGTGGTCTGACTAGTCTGCGGTGATCGCGAGGTCCGGCGTCGCGGAACCCGTACCGAGCGACGCCTGCGCGTTGACGCCCGCACCGACGGACTCGCCACGAGACGAGGTCGTGAACTTGAACGCACCGTCGAGGAAGTCGACGTGGACATGGTCGCCCGCGTTCAGCTCGCCGTGGAGGATCTGCTCGCTGAGCTGGTCTTCCACCTCGCGCTGCATCGCACGACGCAGCGGACGTGCACCGAGGGTCGGATCGAACCCGACCTCGATGAGACGCTCCTTCGCGGGCAGCGTGAGCTCGATCGTCATGTCGCGGTCGAGCAGACGCTCCGCGAGGCGCTTCGTGAACAGGTCCACGATCTGCAGGAGCTCCGGCTTCGACAGCTGCGGGAACACGATGATGTCGTCGACACGGTTCAGGAACTCGGGCTTGAAGTGCTTCTTCAGCTCCTCGTTCACCTTGCCGCGCATGATGTCGTACCCGGTCGAGGCGTTGCCCTCGATCTGGAAGCCGACCGGACCACCGGCGATGTCACGAGCACCCAGGTTGGTGGTCATGATGATGACGGTGTTCTTGAAGTCGACCACACGACCCTGGCCATCCGTCAGGCGTCCCTCCTCCAGGATCTGGAGGAGCGAGTTGAAGATGTCGGGGTGAGCCTTCTCGATCTCGTCGAAGAGGACGACGCTGAAGGGCTTGCGGCGGACCTTCTCGGTGAGCTGGCCACCCTCTTCGAAGCCGACGAACCCGGGAGGTGCACCGAACAGTCGCGAGACCGTGTGCTTCTCGCCGTATTCCGACATGTCGAGGGAGATCAGCGCGCCCTCGTCGTCGAAGAGGAACTCTGCGAGCGCCTTGGCCAGCTCGGTCTTTCCGACACCCGTGGGGCCGGCGAAGATGAACGAACCGGAAGGACGCTTCGGATCCTTCAAGCCGGCACGCGTGCGGCGGATGGTCTTGGAGAGTGCCGAGATGGCCTCCTCCTGACCGATGACCCGCTGGTGCAGTGCCTTCTCCATGAAGACGAGTCGCGAGGACTCTTCTTCGGTGAGCTTGAAGACGGGGATGCCGGTGGCCTGCGCGAGCACCTCGGCGATCAGGCCCTCGTCGACCTCAGCGGTGGTCTTGACGTCGCCACTCCTCCACTGCTTCTCCAGACGGAGACGCTCGCCGAGGAGGTTCTTCTCCTCATCGCGCAGGGAGGCTGCCTTCTCGAAGTCCTGCTCCTCGATCGCCGTCTCCTTGGCTTCACGGACGCCGGCGATCTTGTCGTCGAACTCGCGCAGCTCCGGAGGGCTGGAGAGGATCGACAGTCGCAGGCGGGCGCCGGCCTCATCGATCAGGTCGATGGCCTTGTCCGGGAGGAAGCGGTCGGAGATGTACCGGTCGGCGAGGTTCGCCGCCGAGACGAGCGCACCGTCGGTGATGGACACCTTGTGGTGCGCCTCGTAGCGGTCGCGCAGGCCCTTGAGGATGTTGATGGTGTGGGGCAGCGACGGCTCCATGACCTGGATCGGCTGGAAGCGGCGTTCGAGCGCTGCGTCCTTCTCGAAGTGCTTGCGGTACTCGTCGAGCGTGGTGGCACCGATGGTCTGGAGCTCACCGCGTGCGAGCAGCGGCTTGAGGATGGAGGCGGCGTCGATCGCGCCCTCTGCGGCACCGGCACCCACGAGGGTGTGGATCTCGTCGATGAAGACGATGATGTCGCCGCGGGTGCGGATCTCCTTCGTGACCTTCTTCAGGCGCTCCTCGAAGTCACCGCGGTAGCGGCTTCCGGCGATGAGCGAGCCGAGGTCGAGCGAGTAGAGCTGCTTGTCTTTCAGCGTCTCCGGGACATCGCCCTTGACGATCGCCTGGGCGAGGCCCTCGACGACGGCCGTCTTGCCGACGCCGGGCTCACCGATCAGGACCGGGTTGTTCTTCGAGCGGCGGGAGAGGATCTGCATGACCCGCTCCATCTCCTTGTCGCGACCGATGACCGGGTCGAGCTTGTTGTCGCGCGCGGCCTGCGTCAGGTTGCGACCGAACTGGTCGAGGATCTGGGATCCGCCCTGCGCCTGCTGCTCGCTCTGGTTGCCGCCCACCGGGGCGGCTTCCTTGCCCTGGTATCCGGACAGCAGCTGGATGACCTGCTGGCGCACCCGGTTGAGGTCGGCGCCGAGCTTCACGAGGACCTGGGCTGCGACGCCCTCGCCCTCGCGGATCAGGCCGAGCAGGATGTGCTCCGTGCCGATGTAGTTGTGGCCGAGCTGCAGCGCTTCGCGCAGGCTCAGTTCCAGCACCTTCTTGGCGCGCGGCGTGAACGGGATGTGTCCCGTCGGCTGCTGCTGGCCGGTGCCGATGATGTCGGTGACCTGCTCGCGCACGGCATCGAGGGAGATCCCGAGGGATTCGAGCGCCTTGGCGGCGACTCCTTCTCCCTCGTGGATGAGGCCGAGCAGGATGTGCTCGGTCCCGATGTAGTTGTGGTTGAGCATCTTGGCCTCTTCCTGGGCCAGGACGACGACACGACGCGCACGGTCGGTGAATCTCTCGAACATGATCACTCTCCTCCGGCACCGGGCAGGGTGGTGATGCCGTTACGTCGAGAATAACGACCGCTGAAGCACTCGTGGCCCCTGTTCGCCGTGGGCGTGATGCCGGAAGGCCGGGAACGCCGCAGCGCACGTGCCGTCGGCACGTGCGCTGCGGGTGGCGACGGATCGCCGTAAGGGTGCTCCGGCTCAGACGGGGAAGCGGACGGTCGCGGCGAGCGCGCCACCGCCCGGCACGTCTGCGGCTCGGACTGCGAGGATCCGGGCGTCGGACAGGAGCGCCCGGCGCAGGATCTCGTCGATGACGCCGTAGTTCGATGCGTCAGCATCATCGGAGAGGGTGACGACGCCGCTCTCCTCGTCCACGGTCCCCGGCACGTTCCGGTCGATGTCGACGAACAGGGTGTCGACCGCCTTCGCGGTGGCAGCTCTGGCGACGTCCCCGAGATCGGTGACCGCCCGCCCGTTCGACGCGCTCGTCCCGAACTCCTCGCAGAGCGCGCGCAGCTCAGCCGCGTACAGCTCGTCGAGGATGGGACGGGCTGCGGCTGCGAGCCGCTCGTCGGAGCGCTCCTGCTGGTTGCCCTCGATCTCCGGCTTCACGAGGTGCTTGTAGCTCGACACCGAACGGAAGATCCCCGTCATGGGCTCAGCACCAGCGAGGATGAGCGGCTCCTTCGATGCGGCGAGCACAGGGGCGAGTGCCTTGTTGATCGCCTGCGCATACTCCTGCATGCGCACCTTCTGTCCTTCAGAGCCCTGGATGCGCCCCTGCGGGCTCCGTCCGTCGGAGCCACGCCCGCGGATCGAGTCCACGCCTGCGGCTTCTGCGACGTCGGCCGGGACGCCCTCGAGTTCGATGCTCGTCGCTGGCAGGTCGCGGGAGACGGCGACGAGCCGGACCCCGCTCTGCGCGAGAGCGAGCACGTACGCCGACTGCGGGAAGGTGACTGCCCGCATGAGCGGCTTGATGTAGAAGCGGTCCGACACCTCCGTGCACGACTGCAGGAGGTTCGGCACCCGGAAGTAGCGGGTGAGGCTCGGACTGATGAAGATCGCAAGACTCGACGACAGGTATCGGAGGAAGTCCGGATCCTCCAGGAGCCCGTCCACCGCAGCGGTGAAGTCGGCGACGACGGTCCGGTCTGCTCCCGCGGCCGTCAGCTGCTCGACCGCCAGCTTCACCTGGTTCTTCAGATCGAGACGGATATGGCTCGTATCCGAGGGGTTCGTGCTGGTCGCGAGGGTGATCGACACACTCCAGGGTTCTCGAGCGGTGGCGAGCTCGACGATGTCGGAGCGGGTCGGAATATCGGTGTGGTGCACAGATGCCTCCTTCGATCGCGTCAGGCGAAGCATCGACCAGGAGCAGGCGACGCCGTCGTGGGCCTGACTTGCCCCCAGTATAGGGACGGCCCTCGGGTGCGTCTGTGGACGATTCTGGGGACATTCGGAGCGGCTGCCGGACGGCGGAGAGATACCCCCGCCGCCCGGCTCGGCTCACGACCCGATCAGCCGACGTGTCCGTCGAAGGGACACGGCGAGCAGACCGGCGAGGACGAGGAGCGCGCCGAGGAGCAGCGCACCGGTGACGAAGCCAGCACCGGTCACGGCCAGGGCTCCCGACCCGCCGTGGCCGGTCGAGGCCTCCGGCTCGCCCGGTGATCCAGGACCGGGGACCTCGTCAGGTTCGCTCGGAACCAGGCCACCGTTCCAGCGCAGGTCCTGTCCGTCGGCAGCTGTCGGGGACGGGTCCTCGATCACGATCCCCGACATCGCCATGCTCTCGGGGTCGATCGCGGAGTTCATCAGCGGGTCGTCGCCGACCCCCTGGACCGTCGGTTGTGCGCGCATACCGTCAGGCGGGCGGACGTCGATCTGGTAGTCACCAGAGATGAGGCGGGCGAACTCGTATCGGCCGTCGGCGTCGGTCGTCGTGCTGCGGGTCACCGCGGTGCCGTGCTTGTCCGTGCCGGAGAGCTCCAGCTCGACGCGCTCCACACCGGTACCCCGAGTGCCGTCGGGTCCGTCGTCGTCGAGGCCGTTCCCGTCGAGATCCCACCAGACACGCTCGCCGATCGCCGAACTCACGAGCTGCGCGGCGACGACTGGCGAGCGTGCGCCGAGGGCCTGCGTGGCCGAGTGGATGACCGCATCGTTCACGAAGCGGGCATCGGCTGCGGACTGATCCGTCACCAGCTCGTAGTCGATGGAGACCGGGCTGAAGGGTGGGAGTTCTCCGACCGTCGCCTCGATCGCGGTCACGTCTCCGAACGACTCCGGGCAGCCGACGCTCCCGAATGCGTCGGAGGCGCACCAGTCGAAGCCCTCGGGCAGCTGCCCGAAGTCGCTCGTCTCATCGGCACTCACATGCTCCGACACCTCGGAGCCTGGTGCAGCGGTGTAGCGGAGGACCGCCTCGCTCGCCGGTGCACCGGCGAGTGCACCCTGCGCGGTCGAGCCCCGAGCGTCACCCGGGAACGGCAGCACATCGATGAGACGGACGTCGTGTTGCAGCTGCTCGGCACTCATGTTCGCGAAGCTGACGTGGTACCCGACCGGATCGCCCGCTTCGACCACCGGACGATCGACCGTCTTGTCGAGCTGCAGGCCTGACGGGCTCGACACGAGGATGGTCTGATAGGCGTAGTGGGCGTTCTGGTGTTCCTGCTCCTCGGGGAAGGCCGTGAGCGAGGTCGGGTCGTCGGGGCTCGAGACAATCACGCGGTTGAGGAACTGCCCCACGGTGAACGGGCTCGCCGATGCGCGGTACGCGATGACCGGTTCGGCGCCGCGCCGGACCGTGCCGAGCTGCCACTCGATGAGCGTGCTGCCGTCGGCCTGCATCTCGACCGTCGCAGCCTCCGGCGTGGCCGACTCGGCGTCGAACGTGAAGCCGGCGGGGAGGAAATCGGTGACGACCACGCCCGCTGCAGCGTTCGCGGCGGCGTCCGGCGTGAGGATCTGCGGACGCAGCTCGAAGCCGATCTCCGACCCGGCGGCGATGGGCGTCGGGGCGCCCGGCTCGGTCGCCGGCGAGACGGCACGCTTCGCGACCGAGACAGCTGCCGTTGAGGCGATCAGCTGATCGCCGCGAGGGAAGGCGTTGTTGCCTGCAGCCGCCCGATAGACACCGTGCCACCAGCCGGACTCGACCCACTCGGTCGACGACGCACGATCCGGACCGTTGCCCGAGGACTTGATGCTGTAGGTCTGGGTGATGGGAGCGCCGACCTCGATGCCCTCCTTCGCCTGCAACTGTGCCCAGAGGCTGATCCCGGCGCGGGCCGGCAGCTGGTCGTTCACGGGGCGAACTCGCACCTTGGTGACGTTGTCGAGGCCGACGGTGGACGGTGGACGGGTCTTCGACCCAGGTGTCGTCACCGTCGTCGCACGTGGTCGCGTCCATCTGGCCGTACCGGGTCACGTCGTCCGCAGTGGGGTCGACGCTCGGCGTCGTGCCGTACTCGACGATGACCGCGCCGCCGGGGCTGTTGGTCTCGACGGGCGCTCCTCCCGACGGACGCTGCGCCATGCGCTGCATCTTGGGGTCGAACACCGCGCACATGATGGCACCGGTCAGAGGCACCGTGTTCGTGTTGCTCCAGGTGACGCTCTGCTCGAACAGCTGGCCGCCCGCCACCGGGCCGTCGCCTGAGCCGAGGGTGCTCTGCCCGGGAACGAGCTGGTTGTCGGTCCGACGGTCCAGATAGCGGGAGGTGTGCGAGCCGGCACCGGTGCGCTGCGCGAGCGTCGCGGTGGCGCGGTTGTCCGTGAGCGGCTCCGGGGCGTTGGCGAGCGGCGCCCCGTCGGCGTCCACTCCGACGACGTGGAGCGCCGTCAGGTCGAGCGACACCGGCAGCGAACCGTTCGCCGGCACCTCGGCGTCGGGTACGAAGACGCCGAACCGGCCGATCGCGAGGTACCCCTCCGTCGTGATGGACGACCCCGACACGGAGACGGTGGGAATGTGGTCTCCGCTCAGATCGGCACCGCGGACCCTCACGCTGACGATGCGCCCGTCGGCCGACGTCACGCAGCTCCAGGACCCCGAATCGGTCACACCGCCGGCACCCCCGCCGTTCGAACGCGGGAACGTTCCGGTGTCGAAGGCACCCACGAGGCAGCTCTGCGGGACGGGAGCGCTCTCGGGGTTGACAGTGGCCAGTCGGGCGCCCGCAGGGTACCCGCCGAGATCGATCTGGAAGGTGACGTCCTCGGCGACGTTCCCGGCTCCTCGCGTACCGCGACCCGCGTCGGTGCTGAAACCGGTGACCGAGAGGTACGCGTCGTGCGCGATGTACCAGCCGGGAGTGCCGTCCTGTTCCGTCACGCCCGTCACGATCGGCCCACGCTTGACGCCGACGTTGACCCGCGGCGTGCTACTCACGACGACGTTGGGCGCGGTGGTGTTCGCGACGATCTCGGAGCCGCCGGACGGGTCGGACGCCACCGCCGTGATCCCATCGCGCGGCGAGGTGATCACCGTGCCGTGCGGCGGCGCGGCGACGAGCAGCGCCGTGAGGTCCACGGCGCTCACCGAGTTCGGGAGGACGTTGGTGCGGACGCACTCGACCACCGAGCGGTCGTCACTCACGGTCGACCCGGCGGTGCAGTAGCCGGGGAGCTGGGCGACGGGGGGCCACTGCAGACCTTCCGGGAGCACCTGCCTGATGACGACCCGGCTGTCGGTGGCCGCACCGCTCAGCTGGAGCTCGACCGTATAGGTGACGGAATCATGGGAGCGGACGACCGAGTCGTCGGGAGAGGTGTCGAACCCGGGCCCTCCCGAGCTGTCGAAGGGAACGCTGCCGGTCACGGTCTTCTGGACCGAGGTCCTCATGCCGAGGGCGTCCGGGGTGAGGGCATCAGGGGCGGCCGCGGAAGCCGGTAATGCACCGCCGCCGAGGGCGGCTGCGAGCGACAAGACGAGGAACGTCTTGCCGGAGAGAACTGTGTTCACGAGACTCCGTCTGTCAGGAGGGGGAGGATTCGTGTTAAAACATACAAGCTCCTAGCATGTTGGGTGTACCACTTATATATTTATGACGAACCGAGTTCCCCGTCGGCACTCTGCCGTTCTCCGGTATCGTGCCGCCGGAGTTCAGGCGAGAGCGAAGCTCAACACGACCATGAGGACTCCACCGACGATCTTCAGCAGGCCGTCGATGGCCCAGAACACGCGCACGTCGGTGCTGCGCAGCCGAAGGCCGACGCCGGCGTTCGCCATGCACGCGACGGCGAGCAGGAAGCACACCGGACCGTGGCTCGGCCCGAGGATGAGGAAGTGTGCACCGACGATGAACAGGATCCAGAGCCAGAAGTCGCGGGAGTTCCAGTCGGGCACCTTGCGCAGCACCACGTTGACGAGCCCCATCTCGACGAGGAAGGCGGCACCGAGCACGATCCACTGCCATACGGCCGGTTGCGGCAACCCGGCGAAGATCGTCTTCGTCGCTCCACCGACCGCCATCATGACGACGCCGAGGGCTGCCCCGACGATCAGCCAGACGAGCCTGGTGCGGCGCTGCCGTGTGAGGGAACCACCGATGATGCCCAGGCCGATGAGCACGAGGAACGCACCACCGCCACGCATCAGGGGGAAGAGCTCGGGCATCCTCGCGAAGAGTTCCATGCCCCATGGTGGCAGTCGTCGTCGACGGCGTCGACCCCGCACCTCAGGGTGCTACTGCAGGGCGGAGGTGAGGCGCGCCAGGTTGTCCAGGACAGTGGACTTGAGTGGCTGCTTCAACCACTCGGCAAGGGTCAGCTCCTTGCTGATGTCGCGGTAGCCGTCTTCGACGGCCCGCATCTCCCTGACGAACTCGCGCCCACGCACCATGAGCGAGACCTCCAGGTTCAGGCCGAAGGAGCGCATGTCCATGTTGCTCGAACCGATCACGGCGACGTCGTCATCGATCGTGAAGTGCTTGGCGTGCAGGATGTACGGCGCCGGGTACTGGAAGATCCGCACTCCGGCGCGCAGGAGCGCCTCGTAGTACGAACGCTGCGCGTGCCAGACCATCGCCTGGTCACCGATCTCGGAGACGAAGAGATCGACCGGGACACCTCGCTGCACAGCGGTGGTCACGGCCGCGAGCAGTGACTCGTCCGGCACGAAGTACGGACTCGTGATGACGACGCGTCGCTGCGCGGAGTAGATGAGGGCCAGGAAGAGTTTGAGGTTGTTGTCGCCGTCGAAACCGGGCCCGCTCGGCACGACCTGGAGTTCGAGATCACCGACGGGGAGGGCCTCGAGCAGACCCACCTCCTGGCCGAGCACCTCGCCGGTCTCGCTGTACCAGTCGCTCAGGAAGATGGTGTTGATGCCCGCGACACCCGGCCCCTCCACCCGCGTCATGAGCTCCTGCCACTGCAGCCCGCGCTTGACGTTCGCCGGCTTGTTGTAGCTCCGGTCGATGACGTTCTGCGAGCCCATGTGCGCGACACTGCCGTCGACGATGAGCATCTTGCGGTGGTTCCGCAGGTCTGGTCGCTGGAACTTGCCCTTGAGCGGCTGCAACGGCAGCATCAGGGCCCAATGGGCCCCCATGTCGGTGAGGCGCTTCAGGGTGTGCTTGTAGTCGGGGGTCCGCCAGCTGGCGAAGTGGTCGAGCAGGACGCGGACGGTGACGCCGCGTTCGACGGCCCGCTCCAGCGCATCGAAGAACGGCTTCGTCGTCTGGTCGCAGGTGAGGATGTAGAACTCGACGTGCACGAAGGTCGTCGCCCGATCGATGTCGTCGGCCATCGCCGTGAGCGAACCCGTGTAGTCGCCGATCAGGTGGGCCGCGTTGCCGCCTTGTAACGGCATCGAGCCGAGGTTGCGGTTGAGCGTCACGACGGACCGGAACCAGGCCGGCGCGTTCGACGTCAGATTCGCTTTGACGAGGTCACGAGTGGTCTGGCGGATGTAGACGTTGATGTCGTACTGCTTCTTGCGGCGCTTCCGCGGCAGCTTCGGGTTGCCGATGAGCAGGAATGCCAACACACCCACGTACGGGATGAGGAAGATCGCGAGCAACCAGGCCATGCCGGCCGTGGGCCGACGGTTTCTCGGAACGACGATCACGGCGATGACACGGATGATGAAGTCGATGACGAGCGCCGTGATGCCCAGCCAGTTCCACGAGAACTCGATCGTCATGTCGCCCGTCCGCTCAGATGCCAGGTCCCCAGCCTAGTGACCCGGGGCGACGGCGCCGCGAACCTGGCCGTTCAGGCCTCGCGCGAGGAAGCGGACTCCACCGCGGCGGGAAGTCCGAGACGGGCTCGCTCCTCGGCCTCGATCTTCGCGTAGGTGGCACGCTCGTTGCGATCCGATCGGAGGATGGCGCGCATGACGATCCAGAAGATCGCGCCGACGACCACGGTGGGCAGCAGCGACCAGAGCGCATTGAGCCAGTAGTCCTCGATCATGAGGTCAATCGTACCCCGGGCACCCAGGTGGTGGGCACCTCGACAAGCTCGGCGACCGGGCGGCCACGCTCAGGACCCTGCGTGCAGTGCACCCCACAGCCCGCTGATCACGAAGTACAGCCCGACGGCGCTCACGACGATCCAGATCGTGATGCGGGTCGTCGACGGCCCCTTCTTCTGCGGGTCCTGGTGGTCGCCCGGGTCCATCATGCTCATCGTCGCGCCTGACTGTTCGTGGTCTTGTTGCCGGGATCGGCTACTTGACCAGGGGGAAGAGGATCGTCTCGCGGATGCCGAGACCGGTGAGGGCCATGAGCAGGCGGTCGATGCCCATGCCCATGCCGCCGGACGGTGGCATACCGAATTCGAGCGCTCGGAGGAACTCCTCGTCGAGGCGCATCGCCTCGACGTCGCCGTCGGCTGCGAGCTTCGCCTGCTCGACGAAGCGCTCGCGCTGGACGACCGGGTCCACGAGCTCGGAGTAGCCGGTCGCCAGCTCGAAACCACGGACGTAGAGGTCCCACTTCTCGACGGCACCCTCCATCGAGCGGTGCGCACGGACGAGCGGGCTCGTGTCGACCGGGAAGTCCATCACGAAGGTCGGGCGCACGAGGTCGCCCTTCACGAAGTGCTCCCACAACTCCTCGACGTACTTGCCGTGGATGGGGTGCGGGACCTCGACGCCCTCCTGGTCGGCGAGCGCCTTGAGGTCCTCGATCGGCGTCTGCGGCGTGATCTGCATGCCGGCGGCGGCGGACAGGCTCTCGAACATCGAGATGCGATCCCAATCGCCACCGAGATCGAACTCCGTGCCGTCGGCCCAGGTGACGACGTGGCTGCCGCTCGTGGCGAGCGCGGCGTTCTGGATCAGCGTCTGCGTGAGGTCGGCCATCGTGCCGTAGTCGCCATATGCCTCGTAGGCCTCGAGCATCGCGAACTCGGGGCTGTGCGTGGAGTCCGCGCCCTCGTTGCGGAAGTTGCGGTTGATCTCGTAGACGTGGTCGATGCCACCGACGACCGCACGCTTGAGGTACAGCTCCGGCGCGATACGCAGGTACAGCTCGGTGTCGAACGCATTGGAGTGGGTGACGAACGGACGGGCCGAGGCGCCGCCGTGCATGACCTGGAGCATCGGCGTCTCGACCTCGACGAAGTCGCGCTCGGTGAACGTCTGGCGCAGGCTCGCGACCGTCTTCGCGCGGTCGAGGACGTTCTTGCGTGCCTGGTCCCGCGCGATGAGGTCGAGGTAGCGGCTGCGGACGCGCGTCTCCTCGCTCAGCTCGTTGTGGAGGTTCGGCAGCGGCTGGATCGCCTTGGCTGCGATCGTCCACTCGGCCACCATGATCGACAGTTCGCCGCGACGGCTCGAGATGACCTCACCGGAGACGAACAGGTGGTCACCGAGGTCGACGAGCTCCTTCCACGCGACGAGCTGTTCCTCGCCGACGTTCGCGAGGCTCACCATCGCCTGGATGCGACTGCCGTCGCCGGACTGCAGGCTCGCGAAGCACAGCTTGCCGGTGTTGCGCAGGTGCACGACACGACCGGCGAGGCCGACCGTGACACCGGTGGCCTCGTCCGCCTGAAGCTCACCGAAGCGGGCACGGACGGCGGGGATGGTGTCGGTGATGGGGAGCGTGACGGGGTACGCACCGCCGGCGCCGCTCTGAGCTTCGTCGATGAGGCGCTGACGCTTGGCCAGACGGACGGCCTTCTGTTCAGAAAGTTCTGCCTGTTCTGCTGCGTCGTCGATCGGCTCTGGCGTCGTGTCAGTCATGCGGTGCGATTCTCCTCGTGCGGTCACTGGAGTTTACCGGGGACCGCGGCTGCCCGGGGACGGTGCGCCACCCCACCGGCGACGGAACATATGGGTGGGCTTTCAACCACCTGCAAAGGGCCTGGGAAGAACCATTCGGAGGACACCGCCGCACCAGGCGGGCGTGCTTGGCTCGAAGACCGGCAGCGCTCGATCGGGTGCACCGACGCCAGAAACGAACTCGAAAGGCTCGTCATGACGACACTCACCGACCACCAGCACACAGAGACCCGCGAGCCCGTGACGGTCCCACCGGCGCCGGTCTCCCCCGCCTCACCGATCCGCGCGGCCGGGCTGAACACGGGTCTCCTGCTGCTCCGCCTCGTCCTCGGAGTGATCCTCATCGCCCACGGCCTCCAGAAGGTCCTCGTCGACGGCATCCCGGGCGTCGCCGCCGGCTTCGGTGGGATGGGCATCCCGGCTCCCGAAGCCGCCGCGATCGTCGTCGTCGCGGTCGAACTCCTCGGGGGCGCGCTGCTCATCATCGGACTCGGAACGCGCGTCGTCGCAGTGCTCTCCGCGATCAACATGGTCGTCGCGCTGCTGCTCGTGCACCTCTCGGCGGGCTTCTTCGCCGCTGACGGCGGGTACGAGTTCGTGCTGCTCCTCGCGGTCGTCTCCCTCGCCCTGGCGCTCACCGGCCCCGGACGGATCTCCGTGGACACGCTCTTCCGCCGTCGCCGCTGAGGCACGATCCGACGACGACTCCTGCTGCTCGGGCCGGACGGCTGGCAGCAGGAGTCGTCGCCGTCGCGACGATTACAGGAGTTCGTCGATATCCGGCGTCGTGGCGCCTCGGAGCGCCTCGTCGACGGACGAGCGGACCAGCGAGGAGAGGAATCCGCCGGGGTTCTCCACGCCGATGTCCGAGAGCAGTGCCGTCGCCTGCTGCACCACCGCTCGTGAGAAGCTCGCAGCCGTCTCGACGGCTTCGGCGTAGGCTTCGCGGTCCCGCTCGGCGACGATGACGGGCTCAGCACCCATCTCCACGACGAGTGCCTGGCCGATCGGCTGCACGGGCGCCGGCGCGGTGACGGCGCAGTACGTCTCGTGCAGCCGGGAGAGGTCGAGGCTCGTCCCCGTGAACACCATGGCAGGGTGCAACGTGAGCGGGATGGCACCGGCGCGGGCCGCCGGAGCAAGCACGGACGCACCGAAACGTGCAGCCGTGTGCATGACCAGCTGGCCGGGCTGCCAGGCGCCGACGGCGGCGAGGCCCTCGACGAGCGACACGAGCTCGGCGTCCGGGACCGCGATCACCACGAGCTCGCTGCGTTCCACGACCTCGGTGGTCTCCAGGATCGGGACCCCCGGCAGCAGTGCGCCGGCACGGTCGAGGCTCTCCTCGGAGACTGCCGTGATGCCGACGATTGCGTGCCCGGCGCCGCCGAGGGCCGCACCGATGACCGGGCCGACGCGCCCACTGCCGATGATGCCGACGCCGAGACGGGCGCTGCGCATGTCCGCGCTCATCGGATGGTCCCCTCACCCTCTCGTGGTCCGGAACCCTGTTCAGCGGGCTCCCCGAGGTACGGCGCCGTTACCTGCGCCGACGAGGGCGAGTGCGCAGGGTCGAAACTCGCCCATCGATGACTGCGGTCGCTCGACTGAGCGACCACGATGGCCGCGGATGCCGCGTCGAACAATCGCACCGACTCGTCGCGTGCCATCGCCGGCAGCTTCGCGATCACCGGGCCCGGGACGGTGTGCGCCGTCGCCGATGCGAGGTCGAGGGCACGCAGGAGCGGACCCTGATCGATACGGATGCTCTGCAGCCGGGCGAGGGGCAGGATGTGGAGCTTCCGCCAGATCACGCCCTGCCGGAAGAGCAGCAACCCGTCCCGGAGCGCATACCCGGTGCGGCGCCAGGAGAACCAGTTGATCCACTTCGAGCGCCGCGGCGAGCCGACGAAGCCGATGCCGTCGCGCGTCGAGAGTGCCGATTGCAGCGGCGCCCACGCACTCCCGTCGATCCGCCCGGAGAGCATCAGCTCGACGACCTGGGCGGCGTCCACAAGCGAGCCGACGGGCAGGACGGTGTTGTTCGACGCACCTCGCGCGGCCTGTTCCAGCGAGAGACCAGCCTTGTTGATCCGGACCTTCCACCATCCGAACGGACGCCAGATGATCGGCTGGGACACCTCGATCGCGTGGATGCGGCCAGGCGGGATCGTGTCGTTCGTCGTCGAGAACAGCCCGAACCCGACCCGCACACCGGACGGCGTCGCGGCGATGCTGTACCGGAGGGACTTCGTGACGCTCGACCAGAGGAAGGCACCGAGGCTCAACACCATCGGGACGAGCCAGAACCACGCCCAGTCGATGCCGTTCGCGAGCAGGATGACTCCGGCGATCACGGACACGAGCACGATCCCGGTGAACGGACTGAGCACGGTCGAACCGATCAGGCGGCCGAGCGTCAGGCGCACCACGGACTCGGGCGGAGCGGCCTGCGGGTCGAGCTCGGGTGAGATGAAGTCGTCCACGCGGTCCGTGACGAATCTCGAGACATTGCTTCCCGCGTCGCGCCCGGCAGGCTCGACAGTCGACGAATCCCCCGGGTTCACAGCGGGAGCGGCCTGCTGACGCTCGGCCAGTTTGACGCCGCTGGCGAGCGTCAGGACGTCCTGGCGGAGACCGTCCGCGTCGACCGCGAAGAGGTATTCGAGCTTGACGTTCGCATCCTGCCCCGCGACACTCACGTTGATCCGTGAGGCGCCGATCAGCCGCGCCAGCAGCGGCTTCTCGATCGAGACGCCCTGGATACGGTCGAGCTTCGCCTTGCGGTTCGTCCGGAACAGGACACCGCTGCGCACCTCGACGGCCTCGTCGGTGACACGGAAGGTGTGCATCCGCCAGGACAGCCAGAAGATCGCGATGATCACGATGAGACCGCCGGCGATGGCGAGCAGCGCCCAGCCGACGAACCCGTGGTTGAGGATGTAGTCGATGGGGTCGCTCGGCGCCTCCATGCCCGGTGACGGGATGAAGAGCTCGATGAGACGTTCACGCAGGTTCGCGATCACGATGCCGAGGATCGCAACGAAGGCGATGCCGCCGCGGAGGAGCGGTGTCGCCGGGTGCAGACGGTGCCACTGGCCGTCGACGAGGCTCTGGCCGGCGACGCGCGGCACGATCGCCTCGGTCGGCGGTTGCGCCCGTGGACCGGCCGCCGGGATCTCGAACGCCGGCGGTACCGCACGCTGCGGCGCAACAGGCTCGGACGGGACGTGGGGCGGCTGAGCGCCGGGCGGCCCGGGCTGCTGATCGCTCACAGTCCGGTCCGTCGGCTCTCCGCGACCGCGACGAGGTGGTCCCGGAGACCCTCGGCCTCGGCTTCGGGAAGGCCGTTGATCACAACGCCGGTCGACGCGGACGCGGTCACGAACTTCAAGTCGGCGAGGCCGAACGCCCGCGAGAGCGGGCCACGGTTGATGTCCACGAGCTGCATCCGACCGTAGGGTACGGCGACGAAGCGCTGCCACATGATGCCGCGTCGGAACAGGAGGTCGTCGGCTCGCAGCTGGTACCCGATCGATCGGATCCGACGAGGGATGAACGCGGCCGAGATGATCGCGACGAGCGCGAAGGCGGCGAACGGCCACCAGATCCAGGTCCACTCCCAGACGAGCGCGGCGAACACCGCGGCTGCCGTGACGATGGCGATCATGGCGCCTTCGGAGATGAACTCGACGGCGATGAGCTTCCGGCTCACGCGGCGCCAATCGGCGTCAGGCAGGTCCAGCCGCTTCCTCGATCGTCCTGCTGGTTCGCCTTCCTGGGGCGGGAGTTGTGTCGTTGGAAGCTCCTGCAACGACGTCTCGATCAGCGGGTCAGGTGTGGGACGGGGCTCCCCCGGGTGCGGCGTCGTCATCTTCATCCTTCGGAACGGTGCAGAACCACTCGGCCACCAGAGCGGCGACGACGAGGGCGACGGATCCCACGATGGACGCGATCACCAGCCAGAACGAGCCTAGCGCGGGCACGATCGGTCGGGTCAGGAGGAAGAGCAGGATCCCGATGGCCGCGCCGGCCACGAGGGAGCCGGCATGGCTCGACGCCTTCGCGAGTGCTGCCACGCGCATCGCCCGGAACGGATCGATGCGACGCGTCGCCCGGCCGGTCGTGCTGCGGCGGATGGGCCAGGACAGTGCGACGAGGACGATGGCGATCGCGACGAGGAAGACGGCGAGTGTGACGGGCGGGATGATCGAGGCTCGGCCTGCGGACACCGTCGCGACCTCGAGCAGGTATCCGAAGACCACACCGACCGCTGCAAGGACGATGAGCGGCGTCGCCGAGGTTCGCTTCATGCCAGAGGTCCTTCGTCGGGCGCCGCCTGGTCGTCCGGCGTCACCGAGCCGTCCTGCGCGGCGGCGAGGCTGTCGAGCCGACCGATACCGGGCAGAGTCGCTTCGGGGTCGACCAGCAGCCAGGGCACGACGACGAAGGCGCGCTCAGCTGCACGCGGGTGGGGCACCGTCAGACGGTCGTCATGGATGACCGCGTCATCGTAGGCGATGAGGTCGAGGTCGAGGGTGCGATCGCCCCAGCGCTCCTCGCGGACGCGACCGTGGGCGAGTTCGATGCGCTGCAACTCGTCGAGCAGCGCGTGCGGGGCCAGCCGGGTCCGGAGGACGGCGATCCCGTTCAGGTAGGCGGGCGCCGCCTCGTCGACACCGCTGGGCTTCACGGCGGCACTCGTCACGAGCGGGGACCGCCGGAGTTCGAGGACGCCGTCGACCGCGGCGAGTTCCTCGCATGCCTCCGCGAGCGTCGCCCTGCGATCACCGAGGTTGCTGCCGAGTGCGACGACCGCCGTGACGGCGCGCGCCCGGGGCGGCCCGGGGCGCCGCGCTGGATCGTGGATCGGGGTACGGGAGACCATCAGCGGGAGCCTTCCACGACGGCCGCACGGTGCACGACGCGGTCGGCGGCCGTACGCTCGACGGTGACGGCGACATCGGCGAAGGGCACCGTGATCGGGGCGCTCGGCTTGTGGACGGTGACCCGCACGGCCTCGGCACGCTCGTTCTCGAGGACGACGGCCGCGATGCGTTCAGCGACCGTCTCGATGAGGTCGACCGGGTCGCGCTCGACGGCGGCGACGACCGCCTCGGCGAGTTCGCCGTAGTGCATCGTCGCGCCGAGCTCGTCACCATCGGCTGCGGGCCTCAGGTCGAGTGAGACCGTCACGTCGATGACGAACTCCTGTCCGTCGGCGCGCTCGAAGTCGAAGACGCCGTGGTGCGCGAACGCCCGAAGGCCGGTGAGGGTGATCGAATCAGTCATCGGCTCCACCTAACCATGCATCGAGGGTGTCGAGGGCGAGCTTCGTCGCGGCGACGTCGTGCACACGGACCCCCCACGCGCCGGCCTGCGCAGCGAGCACGCTGACGACGGCGGTCGGGGCGTCCCGCGACTCCATCGGCGCGGACTCGGGCAGGAGAGCGCCGATGAAGCGCTTGCGTGACGCACCGACGAGTACGGGATGGCCGAGCGCCAGCAGGAGGTCGAGCCTGGCCAGGATGCGCCAGTTGTGCTCGGCGTGCTTCGAGAACCCGAGGCCAGGATCGATGACGATCTGGCCGGGTTCGAGTCCCTGGGACAGCAGGGTCGACACGCGTTCGTCGAGTTCGCGAGCGACGTCGGTCGCGGCGTCGACGTAGGTGGCACGGCTGGCCATGTCGGCCGAATGACCGCGCCAGTGGCTGATGACCGACACGAGGCCGGATTCCGCCATGACCGCGGGCATCCGTTCGTCGGCGAGCCCGCCCGAGACGTCGTTGATGATCGACGCACCGGCCTCGGCCGCGGACAGTGCGGTCTCGGCACTCATCGTGTCGACACTCACCCGGACGCCTGCAGCGGCGAGCGCGGCCACCACGGGAGCGACCCGGTGTTGTTCCTCGCTCGTGTCGACCCGAGCAGCTCCGGGCCTCGTCGACTCGCCGCCGACGTCGATGATCGTCGCGCCGGCCGCGACGAGCTCGAGGCCGTGCGCGATCGCGTCGTCGACGTGGAGGTACCGCCCGCCGTCGCTGAAGGAGTCGGGGGTGACGTTCACCACGCCCATGATCTGGAACGGCTCCGCCTGGAGCGGCACGGCCAGGGACGATGCGGGCCGAGCGTGCGCTGACGGTGCGCCGGGTTCGGTGACCAAGCGCTTCACCGCTCCTGGTTGGTGGCGGCACCGATGAGCGCCATCAGCTCGGCGCGGGCGGCAGGATCCTCGAGCGCACCGCGACTCACGACCGTCACGGTGGTGCTCGTGAGCTGGCGCGGACCACGCATGGACACGCAGCCGTGAGCGGCGTCGAGGACGACGAGGACACCGCGCGGGGCGAGCCGGTCGACGATGGCATCCGCGATCTGCTCGGTCAGGCGTTCCTGCACCTGCGGACGCGCGGCCAGCGTCTCGACGAGTTTCGGCAGCGCACCCAGCCCGATGACGAGTTCGTTCGGCAGGTAGGCGATGTGCGCGGTGCCGAGGAACGGCAGCAGGTGGTGCTCGCACACGGACCTGAACGCGATGTCGCGGACCAGGACTGCGTCTCCCGTACCGTCGTCGCCGACGGGGATCGTGCGGGCGAGGTGCGAGCCTGCGTCCTGCCCGATGCCGCTGAAGAACTCGGCGTACGCGTCCGCCACGCGCTGCGGGGTGTCGATCAGGCCGTCGCGACGCGGGTCCTCTCCGATCGCCTCGAGGATCTCGAGTACGGCGTCCGCGATCCGCGCACGGTCGACGGACGGCCGCGAGGCCGGGTCCTCGGTGGACCCGGCCTGCACGATAGCGTCCGCTTCGTTCGCGGCGTGCTCGCCCCCGACCATGCCGGCTAGGCGGTAGCCGGACGCGGCTTCGTCGCGCGGGTGCGCTTCGGCTTCACCGGGGCCTCGGCCTCCGGTTCCGAGCTGACGCCACCGTCGGCTGCGCCGGCGTCGATCGGCGCGGTGAACGCGGCCGAGCCGACGGCGGAACCGGAGCCGACCGGGCGCTTCTTGCTGGACAACCAGACCGGGCGCGGCGGGAGCTTCTTGACGTCCTTGAAGATCTCGGCCAGCTGCAGGTGGTCGAGGGTCTCCTTCTCCATGAGCTCGGCTGCGAGGCGGTCGAGCACGGCGCGGTTGGCCGTGATGACCTGCCACGCTTCGTCGTGCGCCGCTTCGATGAGCTGTCGGACCTGGGCATCGACACGCTCCGCGATGCGCTCGGAGTAGTCGCGCTGGTGGCCCATGTCGCGACCGAGGAACATCTCACCCGAGGACTGGCCGAGTTTGACGGCGCCGACGTCCTCCGTCATGCCGTACTCCGTGACCATCTTGCGGGCGATACCGGTCGCCTTCTCGATGTCGTTCGACGCACCGGTGGTGGGGTCGTGGAACACGAGCTCCTCCGCGACGCGACCACCCATGGCGTATGCGAGCTGGTCGAGCAGTTCGTTGCGCGTGACCGAGTACTTGTCCTCGAGCGGAAGCACCATCGTGTAACCGAGAGCACGTCCGCGCGGAAGGATCGTCACCTTCGTGACGGGGTCGGTGTTGTTCATCGCCGCAGCCGCGAGTGCGTGACCGCCTTCGTGGTACGCGGTGATGAGCTTCTCCTGCTCCCGCATGACGCGGGTGCGTCGCTGCGGACCGGCGATGACGCGGTCGATCGCCTCGTCCAGGGCGCGGTTGTCGATGAGCTGCGCGTTCGAACGCGCGGTCAGCAGCGCGGCCTCGTTGAGGACGTTCGCGAGGTCTGCGCCCGTGAACCCGGGCGACTTGCGGGCGACGACCTCGAGGTCGACACTCGCGGCCAGCGGCTTGCCCTTCCCGTGCACTTCGAGGATCTTCTTGCGGCCGGCGAGGTCGGGTGCGTCGACACCGATCTGGCGGTCGAAGCGTCCGGGACGCAGCAGTGCCGGGTCGAGGATGTCGGGGCGGTTCGTCGCGGCGATCAGGATGACGTTCGTCTTGACGTCGAAGCCGTCCATCTCGACCAGGAGCTGGTTGAGGGTCTGCTCGCGCTCGTCGTGACCGCCACCCATGCCGGCGCCGCGGTGGCGGCCGACGGCATCGATCTCGTCGACGAAGATGATCGCCGGTGAGTTCTCCTTGGCCTGCTGGAACAGGTCGCGGACACGGCTCGCACCGACACCCACGAACATCTCGACGAAGTCGGAACCGGAGATGGAGTAGAAGGGCACACCGGCTTCACCCGCGACGGCGCGGGCGAGCAGCGTCTTGCCCGTCCCGGGAGGGCCGTACAGCAGCACGCCCTTCGGGATGCGGGCTCCGACGGCCTGGAACTTCGCGGGCTCCTTGAGGAAGTCCTTGATCTCCTCGAGTTCCTCGATCGCCTCATCCGCACCGGCGACGTCGTCGAAGGTGACCTTCGGCGACTCCTTCGAGACGAGTTTCGCCTTCGACTTACCGAACTGCATGACCTTGTTGCCGCCGCCCTGCATGCCCGAGAGCATCAGCCAGAAGAAGACACCGATGAGCAGCAGCGGGAGGAGCAGTCCGAGCATGGAGAGCAGCCAGTTCGGCTGCGGGACCTTGTCGTTGTATCCGCCGGACGGAGCCGCGGAGTCGACCGCTTCGATCACGTCTGCAGCACGAGCACCCACGTAGTAGAACTGCACCTGCTGCCCGAACTCGTCGTCGGCCTTGGTGAGCGTGAGGTCGACGCGCTGGTCGCCGTCCGTGATGACCGCTTCCTTCACCTGTCCCTTGCTCAGGAAGGCCAGGCCCTCCTGCGTGGAGACCTCGCGGAAGCCGTTCATGCTCATCAGGCTGATGCCGATCCAGAAGACCAGGGCGGCGATGATGAGGTACGGGATGGGACCCTTGAAGAGACGCTTGAAGTTCATAGTGAGAGGCCGGGACTGGCCCGTTCCCTTTCTGCAGGAGGGGTCGACGGGGCGATGCCGCGTCGGGGATCAGGCTACCCCCTCGCTGCTGGATGCCTCCCCCATGTTTGCCGTGGGCTTAACGAGTGTTCCAGGCGAGGCGTCCAGCGGTCGGGTGCGCTGCGGTGGGACGCGAATCAGGCGTAGACGTGCGGCGCGAGGACGCCGACGTCGCGCAGGTTGCGGTACTTCTCGTCGAAGTCGAGGCCATAGCCGACGACGAAGTCGTTGGGGATGTCGAAACCCACGTATTTGCACTCGACGTGCACCTTCGCGGCCTCGGGCTTCCGGAGCAGTGCGCAGACCTCGATCGACGCCGCGCCGCGCGAGGCGAAGTTCTCGAGCAACCAGGACAGGGTGAGGCCGGAATCGATGATGTCCTCGACGATCAGCACATGACGACCGGTGAGGTCGGCGTCGAGGTCTTTCCGGATCTGCACGACGCCGCTCGACTTCGTACCGGCACCATAGGAGCTGACCGCCATCCAGTCCATCGACAGCGGGATGCGCAGCTCACGGGCCAGATCGGCCATGACCATGACCGCGCCTTTCAGCACACCGACGAGGAGGACGTCCTTGCCTGCGTAGTCGACCTCGATCTGCCGGGCGAGTTCGGCGAGCTTGTCGCGGATCTCCTGCTCGGTGACGAGGATGGTCGTGAGGTCGTCCGCGATGTCGCTCTGCTCCATGTACCGAGTGTAACCGTCGGCGAAGGGGGTCCTGGGCGCCGGCCCTGGCAGGCGTCCGACGGTCAGTCTCGGGCGGTGAAGACGATCCGGCCGTCCCGACGGGTGGCGGAGCACGACGGCAACGAGACGGCGCCCTGTCCTGACCAGTCGGTCACGAGCCGCGCCACCTCGATCGTCTGCACCCTCGTGAGCGAGACGCCGAACTCGCTCTGAACGATGTACCGGATGATGCGTTGTCGGAGTGCTGCCGGGTTGGCCGCGAGCGCGGCCGCACTGACGGAGATCCCCGCCTCCGCGTGCTCGACGACCTCCTCGATGGTCTCCTCGATCATCTCCTCGAACGCCTCGGCATCCTCGCGAGCCGCATCGGCGGTCCGAGCGAGCGCCTCTGCGATACCCGGCCCGAGTTCGTCCTCCAGGACGGGCAGCACCCGCTCGCGCACACGCACGCGGGCGAAGGCGGGATCGGTGTTCTGCGGATCGGTCCATGGCTGCAGGCCCGCGGCCGCGCAGGCTTCCCGGGTGGTCGAACGACGGACGCCGAGCAGCGGGCGCACGAGCATGCCGGTGATGGGCGCCATCCCCTGCAGACTTCCTGCTCCGGATCCGCGAGCAAGGCCGAGGAGCACGGTCTCGGCCTGATCGTCGAGGGTGTGACCGAGCAGGATCGCGCGCGCGTCCACCCCCGCCCGCGCCAGGTCGAGGGCGATGTACCGGGCGTCGCGGGCTGCGGCCTCCGGCCCGCCGTCAGTGCCGACTTCGGCCGCGACGACGACCGGGGAGAGCCCAAGGTCCCTTGCCTGTTGCGCCGCACGCGCAGCGACCGCAGCCGAGTCGGGTTGTAGACCGTGGTCGACGATGACGGCGCAGGCGGCGAGGCCGAGCTTCGGCGCTTCGAAGGCGACGGCCGCGGCGAGCGCCAGCGAATCCGGCCCGCCGCTCAGGGCTACGACGACGTCGGCCCTGCCGTCGGGCCGATCGCTCGGCCCCGGTGCCCCGACCACGAGTGGGGCGAGCGCCGCTCGGACCGCCTTCCGGATCGCGGCGACGGCAGGGCTGAGCGGGGGGCGGACGTCGTTCACATCAGCAACGCTATTGCACCGGTGCGCATCCGGTGCAGCGCCGTCGCCGGACCTGACTGGTACGGAGACCGCCTGCACCGGGCTCCCGGGGGCCATCGGTTATGGTGAGTCGTCGGCGACCTCGCCGACTCCCACACGCATCCAACCTCCGAGGAGCAGGCTTATGGCCGAGTACGACGCCGTCATCGAGATCCCGCGGGGCAGCCGCAACAAGTACGAGATCGACCACGAGACCGGCCGGGTCTTCCTCGACCGCGTGCTGTTCACGAGCTTCGTCTACCCCGCCGACTACGGGTTCTTCGAGAACACGCTCGGCGAGGACGGCGACCCGGTGGACGTGCTGGCGCTGCTCGACTTCCCCACCTTCCCGGGAGTCGGCATCAAGGTCCGTCCGGTCGGCGTGCTCCACATGACCGACGACGGCGGCGGCGACGACAAGGTCATCGCGGTGCAGTACAAGGACCCGCGCTGGGCGCACATCCAGGACCTGACCGACATCCCGCAGGCCACACGCGACGAGATCGAGCACTTCTTCGTGCACTACAAGGACACCGAGCCGGACAAGTGGGCGCGTATCGACGGCTGGGGCGACGCAGCAGCAGCCGAGAAGATCATCATCGCGGGCTTCGAGAAGCTCAAGGCCGAGGGCCACTGACCTCTCGCGCACCGCACGACGAAGCGGCCGACACCCTCGGGTGTCGGCCGCTTCGTCGTGCGGTGTCGGGATCCTCGGATCAGCCGAGGGGCGCGCCGCGATCTGCCATGAACGGCTGGGCGTCGATCGCACTGCCGTTGATGCGGACCTCGAAGTGCAGGTGGCACCCGGTGGAGGCGCCCGTCGTTCCCGTGTAGGCGATGACCTGGCCGGCGGAGACGTTGTATCCGACGCCGACCTGGATGCCGCCGTTCACGATGTGCGCGTAGCCCGTCGAGACGCCCGAGCCGTGCTCGATGAGGATGAAGTTGCCGTAGGTGCCGTACCAGCCGGCATAGCTGACCGTCCCGGAGGTCGCAGCGTAGATCGGGATGCCGCAGCCGCCGGCGATGTCCGTGCCTCGGTGGAAGCTTCCTGAGTTGCCTCCACCGGTCGAGATCGGATCGCGGTAGCCGTACGTGCCGGAGATGCCACCGGAAGCGGGGATCGCCCAGCCCTGGCTGCTCAGCTGACCACCATCGGCGCTCTCACCGCGCGCGGCGGCAGCGGCGGCCTCGGCCGCCTTCCTGGCGGCTTCACCCGCTTCATACTCCGCGACGGTCTTCGCCGTCGAGTCCTGCAGCGCTTTCAGCTGAGCGCCGAGCGTGACGATGAGCTCCTGGTTGGTCTGCAGTTTGTCCGCGGCAGCGGTCGCCGCGGCCTGCGCGGCCTCCATCGCGACCTGCGCCGCCTGACGGAGGGACTCGCGCTCGTCGCGTGCGACGCCGGCCTGCTCGCCGAGGGCTGCAGCGGTGTTGCGCGCCGCGACGGCCTGTTCGTAGACGGTGTTGCTATGGTCGGCGACCTGGCTCATGTTGCCGAGCTTCGACAGCAGGTCGGACGCGCCCTTGCTCTCACCGTCGAGGAACAGGCTGAGACTGAGGTCGGCGCCGCCCGAGCGGTAGAGCTGCGAGGCGACACGACCAGCCTGCTTCGTCGCGGTGTCCGCCTCGGTGGTCTTCGCGTCGGCCTGGGACTGGATCGCTGTGGCGCGGGCGTCCGCCTCGAAGAAGGCTTCCTCTGCTACCTGGAACTCCGTGCCGCGTTTCTCCGCCTCGGCCTGGGCGGCCTC
This sequence comes from Plantibacter sp. RU18, assembly GCF_050613355.1. Lineage (NCBI taxonomy): Bacteria > Bacillati > Actinomycetota > Actinomycetes > Micrococcales > Microbacteriaceae > Plantibacter > Plantibacter sp. RU18. The sequence continues at coordinate 3,524,642 of NZ_CP159618.1, forward strand.
CAGCTCCGTCTTGAGCTGAGCGATGAAGTTCTGGATGTTCGTGACCTCGGCGGCCTTCGCCGCCTCGTTGCTCTTGGCGGCCTGCACGTCGTCCCAGGAGGGGTAGTCGGCGGCGACCGCTGGCCCCGCGATGCCGAAGGAGCCGATGATCGCGAGTGACATCACGATGGCGGCGGCGAGACGTCCGCGCCATCGGGCAGAGGGCACCGCCCCAGCGGTCGTCGCGCGGCTTCGGCGCGGGGCGCCGGGAAGTCTCTTGCTCATGAAGTACGGCCCATCTCGGTTCACTGCAGTCGCATCGGTCACATCGGGAACAGCCACCAGACTACCCCCGAACGGGGGCCATGGCGACAGGTGGAGAACCGCCAACGACGGGGCCGACCACGCTGCTCCACGCCCGAGGCTAACCCCGGCGACAGGCGCCGCCACGGTCATTCGAGGCCTGTCGTGAGATCCATCATCGTCTCTTCGGAGCGGCGCGCCCATCTCGATTTTGGTTTCTGGCGAATCATCCGTATGCTTGTCGCTCGGTAGTCATGAAGTCTTACAGCTTCACGGCCCTATCGTTTAGAGGCCTAGGACACCGCCCTTTCACGGCGGCAGCACGGGTTCGAATCCCGTTGGGGTCACCAATGACTACCGGTAAAACAGTCGCTCGGATTCAGGTATAGTAAATCTGCGCGACGGCGAAGTAGAGCAACAGCGTCACAGGAACACAGCATCATCGCAACACGAAAACTCAACAGTTTGGCCCTGTAGCGCAGTTGGTTAGCGTGCCGCCCTGTCACGGCGGAGGTCGCGGGTTCAAGTCCCGTCAGGGTCGCAAAAGGTCGGAAGCCCTCTCGCAAGGGAGGGCTTCTTCTTTTGAGACATCGTCGCCATCGTGCATCAGATGTACACGGCTCTGTAGCTCAGTTGGTAGAGCGCACGACTGAAAATCGTGAGGTCACGGGATCGACGCCCGTCGGAGCCACTTGCCCCACTCCCTAGCTTCTACATGGGAGTGGGGCATTTGTCATTATCCCCCGGTGAACCCGGAAAACACCAGGTGTACCCGCCGGTGGGTCCGAACCCGCGAAATGACACTATGCAGCTCCGACTGCAACTGCGCCGAGTTGCGTCCCAGACGCGAAGTCGCCCCTCACGATCCGTAGACCGTGAGGGGCTGTGTCGTTGATCGAGCTAGCAGGGTTACCCCTACACCTGCGGATGGGGGGTGTTAATTGGGTTCGGTGTTTAAATACGCTCCACCCATGACTTTCTGGAAATACGCTCTCGGTTCGATCCTGCTGATTGGTTCGACGGTCGGGGTGACGTTGGGTGTTGTTGAGGCGAACCGTGAACCTGCCGCTGTGGTGGAGACGGTGACGCCGGACATGCTCGAGGCTGAGTTCGATCGGGGCATGAAAGCTGGTGTGGAGTACCAGGAGTGGTTCTGCACGAACGAGGTAGTGCCGTTCGTGCCTGCGGTGTCGTAGGTTGCGCCTAGCTTTGCCCGCATGACCCGTCCTCGCCCGATCCGGTACGACGTCGACACGTGGTTCGTGATGCGCAACGATCCGGAGATCCCGAAGGCGATCATCGAACGCCGCCGTGATGCCGCGGGTGGGGACGTGTTCCTCGTCAGCCGGTGGTCCCTCGACGCGGCCGAGCGGGTGCTGATGAGCGTGCAACCGTCGCTCGAGAAGGCCGACCTGCTTGTCAGGTGTGTCTTGCCCTTGGTTTGATGGAGACTCTGATCGTCCTGAAAGGATGAGGAGTATGCCAGCTTTGAGGAAGTACCCGGCGGAATTGAGAGAGCGTGCAGTGCGCCTTGTGTTCGAGGCGCGTGATGCGGATGGGGGCCGCCGTGGTGTGTGTACCAGGATCGGCCGGCAGCTTGGTGTCCCGTCGGACACGTTGCGTGGCTGGGTCCAGCGCGCCGAGGTCGATGGGGGTCTGCGTTCGGGGACGTCCACTGATACTGCGGTTCGCCTGGTCGAGGTGGAGCGTGAGGTGAGGGAGTTGCGGCGGGCGAACGCGATTTTGCGGAGCGCGTCGGCTTTCTTCGCGGCGGAGCTCGACCGCCCACACAGCAGATGATCGCCTACATCGATGAACACAAGGAAGAGTTCGGGGTCGAGCCGATCTGCAGGGAACTGCCGATTGCCCCGCAGACGTACTATGCCGCGCGGTCTCGGCCGCCCTCGCAGCGGTCCGTCAGTGACGAGGACACCGTGGTGAAGGTCCGTGCCGTGCACCAAGCGAACTATGGCGTCTATGGCGTCCGGAAGGTCCATGCGCAGCTGCGTCGCGATGGCCACCGGGTGGCCAGGTGCACGATCGAGCGGCTCATGCGTCGGGAGGGTCTCCGCGGGATCTCGCGGGCCAAGGGGCCACGCACGACGATCCCTGGGCCATTCACGGATCGTCCGGGGGACCTCGTTGACCGACGGTTCACCGCACCGGCACCGGACTGCCTCTGGGTTGCGGACATCACCTACATTCGGACGTTCTCCGGCTGGGTGTATGCCGCGTTCGTATTGGACGTGTTCTCCCGCCGGATCGTGGGCTGGCAGCTCTCCACAACCATGCACACCGAGCTTGCCCTCGATGCTCTCGAGATGGGCATCTGGACGCGGCAGCGTGCCGGCCGGGACCTGTCACAACTTGTCCACCACTCGGATCGCGGAGTCCAATATCGTGCCGTGCGCTACACCGACCGCCTCGCTGAGGCAGAAGCAGTCGCCTCGGTTGGGTCCAAGGGCGACAGCTACGACAACGCGATGGCCGAGGCGCTGAACTCTCTATTCAAGGCCGAACTGATCCGCAACCTCGGCCCGTGGAAGGGGATCGACGAGCTCGAGATCGCGGTCGCGGAATACATCGACTGGTACAACCACCGCCGACTCCACGGCGAGATCGGACACATCCCACCCGTCGAAGCCGAGAACAACTTCTACACGCAACTACCCACCATCACCGTGATGGAACGGGTCTAACCGAGCCTCTACCAAACCCGGGGCTTGACAGTCCGTTCTAGCTCGGCGCTAACACCCCACGTCCATTCTGCGGGTTGACATCCACGGTTTGGTAACGGAGTTCTCACGCTCGGACAGAAGATTTCGTTCACTCATAACCGCTCATTTCATCAACCTCACCAAACACCGTGCGGGCGTCTGTGTCCAGGACGAAGCACCGGAGCGGTTCGACCCCAAGCCAGCCGATGGCGGACCTCGTGATGCTCAGCATGGGTCTGATGGCCGACGTTCAATGGACAACCGCAGGTGTCGGCGTTTCTCCCTCACGGATGTGCGGGCTTGGACGACCTTACGCAGCACCCCATCCGCCAGGTTCCGCGCTGACAGGTTCGCTTCCCTTCGATGACGACGCCCCTCCGATCAGTGCGGATCGATCGAGCTAGATCGTCGCCACAGAGCGAGGTGTGACGCTGCGCTCGGTGAAGGCTGGCCCAGTCGAAGCCCTCGAAGATGACAACACGTCAAGCTCATGTCCCTGCCCTGGGCGAGCCCAGCGTGCCGCTGCATATCGGTCAACGCCCGTACGCGAGATCTGCTGCGAACACGCGCGTGGAGTCCTGACTGCAGGGTCGACAATCTGCTGCAGTATGTGCGGGGCTCCTCCGGACAGCAGCCAGGCCGTGGGTGTCGCGGGGGAGGCTCCACCGAGGCGGGCATGGTGTTGCGGGGTGGTCATGTGCCTGAGAAGTGTTGCAGGGCGAATCTGTCCCGAACAATCCTGGTCTGGATATCGGCGAGCCCCTCTGCGGTGAACCCTCCCGACTCGATGAGAAGAATCGCGGTGCGGTCGCTTTCATGGCGGTGATGCCGCAGGGCTGGCCGATATTTGTCTCGACGTCGACGTTAGAGGGCGGGACGGAGAACAAACGCGAGAATCGTACCGCCGAGAGTGAGGATGGCGTTGTTCAGCGTGTGCATGAGGAGCACGTGCCACAGGTTCCGGGTCCACAGGTAGATGAGGTTGAAACAGAGTCCGGCCGCCATGTACGGAACGGTCCCGAGGAAGCTCCCAAAGTTGTGGAAGTGGATCGCCCCGAAGACGATGGCGTTCACTACCACCACGAGACAGGCCCGCGCGGGGTGGGACCAGACGGGAAGCTTCAGCAGCAAGGTGTGGCGAAAGACGGTGTCCTCGATGAACGCTGTCGCAATGGGGCCGAGGGTGAGGAACACGATCAACACCATCTGGGACGTGTTCGCGGTGAACGGGTCGATACCCGTCGATTCTGGAACGGCTTCTGCTGAGCTCCCGGGGATGAGCCGGCCGACGATGGAGATAACCGCTTGAGTACAGATCATGCCCACGATCACCAGGATCACCCCGCGAACTGGGGCCCTCCGAAACGCCGCCCAATGCCGTGACAGCAACGACCTGTAGGCGACTACGAGAACCAGCAGCAGTATGACGCGGACGCACGTGTCGGTGATCGCGGCCCGTCATCGGGTCAGCTCTGAGCAGAGTTACTCCCCACCCCGCGAGGAATATCACGGGGATGGTGGCGAACGCGAACGCATCTCGCTTGTTCCATTGCAGCGATGTGGGCAAGCTCTCCGCGCGCACCGAGGCCGTGAACGATGCCTTCGGTGGGTGTCCAGATGGCGCTCGCCTACTCATGCTGACAACGTACTCGCCGCCACCGTCTGGGCGGGCACCTCGATGATCACGTCTCCGAAGGTGCACTCCCGGATGCAGGCTTGTCACCGCGGTGGGACAGGGAGCGTCAACCCCCTGCCGCAGCCGCCACTTCCGGCCGGGCCGTTGTGAGGTCGAGGAACACATCCTACTCACCGTCCTGCGGAATCAGCCCGGCCGAAAGTGGCGGTCAGAGTGGGTGAACCTGTCACACCGCCGTGGCCGCCGAATGCGGGACCGGTCATTCACAAGCCGCCTGGGCAGCTAGGCGAGGTTCGGTTTTTGACGGTGGGGCAAATCTTTTCAGAGTGCGCCGCCTGTGGTCTCGTACCGTTGCAAGAGAGGGTGGCGGCCGCGACAGCGATCTCCTGGTTTCGTTCTGCTTCGACGTTCGTGATCCCTGTGCGAGCGTCGATCTCACCGATGCTCTTGGTGGCGCAGACGGTGTGCAGTCAGCCGTCTGCGGTCGCGGTGTTACTCCGGGCGCTCCGAGGGCGCCGTAGCGGACGGCGACCTCTCGTGTGTACGTGGTGCTGATCTCCCCAGAGGTGCTGCGGGAGATCCGTGTTGGTTCCGCGGGCGGCGAACCATCATTGAAGGGGCCCGTCTGCCTCGTCGCTTGGCGATGCACGGCTGTCACTTCGGAAACGGACTCGTCCATGTTCCCGGGCGATGGCCACCCTTGCGCACGTTCCAGGTCCGCGCCGGCGTTGCACCGCTGCCGAATCCGAGGCTCTTGTGTGCTGTTGCGAGAACAGAACAGGGTCCGCATGAGCGTCGACGACCCTGGCCACCCGCCCGAGTCCGGCATTCACCTGCGCGAGGAGAATCTGGTCGGTTCGTTTGAAGCGTTCGTAGCCGTGGTGGCATCGGTAGTGCCGAGTAGTCGAAATGCCAGGGGGCTGCAGCTTTGGTTGCATACAGGTGCCGCGCTAACGGTGCGAACGCAGCCGGCGCAGGCACCGAGAAAGCGCCGCGCGCAGGCGGCGACTGAACGTGAATCGCGCGTGAGTAAGGGCTTGAGCTGCGTTCATCTCCGTCGCCCACCGGGCGGTGAGCTTCACCGGGTCATGGTGGAGTGCGACAGATATGGCCGCACCCCGCAACTTCTCAATGCGGTCATCTTGATCACGTCTGTGATCGATGATCTGAGCGGCGAGGCCCGCGATGTCACCGCTATCGAGGAGATACCCGTTGCTGCCGTCGCGGATGAGGTCTGCTGGGCCGTAGAGGATGTCGTAGCTGATGGGGACGCACCCTGCGCCCATCGACTCCAGGAGCACGAGCGGGAGGCCCTCGCTCTGGGAGGTGAGTAGCGAGAAGTCAGCGGTGCGAAATGCCTCTGCTGCGTCTGGTTGCGCACCGCGTAGACACACTCGATCTGCGACGTCCAACTCGCTGATGAGCGCCTTGAGCCGTGGTCGTTCTGGGCCCTCTCCGTAGATGTCCAAGGTGACATCGTCGGTGCGCGAGGCGATGGCGATGGCGCGGATTGCGTGATCGACACGCTTGCGGGGTGTGAGTGATGCCAGCATTACCCCCTGCCCTCGCTGTCGTGGTTGATCGGATGAGGGGACCGGTTGAACGGCGTTCGGAATGACGGCGAGGTGCGACTGTTGTGCGGAGGGCAGCTCGCTGGCTTGTGCGCGTTGGCGTTCGGAGAGGAACACGATCCGATCGAATGCGTCGAGTTGTTGGAAGGTTTGCCTCCGGTCGGGGGTGAGCGCGCCCGTGGCGTCGAGGTGTGCGCCGTGGACGAGATGCAGAGTGGTGGCCCACGGCCGTCGGTACGCGGCGATGAAGCGAGCACTGGTCTTGGAGTCCACGACGTAGAAGGATGGCGCCTGCCGGCTCAACCGGTCCAACCAGTACCGATACAGTTCACCGCCGGTTCGGAACCAGAGATGCGGGGCTCCGTGGATGTCGTAGAGCAGGATCCCCTTGCGGTTTTCCGTGGCGGACTCCGGCGTGCGCCGCCGATCCGATGCCAGGAGGGTGCCGTTGCTGCGATAGCGGTCAGTCGCAACGATCCGGCCATCTTCTGCGAGGAGTTCTCGGATCATGAGCCGACCAGCATGATCGGTGTCGCGGATGCGGGGGCCTGTCTGCAACGGCACGTGTTGTTCTACTGTGTCGAGGCTGGACAGAACGGAATTCTCCCGGAACCAGTGCCACATATTCACCAGGCGGGCACCAGGGGCGAGCACGCCGGCCTGGATGAGACTCTCCTGTAATTGTGGGTAGTGCAGGTAGTCGTCGAAGGTGAGGATATCGACTGGTGTCCCCCAGCGTCTGACGAACATGCTCGAGCGGGCGAGGAGCGCAGCAGTCATACCTCCGTGAGTCTCTCGGACGGCCCAGGTCACCGCGTACTGCCGCCCTTTCGGTATCGGAGGATTCACGCTGCCCGCATCACCCGAAGCGTGATGCGCTCCGCTGCGCATCACATCCACCGGTGGACGCCGGCTGGTAATGGCGCGTCGCTGCGGTTCATATCGGTGCTCGCTCGTACAACGATTGGCTGGTCCGCCGACTGGGCTGCTCGCTCGTCGATGGCTAAGCCGATGGTTTGCGCTGCGATCCCGAGCACGGTCTGGACCTAGTCTTGGGGCGCCTTGTCTGCGGTCAGGGTGATGGTGGATCCGGGAGCCAGCAATTCACCTTCGCTGACTGACTGTTCTGTGACCATCAGGTCGGCATCTGCGATGGCTTCCTCGAAGACAGGATCGTTCACTTCGACGTCGAAGCCGAGGGCTTCGAGCTGGTCCTCGGCGAGGTCGACTTGCATCCCGACGACGTCAGGAACTGCGATCTGGGAACTCTCGGACACCAACGCGTCCTCGTCAGAGGTCAATGCTCCAGAACAACCAGCGAGAGCGAACATAGCGATGACGCCGGTGGCGATGAGGGTGATCTTGTGTGACATAGATCCGACGATAGAAGGCGCCGAGGCGGCCCCGACTTCCAATTAGGAGAACATCCCACAACGCATGACAAACCGCGGTGCGCAGTCTCGGCTTAGGAGGGGTCGGTGAACCCGCGGGCACTATGTGACATTCGCCCTCACCGTTCGACGGCTTCGCGAACCATGTATGCGGAAGCCGCGCGTCACTGCGCCAAGGAATATTCGAGACCACGCCGAGGCCGGAACATTGCGAGAGCAGTCGTCACGGCTGCGACGACTGCTCTCGGAGGTGTTGATGCAGGTGGCGGCTCCGGGTTCCCGTAGACCGCACCGAGGATGAGTACTGCACAGGCACGTGCCCCACCCCGATGAACCAGTTCGGGGTAGAACACGCGAACGTTGACGGAAATCCAGTTCCGTGATGCATCACGTTGTTCAATTTCACTGACCGCCAGCCTGTTCGCCAGTCCTGCGAGCAACGGTGTGTGGACGAATGCGTGAGCGCAGACGCCTCTGCTGCCCGCTCCCGGTTTGAGGTCTGCACACGATCGCCCTGGGACGCCCCTGGTGCTTGACGCTCCCCGGGTGAGGAGGGCCCGGAGCACACGCACTGGTCTGTTGTGCCAGTTGTGTAACGTCGACCGCATGAGTAGACCGCACGTTGATCCAGAGGTGCTTGCAGCGCTCGAGGGTGCATGGCTGAGCCGGTGGCCGTCGGCTCGCCCGATAGGTAGCGAATTGCGGACGGCGATTCCAGAGGCATGGGTGAGATTCCATAGTCTGCCGGACTCGAAGCGGTACCCCGAAACGGACGCTGAGCGGGCGGAAGTGCTCTCGCGTCATATGACCATATTGACGGAGTTGGGCGCAGCCGCTGATGCCGGGGTGGTGCTCGTGACGACGCTCGCGTGGTCGGATTCGCAGGAGCCCGTCGAGCGTGATGCGGCGCTCCAGTCCGCGTTCCCTGCAGCCCAATATTGGCAATCCGTGCTCTTTGACGCGAGCGAGGCTGACCAGCCGGTGTGGGCTCATCTGTACCTCGGATCCACCTATGTGGGCGCACCCGAACTGCGGGCGTTATTGCTCCTCGTGTCGGACGATCGGGCTCACGACTGTGTCATCTTCCCACCAAGCGTCGAGTGGCTGTACCACCCCTACGACGGCGGCGGGGATCTCATCGCTCCTGATCAGGTCACCCGCGAGAGCCTTCGACGGCGGCACCACACATGGCTGTCCGGCCACCCGGCAGGACTCTAGCGCGAGGAAGGCCGCGAACAGCCCCGGCGACAACAGTTGCCATGGCTCCCCGTATCTGCGTGCTGCGCTGGACCACGCCCGTGCGGCGCATCCCGGCGCGCCCTCCCCGACGTTTCCCGCGTGGTACGGGTCCCCGGCCGAAGCCGGTACACCCTCAAGACAGAACCATGACCCGCCCAGATGCAGGCTAGGGAGCGCGTCTGCCGCCCGTCTACACATTGGGGGGTCAAATATCTTCGGGCGCACGCCGCCCGTGACCCTTTCAGCAGGGTCATGTCGTCAGCGTAAAGCCGCCTGTCCTTTCTCGACGGCCCAGGCTGAGAACCCCTTGAAGGTTTGTTCGCCGGCCCCGTCGTGTTTCGCACGCCAGTGTTTGGTCGGTGAATCAGATGGTGAGTTCTTCGAACAAGTTCCCACGGGCCGAGGTGATGCTGTCGTGCCGCGCCTGTCGCCCTTGGGGTGCCCGGTGTCGGCCATGATTCGGCTAGAGGTCCGTCGACCGGGCGGGTTACCCGCGTCGGTGACGACGAATCGTCGACACGACAAGGAGCAACAGGCCGAAGAGACCGAGCACTCCGGCGACGATCCATAGCCAGGTCCCGTTGAACCCGGTCGATGTCAGCGCGCTGTCCTGCGACCCTGGACCGGGCGGAACGACGGGAACCGGGTCGAAGGTATTCACGACAGTGATCGTCGCCGTCTCACCCGACGCGACGGACACCACACCGATTGAGGCGTTGCCGTTGTTGGGCGTGATCGCCGTGGATGTTGCACCGCCGGCGTGGGTCTCGACGAGCTGACATTCGGCACGGACCGGTAGCTCGGCGTACTCCGCGGTGAGGCCGGTCGCGCGCCTCAGTGTGCGCTCGGCGCCGTCCGGCACGTCGACCTCGACGGATTCGCCGTCAACGTTGATCAGGCAGCTCAGCGCGACGGTGAAGGCCTTGTCGGCGTTCGCCTCCGCTTCTGCGCCCGCGAGCTGCTTCGTAACCGTGATCGCGCCGACCTCGAACACGTTCGTGACAGTGGCTCTGATCGCCGTGGCCGACTGAATAGTCATCTCGACGCCCTCGGTGCCACTTCCGGTCTCGGCGTCCGCACCGGAGCCGATCGTGATGGTGGACTGCGTCGCACCACCGACTGCCGACTCCACAAGTCGACAGTCTGCGCCGATGGGCAACTCGTTGTACGCCGCCGTGAGTCCGCCGCCGATGGAGACGTCGCGGGTTGCGCCTCCGGGGATCTCCACCGGCACGTTCTCTCCATCGACGTCATGGACGCAGCTGAGTTTCACTGTGAAGACGCCCTGGCCGTAGCGGTCGGCACCGGCACCCTCGAGCGTCTTCGTGACCTGCAGCGAGCCGATGAGGAACGTGTTCGTCACGGAGAACGGGACGGTCCCGTCAGCGACGATGGGGTCGGTCGCTGCGTTCAGCTCGACGAGGTCCGCTCCGCCGGTCTCCGTCTCCTCCATCGCGCACACGGCACCGGCGGCGAGGTGCCCGATCGTAGCGACGAGCGGCAGGTCGCCGCCCAGGACGATGTCGTCGTCCCACACCACGCGGATGCCAGACGGGTCGGTGAGCGTGCAGATCGCGCGGACTGTGAACGGCCCGGCTCCGTAGAGCGCCGCACCCGGCCCGGTGACGGTCTTCGTGACCTCGAGCGACCCGTCGGCGAACGCGTTGACGATGGCCGCGGAGTTCGTCGGCTCGTCGCCGTCGTCCGCGGTCAGCGTGACGGGCGCGGTCGTCGCGGCGACCGGGTCGGCCGAGCCGTCGGCCGTGACCACGGCGATGGTCGTACCGACCGCCCCCTTGGCGTCCGTCTCGGTCACGGTGCAGTCCGCACGTGCTGGCAGGCCGGTGAACGACGCGGAACCGTCCGCATCGAGGGTCGCGACCATCGGCGACGCCGCGGAGGAACCCTCGGCGTACACGTCCTTGCCGAGGTATGTGCAGGTGACGGCCACGTCGAACGGCCCGTACGACACCGCCGCACCGTCGTGGTCGACGGCGGCGGAGTCCACCGACTTCGTGACGACGAGGCCGGCAAGCTCGTACGTGTTTGTCGCGATGATCACGGGCACGGTCTGCCCGACCCGCATGATCGTCACCGTGTTGATTTCCTCGGAGGTTTGACCGTTGTCATCCTCAGCGATTGTGCAGTCAGCGCCCCACGGCAGGTCGGCGACGGAGACGGGTGTGCCGTCGGCTGCGAGTGTGATCGGCCGCGGCGGGACCGTCTCGCCTGCGGAGACACAGCTCACCGAACCGGTGAAGGTCGCTGGTGCGTACTCGGGGGCGCCGTCGCCGGCGAGCTTCTTGATCGCCGTGAGTGGTCCTGTCGCGAGCGCAACACCGACTTTGTTGCCCTCGGTTGCTGGTGTCGTGTCGATCGTCGGACCGCTGACGGTCCGTCCGGAGACCGCGATGGTGTTCCAGGCGATGGTGTCGGTTCCGGCAGTGGGTGAGTAACCGGGTGTCCGCGTCTGCACGTCGATCGAGACCGTGCCGGCCGGTGCGAGCGGCGTCGCGAAGTCCACGACGAATTTCAATGACGTGATCGTCGCCGGATCCACGCTCGCTGCTGCCACACTGTCCCAGATCGTCCATGAACCGGCCGCACAGCCGGGGCCGGTGGTGTTGAGGTCGGCGACGCACGGGTCCGCGGCGGTCGTGTAGTAGGTCGTCATTGACGCCGTGGGGCCAGCGAGTGCGAGCGAGGAGACGCCCGTCCACGTTGGACGCCATTGCGACCCGCGCGGGAGCGAACTGTTCGCCCCGGTGTCGCCGATCTCCGGGAGCCGGTCGATGGCTACCATGCGGTTCATCGGGAGGGTTCCGGTGTTGGTGAGGACGTTGCGCCACACCTCGGTGCCGCCGGGCTTGGTGACGGGCACGCAACCACCGCGGTAGAAGCCTGCCACATCCGGCTGGCAGGTCGTGGCACCGTTCACGGCGTTCACGCCGAGCTCGGTGTCCTCCGCGCGGACTGTTTTCACACCGCGGATGGCGCCCGCTAGTTGGACGGATACGCTCGTGTTCGTGCGACATTCGCCGGTGACCGGGTCGATCCCGCCGGAGGTGCCGCCGTTGCAGACATCCCATGAGCGGTCGCCCGCGACGCCCATCGTGTTTGTCACCACGGTGTCTGCGGTCAGGCCCGGTCGAAAGACGAGCTGGACCGTGATCCGGTACGTCTGCCCAACCTCAAGGACGCTGTCCTCGGGGAAGGTGAAGGTGATGACATCGGCGCCGGAGTTCACAGCAGTGGTGATGGCTGTGGGGTCGGTCGGGAGCGCTGGCCCGTTCGGGTCGGCGGGGGCGGCACCGGTGAGGGTGTAGCTGTAGGGCGAGGTGGTCGGATCTGCGGCGGGGTCGAAGATGAGCTGCACCCCGCCGGCGTCGCTCGGGAGGCGGTCGGTGATCACCGGGTTGACGATGGGCGTGTTGCCGGAGTTGGTGACCGTGAGGCCGTAGTTGATGACCCGTCCCGGGATGTGCACGCCGGTCGGTGTCTTGTGGACGGTCACGGCATTGTTCGAGCGCACGTAGGCGACGGTCGCGGCTGCGTCGTCGGTCGCAGTGAGCGCCGGGGACCCTGCGCCTCCGGTCAGCGCACCGGTGATGTCGGCGACAAGGATGTTGCTGAACACACCTGCAGCGGTTTCGCCGGGAGCGGGCTGGTTGCCGGCGAGGTCGGACGGGACCTCGCCACCTGAACGCAGTTCGACTCGGCGCTGGACCGCGACGGGCACCTGCTGGAGTGGTGTCGCCGGGTTCTCCCAGAAGCCGCCGTCGGCGCGGGTGAAGGTGTACCGGACACCCTCGACCTCGCCGGCGGCCACACCGGCGGGCAGGGGTGAGGCGTTGAACTGGGCTGCCGTCTGGGCGACACCGTCCACCCAGGTGCCGCCGGAGGCCTCGCAGTCGAGCGACACGTCGGCGAAGTCACGGTCGACGCAGACGTCAAGCTGCACACGGTTGATCGGCGCCGTGAGGGTGATCTGAGGTGCGAGTCCGACGTAGTCGAACGCGTTCCAGAAGGTGCCTGCGTCATCGGTAAGCACGAGCTCCACGGCGCGAACGCTGCCTCCTGGGCGCCCGGAGAGCGTCATGGTGATGGGTGCACGATCAGGTTCCTGTTGGGAGGTGATGTTGAAGGTCTTACCGGCCGTGACGGAGATGTTTGTGGCCTGCAACTCGATCGAGGCGTCGTCGGTCGCGGTGGGGTTGCTTCCTGGGCTGCCGCCGAGGTCGGTGACCTGCGCGATCGTGTCGTTGACGACACCCGAGTCGGCGGCCGTGACAGGAGCGTCCGTGCTGCGATGGGTGGCCCGGAGACGGGTCTCGAGGGAGAGCGTGGCTGTGGCGCCTGAGTTGATGCGCCCGGTGTGCAGCACCCGGACGGAGACGATGTCGGCGAGTTGGGCCTCGGTAAGGCCGAGCGCGGCGGTCCGCGTGATGGTCTGCACGTCGCCGTTCGCTGAGGTCAGCTCGACAATCGTCGCCGTTGTTCCAGCCGGTTGACTGATGCCGACGAATCCCTTCAGGTTGAACACGTCGAACGGGTCGGTCGGTGAGGCCGGGTCTGGCTCGGTGAGTGACAGGCTGTCGACTTTCGCGGCGGTGACGTTCGTCGCGGTGATGCTCGCCCGGCCGGAAGGGAAGGACGCCTGATCGGTGCCAACCGGCGGAATGCCCAATGGTCCACCGGTCCAGGTCTTGGTGACCTGGACGTTGAGCGGGACGTCGATGAGGGTCACGGTGTCGTCATCGGCGTCGGTGACGATGAGCTCACCGGCCGCGTCGAAACCCGAGGCGCGTGCGGTGTTGATGACCTCTCCGGGCCGTCCCGGTCCGGCGTTGTACTGACGTGAGCCGAGAGCCGGATCCGGGGAGGTGACCGGCACGCGCACAAGGTCGCGCACCCGGAAATTCAGGACGAACGAGCGGTCGTTGCCGCTCGAGCGGGAGACGCCGCTGCCGGGCTGCGGCGCGGTCGGGTCGTCGCCGATCGTCGCGGCGCGCGTCGGGCTCTCCGCGAAGACCAGTCGAACACCGGTCATGGACGCCTGTTCGGCGGTGGTGAGGTTGACGCCGGGGAAGGTGCCGTTACAGGCGCCGGGGCACGGGTCGTTCGATGCGGCGACCCAGCCGGTGCCGTTGAAAAGTTCGACGCGCAGGACTTGGTCGTATTGCAGCCATGGGTCCTGCTGTGTGGTGATCGCGGCGACGCCGGTCACGTCGAAAGCGTTGAAGACGGTGTTCTCGACAGGGGTTGTTGCGGCGTCTGCAGTGTCTGCGACGACGACGGTGTCGAGGTCCGCGTGGCCACCGGTTGACCAGTCGATGCGGGCCGGGATGCTATTGCTGGAGCGCGCGATCACGGTTTTGCCCGCACCCGGGGCGCTCTCGAGGAAGGTCTTCTCGATGAGGTCGCCCTCGCCGGGCAGGGTCGGGACGAGGGTGATCGTCGGGCATGGTGCCGGGGTGACGCCGGCGGCCGGGGTGATGCCCGCCGTCGAGGCGCCGGAGGATGCGCAGTTCTCGATGACGTCGTCACCGCCTGTAGCCGGGCCGGACGTGTCGCGCTTCTGGTCGCGCAGGGCGACGCCGAAGTTCGGTTGCAGCCGTGTCCCCGGGGCGAAGCCAATCTCGGAGTCGAACTGGAACCGAAGCCCCTGGATCTGATCGCGCAGGCTTGCCGGGATCGGTTGGGAGAGGATGCGCGGGCCGGCGACACCCACAGCGCCCGGGAGGTCGATGAACTGTGTGCCGTCCCAGTACTGGACGGTCAGGGTCGCGTTCGCCGGAATCGCCGTCTGTGTGATCGCGGTGGCGTCGAAGGAGTTCCACCATGGGTTCGGTGACGGGTCCGCGGGCAGCACCTGCGGATCCTGGACAACGATCTGCTCGGCGTCGATTGTGGACGCCGGGAACGGGAGGAGCTGGGCGGGTAGCAGCACGGTCGCGGGAGAGCCCGGCACCGAGAGGATGCTTGCGGGTGCGATGCGCTTCGCGACGTCGACCGCGAGGCGCTCGTCGTACACGGTGAGTTGGTCGGTGGCGGTCGTCGTGCCGACGGTGCCGTCGATCGCCGTCGCAGCGCCTTCGACCACGTTGTCCCAGACCAGCGGCGTCGGTTCGAGCGCCGGGTCCGTGGTCACCACGAATGGGACGGTGGCGGCGGCTCCCGCGACGATGGTGCCGGTGAACGAGACCGTGAAGCTCGCGACGTGCTCGCTTGCGTTGGGGGCGGGGAGGGTCCCTGGGCTGGTAGCGGTGATCATCTCGACTGTTCCGCTGCGGTAGGTCCAGGTGATCGACGCACCGGTCGCACCTGTGGGCCAGGCGATGCCGTCGGTGAAGGCGTCGAACTCGATGCCGTCCGGGATATCCGCGGCGCTCGGTTCAGTGATGGTCAGCGATGACACCGCTTCGGTGCTGTCGTTGGTGAGCGTTGTCGTGACGGTACTGGAGGCGCCGCGCACGATCGCGTCAGGGGCGAACGACTTGGTCGCCGCCACGTCAACGACGGTCGGGACGATGGCATAGACGCCCATCGCGTCGGCCGATACCGAGTCGGCGGCGAGTTCGACCGTCGCGGTAACCACGTTCTCGACAGAGGTCGGACCACCGATGCCTGCGACGTTCGCACGCTGCGCGAGGTTCAGGTCAATGACAGCGGTCGCGCCGAGTGGCAGCTGCATGCCCGCGCTGTTGTCGAAGGTGAAGCGCACCCCGCCGATGTTGGTTGTGTCGACACCTGCAGGCAGTACCGCGGTGGTGTCCGGCGTTCCGAGGACCCAGTCTGTGCCGTCCCAGACGTCGACCTGGACACGGTCCGCGCCCTCTGGCAGTGTGACCTGGCCAAGCCCGGTCACGCCAAGGTAGGTGAACGGGTTCGGCGCAGCCGTCGGGTCGATCGGGTCGGTGACGATGAGCCGGTCGATAGGACCGTTCGACGCGTTCCGCCCGGTCAACGTCGCGGTCGTCGCGGTGCCGGGGACGTTCGTGGCGGTGTCGGGCGAGAAGCTCTTTTCGGCGTCGGCGAGGAGCGTGTGCTCGACAGTCGGTGTGACGGTCGCGGTCGACAGCGCAGGCGCGATCGCGTTGCTCGCGTTGAGCGTGCCCGTGTTCGGAATCGGGATGCCGGACAGCTCGAACGGGAAGTCGCCAGGGACCCGCACCGTGACCGTGACAACACCGGTCGAGGAGGCTTCGAGGCCAACGGCACCGGCCGGGTCCTGCAGCGGGTCAGTGAATGTGACGGTGATGTTGTTACCGACGATCACTGGCGGTGCCGCCGACAGGCCGTTGCCCACATCGACCGAGATGATCTCGAGGCCTGCAGGGACCTGATCGGTGAGGACCGCGTTCGTGCAACCCGTACCCACCTCGATCGCCGAGCAACCGACAGTGAGGTCATAGGAGAAGGTCTCGCCAGGGGTGACGTCCGGCGTCGAAGCCTCCTTGAGCAGCGTCACCTCGCTCTGCCCCTCGGCAAACGCAGCGGTCGCGGGCAGGGACAGGAGCCCGGCCGCGACGACCATCGAGGTGAGCAGGGCGAGGGGGCGGGAACGACGTCGCATCGAGAACTCTCTAGCTGGGTCCGTCCGGGGATCGAGGCGACCCGTCAGGATTCTGGTGAATCAGGTGTGCGGGGTCATGCGCCCGGGCCGCGCCCGGGGGCCCGTTCCGGGTACGCCAGTGCGCTCCCCACCTGCATCCTAAGAGGATTCCCCGATTCACCACAGGTTCTACCCGACACCCGTTCGCTATCTCTGTCCGATCGGGCCGGCATCGAGCAGCCTCGCGCCACCAAGAACCAGATGACGGCACTGGCGGAGGCCATAGACGCCATCCGAGATCTCATCGGGGGTGCTACAGGGCTTGAAACCATTGTCATCCCCGCGCTGCTCGCGGCCCAGCGCAGCCTTCCGCAGCACCTACTCCCTCGCGATATGGATGCCATATTGGTGATGGCGGGACAGCAACTATTGGCTGGAGCCACGCCACTCGTTTCGCACCAGCCCGGAAAGCGCCTCTCGGGCGAGACCACATCTCGGGTCTGATCTCCGTCAGATGAATCGCGGACGGGCCGATCAATTCGAGTCTCACACCCATTTCAGTGGGCCGTTCTTCACGTCAGGGCGCCCCACGGTCAGGTGCGCCGGACACCAGTCACAACATCGCATCCACTCCGAGAGTGACAAGCGTGTCCCAGCTGCCCGCTGGGCTAGCCAGCTGTGGCCCGGGTTATGCCCCAACGCCCCCTCATCGCGGTCGCGCTGTCGGCGCTGAACGTACGCGCTCGGCGTCGATCATGGCTTGAGGGCCAACGATGTGACGGCGGAGCGCGGGCGCGACTGCAATCGCCGCGGCCGAGCGCTACTCCTCTGAGGCATTGGTGCACCGAGTAGGTTGCGGCGCACTGTCATCGCGTGATTGGCACGCACTGCCTGCCAAGGGCCACGCCGACGTTCGTTTAGGGCTGCCAGCGCGGGCTGCGTGGAGCGTCACGGAGAGCCAACCGGGCCATCGCAGATCCACTTATCGATTTGAAACAGTTTGTGCCAGATTGCTACAGTGTGTTCCATGATTGATGCACTGTCTGACTTCACCTCTTCGTTTGCGCCCGCGTGGCAGTGGCTTGCAGTGATGATCGTCGGAGCGATCCCTTTCGTGGAGTCCTATGGTGGATCAGCATTGGGCGTCATCGCTGGCGTTCAGCCGGTGATCGCAATCGCTGCGGCCATCGTCGGCAACATCATTTCTATGCTGGTGGTCGTGCTCGGCGCACACACGGCACGAGCGAAGATCGTCGGTGAGAAAGCTTCCGCCGAGCTGTCGCCTCGGCGGATGAGGCTGCGCGCTCGATTCGATAAGTATGGGGTTGCAGGGGTCAGCTTGTTGGGGCAAACGCTGCTCCCGAGCCAGATCACGTCTGCCGCAATGGTGTCATTCGGTGCTCCTAAGAACACCGTCATCGTGTGGCAAATCATCTCCATCATCCTGTGGGGCATTGCGTTCGGCGTGCTTGCAACCCTTGGGGTCTACCTGGTCAAGTGACAGCCCTTGGGGTCTACCTGGTCAAGTGACAGCCCTTGGGGTCTACCTGGTCAAGTGACAGCTCTGACGCGGCGACTACGCGCAACACCGGAAGTCTGCAGCGACTGCTTGACGCCAATCACCACGGCCCGCCTTCACGCTCAGGGGGCGTGGCCCCGCGCGCTCAACGCCGGGTCGACAGGCCACGCCGGGTTACCGGGCACCCCTGTAGTCAAGCACCGCAACGCGTTCCGGGGAGATAGGGGCGTTGCTTGCCGTTGCGCTCGTGTTGCGACACCGGTGGTCGATTCCCTAACCTTCAGGATCCAATCCGATCTCGCGATTCCGAATACGAGGTCGAACGTCAGGCACTGATGCCGCCTGCGGCAGGAAGCCTCGGTCTGATGGCGAGGCACCCCTGTGCATGCTCATCTCGACGCTTGCCCTTCAGCGTCAAGGCACGAGTGAGGCACTCCGGGTCAAGCCCCGTGGAGTGGTGTAGCCGTGTGTCCTTCGATTCGTTGGGTTAGGCGCTGAGGGCGAGTTCTGGTTCGGGCACCTCGGTTCCGGTGTCGGGGACGATGGTGAGGCGGCTCTTGGCGAGGATGTCGAGTCCGAGGTAGCGGCGTCCCTCGGCCCATTCATCGGTCTGTTCGGCAAGGACGGCGCCGACGAGCCGGGTGATCGCGTCGCGATTGGGGAAGATGCCGACGGAGTCGGTGCGGCGACGGATTTCACGATTCAGGCGCTCGTTCGGGTTGTTCGACCAGATCTGCTGCCAGAGCCCCTCGGGGAACCCGGTGAACGCGAGGATGTCGGCGCGGGCAGCGTCGAGGTGTTCGTGAGCTGCGGGCAGTTTCCCGTCGACGTAGTCCAACAGCCGGTCGAACTGGGCGTGGACGGCGTCGGCGTCGGGCTGGTCGTAAACGGAGTGCAGCATAGCCTTGACCGCGGGCCAGAGACTCTTCGGGGTCACCGACATCAGGTTCGCGGCGTAGTGGGTGCGGCAGCGTTGCCAGGCCGCGCCGGGGAAGTTCGCGGCGATCGCCTCGACCAGACCGCGGTGCGCGTCGGAAGTGACCAGACGAACCCCGGTCAGACCGCGGGCGACGAGGTCGGCGAAGAACGTGTTCCACGCCGCCCCGGTCTCCGACGTGGCCACCCGCAGGCCCAGGACCTCGCGGCGCCCATCGGCGTTGACCCCGGTCGCGACGAGAACAACGGCGTTGATGACGCGTCCGCCTTCGCGGACTTTCATGGTGAGAGCGTCGGCGGCGACGAACGTGAATGGGCCGGCATCACCGAGCGGGCGGTGTCGGAATTGGTCAACGTGCTCGTCGAGGTCCGCAGCCATCCGGGACACTTGCGACTTCGACAACGAGTGAATCCCGAGGGTCTTCACGAGTTTGTCCATGCGGCGTGTGGAGACGCCGGCGAGGTAGCAGTCCGCGACGACGGTGATCAGGGCGGTCTCGGCGCGTTTGCGGCGCTCGAGGAGCCACTCCGGGAAGTAGGTGCCAGAGCGCAGCTTCGGGATCGCGACATCGATGGTCCCGGCGCGGGTATCGAGGTCGCGGTGCCGGTAGCCGTTGCGTTGGACGGTGCGACCCGGGGTGGGTTGGCCCCACTCGGCGCCGATCACCGCGTCAGCGTCGGCAGAGAGGAGCGCGTTGATCATGGTTTGCAGCAGCGACCGCATCAGATCGGGAGACGCGTCGGTCAGGGCTTCGCCAAGAAGGTGTGCAGGGTCGACAATATGTGGAGCGGTCATCGTGATGATGCCTTTCGAGTGGAGGTTAGAGACTTCTCGAAGGAGTCACACGGTGACCGCGCTCACGTCCAAGACCGAGCCGGCCACCGCAGGCTACACCACCTTATGGGGCACTACTGCACTCCGCCCCGATGCGGGCTCCGTGGGAGTGTTGCGAGGTGGTAATCCGCGCCTTGGCAGCGTCTCACGGTGCCGGCTTCCTCTGGCAACGATCACGCCCAGTTATCGCAAACGATTGCCTGCGGATGGACCCACAAGTTCTCCATCGTCTGTGAGGAGTTCGGTGGAGAGAAAGCGACCTGCAAGAACTGCGATAGCTCCTGCGTCGCGAAGCCGCCAGCATGCGCGTGCGCACACGCACCCTCGAGGACGATGCAGTCTGGGTCCTAGGACCCGACTGGGGTCCCGCTCCTCAACAACGAGAATTGGATCTTCCAGGAACGGCGAACGAGCGCGAACGAATAGCACCTCGCACCGCCCGCCGCCCCGGCCGGCACCTCCGAGCGCTGAACTCGACGAACGCGGCCTCCCGGCAACGCTCATCAACGCACCATCTCGCACGCTCGCTTCATGCGCGAAGTCCGCCGAGCACCGGGCCGCCATCTGGGTTGGATTCTCGCGGAAATTCGCTGCCGTCGCGCCTCCTGCGGCGTCGCGGCGTCTGGACAATCGGGTGTGACCAGCCTTTTCCTGTAGACGCATACCCCCGTTCGTGTTACACATGACTCATCTGAGGCAGATGTGGACGGCACCGTGTTGATCCAACGCCCCTCCGTGTGAGGAGGCGACGTCATGTCACAGCTCCGCTCCCAATCCAACCGTCTGCTGCTCGTCGGCCTGACGCTCGGCTCCGTCTCAGTCGTGCTGCTCGGTGGCTCCGCGCAGGGGGCAACCACGATCGACGGCCCCATCGGGCTGGGGACCGCGGCGCCCTTCGGCGTGCTCGCCGGTAGCACGGTGACCAACACGAACCTCACCACGATCACAGGTGATGTGGGCCTCAGCCCGGGTTCGTCAGTGACCGGTTTCCCGCCGGGCATTATCGTCGGCACCACCTCCGTGAGCGACGGCGTCGCAGTGCAGGCAAAAAACGACCTCACCACCGCGTACACCACCGCAGCGAGCCTGACTCCCGGCACCACAGGACTCACCGAGCTCGCGGGACTCACCCTCACACCCGGCGTCTACTCAGGCGGTGCGCTGCTGCTCAGCGGCGACCTCACACTCGCAGGCACTGCGGAATCCGTGTGGGTGTTCCAAGCCGCCAGCACGCTAACCCTCGCTCCCGGCGCTCGGGTGTTGCTGGAAGACGGCGCCAGCGCCTGCAATATCTTCTGGCAGATCGGCACCTCAGCAACCCTTGACGCCGGTGCCGCTTTCTCCGGCACCATCATGGCCGACCAGTCGATCACCGCCGTCACCGGCGCGACCGTCGAAGGTCGCCTCCTCGCCAAGAATGCCGCGGTCACACTCGATAACAACACCATTACCACCCCAACTGGTTGCGACGCGGAAGGCGGAACTGTCACCACGAGCCCGACCATCACCTCCGAGGCGCCACCAGCCGCGACCGTCGGCGCCGCCTACAGCCACACCGTCACCGCGACCGGAACCCCGACCATCGGCTACATGGTCACCGCCGGCAGCTTGCCTCCGGGCCTTGTCCTCGACGAGACCACGGGCGCAATCTCCGGAACACCGACGATCGCGGGCACCTACACCTTCACCGTCACGGCCGATAACGGCACCGCGCCCACCGCTTCCGCTGACTACAGCCTCATCGTGAGTGTCCCCGTCTCGACCACCGCTGGCGGAGCCTCTGAAGCAACCGGGGCGCCCACGCTACCCGCGACGGGATTCGACCCGCCCGAGCTCGTCGGCTCAGCATTCTTGCTGCTACTCGCTGGCACCGCCCTTGTCGTCCGACGGAAGCACTCCGCCTAGTCATCACAGCGGAGGCTCAACCAGAGCTCAGACCGACGGGGTGCGCTTGCGTCGCCCCGTCCCGACGCAGCTACATCAGTTTTTACGAACATCGATCAGCTGGAATCCCGCCGACTGCATGGCGAAACCGTGCTGGACGACCGGCGATCATTGTCGGTGTATGGGGGTGGCATGCTCATCGATGTTCTCGAATACGGCGTGAACACGGGCGACCAGGTGAAGGGTTGCTAGGAAGCCGTCACCGCTCAGATGGCGCATCTGAAACACGGGCAGATCTAGCCTGGCATCGGAGGAAAGGTATCCGTGTCACGCGAGTGAGGTCGCATCAGTGACGATCATGGCTCGAGGTTCATCCTTCGACACCTGACAGGGGCAGCTATCGCCTCGGTCGTAACAGCGGGCGGGGTGCGCGTGCCGGGTAACTGCCGGGGAGCGCGAGCCTTATGGCCACTCAGCGGCTCGGAATGGACTCTAGCGATCAGGCCGCCACAAGCCTTGATTCAGGGGGCATCGGACAAACTGCCTACGATCACGTAAAGCCACCGAAGTCCCGGGCTGCCACAGGGTGCCGCGGCCAGCTTCGCGCACGAGTATAACGGACCGTAGGCAGCAGAGCTCGCAATGCGCGGGCGGTCGCGCCGCCCTGCGCGACAGTCGGACAGCTGCCCATCTGCGCGGCCGTGACAACGTATACAGGCACGATCCGGCGGCATAACAACCAGCAGCAGGATCGTGAATGCAGATCCAAGGGCGAGGAGGAGGGCGCTGCCCGCGACCCCGGGGAGAACATCGACACCGATGGTTGCCAAAGCGCCAGAATTGCTCCTGTCGGAACCCGTGGATGCAGCGTGGGTGGCCCCATCGGTGATGCGCAGCTCGTAGGCGGGACTTTCCGCAGTCAACCCTCCATCGCTTGTGGCGAGGACTGTGTAGGTGAAACTCACTTCTCGAGGGGATGACCCAGACCTCGTCCCTAGGGAAGGTCGACAACGATCCGTTCACCCCGGCGGCTTGAGACCGCAGACGGAAGAGCCGAAGGATATTGGTAGTCGGCTGATCCGTGCTGACGGAAGGATTACTCTTTCGGATCCCAGCTTGGGGTCACGCCTCCTCCTGTGGGCGGAGGTCGCGGTCCGTCTGCCGGGGGATGCGTGACAAGCCCGGAAGAGGCTGGGATAGTTGCATGATCAAGCGCCTCTCATCAATCGTCGCTGTAGCGGTCGCTGTCGCGCTCGGAGCGACCAGCTGCACGGCACCCCGTTCTGTTCCGAGCGCGTCAGCGAACCAGTTGGCCTCCGTCGTCGAGATCCCTGACTCGCCGTTGGGCGAGGTCACGACCTGGGCGCTGGCCATCATCCAGGGCGAGACTGACGTGACCGTCACCGACATCGAGGAGCGCTTCGCGCCCGAGGCGATCGCGCAGATCGGCACGCCGGCCGATCTCGTGGCGGCGTTCGAGTCACTGCAGACCCTGGCACCCTACAAGGTGCTCGAGTACCAGAAGAGGGGCGCCACCGCAGGCACGCGTGTCGAGGCAGGAGGCAACGCGTACATGCTCAGCGTGAGTCTCGACGATGCTGGCTTGCTCACGAGCTTCGCCGTGCAGGCGGCACCGGAAATCCCCGAGCCTGCCGCAAATTGGGATGAGCTCACGGAGCGCATCGAGGAGATCGGGGCACCCGTGGCAGTGTCGGTGTTCGACGTCACTAGCGGCGACGTCACTGACCCAACTTTCTCGGGTGGTGACCTCAAGGGAGCGCAACCGTCGGGCTCGATGTTCAAGCTCTTCGTGCTGCTCGCGGTCGTCGACGCCGTCGAGCAGGGCACGCTCACCTGGGACCACACGCTCATCCTGTCCGATGCCACGCGCAGCCTGCCAAGCGGGGTGCTGCAGAAGGAGCCAGATGGCACCGAGGTGACCGTCGAGGAGGCCGCGCTCGGCATGATCTCGATCAGTGACAACACCGCCGCCGATCTGCTGATCGAGGCGGTGGGCGCGGCTGCCGTCGACGCCCAGATCACCGAGCACGCGCCCGATGGCGCCGACCGCACGACGCCGCTGCTCTCGACGCGGGCCCTCTTCCAGATCGGATGGGGTGACGAGACCCTACGGGGGCAGTGGGCCGCCGCCGATGATGCGGGCCGCGAAGCACTACTGAAGCGGGTGGCGGCCGCGCCACTCACGACGTCGGTGACCGATGTGACCGTGCCTGTGTGGGAGGACGATCTCGACTGGTTCTTCTCGGCCGCCGATCTTGCCCGCGCGCATCTCGCGCTCGATCAGGCAGGAGACACTGAAGCCGGTGCTCCGCTCGCGAGAATCCTCACAGCGAACCCTGCACTCGAGACGGCCGACGACTGGGACTCCGTGGCGTTCAAGGGCGGTTCATCGATCGGTGTCATGGGTGGCAGCTGGCTGCTGAAGGATGCCGACGCAACGTACGTCGTGGTTGCACAGTCGGCAACCCACTCCGACGACGAATACCTCGCACAGTACAGCGTGCTGTACTTGGGCATGAATGCCGCGGTGCTGCTCGCGGACCACTGATACCGGACATTCCTGCCGGAACGGTGTCGTTCGCAGCACTCGCAGACGCTCATCATCACGTCGGTTCAGCCGACGCTCAAGGCCGAGCAGCCAGCCGAAGAGGAGCGGGCGTCGTTCGTCTACGGCCTAAAGCGCGAGGTTTACGACTACATGAAATTCTACCCTCTCGGCGCCGAACGCGGACACCCACAGGCGGGCTTACTTAGGCAGGATCGTGGGTGCGGCGCTGCCGCCGCTCGAACTCCCAAACGGTCGTAACTAAACGTTATCCGCGCATCGGCTGGCAATGGGCACAATCTGGTGTTGAAGGCTGATGGGTCCGTGATCGCTTGGGGTCAGAACGAGGGCAGGTGGGCCACTGTTCCGGCGGCTGCGATGAGTGATGTGACCGCGATCTCGGCCGGCACCTTTCATAATTTGGCCTTGAAGGCTGACGGGCCCGTAATCGCCTGGGGCTACGACGCGGTCGAGCTGACTGCTGTGCCGGCGGCCGCGATGAGTGATGTCACCGCCGTTGCTGCTGGCCTGCACAGTTTGGCGTTGAAGGCGGATGGGTCTGTGATCGCCTGGGGTGACAACTCGTACGGGCAAGCTACTGTTCCGGCGGCTGCGATGAGTGATGTGACCGCGATCTCAGCCGGCGGTGGACACAGTCTGGCCATAAGAAGCCAGCCTGCCCCCGCGCCGGTGTTCGGGGCGACTTCTCCACCAGCGTTGGCCACGGTCAGTGAGCCGTACTCGTACACGTTCACCGCATCCGAGAACCCCACGTTCACGGTTGGTTCCGGGACCCTCCCGGACGGTCTGACGCTGTCGCCTGAAGGCGTGCTCTCCGGGACTCCGACCCGCGAGGATGATTTCACGTTCACTGCTGTCGCGACTGGTTCCACGCGCACTACGGCAGAGACGGCACCGATCACGATCAAGGCCGATGAGGTGCCCGTGTTCGTGGAGGACAGCCCACCGGCGAGTACTTCCAAGGGTGTCGCCTACGCCTACACGTTCCAAGCCGTGGGCAACTCGGTGTCGTACTCGGTCACCGCTGGCACCCTTCCTGCAGGACTGAAGCGCCCTGAGTTTGTTGGAGACTCCTGACCTTGGAAACGAGGATGGAGTCATGGTGTCGAATCAGGGATCTGGGAAGCCGACGGCGCGTCGGTATTCACCGGAAGAAAAGGCCGCCGCGGTCCGGATGGTGCGGACGCTGCGGGCAGAGCTGGGGACCGAGCACGGGACGGTGCAGCGCGTCGCGACGCAGCTCGGTTACGGGATCGAGTCGGTGCGGACCTGGGTGAAGCAGGCCGACGTCGACGACGGGCACGTCGCGGGTGTGAGCACGGCGGAGGCGCGTCGGGTGCTGCGGGAGCTTGAGCAGGAGAACCGCGAGTTGCGGCGGGCGAACGAGATTCTGAAGCGGGCAGCGTCTTTCTTCGGGGCGGAGCTCGACCGCCAACACCGGAAGTAGTCGCGTTCATCGACGCGAACAAGAACGACGTCGTCGAAGGTCGCCCGCTCGGAGTCGAGCCCATCTGCGCACTCTTGCAGGTGGCTCCGAGCACGTATTACGCCGCGAAAGACCGCGCTCCGTCGGCGCGATCACTCAGCGATGCTGCCCTCACGCCCGAGCTTGTCACGCTCTGGGAAGACAACTATCGCGTTTATGGTGTCCGCAAGCTCTGGAAGAGCGCCCTCCGCGCGGGGCTCAGTATCGGGCGAGATCAGACGGGCCGGCTGATGCGTGCTGCGGGCATCGAGGGAGCGACGAGGTCGAAGCGAGTGAAGACGACCAGGACCGACCCGGCCTCGGCGAGGTATCCGGATTTGGTGAAACGAGAGTTCACCGCAACAGCCCCGAACCGGCTCTGGGTGACGGATCTGACGTTCGTGCCGACGTGGGCGGGCGTTGCCTACGTCTGTTTCATCATCGACGCGTTCAGCCGGATGGTCGTGGGGTGTTAGCGCCGAGCTAGAACGGACCCCTTTGCGCCGGTCTGGGGTGGACCCCTCTTCGTTGGTTGAGCTTAGTTCTTCTCTGTCTGCTTGATGAGGTCGCGGCGGCCGTGGGTGCGGTAGGAGTCGCCGGAGAGGGTAAGGACTTCGGAGTGGTGGACGAGGCGGTCGATCATCGCTGCCGCGACGACGTCGTCGCCGAACGTCTCACCCCAGCGGCTGAACGGGAGGTTCGAGGTGACCATGATCGAGCCTTGCTCGTAGCGAGATGCGACGAGTTGGAAGAACAGGTTCGCGGCGTCCTGGTCGAAGGGGATGTAGCCAATTTCGTCGATGATGATGAGTTTGTAGCGGCGGATCTTCTTCAGCTCGGCCTCGAGCTGCCCCTGGTGGTGGGTGGCCGCGAGTCTCGCGATCCAGTTGTTCGCGGTGTCGAAGAGGACGGAGTATCCGGCGTGGGTGGCTTTGACGCCGAGCCCGATCGCGAGGTGCGTCTTCCCGATCCCGGGCGGGCCGAGCAGGATCACGTTCTCTGCTTTCGCGACGAACGTCGACGTCGCGAGGTGCGCGAGGACGTCTTTACGCAGAGACGGGAGGTGATCGAGATTGAAGTCCTCGAGGGTCTTGACTGCGGGGAAGTGCGCGGTCCGGATCCGCATCGTCGTCCCGGCGGATTCACGGTCCGCGAGCTGGCGTTCAAGGACGGCTGCGAGATATTCCTCATGCGCCCAGTTCTCGACCCTGGCGCGGTCCGCGAGGTCTTCCCAGACCCGCCCGATCGTCGGGGTCTTGAGAGCTCTGGCGAGATAGGCGATCTTGGATGCAACCTGCTCGGTGGTCTTCGGAATAGGAGCGTCGATCGTGCTGCTCTTGGAGGTCATCGTGCTTCTTTCTCGTATTCGGTTTTGGTGGTGAAATCGACGCCGAATAAGGCGTCGTAGTCGGACAGCGCCCGAAGTTGGACCCGATGCCCGTCCGGGTGCTCACGAACCCCGGAGGGCTTGGGCCGTTGGTAGTGGGCGCGTAGCTTCGCCGCCGCGGTGACGTGCCCGGGATCGGTGATCGTCATCCCGTTGCGCAACGACCGGGCATGCCGTCCCGCGGCCTGTCCGGCGCAGGAGATCGTGACGTCATCAAGCGTCGCGCGAACATCGACGAATCGGCCGATGAACCGAGGATCGACGGAATAGTCGTTCCCATCGAGACGGACGTAATAATCCCGGGCCAGTCTGATCCGATGCGTGAGACCAGTGACAGGGGGCTTCGCCGGAAGTGGGAGCATCGCCGCCCGGTCAGGGACAGCGAGCTCGACGGGACGGGCAGCGATCGCACGGACCTTCCGCTGATTCGCTCTGGTCTCCAACCAGGTCGTCATCTGGGCGTTGAAGTCATCTCGGTCTTGGAAAATCCGGCCGGGCAGGAACGAGGTCTCCAGAAAGCGGTTCGCGCGCTCGACGATGCCCTTCGTCTCCGGGTCTCGTGGCGGGGCCAAACGCAGCCTGGTCGCCAGCGTCCCCACGAACGTCGCCGCGAGGACGGTGGGCTTGCCCAACCCGCCGATCGCAGCCTCTCGATCCCAGAGCAACGATTTCGGCACCCCGCCGAACCTCTGCAGCAGCGACCACATACCCGCAGTGAGATCACCGCCCTGCCGAGACGGCAGCATAATCGCCTCGATCCGCCTGGAGAAGCCGGACACCATCACCAACACCGGCAAGACACGATCCTGGCCCCCGCCGACGGGAACTCGCGCCTCAGGGAACCACAGATCACACTGGATCACCTCACCCGCCTGATACGAGAGCCGATCCGCGGGATCGATGCCTTGATACTCCGGCCGCAGCTCAGACACCCGCTCCCGAAACAACGACGGCGAGAACGTCCAACCGACACGCTCCGCGATCACCGTCGCCGGCATCTTCGGATACTCCATCAACAGCGCACGGATCTGCGGCACGAAGACATCGATCTTCGAACCCCGCGGACCCCGCGACCGATCCGGCGGATCCTCACCCCGCAACGCCCGACGGACCGTGTTCCGCCCGATCCCAAGATCCCTCGCGATCTGTTTGATCGGAACCTTCTCAGAACGATGCAACCGCCGAATCTCTGCCCACGTATCCACTGAAATCATCCTCCTAGCTTGAGCTAGGGGGTCCAATCCAACCTGGCGCTACAGGGTCCGTTCTACTTCGGCGTCAACACGACGTTAGCCGGATCGGAAAGGAGCTTCGTGAGTCGTCCAAAGACGCTGAGGTTCGCGCTCTCGCCGATGCCGTCGTCAAGCTCGCTGATAGCCTCCACAAGCACTCTCAGATGCGGTAGCAGCTCCTCCACCCGCTGCTGCGAATCCCTCGCAAGCAGCGCAACCTCACGGACGAAAACGGTCCGGGTCTTGTGCTCGAAACGCCAGAGCAGGTTGAGCTGTTCGCGGAGGTTGCCGAGTTCTCGTTCGAGATCGCTGATGAAGCGCCACAGCAGCTGGTCGGGGTCGTAGGGGAACTCGGGGTCGAAGTACTTCGCGGGCAAGGTGATGGATGTCACGGGCATCAGATATCTCCTAGGTGCAGTGTCGGTGTGTAGCTGGTGGGTGGAGGCGGGGCGGGTGTGGTGCGGGTGAAGCCGGGGGCGGGGTTCCGGATGGTTCGCCCTGCGGGGTTGATCACTCGTCCGTCATCTCGGTGCCCGCATCCGTGCACGCACCATCCGGAGTCGGCGTCGAACTCGTGCGGTGCATCGATGGGGCGGTAGAGGCGGCATCTGTCAGTGATCGTTCGCATTGGTTTCTGCCCTGCGGGATTGGTGAAGTTGAGAGGTGTGGCCCCCCCCCCGCGAGCGATTGGCGATCGCGAGAGAGGCCCCGTGTGTGCGTGATCGGAGCCAGCCGGTCGGATACAGGACTCAGCGCCGTTGAGCGCTGACAGTGTCGGTATGTGCGGTCGGAGGATTCATGAGAGAGTGCTGCCCGGACCTGCCTTTACCAGCGCCCCGACCACGCGGGAGCGCTTGTGGTGCGCGGGTTAGCTCCGCGGGTCTCGTCGATGACGTGGGGTGGCCCTGCTTCCGGCCTATCGAGTTATCTCGAAGGCCGGGCATGGTGGCGGGCGCGTCACGCATGTCGCAATTTTTGACATGCGCTTAGAGTTGCTGCACAAGTCGCAGACACGACGCATTGAATTCGGCGTGTCGCAATTTTTTACAGACGCGCGATACTATGAACCCATGACGATCATGAACGACGCCCCCACGTGGACGCTCGGGGATGCACTACGCAAAGCTCGCCTTGCCGCAGGCATGGATCAAATCGACATCGCGGTGAAGCTGAAGATCTCCCGCGTCACGGCAAGCAATTACGAGACGGGCCGGAGCGAACCACCGACCTCCGTCTTCGTCGCTTGGGCGCGTGCGACCGGCGTCTCGCTCGACTGGCTCGCAGAGGCCGTTAAGCCGAGAACGGCCCCGTCCGAAGACGGGGCCGTTGATGGGAGCCGCCCGAGGGAATCGAACCCTCGACCTTCTCATTACGAGTGAGATGCTCTGCCGACTGAGCTAGGGCGGCGTGTGCACAGGTTGCCCGGCGCACGAGTATCCATGTTAGCGCAGCTTTTGCACCGTCGTGTACAGCTCCGCGAAAGAACGGCGGATGCGCTCAGCGAGAGAGCCGGGTGCGGGTGATTCGGCCCAGCAGCGCCACGCGTGACGGAGGCCGGCGAAGCCCACCATCGTCACCATCCACGACCGGTCGAAGAGCGCTTCGGTGTCCGCCGCGAGCTCCGGCTGGTCGTTCAGGACTCGACGCTCGACCACTGCGAGCAGGCCTTCCTCGAAGCCGCGCATACTCGCGATCCGTGCGCCGAGCAGGTGGGGATGCTCACGCAACACGCTCTTGCGGAGGTGGTGGATCTCGATGTCGGACTCGGCATCACCGACGGTGACGGCGAGCAGCTCCCCCAGGTCGGACAGGATGTCGGACCCGGGTCCACCGGTCACGAAGTGCTCGAGCGCCTCGCCCTCCGGAATCAGCGGGATGTCGCCGATGAGCGCCTCCTCCTTCGTGCTGAAGTAGTTGAAGAAGGTGCGCGGGGAGACCTCCGCCAGCCGGCTCACCTCCTCGACCGTCACGTTCTCCAGACCCTGTTCGGCCGCGAGCGTGAGGACCGCATGCTGGATCGCCCGACGCGTCGCGAGCCGCTTGCGCTCCCTGAGTCCTGGTTCAGCGGGTACGGTCATCGTCATCGTCCGGCCGCGATCAGGTGCACATCGGATCGGTCGACGGCACCGTGCCATCGATCAGGTAGTCGTCGACCGCCTTGTTCACGCAGTCGCTGCCCTTGTTGTAACCGGTGTGACCCTCGCCCTTGTACGTGACCAGCTGACCCTCGTCGAGCTGCTCCGCGAGGTTCTGCGCCCACACGTACGGGGTGGCCGGGTCGTTCGTCGTACCCACCACGAGGATGGGTGCCGCGCCGGAGGCGTGGATCTCCGCGCGCTCGGTACGCGTCTGATACGGCCAGTTCGCGCAGAACGTGTCGCCGTACGCCATGTACTTGCCGATCACGGGTGCGGCCGCCTGCAGCTGCTTCGCCTCGTCGGCCATCTTCGTCTTGTCGTCGTCGTAGCTGTAGTCGAGGCAGTTGATCGCGTTGAACGCCTCGGTCTGGTTGTCCGCATACTTGCCGGCGTCGCTCCGACCGTTGTAGCCGTCTGCGAACTGGAAGGCGATGTCCGTTCCGCCCTGCATGACCTCGTCGAACATCTGGCTGAGGTACGGCCACGCATCCGCCTGGTAGAGGGGGTAGATGATCGCGGTGAGGAGGGTGTTCCCGCCGAGCTCACGCCCGTCATCGGCGGGGATCGGGTTCGCGTCGACCTCGTCGAGCAGCGTCTTGATCTCTGTCATCGCGTCGTCGACGGTGCCGGTGAACGGGCAGTCCTTGCCCGTCATGCAGTCCTCGAGATAGGCACGCAAGGCACTCTCGAAGCCCTTCGCCTGCTCCTCGACGACCTCGAAGTTCGTCGTGGACGGGTCGATCGCGCCGTCGAGCACGAGTCGCCCGACGTTCTTCGGGAACAGCTCCGCATAAACCGCACCGAGGAACGTGCCGTACGAGTACCCGAGGTAGTAGAGCTGCTTGTCACCGACGGCCGCACGCAGCATGTCGAGGTCTTTTGCCGCGCTCTGGGTGTCGACGAACTCGAGCATCTTGCCGCTCTCCTCCGAGCACGCATCGCCGAACGACTTTGCAGCGTCCTCGTTCGCTGAGATCCACTCGTCGGACCCGCGCTCGCCCGGCGTGATGTCGTACAGGTAGGAGTCCATCTCCGATGCCGTCAGGCACTTCACCGCGGTCGAGCGTCCGACACCACGCGGGTCGAATCCGACCACGTCGAAGTTCTCCTGCAACTTGTCGTCGACGGCGAAGTCGAGGCTGTCCGCGACGAGGCTGTACCCGGAGCCTCCGGGACCACCGGGGTTCATGAACAGGGAACCGATCGGCTTGCCGTTCGTGGCCTGGTGACGCACGAGCGCGAGCGAGAGGTCGCCGTCCTCTGGGTTGTCCCAGTCGATGGGCGCCTTCGCGGTGGCGCACTCGAAGTCCTCTGCGCAGCCGCTCGTCTTCCACGAGAGCTTCTGCTCGTAGTAGGGCTTCAGCGCGGCATCGACGTCGCTCTCCACCGGTGTCGACGACGACGATGGCTCGGCGGCCTTCGGCGGCAGGAACGCGGTGACGCATCCGCTCAGCGCGAGCGCGGCGACGGCGATGCCCGCGACGAGCGCGACCCGCCTCGCTCGGCGCGCGGCGGGTCCGCGACGACCGCGAGCACCTGCCGTTCCAATCGAGACCGACGGCTGCTGCCTGGGCGACGTCACAGAGGCTCCCTTACCGGACCGCCGACACGAGCATGGCCTCCAAGGCCAGTGCAGGAGCGACGTTCCCTTCGATTCGTATGCGGGCGATCGAGATCGCGTCCAAGGTTTCGATCGTAACCGTCGGCGTCGCTCGCCGAGCGGCTTCCTCGAGTTCCGGACGCAATTCACGGTTGATGATGGTGGCGTCGTGCCCGAGTTGGAGCAGGACGATGTCGCGGTACAACGACAACAGATCGACCATGATGCGGTCGAGTCCGTCGCGGAGACTGCGGGTCGCTCGACGCTTCTGGTCCTCCTCCATGGCCCGCACTTGCGAGCGGAGGGCCGGCGGGACGGACTGTCCGGGCTCGACACCGAGCGATCTGAGGGTGCTCTCGCGCTCCTCGTCGTCGCGCAGCGAGGTGTATGCCTTCGCGTCGTCTCCGGCGAGCTCCAGCAGTCGGCCGGCGGTGACGACGGCCTGCCCGGCGCTGCGGATGTCGAGGACCGCCCGCAGGGTGGACTCACGACGCTGACGGGCCCCTGGATCGGTTGCGAGACGGTGTGCCATGCCCACGTGGCTCTGCGCCTCGCGGGCTGCCCGTTCGGCGATGTCCTTCGCCACACCGTCGCGGCGTTGCAGGAGCTCAGCGACGTCCTCGATGGTGGGGACGCCGAGTCGGACCGAGCGGACGCGCGAACGGATCGTCGGCAGGAGATCTGCCTCGCTCGGCGCGCAGAGCACCCAGATGGTGCTGCTCGGCGGCTCCTCGAGTGACTTGAGCAGCAGGTTCGAGGTGCGCTCCGTCATGCGGTCCGCGTCTTCGACGACCATCACCCGGAATCGGCCGACGGACGGTGCACGGTAGGCATTGCGCACGAGATCGCGGACCTCGTCGATGGTGATGATGACCCGATCGGTGCTGAGCGCCGAGAGATCGGGGTGGGTCCGGGCCTGCACCTGGCGGCGGGTGACGTCGTCGCCACCGGGCTCGCGGCTGAGGAGCGCAGCGGCGAAGGCGTAGGCCAAGGTGGACCGGCCGGAACCGGGCGGACCGGTGATGAGCCAGGCGTGCGTGAGGCCCCTGGGCTCAGTCGGGTTCGACGCGGCTTGCAGGAGCTCGATCGCGTCGCGTTGACCCGTCAAGTCGGTCCAGGAAGCCATGTCTCTACGATACCTGGCAGCACCGACGCGGACCGCGAACGTCGGCTTCCGCGCCCGTTCGCCCATCTTTGGGCGAGCCAGCGTTCGTTTGCCCGAAGATGGGCGAACGAACCGGCGCGGAAGCTAGAGGAGCGGGCTGATGCGGGCACGGATGTCGGCGGCGAGGGCGTCCGGCGGGAGACCGGCGTCGACGACGAGGAAACGTTCGGGCTCTGCGGCTGCAAGCGCGAGGAACGACTCCCGGACCCTGATGTGGAAGTCCTGGGCCTCGGCTTCCAGCCGGTCGAAACGCTTGTTCGCGTTGTCGAGCCGACCCCGTGCGACGGCCACGTCGAGGTCGAGGAGCACGGTGACGTCCGGGAGGAGGTCTTCAGCCGCCCACAGTGAGATCCCGCGGATCTCGCCTGCGTCGAGCACTCGCCCGCTGCCCTGATAGGCGACGGAGGAATCGAGGTAGCGGTCCTGCAGGACGATCTCCCCGCGGGCGAGCGCAGGGCGCACGACGGTGGCGATGTGGTGTGCGCGGTCCGCTGCGTAAAGGAGCGCCTCAGCGCGGGGACTGATGTCTCCACGGTGATGCAACACGATCTCCCGGATCTCGACGCCGAGTTCGCTCCCGCCGGGTTCACGAGTGCGCAGGACCGTGCGACCCTGTTGCTCGAACCAGTCGCTCAGCAGGCTCACCTGGGTCGACTTGCCGACGCCATCGCCGCCCTCGAGCGTGATGAAGAGGCCTCGAGGGCCGCTCTCCTCGCTCACGTGGTGGCGTCCGCCTTCGCTGCGGCTGCTTTGTTGGCGGCTCTGGTCGCGGCAGCCTTCTTCGCCGCAGCGGAACGTGCTGCCGAAGCAGTGGTGCTGGCAGCGGAGGTCGCAGTCTTCGTGGTGGCCGTCTTCTTCGCTGGGGCCTTCTTAGCCGGAGCCTTCTTGGCCGGAGCCTTCTTGGCCTTCGG
Source organism: Plantibacter sp. RU18 (assembly GCF_050613355.1). Classification (NCBI taxonomy): domain Bacteria; kingdom Bacillati; phylum Actinomycetota; class Actinomycetes; order Micrococcales; family Microbacteriaceae; genus Plantibacter; species Plantibacter sp. RU18. The sequence continues at coordinate 3,558,692 of NZ_CP159618.1, forward strand.
CTTCGCCGGGCCCTTCGCGCGCTTGTCGGCGAGGATCTGCACGGCGCGTTCGAAGTCGACGTCCTCGACCTGTTCGCCACGCGGGATGGTCGCGTTGGTGACGCCGTCGGTGACGTACGCGCCGAAGCGGCCGTCCTTGATCTTGATCGGCTTGCCGCTCTCGGGGTCCGCCTCGAACTCCTTGAGTGCACTCGACGCCTTGCGTGCACCGTACTTCGGCTGCGCGAACAGCTCGACGGCACCCGCGAGGTCGACGGAGAAGATGTCGTCCTCGGAAGTGAGCGAGCGGGTGTCCGTGCCCTTCTTGAGGTAGGGGCCGTACCGTCCGTTCTGCGCCAGGATCTCTTCGCCGGACTCCGGGTCGGCGCCGACGACCCGGGGCAGGTCGAGGAGCTTCAGCGCGGTGTCGAGGTCGATCGTCGCGAGGTCCATCGATTTGAAGATCGACGCTGTACGCGGCTTCTCCGCAGCAGCCTTCTTCTTCGCCGGCGCCTTCTTCGCAGGAGCCTTCTTCGAGCCGGCAGCCGGGTCGGTGACCTCGCCCGTCGCGGGGTCCGCGACGATGTCGGTCTCGGGCTCAGGGTCGACCTCGGTGATGTACGGGCCGAAGCGACCGTCCTTGGCGACGATCTCCTTGCCGGTCACGGGGTTCAACCCGATGACGCGATCACCGATGACGGGAGCGTCGATGAGTTCGTGCGCCTTCTCGGGCGTGAGCTCGTCCGGCGCGAGGTCTTCGGGCAGGTTCACACGACGAGGGGTCGGTGCTTCTTCGCCCTCTGCCGGCGGCGGACCGTCCGGGGTGACCTCGAGGTAGGGGCCGTACTTGCCGATCCGCAGCGTGATGCCGTCGTCGATGACGATGGAGTTGATCCGCCGGGCATCGATGTCGCCGAGGTTGTCGATGACCTGACGGAGCCCACGGCCGTTCTCGCCACCGAAGTAGAAGCCCTTCAGCCAGTCGACGCGGTCGACGGAACCTCCGGCGATGCGGTCGAGGTCGTTCTCCATCTCCGCGGTGAAGTCGTACTCGACGAGTTCTTCGAAGTACTCCTCGAGCAGACGGACCACGCTGAACGCGACCCAGCTGGGGATGAGTGCTTGACCGCGCTGCGTGACGTAGCCGCGATCGATGATGGTGGAGATGATCGACGCGAAGGTCGAGGGTCGGCCGATGCCGAGCTCCTCGAGCCGCTTGACGAGGCTCGCCTCCGTGTAACGCGGGGGTGGTGAGGTCTCGTGACCCTTGGCCTCAGGGTCCTCGATGCCGAGCTGCTGGCCTTCGGTCAGCGGAGGCAGCTTGGCCTCGGCCGCATCGTCCTGCGGCGAGTTGCGGTCCTCGTCCTGGCCCTCTTCATAGGCGGCGAGGAAGCCGCGGAAGGTGATGACTGTGCCGGACGCGGTGAACTCGGCGCGGCCGACCTCGGTCGCGGCTTCGAGCGTGATCGTCGCCGTCGAACCCTTGGCGTCCGCCATCTGACTGGCGACGGTGCGCTTCCAGATGAGGTCGTAGAGCTTGAAGTCGTTGCCGCGCAGCGTCGAGGACAGCGAGGACGGCGTGCGGAAGGTGTCGCCCGAGGGACGGATCGCTTCGTGTGCCTCTTGCGCGTTCTTGCTCTTGCCCGAGTACAGGCGGGGCTTGTCCGGGACGGTCTCCGCACCGTAGAGGTCTGCGGCCTGCTTGCGCGCCGCGTTGATCGCCTGCTGGCTGAGCGACGGCGAGTCGGTGCGCATATAGGTGATGTAGCCGTTCTCGTACAGCGACTGCGCGACGCTCATCGTCTGTCGTGCGGAGAAGCGCAGCTTACGGCCGGCCTCCTGCTGCAGCGTCGACGTGGTGAACGGCGCCGCCGGACGACGCGAGTAGGGCTTCGACTCGACCGAGAGGACGGTGGCCTTCGACTGCTCGAGGGCCGCGGCGAGTGCGGTGGCCCGCTGCTCATCGAGGGTGACGGCGCTGCCCTTGAGCTTGCCGAGGTCGTCGAAGTCGCGGCCGGTCGCGACGCGATCGCCGTCGAGTCGGACGAGACGAGCGGTGAAGGGCGATCCGGTGGCGTCGGCCCCCGGGAGGAAGCGCGCGATGACGTCCCAGTAGGAAGCTGCGCGGAAGGCGAGACGTTCGCGTTCGCGATCCACGACGAGGCGGGTCGCTGCGGACTGCACACGGCCGGCGCTGAGGCCGGGGCCGACCTTCCGCCAGAGGACTGGGGAGATCTCGTAGCCGTAGAGGCGGTCGAGGATGCGCCGGGTCTCCTGCGCGTCGACGAGGTCGGTGTCGAGGGGGCGAGTGTGGTCCTTCGCGGCCAGGATCGCGTCCTTCGTGATCTCGTGGAAGACCATTCGGCTGACGGGGACCTTGGGCTGCAGGACCTGCAGGAGGTGCCAGGCGATGGCCTCGCCTTCGCGGTCCTCATCAGTCGCGAGGAGGAGTTCATCGGCGTTCTTCAACGCACGCTTGAGGTCGGCGACCGTCTTCTTCTTCGCGTCGGAGACGACGTAGTAGGGCTCGAAGCCGTTGTCGACGTCGACGGAGAACTTGCCGAGCGAGCCCTTCTTGAGCTCGGGCGGAAGGTTCTTCGGCTCGATGAGGTCGCGGATGTGACCGACCGAGGACAGCACCTCATAGTCGTCACCGAGATATCCGGCGATCGACTTCATCTTGGTCGGTGACTCTACGATCACGAGTTTCTTGCCTGCCACGAGGCTCCTTCCATCAGCCACACCATACACACGTGCACAGCAGGGTTGTCCAATCGAGTGCTCGCTGGGAGGCGTGTCCATCCCCTTGCGTTCCGCGGGGTTCGGAGCAGAATGTCTGCCATGAGTACCCAGACGAGCAGTTACACCGTGAAGTTGACCGACGGTCCGCTGGAGGGCAAGACGATCGCCGCCCAGCTCACCGGCGAAGGATCTCCGACGCCCACCGTCGACGTCGCAAGTGGCACAGCGGGCAAGGTCTACCGCTACGCCCGCACCACCGGCCAGGAGTACGACGACTCGGGAGCACCGAGTGCTGTCGACTACCGTTTCCTGGAGGCCGTGTTCACCTCCAGCGACGCCAGCAGCTGAACCAGTCGGCGACTACCTCTTAATACGGAGCGGCTCCGGGCATGACAGACGTCCCGGCCGGCGTCGGCGTCGGGGGTCCTGCCCTCGCCGCGACCGTCACGGCTCCCCATGGGGTGTCGACCGATGCGTCGACGAGGACGGTGGAGCCGTCGAGTTCGCAGGTTCCGAGGGCCGCCTGATTGCGTTCGGCGACCCGTCGAGCAGTCTCGCAGGGGAATCCTGGGAGCCTGCCTGACGCGGTGTCCGCTGCGGCGAGCGCCGCAGCATCGGCAGCGTTGGCCGCCTGCTGATGCGCGGCGACGAGTGTGCCGATCGGCAGTGCCGCGAGCAGCAGCGCGACGAGTGCCCCGAGGATCCCGATGGCGAGCACCGAGCCCGCTCCGGTGTCGTCGTGCAGCCCGGGCAGCCTTCGCAGCCGCTCGCTCACCGACCGGCGTCCATCGCGCAGGAAGACGCCGACACCGGTATCCAGGCCGCGATCCCGGCCCCGGCGGTCGCCTCGACCTGCACGCAGACGAGGTCGCCGTCCGAACCGCTCGACATCGTCGCGCCGGGGAGCACGCGAGCCACTCTCGCTGCGGCCGTCCCGTGGCCGTCTCCCCTGCCGAGGCTTCGAGCGCCGTCTGCAGCGGCATCAGCGGCCCGCAGCTGGATGACGCCCACCTGCAGAGCCGAGAGCCCCATCGCGAGCACCAAGACGACGGCGGGCACCACCACCGCGAACTCCGCGGTGATCACGCCGTCCTCCGGACACGGCGACAATCGTCGGGGACGCACCGCTCAACCGTTCGCAGTGAGTGCACGACGGATGAGGTCGATGAGGATACCTCGCACCTCGTCTCCGCGGAGGATCGCGACGAGCAGGCCGGCGAATCCGACCGCCGCCATCGTCGCCACGGCGTACTCCGCCGTGGCCGAGCCCCGTTCGTCATGCATCAACTGACGGGCCTGCTGCCCGATGCCCTGCTGGATCCGTTCGCCGATCGTGTTCATGGTGGTCCTTCCTCGCACCGAAGTGCTGCGCTCGTGGCACGAACACCTCCATGGTCGACGCTCCGCCGCGCGGGAAGTCTGCGGAGAACGAGTCCGCGCGAACTGCAGCGCCGGATGCCACCTGTGGAGCGGGGTCGGAACTGGTGCGGAGCCGATCAGCTCGCGGCGTCGTGGCCGAACTCGCGCAGCTCTTGTGCGCACCGGCATCCCGCCGCGATCCTGGCGGCCCATTCCTCCGCTGCCGCCCGGTCCGGAAGCTCGAGCACCGTGAACCCACCGACGATCCTCGACCCGGGATAGATCTCGGTCGACACGGATCTGTCGGCAGCCACCAGGACCGGAGCGACCGATTCATCGATCCCGCCGCCGAACACCCACACACCTGCGGCCTTCGCCTCCTCGACGACGGCGTGGGAGGAGGCGACGACGTCCGCGAACTCATCGTCCGGAACCACCATCGCCTCGCTGGGGAACGAAATCAGGTACTTGGTCATGACTCCATCGTCGTCCGGTCGACCGGCGCCCGCAATCACCTGTTTCGGAGCGTTTCCGCGTTCAGAAGCCGAGGGCGGTGGAGGTGACGACGCTCAGGAGGAGCGGAGCGACGCCCACGAGCAGGAAGGCAGGCAGGATGCACACGCCGAGCGGGATCATGAGGCGCGTCGCGAGGACCGCAGCGGCCCGTTCTCCGTCGGAGCGCGCCTGATCACGACATTGATCGGCCTCGCTCCGGAGCAGCTCCCCAGCCGGGATTCCGGCGCTGGCGGAGAGCGCGAGTACGCGTCCGATCGACTGATCGTCGTGTGGGACGTCGAATCGTTCGCACGCCTCCTCGACGACCCGTCGCGCGACCGACGCCGCACCACCACCGGCCATCGCGACAGCGACGAGGTCGAGCGACAACCCGGGAGCCGGATCGCGGCGCGCGGCTCGCGCGGTCAACGCCGCGCTCCATCGTCCTCCTGCGACGAGGAACGCCGCACCGAGCACGAGGCAGCACAGCCCGGGGACCGTCGCAACGAGTGTCCGCACGGTGTCGAAGCCGAGGGCCATGCCGAGGACGACCGCGACGAGCGGCAGCCACAGCACGAGCCGGGCGGTCGCTGCAGGCCCCGCCAGCGCCGTGCCGACGTCTCGCCCGATGCGGTCCAACTCACGCAGGGAACCCGCCAGGTCACGGAGGCACACGCCGAGGGGTGCGCCGGTGAGCGAGGCGACCTGCCAGGCTGCGGCGAGCCCGGCCCACGCGGTCCTCACCCCGCGTCCGGACTCCTGGCGGGCGAGTTCGTCGATCGCCGCTGCGACATCGCCGCCGTGCACCGCGGCCGCCGCCACCTCCAGGAGCATCCCGACCTCTCGCTCGCCATCCACGTCCACTGCTCCGACCGGAACGGGAGCATCGCCCGCCAGAGCTCGGGTCCGGTCGGCGGAGGCCTCCTCAGCGAGATGCACCCAGGCGCTCGCTGGTGCGACCCCCGCACCCAGCAGCACCGCCAGGCGGCGCGTGGTCCGTGCGACACGCGCAGCGCCGTCGTCATCGCCCGGCGCGGCTCCCGGAAGCATCGCGCGAACTGCCGCCAGCGCCGCGCGGAGATTCACTGCAGCTCCTCCACGGCGAGGCGCTCACGCTCGTCGAGGACGAGCCTGCCGACCGCGACGACCTGCCGACCCGCGGTCTGGCGTTCGAGATGCACGATGAGCCCGATGGCGCTCGTGGCCTGGCGCGCGACGGCCTGCTGGCTCATCCCCGCGAGCGCGCCGAGCGCTTCGAGTCTCGCTGGCACATCGCCCAGGGAGTTCGCGTGCAGAGTGCCGGCCCCGCCGTCGTGCCCGGTGTTGAGCGCTGACAGGAGCTCGCGGACCTCCGGGCCTCGGCACTCCCCGAGCACCAGACGATCGGGGCGCATCCGGAGGGCCTCGCGGAGCAGCCTCTCGAGGTCGATGCCGCCCGCACCCTCGAGGTTCGCCTGCCTCGACTGCAATGCGACCACATGGGGGTGCAGGATGCGCAGCTCCGCCACGTCCTCGATCACGACCAGACGTTCCGACGGCGACGCCAGCCCGAGCAGCGCTCCGAGCAGGGTCGTCTTCCCGGATCCGCCCGCCCCCGTGATCAACACGTTGGTCCGCGCGGCCACGGCTTCACGCAGCAGCTCAGCGACGGCGGCCGGGAACATGCCGACGCGCTCCAGTGCGTCGAACCCGAGCGCTTCGTCCCGTGGCACACGGACGGACAGGAGCGTGCCCCGCGTGGATACCGGCGGCAGGACGACGTGCACACGCATGCCGTCCTGCAACCGGACGTCGACACAGGGTGTCGCCTCATCGACATGGCGCCCGCCGCGTGCCACGAGCCGGACGGCCAGCGCGCGGATCATCGCCTCATCGGACCGCCATCCGGCCTCGCGGACGAGTCCGGCACCGTGATCCAGCCACAGCCCCGATTCCCCGTTGACGAACAGGTCCGTGACGCCGGGATCAGCGAGGTAGGGAGCCAGCGCGCCGAAGTCGGCGAGGACCGCGCCCTCTCGCGCTCCGGCGCTCGACGGCATCCCTCCTCCGACGGATGCGTCCACCGGTGGATGCGCTGCAGGAGGGGATGGGACGGCGGCGACGAATCGATCTGGCATGGGGCGAGCGTAGGAGCGCGGGTGCGGCCGTCGGACCGCGATCGGTCGCGGTGGGGACAGCCGGGCGATGGAGTCTGCTTGTGGAGCGATCTCGATCCTGTCCGAGGCACATCGGTGGGCGGCACCTCGACAGGCTCGGTGACCGGGATCGCCCGGTGACCGGGGTCGCCCGACGAGCGGGGTCGCCCGACGAGCGAGTGTCAGCGACCGATCGTGGACGCCCGGACGATGAGGTCGGCGCCGATGACGGGCGCCGGCGGCACCTCACGGCCCTCGATCTGCGCCAGCAGCTGCGCAGCCCCTGCCCGGCCGAGCGCCTCGCCAGGCAGACGCACACTCGTGAGGGGCGGATCGCTGATGACCGACGACGCGAGGTCGTCGAATCCGGCGACAGCGAGTTCGCCCGGCACCGGCATCCCCATCATCCGCGCCGATTGCAGCACACCATAGGCATGGGTGTCGGTCGCGCACACGAGCGCCGTCACGCCGACGTCGCGCCATCGGGGCCAGCTGTCGACGAAGGCCGCGGCGGCCGCCTCGATGTCGATGAGGCTCTCCGCACGATCGTCCGAGTGGACCCGCATGCCGCGCACCGCTGCTTCCCGCTCGAGGAGCAGGCGGCGCAGGAGGAAGGTGTCCGTGGCCGTCCGTCCACCGAGGTAACCGATCTGGCGATGCCCGAGGACGTGCAGGTGGTCGAGCAGCTCGCGAACACCGCCGAGCAGGTCGAAGTCGACGGACACCGCGCGCCGCGGGGTTGCGGGTTCGTCGGATCGCGTCGTCGCGTCCGACATGCTGATCGGGAGGCGGGGCGCATCCAGGAGGACGAGTGCGGCATCGAGGCGAAGTTCTTCGAGGAACGCCTCGCTCGGCGCGTCGACGACGACTCCTGCCGGCCGGAGTGCGGCCAATCGGCTGAGCGCCGACACAGTCGGCACGTCGCCCTCCCCCGTGACCGAGACGAGCAGTTGGTAGGCGTCGCCGAGACCTGCCCGGAGGCCCCGGATCACCGCGCCGAAGTACGGGTTCGACGCATCGGGTGTGACGAAGACGACGAGGTTGCTGGAACCGCTCGCGAGCGCCCGCGCCGCGTGGTCGACTACGTAGCCGAGATCGGCGATCGCCTGCCGGACCCGCTCCGCGTTCTGCGCCGAGACGTGCCCTGCATCCTTGCCGTTCGCGACGAGGGAGACGGTCGCGAGCGAGGTCCCTGCGCGTTCGGCGACCATGGCGGCCGTCACGCGACGGCCACTGCGAGGACTGGACCCGTTCGACGCTTCTGGCACCCGTCGATCGTATCGGGACGGCCGCCGCGACCCGGCACGGAGCGTCGATTAGCGAACCTAAAGCGCTTGACGTATGCTGCTGCATGCGAACCTGAAGCGCTTTACGCGCGATGGCGAACGTCCCCCGCCACCCCAACGATGTGGAGAACCATGCCCCGCAAGATCATCCTCGACTGCGACCCAGGACACGACGACGCGATCGCCATCCTGCTCGCCCACGGCAATCCGGAGATCGAGCTGCTCGCCGTCACGACCGTGGTCGGCAACCAGACGCTCCCGAAGGTCACGAGGAACGCCCTCGCTGTCGCGCGCATCGCCGGAATCACCGACGTGCCCTTCGCCGCAGGCGCCGACCGCCCCCTGGTCCGCCCGCTGGAGAACGCCCCCGACATCCACGGCGAGTCCGGCATGGACGGCCCCGTCCTTCCCGAGCCCGCGATCGAGCTCGATGCGCGCCACGCCGTCGACCTGATCATCGACCTCGTCATGTCGCACGAGCCCGGCGAGATCACCCTCGTCCCCACCGGCGGTCTCACGAACATCGCCCTCGCGGCCCGCAAGGAGCCGCGCATCGTGGAGCGGGTCAAGGAGGTCGTCCTCATGGGCGGCGGCTACCACGTCGGCAACTGGTCGGCCGTGGCCGAGTTCAACATCAAGATCGATCCAGAGGCCGCGCACATCGTGTTCAACGAGAGCTGGCCCGTCGTGATGGTCGGCCTCGACCTCACGCACCAGGCGCTGGCGACCCCGGAGGTCGCTCAGCGCATCGCCGCGATCGGCACCGGTCCCGCACGCTTCGTCGGGGAGCTCCTCGAGTTCTTCGGCACCACCTACAAGGACGCCCAGGGCTTCGACAGCCCACCGGTCCACGACCCGTGCGCCGTCGCCTACGTCATCGACCCGACGATCGTGAAGACCGTCAAGGTCCCGATCGACATCGAGCTCACGGGCACCCTCACGCTCGGCATGACCGTCGCCGACTTCCGCAGCCCGGCCCCGGCCGACTGCACCACGTGGGCCGCGACCGAACTCGACCATGAAGGCTTCTGGAATCTCGTGACCGACGCGCTCGAGACCATCGGGGAGGTCGAACTGTGAGCGATCTCCTGAGCTCGACCAAGCCCGCCGTCCGCATCGGCGCCCTCATGACGGCGCTGCTCGCAGCGTGCGTCGCCTTCCAGCTGAACGCCAGCATGCTGAGCCCCGCGCTCGTCAGCATGGCCCGTGAACTGAACACCGACGACGCCACCATCGGCCTGTCGCAGACGATGTTCTTCACGACCGCAGCCCTGTTCTCAGTCTTCCTCCCGCGCCTCAGCGACATCATCGGGCGCAAACGCGTCCTCACCGGCATGCTCGTGATCATGCTCGTCGGCACCGTCGTCGCGGCCCTCGCCGTGAACGTCGAGATGCTGTTCGTCGGTCGCATCATCCAGGGCGTGTCCGGGCCGGTCGTCCCGATCACGCTGCTCATGCTGCGTGCCGAGGTCTCCGACCCGAAGCGGTACGGCGCGATGATGGGTCTGATCACCGCGGTCAACGGCGGTATCGCAGGCATCGACGCACTTGCGGGCGGCTGGCTCGTCACGAACCACGGCTTCCGCTCCGTGTTCTGGACCATGGCTGTCGTCGCAGCCGTCGCGATCGTGTTCGTCGTCCTGTGGGCTGCGAACTCGCAACCGTCCAAGGGCACGAAGATGGACTGGTGGGGGGTGCTCCCCCTCGTCGTCTCGATCGCGGCCCTTCTCACGGCCTTCAACGAGGCGGGCAAGCTCGCCGGCGCGAACTGGCTGCTCGTCGGCGGGTTCATCCTCGTGGCCCTCATCGCCTTCGGCATCTTCTGGAGCATCGAGAACCGCGTTGCGGAGCCCCTCGTCGCGACGAAGTACCTGCGTCAGCGCAGCACCTGGGCACTCCTCCTCACGACGCTGCTCACCATGACCGGGGTGTTCGCCGTCGTCAACGGTCTCGTGACCTCGATCGCGCAGAACGCGAACGCCGGGTTCAGCATGGAGGCGGACCTCGCGTCGCTCGCCTTCCTGACCCCGTACGCCCTCGTCGGCTGGCTCGTCGGTCCGTTCGCCGGGCGCCTGGCTCCGACGATCGGCTACCTCAACGTGCTGCGGATCGGCCTGATCGGATCCATCGTCTCGATCGTCGTCATGGCGCTCGTCGGCGTGCACTCGCTGCCGGTCCTCATCGCGACCACCGTGCTCATCGGCGCGACGTATGCAGGTATCGGCAACATCATGCTGAACGGCCTCGGCATCGTGCTGTCGCCGAAAGACAACCCCGGCTTCCTCCCGGGGCTGAACGCGGGTGCGTTCAACCTCGGCGCCGGTCTCAGCTTCGTGGTCCTTCCGGCAGTGCAGATCGCGGTCTCCCCCGCGGGTGGCACCTCAACGAACGGATACACGAGTGCCATGCTGGTGGGCGCGGGCATCACGGCCGTCGCGCTCGCGATCTCGTTCCTCATCCCGAAGCCCGCGAGCGCCGAGGTTCAGTCGGCCGACGCGGTCGCCGCAGCATAAGGAAGGTCGTCATGCAGAGCTCACGCATCGTCGTCGTCGGATCGTTGAACGCCGACCTCGTCGTCCGCACGGCGCGCTTCCCGCAACCGGGAGAGACCCTCACCGGGTCCGAGCTCGTCGTGATCCCCGGCGGCAAAGGGGCGAACCAGGCGGTCGCCGCCGGGCGTCTCGACGGCGACGTCACCATGGTCGGCGCGGTCGGCGACGATGCGAACGGCGGACTGCTGCTCGGGTCGCTGTCGGACGCAGGGGTCGACGTGACGCACGTCGCCACGCGCACCGACGTCGCGACCGGCACCGCGGTGATCACGGTCGATGACGCGGGCGAGAACACGATCATCGTCTCGCCCGGCGCCAACGGCACGCTCACCACGGAACGCATCGGCGACGCCTGGAACGCCCTCGATGACGCCGGTGTGCTCTGCCTCTGTCTGGAGGTGCCCATCGACACCGTGCTCGACGCGGCGCAGCGCGGGTCCGACGCCGGAGCACTCGTCCTCCTCAACCTCTCGCCGTATGGAGAGGTACCGGACGAACTGCTCAGGATGACCGGTGTGCTCCTCGTCAACGAGCACGAGGCCGCCGACCTCTCCGGCGTCGACCCCGAGCAGTCCGGCTGGGAGGCGACCGCATCGGCTCTTCGCGTTCGCGGCGTCGACCGCGCGGTCATCACGACCGGTGCCGCCGGCAGTGTCGTGCTCGACGGTGACGCACCGGTCGTCGCTGTACCGTCGCCGAAGGTCGACGCGGTCGACACCACCGGATGCGGCGACGCATTCATGGGCTCGCTCGCCCTGCGGCTCGCGGCGGGCGACGCCCTGGTGGACGCCGCACGCTTCGCCTCGACCGTGGGCAGCTACGCCGCGACGGGAGCCGGCGCGCAGGCGTCCTACCCGGACCGCGCGCAGCTCGAGGCCTTCCTCGAAGGACATCCGGTCAGCGCCGCCTAGCGGCAGAGCACTGCACGATCGAACGCCCGTGACCCCCGATGACAGGGGTTGCGGGCGTTCTGCACGCTCGCTTCCGGCGTGCCTGCGACGGCGTGTGCCGGAGACAGATGAAGGCGGCACCCATTGGGGGAATGGGTGCCGCCTCTGCGGTGCCGGATTGGGGGGAATCACTGGCACCGCACGCACGAATGTGTATTCGGCCGAATGCAAGTGTACGCCAGTCGACACCGATTGCAACATGAGAACTGCCCCCAGATCGAGTGGTTTCCCTACCATCCCCAGGGCGCTCCCAGCTTCACGCCGACCCAGTTTGTACGGAGGGGTGACAAACCTGCAACACAGAACGCGCTACGCTCGTGCTTGGCACGGACTCCGCCCGGTTTCGGGCGATCGGACCAGGACCGCGGATTCGCAAAGGAGCGAGAGACACACGATGAGCACTCAGATCGACAGCCTGCTGCACGAGGACCGACGTTTCCCACCGTCGGAGGAGTTCGCCGCGCAGGCGGTCGCGAACGCCGAGCTGTACGAGCAGGCAGCGGCCGACCGTGTCGGGTTCTGGGCCGAGCAGGCCCGCGACCTCCTGGACTGGAGCACGCCCTTCACGAAGACGCTCGACTGGACGAACCCGCCGTTCGCCACCTGGTTCGAGGACGGCGAGCTCAATGTCGCATACAACTGCCTCGACCGTCACGTCGAAGCCGGCAACGGCGACCGCGTCGCGCTGCACTGGGAGGGCGAGCCGGGCGATTCCCGTTCCGTCACCTACGCGGAGCTGACCGAAGAGGTCAAGCGGGCCGCGAACCTGTTCACAAGCCTCGGCGTCGAGGCCGGCGACCGGGTCGCCATCTACCTCCCGATGATCCCCGAGGCCATCGTCTCCATGCTCGCCGTGGCGCGCATCGGAGCCGTCCACTCGGTCGTGTTCGGTGGCTTCAGCGCCGACAGCCTGCGCTCCCGCATCGACGACGCCGAGGCGAAGCTCGTCATCACGGCGGACGGCGGCTACCGCAAGGGCAAGGTGTCCGCGCTGAAGCCTGCGGTGGACGCAGCCCTCGCCAGCCGCGGAGAGCTCGCCGCGCAGGCGACCGTCGACCACGTGCTCGTGGTGCGCCGCGGCGAGAACGAGATCGAGTGGAAAGAGGGCCGCGACCTCTGGTGGCACGAGGCCGTCGCGGCTGCGTCATCCGAGCACGAGGCGCAGCCCTTCCCAGCAGAGCACCCGCTCTTCATCCTGTACACCTCGGGCACGACCGGGAAGCCGAAGGGCATCCTGCACACCTCCGGCGGGTACCTGACGCAGACGGCGTTCACGCACAAGAACGTCTTCGACCTGCACCCCGAGACCGACGTCTACTGGTGCACGGCCGACATCGGCTGGATCACGGGCCACAGCTACGTCACCTACGGCCCGCTTGCGAACGGGGCGACCCAGGTGCTCTACGAGGGCACACCGGACGCTCCGCACCCCGGCCGCTGGTGGGAGATCATCGAGAAGTACGGCGTCAGCATCTTCTACACGGCGCCGACCGCGATCCGCTCCTTCATGAAGCTCGGCCGCAAGATCCCGAAGCAGTTCAACCTCTCCTCGCTCCGCCTGCTCGGCTCGGTCGGCGAACCCATCAACCCCGAGGCGTGGATGTGGTATCGGAAGATCATCGGGAACAAGCTCGCCCCGATCGTCGACACCTGGTGGCAGACGGAGACCGGCGCGATCATGGTCTCAGCGCTCCCCGGGGTCACATCGACGAAGCCCGGCAGCGCCCAGGTGCCGATCCCCGGCATCACGATCGACGTCGTCGACGATGCGGGTGAGGCCGTCGGCGCCGGCGGTGGCGGACTGCTCGTCGTGACCGAACCGTGGCCGTCGATGCTGCGCGGCATCTGGGGCGATCCTGAGCGCTTCAAGGAGACGTACTGGGAGAAGTTCTGGGACGTCCCGGGTGGCCCCTTCTACTTCGCCGGCGACGGCGCGCGACTCGACTCCGACCGCGACGTCTGGCTGCTCGGCCGCGTCGACGACGTCATGAACGTCTCGGGCCACCGCCTGTCGACCGCGGAGATCGAGTCGGCACTCGTCTCGAACGAGATGGTGGCGGAGTCGGCGGTCGTCGGCGCGGCCGATGAGACCACGGGTCAGGCCGTCGTGGCGTTCGTCATCATCAAGGAGTCGCACCTCGAGCAGGCTTCGGGCCTCGCGGACATCACCGGCGCGCTGCGGGCATGGGTCGGGGAGCAGATCGGCCCGATCGCACGCCCTCGCGAGGTCTACATCGTGAACGAGCTGCCCAAGACCCGGTCCGGCAAGATCATGCGTCGCCTCCTACGCGACGTGGCCGAGGGGCGCGAGGTCGGCGACACCACCACCCTCGCCGACACCACGGTCATGCAGATCATCACCGACAAGATGGTCAAGAACACGTAGCGCTGCGCGCCGCAGCAGGAGATCCGCCCCGCAGCAGGAGAAAGCGTGAGCTTGTGTCCTGCTGTGGGGCGGACCTCCTGTTCTCCCCATGGTGAATCAGTTTCCACAGATGAAACCTCACCCCCGCGCACGAGCTGGGCGAACCGACACGCTGGAGGGATGGACCTCACCGCGTGGATCGACGAACGGAACGGAATCGCGCATCGACTCTATGCGATCGATGCGATCGATGCCGGAGCAACCCGGAACAGCATCGAGCAGGCCGTCCGCGCACGCCAGCTCCGCGTGATCCGGAGGAACTGGCTGAGGACAGAGGCGTGTGATCCGCAGCTGCTGATGGCTGCGACCCGTGGTGGCAGACTGAGCTGCCTGACGGTGGCCGGCCGCCGCGGCTGGTGGAACATCTCCGACGGCTTCGTCCATCTCTCGGTCGCGCCGACGGCCTCCGCTGCGGCCGAATCCGGGGTGCGACTTCATTGGAGCGCGACGCCGTCGCCGGTCTCCACCAGGACGCTGGTCCAGCCGCCGGTGAACGCGTTGGTCCACATCGCGGAGTGCCAACCGTTCGAACGGGCACTGGCGGTGTTCGAGTCCGCGATCCGGATCGGTCATGCCGACCTCGCGCGCCTCCGGTTGATGCCCCTGCGGTCCCGCCGGTTCCGTCAGGTGGTGGATCGCGCGAGCGAACTCTCCGACTCGGGCATCGAATCGCTCCCGCGGGTACGCCTTGCTCGAATCGGCATTCACATGCAACAACAGGTGATCCTCGACGGACATCGAGTGGACGGGCTGATCGGCGAACGCCTCGTTCTCCAATTCGACGGGCACTCGCCACACCAAGATGCAGCACAGCGCAATCGCGACCTCGCCCAGGATCGCCGTCTGCTCTTGGCAGGTTGGACCGTGCTCCGGTTCAGCTATCGCCAGATCATGCACGACTGCGCTCGTCGAACGGGAGATCACCGATGCTGTCGCGCAAGGCCGCCACCGGTGAACGCAGGAGATCCGCGCCGGAGCAGGAGAAAACGTGACTTGGGTTCTAGGGATCAGTGCAACATCCTGATGTTTTGGAGTGTTGATGACGGTTCTGATGGCCCGTGTGGTGCAGCGAGTGTTCTGGTCGAGGATTCGTGACGGAGCGACGACTGTGGATGCGGCGAAGGCTGCTGGGATTTCGTCTCAGCAGGGTGACGTGTGGTTCCGGAATGCTGGCGGGATGGTGCCATTGTCGTTGTTTCCGCCGTCAGGTCGTTTCTTGAGTATCAGCGAGCGTGAGCAGATCCATGCCGGGATCAGTCAAGGGCGATCGATCCGCGCGATCGCGGCGTCGATCGGGCGCAGCCCGTCGACCGTGTTGCGAGAGCTCCGTCGCAATCTTGATCGTCAGCAGTACCGGTCCCGGTCCAAGCTCGGACGCCCGGTGACCGTCCCGTGGCGGTATTCGCCATCGCTTGCCCAGCGTCGAGCTGATCAGCGGTTGGCTCGTCCGAAGCCCTCGAAACTCGCTCTGAACGATCGGCTGCGT
The DNA here is from genome assembly GCF_050613355.1 of Plantibacter sp. RU18. Taxonomy (NCBI): domain Bacteria; kingdom Bacillati; phylum Actinomycetota; class Actinomycetes; order Micrococcales; family Microbacteriaceae; genus Plantibacter; species Plantibacter sp. RU18. Next base: position 3,574,101 of record NZ_CP159618.1, read on the forward strand.
GATGCGGTCCAGGCGGGACTGTTGCGCAAGCTCAGTCCGGAACAGATCATGCGACGATTGCCGTTGGACTTCCCTGACGAGGCGGAGATGCGCGTGTCCCACGAGACGATCTACCAATCGTTGTATGTCCAGGGCCGCGGAGCGCTCAGACGCGAGCTCACGGACTGCTTGCGAACCGGTCGGGCGCTGCGCAAACCAGCCCGACGCGCGACGAGCCGTGGCAAACGCATCCCGGACATGGTCATGATCAGCGAGCGCCCCGCGGAGGTCGAGGACCGGGCAGTCCCGGGTCATTGGGAGGGTGATCTGATCGTCGGTAAGGACAACGGTTCCGCGATCGGGACCCTTGTCGAGCGGAGCACACGGTTCGTGATGCTGCTGCATCTGCCAGATCGACACGGCGCGATCGAGGTTCAGGGAGCGATGATCGAGCAGATGCGCAAACTCCCGCATTTCCTCCGCAAAACCCTCACCTGGGACCAAGGATCCGAGCTCGCCGGCCACCGGAACATCACCGCAGCGCTAGAGATGGGCGTCTATTTCTGCGACCCACACTCGCCTTGGCAGCGAGGGCGCAACGAGAACACGAACGGGCTCCTGCGGCAGTACTTCCCGAAAGGCACCGACCTCTCCGGCTACCACCGCGACTACCTCGACTTCGTCGCCAACGAACTCAACGAACGGCCGCGGAAAACCCTGCACTGGGCAACTCCAAAAGAAGCCCTCGACCAACTACTCTCGAACCCACCAGCCAATGGTGTTGCACTGACCGCCTGAATCCGCCTGAGCTTTCGTCCTGCTGCGGCGCGGATCTCCTGCTGTCGCGCTGGTGGGTTACGCGAATTCGACGATGAGCTCGACCTCGACGGGCGAGTCGAGCGGGAGCACTGCGACGCCGACGGCTGAACGGGCGTGCACGCCGAGGTCCCCGAAGATCTCGCCGAGGACCTCGGAGGCGCCGTTGATGACGCCCGGCTGGCCCGTGAAGGCCGGGTCGGAAGCGACGAAGCCGACGACCTTGACGATGCGGGTGACGCGGTCGAGCGAACCGATCTTGCTCTCCACCGCGGCGAGCGCGTTGAGCGCGCAGGTGCGGGCGTACCCCTTCGCGTCCTCGGCGGAGATGAGCCCGTCGCTGGCACCGACCTTGCCTGTCGCCGGCAGTTTGCCCTCCACCATGGGCAGCTGACCCGAGGTGTACACGTGGTCGCCGGAGACGACGGCCGGCACATAGGCCGCGACCGGCGGGACGACAGTGGGCAGGGTGATGCCGAGTTCAGCGAGACGAGCAGCGATCTGGGTCATGGGTTCCTCCGGGCTTGGTCTGGATCAGGAATCGGCGATGGGACGCTTGAGGTAGGCGACGAGCCCGCCCTCCGGCCCGGTGACGACCTGGACGAGTTCCCAGCCCTCCCCGCCCCAGTTGTTCAGGATTGCCGCCGTGTTGTGGATCATCAGCGGCGTGGTGAGGTACTCCCAGCGGGTCATGTCTCTCCTCGATCGGGCGCTCCGCACAGGGAGGCGGATGCGCAGGGGAAGTTCATGGTGAGCGCCAAGTGAAGCTCGCTCACAGTTTCCCCGCTTACCGTCGATCCTATGCCTGAACCTCGAACCTCCGCGAAGACGGTCGCCCAGGGCCTCCTCGGCTTCGTCGGCCTGAGCGTTGCCGCCGGTGTGCTCGCGACCGCCGCGGTGACGCCCGCCATCGCGATGACCGGTCTCGCGACCTCGACGAGCATCTCCGTCTTCGACGGCCTGCCCGACTACCTCCAGCTCGACTCGCTCGCCCAGAAGTCCAGCATCTACGCGAAGGACGGGGCGGGGAACCCCGTCCTGCTCGCGTCCTTCTACGACCAGAACCGCATCGAGGACAGCTGGGACCAGATCTCGCAGTTCGCGAAGGACGGGGCGGTCTCGGCCGAGGATCCGCGGTTCTTCGAGCACGGCGGCATCGATCTCGCCGGAACCGTCCGCGCTGTCGTGAACAATGCCGCCGGCGGCTCGACACAGGGTGGCTCGTCCATCACGCAGCAGTACGTCAAGAACGTGCTCGTGCAGAAGGCTGAGGCGATTCCCGACGCCAAGGAGAGCAAGGCCGCGTATGAGGAGGCGACCGCGACGACCCCCGAGCGCAAGCTCAAGGAGATGCGCCTCGCGATCGGCCTGGAGAAGACGTACGGCAAGGAGGACATCCTCCGCGGGTATCTGAACATCGCCGGCTTCGGCGGGCGGGTGTACGGCATCGAGGCCGCGTCAAACTACTACTTCAACACGACCGCTGCGAACCTGACCCTGGAGCAGGCCGCGACGCTCATCGCGATCGTGAACAACCCGGAGAACCTCCGCATCGACAAGCCCGACAGCGAGGACAACGGTGCCGCGAACGGCTACGCGCTCACGCAGACCCGGCGCGACTATGTGCTGAAGCAGATGCTCGCCGAGGAGAAGATCACCCAGGAGCAGTACGACGCTTCCGTGGCCATCCCGATCACGCCGACGATCGTCCCTCCCGTGACGGGGTGCACGGCCGCTGCCTCCGCCGCCTACTTCTGCGACTACGTCACGCAGGTGCTCCAGAACAACGAGATCTTCGGCTCCACGCAGGAGGAGCGCTGGACGAACTTCAAGCGCGGCGGCTACAGCGTGTTCACGACCCTCGACCTCGACCTCCAGGGAGCGTCGCAGGCCACGATCGACGAGTACGTCCCGAAAACGACCACCGAACTCGATCTGGGAGCGGTGTCGGTGAGCGTGCAGCCGGGTTCGGGCCGCATCCTCGCGATGGCACAGAACAAGGACTATTCGCAGGATCCTGACGTCATCGCGACCGGCGGGAACTACAGCGCCATCAACTACAACACCGATCAGGCGTACGGAGGATCAGGAGGGTTCCAGCCGGGCTCGACCTACAAGATCTTCACCCTCACCGACTGGCTGAAGTCCGGCAAGGGCGTCAACGAGTCGATCAACGCGAACCGCAGATCGAACTGGGGGACGTTCACCAACAGCTGCGTGGACGGCGGCACCGAGACGGCGGACGCGGGCTGGAACCCGCAGAACGACGAGGGCGAGTCCGGCTCTTACACCGTGCGACGCGCGACGCAACAGTCGATCAACACCGCGTTCGTGGCGATGGCACAGCAGCTCGACCTCTGCGACATCAGCAAGACCGCCGAGTCGATGGGTGTCCACCGTGCAGACGGCGATCCGCTCGCCAACTCCCCCGCGACCGTGCTCGGGACGAACGAGGTCGCGCCGCTCAGCATGGCGACGGCGTTCGCGACCCTCGCCTCGGGCGGCCTGACGTGCGATCCGATCGCGATCGACTCCATCACGAAGCCGGACGGCTCGGCCGCAGACGTCCCGTCCGCGAACTGCCGGCAGTCCGTCGACCCCAAGGTCGCCGCGGCGGTCGACGACGTGCTCCAGGGCGTCGTGTCGGGCGGCACGGCCTCCGCGTCAGGTGCTCGGACCGACGGCGTCGGTGAACTGATCGGCAAGACCGGCACCACGGACGATGCCGAGGCCACCTGGATGAGCGGCGCGAGCACCACCGTCGCGACGGTCGTCGGCACCTTCAACGTCTCCGGCCACGTGAACCTGCGGAACACCTACATCGACGGAACCCAGGTCGCGTCGATGCGCCACTACATCTGGCCGCAGATCATGACGGCAGCGCTCGCGAAGTACCCGGGCGGAGACTTCCCCGAGGCGGACCGGGCGACGCTCCAGGGCGACGGGAGCGGCGGAAGCGACGAGGACTCGTCGTCGACCCCCACACCGACGCCCGAGCCCACGCAGGTGCCGAGTGAGGCTCCGACGCAGACCCCCGGCGACGGTGGCGACACCGGCGACGGCACGGGCAACGATCCCGGAACCGGCGACAACGGCAACGGGACGGGCAACGGCAACGGCTCCGGCGGGAATTCCGGGAACGGGAACGGCGGGACGGGTTAGCCGGGTCCGTCGCCCGGATCGGCGTCGATCCGCGGGATATCCGGCTCCTGCCGACCCGCGGATCGACAACGATCGGATGTCAACGCGCTGCTGAGCGGGCCTTTTTCAGGAATGTCGCTTAGCATCGATCCATGCCTCAACAACATCGCACGGCCACAGGTGTGCTCGGTGGCTTTCTCGGCTTCCTCGGTTTGAGCGTCGCTGCCGGTGTGCTCGTCACTGCCACCGTCACGCCAGCGCTCGCCGTCACCGGCATCGCGACCAACAGCACGATCAACGTGTTCGACGATCTGCCCGACTACCTGGCCCTCGATGAGCTGGCTCAGAAGTCCAACATCTACGCGACCGACAGTGCCGGAACCCCGCAGCTGCTCGCGTCCTTCTACACGCAGAACCGCATCGAGGTCTCGTGGGATCAGATCAACCAGTTCGTGAAGGATGCGGCGGTCTCGGCTGAGGACCCGCGCTTCTATGAGCACGGCGGCGTCGACCTCACGGGTACCATCCGAGCCGTGGCGATCAGCGCGACCGGTCGCGATCTGCAGGGTGGCTCGTCGATCACGCAGCAGTACGTGAAGAACGTGCTCGTGCAGAAGGCCGAGGCCATCACCGACGAGGCCAAGATGCAGGCCGCGTATGAAGAGGCCACGAAGACCACTCCGGAGCGCAAGCTCAAGGAGATGCGCATGGCCATCGGCCTCGAGAAGCGCTACGGCAAGCAGGACATCCTCCGCGGCTATCTGAACATCGCCGGATTCGGCGGCCGTACGTACGGCATCGAGGCCGCCGCGAACTACTACTTCGCCACCTCGGCCGCGAACCTCAACCTGGAGCAGTCGGCCGCCCTCATGGCAATCGTCAACAACCCGGAGACGCTGCGCCTCGACCGCCCTGAGAGCGAGACGAACGGCGCCGCGAACGGCTACGCCCTGACCCTCGATCGCCGGAACTACGTCCTCGATCAGATGATCAAGGAGGGCAAGATCACGCAGGAGCAGTACGACGTTGCGATCGCCACCGCGATCACCCCGACGATCACCCCCTCGAGCACCGGCTGCCAGACGGCCGTCAACGTCAGCCCGGGGTCCGGCTTCTTCTGCGACTACGTGACGCGTGTCTTCCAGAACAACCCGATCTTCGGGGAGACCGAGGACGAGCGCTGGGCGGCCTTCAACCGAGGTGGATACAGCGTGTTCACCACGCTCGACCTCGATGTGCAGTACGCAGCACAGACCGCGCTCGACGACTACATCCCGCACTCGAGCGACCAGCTCGACATCGGGGCCGTCGCCGTGACCGTCGCGCCGAACACCGGGCGCATCCTCGCGATGGCGCAGAACAAGGACTACACGACGGACCCGGAGGTCGCCGCGACCGGCGCGAACTGGAGTGGCCTGAACTACAACACCGACTACGAGTACGGCGGTTCGAGCGGCTTCCAGCCTGGATCGACGTATAAGACCTTCACCCTGGCCGAATGGCTGAAGGAGGGGCACGGTCTGAACGAGGGCGTCGACGGACGGAAGCGTTCGCCATGGGGCACCTTCAAGGACTCCTGTGCCGACGGAGGTACCGTCTACGCCGGTTCCGACTGGAACCCGGGCAACGATGAAGGCGGCAACGGCGGGTTCTACACGGCGCTGCAGTCCACGAAAGCATCGATCAACACGGGCTTCATCGCCATGTCGAAGCAGCTCGACCTCTGCGGCATCCGCAAGACCGCTGAGTCCATGGGCGTGCACCGTGCAGACGGCGGTCCGCTCCTGCAGTCCCCCGCGACGGTCCTCGGCACCAACGAGGTCGCCCCGCTCAGCATGGCGACCGCCTTCGCGACGTTCGCCTCCGGCGGCATCACCTGCGACCCGATCGCGATCGACCGGGTCGTGAAGCCTGACGGCTCCGAGATCCCGGTTCCGTCCGCGAACTGCCGACAGGGCCTCGAGGCGAACGTCGCCTCAACGGCGAACGTCGCGCTGCAGGCGACCTTCAACGGCGGAACGACGAGCTCCTCCCGCGTCGGCGACGGCATCCCACTCATCGGGAAGACGGGCACCACCGATAACAACGAAGCCACCTGGATGAGCGGTTCGAGCACGCAGGCGGCGACCATTGTCGGCGTCTTCAACGCGACCGGCCACGTCAACCTCCGTCAGACCTACTTCGACGCCGGACAGGTGGCCACGATCCGCCACAAGATCTGGCCACGCATCATGGCGACCGCGAACGCCAAGTTCGGCGGTTCGGCCTTCGGCGACCCCGATCCCTCACTCATCAACGGCCAGTCCGTCCAGGTGCCCGACGTCGCCGGAAAGTCGATCGAGGAGGCCCAGAAGCTGATCGAGGACGCCGGCTTCGGCTTCGAGAACGGTGGAGCGGGCGACTCCGCGCTGCCCGCCGGGCAGGCCGCCAGCACGAACCCGTCCGGTACCGTCCCGAAGGGCTCGGTCGTCACCGTCTACACGAGCAACGGCCTGCTGGGCGTCGTCCCCGACGTGAGTGGGGCAGCCTCCTACGAGGATGCGAAGGCGGCCATCCAGGGTGCAGGATTCCCGAACGTCGGCCAGAAGTGCGTCGTCGATCCTGCGGCGACAGCTCCGAAGGTGACCGGCGTCGATCCCCCGGCGGGCACGCAGGCGAAGAAGGACGGCAAGATCACGGTGACGGTCTCGAAGACCAGCTGTTGACGTCCTGACGCCATCATGCGGGGCCCGGTCGTTCTCGACCGGGCCCCGCGTCGTTGCTCCCTACGGGGCCTTCCGAGGGTCTTCGGAGGACCCACCGGGTACGCTCGGGAGATGGCCGGAACCCGCTCGGCCACGGAGGAGGGCACTCGATGACGGCACGGATGAGCACTGGCGGCACGCTCGGTACTGCAGCAGCGGCGATCGCAGGGCTCGGGGCACTCACGTTCGCGTACGCCTCGCTCATCGAACGGAACGCCTTCACACTCCGCAGGGTGACGGCTCCCGTCCTCCCACCGGACGCGCAGCCCATCACCGTCCTGCACATCTCCGACCTCCACATGGCGCCATGGCAGCGTCGTAAGCAGGCATGGTTGCGCTCGCTCGCCGCTCTGCAGCCGGACGTCGTCATCAACACCGGCGACAACCTCGGTCACGAGGCCGGCATCGACGGCATCCGCGCCGGCCTCTCCGTCTTCGCAGGCATTCCTGGTGCATTCGTGCACGGCTCGAACGACTACTTCGGCCCGAGCTTCAAGAACCCGCTGAAGTACTTCATCCAGACCTCCTCGAAGCATGTGGCACCGACCACACTCGACACCGCAGGATTGGAACGCTTCTTCACGGACGAGCTCGGCTGGCTCGACCTCAACAACGCGGTGGGTGAGATCACCGTCCGCGGCACCCGCCTCGACCTGTTCGGAGTCGACGACCCGCACAAACACTTCGACCGCCTCGACACGCTCACCGCACTCATCGACGAGCGCCTGGACGCGGAGACGCTCGAGACCGACGACGCCTCACTGGCCCACACCGTCACGGTCGGCGTCATGCACGCACCCTACCGCCGTGTGCTGGACGCGTTCGTGACCCAGGGTGCCCAGTTCATCTTCGCCGGGCACACACACGGCGGCCAGGTGTGCGTACCGGGGTTCGGGGCTCTGGTCACCAACTGCGACATCCCCCGCAAGCAGGTGAAGGGGCTGAGCGTGTGGCGGCATGCGTTGCGCTCCGCGTATCTGAACGTCTCCGCCGGACTCGGCACGTCGATCTACGCCCCGGTGCGGTTCGCGTGCCGTCCGGAAGCCACCCTCGTGACGTTCCTGCCTCGTCGCTCCGCCGTCTGAGGTCCCGCGGCTCGGTTCGAGAACACTTCGACATGCTCAGTGAGCGGGACGGCGCCGCGTCCGGTCGTCGAGCGTGAGGCGCCGCGTCCGGTCCCTGAGCTTGTCGAAGGGCCCGAGAAACAGTGAAGCCCGGCCGGACAATCTCTTGTCTGACCGGGCTTTTCTGTCGGGGTAGCGGGATTTGAACCCACGACCTCTTCGTCCCGAACGAAGCGCGCTACCAAACTGCGCCACACCCCGATGGCCCGAAGGCCTTGTCTAGGATAGCCGATTTTTCAGCGACTGTTCGCCACTTCGATGAATCGGCCGATCCCTGACGTCTGTCGAGACCGGATCGGCCGGGCGGCGCCATTGCCGCCCGGCCGAGCGGTGGTCTCAGGCCTGCTGGCGGCGACGGGCCACGACGGTGCCGAGTGCTGCCGCACCGACGACGACGAGTCCGCCGGCGAGCCAGGGCAGCGTCGCGCCGGAGAAACCGGTGTCCGCGAGCGCCTTACCACCGGCGGCCGGGTCGGACGCCGAGGCTGCAGCAGCAGCGTCGGCCGGGTCCAGCACGGTGAAGTCTGACGAGTCGGAGACGGCTCCCTGGGTGGCCGTCAGCGTGTAGGTGCCTGCCGGGTCGGACTCGGTGTCGATCGAGACCTCGATGTCGCCGGCATCGTTCGCGACGGTCGAGAGCGTCCGTGTCGAGGCGTCAGCCGACTCGGATGCGATGGTGATGGAGACACGCTCACCTGCGGCCCAGAAGTCCGAGCACGAGTAGGTGACCGAGGCTCCACGGGCGACGCTCGCGGGCGTGATGGAGTTGCAGCTGCCCGGGCCGTAGGTCTCACTGCCCGCGGCGTTGGCGGCGGTCGGCAGTGCGACGACGGCGAGGAGGACGAGTGCGGCGGCGGAGAGAGTTCGTTTCATGGCAGACCCCTAAGAAGAATGGACAGAGGGCCCGGAGCCGAGCTCGGGTCGCTCGCAGCCTCCATGGCCGTGATCATGCTAGGGCAGAACACCAGTCTCCCCAGGGGTGAAAACCCCGGAATCATGCGGATGTGACCACCTTTGGGGGTACGCCGGCGGCACGAGGGATGAGGACAACGCCAAGTCCTTGTCCAGGAGGACTCAGCGCTGTCCCGCAGGGACGCGGTCACCGGCTGTCACCGGTGACCGCGAGTCGTGGTCGCGCTCAGGCAGCGTGACGGCGGCGGATGCCGACGGCCGCGAACGCGGCGATACCGGCGACGAGGAGTCCTCCACCGATCCAGGGCAGGGCTCCTCCGTCGAAGCCGGTCGAGGCGAACTCGCGCTCGGAGACCTGGAACGACGCGCTCTCGCTCTGCGCTCCCTGTGCGGCGGTCACCGTGCAGGTGCCGGACTCGGTCTTGCTCGTGTCGATGGTGACGGAGAAGGCACGGGCCGCGTCGGTGGTGAAGGTCGCGGAGGTGCGAGTAGCGCTCTGCTGGGCAGCCTGCGCGGTCTCACTCGCGGTCGTCGGTTCGGCGACCGGAATGCTGCAGCCGGGGCCTGCGACCGTGACGGTGACCGGGGTACCGGGGTCGAAGGTGCCATCGCAGCTGAAGACGGCGGATTCGCCCTGCGTGACGGCCACCGGCGTCATCGACGCGCAGCCGGCAGGGCCGTAGGTCTCGGAATCGGTCGCAGCATTGGCTGCTGTCGGGACGGCGAACACTGCGAGGAGGCACAGCGATGCCAGGGCTAGGGTGCGTTTCATGTTGTTTCCCCAAGGAACGATGAATACCCCTGCGATCGCCGATTTCGGGTGGGCGTCCGCCGAGGGCCTCGAGGGTCACGAATTCGGGTGCGTGGCTTCCTGAGGTGTTGTCATGCTACGTCAGGACCCGCACAGAGGGAAGGAAGAAATCGTCGTTTTCCCTATGATTCCGGGGGTTGTGACCAGCTTTGGGGGTACTTCGGTGGCTTTCGGTGCGAGGACGGTGAAGACGAGTTCGGAGGTCTGCCCCGGTTCGAGGGTCACGTCGGTCTGCGCGTAGAGACGACCCGTCGGATCGGTCACCGCCTTGACCGCGAGGTCCGAGCCGTCAGAGGCTCCGAGGAGCGCTGCGCCGAGCGGTCCGTGGACGACGACCCGAGTCGCGATGTTCCCAGGAGCGGTGCCGAAGCGACCACCGGCCGTCACGTAGTCGGGCAACGACGTGGCCGCATCCACCGGGGCTGTGGAGGTCAGCGTGACGACGACGACGTATTCGGCGCCGTCCTTCGTGCACCGTGCGTCCCGCAGCTCCACCTTCGTGTCCAGGTAGTAGTCCATCTTCGCGCGCGTGAGGTCTTCGAGGTAGACGCCCGTGTACACCGCCTCGTCGTCGGTGGCCGGTGGGATCCCGGCGAGGGTCGTCTGGGCGATGAGCTGCTGTTCGGACTCGTGCGCACTCCACACGTGGAGTCGGTTCTCCGCCCCCGATGCCGACAGGGCGTCGACGAGGGCGGCCGGCTTCGGTGCGCGCGTGGTCATCCCTTCGAAGACGGCTCCCGACACCGCTGCGAAGAACGGGTCCTGATCCTTGCGGTCGGGATAGCGGGCGTACACGTCGCTCAGCAGCGTCTGGACGGCGTTGTCGGCCGTCAGCTGGGTGCCGTCGGGGAGGTCGACCGGTCCTGTGGCCTGCAGCAGATGCGCGAGGACGTAGGGGTCGATCGCGACGACGGTGTCGATCGGGACACCGAAGACCTGGGTGCCCATCGCGGCGGCCAGTTCTCCCGTCCGCGCGAAGTCGACGGTCAGGTTCGTGTCCTGGATGTAGGTGCCGAGATTGTCGGTGTACACGTTCTGCTCAAACGGGGTCAACGGCAGCACCGGTACCGGGAAGCCGGTGAAGTCGTCGCTGCTGCGCGTGCCGCCGAAGCTGATGACGCCGTTCTCAGCATGGATGAGCGCCACAGCCCCAGCGATACCGCCGCTCGTCCGGACCTCGGCGTTGTTCTGGATCATCACCATCACATTGCGTGGCCCTGCACCACCCGCCATGTCCGGCAGGAGAGCCGTCGCCCTCGCGGCGGTGTCGAGCAGTTGGCTCGTCGAGGTCACCGTCCGCTTGAGCTTCTCGACCGCATCCGCGACGACCGGCAGCGCGCCGCCGGTCCCGATGGCGTCGACACGCTCGGCGATCGCTGTCGCGGCGACGGACGCGTCGGTGATGGTCGGGGCGGCTGCACGGAGGGGCTCTGTCGCGATCGATCCGTCACCGGGCAGGAGCGAGGAGAGATTGATCTGACCGGCGATCTCGACGACCTTCGGAACGACGTCGACGGCGACGTCGTTCGTCGCGGCGGCGGCCTCTCGCACGGCGGTGAGGTTGACTCCGAGAAACGGCACGAACTCGGCGGCACGCCAGACCGGGTCGCCGGTCAGCGACACGGCGCTCGCGGTGTGGGCGGCGAGGGAACGCTGCGTGGCATCGGTGTGGGTCGCGTCGCCGGCGAGCACCGCCGACTGCAGGACCTTCGCGTCCGCCTGCGCCGCTTCGAGCGCGTTCTTGGCGAGGTACGCCCGGATGCCGAGCCACGCGCCGATGGCGACGAGGATGACGACGACCGCGAGGACGACCCAGCGGAGTCGAGGTCTCCGACGACCGGTCGTGCGGATGCCGGCCGTCACCGGGCGTGGGTCAGCCAAGAGTGCTCCTTGTTCGGGTAGGCACATCCTAGCCGCCACATGACGGGCGCCGAGGGCCGATGCACGCCCCCTTTCGGGGGTGTGCGATGGGTCCGGGATCGGGGCTGAGCACCGCCGATGCCGTACGATGACGAGGCGCCGTCGGCGCTTGAACACCCCCGTGACGACCCTGGAGCCAACCCGCCGATGACCCGCGCATCCCGAATCATCATCGGGGTCATGCTGGCGGTCTGCCTCGCGGTCATGCTCGGTATCGCGTTCTGGCCGACACCCGTCGACGCGGGCGGACGGGTCGCCCTCCTGGCCGTCATCGATCGTCTGCAGGACGCAGGCGCCCCCAGGTGGTTCGACTACCGCTTCGTCGAATCCGCGGCCAACGTCGTCCTGTTCATCCCCCTCGGGGCGCTCCTCGCCCTCGAACTCCCCCTGCGGTCCTGGTGGATCGCCCCGCTCGCCACCACGGTCTTCTCGGTCGCGATCGAACTCGGACAGACGTTGCTTCCGGAACGCGTCGCGACGATCGCCGACGTCTACGCGAACGCCGCGGGCGGCCTATTCGGCGCGACCGTGGTGCTCGTCGTCAGGCTGCTCGTCCTGCGCTACGGACGCCCGAGCCCCACATAACGCCAGCCGGCACCCCGCCACGCGTCGACATCGAGGCAGTTGCGCCCATCGACCACGATGCGCCCGGCGACCAGCTCACCGATCGCGCCCGGGTCGAGGGCTCGGAACTCCTTCCACTCCGTCACCACCACGACGATGTCGGCGTCGGCGACGGCCTGCTGAACGGAGTCCGCGAACAGCAGCTGCGGGTGGAGGCGGCGTGCGTTGGCGACCGCTTCCGGATCGTAGGCGAGCACGTGCGCACCGAGACCGTTGAGTCCCACCGCGACGTCGAGGGCGGGAGAGTCACGGACATCGTCGCTGTCGGGCTTGAACGCGAGCCCGAGCACGGCGACGCGCTTCTGGTACGCGCTCCCGCCGAGTTCCTCGACGACGAGATCCACGACCCGCTGACGGCGACGCAGGTTGATGGCGTCGACCTCCTTGAGGAAGGCGACCGACTCGCCTCGTCCCAGTTCCTCGGCCCGAGCGGTGAACGCGCGGATGTCCTTCGGGAGGCAGCCACCGCCGAAGCCCACCCCGGCGTTCAGGAAGCGGCGTCCGATCCGGGCGTCGTACCCGATCGCGTCGGCAAGCTCGGTCACATCAGCGTCGGTGACCTCGGCGATCTCCGCCATCGCGTTGATGAACGAGATCTTCGTGGCGAGGAACGCGTTCGCGGCGACCTTCACGAGCTCGGCGGTGGCATAGCCGGTCGCGACGAGGGGCGTCCCGGTGGCGAGCGCTGCGGCATAGACCTCGTCGAACGCCGCGCGTGCGATCGCAGCGTCCTCAGGGGCCGGTGGCAAGCCGTAGACCAGACGGTCCGGGGCGATGGTGTCCTGGACGGCGAAGCCCTCGCGGAGGAACTCCGGGTTCCAGGCGAGCACCGCGCCCGTCGACGCGACGAGTTCCGCAAGGCGTGCCGCGGTCCCGACCGGGACGGTCGACTTCCCGACGACGACGTCGCCCTTCGACAGGTACGGCAGCAACGCTGTCACGGCCGCATCGACGAAGCGGAGATCGGCGGCGTTCGAGCCAGCCTTCTGCGGGGTGCCGACGGCGATGAAGTGCATCGTCGCGCCGGCAGCCTCGGCCATGTCCGCGCTGAAGCGCAGACGGCCGGACTCGACGCCCGCCAGCAGCAGGTCCGGCAGACCGGGCTCGAAGAACGGCGCGCGCCCGGCGGACAGCGACTCGATCTTGGCGGGGTCGACGTCGATGCCGATGACCTCGTGGCCGATCGACGCCATGGCGGCAGCGTGAACGGCCCCCAGGTAGCCGCAGCCGATGACGGAGAGTTTCATGCGGTTTCCTCGCTGTTGGGACGGATGTCTGGGATGGTGCTCGACAGGCGCCCGCCGGACTCCTGCAGGTAGCAGACGCCGCAGAGGGACTCGTAGGTGACCGTGGTGCCGTCGATCGCGACCTGGTCGCCGTCGAAGACGAAGACCCCGTCGAACAGCCGACCGTTGAAGATCGCTTTGCGCCCGCAACGGCAGATCGTCTTCAGCTCTTCGAGACTGTGCGCGACCTCCAGGAGGCGTCGGCTGCCGGGGAAGGCCGCCGTCTGGAAATCGGTGCGGATCCCGTAGGCCAGTACCGGGATGCCTTCCAACAGGGCGATGCGGAGCAGATCGTCCACCTGGGCGCCGTCGAGGAACTGCGCCTCATCGACGAGCAGGCAGCTGACGTCCTCGCCCGTCTCCTGTGCCACGCGTCGACGGTGCTCTGCGAACACGATCGCAGCGCTGTCGTCGGGTCCGAGCAGGAAGTCGGCGTCGCGCGTCACGCCGAGGCGACTGACGATCGCCGCGTCACCCTTCGTGTCGAGCGCGGGCTTCGCAAGGAGCACACGGTGACCGCGCTCCTCGTAGTTGAACGCCGCTTGGAGCAGCGCAGTGCTCTTACCGGAGTTCATCGCCCCGTATCGGAAGTACAGTTTCGCCACGAGGCAAGCTTAGGGTTCCTGCACCGCAGCTGTCGCATCGTGACTCGGGCGCATGCGTCCCGCTGTTCGCCCCCGTTCGGGGATAACCAGCGGTCGCTTACCGGAAACCGGGCGAGCGAATCGGGCTACTGCGAGATCTTCAGCGCCTCAGCCGTGTCCTCGAGGACCTCGGCTGCCTTCGACGGAGCGTCGTTCAGCGTCTTGCCGTAGGTCGGGATCATCTCGCGGAGCTTCGGCTCCCACTCGTCGATCTTCGTCGGGAAGCACCTCCGGAGGAGGCCGAGCATGATCGGCACAGCCGTCGAGGCACCCGGCGACGCGCCGAGGAGGCCGGCGATCGTGCCGTCAGCACCCGTGATGACCTCGGTGCCGAACTGCAGCACGCCACCCTTGTCCTTGTCCTTCTTCATGACCTGGGCACGCTGGCCGGCCTCGATGAGGTACCAGTCCTTGTCCTTCGCGGTCGGCAGGAACTCGCGCAGGCTGTCCATCTTCTGCTTGCGCGACTGCATGAGCTGACCGACGAGGTAGGTGATGAGGCTCGGGTTGTCCTTCGCGACGGCGAGCATCGGCACCAGGTTGCCGGGCCGGACCTGCGTGACGATGTCGAGCATGGAGCCGTGCTTCATGAACTTCGGCGAGAACGTCGCGTACGGACCGAACAGCAGGCTGGCCTTGCCGTCGACGACGCGGGTGTCGAGGTGCGGGACCGACATCGGCGGTGCACCGACAGATGCCTGGCTGTACACCTTGGCCTGATGCTTCGCGACGACGTCGGGGTTGTCGGTGCGGAGGAACTGACCGCCGATCGGGAAGACGCCGTACCCCTTGATCTCGGGGATGCCGGACTTCTGCAACAGCTTCAGCGCCCAGCCGCCTGCGCCCACGAAGACGAACCTCGCGTTGATCTCCATCGGAGAGCGTCCGAGGGTCTGGCGCCCGCGGATGCGCCACGTGCCGTCCTTCAGGCGCTTGAGCGAACGGACCTCGTGGTTCGTCCGCACGTGGGCCGACGGTGCGGCAGCGAACAGCTTGTGGGTGAGCGAACCGAAGTCGACGTCGGTGCCGCCGGTGATCCGCGTCGCGGCGATGCGCTCCCCCACTGCGCGGCGGTTGATGAGGAGCGGTGCCCACTCGGCGATGACCGCCGGGTCCTCGGAGAACTCGATACCCGCGAACAACGGCTGGTCCTTGAGCGCCTCGTAGCGCTTGCGGAGGTACTCGACGTCCTTGTCGCCACGGACGAAGGTCATGTGCGGCGTCGCGTTGATGAAGGTGTCGGGCTCGCCGATCAGACCCTCCTCGACAAGGTGCGACCAGAACTGACGGCTCAACTGGAACTGCTCGTTGATGCCGATGGCCTTCGCAGGGTCGACCTGACCGTTCGCATCCTGCGGCATGTAGTTCAGCTCGCAGAGCGCAGCGTGCCCCGTCCCGGCGTTGTTCCACGGGTTGGAGCTCTCGAGAGCGAGGTCACTCAGGCGCTCGTACACCTCCACCTTCCAGTCAGGCTGCACCTGGTGGATGAGGGCGGCGAGCGTGGCGCTCATGATGCCGCCACCGATGAGGGCTACGTCGATGGTTTCGGTCACCAGAGCAGTCTAGTCGCGCCTCGCGGCAAGCTCCCCATCCCCGGGCTTCCGCTGATCTGCGGGTGACCGATCGCTCGATGTCGAGACAGTTCGTCGCGGAAGCCGACCTGTCGGATCAGGAACGGGGCAACGTGGGTGAGAGCGCGTCGAGCTCCTCCAGCATGCGCTGCGCGAGGTGCGCGTAACCGGCGTCGCTGGGATGCAGGCCGTCCGCCGAGATCCACGCCGCCGGGTCCTCTTCCAGCCAGTGCGAGGCCCCCGAGATGTAGTCGGCGTCGATCGTGTCGGCTGCGTCGTGCACCCAGGCGATGATCTGGTCGACCGAGGCGGGGCGCTCAGCCGTGAACCACCAGGGCTCGACCACGATGATGCGCGTTCCGGGCAGCTCGTCGCGCAGGCGCTGGAACTCGGGCAGGATCGCGTCGTGGATCGCCTGCTCGTTGCCCGTCCACTCGAAGTTGTCGTTGATGCCGAGCGCCACGATGAGCACCTCGGGATGCTGGGCGATCACGTCTGCCGCGACGTCACCGACCTGGTCTCGCTTGCGGACGAAGCCGAGGCCCGGATAGCCGGCGTTGTACTCCGTCCAGCCCTCCGCCTTCGCGACGAGGGACGACCATCGGGCGGTCGGAGCTGAAGCGGCCGAACCCTTCGTGTACGAGTCGCCGTAGAACGCGACCAGCGGGCCGACGGCAACCTCGGTCCCGGCATCGGCCCGGGCCACCGTCGTCTGCTGCACGTCCGCACGCAGACCACTCACCGCGACGACGGCCGTGACCGCGACGGCTGCCGCGATGAACGCGGCGAACCACCGCTTGCGCAGACGCGGGCGTACCATGTCGCTCTCTGTCGTTACCCGGTCGGCCGCGTCAGACCGTGGCGGGCTGCGCGAGCAGCTCGGCGGCGACGAGTTCGGCGATCTGCACCGCGTTCAGGGCTGCACCCTTGCGGAGGTTGTCGTTCGAGATGAACAGCGCGAGACCCTTGCCGGCCGGTGCGCTCTGGTCGGGACGGATACGGCCGACGAACGACGGGTCTGCACCGGCCGCCTCGAGCGGCGTCGGTACGTCGGACAGCTGCACGCCGGGGGCGTCCCGCAGGAGTTCGATGGCGCGCTCCGGCGACAGGTCGCGCGAGAACTCGGCGTTGATCGCGAGCGAGTGGCCGGTGAAGACCGGGACGCGCACGCAGGTGCCGGAGACGAGCAGCTCGGGGAGCTCGAGGATCTTCCGGCTCTCGTTGCGGAGCTTCTTCTCCTCGTCGGTCTCGCCGAGGCCGTCCTCCACGATCGAGCCAGCGAGCGGGATGACGTCGAACGCGATGGGCGCGACGTACTTCTCGGGTGCCGGGAAGTCGATGGCCGAACCGTCGTGGACGAGACGCGTGAGGTCGCCCTGGGCGACGGCAGCCTCGATCTGACCGGCGAGCTCTGCAGCACCGGCGAGACCGGAACCGGAGACCGCCTGGTAGGTGTTCACGATGAGGCGCGACAGGCCGGCCTCGGCGTCCAGCACCTTGAGCACCGGCATCGCTGCCATCGTGGTGCAGTTCGGGTTCGCGACGATGCCCTTCACAGCGTCCTTGATGGCGTGGGGGTTCACCTCGCTGACCACGAGCGGGACCTCCGGGTCCATGCGCCAGGCGCTGGAGTTGTCGATGACGAGTGCGCCCGCCGCTGCGAAACGGGGAGCCTGCGCACGCGAGGGCGTCGCACCGGCCGAGAACAGGGCGATGTCGATGCCGCTCGGGTCGGCCGTCTCGACGTCCTCGACGACGATGTCCTGGCCGCGGAACGGCAGGGTCGTCCCGGCGGACCGTGCCGTCGCGAAGAAGCGGATCTCGCTGATCGGGAACTCGCGCTCCTCCAGCAGTCGACGCATGACCTTGCCGACCTGGCCGGTTGCTCCGACGACACCGACACGTACACCGTTGCTCATGGGGATTCCTCTGGATTCGGGGATGCTACGAACCATCTTGCATCAGGATTGCTGGGGTTGGGGCGGTGTCGCCGACGGACACCTCGATGCGCTCGATGACCGTCCGCTTTCTGAGCGTGTCGACGGGCACCGCACGCACGGTGACCCGGGCGGTCAGCGGCCAGTGCCGCCGTGGACGACAGCCTCGTCGTCGCCGTCGAGGCCGAACGCGGAGTGCACCACGTTGGCGGCCTTGTTCAGCGTGTCGGCGCGGGTGACGACGGAGATCCGGATCTCGCTCGTCGAGATCATCTCGATGTTGATCCCGGCCGCGCTCAGCGCCTCAAACAGCTTGGCCGAGACCCCGGTGTTGGTGCGCATGCCGGCGCCGACGAGCGCGAGCTTGCCGATCTGGTCGTCGTGCTGGATCGCGGAGAAACCGACACGCTCCTGCTCGGCTGCGAGCGCGCGGAGCACCTGCTGGGCCTCTGGCTTCGGCAGCGTGAACGAGATGTCGGTCACGCCTGAGACCGCCGTGGACACGTTCTGCACGATCATGTCGACGTTGCCGCCGGACTTCGCGACGATCGTGAAGATCCCGGCCGCCTTGCCTGGCAGGTCGGGGACGCCGACGACGGTGATCTTGGCTTCGCTGAGGTCGGTGGCGACTCCGGCGACGATGGGCTGCTCCATGGGTGCCTCACCCTCTCCTGGGTTGTTGAGGACCAGAGTGCCCTCGTTGTTGTTGAAGGACGAGCGCACGTGCAGGGTCACACCGTGGCGGCGTGCGTACTCGACGGCGCGGATGTAGAGCACCTTCGCGCCTGAGGCCGCGAGCTCCAGCATCTCCTCGCTGGAGATGCGGTCGATCTTCTTCGCCTTCGGTACGACGCGTGGGTCGGAGGTGAAGATGCCGTCGACGTCGGTGTAGATCTCGCAGACGTCGGCGTCGAGGGCTGCGGCGAGGGCGACGGCCGTGGTGTCGGAGCCGCCGCGGCCGAGCGTGGTGATGTCGCGGGTGTCGCGGTTGAAGCCCTGGAAACCGGCGACGATGACGATCGCGCCGTCGTCGAGTGCCTCGCGCAGTCGTACCGGCGTGACATCGACGATGCGGGCTGCGCCGTGCTGGGCGTCCGTGATCATGCCGGCCTGGCTGCCGGTGAAGGAGCGGGCCACGTAGCCCATGCTGCTGATGGCCATGGCGAGCAGCGCCATCGAGATGCGCTCGCCGCTGGAGAGCAGCATGTCGAGCTCGCGCGGGGCCGGAATGGGCGTCACCTCGTGGGCGAGGTCGAGCAGTTCGTCGGTCGTGTCGCCCATCGCAGAGACGGCGACGACGACCTCGTTGCCCGCCTTCCGGGTCTCGACGATACGTTTTGCGACGCGCTTGATGCTCTCCGCGTCGCTGACGGATGACCCGCCGAACTTCTGCACGATCAATGCCATCGGATCTCCTGGGGAAGTCGGTTCGGGCCTTACCGCCCCGGCCCATTCTAGCCAAGCCCGCATTCCGGTCCCGCCATGTGACGTGCGGCCCGGCCTGGCGGCAGGAGACCCGCTCCGCAGCAGGAGGTTCTGCCGGGCGGATTCAGGCGGTCAGTGCAACACCATTGGCTGGTGGGTTCGAGAGTAGTTGGTCGAGGGCTTCTTTTGGAGTTGCCCAGTGCAGGGTTTTCCGCGGCCGTTCGTTGAGTTCGTTGGCGACGAAGTCGAGGTAGTCGCGGTGGTAGCCGGAGAGGTCGGTGCCTTTCGGGAAGTACTGCCGCAGGAGCCCGTTCGTGTTCTCGTTGCTCCCTCGCTGCCAAGGCGAGTGTGGGTCGCAGAAATAGACGCCCATCTCTAGCGCTGCGGTGATGTTCCGGTGGCCGGCGAGCTCGGATCCTTGGTCCCAGGTGAGGGTTTTGCGGAGGAAATGCGGGAGTTTGCGCATCTGCTCGATCATCGCTCCCTGAACCTCGATCGCGCCGTGTCGATCTGGCAGATGCAGCAGCATCACGAACCGTGTGCTCCGCTCGACAAGGGTCCCGATCGCGGAATGTCTTGCCCTTGGTTTGATGGAGACTCTGATCGTCCTGAAAGGATGAGGAGTATGCCAGCTTTGAGGAAGTACCCGGCGGAATTGAGAGAGCGTGCAGTGCGCCTTGTGTTCGAGGCGCGTGATGCGGATGGGGGCCGCCGTGGTGTGTGTACCAGGATCGGCCGGCAGCTTGGTGTCCCGTCGGACACGTTGCGTGGCTGGGTCCAGCGCGCCGAGGTCGATGGGGGTCTGCGTTCGGGGACGTCCACTGATACTGCGGTTCGCCTGGTCGAGGTGGAGCGTGAGGTGAGGGAGTTGCGGCGGGCGAACGCGATTTTGCGGAGCGCGTCGGCTTTCTTCGCGGCGGAGCTCGACCGCCCACACAGCAGATGATCGCCTACATCGATGAACACAAGGAAGAGTTCGGGGTCGAGCCGATCTGCAGGGAACTGCCGATTGCCCCGCAGACGTACTATGCCGCGCGGTCTCGGCCGCCCTCGCAGCGGTCCGTCAGTGACGAGGACACCGTGGTGAAGGTCCGTGCCGTGCACCAAGCGAACTATGGCGTCTATGGCGTCCGGAAGGTCCATGCGCAGCTGCGTCGCGACGGCCACCGGGTGGCCAGGTGCACGATCGAGCGGCTCATGCGTCGGGAGGGTCTCCGCGGGATCTCGCGGGCCAAGGGGCCACGCACGACGATCCCTGGGCCATTCACGGATCGTCCGGGGGACCTCGTTGACCGACGGTTCACCGCACCGGCACCGGACTGCCTCTGGGTTGCGGACATCACCTACATTCGGACGTTCTCCGGCTGGGTGTATGCCGCGTTCGTATTGGACGTGTTCTCCCGCCGGATCGTGGGCTGGCAGCTCTCCACAACCATGCACACCGAGCTTGCCCTCGATGCTCTCGAGATGGGCATCTGGACGCGGCAGCGTGCCGGCCGGGACCTGTCACAACTTGTCCACCACTCGGATCGCGGAGTCCAATATCGTGCCGTGCGCTACACCGACCGCCTCGCTGAGGCAGAAGCAGTCGCCTCGGTTGGGTCCAAGGGCGACAGCTACGACAACGCGATGGCCGAGGCGCTGAACTCTCTATTCAAGGCCGAACTGATCCGCAACCTCGGCCCGTGGAAGGGGATCGACGAGCTCGAGATCGCGGTCGCGGAATACATCGACTGGTACAACCACCGCCGACTCCACGGCGAGATCGGACACATCCCACCCGTCGAAGCCGAGAACAACTTCTACACGCAACTACCCACCATCACCGTGATGGAACGGGTCTAACCGAGCCTCTACCAAACCCGGGGCTTGACAGAACCGTTGTCCTTACCGACGATCAGATCACCCTCCCAATGACCCGGGACTGCCCGGTCCTCGACCTCCGCGGGGCGCTCGCTGATCATGACCATGTCCGGGATGCGTTTGCCACGGCTCGTCGCGCGTCGGGCTGGTTTGCGCAGCGCCCGACCGGTTCGCAAGCAGTCCGTGAGCTCGCGTCTGAGCGCTCCGCGGCCCTGGACATACAACGATTGGTAGATCGTCTCGTGGGACACGCGCATCTCCGCCTCGTCAGGGAAGTCCAACGGCAATCGTCGCATGATCTGTTCCGGGCTGAGCTTGCGCAACAGTCCCGCCTGGACCGCATCACGCAGCCGATCGTTCAGAGCGAGTTTCGAGGGCTTCGGACGAGCCAACCGCTGATCAGCTCGACGCTGGGCAAGCGATGGCGAATACCGCCACGGGACGGTCACCGGGCGTCCGAGCTTGGACCGGGACCGGTACTGCTGACGATCAAGATTGCGACGGAGCTCTCGCAACACGGTCGACGGGCTGCGCCCGATCGACGCCGCGATCGCGCGGATCGATCGCCCTTGACTGATCCCGGCATGGATCTGCTCACGCTCGCTGATACTCAAGAAACGACCTGACGGCGGAAACAACGACAATGGCACCATCCCGCCAGCATTCCGGAACCACACGTCACCCTGCTGAGACGAAATCCCAGCAGCCTTCGCCGCATCCACAGACGTCGCTCCGTCACGAATCCTCGACCAGAACACTCGCTGCACCACACGGGCCATCAGAACCGTCATCAACACTCCAAAACATCAGGATGTTGCACTGATCCCTAGAACCCAAGCCGCGAATGCTCCTGCTGTGAGGCGGATCTCCTGCGATCTCCCTCGATAGGGTGAGCGTATGCAGCAAGCAGACGCGCGAGTGCTCGCGACGGTACGCCGTCTCTGGCAGGGCCTCGCCTCGCCGACGGCGCGGTTCGCGGCGGGACGCGTGGCCGTCGTCGTCAACGCCGGTTCGATGGCGTGCCCGCCCGGTTGGATCGGCGTCGTCGAGATCGACGGCAGCGCCCTCGCGATCGTGCCGGACGAGGACACCGCCCGGCGTCTCGCGATCGATGCGGAGCCTCCACGGACCGTCGGGACGCTCGACTTCCTGCGCTCGCGTATCCAGGTCGCCGAGGTCCTCGGTCCGGCCACCCTCGACTACCTGTTGCCGGGCCGGTTCACGCCCGCCGAGGAGATCGACGTCGTCGCGAGCAAGGCGAGCGACCCGGCGATCGAATCGCTGCTGTCCAAGGTGAGCGAGGACGAGGCGTCCGAGAGCGGGATTTTCGGGATCACCTCGCCGCTGTTCTCCGTCCGGCAGGGTGGGCGCGTGCTCGCCGTCGCAGGCTACCGTTCCTGGCCGCTGCACGTCGCGCACGTGACGGCGTTGACCGCTCCGGAGGCTCGGGGCACAGGACTCGCGACTCGGCTCGCCTCCACCGCGGTCGAGCACGCACTAGCCGCGGGGCTGCTCCCCCAGTGGCGTGCCGCGGACACGAACCCCGGTTCACGTGCGGTCGCCCGCAAACTCGGGTTCTCCGCCGTCGGCCGTCAGCTGTCGGCGCGGCCGTCCGCCGCCGAATGGCCGGCACCGTCCGCCGACGCCTGAGCGCTCTCCGCACCTCAGGCACGCAGCAGGCTGACCTGCCCGCCTCGCTTCTCCCCCCCACCGTCTCCGGCTCCGGCCTGCAGAACTCCTGCAGAACACCCCGAAACCCGTCCAATCTCCCCGAACAGCCGGCCACCCACCCGACGAGCAGGAGTTATGCCCGGGAAGCACGTGAGGGGGCACAGGGCACGGGGACCGGGGACCGGGGACCGTAGCGACTCAGTGGCCGAAGCGGGTCGGGACGGGCCCGGTACCTCAGTGCGCGACGACGGGCCAGCGGTGCGGCAGCGTGCCGCGTACCCCCGGCTCACAGCGGTACAGACGGCCGGCGGCCGGGTCTGCGTCCGCGGCATCGCTCGTGGCCGTGGTGATGTACAGCGTTGCGAGCGACTCTCCGCCGAAGGCGACACTGGTCACGAGCGGCGTCGGCAGCTCGATGGTCGTGATCAGCGTCCCGTCGAGCGCGAAACGTCGGACCGCGCCCCCGTTCCAGAACGCCGCCCACAACGTGCCATCGGCATCGAGCGTCAAGCCATCGGGGATGCCGTCGAACGCGGAGACGTCGATGGAGCCCGTCTCCTGCAGCAGCTCTCCGGTCGTGGGATCGACCGACCAGAGCGCGATGCGCCCGGTCAGCGAGTCGATGTACGCGAGCATCGACGGCGTCGGCCAGGCGAGTCCGTTCGGACATCCGAGACCCGTCAGCACCGGGACGGGCGGCCCATCACCGTCGATCCGGTAGAGCACGCCGTCGTGCGGCGGCTCTCCCGCGTCCCAGCGCATCGTCCCGGCCCACACCCGTCCTGCCGGGTCGACACCTGCATCGTTCATGCGCCGCTCGGGCGATCCGGCCTCGATCGGCGTGACGAACGTCGACGCGCCGGTCGCCGGGTCGAGGAGTTCGAGACCTGACGTCGTCGCGAGCAGCAGCCGCCCGTCGTCCGCGAGATTGACCGCGCCCGCATGCCGCTCGAGCGTTCGGCTCGTGGTCGACCCGTCAGGAGACAACCCATGCAGCACTGAACCGGTGATGTCGACCCACCAGAGGACTCCGCGGGCGGCGTCCCAGCGCGGAGATTCTCCGAGCTCGGACACGGTGCCGGACGCGAACTCGACCGGGACCGCCGGGATCATCTCCACGACAGCGCGGGTTCGCGAAAGCCGCCCGGCAGATCCTGGAACGTGACCGGCCGGAGGAAGCGATCCATCGCGTGGAGCCCGACCGACGTCGTCCCTGGCGCGCTCGTGGCAGGGTACGGTCCGCCGTGCGTCGTCGCCCTCCCGACGCGCACACCGGTCGGGAAGCCGCCGAAGAGCACCCGGCCGGCACGAAGCCGTAACCGGCGCAGCAGCGCGAGCGCGGTCTCCGGTTCGGTGTCGGACGCGTGGATGGTCGCGGTGAGACCGCCGGGAACGGTCGCCGTGAGATCGAGGAGGTCCTCGACACTCGAACACCGCACGACGACGAGAGCCGGACCGAAGAGCTCGTCGGCGATCGACGGATCTGCCCGGAGCGCGTCACTCGTCACCGTCGCGAGGAACGCCGGTACCGGAGCCTCCGGCACAGCGCGCTCGTCCGGACCGGCGAGCAGGACATCGACCGGGTTCTGCACTCGCAAGCGCTCCGCCCCGGAGACCAGCGCGTGCAGGATCCCCGGTGTCAGCAATGGTGGAGTCCTCACGGCGTCGAGCGCGGCGGACAGGCCGGCGATGACCGCCCGCCCAGCCGGATCGTCCACGAGCACGAGCAGACCCGGTTTGGTGCAGAACTGGCCACTGCCGCCCGTGACCGACTGCGACAGTCCGGAGACGAACGTCGAGCTCAGACCGTCGCCGTCGCAGGCGGCAGCGTCCTGAGCCGCCTCCGGAAGCAGGTAGAGCGCGTTGATGCCGCCAAGCTCCGCGAACACGGGGATCGGGACGGGGCGGGACGCGGCCGCCTCGACCAGCGCGAGCCCACCACGGGTCGAACCCGTGAATGCGACCGCCGCGATGCCCTCCGCGACGACGAGCGCACGCCCGATCGCGCTTCCACGGCCGTGCAGCAGGGAGAACCAACCGAGCGGCCACTGCAGATCGGCCAATACCTCGGTGACGATCTCGGCGAGCACCTGACTGGTCTCCGGGTGAGCCGGATGACCCTTCACCACCACCGGACAGCCTGCGGCGAGCGCCGCGGCCGTGTCCCCGCCGAGCACCCCGAAGGCGAACGGGAAGTTGCTGGCGCCGAACACGGCCACCGGCCCGAGCGGCACCCGGCCGAGGGCGAGCGACGGAGCTGTGGGGTCGCCCTGGTCCTCCTCCACGGCGACGCCGGACGCACCGGCCGCTGCCGCAGCGAGGAGCGCGAACTGCCCGGTCGTCCTGCTGAGCTCGGAGTGCAGGCGTTCAGGGCTGAGACCCGTCTCCGCTCCGGCGACCTCGACCAGGTGGTCCCGGTGCTCCTCGAGCGCGGCGATGACCGACCGGATGAGCGCGCCCGGGTCGAGGCGGCGCTCGCCGAGCTGTGCCAGGAGGAACGCCGATTCAGCGGCAGCGGCAGCGGACTCGGCTTCACTCGTGCTCGCGTCGGCGAAGGCTGCGGCGCGGTCCTCCCCGGTCGCGACGTCACGGCTGTGGAAGGTCGTTGCCGGCTCCGCGATGGCCGCGCGACCGGCCACGATCCCCGCGCTGACGGGCGCGTCGGCTGCGGCATCGGTCACGAGGTCACCGGGAGTGCCAGCGCAGAGCCGTCGACCGCAGCCGCTGCCCGGTCCAGCATGGCGAGACCGAGGGCTGCACGGCGCACGCGCTCCCGGGCTGTGGCGTCGAGCACGCCGGCGAGATGGCCGCCGCTCGGGTAGAGGCCGGGCGAGTTCCTCACGGCGAACTTCAAATGCACGGGAGCTGCGATCCGCACGATCTCGGGGATCTCGTAGTACCGCATCACGCCGCCGAAGTCGTCGGAGGACTCGATGTACAGGTCGAGTGGGATCGTGACCGCCGCACGGATGGCGGCGAGCGTCGGCAGGCTGAGGTCGACGGCGACGTTGAGGCTCGACGCGCCGAGCTCTTCGAGGAGCCGGGCGCCCGCGGGGTTCGAGACCGGCAACGACGCCGACACCTTGAGCACGAGGTCGGCGGGGAGGTCGCCGTTCGCCTTGAGCTTGCCGAGGACGGCGAGCTGGCCGAGGTCGGAGACGAGCACCGAGCGCAGGCCGAGCGCGCATCCGCGGACGACCTCCTCGACGCCGTACGCCAGCTGGTCGGCGCCACGAAGTGATCCGGAGACGACCGCGCCGCCCGGGCTACCGGCCTGTGCCCCGGTGTCCCATCCGGCCCGCGGTCCGACGAACAGGCACACCTCGATGTCGTGGATCCGTCCGAGCTCGACCATCCGGCTGATCTCGTCGTCGGTCAGCATCCAGATCCCGCTGCCCTGGCTGACACGGTGCACCGGTACGCCCAGCCGAGCGGCCTCGTCGATGACCGCCTCCATCGCGACCGGGCCCTCCACCGAGGGGATCTCGACGTGGAAGGCCGAGCCGTCTGCGAACCTCGTGCCGCTCGTCGGCAGGGAGTAGTCGTCTCCGCCCGGCAGGCCGAGGGATTCCAGGTAACGCTGTGCCTTCATCGGGATGACTCCTCG
Organism: Plantibacter sp. RU18; assembly: GCF_050613355.1. NCBI lineage: Bacteria > Bacillati > Actinomycetota > Actinomycetes > Micrococcales > Microbacteriaceae > Plantibacter > Plantibacter sp. RU18. Next base: position 3,600,176 of record NZ_CP159618.1, read on the forward strand.
TCGGTTGTCGTGCGCACTGCTGGCACGGGTGTGTCTGTGTCGGATGGGTTGCTGTCGGACGGGGCCACCGTGGTACCGAGGCGATCCTCGAACGGACGCATGAACTGCATCCGTGGGACCTGATTGGCGAGCACGCCTCCGTCGACGACCAGGGACTGGCCGGTGACGTAGGACGCGGCATCCGACGCGAGGAACACGACGGGTCCGACGAGTTCCTCGGGGAGCGCGAAGCGGTTCTGGAGCGGGATGTGCTGCTGGTAGTAAGGGACGAACGCGTCCCAGTCGAGCGGGAAATCACCGGCCAGACCGGTGTCGACCATTCCCGGGCAGACCGTGTTGACGGTGATGCCGTGCACGCCGAGCTCCACCGACAGGCTGCGTGCGAGCAGCTCGAGGCCGCCCTTCGCCGCGTTGTAGGAGACGAGCCCTGGCTCTGCCTGGAGCCCGTTCTTCGAGGAGATCATGATGATCCGCCCGTGGATGCCATCGTGGACCATGTGCTCGGCGACACGCTGGCTGAGGAGGAACGGGGCGTCGAGATCGACCGCCATCGTCGCCCGCCAGGTGGCGTAGTCGATGCGGTTGAAGTGGTCCATCGTCGCAGAGCCCGCGTTGTTGACGAGGACGTCGATCGGACCGTCCGCTCGGATCTCATCGACGAAGTCTCCGAGCGACGCGGCGTCGGCCAGGTCGTGGAAGTACCAGCGCACCGCCCTCCCCGTCTCGGCGAGGGCGGTCTTGAGCTCGGCGGATGGGGTGACTCCGGGGCGTTCGGCGAGTGCCAGGTCGGCGCCGGCCCGCGCGAGGCCGAGTGCGAGCGCCCGACCGATGCCACCGGCGGCACCCGTGAGGAGCACCCGTCTGCCGAGCAGACCGAAGAGTGAGGCGGTCATCTCGGTGCTCCCATCCGGTGGGAGATCGCCTCGGCGGAGGTCATGACGAGCTCACCGACGCGCAGCACCCGTTCGAGCGGCAGGCTCATCTTGAGACCGGTGACGCTGATGCCCCCGGCACACGCACCCGTGTGGTCGATGAGCGGCGCTCCGATGCAGAGCACCCCCTCGGCATCCTCCTCGTCGTCGACCGAGAAGCCGCGGTCGCGCACCTTGGCGATGTCGCGGAGCAGTGCGTCGACCGACGTGATCGTGTACCCCGTCCGCTTCGGTAAGCCGGTCTGTTCGGCGAGATCGGTGATCTCCTCGTCCGAGTACTGACCGAGGATGGCCTTCCCGATACCCGTGCAGTGCAGTCGTTCACGACCGCCCATGTTCAGGTCGAAGCGTACGGAGTTCGGTCCGTCGACCTGGCCGAGCACGACGGCGATGCCCTGGGACATCGTCGCGACACGCGAGGACAGCCGGGTCGTCTTGGTCAGTCGCTCGAGGTGCGGCATGGCCGCGTCGAGCATCGACACGCTGCTGACCGCGCGGTGCCCGAGCCTCGCGAGACCGAGACCGAGCGTGTACCGGCGTTGGAACCCCTCGCCCGCGGATCCGACGAGGTTGCGTTCCTCGAGGGTCTGCAGGATGGCGAACGCCGTGCTCTTGGACGCTCCCAGCTCGCGGGCGACATCGCTCACCCCGAGCGGCGATTCAGCCGCTGCGAGGACCTCGAGTGCGTCGATGGCCCTCGAGATGCTGCGCAGGGTGTACTTGCCCGTGCTCGGCTCCCCCGCGGGATCCAGCAGTGCGGCCCCCGGAGCCGCTGCGTCGGTCGCGGTGATCTTCATGGTCGTCATGTCCCCCTACTTTCCCGTCCCTGCGGTGAGGCCGACCGCGATCTGCCGCTGGAAGATCAGGTACACGATGATGCAGGGGATCGCGCTGAGCAGTGATCCCGCCATCACCTGGCTGACATCGAACACACGAGTATCCTGCGCCCCGGCCATCACGACGCTGAGGGTACGCGCTCCCGGTGTCGGAAGGAACAGCAGTGCGATGAGCAGGTCGTTCCACACGCCGATGAAGGCGAGCACGCCGACCGTCACCATCGCCGGGCGGGCGAGCGGCAGGAAGATGCTCCAGAAGGCGCGAGGGTATGAGGCGCCGTCGATGATCGCCGCCTCGACGAGCTCGTCCGGGATTGCCCGGAAGAAGTTCGTGAGGATGAACGTCGCGAAGGGTATCTGGGTGGCACCGTAGAGGACTCCGACCGCCGGGATGTTCCCGATGAGACCGAGATTGCTGAAGTTGAAGTACTCGGTGATGATGAACGTCTGCCCCGGCACCAGCATGAGCACGATGATCAGCGCCATGATGGGCTGGGAACCGCGGAAGCTGAGCTTCGCGAAGCCGAAGGCCGCGAGTGTGCCGACCCCGAGGATCACGACGATCGCGATGACGCTCACCTGCAGCGAGATGAGCCCTGCCTGCGGCAACTTGCCGTTCAGCACCGCGGCCCACGCGTCAAAGGTCAGGGCGTTCGTGCCGTCCTGCTTCGTCAGGGACTTGAAGACCATGAAGCCGAGCGGAGCGATCGTCATGGCTGCGAGCGCCACGAGCACGATCCGCACGAGTCCCGTGGACAGCAGCGCCTTGAGCCGGTCGCCGACCCGTCGGGTGCCGACCTTCCGTGCTGCCGGCGAGGGTCCCGCCACGGGCGTCGGCCCGGTGGCGGTGATGGTGCTCTGGTGATCAGTCATCATCGGCTTTCACTCCGGCGCGCAAGCGCACTACTGCGAACACGAGGGACACGAGGAACAACAGGATGCCGAAGGCGGCGCCCTGGGAGAAGTGGCCGAGGCTGAACGATCGCGTGTACAGGGCGTACTCGAGCGTCGTCGTCGACACCCCCGGGCCACCGGAGGTCATCGTGTAGATGAGGGCGAAGATCTGTGTGATCGCCGCCGCCATCGTCACGATGAGGGACAACTCGATGTACCGGCGAACCTGCGGGATGACGATGTTGGTGAACATCTTCACGCCGTGGGCCCCATCCAGCCGCGCCGCCTCGGTGACCGACTGGTCGGCCGTCGTCATCCCGGTGAACAGGAGGACGACGTTGATGCCGAAGTAGGACCAGTTGAAGACGAGGATGATGCTGAGCAGCGCCGACGTCTCACCGCCCAGCCAGTCCTGACTGAGCAGCCCGAGCCCGACCACGTCGAGCAGCCCGTTGATCGGGCCGCGCCCGGACAGCAGGTAGGCGAAGGTGATGCCGATGACCACCCAGGAGAGCGCGATCGGCAGGAAGTAGATGCCGCGGAACCACGCGCGTCCCCAGGTGCTGTTGGCCAGGAGGTTCGCGACGACGACCGAGAGCGCCACTCCGAACGGAACTGAGATCACGACGCACAGGCTGTTGAACGTGATGCGCCCGAAGTCCGGCGACAGGAAGATGCCGTTGATGTAGTTGTCGAGACCGACCCAGGTGGCGCTGCGGCCGTTCCAGTCGGTGAAGCTGTAGTACAGGCCCTGGAGGCTCGGCAGGATAATGAGCAGCGCCACGAGCACGAGCGCCGGGAGGACGAAGATCCGTCCCCAGTACTGGCGTTGACGGATCACCGACTGGCGTCGATGGACACCGGGTGGGCGGCCTGCCCGCGACCGCCGCCGTGCCACGGTGGGCCCGGCCGTCGCACGGCGGAGGTCGAGAGACATGACCGGTGGCCTACTTTCCGGACAGGTTGTAGGTGACGCGGTCGCCGGCCGGCACCGCGGCCGTGGCCTCGTCGACCTTCTTGAGCGCCTCTTCGGCGGTGAGCTGGCCCGCCATGACCTGGTTGAGCGAGGAACGCAGTGCCGTGGTGACCGACGCGTCGAGGAAGTTGTCGATCATCGGGACGACGTCCCACTTGCCCGCGACCGAGTTCGCGAGGATCTCCTGGTTGACCGGGCTGTCCGACTCGATACCGGTGCGAGCGGGTACCCCGCCGGCGGCGGCGATGATCTTCTGACCGGCCTCCGAGATGGAGTACGCGGCGAAGGCTGCAGCGGTCGTCGCGTTCTTGGAGTCCTTGGAGACCGAGAGACCGGAGTCCTGCAGCCGGACGAGGAGGTCCATCGGGTCGTCGCTGAACGGGGTCGGAGCCGCGTGCACCGAGGTGCCGAGGCCGTCGGAGGCCCAGCTGGCATCCCAGCTACCCGTCATGTACATCGCCGTCTTCCCGGCGAGGAAGTCGGTCCGGACGTCACGCCAGGTGAGCACGTCCGGGTTGGTGAAGCCCTGCGTCTGCAACTCGCCCCACTTCGTGACCTGGCTGACGAGCGCCTTGCTGTCGTACTTCTTCGTTCCGTCGATCAGGCCGTCCCAACCGTCGAGACCGACCGCGGCACCCGACATGTAGCTGAAGTCCTGGTACGCGTCGAAACCACCGGCACCGGTGTCGCTGCCGTAGCCGATGCACAGGAAGCCGGCCGCCGTGATCTTCTTGCAGGCGTCGTCGACCTCGGCCCAGTCCGTCGGGAACTTCGTCACGCCGGCCTTGTCGAGGATGTCCTGGTTGTAGAGGGTGTAGTACATGTTGCTGACGAGCGGGACACCGTAGACCGGGTTGTCGAGGTTCGACTTCTCGGCGAAGAACTGACCCTGCACCGCTTCGAACTCGGAGCGTTCGATGTAGTCGCTCAGGTCGAGCGAGTAGTCGGAGAACTGGTGCTGGTAGCCGCCCGGGAACATCTGGAAGATGTCGGGGCCCTGACCGGACGTCAATGCGGCGCGGAGCAGGGCGAAGTACTGGTCGCCGGGCTCTTCGATCACGTTGACCTTCGTGCCTGCGTTCTCCTTCTCGAAGCCCTCGATGAGCTTCGTGATGCTGGGTTGGACCTTGCCGTAGCTCCAGAGCGTGACCTCCCCGGCCACTTTGCCGGAGTCTGCTGCTTGGGGTTCTGCGGAGGAGCAGCCTGCGAGGAGCAGGCCGGAAACGGCGACGACTGCGACTGCAGCCCCGAATCTGAACGTCATTGTGGTTCCTCTCGATGATGTGGCGCCCGTCGACAGGCTCAGGGACCTGGGTCCGGTCACGGAGCCTGTCGACGTGCGGGTGGTGGGGGAATGCGGGTGTTGTTCAAGCGGGTGGTGCGGTCAGGCGAATCTGGATTCCCGGGAGGGGTCGACCCCGATCCCCCCGGTGAAGAAGCGTGGGTTCGGTACGTGCACCCAGGCGCCGTTCTGTGCGATCGACAGCTCCGAGAGCATCCCGGGGAGGGTCATGTCGAGCGCCGCGTACACGTCGATCTCCGGAGTGCTCCCCGTCAGGATCGACTCGATGAAGTCGCGCACCGGCCAGGCGTCGGAACCCCAGTGGGTGTCCTTCGACCCCGGCTGGTTGTAGCGACTCGGCAGGTAGCGGTCCGCGAACTTCTCGAGCGGTTCCCAGACCCCGTTCGGCGAGCGACCGTTGAGGTACACGACTGCCTCCGAGTTCGGCGTCCTCGCCGCCTCGTAAGCCCCGTCGGTCCCTTGGAGGGCGTAGTACGCGTACAGTTCTGGGCGGTTGGAGAGCAGGTCGAAGCGGAGCCGCAGCAGTCGGCCCTTGAGCGTCCGCGCCAGGAGGATGGTGGTGTCCTGCAGTTCGTGCTCCGGATCGGTGTGTCGACCGGTGCCGACGCAGCTGACGGAGATCACACGATCGTCGAACCACTGGAGCAGCGGACCGAGGCTGTGCGTGGGGTAGGTGATGCCGTCGCGGCCCACCTGCCAGTAGTAGCGCCACGTCTTCTCCCCGGTGGGGGTCGTGTGCCAGGTCTTCATCTCGTGGAGGTACTCGCCCTCGCCGTAGTACAGATCGCCGAACGCACCTTCGCGCACCATCTCGCGGACGATGAGGTTCTCGCGGATGTAGCCGTAGTTCTCGGACATCATGTATTGCGCCTTCGAGCCACGGACCGCGGCGACGAGGGCGTTCGCCTGCTCCACGCTGACGGCCGCCGGCACCTCGCTGAGCACGTGGATGTCCCGCGCGAGCGCTGCAACAGCCTGCGGCGTGTGGTGCTGCTGCGGTGAGGCGAGGATCACGAGGTCGACACGGTCGAGCAGTTCGTCGAAGCTCTCGCAGATGTGCTCGACCTGGTTCGTCGCCGCGAACGCCTCACGCGCGGCGGGGATCGGGTCGTAGACGGCGACGAGCTCGGCGCGATGTGCTTCCTCGCGCAGGCCGGCGATGAACCCGCCTCCCCGGACGGCTCCGGCGATGCCGACTCTGAGTTTGGGCTGCTCTGACACGGAGGTGGTTCCTTTCGAGACGAGGTGGTCGGTCATCGCTTGGCGGCGAACAGGGTCGGCAGGAGCGCGGACCAGGCGCTGCGTTCGGTGTCCGAACGGTACGTCGGGACGAACCCGAGACGCAGGTACGTGATGACCGCGGGGATCCGGAAGTCATCGGTCTCGAGCACTGTCGTAGAGAGCCCGCGCTCGGCGAAGCCCTGCATGCAACGTGCGGTGAGGATCGCACCGATCCGCTTGCCGCGTGCCCGGTCGAGCACGCCCACGTAGTGCACGTAGCCCGCGTCCGGGTAGGTCTCCGGCATGATGCGCTCGGACGCGGTGCCGAAGATTCCCTGCTCGTCCTCGACGACCCACACGGCTGCGACGTCCTGCGCCTCGAAGAACTCCGATCGGACGCGCTGCGCGTCCCACGGTTCCTCGAAGCTCTCGCCGAGCACGACCGCGATGGCAGAGGCATCGGCGACAGTGGCGGCACGGAGCACCAGGCCGGTCGCCAGGGGCTCCGGCGTGACGGTGGCGGGCGGCCCCGGGTGGGTCATGAACAGCTGCGTCACTGGTGCCTCCTTCGGCGAGACCGATCGTGTGCGGTCGGTTGAGTGTATGAACGGATTCGGGAAAAGAAAACGCCGTTCTGCTGAGACGAACATCTCGCGGATCGTCGTCACGATCGTTCTGCACCCACGAACACATTTCGCCGTTTCGGAACCAGTGCTTAGTCTCTGACTGTGCCGACGACGCCTCCCCCCACCTCTGTCACTGCCACCTCGCCTCGCTATTCGCTCCCCGGATGGACAGGCTCGATCGGTGTTGCCCGCAGCGACATCACGGCGCCGATCGGCATCCGGATGCGGAACTGGGGCTACGGCGACGCCGATCTGAGCACCGGCGTGCACGGAGGGCTCACGCTCACTGCCCTCGCGTTGCGCGACTCGGAGTCCTCCGGCACATCCGACGCATCCCTCGTCATCACCGCCGACCTCGGCTGGTGGCGGACGATGGAGGACGAGGGACAGGTCCGCGGCGCCGTGCTCGATGCGACGGGGCTGGCGGCTGATCGGGTGCTCCTGCACCTGACGCATACGCACGCCGGCCCGTCGATCTGCCGCGAGGACGCCGATCTGCTGGGCGGCGAGCCCGTCCCCGGGTATCTCGACGCGCTCGCCGCCGCAGCGGCCGATGCCGCCGGGCGGGCGATCGCCGACCTCCAACGCGCCGACCTCGTCTGGAGCGCCGGCACACATGGCCTCGCTGCGGTGAGGGACCTCACGCACGACGGCCAGGCGCTCCTCGGCTTCGATCCGGAGCAGGATCCGGACCAGACGCTCATCGTCGGTCGCGCGAGCCGCTCGGACGGCACACTGCTCGCGACGATCGTCAACTACGCCTGCCACCCCACGACGCTCGGCTACGACAACAGTCACCTGTCTCCCGATTACGTCGGCCCGATGCGCGACGTGGTCGAATCCCACACCGGCGCACCATGCGTGTTCCTGCAGGGCGCCAGCGGTGAGCTCGGCCCGCGCCAGCAATACAGCGGCGAGCTCGAGCTCGCCGACCGACACGGAGCCTCGCTCGGGCACGCGGTCCTCGGCGTCCTCCTCGCGATGCCCGCCCCTGGAACCGACCTCGAACTCGACGACATCATCCAGTCCGGCGCTCCACTCGCCATCTGGGATCCGGTGCCCGCCTCCTGGGACGGGACCGCATCCCGGCTGCACCGAGAGGTCCCGGTCGAGGTCAAGGCCCTCCCGCCCATCGAGGACCTCGAACGGGACTGGGCGGACATCGATCCGCGCAGCCGCGCCGAGCGGTTGCGACGGGCGACCCGCCTGCGACGCACCTACGCGGACATGGGGAAGCCGGTCCATCCACTGTGGGTCTGGCGGTTCGGCGACGCCGTGTTCGTCGCCCACCCCGGCGAGGCGTACTCGGCGTTGCAGTCCACACTCCGGGCACGGTTCCCCGACACGACGATCGTCGTGATGAACCTGACCAACGGACCGGGCTGGGTCTACCTGCCACCGGAGCACGCCTACCACGAGGACCGCTACCAGGCCTGGCAGACAGTGCTGCAGGCGGGTTCACTCGAACGCCTCATCGCCGCGGCCGACGCGGCGATCGTCGAACTCGGCTTCACCGCGACGGCGGAGGTGGCCTCGTGAGCGACCTGCGATCACGCGCCTGGTTCGACGGCGACGACGAGGTCGCACTCGCCCACCGGGTCGCAGTGCGGATGGGCGGCGGCGAGATCGAGCGCGGCGAGCGCCGTCCCATCGTCGCGATCATCGACACCAGCAGCGACGCCAACCCGTGCAACCTCCCGCTGCGCGAGCTCGCCGAGCATGTGCGCCGGGGTGTGAGTGAGGCCGGGGGCACCGCGATGGTCATGCCGGCGATGTCGCTCGGCGAGGACCTCATGAAACCGAGCGCGATGCTGTACCGCAACCTGCTCTCGATCGAGGTCGAGGAGCTGCTGCGGGCCAACCCGATCGACGGCGTCGTCCTGCTCACCAACTGCGACAAGACCACACCCGGCGCACTCATGGGGGCGATCAGCTCCGATCTGCCGACCATCCAGATCGTCGGCGGCAACCGCCCGGCACCGATCTTCGACGGGCGGGAGCTCGGGACCGGCACCGACCTGTGGCGCGAGATGGACAGATACCGGAGCGGCGAGATCGACAGTGCAGAGTGGCGCAGGTTCGAAGCCTGCTACGCCTGCGGCACCGGCTCCTGCAACACCGCCGGGACCGCGTCGTCGATGGCGATGGTGGTCGAGGCCCTCGGGTTCACGCTCCCTGGTGCCGCGACCGTGCAGGCTGGGAAGGGCCCGAGTCGGGACCTCTCCCACGAGAGCGGCAAACGAATCGTCGGCATGATCGACGAGGGGCTGACGCCGTCGAAGATCCTCACGCCCGCATCGTTCCGGAACGCCGCGCGCGTCCTGCAATCGGTCGGCGGCTCGACCAACGCCGTCATCCATCTGGCAGCGATCGCCGGACGGGCGGGCATCACCTTCGGGCCGAGGGACGTCGCTGCAGCTGGCGACGGGATCCCGGTCATCGCCGACGTCCAGCCGTGCGGCAGCGGCCTCATGCGCGAGCTCGATCTGGCCGGCGGCGTGCCGTCGCTGGTGTTCGCGCTCGGCGACGCGATCGAGACCGAACCGCTCACCTGCACCGGGCTCCCGCTCGTCGCCGCTGCTCGACCGCCGCTCGCCGACAATGCACGCACACGAGCCATCCGCGAGCTCTCGGACCCCGTCGTCGCGGGACCGGCGATCCGTGCCGTCGCGGGCTCACTGGCGCCCGGGACCGCGGTGCTGAAGGCAGCGGCGTCCGACCCGGCGCTGTGGCGGCATCGCGGGCCGGCACTCGTCTTCCACGGCTACGAGGAGATGCGTGAGCGGACGCAGGACATCGACCTCGACGTCACCGCCGAGCACGTCCTCGTGCTGAGCGGGTGCGGGCCCGTCGGTGTCCCCGGGATGCCGGAGTGGGGCATGATCCCGATCCCCCGCCGGCTGCTGGAGGAGGGCGTGACCGACATGGTCCGCATCAGCGACGCACGCATGAGCGGCACGAGCTTCGGCACTGTGTTCCTCCACGCCTCTCCCGAAGGGGCTGTCGGCGGTCCGATCGCGCTCGTGCGCGACGGGGACATGATCAGTGTCGATGTGGAGGCAGGCACCCTGGAGCTGGAGGTGTCACCCGAGGAGCTGGACCGCCGACGCAGCGAGTGGCGACCACCGGTGTCCGAGCACGTGCGCGGCTGGCCGTTGCTCTATCAGCGACACGTCGAGCAGGCGGACGTCGGTGCAGATCTCGACTTCCTCACCGCGCCGACCGCCGCGCATCGCCGACGAGTGGACCCGGTCGTCGGTCGCTCCTGAGCGCCACGCCCCTCGACACGCTCGGGACCGGGACCAACCCGCTCGGGGACCGGAGGGATCTGGTCACTGAGCCTGTCGACGTGGTCAGCCGCTGACGACGGTCCGGCCCTCGAACGCGCGACCGAGGGTGACCTCGTCGGCGTACTCGAGGTCGCCGCCGACGGGGAGGCCGGAGGCGAGACGCGTGATGCGGATGCCCATGGGCACGAGGAGGCGGCTGAGGTAGGTCGCCGTCGCCTCGCCCTCCAGGTTCGGGTCGGTCGCGAGGATGACCTCGGTGACCGTGCCGTCCGCCAGGCGCTGCATGAGTCGGCGGATGTTGAGGTCGTCGGGGCCGATGCCGTCGATGGGGCTGATGGCGCCGCCGAGCACGTGGTAGAAGCCACGGAACTCGCGGGTGCGCTCGATCGCGACGACGTCCTTCGGCTCCTCGACGACGCAGATCGACGCCGGGTTGCGACGTGGGTCGCGGCACACGCTGCACAGGTTCTGCTCGGAGATGTTGCCGCAGATCTCGCAGAACTTCACCTTCTCGCGGACGACGGTGAGCAGCTCCGCCAGCTTCGAGACGTCGAAGGTCTCCGTCTGGAGGATGTGGAACGCGATGCGCTGCGCAGACTTCGGGCCGATGCCCGGCAAACGACCGAACTCGTCGATCAGGTCTTGGACGATTCCTTCGTACATGGCTTATCGCCCTCCGGAGCGCGGCTCGTGCGGCTGCTCCTCGATGAATGTCGCGCCGAGGAGCTCACGGACGACGCTCTCGCCGTACCGGTTGTCTCCTGCGGGGTGCGATGTCGGCACAGGCGGCGCCTGGCGCTGCTTCGTCGGCGGTTGCCGACGATCGGGGGCCGGACCCGCTGCGGGGGCTGCGCTCTGCGACGGTGAGGAAGCAGGCGCGGCTTGGCTCGGACGCCCTGCAGACGGAGCCGACTCGAACGGATCCGGGTAGGGCGGCTCGTCGTCCGGCGGCGGTGCGTCGTCGTCCGTGGGGATGCTGGCGACGTCCCACGTGACGGTGCGGGAGCCGAGGGCATCGCTGGCGGCCGGACCCCGCGCGGGCGCCTGCTGACGCGACGGCACGGACTGCGATCGGGATGGAACGGAGGGCGCGGCGGCGGGAGTCTGCGCCGGCGGCGCGGTGGGCCCGTCGACAGACTCGGGGACCGGGGCAGGCACCGGGGCCGACGCAGGCTCAGGGACCGGGGCAGGCTCGGGAGTCGGCGCTGGTGTGGAAGCCGCCGCGGGGGTGGCAGGCTCGGCGGTGGCAGGCTCGGGGACGGAAGCGGCTTCTGGCGTCGTCGGCGCCTGATGCGATGCCGGGGGCAGATCCTCGACCGGCGCGGAAACAGGTGCGCCTCTGGCCGGGGCGACGGTCGGCCATGACGCGCGACCGCCGGGGGCGGGCTGCTCCTCGACGGGCTCGAGGACTGCAGCAGCGGGCCCGGGAGCCGAAGACCCGGGAGCCGAGGACGCGGGAGCCGAGGACGACGGAGCCTGCGCGGGAGCCGGAACAGTCTGCGGCAGGCTCGGTGTCGACCACGCCGATGACTCGGCCGTCACCGACCCGACGGGAGGCGGCGCGCTGCGGCCCGAACCGTCGTCGGCTCCGGCCACCTTCGCGAGGTACTTCACGCGCACACCCAGGACGTCGAGGACCGCGGTGCGGAGCACCTCGGCGACACCGGTACCGGGTGCGTGCCTCGCCTTGAAATCGGCGAGGTCGCTGTTGTTCGCGAAGACGAGCGTGAGGACCTCGTCGTCGGAGTAGCCACCGACCTGCGTGTTCAGGACGATCATCCACGCCTTGCGGTCGGCCTTCTCCACGCGCGCCACGACCTCGGGCCAGGCGTCGCGCACGAGCTGCAACGTCACGGGGCCGACCCTCGGAGCCGGAGCGGGCAGTACCGCTGCTGCAGGAGCCGTAAGGGTCTGTGCCGCCTGGCCCGCGACAGGCTGTGGGGACGAGGAAGTGCGCCCCTCGACACGCTCGGGGACCGGATGCTCGGTGACCCGAGACGCAGGAGCCGATGACGCAGGAGCCGATGACGCGGGAGCCGATGAGGCAGGGGCCGACGACGACGGCACCGAAGGCGCAGCCGCTGACGCCCCGGCGGCAGATGGGCTCGCACCCTCGACCCCGATACGCCGTTCGAGTCGTTCGACGCGAGCGAGCGCTCCGCGCGCCGAGTCGTCGGCAGCCGGCACGAGGATGCGCGCCATCATGAGTTCGAGGTGCAGGCGGGGAGAGGTGGCGCCCGTCATCTGCGTGAGCGCCTCGTTCACGACGTCGGCCGTGCGGGAGAGCTCGGCGATCCCGAAGGCACGAGCCTGGGCCAGCATCTTGTCGAGTTCGTCCTGTGGGAGCCCGCGCAGCACCGCGGCGGCGTTCTCTCCGGTGGCCGCGACGACGATGAGGTCGCGCAGGCGTTCGAGCAGGTCGTCGACGAAGCGACGTGGGTCCTGGCCGGTCTGGATGACGCGGTCGACGGTGCTGAAGGCCGCTCCGGAATCACGAGCGGCGAGGGCTTCGACCACTTCGTCGAGGAGGGCCGTGTGGGTGTAGCCGAGCAGGGCGACGGCGCGCTCGTAGTCGACCGAGTCTCCCTCGGAACCTGCCATGAGCTGGTCGAGCAGGGAAAGGGTGTCGCGGGCGGAACCGCCGCCGGCACGGACGACGAGCGGCAGCACACCGGCCTCGACACCGACATGCTCGCTGTCGCACAGCTGCTGGACGTAGTCGAGCATCTGTGCCGGTGGGATGAGCCGGAACGGGTAGTGATGGGTACGCGAGCGGATCGTGCCGATCACCTTGTCGGGTTCGGTCGTCGCGAAGATGAACTTCACGTGCTCCGGTGGTTCCTCGACGATCTTCAGCAGGGCGTTGAAGCCCTGCGGTGTGACCATGTGCGCTTCGTCGAGGATGAAGATCTTGAAGCGGTCGCGGGCGGGGGCGAAGATGGCGCGCTCGCGGAGGTCGCGGGCGTCGTCGACGCCGTTGTGGCTCGCCGCGTCGATCTCGACGACGTCGAGCGAACCGGAGCCGTCCCGGGAGAGTTCGACACAGCTCGGGCACACACCGCACGGGGTGTCCGTCGGGCCCTCTGCGCAGTTGAGGCAACGTGCCAGGATGCGGGCAGACGTCGTCTTGCCGCAGCCGCGCGGACCGCTGAAGAGGTAGGCGTGATTGACCCGGTTGGTGCGCAAGGCCGTCATGAGGGGATCGGTCACCTGAGCCTGACCGATCAAGTCGGCGAACGTCTCGGGCCGATACCGGCGATACAGAGCAGTGACCACGGACCAATGGTAGCCGTCGCCCCTGACATCGGTGCCCTGCCCCTTCGCTCGCCCATTGTTGGGCGAACGAACGTTCCCTCGCCCGACAATGGGCGAGGGAACGATCGGCCCAGCGGGGCTGGTTCAGCGACGGACGATCATGATCCACGAGAGCTGCACGTCGGTGCCGCCACCCGAACCCACGGGGTCGAGCGTGATCGACAGCCGCCCGTCGGCATCCGGCGCGACACCGGCAAGCGTCGCGACGGTCGGTGTGCCGGTGATCGGTTGCGCGCCGAGCAACGTGGCGCCGTTCACGCCGATGTCCGCCCGACGGTTGTCCGCCCACTGCGACCAGGGGTCGTACAGCCCGACGTAGACGTCGTACTCCCCCGCTTCGAGCGAGTCGAACGCGTACTCCAGGGTGCGGTCGGCCGCCGTACTCGCCACGTAGCGCAGTGATTCGGCGAACGGGCCGTCGGTCGTGCCGGTCTCGGCACCGACGGCGCCCCAGCTCGCGCCGGTCGCGTCAGCACCGAGCGGCTGGTCGAACGTCGAGTTGAGCAGTGTGCCATCGGCTTCGGCGACCTCGCGGATCGCGTCGTACTGCGGCGAACCGGACCCACCGGCGTCCACGAGGTACACCAGGTCGTTCGGCACGACGACGACCTGACGCGTCACCGGGCGGGCCACACCGTCGATCGTGCCGGTGAGGGTGACCGGTCCCGGCACGGCGAGCGCGGAGGTGTCCCAGGTGATCGCCTTCGTCGTCGTCGCACCGCCCTGCGTGACCGAGGCCTCCGCCGGCAGGGTGCTCGCGTCGCCGAGACGCACGGTCTCGGGGACGTCGACGTCCACGGCGACCTTGCCCTTGCCGTCGAGGTCGGCGAGCGTCCACTCCTCGTACCATTTCAGGCTGAGGGAGCCGTCGTCACCGAACTCCAGCGGCAGCCACACCGCCGGGGCGTTCTTGAGGTCTGCTGGTGTCCACCGGTCGCCCATGTAGATGAACTTCCCGGCCGCCGCGTCGATCGTGATCACGGAGGTGCTCTGGCTGCCGTGGGTGGTCGACGCTCCGGAGCCGCTCACGGGGTTGCCGTGGTCCGTCCATTCGCCGAGCATCGAGTCCGCGGTGGCGTACTTCACCGGGTTGGGGTTCCATCCCGTGGCACCGGAGGTGATCAGGTAGTAGGAGCCGTCGTAGACGAAGACCGCCGGAGCCTCCCGCTGACCGCCGATGTAGGTGCGGGTGAAGTCCTCGCCCTTCACCGCGCGCTCCACCGGAGCCGACAGGAACATGAAGTCCTCCGACAGCTTCGAGATGAACAGGGTCAGGTTCTCCTCGCTCGCGTAGATGATGTAGCCCGTGCCGTCCACGTCCGTGAACAGGTTCATGTCGCGCGCCATTCCCGGGCTGTCCGGCTGGTAGTTCGGCTCCCCCTCCGGAGCGACGTTGAGGCGGTAGCTGTCCACGTAACGGAACGGGCCGGTCGGCGAGTCGGACACCGCGACCCCGGCGGTCGCCTTGGCGTACTGTGCGTTCGACGTCGCGCTCGGGCCGTCGGTGTGGATCCACATGACCCACTGGTCGGTGGCCGCGTTGTACATGACCTTCGGGCGCTCGAGGATCGCAGCGGGAACGTTCGGGTCGCTCTGGACGGTGACGAGGTCGCGGACGACGACGGCACGCTGCTGCGCCGTGTAGTCGGCGTAGAGTTCGGCGGCCGCCGGGTCGTTCGTGATCTGCTCTGCGGAGGCGAGCGCCTGGAGTGCGAGCCCTTCGTCCGTCCAGTTGTAGAGGTCGCGCGAGGAGTAGACGTGCACACCACGGCTGCCCGCGTACCCGTTCCAGCGGTCCTCGCCGTACCAGTAGTAGATCGGCTGACCGTCGGCGTCGGTCGAGGGCACCACCTGTCCGCCGTGCGCCTGGATGGGGTTGCCCTGGTCGTCGACCCACGCCTGCCCAGGGCGGAACGAGTCGTACTCGACGATCGGTCGGAGCGCCGTGTGCGCTGCGGAGAGCGCGTCGTAGGCCGCGGTGAGGGCTGCGGTGTCGGTCGAAGCCGCGTCCACCAGGGCCTGCGCATCCGCGATGGCGGCGTCGAGCACGGCGAGCGAGTCGGTGACGTACCCGGCGCGCTGACCCTCGTCGAGCGTGACCGCCCGGATCTTCGCCGCGAGTACCTCGGTCGTGGCCGTGTGCGGGGCGCGAACGACGATGTAGCTCACCGCCGGGTCGGTGTAGGTGTTGGTGCGACCGGCCGGGCTGTGGACCTCGAGGTCGAGCGTGCCGTCCTCGACGCGCACCGCGAGCTGCTGTTCGAGCAGCGCCCCGGACGGGGCGGTCACCTGCGCGAGCGTCTCCCCCTCTGCGCGCAGATCGAGCGGACGGGCCGCCCAACCACTCGGCAGGTTGAAGCCGAGCGTGATCTCGTAGTCACCGGCCGGGAGGTCGAAGGAGTAGTCGACGGAGCGGGTCGGGAGAGAGCTGCCGGCCGGCGGTGCGTCGTAGCGGAGCGAAGCGGTCTTCTCGGTTCCCGTGGAGGCGTTCGCGGTCGGCTTGGAGGTGTCGTCGGTCAGGTAGCCCCACGACGCACCGGTCGTCGCATCGACGCCGAACGGCTGATCGGTTCGTGCCTGATACAGCCCGATGTGGTCGCCCGGGGAGACGCTGTCGGTCACCGTGGCGCCCGCGTTGGCGAAGTAGAGGACGAAGTCGTTCGCGACGAGCTCGTCGACGGTCGGCGTCGGGTAGGCCGGCGCTGCCTGAGCCCGAGGCGCATCGGCACCGACGAGCGCTCCCGACAGCGCGAGCGCGAGCACGAGCACGACTCCGCCGGCGACGCCGGTGCGACCTGCACCGGTTCCGGTTCCGGTTCCGGTTCCGGTTCCGGTTCCGGTTCCGGTTCCGGTTCCGGTTCCGTCGACGGTCGAGTCTGCCTCGCCCCGCGCCGTTCCTGCTGCACGTCGGCGTCGGATGATGAGCAATGCGCCGGCGAGCAGGAGCACCGCCGCCACGATGACGCCACCAGCGATCGAGACGCCGGAGGTCGCGAGGGATCCGTCGGCCGCGGAACCGCCGGAACCGGCCTGTCCCGCTCCGCCACCCGTGCCCGGCGTGGTTCCGGGGTCGGTACCCGGATCCGTCCCCGGGTCCGTTCCGGGGAGCGAGTCGACCGTGTTGCCAGGCCCGCCGTTCGTCCCACCGGCGACCGGTACTGCTCCGGCAGCGGCGAGCGCACCGGACTCCCCGAGGGCGACACCGGAGGCGAGGAGACCGTCCGGAAGGGCTGCCCGTGCATCGGCCGCGCCCCACACGGTCACGGCTCCGTCGGCTGCGATCGCACCGGACAGGTACGGGCCAGCGAAGACCCGGACGACGTCGACGCCGTCGAGGGAGGTGGGCACGTCGGTCTGGCCGGAGCCGTCGGCCCCCCAGGCGACGACGGTCCCGTCGTCGGCGAGCGCGAGTGCGTGGTCAGTGCCGGCAGCGAGTTGCACGACGTCCTCGTCGGCGAGCGCCGCGGGGAGTTCGAGCTGTCCGGCATCGCTGCGACCCCAGGGGACGACGGTGCCGTCGTCCGTCAGCGCGACGGTGAAGCCCGAACCGACGACCACGTCGGTCACCTCGGCGCCGTCGAGCGCTGCCGGGAGTCGGTTCTGTCCGAACGCGTTGTCGCCCCAGACGACGAGCGAACCGTCGGCACGGAGCGCTGCCGAGTTCGGCCCGCCTGCGGCGATGCGGAGGACGCGGTCGAGGTCGGCGGGCGGAGCGGCCTGCCCGTCGGCATCGCGTCCCCAGCCGATGATGGTGCCGTCAGCGGTGAGTGCGAGCGAGTGGTTGGTGCCAGCCGCGACCTGCGTGACGCGGCCGTCGATGGACGGCACGGTCGCCTGGCCGAAGCCGTCTGCTCCCCAGGCGTGGACGGTGCCGTCGGTACCGAGGGCGAGCGCGTGGCCGAGGCCCGCCGCGACCCCCGACACCGGAGTGCCGACGAGCTCCGCCGGTGCGGCCGGGGCACCCCAGCTGAGGAGGGTGGCCGCCGGAGCATCGGTCGCCGCGTGGGCGCCGACTCCGGCGGTCAGCACGGTCGCACCCGTGATCGCGACAGCGAGCACCGCGGAGGCGATGCGGCCCCGCCGGACTCCCCCGGCGCCTCCGTCCGGCTCGTGTCGGTCGGTTCGTCTCGTCGCTCGTCGCATGATGCGGCGTCCTTTCACGTCATCGTGGGGTGCTGCGGTGGTGGTGCTGGTCGTCGTGGTGGTGGTGTGCCCCTCGACAGGCTCGGGGAGCAGGGGCAGGCGGGCCGGGGGCGGATGGCTCCCTGAGCCTGTCGAAGGGCGGACGAGGTGTTTCGGCTAGAACTCGACCGGGCCGAGGGACGGGCGGGCGAGGAACGACAGCTCCGGCACGGTGAGGGCGTGGAACTCGAGCACGGTGAAGCGGTTCGCCCCGGCGCGCAGCTGACCGCCCGGGACGTACAGCGTGTGCTGTGGCCCGCGCGACCAGTACCGGCCGAGGAGGAAGCCGTTCACCCAGACGAGCCCCTTCCCCCAGAACGTGGTGTCGAGGAAGAGATCGCTCGGTTCGTCGAGCTCGACGGTCGCCGTCAGGAAGACCGGGCCGGCGGCGCTGATGGCTCCGTCCGCTGCAACCCGATCAGCGACCGCCCCGTCGAGCACGTCGTCGAGACCGTCGAGCGACACGGGTGCGATGCCCCATGAGGTGAGCTCGACGCCGTCGAGCGTGACGGGCCCGATGATGCCCTTCGGCTCGCCGAGTCGCTTGCCGTAGTTCACCCGCCCCTGGTTCTCGAGCAGGAGGTCGAGAGTCTCCCCGGCCGGCAGCACGATCGCGCGATCACCGAACTCCCGAGCGAGCACCCCGACAGGCACACCGTCGACAGCGATGACGACCCGGTCGCGGACCTCCGTGAAGCGGAGCACGCCACCGCGGCCGCCGAGTGGTGCGCGGTATCGGGCGAGCCCGCTGAACGCACCGAGCGAGTCCATCGTCGGGATCTCCGAGAACTCGGCGAGCGGCGCGATCTCGTCTGCGACCTGAGCGAATCCCACCTCGTGCTCGAACGGCACGGCGAACGCCGGCGCATCGGTCGCGCCCGCCGGGATCTCCGTCGGGACGTCCGCGTACTTGGCGATGACGTCGCGGAAGGCGAAGAACTTCTCCGTCGGATGCCCGGCTTCGTCCAGCGGGGCGTCGTAGTCGTACGAGGTCACGTGGGAGCGGAACTGTCCCTTGTCGTTCGCGCCATTCGTGAAGCCGAAGTTCGTGCCGCCGTGGAACATGTAGATGTTCACGGAGGCCCCGGCGGCGAGCAGGGCGTCGAGGTCGGCCGCGGTCTCTGCGATCGGCGTCGTGTGGTGGTGCTCGCCCCAGTGGTCGAACCAGCCGTCCCAGAACTCGGAGCACATCAGCGGGCCGGTCGGCTGGTGTTCGCGGAGCGTCGCAAGGCGTTCGAGCGATCGGCTGCCGAAGGAACCCGTCTTGTGGAGCTCCGGGATGCTGCCGTCCTCGAGCATCTGCGCGGTGGGCTGGTCGACCGTCGTCAGCGGCACCGTGATGCCGAGTTCGCGCGTCCAGGCCGTCAGGGTTCGGAGGTAGTCGTGGTCGTTGCCGTATGCGCCGTACTCGTTCTCGACCTGCACGAGGATTACCGGTCCCCCGCGATCGATCTGCAGCGGCGCGACGATCGGGAGGAGTTGCTCGAAGTACTCACGGACGGCTGCGAGGTACCGGGGCTCGCTGCGGCGCAGGCCGAGCTCGGGGTCGTGGAGCAACCAGCCGGGCAGGCCACCGTTGTCCCACTCGGCGCAGATGTACGGGCCGGGGCGGACGATCGCGTAGAGACCGGCGTCCGCGACGAGACCGAGGAAGCGTTCGAGGTCGTTCACACCCGTGGTGTCGAACACACCGCGCTTCGGGCTGTGCTGGTTCCACGCGACGTACGTCTCGATGGTGTTGAGCCCCATGAGCTTCGCCTTGGCGATTCGGTCCGCCCACTGCTCGGGGTGCACCCGGAAGTAGTGGAGGGCTCCGGAGATGATCCGGAACGGCTGGCCGTCGACGAGGAAGTCGTCGGCGCCGATGGAGAACGTGGGCATGCTGGGGCTCCGTGATGAAGAGGTGCGGGTGGAGCGACCACGGCCGGCCGGAACGGGTCCGGAAGGACCCTCCGACCGGCCGCGGTCGATGGTGCTCAGGTGTGGTGGTACCGAGGAGTCCTCGGTGCCGACTACTTCTCGGTGACCGTGAAGCCCTGGGTGTTGCCGTACTCGACGAGCTGCTTCTGCCAGTCCGCGAGGCCGTCGTTCAAGTCGGCGTTGTTGGCATAG
Organism: Plantibacter sp. RU18; assembly: GCF_050613355.1. NCBI lineage: Bacteria > Bacillati > Actinomycetota > Actinomycetes > Micrococcales > Microbacteriaceae > Plantibacter > Plantibacter sp. RU18. The sequence continues at coordinate 3,619,863 of NZ_CP159618.1, forward strand.
GACTGCCCGACGGTGTCACCGAAGATGCTGTTCGCGTAGACCTGGTACGGCAGGTACTGCCATCCGGTCGACACGTCCTTGGCACCCTGGACGAGCACTTCGTTGATCTTCTGTCCGCCGAAGTACTCAGGGGTGGCCGAGAGGAACGCGTCGGAGTTCAGGTCGGCGGTCGTCGCCGGGAACCCGCCCGCGTCGAGGAAGACCTTGACGCTGTCCTCGTCGTTGTTCAGCCACTTCAGGAAGCCGGCGGCGAGCGCCGGGTTCTTGCTCTGCTTCAGCACGACCTGGCCGCCGCCGCCGTTCTCAGCGTTCGCCGGGGTGCCGTCGTAGGTCGGGATCGGGGCGACGCGCCACTGGCCGGAGGCCTCGGCGACGGACGACTCGAGCACACCGGGCATCCAGGCACCGGTGATGAGCGTGGCGATGCTGCCGTTGCCGAGCGACTTGTACCACTCGTCGCTCCAGCCGGGGACGGTGGATAGCAGGTCACCCTCGACGAGCTGGTTCCACGAGTCGGCCCACTTCTTCGATCCCTCGTCGGCGAGGTTGATCGAGACGTCCGTGCCGGACGCTGAGAACGGACGACCGCCGGCCTGCCAGATCATGCTCGTCGCGAAGCCGGAGTCACCGGTGTCGTTGGTGATGTACTTCGACGGGTCTGCTGCGTGCAGCTTGGCCGCGGCGGCGATGTACTCGTCCCACGTGGTCGGCACGGCGATGCCGAACTGGTCGAAGACCGTCTTGTTGTAGAACATGGCCATGGGGCCGGAGTCCTGCGGGAGCGCGTAGAGGCCGTCGTTGACGTTGACGGAGCTCCACGGGCCCGGGCTGTAGTCGTCCTTGAGGTCGCCGAAACCGTAGTCGTCGAGGTTCACGAGCGAGTCGCTGAGAGCGAACTGCGGGATCGCGTAGTACTCGACCTGGGCGACGTCCGGGGCACCCTTGCCGGCTTTGATCGCGTTCTGGAGCTTCGTGTACTCGTCGGTGTTGGTGCCGGCGTTGACGAGGTTGACCTTCACCTTGGGGTAGGCCTTCTCGAACGCCGCGACCTGGGCCTCGGCGGACGGGGTCCAGGACCAGTAGGTGAGCTCGCCACCGGCTTCGAGTGCGGACTCGATGTCCTTGGCGTCGCCCGAGGCCGAGGAGCCGGTGCCGGACGAGCAGGCGACGAGCGAGGCTCCGATCATCGCGGTCGCGACGGCCGCCGTGGCCGTGCGGCGCAGAACCGTGCGAGACGGTGAGATGCGCTTCATGGTGTTTCCTTTCACTGCATTGGGAGGAGGAGGTGGTGCAGGTGGTGCGGTGTGATGCGGATGGTGCTGGTGGGAAAGGATCGGGGATCCGGGTTCAGCCCTTGACGCTGCCGGCGCTCAGGCCGGACTGCCAGAAGCGCTGCAGGAAGAGGAACGCGATGACGATCGGGACAATGGTCAGGAGCGCTCCGGTGATCACGAGGTTGAAGATCGGTTGGGCGGATACGCCGGTGGCTTGCGCGCTCCACTGACTGAGGCCGACGGTGAGCGGATACCAGGTCGGTTCGCTCAACATGATCAGCGGGAGGAAGTAGTTGTTCCAGGTGGCGACGATCGCGAAGAGGAGCACCGTGACGATGCCGGGACCGAGGAGACGGAGCGAGATCGTGAAGAAGGTGCGGAACTCGCCTGCACCGTCCATGCGGGCGGCCTCGAGCAGTTCCGTCGGGACAGCGTCGACCGCGTACGTCCAGATGAGGTACAGGCCGAACGGACTGACGAGCGTCGGCAGGATGACGGCCCAGGGCGTGTTCGTGAGGCCGAACTGACTGAACATGAGGAAGGTCGGGACGGCGAGGGCCGTTCCGGGCACCGCGATGGACCCGAGGATGATCGCGAACACCGCGCGCTTGCCCGGGAACCGGAACTTCGCGAGCCCGTAGCCGCCGATCGTCGCGAGGAGGGTCGCGCCACCGGCACCGACGATCACGTAGAGCAGCGTATTGCCGAACCAGCCGATGAACTGGCCGTCGCGGTAGGTGACGGTGTCGACGATGTTCTGCCAGAGGTTGATGCCGCCGTCGCCGAACCACAGGCCGAAGGAGGAGAAGAGGTCCGGCTGGGACTTCGTCGCGTTGATGACGAGCCAGAGGATCGGAACCACCGAGTAGATGAGGAAGATCGCCATGACGATGGTGAGGACGATCGAGCGGCGGCGGCGGGGGTCGCGGCCCTTGGAGGGACGATCGAAGGCACGCGCGTTGCGGGCGGTCCTCGTCGAGACCGTCTGCGGACGGACGGTCGGGTTCGAGACGGTGGCCATCAGCTGTTCTCCTGTCGGGAGCCGCGCACCTGCACGACGTAGGCGATGACGGCGGTGATGACGCCCATGACGATCGCGACCGTGGCCGCATAGTTGAACTGCTGCCCGGCGAACGACAGGTTGTACGCGTACATGTTCGGGGTGAAGTTGCTCGTGATGACGTTCGGGGCGAGGTTCTTCAGCAGGTTCGGCTCGTTGAACAGCTGGAAGGACCCGATGACCGAGAATATCGACGCGATCACGAGGGCTCCACGGAGCGCAGGGATCTTGATGTTGAAGATCGTGCGGAACTGGCCGGCTCCGTCCATCTCGGCGGCCTCGTAGATCTCGCCGGGGACGACGCGGAGGGCGGCGTAGAAGATGAGCATGTTGTAGCCCATGAACTCCCACGTGACGATGTTGCCGATCGAGGCGAGGATCGCCTGCGAACTGAACGGTTCGAGGATCTTGGCGCCGAGGAGGTCGTTGAAGCTGCCCGCGAGTCCGAACTGATCGCCGTAGATGAAGCCCCAGATGAGCGCCGCGACGACGCCGGGCACCGCATACGGGAGGAAGAGCGCGATGCGGAAGAATGCGGCGCCATGCAGGCGGGCGCTGTCGAGCGCGAGGGCCGCGGTGAGCGACAGCGCCAACATGATCGGCACCTGCACCACGAAGAACAGTGCGACGCGACCGAACGGCTCCCAGAACTTCGGGTCCTGGAAGACCCGGATGTAGTTGTCGAGACCGACGAAGGCGTTGCCGCCGATGAGCTTCTCCTGGAAGAGGCTGAGGTACATCGCGTACACGAGCGGAGCGATGATCATCAGCGCGAAGACGATCATGAAGGGGGCCAGGAACGCCCAACCCCTCCAATCCCGGCGGTCGCGACGGTGCACGCGGACCGCTGGTGGCCGGCCGGTTCGGGCGGTCGTGGTGGTCATGGGCAGCTTCCTTGCTGAGGTCGGGCGGCCGAGGTCCGGTGGGGACGTGCTCGGGGGGAATCGACGATGTTTACGTCAACATCTGCTCGGTACCATAGCATGTTCACGTCAACATGCAAGGATGGATGCGACGATAGGAAGACCATGACGGATACGACGCAGCAGGCCCCCGGGCGAGCCAGACGTGCGCCATCGATGGCCGACGTCGCCGCTCACGCCGGCGTCTCCTCCCAGACCGTGTCACGCGTCGCGAACGGCCTGACGAACGTCGACGACGGCACCCGCGACCGCGTCCTCGAGTCGATGACGGAGCTGGGTTACCGCCCGAACAAGGCCGCTCGCGCACTTCGCTCGGGCCGGACGCGCAGCATCGGCATCACGATGTTCACCCTCTCCTCGTACGGCAACATGCGCACGCTCGACGCCATCACCGTCCAGGCTGCTCGCGCCGGTTACTCGGTCACCGTGGTCCCGGTGGAGTACCCGACGCAGCGCGATGTCGCCGTCGCCCTCGACCGCCTGCGCGAACAGGACGTCGACGGACTCATCATCGTCATCGAGTCGCACATCGTCGACGGCGCCGACGTCGAGCTCCCGGTCGGCCTGCCGGTCGTCGTCATCGACTCCGCCACACGCACCGACTACCCGGTCGTCGACAACGACCAGGCCCAGGGTGCGGCGCTCGCCACGCAGCATCTGCTGGAGCTCGGACACTCGGGCGTCTGGCACATCGCCGGACCCCGCACCTCCTACTCCGCGGCGCGGCGTGAGCAGAGCTGGGGCGACACGCTCCGCGCTGCCGGCATCACGCCTCCGCCGGTGTTCCGCGGCGACTGGTCGACGGCGTCCGGCTACGAGATCGGCCTCCAGATCGCCGAGCGCCCCGAGATCACGGCGGTGTTCGCCTCGAACGACCAGATGGCACTCGGCCTGCTGCGCGCACTGCACGAACGCGGGCGCGCGGTCCCTGCGTCCATCAGCGTCGTCGGCTTCGACGACATGCCGGAATCGGACTCCTTCTGGCCGCCACTCACGACGGTGCACCAGGACTTCGACGAGATCGGCCATCGGGCCATCACCACACTCCTGCGCGAGATCGAGGAGGGCCCGTCGCTCTCGACGCAGCCGCTCACCCCGACGCGCCTCGTCGTCCGCGCGAGCACCGCGCCCCCACCCGCCCGCTGAGCGGAGACTCCGATCACTGAGCGTGTCGAAGTGCACCTCGACACGCTCAGCCGCGCCCGGACACTTGACACCCGGATGAGGGGGCCGACATACTCATCGGAATGTTGACGTGAACACCGTACGCGCATGTCGCGAAATGTTCACGTGAACATCGACCTGCAACACGGCCTCCAACGAAGGAACCACCGATGACACTGCCGTCACCAGTCCGCAGACGAACGATCGGAGCGACCGTCGCCGTCGCCCTCGGGATCGCGGCGATCGCACCAGCTCTCGCCACCGTGGAGGCCGCTCCGGCCGCAGCGGCGGAGAGCACTCCCCTCACGATCACTCCGAACCCGGCCTACCAGAACGAGGCGTTCGAGGGCTGGGGCACGAGCCTCGTCTGGTTCGCGAACGCGACCGGCGACTACCCGGAGGACGTCCGTCAGGACCTCTTCGACAAGGTCTTCGGTGAGGACGGCCTGAACCTCAACATCGCCAGGTACAACATCGGTGGTGGTAACGCGAGCAACGTGCCGTCCTACCTCCGCGCGGGTGGTGCCGTCGACGGTTGGTGGAACCCCGACCTCGGTGCGAGCGACGCCGACGGTGCGATCACCTCCGACTACGCCGACCGCGACCGCTATGACGCTGCCTGGGACGCCGAGGACCCCACCTCCTACGACTTCGATGCGGACGAGACCCAGCGCTGGTGGCTCTCCGCGCTGAAGGACAAGATCACCAAGTGGGAGGCGTTCAGCAACTCACCGCCCTACTTCATGACCGAGAGCGGCTACGTCTCGGGCAACTTCGACGCCGGCAGCGAGCAGCTGAAGCCCGAGAGCGTCGACGACTTCGTCACGTACCTCACGACGGTCGTCGACCACCTCGAGGCCGACACGGGCATCGACTTCGACACCATCGATCCCTTCAACGAGCCCAACACGAACTACTGGGGCACGACGATCGACCAGTCCACCGGCTGGCCATCGGGTGGCCGCCAGGAGGGCGCACACATCGGCCCGGCCATGCAGGACACGGTCATCAAGGCCCTCGCCGAGCGCCTCGCAGCGGAGGGCACCTCCACCGAGGCGGTCATCTCGGCGATGGACGAGACGAACCCCGGCATCTTCGCGACGAACTGGAACGGCTGGTCGCAGACCGCCAAGGACCTCGTCACGCAGCTCAACGTCCACAGCTACGGTCAGGGCGGCAGTGTCGTCGCGCGTGACATCGCGAAGACGGCCGACAAGCCATTGTGGATGAGCGAGGTCGAGGGCAACTGGGACTCCAGCGGCAAGCACAACCTCACGAACATCGACAACGGCATCGGCATGGCGACGCACCTCATCGACGACCTCCGCAACCTGGAGCCGACGGCGTGGGTGCTCTGGCAGCCCGTCGAGGACCTCTACAACATGGAGAAGGTCGAGAAGCTCAACTGGGGCAGCGTGCTCATCGACTTCGACTGCAACGCCGCGGGCGACTCCGAGCGACGGATCGCCGACGGTGACGCCGACCCGAGCTGCTCGGTGAAGACCAACGCGAAGTACAACACGCTCCGCAACTTCACGCACTATGTGCAGCCGGGCGACCACATCATCCCGTCCACCGACGCGCAGACCACCTCGGCGCTTCGTGCCGACGGCACCGGCGCGACCCTCGTGCACGCCAACCCGTCGACGACGGCCAGGACGATCACGATCGACCTGTCGAAGTTCGCCGACATCGCGGACGGCGCGACCGTCACGCCGATCGTCACGACCGAGTCCCCCGCGGACGACGTCACCGCGAACGCGCTCGTGCACGGGACGCCGGTCTCGATCGATCCCGTGACGAAGCAGGCCACGCTCACCGTCCCGGCGAAGTCGGTCACGACCTTCCTCGTCGACGGTGCGACCGGCGTCGCAGCCGATGCGGCACCGTTCCAGGACGGCCATGGCTACCAGGTCGTCGGCAAGCAGAGCGCGAAGGCGTTCACGGCGTCCGCGACCTCCGGAACCGTTCCGGCCGGCACGATCACGCCTCGCGCGTCCGATGCCACCACCGGCGCGGCACAGGTCTGGACGCCCGAGCTCCTCTCGGGTGGCGGTACCAGTGACGCCCGCTACGCCGTGCGCAGCAGCTCCGGTGCACTCCTGTCGGCAAACTCGGCGGGCACCTCGCTCGTGACCGCGAGCCGAGAGCAGGCCGGGATCGCCCCCTCGCTGCAGTGGATCCCGACGACGACCAACGGCGCCGACTGGAGCCTCGTGAACGTCGGCACCAGTCAGGCGCTCGAGGTCGGCGGGCAATCCACCACCACCGGCGCCGGCGTCGGCGTCTACCAGTCGAACAACGGCGCGAACCAGACCTGGAGCTTCGTCGACACGGCGTTGACCGGCGTCCAGCCGGTGCTCGTGCAGACCGTCGCAGGCGTGCCGGCCGCACTGCCGTCGACGGTCGTCCCGCTCTACGGCACGGTGCAGGGCGCAGCGGTCCCGGTCACCTGGGACACCGCGGCGGTCGACTGGAGCGCTCCGGGCACCATCGTCGTGAACGGCTCGGGTACCGACGGGTGGGGTGCACCGTTCACGGCGCAGGCCACCGTGGACATCGGAGGCTTCACCACCACCGAGCCCGTGTCGCTCACCGTCGCGGCTGGATCACCGGCGAGCGCCGTCATCGCGATCGCACCCGCCACGGTCCCGGCGCAGATCGGGGCGAGCACCAACCGCTTCGATGCTCCGGTCACGTGGGACTTCAGCTCGCTGAGCGACGCCGACCTCGCCGACCCCGGTGTGGTGCGGGTGAGTGGCGCAGCGGTCTCCAACGACGAGGCGGCGTCACCGATCGACGCGCTGCTGTCGATCATCGTGACGGCCCCGGGCGAACGCAACATCGCGCCGGACGCCACGACCATCGCGAGTGCGACGTCCACCGAGTCCGGCTACCCCGCCAGTAACACGAAGAACTCCGTGCGCACCGACAAGGGCTGGTCGAACTGGCGCTCGTCGAACAAGCCGGCGAGCGACACCCTGAGCTACGAACTCGGTGGTGAGCAGACCGTCGAACACGTCACGTTCTACGCCTACAAGGACGGTGGCACGAACAGCTGGCCGAGCGCGCTGACGCTGCAGTACCGTGACGCGCAGGGCACCTGGATCGACGCGCCCGGTGGCGCCGTCTCCGTTCCGGTTCCGGCCGACGGCACGGCTCCCATAGTCGACGTCGAACTCGGAGGAGTGACGACCACGGCCGTCCGCATCGTGATGACCGCGTATGCGAACACACACATGGTCGTGTCGGAGGTGGAGATCTACGCGCTCGCGCCGACGGTGTCGACCGAGACCAGCCTCGCCGCGTTGCGGGTGAACGGCACGCCGATCGACGGCTTCGATCCCGCCGTCCTGGCCTACGAGGCAGTGCTGTCGGGGTCCGGTGAACCGGTGATCGACGCGATCCCTGCCGACCGCGACGCGACGGTGACGATCGAACCGCTGACCGTGGCGTCCGCAGGGTCGGCCCGTGCTGCTGCCGACGCGAGCACCGGCGTCGTGGTGACGGTGACCGCCGCCGACGGCTCGACCACGCAGTCGACGACGATCACCTTCGCCCGCACGGCTGCGGCCACCGCGGTGCTGTCGGGCGTCGTTCGCGAGGGCGTAGCGACGACCGCGGGTGTGATCCTCGATCCTGAGGACGCGACGGTCGTCTACCGCTGGCTGCTCGACGACGAGGTGGTGGACGGTGCCGACGAGGCGGTGTTCACTCCCCCGACAGGGAGCGCCGGCGCAGCACTGACCGTGCGCGTGACGGTGTCCGCCGAGGGCTTCGCCGAAACCGAGGTCACGTCGGCTCCGGTGACGGTACTCGCGGCCGTCGTCGACCCCGGCACGGACCCGGGGACGGATCCTGGAACGGACCCGGGAACCGGCCCGGGCACGGGCGGCGGAGCGGTCGGCGGTGGTAACGGCACGAGTTCGCCCTCGGGCGGTTCCGCGTCCGGCACCGACTCGCTGTCCCGCACCGGTGTCGACGTCTCGACCGTCGGCGTCGTCGCCCTGCTGCTCGGTCTGGTCGGCTTCGCCTCGGTCCTCGTCGCGCGCCGTCGTCGCAGCAGCTAGTCCCTCCATCCGCCGATGATCGGGCGAACGAATGCCCGCTCGCCCGAACATGGGCGAGCGGGCATCGTCGTGTTGTGGACTACTCGGCGTCGTGGTCGGTCTCGAGGACGGCTGCGAGCTCAGCGAGCGCGGCGTCGGCACCGTCGCCCTCGGCACGCAGGGTGACGACGTCACCGTTCCCGGCACCGAGCGCCATGATCGTGAGGATACTCGAGGCGTCCATCGGCGCCGCGTCGCCGAGCGCGATCGTGACGGGCACGGACTGGCGCTTGACCGCCTCGATGAAGATCTTCGCTGGACGGGCGTGCAGTCCGACGCGGCTGGCGATGGTGGCTTGACGTTCGGCCATGATGTTGCTCCTTCTTCGGTTCGTTCCAGGGGATCAGCGAGACCAGTGGATCAGGTCAAGCTGTGACGCGGGGGTGGATCAGACGGTGACGGGCTCGGCCACGACAGCGGCGGCGGATGCCTCGCCACCGTCGGCGGCGTCAACGGGGCGGCGACGCGCGAAGCGCTTCAGCAGGACCACGGCGACGGCGGTGATGACGGTGCCGACGAGGATGGACAGCAGGAACATCCCGAAGTTGCCGATGGCGAAGAAGACGAACAGCCCGCCGTGCGGCGCCTGCGAGGTGACGCCCGTCGCCATGATGAGAGCACCGGTCGCCGCACCACCGAGGATCGAGGCCGGGATGACACGGAACAGGTCTGCGGCGGCGAACGGGATCGCCCCCTCGCTGATGAACGCGAGTCCGAGCAGCCAGGCCGCCTTGCCGTTCTCCCGCTCGACAGCGGTGAAGGAGCGACGGCTGAGGACGGTCGAGGCCAGTGCCATCGCGAGCGGCGGCACCATGCCGGCGGCCATGACCGCTGCCATGATCTGCCAGGGGGCCTGGTTGGCGAGTGTGCCCGCACCGAGACCGGCGACGGCGAACGAGTACGCGACCTTGTTGACGGGGCCACCGAGGTCGAATGCCATCATCGTGCCGAGGATCGCACCGAGCAGGATCGCGGAGACGCCGGTGAGGCCGGACAGCCATCCGTTGAGACCGTTCATGAGGGCTGCGATCGGTCCGCCGAGGACGAGGATCATGAGACCCGAGGCGACGATCGAACCGATGAGCGGGATGATCACCACGGGCATCAGACCTCGCAACCAGCGCGGAACGTTCAAGCGACCGAGGCCGTACGCGACACCACCGGCGAGCAGCCCGCCGACGAGGCCACCGAGGAAGCCGGCGCTCATGAGGAGGGCTACGGCACCGGCGACGAAGCCCGGTGCGATGCCCGGTCGGTCGGCGATGGCGAACGCGATGAAGCCAGCGAGTGCCGGCACGAGGAAGCCCATGGACGCGGCGCCGATCGAGAACGCGACCGCGCCGAGGTAGGCACCGAGGCCACCCGCCGGGAGGTTCACGAGGCTGTTCTCGACGATGATCTTGCCGGCGTTGTCGGTGATGTCGTAGCCGCCGAGCAGGAAGCCGAGCGCGATCAGCAGACCGCCGCCGGCGACGAACGGGATCATGTAGCTGACGCCGGTGAGGAGCCATCGCTTGATCGACTGGCCGACGTGGGCATCCTTCGTGGCCGTCGCACCCGTCGAGGATCCGCCGGCAGCTGCGACGCGTGGCGCGTTCGGGTTGGAGATCGCGGCGACGGCGTCGTTGATGAGCTGCTCGGGCGCGTCGATCCCGCGCTTGACCGGAGCCTTGATGACCGGCTTGCCCGCGAAGCGGCCGATGTCACGGACGTCGACGTCGACCGCGAAGATGACGGCCTGGGCTGCGGCCACCACGTCGGCTGCGAGCGGGGTCGCACCGGAGGCACCCTGTGTCTCGACGTGCAGCTCGACGCCGAGACGCTTGGCCGTGGCGGCGAGCGAGTCTGCCGCCATGTAGGTGTGGGCGATACCGGTGGCGCACGAGGTCACCGCGATGAGCACGGGCTTGGCAGCCGCACCGGCCTCGACCGGAGCGGTCGCTGCGCGTTCGCCGGCGGGGACCGCGACGGGTGCATCGCTGAGCGCGCCATCGACGAGAGCGACGACCGCAGGTGCGTCGGGCGCGGAACGGAGCGCCTCCACGAACTCGGGCTTGATGAGTGAACGGGCGAGCTTCGAGAGCAGCACGAGGTGCGCCTGGTCCGCGCCGTCCGGAGCCGCGATGAAGAAGATGAGGTCGGCCGGGCCGTCGTCGGAACCGAAGTCGACGAGCGGTGCGACGCGGGCCATCGCGAGCGTCGGCTCGGTCACGGCCGCAGAGCGGCAGTGCGGGATCGCGATGCCGCCGGGGATGCCGGTGTCGGTCTTGCTCTCGCGAGCCCAGGCGTCCGCGAAGAGTGCGTCGGTGCTCGTGGCACGACCTGCGACGACGACGAGCTCGGCGAGCGCGCGGATGACGCCCGCGCGGTCGGTGCCGAGATCGGCATCGAGGGCGACGAGCCCTGGGGTGATCAGTGGCGTGGACATCTGGGTTCTCCTTCGAAACGGATGCTGGTGCGGGTGAGTTGGGTGGTGTCGTGCGGGCGCTCGAGAGGCTCAGCGCCCGGTGGTCCTCAGTGGGCGGAGAGGATCCGCTTGTCGAGGTGCACGATCGGCAGGGAGACGACGTCGATGGTGTCGGCGTCGGTCTCGGCGAGTGGAGGCACATCGCTCCCGGGGAGTGCCGCGGCAGCGGCTCCGTGGGCGACGGCCTGCGCGAGGCGGGCGGCAGGTGCGAGGCCTGCGGTTCGGGCGATCAGGTAGCCTGCGAGCGAGGAGTCCCCCGCGCCGACGGTGCTGCGCGCGACGATCTTGGGAGCCTGGGCGAACCAGGCGTCGGGGCCTTCGACGATGACAGCTCCCCGGGCGCCGAGGGTGACGAGCACACCGAGGACCGGTCCGGGGACGTCGACGGTGCCGACGAGCTGGGCGGCGACCGATGCGGCGAGCGCGGGATCCGCCTCGATGTCGTCTCCCGTTGCGACTCCGGTGAGCTCGGCGAGTTCTGCACCGTTCGGCTTGATGAGGTCGATGCGCTCACCGCTGGCGGCGAAGGCTGCGAGGAGCGCGGCGAGCGGCTCCCCCGAGCTGTCGACCGCGACGAGCGGGCGGCCACCGCCGGCGACGGCACGAGCGGCTCGGACGACCCGGGCGTAGAAGTCGGGCGCGAGTCCCGGCGGCAAGGACCCCGCGATGACGAGCCACTCGGCGGCCGCGGCAGCTCGGGCGGTCGCCTCCACGAGACGCGAGGCGTCGTCGTCGGTCAGCAGCGGGCCGGGTTCGTTGATCTTGGTGGTGGTGCCGTCGGGCTCCGTCAGCGTGATGTTGCGTCGCACCTGCTGACCGGTCGCCACGGCGAGGACGTCGATCCCCTGCGCGCGGAGCGAGACGATCATCGGGTCCGACTCGTCGCCGGGCAGGACGGCGACGGTGCGAACGTCGGCCGCTGCAAGCGCCCGCGAGACGTTGACCCCCTTGCCGCCTGGCTGTTCGCGGCTCGCGATGGCGCGGAGGACCTCGCCGCGCCGGACGACGCCGGGGAGTTCCACCGTGTGGTCGAGGGACGGGTTGGCGGTCAGCGTGATGATCATGCGACGACCACCTCGACGCCCGCGTGCTCGAGGGCTGCGGCGAGTTCCGCCTCGGGCGCTTCATCGGTGATAACGGTGTCGATCGCGTCGAGCGCGGCGAACCGGATGAGCGCTTCCTCGCCGAGCTTGGCGGCGTCGGCCAGGACCACGGCTCGACGCGAGCCGCGGACGATCGCCGACTTGACCGCGCCCTCCAGCTCGTCGGGGGTACTCAGTCCGAAGTCTGCGCTGAGGCCGTTGGCACCGACGAAGGCGATGTCCGGCCGGAAGCGCCCCAACTCGTCGACGGTGGTGCTGCCGACCGCAGCGCTCGTGATGCCGCGGACACGACCACCGAGCAGGTGCAGTTCGATGTGCTCGCAGCGGTGCAGGGTGGCGGCGATCGGCACGGAGTTGGTGATGACGGTGAGCGTCTGGCCGGCGGATGCGGGCCGCCAGGTGACGAGGAGGTCGGCGAGGTGGGCCGTGGTGGTACCCGCGTCGATGACGATCGAACCGCTGAAGGTTTCGGGGATGAGCCGGAGGGCTGCTCGGGCGATGGTCGCCTTCGCGTCGCTGCGCTGGTCCTGACGTTCGGCGAGACTGGCCTCGGTGACGGATGCGCGAGCCGCCGAGACGGCGCCGCCGTGGACCCGGCGGAGGACGCCTGCGGTCTCGAGCTGGTCGAGGTCGCGGCGGATGGTCTCGGCCGTGACGCCCAGTTCCCGGGAGACGTCCGCGACGGACACCCGCCCGCTCGTCGTCACCCGGTTGGTGATGTGCTCGTGCCGCTCCGTCGCGTACATGCGTCGTCCTTGACCTTGGTTTCTGTGCTGCAGGTTCGCAGTGCGAAGAAACTATCACACAAACACAGATAAACACAGATGCACTTCGACAGGCTCAGTGACCGGACACGCCCCAACCGCTCCCCGAGCCTGTCGAGGGGCGCCCACCGACGAGCGCCGTGATGCCCTACGGCGCGAGGGACGGAACCGGGAGCCGGAAGGTGTTGCGGAGCGCGGACTGCGCTGCGAGGAACCCGGGCATGCCGTGCACGCCCATGCCGGGCGAGGCCGAGCCGGAGCACAGGTAGATGCCGTCCGCCGGTGTCCGCCACGGCTCGCGACTCACCACGGGGCGACGCAGCAGCTGTGCGAGCGACGGTTCACCTCCGGAGATGTCCCCACCGATGTCGTTCGGGTTCTCCTGCTCCACGACGTAGGTGTCTCGGCCGGCCTGCGCGATGATGGTGTCCCGGAAGCCGGGGGCGAATCGTTCGATCTGGTCGATGATCGCATCGGACATGTCCACACGCGAGCCGTTCGGCACGTGACAGTACGCCCACACCGTGTGCTTGCCCTCGGGCGCGCGCGAGGAGTCGAACAGCGACGGCTGGGCGAGCAGCACGTACGGCCGCTCAGCATGACGACCTGCCGCGACCTCGTTCTCGGCGGCGGCGATCTCCTGCGCGGTGCCACCGAGGTGCACGGTCGGCGCTTCGAGCAGCCCGCGGTTCTTCCACGGGATGGGCTCGGAAACGGCGAGGTCGATCTTGTAGACGGCGTTGCCGTACCGGAAACGTCCGAGCTTCCTCGCGTAGCCCACGGGCAAGCGGGAGCCGACCGCGGTGACGAGGTCGCGAGGGGAGGTGTCGAACAACACGGCCGCAGCGTCCGGGAGATCGGAGACGGCGGTGACACGATGCCCGGTGACCACCCGTCCGCCGTGGGCTTCGAGGTCGGCGACCATCGCGTCGGCGAGCGACTGCGCGCCGCCGATCGGGACCGGCCAGCCGCCGGCATGCGCGTTGGCTCCGAGCACGAGCCCGGCGCCTGCTGCAGAAAGCCCAGGCAGCCTGGTGATGGTGTGGGCCATGACGCCCGCGAGCATGCCGGGCGCGACCGTCCCCTCGAACCGGCTCAGCCACGCCGCGGACCCGGCATGGAGTGTGCGCAACCCGAACGGGATGACGTCGAACAGCCGTTTCGGGACGGGCAGCAGTGGGTTGAGCGTGAAGTCGGTGACGGCTTCCATGCGGTCGACGATCGGTTGGAACAGGTGCCGCCACTCCACTCCGTCGACGCCGAGTGTCCCGGCGGTGCGATCGAGGTCGCGATAGGCGATGCCGGCGCGCCCTCGGTCGAGCGGGTGGCCGTAGGAGGCGTCGGGGATCAGATAGTCGACGCGCTCCGTCGCCCGCCACGCACGGAAGAACGGCGAGGTGAGCACCATCGGATGGATCGCCGAGCAGATGTCGTGGAGGAAGCCCGGTTCGGTGAGTTCCTGTGTGCGCAGACCGCCCCCGACGGTGTCTGCAGCCTCGTGCACCTCGACCTCGAGGCCGGCTCGCGCCAGAGTCACTGCGGCCGCGAGCCCGTTGGGCCCGCTTCCGACCACCACTGCATCCACCATCGCTCCAGCCTAGGTCTCGGAGCCGGTACCCAGTTCACCCATTGCAGGGGTGGCGGCCTGTCCTGATGCGGAAAGGACGGCGGTCGGCGCAACCGTGGCGCCGACCGCCTGTTCGTCTCGCACCCGAACGTGCAAGACGTCTGTCGTCACGACGCAGGGCCTGCCGTCGTCGTGACTGGTCTCTCGGTCTCCGCCGGCGGCCCGGTCTCCGTGGTCCGCCCGGCTGGTGCGCGTTCGGGCAGCAGTTGTCTCAGCACTCCCCCCGCGTGCTTCGCCCACCGACCGACGGCCTCCCAGCTGCGGTCGCGGACGAACAGCAGGTCGAGTGCGATCATCGCGAGTGAGAACGGCCACAGGCCGAGGAACAGGCCGATGCCGAAGTGCATCATGATCGTGAACGCCAGCGCCAGGATGCGTGTCGGACGCCACAGGATCAGGACCGGGAACAGCAGCTGCACCCACACCGACAGGAACGTCGCGACCCACACGAACGCCCCGAACTGCCAGGTGAGGTCGTTGAGGGCTGGGAACGGACGGAACACGTCGAGCACCACGGAGTAGTAGAACGCCGTACCCTCGCGCCACTCGGGGCCCATGAGTTTGTAGATGCCCGAGTTCACGTACACGAGCATGATCTGGTACGCGCAGAGCATCACCGCAGTGTTGTTCGCTGCGTTCGCGAACCACCCCGGGATCGCGAGACGACCGCGCAGGATCGGGCGGAGCTCCCGACCGCGACGGCGGGTGAGCCACGCATCGACCGACCAGTGCTTCGACAGGTTCGCGAAGATCAGGAAGAACAGCGTGATGCGGAGGATCGTGTCGCCGCCGTTGGTCAGGACCGTGCTGTTCGTCGCGAGGCCCACCCAGAAGACGAGGAGCACCGGCGTGACGAAACGCGTCTGCCAGCCGACGAGGAACAGGAGCGCTAGGACGATCAGCACCCCGTAGGCGAGGTCGAAGGCGAACGCGCTGTCCTTCGTGAAGACCAGGTCGAACAGCGGGAACCAGGCACGGCGGTTCGCCTCCGGATCCACCCACTTCGACGCGACGCCCCAGAGGTAGTGCCGGTCGGCGAGGTTGGTGAAGAGGAAACTGACGATCGCGATGCCGTAGAGGATACGGAGCGCGGACAGGCTGCGGCCCGCGTGCATTGAGCCGGTCACCCACCCGGTGAAGCGGTCGAACTGCGTGCGGACGATGTTCATCGGGTGCCTCCGTACCGGCTGATGACGTCGCGGTAGACGGCGAGCGTCTCCGGGTCGATCACATCGTCCACCTGCCGCCAGCCGAACGTGACGGCGGTGTCGTCGAACTGCTGCTCACGGTCGAAACGGTGCTCGAAGTCGTTCGGCCTGGTGCGATCGATGCGCCATCTGACGCGCTCGACGTCCTCACCGAAGTAGGCGGTGGAGAACGCCGTCGCATACTCCTTCAGCATGTAGTCGTAGCGGAGGAAGCGGACGATGTCGCCCCGGCCGGATCCCGGCTGCGTCGCGACGGCGTCGAGGTCTGCGATGAGCGACGCAGCGGACTGAGCGGTGTACCCACCGCCGTCGGCTCGCTGGATGAAGGTGTCGCGGACGATCTCGCGCTGGGCGGCGTCGAGCGCGAGGTATCGGGCGTTGTACGCCAGCATCGCGTTCCACGACGACTTCTGGATGCGGGACGGCTCGGCACTGCCGGCGACCGCCTCCTGCTCGAGCGCGGTGACGTCGACCCAGTCCGACTTCACGAGGGCACCATCGGCGTCGCGCCACTGCGCCTGCACCGAGTAGGTGATGTTCGTCTTCATGATGCTCGGCGCGAAGACGTTCCACTTCTGCGTGAAGTACGGGCCGGCCGCGGCGACGACCGCGCCGCGGATCGGTGTCGTCGGCGAGACGATGATGAGGGTGCCGGCCACGTAGACGCCGACGAGGGCGATCGACACGGCGGCGGCGATGCGCGCAGCGCGTTTCGGCGGTGGCGACGACGACGCTGCGGGACTGCCGGGCCGTTTGCGTCCCGACCCGGTGTCACCCTGGGCGGTACCTGGTCCCTGAGCGGTGCCCGGTCCCTGAGCTTGTCGAAGGCCGTCCTCGACAGGTGTTGGTGTGATTGGAGTCACGGTTCCTCCTGGTGTCTGATGCGAGGTGGTGAGCCGCGACGGCGCCAGTTCGGTGGCGGTCATCGCGGAGAAGGAATGGGCCGTGCCGACCCGAATGCGGCACGGCCCAATCCGCCGGGGGCTTACTCCATACGCGCCCGTCGCGTAGCCACGAAGGCACCTCCGAGGAGGAGCATCATGGCGCCGAGTCCCCCGAGCCACAGCCCGTCGAATCCGGTGCTGGGCAACCTGGGCCGCGAGCCCGGGGCGGTGGCGGCCGCAGTGACCGTGAAGGCCGTGGCCTCACGATCCAGCGGCAGGTCGCCGGTCACAGATCCGGACAGCTCCACCCGGTGCGCACCCAGCTCGATCGAGGAGTTGATCGGGAAGGTGAAGGTGGCGTTGCCGGAGGCGTCTGCGACAGTGGGTGTCAGCGCGAACGGCGTCGAGAAGACGGTGGCCGTGATGGTCTCGCCGGGCTCGAAGCCGGTGGCGTAGACCTCCTGGGTCACTCCCGTGTCGCGGACGATCGTCGAGTACTTGACGGTCGCCTGACGGTCGTCGCCGGCGTCGGTGTCTCCATCGGCATCGGTCGCGGCGTCCGTGTCGGCGGCAGCGTCGGTGTCAGCAGCAGCATCCACATCGGCAGCGGCGTCCACGTCGGCAGCAGCGTCAACATCAGCAGCAGCGTCGGTGTCAGCAGCAGCATCCACATCGGCAGCAGCGTCAACATCAGCGGCGGCGTCTACGTCGGCAGCAGCGTCGGTGTCAGCAGCAGCATCCACATCAGCAGCAGCATCGGTGTCAGCAGCAGCATCCACATCAGCGGCAGCATCCACGTCAACATCAGCGGCAGCATCGACGTCAACAGCGGCGACGTCGGTGTCGGCGTCAACCGCGCCCTCCTCGACCGTCACCGTGGTGACAGCGGGGGTGGCGGAGACGGCACCGAGGGCCGTGATGACCACGGGGCCGACAGGGTAGTCAGCGGGAACCGGCAGGAGCACCGTGATCTCGCCGTCACCGTTGGCCGTCGTCGTCACCGACGGGGCATCCGGGATGGACACCTCGACGAGCTCGCCTGGGGCGAACCCGGTACCGGTGACCTCGGTGGAGGTCCCCGCATCCAGCGTCGACGGATCTGCAGCGATGGTCGGCGTGAAGACGACCGCTTCCACCGTGACCGTGTCGGTCGCGGGAGTGAGCGACACCTCGCCGGTCGCGGTGAGGACCACCGGACCGTCCGGGGCGTTCAGCGGGATGACGACCGGAGCCGTGAACTCGCCGGCGCCGTTGGTCGTCGTCGTCACATTCGATCCACCGGGAACGGTGATCGTGACCAGCTCGTTCGCCGCGAAGCCGGAGCCTGTGACGAGGGTCGAGCCACCGGGGACCACAGTGTCGGGGTCGGCGGTGATGGTCGTGACGTAGGCCAGGACGGTGACCGTCTCGGTCGCGGGGGTGTCGGAGACCTCACCGGTCGCGGTGATCACGAGCGGGCTGGCCGGGGTTCCAGGCGGGATCGGGAGGTCGACGGTGAAGCCGCCCTCATCGTCCGTCACCACGGTGACCGGGGTTCCGCCCGGGTACGAGACCGTGACCGTCTCGTTCGGTGCGTAACCGGTACCGGTCACCTCGACCGGGTTCCCGGGGAGCACCGACGTCGGGTCGACCGTGATGGCCGTTTCGTACGATGCGACCGTCAGGATCGCGTCGGCCGGGGTTGCGGAGACGTCTCCCGTAGCCGTGACCGTGAGGTCACCGGTGGGCGTTCCCGCCGGGACGGGGAGGTCGACGGTGAAAGCGCCGTCATCGTCCGTCGTCGTGGTGACTGGCGTGCCGCCCGGGTACGACACCGTGACGGTCTCGTTCGGCGCGAAGCCGGTACCGGTGACCTCCGTGGTGCCACCAGGGTTGACCGTGTCGGGGTCGAGGGTGATCGCCGTGTCGTATACGGTGGCCTCGACGTTCAGCGTGGTGGTCGCGGGCGTTGCGGAGACGACGCCGGTGGCCGTGATGGTCACCGCGCCGACGGCGTAGCCGGCGGGCACGTCGAGCGTGACGGTGATCTCACCGTCGTCGTTCGAGGTGGTCTCGATCGGCGTGACACCCGGGATGGAGACGGTGACGCTCTCGTTCGGGGCGAAGCCCGAGCCGGTCACCTCCGTGCTCTCACCGCCGGCGATAGTCGCCGGGTCGGCCACGATCGTCGTCGTGTACACCACGTCGACCGTGATGTTGGTGGTCGCCGGGGTCTCCGAGACGTCACCGACGGCCGTGACGACCGCGGGGCCTTCCGTGTAGTCGGCCGGGATCGGGAGCGCGACGTCGATGGTGCCCGTGCCACTCGCCGTGGTGGTCACCGCGGGAGCCCCGGGGACCGAGACCGTGACGGTCTCGTTCGGCGCGAAGCCGGTACCGCTGACCTGCGTCGACTCACCGGCGATGACCGTGGTCGGGTCGGCGGTGATCGCGGTCACGTATTCCAGCGCCTCGACGGTGACCGTCGTGGTGGCCGGCGTGTTCGACACCGCACCGGTCGCGGTGACCGTCGCGTCGCCCAGCGGGTAGTCCGCCGGGAACGGCAGGCTCACCGAGATCTCGCCGGCTCCGTTGGAGGTGGTGACGACCGGGTCGGCGCCGGGCACCGAGACGGTGACGCTCTCGTTGGGCGCGAAGCCGGTTCCGGAGATGACCGTCGAGCCGCCAGCGGCGACCGTCGTCGGGTCTGCGGTGATGGCCGTGTCGTAGACGATCGCCTCGACGACCAGCTCGGTCGTCGCGGGAGTCGCCGAGACGGCTCCAGTGGCGGTCACCGTGACGGTTGCGGGCGTGAACCCGACCGGAATGGTGACGACCTGACTGATGGTGCCCGTTGGGCTCGCCGTCGTGGTCACGGGGTCGATGCCCGGGATGGAGATGGTGACCGTCTCGTCCGGCGCGAAGCCGGTGCCGGAGATGGTGGTCGTGTCACCAGGGTTCACCGTGGACGGGTCCGCCGTGATGGCGGTCTCGAAGACGACCAGTGTGCCGCGCACCGTGGACGATGCGAGGTTCACCGTGGCGAGCGTCAACGCCGGCACAAGCGAGACCTGCACGGCACGAACCGTGGAGGATCCGGCGCCGAGGTCACCGGTCGCGGGCTGCACGTTCGCCGTGACGTCCGCGACGAGCGTCACGATGTCGAGCACCGGGCCGACGACGTTGGTCGCGAGGCCGCCGGTGACACCGTCGAGCGTCGTCTCCGTGGTCTCGAGGACGGTGAAGACACCGCCGACGACACCGAGCACCGAGTTGAGCAGGTTGGAGATGATCTCGTCGAGGCTCAGGCCGAGGACACCCAGGACCGTGTTCAACAGACCGCCGACGATGCCGGAGGCTTCGAAGGTGGCTGACCCGTCCTCGATGGCCGACAACGGAGCGTCGAGGGTGAGGGTCACGGCGTTCGCGCCGAGAACCTTCACCTGCACGACGGCGTTCACGTTGGTGGCTTCGACAGCGGTGCGGATGTTGCCGACGACCTCGGTGACCTGGTCGGTGATCGCCTGCGTGATGCCGTCGGCGATCGCGGCTCCGATCGGTCCGGAGAGCAGCGAGGTGTTCGGCGGCAGATCGTTGAGGTCGGGGAGGTCGGGATTTGCGGCCAGGAGGGCTTCGAGGTCGACCGTGACGGCACCGGTGGTGAGATCCACCGTGACGCCGCTCGTCGATCCGACGGGCCCGGTCGGCAACAGCGCGTTGAGGTTCGGCAGCGTGACGTTCACCGCGGTGGTCGAACTGACCACACCGAGGTTGATCTGCCCGCTGAGCGCGGAGTTCAGCGCCGCCTGCAGCCCGTTCAGCGATGTCTGGACGCCACCGACCGTGGTCTGCAGCTGCGTGTAGACGCCCTCGACGAGGGGGCTGGAGAGGTTCAGCGTCGCCCCGGCGATCTGGTAGTCGGAGACCGGCGTTCCGCCCCCCGTCTGCGAGATCGTCGTCGCGAGTGCACCGAGCGAGAGCGAGAGCTCGTCGAGGATTCCCGTGGTGGGGACACCGACGCGGGAGAGAAGGCCTGTGAGGTCGAGTTCAGCGTCAGCCGGCGGCGCACCGTCGCCACCGATGGAGATGCCGCCCTGGTCGGACACCGCGCCGGAGCCGGCGATCGCGTCACCGTTGTCGTTCGCCTGTGCGTACTGCGCAACGGCTCCGAGTTCGATGACCCCGTTGGAACCGAAGAGTTGGAGCGAGTCGCCGAGGTCGATGCCGAGGGCATTGAGCACGTCGGCGGCCAGCGGGTCCGAATCGGTCGGGTGGACGCCGCTCGGGTTCTCGGCGAAGGCTCCGTCGATCACTGCGATGGTGTCGAGGTTGATTCCGGCCGCTTGGCCGGAGAGGAAGCGCGCGAGCGCTTCCGAGTCATCTGACGGAGCCGCGTTCGCCGCGGTCGTCGATCCCATGGCGATGACGGTGCCGACCACGGCCATGGCCGCGACCTTCCACACTCGTCCTCGCCCGAGGATGCTGGGCTGTTGTTCCCGCACGGTGGAACCCTTTCGTCGGTGCGCGGGCGAACCCGCGGCTGGCGTCAATCCCGGCAAATCTAGAGCCGCGGAACGCTGTGCCCCACTCGGGGGAGGCAACACCCGTAGTGGAGCTCCGGAAATCGGTACTCGCGCCCGAGGGGCACCTCTCACTGTCTGAACGGCCGCATCGAAGCAGTGGAAGCTCGAGCGAAAGAGGCCGACCGCGAGACGTATGAAACGCCGCTGTAGCGAGACATCGATGACATGGCCGCGGCGGTACAGCGGAAACCCGTAGACCCCCTGTTCGAGGTACGTAGTTACTACTGAGAACGCACAGCGTAGTCACCTACAGCCCTCAGGAATTACCGATAATGGACACATCGCGTCCGCAGGGTCCAGCCGATTCATGGAGTGCGGTCGCGAAGGGCTGGCCGGAGGGGGCGTTGTCATGAACGGGCACACAGCAGCACCGCGGGAACGATTCACAGCACGAGCAGGCGGAGGATCCGGACCGGACACGGAGCCCCAGTGCAGCTCCGGCGGACGCGACGTTCAACCTGACAGGCCACGATCATGAGCGATGTCTCGCAGCCGCACCGGCGCTCGAGCGCAACCGAGGGATCCGTCGAGACCGATGAGCGACGGCAGGAACCCCCGCTTTCCGCCGACGCCCGGATCCGGCGGCGGACGGAACGCCTGAGCGGACGACAAGCCGCCATCGCACGCGCAGCCGAGCTGGTCGAACAGTCGATGAGTGCACTCCTCGTCGGCCCGAACGGTTCCGGGAAGTCGTACGCCGCCAGGCACATCGGCTCCAGACTCCGCGACGCCGGGCGCGCCGTTCAAAGCGTCAACGCCCGATCAAACGATTGCATCGACACGGTCAGTCGATGGCAGGACAGTCCGAGCGGTTCCGTCCTGATCATCGACGACGGCGCCGCACTCCCCGCAGAGGCGATGCCCGCCGTGATCGAACTGTCGCGCGCCTCGGAACACGCGGCACTCATCACACTCGAGCCAGGAGCACCCGCAGACGGAACCGCGGGCTACAACCGCGCGACCGCGCACCTACTCTCGGTCTGGCGTGACGGCTCCTTGAAACGCATCGACCTGCCTGGCCTCGACCGGGCGGAAGCCCGGGCTCTCGCGGAGATCACCGCCGACGACGGCGTGCTCGACGACATGGCGCGTGCCACCATCGTCCGGCTCAGCAACGGCTCGCCCTTGCTCGTCACCGAGCTCACGAAGGACGCCCTCGAGACTGGCGGCGGGTTCTACCGGCCGCGGAGCATCCTCTCCCTCGGGGACGCCGGCGTCTCGCCCCGCGTCCACGACCTGACCCTCCCCCTGCTCGAACGCCTGGACGACGAGGAGCGGTACTCCCTCGTCATGCTGGCGAAGCTCGGCCCCACGCCCTACGCTCGTGTGGCCAGACTCCTCGGGGAATCAGCCCTGCACGCGCTGCTGCGTCACGGTCTGGCCCGCAACGACGGTTCCTCACTGGACCGGGTGATGGCGGACGAGCTCCACGCCTGGTCGGCGCTGTCCGACTGGCGCCACTCCTGGCGGCTGCGCTCGCACGACCGCGTGCAGCGTCTCCTCATCACCGATCTGCAGCGTGGTTCCCGGTTGTCTCCGAACGAGAGCTTCATCGTCGGGCGGCACTGGGCCTACGCCACGGATCAGGACATCCTCGCGGACACGGGACGACAGACGGCGGCCGAGGTGCTGCTCACCGCCGCCCACGTCGCGAACGTCTCCGGGCTCCCAGGCGACGGACAGCTGCTCGCAGCCCGTGCAAACACCTTCGTCCCGTCGGTCGCGGCCGCATTGCAGCAGTCGCGGGCCCTCGCCATGCTCGGCGACGTGCGGGGAGCCGTCCGAACCCTTCACGTCGATGCCGCAGTCGAGGCGGAGACCGATGACGACGTTCGCAGCGAGCAGATCAGCTGGAGCAGTGTGCTCGCACGGTGGGACAGTCCGCAGGCCGAACTGGAGGCGGCGCAGCGGAGGACCGACGCGGCAGCGTCGTCGTGCCGTGCGCTCGCGCAACGGGCCGAGATGGTCGAGGTGTGGCGTGCTGCGACGAGCCCTGGCCCCTCGATCGCCGACGAGGTGTTCTCCCGGGTGCTCGGCGATCCGAATGCAGCGACGGCAACCCGCCTCTACGCCGGCGCCGGGCTCCTCACGCGCATCGCACCGTTCCGATCGATCGAGCAGGCTCGTCGGGTCCTCGATGCCTGCGACGCCGTGCACCGTTCAGTCCAGTACTCCTCGCTGCAGCCGATGACGCACTCACTCCGCGACGCGAACGCCCTGTACTTCCTCACGGCCGGCCTCGCCAGGTTGGAGGCCGGTTTCTCGTGGAGGATGGTCGAACAGTCGATCGACGACTTCGCCGCCCGGGCAGGTGTCGCGAGCGGCCAGTTGGCGACGGTCGACCAGTGCGTCGTCGGATTGCTCACCGGAACGCTCGCGCTCCTCGATCACGCCGCGGAGCGAGCTGTCGCCGACCTCGTCGTGGTCTCGGGCATCCTCGACAGCACCTTGCCTCCCGAGGTCCATGCTCAAGCCGACCTGACGCTTGCCCTCGGGCTGATCGCGATGGGCGATTTCGAGGGGGGCGCAGCGGCGTCGGGACGCTGTCGACAAGGACGTCCTCGCGGCATCCGGCCTGCTCATCGTGTTCGCAGACCTCGCCGATGCGGCACTTGTCGCCCATCGTGCCGATGTCGAGACGGCGACGCGCTTCTTCCGGGACCGGGTCACGGACCTGTCGCGGTCGCCGTCGGGACGGGTCATGCTCGCCCACTCCAGCCGGATCATCGGAACGAATGCGGCGACAGCCCTGGGCTGGGTCGACGACCTCCGCGGCTCGCTGCTGACACCGCTGCCGGCAGCGTTGCTGACCTTGATGGAAGCGGAGTCCACCGGCGACGCCACCGCCGCCGAGCGTGCCGGGCGGGCTCTCGAGCAGATCGGCGCCCGGCATCGCGCGGTCGCCGCCTACCGGCTCGCGGAGGATCTCCACCAGGCCGCGAACCGACCCAGCCACGCTCGATGGTGCGCGGAACGTGCCGCATCGCTGGTCACGGATGCGCCGCTCTCGGAGATCGACCGGATCGTCACGGGTCCGTCTGGGCCTGTCGTCCCGTCGATTCCGTCGCTTGCCGTCATGTCGCCGGATGCATCGCTGACGGCGACGGTCGAGCTCAGTGGCCTCACCAAGCGGGAGCTGGAGATCACACACCTCGTGGCCCAGGGGCTCAGCAACCAGGAGATCGCGATTCGGCTCTTCCTGAGCGTGCGCACCGTCGAATCGCACGTGCTCCAGGCCCGCACCAAGCTCGGTGCGGCCCGCCGTCGAGATCTCGGTCGCATGGTCGTCTCCCGCCCCGAGGAAGCGCGCCCCCCGATCGGGGGATACCAGTAGCCGGACGCGCATCTCAGTAGCGGACTACTGGTTACACGGCGTTTCCCTGCGCATAGCCTCCGATGACCGGCTGTCGCCGCTCGCGGGAACCCCTCGTGCGCCGTGCGCCGATCCACCGAGACGAGGGGCCTCACCATGACGATCGACGAGCGCACGACGCAACCCACCCAGCAGGCCAGCGCTCCGGAACGCGGGCTCAAGAGCAAGCGGGTCCGCGCGATCCTCGCCGGTGGACTCGTCCTCGGCGTCGGCGCGGCGATCACGCTCGCTGCCTGGAACGACTCGGAGTTCGCGACCGGCATCTTCGCCGGTGGTGCATTCAGCATCGAGGGAAGCACCGACGGTGCCGCCTTCACGGAGCACCCAACCGAAGCAGCAGCGGCCCCCCTCACCTTCGAGGTGGAAGCCGACAACCTCGCCCCCTCCGAACCGGTGTACGCAGGCTTCGCCGTGCAGCTCACCGCCGCATCGACCTATGCCGCGACAGTCGACATCACGGCGTCGAGTGCCGCCACCATCGCTGCGTCGCTCAGCTACTCGCTCGTCGAGACGGCGACGTTCGGCTGCGATGCGGCCGCATTCGCCGCCGGCACACCCCTCGTGACGGACGCCGCCACGACGACCAGCACGGCCGCCGACATCTTCACCCTCGACGCCGCGACAGCTCCCGTCTTCCTCTGCTTCGAGGTGACGCCCGCAGCAACGCTTCCGCCGGCATCGCCGACGGGCACCGTGGTCTGGGAGTTCGCGGCCGAGTCGACCACGCCGCTCCCGTAAGCAGCGGAACGGATCGGATCATGGGACGCCACACCCCCGCGGCGGCGAAGCACCACCGGCCCGAGGAGCGGCGCGCGGGCTGGTGGTACACCAGGGCCCGCGCGGCGCTCGCCGGCGCACTCGTGCTCGGCGTCGGCACGACCCTCACCCTCGCCGCGTGGAGCGACGACGAGTTCGGTACGGCGACGTTCGCGGCGAGCACCTTCGTCGTCGAGTCGCAGACCGCGTCGTCGACCTGGGCTGCGCACGAGGCGGGGAACCCTGCGACGCTCGCGTTCAACGCGACGGCGATGTCGCCGGGGACCTCGCAGTACGCCTACATCGACATCCGCACCACGACGGCGACGAACATCGGCGGCACGGCTGCGCTCTCGGCGGTCTCGGCGGCGACGGGCACGCTCCTCCCGCAGCTCGAGTACCGCGTGGTGACCACCACGGCCGGGACGACCTGTGCTGCCGCTGCGTTCACGTCGGCGACCGTGCCGGCGTACACGGCGTCGCTTGCCGTGGCGACCGCTCCCCCGACCGCGACCGGTGCGCTGTCGGCGGCCGGAGCGTCGACGGTGCGGTTCTGCTTCGACGTGCGGGTGAAGGCCGGCACCGCGACGACCTTCCAGGGTGGGACGGCGTCGGCGACGTGGCAGTTCACCAGCACCTCGAGTTCCTGATCGGAGCACCGTGACCCGAACCCACGTGGATGAGTTCGACGTCGCCGAGCGGCAGCGGCCCCGCCGCTCGGTGGCGTCGATCGTCGGGAGCACGCTGCTGAACATCGCGGCTGTCGGCGGCGTGATCTGCATCGTGCTCGTGATCCTCGCGTACTGCTTCAACATCACCCTGATCATGTTCAAGACGGGCTCGATGAGCCCCACCATCCCGACCGGGTCGCTTGCGCTCGTACGCGAGATCCCGGCGTCGGACATCGCGATCGGTGACGTGGTGACGGTGGATCGTGCCGGCAAGCTTCCGGTGACCCACCGGGTGACCTCGGTCTCTGCGTCCGCAGCTGGGGGGTCTGCCGAGCGGACCATCACGCTCAAGGGTGACGCGAACGTCGGCGAGGACCCCGAGCCCTACGTCGTGACGACGGTGCGGATCGTCCTCGCGTCCGTCCCAGGACTGGCCTACGTGGTGATCTGGTTCTCGAACCCCTGGGTCCTTGCCGGGCTCACGCTCAGTTGCTCCGTGCTCGTCATGTGGGCGTTCTGGCCGCGTTCAGGCAGGAACGGCCCGCCCGGCGGTTCGGGCGGCGATTCGGGCGGCGACACCGACGCTCGCTCCTCCCGTTCGCGTCCGGCCGCTGCCGAGGCGCGACCCGCTCGGCACGCGGCCCTGCACATGACTCCGGTCGCCCTGGTGCTCGGCGCCGGCCTTGCGCTCTCGGGTGCCGTCGCCCCGGCGTATGCGGCTCCCCAGGTGGACGTCGTGGCCGGTGACGCCCTGGTGCTCACCGCGATCGGCGACCCCTCGGCCATGCGTTCGCTCACGCCTGGCGCGTCAGCACCGTGGGAGGTGGGCATCACGACCAGGCCGGAAGCCGCGCCGGGCTCGATCGACGTCACCGTGACAGGCTCGGGGTCCGCCGCGCTCGGTCTGATCA
The DNA here is from genome assembly GCF_050613355.1 of Plantibacter sp. RU18. Lineage (NCBI taxonomy): Bacteria > Bacillati > Actinomycetota > Actinomycetes > Micrococcales > Microbacteriaceae > Plantibacter > Plantibacter sp. RU18. The sequence goes on from NZ_CP159618.1 coordinate 3,646,719, forward strand.
TGGTCGTGGACTCCTGCTCCGAGCGATGGACGGACGCCGGCTGCGGTGGCACGCTGACCCGCCTCATCGATGAGACGCCGGTGCCCGTCGACGGTGTGTCCCGCGCGCTCCTCTCGATGCCGAGCACCGAGGCACGCTGGGTGCGATTCGACGTGACGATGCCTGCCGACGCCGACGCCGTCGCCGCCTCGGTGGCGCTGACCGTCACCGCGAACGGCATCGGTGACGACGTCTCCGTCTCGCCCGGCCCCATCTCCTCGCTGCCGCGCACGGGCACACCGATCGAGTTCGCGATCTGGGCCGCCGCCTGCGCGATCGTGCTCGGACTCCTCGGCGCATGGCTCGGTTCGCTCCGTCAACGGGCACGGGCGGTCGGGAGCGGACGATGAGCAGCGCTGACGAAACCCGCGCCACCGGACATCGGACGAGTCGGCGACGACGCGTCGGTGCGGTGCTCGTCGTGCTCGCAGCCGTACTGGTCTTCGCCCGACCTGCGCCGATGCAGACGGAAGCCGTCTGGTCGGACACCGAGCAGGCCGCGGGAAGCTTCACCGCTCTGACCGTTCCATCCGTGGCGATCACCAGCTGTGTCTTCAACCCCAACATCGTCGGGCTGCTGTCCTCGTTCACGGTCGTGTACACGATTCCCGCGGGTTACACGATCAACTACGCCTACTCGCCGAACGCCTCGTTCACCCCGACCACCACCATCACACCGACGTCGACGAGCGGCACGACGACGGTGACGTCGACCTTCGGTCTGGGACTCCTCGGCGGCCTCCTGGGATCGAACGTCTATATCGGAGCACGCCTGACGCTGCCGTCGACGACGTGGTCGTCGCCTTACAGGCTGGTTCACGGTACGTCGAACGCTCTCGGCACCAACGGGACCTGCACGATCCTCTGACCGGCCGTCTCAGAGTCTGTCCGTCCAGGGAGCTGGTTCAGAGAGCCGAGGACTCCCGGACGACCAGCTCGAAACCGGCGCGGACCCGCCGCCCTGGCCCGTCGAGACCGGCGACCCGCTCCACGAGCATCTCGACGGCGTCCCTGGCGATCGCAGCCTTGTCCGGAGCGATCGTCGTGAGGGAGGTCTTCGCGTAGCGCCCGTCCTCGATGTCGTCGAAGCCGACGATCGCGAGGTCACCCGGGATGTCCACTCCTCGCGTCCAGGCGGCCCGCATCGCGCCGAGGGCCATGAGGTCGTTGAAGCAGAACACCCCGTCCGGAGGTTCGGTGGTGTCGAGCATCGAGCCCATCACTGCCGCACCACTCGCACGGTCGTATTCCCCTTCGGCCATATACCGGAACGCATCGAGGCCCGACTCCTCCATCGCGCGGACGAAACCCGCGGTGCGCTGCATCGCGGTGCCGATCGAGTGCTCCTGTCGACCGATCGCCGCGATCCGGGTGCACCCCCGCTCGATGAGGTGGCGAGTGGCCGCGTAGGCAGCCTCGGTGCCGTCGACCGCGACGTGATCGGCTCCGGTGCCGTAGTCGCGCTCGCCGAGGAGGACGATGGGTTGGGTCGCCGCAGCAGCCTCGACGTCGGCCGCTGTGAGGTTGAGCGCGTTGAGCAGGACACCGTCGAACGTCGAGGAGACGGCGCCGCCGGTGAGCACTGCCCGCTCGCGTTCCGGGTCTCCGTTCGTCTGGTCGACGACGAGTGTCAACGAGCGCTTCGAGAGTTCGGGGATGAGGCAGCGCGCCAAGTCGGAGAAGTACGGGACGTCGAGCTGCGGGACGACGAGCGCGATGAGTCCGCTCCGCCGATTGCGCAGGCTGCGGGCGTGCGGATTGGGCCGGTAGCCGAGCTCGTCGATGACCGCCTGGACACGGATCCGCGTCTCGGCTCCCACCCTGCCGGGAAGGTTCACGACGTCGGACACCGTGCGTTGGGAGACCCCGGCGGCCAGCGCCACATCCCGTGCTGTCACTGCCATCTGCGCCCCTCCGTCGTCTTCGTCATCCGCGGCCTGACGCAAGCGTAGCGACTCCGAGCTGTATGCCACACGTTGGCAACCGATTCCCAGAACGTTCTTGTGCTACGTAGCACAAGGGGCTAGCGTGTCTCCCTGTCAGCACCGTCGACGCACATCGAAGGAGATGCGCAGCATGCATGAGAATCCCCCACCGATCATCGAGACCGAGTCGTGAGCGCGCTCAACGAGCTCCGCGCGCTCCGAACGCCGAAGGGTGCGGTCAAACACCGCGACGCCTCGGAGTTCCGTGACAACAAGGCTGCGGCGCTGTTCCTCGCACCGTGGATCATCGGCTTCCTCGTCATCACGCTCGGGCCCGTCCTCGTCTCGCTCTACCTGTCGTTCACCGACTACAACCTGCTGCAGAACCCGAACTTCACCGGGCTGGAGAACGCACAGCGGATGATCGAGGACCCGCGCCTGCACCAGTCGCTCGGCGTCACGCTCACCTACGTGGTGGTGTCCGTGCCGTTGCAGCTGATCGTCGCCCTCGGCATCGCGGTCCTGCTCGACCGCGGGCTGCGCGGCCTCTCCTTCTACCGTTCCGTGTTGTACCTACCGTCGCTCCTCGGCGGCAGCGTGGCGATCGCGGTGCTGTGGCGGCTCGTCTTCGGGTCGAGCGGTCTGGTGAACGCCCTCCTCGCCGTCTTCGGCATCCAGGGACCCGGTTGGATCTCAGAACCGGACACGGCGCTGTCGACGCTGATCATCCTGCACGTGTGGACGTTCGGTGCCCCGATGGTCATCTTCCTCGCCGGGCTCCGGCAGATCCCGCGCCAGTACTACGAGGCCGCGTCCACCGACGGGGCCAGCCGGTGGCGGCAGTTCCGCTCGATCACGTTGCCGCTGCTCAGCCCGATCATCTTCTTCAACCTCGTGCTCGGCATCATCGGCGCGTTCCAGTCATTCACGCAGGCCTACGTCGTCTCGAACGGTTCAGGCGGCCCGTCCGACTCGACGCTGTTCATCACGCTGTACCTGTATCAGAAGGGGTTCGGCAGCTTCCAGATGGGGTACGCGTCGGCGATCGCGTGGCTCCTGCTCATCATCATCGCCGCCGCCACGGCCATCAACTTCTGGGCCTCGAAGTATTGGGTGTTCTACGATGACTGACCTTCAGACCCGTCCTGCGTCGAACGACGAGGACGGCCTCTCGCCCGACGCCGCAGCGCGTCGCGCCCGCGGTGATGCCGAGCGCGCCAAGCTCCTGCGCCGCCAACGGATCTCGAGTGTCGGCAAGCACGCGCTCCTCATCCTGCTCGGACTCCTGATGCTGTATCCGGTGCTGTGGATGGTGGTGTCGTCGCTCCGTCCCAACGGCTACATCTTCGACAACCCCGGGCTCGTTCTCGACACCTTCGAGGCGTCGAACTACACGAACGGGTGGAATGCACTGGCGCAGCCCTTCGGCACCTACCTCGCGAATTCGGCGATCATCGTCGTCGGCTCGATCGTCGGCAACCTGCTGACCTGCTCGCTCGCCGCGTATGCGTTCGCACGGCTGCGGTTCCGGTTCAAGCGGCTCGCGTTCGCGGCCATGCTCGTCACGATGATGCTGCCGATCCACGTGCTGATCATCCCGCAGTACGTGATCTTCGCCCAGCTCGACTGGATCAACACCTATCTGCCGCTCATCGTGCCGAAGTTCCTGGCGACCGACGCGTTCTTCATCTTCCTCATGGTGCAGTTCATCCGCGGTATCCCTCGGGAGCTCGACGAGGCCGCCCGGATCGACGGCGCAGGACACTTCCGGATCTTCGTGCAGATCATGCTGCCGCTCATGACGCCGGCCCTCGCGACGACGGCGATCTTCACCTTCATCTGGACCTGGAACGACTTCTTCGGCCAGCTGATCTTCGTGACCGATCCCGACAAGTACACGGCGTCCGTCGCGTTGCGCTCCTTCGTGGACACGCAATCGCAATCGGACTACGGGGCCCTCTTCGCGATGAGCGTCGTCACCCTGCTGCCGGTGTTCCTCGCCTTCCTCTTCGGCCAGCGGTTCCTCCTCCGAGGCATCGCCACCACCGGCGGCAAGTAGCGCCCCCGAGCCACCCCGGTCCCCGAGCCTGTCGAGGGGCACCAACCGAACACATCATTCGAAGGAGAATCATGCAACGCCACACACGATCCCGGTTCCGTTCCCGCGTCCTCGGGCTGGCCGCCGCCACTGCCGTCTCGGCGCTCGCGCTGAGCGGTTGCGCCGTCGGCGGAGGGTCGGGAGACGCCGCCCTCAGCGACGAGGACGTCACGATCTCGTTCAACTGGTGGGGCGCGGCCGCGCGAGACGAGCGGACGCGTGCCGCCATCGAGCTGTTCGAGAAGAAGTACCCGAACATCACCGTCAAAGCCCAGTCGACCGAGTGGGGTGGGTACTGGGACAAGCTCGCAACCACGGTCGCCGGCGGTGACGCACCCGACGTCATGCAGTTCGACCAGCTGTACCTTGCGTCCTACGCGCAGCGTGGTGCGCTCGCGAACCTCGGCGAGCTCGACGAGTTCCTCGACACCTCCGCGCTCAGTCCAGAGGTGCTCGACCAGGGCAAGGTGAAGGACGAGCTGTACGGCGTCCCGATCGGCGTCGGCACCGTCGGCCTCATGGTCAACCGGTCGATCTTCGAGCAGTACGGGATCGAACTGCCCGACGCGACCACGTGGACCTGGGATGAGCTGAACGAGGTCGCACTGCAGGTGACGGCGGCCTCCGGTGGAGCCGTGCACGGCCTCTCGCCGTTCGGTGGGGACATGCCGACGCTCACGCTGTGGGCGCGGCAGCATGGAAATGACGTCTATGACAAGGACGGCAAGGTCATCCTGAAGCCCGAGGTCGTGCAGAGTTACTGGGAGTTCGCGCTCGAACAGATCGAGAGCGGTGCCGCTCCGAGCGCGTCCCAGCTCGCCGAGGGCACGGGGGCCGCGATCGACCTGATGGACATGAGCACCGGCAAGGTCGCGATGACCTTCCAGCCGTCGTCCGTCCTCACCGCGTTCCAGGCGGCAGCGCCCGATCATGCGCTCGACCTGCTGCCCTTCCCGACGTCGGAGGACGCATCGGACGGCTTCCAGTACCTCAAGCCGTCCATGTACTGGTCGGTCTCGTCCAAGTCGGAGCACCCGGCTGAGGCGGCACTGCTTGTGAACTTCCTCACGACGGACACCGAGGTCGCGAAGCTGTTCAGCACCGAGCGCGGCATGCCGGCGAACCCGGCGTTCCAGGAGGCGATCGAGCCAGACCTCACCGCGGCAGACCGCATCGTGGCCGGTGTCGTAGACGCCGCCCGCGAGGAGTCCGGTCCTGCGCCCGCCATCACGCCCGTCGGCGGAGGCGACAGCGAGAAGATCCTCGGCCGCTACAACCAGGACATCCAGTTCGGGAAGACCACCCCGAAGGAAGCTGCCACGGCGTTCGTCGACGAGCTCACGAAGGCCGTGAACGACGCGCAGTAGCCTCCGCCCTCAACAGGCTCGGGGGCCGGTCGCCCGGTCCCCGAGCCCACGCCCCCGATCCCTGAGCCCCACACATCCGGTCCCTGAGCTTGTCGAAGGGCCACGACCCAACGGATTGACGATTCACATGACGCACCCTCTCCTCTTCCCCGCCCCGCTCCCGAACGGCAGGACCGAAGCGGCCCCACAGCCTCGCCCTGAGTACCCCAGACCGCAGCTCGTCCGCGATGGCTGGGTGAACCTCAACGGCCGGTGGGAGTTCGAGATCGACGCCGGCGACACGGGCCTCGAACGCGGGTTGCTGACGCGGGAACTCTCCGACAGCATCCTGGTGCCGTTCGCTCCGGAGTCGGAGGCGTCCGGCGTCCGGCACACCGACTTCATGGAAGCCGTCTGGTACCGCACGCGCTTCACCGTGCCGGAGGGCTGGGACGGCAAGCACGGCGTCCTGCATTTCGGTGCGGTGGACCACGACACGACGGTGTGGGTGGACGGCGTGGAGGCCATGCGTCACCGCGGCGGCTTCACGCCGATCCGTGTTCCGCTCGGTGCGGTCTCCCCCGGCCAGGTGCTCGAGCTCGTCGTTCGCGCGCGGGACACCCGCCATGAGCCTAAGGCCGGGGGCAAGCAGGCCACATGGTACGGCAACACGGACTGCTACTACACGCGCACGACCGGCATCTGGCAGACGGTGTGGGTGGAGGCCGTCGATGAACTGCACCTGCGTCGCTTCACGGTCGTGCCGGATGCGGAATCGAGCAGGTTCGACTGCACCCTCGTCCCCAGCAAGAACAGCGCCGGTGCGACCGCGACTGCGAGTCTGTTCGCTGGCGAGACGCTCGTCACGAGCGAGACCGCCCTCATCGGCTCGACGATGTCGCCCTCGGTGCGGCTCGAGGTCCCAGCGGAGCACGCACGGCTCTGGAGCCCGAGCGACCCGTTCCTCTACACCCTCGAGATCATCCTGCGAGACGGCGCCGGCGCCATCACCGACCGGGTCTCCAGCTATGCCGGCCTCCGCAGCATCGCGATCGACGGGACCGCCGTCCTCATCAACGGCGACCACGTCTTCCAACGACTCGTGCTGGACCAGGGCTACTGGCCGTCGTCGCTGATGACTGCCCCTGATGATGCCGCACTCGTGGCCGACATCACCCTCGGCATGGATGCAGGCTTCAACGGAGCGCGCCTCCACCAGAAGGTCTTCGAGGAGCGCTACCTCTACCACGCAGACCGCCTCGGCTATCTGGTGTGGGGCGAGTTCGGCGACTGGGGTGTGTCCGGTGCAGGTACGGTCGGCCACAACCAGGGACCGACGGCGTCGTTCATCACCCAGTGGGTCGAGGCGTTGGAGCGCGATGTGAACCATCCGTCGATCATCGGCTGGTGCCCGTTGAACGAGACGCACCAGACGTTGCACGACCGCGTGACGGTGCTCGACGATGTGACGCGGGGCATGTTCCTCGCGACGAAGCTCATCGATCCGAGCCGGCCCGTCATCGACGCGTCCGGGTACGCGCACCGGGTTCGCGAGACGGACGTGTGGGACGCACACTCCTACGAGCAGGATCCTGTGGTGTTCGCGATCGAGCAGGGCGGCATCGCCACGGGCGAGCCGTTCGCGAACCTCGAGGACGGTCGCGTCATCTCGCTGCCGTACGAGGGCCAGCCGTTCTTCGTCTCCGAGTTCGGCGGCATCTGGTGGAACGCCGAGCTCGCTGCTGCGGACGCCGGTGGTGACTCGTGGGGGTACGGTGCGCGCGTCGCGTCGGTGGAGGAGTTCCACGAGCGCTTCGCGGGTCTGGTGAAGGTGCTCACCGACGACGAGAACATGTTCGGCTACTGCTACACGCAGCTGACCGACACCTTCCAGGAGCAGAACGGCATCTACGACTTCGACCGCCAACCGAAGTTCGACCTCGCGCGGGTTCACGCGGTGCTCGCGGCCGACGCCGCCTACGAGCAGCGGGTCCGCGCAGGACGAGTGCTGGAGGGTGCTGCCGACGTGCGCTGAGGACTCGCTACGAGCACGAGGGCCGGACGGAATCGGGGATTCCGTCCGGCCCTCGTGTCTTCAGCGCGCGTCAGCACGCCACCCAGCTCCCTCACGCCACCCCGCTCCTGAGCCTGTCGAAGGGCACACGCCGATCACCTGCGCCTGCACTGTCAAGCCCTGAAACTCTCCAAGCCACTCCTCTTAACCTGTTGGGCATGACGAACGACACGGATCACACCGAGAACGACAGCGAGGGAACGCCGAAGCCGGGCGGCCTGGGCGAGAACCAGACCATCCCGAACACCGAGGACGGCATCGCCGTCGGCCACGACCCCGACGGGTCGAACTTCAACCAGGAAGAGGACACGGACCACCCGAGCGACGACGCGTAGGGCGTTCCAGGAACGACGAAACGGCGGCCGGTGCAGAAGCACCGACCGCCGTTTCGTGTGCGGCGTGAGCCGCGGAGAGACTAGGCCGAGAGCGAAGCGCGCTGGCGGCGAACCATCACGAGGACGGCGATGAGTGCCGCGCCGAGGGCGACTGCGCCGGCTGCACCCCAGACGACGAACGCCGGAGCGTCGAAGCCGGTGTCAGCGAGGTCGTTGTCGTTGCCGCCGCCGGAGCCCGAACCGGCTGCCGTGACCGTGAGGGTCGCGGTGCCGATGACCTGCGAGGTGAGGCCAGTGGCGGTGACGGTGTAGGAGCCGGTGGCGTTGCTCGGCAGCGTGACGTTGAGGTTCACAGCACCGGTGGACGATGCCGTCTTCTCGAGCGACTTGGAGTCGACCGCTGCGAGCGTGGCGCCGGAGGCGTTCTCACCGGTCAGGGTGAAGGACACGGTCTCGCCGGGCTGGAAGGCGCCGGCGCTGAATGCGACGGTGGCGGTTCCACCAGGGGTGACCGAGCCGCTCACCTCGATGGTGGCGTCGGGAACGTAGGAAGCGTTTGCTGCGACCGGCGCGATGAACAGGCCAGCGAGGGCCAGCGCGAAGACCGCGGTGATTTTCTTGATCATGTGTTGTCCCCTAGAAGGCTGTGCAAGTGGTGGTCGTGCAGATGACAGTGCTGTAGCCGACCGCTGCGTCGCTCTCGTCGCAATCGGAAGTAGATGGTGTCTCCGCCTTGACGCCCCCCGAAAACGGGTCAAGAGTGACAACAGTCATCACTGTAGAGCAAATTCACAGTTGACCGCCACTTGTTGTGTTTCGGGGAGGTGAATTTTGGGCGTGGCGATGATTTCAGGCCGTTTCACCACGTCATGAGCCGTCACACCGAGGTCGATCGTCGTGCTCTGACCTGGCGCGAGTTCGACGACGAACTGCGTCACCGGGAACTCGCCGTCGGAGGCGAGTTGCGAGGGGAGTGCGACGCCGTCGCGTTGTACCCCACCGGGCATGGACCCTGGGGGCGCGTACACGATGATGTTGAATCGGAAGTTGCCCGGCGTCACGCCGACCTGGGCGGCCCCGGTGACGTAGTCGCTGAGTGTGGTCGCAGCGTCTGCGGGCGCGGTGTTCGTGAGCGTCAGCTGCAGACCGAGCAGTGCACCGTCGGCTCCGCACTGGGCGATGCCGGTGGCGGTCTGCATGTCGAGGTAGTAGCCCATCTTGCTGCCGGTGCCGTCGTTGACGTAGACACCGAACGCGTCCGGCGCCTGCTCGGCCGTCGGCAGGAGATCGGTGAGCGATGTGCCGTCGAGCAGAGCCTGCTCGGCCTCCGCAGCGTTCCACAGCAGGACCCTGCGCTCAGAGCCCGCGTGTGCCAGGGCGCCGATGAGTTTCGTCGGACCGAAGGCGCCGGACGCGATGCGATCGAACACGGCACCTGATGCTGCCGCGAAGAACGCGTCCTGCTCGGGGCCGGCCGGATAGCGGTTGTAGACCTCGCTCAGCAGGAGGTCGGCAGCGTTGTCGGTGGTGAGCTGGTCTCCCGTCAGGAGGTCGATGGGACCGGTCGCCTCGAGGAGATATCCGAGCGCGACCGGGTCGATGCTGAGGACGCCGTCGACGCGGGTGCCGAAGCGCTGGAACCACATCTCGGACGCAAGCTCGGAGGACTGCTGGAACCGCGGCGTGAGCGTGACATCCTGCAGGAACCGTCCCGTGATGTTGCCGTAGATGCCGGCGGTTTCGACCGGCAGCGGGAGCACTGGCTCCGGGAATCTCGGGAAGTCAGCCGTGGAGGCCTGCTGCAGGAGCGTGATCCTGCCGCCGTCGGTCCCGATGAGTGCGAGGGCGCCTGGATTGCCACCGCTCGCCCGGGGCTCGGCCGGGTTCTGGAACATGACGAGGTAGGTGCGAGGACCGTCGGCGCCCAGCATGGCGGGCATCAGGTCGATAGCGCGTCTCGCAGCGTCCACGGTGTCGGCCGTCTCCGTGAGCACCGGTCGCAGCTGGTCGACCGCGGAACGCACCGGACCGATCAGCGGGTCGGCATCGATCGTGCGCACCCGGTGCGCGGCATCGTTCAGCGCGTCGTCGGCCTTGCGGACGTCTTCCTGCGCGTCGACGATCGGCTGGAGGGGAACCGCTCCATCGACCGGTTTGAAGAGCTCGGGGCGCAGCGATCCGGACAGGTTCACGAGGGGCGTGATGGCACCGACCGCCACGTCCTCGGTCGCGCCCGCCAGCTCGCGGACGGCGGCGAGGTTCGGTCCCGCCCACGGGATGACCTCCGCTGCGCGCCAGATCGGATCGCTCGTGAGTCCGGCGGCGGAGCGCGCATGCGTCGCCAGCTCGCGAGCGGTCTTGCCCGCTGCCGCCGGGTCGTCCGCCAGGACGTGCTCGCGCACGGACTGCGCGAGGGGCACGGCCGCTTCGAGTTCACCCTTCGCCAGGAAAGCACGGACGCCGATCCAAGCGACAGCGGCGACGACGACGAGGACGATCCCTCCGACGATGAGGAGCGTCGTCCGACGACGGACCCGCAGGCGCTCGTCGCGGGCGCCGTCACGCCGGCGAGCCCGTGATCGAGCACTGGACGCCCGTTGTGAACCGTGGGACCGGCCCGCACTCCCGGAGCGTCGAGCAGCTGGGCGATCGTCGGAGCGAGGGCGACGGTCGTCGGATTGGGACGGCATGCGCGCTATTCAATCATGACGCCGGTGCCGCCGGTCACCGCGGTGACGCCGAGCACCAGCAGCGAGGCGTTGAACACGACGTGGGTCACGATGGCCGGTCCGAGCCGACCGGTGAGCACCGCCGCGGTCCCTGTGCCGAGTCCGACGAGGAACGTTCCGACACCCGCGATGAGTGCTTCCGTGGGTCCGTTCGCGACCACCAGGTGGAGCGCGGCGAACAACGCCGCTGAGACGAGCACCGTCACCCAGGCGGCGCGGCCGGGAACGCTTCCCTGCACGGATCGAAGCAGGAGGCCGCGGAAGAAGAGCTCCTCGACGAGCGGCGCGAACAGGATCGCGGCGAGGACCGCGATCACGAACGACGCGACGATGACGACGCTGCCCGACGGCGCCGGCCCGTTCGCCATCGCGGGTGCGGAACCGGTGACGAGTACCTCCAGCACGCTCACGAGGATGCGCAGGATCAGACCTGCTGTCAGCCCCCACAGGAGGTCGATCGGGCGGAAGGCGAAGCCGAGGACCGTCGGTTCCCCGGGCGGCGGTCGAAGCGCGAAGCGCGCGACCACCACGGCCGCGAGCAGTGGAATCCAGACGAGCAGGTACCCGCCCAGCGCGTCGAACGGCTCCGGGACCCGCACCCCGGCGCGCATCGACGCGGCCAGCACGGCGGCAATGGCGAACCCTGCGAGCGCGACGATCAGCCGCTTCCGAGCGAGCTGTCCCCGGGTGCGCGAGGTGATGGTTGCATCGTCGGTCACGGCAGCAAAGCTACGCCACGCGTCGATCCTGTCGGCCTCGACGCTCGGGAACAGTTGACGGTTTATGGCACCATGGCTCACAACCCCCTCTTCGGGGTCCGCCTCGATCCGAGGCGCCATGCTCTCCCCCTCTGACCGATCGGATGCCACCGCGTGGAGCTTCGTGACTATCTCCGTGTCCTTCGCAAGTACTGGGTGCTGATCGTCGCGCTCGCCCTCCTGGGTGTGGCTGTCGCGGCCACGTACTCCCTCGTGAAGACGCCCGAATACAGCTCCTCTGCAAAGGTCTTCGTGTCGACGCAGTCGAGCGACAATGTGCAGGAACTCGCCCAAGGCAACACGTTCACGCAGCAGCGGGTGAAGACCTACGCGGACCTCGTCGGGACTCCGATCGTGCTCTTGCCCGTCATCGGCACCCTCGAGCTGAACATCACGGCGGGACAGCTCGCCCAGCAGGTGACCGCTTCTGCGCCGCTCGACACGACGCTCATCGAGATCACCGCGATGAGCGAGGACCCGGTGCTCGCCGCTGAGATCGCGAACACGACGGCTGAGAGCCTCACCGGCGTCGTCGCGAAGATCGAGACTCCGGAGAACGGCGAATCGAGCCCGGTCAAACTGACCCGCGTGCAGGAAGCCGATGTCCCGAACAAGCCGGTGAGCCCCAACGTGCCGCTCAACCTCGCACTCGGTCTCCTCGTCGGACTCGCGCTCGGGGTGGGCTTCGCCGTACTGCGGGAGACGCTCGACACCCGCATCCGCAACGAGCGTGATGTCGAGGGTGTCACCGACCTGCCGCTCATGGGCGGCATCGCGTTCGACCCCAAGGCGAAGCAGCGTCCGCTCATCGTCCAGGCCGATCCGAAGAGCCCGCGGGCGGAGTCGTTCCGAAGCCTGCGGACGAACCTGCAGTTCCTCGACGTGAGCGACCAGCCGCGCAGCTACGTGATCACCTCGTCGATCCAGAGCGAGGGCAAGAGCACCACTGCTGCGAACCTCGCGATCGCGCTGACCGATGCCGGCCACAAGGTCATCTTGATCGACGCCGACCTCCGCCGCCCGAAGCTCGCGAACTACTTCGACATCGAGGGTGCCGTCGGCCTGAGCGACGTGCTCATCCGCCGCGCGACCCTCGACGACACGATCCAACAGTGGGGTCGAGGTCTGCTGTCGATCCTTCCTGCCGGCGCCATTCCCCCGAACCCGAGCGAGCTGCTCGGGTCGACGGTCATGCAGCAGCTCATCACCGGTCTCGAGAAGCAGTTCGACTACGTGCTCATCGACGCACCACCGCTCCTGCCCGTGACCGACGGCGCCCTCCTCGCCCGCCACACGGGTGGCGCGCTCCTCGTGGTCGCGGCCGGCCGGACGCACAAGAACCAGCTGAAGGGCGCACTCGAGTCGCTGACCCACGTCAACGCTTCGGTCGCTGGCCTCGTCATGACCATGGTGCCGACGAAGGGCCCCGACGCGTACGGGTACGCCCGCTACGGGTACGGCGCCGGCTACGGCTACGCCGAGGACGTGAAGAAGTGACCGGTTCCTCGGCAACCACGGATCGACCGTTCACGGTGCTGTTCGTCTGCACGGGGAACATCTGCCGGTCCGCGCTCGGTGCGCAGATCCTGTCAGCGAGGCTTGCTGCCGCGGACGTCACCGGCGGTGGACACCCCATCGTGGTGTCCAGCGCCGGGACCGGCGTCGGTCAAGGTCTCACCATGCCGGACGAGGTCGTCGAACAGTCGATCCGCTTCGGCGGCTCACCCGAGGGCCACGTCCCGACGCCGCTCGACCGCGACCTCGTGGCCGGCGCCGACCTCATCCTCACGGCGACACGGGACCACCGCAGCGACGTCGCCCGGATGCTGCCGCGTGCGTCCCGCATCACGTTCACGATGCCGCAGTTCGCCCGCCTCGCGGCCGATGCACCCGCAGTGGACGACCCGTGGGAGCTCGTGAACGAGGTAGCCGCGCAGCGCGGTTCGGTGGCTCCTCCAGAGCAGGCCGAGGAGGACGACATCGAAGACCCCTACCGGCGCGGGACCGCCACCTACGCACGTGTCGGAGACCAGATCCACGAGCTCGTGAGCCTCATCGCGGATCGTCTGGCGCAGGCCGGCGACCGAGCATGACGACCAAGCGGGGTCGGTCGACGTATCGGCCGAGCAGTCAGCCGGTGAGCTGGCGGGAGCGCCTCGGTTCGCGTCGGCGCGTGTTCATCATCGTCGGTCTCGTGCTGTTCCTCGTCGCCGATGTGATCCTTGTGGGTCTGGCGCTGACGGCGAACGGCCGCAGCACCGGCAACGAGACGCAGCGGCCGTTGCCGACCTTCGGCACTTCGCCATCCGTGACGCCCACGCCCAGCGAGGAGCCCGTCGCGGCGGAAGCCGGTGACAGATTCCTCGTCGCCGGGAGCACCGATGTGCTCTGGCGCGCGACCGACGGAACCTGCGATGCGCCTGCCGTCGTGGAGCGGAGTTCCGATGCCGGAGCCACGTGGGCGGCACTGCCCACCGGGTCCGCCATCGATCTCCGCGTCGTGCACGCTCTGGCGGCCACCGGGCCGGAGGAGCTGCAGCTCGTCGGTGCAACTGGCGCGGACTGCGTCATCGGCGGTTTCACCTCGACGGACGCCGGCGAGACCTGGGAGTCGGCTCCCGAACTCTTGTCGACCGTCGCCTACGAGACGGCCGCGACACCCGAGGCGACTGCCGCAGTGACCCTGGGCGGAGCGGCTGTGGCCGCGCCGTGTCCGGCCGTCGACGTCCTGGCGTCGAACGGGGCCCGGACGGTCGTCGCATGCTCCGCGGTGCTCGCGGAATGGGATGCCGCCGTCGGCGCGTGGACGGCGTTGCCCTTCGCGGGCATCCATGCCGCCGATGTCCAGACGGATCAGATCCTCTTCGCCGCGCGAGGAGTGACCGGGTGCTCCGGGCTCGGCGTGCTGCGCATCTCCGGTGCTGCACTGTCGGCGACGTCGGGCGCCGAGACCATCGGCTGCGTGGCCGACGCCGACATCGCGGCGACGGCGTCGCTCTCGTCGATCGACGGCACGTCGTGGCTCTGGGTCGGCGACGCCATGCTGCGGTCGCTGGACGGCGGCGCGACCTGGAGCGCGGTCGCCTCCTGACCGAATCATCCGTCGTCGCTCGCCGCTTGACACACGAATCGTGCGTCGAATCGCAGAAAGTTCCGCTGGAACATAGGGCTATCCCTACAGTTGGCACCCATTCGGGTGACACCCGTCGAAAAGGGGACAGATGTTGCGTAGCCAGACCGCTAGTGTCAAAACCAACGCCGATACGCTCGCGTATCGAACCATCGACTTCACCTGTCGTCATCAGTAGTAATTACGTGTTTCACCACGGAGACCGCATGCTGCCGCAGCCTTCCGTGCCGCTGCCAACGATGCCTGCGAGCACTATCCCAGCCCCCAGTCCCGCCGTCGTGCGCGACTGGCGTCGGGTGTACGCCCGCCGACTGGCCTTCACCGACGCGTTGGTGCTCATCTGGGTGGTCTTCGGGACGCAGCTGATCTGGTTCGACTTCGATCAGGAGACCACGGCCGTCGACTTCGACATGGCGCGTGTGATCCTGAACTACACGACCATCTCTGTCGTCCTCATCGTCGCCTGGCTCATCGTGCTGCGGGTGTTCGGGACCCGCGAGGCTCGCCTGGTCGGCAACGGCAACACCGAGTACAAGCTCATCGCGGACGCGAGCATCCGACTCTTCGGACTCGTCGCCATCGTCGCATTCCTGTTCAAGCTCGACCTCGCTCGGGGATACTTCCTCGTCGCATTCCCTGCGGGTATCCTCGTCCTCCTGCTGTCGCGGTGGATGTGGCGGCAGTGGCTCTCCGTTCAGCGCGCGCGCGGTCGGTACTCGTCGCTCGTCCTACTGGTCGGTTCTGCGGACTCGGCCGAGCACATCGCATCGGAGCTCGGCAGGGCGACGGACTACGGTTTCCGTGTCGTCGGGGCCTGCGTTCCGACGGGCGAAGTCGGCGGAACGCTCGGCGCGACGTCGATCCCGGTGTCCGGCACCGTCGACACGGTTCTGCAAGCGCTTGAGACGACCGGTGCCGACACGGTCATCATCACGAGTTCGGACGAGCTCACCCCGGTCCGTGTCCGCCAGCTGAGCTGGAGCCTCGAGCCCGGCCGTCAGCACCTCATCGTCGCTCCGAGTCTCACGGACATCGGTGGTCCCCGCATCCACACGCGTCCGGTTGCCGGTCTGCCGCTCATCCATGTGGAGACGCCACGTTACGAGGGACGGAAACGCTTCTCGAAGCGCACGTTCGACATCCTCGGATCGGGCGCGATCCTGCTTGTCGCCTCGCCGATCCTGCTGGTCGTCGCTCTTCTGGTGAAGTTCACCAGCCCAGGCCCGGTGCTGTACCGGCAGGAGCGCGTCGGGCTCAACGGTGAGCCGTTCAACATGCTGAAGTTCCGCTCCATGCGGGTCAACGCGGATGCTGAACTCGCCGCACTCCTGGCCCAGCAGGGCACGCATGACCGTCCGCTGTTCAAGGTGCAGAACGACCCACGGCTCACCCGCGTCGGTGCGACGCTGCGGAAGTTCTCGCTGGACGAGTTCCCGCAGCTGATCAACGTCTTCCGCGGCGACATGAGCCTCGTCGGCCCACGTCCGCAGCGCGAGGGCGAGGTCGCGCTCTACGATTCCGCGGCCAAGCGTCGTCTCATCGTGCAGCCCGGCATGACCGGTCTCTGGCAGGTGAGCGGCCGTTCGGCGCTCAGCTGGGAGGACGCCATCCGGCTGGACCTCTACTACGTCGAGAACTGGTCGCTCATGGGCGACGTCGTCATCCTGTGGCGCACGATTCGGGCCGTTGTCGCGCCGGGTAAGGAAGCGCACTGATGGCCGGGTTGATCGTGCATGAGTGGATCGAACGTCACGGCGGATCCGAGAACGTCGTCGACGAGATGGCGGCGGCCTTTCCCGATGCCGACATCCACTGCCTGTGGAACAACGCTGAAGACCGCTACCCCGGGCGAACGGTGACCGAGTCCTGGTTGGCCAGGACTCCCCTGCGCAGGAGCAAAGCGGCGGCGCTTCCTTTCATGCCGGCGACCTGGGCGAACACGAAGGTGTCCCATGCGGATTTCGTCTTGATCAGCTCGCATGCGTTCGCGCACCACGCCGGTGGGCGGCAGCCGGCCGACGGACCGCAGCGGTTCGTCTACGTCCACACTCCGGCGCGGTACCTCTGGGCACCTGAGCTCGACGTGCGCGGCGGCAATCCCGTGGCTCGTGCGATCGCTCCTGTCCTCCGGCAGATCGACCGCAGGCGCGCGCAGGACGGCGCGACCTTCGCCGCGAACAGCGACTACATCCGACAACGGATGGAACGTGCCTGGGGTGTCGAGGCGACGGTGATCCACCCGCCGGTGCGCGTCGAGTACCTGCAGAGCGTCAGGTCCTGGGCTGACCAGCTCAACGACGCCGACGCATACCTCTTCTCTACGTTGCCGACGGAGTTCGTCCTCGGCGCTTCGCGCTTCGTCGATTACAAACGACTCGATGTCGCTATCCGCGCTGGCGAGTTGGCCGGCCTGCCGGTTGTCCTCGCGGGCGCCGGGCCACACTACGCCGAGCTCTCAGCGCTGGCCGACAAGGCATCCGTGCCGGTGATCTTCGTGACGCGCCCGAGCGACGAGCTGCTCTTCGCGCTCTACCAGGCCGCGTCGCTGCTCGTCTTCGCGGCGGTGGAGGACTTCGGCATCATGCCCGTGGAGGCGATGACACTCGGCACGCCTGTGCTTGTCGTCGCCGAAGGCGGCGCGTCGGAGAGCGTGAACGCCCTCGACGGCGGGGTCGTGCTCGAGTCGCTTGACGACGCGACGTTGCGCGAGGCGGTCGAGCTCGCACTGATGCTGGACATGACGCCTGCACAGGACCGAGTGAACGCACTGTTCGGCTCCGCAGCATTCGCCTTCAAACTCACCAACTGGGTCGGACATCCCGTCAACGCCAGTGGGACCGATCGGACCATCGCCTCATGATCCTTGCCGACACCAGGTGGAGCGGCGTCCACGGCATCGGTCGTTATGCGTCCGAAGTGCTCCCGCGGTTGAGCGTCGAGTGGTCGGCGCTCGATGTGAGCGGCAAACCGTCCGATCCACAGGATTTCCTTCGCCTGCGACGCACGCCGGCCGGTGAGACGATCTACTCCCCCGGCTACAACGGCTTCCTCGCACGCTCGCCACAGGTGGTCACGGTCCATGACCTGATCCACCTACACCCGACGACGAACCGCCGCGCCGTCTACCTCGCGCACTACTCGGCCGTCCTACGCCCGATCATCCGCCGAAACCGACTCGTGCTGACCGTGTCGGAGACGTCAAAGCGCGCGATCGAGGAGTGGGTCGACGACGACCGAGTCCGGGTCGTCAACGCCGGGAACGGGCTGTCGGAGGCGTTTTACCCGGGCGAGCCCTCGGCGGCTGAGGCCTCCGCTCCATATTTCCTCTATGTGGGCAACCTGCGCGCGCACAAGAACGTCGACGTGGTGTTCCGAGCCTTGGCTCGCGTTCCGGAAGCGAAGCTCGTCGTGGTCGTAAACGACCGCGAGGGCGCAGAGCGTCGTGCCGCCGAGCTCGGCGTAGTCGACCGCGTCGAGGTGCGGAGCGGGCTCTCCGACCCGGAGCTCGCCGACCTCTACCGGGGCGCGGTGGCCACCGTCTTCCCCTCGCTGGTCGAGGGCTTCGGGCTTCCGGCGGTCGAGAGCATCGCATGCGGTACCCCTGTGATCTTCTGGGAGGGTTGCGAGTCGATAGCCGAGATCTCGCGCGGGCAGGGGCTCCCGGTCGCCGATGCGCACGACGATCTGGCCTGGTCCGATGCCCTGCGCACAGCCCTCGCCGACCGACCCCGTGCCACGGCTCCGGCGGCGAGCTACAGCTGGGACCGGACGTCCGAGATCGTCTCGAACGTGCTGCGAGCGCGTTGATGTCTCACCCTGACGCGGCCTCCTCGGCGCAACCGTCGATTGCCGCGGTCGTCCTGAACTGGCGCGACGCCGAGAACACGAGCGCGTGCATCGCCTCGCTGGCACAGGACGGCGGTCTGGACCAGATCATCATCGTCGACAACGAGGCGGACGGCACGCTTCGGCAAGCGCTCGACACGTCCAACGCTCCGACTCACGTCCTGCTCGAACGGTCGGAGAACGGCGGCTTCTCGGCCGGAGTCAACGTTGGTCTGCGCTACGCCCTCGACGCTGGCGCAGACTTCGCGCTCGTCATCAACAATGACGCTCGACTGCACGAGGGAGCCTTGTCCGCGATGCTGGCGGCGTTCGAACGTGATGCGAGTGTGGGGATCGTCGGCCCGGCGGTCCTCAACGAGGACGGCTCCCTTCAGGCGCTCGGTCCGAGCATCGGTTTCCCCCTTCGGATCAACGAGACGGCGGGTTCGACGAGCCCAGACTTCGTGACCTGGGCGTGCGTCCTCGTCTCCCGACGGCTCCTGGAGGCAGCCGGTCTCCTGGACGAGACCTTCTTCATGTACTGGGAGGACGTAGAGTTCGGCTACCGAGCCCGGGCCGCGGGATTCGCGGTGACGATCACGCCCGACGCGACCGTCGCTCATGCGGTGTCGTCCTCGCACAGCATCGCCGGCGACCGAGTCCAGCTGTACTCGGCCTACGGCCTCGGTCGCATCGCCGCGCGTCAGCGCTCATTTCTCCTGGCGTCCGTCATCCGCGCGGTCTTGCGTGTGGGCAAGCGCGTCGCCGCACGGCGATTCCGCTTCGCTGGTGACATCTGGCTGGCTTATCGAGACGGCCTCCGCCAGACGGAACAGCCTGCATACGAACGTGTGACGAAGGACGCTTGGCCCCGATGACGCAGAAACCCATTGCCCGGTACTACCGCGGTGCGCGAACGACGCACCTTGAGCGGCTGCACGACTTCGCCCCGGGGGACTTCTTCTACCAGAAGCCGATGTACGACTTCGATGTGACCCGAGCTCCCGCAGGGGTTCGAGTCGAACAGACGTCCTTCGTGCACATCGCGGTGCTCATTCTCAAGGGCACCTACTCGAGGCTTGAAATCGTCGAACCGTACGCTCCGAGCGCACTGCCGCAGAACCTGATTCTCTCGGTGGCAGCGCGAATCAGCCGACTGTTCCATCGGCAGCCGACCCAGCTCGTGACCTACGCGATCGAGAACGCAGACCTGCCGCTGAAGGTCGCCGCGAGCACGCATCTGCCAGTTGCCGTCACCCGAGCGCTGCTGCGTCTGACGGTTGGATTCTGCTACCGATCGCTGACTCGCGTCGTCTTCGGCACCGCTGACGCGGAGACCAATTACGAAGCCCTACTCGGCGCCCGGATGAAGCGTCGTCCACCCCAGACGACCCTCATCTGGGGCCTGCCGACGGCCCACCCGTCCGCTCTCGCCGTCGACAGCGAGGAGCAAGCATCCAAGGTGCTGTTCGTCGGCGCGCTCGACGAGCGGAAGGGTATACGCCAGCTCATGGACAGCTGGTCGGAGGTGTTGGCTTCTTCGCCGAACGCCGAACTGCAGATCCTCGGTAAGGGGCCGCTCGAGACGGAGGTAGTCAGTTGGGCGCAGACAGCTCCGCGCACGACGGTCATCATCGACCCCACCCGTGACGTGATCTTTGAGGCGCAGCGTCATGCCGACGTGGCCGTCCTGCTGTCGCAGCCCTTCACGAACTGGAAAGAGCAGATCGGCCTTCCGATCGTCGAGGGCCTCAGCGTCGGCACCGAGATCGTAGCCAGCACGGAAACAGGCATTGCACAATGGCTCGAGAAGCACGGACATCGAGTGCTCTCCGCAAGTGCAGCGAAGGGCGAACTGGCCGATGCCATTATTGGAGCGCTCCGGACCCGACGTCCGCGGACTGGAGTCCTGCAAGCACTTCCAGCTGTCGATGGTCGAATGGCCGCTGATCGGTGGCTGTTCGCGTAAGGTCTAGCGGCGCGGGCCCGATATCACGGCCGTAACCCGGCTCGGGCTTGTCGCGATTGTGTCCTTAACAGGATTCAACTGACGGTCGCGACGTTCGGCGAATGCCATCCCGATCGTGAGCCAGAACAGCGTGGCGATCAGGTGCCACCAGACCGCGTCATACGAGAAGAAGAACACTCCGAAGACCGCGAGAACAGCGCGGGTAGGAGCTGACCCCGCGATGAAAGCCTTCGCGAAGAAGCCGATGAAGATGATGAAGCCCAGCAAGCCAGCACAGATGAACATCGTCAGGTAGGTGTTGTCGATCGCCCCGGTGACACCGTCCTGGAAGATCACGCCACCGAACAGAGACCCCTGTGAGTTGACGCCGGATCCGAACAACACATAGGCGACATCGCGGCCAAACAGCTGCTGGGCGGCCTGTATCACCCCGAACCGATGAGTGAACGAGGCGTCGTTCGACTCATCAGCTTGGGCCAGATAGTTTGCCAGCAGCCCGGCTCCCGCGAACGCTGCGACGGTAACGATGAAGACTGGAACCACTCGCTTACGCCTGCGAACGAGGATGGCCACGACCAGGCCGACCGCAACCGCGACCAACGCGGTGCGTGTCCCGGTAAGCAAGATCCCCAGCGTGAGCCAGAGAAGCAACACCCATCGCCAACGGCCTCGAATCGCATCTGAGACGGCTGTTAGGATCCAGGCAATCGACAAGAAGTGAGCCAACGGGATTGGGTATCCGAGAGTGCCCTGCGCGCGATTTGTCCAGTCCCCAAGAATTGTGTTTGCACGGACGATGTAAACATCGCTCGTCGTGCCGGCCACGCTTCCCCGGATCGCCTCCAATCCGACCAGCGTCTCGAGAACGGCAACACCCGTCTCAATCGTCGCCACGACAAGCAGGAATCTCACCAGGAAACGACGAACATTCGCGTCCATAGCCATGCCGCAGAGCAGGGCACTGCTCCACATCAGACCGATTCCGAGCGCTTTGACGGTGTCACCGGTTTCCTCGCGGGCACCGGTGGAGACAACCAGAATGATCATCAGCGCAAGCACCCCGAGCATGCTCAGGGGAATGCGGAGCCCACCCCCGAAGCTCAAGAGGGCGAGTATCAGAGCAACAGCGACGATCACCGGCGTGATGAATGCTATCGACTCAGGCATGAGCGATGAGCGCGCGATAATCAGAAAAAGGAGCGCCACTCCCAACAGCCAGACGAAAATGCGTGGCCGCTGTGGCTTCACTGTCACCGCGTGCACGAATCGGTCCCCATCCTGACGTCGGTCCAGGATACGTAACATCCAGGCGCGCAGACGTCGCGGAGTGTGAAATCTGCGTTACGCCGCCGATACAGGTGCCGCGCGATTGATACTATTTGATGACCCGCAAACGGAGCACAAGGAACGCTCGTGGCAATACCGCCAGTCCGATCGTTTGACCCCGTGCAGGAATGTGTTCTAGAGAGGCCTGGTCCATGCGTCGGCCTGACGACTTCGATCTCCGCAGCAGACGGGGGTCTTGCGGGTGAGAATCGCGATCTTCACCCCCGACATCACTTCGAACTCGCTTGGTCGCACGTACTGCCTCTGGCTGCTGATGCGCGCCAATGGCTGGGAGACGCAGGTGTTCGCACCACGCGGCGGCGAGATCTGGGGTCCGCTGCGCGGCGGGGACTTCGCCGCGAACTGCCGCACGGTCGACGAAGATGATACCGAGCTCCTCGCGGCTGTTGAGGCTGCCGATCTGGTCCTCGCAGTCAAGCCCGTCGAGACGTCATTCGGGCGCGCCAGACGGCTCGCGCAAACCGCACGACTGCCACTCCTCCTGGATGTCGACGATCCGGATCTCGAAGCCGCACTGTCCTGGCGGCGTCCGCTGCGCCGCTTTGCGAAGGGCATCCTGAAATTCAGCGCCGTGCGCAAGAACCAGGAGCTGAAACGGCTTGCTCTGCAGGCGGACACCATCGTGAGCAATCCGGTACTCCAAGCCATCTACGGCGGTCCCGTCGTTCCTCATGTCCGCGACGATCGGGGCTTCGGAGCACCGCACACCAGCTCCGAACCCTCCATCGCATTCGTCGGAACGAATCGGAAGCACAAGGGCGTCGACATCCTGCGGGAAGCGGTTTCAGCCCGTCAGGATCTCGGAATCACTCTCAAGCTCACGGACGAAGCGCCCGAGGACGCGCGACCCTGGGAGCAGTGGGTCGGAATGACCTCTTTCGATGAGGGCCTCGCGCTGGTCGAGAACGCGGACATCGTAGTGATCCCGAGCAAGGACGACGGATACGCACATGGTCAGCTCCCGGCGAAGTTGATGGACGCCATGCTCGCCGGGCGCGCGATCGTCGTCAGCGATATCGAACCCATGACCTGGGCAGTGGGATCCGGCGGCCTGGCTGTAAAACCTTCGTCGGTCTCCGCCCTCGCTTCGGCGCTCGGCGAGGTGGCGTCTCCGGCCACACGGACGTCGTTGGGAGAGCAGGCGCGCGAACGAGCCCTCGCACTGTTCACGGTCGAAGCACACCAAGACGCATTTCGGGCGATATGCGAGGGCGCCGTTCATCGGTTCTCGCAGGAGACGGGTACCAAGTGAACGCTGCTCTCAACCAGGTGCGGACCCTCGCGATGCGAGCAAAACGCAAGGCGAAACGAGACCGGGTCGAGCGGGGCTTCATCGAAGCATCCGCTCGGGTGCCGGGAGCCCACGCCTTCGCCGGCCTCAACCCGATGAGTCTCGCGATCGCATCGATCCGTCCGAGCGACCGCGTCGGGTCACGAGTGTCCTTGATCGTTCCCGAAATCAAGGCTGAAGCCATCTTCGCCGGGATCCGCACGGCAATGGAGGTCAGTGTCGGTGTGGCGAACTCGCTCGACCTGCCACTCCGCATCTTTGCCCTGTGGGATGAGCCCAACCCGCGGGCATCCGCAACCATCCGAGAGTTCCTCAGGGACGAGTTCGGCCTGTCACGTTGGGCCGAGGTTGAGGTCCTCCACGTGTCGGCGCTCACTGGTCTGGCCGTCAGCACGGACGAACTGTGGATCGGCACGCATTGGACCACGGTCCACCCACTTGACGTCGCTTCTCGGCTCAACGTGATCGGACCGGACCGCGTCATCTACCTCGCTCAAGACTATGAGCCTGGCTTCTATCCCTGGTCGACGGAATTCGCCATTGCTCGAGCCACCTACCACGCCGGGTTCCGCCTGCTTGTGAACTCAGCACCCCTCGCTGGTTACCTCCGAGACGCGGAGCAGCTCCATGTCGATCCTGCGCTCGTGTTCGCACCGAGTCTCGACCTCGGACGCCTCGAGGAATCGGCCGCGAATCGGCGGAAGTCCGCCCAGCCGTCCGTGATGTTCTACGGACGGCCGAACAAACCCCGCAACCTCTTCACGATCGGTATCTCCGCGCTAAGGCTCTCCGCCGCCTCGCCTGCAGGTAGCGGTGTTGCGTATTCGTCCGTCGGAGAATCGCACGCGACCATCGCGTTGTCGGATACCAAGGCCCTGGCGTCACGCGGGAAGCTCTCCTGGCAGGGGTACTTCGAGCTGCTCTCGACTACGGACGTGATGCTCTCATTGCAGCACAGCCCGCACCCGTCTCACCCACCGCTCGATTCAGTCGTTTCCGGTGGTATCACCGTGACGAACGAGCTGGCCGGCACCAGAGCTGCTCTGCACCCACGACTGCTCACTGCCGAGCCTGACCCGACACTTCTCGGACAGCGGCTGAACGACGCGATCGAGATGGCCCGGTCGAGCGAACCTGCCGCATTCGACTCCTCGTTCATCACGAAACTCGGCGCACCGCTGGCCGACGTCGTGAAGCACGCCAGCGCACTCGTCGCCTGATCAGGATGCGTGCCCACAGCTGATGAGAAGACTGCGCCAAGCTTCGAACCTCCTCCTGTACCTGCTCATCCCGGGCCTCGGAGCGGCCACTCCTCTGCTGGTCTACCCGGCGTTGACCGCGCAGTACGGGAGCACCGGCTTCGCCGCGGTCGCCGTCGCGCAGTCGCTCGGACTCGCTGGTGCGACCATCTGCGAGCTCGGGTGGAGCGTCCTCGGCCCACAGCGTGTTGCGCGAGCGCAGACAGCTGAGCGCGCATCGCTGTATCAATCGGCGTTGGCGACCAAGCTCCTTGCAACGCTGGTTGGAGCTCCTGTTGCAGCGGTCGCCGCCGCGGCCATCGCAACAGATTACAAGCCCGCCGCCGCTGTCCTGGCCGCGGCCTCCGTGGCAACTTGCCTCAGCCCGGGTTGGTTCCTCGTGGGGGCGAACCGGCCCCTCGCCATCCTCGCGTTCGAAGGCGTCCCCCGGTTGCTCATCATGGCTGGGGTGGCCGGGCTCCTACTCGCCGGTGCACCGTTGCTGGTCTACGGAATCGGCACCCTCGTCGCAGTCATCTTCACGCAGGTCGCGGTCGCGCTTCGGTTCGGTCAGCGGCTCCTGCCGCGGCTCTCAGCATTCACAAGCGGCGGAGCGATTATCAAGCAGCAGCTCCCACTCACCGGGGGCCGAGCCGTGAGCGTGGTCTACACCTCGCTGCCGATCGCGATCGTCGGTCTCGTCAATCCGTCTGCAGTGGCGGTGTTCGCTGCCGTCGACCGCCTCATGCGAATGGCCCTCTCGATCCTCGGCGGCGTTCCCAGCCGTCTGCAGAGTTGGGTCGGCAGCGCCCCCGAGGACGGACGCGTCAAACGAAGCCGACAGTCGCTCCTCATGAATGTCGCTCTCGGTGCCATCTCCGGCGTCGGGTTCGCGGTACTCGTCCCGTTCGTCGCGAGCCTCGTCTTCTCGGGAACTATCGACATCATCTGGCAGGTCGCCGTGCTCGGTGGCGCGATCCTGTTCGCGATCTGCGCGTCGCGAGGCTTCGGGCTATCGCTCGTAGCTGAGGGCCGGGCCAACTGGATCGCCCTTGCGAACGTACTCGCGGCCATCGCCGGTGTGGCGACCACGTTCGCGCTCACTGGCCCACTCGGCGCACCAGGCGCACAGCTCGGCGGTCTCTGCGCGGAGCTCGTCGGTATCGCGGTGCAGGCGTTCTGCCTCTTCCTCCTGAAACGACCGCCGCGGGACACACACCTCGGGTGAGTTCGGCACATTCATGGTCGTGAAACCCGACACGTTCAAAAGTCACGATGCGAGACGCCATCTCGGGTTGCGATGGGTGAACGTCGCAAGCCACGCCCCGGGACCGCAACCTGGCCGTACGCTAGTCAGCACGAGTAGCGGCCCTCAAATAGGTGAGCTGCAGATCGGGGGCTCGAGTGACACACGACGAGGAAGCACCTCCGGACCCTGAACTCGAGTCGGCGACCCCCAAACGCCCCGCATCCCGCCGCGACTTCTTCCGCGCAGCGGGCTTCGGCGTCGCGGGCCTCGCTGCCGGTGGTGCGGTCACCGGAGGCATCGCGGCCGTGAACGCCGCCAACACACAGGAGGAGTACGGCTTCACGCCGCTCCCGAAGCGCAGCGAACCGGGGTTCGACCACGTCGTCGTCGTGATGTTCGAGAACCGCTCATTCGACCACATGCTCGGCTGGCTGTACCGGGCCGGCGGTGAACCTGCGGGGCAGACGTTCGACGGCCTCGCCCAGGGCGACTACAGCAACCCTGGCGACTCCGGCGAAACAGTACCGGCGCACATCTACACGGGGCCCACCGACCAGATCATGGCGCAGCCCGACCCGGACCCCGGCGAGTTCTACCCCCACGTCAACACTCAGCTGTTCGGCACCATCGACCCAGAGAGCAACGGCGACCTCCGGAACCCGCTGCAGCCACCGTGGAACCTCCCAGCCGACAGCACCGCGCCCAAGAACGACGGCTTCGTGAAGGACTACATCGTCAACTCGACCCTCGCCCGCGGCCGCAAGCCGACGCCCGAGGAATACGCGGTCGTGATGGGTGGCTTCTCCCCCACGATGCTGCCCGTGCTGTCCACGCTCGCGAAGAACTTCGGCGTCTACGACCACTGGTACGCCGCAGTGCCATCGCAGACGTTCTGCAACCGTTCCTTCTTCCACGCCAGCACCTCACACGGCTACGTCACGAACGTCGAGGGCGGCGGCATCGGCAAGTGGTTGAGCGCACCGGCAGTCCCCACCGTGTTCACCAGGCTCGAGGACGCCGGCAAGACGTGGCGCGTCTACTACGACGCCCAGCAGGTCGTCTCACTCACGGGGCTCCTCAGCGCGCCCTCGATCGAGAAGTACTGGAAGACGA
Source organism: Plantibacter sp. RU18 (assembly GCF_050613355.1). Taxonomy (NCBI): domain Bacteria; kingdom Bacillati; phylum Actinomycetota; class Actinomycetes; order Micrococcales; family Microbacteriaceae; genus Plantibacter; species Plantibacter sp. RU18. Next base: position 3,673,185 of record NZ_CP159618.1, read on the forward strand.
ACTTCCGCAGCATGGAACAGTTCCACGACGACGCGAAGAACGGGAACCTGCCCGACTACGCCTTCATCGAACCGCGCATGGTGTTCGACCACAATGACATGCACCCGCCGGTGGTGCGACCGGTCGATCGCGCCGCCGATCCCGACACCCCGAACCTCGAGGAGACACCCGAGCGCGACTCCGCGTTCTCCGACATGCGCGCCGGCGAACAACTGCTGGGTGAGGTCTACACGGCGGTCAAGAACAGTGCGTCCGGCTCCGGGTCCAACGCGATGAACACGGTGCTCCTCGTCACCTTCGACGAACACGGCGGCATCTACGACCACGTCGCACCGCCCAAGGCGACCCCGCCCTCAGGGTCCGCGTCGTCGGGGAAGGCGGAGGCCGGGGAGATGGGTTTCACCTTCGACCGCCTCGGGCTGCGCGTTCCGTCGATCGTCATCTCCGCGTACACGAAGGCCGGCAGCGTGATCAACGAGGAGATGCACCACGGCTCCCTGATGAAGACCCTCGCCCAGCTGCACGGCCTCGACCCACTCACCGAACGCGACGACACGGCCACGAGCATCTTCAACGCCGTGAACCTGACGACGCCACGCCAACCAGCGCTCTGGCCGACGGTCACCCCCGCCTACGTGCCTCCGAATCCCGAGGCGAACCCACGGGCCGACACGGACAAGGACCGCACCCGACCACTCACACCCCCGGCCCTCGGCCTCATCGGGATCCTGCTCGCGAAGTACGAACCCGACGCGCCACTGCCGGACAACTACGCCGATGCCTACGCGGCGCTGATGAAGCACGGGGACGGGTTGTTCGGAACCACCGACTGACCCGGGCGGAGGCCTGCCCCTCGACAGGCTCGGGGATCGGGGGCGCTCGGGAGCGGGGTCCTCGGTGGGCGGAGTGCCTCGGAGAGCGGGGTGTGTGGCAAAGCGACCTTCGTCGCTCGCCGAGCCTGTCGAGGCGCACACGCGCAACCTCCTCAATGAAGCAACACATGTCGCGTAAAATCCCAGATCAGACCGCTTATCTACCCCAGCTCCAATGTCAGTGGCTCTTGAGATAGTTCCATGTCCAACACTCCTCCCACCGCAGGCCCGATCGCGAGCGATGCGCGCTCCGCGATCACCGCTGCGGTCGGAGAACTGCTGCAGGTGTGGTCCGGTGCACTCGATCCGATCCGCCCGGGCGACGACACCTTCCTCCAGTTGGAGGGCATGAACGACGCCGGCCTGCTTCGCGTGCTCGACGCCCTGGGCGGACTCCGGCATGTGGTCGACGGCGTCTCTGCACACGTCATGGGCTCCGTGACCCACCGCTCGACACCCGGCCCCGACAGCATCACCCGCCCCCACGGCCACGCCAACCCGATGACCCTGTTGGCCGACCGCTGGCGGATCTCACGTCCACAAGCGGCCTCCCTCGCGTCCGTCGGCGCCGCCATCACGCCGCAGCGGCGAATCCACGGCGACCTCGAACCCACGCCGTTTCCCGAAATCGCTGCCGCCATCGAACCGCGCGCGACGGAAGACGGCCGACACGCGCCGGCTGCCCTCAGCATCGAAGGCGCCTCGATCCTCCTCCGCGAGATGCGGATCGTCCCGAACACGGTGTGTCAAGCCCCGGGTTTGGTAGAGGCTCGGTTAGACCCGTTCCATCACGGTGATGGTGGGCAGTTGCGTGTAGAAGTTGTTCTCGGCTTCGACGGGTGGGATGTGTCCGATCTCGCCGTGGAGTCGGCGGTGGTTGTACCAGTCGATGTATTCCGCGACCGCGATCTCGAGCTCGTCGATCCCCTTCCACGGGCCGAGGTTGCGGATCAGTTCGGCCTTGAATAGAGAGTTCAGCGCCTCGGCCATCGCGTTGTCGTAGCTGTCGCCCTTGGACCCAACCGAGGCGACTGCTTCTGCCTCAGCGAGGCGGTCGGTGTAGCGCACGGCACGATATTGGACTCCGCGATCCGAGTGGTGGACAAGTTGTGACAGGTCCCGGTCGGCACGCTGCCGCGTCCAGATGCCCATCTCGAGAGCATCGAGGGCAAGCTCGGTGTGCATGGTTGTGGAGAGCTGCCAGCCCACGATCCGGCGGGAGAACACGTCCAATACGAACGCGGCATACACCCAGCCGGAGAACGTCCGAATGTAGGTGATGTCCGCAACCCAGAGGCAGTCCGGTGCCGGTGCGGTGAACCGTCGGTCAACGAGGTCCCCCGGACGATCCGTGAATGGCCCAGGGATCGTCGTGCGTGGCCCCTTGGCCCGCGAGATCCCGCGGAGACCCTCCCGACGCATGAGCCGCTCGATCGTGCACCTGGCCACCCGGTGGCCGTCGCGACGCAGCTGCGCATGGACCTTCCGGACGCCATAGACGCCATAGTTCGCTTGGTGCACGGCACGGACCTTCACCACGGTGTCCTCGTCACTGACGGACCGCTGCGAGGGCGGCCGAGACCGCGCGGCATAGTACGTCTGCGGGGCAATCGGCAGTTCCCTGCAGATCGGCTCGACCCCGAACTCTTCCTTGTGTTCATCGATGTAGGCGATCATCTGCTGTGTGGGCGGTCGAGCTCCGCCGCGAAGAAAGCCGACGCGCTCCGCAAAATCGCGTTCGCCCGCCGCAACTCCCTCACCTCACGCTCCACCTCGACCAGGCGAACCGCAGTATCAGTGGACGTCCCCGAACGCAGACCCCCATCGACCTCGGCGCGCTGGACCCAGCCACGCAATGTGTCCGACGGGACACCAAGCTGCCGGCCGATCCTGGTACACACACCACGGCGGCCCCCATCCGCATCACGCGCCTCGAACACAAGGCGCACTGCACGCTCTCTCAATTCCGCCGGGTACTTCCTCAAAGCTGGCATACTCCTCATCCTTTCAGGACGATCAGAGTCTCCATCAAACCAAGGGCAAGACAGTGCCGCTGGAGCAGCTGCACGCCGCGGTCGCCGCCGGCATCGAGCACGCCGCCCACGCACCGCTCGCCGAGGTCACGAGCATCGCGAAGCTGGTCCGCACCAGCCTCGACCAAGACGGCCGCATGCCCCGAGAAGATCGCATGCGTCACCAGCAGCGCTGCTCCCTCACCGAGCATCCGGACGGCATGACGGAACTGCGTGCGTTCCTCCAGCCCGAAGCCGCCGCCTCTGTCCGTGCCGGCATCGACGCGCTCGTGGGCAAGCAGCTCCGCCAGGTGCGTTTCGTCGACGCCTCGAACACCGGCGCGCCCGACGCCGGCGCACGTATGCCCTCGATCGACCCGTTCAACGACGACTACGTACCCCCGGCAGAACTCCCCGACACCCGCACCATGGAACAACGCCGGGCAGACGCCCTCGTCGACATCTTCCGCCACACCAGCGGCTGCGCAGGCGCCGCCCAGGAACTCGCCCCGGTGTCCATCGTCGTGCGCATGACCCTCGACGACCTCACCACTCCCGACAGCCTCACCAGCACCGGCTCGGCTACGATCGACGGCATCGACGAACCGATCACCGCCAGCGCCGCACGCCGCATGGCAGCCGACGCCCGCATCATCCCCGAAGTCCTCGGCGGGGCATCCCAAGTGCTCGACCTCGGCGTCGGCACCCGGCTCTTCACAAAAGCGCAGAAGCTCGCACTCGCGGAACGCGACGGAGGATGCGCCTGGACAGGCTGTAACCATCCACCGTCGTTCACCGAAGCGCATCATCTGCAGTGGTGGTCCCGCGGCGGGAGAACCGACCTCGGCAACGGCATCCTGCTCTGCAGCTTCCATCACCACCGGATACACAACGACCGCTGGGAGATCGAGGTGCGCGAGAACGTGCCCTGGTTCATTCCCCCTGCGAACATCGACCTCAGCCGCACACCCCGACGAGGCGGTCGGCCGCGCCTGGCCGCCTGATCGCCCTTCGACGAGCCCAAAGCACTTCGACAAGCCCAACGCACTTCGACAAGCCCAGTGACCGGATCACGCCCCCGGGTCGCCGAAGCTGTCGCGGCGCACACTCGACACTTCGGCGCGCGCCAGCCTCACCTGACCGCACGCCACGACCTTCCTCACAAACTGCTCCAATCCATTCGGTTCCATGCTCCGAACTCGAATTGCGCCACCTTGCGCATTCCAACGAAGGAGCACACAGAACAATGACGTCCATGCTCAAACGATCACTCGCAGCATTGGGCGTCGTCGCGCTCAGCGCGGCCGGAGTCGTCCTCACCGGCCTGCCCGCTCAGGCACTGCCATCGTCCGCCACCATCTCCGCACCCGACTGCACCGTTCCCGCAGCCGCCACTGTGAGCATCACCGTCACCAACGCAGCGGACGACGCCACCGACCTCACCTACAAGATCGTCCAGGACTACGGCACCGTCCTCTTCGACAACGTCACGCTCGCGCCCGGCGACAGCGACGACTACGTGCTCCCCGTCCTCGAGGACGCCTCCACCCCGCTCCAGGTGATCGACGTCACCGGCGGCGTCATCGCCGGAGCCGTCCAGACCGCGAACTGCACCCCGAACGCCAGCCCGGCCGCCGTCGCCACCATCGGTGAAGCCAGCTGCACGCTGCCGAGCGGCGGTATCGTCCCGCCGTCCCCCGGCTTCCTCTGGACCTTCGACAACACCGCGGGTATCGGGTCCGCCGACTACGAGTTCGTGAAGAACGACACCGTCGTCGAGAGCGGCACCCTCGCGGCCGGCGAGACGCGTACCTACGCCGCGTCGCTCACACCCAATGAGAGCGGCACCTCGGCCATCCGGTCCGTCGATGCCCTCGGCGACCCCGTCGTCCTGGCCACCGGCGCCTTCGACCTCGACTGCGAGCCCGGCCCCGCACCCACCGGCGCGGTCACCGATGCCTCCTGCGAGATCCCGACCGGCGGGGTCCTCGTGCCCACCATCCCGGGCGTCGAGTACACCTTCGACAACTCGCTCGGAACCTCTGACGCTCCCTACGCGTTCCTCGACGGCGACACCGTCATCGAGAACGGCACCGTCGCAGAGGGCGACACCCGCATCCGATCAGTCTCGCTCACGGAAGACGTCGAGACCGTGGTCCAGGTCGTCACTGAAGATGCAGACGGCAACCCCGTCGTCCTCGACAGCAAGACGGTCACGCTCGACTGCCTCGCCAACACCCCGACGGTGAGCGCTCCGGCAGACGGCGCCGTGGTCACCACGTCGACCACCACCATCAGCGGAACCGGTGATGCCGGTGAGACGATCACCATCGTCATCGCTCCGGCCACCGACGAGGCCGCTCCGGTCGAGGAAGCGCCGCTCGCAGCGGCGGCCGCCATCGAGGTCCCGGCAGCGCTGACGACCACCGTGCAGGAGGACGGCACGTTCGCACTCGACGTCGAACTCGCCGACGGCGACTACACCGTCACCGCGTCAGCCACCCGCGCAGCCAGCTCAAGCGGCATCACGCCGGAGAGCACGTCCGAGTTCTCCGACCCGGTCGACTTCTCCGTCGCCATCGCCGCGACACCGGTCACACCGGGTTCGGGTGGCGGTACCACGGTGACGCCAGCTGGCTCCGCCGGTAACGGCGGTTCGCTCGCGAACACCGGCGTCGAGACGGAGATGTTCATCGCATTGTCCGCGATGCTGCTGCTCATCGGTGCAGCCGCGACGATGTTCGCCCGCCGCCACAAGGCCTGATCCGCCAGCAAGCCTGATTCGCCAGCAAGCCTGATTCGCCAGAACGGCTTCGACACCGCATCGACAGAGACCCGCCCAGCGCACCGTGCGCTCGGCGGGTCTCTGCCGTTCGCACCGACGGCTTCACGGCGCGGTTTCGGCGCGGACGACGCCGACGTGAATCGGTGGGGCAACACCGACCAAACCGATTCGGCCGAGACTCCGAACCATCTGGTCCGGTCGTCGTGATCACCCGAAGGCACGACGACCGGACTTCATCACCCGGTGCGCCCGGATCGCGGTTGATGTCCCTTGGGGGGAGAGTGCAGCAATGGCGCTGTCACTTCTCCCGGGCATCGCACCTCGACAAGCTCGGCGACCGGTACGAGCCACAGCGAAGCCCCGCCCTCGACCGGAGTCGAGGACGGGGCTTCGTCAGGATTACCGCTACGCGGTGATCTGCGCGCCCTTGCGACGAGCAGCTGCGAACAGCATGCCCGCAGCGCCGAGGAGCAGCAGCGCGGCAGAGCCACCGACGAGCAGGCCAGCGTCGGAACCCGTGTCAGCGAGCGTCGGAACCGGAGCACCAGCAGCCACCGGGTCAGCGATCACGGCGATGGAGTCAGCAGCAGCGACACCTTCGCTGTCGGTCACGGTGAAGATGTACGTGCCGACCTGGATGCCTTCGCCCTCGAGCGTGAGGCCCTCAGCGGCGAAGCCACCGGTCTCATCTGCGACGACCGTGTTGCCACCTTCAGCAGCGCCGAAGATCTCGCCGTTGGGGTCGGTCACGGCGAACGACAGGGTGTCGCCCGGGGTGAAGCCCGTGACGGTCACCGCGAAGCCAGCGCCGCCGGGGCGGACGTCGGAGAAGAAGATCGTGTCGGGAGTGAGGACGACGGACGGGACGGAGGGAACGACGACCTCGGTGAAGAAGTTGTAGTTGTCACCGTTGAACGAGATCGTCTGGACGACGTCGTCGCCGTCTTCGATGACCAGCACGCCGAACGCGAGCAGATCGAAGTCGCCAACAGCGACGCTCAGGTCAGCGAGCGGGAGCGGGGTGTTGGCCGTGACACCGGGGATGTTGCTGCTGCTCGCTACCCAGTTGCCAGCGAGGCCGGCAGCACCAGGAACCTCTGGCCGCAGTGTCGCGAACTGACCGCCGGCGGCATCGCCGAAGACGGGGAGTTGGAAGTAAGTCGCGTCGTTCGTTGACGTGACAGCGATCGTGTCGACCAGCGACGCGAGGGTGACATCGACACCATCGACCGCGAGAGGCGCGTCGTAGCCGTTGATGATCTGCGAGGGACCGGTCAGCTCAAGACCGGCATCCGTGATCGCGGCCGGGGCGCCGACAGCATCAGCGGCGTACCCCTCGTGCCAGCCTGCGTAGGCACCAGGCTCGATGCTGCCCTGGAGTTCGGCCGGCGTGACCTGGAAGTCGTCGGCGGAAGCGGGTCCGGCGATGAGGAGAGTGGAACCGGCGACAACTGCGAGGCCGGTGGCGAGAGCCGCAGCGCGGCGTGACGTCTTCAAATTCACTGAGGTTGGCACTTTCGTCTAGGGGTCCGACACGTGACGTACATGACGGTTCCCTGAGACTAAGGGAATTCACAGAAAAAGTTAATAGGGGGAACCACTGATTCTTCTGTCCTCCAAGAAGGGGACAGCTCGCTGCGGGTCGGTTTTAGCCCCTTCGACAGGCTCAGGGAGCAGCGATTCGCATGATGGAGTGCCCTTCGACAGGCTCAGGGAGCGGGCCTACCTCTGGTCGCCGAGCTCGTCGCGGCCCACGCTTAGAGCGCAGCGACCGTCTGGCGCGCGATCTCGAGTTCTTCGTTCGTCGGAACGACGAGCACGGTGACCGGAGAGTCGTCCGTCGAGATGACCCGGATACCGGGCGCCCGGTGTGCATTTCGCTCCTCGTCCAGGATGATGCCGAGCCCCTCGAGCCCCTGCACCGCACCGGCGCGGATGAGCGGTGCGTTCTCGCCGACGCCGGCCGTGAAGACGACGACGTCGAGCCCGCCCAGCTCCACCAGGTACGCACCGAGGTAGTGCCGCAGACGGTGGATCGTCACGTCGAGCGCGAGCTGCGCCGCTTCGTCGCCATCGGCCACCGCATCGGTGACGTCGCGCATGTCGCCCGTGCCCGACAGCCCGAGCAGACCACTGCGACGGTTCAGCAGGGTGTCCAGCTCGTCGAACCCGAGCCCCGCCTTCCGGTGGAGGTGGAACAACACTGCGGGGTCGATGTCGCCCGAGCGGGTACCCATGACGAGCCCCTCCAGCGGCGTCATGCCCATGGAGGTGTCGATCGAGCGTCCACCGTCGATCGCGCACGCCGACGCACCGTTACCGAGGTGGAACACGATCTGCTTCAACTCACTGAGCGGGCGGTCGAGGAACGCCGCCGCAGCCTCCGACACGAACTTGTGGGACGTGCCATGGAACCCGTACCGCCGCACCCGGTGCTTCGCCGCAAGTTCGGCGTCGATCGCATAGGTGTACGCCGCGGCAGGGATGGTCTGGTGGAACGCGGTGTCGAAGACGGCCACATGCGGCACATCCGGGAACGCGGCCTGCGCGGCGGTGATGCCCTGCAGGTTCGCCGGATTGTGCAGCGGAGCCAGCTCGGAGATGTCCTCGATGTTGATCTTCACGAGGTCGGTGACGATCGTCGGTTCGAAGAATCGCTTCCCGCCGTGCACAACCCGATGCCCGACCGCGATCGGCGCATGCTCCTCGAGCGACGGCCCATGCTCGGCGAAGGCATCGAGCATGACGCGGAAGCCCGCCGTGTGATCGGCGATGGCTCGCTCGATCAGCCAGCGCTCCTCCATCGGCGGGTCGTCGGCCGCGGCTGTCGGGTCGATCGTGAACGCCCGGTGCTCAGCCGCGCCGATCGCATCACCGATGCGTTCGACGAGTCCGCTCGCGAGCGTCCGTTCCGTCTCGACATCGATGAGCTGGTACTTGAACGACGAGGAACCGGAGTTCACCACGAGGACGGTTGGCATGACGGCGGAGACCCTGTTCCTATTCCTGCTCTTGCGCCTGGATGGCGGTGATCGCGACGGTGTTGACGATGTCCTGCACGAGCGCGCCGCGCGACAGGTCGTTGATCGGTTTGTTGAGCCCCTGCAGCACCGGGCCGATGGCGACGGCGCCAGCCGAACGCTGCACGGCCTTGTAAGTGTTGTTGCCGGTGTTGAGGTCGGGGAAGATGAACACCGTCGCTCGTCCGGCGACCTGGGAGTTGGGCATCTTCGTCGCGGCGACGGCAGCGTCGGCGGCCGCGTCGTACTGGATCGGGCCCTCGACGAGGAGATCCGGTCGACGCTCGCGTACCTGTTGCGTCGCAGAGCGCACCTTCTCGACATCCGCGCCGGCACCGGAGTCACCCGTCGAGTACGACAGCATCGCGATGCGCTGTTCGATCCCGAACTGCTCGGCGGTCTCGGCCGAGGAGATCGCGATGTCGGCGAGTTGGGCGTCCGTCGGGTCAGGGTTGACCGCGCAGTCGCCGTAGACCAGCACCCGATCGGCGAGCGCCATGAGGAACACGCTCGACACGACCGAGACCCCCGGCTTCGTCTTGATGATCTCGAACGACGGCCTGATCGTGTGGGCGGTGGTGTGAGCGGCACCGGAGACCATGCCGTCGGCCAGGCCCAGGTGCACCATCATCGTGCCGAAGTACGAGACATCGGTCACGGCATCGCTCGCCATGTCGATGGTGACACCCTTGTGGGCTCGCAACCGTGCATATTCCTGCGCGAACTTCGTGCGCAGGACGGCGTCGAACGGGCTGACGATCGTGGCCTTGTTGAGGTCGATCCCGAGCTCGATGGCCCGCGACCGCACCTCGATCTCCTCGCCCAGGATGGTGAGGTCGGCGACCTCACGGGCCAGCAGCGTGCCGGCGGCGCGGAGGATACGGTCGTCGTCGCCCTCGGGCAGCACGATGTGCTTGCGGTTCGAGCGGGCGCGCTCCAGGAGGCCGTACTCGAACATGAGCGGCGTGACAACGTCTGCTCGCGCCACGTTCAGCAGCTCCAGCAGCAGCGGTGCATCGACGTTCTGCTCGAACAGGGCGAGCGCCGTGTCGTACTTGCGCTGCGAGTCGGCTGCGAGGCGACCACGTGTGTTCATGACGCGGACGGCAGTGTCGTAGGTGCCGAGGTCGGTGCTCACGATCGGCGGGATCTCACCGAGGCCCGAGATGAGTTGCTCGACGGGCTCGGGCAGCGGGAAGCCACCGTTCAGGACGATGCCCGCGATCGAGGGGAAGGTGTCGGAGGCGTTCGCCATGAGGGCCGCGAGCAGCACCTCCGTACGGTCGGCGGGGATCACGATGACGGAGCCCTCGGTGAGCCTCGGCAGCACGTTCACCATCGACATGCCGGCGACGACCACACCGAGCGCCTCGCGGGTGAGGAGTTCCTCGCTGCCCTTCACGAGCGTGCCGTCCACGGCTTCGAGGATGCTGTTCATCGTGGGGGCGATGAGGAAGGTGTCCTCGGGGATGGCCCACACGGGCACCATTGCGGCACCGGCGGCGTGGCCGGCCGGAACGACGACCGAGCCGTGCGCCGCGCCGTTCGGGTGGATCGCGTCGCTGATGGCCGCGGTGATGTCGAGCAGGTGGTCCGGGTCTGCGCGGTTCGCGATGACGGCGAGCAACTGCGCGTGGGCGTCGGCCAGCTCTCCGAGCGCGAGCTCCGCGATGTTCCGCATGTCGTCCGGGGTGCGGGCGACGGACTGGCCGAGCTGCTCGCCGGACCCCTGCCCGGCGCGACCGCCGAGGACGAGCAGCACCGGGGCGCCGAGGTTCGTGGCGATCCGCGCGTTGTACCCGAGCTCTGTCGGGCTGCCGACGTCGGTGTAGTCGGAACCGAGGATGACCACGGCGTCGCACTGCGCCTCGATGTACTTGTAACGCTGCACGATGCGCGACAGCGCAGCCTCGGGATCGGTGTGGACGTCGTCGTAACTGACCCCGATGCAGTCCTCGTAGGAGAGGTCGACACCGTCGTGCTCGAGCAGCAGCTGCAACACGTAGTCGGGTTTCGTGGTGGAACGCGCGATGGGCCGGAACACCCCGATCCGCTCGATCTGATGGCTCAGGGTGTCGAGGACCCCGAGGGCCACCGTCGACTTCCCGGAGTGTCCTTCGGCAGAGATGATGTAAATGCTTCGCGCCACGGCTTCCAGCCTACGGGGGTGGACTCCGCGCCCGCTGGGTAACCGCACAGTGTCGTGTCGCGCACCGGCCACCGCACACGCACCGCACACGGCACGCGCCGCACACAGAAAAGACTCCCCGCGCACCCGCCAGAGCCCGGTTACCCTTGCTGCGTTTCCGCCCTGGGGGAGTTGGCCTGGATGGCGCCACGCGGGGAGCCGTCAACCAGTGTACCTGAGCGCGGGCCGGGTTGCGCACGCCTGCGATCGGGCGTTGACTGGCGAACCTGGAACCCACTGGAACCAGGCAACCGAACGAACGCCGCACCCGCCATCCCGAGGCGCGGCGATGGAGAGGACACCTATGACGAACGTCGTTATCGCCGGAGGACACGGACAGATCGCCCTGCACCTGCAGCGACTCCTGGCCGAGGCGGGCCACTCCCCCGCCGGCATCATCCGCAACCCCGAGCAGGTCGGTGAACTGCAGGGCATCGGCTCCCGCGCCATCGTCCTCGACCTCGAGCACTCCTCGGCCAATGAACTCGCCGACGAGCTCGACGGCGTCGACGTGGTCGTGTTCGCGGTCGGCGACGGCGCAATCCTGCTCGCCGAGGCAGCACAGCTCGCGAAGGTCCCGCGCTACATCATGGTGTCCGCGATGGCCGCCGACGACTTCGACGCCGACTCGGACGACGTCTTCCAGGTCTACCTGCGGGCGAAGTCCGAAGCCGACGCCGACCTCCGCGGACGCGACCTCGACTGGACCATCGTGCGCCCGGGTGGACTCACCGACGATGCGGCGACCGGCCTCATCACCGCCGCGACGAGCACCGGCCGCGGCTCCATCCCGCGCGCGGACGTGGCCGGCGTGCTGTTCTCGCTGATCGAGTCCGGCGCTGCCTCACGCACCCAGTTCGAGGTCATCGAGGGAACGACCCCGATCCCCGAGGCTCTCGCCGCACTCTAAGGGCCCGCCGATCACGACCCTGTCGAAGCCCGCCCCCACCACCGCTCACCGAGCCTGTCGAGGTGTCCCCGCTGGGCACCTCGACACGCTCGGCGACCGGGTTGCGCGGTTGGCTGGCAGGCGCGTTCCGTCCTCGCCCCGCGTGCACCGCTCCCGTCCGCTCCCCATCCGCTTGCCGGGCAGGCTCCGAACTGGGAGTGTGTGCGGCTGATCAGCGGCACATATGAAGCTGCTGTGGCCGGACGTCCAGGGGTGTTACCAGTTCGTTATCAGCCATAGGATCAGCTGGAGGCACAGACCGCAGACCGCTCGACGAGGTGAGGCCGACGATGGACCAACGGTACGACCCCGCATTCCAACGCGGACACACCGCAGAGCGAGCCCGCCCCGTCGCCGTCGAAGGCGGCCACCGCAGTCACCTCGCGTCCCTCGAGGAGATCGCCCCGCAGCTCATCCAGGCGCCGACGGACGGCAACGCGGTCCGCCCACCCGTCGACGACCGCTTCGACGACGACGGACCCCGCACCCGCGTGCAGCCGTTCCAGCCCGGCGCTGGCGTACCTGGCGCAGCTCGGGAATCGAGCGTGCTCGGAACGTCTCCCTCCGCGGCCGCCCCGGGGCCGACTCCTGAAGAACTCCAGCGATGGGCGGATGAGGACGAGGAAGCCCGCGCCGCCCACCACACCCGGGCGAAGACCTGGGAGCGAGCGCTCTGGGCCATCGGCATCGTCCTCACCGTCGGCGGCTGCGTCGGGCTCTGGCAGTCGTTCACGATCCTGTACCGCGGCTTCGTCGGAGACAGCGGTCCGACCGACAACTACCTCTGGATGCAGTTCCTCGGAGCACTCGCACCGAGTCTGATCATCGTCGGTCTCGCCACCCTCGTCGCCCTGCTGTTCCGACGCATGCTCCACCACGACCGCAGGAGCCGACCATGACCGAGCAGTCCACCAGCGCCGCCCGCAGCAACCGCGACTCCGTCGCCGAACTGAAGCCGCCGCTCAGCGCACCCGAGTTCCAGCTCCTCGCCGAGCGCATCCTGAACAACGTGGAGCGTGTGCTCGACGGCAAGCCGTTCGCCGCACGCATGGCCCTCATCGTCATGCTCGCGGAGGGCCACCTCCTCATCGAGGACGTGCCGGGCGTCGGCAAGACCGTGCTCGCTAAAGCACTGGCCGCATCGGTCGGCAGCACTGTCCGGCGCATCCAGTTCACCCCCGACCTCCTCCCGTCCGACGTCACCGGGGTGTCGATCTTCAACCAGGTCGACCGTGAGTTCGAGTTCAAACCGGGCGCGGTGTTCGCGAACATCGTCATCGCGGACGAGATCAACCGTTCCTCACCGAAGACCCAGTCGGCCCTGCTCGAATCGATGGAGGAGCGTCAGGTGACCGTCGACGGCGAGACGCACGCGCTGCCGTCACCGTTCACCGTCGTCGCCACCCAGAACCCGCTCGAGATGGAGGGCACCTACGCGCTCCCCGAGGCTCAACGCGACCGCTTCATGGCCCGCATCTCGATGGGGTACCCGGACGCCGACGCCGAGCTCGCGATGCTTCGGCAGCGCGACACCGTGAACCCGCTCGAGACGATCGGCCCGGTGGCGTCCCGCAGTGACGTCGACCGCCTCATCGCCTGGGCGCGCAGTGTCTTCGTGTCGCCGATCGTCGAGCAGTACTGCGTCTCGCTCGTGCAGGCCACGCGCACGCACCCGGAACTCCGCCTCGGCGCCAGCCCGCGCGCAACCCTGCAGCTCGTGCGCGCCGCGAAGGTGCTCGCCGCACTGGACGGCCGCGAATTCGTCCTGCCGGATGACATCGACCAACTGCTCGCGCCGGTTCTCGCGCACCGACTGATCCCCACTCGTCGCGCGGTGAGCGCCCACGACCGCTCTGGCGTCCAAGCGGTCGCCGAGGTGCTCACGGAGCTGCTCGAGCGCACGCCCGTCCCGCACTCCGGCCGGACCGATCTGAGGTCCTGATCCCGATGACGCCCAGCAGCGATCACCGCACCCCGACAGCTCCGAGCCCATGAAACGCCGGGTGCCGCTCACCAGGCGCGCCGTCGGTGTGCTCGTCGCCGCCGCCGTCTGCCTGATCTTCGCCCGCGGGATCGGCTCGCCGGAGCTGTTGGCCGCCGCCGGCCTGTTGATCGCGCTCGTCGCCGCGAGCTTCGGCGCCGTGTACCTCGAACGCCCCTCCCTCCGGGTCGACCGGATCACCCGGCCCGACCTCGTGAGCGTCGGCGGACGAACCGAGGTCGAGGTGACGATCGCCGAGACGAGCGCGCTCCCCCACGTCCACACCGAATGGAAGGACCACATCCCGACGGCACTCCGCGGCAGTGCGTCCGGCACCCTCCCGAGCACCGGCGTGGCCGGCATCGGGTCACGCAGGCGCACCGCCAGATACACGGTGACCGCATTGCGGCGGGGCGAACACGACCTCGGCCCGTTGGCGCTCACCGTCAGCGACCCGTTCGGACTCGTCGTGCGGCGGCGCGACGTCGGCGGCACGCAGCCGGTGATCGTCCTGCCCGAGGTCCTGGCGCTGCCACCCATCCCGGCGCTGACCGCGAGCCGCGACGGATCGACCAGACCGTCGGCGCTGCACGTCGGCGTCGGCGAGGACGACATCATCACCCGCCCGTACCTGCCAGGAGACGCGGTCCGCCGCCTCCACTGGCGGGCGAGCGCGCACCGCGGAGAGCTCATGGTGCGTCAGGAGGAGCAACGCAACGACCCGGAGGCGACCGTCCTCCTCGACACGGCGGCGGCCCACTGGGCGTGGCCGGACGACGACCCCTCCTACCTACCGGCGTTCGAGGAGGCCGTCTCCCTCGCCGCATCGATCGCGAACCACCTCGTGGACGCCGACTACCGGGTCAACCTCTTCGGTGCAGGCGACGAGGAACTGGCGCGGGAGATCAGTGCCCGCTCATCCGCCGGCGGGCTGCGCTCGAGCCCGGTCGGCGGGATGGGCGACGCACTCGAGCGAGGCGGCCAGCACCTCGAGGAGGACGAACTCGACGCGGCCCTCCTCGACCTCGCCCTCCTGCGGCCCTCCTCGTCCCACAGCCGGTTCCTCGACCTCTCCCCGGTCATCGCGGCACGACGCGCCCAGCCCGTCATCGCGATCCTCGGCGACGTCGACGAGAGCGACCTCGGCGAACTCACGGCTGTCGCCCACCTGTCCCCGCTCCCCATCGCCATGCTCCCCGCCGGAGCACGCCGCCGCTCGATCGACCTCCTGGAGACGGCGGGATGGCGCTGCCACGTCGGCGAGCGCGGCGCTTCGCTGGCTGCCCTCTGGCTCGGGACGACAGGTCCGGCGACGACGACCAGCAGCTCGGCAGGCCGACAGTCACGTCGTCGGAGCGGTGCAGGAGGCGGTCGTGTCGGTCGCTGAAGGACGCCGCGCCGGGCCTGCGACCGCGACGGACAGGCCGGGCAGGACGAGCGGTCCGGGTCGCGGGAACGGCGGCGGGAGCAGCGGCGGATCATGGTCCGGCGGCTCGCCGACGACACTGCCACGTGACACCGCGAACGTCGGCGACCTCAGGCTCGCCCTCGCGGCCTACGCGCTCCTCATCACCGGCGGACTCGGGTTCGGCCGGGTGCTCGCGGGGCTCGACTGGTGGTTCGTCACGAACCTCGTCATCGCCATCGTGCTGGGCACCGCCGTGCTGCTCCGCCGCACACGCCTTCCGGCAGCGCTCGTCTGGCTCGGCACAGCGATCGCCTGGCTCCTCACGATCACGCTGTTCTTCGGCGGCGCGACGGCGCTCATCGGCATCATCCCGACGCCCGCGACGCTGAACGGCTTCACCCAGCTGCGGGACGCCGGGTTCCAGACGTTCCACGACGGCTCGGCGCCACTCGACACCGATGCCGGCGTCGTGTTCGTGATGGCCGCCGGCGGCGGGCTGGTCGCCCTGGCCATCGCGTGGCTCGTCCTCGGCAGACACTCCCCGGTGCTCGCAGGGGTGCTCGTCGTCGCCGTGTACGCCGGGCCGACGGTCGCGGTGGCGTTCCCCTTCGATCCCTGGGTGTTCGCGCTCGTCGCCGTCTCCTTCCTCTGGCTGCTGCGCGAGGACGTCCGTCGGAAGGAGCTGCTGCGTGCTGTCGCAGCAGCACAGGCAGCGGGAGGTGGCCGAGGGGCCTCGCCGTCCGCCGTCGCGGGCAGCGGACGGTTCGGCGGCGTCGGCCCGGCGATCATCGTCAGCACCGTCGCCGTCATCGTCGCCCTGCTCACCCCCGCGATCCTGCCGGACCTCGCCGAGCGCGACGCCTCCGCCGGTGCGCGTGGCAGCGGTCCGTTCGTCAACGGCATCAACCCGCTGATCTCGCTCGGACAGAGCCTGCGCCGTCCGGCGAACACGGTCGCGCTCGAATACACGACCACAGCCGATGCGCCGCCCTACCTCAAGGTGACCGATCTCAACGAGTTCACCGGAAGCGTATGGGGTCCGGACAACTCCGGTTATGACGACGACAACGGCGTCAATGCGTTCCCGGCGCCGCCCGGCCTCGGCGACACCATCCCGTTGGAGAGCTTCGAGACGACCGTCACGATCGACTCACTGTCCAGTCCCTGGCTCCCGCTGCCGTATCCGACGCAACAGGTGTCCGGTCTGCGCGGCGATTGGCGTTTCGAGGCGGCCGGACTCACGGCGATGGCACGGAACGGATCGACCCGAGGGCAGACGTACACGGCGACGAGCTCCGCGATCCTGCCGACGGCACAACAGATGCGCGACGTGCCACCCGTCGCCGACCCGGCCTCCGCCCAGCCCTACCTGGAACTGCCCGACGACCTGCCGGCCATCATCGGCGACACCGCACGCGAGGTCACAGCGACGGCGTCGACCGACTACGACCGGGCCATCGCCCTGCAACGGTTCTTCCGCAGCACCTTCGAGTACTCGGAGACGGCACCGGTCGAGGAGGGCTTCGACGGCAGCGGCACCGACGTCATCGCGACGTTCCTCGAGCGCAAGGCCGGCTACTGCATCCACTTCTCGTCGGCGATGGCCGTCATGGCCCGCATCCTCGACATCCCCTCGCGCATCGCCATCGGGTACCTGCCCGGCACGACGATCGACAACACCCCGTCGAACCGTGACAACTACATCGTCACCTCCGACCAGCTGCACGCGTGGCCGGAGCTGTACTTCGAGGGCGTGGGTTGGGTGCCGTTCGAACCGACCGCGAGCCGAGGCGTGGTCACCTCGTTCAGTGACGCGAGCACCGCGACGCCCGGGAGCGGCACGACGCTGCCGGACAGCCGGCCGGCCCCGGCCGCGGAGTCGACGCCGACACCGACGGCGGGCGCGCTCGGCGGCTCGTCGTCGACGCAGGCGAACAGCGCACTGTCGGCGGTGCTGGTCCCGCTCGTGATCGTCCTCGGCGTGCTGCTGCTGCTGGCGAGCCCGGCGATCGTTCGTGGGGTGACGCGGTCCGTGCGTCGCCGTCGCGCTCGGGCGGCAGGGAGACCAGCGGGCTGGGCGTGGGCCGAGTTCCTCGACACGGCACGTGACCTCGGGTTCGCCGTCACCGCGGCCGACTCACCCCGTGGTTTCGTGCGGAGGCTGCGCGGGCAGTTCCAGATCGACTCGTCGGCGATCGACCGGCTGCTCGCCGCAGTCGAGCGGGAGAGCTATGCGGAGGGTGGGGCTGGTTCGGCAGGTGGGGCTGGTGCGTCGCGCGTGTCCGGGGTGTCGTCGGCCGGGGTGTCGTCGGCTGGCGTGTCGTCGGCTGGGTTGTCGTCGGCTGGGGCCGCGTCGGCTGGCGCGTCGTCGGCTGGGGCCGCGTCGTCTGCGTCTACCGGCTCCGTGACGTCGATCGAGGTCGCGCTCACCGACGCGAAGGCGGCCCTGCGGGCCGCGAGCACGCGGTTGGAACGTTTCGTCGCGGCGGTCGCGCCTCGATCGCTCGTTCTCCGGGGCGACCAGCGCGTCGACTGGCGTCCGTCTGCCTCCGGCTGACGTCGACTGCTCCGGACGCACGAAAGCCCTGATCAGAAGACCAGGGCTTTCGTTCTTGGCGGTGACGGAGAGATTCGAACTCTCGAAGGCTTGCACCTTACACGCTTTCCAAGCGTGCCTCTTCGGCCGCTTGAGTACGTCACCAACGCCTACCAATGTTACACGACGAAGCCCCTCCCCCAGAACACCCACCCCTCCTGCCCCGCTGCCAGCGCGGTGCGCTGAACCGAGCGCGCCCCATTGGCGCGGGCGCGGGTCTCCGGAGGCGTGCGCCCGCGCCAACGGTTAGCGCTTGGGGTGGGTCACCCGCGGCCGGACCACCGCACCGCGCTGGCGGCCGGTAACCCGCGCTCGGACCAGCGCACCGCGCCGACCAACCGACACGCTTCGAAGGTTGACAGTTAGAAGGCTAAGAGTTAGAGTTCTGATCATGAACGACACGGCACCGACCTTCTCCAGCAGCCTCGAACTGGTCCGCTGGATCGGTTGGGCGCAACGCAAGGTCGGCGAAGACTGGATCCGCGCACGCGAACTCAGCCATGAGCAGGCCTTCGTCCTCGGCTACCTCGTCCAGAACCCCGGCGCCATCCAGCGCGACATCGCCGAGGTCAGCCGGACGAGCGCCGCGAGCGTCTCGAGCCTCCTGCAGGGGCTCGAACGACGCGGACTCATCGAACGCCGCGTGGAGGGCGACAACGCACGCAGCAAGCGCGTCGTCGCCACTCCGGCCGGCACCGAGCTCATCGCCGGCTTCGACACCGCGATGGCCGCCGCCGACGACGTCATCCTCGCCCCACTGGACCAGGACGAACGCGACACCCTGCACGCCCTGCTCACGAAGGTCACGGCCACGCTGCCGCAACCGACACGATGACAGCCGCCGCCCGAACCACTCGGGCGGCCTGACACCCGCGATCCCCACCGCCACCTCGGCGTTGTTCGTCGCGCCCGAATCCTGACCCGAGCCCCTGCGTGGGCTCCATCTCCTCATCTCCCGCCGCGCCGCCCCTCTTCGGCGCGCCTACGAACCTGCCCGGAAAGGAGCACGTTCATGAACTCCACGAACCCAGAGACCGTCCCAGAGCTTAACCCCACGAAAGCCAGCATCGGACCCAGCGTCGACACCACGCCTGGAACCAGCGCCGCCAACACCGATACCAAGAACACCAACAACAACAACAACAACAACGCCGTCGGCAGCAACCGCTGGTACCTCTCTTCGGCGCCGATCATCCGCGCACTGCTCCACCTGTGCGTCCCGATGGCCGCCGCAATGATCGTCGGTGCCGTCTACAACCTCATCAACGCGGGTGTCATCGGTTCACTGCACGACACCGCCCTGCTCGCAGCGATCACCCTCGGCGCGCCCGTCCTCGGACTCATCATGGCGATCGGCGACCTCTTCGGCGTCGGCGGCGGGGCGTTCATCTCCCGTCTGCTCGGCGCCGCGGAACACGACCCGGCACAGGCCGGCGACGTCAAGCGCGTCGCATCGTTCGCCGTCTGGGGCTCGCTCATCACCGGCGCCATCCTCGGCGGCATCGGACTGTTGTTCCTCGGACCGCTCGTATCGTTGCTCGGCGCGGATGCTGCGGCGGTCCCGGCGACCACTGCGTTCGTGGGAGTCATGCTCGCCTTCGTCCCGATCATGGCCGCGGCGTTCTGCCTCGAACAGCTCGTCCGGGCGGAGGGGGCCGCGCGTCAGGTGATGGTCGCTCTCATCGCCTCCACCGTCGTCAACCTCCTGCTCGACCTCCTCTTCATCCTCGGACTCGGCTGGGGCGTCGCAGGGGCAGCCCTCGCGGTCGGACTCGCGAACCTCGGTGTCGTCGTCTACTTCGTCACGTGGCTGCAGCGCAACAGCGAGCACATCAGTCTCGCGCCGCGCTGGTTCACCCTCGCCCCGGTGGTCGTGAAGCCCGTCCTCAGCGTCGGTGTCAGCACCATGCTGCAGTCCGCGTTCCTCATCGTCACCTCGCTCGTACTGAACAACCTCGCTGCGGCGTACGGGGACGGGCCGCTCGCGGCGATGGGCGTCGCGGTGCGGATCGCGCAGGTGCCGGAGTTCCTCCTCATGGGCGTGACGTTCGGGATCCTCCCCCTGCTCGCGTACTCCTTCGGCAAGGGCGACGGCGCCAGGCTCCGAGCAGCGCTCCGGGCTGCTGCAATGACCATCGGCGGCATCTCGATCCTGTTCGCGGGGATCGCGTTCATCTTCCGTGAGCAGCTCGTCTCCGCGTTCATCGCCGATCCGTCCGTGCTCGCGTTGGGCGTCACGATCCTCGTGGCGCAGCTCACCGCGATGATCGCGAACGGCTTCACCGGGCTGTTCACCTCCCTGTTCCAGGCGACCGGCCGCGCGCTCGCCGCGACCGTCATGGCGGTGACCCAGGGGGTACTGTTCATCCCGATCGTGCTGCTCGGCAACCTGTGGTTCGGGTTGGGCGGGATCATCTGGTCGCTCACCCTGACCGAGGTGATCGTCTTCCTCGTCGGCGGCGTCCTCTGGCTCGCCTCGCGCGGAGCGATCGACCGGGGTCTGGCCGAGGGCGACGAGCAGCGCGCAGAGGCCGCCCTCACCGAGGCCTGACTCCCGTGCCGCTGCCAGTGGGGTGCGCCCGCGGCCGACCACCCGCGACCGGACCACCGCACCGCGCTGGCGGCCGTCACAGCTCAGGCGGGCGCTGACGCAGCGGTGGTCACGGCCGGAATGTCGGCGAGGTCGACATACACGGGGATGCCACGCTCACGAGCGATCATCACATCCGTATCGGCCCCCGACGACTCGCCCGACAACCGGAGCACCGCGTCGCAGTGCTGCAGCAGGCGTCTCGCCGTCTCGTACATCACGTCACCGTCCGCCGCACCATCACTGCCGAGCGCAGCGTCGTCGGCGGCACCCCGCAGGATCGGGAGAGCGACCCATTCGCCGATCATCGGGACATGCCCCAAGCGGTAGATGGGCGCGGCGGCCGCTTCGAGTCGGGCCAGGTTGCGAGCGATCGCTGCTGGATCACCACCGGTCCCCGAGCGGTACGGTCCGGCGATCAGGATGAGGAGTGGAGTTGTCATGCAGAGCACTGTAGCGTTAACCACGCACGATCGTGTAACAACCGGAAGAAGTACGCATGCTGAGTTCACAACGTCGATCACATCTGCTCGAGATCCTCGCTCGGGAGGGCCGAATCGTCGCCAAGGAGGTGGCGCTCTCGCTCGACCTCTCCGAGGACTCGATCCGGCGAGACCTCCGAGAACTCGCCGAAGCGGGGCTCTGCGTCCGGGTGTACGGCGGCGCACTGCCCGTCCCCGCGGCCGATCGCCCGTTCGCCCAACGTGTCTCCCTCGGCACCGAGAGCAAGGATCGCGTTGCACGTGCCGCCGCCGAACGGATCCGCCCCGGCACCACGATCATCATCGATGCAGGCAGCACCGCCCTCGCGCTCGCCCGACACCTGCCGGACGACCCGACCCTCACCGTCATCACCCCGAGTCCCGCCGTGGCGATCGCCGTCGCCGAGCATTCCCCCGCGCGCGTGATCATGACCGGCGGAGAGCTCGGTCGACACTCGATGGTCGCGAACGGCGCACTCGCCGCCGAGGCGATCCGACGCCTGAACGCCGACGCCTGCTTCCTCGGCGTCACCGGCGTGCATCCCGAGCACGGGCTCACCACCGGCGAACTCGACGATGCCGCGACGAAGCGTGCGCTCGCCGAACGGAGTACCGATGTCTACGTCCTGGCGAGCGAGGAGAAGATCGGCGCCGTCTCCCGCTACCCCGTGCTCGATGTCGCGGAGGTCACCGAGATCATCGTCGACCCGCGCTCCACAGCGACCACGACCGTTCACCCTCCAGTGTCGGACTCCTGACCCCCGACGCGATGCGCTGGCCGGACCGCGTCGACAACCGTCTGCCGACAGGCGCACATCCGACGACCGTCCATCCGGTCGGCGCCCAGCCCACAGGCTCTCAGCCCGCAGGCTCTCAGCCGACCGGTTCGCGCCCGACGGCCGCGCATCCGAGGTGCGCGGTGACGGGATACTCCTTCGCGAGGAAGGCCGCGTAGCCCGCCGGCGTGCGCCCGTGTCGTCGACCAGACGTCGCGACCACTCCGTCGAGTGTGGGCACGACCAGCAGGCCGGCCGCTCGTGCCCGCTGGACGAGGTCGACGTCCTCATGCTCGGGGAGCGCGTTGAAGCCGCCGAGCTCCTGTAATCGATCGGCCCGGATGCCGAGGTTCGCCCCGTGGACGTTCCCGGGCAGCTGGCCCGCCGGGTGGGTCGTCAACCAATGCTGGACGTCGCGCTCCGAGAACTCGTCGAAGTCCGGCCGGACCGTCCCGAGCAGCACATCGCGCCCTGCATCCCAGGCGGCCGCATGGATCTCGAACCAGTCCGACGGGACCCGCGAGTCGGCATCGGTGCTTGCGATCCAGCGTTCATCGAGCCCGAAAGGGCTGCCAGCCAAGGCCGCCTCGACGCCGACCCTGCGCGCCGCACCGACACTCCGCTCCTCGATGGTCACGATGGACACGACGACGGCGTCCCGTCCTCCGCGGCCCCCTGCGCCGGTCCGCGTCTTCGCCGCTGCGATCCGCTCTGCGACGACCCGTTCTGACCCGTCTCGACAGTCGTCGAGCACGATCGTGATGCCCACGTCGAGCTCCGGCCGACTCCGTCGCACCGCGGCATGGGCGACGAGCAGCGCATCGATGCAGGCGCCGATCAGCTCCTCCTCGTCGTGCGCGGGCACCACCGCATCGATCCGTCGAAGCATCAGCCCGTCAGCCCCTCGCGTGCGGCGACACTCGGCTCATCACCCGCGACGAGGACGTCGAGCAGGAAGTCGTCCTCCACATGTTGCACGGCACGACGACCGGCCCATCGGTCGAGCAGCCGCCGGTGCACGTGTGCGGCCGACGTCGCAGCATGATCGTCCCGGTGGCGCCAGTGGCAGGCGACGATGCTGCCGCCTGGCGTGAGTGAACCGAGGATGCGCTCGATCACCCGCTCGAGATCAGCCTCGGACAGGTAGTAGCCGACCTCCGAGACGACCACGAGGTCGAACGCGCCGTCCGGCCACTCCTCGGGCACCGTCATCCGCTCGAACCGTGCCGACGGGACGTCGCGCCGGGCAGCTTCGAGCGGCGCTCCGGCGATGTCGATCCCGAGGACGTCGTCGCTCCGTTCGGTGAGGCGACCGGTGAGGACACCGGTCGCGCATCCGAGTTCGAGGATCGATGCATAACGCGCCCGGGGCAGCGCGGCGAGCAGCACCCGCCGCTTCCGCTCCTCATACCAGGACCCGAAGTCCCAGCCGTGCGGGTGATCGCGGTAGTGGTCGTCGAACGATGCCTGCGAACGCGAGTGGGAATGCTCGTCACCGTTCGTCGGAGATGCGTCGACGACGTCGGAGCTGCCCGGATCGGTCGAGGCGACCGGCGTTCCGAGCTGCAACGCCCGTTCATTGGGGAACAGCACCTCGAAGCGTCGCGCGTAGTGCTGTAGATGATGATGGTCGACGATCGCCTCGTCTCCAGGCGCATCCGACAGCGGCTCGGTCTGCGAGGGATAGGCGTCCATGGCGGCGATCTTCGCTCCGTGGGACGCGGCGTCCAAAGCGACCGCGCGAGCCTCGCCCCACGGCAGGGAGTCGTCGTCGGTGGTCGCCCAGTGCCAGAGCCAGATCGGGAACTCTGCGAGGGCGAGGTCGAGCTCGGTGGCCAATGCGGTGGCGAGCTCACCGGCGACGCGGTGGTCCCGATGCCCGTCACCACGCCACGGTGCGACGATCAACGGCTCGGCTCCCGCTCCGGCGACGGCGACGCGCAGGGCCGCGGCGATGCGCGGGCGCTCCGTGTCGAGTCCGCCGTCCGGGATGCGCAGCACCTGGTGACGCACCTCGGAGTGCAGTCGACCGAGCGCGTCGACGAACTCGGCCTCGCGGATCGGCGCGAGTGCTGCGGCGGTCGTCGTCGGTGAGTCGGGGTGCGAGCCCTCGCCGAGCGTCACCAGCAGCACGTGGACCGGGATGCCAGCGGCCGCGGCCGCGGCGATCAGCCCACCGACGCCGAGCGACTCGTCGTCGGGGTGCGGCGAGAGGACGACGATGCCGGTCGTGTGACGCCAGCCGTCCCACGCCTGCAGGTCGAGTTCGTGGAGGCGCGTCGCCCAGGCCGCGGCCGAGGTGCCGGGGTCGCGATGATCGAATGCGGGCATCAGTCGGCCTCCACCAGCATGCGGCCGTACCGCACGAGGTCGCGGTCGCCGTGATCCTGCTGCACATACAACTCGAGGTCGGAGAGTCGGCTCAGGTACGCGGGCTCGGTCGTGAGCGGAGCGGGTCCGAGCGCTGCAAGGACGCTGTTCCGGATCGCGTCGACGCGGAAGCGGACGGTCGAACGCACACGCTGCGCGAGCCGAGAGCCCGCCGCACCGTCGGCGTGTCCATGCTCGATCGCTCGGGCGGCCTCCGCGATGGCGTTCTCGGCGATGGCGAGATCGATCGCCGCGGTGCCCAGAGTCCGAAGGAGCAACTCTGCGTCCGGTCGCGTGCGGGCAGTGGCGAGCAGCCGGTCGACGAGCGGGATCACGCCGCCCCACCAGCAGGCGGCCACCCCGATGCCGCCCCACGCGAAACCGGGGCGACGCAGGTACCAACCGTCGTCGCCGACCGGTGTGGCTGGAACGGCGTCGAACGTGACGGGTGCACTGGGGACGAGCGGGAGACCCCGGGCAGCCCAGGCGTCGTCGTCGGTCGTGATGCCGTCGTCCGTCAGCCCGACGGCGAACAGGCGTCGCTCACCGGGCCCGGTGTGGGCGGTCACCAGCGCGTCGCTCAGTCGGGAGGCGAGCGAGCACCACGGCTTCGTGCCGGTGAGCTGCCAACCGTCGTCGGTCTGCACCGCATCGAGCCGGACGCCCGGGCCCTCGGCCGCGAAGACACCCCAGGTGGAGATGGTGGGTGGTTCGAGGCCGGCCTGCCCGAGGATCCCGATGGCGTCGAGGTGCGGTTCGACGACTCGCGCCAGCGTCACCTCGACTGCGGCGAGCGCGCCGAGGCCGGCGAAGCACAGGCCGGCAGTGTGCTGTTCGAGCGGACCGATGAGGCGGGCGGCGTGCGGCGCGAACGCGATCCGTGAGCCGATGTCGCGGAGCGCTCCCGCAGCGGCCTCGGTCAGCTGTGCCAGGTCGAGTTCGGCGGCGCTCGTCGGCCAAGCTGTCGACTGCAAACGCATCATGCGTGGAGCGGGATCAGTGTGGACTCCTGTGGTGCGCGCATACGGTCTCCTCGCGTCGTGGACTTCCAGCCTCCTCCCCCGCGGGCATTCCGGCTCGGGGGTGGACCGCACCCCACCCGCCTGGTAGGCCAGTGGCCAGCGCGGTGCGCCCGACCCAGCGCTACCCATTGGCGCGAGCGCGGGCCTCCAGAGGGTAGCGCTCGCGCCACAGGGGCGCGCAGTCGCGCGACACCCCGAACCCCCAGGCCGCGACGACGCGCAGCTCAGCCTCGGAAGAGTGCGCTGTACGCGTTGATCGCGGGCTGCCCGCCGAGGTGCGCGTAGAGCACGTTGCTCGACGCCGGGATGTCACCACTCGTGACGAGGTCGATGAGGCCGGCCATCGACTTCCCCTCGTAGACCGGGTCGATGATGACGCCCTCGAGACTGCCCGTCAGGCGGATCGCCTCCATCGTCGAATCCACGGGGATGCCGTACAGATCCCCGGCCCAGCCCTCGAGTACGGTGATCTCCTCGTCGCGAAGCTCACGGTCGAGGCCGATCAGCTGCGCCGTGTTGCGGGCGATCCGCGCCACCTGGTCACGGGTCTCCTGGATCTTCGCCGACGCATCGATCCCGATGACCCGACGCGGACGATCCTGTCCCGCGAAGCCTGCGATCATGCCGGCATGCGTGGATCCCGTCACGCTACAGACCACGATCGTGTCGAAGAACACCCCGAGCTCTCGCTCCTGCTGCTCGACCTCGGCCGCCCAGTTCGCGAAACCGAGATCGCCGAGGCGGTGGTCGGACGCGCCGGCCGGGATCGCGTACGGGGTGCCGCCACGCTCGCGGACGTCGTCGAGCGCGCGCTCCCAACTGGATTTGAACCCGATGCCGAACCCAGCCGGATCGAGCCGCACCTCTGCGCCCATGATGCGCGACAACATGATGTTGCCGACCCGGTCGTTGAGCGAGTCGGGCCAGTCCACCCAGTTCTCCTGCACGAGCACAGCCTGCATGCCGAGCTTCGCTGCGACAGCCGCGACCTGGCGCGTGTGGTTCGACTGGTAGCCGCCGATGGACACGAGTGTGTCCGCGCCCTGCGCGATGGCATCCGGGATGAGGTATTCGAGCTTGCGCGTCTTGTTGCCACCGTAGGCGAGGCCGCTGTTGACGTCTTCACGTTTCGCCCAGATCGTCGCACCGCCGAGGTGCGCGCTGAGACGGTTCAGCTCGTGGATCGGGCTCGGACCGAAGGTGAGCGGGTAGCGCGGGAAATCGCTGAGGGACACGGTGGCTCCAGAGTCTCGGTGGATGGGTGTTGGGTTGGTGGAGATCTTGTCCGGGTGCGAGTCGTGCGGGCGCAGTCCGGGGCGGCAGGGCAGGTGAGGCGCGCGTGCGGGTGGTGCGGCAGAGCAGGTGTGGTGCGGTAGAGCACATGTGGTGCCCGTCTGGGTGGTGCGGCAGAGCGCGCGTCGCCGCTCAGTCACCCGCCGGGTGCGCGAGCACGAGGTCTGCGAGCGTCGTCCAGTTGCCGCGCACGAGTGCTGCGGCTGCATCCGCGTCGCCGACGGCGCACCGGTCGATCACGGCGGCATGCTGGGCGATCGAGCCTCGCGCGGCGACCGAGGAGAAGCGCAGGCGTTCGACTCGCCGCAGCATCGGTGTGACGGCCTCGAGCGCATCGCGGATGAACGGGTTGCCGGCCACCTCGACGGCGACGCCATGGAATGCGTCGTCGGCGTCGAGGGCCGCATCGACGTCGTCCCGCCTGAGCGCCAGCCCGAACGCCTCGTTCGCGGCCCGCATCCGGTCGAGGTCGTCGTCCGTGAGATTCGGTACGGCCTCACGCACCGCCAGTTCGTGCATCGCGGCGGCGACCGTCTGCGCCTGCAGGGTGGCGCGCGTGTCGAGGGGCGCGACAACGGTGGACCTCCCGGGCTTCGCGACCACGAGGCCACTGCGGGCAAGGCGCAATACGGCCTCGCGGATGGGCGTGCGACTCACTCCGAGCCATCGTTCGAGTTCGGTGTCCGCGAGTTTCTCCCCCGGCGCGAAGGTGCCGTTGACGATCGCGTTCCGCAGGGATCGGTAGACGTCGTCGCGGAGCAGCGCACGAGCGTGCAGATTGGCTTCGGCGGGAGCAGGCATGCAATATATTGCACATCGCACCGCATGAAAGTCAAGCGAGTCGCCACAGCCACACGCGGCGGACGCGCCCAGGGACGGAGGTCGCGTCCTCCCGCCAAGTAGGTCGTACGTCCCACTTGTCCCCCACAGAGCGGATTGTCGGTCGCGGAGAAGCAGGCCACGATAGACGTCGGGGGTGGTCGGAAGTGATGCAGCGGGGCGACGTGCAGGTGACGGTGAGGCCGCACCGTCGAGTGTTCTGGAGCACCGTCATGAGTGCCGCGATCCTCATCCTCCCCGTCTGGGCCGTCTCGCTCTGGCTCGTCGGACCGACCCCGAGCGCCGAACGCACCTGGGTGATCGCCCTCGGAATCGTCGGCATGGTCGCCCTCCTCGGCCTCGCCGCACTGTCTCGCCGCCAGCGCATCGATGTTCGCACCGACGGCATCCTGGAGCAGCCGATCATCGGGCCGGCGACCTTCATCTCACGCGAGGAGATCGGCCGGAGCCTGCTGTTCGAGTTCACCGGACGCAGCCCCGAGCGGAGCACCCAACTGTTCATCTGCGACAGCGAGAGCCGTCCACTCCTCCGCATGCGCAGCAACCGTTGGAGCCGTGACAGCATCAACGCCGTCGTCGACGCCTACGACGGACCGGTCGAACGAGCGAAGCAGCCCGTCTCCCTCGATGACCTCCGTGAAGACCACCCGGCGCTGCTCACACCACTCGAACGCATCCGATGGGCGCGCGCCGAGGTGCTGTAGTGCGCTTCGAAGTCAGGCCAGTCGCGCCACCAACGCAAGCGCTCCGTTAGGACAAGCGCTCCATCAGAACAGTCGCTGCGTCAGCGCAGTCGCCCCGTTACAGCGCCTTCGCGTACCAGATCGCGCCATCCTCGCCCACACGGGTGAAGCCGGTCCGCTCGTAGAACCGGTGCGCTCCGGTGTTGCGGGCCCCGACACCGAGATGTACTCCGGGGACCCCGCGATCGGCCAGCAATCCGCAGAAGGCGTCGATCAATGTGCGCCCGACGCCCATCCCCTGGGTCACGGGCAGAAGGTCGATGTGCAGGTGCGCCGGGTACGCCGCCAGGAGCTCGGTGGGCAGGCCGCCACCCGCCACCGTCGCGGATCGCACGAACCTCGACTCCGCCTCCGACGCGGTACCTGCGGTTGCGGCTGCCGCGTATTTCCCCGCGACGGTCGGCCACCAGCTGTCGGTGAACCAGCGGTCGAACGCCGCGGTATCGGCCGTGCCGAGGATGTACCCGATCGCACCGGCACCGGCACCGGCATCGACCATCAGCGCCAGCTCCGGCTCCCGCTCCACATACGGCAGGGCGTAGATGTCGGGCAACAGATCGTCGGTGCTGAACTGTCCGGTCGCGTCGGCGCCCGAATCGCCCGTCCTCGTGCAGATCTCCGCGACAGCGTTTCGGTCGGACGGTCGGTACGCGCGGATCAGGGTCACCGCGCCAGCCTAACGGCCCGCCCTGCAGTGTCGGCGGGCTCCTGCGGCGGGCTGCCGCTGCGGACGGCTGCTGCGCGGAACTGCGTAGGCTTGCTGCCATGACGTGGCGAGCGGGATCGATCAGCGAGGCCGTCGAACACTGGTCCCTCGTGCCGGACGGGATCGTGTCGCAGACGCCCTCCAGCCGGCTGCTGCCCGTCCTGCACCGTGGCCGACCGGCGATGCTCAAGGTGCCCCTGGTCGAGGAGGAGGCGATCGGCGGTCGAGTGCTCGCGGCCTGGGACGGGATCGGCGCAGCGGCGGTCTTCGAGGTCGACGAACGGGCAATCGTCCTGGAGCGGGCGGTCGGTGGGCGCGACCTCGCCACGCTCACCCGCGACGGCGACGACCTCGGCGCCGTCGAGATCCTGTGCCGGGTCATGACCACCCTGCACACGGCCGTCGCCGAGCCGCGGGCGAACGACGATCCTCGGCGCACCCTGCCCGCAGGACTGCCCACGCTCGCGCGCTGGTTCCAGGATCTGACCCGGGGCGACCTGGCAACGTTCCGGCAGCTGGCCGATCCGGCGAGCGCCGCGTTCCTCACGCGTGCCGGCGAACTCGCGTCACGGCTGCTCGCCGCGACCACCATGTCCGACACTGTCGTCCTGCACGGCGACCTCCATCACCTGAACGTGCTCGAGTTCGTGCCGGGCGACTGGCGCGCGATCGATCCGAAGGGCATCGTCGGGCACCGGGCGTTCGATGCGTCGGCACTCTTCAGCAACCCGGATGCGACGACGGCGACGGATGCGGCATCGTTCCGGGATCGGGTCGACCTCGTCACTCGGCTCACCGGGCTCCGGCGGCCCCTGCTGCTCGACTGGCTCATCGCACGATCAGCACTGTCCGCGGTGTGGTCGCTCCAGGACGGTGACCACGCGAGCGCCGATCTCGTCATCACCGTGGGACGGCTCGCCGAGCAGGCGCGGCTCCGCGTGACCGGCCTCCCAAACCGACGGTAGCGGGCCGGCACGGTCGATGGCCCGTCCTGCCGCCGATCGAGCCCGTTCCTCGGCCAGTGTCGGGTCCGGGCGACACCACCGCCGGTCGAGTCGCCTGCGCTGACGACGCCAGGGCCGCGATCAGCGCCGACGACGCGTGCCGAAGATCCCCTCGACCACGCCCGTCAGGATGGATCGCGTCGCCTTGGAACCGAGCAGTTCCTCCAACGGACTCTTCGCCGAGGTGCTCGACGACTTCGTGGTGGAACGCCTCGTCGTCCCGGCGGTCTTGCGCAGCAGCCGCTCGTACTCGGCGTCGGCCTTCTTCTGCGCCGCTGCCTCCGCCTTGTCCGCTGCGGCCTGCTGCTTCGCGAGCTCCGCGGCGATACGCTGCCGTTCGAGTTCGGCCTCTGCTGCGACGGCGACCTGGTTCGCGGCCTCCAGCTTGGCGGTGAGGATCTCGCGTGCCGACTCGCGGTCGATGGGCGTTCCGTACGTCGCAAGCAACGGCGAGGCAGCGATCGTCGCATCGATGGCCGCGTCGGGCGACGGCGACATGAGCCCCTGCGGTGCGCGGAGCCTCGTCCAGGCGACGGGCGACGGCGCGCCCTTCTCGTTCATCACGGTCACGACGGCTTCCCCGGTACCGAGGGAGGTGAGCACCTCGCCGAGGTCGTAGCCGGACTTCGGATACGTCGACACGGTCGCCTTCAAGGCCTTCGCATCGTCCGGGGTGAACGCCCGGAGCGCGTGCTGAACGCGGGATCCGAGCTGGGCGAGGACCTCGCCGGGCACGTCCTTCGGGGTCTGGGTGACGAAGAAGATGCCGACACCCTTCGATCGGATCAGCCGCACGGTCTGCGTGATCTGGGACAGGAAGTCCTTCGAGGCGTCCTTGAAGAGCAGGTGCGCCTCGTCGAAGAAGAACACGAGCTTGGGTTTGTCGGGGTCTCCGACCTCCGGGAGCGTGTTGAACAGGTCGGCGAGCAGCCACATGAGGAAGGTGGAGTAGAGCGCCGGCTTGTCCTGGACGCCCGGGACCTCCAGCAGGCTCACGATCCCCCTGCCGCTCGGGTCGAGGCGGATGAACTCCGCCGTATCGATCTCCGGTTCGCCGAAGAACACGTCGGCGCCCTGATCGGCGAAGGTGATGAGTTCGCGCAGGATGACACCGACCGTCGCGCTCGACAGACCGCCGAGGTCCTTCAGCTCGTCCTTGCCTTCGTCGCTCGCGAGGTAGGTGAGCACCGCACGCAGGTCGCTGAGGTCGAGCAGCGGGAGTGCGGCCTTGTCCGCGTAGTGGAAGACGAGACCGAGGCTCGACTCCTGAGTGTCGTTGAGGCCGAGCACTTTGCTGAGCAGCAGCGGACCGAAGCCGGCGATCGTCGCGCGGATGGGCACGCCTTTGCCGAGACCCCCGAGCGCGAAGTACTCCGTGGGCGTTGCAGCGGGGGTCCAGTCCTGGCCGATGCCGCGCGTGCGGTCGAGGAGCTTCTCGTTGCCTTCTCCGGGGGTCGCGATGCCCGAGAGGTCGCCCTTGATGTCGGCGGCGAACACAGGGACGCCGTTGGCTGACAGCTGCTCGACGAGGCCCTGGAGCGTGCGGGTCTTGCCGGTGCCGGTCGCGCCCGCGACGAGGCCGTGACGGTTCATCATGCCCAGCGGGATGCGGACCTGCACACCGGGCAGCGGTTCGCCGTTGACGAGCGCACCCATCTCGAGCGCCGGGCCGGTCACGACGTAGCCGTCATGGATCTTCAGGACGTCGTCGAGGCCGAGAGGTCCGGGGCCGATCGTGTCGGCGGTGAGGGTGGCCGGCTCCGAAGTGGCGGCGGGTGCGGGTGCGGGTGCGTCAGCCTCGGGTGCGTCGGGAGTGGAGATGGGTGCAGTGCCCGTCGTGGCTCCCGTCGTCGCCGTGATGCCGGCTCCGGCGAGCGCCGATGCCGCCTCGGCAGCCTTCACCTTCGCTTCGGCGAGCGCGGCTTGGGCCTGAGCGGCCTCCAGTTCGGCTTGTGCCTGGGCGGCGGCAGCCTGGAGTGCGGCGATCTGCGGGTCGACTAGTGCATCACTCGGCGTCATGACCTGAGCCTAGCGACGCCCTCCCCCACAATCGAGGTTCCGCATCCTTTCGTGCCCGCCAGCGCGGTGCGCCCGACCGAGCGCACCCCATTGGCGCGAGCGCCACCCTCCGGAGACCCGCGCTCGCGCCACAAGCCGGCGCCCCCGGCGAGTGCGTCGGTCTCGGTCCAGCGCACCGCGCTGACCACCAACCGGACCAACGTCGTTCGCCGAGCCGACAGCTGCCGTCTCCTCGGCGACCATTGCCCAGCGCGCCACAGACTGGGAGACTGATCACGCCTGGGGGTCCGCTCGCCGTGCCGTCCGGCATGCGACGCCCGATCCGGTCGCCGCACTCGACACGAATCGGCCGGGCGGTCACGTCGCCTCGCCAGGACAGAGGAGCTCATGGGACTGTTCGATCGGGCGAAGAACGCACTCGGTGGCGGCAATGCAGCCGCCGGCGGAGCAGCTGGGACCGACTGGGCCGCGCAGGCCCAGGCCGCCCAGGAACTCGCGAACCAGCACCTCCGTGACGCCGGCTACACCGACGGAACCCCGGTCACGGCAGCCAACGTCGGCTCCCTCGGCACCGACCTGTACGCGGACCGCGAGGTGCTCACCGCCTACGGTCAGGAACTCAACCGCATCATCGCGGTCGGGACGCCGGGCACCTCGGTCATCCGCTCGGCCGTCGACACCGGTGAGCGCATCTCCGGGAACCCCTGGTACCAGCTCGAAGTCGACGTGACACTGCCAGGCGCAG
This sequence comes from Plantibacter sp. RU18, assembly GCF_050613355.1. Taxonomy (NCBI): domain Bacteria; kingdom Bacillati; phylum Actinomycetota; class Actinomycetes; order Micrococcales; family Microbacteriaceae; genus Plantibacter; species Plantibacter sp. RU18. The sequence goes on from NZ_CP159618.1 coordinate 3,705,586, forward strand.
CGAGCTACACGGTGAGCAAGCGTGAGATGGTCGCCCCGCAGTTCCTCGCGAACTATGCGATCGGCACCGAGCACGGCGTCGCCGTCGACCCGGCCGACCCGCAGAAGATCGCCTTCACGAGCTGATCATGGGTGTCTTCGGCGATGTGTTCCGGCTGATGAAGGCCGGAGCGAAGGAGACCGTGAACACGGACTATGCGGCGAACCTGAAGCAGTCGGCCGACCTCGCGGAGCAGTTCGGTGGCAGTGCACCGAACCAACCGCTCGGTACTCATGGGGCCGCAGCGGCGAACCCGTTCGCGAACATGACCGCCTCCGCGAACATGCTGCAGGGCTCCGGCACGGTCGTCTCGCTCGCTCCGACCGGCGGGGAGGTCACCGGGACACCGATCTATGCGGTCGAGCTCGACATGACCGTGCCCGGGCAGGAGACGTATCGCACGAGCTATCAGACGGTCATCGCCCAGGCCGCCCTCCCGAACTGGCAACCCGGCGCGATGTTCCCGTTCCGGGTCTCGCCCGACGATCCGCACGCCCTGATGCTCGGCTGACGTCCGCTCGCCAGCAACTGCTGGCCCTCCCCGCTGCACGCCGAACCTCCCCCTGCGGGCCCTCCACCTGCGAGACCAACCCGACGTGCAGCGACGGACGCTCCTCCCGAGCGCCTGCTACGCGCCGAGCGCCACCGCCGTCCAGGAGACGGGTGGCAGCGTGATCGTCAACGTCCCGTCCGACAGCTCTGCGCTTTCGTTCACCGTCAGTCCGACCCGCTCTCGGTCGTCGATCGTGTTCTTCGCGTACACATCCTCGTCGTGGATGCCGTTCGCCTCGGTGACGGTCGTGACGTCGAGCGCCGCGACATCCACGGTCACCGTGATCGCCTCGGACTGGCTGCGGTTCACGAGGAACACCGCAGCGGTTCCGGCCTCGGCGTCGTAGGTCGCGACGGAGTCGACGAGTGGCGCATCACCGTGCACCTTCGTCGAGTAACTCTCGACCTCGATGCGCGGCGCGATGACGACTCCAGCGGCGAGACGACTCGTCACTGAGAACGGGAAGAACGTCGTCTGACGCCAACTGCCACCACCCGGCTCGGTCATGATCGGGGCGATGACGTTGACGAGCTGCGCCAGGCTCGCCGAAGCGACACGGTCGCTGTGCTTCAGCAGGGTCAGCAGCAGGTTGCCGAAGACGACGGCGTCAGCGACCGAGTAGACGTCCTCGATGAGTCGCGGTGCGTACGCCCACTCGTCGATCGTGCCCTCGATCGCGTTCCACTCGTCCAGATACCAGACGTTCCACTCGTCGAACGACAGCTTGATCTGCTTGTCGGAGTGGAGGGTGTGCTGCACATGGTCGGCCGCCGCGACGACCGTGCGGATGAAGTACTCCATGTTGAGCGAGGATGCGAGGAAGGACCCGAGGTCTCCGTCACGCTCCTGGTAGTAGGCCAGGAGATGTAGTCGACCCATTGGAAGCTGTGCTCGAGGACAGTGCGCTCCCAGCTGCCGAAGGTCGGCATCGCCGAGCTCGAGGAACCGCACACGACGAGTTCCAGCTTCGGGTCCACCATCTTCATCGCCGAGGCCGTGCGGGCGGCGAGCTTGCCGTAGTCGTCGGCCGACATGGAGCCGATCTGCCAGGGACCGTCCATCTCGTTGCCGAGGCACCACATGCGGATGTCGTAGGGCTCGGTCGCACCGTTGGCGATGCGCTGATCGGCGAGCGCCGTACCGCCCGGGTGGTTGGTGTACTCCAGCAGATCGAGCGCTTCGAGCACGCCGCGCGTGCCGAGGTTGACGGCCATCATGAGCTCACTGTCGGTGAGCTTGCACCACTTCGCGAACTCGTCGACGCCCACCTGGTTGGTCTCGAGCGAGTGCCACGCGAGGTCGCGGCGCACCGGGCGGTCCTCCCGCGGACCGACACCGTCCTCCCAGCGGTAGCCGGAGACGAAGTTGCCGCCCGGGTAGCGGATCGTGCTGGTGCCGAGCTCTTTGACGAGGTCGACGACGTCCCCGCGGAAGCCGTCGGCATCGGCCGTGGGGTGGCCCGGTTCGTAGATGCCGTCGTAGACGCATCGGCCGAGGTGCTCGACGAACGAGCCGAAGATGCGGCGGTTGACGGGAGCGACCGCCTGGTTCGGGTCGATGGCAAGACGTGCGGTGACCATGGGGTGAGTCCTTCGTTTCTGGCCGGAAGGCCGTGGGTGGTGGATGTCGTGGAGGTGTGCGCGTGTCGGGCTTCGGGCGTCAGTCCGCCGGCCTCACTTGACGCTGCCGAGCGACAGGCCGCCTTGCCAGTAGCGCTGCAGCGAGAGGAAGGCGATGATGAGCGGCACGATGGATACGAAGGCTCCCGTGACGATCAGGTTCCAGACCTGCTCACCACCGGCACCGGCGTTCGACAGCGCGGTCCAGTTGTTCAGGCCGACGGTGACGGGCAGCAGGTTCGGGTCGCTCAAGACGGCCAGCGGGAGGAAGAAGTTGTTCCACGTCCCGACGATCGACAGCAGCAGCACCGTCACGATCGCTGGGCGCAGGAGCGGCAGCGCGACCTGGAAGAAGGTGCGCAATTCTCCTGCGCCGTCGACGCGTGCAGCGTCCAGGATCTCGTCCGGAATGGCGTCCTGCGTGTAGATCCGCATGAGGTAGACGCCGAACGGACTGAGGAGCGACGGCAGGATGACCGCCCAGATCGTGTTCACGAGGCCCACCTGGCTGAGGAGCACGAACGTCGGGATCACGAGCGCCGTCAGTGGCACCATGACTGCGCCGAGCAGCAGGTTGAAGAACAGCGAGCGACCCCGGAACCGGTACTTCGCGAAGCCGTAACCAGCGAGGACCGCGAGGATGGTCGCGCCGATGCCGCCCGCGAACGCGTACAGGAACGAGTTGGCGAGCCAGCGCCAGTAGATCCCACCCTGGTGGGTGGAGAGCTCGGCGAGGTTGTCGAAGAAGTTGAACTCGCTGTCGAACCACAGCGGTCCACCGGAACCGGTGAACAGGCCCGAGGTGTCCTTCGTGGCCGCGACGATCAACCACCACAGGGGCAGGATGAAGTAGATCACGAGAGCCAGCAGGAACAGGTGCGAGCCGACGCGGCGTCCGCCGGTTCGAGCCTCCGGACCGTGGCGTCGTCGTCCGGCCTTCGGATTGACGGCCGGGATGGCGGTGGTTGCGCTCATCATTTCAATCCGCTCTGCTTGCGCGTGAGGAAGAGGAACACGTACGAGCCGATGAACACGATGATCCCGAGCGCGAAGGAGATCGCGGAGGCGTAGTTGAACTGGCTGTACGAGAAGGCGAGGGAGTACGCGTACATATTGGGTGTGTACGAGATCGGTATCGCGCCCTGCGCGATGCCGCGGAGCACTTGTGGCTCGGTGAAGAACTGCAGCGTGCCGATCATCGCGAAGATGAGCACCATGACCATCGACGAGGAGATCATCGGCACTTTGATGCGCAGCGCCGTCTGGAACGAATTGGCTCCGTCGATGCGGGCGGCCTCGTAGATCGACGGGTCGATGCCGCGGAGCGCTGCGTAGATGATGATCATGTAGTACCCCGACCACTGCCAGGTGACGATGTTCACGAGGCTGCCGAAGATGCTGCTCTGGTCGAGGAACGACGGTGCCGTCGCGCCGAAGAGAGCGAAGAGGTCGGTCGCCGGTCCGAAGCGCGGGCTGTACAGGAACCCCCACATGAGTGCGCCGATGACCACCGGGATGGCGTACGGCACGAAGATCATGAGACGCGAGAACTTCGACAGCACGGTCGCGAGGTTGTCGAGCACGAGCGCCGCGACGAGGGCGACGAGCATCTGTGCCGGGATCATGACGAGCGCGAACATCGCGACGCGGCCGAGACCGCCGAGGAAGATCGGGTCAGTGAATGCCTTGACGTAGTTCGCGAGCCCGGTGAACTCGGTGCCCGCCGCGAGGGTCGACGTCTGCAGGCTCATCCAGAACGCGTAACAGAGTGGAAAGATGAGGAAGGCCGCGAAGACGACGGCGAACGGCGCGACGAAGAGCCAACCCCAGCGCTGCCGTTTGCGATCGATCGCGCCGATGCCGCCTCGCCGTGGACGGACGGTCCTGGCGGCCGACGCTGCCCGCGCGGCTCGCGTGGGTGGTTCGGTAGTGAGAGCCATGATGCTGCTTTCAAGTCGGAGGGTCGATCGGGGCGACTGCTTCGTCGCCCCGATCGATGGGACTGCTCGGGACTACTTGGAGGTGAAGCCCTGCTCCGCGGCGTACTTCGTGAGGCTCTCCTGGAGGTCGTCGAGCGCCTCATCGGCCGTCTTCTCGCCCTGCACCATCGCGTACTGCTGCTCGGTCAGCTGGTCGAACGCATAGTTCTGGAACGGACTGAAGGTGAAGCCGCTGTAGCCGGCTGCCGCGTCGAGGAAGACATCCTTGTTGATCTGCTGACCCCCGAAGAACGGGTACTCCAGGTTCGTGAAGTAGTCGGACTCGAGGATCGGCTTGTACGTCGGGAAGAGCGCGCCCTGTTCGATGCCGATCTTCCACGCCTCGTCGGTGCCGAAGATGTCCTTCGCCACCGTGGCGGCGAGCTGCTTGTCCTTCGCCTGCTCGGTCACGGCGAAGGTCGAACCGCCCCAGTGCACCTGGACGGGGTTCGCAGCGTCCCACTGTGGGAGTGGAGCCGCGCGCCAGACCGCAGTGTCATCGGCGTCCGACAGGCCCTGCAGGTAGCCGGGACCCCATGCGGCCGCGAGGTACACGGCGTAGGTGCCGTCGACGAGGCTCGTGTTGTAGTCGGCGGTGAAGGCGTCGTCGGTGGTGACGAGGTCGGCTTTCACGAGGCCGTCCCAGTAGTTCAGGACCTTCTTGGAGGCATCGTCGTTGACGTCGATCGAGACCTCGGTCGGCTTCGTCTTGTCGTACTCGAAGGGCACGGAGCCTGCCTGGGCGAAGAGCGCCTGGTTGAATGCGCGGCCGTTGGTCGGGAAGTTGGCGAGCACACCGCCGGTGCCGGCGTCCTTCAGCTGCTGCGCGGCGACCGCGAACTCGTCCCAGGTGGTGGGGACGGCGATGCCTGCTGCGTCGAAGAGGTCCTGGCGGTAGAGCATGCCCATGGGGCCGCTGTCGACCGGGATCGCGTAGACGGAGTCACCGCTCGTGACGTCGTTCCATGCACCTTCCGTGTACTTGTCTTTGACGTCGGCCGCGCCGAACTCGCCGATGTCGACGAGTGCCTGGCGGATGGTGAAGCTCGAGATGACTTCGGATTCCAACATGATGACGTCCGGGGCGCCGGACTTCGCCTCGATGGCGGTGGAGAACTTCGTGTACTCGTCGTTACCCTGGCCTGCGTTGGTCCAGCAGACCTGGACGTCGTCGTGCGTCTTGTTGAACAGGTCGACGACCTGCTCGAAGGCTGGGAACCATGCCCAGACGGTGACCTGTGGGACGTCGGTCTTCGTGATCTTGTTGGTGCAGGAGGCCTCGCCGCCCCCTGCGGCGCCGCCGCTGGAGCATGCGGTGAGGGCCATCGCTGCGACGGCGACTGTGCCGACTGCTGCGAGAACTCGTGACTTCATGATGGGTGCTGTCCTCTCGGAGATGGAACTTCATTGTCATCGTGCCGGGCTTTTACAACGTTGAAGGTAAACGTTGTAAAAGCATGATGCCGGGTGGCTCGGACGATGTCAAGACGCAAGAGGTGGGCGCGGTTCAGTCTGAGACGGATGCTGCGGGGGGCGCGGTCGACGCTCCAGTGGACTCACGTCGCACCAACTGGAAGTCGGCCAGGACCAGGCGTGGAGGGAACTCCTCACCGCGACGGTCGATCCGCTCGAGCAGCATGTCGACAGCGGTCTCGGCGATCTGGTCGCGGCCGGGGGCGATCGTCGTGAGCGACGGCAACGAGTACCGACCCTCGTCGATGTCGTCGAAGCCGATGATCGCGACCTCCTCAGGCATCCGGATGCCGCGTTCGCTCAGGACGCGCATGGCACCGAGCGCCAGTGCATCGTTGAATGCGACGATGCCGTCGAAGGGCTCTCCCTCGTCGAGCATCGCGCGCATGGCTACGGCTCCGTCGTAGCGATGCCAGACGCCGACAGCACGGACGAGCGCCTCGTCATACGGCAATCCGGCTGCCTCGAGCGCCTCCCGGTAGCCGACGAGGCGCAGCCCTGCGGAGCCGACCTGCTCCCCCGGGTGGGCACCGAACGCCACGATCCTGCGTCGACCGATCTCGATGAGGTGCTCCGTCGCGGCACGGGCCCCCGCCGTGTTCTGCATCGTGATGTGGTCGTTCGGTGCGTTGAAGATCCGCTCGCCGAGCAGCACCATGGGCGTCGTGACCTCCGCCAGGAGGTCGACGTCGTCCTCACCGAGCTCGAGCGCCGAGTACAGGAGGCCGTCGACGAGCTGCGTCCGCGGTCCCCGCACGAGGGCGGCCTCACGCTCACGGTCGCCGCCCGTCTGCTCGATCAGCACGTAGAGTCCGCGTTGGTCGGCGGCGTGCATGACGGCGTCGGCGAGTTCTGCGAAGTAGGAGTTGCGCAGATCGGGGATGATGAGGCTGATGACGCCGGATCGGCCGGAGCGCAGTCCCCGCGCGGAGAGGTTCGGGCGATAGCCCAGCTCAGCGATCGCCTGAAGCACTCGCTCCTTCGTCGACGCCTTGATGTGCGGGTAGTCGTTGACGACGTTCGAGACGGTCTTGGCGGACACACCCGCGAGCCTGGCGACATCGTGCAGCGTGGTCGCCATGGTCCTCCTCGGCGGCGGCTCCACGACCGCCCTGTACGCACTCTACAACGTTGAAGGGGCGCGCCCGATCGCTAGGCGACGCCTGCGGTCGTGACCGGAGCGACCTCCGGCGCAGCAGCCGACGCCGCGCCCGTCGACTCGCGCGGCACCACCCGGAAGCCGCTCACGATCTGGCGCGGGCCGGGCGCTGCGCCGGTTGCGGCGATCCGCTCGACGAGGAGTTCGACGGCACGCTCGGCGATCTCTTCCCGGCCGATGTCGACGGTGGACAGCGTCGGCAGTGCGTACCGGGTCTCGTCGAGATCGTCGAAGCCGATGATCGCGACATCATCCGGTATGCGGATGCCGGCGTCCTGCAGCACGCGCATCGCGCCGAGTGCCATCGCGTCGTTGAACGCGACGACACCGTCGAACGGGATGCCTGAGGCGATCACTTCCCGCATCGCGTTGGCGCCATCGCTACGATGCCAGCTGACCACTGTGCTGACGTAGGCCGGGTCGGCTTCGATGCCTGCGTCCGCCAGGGCCGCACGGTAGCCCTGGAGACGGAGCGCCGCCGGACCGAGCTCGTCGCGCGGATCGGTACCGAGGGCGACGATGCGGCGGCGGCCCTGGGCGAGGAGGTGCTCGGTCGCCGCACGCGCGCCCTCGACGTTCGCCATCGTGATGTGGTCTCGTGCGCCGTCGAACATGTGCTCGGCGAGGATCACCATGGGGCCGTCGGGCAGCAGGCCGGCGTCGTCCTGGTCGAGGCTGAGCGGGCTGTAGAGGATGCCGTCGACGAGCTGCATGCGCGGACCACGGAGGATCTCCAGCTCGACCTCGCGCCCTCCGGCCACCTGCTCGATGAGCACGGACAGCCCGCGCGCGCGGGCCTGACGCATGACGGCGTCTGCCAGTTCGGCGAAGTAGGCGTTCCGGAGGTCGGGGATGATGAGGCTGATCACGCCGGAGCGGCCGGAGCGCAAGCTGCGGGCGGAGAGGTTCGGACGGTAACCGAGCTCGGCGATCGCGGCCTCCACCCTCGCGCGCGTCTCGGCACTCACGTGGAGGTAGTCGTTGACGACGTTCGACACGGTCTTGATCGAGACGCCCGCTCGTGCCGCGACGTCATGCATCGTGATCGACACGTGTCTCCTCCCGAGCTGGCTCCCAGCTGTCAGCAGACTACCTGGCTCGCCCCGCCACGGGTGCTGACCCTCCTCGTGGTCGTGGTCGTGGTCGTGGTGGCCGCCAGCGCGGTGCGCTGGACCGAGCGCGCCCTATTGGCGCGACCGCGGGTCTCCGGAGGGGGCACTCGCGTCAGAGGGGCGCGGCAGGGGCGGCTCGTGCGGTGTCGGTCCAGCGCACCGCGCTGGCAGACGAGCGCCTCACCGAGCCGTTGCCCATCAGGCGTCGGCCAACGCGACCCGTCGTTTCGGCTCAGACGACATGCGCTGCAGCAACGGGACGGCGATGATCAGTGCGACACCCGCTCCGAGCAGGAGACCGCCGATCGTGTCGCTCACCCAGTGCGCCCCGAGATACGTCCGCGACAGCATCATGAGCAGTGTGTAAGCCGCACCGATCAGCCACACCCAGACGCGCGGGAAGATGATCCCGAACGCCACCGCGATCGTCGCCGCGTTCGCACTGTGCCCCGACGGGAACGACCCGAAATCCGCATGGACCAGGATGTCCTCCGGCCGAGACCGTCCGACGATGTTCTTGATGATCTGTACCGCACCGGCGCTCACCGCCGAGACGAGCGCGAAGTACAACGCGGCCCACGGCCTCCGGAGCAGCAGCAGGACCGCGATCCCGAGCAACGGCACGACGAGGATCGCGACGATGCCACCGCCCAACCAGTTCATGACCAGCGCCGCTTGGACGAGCCAGGGCGAGCGTTCCTCCAGCACCTCCTGCATCCACTCCTCGTCGAAGCCGAACGGCGCATCGGGCCCGCGCTGGAAGATCAGGACGCCGAGCAGCAGGACGAGGACGACGGCGATGGCACCACTGATGAGCGGCCAGCGACGCGAGACCTTGGCGGCGAGCTTCGGGTCCGGCCGGATCGAAGTGGGGTCCGGATCCATCGCGAGCACGCCGGCCTCGTCCAGAGCGGGAGGGACGGCATCGCTGCTCGCCGGGGTCGTTGCGGGGTCGTCGTGCTCGCCTGGTGCCGTCATCGTCCCATCATGCCGTGCCGCAGCCGCGGGGCACGGAGGCTTGCGCCGGGCGACGATACTGGAGGGATGACCGCCGCCGCCAACACAGCACCCCTCGCCGACGACGCCCGATGCCCCTGCCTGTCCGGCGAGAACTACGGCGCGTGCTGCGGGCGCCTGCACCGAGGCTCAGCGACGGCCCCGACTGCGGAGTCGCTCATGCGGTCGAGGTTCTCGGCCTTCGCCGTGGGTGATGCCCACTATCTGCTCCGCACCTGGCATCCGTCGACACGCCCGTCGGTGCTCGAGCTGGACGACTCACTGCGCTGGTACCGGCTCGACATCCTCGCGACCTCCGGCGGGGGCCTGTTCGACACGGAGGGCACGGTCGACTTCGTCGCCCATCACAAGGTGCCTGGCGTCCCCGGCTCGGCCGGACGTCAGCGCGAGCTCAGCCGATTCACGAAGGACACAGGCGCCTGGACCTACCTCGACGGCACTGAACTCGACGCCTGACTCCCCTGCTCCACGCTCGGCGCGGTGCGCTGGTCCGAGCGCAGGCCGTCGGCCGCCAGCGCGGTGCGCTGGTCCGGGCGACGCCGAACCGCCGCGCGCGACACCCTGCGGCGCGAGCGCTACCCGCCGGAGACCCGCGCTCGCGCCACAGGGGTGCGCTCGGTCCAGCGCACCGCACTGGCACCACCACTAGCCAGCGAGAGCCGGGACCTTCTTCGGCTGCACGATGAACCACAGCGCGAGGACCGACACGGCCGAGGTCGCCGCCATCACCGCCCCCATCGGGATCGCCGTGCCGATGCCGAAGACACCGACGATCGGCGAGATGATCCCGGCGAGACCGAAGTTGAGCGCGCCGAGCAACGATGCCGCTGTCCCCGCCTCGTGGCCGTGGTTCGCCAACGCGAGCACCTGGACGGCGGGGAACCCGAATCCGCACGCGAGGATGAAGAAGAACAGCGGCACGAGCACACCGAACAGCCCGACATCCGCCATGGTGAGGGCGACGATCGTGAGCGCGGAGATGAGCTGCACGATGGTGGTGCACGCGATGATCCACTGCGGCCCGTACCAGCGCATCAGGCGTGAGGAGATCTGCACACCAGCGACGATGCCCAGCGAGTTCACCGCGAACAGGAGCCCGTACTGCTGCGCGTCGAAGTCGTACACCTCCTGGAACAGGAACGACGAGCTCGACAGGTATGCGAACAGTCCGGAGAAGCTCATGCCGCCGATGAGGGCGACACCGACGAACACCCGGTCGCTGAAGACCGAGCGGTAGCGGTCGCGGACGGTGCTGTGGCCGGCGTCCTGACGCCTCGCCGGCGGCAGCGTCTCGACGATCCACAGCGACACCGCCAGCACGACGAATACGCCGTACGCGGCGAGCACCCAGAACAGCCCGCGCCAGTCGAAGACGAGGAGCAGCTGCGAACCGATGACCGGAGCAGCGATGGGTGCGAGGCCGTTCACGAGGGCGAGTCGCGACAGCATCCGCACGAGGGGCTTGCCGCCGAAGAGGTCGCGGACCATCGCCATCGCGACGACGCCACCAGCGGCCGCACCGGCGCCCTGCAGCACGCGGAACACCATGAGCCACGCGATGTCGGGAGCGAGGGCTGCACCGATCGAGGCCGCGATGTGGATGCTCGTCGCGAGGATGAGCGGGAGACGACGGCCGACCTTGTCACTCCAGGGCCCCATGAACAGCTGGCCGACGGCGAATCCCATCGTCGTTCCGGTGAGCGTCAATTGGATGAGGCTGACGGGGACGTCGAGGTCCTGTTCGAGGACGGGGAACGCCGGGAGGTAGAGGTCGATGGTGAACGGTCCGAGCGCGGTGAGCGCGCCGAGGACGAGGACGTAGACGAGCCGCTGGCGGCCGGAGAGGGAGTCGCCGGGATGGACGACGGTGATTCCTGCGGTGTGCACTGGTGAACGGTTTCCTAGCGAGATAGTGGGGCGTGTGCGGTTGGCCGCTCATCGAATCGATTCGAGAAGGACGGTCAAGGGTAGCAGCCGGGTGGTCCGCTTCGCGACGCCGGACGTCCGTCTTCCCGAGAGGCGAATCCGGCGACAGCGGGTCGACCGTCCTCCACAGCCCGTGCGAGCGGACGGTCCTCCGCACCGCGCGCGACACCGAATCCGTGTTTCCCCGCGCCCGATAGGCTGATCCGGCCGCAATCGATCCTCCATCCGCCCATCAACGTCGGCGGACCGTCGGAACCGGTGCGGTGCCAGTTTCACCTGCAGCACGCCGACGGAAGCGAGTACATGTCAGACCATCCCAGAGCCCCCTTGCCGTTCCAAGTGGACCTCCGCGGCGTGGTGGACCTGCTCAGTCGGCACATCTACTCCGGGCCCCGCGTCTACCTCCGTGAGTTGCTGCAGAACGGACGCGACGCGGTCGCTGCACGGCGAGCCGAACACGAGGACGCCCCGATCGGCCGTCTCGAGATCATCGCCCACTCGGCGAGCGCCGGGACGCCCTTCCGCTTCAGGGACAACGGCATCGGGCTGACGCACGACGAAGCCGCCGAACTCCTGGCGACGGTGGGGCGGAGCTCCAAACGCGGTGACCTCGACGAGCTGCAGCGTGGCGACTACCTGGGTCGCTTCGGCATCGGCCTGCTCAGCTGCTTCATGGTGGCGGACACCATCACCGTGCGGAGCCGTTCGGCTCGTGGCGGCCCGGCGATCGAGTGGGTGGGCACCACCGACGGCACGTTCACCATCCAGGAGCTCGACGCCCCCACGAGTGAGGCGACGCCGATCGGCTCCGAGGTCGTGCTGTCGCCACGAACCGGCGGGCCGCAACACGACGGCAGTCTCCTCGGCCATCGCTCGGTGTCGGCGTTGGCGGCGAGCTACGGTCGGTTCCTCGATCTCGACGTCGACGTCGTCGATCCGGAGCGCCCAGAGCTGCCGGCGCGCATCAACGTCGACCCGGTGTTCCGCACACCTGCTTCGACGCCGCACGATGAGCTGCTGGCGTTCGGTGAGGAACTCCTCGGCAGTCGGCCATTCGACGCCATCGAGATCGTCGTGCCAGGTACCGGTACCCGCGGCACCGCCTTCGTCCTGCCGACGCCGCCGCCGCCCGGAGCACGTCAGGCGAGCCGCGTGTATCTCGGTGGCATGCTGCTGAGCGAGCAGGTCGACGACCTCCTCCCCGACTGGGCGTTCTTCGTCCGCTGCATCGTCGACACCACCGGTCTCCGACCGACGGCGTCGCGCGAGCAGCTCGTCCAGGACGACACCCTCGAGTTCACCCGCGAAGCGATCGGTGCCTCGCTCCAGCGCTGGATCCTCGATCTCGCGAGGTCCCGTCCGCATCGCCTGCAGGAGTTCATCGGGATCCATCAGCTCGGCATCAAGGCGATCGCCGTCCACGACGACGACCTCGCTGGTGCAGTGATCCGCTGGCTGCCGATCGAGACCTCCGCCGGCACGACGACGATCGAGGAGCACCTGGCCACGACCCACACGGTCAGGTACACGGCGACCCGCGACGAGTTCCGTCAGATCGCCGCTGTCGTCGATCCAGCCGCACCGATCGTGAACGCCGGCTACCTCCACGACCAGGAGCTCCTCGAACGGCTCCCTGACCTCATCGACGGCGTCACCGTCGAACGGGTGACGGTCGCCGACGAACTCGACAACCTCGAGCCACCACACCTCGACGACCTCGCCACCACGGCCGCACTCGAAGACCGTGCGAGCCGGGTGCTCGACGAGGTCGAGTGCCGTGTGTCGGTGCGTCGATACCGCCCCGACGATCTGGCCGCCCTGTATGTCGCAGACCCGTCGGTCCTGCGCCGCATCGAACGCCACCGCGCCGCAGCCGTCGCCCCCGGGATCTGGTCGCAGGTGGTCGGTGCGGTCGACACCTTCCTCGCGGGCACGACCCCGGTCGAGGATGTCGGTGCGGGCGCCGCGAGACTCTGCCTCAACTGGAACGCTGCACTGGTGCGCCGTCTCGCCGCCCTCGACGACGACCTCGTCTTCGACCGCAGCATCCAACTGCTCTACGTGCAGGCCCTCCTCGCCGGCCACCGCCCGCTCCAGGCTCGCGATCGACGCATGCTCGACTCCGCCATGACAGATCTGATCGGCCTGAGTGTCGGTCTCGACGACAAGGAACTCCGATGACCGACACAGCGCCTGCCCGCGACGACATCGATCCAGACGCCAGCGTCCAGGATCTCCTCGACGAAGCGGACACGCTGCCGTGCGGCCCCGCCGAGCGCGCACTCCTCGACGAAGCCCTGCGTCGGGCGGAGAGCGCCGGCGACGAGGAGGCGGCGTACGCCACGCGGTTGCGCCTCACCCAGTCCGCACACATGACGGGCGACACCGACGCGATGTTCAGTTCGTTCGGCTGGTGCGTCGGCAAGCACGACGCAGACCCGCAGCGCTTCCCGACGACCGTCGACGGCTGCGATCTGCTCTTCCAGTACAAATGGATGGCTGGCCGCCTCTCGACGAACCCGACGTTCTCGCTCGAGCAGATCACCGCCATGCACGAGGACATGCAGGCGCGGTACCGCGCAGCCGGCGCGACGATGAGCGGTGTCGTGCAGTCGCAGTTCCACATCGCCTCGGTGACCGGCCGCCTCGACGAAGCCGCCGCGCTCCTCGAACGACGCGCGGCGATCGAGGACGACCGCTACAGCCACTGCGAGGCATGCGTCCGGAACGAGGACGCCTGGTTCCACCAACTGCGCGGCCAGGAGGACGAAGCGATCCGGATCTACGACGAGATGTTCGAGAACCGCATGAGCTGCGGTGAGGAGCCGGAGACGAGCGAGGCGCAGGCACTCCTCCCGTACCTGCGAGCCGGCCGACTCGACGACGCGAAGGCCGCGCACCAGCGCAGTTACCGTGCCGCGCGGAACAATGCAGACGGCTTCGGCATCATCGCCGATCACCTGGTGTTCTGCGCCGTCACCGGCAACGAGGCCCGCGGCCTCACGATGCTGGAGCGCCACCTCACGGCGCTCGTGAACGATCCGATCAACCTCTCCGGACACGCCGACGGGCTCACCGCGATCGGCGTCCTGCTCGACGCCGTCGCTCGGACTGGGCACGGCGGCCTGCCCGTGCGCGGTGCCGACGCCCCCGAACTCGCCCGGTACCTGGGCATCGATGCAGGTGCTGACGTCGCCGCGGATGCCAGCGGTTCCCCTGGTGTTCCGGCCTGGTCCGTGGAGGCCGTCGCCGCGCGAGCGTGGGCATCGGCAGAGCGCCTCGCGGCCGCCTTCGACGGACGCAACGGCAACTCGTTCCGCACCGAGCGCCTCGAACTCGCCCGGGCGCTCGCCGACGAGCACTGGGACCTCCCGCTGTCAGCTGAAGGCTTCGCCGCGCCGGTCGTCGAGCCGGCACCCGCCGCGACCCCCGCCGAATGGCGGGAACGCACGTCCGCGCTCCTGCAGAGCGCCGACACTCGCGGCGCGATCATCGCCGCCGAACACGGACTCGCGTTGCTCGCCGCACAGGCCGAGTCGGATCCGAAGCTCGCCGCAGCGTTCTTCGGCGTCATCGCGCAGGCGAGCGTCATCGACGGAGACGAGCCCCGGGCCGCAGCGGCCTGGGCGGACCGGGTCGCCGCCCTGCGCGACGCCGGACGCACAGCGGTCGCCGACCTCGAGGAGCAGCTCGGGCCGTCCGTGCTCGGTGCAGCGACAGCCGAGCGGCTCACCGCACTCCTCGCCTCCGTCGACGCGGCGCGGCTGGTGCCCGTCGACCCGGACCACCTCATCCACACGCTCGTCATCGCGGCCCGCCACGGGTTCGAGCTGGCCGGACAGCAGACCGAGCAGGAGCCGGCGGAGGAGTACCTGAACATCGCCGACCGGTTGGCGGGCGAAGCCGTGGTCGCCTCGGCCGTTGACGACCCGGGCGAGGCCGGCCCCTCAGCTCGACTCCTGCACGCCCACCTGTTCGCCGTCACCGGCCGCATCCAGGAGGCTGCGGAGCTGTTGGACCCGCTCGTCGCACCAGAGCACCGTGCCTCCGTCCGACTGCCGTCACTGACGCTCCGCGCCCGCATGCTCGGCGGATCGGGCGAGTTCGCCGAAGGCATCGCGCTCGCCGACGAACTCGTCGCGCTCCAGACCTCGCTCGGCAACCGCCTCGGCGTCATTCAGGCCTGCGCACTGTCGGCGGCGCTGCTGAGCGATGCCGACCGCGACCGCGAGGCCGCGTCCCGGATGCAGCTCGCGATCTCGCACGCGAACCGCGCGGAGTACCCGGAGCTCGATGCGCTCACCCTGCAGCTCGCGCGCTACCTCCAGTTCGCGGGCGACGCGGACGCAGCGCTCGAGCGCTACGACGAGGTCTATCAGGCGAAGCGAGAGCACGCAGCCCCCGGCGAACTGGCGGATCTGCTCGCCAACATGGGTGAGGCTGCACGCGCGATCGGCGAGCACGGCATGGCCTACGGCATCTGGCAGACGGCGCTGCAGGACGCAGCAGCCGTCGGCAACGACCAGGTGACCATCCGTACGGGCTTCGGTCTGAGCACGCTGCTCGTGCAGTTCGAGGACGAGGACGCGATCGAGGTCATCGACCAGGCGCTGGCCGCCGCCCGACGCCTCGGCGATCCCCAGCTGCTCATCCAGGCGCTGCAGCGGAAGGCGAGCGCGCAGGCCGGGTTCGGCGACGACACGGGGCTCCCGCTGTTCGCTGAGGCTCGGAACATCGCCGCGGCGCACGATGCCGAGTGGCTCGTCGCCGACATCACCGACTCTGAAGCTCGCGCGCTCGGTGCGTTGGGACGATCCGAGGAGGCGACCGCTGCGGCTCAGGTGGCCGTCGAGCGGTTCGTCGCGGTGGGTGATGAGAACGGTGCCGCGGTCGCCGAGGTGTTCGCTGCGCGCTCCCGCGCAGGAGCGGACGATCACGGTGCTGCGGTCGTGCTCTTCCGCTCTGCGCGGGCCCGCCTGCCGGAGGGCTCCCCCGATTGGACGACGGTCACCGCTGAGCTCGCCGACGCCCACGAGCGACTCGAACAGCACACCGACGCCGCCCTGCTCCGAGCACAGATCGAAGCCTGACCCGATCCCGCCGCTCAGCGACCCCGCCGCACGCCGAACGTCTCGTCGCACACGCTCCGACACGTGCGACGTTGACGGCGCAGTACGGCGCGGGGATCGAGCGACGGCTCGACTAGGGCAAGCGGGCGAAGGCGCGGACGGGGAACGTCGCGAAGTCCTCCACCAGCGGCGGCGTCGCCGTGAAGGTAGCCCCGCTCGCCGGCATCTGCTCGAGCCCGGTGAGGTGCTCCACGACCTGGATTCCGGCCTCGAGCAACAGCGAATGTGCGGGCCGTGCGCCCGCGGCTCCGGCTTCGGTGTCGTCGATGTTGATGGAATCGATCCCGACGAGCACGACGCCCTGCTCCACGAGGTACCGTGCACCGTCCTCGGCGAGGAACGGCGCATCCTTCGCGTATTCGGGCTTGGCGAAGTGACGGTCCCAACCGGTGTGGAGCAGGACTGCCGTGCCGCGGAGGTCCCGATCGAGCAGGGTGTTCGCACCGATCCCACGAGAGGTCGAGTCCTGCAGGTGGAACACCTCGGCAGGAAGGTCCACGAGCTGTTCGAGTGTCAGGCTCGCGAGGTCGCCGCCGCCGGCGTACCGGTGGAAGGGACTGTCGAGGTAGGTGCCCGTGTTGCCGATCATCTCGATGACGTCCATCGCGAACTCGGTACCCTCGGCGTACTTCGCCCGGGAGTCCTCGCGGGTGAGGAACGGACGGATGACCGGTTCCGGGAGTCCCGGGTAGGTGCGCAGCCCGGCACGGATCGGGTGGCTGAGCTCGACCAGCCGCCCCTCAGGTCTGGCACGCTGCACGACCTCGTCCGCAGGCAGTTCGGGCAGTTCGAGACCCGCGGCTGCAGCGGCGGCGAGGATCCCGCGGCTGCCCTTGTGCTGCTCGCGGATGATCTCGAGCTTCGTGATGCGGATCTCGCCGACCATCGCGAGACCGAGGTGGGTGACGAGCAGCCGCCCGACCTCGTGCTGCTGCGCCTTGCCCTTCGCTTCCGCGATGGCGGATGGCAGGTCGAGGCGGAAGTCCTCGACGGCGAGGCCGCCTCCATTGACGAAGCTGACGGTGGCATCGAGGACGGCGCGGAGTTCTGTCATGCTCTCATTCTGGCGCGCGCCGACCGTGGTGGTCACCGGATCCCCGCCAGAACGCACCAGGTTTCCGCCATCACCCACTCCTCAGGACGAGCTGCCCTGGGATCAGAGCGACCTAGAAGCCCTGGGCGAGGCGGTAGTACGCGTTGTTCCAGCGGACCTCGCGGGCGAAGTCACGCGTCGTCGTGCTCTCGTCGATCACGAGCAGCTCTGTCCGCGCGATCTCGGCGAAGTCTGCGAAGACCTCGACGCCGACAGCGGTCGACATGACCGTGTGATGCGCCGCACCCGCGGTGAGCCAGGCGGCAGCGGAGGTCGCGAAGTCGGGCGCGGGCTTCCAGACGGCACGACCGACGGGCAGCTTCGGCAGTGCCTCGATCGGCTGGACGACCTCGACGACGTTCGCCGTCAACCGGAAGCGGTCGCGCATGTCGCTCATCGCCACGACGACGGCGGGGCCCGAGTCAGCGGTGAAGACCAGACGCACCGGGTCCTCCTTGCCACCGATACCGAGCGGGTGCACCTCGAGGGTCGCACGCTCGGACGACAGCGTCGGGCTGACCTCGAGCATGTGCGCGCCGAGGATCAGTTCGTTGCCGGGCTCCATGTGGTAGGTGTAGTCCTCCATGAGCGAGGCGCCACCGGGCAGACCGGCTCCCATCACGGAAGCGGCGCGCACGAGCACCGCCGTCTTCCAATCGCCCTCTGCACCGAATCCGTAGCCGTCGGCCATGAGGCGCTGGACCGCGAGTCCCGGGAGCTGACGCAACTCGCCGAGGTCCTCGAAGCTCGTCGTGAACGCCGCGAAGTCGCCGGCTTCCAGGAAGGAGCGAAGACCGAGCTCGATCGCCGCGCCGTACCGGAGCGACTCGTGACGGTCGCCGCCCTTCCGCAGCTCAGGGACGACGTCGTACAACTCCTCGTACTCGGCGACCAGCGCATCGATGTCGGCATCGGTGGAGGCGTGCACGGCCTCCGCGAGCTCGTTGACGCTCCAGGTGTTCACCTGTACGCCGAACCGCAGCTCGGCCTCGGTCTTGTCGCCCTCGGTGACGGCGACGTAGCGCATGTTGTCACCGAAGCGGGCGAGTTTCAGCTCGTGGGTGGCCGCCCATCCGGCGGCGGCGCGCTGCCAGGTTCCGACTTCACGCTGCACGCGCGGGTCGGAGACGTGCCCGACGACCGTCTTGCGGGAGACGCCGAGACGGGTCTGGATGTAGCCGAACTCGCGGTCGCCGTGCGCTGCCTGGTTGAGGTTCATGAAGTCGAAGTCGATCTCCGACCACGGCAGCTCGACGTTCGCCTGCGTGTGCAGGTGCAGCAGCGGCTTCTGGAGCGCGTCGAGGCCCGCGATCCACATCTTCGCGGGACTGAAGGTGTGCATCCAGGTGACGAGTCCGATGACGCTGTCGTCGGCGTTCGCGTCGAGCATCGCGCGACGGATCGACTCGGAGTCCTTCAGGACGGGTTTCCATTCGATCTTCACCGGGACGTCGGCTGCAGCGCCGAGTTCGGCGGCGATCGCCTGCGACTGCTCGGCGACCTGGCGGAGGGTCTCCTCGCCGTACAGG
This sequence comes from Plantibacter sp. RU18, assembly GCF_050613355.1. Classification (NCBI taxonomy): domain Bacteria; kingdom Bacillati; phylum Actinomycetota; class Actinomycetes; order Micrococcales; family Microbacteriaceae; genus Plantibacter; species Plantibacter sp. RU18. The sequence continues at coordinate 3,724,214 of NZ_CP159618.1, forward strand.
TTCTGGCTGCCGGTGAGGAACCAGACGGTGTAGTGCTCGAGGGTGGTGGTGGGCTTCGGCATGATGATCGTTCTTTCTGGCCCTTCGACACGCTCAGGGACCGGGGTTCAGGTGGCCCTTCGACACGCTCAGGGACCGGGGTTCAGGTGGCCCTTCGACACGCTCAGGGACCGGGGTTCAGGTGGCCCTTCGACACGCTCAGGGACCGGGGTTCAGGTGGCCCTTCGAACAGCTCGGCGAACCGGGATCCGCTCGCCTGAGCGCGTCGAAGGGCGACAGAGGGACTGCTACAGCGCCCCCTGGGGAGCCTGGCCGTAGACGTTCTGATAGCGGTCGAAGAGTGCGTCGATCGCCTCTGTGGGAATCGGCTTGGGTTCTCCGAGCTGGCGGGAGATGTGGACGGTGCGAGCGACGTCCTCCACCATGACCGCGGCTTTCACGGCGTCGCGTGCGTCCTTGCCGATCGTGAACGGTCCGTGGTTCTGCATGAGCACCGCGCGTGAGCGATGACCGGTCAGCGTCTCGACGATCCCGCGGCCGATCGAGTCGTCGCCGATGATCGAGAACGGGCCGATGGGGATCTCGCCGCCGAACTCGTCCGCCATCGCGGTGATCACGCATGGGATGGGCTCGGCGCGGGCCGCCCACGCCACCGCATAGGTGGAGTGGGTGTGCACGACGCCGCCGACCTCGGGCATATGCCGATAGACGTATGCGTGTGCCGCGGTGTCGCTGGAGGGCGATCGGTCGGAGCCTGGCGTCTCGGGGATGACCTGGCCGTCGAGGTCACACAGGATCATGTTCTCCGGTGCCAGGTCGTCGTAGTCGACGCCCGATGGCTTGATGACGAAGAGGTCGGCGCCGGGCACCCGCCCGGAGACGTTTCCGCCGGTCCAGATGACGAGGCCAGAGCGGACGAGCTCCGAGTGGAGCTTCGCGACGTCGGCGCGGACGCGGGCGATCGCGACCTCGACCTCTGGTGAGTGGGTGTTCACGCGGTTGCTCCTTCGAGGGCGGTGGTCTCCGTGTCGGTCGGCGCACTGTCGGACGCCCCACCGAGCGCTTCCCGCCGGATGCGCTTCAGCCGCTTCATCACGTCGTTCGCACCGCGACCGAAGTAGTCGTGGAGGGCGTCGTACTCGGCGTAGAGCAGGTCGTAGGCGTCTGCAGCGGCCTCATCCGGCGTGTAGACGGCGCGGTTCACCTTGCCCATCGCGGCGCTCGCGGCCGGAACGTCCGCGTAGGCGCCGGCGGCCACGGCCGCATGGATGGCCGAACCGAGCGCAGGTCCCTGATTGCTCGCCGTGATGGAGATCGGCAGACGCAGGATGTCCGAGTAGGTCTGCATGAGGAACGGGTTCCGCTGCAGGCCCCCGGCGACGATGAACTCGGTGACGGGGACGCCCGAGGCGTTGAAGGTCTCGACGATCTTCCGGGTGCCGAACGCCGTCGCCTCGAACAGGGCACGGTAGACCTCCTCCGTGCGCGTCGTCAGCGTGAGACCGAGCACGGTACCGGACAGCTCGTGGTCGACGAGGACCGAACGGTTGCCGGAGTGCCAGTCGAGCGCGACGAGGCCGTGGGCGCCGACGGGCTGGTCCTTGATGAGCGACGTCAGGTACTCGTGGATGCTGAGGCCGCGCGCGGAAGCCTCCTCGGTGTACCGCGCGGGCACCTGGTTGTCGACGTACCAGGCGAAGATGTCGCCGACGCCCGACTGCCCGGCTTCGTAGCCGTAGAGCCCGGCGATGATGCCGCCGTCGACGACGCCGCACATGCCCGGGACCTCGCGCAGCACGTCACCGTTCATGACGTGGCAGATGGACGTGCCCATGATCGCGACCATCTGGCCGGGCGAGACGGCCTGGGCTGCGGGAGCTGAGACGTGGGCGTCGACGTTGCCGACTGCGACCGCGATGCCCTCGCGCAGTCCGGTCCAGCCGGCGGCCTCAGCGGACAGCGTGCCCGCCGCTGCACCGAGCTCACCGATCTGATGCTCGACCTTGTCTTCCGCGAAGCGCTCGAACGCCGGGTTGAGCGCTGCGAGGAACTCGTGGCTCGGGTAGGTGCCGTCCTGGTAGATCCCCTTGTACCCAGCCGTGCAGGCGTTGCGCACGTAGGTACCGGTCAGCTGCCAGATGATCCAGTCCGCGGCCTCGACCCAGTGGTCCATCCGCTCGTACAGCTCGGGGTCCTCCTCCAGCAGCTGCAGCCCTTTCGCGAACTCCCATTCGCTGGAGATGAGGCCACCGTAGCGCGGCAGCCATGACTCGCCCCGCGAGGCTGCGAGCGCGTTGATGCGGTCGGCCTGCGGCTGCGCGGAGTGGTGCTTCCACAGCTTCACGTACGCGTGCGGGCGGTCGGCGTACTCGGGAAGCTCGTTGAGCGGTGTTCCGGAGGCGGTGACCGGGACCATGGTGCAGGCCGTGAAGTCGGTGCCGATGCCGATGACCGCGGCAGGGTCGATCCCGGCGGCCTCGACGGCGCGCGGGATCGCGGACTGCAGGACGGCGACATAGTCGGCCGGAACCTGCAGCGCCCAGTCGGGCGGGAGGACGGCGCCCGTGGCCGCGAGTTCCCGATCCATCACGGCGTGCGGGTAGTCGAGGACGGCGGTGCCGAGCTCAGCACCGTCGGACACTCGGACGACGACGGCGCGTCCCGAGAGCGTGCCGAAGTCGACGCCGATCGTGTAGGTCTCATCCGCGTCGGTTCGCGCGGGAGAGGTTGATGCTGCCTGGTCGGTGTTCACCGGCTGGACTCCTTCGTCTGGTGGTGCTGGTTCGGGTTCATCAGATGTGGCGGATTCGGGGCGTCTGAAAGGGGCGGGATCGAGGGGCGGACTGGGGCGTCACGGACCGTCCGAGGACCAGTGTACAACGTTGTATATTGGCTTGACCAGCGCAGACATCAGGCGATCCCGCCCATGGTCTCCACGATCGCGAGCGCACTGATCGGTGGCCCTCCGCCACTGCGGTCCGCGCTCGTCTCCCCGACGATCCGGCCACCACGAACGGCGATCACCCGGTCGCAGACGGCCGCGAGCGCGCCCGGATCCTCGCTCGCGACCACGACCGACCGCCCGCCCTCGGCGAGCGAACCGATCACAGCGCGACGTCGGTCGCGAGCCCGGTCGTCGCCCTCGGACCCGAACGGTTCCGCGAGCAGCACGACCCGCGCGGTCGAGCCCACGAGCATGCTGAGCGACTCGCTGAACTGGTCCGCGCTCGGGCCCCGATGCGCTCCCGGGATGGCGGCGACCAACCCGGTGGGCACCGTCGTCGCCTGATAGTCGCGTCGAGCGTCGGCGACGCCCGTCGACACCATCCGCGTGAGCGACTCGGGCGAGACGCTCGACGGCAGCCCTCCGAGGAAGGACAGGTCGAATCGGATCGGGTGCTCTGTCGTGTAGAGGATGCCGGCTGCGCGGGCGAGATCCGTCGTCGAGACGTCGACGACCTCGCCGTCCACCCGGGCCGCCCCACTGATGTGCGCACCGTAGGAGCGACCGAAGACGCTGAGCAGCACCTCGCCTGCGCCCGAGTCCGGCGGGCCGAACAGACCGAGGACCTCGCCCGGTGCGCACGCGAAGCTCAGTCGATCGACGACGGTACGGGACGCGTCGGCGGGGTGGCTCGCGGTCCAGTCCTCGACCGCGAAGCCGGCGGAGGTTCCGAGGGCGAAGCCGGGGTCGGCGGGAAGCGGGTCCGTGGCGACACCTCCGTCACCGAACGACACCGCCAGCGCCCCGAGCACCGCGGCCTCATCTGCAGCGGACGCCAGCACGAGCATCCGGGTCGGCGGTGACGCCGCCGTCCCGGCGAGCACGGTCGCACGACTCGCCACGGACGCCAGCCCGGTCACGGTTCCGGTCACGAGGATCACAGCTGGAGCAGGTCCGTGAGGACGCGGCGTCGCGGCGACGGCCAGCAGCGCTCGGCGCCAGCGCGTCAGCTCAGTGCCGACCACTCCTGCACCCGTGTCGTCGACGACGACGACGGCCGCTTCCGCCGCCACGGCGCGCGCGAGCTCGAGCAGGCGTCTCTCCACGGTCGTCAGCGCCGACACCGGCTCGGCCTGGGCGCGCTCGAGGCCGACGATCCCGAGCGCACGGGAGGCACGCTCGGCGTCGTTCAGGTGGGTGCCGGGTTCCGGTCGACGACCGAACAGCCGGGCGAGCGCATCAAGGATCCCCGGAGCGCGCTCATTGCCGAGCAGCACGTTCTCACCGATGCTCTGCGGCCAGCTGATGGCATGGCCGCCACTCACGAGTGCGATCCCGGCAGCACTCGATGCGGCTCGCGACGACAACCGCGCAGCCTTCCCACCGACGAGCACCGTCTCGCCGGACCCCTCGCGCGCACCGCTCGTGCCGGACAGGCCGGCGATGAAGCGTCGTGTCGCGGCCGATGCGCCGAGCACCGCATGCACGTCACCGGCCGGCACCTCGAGCACCGGGTCGTCTCCGCGCAGGAGCTGCAGCGCGAACGACACGTCCCCACCGACGCCACCACCACGCACGGAGGCGAACGCCCCGGCCTGTTCGCCGGTGCGCTCGCCTCCGTGGTTCGCGGTCATCGCGTGCGGTGTCGTATCGATCTCAGAAGTCCGCGAGTGCGGGTCCGAGGATCAGCGTCCGCCGCTACGGCGCTTGTTGTAGACGTCGAATGCGACGGCCAGGAGCAGCACGAGGCCCTTGACGGCCTGCTGCCACTCGATGCCGAGGCCGATGATCGACATACCGTTGTTCAGCACACCGATGATGAGACCACCGATGATCGCGCCGCCGATGGTGCCGACACCACCCTGCACGGCTGCTCCACCGATGAAGGCCGCGGAGATCGCCTCGAGCTCGAACCCGTCACCGGCCTTCGGTCCCGCGAGGTTCAGTCGGGCCGTGAAGATCAGGCCGGCGAGCGCCGCGAGGAAGCCCATGTTGACGAACAGGAAGAAGTCGACCTTGCGGGTCTTGATACCGGACAGCTCAGCGGCGTGACGGTTTCCACCGATCGCGTAGATGTGACGGCCGAAGACCGAGCGGTTCATGACGATGCCGTAGACGAGGACGAGGACGGCGAGCACGATGAGCGTGACCGGGATGCCCTTGTACGCGGCGAGTGCGTAGACGAAGAAGCCGATGCCGGCGACGATGAGGACGAGTTTCGCGACGAACCACGGGAACGGCTCGGTGTCCTGCCCGTACTTCTGGCGGCCGAGGCGTGTGCGGACCTGCTGCACGATGAGGCCGACCACGGCGATGACGCCGATGCCGAGCGTCAACGGGTCGATCGGGAAGTCGCCGAACACGTCGTTGAGGAAGCCGTTGCCGAGCGCGCGGTACTCCGCCGGGAACGAACCGATGTTCGCGTTGCCGAGGACCACGAGCGCGAGGCCGCGGAAGATCAGCATGCCGGCCAGCGTCACGATGAAGGCCGGGATCCCGACGTACGCGATCCAGAAGCCCTGCCAGACGCCCACGAGCGCGCCGATCAGCAGCGACAGCACGATGGCGATCGGCCACGGCATCTGCATCTGCACGGCGAACACACCCGAGATCGCGCCGACGAAGGCCGCGACGGAACCGACCGAGAGGTCGATGTGGCCGGCGATGATGACCATCACCATGCCGATCGCCAGCACGAGGATGTACCCGTTCTGCACGATCAGGTTGGAGATGTTCTGCGGCCGCAGCAGGATGCCGTCGGTGATGACGGCGAAGAACACGACGACGAGCAGGAGGGCGATGAAGATGCCGTTCTTACCGAGGTCGCTGAGGATGTGCGTGAGCCAGCTCGTGAAGCGGTTCACGGTCGGGTTCACGAGGCCGCCTGCGGCCTCGCTGTCCCCGGCCGGGACGGTGGGTTTGGTGTCCAGATCGGACATTGCGGTTCTCCTTCGATCCGGTAGCTACCCGCCTAGCGGGGCTTCTCCATGGTCATGAGCTTGAGGAGCGCTTCAGGGTTCGCTTCCTCGATCGGCAGTTCGCCGGTGATGCGGCCCTCGCTGAGGGCGTAGATACGGTCGCAGATGCCGATGAGCTCGGGGAGCTCGGAGGAGATGACGATGACGCCCTTCCCCTCAGCGGCGAGGCGGTTGATGATCGTGTAGATCTCGTACTTCGCGCCGACGTCGATCCCGCGGGTGGGCTCATCGAGGATGAGGACGTCGGGGTCGGAGTAGATCCACTTCGACAGCACGACCTTCTGCTGGTTGCCGCCCGAGAGCTTCCCGGTCTTCGCCAGCACGTTCGGAGCCTTGATGTTCATGCTCCGCCGGTACTCCTCGGCGACCTTGTACTCCTCGTTGTCGTTCACGAGGCCACCACGGGACAGCTTCTTCAGCGACGCCATCGAGATGTTCCGCTTGATGTCCTCGATGAGGTTCAGCCCGTAGTACTTGCGGTCCTCGGTGGCGTACGCGAGACCGTTGTCGATCGCTTCGGACACCGTGCGGGTGCGGATCTCGCTGCCGTGTTTGAAGACCTTGCCGCTGATCCGGCTGCCGTAGGTCTGGCCGAACAGGCTCATCGCGAACTCGGTTCGTCCTGCACCCATGAGCCCGGCGATGCCGACGATCTCACCGGCGCGCACGTTCAGGTTGACGGCGTCCACCATCACCCGGGTCGGGTCCTGGGGGTGGTGGGCGGTCCAGTCCTCGACGCGCAGGATCTCCTCGCCGATGTTCGGCGTGTGATCCGGGTAGCGGTGCTCGAGGTCGCGACCGACCATGTCTTTGATGATGCGCTCTTCGGTGACGTCGTTCTTGACGATCGTCTCGATGGTCTTGCCGTCGCGGATGACCGTGACGGTGTCGGCGACCTTCTTGATCTCGTTGAGCTTGTGGCTGATGATGATCGACGTGATGCCCTGCTCCTTCAGGTGCAGGATCAGGTCGAGCAGGTGGTCGGAGTCCTCGTCGTTCAGCGCAGCGGTCGGCTCGTCCAGGATGAGGAGCTTCACGCGCTTCGACAGGGCCTTCGCGATCTCGACGAGCTGCTGCTTGCCGACACCGATCTCGAGGATCTTGGTCGTCGGGTTCTCGCGCAGGCCGACCCGGGCGAGCAGAGCTGCCGCCTCCTGATTGGTGCGGTTCCAGTCGATGAGGCCGAGCGGCCCCTTCAACTCGTTGTTGAGGAAGATGTTCTCCGCGATGGAGAGGTAGGGGCTGAGGGCCAGCTCCTGGTGGATGATGACGATGCCCTTGGACTCGGAGTCGCGGATGTCCTTGAACTCCACGACCTCGTCCTCGAACACGATGTCGCCCTCGTAGGTGCCGAACGGGTAGACGCCGGACAACACCTTCATGAGCGTCGACTTGCCGGCGCCGTTCTCACCGCAGATGGCGTGGACGGTGCCGCGCTGGACGTCGAGCGTGACGTTCGAGAGGGCTTTGACGCCGGGGAAGGTCTTGATGATGTTGCGCATCTCGAGGATGCTCGTGGTCTCGCCTGACACCGTGTCTCCTTACTGGTGGTCGTCGTTGAACCTGGGTGACCCCTCGACAGGCTCGGGAGCGGAGGAACCCGCTCACCGAGCCTGTCGAGGTGCCTGAGTGGAGCTGCTTAGCCCTTGATCTCGTCTTCGGTCCAGTACCCGGAGTCCACGAGGATCTCCTGGATGTTGTCCTTGACGACGATCTGCGACTCGAGGAGGAAGGACGGGACGACCTTCTTGCCGTTGTCGTAGTCCTCGGTGTTGTTCACCTCGGGCTCGTCGCCGTTGAGCACTGCGACAGCCATCTTGACGGCCTCGGCAGCGAGCTGACGGGTGTCCTTGAAGATGGTGGCGTACTGCTCGCCGGACTCGATGGCCTTGACCGAGTCGAGCTCGGCGTCCTGACCGGAGATGATCGGCCACTCAGCGCCGACCGAGTATCCTGCGTCGGTGAGAGCCGAGATGATGCCTCGCGAGATGCCGTCGTAGGGCGACAGGACCGCGTTCACCTTGGAACCGTCGGAGTAGGTCGACGTGAGGATGTTCTCCATGCGCTTCTGCGCGGTCTCACCATCCCAACGCAGCGTCGCCGCCTGCTCGAAGGACGTCTGGCCGCTCCCGACGACGAGCGTGCCCGCGTCGATGAAGGGCTTCAGGGTGTCCTGCGCGCCGTCCCAGAAGAAGGTTGCGTTGTTGTCGTCCGGTGAGCCGGCGAACATCTCGATGTTGAACGGACCAGCGGGGGCGCCCTCGGTGGGCTTGCCCTCGAGGTCGACGAGGCCGAGGCCGTTGAGGACCGAGTTGGCCTGCTGCACGCCGACCTTGTAGTTGTCGAACGACGCGTAGTAGTCGACGTTCTCGCTGTCGCGGATGAGGCGGTCGTAGGCGATGACGGGGATGTCGCCGTCAGCGGCCTCCTGCAGGACGCTCGTGAGCGTGGTGCCGTCGATCGACGCGATGATCAGGACGGAAGCGCCCTTGGTGATCATGTTCTCGATCTGCGAGACCTGGGTGGGGATGTCGTCCTCGGCGTACTGCAGGTCGACCTTGAAGCCCTCCTTCTCGAGCTGCTCCTTGACGGCGTTGCCGTCCTGGATCCACCGCTCGGAGCTCTTCGTGGGCATTGCGACGCCGACGAGCTTGCCGTCGCCTTCGCCTCCGGACGATCCGCTGCTTGCGCCGCCGGAGCAGCCGGCGAGCGACACGACCATCGTGCCTGCAGCCAGCGCGGCGAGGAGCATTCTCTTCTTCACTGTGGTTCCTTCCCTCAGGGGTTTGCTTGGACGTCGTTGTCGTGCGCAGGTCGAACAGCTCCGATGTGTCCAGCTCATCGGGGCCGCTCGCCGACTACGGGGCGTTCGCGGGTGCGGGTGCGGACGCCTCGTCGTGGTGCCGGCGAGGGTGCAGGGAGAAGCGGTCGGCTGGATGCCGGACCGTGAGGAGGTCGTGGTCGGATCGATCGGCGCGGCAGAAGAGGAGGAGGCTGATCGCCGACCTGCTCGCTTCGTTGCGCTTCGTTCCCACGTTGACTTCCTCGTCACTCCGAATGTGACCGTTCACATTGTGTGTCACACGATAGCCCCAGACAGCCCACCGATGTCAAGTCGGGATGTGTCTCAATTTCATAACCGGCGAAATACGGGAGATGGTCGCGCGGTCATGGAGGGCAGATCCCGCACATGCGTACGCGCGCCGCATGGGCAGCCGGGCGACGGGCCGCGAAGGACCGGAGTGGCTAGAACTCGGCGTCGATCGCGCGGATGACGTCCCAGGCGCCGTCCTCGGAGTTCGACAGCACGACGACGTCGACCGCGTCGGCTGCGGTCGGCCCGAAGTAGGTGCGGGCGATACCGCTCGCGCCCGGGTTCACGCCATCGAGGTACATCGAGCGCACTTGGCCGTCCTCGTCGATGTCGAACTCGAAGCCGAAGCCGTACGCGATCTCCTCGTCGACCTCGACCTGCGGAGAGGTGAACTCCTCGGTCAGCTCGGCGGTGAGGATCTTCGCGTCGCGGGCGGCACGCAGGAAGGTGACGAGGTCTGCCGCCGTCGACTGGGCGCCGGCATCCGGACCACCGAGCGGTGGGAACGCATCGACGTTCGAGTGCCACACACCGGCGTCGTCGACGTCGCCGCCCTCCGCGAGGCCCGACTGACCGGTTCGGCGGTCGACGAAGCCGGAGTCGGACATCCCGAGCAGCGCGAACACCTGCGTCTCGATGAGCTCCCGATACGGCAGACCCGTCACGCCCTCGAGTGCGAGGCCGAGCAGCACGTAGCCGGCGTTGACGTAGTTGGCCTCTTCGCCGGGAGCCGCGAGGCGAGGCTTCTGCCCGAACAGCGGCAGCAGATCGGCGGTCTGCTCGATCGACGACGCAGGGCGCTCTGCCCAGAGGTCCTCGTAGCTCTCACCCTCGGTCTCGTCGGCGTCGTCTGCGATACCGGAGGTGTGCGTGAGCAGATGCAGCAATTGCACACCGCGACCGATGGTGGTGCCGTCGAGGTCCACGTACTCGTGGATCGACTCGTCGAGATCGATGTGCCCCGCGTCGACCTGCTGCAGGACTGCGGCGGCGGTGAACAGCTTCGTGATGGACGCCGTGTCGAACCGGGTGGCCATCGTGATCGCCTCGTTCCGCTCCCGCGACGCGAGGCCACGAGCGGCCTGGAAGAGCGTCTCCTCACCACGGGTGACGAGCACGACGCCCGAGAAGTCGGTGTCTTCGATGACGCGGGTGATGCTGGCGGTGTCCATCCTCCAACGGTACCGCCGCGGCCATCTCCCGACCGCATCGACCGGCGACTTCGTCCGTCGCGCACCGGATCCGGCTGTTCCACCACCGACCGGACGCGTGTGCATAATGGGTGCAGCACGAAATGTGACCGTGCACATCGAGGTCCGAGGAATCCGTGAGCGACGACGCCGAACGGGGGCGTGCCCCCAATATCCGCGATGTCGCGCGCCTGGCCGGGGTCTCCCACCAGACCGTCTCCCGCGTGCTCAACAATCACCCGAGTATTCGCGATTCCACGCGTGACCGGGTACTCGCCGTCATGGACGAGGTCAACTACCGACCGAACCGGGCCGCCCGTGCCCTCGTCACGAGTCGTTCCCGCACCATCGGTGTGCTCGCCAGCCAGCGGTCCCAGTACGGCCCCGCGAGCATGATCCAGGCGATCGAGAACGCCAGCAAGGACGCCGGCTACCTCGTCAGCACCTCGAACCTGCCGGACACGAGCGAGGAGTCGATCGTCGCCGCCGTCGAGCATCTGCTCTCGCAGTCGGTCGACGGCATCGTCGTCATCGCGCCCCAGGTGCGTGTGTTCCGCGCCATCGAGGAGCTCGACGTGCGGGTGCCGTTCGTCACCGTGCAGTCGGGCGGCGACCTCGACGACCACTCCATCGGAGTCGACCAAGTGGCCGGCGGGCGACTTGCGACTCGGCACCTCATCGAACTCGGCCACCGGAACATCTACCACCTCGCGGGGCCGCAGGACTGGATCGAGGCCGAGGCGCGCATGCGTGGGTTCCTCGTCGAGATGAGCACCCAGGACGTACCGACGACCGCGCCGATCCTCGGCGACTGGACGGCCGACTTCGGCTATCGGGCGGGCATCGAGCTGATGCGGGTGCGTGATTTCACGGCGATCTTCTCGTCGAACGACCAGATGGCGCTCGGGCTGATCCACGCGATCCGTGATGAGGGCTACGACGTCCCGCGCGACGTGTCGATCGTCGGGTTCGACGACATCCCCGAGGCGCCGCACTTCTGGCCGCCGCTCACGACCGTCCGGCAGGACTTCGATGAGCTCGGCCGTCGCTGCGTCGCGCGTCTGCTCGGCAACCTCGAGGTCGACACCGTCGGCTACCGGGGCAGCATCGACCCCGAACTCATCATCCGGAAGTCCACCGGCCCGCCCGCCTTCTAGCCGCGGGTCGCTGCCAGCGCGGTGCGCTGGACCGAGCGCACCCCACTGGCGCGAGCGCGCCCCTCCGGAGACCCGCGCCCGCGCCAATACCTCGCGCCCACGGCTGTCCGTGCGGGTTCGGTCCAGCGCACCGCGCTGGACGAGAGGTCACCAGGCGGCGGGGTCGGCGATCAGGCGGTCGAAGGCGAGTTCGGCAGCACCGATGAGCAGCAGGTCCTGGCCGAGAGCTGCACGGACGATGGTGACGTCCTCGAACGGCGGGGCGAGTGCACGCTCACGGACTGCGTCATGCAGTTCGTCCGAGGCCAGTTCCAGGAGGATGCCCAGATGCCCACCCAGCACGACGAGCTGCGGATCGAGGATGTTCACCGTCCCGGCGAGCGCCCGCCCGAGCGTCCGTGCCTGGCGCACGACCTCATCGCCGACCGGGCCGACACCTGACGTCGCAGTCGAGTCGGGAGCCCCGACCATCGATCGCTCGGCAGCGATCCCCGCAGCGAGTGCCTGCTCCAGCGTGGCGTCGTCGCCGACAGTGAGGCCCGCCACCCGCAACAGCTCGCTCCGACGCACCGCATCCTCGAGCGCGTTGCCGGCGGCCGTCGCCGAGGTGTGTCCGAACTCGCCCGCATACCCACGTGCTCCCCCGATCGGACGCCCGCCCGCGACGATCCCGCCACCGATACCACTCGCGCCACCGTTCAGGTACACGAGGTCGTCGATGCCACGACCGGCGCCGAACGTCCGCTCCGCGCGGGCTCCGAGGCTCGCGTCGTTCGCCGCGAACACGGCTCGGCCGGTCGCTTCGCGCAGACGCTCGACGAGGGGTTCGTCGACCCAGCCGAGGTGCGGGGCGAGTCTGACGACACCGTCGACATCGCGGACGAGGCCCGGGATCGCGAGTCCGATCCCTCCCCCACCGTCGGCATCCACCGGGAGTTCGGCGGCCAGTCGGGCGACGAGCTCGGCGATGACGGCCGTCGCCTCTCCCGCTGTGGGCGTCGTCGTGACCTCGCGTCGTACGCGCCCGATCACCTCGCCGCCGAGGCGGACGGCGGCGACCGTGATCGCGTCGAGCTCGGGGTTCGCTGCGAACGCGACGGCGCGCGGACCCGCGGCGACCATCGGAGAGGGCCGGCCGACACCCTGAGGGCCGACCGGAACGGACTCGACGACGATGCCGGTCGAGGCGAGTTCGGTGACGAGCGCTGCGACGGTCGAGCGGTTGAGTCCGGTCGCCTTCGTGAGTGCCGAACGCGACTGCACGCCTCCCCGGTGCACGAGCTCGACGATCCTGCCGAGGTTGTGGCGGCGCACCGAATCCAGACCGCTCCCCATGCCAGCAGCTTCGCTCACGCGTCCACCCTCCACTCGATCCTCCTAGTGTTCCCTATGCGGCGGCGTTCCCTCCGCGCGGCGCGGGACCATGCGCCGGCGCCCCGGACAACCGCGGGGACGCCAGCGCGACGTGCTCCGAGAGCGCACATCACGAGTGGACCGTTCGCGACCGCCGAGATGGTTGACTGGTCGGATGTCCGCTGCCTGGTCCCTCCGCCCTGCCACTGCCGACGACGCGACCTGGATGGCCGAGTTGCGTGCCGTCGTCATGCGCCCCGACCTCGAACGCCTCGGCCGCTACGACGAGGCGCGCGTGCGCAGACGGTTCCTCGACGCCTATCAGCCCGAGCTGACGTCGGTGATCGAGATCGACGGCACGGCCGCCGGCCTCGTTGCGATCCGTCCGGAGACGGACGAGCGATGGCTCGAGCACTTCTACCTGTCGCCGGAGCACCAGGGGCAGGGACTCGGCACCAACATCCTCGCGGGACTCCTGCAGCGCGATGCCGACGCCCGCCCGTTCCGCCTCAACGTGCTGCAGGGCAGTCCGGCCCGTCGCTTGTACGAACGCCACGGTTTCACCCTCGAACGCGAGGACGACGTCGACGTCTGGATGGTGCGCACGGTCTGACCGCAGGAGACCCGCTCCGCTGCAGGACGTTCGGGCGCAGAACGTCCCGCCGTCGGGCGGATCTCGTGCGCTCACGTGGACGCAGCGGGCTGGAGCTACCGCGTGAGCTTGGCCACACCCGCAGTCGCCTCGACCGCCGCAGCCCCAGCGAGCCGAGCCGTGAACGCGATCCCGGTGGGCCCCGTCACGACAGCACCACTCGCCGAGCGTTCGACCGAGAACTCGATCGCCTCGCCCCCAGTCGGATCCGACACCCGCACCCGGGAAGAGCCTTCGGCGCCCGGGTACACCGTGACGAGCGGAGCGTCGGTGTAGTCGTAGTCCGGTCGGTCGTCGCGCGACCCGGTCACGAGCACGGCACCCTCCCGCACCCAGAGCGGGAGGGAGGCGAAGTCGTGCCGCTCGGTCCGCCAGACGGGCCCTGTCGCGACCTCGTCGGTCAGCAGGTCCGTCCAGGTACCCGAAGGGAGGAAGTACTGCACATCGCCGGCCTCGCTGAACACGGGCGCGACGAGCAGGTGCTCCCCCAGCAGGTACTGCCGGTCGAGGTGGTCGACGGCCGGATCACCGGGGAACTCGAGCTGCATCGGCCGCATGAACGGGATACCGCGCGACGCCGCTTCCAGACCGACCTCGTACAGGTACGGCATGAGCCGCAGCTTGAGGTTCGTGAAGCGCCGAGCGACGTCGACCGCGCTCTGGCCAGGCGCCTCGTCGCCCTCGTCGAACGCCCACGGCACTCGGTAGCTCGATGAGCCGTGCAGCCGGGAATGGCTCGACATGAGGCCGAACGCCAACCAACGTTTGAACACGGCCGGATCGGGGTTCCCCTCGAAGCCGCCGATGTCGTGACTCCAGTAGCCGAATCCGCTGGCAGCGAGCGAGAGCCCACCGCGCAGTGTCTCCGCCATCGACTCGTAACTGGAGGAGTTGTCGCCGCCCCAGTGCACGGGTTGCTGTTGGCCGCCGACCGTGGCCGAGCGTGCGAACAGCACGGCCTCGCCGATGCCCGACGACTCCTGTAGCGCCTCGAACACCGCCGCGTTGTAGAGCTGGGCGTACCAGTTGTGCATGACCTGCGGGTCGCTGCCGTCGTGCCAGACGACGTCCGTCGGGATCCGCTCACCGAAGTCGGTCTTGATGGCGTCGACACCCTGGCCGACGAGTGTGCGGATCTTGTCCTGGAACCAGGCGGTCGCATCGGGATTGGTGAAGTCGACGAGACCCATGCCCGCCTGCCACATGTCCCACTGCCACACGGCGCCGTCGGAACGGCGCACCAGGTACCCAGCGTCGGCCGCCTCGGCGAACAGTTTCGAGCGCTGTCCGATGTACGGGTTGATCCAGGCACTGACCTTGAGGTCTCGCTCGTGGAGCCGGGCCAGCATGCCCTCCGGGTCTGGGAAGACTCGGGCGTCCCATTCGAAGTCGGTCCAGTTGAACTCGCGCATCCAGAAGCAGTCGAAGTGGAACACGCTCAGCGGCAGCTGCCGTTCGGCCATGCCGTCGATGAAGCTGTTGATCGTCCCCTCGTCGTACTGGGTGGTGAACGAGGTCGAGAGCCACAGACCGTACGACCACGCCGGAACCTGCGCCGGACGACCGGTGAGAGCGGTGTAGCGCTCCAGCACGTCCTTCGGCGTCGGACCGGCGAACACCAGGTATTCGAGCGACTCCCCCGCGACCGAGAACTGCACCCGCTCCACGGCCTCGGTCCCGACCTCGAACGACACGTGCTCGGGGTGGTTGACGAGCACGCCGTAGCCACGGTTGGTGAGGTAGAACGGCACGTTCTTGTACGACTGCTCGCTCGAGGTACCGCCGTCGGCGTTCCAGATGTCGATCGTCTGGCCGTTCTTCACGAACGGTCCGAAGCGCTCGCCGAGGCCGTAGACGAGTTCGCCGACGCCGAGCGACAGCTGTGCGTGGACGTAGGAGCCGGGAGCTGCGAGCCCCGTGGTGGTGACGCCCGCGACACCGGCCGGCTCGGTCGTGACCGGCGCGCCGTCCTCCAGCTGCACGAGCGCGATGGACTTCGCCCCGCTCGTCGTGATCGGTTTGCCGTCCTCGAGGAACTCGAGCGACCACGGAGAACCCGCGGTGACCCGGGCGGTCAGCGGACCGCTCGTGAGCGTGCCTCCCGTCTCGTCGATCGAGACCTCGCCGACGCCTCCGTCGACCGCGCCGACGAGTTCGAAGCCCTGGCTGCGACGCGCGCCCGTGTGATGGTCGACGCGCACGGCGATGACCCCCTCCAGCGGCGACGACAGCGTGATCGTCAACAGGGTCCGGTTGAGGGTGTCGCCACGACTCGCGATGACCTTCGTGGGCGCACTGACCACGAGCGACCGTCCGTCTGGTGCGGCATCGAGGTCGTACGCCTCCTGTGCATAACGTGCGTCGACACGGGGGCGGGTGTGCCAGAATCCGTCGGTGAATTTCATCGTTACTTGACTGCTCCTGCGGTGATGCCCCTCGTGAGGGTGCGTTGGAAGATGAGGAAGAACACGAGCGTCGGGATGAGCCCGAGCAGTGCCGAGGCGCTCGTCGTCGTGACGTCCATGAGGCGGTCGCCCTGCAACACGCTGATTGCGACCGGGACTGTCTGGTTCGCGTTGCTCACCAGGAAGGTGAGCGGGATGAGGAACTCGTTCCAGGTCCAGATGAAGAAGAAGATCAGGAGCACGCTCAGCGTCGGGCGGGAGATCGGGAACACCACTCGCGTGAGGATCCGCCAGCGGCCGGCGCCGTCGAGCGACGCGGCCTCGAGGATCTCCTTCGGGAACGTGCCGTAGACACTCGACAGGAGGTACGTCCCGAAGGCGCACTGGATCACCGTGAAGATGATGATGACGCTCCACACGTTGTCGTACAGCCCCACCTGCTTGAACATGAAGTAGAGCGGGTAGAGGAGCACCTCCTGCGGCAGCATGTTCGCGAGCAGGATGAGCACGACGATCCACGTGCGGCCCTTCACCCGACCGATGCCGAGCGCGAAGGCGTTCAACATCGAGATGCCGACGGCGAGGATCGCCACGATGCCGGAGATGAAGACGCTGTTCCACAGCTTCTCCGGGAAGTTCACCCGGTTCCAGAAGTTCACGATGCCGTCCGTGTAGACCTGGGTCGGCAATGCGAGCGGACCGCTCGTCGAGTAGTCCGAGGGCGACTTGAACGAGTTGATGAGGATGAGCAGGAACGGCACGGCGATGAAGAGACCGATGAGGACGGCGATCGCGAGGATGAGCCAGTCTCCGGCGGTCTTCTTCTTGGCGCCCTTGCGACGCTTGGGCGGACGCTGCGGCGCACGACCCGACGGATTCTCGATCGGTTCGACCGTTCCTGGGGCGATGGTGGATGCCGACATGGTCAGTGCTCCTCTTCGCGTCGCTCGAGTCGCGTCTGCACGAGGATGAAGACGATCGACACGGCGGCGATGACGACGGTGAGCGCGGTCGCGATGGTCGCGCCGTAACCCACTTGCTGGGACTGGAAGAACTCGGTGTACGCGTAGTAGGCGGGGACGATCGTCGAGGTGCCCGGCCCACCGCCGGTGAGGGTGTAGACGGGGCCGAACACCTTGAGTGCCGCGATCGTGCAGGTGAGGGTCACGACGAAGATCTCGGGGCGGATGATGCCGACCGTGATCGCGCGGAACCGCTGGAACCAGCCGGCACCGTCGAGCTCGGCAGCTTCATACAGCTCGGGGTCGACGCGCTGGAGCGCCGCCATGAAGATGACGATCGGATAGCCGAGCTGCACCCAGACCATGATGACCATGATGCTCGGGAGAGCGGTGTCAGGGCTGCCGAGCCAGTTGTGCTGCAGCGCACCGAGGCCGACCGCATCGAGGATCTGGTTGAGCGCACCGTTCTGCGGCCGCAGGATCCAGCCGATGACGATGGCCGCGATGACGGCCGGGAGGATCTGCGGCAGGTAGTAGGTCGCACGCAGGAAGCTCGCGACCTTCCCGCCGAACTTCTTGCCGACGAGGTCGAAGAGCATGGCCGCGAGCACGAGACCGGCGAGGGTGGGGACGACGACCATCGCGACGATCATGGCGATGGAGTTGCCGAACGACACCCAGAAGGTCTCGTCGCCGGCGAGCTTCACCCAGTTGTCGAGGCCGATGAACTCCGGCGGTTTGATGCCCCGGTACTTCGTGAAGGTGAGGAAGATGTTCCAGCCGAGCGGCACGATGACGATGACCGTGATGAGCAGGAGGCCGGGGATGAGGTAGGGCCAGAACCGGTTCGGCTTGCTACCGGGGATGAGGCTCTGCGCCGGTCGCTTGCGCGCGGGCGGCGTGCCCGTGGTGACCACGGCTTTCGTGCTGGGGGCGGCGGGCATCGTGGTTCCTTTCTGCTGAGTGGTGCGGGTGGCGAGAGCCGACGCGGGCGCGTGCCGGGACCAGGACGCTGGTCCCGGCACGCGCCCGGAGTGCTAGCCGATGATGTCGTCGACGCCGGACTGGTACTGCTCGCCCAGCTGGTCCTGCACCTCGGCCGGCGTCTTCGTGCCGTTGATGAGCTCCTGCAGACCCGCGTTCAGCTGGTCGTAGAAGGTCGGCGTCGGCCAGTCAGGGTAGAAGGCGAGGCCGTCGTTGTCGTTGATCGTGTTGAAGTTCGCGATGAGCTCCTGGCTCTTCGGGTCGGTGATGTCGGCGGCGTCGGCGGCGACCGGGACACCACCGTTGTTCCCGATGAGGGCCTGGATCTCCGGGCGGAGCGTGATGTCGATGAACTGCTCGGCGAGGTCCTTGTTCTTCGCGTTCTCCGGGATGACCCACATGTTGCCGGCGGAGCCGGGGGTGAGCGTCGTGCCCGGGAAGAGGAAGGATCCCCAGTCGTAGCTCGTGATGTCGGTCGCGAAGCGGCCCTGCCACCAGCTGCCCGAGACGAAGATCGGGTAGGTGCCGTTGATGAACGCGGTTCCGGCGTCCTCGGCTTTGAATCCGCTGGCGTCCTGGTCGATGAAGCCCTTGTCGGTCCAGTCCTTCACCGTCTCGGTGCCGTAGGTGATCGCCTCGTCCTGCCAGTCGACCGGGTTCGTGTAGAGCTGGTAGTCGTCGACCCAGTCACGGTCGGCCTTGGTCAGCGCGAGCTGATACCACAGCTGGCCGAGCGGGTACTCCTGAGCGGACTGCGCGAGCGGCGTGATGCCCTTGTCGGCGAACGTCTGCAGAGCGGCTTCGAACTCGGGGAGCGTCGTCGGAACGGCGACTCCATTGGCCGCGAACATGTCCTTGTTGTAGTACACCTGGACGAATTCGCCGTAGTTCGGGACGCCGTACCAGTCGCCGGAGCCCATGATGCCGTCTTCGTCGTAGCGCGCCGTGGTCTGCAGCGACGGTGAGAGCTTGTCATCCCAGCCGTACTCCTTCACCGCGTCGTCGAGGCTCGACAGGAGGCCCTGGCTCGCGAGGAGGCCGGCGGTCGCGTTGCCCTTGTTGTACTCGAGGATGTCGGGCGCCTCGTTGGAGTTGAGCACCTGGCTCGCAGTGGAACGGATCTGCTCGAAGCTCTTCTCCTCGAACTCGACCTTCGCGCCGGTCTCCTCCTCGAAGACCTTGATGGCCTCGTCCCAGGCGATCCCCATCGCGCTGGTCTCGCTCTCGAAGTGCCAGAGCTTCAGGGTGTTGCCGTCTCCGGAGCTGTCGCCTCCGGCGGCGCAGCCGGAGAGCGTGAGAGCGCTCACACCGATGGCTGCGACGGCGGTCAGGATTCTGCTGGTTCGCATGGTCTACTTCCTCGTAGGGCGGCCTGGGGCCGCTGGTGACTGTGTGTTCGTGGTGCTGTGCCCGACCCGCTCACCGAGCTTGCCGAGGTACTGCTGGATGTCGAAACGTTTCGATGATGCACGTGCGGCCACCGAGGGCGACCTGGGCGGACAGGGTCAGTCGGCGGGCACTGCCGCGACGGAGCCGTACTCGACGAACCAGGGTTCGATGAGTTCGACGTGCGGCTGGACGAGTCCGTCCAGTTGCCGCATGGTGAGCGCGATCGCTCGCGCGCAGGACTGTTCGGCCGGGAGGGGGATCACATCGATCGCCGGCTCGAGGTGGGCGGTGTCGAAGCTCGAGCAGGCCGAGATGACCGAGAGGTCCTCGGGAATCCGGACGCCGCGGCGCGCGAGGAGGTCGAGCGCCATGGCCTGCACGGGTTCGTTGCTCTGGAACACGAGCGCCGTCGGCGCCGCTCCGAGCTGCGCCTCGATGTCATTGATCGCGCGCCCGACGCTCGTCGCATCCTCGTCGCACGGCCGGAAGACGGGGAGGACCCCGTTCGCTTCGCAAGCGGCGATGAAGGCGTCACGGAAACGCGGCGGGAAGTTCGAGCCTCGCTCGTAGATGGCCGGCGACTGCCCGAGGCAGGCGATGCGGCTGTGCCCGAGGGCGATGAGGCGCTCGACGGCGAGCCAGGCCGCTCGCTCGAAGTCGAGGTCGACGCAGGTGAGGCCGTCGGTATCGGCCGGGATGCCGACGAGCGTCGCCGGAACGCCGAGCTCGCGCACGAGATCGGCACGCTCGTCGACGGTCGACACGTCGAGGAGGACGATGCCGTCGACGAGGGATGACTGCGAGACGCGGCGGAGGCCGTCGGTCGCGTCGTCCTGCGTGAGGAGGACGACGTCGTAGTCGAATTCGCGGGCCGCGTTCACAACGGCGAGGACGAAGGTCATGTGGGCGGGAGCGTGGGTGCCGGCGTGCAGCGGAGCGCTCAGGGCGAGGAGGTTGGTACGGGCACCCTTGAGCATGCGGGCACCGGCGTTCGCTCGGTACCCGAGGGCGTTGGCCGCCTCCTCGACGCGCAACCGAGTACTCTCCGTGATCGATCGTTTGCCGGTGAGGGCGTACGAGACCGTGCTGATCGAGACACCTGCGGCCTGCGCCACATCGTGAATACTGACCATTCGGGACTCCATCGTCGATACGTTTCGATTGCTACGACCAGGAGCCTAAGCGACCTTCCCGCTCGATGCAAGTGTTTTGTGGTGAGCGCCAACAAATCAGGTCGGCCTGGCAGCAGGACATCCGCTCGAGGCAGGAGATTCGGCGGCGGAGTGTCCTCCGGCGAAGTGGATCTCCTGCTGCCGAGCGGCGGCCTGCCTCAGGCGGGTTCGCGGACCGTGGTGACGATGTCGACGATGTGCGGGTCGGCCGGAGCAGAACCGAAGCCGAAGCGCACCGGAGGGGCGAGCGGCGCGAGCGTGCCGAGGTCGGTGCCCGACCAACTCGCCGTCGCGGCGACGATGCGGCGAGCGCCCGTCACGCCGTAATACTCACGGCGACCGTGACCGGCCGAACCCGCTGTGCGGGCGCCGGGCTGCAACACCCTCGCGACAGGGTCGATGGCGCGCAGCCAGGCCGGATGCACGGCGAGCGGCTTCGGGACGACACGGAGGGCCCGGCCGAGCGGGGAACTACCACCGATGCGCAGGGTCGTGTCGAGTGGGCCGCCGACGAACCGGAGGCCCGCGGGCAACCGTGTCCAACCGACCGTCCCGACCTCGATGTCGTCGAAGGTGTACGTCGAGGAGATGAAGTCACCGATCTCCTGCGTCGGCGCGAGCAGGAGGCGCTTGCCGCGGGAGTCCTCGATCATCGCGTCGGCGAAGCTGCCGAACGGCGAATGCGACCACAGGCCGAGGACGATGCGAACGCCGCCCGTGGTGCCGTACCCGGCGATCCGTCCGGAGAAGCGGAGGTCGGTAGCGGGCATCCGCCCACTGTAGTCGCCCTGGCTGGAGGGTGGCCCTCGGTCACCGAATCGGTCACCGAGACGAGCCCCAGCACCGAGACGCCCCCGGCCACCGAGCCTGTCCCCGGTCACCGAGCCTGTCCCCGGTCACCGAGCCTGTCGAGGTGCCGCCCAGGGTCAGGGACAGGGTGACTCACGGACCGAGCACTCGAACGGTCGACGGGTTGACGGGTTGACGCGAGCGCGTCGATCCGCTTGCGTGGACGCATGCCCACTTCGCTGCTGCTCGTCTCCGACACCCACCTGCCGAAGCGGGCGAAGCTGCTGCCAGACGCGGTGTGGGCGGCGATCGACGCAGCCGACCTCGTCGTGCACGCCGGCGATTGGGTCGACGAGGCGACCCTCGATGCGTTCGAAGCGCGCGCCAGACGACTGGTCGGCGTGTTCGGTAACAACGACGGGCCAGAACTGCGCGAACGCCTCCCCGTCGTCGCCCGGTTCACCGTCGACGGGCTGCGCTTCGCGGTCGTCCATGAGACGGGCTCCGCGGCGGGACGGGAACAGCGCGCCGACACCGCCTACCCCGACACCGACGTCCTGATCTTCGGCCACAGCCACATCCCGTGGGACTCGGTCTCCCCCGGCGGAATGCGGCTCCTGAACCCCGGGTCGCCGACCGATCGGCGCCGGCAGCCGGAGTGCACGATCATGACGGCGCGGGTCGACGATGGCGTCCTCCGCGAAGTGCGCGTGGTGCCCGTCGCCCGGTGAGCAGCTGAGGGACACCCGTGCACAACTCCTGTGGCCCTTGGCCCCGGAGCGCCCACTCGTGCGGGACTCCGGGGGTCAGGACGCAGACGCAACCGTCGCAGCAGGAGTTGTGCACGATGGAGCGGCCATCCCCTGAGCAGGCTGCGAGGGGGCGGGCTCCGCAGGGTGGGCTCCCACGGGCGGGCTCCACAGGGTGGGCTCCGCAGTCGACCGTTCACAACTCCTGCATCCCGAACCTGAAATCAGGACCGGGGCCCGATCGAAGCGGCGGAACATCGAAACGAGCCGGGATCGCAGGAGTTGTGAACAGCCCGAGGGTGCTAGTTGCCGATGTGGACCGCCTGGGGCAGCGGCACGGGCGCGGGACGTTCGACGGTGCTCGTGAGCTCCACGACGCGGTGCTCACGGCCGGCGACGATGATCGACTCCATGATCTCCAGCACGTGGAACGCGAGGTCGCCCGAGGCACGATGCGGCCGCTCCTCCTCGATCGCCGACGCCAGGTCGGCCAGCCCGACACCGCGGCCGGCATCGACGAAGCCGGCTCCGTCGGGCACGGCACGCCAGGTGCGGTCGTCGGCAGTCGCGATCTCGACCGGGTCGGAGAAGCGGTTCGGATCAGGCACGGCGACCGTGCCGGCAGTCCCGTAGACCTCGAACAACGGCGTGCGGCTCGCCCACACCTCGAATGACACCGTGACGGTCGAGACGACCCCGTTCGCGTGCTCGAGGATCGCGGTCACGTGCGTGTCGACATCCTCGTGCACCGGGATCGGAGTGCCGGCGAGCAGCCCTGTCGCGACGGTCCGCTCTCGATCCGACCGCGCGACGGCGCCGGACACCCGCACCACCGGGCCGAAGAAGGACACGAGACTCGTCAGGTAGTACGGGCCCATGTCGAGCAGTGGGCCACCACCCGGCTGATAGTAGAAGGCGGGCGCCGGGTGCCACAGCTCATGGCCAGCTGCACTCCAGGCCACGGCTGCCGCGATGGGACGGCCGATGACACCGCTGTCCAGCACCGCGAGCGCCGTCTGGATCCCGGTCCCGAGCACGGTGTCCGGTGCGCTGCCGACGCGGAGACCCTTGGCGGCCGCGAGTTCCAGGATCGGCCGCGCTTCCTGTGTCGTCAGCGCGAGCGGTTTCTCGCCGTAGACATGCTTGCCCGCTTCGAGTGCGCGCAGCGCGATCGCCGCATGCGCCGCGGGGATCGTGAGGTTCAGCACCACGTCGACCTCGGGGTCGGCGAGCAGTTCATCGACGCTCGACGACCGCACCCCCTGTTCGGCAGCGACCTCCGCCGCGCGCGCGAGGTCGAGGTCCGCGACGACGACGAGCCGCAGATTCGGCAGTTTGGGGAACTCTGCGAAGTACTGCTTGGAGATGTTGCCGACGCCGATGATCCCGATGTTGAGCACGGTCCCGCTCTCCAGGGTCGACGGCCCGTTCAGCGTGCTGCCCACAGGAGGCCCCTCTCGATGATGGTGCGGACGTTCGGTTCCTCGACGATCTCGAGCCGGTGGCCGGGTGCCGAGACGAAGATGCGTCCCTCGCCCCACTGTCTGGTCCAGATCGCCGGAGCCGTGACCGGCCGGTTCCACGCGTCCCACGGCCGCACCTCCTGCGTCGTGGTCGCGAGGACGTCGTTGTACTCGTCACTCAGCACCCAGTACTGCTCGGTGACGAGGTCGAAGTCGTCGATCCCCTCCATGATCGGGTGCTGGCGACCGTACTCCGTGACGTGCACCGTGTACGGGATGTAGTTGTCGGACTGCTCTCCCGTACGCTCGACCGGGTCCTTGCCCGCGTGGTGCGCGAACTGTCCGCCGATCATGTGGAGGTAGTCGGCGTTGTTCCGGTACGAGTCAGCGATGCCGCCGTGCCAGCCGGCCATACCGGTGCCGTTCAGGACGGCGCGCTGGAGGCCCGCGAACTCCTCCGGCTCGATCGTGTTCATCGTGTTGATCTGCACGATGAGGTCGACGGTGTCGAGGTAGTCGGCGTCCGTGTAGATCGTGGTCCCGTCCTCCACGCGAACGGTGAACCCGTTCGCCTCGAGGAAGGGGATGAAGGCCGCGGTGGTCTCGACCGGCATGTGTCCGTCCCAGCCTCCGCGCACCACGAGGGCCCGCTTCTCGGTCGGCACTGTCTTGTCAGTCATGTATTCCTCTCAGGGGATATGTTGTCTCGGAGTGGGGCACGACGCGCCTACTTGCTGAAACCGGCGGTCATGCCGCTGATCAACTGACGTCGGCCGAACAGGTACAGGATGAAGATCGGAAGCGTGGACAGCACCACGGCGGCGAGGACGGCGGGGACGTTCACACTGAACGACCCTTGGAACGTCCACAGCGACAGCGGCAGCACCCGGTTGCTCGGCGACTGCGTGAGGACGAGTGGGAACAGGAACCCGTTCCACACATTGAGGGCGTTGTACAGGCCGACGGTGACGATCGCCGGACGGGCGAGCGGCAGGACGAGCGACACCAGCGTCCGCCAGCTCGACGCCCCGTCGACCGTCATCGACTCGAACAACTCCTTGGGGATGTCCCGGATGAAGTTCGACAGGATGAGCACCGTGACGGGAACCGCGAACCCGATCGACGGCAGGATGAGGGCCAGCAGTGTGTCGTAGAGGCCGGCCTTCGAGAGCATGTAGAACAGCGGGATGATCGTCGCCTGCAGCGGGATCGCGAGCCCGAGCAGGAAGAACGAGAACGCTCCACGCGTGAACCGCGAGTTCGTCCGGACGATCGCGTACGACGCCATGATGCAGACGAACACCGTGATGGCCACGCTCGCGATCGTGATGATCGCGCTGTTCGCGAGGTACAGGAAGAAGTCGCTCTGCAGGACGAGCGCGTAGCCGTCGAGCGTCGGATCGGTGGGTGGGATGAGCTGGTTGCTCGAGAAGAAGCCGGCCTGCGGACGGACACTCGTGATGAGGATGTAGTAGATCGGCAGCACGATGATGAGCAGCCAGATCCACGCCCCGAGTCCTCCGACGATGTTCGGCTTGCGGCGAGCGCCCCGTGGCCGCCTGCCCCGGGTCTGGTGGTCTGACGGTCGTCCGCGTTTGGAGCCGGCGGTCGAGACGCTGACGGTGTCGAGGCTCGCGGTGCCGAGGGCGCCGGGCTTCGTCAGTCTGTTGGTCGTGGACATCAGAGGCCTTCCTGCTGTGAGTCCATCTTCGCGAAGCCGCTCAGCTTGGTGAGCAGGAGCGCGATGACGAGCCCGATGGCGGCCAGGATGATCGCCATGACGCTCGCCTGACCGAACTGGCTGGCGGAGAAGCCCGTCACGTACATGAGGATCGGGAGGATGCGGGTGCCGGCGCTCGGCACACCGCCGGTGAGCACGAAGATCACGTCGAAGTAGGTGAGCGAACCGATGATCATGAGGGTCGACGACGTCACCAGCGTGTAGCGCAGCTGCGGCAGCGTGATGTTGAAGAACTGCTTGATCGTGCCGGCGCCGTCGATCTCCGCCGCCTCGTAGAGGGAGGCGGGGATCTGCCGCACCCCGCCTTGGAACAGGAGCGTGTGGAAGGGGACGAACTGCCACGCGATGATGAAGATCACCACGAAGAGCACGAGTTGCTGGTTGCCGAGCCAGTCCTGCTTGAGGAACGGGATGCCGAGCGACGCCGACAGCCCGAAGTTCGGGTCGAGGATCGCCTTGAACGCGATCGCGATCGCCGCGGAGGACAGCAGCAGTGGCAGGAAGAAGATCGCGCTGAGCACGGCCCGGTTCCGCTGCTTGCCTGCGGTCCAGGTACCGAGCAGCAGGCTGATCGGGGTCTGGACGATCCAGGAGATGACGATGACCTTGATGGTCAGGACGAGGGCGTCGATCGTGATCGGGTCGACGAGCACGGAGGCCCAGTTGTCGAGACCGACCCACGCCGGGTCGGTGATCGCGTCCCAGCGCGTGAAGCTCAGGTAGAGGGCGACGACGAGCGGGATGATCGCGAAGACGAGGAAGAAGCCCAGCGCCGGTGCGACCATCCAGCCGCTGGGGCCGGTGCGACGGTTCGTCGTCGCACCGGCCCTTCGGGCCCCGTTCAGTTGACGGGTTGCAGACATCTGGGAATCACTGACCGATCGTCTTGTTCATGTTGTCGGAGAACTCCTGCGGGGTGATCTGCAGGTTGAAGAGCTGGTCGAGGTTCGTGAGCAGCGCGGTCGCCTGTGCCGGCGGGAGCGCCTGGTCCCATGACATCTGGAAGTTCTTGGCGTTCTTCGACAAGTCGTAGACGGTCGTGCCGAAGTCGCCGCCGGCTTTCGCGATCTGGTCGTCGATGCCGGTGATCGGCGGCACCTGCCCGGCCTCGACCATGCGGTCGATGTACCCGTCGTCGAAGACGCCGTCGGTGAGGTACTTCACCGCGCTCGCCTGTTGCTCCTTGCTCGCCGCCGAGGAGATCGAGAAGTAGCCGGAGGGGTTTCCGACGATGTTCGACGGGTCGCCCTTGCCACCCTCGACCGCCGGGAAGGTCGTGTAGCCGAGGCCCTTCTCGGCGAACTCGGCCGCCTGCTGCTTGAACGTCGTCATGACCCAGGCACCCTGGAGCATCATCGCGGCCTTGCCCGTGTACAGGAGCGCGACATCGGCATTGCTGTCCGCTGTGACCGAGGCGAACCCGTCGACGAATGCGCCGGCCTTCACGAGGTCCTGGATCTTCGTGTTCGCCTCGATGATGCCGGGGTCGCTCCACGCGTCCGCTTCACCGGCCATCACCTTGTTGAAGGCCTCGGGCCCGGCGACGCGATCGACGAGGTACTCCTCCCACATGAGTGACGGCCACTTGGAGGCACCGGCGAGGGAGAACGGTGCGACACCCGCGGCCTTGAGCTTCGGGATGGCATCGACGATCTCGTCGAAGGTGGTGGGGACGTCGACGCCGGCAGCGTCGAGCACATCCTTGTTGTAGTAGAACATGATCGGTGTGGTGGCGTTCATCGGCACCGCGTACACCTTGTCGTCGACGACTCCCTGGTTCCAGACGGACTCGAGGAACTTACCCTTGGCGTCGGCCGTCTCGGCGGTGATGTCGGCGACCTTGCCGGCGTCGACATAGGAGTTCAGCGTGCCGCCCGCCCAGCTGTAGATGATGGTCGGGGCGCTGCCCGCGCCGACGGCGGTGCGGATCTTCGTCTTGTAGGCGTCGTTCTGGAAGTAGGTCGCGGCGACCTGCCCGTCGGCGTTGGCGCCGTTCCACTCCTTGAGCGACGGGCCGAGGACGGTGTCCTCGTCGGTGCCGATGAGGCCCCAGAGGGTGGCGCTGCCGGCGGCGGCGCCTCCGCCGCTCGAACATGCGGTGGCGCCCAGCATGAGGGCGGTGACGCCGAGCGCGACTGCTGCCAGTCTCGTGCGTCGGCGGGTAGAGGTACGAAGCGTCATTGCATTCTCTCCTTGGTGGGTGCTGCTGCTGGTGATGCGGGACATTCGTTCAGTGTGGGTGGCGCCGGACCGCTGGTTCGGCGGTCGGTCCCGGAGAGCTGCGCCGGGTGTCCGGGTGGCGCCTGTGGAGGACGGTCGGTCAGTCAGTGCGGGTCCAGGCGCTCCCGTGGGCGGCGCTCTGTTCGACGGCGCGCAGGACGCGCTGCACCTGGAGGCCCTCGGCGAAGGACGGCTCCGGGTCGCGCCCCGTGGTGATCGCCTCGACGAGGTCACGGACCTGGTGGGAGAACGGATGCTCATAACCGATCCCGTGACCCGTCGGCCACCACGCGGCCATGTACGGGTGCTCCGGCTCGGTCACGATGATGCGGGTGAAGCCCTGCTTACCGGCGGGTGCTGTCGCGTCGTACACCTCGAGCTCGTTCATCGATTCGAGGTCGAAGGCGATGGCCCCGCGCGAACCGCTCAGCTCGATCCGCAGCGCGTTCTTGCGGCCCGTCGCGTAGCGGGTGGCCTCGAAGGCGCCGATCGCCCCCTCCGCAGAGCCGCCGGTGAGCCTGGCCGTGAACCAGGCCGCGTCGTCGACCGTGACCTGGCCGCGCTCCTCGGACGCCGTGCCGCTCAGACCGACGGTCTCGCCGAGCAACGGACGCTCCGTCACGAAGGTCGCGAGTGTGCCGCTCACGGAATCGAGGTGCGAGCCGGTCAGGTGCTGCACGAGGTCGATGGCGTGCGCGCCGATGTCGCCGAGCGAACCGGAACCGGCCTGCTCCTTGTCGAGACGCCAGGTCATCGGCCCCTCGGAGTCGCTCAACCAATCCTGCAGGTAGAGCGCACGGACCTGGCGGACATCACCGAGCGCACCGTCGGCGATGAGCTGGCGGGCGTAGGCGATGGCCGGGACCCGTCGGTAGCTGAAGCCGACCATCGAGCGAACTCCCCTGCTCGTCGCCGCCTCCGCCGCGGCGACCATGAGCTCGGCCTCCTCGACGGTGTTCGCGAGCGGCTTCTCGCAGAGCACGTGCTTCCCGGCTTCGAGCGCGGCGATCGCGATCTCGACGTGGGAGGAGCCCGGCGTACAGATGTCGACGATGTCGATGGCCGGGTCGGCGATCACGGTGCGCCAGTCGGTGGAGGAGGCTGCCCAGCCGAACTTCACGCGGGCGGCTTCCAGCGCTTCGGGATTCCGGCCGACGATCGTCGCCATGACGGGTTCGGCGTCGAGCTCGAAGAAGCGCGGTGCCGTGCGCCACGCCTGCGAGTGCGCTGCGCCCATGAAGCCGTAGCCGATCATCGCGACCCGGAGTTCCGAACGCTGCCCTGCACTCATCTGCGATGCTCCTGAGGATGCTCGCGCAGTCGCGGTCCTCGGGGTTCCGAGTCGCTTCGCTGCGTGTGCCCCGAAGTTAGCCCCGCCTCGCTCGATCTCGCAAGTTCTCCCTCCCGCATTGGAAACTTTTCCACACTGACGTCGCCGATCACCGTCCCGCCGATGAGCCCGCCGCCGTCGATCCGATCGTGACGTCCGCGGACTCAGGCAGCGGGTCGGGCGGGTGGAGCGGTCGAGCCTCGGACGACGAGGGACGTGGCAAGGTCGAGGCGGACGTTGTCGACCGTCTCCGATCGGAGCTTCAGGACCAGGCGCGTCGCCTCCTCGGCCATCTCGATGAGCGGCTGCCGGATGGTCGTGAGGGCGGGCCCCACCCATCGGGCGGGCGGCACATCGTCGTATCCGACGACCGACAGCTGCTCCGGGATGGATATCCCGAGCGAACGAGCAGCCTCGTACACACCGAAGGCCTGCATGTCGTTCCCGGCGAAGATCGCCGTCGGCCGGTCCTCCAGCTGGAGCAGCTCGAGCGCGAGCACCCGTCCGGCCTCGGGGACGAACTCCCCGCGTCGCAGGATCGCCTCGTCGAGCGGTAGCCCGGCCTCCTCGAGCGCCGAGCGGTACCCGGACACCCTCGCCCGGGAGCACATGAGGTCCATCGGCCCCGCGATGACGCCGATCCGCCGATGCCCGAGCTCGATCAGGTGCCGCGTCGCCGCCATGCCGCCCGACCAGTTGGTGGAGCCGATCGCCGGCACCTCCGGCCCCGGATCCCCGGCTGGATCGACGACCACGACCGGGATGTTCCGGGTGTGCAGCTGCCGCCGGTACGCCGGGTCCAGATCGGAGAAGACGAGGATCACGCCGACCGGCTTCCGCGAGATGATGCTCTCGACCCAGCCTTCGCCGGTCGAGCCCCGCTTGCCCGTCTCGGTGAGGGTCACGCTCATGCCGTGCTGCCTGGCGACCTTCTCGACCCCGCGGATGATCTCGAGCGACCACGAACTGTCGATGTACTCGAAGACGAGCTCGATGAGAGAGCCCTGCGCGAGTTCGCCGCCGCGCCGACTGTAGCCGTGCCGGTCGAGGAGTTGCTCGACGATCTCGCGGGTGTCCGGGGAGACACCCGGCCGGCCGTTCAGCACCTTCGATGCAGTCGAGACGGAGACGGAGGCCTCGCGGGCGATACGGGAGAGGGTCGCGCGCCCGCCCGCGCCGGCCGCCTGCGCAGTCAGGTCGTCGCTTGTCGCCGTGTCGCCCATATCGACTCTCCGTTCGCCCGACACCACGGCCGGCAGCCGTCTCCGCGTCGAGAAGTTAAACACATCGTAGCGAAACATTTCGTGCCAGGAGGCCACGGCCGGACCCGTGACTGCGGCCGGGCTTTCTGCTACTCTCGACTATAAGTTGTGATTAACAACAAATCACTCACTCGCCAACGATGCTGAAGGACTGCACGCATGAGCCTCACCCCCACCAAAGCCGATCGGTTCTCCTTCGGCCTCTGGACCATCGGCTACAACGGAACCGACCCGTTCGGTGGGCCGACCCGCCCAGACCTCGACGTGGTCGAGGCCGTCACCCGCCTGAACGAGCTCGGCGCGTACGGCCTCACCTTCCACGACGACGACCTGTTCGCGTTCGGCTCCACGGACGCCGCCCGCCAGAAGCAGATCGACCGCCTCAAGCAGGCACTGGCCGACACCGGCATCATCGTGCCGATGGTCACCACCAACCTGTTCAGCGCTCCCGTCTTCAAGGACGGCGGCTTCACCTCGAACGACCGTGCCGTCCGTCGTTTCGCCCTCCGCAAGGTCCTGCGCAACCTCGATCTCGCCGCAGAACTCGGAGCCAAGACCTTCGTCATGTGGGGCGGCCGTGAGGGCGCCGAGTACGACTCCGCGAAGGACGTCCAGGCTGCGCTCGAGCGCTACCGCGAGGCCGTCAACTTCCTCGGCGACTATGTCACCGACAAGGGCTACGACATCCGCTTCGCGATCGAGCCGAAGCCCAACGAGCCGCGTGGCGACATCCTCCTGCCCACGCTCGGCCACGCGATGGCGTTCATCGAGACCCTGGAGCGTCCGGAACTCGTCGGCATCAACCCCGAGGTCGGGCACGAGCAGATGGCGGGCCTGAACTTCACCGCGGGTATCGCCCAGGCGCTGTACCAGGGCAAGCTGTTCCACATCGACCTCAACGGCCAGCGCGGTATCAAGTACGACCAGGACCTCGTCTTCGGGCACGGCGACCTGCAGAACGCGTTCTCCCTCGTCGACCTCCTCGAGCACGGTGGCGTGGGCGGTGGCCCCGCCTACGACGGCCCGCGTCACTTCGACTACAAGCCGAGCCGCACCGAGGACATCACGGGCGTGTGGGACTCCGCAGCCGCCAACATGCGCATGTACCTGCTGCTCAAGGAGCGCGCAGACGCGTTCCGCGCAGACCCCGAGGTACAGGAAGCCCTCGCAGCCGCCCGCGTGCCCGAGCTGCGAGCGCCGACGCTGCACCCGGGTGAGACGGTGGAGCAGCTACTCGCCGACCGCTCCTCCTACGAGGACTTCGACGCCGACGCCTACTTCGGCGGGAAGGGCTTCGGCTTCGTGCGTCTCCAGCAGCTCGCGGTCGACCACCTCATGGGCGCACGCTAGCCCTCACCCTCTGCAGAATTCAGGGAATATCGGCCAGGATGGCGTCCCGCGTCCGATTTCCGCGAGGATTCGGACCCGGGACGCCGTTCCGCGCGAACATTCCCTGAATTCTGCATCCGTACGTCAGCCAACATCACTCCGAAAGGGACAGCGATGACGCTCGTCGCCGGTATCGATTCGTCCACGCAGAGCTGCAAGGTCGTCATCCGTGACGCCGACACCGGCGCGCTCGTGCGAGAGGGGCGCGCATCGCACCCCGCGGGCACCGAGGTCGACCCCGCCGCCTGGTGGGAGGCGCTCCTCGAAGCGGCCGACGCCGCCGGTGGACTCGCCGACGTGGCTGCCGTCTCGGTCGCCGCGCAACAGCACGGCATGGTCGCGCTCGACGTCGACGGCCGCGTCATCCGGCCGGCTCTGCTGTGGAACGACACCCGCAGCGCCGGTGCTGCAGCGGACCTCATCGCCGAGTTCGGCGCTGCAGAGCTCGCAGCACGCACCGGCTGCGTCCCGGTCGCGTCCTTCACCATCACGAAGCTCCGCTGGCTGCGTGACGCCGAACCCGCGAACGCCGCCGAGGTCGCCGCCGTGGCGCTCCCCCACGACTGGTTGAGCTGGCGACTGCGCGGCTTCGGTCCTGCCGAAGACAGCCTGCACGGTGCCGACCTCGACGAGCTGACGACCGATCGCTCCGACGCCTCAGGCACGGGCTACTGGTCGCCCGCCGACGGCGACTACGACCGCGAACTGCTCGTCGCGGCTCTCGGCCACGACGCCATCCTCCCGAGAGTGCTCGGCCCCGGCGAGTCCGCCGGCTCCGGCGTCGTGGGCGGGCCCGTCGGCGCGGACACCATCATCGGACCAGGGGCCGGCGACAATGCGGGTGCGGCCCTCGGTCTGGGAGCGACCGCCGGCGACGTCGTCGTGTCGATCGGGACGAGCGGGACCGTGTTCGCCGTTACGCCGTCCCCGATCCGCGACGCCTCGGGCACGGTCGCCGGATTCGCCTCTGCAGACGGCGCGTTCCTCCCCCTCATCGCGACGCTCAACGCTGCCCGCATCCTCGACGCGGTGGCGGCTCTCCTGGGCGTCGACCACGCTGAGCTCGGCCGACTCGCGCTCTCGGCGCCGGCGGGCGCGCGCGGGCTGGTCCTGCAGCCGTACTTCGAGGGAGAGCGCACCCCGAACCTGCCCGACGCGACGGCGACCCTGTTCGGGATGACGCTCGAATCGACGACCCGTGTAGGTCTGGCCCGAGCTGCGATCGAAGGTCTGCTCTGCGGGCTCGCCGATGGTCTGGACGCAGTGCTGTCGCAGGGTGTGGTGGCCGAGCGGATCCTGCTCATCGGCGGAGCCGCACAGAACCCGGCCGTGCAGACCATCGCTCGCGACGTGTTCGCTGTACCCGTCGTCGTGCCGGCTCCCGGCGAGTACGTCGCCGACGGCGGTGCCGTGCAGGCTGCATGGGCGCTGACCGGGGAGCGCCCGAACTGGGCGGTCGAGGGCGTCGATGCCGCACCGTCCGCTGCCGCCGCGGCGACACCTCCCGGCATCGCTCGCGAGCAGTACGCCGCCCGCCACCGCTGACCGCACTTCAGAATTCAGGGAATCCTGGCCGGGTAGGCCCGGATCAGCCCGATTTCCGGCGGGAATCGGACATCTGAGGCTCACACGGCGCAGATTCCCTGAATTCTGATGAACACATCGGGTCAGTCTTGGAGGGATTCGGCGAGCACTGCGCCTGCGGTCTGCAGGTACACGAGCGGCTCCGCCATTGCTCTCTCGACGCCACCGGCCAGCTCGGTGAGTGAGGCAGCGGCGACGAAGGATTCATCGGTCGGCGCCTGGATCGCCCCGGCGACGAGCATCGCCCTGCCGGGCGCGAGCCCGGCGACGTAGGAGGCCACCTTGCCGTCGGCCGTCTGGTCGTCGTAGCGGCCCTCGCCGGTGATCACGATCGTCGCCGCCGCGGCAGCCCCCGGGAGGGAGATCGCATCGCCGACACCGCTCGCACCGGATGCCGTCGTCGCTCCCCACAGCAGGAGTCCGTAACCCGCGCCGCCGGCGGCACCCGAACCGCGCTCCGCCGCCGCGACAGCAGAACGGTCGACGGTGAGCGCCACACCCGCACGCTCGACGAGTCTCGCCAGGTTCGCATCGAGCATTGCGACGTCTGCACGTGATGCGCCCTTCTGCGGCCCGAACACGGCTGCAGCGCCGCGTCCGCCGAGCAACGGGTTGTTGACGTCGCTCAGGATGACGGCGCCGGCAGCAGGCAGCGGTCGAAGCCCGGAGAGGTCGATCGCGTCGAGCGCAGCCAGGCCGGCGTTGCCCGGTGCGATCTCCTGCCCGTCCGCGTCGAGCAGCCGGGCACCCAGCGCCGTCAGCAGCCCGGCGCCACCGTCCGTGCTCGAACTGCCGCCGATGGCGAGCAGCAGTCGATCGACACCGTGATCCAGCGCCGCGGCGATCGCCTGGCCGAATCCGGATGTCTGTGCCGCGAACGGCTGCAATGGATCGAGGAGCGTGAGGCCGCTGGTCTGGGCGAGCTCGACCACGGCCGTGCCATTCGGGAGTTCGAGCCAGGAGGCGTCGACCGGGTCGCCGACCGGACCCGTCACCGTCACCGAGTGGCGGACCGCCCCTGGGACGGCGACGGCGAACGCGTCGAGGGTCCCCTCGCCGCCGTCTGCCATGGGCAGCAGCCGCAGCTCGTCGTGGGGACGGACCGACCGCCAACCCTCGGCGATCGCTGCAGCCACCTCGGCGGCCTCGGCGGTTCCTTTGAACGAGTCTGGTGCGATGACGACGGTGTGCATCCGTTCAGCCTGCCACGGGAGCCTCGACATCCGCGGCCTTCGCCGCCGACGTCGTGAGGACCTCGAGCCCCGACGGCGTCACGAGCACGGTCTCCTCGACCTTGACGCCGGGTGCGGTGGGGTTCCAGGCGAACGCCTGCCAGAGCTGGACCTCATCCGTCGCACCCGGCGTGGCCCGCGGATCGCGGCCCGCATACCCGGCTGCTCCGCCCTGGTGGTGCTTCGTCCACTCGTCCGGTGCGAAGCCCTGCTCCGCGTACGCGGCACTACCGATCCGCAGGATACCGCCGAGCGACGCCCCCGGGACGGTGGCATCCAGGTAGGCGCGCTCCACGGCCCGGATCCTGCGCATGTCCGAGGCGAACGGCTCTGCCGGTGCCCCGCCGGCATCGAACCAGCGGGTCACGTTGACGATGAGCCCGTCGCGTCGCCCACAGACGACCACCATCGCACGGGCGCCGAGCTCCCCCTCGGTCGGAAGGGGGTGCCGGTGGGCGAGGCGCTCCGAACCCGCGACGAGGAGGACGAGGGGGTCGATCCCGGCAGCCACGAGTCCGGACGCCGCTTCTGCGGCGACCGCACGCTCGGTCCAGGACTCCTCGACACCCTCGACGAGCGCTTCGAGTGACGTCGTGGCCTCCCGTCCGAGCGATCGGAACCTGGCGATCTCCGCCGGCAACAGCGAAGCGCGCACCGCACGGATGCCCTCGGCGACCTCGGACTCCTCGAGCACCCCGTGTCCCGAGGGCAGCACGGAGCCGATCGGCGGGTGCCAGGGCACCGTCACGATGCGGATGTCCGGGAGCTCCTCCGTGCGGAGGCGATCGACCTCGTTCGACGTCGCGACGAGCCAGGCGTCGTCCAGGGAGACGACGACCGCGACGATCGGGTCTGCGGCGAGGCTGACGTGCACCCTCGAACCGTCGAGATACCAGCTGATGGCCGCGGCGGATCGCAGGATCAGCGAGTGAGCGCCACGAGA
The DNA here is from genome assembly GCF_050613355.1 of Plantibacter sp. RU18. Classification (NCBI taxonomy): domain Bacteria; kingdom Bacillati; phylum Actinomycetota; class Actinomycetes; order Micrococcales; family Microbacteriaceae; genus Plantibacter; species Plantibacter sp. RU18. The sequence goes on from NZ_CP159618.1 coordinate 3,759,196, forward strand.
CTCGAGGAGCGTGATGACCCGTTCGTGCTTGCGGCGTCGGTCGGCCTCATCAGGTGCCGGGCGTCCTCCGTGCTCGACGCGCGCGGTCGTGGTCACGGCCGCGCGCGCGGCTGGGGTCGAGGTCGAGGTCGAAGGCGTGGTCGAGGGTCTCATCTGCGGCTCCACGGGGTTCCGAGTTCGGCGAAGGTGCTCGCGGTCGACGCGGCGGCAGCCACGAACGCCTCGATGCCGGGGATCACGGGGCGTCGGTCGTCGCCGCTTCCCCGCCAGTCGACGAAGTGTTCGGCGATGACGGAGGGGGCCGGGGCCGACCGGACGGCGTCGAGGATGGCCGTGAATGCCGACGCATCCGCGAGGGAGCTCACGAGACGCGCCGCGTGCCCGGCCCGGAGGTCACGACGGGCACGCAGGAGGTCGTCCAGCAGACCGATCCGACCGGTGGCCGAACGACTCACCGTCTCGCCGTCCACCACCACCTCGACGAGGTCGCGGGTGTACAGGAACCTGATCGATCCGCGCTCTCCGCGGACCGTCACAACGGGATCGGTCGTCTCCTCGGCGCACAGGGTGAGCGCAGCCGTCATGATCGGACCGCTCCGTGGCGTGACACGGACGACCGAGGTGTCGTCGGCCTCGATGGTGTTCGCACGGTACTGGTCGAGCTCGATCGACGCGAGTGCCGCCCGATCCGTCGTCCCGCCGAGCCGGAGCATCGTCTGCACCGCGTGGGCGAGCGGATTCGTGACGACGCCGTCGACCACCGGGACGCCGTCGAGCAGGCGCCGACCGGACCAGGCCGCGCGGGTCCAGTACCCGACCGTCCTGACCCAGGTGCCGGTCGCTTCGATCGCCGTCACCGCTCCGATCTCGCCGGAGCCCACACGGGACTCGATCTCAGGGATCGCTCGGGAACCGAGGCTCTGGAAGCCGACCTGGACGAGCCCACCCGTGCGTTCGGCGACCGCGAGCAGCTGATCGAGTTCGTCGTTCGAGGTGACGGGAGGTTTCTCAAGGAGGAGGTCCGCGCCGTGTTCGAGAGCCGTCACGGCGAGCTCGAGGTGGGTGTGGATCGGTGTGGAGAGGATGACGACGTCGGCTTGGACAGCGGCGAGGCAGTCGTCGAGCGAGGTGAACAGCGGAGCATCACCCGCTGCGCGGTCGGCGTCGGTGAAGACACGGTCGACCAGCCCACCGAGGCTGATCGCGCCTGTGGCGACGAGCGCTCTCGCCGCTTCGACATGGGTGGCACCGTGTCCATGGATGCCGACCACCACGACGGCGGGGGCGGATTCGGCGGAGTGGGGGTTCATGCGGGGCTCCCTGCTGCGCTCGCCTCGGCCGCGAGCAGCGTCCGGTGGATCGTGTCGGCCTGTTCCGCGTCGAGCGGGCCGTCCACGACGACCGCGTCGAGTGCGGTGACGAGCGGAGAACCCGGCGAGACGATCGTGCGGGTGACGGACGCGAGTGACACCCCGACGCCCGGGTATTCCGCAGCGCGCACGAACCACGGGAACGTCGCCGCGGCGGGCTGGCGGAAGAGGACGCTGACCGGGTGAGCGCCGGCAGCGCCGGCGTCCAGGACGAAGACGAGCCATGCTGCGCGTGAGCCGTGAGCGGTCTCCTCCCCTGGTCCCGCTGCGCTGAAGACCCTCCGCGGCACCCCGGCAGGCATCCGCCAGAACCAGCCTCCGTAGCCGGCGCCCTCGCGACCGTTCGTGGCCGGTGAGCCGATGCTCACCGGGCCCGCGGAGCACTCCAGGGTGCTCGACACCGTGATCCGTACCGCGCGCGGGTCGCCATCCGCTGCCGCGGTGCTCGGCACGGCGATCTCCGACACCACGGTCGTGCGATCCTCCACGAGCTGGATGGCGCCGTCCGCCCCCACCCAGTCGAGTTCCTGGTGGAGGCTGTGCCCGTGGATGTCGGACTGACGGACGCGCTGGGTGCCGTGGTTGTCGAGCATCGTCGACCCCCGATCTGCCAGGTAGGTGCGGCCGCCCCAGTAGGAGGTGCCGTCGACGTCGGCGACGGCGACGGCGAACGAGAGTCCGAGGTGATGCGGGTGGTCGGCGGGAGCCCGCTCCGTGACGATCCGACCGGCGAGTGAGGTGATCGGGTGGGCGAAGGGACGTGGAGCGTCCTGCGGCGGGAGGTCGGTGCCGTCGTGCAGGGCCACGACGTCGTCGGCATCGATGCGAGCGAGCAGCGCGGGCCCGGCGGCACCGTCGGCAACGCCGGGTTCAGGCAGGACCGTCTCCCAACGCGTCCTGGCGGGAGCGACGGCGGCGGCGCTGTCCCGGGCCACGAACCGCGGGCGGAACACCAGCGGATGACCGCCCGTCGCTCCGCCGATCGTGTCGTGGAGCCTTGTCCACGCCTCGGCTCCGAGCTCCCGGCGGGGCACGGAGACCGTGCTGAGCGCTGGTACCGAGAACGCGGCGAACGGGATGTCGTCGAAGCCGACCACGCTGAGCTGCGCGGGGACGGCGACGCCCACGCGCCGCAGGGCGGAGACCAGCCCGAGGGCGACGAGGTCGTTGAACGCGACGACCGCGGTCGCCTGGCTCCGGCGGACCTCCTCGACCGAGGCGGCGCCATCGGCGAGAGCTGAGCCGGAACCGATGATCTCGACCTCGAGTCGGCCATGGGTTGCGCGAGCGCGGGTGATGCCGATGCGTCGGAGTCGGTCGCCCTGGCTCGCCGCCGGACCGGCGAGATACAGGACGCGGCGGTGGCCGAGCGTGTGGAGTTCGGTGAGCACGGCCTCCATGCCGCTCGCGTAGTCGATCGAGACGGAAGGGACCGGCGAACCGTCGAGTTCCCGGTTGACGAGGACCACGGGATGCAACTCCTCGACGAGCGCCCGGAGTTCGGCCTCGGCCAGCCGTGGCGAGCACAGGACGATGGCGTCGCACCGACGGCGCGCTTCCCTCGCCGCCGCTGCTTCGTCGGCGGCGTCCTCCTCGGTGTCGGTCACGAGCACGCGGTAGCCGTCCGCAGCGGCCGCACGTGTGACACCCCGCAGGATCTCCTGGAACATCGGGTTCTCGAGGTCGGGGACGACGACGCCGACCGTGTTCGTGCGGCCGAGCGAGAGACCGCGGGCGAGGGCACTCGGGCGGTAGCCGAGCTCGTCCACCGAGGCGATGACCCGGTCGGTGATGACGAGGTCGACCGTCGCCTTGCCGTTGAGCACGCGCGACACGGTGGCTTTGGACACGCCCGCGAGCGCCGCCACGTCGGAGATGGTCGGCGTGGCGCCATTTCTTGGTAACCGATTGCTCATGGGGCCTCGTTCATCTGCGCCGGGTGGTGCTGTGCCCTTTCATCCTATAGGGTCGATCACGAGAAACCGGTTTCCGGGGACACCGGAACCAGTCACCACTCTGGAGGATCGTGATGCGCATCATCGTCACCGGCGGGGCGGGGCGTCTCGGGCGGAGTGTCGCGACAGAACTCGCGTCGGCCGGCCATCACGTCGTCTCCGTCGACCGCACCGACCCAGGGCTCGCCGGCGTCGAGGGCCGCGTCGCCGACCTCCTCGACCACGACGCGACCCACGAACTGTTCGCGTCCCTGCGCCCGGAGGCGGTGGTGCACCTCGCCGCGATCGCCGTGCCGTTCAGCGCTCCGGAACCCGTCATCCTGTCGACCAACCAGTCGCTCGCTTTCACAGCCCTCACCGCCGGGATCGCCGCCGGGGCGAGCCGCCTGCTCGCCGCGAGCAGTCCGACGGTCATCGGCTACGGCGCACCGGGCGGTTGGACGCCCACCGCGCTCCCCATCACGGAGGAGCACCCGACGGCGCCGTGGAACGCGTATGCGTTGTCGAAGGTCGCGATCGAGTCGACGGTCTCGATGCTCGCCCGCGCTCACGGCGCCGACGTCGTCATCAGCGCCTTCCGCCCCTGCTTCGTGGTCTCGCCCGAGGAGTGGGAGGGCGCGCCGACGCAGCAGGGGCACACCATCGTCGACCGCCTCGCAGATCCGGCTCTCGCCGCCGTCTCGCTCTACAACTACCTCGACGCCCGGGACGCCGGCCGGTTCGTCACAGCCTGGCTCGACCACGCCGAGGCCCGCCACTCCGGCGAGGTCTACTTCGTCGGAGCCGACGACGCGCTGGCGCTCGCACCGCTGTCGGACCTCCTGCCGGCGCTCGTCCCGAGTACCGCCGGGTTCGCCGACGACCTCACCGACCACGAGGCCGCGTTCAGCAGCGCGAAGGCGAAGGACGCCTTCGGCTGGCAACCACTGCACCACTGGCCGTCGGCGCTCAGCCCGACGGAGTTCGCCCGACTCCGCGACGTGCTCGCCGCAAGCGACACCGCATCCATCTCCACTCCACGATGACGAGGACCACCACCATGCCAGCACCGCTCGCCTTCGACGGCGTCCTGTACTTCCCAATCACCCCGTTCGACAGTGCAGGCGAGGTCGAACTGGACCTCCTCACCACGCACCTCGAGACCCGCCTGGCGCATCGTCCGGGCGGCGTGTTCCCCGCCTGCGGCACGGGTGAGCTGCATGCCATGTCACCCGCCGAGGCAGCGCGGGTCGTGCGACGCACCGTCGAGGTCGTCGACGGCGCCGTGCCCGTCGTCGCAGGAGCGGGCGGCGGCATCGCGATCGCCAAGGAGCTCGCGGTCGCCGCCGAGGACGCCGGTGCCGACGCGATCCTGCTCATGCCGCCCTACCTCGTGACCGGCCCGGCGCACGGCTTGCAGGGCTACGTCGAGGAGGTGCTCTCGGCGACGTCCCTCCCGGCGATCGTCTACCACCGCAACAACGCGAAGTACACGACGGAGACGATGCGACGGCTCGCCCGGAATCCGCAGATCGTGGGATTCAAGGACGGCATCGGCGATGTCGCCGCCGCCCAGGACATCGTGCTCGCCGTGCGCGAGGAGGGTCGCGACGACTTCGCGTTCTTCAACGGCCTCCTGACGGCGGAACTGACGCAGGCCGCCTACCGGGGCATCGGCATCCCGCTCTACTCCTCGGCGGTGTTCGCCATGCTGCCCGAGCTCGCGACGCTCTTCTACCGCGCATACTCGGACGACGACGAGCCCCTCCGGGAGCGGCTGCTGCGGGAGTTCTACCGCCCGCTCGTCGCCCTGCGCGACGAGACGCCAGGCTTCGCCGTGTCGCTCATCAAGGCCGGCGTCCGGCTGGGTGGGCTACCGGTCGGCTCGGTGAGGTCGCCGTTCGTCGATCCGACTCACGAGCAGACCGAGCGACTGGAGGCGCTGCTCGCCCTCGGTTCGGACCTCGTGGCCGAGCACGCGGTCGTCGGCGCGGGAAGCCGCTGACGATGCCGCACATCACCTCGGTCCGCACCACGCTGTCGCAGTTCGTGATGCCCCGTCCGTGGGTTCCCGAGGCACCCTGGCTGCATCTCGTCCGGGTCGACGTGATCGACGACGAGGGTGCAGCGGGAGCCGGGTTCACCTGGACGCCGACGATCGGCGCGCACGCGGTGCAGGCGCTGCTCGACCACGACATCACCGAGGCCGCACTCGGCCGCACGACCGACGCCGAAGCCCTCTGGCCACAGCTCTGGGCACAGCTGCACGAGGCCGGAGGCGGCGGCATCACGACGATCGCCCTCGCAGGACTCGACACGGCCCTCTGGGATCTGCGTGGTCGTCGAGCCGGCCTCGGACTCGCCGACCTCATCGGCCGACGACGCTCGTCCGTCCGTGCGTACGGCAGTGGCGTCAACCTCCATCTGAGCGCCGACGAACTCGCAGCGCAGGTCGGTCGTTGGATCGCCGCCGGCTTCGATGCCGTCAAGGTCAAGGTCGGCAAACCCGACATCGCCGAGGATGTCGACCGCGTCACCATGGTGCGCGAGCTGCTCGGGCCGGACCGCCGACTCATGATCGACGCCAACCAGCGCTGGGATCTCATGCGCGCAGTCCCCGCGCTCGAACGTCTGAGTGTCGTCGCCCCCGCCTGGATCGAGGAGCTCTTGCGCTCAGACGACACAGCCGGCTACGAACGGCTCCGACAGCACACGTCCGTCCCGATCGCGATGGGCGAGAACGTGCACACCGTCCACCGCTTCCGCGACCTCATCGACCGCGGCGTGGCCGACGTGCTCCAGCCCAACGTCGTGCGGGTGGGTGGGATCACACCGTTCCTCGCCATCGCCGAACTCGTCGAGTCCGCCGGGCTCACGCTCGCACCTCACCTGCTCCCCGACCTCTCCGGGCAGCTCGCGCTCGCCCTGCCGCAGACGACGGAGATCGAGGATGTCGAAGACGCCGACTTCGTGTCGATCGGGGCGATCGACGCCCCCGGTCCGGTCACCATCTACAACGCCGAGCTCACCGTCGAGGAGCGTCCAGGCCTCGGCTTCGTCATCCGGGACGAAGCGACCGCCGCGAGGACTCCGGCAGACGGTGTAACCGAACCGACGCTCACCACCGCCCGGTGACCGAGCGCGCCACCACAGAACACGCCCAGCGTCACCGCCAGCCATCCGAGGAGTCAGCATGACCGGTACAGCCACCGAGACCAGCATCACGAGCACCGTGGACGAAGCCGCCGCAGCGGCCACGACCGCCGCACCGGTGCTCGCCCAAGCCTCGCCGACGACGCGCGCACGCTGGCTTGAGGCGGTGGCCGACGCCCTCGACTCCCGGGTCGCAGACCTCGTGCCGATCGCCGATGAGGAGTCCCACCTCGGCACGCCGCGACTCACCGGCGAGGTGGCGCGCACCACCGGTCAGCTCCGGCTGTTCGCGGCGGTGTTGCGCGAGGGCGCGTTCCTCGAGGCCGTCATCGACCACGCAGACCCGGCTGCCACCCCACCGAAGCCGGAGTTACGTCGTCTGCTGCGCCCGACGGGGCCGGTGGGCGTCTTCAGCGCCTCCAACTTCCCGTTCGCATTCTCGGTGGCGGGCGGCGACACCGCCTCTGCTCTCGCGGCCGGGTGCCCTGTCATCGTGAAGGCGCACTCCGCGCACCCGCGGCTCTCCCGCCTCACCGCGGCGATCGTCGTCGAGGCCCTGCGCGATGCCAGCGCCCCGGACGGTTCCTTCGCGCTCGTCGAGGGTCGCGAGCAGGGCACCGCTCTCGTGCAGCATCCCGCGATCACAGCGGTCGGCTTCACCGGTTCGCTCACCGGCGGGCGAGTGCTCTTCGACCTCGCATCGGGACGCCCGGCTCCCATCCCGTTCTACGGCGAGCTCGGGAGCACGAACCCGGTCGTCATCACCGCCGCGGCGCTCGAGGACGATGCAGCGAGCGGGCTCGCCAGTGGTCTCGCCGCATCCTTCACCCTCGGCGTCGGACAGTTCTGCACCAACCCGGGCATCGTCCTCGCGCCGCGTGGGAGTGGATTCGCCGAGCGCGTCGCGGCAGCGGCAGCAGATGCCGTGCCGGGTGTCATGCTGACGCCGGGGATCGCTGCGGCGTTCGCCGACGGCGCGGCGCGGGCAGCGGCACAGGACGGGGTGCGCACGCTCCTCGGCGGGGGCACGGCTCCCTCCGATTCCGGTGTGCCGACCGTCCTCGTGGCCCATGCTTCGACCGTGCTCGACGCCCCGGAGGTGCTGCTGGAGGAGGTCTTCGGACCAGCGACGCTGGTGATCGAGTACGACGACGACGCGCAGCTGCACGCTGTCCTGGCGGAGGTGGGCGGCGCGCTGACCGCGACCGTCCATGCGGCGCCCGGCGAGGACGTCACCGGGTTGGTCTCGCTGCTGGAGCCCATCGCCGGGCGTGTCCTGTTCGGCGGTTGGCCGACGGGTGTCGCAGTGGGCTGGGCGCAGCACCACGGCGGACCGTGGCCTGCGACGACCTCGCTGCACACCTCGGTCGGCGCGACGGCTGTCCGTCGTTTCCAGCGCCCGATCGTCTACCAGGACGCCCCGGAGCAGGTGCTGCCGGAGGCGCTGCACGAGTCGAACCCGTTGGACATCCCTCGGCGGGTCGACGGGGTGCTCCAGCTGCCCGCGCCAGAGCGCGCCTGACCGGTCCCGACGCGCACAACTCCTGCCATCCGTTCGTGAACACCGCCCAGGAGCCCGGCCTCACACGAGACGGTTCGTCGAGCAGGAGTTGTGTGCAGGGCAGGTGTCAGGGGGCCGTCGGTGTGAGTGCCGCAGCGAGCCACGCGGCGGCCTCGGCCTGCATCGGCACGGTGAATGCGTGCGGGGCATCGTGGAAGGCTCCGAGGTACGCCGACGCGAGCCCCGCGGCACGGTACCGGTGCGAGATGATCTCGTGAGCGGCCCGCATACCGTCCGGCGCGAACAGCTCGTCACGCTCCGCGTACTGCACGAGCAACGGCATCGACGGACGCAGGGCGGCGAGCTCCGGCCAGTCGCCCACCCGAGACAATCCGGGCGACAGGAACGACCACGAGTGCCGATCGGCGTGGCCGTCGAGGACCGCTGCGAAGGTCGACATCATCGCGATGACGACCGACGCCCTGACTCGATCCTCCATCGCGGCGAGCAGGACGGCTCGCGCTCCACCACCCGACAGTCCGAAGCATCCGATCGCATCGGCGGCCACGCCCGGCGATGCCGCCAGATGGTCGAGGGCGATGAGATCGTCGCGGAGGACGAGTCCAGCCAACGAGGTGCCGAGCACGCCGAGTTCCTTCGCGAGCTGCGGTTCGTTCGCTGCAGTGAGCAGCTCGGAGCGCTGCCCGGACGAGACGTCGACGCTCTCCGCGCCGCGGAGCTGGGCTTCCGCACGTCTGCCAGCGATCTGCAGGTCGACGCTGCGATGGAACCGCTCGGCGACAGCCGCATCCGGCGTGCGACGGGAACCCCACCCGAACGCGTCCGGCACGAGGACCGCGAACCCGGCTCGCGCGAGATCCGACGCGACGGCACGGCCGCCGTAGTAACGCCTGCGGAACGCCAGCAGCTCCGCACGGCTGACGTCCTCCGACGAGGGGACACCGTCCGGACCGTCGGCGAGCTTCTCTCGACCGAAGCGGGTGAAGCCGCCGTGGTCGTGCAGCGCGAGCACGCCGGGCAGCGTGCGCGGTTCATCTGCGGGCCGCAGCAGCCAGGCCACGGTCGGCGCGCCGTGGCCGGTCGACCAGCGCAGCTCCACGCCGTCGACACCGTCACGACTCCACGACGCGACGGGCTCGGCCACTTCGGCGAGCGCCGGGCGCGGCAGGAGTCCGAGGACGTCGGCCAGGCGGCCTCGTGTCGTGATGAGTGCCTCGCCGGGCGGGAGGGACGCCGAGGCGGCGGCGAGAGCGCGCAGCCCTGGATCGCGGCCGGGTGACGGCACCTCGACCAGCTCGGTGGGCGCGGCGGGCTCGATGAGTAGTGCCGGGCCGGCGAGCTGGGTCGGGCCGGTAGAGGGTGGGGTGGGCGAGGAGCCGCTGCTCATGGTGCGATCGTAGCCACCGGGCGTCCGGTGAGCAGCGATTCGTTGCCGGCGATGCCCACGGAGATTGCGCGGACCCCGTCGTCGTAGCCGGCCGGTCGCCCGAGCTCGTCCTCGGTCACGCGGTCGAACAGATGCTGGAGCAGGAAGGCGTCGCCGCCGCCGTGGCCTCCGACACCTGCCGGGATGGCGATCTCCGTCGCCTGCTCCCAGTGCCGCTGCAGGATCAGGCGTTCCCCGCGAGGGCGCACCACCGAAGCGGCATCGGCACCGTCCTCGGTGAGGCTCGGGTCCAGGACGACCCGCCCGTCACTGCCGACGAGCACGGCGGCACGCTCCACGACCTCGAGCTCGACCCGTCCCTCCGTGCCGTTGATCGACACGCGGTAGCCCTCCCACGGCGCGTGCGCGTTCAGTGAGTAGCTGAGGGTCGCACCCCCGTCGTAGTCGACGAGGACCGAGAGGTTGTCCTCGATGCTGATGCCAGGGGAGAACACGTCGCGGTCGCGCAGGTAGCCGTCGTGCTGCTCGGCCTTGAGGTAGAGCGATTCGAGGCGCGGATCGTCGCGGAGGTCGAGCGCGAACGGATCCGTGGAACGGCCGTGTTCGGCGGCCGTCGCGTCGTCCGGATCGGATCCACGTGCCGGCCGCGCGCCGAGGCCGCGCTCGGCCGCGTTCTCGTCACCGTAGAACCGCAGGCCGCCCGAGGCGTAGACGGACGCCGGCCGAGCATCGATCCACCAGTTCACGAGGTCGAAGTGGTGCGACGCCTTGTGGATCAGGAGGCCACCGGAATGTTCCTTCTCGCGGTGCCAGCGGCGGAAGTAGTCCGCGCCGTGCACGGTGTCGAGCACCCACTCGAAGTGGACGCTCGTCACCCGCCCGATCCGACCGTCCTGCACGATGCGCCGCACTTCGGAGTTGCGCGGGCTGTAGCGGTAGTTGAACGTCGTGATGACCCTGCGGCCGCTCCGTTCGACGGCGTCCGCGATCCGTTCGACACCCTCGCGATCGATGGTGAGCGGCTTCTCGACCACCACGTCGGCCCCGGCGAGGAGCGCCCGCGACACGATCTCGGCGTGGGTGAAGTCCGGCGTCGTGATGATGACGCGATCGACCCGCTGCTCCTCGATGAGCCGCTCGACATCGTCCGGTCCGTAGCGGGCCGGAAGTGGCAGGCCACGCTCGGTGAGCACTCCCTCGTAGTGGTCGAGGCGGCCTGGGTTGCTGTCGCTCCAGGCGACGAGCTCGGCCACGTCGGCGTGCGGCCCGGCGATGGCGTCGAGGTACATCTGCGACCGGTGTCCGGTGCCGATGAGGGCGTAGCGTTCACGGTTCGTGGTCATGGGACGGTGTCCTTCCTGGACGTCGTTGGCAGCTCGTCGTCGATCTCCCCGTGGTCCGGGTGCACGTCGTAGGCGCGGATGAGGCCGCACATGCCACGGCGGCGCTCGCCCGGGGCGGGGGCCGCGACCGCGACGGGGTGCGAGCCGATCCCCGAGGCGTCGCCGCGCTCGAGGAGGTCGAGCTGGGTCCGGGTGTCCTCGACGGTCGGGAGGACGGTGGCCTCCCAGTGGGCGCGCCAGTGTGCGATGCGTGGGCGCACGAGTGCCGCCGCTCGTGCTGCGAACCGGTCCCAGGCGACCGGCCCCTCGGTTGCGACGGCGGCGCGCAGTTCGAGGAAGCCGTGGACGGCGGCGTCACGTCGCTCGGTGATGCGGTCGGCGGCCTCTGCGTCATCGGCGTCGGCGGCGGGTGGCGAACCGACCTCGGCTTCGCGGGCAGGGTCGGCCAGGATCTCATCCGTGAACGTCATCACGGCGTCACCCGCCTCCGGTAGCCCCGAGTTCGACATCACGACGACGATCTCGAGTCCACCGTGGTTGATCGCCCGATGCACGGTTCCGGGCGGGAACCAGAGGACGGTGCCCACCTCGAGCGGTGTCTCGCGGAAACCGGCACGGTCGATCGTCTGGGCGACGCCCGAGCCCGCGGTGACGACGTATCCTTCCGTCGACACCGTGTGCAGGTGCGGAGTACCGCCGACGAGCCCGTCGACGGAGACGCCGTCCCATACGGCCAGTCGCGTGATGCCGGTGCCGCCTGGGAAACCTGGACGGGGTCGCTGCGGGCCCGCTGCGCTCATCGGACACCGACCGGCATCGGCACGGCGAGCGCCGCGCGTCCGAGTGCGGCGAGCTCCCCGGCGCGATCACCGCTCGCGGCGCCGTCCGCGACGACCACCGCGTAACGGAAGACGATCGTCTCACCGGCTGCGAACGGCAGTTCCTCGCTGAAGAACGGTGCCGGGCAGAGACCGGCGAACTGCTCGGTGCGTGCGAACCACTGCGGTGGGTGGTTCGGGTTCGAGTCGTCGTCGACGATCACGATGCTCGACGCATCGACGGTCTGATCGTGTAGACCGGTGAAGCCCATCCAGGCGTGGCGGGACCCGCGGAGCTCCTCGCCGCCGCTGCCGTCCGGCGAGTGCAGCGTACCGCCGGTGAACGATCGGGGGCCACGCCAGAAGAGTCCCCCGTAGCCGGCATTGTCACGTCCCTTCGTCGTCGGCGAGCCGATCGAGATGTCGGCGCCGGACACGTTGCGCATCCGCGTCTCGAAGGTGAGTGCCCAGTCCGCCCCGGCGCGCTGGGCGACGAGTGTGCGTTCCTCGGCGACGACGAGCCTGGCGTCCTGAGTGATCCAGTCGAGCGTGTGTGAGAAGCGCACGTGCGCGTCGTCGACCTCGATGGCGGTGACGGCCACGTGCTCGGCGCGCCCGTTGTTGGCGAGCTGCTCATAGTCGGTGCCCGTGAAGGTGGGTCCGCCCCAGAAGTTGTCGTCGCCGAGGTGCGGGAGGGACCAGGCGATGCCCTTGTGCCAGACGTGGTCGTGCGGGCGGAACAGGCTGACGAGCGCTCCGCCAGTCGTCCGGACCGGGTGCAGGTACGGCTTCGGCGACTCCAGCTGCACGGTGTCCGGGACATAGGTGTAGCGCACGAGCGCGACACCGTCGAGGTGCACCACGATCGCCGAACCGACCTCGTGGGTGAGCCCGAACCCTGGGCCGTCCGGGCGGGCGGTCGGCGCGCTCATCGTGTCACCGTCTCGAGCCACGGTGCACCGCTGCCGAGCATCGACGAGAAGAACGGGTCGGTCGGGGCGAGTTCACCACGGGTGATCCGACGCCCGGTGAAGGAGGACGCGTAGATCGCCGCGATGAGCTCCATCGTCGAACGGGCCTCGTCGAGGTCGACGGGCGGACGTTCGCCGCGGTCGAGGGCATCGAGGACGGCCGCGAACTGCGCGACATGACCGCTACGCACCTCCGGCTCGCCGTCGTCCCACGCGAGTTGGACCGACTGGTCGTCCGGGAGTCCGGTGACCCGCCAGTCGGCGTCCCCGTAGCCGTACAGATGGTCGAGTTCGACCGAGCCGTACTCGAAGTCGAAGCGCAGCGAACTGGTCTCGCGCGGGGACACGACCGAGTTGACGATCGTCGCGATGGTGCCGCTCTCGAAGGTGACGATGGCCGTCGAGACGTCCTCGGTCTCGGTGTCCCTCGACTGCCGCCCTGCCACGGCCACGAGTTCGCGCCACGGACCGAGCACCGACAGCAGCAGGTCGAACTGGTGGACGCCGTGCCCCATCGTCGGGCCGCCGCCCTCGGTGTCCCAGCGTCCGCGCCACGGGACGGCGAAGTAGTCGGCGTCGCGGTACCAGAGCGTGTGGCAGTGCGCGAGGAGCGGCCGGCCGAGGGTGCCCTCGGCGAGCAGGCGTCGCAGGCGCACTGCACCGGAACCGAAGCGCTGCTGGAAGACGGAGACGACCGGGACCCCGGTCGAACGTTCCAGTCGGGCGAGTTCCTCGAGTTCTTCGAGGGAGCGCACCGGCGGCTTCTCGACGATCGGGATGACGCCTGCGCCAAGCGCCGCGGCAGCGACGGCGAGGTGCGCGACCGGCGGTGTGCAGACGTGCACGAGGTCGAGCGACTCGGACGCGAGCGCCTCCTCGACGCTCGCGTAGACCGTGGGGATGCCCCAGCGTGACGCGAACGTCGCTGCACGATCCGGGTTGACATCGGCGCAGGCGACGACGGCGGCCCGACCACCCTGCGCGGCGATGGCCTCCGCGTGCGCGTCGGCGATGGCGCCGGTCCCGACGATCAGGGTCCGGTACTGACGGTGCTGCTCGGTGCTCACGGGTGTGTCCAATCGAGTGTGTCGGGTGTGCGCCCCTCGACAGGCTCGGGGCGGAACCCTGCTCGCCGAGCCTGTCGAGGTGCCTCAGTGCGGACCGGTCAGCCGGCGGCGACCGCTGCCTTCAGGTCCTTGATGAACCCGTCGGCGGCTTCGTCCGGCGTGTTCTTCGCGAAGAGCACCTGCTCCGTGTACTGCTTGACGAGCGCTTCGATCGCGCTCCCGCCCGGAGGGGTGACGGCGGGCGGGTCACCGATGTCGTCGGCGAGGCCGTCGAGGAACTCCACCACCGCCTGGTCCGTCTCCGCCAGCTTGGGCGTGATGTACTCGCGGATCTTCGTGTTCGCGGGGACGCCGCGCTCGGTGAGGAGCGAGTCGGCCGCGACCTCGCTGTTCGACAGGAAGTCGATGAACAGTGCGGCCTCGGCGGGGTGCGCGGTCCGAGCGGATGCCGACCAGTACATGGACGGCTTGTAGTACGCGGAGCCGTCCGCCCCGCCGTCCACGGTCGGGACGCGCAGCAGCTCGAGCGGAGAGCCGCTCGCCTCGGTGAGCGCCGTCAGCTGGCTGTTCCACCACGGTGCGAACGCTGCCGCGTTGGTGGCGGTGAACGACTCGGCCAGACCACCGGCCTGCTTCTCGATGATCGCGGAAGGCGACGGCGTCGCACCGTTGTTCACGAGTTCGAGGAGGTAGGTCCACCAGGACGCGAGCGTCTCGGGCTTGATGACCACCTCTCCCTTGTCGTTGTACAGCTGGTCGCCGTGCTGGCGGGCCCAGTTGTTGAGGCCGCCGTCCTCGAATCCGAACGGCTGGAAGCCGTAGACGGATCCGGCACCGGCCGCTGAGACCTGTTCGCTCAGCTCGGTGAAGTCGTCCCAGGTCCAGGTCTCGTCGTCCGGGATCTCGATGCCGGCCGCGGACAGGAGCTCGGGGTTCACGACGAACGAGTAGCTGGTGATGCCGGACGGCACACCGTAGAGGGAGTCGCCGACGGTGCCGGAGGCCAGCGTCTCCTTCGGGAAGTCGCCGAGGTCGAGCTGGTCGGTGACGGTGTTGAGGTCGAGCAGCGCGCCGCGGTCGCCGTAGGTGGCGATGTACTTCTCGTCCATCTGGATGATGTCGGGGGTGTCGTTCGCGGCCGTCTCGGTCGCGAGTTTGTCCCAATAGCCGGCCCAGTCCGTGAACTGCGGCTCGATGGTGATGTTCGGGTGTTCCTTCTCGAAGGCTGCGATGACCTCCTGCGTCGCTGCTGTGCGGGCGTCGTTGCCCCACCAGGTGAAGCGGAGTGTGACGGGTTCGTCGGACAGTTCCGTGGCGGCGTCTCCTCCGCCGCTGCAACCTGCGAGGAGGAGCGCTGCGACGGCCCCCATCGCGATGAAGCCGGCGCCTCTGCCGTGCTTGCTGATGCTCATGCTGTTCCCTTTCGAATCGATCGGTGTCGTGCTGATGCTGGTGGATCTGATGGTGCTGGAGCGGGGTGGGTCACTTGCCGCCGGTCGTCGCGATGCCCTTGAGGAGGAACCGTTGACCGAACAGGAAGACGAGGAAGATCGGGAGGAGCGAGACGACGCTCATCGCGAACATCGGCCCCCAGGAGGTGGACGATTGGGCATCCATGAAGGCTCGGAGCGCGAGCGGCACCGTGTACATCTCGGGTTTGGTGAGATACAGGAGCTGGCTGAAGAAGTCGTTCCAGGTCCAGATGAAGGTGAAGATCGCGGTGGTCGCGAGCGCCGGCACCATGAGCGGGAGGATGATGATGCCGAAGATGCGCGGGTGGCCGCAGCCGTCGATGCGAGCCGCCTCGTCGAGCTCCTTCGGGATGCCGCGGATGAACTGCACCATCAGGAAGACGAAGAACGCGTCGGTCGCGAGGATCTTCGGGAGGATGAGCGGCAGGTACGTGTTCACGAAGCCGAGCTGGGAGAACATGATGTACTGCGGCACGATGATGACGTGGATCGGCAGCATGAGCGTCATGAGCATCGCCGCGAACCACCACCGCTTCCCGCTGAACTTCAGCCGGGCGAAGGCGTAGGCCGCCATCGAGCAGGACACGAGGTTGCCGACGATGCAGCCGAGCACGATGAGCACCGAGTTGAGGAGGAACACCCCGAACGGCTCCGAGAGCGTGTTCCAGCCCTCGGTGTAGTTGCTCACCTCGAAGCTGTCGAGGATGAGCCCGGGGTTCCGGAAGATCTCCTCCGTGGGCCGGAGCGATGAGACGACCAGCCAGATCACCGGGTACAGCATGATGAAGCCGACGAGGATGAGGCCGATGTGCTTCAGCGCGGACTTCCATGGCGACCAGCCGCGAGCACGGCGGTACTGGCGCTCGGCCTGCTTGGCTTCGCGGCTGCGCGGGTTCGTGCCCTCGGTCGTGATGGACCGTGTGGTCAGCGTGTCAGTCATCGTAGTTCACCCAGTATTTCGAGGCCCAGAAGTTGATCGCGGTGAAGACTCCGATGATCAGGAGCAGGAACCAGGCCATCGCCGAGGCGTAGCCCATGTCGAAGTTCGAGAAACCGCGGTTGTAGAGGTACAGCGTGTAGAACAGCGTCGAGTCGGCCGGGCCGCCTGTTCCGCCGGACACGATGAAGGCCTGCGTGAAGGCCTGGAACGCGTGGATGATCTGCAGCACCAGGTTGAAGAAGATGATCGGCGTGAGCAGCGGCAGCGTGATCTTCGTGAAGCGCTGCCATTTCGTCGCCCCGTCCATCTGCGCGGCCTCCTGGTACATGACGGGGATCTGCCGGAGGCCGGCGAGGAAGATCACCATCGGCGCACCGAAGGTCCACACGTTGAGCGTGATGAGGGTGGACAGCGCGGTCGACGGGTCGGCGATCCAGCTGCGGCCCTCGATCCCGAAGATGGCGATGAACTGGTTCACGAGTCCCTCGCCACCGAACACCTGCTTCCACAGCACCGCGATGGCGACGGAGGAACCGAGGAGTGACGGCAGGTAGTACACGGACCGGTAGATGGCGAGCCCTCGGAGGCCCCGGTCGAGTAGCGCCGCGAGCGCCAGAGCGGCGGCCAGCTGCAACGGGACGGAGACGAACACGTAGACGAACGTCACGCCGAGCGAGGCGTGGAGCCGCTCGTCGCTCAACATGCGGATGAAGTTGTCGAATCCGATGAACGTGGGTGCCTGCAGGAGGTTGTACTTCGTGAAGGACAGGGCGAGCGAGGCGAGCATCGGGCCGACGGTGATGACGGCGAGGCCGATGAGCCATGGCAGGAGGAACAGGTAGGCCGCCTTGTTGTCGCGGCGGTTGTCCTTCTTGGTGAAGGCCTTCTCCGCCGCGGTCTGCGGGCGTTTGCCTGCGCTGAGCTTGCGGAGCTCTCCGAGGGCGCTCATCGAGTGCCTCTCGAGCGCTGCGTCCTGGGTACGGGTGGACCGGAATGGTACACGGCGGACCTCCTTGTCGATCTTCGTTGATGACGGTCCGGGAAAGCGTTTCCCGGATGAGCTGCATCAAGTTCTACCACGGTGCGGACAGACGATGCAACGATTCATTCGCGATTAATGCCCGATTCCTCTGGAGCCTCACCGGCGCCTCCGCGTGATGCTTGCCTTCGAGCAGAGGTCGGTCGTATGGTGATCGGGTAAACGCTTTCCTGGTCGCAACGCCGCGATCGGACAGAGAGAGCCAGCCGTCTCAGAGAAAGAGTCACCGTGCCAGAGCAGACCATCGGAATCATCGTCAACGGCGCCACCGGGCGCATGGGCTACCGCCAGCACCTCGTGCGCTCACTGCTCGCCATCCAGGAGCAGGGCGGGGTCCAGCTCTCCGACGGCACGCGACGCCAGATCGAGCTCATCCTGGTCGGCCGCAACCAGGTGACACTCGACGAGCTCGCGGCACGCCACGGCATCGAGCACACCTCGACCGACCTCGACGCCGTGCTGGCCGACCCCCGCTGGGAGATCTACGCGGACTTCCTCGTCACGAAGGCCCGCGCGGAGGCCCTGCGCAAAGCGATCGCCGCCGGCAAGACCATCTACACCGAGAAGCCCACTGCGGAATCCTTCGAGGAGGCGCTCGAACTCGCCCGTCTCGCCACCGACGCAGGCATCAAGAACGGCGTCGTCCACGACAAGCTCTACCTGCCTGGTCTCCGCAAGCTCAAGCGGCTCATCGACTCCGGATTCTTCGGCCGTATCCTCTCGGTGCGCGGCGAGTTCGGCTACTGGGTGTTCGAGGGCGACTGGCAGCCCGCGCAGCGACCCAGCTGGAACTACCGCTCCGAGGATGGCGGCGGCATCGTCGTCGACATGTTCCCGCACTGGAACTACGTCCTCGAGAACCTCTTCGGCAAAGTGGAGTCCGTGTACGCCAAGGCGACCACGCACATCCCCGAACGCTTCGACGAGCGCGGTGAGGCGTACGCCGCCACTGCCGACGACGCCGCCTACGCGGTCTTCGAACTGGAGGGCGGCATCGTCGCCCAGCTGAATTCGAGCTGGACGGTGCGCGTCGACCGCGACGAACTCGTACAGTTCCAGGTCGACGGCACGCACGGATCCGCCGTCGCCGGGCTCTTCGGCTGCAAGGTGCAGCCGCGCAACGTGACGCCGAAACCGGTCTGGAACCCCGACCTCGCAGACGACCACGACTACGAGGGCGACTGGCAGAGCGTTCCGACGAACGACGTGTTCGAGAACGGCTTCAAGACGCAGTGGGAGGAGTTCCTCCGCTACGTCGTCGAGGACGGACCGTACGAGTACGATCTCCTCGCCGGCGCTCGCGGCGTGCTGCTCGCGGAGCTCGGGCTCGAGAGCTCGCGCACCGGTCGCCGCCTCGACCTGCCCGAGGTGACGCTGGCCGGGACGAGCGAGGAGCTCGCGTCGCTCGAGGCCCAGGTGGCCCGATGAGCACCGTCCCCCTGCTCGCCGCCGATGGGTCCGTCTCGTCCATCGAGCTGCGCGAGCCTGTCGTCTCCGAGCGCCCGGCCGGCCCGCTCACCACTCGCACCGCCTACGCCGCTGCGCACGTGATCCCGAAGGCCTGGGCGGACAACGTGCCGGGCGCTCCCGCGGACCTCGACTGGGACGCGACGCTCGCATACCGCCACCACGTCTGGTCGTACGGGCTGGGTGTCGCAGACGCGATGGACACCGCTCAACGCAACATGGGACTCGACACGGTCGCCACGCGCGAACTCATCTCGCGGAGTGCTGCAGAAGCGGTGACCGTCGGCGGCGCACTCGTCGTCGGCGTCAACACCGACCACCTCACCGACGAGCAGGTGTCGATCGACGCCGTGACCTGTGCCTACCTGGAGCAGCTCGCCTTCGCCGAGGACGCTGGGGCCGGCACGGTGCTCATGGCCAGCCGGCATCTCGCCCGCGCAGCCACGGGTCCCGACGACTACCGACGGGTCTACGACCGCGTGCTCTCTGCCGCGCAGTCTCCGGTCGTCCTCCACTGGCTCGGTACCGCGTTCGACCCGAGCCTCGCAGGCTACTTCGGATCACCGCAGCTCGCCGACGCGTCCGACACGCTGCTGCGGATCATGGCCGACAACGTCGACCACGTCGCCGGCGTCAAGATGAGCCTGCTCGACGCGGACGCCGAGATCGCCGTCCGCCGCCGGCTGCCGGCCGGCACCACGATGTACACGGGGGACGACTTCAACTACGTCGACCTCATCGCTGGCGACGATCTCGGTCACTCGGACGCCCTGCTCGGAGCGTTCACGGCCATCGCACCGGCCGCTTCGGCGGCGATCCAGGCGCTCGATGCAGGCGACCGGGTCGGCTACGAGCGGATCCTCCGCCCGACGGAGGCACTCTCGCGTCAGATCTTCGCGGCTCCCACCTACTACTACAAGACCGGGATCGCTTTCCTCAGCTGGTTGAACGGCCACCAACCGGCGTTCTCGATGGTCGGCGGGCTACACGCGGCCCGCAGCCTCCCGCACCTGTCGGAGATCGTGCGGTTGGCCGACAACGCGGGCGCGCTCGAACGCCCTGACCTCGCGGCGGAGCGTTGGAGCGGTCTGCTCCGGAGTGCCGGCCTCGGGATCACGGCCGATCTCCGTTCCCCGAGCCTGTCCGGGAGCCACCGATGAACTCACCCACCTCCACCCGCATCCCGCACCCGGGCGCCGTCCCAACCCCGGTCCCGGTCGCCGAGCCGGTCGAGGGGCACCTGAGCGAACCCGACACCCGCCCCCACCAGCGTCTGTCGATCAACCAGGCGACCGTCAAGTACGCGACCCTGCCCGAGGCCGTGGACACCGTCGCCCGCGCCGGGATCACCTCGTTCGGCGCCTGGCGCGAGCCGGTCCAGGACTTCGGCGTCGCGGCATCGGCGAAGCTCATCGCCGAGGCCGGCCTGCGGGTCTCGAGCCTCTGCCGGGGTGGTTTCTTCACCATGCACGAGGGACCAGAGCGGCGGACCTCGATCGACGACAACCGAGCGGCGATCGACGAGGCCGCGGCGCTCGGCGCCCCCGCCCTCGTGCTCGTCGTCGGCGGTCTCCCGGACGGCTCCCGCGACCTCATCGGCGCCCGGGAACGCGTTCGCGACGCCATCGGCGAGCTCACCGACCATGCCCTCGAATCGGGTGTCCAGCTCGCGATCGAGCCGCTGCACCCGATGTACGCGTCCGATCGTGCCGTCGTCTCGACGCTCGGCCAAGCGCTCGACATCGCCGAGCAGTTCGCGCCAGAGGGCGTGGGTGTGGTCGTCGACACGTTCCACATCTGGTGGGATCCGCAGGTGCTCGAGCAGATCGCCCGCGCCGGCGCGACCGGACGCATCTCCAGCTACCAGGCCTGCGACTGGGCGACCCCGCTCGCAGCCGACGTCCTGCTCTCCCGCCACTACCCGGGCGACGGTGTCATCGACTTCGGCTCGCTCACCCACGCCGTCGAAGCCGCGGGCTACACCGGCGACATCGAGGTGGAACTGTTCAACCAGGACATCTGGGACGCCCCGTACGACACGGTCGTCGCACGCACCGTCAAGGCCTTCGCGTCATCCGTCGCCCCTCATCTGGACGACGACACCGCCACCTCGACCTCCTCCGCCTAGCCCACCACCGCAGCACCAGCCACCACTCATCACCGCGGCACTGCGTGGCATAGTCTGTCCCGCAGCAGCCGCACGTACGAAGGAGCTCCATGTCGGTCGACGAGCACCGCGCGACCCCGGTCCCTCCGACCCTGCACGATGTCGCGCGTGAAGCGGGCGTCTCGCTGGCCACCGCGTCGCGCGCGCTGAACGGCAGCACCCGGACGGTCAACGAGTCGTACCGTCGGCGTGTCCAGGACGCGGCCCTCCGCCTCAACTACACGCCGAACCTCTCGGCCCAGGCCGTCGCGCGCGGACTCTCGGCGACGATCTCGCTGCTCGTGAGCGACATCGCCGACCCGTACTTCTCGTCGATCGCCGCCGGAGCGATCCGGGCCGCGGACGAACAGCGCATCGCGACGACGATGGCCGTCACGCACCGCGACGCGGAACGTGAACTGGAACTCGTCCGGGTGCTGCGTGGGCAGCGTCCGCGTGCGATCATCCTCACCGGCAGTCGCTGGGACGGCGTCGTCTCGCAGCACCGCCTCGCCGAGGAACTCGCCGCCTACGAGTCGACCGGCGGACGCGTCGTGCTCGTCTCACAGCGCATGCTGCCGTTCGCGACGGTGCAGCTCGGGAACGCTGCGGGTGCGCGGGAGCTGGCACGGGCCCTCGTCGGAGCCGGGTACCGCGGCTTCGCCGTCATCGCGGGCGACGACCGCCTGCTCACCTCGCGCGAGCGCCTCAGCGGCTTCGCCGACGGACTCGCCGAACACGGCATCGCGATCCACCCGTCGAACATCGTGCGTGCAGAGTTCACGCGCGACGGCGGCCGCGACGGCGCCGAGCAGCTGCTGGCGCAGGGGCTGGACGGCATCGAGCTCGTCTTCGCGGTCAGCGACGTCATGGCCATCGGCGCCATGTCGGCCTTCCGTGCCGCGGGGCTCGCACTGCCGGAGGACATCGCCGTCGCCGGCTACGACGACATCGCGACCTCTCGCGATGTCACGCCGGCGCTCACGACCGTGGCCGTGCCGCTCGAGGCGGTCGGCGAACACGCGGTCCGCCTTGCGCTCGATCCGGCCACCGGCCCGGACACGACCGAGCACATCGGGGCGACCGTGCTGCTCCGCGAGAGCACCCCGCCCCGCAGCTGAGCCCGGTGCACCCCTGGCCGCCTTCCGCGCGTCCACAACTCCTGCTCGTCGGCCCGGTCCGTGCCGCTCCGCGACCCGGTCCTTGCCACTCCGCGACGGCTCGGCTTGCTGTGCGCCGTCCGGCAGGAGTTGTGCACGGCGGGACGATGGCACACACGATGACCACCGGACCCGCCACGGCCACGGTCAGCTCCCGGCCGCCCCCTTCGAGCGCCCTTCCGCACGTCCAGAACTCCTGCTCCGCGGCCGGAATCAGCCGGAGCCGGGCGCAGAGGCGGACGGGCAGCTGATCGAGCAGGAGTTGCGCGCAGCTCGACGACGGGTGTGCCTACTCGGCGAGGTCGGCCTGGAACCAGGGCGTGTACGCGGCGACCTTCGTGCGACGGCCGGACGCGGCGACAAGACGCTTGACGGTCTCGCGGACATTGACGGTGGCGACCCCGACCACGGTGATGCGGTCGAACGGCACGGCGTCCGCGACGAGCACCTCGGCACGACGCAGCGCCGACGGGTCCTCGTCGGTGGCGAACCGCTGCACCATGCGATCCGCGGTCATCGGATTGGCGCCGATGCTCGTGAGCACGTGGGAGGCATCGCCGTCGGCGACGACGACTCGGCCGCGGGACGGACGACCGGTGTCGGCATCGAACTCGCCGGGGTGCACGGAGGCGCCGTCGATCGTGGTGACGAGCACGACGTAGTCGTTCACCGCGGAACCCAGGGCGTCGGCGGACAGACGGACGTCGTCCTCGCCTGCGCGGATACCGGCCCAGAGGTCGGCGTCGGGGGTGAGGAAGAAGGGCACGAAGTCGGCGGGCGTCAGCTCGTCGGTGCCGGCGATGACGGCGGTGCGACGGGCTTCGCGATGGCTCGGGGCGGCGATGTCGACGGTCGGGCCGTCTGCCAACTCGGCGGAGGCCACCGGCAGGATGCTCCCGGTCTCGAGGATGCGTTCGAGGTTCCGGATGTGGGTCACGTGGTACAGCCGCTGGTCGCCGACGCGCACGACGGGCAGTGCGGCTGCAGCCTTCGCCGCGGTCTTCGTCGTGGCGGCCGTGCGGATCCGTGTCGGCGCCGGCTCGCGGAGCGATGGGGCGACCGTCGAACGGCGGACGCGTGGTGCCGGAGCCTCCTGAACCGGCACCTCACGTGGCGGCGGCGGGAAGCACGTCGCGCAGAGGCCGTTGTCGAAACCGTGTTTGCATTCGTCGCTCAAGAGTGTCCTTCTGCAGTCTCCAGGCTCCGAGACACGAGGTGCGGGTCACTGGGGGGACGAGCCGAGACGTACCCGTCAAGGGTACGCGGGTTCGGCGCCCCTCGCGCACACACCTGCCTCTCTCTTTCACCTTCCGCCCCGCCTCCTCCTCCTTCCCACTTCCCGGCCTCGCCTGAAGCAGCAGAGGGGGGTTCCGATCCTTCGATCGGTCCGCCCGGCACAGCAACGACTGACGCAATTTAACACTTGATGATCTGTAGTGAAACACTTGAATAAAACATCTTCTTGCGATTAGGTGGTGCCGGGCCGGATCTGGCTCAACACTCATCGTGGAGGTATCGGTATGAAAGCAAAGACCGTTTCGCTGGCGGTAGTTTTGGCAGTAGGGCTCGTTGCAAGCACAGGTGGCGCAGCCATGGCGGCGCCTTCGTCACATACGGCGATCGAGGCGTCGGCGCCGAGCGCCGTTGAGAGTGCCAGCACGGCTGATCTTGTCCGTGCCCTGTACTTCGGTCAGGGAGATACGGCCCGGGAACTCGAGTCCTTGCCGGGCTTCACCTACTTGTCCGATTTCACCTCTCAGACGCTCGATCAGGATCAGATCTCAGCTATCAACGACATCGTCGGACGCATGGAAGCAGTCGACCCTGGCCGTTTCCAGGCGGCGGCGGACAAGTTGCGCAGCGGCGACCCCGACGTTGTCGAGCAGCAGATTGCGGCGTTGAACGAGGTCTTCATGGCGGTCATGTCGGCAGCGGCGGACGACGACTCCGCACAGCGTGCCGACACCGGTGCGCGGAGCCCGGTCGTTGTCATCGCGGTCGTGTTCCATGCCGCGGTCGCTGTCACGGGCGTCGCCGTCGCAGCGATGGCAGTCGCGGTTGCTGGCGCGGTGCTCTGGCACGCAGAGGTGGCGGTCACCAATCGCGCAGATGTCCCAGGCGGCAAGGAACGATTCCTCGCCGACATGACTCGCGGCCTCTCTATCGAGCTGTGACGAAGGTACGTCGAACTGGCGGTCGCGATCATGTGGTGGAGTACATGCCGCCGGCGCTGATCGCGATCTGTCTGACCGCGCTGCTGGCCGTCGCTACATTCATCACCTGGACGGTCGTCACGACGCAACCGTCGGAATGGTTCGCCGTGCCAGGCATCTTCGTCGTGTGCGGCGGTGTTGGGGCGCTCATCCTCACGCCCCAACATCTCCGCATCTCCGAGGATGAGGCACTCCTGCGCGCGCTGTTCTTCGTGCGAGTTACCCTGGCCCGACGGGACCTGAACGTCGAAGTCCTCGACGACCGGTCGACACTCATGTACGGAGGGTGGGGCATTCGCTTCCTCCCCGGCGGCATGCTTGGGTTCGTCTCCGGACGAAAGCCCGCACTCCGCTTCACGACAGCAGATCATCGGCAGTACCTGTTCACAACCTCGCGAGCCATCGAGCTGCAAGATCGTCTGGGGAAGCGAAATGGATGAGCAGGCGTCGCCGAGCGATGGCCACGGCCAGAAATCTCGAGGCTCATGGAGCGTCGGCGCTGCTGTGGGCATCTACGGGTTGCTCGGAGTCCTGCTGTTGGGAACCTATTCCACACAACAAGTCGTTATTTGGCCCCCTCTCGCCGTGAGAGAAGCAGTCACAACTGTCCTACCGGAGGGCTGGAGCTTCTTCACGAAAAGCCCGACAGGCACCACTGCGATTCCCGTTTCCGAAGCCCACGAAGCCCCACGCGCGACATCTGATCCCGCAGCCCTCGCCAGTGTCTCAGGATCCGGACTCTCTCGCGAGCGGCGCAACACGCTCATTCAGTATGAACTGATCGAGCGTGCGCTCGCCGAGGCAAGCGACCGTGTCACGCCATGCGACCGCTCGGCGCAACGTTGCTCTCCGGACGAGCGGCTCGACAGAGTGCTCGTCGGGAACCCTCTCGGGGCGCCGACGATCTGCGGCGACCAGGATGTCGCTATCTATGAACCAACTCCTTGGCACTGGATCGGTCTGGTCGAGCATCGGTTCCAGCTGGTTGGCACCGCCAGAGTCAAGGTGGTGTGTAGTGAATCTGCCTCGTCTGAAACTCGGATCGGCATGGGCCGGTGCACGAGCAGCCATCGCCGCGGGCCAGCTGCTCACACTCCTGACGAACACGCCAGCGCAGATCCAATCCCTCGGTCTCGAACCACGGCAGTGCGACGCCTGGGGCAGTCTGCTACCTCATTGCATTCTGGACAACGGCGCGTATGAGTTGCCGACGCACATCATGCTCATCGCCGCCCTTCTCGTCGTCGCGAGTGGCGTGCTGCCAGCCGTAACCGGACCGCTCCACGTCTACGCCGCACTGACCATCCAAGCCGTTCTCCACACGAAGGACGGTGGCGACCAAGTGGCACTGGTGCTGAGCGTACTGATGCTGCCGATCTGCCTCGCTGACCGCAGAATCTGGAGCTGGCGTCATACCGCGACGATGCCGAGCTGGACCAACGTCTCTCTCCTTGCCGTGCGCATTCAAGTGGCCTACATATACGCCGAAGCCGCGATCTCGAAGATGAGTCAGCCGACATGGCAAGAAGGTACCGCGTACTACTACTGGGTCAACGGGTTTTACTTCTCCCCTGAACCGCTGATCCGGGAACCGGTGCTGTGGCTCGCAGCACTTCCTCCGGTCACCTTGGCGGGCTCGTACGGAGCGATCGCATTCGAGGCCATCCTGGCCTTGTCGATGTTCCTCAACGCCCGCCTGCAACGGCGCTTGTTCATACCCGCGGTGTTATTTCATGCGACGATCGGTGTCGTCTTCGGGATATGGAGCTTCTCCATCATCATGACGGGAGCGCTGTGCCTTCTTCTTCTCGCAGGGCACGAAGACCAGCACCCTGCTCGAGGTCCCCTTTCCCATCCTCAGCGCGTTCGGCTATGGCAGCGCACTCGCGGATCCGATGAGCCCGAACCAACCGTGCCCGTTCGCGTGTGAATCTCACGAGTCAGGCTCGCACGAAGGAAGCGGCCGATGAAGAAGAAGCCCCATGTCGCCGCAAATGAGCCCTCGTGAAAGAACCCGCCATAAATTGAGTCATGCGAAAGGTCACGGGAACAGACGACGGCCGCCTGGACACTGCAGCGATGCGCGGGCGACGCTAACCCCCACGCACCACAGCACTATCCAGGCGACCGGCTCGTCCGGCCTCAGCTCGACTCGGTCAGATCCGGCCCCGCGCCCACGGGCACCCCACTCCCCGACCGCGCGCTCACCCGCCTCGCGACGACCACGGCTGCGACACCGGCGACGAGCGCGACGGCGAAGCACCCCGCGAAGGCGATCCCGCCGGAGGCGACCCATCCGACCCCGGCCACCGCGCCCGACCCGTCGAGCGCTGCGAAGGCCAGTCCGGTGGCAGCGAGCGCGAGCGCACCGCCGATCGCGTCGCCGATCGACATGGCCGCACTGTTGAAGCCCTGCGACCGCTCGTCGGAGTACGCAAGCGTCATGACACTGAGCCGCGGGTACATGAGCCCCATGCCCCCACCGCTGATGACCCAGGCGATGATCGGCACAGCGGGTGGAAGGCCGGCGAGCGCCGAGAGCAGCGCGACGGCGACGGCGGCGGTCACGAGTGACGAACCGATCTGTACGGCGGTCGCATCGGGCAGCCGCTCTCCCAACCGTCCCTGCAACCAGGATGCGATGGACCACGCGATCGCACCGCCGGTGAGCGCGAGTCCGGCGAGCGCCGGGGTGAGACCGTGCTCCCGGGTGAGGAGGTACGGCACGTACACCTCGGCTCCGAAGAACGCGGCCGAGGCGAGGCCTCGCACGAGGATGACGGTCGGCAGTCCTCGCTTGGCCGTGAGGGTACCGCGCGGAACGAGTGGTCGGAGCGCGAGGATGGCGACGACCGCACCGATGACCGGCAGGAGCCAGGCTGTCCAGCCGGAGAACTCCGTCGACACGTTCACCGCCAGCACGGCCGCCGCGACGAGCGCCGCCCAGCCGAGTCGGCGAAGTTCCGCGGAGGTCCTCGTCGGCGACTGCTCGGGGTTCAGCGCCTCCCGGTCAGCGCGTTCGACGGCGACGGCGCGGAGCATCCGCAGGGCCGGCAGGAGCAACACGGTCGCGATGACGACGAGGCCGACCACGCCGAGGAACACCCAGTGCCAGGTGAACTGCTCGGCGACGACGCCGGCGAGGAACGGGCCGATCAGTGACGGGATCACCCAGGCCGCGGCGAACCCCGCGAAGATCCGCGGGTGCAGTGCCGGCGGGTAGATGCGCGCGACGAGCACGTACAGCGCCACCGTCATCGCGCCTGAACCGAGACTCTGCACGAGGCGCCCGGCGACGAGCGCCCACATCGTCGTGGCCGTCCCGGCGAGCAGGAGCCCGACGATGAACAGGGCGACCGAGGCGAGCAGCGGCTGGACCGGTCCCAGCCGGTCGGCGACGGAACCAGCCGCCACCATGCCGATGACGCTCACGGCGAGCGGCCCCGCGAACGCCAGGGCGTAGAGCTGCTGTCCGTCGAGTTCGAGGCTCACGAGCGGCATGATCGTCGTGACGGCGAGCGACTCGAACGCCCCGAGGAAGACGAGGGCGCAGGCCCCGATCGTGACGAGCACGAAGCGCG
Organism: Plantibacter sp. RU18; assembly: GCF_050613355.1. NCBI lineage: Bacteria > Bacillati > Actinomycetota > Actinomycetes > Micrococcales > Microbacteriaceae > Plantibacter > Plantibacter sp. RU18. The sequence continues at coordinate 3,786,779 of NZ_CP159618.1, forward strand.
GACCGAAGATGCCGCGGTCGGTGACGGACCCCTGTCGGCTGGGTGAGGTCTGCTGCGTGGTCGAGGTCACAGGATCGAGCCTAGAACCTCAAGTATGGTTGAGGTCAAGCCGATGCTCGATCCCGTCTTCCGAGATCATCCGGGAGCGCGGCGGACCCGACCACGATCACGGAGGCGACGGATGGTGCAGCTGGACGGCGGGCGATCGCGGCTCCTGACGGTGGGTGAACTCTCGCAGCGCAGCGGGGTCGCGATCTCGGCGCTCCATTACTACGAACGTCAGCAGTTGCTCACGAGCGAGCGCACCGCAGGCAATCAGCGCCGCTACCGCAGGGAGGCGCTCCGCCGCATCGCGTTCATCCGGGTCTCGCAGCGCGTCGGGGTCCCGCTCGCGCGCATCGCCGAGGCACTCGCCACCCTGCCTGACGGCCGTCCGCCGACGAAGCGCGACTGGGCGAGGCTGTCGAACGTCTGGCGGGACGAGCTCGATGCACGGATCGCCGACCTGCAGCATCTCCGGAACGATCTCACGAGCTGCATCGGCTGCGGCTGTCTGAGTCTGCGCACCTGCAGCCTGCAGAATCCGGAGGACAGCCGTGGCGCCCGCGGCGACGGCCCGACCATCTGGACTGACCAGACGATCACTCCGCCTGACCCCGACCCGGGGAACTCCCTGATCGACGACCCTTCGCGACCGTGACACCGACCGCGACCACCGCGAAGGCGAAGGGGATCAGCAGGTGGATACCGGCGAGGAGGAGCAGTCCGATGACGAGCACTGCGGAGACCAGCGCCATCCACCAGCCGACGGACCACCGCTCGAGGATCCGGAGCGCCGCGACCACACCGAGCGCGTAGACGGCGACCATCGAGCTCGTGTGGATGAGCACGAACGGCTCGAGGTCGCCACCCGTGAGCCACACGGCCGACAGGTAGCTCAGCGCGAGGACCGCGACGAGCGCGAGGCTTCGGCGCGGGACTCCCCCGCTCTCCGCGCCCTTCGCGAACCAGCGCGGGAGATCACCGTCGCGGCCGAGCGAGGCACCCAACTTCGCGAAGGCTCCGGCATAGGCGTTGAGGACCCCGACGGCGACGATCACCGCGACGACCGCGACCGCTGTGCGTCCGGCTCCGGGCAGGGTCGCATCGACGAGGTCCAGGAGCGGCACGGTCGACGAGCTGGCACGTTCACCGAGCACCGTGACCGTCACGAACTGCAGCGACAGGTAGGCGAGGCCGACGACGGTGATCGCGATGGCCGTCGCCCACGGGATCGTGCGCTTCGGGTTCCGGAACTCGCCCGCGATGTGGGTCACCGCCTCCCAACCGGCGAACGCCCAGACGTACAGACTGATCGCGAGCCCCACGCCGGCCCACCCGTCCGGGAGGAACGGTTCGAGCCGTCGGACGTCGACGGCAGGAGCGGCGAAGCCCACGACGCCGACCACGAGGGCGACGAGCGCACCGGTGAGCGCGAGCTGCAGCGGTCCGGCGAGCCGGAGACCGAACGCGTTCGCGGTGAACGGCGGCGCGAGGATCACGAGCGCCAGGGGATACGCCGACCACGCCGGGCCGCCTGTGGCTGCGACGACGTACTGCGCGCCGAGCATCGCGACGACCGGGGACCCGACACAGACCCCGAAGAAGAACCAGTACCCGGTCATGCGGGCGGCGGTGGGGCCGAGGGCCATCCGCACGTATGTCGCGACGCCGCCTGCGTCGGGATGGCGGGACGCGAGCGCCGCGAAGGTCCCGGCGAGCGGGATCGACAGCAGCAGGACGGCTGCGACTGCGACGAGCGAAGCCGGACCCGCAGCCTGCACTGCGAGCGCAGGGAGCAGCAGGATCCCCGTCCCGAGCACCGCCGCCGTGTACAGGGCCGAACCGAGCAGGAGACCGATCGAGCCGTGACCGACGGGCGCGACGAGCTGCGGGTCCGCGACGGGGTGGGTGCGCTCGATGCTCATGACCTCATCCTGGCCGCAGCCGCCGACATCCGGCAGTGGCAGTCCAGTCGCTCACCGTCGATATCCCGCCACAGCGTCTCGCGCTCTCCAACCCGGTCTCGCCCGCCTGACCAGCACCGGATCTCCCCCTTACTCAGGAACGGTGCGGCGTGTCGGTCACCTGCAAGCCGGACATGAGGCGACACGCCGGGGCCGTCCTGAGCTGGGGAACCCGCCTGTGGCGTGCGGCGACTAGTGCTTGCGCTGCTTCTCGCGTTTCTCGGCCTGCTTCGCCGAGGCCTTCACGACCTTGGCGAGCGCCTGGTCGAGGTCGGCGATGAGATCGGCGACGTCTTCGATGCCGACCGACAGCCGGACGACGTTCTCGGGGACGGCGAGCTCGGTGCCCTTCACCGAGGCGTGCGTCATCTCGGCCGGCAAACCGATGAGCGACTCGACGCCGCCGAGCGACTCTGCGAGCGCGAACAGCTTCGTCTTCTCGACGAGGCGCTTCGCCGCCGCAGGGCCGCCGACGAGCGCGAGCGACAGCATGCCGCCGAAGCCTGACATCTGCTGCGCGGCGAGCTCGTGGCCGGGGTGGTTCGGCAGGCCGGGGTAGTAGACGCGCTCGATGGCGGGGTGAGCTTCGAGGTGCTCGGCGATGGACTGGGCGTTCGCACTGTGCTGACGCATGCGCACCGCGAGCGTCTTGATACCACGCGTGGTGAGCCACGCGTCGAGCGGAGCGGAGACCGCGCCGGCGGCGAACTGCACGAAGCCGAGCTGCTCGGCGAGCTCGTCGTCGTTGAGGATGACGGCACCACCGAGGACGTCGGAGTGCCCGCCGAGGTACTTCGTGGTGGAGTGCACGACGATGTCCGCACCGAGCGCGAGCGGCTGCTGCAGGGCCGGCGACGCGAAGGTGTTGTCGACGACCGAGAGCACGTTGTGGCGGTGGGCGAGCGCCGCGAGTGCCGCGATGTCGCTGATCTTCATGAGCGGGTTGCTCGGCGTCTCGACCCACAGGAGCTTCGTGCGGCCGGGGATGATCGCGGCCTCGACGGCAGCGAGGTCGCCGAGGTCGACGACGGTGTGCTCGATGCCCCAGGCGCCGTGCACACGGTTGATGAGCCGGTAGGTGCCTCCGTAGACGTCGTTGCCGATGACGATGTGATCGCCGGGCCGCAGTGCGGTGCGGATGAGCGCGTCCTCAGCCGCGAGGCCGGAGGCGAACGAGAAGCCGTGCTTCGCGCCCTCGAGTGCCGCGAGCTGGGTCTCGAGGGAGGTCCGCGTCGGGTTCGCGGAGCGGCTGTACTCGTATCCGCCGCGGAGTTCGCCGACGCCGTCCTGGACGAACGTGGACGTCTGGTAGATCGGCGGGATGATCGCGCCCGTGGTGGGGTCGGACTCCTGCCCGGCGTGGATGCTGCGGGTGGCGAAACCGTGGTCGTGCTTGCTCATGGTGTGCTGTTCTCGATTCGTGGGGACGTGCAGAATTCAGGGACGTTGCGGGGAGGTGGGCTCAGCCGAGCCGCGGACACGCGGAAATCGGACATCGGCCCCCGCGGACGGCCCGGATTCCCTGAATTCTGAACACCGCGCTCAGCTGGCCAGGTAGGTGAGCAGGTCGTGGCGGGTGATGACGCCGATCGGCTTGCCGCCGTCGGTGACGAGGAACGCCGGTGCCGAGCCGAGCGCCGCACGAGCCGCGGGGATCGACTCACCGAGGCCGATGAGGGGCAGTGGATCGCCGATGAACCCGCTCGCAGCGTCGTTCATCTTCGCAGCGCCACTGAACACGGCGTCCATGAGGCTCGCCTCGTCGATCGCGCCGACCACCTCGCCCATGACGACCGGGGGCTCTGCGCTGAGGACGGGCAGCTGCGAGACACCGTACTCGGTCATGACGTCGACGACCTCGCGGACGGTGTCGCTCGGGTGCACGTGCACGAGGTCGGGCATCGCTCCGCGCTTGCCGCGGAGGATGTCGCCGACGGTGCGGTCGTCCGCGACCTCGCTGAAGCCATAGGACTGCAGCCACGAGTCGTTGAAGATCTTGCCGAGGTAACCGCGCCCGCCGTCCGGCAGGAGCACGACGACGACTGCGGATGCCGGCAGCTCGCGGGCGGCGACGAGCGCAGCCTCCACGGCCATGCCGCTCGAACCACCGACGAGGAGACCCTCTTCCCGGGCGAGACGCCGCGTCATCGCGAACGACTCCGCATCGCTCACGGCGATGATCTCGTCCGGGATCGAGGGATCGTAGGCGGTCGGCCAGAAGTCCTCGCCGACGCCCTCCACGAGGTAGGGACGACCGGTGCCGCCCGAGTAGACCGAACCCTCGGGGTCTGCGCCGATGATGCGCACCCCGCCGCCGGACGCCTCCTTGAGGAATCGGCCAGTGCCGGTGATGGTGCCACCGGTGCCGACGCCCGCGACGAAGTGCGTGATCTCGCCCTCCGTGTCGCGCCAGATCTCGGGACCCGTGGTCTCGTAGTGACTGCGCGGCCCGTTCGGGTTCGCGTACTGGTTCGGCTTGAATGCTCCGGGGATCTCCGCGGCGAGACGGTCGGAGACGCTGTAGTAGGAGTCGGGGTCCTCGGGCGCGACGGACGTCGGGGTGACGACGATCTCGGCACCGTAGGCGGTCAGCACGTTGCGCTTGTCCTCGCCCACCTTGTCTGGCAGGACGAAGACGCAGCGGTAGCCGCGCTGCTGGGCGACGAGCGCAAGGCCCACACCGGTGTTCCCGGAGGTCGGTTCGACGATCGTGCCGCCGGGCCCGAGCTGCCCTGATGCCTCTGCGGCGTCGATGATGCGCGTCGCGATGCGGTCCTTCGACGATCCGCCCGGGTTCAAGTACTCGACTTTGACGAGCACCGTGGCCGCGATGCCCTCGGTCACCTTGTTGAGCTTGACGAGGGGCGTGTTCCCGATGAGATCGAGGATGGAGTCTGCGTAGTTCATGTCTGCAATCTGTTCCTGTGGTGCGTCACCGCACGACTCTCGCGTGCGTCACCGAATGGCTGGACCGGCTGAGGGGTGCCCGAGGGGCGGTTCAGCGGGGACAGCAGGAACACGACAGGCGGAGACGCATGACGTCCACCCTACCTGGCGCGATTGCGGACCGCAGCCCGATGAGGCAGACGCGGCGGAGGCGCTCAGCGGAGCGCGACGAGGTGCTGCCTGGAGCTCAGCGCTGAGACCGCGGTCGCGAGCAGGCGGGTGACGACCGCGAAGACGAACGCGACGCCGATCCCGACGAGCACGACGGCCGAGAGCAGGAGCACGACGATGATCGCGGGCAGGCGCCGCAGCCGGACTTCCGCAGCGCGGTGGCGCGACCCGGTGGACCGCTCAGCGGCATCGAGGTGTCCTTCGCCGGCCATGGCGGCAGCGACGAGCTCGAGCGTCGCGCGCGCACTGGATTCCAGTCGTGCGGTCGACGTGCTGAGCGCCTGAGGCATCGCGTCACCTTCGCGTCGGAGGGAGGACCGGATGATCCGCCTGATCGGAACCTCGACAGTAGCAGCCGGGTGCCCCGTTCGGGGGTGCTGCCGCCCATTCTGCCAGGGGGACCTGAACGGGCGGTGACAGGCGGATGACCGCGTGATGGAGGAGTGGTGCGCTCCGTAGACTGATGGGATGTCCGTCTCCGGCCTCTCCCCCGTCTCCCAGGACTATCTGAAGACCATCTGGACGACGTCCGAATGGGCCGACGAGTCAGCCACCGTCAAGCAGCTCGCGGAACGGATGGGCGTCCGACCGGCCACCGCCTCCGATGCGGTCAAACGGCTCGCCGCGCAGGATCTCGTCGTGCACGAGCCCTATGGCAGCATCGAGCTGACCGAGGCCGGCCGCGCGCACGCCGTCGCGATGGTCCGCAGGCACCGCCTCATCGAGACGTTCCTCGTCGAGATGCTCGGATACGGCTGGGACGAGGTGCACGACGAGGCGGAGATCCTCGAGCACGCTGCGAGCGACACGATGATCGAGCGCATCGACGCGGCGCTCGGGCACCCGATCCGCGACCCGCACGGTGACCCGATCCCCTCGGCCGACGGCACACCGCACCGGCCGGACGCGATGCAGCTGAGTCTTGCGCCCGCCGACACCGCACTCACGGTCTGCCGCATCTCGGATGCGGACCCCGAGACACTCCGCCACATGGGTTCCCTCGGCATCGTGCTCGACACCCGGCTCATGGTCGACGCCCACCGCGCCTTCGCCGGAGAGCTCGAACTGCTCCTCACCGACACCGGTTTGCGCCTCACGCTGGGACGCATCGCTGCCGACGCCGTCTGGGTCACCGTCACGGCCTGAGTCTGTGGCATTCGCTCTCGTCGGTCGGGTCGGTGCGATCGAGCAGATCGGACGGTTGTGCGGAGTGAGGGCTCTCAACCGGCGAGCGTCAGCACGATGAGTGCGACGTTCAAGGCGACGATCAGCGCGACGACGACCCACGCGAACACCCGGGTCACGGTCGCGTCGACATGGACGCCCATGATGCGACGGTCTCCCGTGTACTTCACGAGCGGGATGAGCGCGAATGGGATCCCGAGGCTCAGGAAGACCTGGCTGAGCACGAGCGCGGTCGTCGGATCGATCCCGGCCCCGAGGATCACCAGGGCGGGGATGAGCGTGACGACACGGCGCACGAGCAGCGGGATGCGCACCTTCAGCAACCCGCCCATGATCGATGCTCCGGCGTATGCCCCGACCGAGGTCGACGCGAGTCCCGACGCGAGCAGCCCGATCGCGAAGATCACGCCGATGACCGGCCCGAGCGCCACGGTGATCGCCGCATGAGCGCCCTCGATGGAGTCGGTGCCGTCGACGCCGCTGAGTGAGGCCGCGGCGAGCAGCAGCATCGCGATGTTGACCGCCCCTGCGAGCACGAGCGCCGCGGCGACATCCCAGCGCGTCGCGACGATGAGGCGCCGGATCGCACCGTCCGAGGTCTGCACGCCGTGCCGATCGCGGCTGAGTGACGAGTGCAGGTAGATCGCGTGCGGCATCACCGTCGCACCGAGCATGCTCGCGGCGAGCAGCACCGTCGCGGTCCCTTCGAATCGCGGGACGAGCCCACCGGCAGCAGCGCTCCAGTCGACCGGACTCACGAACAGTCCGGCGAGGAAGCCGACCGCGATGATGGCGAGCAACGCCAGGATCGCGAACTCGAAGTGTCGCTGGCCGTACCAGTTCTGGACGGCGAGCAGCACGATCGAGAAGACGCCGACGATGACGCCGCCGAGCACGAGCGGTATCCCGAAGAGCAGGTACAGCGCGACGGCGCCGCCGATCACCTCGGCGAGGTCGGTTGCGGCTGCGACGAGTTCCGCCTGGGCCCAGTAGAGGCGGCGCGGGCCGTTGCGGAGCCTCGTGCCGAGCAGTTCCGGCAGGCTCTGCCCGGTGACGAGGCCGAGCTTCGCGGAGAGGTACTGCACGAGCACGGCCATCGCATTCGCTGCGACGAGCACCCAGACGAGGAGGTAGCCGTACTGCGCACCGGCCGTGAGGTTCGCGGCGACATTCCCTGGGTCCACGTAGGCGATGGCGGCGACGAAGGCGGGTCCCAGCAGGAAGAGGAGGCGGGGGCCACGACGGGGCGCGATAGGTGGAGCGGCGGTCTCAGTGGTCACGTCCGCAACGTTAGCGCAAGCTATGCGCATTTGTTAGATGGCCCTAACACTTGCTTTTACCCGGTTCCTGCTTGGATGAGGCTGAGAATCCTCTGCACATCGCAGACGCCTGGAAAGCGCCCCGATTCCTCTCTGCTTCGATAGTTACGCATACAACTTTTCGAGAGGCCCAACGTGACCCCCGCATCAGACCGCCCGAAGGGCACCCCCGTCCCGCCGGCAGTGAAGCAGCAGAGCGTCAAGCAGGAGCGCGAAGCGCAGCGCCAGGCCAAGGTCGCCGCGTTCAAGCAGGCGCAGAAGCGGAAGAACCGCAACAAGCGGATCGGCGTCTGGGCAGCTGTCGTCGGCGGCGTCGCGGTCATCGCCGTCCTCGTGACGAGCGTCGTCCTCACGCTCCCGAAGAACGCCACCTACTCAGGCGGTGGCACCGGCACCGGCACCGACATCGCCGGTGTGGCGCTGTTCGAGAACACCTCCGAGCACGTCGAGGGCACCGTCGACTACCCGCAGAACCCGCCCGCCGGTGGACCGCACAACCAGTACTGGTTGAACTGCGGCATCTACACCGAGGAGCAGGTCGACGAGAACGCCGTGCACTCGCTCGAGCACGGCGCGATCTGGGTCACCTACGACCCGTCCATCTCCGACGCCGAACTGACGAAGCTCAAGGAGCTGCTGCCGAAGACGTACGTCGTCCTCTCCCCTCAGTCCGATCTGCCGTCGCCGATCGTCCTGAGCGGGTGGAACTCGCAGCTCCAGGTCAACAATGCGAGCGATGCGCGCATCGCGGACTTCTTCGAGGAGTTCTGGAAGAGCAACAACGTCCCGGAGCCCGGAGCAGCCTGCACCGGCGCGATCGACGGACCAGGCAAGGTCTGATCGATGACCGCCAACTCCTCGATCGGTGATGCCGGCGTCGATCCCGTCGACGACGACGTCACCGACGAGGAGTTGGCGGCCTTCGACGCCGAGCGTTCCTCGGACGGCTCCAGCCGCACCAGGGTCGTCATCGCGGCCATGGCCGTCGTGGCGATCGTCGTCGCTGCGGTCATCGGCTTCTCCGTCGGCCGATTGAGCACGCTCGACCATCCGACCCCGACGACCGAGAGCGCCGAAGCCGGCTTCTCACGCGACATGCAGGTGCACCACAACCAGGGTGTCGAACTCGCGATGCTCATCCGTGATCGCACCGACAGCGTCGACGTACGCACCCTCGCATACGACATCGCGACAACTCAGGCCCAGCAGTCCGGCCAACTCTACGACTGGCTCGTCCAATGGGGCCTGCCGCAGAACTCCCGCCAGCCCGACATGACCTGGATGACCCTGCCGACACTCGCCGGCGCCACCGGGCACGCACACGGCGGAGGCGACCCCGCGTCCACCGGCTCGCACACCCCCGGCGATCCGATGCCGGGCCTGGCGACGCCCGGCCAGATCGCCTGGCTCACGGCGGCGGACGGCCCCGAGGCGGAACGCGTCTTCCTCACCCTCATGATCGCGCACCATCAGGGTGCCATCGAGATGGCCGAAGCGTTGGAACCGCGCACCACGAACGCCGCAGCGCTGTCCTTCGCGAAGGCCGTCATCGCCAGCCAGGAGGCCGAGATCGACCTCATGACGGGCATGCTCGACGACCGCGGTGGCCCGGTCGCCCTCGCCGACTGATCGGTGCCGATCGCGCCAGGGTGCAATCGGACATTCGCCCAACTGGGTCTAGCGAGAACGGTCGCCGAGGCTCAAGAATGAGCCATATGCCCAAATGGGGCTGATGAAGAGGAGCAGGATATGGCACTCGAAGACATCACCAAGAAGGCTCAGGATTTCCTGAACGACAACAAGGTCAAGGACGCGCTCAAGAGCGAGCAGGCCGAGGACATCAGCGACAAGCTGCTCGGCGGTGTCGCCGACGCCGCCAAGAAGGTCACCGGGGGCAAGTTCGACGAGCAGATCGACGGCGCACGCGACGCCGCCGACAAGGCCGTCGGCACCGAGTAGTCCTGACCCACCGACGAGGGAACGGTCGGTCCAGCGTTCAGCGCTCGATCGGCCGTTCCTCGTGCGCCCTCAGCGGGTCGGACGGCTGACGCAAGGCCCGGACGTCGGAGGCACTGCCCGGATCAGGCTTCGTCGGCCGGTGATTCGCCGGTCGCGGTCCGGAAACGGTCGAGTGCGATCGCGACGAGTTCCGGCGCCGACAGATGGGTGTCGTTCATGAGGTCGGAGAGGACTTCCGACGCCCGGCCGCTGAGGGTGAGCTGCACGTTCGCGGAACGGTCCTCGTCGACACCGCTCAGGCTCCTCCGACGGTCGCCGAGGCTCAGGATCGCCGAGCGCAGGTAGGTTCGGCTGGCGACCGTGTCGATCTCCCACCGCCCCGCCTGACGCGTCGCCGTGACGTTCCCCCGTCGGATGTTCGTCATGAGGGAGGCTCGGCTCACATGCAGCCTGGCAGCGAGCTCAGCAGTACGCACCGGCTTCGGCAGATCATCGATGAAGTCCTGCACGAGTGCTTCGCGCAGGAGTTCCCATGCCACCTCCTGCGGGAGGGGCGCGTCGGATCCGGCACGGTCCGGGTACGGCCGCGCGTCCCCTGCGTTCGCGGGGGCGTCGGGTTCGGTCATCGTCATCGCCCCTCCAAGGATGTGGCGTTCGAACTCCCAGCTTGCTCGGTCGGCGAAGAAATCGCGTCCCCCAATGCGGGTTGCCCGCGTTCGCGGGGTGCGCAGCCTGCTGGGAACGCAGAACACCCCGCCTGCCTGAGCAGACGGGGTGTCGAGCAGCGACGGGTCAGCGGTTCGCGACCGGCCTCGCCGCGGCAGGCCTCGTACCGTCGAACAGCAGCTTGTAGCTGAAGCCGGCGATGAGGGCGCCGATGATCGGGAAAACGATGAAGACCCACACCTGCGCAAGCCAGTCGCCCCCGCCGAAGATCGCGGTCGCGATGGAGCGCGCCGGGTTGATCGAGGCGTTGTCGATCGGGATCGCGATGAGCAGCAGGAGCGTCAGCGTGCCACCGATGGCGATGGGTGCGAAGCCCGCAGCGGCGCGTGTGTGGGTGACCCCGAGGATGACGAACAGGAAGACGGCGGTGATGATGACCTCGACCACGATCGCCGAGACGAGACCGAACCCGCCTGGCGAGAGCTCACCGAAACCGTTGGAGACGAATCCACCGGCGACGGCCGCGTCGAGGAAGCCGTCCGGCCCACCAGCGGCCAGGCCGAAGACCGCGAGCGCCCCGAGGAATGCACCGACCAGCTGGGCGACGATGAACGTCCAGGTCGCGCGCCACGGGAATCGACCGGCAGCCGCGAGTCCGAGCGTCACAGCAGGGTTGAAGTGTCCACCGGAGATGGGGCCGAAGGCGTAGGCGCCGATCGTGACCGTGAGGCCGAGCGCGATCGCGACACCGAGGAAACCGACACCGAGCGGGTTGGACGTCTCGGCCCCGAAGAACGCGGAGAACGTCGCAGTGCCGACGAGCCCGAAGACCAACAGGAAGGTTCCGGCGACTTCGGCGAGGAGCTGCGCCGCAGTCGTCGGTTCGACGGAGGGTGGGACTTCGGGTGAAGACATCTGGACTCATCTCGTTCAGGCGGGAAACAGGGACGCGGTCGTCTGGTGACGACCGCGTCCCGGCCAGACTATTCCCGGGGAATGCGGTGTGAACAGAGCTTCGAGCAGCGTTTCGCCGTGTGTCCGGTCGATCGAGGCTATTCCAGCGGCGTCTGCAGGCGGAAGATGTGCTCGACAGCGAGCTCTGCTCCCACCGCGTCACCCGAGGCGATCGCCTCGCGCAGATGCGGGTACCCGACGCGCAGATCCTCCCAGGCGGTCGTCTCCACGTTCCGCGTGACAGACAGCCGGTACACGAGTGCGCCGATGACGTCCTTCGTCGCGCTCACGAGGATCGGGTTCTGGCAGTGCTTCAGGAGACGGTCGACGAGTCCCCAGACGCTCCGCCCGTGGCCATCGGCATCCTCGGCCTCGACCGTGGCCATCGTGTGCTCGACGAAGGCGATGAGCTCGGCGCGCTGTCCAGGACTGAGCGTCGGCACCGTGACCCTGACCACGCCGCCCACCAGGGCTCCGACGGTCTGCAGCACCGCGGTGCGGTCCTCCGGTCGCGGCTGCGCGACCCGCGTGTAGCGCTGTGGGACCATCTCGACGAGGCCGACGCGCTCGAGTTCGTGCAGCGCCTCGCGGACCGGCGCGCGGGAGACACCGAGCCAGTCCTGCAACTCCTGGTCGATCAACAGCTCACCGGACTGGAGCGTGCCGTCGTAGATCGCGGCCCGGATCCGATCGGCCGTCGTCTGCCGCAGGGGGACTCGAGGCGTCAGCGGCTCACCGTCGGGGATCGGCATGCGTCTCGCTCTCACTCACGTCGCCCGTCGGCGTCCGGGCTATCGGCTGATCGTACCGCGCACGATGCCGGCCTCCGCGAGGGCGGCCTGCGCCTGCTTGTGCTTGTTGTCGATCGACGCACCGATCTCCTGGGCGAGGCGTGGCCGGGTGCGGACGAGCTGATCGATCGTCGCGAGCGGCATCCGCATGACGAGGGTCGTGCCGTCCGCGATCGCAGCAGCCATGGCGACCTCCCGTGTGAGCGCGGTCTGGCCGATGAAGTCTCCCGCATCGAGACGTTGGAAGGTGATGAGTCCGTCCTTCGTCGGGACCGCGAGATGGACACCGCCCCGAATGAGGAACCTCATCTCGTCGGGGATGACGCCGGCCTGCTGCACCGTCTCCCCCGGGCCGTACCGCTCGAGCGTGCACGAGGCGGCGAGCGTGTCGTAGTCGGCCTCCTTCGCGTGCAACGTCGGCGCGATGGAGATGATCGCCTCGCGGAGTCGCTCCGGGGTGGAGATCGGATCGGAGTCGTCGCCGTCGAGCGCGAGTCCGCGTCGCCGGGCTGCGTACCAGAGCCAGGACCGGAAGAGCGCGACGGCCGCGTCGGAACTGGACGGACCGGACACGGGAAGCGTCACCGAATAGGCCGCAGCTCCGAGGTACGAGGCCGACGGCCGCTCTCCCTGTTCGAGCGTCGGCATGCTCTCCGCGACGTCGCGGAGCAGTCGGAGGACGTCGTCGGGCGGATCATCGGTGGAGAACTTCACCTCCACGTCGGCCGTGTAGGCACCGACCGGCTGACTGAGGTTGCGGAACGACGACGTCGCGAGCGCGGCGTTCGGCACGATCTGAATGCCGTTGCCGGTGTCGAGGTGCACGGCTCGCCAGTTCACCTCGACGACCCGGCCCCGCGCACTCCCGGTGTCGAGCCAGTCGCCGAGTTTGAACGGCTGCTCGAAGAGCAGGAGCAGCCCGGAGATCACGCCGCCGACCGCGTTCTGCAGCGCGAGGCCGATGACGATGGACGTGACGCCGAGGGCGGTGATGAGCCCGCCGATGTCGGCGCCCCACACCCAGGAGAACAGGATCGCGAGACCGACGAGGATGAGCGCGAGACGTGCGAGATCGACGAAGATCGACGGGATCCGACTGCGCCAGGTGCCCTCCTCGGCGTTGCTGAACAGGGCGACGTTGAACGCCGACAGGATCAGCAGGATGACGAGGAAGCCGAGCAGCGTCCCGATGATGCGCACCCACGTCGAGTCGTCGGAGCGGGCGGTCGCGAGCACGATGAGTCCGAAGATCGCACCGACGGGGACGACGTAGTTGCGCAGCAGCCTGACCGGCTTGGCGGCGGCGCTCCGGCGCCTGACGAGGGCGCCGAGCAGTTCGGTGAGCACGATGAGTAGGACCGGGATGCCGATCGCGAGCCCGAGCGCCCACGGGAACCACGGTTCCTGCCACACCTCGGTCATGCGTTCGTCCCCGAGGTGACCCGCCACACGGTCTGCTCGCCGTCGCGGGTCTCGATGGTGCCTGCGGATTCGAAGGTCACCGTGTCTTGCATGCGGTCCCGGACCCGCTGACTGACGAAGATGCCTGGCTGGCCCGACACCGTCTGCACCCGGTTGGCGAGGCTCACCGCGTCGCCCCACATGTCGTACGCCATGCTCGTCCGGCCGACGAGACCACTCGTCACGATACCGGCGTCGACTCCCACCCGCAGGGTCAGGCTCGCCTTGTGCTGCGCATTGAAGCGGTCGACGATCGCGCGCATCTCGAGCGCGAAGTCGAGTGTCCGGCGGACGTTGTCGACCCGCGGCACGATCAACCCGCAGCTCGCGAGGTAGCCCTCCCGAAGCGTCCTGACCTGTTCGATGCCGAGCCGCTCGGCGGCTTCGTCGAAGGACCGCACGAGCCCGTTCAGGAGGGACAGCTCGTGCTCGGAGTCGAGTCCTCTGGTGAGGTCGTCGAAGCCGACCAGGTCCGCGAAGATGACCGACACGTCCTGGTGGACCTCGGAGATGGTCTCCTCACCCTCCTTGTACCGCTTGGCGACCGAGGCCGGCATCAGGGTCAGGAGCAGCTTCTCGTTCTCCGCCCGCTGCTCGTCGATCAGCTCCTGCTTCAGCCGGAGGCTCCGGCTCATGTCGTTGAACGCCATACCCAGATCGCCGAACTCATCGCGCCTCGTGTTCGGCACCTCGGTCGAGTAGTCACCGGCCGCGACTCTCCGCACGGCGCCCACCAGTGCCCGCACCGGCCGCGCGAACACCTGCGCGAGCACGAGCGACAGCAGTGAGACGACCACGATGATCGCCAGCACCGAGATGATCAGGTTACGTGTGAAGTCGGTGACGGGGGCGAACGCCTCGGCCGAGTCGATCCGGGCGACGAGCACCCATTGGAGCCCGTCGATCTCGAGCGGCATGTACGCGGTGAGGTTCTCCCCACCCAGATAGCCCGGCCCGATCAAGGTGCCCGTCTCGCCGGCCAACGCTCGTTCCACGGAGGTCGTGCGCGTCGGCTGGATCTCGATCGTGCCGGCGACGTCGACGGCCCGCTGCGCGTCCTGCGGCGGGGTGCCAGCGGCGACCGACTGCTTCAGGTACGCCTCGGGGTCCTCGATCAGCAGCCTCGAGGTCGAGCGCATCAGCTCGTCGGGGCCTGCGAGGTACGTCTCGCCGGTGTCACCGAGGCCATCCGTCTTCCAGTCGCCGTCGCTCGTCATGATCGTGTTGATCTGTTCGATCGGCACCTGCAGCGCCATCACGCCGTCCACGCGGCCACCCTGACCGACTGGTGAGAAGATCCACTGCGTCGGCACGTTCAGCGACGGCTGGTACCGCTCGAAGTCGGTGATGCCGGTGTAGTCCACGGCATTCGAGCGGAGCGCCGCGTTGAACCCGTCTTCCAGCACACCGCCCTTGTATGGACCCGTCAGGACGTTGGTGCCGAGGTCGGGTCCCTTGTAGGCGCTGTAGACCACGTCGCCCTCGTCATCGATCAGCAGTGCGTCCTCGTAGCCGAAGCGGTTGATGATCTCACGGAAGTAGTCGTTGTAGGTCGCGTGCACGGCCGACCAGGTGCTGCCGTCACCGGCATCGTCGACCTGGATCGCCGCGTCGTAGTCGAAGTCTTGAGGGGTGTACACCGACTGCAGGTACGTCTGCGCCGGGGTCTTCGGGATGAAGGCTGCGGGTTCGATCGCGTCGCCGGTGCGCTCCGCGAGGGCGGGAGCGAAGGTGTCCGTGTAGAACGACTCGACCGTTGCCGCGCGTGCGGGATCGACCGGCTGTTCCTCGAGCTCGTGGAAGGCGTTGTGGAAGCCGTTCATCGCGTCGACGACGGTGGTGCCACGGGTGTAGACCACGAGTGAGTCCGCGGTCTGCTGGTAATAGTTCGTGATCTCCCGCGCCCGGGACTCGCGGAGCTCGGTGAGCCGCTCGAACGACGCCTGGCGCAACGATTCGCTCCCGGAGAGATAACCGACGATCCCGGTTACGACGGACGCACCGACGCTGACGAGCAGCAGCATGACCAACAGCTTCGACTGGATGCTGAAGCCGGGGCGACCGATTCGTCCGCGGCCGAGTCCTCGCGACGGGACAGTGGACGACGGTGCAGACGGGATGGGCGGAGCGGTCGGTTCTGCAGTCATCGGCGAATCCCCTATTCGGTGCAGCAACAACCGTCACCCCCGTCGGAGGGGCACGATGGCTGTCACTCTAGCCACACCGTTCACAAGCCCACAATGGTTGGACAATGCGAATTCATGAGACCGAAACCTTGCCTCGGGCTCGGCACGCTCGTCGGATCAGACGGTGACGGCCTGCTGCGCGTAGAGCGTCGCGTACACACCACCGCCCGCGAGCAGCTCCTGGTGGGTGCCGCGTTCGACGATCCGTCCGCCGTCGAGGACGAAGATGACGTCCGCGTGGACGACCGTCGAGAGTCGGTGGGCGATGGAGACGGTCGTCCGGCCGCGGGTCGCGTCGTCGAGCGCCACCTGCACGACCCGTTCCGAGATGGTGTCGAGCGCGCTCGTCGCTTCGTCGAGGATCAGCACCTCGGGGTCCTTCAGGAGAACCCGGGCGATGGCGATGCGCTGCTTCTCGCCACCCGACAATCGGTAGCCCCGCTCGCCGACGATCGTGTCGTACCCGTCTTCGAACCGCATCACGGAGTCGTGGATGTTGGCTGCGCGGCAGGCCGCCTCCAGTTCCTCGAGCGTCGCGTCGGGCTTCGCGTACCGGAGGTTCTCCGCGATCGTCGCGTGGAACAGGTAGGTCTCCTGACTGACGATGCCGATGCGGGAGACGAGCGAGGCCTGCGTGACGTCCCGGACGTCGGCTCCTGCAACCGTGACCCGGCCGCCCGACACCTCTTGGAATCGCGGGATGAGGTACGAGATCGTCGTCTTGCCGGCCCCTGACGGGCCGACGAACGCCGCGAACTGGCCCGGTTCGATGGTGAAGGAGACACCGTCCAGGGTCGGCGTCGAGTCGGCCGGGGCATCGGCGTAGCGGAACGTGACGTCGTCGAAGCGGATCTCGGGTGTGGCGGGCGGCAGCGGCATGGCGCCCGGCCGGTCGGCGATGGCGGGCTTCAGGTCGAGGTACTCGAAGATGCGGGCGAACAGTGCGCCGGAGGTCTGCAGGTCGAGTGCGACACGCATGACGCCCATGAGTGGGAAGAGGAGTCGGGCCTGAATGGTCGTGAACGCGACGATCGACCCGGCCGTCACGTCGACCGCACCGCCGGTGATCAGGTACCCGGCGACGAGGTAGACGATCGCTGGGATCGAGGACAGGAAGATGTTCACCATCGCGAAGAACCACTGACCGCTCATCGCCTGGCTGACCTGCAGGCGGATCTGGGTCCGGTTCTCGGCGCTGTAGCGCTCGACCTCGGTCTCCTGTCGGTTGAAGCTCTTGGCGAGCAGGACACCGGAGACGCTCAGCGCCTCCTGCGTGATCGCGGTCATCTCCGACAACGACTCCTGCGTCTTCGTCGCGATGCGTGCGCGGACCTGACCGACGCGGCGCTGGGCGATCACGAGGATCGGCATGAGGATGAGCGCGACGATCGTCAGCTGCCAGTTGAGGATGAGCATCGCGACGAGTGCGGAGATGACGGTGACGGTGTTGCCGAGCACGCTCGACACCGTGTTGGTCAGCACGTTGGCGACACCGCCGACGTCGTTCTGCAGCCGCGACTGGATGATGCCCGTCTTCGTCTTCGTGAAGAAGCTCAGTTCCATCGCCTGCAGCTGCGAGAACAGCTTGATGCGCAGTGCACCCATGACGCTGTTGCCGACGGTCGCCGTGAGGTAGGTCTGCCACACGCCGAGCAATGCAGCGATGACGAACAGTGCGACCATGGCGCCGACGATCTCGGCGAGTGCGAGGAGGTTCGGGGCTCCGCCGTCGGTCGGGAACAGCCCGACGTCGAACGCCTGCTTCACGAGCAGCGGCGGGATGACGGCGAGGGCCGCACCGGCGACGACGAGCACCATCGTGAGGATGATCTTCGCTTTGAACGGGACGAACAGCGCGACGATGCGTTTGCCGAGATCGGGGATCTTGGGGGCTTCAGCGTTGAGTGCCTTCTGCGCGTCGGCGTCGCCGCCGC
Organism: Plantibacter sp. RU18; assembly: GCF_050613355.1. Taxonomy (NCBI): domain Bacteria; kingdom Bacillati; phylum Actinomycetota; class Actinomycetes; order Micrococcales; family Microbacteriaceae; genus Plantibacter; species Plantibacter sp. RU18. The sequence goes on from NZ_CP159618.1 coordinate 3,804,357, forward strand.
TGACCCGTCCGCCACCTCGGGGTCCGCCCCCGCCGCCGGTTGCCCCGCCCCGCGGACCTGGATGCATGCTCATTCCGCCACCCTATCCCCGCCCACCGTCCTCCCCGTCCTCCGCCCCCGTCGTCCAACCCATTGACCTTTCTCAGGACGGGGTCGGCGCGTCCGTCCCATTGCAGGAGCCAGCGACTCGACACGCCGGGAGCATCCTGCAAGAGGTCGAATTGAGATGGGTCCTCCACAGCGACGAGGCGCGGTGGAGGTGTCCACAGGTCGGCGTCCGGCTCCGCGCCTCCGACCGAATGCGCCGAGGATCGGAGGATGACCGGTCACACGCTCGCGCTCCGCCCCGCACACGGCATCGCGACGGTCCACCAGTTGCGGATGCGGGGCTACTCCAAGCATGCGCTTCGACACGCCGTCGAAGTCGGCACGCTCATCCGCGTGAAGCGCGCCTGGTATGCCGAACCGACCGCACCACCACCCATCGTCGAAGCGGTGCGCGTCGGTGGCCGGCTGAGCTGTGTGTCGGCGGCGGCCTGGTTCGGATGGGCGACCCCGACGTCGTCCCGGCTGCATGTCGCCGTGCCGCCGAACGCCGGCCGGCTCCGTGCTCGCGACGACCGGCGCGACCACCCGCCAGCGCAGGACCGAGACGACACCATCCTGCATTGGGATGATGTGGTCGTCATTCCCGGACGCGGCGACCTCACGCCGCTCCTCATCGCGAGCCGGCAGGTGGTCGTCGCGCATGTCGTCGGGTGCCAGCCTCCCGAGGTCGTAGGTGCGGTGCTCGATTCATTCATGCGTCGGGAGCCGACGATGAGCGCAAGCCTCACCGATTGGCTGGCGTCCTTGCCGGTCGAACGGACACGCGCGCTGCCCCGATTGGAACCAGGGTGTGAGAGCTTCCTCGAGAGCATCGGCCGGATCAGATTGGAGCAGGCCGGTATCAGCGGCGTGCATCAGGTCGAGGTCCCGGGCGTCGGCAGAGTCGACGAGATCATCGACGATTGGCTGGTCGTCGAGTGGGACGGACGGGAGTTCCATGACACTGCGGACGCGCATGAACAGGATCGATGGCGTGACGCCATGCTGGCGATCCGTGGGTACCGGGTGCTGCGATTCACCTATCGGATGGTAATGAACGACTGGTACGCAGTCCTCGGCGCTGTCCGTGCCGCGCTGGAACTCGGTCCTCCGACCGTTCGCTAACCACCCGAGCCGACCTGCTCCTTCCCCGCCCTCCTGCGCTTCCACCCATTCCCTCCACCCATTGACCTGTCTCAGGACACCGGCGGCGTGTCGATCCGTTCTCAGGAGCCAGTGGCCCGACACACCGAGGCCATCCTGAGAAAGATCAACACAGAACCGGGGGGTTGCGCAGGCCCGGACGCAGGACTGCCCGGGAGCATGTGCTCCCGGGCAGTCCTGCACCGACGACGCTGTCGATCGACCGGCCGCGCGTCAGCCCTTCGTCGAACCGGCCAGCAGGCCGCGGACGAAGTAGCGCTGCAGGGCGAAGAACACCACGAGCGGCACGAGGATCGAGACGAACGCACCGGCGGTCAGCAGGTGCCACTCGTTGCCGCGGGTACCCGTGATCTCGGCCAGCAGCTTCGTGATCGGCGCGACCTCACCGTCCGCGAAGATGAGGGCGACCAGCAGGTCGTTCCACACCCACAGGAACTGGAAGATCGCGAACGACGCGATAGCCGGCATCGTCAGCGGAAGCACGATCCGGAAGAAGATCTGCCCGTGACCGGCACCGTCGACGCGGGCGGCCTCGATGACCTCCGCAGGGATCTCCGCGACGAAGTTGTGCAGCAGGAAGATCGCGAGCGGCAACGCGAACATCGTGTGGGCGATCCACACCTGCGCGAACGTCCCGCTCGCGTCCAGGCCCTCGCCGACCTGGAGTCCGAAGACGTTCAGCCCACGGGAGAACGTCGACAGCAACGGCACGAGCGCCATCTGGATCGGCACGACCTGCAGCGCGAACACCATGATGAACAGGAAGTTCTTGCCACGGAAGTCGATCCACGCGAAGGCGTACGCGGCGAGGCTCGCGACCACCAACGGGATCAGGGTCGCCGGGATGGCGATCGCGATCGAGTTGATCCACGAACCCGCGAGGTTCAGCGTCGAGTTACCCGCCTGCAGCACCTGCACGTAGTTGTCGATGGTGACCTGGAAGTCGGAGAAGAGCGTCCACCAACCGGTGGTCTTCACCTGCTGCTCGGGTCGGAACGACGAGACGAACAGCCCGAAGGTCGGCACTGTCCACAGCACCGCGATGATCACCGCGGCGATCGTCGCCCCGCGGCTGGTGAGCCGCTTCTTCGTGCGCTTGCTTGCGGCTTCGATGCCGCGTTCGCCCTTCTCCAGTTGCTGCTTGGTCGCATCGTCGAGCGGTAGCTCGATCGGGGTCACGGCACTCATCGTATCTCCCTCTGCTTCTTGATCTGCCGGGCGTTGTAGATGACGATCGGCAGCACGAGGATGAACAGGATCACGGCGAACGCCGCGCTCCGGCCGTTCTCGAAGTTCTTGAACTGGGTGTACATCTCGTTCGCGATGACCGAGGTGCCGTTGTTGCCGGCGGTCATGGTGCGGACGATGTCGAAGACCTTAAGCGAGGCGATCGAGATGGTGGTCACGACGACGACGAGCGAGGAACGGATCCCGGGGACGATGACGTTCGTGAACCGCTGCCACCCGTTGGTGCCGTCGAGCTCGGCGGCTTCGATCTGCTCGGTGGGCACACCCTTGATGGCCGCGGACAATACGACCATCGCGAAACCGGTCTGGACCCAGATGAGCACCACGATCAGGAACAGGGTGTTCCACGGCTCGTTCTGCAACCACTGCACCGGGGTGCCGCCGAACCACACGACGATCTGGTTGAGCAGACCGATCTGCGTGGCGCCCGCCTCACGGTAGGCGTAGATGAAGCGCCAGATGATGGACGCACCGACGAAGGAGATCGCCATCGGCATGAACACGAGGATCTTGAAGTACTTCTCGCCACGGGACTTGTCGATGAACACCGCGTAGGCGAGTCCGAATGCCGTCGACAGTGTCGGCACGAGGAGCACCCAGATGATGGTGTTGACGATGGTGCGGATGGCGCTCGGCTGGGTGAACAGCCACACGAAGTTGTTCAGACCGACGAAGTTCTTGCCCGACGCGGACATGAACGCGGCGATCGTCGTGTTGATCGTCGGCAGGATGAGGCCGATGAGCAGCAGCAGGAAGGCCGGCGCGAGGAAGCCGACGAGCTGCACGAGGTAGCCGACACCCTTCTTCGAGCGATAGTCGAGGAGGAAGAGGACGCCACCGAGGACGGCGGCGACGGCGGCGGCCCACAGGAACGAGCCGAAGAAGAGGACGACCACGACGGGCACCACGACGCAGAAGGCGAGGCGGATGACCGTGTAGACGGTGCCCTTGCGTGGAGCGATGTCCACGAAGAACAGCAGCAGTGCCACCACGAGCCCGAAGGCGATGACGACGATCGGAATCTGGGCGAGCGGCGGGAGTGCGCCCAACCAGTTGAGGAAACCAGACATAGCTAGCCTTTCGAGTACGACAGTGGACCCTGGGTGACGGGTGACCGGCGACACGACCGAGGCGGAAGCGCCGGGGTGGTTGTCCACTCCCGGCGCTCCCGCGCTCGGTTCAGTCGGTGCGGTTCACGATCACTCTTCGGACGGCCAACCGGCTTCGATGTCCTTGAGGACCTGGTCGGTCTCGTCGCCGTTGATCCAGTTGACCACGCCCTTCCAGAAGGTTCCGGCGCCGACGGCACCGGGCATCAGGTCGGAGGCGTCGAAGCGGAACGTGGTGTTCTTGTCCTGCAGGATCTCGATCGCCTGGCTGAGGATCGGCGTGGAGGCGTTCGCCGGGTCGAGGCCGTTGTTGGCGGAGATGACGCCGCCCAGCTTGACTCGGTTGTTCGCCCACTCGGGGCTCGACAGGTACTCCTGGACCTTGACGGTGCTCTCGTCGTCGCTGAACGCGCCGACGATCTCGCCACCGCCGGTGACCGCGGTGTCGCCCTCGGTGATGCCGGGGGTCACGAAGGCCCACACGTCACCATCGGGTGCGACGGTCGCGCCGGCGTCCTCGAGGAAGCCGGAGAAGAACGAGGCCTGGTGGTGCAGTGCGCAGGCACCCGAGGCGAGCGCCGGAGCGGCATCGCCGAACTCGGTCGAGTTGATCGAGGTCACGTCACCGAAGCTGGCGTTGACGTATTCCGGGTTCTTGAGGATCTCGCCGACCGAGTCGAACGCTTCAGCGATCTTCGGGTCGGTGAACTTCACCTTGTTGGCCACCCAGTCGTCGTAGACGTCAGGGCCCTGCTGGCGCAGGACGAGGTCTTCGACCCAGTCGGTGCCGGGCCAGCCGGACGCGTCGCCGGAGCCGAAGCCGGCGCACCAGGGAGCTGCGCCCGTCTTCTCCTGGATGGTCTTGGTCACGGCGAGCAGTTCGTCCCAGGTCTTGGGAACCTCGACACCCCACTCGGCGAACTTCTTCGGCTGGTACCAGACGAAGCCCTTGACGCTCGCCATGAGCGGTGCGCCGTAGACGGTGTCGTTGACGGTGCCGTAGGCCGCCCAGTCCTTGGACCAGTACTTCTCGATGTTCGCCTTGACGGCGTCCGGTGCCGGCTTCAGGTAGTCGCGCTTGGCGAGGTCGGCCAGGAGGCCGGGCTGCGGGAAGATCGCGAGGTCGGGCGGGTTGCCGCCCTGGGCGCGGATACCGATCTGCGACTCGAACTCCTTGGAGGACTCGTACTTGATCGTGATGCCGCTTTCCTTCTCGAAGTCGGCCCAGCTCTGCTCGAGCAGCTCCGCCTCGGTGTCGGCGATCGTGCCGTAGATGGTGACGGTTTTGTCGTCGTCGCCACCGCCACTGCCCGAACCGCCTGAACAGGCGGTGAGCGCGACGCCCGCGACGGCAAGGACGGCCAACGGCAGGGCCGTCCGGCGGGTCCGAATGAAACTCATCTGTGTCCTCCTCATTGAGTGCTGCAGGTGGACGCCCGTCAGGGTTGGGCGTTCCGTGATGCTCTGGTGCGGAACCGGACCATGATGCGGAACCGTTTCCATGCGTCAAAGTACTTCACCCGGGCGAAGGATGCAAGCCTGAGAACATAACGAAATAGACAGTGAGAGCGCTCCCACGAGATTTCCGCCAAGCGCGGCGGAATCGTGTTCCAGCCGTGACGTGTCTCTCACAGGTTTTGGTTCCAGGTCCGTTCCAGATTCGCTATGGTGGTGCTACCCAACGGAGGGAGACACCATGAGCGGCGCAATCAGCGATGTCGCAGCCCTCGCGGGCGTCTCCAAAGCGACCGCGTCACGCGCCCTGACGGGTCGGGGTTACGTGTCCGCCGAGACGCGCGAACGGGTGGTCCAGGTCGCGACCACGATCGGCTACGTGGCCTCCCCCATCGCGTCGAGCCTCTCGACGGGACGGACGCTCGCCATCGGGGTCATCACGTCGTTCCTCAACCGCTGGTACTTCGGCGAAGTGCTCGAGGGTGCCGAGAGCGCACTTCGCGCACGTGGCTACGACCTGACGCTCTACCATCTGCCGCCGGACTCCTCCGAGCGGAGCCGCATCTTCGACTCCTACCTCGCGAACAAGCGGTTCGACGGCATGATCTCGATCGGCATCGAGGCATCGCAGGACGAGATCGCCCGATTGGTCACGAGTCCGCGGCCGCTCGTCGCGATCGGTGGCAACATCCGCGGCGCACACGCGATCAACATCGACGACCAGGCACTCGGACGCGAGGCGACCGAGCACCTCATCACGCTCGGCCACACGCGGATCGCCCATATCACGGGGCATGACGCCGAGCTCCAGACCGACACCGTCCACGGCAGACGGCTCGCCGGCTATCTGGCCGCCATGGAGGAAGCCGGACTCACCTCGTCGCTGCATGTGCTGCCTGCCGTGCACTCGCTCCCCGGGGGCTATGAGGCGGCAGCGCAGTTGCTCCGCGACGCCCGGATCAGGCCGACCGCGGTCTTCGCATCGACGGACGAGGTCGCGATCGGCATCATCATCGCCGCGAGACGCCTCGGTATCACGGTGCCCGCCGAGCTGTCGGTGATCGGCATCGACGGCCATTCCTATGCGGAGATGTTCGCCCTCACGACCTTCGAGCAGCAGCCGCGTGCCCAGGGCGCCAGAGCCGTCGAGATCCTGCTCGAACAGCTCGAGGACACCCCTCGCAGCCACGGAACCCTGACCGACGACTCGCGACGCGAGCTCGCCGAGGTGCAGTGGCCGACGCGTCTCGTCATCCGTCAGACGACGACCCGCCCCGACCCCATCGAATGAGCGGTGCTGCCGGCGTGGTGCGCTGGACCGAGCGCGGGTCATTGGCGCGAGCGCACCCCTCTGGAGGTGTGTGATGTCTCAGGACTTCGTGGACACTTCTGTCTCAGGACTTCGTGGACACTTCTCTGTCTCAGGACTTCGTGGACACAACGCTGTTCTTGGTCGTTCGTGTTCGGCCGTGGGCGGGGCGGCCTTCGTTGCGTGATGGCATGGGTTGGGTGCGGATCATGGTGCCGTGGTGGTCGTAGAACGTGATCTGCTGAGCGTCCCAGATCGCGTGGACGGTGTGACCGATGAATGCTGTCCCGGGGCGGAACGTGCGACCGAGGAGGTAGGTTCTGCCGCCTGACGTGACAACACATTCAGCTTCGCCGGGTGGTAGGGCTGTGAGGGCGTTGCGGGCGGCGTGGATCTCGATCGCGGTGGGTTGCGGGGTCGGTGACGGGGCAGCCGGGGTGCGATCCCAGGCCTCTTTCGGGGTTTGCCGGTCGGTGAGCGATTGGTGTTCGCGGAGCGTGTTGTAGGACACGTCGAAGACGTTCACGAGGGTTTGCAGTTCCTCGATCGTCGCGGCTGGCGGTTTGGCGTTGAGGAAGCGGTGCAGTGTGCGGTGGAAGCGTTCGTTCTTGCCTTGCGTGGTGGGTTTGTAGGGCTTCCCCGTGATCGTCTCGACGCCGAGCGAGGCGAGGTAATCGATGAGCTGGTTGGAATGCCCCCGACGCGTGGGATTGAACGCGACACCATTGTCTGACAGGAACTTCTGTGGTGCTCCGTGATGGTTGATCGCCTGGGTCACGACACGCAATGCAGCCTCTCCGGTCTCTGCCCGGGCGACCAACGACGCGAGCGCGAGACGGGAATGATCGTCGATGATCTGGAAGATCGTGCAGAGCGAACCGTCAGTAAGCGTCCACTCGGTTGCATCGATTTGCCACAAACAGTTCGGGGCTGGATAGACGAACCGACGAAACGCGCTCCGGGGCCGCTTCCGAGGCTCCGCCTCGACCACGCCCGCACGAACGAAGATCCGCGCCAAGGTGGCCCGTGAGGGCAACTCCTGGAAGCCCATCCGCCGCAACCTCGCGATCACACTCAACGGGCCGAAATCCCACCCCTCTGCACGCAATCGCGCCCGAACACTGATGGCGAGATCGACGATCTCGTCGCTCGTCCGAGCCGGACTCGACCGAGGCCTCGTGGATGTCGGAGCGACGACCTCGAACACACCATCTGCCGCAGCCCGGGCGCGGATCTTGTAGAACCAAGACCGCGAAACACCATGCTCCTCGCAGAACGCCGAGACCGCACCCCGGCCCGCATCATCAGGCCACGATGCCACGAGCAAACGAACCTTCGGAGATGGACGCTTCGGTATCGACATGCTCCACCGAACCGCGGAAGTGTCCACGAACTCCTGAGACACACTGTCCACGAAGTCCTGAGACAGAAGTGTCCACGATGTCCTGAGACTTCACAACCCTCCGGAGGGCAGCGCTCGCGCCAATGGGGCGCGGCGATGGGGCGCCGGTCACTGGGAGAACGTCACCTCGAGCGAGAGCGCGCCGCGCTGGCGGCTACACGACCGCGGTCTGCCCGGACGTGATCAGGAGGCGTCGGCCGCAGTGATCGCGATCGCCTCGTCGAGATCGCTCTCGACCGGTCCGTCGACACGGGCGAGGTGCTTGCGACCGATGACGACGATGAGCAGCGCGATCACGATGGACCCCGCGGCGACGTAGTACGGGGCTGCCGGAGAGATGAGCTTCGCGATCTCGGCTGCGGCGGGCGGGGCGATGGCACCACCGAGGAACCGCACCGAGGAGTACGCCGACGACGCGACGTTGCTCGGCAGGTCGGTGGCCTCCATGACCGACTCGGTCAGCACGGTGTTCATCACGCCGAGCAGGAGTCCGCCGACGACGATGCAGACAATGAGCCCGACGGTCGACTGGACGACGAGTCCGGCGGCAACGAGGTCGAGAGCGAGCAGCGGCAGGACGAGCTTCAGCACCGTGGTGCGACGCATCCGTGCGGTCAGCAGCGGTGCGACGAACACACTGGTCACTGCGAGGGCGATTCCCCAGCCGAAGAAGGTGAATCCCAGACCCATCGCATCGAGCCCGAGCGGGAACGGCGAGTAGGCGAGCAGCGTGAAGAAACCGATGTTGTAGAACAGCGCGGCTGCAGCCAGGATGCCGAGGGACGGGATCGTCAGCGCCTTGAACGGTGCCGACAGCTTGAGCGGCGCGGGCTTCGGCCCCTCGGTCTTCAGGAGCGTGACGATCGCGATGAAGCCGACGGCCATGAGCGTGGCCGTGCCGAAGAACGGCCACTTCCAACCGATACCCCCGAGCAGGCCGCCGAGCAGTGGCCCGATGGCGATGCCCAGGCCGAGCGCCGCCTCGTAGAGGATGATCGCGTTGGCGCGCCCACCCGCTGCTGCTCCGACGATCGTCGCGAGCGCAGTGGAGATGAAGAGCGCGTTGCCGAGGCCCCAGCCGGCGCGGAAGCCGATGACGGCACCGACGGAGTCGGAGAGGCCAGCGAGGAGGGCGAACACGACCACGAGGGCGAGGCCGATCAGCAGGGTGCGCTTGGCACCGATGCGGCTCGACAGCCAGCTGGTGAAGAGCATGGCGACGCCCGTGACCAGGAGGTAGCTCGTGAAGAGCATCTCCGCCTGCGTCGGTGTCGCCTGGAGGTCGGCCGCGATGGCCGGAAGGATCGGGTCGACGAGGCCGATGCCCATGAAGGCGATGACGCTCGCGAACGCCACGGCCCAGACGGCCTTCGGCTGGTGCAGGATGCTGCCGAATCCGCCGCCGTGGCCATGACTGTTCGTTGCAGGTGCGGCAGCGGAGGCGGGCGTGGTCGGAGCTGCAGTGGCCGTCGAGCGGGTGTCAGCGCTCATGCGGACAGCTCCTCGGACACCTCGACGGCGACACGAGCCTGGATGATCTCGACCGTGCGGGAGAGCGCTGCGAGATCGGCCTCACCGAGGTCGGTGAACGCGGGCTCGAGGGCGTCGGTCAGTTCGTCGCGCCACGAGACGAGCGCTGCGGCGCCCTTCGGAGCGATGGCGATCAGCCAGGCGCGGTGGTCGGCCACGTCGGCGATGCGCTTGATCCAGTCCCGCTCGTCGAGACTCTGGACGAGTTTCGTCATCGTGGGCTGGGAGACGCGGCTCTGGCGGGCCAGTTCGCCGATGCGGACGGGGCCGAGCGTGGTGAGCACGGAGAGCGTGCGCCAGACGGCTGGGGATTCGGAGGATCCGGTGGCCTGGGCGGCGAGTCGCGTGAGCCGATGCGATGCCGTGATGAGGTCGCCGAGGATCGTGTGCAGGGAGGAGTGCGTGTTGTTCTCGGTCATGATGGAACCAGTATACATAGCCAAGCTATGCATATCGCCCGTACCGCTTCCCAACTCAGGAAGCCTCCGGCGCGTCGTCGTGCTCTCGCGATCACGGGAGCCGACACGCCGGCGCACTCCTGAGTTGGGGAGGTTTTGGGGCCGAGGGGTGGTGGCGGGTCAGCGCATCCAGGTGGACTGGCTGAACCGGATGTCCGGCGGGTGGGCGTCGGTCGCCCGCGTCGGCTCGGAGAGGATGGACGCGAGTTCGGCTCGGATCAAGCGGACGATCGCTCGCCAGCGACTCGTGGTGTTCGGACTGGTGTTCATGGTGATGGGGTCTCCCGATTCGGGCACCGCACCGACCATCGACACTCACGGGGAGCGCGACGAGGACGCGGATGCCTGCGTGGACCGTCGACGAACGTCGTCGACGGGTGCAGAGCATCCGCATCCGTCCAGGGCACGGCCTCGCGAGGCCAGCCCCTCCGCTTAACAGACGGAGGGCACCGCTCCCGAACGAATCGGGGGCGATGCCCTCCGATCACGGATGTCTCTGCCGAGTGCGCGAGGCACTCGTACTCAGGAAATCCGCGATCGTCAGCGATGATCGACCGGGGTCGAGCACCAGCTCAGTGGTTGTCCCCCGCAGGGGACCGACTACTTGAGCGTGACGGTGGCGCCGGCAGCCTCGAGGGCTTCCTTCGCCTTGTCAGCGGCTTCCTTGTTTGCGCCTTCGAGGACGGCAGCCGGAGCGCCGTCGACGAGAGCCTTGGCCTCGCCGAGGCCGAGCGAGGTGAGCTCGCGGACCGTCTTGATGACCTGGATCTTCTTGTCGCCAGCAGCCTCGAGGATGACGTCGAAGTCGGTCTTCTCTTCAACCTCTTCAGCAGCAGCGCCAGCAGCAGCCGGGCCGGCAACGGCGACGGGAGCAGCAGCGGTGACCTCGAAGGTCTCCTCGAACAGCTTGACGAACTCGCTGAGTTCGATGAGCGTGAGCTCCTTGAACGCGTTGATCAGTTCTTCGTTTGACAGCTTTGCCATGATTGTTCTCCTTGTTTCATGCCCTGCGGCAGCCGTTGGCGGCGCGCAGGTACGGGGTTGATTGTTCGCGGAACCGAATTACTCGGCCGCGGACTCCTGCTTCTCGCGCAGCGCCTCGACCGTGCGAACGGCCTTGGAGAGCGGTGCGTTGAAGAGGTAGGCAGCTCCGAACAGCGAGGCCTTGACGGCGCCGGCAAGCTTTGCCAGCAGCACTTCACGGGACTCGAGGTCGGCGAGCTTGCCGACTTCTTCAGCGGTCAGCGGGTTACCGTCGAAGTAACCGCCCTTGACCACGAGGAGAGGGTTTGCCTTGGCGAAGTCACGAAGAGCCTTCGCGACGGTGACCGGGTCACCGTGCACGAATGCGATTGCGGACGGACCGGCGAGCTCGTCGTCGAACGACGAGATGCCGGCGTTGTTCGCCGCAATCTTGGTCAGCGTGTTCTTCACCACGGCGTAGGTTGCGTCCGCACTGATGCTCTTGCGCAGGTTCTTGAGCTGAGCAACAGTGAGGCCGCGGTACTCGGTCAGCAGAACGGCGGTCGAGCTCTGGAACTTCTCCGTGAGTTCGGCAACCGAGGCTTCCTTGTTCGCCATGGCCACTCCTTTTCGAATCTTGAATGCACGCGGCGGAAGCCACATGCACCGACCACCGGGCTCGTGATGACGAAGGGCATGAAAAAAGCTCCGGCGCAAGCGCACGGAGCTGGGGAGAGGCGAGCCTCGATCAGTTCTTCATACACCTGCGCAGGACGTCTCATCATGAGAACCTTCGATCAGGGAGTGTTTGCACACACGCTGATAACCGGCGGTCTTTGGTTTCCCCAACCATAACACAAGCCGCGAGGGGTCCCAAATGGCCAACGCGGGTGTGCGCGCGCTGACCATATGGCATCCATCGCAGGCTGCGGCGGGTCTCAGGGGGCGGCGATCGAGCGACAGAGCCGATTGACTCGCGGATTGGCATGGCAGCCGATCCAGAGCATGGCGTTCGACCGGCCGTCGGGCTCGACCCGCACCCACTCGTCGAGCCAGGCCTCGATCGCCCGGACGAGCGCCTCCCCCTTCGAGGCACCGGCTCCGATGCGCTCGTCACTGCGGCGGGTGTCACGGCACAGCCAGGTGACGTTCATCCCGCTCGGGACATCGAGCCGTTCCAGCTGGATGGGACCGAAGATCTCGACGAACACCTGCCCGTAGGCGTCCGATGGAAGCTCGGCGAGGAGCGCACGGATGGCGGGGAGGTCTCCGGCGTCGCCTGCGATGAGCCGCGGGCCGTCCTGGCCGTCCCAGTGGACGTGCATGAAACGATCGTGCATGACTCCATGTTAGGTAAGGCTTGCCTGATCCGGCAAGCCCGTGCGACCAGATCACGGATGTCGCCGGTGCCGGGTACGATGGACGCATGCTGCAGACACTCGCCATCGCCGGCTACCGCTCCATCCGCGACCTCGTCGTGCCCCTGCACGGACTCGACATCGTCACCGGAGCGAACGGCAGCGGGAAGTCGAACCTGTACCGCGCACTGCGCCTGCTGGCGAGCGCCGGCGACGGCAGCATCATCGGATCCCTCGCCAGGGACGGCGGGCTCGCGTCGACACTCTGGGCAGGTCCGGAGAACATCAGCCGAGCCATGCGGAACGGCGACGTCCCCGTGCAAGGCACCCGGCGCAGCGGCCCGATCAGCCTGCGTCTCGGCTTCGCGACGGATTCACTCGGGTATCTGCTCGACCTCGGACGCTCCTTCGAGGGCGAGACGCTCTTCGGCAATGATCCCGGCATCAAGCTCGAGCAGATCTTCGCGGGAGGCTTCGCCAAGCCCAGCAGTCTGCTCGTGGACCGTCGCGGACCGTCCGTGCGGGTGCGTGACGGGGCGTGGCGCCCGATCGGGCGGGCGCTCGCGGAACATGAGAGCCTCCTGACGGAGTTCTCCGATGCCGACACGACGCCGGAGGTCCTCCGCATCCGCAGCCAGGTGCGCGGCTGGCGCTTCTACGACCACTTCCGCACCGACCCGACAGCTCCCGTCCGCTCGCCGCAGGTCGGAACGAGGACTCCGGTGCTCGATCACAGCGGCGTCGACCTCGCGGCCGCCCTCGAGACCATCATCGAGTCCGGCGGACGGGATCGGCTGGACACGGCCATCGACGACGCCTTCCCCGGCAGTACGCTCCGGGTCCGCGAGGACGCCGGCGTGTTCCGCATCGAGCTGACGCAGCCAGGCATGCTCCGCCCGCTCGGCGCCGGTGAACTCTCGGACGGTACGCTCCGCTACCTGCTCCTGGTCGCGGCCCTCCTGACGCCGCGTCCACCGGAACTCATGATCCTGAACGAGCCGGAGACGAGCCTCCACGCCGATCTCCTCCCGCGTCTCGCGCGGCTGATCCTCGCCGCCAACCAGGACACCCAGATCCTCGTGGTCTCACACGCGGGAGGCCTCATCGAAGCGCTGCACGAGCACGGTGAGGCGCACGAGCACGAACTGGTGAAAGACCTCGGTGAGACCTCGCTCGTCGGCCAGGGGCTCCTCTCGACGCCGGCCTGGTCCTGGCCGGCCCGCTGACGACGTGACGCGCGGCCCGGTGCTGGTGCTGCGTGCTGCTCAGTCTTGCGAGGCCTGCTTGCCCTGGTATCGGTCGGAACCGTAGCTCAGGATGAAGAACCCGATGAGCTGGAAGAGGATGAGCCCGAAGATCCTGAACACGGTGCTCTTGCCGTACTGCTTGCCGATGTTCCAACCGACGAACCAGCCGAAGACGATGTTCACAAGCGGGAGGCAGTAGAGGATCGTGGTGGCCCCGGGGAAGCCGGCGATCTTCACGACGACGTACCAGTTGTAGATCGGGATGAGCGACGTCCAGCCGGCGCGCCCGGACTTCACGAACATGCCCCAGACCGAAGCGGCGAACAGGAGGTAGGCGACGAAGCCGCCGAAGACGTTGCTCGGGGCGTTCATGAACTCGAGGCCCGAGTTCTGGTTGTCGTTCGCCGCGAGGAGGATGGTTTCGAACACGGTGATGGCACTCCTTGTCGTGGTCGCGGTCGATCGACCGCGTTACCGACGAATGTAGCGCGAACGGGACCCGTGCCCGAGGGGTTTCGGCCGCCGAGTCGGCTGCCGTGCCGCCTGCTCAGCGTGCACGGAGCCGATTCGAGCGAGGTGGCGGGTCAGGCGGCGCGCCGGTCAGACTGCTCGCGCAGCGGCGACGAACGCTCGGATGAGCTCCGGTGACTTCACGCCGCGGGAGGACTCGACACCGCTCGAGACGTCGACGCCCCACGGTGACAGCTCAGCGACGAGCCCCTGGACGTTCTGGGGCGTGAGCCCACCGGCGAGGATCCACTCACGCGTCGGCGGGTTCGCGACGAGCGCGATCGTGTCGAAGGTCTCGCCCGCACCCGGGTCCGGGGCGTCGAGGAGCAACAACTCCTCGTCGAAGGCGGCACGCTGCGCGACGTTCTCGGAGGCGTAGCGCACGGCCGACGTCGCGCGGAGCGTCCGCCAGCCCATCGCCTGCAGTTCGTGGAACATCTCGGCGGGCTCGTCACCGTGCAGCTGGACCGCCTGCACGCCTGCTTCGCCAGCCAGACGCGACACCTCCTCGACGGACTGCCGACGGAACACCCCGACGGTCAGCACAGAGTCGGGGACGTCGGCGACGAGTGATGCGACAAGTCGGGGGTCGACCGTGCGCGGCGAACCCGGTGCGAACACGAAGCCGATCGCGTCGACCCCGGCCTCCACCGCCGCGGCGACGCTCGACACCTCGGACAGTCCGCACACCTTGACCCACATGTCCTCCACGCTACCCGCCCAGGACGGGGTCGCTCGCCGGAAGCGGTGTCTGCACCGCAGCACTGTCCGGTACCGCAGGCAGTTCCACGCGGAACTCCGTCCGGCCGGGGACACTGTCGACCGTCACCACGCCGTGGTGCGCTGCGACGACGGCGTGCACGATCGCGAGGCCGAGGCCCGTACTCCCGGTGGCCCGAGAGCGGGAGTCATCGCCGCGCACGAACCGCTCGAAGAGGTTCGGCTGCAGCGCCCGATCGATGCCCGGGCCGTCGTCGACGACCGTCAGCACCGCGATCTCACCCGCAGGTCCGCTCTCCACGGCGAGTCCCGTCCGCACGATCGTGCCGGCCGGCGTGTGCGTCCGTGCGTTCGCCAGGAGGTTCACGATCACCTGTTGGAGTCTCGATGCATCGCCGGTGACCAGCACGGGCTCCTCCGGGAAATCGAGCTCGAACACGTGGTCGCGGCCCGCCACGTGAGCGTCGCCGACCGTGTGGATGACGAGCTCGGTGAGGTCGACGGGTCGTTTTGCGAGCTCTCGACCTTCGTCGAGTCGGGCGAGCAGGAGGAGGTCCTCGACGATCGTCGTCATGCGCCCGGCCTCCGAACGGATGCGGCCGAGCGAGTGCGTCACATCGTCAGGCAGGACGTCGGACTTCCGCGCTGCCAGCTCCGAGTACCCGGCGATCGACGCGAGCGGCGTCCGCAGCTCGTGACTCGCGTCGGAGACGAAGCGCCGCACCTTGTTCTCGCTCGCCTGGCGGGCGTTGAGCGCTGACGAGACGTGTCCGAGCATCCGGTTGATCGCGGCGCCGACACGCCCCACCTCGGTCCGTGGGTCCGTGTCCGACTCCGGGACGCGGACGGCGAGCGCCACCTCTCCGCGGTCGAGTGGGAGTTCCGCCACGATGGCGGCCGTCGCGACGACCCGATCGAGCGGTCGCAGCGAGTAGCGGACGATGGAGAACGCGGCGAGGCCGGCGAGGAGCAGGACGACGACACTGATGACGGCGATGAGGGTGACCAGTTGGGTGACCGTCGAGGTCACCTCGTCGAGCGGCAGACCGACCACGCGGGTCGCGCCCTTGTCGTCCGTGACGGCGACGACGCGGTACTCGCCGAGGCCCTCACCGAGATCGACGGTCGTGGGGTCCTGGTCGGCCGCGACCGTGAGGATGACGGCGTCCTGACTCGCGGTGCACGGGACGGTGCCTCCGTCTGGATCGAGGTACCCGGCGGCCACCACGGTGTCACCGACGACGATGGCGCCGAGCGATCCACGGCCGAGGCCGGGCAGGGCGATGAAGGACGGCGGCGTGCGGTCGGAGTCGTCGCCGTAGCCTCCCGAACCGCCCGTTCCGCCGGTCCCGCTGCTCGGCGACGAACCGGGGATCGGAAGTGGAGAATTGGGCCCGTAGTCGACAGCGCGTTCCGCTGCCTTCGTCAGTTGCCGATCGACGCCCTCGGTGAGGAGGCCCCCGACCGAGACGGCGCTCGCGAAACCGACGAAGAGACTGCCGAGCGCGAGCAGGCCGACGACGACGACCATGAGGCGTCGGCGCAGTGTCCAGGGCGCACGCGTGGAGCGAGCCGGGGCCGCCGGGCCGCTGGCGGGTCCCGGCGCAGAGGTACTCGTGGTCACGGACCGACCGTCGGGATCTTCAACATGTACCCGGCGCCGCGCACGGTGTGGATCATGGGCTCGCGACCGGCGTCGACCTTCTTCCGCAGGTAGGAGATGTAGATCTCGACGACGCTCGCGCGGCCCCCGAAGTCGTAGCTCCACACCCGGTCGAGGATCTGCGCCTTGCTCAGCACACGCCGCGGGTTGCGCATGAGGAAGCGCAGCAGCTCGAACTCGGTGGCGGTCAGTTCGATCGCCTCGCCGTCGCGCGACACCTCGTGGCTGTCTTCGTTGAGGACGAGGTCGCCGACGATGATGTCCGGGCCCGACTCGTCGGCGGCGAGCAGCGTCGAACGTCGGATGAGACCGCGCAGACGTGCGACGACCTCTTCAAGGCTGAACGGCTTCGTGACGTAGTCGTCGCCGCCGGCGGTGAGGCCGGAGATACGGTCGTCGAGCGAGTCCTTCGCCGTGAGGAAGAGGACAGGGACGTCGCTGCCGGAGGTGCGGAGGCGACTCAGTACCTGCAGTCCGTCGAGGTCGGGCAGCATGATGTCGAGCACGATGGCGTCCGGTCGGAAGTCGCGTGCGATCGTGAGCGCCTCATGGCCGTCCGCAGCGGTGCGGATCTCCCAGCCCTCGTAGCGCAGAGCCATCTGCAGGAGATCGGTGAGCGTCGCCTCGTCGTCGACGACGAGCACACGCACGGGGCTGCCGTCCGCTCGTTTGAGGGCACTTCGTGCGGCGCCGGCCGCCTGCATCTGGTTGTTCACGAGATCAGTATTCGCCTCGTCGCTATGAGCTGTCTATGAACAGTCTCGGCGACTCCTGAGCCTTCCGCGGCGGCATCACCCCTGGGCTGATTCATAGGATCACGAAGGCCTGACCATAGCGAGCCTGCCTACCGTCGCCTCCGTGCCACCCGCAACTGTGCGGGTCGCCGCACGGCGCACGAGCGGGCACATGAAGATGGAAGCGGCAGGAACACAGACATGTTCGGAACCTATCTCCGGCGGGAGCTCGTCGGTCGACGCAAGCAGACCGTCATCATCGCGATCGGCATGGCCCTCGCCATCGCCCTCGTCATCATCGTCAACTCGGTCGCCGCCGGTGTGAAGAGCGCGCAGGCGGAGGTGCTCGAGTCCGTCTACGGCGTCGGGACGGACATCACCGTCAGCGAAGCCGCGACCGCGCCCACGGACGGCGGCGGCCCCGGTCAGGATTTCGCGTTCGGGTCCGGTGACGGGACGACGACCGACGGCACGACGACGGTCAACCAGGCCACACTCGCAGCGGGCCGCGGCACCACCACCTTCGATGCCACGGCGCTCGACACGATCACGGGTGTCGACAACGTGGCTGCGGCCGCCGTCACCCTGTCACTGTCGAACACCACCTTCACCGGCGAGCTCCCCGACTTCTCGCAGAACCAGTCCTCGGGCGACGGCGCAGCGGCCGGTGGGACCGGTGGCGACGCGGCTTCAGGCGGCACTCCCCCGCAGGGTGGCCCGGACGGCGCCGGCGGCAGTTCGTTCGGCGTCGACTCGTTCACCGTCGTCGGTCTCGATCCCGCCGGCGACGCCGTCGGACCGCTCTCCGCAGTGACCCTCAGCGACGGACGCACGCTGACGGCCGACGACGCCGGGACGGACGTCGCGATCCTCGACAGCTCGTACGCGACCGAGGCCGGTATCGCCACGGGTGACACGATCGACATCGCCAGCACGACCTTCACCGTCGTCGGCACGGTCACGGCATCGGGATCCGAAGCGACCACCGCGTCGAACGTCTACATCCCGCTCGACGTCGCGCAGACCCTCTCCGGCCTCGACGGCAAGATCAGCAACGTGTACGTCCAAGCCGCATCGTCGACCGACATCACCCAGATCCAGTCGGACATCGAGACCGCACTGCCCGATGCGACGGTCAGCACCCAGGAGGACCTCGCGTCCACCGTCTCCGGTTCGCTCGCCTCGGCGTCGACCCTCGTATCGAACCTCGGTACCTGGCTGTCGATCATCGTGCTCGTCGCCGCATTCCTCATCGCGATCCTCTTCACGATCTCCGGCGTCACGCGGCGCACCCGTGAGTTCGGCACGCTGAAGGCGATCGGTTGGAGCAACAAGCGCATCGTCGGCCAGGTCGCCGGCGAGTCCGTCGTGCAGTCGCTCATCGGTGGTGTCGTCGGTGTTGCCGTCGGCCTCATCGGAGTCCTCGCGGTGAACCTCGTCGCTCCGACCCTCAGCGCTGCGTCGACGACGACCTCCGCAGGCGGCGGGTTCGGCGGCTCCGGCGGAGGCGGTGGCGCGGGAAGCACGACCGATGCGGCCGTCGGTGCGGCGAGCGGCGGCGCCCAGGCGATGGCCGGTGGCGGCTTCGGCGGTGGAGGACAGGCCGCTGCGACGACCGAGATCGTGCTCCAGGCCCCGATCACCGGGTGGATCATCGTCATCGCGGTCGGCATCGCGATCCTCGGCGGGCTGCTGGCCGGTGCGATCGGCGGGTGGCGGGCATCGCGCCTCCGCCCGGCCGAGGCGCTCCGCTCGGTCGCCTAGGCGACACTCAGACACCGCCGGGCGGCTGCGCTCCCCTCGCAGCCCCCGACGGTCCCCACCCAGCGCCGACACCACGCGACATACGACTTGTAGAAGGACACCCCATGTACACGATCACCGGCCTCTCGAAGCAGTACAAGCAGTCGAAGCGGACCATCGATGCGCTCGACGGCGTCGATCTCGTCATCCCCGACGGCCAGCTCGTCGCCATCCAGGGTCCGACGGGCGGCGGCAAGTCGACGTTGTTGCAGATGCTCGGCGCCCTCGACCGCCCGACGCACGGCACCATCTCCCTCGGTGACGACGACCTCTCGAAGCTCAGCGAGTCGAAGCTCGGCACGATCCGGGCCAAGGAGATCGGCTTCGTCTTCCAGGGCTTCAACCTCATCCCGACCCTCTCAGCGCAGGAGAACGTCGAGATGGCACTCGTCCCGCTCGGCACCCCGCAAGCGGAGCGCCAGACGAGGGCTCGTGCGGCTCTCGCCTCGGTGGGTCTGGCCGAGCGTGGCGCACACCTCCCGTCGGAATTGTCGGGCGGGCAGCAGCAGCGCGTCGCCATCGCCCGAGCGCTCGTCAAGGAGCCCGAGGTGCTGCTCGCGGACGAGCCGACCGGCAATCTCGACGAGGAGACACGCGACGAGATCATGGACGTCCTCGAGGGACTGTGGCGCGACCGCGGTCTCACGGTCGTCATCGTGACGCACGACACCGCGGTGGCGAGGCGCGCCGAGCGCCGACTGCACATCAAGAACGGCAAGCTCACGGACATCACGAACGGCCGATGAGGCGCCCGTCGGGGTGGACGGCCCCGCGATCGATTGGTTGACGCTTGTCAACTACTTGTCATATAATTAACGCATATCAACTATCTGAGACAACCACGATCGCGGAGCCCATGTCATCCCCCAACACCCCATCAGCCACCCCCGCCCGCGCGGAGAACGGCATGACACACCGCCAGGTGCTCGAAGCCCTCTCCGGCCTCCTCCTCGGCATGTTCGTGTCGATCCTCGCGGGCACCGTCGTGTCCACCTCGCTGCCCCGGATCATCTCCGACCTGAACGGTGACCAGACGGCGTTCACCTGGGTCGTCACGGCGACCCTCCTCGCGACGACGGTCTCCACGCCCATCTGGGGCAAGTTCGCAGACCTCTTCAACCGCAAACTGCTCATCCAGCTCGCCCTCGGCATCTTCGTCCTGGGTTCGGCGCTCGCCGGCTTCTCGCAGGACACCGGGACACTCATCGGCTTCCGGGTCCTCCAGGGCCTCGGTGCCGGTGGTCTCACCGCCCTCAGCCAGATCATCATGGCCGACATCATCAGCCCGCGTGAGCGCGGCCGCTACATGGGCCTCTTCGGCGCGGTGATGGCCGTCGGCACGGTCGGCGGACCGCTCTTCGGCGGTCTCCTCACCGACTCGCTCGGATGGCGCTGGAACTTCTTCGTCGGAGTCCCCTTCGCCATCGCCGCGATCTTCCTCCTGCAGCGCACGCTCCACCTCCCGAAGCGGAACGTCGGCAAGGTCAAAGTCGACTACCTCGGCGCGGCGCTCATCGCGGGTGGTGTCTCGCTGTTGCTCATCTGGGTCACCCTGGCCGGCAGCCAGTTCGAGTGGGCGAGCTTCACGACCCTCGTCATGGTCGGCATCGCCGTGCTGCTGCTCGTCGCGGCCATCATCGTCGAGATCAAGGTCGACGAGCCGATCATCCCGATGACGCTGTTCAAGAACCGCACCTTCACCCTCGCGGTCGTCGCCAGCATCTCGGTCGGTGTGGCCATGTTCGGCACCTCGGTGTTCCTCAGCCAGTACATGCAGTTGGCGCGCGGAGCGACCCCGACGGAGTCCGGCCTGCTCACCCTGCCGATGATCGGTGGCCTCCTGATCGCCTCGATCGTCGTCGGACAGTTCATCTCTCGGTTCGGACACTGGAAGCCGTACCTCATCGTCGGTTCGGTCCTCCTCACCGCGGGTCTGTTCCTCATGAGCACGATCCACTACGACACGAACTACGTCCTCGTCTCGGTCTTCATGTTCATCCTCGGTGCGGGCGTCGGCATGGTCATGCAGAACCTCGTGCTCGTCGTCCAGAACGACGTGCTCCCGCAGCAGCTCGGCACCGCGAGTGCCGGCGTCGCGTTCTTCCGGAGCCTCGGCGGCACCATCGGCGTCTCCGTGATGGGCTCCGTGCTCGCAACGAAGGTCGCCGACATGCTCGCTGACCGCCAGGCCGATCTGCAGGCAGCGATCATCGCCCTGGGCGCTCCCGGCGCGAAGATCGCCGAGCAGCTCCAGAGCGGCACCATCCCGAAGGTGAGCACCCTGCCGGAGTCCGTGCGGATCATCGTCGAGTCGGTGTACGGCGATGCTGTCGCGGACATCTTCCTCGTCGCCGCCCCGCTCGCGATTCTGACGATCCTCGCCGTCATCTTTTTGCCGAACAAGAAGCTCGGTTCGAAGAACGCCGTCGAGCGGATGGCCGAGCAACAGGCCGGAGAGCCGGTACTCGTCGGTGCGACCACCGGCTCGGTCGCCACGGCGTCGATCGCGACAGGAGCCTTCGATGTGGCCGAAGCGATGATCGGCGGCGAGGTCGATCCCCGGTTCGAAGCAGCAGCGGAGCCAGGTCGAGACGGCGAGGTCCAGCTCGATCCCGACGCCGAGGAACGTTTCCCCCGGCACGGCCGCTAGTCCGCCATACTGCAGATGATGTCCACTCATGCAGCCCGGTCCGCCGCCGACGCCGAGGTCACCCTCGGCGCGGCCGGCGGGACCTCCACCCCTTCAGAGCATGACGTGGCCATTGGTGCGGTCGAGGAGCAGTTCGGTCTGCTGATCAATCGCATCCGCAACGGGATCCGCGAGCGCGCCGAGCGGATCGCGCCCGGCCTGCAGCCGGCGGGTTACAAGCTGCTCAGCATGGTGACGCGGTGCGGTTCGATCCGTGCCGGCGCCCTCGCCGAGATGCTTGCGACGGACAAGAGTGCGGTGTCACGGCTCATCCATCAGCTCGAGGAGATGGGGCTGCTCGCTCGAACCCCCGACCCCGAGGACGGACGCGCGAGTCTCATCGTCGCGACCCCCGAGGGCGTGGCCCGGATGGAGTCGACGAGGGCGAGCGACCAGGCGATGCTCTACCAGCAGCTGTCCTCCTGGGACGAGCACGAGGTCCGGCGTCTTGCCGAGCTCCTCGCGAAGCTCAACGACACCCTCTGACCCACCCTCCCCAAACCCCAAACCCCTCTCCCTAACTCAGGAAGGTGTCGGCGTGTCGCCCCTGGCCCACGAGGAGCACCCGCGACACGCCGGGGCCTTCCTGAGTTAGGGAGGTTCAGCCCGAGTGAGGGAGGTTCAGTCCGAGTCGGGGAGGTTCAGCCCGAGTCGAGGAGGTCAGCGCCAGCTGTGCTGCGGGTCGAAGCCGAGGACGGTCCGCGCCTTGTCGATCGACAGCAGCGTCCCGTTGCCCGCGATGTCCCCGTTGACGGGCACGTCCGGGAACACCTCCGCGACGAGCTCCGCGTTGTCACGCGACATGACCGTGTCGGCCGCGGCGATGATGAACCGGTCGAACCCGGTCGCCTGGTGTTCGAGCGCCAGACGGACCGCTTCCGCTCCGTCCCGGCCGTCGATGTATCCCCAGAGGTTCCACTTACGAAGGAGCGCATCGGCGTCGAACGACGGGAAGACCTCGTAGTCGGCTTCGTCCATGACGTTCGAGAAGCGCAGCGCGATGATCTTCAATTCAGGGTGCCACCGGGTGAGCTCGATCGCGAGCTGCTCCTCGAGATGCTTCGACAGCGAGTAGGTCGACTCCGGCCGGGCCGCGTAGTCCTCGTCGACCGGGATGTACGGCGGCGGGGTGTCGAACGGCAGCCCGAGCACCGTCTCACTGGATGCCGTGACGATGTTCGTGATACCGGCCTTGATGGCGGCGTTGAACACGTTGTAGGTGCCGAGGATGTTGTTCTGGAACGTCGCGTTGTTGGTCGCGAGACCGGGCGCGGGGATGGCCCCGAGGTGCACGACTGCGTCGAAACCGTCGGGGGCCTGTTCGTCGATGCCG
Organism: Plantibacter sp. RU18; assembly: GCF_050613355.1. Classification (NCBI taxonomy): domain Bacteria; kingdom Bacillati; phylum Actinomycetota; class Actinomycetes; order Micrococcales; family Microbacteriaceae; genus Plantibacter; species Plantibacter sp. RU18. The sequence continues at coordinate 3,827,139 of NZ_CP159618.1, forward strand.
GTGAGCGCATCGAGCACCTGCCCGGCGTCGCGGAGGTCGATGCGCACGAATCCCGCACCTCGCTCCCCCGATTGATCGAGATTGATCACCAGATGACCGTGATCCCGGAGATGCCGGACCACCGTTCGTCCGAGTTTTCCCGAGCCACCCGTCACTGCGATTCTCATGCGCCTATCCTCGCCCATCGACCCGGCTTCGGACGACCGGTTGACTTCTCGCCTGCAGATGGGCGATCGGCAGGAATGTCGGATGGGCGCGCGACGTTGGGCTCAGGTGTGAAGCTGACTCTCTACACCTCCGCGTTCTGTGCCCCCTGCATGCAGGCGCGCGCCGTGCTCGCGGAGGTCCCGACACTGGTCGCGGGCGCAGTGGTCGAGGAACGCGACGTCGCCTTCCGGTCGGCTGAGGCGGAGGCGGACGGCATCCGTTCGACCCCGACGGTCATCATCACGAGCGACGACGGCACCGAAGTGTTCCGGGCGACCGGGGCTCCCACGCTCAACCAGGTCCTCGTCGCCGCAGCGAAAGCACTCTGAGGAGCACCTCGACAGGCTCGGCGACCGGAACAGGCTCGGCGATCTGAAGCCGCGCCCTGAGCCACGCCGGCGTCCCGCGAAACGTCCGCTCACCGAGCTTGTCGAGGCGCCTACTGCGTGGTGAACGCGGCGTCGAACGACTGCTCGGGCAATGTCCAGAGCAGATCGCGGATGTATCCGACCGCCTCCTCGGCGCCGTGCAGGCGGTCCATGCCGGCGTCCTCCCACTCGATCGAGATGGGGCCCGCGTAGCCGATACCCGACAGGGCTCGGAACGCGTCCTCCCACGGGACGTCTCCGTGGCCGGTGGACACGAAGTCCCAGCCGCGCCGAGGGTCGCCCCAGGGCAGGTGCGAGCCGACGATGCCGGCACGCCCGGAGGCGGGACGGACACGCGTGTCCTTGCAGTCCACGTGGTAGATGCGGTCGGCGAAGTCGACGATGAAGCCGATCGGGTCCACACCCTGCCACATCATGTGCGACGGGTCCCAGTTGAAGCCGAAGGCCGGACGACGGTCGATGGCCTCGAGCGTCCGGACGCTCGTCCAGTAGTCGTAGGCGATCTCCGACGGGTGCACCTCGTGCGCGAACCGCACGCCCTCGGCGTCGAACACGTCGAGGATCGGGTTCCACCGTGTCGCGAAGTCCTCGTACCCGGCGTCGATGACGGAGGCCGGGACGGGCGGGAACATCGCCGAGTACTGCCAGATCTTCGACCCGGTGAAACCCACGACCGTGTCGACGCCGAGCTTCCGTGCCACGCGCGCCGAACGCTTCATGTCCTCGGCGGCACGCTGTCGCACGCCCTCAGCCTCACCGTCGCCCCAGGTGTAGTCGCGGACGATCGCCTGGTGTCGGAAGTCGATCGGATCGTCGCACACGGCCTGGCCGGTGAGGTGGTTGGAGATCGCGAAGACCTCGAGACCATGCCGGTCGAGGGTGTCGAGCCGCGACTGCAGGTAGCTGTCGTCCTCGTCCGCGCGCCGCAGGTCGAGATGGTCCCCGGACGCCGCGATCTCGAGACCGTCGTACCCCCAGGACGCTGCGAGACGTGCCACCTCGTCGAACGGGAGGTCCGCCCATTGTCCGGTGAACAGCGTCACCGGCAGGCGACTGGCGTACTGCTTCGCGACCGGTTCGGTCATGCGGTAGTCCTGCTCTCTTCGGCGGGGGAAGGGATCCGCACCCAGGTGCCGTCGGCTGCGGCGTCGAGCACGGCTTCGGTAATGCGGACGGCACGGAGGCCGTCGGCGAACACGGGGAGCCCCTCGGGTGACTGCCCTGCCATGGCAGCGTAGCTGTCGGCGATGAAACCGTTGAATGCGTCCTGGTAGCCCATGGGGTGCCCGGACGGGACGATCGAGAGTCGTGCGGCGTCCGGATGCAGCTGATCGGCGTCGCGCGGGATGATCTGGCTGCCGGCGCGTTTGCCGAGCCACAGCGTCTCCGGTGCTTCCTGGTCGAAACCGATGCTGAGTTCGGTGCCGGCGACCTCGATGTGGAGCCGGTTCTTGCGACCGGGGGCGACCTGCGACACCAGCAGCGTCCCGATGGCGCCGCCCGCGAGACGGATGACCACCGCCGCGGCGTCCTCGGTCGTGACCGATGCGGTGTTGGCGCGCTCGGCGAAGACGGTGCGAAGTGTCGAACTGAGTTCCGTGATGCGGGCGCCGGTGACGAACTCGATGAGGTCGACGAGATGAGACCCGATGTCGGCGAACGCGCGTGAGCGGCCTCCGGAGGCGGCGTCGACGCGCCAGTTGTCGTCCGTCTGTGAGAGCAGCCAGTCCTGGAGGTAGGAGCCGCTGATCGTCACGAGCGTACCGAGGTCTCCGGCGGCGACACGCGCGCGCGCTTCTCGGACGAGCGGGTGGAAGCGATAGACGAAGGGCACCGTCGCGACGATGCCTGCCTCCTCCGCTGCCTCGACCAGACGGGCTGCGGTCTCCGCGTCGGTCGCGAGCGGCTTCTCGCAGACGACGTGCTTGCCGGCGGCGATGGCCGCGAGCGCCTGCTCCGCGTGGAGCGCGTTGGGTGTGCACACGTGCACGACGTCGACGGCCGGGTCCTGGAGCAGTTCGTCGAGCGAGGCGTAGCCGCGCTCGAAGCCGAGACTCGATGCGACTTCGGCCGAGCGCTCAGGGGTGGAGGCGACGACGCCGAGCAACCGTCCTCCGGCTGCTCGGGCCGCGCGGCTGTGGACGGCGGCCATGAAGCCACCGCCCACCACTGCGATGCCGGGTGAGGCTGGCGTCATACGCCGAACGACTTGTCGCTCGGGTCCCAGCCCTCGGGCAGGGCCGGAGCGAGCACGACCGTGCTCCGCACCTCGACGGGCGAGCCGCTCTCCGTGGACTCCGCGGTCGACACCATGATGTCCAGGACGTGGAACGCGAGCTCGCCCGAGGCACGCTCGGGACGACCCGCGCGGATCGCCTGCGCGAGCTCCACGACGCCGGTCCCGCGCCCCTCGGTCGGGCCGGTCGACGGGATGGTCTCCTCGCCGTCCTCGCCGCCGCGGTGCACGATGAGGTCACCCTCGAAGGTGTTCGGGTCCGGGACGACGAGCGTGCCGGTGGAGCCGGCGACCTCGAACTGTGTGCGGCCGAGCTTCGAGTCGAAGCTGAAGACGGCCTGCGCGGATCGCCCGCTCTCGAACTCGAGCAGCGCGCCGACGTGCGTCGGGACCGTCACGTCGAAGGACTCACCGGCACGCGGACCGGAGCCGATGGTGCGCTGCGGGAACGCCTTCGAGGCGAGCGCGGTCACCTTGCGGACCGGGCCGAAGAGCTGCACGAGCGCGGTGAGGTAGTAAGGGCCGATGTCGAACAACGGGCCGGCGCCCTCCTGGAACAGGAAGTCGGGGTTCGGGTGCCACGACTCCGGGCCGGGGCTCTGCATGAGGGTGAGGGCCGTGAGCGGCTCGCCGATCCCACCGGCCTCGACGAGGCGATGCGCGGACTGGATGCCGGCACCCAGGAAGGTGTCCGGAGCGGTCGCGACCCGGAGGCCGGCTGCGTTCGCCGCGTCGAGCAACTGCTGTCCGCTCTCGCGGTCGAGCGCGAACGGCTTCTCGCTCCAGACGTGCTTGCCCGCGGCGATGACCTGCAGGGCGACCTCGACGTGGACCTTCGGGATCGTGAGGTTCACGACGATCTCGATCTGGTCGTCCGCCAGCAGCTCCGCGACGGTGCCGTATGCCGGGACGCCGTACTTCTCGGCCTGCGCCTTGGCGCGGTCGAGGTCGAGGTCGGCGACGAATCGGACGTCGAGGTCGGGGAAGGTGACCATGTTGCCGAGGTACTGGTCGCTGATGACGCCCGCGCCGATGAGTCCGACGCCGATGGGCCCTGTGGTGTTGCTCATGCCTGAACTCCGTTCGTGGTGAGGTACGAGAAGCTCTGCTCGAGCCCCTGGAAGATGTCGCCGTCGAAGGCGTCGAACTCGATGACGCGCAGCGCCTGCGGTGCCGCAGCGAGGATGTCGAGCACGGGCACGACGCCTGCACCGGCCGGCAGCTGCTTGAGCGTGTCGCGTGAGGCGTCGCCGTCCTTGACATGGATGAACTGCACGCGCTCACCGATGGAGGCGAGCACGTCGACGGCGCGACGGCCGCCGACCTCGACCCAGTAGGTGTCGACCTCGAAGAGGACCGACGGGTCGGTGATGGATGCGAGGTGCTCCAGCGGGCTCGTACCGGCGACGTCGCCCTCGAGCTCCCACCAGTGGTTGTGGTACCCGAGCTGCACGCCATGGCCCGCGGCGATCCGGGCAGCTGCGTTGAGGTCGTCGGCGATGGAGGCGACGCTCTCAGCGGTCGCGAAGCGCTCCGCGGCGATCGCGGGGTCGATGAGCACCTGGACACCGGCCTCGGCGGCTGCACCGAAGTAGGCGGACACGTCGGTGCCCTCCTTGATGAAGTTGGCGTGCGCGCTGGGCGTGGCGAGGCCCGCGTCGTGGATGTCCTGGAGGCTCGTGCCCGGACCGAAGCCGAACGGCTCCGCCTGGCGGAATCCGATCTCGGTCAGTCGCTGCAGGGCTGCGGAGCGGTCCGCCGCGAGCGGCTCCCGCACCGAGTAGAGCTGGACTGAGAGTTGTGATGTCGACACGATGCTCCTCGCTGATGAATGGTGTCAGGCAGCCGCTGCTGCGTGAACCAGGCTAACGACACTTCTGTCGGTGGTCAAACAAAAGTCCCGTGTCGCTCGTCATTTGCCGAATACCGCCGGAGCGCTCCGGGTGCGGGACAATGGACGGGTGAACCCCGCCCTGCTGTCCCGGATCGTCGCCGATTCGAGCGACCGCATCTCCTGGCTGCGCGCTCGCTCCCGGGGGATCACGGCCACCGACGTCGCGACGCTGTCGACGCCCGCCTCCATTCAGCGGGCAGCGGACGCGAAGCTCGGCGGCACGGGGTTCTCCGGGAACGCGTTCACCGACCACGGACGCGCCCGCGAGCCGGAGATCGCCGCGTGGGTCGCCGCGACCCACGGCATCAATCCGTCGTCAGCGCTCTTCCGCGCCGAGGTCGAGCACCGCCACCTCGCCACACCCGATGGGATCGCCGTCACCGAGCGCGGTTCCGTCGTCCTCGCCGAGATCAAGACGACGACGAAGTCCTGGCGCTCCATCCCCCGCAACTACCTCCGCCAGGTGTGGTGGCAGCAATACGTCATCGGCGCAGAGCGCACACTCGTCGTCTGGGAGGAGCATAAGGACTTCGTCCCGATCGACGACGAGCCCCTCTGCCGATGGGTCGAGCGTGACGACCGCGAGATCGCGAAGCTCGTCGGCCTCGCGAACTCCCTCATCGACGAGCTCTATCACCGCACCAACCCTGCTGCGCGACGCCCAGCCCTGATCGCCGCCGACTTCTGACAACAAGTCGACAGAAGTCGCCCGAGATGATTGACTGTGCGCATGACCGAGCTGCCGCGCCCCTCCACCCCGGGAGCCCCCGGCGCCGGCGACCTCTTCCAGCTCTTCCGCGGCGGCATCGCACGGACCAAGTCCGAACTCTGCGCCCTCACCGGTCTTGCCCGTTCGACCGTCTCGCTCCGCGTCGATGCACTGCTCGCCGCCGGCCTCCTGCGCCCCGCCGGTGAAGCTGCCTCGTCCGGCGGCCGCCCACCCGCCCGCATCGCGTTCAACCCGCTCGCCCGGGTCGTCGTGGCCGTGGACCTCGGCGCGACGCACGGAACGGTCGCCATCACCGACCTCGGCGGACGGATTCTCGCCTCGACCGGAGCGCAGCTCGACATCGCCGACGGACCGGAGCGGGTGCTCCACTGGGTCGTCGAGACGGCGACCGCGCTCCTCGCGTCACCCGCGGACTGGTCGGCTCCGCAGCCGTCGTCCCCCGCGGTGGTCGGCATCGGTATCGGTCTTCCTGGCCCCGTCGAGCATTCGACCGGCCGACCGACGAACCCGCCCATCATGCCCGGCTGGGACCGTTTCGACGTCCCCGCCTACATCCGACGCACCATCGACGTGCCCGTCCTCGTGGACAACGACGTCAACGTGCTCGCCCTCGGGGAGCACGCGATCTCGTGGCCGGACACCGCCGATCTCGTCTACATCAAGGTCTCGACGGGTATCGGTGCCGGCATCATCGCCGGCGGCGAACTGCAGCGTGGGGCGCTCGGCGCCGCCGGCGACATCGGCCACGTCCAGGTACCCGCCGGTCGTGATTCGCCGCGTCCCGCGGACGACGAACGTGACCTCGAGGCGATCGCGAGCGGCCCGGCCATCGCTGCGGCGCTCCGCGAGCACGGACTCGACGCCTCCAGCAGTCGTGACGTCGCCCAGCTGATCCGCGGCGGTGACAAGGCCGCCATCGAGGCGACCAGACAGGCAGGTCGGGAGATCGGCGAAGTCCTCAGCGTCGTCGTCAACCTGCTCAACCCGTCGCTGATCGTGCTGGGTGGCACCATGGCCCGTGCCGGCGAACACCTGCTGACGGGCGTGCGTGAGATCGTCTACCGCCGCTCCATGCCCCTCGCGACCGGGCATCTCGGCATCGTGACCTCGACGGCAGGCGAGGAAGCGGGCGTGCTCGGCGCCGCCATCATGGTCCTCCGCGAGGCGCTCTCAGCAGCAGCGGTCGATGCGATGGCTCAGCCGAGGACGGCGCCGGACGCCGAATCGAGCTGACGCCGTCTGGCCTCAGTCGAGATCCGTGGCTCCGGTTCCGGCACGGCACCGATCGCGAGCACCTCGGCGAGCCCGTAACCGACCAGCCAGAGGAGCGCGATCGTCGTCGCCACGAACTCGAGCCAGCTGCCGACGCTCTGCCCGACCTCGGCGAGTGACAGCAGTCCGCCGGCCCCGGCGATCAGCGCGACAGCCGACCCCGCGAACCATGACATCCGTCGCACCGTCCTGACGCGTGATTCCAGGGCGGAACCGATCATCGCGAGACAGGCGAGGGCGAACCCGAGCACGGCGAACGAGATGTGCACGGCATCCTGGACGGTGAACCTCGGGCTCGCGGGGATCGGGCACTCATAGGTACAGGTGACCTGCGACGCGGCGAAGAAACACAGGCTCGACGCCGCGATCAGCAGCCACGGCACCAGGAGCAGCGACACGCGCGGACCGCGCTGCACCCCGGGGGTTCGGCGGCCGGCGCGACGCAGCGCGACGGCGATGCTCAGACCGCCGACGGCGACCATGAGGAGCGCTGCATTGAAGACGGGCGCCGTCACCTCTCCGGTCGCGCCGAGTCCGCTGACGTAGCTGTTCTTCGCGAGGCTGAGGCGCGATGCCCAGATCATGACCGTCGCGACAACGACGAGGGTGCCGCCGACACCGGCGAACACGAGTGCGATCGAGCGACGCCGGTGTGTTTCCGTCATCCTGGTCCGCCGGGTCTCGCGCGTCACCCGCGGAGGATCCGGGTCCGGCTGAGGGCGGTCACCGCACAGCCCATGAGACCGATGAATCCCGCGATCGCGATCATGTAGACGATGACCGCCCCGATGCCGCCCGGCTGGGCAGGGTTCAGGAACGGGTACGGGTACCAACCGACGGCCGCTCCCCGGATCATCGTGTACACCGTCCAGACCAGCGGGAATGCGATGATCGCCCAGACCTGGCGCCACTCCAGACGGGACTTACCAGGGGTCACGATCCACACGGCCACCATGTAGATCGGGGCGACGAGGTGCAGGACCTCGTTCGACCATGGCAGCGTATGCCCCTGGTCCAGAGTGATGCCACGGAGGAGCAGGTTGTAGACGACGCCCGTCGTCGCCATATACGTGACCGCGCAGGCGAGGACGAGGTTGTACCAGGCCGGATCGCGTCGGACACGGAAGCAGTACCAGGCACCGATCAGCAGCACGATGGCACTCAGCGCGTTCGACAGGATCGTGAAGTAGCTGAAGAAGTTCACGAGGAAGTCCGCGGGCGCATCCCCGAAGGAGAGCGTGTACATCAGCTGTCCGACGATCGCCGCGAGGATGACCCCGGCCGCGATGATCCTGATGATTCCGAACAGTGCACGCATGGCGCAACTGTATCGGACCAGCCGTGCCCCGGCCCGGCGAACGCCTCGCCTCGCGGATGGAGTACCACAGGATGCGGCCCCGGCACGAGCCGGTGTCCCCCAAAGTGCGGTAATCGTTATCACCCAATTGACACCGCCGTAACAGGCCCGACTCATTCGGGAGCTTTGATGAGACCAGAGCCGGACCACGTGCCGGAGCGAGACTCGTAGCCGAGCCGACCTCCGCCGGGTGGAGCTCCGGGGGTGAACGACGAAGGAGTACTCGATGCGTCAAGGAGTCGGACACTCCTGGTCTCTGGCGACAACCGCGGATGCGGTGGAGCCGGCACCGGAGAGCATGCGGGCCGCGGTCATCGACACGGTGGGGAGTCCTGAGGTGTTCCGCATGGAGACCGTCCCGACCCCGAAACCGGTGATGGCGGAGTTCCTCGTCAAGGTCGTCGCCGCCGGCGTGAACCCGATCGATGCCAAGACGCGTTCCGGGCGCGGTGTCTCCGCCGCGATCGGCTCGATGCCCGCCATCCTCGGTCACGACTTCAGCGGAATCGTCGTCGAATCGCCGTTCGCGGCAGCAGGCCTCCTCCCCGGCGACGAGGTCTACGGCATGACAGCGTTCCCACGGACGGGTGGCAGCTACGCCGAGTACGTCGCGGTGTCCTCGCTGAGCCTCACCCGGAAGCCGACGACGCTCTCCCACGTCGAAGCGGCAGGGGTCCCACTCGCCGCGCTCACCGCATGGGGCATGGTCGTCGATGTCGCGAAGGCCCACGAAGGGCAGCGCATCCTCATCCATGCCGGGAGCGGCGGTGTCGGTCACTTCGCCGTGCAGTTCGCCGCCTACTTCGGCGCGCAGGTGTACGCCACGGGTTCCAGCCGCAACCTCAGCTGGTTGCACGAGCTGGGCGCACACCGCGCGGTCGACCATGAGGCCGAGCGCTTCGAAGACGTCATCCCGCAGGTCGACGTCGTCATCGATCTCATCGGGAACACCGTCGATGACACGGGGACGCGTTCGTTCAGTGTGCTGAGACCCGGTGGACTCATCATCAACGCGCCCACCGGATCATGGCCGACGCTCGCCGAGGATGCGCGTGCGGCGGGCGTGCGTGCGACGACGTTCAAGGTGGCACCCGACGGATCGACGCTCGACACGATCAGCAGGCTCCTGGAGTCCGGGGACGTGAAGGTCTTCGTCGACCAGGTCGTCGAGCTGTGCGATGTCCATCAGGCTCACGGCCTGCTCGAGGGCGGCCATTCCCGCGGCAAGATCGTGCTCAAGGTCGCCAACGGCTGACGCCCACACGCGGTCGGTTCCCGGGCACCATGCGCCCTCAGCCGGTCGACGGGCATCGCTGGCCAGGTGACCGCCCGTCGACACGCTCAGGGCGCGATCTCGAAGCTCAGGGGGCGACTGTCGGGAACACCCGCTCCATGACGAAGTCGTCGTGGCGCTCCGTGCCGACGAAGAACGTCTTCGGGCCGACCACCCCGAATCCGCTCTTCTCGTAGAACCGGATCGCCTTGGCGTTCTGCTGGTTCACGCCGAGCCAGACGGCGGCGACGCCTCGGGAGCGTGCGTGTTCGAGCGTCGATGCCATCAGCGCCGACGCGACGCCACCTCCATGGCTGGCCGGCAGCACGTACACCTTGCTGAGCTCGACCGTCGGACGACGCGAGATCGCCGCCAGCACGTCGGCGTCTGTCGGTTCGCCGAACACGAGCATCGTGTATCCGGCGGCCGTGCCGTCGTCGTCGTGCATGACCAGGAGCGCCCTCGCCGGATCGCTCAGATAGCCCTCGAACCGCTGCAGCGTGAAGTGCTCGGCGATGAACGCATCGATGTGCTCCTGCGCAGTTCCAGGAGGGCAGGCGAGCGCGAACGTCGCGGCGGCGAGGGTCACGAGCGCGGGTGCGTCGTCGGGCGTGGCGATACGGATGGAGACCATCCCTGCATCGTACGACGCGGCAGGGTATCCCGCGAACGACGAAGGCCCGGTCGTCTCGGACGACCGGGCCTTCGTGCGGTGAACCTAGATGGAGTTGACGTCCAGCGGGATACCGGGGCCGAACGTGGTCGACACGGCGCCCTTCTGGATGTAACGGCCCTTCGAGGAGGACGGCTTGAGGCGGACGATCTCCTCGAGCGCGGTGTTGATGTTCTCCTCGAGCTGCGCGGCGTCGAACGAGGCCTTGCCGACGACGAAGTGCACGTTGGAGTGCTTGTCGACGCGGAACTCGATCTTTCCGCCCTTGATGTCGGAGACGGCCTTGGCCACGTCCGGCGTCACGGTGCCGGTCTTCGGGTTCGGCATGAGGCCACGGGGACCGAGGACCTTACCGAGACGACCGACCTTACCCATGAGCTCCGGGGTCGAGACCGCGGAGTCGAAGGACGTGTAGCCCTCTGCGACCTTGGCGATGAGCTCGTCGCCACCGACCTCGTCAGCGCCGGCCGCGAGAGCGGCCTCTGCTGCCGGGCCCGTCGCGAAGACGATGACGCGGGCGGTCTTGCCCGTGCCGTGCGGGAGGATGACCGTGCCGCGGACCATCTGGTCAGCCTTGCGCGGGTCGACACCGAGCTTGAGGGCGACCTCGACGGTGCTGTTGAACTTGGCGGAACCGGTCTCCTTGGCGAGGGCGACTGCCTCGTTGGGGGTGTAGAACTTGTCAGCCTCGATCTTCTCGACTGCGGCCCGGTAGGCCTTCGACTTCTGTGCCATGTGCGTTCTCCTATGAGAGATGTGGTCATCTGCGCCTGGCCGGCGCTGCCACGAAAGTGAAAAAGAGTGAAGGGGCGAACCCCGTACCGGAAGGGCTGCTTAGCCCTCGACGGTGATGCCCATGGAGCGGGCGGTGCCGGCGATGATCTTCGACGCGGCCTCGATGTCGTTCGAGTTCAGGTCGGGAGCCTTCTGCTCGGCGATCTGACGGACCTGCTCCTTGGTGAGCTTCGCAACCTTGACGGTGTGCGGGGTACCGGAGCCCTTGGCGACGCCGGCTGCCTTCTTGATGAGCTCCGCGGCGGGCGGGGTCTTCAGGATGAAGGTGAACGAACGGTCCTCGTAGACGGTGATCTCGACGGGGATGACGTTGCCGCGCTGCGACTCGGTGGCCGCGTTGTACGCCTTGCAGAACTCCATGATGTTGACGCCGTGCTGACCGAGGGCGGGGCCGATCGGAGGAGCGGGGTTTGCGGCGCCGGCCTGGATCTGCAGCTTGATGAGACCCGTGACCTTCTTCTTCGGTGCCATGTTTCTTCCTTCTTCTGGGGTTCGAACGCCATCGGATGATGTGCGCTCTCCCGCGCGCCCGTCGGGCGGCGGTGGACTGTGGGCGCTGTTAGAGCTTCGTGACCTGGTCGAAGCTGAGCTCGACGGGGGTCTCGCGCTCGAACAGGGAGACGAGGACCGTGAGCTTGCCGCTCTCCGGCTTGATCTCGCTGATCGATCCGGGCAAACCCGCGAACGAGCCTTCCTTGATCGTGATGGTCTCGCCGATCTCGAAGTCGACCTCGGCGGGGATGACACGCTGCTGCGTGGCGCTGCCCTTGACGCCGGAACCCTTGGCGGGCGCGGTCTCCTTGACCTCGACGAGCGACTTCAGCATGTTGAAGGACTCTTCGAAGCGGAGCGGGGTGGGGTTGTGCGCATTGCCGACGAAGCCCGTGACACCAGGGGTGTGGCGGACGACGGACCAGCTGTCCTCGTTCAGGTCCATGCGGACCAGGACGTAGCCGGGGATGCGGACGCGGGTGACCATCTTGCGCTGGCCGTTCTTGATCTCGACCACGTCTTCCATGGGGACCTCGACCTGGTAGATGTAGTCGGCGACCTCGAGCGTCGACTTGCGCTGCTCGATGTTGGCCTTCACCTTGCGCTCGAACCCGGCGTAGGAGTGGATGACGTACCACTTGCCCGGCAGGAATCGGAGTTCCTTGCGGAATGCGTCGTACGGGTCTTCCTCTGCTGCCTCAGCAGACTCCTCGTCGACCGGTTCGGCCTCTTCTTCGGAGATGGCCTCTGCGGCGGCTTCGACCTCGGACGCCTCATCGATCTCGAGGGCGTCGTCGACGACGGCGTCGGCTTCGGGGTCGACGGCCTCGGCCATCGCGTCGAGCATGGCGTCGAGGTCGACCTCGGTGTCGCCGGTCTCTTCGACGTGGACGGCGTTGTGCTCAGCGGGGTCGACGGAGTGCTCGTCGGCCGAGAGCACGTTGCCCTCCTGGGCCTCGTCGTCCTCCGAGGACTGCTCGGCAGCGGTTGCCCAGTCGACGTCGTTCGAGTTTCGCTCAGACACTGATTTCCATTCCGTTTCTGTTGTGCGGTTCGCGGGTGAACCCCGGCCGCGGCGCCAGACCATGGCGCGTGGCGACATGCGTCGCCGTCTTCGATTGTGGAGCCTGAGCGCCCGACCATGCTGCCGGAACGCTCGGAGGAACTAGCTCGCGGTGCCGAACACCAGCGTGACGACCCAGGCGAAGACCAGGTCGATGCCGTAGACGAGCGCCATCATGATGCAGACGAACACGAGCACGACAGCCGTGTAGCTGAGGAGTTCCTTGCGTGTCGGCGTGACGACCTTCTTGAGTTCGGCGACCACCTGCTTCAGGAACAGGATGATGCCCGCGAAGAAGCCGCGCCGTTCGGCACGGTCCGCCTTCGCCTTGACGACGACGTCCTCACCGGGCGTGTCGGTACTCTTCGGGGCCACTCGTTACACCTTTCGTGTGCCGGTGCATACGCACCGACTCGCAGGGCGGACAGGACTTGAACCTGCAACCTGCGGTTTTGGAGACCGCTGCTCTACCAATTGAGCCACCGCCCTTCAATGCCACACCCGGTCGGGCTTCGCATCGGAGGGGCCGAAATCGTCCGTGCTCTTCGGCATTCTATTCTCACCCGAAAGGCTGAAAACAGGCGCAGAAAAGCATGGCAGATTTCAACTACCTCCTTCAAGTGTACGGCACACTGGACCCGCTGTAAAACGCAGGCCGCTCCCCGACACCCGAGGGGTTCCCAACGGAGACCGCAGCTGGTTGGGTGGAGGGCCGAACGAGATGGGGAATCGTGAGCGAATCAGTACCAGGGCTGTCGACGACACCGCCCGTGACCGACGACCGGCCGCTGTACGGTGCGACCTTCCAGCAGGCGTTCGTCCGCTTCTGGCAGCGTTACGGCCTCTTCACCGGCCGCGCGAGCAGGAGTGAGTTCTGGTGGTGGGCGCTGGCGAACGCGATCGCCGTGGTCGTCCTGAACGTCGGCGGCAGACTCATCGACGCCGGCATCGACGGACCGGCGTGGACGGGTTTCTGGAGCGGCAATGTGACCGAGGGCGCGGCCTGGAGCGTCCAGAATGTGGCTGCCGGCGCCTGGGGGCTCGCCACGCTGATCCCGAGCTTCTCGATCGCGGCACGACGTCTCCACGACACCGATCACAGCGGCTGGTGGCAGCTCATCGTCCTGGTCCCGCTCTTCGGCTGGGCATTCTTCATCTTCCTGGCAGCACAGCCGTCGGATCGGGTCGGCGAGCGCTTCGACCAGTGGCGGACCGTCACCTGAGCCGTCGCTCGTCCGTCATGCCGCGTCGCGCTCAGCACGCCGCGTCGGGAGGAGCGTGTCCGCGAGAGCGGCGATGACGAGCACGAGCGTGCACAGGCAGCCGAGAGCGAGTTCACCGATGGCGGGCACGAGCGCCGCGACGACGACACACCCGGCGAGAGCGGTGAGACCGATGAGGTGGGCGGAGGACACACGCCGGTCGGCGACGAAACGGAAGAGCAGCAGTCCGAGCAGATACAGCGTCGGACCACCGATGATGACGATCGCACCCGACGGCTCGACGGAGGCGGCAGGCTTGTCCAGGATCTCCTTGTCCCCGACCGACACGAGCACGATGCCTGCGACGATGACGACGTGAGCGTAGCTGTACCCGTATCTCGCGAGTCGGCCGAGGCGACCGCCCTCGTCACTGGCAGCCTCGACCGCCCGACGCCCAGCGGCCTCCGTCCGGTGGAAGTACAACCACCAGAGCGCGGCCGCGGAGACGAAGGCGCTGAGGAGGGCGATGACGGCGTCCGGGGTCGCTTCGAGCTCGACGAAGGCGAACCCGGTCACGAGCAGCGACTCCCCGATCGCGATGATGATGAACAGCGCCGCCCGCTCTGAGAGGTGGACCCCCGAGACCTCCCAGCTCTCGACCCGGGAGCGCGGGACGCCCGGCAGCCGGAACCCGATCGCGCCCGCTCCGTACTCGACCACCACTGCACACACCCAGAATGCGAGCTGCCACGTCGGGTCGAGTGCGGCGCCGACGATCCAGAAGACACCGGCCACCACACCCCAGACGAGGACGCGCACGAAGCTCAGCGCCACGTCGCGGTCGTGGCGCCAGGTCGCCGCCACCATGAACACGGTCCGCAGCAGTTGGAGCACCACGTACGCGATCGCGAAAGCGAGCGCACGGTCACCGAAGGACTCGGCGACCGACACGGCCGCGACGAACGCCAGGAGCGCGAAACCGATGAGTGAGAGTCGTACCGCGAGACGTTCAGGGTCGAGCCAGTTGGTGACCCAGCTCGTCGACACCCAGACCCACCAGAGCGCCAGGACGAGGACGAGCGACTCGACAGCGCCGATCAGGGTCTGGTCGTCACCGATCAGGCGACTCAACTGCGTGAGGGCGAACACGAAGACGAGGTCGAAGAAGAGCTCGACGAAGGTGACCCGCTCGGCGCGCTCCCCGGACTCGGGGCGGCGGAGGTCTGACCGGAAGCCGAAGGGGAAGGACGCCATCTGGACATCGTGACATCCGGCAGGCGGAACGGTGGGTGGACACGATGAGGCCTGCCCGAGATCGGTGCCGACGCCTCCCCCTCGGAAGCGCCGGCACCACTCGGTGCCCACCGTGGCTGCGGGGACAAGGCCCGACGAGCACGCTCCGACTCTAGTCGATGAAGTGTCTGAACCACAAGTGACAGAAGCATTATGGAATACCGACGAGGCGAGGAGGGTTACCGTCGTGGTCCGCGTGCACCGGCGCCGACGACCGTCTTCCGAAAGGCCCACCACATGGATCTCTTCTCCCCCGTCCGACTCGGCGACCTCGAGCTCGCCAACCGCGTCGTCATGGCACCGCTCACCCGCATGCGGTCCGGAGGAGCAGGGATCCCCGGCGACCTCGTCGCCGAGCACTACAGCCAGCGCGCCGGCCTCGGCCTGATCATCACCGAGGGCACGTACCCGAGCGCGGAGTCGCGCTCCTACCCCGGGCAGCCGGGCATCGTCACGCCCGAGCAGGTCGAGGGCTGGCGGGCTGTCGCGACCGCAGTGCACGCCGCCGGCGGACGCATCGTCATGCAGCTCATGAACGGTGGGCGTGTCTCGCACACGGACATCACCGGCACCGACCGCATCGTGGCTCCCAGCGCCATCGCCATCGCCGGAGAGGTCCGCACCCCGGGCGGTGCGCGTCCGTACCCGGTCCCGCACGCGCTCAGCACCGATGAGCTCGACACCGTCCGCGAGGAATTCGTCCAGGCGGCACGCAACGCGATCGAAGCCGGTCTCGACGGCGTCGAGCTGCACGCGGCGAACGGCTACCTCCTCCACCAGTTCCTGTCGCCCGTCTCCAATGTGCGCGAGGACCGCGCCGGGGGCAGTCCGGAGACTCGTGCGGCGTACGTGGCCGAGGTCGTCACGGCCGTGGCCGAAGCCGTCGGCGCAGCACGCGTCGGTATCCGCATCTCGCCGATGAACGGCGCCGGGGACACCGCCGAGACCGACGAAGCCGACGTCCGCGCCACCTACGAGGCGCTGCTCGACGCACTCGCGCCGCTCGGTCTCGCCTACCTGAGCGTGCTCCACGAGGACCCGGCCGGCGCCCTGGTGCAGGACCTCCGCGACCACTTCGGCGGCAAGCTCATCGCCAACAGCGGCTTCGGCACCGTGACGACCCGCGAGGAGGCGATCAGGCTGGTCGACGCATCCCACGCAGACGCCGTCGCCGTCGGCCGCCTGGCCATCGCCAACCCCGACCTGATCGAGCGGTGGGCCGGAGAGCACGAGGAGAACACGCCGAACCCGGCGACCTTCTACGGCCCCGGAGCCGAGGGCTACACGGACTACCCGCGCCTCGCGGGCTGAGCAGGAGGCTGCTCGTCGTCCTCCGGGAGGGCGACGAGCAGCCGGCCCACCCCGGAACAGCCCGCCGGAATGGACCTGGTCACATGGCGGGTGCGTGCGCCTCGAGGAACTCGAAGACCTCGACCTGGTCGACCCCCGGGAACGATCCGGTCGGCAACGCGGCGAGCAGGCTCGTCGGCGTCCTCGCCGCCGGCCAGGCGCGTCCTTCCCAGCGTTCGGCGAGCGCCGGCGACGCACGACGGCAGCAGCGTTCGTCCGGGCAGTTCGAGGTGGCACGGTGCGGAGTGTCGCGGCCACGGAACCACTTCACGTGCGCGAACGGGACGCCGACGCTCACGGAGTACTCCCCCTCCTTCGCCTTCTCGATGCATGAAGTGCACCAGAAGGTGCCCGTCGCCATGTCCGTGTACTGATACCACGGGCTGAAACGGTCCTCCACGTCGAACACCGACCGCGCCGTCCAGTTGCGGCAGACCAGCGAACCCTCCACCGCACCGAGCGCATCAGACGGGAACTTCACGCCGTCGTTCTCGTACGCCTTGATGATCGTGCCGGACTCGTGCACCTTCATGAAGTGCACCGGGAGGCCGAGGTGTCTCGTCGCCAGGTTGGTGAAGCGGTGCGCGGCCGTCTCGTACGACACGGCGAACGCGTCGCGGAGATCCTCCATCGAGATCCGACGCGAGAGCTTCGCCTCGGTGAGCACGCGGACCGCGTCACGCTCCGGCAGGAGGATCGCTGCGGTCAGGTAGTTGGTCTCGACCCGCTGCCGCAGAAAATCCGCGTAGTTTCTCGGCTCCTCGTGACCGCAGAGATGACTGGCGAACGCCTGCAGGATCGGCGAGCGGGAGTCTCGGGAGGCCGATTGCTCGGTCGGCAGGTAGATCCGGCCGTTCCGTCGATCGGTGACCGAGCGGGTCGAGTGCGGCAGATCACCGACGTAGTGGAGCGAGAACCCGAGGTGCTGCGCCATCTCCCCGACGGTCTGCTGCGACACCGGCCCGCCCGCGTACCCCACGGCGTCGAGAAGCCCCTTCGCAACAGCCTCGAGCTCGGGGAAGAAGTTGTCCGCCGCGCGCATGTCCGCTCGGAGCACCGCGTTCGCCCGCCTCGCCTCCTCGGGCGTCGCGGCTCGTTCACGGTGCAGCCGGGCGACCTCGTCGTGGAGGGCGAGCACGGTGCGGAGCGTCTCGTCGGCGGTGCCCTTGGAGACGCGGATCGGGTCGATGCCGAGCGCACTGAACACCGGCCCGCGCTGCGCCCGCTCGACGGCGATCTCGAGCGCGGCGCGCTCGCTCGGCGCCTCATCGCGAAGCAGTTCGTCGACGGTGGTCCGAAGCGCCGCAGCGATCGTGCGGAGCATCGCGAGACTCGGCTCGCGGTGCCCGTTCTCGATCGCGGACGCCTGGGAGGACGCGCGGTCGATCGCGCGACCGAGCTCTTCGAGGGTGAGGCCGGCGGCGACGCGGGCGTCTCGGATTCGTCGGCCCAAGACGAGCGCATCGGCCTGCGCCACAGGCTCGTGGGCGGAAGGCGCGGTCAATGGTGAAGCAGCGGCGATGCTGGTCATACGGTTCATGCTCACACGGGCCGCTTGTTCTGGCAAACAGAAGAACCGAACTATTTCTGCAGACCGATCCGCGCCGCCGACCGCGCAACGAGCGCACCATCGTTCTCACAGCTGCACCGACCAGCAGCGATCGAGACCGACAGGAGCCATCGTGAGCAACGACGCCACCACCCCCGACACCCAGCAGGCCGACCACCGTGCCCCGCTCCGCGCGGGCGACCAGACGCAGACCGCCGCAGAGCTGCAGGAGGAGTGGGACGCCGACCCTCGCTGGGACGGTATCCGCCGCGACTACACCGCGGAGGACGTCATCCGACTGCGCGGCGGCATCCGCGAGGAGCCGACGCTCGCACGCCGCGGCGCGGAGAACCTCTGGAACCTGATCCACACGGAGGAGTGGGTGCCGGCGCTCGGCGCGCTCACCGGGAACCAGGCCGTCCAGCAGGTGCGCGCAGGGCTCAAGGCCATCTACCTCTCCGGCTGGCAGGTCGCCGCCGACGCGAACCTGTCCGGCCAGACCTACCCCGACCAGAGCCTCTACCCCGCCAACTCGGTTCCCGCGGTCGTCCGGCGCATCAACAACGCGCTGCTGCGCGCGGAGCAGATCGAGTTCGCCGAGGACGGCTCGGACACGGTCGACTGGCTTGCCCCCATCGTCGCCGACGCCGAGGCAGGCTTCGGCGGACCGCTCAACGCCTACGAGCTCATGTCCGGGATGATCCAGGCCGGAGCTGCAGGCGTGCACTGGGAGGACCAGCTCGCGAGCGAGAAGAAGTGCGGCCACATGGGCGGCAAGGTCCTCGTCCCGACGAGTCAGCACATCCGGACGCTCAACGCCGCCCGGCTCGCGGCCGACGTGGCCGGCGTGCCGACGATCGTGATCGCCAGAACCGACGCCCTCGCCGCGACGCTCCTCACGAGCGACATCGACGAGCGCGATCAGCCTTTCCTGAACGGCACGCGGACGCCCGAGGGATTCTACGAGGTCGAGAACGGCATCGGCCCGGTGCTCGCCCGCGGGCTCGCCTACGCGGAGTACGCGGACCTCCTCTGGGTCGAGTCCGCTGAGCCCGACCTCGAACTCGCCCGTCGCTTCGCCGAGGCGATCCACGAACGTTTCCCGGGGAAGAAGCTCGCCTACAACTGCTCTCCGTCGTTCAACTGGAAGTCGCACCTCGACGACGCCCAGATCGCCTCTTTCCAGCGAGAACTGGCTGCGATGGGGTACGCGTTCCAGTTCATCACCCTTGCGGGCTTCCACGCCCTCAACCACTCGATGTTCACCCTCGCCTCCGACTACAAGAAGCGGGCGATGAGCGCCTACGTCGAACTCCAGGAGGCTGAGTTCGCATCAGAAACCAGCGGCTACACCGCGACCAGGCACCAGAGGGAAGTCGGTACCGGCTACTTCGATCTGGTCGCCACCGCCCTCAACCCCGGCAGCGCCACCCTCGCCCTCGCCGGCTCGACCGAGGAACAGCAGTTCCACTGATCAGTCCCGAGCCCATCGATCGGTTCCTGAGCTTGTCAATCGGTCCCTGAGCTTGTCGAAGGGCACCTCGACAGGTTCGGCGACCGACAACCGCACACCACCGCTCTTCTCGAAACGGAGTCACACCATGAACACCCTGCTCGCCTCACCACCCAGTCCCGACACGACGCCGACGCGCAAGCCGACGCAGCTCAGCGGACCGGCGATCGAGGTCGTCGGGCGGCTCGCCGACCGCTACGACGAGATCCTCACGCCCGGGGCCCTCGCCTTCCTCACCGAGTTGCACCAGCGCTTCGCGGGTCTCCGCCACGACCGCCTCGCCGATCGCATGCGGCGTCGCTTCGAGATCGGCAACGGCCGGGACCCCCGGTTCCGTGACGACACCGCGGCGATCCGCGCGGACGACTCCTGGCGGGTCGCCGGCGCCGGCCCGGGCCTTGAGGACCGACGCGTGGAGATCACCGGACCCACCGATCCGAAGATGACGATCAACGCGCTGAACTCCGGAGCGAAGGTCTGGCTCGCCGACCAGGAGGACGCCACGAGCCCCACCTGGAAGAACGTCATCGAGGGTCAACTGGCGCTCCGTGACGCGATCCGGGGTGAGCTCACCCACACCAACGAGGCGGGCAAGGAGTACCACGTCACGGCGACGGAGACGCCCACCATCGTCATGCGGCCGCGCGGCTGGCACCTGGTGGAGAAGCACCTGCGTTTCATCGACCGTTCCGGTGCTGCGATGGCGGCCTCCGGCAGTCTCGTCGACTACGGGCTGTACGTCTTCCACAACGCGCAGTCGCTCATCGATGGCGGCCGTGGGCCCTACTTCTACCTCGCGAAGCTGGAGTCGAGCGAGGAGGCGAAGCTCTGGGACGACGTCTTCACCTTCACGGAGGCACAGCTCGGGCTGCCGCACGGCACCATCCGCGCGACGGTCCTCATCGAGACCCTGCCAGCGGCGTTCGAGATGGAGGAGATCCTCTACGTGCTCCGAGACCACTGTGCAGGGCTCAACGCCGGACGCTGGGACTACATCTTCTCCATCATCAAGAACTACCGCGGTCGCGGAGCGCGCTTCGTCCTCCCGGACCGTAGTGAGGTCACGATGACTGTGCCGTTCATGCGGGCGTACACCGAGCTGCTCGTGCAGACCTGCCACAAGCGGGGCGCACATGCCATCGGCGGCATGTCCGCGTTCATCCCGAACCGGCGTGACCCGGAGATGACCGCTCGCGCCATCGACAAGGTGTCGGCCGACAAGCGTCGGGAGGCGGGCGACGGCTTCGACGGCACCTGGGTCGCTCACCCCGACCTCATCGCCACCGCGCAGGCCGAGTTCGACGCAGTCCTCGGTGAGCGCCCCAACCAGCTCGACTGCCTGCGTGAGGATGTGTCGGTGACCCCGGCTCAGCTCCTCGACGTCCACATCGGCCGTGCGGTCACGGACACCGGACTCCGGGACAACGTGTCGATCGCGGTCCGATACCTCGATTCCTGGCTGCGCGGGATCGGCGCCGCCGCGATCGACGGCCTCATGGAGGATGCGGCGACGGCGGAGATCAGTCGCTCGCAGATCTGGCAGTGGATCCACCAGGATGTCGCCACCGACGACGGACAGCGGATCACCCGTGAGCGCGTCGAGGGCATCCTGGAGGATCTGCTCCACTCACTCCCCCGCACTCCGGAGGACCGCTTCGACGACGCAGCCGAGCTGTTCCGCGAGGTCGCCCTGCGCGACGAGTTCCCGACGTTCCTCACCGTCCCGGCCTACACCAGGTATCTCGTCGACCTCCCGTGAACTCGCTTGCCGCCCACAACTCCTGCTGGTCGCCCGATGGAGGGGCACCGACCCCGTTTTCCAGGCTCGGTAGCCATCCGTCGCTTACGGCCGCAGGAGTTGTGGGCTGCTGCGACGTTCACAGCAGCCCGAACGACGATGCGGCTCATCTCGCGCGGCGGGACGGCTCCCGCGTAGAGTCGGTCGTATGACCAACATCGCGCCGCAGGCCACATCCCCCGAGTCGATCGTCGTCTCAGGAGGCATCGCGGCGTCGGCAGGTGCACCGCGTTTCTGGAGTGCGTCAGGCCGATACGGGGCATCGCTGATCGCCGTCCTGCTCGGCGGGTATCTGCTCATGCGGACACAGCTTCCCATCGCCATGCTGCAACCCGCCGAAGCGACCGAGATCATCTTGTCGCTCGTCCTGCAATTCGTCACTGCGGCCGCCGTCCTCCTCGCCGGCGCACTGCTCGCACCTGCGACTCTCGCTCGGCGCCTCACCGCCATCATCGTGATCGTCGCGGCATTGGGCGCCCACATCATCGGTTCGGCCACGGTCAACATCGCGACGCCGACGCTGCTCGTCTACACGGCGCTCCCGATCACTACCGGGGCCTTCATCGCCACCGCCGTCTGGTTGATCGTTCGGGGGCGCTCCTGGCCGACACTCAGCCTGCTCGTCGCCTTCGCGGCAGTCCCCTTCCTGATCGAGCGGCTGAGCTACACCGGATGGACCGGTATCGTCCGAGACGAGGTGGTCCTCGCGACCACAGCAGTCATCGGGATCGGTCTGGCCTGGGGAGCCGCCGCGGTGGACGGCAGACGAGCGCGATAGGCAGCTGACCGTCGTCAACACATACTGTGCAGGCGATGCCGTGTTCGGTACGCTCGGAGTCGTGCCTGAATCGACTCCCACGCCCCGTCTGTCCACGAAGATCGCCGCGATCGCCGAGTCCGCCACCCTGAAGGTCGACGCGAAAGCGAAGGCGCTCCAGGCTCAGGGCCGACCGGTCATCTCCTATGCCGCCGGCGAACCCGACTTCCCCACCCCCGAGCACATCGTCGAGGCCGCGCTCGTCGCCGCCCGCGACCCGAAGGCGCACCGGTACACGCCGGCCGCGGGGCTCCCCGACCTCCGGGCCGCCATCGCCGAGAAGACGCTGCGGGACTCCGGGCTGGCCGTCGACCCGAGCCGCATCATCGTCACCAACGGTGGCAAGCAGTCGGTCTACGAAGCGTTCCAGGTGTTGCTCAACCCGGGCGACGAGGTCATCGTGCCGACGCCGTTCTGGACGACCTACCCCGAGGTGATCGCACTGGCAGACGGCGTCGCGGTCGACGTCTTCGCCGATGCCTCGCAGAACTACCAGGTCACCGTCGAGCAGCTCGAGGCCGCGCGCACGCCGCGCACGAAGGTCCTCCTGTTCGTCTCCCCGTCGAACCCCACCGGCTCCGTCTACTCGCCCGAACAGACGAAGGCCATCGGCGAGTGGGCCCTCGAACACGGCATCTGGGTCATCTCCGACGAGATCTACCAGAACCTCACGTACTCCGAGGGTGAATCCGGCGAGGCGGTCAAGGCGCTCTCCATCGTCGAGGCCGTGCCAGAACTCGCCGAGCAGACCCTGCTCGTCAACGGCGTCGCGAAGACCTACGCGATGACCGGTTGGCGTGTCGGTTGGACGGTGGGCCCGGCCGACGCGATCAAGGCGATCGGCAACCTGCAGTCCCACCTGTCCGGCAACGTCAACAACATCGCCCAGCGTGCGGCGATCGCGGCGCTCACCGGCCCGCAGGACGCCGCCGAGACGATGTGTGAGGCGTTCGACCGCCGCCGCAAGCTGATCGTCAGCGAGCTCAACAAGATCGACGGGCTCCAGACGCCCACACCGCAGGGTGCGTTCTACGTCTACCCCGACGTCTCCGCGCTCCTCGGGCGCACGTTCGGGGGCGTCACCCCGACCACCTCGCTCGAACTCGCGGACCTCATGCTCGACCAGGCCGAAGTCGCAGCCGTCCCGGGCGAGGCTTTCGGGCCGTCCGGCTACCTCCGCTTCAGCTACGCGCTCGGCGACGACCAGCTCCTCGAGGGCGTCCAGCGCCTGCAACGCCTCTTCGCGTCCTGACCCGCGCGTTCGTTCGCCCAGGTATGGGCGAACGAACGCCCGCTCGCACCGACATGGGCGAATGGAACGCGGCGTCGCGTCAGATGGCGACGCCGACGACCACCGGCTCCGGCTGCAGCAGGATCCCGAACTCGGCGTGCACCCGCGCCTGCACGAAACGCGCGAGCTCGGCGATCTCCGCAGCCGTCGCACCGCCACGGTTGGTGAGCGCGAGCGTGTGCTTCGCGGAGACGGCAGCCCGCGAGTGCGGGAGCGCGTACCCGCGACGGATTCCGGCTCGCTCGATCAGCCACGCGGCGGAGAGCTTCGCCAATCGGATCTGCGGAGCGGGACGTGGCGGGTTCACCACGTCGCCGAGCGCGAAGACGTACTCGGTGTCGTCGTCCGACGGTGGGTCGACCGGCCACCACGGCGGATTGCCTGGCAACGTGCGCGCAACGTGCTCGGAGACGATGGGGTTCGTGAAGAACGACCCCGCGCTCGCGGTGTCGGGGTCTGCTGCGTCCAGCACCATGCCCTTCGACGCGCGAAGAGCGAGGACGGTCGTCCGTACCTGAGCCAGAGCGACACGTTCGCCGAGCTCGACGCCGAGCGCGAAGGCGAGCTGTTGGTATGCGATCGGGGCGGCCAGCCCGTCGACGCCCACGTCGTCGAGGTCCAGCACGATCGCGACGACGACGCCGGTGCGTTCAGGCTCCCCACCGCCGTGGCGCTTCAGCACCGATGTGCGGTACCCGAGGCCGAGCTCCGAGGCCGACACTCGCACGAGCTCATGGGTCTCCTCGTCGAGAAGGTCGACGGCGACGAGGGAGGAGACGACCTCCTGGCCATACGCGCCGATGTTCTGGACGGGTGCGGCCCCCGACGACCCGGGGATTCCCGACAGCGCCTCGATCCCCGACCATCCGTGCTCGACCGTGTACGCGACGAGGTCGTCCCAGCCCTCGCCTGCCTGGACCCGGATCCGGACCCGGCCGGGCGCCGCACCGTCGAGCCGCTCGATGCCACGGTTCGCCACGTGGATGACGGTCACGTCGAGGTCTTCGTCGCCGATGAGGAGGTTCGACCCTCCGCCGAGCAGCAGCCACGGCTCTTCCGCGCGCCACACGTCGAGCACTGCTGCGACGAGTTCGTCCTCGCTCGTGCACTCGACGAAGGCTGCGGCAGCGCCACCGACCCCGAAGGTCGTGTGGTCGCTGAGACGGATGGCGTCGGTCATGGTCCTCCGGGCGTCAGGCGAAGCTGACGACGAGCTGCGCCTTGCCGAGCACTGTCTGCTCGGCGAACGTCACCGTGAGATCGATGCGAACGGTGCGGGCCTCATCGTCGACCTTGCCGGCCTTGGCGATGATCTGCAGCGCAGCGCCGTGCTCCGGGTCGACGGCGACCGGACGGGTGAAGCGCACCTGGTAGTCGAGGACACGCGCTGGGTCACCGATCCAGTCGATGACCGGTTGCGCTGCGATGCCCATCGTCAGCATGCCGTGTGCGAGGACGCCGGGGAGGCCGACGGACGCTGCGACGTCGTCGCGATAGTGGATCGGGTTGAAGTCGCCCGAGGCGCCTGCGTAACGCACCAGGGCGTCGCGGTTCAGCTGCACGGTGCGTTCGGCGACGACATCGCCGACGGCGGGCAGGGCGGGAACCGTGGTCGGCTGCAGTGTGCTCATTTTTCGTCCCCTCGCACCACGAGCGTCGACGTCGCTGTGACGACCGGCTCACCGGCGGCATCGGTCATGACCGAGTCGCAGGTGACCATCGAGTGACCGCCGAGCGACTTCACTGAGGTGACGGTGAGCTGCGCGGTGAGCTCGTCGCCCGCGACGATCGGGCGGTGGTGCACGAACCGTTGGTCGCCGTGCACGACCCTGCTGAAGTCGATGCCGGCATCGGGAGCTGCGAGCAGCTGCTCCAGCGTGCGCTCCTGCACGACCACGGCGAAGGTGGGTGGCGCGACCACGTCCGCGTGGCCGGCCGCACGAGCGGCTTCGGGATCGAGGTTGATGGGGTTCGTCGCGAAGACGGCCCGCGAGAACTCGCGGATCTTCTCGCGTCCGACCAGGTACGGGGCGACGGGCGGGAAGACCTGGCCCGCCAGTTCTGGGTTCACTGACACGCCCTCCAGCCTACCCGCCGCCGCCGGAGCCCGTCAGGGTCCGCACGCGTACCGCATCCGGCCCGGCTCTTCTCCAACGAGTTCCCTCCACTGACCTGTCTCAGGACGGCGTCGGCGAGTCTGGACGGGAGGCGCCGCGCAGGCGACAACACGCCGCAGCCATCCTGAGAAAGGTCGATGAAGAGGACGGAGAAGGTCAGCGCTTCCCGCCGCCGAGGAGTCCGCCGAGTCCGCCCAGCAGGTCCCCGAGTCCGCCACCACCGGAACCGGAGCCGCCTCCGCCGAGCAGTCCACCGAGCAGGTCCCCGATGCCTCCGCCACCCGTCGCCGCCTTCGAAGCGGACTCGGTCGCCTCGCCGGTGGTCTTCGGCGTGAACTGCTTCGCGAGGAAACTCAACACGATGGGTGCGAGGATCGGCAGGACCTTGCCGATGAGCTCGGGGCTGATGCCGCCGGCTGCAGCGGGCTTCGTTGAACCGAGCGCTGCGACGACCTCAGGCTTCTTCGCGCCGAAGACGTTGTCGACGATCTTCTCGCCGTCGTCCGTGTCCACGTCGTCGAGCGAGACGCCGCCTTCCACGAGCGAGGAGCCGTGCCGTTCGACGGCCTTCGTGATCGAGTCGGCACCGCCGTCCTTCGCGTTGGCTGCAAGGCCGCCGACGAGAGCGGGCAGCGCCTGCTTCACAGCTGCTTCCGCCGTCGCACTGTCGACGCCGAGCTTCTTCGCGATGTCGCCGATCGGCAACGTTCCCAGGATGTCGTCCAGGCTGGTCATGGCACTCCCCTCACGGGCCGCCCCGGTGGCGGACTCCCACGGCCCGAGGGTAGTGCCGGGCGTGCGTGGACCGCCAGGGGTGGCGCGCGTGACATCCGCGCGCAACGCGGGTCATGGTCGCTTGAGCGCCTGCAGGACCATGCGGATCGCGATGACGATGAGGAAGGCGGCGAAGAGCAGGTTGCCGACGGACGGCGGGACGATCGAGGCGACGATCGCGCCGAGCGCCGTGGTCGTGCACGCTGCGACGCCGATGATCGCCGCGGCCTTCAGATCGACATTGCCGCGACGGACGTTGCCGATCGTTCCGGAGATCGCTGTCGGCACCATCATGAGCAGCGACGTGCCCTTCGCGATGAGGTCGCTCGCGCCGAACAGCAGGATGAGCATCGGGACGACGACGACGCCACCTCCGATGCCGAGGAGGCCCGAGAGCACGCCGGTGAGGAAACCCAGGAGGATGAGACCGATGATCGTGCCGACGCTCAGGTCGATCTCCGCAGCGCGCGACGGGACGATGAGGAACAGCGACACCACGACGACGAGGATGAACCCGATGAATCCCCACTGCAGCGCGCGCTTCGGCAGTTTCGCCAGGAGGTAACTGCCGAGCTGGGCTCCTGCGATGGCGCCGATCGCCAGCAGGATCGCAGACACCCAGTCGACCGACCCGTTCACGGCATACGAGATGACACCGACGAGAGAGGTGGGGACGATCGCTGCGAGCGAGGTCCCAGCGGCGATGCGCTGCCCGAAGCCGAGCAGGAACACGACGGCCGGCACGATGAGGATGCCACCACCGACGCCGAACAGACCCGAGAGGAAGCCTGCGATCAGGCCGATGCCGATGAGCCAGGCGATACTGACCGCCGGGCGGAGGGACTTGCCGGTGAGGTCGTCGCCACTCACCGGGCGCTGGACCCGTTGAGCGCGGTCTCCAACGACGGCGTCGTGCGGGACAGGCCTGCCTCCACGAGCGACCAACCGTCGGCGGCGAGCGCGATGGTGGAGATCGAGCAGTTCTCGAGCGGAGCGATCGCCGATCCGGACAGGTGGCTCAGCGTGAGACGGATGAGTGTTCCATGGCTGACCACGAGGACGTTCTGGTCCGGGTAGTCGCGCGCGATCGCCTCGATGCCGCGGAGCCCACGCTCGATGACCGACTCCTCGGATTCGAGGTTCGGGTACTGGTTGTCCGGCCAGTTCTCGCGCACGATCTCCGCGGTCGCGCCCTCCGCGTCGCCGTAGTGGCGCTCGACGACATCCGGGTACACCGGGCCGAGCTCGAGGCCGAGCTCGTCGGCGATGATCTGAGCGTTCTCGCGGGCACGGCCGAGGGGCGAGGAGACGATGACGTCCCAGTCGCCGACGAGCCGCGGAGCGACCGTCGCCGCCTGCTCACGGCCGGTGTCGTTCAGGGGGATGTCCGTTGTTCCCTGCAGCCGTCGTTCGAAGTTCCAGGCGGTCTGTCCGTGACGGATGAGGGCGATGGTCATGCCTCAAGCCTAACTGCCATCCATGGCGGGGTTCCCGGCGCGAGAGGATACTGAGGGCGAACGGCCGGTGTCGGTCGGGCACGGGACGACGAAGGAGCACATCATGGTCGACGGAACCGGTACGAAGGAGTCGCCGTGGGAACTCATCACGGCGCCCGGCAGCTCTGCGTACACGATGTACCGCGATGACGAGGCGACTCCGCCCGCCTTCGTCTGCCAAGTCGGTTCAACCACGCTGAAGTACCATGCGAGCGCCGTCGACGACCTCCACGCCTGGCTGCTCGAACAGGGTGATTGGGTGCCGCTCGGAGCCGCCGACGAGAAGAAGTCGGCCGCCGATGGCACCGTGGAGGCCTGGGGCCGCGCGGAGGACAACCCGGTCGGCGGCTGGTACGGCCTTCGCAACGGCTACCGCGGACGCTTCGGCATGTATCTGCCCCCGCTGCTCGAGGCCCTCGGACTGGCTGAGCTCACCCACGACGCCCGGAACAACCGTGTCAAGGGCATCGCCGGCTGAGGCCGGTGTCCGCCCGAGCGGTGATCCTCCAGCGTTCAGTCCTCCAGCATTCAGTCCTCCCGCGTCCAGCGGATCCTGATCGGGCCTCGCACTACGAACGGATCGACGACCTCGCCGCCCTGCGTGATCTGTACTCGTCCGTCGCCGACGAGCCGACGTGCCACGCGACGGGTGTCCTTCATCAGGTCGCGCCAATCGTCGCCGCCGATCGCCCGAGCGACGTCGGAGGGGCAGATGGACGACGTGACGGCCCGTTCGCCGAGCAGTCGGAGCATCGTCGACTCGATGGCCGCGTCGTCAACGTCGGCGACCGGCGGAGTGCGCTGAGACGCTTGGTCGTCCATGCGTCCAGTATGCGCCGAGGCAGGCTCTGAGCACGCGCGAGGCCCACTGTTCGTGACCGGCCGACGCGAAAAAGAGATGTTCGGCCCCTCGACGAATCAGGCGAGCAATTCGTCCGTCAGTCGGAGCAGCGCAGGAACTCTGACGCTGGCCGCTGCCCAGACGACGCTGTCGTCGACCACGGCATACCGGTGTGCGAGGACGTTTCGAAGCCCGGCGATGCGCGGGAGTTCAGGAATCCCTGCCGCCGTCTCACCATCGGACTTCCGGAGGTTGTTCAACGCCTCGCCGATGATCTCCAGCTGCCGCTCGACCGCGGAGCGGCGAAGATCGTCACTGAGATAGGACGACTCGTCCGGCCCGCGGTGAATTCGATCACATGATGGCATGCGTTTCGCACGTCTCACAGGAGGGACGCTGACTCAGGCCGCATACGATTCCTCAGCACCCGCGACGGCCGAGGCTTCGAAATACGGATTCTGCACGGCAGAGGTCATCACCAAGTCGACTCTCCGTCCGAAGAGGGCCTCCAGCTCCTCGCGCCGGCCGAAGTACGCCTCGAAAGGATCGCTCATGCCTGAAACGAACTCGCACGACAGATCTCTCCGAGCGCTTTCACGTCGATGGGGATCCGGACCGTCAGAGGTGTTCGAGGAGGCGACGACGGACTACGCACTTCCTCTCCCGGCGGGTATCGCCTGGCCTGAAGCTCTCCCCGACGAGATGCTCGCGAAGAACGTCAAGATGGAGGAGGGCGTGCCCAAGACGACCGCCCTGTTCTATTGGCTCTGCGCGTGGGAGGACAACTACCTGACGGCCGAGAAGGGCGGCGACGAGGCGCAGCAGGCACAGGCGTTGAAGATGATTCAGCAGATTTCCCGACGCTCCCCGACTACATGACGTACGTCGAGGATCCGGAGAAGGGATGGATCAGCGACGTCGTCGAGCCGGCGCTGAAGGGTGACTCGAGCGGCATCGTGAATGATGCGAAGAACTGTGGGTATTTCTACGAACCAGTAGCCTCGAATGACATCCCTCGCCGTGCGGGCGGGTGGTTCACTACCCGCCCGCACGGCGAGGCCGCATCACAGCAGGGGGAAATCGTGAGCAACCCGCCCGTTCGGCGCCTCGCCGTCGTGTCCGCAGGAGTCGTCCTCGGCGTCAGCCTCGCCGGCTGTACCCCAGCGTCGTCGCCTGAGCAGACGACCACGCCAGGCGGATCCAGTTCGGCAGTCGCGACCGCCACGACCTGCGGCGCTGTATCCGTCATCTTTGCGAACCTCCAGAGCGCCGACTCGGACTTCAGGGCTGGCCGCATCACGGAGGCAGAGTGGGTTTCCATGACCAACCTAGCCAAGACAGATTTGGACGGCATTCACATGTTCCGCGACTGGGGCCTCCAAGACGAACTCAGTGGGCTGACTGACTACATGACGACTAGTGAGGCGCTGCCGTCTGGCGCACAGTTCGACTCGACAACCGATGAGTTCGGTGGGCTCCAGAACGACGTGCGAGACGCCTGCGAAGCTAACGGCTCGCCGGTCACAACCTTCGCGACGTCGGGCGGTTGAAGACTCTGACGCTGCCGACGATGTGATTCTGTTGGTAGCGGCGCCAACAGGAGCATGCCCATGAGAACGCGCATCTGGCTGTTGTCGTCGGTAGCCATGGCCCTCGCGCTAACGAGCTGCAGTACCCAACCATCCGCAGACGATGCGGCTCACCGCGACCTCGCCCGGGCCGCATCCGAACTGCGAGACGGAATGGCCGAGCTGTCGAAGTCATACGACACTGCCGAACTCGCCGTGGCAGCGGTGAAGGCCGGCGAGACCTCCTTCGGCTCGACACTCATCGGCCAGGAAGGTCAAACTCCCCGCGCCCAGCGAGGTGCCATCGTCTACGCAGTGAAGTTTCAATCGGACGAAATTGAGATCAAGGCGATCTTGCAGGGTATTGGGGTGACTTCAGACTGGACTGGCGAGGACCGCTCGCAGGTATACATCTGCGTTGTCGCGACTCAGGCGACAGGCGCTGATCAAGTCAAGGTCGAGGAGACCGATTGTCCTGACGACGTTGTCTCCGTTACGGCAGGAGGTGCAGCCTCGACCAAGGCGGCCTCCATCGACGACCTCGGCTTCGAGCGCCCCTGAACGAGTTGCTCTGAATCGCCTAGTTGACGGTCAACGACTCAGGTCGCGGTTCTAAGCCGCAGAAGGCTGGTTTCGGACGTGCGACCCGCCTCGACCCATCTCCGCCGAACTTCTGAGTCCGCGTGAAAGTTGTCCAGCCAGGCATGCGCCACAACACAAGTGCTCCCGAAAAGGTATGCGGTCTGTTCCTCGGCAATCTGATTGGGCAGGATGAACCGCTCGGCGTCCGGCCCAACGTACATTCCGAGAGCCGACATCACTGCGTGTGCTCGACCGGACAGCTGCGAGTAGATCTCAGGTGTTACGCCACTTTCATCGTGTGTCGCGGGGCGCAGGAGGTCTTGCACCATCGTCTGCACGGTCGGCATTTCCAGCCCCCCCCCCCCCGAGACCCTGTCCATCGCGAGAACGGAGGTACTCGCGGCGCTTGAGCAGCTCCTCTCATCTCAAGCGGAACAACTCAAGCGGCTGCGCAAGGAACTGAAGCAGCTCGACGCTCAGGAGGAACGTTTGGTCGATCTTGCCGTAGATGGTTCTATCGCAACTGGCAAGCTACGCGATCGTCTCAAAGACGTTCAGATCCGGAAGAACCGAATCCGCGACCAGCTCGGCTCCACCGACGAGGAACTTCGCACACGGACCGACACTGTACTGGCCTACCTCGATGTCCTTGAGCGCCCCGAGGCGCTGTACGTTGGCGCCTTGGACTCCATCAAGCGACAACTGCTCACCGCGTTCTTCAGGCGAATCTGGGTTGACGACGATGATCACCAAGCAGGGGTTGCTGTCGAGCTCCAACCGCTTCTCGCGGTCGTGCGCGATTCAGCCATCGCCACGGCGCAACAGAAAAGCACCGGAGAAATCTCCGGTGCTCATTCTGTTGAACAGCTGAACCGTTATCTTCAGGTCATTTGTTCGAGTAACGCAAATTTGGTAGACCCTACGGGCTCACATTCGAAACAATTCGTTCACCCTGGCACCAAGGCTGGATCGCCTGCAGTTCCTGCTGAAACAGCGAACTTCGAGCCTCTCAGTGCCTGGTCACGTCGTGCAGCCTACGCGTTTGAGTCGCCGTCTCTCCCCCGAGCTTGTGACTGAGATCGTGGACAATTACGAGGCAGGAATCACGACGACCGCGCTCTGCGCCGAGTACTCGCTCTCGAAGGGCGGCCTGCTGAAGATACTTGGAGAGAGAGGCGTCGAGATGCGCCGCCAGTCGCTCGATGCTGAACAACTGAACGAAGCGATTCGGCTCTACGAGACCGGGCTCTCGCTGCAAGCCGTGGCGACTCGGCTCGGCGTCAGTTACAACTGCGTTCGGCAGCGGTTCGTGAAGGAGTTGGTGCCTCGCCGGCCACGAGGTGGAAGCTATACGCGCTAGGGAGACTTGTTCCGTTTTTCGTCGAGCAGCGCCATCTGGTAGAGCGCGTCGGTCTCGGGTCGCCCTTCTTCCGCAGTGGCAGAGACGCTGGCATCGTCGCCAGCCGCGCATCGTTCGCGGCCACCTCGCTGAGTGGCCGTGCGTAAGCCTTGCCTGCTCAGTTGGCCGGCGACGGGTCCTCAGCGGTCACTTCGCGTCGATGGGCAAGAGCTTGCTCGTCGGTCAGAGGTTCAGCGAGACGGAAGAACCCGTGCAGCTCCCACTGCTCTGTCGCTCGTATCAGCGTGAGCTCGTACCCATCTCGCTCCCACAGTCCGACGAGGTAAGCCCGTTGCTTCAAGTACGTGGAATCGGTGAGTCGTAGCATGTGTGCGGTTGACTATGCACTCCTGAAAGATTGCGGTCGAGAGGATTGTGCTTGTGGAAAGATCGACACCGTAACCACGGTTCGAGTCCCTCGCGGTGATCCGTCACTGGCGCATTGTCTATACATCGACTGTCCGAGAGGCCACGATACCGAATGTG
Organism: Plantibacter sp. RU18; assembly: GCF_050613355.1. Classification (NCBI taxonomy): domain Bacteria; kingdom Bacillati; phylum Actinomycetota; class Actinomycetes; order Micrococcales; family Microbacteriaceae; genus Plantibacter; species Plantibacter sp. RU18. The sequence goes on from NZ_CP159618.1 coordinate 3,859,596, forward strand.
GAGTTTCTGCGATACCTTGATGTGACGGAAGCTCCGGTCATTATCAGGCGCGGAAAGCGAGGAGCACCGTCAATGGCAGCTTCAGAAACCAAGCAAATGCGATGGGAAACCCATGCCTCGAATTAGCGACGACGACGCTCTCGAGCAGCGTTACATGGCAAAACTTCGAGGCAACCTTGCCGAGAGAGGAGTGGCGGTTGAATATCCACTTGATCGGGCTGCGATTGACGTTGGCGTGCATCTCTGGGTAGACGTTGACGGTGCCAAGCAGGTCGTCGGCGCTCGTGTCTGGTTTCAGGTGAAGGGCTTCCACGATACGACCGTGGCAAGGGTCGACTACGACGAGGCTGATGCAATAACGACGCCATCGATGGAGATGGATCATGTTCGCTACTGGTACAACGCGCCCGAGCCGGTCTACCTTGTGCTCTACATCGAGTCCGCTGATGCGTTCTTAGCAGCTGACGTTCGTGACCTCGTGGACAGGCGCGGAGGCTTGGCCAAGGTTGCGACATCAGACCAGAAAACGACCACCTTCAAGATTCCCAAGACGAACACACTGGAGCATGCAATCGCCGGCATGCCGCGGCATCGATCCATGCGTATTGACGGACCGGCTTGGAGAGGGAGGCCGCTAGGTCATGGTATCGATCCACTCCGCAGTGCTCTTGCACCCATGCCGCGAGAACTTTTCATTGACATTGTGAACGGAATCCTCTCAGCACAGGACTTTCGTCTCACGCCACCGGTCGAAACGGTAAAGAGCCACCTGTCGGCGAACAGCCCGACCGTTCTTCGCGGGCGGATGTACCTCACGTATGAGTGGGTGCTGCCTATGACCACGGAGTTTGGCTTCGACGCGGGGACTGACTTTCGAATCGAGGGCGCGCCGCTTCATGCCCAGGGTGACGTGCTAGTAGTAGTCGATCCGGTAGGAGATGCAACACTGGAGTCAATTGACATCGACGCGTTCGCGAAGGCGGCTGCCACCGACCGCGTGATCGTGATGTCCAACACTCTGTTCACCCCTGCGCAATTCGGACAGTGGTTCGCAGGCCTTCGAGAGAAGGGTCTGCGGTGCGAGCCGCAAGATCTGAGTAGCTTGACATTCAACGTGCTGACCACAACGAACGTCTTCTTGGATTTCCACGACCGTCTCGCATTCGACCACGTAAATTATCTCTGATCCGATAGAGAAACGAGCCTTCTGGACGCCTAGGGCAATTCGCGATGCCTGGCTTTCTGCTCTCCAGTGGCATACGCCCTAGCGACCTCGCAGCATGGGAGCTGGCCGACCTGTGGATGAGTTTTCGCACCGGTACATCCGACAGAGGTAGGCCGTCTATCAGCTGAGAGGCAGCCGGGTCGTCAGCTGGAAGTCGCTCCGAATGGAGTTGGGCTGGCCTCGTCTGGATCGACTCTCGGCAGGGCTTAAACGGAAACCAACGCCCACCGTCACTGAGGCGGCGTGACGAGCACGAGCGTGTCAGGGTCGAGGTCATCCCGGGTACGCAGCTGGGGAAGATCCGAGCCATCCAGCGCGGCCGCGATCATCCGGACCTTAGCCTGTTCAATTGCCATCGACAACGACTGCGCGGATGCAATGGCCGAGTAGAACGCGGACGCGAAGACGATCGCGGACGTATCGTCGATGCTGTCCGACATTCCGATTACGGCGGGGACCGTCCGCAGTACGTCATCGGCGCCCGCCAGACTTTCGCAGGCGTTCATCACGAGCAGGCGGGGCGGGTCATCGGTCGCGCCGAGTACTCGGGCGAGCAGAGCAAACGCGACGTCAGCGCCGTCTTCGTCGCCGGCCTCGTTCTCCATCAGCAATCCGTCAGGACCTGCGTGGCCGGAGAAGTGAATGATGTGAGGTCGATGGTCGTTCAAGCCATCGAGCAGATCATTTATGGTCGCGGCGGGTGCGTGATCGACCTGCACGAGATCACGGTACTTGGATCTGCGCAAGGCCTGACGGACCTGGCGAACCTCCTGGTCAACCCGAAGCCAGGTGCCGTAGCGCTGTTCACTGCCATCCGGAGCGGCGATCGTCTGCTCGGTGGCTTCCGGGTTGGCAGTCAAGTAGAGAACCCGCAGAATCTCGGGCTGCGGTGGACGGACCTCTACGTACCGGACCTCCGCAACGGGCGAGCTGAGCCGTGAGATCTCTCGTGCATGGGCTCGCTCGTCTTGCCGCCGTCGTGAGTCTGTCTGCTTCTGCTTACTTTCGGCGCTCCGGCGCTCGCTATCCTCAGCTGAGCGCAATGAAGTCGTCTTCGTCGCGATCGACTTGTCGACCGCAGCCAGATCCTTGCGGGCTTTGGCAACCTTGCCTTCGGCGGCGACCACCTTCTTGTCTTCGCGTTCAGCACCTGAGAGCGCCGATCGGATGGTCGAGGCACTCTTCGAGCGTTGCGCCTGATCTCGCTTCTTTCGAGCTGCTTCTCGCGACGATGCCGCATCCTTTTCGGCTTTGGCAACGTCGGAGGTCAGTGTTGCCTTACGGGCCTGTGCCCGCGCGATTTCCGAACGCAGTGTGTCACTTCGCGCCATCGGGTGGACTCCTTACAACTGGTCGGATGCGTGGGTCCGCCACACTCACCTGAAGCGGACCCACACGAATCGCAGGCTACCAGCGGACCTTGTCGGGCTTGAGCTCGATCCGAGTGCCGTCGGAGATGAGCTGCGCCCATTCGCTGAGCTCGGGATCAGTGATCTTGCCGTCGTAGCGAGCGAACAGCCGCTGAAGCGCAGGCTTGATCTCCTCGACGGGGCGGCCCGTGTACTGCTGCCGGAGCCGGTCGAGATCCCTGGTTCGCTCGCGCGCCACCTTGTCGATGCCAGACTGCACGGCGGACTGCATCTGGCGTTTGAACGCGTGTTCATCGAAGTTGATGTTCATGATTTCGTAGGCTTCTTCCTCACCCGTCGGGTGGGCGATAGTCGCGAAGCAGAAGGTGACCGGAGCGTCGACGTCACGTCATGCACTGGCAAGGAGGGCCAGCCGATACGAGATCTGGCTGGCCCTCCCCTGAGCTTCAGCCCTTGCCGAGCGTGGAGCCCGCCTTCCCCTTCGCCGGCTTGCTCGAGGAGTTGGACGCGAGCGTCTTTCCCGCCTTGCTCAGCGTCGGTTTCGAGGGCTTACTCGATCGTGACGATTTCGCCATGATGTGCTTCCTTTCCGCGGACGATAGAAGCAGATCCCCTCCGGTCAGTCGAAGCGCCTGGCGTTTGATCGAGGCCATGTGGACCTCTAGAGTCGAGGGGTCTCCCCAGACACCTCAGCCCCGATCTGCTGCAAGCTCCGAGCTCCGCTCGCGTGGTCAGCGATCGGGGCTCTTCGTTGCCTCTCAACTGTAAGCACACCCGCCGACACCGACCTAATGGGCCTGTGGATAACTCTGTGGACGACGCCGGTGTGAATGTCGCTCAGACCGCCTGCTAGTCAAGATCGTTAGGGGCAGGAATACCGTCCTGTGCCTAGCGGCATTCTTCGAGGACCGCTCGTGCGAAAATCTGTCCGATCGTGGATCATTCCTCGTTTAGCCGACTCAAGAGGGAGTCGACGTGGCGGGTCGCGATCTCGGCAGCCATCGCACGCGAGAGCTGTCCAGGCTCTGCCAGAAGGGTGACAGTCAGGCCGTCGAGCAGCGACACCAGTTCCTGAGACATCTCCCGGCACTTGTCCAGAGAGGCAAGGGGCACCGCAGCGAGGAAGAGGATTGCAAATTCCTGTCGGGTTAACCCTCTGAGCTCGTGATACTTGGCACCGACGACTTCGTCTGCAGTTGAATGCGCCGCAAAAGCAAGCCAGACTCTATCGATCCTGCTGGAAGGGTCGGCAGGCAGAGTTTGATTCACCGCGTCGCGCAGCCGCTGGTCAGCTGGGGATCTCGCTACCACCTCGACATGAGTACCTGTCAGGTTTGGCCGAATCACGTCCATCGCGGCAAGCAGCATCGCCGTCTTGGATGGGTAGTAGTGCTGAACAGCACCGACTGCAACTCCCGCCGAAGAGGCAACCGCGCGCACGGTCAGCCCGCTCAACCCCCTGTCGGCGATCACGTCGACGATGTGATCCAGGATGAGCGCGCGCGACATCTTCCGAGCGTATCAACTCTCGCCCAACCGTCGGGGTCCACCGCTGGATGCAGTGCGCCGTTCTATTCACGCTTGACGTCGATGCAATGGACCGAAATCGATTATGAGTGTCGTCACACACCGGAGCTCTGCACATGGTCTCTGGAACCATTAGTCCTGCGGGGTGTTCGAGTCCGCCTCGTCTCGTTTAACCGTTGGAAGCTCAGTATGACGCCAATAGGTTCGAATGTACGGGATAAGAGGAGCCGCGATCAGCAGCCCGATAACCACCCCGGCTGCGATAAGCGTGTCCTCGTGCACGATTGCCGCCCCCATGAGTGAGCCCACCACGCCGGCTGCCGACGTCAGGGGTACGAAAATCGAGAAAAAACGTCCGATGGCGTGCGGATTCATCCTCAGCTGAATGTCCGAGAAGAAGGCGGTCGTCGCCAGAGACTCAAGGACACCACCGATTGCGAGGATAATACAGCCGATAATCAGGTGCGGAGCGAAGCCCATAGATATCCACACGACGCCCTCAAGGATGTTTGTGAGCAGATAGATCGGGCCTAGAACGCGAGGCGAGAACCCTGAGCCAATCAGCCCTCCCAGCACCGCGCCCACTGCCATACTCGCGAGGAACCAGCCGAGGACCTGGCTGTTTCCTTCGTAGCTGACGGCAGCCAGCGTTGCGAGGAACACCCGTCCAGCGTTCATCGCAGCCGTATAGAAGAGGCCGGTCACCAGGTAGCCCTGCGTTCGGGCGTCACCGCCGGCCATCGACCACAGAAGCTTCACATTGAAAATAGCGACGAGGCTGAACTTCTCGGAGCCCTGTTCCTCGTCGTCCGCGGGACGCGGGAACCCAAGGATCAGGACTCCCGCGATGAGAGTAGTAGCCGCCTCGGCGAAGAGGAGGAGGTTGACGTCCCACAGCACCAGGATGCCAGCCGAAGCGGCCGGACCAATGATCATCGGAAGACGTTCCGCCGATACGATCAGACCGTTGGCGCGAACAGCATTCTCGGGCGCAATGAGAGAAGCGCGAAGCTTCATCACTGCGGGCGTGGCGAACAGGCCCGTGAAGCCGCCGATAACCGATAGGACGTAAAGCTGCACCACATCGCCAGTCAGTGGAATTGCGGCGGTGGCGGCCGCTGTCGCGAGTGTCGACACGACAGCAACGACACGCGCGTCGATCCGATCCAGCGCCCAGGCCGCCATTCCACCGGCTAGCACGGCCGGGATAAGCCTTAAGCCTAGCGCAATGCCCAATTCGCTACCCACACCGTAGTTTTTGAGCACGAAGACAGGAAGCGCTACCGCCGTGACTGCTGCTCCCAGCTGGAGCAGAAACAGGCTCGAGAACAGGATTACAAGTCGAGAGGACTGTCCTTCTCGTTTCTCAGTGGAGTGTGCCATATCATTCGCCCTCGGGCTGGGCTCCTTCGAGTAGTACTTCGTTATCGTTTTGGTTTGAATAGCCGCCCATGTAGTAGCGAACGGTTGCATGTGGCGAGGTCGCGACGCAAACTGCGTCAGATATCAGCCGGCGGGACAGCAGCACATCTTCGGTGAATTGCAACCGACGCTCAGCACGGGAAGCTTGATGGGGGGCCGCATATTCCTCAAATAGGGCGCGGGATAGCAACCACTCGTTGCTATCCACTCGACCGGGCTTCCCTGCATAGCTCAGCGAATCCCGCACGATATTGCTACCCGTTTTCAGGACGCCGAGCGCGGAAAGCGCCCGGAATGAAATCTTGGAGAGACGCTGATCTGGCACCCACGGATCTTCATCCTGAATGAGCCAGGGGCGTCCATCGGCAGCCCACAAAGATCTCCAGCTGTGCGCCGCGTCGCTTCCCGCCTCATCCATGGAGTGCAATAGGCGCGAGAGGTGGTCGAACTCATATTCATTGTCGTCGTCGAGAACGGCGACGACATCTGCCGTTGCTTGTCGAGATGCGTTGAATCGCAAACGCGCCAGATGGGTTGGCAGATAATCGTCTACTCTGGCCGTGTTGCGACTGAATACCGCGTCAGGAAATTCTTCTTGTAGCGCACGCAGATTGAGGTCACTGCTCAGAAATTCACATCGATCGCCGATTACATACTGCGTCACGTTCTGGTGATTCTGTCGCTTGACAGAGGCAAGGTTGCGACGCAACGCATGGGGCCTGTTTCTGGTAAGCGTAACCACTGCGACCGATATTGGGCTGGTCACGTTAGTCCTCATTCCAGTCCGAAGCCCCGGGGATTGCATCCCGTCCCGCGATGTCAACTTCGATGAGCCGTGGCCCACTTGACCGGAGCAGCTGCTCCAGTGCAGGCAGAAGCGCTTCCACCGACGTGACTCGCTGTGCAACGAATCCCATACTTTGCGCGAAGCTAACAAGATCGCAGTCGCTCGTCAGCTTGGTCAGACCGTCATCCTCCTGTCTGGCGAGCGACGGCCAACCAAGGCGCTTGTTACGAAGGACCACGAGTGCGACGTTGGCGTGACGCTCCGATGCCGTCAGGAGCCAAGAAAGATTGGCCTCCACGGCGCCGTCTCCAGCGACAGCGAGCACTTCGGCACCGCTCGCCTCTGCGCCTAGCGCTGCACCTAGTCCGAAGCCCATCGCTGTCTGTTCGCCCGGGACAACTGTGCGAACCCAGTCCGGAATCGTGAACGTGTCAGCGAAGTAGCCCCACAAATCAGCCAGTCCATTCTCCTGGCACAACATGAAGGGGCGCGGAGAGGCACGTTCGAGTGCGTCCCGCAGAGCCATCCAGAATGCCGGAGCTGAGACCAAACCTGCTGCGAGCAGCGGACGTGGGGACCGAAGAGAGTCAAGCGGATCGCGACGGTTCCGGCGCTCCGGAATCAGCTGAAGGATTGCCTTCACGGTCGCGATTGCGTCGCCGACAACGGGCATGGTGGAGACGCTGCTCCGCTCGAACACCGCTGCGCTTCGATCGATGCGAACGACAGGTGCCTGTCGTTCCTCCGCCCACCCCCACCGAGCGGTCTCCTCGAGTGCCGAACCAACCACCACAACAAGATCTGCAGTACGTAGAAGGTCGCGGGCATGGCTCGACGCATAGAGTCCTGCCAAACCTCCGAAGCGAGGCGACGCTTCCGAGAACGCTCCACGTCCAGACGCAGTCACGAGGACGTGGGCGTCGGTAGCTTCGGCTAGATCCCGGTAGACCTCCGGAGCACCATGCGCCTTACTTCCGCCACCGAGCAACAAAACAACGCGCTCCGCATCGCGCATCTGTTCGGCCACCCGCGCGACGGTGTCCGGATCGGGAGACAATGCAGTCGGCCCAGGGAACTTCGGGCCGGGCTCGTACGGCAGCTCCGGTACTAGGTCGCCAGGAATCGAGAGCAATACGGGCCCTGGCTGCGAACCTTCCGCTGAAGCGATGGCACTTCGCAAGGCCCACCGGAGTTCGCTTGCCTCCGCGACTGCGTGCTGCCAAACGAACAGCTCAGAGCGCCGCACGGTCAGGTCATACTCTTGAAAGCCTCCTCGGCCGATGCCTTCCTTGGGATTGCTCGTTGCGACCACCACCAGCGGCTGATGCAACGACGCCCCCTCGAGCAAGCCGACCTGGGAATTTGCAAAGCCGGGCCCAGCCTGAAGAGCGAGCACACCGGCACGACCGGTCGTCATGCCCCACCCGACAGCAGCATAGGCAGCGAGACGCTGATCGCGCGTAGTGAGCGTCGGTGCGCCGGCCTTCTTGGCAACGTCCAGCAGCTCCGGGGTGTCGGCTGGTACGCCGGCGAAGAGCCTAGGTCCTTCCTCGAGCAACGCAGAGGCGACGAACTCCCACAGCGCCAGGTCTTGCGGCGCGTTCACGCTTGGGCCGATTGAGAAAGGAGAGAGAGCAAGCTGTTGACGTCGACGGCCTCAAAAACGTCGGCATCGTCAATGACAACCCCAAACGTCGATTCAAGTTCCATTGTCAACTCGACGGTCGCGAGCGAGTCGATGTCGAGATCATCTCGCAGCGTTGATGTGGGCAGCACCTCAACCTTGTCCTCGTCAACGCCGCGGTCGGCGGCGAGGTGAGTCTTCAAGAACTGAACGAGGTTCTCCAATGAAATTTCCATAATGTCGTCTTCCTGGATCGTTAGTTGATGTTGTCTTGCAGAAACAGAGAGTAGTTACTACCCCCGAAGCCGAACCCGTTGACAAGGAACGAGTCTCCAGGCTGGAGGTTTACAGTCTTGCCATGTCGGGGAAGCCTCACGGCGGGCGGTGCCTCTAAGGGATCTTCCAGCCCATATGAGCCATGCAGGTATCCGCGTTGGACTGCTTCGTTCGTCGAAACGATGGCAGCAAGCCCTGCTGCGTGGACGGTATGCCCAAGGCCGCCCTTCTGCGAGACGACCTCTACCGGTCCAGACCACACATTCTCGGCGAGTTCGCCAATTGCTCGGAGCTCCACCTCATCGCCCTGCACTGTGCCTGTTCCGTGAGCGATGATTACATCGGGTCCCTGGGGGGCGTCACTCGTCGCCGCCGCCATGACACTGACCTGGTCGCCCACCTTGGAAGCCGCCCCCGCGCCGGTGAGGCGAGATCCGTGTCCAGCAACACGCAGCGAACGCTTCAATGTCCGGCTGGGCTGTCGCGAGAGGAGGATTGCGCCGGCGAATGCGCCGAGACGCACCCCGGTCGTACGGGAATCGAAGGGCGCAGCTGGCCCCGACGCAAGCGCTCCGACACCCGAAAAGGAACTATGGTCGCCTCGGCTGGGGGCAGATGAGCCTACGACCAGGACTGTACTGACCTGGCCAGAATCAAGAATACGAGCGCCGAGAATCGCCGCTGCGACCCCGGAAGCGCACGCGCTCGAGAGCATGAGCGAGCGACCACGGAGACTGACAGCGGAGAGAGGGGCGGTACCGAAAACACGGGTCGATGGACCCCGGGTTTGGTTCACCTGGATTGTGACCGTGTCACCATCTAACTCTGCACCATTCTCTATCAAGGTGGCCATAGTCTCCTGCATCAGGGCGACCCGAAGATCGTCTGAATGCGCCTCGACGCGACGGACTCGTCGACCATAAGGGAGGCCCACCAGATCAGCGACGCTGTCGGTGAGCGTATGCGTTGCTGCGTACTCTGAAACGAAAACGCTCACGGTAGCTCCTTTATCCAGCGCCGACATGCAAGAGCTGCACGATCGACCTTTCCTAGTGTCGATACTGTGATGTCAGTATCGCTGACGGCGGCGAAACGATTTACTCGGAATGGAGTGCGGAGACCTCGCGCATTAGACCTGGCGCGCGCAACTGCCGTTTCGGCGAGCCCAGTGGGCGCAGTTACAAGAGCGATAAGGTCATCGCCGCGGCTCGTGGTCCCGACCGAGGTCACGTATACCGCGGCTCCCTCCGGCATGCCCTCTCGAAGAACAGATTCAACAGCTTCGGGAGCGATCTTCTCTCCGGCTTGCTGCAGCAAAAAGTCGAACCTACCCCTGATTGTCAGGACATTGTCAAGCTCCGCAGCATCGCCAGTTTTCAGCCAACCCTGCGAATCGACCTGCGGATTATTGCATACACGCCCATTTTGCCATAGCAACCGAGAGACCGACGGGCTTCTCACTAAGCAGCTCGCCTTCTACAACTCGCAGTTCGGTTCCTGGTAGTGGTCGTCCGACACTGCCACTTTCATACGACGCGCTGACATTGATCGCTACATTTGGCCCAGCCTCAGTCAGTCCGTACCCATCGTTCAAAGGGGCGTCCGCTTGCTCGAAAGCAAGGGCCAAGTTCGGCGCGAGCAGCTGACCGCCAACCCCCCTTAACAAGAGCCCGCGCAGCCCACGCATCACTGCTGGATCTCGTCTCGCGAGATCCAGGATGAACTTCCACATGCGCGGGATGGTGTCCAGTGTGTCGAGCTCGCCGGCAGCGAGGGACCGAGCGAGCTTCTTCGTGCTGGTCGGGCTGAACCAGTGCAATTCAGACCCGAAGGTCCTCGCCAGGTTGGCCACGCTGTATCCGTAGGCGTGATCGAGCGGCAGCGAGACTCCCCACCTGACAGACGAAAATCTAAGCAGGGACGCCGTTGCCTCAGCTTGGTAGGACAGAGCCTGGTACGTATGCAAGACAAGGCGGGGGTTGCCAGTAGTGCCACTCGTCCAGAACCCTGCCCCTATGCCAAACACGGGGTCCAGAAGAGGTCCCGGATCAGCAGGCATGGGGGCTTCGGCGCCCAATGCTAACTCGACGGCGACGGGCTCATCCGCGGTGCCACTTCCGACAAGAACCGCCCGACCGGCAGCCTCGGCAGCCGAGATCAATGGGACGTACTCGGGCGCAGACGGACCCACCCGTACCGCATAACCTACTGGAAGACGTTCCAAGCTATCTGCAAAGGTCGCAGCCAGCTCGCGCCCGCGGTCGCGTGGAAGGGATATGTCGCCGTTCACAAATATGTCGCAGCGATACGTGATCATCGATGCGACCTAACCGACACAGCCCAAGATGATTCCTCGGCCTGCACAGGGTCGCCTTCAACGGAGATACCAATCACTGTGGAGGACGTCGCGATGAGTGAGTGGCATATCCAGTGATGCACCTGCTCGTCGCAGTTGACTACGAATCCAGCACCGACCCAGCCAGCGCCAGTCAGGAACCGCGCCAAACGCGCCCCCTCGATGTTCAAGTATTCGGACGGCGCCAGAGGCGTTGTATCGTCGAGCCTGTCCCCGTATCTCGACGTGGCCCATTCGACAAGATCTCCGCAGCGAAAAACGATAGCTGTGTCGTTGTCGAAGTGCGGCTCCGCTAGACAGAGGTCGCGAACCATTTTGCCGAGTACAACGTCCCAGTTCTTCAATGAGACGCGAGCGGCGTGGTCTTCACTCGCGGCGGGCGCGTCCGCCTCAGGCGACACGGCTGGAGTCTCGCTGCTCAAGCCGCGAGTACCTGGCGGTCTCGCGTGACAGCAGTATTGGAGTTCCCCACGACTCACCCCGATGGCTAATCCAAGACGCGTTGATGCCGTAGCCGCCAAATGCAGCATTGCCGTCCTCGCTGTCCAGGGCGGACTGGTCTGCGCAATTGACAGCGTTCCCAATGACCGGGGCCGCAAGTGAGGGTTCACCGTAAACACTCAGGTAGAAGCCGTTCGCACTCTGCTCAGGTGCCTCCAGCCAATCTCTCACCTCGCTAGGCCTGTCGTATGCGACGAGATTGAAGATCGGCGAGAAGAACTCGCGGACATCCGCTGTGGCGATGGTCTCATTTCGAACCACGCTTGAAGGAACAAACAGCGGTTCATCGATGGATGAACTCTGCCACCGTAGTTTGCTCGACGATTCCGCCAGCCAGGCAGAAGCAGCATCGAAGGCATCTTGATAGACAAGTGGGCTATTGATCAACCCTGCAGTCGCGCGGGTGGCCGCCGGCACGCGCTCGAGCGTTGCCACGAGACGTTGTTCGAAGTCGTCCATTTTATCGCGCTGAACGAAGATGACATCGGAGCAGAGACAGTCCTGCCCCCCGTTATAGAGCCTCGCAACCACTGCATCATGGACCGCTTTTCCCACGGAAGCGTCCGGACCCACCACGGTCGGATTCGGACCGGATCCCATCCCTAGCAGGGTCTGCTCACTGCTGAGCGCCCGAGCGATTGACTGGCCATTCGTTGGAGACCCCGTGAAAACAACGATATCGCTGGAGCAGGCGGCGGACACGAAGTCCTTCTGCGTCTCATCAACGAGACGAACCGAAGGATCGACGTCAGCGCGAAAGATATCGCGGAGGTTGAAGTAGGTCTGTTTCACCCTGGACGACGGGCGCAGGCGGACGTTAGCTCCCCAGGTAGAGGGGACTAGCGCGTACAGCACATAGCTGTAGAGCAGATTGTTCGAAGGCAGAAATACCGAGAGGTCTACACCAGGCGCGATAGCCGAAGACCACACCGACTCAGTATCCAATCCCCCCCAGCACGTGCAACGCCGCATCAACTTCAGCTTCCGCCGACGCCTTCGTAGCCACTTCAGACAGCACTTCTAAAATGTCAGATTTATTTGCTTCTATAGTCTGCGACAACGCGCCAGCCAACACCATTACGGTCTACTCCCCCAGATCGTTTGACGCACGAATCGCGTCTCCCTTGACACTCCCTCGGGCCGCATCACAATGCGTCCGTTCGGGCAACTCGGCCCATGGTAGCGTAAACATCGATCGGTGCTGAAACCGCTCGATCGTGGTGACTTGTCCGGAGCATGGATGCTCCATAGGGGGGACGTAGTGGACGTTAGTGGTGCATCGACACGGGTAGAACCGGCCGGGGAGGGTCCAACCGAGGTACTGAAACTTCAATCTGCGTCCGGAACCCGTCTTTGGTTTCGTCGCACCGATTTCGAGTCCGTTCGGGGGACGTCAGCGCTCACTAAAGCTCTAGAACGTCGCGGAATTGCTCTCGATACGAGCGTTTACAGTTCGACAGATGACACTGACCTGTACGGAGAAGGTGTTTCAGGGATCGCGGCCGTTGCGTCGGTGAACCTGCCCATTCTTCGCATAACGCACATCGGAAGCTGCCTGACTCAGTTCGCCGAAGATGCCGTTCATGCAGAGGGCGTGACGCATGGATTTGACGCAATATCGTCCCATCAGTGGCTCAACTCAGCCGCCCTTACGGGCGGAAGTGACTCACATGCGGATTTCGTTGTGCTGCAGGCAGGAACGCAAGCACTCCTCGAACCGCTCTTCCACCAATCCACCGTAGCGGGGGCGGAGCGAGCGGCCACCAGAATCGGATCACTAATTGGCCGGATGGTCCGTGACGCATCCGACGGCCTGCCCGACCAAGCGAGGCTCATTGTCCACAACGTGGCTCGACCGTCGTTCTGGCCACCCATTGGATCGAGCCAGGATTGGCGACACATTTGGGAGAACCTCAACAGGCCCATCGAAGAGGCTGTGAGGGAGCATGGCGCACTACTCTTCGACGAGATTGAGTTGGCAGCCAGGCACGGTGCAAGCAACCTCTTCGACGATGTGCACTTTCCCTGGTCTCACCACGGCGGCGCCACGGATCTTCAAAATGATGCACCCAATCAACGGGCCGAGGTCCACATCGCATTGGCGCGTGAACTCTGGCAAGTCATCCTGAGCGTCAAAGCCCCAAGCGTAAAGGTGATCGTGGCGGATCTTGATGGGACGCTCTGGCCTGGTGTGTTGGCTGAACTCGGTCCAGGGGTGCTCGACGCCGACACCAATAGTGTCTGGGTTCACCAAGGTATTCAGGAGGCGTTGAAGACCTATGAGCGGCAAGGCATCGTACTTGCCTCTCTGAGTAAGGGAGACGAGGCAGTCACTCTCGACCTGTGGCAGGCGGCCGGTTCACGGTCACGTCTCAGGCCAGAGGACTTTGCCGCGCACTCGATAGATTGGACGCCCAAGCCCCAGCGGATGGCGAGTCTCCTGGACTCTTTACAAACCACCGAGGACAGGGTGATCTTCATCGATGATCACCCTGCGGAACGTGCCCTCATGCAACGCGCTTTCCCGCAGATGCTTGTACTGGGAGAGTCGATCGAGTCTGTTCGATCGATGCTTCTCGGGTCATTCCCGCTCCGGCGCGGAGCAAGCGGGGTGACTGGGTCTCGGACGTCTACCACGAGAGCGGCCTTGGACCGCGAGAAGGACCGCATGCTCGTGCCGGAGGACGACTTTGAGGAGTTCTTGCAGATACGCAGAACAGTACGATCCGCCACCACGGATGACTATCCGCGCATCATCGAGCTTCTCGATCGGACCACGCAATTCTCCCTGGCCAATCCCAACTCGACCCTGAGGTCCAACGAGGTCTTCGCAGACGGAGCATCCGTCATGGTTCTCGAAGTCGAAGACCGGTACACAGACTATGGACTGGTTGGTGTATCGATCATCGAGAACGGGGCGCTTCCGACGTTGCGCGCTTACTCGGTGAGCTGCCGCGTCCTGGGCCTCGACGTATCAGATTCGCTTCTCCGTGAACACATGGATGCGCTGGGCGCCTCGACACTCCGGGTGGCGCTGGTCGAGACCGACAGAAACCGAGTGATCCGACAGGCCCTGACCGCTTGGAACCTCGTCCGTGACCCAGCCGGACACTTCACTATTAATCGAAAGGACCAGATCGTTGAGATGGACAACGCTTCTTGACGCCCCCGCAGACCTGACGACATCGACCCAGGTGTTTGGGCACGGCGACTCGGTGATCGCATCGCGACCGACAGCGGACACGCTGTTCGAGACTTGGGAGAGGAATCACTGGAACCCGTACGAGATTACCTTCGAGCAAGACCACGACGAGTGGGCCGCTCTTCCGGGCTGGTTCCGAGAGAAGCTGACCGGGGTGCTCCAGACCTTCGTTATCGGTGAACACACCGGACTCGACCTACTGTCGCCGGTTCTGGCCGGCGCTACGAGCGAGGTGGGGCTCCGTTTCCTTGGTACGCAGGTTGCGGACGAAGCGCGTCACTCGGTGTTCATGTTCCTGTTAGCGCCGAGCTAGAACGGACCCCTTTGCGCCGGTCTGGGGTGGACCCCTCTTCGTTGGTTGAGCTTAGTTCTTCTCTGTCTGCTTGATGAGGTCGCGGCGGCCGTGGGTGCGGTAGGAGTCGCCGGAGAGGGTAAGGACTTCGGAGTGGTGGACGAGGCGGTCGATCATCGCTGCCGCGACGACGTCGTCGCCGAACGTCTCACCCCAGCGGCTGAACGGGAGGTTCGAGGTGACCATGATCGAGCCTTGCTCGTAGCGAGATGCGACGAGTTGGAAGAACAGGTTCGCGGCGTCCTGGTCGAAGGGGATGTAGCCAATTTCGTCGATGATGATGAGTTTGTAGCGGCGGATCTTCTTCAGCTCGGCCTCGAGCTGCCCCTGGTGGTGGGCGGCCGCGAGTCTCGCGATCCAGTTGTTCGCGGTGTCGAAGAGGACGGAGTATCCGGCGTGGGTGGCTTTGACGCCGAGCCCGATCGCGAGGTGCGTCTTCCCGATCCCGGGCGGGCCGAGCAGGATCACGTTCTCTGCTTTCGCGACGAACGTCGACGTCGCGAGGTGCGCGAGGACGTCTTTACGCAGAGACGGGAGGTGATCGAGATTGAAGTCCTCGAGGGTCTTGACTGCGGGGAAGTGCGCGGTCCGGATCCGCATCGTCGTCCCGGCGGATTCACGGTCCGCGAGCTGGCGTTCAAGGACGGCTGCGAGATATTCCTCATGCGCCCAGTTCTCGACCCTGGCGCGGTCCGCGAGGTCTTCCCAGACCCGCCCGATCGTCGGGGTCTTGAGAGCTCTGGCGAGATAGGCGATCTTGGATGCAACCTGCTCGGTGGTCTTCGGAATAGGAGCATCGATCGTGCTGCTCTTGGAGGTCATCGTGCTTCTTTCTCGTATTCGGTTTTGGTGGTGAAATCGACGCCGAATAAGGCGTCGTAGTCGGACAGCGCCCGAAGTTGGACCCGATGCCCGTCCGGGTGCTCACGAACCCCGGAGGGCTTGGGCCGTTGGTAGTGGGCGCGTAGCTTCGCCGCCGCGGTGACGTGCCCGGGATCGGTGATCGTCATCCCGTTGCGCAACGACCGGGCATGCCGTCCCGCGGCCTGTCCGGCGCAGGAGATCGTGACGTCATCAAGCGTCGCGCGAACATCGACGAATCGGCCGATGAACCGAGGATCGACGGAATAGTCGTTCCCATCGAGACGGACGTAATAATCCCGGGCCAGTCTGATCCGATGCGTGAGACCAGTGACAGGGGGCTTCGCCGGAAGTGGGAGCATCGCCGCCCGGTCAGGGACAGCGAGCTCGACGGGACGGGCAGCGATCGCACGGACCTTCCGCTGATTCGCTCTGGTCTCCAACCAGGTCGTCATCTGGGCGTTGAAGTCATCTCGGTCTTGGAAAATCCGGCCGGGCAGGAACGAGGTCTCCAGAAAGCGGTTCGCGCGCTCGACGATGCCCTTCGTCTCCGGGTCTCGTGGCGGGGCCAAACGCAGCCTGGTCGCCAGCGTCCCCACGAACGTCGCCGCGAGGACGGTGGGCTTGCCCAACCCGCCGATCGCAGCCTCTCGATCCCAGAGCAACGATTTCGGCACCCCGCCGAACCTCTGCAGCAGCGACCACATACCCGCAGTGAGATCACCGCCCTGCCGAGACGGCAGCATAATCGCCTCGATCCGCCTGGAGAAGCCGGACACCATCACCAACACCGGCAAGACACGATCCTGGCCCCCGCCGACGGGAACTCGCGCCTCAGGGAACCACAGATCACACTGGATCACCTCACCCGCCTGATACGAGAGCCGATCCGCGGGATCGATGCCTTGATACTCCGGCCGCAGCTCAGACACCCGCTCCCGAAACAACGACGGCGAGAACGTCCAACCGACACGCTCCGCGATCACCGTCGCCGGCATCTTCGGATACTCCATCAACAGCGCACGGATCTGCGGCACGAAGACATCGATCTTCGAACCCCGCGGACCCCGCGACCGATCCGGCGGATCCTCACCCCGCAACGCCCGACGGACCGTGTTCCGCCCGATCCCAAGATCCCTCGCGATCTGCTTGATCGGAACCTTCTCAGAACGATGCAACCGCCGAATCTCTGCCCACGTATCCACTGAAATCATCCTCCTAGCTTGAGCTAGGGGGTCCAATCCAACCTGGCGCTACAGGGTCCGTTCTACTTCGGCGTCAACATTGGGCTTGGACGCGCAGTCCTCGTTCGCCCCAAGAATGCCCGCTAGCCTCGCTAGCGGGCATTCTTGGGGCGGTCGAAGTGACCGCTGTATTTGAGTCGTGAGGCATCGACGTTCGTCACGCGCACGTGGTAGCGCTCACACTGCCATGGCCGCTCGCGTGGTTGCGCAGGGGGGAGAGCTTGAACGCTCCGCCCAGGGCGTCCACTCCAAACTTTTCGAGGTTCCAAGAATCAGGCTTGAAGCGGCGTAAAACACATGGAAGTAGTACTGCTGATCTACCGACGCCTTCGATGGGAGCGCTGGCAGGAGGCCGACGGCCTCGGCCTGGCGGGGTGCTGGGAGCACCGTGATGGGCTGCTTCGTAGGGCAGTCCACTGGTTCTGTCGCTCGAAGGAGTGCAACTGCCTTCGACTCGGTCTGGTGTCGGGTTGTCGAATGCAACCTGGATGCTCCACAAGTCGCAGCCGAATACCTCGTGCGCGAGTTGGTTGCGCATGGCAGATCGAAGGAGATGGGTATGTCCTGGAAGAAACAGGTAGCTGGTTTGGGTACCGCTGCAGTTCTGGCGGTTTCTGTTGTTCTCGGTGGAGGACTTTCAGCGACTGCTGCTGAAGCACCCGAGTTGTCGCTCGCAGGCACTGAGGCCACAGAGAATCGAATCATCGAACTCGTTGCTGCATACGATCGGTCTACGAAGCAGCTCGACCTCAGCGAAGTGTCGACCGAGACATTGGCTAGTGACGAGGGGAACGCATTCGTCGCCGCTGTCTCTCCAGCCCGATCGGACCCCGCTTCTGCCTCAGCTGCGGTCGAAGCAGGTTTCGTTGCGCTTCGCCAGGCCCTGATCGCGTCGGGTGAGCCGATGACGAGAGGCACGGATGACGACCCGTCTGCTCTTAGCTTTGCGTTGGCTTCCGGCGTTACGATCACCTACCCCAGCGCAACGGGGGCACGCGTTTCAGGTGGAGCGGACCCGTGGCCCTACGTCCAGCTGACTGGAGCAGAACAGCAGGCCATGGTCACCGGCGCATCCGCCACTCTTGTCGCGGCAATCTGCGCCCTTCTCGGCCCGGAAACGGCGGGAATCGGATGTGGCGTCGGTGCCGCCGTGATTGGGACGATCGTCGGCATCATCGTCGCAAACGGCGTCTGCCCAAATGACAAGGAGATGCGCATCTATCCCTTGGCCGGAACAACCGGCTTCAGCTGCCAGTAACATATCAAGGCACTCTCATGGCAAAGAAAAAGATTTATCCAGCACTCTTCGCAACGCTCGTAATGACCCCCGCCATCGTGCTGCAGTTCCTGCTCCCACTAGTGGGGATCGGGTCGATGTCCACCTCAGATATCGGTGGCGTCCTCGCCATCGATGTCATCTTCTGGCTCTTGATTTTCTTCATTTCGTACCTCATGGGCCGCAAGAGAGCCACCTAGGAGCTGCACGAGGACATGACGTTGGGCAGGGCAAGCACCCTGCCCAACGTCATCTCCGCAGTTTGCAGATCTGGATACTCTCGCGGGTACGGTTTGTGAAGGTGGAGAGAACAGCCCGCTTCGGCGTGTCTCCCATATGCGGGGTGAGGCGCACAGCACTCTGTGGCGAGGTCGTTGAGTTCGCGGCATCAGATGTTCGCTGATGAGCAGTGGGCGCGGATCGAGCCGCTGCCGCCTTCAAATACTGGCCTTCGGGGCCATCCAGGCGTCGCGTACTGGTTTCGCGCTGGGAATCCCCGCCGGGATATCTCCGGTGCGACGAGTTCGCCGCGGCAGACGGTCTGGAAGTCGCATTGCCGTTGCACCGGTGACGGCATCGCGAGCGTCATGCCAGCGAGGACGATACCGATGGCGCCGGCGGCTGTTCCCGCGGGCAGCTTGCCTTGCCTGCTCACACCAGATTCTCCGTTCTCGACGTAGCAAGCGGTGACGACGTGGAAGGTCGCTGCTGCAACTATTGGTTGACGCTTTGAAGTCAGAGCTGGTCGAGGCGAAGGTCGACGAAGGCTGCTCCGTGAGGGTGACCGGTATGGGGCGACTCACGATCGACCCTCGCAGGCCCCTGCCGCTCACAGCGCTGGCACCCGCGCAGTCGCAAACCAATTCATCGAACGTTACGATGACACCACTGCGCCAATCAGCGGCTCTTGCATATATGCGGCATTGAGCCGCCGCCGACGATGTCGCGCATCTCCAACCTGCCACTCGTTCTGCCTAATCAGACGGGTCGACTCGTGTCGCTTCATTCAGCGTTCGCTTCGCAGCGACCGCGCCTTCACCAATATGGCTGCGAGCAGTGCTGCGAGCAGGATCAGCGAGCCGCCGAGGTAACCCCAGATGGGTTGACCGGTCAGCGCGGTCGCGGTCATGGCGGCCACACCACCGACGAGGGCTACGCCGTAGAAGACCCCCGACGTTCGTTGCGTGACAACTGACCGCAAGCCGGTTCCCGAAGGCATGATGACTCGAGGGAACGTGGCGAGCGTGGCGACGATCAGGAGGAACAAGACCGACCCGGACCACCACTGAGTCACCTGCTGAATACTCGCGATAACGCTCACCACACCGATACCTGTGCAGCCGAGCAGCAGGCCCGCCCAGCTTGAAGGAAAGAAGGGGTGTTTGCTCACCAGGCGCCTCCGAATATCAGGATCGGCAAGTGTCGATGACCGGCCAGGCGAGCGGCGAGGGGTGTGCTTTCCGGACCCCAACACACATGCCCTTGTTGTTCGCTTGGTTCGCGGAGTCGAGGAAGATTCCAGCGCCGATCGCGCACGCCCACGCGGCCGGTCCACAGGCCACTGCAACCGCGGCAGCAGCTGCATTCATGCCTGACGCCGCAGTCCGCGTCTCCGCCTTACTCAACATCGCCGTGCAGAAGAGAGCGTCGCACACGAGCTGCGGATCCGCGACCACCGGATAGGCACTCCCGCCGTGGGAGACGTTCTGCGTGATAGTCGATCCACTGACGCTATAGCTCGTCGCGACTGGACTTCCATTTGCGTCAGTCGCCCAGGGTGCGGCGAAATGGTTCACCAGGCTACCGTCGGCATCGAGGACATCGACGCCTCCGTCACCCGCATTCAAAAGCCGAGCATCGCCGCCATCGACCTGAACGTGAAATTGGAAATCGGTGGGCGCCGCCTCATTCGCCACAACGACGTATCCGGCGTTAGCGATCGCATCGGCCCCAGTGAGAACGAACTGATAGCTCGCCGAGTCTGCGTACTGCAGAGCCCTGCCGTCGGCCTCAAGGGAAGGATCCACCGTCGATACGGGCGTCAACACGACGCGCGATCCGTTCAGACCGTCCACAACCAGACCGTTCTCGAGATCGAGCGATGAGGTGACAGTCCTTGCGTTCTGCGACTCGAGCAACCCAAGCGCGTCGAGCGCGTCGAGCGCGTCCGTAGGCATTGACGGCGGAGAAACGACCGTAGACAGTGGCAGCGCCATCGCACTCGTCGAA
Source organism: Plantibacter sp. RU18 (assembly GCF_050613355.1). Lineage (NCBI taxonomy): Bacteria > Bacillati > Actinomycetota > Actinomycetes > Micrococcales > Microbacteriaceae > Plantibacter > Plantibacter sp. RU18. The sequence continues at coordinate 3,879,848 of NZ_CP159618.1, forward strand.
CCCGCGACTGTTACGGCGGACAGGATGGCCGTAGCCGCGACCGCGGTACGTCGAATCCAGCGTTTCCTGAGCATCATTGCTCCTTTCGATCGTGACCGGGCTAGGGAAAGCCCGATCTGAGTTGCGCTCATACTCCGGGAGAACACAGCTCAGTCGTCGGCCTCTCGCCTGTTCGCCAACTTTCGAGTGATCGTCTCCCGCGCGGCTCATCGGGTGCATCAGCAGACCGGGCGGTTTCGTTGATGAAATCGCCACCTGCTCAATGTGCGACAGTTCCGGTCTGTGGATAGTGCTTCCCAAAGGTCGCGTTCACGCCGCGGCACCTTGCGCTCACGTTGGTTCATCGCAGGTCAAACGCGACATGCGACGAATATGACTTCGAGCACCAGTGGTGGTGTAGACGCTTGGATCAGCTGGGGCCTCTGGACTATGCGGATTGCTACATCCACGCTTGGCAGGACGCCAAGCCCCGCATCAACAGCGCCTTCGAGGCCAGGGAGGCTCCGCACGGAGACGAAACGGCCACCGCCCGGCCGAACGCATTGCAGAGCGATAGGGTTGCGCTAGCTGATATTCTGAATGTAAGGAACGCTCCACGCCAGTCCCGACGTCCACAGCGAAGGTTGAACGCCGTTCGCTCAGCAAGATCGCCACTGAATCTATTCGTTCCGCGATCCTCGACGGCACGCTCCAGCCCGGTGAGTGCCTGAACGATAAGGAGCTCCAAGACTGGCTCGGCTGCTCCCGCACCCCGATCCGCGAAGCTCTCAACGAACTCGCCCGCGTCGGCCTCGTCGAAATGGCAGCCCAGCGATACACGCGCGTAGCCGACCCCGCCGCGCTCGACCGCACCGAACTCATCCAGGCATGGACGGTACTCATCGGAGGTCTCGCCCGAGTCGCGCTGCCCTTATTCAGCAACGCGAAGCGCTCCGCTATGGCGGACACACTGCAGAGCAGCTCCTGGGCCGGTGTCGTACAGCTCGTCGACGACACGTGCGCGGCGTTCTCAAACAAGCAGTTGCGTGGGACCTGCGACCAGGCCACCGCGCTTACACACCTTCTCGTCACTGGCACCCCTGTCGCCCCTACCCAGCTCGCCGCTCTACACAGTGCGGTGGCCGAGGGCACCACCGCGGAGATCCTGGACGCACTGGACAAGCTCTTCACCACATGAGAGTCGCGTTAGCTGCATAGCATGGCGGCAGCGCTGCCCCAAAGCTGATCTCAAGATGCAGAAGACCAGCGGCGCAACCGACACCTGCAGCATCGTCTACGACGTCTCATCCAGGGCGCCACAGACACACCCACGAAAGGCCCCGTCCGATACCAGCGTTGCCTAGATTGGGAGCGCAACGCAGCCACTGAGTGGCCTGCTGTGGGTTCAGAAAACTGCTGCCGACCTATCCTGAGGCGCTGAGAAGGGCAGCCACGGGTGGCCGGGTGGGGATCATCCGCAGTTGGGGCCGGGGCAGAGCTTCGCCGGCATCGGCCGCGGCGGCACTCTCGTCCGGCCCGGACCCGTCACCCTCGACGGGGGTTTCGACAGGAGCGACGTGCTCCTCAGTGGACTCCGCATCGGCGGCGCCCCTCGCCGCTACAGCCAAGGTAGGGCCGACGGTGCCGCACACAGGCGATGGACGGAGCCATCTCCCTCTTTGTTGACGCTGTGAAATCCGAGCGTGGTCGAGCCGGAGATCGACGAAGGCTGCCCCGTGAAGGTGACTAACGTTGGCGCCCGACGATAGAGCCTCGCCGGTCTGAAAGGTGACAAACAACGCGCGACTCCTCCGACCGTCTCCCACCAACCGGATAGTGGTCCACGACCCATCCCTCATCTCCGATGGAACAGCCAAGGGAGATTTTCATGAAGTTCACGAACCGTACGACGCAGATGCGACCGGCGGCGTACTGGCTGCAGCGGGACTTGCTCCCGCGGCAACGCTTAGCGCGGCGATCGGCGGACTGGCCGAAATGAGCGCAGGCTTCCTGAAGGTCTGCCAGACGGCGAGCAATGGCGCACACGCAATCTACCTGAATGCGTATGTCACCGGTAACGTCGGTTGCTGGGGGCATTAACTCATGCGAGCCAGAGGCCTGCGGAGCAACATCAGTGATCCGAACACTCGGTGGCCAACCATCGCATGCCTCCTCGGCGCGATTGGTGCGCTGACGGCGACCGCGTTCATCATCCTTTCCTCGGCATGTGACGAAATTGCTGGCACCGCAGGAGTCTTCGCACTGCTCCTCCTGATCGCGAGTGGCTCTGTTGTCACTTTCGGTGCTGTGCTGTTGGGGAAGCGCGGCGACCGCTAGTTGCAGAGGTTGATACCCGAGCGTATTGGGCGAGAGGAGCTGGTCCTCTCGCCCATTCTCCAGTCCGGTCCCAGCCCCTCATCTGGGACTCGACGCTCGCCGAACTGAAATCTGCGCTCTTGAGAGCAGTCGGGTATTGGTGGTGATCATCTCGTACTTACCGCGGCGGTTCGGCAGTGGTATGGCGGGCTGCAGCGAGCCAACGTTCAGGTAGCGCCCACACCGTCCAAGCGGATTGCCGCACCCTACAGGACCCGCGTTGGTCCACGGATTCGGGGTGCGTTCGGGGTTTGCTTGTGGTGACAGTGCAGCAGTAGTGCCCCATAAGGTGGTGTAGCCTGCGGTGGCCGGCTCGGTCTTGGACGTGAGCGCGGTCACCGTGTGACTCCTTCGAGAAGTCTCTAACCTCCACTCGAAAGGCATCATCACGATGACCGCTCCACATATTGTCGACCCTGCACACCTTCTTGGCGAAGCCCTGACCGACGCGTCTCCCGATCTGATGCGGTCGCTGCTGCAAACCATGATCAACGCGCTCCTCTCTGCCGACGCTGACGCGGTGATCGGCGCCGAGTGGGGCCAACCCACCCCGGGTCGCACCGTCCAACGCAACGGCTACCGGCACCGCGACCTCGATACCCGCGCCGGGACCATCGATGTCGCGATCCCGAAGCTGCGCTCTGGCACCTACTTCCCGGAGTGGCTCCTCGAGCGCCGCAAACGCGCCGAGACCGCCCTGATCACCGTCGTCGCGGACTGCTACCTCGCCGGCGTCTCCACACGCCGCATGGACAAACTCGTGAAGACCCTCGGGATTCACTCGTTGTCGAAGTCGCAAGTGTCCCGGATGGCTGCGGACCTCGACGAGCACGTTGACCAATTCCGACACCGCCCGCTCGGTGATGCCGGCCCATTCACGTTCGTCGCCGCCGACGCTCTCACCATGAAAGTCCGCGAAGGCGGACGCGTCATCAACGCCGTTGTTCTCGTCGCGACCGGGGTCAACGCCGATGGGCGCCGCGAGGTCCTGGGCCTGCGGGTGGCCACGTCGGAGACCGGGGCGGCGTGGAACACGTTCTTCGCCGACCTCGTCGCCCGCGGTCTGACCGGGGTTCGTCTGGTCACTTCCGACGCGCACCGCGGTCTGGTCGAGGCGATCGCCGCGAACTTCCCCGGCGCGGCCTGGCAACGCTGCCGCACCCCCTACGCCGCGAACCTGATGTCGGTGACCCCGAAGAGTCTCTGGCCCGCGGTCAAGGCTATGCTGCACTCCGTTTACGACCAGCCCGACGCCGACGCCGTCCACGCCCAGTTCGACCGGCTGTTGGACTACGTCGACGGGAAACTGCCCGCAGCTCACGAACACCTCGACGCTGCCCGCGCCGACATCCTCGCGTTCACCGGGTTCCCCGAGGGGCTCTGGCAGCAGATCTGGTCGAACAACCCGAACGAGCGCCTGAATCGTGAAATCCGTCGCCGCACCGACTCCGTCGGCATCTTCCCCAATCGCGACGCGATCACCCGGCTCGTCGGCGCCGTCCTTGCCGAACAGACCGATGAATGGGCCGAGGGACGCCGCTACCTCGGACTCGACATCCTCGCCAAGAGCCGCCTCACCATCGTCCCCGACACCGGAACCGAGGTGCCCGAACCAGAACTCGCCCTCAGCGCCTAACCCAACGAATCGAAGGACACACGGCTACACCACTCCACGGGGCTTGACCAGTGCAGCCCGTCCATGATTACCTGCTGACGCGAGCGCCACTGGCCTACCCCCTGTTGTGGTGCACTCGAGGCGCGCTGTCGAGGTGTCCCGATCGAAAACGTCAGGATCGCCAGTACGGTCTTCACCAGGGGGCAGCTGCGTTCCAAGCCCGATGGAGGGCGTCGCCAGCTGATCACATGACCGATATTCATGATGGTTCCAGTCACGCGCGTCTGAGTGCGGAGGATCTGGTTCCCGATGAACCTCTTCGCGGCGCGGGAAAGAACCCTATTGCTGACAGTGACGACCTCCTTCATCACAGGGTCATCGCTCGGAAAGTCGCCGAACTCGCAACATCCGCAAACGGCAAGGTCAACATTGCTCTGTTTGGGCCGTGGGGCGCCGGGAAGAGCAGCTTCAATGAACTACTGAAAGAGGAACTGCAGGCCATCGACCCGAAGGTGCGCCACATCACCTTCGACGCGTGGAAGAACGCCGGAGAGGGCTTCCGCACCAACTTCCTCAGCGAACTCGCACGCCAGATCCCGAACGCTGACCGCAAGGTCTCCGACCAGCTGTTCCAGGCCACAACGAAAGTCACCCTCCCGTTCGTCAGCGCGTTCAGAACCGGCCACGGCGGCAAAGGACTCTTCGCGCTCATCGCGTCACTCCTGATCACACTGTTCATCCTGTTCCCACTCGGATGGACAGTCCTTGGAAACGTGTTCGACCCGGTCGACGACTTCATGGCGCAATGGTGGAAGAACATCACCGGTTGGGCCGGGATCGCGGTCAGCTCAACACTCCTGCTCGTCGTGAGCGCCGGGCTGGTGGAGCTGTCGAAGGTGACGGTCTCGAGATCCACACCGAGCCACGTCGCGCAGTTCGGCGTTCTGTTCAACAAGCTGCTCAACACGGATGCGAAGCGCCGGTACGTCATCTTCATTGACGAACTGGATCGGTGCGGGAAGAACGATGTGATGGCGACCCTTGAGGGTCTCCGAACGTTCCTCGGTCACGACCGGTGTGTGTTTGTCGTCGCTTTCCACCGTGACGCCATTGCGACGACCATTGCGGAGCAGATGCAGCACTCTGTCCCGAGTCAATCGGTTTCACCGTATTACCGGACAAGCGGTGAGTATCTCGACAAGATCTTTCAGTTCCAGCTGGCGCTGCCGCCTCAGCCGGCCCACACATTTCGCCGCTATGCGCTGTCGCTCGTGCGAGAACGCGGCGGGGTGTGGGCCCCGCTGGGAGCCCACCAGGATGGCCTTCTGGACCGGGTCGTCACTGTTCTTTCGCCCATGCATCTCGCCAGCCCTCGCCGAACCAAGGTGCTCCTCAACGACTTTGCAGTCAACGCGCGGGTCTTTGAGAGCCTCGATTTCGATTGGCTGAACAGGGCGGAAGAAATTGCCGTCCTCACGGTCATCCAGACCGAATTTCCGAACCTCATGGCCGACATCGAACGCGCCCCGTCCCTCATGCGACTGTTCTATCGCCAGGAGACGCCTGCACGTCCGGAGATCGTGGCACTGCTCAACCGGTATCGGATCCCGGATGCGGCAGCCGATGAGGGAGATGGCGACCAGGCGGAACTTGACCGGGTGGTGCGAACCGATGGAAGCGACAATGTCGCACGCGAGCTGCAGATCAACCTCGAACGCTATCTCCGTCGACTCCGTGAAATGGGCGCACCCGAGCCTCGGGCCGATCTCATCATGATGCATTCCGATGGGAATCTGCTTCACTTCGACGACCCAGGCGTGTATCACGATGTGTTGCTGGCTGCCGACACCCCGCGGCAGGATGTGGTCGAGGCCCTGTCCCTGGCTTCTCCCGGCGACCGTGCCCTCGCCATTGACCACATTCTGGAACAAGCGGAGCCCGAGTCCACCCAGATCGCGTTGAGCCTCCGGGTGCTGGCTGGCGAGCTTGCGGCAGCACTTCCGACGATGTCCCAGCTCACAGCATCCAACCTCCGCTCGGGGATGTTCGCCGGGCTGGCGGGCCATACCCAATTGAGCATGGAGGTGTCTTGCCCTTGGTTTGATGGAGACTCTGATCGTCCTGAAAGGATGAGGAGTATGCCAGCTTTGAGGAAGTACCCGGCGGAATTGAGAGAGCGTGCAGTGCGCCTTGTGTTCGAGGCGCGTGATGCGGATGGGGGCCGCCGTGGTGTGTGTACCAGGATCGGCCGGCAGCTTGGTGTCCCGTCGGACACGTTGCGTGGCTGGGTCCAGCGCGCCGAGGTCGATGGGGGTCTGCGTTCGGGGACGTCCACTGATACTGCGGTTCGCCTGGTCGAGGTGGAGCGTGAGGTGAGGGAGTTGCGGCGGGCGAACGCGATTTTGCGGAGCGCGTCGGTTTTCTTCGCGGCGGAGCTCGACCGCCCACACAGCAGATGATCGCCTACATCGATGAACACAAGGAAGAGTTCGGGGTCGAGCCGATCTGCAGGGAACTGCCGATTGCCCCGCAGACGTACTATGCCGCGCGGTCTCGGCCGCCCTCGCAGCGGTCCGTCAGTGACGAGGACACCGTGGTGAAGGTCCGTGCCGTGCACCAAGCGAACTATGGCGTCTATGGCGTCCGGAAGGTCCATGCGCAGCTGCGTCGCGATGGCCACCGGGTGGCCAGGTGCACGATCGAGCGGCTCATGCGTCGGGAGGGTCTCCGCGGGATCTCGCGGGCCAAGGGGCCACGCACGACGATCCCTGGGCCATTCACGGATCGTCCGGGGGACCTCGTTGACCGACGGTTCACCGCACCTGCACCGGACTGCCTCTGGGTTGCGGACATCACCTACATTCGGACGTTCTCCGGCTGGGTGTATGCCGCGTTCGTATTGGACGTGTTCTCCCGCCGGATCGTGGGCTGGCAGCTCTCCACAACCATGCACACCGAGCTTGCCCTCGATGCTCTCGAGATGGGCGTCTGGACGCGGCAGCGTGCCGGCCGGGACCTGTCACAACTTGTCCACCACTCGGATCGTGGAGTCCAATATCGTGCCGTGCGCTACACCGACCGCCTCGCTGAGGCAGAAGCAGTCGCCTCGGTTGGGTCCAAGGGCGACAGCTACGACAACGCGATGGCCGAGGCGCTGAACTCTCTATTCAAGGCCGAACTGATCCGCAACCTCGGCCCGTGGAAGGGGATCGACGAGCTCGAGATCGCGGTCGCGGAATACATCGACTGGTACAACCACCGCCGACTCCACGGCGAGATCGGACACATCCCACCCGTCGAAGCCGAGAACAACTTCTACACGCAACTACCCACCATCACCGTGATGGAACGGGTCTAACCGAGCCTCTACCAAACCCGGGGCTTGACAAGGGGTACGCGCGCGCCGTCGCCGTGTCGTACACGGAGGTCTCCTCCTCGCGGGTCCTGGAGGCGGCCGCCAAGCACTCCGATGCAGCCCTCGGTGTCGTGATTGGCCGGTTCGCTGATGAGCTCACACCCGCCGACTGGTTATCGGCGCGGCCAGGGATCTTGTCGAAGGTCCTGGACAACGCTGCTCAGCTGCCGGGCGCGACTGCCGCCGTGCTTCGACGTATGGGAGATGAACTCGATGCCGGACTGAACACGGACCAGATTGCGGTCCTCGCAGACAGCCTGTCCGCGGTGAAGCCAGAGGAGGTGGAGCCGGCTGCCACCACTGTTGCCGCACGGCAGGAAGCGGAAGAGCAGAACGCACAACTGCTGGCGGAGTTTGAGGAGGAACGCGACAGGGTTCGTGCGGCAGCGGAGATCATCGTCGAGATCTGGCCGCAGCTTCCCGCCGATGGAGGTGTCCGTCGCAGTGTTCTCCGGGTCTTGCGCGCAACCGATGACGACAGCACCTGGCATGTGGACCGGCACGACCAGCTCATCACCGACGATATCGACGCCGGCAACATCCACGCGGCGAACGCGCATCTGCTCACCGCAATTGCGGAGCAGCCGCACCTCGCTGCATCCCGATGGCGCAAGCTCCTCTCAAACGAAGCGCACGTTGACCCACAGCAGAAAGCGCGCGCGCTGGATGCGGTAGTGAATCGCGCAACCGAAGCGACGGACGTGGCCGTGCGCACGAACGGTGCGCACAACGCGTTCCGGATCGCCTCGCTCCCCTCCACGCCTGTCCCGGCGACAGAGCTCCTTGCCAAGGTCGCAGCGTCGATCGCAGCGGACTGGAATGAGTACACCGATGACCGCTTCGAGTACCAGTCGAAACTCCTCGACACCATCGACCTACTTGACGATGCGGACGCCAGCACCACCGCGTACCGCGCCCGTCTCCACGTGGGCGCGGTCACGTCTGCCCAGCTGGAGGACGCATCGGTCGACCAGATCGTCTCGTCCGTGAAGCGACTCTCCCCCGTCGAGGCAGGTTCAGTGGCGAACGGCCTGATGGGTGCGCGGCTCTGGGAAGACGATTATCCCGAGCACTCCACCCGGGTTCTCCTCGAAGCGCAAGAGGTAGCGATCTCCGGCGGACAACCCATCGACACGCTTCCCGCCAGCGCCATCACACAGGTGACGAGTCCGGCCACCAAGCAGCAGCTCGCGGATGCCTGGCTTCGAACTGCGCCGCCACTAGTGGAGGTGAAGCTGCTGCTCACAACAACCGCCTTCTCAGCCGCCGCCTGGCAGGCGTTCGGTGCGCGTGTGACGGCCGAGCAACGAGCGGAGGCATGGGAGATCCTGACCAGAGCGGGTACGGCAGTCGGTGCGCTCCGAGGCTTGAGCATGACGGGTCAACCACTCCATGTGTACGAAACCGCGGCCGTCACGGTGCGCGACGCCACGTCGAAGACGAAACGCGAAGCCGCGATCGATCGATTCCTTGCACTGCCACGCACCATCGACGCAGCGGGAATTGCGCAGGCGCTCGTGAAAACGATGTCGGACGAGGAAAAGCGCACCGAACTCCCCCTCGGGCTACGACTCATCAAGGCCTACGACCCGCACTGGTTCAAGGCCACCATCTCCGGCCTGAAACCACAGTTCACACGATGGGCAGAGGTGGGCGAGGCGTACGTTGCCAGGCGCGACCTCGACTGGCTGGCCGACGCTGGCTACATCGTCCGCAAGTCATCGATCTGGGACACGATCTTCGGCGGCCGTAACCGGTAGAACGATGCCCGTCCCCCACGAAAACCCGCGACAGCTTCGTCTGACACTCGAGAGCGCAGCCCACCGAAGCGACACACTCGTCAGCGTTGCCTGGCAAGGCTGGGATCGAATGCTCTGACATCTTGAGAGTCCGCGCCGATGGGTACACGCATGCGTGTTGGACCGTCCAATGGCCCTTCGGCCTGGTCTCCGTCAGATGCCTGCTGGTGGCCACAGGCCGATGATGATCGCCATGACCAGGACGGTGACGAGTTCGTGTGCGATGTTCAGGACAGTGAGCGTTGCTGGGCGGCTCTCGAATGCGTCATGGGTGATGAAGCGGGCAGCGGTGAACCCTGCCCACAGCAGGACGGCGACGATGAGCGCGGTGATGAAGAAGGGAGCGCCGGTAGACGTCCACGTGACGAACACTGCTCCGGCGAGGACCCAGGCGGTGATGAAGCTCACCGCGACCGTGATGCTGATCGCCCGCACCGCGCCACCAGTGTGGGACGGGTCGATTCGAGCAAGCGTCATCCAGCGTCTCCCGAATACCTTCGGGGCATACCAAACTGACCCCACCACCATGCTGGAGAGCATCGCGGCGAGCACCGACCAGTAGTTCACAAGTGGTAGCACCCGCACAGTATGCGTCAACCTGCACCAGAATGACGAATCGTGGCCGAAAATGCTCCAATCCCCACGAGTGGCGGAAGCCCGGCCGGCGTGCTCACCGGGCGAGGTTCCGCCGAGACGGGGATGCCGCCACCGCGTGACTCGGCGTCGGCTCCAAGGCTGGACGAGACGTTTGCCTGTTAGTTCAGTGCGCGGAGATGTCGGCCTCGCGCGGGTACGTCGGCCGCTGCGGGTTGCGAGCGGGCAGGGCTCCGCTCCCAGTGGATCGCTTCTCGCTCTCCCTGGGCGGGGTTCCAATCGGGGTCGTATACCCACACGGCGTCGTCTTCGTAGACGCGTCTGTGCACACGCATGCTGGCAGCTTTCGCGGCACGCCGTAGCAGCCGTCGCAGCTCCGCCAGGTCACGCTCATCCCCGCCGAACTCGTCATAGACGATGTAGAACTCATGCTCTGTTCGGAGGTAGTCAATCTGCTCGTCGATGTATTCCGGCGTGATCGTTGCCATGCCAAGACGATAGCGGCCCCGGGCGTCTGGGTTGGCCGTGACGTGTCTTCTTTCGGGTGGAAGAGAAGTTCCGTTTGGAGGCGCGGAGCGAGCGGACAGGGCTAACAATTCGTGCAGTCAGTGGCTGGCCGTGCGGAGTGTGCCGGTCGGTGCCACGCAAGGAGGTCAGGGGCGACGTGACAGTACAGCCCCACTGCTAGCTGGGTCGGAGGAATGAGACTCCGGCGATGACTGCGTCGTCCGCGATGGTGCCGAGTCGTCGGACGAACTCTCCGACGGCGAGGCTGAAGGCCTCGAGGCCAAAATGCACCATGTTGTGTCATTATTGGCCCTTGGTGTCGGGAGAGGGTCTGGGATGGTTGGGTTTAGTGCAGTTGTTGGGGTCCTTGCGCTGGTCGCGGTTGTGCCGCCCGTGGTGGCTCTTGTCCTGGGCCTCGTCTGGGCGCGAAGCAGGCAAGCGTCGAGGGAGGTGTCGCTCGTGTTCGCGGCGCTGGGCGCGGCGACGTTATCCGGGTATGTGGGAGTGGTGGGGAGTTTCGTCGTGCTCAGTGTTGCGCTGAACGGCATGGGCTAGTGTCGCGTAGCTGTAGCAAGTCCGTCTGCTCTGATGCGTGTGCTCGAGTGGTTCGTCGGGGTCGTGGGATGTGTGCGTTCGTGAGGTGGGGTGAGCGTGGCTGAGGATTTGGTCCGGTTTGGGGCAGCCGCCGCTGCCGCTCTGGAGCTGTATCTCGCGGGCACATTCGACGCGGAGACTGCGGTGGAGTACCTCATCGAGCAGGCGGAGAAGCAGCGAATCGACCTCAAAGGGCCAGTAGCGAGGCCGGAATTTTGCGCTTGGTCGAGCGAGAGGGCGTTAGCCGATGCCCGACGCGACGGTTGTTGACTGCGCGACTGCGGCGGCTTTTCTCCGTCTTCCAGTCTGCGATAGTAGATGACTCCGAGGATTGTCGGCCGCCCGGGATCAGGTAGCAGATCTGCTTCTACGACCCGCGCTCATCCGGGCAACGCGGCTCGAACGAGAACGCAAGCAAGTTCATCAGGCAGCGCTTGCCCGCAAGCTGACGTGTGTGTAGTCCTTCGGACACAGCTGACGGCCAGAGGATCCCTGGGCAGGACCTGCCATATAGGCTCATTTCAAATGACGAAGTGTGCACAGTCCCCCGTTACCCACGCCATGGGTGCGGCCATCAATTTGACTGCCCGCGTCAGCGTGGGCTTGATGTTCTTGTTGGGCGCGGTTGTGAAGGTCCAGGAACCGGCCCGGCTCATCGGAACTCTCTCCGATGCGGGGATCGTGTTCCCCGCCCAAGTCGCCGGGTTCGTCGGATGGATGGAGTTGCTCTGTGGGGTTGCACTCGTGGCCGGCCTCTTCACCCGAGTGTCAGCGACGCTGCTGGCTGGGACCATGACGGTAGCGCTCGTTACCGTTACCGGCCCGCCACTGGTGGCTTCCTCGACTTCAGTGTGGGAATTGCTCTCACACCTGTTCTATAGCCCCGAATGGCTGCTCCTGATTATCTTGATTGCAGTCGCAATCCACGGCCCGGTGAAGTTCAGCGTTGACCATTTGCTTGCGCCTGCGTATGCGCACCTCAGGGGCGCTATTCACCCGCTGTCCTCGACAGCGTTCCTGCGCATGCGGTCGTCTCCGACGCCAGACCAGCCTCTGCAGTAACACCACGCTTCTTGCCACGTGGCCTTCACTGACAGTGCCGCCTCGGATTCTGCCGTGGACATCGGCACCGTTCTGCACGTCCACCAAGTCAGAATCTCCACACCATCACCATCGGCAGGTTCCTGATCATCGCCGCGATCCTGCCGACCAATGACCGTCAGCGCCGTCGCAGACGCGACCGGCAGACTTGCACTGGGCGCTTCCCAGCCCCGACAGGGACCCGTCCCCCGCGCTAAGTGCACCTGGCGGAGCGTTGTTCGACGCTGACACTGATTCGGCCCTGTCGCCGAGAAATCCGCGAGAGCACTATCTGCTTCGGAGGTGTGTGTCCGCCCGGTAGAGGCGGATGACGATCTCAGCGCTTTCGCGCTCTGGAGGACAGCAATGAGCCAGCGCAACCTCGCGTGGTCTTCAGTACTCACCTTGGGTACCAGCGGAGTGGCGGGCTCCCGCATCTAGCTCTGCACTAGCGGCTACAGTGCTCAAACCTGACAGTCCCATGGCCACACCCGATGCACCTGTCATGTCGTGATGGCCGGTGAATTGTTGGAGCGCTAGCTGCATCCTTGCGCGTTCAGCCAGTCGATAGCTGCCTGGGGAGCTTGCTCGGGAGCGATCTCAACTCCTGGCTGGACGGGCTGCTCCTTTAGATTCGTTCCATCACGGTCGACGTACATGCTGCTCGTCAGCACGAGTACCGCACCATCATGGAGCCGGTGGAAAATGTTTGCAGAGGTATACCCTGCGCTGGCTGTCCCGAAGAACTCCACGCCGCTGAGCCCTCGGAACGCCGTAAGGATCGCCTCTCCGCTGGATGCGGTCCGCGCGTCCTGCAGCACAGCGATCGGCCGTTCAGCAACCTTCTGCATTTTGGGGATAGTAAGCAACGTACTGCCCTCGATCCCCGCGCCGTCGTCCTGGATAGTGACGACTGTTTTGGTCCCGGTGTTCGTCACGAACGACAATGCTTGACCGTTGGGCAGGAGCGGCGAGACGCCCGAGAGCATCGGAAACATGTTGCCGCCGATGTTGCCGCGTACATCAATAATCCAGCCGCAGGTTCTTGCGTCCGCGCTGCTGATTCCGCTTACTGCCGCCTCCGCGTACTCTGCTTGTTGGTCAGTCGAGACGTCACCGAGTTCGGGCACGGTGATCGTCGTGACGCCGGCCTCAGCGCTAACCGTCGGCGCTATGAACTTGGCGCTCCCGTTCTCTGCGAGTGCTTCTGCTTCGGTGGGAGTGAAAAAGAACGAATGCTTGCCGCCCGCAACTGATGCCGCCTGCGCCAGCGGCGCATGTAACTCTTGGTAATTCGTCGCCTGGATGGCGGCCTGCTTCACCTCAGCACGTGCCGCGTCCCACTCGGCCCCCTTGGCGTAGTAGCCCTCTTCCATCATCTCGAGGGCGATGTCGGCGTATCGTTCCGGCGAGGGCGGCACGATGTAGACGCCAAATTTCGGGCCGAAGGTGTGCACAGCATATGCACCCCCGGCCACGAGCAGAGCCAGCACGCCACCACCAATACCCAGCCTCCAGCGCCACCGGTTGTGAGCCGTCGAGGATGAATGCCTCATGCCGCGTCTCGGCAGACATGCCCCAGCGCCGTGGTGTTGCACGAGCATGTCCGAGCGGCCACTCGACTCAGTGCGCAACCAAGAGGCCCCCTCAGGCGCATCCCGGATCTACGCACGCTCATGCGTGCGCGCGAGGAACACAAACTACTGGACATGATATTCCGATCAGCACAAGTGAGGCGGTCGCGAGCGAGCTGGTGGGTTCGTGCCCGACGCGATGGATGGGGGTGCGCGTTCGGCCGGGGACCCGAACCGTTACCCCTGCCCCACACGGCAACCAGGACGACGAACCCGAACGCCATGTCGACCAAAGCAAAGTCACCGTTCAGCGATGTCCGACCCACCAGAATTGTAGAGAGCCAGAATATGGATCATCAAGTCTCAAAAAGATGAATTCGGTCCCACAATGACCGACAGGGCGTCGCCGTCAAGTCTCTGGACACCCAACGGGGCCCTGATGCTTTCGCAGACACGCGCGTACGCATTCTGGCGGCGTTCGCTGCACGCCGCAGGAGACATCACAGCTCACCAAAGTCGCATTTGTTCAGGCCGAACTCGTTACAGATGATGTGGAACTCATGCTCTGAGGTAGCTGATCTGATCGTCGATGCGTTCGGGCACGATCGCTGCCATACCAAGGCGAGGGCGACCCCCACCTGCCTGCGCTGCCAGCACGACGACTCTCGGATACCTTGAGCCAGGGCACGGCCGAGCGCTGCCGCCTGAAGGCAGTCAGCACCGTTCGAACCAGAACGGGCCGGTACCGTATCCCCCGATACGCTACCGACCCCACCATCGCGCTCCCGCGTCTGGCTCAAGCACGAGCGTCGTGCACGTCGGACAGAATCCGCCGCGCACGGGACCCCTCCAGCGTGCTCAATCAACGCTAACCACCCTCAGCGGCCGCCGGTATCCTCCAAAAAGAGGACAACGCGTCCTGAAATGGCGCACGCCCGCGCAAATCATGCTGACCCTTGAGTGCCGAGGATCGATCGTCCCCTTCGTGCGACACAGGCAGGACCTGGCCCGGCCGGGTCTTTTCGGGGACAGTCCGTCCCGATAACGATCGAGTGTCGTGGATCGCTGAACGTTGACTATGTCAAGGCTGGTTGGCCCCTCTGCGGCGATTGATTCTGGCCCCACCTGCCCCACCTGACTAGGTATTGCGAGTCAGTTGTGGGTGAGTTGCTGATTGGTGCGGGCGAGGCGGTAGGAGTCGGTGCCGGTCTCGATGAAGACGGACGCGGACACTGGGCCACCCCCGTCGATGGCCTCCTCGCCGCCGGCCTCCACCCAGGCAAGCCCCGCGACACCCCCGATGCACCAGATGCAGGGGGTGCAAGCACCAGAGGCATGCACCAGCCGTTACCTCGTTCATCAGCTTTGCCCGAGGTGTGTCGTTCACCGAGGCAACCCCTTGACACAGTTTGTCTCATAGAGGGATGCTGTGTCTCACAACACATCTATGTTGACGGCCTTGTGCGAGGCGTTTGACACCTCGTTGGAGCAAGGCTCATCCGATCTCATCACTGAGGGAAGGAAGTACCGAATGAAGCTCTACACACTCGTGACCGCCGTAGCAGTTACAACATTGCTCACTGCGGCGGTAGTTGCGCCGAGCAGCGCAGCGCATGCCACAACGGAGGTGTCGCCTGCAGCGTCAACCTCGGACGCGGGGTTCTCCGTTCAAGGGCCTGACGGAGCCATCCGATCGATTACTCCTGACGCAGTGAACACCACGTCCCTCAGCGGCCTCAGCGCCACCATTTCGATGAAATCCACGGATCAAATCGTGTTGAGCGCAGACGCACGCACCCTCCTGCTGCAAGACGAAAACGGGGGCGTGCTCCTGAACTCAGCAAATCCCACCCTCGAAAACGGGGGCGATATGGTGCCTGCCAAATTCGTTGTTGAAGGGGATCACCTGATTGTCACCCCAGTTGAGCACACACCCAACCTGGCACGCGCCGATTGCCCCTCCGCATTTTGGGGTGAACTCATTTTCAACATCGGAATGGCTGGAGTGTGCGCGATGCTCGGCATCGCGACTGCTGGGCCCGGTGGGGTTGCCTGCACGATGGCTGTAATCGGAGCGAACCTGGGCATCGATTGGGACGCACCCTGCTAGGTAAGGAGCCACAATGTCTTCATCATTTCTGACAACACGAATCGACTGGAAAAACCCACGACAGTTCGGCAAGTTCGTCGGCCTCCTGTGGGCACTGACCGTCTTCGGCACGCTGGTCGGCTTCCTCATCCAAGCCGCCGTAGGCGCTCGCGCTTGGTCAGGCGTCACTGGGGACATGCTCCCTGTCCTGCTCGGCGCATCTATTGGGTATGGGCTGCTCTGGGCCGCAAGCGCTCTATACGCCAAGCGCCACCCCACAGGTGACTGAATAGACTCACACGCTGTCCTCGAAGGGCGTCCGTGGAAAATCCACGGACGCCCTTCGTCTGTCTCCAGCCGGCGCTGTGCTACTCCGCGCTGGCCTCGGCACCGATCCACCTCGCCAGCTACCTCAGCACACCAGTCCTACACCGCTTTCACCCAGATCCACAGCCCAGCAAATCTCCCCAACTAGCAACCCCACTAGCTCACTCATCACCACACCCGCCTTCCCCCTGGTCCGGCCTCTCCCTCCTTACTTCCCAATCTTCCGCGCTCAAGACACGCAGGGTGCGGGAGATTGGGAAGTAAGGCCACGCGGGGTGACTATGTCAAGGCTGGTTGGCGTCACCGCGGCGGTTGATTCTGGCCTCACCTGATGAGGTATTGCGGTTCAGTTGTGGGTGAGTTGCTATTTGGTGTGGGCGAGGCGGTAGGAGTCGGTGCCGGTCTCGATGATGTTGCCGCCGAAGGTGAGACGGTCGACGATCGCGGCGCAGAGCCTGGGGTCGGTGAAGGTCTTGGTCCAGCCCGAAAACGACTCATTCGATGCGATCGCGACGGAGTTCTTCTCTTCGCGTTCGGTGAGAACTTGGAAGAGGAGCTCGGCGCCGCGCCGGTCGAGCTCCATGTAGCCGAGCTCGTCGATCACGGTGAGCGGCGCGGCGTAGCGAGCGATGGTGCGGGCGAGGACTTTCTCGTCAGCGGCCTCGACGAGCTCGTTCACGAGCCGGGTTGCGAGGGTGTATTTGACCCGGTATCCCTTCTCCGCGGCCGCGGCCGCGGTGCCGAGGCCGATGGGGAGGTGAGATTTCCCCGTGCCGGAGTCACCGATGAGGCAGAGCGGTTGGCCTTTGCGGATCCATTCGCCTGAGGCGAGCTGGTGGATCGTCGCCGGGTTAATGTTGGGGTTCGCGTCGTAGTCGAAGTCCCCGAGCCACTTCTCGCGCGGGAAGTTCGCGGCCGAGACCCTGCGAACGGACGAGCGCCGGTCCCGGTCATCACACTCGGCCAGGAGCAACTCGGCGAGGAACCCCTGATAGGTGAGCTGTTCCTTCTCGGCGATCTTCGTTGCCTCACCGACGACCGCGCGGATCGTGGGCAGGCGCAACCGCCGACAGGCTTGATCAACGGCCGCGTTCGCGGCTTGCTCGGTCATACCTCGTCTGCGTCTCAGGGCGGTGGTGATGCTGGTTGTAATGGGGCTCATGTGCCGGTCTCTTCCTTCTCGGTGGGTGCAGATGTAAACATCGGGCTTCGAGAGGTGAGGAGTTCGTCGTAGCCGGCAACCGATGGCAGCGGGCGCCGGTCCGCGGGCAGTCCCGCGATGACCGCGGCCGCATCGGTGAGACGGCGCTGCGTGAGACTGACAACCCGTCGCTCGGGCTCGGGCGCATGTGCGACACGATGACGGCTTGAACTGGACCCACCTGCAGTTGCTGCGGGCCGGCGGGCCTCGACCGAGACGACGTCCGCGGTCACCGCCCCAACGCTCAGCGCTGGAGCGATCCCGGCAACAACATCAGCAGAGTCCATTGAACTGTGCAGCAACAGCACGTCGATCAATGCCCGCGTTCCTCCAGCTTCATCGTCCGTTCGCCGAGCCGCAGCCCAGAACGCTTCGTGCTCGCTGGTGAACGTGCCGGCGGCCCGTGCCTGGGCCAGCGCGGCGGAGCCAGGCATCGCTCCAGGTTTGCCGTGCAGGACCTCCAGATAGTGGTCGAGGTCGACGCTCTGCCCATGCATCGCGACCACCCGTTGATGCCTGGCGACCACGGTCCGCCCATCAGAGACGATGACCTCTGACGCGCGTAACGACACCCGGATCTTGCGACCGATGAACCGGGCCGGGACGGAGTACTTCGCCATCCGAACCGTGATCAAGCTCGACCGGTCAACGCGTGGTGTCAGTGCCAGCCCCCGACTCGAACCGCTCAAACGGGAGCGGCGACAACAACGACTGCTCGAGCCCGAAGTCCTGCCCGACAGTGCGGATCCGTTCGCCGATGCGTCGACGGTTGTCCGCCTCGTGCCAAGCCTCGATGCGCGCGTTCAACTCGTCCAACGAATCGACGACCGGCATCGGCGAGAGCCGGTTGCGGAGGAACCGACCCACCTCGCCTTCGATCCCGTCCTTCTCGGGAGCGCCCCTGATCCAGCGTTGACAGTAGAACGCATCGAACCCGTAGTGGGAACGAAACAACACCCACCGCGGATTCTCGGTCCGGCGCCGGCCCGCGCCATTGATCACCGTCGTGACAGCCGCCGTGAGGTTGTCATAGCGGATGTGTCGGGACGGGATCCCGCCGATCGTTTCAAACGCTGCGATGTGTCCCTCGAGGAACGCTTCCTGCCCTTGAGTCGAGTAGATCCGATGGACGGCCTTGCCGGAGTGCGAGAGCCGGAACGCGAACATATGGCACTTCGTTTTCACCCCGGTCAGCACCACCCAGACCTCACCGAAATCAACCTCTGCCTCAGCACCAGGTGCGTGTTGCTGCGGGACGAACACCTCCAGGTAACGGCCTGCTTCCACGTCGATCTCGGGCCGGCGCCGACGAACGTAGTCACGGACCGTCGAGTACGACAGAACAACAGCACCGTGCTCCTCTGCCAGACGGGCAAGGATCCGCACCGCGGTGTGGCGCTGCTTGCGCGGACCAGTCACATCCTCGGTCAAGCCCCGTGGAGTGGTGTAGCCGTGTGTCCTTCGATTCGTTGGGTTAGGCGCTGAGGGCGAGTTCTGGTTCGGGCACCTCGGTTCCGGTGTCGGGGACGATGGTGAGGCGGCTCTTGGCGAGGATGTCGAGTCCGAGGTAGCGGCGTCCCTCGGCCCATTCATCGGTCTGTTCGGCAAGGACGGCGCCGACGAGCCGGGTGATCGCGTCGCGATTGGGGAAGATGCCGACGGAGTCGGTGCGGCGACGGATTTCACGATTCAGGCGCTCGTTCGGGTTGTTCGACCAGATCTGCTGCCAGAGCCCCTCGGGGAACCCGGTGAACGCGAGGATGTCGGCGCGGGCAGCGTCGAGGTGTTCGTGAGCTGCGGGCAGTTTCCCGTCGACGTAGTCCAACAGCCGGTCGAACTGGGCGTGGACGGCGTCGGCGTCGGGCTGGTCGTAAACGGAGTGCAGCATAGCCTTGACCGCGGGCCAGAGACTCTTCGGGGTCACCGACATCAGGTTCGCGGCGTAGTGGGTGCGGCAGCGTTGCCAGGCCGCGCCGGGGAAGTTCGCGGCGATCGCCTCGACCAGACCGCGGTGCGCGTCGGAAGTGACCAGACGAACCCCGGTCAGACCGCGGGCGACGAGGTCGGCGAAGAACGTGTTCCACGCCGCCCCGGTCTCCGACGTGGCCACCCGCAGGCCCAGGACCTCGCGGCGCCCATCGGCGTTGACCCCGGTCGCGACGAGAACAACGGCGTTGATGACGCGTCCGCCTTCGCGGACTTTCATGGTGAGAGCGTCGGCGGCGACGAACGTGAATGGGCCGGCATCACCGAGCGGGCGGTGTCGGAATTGGTCAACGTGCTCGTCGAGGTCCGCAGCCATCCGGGACACTTGCGACTTCGACAACGAGTGAATCCCGAGGGTCTTCACGAGTTTGTCCATGCGGCGTGTGGAGACGCCGGCGAGGTAGCAGTCCGCGACGACGGTGATCAGGGCGGTCTCGGCGCGTTTGCGGCGCTCGAGGAGCCACTCCGGGAAGTAGGTGCCAGAGCGCAGCTTCGGGATCGCGACATCGATGGTCCCGGCGCGGGTATCGAGGTCGCGGTGCCGGTAGCCGTTGCGTTGGACGGTGCGACCCGGGGTGGGTTGGCCCCACTCGGCGCCGATCACCGCGTCAGCGTCGGCAGAGAGGAGCGCGTTGATCATGGTTTGCAGCAGCGACCGCATCAGATCGGGAGACGCGTCGGTCAGGGCTTCGCCAAGAAGGTGTGCAGGGTCGACAATATGTGGAGCGGTCATCGTGATGATGCCTTTCGAGTGGAGGTTAGAGACTTCTCGAAGGAGTCACACGGTGACCGCGCTCACGTCCAAGACCGAGCCGGCCACCGCAGGCTACACCACCTTATGGGGCACTACTGAGCTGGGTCAGCAGACAGTGCCGCGTGGGAACGCGCTCGGCGCCCTAAGCCGTCTCGACTCGCATCTCACGCCGAGCTATTGACCCTGGTTCGTGATCGCCTGGAACTCGATTGGTCACCGACGCAGATTGCGCAATGGCTTAAGCGCACCCATCCAGACGACCAGATGCTGCGGCTATCGCACGAATCGATCTATCGCACGATCTACGTATCAAGCCGTGACGAACTCGGTCCCCGTGCCGGGAGGCACCTCCGGTCGGGGCGCTCCGTGAGGCACGCAAGGAAATCCAAACAGTCGCACGGGAGAGGCGTCCTCCGGAACATGACTCCCATACGGGACCGACCAGCCATAGTGAACGAGCGCGTAGAAGTCGGACACTGGGAGGGAGATCTCGTGATGGGGAAACGACCTTCGACGGTCGCGACGCTCGTCGAACGAGCCACACGCTACGTCCGAGTGGTGCCCCTGCACGACGGCTACAAAGCCGACGCGGTCCGCCTCGCAATCGCCAGAGACCTCCGCGAGCTACCCCCAGATCTGCGAAAGTCACTGACCTGGGATCGCGGGCGCGAGATGGCCGAACATCAACAACTCTCGACAGATCTCGAGCTAGACATCTATTTCTGCGACCCGCGATCGCCCTGGCAGCGCGGGTCGAACGAGAACACGAATCGACTCTTGCGCCAATACCTGGCCAAGGGCGCAGATCTGCGCGATTTCTCCAGGCGGGACCTTGACGAGATTGCCCTGCGAATCAACACCCGGCCGCGCCATGTCCTCAACTGGGCCACGTCAGCGGAGTTGTTCCAGCAACACATGCCGGGGCAAACGTCGCGTCGAGGCACGGTTGAAGAGACGTGACAGGCCGCTGACTCAGCTACGCTCGCGGGGTGATTACTGAAGATGAGACTGTCCTTCACGTGACACCGGACGCCGCGTGGCTTCCTCTCCATGGCCGGGCCGAAGTGATCCGCCGAAGCAGCTCGCCCACGCCCATGTGCGTCGTCAGGCTCCTGCTCCGACAGGCAGACCGGGTCTTCTGCGTGCCTCGGCCGGAAACCGGACGACTCGACCTACCAATGCGGCTAGTCGGGCCCAACGATCCGAGTGGAGTGTTCGGAATCGCCAGCCTCACCGAGCAGATAACCGGCTACGGAACTCAACTCAAGTTTGCGGGCGCTGTGCGAAATGTCGTCGAATCACCGCAAGATGACTATGCCTGGCCGACGCCCCACGCACACTTCGGGGTATGGACTTCGGAGAACGCCCCAATCGTTGAAGGCACCTGGGTGAGCATCCGCGATGACTCCCAACTGCGCGACCGACACTGGTTCCCGCTCGTGCTGTGATACCGAACTGCTGGATAAAATCATCAGACTGGGTGGTGCGTTGACCGGTTGAGACCGCCATCGATTTCGGCGGCTGAGGGATAATCAACCCAATGGCTATAGATCTACTCGTCACTGCACATCAGGACCTCTCGGGTGCGGACCTCGATCGTCTACGGGAGCTCTTCGACGACGAGTACCTGCACGATTTCGGGGACTGGAATCCGGAGCGCCCCTATGGGTACGCCCCAGCGGACTTCCATGTGACTGCGACCCGCGCCGGGAAGCTGCTCGGTCACGTGGGATTCCAGATGCGCACCATTGGTGTCGGCGACCGTGACGTGCGCGTGGCCGGAGTCGGCGGAGTCCTCGTGAGCGATGCAGCCAGAGGTTCGGGGCTCGGTAGCCATCTGATGCACCGAGCACAGAAGAGTATGCGAGGCGATGCGGCCGTCTCGTTCGGATACCTCGGCTGCCGCCCCGAAGTTGTACCGTTCTATGAGTCAGTGGGCTGGACGCTCGTTCACGCGCGCGAACGCCACACAGCCCGACTGAATCCGGCGGAGATCATCGAGTCCGACTCCGCGCCGATCCTCATCTGCTCTGCAGTTCAACCTGTCCACGCGTGGCCCGAGGGCGATGTCGATCTGCGCGGCGGCGCCTGGTAGGAGCCGAAAGCTCGTACCGGTGGCTCGCAACCTGCACCTGGGAACGTGAACGGCGGCGTCGGTGGAGTGAGAGCCACTGCACACCGCGCTGGCAAATGATCCGAGCTCGCGCCGGTCGAGCGAGGTGGGGCTCGGCTTTCCGAGCCCCACCATGCTCACGTTATCGGCCGAGGTCCTTCAGGAATCGGTTCGTGTACGCGAGCGCCGGGGTGCCACTCATCGAACTGCAGGTCGCAGAGACCGCAGTCTGTCCGGCCGGGCAAGGGGTGTCGCGGTCGAGCGACCAGTAGTGGAGCCCAGCGAGCTTGTTCGCAACGACGTACGAGGTGACGGTGTCGACGTCGGCCAGCGT
This sequence comes from Plantibacter sp. RU18, assembly GCF_050613355.1. Taxonomy (NCBI): domain Bacteria; kingdom Bacillati; phylum Actinomycetota; class Actinomycetes; order Micrococcales; family Microbacteriaceae; genus Plantibacter; species Plantibacter sp. RU18. The sequence goes on from NZ_CP159618.1 coordinate 3,902,185, forward strand.
GAAGACGTTGCTGACGACGTCGTTGACCCCGAGCATCGGGGTCAGCTCGATCTTGGTCAGCGGCGTTCCATAGCTGTGCTGCAGGTTCACGGCTGCCTGAATCGCAGACGCGCCCATGTCGCAGGCCCCGTTCACGACGACGCATGCGTTGGGAGCCGCGGTGCCGTAGTCCATCGTCATGAGGTTGATGGTGTAGTTCGAGAGCGTCGACGCGTGAATCGCCTTCATCACAGTGTCACCGGTGCCGTTCAGGCCTCCGTAGGAGCCATCCGACGCTGCCAGCGTGGCAAGCGTGAATGAGAACCGGAGCTTCGGGTACTGCGTCTGGGCAGCCGCCGCAGCATTCACCAGGCTGCTGATCTGTGCGGGCGACTGTCCCGTCTCGATGTCGAAGTCGATGCCGACAAGGTGAGGGGACGCGTAGCGGTTGATGAAACCGTTCAGTCCCGCCCCGGAGGAGCAGTTGAAGGCGCCTGCGGCGCCTCCTGTGGAGACGACGTAGTCGATACCGGCGGCGTCGAGGGCCGGCACGTTCGCCTGCGCGAAGGCGCTTCCGGAGACGCCTGCCCACGTCTCGCTCTCGCACGTGCCGGTCGCGAAGGCGAGCGAGATTCCGCCCAGCTTGGGTACGGCCGTGGAGACGAGACTGTTACTGCCGCCGACGACAGGAATGGTCGTTCCGGTGATGGCGGTCTGGATCACGTTCGTGTTCCAGTTCAGATTCACCGTGACGTCTTTGTACGGGCTGAACAGGATTCCTGTCGCGGCCCCGGTTCCACCACCGTTGTTGCCGCCGCCATTGCCGCCACCGCCGTCGGTGATGCAGCTCCCGGTGGACGTCCACGGCTGCCCCGTCCCAGTTCCGCCTGAATGAGCACTCGGTTCATCCCCTGCGGTCCACCAATTGGCGGTGTAGTTCACCTGGTTCACGCTGACGCTGGCGCCGCCGGTGTACGCGGTCGATGCGCTCCACGCCGCTGCGCAGGCCGGTGCAGCCGCCTCGGCGGAAGCCGATCCCATCACCGTGCTGCCGACCACCGTGCCAGCGGCGAGGAATGCGATCGCAACCGCGCGACCTGCCCTTCTGAATCCCGTGTTGACCCTCATCTGATACCTCCAGTTTCAGCCTGCTCGGACATCGCCCCTCACCATCCGGGCATCATTGCCCGAATTTGTAAAAGGAGCTAACTAACTTTGTGAGATGAGCATATGGCGCGAAGTCGGCGCCCTACAAGGGGCCTTTTGGCGGACATGCGACGGCGGCGAGCCAGCCAAGGGACGGGTGGCGGGGCACGGCCGTTCCGTGCACCGGTGCGCAACCTGTTGACACCCATAGCGCCGTGCGGGTGGCACCGATTCGCTCGTCAGCAGCCACGACCGAGTGCCCCGGACTACGGTCGTTCAGACGCTATGCGGAGCGCGCAGCCTAGGTGGACACGGCGACGAGGGCGCATACGAGGCTGAGAAATCCGGAGTGCAACGCGAATGAAGAGCCCTGCCTGCCGGCGGTTCTGCCGATTCGAGAAGTGCGCGGAGTGCTCCCCAACGGGCCGAGGTAGGCATCGCGTCCGTCGAACAGTTCGGTGAACCTGCCGCCGACCGCTGCGGTGAGCACGTCGGAAATCCCGCTGGCGGTGCCTCCGTCATATGAGCCGCTCCAGGATTTCGCCCTCCCCTGCACCGGGACGATCCGTCCCTTCCGCCGGTGAGCCGTTCGCAGTGGAAGAAAGCCCCTACCATCAACAGCGTGGCCTCATGAGGAGAAGGAACTGATGCGACGCACGAAGAATGCTGCCAGACAAGATAGCGAGAGCTTGGAAGATTGGTTGCGGCGTCGTGTCGCCGAGCCTGGGAACGGAATCCCCATCGATCCGCGCATGACCCTTGATCTCTACGATCGGCTCGCGGCACTCGAGTCGCGTGTGCGGGACCTCGAGTCGCGCGGAACCGCTGACACCGATAGACAGCGCTGATGTCGATGGCCTCGACGCGAGCAGTGCGGTCCGCGAGGTGCGTGCCGTCTTGAGTGCAACCCGTAGCGCCCACAGTGCATTCTTCGCTCAGGGTCGCTCAATGCCATCGAAGGTGTTCAGGACCTTCGCTGCGTGGGCGGTGGGGTCGTAGGGCGGGTTGCCGATGCCCATGGTGGTGGGCTCTGTCGTGACCGCCTCCCACAGGGCGTCGGTGTTGCCTTCGGCGAGGGTGAGGAGGCTGTCGCGGACGAAAGTGTCGCGCACGATTTGTTCCTCGCCGGCACCGGGCTTTGTCTGCCCGACGATGCCATACATCTCCGTGCCATGAACGGCGGGGTCGCCGTCGGCGGGGCCGACGCACAGCAGGTACGCGTTCCCGCCTGCTGCAGCGTGCGCGAGAGCACCGCGGGCTTGGGGCAGGGTGAAGGAGAAGTTCGTGAGCAACACCCCGCGGACCTGCACGGGGGTGCGACCGTCGACGTCGAACGCGGCGACGATCTCCCGGGCACGGGAGAGGGTGATCCGGTTCCGGTACGCGAATTCTCCAACGAGGCCGTCGATGCTGCCGGGATCGAAATCTTCGGTCCTGTTGAGGACCCACCAATCGGTCTCCCCGGTGGTGCTGCTGAAGAGGATGTCGATGTCTCGGTGCCGACCAGACTCGAGGACCCGCATGGGGTGATCGGTGAGGATGCCGTTGGGCTGGTTACGGTCGTCAACGACCGCGATCACCTCGTTGTCGACACCGTGTGCTGCCCCAGGGTCTGATGATTGGGTGTTGCTCATGGCTTCGGCGAGGACGTGCGCGTCAACGGTCAGGAGCTGCTCGGGATCGTCCTGCACACCGAGCGCGGTCAGGACCTTGAGGGCTCGTGCTTCGGCGCCCCAGGCCGGGACCTGACGTGCAGGCATACCCGAGAACGTGGCGAGGCGGTGGTAGAGCCCGTCGGCTGAGGGTGCGGCGAGCAGTTCGAGGGTATTGAACGCGCCGGCGCTGTGGCCGGTGACCGTGACGTTGTCAGGGTCACCGCCGAAGCGGGCGATGTTCTCCCGCACCCACCGCAGTGCGGTGATGACGTCCTGCAGGCCGAGGTTCGACGCCTCGGCGAGTGCGCCGCCGTACTGGGAGAGGGAGAGCCATCCGAACGCGCCGAGCCGGTAGTTGATGGAGACGCCGACGGCCCGTCCGGTCGCGGCGAGGCCGGATGCGTTCGAGGTGGTCTGCGTGTTCGAGCCGAGCATCCACCCGCCGCCGAAGATGTAGACGACCACGGGCAACGGCTTGCCGCTGGCGTCTTCGGGGGCCCAGACGTTGAGGTTCAGGCAGTCCTCGCTGAACCCGTTGTCGGCCTCCAGCCACGAAGTGTCCCCGGCCTGGAGCGGCGCGGGGCCTTTCCGGTCGTACGGCAGGTCAGGGTCGAACCGCAACGGCACGGGCTTGCGGAAGCGTTCCGCGGTGGCGTAGGGGATGCCAAGCCAAGAGCGGATGGGGTGCGATTCAGACATGGGGTGAGCCTTTCGAGCGGTGGTCAATTGTCTTCAGGTGTTGCCGCCGTGGACCCGGATTGGTTGTCGCGGAGCTGTGCCCAGTGACGGAGTCGTTCGCTGATGGCGCGTTCATAGCCACCGGTGGTGGGTTCGTAGAACGTCTCCCGGGGCAGCCCCTCGGGGAAGTAGTCAGCGCCGGAGAACCCGGTGTCGGTGTCTGGGTCGTACTGGTACCCCTCGCCGTAGCCGAGGTCCTTCATCAACCGGGTCGGGGCGTTGAGGATGTGAGGTGGCGGCATGAGGGAACCGGTGCGTTTCGCGGCTGCCCAGGCCTTGTTGAACCCGCGGTACACGCCGATCGATTTCGGCGCGGTCGCGAGGTAGAGCACGGCCTGTGCGATGGCGAGCTCGCCTTCGGGAGAGCCGAGGCGTTCGTAGACGTCCCACGCCGCAAGAGCTTGCTGCACGGCGTTCGGGTCGGCGAGGCCGATGTCTTCGGTTGCGAATCGGGTGATCCGCCGCGCGATGAACAATGGGTCTTCTCCCCCGTCGAGCATCCGCGCCAGCCAGTACAGGGCCGCATCCGGATCGGAACCCCGCATGGATTTATGCAGCGCCGAGATGAGGTTGTAGTGCCCCTCCTGCGACTTGTCGTAGAGCGGCGCCCGCTTCTGCACGGCAGCGGCCAGCGTGGCGGTGTCGACAGGGCTGGGAAGGTTCTGGACCTGTTCGATCATGTTCAAGAGGAAACGGCCGTCGCCGTCAGCCATGGCGATGAGTGATTGCCGGGCGTCCGCGTCGAGCGGGAGCAGTACGCCGGCGAGCGCTTCCGCTCGGCTGATGAGGGTGTCGAGCGCAGCCTCGTCGAGGCGTTTCAGGACGAACACCTGCGTACGAGACAGGAGTGCCCCGTTGAGCTCGAAGCTGGGGTTCTCTGTCGTCGCGCCGACGAGGATGATGGTGCCGTCTTCGACGTAGGGCAGGAACGAGTCCTGCTGGGCACGGTTGAACCGGTGGATCTCGTCCACGAACAACAACGTGCCTTGTCCGATCTCTCGCCGTTGCTTCGCCGCCTGGAAGATCTTCCGGAGGTCCGCGACGCCGGAGAACGTCGCCGAGAGTGGCTCGAACGCCAGATCGGTCTGCTCGGCGAGGAGCCGGGCGATGGTCGTCTTCCCACACCCGGGTGGCCCCCACAACACCATCGACACCAGGCGCTGCCCCGCAACCATCCGTCCGATCGGGGCGTCGGCGGCGAGGAGGTGGCCCTGGCCCACGACGTCCTGCAGGGTGCGAGGCCAGAGCCGGTCGGCCAAAGGACGAGAGGCGTCATCGACGTCGAAGAGAGATGTGGTGTCGTTCACGACCGCTCCGAGTGACGAGCGTCCGCAAGGTCGTAAGAGGTGTGGACGAGGTTCTCGATGACCTCAGCCGAGATTCCCGCACCCGGCCCGACCGAGATCCAATGCCGCTTGTCGAGATAGTGCCCGACGGTGATCGCCTCGTGGTCGCGGCGGAGCGCATCGCCGTGGTGCGGGTCGACCTTCACGGTGATGATCTGCAGCTCAGGGTCATCGTCGGTGACGATCAGGAACACCTTGTCTCCCACTTTCCACACGTCCAAGTGCGGGGTGAACGGATGCCCGTGGGACACATCAGGCAGAGACGCCGCCGTGTCGCGGGCGAGCCGCTGCAACCGCACCCCGGAGAGCGTCACCGCGCATCCTGACCGAACGTCGAAGGATCGACCGGTCGCTTCGCATGCGGGAGGTTCTCCACGACGAGCAGATACGACTCCGTGACCAGATCCTCGATCAGCTGCCTCTGCAGCCCACCTGAGGGGTGCAGGGTGATCCAGTGCTTCTTGTTCATGTGATACCCGGGAGTGATGTCGTCGTACTGTTCCTGCAGCGCCTTCCCCTCCCCCGGTTCTGCCTTCAGGATCACGATCGGCTCACCGGTGACATCCGTCATCAGCATGAAGACCTTGTCCCGCACTTTGAAGACGTCCCAGCCGGGTCCGAACGGGTGCTCCAGGTTCGCGCCGGGAAGTTCCTGCACTCGTGCCCGAGCATGTTGCTGCAATTCCTCGCCGTCCATGCGGTCTCCTCCGTCGTGAGCTAGATTGGAAGCTAATACGTACGAGTGTACGCACTCGCTCAGACAATGGAGAAGATGTGCGCCGAGGAAAACCCAACGACCCGGGACGCCGTGACCGGATCCTGCAGGCCACCCTCGAGGTGATCACCGCCGACGGTGTGGCCGGGGCGTCGTATCGGGGTATCGCCGCGCACGCCGGGGTGCCGCTAGGGTCGATGACCTACTACTTCCCGACCCTCGAGGGCCTCATCGTGAGCGCGTTCGACTCGACCCGCCGCCACCTCGAACCCCGCTACGAGGCGCCGCTGCGCGATGCCCGCACCCCGGCCGACCTCGTCGACATGCTCGTCGAGGCGACGATCGGTGCGACGAGTCCGACGCTCGACGACATCCGCCTGTACGCGGAGATACGCCACTACGGCGCCCGGAACCCCGAAGTGGCAGCAGTCCTGCAAGCAGTCGAGGACGACTCGCTCGTCATGCTCCACGGATTGGTTGCGAACAGCACCGCGCTCACCATCAATGCTCTCCTGTGGGGCTTGTGGAGCCACCGGCTGGCACACCCCGACACGGCGCTCGACGAGGGAGCCGTCCGCCGGGCCTTCGCAGCCCTCGTCACCGTCCCCGCCTCCGATCACCCGTTCCACACGAAGGAGCAGTCATGACCGACACCATGCGCGCGATCCGCCTCACCGGCCCCGCCGACATCGACAGCTTGACCGTCAGTCACGTGCCGATCCCCGAAGTACGCCCCGGCTGGGTGCGCATCCAGGTGAAAGCGTTCGGTGTCAACGAGTCCGAGGTCACGAGCCGCAAGGGAGAATCCGATTCCGCCTTCACCTTCCCCCGCATCCTCGGTATCGAAGCAGTCGGTGTCGTGGATGCCGTCGGTGAAGGTGTCACTCTTGCCGCTGGCCAGAAGGTCGCCACGATGATGGGCGGCCTCGGCCGAACCATCGACGGCAGCTACGCCGAGTACACCGTCGTCGACGCAGCGAACGCGATCCCCTTCGACACCGAGCTGGGATGGGATGTCGTCGGCGGCCTCCCCGAGATGCTGCAGACCGCGCACGGCGCACTCACCACGGGCCTCGCCCTACAGCCGGGACAGAGCGTCCTCATCCACGGTGCGACCTCCACCGTCGGACTCACCGCTGTTGCGATCGCGCACCAGACCGGCGCCACCGTCTTCGCCACCACCCGAAATCCCACGAGTGCCGACTTGCTCACCGAGGTCGGCGCCAACCATGTCCTCGTCGATGACGAGACGCTCATCGACGCGATCAGCACGCTCGCGCCTGATGGCCTCGACGCCGCCCTGGAACTCGTCAGCGCGGCAGCCCTTCCCGCGACCCTGTCCATGATCCGCCCCGGCGGCACCGTCTGCTTCGTCGGAGCACTCGACGGCACCTGGACCATCCCGGACTTCAACCCGTTCACCATCCCTACCGGCGTTCGCCTCACCAGCTACGCCGGCGGAGCAACCGACCTCCCCGCCGACGCGCTCCGACGCTACCTGACAGCCATCGAAGCAGGCACACTGCACACCGTCATCGCGGGCACATTTGCGGGGCTGGACAAGGTCGCCGACGCACACCGCAGCCTCGAGTCCCGCCCCCAGCCCGGCAAGTTCGTCGTGGTCATACCTGCCTCGTGATCATCAGCGCGGGTGCCGTGCTGCGTCTCAGAGATGCACCCCTCGCTGGGACACTCGGGTTGAACGTCCCCTGTTGTTCCGTCAAGCGGCATTTCGGGTCTCAAGCCGACCGGCTGCGTCACTGTCATCCGCTCCCTGGGAACGGACGAGCGGTCGACATCTCCAAGGTGCTGCTCGTTGGCACGCGCTGTACGCCCATTCCTGCGACGCATACCCTCCGGGGCCAAGCCCCGACTGCGACAGTGGTCGCATCACTGCGTGTGCAACACATGCGGCCGATGGAGGATCGCCGGCCCGCGGCGCGACACACCTGGACGAGGCGCTACGTGCGGACGCCGCCTGTCGGCCCGGTCTCCCCAGACTGCGCGTTGACGTGGGCGACGAATTTCTCGAGCTGTGCGCGGCGTTCGACGTCGTAGAAGAAGGCGTACTGTCCGCCGTGCTCCGGGCGGATGGTCAGCATCTTCTTACCGATCAGAATCACCGGTCTCATCGCGACGTGGAAGCGCTGGACGTCGGCGAAACCGAAGACCTCCAGGACTCGCCCGTCGAAGCTCAGCAGCGCAGAAGAACTCGCCCACACCTCAAGGCAACGTGTTGGTTCCACACGACCACCATAGACTCCGCAAGGAGCGCCTGACGGTCCGGATCTGCCCGCGGATGAGCCGACGGCCGGCCATCGGCGGGGCGAGAACGAGCACGCACAGGTTACGAACGGGCACCCGGACTCATCGGCGAGTCGGGGTGCCCGTCGTACTCGGCGGTGTGCCGCTCGGGAAACGACATGGCCCACTGCATGCCAGCCACGAGACCCGAAACGGGCCCGACACGAACCCCGCCCACTGGCCCATCCTGGCATCAGCAGGGTCCGGGCCGAGTGGTCCCGACCATACGCCGCATCACCGAGCACCGCCAGTACCGAACCCGGCACGCACAAACACACACGCAGCGTTCGTGGATTGCCGCTGCCGCTCGAGCAGTGGAGTCGGCGCCTTGCACGGGGTCTTCGGCATGCCTCCCAGGACGTCGAGCTCGTGCATCTCACCCGCCCGTCGCGCACTCTCCCCCTCACGGCGGACGTGGACGAGCGCACCGTTTGGAAGACTGGTCACGTGCGAGAGAGCACAGTGCTTCAGGAAGGGAAACGCCATGAGCGCGATATTGAACGGATGTCTACCAGACACGGATTACTTCGAGATCGCCGCCAAGTCAGGGCATCGTTACGGCGTCTGGGTGACCACACCTCCCGGCTATGCAGACTCGAATGACCCACTGCCACTGATCTACGTCGTGGATGGCAACTGGGCTGTCGGCCTCACCGCACCTCTCATCGTCACCCAGGCGGACCCCTTCCTCCAGATCGCCCCGTACATCCAGGTCAGCGTCGGCTATGCCGGTGACGAGGCGGCAGCCTGGGCACACCGACGCAACCGCGACCTCGTGCCGCCGGGTGAGCCCGTCAGCGACGAGATGGTAGCCACCGTCGCCTCTGCCCGTGAGACGGGCGCGATGACAACCGAACAGGCGGATGCCTACCTCGCGGAGCTCGCCGACACCCATGCAGACACCTTCCTCGACTTCCTGAGCGCCGAACTCCATCCCCACCTGCAATCGCGGTGGCGGGTCAGCGGTTCCGGACACGGTCTCTTCGGCTACTCCTACGGAGGGCTGTTCACTCTCTACGCATGGCTACGCGCGGCAGTCCCCTTCACCTCCTTCGGCGCGGGCACCCCGGGAGTTGCGAGCGCGGACAGCCAGATCTTCAAACTCATCGACGCCATGCCCGAGCACCGCACCGACGCCACCGCGCAACGGCTGCACGTCACCGTGAACGAACTGGAAGTCCTCGGCGACATGCCGATCTACCGCCGGATCGCGCAGAACGTCCTCACCGTCTTGGATGAGTTACACGCGACGGGACGATCAGCGGAGCTCTCAAGCTCCATCCTGCACGAGACACACGTCACAGGGCTGCAGGCGTCGTTCCTCAGCTACCTCAAGGCGTGCCATACCCGTTGAACGCTCGAGCTACGGGGGCTTCGTCACGTCGGCCCGATACGGGCTCAGCCGGGTCCGTCGCTCGCGGCTGCGAGCAGCGGCACGAGGATGTCGCTGATCGGCGTCGGGATACCGTGTGCGCTCCCCCGGCGCTGGATCACCGCGTTGCGGACATCCCACTCGAGCGGTTGCCGCCGTTCGCGGTCGCTGAGGATCGACGTCCCCCGGTCAGTGGGAGCAGCTCGAAACTGCTCGAGGACACGGACGGCTTCATCATCGTCGAGGTTCGCGCCCTCGGCCCGCGCGACGGCGGCGCATTCCTGCAGGTAGCCGAGAGCCAACCGACCGATGTCCTCGCGGCGATACATGCCCGATCGTCGCCCCGTCAACGCCATGAGGCCGGCGGCCGCGTTTTGGAGAAGCTTCCGCCAAGCCAGGGTCGTGAACTCGAGCGAGACGTCAACGACGCAGCGTGAACCGCGCATCGCGTTCACAATCACCTCTGATCCGGGCACATCCGGCAAGGACAGGCGCGGCAGACTCAGCAGGGTGACCGAACCGCCCGGCTGACGCGCCGCCGGGAACCAGACGACCGCCGGCACGACCGAACCACCCAGAACCAGGGGTTCGACTGCTTCACGTTGTTCCACTCCGTTCTGCAACACGCAGACGACAGTGCCCTGACCGCATAGCGTGGCGAGCCAGCTTGCGGCGGCGGCCGTCTGCGTGGCCTTCACCGCGAGGAAGACGAGGTCTGCGGTTCCCTGGAACTCGCCCGGATCCGTGTGGATCGGCCCCGGAACGACCACGGTCTCGTGCTCGTACTCAAGCCGGAGTTCCGGCCTGCTCGAGCGCCCAGCGATGAATGGCGTGCGTCCCTGTTCGTGAAGCGCCGCAGCGACCACTGTTCCGATCGCACCCGGCCCGATCACGGCGATGAACGGCGTGCGTCGCTGAGCAAGCATTGCGTCCGGCCGATCTTCGCGGGCTCCGCTTGGGAGGGAGCACTGGTTGATGGAGAGACGGTCGAGTCCGAGCACGTCATCGCCGGGGCTGATGGCTGACATGAGACGACGATAGCGGCGGGAACTGGATGCCACCGGCCGACAGCTGCCTCTGCGGTCGGCGCGCACGTGATCATCGCGGACACGATGGCTCTGTCACGCCCATGCTGCTGGAGCAGCGCCACCCCGGCGTGGTGCGAGGCTGCGACGTGAGCCGTCACGGTCTGCTCCGCCGGGACTGCGGCCAGGAGGAGTTGCGTCGGTGGTCGAGGAAGGGGATGTTGTGATCGGGGTGGGTGAGAACGATCTGTTCTCACCCACCCCGATCAGGTGGTGGTTGTTCGGCCGTTGCGACTAGCTCTGTCGACGCAGGCGTCGAGTGAGCAACGCGGCTCCGCCGAGCAGCATCAGCATGATCGCTCCCGTTGCCAACGGCAGCGCGTCAGCACCCGTCGACGCAAGCACCGGTCCGGGGGTTGCGACCTTCACGGTCGACGGGTCGGAGGTGAACGGGTCGCCTCCTGGCGTGGTGCCGGTGCCGAGCGCGGTGTTGCTGATCGATCCGGCGTTCAGATCGGCCTGCGTCACCTTGTAGGTGGCGGTGCAGATGATCTGCAGCCCGGGGGCGAGGGACGCGGCGCCGTTCGGGCAGACGATCGCGGAGAGCGTGCCCGTTCCGGTGAACGTGCCCTCGTTGACCATGACGTCCGTCAGCGTCACGTTGCCGGTGTTGGTCACCTGGAACGAGTACGTGATGACCTGACCGACCGTGGTGACCTTCTGAACGTCAGCCGTCTTGATGACCGACATGCCGGGGACCGGCGGTGACGGGACGGTCACCTCGGACGGCGGCGACTCCGGCGGGGTGCCACCGTTCGGCGGGGTGCCGGTAGCGGTCGCCGAGTTCGTGATCGTTCCGGCGTCGACATCAGCCTGGAGCACCGTGTACGTGGCGGTGCAGGTGATCTGCACGCCCGGCGCCAGAGCTGCCGGCTCGGCCGGGCAGACGACCTCGGAGAGCTCACCAGCGCCGGAGAACTCGCCCTCGTCCACAGCGACCTCGCTCAGCGAGACGTTGCCGGTGTTGGTGACGAGGAAGGAGTACGTGATGACCTGGCCCACGACGAAGTTGTCCTGAGCGTCGGCGTCAGCGGACTTCACGACCGTGATCGCCGGGGTCGGCGGGATCTCGACGATGGTCTCCGACGGCGGCGACTCAGACGGCGTGCCGCCATTGGGCGGGGTGCCCGTCGCGGTCGCCGTGTTCGCGATCGACCCGGCGTCAGCGTCCGCCTGGGTCACCGTGTAACTGGCGGTGCAGGTCACGGTCCCGGCAGGAGCGAGCGCACCAGCGGCGGGCGGGCAGACCACGTCGGAGAGTTCGCCGGTTCCGGAGAACTCACCCTCGATGATCGAGACGCCCGAGAGTGTGACGTTTCCGGTGTTGGTGACGAGGAACGAGTACGTCACCGTTTCACCTGCAGCCGCGATCGTCGCCGGGTTCGCGGACTTCTCGACCGTGATGGACGGGTCAGCGGGGATCTCGACGATGGTCTCGGACGGCGGCGACTCCGGCGGGGTGCCACCGTTCGGCGGGGTGCCTGTCGCGGTGGCCGAGTTCGTGAGCGAACCCGCGTCCACGTCGGCCTGCGTCACCGTGTAGTCGGCTTCACAGGTGACCGTCGCGGCAGGCACCAGCGAACCGGCTGCCGGAGGGCAGACGACATCGGAGAGTTCGCCGGTTCCGGAGAACTCACCCTCGATGATCGAGACGCCCGAGAGTGTGACGTTTCCGGTGTTGGTGACGAGGAACGAGTACGTCACCGTTTCACCTGCAGCCGCGATCGTCGCCGGGTTCGCGGACTTCACGACGGTGATGGCCGGAGCCGGGTCGTCGGCCGGGATCGTGACCTCGGACGGCGGTGACTCCGGTGCGGGGCCACGGGGCGGTGTGCCGGTCGCGGTGGCCGAGTTCGTGACCGAACCCGCATCCACGTCGGCCTGCGTCACCGTGTAGGTCGCGGTGCACGTGATCGAAGCCTGCTTCGCGAGGGAGGCGGCGCCTGCGGGGCAGGTGATCGCCGACAGGTCTCCCGAGCCCGAGAAGTCGACCTCGTCGACCTCGACGTCGGCGAGTGCAACGTTGCCGGTGTTGGTGACGAGGAAGGAGTAGGTGACCTCCTGGCCGACGGTGAAGGTGTCACCGGAGCCGAGCGATGCGGACTTCACGACCGAGATCGCAGGGGCCTGCTCGACGAACTCGACGGTCGTGTCCGCGGGCGGGTTCAGACCGACGCTCGTGATGTTGTCCGGGCCGTTCGTGAACGAGCCGGCGTCGGGCGAGGTGACGTTGACGGTGACCTCGCAGGAGGCGAGGCCAGCGGTCAGGTTACCGGTCACGTCGATCGACGTGCCACCGACGGGTGCGGTCACGACGCCTGCGGGGCAGTTCGTCGTCGCGGTGTCATCGGCGATGGTGAGCCCAGCGGGAAGTGCGTCGGTGAACGACCAACCGTTCTTCGCTGCCAACTCGTCGGTGTTCGTGATCGTGAGCGTCAGCGTGGACGTCTCACCGGCCACGACCGAGGCCGGACTGAACGACTTGTCGAGCTGCGGGGTCACGTCGAGGATGCGGATGTTGTCGAACGCAGCATCGTTACCGACACCGGAACCGTTCGCGTTCTGCATGCGGATACCGAGAGAGGAGCCGTTGAAGAGCACCGAGCCGTCGGAGGTGTACGTACCCACGTTGAGCGAGCGGGCAGGCAGCGCACCGACCGCAGGCACCGCAGCCGTAGCCGTGGACGTGCAGGCGTTGAGGAGACCACCGACGTTCGTTGCGGTGCCGGCCTCGTTCAGGAAAGCGAACTGGTACTCCGGTGCCGAAACCTGACAGTTGACCGCAGCGGTATCGACGCTGAACGTCAGGTAGCGTCCGCTCGAGGTCGCGAGGGGGATGTTGCCCACCGTCTGGAACTCGGTCGCGTTCGCGCCCGGGTTGTTCTCCGTGTATGCGGCGACGACATCGTTCGCGCTCGGGTTTGCAGCGCCGCTGTGCACGCCCAGTGCGTAGGCGAGCTGGCGGAGCTGTGACGAATCCCCTGGGCCGTTGCAGTTTCCGATATTCGTGTACGGGATGTTGAAGTTCACGATCGATCCATTGCACGCGATGAGCCAGGAAGGGTCCGCGGTGTACTTCTGGCCGCCAAGGCCGGTGTAGTCCGCCAGTCCCTGCGGCGCCGTGCCGGGGCCGTTTTCGAAGTCTTCAGCGAACACGACCGAGTTGGGCTGCGGCTCGTTGGGTGTGCCGGGCGCTGCTTGCGCGACCGAGCCCATGCCGACAATAGACAGGGCTGCCAGAGCGGTCACCCCGATGGCACCGAACAGAGTGCGGCTCGCGGATCGTTCTGCCGCCCAGGCGTGCCACCTCCTCCGGTGACGTTGCTGTGTGTGTACGGACATGAAGATGCCTCCCCTTAGGCCACAGACGCGCCCCTCATGGACGCGAACGAAGATCGCCACGTGGTCCAGCGGCTCGGCGCAGTCCAGCACGTGTCGATACTCAGTGAACTGCCAGAAAGCGCCAGAACCTACCCGAACGAGTAAGTGCACCCCCGAAATGCACCCCTCTGGGGGCGGGGTTAACCCGCTGCGATCTCGGGCGCGGACCCGGTCACACAACTGGCGGCTGCGACCGCCTCTGTCCGGTTCTGCACGCCGAGTTTTCGGTAGATGCGCCCGAGGTGGCTCTTCATCGTGTTCGGGGAGATGAACAACTCCTCCGCGATCTGTCTGACCGGTAGGCCCTCCGCGAGCAGGCCGACGATCTCGGTCTCGCGCCGGGTCAGGTCCACGTCCGGGCGAACAGCGCTCGCTGGGGACTCCAGAACGGCCGAGATCGCAGCGCGGACAGCGGAGTCAGCGTCGAACATCGCGTCGTAGGCCCCGGTGTGTTGGACTCGCTGCGCTGCCACGCGCAGTACCGTCTCCTGATCTCGAGCGGAGTCCGCAGCGATGATGTTCGCCCGGAGGACCTCCCATCGGGCGGGCGGGTGCGCGGAGAGCAACGGTGGTCTCGCAGCTGCGATCAGCAATCGCTCGGCAGCGTCCAGGTTTCCGCGGAGCATGAGCTGGCGCGTCATGGTGCTCACAGCAGGAAGACAGGGGCTGCCCTGGTCGAGCTGGTCGAGGAGGTGCTGGGCAGCATCGAAATCGAGGTCGGCTTGGTACAGGTCTGCGAGGTCGCAGCGGAGGACGATGCCTGCCAAAGACGACGGGCCGGTGAGTGACGGGTAGGCGTGGAGCTCTGCGCTGATCTCTCGGCTGACCTGGGATCGGTCGCCCCAGTACAACGCGATGCGGCTGCGCGCATGGACCGCGACCCACCACAGCTCACCGCGTTCGATGCCATGGTCGAGTTCTCGCGCTTTTCGCTGCGCAGCCTCGGCGTCTGCCGCGCCGATCGCGAGCAGTACGTCCGCGAGTTCGCCAGCGGCATGGAACGAGTACGCCATGGTGTTCGGCACCGCGGTCGGCATATCCATACTGCGGTCCCGCCACATCTGCGCATGGACATAGTCGCCAGCCAGAGCGTAAGCGAGTGCGCAGTGCGCCGCCGCGAACGGCGCGAACGGATGCGGATAGGTGGCCTGACTCCACCGCCATGACTCGGCGAACGAGCTGATTGCTCGACCCAGCGCACCGGAGAGCAATCGGACCATACCGAGCCGAATAAACACGCTCGGCAGTACATCTTCGAAACCCTCGTGGTCGGGGGCCTCGCGGAGCAACTCCTGGATCTCATCGGCGATCGCGGTGGCGCGCTCGATCCGACCAGACGCCATGTGTCGGCGCACCAAGGCGAGTCTTGCTCCCATGACATCCCGCGTGGCCGGCGACTCTTGACCATCGACCCACTCCGCGAAGGTCCGGTCGGCGGGCGCAGCGATCAGTTGGAACGGCTTCGTGCTCGCTTCGGTGACCGCCGCCGCCATGACGTATCGCGGGTGCGTCTGTAACCACTCATCCGGCAGGTGCTGCCACACCCGGTCGATGACATCCGGCGCAGAGATCGACAACGCGAAGAAGTAATCATCCAAGAGCGAGCCGACCGCATCCCATCGCTCATCGGCGAGAGCCGCATCAATCTCAACGACGAGGGCAGGGATTCTTCTATGCCAATCGTCCACTCCCGAGACCCTACCGAGGACAGAAGAGACAACCGGCGCAAGCGTGTTCTGAACACGCGCAGCCTGCACGATTTGGTCAATACCATGCAGAAAATGTCCTCAGTCTTTGGTCAACCGGTTACATGGCGGCGCTGTAGAGGCCGGTTAGCATGGCTCCTGGAGGCGGTTCGGATGACGATGGGCACGGAAGCGGCGGAGCGATGCGACGACTTCGGATGGCAGCCTCGGGGGGCCATCGACCCCCGACTGGTCGCGGAGACCACACAGCACCCGAGGTTCGGGATCGGACGGGCCTGGTCGAGCTCCGCCGGCTACCAGCTCTCCGCCGCGCCGAAGCTCACGTACCTGGTCTACACAGTCGAGGGAGGATTCGACTTCACGGTCGACGGCAGCAGCGTGCACGCGGACGCCGGGTCGATGATCCTGCTCGATGGCGAAGCACCCACAACGGCGCAGACGACCTCTGAGACCGCCCGATTCGTCTGGTACTTCGAGCCATCCTTGTTGCGTCCGGGCTCGTCGCGGTTCCGCTTCCACGAACCGATCCCGATGCGCAACGCCTCCCTCCGGGCACTCATCGCGATGACCCACTCCGTGCTCGACTCGCCCGCACCCCGAAGCGACTCGGCTCGTTGGCACCTCGGCATCTCCTTGGAACATCTCGTCTCCGGCGCGCTCGATGAGGCTGGCAGCGACGAAGTCGGCGCGGATTCGCGACACCAGGACGGTCTCTTCATGGCAGCTCAACTCGCAGTCGAGACGCACTTCCGAGATCCCGCGTTCAGCGTGACCAGGCTCGCAAGAGAACTCTCCGTCAGCGTCCGAACCATTCACGGCACCTTCAGTCGTCTCGGCACCACACCGCGGCGCGAGATCGAGCGGCGTCGGATCACCGAGGTCGGCCGCCTCTCGGCCGCCGGTACCGCACCCGCGGCCGAGATCGCTGACCGGGTGGGGTTCTCATCATCGAAGCAGCTGAAGCGGGCCCTTGCGAGGTCTCTGCATCAACCGGGGTCACCAGCTCAGAGCGGTTCGCCCTCACGGCGAGATGACGAGACCTGCGAACGATGAGCCCATCGTCTCAATGCATGTGACGACGTCCGATCCTCTGGCCCGCACTGTTCGTTGCGCCCCGACGACGGCTGATTTACGGTCGTTCGGAAACATGCCGCCGGCGGCATAGGCAGGACCGACGAAGAGCGGTTGACTCTCCTCCACGGGGAGAGTGGATGCTTGTCTCATGCTGAAAATCGGTGAATTCGCTGGCGTGACCGGATTGAGCGTGAAAGCGCTCAGACACTACGACGAGAGGGGAGTGCTCGCACCGGCGGAGATCGATGTGCACTCCGGCTACCGGAAATACAGTGAGGGACAGGTCCGCTCGGCCGTGGTCGCTCGAGCGCTCCGGGAAGCGGGCGTTCCACTGCCCCTGGTCGCAACGGCTGTGATGTCCGAATCTGGCCGCGAGGCGCTCGCCGCGCATCGCGCTCGGGTACTGGAAGCGCGGGCGCGGGAGGACCGCGCGTTCCACGACGCCGACGCCGAGCTCCGCGCACTGACCGCTCCTGTGACGGTGACGGAACGACGGCTGGATGCACAACCGTTCGTCGGCAGGGTCCTCGACATCGGCAACAGCGACGACGACTCATGGTCCGACGACGACGGGAACGTCTTGTTCGGAGAATTGTTCGCCCGACTACAACGCGATGGTGCAGGTCCGAGCGGCACCTTCTGGACGTCCATCCGCGCTGACGATCGTGGCACTGTCCAACTCGCCCTGTGTTGGCCCACAACCGTCGAGCTCAGCCCCGACTGGGGCGGCGATCACACCCTCGTCGACATCCTCCCCGCCCGCACAGAGCTCGTTGCGACCTGGTTGCCGCAGAACGGTGAGGCACTTCCCGAGGGAGCTGTCAGCCCGGCAGTCGTCGCGCTGTTCGACGCGCTGCACCAGCGAGGCCTCACGTTCGACAGCACAGAGGTCCGACAGGCAGCGCTCGGCACGAATGAAGGCGACCAAGGCGTGGAAGTCTGCATTTCCATCTGATTCGCTCGGAGCACGCAAGCGGATGAATGCCCGGCAGCGCAGATCGGAAGTCAGGCTCACAGGCGGAACGCGCCGGGGCGCCGGGGTCTTGCGGATAGGCCGCGATCCGGTGGCGCTCCGCCCGATCGCCCGAAGAACGGGAGTGCCGGTCGGACGAGACGTGTGGCTATACGGTCAGCGCGAGTCGACAGATGTGGTCGCAGAGTTCTTCATAGTCGATGCCGACTGCAGCTGCGGACTGCGGGAGCAGGCTGGTCGCGGTCAACCCGGGCAGGCTGTTCGTCTCGATGATCCAGAGCCGCCCGTCGTCGTCGAGCCGAAAGTCCGAACGGCTGTAACCGCTCAGGTGCAGCGCTTGATGGGCGCGGACGGCGGCGGCACGGGCCGTCTCCCCGACGGCCGTCGAGACATCGGCGGGGAACTGCTCTTGGACCACGTCAGGCTGGTATTTCTCCTCGTAGGAGAACGCGCTGTCCGGCGGCAGCATGATCTCGCCGACTGCGAGGGGCCGTCCGTCAAGGACACCGACCGTCAGCTCGCGCCCACGGACGAAGCGCTCGATCAGTACAGGACCGTACTGCGACGCGAGGTCGACAGCGCCCTGCAGCTCGTCTGGTGCTCGCACGACGGAGAGTCCTACGGTCGAGCCTTGAGCAGTCGGTTTGACGACCACCGGGAAGCCGAGCGCCTGAGCGACCGCGTCGGAGGTCTGCGGAGCCAGCAGCCAGTCCGGAGTGTCCACCCCCGCCGCTCGAAGCAGCGTTTTCGCGACACCCTTGTCCATGGCCAGTCCGCTGCCCAACGGGCCGGAACCGGTGTAGCGGAGGCCCGCAAGATCGAGCAGCGCCTGGATGCGCCCGTCCTCCCCGGAACCGCCATGCAGCGCGAGGAACACGAGCTCACTGTCGCCGATCGCGGCAGGGAGCTGTAATGATGAGGCCTTCGTGGTCGGGAGCGCGTCAAGCTCCGTCCCGGACGGCGGCGCGACGGCGACCGATGCAGTGAGCACGCGCTGCTCGTCCGCGGCAGAGAGGGCACCGAAGGCCGTGTCGACTGCCAGGACGTCGTGTCCGCGTGCCCGGAGCGCGACGATGACTTGAGCTGCGCTGGCG
Organism: Plantibacter sp. RU18; assembly: GCF_050613355.1. NCBI lineage: Bacteria > Bacillati > Actinomycetota > Actinomycetes > Micrococcales > Microbacteriaceae > Plantibacter > Plantibacter sp. RU18. The sequence continues at coordinate 3,920,753 of NZ_CP159618.1, forward strand.
ATCGAAACATCCCGTTCCTCGCTCGCACCCCCGAACAGGACTGAGATCCGCATGCCTCGATGCTATCGGCGGGCGATAGAATCGTCGCGATGACCGACGTAGCCGCCCAGACGCTCCGCCCGAAGTTCTCCCGTCAGCGAGTCATCGTGGGGGCCGCTGAATTCGCGGACGCCCATGGCGCAGACGCTCTGACGTTGGCTGCCCTCGCGCGCTCGCTCGGCACCTCGGCACCCGCACTCCTCAAGCATGTCCGGAGCACCGACGACCTCCGGGCGGCAGTCGCGGTGCTCGCACTCGCCCAGCTCAGCAGCGAACTGGACATCGCCACCACAGGTCTGCACGGCACACCTGCGCTCGCCGCAGCAGCAGTGAGCTATCAACGCTTCGCCCTCGCCCAACCGGGCCGCTACGCCCTCGGGTTCTCGACCGTGGACGCGCGGACCGCATCCGGCGAGCCGGCGGACCGCGAGCTGGTCATCCTCATCGAACGGGTGCTCGCCGGGCGCGGACTCGACAGTGTCGCGATGACCGATGCCGGGCGCATCGTGCGGGCCGCCCTGCACGGGTACGTCTCGCTCGAACTCACCGGAGGCTTCGCCCGCGGGGCTGAACCGAGCTCCACCTACGACGCCATGATCCACATGCTCGACCGCTCCCCCGCGCTCGGCTCACCCGATCCCCGGAGGACCGCATGACCGCCACCCCGTCCGTCATCCCCACCGTCCTCTTCGTCTGCGTCCACAACGCCGGGCGCTCGCAGATGGCCGCCGGATTCCTGCGTGCGCTCGCGGGCGATCGGGTCGAGGTCCTCTCGGCAGGCAGCGAGCCGAAGGATCGCATCAACCCGGTCGCGGTCCAGGCGATGGCCGAGCGCGGCATCGACATCACCGCCGCGATCCCGAGCATCCTCACGACGGAAGCCGTCCGCGCCTCGGATGTCGTCATCACGATGGGCTGCGGCGATGCCTGCCCGGTCTTCCCCGGCAAGCGCTATGAGGACTGGGAACTCGACGACCCGGCGGGCCAGGGCATCGAGGCCGTCCGCCTGATCCGGGACGACATCGAACAGCGGATCATCGCCCTCTCCAGCGGTCTGCTCCCGGACTAGCCCAGCCGCGCAGCACCACCGCAGCACCACCGATGCTCCGTCGAGCACAAGCCCCGCCCGCCGCTGGTCCAGCGCCGTATCGTGGAGGCATGAGCAAACATGCAGCGGACGACGCACCCATTCCCGAAGACCGCGAGACCACCGAGGACTCCATCGAGCAGGAGGTCGACGGCGTCGACGAGTTCCTCCCCGTCGCCGAACCCACCACGGGGCCTGCTCCCGCACCCTGACAGCTCCCGAAAGGTCCTCAACGACCGACGAGCGCTCGCAACTCCTCGCGGGATCCGCGGTACACGTTGACGTCGATGAACTCCTCTTTCCCGACATAGCCGTCGAGGCGCTCCCGGCTGGTGAACTGCCAGATGTCCCACGCGCGGCCGTCTGACAGCACCGGCGGTGTGATCACCGAACGGATCCAGATCGGGTTGGCCGCATACCCGCCCGTGAGGAAAGCGTCGTAGTAGCGCATGGTCGCGTAGATGATCGGCGGCTGCCCGTAGTGCTCCTCGAGCGCCGCGAGCAGCGGGTCGAGCACACTCGCGACCCGTTCAGCGCTCGGCGGCGTCCGGCAGTAGTCGGCGTAGCACTCCAGGTCGATCGTGATAGGCAGCGCACCGTCCGTGACCGGCACGGTGTCGAAGATGTTCTGCGCCTGCGTCTCGGCCGGGCTGTCGAAGCTCAGGAAGTGGTAAGCCCCGACGAGCAGACCCGTCTGCTCCGCGGTTCGCGTCGCGCCGGCCCAGTTCGCGGCGAACCGCTCATCCTGGTCTCCTGAACCTTCGGTCGCCTTGATGATCGCGAAGTCGACCCCCTCGCCCCCGAGGACGTCCCAGTCGATCTCCCCCTGGTATGACGAGACGTCGACACCCCGTACGGGGTAGCCGGCGGCCACGATCGTGTTCGGTCGGACGAGACCCATGGCGATGAGCGCTGCGCAGATCGCGGCAATCGCGAGCGTGCCACCGATGCCGACGAGCACAGGCCACGAGGTCATCCAGAATCGGCGCATCAGCTCACTCTGTCATGATTCCGCCGTCGTGATCGCCGGTCGAGGCCCTCGCGATGCCCGTCAGAGCGGATACAGGACTGCTGCCTGCGGATCGACGACGAAATCGACGACGTCCCCGGTCGACCACCCCGCGGCGGCGAGCTGCTGGACACTGACATCGGCCGCGAGCCGCGCAGACCGCACCCGGACGAGGTCGCCTCGTGGTTCCAGGTCGGTGATCGTCCCGCGGACAGCGTTGTACGCCGACCCCTCACCGGCCGCCCGGACGTCGACGCTCGCCGGACGGAAGGCGCATGCGACCTCGACATCGAGCGCCACCCCGGCGCCGTCGAGGAGGTGTCCGGACGAACCCGTCCCGATGTCGATCAGGGTGCCGTCGTCGAGGCGCAGTCCCGTCGGGGTGCGCACACCGGTCAACAGGTCGAGTCCGGCGAGGTCTGCGGTGAACGCGGTCCGGGGGCGCTCGAGCACCGATGCTGTCGGCCCGGACTCGACGACCCGGCCGCCTCGCAGCACGATCACCCGGTCGGCGAGCGTGTACGCGTCGAGGACCTCATGCGTCACGAGCAGCGTGGTCCTCCCCCGGAGCTGGTCTCGAAGCATGCGGCGCAGCTGCGGCGCGACCGTCACGTCGAGGGCCGCCATCGGCTCGTCGAGCAGGAGCAGCGACGGGTCCGGGGCGAGGGCTCGGGCAAGGGCCACCCGCTGCGCCTGGCCGCCCGAGAGTTCGGCCGGGCGACGATCGGCGAGCTCGGAGACCTCGACGTCGGCGAGGCGGCGGCGGGCGATCTCGTGCGCTTCGGCCCGCGACGCCCCCGCGCTCAACGGGCCGTAGGCGACGTTGTCGAGCACCGATCGATGCGGGAACAGGAGCGCCTCCTGCGCGAGCAGCGAGATCCCACGTCGATGGGGTGCGAGACAGCTACCACCACCTCGCTCGTCGATGCGGAACAGCTCGCGACCGGCGAGCGTGGCCTGTCCGCTGTCGGGGCGGAGCAGGCCGGAGAGCAGCGCGAGCAGCGTGGACTTCCCGGCACCGTTCGGTCCGAGCACCGCGACCGTCTCGCCGGCGGCGACCTCGAGCGCGACGTGCCAGTCACGGCCACGATGGCTCGCTGCGAACTCGAGCGCGGCCCCGCTCGTCACCCCGGCGGTCATCGAGCGCCGCCGGCCGGGACTGGCCGTCCTGTCGCGTCGGTCGTCGCCGTCCGCCTGGATCGGCGAGTCCGTCCGCTGCGCCGACCGGGCGTCCCCTGCGCGCCAGCGACGCCGACGACGAGCACGGCGACCACCACGAGCACGAGCGAGAGCGCGACAGCGGCGTCCGGGTCTGTCTCCCGCTGGAGATAGATCTCGAGCGGGAGCGTCCTGGTGACACCCTGGAGGCTCCCGGCGAAGGTGAGTGTCGCGCCGAACTCGCCGAGCGCGCGCGCGAACGACAGGATCGCACCCGACACGATCGCCGGAGCGAGCAACGGCAGAGTCATGGTGCGGAAGACGGTCGTCGGGCTCGCACCGAGCGTCGCCGCGACCGCCTCATAGCGGGATCCGCTCGTTCGGATGGCGCCCTCGAGACTCAGCACGATGAAGGGCAGCGCGACGAAGGTCTGCGCGAGCACGACCGCCGTGGTCGAGAAGGCGATGTTGATCCCAGCCCCGGTGAGCGACGGTCCGAGGAGGCCCAGCCTGCCGAAGGTGTAGAGCAAGGCGATGCCCCCGACGACCGGGGGCAGGACGAGCGGGAGCAGTACGAGCGACCGCAGCACGCGCTGGCCGGGGAAGTGCGTCCTCGCCAGGACGAGCGCGAGCGGTACGCCGAAGAGGATGCACAGGGCCGTCGCGATGAGGGAGGTCCGAAGGCTCAGCCCCAACGCCGCGAGCGACGACTCAGAGGTGACGAGGCCGCCGAAGTTGGACCAGTCGACGCGCAGCACCACCGCGACGAGCGGGAGCAGCACGAATGCCGCTCCCACCGCCGCGATGGCGATCACCCAGCGAGGGACGCCGGACACTGCGCTCGACATCGGCGGACTACGGTGCGCCGAAGCCGGCGTCGGCGAGCACCTGCTGGCCGGCCTTGCTCACGACGAACGCGGCGAACGCCGCCGCCACCTCAGGATTCGTGCTGGCAGCGAGCGGTGCGATCGGATAAGTGTTGACGGCCTCGGACGACTCGTCGAAGGCGATGCCCTTCACCGCATCGCCGGCAGCGATGACATCCGTCACGTAGACGAGACCGGCGTCGGCCTCACCCGAGCTCACCCTGCCGAGGACATCGGTCACCGAGGACTCCTCGCTCACCGGGGTGAGCGTCACGCCCGTCGCCGTCTCGATCGTCGCCGTGGCCGCTCCGCAGGGCACCTGAGGAGCACAGACGACCGTCTTCACGTCCGGCTTCGCGAGGTCGGCGAACGTCTTGACACCGGCCGGGTTGGACGACGGCACGGCGATCTGCAGGACGTTCGTCGCGAAGTCGACCGGGTCGCCCTCGATGAGATTCGCGTCCACGAGCTTCGTCATGTTCTTCTCGTCGGCGGAGGCGAAGACGTCGCCTGGGGCACCGTTCGTGAGCTGGGTGACGAGGTCGGAAGAACCTGCGAACGTCAGCTCGACGGCCGTGCCCGGGTGCTCCTCCTCGAAGGCGCTCGCGAGCTGGGTGAAGGTCGTCTTGAGCGACGCCGCCGCGTACACGGTGATCGAACCACTGAGGGTGTCGGCGGGGGCGGTCGTGCTCGGCTCCGTCGCCGGGGTGCCGGAGGAGCACGCCGCGGTACCGAGCAGCACGGCGACACCGAGCGCGAGGCCGGCGAGCAGTCGCCTGGAGGGTGAGCGGCGGTACGAGGTCATGTCGAGGCCTTCGGAGTTTCGATGAGCACCGTCGTGGCCTTCACGACGGCGATTGCAGTGGAGCCGAGTTCGAGACCGAGCTCGCGCACGGCCTCGCTGCTCATGAGCGACACGACCCGGTGCGGGCCGCACTGCAGCTCGACCTGGGCCATGACGGTGTCCATGGTGATGTCCGTGACGATGCCGACGAAACGGTTGCGGGCCGAGCGGCCGATCTCCGAGGGGTCGACGGGGAGGACGGCGTTCCGACGTGCGAGCTGCGCGAGGCTCAGACCGTCGACGACGCCTCTGCCGGAGTCGTCCTTCGAGCTCGCGAGGACGCCCTGTTCAATCCATCGGCGCACGGTGTCGTCGCTGACCCCGAGGAACAGGGCCGCGTCCTTGATTCGGATCTGCGGCATGAACACAGGCTAATCCACGAAGATGCGGAACCGCACCTCTTGTCGTAACGCGTTTACGAGATGGCACGCACGACATCCATCGCTCGACGGGCACATCGGAATCGATGACGGCTCCGAAGTTGATGCATGAGATCACGACTCCTCGCTGCCGCAGCGGTGCTCGCCCTGACCGCCGGATTGACCGCGTGCGGGTCGGCCGGCAGCGCATCCTCGGGCGCGATTCCCGGCGACGGCCCGCTCGTCGCCTTCTACGGCGACTCGTACACCCTCGGCACGGGGGCGAGTGATCCGACCGAACGCTGGTCCACCGTGATCAGCGAGGACCGTGGATGGCGCGAGTTCAACCCGAGCGTCAACGGACTCGGGTTCATCAACCACCGGGACCGGTTCGGTGAGGACAGCGGCGATCTCCCCTCGCTCATCATCGCGGAGCGGCCGGACATCGTGTTCGTCACGATGGGCTTGAACGACGCCTTCAGCTACGACCGTGAAGCCGAGCGGATCCGCACGCAGATCGACACGGACCTCCACCGGCTGAAGGATGCGCTGCCGGACGCACGCTTCATCGTCGTCGAGCCGTTCTGGTACACCGACGAACAGCCGCAGGCCATCGAGACGATCATCGACTGGGTGGCCGACGCCGCAGCAGATATCGGCGCGGACACGATTCCCGGTGCATCGCACTGGATCGAAGGACATCCTGAGTGGATGGCCTCGGACGGTCTGCACCCGAACGACGACGGCTACCGCGAGATGGCGAGGCGGATGGACACCGAACTGGAGCGCCTGGGCCTCTGACGGAGCCCGGTCGACTCAGCCGATCCAGACGCCGCGGTCCGCCATGAACGGCACGGCGTCGACGCGGGAACCGCCGATGCGCACCTCGAAGTGCACGTGGCAGCCCGTGGAGGCGCCGGTGGTCCCCACCAGGGAGATGTTCTCGCCTGCCGAGACGTTCTGGCCTTCGCCGACGAGGATCCGACTGTTGTGGGCGTAGCCGGTCTGCACCCCGTTGCCGTGGTCGATGAGCACCCAGTTGCCGTAGGTGCCGAGCCAGCCCGCGTAGACGACCCTGCCCGAGTTCGCAGCGTAGACGGCGCGACCGCAGCCGGCGCCGATGTCGGTCCCCGAGTGGAAGGGGTTGACGCCGGGCACGGGCCGTCCAGGGCGCGGCCCGTAGCTGTCGGTGATCGGCCCGGAGATCGGGAGCGCCCAGCCCTGACCGCCGACGGCTCCGGAACCGCCGCCGCCTCCACCGCCGCCGCCTGCCGCCGCCTCCGCGGCCGCGCGCTCTGCGGCTGCCGCAGCCGCCGCGGCCGCCGCAGCAGCAGCAGCTGCGGCCTTGACCTCTTCGCCCTTGCGGTAGTCGGCCTCGGTGGCCGCGCGGTTCTCCCGCAGGACCACGAGCTGCGCCTCGAGCGTCGCGAGGTATTGCTGTTGCTCTGCGACGGCCGCCTGCGCATCCGCGCGAGCCGACACCGCATCCGCGAGTGCCGTCTCCGCCGCGACCGCGAGTTCGCCGAGCGCGGCCTCGGCCAGGGTCGCCTGTTCGGTGAGCAATGAAGCGGTGTTCGCGTCGGTCCTGGCGCGATCGTAGGTGCCGTCAGTGGACTCGCTGAGCTTCGTGATCGTACTGAGTCGGCCGAGGAGCGTCTCCGGCTCCTTGCCGTCGAGGAATGCGGCCGTGCTGAGGTCGACGTTCCCCGTGCGGAGCCAGGCGGCGACGAGCGCACCGGCCTGGCGCTTGGAGGACTCCGCCGCTGTCGCGGCCGCGGCCGCCTGCTCGCGGAGCGAGATCGCGCGGTAACTGGCCTCGTCGACCGCGAGCTGGGCTGCTTCGTACTCCTCGGCGCGCTGCACGGCTGCGGCCTCAGCTTGCGCGGCGGCCGTCTGGAGCGACTGCACGAGTCCTTCGATCTGCCCGATCGTCGACTGCTTCGACGACTCGTTCGTCCGAGCCGCCTCGACGTCCTCCCAGCTCGGGTAGTCGGCGGCTGCCGCCGACTGCGTGACGCCCATGGTGAGGACGATGACCCCGACGAGGGCGGCTGCGATCGAGGCGCGACGGCGGGCAGGGCGAGGTCGGGGCATGTTGCCATGGTCGCAGTGTGGAGCCCCGTTCGGGGGGAGCCACGCCAGGACCGCCGTCGGATCGGCACGTCCCGTGGGTGCGGTCGAGGGCCAGGGAGGTGTCAGCGGCGCTCGACGACCACGTCGAGCAGCGCTTCGGCGATGGCCCGTTTCGAACCGGCGGCCTCGGCCAACACGACCCCGTCGCGGTCGATCACGACGACCTCGTTGTCGGCGGCGCCGAACCCGGATTCCCACCCGACGCGGTTGAGCACGAGCAGGTCCGCTCCCTTGCGAGCGGCCTTCGCCCGGCCGAGCTGCAACAGTTCCTCGCGGTCGGTCGCGGTCTCCGCGGCGAATCCGACGACGAGGCGTCCCGGAATCGGCTCCGCAGCCAGCCCCGCGAGGATGTCGGGGTTCCGGACGAGTCGCAGGGTCAGCTCATCGCCCGTGTCGTCCTTCTTGATCTTCCGTTCGGCCACCTCGGACGCACGGTAGTCGGCGACGGCAGCCGCCATGACGACGACGCTCGCGTCGGCCGCGTTGCGCCCGACCGCTGCCGCGAGCTCCGCGGCGGTGCCGACCGGGACGATCTCGAGTCCGGTGGTCGAGGCGGCTTCGGCGGCGACATCGGCGTCGAGATGCGCGGCGACGAGCACGACGCGCGCGCCGCGCGCGACGGCCGCCTGCGCGATCGCGAGCCCCTGTCGGCCACTCGACCGGTTGCCGAGGAAGCGCACGGGGTCGAGCGGTTCCCTGGTGCCGCCGGCCGAGACGACGACGCGCTCCTGCCGGAGGTCCTGGACCACCGCACCCGAGCCGGCGAGGAGTGCGAGGCCCGCGGCCACGATGTCGTCGGGCTCGCTCATCCGCCCCGGTCCGTCGTCGCCACCCGTCAGTGCACCGGAGGCCGGCCCGATGAACGCGACTCCGCGCGATCGCAGCACCGCGGTGTTCGTCGTGGTCGAGGCGTGCTGCCACATCTCCGTATGCATGGCCGGTGCGAGGAGGACGGGTGCGCGACTCGCGAGGATCGTCGTGCCGAGGAGATCGTCGGAGAGGCCTGCGGCGAGCTTCGCCAAGGTGTTCGCCGTGGTCGGCGCGACGACGATGAGATCGGCGCGCTGTCCGAGCGCGACATGTCGGACCTCGGCGACACCGTCGTACAGCGAGGTCGTGACGGGGTTGCGGCTGATCGCCTCCAGGGTCGGGAGTCCGACGAACCGCAGTGCGCTCTCCGTCGGGACCACGTGCACGTCGTGCCCGGCCTTCACGAAGGCGCGCACCACCGCGACGGCCTTGTAGGCGGCGATACCGCCCGTGATGCCCACGACGATCGTGCGACGTGTCTCGATGCTCGGTGGGCCGTCGGTCGTCATACTGCCTCCTCGTGCGACGGAACCCCTGGCTCCGCTCCTCGTCTAGTCTGTCCTAGTCGAGCCCGACGAGGAGGAACCACCGTGTGCACCGTCATCATCGACTTCCAGCCGGGGCGCGCCTGGCCGATCAACCTGCTCGGCCTGCGCGACGAGCAACCCGGCCGCGCCTGGGACCCGCCCGGGTCGTGGTGGCCGCAGCTCGGTGAGAGCGTGCACGGGATCCACGACCGCGAGGCCGGTGGTGCGTGGCTCGCATCGAACGACGCCGCAGACGGTGGACCGAGAGCGGCGGTGGTGCTCAATCGCCGCGAGGACCTCCCCGCACCGCGCGACGGCTGGACCTCACGAGGAGTGCTCCCGCTGCAGGCGGTGACGACCGGTGTCGACGAAGCAAGCGGCCGCAGCGCGCGCTCCTGGAACCTGGTCGAGTTGCGCGCCGATCGCGTGCGCGTCACGAGCTGGGACGGCGACACGATCCGCACCGTCGAGGTGCCACCGGGACTCCACCTGGTGACCCACGAGGGGCCGGACCACTTCGAGGTGCCGCGGGTGCATCGATGGCGACCGGACTTCGCCGCCGCCCCGGCACCGACCGGACCCCTCGCCGACGACACCGCCTCCTCCTGGGATCCCTGGCTGCAGGTCCTCCGCGCGACAACGAGCGTCCAGGCCTCCGCGGACGAGGCCATCGTCCGCGTCGACGAGCACGACGGCATCCGCCTCGCATCGCTCTCCGTGACAGCCCTGTCGCTCGGCGCGGAGCGCGCTGTGTTGCGGAATGCCAGGCTCGAGGAACCAGGGCGGCTCCCCGACGTCTTCCGCTGGGAGTAGGCGGGGGCCACGAGCCTCCGATCGGACTGCGACACCTGGCGGATCCGACTCGGCGCGCTCAGTACTGTTGGATCATGGCCCTGAACCCCGTTCGACTGCGACTGCTCGAGGCCTTCGACCGGCTCGGCACGATCCGCGCCGTCGGCCGCGAACTCGACCTCAGCCCCTCGACGGTCTCCCAACAGCTCTCCGTGCTCGAATCGGAGACCGGAGCGGCTCTCCTCGAACGCCGCGGTCGCACCCTCGCGCTCACCCCGACCGGTGCACTCCTCGTCGAACGGGCGAGGGCCCTGCTCGCGCAGATGGACGCCATCGAGGTGGAGCTCGCCGAAGTGGAGTCCGAACCGTCCGGGCGGCTCCGCATCGCCGGGTTCGCCAGTGTCATCGCACCGATCCTCATCCCTGCGGCGAGAGCGCTGTCCCTCGCCCATCCGCGGCTCGACGTGGAGCTCATCGAAGTCGAACCGCATGAGAGCACCACCGCCGTACAACGGGGCACCTGCGACGTCGTCGTGACCGTCGACCAGGAGGACGGTTTCCTGCTCGACCCCTCCGTGCACAGCGTGCCCCTCACGACCGACCCGCTCCTGCTGATCGCGCCGCTCGGCCACCGGATCGCCGAACTGGACGAGGTCGCCTTCAGCGAACTCCCCGAGGAGTCCTGGGCGCTCGACGCACCCGGCACCTACCTCGGCGAACTCATCCCGCTGCTCTGTCGCCGATCGGGTTTCGAACCCCGAGTGGTCGGCCGCTTCACGAGCTACGAGGTCGTCATCGACCACGTCGCCGCGGGATTGTCCGTCGCGGTGCTCCCGGAACTCGCGATCGCCTCCCGGACCGACGTCGTCAGACGACGTCTGACCGGCATGGGTGAACGGAAGATCGTGGCCACCGCTCGCAAGGGCTCGCTCGGCCGTTCAGCGGTGTCCGCTGCGCTCGCCGCCGTGCAGCGCGCGACGGACGAGGCCATCAGGAGCTGAGCACCGGAGGCGCGGCCTGAGCCTGTCGGAGGCGCCAGCCCTCGACATGCTCGACGACCTGACGGGTCAGCCGCGATAGCCGGACTTGCTCATGACGATGAGTCCACCGACCATGCCGATGCCACCGAAGATGCAGATGAGGGCGATCAAGCCGATGAGGATGTCGTTGACGGTCATGTCCACCATCGTACTGAACGTTCGAGCTCGCGCGACTAGGGTTGGTCCGTCCCCGACCCACCCCGGAGCCGCATCTTGATCACATCACTGAGCGAGTCGCAAGCGACAGCATTCCGTGAGGGCAGAACTGCCGCCACGGAGCACCTCGACGCCGACACCGTCGTCATCGCCGTCCCGACCGACGATCCGGCGAACCCCTCCACCCTCTGCTCCGTCCTCTTCGGGACCGACGGCCGGGCGATCGTCATCGACCCGGGAACCGACACCCCTCCCGGCCGCGACCATCTGCTGCAGGAGCTGCGCGGGATCGGCGTCACGACGCTCACGGGCGTGGTCGTGACGCACCTGCACCCCGACCACCTCGGGCTCGCGGGCGTCCTGCGGAACGAGCTCGCGGCCCCTGTCCTCATGCACCGGTTGGAGGACGAAGCCGCGGCGGCGACACCACCTGGCCCAGCAGATCTCGCCGAGGCACTCGACACGTGGGGCGTTCCCGCCGACGACACGAGCGTCCGCCCGTGGAGCGCCGGTGACCGCGCCCCGTCAGGGCATCTCGGCAGTACACGAGCCGACCGGACCATCGAGGACGGCGAACTCCTCGACCTCCCCGGCCGCACGATCCGCGTGCTGCACACGCCAGGCCACACGACAGGGCACATCACGCTCCGCGACGAGGAACGCGGGTTCCTGTTCACCGGTGATCACGTCCTGCCGACGATCTTCTCGGGCCTCGGACTCGGAGCGTCGACCGTTGAGAACCCCGTGACCGCCTACCTCGCGTCGCTCGACCGCGTCCGTGGATTCCACGACGACCAGGTCGTCCCGGGCCACGGCTTCCGCTTCACCGGGCTCGCCGAACGCTGCGACGAACTGGCCGCGCACCACCTGCGGCGTGCCGACGAGGTCGCGGCGATACTGGTCGACGACCCGGACGCGACTGTCTGGAGCGTCGCATCGCGCATCGGATGGTCCGCAGGATGGGACGGGCTGACGGGGCTCCTGCGCATCTCGGCGCTCACCCAGACCGCCTGGCATCGCGAGCGGATCCTGCAGCACGCCTGAGATCAGGAGGCCTCAGTGGCCGACGTCCATCCAGCCGACGCGACGCCGCGACAGCGCCCGTTCGAAGGCGTAGAGCCCGCCGCCCGCGGCACCACCGACGCCGATGACGGCGAAGGCGACCACGCCGATCGTCGAAGCGAATCCGATCGGTGCCGCGATCAAGCCAGCGACGATCAGGACGAGGAACGCGGCTCCGCCACCGGCGATCCACGCTCGGCGCCCTGAACCCCGCTCGCCCCAGTGGTCGAGCACGCTGAGGGCGATCAGCGCTCCGACGGCGCCGACCGCCGCGAGCATGCCGCCCACGAGGCCGCCGACGAGCACAGCGATCATTCCGGCGTCGAAGGGGTGCGTGCCCAGGCGGCCGACGGTTTCGAGGAATGCGAAGCCGGCGGCGACCACAGCCCCCACGAGCGCACCCCCGGTGACAGCCACACCGAAGAGGGAGACGACCCGCAGGAGTGACCAGCCCGGGTCAGATGCTTCATCGAAGGCGTCCATCGTCTCGCCCTGCTCTCTGTGCGCACGCGCCTCGTCGTCGAAGGCGTCCTGCGGCTCAGCCTTGCACGACGCGCGATCCACCCCCAGGCGTTGCGTGCGCGTGAACGGCAGGTGTATGGCGGGCCGTGCGAAACCAGGCGCGGGGTGGGATCACCAGCCGAAGGTGCCGGCGGCTCCCTTGAACGGGCCGATGATGCCGCGGGTGATCCACCCACCGTAGAAGTCGCCCTCCTGCGCTTGGACGCGCTCGCCGTCGACCTCGCAGGCGTCCATCCGTCCCGGATACACGGCGATCATGCCGAAGAGCGGAGCGAAGCCCGGTCGGGGGTCCGGGTACGTCCAGGCTGCGGCTTCGGCGACGTGGTCACCCACCCGGACGTCGAGATAGTGCGCCTCGCCCTTGAACTCGCACATGCTGGTGCCGTCGACGGGCACGAGCACCCCGGTCCTGAAGTCGGCTGCCGGGACGTAGTAGACCGGCGGATGACTCGTCTCGAGCACCCGCACCGCGGACGTCGACTCGGCGATGACCTCGTCGCCGAAGCGGATGACGATCCGCTCGTCGCGCGGTTCGACGCGGGGTGGGCGGGGATACTCCCACACCGACTCCTCGCCGGGTCCTGGTGGGATCGGGACGGGTCGACGGAATCGTGAGGAGCTGGGCATCGCCCCACTCTGCCCGGTCCACCTGGGCAGCGCCCGCGAACCACGGGAGGACGATCCGTCCGCTTCAGGACCCGTCGACCGGCACGGAGGCCGCTGCCGGGCGGAGCGCGCTCCAGAGCAACCAGGCGCCGGCGATCACGTAGGACACCATCAGCAGGATCGTCGTCGTCCAGCCGAGGTCGAACACCACCGGGATCACCGGGGATCCCCCGAGCCCGGCGTCGGTCGTGCTCCAGTTCGACGACAACAGCGCGAGCACGATGAAGACGACAGCGGTCGCCGCGATCGGGGCGAGGGTGGCGGTCCACTTCTGCCGGTTCGTCCACGCTCGGGAACGCCACAGCATGACCATGCCGGCGACCCAGCCGACGAAGGGCACGACGATGCCGCCGAGCATCACGAACAGTGCGGCGGTGACGGCGAAGCCACGTCGTTCGAGGATCTGGTCCGCGAACGGGCGGTCGTCCGCGGGTTGCTGCGGTTGCGCGTCATCGTCCGGCCCGGTCATCGGCTCCCCCACGTCGGTCGTGGTCGACCGGTCGCCCCAGCCTGGCATGCGATGCCTCGGACGGGAAGCGTCAACGGCCACCGGTCGTCTTCGCGCGCACATGCATCCGCTCGCCCTGCTTGCCGAACAGGCTGAGGAATTCGACGGGCGAGGCGTCTGCGCGCCCGAACCAGTGCGACACCCTCGTGTCGAACTCGGCGACTTCGCCCGGTGGCAGCACGATGTCCTGATCACCGAGCATGAGACGCAGCCGCCCGTTCAGGACGTACAGCCACTCGTACCCCTCATGGACCTTCTGCTCGCCTGGCGCCTGGGGCCCGTCGCCGCCGTGGATGACGTGCTTGTACGCCTGGAGGCCGCCGGCTCGGCGCGTCAACGGCAGCATGGTCTGCCCGTAGCGCTGGATCGGTTTGAGGTGCACTCGAGGGTCGCCGGCCTGCGGGGCACCGACGAGGTCGTCGAGCGGGACCTGGTGCGCTCGAGCGAGCGGAAGCAACAGTTCGAGGTTGGGACGGCGCTGACCGGACTCGAGTCGGGAGAGCGTCGAGACGGAGATGCCGGTGTCGACTGAGAGTGCTGCGAGGGTCGTGCCGCGATGCTGCCGGATCGCACGGAGTCGTGGGCCGACGGCGTCCAGGACGCCGTCGATGGTCGGCTCCACGTCGTGTCGATGCGTCATGGGACGATTCTCGCCGTTCGTTGCCGGTTCGGCAACTCTCCTTGCCGTTTCAGCACAATGCGGCGCACGCTGGATCCACACGTAGCGAACGACCGATGGGACGAACCATGACCAGCACCACACCCACTCCAGCACCCGCCGACGCCCTCGTCGATGCGATCATCGTCGGAGGCGGTGCAGCAGGGCTCAGCGCCGCGATCATGCTCGGCCGCTCGCGCCGGTCCGTCGTCGTCATCGACGGTGGGGATCCCCGCAACGCTCCAGCGGCCGGCGTCCACGGTTTCCTGACGCGCGACGGCATCCCGCCGAGAGAGCTGCTCCGGCTGGGACGTGCCGAGGTCGCCGGCTACGGCGTCCACGTCATCGACGGTCAGGTCACCGGCGCGACACGCGTCGACGGCGGCTTCGCTGTGACGATCACCGACGGCACCGTCGTCCGCAGCCGCCGTCTCCTCATCGCGACCGGCACCGGCGACGAACTGCCGGACATCCCCGGTCTCCACGAACGGTTCGGCCGCGACGCCCTGCATTGCCCGTACTGCCACGGCTGGGAGGTGCAGGATCAGGTGATCGGCATCCTCGGCACGAATGCGGAAGCCGCAGCCCATCAGGCGCAGCTCTTCCGCCAGTTGAGCGACCGCATCGTGATCCTGCGGAACACCGCCGGCGCCTTCACCGTCGAACAGGAGGAGGCGTTCGCCGCGCGGGGCATCGAGATCGTCGACGGCATCGTCGAGCGGCTCGACGTCACGGACGACCGACTCACCGGCGTCGTCCTGGCCGACGGCCGGACATTGGCGGTCGACGCGCTGGCCGTCGCTCCTGTCGCCCGCGTCCGCGTCGCACCGTTCGCCGGGCTCGGTCTGCTGCCCGCACCACATCCTCGGGGCGCTGAGTTCGGTGATGCGCTCCCCGTCGACGCGATGGGTGCGACCGCCGTCCCTGGTGTGTGGGCGGCCGGAGATGTGACGAACCTCCGACCCCAGGTCCTGCAGGCTGCTGCGGCCGGATCGATGGCCGGTGTCGCGATCAACGCCGACCTCGTCGAGGACGACGTCCGACGCGCCCTCGCAGATCGGTAGCACCACCCCTGTCGCCTGCCGGGTCGACGTGGGACGATGGCGTCACGGGTGCAGCTGCGCCCGACGCCATCGTTCCACCGGGGGTCCACCATGGCAGGCGCACCGACCACGATCGACGACTACCTGGCGACACAGCCGAGCGACGCGGCCGACGCCATCGAAGAGATCCGCCTCCGGGTGCACCGGGTCGTCCCCGAGATCACCGAGGCCATCCGCTACGGCATGCCGACGTTCATGCTCGACGACCGGTACCTCCTCTACCTCGGCGCGTGGAAGCACCACATCGCGCTGTATTCGATCCCGCCGTTCGACGAACCGCTGCAGAGCGCCGTCGCCGACTACCGAGCGGCGAAGGACACACTGCAGTTCCCGTTCAGTCGTCCGATCCCGTTCGACCTCGTCGAGCGCATCGTCTCCGAGTTGCTCGCGAGGCGCCGTGCCGCCGACGCCCGGCACGAGCACTGATCCCGGTCCGCACGGCGCTCGGACAGCCGGGACAGTGCGGTCACTGGGCGAGCCAGAGACCGACCGTCGATGCGGCGACCGTGAGCGGTGCGACCAGGAGTCCGAGCAGCATGAACCGGCCCCAGCCGAAGCGGACGTCGGCGGCGACCAGGCGGCTGTGCCAGAGCAGGGTGGCGAGTGAGGCCCACGGGGTGATGAGCGCACCGGCGTTCACCCCGATCAGCAGCGCGGCGAACCGCACCGGGTCGCCGGCGACCGGTTCGAGCGCGAGATAGGCGGGCAGGTTGTCGACGAGGTTCGCGCTCAGGAGGCCGACGCCGGCGAGCTGCAGCAACGCGGGCAGCGAGTCGCCCGCCCCGGCCACCGATGCGAGCAGCGTGCCCAGGCCGAGCGAGTGGGCGGCCTCGACGACGAGGAACAGGCCGGAGGCGAGCAGCACCAGCTGCCAGGGGATGAGCGCCACCCGAAGCGCATGTCGACGACGCACGAGGAAGCAGCCGGCGAGCACCAGTGCAGCGGCCGACGCCGGCATCCACACGGGGAGACCCGAGACGAGCAACGGCAGCAGCACGACGACGACCACTCCGGAGGTGACGAGCAGCACACGGTCGTGTTCCGCGGGCTCGAGTTCCACGATGTACGGCTCGGACAGCTGGCGCCGGTAGACGATCGCGAGGACGACGCACGGCACGACGACCGCGATGATCGCTGGCACCAGCATCAGGGCGGCGAACCCGCTAGGCCCGAGGGCATCGCCGCCCGCCGACGCGGACGCCTCGTCGATGGCGTGCTCTGCGAGCAGGTTAGTCAGGTTCGACACCGGCAGGAGGAGCGATGCGGTGCACGCGAGCCAGACGGTCGTGAGCGCGAACGGGATCGGAGAGAGTCCGGCGTGTCTGGCGAGGGTGATCACGACCGGGGTCAGCAGCACCGCGGTGGTGTCGAGTGAGAGGAACACCGTGCTGAGGGTGGCGAGCGCGACGACGAGCAGCCAGAGCAGCCAGGTGCTTCCCCGGCCCCATCGCACGAGCCGGGAGGCGACGACCGCGAAGAGTCCGGCCTCCGCCGCGAGTTCTGCGACGACCGTGATGGCGACGACGAACAGCAGGATCGGCCAGACGCGCTGCGCGATCCCGACGGCCTCCGGGCCGGGCAGGACGCCGGTGAGGATCGCGACGGAACCGAGGACGAGCAGGACGAGCCCGAGCAGGGCACTGCGCACGGCGACTCCTTCGATACCAGCCCGGCCGCGAGTGCACGCCCGCTCGGCAGTCGATCATACGACGGCGGCCGCATGACGCACGTCGATCACTCGTCGAGCGAGGTGTTGTCAGGCGCGCACCCACCGGCCGATCAGCGCGACGAGCGTCGGCTCGTGCTCCGCGGCCTCGTCGACGCTCGCGAAGGTCACGACGCCGCGGTCCGGTGCCGCCCAGACGACGAGCCCTGACGGATCATCGAAGACGAATGCCTCGGTGTCGTCACGCGAGCGAGCACCCCGGTGCAGGATGATGCGGATGCGGTTGGCCGGGTGCAGCGCGAACGTCACCCGGTCCTCGCCGTCGAAGACGAAGCTCGGCGCCTTCCACTTCAGGTGTTCCGTCAGGCCGTCGTCAGAGGCCATGATCGCGCTCCGCAATCGCACGACAGCCGGCTTCAGCTGATGCGTGAGCGCGTCGAGGTACGCGTCCACCTCCGGGGCCCCCATGGGATCAGCCCGTCGGACGACCGACGTATGCAGCCACGTCGCCGGAGCCCCAGATGATGCCGACACGGGTGCCGGCACGCTCGTTCGCGGCTTCGACGATCTGCCCGTTCCCGAGGTAGATGGCCACGTGGTAGTAGTCGTAACCGCTCGACCAGAAGATGAGGTCGCCGCGCTGCTTCTGACCGTATGGCACCAGCCGGCCCTGCGACTGCATCGTGTAGTACTGGTTGGTCGCGGAGTGCGTCCCGATGCCGCTGCCGTAGGCCGCGCGGGTCAGGCCGGAGCAGTCCCAGACGTTCGGGCCGGAGCCGCCGAGCTGGTATCCCTTGCCGACCTGGGCGAGCGCGAACGCGATCGCCGATTCGACACCTGCGGAGTTCGGAGGCGGCACGGCGCCGCCACCACCGCCGCCACCTGATGAACCGCCGCCGCCACTACTCGATCCTCCGCCGGACGAACCGCCACCGGAGGCGGGAGGCTGGTTGGCCGCTGCTGCCGCTGCCGCCTCGGCGGCCTGGCGAGCCGACTCACCGGTGGCGTAGCCGCGTTCGGTCTCAGCGGTCGTGTTCTTCAACGATGCGAGCTGCGCGTACAGCTCGTCGGCCTGCTGCTCCTGGATGGCCACCGCCGCAGACGCTGCTGCAGACGCCGCCTCCGCCTCGTCGTACTTGGTCTGCGCCTCGCCCTCGAGACGCTCGCGCTCGGTCGTGGCCAGCTCTGCCTGCTCGGTCAGGCCGCTCGCGGCGTTGCGGTCGGTGACCGCCTCCGCGTAGCTGGCCGCGTTGCGCTCGCCGAGCTTGTCCATGACCGACAGACGGGCGAGGAGATCATCGGACTTGCCCGCGCCGAGCATGAGGTCGAGGGAGACGTCGCTGCCGCCGCTGCCCCTGGTGAGTTGCGCGACGAGCGCGCCCGCACGCTGCTTCGAGGTCTTCGCGGCGGCAGCAGCGGTGTCTGCCTGCTCGCGCAGAGCGGCTTCACGAGCGGTCGCCTCGGTGACCGAGTCCTGCGCCTGACGATAGGCCTCCGCGGCGATCTGCGCGGTACGGAACGCGGCGTCGGAGGTCGCCTGCAACGAGGGCGATGAGCGAGGTGATGTTCGTGATCTCAGCGGCCTTCGCGCTCTCGCTCGACTTCGCTGCCTCGACGTCCGCCCAGCTCGGGTAGTCGTCGGCCTGAGCGGGAAGCGCCCCGAAGGTCAGAGATGCGGTGACGACGCCGAACGACACGGCCATCGCCAGCCAGGGGCGCCGGAAGCCGTGCTGCCCACCGGGCGTTCGTGCGGGGGTCATCATTCTCCAGTCCGGCGACACGATCTGAGTGTTCACGGCGGGTCGCTGCCGAGTTCAAGTCACAAGAGTCACAATAGAAACTTTGATCACACTAGTCACTCTTGCCTCTGAGCGCCAGCTCGGATACCCCCGAACGGGGCACGGAGTCGCTCGGCGCGGGCGCACTCGTCCCCGGACAGTGTCGACGGACGGCACCTCGACACACTCGGTGACCGGATCGACTCAGGCTGAGTCGACGTCTTCGGGAGACCAGCGCGCGGACTCACCGGAACGGATGATGGCGAGCAGTTGATCCCTGAGCGCCGACTCGTCCGGCAGCTCCGGGAAGACGTCTGCTTCCAGCCGATGAGCAGCGTTCCAGGCATCGTCCCCGGCAGGCGTTCGGCTGACGACATGGCGTCGACGATCGTCCACCGCCGCGATCCGTTCGATGTGGCCCGCTCGCTGCAGACGATCGAGCGTGCGGGACATCGTCTGGTTCTGCACCCGGGCCCGCCGTGCAAGTTCCTTCTGGCTGGCCGGTCCGCTGTCGAGCAGGTGCAGCACGATGAGGCCGGCGTGCGTGACGCCGATGCCGTCCAACGCCTGCTGCCAGGTGTGCTCGATGAGCCGCGACGCCGTCGAGAGGAGTCGACCGGTCGGCCAATCGGCCATCGGATCACGGGTCGCTTCGGCGGGCGCACCACCTGTCGCCCGCACTCCATCCATGGCACCAATGTACTCCCCGTACCAGGGCACGAGCCCCAGACGACGGTTCGCGGCCGCCACCCGCACGGTGGTGTCCCCCGTCAGCAGCGCCACATCCTGCGCGACGGACTCCGTCGCCGACAGCGCGGAACACAACGGAATCGTGTGTCTTGCACCCGCCACACCCCCAGAACTGGGGTCCGTAACCCCCCTGGAGTGGGGGAACCGTCGATGACCCCCGCTCCATACAGTGGAGGGATATCCAAGGGGGACGCTCATCTGGGTCGACATCGTCGATCGGTCGTGGGCAACACGAGTGACGTCGCGTTCTCCGCGAGTGACCCGAATCGCTCGTGCGCACCGCATACCCGAACCACACACCCGAATCTTCTCAAGTGGATAGCAGCCTCATGACGACGCACCCGAATCGCCGTCGGAATTTCCGATGGACCCCTCGAACCCTCTCCCCCTCGTTCAACGCAGCGCAGCTGGTCTGCGCATGACCGCCGAACTGAACGAGAACCCGTTCCCGATCGCAGCTCCCTTGTCGAGTCCGATCAGCTTGGGACGCAGACGTCGGGCGAGTCTCGCCACGGAGACATCCACCGCGACGGTCAAGTCGCTGTCGCAACGGGAGTGGTCCAGACGTTATCGCCACCGAGTCGTCCTGACGGACAGCGCCATCGCTGTGTTCGCCGTCGCTGCCGCGTTCGTCGCGCGCTTCGGTGATGAGCCCGCCGGTGCGGACGCACAACAGTTGTACGTTCCGATCTCCGCTGCGATCGCATTGGTCTGGATCGCATTCCTGGCATTCGTGCGCACCCGTGACAGTCGCATCATCGGCTCGGGGGTCACCGAGTACAAGCGCGTGGTCAACGCGAGCGCGTTCGCCTTCGGCCTTCTCGCGATCGTCTTCCTCGTCACCAAGATCGACATCGCCCGCGGGTACTTCATCCTGGCGTTCCCGATCGGCACGATAGCGCTTCTCGCCTCACGATGGCTCTGGCGCAAGTGGCTCATCAGCCGCCGTCAGGTGGGCGAGTACACCGCCCGCACAGTCGTGGTCGGGAAGCGCGACGACGTCGAGTACGTTCTCGGGCAGATCGCGAAGCAGCACAGCCTGAGCTACACCGTCGTCGGTGCCGCCGTCGTCGACGAGGACACCGCGGAGCCGTTCGAGAGCCACGGGCGCACGGTACCCGTCGTCTCGCACATCGAAGGCGTCGCCCAGGCGGCGTCGAACCTCACCGCCGACGCCGTCATCATCGCCGGTCCCGTCGACGGCGGCAGCGACTACGTCCGCCGACTCGGTTGGGATCTCGAGGGGACGGCCACCGAGCTCGTGCTCGCCGCGCGCCTCACCGACGTCGCCGGACCACGGATCCACTTCCGTCCCGTCGAGGAGCTGCCGCTCATCCACGTGGAGATCCCGCAGTTCGAAGGCGGACACCACATCATGAAGCGCGCGCTCGACGTCGGCCTCACGAGCGTCGGCCTGTTGCTGATCTCCCCGTTCCTTGCGCTGATCGCCCTCGCGATCAAGCTCGACGGGCCGGGCCCGGTGCTGTTCCGCCAGGAGCGCGTCGGCCGCAACGGCGAGCGGTTCACGATGTTCAAGTTCCGCTCGATGATCACCGATGCCGAGGCAGCACTGCCCGAACTGATGGCGCAGAGCGAAGGCAACGGCGTGCTCTTCAAGATGAAGAACGATCCTCGTGTCACCCGCGTCGGCCGCATCCTGCGGAAGTTCTCGCTCGACGAGTTCCCGCAGCTGTGGAACATCCTCACGGGCGACATGAGCCTCGTGGGTCCGCGCCCCCCGCTCGCCAGCGAGGTCGCGGAGTACGAGAAGGACGTCCACCGCCGCCTGCACATCAAGCCGGGCCTCACCGGCATGTGGCAGGTCTCCGGCCGCTCGGACCTCAGCTGGGACGAGAGTGTCCGCCTCGACCTCTACTACGTCGAGAACTGGTCCATCACCGGCGATCTGATGATCATGTGGCAGACGGTGAAAGTGGTGCTGAAGCCCGTCGGCGCATACTGATGCACGTCGCGCCCACCCCCTGTCGTCCTGCACATCGTGTGTTGCCCCCAAAGCGAGGGGTGTCCTGCAAAAAGAGGACAAATACCCTTCCAGAGGGGGCAACACTTCGATACAGTCGTCTTCACCACCGCGAACTGGTGACACCCTCGGCACCCGAAACACCCGAACCCGCCGGGGCGATCCACCTGGTCAATGACGTCACTCGCACGCATGAACCCGATCCTGCGACGAGACCCGCAACGCTTACCCGAGCCGACCGCGCCTCCACCCCGCCTTCACCCGACGGCGGTTGCAGCCGGCGCATGCTCGCGAGCGGGGCCATCGTCGTCGTGCACCGGAACACCACCGGACACCCGATACCCGAACACCGGCACCCGAAACGCCGGCAAGCAGCACCATCGCGCAGACCCGAAATCACTGCGATGGTCGCTCAACCATGAGAGACCCGAACTCAGCTATGTCCAGTACCCTGCAGTTCTTCCCGCGACCCGCATCGGCGAAGACCCGATGAGCGCCCGCTCCGGAGACGTCCGCCCACGCAAGAGCGTCGCGCACGGCCGACAGGCCGATGGCACCCTCCGCATCGCCATGGTCGGCACGCGCGGCGTCCCTGCCGCCTACGGCGGTTTCGAGACCGCAGTCGAGGAGATCGGTAGCAGGCTCGCCGCCCGCGGCCACGACGTCACCGTCTACTGCCGTCGCACCGCCACCGAGCAGCCCGCAGAGCACCTCGGCATGCGTCTCGTGCACCTGCCTGCGCTCCACATGAAGGTCGCGGAGACGCTCAGTCACACGGCGCTGTCCGTCCTCAACATGGCGTTCACCCGTCGCCACGACGCCGCGTTCGTGTTCAACGCGGCGAACGCCCCCTTCGTCCCCTTCATCCGCGCGAAAGGCGTTCCGACGGCCGTGCACGTCGACGGGCTCGAGTGGAAGCGTGCGAAGTGGAGCGGTTCCGGCAAGCGCTACTACCGTTGGGCCGAGGAGCGCTCCGTCCGCACCGCTGATGCGCTCATCGCCGACGCGGCGGGCATCGCCGACTACTACGAGCAGCAGTTCGGGGTTCCGACCGAGCTCCTCACGTACGGCGCGAAGATCCTCGAGCAGCCGCGAACCGATCTGCTGGCCACCGCCGGTGTCGAGGCAGATGCGTTCCACCTCGTCGTCGCCCGGTTCGAGCCGGAGAACCACGTCGACCTGGTCGTCGAGGGCTTCATCCGCAGCACTGCCACGCACCCGCTGGTCGTCGTCGGCTCCGCGCCCTACGGCGCCGAGCACAGCGACCGCATCGCGGCCCTCGCCGCGAGCGACCCCCGCGTGCACCTGCTCGGCGGCGTCTGGGACCAGGACCTCCTCGACCAGCTGTACGCCGGAGCACTCACCTACATCCACGGCCACTCGGTCGGCGGGACGAACCCCTCGCTCCTCCGCGCCATGGGTGCGGGCACCGCCGTCATCGGCTTCGACTCCGTGTTCAACCACGAGGTCGTGGGCGCCACCGGCACCTTCTTCTCCACCGCGGACGACGTCGCCAC
The DNA here is from genome assembly GCF_050613355.1 of Plantibacter sp. RU18. Lineage (NCBI taxonomy): Bacteria > Bacillati > Actinomycetota > Actinomycetes > Micrococcales > Microbacteriaceae > Plantibacter > Plantibacter sp. RU18. The sequence goes on from NZ_CP159618.1 coordinate 3,943,784, forward strand.
GCTCGTCGAGCAGGCGGAGCAGGACCCCGCGGCGACGGCGGCCCTCGGCGCAGCGCTCCAGACCCGTGCCGCAGCGAACTACCGCTGGGACGACATCGCCGACGGCTACGAGTCGCTCGCACTCCGTCTCGCGGACGGTGCGACCATCCGCGGCACGGGCCGCTTCCCCCGCCTCCCCATCGACTGGAACCCGAAACCGGTCGAGCACACCCACCCGACACGCATCATCGAGACCACCGGAGGCTTGGCATGACCCGAATCACTGCCGACACCCGTTCGACCACCAAACCGATCGACGAGTCCTACGCCGACATCGTCGCCCGCCTGGCAGGCGCGCAGAAGAAGCGCGCAGCAGGCGCCCCGGCGTACTCCATCTACGTGAACCGCAAAGCGGGCCGATACCTCGCCGCCGGCGCCTACAAGGCGGGGCTCACACCGAACATGGTCACCGGGATCTCCGCCGTGTTCACGTTCTCCGGCATCGCAATGCTCATCCTGCTGCCCATCGAGTGGTGGTCGGGCGTCGCCGTCTGGCTCGCGCTCGCCATCGGCTATGCGCTCGATTCCGCGGACGGCCAGGTCGCGCGGCTCCGCGGCGGCGGGTCCGCCAGTGGCGAATGGCTCGACCACGTCGTCGATTCCGCCAAGACGTCGACGCTCCACCTGGCGGTACTGATCACAGCGTTCCGCAGCTTCGATCTGCCGGATGTCTCCCTGCTCCTGATTCCGATCGGCTACTGCATCGTCGGGGCCGTCTCGTTTTTCGCGATGATCCTCAACGACCAGCTCAAGCAGGCTTACGGGTACCCGACGTCGACCGCGGAGGGGAAGAGCACGCCATTGCGTGCGCTTCTCGTCATCCCGACCGACTACGGCTTCCTCTGCCTCACCTTCCTCCTGCTCGGCGCCCCCTACGTGTTCTTCGCCGTGTACACGCTGATGTTCATCGCCAACGCGGGGCACCTGTTCCTCGCTTCCATCAAGTGGTTCCGCGACATGTCGAAGCTCGACGACGCTCGCGTCTCTGCCTGACCAGCCCCGAACGGGCGGCACCCGAAGGTGGACTCTCCGCCGACCCATCTCATCCCTAGGCTCGCAACAGGCTCATGGATGCGCCGAAGACGTCCACACGCACCCACGAGGGGAACTTCATCATGATTGAACGCAGCGGCCGCGTCGGCTACGCAGCCGGCGCCTTCGACCTCTTCCACGTCGGCCACCTGAACATCCTGCGGCACGCGAAGAGCGCGTGCGACTACCTGATCGCCGGCGTCGTCTCGGATGAGCTTCTCCGCACTCGCAAGCGCATCGAGCCCGTCGTGCCCCTCACCGAGCGCCTCGAGATCGTCCGGCACATCGGCTTCGTCGACGAGGCCGTGGAGGAAACCTGGGACGACAAGCTCCAGGCCTGGGAAGCGCTCCGTTTCGACATCTTCTTCAAGGGCGACGACTGGCGCGGCACCGCCGAGGGACTCCGCCTCGAGGAGGAGTTCGCCAAGGTCGGCGTCGAAGTCGTGTACTTCCCGTACACGATGAGCACGTCGAGCACCGCTCTGCGGCGCGCACTCGCCCAGCTCGAGGAGCAGCGAGAACTCGACTCCACGCTCGCCGTCCAGGCCTGATCCGCACGTCGCACCCGCGATCGATCACACCGCATCCCCATCGGCTCCACGGGGAGGTACTGTTGGACGGATCGACACACAGGGTGGTGCAGAACATGACGAAGGCTCGGCAAGCGCTGCTGGCACGCCTCACCGGTTCGCTGCCCGTCCACGGCTCGATCGTGGGTGTCGCGACCGACGAACGCGCGGTCGTCATCACCTACGGCGACGGCCCCAGCCCCGACGGCACCCCAGGCGTCCTCGACGCCCTCGCCGAGGCCGGAGCGACGGCGACCTTCTTCGTCCTGGTGGGGCGCGCGCGGCAGCACCCCGACCTCCTCGCCCGCATCGTCGCTGAAGGTCACGAGATCGCGTTGCACGGCGGCGACCACGTCCGTCTCACGGACTTCTCCGAAGAGGACGCCTACCGCCGGACGCTCGAGGCGAAGCGGGAGCTCGAGCAGTTGAGCGGCGAGCGGATCGAGTGGTTCCGGCCACCCTACGGCGCGCAGAGCATCGAGACCTGGATGGCCGTGAAACGTGCAGGCCTGCAGACCGTGCTTTGGACCGCCACCGCCTGGGACGTGAAGGACGTCGGCGAGCATGAGCGCGTCGCCCACGCCGTCCGCCACTGCCACCAGGGATCGATCCTGCTCGCACACGACGGCTTCGCCGGCCCCGCCGACGGCGTCGACGACGGCCCGGAACCCGAGGTCGATCGCGGAGCCCTCGCGGCGGAACTGCTCAGCGGCTTCGCCCGCGAGGGCCTGGTCGGGCGCTCCCTCCGGGACGCCCTGGCCGCCGGAAAAGCCGTCCGCAGGGCTCGCTTCTCCGAGTAGTACGTAGGTCATGGGGCTGCTCCCCCCGAGGCTGTCGAAGAGCCTCCACACCGGGACGTGCGCCCTTCGGCACGCTCACGGACCGGGACGGCCATCCAGGACGGGGCCGCGCCGCCTCAGCCTTTCGCGAACCGGTCCGTCGCGTCGATGAGCGCTGCGAGGATGCCCGGCTCGTCGAAGGCGTGCCCGGCGTCGGGGACGAGCGTGAAGTCGGCTTCCGGCCACGCCTGGTGGAGGTCCCACGCGGTGAACGCCGGGGTGCACATGTCGTAGCGGCCCTGCACGATCACGCCGGGGACGTCCGCGAGCTTTCCGGCGTCGCGGATGAGCTGGCCGGGCTCGAGCCAGCCCTTGTTCGTGAAGAAGTGGTTCTCGATGCGAGCGAACGCGACCGCGAAACGCGGGTCGGTGAACCGGGCGACGGTCTGCTCCTGCGGGAGGAGCGTGATGGTCGACGACTCCCAGCGCGCCCAGGCGACCGCGGCCGGTCCGTGGACCGCCGGATCCTCGTCGAACAGGCGTCGGTGGTACGCCTCGATGAGGTGGCGTCGTTCCTGCTCAGGGATCGGCTCCAGATATCCCTCCCACAGGTCGGGGAAGACCGCGGATGCGCCGCCCTCGTAGAACCAGTCGAGCTCGGCGTCGCGCAGGGTGAAGATGCCACGGAGGATCAGCTCCGAGACGCGCTTCGTGTGCTTCTGGGCGTACGCGAGGGCGAGCGTCGACCCCCAGGAGCCGCCGAACACCATCCAGCGCTTGATCTTCAAGGCCTTCCGCAGCACCTCGAGGTCGGCGACGAGGTGCCAGGTCGTATTGGTCGTGAGATCTGCCGCGGGGTCGCTTGCATGCGGGGTGCTCTTGCCGCAGCCGCGCTGGTCCACGAGGACGATCCGGTAGCGCTCCGGATCGAAGAGGCGCCGGTGGGTCGGGCTGGTCGCGCCACCCGGGCCGCCGTGCAGGAAGACGACGGGCTTACCGTCCGGGTTGCCGGAGGTCTCCCAGTACAGGGAATGGCCGTCGCCGACGTCGAGCATGCCGGTCTCGTACGGCTCGATCTCGGGATACATCTCACCCATGGTGTTCACGTCCTTCCGCGCGGCTCCCGGCATTGTCGGGGCAGTCGCTCCTCTAGCATGGCGTGGATCGGCACCGCCCGGCGCCACCACACCGATTCCGGTGTCGTCAGAGCTGCCCGGCGGGCACTGAGAACGTGTCGCAGGCACTGGGCCCGCTTTGATAGCCGGTCATGAACCAACGCTGCCGCTGCTCCGCTGAACCGTGGGTCCAGGCCTCGGGGTTCACCTGTCCGGTCGACGCCTCCTGGATGCGGTCGTCGCCGACCGCGGCCGCCGCGCTCAGCGCGTCGTCGATCTCCTGCTGGGTGACGGGCTTCAGGAATGCCACGCCCTTCGCGTCCTCGGTGTCGGACGCCGCAGCCACCCAGGCACCGGCGAAGCAGTCGGCCTGGATCTCGATCCGCACGGAGTCGGACGAAGGTCCGGTGCCACTGCGGTCTGCGCGGTCCATGATGCCGGTGAGTGACTGGATGTGGTGACCCCACTCGTGCGCGACGACGTACATCTCAGCGAGCGGGCCGCCAGACGCGCCGAAGCGGTCGCGGAGCTCGGCGTAGAAGCTGGTGTCGATGTAGATGGTCGCGTCCGGCGGGCAATAGAACGGTCCGGTCGCGCTGGACGCCGCCCCGCAGCCCGTGTTCGTCTGCTGGTCGAAGATGATGAAGTCGGCCGGGGACGTGTACTGGACCCCGAGCGCGGGCAGCTCTTCACTCCAATAGGCGTCGAGGGACGAGTAGGCACCGCCCATGCGACAGTCGACGTTGGCGTTCGCATCGGCGCCCGTCTGGCACTCCTCCGAGAGCAACGTCTCCTCACCGTTCTGACCGCCGGCCGTGCCACCACCGAGGATCCCCGTGAGATCGACGCCGAGGAACTGCGAGATCAACGCGATCGCGATGACGCCGATCGCGCCACCACCCACCGCGATGCCGGTCGTCCGACTACGTCGCTTGACCTTGTTCCCGCTGATGTCCGCGTTGTCGTTGAACGTCATGATCGCACCCTACCGCGCCGTCGAGCACAGGCAAGGAACAGCACTCCGAGGCGAACGATTCAGCACGGTGACGCCCCCCGCATGTTGTCCCCCCTGATCTGGGGCTACAGGGCGCTCGCGTCGCGCCATACGCTGGAACCTGTTCAACAGCCGCTGTTTCGCTCGCCCGACCCGAATCCGGTGGGCGAGACAGGGCCGAACCATCATCTCGCCGCTCAGACGGCCATCATTCCGGAGCGAACGGACGCAGTGGACACGAACACCTCACCGGTCGCCGTGACGTTCGTGACGGTCGTCTTCGAACCGGAACTCGAGCTTCTGCGACTGCAGGCGCGGTCGATCGCGCGGTACGTCGCTCCCGAGATCGTTGACTCGATCGTCGTCATCGACAACACCGTCGCCGGGCTCCGCCCTCGCGCCCGGCGCAGGCTGACGGAGGCATACGGCAGCCTCGCGCTCAAGCTCGACATCGTCCGCCCATCAGAACTCCTCGCAGACCCCGTCGCAGCGAGTGGCTGGCGAGTGCAACAGGCCTTGAAGCTGTTGATCGCCGACCGTATCGCCACCGACTGGTACCTCGTCCTCGATGCGAAGACCGTCTTCATCTCTCCCACGGCGATCCGGGAGCTTTTCACGGATGATGGTCGACCGCTCGGCGGAGTGCACTCCTACGAACACCACCCACTCCTGCCGCAACTGCGCACCGTCATCGCATACGCCGGACTCGACCCTGACCCGCTCGTCGGCGGATTCACGTCGACCGCGACGCCTTTCCTCTTGTCGACGGAAGCCGTGCGGTCCCTCGTCGGAACCGTGGGGTCACGTCATCCACAGGGCTTCTCCGCAGAGTTCGAGAGCGCCGGACTCACCGAGTTCTTCCTCTACACCGCCTCGCGCCTCGCCGACGGTGAAGCCCTCGGGGATGTCGTGTCCGGGGATCCGCTCGAAAGCCCGACGGTGTGGCCACGCCATCGTTCCGGCCGACAGGTCCAGGCGGTCCTCGACGACGCTCGCACCGGGTCCGCGACCACGATGGCCGTCCATCGCACTGCACTGGCACGGATGGACCGGGCCGGCGTGGCCGCCGTCTCGCAGTTCTGGGTCGAACGCGGACTCTTCCCATCGACGGCCGCGGCGAAACGCTTCATCGCCACCTATCGAGCGAGGTACTTCCCGGCGATGGCCGTGCGTCGGCTCCGCATCCGCTTCGGACGGAAGTCGTGATGCCTTCAGCGAGCGGCGAGCGACACGAGCCGTTCGATGTGTCCCACGAGCACGGCGGTGTATTCGTCGACGGCTTGGAGCACGTCGCCGTGTCGTGCCCCGCGATCGGTGTGGGCGTCGAGGATGGCCAGCCCGGCGGTCGCCCGGCGCGTCGAGCGACTCGCCTTCGGGCCTCCGTCCGACATGAGGCCGCGACGGCTGTTCAAGACTCCTGCGACGGCGGCGACACGATCGTCGGATGCGGCGATCGCGTCCAGTTCCGGCACCGACGGCTGCAGTTCGAGCAGACCGACTGCTTCGACGAGCGTGAAGGTCTTCGCTCTGGCGGATGGCGTGATCGCGCCGACACTGCCGCGAGCGGTCGCCGTCATCGTCAGGATCAACTGAGCCTTTGCGATCGCCTCCTCGTCGAGCTGCGACGCGACATGCTGTGCGGCGAAGGCAGCGCCGCCCGCAGGCATCAGCCGCCGGTACACCTCAGCGCAGATCTTCGCGCCGTCGACCGTCTCGGTGCCGGCGCTCGCGACGGACAGAGATTCCAGCCTGAAGGCGGCAGGCAGCTCGCCCTGCAGACGGAAACCGGCGAGCGGCGAACGGCAGACGTTCGCGCGGCAGACGGCGAGAACGCCGGGTGAAACATTCGTCACTCTGGCCTCCTGAGAACCGCCTAGAGTATACCAACGCAGCGGGACGGTCCCATCGACCCGACCGTTCATCCTTGACCACGGGGGACCCGAAATGACACTGCACGAGTATGTCCAGACCCTTCGCAAGTACTGGGTAGTCATCGCCGTCCTGGTCCTTGTCGGGTTCGCGTCGGGCTACGTCGTCGCGAAGACCCAGGTGCCGCTCTTCCGCTCCACGAGCAGCGTGCTGCTGTCGGCCGAGCGCGGTGAGAGCACCTCTGAACTCGCCCAGGGCTCGAACTACATCCAGAGCCTCGTCCAGACGTACGCGCTGCTCGCCGAGTCCAACCTCGTCCTTCAGCCGGTCGTCGACGAACTGGACCTCGACACCACGGTGGCGCGACTCAGCAAGTCCGTCTCCGCGGACTCCCCGCTGAACACGGCCATCATCGAGATCTCGGTCGTCGACTCCGAGCCGGAGCGCGCCCAGCAGATCAACGACGCGGTCGTCGCGTCGCTGTCGAGCGCCGTCGCCGGGGTGTCGCCTCAGGACGATCAGGACAACCCCACGGTGCGGCTGACGAGCATCAACTCAGCAGCCTTGCCCACCGTCCAGTTCTCACCGAGTTCGACGCTCTACGCCGCGGTCGGCGGGGCCATCGCCCTACTACTCGGAATCGTGTTCGCCTTCGTCCGGCGAGCCCTGTCCACACGCATCACCGACGCGTCCGACGTCGCACACGACACCACCGCCCCCATCCTCGGCGAGATCTCGGAGGCCCGGCGGGGCGCCCCGGTCCTCGTGTCGTTGCGCACCAACCCCCAGGGTCTCGTCGCCGAATCCTTCCGCACCCTTTCGGCGAACCTCAGATTCGCCAGCATCGACCGTCCGATCCGATCGGTCGTCGTGACCTCCGCGCAACCCGACGAGGGGAAGAGCTCCGTTGCCATCGGTCTGGCCCAGCAGCACGCCGAGGCCGGCCAACGGGTGCTGCTCATCGACGCCGACCTCCGCCACCCGACCGTCGCCTCATACACGCAGCTCGACGGCACCGTGGGCCTGACCTCGGTGCTTCTCGGCCAGTACGACCTCCAGGACGCCGTGCAGTCGTGGGGTTCCGAGACCCTCGACGTGCTCACGGCAGGGACGACTCCGCCCAATCCCAGCCAGCTGCTGAGCTCGTCCAGCATGCGCCTGCTCCTGGAGCAAGCCTCCTCCGGGTACGACCTGGTCGTCATCGACTCCGCACCGATCATCACCGTGACGGACTCGCTCTGGCTCGGGAACATGGCCGACGGCATGCTCATCGTCGTGCGCGAGCGGTTCACGCGGCACCGTCACCTCGCGAAAGCCGTCGCTGCGGTGGAAGGCGCACGTGCCGAGCTCGTCGGCGTCGTGCTCAACCGGGTGAAGCGCGGGGACCGGAACAGCAAGTACTACACCTCGGAGGTCGAATCAGCATCGAGCGTCCGCCGGGCCGTCGCCGAGCGCCTCGGCCGCTGATCGATGGTCATCATCCCAACGACGCTCCGGGGACGACCGCGCCCCGCGTGGGCGAGCCGCCCCGCGGCCGACCCGGATCGGGGTCGCAAGGCAGTTGAGTGGGCTGTGGCCGCCGCCCTGTGCGTCGCCATCGGAATGCGGTACCCCCGTTACGACGACATTCTGTTCGCTGCTGCGGCGAGTGCGATCATCGCTCCGCTCTGGCTGGGCAACGTCCGGCGTTACCAGGGCGCTGCCGCCGTCCTCATCCTCGGAGTGCTGGCCATCCTGTCCGGCCTACTCCTCACCGGTTTCGCTGCCGGGGGCCATGAGGTGTCGAGCTACCTCAGCACAATGAACTCTGCCCGGATCGCCGGCGTGCTCCTGTTCGTCGGGGCGTTACTCTGGGCGCGGACCATTCTCGGCACACCTTTGGTCGCCTCGTTCTACGGAGCGGGCATGATCTTCGCGCTCCCGTTCGGGGCGTCCTTCGCCACGAATCCGTGGAAGTTCGGACTGTCGGTGCCGATCGCCATCTTCGTCCTCGGTCTCGCATGGGCCTTCGGGCACCGTTGGGTGGACATCGCACTGCTCACGGCGCTCAGCCTGGTCAGCGCTGCGAACGACTCCAGATCTGCGGCAGCCATGTTCCTCATGGCCGCAGCGATCGTGACGATGCAGCGCATTCCGGTCGCCCGCGGTCGAGCGCACGCCTGGTGGGCGCTGGGCCGAATGGCGATCGTCGGCTACCTCGTGTTCCTCCTCGCGCAGGCGGCCATTCTGGAGGGCTACCTCGGGACGAGCACGGAGCAGCGCTCGGAGGCGCAGATCGAGGCGTCCGGCTCGCTCATCCTCGGAGGCCGTCCAGAGCTCGGTGCAACGGTGTCGCTCCTCCTCCATCAGCCCAGCGGATATGGCTCCGGGACCGCGCCGTCGATGACCGACGTGCTGGTCGCCAAGTCGGGTATGAGCTCGCTCGGGTACGACCCCAACAACGGATACGTCGAGCGCTACATGTTCTCCCCGGGCTTCGAGGTCCACTCGATCATCGGTGACGTCTGGATCCTGTTCGGTGTCGTCGGGCTCATCTGGCTGCTCATCACAGTCGGTTTCGCCTTGTTCGGCGTCTCGACACGGCTGACTGACCGTCGGATCAGCGGCTTGGAGCTGTTCCTTGGCATCCGCACGGTGTGGGACCTGTTCTTCAGCCCTCTCCCCAGCTCCCTGGTCACGATGACCCTGTTCATCGCGGTCATCCTGATCAGTCGAGTGCCGGCCGCCCGCCCGACGTCACCACCTGAGGACCTCGATCCATCGCGCCCTCCCCGACCTCACGCCATGCTTGGACCTGTTTCTTGAACACCTTCAAATCAGTCGGCGCCAAAGCCGTCACCATGCTCATCGCGCTCATCTGTGGGCTTACGACGACGCGCCTGATCATCGCCGATGCCGGCGTGCACGAATACGCGCTCTACACGCTCGTCGTCGCCCTTCCCGGACTCGTCGCCTTCGCCGACCTCGGCTCCGGCGCCGTCCTCGTGAACCGCATCGCCACGACCGATCATCCACGGAACGATCCAGGACTCACCGCGCAGGTGACGACCGTGGGCAGGATCATGCTCTCGTTCGCGGCCGTTCTGATGACGGTGAACACGGTCTTCCTCTTGGCTGGCGTGTGGCCGGCGTTCCTCGGCGACGCCGGCGACATCCCGGGTTCATCACTCGCGGCATTCCTCGCCATCGCCGTCTTCTGCTGCAGCATCCCGCTCGGCATCTGGACGCGGATCCTGCTCGGTCTGCAGCGGAACCACATCATCATCATGATCCAGGGCGTCCAGTCCCCGCTGACCCTCCTCCTGATCTGGCTGATGCTCACCATCGGTCCCGACACGCTGCATCCGTACCTTGCCGTGGGGTCGCTGCTCGCGGCCGCCGGCGTCGCGCTGACGGGCTTCCTCCTCGCTCGCCGATTCACCAGCCCGCTCCTCGGGACGGCAGCCCGACGGATCCCGTTCGTCCGCAGGTACCCTGGAGTCCGAGTGATGGACATGGGCTGGCCGATGTTGGCACAGCTCCTCGCGACGCCTCTTTCGATGCAGTCGCAGCGGTTCGTCCTCGCGCAGTTCGTCTCCGCAGCCTCCCTGGCTCAGTACGCGATGGCCGGACAATTCTTCTTCGCCCTGCAGGGGCTTGTCAGTGCTGCCGGACTCACGCTGTGGCCGCGGTACGCGAAAGCTCGAGCGAGCGGCCACCGGACCACAGGACCGTTCATCATGGCGGCGTGCTTCGCGGGCGGGGTACTCCTCTTCACCGCCGGCATGCTGATTGTCGGACCATGGGTGTTCGGCTTCATCTCTGGCGGCAAGATCGAGGTCCCCGTCGAGATCATCCTCGCGTTCGGCGCGATGGTCGCCGCGCAGGCGGCTCTCTATCCGCTGGGCATGTTCATGATGGACACGGCGGGCGTCCGATTCCAGGTGGCTCCGACGCTCCTCATGGCAGCGAACTCGGTGGCGCTCGCCTTCCTCCTGACGCCGACGCTCGGCGCCGTCGGTCCGATGCTCGGCAACGCGGCCGCCGTCACGGCCTGCCAGATCGTGCCCTACGCGCTCCGGATCAGGCGTCTCGGAACCGGGACGGCAACTGTTCGAGAGCCTCGGTGACACGCCTCCAGTAGGCGGCAGTGGTGTACTGCCGGTCGTGGAACGCGGCTGCGAGTCGCTCCGACCGCTCTCGGCGTTCGACGGGGTCGTCCAGCAGCGCGGAGATCGCGGTTGCGAGCGCCTCAGGATCGCTGGGCGAGACGAACACTACCTCGTCGTCGGTGAAATACTCGTCGAGTCCGCCGGCCCGGGTCGCTACCGCGGCGCCACCGGCTGCAGCGAGTTCGAGCAGGGTCGTGATCCCGCTCGCGTGGAGGTTCGGAGACACGCTCACCACGGTGACCTCGGCGGCGCGGTACAGGGCTACGAGTTCGGTCACCGTCGTGGTAGGGCGCGTCTCGACTGCAGCGTCGCCGGACATGACGTTCTTGTTGGACGCGATCCGCAGTGACGGCCCACCGAGGATCCGGTGTGCGGCTTCGAGCGTGCGCCAGTCCCGGGCCCGGTCGTTGCCGACCGAGAGCAACCGAGGCACCTGATCGAGTGTCTCCACCTCCGGCCCCGCAGCAAACACGGTGGACACACCGAACGGCACGTACCGATGCTGCCCGCGAGGCACGAGCGCGCGGCCGGCCTCCGCATTGGGTTTGGCGTTGGCGACGAACAGGTCCACCCTCCCCAACGCGAACCTCATGAGACGCTGCAACCAACGCGGATGCTTCGGCCACTCGGCGAACAACCAGATCGTCTGGCCGACCAGGATCGGTCGCGTGATGCGCAGGAGGCGAAAGACGAGGCCGGCGCCGAGGTACTCGACCTCACTGTGGCAGTACACGTACTCGGACCGCCTCAGGTCGCGAAGGTGGAGGAGCGTCTGCCCGACGTCGAACACGAGGACGCGCTTCGAGAGTCTCTAGATACGAGCCGCGAAGCCGTCAGGACGCCCTCCCCCGAGGACGCTGAAGTGCCAGCCCCCTGGAACGTGGTTGGCACCGTACGGTGCACGATCGGGCGCCGCTCCGGCTTCGTACCGAGATGCATATTCCTCGGTACGAAGCTCGGAGGCGACAAGGATGCTCAAGTGGGGGAGGGTCACCCTACCTATTCTCCCGTGACCTTGAACGAATCCACGGACAGGGTCGTCGCCCCGTTCGTGTTGGCGCCGCTGACGTACGTGATCACGCCGACAGCGCCTGGTGCCTGCATCGGCACCGTCGCGTCCGTCGCGCTCAGCTGCCACGTCGCCGGCTCCGCCTCGGCATCACGCCACACCTTGGTCTGCACCGTCGTCGGACCGACGCCCGACACGGACAGCGTGACGTGGATCTTCTGGCCGGCCACGTAGGCGCCTCCCGGCAGCACGAGGCTGTCGGCGAGGGGCGTTTCGTCACGGAGGATGTAGACCCGGATGAGTCCCGCAGCATCCAGACGCACACGCGCGGAGTAGACCGAATTGCCGATCTTCCGCCCGGCGATCGTCACCGTGTTCGCACCGCCCACCGGTGCCTTGTCGACGGAGAACGTCGTCTCCACGAGTGCGTCCTGGACAGAAACTCCGGCAAGCACCGCGCTGCGTGTCTCCGTTGCCCCAGCAGTGATCTTTCCGACTCCGTCAGCGACACTGTAGCTCGAAGCAGGACCCGTCGTCGTCCATGCCCCGCCTTCCTCGGCAGTGCCCCAGCCGTTGGTCGTCTGACGGTTGTCGAAGTCGTCGACCGCAACGGGCTCGTCGACCACTGGAGGCTCTACCGGAGGCTCCACGGGCGGGTCCACCGGCGGATCGACCGGCGGCAAGACGGGCGGCAGTGGTGCGGCCACAGTCGCTGTCTGCTGACTGGTGTGCGTCCCGCCGCTGTTGTCCGTGACGGTGAGCGTCACCGGGTAGGCGCCTGGTGCGGCGTAGGGGTGCGTCGTGATCGCCCCCGTCGCCGTCGCACCGTCGCCGAAGTTCCAGGCGTACGACGCGATCGTGCCATCGCTGTCCGTACTCGACGAACCGTCGAAGGTGACCGTCAGGTCCGCCGCCGACATCGTGAACGTAGAGATCGGGTTCACGTTGGCCGGAGGCGCCGGCGGCGTGACCGGAGTAACCGGCGCACCGGCCGATGCCACAGACGTGAACTGCTCGATCCGGAGCTTCGCAGTGGCCGAAGCCGACGAGTTCGACAGGTAGGAGATCAGACCGATCTGGCCGGTCGCCTGCATCAACGGGTCAGCGTCGGTCCCGCTCAACTGCCAAGCGATCGGCTCCGTCGTGCCAGTCTTCCAGACCTTCGCGCCCAGCGTCGTTGGACTCGTCCCGGAGGCCTTGATCGAGATCGTCAGACGATCTCCCGGTGCGTACACGATGTCGAGCAGCTTCGAGTCGACGATCTGCGTCTCGTTCTTGAGCAGGAACAGACGGACCTGCCCGTTCGCCTCCCATCGGACGCGAGCGGTGTACGCGTTAGAACCGACCTGGCGGCCGATCACCGCCACGTAGTAGCCCGGCCCGGTGCGGTCCACCGAGAAGGAGGCTGTCGTGATCGCGTCATCGAACTTAGCGCCGAGGCGAGCCGCACGAGTGTCGAGCTTCGCGAAGTTCACGATCCCTGAGCCGTCGCCGACGCTGTAGGTGGTCGCGGCACCCTGCAGGGACCAGGCGCCGCCCACCGGAGCAGAGCCCCAACCACTCGCTGCGGTGCGCTCGAAGTCGTCCTGTGCGAGCACGGTCGAGGTTGGTGCTGATGCGACTGTGATCGTGCGGGTGGTGGTCGCGGTCGCGCCGCGATTGTCGGTGACGGTCAGTACCACAGAGAACGTACCGGCAGCGGCATACGTGTGCTGCGCGGTGACTCCGGTTCCGGCGGTGCCGTCTCCGAACACCCACCCGTAGGACACGACCGTGCCATCGGGGTCGGTCGAGGCCGAACCGTCGAACGAGCCGACGAGCTGGTTCACCGAGGAGGTGAACGAGGCGGTCGGTGCAATGTTGGGCGCGGGAGCGACCGTGACCTGGCGCGAGACGATCGCGGTGCCACCGCGGTTGTCCGTCACCGTGAGGGTGATGGTGTACGTGCCGGCGGCGGTGTAGGTGTGCGATGCCGTCCGACCGGTGCCGGACGTGGAGTCTCCGAAGTCCCAGGCATACCCGGTGATCGAGCCGTCGGAGTCTGCCGATCCGGAGGCGTCGAGGGACACGACCAACTGGTTCACCGACTGCGTGAAGGCAGCTGTGGGGAGCTGGTTCGGCGGCAGAGCCGACGTCACCTGCTGCGACGTGGTCGACGACCCGCCGCGGTTGTCCGTGACCGTCAGCGTCACGTCGAACGTGCCGGCGGCGGCGTACATGTGCGTCGCCGTAGCGCCGATCCCGCTCGTGCCGTCACCGAAGTTCCACGCGTAGCTCGCGATCGTCCCGTCCGGGTCCGTCGACGATGATGCGTCGACGGAGAGCGTCAGGTTGGCGATGACGGCCGAGAAGATGGCGGTCGGCAACACATTGGGAGCCACGACCGTCAGCTGCTCGCTCCGGGTCGCGGTCGCGCCCAGGTCGTCGGTCACGGTGAGCTTCACCGTGTAGCTGCCCGCAGCCGAGTAGGTGTGGGTAGCCGTGGCGCCGGAGCCGGACGTGTTGTCTCCGAAGTCCCAGGCGTAGCTCGCGATCGTACCGTCGCTGTCGGACGACGTGGACGCGTCGAACGCAGCACTGAGGCCGTTCGGCGTCGCGGTGAACGCGGCCGTCGGCACGACGTTCACGCGGCCGATTGAGCCGAGGGAGAAGTGCTCGCTCACCTGCGCGGCGGTCAGCGTCCGCGGGTAGACGGCGACCTCGTCCATGGAGCCGCGGAACCAGTTGTCGCCGCCCCACGTGCTGTCGCCACCGATGCGCCAGTAGCCGGAGTAGTCCTGAGCGTTCGTCTCGGTACCGGAACCCACGAGGGCGCCGTCCACGTAGAGCTGCATGCCCGAGCTCGACTGTTCAGCCACGACGTGGTGCCAGGCGTTGTCGTTGTAGGCCGCTGAGGAGGACACGATGATGGTGTTCCCCGTGTACACGCCGAAGTTCAGCTTGCCGTCCGGCGTCATGTAGACGTGCCGGTCGTAGTTGTTGGACGTTCCATTGATCGACTGGTTTCCGAAACCGATGAGCTTTCCGCCGCTCGTCGTGTCCGTTTTGAACCAGGTCTCCAGGGCATAGGTCCGTGGGTTGCTGAAGGGCTGGTTGCTGCCGACTCCGGAGTTGCCGTTCTGTGAGAACGTCGCAGCCTTGTCGGTCACGCCGGAGAGCGCACCCGCCGTCTGCTTGGCGACATCGCCCCAGTAGGTTCCGTTGTTGCCGAAGGGACCGGAGTCGGCCGCCGCCTGTCCGTTCGACTCATTGAGTCGCCAGTAGATGTCGGGATCGAGGCCGAACACGGCCTGGCCGTAAGTGTCCGCGGGCGCAGTGGGAACGGTCGACGTGCGACCGGAGGCCACCCAGTGGCTGTTGATGGTGTCCCGGTTCAGCACGGTGGGGTACACCGCGACGTCCGAGATGCTGCCGTTGAGGTACGAGGATCCGACATTCGGCCAGCCGCCGAGGTTGTCGCCGCCGACACGCCAGTAGCCGCTGTAGTCCTGCCCTGATGTCGTGTCGGTGCGCGTCGCCACCTTCTTCCCGTCGAGCGAGAGGGTCATGCCGTCCGCGCCGAGCGAGGCGACCACATAGTGCCACTGCCCGTCGTTGAGACCAGCGGCAGACTGCACCGTCCGAACTCCGCCCGGGTGGACACCGAACACCACACGACCGGAGTTGTCGAGATAGACCTGACGGTCATAGCTGCCGGAGTTCCCCGTCTTCGAGTTACCGAAGCCGATGATCTTGCCGCCCTGCGAGCTAGTCGTCTTGAACCACGCTTCGACCGTGAAGGTGTTGGGAGCGGTCTGCGACGGGGACGTGGCTGCGAACGACGACGAGGTGCCTGCGAAGGAGGTCGCCGTGTTGGCCTGAGCCACGTTCGGGCCGACCACTGCGCGTGCGGACGGCGAGTTCACCGTGAGGTCGCTCCCGGAGGCCCAGTCGTATGCGCTGGTGCCCGAGGATTCGCCGAGGGGCCAATAGTTCGTCGGCGAAGCGTCGAGAACGCTGCCGTTGTACGAACTGAAGGTGTTGCCACCGGTCGCCGTCGCCGGAACCCAGGTACTCGTCTGCGTCGAGTTCCCCCACGGGTCGATCGCCTTGACCCGGTAATTGTACGTCTGTCCGGCAGTTACGTTCGTATCGGTGAACGTCATGGCCGGCTGCGTCCAGAAGTTGGACGTCTCGGTCGTCGTGTAGATCGGGACGGAGGTGCCCTTGTCCTGACGGAAGATCTGGTAGGTCAGCGTCGCATCGTCAGGATCGTAGTTGGCGGGCCAGCTGAGACGGACCTGGCCGGCCCGGAAGGACAGTGCGTTGAGCTTCCAGGTGTCCCCCCAGACCTCTGGAGCGCGCTTGTTCGGAGCCTTGTCGCGCGTTGCGAATCGGACGAGGCCCTGCTGCTTGGCGCCGGACACGCCGAGGAACTCTCCCGCGTACAGGACGTAGTCGCCTGCGCCGACCACGCTCCAGCCGGCCTGATACAGCTGCGTCTTCGTGCCTGTCTGCCACGTGGGGTACCACTGGAGCAGCGACGGCGAGGGGTTGCCCGCGAAGCTGCGGTATCCGTAGATGTCGGGGGTGATCGTGCCGGTCGCGTTCGGGCTGAAGGCCAGCGAGTGGTGGAACACCCACGGGTCCGGCTGCGGGAAAGCGCCGATGTTGCCGCAGTAGTGCGCGTGGCTCGCGGTGTAGACGATGTCCTTCACCACGTCGACCGAGTAGGTGTCGCCGTGGCAGTCCGCCAACCACTGCAGAGATCCGTCCGCCCAGGACGCCTTGAAGGTGCCCTCGAAGTCATCGAGCGTCTTGTCGCCGCCGAAGTCGTAGCCGGTGCCGTACACCGACGTGCCGTCGGACGCCAGCGAGTAGATAGCGGAGTTCTCGCCGCCGTTGTGCACCACGCTGTTGACACCGAACGGCAGAGTGGCTCCGGAGGAAGCATCGACCGCTGACAGGCCGCGGCCGGGGCTCGTCGAGCCGTTGGTGGACGTGAACGAACCGCCGATGACGACCTTGCCGCCGTCCGGGGACACGACGAGCGCGCGGACGCCCCAGCCACCCTGGAGGTCGACGGTGAAGGGCAGCAGCGCTCCCGTCCCTGCGCTGACTGCGGCGACCTTCGTGCGGGTCGCCCCGCCGACGCTCGTGAACTCACCGCCGATGTAGACCGTCGAGTTCGTCGCCTTGACGGACATCACCTTGCCGTTGACGACCGGAGCGAAGGTCGTGATCAACGCTCCGGTGGCCGTGTCGAACGCTGCGACACGGTTGCGGGTCACTCCGTTGATCGAGGTGAAGTTCCCGCCGACGTAGAGGCGTGAGCCGTCAGGAGACACGGCCATGCTGTTGACAGGCGCGTTCGCCGTGGGGTTCCACGACGTCATGACTCCGGTCGAGATCGTGTACGCCATGAGGTTCTTGCGGTCGACCGTGTTGACGCCGGCCGCGGCCCCGGCGGGACGGGCCTTCGCGAAGTCACCGCCGACGAAGACGGTGTTACCTGCGACGGCCTGGCCCCAGGCCACACCGTCCATCTGCGCGGTCGGAAGTGCGTCCGCAGCCACCGTGGTCGGGAGCGGGGTCGCAGCTGCGGCCGGCTCCGCTGCGACGGCGGCGGTCTGGAGCGAGACGAGTGTCCCTGCGATGACGGCGGCCGTCGCGAGCGCGGTCAGGACGACTCGACCGAGTCGCCGGAAGGCGGGAGCAGCAACGTCTTCGGACGCACCGCGGAAGGCAGGCAGGCTGGACAATGTGGTTCCTCGTAATCCGTAACAATGCACGACTCGTTAGCGGAAACACAACAACCCGAACTGCGTGTACCCAAGGTGGATACTATGGCTCGCTCGGGGGCCGGGCCAAGAGACAGTTCACCCCCAAAGAGGGTGCCACCGGAACAGGTGGCAACATCAGACGAGCACGGGTACAGGCCCCTGGAAGGCTACGAGGAGCTCAGAACGGTGTTGTCGCGTCGCCTTGGAACACGAACGCGGGCTGTCCGGCCTGGTAGTCCACCGTGATGGTCACATCGCCCCGGGCGTCTTCGGGGATGGTGAAGAGGAACACCGCGTCCTGGGATGCACCCGGGTCGATGCTGCCACTGAACGGCTTCCCTCCGGGTTTCGCCAGTGTGCCGGCGGGATTTCGTTCGGCGCCGGAGTAGCCGTTGACGACGGTCAGGGACGTGTCGAACGCTTCCTGGGTGCCGTTGGTCAGGCGCACGGTGACTCGGATGGCCGGGCCCCCGACATCACCCGCGCCGATCGCTTCACCCTCGACGCTCTCCAGCGAGACGATCGATGCGGTGAGGCCGTTAGGAGCCGCGGCCGGCTGGTCGAGCGCGGTCGCCGGGAACTCCGGGAGGACTGCTCCGGCACCCGCATCGGTGGGGCTCGAGGTCGGCGACGGGGCAATGGTCGGCGTGACCGTGGCGGTGGCGCTTCCGCCCGCGACAGGGGAACCTCCTGGACGGACGACGAACAGGACCACGACGACGATCGCGATGGCCGCGAGTGCGGCGATCACTCCGATGATCCATCTGCGGCGTACCACGGGGGTCATGCGTGCTCCTCTTCGGCCCTCGACGGGTCAGTCCCGGTGTTGTGCCCACCATACGGCTCTGGCGGCGCCGCTGCGTGCTTCACCAGCGCGCATCCGTCACGATGCCCTCGCCAGGCCGCTCCGAGCGGCGCGACGGGGTGGACGAACTGGCGACGACCGCCGCGTAGGAGGATCTGCCAGGAGGCGCGCGGCGAGGTGCGCACCCAGTGCCGGCGTCGAACGACATCGAGATGGATCGCTGCGAAGCGTAGGCGGTTGAGGATGTTGTAGTAGTAATAGGTCGGCGACTTCGCCCGGCTCCCGCCTGAGCCGTCGTCATGAGTGCCGCCCT
Source organism: Plantibacter sp. RU18 (assembly GCF_050613355.1). Taxonomy (NCBI): domain Bacteria; kingdom Bacillati; phylum Actinomycetota; class Actinomycetes; order Micrococcales; family Microbacteriaceae; genus Plantibacter; species Plantibacter sp. RU18. The sequence goes on from NZ_CP159618.1 coordinate 3,962,221, forward strand.
CGTCGTGGACGGCGAGCGCGTCGGCCACGAAGACGATAGACCCGCCGGCGTCGAGTACCCGTTTGCTGAGGTCGACGTCCTCCCAGTACAGAAAGTACTGGTGGTCGAAACCGGCGACGCGCCGCCACAGCTCGGTGCTCAGCACCAGACAGGCACCGCTCAACCAGGGCATCCACGGACCGGCGTCATCGGCCGGCTCAGGGCTGGACAGGGAGCGCATCACTCCGGAGCCGAGCGAGAGCAGGTGACCGCTCGACCAGGGGCGTCCGTCCGGTCGCCGGATCATCGGCCCGACCAGCGCGGCATTGTCGTTGCGCACGCGCTCGACGAGGAGCGTGGTCGACGGTGCATCGATGGTCGCATCCGGGTTCAACAGCATGATCTCGGTGATCGCTGAGTCGGCGAGCACCTTCCCGACACCGAGGTTCACTCCCCCACCGAACCCCAGGTTGTGGTCGGGATGCACGAGGGTCCACCCGCGCTGCGCGCCCAGTTCATCGACGGCAAGGCGCTCAGCGGTGGTCGTGGGATTGTGGACGACGACGAACACCGCTTCAGGCAGCTCCACCTCGACGGCGACGAGGTTCTCTGCGAGCAACGCCGACGATCCGTAGTCGACCACAACGATCGCCAACCCCGCGCCGCGGTAGTTCCGGTTCACGCACACACCTCCGCGTCGGCGACTCGGGAGGACGGCCGACTGGCGGTAGTATATGGCGACCGACGGGAAGGCGAAGCTGTGAAAGTCCTTTTCGACGGCTACTGGTGGGTGGACGGTCCAGCTGCGAACCGAACCGTGCAGCGCGAGATGATCACGGCCTGGCGGGCGGTCCACCCCGAGGACGAACTCGTCGTGGCCATCCGGCGCAAGCACACCGACACGGCCCCTGCCGACCTTCCCGACGGCGTCTCGGTAGTGGAAACGCGCCTGTGGCCACAGGCGATCTCCAACGCGATCGAACTGCCGAGGCTCGCCCGGAGGATCGACGCCGACGTGACCGTCGCCCACAATTACGCGCCGTTGCGTCGCCGCAACCTAACGTTCATCCACGACGTGATGTTCCAAGAGCATCCCGAATGGTTCAGCCGCGCGGAACGCCTGTACTTCTCCCTCATGCCGGTGCTCGCTCGCCGCGCGACACAGCTCGCGACGTCGACCACCACGGAAGCCGACCGCATGCGGCGCCTGAACCCGCGGCTCGGAGATGCGGCAGCAGTCGGGCTGTCGGTCGGCAACGACCTGGATTCGCTCGAGCAGCATCGTCCGAGCGGCGCGGAAGGTCTCGATGCCTTCGCGGTGACCGTTGGGCGCCTGAACATCCGCAAGAACCTGACCGCCTCGATCGAAGGTGCGGCGTTCGCCGAGTCCATCACCCCCGAACGTCCGTTGCTCGTCGTGGGCGGCACGCTCCACTCCGGTGTCGAGACCGCGCTCACCGCGGCTGCGACCGCGGCCGTCGAACGCGGAGAGGCCCGCTTCCTGGGGCACGTCACGGACGCCGAGCTCGCCTGGTTGTACGCGCACGCGTCCCTCGTCACAAACCTCTCGCTCGACGAAGGCTTCGGGCTGCCCCCCATCGAGGCTGCGCGGTTCGGCGCGCCGTTGCTGGTGAGCGACATCCCGGTGTTCCGTGAGACGGTCGGCACGGTCGCCCATTTCGTCAACCCGCTCGCGACGCCAGCGGACCTCGGCATCGCCATCGACGATGCCTGGGAACGGCCGGGAGATCCCCATGCGTATCGTGATCTCGAGGATCGATACTCCTGGCCGAACGTCGCGCGGTCGCTCCGCAATCTACTGGCCTGACGACCCCCAGTTCAGGGCAAAAGCCCGGAACGATGGGTGTCATCACGCTAGGCTGGCGAGCAATCGCGCGCCACCCGAATGGCACTCCGATTTCAGCAGGCCGGCCCAGTCGGTCCCGACCCGTTTCCACCCGTAGGGAGACCCGTTGCCCAGCCGACTCCGCGTCATGCAGGCGTTTCGCGCGCCGCGGTCCACGAGCAATCCGTACATCGTGATGCTCGACCGTACGCTCGCCTCGACCCCGGGCATGGAGCACCTCCACTTCGACTGGCGCCGGTCCATCCTCGGTCGGTACGACGCGATCCACTTCCACTGGCCTGAGGCCAAGCTCGGCGGTTCGACGAGGCTGAAGGCCTTCGGGAAGCAGGCACTGTTCGCCGCGCTCCTCGTCCGGCTGCGTCTCTCGCGGATCGCCGTCGTTCGGACCGTCCACAACATCGAACTGCCGCAGGACATCAGCCGCATCGAACGCGCTCTCATCGAAGCGCTCGACCGGAGGACCACCCTCCGAATCGCGATCAACGAGACGACGCCACTCCCACCCGGAGCACCGTCCTCGACGATCCTCCACGGCCACTACCGCGACTGGTTCGAGGAGTATCCGAAAGCGGCGGCGACGCCAGGGCGGTTCGGTTACGTCGGCCTCATCCGGAGGTACAAGGGCGTCGAGCAGCTGGTCGCGGCCTACGCCGAGGCCGCGACTGCCGATCCCGACCTCAGCCTCACGGTCGGCGGGAAGCCGTCGAGCTCGGAGCTCGCATCCACCATCGTGGCACTCGCGACACAGACGCGGGGCGCCGAACTGAGGCTCCACTTCTTGAGCGATGCCGAACTCGTCACGATCGTCTCGGAAGCGGAACTGATCGTCCTGCCGTACCGGTTCATGCATAACTCGGGCGGTACGCTCGCCGCCCTGTCGCTCGACCGCCCAGTGCTCATCCCCCGAAACGATGCCAACGCAGCACTCGCCGCTGAGGTCGGCCCCGGCTGGGTGCACACCTACTCCGGTGAGCTTGACGCCGATGACCTGCGCCGCACCATCATCGCCGTACACGACGACGATCGTTCGGCACGACCCGATCTCTCGAAGCGCGATTGGACCGACGCCGGCATCCGACACCGTGACGCGTTCGCACGAGCCGTCGCGATCGAACGGCGACGACCGGTCCACCCTGACGCTGGCACCACGACCCATGCACTGGAGGACTGATGTTGCAGCGCGCAGCGTTCATCGCCAAGACCCGACTCGGCGCCAGGAGCAGCGTCTCTGCGCTCCGTGAGTACGTGCGGAACGACCGGCTCGACCCAGCCGAACTCGCTGCGCTGCAGGCGCGCCGGTCGATCGACCACGCACGTTTCGCGTTCGAGCACTCCCTTTTCTACCGCGAGCTGTACTCGTCGTCGGGCGTCACCAGAAAGGACCTCACCGATCCCGCCGCGTTCTCCTCGTTGCCCCTCGTCGATAAGGAGACCGTCCGCGAGCACTTCGACACGATCACCTCGGACGAGGCCACCCCTGCCAACAGCAAGGTCTCCACGACGGGCGGCAGCACCGGCCGTCCGCTGCGGATCCTTCGAGACCTCCGGTTCCCGGCCAGGGCGTTGGAATGGAGGCTCCTTCGCTGGTGGGGTGTCGCCCCGTGGGAGGACCGCGGCATCGTGACGCGGCACGTGCTGACGGGTGACGAGGCAGCGAAACACGATCGACAGTGGTGGCCGTCGCGACGGATCCAGTTGGACGCGTTCCGCATGGATTCCGACACGATGAACGGGTTCATCGCGGAGTGGAACCGGCTCCGACCACCATTCCTCCTCGGGTACGTCGGTGGTGCGCTCGAACTCAGTCGACACATCGAACGGACGGGCAAAGCCTTCGCCCCACCGACGGCGATCGCGCTGACGGCCGCTCCGCTCGGACCATCTGCACGTACCGAGATCGAGAGGACGCTCGGCGCTCCCGCCTTCGATCACTACCGGTCAGCAGAGGTGCCGTGGATCGCGGGTGAAGCGGCCTCCCAGGACGGCCTCTACGTCTTCGACGACGTCCGACGCGTCGAGATCCTGCGAGAGGACGGAACGCTCGCGGCAGACGACGAACTCGGCGAAATCGTCGCGACCGATCTCACGAACCGTGTCTTCCCGCTCATCCGCTACCGCCTCGGCGACACGTCCAAGCGCCTTTCGGGCCCTGGTCAGGACGGCCTCAGTCTCAGTCGCATCGCGACCGTCGCGGGTCGGACTTCGGATGCACTCCGGCTCCCGAGCGGCAGCGTCATCACAGGCGCCCTCGGCCACATCTTCGATGAAACCCCCTGGGCCATCCGCCAGTTCGAACTCGAGCAGTACGAGGACTACTCGGTCGTGCTTCGCTGCATCCCGAATGACCATCCTGACGCTCCAGCGGCAATCGAGCGGGCGACCGGGAAGCTCCGAGACGCCACGCGAGGCGAAGTCGACGTCCGGGTGGATGTTGTCCAGACGATCCCCCACGTCGGCGGCAAGATGCGGTTCATCCGCAGCAGCGCGCCACAACGGTGAGATGGAGACCTGATGGATGCGAGCCACGACACGAGCCAGACGAGAGGAACGCGATGACGATCGACGTGACCATCGCGATCCCGACGTTCCATCGTCCGATTGAGCTCGCACGACTCCTCGCCGCGCTCGAGCCCCAGGTCTCCGATCCCGCCTCGCTCCGCCGTCTCGACATCTCGTGTCGCATCCTCGTGATCGACAACGACCCCGCGGGCGGCGCCAGCGCGACCGTGCGCGCGAGCGCGAGCCCGTTCGTCGAATACGTCGCCGAGCCGTCGCCCGGACTCGCCGCGGTCCGCAACCGCGCGATCGATGAGTCCCGAGCAGATCGACTCCTGATCTTCCTCGACGACGACGAATCACCGGATGAGGAGTGGCTGGAGGCGATGATCGGGTTCTGGAATGCGCGGCGCCCGGCTGCGATCCTCGGACGCGTCGTCTCCGTCTTCGGAGTTGAGCGTGACCCGTGGCTCGTCGGCGCGCGCGCGTTCCTGCGGCCGTCCCATCGGACGGGCGACCGACTCCCTGCCGCTGCCACGAACAATCTCCTCCTCGACCTGGATGTCGTGCGCGCGCGCGGCCTGTATTTCGATCCGCGGATGGGCATGAGCGGCGGAGAGGACAGTCTGTTCACCCAACAACTCGTCCGCTCAGGGGGTTCCCTCCTCTGGTGCGACGAAGCGGTCGTGTTCGACCACATCCCCGACGAACGGCTCAGACGCGCGTGGGTGCTGAAGCGGGCGTACCGCGGAGGCACTGTGGCGGTCACCGTCGATCGATTCCTCGACCCCGGATTCGGCTCAGAGATCCTGACGCGAGGGCGACATGCCGTCGGCGGCTTCGGCAGAGTACTCCTGGGTGCGCTCCGTGTCGCGTGGGGAGCGATCCGAAACGACATGCGGCATCGTGCGCGCGGGGAACGCGGTCTCGCCCGCGGCGCGGGAATGCTCGCTGGGGCATTCGGCTACACATATCAGGAATACGCGAAACGCTCCAACCGGGCGTCCTCCTCGAGTCGCTGAGTTCGAGCCGAGCACGGCGCATCTCGCGAAGACCTGCGCCGTTCGGTGCGGACGGCCGCCGCCGGCTACGGGCGGATCGCCGACTCCCGGAGCCGCGACTCAAGCTGGTTGTCGAACATCGTGAGCGCCGAGGCGATCGCCATGTGCATGTCGAGGTACTTGTACGTGCCGAGGCGCCCGCCGAAGAAGACGTCGGTCTCGAGCGCCTGGGCCTCACGATACCTGCCCAGCTGCTCCCGGTCGTCGGGAGTGTTCACGGGGTAGTACGGCTCATCACCTTCCTCGGCCATCCGGGAGAACTCCCGCACGATGACGGTCTTGTCCGTCGGATAGGAGGTCCGCTCGGGGTGGAAGTGGCGGAACTCCAGGATCCGCGTGAATTCGTCCTCTGCGTCCGCATAGTTCATGACGGACGTGCCCTGGTAGTCGCCGACCGGGTGCACCTCCTGTTCGAAGTCGAGCGTGCGCCAACCCAGGCGTCCGTGCTCATAGTCGAAATACCGGTCGACCGGGCCGGTGTAGACGACCGGAACGCCTGCCGGGGTGTTGCCGCGGCTGATCGGCTGTGATTCGTCGAAGAAGTCCGTGTCGAGGCGGACCTCGATGTTCGGGTGATCCACCATCTTCGTCAGCCATGCCGTGTACCCGTCGGTCGGCAGCCCCTCATAGGTGTCGTTGAAGTACCGGTTGTCGTAGCTGTATCGGACGGGCAGGCGCGAGATGATCTCTGCGGGCAACTCCCGCGGATCCGTCTGCCACTGCTTCTGCGTGTAGCCGGCGATGAACGCCTCGTACAACGGGCGACCGATGAGCGAGACGCCGCGCTCCTCGAGGTTCGTCGCTTCCTCGCCAGCTTCTGCATCGGCCTGGCTGCGGATGAGCGCTTTCGCCTCCGTCGGCGAGTAGGCGGCCTGGAAGAACTGGTTGATCGTGCCAAGGTTGATGGGCATGGGGAAAACGACACCGTCGTGCTTCGTGAACACGCGATGCACGTACGGCGTGAATGACGTGAACCGGTTCACGTACTCCCACACCCGCTCGTTGGAGGTGTGGAAGAGGTGCGCCCCGTAGCGGTGCACCTCGATCCCTGTTTCGGGCTCGGTCTCGCTGTAGGCGTTGCCTCCGATGTGAGATCGCCGGTCAATGACCAGCACCTGCAGACCGAGTTCGTTCGCAGCTCGCTCAGCGATCGTCAGGCCGAACAGACCTGCCCCCACCACAATCAGATCAGCCGTCATCCCCATGCCTTCCCTCGGCGCACCATCGGGTCGGTGAGCGCTCCGCCCAGAGTATCGGAAGGGCCTGTCCCTGCTTCGGGGGTGATCAGCCTCAGCGGGACTTCTTGTTCAGGGTCTTCTCGGGGGTGGGGGCCTCACCTGAGGCACGAAGGGCAGCGAAGTAGTCGGCGGCCTCCTGCTGGCGCTGAGCCTCCTGGCCTGAGGCGATCGGTGCCCGCACATGCTCGGGAGCGAAACCGAAGGCCTCCACGAGGTCGAGGGCGTGCGGCCGCAACCGCGCGATGAGACGGTCGACGTAGGCGCTGACGGCCTGACCGCGCTGGGGGGACAGGCGACCGTTGATGAGGTACCAGGCGAGGTGCTTCTCGATGAGCGACAGTCCGAAGAGGTCGTGCACCCACGTCATCACCTGCTTCGTACCGGCGTCCTCGATCGCCTCGACGCCGTCGGTGAAGGCCTCCCACTGCAGCAGCTCGCCGTGCGCGCGAGCGGCTTCGATGAGCTCGTTCTGGTGGGCGTTGAAGAGGTCGGCAGCAGCCTGCTTCGACAGCTTGTTCGCGCCGCGCAGCTTGGTGGCCACATCGGCGATCATCGACTCCACACGCTCCGTCAACAGCTCGCGCTGGACGTTCGTGTCGCGCAGCTGGCTCACCGAGCGCGCGGTCGAACCGAAGTCCTTGACCGTCTGCGCCAGACTGCGAAGACCACTGCTGTGCACGGCGCGGTCGGTCGCCTGCTCGACGACGTACCGGGCGAGCGCGCCGGCGTCGACCTTCGCGAACTTACGGCTGTAGTCGGTGAGCAGACGCTTGGCGACGAGCTGCAGCAGCACGTTGTTGTCGCCCTCGAACGTCGCGTAGACGTCGAGGTCGGCGCGGAGTCCGGTGAGGCGGTTCTCCGCGAGGAAGCCGGCACCGCCGCAGGCCTCGCGGGCCTCCTGGAGGGTGTCGAGGGAGTGCCACGTGGAGAGCGGTTTGAGCGCTGCAGCGAGGGTCTCGAGGTCCTGACGGTCGTCGTCGGAATCGGCCTTGCCGCTGAACACCTCGTCGAACTTCACGAGCAACCGGTCGTGCGCGAAGATCTGCGCGTACGTCGTGGCCAGGCGCGGCAGCAGCCTGCGCTGGTGCCGCTGGTAGTCGAGGATGACCTCTTCCTCGGTGTCGCTCGCCGCGTTGAACTGGCGGCGCTGACTGCCGTAGGTGATCGCGATCTGCAACGCCAGGGCGGACGCGGAGGTTGCAGCACCGTCGAGCGAGACGCGTCCCTGCACCAGCGTGCCGAGCATCGTGAAGAAGCGACGCCCAGGGCTCGCGATCGGCGAGGAGTAGGTGCCGTCCTCGGCGACGTCGCCGTAGCGGTTCAACAGGTTGGTGCGCGGGATACGGACGTCCGTGAAGTGCAGACGACCGTTGTCGATCCCGTTGAGACCGCCCTTCAGGCCGTCGTCCTCGCCACCGATGCCGGGGAGGAACGCTCCCTCGTCGTCGCGGATCGGCACGTAGAAGCAGTGGACGCCATGGTTCACGCCGTTCGTGATGAGCTGCGCGAACAACGTGGCCGCCTTGCCGTGCACCGCCGCGTTGCCGAGGTAGTCCTTCCACGCCGCACGGAACGGGGTGTCGATGACGAACTCCTGCGTCTCGGTGTCGTAGGTCGCCGTCGTCGCGATGGAGGCGACGTCGGACCCGTGACCCGACTCGGTCATCGCGAAGGCACCCGGGATGTCGAGGTTCATCGCGCCGGGGAGGAACGCATCGTGGTGCGGAGCAGTGCCGAGGTGGAGGATCGCCGCACCGAACAGGCCCCACTGCACACCGGACTTGATCTGCAGCGACGGGTCGGCGAGCACGAGCTCCTCGAAGCCGGCGATGTTGCCGCCGTGGTCGTCGCCGCCACCGAGCCGCTTGGGGAACGCCTTCAGGACCTGACCGTTCTCGACGAGCAGCTTCAGCTGGTGGAAGACGCGATCGCGGTGGTCGTCCATCGACTGACCCTCGATGCGCTGCATCTCCGCTTTCGCCGCGAGCGCGCGGGATGCGAGACGGGCCTCCGGCCACGTTCCGAGCAGCTGGTGCGCGAGCGCCTGGACGTCGATCCGGGCGTCGGACGGCGCCACCTCGACCGTCGAAGCCTTCGTGCCCGCGCTGCTCGTCCTGATCGCCGTATCGACCATCCTTGTGCCCTGCCTTTCGCCCATGAAATCTCCCACAATGGTAGGACTGTCATAACGATGACGGAAAGCACCTGTGGGATGCGCACAACCGTCGCGTGCTCGTCGCCGATCGACTTGGTCCTCCCCCACAGCTGTCGCAGCAGGCTCTCAGCGACAACCGTCAGGCGTTGGCCGTGACGACCTCGACGAGCGCCAGACCGTAGGCGTCGAGCTTCTTCGCGCCGATGCCGCTGATGCCGTCGAGCTCCGCGAGCGAGGTGGGCTTCGTCGTCGCGACCTCACGCAGTGTCGCATCACCGAAGACGATGTACGCGGGCACGCCCTGCTCCTTGGCGACGCCGGCACGCCAGGTGCGCAGCACCTGGAACAGTTCCGCTGCAGCCGGCTCGAGTTCGGCATTCGCGGTCGACGATCGGGACGATGAACGCGAGGACGAACGGGCGGTGCGTTCCGGCTCACGCCTCATCGCGACAGGGCGTCCACCGGCGAGCACCTCGGCACTTGCTTCGGTCAGGCCGAGCGTGCCGTACTCGCCGACGGTGGCGAGGAGGTCTCGGGCGAGCAGCTGCCGCACGACGCCGCGCCACTCCTGATCGCTGAGGTCTTCGCCGATACCGAAGGTCGCGAGTTCGTCGTGTCGCTGCTGCGCGACTCGGTCGGTGCGCTTGCCGCGGAGGATGTCGATGATCTGACCGGCTCCGAACGACTGGTTGCGTTCCCGCTTGAGCCGGACGATCGTCGAGAGGAGCTTCTGCGCCGGGACGGTACCGTCCCAGGTGACGGGCGGCTCCAGGCAGGTGTCGCAGTTGCCGCAGGGCGTCGAAGGCTGACCGAAGTAGCGCAACAGGTTCATGCGGCGGCAGTCGACCGTCTCGCAGAGCGCGAGCATGGCGTCGAGGTGCGAGCTGAGGTTCCTCTGGTGCGCGATGTCCCCGGGGGATTCCGAGATCATGCGCCGCTGCTGCACGACGTCCTGGAGGCCGTACGCGAGCCAGGCGATGGAGGGCTCGCCGTCGCGGCCGGCTCGGCCCGTCTCCTGGTAGTAGCCCTCGACACTCTTCGGGAGGTCGACGTGCGCCACGAAGCGGACGTCGGGTTTGTCGATGCCCATGCCGAAGGCGATCGTCGCCACGACGACGACACCGTCCTCGCGGAGGAAGCGCGACTGCGCCGCCGCACGCACCGAGGCGTCGAGGCCGGCGTGATAGGCGACCGCGTCGATGCCGTTGTCGCGCAGCAGCTGCGCCGTCTGCTCGACCGTCTTCCGGCTGAGGCAGTAGACGATGCCTGCAGTGCCCGCCGGCTGCTCCTTCACGAAGGCGACGAGCTGCTTGCGGACCTCGTTCTTGCCGACGATCCGGTACTGGATGTTGGGGCGATCGAAGCTCGAGACGAAGTGCTTGGCCTCGCCGAGGTGCAGCCGCTCGGTGATCTCCTTGTGCGTCGCGTCGGTCGCGGTGGCGGTGAGCGCGATGCGAGGGACGTCGGGCCAGCGTTCTGCCAGCTCGCCGAGCATCAGGTAGTCGGGGCGGAAGTCGTGTCCCCACTGGGACACGCAGTGCGCTTCGTCGATCGCGAACAGGGCGATCGTCCCTTGAGCGAGGAACCGACGGGTCGCTTCGGAGCTCAGGCGCTCCGGTGCGACGTAGAGGAGGTCGAGCTCGCCCGCGAGGTAGGCGTCCTCGACGCGGGCACGCTCGGCGGCGTCCTGGGTGGAGTTGAGGAAGGCGGCCCGCACGCCGACGGCGAGGAGCGCATCGACCTGATCCTGCATGAGGGCGATGAGGGGCGAGACGACGACACCGGTACCCGGGCGGAGCAGCGCCGGGATCTGGTAGCAGAGGCTCTTGCCGCCACCGGTCGGCATGAGGACGACGGCGTCGCCACCACCGGCGAGCTGCTCGATGATCTGCTGCTGCTCGCCCCGGAAGTGGTCGTACCCGAAGACCGTGTGCAGGGCTTCCTGCGCAGTCGTGAACTTCTGGCCAGCGGCGCGCACCTGAGCCGGCGCCGCGCTGCGAGGCGCGACCGGGGGTGCGGCTGCGCGACTCCCCCACGCGATCCCGCCGCCGCCGTATGCTGCGTCGTCCGGGGGCGGCGCACCCGCTCCGTCGGGGAAGTACAGGTCGTCCGGGGCATCCGAGTCGTCCGGGATCCAGTCGGGTTCGGTGCTCCAGCTCATCCATGAATCGTAGCCGTCGCAGCCGACACCGCGTCGCCGTCGTCCACACCACCACGCTCGAGGAATCTCATCCCTCTTAAAGCACCGAGCGACGCGACACGGAATCGAAGCTTTTTCCAAACCACTGATGTGGGGGCTCCGAAGTGTCATCGAGGGCCGGTTCTGAGAGGCACTCGAACACCGGTCCAAACCTCATCTAAGGAGAATCACATGCGTACCATCAAGCGCCACCACATGGCAGCCCTCGCACTCGCCGCCGTCGCGACCTTCGGTCTCGCAGCATGTTCGAGCGGCACCTCGGACAGCGGTTCCTCCATGGAGCCGAGCTCAACCCCCTCCGAGTCCAGCATGGCTGCTGACCCGGCAGCGGACCTCGTCGGCTCGGGCTGCGCCGCCTACGCCGATGCTGTCCCGGATGGTGCAGGCTCCGTCGCCGGCATGTCGGCCGACCCGGTCGCCGTCGCCGCCTCGAACAACCCGCTCCTCACCACGCTCACCGCTGCGGTCTCCGGCCAGCTGAACCCCGACGTCAACCTCGTCGACACGCTGAACGGTTCCGAGTTCACCGTCTTCGCTCCGGTCGACGACGCCTTCAAGAAGATCGACGCTGCGACGATCGACCTCCTCAAGACGCCTGAAGGCGCTGCGACGCTGACCTCGGTCCTCACGTACCACGTGATCCCCGGCCAGATCGCGCCGTCGGACATCGATGGTGAGCAGACCACCGTCGAGGGCTCGACCGTCAAGGTCGAGGGCTCGGGAGACAACATCACCGTCAACGGTGCGAAGGTCATCTGCGGTGGCGTCAAGACCGCCAACGCGACCGTGTACCTCATCGACACGGTGCTGATGCCGCCGGCAAAGTAGCCGGACGCGGGTTCGCCCGCACCAGCAACACCTGAAACAGCAGCGGCCCCGCCATCCTCTCGAGGATGGCGGGGCTGCTGCGTTGCGGTGGTGCGGCTCCCTGAGCCGAACCCGGTCACCGAGCCTGTCGAGGTGCCCTTCGACACCCGGGACCGGACCGACTCAGGGAGTCTGGTCCTCGTCCTGCTGCTCGGGCTTCCGACGGGTGACGATGAGCACGCCGGCGCCCGCGAGGATGACGACGACGATCGCGCCGACCACCCACCACACGTCGCCACTCACACCGCCGGACGTCGGCGCCGCGTCGGCGTCGTCGTTCGCGGCCCCGGACGACGGCTCGACCGTGGAGGCGCCACCGGTCCCGCAGATCGGTGCAGTGCTCCCCGCCGCCAGCTCCTGGCCTTCGGCAGGAGCCCAGTCGAAGGTGTACGTGCCGGACAACGGGTGCCCGTCGGTTGAGACGAGCTGCCACACGACGGTGTACTCGCCGGCCTCGCCGAGCTGCAGAGGCATGACGAGTGCCGGGCCGTTGACCGCCGCGCACGCCGTGCCGTAGTAGAGCTGCTCGTCGCCCGGGCCGGTGACCTGGATCTGATTGGACTGGCCGGCCTCGCCGAGGTCGAGCAGATTGTCGTTCGTCGTGATGACGAGCTGCTCGGGCTGTTCCGTGATGGTCGAGCCCTCGGCGGGCGTCGTCGACACGATCGAGTTGTGCGCGGAGGCAGGGGTCGCGAGGGTGAGCACCGCCGCGACCGCGAGGAACGCGGTCGCGGCAGTGCCGACGAAGCGACGACGAGCGGTCGTCATCAGGCCTGGCGCTTCGCGTCGGCTGCCGCACGCCGGGCGGAAGCGGCGATCACGATCCCTGCAGCACCCACGACGAGACCGGCGATGCCGAGCACGCGTCCGAGGACGTCGGTGGTGCCGGCCGAGCTCGCAGCCGCCTCGGTGTGATCCGCGTCCTCGTCGGTCGCAGCCGCGCCGTGGTGGTCGCCCGCCTCGGCAGCCGTCACGACGACGACCGGAGCCGGGGCCTCGAGGTCGTCCTCGGTCTGACCATCCTTCGCGACATCGGTCCAGTCCGTCTGGCCGACCTCGCAGGTCTGCGTGACGGGGAAGACGAGGGTCTCACCCGCTGCGTCCGCCGGCAGCTGGACCTGGAACGAGACCGTGTCGCGGTACCCGTCCGCGAGCGGGGTCTTCGCCGTGTATACGACGCTGCCGACGCGTTCGGCGAGCTGCTCGCCGTGACTGTCGGTGATCGGGTCGGCGAGCGGGGTCATGGTCTTCGTGACGTCCCAGTTCGGGTTGATCGTCGGCGTGACCGCATTGATCGACTCGGGGATCTCGAATGAGAGGCTCGTGGTGGGCGAGCCGTCGCAGCCGTGACCGACCGCGAAGCTCAGCACCGTGTAGGAACCGGCGGCGGTCGAGGTGGGAGTGACGCTCACGTGGGCGCTCGCGGCGAGCGGCGCACCGATGGCGAGCAGCGCGCCTGCGCCGATGGCGACGGCGCCGAGCAGGGCCGGCTTGCGGAAGGCGGGGCGGGTGGTGGTTGCGTTCATGGGGTGTCCTGTCGACTGCTCCGCGACGCTGTGCGCGCGGAGACGGATGAGGCGACGCCTGTTGGCTGCGCCGATGGGTGCTGCTGCGACGGCCGGGCAGACCACGCGCTGCACCCATCCAGGTCGGAGGGCGACGCGTCGGTCAGGCGGCGGCGAACACCGGCGGCCCGCGGTGGCGCAGGTGGAGGAGGATGACCCCGAGATTCCGCGGACGGTGGTTGACGCGCACCCACTGGACACGACGAGGAGACGGAACGAGGTGCCGGACAGCGGCACGACGAGCGAGGATCCGGACGGTGAGCGCCGCGATGGCGGCCCGGGTGGCGCGTTCGGCGAAGAGGATCGCGGCGATCGTGGCGAACGCGGCGACGAGGTGCGCGGCCCACATGGCGGTGTCACCGTGGGCGTGCACGGCGGTCGTCGCGCCACCCGAAGCGAGTTCGACCGTGTCGTGGTGGTGCCAGCTGCCCGTCGCGGCGCTGCCGCGCGAAGCGACGGAAGCCGTCATCGTGCTGGGAGCCAGCGTGAAGAGCGCGTGGTAGCCGAGCTGGCTCACGAGCACCGACGCGATCACTCCGAGGGCGGTGACCCGGCGGCCGGCGAGCAGGACGCAGACGAGCACGGCGAACGTGCCACCCACGAGGAGCACGAACATCGAGGGGGCTGCTGCTCCACCGATCGTGTGCGAGAGCGCTGCGGCGAAGGTGGCGAACAGAGCGGCGGCGGTACCGCGGACGACGCGTGCCCACCGTTCCGTCATGCCGCGCCTCCGGGAGAGCGAGCCGACCGGGTGCCGACACTCGCCACCACAGACTACCGGAGCGGTCACGGCCCTTCGACAGGCGCAGGGAACGACGTCCTCAGGGAACGGGGTTCGGGATGAACAGCAGCACGATCGAGGCGACGGAGCACAGGACGCCGATACCGAACGTCACGCCGAACAGGAGCCGCAGCGCCCGCGTGTGATCGGCGGTTCGGCGGAAACGCGCCCGTGACGGTTCCCGGCGGGAGTAGAAGACGATCGGTTCGTCCGGGTTCCGCAGTGCGGCGAACTCGGCGTCGTCGACCGGCCGGGAGAACAACTCCGCCGACTCCGTCATCCACCGGACCTCACGGTCGGTCAGGCCGTCCGGGCCGTCGACGATCACCCCGTGCGTTTCGACCCAGCTGCCGTCGGCAGCCCGCGCGATGAGCATGACGAGCAGCACGACGACGGAGAATCCGAAGCCGATCCAGGTGAAGACCTCGAAGACGAGGCCGAGCAGGTCGTGGGTGTCCACGCTCACATGTTATCGGCGCGTACCGGTGCGCCGAGCGACCGACCGGTCGGCGCGCTCAGACGGCCTCGGGTCCTTTCCAAGGCGTCGGGTCCGTGGGACGCGCTCAGACGGTCTCCGGCCGTTTCTGACGCATCGGTTCCGCCGGCTGGTCCGGTCCGTTCCAGACGCTGATGATGCCCCAGGCGACTGCGGCGATCGGAACCGCGAGGACCGCGCCGACGATGCCGCCGAGGATCGTGCCCGCCGTCAGGGCCAGCAGGACGACGAGTGCGTGCAGCTTGAGCGATCGCGCCATGACGACCGGCTGGAGGAAGTTGCCCTCGAGCTGGTTGACCGCGATCACGACGATGATCACGATGAGCGCGGCGACCGGGCCGTTGGCCACGAGAGCCACGAGGGCTGCGAGGATGCCCGCGGCAGTCGCTCCCACGAGCGGGATGAAGGCGGTGAGGAAGACGATGACGCCGAGCGGGAGTGCGAGCGGAACACCGATGATCGCGAGCGCGACGCCGATGCCGACCGCGTCCACCGCGGCGACCGTCGCCGTGCCTCGAACGTACCCGCCGAGCGTGTCGACCGTCTTCGCACCGACGCGCTTCGCCCGATCGTATGCGGCGCCGGCGAACGGACGCAGCAGGAACTCCCAGATGCGCGAGCCGTCCTTGAGGAAGAAGAACAGGACGACGACCATGAGGAACAGCCCGGTGACGAAGCTCGCGGTGGCAGAGACCCCGGCGAGCGCCCCGCTGCCGAACTGGCTGGACGTGAGGAAGTCGACGGCCGTCTGCTTGGCGTCCTCGATCTGCTTGTGGTCGATGTCGAACGGCAGGGTGGCCACCCAGTCCTGCAGCTGCTGGAACCCCCGCGACGCCGAGTCGACCAGGTCGTCCCACTGGCTGCGCACGGCCCAGACGATGAGCCAGCCGATGCCGCCGAGGATGGCGATGATGGCGATGAGGGCGATCCAGGTGGCGATGATCGAGGGGAGGCCCTTCGAACGCATCCAGCGCGTGAGCGGGTGGATCGCGGAGGCGAGGATGAGGGCGATGACCACCGGGATCATCACGAGCGAGAGCTGCGTCATCGCGAAGACGATCAGCGCCGCGACCGCGACGATCGCGAGCGTCTGGACGCTCCGGGTCGCGAGCGTGCCGATGCGGTCGTGCCAGAGGCCGCGGGCGAGCGGCTCGGGGGCGGTGTCGTCGTGTCGGTCGAACAGACCCATCGGATTCCCAATCTGCAGGTGGTGCGGCGTCGATCGACCGCTGAGCTCCACCAGTCAACCACGGCACCTGTCCGACGCGGCAGGGCAGGCGGGAGTACCGTTGGCCGTGATAAGGAGGCGCTCATGACGAGGCTCGACGCCGACGCCCCACCCAGCCTGTGCCACGCGCCGGACGCTTCCGGGACGGTCCTGCTGCAGGCACGCGAGGTGCCGCTCGGCGGTGTCCGCGGGCTGAGCGTCCATCGCACCCTCCCCCAGCGCGAACTACCGATGATCGGCGCCTGGTGCTTCCTCGACCGATTCGACGAGGAGCACGCGATGATGCGGGTGCTGCCGCATCCGCATACCGGTCTGCAGACCGTGACCTGGCCGCTCGACGGCGACATCCGGCATCGCGACAGTGTCGGGAGCGACGTCGTCGTCAGGCCGGGCGAGCTCAACATCATGACGAGCGGTCGCGGGGTCTCGCACTCCGAGTTCTCACTCGGCGACGAGGCGTCGTCGATGCACGGTCTCCAGCTCTGGGTGGCGCTGCCAGGGTCGGCGATGTCGACCCCTGCGGCGTTCGAGCAGCACACGACCCTGCCGGTCCATACCGCGCCGGGGCTCCGTGCGACCGTCCTCGTCGGCAGCCTGGGTGACGCGGTGTCGACGGCGACGGTGCACTCACCGCTCCTCGGCGCCGACCTCGTGATCGACGCCGGGACGGATCTCGCGCTACCGGTCGACCCCTCCTTCGAGCACGGCGTCCTCGTGATCGCCGGCGAGGTCGAGGTCGACGGCGTCGCCCTCGCCTCAGGTCCGCTGCTGTACCTCTCGACGGGCCGATCGGCGTTGACGTTCCGCAGCAGTGCGGGTGCCCGTCTCGTCCTCCTCGGTGGAACGCCGTTCCCCGAGGAGCTCGTCATGTGGTGGAACTTCGTCGGCCGGAGTCACGAGGACATCGTCGAGGCGCGAGCGGACTGGGAGGCGGGCGCGCCGCGCTTCGGTTCGGTCGCCGGGCACGGCACCGATCGGATCCCCGCACCGCCGCTGCCGAACGTCCGCCTCACGCCGCGGCGCCGGACGTTCTGAGCGGCTCCGAGGCGTCGTCCGACCGGCTGTCAGCCCCACAACCGTCGGCGCCATCGCCTCAGGTGGAGAGGATAGGCTGTCCTCAGGAAACCGGCTGCTCGTGAAGGTGGGCCCATGCAACGTCTGAGTACGCGACTGCTGCTGACCTGCGCCGCGATCGGCGTCGGCGGCGGCCTCGTCTTCGTCGTCTCCGGCTACATCGGCGGGACCATCTCCGCGACCGCTCCCGTGCTCTACGGCCTCATCATCGGTGTGTACTTCCTGCCGGGTGTCGTCGCCCAGGCACTGCTCCGCCGCGGTGGGACAGCGCTCATGACCGGACTGACCGCTGGTCTCGTCTCAGCGGCGTTCAGCCCGCAGTGGTTCTTCCGGTACTTCGGCACCGGCCTCGCGATCGGGCTCCTGCAGGAACTCCCGTTCGCGCTGTCGCGGTATCGCGTGTGGAAGTCGTGGGTGTTCTTCCTTGCAGCGGGGGTCGCCGGTGTGCTCTTCGGCGCATCCGTGCTCGTCGCCCTGGGGCTCGAACATTTCGCACCGCTCGCGCAGATCGTGTACATCGCCCTGTTCGTCCTCAGCCCCGTCGCGTTCACTGCGATCGGACGCGGTGTCGCTGCGGCGCTCGCGCGAGCCGGCGTCGGGCGCTCCATCTCACTGCCGGTCGATCGCAGAAGCACCCGGGCCGACTCGAACGCCTGATCGCCGGATACCTGTGATCGACGACGCATCGTGCCCGACGGGCGCACCGGGCACGCCGGCCTCGACGGCCGCCACGATCGTCGACCAGGTACGCATCCAGCACGACGAACGCACCGAGTGGACCCCGGACGGCGTCTCCTTCGACGTCGGACGAGGTGAGGTCGTCCTGCTGCTCGGACCGAGCGGTTCGGGCAAGTCGACGCTCGCACTCGCGATCAACGGCCTCGTTCCCCAAGCCGTCCCGGCGCGTCTGGAAGGATCGGTCGTCACCGCCGGGCTGGACACGAGCACGTCGACCGTGGCAGCGCTGAGCGCCCACGTCTCGATGGTCTTCCAGGATCCGGATGCACAGATCGTCACGGGGTCCGTGCTGGACGAGGTCTGCTTCGGACCCGAGAACCTGCTGCTGGCGCCCGGAGAAGTTCTCGAACGCGCCGAGCGGGCACTTCGGCAGGTGGGGCTGTGGGGCCGTCGCGCCGAGAACCCGGACCGGCTCTCCGGCGGTGGTCGTCAGCGGCTGGCCATCGCCTGCGCGCTCGCGATGGGCAGTGAACTCCTCGTCCTCGACGAACCGACGGCGAACCTCGACCCCGCGGGGATCGAGGAGGTCTACAGCGCACTGCGCGACCTCGTCGGATCTGGCACGCACGCCGTGCTCCTCGTCGAGCACAACCTCGACGCCGCCATCGACCTCGTCGACCGCGTCGTCGTCATCGACGGACACGGTCGACTCGCCTTCGACGGGCCGACCCGCGAGATCCTCCTCGGGCACCTCGAGGAACTCATCGCGATGGGCGTCTGGCTGCCGGTCGCGACGCTCGCGGCACTGCGGCTCCGCGACGCCGGCATCGCCCTGCCGATCATCCCCCTGACACCGGCGGAGCTCGCGACGGCACTCGACCCGCTCGAGCTGCCCGAGCGACCCGCCGTCCACCCGCCGGATGCCATGGCACGCACCGTCGCCGTGACCGTGGACCGGCTGAGCGTCGCACGCGGGAGGGGCAAGCAACGGTCGACCATCCTGCACGAGGTGAGTCTCGAGATCGGTCGCGGCGACTTCCTCGCCGTCGTCGGTACCAACGGCGCGGGGAAGACGACGCTCGTGCAGGCCATCGCGGGCGTCGTCCCACCACCGCGCGGCCGCGTCGACATCGGTGGAGTCGACCCCGGCCGCAGCGACGTACGGACGCTCGCGGCGACCATCGGCTTCGTCTTCCAGAACCCCGAGCACCAGTTCATCACCCACACCGTCCACGATGAGCTGGCCCACGGGCTGCGGATCCGTGGCGCGGACGACGCGGAGACCGAGCGTCGCGTTTCGCACATGCTCGACCGGTTCGGCCTCGGGTCGATGCGCGAGGTGCACCCGTTCCTGCTGTCCGGCGGACAGAAACGCCGCCTGTCGGTCGGCACCGCCCTCATCGCCGGGGCGCCCGTCATCGTCCTCGACGAACCGACCTTCGGTCAGGACCGCGAGCGAGCGAACGAGCTCCTCGACCTCCTCTCGGCGCTGAACGCCCAGGGCACGACCGTGATCGTCGTCACGCACGACATGCAACTCGTCGCCGAGCACGCGAGCCACGTCGCCGTGATGGCCGCCGGACGACTCCTCGCTCACGACACCGCCGCGACGATCCTCGCCGACGATGCACTGATCGAACGCGCCGGGCTCAGGCAACCGCCGCTTGCCCGCGCCATGCGGGCACTCGAGCGTCACCCCGAGTGGCGGACGATCGCGCGCCTCGCCGACCTGCCGTCCGTGGCGGCACTCGATGACCCGCCTGCCCGGTCCACGGACACGGACTCGCGATGAGTGCCGCGAGGATCGACCCCTATGCGGCGAGCGCCGAGCACCCGGGCATCCGCTTCCTGTACCGCCTCAATCCGCTCGCGAAGCTCGGTGCGCCCCTGCCGGCGATGGTGCTCCTCATCTTCACCCGCGACCTCGCGATCCCGCTGTCGTTCATCGTGCTCGCCCTCCTGATCGTGCTCGTCGGCGCGCAGCTGACGCGTCCCATCGCGCTGTTGCTCCTCCTCGGCCTCCCGACCGTGGTTGCGGTCATGTCGTTCAGTTTCGGGCTGTGGAGCGACGCGAGCCGCGTCGACCACTCGGTCCTGCTGTTCCAGATCGGCGACTACCGTTTCTTCCTGGGCGCCTTGCTGCTCGGCTTCGCCACGGCGCTCCGACTCGCGAGTCTGCTCGTGCTCGCCCTCATCGGCGGCCTCACCTCGACCGGGCCCGAACTCGTGCGGGCGATGATCCAACAGCTGCACGTGCCCTATCGGATCGGCTACACGGCGCTCGCGGCGTATCGGTTCGTGCCGAGGTTCGGCCATGAGCTCGACGTGATCCGCTCGGCGCACCGTGTGCGCGGCATGGCCCAGGGACGCGGTCCCGTCGCGTCGGTCAGACGCAGCCTCGGCTACGTCGTCCCGCTGCTCGCGGGGGCGATCCGGCATGCGGAGCGCGTCGCCCTCGCCATGGACTCACGGGCGTTCGGCGCCCATCCGCAACGCACCGAGCGGACGATCATCCCGTTCCGCACCCGCGACTGGGTGTTCATGATCCTGTTCTGGCTCGTGAGCGCCAGCATCGTCTGGTGGGGGCTCACCGCCGGCCCCGGCCCGGTCGGCGGTGCGGCGATCGGCTGACCCCCACAGTTCCGCGGTCCGCCATGTTGACGGCGTACACAACGGGACTATGGTGGGGCGATGACGATGCTCCGAGTCCACAACTTCGCCGTCTCGCTCGACGGGTTCGCCACCGGTGAAGGCCTCACCGTCGATGCGCCGTTCGGACACGCGGGGCACCGGCTGATGCAGTGGTTCTTCCCGACGCACGCCTTCGCGAACATGAGCGGTCACGACGACGAGGCGGTCGGCACGGGCACGAGGGGTGTCGACGACAGCTTCGCCGCGGCGACCTCGGTCGGCATCGGCGCGGAGATCATGGGACGGGGCAAGTTCGGCCCGCAGACCGGCCCATGGACCGACGAGACGTGGCGCGGCTGGTGGGGCGAGGAGCCACCGTTCCACTCACCGGTCGTGGTGTTGACGCACCACCCGAGGCCGGACCTCGTCGTCGGCGAGACCACGTTCCTGTTCCGTGATCTGAGCCCTCGCGAAGCGCTCGACCTGGCCGTCGAGCAAGCCGGCGGTCTCGATGTCCGGCTCGGCGGAGGCCCGACGGTCGTCCGAGACTTCTTGGCGGCCGACCTCGTCGACCACCTGCACATCGTCGTCAGTCCGATCCTGCTGGGTCGCGGCGTCCGCCTGTGGGACGGTCTGGAGGGACTCGAGGATCGCTTCGACATAGAGACGACGGCGTCTCCATCGGGCGTCGTCCATTACGTCTTCGCCCGCACACCTCGCTGAAACCCGACGACGGGTCGTCCCGCAAAATGTTCGAACGTATGTTCTAATGGGTGCATGCGGTGGAGCGGTCAAGAACTCGGGGTCGAAGAGCCGTCAGCGCTGCCCGGCCTCGCGCGGCTGAACAACCTGGTCCGCAGTGTCCAGACCCCGGAGTTCGCCGGAATCACCTTCCACGAGGTGCTCGCGAAGTCGGCGCTCAACCGTGTGCCCGGTCAGTCCGCCATGCCGTTCGGGTGGACGATCAACCCGTATCGGGGCTGCTCCCATGCCTGCACGTACTGCTTCGCGCGGCCGACGCACACCTATCTGGACCTCGACGCCGGGAAGGACTTCGACTCGCAGCTCATCGTGAAGGTCAACGTCGCCGAGGTCCTGACGAAGGAGCTCGCAAAGCCCTCTTGGGGGAAGCACCCGGTCGCCCTCGGGACCAACACCGATCCGTATCAGCGGGCGGAGGGCAAGTACCGGCTCATGCCCGGCATCATCACCGCGCTGGCCGATGCGGGCACACCGTTCTCGATCCTCACGAAGGGCACGCTGCTCCGGCGCGACCTGCCGTTGCTCGCCGAGGTGGCCCAGCAGGTGCCCGTCGACCTCGCCATGTCCATCGCGATCTTCGACGACGAGCTGCAGCAGTCCGTCGAGCCCGGGACGCCGACGGCGGCGGCGCGCCTCGCCACCGTCCGTGCAGCGAGCGACCTCGGCTTCGACGTCGGGGTGTTCATGATGCCGCTCCTCCCCTATCTCACCGACACCGTCGAACACCTCGACCTCGCACTCACCCGCATCCGCGAATCCGGCGCGAGCACCGTGCTGTACTCGGCCCTGTACCTGAAGGCGGGCGTCAAACCCTGGTTCATGCAATGGCTCGCTCGCGAGCACCCTGAACTCGTCGAGAAGTACATCGCGATGTACGCGGACGGCGCCTACGCGCCCAAGGAGTACCGCCGCTGGCTCGCCGACCGCATCCGGCCGATGATCCGCGCCCACGGGCTCGAGCGCGGCACGGAGGACCCGGCCACCGGCGGGCTCCGTTCCTCGGCGCTCGGCATGATGCGCAACGACGAGGGCGCGCGTGTCCGGTTCCAGCGACTCGCCCCGGACCTCGCGACGACAGCCCTGCAGGCGCAACCGACGCTCTTCTGACACGTTCATCCGCCCACGTTTGGGCGAATCAGCGCCCATTCGCCCAAAGATGGGTAAACGAACGGAAGGGCGGTCAGGCGTCGGGGATGAGGCGTTTGCTCAGCAGCGCGACCTCGTCGGTGGCGTAGCCGAGGGCCTCGTAGAACCCGATCACCCGATCGTTGCCGGTGCGCACCATGAGGTTGATCTTCGGGCAGTCGAGCGCGATGAGCAGTCGCTCCGCCTCCGCCATGAGGTCTCGGCCGAGTCCCGTCCCCTGCAGCGACGAGGAGACCGCCAGGTAGTGCGCCCACCCCCGGTGCCCGTCGTACCCGACCATCGCCGTCCCGACGACGTCGTCGCCCTGCTCCGCCACCAGGAAGAGCTCCGGCTGCGTGGTCGACTTGCGCTCGATGTCCTTCGCCGGATCGTTCCACGGTCGGGTGAGCCCGACCTCGTGCCACAACGTGATGACTGCCTCAGTGTCGGACGAGTGGAAGGGACGGATCTGCATCGCCCCAGTCTCGCTCATGCACAGGACCCCTCACGAATCCACCGGGACTCAGGACCCTCGATCGGCCGACGTCGATACAGTGGTGGCACCCGAGCTGCAGAGGACGGCCCAGTATGAGCACCGAACCCGGACTGGACATGACCAGCGACGCCGCGACCCCCGGCGGCGCACCGACGCCCGTGACCGTCACCACGGGCAGTGGCCCGGTCACCGGTGTCAGCGAAGGCGGCGTCTCCCGCTTCCTCGGCATCCCGTACGCGGCGGCCCCGTTCGGCGACGATCGATTCCGCCTCCCGCAACCCGTGGAGCCGTGGGAGGAACCGCGGGACGCGACCACCCTCGGAGCGACAGCGCCGCAGGCCCCCTACGCCGGAGCCATCGGCGAGCTGCTCACCACGGTGACCGTCCCCGGCAACGAGATCCTCAACGTCAACATCTGGACGCCGGCCGACCGCTCGGGGGCAAAGCTCCCCGTCATGGTCTGGATCCACGGCGGCTCGTTCGTGCACGGGTCGAACGCGCTCGACGCCTACGACGGCACCGCCTTCGCGCGCGACGGTGTCGTCCTCGTCGCGGTCAACTACCGGCTCGGTTCGGAGGGCTTCTCCGTCCTTGCCGACACCCCGCTCAACCTCGGCATCGCCGATCAGTTGGCCGCGCTCACGTGGGTGCAGGACGAGATCGGGCACTTCGGCGGAGACGCACGGAATGTGACCGTGTTCGGCGAATCCGCCGGCGGGGCGGCCGTCGCGACCCTGCTGGCACACCCGGACGCGGCTGCGGTCATGGCGCGGGCGATCATCCAGAGCGGTCCGCTGGAATCACAGCCTCGCGAGCGCGCCGGTCGCATCTCGAAACTCATGGCGAAGGATCTCGGTGTGCCAGCGACGCGCGCGGGCTTCAAACGCATCCCACCCGAGGGACTCGTCGCGTCGCAGGAGCGGGTCATGTCCGGCGGCAACCCGATCAGTGGTGGCCCAGGGTTCACCGTCGCGACCGGGGCGCCGCTCGTACCGAAGAGTCCCTTCGACGCGCTCCTCACCGGGCAGGCGTCCGGTATCCCGCTCCTCATCGGCAGCACGACCGAGGAGTACCGCTTGTGGTTCGTGCCGACCGGGCTCATCCCGACCTTCAAACGGATCCACCTGTTCGGCGCGCGCGTGAAGCTCGGGATATCGGCGGCGACCGTGCGGACCTTCCGCCGGAACCGGCCGAAGGCACCGACCGGTGAGATCCTGGGCGCGATCGCGACCGATCTCCTGCTGCGGGTCCCGCTCAACCGAGTGGCAGACGCCCGCAGCACCGCCGGTGCCGCGACGTGGGCCTACGAGTTCGCGTGGCGGAGCCCCGTCGGTTCGGACGGTCTGGGGGCGCTCGGTGCGGCCCACGCCCTCGAACTGGGGTTCGTGTTCGACCACCTCGCCTCACCCGAAGCGGTCCGGATGGCCGGGACCGAGGCGCCTCAGTCGCTCGCGACGGCGATGCACGATGCCTGGGTCGCGTTCGCGACGACCGGGGACCCCGGATGGTCCCGCTGGGACACCACCCGCCCTGTCCGTACCTTCGACGGTGTCGACGACGCTGTCGTGCTGGCTCCTCGGGATGACGAGCGCGCAGCGCTCACCCCGTAGCTCCGGCCCACATCGTCTGCATGCGCAGCGTCCGCCGCCGCACGTGCAGCGAGCCGCCCGACCAGACGAACCGACCGCTCGGTGGACGCAGGAACGCCCGCCGAGCCAGAGCTCGACGGGCGTTCCTGTGCAACGGAGTGACTACGCGGTGGCAGCGATGTCCTCGATGAGCTGATCGCCGGGAGCAGCGTCATCGAATGCGGCATCGATCTCGGCGCGATCGAGCAGCTCGGTCATCCGACGGCGACGCGCCTTCGGGATGATCGTGACGACACGACCGACCTTGCCGGCGCGACCGGTACGACCGGCACGGTGCAGGTACGTCTTGTACTCGTCCGGGGCGTCGGCCTGCACGACGAGCGTGATGTCGTCGACGTGGATGCCGCGAGCGGCGACGTCGGTGGCGACGAGGACGTTGACACGACCCGAGGTGAGCTTCTCCAGGTTCCGCGTGCGGCGGCTCTGGTTCAGGTCACCGTGGAGTGACACGGCCGGGATGCCGGCCATGCCGAGCTGCTCCGCGAGGCGCTCGGCATACGCGCGGGTGCGTGCGAACACGAGGGTCTTCTCGCTGCGGTTGACCAGCTCCTCGATCAGGCGGTCCTTGCCCTTGTGCTCCACCACGAGCACGCGGTGGTCGATGGTCGAGGACGCCTGGTCCTCGCCTGCGACCTCGTGCACCGCGGGGTTCGGGAGGAACTCGTTGACGAGGGCTGCAACACCCTTGTCGAGGGTGGCGGAGAAGAGGAGCTTCTGGCCGTCGGGCGCGGTGCGACGCAGGATGCGCTGCACCGGCTCGAGGAAGCCGAGGTCGCACATGTGGTCTGCCTCGTCGAGGACGGTCACAGTGACCTGCGACAGGTCGAGACGACCCTGCTCGATGAGGTCCTCGATGCGGCCAGGCGTACCGACGATGATGTCGACGCCACGCTGCAGCGCACCGACCTGGCGCCCCTGCGGGACACCGCCGTAGATCTGCGTGGTGAAGAGGCCGACGGCGCGCGCGATGGGCTGCACGGTGCGGTCGATCTGGAGCGCGAGCTCACGCGTCGGCGCGAGGATCAGCGCACGGGGCTTGCGGCCCGGCTTGCGGTTCTTGCCGCCGCCGTTCTCCATGAGCTTCTCGACGAGCGGTGCGCCGAACGCGATGGTCTTGCCGGAGCCGGTGCGGCCGCGGCCGAGGACGTCCTTGCCGGCGATGACGTCGGGGATGGTCGCCGCCTGGATCGGGAACGGGCTGGCAGCTCCGAGCTCTTCGAGGGCACGCACGATGTTGCCACCGAGGCCGAGCTGGCCGAAGGTCATGCCGTCGACGTCTCCTGCCTGGATGGCGTCGGCCTCGAGGCGCTCGAGCACCACGTCGTCCTGCGGCGTGTAGGAGCCGGTGTCGCGCTTCGGGTAGAAGTCGCTGCCGCGGCTCGCGTCGGAGCCGCCGTCGAAGGAGCGCTTCGGGCGGTCATCGAAGGAACGCGCGGGGCGGTCCTCGAACGATCGCTTCGGGCGGTCCTCGAAGGAGCGTGCCGGACGGTCGGTACGGTTCGCCTGACGAGGGTCGCTCTGACGTGCCGGACGGTCGCCGTAGGAGGGACGCTCAGTCCGCTCGCCACGGTTGTACGACGGACGCTCGTTCCGGTCACCGTACGACGGACGCTCAGTCCGCTCGCCACGGTTGTACGACGGACGCTCGTTCCGGTCACCGTACGACGGACGCTCAGTCCGCTCGCCACGGTTGTACGACGGACGCTCGGTGCGGTCGCCACCGCGGTTGTTGTACGACGGACGCTCGTTCCGGTCACCGTACGACGGACGCTCAGTCCGCTCACCACGGTTGTACGACGGACGCTCGGTGCGGTCGCCACCGCGGTTGTATGCGGGACGGTCGCCGCCACGGGTGTTCGCGGGGCGGTCGCCCCGGTCGCCGTACGACGGACGCTCGGAACGCTCACCGCGGTTGTACGCGGGACGCTCGGTGCGGTCGCCACCACGGTTGTACGCGGGACGCTCGCCACGGTCGTTGCGGTCGCCGTACGAGGGGCGTTCGTTGCGGTCGCCACCACGGTTGTAGGCGGGACGGTCGTTGCGCTCGCCACGGTTGTAGGCCGGGCGCTCGTTGCGGTCATTCGAGCGGGGACCGCGGTCGCCGCGCTCAGCGGACTCGAACCGGGCCGCACGCTCGGCACGCTCGTCGGCGTTCCAGCGCGACTTCTGCGGTGCTGCGCCGTCGTCGGGACGGTAGCCTCGGTGGCCTTCGCTCTTGCTGCCGGACTTCGCGCCGGGGCGCGAGCCGAACGGCCGCTTGTTCTCACCGTACTTCGACTTCGGGTCGAAGCTCTTGGCCAGACGTCCGCCGGCCGGTTTGTTGTTCTTAGGCATAGAAAAATGCTTTCCGGGTTATAACTCGTTCGCATGAACAACCTGCATGACTCACACAGCGCCATCCGAGACCTCGGCTGCGCTGCGGCATGCTCATACCCGGGCTGACAATGGCCGGGACCGTTCACATCGTGTGTGTGTTCGTGGAGTTCTCTCCAACGAAACCGGCCCACCAGACTGACATAACCCTCCGCGGTACAAACGCGGTGTCTAGAGCCGACTTCGCTACATTACCTGATCCACCCTGAGAAGTCACGGTGCATCGTTCCAGAGCGTTTGCAGCGCCACGTGACAGCATGGGGGAATGCCCAGCCCCACCGAGCCAAGCGCCATCGAGGACTACGCCCTGATCGGCGATTGCCACACCGCCGCACTCGTGTCGATGGAGGGCAGCATCGACTGGCTGTGCCTGCCGCGCTTCGACTCACCGTCGATGTTCGGCGCGCTGCTCGGCACCCCGGATCACGGCTCCTGGTCCGTCCGACCGACCGACGAGCGCGCGAGCGCGACGAGGCGCTACCTGGACGACACCTTCGTCCTCGAGACCACGTGGACGACGGCTGACGGCACGGCCCGCGTCACCGACGTGATGCCGCACGGCGACCGGCGCGCAGACGTCCTGCGCCGGATCGAGGGCCTCAGCGGCACCGTCTCCGTCGAGGTCGAGCTGCGTATCCGGTTCGGCTACGCGGACGCCATCCCCTGGGTGCGACAGCTCGCGGACGGCACCGGCATCGTCGCCATCGCCGGCCCCGACGCCGTCGTCGTGCGGGGTGTGCACCTCACGGCCTCCGATCACGCCCACTCGGCCACCGTCGAGGTGTCGGCGGGCGAGACCGTCGACCTCACCCTCACCTGGTACCCGTCGCATCGCGACGTCCCTGAGGCCATCGAGGTCGGCCCGCGCATCGACCACACGGTGCAGTGGTGGCAGGACTGGGCGACGCGTTGCGACCCGCCCGTCGAGTACGAGGATGCGGTCGTCCGGTCGCTGCTCGTGCTGCGTGCGCTCACCCACGAGGACACCGGCGGCATCGTCGCCGCTGCGACGACGAGTCTGCCGGAGTCGTTCGGCGGCGTGCGCAACTGGGACTACCGCTACGTCTGGCTGCGCGACGCGTCATTGACGCTCGAAGCACTGATGCAACACGGCTTCACCGACGAGGCGCACGATTGGCGCGGCTGGTTGTTGCGCGCGATCGCCGGCGATCCCAACGACCTGCAGATCATGTACGGCCTCGCGGGCGAACGCCATCTCGTCGAGGAGGAACTCGACAGCCTGCCCGGCTACCGGGGCGCAGCGCCCGTGCGCATCGGCAACGGCGCGTACACGCAGTACCAGGGCGACGTCTTCGGTTCCGTGATGATCGCGCTCGACGAGGCCCGCGGGATCGGGCTCGCCGAGGACGACTTCTCGTGGAGTCTGCAGCGCGCACTCCTCGGCGTGCTCGAGGAGCACTGGAACCGGCCCGATCGCGGGATCTGGGAGGTTCGCGGCGACGAGCAGCATTTCACGCACTCACGTGCCATGATCTGGGCGGCGCTCGACCGCGGTGTCCGGGCGGTGCGCGAGCACGGTCTCGACGGTCCGGTGGAGCGTTGGGAGGCGTTGCGAGAGACGCTGCGCGAGACGATCGAGCGGGAGAATGTCGACCACGATCGCGGTTGCTACGTGCAGCACTCGGGGACGACCGAGGTGGACGCGTCATTGCTCGTGCTCGCGCAGATCGGCTACGTCGCGGCGGACGACCCGCGGATGCTCGCGACGGTCGCGGCCATCGAGGATGACCTCCTGCAGGACGGGTTGCTCCTGCGCTACCGCACCGAGAGCGGCGTCGACGGGCTCCCGGGTGAGGAGCACCCGTTCCTCGCGTGCTCGTTCTGGCTCGTCCAGCAGTATGCGGCGTCCGGCAGACTCGACGACGCCCGCGAGCTGATGGACCGGCTGCTGTCGTTCCGGAACGATGTCGGTCTGCTCTCGGAGGAGTACGACGTCCAGAACGCCCGCCAGGCCGGCAACACCCCGCAGGCCCTCTCCCACCTCGGCCTGGTCCGGGCCGCGGACGCCATCGCCGCTGCCTCCTCCCGAACATCCACATCACAGAATTCAGGGAATCCGAGCTGAGACGGGGCGAGATGTCCGATTCCCGCCAGTGGTCTGCCGCGTTTCGCCCGCGGCCTGCAGGATTCCCTGAATTCTGCAGATGATGTCGGGGTGGGTCAGCGGGTGAAGTGGGCCTCGGGAGCATCGGAGGCGGCCAGGGCGATCCGAGTTCGGAAGTTCTGAGAGACCTCCGGCGGGAGCGCGTCGAGACGGAACCAGCCCGCCTCCGAGTTCTCACCGTCGGCCGGATACGGCTCGCCCGACTCGTACCGGCAGCGGAACACGAGGTCGATGTACTGCGTGATGTCACCGTTGCCGTAGACGTTCTGCGGCAACACCTGCACCTGCGAGAGCCGTTCGGCGACCGCGACCACCGCAGCCTCCTCGAGCACCTCCCGCTCGGCCGCGACAGCGGGTTCCTCGCCCGGATCGATGATCCCCGTCACCGGCGTCCATGCCCCGTTGTCGGTCCGGCGCACCAATAGCACCTCGGAGTCAGGCGTTCCAGTCGCCCGCAACACCACCGCCGTCACCCCCGTCAACCACAGCGGCGCGTGGCCGATCTTCTCGCGGAGGGCCAGTACGAAGTCAGGGGTCGCCATGATCCGACTCTACGGGTGGAGCTTCCGGGCGCCCTGGGACACGCGATGGAAACACGAGTGCGCTCTACTTGGGGCATGGAACACGATCCCATCACCGTCTCGATCGAGCGACGCGTCAACCCGGCGTCGATCTCCGAGGCCACCATCTGGGTCCAGGCGGGCATCAACCTGGCCAACCGCTATCCCGGCTTCCTCGGCTCCGGCTGGGTTCGCGCCGGTGCCGAGAGCGACGTCTGGTACATGCTGTACCGCTTCGCCGACGAGCAGACCCTCACCGACTGGGAGGGCTCGAAGGAGCGCGCCTGGTGGTTGTCGAGTGGGCGGGAGTTCATGGAGCAGTCGCGGGTGGAGAAACGGAGTGGCATCGAAGGCTGGTTCGACGCACCCGACGGCATCCTCCGCATCGACGAGGCGATCGAGGACGGCGACCCGGATCCGATCCCGCCCGCGCCGCCGCGCTGGAAGCAGGCGGTCAGCATCTGGCTCGGGTTCTTCCCGCTCAACCTCCTGTTCACCTTCATCGTGACATTCTTCGTGCCCTGGTGGGAGCCGCTCGGCGTCTTCCTGCACGTGCTCGTCTCGACACTGGTGCTCACGCCGATCATGACCTACTGGCTGCTGCCGCTCGTCACGCGCTTGCTGCGGCCGTGGCTCACGAAGCCCCGGCGTGCCGGCCCGGGAACCGCCTGAAGCGCAGTGGGCCAGCCGGTCGGTCCGCGCCCTCCGACGGCGTCGGTCTCAGCTCGCGTCGCCGGCGCCGCGCTCCCGCACCTGGCTCGGGCTGAGCCCCGTGGCTGCGACGACAGCGCGGCGCAGGTGAGCCTGCGAGTGGTAGCCGCAGCGGGTGGCGACCTCGGCGATCGACAGCCCACGATGGTCCGGATCCGACAGCAGCGCGAGCGCGAGCTCCAAGCGCCGTTCCGCGATCTCGCCGGCAGCACTCGTCCCGGAGCCCTCGAACACCCGCTGCAACGAACGCGTCGACATGTTGAACCGCCGCGCGAGCGTCTCCGGTCGAAGCTCCCGTTCGGTGAAGGATGCGGCGATGTGCTCGATGATCCGCAGTCGCGTCGGTACCCGGCCGCCTTCGCCGTCTGCGCGGAACAGGTCGTTCTCGAGGTACAGGCTCGCGAGCATGGTGTCGATCACGCGGCACAGGCGCAGTTGGGCAGCACCGCCGATGGGTTCGAAACTCGAGATGACCTCGACGAGGAACGCCGCGCTGCCGCGCAGGAGCGGAGACGGCGCGAGCGGTCCGAGCGGTGTCGTTGGAGTGATCCCCATCCGACGGAGCGCACGGACCGGCACGAAGACGTACAGGTAGGTCGCGTGGTCCTCGATCGTCGTGCGGTACGACTCGGCGCCGATCGTGAGCGTCCCAGTGCCTGGAAGGAGGTCGAGCTGCTGCTGTCCGTGCGTGAGACTCGCCGCTCCGTCGAGCAGCACCACGATCGTCGCGACGGGCTCGTCGAGGCCGTAGGCATCGCCGACGACGTCGAACGTCCCTTGTCCGACCTCGTTCCGGTGCACGATGTAGTCGCCGAGCATCAGCGTGTCGACGGTCATGGTGAACCGATCCGGATCCACGTCGACGAAGCGGATCGCGGTCGATGCGTCGCGCATCCCGGCGGCGCCCTGGAACCGCAGGGTGGTCACCCGCCCGCGTGCGGGGAATCGGACGGGCTGACGGGCATCGTGTTGGGGCATCGGCTGACCCTTCGGAACAGGGTCTCCACCCTGTCACAGCGAATCCGGGAGGTCGAGGGGTTGCCAGGCGCATTCAAGCTTGTCCGCGATACTTGTCGGATGATCACCGCTGAACTCGCCCGAGCCCTCCGCACCGCCGGACTGCGCTGGACCCCCGAACCCGGCGACCGCTTCACCATCGACGGCGGTGAACTCGCCGGCGAGGTCTTCACGGTGAGCGAGATGACCGTCGAGGTCCACGAGCACCCGGGCGGCCGGAGCTTCGGCTTCAACGGCACCACCGAGTGGGCGCTCGACTCCGTCGATCAGGAGGAGACGCTCTGGCTACCGTCGGAGCACCAGCTGCGCGAGCTGCTCCGCGGCGCGTTCCGTTCGCTGGAGCGCAGCGTCGCGGCCCCGGCCGGGCCGGATGCCGCCGCCACGACGGACGGCGCCGCCGCGGCCGGCTCGGAGCAGACCCTCGACGACGAGCTGGACGTCCTCCTGTCCCTCGGGGACGCTGAGGCGTACACCGTCGTCGTCGAGCTCAGCGGGGAACCTCGTCGATACAGCGCCGCGACTGCCGCCGACGCCTACGCGACCGCGCTGCTCGAACTCATCCTGCGCTCCGTGGTCTGAGACGCTGGCTCTGCACCTGGATCTGCCGGCTCAGCGACCGCGGATCCGGCGTGACAGCTCCTTCGCAGCCGTCCCGATCTCCTGGGCGAGCGACGTCGGCTCGAGGTCCGAATCGGCGTCGAAGGTCACCGCGATCGCGGCGGCCGGCCAACCCGTGTGGTCACGCACGACGACGCCGACGCTGGCAAGGCCGAGGGTGACACCACCCTCCTCCAGGGCGTAGCCGTCCTGCTCGGCCTGCGCGAGCACCTGACGCAGCTCGCGATACCGCTTCGGTCCGCGCCCGGTGCGGTCGACAAACGCCGCCTGGTCGGGGAACAGCGCTCGAAGCTGCCCCGCCGGGAGCGCGGCGAGGATCGCGCACCCACTCGCCGTCAGATGGGCGGGGAGGCGCACACCGACGTCGGTGACGAGGTGTGCTCGTCGCGGTGCGCGCTCCTCCACGATGTACAGCACGTCCCGACCGTGGAGGACCGCGAGGTGCGCGCTCTCCCCCACCCGGTCGACGAGTTCCGCGAGCAGGGGGCGCCCGAGCATGCTGAGCGGTTCCTGCCTGGCGTACCCACCGGACAGCTCGAACGCGGCGACACCCAGCCCGTAGCGCCTGGCTTCGGGGAGGTGCACCACGAAGCCGTGCTCCTGCAGCACGGCGAGCAAGTGGTAGACCGTCGAGCGCGGGAGGTCGAGCGCCGATGCGATCGTCGCGGCCGGGAGCGGCCCGCGGGCGGCCGCGAGGTGGCTCAGCACCCGCAGGGTCGCATCTGCGGCTGGGACTTGACTCATGGGCGGCGCTCCTCGATCACGCTGGCGGTGCGTCTGGCATCCCAGACAAGGACAACTCTACGCGGCGACCACGGCGCACCGCCCGGGTGTTCCATCGGAACATGGACACGCACGCAGAACACCGGAGCCCGATCACCACAGCGTCTCACCCCCAGGAGGGGTCGTCGGCTGATCGACCGGTGGTGCATCTCGGTGCGGGCGCACTGTCCGTCGAGGACGTCGTCGCCATCGCACGTCACGATGGGACGATCGTGCTGGACCCGGCAGCGCTCGAAGCCGTGGCCACCTCCCGTCGCATCGTCGAGGCGCTCGCCTCCGACCCGGAACCCCACTACGGTGTCTCGACCGGCTTCGGTGCGTTGGCGACCACCTTCATCACGCCAGATCGACGAGCACAGCTGCAGGCGAGCCTCGTGCGGTCCCACGCCGCCGGGAGCGGCGCACCCGTCGAGCGGGAGGTCGCGCGAGCGCTGATGGCGTTGCGACTCTCGACCCTGATGACCGGCCGTACGGGCGTCCGACCGTCGACGGTCCAGGCCTACGCCGACGTGCTGAACGCCGGCATCACCCCGATCGTCCGCGAGTACGGTTCGCTCGGCTGCTCCGGCGACCTCGCGCCGCTCGCGCACTGCGCCCTCGCGGTCATGGGCGAAGGCGAGGTGTCGGACCACGACGGTGTCCTGCGGCCAGCCTCCGAGGCGCTCGCCGCAGCGGGGATCGCCCCGGTGCAGCTCGCTGAGAAGGAGGGGCTCGCCCTGATCAACGGCACCGACGGGATGCTGGGGATGCTCGCATTGGCTCTGCACGATCTTCGCCTGCTCCTGACCACCGCCGATGTCGCGGCGAGCATGAGCGTCGAGGGACTCCTCGGAACCGACGCGGTGTTCGCCGCCGACCTGCAGGCCCTGCGGCCGCAGGCGGGCCAGGCCGACAGCGCGGAGAACGTCCGGACGATGCTCGCCGGATCACCGGTCGTCGCGAGCCACCGCGGGCCGGACTGCACACGCGTGCAGGACGCGTACTCGCTGCGATGCGCGCCGCAGGTGCATGGTGCGGCTCGCGACACGGTCGCCCACTCGGCGATGGTCGCCGACCGTGAGCTCGCAAGCGCGGTCGACAACCCGGTGCTCACGTTGGACGGTCGCGTCGAGTCGAACGGCAACTTCCACGGCGCTCCGGTCGCGTACGTGCTGGACTTCCTCGCCATCGCCGTCGCTGACGTCGCATCGATGTCCGAACGGCGCACCGACCGTTTCCTGGACCGTTCTCGCAACAACGGGCTCCCGCCGTTCCTCGCTCATGAGGTGGGGGTGGACTCGGGGCTGATGATCGCCCAGTACACGGCGGCCGGGATCGTGAGCGAACTGAAGCGGCTCGCACACCCCGCATCCGTCGACTCGATCCCGTCGTCGGCCATGCAGGAGGATCACGTCTCGATGGGCTGGGCTGCTGCGCGCAAACTGCGCCGCGCGATCGACGGCCTCGGGCGCGTCCTCGCGATCGAGGTCATGACGGCTGCACGTGGCCTGGAGCTGCGTGCGCCACTGCAGCCCGGCGTCGGCACTGGCGCGGTGCAGCGGCTCGTCCATTCGCGTATCCCCGGCGCAGGTCCCGACCGGTTCCTCTCCCCCGAGATCGAGGCCGTGGCCGAGCTGGTGCAGTCGGGCGCTGTGGTCGAGGCCGCATCGGGAGCGGTCGGTCCGCTGCGCTGAACCAGCGCACGTGCAGTGACCTCAGCGACTGATCAGGGCCATTGCGCGCGACGACGCTTGGGTCGCGTCGAGTCATCTGACGGGGACGGTGCCGACGCAACATCACCGGTCGACGCCGACTCACCTGCAGATGCGGGCTCGTCGACAGCGGCCTCATCGACGGCAGCGGAGGACCCGGCGGGTTCGGCGACGGACCCACTGCCCGTCAGCGGCTCGTGGCTCGGTGCCGCGGGTTCGCGGCCCGGCTCCGCCTGCTCGCTCGGCGGTGCGTCCGCCCGCTCACTGATGGTGTCGATCGGCACGGTCGCCGTCGGGATCTGGACGGACGGCTCGGCATCGATGACCGACGCGGCTCCGGATTCGGTGTCCGCTGGCACCCCCGTGGCCTCCGCAGAGGCATCGGTCGCTCCAGCGACATGCTCGCCGTGATGCTCGGCAGCGACTGACTCACCCGCGGAGAGCGCCTCGGGCAAGGTGATCGCCTCGGTCCGCGGCTGGTCGGCCCCGGCCGCGACGTGAGCTCCGTGCACGTCGTGCGCCGGATCCGTGTCAGGTTCCGCGGCCGCGTCAGGCGTCGCGTCAACCGCAGGCGCCGCGTCAACCGCAGGCGCCGCGTCAACCGCAGGCGCCGCGTCAACCGCAGGCGCCGCGTCAACCGCAGGCGTCGCGTCAACCGCAGGCGTCGCGTCCAGCCCAATCGTTCCGCGGCCGTCGGGCGCAGCATCGCCAGACGGCGCGGCCTCCGCAGCGTCAGAACGCTGTGCATCGGCGTCGGCAACCGGAGGCGCCGCATCAGGCTCTGCGACGAGACCGCCGCCATCCACGATCGGCGCATCCGGGCCGACGATCGGGCTGCCTCCTGCCCCGTCGTCGTCTGCCCCGTCATCGCCGTCCGTGCCGTCCGCATCGCTGTCTGTGACGTCAGCATCGGCGTCCGCCTGGGAAAGCCCGGCGGCACCGAAGACACCGGCCGTCGTCCCGGCACCAGCACCCGATGCGGCACCGACGAGCGCAGGCTCCTCGGCCACGACCGTGGTCGCCCGCGGTCCTTCGATCGCCGCCACCTGCCGTGCCGCCGGCTTCGCCTTGGCTGCTCGGCGCGACTCACGACGTTCGCGGAAGCCCTCGACGAGGTTGTACAGCGTCGGCAGGACGACGAGCGTCAGGACGGTCGACGATACGAGACCGCCGATGACGACGATGGCGAGCGGTTGGGAGATGAACCCCCCGTGACCGGTCACGCCGAGCGCCATCGGGGTGAGGGCGAAGATCGTCGCGAGGGCCGTCATGAGGATCGGCCGGAGTCTGCGCGCAGCACCGTGCTCGACCGCCTGGATGACAGTCATGCCGCGGCGGCGGTACTGGTTGACGAGGTCGACGAGCACGATCGCGTTCGTCACGACGATGCCGATCAGCATCAACACACCGATGAGCGAGGGGACCCCGAGCGGCACACCGGTGATGATCTGCAGACCGATCGCTCCGGTGGCCGCGAACGGCACCGAGACCAGCAGGAGCAATGGCTGGCGCAGCGAGCGGAAGGTCGCGACCATCACCACGTACACGATGAGGATCGCCGCGAGGAGCGCGAGGCCGAGCTGACCGAACGCGTCGCTCTGCGAGGCCGTGACGCCGCCGAGGGTCGCCGTGGTGCCCGCCGGGAGCTTCACGTCGTCGATCGCGGTCTGGACCTCGGAACTCGCGGTTCCGAGGTTGTCGCTGCCCGGGGTCGCGCTGACGGTCGCGGAACGGAGTCCCTTGACCGTGGTGATCGTCGCCGGGCCGTCGACCTGCGACACCGTCGCGAGCGCATCGAGGCGCTGCGGGCCGGCGGCCGTCGGGATCTCGGCCGAGGCCAGTGCATCGAGTGTCGTCGGCGGGTCTTCGGCGTCGACGTAGATCGAGAGCGTCGTGTCGTCGATGACGATCGTGCCCACTGTCGTCGGCTGCATGAGCTGCGAGATGTAGGAGCCGAGCGCCACCTCGCTGAAGCCCGCGGCAGCAGCGGCGTCGCGGTCGACCGCCACCTGGATGAACGGGCGCGATTCGCTGAGGTTGCTCGTCACCTGGTCGATGCCGTCGAGGCCGGTGACGGCCTTCTGGATGGCATCCGCAGCATCGGCGAGGTCGCTCTGGCGTGCAGAGGTGATGTCGATCTCGATGTCGCTCGAGCCGCCGAAACCGGCCGAGGCGGCGACCTCGACCTCGCCGACGCCGTCGAGCGCGGCGAGATCGCTGCGGACCGTCTTCTGCAGCGCCGTCTGGTCGGCGTCCTCGTCCGTGGTGATGGAGTACGTGATGGAGCCGGACCCACCGCCGGAGAAGGCATCGCGCAGAGAGCTGCCGCTCGACCCGATGGACAGCTGCACCGTGTCGATGCCGTCGATGTCGCGGAGCTTCGTCTCGACCTGCTTGGCAGCAGCGTCCTGGGCGTCGAGGCTCGTGCCGACAGGCAACGTCTGGGTCACGGTGAGCGTGTTCTGCCCCGAATCACCGAGGAAGTTGGTCTTCATGAACGGGGTGAGTGCGAAGGTGCCGACGAGCACGAGCACAGCGAGCAGCAGGGTGGTGACGGAGTGCTTCAGCGTCCAGTGGATGATCGGCAGGTAGCCCTTCTGGAGCCTCGACGGCGACTCGAGGTCGTCTTCGTCTTGCACGCTGACCCGGCGCTCGCGCCGGCTGCGCGTGGCGCCGACGACAGCGTGGTCGGCTGGGTTCGACGCAGCAGCGGCCTCGGCCGCGAGCCGCTGGGCCTTCGGCGCACGCAGGAACCAGTAGGCGAGGACCGGGACGATCGTGAGCGCGACGAGCAGCGAGGCCAGCAGCGCGATCGTGACGGTGAGGGCGAACGGCCGGAACAGCTCACCGGTGACGTCGCCGACGAAGGCGATCGGGAGGAACACGGCGACCGTCGTGACGGTGGACGCGGTGATCGCGCCGGCCACCTCCTGGACCGCGCTGAGGATCGAGCCTGCACGTTGCAGGCCCGTCCGGTTGTCGCCGAAGGACAGGTGCCGCTTGATGTTCTCGATGACGACGATGGAGTCGTCGACCACGCGCCCGATCGCGATCGTGAGCGCGCCGAGGGTGAGGATGTTGAGCGAGTACTCGGCGACCTGGAGCCCGATGAAGGTGATGAGCACCGAGGTGGGGATCGAGATCGCCGTGACGATCGTGGCCCGGACGTCGAGCAGGAACACCAGGATGATCAGCACCGCGAAGGCCAGCCCGAGGAGTCCCTCGGTCGTCAGAGACTCGATCGACTGCTCGATGTACGGCGCCTGGTCGAACACGACCGTCAGCTTCGCGTCGGAGCCGATCGTGCGCTCGAGCTCCGGCAGGATGTCGCGAACGCCCTGCGACACCTCGACCGTGTTCGCGGCGGGGAGCTTTGTGACGGCGATCGTGAGCGCCGGTTGGCCGTCGACCCGCGAGATCGACGTGACCGGGTCGGAATCGAGTGCGACGGTTGCGAGGTCGCCGATGGTCAGTACGGAACCGTCCGGCGCGAACGCACCGGTGATGGGGAGCGCCGCGATGTCGTCGACCGAGGTGAGCTTCGTGCCCGTCTGGACGGAGAAGGTCTTGTCGTCCTCGGTGATGTCGCCCGCGGGCTGGAGGACGCCGTTCTGCTGCAGTGCGGTGCCGATGACACGACTCGTCTGGCCCGCGAGGGCGAGCTTCGTGTCGTCGGGGGTGATGGACACGCGCTTGCCGACCTCGCCGACGATGGCCGCGTCACGGACGCCTTCGACGTCCTTGATGTCGGGGACGACGGAGCTCGACAGCACCTCGGCGAGGCTGTCCTGGTCGGCATCGCCGGAGACCGCGATCTGGATGACGGGGAGGTCGTCGATGCTGCCGCTGACCACCTGTGGGTCGACGGCGTCCGGCAGGGTCGACTTGATGCGGTTGATCGCCTGGGTGATCTTCTGCTCGGCCGTCGCGAGGTCGGTTCCGTACGTGAAGGTCGCGCTGATCAGGCTCGTGTTCGTGCTCGACGTCGCCGAGGTGGACTCGATTCCCGGCACACCCTGGATCGCCGTCTCGATGGGCGTCGAGACGTCGTCGTTGACGACCTCGGGTGCCGCACCGGGATAGCTCGTGATGATCGCGAGCTGTGGGAACTGCACCGAGGGGATGAGCTCCTGCTTGAGACCGCCCACCGCGAGGGCACCGAACACGGCGACCACGATCGTGACGAGCGCGATCAACGCGCGGTTCTTCATGCTGAGGACGGAGAGCAGATGCACGGGGCCGCTTTCGGTTGGTGCGAGAGGTGCGGACGCTGCAATTATGTCACCGACCGCCTGCTCAGCAGCAGATTCCGACGGTCGTCGGGCGACGTCCACCGCGGGATCGCCTGTGGAGGAACGTCACCCGAGTTCAGGGTCGCTCAGACGACGTCCTCGAGGTAGTCGAGCGCGGGCACATGCCCGAACATCGCGGAGTTCCAGGTCTGGGTCAGCAGCTCGACGGCCCGCTCCGTCTCGGCCCACGGGTAGCTGATCGGGATGCGCAGGTAGCGCTCGAACGCCCCGTCGATGCCGAAACGCGGACCGGCGACGATCACGAGCCCGTTGCTGCGTGCGGCGAGCGAGAGCTGCGAGGAGGCCGCCTCCCCGAGGTTGACCCAGGTCGCGATGCCGCCGTCCACGCGCGGCACCGTCCAATCCGGAAGCCGCTCGGCGAGGAGGTCGACGAGACGGTCACGGGTCTCACCGAGCGCGACACCTCGACGCGCGACGATGCCGTCCATCGCGGGCATGAGCTGCTGCACCGTCAGTTGGTCGAGGATCGGGGTACCGAGGTCGCCGAGCGATCGCGCAGAGACGAGCTTGCGGATCGTGCCGCGCTCTGCCCGGATCCAGCCGATGCGGAGTCCGCCCCAGATGGTCTTGCCGACCGAGCCGATGGTGATGATCGAGCTCGGCGCACCGTCGAGCGCCGCGAACGGCGTGCCGTCGAGCCCGTCCCCGCTCGGCCGGTCGATGTCGAGCTCCGCCGTCGTCTCGTCGATGACGAGGACCGTCCCGTGACGCTCGGCGGCTGCGGCGACACGCGCGCGGGTCTCGAGCGGCATCGACGCCCCGGTCGGGTTGTGGAAGTCCGGCATGAGGTACGCGAGCGCCGGGCTCGTCCGCTCGAACCACTGCTCGAGCTCTCGGACGTCCCACCCGGTCTCGGAGGAGACCGTCGCAGCCCCCAAGCGGGCTCCGGCCGCGCGCAGCGCCTCGTAGGCGTGGGGGTAGCTCGGCATCTCGACGAGGACCCGGTCCCCCCGGCTGAGCATGGTGCGGGCGATGAGCGCGATCGCGTGCTGCGCGCCGACCGTCACCATGATCTCGTCGGGGTGGGTCGGCAGGCCGCGCGCGGTGTAGCGGTCGGCGATCGCCTGGCGGAGCTCCGGCATGCCGACGAGGTCGTAGTCGAAGTCGTGCATGTATCGCGGGAGTTCGGCGGCGGCGGTGGCGACGGCGTCGATGATCTCCGGGCACGGCGGGACGGCCGCCTTGCTGAAGTCAAGGAAGCCGCCCTGTGGCACGGGCGCGAGGGAGGTCGGCGCGGATGGCAGCAGCGTGACGCTGCCGGAGCCGCGGATGCTCCGCAGGTAGCCGGCATCGCGCAGCTCGCGGTATGCGGCGGTCACGGTCGTGCGGCTGAGGTCGAGGCGGTCGGCGAGTTCGCGCTCGGCGGGCAGGCGCGTGCCGACGGGGATGCGGCCGTCCAGTACGAGGAGACGGATACGGTCGGCGAGACCGCGGTACGCGGGTGCGCCGCTCTTCCATTGTCCGAGCAGGGCTGCGAGCGATCTGGCGCTCAGGGAGATCGAAGCCATGGAACCACGATACCCAGATTGGCCTCTGGCGCCAAAGCCAATCATGGAATTGGATTGTTCACTATGACCCGTCGCGTACTGCAACTCCTGATCGGCCTCTTCCTCTACGGCATCGCCATCGCGATGATCGTGCGCGGGGCCGTCGGCGTCGCCCCGTGGGACGTCCTCACGCAGGGCCTCAACCTCCGCACCGGCATCACCTTCGGGCTCATCACGATCGTCGTCGGCGCGATCGTGCTCCTCGCCTGGATCCCGCTCAAGCAGCGTCCCGGCGTCGGCACCATCCTGAACGTGCTCCTCGTCGGACCCTCGGCAGACATCGGACTCGCGTTCATCCCGGCCGATCTCGACCTGTGGGCGCGCATCCTGCTGTTCGCCGGCGGGCTGCTCCTGCTCGGCGTCGCCTCAGGGCTGTATATCGGCGCGAACTTCGGACCGGGCCCCCGCGACGGCCTCATGACCGGCATCCACCGCGTCACCGGTTGGCCCA
This sequence comes from Plantibacter sp. RU18, assembly GCF_050613355.1. NCBI lineage: Bacteria > Bacillati > Actinomycetota > Actinomycetes > Micrococcales > Microbacteriaceae > Plantibacter > Plantibacter sp. RU18. Next base: position 4,002,758 of record NZ_CP159618.1, read on the forward strand.
TCTGGGTGGGTCGAACGGGCGTCGAACTGGTCGTGCTCGGTATCGGCTGGCTGCTCGGCGGGAACGTCGGCGTCGGTACCGTGCTGTTCGCGGTGTTGATCGGCCCGATCTGCGGGGTCACGATCCCGCTGTTCCGGATCGCTCCGACCGCAGGCAAAGCCCAGGCACCCGAGGTCGAGGCCGCTCTTGAGGGCGACGTCCAGCCATCGCCGCCCGTCGTGGACTCACCCGCGAACTGAGGCTTCATCTCGACGCGATCGGCGACCAGGTCAGGCGACGGCAGCGCTCGGGTTCTACAACCAACCCGAGCAACTTCATCGACCGACCATTCCTCAGGTCCGGCGGATACAGACGCCGGGCGCAACCTGATTCCGAATGACCTTCTCGTCCAGTTGCGATACACGTCGATAACCTGAAATGAGAAGACAGGCCATACCCGATCGCCCCGCTGCTCTCGGTTCGGCGTACATGCCGACAGCGCCCGCCTTGTGCCCTTCACTGGAGCCTGATAGCGTCGAGCAGACATATTCGGTCCACCTTCGATAGGAGAACACATATGTCGATTTCAGCTCTGAACGATGCCCTCAAGCTTGCAAAGGATTCCTCGTCGCGAGTCATCGAACCGGCGGGAACCAAATCGCTTGACGAGGTACTCGTGAGCGATCTCTACGCCGAAGGGTTCGAGAGTTCAGCCACGACGTCGTTCATCACGATTATCGACGCACCCGGGGTGCCGTCGACTCTGGCCGGTAACACCTGCGTCGCGAATACGGTCTGCCTCTGTGCTTCGGCAGAGACTGAAGACCTCCTTCCTGCCCGGTTCGAGTGACCAGTCTCCCAGCATGGCCCGCGTCCTCACCCCCGACGCATATCTAAGAGCAGTACAAACAGGAGCGCTTGAGAATTGGCCAGCGCTCCCATTCTGGGAGGAAGTCTCCCAGCTGGATTCTCGGCTGTCTGCATTGATGGGCGACACCGATACCACTGCGGTGCGCAGTGCGTTCGTCTCCCAGTTCGTCGTCTCTGTCGCGAGAATTGCGCGCTCTTCAGTCACATCCGCGATGATCAGACGGGGTCATTCATGTGAATCCGCTGAAACCGCCTGGAGAACCGTCGACAATCCGCTTGTCACGAGCGAACTACGGCGTGAGCAATCCGTCATACAGTCTCGGATTCACCTTCTCGCGGAGATTTATTTCGAGGCAGCGGTACTCCTTGCGTCCAGGATCGCGGACTCTGTCGTCCTTGATCCGGAACGCGTTACTCACGTTCGCCTTCTCGGGGACATGCACATACGCGGCGCAGTAGCGTTGCTGTACATCGATGACCAACCTGCATGGGTGTACAAACCGCGTTCACTCGCCCTGGACAACCTGCTCTCGGAGATATTCGCGCTCCTTGGTCCGAGACTCGGAACCGTGGCCACGCCCCGGCACCCTCAATCAATCGAACAAGACGGCTATGGTCTGCAGGAGTATGTGCGGTATTCGTCTCCGACCCCCGGGCCGCAGCGTGCTGCTTTCTACGAACAGTTCGGAGTGCTGACAGCACTGTCGTATGCGCTCAGGTTCAACTGTTAGCGCCGAGCTAGAACGGACCCCTTTGCGCCGGTCTGGGGTGGACCCCTCTTCGTTGGTTGAGCTTAGTTCTTCTCTGTCTGCTTGATGAGGTCGCGGCGGCCGTGGGTGCGGTAGGAGTCGCCGGAGAGGGTAAGGACTTCGGAGTGGTGGACGAGGCGGTCGATCATCGCTGCCGCGACGACGTCGTCGCCGAACGTCTCACCCCAGCGGCTGAACGGGAGGTTCGAGGTGACCATGATCGAGCCTTGCTCGTAGCGAGATGCGACGAGTTGGAAGAACAGGTTCGCGGCGTCCTGGTCGAAGGGGATGTAGCCAATTTCGTCGATGATGATGAGTTTGTAGCGGCGGATCTTCTTCAGCTCGGCCTCGAGCTGCCCCTGGTGGTGGGCGGCCGCGAGTCTCGCGATCCAGTTGTTCGCGGTGTCGAAGAGGACGGAGTATCCGGCGTGGGTGGCTTTGACGCCGAGCCCGATCGCGAGGTGCGTCTTCCCGATCCCGGGCGGGCCGAGCAGGATCACGTTCTCTGCTTTCGCGACGAACGTCGACGTCGCGAGGTGCGCGAGGACGTCTTTACGCAGAGACGGGAGGTGATCGAGATTGAAGTCCTCGAGGGTCTTGACTGCGGGGAAGTGCGCGGTCCGGATCCGCATCGTCGTCCCGGCGGATTCACGGTCCGCGAGCTGGCGTTCAAGGACGGCTGCGAGATATTCCTCATGCGCCCAGTTCTCGACCCTGGCGCGGTCCGCGAGGTCTTCCCAGACCCGCCCGATCGTCGGGGTCTTGAGAGCTCTGGCGAGATAGGCGATCTTGGATGCAACCTGCTCGGTGGTCTTCGGAATAGGAGCGTCGATCGTGCTGCTCTTGGAGGTCATCGTGCTTCTTTCTCGTATTCGGTTTTGGTGGTGAAATCGACGCCGAATAAGGCGTCGTAGTCGGACAGCGCCCGAAGTTGGACCCGATGCCCGTCCGGGTGCTCACGAACCCCGGAGGGCTTGGGCCGTTGGTAGTGGGCGCGTAGCTTCGCCGCCGCGGTGACGTGCCCGGGATCGGTGATCGTCATCCCGTTGCGCAACGACCGGGCATGCCGTCCCGCGGCCTGTCCGGCGCAGGAGATCGTGACGTCATCAAGCGTCGCGCGAACATCGACGAATCGGCCGATGAACCGAGGATCGACGGAATAGTCGTTCCCATCGAGACGGACGTAATAATCCCGGGCCAGTCTGATCCGATGCGTGAGACCAGTGACAGGGGGCTTCGCCGGAAGTGGGAGCATCGCCGCCCGGTCAGGGACAGCGAGCTCGACGGGACGGGCAGCGATCGCACGGACCTTCCGCTGATTCGCTCTGGTCTCCAACCAGGTCGTCATCTGGGCGTTGAAGTCATCTCGGTCTTGGAAAATCCGGCCGGGCAGGAACGAGGTCTCCAGAAAGCGGTTCGCGCGCTCGACGATGCCCTTCGTCTCCGGGTCTCGTGGCGGGGCCAAACGCAGCCTGGTCGCCAGCGTCCCCACGAACGTCGCCGCGAGGACGGTGGGCTTGCCCAACCCGCCGATCGCAGCCTCTCGATCCCAGAGCAACGATTTCGGCACCCCGCCGAACCTCTGCAGCAGCGACCACATACCCGCAGTGAGATCACCGCCCTGCCGAGACGGCAGCATAATCGCCTCGATCCGCCTGGAGAAGCCGGACACCATCACCAACACCGGCAAGACACGATCCTGGCCCCCGCCGACGGGAACTCGCGCCTCAGGGAACCACAGATCACACTGGATCACCTCACCCGCCTGATACGAGAGCCGATCCGCGGGATCGATGCCTTGATACTCCGGCCGCAGCTCAGACACCCGCTCCCGAAACAACGACGGCGAGAACGTCCAACCGACACGCTCCGCGATCACCGTCGCCGGCATCTTCGGATACTCCATCAACAGCGCACGGATCTGCGGCACGAAGACATCGATCTTCGAACCCCGCGGACCCCGCGACCGATCCGGCGGATCCTCACCCCGCAACGCCCGACGGACCGTGTTCCGCCCGATCCCAAGATCCCTCGCGATCTGCTTGATCGGAACCTTCTCAGAACGATGCAACCGCCGAATCTCTGCCCACGTATCCACTGAAATCATCCTCCTAGCTTGAGCTAGGGGGTCCAATCCAACCTGGCGCTACAGGGTCCGTTCTACTTCGGCGTCAACACCGAGTGCAGCGTCGTTCCCACGGGCTCCCGCAGAGCGGCCGCGTTGCGCAGCGCCGCGACAGCGAGCTGCGCGGTCATCCGTGAGTCGAGTGAGTAGCCCACGATCCGGTTCGAGTGAACGTCTTTGATCGCGCAGAGATACAGCTTGCCTTCATCGGTCCAATGCTCGGTGATATCCGTCAACCACAACTGATCCGGCCGGGTCGCGGTGAACTCACGAAGCACGAGATCGTCATGCACGGGCGGCCCGGCTTTGCGGTTCAGGCCACGCTTCTTCGAGAACACGGACCAAAGCCGCTGCTCGGAACACAGCCGCCACACACGACGCTCCGAGGCGACGAGGCCACGCTCGGCTTCGATCTCGTCCGAGATAAACCGATACCCGAACGCTGGATCGTCGCGATGCAGATCGACGGCAGCGTTCGTGAGGTGAGCGTTGTCCCAGTCACGTTGCGACACCGGGTTCGCGCGCCATTTGAAGAACGCTTGCTTCGAAAGCCCAGCACCCGGCAGGTCACCGTGATCGGAATCCGATCAGCGGCAAGGTCAAGGACCAGCGGGAACATCATTTGGGGAGTGAAGCCTGCGACAGATACGCCGCCGCCCGCCGCAGGATCTCGTTCTCCTGCTCGAGCAACCGGATGCGTTTCCGCGCCTCGCGCAGCTCGGCCGCGTCAGCCTGCGTGACACCGGGCTTAACGCCGTCTTCGACGTCCGCGATCTTCAGCCATCGTTGCAGGCACGACTCGGACACACCGAAGTCTTTCGCGATTCGGCTGATCGGGGCTTCGCCCCGACGCGCGACCGCGACGACATCGTTCCGGAACTCTCTGGGAAATGCTTTCGGCACGTTGACCATCCTTCCGTGAGAACCGAAATCCTCACAGCGTTGGAGTCAACCAAACCGACAGCAGTCCCTATGGCTCAGATCCGGACGTGGGGTCGCTGCGGCGAATGGATCAGCGGAGGAAGGGCGGCACCTTCCGGCGCAGCAACGCGACAAGTTCGGGCGCCATGTAGTCATACTGGTCTGGGATACCCAGAACTGCCACGCGTGTGTGCGCAAGGGAGGGGCCGAAACGGCGCGTGAGTTCCTGCTTATGTGTGCGCTCCATCACAAGAATGAGATCAGCCCACTCAACGTCCTCGGACGTCAGGACTTCGTCAGCATCACGTTTGAGGCCTGCCGACGCTACTTCAATCCCGGGCACCTGCCGGAAGAGCACTTCAGCTGTCGGACTCCGTAAGCGATTCCGACTACACACAAACAACACACGCATCATCCTGCTCCCACCCTCAGGGCACCCTGCCACGCTCATCGTCCTGGACGACGGTAGACCCCAACCAGCCCTAGTGTCACCACTGCTGAGAGGCCGACTCTCCAGATCGTTACTTGGATGCGCGCTGATTGGTGACGTCCCGGACCCGGGCGAGAACGTTGGTGAGTTGCGGGAGAATCCGTTCGAGATGCGCGGCTGAGGCCTGGATCACGAGCAACGACTGTCCGCATGGGATCGTCAGGGCTCCCCCCGACGCGCGGACCAAGGCACCATGGCAGTTGCCGCACCGACGGCGGCGACCGCGAAGCAGATCTGGGACAGAGTGGGTGGTTTCTCAGGCGCCGCTAGCACTCGGGTACCGAGATGACCGTCTGGTGCCTTGGCTCGTAGCTACAGCCTGCCGGTATGGTGATGCGGATGAGCATCAGTAGTGGCGTACGGCCCGGGGATCATCAAGCGTGCAGGCTTGTCCGGCGGCCGCGTCGCAGCCAGGGCACGGGTGCTGCGAGAACGCAGCGGTGTAAATCGCTTGCACTGACTGGTGCTCGTCGGTGTTCAAGTGGCGGCTGCATCCCAGGCCGTTTGCGCCCCGCCCGGTCACGGCACAGCCGATCTGACGGAGCGAGCTCGGCCCATGCGGGGGCCGAACCGGACTGTGTGGCGCGCTTGATCTCGCCGGTTACGGTGCAACTGCCGACGGTGTTACCGCAGCGCTTTTCGCGCATGTCGCGCACCTTTGCTGCGCCAGCAGAACTCGTCTGGTAGTCGATCACGAACGAAGCGAAGCTGACGATGTCTCGGATCTCCGGCTTGCAGTTCACGTTCCATCCAGCAGAGGCAGAGCAGCCGGAGAGTCCCGATCGCTCAGCCTCGGCCGCAGTAGCTTCGGTAGGTTTCTGGAGATCAATCCACTGGCGGGAACCGTCGGCGTAGATCTTCGTCGTGCGCTCTGACCCGCCAGTGGATCGCCGAAGGTGATGGTGTCACGTTTCCGGCATGGTTGCGCAGGACTCGCACCTTCAGTCAGTGCTGCTGCAGGGCGAGCTTCAGGAAAGCCTCAGTGGCGGGAGCCCTTGGATCTCCCGTGCGGGTGAGGAGTCCAATCTGGCGGGTCACGGGAAAAGGGAAATCGCGGATAATTGCACCATGCATAGCGGCCCAAACGGCGAGACGTTCGGGAACAACAGTGACGCCGACGCCGGCCATTGCGAAACGGGTGAGCGCCTCGCGCTCGGTGATCACCACGAGGCGCGGGGGGGCGGACGCCGAGCTTGAGGTACGCACGATCCGTAAGCGATCGCACTGACGTCCCACGGGGAAGCGTGACCAGTGTATGTTTAGCCAGCTCAGCAGCCAAGGTCTCGGCACTCACAACACCGAGCTGGGCGGAAGACTCGACAGAAGGCGCTTCAAATGAGACGGCCGTCGAGGGCGGGAAGACCATCGTAAAAGGCTGCTCCTCGAGTACCCGGACGTCCACGCCTGCTCCGGCCTCAACTGTCTCTGTGATGCCAACGTCGACCCGACCAAGTTCGATCGCGTCCAGTAGTTCATGGGATCCATCTGCTCCGATCACTTCGATACGGACCTCTGGGTGGGCTTGGTGAAAGCGAGCGACAAGGTCGGGGACATGTGTCGTGAAGCGCCCTGGGTCTGATGGAGACTCGCGCTATTTGATTCCCGCCAGCTGGTCGACGGCGGTTTGGCCAGCATAGAAGGCCTGCTCGAACTCGGTGGGTGGGACGTCGCCGAGGTAGCCGTGCAGGCGCTGCGTGTTGTGCCAGTGCACCCATCCGAGCGTCGCGAGCTCGAGGTCCTCGACTGTTCGCCAGGGTCCGGGGCGTGCGGGCCCGCGGACGAGTTCCGTCTTGTAGTAGCCGTTCACCGTCTCGGCCAGGGCATTGTCGTAGCTGTCGCCGACGGTTCCGATCGATGGTGTTGCACCGATCTCGGCGAGACGTTCCCCGTAGCGAATCGACGTAAATTGAGACCCTGCGTCGCTGTGGCAGCGGAGATCGGCGTGGTGAGCGCCGCGCCCCCACCTCGCCATCTCGATCGCATCGAGGACCATCTCCGTACGCATGTGCGACGCGCACCGCCACCCCACGACCATCCGGCTGAACGCGTCGATGATGAAACAGACGTAGGCAACGCCCGCCCACGTCGGCACGAACGTCAGATCCGTCACCCAGAGCCGGTTCGGGGCTGTTGCGGTGAACTCTCGTTTCACCAAATCCGGATACCTCGCCGAGGCCGGGTCGGTCCTGGTCGTCTTCACTCGCTTCGACCTCGTCGCTCCCTCGATGCCCGCAGCACGCATCAGCCGGCCCGTCTGATCTCGCCCGATACTGAGCCCCGCGCGGAGGGCGCTCTTCCAGAGCTTGCGGACACCATAAACGCGATAGTTGTCTTCCCAGAGCGTGACAAGCTCGGGCGTGAGGGCAGCATCGCTGAGTGATCGCGCCGACGGAGCGCGGTCTTTCGCGGCGTAATACGTGCTCGGAGCCACCTGCAAGAGTGCGCAGATGGGCTCGACTCCGAGCGGGCGACCTTCGACGACGTCGTTCTTGTTCGCGTCGATGAACGCGACTACTTCCGGTGTTGGCGGTCGAGCTCCGCCCCGAAGAAAGACGCTGCCCGCTTCAGAATCTCGTTCGCCCGCCGCAACTCGCGGTTCTCCTGCTCAAGCTCCCGCAGCACCCGACGCGCCTCCGCCGTGCTCACACCCGCGACGTGCCCGTCGTCGACGTCGGCCTGCTTCACCCAGGTCCGCACCGACTCGATCCCGTAACCGAGCTGCGTCGCGACGCGCTGCACCGTCCCGTGCTCGGTCCCCAGCTCTGCCCGCAGCGTCCGCACCATCCGGACCGCGGCGGCCTTTTCTTCCGGTGAATACCGACGCGCCGTCGGCTTCCCAGATCCCTGATTCGACACCATGACTCCATCCTCGTTTCCAAGGTCAGGAGTCTCCAACAAACTCAGGGCGCTTCAGTCGCGACAAGAGACGGCAATGCGCCGATTCGTAGCGTGCCCGCTGTCAGGTTTTGCTGTGCGGCGGCTAAAGCACGGAGCTCATGAGCCTCGCGAAGCATTCGACGAGCAGGCCCAAGCATAGATCGACCTGCTTCGGTGACTCGCATAACGCGGCCTAACCTCATGAACAGAGCAACGCCAAGTTCCGCCTCGCACGCCTGTAGACGCCTAGTGATGGAGGGTTGAGAAATCCGCAACACATCGGCAGCCGCCGCGTAGGAACCATAGTCCACGACCGCTATGAGAGCCTCTACTTGGCCAAGATTCATGTGACACACGCTAATCGCTCGAGGCTGCACAACTACTCACGAGAAGGTGTCGAGGCGGTCCTCGTCCTGGCAGGTGTAGATGTTAGATAGCACGAGCTAGCGATGTTCACCGGAGGAGAGTTGGGGGGCTTTCGTGAAAGTGGAGCATCGGCCAACCGGTCTTGGACATCTTTGGTACCGCGTCCGGGAGAACGCCCTGGTGGCGAATTTGGTCCTTGTGAAGGAGGGCCGGGAGTCTGATATGTCCCAGTAACGACTTCTAAGCTAGAAGAGATATTCTAGGTAAGCGCCTTTAAGGCCAATGATTTTGAGCCCTTTTTGAACGTTGAATGTCCTCAATTTCTGCGCGGATGGCGGGGTCTTCTTGGTTCGGGTGATGACTTCGCACCTGTTACATGTAACAATTGGTGTATGGGTGTTCGAGATCGCGTGAGTGACTACCGGCAACGGATGCGTGAGCGTGGGTATCGTCCGGTCCAGGTGTGGGTGCCTGATGTGCGCACCGAGATGTTCGCGGCGGAGGCACACCGCCAGTCGGTTGCGGTGGCGCTTGCGGATCGACGTGGCGATGATCAGGCGTTCATCGAGGCTCTCTCGGCTCCGTGGGATGACGAGTGAATCGCGGTGATCTCTGGACAGTCGCGGGGGGTGTGTACGCGTCGAAGCCTCGGCCGGCGCTGATTATTCAAGACGATCGCTTTGACGCGACGGATTCGGTGACGGTACTGCCTCTGACGAGTACCACTGTCGATGCGCCGTTGTTGCGCATTTCGATCGCGGGTACTGAGCTGTCTGGTCTTCGTCAGGACAGCCACGTGATGATCGACAAGCTCACCACGGTGCGGCGCAGCAACGTTCAAGAGCGTGTCGGACGACTTACTGCGGGGCAACTGGTTGAAGTCGAACGAGCGATGCTGGCCTTCCTCGGCCTGGCTCAGTAGCCGGGACTATCTCAGTAACGGTGTTTCCGGCGGTTTTCATTTAGTAGGTCTCCGCGGCCGGCCAGCGGTCGGCGAAGGTGATGGCGACGGCGTTGAGAGCGGGCTTCCATCTCATCGTCCACTGGTGTTGCTCCTTCCGACCAACCGTCACACTGTCAGGTATTGGAGCACCTGGCTGGACGGCGGTTCAATGGTTATACGAGGGCGTCGGCTCGTCGGTAGAAGGTGGCTCTGGACATGCCGGAGTCCAGGTCACTTGAGAAAGCGGAGCCGACTACTTGACGCGAGACAAGGTCGGCGCCGAGGGATGTCTCGTCCAAGCTTCATCGTTGATGCCCGGGGGCTGTCCGGGATTCGGCGCCGACCAGCACAGCCTAGCCAGTAGTGCCCCATAAGGTGGTGTAGCCTGCGGTGGCCGGCTCGGTCTTGGACGTGAGCGCGGTCACCGTGTGACTCCTTCGAGAAGTCTCTAACCTCCACTCGAAAGGCATCATCACGATGACCGCTCCACATATTGTCGACCCTGCACACCTTCTTGGCGAAGCCCTGACCGACGCGTCTCCCGATCTGATGCGGTCGCTGCTGCAAACCATGATCAACGCGCTCCTCTCTGCCGACGCTGACGCGGTGATCGGCGCCGAGTGGGGCCAACCCACCCCGGGTCGCACCGTCCAACGCAACGGCTACCGGCACCGCGACCTCGATACCCGCGCCGGGACCATCGATGTCGCGATCCCGAAGCTGCGCTCTGGCACCTACTTCCCGGAGTGGCTCCTCGAGCGCCGCAAACGCGCCGAGACCGCCCTGATCACCGTCGTCGCGGACTGCTACCTCGCCGGCGTCTCCACACGCCGCATGGACAAACTCGTGAAGACCCTCGGGATTCACTCGTTGTCGAAGTCGCAAGTGTCCCGGATGGCTGCGGACCTCGACGAGCACGTTGACCAATTCCGACACCGCCCGCTCGGTGATGCCGGCCCATTCACGTTCGTCGCCGCCGACGCTCTCACCATGAAAGTCCGCGAAGGCGGACGCGTCATCAACGCCGTTGTTCTCGTCGCGACCGGGGTCAACGCCGATGGGCGCCGCGAGGTCCTGGGCCTGCGGGTGGCCACGTCGGAGACCGGGGCGGCGTGGAACACGTTCTTCGCCGACCTCGTCGCCCGCGGTCTGACCGGGGTTCGTCTGGTCACTTCCGACGCGCACCGCGGTCTGGTCGAGGCGATCGCCGCGAACTTCCCCGGCGCGGCCTGGCAACGCTGCCGCACCCACTACGCCGCGAACCTGATGTCGGTGACCCCGAAGAGTCTCTGGCCCGCGGTCAAGGCTATGCTGCACTCCGTTTACGACCAGCCCGACGCCGACGCCGTCCACGCCCAGTTCGACCGGCTGTTGGACTACGTCGACGGGAAACTGCCCGCAGCTCACGAACACCTCGACGCTGCCCGCGCCGACATCCTCGCGTTCACCGGGTTCCCCGAGGGGCTCTGGCAGCAGATCTGGTCGAACAACCCGAACGAGCGCCTGAATCGTGAAATCCGTCGCCGCACCGACTCCGTCGGCATCTTCCCCAATCGCGACGCGATCACCCGGCTCGTCGGCGCCGTCCTTGCCGAACAGACCGATGAATGGGCCGAGGGACGCCGCTACCTCGGACTCGACATCCTCGCCAAGAGCCGCCTCACCATCGTCCCCGACACCGGAACCGAGGTGCCCGAACCAGAACTCGCCCTCAGCGCCTAACCCAACGAATCGAAGGACACACGGCTACACCACTCCACGGGGCTTGACCCAGGGTTGCTCCGATGGCATGCGTCGGCCGGTGAACTCTTCCAATATGGGGCCGGGTGGTATCGGCAGCCAGGATGATGACGGATCACAGCAGAGGAAATCATGGAGTCGATGTCGCAGGTGCTCAAGTGTTGGGCGGGCCGGATTAGTAGGTTCAACGCGGGACCGATGGAGGTCCTCGTCATTCTTGGCGGTGCGGTCGGGCGCGGGTTCTCCATCCTGGCTGGCACGGCCGTGCTGTGGTTCTGCGCGCCATTCCTGCTCTGTGGGCTCAGCCCGCATGTCCGTACGCGCGAGGTTGTGTGAGGAGTTCAGTGCGGCAGAAGTGCTGGTTCTGGATGCAGGATGTGCGTGCCGCAGCGACGTGGGGTTTGTTCGTCGCGTTCGCTGGAACGACTTGGACCAATGTCGCCACGATCTGGGGTTATGCGGTTGTCGCGTTCGCTTCGACGGCTTACCTGATCGCGGTTGCTGCACGTCGTGGTGTGCGGGGGAGGCTCGGAGCGGTGCCTTGGGCGTTGCTCGCCTATATCGGCTTGGCGGTGGTGTCGTTGTTCTGGTCGGCGTACCGGGTAGGTACGGCGGTGACGCTCCTGGGGATGCTGCTCTGCACCACACTGGGAGTGATCGTGGCGTTGTGTTTGTCATGGGATGAAATCTTCGCAGCAGTGCGCCGCTCGGCGTTCGCGGTCATCATGTTGTCACTCGTGTTCGAGCTGGTGGTTGCGTTGTTCATTCGACAACCAGTGCTCCCCTTCTTCACAGCCTTTGGCACTGCGAAACCGCCGGTGCTGGCGTACTGGTCTCGGGGGTTGCTGTTTGACGGTGGGCGTATTCAGGGGATCGTTGGGAACGCGAATCTGCTGGCGTTCGTCGCAGCGGTAGCGCTCATTCTGTTTCTGGTTCGGCTCGTGGCTGCTCGTCGCAAGGTCGTGCCGCTTGCGGGTGTAATCGTCACGCTCACAACCCTGTGGGTGACCTTCTCTACAACTGTTCTGCTGGGTCTGCTCGCGGCTGCAGTCGTCGTTGCTGCAGTCGTGTCGGCGCGGATGATTCGGCCCCGCGGGCTACGCTACGGGTTTGCTGTGGTGGTCGTTGGTGTCGCGACGGTTGTCGCACTCGGTGCGTTGCGTTGGTCCGAGGAAGTCCTCGCTGTACTTGGGAAGAGCTCGGACCTGACCGGCCGAACCGAAATCTGGGGGGTTGTCTGGCAGCTGGTGCAAGAAAGTCCGGTCGTGGGGTGGGGATTCGCGAGCCCGTGGGCCGGCTGGGAGCCAGTCTTCTCTGACCTTGCCGTCCGCAATGGGGTACGCCAGCTGCAGGCGCACAACGCCTGGCTTGACGTTTGGCTCCAGCTCGGCGTCTTCGGCTTGATCGTCTTCGTCGCGCTCATCGGTGGAACACTTTACCGAGCAATACGACTGCTCCCGCACGCGTACGACCGCTCGGGCGTAGGAGCGATAGTGGTTGCGGCGGTACCGCTCACGCTCACGGTCTTTCTGATTTCACAAACCATCACCGAGAGTCGCATCCTCTTCGAATCCGGGTGGGTTCTCCTGACGATGCTTGCCACGAAGACGGCATTGGATCAGCCGGCTCGGAAGCCAATCAAGGGTGCCCGGCGCCCGGCCTCGGGCGCCCCCGCATCACATCAGCAGGCGGCGTAGCCGTTGGGCACGCGGCCGTTCGTGAACGTGTTCAAGATTGCCGAGCCCGGCTGGATGGTGCGGCAGTCCGTGCTACTCCCGCCTGTTGGAGACGCCATCTTGAACTTCCCCGCGATCGGGTAGCTGCAAGCGTTCCGCAGGATCTGCGTGAAGGTTGGGCCACGAATGACTCACCTGAACGCGCCGCTCGCGCCGGGAGGCCGCCATCGATGAGCAACCCCGAACAGGCGGGCTCGGGGCGAGGCGGGAGCAGCGCACGACCGCCCAGCACTCGAATAAGCGAGGGACGTCCGAGTGGAAAAATCCGCGCGCACGCCCCTCGAAGCCAGAGTGGAGAACCTATTCAGTTGCTTGAGGTCCCTTGGCTAACGCGTGAGCGCTTCTGTGATCCCGCCAAACGGCGCCTACAACCCCGGGTCGCGAGATCATGCATCGAATGCAACCCACGATCTTAATGCGCTGATAATCTAGATTATGACAGTCTGGGTGTTTCCTCTGTGGATAACTACGCCTTCGGAGCCCAGAACAGCGGCGGCAGCGCCGCGTCCACGACGCCACCCAAATAGGCCCGCTCGTCGGTGTCCGCACCCGGTCCAGAGACGTCGAACTTCGCGTAGTCGTAGACCTCGCGCACCAGGTCGTAGATGAACTGCGACCGCTCCGCCTCGTTCGGCTGCGCGTCCCTCAGTGCTGGTCGAACGGATTTGATGAGCGCTTCGAGTTGCGGATTCGGATGCGTCACGGTTCCCCCTACGGTGTGGACCGGCCCCCGGCCCGTCCTGGCACTCTACCGGCGACGCCTGTACGTGGTGGCTGGCGGTCTGCGTTGCGGAGCTAACCGAGCCGGATGATCCAGGTGCCGGCCACCTGTACGGCGGCGAAGATGTAGACGATGCGCAGCCACCAGTAGGGTTCACCGAATCGGTAGGAGGCGGCCCCGGTCAGCACAACGGCGAGGGCTGCGCTGACCAGCACGAGCCCAAGTGCTGAGTCAACGCCACTGAGGAGGCTGCAGGCGAGGACCAACGCGGCGCTCGCGAACGCGAGGCTGAGACGCATCCACGCGAGACGGTTTCGTCTGATCGCTTCGATGTAGTCGCGCTCCTGCCGCTCGGCCGCGTCGCGCTGCGTCGTGGTGGTGACCATGTGGTTCTCCTTGTGGTCGCTAGGAAAACGGAGCTTCGAGCACTCCCACCCCCACCTATCCACAACTTCACGAACACTGTCAGAGTTGGCCAAATACACCCTCACGCCCGTCTCAACAATCAACAGATTTCTGAGACATGGCCGTGGTGGCATTATCACGCGCGTTTCCACTGCAGGGCAATACTCGTGCGAGAGTTGCATGATGAGTATCAGAATGCTGCGGGACATCTTTGCGGTCATGGTCGTAGAGAAAGACGCAAGCGCCATCGAACGGTTCTACGATCCCGAATTCGCGATGTTCTCCAACGGGGTCACGCAGGGATATGAATCGTTCCGACTCGAACATGAGAAGGTCTACGACACCGAAATCCAATACGCGGTCGAAGTTGCCGAAGACGCATGGGTGGATGCTGGTGATCGTGTCGCTGCACGAGTTTGGATCACTACGAAACGACCGGACGAATCCGAAACTCGGATCGAGGTCATCCTGATCGCAACGTTCAGGGACGGGCGAATCTATCGCGTCTGGGAAACAACGTGGCCCAGCTGGACCGACCTGGAAGCGTTCAAGAACTATCGAACCTAGCGACACACCCGGCACGATGACGCTCGCCATGGCGAGCGTCGGAACGAACGACCCCACCATGACGACGACCGCACCACCCGACAACAATGCAGTGGACCCATACCGCGTCCGGGCGGGTGTCTCGGCGGCGAAGGGGTGCGGGTTCATCCGCAGCCCTGCACCAGCCATGCCAGACCAATCAGCACGAACACGATAGACGGCACAATCGCCGGGATAGAGCCGATCATCAGTACCTCCGTTTCGGTGTTTGAGGTGATTCTCGCAGGACGTTGGCTGCGCCGCCAGAGGACGGGACGCGTCTACTTGAGCGGCGGCAGTGCCGCGAGCTCCCTTTACCCAAACACCCCCAACGGGCTTAAGCTCGACCGTAAGCGACTTGTCCGGGACGCTCTGCTGACGCTCACGCGCCAGTCGGGCGTCCCGCTGCTGTTGCCGCTCGGGGCCGCGCTGCCGCGCCCCAAAGGCGACGTCCCTCGCCTTCTCCTGTGCAGGCGTGCCGGGCCGTGGTGCAGCCGGCTGCTTCGCGGCCGGGTCACGACGCAGCTCGTTGTGGTGCGCGATCGCGCGCTGCTCTGCCGCCCGCGCGGCACCCAGCTTCCCCCCTGCGCCGGCAGCGACCGCAGCGCGCGCCCACGCCTGCCGCTGCGCCTCGGACGGCCGCGGTGCCGGCGCCACCCGGTGCCGGTCCTCGAACGCACTGCGCGCCGCCTCGGCCTCCTTCTGCGCGGCCGCGCGCCGGAACACCGACGCGGACGCTGCGGCGCTCTCTGCCCGCTCTACAGCCGCGTAATCGGTCTTCCATTGCTGCTCACCGGCTGCGACGGCCTCGCTCGAGGCAGCCACTTCGAGCTGCGCACGGTGCTGCGTGGCGGCGTCCGCCTCGTGGCCGGCGGACTGCACCGCGGCGGCGTAGGCGTCCACGGGCGTCTCCGGGTGGCGGCTCTGCCACTGCTCGCGGGCGCTCTCCCACGTCGTAACCATGTGGTCCTCCTTGGTGAGCTACCGGCGGCGGCGAGAGCCGAGCGGGACAACCCGCCGTCCGGCTTCGGCGTAGCGGCGCAGCGTCTCGCGCAGCTCGGCCGCGTGCTCGTCGCTGAGGTCGATTTCATGGTGTCGGCCGTCAATGCCGAAGCGGATCGTCTCGCCAGATCCTCGCTCAAGTTCTGTGCCGTCGAGGTCGTCCACGAGCGTTGTCACGGTGCGCTTGGCCATACGGCTACTCTCCCAGTTCTGCGGCGGCGGCGATCATCCCCGTGCCATCCTGCGCACGAATCGGACGCGGCGTTCGACGCGGTCAATGGTGTGAATCCACGACAACCCGGGGAGCCGTTTCTCGAACTCGTGGAGCGCGATTTCGAGAAG
This sequence comes from Plantibacter sp. RU18, assembly GCF_050613355.1. NCBI lineage: Bacteria > Bacillati > Actinomycetota > Actinomycetes > Micrococcales > Microbacteriaceae > Plantibacter > Plantibacter sp. RU18. Next base: position 4,018,609 of record NZ_CP159618.1, read on the forward strand.
CTGTTCGTCATCGAGTCGCTGGCCACGCCAGGTGACGGTCACCGTGGCGAGCTTGTCCTCGTCTCGGGTGAACTCCACCCGTGCACCGCGGCCGAAGAGGCGCACAGCGGCGGACCGAAGAGCGGCCTCTCGGGCGCGAGCGGCGTGACGTGCTGCTCGTTGTTCAGTGGTGCCAATGCCGATCATGGCCTCATGCCCCTTCCATCGTGTTCCGTCAGTCGTGCCGGTCACCGGCTGAGTAGTCGTGCCACTAGCTCGGCGTCGGGTTCGCTGTTTCGGTGGACAAATGTTGCGACGTGATCGATGTGTGGGTCGATCGCAAGCGACAGCCGGTGCACCGCTGCGGCGAGTGTCGCGAACGCCGGGTTCCATGCTTCAGGTCATCCATCTGATAAGCGGCGCGACGCTAAATCGGAACATGCGTCGATTATCTGAGATGATCGCGATGGTGGCGAGGATCAGGGTCCCTCCCAGCGGCAGGATCGCGAGCCATGTCGGCACACCGAAGTTCAGCAGCGGCACCACATGCATCGCGAGCAAGAGCAGCAAGCGGCCGCGCGAGAGTGCTCGCACGGCCGCTTCAAAAGCGCCCTCAGCTATCCGCTGCGTCTATTCGACTTCGTTTCCCGGGATTGGTGAGATCCAGCTTGGATGACGATCCATAGGATGACTGCGATGAACGCTACAGCTGTGACGATCGGAGAGACTGCTCCCACGATCGCCAATGGTGTCATCATGAGGCAGAGTGCCCCCAGGACAATCAGCCCACTTCTGTAGATTCGAACGCTCATGTTCTCTCCTTACGGGCAGTGGCTTGAGCCCTTGTTCTCGATGAACGGGTTCCACCCACCATATGGCGTGCCCGGGAAGCCGTATCCGACGCCCCCAACGCAGTTGTCGTTCGTCTTCGCGGCGAGTGCTACCGCGGCGATTGCTCCGCTCACAATGGCGCAGCCTGCACCAACTACAGGATTCAGAAGCGCGCAACCGGCGGTGAGCGCGCCTGCACCAGTGGGCCCGCCAGCCGCGATGGCATTGGTTTCAGCGTGGTCGAAGTACACCGAGCACCATCCGGTACCACACCCGGTGGTTGGGTCTGCGACGACCGGGAACACCGCTCCCGTCGTGTTCACGTGTTGCGTCACGATATTGTCCGCCACGGTGTAGTGCGTTGCCAGCTCGACACCGTTGGCATCACGCGCCCAAGGTGCCATGAGGTAGTTGACGGCTTGCCCACTGGCGTCGGTCACGATGGCGCTGCCGTCCTCGACAAGAGACAACGTGGTTCCGGGATCACCGATCTCGAAGTCGTACGAGGTGGGCGCGCTAGCATTCCTCAAGACCACGAAACTCGCGTTCGTGTTCTCACGCCCAGTACCCGTCACGATTCCGTACGATGCCTCGGTGATCACCGTCGCCTCAGCGTCTACCTCGTACACTCCTGCCGTCTTGGAGATTGGCGAGATTGCAACAGGGGCTGGAAGCGTTTCCTCTCCCCGAAGCTGATCTTGCACAGGCTTCTGCGGGCCCGACGCGTTGTCCTCTGAAGCGAGTAGTTCTCGATCCTGGACTATTGCGAGCGGGTCGAAATCATCATGTTCGGAAGCTTGGGCACCGCTCCCTGCGCCGAGCGCCAGAACTGCCGTCATCGCCGCTCCGAGCAACGATGCTCGACTGGTTCTAATCATAATAAATACTCACATTCATCAGTTTCGTATGTATGTTCACGCAGGACGCTTGATTTCCTCAAATGAGAACGCATCATTGCGTTTAGTGCGGAACTAATATGGGCAAGGCGAGCAGGATCTAGCGATCCTCAGGATCGTCCACTCCATGCGACACGCGCTTCAAGTGATCATCGATCGCGACGGAGCCGGCTCCCATGCTTCGAGGTCATCCACCTGACAAGCGGCGCGACGCTGAAGAGGAACGGGCGCCACCCGTGCCCCGGAGAGGCATCCAGGAGGGACGCGGAGCGCGGTTGACTCCCGTGGATCGCAGACCAAAGTGGAGTACTCAGATGGACGACCGGAACCGTCTAGACCCTCGGAGACAAGGTCTCCTTTGGTTGGCAATGGCCGCGGGATCGCGACGCAGGATGCAGGGTTCTCGTACCTTGGGAAGGTTCACCGAAGCCTGCCGGTATGATGATGCAGATGAGCATCTCGCCATTGAGGTCCCGCGTCGACGCGTCACCGAACCGGGTTCCTCTTCCGATGGGGCCAATTGATGTGACCTGGCGTCCACTGACCGTCGCCGATGCGTCCCAGGTGCATGCGCTGCGCGGCAGAGCGGGGATCATCGATCACCCGAGTGTGGTGATCTCGATCGACGAAACGAACAATGATCTGACCCGCGAAGAACTCGACATCGAACAAGACACGCTGGGCGCTGTCGCCCCACATGGAACACTCGTCGCATATGGGATCGTCGTTCGCCCCTCAACGGCGGAAACGGTCGTCCGAGTCGGACTCGATGGTCAGGTCGATCCGCGGTGGCGCAACATGGGTCTCGGGCGCCGACTCCTTGCGTGGCAACAAGCTCGTGGCGAACAGATCCTCGCCACACACGACGAACCCCTACCCGGATGGCTCACCTCCACCGCTAACGAGACCTCAACACAGACCATCCGACTTCTGCAGCACGGCGGGTTCAACGTTCGTCGCTGGTGGCTCGAGCTCCGTCGCGGCCTTCGTCATCCGATCAACGCCACCGTCCTGGACCCAGCCTTTCGAATCACTCCATACGCGAAAACGCACGCGGACCAAGTGAGAGATGCATCGAATGAAGCGTTTCGCGACCATTGGGGCAGCCAACCTGCGTCCCGAACAGACTGGAACACCTACGATAACCTCACGATCGCCAGACACGACCTCTCATTCATCGCCTGGGAGGCGAATGAAGTCGCAGCATTTCTCACCACCACGGTCAACCCTGAAGAGTTCGAACAGCTCGGATTCACCTTCGGATACATCGAACTGTTAGGCACGCGACCTCACTACCGCGGCCATGGAATCGCCCGAGCCCTACTCACACACGCCCTCACCGCCTATCGCGCAGCTGGCCTGACCCACGCAATGCTCGACGTCGACTCAGACAGCCCCACCGGCGCCGTCGCACTCTACGAATCCGTCGGGTTCCACACCCACAACCGTTCGCTCACCCTCGTCCGACAGTACTGACCACCTCACCGGCAGCTACACCTGCCCGCACACTCGCCATGGCGGATTGTTTGGACCGGACGGCCATGGCGTCCGCTTGCAACCATTCACGGCGGTTCAGGAGACCACACTCCTGTGTCGCTCTTCCGAGCAAGATCCGCCTCGCGTTGTGCATGTAGCATGCGGGAACCATGAGAGACCAAGTAGATGGGTGGACGTGTCAGTTAGACGTACCTGACCGGCTGACGCGATCTTCAGGTGGCTTTGACGGATCCTGGGACAAGGTCCATCCCGCAAACCTCCACGCATATCGCGGCATGGCGCAACTCATGGAGGAGGCAAGACCGAGCGGCGACCAACATGCCCCCGTGTGGGCCTGGGCCGGACCCGCCACACCCCTGGTGGTGGAGCAACGGCTCACATCCCTGCTCTCCTACGCCGAACAGGGCCTCGATCAATACATCGTCGAGTTCGCAGCACCGTCCGAGCATCTGTTCCGCACAGACTACGGCGAGTGGTGCGACTATTACTTCGAGGTTTTCGGCCAGGACGCTTCGGGGGAAATACCCGAGCCAGCGGTAAGTCGGCGTCCAACGGGAGACCAGATCACTTGCTGGCTGCTATCAACACAATGGATCACGAACATTGCCCGCTTAGACCGTTCGAATTGGACAGAGGCAGGGCCCGCCTCCGTTCCTCGCCAATGACTTCCGTCATACGCTCGCACAGGATCACGTCAATGCGGCCCCTCAGCCGCGCCTCTCGAAGCACCTTCGGGCACCCCAAACGACACGAAGCTGGTCTATCCCACCGCCTGAGCGATCGCAAGACTCGTTGCCATTATCCGATCAAGCTCAGCTTGACACCGGAATTGCCAAGGATCGGGGTCGTGGCATGAGCATCGTCACGGATGCGGCACTGAGCGGGCAGCGAGATCACCCGAACGAATGCTTAACGAGGTTGCTGGGAATATCAACATGATCGCGCTCCTAGCGTGCCTATGCGACCGCGCACCCATGTGGTCGCGAGAGGAGACAAAGATGTTGAGTTTCATGAAGCCGCTGGCAGTCGCTGCCGCGATCGGTGTGGTCTTTGCCGTCAGCACCCCATCGAGCGGACACGCTGTGACTCCCACGATCTCGCTCACGGCAGTTGCTGTCGAGACGCCGGCCCCAGACCAGGCAATGGACGGGCAGGAAATGCTCGACGGACTCAAAGCTGCCGGAGTCCCGCACACATCGACCGTCGTCGATGGCGACGAAAGAGTAACCTTCACTCTCGATGATGGGCTTACTCTGACGTTCGTCGAACCGGCTGAAGATGGGCGCATCGGAGGCGGAGAAGACGCTGGCGGGATCTACATCCTCTTCAACGCCTGGGAGCAAGGGGCGATCATCAACGGCGGTATGGCTGCCGGGGGCGCGGCGCTCTGTTTACTCCCCGGGGTGGGCGCGGCGCTCTGCGCTGCGTTCGAGGTGCTGATATTGGTTGCCGCTAACACTCTGGCAACGAACGGTGTGTGCCAGAACGGCCAAGAAATGAAACTCTACATCGGCGGCAACCAAGGAAAGTGCGTCACCGTATGAGGAACGACGCGTCGAAAATGCGAAGGCCGTTGAAGGTCCGTCAGGCAGTTATCGCAGGGTTCTGTACGATTCCGGTGTACTGCGTGATCTTCGCGACAACTGCTCAAGCTAGTTTCGGTGAGGTCCTGGGCATGGCTGCCTTTCTCGTCGCGCTCATGCTTCTCTTCTGGGGTGGCGTCGTGATGCTCAACCGTTGGTGGATGAGGGATCAGTGAGGCTTCATGATGAGCATTAGATCCACGCCCAATCAGATGCGCTGGACATTGACCTTGGTGTGCGCGGGTGCCGCGATTTACGTCCTCATCAAGGAACTCAATGGTGGAGCTGTCGCTTGGGGTATCGCCATGGCCGCGGCTCTTGTAGCTATGTCAGTCAGCGCTTTCTTGTCGACACCCGGTACGGCTGCTGAGTCCCGGGCATCCGACCTATCCGAGTAGGCAGGAGTTACTATGGATTCGTTCTTCTGGTGGCACGTGTGGGCCGTGGCCGCCGTAGCAGCGATAGTCGGTCTCGGTACCGTTGGGGCAAGCTGGGCTCGGCGGCGCAAGAGGTCGACAAGTAGTCAACGAGCGGGGACGAGCAAGCTCTAGACCTCGCGACACATGGCAGAGGGGCGTCCGATCAAGAGATCAGACGCCCCTCTGCATGTCACCGTTTGGCGTGTCGGCCTCGGTCGGTGGTGGTGTTGGCGGCTGCGATGCCGAGTCCGAGGATCGCGGTTGCGAGGCCGAGCCAGAGTCCTGCTTGTTCGTGGGTGAGGAGTCCGTATCCAGTCATGGTCAGCCCGTGAGGTCGTCGATGAGCGTGACGATCGCGCGCTGCGCCAAATGGTCATTCTCCCGGCTCGGTGACGTCGACGGCGGGGTCGAGTAGCCGAAGAAGCAGCCGCAGAAGGCGTGGGGTTTCGTGTAGGTGTCGGGGTCATCCCGGAGTCTGAGGTCAAGCCCCGTGGAGTGGTGTAGCCGTGTGTCCTTCGATTCGTTGGGTTAGGCGCTGAGGGCGAGTTCTGGTTCGGGCACCTCGGTTCCGGTGTCGGGGACGATGGTGAGGCGGCTCTTGGCGAGGATGTCGAGTCCGAGGTAGCGGCGTCCCTCGGCCCATTCATCGGTCTGTTCGGCAAGGACGGCGCCGACGAGCCGGGTGATCGCGTCGCGATTGGGGAAGATGCCGACGGAGTCGGTGCGGCGACGGATTTCACGATTCAGGCGCTCGTTCGGGTTGTTCGACCAGATCTGCTGCCAGAGCCCCTCGGGGAACCCGGTGAACGCGAGGATGTCGGCGCGGGCAGCGTCGAGGTGTTCGTGAGCTGCGGGCAGTTTCCCGTCGACGTAGTCCAACAGCCGGTCGAACTGGGCGTGGACGGCGTCGGCGTCGGGCTGGTCGTAAACGGAGTGCAGCATAGCCTTGACCGCGGGCCAGAGACTCTTCGGGGTCACCGACATCAGGTTCGCGGCGTAGTGGGTGCGGCAGCGTTGCCAGGCCGCGCCGGGGAAGTTCGCGGCGATCGCCTCGACCAGACCGCGGTGCGCGTCGGAAGTGACCAGACGAACCCCGGTCAGACCGCGGGCGACGAGGTCGGCGAAGAACGTGTTCCACGCCGCCCCGGTCTCCGACGTGGCCACCCGCAGGCCCAGGACCTCGCGGCGCCCATCGGCGTTGACCCCGGTCGCGACGAGAACAACGGCGTTGATGACGCGTCCGCCTTCGCGGACTTTCATGGTGAGAGCGTCGGCGGCGACGAACGTGAATGGGCCGGCATCACCGAGCGGGCGGTGTCGGAATTGGTCAACGTGCTCGTCGAGGTCCGCAGCCATCCGGGACACTTGCGACTTCGACAACGAGTGAATCCCGAGGGTCTTCACGAGTTTGTCCATGCGGCGTGTGGAGACGCCGGCGAGGTAGCAGTCCGCGACGACGGTGATCAGGGCGGTCTCGGCGCGTTTGCGGCGCTCGAGGAGCCACTCCGGGAAGTAGGTGCCAGAGCGCAGCTTCGGGATCGCGACATCGATGGTCCCGGCGCGGGTATCGAGGTCGCGGTGCCGGTAGCCGTTGCGTTGGACGGTGCGACCCGGGGTGGGTTGGCCCCACTCGGCGCCGATCACCGCGTCAGCGTCGGCAGAGAGGAGCGCGTTGATCATGGTTTGCAGCAGCGACCGCATCAGATCGGGAGACGCGTCGGTCAGGGCTTCGCCAAGAAGGTGTGCAGGGTCGACAATATGTGGAGCGGTCATCGTGATGATGCCTTTCGAGTGGAGGTTAGAGACTTCTCGAAGGAGTCACACGGTGACCGCGCTCACGTCCAAGACCGAGCCGGCCACCGCAGGCTACACCACCTTATGGGGCACTACTCAGCGATGATGACGAGCTCGTTGTCTCGGATCTCGGCGAGAAGACGATAGTCACCAACGCGATACCGCCAGTATCCGGAACGGTTCGCGGTGAGTCCTTTGCCGCGTTGACGTGGATCTTCGAGGGAGAGAATCGAAATCGACCAGGCCGCACGCGACGTTGCCGCCCTCTAGCTCGCGACTTCGAAACGCTTGTGCCTGGGATATTCATGTGTGGGTGGCCGAATCGGGGGGACCCGCCACCCACACCGCAGCGCATCTTCCTCAGGAGGACACATCTACGAACCGAGATCTCTCGGCCGAAACATTCTAGGTCTTTCTGAGATGAACTGTCCTCTTTTTAGAGGGTAGTGCCGGGTTAGCTGGGTGGCTAGGTTGAGGTGGGCACGGTGGGAGGTTCCGTGCGCGTGGAGCGTGCTCCGTGTGCACGATGGTCGTGTCCAAGGCCAGGCGCGAAAGCGTGACGGTCGGGGTCGGCAGCGTATCGGGGGATGGGCTGCCGGCCCATTGCTTAGCGCTCAGAAACGCGCGGCCAGATGAGTCGGAGCGATCGCAGTTCATCTTCGACCTCATGCGCGAGGTCCGCGCACAGTTCGACATCTTCTGAAACGTTCAAACTGGTGACATCACAACTCCTGAAGCTACTCAAGTGTTGCGACGAGTATTAGAAACCGCCCCGACCTAGTGGACTTGGTTCAGGTTGACATACTCAAACCTGCGAGTCATTCCGTCCGCTCGTAGCGTGTCCAATCGTGAGTCCAACCCGATTCGAGGGCTCAGCCTGTGCTTTCGATGAGGTGCCGGCCGTCGCCGGTGACCCCCCCCACGGGGTACCAGTCGAGGTCGTCCGCGATGGGCAGTGCCTTCCGGATGACTTCGTCGATGAGGAATTGGTCGCCGGGGATGGTGGGGTTGAGCCAGAAGTCCGCGGGGGAGTCGGACGGGGTTTCGGTCGTGGGGCAGCCCGTGCGGCGGCGAGATCTGGATCGCGCTCGCCTGGCTCGCCGGGATCCTCGCCGCGTACGTGGTGGAGCTCGCTATCTACCGCCGCAAGGCGAGCTGAGCGCAGGCCCGGCCGGCTCAGCGCGAGCTAGCCAGAAGGGCCTCGTCGTCGGTGCTCTTCGGTAGCAGCCATCCGCGGTCTGCCGCGATGCTCACCCGAACGCAGTCCATCGGGTGCAGGATGTCGGCGACAGACGGGTCGGAGACGCTCGCGACGATCGCGCCCGAGTCGGTCTCAATCTCGTATTCGACGCTGTCTCCGTGGAAGATCGTGTTGAGAACTCGACCGACATCGCCGTGCACCTCTTCGACGTCGACTCGCTCCGAGAGGCGTACCGATTCCGGCCTGATCATGAGCAGCACATCGCTGTCGATGGTAACGCCGTCTTTGCAGGCCGTCTCGAACTCCCGGCCCAGCGCAACCACGCGCGCCCGCCCGTCGACGGGCGGGGTGACGATCGTCGCATCCAGAAATGTGGCTCGACCGATGAAGTCGGCGACGAACACCGAGGACGGCTGACGGTAGACGGTGTCGGGCACGTCGACCTGCTCGATGCGGCCGCGGTTCATCACGACGATGCGATCGGAGAGTGTCATCGCCTCGTCCTGGTCGTGGGTGACGAAGATGCTCGTTATGCCGAGCCGGCGCTGCAGGCGTCGGATCTCGTTGCGCATCTGCACTCGCAGCTTGGCGTCGAGGTTCGACAGGGGCTCGTCGAACAGCAGCACCTTGGGGCGCATGACCAGCGCGCGGGCCAGGGCGACGCGCTGTTGCTGGCCGCCCGAGAGCTGGTGCGGCGCGCGATCGGCGTAGTTCGTAAGGTTCATGATCGTGAGAACGGTGTCGACCTCCTCGCGAAGGCGAGCGGGAGGAACCTTCTTGAGCTTGAGGCCGTAGGAGACGTTCTCGCGCACCGACAGGTGGGGGAAGAGGGCGTACGACTGGAACACCATTGACATGGGCCGCTGATTGGGCGCGACCCGGATGACGTCGCTGCCGTCGAGCTCGAGGGCACCGGAAGTCGGATCCTCGAACCCGGCGATCATGCGCAGGGTTGATGTCTTGCCGCAGCCGGACGGCCCGAGGAGCGTGATGAATTCGCCCGGCTCGATGTCGAGGGTGATCGAGTCGACGGCCAGGGGGCCGTCCGCGTTCTTGCCGTAGCGTTTGGTGAGCGCCGTGAGGGTGATCCGCCCCGACTCGATGGCGGGATCGAGGCCGACGGCTTCGGCGAGCGCGTCTGTGTCGTCAACGACGGTGTGTGCGACCACGGAAGATCACCTTTCGAACGAGGAGGTTGATAATGAGGATGAGTGTCAGCACGATCAGGATGAGGACCGTGCAGTAGGCGAACGCATTGCCGAACCGACCGGAGTCGACCTCGGCGAGAATCTGCGACGTCATGATCTTGATGCCGGGTGTCGTCAGGAAGACGATCGGCGAGAGGGTTGTCATCGACCGGGCGAACGCGAATGTCAGCCCCGAGATGAGCGCCGACTGGATGAGGGGCAGGGTGACCTTGCGGAACGTCGTTCCCGAGCCCGCCCCGAGCGAGGTGGATGCCTCTTCGATCGCCGGGTGAATCTGGTTAAGGGCCGCGACTCCCGCTCGTTGGCCCGACGGGAGCGATCGGGTGATGTATACCATCACGATCGCGATGCCGCCGGAGAACGCTGCCGTTCCGCCAGCCAGGGCCGGAAGGATCTGCACGCCGAAGATGATCGTCGGGTTGATGTAACTGAGCGCGTAGCCGATGCCGAGCACGGTTCCGGGTACCGCGAGCCCCAGCATCCCGACGAAATCGAGCAGGCCGGATGCCCGCCGCAGCTTTCGTACGACCAGCCACGCGATGAGCATTCCCAGCACTCCGGCGATCGGCGCGGCGATCAGGGCGAGCGTTGCAGTGTCTGTCATGGCCTTTGAACCGAGGCCCGTGAGCACGAACGTGAAGTGGTCGAGGGTGAATTCGTTGTTCACCCCGGGCACCTTCATGAATCCGCCGGTGAGGACGGTCAGGTAGATCGTGACGATCAGTGCGCTGATCGTACCCACGATGACCAGCACCGGGGTGCGGATGCTGCGGGCGGTGATCTGCTCGGAGTGACCGGTTGGCTTGCCGGTGATGGTCACGACGCTGCGCTTCGAGACCCAGTAGCGCTGCACCAGGAACACGAGCAGGGCGGGGAGCAGGATCGTGAGCGAATACGCGGCGCCGGCGCTGGTGTTGTAGTCGCCAGTGACCGCGAGGTAAGCCCGACTCGCGAGCACCGTGTAGTCGCCGCCCAGCACGAGCGGGTTGGCAAGGTCGGCGATCGCCTCGACGAACAGCAGCAGGAACGATCCGGCAAAGCCGGGCACGAGCATCGGGATGGTCACCGAGAAGAAGATGCGGAGCTTGCCCGCACCGAGGCCGGAGGCGGCCTCGTCGAGACTCGGGTCAAGGCTCTCGAGCATGCCTCGGAAGTTCATGTATGCCACGGGGAAGAACGAGAGCGAGAGAACGATTACGAGGCCGGTGAGCCCGTAAATGTCTCCCTTGATTCCGAAGATGCCGTTGCTGATCGATCCGTTGCGCCCGAAGAGGGTGATCATCGCGGTGGCGACGGCGAACGGCGGGGCCACGATCGGAACCATGGCGAGCAGGTGCAGCACGCGCTTGCCGCGGAACGCGATCCGCACCTGGGCGAAGGCGAAGAGGAAGCCCACGAGGGTTCCCACGACACCGACGATCAGGCCGAGCACAAGGGTGTTCAGCACGATCCGATGGTTGGCGGGTTCTGTGACGATGCGGCCGAGAACGGCCAGGCCGTCGGGAGCGAGTGCGGCGGAGAGCAGGCTCACGACCGGGTAGCCGATGAGCAGCAGAAGCACGATCGCCACGGCGACGCCGAGAACGATCACGCTGCGGTCGGTGCGTGCCCGCGAGCGATATCTACCGGATGAGGGCGGCGGTGTTGCGGGCGGCGCCTGGCCGCTCGCAGCTGCGACGAGTGTTGCGGTCATGTTCGTGTGTCGGCGACTACTCCTTCGGAGCGGGCGCCACCTCCGTGTCGAATCGGGTGGTGAGCTCGTTGCGGGCGGCTCCCGCGGCATCGATGTCGGCGTGCACCAAATTCAGGTCGTCGAAGTCGACCATGTCGTCGGTGATCTTCGCATTGGGGTTCGTCGGCACGCTGTAGCTGCCGACGGTTGCGGCCAGGTCCTGCGCTTCAGCGGTGAGGCTCCAGTCGATGAACGCCTTGGCTCCCTCGGGGTTGCGCGCGTTTTTGATCAGCGACACGGCTCCGACCTCGTATCCGGTGCCCTCTTCGGGGAACGTGGTGGTGAGGTTAGTGAAGCCCTCGTTGATGAACTTCTGGCAGTCCTGGGCAAAGATGATGCCGGTCGCGACCTCGCCGCGACCCGCCATCTGGCCCGGGGCGCTGCCACTCTTCGAGTACTGCAGGATGTTCGAGTGCAACTTGCCGAAGTAGGCGAGTGCCTCGTCCTGGTCGCCGTCGTCTATCTCGACCTGGGTCCAGAGCGCCTGGTAGGCGGTTCCGGATGTTCCGGGATGCGCCATGGCGATGTTGGATTTGTACTTCAAGTCGAGCAGATCATTCCAGGAGGTGGGCGCGTCGGCACCGATCTCGTCGAGCACGTCGGTGTTGGAGCAGAAGCTGAGGGCCCCGACGTAGACGCCGGTCCAGCGTCCGTCTGCATCCTTGTACTCATCGGCGATCACATCGGCGTTGGGCGAGACATAGGGCTCGACGTAGCCCCCCTCGTCTGCCGCGAGGTGCCCTTCGGCGCCTCCGCCGAACCAGGCGTCGAATTCGGGGGTCTCGCCTGTGGCGCTCAGACGGGCAACGGCCTCGCCGCCGCTCAGGCGAACGTAGTTGGCGGGGATCCCGGAGACCTTGGTGAACTCGGCAGCGATCAGCTGGCACCATTCCTCCTGCGGGCTGCAGATGAAGGTCACGGGCTCGGATGACGCACTGTCGGCGCCGAATCCGGTTCCTGCGGATGTCGAGCATCCGGCCAGCAAGGCCATGCCGGCCACCGCTGCAATCGTGAGGGGGAAGGTGGTGCGTCGCATGAGATGAACTCCTTCGTTCGGAATGATGCGTCGTGCGGTTGTGGGGCGCCGGCGGATGAGTCCGGGGCGTATGGCCGCGGTCGTCCTCGACGACTTCAACGTTAGGCGGGGGGTCAGATGCCGGCGGTGACAGCTGGGTGACGGACGGTGACAGCCCTGTCACCAAGTGGAGCGGCTATTCGGTGCGCAGAAGGTAGCCGGTGCCGCGCACGCTCTCGATCACGGTAGAGCTGCCGGGCGACGCTTTGTCGAGCTTGTGCCTCATGCGGTAGATCGCCGCCTTGATCATCTCGCGCTCGCCGATGCGATCGGATTCGCCCCAGCCGAGAAGAAGCAGCTGCGCGAAGTCGAGGGTCGTATTCGGTCGAGAGACCAGGGCCGACAGGATCTTGAACTCGTTGACGGTGAGTGGCACCCGTTCGGAGTTCACGATGACGTCATGGTTCGCTGGGTCGAGTTCGAGCCCGCCGGCGCTCGTGACGATGACCTTGCCCGTCTCGGCACGACGCATAAGGCGCTGCGCCCGCAAGGCGAGCTCGCGAGGGTGGAACGGTTTGGCGATGTAGTCGTCGGCCTCGGCCTCGAGCCCGGCGATGCGGTCGGACACGTCGCCCTTGGCGGTGACGAGGACCACCGGGATGTCCCACTTGGCCTTGATCTTCTGGCACAACGACATCCCCGACATCCCCGGGAGCATCACGTCGAGCACGATGAGGTCGGGTCGCGTGCGGCCGAGCGCGGTCCACGTGGTCTCGGCGGCGCGGAAGGACTCGGTCTCGAACCCCTGCGTCTCGAGTGCGAAGGTGATGATGTCAAGCATGGCAGGTTCGTCGTCGACGACGAAGGCGAGAGGCATCGCGTCAGTCATCGGCGCTGCTCCACCAACGGAAGCGTGAACATCATCGTGGTTCCTTTTCCGGTGATTGTGTCGACGTAGATTCTGCCATCGTGCAGCTCCACGAACTGCTGCGAGATGAAGAGTCCGATCCCTGTTCCGTTGCCGAGCGGGCGCCCGCTCGAGAAGCGCCGGAACAGGCGCTCCCGCTGCGCATCCGTCATGCCGGTGCCTCCGTCGCTCACCGAGATCATCACCTCGTCTTCACCGGGAACGATGCGCACCTCGACGCGGCCCGGGGCGGATTCGCTGCTCGCCGCGTTGTTAACAAGATTCGTCAGCACCTGGCGGATCATTTGAGCGTCGACCATCGCGCGGACGGGCGCACCCGGAGCATCTAGAACGATCGTGGCCGTGGAGATCTGTGACAGCTCTTCGACGACGTTGCGAAAAAGGATGCGGAGGTCGACGAGGGCGCGGTCGATCGAGAACAGGCCGGCCTCGAGCCTCGCGCGGGTCAGCAGCTGTTCGGAGAAGGTGTGCATATGCACCGCGTTGTCAACGATGCGGTTGACGAAGATCGACTGCTTCGCGGTGAGTGGCCCCGCACTCTGCTCGGCGAGAAGCTCGGCGGCACCCTGGATCACGGCGAGCGGAGTGCGGATCTCGTGACTCAGCACGGCGGCTTGGTCGGCCCTTCGGGTGTCGAGCTCATCGAGTTTCAGCAGACGCGCGCGGTCGGCGCGGTAGGTGCGCCAGAGCCGGTCGAGCGCAACGCCGGCGAGCATGAGTGCTGCCGCGCAGGCCAGATAGGCCCCTACGGGGAGGCCTATCGCGATCAGGGCGATCGACGCGGCCGCGGCCATTGCGTATGCAAAGAGCGCGACTGTGAAGAATCGTGCCCCGTCGCCCATACCGACCACCCTAACCGGGGACGTTCTGACGTGTCGACTCAGGGCGGAACGGTAACCGAGCTGCACACTTGGAATTGACACACTCTGTCGCGAAGACGAATGTGGGCGTGTGTGGACTGCGTTGATCGGAGTGCGCAAGGAGCCGCGGGTGGATCGAGTCAGCAGACCCTTCCTCACGGTCTGAATGTGGGGTCTTGGAAGTAACGGCGGGAAATTGCACGCTAAGCAGGAGAACGGTCGCCCGTTTGAGCTGACTGTTAGCGTGGGCGCATGCATGAATCTGAAGTGGTGCCCGCGCGGTTTGTTTCGGTCGTCGAAGCGCTGAAGGAGGCTCTGGGGTCAATCGATACACGTGCGGATCGCGCGGAGCTTATGTTCGCTCTGATGCGCTCGTTTGAGCTTTGGACCAAAGCCAATGTCGTAGAGGAGCCACGCACACAGGTGGGCACGATGGCCACGGAGCACGAGACGGCTGAGACGTTGGCTGAGGCGACGCGGAGCTATTGGTTGAAGTGCCTGGGTGTCGACGGCGCGCGTGAGCGCGGTGCGTTCGGGCAGCGTGTGGGTTAGCGATGGTCGTCTGCGTTGACTGAGGCGGTCGGTCGATTGAGATAGCCGTAGATCGTTGATCTGGGGACTTTTGCGCGTGGGCGGCTTGTTCCGGGGTGAGTCGAGGCCGTCGCGGGTGTTGGCGATGATGAGTTCGCGTTGAAACTCGGCCAGCACCGAGAGCATCCGAGACTGATGTCGATTCGGTTGACTCGTCTTGTTTGGGGTTGTCAGGCCGCGTGAGCGGCCTGTGGGTTATCTCGAACTCGATCGTGAGGCGACCGAGCCGGCGTTGTCGGCGTCTGCGGTGGTAGGTTCGCTCGATCCAGATCACGATCTCCAACCGGAGCTCTTGTCTGGACTGCCATCGCCTGGATGTTTCTGTAGATCCGCTGAGGCTGCCGCGTGTTTTATGTGGGCGTCGGTCCTCCGCGATCGGTCGGTCTTGGTAAGAAATTCTGTCGCGGAGCATGGCGTGGAGGACGTCGCAGCGTCGATGGGCGAGGGCGACGAGAAACCCCGTTCAGTTGCCCGCCGCGCAGGTGTTCTGCGCTGCGGTCTGGCCGGTGACGGAGGTCGGCAGGTCGATGACCGATCCAGGGCCCGTCGCCGGGTTGACCGGTGCCTCGAATGGGGTCGGCGTAGGCGCGGCTGGATCGGGGAGGGTCGGATCGGGAATGACCGGTTGGTTCGGATCAGTGACCACGTATTGGCCGGCGGCGTTCAGGTTGATCGGGAGGTCGTCCCGGATCGCCTGCCACACGAGTTCGGCCTCCGGGGTCGGATCGACGCCGCCGCCCGGAACGTTCTGTGACAGGGTGGGGAGCTGGACGAAGTTCACCCGGTCGAACGGGATGTCTTTCAATGCGGCGGCGATCGACACCAGACGGTCGGGCGTGGCGAGGGTGTCGGACAGCGTGACGTTGCTGAGGGCTGCCTTCGCCAGGGCGTAGAGCTTCGCCGGATTCGAGAGCGTCTCCGAGCTCTTCAACGTGCGGACGAGCGACGAGAGAAAGATCTGCTGGTTGCTGATCCGTGACCAGTCGCTGCCGTCGCCGACGCCGTAACGCGTGCGCAGGAAGGCGAGGGCATCGGTGCCCTGCAGGGTGTTGATGCCGGCCACCAGATGGGCTCCGCTGTTGTCGTCGTCGATGGGCTCGGTGATACAGACGGGGACGCCTCCGACCGCGTCCGACATGGCGATGACCCCGCCGAAGCCGATCTGCGCGGCGAAGGGGATCGAGACCCCGCTCATCTGCTCGACCGTCGCCACCACGCAGGCGAGGCCGCCGCCGTCACCGCCGGCCGCGAAGGCGGCGTTGATGCGGTTGTAGGAACCTCCGCCGGCGGCGCATTCCGGAATGTCGACGAAGGTGTCGCGCGGGATGCTGACGACCGTGGCGTTGGAGTGGTCGTCGGCGATATGCATCAGGATGTTCACGTCGTTCAACTTGCCGCCGTCGCGCTCATAGGCGGTGTTGCCGTCGCCGGAGTCCTCTCCGATGAGGAGGAGATTCACGCCGCCCTCGATCGCTCCGATGTCCGGCGGAAGCTGCGCCGAGGCCTCATTGCCGAGGTGGGCGGTCGGCTTCACATCGCGTTGCAGATCGTAAGCCGTTATGGCGACCAGGCTCGTCGCGGTCGCCGCGATGACCGCTACGGCGCCACCGGTGAACTTCAAGAGCGTGCGCCGCACGGTCGATCGCGGAAGCCTGGCATGTCGAAGGGGCTGATGTACACCGGGCATGGTCAATGGGCCTCGTCCATACCCGTAACGTGGACGGCGTGGCCGTGACACCCTGCCAGCCGCCAGTCGTATGGCTGATCGGACGGGTTCGTGCCCCACCTGGCCAGCCATGCATCCTCGGAGGATTCGGTCATGACGATGTCCGCCATCTGATCAGCGGCGTAGTCGTTGGCCCACGCGTACCAGAAGCCCTGATCGGCCATGCACCTCGCGATGATTTGCTGTTGCGCCGCCCAGATCCCATCGCTGAAGTTCGGGTCAGCGCTGGGCGCGATGTCCGCCGGATCGGTCGTCGCGTCGTACCACCCCTCGGGCGTCTGGGAGTAGTCGACGCCGGCCGCTGGCGATACGGGTGCATCAGCGTCAGTGGTCGCAGCGGGATCCGCCGGCACCACGGGTTCGACGGGTGGGAGCTCGTCCAGCGATGCGGCTGCATCTGCGACCGCTTCGAGGGATCGGGCGTCGTCAGCGGCCGCCTGCGCGTTCGCCACGCCGACGAAGACGCCGCCGGCGGCCACCGCGAGCACCCCGCTCATCGCGATACCGAGCCCGGCCCGTCGCCGGAGCGTTCCGTGGCTCCGGCGGACGGGTGCTACCTCCTGGACCACTCTGGGTTCCATTCCGATCTCGTTCCCGCTCATGCTTGCTCTCCGTGCATGGCCGCTACTGCGGCCTCTCCGATTGCTTGCGGGCCTCCGGGCCACCACCACACTGCCGCTCCGATGAATCCCAGTGCCGCACCCACCCCGATGGACACACTCACCACCCACCATGGTTCGAGCCCGGCGACGTGTGAGCTCAGGCGTGACACGATGAGCCCGCCGGTCGCGCTGACGTGGTACACGATGTCGCCGGCGAACACACCGATCAGGACCGACGCGGGGGCCAGAAGCGCCGCGCCGAGCCATCGGACGCGCCGTCGCAGCGACAGCACGAGCCCCGCGCCGCCGAAGATCGCGGCAATCACAACGCTGACCGCGCCCGCAGGCACCTCGAGGACGTCGCCGATGACGAGGGCGCGGAGGACCCGGATGAGCAGGAATAGCGCCGCTCCTGCGACCAAAACGCCGCCAGTCACCACGAGGGCTGCGAGGACATCGCCGGCCCGCCGCATGCCGAGTGGCATCGGATCGGCGCCGTGGCCCGCGCGCAACTGTCCAGAGCGCCACGAGAGGTCGTGCGGGATCCCGCGGATGGCACGCAGGATGATGTCGTACCGCAGCCGTTGCGGCGTGACGCCTGTCTTCTCGGCCCAGACGGCGTGCTCGTGCAGGTCGGATGCGATCTCGTCACGTCGCTCGCCGGCGACGTCGGGCGAGAGGTCGCGTGTGTACCACCCGCACCAGTTCAGCACCCGGTGGGAAGCCGCGCGGTACGCGGGCGTACGGATAGCGGTCATGCGATCACCCCCTGCGTCCACGCCGCACCCGCCGGCCTCGCCGAGGCGGCCTGCTCACCGGCGATCCTCGCATGCTCCCGACCCCGAGCCGTCGCGCCTTCACCCGTGATCCTGTACAACCGTCGACGGGGGCGCCCCTCCGCCTCCGCGACCTCCGGGTCCTCCCACGTCGCCTCGATCAGCCCGGCGTCCGACATCCGCGACAGGGCCTTGTAGAGCGTGCCGTGCGCGGTGAGAGCGGCGTCCCCGGCTTCGGCGAGCTGCTTGGCGAGGGCGAACCCGTAGAAGCTCCCCTCGGCCGCCTGCAACACGGTGCCGACGTCGAGGATGTCGAGCTCGAGCGGGAAGAGCGTGCCGGGTCGTCTGCGTGCCATGCGATCATTATAAGAAGATATATTCCGATGTGTCAATTCTGGACTTGCAGACGCGTCGATCGACGATGCTCAAGCGGAGCGGGCTTCTCGGATATCGATCGAACAGGTATCCATGGCCCCGTACTCCTGAACGTGTCATGGACCAACAAGTAGGCCTGGCGCTCTTGAGGATGGTCCGGCCCGGCAAGTAGGGAGGCGATCGAGTTCGGGTCAAAAAGCAGCAGACCAAGATCGAGCGGGGGCTGACGCCGATCCCGAGGACGTATGACGCCGAGCATGTGCGCGCATTCACTGGCAGCTCTTCGACTTCTTCCGCGACTGACCGATGCACTCGGTAGCGCACCATGGGTCCAACCTTTCGCCCGATATGAGTATTGGCGTGTAGTGAGCGCAGAGGGGCGGTACCGAGTGCCGGGCCAGTATCGGATCGGCAAGACCTATGTTGTGACCTGCGTTGGTTTCAGCTTCGCTGGATGAGGTCGCCGGGGGTGCAGTTGAGGGCCTCGCATATGGCTTCAAGGGTGGTGAATCGGATCGCTCGGGCTCGCCCATTTTTCAAAATGGAGAGATTTGCGACGCTGATACCAGTGCGGCGCGAGAGTTCGGCTAAGCGCATGCTGCGCTCGTCAAGCAAGTGCGCGAGTTGGATTGAGATCTGAGACATGTCACACCACGGCGTCGGCGTCGCGGGCGCTCCGACCAGCGACCCCGAAGAGGATAGCGGTTGACATGACAACGACCCCAATGACGGGCTGTGACAGATCGATCCCTACACCGACGCCGGGTTCAGTCCACGTGGGGAGATCGCTCTGTGCGAGTGCGCTGAAGCTCTCCGCCGCGGACTTGGCCAACACCTGGGAAGCGAACGAGCCAAGGGCGAAGGCTAGGCCCGCAACGAAGACGGTGGGTGCCATGAATTTCCATCTCAGCCGCCCAGTGAGGAGCGGCACCGCCGTTGCAATGCCGATCAGTGACGTCAGCAGATAGGTTCCTGCGGACACGACCACTGCTGCAGCCATCTCCCCGGCGATGTCGCCCGGAGCGTCCGTGACCCAGACAGGAACAACTGCGGTTCCCGCAAGGGTGGCATGCACATCCGCGGACCAACGATCAACGATGGGCGAGGTGATGCTCGGGTCCAAGGGGACAGAGAGGAAGCCTTCCCCGGGGCTTGTGGCGACCACAACGATCATCAGAATAGAGAAGGCCGCAGCTATGACAGAGCCCACCCCGACCACAATGGCGACGACAACCAGGATGGGCGTGCGGACAACGCGGACAGACTCGGCGGGTGGCAGGTTGATCATCATCACATCATGATAATCGATATGGTTATACAACACCAACCAGGGGGTCGAAGAACGGTGGCGAGGTCACGGAGAGTGAGCATCGCGGTTTTCTGAGGCATTTGCGGCGGTGACAGGGTGATCGTGATGACGGCGGGCCCCGTTGATCACCCGGTCGGCACTGCAGTACCCATGTTCTTCGGAACGCGAGGCCAGGTGCGTGAGGTCGCGGCTGAGCGGTGGCGGGCGGGTGTTTGTGGCCCGGTGAACGCGAGCCACGGTTTTACGATATGCGTGAAGTTCTGTAGTATCAGTGATGACGATCTGAACTCTCGTCGATCCGTGGGCTCGAACTGATCTTTGGGTCCGCTGGGTGGAGGGTGTGTGGCTGGTGATGGAATGCGCCGGGTGCGCACCCTCCATTTTGTTGATGTGGACGGAGGGTCTTTGCTCGGGGAGGGGCGCGATGAAGGTTGGAGCTGCTTGGTTGTTGCGTCTTGCGCGATGGGCCGCGGAGTATGACATCGGTTTCCATGCAGCCCATGGGTTTCAGTCGCGGTCTGGTGCGCGAGTGTTCGTCTTCGTGTTGCGGATCAGCACGATGCATGAAGTGTCGGTGCATGCCGCTGAGTGGTCTGTGCCGACGCGGGTTCGGCGCCAGCTCGCGGCGAGTTCAGTGTTCCGTTCAGCGTTGACGGCGGTGCGGTTGCTGCCTTGGGGTGAGACGTATACGTGTTCGATCGAGGTAGATGGGAAGTCTCATTTGGTGACGATGCAGAATGCTCGTACTGCTACCGATGACACGTTGGATGAGTTGGTCTATGTCCTGATCCAGCCGTGAAGAGGTTGATGCCGCGCCCGGGGGCGTTATGAATCACCAGGGCTGCTGCGCTCATGCGTTGCGGCTACCCGCCTGGTCGTCTGCTGTGATCGTGCCGTGTTAGTTACGATTGTGGTTACGGGTGACAGTGCGCGGTGAGGAGTGGTGTGATGCCGATACCGGTTGAGGCTGTTGATGCGGGCAGGAAATCGTTGCGGGCGGTCGCGGGGGAGCGGATTCGCGCTGCGATCTTCGACGGGACGTTGGAGCCTGGGGAGCATCTGAATGATGCTGATCTGCAGGGTTGGTTAGGGATTTCCCGGACGCCGATCCGTGAGGCGTTGAACGATCTCGCGAGGGTGGGATTGATCGAGATGGCTGCACAGAAGTACACGAGGGTTGCTGTCGCGTTGCCGGAAGCGCGGATTGAGATTCTGCAGACGATGAGTGCGTTGGTCGGGGGAGTGGTGCGCGTGACGGTCCCTACTCTCACTACGGAGCGCCAGCAGGCGTTGGTAGCGAGTCTCGAGGACCTTTTGGGGGCCACGGCTGCGCGACGCTGCCGCGAAGGGTTGGGCGGTGGTGGATATGTTCGTGGAGGCTTGTCCGAACCAGACGCTCGTGACACGATCGGCGCTCTCGCATACAAGCTGTCGACTACCCGCACTGACGAGACCACCGATTGGGGTGTTCTCGATGACGGGTATCCGCGGCTGTTGGCAGGAGTCCGGGACGGGGATGCGATCGCGGCCGAGCTCGCGATCGAGACCATCTTCCGTCTTTGAACCCGGCAAGCCTTGACCGGCGGTTCGTCAAGACGCCACGGGGTGCGGGCCGGTTCTGCCGACAGATCAAAAATGCCGGGGTGACGCGCTACCTGCGCTTCACCCCGGCTACGGTTCTTCGCTGGTGCCATGGCTCCCGAAGCGTAGGCAAGCAGCTCCCCGCGTGCTGTGACCACCCAACCTAGGCCTCACAAGCAGGCAGGGCAAGACCTATCGGTTCGCGTTGGCATCTATGGTGACACTTCGCGTTCACTCCAGGAGTGTGGGCGGCAAGTCCCCCTCGCCACCCACACCACGCCTACCAGCAACAAACCGGGGGGAATGTTTGCTGGTAGGCGGAGACGGCTGAACCGTCTTTGGCTAATACTACAGAACTCAAGGTGGTAGTGCGGGGAGTGGTTACCATGCGCCCATTTCGAGATGCCGTAGGGACCACTCCCGTGTGTGAATCGGCGAGGGGCCCTTGGTTGATTTGCTCGGGGCAGTGGGTTGCAAAACAGTTAGTTACTTGACGCTGCCGAGGACTCCGCCGAGCAAGTCACCTAACCAGCCACCGCTGCTGGATCCCGAGCTGCCGCCGAGACGTGCACCGAGCGGATTACCGATGCCGCTTCCTGTCGGTGGTAAAGGTTCCACCTCGGGGTGGAAAGGTGCTGCGGTAGCAAATCGAGCGATCGCCCGCAGGAGCGACCTAACGTTGACATAAGATAGATTATCAGCGTTTCTGTGCCTAGTGTTTTTGTCCCTCGCGCCACGGGCAGCTACGAGCCCGGCGTCTTGGAACCCTTGCCTTTACGAGACGCCTCGAGTGAAGGCGCGCGCAAACCGCCTGTACTACAAAGCTCATCTATTCTGTAGTACAACAGATACAGGGCAATCGAGTGGACGGATAGCGCGGAGAAGCATTACCCGATCGCGGACGCTCAGCATGCCTTGCGCAATCGTGTGGCGTTTCTTGCAGGGTTTGATGTTGCACCTGATGGTTCTGGAGAAATTGTTGATCTTGTGATCGGCCCGGCGCGCGATGGGGGCATGTTGGAGTTGTTCCTGCACCGTCGAGAGCCGAGAACGACGTACCTGTTCCACGTGCTGCATTTACGTCCGAAGACGTGGCGTCGTGTGCAGGACATCTTGATGACACGGAAGATGGAGGAAACGAAATGAGTAAGGACATCACTGCCGCCGAGCAGGCGCGGTACGCCGAACTCGCCGAGCGGATGGAGGCCGGAACATTCGGCCCGATCCCGATCGGGCCTGCTTCGCTGGGCGCGGAGGCTGAACTGGACGAGTTGCTGGACCAGATGGACGACGACCTGATCGATCACCGCGTACTGACGCCAGCGATGCCGGCCTCGTCCGAGACGGTCGACGCAGCAGAGGTGCGTGCTGTGCTCGGGCGGCCGAGTCTGCATGGAACTGGCGTGTCACCGAAGCGCCAGGTGCGGCTGCCTGCGGACTTGAATGCTCTGCTGGATGAACGTGCAGCGCTCGAGCACCGCAACGCCAGCGAGATCATGCGCGAGGCGTTGGCTGCGTACTTGCAGGCATCCTGATCGCTGATGAGGCCACGGTGTGGGCTGATCGTTGCCGGGTGGACGGTATTGTGCCCACCGGAACTCGTGCGTGGATGATTGACGCGCGTTTCGAACTCCAGGAGGATCATTTGCCACCTGTGGTGGCATGGACTGAGCGTGTGATGCCGGTGCTAGGCCGTGTTGCTGAACACCTTCGGGTGCCGCGTGGGCGAGTCTTGTCCTCGTGTCGCGTGATGTGATCTCTGATGAAGCGTGGGCGGTGATCGGCCCGCTGTTCCCGGCTGCGAAGTCGACGGGGCGGCCTCCGGTGGATCGGCGCACGGTGGTCGAGGCGACGGCGTGGCGGTTCCGGACCGGGGCGCCGTGGCGGGACGTGCCGGAGCGGTTCGGGAACTGGAACACGATCTACAAGAACTTCAACCGATGGTCCGAGCAGGGCGTGTGGGTGCGGGTGCTGGAGAAGACGCAGTCGCTTGCGCAGCAGTCCGGGGACCTGGATTGGGTTGCGTCGATCGACTCCACAATCGTTCGCGTGCACCAGCACGGCGCGATATTTCCGCGCACCACAGGGGGCTTCATCGAACTACAAGAAGTTCGGTGACGAGCCGCCCGATCATGCGATCGGCCGCTCCCGCGGCGGTTTGACGACGAAGAACCACCTGGTCTGCGACGGGAAGGGCAGGGCCCTCGCGTTCATCCTCACCCCCGGTCAAGCAGCGGACACCAGCATGCTGACCGCGACGCTGAACGAGATCCGCGTCCCGGGCGCGCGAGGCAGACCGAGGTCGAGGCCAGACCGGCTGCTGGCGGACAAGGGCTACCCGTCCAAGGCGAACCGTGCTTGGCTGCGCGAGCGCGGGATCGCCGCGACGATCCCAGAACGCGACGATCAGATAGCCCACCGACGCAAGCGCCGCGGACGCCCGATCGACTTCGGTGGCCAGCAGCAGGCCCGCTACCGCGGCCGCAACGTCGTCGAGCGGTGCTTCAACAAGCTCAAGCAATGGCGCGGGATCGCGATGCGCTCCGACAAGACCGCCCGCAACTACCACGCCGGACTCTGCCTCGCCGCGACCCTCCACTGGCTCACCAGCACGACCCGAGCTCAGAACTCTTGAAACGCGGACGTTTGAGCGCGTTGCGTGATCGTGGCCTGGGCATTCAAGCCCCCGCACCAGCTCGGATATACCCGGAACCCACGTTTGCCTGGCCGCCTTCCTGACGTGATGCCGAGCGCTGTGAGGTGCGCGCTGGTGAACCGAAACACCCCGCGCCGATCATGCTGCTCCATAAAAACAAGCAGCCCCGCAGCGGGATCGTCATCACTGAACGGCGCTGTGTTCCCCTTCGCATCCCGTTGCCAGAACGCAACGAGGGCCCCCGGCTTGGTCGGAGTGTTCCGCGCAGTCCGGATATGCCAAGCTTCTTCGCCTATCTGGACAATCCCGGACTCGTAGTCGCTGTTCTGGGTCTCGGGGATGACTTCAGCGGTCACGCCAACCCCCGCCGAGTAGACCGCGAACGCGTTGAACTGCATGCAGCCACGCTATCTTGCCGAGCTATCAGCTCAGGGCGAAGGCGCCAACCACCTTTAGCAACGCGGCCTAGTCGCCCACCGGAAGCACTCCGCCTAGTCATCGCAGTGGGCGCTCAGTCCAGAGCTTCGAACAGACGGGGCGCGCATCCCCCGCAAAGCAGCTACACGTAGTCGTCTACGCACATGGGACTGTCTGAATATCGGTGTGTGAGGTTCGGTCTGAGCCGAGTGGGTGCGATGATCAGGCGATCTTGCCGTGATGATGCGGCATAGCTGTCTTCTCTCAGTTTTTCCTATGATTTGAGACATAGCGTATTCTTATGGGACGGTCTGCTCGTGCGTCCTCGACGGGGTGCAGAGCCTGCTCGGGTCGTTGGGGAAGGGAAACGCCATGACGCATGTAGAGGTAGGACGCAGGAAGCGAGTGCTGTTTACCGTCGGAATTCTTGCTGCAACCGCGGGGCTAGCGGCCGCGGGTACGACCCTTGTGCTGGGGCCGGTGCGGGAAGCCACGTCGGCGCCGCCTGAAAGCTTCTCGGCCGCGGGTGTCGATGGCGACCACATCGAGGTCGTCGTTGATGTGCTTGACGTATCCCCAGTCAGTTCGACTCTTGATGCTCAGGTGTGGGTCATTCCGCACGGTAAGTACGCCGCAACCGATGAGAGTTTGGCTCGGGAGATCGATTTGCAGACGAACACTTCGAGCGCACAAGTATTGACCTTCGCTCCAGGTTTGCTGTATGAGACCAAGAATCAAACTATTGCGCTCGAGGGTGATGCCACCAAATATCCATTTGATGCGTACGAGTCCACGTTCTCGGCCTCCGCGGTCGCCGAGGGCAGCGACGTACCCATCGTCATGACCGTTCGAGATATGTCTCACAGCTGGTCGACCGTAGCCGTGCTGCAATCTGCGGCTACCTCGGCCGTGACTGTGGAATTCACCGCCACGCGTTCCCCTGCTGTCATCGCGTTCGCGCTGTTCCAACTCCTGATTATCATCGCGCTAGCTGCGATTGTGGCCATCGTCACACTGCTGCACGTCACCAGTCATCTCGCTCCAGAGTTCGGGCTTCTCGGTTGGTTCGCAGCCCTCATGTTTGCGCTGCCGGCCATTCGGAACACGCTCCCCGGGACTCCGAGCGTCGGAGTGGACGCCGACTTCTACGTCTACTTCTGGGCGCTCTTCATCGTCGCCGGATGCACCATCATCACCGCGGTCAGATGGACCAGCAGCAAGTTCGCCGCTGAGCGAACAGCAGAGAATGCGCAAGCAAAGACCTAGGTCATGTCTGACAATGGTTTGCGGTGGAACCTGGGAGGCTTGATGAGTGTCGAGGTTTGAGTTGTTGTCAGATGCCCAGTGGTCGTTGAGCGAGGGGCTGCTGCCTGCCCGGACGGGGAAGCAGGGGCGTCCGTTCTCGGACGCGCGGATCATGGTCGAGGGCATCATCTACCGGTATCGGTGCGGGATCGCGTGGCGTGACCTGCCGCCGGTATTCGGGCCGTGGCAGACGGTGTGGACGTGGCATCGCCGGCTTGCCGGGGATGGCACCTTGGATCGTGTTCTGGGCGTGTTGCTGAGTCAGGCCGACGCAGTGGGGCGCGTTGATTGGTCGGTGTCGGTGGATTCCACGATCGCTCGCGCACATCAGCACGCGACGAACATCACGCGCCTCACGGGGGGCTTCGTCGAATTACACGAATCCGGCCGTCGAGCCGCTTGATCATGCGGTCGGCCGTTCCAGGGGTGGCCTGACGACGAAAGTTCATCATCTCGTCGATGGTGGTGGGCGTCCGTTGGTCATCGCGCTGACGGCCGGGCAGGCGGGTGATTCGCCGATGCTGCTCCCGCTTTTGGGGCAGTTGCGGGTGGAACGGATCGGGCGAGGCCGGCCTAGGACCCGCCCAGACGCCGTCCGTGGTGATAAGGCGTATTCATCGCGTGCGATCCGGGCACACTTGCGTGGTCGGAGGATCCGCGCCGTGATCTCCGAGCCCGCCGACCAGGCCGGTCACCGGCAACGACGCGGATCACGTGGCGGACGCCCACCCGGCTTCGACGCTGTCGACTACCGCAATCGGAATGTCGTTGAGTGTTGACGCCGAAGTAGAACGGACCCTGTAGCGCCAGGTTGGATTGGACCCCCTAGCTCAAGCTAGGAGGATGATTTCAGTGGATACGTGGGCAGAGATTCGGCGGTTGCATCGTTCTGAGAAGGTTCCGATCAAGCAGATCGCGAGGGATCTTGGGATCGGGCGGAACACGGTCCGTCGGGCGTTGCGGGGTGAGGATCCGCCGGATCGGTCGCGGGGTCCGCGGGGTTCGAAGATCGATGTCTTCGTGCCGCAGATCCGTGCGCTGTTGATGGAGTATCCGAAGATGCCGGCGACGGTGATCGCGGAGCGTGTCGGTTGGACGTTCTCGCCGTCGTTGTTTCGGGAGCGGGTGTCTGAGCTGCGGCCGGAGTATCAAGGCATCGATCCCGCGGATCGGCTCTCGTATCAGGCGGGTGAGGTGATCCAGTGTGATCTGTGGTTCCCTGAGGCGCGAGTTCCCGTCGGCGGGGGCCAGGATCGTGTCTTGCCGGTGTTGGTGATGGTGTCCGGCTTCTCCAGGCGGATCGAGGCGATTATGCTGCCGTCTCGGCAGGGCGGTGATCTCACTGCGGGTATGTGGTCGCTGCTGCAGAGGTTCGGCGGGGTGCCGAAATCGTTGCTCTGGGATCGAGAGGCTGCGATCGGCGGGTTGGGCAAGCCCACCGTCCTCGCGGCGACGTTCGTGGGGACGCTGGCGACCAGGCTGCGTTTGGCCCCGCCACGAGACCCGGAGACGAAGGGCATCGTCGAGCGCGCGAACCGCTTTCTGGAGACCTCGTTCCTGCCCGGCCGGATTTTCCAAGACCGAGATGACTTCAACGCCCAGATGACGACCTGGTTGGAGACCAGAGCGAATCAGCGGAAGGTCCGTGCGATCGCTGCCCGTCCCGTCGAGCTCGCTGTCCCTGACCGGGCGGCGATGCTCCCACTTCCGGCGAAGCCCCCTGTCACTGGTCTCACGCATCGGATCAGACTGGCCCGGGATTATTACGTCCGTCTCGATGGGAACGACTATTCCGTCGATCCTCGGTTCATCGGCCGATTCGTCGATGTTCGCGCGACGCTTGATGACGTCACGATCTCCTGCGCCGGACAGGCCGCGGGACGGCATGCCCGGTCGTTGCGCAACGGGATGACGATCACCGATCCCGGGCACGTCACCGCGGCGGCGAAGCTACGCGCCCACTACCAACGGCCCAAGCCCTCCGGGGTTCGTGAGCACCCGGACGGGCATCGGGTCCAACTTCGGGCGCTGTCCGACTACGACGCCTTATTCGGCGTCGATTTCACCACCAAAACCGAATACGAGAAAGAAGCACGATGACCTCCAAGAGCAGCACGATCGACGCTCCTATTCCGAAGACCACCGAGCAGGTTGCATCCAAGATCGCCTATCTCGCCAGAGCTCTCAAGACCCCGACGATCGGGCGGGTCTGGGAAGACCTCGCGGACCGCGCCAGGGTCGAGAACTGGGCGCATGAGGAATATCTCGCAGCCGTCCTTGAACGCCAGCTCGCGGACCGTGAATCCGCCGGGACGACGATGCGGATCCGGACCGCGCACTTCCCCGCAGTCAAGACCCTCGAGGACTTCAATCTCGATCACCTCCCGTCTCTGCGTAAAGACGTCCTCGCGCACCTCGCGACGTCGACGTTCGTCGCGAAAGCAGAGAACGTGATCCTGCTCGGCCCGCCCGGGATCGGGAAGACGCACCTCGCGATCGGGCTCGGCGTCAAAGCCACCCACGCCGGATACTCCGTCCTCTTCGACACCGCGAACAACTGGATCGCGAGACTCGCGGCCGCCCACCACCAGGGGCAGCTCGAGGCCGAGCTGAAGAAGATCCGCCGCTACAAACTCATCATCATCGACGAAATTGGCTACATCCCCTTCGACCAGGACGCCGCGAACCTGTTCTTCCAACTCGTCGCATCTCGCTACGAGCAAGGCTCGATCATGGTCACCTCGAACCTCCCGTTCAGCCGCTGGGGTGAGACGTTCGGCGACGACGTCGTCGCGGCAGCGATGATCGACCGCCTCGTCCACCACTCCGAAGTCCTTACCCTCTCCGGCGACTCCTACCGCACCCACGGCCGCCGCGACCTCATCAAGCAGACAGAGAAGAACTAAGCTCAACCAACGAAGAGGGGTCCACCCCAGACCGGCGCAAAGGGGTCCGTTCTAGCTCGGCGCTAACACAACGCCTTGGCCTTGCCGCAACACTGATTGGAAGTCCACAGGTACTCATC
The DNA here is from genome assembly GCF_050613355.1 of Plantibacter sp. RU18. NCBI lineage: Bacteria > Bacillati > Actinomycetota > Actinomycetes > Micrococcales > Microbacteriaceae > Plantibacter > Plantibacter sp. RU18. The sequence goes on from NZ_CP159618.1 coordinate 4,046,915, forward strand.
CTCGATGAGCCGTCCAACGGCCTTGACCCCGAAGGAATGCGTTGGCTCAGAGCCTTCCTCCGACAGTTCGCGTCCGACGGAGGCACTGTCCTGGTCACCAGCCATCAACTCGCTGAAGTCGCGCGATACGCCGACGAAGCCGTGATCATTCACAACGGCACCGTCGCCGGGCACCACAACCTAGCCCAACGCGGCGCCGACGAGCTCGAAGCGCTCTACCTACGCGCAGTCCAGAAGCACCCATCCGAACAGAGCGACTCCCATGCTTCGGAGTGAACTCCTCCGTCTGCGCTTTTCACGCATCAACATCGTCCTCTTGACGGCAGTACTTCTTGAGGGCCTACTTGGGGGGCTCACGGCTGCGCACTTCCCACTTCTCATCGATGGACTCATCTCCTTGAATGAGGTTATTCCAAATGCGACAAATGCCGACCAGATGCCCAAGGGAATGCTGGATTCGTTCGCATTGCAGCAGCAGTCGATGCAATTTGTCGTGGCTGACCTCAGCGCAGGCACCGGCATGGGGGTATCGCTGGCCGCGCTCGGAGCAATCGTCTTCGGGGCGCTGAGCGCATCAACCGAGTACCGTCGTGGCTCCATGGCATTCAGTTCCCTGGCAGAGCCACGCCGCCTCACCCTGATCGCCACAAAGGTTGCTGCGGTCACGATCGCCGCGGCACTGACCGCAGTTCCGCTCGCGCTCTGCAAAGGACTGGCACTCGCGCTCGGACTTACCAGCCAAGGAATCAGTTCACTCATCGATCCAGTCGAGCTAGTGAGTCTGTGGGGACGAGGCGCGATCGCTCTGATCCTTCTCGCCCTCCTCGGTTTCGGTATCGGCCTCATCACACGGAGCCAGGTGGCCTGTTTCGCGATCGCCTTCGGTGGGCTTCTTGCCGAGTCCACCGCCCGCACACTCGGAGCGCTCATCTCCGGCGGCCAAACCTCCGCCGCATCCTTCCTGCCATTCGGACTCGTCGCCGACGCGGTCCGAGGAACCTCGTTCGGAGGCCTCAACCTTGCATCAATCGGCATGGCGGCAGGTCTACTGACCCTCGCGGCATGGGCGATCGCGCTGCTGAGCGGCGGGGTAGTCCGATTCATCCGCTCCGACGTCCCGACCTCCGGCTGAGCTCACGCATACCTCGGGACCGGCGTCTGTTGGGTCAGCGCTCATCTCCGCGGCGCATGCGTACGGACACCGCCACTGGAACCACTGTGCACACCACGACGGCGCAGACTCCGACGACGCCAATCTGCACGACCTCGGGCATCTTCAAGGCCGCCGACAGCAGCGCAACAACACCCACGACGGCGAGCCCAAGCCCAAGTGGCCGCAGAGCATCACGCACCGCGCCCTCGAGCGCAGACCCAAGCACCGCGAGAACGCCACCGAGTGTGAGGAAAATGACCCCGGTGACGAGGCTCGCCGGCATGGCATTGGGTTCGCGAACAAGGTGCCGGGCGACCAGGGTGACGTGCATGACCACACAGGCGCCGCAGATGGCGATCAGCACCCCATTCATCACGAACTCACCGGCTCCGCCCTGATGTGAGAGTGGGAATCCAAGCAGCCGGCGCACCACACGGTCGACTCGCGGGCTGCCCCAGAAGACCCCAACCACCCCGAGGAGTAGCGACGGCATCAGCACCGCACTCAGCAGTCTCGACACCACGAGCTCACCCCGTCGCCCCGCCGCACCGCGGACGGCCGCCTCTGGCAACATCTCAAACCAATGTGTTGCGCTCCAGCACACCATCCACCCCACAGCAAGAACCACAACCACGACCGCGACCGCCGTGAGGCGAGGAAGTGGCGGAGTACTCCTGGTCATGGGTGCATCCTCTCGCACCACACGTAACGTCCGTGTAAGCGCCCGATGGGCGGAGGGGTTCGACGAAGTTCACTGGACGCCAAGCGGCGACACCTGTTCATCTGCGTGGTGGATGGAACAGCCGGCGGCCAAGCAGCGGGCTACCACCGCGAGTCGAAGTGCCACACCTCGAGCAAGCGCAGCGTGCTCCTCGGGCATCCCGTTGCACTCGGCCGTGACGTCGGTGTCTGGTGGATCAGCCGCGGAGGAAGCGTTCGATGTCGGCTGCGATCCGCACGGATTGCGTGTGGTGGAGGTAGTGACCACCGTCGAGCGGCACGACCTCGCCTCGATCGACCCCGGCGGCCTGCTCCTCATGGAGTTGCTGCCAGTCGGCGAGTTCCGGGTCGTTCGCGACGACGAACAGGAGCAGTGGGAGGTCCACCGGGAACGATTGCGTCCGCGCGGCTGCGAAGTTGTCCGGTGTGCGGTCGATCTCGTCGAGGAGCGTCGGTGACATCGCGTTGCGGTTGCTGAGGATGGTGAGCTGCCGTTTGGTCGACTCGTCGAAAGGCAGTCCGTCGTTCGGGTCGGGCGCGAGCGAATTGAGGAGACGGAGGATCCCGAGATCCTTCAGTGCCGCCAGACCGTCGGTCGGTGTCGACTCGTCGCTTCCCGGCTGGGTCGGCACGCTGGTATCGATGCCGACGAAGGCGGTGACCTCGTCGCGGAAGCGGTTGACGTAGTCGAGGGCGTAGATCCCGGCGATCGAGTGCCCTGCGAGCACGTACTGGTCGATCTCGAGGTCCTGCAGGGCCTCGTGGACCTCCCCGGCGATGTTCTCCGAGGTGCGCGGCGAGTCGGCCTGGTCGCTCAGGCCGTACCCGAACGGTTCGACGACGACGACCCGGAAGTCGTCGCGGAGTTCGGCGATGAGCGGCTCGAAGTCGAGACCGGGCGCCGCCGTGCCGAGGCCGGGCAGGAGCACGATCGTCTCCGAGGCGTCCCCTGAGATGACGACGTTCATCTGCTTGCCGTCGACCTCCACCAGTTGGCTGTAGGACTGCAACTCGGCGGCTTCCGAGGAGTTCGCCACCGCATTCGTGATGCTCGTCGCACTCAACCCGATCACGACGATGCCGGCGAGCGCCGAGATCGAGATCAGTGGAACCTTCAGAAGCTTGCGCATTGTCACCCATCGCGTGGAGCTGGCGCCCGGGCGGACGCACCGGGCCGATCCCAGTCTTGCCGTGGGAGATCGTCGGCGCGTCCGCCCGAGGGCGAGCCTTCACGCGTGACGCCTACGCAGTTGTGCGCAGGCTCGACTACTGTGCGGGCGGCGGCGGTGCCTGCTGATCGGGAGCCGGGGTCGGCGCGGGAACGGTCGGCTGCGGCGGCTGCGGCTGCTGGGCATCCTGCTGGGAGGGCTGCGCGTACGGCTGCTGCGGGCGGGGCATACCCGGGCGGCACCGGCTGCTGCTGACCCGGTTGCCACTGCCACTGCTGCTGGGCACCGGGCTGAGCGGGGGCCTGCTGGCCGTAGGGCTGCTGCGGGTTCCCCTGCTGGCCGTAAGGCTGCTGGCCGTAGGGCGGTTGCTGACCGTACGGCTGCTGAACATGGTTCGGCTGCTGACCGTACGGCTGCTGCTGGCCATAGGGCGCCTGCTGACCGTAGGGCTGTTGGCCAGTCACCTGCTGGCCATACGGCACCTGCCCGTACACTGCCTGCTCCCGCTGCGGCTTCGGCTCGAACGCGCGGACGATCACCGGGATGCAGGCCGAGATCGCAGCCGCGAGCGTCGTCGCTGCGGCGATACGCCACCACCACTCGGCCCAGACCGCCTCGGGGAACGCCATCGGGAGCACCAGGACGATGACCGTTGCGGCGACGAGGACGATCGTCACGATCGCCATGGACCTGACGACGGGCGTCTTGCCTCGGGTCACGAAGTGGAGGAAGTACACCTGGACCAGGAAGAGGCCGAGCCGGACGAGGATGAGGATGCCGAGGAAGAGGCCGATCTGGCCGGTCCAGACGAAGGCGCTCGATGTGTTCGGTGGCTGCAACCATCCGTTCCAGAGCTTCAGGAGGCCCACGGCGACGAGGAAGATGTTGACGAGCGTCGAGACGGCCAAGTACCACTTGTTGGGACCGTGACCGATTGCGGCGTCGAGCGACACACCGCCGACGAAACCGGCGAGCAGGAAGAGCGTCAGCCAGACACGACCCGCGATGTCGGCCTGATCGCCGACGATGATGAAGTACCCGCCGATGACCGCCGCGGCGACGAGTGTCGCGATCGTCAGGGTCATGGCGACCACGGCAGACCGTGATCGGCGCGGATTGGTCTCGACCATTCGAAATCCCCTCGTCTCTGGCGAGTGCCGCCCTCATGGGCGTCGCCTTCGTGACTGCAACAGTACCGGGGCAGGACTCGGGGACCAGAGAGCGGTCCCTACGTCTGAGGACGAGCGAGCGTGGCGGGCCCTGTGGAGGACGCTCGCGGAGGACGGTCGCGGAGGACCGCCGGGATGGACGTGCGACATCGGCGCAGCCGACGTCGACGGGACGGTGCCTCGCGCGAGAGAGTGCCATTACTCTGGACAGCGTCCCTGCCGAGCGACGGCAGCACGACGCCCACCCAAGGAGACGCACATGTCGGTCGGCCTACTCGCCGTTGTCGATGACATCCTCACTGCAGCCCTGAAGGCGAGTGCGAAGACCGCCGGTGTCGTCATCGACGATGCCGCCGTGACCCCGCAGTACGTGCAGGGGCTCACTCCGGCCCGGGAACTACCCGTCGTCTGGCGGATCGCGCGGGGCAGCCTCTTCAACAAGTTCATCATCATCATCCCGATCGCGCTGTTGCTCACCGCGTTCGCACCCTGGGTGCTGCCCTTCTTCCTCATCATCGGCGGCACGTACCTCTGCTTCGAGGGCGCCGAGAAGGTCATGGAATGGTTCGGTCTGCACCACGAGTCGGCCGAGGAAGAGGTCCGAGACGAGAAGAAACTCGTGTCCGGTGCCGTCCGCACCGACCTCATCCTCAGCACCGAGATCATGCTCATCGCCCTCGCGAGTCTGGACGCAGGTCTCGGCATCTGGATGACCCTCGGCGCGCTCGCGATCATCGCCCTCGTCATGACGCTGATCGTCTACGGAGCCGTCGCCCTCCTCGTGAAGATCGACGACATCGGTCTACGACTCATGAAGAACCCGACGCGGCGTGTCCGACGCATCGGGGCGCGCATCGTGGCGTCGATGCCGGCGGTGTTCCGCGTCATCAGCGTCATCGGCACCGTCGCGATGCTCTGGGTCGGCGGCCACCTCGTCATCCAGAACCTCGCCGAGACCTTCTGGCACGGCCCGTTGGACGTCCTCCACCTCGTGACACATGCGATCGAGGCTGCCGGCCCGGTCGTCGTGTGGATCGCCGACACCGCGATGTCCGCCGTGTTCGGCTTGGTACTCGGTCTGATCGTCGTCGCTATCGTGCTGGGCGTCTCGCGTCTGCGTCACGGCAAGCAGCCGACGACGACCCACTGAACCGCCGGGCACCGCACCGGATCGCGCAGCAGGTGCCACGCCGATCCGACACATCGGCCCCGTGGGTTACAGCGCCTTGGAGTAGCAGAGCGACATCGGGATGACCTCGTAGGGCGAGTAGATCGGGATCTGCTCGTACCCGAGCCATTCGTAGAGGCGCACGGCGTCCGGTTGGCGGTCTCCCGTCTGCAGGATGAGCCGCGACGCGCCCGCCGTGCGAGCCGTCTCCTCGACGGCCGCGATGAGCGCTTTGGAGATGCCCTGACCGCGGTGCGTGGCGAGGGTGACGACCCGCTTCAGCTCCCAATCGCCACCCAGCCGACGGAGGGCGGCATGGCCGACGGGAACGCCGTCGACGATCGCCAGGAATGTCGCCGCGATGTCTGCAGGATCGACTGCGAACGCGAGTTGCGCGCGCTGAGCGGCCTGCGGGTCCCAGTGTTCCCAGGCGGAGGCGTACCGAGCGTTCATCTCCTCGTCCATGGCCGAGCGCAGTGCGACGGCGCGCGCGTCATCCCATGCGACGGTCTCGATGGTGAGGGTGCTGGGCACGGACATGCTGATCCTTCGGCTGACGCGCTGATGGTGGGAGGCGGCCGACGAGGCCGTCTCAATGCTACGGCTCGGAGAGACACCGACTCCCGTTTGCAGTGAGTGGATGTCCGGCCCCGGCTCATCGCAGCGGCGGCGCACCGACCGATCCTCGTTCGACGATCGACTGGGCGAGGATCAGCTCGCCCGGCACCCTCGGCGTTCCACCGATCTGGGCGATGAGCCTGCGAGCCGACTCGGCTCCGAGCTCGTAGATCGGCTGGGAGACCACCGTGATGGGCGGCGTGGTGAGCGTCGTCCAGTCGGCGTCGTCGAAGGCGACCAGCGACACGTCGTCCGGGATCCGGAGCCCCAGTTCCCGGATCGTCCTGAACACGGCCGACCCGACGAGGCTGTCCGATGCGATGATCGCGGTGACACGTCCGGGGCCGGTGAGCACGTCCCGGGCGACCTGCTCGATGCCGAGCACTCGGGCGTCGAGTCGGACGAAGGATGCCGGGTCCGCGATTCCGGCCTGACGGAGCGCCGTGGTGAAGCCGTCGATGCGGTCGCCGACGGACGACGAGACGACGTCGTCACCGAGCACGTACGGCGTCGCATGCGCGACGGTGGAGATGAACGCGATCCTCTCGTGACCGGTCTCGAGGAGTCGCCTCGTGGCGGCAGCGGCCCCCGCGGCGTTGTCCGCGGTCACCGTCTCCGCGTCGAGGCCCTCCGCACGTCGATCGAGCAGGACCATCGGGCGGCCCGCGGCGAGCACCGTTTGTAAACTTCTTGTTTCGATCGACGATGCCGGTGTCACGATGAACCCGTCCACCCGCTTGTCCAGCAGGAGCTCGATCGCCGCGGTCTCGGCCTCGAGCTCCTCGTCGGAATTCGCCAGGATGAGGTCGAATCCTGCGGCCCGTGCGACGTCGGAGATGCCCCGGGTGGCGCGAGCGAAGAAGGGGTTCTCGATGTCGCCGATGACGACGCCGATGGTGTTCGACTTCCCCGTGTTCATGCTCTTCGCGAGGGCGTTCGGTCGGTAGCCGAGCCGTTCGGCGGCAGCCTGCACGCGGTCCCGGACATCGTCGCTGACCGCCCCGTAGTCGCCGAGCGCTCGCGCGGCCGTCGCCTTCGAGACGCGGGCCGCCCGGGCGACGTCGGAGACGGTCGTCTCGCGTCTGTTCGAACCGTGCTCGGCTGTCATGTGCCCTCCGGCTGGGATCGATGAGTCGTTGACGTTGCTCAGGAACCAGGGTACTGTCCTGGACATCCCGTTGAGACCGGTCTCAACATACGACATTGAGACCGGTCTCACCAGATGTAGGACAGCAATGAGGCTGGCGGCGTCCACAAGACACGAGCCGACGGTTTCGACCAGCACCACGATCTCCTCCCCTCCCTGATTGGACTCGCAGTGACGAATCGTTTCACCCTCCGCCGGACGGCGCTCCTCGCAGCGGCCGCCGCAACCGCCCTCATCCTCTCCGCCTGCTCGGGCGGAGCCACCGTCGGCAGTAGCGCCGACGAGAACCCGTACGGCCTCATCACTCCCGGCCAGATCCGCGTCGCCAGCCTCGGAGACGCCAAGCCGTACACCTTCACCGATGCCGACGGGACGTTCACCGGCTTCGACGTCGAGCTCTTCACCGACGTGGCCAAGCGCATCGGCATCGATGACGTCGTCTTCACCGGCCAGGACTTCTCCGGACTGCTCGCAGCCGTCTCGAACGGTCAGTTCGACGTCGGCGTTGCGGCGATCGGTATCACGCAGGAACGCGAGCAGACCGTCGACTTCTCGGACGGCTACCTCGCCGGCTACCTGACGGTCATGGCGAGCAAGGATTCCGACATCACCGATGCCGACAGCCTCGCGGGCAAGCGCCTCGGCGTCGTGCAGGGGACGCTGCAGGAGGCGTACGCGGTGAAGCACTTCACCGACACGGAACTCGTGCGGTTCCCCGACAACAACTCCGCGATCTCGGCCGTCAACAGTGGGAGCATCGACGCCCACTTCCTCGACTACGAGGCCGCGAAAGAGTACGCCGCTCAGTACGGCCTCGTGAACGCGATCGACATCCCGTCGTTCGACGCTCCGGCGGGCTTCGCGATCGCGAAGGACAAGCCCGAGTTCAAGAAGGCCCTCGACGAGGCCCTCGCAGCTGCGATGGAGGACGGCACCTGGAAGACGCTCTACGAGAAGTGGTTCCCGGGCTCACCGATGCCGGAACAGTACCTGCCGAAGGCCGAGCAGACCTCCACCCCCGCTCCGACCGACTAGCCCGCCTGTGGTGCGGGTAGTGAAGCTGCCCGCACCACACGAACCCCCTCAGGAGCGAACAGCATGGACTGGCTCGACAGCATCATCAAGACCTTCTTCGACTTCGACGCGATGTGGCAGGTGTTCCCGCAGCTGCTCGGCGTCGGGCTCGTCAACACACTCGTCATCTCCTTCGCCGCGACCGTCATCGGCGTCGTCCTCGGCATGATCATCGCCATCATGGGCATCTCGCCGTCCCGCTGGTTGCGGATCCCGGCACGGATCTACACGGACATCTTCCGAGGCCTGCCCACGATCCTCACCATCCTCCTGATCGGCCAGGGCTTCGCCCGGCTCAGCCAGCAGATCTTCGGCCCGTCGCCGTACCCCCTCGGCATCCTCGCGCTCAGCCTGATCGCGTCCGCCTACATCGGCGAGATCTTCCGCGCAGGCATCCAGAGCGTCGACCGCGGACAACTCGAGGCCTGCCGGGCACTCGGCATGAGCTACGGCAAGGCGATGCGCCTGGTCGTCGTCCCGCAGGGCATCCGCCGAGTACTCCCAGCCCTCGTCAACCAGTTCATCGCGATCGTGAAGGACTCGAGCCTCGTCTACTTCCTCGGTCTCCTCGTCTCCGAGCGCGAGCTGTTCCGTGTCGGGCAGGACGCCGCCGTCCTCACCGGCAACCTCTCCCCGCTGGTCATGGCCGGACTCTTCTACCTCGTCATCACCGTCCCACTCACCCACCTCGTCAACTACTTCGACAATCGGTTCCGCCTCGGTCGACGCAAGCCGACCCCGCCGAAGAGCGGCCTCGACGAACTCGACGACGTCCAGCCGCCGATGCCCATCACCACCGGGAGCAACACATGACCTACACCTCGCCCCTGCCCGTCACGGACGGTCAGTTCTATCGCGGAGCGAGCCTCGAGCTGCGCGACGTGACCATGGCCTACGGCGACATCGACGTCATCCGCGGCGTCAGTCTGACCGTCGAGCCCGGCACCACGACGTGCATCATCGGCCCGTCGGGCTCCGGCAAGTCGACACTGTTGCGCGGGGTCAACCGGCTGCATGACCCCAAGGGCGGCGACGTCCTCCTCGCCGGCGAGAGCGCCCTGCGGATGAAGCCCGAACGGCTGCGCACCCGCGTCGGCCTCGTGTTCCAGCACTTCAACCTCTTCCCGGACCACACCGCGTTGGAGAACGTCGCGCTCGCCCTGCGCAACGTCAAGGGCATGTCGAAGCGGGAGTCGCTGAGCGTCGCGGCCGATCGCCTGGCGGACGTCGGTCTCGCGGAACGTTCCGACCACCGTCCGCGGGACCTCTCCGGAGGCCAGCAGCAGCGCGTCGCAATCGCCAGGGCACTGGCGATGGAACCGGAGGTGATGCTCTTCGACGAAGCGACGAGCGCTCTCGACCCGGAGCTCGTCAAGGGCGTCCTCAACCTGATGGCGGGCCTCGCGCAGCGCGGTATGACGATGCTCGTCGTCACCCACGAGATGGGCTTCGCCCGCAAGGTGGCGGATCAGGTCGTCTTCATGGATGAGGGACTCGTCGTCGAGGCGGGAACGCCCGAGCAGCTGTTCGACCACCCCGCCAGCCCCCGGCTCCAGCGTTTCCTGTCGGAGGTGCTGTGATGACGACGCCCGTCGACGGTGGGGCCCGCACGATCCGTACTGCGATCATCGGGTTCGGCACCTCGGGTGCGGTCTTCCATGCGCCGTTCATCCACGCCGACCCAGCGTATTCGCTCGACGTCATCGTGACGGCCGACGCAGGACGACGAGCGGCGGCGCTGCAGCGGTACCCGGGCGTGCGCGTGGTCGAGAGCGTCGACGAGTTGTTCGCGAATGCTGGCGACCTCGACCTCGTGATCATCGGCTCACCGTCCGGCACACACACGTCGCTCGCGTCGGCAGCACTCGACGCCGGTCTGCACGTGGTGGTCGACAAGCCGTTCGCCGTGACCGCAGCCGAGGGCCGGGCCGTCCTCGATCGGGCGAGAGCGGTCGGCCGCTCCGTCACCGTGTTCCAGAACCGTCGGTGGGATGGAGACTTCCTGACCGTGAAGGCCCTGATCGACTCAGGGGCGCTCGGCAGTATCCACCGCTTCGAGTCACGCTTCGAGTGGTGGAAGCCGAGCCCTCCGGAGTCGTGGAAGACCGCGGCCACAGCGGCACAGGGCGGCGGGATCCTGTACGACCTCGGGACGCATGTCATCGACCAGGCGATCCTGCTGTTCGGCGAGGTCGACGAGGTGTCGTCCGAGCTTGGGACCGTCCGCCCCGGCGCAACGGCCGACGATGACGCGTTCGTCGCCCTGCATCACCGGTCAGGCGTCCGATCACACCTCTGGATGGGGTCGATGGTGGCGCAGGCAGGCCCGAGGTTCCGAGTGCTCGGCGACACCGGCGCCTACACCTCCTGGGGCCTCGACGGGCAGGAGCCCGCGCTCAAGGGAGGTGCGGACCCTCGCGACGACGGTTTCGGTCGCACGCCCGAAGACCAGTGGGGATCGATCGGCGTCGACGGGCGCAGCGAGCGCCATCCGACGGCCGACGGGGACTACGCGGCCTTCGCACGGCTGCTGGCCCGATCCATCCGCGAGGGCGAACCGCTGCCCGTCGATCCAGCGGACGCCCTGCGGGTCCTGGAGATCATCGAGTCCATCCACGCCTCCTCATCACCGAATGCACCATCAGAGCAGAAAGAGCAGACAGCATGAGCAGCAGCAGCCCGAACCGTCAGCGCGTCATCGTCATCGGCGGCGGCATCCTCGGCACGTCGAGCGCGGTGGCGCTCGCCAGACGCGGGGCCGATGTCACCCTCGTGACCGAGCAGGCCCTCGCGAGCGGAGCCTCGGGTCGATCCCTCGCCTGGCTCAACTCCGCGGCGAAGCGGTCGAGCGAATACCACGCGATCCGCGTGCTCGGCATCGACCGGTGGCGGACCTTCGCCGCACGGATCCCGAGCAGCGACTTCCTCCGCTTCGACGGTGCTCTCATGTGGGCGCCGGAGGGCGAGTCGTTCCGTGACATCTACGCATACGAACGAGCCATCGGGTACGACGCACGCTGGCTCGCGGTGGACGAGATCGCCCAGGCGACGCCGGGCGTCGATCCGAGTGCCGTCGCCTCGGAAGGGGCCATCTTCAACCCGGGCGAGGGGTGGGTGGATCTCCCGGCGGTGATCGATGTCCTGTCGCACGAACTCGTCGCTCTCGGTGGCTCGATCGTGTCCGGCACACGTGCCGAAGTGGTCTCGGTCGGCGGGCGTGCGATCGGCGCGGTCCTCTCGAACGGCGAACGCCTGTCCGCGGACGTCGTCCTCCTCGCCACGGGACCGGACGTTCCAGCGCAGCTCTCCGCCCTCGGGATCCCTGTCGGGGACGGGAGCCCGGCCGCATTCGTCGCGTTCACCAAGCCGGTCGACACGGAGCTCGTCGCCGTCCTGAACACACCGGACGTCGCAGTGCGTCGGACGCGTGACGGCGGGTTCGCCCTCGACTCGGCATGGTCGGAAGAGGAGATCGTCGTGCGCGACGACGGGTCGCTCCACATCGAGGAGTCGACCGTCGAGCGGCTCCTCGCCGAGGGATCGCGCGTCTTGGCCGGGCACCCCGTGCTCGAACTCGACCACATCGGTGCCGGCTACAAGCCGATCCCAGGCGACGGGGAGCCCGTCTTCGGCGAGGTGTCCCAGCTGCCCGGCCTGTTCGTCGCGTTCAGCCACAGCGGCGCGACCCTCGGGCTGATCGCCGGCGAGCTGCTCGCCGACGAGATCGTCGACGGCGAGCGTTCCGCGCTCCTCGAGACGTTCCGTCCCGGGCGGTTCGAAGCGGTCTCCGTCTCGGCGTGACCCCGAGTCACCCGAGACCGCGCGGGATCCGACGCAGGACCCCGTGCGGTCTCGGGTGGCTCAGGAGATGGCATGGCCACGGACTCGTGCTCGTGCTCGTGCTCGTGCTCGTGCTCGTGCTCGACGAGTGTCGCTACGCGGTGCGGCGCTTGCGGACCTCGCGCAGCACCATCTGCTCGGGGCAGACGGTCGAGAGGAAGTCACCCACGGAGAGCGCGAGGCGCTCACCGACGAGTGAATAGAGGATGCGATTGGCATCGCGTCGCTCGGAGACGAGGCCGGCCTGGCGCAGAACGCTCAGGTGGCGCGAGATGGTCGGGCCAGTCGCGTCGAACCGCGCTGCGATCTCCCCGGCGGCGAGTTCACCGTCCTTGAGGTCCTGAAGGATCTGCCGCCTCGTCGGGTGCGCGAGTGCAGCGAAGATGTCCGACGCCGTATCTGCCATGGAAGCAATTTAGCACGATTGCAAACTAGCTCCTCAGCAATATAGAGTTTAGCTACATTGCTAACAAGCGAAGGAGCGATCATGCGAGTGGCCATCACCGGCGGTACCGGATTCGTGGGGCGGCATCTGGCCGAGCGACTCCAGGCGGCAGGTCACGAGACGGTCCTGGTCTCGCGTCGAACCGGTGCGCCGATCACCGACGTCGACGCACTCACCGAGGCCTTCTCGGGCTGCCACGCGATCGCGCACTGCGCCGGCATCAACCGCGAGATCGGCGACCAGACCTTCGGCCTCGTGCACATCGAGGGCACCCGCGCCGTGGTCGAGGCCGCCCGCCGGGCCGCAGTGGGCCGGCTCGTGATGGTGAGCTTCCTCCGTGCCCGTCCGGACTGCGGCTCCGGCTATCACGAGACCAAGTGGGCTGCGGAGGAGATCATCCGTGGGTCAGGCATCCCGCACACCGTCCTGAAGTTCGGCATGATGTACGGCGCAGGGGACCACATGGTGGATCACGTCACCAAGGCGGTACGCACCTTCCCGATCTTCGCCACGGTCGGCTACTCCGAACGCCTCGTGCGTCCGGTTCCCGTCGCGGATGCGGTCGACGCGCTCGTCGCGGCCATCGAGGGGCGGGTCGAGGAATCGACGGTCGCGGTGATGGGTGCGGAGACGCTTCCGCTCGCTGCCGCAGTCCGTCGCATCGCACACGTCGCCGACCGTCGACCGCTCTACGTGCCGGTGCCGGTATGGTCGATCCGCATCCTCGCGCAACTGACGGAGTGGCTGATGCGGACACCGCTCGTCGCGAAGGCGCAGGCGCAGATGCTCGCGGAGGGGGTCAGCGAGGCAGCGCCACCGACGCCCGAGCTCCCGGAAGAGCTCCGGCCGGCGCGGCAGTTCACCGAGGATCGCATCCGCGCGGCACTGCCGGAGGGCCGATTCACGCTCGCCGACCTGCGGTTCATCGGCGGCGCACCCCGCTGAGGACAGTGTGTGGGCTCCGCCGCCCGCTTCCGGGCGGTCTCGGGCGGCTCAGCGCCCCGGCGGAGCCGTCGACTCGCGCTCGACGAGGGTCGTGGCGAGTTCGAGGTGGTGGGAGAACGGCCGCTCGCCGGCGTGGATGCGCAAGAGTGTCTCGACCGCCGCCCGACCGATGTCGTGCATCGAGGTGTGCACGGTGGTCAGCCGGGGCACCGTCTGCATCGCCGAGTAGGTGTCGTCGTACCCCACGACGCTGACGTCCTCCGGTACACGGAGCCCGGCGTCGACGACGGCTCGGACGACCGCGAACGCGTCGGCGTCGTTCGTGGCGAACACGGCCGTGGGCCGGTCGGGGAGCGTGAGGAACCGCTGAACGGCCGCTCCCGCCGTCCCCATGCCCTCCTCGGACACGAGGGCGGGATCATCCGGGATGCCCGCCGCGAGCAGTGCATCGCGATACCCGCCGAAGCGGGCGCGCAAGCCAGGATTCGCCGGATCGCCGCCCACGAAGCCGATGCGCCGGTGCCCCAGCCCGATGAGGTGTTCGGCCGCCTGCCGCCCGCCGGTCGAGTGGTTGGACCCGATGCTGGCGACCGAGCGGTCGAGCGGGTTCGGCGAGTCGACGGCGACGATCGTGATGCCGGCGTCGAGGCTCGCGTCGACCACGTCGGCGTCGATCACGGTGGTCACGACGATCATCCCGACATGCCCTCGCTCGGCGACCTCCTCGACGAACGCCCGGTCGAGGACGGTCCCACCAGCGACGGCGTCGAGGTCGACTGCCGCACCGGAGCGTCCGCCCGGAGAGGCACCCGGCGACAGGACGCGCGTCGCGAGGTCGATGCCGGCGATCTGCGCGGCGGCGACCATCCCGTCGAGCACGCGCAACGAGTACACGCTGACGAGGGTGTCGAACACGGCGGTGAGGCTGCGCGGTCGCACGGGTGGACTACGCCTGGTCGGGACGTACCCGAGCTCGCGGATGACGCGCTCGACGCGCACCCTGGTGGCCGCAGACATCCCCGGGCGACCATTGACCACCTTCGAGACCGTCGCCTTGGACACGCCCGCCCGCTCCGCGACGGAGGTGATGGTCGGGCCGGCGCTCGGCGTGCGTGCCATGGTGACCTCCGGGTGCGTCGTCGTGTGATGCCCATGGTAGCGAAACAGTTTCGTATCCGAGCGTTTGACCGTCGGGAAAGCCAGGTTCTAACCTCGACTGATTCTCGCCTCCCAGAGAAACAGTTTCGCGTCATCGCCTGCATCGGAGCACCCATGACCATCTCCCCGTTCACCAGCGACTGGATCGTGCGCGCACCGCGTGGCCCGTTCGCCGCCGTCCAGGGCGGAGCAGACGACTCGCTCGCGGTCACGCTGCCGCACGACGCCCTCCGCGACGCCGAACGGTCCCCCGACGCCCCCGCGAAGGGTGGCGCCGCCTATTACCCCGCCGGCGCCTTCAGCTATGTGAAGACATTCCAGGTACCCCAGGAGTGGGCCGGTCGCGTCGTCCGACTCGAGGTCCAGGGCGCGTTCCGGCACGCGATGGTCTCCGTGAACGACGAGTTCGCCGGCAATCGGGCCGATGGTTTCGCGCGCTTCTTCATCGAGCTGACGCCCTTCCTGCGCTTCGGCGAGACGAACACCCTGCGTATCGAGGTCCGGTCGGGGCAGGACACGCGCTGGTACGCGGGCGCGGGCCTCCATCGGCCGGTCCTCCTGCACGTGGACGAGCCGACCCACATCGAGCCGGACGGGGTCCGCATCACCACCGTCCGGATCGAGGAGGACCAGGCCGTCCTCGAGGTCGCGACGAACATCGCCAACCGTGGGCTCACCACCTCATCCCTGATGCTCGCCACCGAGCTCACCGGCCCCGACGGTTCCGTGGTCGAGGGCGACAGCACGCCTGTCACCGTCGCGCCGGGCCGCACGGCGCTCATCCGACAGCGCTTGTACGTGCAGGACCCCGCGCTCTGGAGTGTCGATTCGCCGGCGTTGTACTCCGCCCGTTCGGCGCTCAGCAGTCGCGACGCGGGAACCGGCACGGGCGACGCCGTCCACACGGTCCACGGCATCCGCACCGTCACCGTCGACCCGCGGAAGGGCCTGCTCATCAACGGCGAGCCGGTGCTCCTGCGCGGCGCCTGCATCCACAGCGACAACGGCCCCCTCGGCGCAGCGTCCATTGCTCGCGCGGAGGAACGCCGAATCCACCTCCTCAAGGAGGCCGGTTTCAACGCCATCCGTGCCGCCCACAACCCCGCGTCGCCCGCCATGCTCGACGTCTGCGACCGACTCGGCATGCTCGTCATGGACGAGGCCTTCGACATGTGGGGCCGGGGCAAGACGACGTACGACTACTCCCTCGACTTCGCCCAGTGGTGGCGGGCCGACCTCGAGTCGATGGTCGCGAAGGACGCGAACCACCCGAGTGTGATCATGTACTCGATCGGCAACGAGATCGTCGAGGTCGGCACGCCGCACGGTGCGGTCCAGGCACGCGACCTCGCCGAGCACGTGCGGTCGCTCGACCCGACCCGGCCGGTGACGAACGGCGTGAACGCGACCCTGTCGGTCCTCGACGACCTCGAGGCGATCATCGCCTCGGAGAAGGGCCTCAACGAGCTGATGGGTGAGGCCGGCGCCGGGATGATGAGTCTCATCGGCTCCTCCGATGCCGTCACGGAGCGCACGGCCGAGTCGAGCGCGGCGCTCGACGTCCTCGGCCTCAACTACGCCGACGGTCGGTATGCGAGCGACGCCGAGCTGTTCCCGCACCGCGTGATCGTCGGCTCCGAGACGTTCCCGACGCAGATCGGCGAGCTCTGACCACTGGTCGAGGCGAACCCGAATATCATCGGCGACTTCACCTGGACGGGCTGGGACTATCTCGGCGAGGTCGGCATCGGCGCGACCTCGTACGAGGAGGACCCGGAGGCGAACGGTGCGCTCGAACGAGAGTTCCCGTATCTCACGGCGTGGTGCGGCGACCTCGACATCACCGGCTGGCGTCGCCCGGTCTCGTACTACCGCGAGATCGTCTTCGGTCTCCGTACCGAGCCCGCGATCGCCGTGGTGCGCCCCGAGCGCCACGGTCAGACGGTGACGATGCAGTCGCCCTGGGCCTGGAGCGACTCGGTCGGCTCGTGGACCTGGCCGGGCTTCGAGGGTGCGCCGGTCACCGTCGAGGTCGCGGCGGATGCGGACGAGGTGGTGCTCCTGCTCGACGGTGTCGAGCTCGCGCGCGGCCCGGTCGGCGAACGGCGGCCCAAGCTCGCGAGCCTCGAGACCGTGTACCAGCCCGGGAGCCTCGAGGCGGTCGCGTACCGCGCGGGTGCCGAGGTCGGGCGGACGTCGCTCGCCTCGGCGGCAGGGCCGACGACGCTCGTCGTCACCGCAGACCGCACCGGGCTGCGCGCCGACGACACCGACCTCTCATTCCTCACGATCGAGCTTCGTGACGCGGCAGGCGTACTGATGACAGGTGCCGACCGGGAGGTCTCGGTTGCCGTGGACGGCGCCGGAGTGCTTGCGGGATACGGCACCGGTGCACCGAAGACGAGCGAGCGCTTCGACGCGACGACCCGGACGACCTTCGACGGACGAGCACTCGCGATCGTCCGTCCGACCGGAGTCGGCGCCGTCACGGTGACGATCACCTCCCCCGGCCTGTCCGACGTGGTCGTCCCCCTCGAGGTCCTGCCCGCCTGAACCGACGGTCAGGAGCGCATCGGGCCTCGGGACATCCCGTCGAAACCTGCGGCTCCGGGAGAGCGGACGCCCGAGACACGCCAGACTGGGGTTCCCATGGCATCCTCTCCTTCGCCGCGCAGTGACACCACATCGCTCCCGCCGCTCGCACCCGGCCCGCACAACAGCCGTCTCGGCGTCATCTCGATCATCGCCTGCTTCGGCGGGCTGCTCTTCGGCTACGACACCGGCGTGATCAACGGCGCGCTCCGCCCGATGACCGCCGAACTCGGCCTCACACCGTTCACGGAAGGGATCGTGACCAGCTCGCTCGTGTTCGCCGCTGCATTCGGCGCACTCGTCGCGGGGCGGCTCTCCGACAGCCGCGGTCGTCGTCCGACGCTCGTCCTGCTCGCCGTCCTGTTCTTCGTCGGCACGCTCGTCGTGGTCTGCACGCCCGGCTTCGAGATGCTCGTGGTCGGTCGAGTGCTCCTCGGCCTCGCCGTCGGTGGAGCCTCGACGGTCGTACCCGTCTACCTGGCGGAGCTGGCACCGCACGAGGTCCGCGGATCGATCACGGGCCGGAACGAGGTCGCGATCGTCATCGGCCAGCTTGCAGCCTTCATCGTCAACGCCGTCATCGGCAACGTGTTCAGCGAGGTCGACGGTGTCTGGCGCATCATGTTCGCGGTCTGCGCGCTGCCTGCCATCGCACTGTTCGTCGGCATGCTCCGGATGCCGGAATCGCCGCGCTGGCTCGTCGAGGAGGGCCGGCGTGACGACGCCCTCGCGGTTCTCCTGACAGTCCGCACCGACGATCGCGCCCGCGCCGAGCTCGATGACATCGTCTCCGTCGCCGCGACCCGGAGCGATGAGCCTCGGCTCGGCATCCTGGCCGTCCTGCGCAACCCCTGGCTCGTCCGCATCCTGCTGATCGGCATCGGCGTCGGCATCGCACAGCAGCTCACCGGCATCAACTCGATCATGTACTACGGCCAGACCGTGCTCGTCGAGTCGGGCTTCGAGGCGAGCACGGCGCTCATCGCGAACATCGCGCCTGGAGTCATCGCTGTTGTCGGCGGATTCATCGCGCTCACATACATGGACCGGCTCGATCGGAGGAAGACGTTCATCATCGGCTTCTCGCTCACGACGGCCTGCCACCTGCTGATCGGCGTCTGCTCGATGGCGCTCGACGTCGACGATCCGCTCCGTCCGTGGGTGATCCTGCTCCTCGTCGTCGCATTCGTCGGCTCGATGCAGACGTTCCTCAACATCGCCGTCTGGGTGTACCTCTCCGAGATCTTCCCCCTCCACATGCGAGGCATCGGCATGGGCGTGTCGATCTTCATGCTCTGGACCGCGAACGGCTTCCTGTCGCTGTACTTCCCGTCGATGGTCGCCGGTCTCGGTATCACCGGAACGTTCTTCGCGTTCGCCGGGGTCGGCCTACTGGCGCTGGTCTTCGTCGCGACGCAGCTTCCGGAGACCCGCGGCCGGACGCTCGAGGCGCTCGGAGCGGATGTGTCCTCCGGGGCGGTCTTCACCCGCGGTCATGATGCCGCCGCCGGCGAAGCCGAAAGCGATCGGCGCCCACAATAGGGACCGACACGAGGTGCGGCGGAGTTGGCACGTGCGGGCCGAGACGGTCTCGATGCCGAGCTGCGCCTGGCCGGAGTCGCGCGAATCGTGATCGCCGGGGTCGCGACGAGCTTCGTCGTCGAGTCGACCGCGCGTCAGGCCTTCGAGCTCGCGTTCGAGATGAGGGGCAGATTATCCCGGAGCGCATGTTGCACTAAAATATGTACAACCAACCTTGTGAATTCCACTGACACTCGGTGGCGGTAACGCTAGCGTTACCTGGTACGAGGACAGGGAGCCGACCATGGATTCGTTCTTCTGGTGGAACCTGTTGTTCATCGTTATGGTTGCCGGAATCATCGGTGTGATCATCGCGGGGGCACGCTGGTGGCGGCGGCGCAACCGGCCGACGGGCCAGCAACCTGCAGCTCAGGACGAACTGTAAGACCACGATTGCCCTCGGCGATTGAGGCCAGATAGCTGTCTGCGACAATCTCGTCAGAGACGGGCATCGGGCATGGCAATCAATTGGCCGCCGCCGCGGTCTTCGTGAGCGCGCGCCAGGTGAGCAGCATGAAGACGAGAGCGATCGCTGTCAACGCCGAGGCGACCCAGACCGGCGCGAGCAACCCCGACCCGGTCGAGAGCCCGAGCGCACCAAGCACCGGCCCAGCGGCAGCTCCGATGTTCAGCGCCGCAGTCGCGTAGGAACCGCCCATCGTCGGCGCACCCGACGATGCATACAGCACACGCGTGATCAGTGTGCTGCCGACGCCGAACGACAGGAAGCCCTGAACGAGGACGAGGACGATGAGCGCGACGGGATGGGATGCGACCATTGCCAACACGATCCACCCGGTCAGCAAGAGCGGTCCGCCGACTGCGAGCACGAGACCAGGTCGTTGATCTGAAATTCGTCCTGCGACCGTGACGCCCAGGAACGATCCGATGCCGAACACCACCAACGCGATAGACACCCACCCATCGGCCAAGCCTGCGGTCGTGGTCACGACGGGTGCCAGGAAGGTGAATGCCGCGAAGGTCCCTCCGTTGATCAGCGCCCCGAGCGCCATGGCCAGGAAGAGCCGCGGCTTCGCCAACTGACTGAGCTCGGAACGGAGCCGTGGTGGCGTCCCGCTGGCCGCGCTCCGACCAACGCTGTTCGTGACTCCGCGAATGACCCCGAAGGCCGCTGGAATGCAGAGGATGGCGATTGCCCAGAACGTCGTCCGCCAACCCAGCGCCGTGCCGAGCAGCGCTCCAGCGGGGACGCCCACGACGGTTGCGATCGTCGTGCCGGAGAGCAGGACCGACAGTGCGCGTCCCCTCTGGTTCGCTGGTACCAGGGCAGTGGCCGTGCTGAGTGCGACGGCGAGGAACCCTGCGTTTGCGAGCGCACTGAGCACCCGGGTGATGAGCAGGAGCGAGAACACGGGTGTCATCGCTCCGACGACGTGGCTTCCCGCGAACACGAGCAGGCAGACCGTCAATGTGCGTCGCGCTGGCCAGCGGCGGGCGAATGCCGCCATCACTGGTGCGCCGATGACCATCCCGACCGCGAATGCGGAGGTCAGCAGGCCCGCCGTGCCGACAGAGACGTCGAGTTCGGTCGCGATCGCGGGGAGCAATCCGGCGAGCATGAATTCTGATGTGCCCATGACGAAGACCGCCAGGGCAAGCATGTAGAGAGCGAAAGGCATCGAAGTACTCCGAGGTGTGAGATCAAGAAACGGTTCTTGTTGTCACAACGGCCAGCGCCCGGGTACGCCGAATGTACGCCCACAGATCGTGGGTGGCGTACCTAGTGGTTCACGGGGCTGGCGGTGTGACCGACAACCCCTGACCGGTCTGATTCGGGACTCGACATGCCCAAGACCCTACATGCCCTCGAAGTCAGTGCACGCTCCGCCTCAGTGCACGCTCCGCCTCAGTGCATGCTCCGCCTCAGCGACCGCTGCGGCTCAGTGGGGGTCGAGCTGGTTCAGGCGCGCCACGGTCTGGGCGTACGCGCCGCGGACCTCTGCATACCGGAGGAACTTCACGTTCTCGACCTGGATCTCGGTGGCATCGGGCTCGGCTTCGATGAGACCCATGACCTCGTCGACGAAGTCGTCGAGCGGCATCGCGAACGCGCTCTCCTCTTGGCCCGGCATGAGCGTGGTGCGCACGGCCGGCGGCACGAGTTCCAAGACGCCGACGCTCGTCCCGGCGTACTGCAGGCGCAGCGACTCGCTCAGCATGTGGATCGCCGCCTTCGACGCGTTGTAGGTGGGCGTGACCTGCAACGGGGTGAAGGCGAGACCCGAGGAGACGGTGACGATCGTCGAGTCCGGCCGCCCACGGAGCTGCTCGATGAATGCTCCGATGAGACGGATCGGCCCGAGGATGTTCGTTGTGACGATCTGCTCGGCGGAGTCGAGGAAGCCGTCGGGGGTGCTCCAGTCCTCGGCGCGCATGATGCCCGCCATCGTGACGAGCACGTTGAGCTCGGGATACTCGGCGATGACCTCGCGGGCCGCCGCCTCGATGCTCGCCGGGTCCGCCGTGTCGATGCGCACGGTCCCGACACCGGGGTTGTCTGCGGCGATCCGTTCGAGGAGTTCCGTCCGGCGTCCGCCGACGATGACGGTGTTGCCCGCCGCGTGGAGTCGCTGAGCGAGAGCCAGCCCGATGCCGCTTGTCGCACCGGGGATGAAGATGGTGTTTCCGTTGATCTGCATGTCGCAAGTCTTCGTCCGATGCGGAGTCGGTACCAGGCCGCGCCAATCCATGGATCCGCGATCCCTGGTTCGGCTCGCCGATCAGGCGGATACTCGTGGGATGGACCGTCCAGCGCTCGCCGATTTCCTCCTCAAGCACCGCTCGGCGCTCCAACCCGCCGATGTCGGCCTCAGCACGGGCGCACGGCGACGGACAGCGGGGCTCCGACGCGAGGAGGTCGCGCAGCTCGCGGCGATGTCGACCGACTACTACGCGAGGCTGGAGCAGCAGCGCGGTCCTCAGCCGAGCACCCAGATGCTCGGCGCGCTCGCCCGCGCGTTACGGCTGACCGCGGAGGAACGCGACTACCTGTATCGGATCGCAGGGCAGAACGCACCGACGCGACTCGCAGCGACCGATTTCGTCGCCCCGCCCCTGTTGCGCGTGCTCGACCGGCTGACGGACTCCCCCGCCCTCATCCTGTCGGCGCTCGGCGAGACGCTCGTGCAGAACGACGCGGCCCGCGCACTGTTCGGCGAGGCCGACCACCTCACGGGCTTCGAACGAAGCGCGATCTATCGCTGGTTCGTGCTGCCGGAGCAGGAGCGGCGCATGTATCCGCCGGATGACCGCGAGCGGCACAGTCGCGCGCAGGTCGCCTCCTTGCGGGCGGCGTATGGCTCGATGGGGGCGGAATCGCAGGCGGGCGAGATGGTCGCCGAGCTGTCCCGGCGCAGCGAGGAGTTCGTCCAACTGTGGGCGTCACACGAGGTCGGACGACGCTTCGAAGCCCACAAGGTGCTGATCCACCCGGAGATCGGGCCGCTCGAGCTCGACTGCCAGGCGCTGTTCACCGAGGACCAGTCGCAGGCGTTGCTCGTCCTGACCGCGGCCCCTCACAGCGATGCCGAGGGGAAGCTGAAGCTCCTCACCGTGCTCGGGACGCAGGCGTTCTCAAGCCGAACGGCTCACTGAGGACAGCAACACGTAGGTCCCTTCCATCGACACCAGGACGATGGGCTCCGATGTGATCATGGACGCCAGGCACGACATCAGAGTCTTGTATTCTTGATGGAGATGCGCTTTGCTGTACGACGAAACCCACATCCAACAGGCGTCCACAACAGTTCACACCGCAATCGAGAGGTCGCCATGACCAGCGCCCGCGTCCTGCATTCAAACCCATGGTTCTCGGTCATCGCGACCCAGGTCGGAACACAGTCCTGGTATCGCGTGCATCGAGCCGACAGCGCCATGGTCGTGGGGACCACACCCGGCGGCGGACTTCTGATGCTCCGCGGACGACGGGACACCACAGGGGAGCACCCACTCCTCGAGTTCCCGTGCGGAGGCATCGAAGCCGACGAGTCGTCCGAGGACGCGGCAGCGCGGGAAACGCTCGAAGAATCCGGGTACCGGACGAAGCACCTGCGTCTGATCGGGTCATGCGTCGAGAGTCCCGGCATCAGTCCCGCCGTCTGCTACTTCTTTCAGGCCGACGTCGAACTCGAGCGCTCCGCGGCCCTCGAAGCTGGCGAAGAATGGATACCTGAGATCATCAGCCCCGGCAGCCTGCGAGACCGCATTCACAACGGAGAGATCCGCGACGGCGGCTCACTCGCCGCAGCCGCTCTCCTGCTGAGTCAGAATGGCTGATCCTCAAACGCGCTACTTGGACCCAGAGACCGGTCTCGGCATACCGATGCCGGACGGTATCCGAATACGTCTCTTCACATGGATGGGGACCTCTGCCCTCGGCCTATCGCCCACTGTTCGGTAGCGTCGACAGCATGAATCGCCGAACCAGAGCCTCGATCCTCGCCGTCCTCATCTCCGCGACAGCACTCCTCTCGGGGTGCTCCAGCACCCAGCCAGCCCCGGAAGATGCACTTGCGATCGGCACCGGCATCCCTGTCGAGGTCGGCGCTGGTGTCGAGATGTCGTTCGCGATCGACGACGTCCGCCAGGGCGAGGTGAGCGACCTCTCGGCGATGGGCGTGCAGACACCATCGTCCGTCGAGGGCAAGACACCGTACTTCGTCACGTACTCGATCACGCTCACCGACGGCGACATCGCGGACGCCGACCGCGACGCCCTGCCGGTGCCCGCGGCCGAGGATTGGACACTGCACGGTGATGGAGCGTACGAGCCGATGAAGGTCTACGGGCAGTTCGACTGCACGAAGGACGGCAGCGGGTCGAACGCCGTCTCGCCAGATGCGCCGCTCGTCGGCTGCCAGGTGTTCCTCGGCAAGGCCGATGCGCTGCCGACGGCGGTCGAGGTCAAGGATCGTGGCGTCTGGACGACGAAGGACTAGCCGCCCACCCCTGAGCTGGCCAAGAATGCACGTTTTCGCGTCGAAAGCGTGCATTTTCGGGTAACTCCGGGGTAGTGTCTGCTGTGCGATAAACGAACGGCATGTTCTTATATCGAATTCCGACAAAAAAGTGAGGAATCGATGCAGTTCCACCACCATGGCTACGTCTCCGGCGACCCGCGCGTCCTCCCGGCGGCCGGCGTCGGCATCGACCGCCCGGACGAGCTTCCCGACGAGGTCGACGTCCTCATCGTCGGCAGCGGCCCGGCCGGCATGATCGCCGCCGCCCAACTCTCACGGTTCCCGGGCATCACCACCCGCATCGTCGAGCGCCGTCCGGGTCGACTCGCGATCGGCCAGGCCGACGGCATCCAGGCCCGCAGCGTCGAGACCTTCGACGCCTTCGGGTTCGCCGAGCGCATCACGGCCGAGGCCTACCGGATCAGCGAGATGGCGTTCTGGAAGCCCGACGTCGAGGACCCCGGTCGTATCGTCCGGACCGGGCGACCGCTCGACGACACCACGGGCGTCAGCGAATACCCGCACCTCATCGTGAATCAGGCGCGCGTGCTCGACTACTTCGCGGAGTACATGGCCAACGCACCGACCCGGATGCGCCCCGACTACGGGTACGACTTCCGCGGGCTGGCGGTCGAACAGGACACCGAGTACCCGGTCGTCGTGACGCTCCGCCACACCGACGGCGAGCGCGCTGGCCAGGAGCGCACCGTCCGCGCGAAGTACGTCATCGGTGCAGACGGGGCGCGAAGCGCGGTCCGTCAGTCGATCGGTTGTACGCTCGCCGGCGACCAGGCGAACCACGCGTGGGGCGTGATGGACGCCCTCGCGGTCACCGACTTCCCCGACATCCGCACCAAGTGCGCGATCCAGTCCGGTTCTGGCGGCAGCATCCTGCTCATCCCGCGCGAGGGCGGTCACCTGTTCCGCATGTACGTCGACCTCGGTGAGGTGCCGGAGGGTGGAGGCGGGGCGGTCCGCGCGACCACGATCGAACAGATCATCGAGCACGCGAACGCGATCCTGAGCCCGTACACCCTCGATGTGAAGGATGTGGCGTGGCACAGCGTCTACGAGGTCGGCCATCGACTCACCGATCGCTTCGACGACATCCCACTGGACGAGATCGGCACGCGCACCCCTCGCGTGTTCATCACCGGCGACGCTTGCCACACGCACAGCGCGAAGGCGGGCCAGGGCATGAACGTCTCCATGCAGGATGGATTCAACCTCGCCTGGAAACTCGGTCACGTCCTGGAGGGACGCAGCCCGGAGAGCCTGCTCGCGACGTATTCGGCGGAGCGTCAGGTGGTCGCTCAGAACCTCATCGACTTCGACCGCGAATGGTCGGGGCTCATGGCGAAGCGACCAGAGGATTTCGCCGACCCGTCCGAGCTCGAGGACTTCTACGTGCGGACCGCCGAGTTCCCCGCTGGATTCATGACGGAGTACACACCCTCTGCGATCGTCGGTGACGGCCGCCACCAGGCGCTCGCGACCGGGTTCCCGATCGGGAAACGCTTCAAGTCGGCGCTGACGACGAGGGTCGCGGACGGCAACGTCACGCACCTTGGCCACCATGCGACGGCCGATGGCCGCTGGCGGATCTACGTCTTCGCCGATGAGGCCCTCCCGGGCGACGGGGAGGCAGCCGAGCTCGCTGCCTGGCTGCATGGATCGCCGGAGTCACCGCTGCAGGCGGTCCCGGCCGGCGTTCTCGCCGACGACTGGTTCGACGTGAAGGTCGTGCACCAGCAGCGGCACACCGAGATCGACCTCGGCACTGTGCCGCCGGTGTTCCTGCCCCATGTCGGCCCGTTCGAGCTGATCGACTACGAGAAGGTCTACGCGCGCCACCACGAGGTCGACATCTTCGCGGAGCGAGGCATCGACCGCGCTGGTGCCATCGTCGTCGTCCGGCCGGACCAGTACGTGGCGCACGTGCTGCCGCTCACGTCGACGGCCGAGCTCGCGGCGTTCTTCGACGGCGTGATGGGCCGGCAGGCGACAACGGCGACCGTCTGATCGTCAGCCGAGCTCGGCGTCGATGTCAGCGAGGTCCAACACGAAGCGGTACCGGACGTCGTTTCTGGCCAGCCGGTCAAGCGCGACGTCCACTTCGTCAGCACGGACGAGCTCGACGTCGGCCGTCACACCATGGGTGCCGCAGAAGTCGAGGAGGTCCTGCGTCCACCGGTGACCGCCGCTCCCAGCCGAAGTCAGTCGCTTCCGGCCCAGGAGCAGATCCAGGGTCTGGATATTGATCGGGCCGAGGTAACCGAGCGAGCAGAGCGTCCCGTCGAGGTCGAGGATGCGGAGGTACGGCGTGAGATCGTGCTCGACCGAGACCGTGTCGATGACGAGGTCGAGGCTGCCGGCCACCGCAGCCATGGCGTCGGCGTCGGTCGAAACGACCACACGTGATGCCCCGAGCCGCAGCGCATCGGTCGCCTTGCCCTCGGACGTCGTGAAGACGGTGACGTCCGCACCGAGCGCAGAGCCAAGCCGGACCGCCAGGTGACCGAGACCACCGAGGCCGACGACTCCGAGCCGCGTCCCCTCCCCGACATCGTTGGTGCGGAGCGGCTCCCACACGGTGATGCCCGCGCACATCAGGGGTGCGACGCCGGCCGGGTCCAGGGAGAGCGGGCGATGGTAGACGAAGGTGTCGCGCACAACGTAGCGTCCGGAGTAGCCACCGATCGTCATGCTGCCATCGACGCGGTCCTTGCCGCCGTAGGTGAGCGTGGGGAACTCCGCGCAGAAGTTCTCCTGGCCGCGCAGACACATCGGGCAGGTGCCGCACGAGTCGACGATGTTGCCGACGGCGACCGCATCGCCGGGAGCGAAGGTCGTCACGTCGGAGCCGACCGCGACGACCTCGCCGACGAACTCGTGGCCGGGGACGAGTCCGGCTTCCGGTCCCGCGGTGGCGAGCGCGTGCAGGTCGCTGTGGCAGACGCCGCAGTGTGTGGCCCGGACGTCGACATCGTTCGGTCGGAGATCGCGGCGCTCGATGACGGTCTGCTGGAGCGACCGGGGAGAGGCGGTGGACATGAGGGCGGTTGTGCGCATGGATCCGATACTACCTACTAGTTGGTAGTATCGATACACTCGATCAATGAACACCGCGGAACAGACTCGTCAGCGCATCCTCGACGCCGCGACCGAGGAGTTCGCCACCCATGGCATCGCCGGCGCGCGGGTGGACCGCATAGCCCAGCGGTCGGGTATGAGCAAACCGATGATCTATGCCTATTACGGCGCGAAGGAGCAGCTCTTCGACACCGTCTTCCACGCACATGTCATCGCCAACAGCGACCGTGTCCCGTTCACCGCGGCCGAGCTACCCGACTACGCGGCCCGACTCTACGACGACTACCTTGCCGACCCGGCGCTCGCCCGCCTCGTGATGTGGAAGCGGCTCGAGCGCGAGAGCACCGGCTACCTCTTCGCCGGCCTCGAGGACCACGACCTCCGCCACCTCAGAGACATCGAGACGGAGCAGCGAGCCGGAACGATCCGCGCCGACCTCGACCCGGCCGACATCTGGGCGCTGCTCATCTCGACGGCGGCGACCTGGGCGCAGGGGTCCATGACGGTTGTCGCCACGTCCGCAGATGCGACCGAGTTGCACCGACGACGGCGCACAGCGCTGGCCGAGATGATCCGCGCAGGCCTCTGCTCCCACTGATGCAGCGCCACCGCCATCTTGTAGACGGGACCACGCTGAGGTCTTCGACTGACCATCTCGAATGTCAGTGGTCCGTGATGGACTGGAGTCATGTCGAGCACTGCCCACGATCACCCCCGAGACACCGTCGCGGCGCGCTTCGCCGCGTTCTCAGAGCGCCTCGTCGGGATCGAGCGACGACAGGCGGCGCTCGACGCCGAGACAGCGCAGCTTCTGGCCGAGGCTGCTGCCTACGCAGACCTGACGGTCGAGTCCGTCGTCCCCGTCGGAACACCCCCGGCTGAGGCGCGCGCGTTGGCACGGCGGTCGATCTGCGCGATGCTCGCCATGGCCGTCCGCACACCCGAGCAGACGATGCAACGACGCATCACGGACGCCGAGGCGCTCATCGACCAGGCCCCCGCCGCGCTCGACTCGCTCATGAGCGGACGGATCTCCGCCGCGCACACGCGGGTCATCACCGATCAGCTGCGCGACCTTCCCGTCGAAGCCCGCGCGTCGCTGCTGGCACAGCTGCTCCCGGTCGCAGAGCGCACGACGGCTGCCCGGTTGAAGCAACGCGCCAGAACGCTCCGTGAGCGCGTGCATCCCACGTCGATCCAGGTCAGGGTGGCACGCGCGGAGACCGGCCGCCGGGTCGAGATGGAGCCCGCGACCGACGGCATGGCGTGGCTGCACCTGTTCACCACAGCGACCATCGCGCAGGGCGTCAGCGAACGGCTGGATGCCATCGCGACTGCGGCGCAGGTACTCGGCGACGACCGCACGCTCGCCCAGTTGCGCGCTGATGCACTCTCGGAGCTCGCCGTCAGCGGCACCACCGCGCCCGCCGCGTCGACGACGTCAGGCGCCGGCACGACCGAGTCGGGCACGCCGCTCGCAGCCGAACTGGTCGCACGCCACGTCGCCGTCGAGGCGAGCATGCACGCGACCGTGCAGGTCACGGTTCCCGCCCTCACCCTCCTGGGTGTCGAGGACGCACCCGGCAGCCTCGACGGCTACGGCCCGATCGACCCCGACACCGCGGCCCGCCTCGCAGTCAGTGCGCCGACGATGATCCGTGTGCTCACCCATCCGGAAACCGGCGCGGTGCTCTCGGTCGGCCGTGACCGCTATCGGGTTCCGGCCGATCTCCAACGAGTCGTGCGCCTGCGAGACGCCACCTGTCGGGCTCCGGGTTGCAACCGCCGCGCGCGAGCCTGCGACCTCGACCATTCGGTCGCCTGGGATGCGGGCGGCACAACGAGTGTCGGTAACCTTGCCTGCCTCTGCAGACATCACCACCGCATGAAGCATCTCACCGGCTGGGACCTCGACCACGAAGCAGGCGGCTCACTCACCTGGACGAGCCCCGACGGCCGGACGCATCACACCGAACCCGACCCGGGCTCATGGCCGCCTCCCGTCGGACCGATGACGAGGCAGTTCGCAGCGCCACGAGGATGAGCACGACGGCCGCCCCAGCAGTGAGCGCGGATGTCCCGACGACGAGCAGCAGCACCACCGCGAGCAGTGCGACGATCGTCGCGCCGACGATGCGGCGAGGTGACGCGGTGGCTGTCGGCATCGGCACCGCCTCGATCCGCGAGAACACCATGGCGACCGCCGCGGTCAGGCCGAGCGCGGCCACCACCCAGAGTGGTCGCCCGAGCCACCAGACCGCACTGTCGGGCGCCGGGAGCACGAACCCGGTCGCCAACGCGAACACCGCGGATGCCCCGGCCATCGCGAGCAGCACCGGCATGTGCCAGAGGTAGATGGTCATCGTGCGTCGCGTGACGAACGCGGTGAAGCTCGCAACGCGCGGACGCTCACTGACCCGAGCCAGGCGGGCCCGGAACAGCGACAGCGCGGCAGTGTGCGCGATGCCGACGAGGAACAGTGCGGTCGTCGGTGGGTTGATGTTCGCGACGAGATCGGCGGAGTACACGCCGGCGGCGCAGGCGACCGCGAGAACGACCACGGCACCGACCCCGACGAGCACCCGGGTTCTGCGGCTCGAGCCATCGATCGTTCCGTCGGCGAGGGAGAACCCGAGCTGCTGCAGCGCCGCCCAGACGAACAGCAGGTTGATGAAGCCGAATCCGTCGACCCCCGTCGCAGCGCGCAGTACGTCGACGAGCACCGCGGTCGTGGCCAGCGCACCGATCGTCATCAGTGGAGCCCGGTCGTGCGCTGCGGCGAGCGCCGGGAGCAGCGCCTGACAGCACAGGAACACTCCGAGGAACCACAGCGGCTGGCCGTACCGGAAGCCGGCCATGGTGACGAGGTCCGCCGGCACCCCGGCAGCCGCGAGGAGCACGAGTCCCGCGCCGACGACGCCGATCGTGACGACGGCCGGCAGCATGAGCCGATGGAGGCGCCCTGCGACGAACGCGATCGCGGACCAGCCCTGCGCCCGTTGGCGCCGGTAGGCGAGCAGGCCCGCGAATCCGCCGATCACGAAGAACAGGGGCATCACCTGCAGCACCCAGCTGACGGGCGCGATCCAGGCCGTCCTGTCACTCACGTTCTCGAACAGCGGGCGCCCGTCGACCACCGTGACGCCGACCATCATGGCGTGGAGGACGACGACGCCGATGACGCAGCACGCACGCACGAGGTCGATGCCGGTGTCGCGGCCGCTCTGACGCCGCTGATTCGGTTCGACGCGGGTGAGCGGCGCTGGTGCTGGCGCTGGTGCTAGTGCTGGTGCGGTGATGGCCATGACGGTCCTCCTCGGTGGTGTCCGAGGAGGTTATGGAGGCGGTGTGGCGCGGTACATCACCCGGTGGTGCCGCAGCGCCCCCTACGGCGGAGGGAGGGCGCCGTCGAGCAGGAGTGGTCCGGGCAGGAGTGGTCCGGGCAGGAGTGGTCCGGGCGGGGTGGTCAAGCCGGCTCGACGAGTCCGGTGTCGTAGGCGAAGATCACGGCCTGCACGCGGTCGCGCGCGCCGAGCTTCGCAAGCACCTTGCCGACGTGCGTCTTCACCGTCTGCTCGGCGATGAACAGCGTCGTGGCGATCTCGCTGTTGGACTGACCGGCACCGATAAGTACGAGCACCTCGCGTTCGCGCTCGGTGAGGTCTGCGAGGCGTGCGGACCCGCCCGCGGCCCGCGGCTTCTGTGCCGCGAACTGCGCGATCATGCGACGGGTGACGCTCGGCGCGAGGAGGGCGTCACCCGCCGCCACCACTCGGACCGCGTGGACGAGGTCCTCCGGGAGCGCATCCTTCAACAGGAAGCCGCTGGCGCCCGCCTGCAGTGCGTCGTAGACGTAGTCGTCGATGTCGAAGGTGGTCAGCATGATGATCCGCGGGAGCTTCGCCGCGGGGTACGAGGGGCCGAGGATGCGCTTCGTCGCCTCGATGCCGTCGAGCTCGGGCATGCGCACGTCCATGAGGATGACATCGGGGTCGAGTCTGGCGGACAGCGTCAACGCCTCCGCGCCGTTCGCCGCCTGCCCGGTCACCCGGATCCCCTCGTGGGCGTCGAGCAGGGCGGCGAACCCGGCGCGCACCATGGCCTGGTCGTCGGCGATGAGGACTTCGATGGTCACAGTCTGGACTCCGTCACTGCTTGGGTTCGGGCACAGGCACCACCGCGCACGGCAGCTCGGCGATGACGAGCCAGCCGCCGTCCGGGGTCGGTCCCGCTTGGAGAGACCCCCTCAGGAGTTCGGCCCGCTCGAGCATGCCACGCAACCCGTGGCCCGCGCCGTGCTCACCGGAGGCTGGAGCCTCGCCGTTGCCGATGCGCAGGTGGACGGCGACCGCGTCGACTCGGACGTGGACGGTGATCGGCGCCTCGGCCGCGTGCCGCACGGCATTGCTCATCGCCTCCTGCACGATTCGGAACGCGGCGATCTGCACGGTGGGCGGAACGGCCGAGTGGTCACCCGCGCTCAGCTCGAGCGTGATGTCCGCGCCCACCCGGCGGAGGCTCTCGACGAGTGCCGGGATGTCGTCGATGCCCTGCTGCGGCGCGAGCTCGGCCGCCTGGTCCTCGGTGCGCAGGACGCCGAGCAGCCGACGCATCTCGATGAGCGAGCCGCGCGCGGTCGCGGCGATGTCGTCGAACTCGGCCGCGGCGTCCTCGGCCAGACCGGGCACCCGGTACTTCGCGGTCGACGCCTGTACCTGGATGACCGACATGCTGTGGGCGACGACGTCATGCAGCTCGCGGGCGATCCGGGTGCGTTCTTCGATGAGGACGCGGCGGGACTGCTCAGCCGCAGAGACCTCCCGCTCGCGCGTGAGCTCCTCCCCCAGCCGCACCCGACCCGAGAGCAGCAGTGCGACGAGGTAGGCGACACCCACGATGGCCGCCGTGACGATGAGGTCGGCTGCGGCAGCGCCTGCGTCAGCGGCGTCGGGCATGAGCAGCGGGGCGACGAGCGACCCGGCCATGCCGACGATCAGCGGGATCAGGCCCAGCAGCCAGCCGTGCAGATACGTCGTGACACCGACGAACACCGCGAACACGATGAGCGCTGGCACCGCCCACGGCCAGGGCCAGAAGGGGTCGCGATCCGGCGAGACGACGAGCGGCAGTACGAACGAGGCGGCACAGAACAGTACGACGCCGACGCGCGGGAAGGAGATGCCCACGAGCGGAGCAGCGCAGAGGGCCGCGGCCAACAGGAACGCGACGGGCAGCGCCGTGCCGTACAAGCTGCTCTGGATCGGTACGAGGATGGCGAACAGGATGATGGAAACAGCGCCGAGCGACACGAGGACGATCGTGCGGCGCGGGATCCGCGCGGCTGCCGGCACACCCTCCCCAATCACGGTCCGCTCCATGATGGTCATTCTCCCACCAGTGTCATCGCCGGACGATGCTCGTCGGAGTCGTCGGCGGCATCGCCGTCCGATTCCGTGTCAGCATGCCGATGCGCACCGGCGCGGCGTCGCCGCAGTGCGGCGATCCGATCGATCACCACGCCGATCACGAGCGCGACGCCGATGCCGAGCACCGAGCTGAGGAACGGCTGGTCCTCCAGGAGCCGACCGGCGACGATCCCGATGATCGCGCTGTAGGCGGCCCAGGTCGTCCCGCCGATGATGCTGAGCGGCAGGAACCGCTTCCACGAGTACCCGAGCGCCCCGGCGGACATGTTCACGACGACGCGACCGACGGGGATGTACCTGGCGCCGAGGATGAGCGGCGCACCTCGATGGCCGAGTGTTCGACCGGCGCGGTCGAACGCGGCGGCGATGCGTGGACGCCGCATCCACGCGAAGCGCGTCGTCCCGACCCCGCGGCCGATCGCATAGGCGACGTTGTCGCCGATCGCCGCTCCGATCGCAGCGACCGCGCAGAGCAGCACGAGGTTCGATCCCCCGGTCGACACCGAGACCGCGGCAGCGGCCACGAGCACCGTCTCACTCGGGATCGGCGGGAAGAATCCGTCGATCACGGCCGTCAGGAACATCACCAGGTACAGCCATGGCGAGGTCACCGCTTGGAGGATGAGTTCGTTGATGACGTCCATGCCTCGACGCTACGAACCGCGCATCCCATCGGGCATCACCCTGCGGTCTCGACCACCCCCTACTGGAGAGGTGTTCTGCGTGGCACCCGCAGACCGTTCAGAAGCCACGCCCGGAGTGATGCGCTCAGGAGTTCGGTGTCTGTTGGTGGTTCGTCGAGCCCGAGGTGAAGACGCGCCCGCGCTGCGACTGACGCCCTCCCGCGTGCCGGGCATCCGGACCCCCGAACCGCTCCTGCCGCTGTCTGGCATGGCGGCGTCCGACCCGGTGGTTCACCAGCAGCACCACACCGGACGCGACCACGAGCACCACGCCGATGACGATCACCGCGATCCAGGAATCCATGCGCCCCATGCTACGTCGCCACCAGCCAGGTTCGCGGCGGCGGTTGTAAACCCCCTGACACGAACGCGCGGAGCCGCTTGACTAGGGCGACCTGGTCAACGCGCTCATCCGAGCGCGCCGACCGAGAAGGAGGAGAGCCCCATGGGTATCGGAAGCGGCATTGCACTGATCGTCATCGGAGCGGTTCTGGCGTTCGCGATCAACGTCGACCTCGGCGGCTACGTCGACCTGCACTTGATCGGCTACATCCTGATGGGCGCGGGCGTCGTCGTCTTCCTCATCAGCCTCATCCTGACCCTTCGTCGCCGACAGTCGGTCGCGACGACGCGCACCGCGGTCGACCCGGCGAGCGGCGAGCAGGTCACGCGGCGCACCCGCGACTCCGACGGCCCCGCGATCTGAGCACGCGGGAGGTCTGAGCACGCGGGAGATCTGAGCACGCGGGAGACCGGACACCACCTGCGCGCGTCCGGTCACCGCGGACGGGCTCAGGCGGGGACGATGACCGCGCGACCGCGGATCGTGCCCGCGTGGAGGTCCTCGTAGGCCTGCGGGGCGTCGTCGAGGGAGTACGGCTGGATCTCGACGTCGACCTTGCCGGCCTTGGCCAGTTCGAACACCTCGATGAGTTCGCTGCGCGAGCCCCAGTACGGCACGCGGACGGCTGCGTCGTAGGCGATCGACCCGAACCCGATCGTGGCCGAACCGCCGCCGATGCCGACGATGGTGACGTCGGAGTCGATGCCCGCGACGGAGGTGGCCGTCGCGATCGTCGGGTTCGCACCGACGAAGTCGAACACGGCGTCGGCACCGAGCCCACCGGTCAGTTCCATGATCTTGCCCGCGGCGGACTCATCACTGATGAGTGTGACGTCTGCACCGACATGCTTCGCCAGCTCGAGCTTCTCGTCGCTGACGTCGAGCACGATCACCGTCGCGCCCGAGAGGGCCTTCAGCATCTGGATGCCGACGTGACCGAGGCCACCGGAGCCGATCACGACCGCGAAGGTGCCGGCACCGAGCTTCGGGAGGCTGCGCTTGATCGCGTGGTACGGCGTGAGGCCGGCGTCCGTGAGGGAGACGTTCTTCACCGGGTCGAGATCGCCGATCGGCACCAGGTGGCGCACGTCGTCGACGATCATGTACTCGGCCATCGAACCCTGGCTGCCGAGACCGGGCGGACGGATGCCTTCCGCGACGGCGTTCGTGCAGTAGTTCTCCTTGCCCTGCGAGCAGTTGAGGCAGTGCCCGCACCCCCATGGACCGTAGACCGCCACGGACTCGCCGATCGACAGGCTCGTCTCGACACCGGGACCGAACTCCTCGATGATGCCGGCCCCCTCGTGGCCGAGCGTCAGCGGGAGCGGGTACTGCTGCGCGAGGTAGTCCTCCTCGGGCAGGCTCATGACGTAGTCGTCCGAGTGGCAGACACCGGCGGCGGTGACCTTCAGCAGGATCTCGCCGGGCCCGGGGGTCGGCTTCTCGATCTCGACGACCTCGGGAGCCGAACCGATCTTCGTGTACCGCAGTGCCTTCATGGCAGGTGTCCTCCTCGAGCGTCGAGCTGCACGCCGCTGCCGCTCACTAAGCGACGTGTGTCAGATAGATCCGACGAGTCCAGTATGGCCTCGCCGGATGGGAGCCGCCTCACAACGCGGACGCGACGGCAGGCAGGTCGCCTGGCAGCTCAGCAGCTCAGAACGAGAACAGCGTGGGCTCGACGGTCGCTGCAGGCTGGAGGCCCGTCAGCGTGACCCGGATGGTCGTGAGCGGCGGCGTGCGCCGCGCCGTCAACAGCTCCCGACCGACGGCGAGCCAGGCGTCGACGTCGGCCGTCGGGTCGGGGATGCGCCGCCTGAGGACGATCGGAGCCTCATCAGTCTCGGGCGTGAGCGAAACCGTGATGCCCGCGCCGACGAGCCCTGCGCGATCCGCCCGCTTGCAGAGACGGCGGATGCAGCTCTCGACGAGTTCCAGGGGTGTCCAGTCGAGCCGCGCCCAGCCGGCGATGGATCCTTCCGAGGCCAGCGTCGTCCGGACCTCGACCGGACGCACCTCGGCATCGTCTGTTCCCGCACGGATACCGAGCAGGCGCCTCGCCATCGTCGTGCCGCAGGCCGCCGACAACCGGTCCTCCGACAGTCGATCGATGTCGGCCAGGCGCTGCACGCCGAGGTCACGAAGACGCTGCACCGTCTTGCCGCCGACACCCCATACCTCGGTGATCGGCAGCGTCTCGCGCAATCGGGCCTCCTCGGACGCGCCGATCACGTGCAGTCCATCGGGCTTCGCCGCTCGTGAGGCGACCTTCGCCATGAGTTTCGTCCGTCCGATCCCGACACTCACCGGGATGCCGAGCTCGCGTGCCGCGCGTTCCCGCAGCGAGCGCGCGGCGGCCACCGCTCGACTCCGGTCGCCGGTTCCGACGTCGAGGAACGCCTCCTCGATCGACCCGGGTTCGACGGCGTCGGCGCACTCGTGGAACAGGTCGAACAGGGCGTCCCCCACTTCCTCGATCTCGGCGCGTGGCACCTCGACGAGCGCGAGGTGAGGGCAGATCCGCAGGGCGTCCTGCGTCGACATGCCCCCTCGGATGCCGAGCGCCCTGGCCGGATAGTTCGCGCTGGCGATGAAGACGTGGGCGACGGCGGCCATCGGCACCTCGCGCAACTCAGGCCGCGCTCGCAGCGCGACCGATGCGAAGAACGAGTCGGCGTCGGCGTGCAGCACCAGCCGAGCTGTCGCTCCGGGCATCGGACCCCGCCCTTCCTCGTCACCCTGACTCTCGCATCACCCTCCGACAGCCACTGGGATCAGAGCGACGCGATGAGGGATCGGAGGAGGCGACGGGTCTCGGACCGGTCCTCGGGAGTGAGTGCGGCGAGCATCTGGCGCTCCACCTCAC
Organism: Plantibacter sp. RU18; assembly: GCF_050613355.1. Classification (NCBI taxonomy): domain Bacteria; kingdom Bacillati; phylum Actinomycetota; class Actinomycetes; order Micrococcales; family Microbacteriaceae; genus Plantibacter; species Plantibacter sp. RU18. Next base: position 4,083,084 of record NZ_CP159618.1, read on the forward strand.
GCACGGCCGCAGAGGCCAGCGCATGACGCTCGCGTCCGAGGTCGGTCAGCCGGGTCGGCAGCACCTTGCCGACCGGCGCCTCGGTCGGCCTCGTCACCTCGCCGGCGCGCTCCAACGACTGCAGCAGGACGTTCATCGACTGTCGGGACACGAAGGTGCCGCGCGCCAGCTCGGAGTTCGACAACCCCGGCCTCTGGGCGAGTAGTTCGAGGCAGGAGTAGTGGGTGACCGTCATCCCGAGCGGCCGCAGCGTCGCCTCCATCGCCGTCCGCAGCGCGCTCGACGCCTCCTTCAGCAGGTACCCCACGGAAGTCTCCAGATCAACGCCTTCTTGACTCATGTCAGTATTCTGACATAGAGTCACCCGTGTCAGCTAACTGACACAATCTCAAGGAGTGCACCATGGCCGCCATCGGACCCGACTTCATCTCGCTGCAGGCCAGCGACCTCGACGCGTCAGCCGCGTTCTACGAGCAGTACCTCGGACTCGTCCGAGCCGAGCAGGGCCCGCCGCACGCCGTCGTCTTCGACACGAAGCCCGTCGCGTTCGCCCTCCGCGACACACTCCCGGGTGTCGACCTCACCACGATCCCGCAACCCGGCGTGGGTGCTGCGCTCTGGTTCCACGCACCCGACGCCCAGGAGATCCACGACGCCCTCGCGGCCGACGGCAAGCAGATCGTCGCCGCACCGGTCGACGGCCCGTTCGGCCGCACCTTCACCTTCGCGGACCCCGACGGCTACCACATCACCGTCCACGACCGCGCCTGAGAGACCGAGCCGAGAGAGCGAGCCCGGGAGGCCGCGCATCACGCGTTCCCCCAGTGCGCGGGCAGCTCGAGGTCCGCCGGCACAGTAGTGTCGATGTCGCCAGTGGCCGCGTTGAGTTGCGGCTGCGTGACGTACAGCGCGCGGGACAGATCGGCCCCGTCCAGGCGGGCGTCTCGCAGGTCAGCACCCAAGAGGTCGGCCCCCGACAGATCGCTCCCCCGCAGATCTGCGGTGATCAGGTAGGCACCTCGGAGATCCGCCCCACACAGGCGACGCCCCCGCAGGGTCTTGCCCATCAGGTCGGCACCGGGGCACAACTCGGCATCGAGCTGATCATCACCGAGCGCACGGTAGCCGGCGCGCACCTCGTCGCTGACGTCGATCAACGTCTCACGCACCCGGGCGTGTAGATGCTGCAGATCCAGCGCCAGCACCTGGGCCGCCGTATCGCCGATGGCACGCTCGATCGCCAGCCGGAGCTGCCGTGCACGGTTCGAATTGTCGGGGTCGAACGTCCTGACCTGCGCCTCAGCCAGGTACCACAGCATCTCATGGAGTTGTCTCACCGCGGCGAAAGTGGAGAACATCTCGGCCTTCGTGCCGGGATCGTCAGCCCAGCTCGTTCCACCGAACAGGTTCTGGGAGACGTTCTGTCCAGCACCGAAGCAGTCGAAGACCGTGCAGCCACGGAAGCCCCTGGGGCGCAGTCGGTCGTGGATGGTGCACGAGAAATCGTCCGCCAGGTTCCGGCAGGGTGAGCCTGCAGGTTTGTCGATCGGGAAGTCCGCTGAACGGGAGAACCCGAAGGCGGTACAGCAGAGCGCGAAGCATGTGCCGCAGTCGGCCCGCAGCGACTGCCGCTCGTAGCGGGGCGAAGCAGGCTCGACGGAATGCGTTGAGGTCATGAGGGTGTGATCTTCCAGGGATGAGTTCGAGAGGTGGCCGGGATGCTGGGGATCTCCACACGGAGGTCCCTCCTCGGCCACACGAAATCACCGCTCCTCGACTCAGGAGCGAACGCATGTCGCTATGGGGTCTCTGGTTCACAGAGCAGGAAGAGTATTCACTGCAAGCAGCGTACAACGGCGTCCGTCGCTCGTCGAGGACACCTGACTCCGGCGAACCGGCACCCGCTCAACCGCGGTAGTGGGCCGCCAGGCGTTCGAGACCCTCGTCGATCGAGACGGCGGGCGTCCACTGGAGCGCAGCGTGGGTGTCACGCTGGTCGAACCAGTGGGCGGTCGACAGCTGCTCCGCGAGGAACTGCGTCATCGGCGGCTCGTCGGTTCCCGGGCGGACCGCCCAGATGCGCTCGACGACGGCACCGGCCGCACGCGCGACACCGGCCGGGACACTCAACGTCGGGGGCTTCACGCCCGCCGCGCGACAGATTCCGGCGAGGAGCTCTCCCACCGGACGCGGCTCACCGTTCGTGACGACGAACGGCCGGCCATGAGCGGTCTCCGCGTGCTCCAGCGCCGCCGCGATCGCCGACGCGGCGTTCGCGACATAGGTGCTGTCGATGAGCGCCGTGCCGTCGTCGAGGAGCGGCAGACGCCCGCGACGGGCACGGTCGACGATGCGCTCGACGAGCTGCGGATCGCCAGGACCCCAGACGAGGTGGGGCCGCACGACGACCACAGCGAAGCCCGGACGATCACGAGACAGGGCCAGCAGCTCGCCCTGCGCCTTCGTGCGCGCGTACTCGCCACGCGCGGCTGCGGGGTCCGCATCCTCGGCACTGACACCGATGAGCGCCGACCCGCCGTGCGCGACCGACGGCGAGGAGATGTGGACGAACCGCGTGACCCCTGCAGCCTCGGCGGCATCGAGCAGCACTCGCGTCCCGTCGACGTTCACCCGCTGGAATTCGGCCGGATCACCCGCCAGCGACACCTTGGCTGCCAGGTGGACGACCGCGTCGACGCCCTGCACCGCCGCTGCGACGACCTCGGGATCGGTGATGGACCCTCGGGTCTCGTCGACCCCGGTGAGCGCGGACGGACCACGCTGCAGCACCCGCACCTCGTGACCCGCACGGAGCAGCTCCAGCGCGACCTCGCGGCCGAGCATCCCGCTCGCGCCGGTGACGAGCACGGTCACGGCGTGCTCAGCCGTTCGCCCGCGAGCACGCGTTCGGCCCAAGCGGACAGTCGCGCACGGTCGATCTTCGAGTTGTGGCGGATGTCGGTCGGCAGGTCCGGGATCGCGAAGACCGCGACGAGCGGCTGGGACGACGCCGCACGGACAGCAGCGGCGAGTGCGGCATCCGCGAGACCGACCCGCTTGGACGCGGGATCCGTCTCCACGATCGCGACGCACTGACGCAGACCTGCTGGCCCGACACCGACCACGGCGGCACGACGAACGGCCCGCACCGTCTCGATGTCCTGCTCCGGGCCGACCGGCGCGAGGGGACCGTCCTGCGTCGTGATCACGTGCGGCAGGCGCCCCTCGATCCACAGCCGGCCGTCCTCGTCGAGGTGGCCGACATCGCCCGTCCGATGCCATCGACCACCCTCGGCGACGTCGCGGACGGCAGCCCGGTCGGTCAGCCAGAGGCGGTCGTACTGCGACTTCAGGTGGTCTGCCGAGATGATGACCTCACCGAGCACGTCGGCGTCCTCGGACGGAGCGCCGGTCGCGTCTCCCGCGGCGTCGAGGGCGCTGATCCGCACACTCACGCCACCGATCGGGGTGCCGACGCAGACGCCAGTGTGCGCACGGACGCCAGCGTGCGCACGGGTGCCCGCGGCACCGTCGGAGTCCGCTGCGGCGCTCGCATCGTCGGGCATCGTGTCGAGGGTGATGTCGGAGACGAGCAGGCACTCCGTCATGCCGTAGACGGCGTGTGCGGAGGCGTTCGGGAGGACCCCGATGAGCGCGGTCAGCAGCTGACGACTGACGGGAGCACCGGTCGACAGCACCGTCCGGACACCCTGGAGTGCCGCGTGGTCCGCCGCGTCGAGTGCATCGGCGGTCGCGACGACGTTGAGGATCGCGGCCGGTGACAGGAACACGATGTCTGCGGACGTCTCGGCCACGGCGGCGGCGACGGCTCGGGCGGTGAGCGTCCGGGGTGCGGAGATGTCCATCTCGGGTGTCGACGAGCGGGCGCCGAGGGCGGGGCCGAGGAGGGCGAACGGCGCGAAGCCCGTGACGAGTCCCGAGGCGGAGGTGATCCCGAAGTGCTCGGACAGCACGTCGCGCAGGGAGGACAGTTGCGCGTGCGTGTAGGCGACACCCTTCGCCGGGCCGGTCGAGCCCGAGGTGTACAGGATCGCCGCGGGGTCGCTGGGTCCCGGCTCCGCAGGGAGGACCGGTGCGACGCTGTCGTCGAGGAGCTCCTTGAGACTGTGCGAGACACCGAGCGCTGCCGCGGTGGCGCGGGGCAGTCGCGCAGCAGAGATCTTCACTCCGGGCCACCCGAGTGCGCGGGCCGCTGTGAGTCCGCGCGTCTCTCCGATGATGTAGCTCGGCCAGGCACCACGGACTGCTCGATGCAGACCGCTGACGCCCAGACCTGCGTCGGCGACGACCACGACGGCACCGATGCGCAAGCAGGCGTAGATCACGGCGGTGAGGGTCGCTCCGGGGGTGACGAGCAGGGACACGCGGTCGCCGCGGCGCACGCCGATGCGGTGGAGGCCGGCAGCCAGGCGCGTGACCCGGTCGTCGAGCTGACGCCAGCTGACACGACGGGCCGCGCCCGTGCCGCGTTGCTCGACGATCGCGTCGCCGTCGTCCGTGCTGCGATCGTCGAGCCGGCGCCACAGCGGTTCGAAGTCGGCGACGCGGTCGACGGGCGACGCAGGATCGGCAGTCGTCACATGCTCATCGAGCCACGACAGCAGGGATGCCGCGACGGGGGCGTCGTCGATCACGAGGTGACCGGCTTCGGAGAAACGATGCACCTGGGCGTGCGGCAGCCGCCAGGCGAGGTCGTCGAGATAGCGGTCGCTGAAGATCGGGTCGCGTGGACCCCACAGCATCACCGCGGGGACGCGCAGTGCTGCGACGTCCGCTGCGAGACGTTCGAGGCGTGGAAAGCTGCGGTGCCCGGGCGTCGCGGGGATGTCGGCGACGAAGGCACCGATCCCGCGGCGGCGGGTGTGCGAGGCGTACGGGCTGCGATAGGCGTCGCGCACCTCATGCGTCAGCTTCGGCGAGGCGAGCGAGAGCGTGGTGTCGAGGAACGCCGTCGTCCGGACGGATCCGGCGCTCAGCATGCCCCGTGCGCCCGCGAGGCGGAGCGGCGCGGGGATCGGGGTGCCCTCCGGATGGTGCACAGCCGTGTTCAGGAGCATGGACGCGACGAGGAGGTCCGGGTGCTCGGTCGCCCAGCCGAGGGAGATGACGCCGCCCCAGTCGTGGCCGAGGGTGACGACCGGGCCGTCGAGTCCGATGGCGTCGGTGAACGCTGCGAGGTCGGCGATGCGCTGTTCGAGCCCGCGCGTGAGGTCGGTGCGCTCCGACCAGCCCATCTCCAGCTGGTCGACGGCGACGATCCGCCAGGCGGTGCCGCCGCTGCGCGCCTGCTCGACCGACTGCGTGACGACCGACCGCCACAGGTACGACCAGGTCGGGTTGCCGTGGACGGCGAGGATGGTGCCGACAGGCGTCGCCCCCGCTTCGGCGAGCGCCGCCACCGTGTCGAGGTAGTGCCAGCTGCGCGAGGTGCCGGCGTCGGCCAGGACGCCTGCGACGTCGATGCGTCGCGAGTACTCCGCGGGCAGCTCAGGCAGCCCGGCGGTCGGGAAGTCGTCGTGCACGAATCCGGCCCCCACTACCACGCGAGTTCCATGAGGCCCGTGTTCAAGCCCGAACCGACGCCCATGAGCAGCACACGATCGCCCTTGACGAGGGTCTTCTGCTGGTCGGCGAGCGTGATCGGGATCGACGCGGGGCCGACGTTGCCGAGGTACGGGTAGGTGACGGGCACGCGGCTGCGGTCGAGTGATGCGGCCTTCACCATCGAGTCGGTGTGCACGGAGGAGACCTGGTGCGTGATGTACCGGTCCATCTTCGACCAGCGCCATTCGGCTCCAGCGGCTTCCTTCCACGCGGACACGACGAGTTCGAGGCCGCCCTTGAGCAGCGCTCGGGCGTCGGTGAACATGCCGTCGACGCTACCGACGCACAGGTGGTTGAACTCGGTGGCCGCACGGGTGACACCGCCGAGGATCCGGTGGCCTTCCGGGTGGCGGTCCGCTCGTCCGATGACGGCGGCAGCCGCTCCCGAGCCGAGGGTGAGGGAGGCGAACTCGCTCATGAAGTCGTCGCGGTCGATGCCACCACCGTTCAGACGCTCGATGGTGTTGGCGTGCACCTCGCTCGCGTCCTCGCCGTTCACGATCAGCGCGTATTCGATCTGGCCGGACTCGATCATGGCCGCGGCCATCGTCATGCCGGTCACGAAACCGAGGCACGCGTTCGCGATGTCGAAGTTGATGGCGGAGCTCGGCAGCCCGATGCCGTCGTGGATGCGGACCGCGACCGACGGTTCGAGGTGCTGGCGCGTGACGGAGGTGTTGATCATGAGGCCGATCTGCGACGGGTGTCCGCCGGCCTCCTGCAGTGCCCGGAGGCCAGCGGACACCGTGGCGTCGTCCGAGTTCTCACCGGGGCCCCAGTGCCGTCGCTCGATCACGCCGGCGACCCGCTTCAGGATGCCCTTCGGGAGCCTGGCGCGCTTCATCGCGGCCGCAAGGCCGTCTTCGATCTCGATCGAGGTCACCACCGTCGACGGCAGCGTGCTCGCCACCGACAGCATTGCCACATTGTCGAATCGGGTTGTTGCGTTTCCGGTCACGATTCCTCCGTGCCTCTGACCCGGTGGTCAAGACCACCAGCGATTGACGGTACTCCTCTTCCCTGAGGGTGGACGAATCGTGTCCTCAGTGTTGACAGACGGGAATTCCCTGACAAGTGCCCTCCAGCCCGTCTGCACGAGCCGCTGAAGATCGAATCCACGCCGCATCTGCCTGATCATGACGATCTTTGCCATCGGGCGGACACCCGAAGAGCCACGGACCCGCTGGCGGCACTGCCGCGCGCACACCGGGTCGCAGTACCCTGACAGGGTGAATCCGCGCCGCACCCTCGACCAGTCTTCGAAGCTGAAGAGCGTCCTCTACGAGATCCGCGGAAAGGCGCTCGTCGAAGCCGTCCGCCTCGAGGCCGACGGCCATCGCATCCTCAAGCTCAACACCGGCAACCCGGCCATCTTCGACTTCGAGGCTCCGCACCAGATCGTGCGCGACATGATCGCGGCGCTCCCCCACTCCCACGGATACAGCGACAGCCGGGGGATCCTCTCCGCGCGCCAAGCCGTCGCCTACCGGTACGAGGAGCTCGAGGGCTTCCCGCCCGTCGACCCCGAGCACGTGTTCCTCGGCAACGGCGTCTCCGAACTCATCACCATGACGATGCAGGCGCTCCTCGACGACGGCGACGAGGTCCTGATCCCGGCCCCCGACTACCCGTTGTGGACCGCGATGACGAGCCTCGCCGGCGGCACCGCCGTGCATTACCGCTGCGCGGAGGAGAGCGACTGGGCTCCCGACATTGAGGACATCCGCTCGAAGATCACACCGCGCACCAAGGCCATCGTCGTCATCAACCCCAACAATCCGACCGGCGCCGTCTACTCGCGCGAGGTCCTGGATCAGATCGCCGAGGTCGCACGCGAGCACGGGCTGCTGCTGCTCGCGGACGAGATCTACGACCGCATCCTCTACGAGGACGCTGTTCACATCCCCCTCGCGACGGTCGCCCCCGACCTCCTCGTCCTCACCTTCAACGGGCTGTCGAAGACGTACCGTGTCGCCGGCTACCGCTCGGGTTGGCTCGTCATCACCGGGCCTCGCGATCACGCGGCCGGGTTCCTCGAGGGCATCACGCTGCTCGCGTCCACGAGACTCTGTCCGAACGTCCCCGCGCAGCACGCCGTGCAGGCGGCGCTCTCCGGGGTGCAGTCGATCGATGCGCTCATCGCCCCGAACGGCCGGCTCCTCGAACAGCGCGACGCGACCTGGCAGGGCCTCAACTCGATCCCGGGCGTCTCCTGCACGAAGCCGATGGGTGCCCTGTATGCGTTCCCCCGGCTCGACCCTGAGGTGCATGAGATCCGCGACGACGAGAAGCTCGTCTACGACCTCCTGATGGCCGAGCACATCCTCCTCGTGCAGGGCACCGGCTTCAACTGGCCGGATCCCGACCACCTGCGCGTCGTCACCCTGCCGGAGGAGCGCGTCCTCACCGACGCCATCGAGCGACTCGGCAACTTCCTGTCCTCCTACCGACAGTAGGCGATCCCGGCGTCACCTGGGCCGATCGCTACGCCTCGATCTCGTCGACGGCCTCACGCATGCGGTCGAGGAACGAGACGATCCCTGCGGCGATCTCGGGCTCGATCCCGGCCGTCGCGCCGATCATCCGCGAGTGCATGTCGGTGAGCGTCTTGCGCACCTCTGCATCGGCGTACTCGGTCGTCTCGACGACGATGCGCCGTCGGTCCACCGGGCTCGGTCGGCGGACGACGTGTCCGGCATCCTCGAGACGATCGATCATCACCGTGACCGATGACGTCTTGATGCCGAGGTAGGCGCCGAGTTCGGTCGGGCTCACCACCCCGTGCTCCTGCTTCGCGCGGAGGAGGAACCGGAGCGCCAGCAGGTCGTTCTCGCCCATGTGCATCTGGTCGCGGGTGCGACGGCGCATCGCGGCCTCGGCCGCCCGGTAGAGGCGCATCGCCTCCAGGATGCGGCGCCCACGCTCCTGCTCGTCCTGGTCTTACCAGTAGTGCTGCGCATCCACGGCGTATGCGGTCATGGAGGACAACCCTAGTCACTCTGATAACAAGATCGTCTAGTAGATCGGCGAGCGCCCTGTCAACGTCACTGCTCCGCGCCGCTTCAGCCGCCGAAGCCCTGCTGGACCCATCCCGACACCGTCGGCAGCAGCTGCCCCACCGCCTCCGCCCCTGCGCCGATCACGGCGAACACCGGGTAGACCGAGATGATCGTCGCCGCGACGACGGCAGCGACAGCCAGGATCCAGGCGATCGGGCCGTTGCGGACCCGCAGGATGAGCGCCAGGAGGCCGGCGGTGAGCAGGCAACCCGCGATCGTCACGACGGTGATCGTCCCGATGCCGAGGTTCACGAACCAGGCTGCGCCCGCAGCGGTCCCGATGAGCGTCAGCAGTGGGACGAGCACGCCGGCCACGAGCAGCAGACACACCACGAGGCCGGTGCCGAGCGCGAACCAGACGCTGCGCGGGCGTGCGGGCCGCCGGCCGTACGACCGCTCGTGCGCGCCGAAGATCCTGTGGCTCATCGTGGACTCCTTGTGTGACCTCGTCTCCTCAATGAGACGGTCGAGAACACGCGTTCGTCACGCTTCCGGTCGATTCCGGTCCGGCTTCGGTCCGGCTTCGGGCGATCCAGCGGGTCGGAGCGTGCAAGGATTCAGCCATGAGGCAGTCGCGACGGACCACCGGCTCCCTCGTGCTCCTCAGCGTGACGATCATCGTCGCCGTGATGTACGAGCTGCTACCCGTCGGACTGCTCGGGTCGATCGCGTCCGAGTTCGAGGTGAGCGAGCAGCAGGCGGGACTCCTCGTCAGCGCGTTCAGCGTGATCGTCGTCATCGGTTCGATCCCGCTCAGCGCGATGACCGCCCGGTTCGACGCCCGGGTCACCCTCGCGGTCGTCCTCGGCATCTTCTGCCTGAGCGCGGCCGTCATGGCGGTGAGTCCGTCGCTCGACCTCGCCATCGTCGCTCGCGCACTCGGCGGTGCGGCGCACGCCGTCATCTTCACGCCCGTCTACCGGATCGCGCTGTCGCTCGTCCCGCACCGTCACTCGGTCGCGGCGACGACCGTGAGCGCCGGGAACGCACTCGCACTCGCACTCGGGGTCCCGTTCGCCACCGCCCTCGGCGTCGCCTGGGGGTGGCGGGTCCCGTTCCTCGTCATCGCGGTGACGTTCGCGGCCCTGATCGTCGCGGTGGTCCTCTTCGTCCCGTCGCACGCCGGTGCGACCGAGGAACGCTTCACGACACGGACCGTCCTCACGGCCGCGGTGGAGCCGGCACTCCTACGCGTCGCGTCGACGGTCGTCGTCATCCTGCTCGCCCAGTTCCTGACCTACACCTACGTCGAGCCGCTACTCCGCGGAGCGGGCGTCCTCGAGGAGCAGGTCGGGCCGGTGCTGCTCGGCTACGGCATCGCGAGTGTCGCGGGTCTGCTCATCGCATCGCGCACGGCGGCCAGCCGTCCTGCCGCCACCCTGCGGATCGCCGTCGGCTTCATCATCGCCGCGCTGCTGCTCGTGTCGACGATGCGCGATTCCGCGATCGGCGTGACGGTCGCCGTCATCCTCTGGGGTCTCGGTTTCGGCATGCTGCCCGTCCTCCTCCAGGTGCTCGCGCTCAAGGCATCGCACAGACTCCCCGCTGCGGCGGCTCCCGTCAGCAACACCGCGTTCAACATCGGCATCACCCTCGGTGCGATCATCGGTGGCCAGGTCATCGCCCTGCTCAGCTTCGGCGGCCTGGGCTTCGTGAGCGCGGGCATCCTCGTCGTCGTCCTCGGTGTGGCATCGGTCCCGGGTTGGCTCCCGCGCGATCGGCCGGCCCCGCTCCCGTGACCCGCATCAGTCAGTGGTGACCCGCATCAGTCGGTGGCCCTCACCAGTCGGTGGCCCGCGTCAGTCACTGGCCCTCCGCTCGCGTCACCAGTCGGAGGGTCCTGCGCTTCCAGCCTCGTACGATTCCAGGGGGTTCTCGCCGGCGGCCCACGCCGTGACGACGGGGGTCACGATGCGCCAGCACTGCTCAGCCACGTCGCCGCGGACGGAGAGCAGCGTGTTCTCCTGCAGCAGCCCCGCGAGCACCTGCGCGTAGGCATCGAGCGTCGCGGTGCCCGGGCTCGCCTCGAGGTCGATGCGGCGCAGGCCGTCGACGTCCTCGGCGCCGGTGACGATGAGGTCGAGGTTCACGTCGCCACCCTTGAGCGACATGCGCAGAACAGTGTCGGCACCGTCGGCGGGTGCGTCCAGCCCAGTCGGTGCGGTCGAACGACGGAAGTGCACCGCGACCTCGCGTCGTGGGTCACCGATGCCCTTCCCGGAGCGCAGCACGAACGGAACGCCCGCCCAGCGCGGGGTGTCGACCTGCAGGATCACCTGCGCGAGCGTCTCGGTGTCGCGCGACGCGTCCACATCCGGTTCGTCGACGTAGGACGGGAACAGGCGATCGCCGACGCGTCCCTCCGTGTAGCGGGCTCGGCGCGCCGTGGACGGATCGTCCTTCCAGAGCCGCACCGACCCGAGCACCTCGGCGATACGGTCGTGGACCTCGGCCGGTGTCACCGCGTCCGGACGTTCCATCGTCGTGAGGGCGAGCACCATCAGCAGATGGCTCTGCAGCATGTCGCGCAGCGCGCCCGTCTGGTCGTAGAACGCCGCCCGGCCCTCGATCCCGAGCTCCTCGTCGTACAGGATCTCGACCTTCTCGATCTGCTCGGCGTTCCAACCTGCCTCGAGCAGCCGGTTGCTGAACCGGAGGCCGAGCATGCCGAGGACGGTTGCGTTGCCGAGGAAGTGGTCGATGCGCCAGAGTCGGCTCTCCGGGACCACCTCGGCGAGCGCAGCGTTGAGCTCCTTCGCATCGGCGAGATCGTCTCCGAACGGCTTCTCGATGGCGATGAGCAGGTCATCCGGCAGGTCGAGCTGCGCGAGCGCCTCGGCCACCTTGCGTCCGGCCGAGGGCGGCAGGGCGATGTAGAGGATGGGCGAGCCGGTGCACGCGTCGAGCAGCGCACGGAGCTCCTCGGGATCCGAGGCATCCGTCGGGATGAACTCGGTCGTGGAGGTGAGGGCGTCGACCGTGGCGGCCGAGACACCCGCATCCTCGAGGCTGCTGCGCACCGTGGCCCGCCACTCCTCGCTCGGTTGCGGTGTGCGGGCGGCGCCGATGATCTGCAGCGTCACGTCCCTCGCGGCGTCGACCACCTGCCCGAGACCCGGGATCAGCAATCGCTTCGCCAGGTCGCCGTTCGCGCCGAGGATCGCGATGGTGCGCTTCGTCGGTTCGATCGATGCGGCATCCGGGATGCCGGGTTCGGTCGCGGCGTTCGTCTCGGTCGCGGAGTCGGGGTGGACGGTGGGATCGGACTGGTCGGTCATGCATCCATCCTCACCCCGACAGCGGGTCAGCGGGGCGGGGTTGCGCGGACGACACGGGCGCGGCAGGTGTTCACGCCGCTGCCTGCAGCACGCTCGCCGTCGTCCACATGTCCACCAGATCGCCACGACCCGCTGCGCGGAAGGCGAGCACCGCGGCCCCGATGCGACCGCCCGAGGTCCCGAGCATGGAGAGCCGGATCTCGGGAGCCGCACGCCAGACGAGCGAGTCCTGCAACGCTGCCACCACCGGTTCGACGAGCGTGGCCCCCGCACGGGAGACGCCGCCGGCGAGGACGACGACCTCGGGATCGATCAGCAGCGTGACGGACTTCAAGCCGAGCGCGAGGGCGTGCACGCCGTCCGCCCAGACACGATCCGCGATGTCGTCCTGGCCGAGTCGCGTCGAGATCGCCGCCGCGTCCATCGTGGGGTCGCCACCGAGCGCCGCGTACCTGCGCGCGAGCCCGGCGCCCGAGAGATACACCTCGAGACAGCCGCGTTGACCGCACGTGCAGTCCTCACCGTCGGGGATGGCCGGGATGTGGCCGAGTTCGCCAGCCGTGGTGACGGCTCCGACGACCGCATTGCCGCTGCTGATGATCGACGCGGCGACTCCGGTCCCGATCGCCACGAGCACCGAGTCGGCGACGCCGGCCGACGCGCCGAACAGGCTCTCGGCGAGACCGGCCGACCTGACGTCGTGGCCCACTTCGACGGGCACACCGAGCTCGGCGGAGAGGATGGGTCCGAGCGGCACGTCGGTCCAGTCCAACGTCGACGCGTACCGGACGATGCCCTGCGCCGCGTCCACCATGCCGGGCGTCACCACGCCGACACCGACGACCGTCTGCCCGGCGGACTCCGTCTGCCCGCGGAGGGTCTTCAGGAGTTCGATGATGCGCTGGATCGACTCCTCGCCCGTGCGCCCGACGCCGACGGAGCGCGAGGCGAGGGCACGACCCGTGCTGTCGATGATCGCACCCTTGAGGTTCGTTCCGCCGATGTCGACCGCGATGACGACGACATCGGACGCGAGGGACACGGGTGATGCGGCTGCGCGACCGGTCGCATCGTCGACCGCCGCACGCATCGCACGGACGATCGTCGGATCGGTGGCGAGCGTGCCGTCGCCGCGGGGCGCTGGCACCTGGGCGCGGAGGTGCACCTCCCGGGCGTCAGTTGCATCGAGGATCTGCCGGACGTTCGACGGACGCACGGAGCCCCCGACGAGGATCGACGGACGCGCGACCCCTGCCGGCGAGGGCTCAGACAACGAGGGCTCGGACAGCGAACGGCGGACGAGCTCGGCGAGCACCTCGACCCCGTCGAGCGCAGATCCAGGGCCACCCGCGGTGAGCACGCGTTCCACACCGAGCCCCGCGAGCGTGTCATAGGCGGCGAACAGGTCGGGCGTGGCGTCGAAGGCCTTGTGGAAGGTGACGGGGAGTCCGCCCGCTGCATCCGACAGCCGCCGCATCGCCGACACGTCGACTGAGCCGCCGGTGGTCAGCGCGCCGAGGACGACGCCGACGCGGAGCGTCGACCGGCGGGCGACGTCGGCGATGGCGGCGAGGTCGGCGCACATGACGTCGAGTTCGCCGTCGTCGTAGACGAAGTCACCGCCGCGCGGCCGGACGATGACCTGGACGTCCACGTCGCGGACGGCAGCCAGCACGGTACCGATCAGACCCAGACTCGGCGTGGTCCCGCCTTCGAGCAGGTCTGCGCACAGTTCGATGCGGTCGGCTCCCGCACGGTCGGCGGAGATCGCTCCCGCGAGGTCGTCGACGCAGACCTCGACGACTGTCCTCCGCTGCGGCACCGGCTCCGCGATCGGGTCGGCGACCCGAGGCGCTCCCGTGTCGTCGCTCATCGGATGTCGCCGCGCTCGCGCACCCACGATGCAGCGTCCGCACCGAGCACGATCTCACCGACGGGGACTCCGCCGCCGAGCACGGGCAGCTCGACGAGCGACCCGGCGTCGGTGATGTCGACGCCGAGCGCCGCGAGCACCTCGAGGGCGATGAGCGTCGTGGCGCGTGGGTTGCCGTCCACGATCTTCATCGCGACCGCTTCCCCGGTCGCCGCGGCCATGCCGATCACGCCCTCGGCACCACCTTTCGCGAGCACACCGGGGACGCGGGCCATCGTGTCGCTGTTCGCGTGGTGGTCGCCGCCGACGAAGAACGGGTGGGCGCGCATGGCGTCCGCGATCCGGCGTTCGGGCGTACCGTCCTGCGCGGTGACCAGCGCCCGGAAGGAGCGGGCGAGCCCCTCGACCGTCGTGCTGAACAGCGGAGCGCCGCAGCCGTCGGTCGCCGTGTGCACGACGGGGACACCGGTCGTGTGTGCGACCGTCTCCTGCACGAGCACCTGCAGCGGGTGGTCCGGCTCGAGGTACGTCGCGGTGTCCCAGCCGTTGGCGACGCAGGCCAGGAGCATCGCGGCGTGCTTGCCGGAACAGTTCATCCGGATCCGCGATCGGGTCTCCCCCGCACGGATCAGGCGTTCGCGGGTCGGTTCGTCCTCCGGCCAGTCGACGGGACAGCCGAGCGCCGACTCGTCGAGCCCGGCCCGCTCCAGGATCCGGCGCACCGCATCGACGTGCGCGTCCTCGCCGGTGTGACTTCCGGCCGCGATGGCGAGCTCCTCCCCCGACAACTCGGCTCCGGCGACGAGACAGGCGAGCGCCTGCAGCGGCTTCGTCGTCGAGCGAGGCAGCACCTGGCCGGCCCCGCTGCCCAACTCGGCGACGATGCGGCCGTCGGCGTCGAGGGCGACCAACCAGCCGAAGTGACGGCTCTCCGACACACCCGAGCGGCGGACGACGGCGAGTTCCGCGAGCGATTCGGCTGCAGAGAGCCGGTCGACGTGCGGATCGGCGACGGGGTTCTGGGGGTGCTGCAGTGCCACGGGGAGCTCCTTGTGGTGGTGGACGGTCAGTCGAGGACGGGGGTGGTGGGCACCGGTGCCGGAGCGGCCGGTCGCCGCAGGCTGCGCGCGGACGGCCGGGTGCGCAGTCGAGCGGCGACGGTCGACAGCGCACCGTTGAACACGAGGTAGACGAGCGTCACGACGAGGAAGGTCTGGATCAGCAGATGGTTGAACGACGACAGCACCTGCCCCCGGTACAGCAGTTCGGTGAACGCGACGATATAGCCGAGTGAGGTGTCCTTGACGAGGCTCACCAGCTGCGTCACGAGTGACGGTGTGACGAAGCGCAACGCCTGCGGGAGCACGATCAGCCGGCTCGTCTGGGCCTCGGACAGGCCGAGGCTGAGACCTGCCTCGCGCTGGCCACGCGGCAGACCGAGGATGCCCGCGCGGATGATCTCGGCGAAGGCCGCCGAGTTCGCGACGGTGAGCGGGATGACGAGCTTCCAGATGAGCGGGAAGTTCAATCCCAGCTGCGGCAGACCGAAGAGCATGAGGTAGATGAGGAGCAGGACGGGGATGGTCCGCGCGATCTCGATGTAGGCGGTGCACAGCCAACGGACCGGGCGCACCCTGCTGAGACGTCCGAGGGCCAGGAACAGGCCGAGGACGCCACCGAGGACGGCGACGAGTGCGGCGGCCTGGATCGTGCCCCACAGACCGACGAGGAGGTACTGCCACACCGGCCAGGACAGGAACGGAGTCCACTTGTCGGCGTCGAGTTGCCCCTTCGCACCGAACTGCACGAGGCCTGCGGTGATGAGACCGAGCAGGACGACGACCACGACGACCGACCAGATGCGGATGTTCCGCCGGGCGACGGGTCCGGGCTCGTCGTACAGCGAGACGGTCGGTCGGGCGGCGGTCCGCCTCGTCGTCAGGGAGGACTGTGCGGTTGTGGGTGAGGCGCTCATCGGACGATCGCCACCTTTCGCTCGATGCGTCCGGCACTCAGGCCGATGACGAGGGCCAGCAGCATGTAGACGAGACCGGCTGCGGTGAAGATCAGGATGGGCTGCGCCTCGACGAGGTTCAGTTTGTTGGCCGCCGAGGTGAGTTCGACGACGCCGACCGCTGCAGCGAGCGCCGTGTTCATCGTGAGTGCGATCATGACGTTGCCGATCGGTTGCACGGCGGCACGAAGCGACTGCGGGATGACCACGAGCCGGAGGGTCTGCCCGAGGGTGAACCCGAGCGCCCGACTCGCCTCGATCTGGCCGTTCCCGACGGTGTTCACCCCGCTGCGCACCGCCTCGGCGACGTATGCCGCCTCGTAGAGGGTCAGGACGACGACCGTCGTGGGCGCGAGCGGCATGATGATGCCGGCGTCCGGGAGCGCGAAGACCGCGAGGATGAGCAGCGCGAGGAGCGGGACGTTCACGAAGAACTGCACGTAGGCGAACGCCGCACCACGCAGGACGGGGAGCGGGCTGATGCGTGCGGCGGCGATGAGCGTGCCGAGGATCAGCGATCCGATGCCCGCGACGACCGCCATCGTGATCGTCGTGCCCAGTGCGGCGAGGAGCGGGCCGGCGCTGTCGATGAAGATGTCCATGTGGTCCTTCGGGCGGTCGTGGCTGGTGTCGGAGCGGGATGGCGGGTCCGGTCCCCGAGCGTGGACCGGTCCCCGAGCTTGTCGAGGGGCGGTGATGCTCCGGGGCCGACCGCCGATGCGACGGCCGACCCGGGAGCGGGTGCTCAGGAACCGGGGACGGAACCGATCTTCGGTGCGTCGGGAGTGTCCGACTCGACGGCTTCGCCGAGCGTCGCGTCCCAGACCTTGGCCCACGTGCCATCGGCCTGGATCTTCAGCAGCCAGTCGTTGATGAACTGCTTGAACTCGGTGTCGTCGTGCTTCAGACCGATGCCGTACGCCTCGGTGGTGAAGGGCTGACCGACGACCTTGATCGAGCTGTCGGAGGCGGCGTTCGACGCGAGCAGGGTGAAGTCCTGCACGTACGCGTCGCCGCGTCCTTGCTTGAGCGCCTGCATCGCCTGCGGGTCGCTCGCGAACGACACGACCGTCGCGGTCGGCTGCTCCTCGGGGACGGCCGTCACGGCTGGCGTGTTGGCGCCGACGATGACGGTCTTGCCGCCGAGGTCGTCGATGCCCGAGATGTCGTCGTTGTCGGCCTTCACCGCGACGGCGAGGCCGGACTCCAGGTACGGGCCGGCGAAGGAGACCTGCTCGGCGCGCTCCTCGGTGATCGTGTACGTGTTGAACACGACGTCGACGGTGCCGTTCTGCAGCAGTGCTTCGCGCGTCTCCGATGCGGGCGGGATGATCTCGACGTTCGGCTCGCCCAGGATGTAGATGGCGAGCAGCTTCGCGAGGTCGGCGTCGAAGCCCTCGACGGAATCGGGGTTGCTCGGGTCCTGCTGCGAGAGCAGGGGCGCGTCGAGTGCTTCGCCGACGATGAGCTTCCCACGCTCCTTGATCTTGGCCATGGTCGAGTCGGGCAGGATGTCTGCTGCTTCGGCGACGACGGCGTTCTTGTAGACGTCGGCGAGGCTCGAGCCTGCCGCACCGGTGGAGTCGGCGCCGGGGACCGCCTCGTCGCCGGAGGAGCAGGCCGAGAGGGCGAGGGTCGCGGTGAGCGCGACTGCTGCGAACGGGAGGACCCGACGGAAGGGTGACGTGGTGCTGCGCAAGGTGGTGCCTTTCTCGTGACTGGGTGACGGGTGATGCGGGTGGGTGGGGCGGATCGATTCGTGGGGCGGATCGATTCGTGGGGCGGATCTTCGACAGGAAGGCCCGAGCACGCTCGGATTCGGGGTGCGCGAAGAACGCTTCGGGTGAGTTCTGCTCGACGATGCGTCCGTCGTCCATGAAGACGACGCGATCGGCCGCACGCCGGGCGAAGCCCATCTCATGGGTGACCACGACCATCGTCATGCCGTCACGGGCGAGCGCGACCATGACGTCGAGCACCTCGGTGACCATCTCCGGATCGAGGGCGGAGGTCGGTTCGTCGAACAGCATCACCTTCGGGCGCATGGCGAGGGCTCGCGCGATGGCAGCACGCTGCTGCTGGCCTCCGGAGAGCTGAGCGGGCACGCTGTCCGCCTTGTCGGCGATGCCCACGCGGTCGAGCAGTTCGAGGCCGTGCTTCCTGGCCTCGCGCTTCGATTCCCCCCGGACGGTGATGGGTGCGAGCGTGACGTTCTCGAGGATGGTCCGGTGCGCGAAGAGGTTGAAGGACTGGAAGACCATGCCGACGTCGGCGCGCAGGTTCGCGAGTGCTCTGCCTTCCTCGGGGAGGACGGATCCGTCGATCCGGATCTCGCCGCTCGAAATGCTCTCGAGGCGGTTGATGCAGCGGCAGAGCGTCGACTTGCCGGAGCCTGACGGACCCACGACGACGACGACCTCGCCTTCGGCGATCGTGAGGTCGACGTCCTTCAGCACGTGGTGGTCGCCGAAGTACTTCTGCACGCCGGCCATGACGACCATGTCCCTGAGGGTCTCGACCGTCTGGGGGACGGCGGCGGGACCATGCGGGTGGTGCGGGATGTCGGAGGCCATCGGGTCGCCTTTCTGCTCTGCAGTACTGCTGCTCTGCAGTCCTGCTGCTCTGCAGTCCTGCTGCTCTGCTGCGACCCTGTCGGCCGCGTCGCCTTCATGGTTCGATCTGGCACCTTGATGATAGAATCAACCTAATATCCGATTGTTACACGTAAGTTTCGATGAAGTTTATGTAATAATGGAGGAAGTTGACCGCCGTGAAACACGCCGATGGGAGCACCCGATGAGTGTGCAGCAGCAGTCACACGCCCCGCAGAACATCGCGATCATCGGGCATCTGCGCTCCGGTCGAGCATCCTCCCGGGCCGCCCTCGCCAAGATCACAGGGCTGTCGGCATCGACGGTCGCGGCACGCGTCGACGACCTCCTGCAGCACGGGCACATCGTCGAGACCGGCCAGGGGATGTCGGCTGGTGGCCGCCGTCCGAGGAACCTCGAGATCCGCGGCGCTGCAGGCACGGTCGGCTGCGTCGATCTCGGCGTCGACCGCGCGTCCTTCGGCCTCGTCGATTTCGCAGGCGCCCTGGTCGCCGAGCGGCACGTCGAGCTCGACATCGCGGCGGGTCCGGAGGAGGTACTCGCGAGCGCCGTGGAGCAGCTCACCGACATGGCCCAGGCCGCCGGGCTCGGAGCGACACAGTTGCGCGGCATCTCCGTCGGCGTGCCAGGACCGGTGTCCACCACCACCTCGCGCGTGATCTCACCCTCCCGGATGCCCGGATGGAACGGCGTGTCCGTCGCCGACGTCCTCAGGCGTCACCTGCCTGTCCCCGTCATCGTCAACAACGACGCCAACCTCATGGCGGTCGGCGAACTCCTCACCGGCCACGATGCCCACGAGTTCGAGAACCAGATCTTCGTCAAGGTGGGCTCGGGGATCGGCTGCGGCATCGTGTCCGGCGGGCAACTGTATCGGGGCAGCAACGGCTGGGCCGGAGACATCAGCCATGTCTCCGTGCCCGGTGCAACCGCCGTGCCCTGCTCCTGCGGTCGCATCGGCTGCCTCGACGCGCTCGCTTCGGGCAACGCCCTCGTCGGCGAGATGCAGGCGGCAGGTCACGACGTACCGTCGACCGAGGCGATGATCTCGCTCGCTCGCGACTCCCACCCGCTCGCCACACGACTGCTGCGTTCGTCCGGCGTGATGACGGGCGGCGTCCTCGCGAGCATCGTCAACTTCTTCAACCCCGACCGCATCGTCCTCGGCGGCGTCCTCGCCGACTCCGACGTGTTCGTCGCGGGCGTCCGGTCGACGCTCTACGCGGACTGCCTGCCGATGGCGACGGAGCAGCTGACCGTCGAGGTCTGCAGGCACCAGGGCACGAGTGGCCTCCTCGGCGCCGGCCACATGATCCTCGACGAGATCTTCTCCGTCGACGGCCTCGCGCCGAGCCACTGAGCCGCTGAGCCGCTGAGCCGCTCGGTCAGTGCAGGCCTGGTCAGGCCGAGGCGCGGACCACGAGTTCCGTCGGCAGGGTGATCGCCGCCGGACGCTCGCCGTCGATCACCTGGAGGAGGAGCCGGACCATCTCCGCGCTGATGCGTTCAAACGGCTGACGCATAGTCGTCAGCGCGGGGTCGGTGCCGAGAGCGATGCTGGAGTCGTCGAAACCACCCACGGCGACGTCCTCGGGCACCCGACGACCCGCCGCCTTGAGCGCATCGATGGCACCTGCCGCCATGCGGTCGTTCGCGACGAACACCGCGTCGACCGTCGGCTCCGCCGCGAGCAACTCCCGCATCGCCGTCTCACCGCTCGCGCGGCCGTAGTCGCCGTGCCGCACCAGTCGCTCGTCGAACGCGTCGCCCAGCTCGAGCCGATACCCCTCGAGCCGGGTGACGCCACCCGGCGTGTCCAGCGGCCCTGCGATGGTCGCGACCCGGGTCCTGCCGAGTCCGCGGAGGTGCGCCACCATCTCGCGCGCTCCCTCGAGGTCGTCGGCCGCGACGTACCCGAGGCGTTTCTGGAACCCGAGTGGGATGCCGCAGGCGATCGCCGGCACCTTCGAGTCCACGATGTCGCTGATCAACCGCTGGCCGCTGTGCGCCGACACGAGCAGCACGCCGTCGACGTGACCGGCCTCGACGTACGCGAGCGCCCGCTCCTGTTCTGCGGCGCTGCCGGCCATGATGAGCACGAGCGACAGCTGCTTCTCGGCGAGCGCCTGCGCGGCGCCCGTCAGCAGCATCGAGAAGTTCGGGTCCTCGAAGAGCAGCTGGTGATCCTCGGTGAGCAGGAACGCGACCGAGCCGGTGCGGTTCGTCGCAAGGCTGCGCGCGTGCGGGTTGACCCGGTAACCGGTCTTCCGGATCGCCGCGTCGACCGCCGCCTTGGCGTCGGCACTGACCCAACGTCCGCCGTTCAACACCCGCGATACGGTGCCACGGGAGACCCCGGCCGCCTCCGCGACGTCGTCGATCGTCGGGCGCCGACGGGGCGGGACGGTGGTCATCCCGTCAGCCTAGTGCTCGCCTTGCGACCGAGACCGGGACCAGGACCGAGAGCGCTCACGCCTTCACAGCACCGGCCGCGAGGTCCACCCGCCAGAAGCGCTGCAGGATCAGGAAGATCAAGATCAGCGGGATGACGGCGAGCAACGCTCCGGTGATCACGAGCGTGTAGAGCGCCGGAGCCGAGGCACCCTGGTTGAGGAGACCGTTGAGGCCGACGGTGATCGGGAACAGTGAGTCGTCCCCGAGCATGATGTACGGCAGCATGAAGTTGTTCCAGATGGCGACGAACTGGAACAGGAAGATCGTCACGAGACCTGGAAGCATCATCGGCATCGCGATGCGGGCGAAGATCCGGAACTCGCCGGAGCCCTCGGTCCGGGCCGCCTCGATGACGTCGGTCGGTACGGCGGCCGCGGCATAGATGCGCGCCAGGTAGATGCCGTACGGGCTGATGATCTGCGGCAGCAGCACACCCCAGAAGGTGTTCGTCAGGCCGACGTTGGCCAGCAGGAAGTACTGCGGGATCGCAAGGATGACGCCCGGCACCAGCACCCCCATGAGGAGGATGCTGAAGACGGTTCGTTTCCCGGGGAAGTCGAACTTCGCGAGCACGTAGCCCGAGATCGCGGACACCCACGTCGACGCGATCGCACCGATGCCCGCGTACAGGGCCGTGTTGAGCATCCAACGCCAGAACAGGCCGTCGCGGTACTGCGTCAGCTCGACGATGTTGTCGAACAGGTGGGTGCTCGGCGCGAGGGTGAAGGTGGAGAACAGCTCGCCACCGCTCTTCGTCGCGGCCATCAGCACCCAGAAGACGGGGAACAGGCAGTAGATCGCGCCGATGATGAGGATGCCGGTGGAGATCGCGCTGGGTCGATCCGACCGCATGGTCGTGCTGCCGGCGCGCTCGCGGCGGCTGGGGCGGCGGCCCGCAGACGTGGTGGGTCGGGAGAGAAGTGTGGTCATGGTGTCAGTCCTCCTGACCGAAGGCTCGCTTCTGCACGACCCGGAGGAAGACGAAGGAGACGATGAAGGTTGCGACGGCGATGACGATCGAGGTGGCCGCCGCCGAGTAGATGTCGTCGCGGGTGAACGCGTCCCGGTAGACGAGCATGAGCGGCGACCAGCTCGTCGACAGGCTGTTGGTGAGCGGCCGGAGCGTCGTCGGCTCGGCGAAGACCTGCAGCGTCGCGACCATGGAGAACAGACCGGTCATGACGAGGGCAGGGGCGACGATCGGGATCTTGATGCGCAGCGCGATCTGCACCTCGCTCGCTCCGTCGATGCGGGCGGCCTCGTAGATCTCGCTCGGCACCGCCTTGAGCGAGGTGTAGATGACGATCATGTTGAAGCCGACGCCACCCCAGAGCGCGATGTTCGCGATGCCGAAGATGATGGTGCCGGAGGACAGGATCTCGGGGGCGTTCCAGCCGAGGGCGTCGAAGACCGCGTAGAACGGGCTCACCGCCGGCAGGTAGAGGAAGCCCCAGAGGACGGAGCTGATCACGGCGGGCACGGCGTACGGCAGGAAGATCGAGATGCGGGTGACGGACACGGCCCGCGTCCGGCGCGAGTCGAGGAGGAGCGCGAAGAGAAGCGCGAGTCCGAGCATGCACGGGATGAGGATGAGGCCGTAGAGCAGCACCCGCCCGACACTCGCCGCGAACTCCGGATCGCTGAAGGTGCCGAGGTAGTTCTCGAAACCGGCGAACGCGGTCGTCCGGCTGCCGGATCCGAGCCCGAGCCCCGAGACCTGCTTCTTCTGGAAGCTCAGGAACAGCGTGTAGACGATGGGCGCCGCCATGAACACGAGGAACAGGATGATGCCGGGGGCGAGCATCGCATACGGGATGAGCACCCGACTCTTCAGGTTCTTCCGGGACCTGGCCGGCGGTCGCTTCACTCGCGGTGCTTCTGGGGTGGGCCGGATCGTGTCCAGCGCGGATGGTGCAGCCATGCCGAGTCCTTGGGTCGATGTGCGGGAGCGGTGGGAGCCGGGCCGACTCGGGAAGCCGGCCCGGCGGGGATCACTTGACCGAGAAGCCGCTCTTCTTCAGGTCGTCGATCGTGATGGACTGCATGGCCGCGACGGCGTTGGTGAACGCCTGCGCCGTCTTCGACTCGGCCGCCTTCGCGAACTCGTCGTTGTACGCGCTGAACGCGACGTTGACGTTCGGGCCGTAGGTGAACGGCGCGACCGACTCGGAGGCCTTCGCGGCGACGTCGTAGAAGTCGCTCTGCTGGCTGAAGAAGTCCGGCGGGGTCTGCAGGGCATCGGCCGCGACCTTCGTCGCGGCCGGGTAGACGCAGGCGACGTCGGCCAGGGCGGCGACGGCCTTCGGGTCGGTGTTCAGCCAGGTCGCGAACTCGACCGCGGCGGCGGCGTGCTTCGACTGCGACGTGACCGCGGTGGACGAGCCGCCCCAGTTGCCGTTGGACGGCTTCGATGCGTCCCACTGCGGGAGCTCTGCCGCAGTCCACTTCCCTGCCGTGTCGGGTGCGTTGCCACCGAGGACACCGGGCGCCCAGACCGACGAGATCCAGCCGACTTGTGAGCCGTCGTTCAGACCGGCGTTCCACTCGGGCGTGTACATCGGCTTGTTGTCGATGGCGCCCTCCTCTACGAGTCCGCCCCAGTAGGCGGCGACCTTCTCGGTCGGGCCGGCGTCGATGTCGACACCCCAGCTGTCGCCTTCGATGGACCACCAGGACGCTTCGGCCTGCTGCGAGAGCCCGGCGAACCAGCCGGCGTCGTTCGCGGAGAATGTGCCCAGGTACTTCGTGGGGTCGGCCTGGTGCACGGCACGGGCGACGTCGGCGTACTCATCCCAGGTCGTCGGCACGCTGAGGCCGAGGCTCTGGAGGATGTCGGTGCGGTAGTAGGCCATCATCGGGCCGGAGTCCTGCGGGACCGCGTAGACCGCGTCGCCGCCGAGGGTGACGGAGTTCCAGACGCCGTCGGAGAAGTCGTCCTCGAGGCCTCCCGCGCCCTGCTCGGAGATGTCGGCGAGCGCATCGGACGCGACGAGCGTCGGGATCTTCTGGTACTCGGCCTGAATGAGGTCTGGTGCGCCGCTGCCGGCCTTGATCGCCGTGAGCAGCTTCGTGATGGCCGGGTCTCCGCCGTCCTGCTTCTGGACGACGACCTGGATGTCGGGGTGGTCCTCGTTCCACAGTTCGACGACCTGCTCGAGGTTGGGCGCCCAGGCCCAGTAGGTGAGTTTGACGGGGCCGGACTCCGTGCCGCCCGAGGATGCCGAGCATCCGGTGAGCAGTAGGGCCGTCGTGGCGACCGTGGCGATGCCGATGTGGCGAAGCGTGCTGCGCATTCGTCCTCCTTGTCGAAAGCTGGGGCGCTCTGATGCGGGACAGCGACGCTTCGACGGGGAAACGACGTTGTACCTGTGAGCGGTTACAGTTATTCACACACGTATCGTGTTGTCAACACCGAGATGCCTCCGAACGCTTGCGGCTGACTCTGTGATAGAACTGGGAGCGCACACAGTCTGGCGCTCATTCGGATCGCGCAAGGCCAACTGAGTCACAGGAGACGCAGCATGACGATCGAGCTCGACCCGCTCACCGCCCAGGCCACCTGGATCCCCGGAACGACAGGCCTCCGCTACGGGGGCGACTACAACCCCGAGCAGTGGCCTCGCGAGACCTGGCTCGAGGACATCGCCCTCATGACGAGCGCCGGCGTCGACCTCGTCAGCGTCGGTATCTTCTCGTGGGCAGTCCTCGAACCGCGAGAAGGCGAATACGACTTCACCTTCCTCGACGAGATCATCGAGCTGCTCCACGCCGCCGGCATCTCCGTCGACCTCGCGACGCCGACGACCGTCCCGCCGGCCTGGTTCTGGAAGCAGTACCCCGAGGCGCATCCCGTGACCCGAGACGGGATGCGCCTCGGTCACGGCTCCCGCGGCATCGCGAGCCCCAGCTCACCCGTCTACCGGCGTGCAGCAGCCGCGATCACCGAACAGCTCGCGGTCCGATACGGCTCACACCCCGCGGTCGTCCTCTGGCACGTGCACAACGAGTACGGCGCCCCGATCAGCGAGGACTACTCGGACGCCTCCGTGCACGCGTTCCGCGAGTGGCTCCAGCGCCGGTACGGCTCGGTCGACGCCCTGAACGCCGCTTGGGGCACCCGCTTCTGGGGCCAGGACTACGGCGAGTGGGACGAGATCGACGCACCGCGGGTCTCGGCGTCGGTCGTGAACCAGACGCAGCGACTCGACTTCGCCCGCTTCACCTCCGACGCGCTGCTCCAGTGCTACATCGCCGAGCGCGACATCATCAAGCGGTACGCCCCCGAGATCCCGGTGACCACGAACTTCATGGCCACCAACTGCCGCTCGATCGACTACTGGGCGTGGAGCCGCGAGGTGGACATCGTCGCGAACGACTACTACCTCGTCGCCGAGCGCGAGGACAACCACATTCTGCTCGCGCTCGACTCCGACCTGACCCGGTCGCTCGCCGGCGGCCGGCCATGGATCCTGATGGAGCACTCCACCTCGGCCGTGAACTGGCAGCCGCGGAACATCGCGAAGCGTGCCGGAGAGCTCGCGAGGAACAGCGCGAGCCACCTGGCGCGCGGAGCCGACGCGATCCTCTACTTCCAGTTCCGCGCCTCACGCTCCGGCGCGGAGAAGTTCCACTCGGCGATGCTCCCGCACGCCGGCACCGACAGCCGCATCTGGCGAGAGGTCGTGGCGTTCGGGCAGGATCTCGGTCGACTGGACGAACTGCTCGGATCACGCGTGCGCAGTGAGGTCGCGATCCTGTGGGACGTCGAGTCGTTCTGGGCTCAAGACCTCGAATGGCGTCCATCGGTCGAGCTCGACCACCGCGAACGCATCGAGGCCTACTACGCCGCCCTCTGGCGCGCGGGTGTCACGGTCGACTTCGTCCACCCGCACGACGACCTGAGCGGCTACCGCCTGGTCCTCGCGCCATCGCTGTACCTGGCCGATCGCGAGACCTCGGAGAACCTCACACGCTACGTCGCAGACGGCGGGAGCTTCGTCGTGTCGTACTTCTCAGGCGTCGTCGACGAACACGACGCCGTCTGGGAGGGTGGCGCACCCGGGGCGTTCCGGGAGGTGCTCGGCATCTCGGTGCCCGAGTTCCTGCCGCTCCACGAGCAGGAGAGGGTGCAGCTGGACGGCGGTCGGACGGGCAGCAGCTGGAGCGACGACATCGTCCTCGAAGGCGCCGAGACCGTCACCTCCTACCTCACGGGCCCAGCAGCAGGACAGCCGGCGGTGACCCGCAACCGCTTCGGGGCGGGCGCCGCCTGGTACGTGTCGACGAAGCTCGACGAGGCCGGGCTCTCGGAGCTGCTGTCCGGAGCGCTCGACCATGCCGGAGTCGAGCTGCAGCCGGTGCCGCCGGTCGGCCTCGAGGTCGTCACCCGCCGGGGCGACGGGGTCTCGTTCACGATCGCGATCAACCATGCGGACACCGATGCCGTGCTTGCCAGCCCGGGCACGGTCGAGCTCCTCACGGGCGAGTCGGTCGACGGTCTCGTCGTCGTCCCGGCCGGAGGCGTCCGGGTGATCCGCTCGTCCTGACCTCACGGAGGACCCCCTCGGCGAGCGTCGGCGCGTCATCCGGAAGCATGATGCCCCGGCGGGGTCCCCGGGACTATATTCGCTCCAGGCGACCATGTGAGTCGCGCTTCCGGGGGGTCGCATGTCTGCAGGATCGATACCGTTGTCGAGGCCGTATCGAGCGCCAGGGGAACTCGACAGCCTCGAGCAGGTGCTGCAGTCCGAGCACTCCCACGGCGACGGACGGTTCACGGCCGCGGCCAGCGAACGACTCCGGGAGATCACCGGCGCGGCAGATGTCCTGCTGACCACCTCGGGCACCCACGCGCTGGAGATGTCCACCCGGTTGATCGGCGCAGCCCCGGGCGACGAGATCATCATGCCGAGCTTCACCTTCCCGTCGGCGGCCAACGCCATCGTCCTCGCCGGCGCGACGCCGGTGTTCGTGGACATCGACGAGGCGACCGGCAACCTCGACCCCGGCCGGGTGCAGGAGGCGATCGGCCCGCGGACGAAGGCCATCTCGGTGATGCACTACGGCGGCGTTCCGGCAGACGTCACCGCCCTCGAGTGCATTGCGCGTGACGCCGGGATCCTGCTGCTCGAGGACAACGCCCACGGCCTCGGGGTCGAAGGGCCGGGCGTCAGGCTCGGATCCGTCGGCGTCACCGCCGCCCAGAGCTTCCACGACACGAAGAACATCCACTGCGGCGAGGGCGGCGCACTGCTCATCAACGACCCGACGATGGTGCTCTCCGCCGAGATCATGCGAGAGAAGGGCACCAACCGGTCACAGTTCCTCCGCGGGCAGGTCGACAAGTACAGCTGGGCGCAGATCGGGTCCAGCTATCTGTTGAGCGAGTTGAACGCGGCGGTCCTCGACTGCCAACTCGCCGAGTTCGACACCATCCAGCGCCTGCGTCACCGCATCTGGGACCGCTACGCCGCCGAGCTCGCCGACTGGGCGGATCGCGAGGGCGTCGCGCTCATGGACCCGCCCGGTGGACTCCATGCCGCACATCTGTTCTTCATGCTCCTGCCGTCGCACGAGGCGCAACGCGCGCTCCTCGACCACCTGCACCGCTCCGGAGTCGGCGCCGCCTTCCATTACGTCCCGCTGCACACCAGCGCGGCGGGCATGCTCTACGGCCGGGCGGCGGGCTCCCTCGACCGCAGCGAGCGGTTCTCGGAGCGGCTCGTCCGGCTGCCGCTCTGGCCGTCGATGAGCGACGACGACGTCGACCGGGTGATCTCAGCGGTCGACAGGTTCCACGTCCGCACCCTGGTCGGCACGACTTCGGCCACCCGCTGACGCCTGCCGGGCGGGAGGATGCGCTGAGCCCCGGGGCACAGGAGACGAGAACACGGAATATCGACCGTCAGTGACATTCCCCTGAAACATCAGATGTGATCATGGGGTTGCCGCAGCGGCGCACGGCGTGTAAGTTCATGGACGCAGCACCTTGTTAGGCGAGGTTCCTGCACGAATACAGGCCACTGATCTGACGACGTCGAGAGACGCCCAAGATCAGGACAGGTTTCCCCGGCTTAAGGGGTCACCCCAAGTGGCTTCCCGACGGACTGGCTCCCGAAGGATCACGTCGTGCAGAGTCGAAGCTCTTACGTGGAGGTGTCGCGATTCCAGTGTCGGTTGCACCGCCCGCTTCCAGCGGACTCTGCCGCTGTACCGGAATCGTGGCGAGCTGTGCGCGGCGTCCGCCGTGCGAATTCGGAATATGAGCCGAGGAGGTGACCTGCAATGGGAGACGGGCATTCACGATTGCCGCGTCGCCACGACAGCACCGGTTCCACTCCTCGTCCCGCCGTCTGAACCGCCATTGACAGAGCGCTCCTGAAGCGCTCCAGCAGGTGGAGTCGGCAGGTTTCGTAGCGTTGACCGGGCACGTCTGTGGCGCGCGGCCGCATCCAGCACTTGCAGCCGATCCGGCGTTCCGCGCACGGGCGAACCCTCCGTCATGACGACAGTCGTCAAGACCGACATCGAGACGGGGTCGTTCGCTGTGCCTCCGGCGCGCCCGAATCACAGTTTCGGAGACGACCATGAACACCATCCGCCACCTGACGGGCCCTGAGACGGACCTGTCCACGAACCAGATCGCGCCACCAGGCAAGATCCCTCGCCAGGGAAAGGGCCGTGGCTCGAAGCAGCGCGCCGACACCCGGAGGACCCTCCTCGACACGACGCAGCGGAGCGTCCTCCGCACCGCAGCGAGCTCTCCCGTCGCCGACACCGTCCGGCGCTTGGGCGTCGGACGGGACGGAACCGAGCTCATCGGGCTCAGCCGGGAGACCGTCGAGCGGCGGTTCGACGAGGTCGGTGCGAACATCGTCGATCACAGCAAGCCGGCACCCGCCATCGTGCAGCTGCTCGCGACGTTCGCGAACCCGTTCATCCTCATCCTGCTGTTCCTCGTGACGATCATCTCCATCACCGACATCGTCCTCGCGGACCCGGCCGAAGGACCGTCGTACGAGGGCGTCATCACGATCGGCACGATGGTGCTCGTGAGCGTGCTCCTGCGCTTCTGGCAGGAGTACAGCACGAGCCGTTCCGCGGAGGCGCTGCTCGCAATGGTCCGCACGACGACTGCCGTCACCCGCTCACACGGCGGTGTCCCTGTCACACGGGAGATCCCGATCGAGCAGGTCGTGCCCGGCGACGTCGTCCAGCTCGCAGCAGGCGACATGGTCCCGGCAGACGTCCTCATCGTCCGCGCGAAGGACCTGCAGATCAACCAGTCGATGCTCACAGGAGAGTCCCTGCCGTCGGAGAAGTGCGCCGAGCAGTCCACCGGTCTCGAGGACACCGCGCTCCTCGAAGCGTCCAACCTCGGCTTCATGGGCACATCGGTGATCAGCGGATCGGGCACGGCCATCGTGCTCGCAACCGGCCAGCGGACCTACTTCGGGTCGATGTCGTCGTCGATCGTCGGGAAGCGTCCGGAGACGAGCTTCGACAGCGGCATCCGCAAGGTGAGCATCGTGCTCATCCAGTTCATGGTCGTGATGGTCTCGATCGTGTTCATCGTGAACGGGCTGACGAAGGACTGGGGCTCGGCATTCCTCTTCGCCGTGTCTGTCGCCGTGGGTCTCACTCCGGAGATGCTGCCGCTCATCGTCACCGCGAACCTCGCGAAGGGCGCGCGGTTCATGGCGAAGCGGAAGGTCGTGGTGAAGCGGCTGAACTCCATCCAGAACTTCGGGGCGATGGACGTGCTCTGCACCGACAAGACGGGCACGCTCACTGAGGACCGCATCGTGTTGGCGCGGCACATGAATGTCTTCGGCCGATCGAGCGAGACCACGCTCGGCCTCGCCGCAGCGAACGCGCACTTCCAGACGGGGCTGCGGAACCTGCTCGACGGGGCGATCCTCGACGTCGCAGGCCCGAATGAACTGGACCGGATCAGGGCCGAGTACACGCTCGTCGACGAGATGCCGTTCGACTTCGCGCGCCGCCGGATGTCGGTCGTGCTCGATGACGGACTGTCCCACCTCATCGTGACGAAGGGCGCCGTCGAAGAGGTGCTCGCCCTCTGCACGACAGAGCAGGTGAAGCTCGGCGCCGCGGGACGCACCGCGTCTCTCACCCTGGAGCGGTTGGCGGAGATCGCCGATCTCGTCGCCGAGGAGAACCGGATGGGACTCCGCGTGCTCGCGGTCGCGACCAAGTCCATCGCCGCCGACATGCAGGAGGGCGGAGCGGACGGCGTCGACCCGAACGTCTACAGCACGGGCGATGAGACGGAGATGACGCTCGTCGGGTTCCTCTCCTTCCTCGACCCGCCCAAGGCGTCGGCGAAGGACGCGATCGCCTCCCTCGAACGCCGCGGCACGCAGGTGAAAGTCATCACTGGTGACAACGAACTCGTCGCGGCGACCGTCTGCAGGACTGTCGGCATCGACGTCGGCGAGATCGTCCTCGGATCTCAGATCGACGCCCTCGACCAGGACGAGCTCACCGAGCTCGCCGTGCGCAGCACCGTCTTCGCGAAGATGGATCCGCTGCAGAAAGCACGGATCGTGGAAGCGATGCGCGACGGGGGCCAGACCGTCGGCTTCCTCGGCGACGGGATCAACGACGCTGCGGCGCTTCGTGCGGCCGACGTCGGCATCTCCGTGGACACGGCGGTCGACATCGCCAAGGAATCCGCCGACATCATCCTGCTGGAGAAGGACCTCACCGTCCTCGAAGGCGGCGTCGTCGAAGGACGGCGCACCTTCGCCAACACGATGAAATACATCAAGATGACGGCGTCGTCGAACTTCGGCAACATGTTCTCCGTCCTCGTCGCGAGCGCGATGCTGCCGTTCCTCCCGATGATCCCGATCGTCCTGCTCGTGCAGAACCTGACGTACGACCTCTCCATGCTCACGCTCCCGTGGGACCGAGTCGACAAGGACTACCTGAAGAAGCCGCGCAGGTGGGAAGCGAAGTCGCTTGCCCGGTTCATGATCTTCATCGGACCGATCTCGTCCATCTTCGACATCTCCACCTACGCGCTCATGTGGTTCCTGTTCGCCGCGAACTCGCCAGAGCACGCGGCACTGTTCCAGTCGGGCTGGTTCGTGGAGTCGATCATCTCCCAGACGCTCATCGTGCACATGCTGCGAACCGAGAAGATCCCGTTCATCCAGTCGCGGGCGAGCCTGCCCGTGCTCCTGGCAACGGGCGCTGTATGCGTCTTCGGGCTCGTACTGCCGTTCACCGGTTTCGGGCAGGCGCTCGGCCTCGTGCCGCTGCCGTGGACGTACTTCCCGTTCCTGGTCGCCACGCTCGCCGCGTACTGCGTGCTGACGCAGCTCGTGAAGAACGCCTTCATCAAGAAGTTCGGCAGCTGGCTGTAGCAGCCCCACCGCACTCCACGGGTGGGGCGCCCTTGTCGTGGCTCCCCACCCGTGTTCCACCCCACCTCGATCCGATCCTGATGGATTGCAGATCTCGACCCAGGAAGGACATCATCATGGACGTCCTCGACATGATCCTCCGCATCGGCCTCGGCGTGCTCCTCGGAGCAGCGATCGGGTTCGAGCGACAGTGGCGGGCGCGCACCGCCGGCCTCCGCACGAACGCGCTCGTGAGCCTCGGTGCGACACTGTTCGTCCTCCTCGGCGCCTACAGCTTCGGCGGTGGCGATCCAACCCGCGTCGCCGCGCAGGTGGTGTCGGGCATCGGGTTCCTGGGCGCCGGTGTGATCATGAAGCGCGGTTCCTCGATCTCCGGGCTCAACACGGCCGCGACCCTGTGGGCATCCGCCGCCGTCGGCTGCCTTGCGGGCACCGGGTCCTACCTCATCGCCATCATCGGGACCACCGCAATCGTCCTCGCGAACACCTTCCTCCGACCCATGGGACGACTCCTGGATCGAGGATCATCGAACGTCGGCCGCGAGATACCGCCTGCCGCCTACGAGTTCACGGTGCGATGCCCGGAAGACGCCGAAGCGACCGTCCGTGCACTCGTGTTCGACGCCGTGCACCGAGACGAGTTCACCGTGCAGTCAGTGACATCCACCGACACCCCTGCTGGCGTCGTCATCGTGGCGACGCTCACCTCGTCGAGCCGCGATGACCGTGCGCTCGAACGCGCCATCGAACGGGTCGTGCACGAGCCGGCTGTGACGGCGGTGCAGTGGTCCGCGACGAACCTCGAGTTCGTCGACTGACGGTCCGTCGTCCCGCACCGCCGCCGCGCTCTTGCGCCGACAGACTGATGTTTGAGAATCTAGAACTCCTCTGTTCCATACTGACGAGCATTCGGAAGGCCCCTCATGCCCACGTTTCTCCCATCGCTCGCGGCCAGGTGGGCCGCAATCGGAACCGACGTCAGGGAGATCGACGATCCCAGCCGATCCCGCTGAAGCGCAGGAATCATGAATACTCCATCGAGGCCGGACGGGCCCGTCTCGCTGACCGCGCTTGCGTTCGCACGCGTTCAAGAAGCCATCGTCACCGGCGTCTTCCGGCCCGGGCAGATGCTCACCGAGTCGGACCTCCATGAACTCACCGGCGCGTCTCGCACTCCGCTGCGCGCTGCACTGCGTGGCCTCGCGAAAGTCGGACTCGTCGAAGTTCTGCCGCAGTACGGCACCCGAGTGCGCCAACGCGACACCCTCGCTTACCTCGAGCTCACAGACATGGCCTCGGCGCTCTACGCGAAACTCGCCGGCGACGCCGCCCAGCGCATGACCGAGCACGACCTCGCCAACCTCTCGGACTTGGTGACCCAGGCGGCGGCGTACCGGCCGGATCTCGCGCCATCGGCGCCGGATCCCCTCTCGTTCGTCACTGATCTGTTCCTCGATGTCGTCGACAATGCGGTTCTGCGGCGGATTCTCCACACCGTTCAGATCCATGTCCGATGGATGTACACCCTGCTTGAAATCGATGCTGGAGACCGGGACGCCCGCGTGGACGTCATCGCCGAGCTGCACGCCGCGTGCGCCGCTCGCGACCGGGGGAAGGCGGAGACGCTGGTCGTCGACTACTTCAACATGTACAGTCGACGAAACGTTCTGACCGAATCGCTGAGCAGCATGCCGCGCACTCAAGCGCCGCTCACCCGCCCGCCGCGCGGCCTGGCACACTCGACCTTCGAGCAGCTTCTCGCGGCAATCCTTGATGGTCGCCTGCGCCCCGGGCAGAGGCTTCACGACGATCAGCTCACCGCGGCCCTCGCTGTGTCACGAACACCAATACGTGAAGCGATCGAGGCCCTTGAGGATGTCGGGCTGATCGAAGTGAAACCGAAGTCGTACACGCGGGTCGCGCCCGTGAACCATCGCCGCGTCGACGAAACCCATGAGATCGTCGCGAATATCGTCCAACACCTGTTCCGCCAGTTGAGCGATCGGAGCGATGGGACGATCAAACGGGAACTCTCGACCGCGGCCCACCGACTGCACGACGACGTCGAGCACCTGGCCGAGCCCGACAGGGCACGCGTCGTCGATGACCTCGTTCTGCGGCTGGCCGAGGCCGCCGGCAACCGGCCCATCCTCGAGATACTGCCAGGAATGCTGCACCTCCTCACCTACGCCAGGGTGCTCGAACCTCAACCTGGCACAGTTCGAGAACGCACGGCACGCGCGCTGCTCGCAGCCGTCAACGCAGGCGACGCAGCCGCAGCCGCCTCCGCACTGACCACACTCCTGGCCGCCCACTCCGGCGCCTCCGGCGACGTCCGCTGGGGCCTGAATCCGCTCTACCCGACTCCAGGGACAGATTTCGAATACCGACACGCACGCTCCGGTGAAACGGTGGTGTTCCACGGGGACGAAGCGGGTTGGGAGCTGCACCCACCGCACACGCCCGGCCGACTCCACGTCGGCGTCGCTTACGGTGGTGGCATCCGCTGGGGCTACTCCACCCAGAGCGCCCCCGTGACCCCTGCCCCCGACCCGAGCGACTGGACGACCGCGGCAGAGGCGCTGCTCGCCGCTACCGCCCAGCCTGATCTGACAACGGATCCCAATCGCACGACATTGTGATCCCGATGCCATCGGGGACCGGGAGGTACCCGATCACCGACTCGTCGAACGCGCACCTCACACGAATGCGTCCCATCCCGTTCACACGCACGAGGCTCGCAGTAACTGCAAGCCAGCATCAACGGCCCTCCACACCCCGGACTGTCTCAGACCAGGTTGGTCCGATCCGACCGGTCATCGGGCAGCGTGAGCCCGGCAGCGGAGAAGGTCTCCGTGATCATCTGGCTGATCCGAGACCGGTCGATGGTGACGGGTTCGGCAGCAGCGAATCGAAACCGGAGCGGTACACCGTTGGCGATCCAGATCGAACGACGACCAGACCCCGACGAGTTCGGCACGGTCCAGGTCAGCATGAAGGGTTCATCGCGCCGAAGCTTGTGCGCAACGACGGCTTGGAGATGCGCGAGCGTTCGGTCGCCCATCGGCACTTGACCCGAGTCGTAGTGCAGAAACCCCACTCGCCCTCACCCTTCACCTCGACGTCTCCCACGTGCACCAGTACACGACGCCGGCTGGGCCGGATGACGAGACGTGCGGCAGCGGAAGACACTGTCGGGTCGCCA
The DNA here is from genome assembly GCF_050613355.1 of Plantibacter sp. RU18. Taxonomy (NCBI): domain Bacteria; kingdom Bacillati; phylum Actinomycetota; class Actinomycetes; order Micrococcales; family Microbacteriaceae; genus Plantibacter; species Plantibacter sp. RU18. Next base: position 4,117,598 of record NZ_CP159618.1, read on the forward strand.
TGCCTTGCGCCCCGTGGACCCAGTATCGAGCAGAACGCGGAACCGACGTCGACGTTCTCCACAGGCTTCAGCACACGTGGCCGTGGGACGGTCAGGACGACCCGGCGGCTCTCACAGGTCGAAGACGGTCTCAATCGCGAGTTCGGCCGCGACCGCATCCCCGCTCTTCACTGCTTCCAACAGCCGCGGATATCCGTCCTCGAGCCGATCCCAGTGCGTTGACCCCTCGGTTCTCGTCACCGACAGCTGGAATGCAAGCGCGTCGATCTGCCCCTGCGCTGCGCGCACCAGAAAAGGGTTCGGGCAGTCCTCGACGATCTGATCGACCATCGCCCACACCTTCGCACCATGATCGAACGTGTCTCGGGCCTCCACCGATGCGATCAGACCCTCGACCACCTGCACCGCACGGCTTCGCTGCTCATCGGTGAGTGTTGGCAGCGTCACGCGCACCACTCCCCCGACCAACGCACCGAGGGTCTGCAACACCTGCGTGCGATCCTCTGCAGTCGGCAACGCCACCCGCGTGTACTTCTGCGCCGCCATCTCGACCAACCCCACCTGGGCGAGATCGTTCAACGCTTCACGGATCGGCGTCCGAGAGATTCCGAGCCACGTCTGCAGCTCCTGATCGTTCAGGTGCTCCCCCGGCTCCAAGGTCCCGTCGAAGATCGCCGCTCGAATCTGCTCCATCGCGCTTTCACGCAACGACTTCCGCTCAACCTCAGGCAACTGCGTGGGCACCGGCATGCTCGACTCCTTCACTCTGACCAACACCTGGTCAGCAGATCTGATTGACAGCGTATCTACCCCCCGGCGCATTTCCCACACCAACCCAATGGGACACGGCCAGCGGCAGCGGAGCGGACGGGCGTCGTCAGCTCGCGAGGGACGTCCGCATCGCCCGCTCGAACTGCTCGACGAACTGGGTGCCGGGGTCGGACCAGTCCACCGCAGTGATCGACGCAGCGATCGCCCGCGAGTGCTCAACGGCATCCGCCCGCTCGACGATCTCGACGAGCCGCTGTGCGATCGCGGCAGGCGACAGCGGAACGTATTCGATGTGCTCGCTGTCGAGCACACCGGTCGTGTTCGGGCTGTCGTTGACCACCGGTACCACTCCGGCCGCCATGATCTCGAGCGGGAGCAGCGACATGTCCGTCAGCGACAGCACGAGACCGGCAGCGCATCGGTTGTACACGGCGTTCAGCTCCGAGATGTCCATCGCCGAGCGGTTGACGAACGGGAATCCGGTCTCGTAACCTGCCATGTTCCAGCCGACGAGGTTGATCGTGATGTCCGGACGAAGCCGGTGGAACTCCGTGAGGGCCAGCTCCCCGAGCTCCCAGCCACGTCTCGGTGTGGGCGGTCGGGCGTAGAACAGGATCTCGGTGCGCGGTGCGTCGTTGACATGGGAGTAGTGCTGTTTGTCCACCGAATAGTCGAAGTGGTCGCAGCTCATGCCGTAGTCGTCAGCGACCTTGCGGGCCAGCCACGGACCCGCTGAGAAGCCGTGGAACCCGAAGCGGTAGGTGTTCTCGGCGAGCACGTACTCGCTGCTGGCCGGGTAGAACCATGGCTCGAAGTCCTGCACGAACGAGAAACGTTTCGCCGGCCCGTCATACCGGAACGCCGGGTAGGCGGTCTGCCAGTCGGACGACACGATGACGTCGACGCCCGGCGCGATGCCCACAGCCGGGTCGTAGCGCACAATGTCCGCGTGGAGTCCGGGGTAGGCGCTGCTCGCGGCCATCATCGCGCGGATGCCGGCGATGTCGACGGCCGGCTGCGGAGACGCCTGGTAGAGGTAGATGGTGAGGCGGTGCCCCGCCTGCTCGAGGAACTCCATGAACCGGAACGCGTTCTGGTGTCCGCCGGAGGTTCTGCTGGGCGGCGAGATGAGCCAGGCGATCTCGTACGCCCGCTCAGGGAAGGCGACGGCGTTGAACTCGCGCTTGTTCGTCCAGTCCGCGGCGATCGCGTCGCTCGGGTACAGGTCCGTCGGCTTCCGCCGCATCGGATTGAACCGCCCGTCGGCGAAATGGGCCGCACGCCACAACGTCGATCGAATGCCCTCGCCGCGTACGGCCTGAATCCCCTGCCCGATGATCCCCACGGCTTGAGTATAGGGACGGGCGGCGATCACCCGGCAAGGACGCCTCGACAAGCTCGCTGACCGGGGCCCGATGTCCGAGCGGACCGAACCCGGTCACGGAGCGGACCAGACCCGGTCACCGAGCTTGTCGAGGTGCGTGCTACTTGTCGTTCGCGGCGAGCCAGGCATAGGACTCGGCGACGCCGGCGAAGATCTCGCCGCTGTAGCCGTCGAACTCCACGACGCGCGTCGCGTGCGGTGCTGCCGCGAGGATGGCCGGGATGTCGACCTGGCCCTTGCCGGCCGGCTGCTGGTTCGCGAAAGCCTGCGCGAGCGCGTCGGGTACGACGAGCGCGCTCTCGCTGCTCGGAAGCGCGGTGGCGATGTCACCGGAGATGATGCCGTCCTTGATGTGCAGGAACTGCACGCGGTCGCCGAGCGACGTGAGGAAGGCGGGCGTGTCAGCGCCGCCGACGGTCGACCAGAAGGTATCGATCTCGAGGACGACGTCGGCCGACAGCTGCTCGACGAAGAGCTCGAAGATCGGACGGCCGTCGACGTGGGTCGAGAACTCCCAGTTGTGGTTGTGGTAGCCGAACTTCAAGCCAGAGGCCGCAGCCTGGACGGCGAGCTCGTTGACGCGCTCGGCAAGACGGGCGGCGTCGTCGGCGGTCTGCCAGCGGTCGGTCGGGATGAACGGGTCGATGACCGTGCCGATGCCGAGACGCGATGCTACGTCGAAGGCGATGGCCGGGTCTGCCGCATCGATGACGGGTGCGTGGCCAGATGGAGCGGTGACACCTGCGGCGGCGAATGCGCTCTCGAACTCGGCTGCGCGCTCGACGAACGCGTAGGGCTCGACCTTCGTGAAGCCGATCTCGGCGATACGGGCGACGGCGCCCTGCAGGTCCTCGGCGATGGCGTCGCGGACGGTGTACAGCTGCACGGATGGTGCGCTCATGGGTACTCCTTCGTAGCTTCGGACGGGCACCGTCGGGCGGATCGTCAGGCTTGCGACACCGATCGAACCGCTTCTGTCGATGAATCGACAAAAGTGCCCGATGCGAGTGTATCGAGTCTCTCTGAGTGGCGCACCCGCCTCGTTCGCAGCCTCGGACGCACAGCATCTCGAAGCCACACTGCCGCACCCGGTCGACGTCCAGGAGCACATTCGCGCGACCGTCCAGGTCACGGTGCCGGTCCTGTCGCTCCTCGGCATCACGGAGACCCCGTCCACGCTCGACGGCTACGGGCCGATCGATGCCGACACCGCGGCTCGCCTCACGATCACGGCTCCGTCGATGACACGGCTGCTCACACACCCGGCTGCGGGCGGCGGGCCCGGGCATGTGATCTCGATCATTCGGTGGCCTGGGAACATTCCGGCACCACATCTGTCGGCAATCTCGCCTGCTTGTGCCGACACCACCACCGAATGAAGCATATGCCCGGATGAAAGCTCGACCACCGACCGGGTGGCGTTCTCGACTGGACGACACCTGACGGCAGACATCACCGCACGACGCCGGAGCCCGCGCCCTTCTGACGCACGCGGAGCGGTCCTTCCCAGGGCGCTACTTCTCGGAGCGCTTGAGGGACTTCTTCACGGCGCGCTCCGCGAGCACGGTCACGTAGTCCTGCACCGGGCGCTCGGCCAGCGCACTGACCTCTTCGCGCACAAGCGCACCGATGCGATCGGAATCGACCCCCGAGTACTTCACGCTCAACTTCTCGGTGAGCTGACGGATGATCTCTTCATGGTCGATCTCAGTTGCCATGAGCCCAGTATCGAGGCGTTCGCATATGCCCCGGCTGGGAATCCGGATGCGGCACCCGAAGTTCGCCTGCCGGACACCCGCCAGACACCCCTCCGCCAAGCCCACCGCTCAAGCGGATTCCTGGACCTTCGGCTTCGGGATGAACGCCGCGATCGCCGCACACGCGATCGCCGCGACGAGTCCGAAGACGAATGCCAGCTGGAACCCGTCGCCACTCGGGACGAACGTGTCTCCGAGAGGCACGGCCGAGTCGGCGAGGATCGCGGCGATCACGGCCGCCGCGACCGAGGTGCCGAGCGCACGCATGAGGGTGTTCAGGCCGTTCGCCGCGCCGGTCTCCGTGGCCGGGACCGCCTGCATGATGAGGGTCGGCATCGCCGCGTAACCGAGACCGATCCCGACGCCGATCAAGATGTTGAAGACGAGCACGTGCCAGACCTCGAGGTCGACGAGCACAGCGCCGACGTAACTGACCGCGATGATCGTCGCCCCGGCGACGAGCAGGGGCTTCGCGCCGAGCGTCCGCCCGAGACGGCCGGCGAGCGGCGACATCGCGAGCATCGCGAGGCCCGAGGGCATCAGGATGAAGCTCGCCTGCAGCAGCGTCAGCCCGAGCCCTCCGGTCTCGGTCGGCAGTTCGAGCAGCTGCGGGAAGACGATGCTCGACGAGAACAGCGCGAAGCCCATGGCGATCGACGACAGGTTCGTGAGGAGGACCGAGGGGCGGGCGCTCACTCGGAGGTCGACCAGCGGGTTCTTGACCCACAGCTCGTAGACGCCCCAGATGAGGAGGACGACGCCGCCGCCGATGAGGCAGAGGAGCGTCTGCGGTGCACCCCAGCCCCACTCGTTGCCCTTCGACACCCCGAGCAGGACACCGACGAGGCCGAGCGCAAGCCCGAATGCACCGACGAGATCGATCCGGCCACCCGTGCGGAGGGTGCTCGCGGGGACGACGGTCGCGAAGAGGACCAGGGAGACGGTGCTGATGGCGGCGGCGACCCAGAACAGCGCGTGCCAGTCGAAGTGCTCCGTCACGAAGGCACTGAGCGGGAGGCCGAGTGCGCCCCCGACGCCGAGGGTCGCGCTGACGAGCGCGATCGCGGAGCCGAGACGCTCCGGCGGCAGGACGTCGCGCAGGATCGCGATGCCCAATGGGATCACGCCCATGCCCGTGCCCTGGAGCCCGCGGCCGATGATGAGCGGGACGACCGTCGGCGACAGCGCTGCGATGACCGAACCCGCGACGAGGAGGGCGAGCAGGACGATCGCGACGCGGCGCTTGCCGAACATGTCGCCGAGCTTGCCCGAGATGGGGACGCAGATCGCCGAGACGAGCAGTGTGACGGTGATCACCCAGGCGGTGTCCTCGCGTGCCGCGCCGAGGAGTTCGGGGAGCTTCGCCTGGATCGGGATGAGGATCGTCTGCATGAACGACGCGCCCATGCCTGCGAAGGCGAGGACGGCGATGATGAGGCCGGGGCGCGGCTGCGCGGGCGTCGAGCGTGTGGGTACCGGGGCGGTGATGGTCATCGGGTTCTCCTGCGAAGGCCGGGCGGACGAGCCGCACGGCGGGCGGTGACGACACTGTCAGTTTGTGAGACTCAGTCTCACCAATGCATCACCATATCATCTCGTAGACTGTCCGTATGTCGACCAGCGTGCGCGAACGGTCCCGCGAGGTCTTCCGCGTCGAGTTGGCGCGCGAGGCCGTGCGCCTCTTCGTCGATCACGGCTTCGACGGCATCACGGTCGAGGAGCTCGCGAAGCAGTTGGGGATCTCGCGCGCGACGTTCTTCCGCTACTTCGGCTCCAAGGAGGACGTGGTCGTGGTCTCGACCGAGCGCTCCGGAGCGGACTATGCCGAAGCGCTGTCGCAGGCGGACGTTGCGGACGGCGCCTCCGCCTGGACCCTGCTCCGAGCTGCGTTCCAGCCGGCCGCCCACACGGCCGACAGCGACCCGGACCGCCTCCGTGCCCGCCTGCGGATGATCACCGCCAATCCTGTTCTCAAGGCGCGCATCGCCGAGAAGCGCGCCCTGCAGGTCGACGAGGTGGCTGCCGCGCTGGCTGCCCGGATCGGAGACGCGACCGCGGCACGTGTGTTCACGGTGGCCGCGTACGCGGTGGTCGACCTCACCTGGGAGCGCTGGGCCGCCGCCGGCACGGCATCGTTCACAGCAGCGCTCGATGAAGCGTTCGCGACCCTCGCCGCAGCACGCTGATCCACCCCATCGTCAAGCCGCTCGTGGGGCCGGAGTCGCGATCGACGCCGTGTCGACGGGCGGTTCGCCGTGCAGCCCGTGTGTCATCCGCGCGCACTCCAGGCGTGCGCTACTGCGTCAACGCCAGGTGGGCATCTCGGCCGGACGGTCGAAACGCTGCCCCTCGGGCTTCGACGGCAGCAGCATGAGGACGAGGATGATGATGCTGCCGACCGACGGTACAAGGGTCAGGAAGTAGAACGGGCCGGGGAAATTGGCGTCGTGCAGTCGTCGCCACGTGATCGAGAGACTCGGCACGAGGAGGCCCAGCCAGGCGACGAGCAACAGGACCACTCCGAGGATGAGGAGCACGCCGGCGCCGCTCTGGGCGAGGTCCGGCTGTGTGTAGCCGGCACCGCCGTCGGACAGGCCCGTCTCCTGCGCGGACGCGGTCGCTGCGGTGACGGCGACGACGATGGCGCCGGCCATGACCAGCGCCGTCGGGACGAACATGAGCACACTCGTCAGCAGCGCACTCCACCAGTACTCGCTGAGCGACGCCCGACCCGAGAAGTTCGCGTACTGCGCGAAGAACCGCTTGGTCGCCTGGGCGAGCGTCGCCCCGTACAGCGGCAGGGACAGGTCCTCCGGCGAGCTCGCGCCGCGGGGCGGTGGGGACTGGTACGCCGGCAGGCCGTACTGCTGCGATCCGTAGGGGGCCTGGGGGTTCGGAGGATAGCTCATGGCCACTTTCGGATCGGGTGTCGACGAGACACCAGTATGACGGCCACCCGGTGCACACCGGTGGCATGGTGGCCGCTACACCACCGATGTGCACCAACCCGCCGTCACACTCGCGCGGTCGGGATCCAGACACGCATGGTGGACGGACCACGCTCGGCCCATGAATGGTACGGCGCGATCGTCGTGGTGAACGTCTCGCCGTCGACAGCAGCATCGAAGACCTCACGGTAGGGCCACGTACCACCGGCCATGCTTCGAGCGCGGAGCTCGATCGACAGGCGTCCGTCCTCCGTTTCGACGGGCACCACGCCGGTGGCGATCTCGATGCGTCCAAGCGTCTCTGTGCCTCCCGGCAAATCCACCGATTCGACGCAGAAGACCTCCGGCCCTCGCTCGATCGCGACGCTGCCACGGATCGCGTCGATGCGCGGGTCAGGGCTCGTGATGCGCGGACGGACACCGAAGGAGAGCTCGACCACGTCACCTGCGGTGAAGGCCTGCACGACATCGGCGTAGCCCGGCTCGACCGCTCGCTCCTCCACCTGCTCGCCGGCGCTCGTGCGGACACCGAGCCGGGCGTCGTCAGCCCAGGACGGCACACGGATCGACAGGGTCGACGGCCCGGTCGGCGCACCGAGCACCCGGATCGTGACGAGGCCCGACCGCGGGTAGTCGGTGGTCATCTCAGCCAGGAACCGTCCGCCACCGTCGGCGGACGCACCACCCCCGACCGTCACGTCGATCGTTGCGGTCGCGAACTGGTGGATCTGCACACCGACGTCGTCCGTCGTGGCCACGAGAGAAGCCAGGCTCGCGAGTGTCCGCGCCACGTTCGGAGGGCAGCAGGCGACGTCGAACCACGGTGCACGCTCCGAGGAGGATGCACGCGGGGACACCTCGTCATCCGGGCTCGACTCCCCCGGCGTCCGCTGGTGGAGGGTGTTCGCGTAGAAGAACGCCTCACCGTCCGCGGACGGGGAGGTCGCGACGACGTTGTAGAGCACGCGTTCGATGTGGTCGGCGTACCGCACGTCGCGGTCCTCCAGCAGCAGGCGCCAGCTGAACATGATCGACGCGATCCCGGCACAGGTCTCGGAGTACGCGCGATCGGAGGGCAGCTCGAAGTCCTCGCCGAACGCCTCGTCCTGGTGATGTGAACCCTGCCCGCCGGTGATGTAGGTGCGGCGGGCGATCGTGCGGTCCCACTGACCGCGGAGGGCGTCGAGCAGCGTCGAGTCTCCATGCTCCACAGCGATGTCGACGGCGCCGGCCGCGAGGTAGTTGGCGCGCACGGCGTGCCCCCGGAGCGCCTCCGCGTCGCGGATCGGCACGTCGTCCTGGAAGTAGCCACGACCCCACTCGATGTCGGCGAGCACGCCCGTCCCACGCCGCTCGATGAAGAGCGAGGCGAGTTCGAGATAGCGAGACTCACCGGTGACCCGCGCGAGCTCCGCCAGACCGACTTCGACCTCCGCGTGCCCGCAGACCGACTGTATGCCGTCGACACCGAAGACCTCGCAGATGAGGTCGGCTGCTCGGGTCGCGACCGCGAGCAGACCGTCGCCGGCCCCAGGGTTCGTGCGCTCCCGGGCGACGGCTGCCTGGAACAGGTGTCCGAGGCAGTAGAGTTCGTGACCCCACTCGAGGTCTGACCACCGAGGCCCCTGCCCGGCCCGTCCGAACCGGGTGTTCAGGTAGCCGTCCGCCTCCTGCGCGGCTGCGACGCGTGCGACCACCGCACGGAACCGTGCGTCGAGTGCGTCATCGCCACCGAGTCGCCCGATCTCCCAGGCGAGGGCCTCGAGGTACTTGTAGACCTCTGAGTCGGAGAACTCGCGCCCGCGACGGCCCTCGGGAAGCGAGCCGGCGACGGCGAGGTCGAAGTTGCCGAGCCAACCCTCGCGTTCGAGCCAGTGCTCGACGTGTGGCAGCGTCGCCGCCCCGTTCACGCGTTGGCGCTCGGCCCAGAAGCCCTCCGTGATGTGGACCTCGTCGACACCGGACGGACGCAGGGCGCTCATCGTCGGGACGACCGGGGTCATGCTGATGCCCGTCTGGGCGGGCGTGATTCTCGTCGTGGTGGTCATGGTTACCCCTTGAAAGCGCCGGACATGAAGCCGCGCACGTAGTGACGTTGGAGGATGAGGAACAGGAGGATGCACGGCAGCGCGAGCACGACGACGCCCGCCTCGGTCGCGCCGTAGTCGACGACGCCCTGCACCTGCCCGCGAAGGTTGGAGACCGCGAGCGGCAGGGTCATCTTCGACGAGTCGTTGATGAGGATGAGCGGCGCCATGAAATCGTTCCAGGCAGCCAGGAAGGCGAACAGACCGACGGTGATGAGGCCGGGCTTCACCGCAGGGACGAGCACCTTCCAGAGCACGGTCCAGGCGTTGCATCCGTCGACCATCGCGGCCTCGTCCAGCTCCTTCGGAATCGACTCGAACGCGATGCGCATCATGAAGGTGGAGAACGGCAGCTGGAACATCGTCAGGACGAGCGCGACACCGACGAGCGAGTTCGAGAGGCCGACGAGGTTGAGCAGCACGTAGAGCGGGATGAGCAGCGTCGCATACGGGACCATGAGGATCGCGATCGTCGCCAGGAACAGCGCGTTCTTGCCGCGGAACTGGAAGCGCGCGAACGCGTATCCTCCGAAGAGCGAGATCACGAGCGTGAGCAGCACGGTCAGCAGCGAGACGAACAACGAGTTGCCGATGTACTGCAGGATGCCGTCCTGATACCCGGCGAGGGTGATGTAGTTGCCGAGACCCCACCCTTCCGTCTGGTTCGTGCCGGCGAGCGGTGACACCGATCGCACGGCCGTCCACACGAGCGGGTAGAGGAAAATCACGGCGAGCGCTGCAGTGAAGATCCAGAACGGCGTCCGGATGACGATGCCGAAGAAGTTCGTCGGCTTGGCCTCGCGCCCTCGTCCGTGTCCGCGGACATCGGGCATCGTCGAGGTGACGGTGGCCGGTTCGTTTCGGGTGATGGGCATGCTCAGTCCTCGGCCTTCTTGCTGAACGCGCGGATCTGCACGATGTTGATGACGATGAGCGCGGCGAGCACGATGACGGACAGCGCGCCGGCGACACCCAGGTTGTTCTGCCCTTGGAAGGCCACGTTGTAGATGAGCTGCACGACAGTGATGGTGCTGTTGTCGGGACCACCCTTGGTGAGGATGTAGAACTGCTCGAAGGCGAGCAGGGAGCCCGTGACACACATCACGGTCGTCAGCGCGAGTGTCGGTTTCAACAGCGGCACCGTGATGTCGCGGAAGATCTGCCAGCGTGAGGCGCCGTCGATCCGTGCCGCCTCGTACACGTCCTCAGGGATGCCCTGAAGCCCGACGAGCATGAGCAGCATGTAGAAGCCCGCGAAACGCCACACGATGAGGAACACCGTCGACCACAGTGCGGCGTCAGGGGTGCCGAGGAAGGTGAAGCCGAGCGCCTTCGTGAGGTCCGCGAACGGACCGGCGATCGGCGAGTACAGCACATAGAAGAGCAGCGACGCCGAGGCCAGACCGAGGGCACTCGGAATGAGGAACGCGGTCCGGAGGAAGCCCTTCCAGCGGCTCGACTCCTGCACGAGGAGTGCGAGTCCGAGCCCGAGTCCGATGAGGAGCACCGTCGCGATGGCCGTGTACTTCAGCGTGAAGACGACGGAGTCGAGGAAGAAGCGGTTGTCGATCGCCTTCGGGAAGTTGTCGGGGAAGTTCCAGCCCTGGTTGCCGCCGAGCAGCGGCCAGTCGGAGCCCGCCATCTGGAAGACGAGGACGAGCGGGACAAGGAACAGGAAGACGACGAAGACCGCGGTCGGGAGCGCGAACAGCCAACCGGTGCGGGCGTTGCCCGCTCTCCGCCTGCGGGCACCGACGGAGTCCGTCGTGTGCCGTCTCGCGAGGGTGGTACTCATGGGTGGGACCTTTCGAAACGGGAGGTGGGGTGCGCCGCCGAGACCGATGAGGACCGGACGGCGCACCCGTACTGCTGGCTACTGCGAGAGCACGTCCGTGATCGCGTCGTCGTCCGCGTCCACCGTGTCCGTCCCCTCGAGGACGGCGTTGCGCACGAGGGTCAGCCACGGGCTGGTCGGCGAGTTGAAGGCCTCCTGGAAGTTCAGCGAGAAGGGCGTGTCGCCCTTCGCTGCGACTTCGTTGATCGTCACGAGACGCGGGTCCTTGCTCGAGTACTCGTTCTCGGCGAAGTCCGCACGCGAGACGACGTCGCTGTTCTTCGCGAGCACGCCGACCTGGGCGTCCTCGGACATCAGCCAGCTGAGGAAGTTCCACGACTGAGCGGCCTTCTTGCTGTCCTTCGAGTCGCCGATGCCGTCGCCACCGACGAACGTCGAGTCGCCGCCCTTCGGTCCGGGGATGCCGGAGACGCCGACGTCGAACGGGGTGGAGGAGAGCAGCGTCGCGGGGTACGGCATGACGCCGACCTTGCCCTCGGTGAAGCCTGCCGTCCAGGTGGGACCGGCCTCATCCTTCGAGGACGGGAGCACGGCACCGGACTTCCAGAGGTCGGCCCAGGTGCTGTAGACCTCCTTCGCGCCGTCCTCGGCGAGGAGCGACTCGGTACCGTCCTCGTTCATGACCTGCTCGCCGTCGGCCCACACGCTCGGGAACCAGGTGAAGACGAGGCAGCCGCCGCAGTTGAGGCCGGTGGCGGTGCCATAGGTGTCCGGCTTGTTCAACGCCTGCACGGCCTTGGCGTCCTGAGCGAACTCGGCGAGCGTCGTCGGGCCGACCTCCGGGTCGAGGCCGGCCTCCTTGTACAGCTCCTTGTTCCAGAAGAGCATCGAGAGGTCGAGGACGAACGGGAGCACGTGCTCCTTGTTGTCGGAGGTACCCGCCGCGAGGTGGCCCGGGTTGATCTCGTCCTTGAACGACAGCTGGTCGATGTTGGCGGTGAGGTCCTGGAACAGGCCCTGCTCGACCCAGTTCGGGACGTAGACGATGTCGGCCGCGAAGAGGTCGGGGAGGCTGTCGGAACCGGCAGCAGCTCCCACCTTCGCGACGTAGTCGTCGTTCGGGACGACAGTGAGCTTCACCTGGTTCTCGTGCGAGGCGTTGTACGCCTCGACGAGGAGCTTCGCTTGCTTCTCCAGTGGGGCGCGGGTCCAGAGCGTGAGTTCGCTGCCCTCGTCCACACCTTCGGGGCCGGCACTCGCGAGCGGCGTGCTCGAGCCGCCACCGGAGGAACAGGCTGCCAGACCGACGAGCAGCGCGCTCGCCGCCAACACCCCTCCGATCCGCTGCATTCGTCTCGTGTGCGTGCTGCGCATGGTGAACTCCTCTGACTCGTCATTGAGCGGACCGGACCGGTCCGGTCGCGGCGGCGCATGGTAAGATTTCGAAAGCTTCGAAAACCCTTTCGGTAAAGCTAGCCTGCGATCGGGGTAGCGTCAAGATCGAAATCCGGTAACGTTTCCGAAACACGAGGGGGACCATGTCAGACGACGATGTCGCGGGTTCGACCGGAACGACGCCCGGCCGCGCTGCGACGCTGAGCGACGTCGCGCGCATCGCCGGCGTCTCCATCGCCACCGCGTCGAAAGCCGTGAACGGACGGAGCGAGGTCGCCCCGAAGACCCGCCAACGTGTGCTCGACGCCGCGAAGACCCTCTCGTTCACGCCGAACGAGCTCGCCCGCAGCCTGATCAACGGCCGCACCGGCACGGTCGGCCTCCTCACGAGCGACCTCGAGGGTCGCTTCGTCATCCCGATCCTCATGGGCGCCGAGGACGCGTTCGGCGCCGGCCAGGTGAACGTCTTCCTCTGCGATGCGCGCGGCGATGCGATCCGCGAACAGCACCACCTGAACGCGCTGCTCACCCGCCGAGTCGACGGCATCATCGTTGTCGGGCGCACCACCGATCCGAGGCCCTCGCTGGGTCACAAGCTGCCGGTGCCCGTCGTCTACGCCTACGCCCCTTCCGACGATCCCACCGACGTCTCGATCGCGCCCGACAACCGAGACGGTGGGCGGCTCGCCGTCGAACACCTGCTTGCATGCGGACGCAGCCGCATCGCGATGATCACCGGCGAACCGCAGTATGCAGCCGCTCAGGACCGCGCGGCCGGCGTGCAGACCGCGCTGGCGACAGCCGGACTGCAGCTCGTCGGCGCCCCGATGTTCTCGGAGTGGACCGAGCACTGGGGTCGTGACGCCTCCGCGATGCTGCTCGCCCAGTACCCGGAGGTCGACGGCATCATCGCCGGTTCCGATCAGATCGCCCGCGGGGTCCTCGACACCGTGCGCGACCTCGGGCGCGATGTACCGTCCGACGTCGCAGTCGTGAGTTTCGACAACTGGGAGATCCTCGCCACCAACTCCCGACCCGAGCTGTCGACGATCGACGCGAACCTCCAGCAGCTGGGTCGCCTCGCCGCCACCCGCATCTTCGAAGCGATCGAGGGCGTCGAGCCCAAGCGCGGGATCGAGTACCTCCCAGGTCGCCTCGTGATCCGGGGCTCCACCATCCCCCGTCGCTGAACCGCATCGGTCGAGTGACACGACAGCCGCCGACCATCGTCCGGTCGAGCCGTGGACAGCTCAGCAGAACCTTCGGACGACTCAGGGGCGACGCGACGGGGCGACCGGCGGGATGACGACACCGGTCACGACCGCCGCGGTCTTGATGCCGACGCAGAGGCTGATGAAGACCGTCAACGCTGCGGTCACGGCCGAGCCTTCCAACGTCGCGAGGGAGACGAGCCCGACCGTGCCCGGCACGAGCATGAGGAACGCCGGCTGGAAGGTGACATTGGACGGCACCGCAGCCGAGTACCGCTCGACGATCCGGGCGACGACGAAGACGACACCGGCCGTGAGCCCCGTCGCCACCGCGTTCCCGGCGAGCGGCGCGAGCATCACGATGCCCGCATAGGTCAGCGCCATCACGCAGATCGCCAGCAGCGTCAGGGACCGACCTGAGCCGAACGCCATCCCGATCCCGGCCGCGAGCATGACGACCCCGATCCAGGTGAACCAGAGCGGCGGGACCGCCTCCCACCCGACGAGATCCGTGCTGCCACGGACGACCTGACCGACGAGGGCCGTCGAATCCGGGTCGATCGACAAGCCGGTGAGCATCGCCCCGGCCGAGATACCTGCCGCCATGAACGCGAGCACGATGAGCCCGTACATCAGGCGTGCCGAGCCCGTCACGATGTCGGTCGCCGTCAACTCCAGCAGGGCGTTGGTGATGAGCGCGCCGGGCACGAGGATCGCGATCGGGGCGCAGACCGCGAACAGCGGCACCGGACCGAGGTCGATCGCCGACGCGAGCGTCCCCACGAGCGTCGTCGACACGAACGCCGTCACGAAGGGGGCGATGGCGATCGCTCCCCGCCAGCGCCCGAGCAGGGTGATGACGAGGCCGACGACGGCGCCGACGAGCATGGACGCGACGATCGCCCACCAGGGGCAGCGGAACAGCAACGCGAGCCCGCCCGCGAGCAGCAGGTTTCCGAACACCCAGTGCATCGACGCGTGCGGGCGCGGCGTCTCGCGGATCGACTGGACACGGGCCGGCAGGTCGCCGACCGGCCAGTGCCCGAGTTCGAGCTCGCGCATCAGCCGGTTCGCACGGGCCGCCCCGCGGAACGACAACTCGCCGTGCGTGTTACCGACCGCGAGCACCGCCCCCGCGTGCACGTCGTTCACGATGATGAGCTGCGGCAGCACCGAGAAGGCGAGGCCCTCGTCGCCCGATGCGACCGAGGCGCGCTCCAGGGAGTCGCGGACGTCGGTGACGGAGGTGCCGGCGTCGAGCAGCAGGCACCCGAGCGCACTGTACGCGTGCGCAGCGGTCCTGCGGTGCTCCTCGATCGCGGCGTCATCACTCACCCCGCCAACCGTACGCGGTCCGGCTCCCCCCTCCCCAATCACGGGTTCGGGCGCGCCTCTCGCCGGAAGATATCACCGGCGGCGCACCGAGCAGCCCGCTGGGCGTAGCGTTGGCGCATGACCGTCGTCATCGCCTTCCTGGCCAACATCATCGTCGCCATCGCGAAGTCCATCGTCGCCGCCCTCACCGGCTCGGCCTCGATGCTCGCCGAGGCTGCGCACTCCTGGGCCGACGCGGGCAACGAGGTCTTCCTGCTCATCGCCGACAAACGCGCGGACAAGAGCCGCGACACCGCGCACCCGCTCGGCTACGGCCGAGACGCGTACATCTTCTCGCTGTTCGCGGCGTTCGGGGTCTTCACCGTCGGCGCCGTCGTGTCGATCATGCACGGCATCCAGAGCCTGACCGCCCCGGAATCGATGGAGAACTACCCGCTCAGCTATCTGGTGCTCGCCGTCGCGTTCCTGCTCGAGGGGTTCTCCCTGGGCCAGTCGATCCGGGAGGGCAGGCGAACGGCCAAGAAGTACGGTCGCGGCTTCTTCGACTTCGTCCTCAACGGATCGAACACGACCCTCCGATCGGTGTTCTTCGAGGACTCGGCCGCGCTGCTCGGCCTCATCATCGCCGCCGTCGGCATCGGCCTGCACCAGGTGACAGGTGATCCGGCGTGGGACGCGATCGGTTCCATCGCCATCGGCGTCCTGCTCGCGGGCGTCGCGCTGCTGCTGATCAGTCGCAACCGGCGGTACCTGCTGGGCGAGGGGCCCAGGCCCGAGTACCGCGCGCAGACCATCAGGACCTTGCTCGGCCACCCGGAGATCGAGCGCGTCACGGCCCTGTACCTCGAGTTCAGCGGACCGGAGCAGCTCTTCCTCGTGGCATCGGTCGACCTCGTCGGTGACGACCACGAAGACGGCGTGGCCCGCCAACTCCGACGGCTCGAACAGGACCTGGAGCAGGACGAACTCATCGGCAAGGCCGTACTCACCCTGTCGGTGAGCGACGAACCGTCGCTGGCGAGCTGACCTCAGGACCGGAGCCGTGCCAGCGCAGACTCCGACAACGGCGTGCCGGTCTGCTTCGCCGCGTACAGTGCCGCTCCGACGGCCGGCCCGAACATCGGGCTCCGCAGCTCGTACCCGCACGGCCGCGCCAGGAGGGCGTCCTCGAAGCCGGACCGGATCGGGTCGGCCGTGAACATGCCGCCCGAGTACGACACCGGGACCCGGCCGTCGTCCGGGAAACCGAGTTCGATCCGCGTCGCGTCGACGATGCCGACCAGCTCGTCGCACGCGTCCCTCAGGATCTGCGCTGCGACGAGGTCGCCGGCGGCCGAAGCCTCGACCACGGTCTTCGAGAGGTCCGCGATCGCCCCCCGGCGACCCTGCCAGCCGTTCATGACGACATCGATCACGTCGAGGTCGCTCGTGACCCCCGTCCGTGTTCGGATGCTGTCGTAGAGCGGGCCGCGAGCGAGGCGACCGTCACTCATCCGGGTGAAGGCGTTCAGGCCTCTGGCGGCGATCCAGTATGCCGAGCCCTCATCGCCGAACAACTCGCTCCAACCGCCGACCCGGTGGCCACGACCGTCAAGCTCGCCATAGGTCATCGACCCGGTGCCGCTGATGACGTTGATCCCGTCCTCGGCCCCCAATGAACCGGCCCACCCGCACACCATGTCGTTGTCGCAGGAGTACCTCCCGTGGCCGTGCACCTCGCCCGGTACGGCGTCGAGGCGGCCCATGTCTGCACTCACCTCGCCGTACCCGGGCAGCCCGAAGAACGCCCGGTCGATGTCGCTCGGGCTGATGCCCGCTCGCGCGCCGACCTCGGCGACCCCCTGCGTCAGGATGCGCCCGACGAGTTCGATACCGGTCGTGAAGTAGTAGCAACTGGCGGTCTGCGCCTCCGCGATGATGCGGCCGGTGTCGTCGAGCAGGAGGAATGCGGTCTTGGATCCTCCGCCGTCCACCCCGAGGTAGAGACTCACCGCGAGCGCCCCGGACCGCCGACCGGCGGGGAGGCGACGGGGTGGATCCGGACGCCCTGCACCACACGGTTCACGGTGCCTCCGGGGAACGGGTTGTCGGGGGTAGCGCCGAGACCGAGCGAGAACGACAGCCCCAGGAGCTGCGCCACGACCACGTACGCCGCGGCGAGGAAGGCGTCGTCGACGCCCGCCAGTTCGGACAGGACCCAGGACTCGTCGGCGTCGGGCAGCGGCTCCGGGGAGATCACGACGACGCGCTCCGGCGGCAGGGTCGCCCGCAGTTCTGTGACGATGTCGAGGTCGTACAGCTTCGTGTAGGGGTCCGCGGAGACGTACACGACGACCAGGGTGCTGTCGTCGAGGGCAGCCTTCGGCCCGTGTCTGAACCCCAGCGCGGAGTCGTAATAGGTGACCACCGCGCCGGCGGTGAGTTCGAGGAGCTTGAGCGCGGATTCGCGGGCCAAGCCCGTGAGCGAGCCGCTCCCGATGTACACCACCCGTTCGCACCCGGCGCCGGCGAGCGCCCGGATCGAGTCCTGTCGCTCGTCGAGGATCCGTGAAGCAGCTGTGGCGACGGCTTCGACGGCGGTATCGTCCGGGCCGCCGAGGATCAGCAGCGCCGAGAGGAGCATGGACGTGAAGCTCGACGTCATCGCGAACCCCTCGTCGTTCGAGCGCGCCGGCATCAGGACGGTCCTGGACCCCGGACGACCGTGGTGCTGTGCGAACAGGGCACCGCTCGCGTCGCAGGTGAGGATGAGATGACCGACACTCGTGAGCGACTGGTCGGCCAGAGCGGTCGCGGCGGTGCTCTCGGGGCTGTTGCCGGACCGCGCGAACGACACGAGCAGGGTGGGGATGTCCTCGGCGAAGGCGTCCCGCGGGTTGGAGACGATGTCCGTCGTGGCGACGGCTTCGACCCGCCGACCGAGCAGCCGGGACAGGGCCGGGGCGGCGATCTCACCGATGAACGCCGAGGTTCCAGCGCCGGTCAGGACGATCCTCAGATCGTCGAGCGCGAGGAGGGGCTCGAGGAACGCGTCGATCGCAGCCTGCTCGGCCGCGATGTTGGACGCTGCCTCCCGCCAGACATCCGGCTGTTGGGAGATCTCGCGGACAGTGGCTTCCGAACCGACGAACGTGGCATCGGACAAGGTGACCTCCAGGGGTCGAGATCGGGATGGTGATGCGGTCGATGACCGTGGGACGAGTGGAGGGCCTGAGCGCTCCGTGTCGAGACGCGTCATCCCTCAGCCCTTCAGGCCGGAGAAGGACATCGTCGCGACGAACTGCTTCTGTGCGAACAGGAAGAACACGATGAGCGGGAGCGTGGCGACGACGTTGCCTGCCATGAGCAGCGCCCAGTCCGTGCGCCTGGCGCCCTGGAAGTTCGTGATGCCGAGCTGGAGCGTGAACACCTGGTCGTTGTTGATCGCGATGAGCGGCCAGACGAGGTCGTTCCAGGAGCCGAGCAGCGTGAAGATCGCGAGCGTCGCGAGCGCCGGTTTCGCCAGCGGGAGGATGACGCGGAAGAACACCTGCAGCCGGGTGCACCCGTCGATGAGCGCCGCCTCCTCGAGCTCCGCGGGCAGCGACAGGAAGAACTGCCGCATGAGGAAGATCCCGAACGCCGAGGCGAGCCAGGGCACGATAGCCGCACCCAGGCTGTCGATGAGACCGAGCCGGGAGAACAGGATGTAGGTCGGGATCATCAGGAGCTGCGTCGGGATCATGATCGTCGCGACGATCATGAGGAAGCCCATCGTCCTGCCGCGGAACTTCAGCCGGGCGAAGCCGTAGCCGGCGAGCGAACAGAGTACGAGGTGGGAGGCGATCGCGACGGTCGAGACGATGACCGTGTTGCCGAGCCACAACAGGATGTCCGATTCCGCGAACAGCTTGGCGAACCCGTCGAAGGTGATGTGGGTCGGCAGGATCCTCGGCGGGAAGGTGTTGATCTCCGATTCCGGCGTGACCGAGGTGACGAACATCTGCACGAACGGGATGACGAAGACGACCGCGATGGGTACGAGGACGAGATGCCACAGACTGAACCTGCGTCGCGGCCGACGACTGAGCGGCTGTCGCCGCGGGACGGCCGCGCCGGACAGCGGGGAGTCCGGTGCGTCCCGGTGGGCTGGGGTCTGGATCGTGGTCATCAGAATGCCTCCACATTGGAACGGCGGGAGTAGAGGACGACACCGATCGTGCAGAGCAGGGTCACGGCGAACAGGCCGTAGGCGACCGCTGAACCGTAACCGAACTGGAGTTGCTTGAACGCCGCGTCCCACAGGTAGTAGACGATGGTCTGCGTCGCCCCGAGCGGCCCGCCCCTGGTGGTCGTGTAGACGAGGTCGAACAGCTGGATCGCCTGGATGAACTGCCAGATCGCCACGAACACCGTCACCGGGGCCAGGTGGGGGAAGGTCACCTTCCAGAAGGACTGCCAGGCGTTCGCGCCGTCGATCCTGGCCGCTTCGAGGAGTTCGGACGGGATGTCCTGCAAGGCCGCGAGGTAGATCACCGTCGTGAAGGCCGCCTGTCCCCACAACGACATGATCGTGATGACGACCATCGCCTGCCCCTGATCCTCCAGCCACCCCTGAGCCGGGATGCCGAGGAACCGGAGGATGGTGTTGAGGAGACCGAACTGCGGGTTGAAGAGGTACGTCGTGAGGATGCCGGTGGCGGCCGCGGAGGCGACGAACGGGACGAAGATCGCGGTGCGATAGATCCCGATGAAACGGATGCGCCGGTTGAGAGCGACGGCGAGGAACAGTCCGAGACCGAGCGAGGCGGGCACGAAGAGCAGCGTGTAGACGACGGTGTGCATCACGGCGGCCTGCAACTCGTCGTTGCCGATCATGTCCGCGTAGTTCGCCAGCCCGACCTGCTCGGCTTCCCCGAATCCGTCCCACTTCTGCAGCGAGAGGAAGAACGCCCAGATGGCGGGGAAGATCGAGAGGCCGAGCACGACGACCATCGCCGGCGCGACGAAGCCCCAGCCGGTGATCGTGTCCCGCAGCCTCACCGGTCGGCGGCGCTCCTGGGACCCGTCGGTCCGGGGAGCGCGACGCGGGGCGACGGTGGTCATCAGTCGTCTGCCAATGCGGCGTCTGCCGCTTTCGCCGCATCTTCGAGCGCCTGCTTCGGATCGCCCTGCCCCTGCAACACCTCGGAGATCGCCTTGCCGATCGCCTCGGACAGCCCGACGTACCCGGGGAGCGTCGGCCTCGCCTGCTTGGCGTTGGCCCCGTTCTCCGCCATGACGTCGAGACCGGGCAGCTCGACCGCAACGGGAGGTTGCCGTAGGCGACGTTCCAGCGGAGGTCCTGCTCGGGTTCCGTCAGCCACTTCGTGAACTCGTACGCCCAGTACTCCCGGTTCTTGTCCTTGTGGTCGAACAAGGCCCACACGTCGGGTCCCGACACGGTCTGGTGGTCGCCATCGGTCCCCGGCAGCGTCGTGACCCCGTACTTCGTGCCCTTGGTCTTCAGATCCGACAGCTGCCACGGTCCGGAGGTGATCATGCCGATGCGGTCACTCGCGAAGAGGGCGCCGAACTTGGTGTCGGTCTGATCGAGGTAGACGCTCTTGTCCTCGACGGCGAGGTCGCGCAGGTACGTCAGCGCGTCGACGCCGGCGGAGGATGCGAACTCGGCCTTCGTGCCGTCATCCGAGATGATCGAGCCGCCGTTCTGCCAGAGGTGCGGCCAGAACTGCCAGGTGGTCTCCTCGCTCCCGGAGACCGAGTAGGCGTAGCCGTACGTGTTCGTCGCCGGGTCGGTCAGCTGCTTGGCCGCGGCACGGAAGTCGTCCCAGTCCCAGTCGGCCGTCGGGTACTCGACGCCGGCCGCGTCGAACACCGTCGTGTTGTACAGGAGGGAGATGTTGTCGACGACGGCCGGGAACCCGATCGTCTTCTTCCCTGAGGGCTGCACCGTCTCGCGCGCGGCCTCGGAGAACTCGTCCCACTTCACGTCCGGTTCGGCCACCTGATCGGTGATGTCGAGAGTGCGATCGGACCCTTCGAGCCGGCTGGCCCAGGAGCCGAACGCGTAGGAGATGTCGGGGTAGTTGCCGCCGGCGAAGCTCGCGGAGAGCTTCTGCAGCAGGTCCTCGGTGGACGGAGCCCCCGAGGACACGTCGATCGTCACGTTCGGGTGCAGCTCCTCGAACTCGTCGACGAGCCCCGTGAGGATCTTCTGGGCGGCATCGGCCTGGCCGGTCCAGAAGGTGAGTTTCACCGGCGCATCCTCATCGAGTGTCGTCGCGCCGCTCGGGCTTCCGGCGCAACCAGAGAGGACGAGGGCACCGGCGGCGATCACGGCGGCCGCCGCGGCGACACGGTTCCGTCGGGTCCGGCCGCTGCCGGCGTGGCGGACGGATGGGCTGATCGTGGAACTGGGCGAGAACATCGGTGGTCTTCTCCTGAAGTCGATCGGTCGTGGATGGTGGCTGGTGCAGGCGACGGCTCAGAGCTCGTCGACGGGGATGATGCGACGCAGTGGTTCCGGGAGCAGCTCGCCGTGGGCTTCGACGAGTTCGTTGCACAGCTGCCAGATCTCGGCCGGCGTCAGCGTCGATGAGGCGTTCGGATCCATCAGGACCGCCTGGCGGATGAGACGGGGGTCTCCCGTCCGCGCCGCCTCGACGGTGAGTTCCGCGACCGAGACGTACGGGCGGTTGAGCGCCGCGCACTGCACAGGGAGCGCGCCGACCGGGAGCGGGGTGATCCCGTCAGCGTCGACGCGGACCGGCACCTCGACCACCGCGCCCTGCGGGAGGTTGTCGATGAGGCCGCGGTTCACGACGTTGCCGTGGATGACACGGGATTGGCCGGTCACGAGGGAGTGGATGAGCTGCGGGGCATACTCGCTCGCCTCGTCTTCGAGGGCCAAGGGGGTCCCGGCAGCCAGGGCGGCCTTGGTCGCTGCGAACTCGGCGACGTTCGCCTCGCTGATGCCGAGGTATTCCAGGGGCTGCAGACGGAAGCGCTCCACCTGCTCGGGAGACCGGAGGAACCAGGAGAGGTACTCCGAGGAGTGCTCGCTCGTCTCGGTCGGGTAGAAGCCGATACGCCGGAACATCTCGACTCGGACGCGACGCGACAGTTCGGGGTCGTTCCGGATTCGCTCGCGCAGCAGGGGGTAGAGGTCCTGCCCGTTGTGGCTCCATTCGAGGAGCCACGACTGGTGGTTGACGCCGGCCGCCCGGTAGTGGGTCTCCTCGACCGGGACACCGAGCAGCGCGCACAGGTCGTTGACGGTCCAGTAGACGCTGTGGCACAGACCGATCGTGCTGATGTCCGGGGCGACGACGGACGCCCACCACACGTTCATCGCCATCGGGTTGGTGTAGTTGAGGAGGTGGGCGTTCGGGCAGATCTCGCGCATGTCGGCGGTGAGGGCTGTCAGCAGCGGGAAGGTGCGCAGCGCGCGGAACACGCCTCCGATGCCGGTCGTGTCGCCGATGGTCTGGAGGAGGCCGTGCCGTGCCGGGATCTCGAGGTCGTCGATGGTGGAGCGGATCCCGCCCACCTGCACCATGTTGATGACGAAGTCGGCGCCCTCGAGCGCGCGGCGGCGGTCACGCTGAGCGGAGACGACCGCTTGCGCTCCCAGGCGTTCGTTCACCTGGCGTGCGGTGCCCTCGGCGACATCGAGTCGTTCCTGTTCGATGTCGTGCAGCACGATCTCGAGCCCGCCCAGTTCGGGAAAGCGGAGCAGGTCGGCGATGAGTTGGCGGGTGAAGACGACGCTGCCTGCACCGATGAAAGTCACTCGTGTCATGCCGCAATACTCGACTACAGTGATCGAATCGACCAAGGAAACGATCAGTAATCGCTTCAGACGCGCAGTTCTTCTGAGCGTTTGAGGCGAGCAGTGTTCGGAGAGGATTGACGACATGCGCGGAACCGCATCGACCGAGCGGCCAGGACACGCGTCGTCCGGCAAGCGGAGCCAACGCATGCGCGGCATCCTCGCGCTCCTGTCCGCAGACGACGGCGTGGTGTCCATCGCCGAGTTCACCGATCGACTCGGGGTCTCGGCACCGACCGTGCGCCGCGACCTCGCGGACCTCGAGGACCTCGGACTCCTGCTGCGCACCCACGGCGGCGCCCGATCGAACGATCAACGGGCCGAGATCCCCGTGCGGTTCCGGGACATGCAGTTCCGTGAGGCGAAGCGGCGCATCGCGGTCAAGGTCGCCGAGATGATCCCGGCTGGCCCCTATGCGATCGCGCTGAGCGGCGGGACGACCACCGGGGCGGTGGCGAGGGAACTGGCCGGGCGGCCTCAGCTCACCATCGTGACGAACTCCCTGACGACCGCGACCGAGATCGCGTCCCGGCCGAACCTCCAGGTCATCATGACCGGAGGTCTCGTGCGCTCATCGTCGTTCGAGGCGGTCGGCGTGCTGGCGGAGAACACCTTCGGTGCCATCAACGTCGGTACGGCGGTCCTCGGCACCGACGGCATCAGTGCGCTCGGCGGTGCCACCACCCACGATGAGCGCGAAGCGCGGACCAACCTCGCGATGGTCTCGCATGCGCAGCGCGTCATCGTCGTCGCTGACGGCTCGAAGGTCGGTCGGGTCACGCTGGCCCGCATGGCCGAGCTCGGTCAGATCCACGACCTCGTGACCGACTCCTCAGCCGACCCGCTGGAGCTCGAACGACTGGCAGCAGCCGACATCGCAGTGCACGTCGTCGAACACGATCACCCCTGAACCAACCGGGATCGAGCCGGCCGGGATCGCCCGGCTTCGACGGAGGGTGCGACGGCGTTCACGCCATGCAGGGCGCCCATTCCTGATTCGACAGCTCGCGCTGCTCCTGCTCGGTCTCGACGAGCCAGCCCGTCTTCGTGGCACCGCGGTACTGACCGCTCACGAGGTCGGCGCACCAGGAGCGGCCGTCGAACGCCCAGCGGACGAAACTCGCTTCGCTTCCCTTGCGGAGGAGTGGGCGTTCGCGTTCTGCCTGAATCATGGATTCCGTCTCGACTCGTGCTGACATATCTTTCCACCGTACCGAGGAATGACACCGCTGGCCAGGGATCTTGTGATTCCCAGCCGTTTGCCCGACAATGCGCGGATTGTCCCGCCGCACCGACACCGAGCCCGTCAAGGTGCCCTCCAAGCCGCTGGGACGTCGCATGTGCAGAGTGCTGATTCCGGCGTTTGATTCCGACATCATGCACATTCTGCCGCCCGCGGCGGCTGAGTAGGGTTGCCGCAACCCGCACCTCTCCCGCCTCATCCCCCACCTCTGGAGACCACCATGGCTCGCATGGCACACGCAGACGACTTCGCCCTGTCCCGCGTCCGTCCCGACGCACAGAAACCCTGGTTCGGAATCGCCGTCCAGCGATTCGGTCAGGTGTCGGCACTGTCCCAGTTCCTCCTCGGCGCCACCCTCGGCTACAGCATGACCTTCGGCGAGGCCTTCCTCGCCCTCCTCCTCGGCTCGATCATCCTCGAGGTGATCATGTGCATCGTCGGCATCATCGGCCAGAAGGAAGGGCTCAACACCGCCCTCCTCGCCAGGTGGACCGGTTTCGGCGAGGTCGGCGCATCCCTCGTCGGCCTCGCGATCGGCATCAGCCTCATCGGCTGGTTCGGCATCCAGAGCGCGATCTCCGCAGAGTCGCTCGACGCCCTGCTGCCCGGGTTCATGCCGATCTGGGCGTGGAGCCTCATCTTCGGCCTGGCCGTCACGGCGATCGTCGCGTTCGGCTTCAAGGGCATGCAGTGGCTCGCGAACATCACCGTGCCCCTGTTCCTCATCCTCGTCGGCTGGTCGATCATCAGCGAACTCGGCAAACACGACTTCGTGGAGCTCGTCACCGGCCCGGCACCCGGCCCGACCATGAGCGTCTGGGCCGGCACCGGCATCGTCGCGGGTGGTCTGATCGTGGGGGCGATCATCACGGCCGACATGACCCGCTTCAACCGTTCGCGCGCAGACGTCATCAAGCAGACGGTCGTCGGTGTCTCCCTCGGGGAGTTCGTCATCGGGCTCTCGGGTGTGCTCCTCGCCCACGCCGCCGCGTCGGGCAACGTCGTCGCGATCGTCACCTCCTCGGTCGGCCTCATCGGGCTCATCATCGTCATCACCGGCACCCTGAAGATCAACGACTGGAACCTGTACTCCTCCTCGCTCGGCCTCGTGAACTTCATCTCCACCGCCTTCGGGAAGAACCTCAACCGGGTGACCACGACCATCGTCCTCGGCGTCGTCGGCTCGATCCTCGCCGCCGTCGGTATCCTCGGCCAGTTCTCCGCCTTCCTGATCATCCTCGGCGTCGCGTTCCCGCCCATCGCGGGCATCATGGTCGCCGAGTACTTCATCGTGCGGCGCTGGCGCGGTGAACTGGACGCGACTCGGGCCTCGGGGCGGCTCCCGGCGACGGCGCCCCGTATCGTCCCCGCGACCATCATCATCTGGGCCGTCTCCGCGATCACCGGCTACTTCGTCACCTGGGGCATCCCCGCCATCCTGTCGCTGGTCCTCTCGATGGTGCTGTACATCGCCGCCGGCAAGCTCGGCTGGGTGCGCGGTGTCGGAGTCGCCCACACGACGCAGGCGGCGGTCGACGAGCCGACCGAAGCCGCGACCCGCTCCTCGAACTGATCCACTGCTCCAACAGAAAGCGAACCCTCATATGCACATCGGTATCGATGTCGGCGGCACCAACACCGACGCCGTGCTCATGGACGGCACCAGCACACTGGCTGCCGTGAAGCACGCGACCACGCCTGACGTGACGGACGGGATCGTCCAGGCGATCGGTGAGCTGCGGGGCGGCCACCATTTCGACGGTGAACAGATCACCGCCGTCATGATCGGCACGACGCACTTCATCAACGCACTCGTCCAGGCGAAGCGACTCGCCCCGACCGCGGCACTGCGCCTCGGCCTCCCTGCGACGCGAGCCCTCCCCCCGCTCGTCGACTGGCCGGCAGAGCTCGTCGAGGCGATCAGTGCACGCAGCTACCTCGCGCACGGCGGCTACGAGTTCGACGGCCGCCCGATCTCCCCGCTCGATCCTGAGGAGCTGCGGGCACACGCCGAGGACATGCGGGCGAACGGGATCCGATCCGTCGCGATCTCCTCCGTCTTCAGCCCGGTGAACCACGACCTCGAGGTCGAAGCCGCGCGCATCGTCGGCGAGGTGCTCGGGCCGGACGTCGCGATCTCGCTGTCGCATGAGATCGGCCGGATCGGCCTGCTGGAGCGCGAGAACGCGACGATCATCAATGCGGCACTGCGTGAGCTCGCCTCGGAGATCGTCGACGGCCTCACTGCGGCGGTCAGGAAGCAGGGGATCGAGGCGCCCATCTTCCTCAGCCAGAACGACGGCACACTCATGGACGAGGACTACGTCCGCCTGTACCCCGTCGCGACCTTCGCCTCAGGACCGACGAACTCGATGCGCGGCGCCGCCCTCACGAGCGGCTTGGCCACCTGCGCCGTCATCGACATCGGCGGCACCACGGCGGACATCGGCCTCCTCATCAACGGCTTCCCGCGCGAGACGTCGAACGAGGTCAAGGTCGCCGGTATCCGCACGAACTTCCGGATGCCCGACGTGCTCTCGATCGGCATCGGCGGCGGCAGCATCGTCGACGACGAGACCGCAGAGGTCGGACCAGCGTCCGTGGGCTACCGCCTCATGACCGAGGCGCTCGTGTTCGGCGGCTCCACCCTCACCGCGACCGACATCGCTGTGGCGGCCGGGCGGGCGTCGATCGGCGACGCGTCGAAGGTCGCGCACCTGGACCCTGCGTTCGTCGCCCGCGTCCTCGCACGGATCAGCGAGCGCATCGCCGAAGCGGTCGACCGCATGCGCACCTCGCCGGAACCCATCCCTGTGGTCGCGGTCGGGGGTGGGTCGATCCTCCTCTCGGACGAACTCCCCATCTTCGGAGCGGTGCACCGACCGGACAACTACGCGGTCGCGAACGCGATCGGTGCGTCCATCGCCCAGGTCGGCGGCGAGATCGACAAGGTCTACGCGATCGAGCCCGGACGCCGTGAAGAGGCGATCGCCGCTGTACGGGCCGAGGCGGTCGACAAGGCCATCGCGGCGGGCGCATCACCGGCATCCGTCGCGATCGTCGACTTCGACGAGGTCCCCATCCCCTACCTGCCGGGGAATGCGACGCGCATCCGGGTGAAGGCCGTCGGCGACCTCGACATGGGAGGCCTCCGATGAGCTGGACGATCACCGCCGACCTCATCCCGGGGCTCGCCCGTGGCGCTGCCGTCCTCGGTACCGGTGGAGGCGGCGACCCCTACATCGGCGCGCTCCTCGCCACCCAGGCGCTCCGTGAGCACGGCGACGTCACCGTCGTCACGCTCGACGAGGTGCCGGACGATGCCCTCGTGCTCACCGTCGCGATGATGGGCGCCCCGACCGTCATGGTCGAGAAGCTCCCGAGCCTCACCGAGGTCGTCGCGCCGGTCCATGCGCTCAGTGCGTCACTCGGCCGCCCGGTCACGCACGTGGCCTGCGCGGAGGTCGGCGGCGTGAACTCGACCATCCCCATCGCCGCGGCCGCAGCGCTCGGGTTGCCGCTCATCGACGCCGACGGCATGGGACGCGCCTTCCCCGAGCTCCAGATGGTGCTGCCCACGCTCTACGGCATCGACGCGTCCCCGCTCGCGTTCAGCGACGAGAAGGGGAACACGGGCGTCCTCACGACCGTCGACAACAGCTGGACCGAGCGCATCGCCCGGGTCGCCTGTGTCGAGATGGGGTGCTCGGTGATGATCTCCGGCTTCCCGATGTCCGGCGCCCAGGCCCGAGAGGCGCTCGTCGCCGACTCGTTGTCGCTGTGCCGGGAGATCGGCGACGGCATCGTCACCGCCCGCGCGGAGAAGACCGACCCCGTCGAACGCACCGTCCGACTCCTCGGCGGTCGTGAGCTGTTCTCCGGCAAGGTCGTCGACGTCGAACGCGCGACCACGACCGGGTTCGCCCGTGGTCGTGCGCGCATCGACGGGACCGGCCGGACGCTTGAACTGTCGTTCCAGAACGAGCACCTCATCGCAGCCCTCGACGGAGCCACCCTCGTGACGACGCCCGACCTGATCATGGTCCTCGACCACGATTCCGGCGAGCCGATCACGACCGAGGGATTGCGGTACGGGCAGCGCGTCCGCGTCATCGCGGCTCCGAGCGACGAGCGCTGGCACAGTCCGGAAGCCCTCGCGATGGTCGGTCCCGGCTACTTCGGCTACGACGTGCCGTCGCACCGCTTCGACGGCACGGTGGACGCATGAGCTGGGAACTGACCGGCGCCGACCTCCCGGACCTCGCCCGCGGTGCGACCCTCCTCGGCACGGGCGGCGGCGGCGACCCATACATCGGCATGATGCTCGTGCAGCAGGTGCTCGGCGACCGTTCCATCACGATCCTCGACCCCGACGAGCTGGACGACGACCTCTTCGTCATCCCGACCGCCCAGATGGGCGCGCCGACCGTCATGATCGAGAAGATCCCGGCGGGATTCGAGCCGACGCTGGCCCTGCGAACCCTGGAGGAGCACCTCGGTCGCACCGCGGATGCGACCATGCCCATCGAGTGCGGCGGCATCAACTCGATGATCCCCCTGATCGTCGCTGCCGAGACCGGGCTGCCGGTGGTCGATGCGGACGGCATGGGGCGCGCGTTCCCCGAACTCTCGATGGAGACCTTCGCCGTCTACGGTGTGCACGGCTCGCCACTCGCCCTCGCCGGTGAACGCGGCGAGCGCGTGATCATCGACACCGGCGACGACGACCGGCAGATGGAATGGCTGGCTCGCGGCATCACGATCCGCCTCGGTGGCGTCGGGCACATCGCCGAGTACGCGATGAGCGGCGCCGATGTGAAGCGCACCGCCGTACCACGCACGATCTCGATGGCGCTCGCCCTCGGCCGCGCCATCCGGGTCGCCCGAGAGGAGCACCGCTCGCCGTTCGACGCCATCGCGCACACCCTGTCGACGACGCTCTACTCCCATGTCCGCGAGTTGTTCGTCGGGAAGGTGACCGACGTCGAACGCCGCACGACCGACGGCTTCGCGAAGGGGAACGCGGTGATCTCCGCGCTGGATCCGGCCAGCACCGATCGACTCGACATCGCTTTCCAGAACGAGAACCTCATCGCGCGGCGCAACGGCGAGGTCGTGGCGATCGTGCCGGACCTCGTCTGCGTCGTCGACCATGAGAGCGCCGAACCCATCACCACCGAGCGCCTCCGCTACGGCCAACGGGTGCGCGTGCTCGGCATCTCCACGCCGGCCATGATGCGCACGGCCGGCGCGCTTCGGGCATTCGGTCCGACAGCCTTCGGACTGACGGAGCCGTTCGTCCCGGTGGAGGGCGAGGCCGCAGCAGCCGCGGCAGCGGAGGCCTTCGCCGCGACGGCCGTCTAGAATATTAGGATGACGGGCGAGCTTGCGCCTGAGGAATACGTGGCGACGCTCGAGGACGTGAAACGGCATGTCGAGGCTTGGGGCACGAACGTACTGTCGCGGCTTGCAACGGATCTGCGCGCTGAGTTCCCTTCGATGAAGGGGTTCTCTCCGGCGAACATGCGCTACATGCGTCGCTTCTCTGAAGCATGGCCCGACCCGTCTGCGATTCGCCAACGACCCGTTGGCGAATTGCCCCGGGGCCACGTGATCGAACTCCTCGACAAGCTCGACGACCAGGTCTTGCGTGACTGGTATGCCGCAAAGGACGTCCAGCACGGTTGGAGCCGGTCTGTGTTGGCTCACCAGATCACCACACGCCTACACGAGCGGGAAGCCGCAGCACCGACAAACTTCTTGGGTACGCTTGCGCGGCCCGATTCCGACCACGCACAGGAGATCACGAAAGACCCGTATGCCCTGCAGTAATGAGCTCGCTCGCGACGCCAAGGCGGTGCGAGCCTAGGCTGGTGCCATGCCGACCACCCTCGAGCCAGCCTCGCTCCCCGCGCTCGCGACGGGGTTCTCGCTGCTGGGATCGGGTGGTGGTGGCGCGACCACGATGCTCGAGCTCGCCCTGCGCGACTCCCACGACTGGCCGTTCACGGTCCACGGCATCGACGAGCTCGACCCGACCTTGCCGTGTCTCGGTGCCGCGTTCGTCGGGTCGACCATGCTCCTCAGCGAGCGCTTGCCCGGCACCGACCCGTTCGCGCATCTGATCGCTGCCGCCGAACGCTGGCTCGGCCACCGGGTCCCCGTCGTGTGCTCACTGGAGGGCGGTGGACTCAACGGTCTCGCCCCGTTCACGCTCGCCCGCGATCGTTCCATCGTCGACGCGGACCTGACAGGACGGGCATTGCCGGCGCTCGACCAGATGTCCCTCTTCGTCGACCGGGTACCCGGCGTCATCGTCACCTGCGACACGGGTGCGGGGGGCGTGGTGCTCGTCGACACGGCGCGCGCCCGCGACGTCGAGCGCGTGGTCAGGGCGGCGACCGTGCAGGCCGGTGGCGTCGGTGGGATGGTCTTCGCGGGCTTCACCGTCGGCGACCTCCGCGAACATGCGATCGTCGACAACACCGCGAGGGCCCTCAGCCTCGGCGAAGCATTCCTCGCAGCAGCCTCCGGTCCACTCGACCGTCTCGCCGAAGCGCTCGGCGGCAGCCTCCTCGCCGAGGGCCGCATCAGCGCGGTGGAGAGCGACGCGCGCGACCCCCACGTCATGACCTTCGGCATCGACGGCGGCGGGGGCCAGGTGCACCGCCTCGTCGCGCGGTCGGAGACGCTCGCGTTCATGACCGACGGCCGGTTGGACGCCACCTCGCCCGACCTCATCGTGGTGGTCGACGCGATCACGCGGGACATCCTCGAGGTCCCGGCACTCTCCATGTCGCGGCACGTCGCGGTGATCCACCTCGACGGCCCCGAGTGGTGGTTCGGTTCGGAGGATCGACTCCGGCACGTCCGCCCCTCGGCGTACGGTGTCGACGAGCTCGACGGCGTCACCTCCGGCGAGGGTGCGGACGCATGAGCGACGTCCTGCAGTTGAGTGCGCTGCTCGCCCACCCCGAGAACGGAGGCGTCCGACTCGTCGCCGGACCGGAGACGGCCGACTGGTCCGGCGTCGTCGTGGAGACCGGCGAAGCAGCGCTGCCGGCAGACGGCGCCGGTCGTCTGGCGGTGCTCACGGCGCTGCCGCCGACCCGCCCGTGGCAGCAGGACGCGCTGGTGCGTCGCATCCGAGACCGAGGATTCCGGGCGCTCGCGATCCCGGACGCCGACGCCTTCGGCCAGGGCACACGCGCGCTCGCCGACCGCCTCGGTTTCTCCCTCCTCCATGTCGACCGGCCGATGCTGCTCGCGAAGGCGTGTTGGCAGCTCGTCGAGGCCCGCGACGCGCTGACGCTCGGCTACGTCCGCAAGGTCGCGCAGTCGATCGAGTACCACGCCGACGGGCTCCCCGACCTGCTGCGCCACCTGTCGTCGAGCGTCGGCCATGGGATCGCGCTCATCGACGCGGAGGGAGTCCTGCTCGAAGCCGGAGGACGGCTCGCGCCCGAGGTGCACGCCGCGATCGACTTCGCCCCCTGGATGGACCTCACGCGGGCAGGCGCCGGAACGGCCGCATCGGTCCGGGTCGACAGCCCGAGTCGTGAAGGACTGCGGCTCGCGTTCTTCGGCGACGGACTCGATGAACGTCAGATCAGCGCGCTCGCTGTCGCCGCGGAGGTCGCGATGCCGGCCGTCGCGGCGCGCATCCTGATCGACGAGGTCGCGGAGGTGAGCGACGCCTCGGTGTCGTCCGGGGTGCTGCGCGACTTCGTGGACCTCCGGGGCCGCGCGGATCCCGACGTCGAACGTCGCATGCTCGAACGAGGCTGGCGCACGACGGGCTTCCACCTGGCGTTCAGGATCGTCGGGCGCAGCCGCGTGGACGCCCTCCAACTGCTGCGCTTCGTCACGGGAGGGCTTGGACGGATCGCCGTCGATTCGCACGCGACGACGAGCGGGCGAGGGGTGAGCGGCTGGCTGACCTTCGCCGAACCCCCACCACCGTCCCAGGTGGAGCACTACGTCGGGGCACTGCGGGATCTGCACGTCGACGCACGACGTTCCTTCAACGTCGCGACCGCGGTCGGTTCGCTGGCGAGTGGATCCGCCGGTCTCACGACGTCGCTGAGCGAAGCGGCCGACGCAGCCCGGATCGCCGTCAACCGATCGACGACCTCCTGGTTCGTCCGTGTCGACGGACTCGGGCTCGAACAGCTCCTCCTCGCGTGGACCGGCAACGACACCTTCGTACCGGCGGCCCGGTCGTTGCTGGCACCGCTACAGACGGGCAACGGTGAGCTGCTGACGACGCTGTCCGCGTACCTCGACCACGAGTCCGCGGTGGCGCCGACGGCTGCCGCACTGGGTCTCCATCGGAACACCGTCGCGACCCGGATCGCCCGGGCGCAACAACTGCTCGGTGTCGACATGGCCGACCCCGAGGTGCGTCTCGCACTGCACCTCGCCTGCCGCGCCGTGCGCTGAGGCGCTGCCCTTCGACACGCTCAAGGAACGGAGCGACCCAGCTCGCTCACCGAGCCAGCCGAGGTACCTGCCGACGAGCCGGCTCAGACCGCCGTCGCCGTGAACTGCAAGCGCGGGTTCGCGTAGAACTCCTGCGCCTCGACGAGCTGCAGCTCGCGCTGGCCGGAGCGGTAGGTGAGCTCGATGAGGTCGAAGACACTCGATGCCGTCCGCTCGAGGGCCAGCTTCGCGTCACGCGTCGCGCCGTAGTGCGCGGCGAACAGTGCCGCCGTCACGTCGCCCGAGCCGTTCGCCTTGAACGGCAGCAGTGGCGTCTGGACGATCCAGCGACCCGCATCGTCGACGACGAGCATCTCCACGGTCTCGGGCTCGCGGTCAGGACGCTCGACGCTCGTGACCAGCACGACGGACGGCCCCATCGCACGCGCGAGGTCCACCGATTCCAGCGTGGACTCGAGCGATGCCGGCTCGGTACCGGTGAGGTAGCCGAGTTCGAACTGGTTCGGCGTGATGATGTCGGCGTTGGGGACCACGCGGTCGCGCAGCAGTTCGGGGATCTCGGGGGCGACGAAGCAGCCGGATTTCGCATTGCCCATCACCGGGTCGCACGCGTACAACGCCGCGGGGTTCGCTGCCTTGACGCGCTGGACGGCGTCGACGATGACATCGCCGATGCCCACGCCACCCTGGTACCCGGACAGGACGACGTCGACCTGCGGGAACGCACCGCGCTCCTCGACACCGGTGATGACCTCGGCGACCTGCTCAGGTGAGATGAGCGGCCCGCGCCAGGCGCCATAACCAGTGTGGTTCGAGAAGTTCACCGTGTTGACGGGGATCACCTCGACACCGATGCGCTGGAGCGGGAACACTGCCGCAGAGTTGCCGACGTGACCGTAGGCCACTGCTGACTGGATGGAGAGGATCTTCACGATGTCGCAATCACGATGGGGATGCCGCCGCGGACGGTGCGTTCGTGGCGGGCATGGACAGAGCCTGCAAGGTGTCAACGATACTCTTCCGGCTGCTGCAGAACCGACTCGTCACGTCAACCCACGCTGTGGATCGGCGCCGCGGCGTCATCCACTCCTAGGCTGATCGGATGACGACCTCCCACGCCCCGTCCGCGCAGGCACGAATCGCCGCAGTCATCTACAACCCCGTGAAGGTGGACGTCGACGTGCTCCGCGAAGCCGTCGAGCGTTCGGCCTCGGATGCGGGCTGGGGCGAGTCGCTCTGGTTCGAGACGACACCCGAGGACGTCGGCCAGGGTGTCACCGCAGAGGCGATCGCCGCCGGCGTCGATCTGGTGCTCGCGGCGGGCGGCGATGGTACCGTCCGGGCCGTGTCCGAAGCACTGCGCGGCAGCGGCGTCCCGCTCGCACTCCTCCCGTCCGGTACCGGCAACCTCCTGGCGCGCAACCTCGACCTCACGCTGAACGACCTGCCCGGCTCGGTCGTCACGGCGTTCACGGGCGAGGACAAGCTCATCGACCTCGGCGTCATCGACATCGAACGGGCCGACCGCACCCGTGACCGACACGTCTTCGTCGTCATGGCCGGCATGGGTATCGACGCGAAGATGATCAAGAACACCGACGACGACCTCAAGGCCAAAGCCGGCTGGGCCGCCTACGTGGACGCCATCGTGAAATCGCTGCGCGATCCCGACGAGCTGCACATGCGGTTCCGGATCGATGACGAGGAGGCGACGCGTGCCACCGTCCACACCGTCATCATCGGGAACTGCGGTTCACTCCCCGCCAACATCCTGCTGCTGCCGGATGCAGTCGTCGACGACGGCCTGTTCGACCTCATGTTCATGCGCCCGGGCGGACTGCTCGGCTGGATCCGCATCTGGGCGAAGGTCACCTGGGTCAACGGCGTCCTCCGCCGCACGAAGGCCGGCCAAGCGCTCGCCGGCCGGTCGAAGGACGACAAGGAGCTGCAGTACGGGACGGCGAAGCGCTTCGTCGCCCGCCTGTCGAAGCCCGAGGAGATCGAGCTCGACGGCGACGGCTTCGGCAAGGCGACCGCGATCAACGCCTGGATCGAGCCGGGAGCCCTCACCGTACGAGTGCCGGCTGCCGCGGAGTAGACCGCCGCCGGACGACTGGCCCCCGACGGCTGTCAGCCACGCTCGCGGAATGCGTTGGCGGCCTGCATCAACCGCTCGACCCGACGCGGGTCGACAGGCTTCCACCACCGTCCGTCCTCCTTGAGCCACTGTCCGACGATCGCACCGTCGGCGACCGCGAACAGGGCCGGGAGCTGCTCCGGGTCGAGACCAGACCCGACGATGACCGGTAGATTGGTTCCGGCCCGCACCTCGTCGACCTCGGCCGGCTGGGTCGGCGAGCCGGTGCGGGTCCCCGTCGCGATCAGGACGTCGGCGAGGTGCCACTCCGCGTCGGTCGCCTGCTCCGCGATGGAACGGTCCGCCGTGATCGCGTGCGCCCCGAACTTCACGTGGACGTCTGCGAGAATCCGGACGTCTCGAGCACCGATCGCGTTCCGGTATCGAAGCGCCTTCGCCGCCTCGCCGTTCAGGAAGCCCTCATTCGCGACATACGCGTTCGCCCACTGATTGACCCGAACCCAGCGCGCGCCGATCGCCTTCGCGACGGCGAGCCCCGGGATGGCCCCGTTGGCCACGCAGGTGACGCCGAGCGGCACATCGACCGCGTTGCGGATCTCGAGGCCGGCGGCGGTGAGCGCCGCGACGGTCTCGTGCCCGATGTCATCAGGCCTGAGGAACGGCTGGTCGGAAGCGTTCTCGATCATGACCGCGTCGATGCCGCCCTTCACAAGGGTGAGGGCGTCCCGGACACCGGCGGCGGCGATATCCCGCACGGATTCCCCGTCGTACGACGGGGCTCCGGGCAACGGTCGCAGGTGCACGACTCCGATGATCGGGTGGCTGACGTCGAATTCGTCGCGGAGGGCGCTGGCGCGCGGGGGCATGACAACTGGAGCACTCATGGGAGTTCGCTTTCTCTCGAGGTGATGGTCAACGGCTGACGAGCGCGAAGAGCTCGTCAGCGACGGTTCGGATGTCGATGGGGTTGGCGTCGAGCACCTGCTCGTACTTGTCCTGCGGCACCTTCACGAAGCCCGCGAAAGCGCCGGCGATGGAACCCGCCATGCAGGCGACCGTGTCCGTGTCGTCGCCGGCATTGGCTGCGCCGACGACGGTGAGCCACGGATCCCCTGCTGCTGCGACGAAGAACCCGATGGCGGCAGGCACTGCCTCCGAGGCCGGGAGTCCGGTGCCGATCTCGCTCGAGATCATGCGTGCCGCCTCATCGAGACTGCGTGCTCCGATCCCGATCTCGACCGCCCGGCGTCCGCGAGCACTGATCGAGGCACCGGGGACGTCCCGTCCGAGCTGGGCTCCGAGGCGATCGCCCTCCTCCGCGCTCCACAGGAAAGCCTGGACGACGTCGTTGATGGTCGCTCCATCGGTGAGCGCGGCCGCGACGGCTCCGGCGATGGCGGCAGCTCCCGAGACACCCTGTGAGGTGAAGTGGCTCGGCCGGCAGGTGATGAGCGCGTCGTCGACGGCTGCCCGGACATCACCGGGGTGGGCGAGGCCGACGACGCCGACACGCATCGCGCTGCCGTTGCTCGCACCCGTCGTCGCCTCATTGCCACCGGCTCCGACCTGTTCCGGATCGCCGCCGGCGCGCAGCAGCTCGATGGCTCGTCGTGTGGACGGTCCGGCGAAGTGCGGGAAGTAGTCGCCGTCCTCCGACCATTCGAGCAGCATGTCCGCCACGCCACGGGCGGTCAGGTGGTTGCCGCTGTCGATGATCACCCGAGCGAGCAACAGGAGTTGACTGCTGTCGTCCGTGATCTGAGCGGCCTTGCGCCCGCGCGAATAGGGTGAGTCGGCGAGCGGTGCGAAGAACTCCTCGACCCGTCCGCCGAAGAGCTCGCGAATCTGACGGATGCTTCGCGTCTCGGTCGGCGCTCCGAGGGCGTCTCCGATGACCGCGGTCGCGATCGATCCCAGGATCTTGTCCTGCAGACG
The DNA here is from genome assembly GCF_050613355.1 of Plantibacter sp. RU18. Classification (NCBI taxonomy): domain Bacteria; kingdom Bacillati; phylum Actinomycetota; class Actinomycetes; order Micrococcales; family Microbacteriaceae; genus Plantibacter; species Plantibacter sp. RU18. The sequence continues at coordinate 4,153,812 of NZ_CP159618.1, forward strand.
CTCGTACGTCGCTCCGGAAGTGGTCGGCTGGTGCGGGGTGATGATGGTCATCAGTGTTCCTTCGTGTTCATGGTGGTCCAGTCCGGCAAGCCGCCTTGGCGTGCACCGAAATGGGAGATGGTGTGAGCGGCGCTCCGCGCGGCCACAGTGAGCGCCTCAGTCAGGCCGTCGCCGGCGAGCGCCCGCCCGACCCAGGCTCCGGCGAAGGAGTCGCCGGCGCCTGTGGTGTCGAGGACGCGCGCGACGGGTTCGGCCGCCTGCCTGATCGTCTGGAGCACGCCGTCGTCGGATCGCCAGGCGAAGAGGCTGCCCGCCGTCCCGAGCGTCAGCAGGATCGCGGAACGGTCCCCACGATCGATCAGTTCGGTGAGCGCGGCGAGGGGATCGTCCCGTCCGGCGAGGGAGAGGAGCGCCTCCTCATTCAGGACGCTCAGTCTGGCGGACCGTACGAGTTCGTCTGCGCGACCACGGTCGGTGCGCACGAAGCTCCCCTCGATGTCGACACTCGCGAGCACTCCGGCCTCCGCCGCGTGATGGAGGATGTCCTCGGAACCCGGCACGTCGCCGAGGACGTGCAGCCATCGCGCGTCGGCGAGCACGGTGGGGTCCAGCTGCCCGACGTCCGGCAGGCTCGCCGGGGTACGACCCCCGAGGAGCGACTTCTCTCCGTCAGCTGCGATCGCGACCGCGCACCACCACGTGAGCTCATCCGACATCGTCTCGACGAGCCTGGTGTCGATCCGCTGATGTTCGAGATCGAGCAGGCATGCCCGACCGAACGGGTCGCTGCCGACCCTGGATACGAGCGCGATGTGGATGTCGTCGGCCGCCCGCCTGGCGGAGACGGCGAAGTTCGCGCCCATCCCGCCCGCGAAGATGCCCAGGCTCGTGCCGATCGACTTGCTGTCGCGCTTCGGCAGCTCATCGACCTGCACGAGCATGTCGATCCCGGTGTCACCGAAGACGATCAGGTCGATCGGTCGGTCTTCGCTGCGAGCGAGATCCGGGAACACCTCGGTCAGTGTGCTCATCGCGTCCGCCTCCGTCCCACGATGTTGTTCAGGACGACGCTCCCGACGAGAACCGCCCCAAGAAGCCCGATCTGCCAGGTGTTGCCGACCCCGGCCAGCTGGAGGCCGGAATTGAGGACGATGACGACCGTGAGGCCGAGGAAGGTTCCGAGGACCGTCCCGACACCGCCGGTGATCACCACTCCGCCGAGCACCGCGATGGTGATGGCTTGCAGCTCCATCCCGGCACCGGCGGTCGGCTTGGCGTTCAGGAGCCAGGAGGCGTTGACGACCGCCGCGAGCCCTGCGAGCATCCCGGAGTACACGTAGAGGGACGTGCGCACACGTCTGACGTGCACGCCGGCCAGCGCCGCGGTGATCGACCCGTTGCCGACCTCGTAGATCTGACGGCCCTGCCTCGTGCGAACCATGTAGAGGGCGGCGAGGATGAAGACGGGCACCAGCACGAAGAGCACTTGGAACGGGATACCGGCGACCTTGCTCTGACCGAGATACGCGAATCCCGAGCGGTCGAACCCGTTGATGTCCACGCCGCCGGAGAGCACGAGTGCCAGAGAGGAATAGAGGTAGAGCGTGCCGAGCGTCGCGATGAGCGGCGGCAGCCTGAGCACGTTGATGAGGAACGCGTTCGCGGCGCCGAGCACGGCACCGGCTGCGATCGCGACGACCGCAGCAAGCCACGGGTCCAGGCCGAGGTTCACGGCGGTCAGCCCGAAGGCGACCGTGGACAGGCTCATCGTCGATCCGATCGAGAGGTCGATGCCTCCGCCGCCACCGAGGATGACGAAGGCCTGACCGAGCGCAAGCAGGCCGAGCACCGCCCCGTACTGCGTCATCGACAGGAGGTTCTCGGCACGCAGGAAGTACGGCGAGAGGAACGACATGACCACGCCGAGCAGCACGATGAGGACGACGAGGAACAGACGACGATCGGTGAGCGAGAGACGGTTCATGCGAGCCTCCTGAAGAGTTTGCGGCTGTCGCCCCGCTTGGCGAGGACGTCGACGCTGACGGCGAGCAGGATGGTGAGCCCGATGATGAGGCCGTTCCAGAGCGGCGGCACCCCGGCGAGCACGATGCCGTTCTGGAGCACCACGATGAAGGCGAGCCCGCCCAGCGTTCGGAGGACACTGCCCTCACCGCCGAGGATCGAGGTTCCGCCGACCACCACCACCGCGGCGATCGCGAGCAAGGTGAGCTCGTTCCCGGTCGATGCCTGTACGACACCCACACGACCGATGTAGATCGTTGCGGCCAGGCCGACGAGCAGCCCGAGGATCGCGTAGCAGGCGAAGACGACGAGACGGGACCGGATCCCCGAGAGTGACGCCGCCTCCGGGTTCGACCCGATCGCGTACACGTTGCGACCGAAGCGGCGCTTGCGCGACAACCACCACAGGAGCGCGTAGACCACGATCACGATCGCGAGCACCATCGGGACGCCGAGGAACCGTTGCCCGGACAGGAGCGGCGCCACCGGGGTCGCAAAGAGATCGTTGCTGTTCCAGAGGCCGAAGAGCACTGTCTGGAAGACCGCTGCCATGCCGAGTGTCGCGATGATCGGAGGCACTTTCGCGACGGTCGTCAACAGGCCGTTGATCGAGCCGAGTAGGGCACCCGCCACCAGCGAAACGAGGACGACGACGATCGCGGGTTGGCCGGCACTCATGAGCTTCGCGGCGATCCAGGCGACCACACCTACGGCATAACCGGTGGAGACGTCGATACCCCCGAGGATGATCACGAGCGTGAGCCCGGCCGCGATGAGGGCGAGGTCGGATGCGTTGATGACGATGTTCGCGAAGTTGTCCGCCGTGAGGAATCTGGGCGACAGGCTCGCGAAGACGATGATCTCCGCGATCAGGAGCGCGGGGAGGAGGAAGAGACGGGCGCGGCTGAGCGCGGACTCAGGCATCTGGGGCCGTCCCGTCGCCGATGCCGACCGCTGCGCGCAGCACGGCTTCCTCAGTCGCTTCGGAGGTGCTGAGTGATCTGATCATTCTTCCTTCTCGGAGGACGTGCACGCGGTCGGCAAGTCCAAGGAGTTCGGGCAGTTCGCTGCTGATGAGCAGGATCGCCGTCCCTCCGCGGGCGAGCGCACCGATGTCCGTGTGGATGTCGGTCTTCGTCGCGACGTCGATGCCGCGGGTCGGTTCGTCGAGGATGAGCAGGGTCGGTTCCGTTGCAACCGCTCTGGCCAGCAGCACCTTCTGTTGGTTGCCGCCGGACAACGAGGTGATGGCTGCACTCGCGCTCGCCGCCTTCACCGCGAGGGTCCGCATCCAGCGCGTGGTGACCTCGCGTTCCCGTCTGCGCGAGATGAAGCCCGACGAGGTGAGTTCGGGGAGTGTTGCGGCGACGAGGTTCTCGCGGATGGGCGGATTCAGGCGGTCAGTGCAACACCATTGGCTGGTGGGTTCGAGAGTAGTTGGTCGAGGGCTTCTTTTGGAGTTGCCCAGTGCAGGGTTTTCCGCGGCCGTTCGTTGAGTTCGTTGGCGACGAAGTCGAGGTAGTCGCGGTGGTAGCCGGAGAGGTCGGTGCCTTTCGGGAAGTACTGCCGCAGGAGCCCGTTCGTGTTCTCGTTGCTCCCTCGCTGCCAAGGCGAGTGTGGGTCGCAGAAATAGACGCCCATCTCTAGCGCTGCGGTGATGTTCCGGTGGCCGGCGAGCTCGGATCCTTGGTCCCAGGTGAGGGTTTTGCGGAGGAAATGCGGGAGTTTGCGCATCTGCTCGATCATCGCTCCCTGAACCTCGATCGCGCCGTGTCGATCTGGCAGATGCAGCAGCATCACGAACCGTGTGCTCCGCTCGACAAGGGTCCCGATCGCGGAACCGTTGTCCTTACCGACGATCAGATCACCCTCCCAATGACCCGGGACTGCCCGGTCCTCGACCTCCGCGGGGCGCTCGCTGATCATGACCATGTCCGGGATGCGTTTGCCACGGCTCGTCGCGCGTCGGGCTGGTTTGCGCAGCGCCCGACCGGTTCGCAAGCAGTCCGTGAGCTCGCGTCTGAGCGCTCCGCGGCCCTGGACATACAACGATTGGTAGATCGTCTCGTGGGACACGCGCATCTCCGCCTCGTCAGGGAAGTCCAACGGCAATCGTCGCATGATCTGTTCCGGGCTGAGCTTGCGCAACAGTCCCGCCTGGACCGCATCACGCAGCCGATCGTTCAGAGCGAGTTTCGAGGGCTTCGGACGAGCCAACCGCTGATCAGCTCGACGCTGGGCAAGCGATGGCGAATACCGCCACGGGACGGTCACCGGGCGTCCGAGCTTGGACCGGGACCGGTACTGCTGACGATCAAGATTGCGACGGAGCTCTCGCAACACGGTCGACGGGCTGCGCCCGATCGACGCCGCGATCGCGCGGATCGATCGCCCTTGACTGATCCCGGCATGGATCTGCTCACGCTCGCTGATACTCAAGAAACGACCTGACGGCGGAAACAACGACAATGGCACCATCCCGCCAGCATTCCGGAACCACACGTCACCCTGCTGAGACGAAATCCCAGCAGCCTTCGCCGCATCCACAGACGTCGCTCCGTCACGAATCCTCGACCAGAACACTCGCTGCACCACACGGGCCATCAGAACCGTCATCAACACTCCAAAACATCAGGATGTTGCACTGATCCCTAGAACCCAAGGCGCCGCATCTCCTGCTCCGGAGCTGGTCTCCTGCCCTCAGGCGCGCGTCCGCGCGGCTCCCGTCGCCCCTCTCGAGGATGACCCTGGGTCCGTCGCGCAGGTGATGACACGTGCGCGGCGGGCCGCGTAGCGTTGTCGGAATGAGCGGATGGACATGGCAGGCCTGGGTCGGACTCGTCGGTGGCACGCTGGTGTTCTTCGCCGTGCTCGGGCCGGTCCTCCTCGTGCAACTCCGCAGGTACGGCCAGATGTCCCTCCCCAGAGTCCTCGGTGCCGCGGCAGTCAGCATCTACGCGGTGGCACTCGTCGCCTACACCCTGCTGCCGCTGCCGGACGTGCGACAGAACTGCGGCTCGAACGGCGGTGCACTCGAACTCATCCCCGGGCATTCGATCGGCGACATCGCCCGCGAGACCGCCGGACTCTCGGTCGTCAGCACCCTCACGAGTCACGCGATGCTGCAAGTGGTCATGAACGTGATCCTGTTCATCCCGTTCGGCGCGATTGCGAGACGCTACTGGAACCGGAGCCTCGGCGTCTCCATCGCCCTCGGCGCCCTGGTGTCGCTCCTCGTCGAAACGACGCAGTGGACCGGCATCTGGGGTGTCTACGAGTGCGCGTACCGCGTGGCGGACGTCGACGACCTGATCGCCAACACGGCCGGAGCGGCGATCGGCGCACTGCTCGCCCCCATCGTCCTCGCCTGGATGCCGAGTGCGCGCGCACTGCGGGAGACCCGTGACGCAGCCCGTCCGGTGACGGTGTGGCGGCGATGGTTCGGCATGGTGCTGGATGCCGTGGCCGTGCAGATCGCGATCACGGTGCTGTCGATGCTGTTCCTCCTGCCCCGGTTGGTCGCGAACGGCGGCAGAGGGCCGGGGTTCGACCCGACCCTGGTCGAGGCGCTCGGCATCGGCGGGGGCACCGTCATCCTCGTCATCGTCCTGCCGGCGCTCCTCGGGAGCGGCGCGTCGATCGGGCAGCGACTCGTCTGGTTGACCCCGGCGTGGCCCGACCATCGGGGGTCGATCCCCCGACGCCTGTACCGCTCATCCGTCGTCACCCTGCCGTACATCGCCGCGACGACCGCCGGTCAGCTTCCGGACACCGGAGCCGGCGTCTCGCAGACCATTGCCGGCGTGGTCGCCCTCGTCAGCCTGCTCGTCGTGACCATCGCGGTGGTCTCCGTCCCCTTCTCGAGGAACCGGCGGGGACTCTCCTGCGCTGTGTCCGGAGCGGAACTGCGCGACGCGCGCTCGTAGCAGGCGGAATCTCCTGCTCCCGTGCGGATCGCCTACAGCTCGCGACCGAGAAGCCCCGTGAGGAACCGCTGCAGTTCCTCGGCCATGTCGACCGACTCCGGAGCGAGGAGCCACTGCACCTGCAGGCCGTCCATGAGTGCGATCGTCATGGACGCGGCACTCGTCGGCGAGAAGTCGGGGCCGACCTCGCCCGCCTCGTGCAACAGCCCGAAGGTGCGCTCGAGGCGTCCCCGGGTGGAGGCGTAACGCTGCACGAAGTAGTCGTGAGCCGGGTGGTCCGGCGATGTCCCCTCCGCCGACAGGGTGCAGTAGAGCGCGACCACGCCAGGGATCGAGGCGTTGTACCTGGCGAGCGCGACCAACCCCTGGAGGGTCGCGATCGGGTCGTCGCCGTCCATCGGCACGAGCTTGCCGGCGTGGTCGTCGCGATGACTGAGGACCGCGGCCAGCAACGCGCTCTTGTTCGGGAAGTGGTGCAACAGCCCGGCCTCACTCATGCCCACCTGTTCGGCGACCTCGCGCAGCGATCCGGCACGGTACCCGCCGTGCGCGAACACGGCGAGGGCAGCATCGAGGATGGCGAGCCGCTTCATGCCGGTCTTCGCATATGAGCCGCGAGGCTTCCCCTGCGCCTTGCTCGCGGTCTTGGCCGATGTCATCGGACGACCTCCCCCTTCGGACGGCTTCACGATAGCGCGTTCTTCATCGAACGCCGCGGCCTGGTCGTGATCCAACTGTGACAGACGGAAAAACAAAAAGCTAGTAGGCACTCGGGTTTCGTGCTAGCGTCCTCAATCACCAGCGATCCGATGAGGGATTGCTCACAGCGAATAGGACAATGATGTTCCGATGGAAGACGACAGCAGCCGTCGCGGTCACCGCAGCTGCACTCGTGCTCACCGGGTGCTCCGGGAGCGATTCAGGTTCTGAGGGCGGCTCCGGCGGCACCTTGATCCTCGGTGCGATCACCGCCCCGACCACCTTCGACCCGGCAGGTTCCGAGTGGGGCAACCGCTCCTCGTACTACCAGGCCGTCTTCGACACGCTGCTCGTCGCGACGAGCGACGGGAAGATCGAGCCGTCACTCGCGACCGAATGGTCGTACAACGACGACAACACCGTCCTCACGCTGAAGATCCGTGACGACGTCACCTTCACCGACACGTCCAAACTCACCGCCGACGTCGTCAAGCAGAACCTCGAACGCTTCAAGACCGGCACCTCCCCCGACGCCGGCTACTTCGCCGGTGTCGCCTCGGTCGAGGCCCCCGACGAGACCACCGTCGTCATCACGCTCTCGGCTCCCGACCCGGCCATGCTCAACTACCTGACGCGTGACCCGGGACTCATCGGCAGCGCCGAGAACTTCGACAGCCCGGACCTCGCGACCACGCCGGTCGGCTCCGGTCCGTACATCATCGACACGGCCGCGACGGTCACCGGCACGAGCTACTCCTTCACGAAGAACCCCGACTACTGGAACAAGGACTGGCAGCACTACGACAAGCTGACGATCAACGTCCTCGCCGACGCGACCGCAGGACTCAACGCCATCAAGGCCGGCGAGGCCAACGGCGTCAAGCTCGCCAGCAACGACAACCTCGCCGAGGTCGAAGGAGCCGGCTGGACCATCAACGCCAACGAGCTCGACTTCCAGGGCATGCTGCTCCTCGACCGCGCAGGAACCATGAACCCGGCCCTCGCCGATGTGAAGGTCCGCCAGGCGATCAACTACGCGTTCGACCGCCCCGCCCTCCTCAAGGCGCTGCAGAACGACAACGGCACCGTGACCGGGCAGGTCTTCCCGGAGAACTCGCCGGCGTACGACAAGGCGCTCGACGACCGCTACGGCTACGACCCCGAGAAGGCGAAGGAACTCCTCGCCGAGGCCGGCTACGCAGACGGTTTCACGCTCGCCATGCCGTCGTCCCCGGTGCTGGGCGCGACCACCTACACGCTCATCTCGCAGCAGCTCGCCGACATCGGCATCACCGCCGAGTACACCGACCCCGGCAACAACTTCATCGCCGACCTCCTTGCACCGAAGTACCCGGCCTCGTTCATGGCACTGGAGCAGAACCCCGACTGGCAGCTCATCCAGTTCATGATCGCGCCGAACGCCGTGTTCAACCCCTTCAAGTACGACGACCCGAAGGTGGACGAGCTCATCAAGCAGATCCAGTACGGCGATGAGGAGACGCAGGGCAAGGTCGCCAAGGAGCTCAACACGTACATCGTCGAGCAGGCCTGGTTCGCACCCTTCTACCGGGTGCAGGGCAGCTTCGCGACCGACGCCAACACGACGGTCAAGACGATGCCGACGAACGCGTTCCCGTCGCTCTACGACTTCCAGCCCAAGTAGCGCGCTGGTCCTGAGCATGTCGAGGGGCACTCCCTTCGACAAGCTCAGGGACCGGGACCGTCCGGCCCGGAACGTCGCACCACAAGCCCGGCCCGCCCGAGTACAGCACTGCACTCGGGCGGGCTGCCCCACCTCTCCTCGTTCACCCACTTCCTGGAGTGACCCATGCTCGGCTTCATCCTGAGGCGCCTGGTTTCCGGCGTCGTCCTCATCTTCGTGATCTCCGTGATCGCGTACACCCTCCTCTACCTCGGCGGCGGCGACATCGCCCGCCGCATCCTCGGCCAGAGCGCCACCACCGAGACCGTCGCGAAGAAGGCTGCGGAACTCGGTCTCGACCGCCCGCTCCCCGTGCAGTACCTCGACTGGCTGACCTCGGCCTTCCAGGGCGACCTCGGCCGCTCCTGGTTCACCGGCCAGCTCGTCTCCACCGGCGTCACCAGCCGTCTCGCCGTCACCCTCTCGATCGTGATCGGTGCGACGATCATCGCCGCGATCGTCTCGGTCATCCTCGGTGTCCTCGCCGCCCGCCGCGGTGGATGGATCGACAACGTCGTCCAGTTCATCTCCGTCATCGGCTTCGCGATCCCCAGCTTCCTGATCGCCCTCGTGCTCGTCATCACCTTCGCGATCAACCTCCGACTGTTCAAGGCGACCGGGTACATCCCGATCACGACCTCGTTCTCCGGATGGGTGGCGTCGGTGACGCTGCCGATCATCGCGTTGGCCATCGGCGCCATCGCGACGGTGGCACAGCAGGTGCGCGGCTCCGTCGTGGACGCCATGTCGAAGGACTACGTGCGGACGCTCCGCAGCCGCGGCCTCGGCACCAACCGGGTCATCTACAAGCACGTGCTGCGGAACGCCGGCGGCCCGGCCCTCGCGGTCCTCGCCGTGCAGTTCATCGGCCTCCTCGGTGGCGCCGTCATCATCGAGCAGATCTTCGCCCTCCCCGGCATCGGTCAGCTCGCCGTGCAGGCGACGACCTCGGGGGATATCCCGATCGTCATGGGCGTGGTCATCGCGACCGCGATCATCGTCGTCATCGTCAACCTGCTCATCGACCTCGCGCAGGCTGCGCTCAACCCGAAGGTGCGACTCTCATGACCGCCGTCGAAACCCCGATCACCGTCCCGACGCCGCAGGTCCGCATAGGCCTCCTCCGGCGTCTCCTGAAGCGCCCCATCGGCGCAGCGGCACTCGTCTTCCTCGCGATCGTCGCCGTGGTCGCTGCGATCGGGCCGCTCATCGCCCCGCAGAACCCGAACCTGGCATCGCTGCAGCTCGTGCTCGCTTCGCCGAGCGCCGACCACCTCCTCGGTGCCGACAGCGCCGGCCGGGACGTGTTCTCCCGGCTGCTCGCCGCGACCCAGATCAGCGTCGCCGCTGCGCTCGTCGCCCTCGTGGTCGCGATCCTCATCGGCGTCGTCGCCGGTCTGATCGCCGGCTACTACCAGGGCTGGTTCGACGCCGTGTCCTCCTGGTTCACGGGCCTCATCATGGCGCTGCCGGGCATCGTCGTCCTCCTCGCGGCCCGCGCCGTCCTCGGGCCGTCCGTGTGGATCTCGATGGCGATCTTCGGCATCCTGCTCTCCCCGGCGTACTTCCGCCTCGTGTACGCGGCCGTCACCGCCGTCCGCTCGGAGCTGTACGTCGATGCCGCACGCGTCTCGGGTCTCAGCGATCCGCGCATCATCGGCAAGCACATCCTCTCGGTCGTCCGAGCACCGATCATCATCCAGTCGGCGATCATCGCCGGTATCGCCATCGCGATCCAGTCGGGTCTCGAGTTCCTCGGGCTCGGCGACCTCTCGGTCCCGACCTGGGGTTCGATGCTGAACGACGGGTTCGTCAACATCTACAAGGCCCCGCTGCTCATGGTCTGGCCGTCGCTCGCGATCGCCCTCACCTGCATCGCGTTGACGCTCCTCGCCAACGCCATGCGCGACGAACTGGAGCGCACCGTCAGCGTCCGCCGGCGTCGCCGCAAGATCGTGACGACATCGAAGACGGGTTCCAACACGATCGTCACGCAGTCGATCAGTACCTCGGGTGTCTCCGAGGATGAGGTCGTCGGCGTCCCACCGATCCGACACGATGACGACGCCCGCGCAGCAGTCCGTGCAGACGACCTCGTGCTCAGCGTCCGCGACCTCCGTGTCGGCTACGACAAGGAGGGCGGCACGGTCACTGAGGTCGTCCACGGTGTCGACCTCGACATCCGTCGCGGCGAGGTCCACGGTCTCATCGGCGAATCCGGCTCGGGCAAGACCCAGACCGCCTGGGGTGTGCTCGGCCTGCTCCCCCGCGGTGGCAGGGTCGTCGACGGCACGATCCGGTACGAGGGCACACGCCTCGACACGCTCGGCGAACGCGAATACACGGCCATCCGGGGCCGTCGCATCGGCTACATCCCGCAGGAGCCCATGTCGAACCTCGACCCGGCGTTCACGATCGGCAGCCAGCTGGTCGAACCGCTCCGCGTCGCTCTCGGCCTCAGCAAGAAGGAGGCGACGGCGAAGGCCCTCGCCCTGCTCGACCGGGTCGGCATCCCCAACCCCAAGCGCACCTTCGACGCCTACCGGCACGAGGTCTCCGGCGGCATGGCCCAGCGCGTCCTCATCGCCGGTGCCGTGTCGACCGACCCGGACCTCATCATCGCCGACGAGCCCACCACCGCGCTCGATGTCACGGTGCAGGCGGAGGTCCTCGACCTCCTGCGCGACCTGCAGGCGGAACGCCACATGGCGATGCTGCTCGTGACGCACAACTTCGGTGTCGTCGCCGACCTCTGCGACCGCGTCTCCGTCATGCAGAACGGCCTCATCGTGGAGACCGGGCCGGTGCGCTCCATCTTCAATCACGCCGAGCACCCGTACACGAAGTCGCTGCTCGGCGCCATCCTCGACGAGGGACCGGCGCGTCCGGCTCTCGCCACCACGACCACGACGGGAGAGAACCGATGACGACGTCACTGCTCGAGGTCGACAACCTCGAAGTCGAGTACCCGGGTAAGGGATTCCGCGCCCAACCGTTCAAGGCGCTCAAGGGTGTCTCGATCGACATCAAGGCAGGCGAGACCGTCGGCCTCGTCGGCGAGTCGGGCTCCGGTAAGACCACACTCGGTCGTGCCGTGCTGGGCCTCGCCCCCGTCACGGGCGGCAGTATCCGCTACCGGGACCAGGAGATCGGCCACCTGAAGCGCAAGGAGCGCCGAGCCCTCAGCTCGGAGATCCAGGTCGTCTTCCAGGACCCCTACTCCTCGCTCAACCCGTCGCTCACGATCGAGCAGATCCTCACCGAACCGCTCACCGTCCGCGGCGTCTCCGGCGCCGACGCCCGGAAGCGGGTTGGCACGCTGCTCGACCAGGTGCAGCTCCCGACCGGTGCCGCCTCCCGTCTCCCGCGCGAGTTCTCCGGCGGCCAGCGTCAACGCATCGCCATCGCCCGGGCACTCGCGCTCGACCCGAAGCTCATCGTCTGCGACGAACCCGTCTCGGCACTCGACCTGTCGACCCAGGCGCGCGTGCTCGACCTGTTCATCGACATCCAGGAGCAGACGGGCGTCGCCTACCTCTTCATCTCTCACGACCTCGCGGTCGTCCGGCACATCAGCCACCGTGTGGCCGTGATGTACCGCGGCGAGATCGTGGAGTCCGGCGACGGCGACCAGGTCACCGCACGCCCGCAGCACCCGTACACGCAACGGTTGTTCATGGCGGCGCCCATCCCGGATCCGGACCGCCAGGAGGAGCGTCGCGTCGAGCGTCGACGGCTGATCGACGAGCAACGCGCCGCAGAGACCGCCGTCTGATCCGCCCGGATCCCCAACGACTGCCCGGCCGGGGCGGGCCAGGAACTTCCCCGGCCGGGCACACCACGACGGTCCTCGAGCCTCGAAAGGCACCTCGACAGGCTCGGTGACCGGACCTTCACGCACCCCCGCAGATCGGATCTCCCGCATGACCCTCACCACCCCGAAGCACGCCGCTCCAGCACAGGCCGTCGACGTCGACGCGATCAACGCGCTCGTCGCCCGCCTCGACCTCGAGGAGAAGGTCGCGCTCGTCTCGGGCGCCGACTTCTGGACGACGGTCCCGCTGGAGAAGATCGGCCTGCGGGCGATGGTCCTGTCCGACGGCCCCGCCGGCGTCCGCGGCCCGGTCTGGGACGAACGCTCGCCCTCGCTCAACCTGCCGTCCGCCACGGCGCTCGCCTCCTCCTGGGATCCGTCGTTCGCGTACCGCTACGGTGCGGCTGCAGCAGCCGAGGCCCGCCGTAAGGACGTCGACGTCGTCCTCGGCCCCACCATCAACCTGCACCGCTCCCCGCTCGGCGGCCGTCACTTCGAGGCCTTCAGCGAGGACCCCGAGCTCACCGGTTCGCTCGCGGCCGCGTACATCAGCGGCCTCCAGGACAACGGCGTCGCCGCGACACCGAAGCACTACGTCGCGAACGACTCCGAGACCGACCGCTTCACCGTGGACGTGCACGCGAGCCGACGAGCCCTCCGCGAGCTGTACCTCGCTCCCTTCGAACGCGCCGTCACCGAGGCGCACGCCTGGGCCATCATGAGCGCGTACAACTCCGTCGACGGCGTCACGATGAGCGAGAACGACCTCCTCGAGACGCCACTCAACTCCGAATGGGGCTTCGACGGCGTCGTCGTCAGCGACTGGACGGGTGTCCGCAGCCTCGGCTCGGCGACAGCCTCGCAGGACCTCGCGATGCCCGGCCCTGCACCGGCCTGGAGCGGACAACTCGTCGCCGCAGTGCGGGACGGCCGCGTCCCCGAGTCCGATGTCGACCGCAAGGTCGCGCGTCTGCTCACGCTCGCGGTCCGCGTCGGTGCCATCGGTGAGGAGGCCCTCCCACCGACACCGGTCGACGGCATCGCCTTCGCCCGCGAGGCCGAGACCGAGGGCATCGTGCTCCTCTCCAACGACGGCACCCTCCCGCTCGACGCCGCAGCCCTCAGCCGCGTCGCCGTCATCGGCCACAACGCCCGCGACTCGCGGACCCAGGGCGGCGGCAGCGCGACCGTGCTGCCCGAACACACCGTCAGCCCGCTGGAGGGACTGCGTGTCGCCCTGCCCGACTCGATCATCGACTACGCCGTCGGCGCGATCGTGCAGGAGGGTGTCGCCGAGCTGCCCCTCGACCGGCTCACCAATCCGCGCACGGGCGAGCCCGGCCTCGTGTCGACCTTCCTCGACGCCGACGGCACGGAACTCCTCACCGAGGACCGCCGCTCCACCGCGCTCGTCTGGTTCGGTGGCGACGCCCCGGTCGGCACCGCCTCGCAACTCGTGCTCACCACCTCGTACACACCGGACACGACGGAGCAGCTGCGGCTCGGTTTCGCCACCGGACTCCACGGGCGCCTGTTCGTCGACGGCATCCTCCTGGTGGACGAGCAGCCCGTCATCGTCGGATCCGATCTCGGCGCTGCGCTCCTCGCCCCACCGTCGGCGACCGGAACCTTCGCCGCCCAGGCCGAGGTCCCCGTCGAGATCCGTGCCGAGTTCGACCTGGTAGCCACTGAGAACGGCATCAACGCCATCAGCGTCACCGTCGGCCGCGCTCCGGACGATTCGGACCCCGACGCGCTCATCGCGCAGGCTGTCGAGGCAGCGCGGGCGGCGGATGTCGCCGTGGTCGTCGTCGGCACCAACTCGCAGGTCGAGTCGGAAGGCTGGGACCGGGGCGACCTCACGCTGCCGGGCCGCCAGGACGAGCTCGTCCGGGCCGTCGTCGCGGCGAACCCGCGCACGGTCGTCGTCGTCAACTCCGGCGCACCCGTCCTCCTGCCGTGGAGCGACGACGTCGCAGCCGTCCTGCTCGGCTGGTTCGGCGGCCAGGAGATGGGCAACGCGATCGCGGACGTCCTGCTCGGAGCCTCCGAACCAGGCGGGCGCCTCACCACGACTTGGGCGGCAGCGCTCGACGATGTCCCGGTGCTCGACGTGACGCCGGTGGACGGTGTCCTCGCGTACGAGGAGGGCATCCACATCGGATACCGCGCGTGGCTCCGTTCCGGCACACAGCCCGCCTTCTGGTTCGGGCACGGCCTCGGATACACGACGTGGGTCATCGACGGCGCGGCCCTCGACGGCGACGTCGCCGCAGGCACCGCCCGTCTCTCGGGGACTGCCACGAACACCGGCTCGCGCGTCGGCAAGCACGTCGTGCAGGTCTATGCCGAGCGCGGCGATTCCGCGGTGGACCGCCCGGTGCGTTGGCTCGTGGGTTCCGCCGTCGTCCACGCCGGCGCTGGCACGTCAAGCGACTGGGAGGTCGAGCTCCCGGCCCGTGTGTTCGCGCACTGGGCCGACACATGGGAGGTCGAGGCAGGCGACTTCACGCTCCGCGTCGGCAGCTCCGTCGTCGACCTGGAGCACGACATCGTCGTCACCATCGGCGCAGGGACGGCCCGATAGGGCTTGTCGCGACCGGCCTCACCAGCACCACCCGTTTCACGTGCAACACTCGCACCACCTCGCATCACGACCAGAGGAGTCCCATGTTCGACCGCAGCTCAGCCTTCGGTGAGGTCATCGAGAGCCCCGCGGGGCGCATCGTCCTCGAGACCTTCCTCCCCGGCATCGCCGCGTCGCCGATGGCCAAGCAGTTCCGCAGCATCCGCCTCGGTCAGCTCACCGCGATCGTGCCGGAACTCCAGGACGAACAGGCCCGCGAGCAACTCTGGGCGGCGCTCGCGGAGGTGGATGACGGGCCCGACGCACGTGCCGCCTACGGCGCGGCGATCGAACCCTCGTCGGACTACGAAGCCGACGACGTCGTCCGCGGTTCGGCAGGCGTCGTGGTCACGGCCACCGTCCCCCGGTATGGCGTGATCGAGGTTCGCCTCGACGGGCCGTCGCACGGCAACCCGTTCGTCGACGTGGAACTCGGTGCGACGTTCGTGTGCGGTCCGCGGGTACTCACGGTCGGCGGCTTCTACGACGGCGACGGCCGCTACATCGTGCGCCTCCTCGCCGAGGAGGAGGGCGAGTGGACGTTCACGACGACGTCAACCGCACGTTCGCTGGACGGCATCGCCGGGAGCATCACGGTCACCGCGGCTGCACCCGGAAACCACGGTCCCGTGCGGGTCGACGGCTTCCACTTCGCCCATGCCGACGGCACCCGCCATCGCCCACTCGGGACCACCGCCTACGCCTGGACGCACCAACCGGCCGAGCTGCAGGAGCAGACGCTGCGGACGCTCGAGACAGGGCCGTTCACGAAGATGCGCATGTGCGTGTTCCCGAAGTCGTACCTGTACAACGCGAACGAGCCCGAGGTCTTCCCCTTCCCAGGATCGCTCGCCGACGGCTTCGATCACGAGCGCTTCGATCCCGCGTACTGGGCGAACCTCGAACAGCGCATCGTGCAGCTCGGTGCACTCGGCATCGAAGCCGACCTCATCCTCTTCCACGCCTACGACCGCTGGGGCTTCGCCGACCTCGGTCCCGCCGTGGACGAGCGCTTCCTCCGCTACGCCGTCCGCCGCCTCGCCGCCTACGCGAACGTGTGGTGGTCGATGGCGAACGAGTACGACCTGTTGTGGGCCAAGACGAACGAGGACTGGGAGCGCCTCGCGGCCGTCGTCAGCTCCGAGGACCCGCACGACCACCTCAACTCGATCCACAACTGCCAGGGGTTCTACGACTACTCGAAGCCGTGGATCACCCACTGCAGCGTGCAGCGCGTCGACGTGTACAGGACCGCCGAGAACACCGACGCGTGGCGTGAGCAGTGGGGCAAGCCGATCGTCATCGACGAGTGCGCCTACGAGGGCGACATCGACCAGGGCTGGGGCAACATCACCGGCGACGAGATGGTCCGTCGCTTCTGGGAGGGCGCCATCCGCGGCGGCTACGTCGGCCACGGCGAGACGTACCTCAACGACATCGAGCAGCTCTGGTGGTCGAAGGGCGGCGAGCTCGTGGGGTCGAGCCCCGACCGCATCGCGTTCCTCGAGCGCATCTCCGCCGAATCGCCCACCGGTGTCCTCGACCCGCTTCCGGGCGACTGGGACGTGCCGTGGGGTGGAGTCGAGGGGCGCTACGTCATCGGCTACTTCGGGTTCAACCGGCCCCGGTTCCGCAACGTGTTCCTGCCCGAGGGCGAGTTCCACGTCGACGTCCTCGACACCTGGAACATGACCGTCGAGACGATGCCCGGGACGTACACCGGAACGGTCCGGGTCGACCTCCCCGGTCGGCAGTTCATGGCCGTTCGTCTGCGCCGCGTCGAGTAGCGCCCCACCGCACCTCGACACGCTCGGCGACCAGTCCTCGCGAGGTTCCTTCCCGCCGGCCCCCGAGCTTGTCGAGGGGCACCGCCTTGTCCTCGTTGACAGGGTTTGCACGGACGGCTTACTGTGGGTGCGCATTCATGCAACATGCGTTGCATGATGCGCAACCTCGCTGAACTGCATCCTCTGACTGGAGCGCGACCATGGACGACGGCACCCGCACCACCCTCCTGCGCGACATCCTGCGGGGGACCGCACTCACCGCCCTCCTGCCGTCCTGGGTGACCGGTGGGGGCGGCGATGCGGTCCTCGACCGCCTGCGCGACGACGCGGTCGTCGCGGAACTCGAACGTGCCTTCGCCGAGCCGCCTGCGGTCGAACGCATCGACTGGTCCTCCGTGCGGATCGCCCAGGTCTCGCACCCCGATCTCGCCGAACTCGTCGGTCGCAGCGTCGCAGAACTCGCCGCCGAAGCCGGCCAGTCGCCGGCCATGCTCATCTCCGACACGCTCATCGCCGATCGCCTCACCACCCTCGTCGAGTCCACCGGCCTGCACGCCTGACCCAGATCCCACACCATCGTCCTTTCTCAGGAACGTTCCGGCGTGTCGTCGCTGGCCCGGGGAAGCCGCCCGCGACACGCCGAGGCCCTCCTGAGTTGGGGAAAACCGTCGACAAGGAAGAGTGAGCTGATGCTCCCACTGCCCGCATCCATCCAGACCCACGACGGCGCCTTCACGCTCCGCAGCACGACCGGACTCGGCGGTGACCGCCGGTTCACCGCCGCGAGCCGATGGTTGCGCGGAGTCCTCCAGGCCTCGACGGGCTTCGACCTCGACGCCCGCATCGACCTGCGCACCGACAGCATCGCCTTCATCCAGGACGACGCCGTCCCAGCCGGCGGGTACCGCCTCTCGGTCGAAGACGACGGCGTCCGCATCACCGCCTCCGATGCCTCAGGCGCGTTCTCGGGGGCGGTCACGCTGACCCAGCTGCTCCCGGCCGCCGTGAACCGGCAGGGACTCGTCGACGGCATCGAGTGGAGGATCCCCGCCACGACGATCGACGACGCCCCGCGTTTCGGCTGGCGCGGCGTCATGCTCGACGTCGCCCGGCACTTCCTCCCGAAAGCCGACGTGTTGCGCTTCATCGACGTCGCTGCCCGCCACAAGCTGAACGTGCTGCACTTCCACCTCACCGACGACCAGGGCTGGCGCGTCCAGATCGATGCCTACCCGCGTCTCACCGAAGTCGGCGCCTGGCGGTCGGAGAGCGCTCACGGAGCCGCGCGCCAAGCACCCGGCGACGGTCGTCCACACGGCGGCTTCTACACGAAGGACGACCTGCGCGAGATCGTCGCGTACGCTGCGGCTCGCTGCGTCACCGTCGTCCCGGAGATCAATGCCCCGGGCCACGCCCGCGCCGTCATCGCCGCCTACCCCGAGCTCGGCGTGTCGGACGTCCCGCAGGAGCCGGACGAGCCGTCCGTCTGGACACGCTGGGGCATCAACGAGGCGATCCTCGACATGGGTCAGCACACGGTCGACTTCTTCCGCACGGTCTTCGACGAGGTCATGGAGATCTTCCCGTCCGAGTACATCGGCATCGGCGGAGACGAAGCCAAGAAGGGCCGGTGGGCAGCCAGCCCCAGCACGCAGTCCCTCATGGTGGAGCGCGGGATCGGGACGGTCGAGGAGCTGCAGGCCTGGTTCGTCTCGCAGCTCGATGCGCACCTCAGCGCCGCCGGACGTCGGGCGTTCGGATGGGACGAGATCCTCGAGGGCGGTCTGGCCTCGGGCGCGACCGTCGCTTCCTGGCGTGGCGAGTTCGGTGCTGTCGCCGCCGCGAGATCGGGTCACGACGTCGTCGCCTGCCCGGATGACCGCGTGTACCTCGACTACCGGGAGTCCGAGCTCCCGGGTGAGCCGATCCCGGTGGGCCCACCACTGACCGTGGCGGAGGTCTACGCGCTCGAACCGGTCCCGGCGGAACTCACGGAAGCCGAGGCCACGCATGTGATCGGCGTACAGGCGAACATCTGGACCGAGCACATCGACTCCGCCCGCGTCATCGACTACATGGCCTACCCGCGCCTCTGCGCCCTCGCCGAGGTCGCCTGGGTGGGCCGCGAGCGCCACTTCGCCGGGTTCGAGACTCGGCTCGAGGAGCACCTCGCCCGGCTCGACGCGCTCGGGGTCGAGTATCGTCGCGCGACCGGCCCGCTGCCGTGGCAGGAGCGTCCGGACGCCGAGGGCCGTCCGTCGACCCGCGAGCAGCGCGCCGCACTCGTCGCCGAACTCACGAAGGACATCCGGGCGTAGCGGCTCCCGCGCCCCCGGAAGGCGTCGCTCGGGCGCCCCGGTCCCTGGTCTCGTCGAAGGGCAACCCCCAGGGCGCACGGAGGGTCGGCTGGAAGACTGGCTGCATGACGACCATCACGCTGACCAAGGGCCTCGAGGCCTACCGGGCCGACCCGCCGCAGGGCGTGGAGCTGCGCGGCGGGCTCGTCCTCATCCACGAGATCTGGGGCCTCGTCCCGCACATCACCGACGTCGCCGACCGCTTCGCAGCTGAGGGCTACATCGTGATCGCACCGGACATCCTGAGCGGAGCAGGCGTCACCCCCGAGGTCGGCGAGGAGCTCCAGCAGCTCGTCTTCAACAGTGACGAGGCCACGAGGACCGCCGCGCAACCGAAGCTCCGCGAGAAGCTGTCGACCACCAAGTCGCCCGAGTTCGCGGAGGAGGCCGTCGCGTCGCTCACGAAGGCCGTCGACCGGCTGTTCGATGAGGACGGCATCGACGGCCGGATCGCGGTCGTGGGCTTCTGCTTCGGCGGCACGTACAGCTTCGCGCTGGCGGGTGCCGACCGCCGCATCCGTGCAGCCGTCCCGTTCTACGGCGCCCCGCCGGAACTCGAGTCCGCCGGCTCCATCGCGTGCCCGGTGCTCGCCTTCTACGGCGACCAGGACGAGGGCCTCATGAAGACGCTTCCCGAGGTGACGGCCGCACTGGAGGACGCCCGTGTCGAGTTCACGGCGACCGTGTATCCCGAAGCCGGCCACGCCTTCTTCAACGACACCAACACGATCACCTATCGCGAGGACGCAGCCCTCGACGCCTGGGCGAAGACGCTCACGTTCCTCGACACCTCGCTCGGCAACGCGTAGCCCGCGCCCGCGGTTCGCCCGCTCCCCGTCCACAACTCGTGCAGTAGCCGGGATCCAGCCCCGGAACCAGCCTGTTCAGCCGGTCTGTGGCCCGGAAGCAGGAGGTGTGGACCGGAGCCGGATCGAAACCCAGGAGCGGTACTCCGTCCACAACTCCTGCAGTAGCCGTGTGGAGTTGATCGCTATGTGGCGGCGTTCTGTGATCGCTTATTGGCGGTCAGCGTGCCCAGATGGCGATGTATGAGCGGGCATGAATGCCGTGTCGTATTTCCGCCAGCATTTTGCCTTCGGGTCGCTGATACTTTCTTTTAGCCCGCAATCGCGAGCTGGTCATAGAAAGCGTACTTTGTCGAACCACACCATCATCGATCCGGCCATTCTGTATTTCGGCACACCCGTAGCTCTACTCAGCAGCATCGACCACACAGGTAAATCCAACACAGCGCCCATGTCGTCCATTTTCTGGCTGGGACAAACAGCACTCCTTGGAATGGGAGCCCGATCTCTGACCGCACAGAATCTTCTCGACACGGGTGAGTGCGTCATCAATCTCCCCACAGTCGATCTGGTCACCGCCGTCGACACACTCGCCCTCACCACCGGTCGGTCGCCGGTCCCCCCCAAACAAGGAGCAAGTCGGTTATCGGCATGAATTCGACAAGATCGGCCTCGCGGGGCTCCACTCCCGTCCCAGTGACACCGTTCGAGCTGAACGCATCGACGAGTGCCCCGTCAACCTCGAAGCCCGCATCGTGCACTCACGTCCCCTCGTCAAGGACGACCCCAACGACGGCGACACATTCATATTCGAAGCCAAGATCACCAGAGTGCATGTTCACGAGACGATTCGACTAAAAGGAACGAAGAACCGGATCGACCCAGACCGGTGGCGGCCGCTCATCATGAATTTCCAACGCTTCTACGGGCTCGGCGCCGAAGTTCACCCCTCTCGACTCGCTCGCACCGACGAGGAGTGGTACCGCTAGATGTACTGCCAGGGTGCTATTTCTCGGGGTCGACCAGGTGAAGCGGGCGGAGTTGTCTCGAGCCGTTGAGTCTGTTGCGAGCCCACGAAAGCCGATGGGTTACCGGCGCATCTGAGCTGTCGAGTAGCCGGTGGCCGCGTACGTCCCGCCTTGCGGCGTGTCTGCGTCGACGTGTTCTGCGGGGTTTCCTGCGGTGGCATCGTCTTCGGGGACGAAGCCCACCGCGATTCCCGCGTCGAGATCCCACCACCGATCAGTGTTTGCGGACACGGCGTAGAACACGGCTGTGTCTGCCGACGTCGTCATTGCGGCGAGAAAGGCCCGCACTGCGTCGGCTGGGCTCAGCCACGTCCGCTGTTCACGTGGCGACTCCGCTTGCTGTTCGTAGCTGCCGATGCGGAGGGAGATGGTGCTGAGCCCGAACTTGTCCGCGTAGAGGCGGCACAGTGCCTCTCCCGCGACCTTGGACACGCCGTAGAACCCGTCGGGCCGGGGAGGCATGTCGGGCGAGACGTGCTCGCTGGCGGAGTACATACCCGTCAGCCGGTTGCTGCTGGCGTAGACCACCCGCGGCACCTTGGCCCGCCGTGCTGCCTCGAGGACGTGGTAGGTGCCGATGATGTTCACCTGAGCCAGGTCGTGGAAGTCCGCCTCGTCAGCAATCCCCCCGAGGTGGATCACACCATCCGCCCCCGCGAACAGTTCCACGAGCGACTCCAGCTCAGCAAGATCCGCGATGACGACAGTGTCCTGCAAGCCGATCGGAGGTGTCGAGCGGATATCCATCGAGACGAGGTCCACCTGCCGATCAGCTAGAGCAGAGCGTAGCTCTCGCCCGATGTTTCCGGCCGCACCCGTAATGACCCAACGACTCCCAGCAATCTTCGACATCCTCCTGATTGTACGGACCGGGGACAAAGTGCGGTTGTCCGATAGCGGGTCGACCACCGCTCCCCACCACCCCGATTTCCGGCTCCAGGAAAAGACTGGTCGGGGTTGTGGAGCGCCAGCTGTTCGATGAACGCGACCGTCTCGACCGAAGTTCGGCGGACACCTTTGTCTATGCGCGCATGAGGGTCGAGGGCTGCGATGCCGCCTGCGCGGTAGACATGGTTCCAACGCTGCAAAGTCCGAGCGGAGATCCCCGTCCCACGGGCGAGGACCGCGAGTGGGATCTGGTCTTCGACATGCAGCCGAAGAACACGCCACCGCCCCGCCGCATCCACGAGTCACCTACACGGTGGTGCTCTCGCGTGCCGCGAGGGCCTGCTGATGCCGATACAGGGTGGCCCGGCTCCATCCGACGAGCTTTGCCGCATCCTCTGCAGTGCGGCCCTTCGCGCGCGCTTCCGTGACGAGCTTGAGTTTGTCGGCGAGGACGACGGGATCCGACAGGGGCCGACCGAACCTGGTGCCACCCTTTCGAGCGGCTGTGATCCCCGCGTTTACCCGTTCTGTAATCAGTTCGCGTTCGTACTCGGCCAAGGTGGCGAGCATGTTCAGCATCAGCCGGCCCGAGGTCGTCGACGGGTCGATGCCATCCGAGATGCTCTTCACCTGTATGTCCTGCTCTCGGAGCAGCTTCACCGTGTTCAGCACATCGATGAGGGACCGGCCGAGTCGATCGACTCGCCAGACGACGACGGTGTCGCCGGGCTGGGCGTACTCGAGCCCCTTCTTCATGCCGGGGCGGGAGATCGCGGTTCGGCTGCCCGAGGTGACGTCAGCGAAAGTGTCTCGCTCTTGCAGGCCGGATTTGATCAGGGCGTCGACCTGCAACTTCGCGTCTTGGCTTCTGGTGCTGACCCGTGTGTATCCGAGATGTCTCACGGGTCCACTCTGCCTTGGAAACTGCTAGAAGCGTTGGAACAAAGACACTTTGCGGTATGACATGTTTTCAAGACAACCAGCGTCCCGGAAAGCCGCCACTTTTCCATGCCCCTCCAGAGAGACTTCGCGTGTCGTAAAGCTTTAGTTTTCCGAGGCGGGGCAGCAATGATTGACGTCTGGCTTTGCGGATGGAAAATCGTCTAACAGGCAGTCGCAGGGCGCGTTTTCTGCGGTGATGTCCCCGTCGTTCTAGATCCCGTTTTTGGGAAAGCCGTAACGGTTGGCAACTATTGTCACGATGAGGGCTGGGACGAGGAGTGCAAGTGCCGCCCAGGGTAGGCCGGTCGGGCCAATTGCGGTGAGCAGAAGGCCCCCAGCGACTGCGCCGCCCGCGATGCCAATGTTCCAGCACGTCACGACGAGCGATTGCGCTACGTCACCGGCGTCTCCCGCTGTCTCGGCAGACGCGGTCTGAAGCAGAGTCGCTGCACCGCCGAACGCGAGCCCCCAAATTCCAACGCTGACGAGCACCAACCACGGGACATCCGCGAATAGACCCAGAGTGAGTGCGGCGCCAGCAAACAAGGTGCAGCTTGCAATCATCAGTGGACGCAGGTGACGGTCGATGAGCACACCGGTGATCCAGATACTCAGTAGCGATGTGGTGCCAAAGACGAGCAAGACAATCTCGACATGGTCAGCGAGGCCGAATGGGGCAAGGTACGGCGCTATGTAGGTATACATAACGTTGTGCGCCAGCACGAAGGCAAGCGTGACATACAGCACGGCGGCTATCCCCGGGATGGCGAGGGTTCGGCGAAGTGGCAGACGGGCGCCTTTGGCTTGGCCCGGGAAGCTGGGAACGCTGGCCAGCACCCAACCGATCAGGATCAAAGCGAGCAGCGTCATAATCCCGAACGCGAATCGCCAGCCAATGAGGCCCGATAGGAGAGTACCCGCGGGAACGCCGACCGAGAGCGCGACCGGGGTGCCGGCCATCGCGATCGCCATCGCCTTGCCGCGCTGTTGGGGTGTGACCATGCGGCGTGCATATCCCGCAAGTAATGCCCACAGGAGCCCAGCAACCACCCCCGCCAGGAATCGCGAAGCCATCGTTAGGACGTAATTGTCAGATACGGCGGTAATCGTGTTTGCGACGGCGAATCCTGCGATGGCCATCAACAGGAGGCGCCGGCGGGGCCAGCCAATCGTCGCGGCGGTCAGCGGAATGGCGGCGAGGGCGGAGCCGATTGCATACACCGTCACGGTTTGCCCGGCCGCAGCTTCAGTGACGCCGAGGTCGCTACTCATCGCCGGCAATATTCCGGCCGGCAGCGCCTCGGTCATGATCGTGACAAACCCTGCGGTCCCTAACGCCACGAGGCCGGCCAGAGGTAGGCGATCAGGTCGGGCCACACCCGGCGAAGTCTGTTGTGGTTGCGTCATACCTATATCGTCGAAGATTGACGTTAGCGTTAAGGTCAAGCCGAGGACGCAAGAAGGATGAGAAGTACATGAAGATAGGCGAACTTGCCCGGCTTACGGGCGCGTCGACGCGAGCGCTGCGGTACTACGAAGACGAGCAACTGGTCGTACCCCGGCGGAGGCCGAACGGATACCGGGAGTACGACGATTACCTCGTGGACCGCGTTATTCAGATTCGCGGGCTGCTCGACACCGGTTTGCCGACCCGGATCATCCGGCAGATACTGCCGTGCCTCGACAAACCCCGCACGATCCACTTCACCGACGCCACTCCAGAGATGCTTGCCACACTCGAGCACGAGCGCGACCGGATGGACGAACGCATCGAGTTCCTTTCCCGAAACCGCGCCGCGATTACTGAATATCTCGATGAGGTCAGAGCACTCGCCTGAGCCTCCGTC
Source organism: Plantibacter sp. RU18 (assembly GCF_050613355.1). Classification (NCBI taxonomy): domain Bacteria; kingdom Bacillati; phylum Actinomycetota; class Actinomycetes; order Micrococcales; family Microbacteriaceae; genus Plantibacter; species Plantibacter sp. RU18. The sequence continues at coordinate 4,178,256 of NZ_CP159618.1, forward strand.
CGCCGTCATTTGACATTGACGTTAGCGTGAACGTTCTACGGTGGCGGGATGAGTATCGACAGCATCTCGCACACCATCCACGGCGATGGATTGCCCATCGTCATGATTCACGGCTACACGGTTGATCACCGTGTCCTTCTGCCATTGGAGGTCAAGCCCCGTGGAGTGGTGTAGCCGTGTGTCCTTCGATTCGTTGGGTTAGGCGCTGAGGGCGAGTTCTGGTTCGGGCACCTCGGTTCCGGTGTCGGGGACGATGGTGAGGCGGCTCTTGGCGAGGATGTCGAGTCCGAGGTAGCGGCGTCCCTCGGCCCATTCATCGGTCTGTTCGGCAAGGACGGCGCCGACGAGCCGGGTGATCGCGTCGCGATTGGGGAAGATGCCGACGGAGTCGGTGCGGCGACGGATTTCACGATTCAGGCGCTCGTTCGGGTTGTTCGACCAGATCTGCTGCCAGAGCCCCTCGGGGAACCCGGTGAACGCGAGGATGTCGGCGCGGGCAGCGTCGAGGTGTTCGTGAGCTGCGGGCAGTTTCCCGTCGACGTAGTCCAACAGCCGGTCGAACTGGGCGTGGACGGCGTCGGCGTCGGGCTGGTCGTAAACGGAGTGCAGCATAGCCTTGACCGCGGGCCAGAGACTCTTCGGGGTCACCGACATCAGGTTCGCGGCGTAGTGGGTGCGGCAGCGTTGCCAGGCCGCGCCGGGGAAGTTCGCGGCGATCGCCTCGACCAGACCGCGGTGCGCGTCGGAAGTGACCAGACGAACCCCGGTCAGACCGCGGGCGACGAGGTCGGCGAAGAACGTGTTCCACGCCGCCCCGGTCTCCGACGTGGCCACCCGCAGGCCCAGGACCTCGCGGCGCCCATCGGCGTTGACCCCGGTCGCGACGAGAACAACGGCGTTGATGACGCGTCCGCCTTCGCGGACTTTCATGGTGAGAGCGTCGGCGGCGACGAACGTGAATGGGCCGGCATCACCGAGCGGGCGGTGTCGGAATTGGTCAACGTGCTCGTCGAGGTCCGCAGCCATCCGGGACACTTGCGACTTCGACAACGAGTGAATCCCGAGGGTCTTCACGAGTTTGTCCATGCGGCGTGTGGAGACGCCGGCGAGGTAGCAGTCCGCGACGACGGTGATCAGGGCGGTCTCGGCGCGTTTGCGGCGCTCGAGGAGCCACTCCGGGAAGTAGGTGCCAGAGCGCAGCTTCGGGATCGCGACATCGATGGTCCCGGCGCGGGTATCGAGGTCGCGGTGCCGGTAGCCGTTGCGTTGGACGGTGCGACCCGGGGTGGGTTGGCCCCACTCGGCGCCGATCACCGCGTCAGCGTCGGCAGAGAGGAGCGCGTTGATCATGGTTTGCAGCAGCGACCGCATCAGATCGGGAGACGCGTCGGTCAGGGCTTCGCCAAGAAGGTGTGCAGGGTCGACAATATGTGGAGCGGTCATCGTGATGATGCCTTTCGAGTGGAGGTTAGAGACTTCTCGAAGGAGTCACACGGTGACCGCGCTCACGTCCAAGACCGAGCCGGCCACCGCAGGCTACACCACCTTATGGGGCACTACTGCGCATCTTCATTCTTGTTCTCCGTTCCCATGGGTTTGTTAGGTGCATCAGAGGGCGGACGCACTGCGGCCCACCCTCAGTCTCTTCGGGCGGCGTCTCGAACCGGCACCCCGAACGACAAGACAATAGACCCCCCCGCTCCCCAACTAGCTCGAAAAACACATTGTCAACTTCAGAGGATTATCGGCATGGACGCCAGCAGCGATGCCTCGGTTCAGCGTTGCTCCTCGCGGCCGCTTGTTAGGTTGGCCACGAGGACTGGTAGGGAGTACTTACCCAGTTGAGTTCCCAGAACACGTCTAGCTACCGATCGCACCTTCAACACGACGCAGAGTGCGATCTTCGGGCTGAATGTGTCCGGCAACGAGACCGGGGGGCACTGATCAGGGCAAGTTAGACGGGCCCGGCTTCCTCACAGGCGCCGCCATGGGCGGCGAATGGTCTCTTGTGGTCCTCGCTCTGACCTTCGCCACCGGCGCTGCAATGACCCTCATCGCCATCCGGCGCGGCCGCATGACTCCCCGCGAGCAACCTCATACTTTGACGTAACGCTCACACAAAGGAGCGGCGTTCTGCTGTTCAGAAAGTCAGCGAAGGACCGTCGGGTCGTGGTGAGGTGCAGCGGGTCGGCTGACCCTGATGGTCGGTGCGCCGTGCCAGCTGCAAGCTTCAGCTGGACACGCCCCGTCCTCGTGGGTAATCACTGACGCGGAGGCGCAGGTGGCAACACAGCAGGAGACGCTGCCGCTCACCGAGCATTCATGGTGTGAGTTGAATGATCGCGCTTACGTTGACGTGAGAGCACCCCACCCAGCATCACGAGCGTGAGAGCGCCGACAAGATATACGGATGGGTCGAAGCCGGTCGAGGCGAGTTCGTTGGCTGAACCCTCCGGCTTGACTGTGGGAAGTGTTGATGGGCCAGGAGTTGCGGGGGCTGTGACGATCAGCTTGAGTGTGGCTGATGAGGTTCCGATGACGTTGGTTGCTTCAACTGAAACCTCGGATGTCATCTCCTGCTCGGCGTTCCCGGAAAGCACGCCAGTGGGGCTGAGTTCGAGGCCAGGAGGCAGCTCGCCATCAACGACCCGAAAGCGAGTGGACTGATGCAACACAGAATCTGTTAGTGCGACCGACCATGAAGCACCATAGGTTGGGTGGAGGACAGCATCACGTAACTCGATGGGGGCAACGTATTCGTACCGTTGCGGCATGAGGATTGGGTTCACTACGTGCGTATTGAACGTGTCGAGCACGAGGACAATATCAACGAATCCAGGCCCGTGTGGGGGCGGGGTCACCAAGGTCTGGCGGCTACTGAGTGGCTGGAGATTCGTCGCAGCGATTCCGTCGAACGAAACTTCGGCAACACGATACGGACTCTCCACGGACCGTGCAGCACTCACGATGGGTTCAGAGATACTGCCCGATTCGAGAGATTGGTTCGCACCCCACGTAAACGCGTTGCCTTGCTCGTCGAGGACGATATTATGTTGATATCCCGCGTCGATCTGAGTTATCAACTCATCAGTGGGAATGTGCACGGGCTGTGGGTTGTCCGCGGGTGATGTGGTGCCATCGCCGAGCACGCCGTGCTCGTTACCGCCCCATGCCCACACCTGCCCATCGCTATCAAGCGCAAGGACGTGGACCCCACCAGCACTCACTTGAGTCACGGCCCCAAGCGTCGGCACGGAGATCGCTTCTCCAAGGCCGGTCGACGGCGCCCCAAGGCCCGTCATGGGATAGATATTTCCACTCTTCCCGAGTGCGACGCCCCGAAACAAATTGGCACTAATCGCGGTGAGCGGTTCAGCGATGTCGACTCTCGTTGGCACCGGGAAAGCTTGGCCGAGTCCCCACATGTAGAGGTCGCCATCCGCAGTCAGCGCGGCGTTCGTATTGTCCGTCGAAGCGACTTCACGGAAGTCCACGTGGTCCGGCAACGGAATACGAGCTGGGAGGGAAGCCACGTCCCCAAAGCCCCCCAACCCAAGACTCCGACTTCCCCACGCGTAGAGATCCCCATCAGCGGAAACAGCAAAGGCTGACCGGGAACTCGCCTCAACATGGATGACCACGACCCCAGGAGGAAAGGGGACCTGTTGGAATGTCTCCGAAGGAGGACCGCCAGCGGGGTCGTTTCCTAGCCGAAACAACTCACCGCTTTCGGTGATAGCGAACGTCGTCCCCACATCTGAGGTGAGCCGGCGCACTGGAGAGGTCGTGGGAAGCGGAACCTGCCCTGGGTGCCCTTGCTCACCAAGAGGCACCCCCGTCTCAGCTCCCATGACACGCCCACTGCCCCACCCGAACACGCGCCCGGACAGATCGAGGGCGAACGACTGCCAGTGTCCAGCGACAACTTCGCCGTATAGCTCCTCAGGTGTATCGATAGTCAGTGTCGTGTCCCCGGCAGCGGATCCGATGAACTCCCCCATCGCTTCCGGTGCGTCGACGATGCCGCCTCCAGGAGTCCCCGCAGCCATCGAAGCGGCTGGCGGGAAAGCGGGAGTCGCAGCGACCGCAGCGCCACCGCCGAGAGAGGCCAGCACGATGCTCGCGCCAGCAACAAAGCCGCGGAAGCCTCTCCAGCTGCGCTGAGGCGAGAAAAGAATCGCGGGCATGAAATGGTCCTCACGGAAGGCGGGTTTGGTGTGTGCTTGTCAAGCCCCGGGTTTGGTAGAGGCTCGGTTAGACCCGTTCCATCACGGTGATGGTGGGCAGTTGCGTGTAGAAGTTGTTCTCGGCTTCGACGGGTGGGATGTGTCCGATCTCGCCGTGGAGTCGGCGGTGGTTGTACCAGTCGATGTATTCCGCGACCGCGATCTCGAGCTCGTCGATCCCCTTCCACGGGCCGAGGTTGCGGATCAGTTCGGCCTTGAATAGAGAGTTCAGCGCCTCGGCCATCGCGTTGTCGTAGCTGTCGCCCTTGGACCCAACCGAGGCGACTGCTTCTGCCTCAGCGAGGCGGTCGGTGTAGCGCACGGCACGATATTGGACTCCGCGATCCGAGTGGTGGACAAGTTGTGACAGGTCCCGGCCGGCACGCTGCCGCGTCCAGATGCCCATCTCGAGAGCATCGAGGGCAAGCTCGGTGTGCATGGTTGTGGAGAGCTGCCAGCCCACGATCCGGCGGGAGAACACGTCCAATACGAACGCGGCATACACCCAGCCGGAGAACGTCCGAATGTAGGTGATGTCCGCAACCCAGAGGCAGTCCGGTGCCGGTGCGGTGAACCGTCGGTCAACGAGGTCCCCCGGACGATCCGTGAATGGCCCAGGGATCGTCGTGCGTGGCCCCTTGGCCCGCGAGATCCCGCGGAGACCCTCCCGACGCATGAGCCGCTCGATCGTGCACCTGGCCACCCGGTGGCCGTCGCGACGCAGCTGCGCATGGACCTTCCGGACGCCATAGACGCCATAGTTCGCTTGGTGCACGGCACGGACCTTCACCACGGTGTCCTCGTCACTGACGGACCGCTGCGAGGGCGGCCGAGACCGCGCGGCATAGTACGTCTGCGGGGCAATCGGCAGTTCCCTGCAGATCGGCTCGACCCCGAACTCTTCCTTGTGTTCATCGATGTAGGCGATCATCTGCTGTGTGGGCGGTCGAGCTCCGCCGCGAAGAAAGCCGACGCGCTCCGCAAAATCGCGTTCGCCCGCCGCAACTCCCTCACCTCACGCTCCACCTCGACCAGGCGAACCGCAGTATCAGTGGACGTCCCCGAACGCAGACCCCCATCGACCTCGGCGCGCTGGACCCAGCCACGCAACGTGTCCGACGGGACACCAAGCTGCCGGCCGATCCTGGTACACACACCACGGCGGCCCCCATCCGCATCACGCGCCTCGAACACAAGGCGCACTGCACGCTCTCTCAATTCCGCCGGGTACTTCCTCAAAGCTGGCATACTCCTCATCCTTTCAGGACGATCAGAGTCTCCATCAAACCAAGGGCAAGACAGCTCGTATCAAGCCAAGCTCCTACCGGGACTGGCGAGCATGCACCCCAAAGGGCCTATGGTACCAGATCCTCCAATTTGAGTCAGGTTGTTTCAGCTCTGGAGATTGAGGGGCTTCGGCCAATCCAGAAGACGACAGAGCTACGCTGTACGGCCCCTCGACCCGGGAGCTTCGACCGGCGCGGCAGCCTGGAATGAGACAGCTGTCCACATGCGATCGTAGGCGCCACCCTGAGGGCGGACCGACTGGGGACGTCGGCACGTCGCTGACGGCTGGCTCGAACGAGGCCGATACACGTCACCCGCCGCACCGCTCCTCGTTGCGGCGGTTCGGCGGGCTGCTCGACGAGTCGGGTTGAGGGCCGGCGAGCTGCGGATGGGCAGCACATCCCCCGATATGCCGCCAACCCCTCCCCATCACGCGTACACGAATGGCCTCAGACACGAGCATCGTGCGCACTATCGCCAGTCCCCACACATGCACACCCAGCGATAGCTACTCCCCATCGGTCGACCCTGGGCCAGCTCCCGCTCCGAACGCGGGAACGGCCGGCTGCCCTTGCCCGTCCCGTCGAGAGGCGGCGCTCCCCACATCACGGCCCCTTTCGACAGCGGCGAGTGCCGGCGTGCCGCCTCCGTTCGACATGCCGATCAGAAATGCTTGGCCGACTCAATGCTTAGAAGTGTCGGCCGTGAGATTCTTCCTGCTTTGTATCATGTCGTCGATCAGCTGAACCATTTGAGGCAGCAGTTTGCGAAGTCGCGAAGTCGCGCTACGAAGGCCGTTGACCACATCGGGATTCATCATGGGGTCATAGGCGGGATCCAGAACCCGGTACGACGCGATGTGAGTATGCCGCGCGACGGCCCAAACGGTTCCCGTTTGGGTGGCCTGTTCGGATGTTCCGTGAAGTACAGCGCTGACGCGGCCGATCAAGGGCATACGTTCATCCAGCGTGGCCGTCGGGAATGCCTGTCCGATCGTCGGATCCAACACACGCCCCTGCCTCGGCAGATAGAGCACGGCGTGCCCACTCCATCGCGAAACCCCATCTGACCAGGACGGCGTGTCGGACCCGACCACGGCAAGCTCACGCTGAGATACCTTGTCGAGGACCGTCAACGACACGGGAACCATTCGGCTCTCCACGCCAACGGCTTCGAGGACCATTTGTAACTGGTAGCACGCGCTGACGCACTGATTGAGGCCGAGGCGGCCGGGGTCCCCAGACCCCACCCACCCGATAAGGGCTGCCGCAAGAGTTGCTTGGTCGTCGTCGCCTGCCGACAGAATGCGTTCACTCCACTGAAGGATCGCTTTGCCGAGCAAGGTACCCTCTCGGTGCGCTCGATGAGCGGGGTTCCCGCCTGATCGTTTTCTCTTCTTACTCATGTCCCAGTCCTCTTCAACACGCGACGCTCGCAGACCATCTGCCGACGCCGTTCAACGCACCCTGCATCCGGGTCCGCGTGTGCGCACACGCGTGTACCAAGATGACGCCGTTCGGGTATACGACCCGACGAAAACCCTGCTCCGGAGGAACAGGATTGTTTTACTAGGAGCGGCGAACGGCAGCGACCCAGCAACAACTATGCGCTGCCCGGCGAACCCCACGCGGCCGACATCTCCGAGCGCTGAACTAAACGACGACAGATCGCCGACAGCTTCGCCCTTCGTCATGACTGCAGCGCCTCGAGGCCGGAACGCACCCCGCTCCGCTTGGAGGTCGTGGCCGCGCCACACTTGCCGTTACCCGGCACACGATTGGCCGGCCCGGTGAACACCGAACCGACCAATCCCCTAGTACTGACGCCTGAAACTACTCCGAGCCGACCGCCTTGTCGGCCGCATCACGAGCGCCGTCGATCTGCTCGTCGAACTTTCCACCGGTGACTTTCTTGGCCGCATCGGCGACACCGCCAAGCAGCTTGTCACTGATGTCCTCGGCCTGCTCGCTCTTCAGCGCGTCCTTGACCTTATTGTCCTTCAGGAACTCCTGAGCCTTCTTCGTGACATCTTCGAGTGCCATGCGTTGATCCCCCTTCACCGACCCCATCTGGGCCCTCCGCCCATTCTCGGTCCGCCACCGCCACTCCGGCTAGCCCCAAACCCCAAACGTCTCACCAGGAATGGCCACAACAAAAATGAGCTCGCTCACAGCTGCGCAGCCAGTATCCGGGTGTTCTGATAATCAATCCCGCACCTGCCGCCGTCTGCCGCGACCGTGCGTACCGTGTCGGCAGGTGCGTACACAGTTGACCGGCCCTGCCCTCGAACGCACCTCCAGCCTGGATTGGAGCGATCGCCGCGGCACACGGTGTGATCGTCGTCGTGGCGGTAGCCCTGACTTATCTCCAAGTGCGGCTCACCTCACGGCAGATCCGCGAGAGAGCGCGGGGTGAAGCCCGGAACAGCAAAGACCAAACGCGGCCCTATATCGGTTTAGACGTCGTACCAAGCCCCGGTCCTGCGCCAGCCTTCGATCGGCTGATTTCAAGCTTCGGCAAGACCACTGCGCGGGACGTAGGGCTGCGGCTTGATGGTGAGGGATTCGGTCCACAGTCCGCGAACGATGAGACCGGACTCGCACTCGGTCGGCTTTTCGCCGAGCCCATGGACACCGGAACAACGCTGTATGTCGTAAACAACCTCGAACTCGATACAAAAATACAGGTCGGCGCCCTTCGACCTGACTGCCCGCATTGTCCAACGAAACCTGAATGTCGATCCGGACATGGACCACAACCTTGAGCTGATTCGTATGACTGTGACCGACTGGGACTCTCCCCGTGTCGAATAACCCGTCCAGCTCACCGTCGGCTGTGAGTCACTGCTCGTCGATGCCCGGAACCCGTTCGATGGAAAGACTCAGCTGATTCGAGGCCCCCGGCCGCACGACGAAGACGGGATGACCTGCCGGGTCATCCTCGCGAGCTGGCGCTAGAGCAACCAGCTCGGACCAGGTACGAGCAGACAATCCCAACGAAAAGAGCTCACCGTTCGGCAACGCAATCGTGAGTTCATCGACACGGTGGGTAGTCGTGCGGTCGCCAGAAGTAATCGCCACGACAAGCTTCGACTGTTCCCCCATACGCCCGAGCATAGCGACGTGCGGTACGCAAGACGTCGAAGAGAGCCGAGCGGCATCTCCCGCCGTCCGGCATCGGTGTAGGAAGTAGTGCCCCATAAGGTGGTGTAGCCTGCGGTGGCCGGCTCGGTCTTGGACGTGAGCGCGGTCACCGTGTGACTCCTTCGAGAAGTCTCTAACCTCCACTCGAAAGGCATCATCACGATGACCGCTCCACATATTGTCGACCCTGCACACCTTCTTGGCGAAGCCCTGACCGACGCGTCTCCCGATCTGATGCGGTCGCTGCTGCAAACCATGATCAACGCGCTCCTCTCTGCCGACGCTGACGCGGTGATCGGCGCCGAGTGGGGCCAACCCACCCCGGGTCGCACCGTCCAACGCAACGGCTACCGGCACCGCGACCTCGATACCCGCGCCGGGACCATCGATGTCGCGATCCCGAAGCTGCGCTCTGGCACCTACTTCCCGGAGTGGCTCCTCGAGCGCCGCAAACGCGCCGAGACCGCCCTGATCACCGTCGTCGCGGACTGCTACCTCGCCGGCGTCTCCACACGCCGCATGGACAAACTCGTGAAGACCCTCGGGATTCACTCGTTGTCGAAGTCGCAAGTGTCCCGGATGGCTGCGGACCTCGACGAGCACGTTGACCAATTCCGACACCGCCCGCTCGGTGATGCCGGCCCATTCACGTTCGTCGCCGCCGACGCTCTCACCATGAAAGTCCGCGAAGGCGGACGCGTCATCAACGCCGTTGTTCTCGTCGCGACCGGGGTCAACGCCGATGGGCGCCGCGAGGTCCTGGGCCTGCGGGTGGCCACGTCGGAGACCGGGGCGGCGTGGAACACGTTCTTCGCCGACCTCGTCGCCCGCGGTCTGACCGGGGTTCGTCTGGTCACTTCCGACGCGCACCGCGGTCTGGTCGAGGCGATCGCCGCGAACTTCCCCGGCGCGGCCTGGCAACGCTGCCGCACCCACTACGCCGCGAACCTGATGTCGGTGACCCCGAAGAGTCTCTGGCCCGCGGTCAAGGCTATGCTGCACTCCGTTTACGACCAGCCCGACGCCGACGCCGTCCACGCCCAGTTCGACCGGCTGTTGGACTACGTCGACGGGAAACTGCCCGCAGCTCACGAACACCTCGACGCTGCCCGCGCCGACATCCTCGCGTTCACCGGGTTCCCCGAGGGGCTCTGGCAGCAGATCTGGTCGAACAACCCGAACGAGCGCCTGAATCGTGAAATCCGTCGCCGCACCGACTCCGTCGGCATCTTCCCCAATCGCGACGCGATCACCCGGCTCGTCGGCGCCGTCCTTGCCGAACAGACCGATGAATGGGCCGAGGGACGCCGCTACCTCGGACTCGACATCCTCGCCAAGAGCCGCCTCACCATCGTCCCCGACACCGGAACCGAGGTGCCCGAACCAGAACTCGCCCTCAGCGCCTAACCCAACGAATCGAAGGACACACGGCTACACCACTCCACGGGGCTTGACCACACTTCGTTCCTTGGCGGTGGACCTGGTAGGAGTGGATGACGCGCACCAGGTGTAGACGGTGAGCTTGGGCGGTCGCTACCGCGCTGTCGAACTCGGCTATGCGTTGCCGCCGCCGAACCAATGGTCGGAACCGGTCCCACCTGCCTGGTCCGATCATCCACCACGCCACCACAGCTGAAATGACCCAGGACAGGGCGGTGACTGCGGTGAAGGCCGCTGCCAGGTTTCCGATCAGATGTAACACCGTGACGGCATTGGTGTCGCCGAAACTCCTGGCTGAACCTTCTGCGTGATGCGTTCACTGCGGATCTCATTCCAGTAGATCCCTCACTTTAGGAGGGCCCGCTGTCCGAGATCACCGTGGCAGCCCAGTGCGCAAGATCATGCTCGATCAGGGCCTGGTGGCGTGTCAGCCGCGTCCGTTCCGGGTCACCACAGACGCGGATGCCGAGGCTGCTGCGGGCATGCCTGATCTGGTGGAGCGGGACTTCACCGCCGACCGGCCAGGGGTGCGCTTCGTCGGCGATATCACCTACGTTCACACCTGGCAGGGATTCGTCTACCTCGCCACGGTGATCGACTGCTACTCGAAGAAGGTCGTCGGGTGGCAGATCGCCGATCACATGCGGACCGAGCTCGTCGAAGACGCCCTCCGGCATGCCGCAGCCACGGTCGTGATCGAGCAGGGCGCGATCTTTCACAGCGATCGCGGAAGCGTCTACACCTCGAGCGACTACCGGGCCCTGATCGGCCGCCTCGGCATGCGCTCCTCGATGGGCAGGACAGGGGTGTGTTGGGACAACTCAATGGCGGAAAGCTTCTTCTCCGCCTTGAAGAACGAGCGCGTGCACCGCACCGTCTACGCCACCAAGAGCCAGGCTCGCCGCGACCTGATCCGTTACATCGAAGGGTTCTACAACAGTCGCCGCCGCCACTCCGCGCTCGGCTACAAGTTCCCCAACGACGTCCACTACGCTTACCAACAGCCGGCCACGGCAGCGTAAGAATTCAATCGAATCCGCTGTCCGAAATCCGCGAAGCAGGTCAGAGAGCCCGGGCCATCCCGGCGATGACGGCCGCGCCCTCGGGCGGCCCGGAGGCCTCTATTGATCCAGGTCGTTTCCCAAAGCCGACATATGCGACCATCCTTGAATACTGTGATGAGGGCCACTTCGATCCGGGTTGCCGACTCACCCGGCCGTCTGGTGATGTCGGCGCTGAGCACATCGTCGACAGTCTTCCAAGAGGGTATGATCCCGGCATGGTTGCGCACGATGATGAATCAGAAGATGATCTCGACGAACTCGCAGCGGTTAAGGGCACTTGGTTCGCTCACGATGACACGGTAGCGACAACAAATTTCGGAACGATGGTGCTGCGGATCCCGCGTATCTTCTCTGCCGTCCTCCGCGATTGCTGGTCAGTCTCCCGCTGGGCGACAGCCGTCATGATCGTGCTCACGCTCGGCACTGAGCTGGCGGTCGCTGTTGGGCTGTTCGCGACGACCGATGTCCTCGCGAACCTGTTCGCTAGTGGTCCGACTCCGGAGCGAGTGACTCAAGCCCTGCCGTCCCTCGCGATCATCGTTGTCGCTCTGGTGGCTCGCGAGGCGATGCGTCAGGGCGCGTCACTCGCACGACAACGCCTCGGAGCGCGACTGAATCAGCAGGTTGAGGAGCGCATTCTCGAACTGGTGAGTCGGGTCGAGGTCATCGCGTTCGACGATTCTGCGTTTAACGATGCTGTACACCGGGTCAAGGAAAGTGCGCCTCGCCTTCCGGAGAGTCTTCTGTCTGCTCTTCTCGACATTGTGGGCAGCGTGATCCAGTTCGTCACGATCGCTGGTGTCCTTCTCGTGCTGAATCCACTCCTGGCTCCGCTGCTTCTGCTGGCCGTGATCCCCACCTGGCTCGCCTCAGTGCGCGCGTCTCGCTTGGCATATGGAACCTATTTCCACACCGGTGGGCCAGGGCGTCGCAAGGAGAAGATCATCGACCTCCTCACCTCGCGTCAGGCAGCGCCCGAAGTGCGAGCAAACACAATGCGTCCGTTCCTGATGGGACAATTTCGGGTCAGCGCCACATGGGTTCGCGACGCCCAGCTGCGTCTGGCGAACGACCAGGCCAAGACAAACAGTATTGGCGAAGCGGTCGGAGGAGCTGGCGCTGCCGTTGTCTATGTCGTACTCACCGTGCTGCTGATGACAGGGGTGATGAGCTTCGCAGTCGCCGGAACAGCGTTCTTTGCCATCCGTACCGCTCTGGGCTCTCTCCGCGGTATCGGCTGGCAAACCAACATGTTCTACGAACAGTCGCTGTTCTATGACGACTACATCGCACTGCTGGAGGATGCTCGTAGTCGCCTGGAACGCACCGGAGGAGTCCCGCCGTCCGCAGACGCCGACCACATTGAAGTGAAGGATGTATCGTTCAGCTATCCTGGCTCAGAGAAGCTAGCTCTACACGATGTCAGCGTGACAATTCGTCAAGGAGAAGCGATTGCCCTTGTCGGCGAGAACGGTTCAGGGAAGACAACACTGTCGAAACTCCTGGCCGGCCTCTACCAGCCAGCGACCGGCGAAGTCTCCTTCGGCGGGGTTCCGTCAACGAGCATCGACCTGGAAGAGCTGCGTCACACCATCTCGGTTATTAGTCAGGACTACTCACACTGGCCGTTCAGCGCGCGACGAAACATCACTCTCGGCAACGACAGGGAACCATCAGCAGCCGAACGATTCGAGGCTGCTGTGCAGGCGTCATCGGCTGACAGCGTACTCAATCAACTCCCCGATGGGGCGGAGACTCTGCTCGACGCCTCCTTCCTCGGCGGCGTCGACCTCTCCGGCGGCCAGTGGCAGCGGATCGCGATCGCGCGCGGGCTCTATCGTGACGCCCGCATCCTGATCTGCGACGAACCAACAGCCGCTCTCGACGCGAGAGCCGAACATGCCGTCTTTGAAGCGATTCGTCATTACGCCGAAAATCGCACCGTTGTGCTCATCACCCACCGGATGGCGAGTGTCCAGTTCGCCGACCGAATCTACGTACTCGACAACGGTCGTATCGCCGAACACGGAACCCACCGCGAGCTCTTCGCCGCTAGAGGCCTCTACCATGACCTCTATAGCCTGCAAGCTTCAGCATACGAAGCCGCGGAGAAACCCCCACCAGAGACCACGTTCACTCAGCCCTGATCACCGGATAACGAAACTTGTCCCAGAGAATCAGCGAATATTGATTTCGTCTTGAGGTGTTTGACACGGAGCACGGAAGATTCAACCGATCAATGCACCGGTGAGTCCCGTGTTGTGCCCCGACTGGCCGGTGACCAGGACAAGACGGACTATCCGCAACCTCGCCGGCCGAAGAACGGCCGCGTGGGGAGAATTCAGAACATGGTGTCGTTCCGTGAAAGCCCAGGCGAAGCGGACGGCCGGATGGTTCTCGGTCACCTTGAGGGCGATCTGATCATCGGCAAGAACAACCGCGGTGCGATCGGGGCGCTCGTTGACCGTGCCACTGGGAAGTGCTTCCTGTTCCGCGTTGCAGACGATCAACCACGCTGGATCGTTGTCCGTGATCAGCTGGGATCAGGGTGTCAAGCTCCACCGTCACCTGGAGATCGTCGCGGCCACGGAAACGCTGCCGCTGCGCCACCCCGAATGAGAGACTTGCAGAACTCACCGGTGCACCGACCGGTTAAACCTCCCTGCTTGGTCGAGTGACTGTTGAATAATGCCCGCCGCGTGCCACGCACCGATCTCGTCCAATGCACTGATCGCTCACAGATCTCGAGATCCAGCTCTGCCACCCGGATCTCTGCCTGATCTCGTTCGACAATCGCGTCAAGGTCTGACGTGGTTTGGAACTTTTCGGTGATCTCCGCAGCGAACCGCCGCTGCTCCGTGAGGTGCAGCAACGGGCGCAGCATCGCCGCGATTTCCGCATCTGTCAGTACCCGGACCCTGCCCGCTCTCCATTCCCGTCGATGCGAGAAAGCAGCTGCCGCATCGCACGCAGTTACGCCGTTGTGGCGCGTGCGAAGACGCTCCTTGAGCATGTCCGCACGCCCCACAACGCCGGCGCCGATTCTCCGCGCCCGAAGCTACGGATCGATCGGGCATCCTGCTGGTGATGCTCGCTATTCAGTGCCGACCGCTTTGTCCGCGGCATCACGCGCAGAACCGATTTGCTCCTCGGCTTTGTCTCCGGTGACCTTGTTCGCGACATCCGCGACACCATCGAGCACTTTGTCGCCGGTGTGTTCAGCTTGCTCGCTATTCAACGCGTCCTTGACGCGGTTGTCGCCGAGAAACTCCTTGGCTTTCGCGGTGACGTCTTCGATACCCATAACCAACTCCAACCTCTCACACACGCCAGAAATGACGCGATACGCCTCAGCATGACCCCCGAAGGGGGGCATGTCAATGAGCGCATCAACGATGCTGGGCCTTGACCCCGGATCGTGGACACGGGGACTGTCAAATTAACGGTGTATCTCGGTTGTTGTTTTACTGGTTGGCGCCGCTGAGGCGGCCGTTGAATCGGATGTCGAACGCGTTCAATGCTTGCTTCCATCGTTGGGTCCAGCGGGCTCGTCCTTTGCCCGTTGGGTCGAGGGCCATGACCGCGAGGTAGACACATTTCAACGCCGACTGCTCGTTCGGGAAGTGGCCCCTGGCCCTGACCGCTTTTCGGATCCTGGCATTGACGGACTCGATCGCGTTCGTCGTACAGACGATCCGGCGAATCTCTCGATCGAATCCAAGGAAGGGCACGAACTCCGCCCACGCGTTCTCCCACAACCGGATGATCGCGGGGTATTTCTTCCCCCAAGCCTCCCCGAACTCGAGGAAGCGCTCTTCCGCCTCCGCGACGGTCGACGCCTGGTAGACGGGCTTCAAAGCTTTCGCGATCTTGTCCCAGTCCTGCCGGGCGGAGTACTTGAAACTGTTCTGCATCAAATGCACGATGCAGGCCTGCACCAACGTCTCGGGCCAGACGGCGTTGACGGCGTCGGGCAGACCGGTGAGACCGTCGCAGACAAGCATCAACACGTCAAGGACACCGCGGTTCTTGATCTCGGTCAGCACATGCTGCCAGTACTTCGCCCCCTCCCCACCATCGCCGGCCCAGAGACCGAGAATGTCCCGATTCCCCTCTGCCGTGACCGCGAGGACCACATAGATGGGACGGTTAGCGACTTGCCCGTCACGGATCTTGACGTGAATCGCGTCGATGAACACCACCGGATATACCGTATCCAGCGGGCGCCCCTGCCACTCCGCCATCCCGTCGAGGACCTTGTCCGTGATGGTGGAAATCGTCGTCTTGGACACCTCGGTCCCATACACGTCGGCGAGGTGCGCGGCAATGTCCCCATGCGTCAGCCCCCGCGCCGAGAGCGACAAAACGATGTCCTCGATCGAGCCCAGGCGCCGCTGCCGCTTCTTCACGACCACGGGCTCGAACGTCCCTGCCCGATCTCGGGGAACGTCGATCTCCACCGGGCCAGCCTTTGTCAGCACCGTCTTCGCTCGTGTGCCGTTGCGGGCGTTCCCGGGCCCGTCGTCGCCGACGCGCTCATGTTTTTCGTAACCGAGATGCGCCGTCAGCTCACCCTCAAGAGCTGACTCGACAACCAGCCGGGTCAGCTGCGCGAGCAGCCCGCCCTCACCATCGATCGCGACGCCCTCTCGCTGGGCGTCACCGACCAGCCGTGCCACCACACCACCAGGGGCGGCTCCAGCGGGCCCTGCGCAGCCAGCGCCTCGACATACTCAGGGGCGGGCACCATCACTTCTTCGACCTGCGGTTCCATAGGGTTCCTCCTTCATCGGAGTTACACCGTTTAACGTACAGACCCGGTGAAGCTCGGGAACGCTCCGGGGATCCCGATCAGGACGCGCATGACCGCGATCGAAAAGCGCCTCGGGAACACGAACCTTCGGTGGGACATGGCCGAGCAGCGAGTGGCGAGCTGATGGGCAGGCAGCGGCAAGCGACGGGCAGTGCCGCCGGCCCGATCGCGCTGCTCGCGGCTATCGTGCTCGCCCTGGCGGTGCCCATCGTCGGGATCTACGGCGGTTCGCTGCTCAGCCGTGACGGCCAGCAGCTCCCGGCGAATCCGCTCTCGGCCCCGTTCCTGCTGATCGGGAACCGGGTCACCTGGTCGGTGACGTCCACGGTCGCTGCCGTGGCGTTCGTACTGCTGCTGGTGGGCGGTGTGGTGGCCGTGGTGCTGCTGCGCTCCCGCGGGCGCGGCTCCAAGTCGCGGGTGGACCACAAGGCCGCGCTGATGGGGCGCGGGGCGGACATTCAGCAGCTCAGCGAGCAAGCCGCCGGCAAGGCGGCTGCTCGTTTCGGCATCACGGGCAGCATCGGCGTGTTCCTGGGCGTCAGTGTGGCCGGCGGGCGACGGTTGATCGCTGACTTCGAATCCGTCGTGCTGCAGATCTGGGGACCACGACAGGGCAAGTCGTCCACTCAGGTCATCCCGGCGGTGCTCGACGCACCTGGTGCGGTGCTCAACACCTCGAACAAGCCCGACGTGATCGACGCGACGCGCGAGAGCCGGAGCAAGCTCGGCACGGTGTGGTCCTTCGACCCGCAGCAGATCTCCGGCGACGCACCCACCTGGTGGTGGAACCCGCTCAGCTACGTCACGGACGACGCCAAAGCGCGCACGCTCGCGAGCCTGTTCTCTGCGGCCGGCCGTGATCCGTCCGCGAAGCGCGACCCGTATTTCGATCCAGCTGGTGAGGATCTGATCGCGGATCTCATTCTCGCGGCCGCGATCGGCGGCAAAGAGATCGTGGACGTCTACGCCTGGCTGCAGCACGGCAAGCCGAGCGAACCGCTTGAGATCCTGCGCGCACACCACGGCGGGATCTTCTCGCTGAATGCCGGTTCGTTGGAGGAGAAGTTCAACATGGAGGCGGGGCAGAAATCCGGCGTGTTCGGTACGGCCACCAACATGATGCAGTCGTTGAAGCTGCAGAGCATCCGCCAGTGGGTGAACCCCGCCCCTGGCGAGCGCCGGCCACACTTCGACGTGCACGCTTTCGTGCGTAGCAGCGACACGCTCTATGTGCTCTCCAAGGAGGGTGAGGGGTCCGCGGCCGCGCTGACCACAGCGCTCACGGTAGCGGTGGCCGCAGCGGCGGAAGAGTACGCGATGCAGTGCAAGGGCCGGCGTCTGCCGGTGCCGCTGCTGATGCTGCTCGATGAGGTCGCGAACGTGTGCCCGTGGCCGGATCTGCCGAAGAAGTACTCGCACTACGGCTCCAAGGGCATCATCCCGGTGGCGTTCCTGCAGTCGTGGTCACAGGGCGTTGGCCTGTGGGGAACGGAGGGCATGGACATGATCTGGTCGGCCGCGACAGTCAAGGTCGTGGGGTCCGGTATCAGCGAGGAGGGATTCTTGCGGAAGGTCGCGAACCTCATCGGTGAGTACACCTTCGACACCGTTTCGGAGTCGCGCAGCAAGGGCGGCACGACGCGATCGTTCAACAAGGAGGGCGGGAAAGAGAACATCATGACGATCTCAGACCTGCAGGAACTGCCGATCGGCCGCGTCGTCGTGTTCCGTGCCGGCGCTCGCTCAACGCTCGCGCGCACAGTCCCGTGGCAGAACGGCCCACACAAGGACGAGATCCTCGCGTCGCTGGCGTTGCACGAGCCAGACGGCAGCGCACCCAGCGTTGCCGCTACGGCGCTCACAGCGCCGCTGGTGGCTGCTGAGCGGCCCCGGAGCCGGTGGCTGGATCTCGATACGACCACCAACAGGAGGGACGACGCATGAGCGACGAGACAGCAGGACCAGACAGCATCGATGCGGTACTCGAGCGAGCTGTAGCGTTCGAGCTCGACGGACTCGACCTGAGCCAGATCGTCGGAGCGGCAACGCGTGCCGTGGTCAAGAAGCAGGTCGCGGCGATCGCCAAAGAGACCGTCACCACGGCCATGACGCCGGAACGGCTCGGGGATCTCCGCGAACGAACCGCCGATGCCGTCCGCGAAGCGTTCGAGGCCGGACCGGCCGAGGAGGACGATGACGACGAGCCCGAGGCGGTACTTGTTTATGGGTCTACCGAGCAGTGGTTAAGCGAATGGCTGGTGCCGGCGTATCGGCGCTACCTGACCCCGAACGGCTCGCAAACGACCTGGTGCGCGTCCTGGTGGAAGCACGCCGAAGCCGTGATGCGGTTGGAAGCACTGTGGCGGGCGTGGGAGCACCTGCGTTTGGACGGGCAGACGGGCATGTCGGTGTGGTGGAAGGACCACGCCGATTACCATCTGGCCGTGATGCTCTCCGAGGAGGGGCCGTTCAGGGGCTGCACGACCACCGAGCACACGGAGCTGCTGCCGGCGTTCCCGCTGGTGGAAGCCCCCGAGGGCTTCTTCCCCGATGAACGGCCTGCAACTGAGGACACGACGAGCGACGACGACACGGACGGACAGGTGAGTGGCGATGAGTGATTCAGACGGCATGAACGAACTCTTCGACGACACGTTGCGTCAGGCGGTGATGATCGCGGCTCGGCTCGGTGAGCAGGCCGCGCGGCACCGTCAGGAGCAGCTGCGTCAGGCGAGGCTGATCAGCGAGCAGGCCGGCCGACAGGCGCAAGCCCGTTTCGACGCTGAACGACTCAGCGCCCGTGCGGGGCTCTCTGAGGTGACCGAACGCGACTGGTGGAAGGTGGCCTCACCGGAGCAGATCGGTGCCGCCTACCAAACGGCCACGGCCTGGGGTGAGCATGATCCGCAGATCGCGGCTGTGCGTTCGTATCTCGATGAGCGGTTGAGCAGTCGCGGGATCGACACGTCCGGTCAGCCGGAGACGATCACCGAGCTGATCCGGGCCAGGGAGTGGGCGGCGCAGTTTGAGCCACAGCTCAGCGACGCCTACAGCCGCGACATGATCAAGCACACAACCCCGGACGATCGCGAGCGGATGAACAACGTCCTCGTGGCGTCCTACCTCGCCCGGCCCGAATCGCAGTACGCCTCCGCGGCCGACGACGAGCGCGCTGCAGCTCGGGGCGACCGACGCGAGGCCGACCGGCAGCGGGCGGCTGGCGACGGGAACACTCGGACCGGTGCAGCGTTGGAAGCCACCGCCGAGCAGCACCAGGCCGATGCGAAGTTTCCAGTATGGGAGTTTCAGAACGAAGCTGACGTCACGATCGAGATCAGCAAAGAACGCGCCCTCGCGCGGCTCGCGAACCTCGACCCGGATGCGGCACCAGCGCCCGGAGCGCGTGGCGGCGTCAGCGACCTTCCTGGGTGGCTGGGTATCGACCCAGACGTGGATGCTGCGATCAAAGAGAAATTCCCCAACCTGGACGCGCGCGAGGAACGCAAGGCACGGGTGCGGTTCGTCGACGCCGGGGTCGAATACGACAGCGCAGGCCGTCGTACTGCCTTCGCTGATCGGCTCGACGGGACCGCGAATCAGAGCGACAAGCGAGCGCGGATGCTGGCCGATATCAGCCAGGGGACGCCGGCCGTCGCCGCGGTGAACGGTCCCCGTCCGAACGCTCCGAAGGCGCGGAAGAACACGGCCGCGCCGAACCGCCAGATGCGGAAGGGAAGCCGCTAACGCTGCCGGCCATTCTTCTCCTCCGGAGCCCTCGACCCTGTTGCGGTCGGGGGCTTCGTCGTGGGTGCCGGCTTGTTCTTGTTCACGCCGGCCGCAGCACCGTTTGCCGCTGCCCGGAGTCGCTGTAGCTCCACCAACTCGGGGTCCATCGGTGTGGACCTGTTGCCGGCGGGCTGCTTCGATGCTTCATTGGTTGACCCCGTTGTCGCTGACGCACGGGTGCTGCGTAATGGCCCACCGTGCTGCTCTCGAACGAGATCCTTCTCCCAGGAACCGGGTGCTCTCCTTGTTGCACTCGCTTCGTCAATTGTTCGATACACCCGGTAGCGCGCGACTGCCGGACAGTCGGCGGCAAGCTCCCTCGCAGCCGCTTCGGGCCTCGACATCCCTCCTGGACCGTCATAGACGTCGTGTGCATATTCGCTGGGTACCCAACGTCCACCAAGCTGGTCGCTGCCGTTGAGAGCAGCTTCATAGGACTGCTGCCACCGTTGGGTGATTCTGGCGGCGGAGATCTCGAACGGCACCTCGACGTCGATGACCTCGATGCGGTACCCGGCGGCATCCAGCTGTCGACCGAGCGCCTGCGCTGCGGCGCTGGACGACAGCACGGTGTCAATCACGACGTTGCTGCCTTCGCTGACCGCTTCGGTGCGGAGCCGGCCTGCCAGTATCGACGACTCCTCGTGGACCAGTGAGGCGAGTTCGAGCGGGAAGAAACGTTCCCCGACCACTTCGCGTGCGCGGATCTCGGGCGGCTTGATCATCGATTCGTAGCTGCCGTCACGCTGCGCCTCGCGCAGTAGCGACTGCTTGAACTCATCGGCATCGATCACGAGGTATTGATTTCGGCTGTCGCCCAAGATGTCGGCGAGAACGGTGCTTTTACCCGCGCCCGGCGGACCCGCAAGCACGATCGCCCGGCGGTCGTTCCGGACATCTGACGCGGAGTCTCGCTGTTCCGCGATGAGTCGATCGTGTAGCTGTGCCCGAGCATTCTTCGGTTCGAACCGGTCGGGTCCACGCTGTACAAACCATGCACGATTTCGTACCGTGGCGTGCGGCGCACCAGCCGCCAGTGCTTCACCCGGCTTCGACAGGGCAATGACTGAGCGACGATGTTGTTCGGTCAGGTCCTGATCTGCCACTACCGCGGCTCGTATGCGGTGGCTTCGAGGACGAGATCGTAGGCATCACCGTCGATCAAGCCCTCGTTCCGCGCTTGTCCGACATCGGAGAATGAACCCGGCGTCGAGAAACGGAGGTCATCGAAGAAGTCATGCTCGCGGGCTTCGGGAATGACGTAGTCCCAGCGGGTTAGCTCGTCGATGAGCTGATCCCGGGTCAGCTCGCCCACCGAGTAGCGGAGGCAGATCTCATACGGGTCGGCCCCGGAGAAGCCAGGCCGGGCCGGCGACACCTTCTCCGCTGTCTTGAGCGCTGTGGACAGGCTCGGTTGACTAATCCCCAGTTCCTTCGAGAGCTGCCGTTGAGGGATGCCCAGTGAGGCCAGTCGGGTCAGCTCGCGTCGGTAGTCGAGCTGGTCCAGATTCACTCGTCGCCGCAGCGTCCGGGCTCGGCCCGCTTCCATCGTGTAATCGATCGTGGTCATGTGAATCACCTCCTATAGGACACCCTATCATTGATGCGATAGGTGTACCTATAGGCCGCGGCGGCGGTCCTTCTTCTCTTCCCTAGCCTTAGCCCCTGTTGCGACGGGGGGCTTCGGCGTGCGTACCGGCTTGTTCTTGTTCACGCCCGCTGCAGCACCGTTCGCCGCTGCTCGGAGCCGCTGCAGCTCGCGCAGCTCCAACTGCTCGGCCGTGAGCGGAACGACCGGCGCGGGAGTGCTCGGCGGCGCGGGTGCTGGCGTCGTCGCGATCTTCGTCGCGGGGGCGGTTGCGACCGCTCCCCCTGCCTGAGCCCAACGGCCCGCGGGCGCGGTCGGGGCGACGGCCGCGAGGTGTGCGTGAACGCTCTGCAGCGCGCCTTCGTGGGTGCGGCGCAACCGTTCGGCCTGGTGCAGCAACCCGGACTCCTGCTGCATCCCGGACACCGCGGAGACAGTGTTCATCATCTGCCGGAGCAACAGTGCTTGGCCGGCCGCGGTGGACGGTCCAACGGCTGCTTGCATCAGCAGCATGCCGGCCCCCTTGGGCGACGGCATCGGTGCGTACTTGCCAACGGGAATGTGCTCGGACACCTGCGCCGAACGGCGCAGCGCCCGCGCAGCATCCGCCAACGGGCCAGGTATTGCCTCGGTGCGGATCGACCACGCCGACAACGCACCCGATGTCTCGCGGGCGACCTGAGCCCATGCAGCCTTGTCCGTGATCGGGAGCGTCCGCAGACGCTCATTGATGCTCACGACGTCGGCCGTCACCGCAGCCCACTGATCGATCCCCGGCGTGACGGTCTCGCGGCCGGGAGCGCTGATCCGCTTGTTCTTCGCCGCAGCGCTCCACTCCGCAGACGCGGCAAGTGCGCTCTCGGCGTTGTCCGGCCAGTCGGCGCGGAGCTTCGGCAACGTGAGATCGCGGGCGAGCCTGCCACCGCCGAACCACACGGGCCGCTCGCCCCGGTTCGTTGGCCGCACGGCGACGCTGAAACCCTCGATGACGTCGGTCGTTCCGGCTGCGAATCGCGGCCGCACGAGCACGCCCGTTCCGCGGAGCCGGCGCACGAACTCGGCCTCGTCGACGGAGGCCGAAGCAGCTGCGCGGACACGGCGCTGCAGCGTCTCCCGGGGCAGCTCTGCGAGCCCGCGCTTGTCCGCAATCTGCTTCTCGGCCTGGTGGTACCCGCGCTCAGCGTTGAGCGTGCCGAGCTGCCGATAACCGAACTTCTCCTCGATCTCGCGCGCAGCCTTCTGCACCCGCGGACGGTCGTTGTAGTCCGACCACTTCGTACCGTCCTCGCGCACGATCGACGCCACGATGTGCACGTGATCGTTGCCGGCCGACGAGAGCCCGTGCCGGACCGCAACCCACCGAAGCGGCGCCTTCCCGGAGGTCTCAGTGAAACCCATCTTGTCCGCGAACTCGGCCGCGATCTCGGCCCACCGTTCGTCAGTCTGAATGCCCTCCTCAGCGCTGAGACTCAGGGAGCAATGGAACACGTGCCCCTTGGGCACGGTGACGTTGAACACGTCGTGCGGGACGTCCATCTCACGGGCAACCCTGACGGCATCCTCCTGGCTGAGCGCGACGCCGGCAGGGTGCGCGAACACCAACGGCGACGACGCCACAATGTGAATGTCCTCGTGCTCGTTCTTCTTGCCCGGACCAGCGAGGTAGTTCATCAAACCGGCCATGCGGTCACCGCGCGACAGCTTTGGAATCATCGCCGCTACACCCGCCGGGCGATCTCGTCGATACGGCCGGACAAGTCGTCCACCGCACGCAGCGTGGCCGCAGTCGTTCCCGGCAACTCCCCCGTAGTGTTCGCGTGCTTCGCGATCTGATTCACGTTGTTGGAGACAGCCCGCAACAGCCCGCGAATCGCCAACAACTCAGCCGCGAGGTTGCGACGATCGGCGGGAGTCTCGCGCCCGTCCGACAACGCCGCCTCGACCAACAGCCGCGGCACGGTCACGTGCGCCGCAGCGGCTCGGGCAACCAACATGCCCTCTTCCTCGGGCGACACCTTCACCCGGTGCGAGTGCTGACGGCCACCCCGAACATTGTCACGGCGCTGCTTGCCGAGCCGACCGGACGTCTCAACGTTCGACACGGGATCACCGCCCTTCTCTTCTGCCAGCGCCGCGCCTCCGACACCTCGGAGCCACACGTCCAGTGTGCCAAATCCCGGCGGACAAGTCGAGGATTTCAAGCAGTTAGGGCACCTAACTGAATAACTGGCTCTGCAAGATGCTCTGAACGTGGTTTTTCGCAGTCTGAGCCCTTCCGTGCAGCAATGCGGCTGAGGACAGGGAGGGTTTGCCGAGAGGCGGCGCGTTTGCGACCTCGGAACGATCCTGGATGCTCGGGTGACGTTCCTCGCCCCGTAGCGCCCCCGGTTCGCGCGTGGATCTCGTCTCATCAGGTGGCTGGGTCAGGCCAGAGGGGCACCCAGCATCCGGCGTTTTGCATCGCCCCGGCGAGTCACCTCGTGCGCCGCGAGGGCTCCGAAATCGAGACCTGAGCGGTTAGCATTGCAGAATGGATATCGAACAGATTGCACAGGCCGCAGCGGCCGAACTCGACCGGGCACGTGACGCAAAGGTGCAGACGATCCGCGACCTCGCGTCCGCCGCTCAGGCGGTCGCTGACGCTCGCGCCGCGGTGAGCGAAGCAGAGCGCGAGCACGCGAAATCGTTCCAGGCCGCGGAGCGTGCCGGATGGGACGAAAAGACCGTGCGGAAGCTGAACATCGAGGTGCCAAGCCGTCGATCTGGCGGACGGCCGCGCAAGGCCCAGCCCTCGGCAGAGATGAAGGAAAACTCATGACGCCGCTGCTGGAAGCAGCTAGCTGGTCCGCATGGTGGGCGCAGCTCGTCGTGCTGCTGCTGGCTATCGGCGTTGTCGGCTCCCAGATCCCGTCCGTGCTGCAGCACGCGGATCGGCCGGTGCTGCGCGCGGCGCTTCGCTCGACCGCGCTGAGCCTCCCGGCCGCGCTCCTCGCGTTGATCATCCTGGCGGGTCCAACGGTGCTCTTCATGCTGTCCATGGGCGCGAGTCAGTCGGAGATCGGCGGCGCACTACTCGCGCGCGGCTGGTGGCTCCTTCCGGTCATGATCGCCGGAGCATTCGGGATCTACGCAGCAATGGCGTCCGCCGCGAAACTGCAACGCAGACTCCGGCCTGCAGCCTCGACCGCGTAGCACGCGAACCAACACGCAAGAGGGCCGCGCTCACCGAGCGCGGCCCTCTGTGTTGCGGTTGCTACTTCGCGAACGCGTTATCGACGTGAAGGTGGTTGCAGCTGTCCGGGAACTGCGACAGATTGGCGAGCGTCACCGACGTGCCGGCGTTGGTTCGGCAGTCTGACTGACCAACCCGAGAGCCCTTCGGCATCATCGGGTCGATCAGCCCAATGAGCCGGAGCGAGTCGGAATCCGCCCCGCTGATCGCGGCACCGTTGAGGGAGTAGAAATCAACTGCGTGCCCTCCCCCATCCACGTTGTGCGAGGACGTGGCACCGGCCCCGAGCGACTGCCCCGTGCACAGCCGGTTGATGTCCGAGACGCCGACCGATGAGAAGTTGTTCAGCGCCACCACCATCACCTGCAGAATGCCCACGTCAATGCCGCAGTCCGGCAAGCTCTGCCCGTTTGCAATGGCCTGGATCTCCGGCAGGTGGTCCGGCTGGTCGCTGCCGACCAAGGTGGTGAACCGGCCCTCGGCGTGCGCGGTCATGATCTGCTGCGCGAGCGTCATCGCATCGGCACTGACGCTGCATCCGCCACCGGGTGCCGCTCCCCCACTGAGCGCTGCGACGATCGCCGTAGCCGCGTCAAAATACTCCGTGTAGTGATCCGGGTCTGTATTGTTCTGCACGGCGTGCGCGGCCGCGCTCGGCGTCATCTGCTCCCAACCGGCGACGGCCTGCAAGCGGGTGAAGAACAGGATCGCGCTGGCTGTCGGGTCCATGCGCTGCGCGAGGGTCCCCCATGACGTGCGCTGCTGGAACAGGCCGCGGGAATCGGGGCCGGCCTCGTCGCCGTAGTCGAGCACGCGCAGACCCGACTCACCGAGCGCGGTCATCACGCCAACGGTTTGCGCCTGGGCGCTCATGCCGAGCGACGCTGCGGCATTCATGATCGCGGCCGCGTTCCCGACCTGCGCGGGCGTGTACCCCTCGACCGCCGGCAGCTGCGAGACGTCGACCACGCGCCGGCACCCGGCAGACATGACGCTGCCGCCGGCTTCGCTAGCAGCAGCGGCACCATCAGCAGCCCGCCGATTGCCAGCGCCGGCACCAGCAGGATCGCAAGGACCACCAACAGTCCTGATTTTTGTTCCACGTTCAGCCCCTCACCCCGAGCCCGACCAACCACCGAACCCCTCAAACATCTTAACTTGGATTGCAGTCAAGAATGCATTGTAACTGGGTGCCAGGCGGTTGATCTGGGGAGGTCAGCTCCCCCAACGGGTGAGCACGGCGGCTTCGATCACCTGGCGCAACGTAATGTCATGCTCTTTCGCTGCAGCTCGGGCGAGCGCTGCGACACTGGCCGCGACGCGCGTGTTCAGGGGCTCCGTGGCCTCCTTCGCCTGCGGGGTGACGGCGACAACCAGCGTGGCATCCGGCGCGGCCGGGGTCGGTGCGGGTGCCGGGGTAGCCGGCGCGAGGTCGATGGGGTCACGCAGGTTCGGTGCCGGCTGCGGCGCAGTGCGCGGTGGCAGTATGGCCGGCCGCTCGGGGCGCTCGTCGTTCATCGGATCACCTTTCCTGCGATCTCTGCGTATGCGGACATGACAGGCGCTCCCTTGCGGTAGTCGCCGTACCACTCGTGGCTGTAGCGCACCTCGTCGACGATGCTGCGATTGGGCACCAAGGGCTCGAGCAACAGGCCCGTCGCGCGGAACTGATCAATCGAGTGCGTCGCTGCGCGGCTCATCACGGTTTCCTTGACCGCGCCCACGACGATGCCAAGCTCCTCCGGGTAGGCGTCAGGCGCGCCGATCGCCCGCCTGGCGTCCTTGAACCGCTGGACGCTCTGCTGTGCCCCGAGGAACCCCGAAACGCCGTCAGAGGACGCTGCAGCCGCGTACACGACCGAATCGGAGGCCGTGAGGGCATTCAGGGTGAGCGGTCCGCCCTGCCGGTTGGGGCAATCGATGACAACCACGTCGGCGTCGAGGCCGTCGAGGGAGGCACGGAGGCGCAGCTCAGAGTGGTCAGCGCGGTCGGCTTCCTGCGAGCTGACACCGCGGCCGCTCGGGATGACGCGCAGCAGCTCATGGAACCCGCTCGGCACAGCCAGAGACTCAGCCCAACCGCGCGGATCTGCGTTACCAAGGATCGCACTGACGTCGAGGCCGGCCTCCTTGGGCTCGACGCCGAGCCACTGAGTCGTGGCAGCTCGGGGATCGAGATCCACGAGCACCACACGTTTGCCCATGAAGGCGGCGCAGTAGGCGACCGAGACGGCAGTGACGGTCTTGGTCACTCCCCCGCTCTCGGAATACACCATGAGAGTTTGCATGCTCTAAACCTAGCACAGCTGCTATCAAGAGTGCTAGCAATCAAGCAAGTGATGTGTAATGCAGACATACATGCAATCTGCTAGCAATAGCGCTTGCTGCCTACCTAGGGAAACTGTGTGTTGTTCTGCTGGCGGATTCGCAAGAGTTTTGAGGAGGAAAATTGCTAGCGAGGATCGCCGCGGTAGCTCTCGATAGTTTCGATGCGTTCGTGGATTTCGGCGTCATTGATGGGGCCTTCAGTATCGTTCCAGGGTGTGCCCGCGAGCCCGACCGTGAGGATTCGTTCGACGTCGAGTGTCTGCGGCGACTCGAACGAGATCGACGTAGCTTCCCAGGCCTCTTCGGGAACCGTTGAGAGTCGTGACGGGTTCCAGTTCCATTCGACGCAATCGCGGATCTCATCTCGGTTGAGGCTCCAGCCGCGGTCAGTGAGGTAGCGGTGGATTGAGAGCACACGATCGTGCAGCTCTCGCACGTCGGCGTCGAAGTCTTTGGGGCGTTTACCGGGACCAAGAAGGTTCTGAGTGATCGCCGCTGAATCGGTCTGCATGCGGTCATCCTTCCACCGGCTCAGCGTCTGGTGCTGGTACTCCTCGGCTTGTTCGGCGCGCATGGCTTCGGTGATGCGCTCGAACTCGGTGGGATCGTCGGCCGCGAGCCGTGCGCGCACGCGCTCGTTCTCCCGCTGGAACTGTTCGCGCTCGACAGCCCGTCTGCGAGCCTGCGCGCCCAGTTCGACGCGCACCGGCCGATCGCCAGGGGCGACCGTGCGCCCGAGCATCCAGGCGAAATAGCGCAAAGGCTCTTTCGCGCTGTGTAAGCGATCGTGGGCGCTTGGGAACTTGTTCTCGACCGCTGTTGCGAGATCCTGCACGGTCCACAGCTGCAGGTCAACACCGGCACGGCGGAGCACTCGTTCCAGATGACCAATGTGCTGGTCCTGGCCGAGTCGGTGCCCGAAGTGAAAATCAAGCTCAGCAAGGTAACGATGGATCGCAAGCGGTCGCACCTCAGGGGCAGACGGCTGAGCAGCTGCCGGAGGTCGCTGCCTCTGTCGTCGCCCGAGCTGCGCAGCAGCTTCCGTGTGCGCGCTTGCGCGCCTTTGTTGTTCTAAGGAGTCGTGAGAGGTTTCGTCAGCGGGGGGGTAAGTGGGTAGGTGGACATTTGTGTCACGTGAGGGAATGTCCTCCACAGGCGGCAGGGTCAGCGCGACGACGCTCGCGGCCCGGGTCTGGCGGTGTCCGTGCGTCTGGAAGGCCTCTGCCTTCTCGTCAGCGCTCAGGATCGACCGGCCGAACGTGAGTGTCGTTGCGAGGCCCAGCGCCTCCAGGATGCGTGTGGCACGCTGTACGGTCCTTGCGCAGATGCCGAGGGTCTTGGCGATGGTGCCGTGGGCGACGTGCACGTTGTGACCGGTGGCCCAGTCGGCATAGTTCCGGTACTCGTCCGCGATTCTCAGCAGCGTGGCGTCAGCCATTGAATACTGGTCTCGCAGCGCCTCGCGGGCGGGGGAGGCCACCAGGTCCATCACGGTGTCGAACCAGTGCGACGAGCCCCGCCAGATCCCGATGGTGTCGTAGATGCCTTCCGGCACGGGCAGCGACCAGCTCTTCGGGCCGTCCTCCGGCACCTCCCGCTCAGGCGCCCGCGCTGAACCGGAGCCCGCGGCTGGCGCACCCTGCGCGTGGGCTGGCGTCCAGGCGGTCAGCTCGGCCACAGTCGGCACTGCCAACCACGCCGACGGCTTTGACCGGCCGGGACCACTCGCGTTCGGCGTCCTCATAAAGGAGGACACGCCGACACGCTCTAGTGATGTGCTTATGCCTGTATCTGGGGTTGGGGTTTGACCAGTACTGGAACGGTGGTTGGCGCTAAGGGGTGAGGTGCCGGTAGATGGTTGCTCGTGAGATGCCGAGCGCTTTGGCGATTTGGGTGGGTGTTTCGCCTCGTTCTCGTCGTGCTTGCGCTGCGGTGAGGGTGTCGGGGTTCATGACCGTGGGGCGGCCTCCGACCCGGCCGTCAGCTCTCGCGGTCGCGAGTCCGGCGAGGGTCCGTTCCCGGATCATGTCGCGCTCGAGTTCGGCGAACGCGGCCATCATCGTGAAGAAGAACTTCCCCTCTCCTGTCGGCTGGTAGGTGCCGGAGAGGGTGCCCGTCAGGATCTGGAGCCCGATCTGCTCGTCGTGGAGGCTGTCGGCGATTGTCAGGACTTCTTTCACGGAGCGGCCGAGGCGATCCAATTTCCATACGACGAGGGTGTCGCCGGGGCGGGTGTGGTCGATCGCGTCTGCAAGTCCGGGGTCGAGGAGCATTGGTGCAGTAATTAGCGCTAACGGTTCTCGGAGGCTTGGGCGATACCGTCGGGACTTATGGGTTCAACTGCGTCTGCTGACGTTTTCTCGGGTGCGCACGGTCGGTTTGATGAGGTGCCGTCGCGGTCTGATTTGGAGCGTTTCTTCGTTCTGGATGAGACGGATCTGTCGTATGTATTGAACGGCGCGGTGGCCACAATCGTCTGGGATTCGCTGTGCAGCTGGCGACGGTCCGATATTTGGGCGCGTTCCTGGCGGACCCGCTTGCGGTGCCGCCGGCTGTTGTCGAGTATCTCGGTCGCCAGTTGGGTATGTCGGACTTCACGGGTCTGGGCCGGTATGTCGAGCGGCCGATGACTGCGTACGAGCACACGTGGGAGATTCGTGAGGCGTACGGTTTCCGCGCCTTCGAGGATTCCGCCGTGAGGGTGGAGTTCGACCGATTTCTCACGGGCCGGGCGTGGACGCACGCGGAGGGCCCGGCGGCGTTGGTGGATCAGGCGGTCGGATGGTTGCGCCGCCATCGGGTGCTGTTGCCGGGCGTGAGCGTGTTGACTCGTTTAGTGGCATCGACCCGGGAGCGCACGGCGGATCGGTTGCACGAGGTCCTCGCTGAGGCGGCCGCGGCAGTGGACCCAGCGCTGCCGGGACGGTTGTGTGGGGCGTTGAGTGTGCCGGAGGGGTCGCGGTTCTCGCGGCTGCAGGAGTGGCAGCGGTCACCGACCCGGGTCTCCGGGCCGGCGTTGGTTTCGGCGTTGGACCGCGCGGCGGATCTGGAAGGGCTGCGGGTGCGGGAGGTGGATTGCTCGGCGGTTCCTGCGAACCGGTTGGCGGCGTTGGCCCGCTACGGGATGGCGTTGAAAGCACCGACGCTGCATGCGCTGGCTGAGCCGCGGCGCACGGCGACGTTGGTGGCGTTGGTTCGGCATCTGGATGCGGTTGCTGTGGACGACGTGTTGGATCTGTTCGTGCTGCTGATGACGACGAAGTTGTTGAATCCGGCGCGGAGGGCGACGAGCGCGGATCGGTTAGCGTGGTTGCCACGGTTGGAGAAAGCGTCGCGGGTTTTGGCGTCAGTCAACGACGAGTTGTTGACCCTGCTCAGTGCTGCCGCGCGGGATGGTGGCAGCCTGGATGTCGCGGGGGTGCGGGCGCGGATCGAGCCGATCGCGTCGCGGGAGCTGATCGCTGGAGCAGTGGCGACAGTTGCGGAGCTGGTCCCAGACGATGACGCCAACCAGGAGGCGGCGTTCCGGGTGGCGTTGGCGGACCGGTACCGGACGGTGCGCCCGTTCGTGCTGCTGCTGTGCGAGTCGTCGTCGTTGGCCGCGTCACCGGCTGGCAGGCCGGTGCTGGCGGCGGTGCGGAGCCTGCCAGCTTTGGTGTCCCGGCGGGTGTCGATCAAACCGTTGCTCGCAGCGGAGATCGACGAGGAGATTGTCCCGGCGGTATGGCGGCGCGCGGTGTTCGACGCGGCGACCGGACGGGTGGACCGGGACGCGTACGTGGTGTGCGCGCTCGAGCAGTTGCACAAGGCGTTGCGGGTCCGTGATGTGTATGCAACCTGCTCGCACCGATGGGCTGACCCGCGTGCCCGTCTCCTGGCTGGTCCGGCGTGGGATGCGGTACGGCCGGAGATCCTGAACGGGCTTGGGTTGGAAAGCCCGGTGCACACTCATCTGGCTGAGATGGTGTCGCTGCTGGACGCGACCTGGAAGCAGGCCTCGGCGAGGCTTGAGGAAGCCGGCGATGACGCGCGGGTGAAGATCGTCCCGGCCGCGGACGGGCGCGCCCGGCTGTCCGTGGAACGGCTCAAAGCGTTGCCGGTTCCGGACAGCCTGACCTGGTTGCGGGTGACGACTGCGTCCAGGCTGCCCGCGGTCGACCTGCCGGAACTGCTCCTGGAAGTGCATGCCTGGACCGGATTCCTGGACGCCTACGTGCACGTGTCCGGTGCCGATACCCGGCTAAGTGACCTCGACGTCACGGTCGCCGCGCTCCTGATCGCGGACGGCTGCAACGTGGGGTTGACGCCGGTGACAAACCCTGCCGCTGACTCGTTGACTCTCGGCCGACTCTCTCACGTGAACCAGAACTACGTGCGCGCCGAAACCCATGCGGCCGCGAACCGTTTCCTGATCGACGCACAAGCCCAGGTGCCGATCGCGCAATTGTGGGGCGGCGGCCTGGTCGCGTCCGTCGACGGGTTGCGCTTCGTCGTCCCGGTACGGACCCTGAACGCGGGCCCGTCCCCGAGATACTTCGGCTATAAACGCGGAGTCACCTGGCTGAACGCCGTCAACGACCAAGTCGCAGGGATCGGCGCGCAAATCGTTCCCGGAACCCCACGCGACAGCCTGCACATCCTCGACGTGCTCCTGAACCTTGATGGCGGTCCGAAACCGGAGATGATCGCGACCGACGAAGCATCATATTCCGACATGGTCTTTGGCCTGTTCAAGCTCCTCGGGTACCGGTTCTCGCCCCGGATCGCCGACATCGGCGATACCCGATACTGGAGGGCAGAATGGCCCGCAGGCCCAGTCGCTGACTACGGCC
The DNA here is from genome assembly GCF_050613355.1 of Plantibacter sp. RU18. NCBI lineage: Bacteria > Bacillati > Actinomycetota > Actinomycetes > Micrococcales > Microbacteriaceae > Plantibacter > Plantibacter sp. RU18. The sequence continues at coordinate 4,209,995 of NZ_CP159618.1, forward strand.
CGTTGAACGCGATCGCCCGTCACAAGATCAACCTGGCCAAGATCACCGCGCACTGGCCCGACATGCTCCGGGTGGTCGGTTCCCTGGTCACCCATCAGGTCCGCGCCTATGACGTGCTGCGAATGCTCGCCCGCGACGGCCGACCAAGTCCGCTTGGCCAAGCCTTCACCGAGTACGGACGGATCGCGAAGACCCTGCACATGCTGGCCATGATCGACCCGATCGACGACAACCACCTCCGCGCCGTGAACCGGCAAACCACCGTTCAAGAGTCCCGGCACCGCCTCGGCCGGAAGGTGTTCCACGGCAAACGCGGCCAGCTGCACCAGAAGTACCGTGACGGGCAAGAAGACCAACTCGGCGCCCTCGGGCTCATCGTCAACGCGATCACCCTCTGGAATACCCGCTACCTCGACGCCGCCGTCACTGAGCTCACCCGCAAAGCCCAACGCATGTACGACAGCCGCACCTTCACCATGGCCGAGATCGCCGCCACCTGCGGCGTCATCCCAATGACCATCTACCGGCACATCACCACCGAGCCCAATCGCGTCGAACCGACACCGTCGAACCCTTAGCGCTAATTACTGCACCAATCTTCCTCGACGGGCCTTGACCCCAAACTATGGACACGGTGGCATTTCGGTTATGCCGCTTCCGCGAGGGTGGCTTCGTGGGTGTTCGGGGTGATGCTGCCGATCGTGGAGTGGCGTCGGCGTGTGTTGTAGCGAGCCACCCGCCGGAACACGGCCGGGTAGGCGGTGGCCGGGTCCGGGAACGTTTTCCGTTCGGTACTGATGAGCGGCTGCGTGATGCTCTACCCGCGCATGCGGGCACGGTTCAGACGACTCACGCCGATGAATGCCGCGCCGAGGAGAGCGGCGAGTAGCCCACCCGCCCAGGCGATCGAGGGATCCACTCCAGTCTTTGCGAGATCAGCCGTAATACTCGACCCCTGAGTCACGGAAGGACCTGGCGTAGGGACAATCGGCTCGGGCGCGACGGCCGCGTTCAGGACGCTAACGCTGAAGGTTTGTTGGTCACTGCCGGCCATGTTCGTCGCTGCAAGTGTGAACGTGTAGACGCCTGCCTCTTGCGGGGTTCCGGAGAGGATGCCAGTGGCTGGGTCGAGAGCGATGCCCTGAGGAAGGCTTCCGGCAACGACATTGAAGGTAATCGGTTGGGATCCCTCGGCCTCTACGGGTATCGTCTGAGGCTCGCCAACAGTGAGGTCGGGAATGGCGGTTGTCTGGATTGTCGGGGCGATGATGGGGAGCATCGCAGCGAGGCTGAAAGCTCGGGTGCTCGCCCCACCGATTCCAGCTGCGGTAATTGAGAAGAACGACGGAATATCATCAGCCGGGACACCTTCGACAACTCCCGTCTCGGAATTCAGTACGAGCCCCGCCGGCAGCGAGCCAGCGGAGACAGTGAACGTGTAGGGTGCCGAGCCAGTCGTTGCGATTGCAGCCTGGTAGGGGGCGCCAATCGTCGGTTGCGGGAGCGCGGTAGTCGAAATCTCGGCCGCATTGAATGGTATGAGCGCGGCCGGAACGGCCGTGGGGTCGGTAGTGGTCGACGCGTGGTTGGCGGGGAACCACGTTCGGGCCGGGTTCACGCTGAAAGAAAGTGACAGCGGGAATGCCCACGACTCGGGGAAGGGGGTCGAAGACAGCTGGAGGTCGGACGTGGCTTGGAAAAGCACGACTCGCGCGTGCTGCGGTTCCGGCCCGATGGCGTCGGCAACTACGGCCACAGCCACGGTGCTTGTGCTGGCATTGAAGCCGATGGTCCAGGCACGCTCATTCGGGAAGTCAATCGTCCGGCTCAACGTGTCCGTCGCTCCGTCCAGCACCAGAACAGACCCATGGTTTTGCAGGAAGCCTCCATCAACGGTGACGTAGACGGTGTTCGTTTGGGTGTCGATGGCGACTTGCCTCGGGTCTCCACCCGCGACGGGCACTGTCGTCGACACGGCTCCTGACAGAAGGTCAACGACCGCGATCGTCTGGGCGGCTGTCGGGATGTACGCCTTATTCGTGAAGGGGTTGATAGCGACTTTCACAGACGGGGAGTACCAGAAGCCCAGGGGGACGGTACGAGTGACTTCGTTTGAAATGACATCGATCACCGCGATGTAGGAGGGTTGCGTTCGATTAGACTGGTAGAACGCGTAGATCTCGCCGCGACCCTCGTTGACTGCGACAGCGGCGAGGTAGCCGCTTGGGCTCAGAGGGGCTGAGATGGTAGCCTCCACAGCGTTCAACGCACCATCGATGACCGACACAGAGGCATCGGCGTAATTCGCAACGTAGACCTTGTTGTTCGCTTCGTCTACCGTGAGATCGGCGGGTCGCTGGCCTACCGAGATTGTTGCGGTGATCCTTCCAGAAGTCGAATCAATGGCGGACACGGTCCCTGCTGTCCCGAATCCGCCGGACCCCACGTAGATGGTGCCGGTCGAGCTATTCGTAACTGTGGACCATACGTTTTTCGGGACGGATATCGGAGCGATCACCGCGACTTCCGCTACTGCGACGCTGGCGCCCGTGATCGGAGCGATTACGAGTGCCCCGCCAAGAAGGAGAGCTAATATCGATCGTCGTGAAAAGCGAGAATCAAGCATGTTTCTCCTTGGGAGGTAGCCGTCTGGGGCGCGCAACGAAACAAGAGTGGCCCCAGTGGAGCAGTCCACACGGACAGCAGGTTTTTGAGACGGTCCGTCGCTAAGCGGTTGAATTTGTTGCACGAGCACAAATCAAGATTATAACACGAAACTTTTGCCTCGTGAGTATGTCAACCTGATTCAAGTCCACTAGGACGTGTTGCTAATCCCGCTGGTGGCTCGCAGTTCCGCACTCTGGCCCAGTGAACGCAGCGGCCGCATGAGCACTCGCGTGCTCGGCGAACGCTTCACCCGCTACCGCACCCTGGCCGGCCTACCCGACGAACTCACCCCGCACTGCCTGCGCCACTCTTATGTCACCCACCTCATCGAAGACGGATTCGACCCGCTGTTCGTGCAAGAACAAGTCGGACACGCACACGCCTCGACCACTTCGATCTACACATCGGTATCGTCAGACTTCAGAACCTGCACCCTGCGAAACGCGCTCGACCGCGCCGTCAGCGATGCACTCGGACAGGACTAGACATGGCTCGGAAGAACGTCTCCTACAACTGGAACCTGCGACGGCTGATGGCCGAGCACAATCTCTGGAAGACCACCGATCTCACTCCCCTGCTGCTCGAACGCGGCATCAACCTGTCTTCCTCGCAGGTGTACCGGCTCGTCGCCGATCAACCGGAACGGCTTTCCCTGCGCACTCTCGCCGCGCTCTGCGACATTTTTGAATGCACCCCCAACGACCTCATTGAACCCATCGTGACCTCGGCTGCGAAACGGCACGTGGTCGGTGAGATGAACACTGAGTCCGACGCGCCCTCGACGATTATCCGACCGACCAGAGCGCGGATCACGGAGTGAACGAATGAGCCGACCGCGCAAAGTACCCGACCCCCAACGACACCAACCGTGTGCGCGGTGTAGCCTGTCCTACCCCAACGCAGCGATCTGGCCTGAGGCCGCATCTGCCAGTACTGCTACCGCGAAGCCATCCGCACCTTCGGAACCTGCACAGACTGCGGCCACATCTGCCGCCTGTAGGTGTCATCGACCGGGTCGATCACACGCAGTAGGTGCTCCGTTTTCGCGATCCGCCCGTATTCGGCGAACGCCTGCCCGAGCGGGTCGGGCCTGTTCTCTCGCCCCAGCATTCGGATCAGGTCGTACGCGCGTACCTGGTTGGTGACCAGGGAGCCCGCGACGCGGAGCATGTCGGGCCAGTGCGTGATTACCTTGTCCAGGTTTACCCGGTTCCGGGCCAGCTCGTCGACGATTCCGTAGGAGGCTGGCTGCTGGCCGGGGAGGGTGGCACGCCAGAAGCGTTGATCGATCAGGTCCCGGAAGCGGGGGCTGAAGTTGTAGCCGAGGATCTTGAACAGGCCGAACACCATGTCGGAATAGGAGGCATTGTCTGTGGCAACCATCTCCGGTTTCACTCCTCCGTCCAAGTTCAGCAAGGCGTCGAGAATATGGAGGGAGTCGCGTGGGGTGCCGGGCACGACCATCTGTCCGATCCCGGCGACCTGATCGTTGACCGCGTTCAGCCAGGTGATCCCACGCTTGTACCCGAAGTACTTCGGCGACGGCGCCGCAGCGATGGTGCGCACTGGGACCACGAATCGGAGCCCGTCCACCGACGCCAGCAATCCCTTGCCCCAGTGCTGCACGATTGGCACGCTGGCTTGGGCGTCGATCAAGCGGGCGTTCGCGGTGGCGATGGTGTCAGCTCGGAAGTAGTACTGGTCGACGTGTACCAACCGAGCCCTGGTCAACGCCTCGTCGCCCGGGTTCACCACCGGGGTCAAGCCGATATTGCACGCTTCAGAGACCAGCAAGGCGACCAGCGATGTCGGCAGATTGCGCATTCGCGTGGCACCGTCGTTCAGATGAACGAATTCGTCGAGGAATCCGGTCCAACTCTGTACCTCGAACAACAGATCAGGCAGGTCAACTTTCGGCAACATGCGCTCGACACGGTTCCGCAACCAGGTCAACGACTTTGGTTCCCCGAGCGCGCCGAGCTTCTCAACATTCAGCTTCACCCGCCCGTCCCCCTGAACGTGAAGACTCACCTTCGCATCCGGACCCGCCTCGTCCAGCCGTTCGGCAAGTTGCCGCCATCCAGCGTCCAAGCCCCGCACCAAATCGGACAGATGCTCATGCACGGGCATCTCCAGGCTGAGGCCCGCAAGGACATCGTCCTTCACCGCCTCCCACTCGCCACCATCCAGCAGGTGAGCGCGAGGGTCGGACCAGCGGTGTGACGGTGACGCGAATACGTCACGACGCAGCAACGCCCGGTGCAATTGCTCGAGCACGCACACCACGTACGCGTCCCGGTCTACTGTCCCCGCAGGCAGCTCCGGGTTCGCGAACACGACCCGTTGCCATGCGGCGGGTACCAACTCGTCATCGATCTCGCCTCTCAGCAGCGGTTTCACAGTCACTTTCCGCCTGGCCAGCGCGGGCAGCTCCTGCACCCCATCAAGGATCCGCTTACCAGCGCTGGCTGCATGCAACGCTTTCGACTCGCCTAACAGGGTGAGGAACGGCCGGACTGTCGCATACCGGTCCGTCAGCGCCGCCCGCATCGCCGTCTGAGCCGAGTCCTCGCCGTCCGGGACCAACGAAGCCACAGTGGCCGCCGCGGACACGACCGCAGCGCGCGGAGCGACGCCCTCGACCGCCTCCCACAGCGCGGTAGCGTCCAGGTCCGCGCCGTCTTCGACCAGCTCCAGTTGCTCGAACAGCACGAGCGCCGCTCGCGCCAACATGCTTGACGCTTTCTCCAGCTGCGGCAGCATCGACAGCCACTCCTGATCTGTCTTTCGCCGCGCGACACTGATCAACCGGGCCGACATCAGCACCTGGAACAGGTCCAGCGCCTCATCGGTCGCTTTCGCCTCCAGATGTAACACCACCGCGGCGATCATCGCTGTGCGTTTCGGCTCCGCCACTCGCGCCAGCAAAGCCGCTTTCGCCCCCAACGCGTACCGGGCCAACGCAGCCAACCGATTCGGCGGAACCTGCCCCAACCGGACACCACTCACCTGGTAAGCGTCGATCTCCGCTACCCTCTCCAACGCCCGCGCGAACCCCGCACCCGTCGTCCTTGTCGGTGGCCGCCGCAACCGCTCCAACTCCGAAAACCGTGCCCCGACCGCTGTCGTCAACAACGCGGCGAGATCTCCCGGCAAAGCAGGATTCGCCCGACTCACGGCCTTCGCGACCGTCGCATGCAGACGCGCATCCGCGGTACTCCGCACTTCTGACACCTGCCTGGCCAGTACGCTCACCCCGGGCAGGAGCACCCGATGCCGGCGCAACCACGCCACCGCCTGATCGAACAATGCCTTCGGCCCCTCCGCATGCGTCCACGCCCGCCCATGCAGAAACGTCCGGAAGCGCCTGCCCCACTCCTCGCTCGCGTACGCGTGATATCCATACGCGTCCCGAATCTCCCACGAATGCTCATACGCCGTCATCTCCCGCTCGACATACCTAGACACACAACCGACGTCCATCACCCCGAGCTGCACAGCCAGATACTCAACCACGACCGTGGGCACCTCAAGCGGCGTCTCGGTGAGGAACCGGCCAATAAACCGCACCGTGCACATCTGCACCGCGAACCCGAGCCGGTTGTGAGCACCGCGTCGCCTCCGGATCAACGCGAGATCCTCATCATCGAGAAAGAAGAACCGCTCCAACTCTGGCCGGGTCGGCTCCTCCAAGAACCGACCGTAAGACTCCGCCTGCTCGTCCGTCAGAAAATCAACTGGCACAACAACGACGCTAGCGACAGCCGATCTGAGAAAGCCCCAACGACAGACCCACCTGTCCCAGGCTTAGCGCTAACGGCTGTACCAATGTTCCCCGAGGCCGAAGTCCGGGTCTGATGGTGGTGCGGCTGGAGATGGTGTCGGTGAAGATCCGAGCGCAGCCGGCCGCGTGGAGGGCGTCGGTTTGCATGGTCGTGTCTTGGCTCGTGGTGGACACGCGGGCGTAACCGACGTGGTCGTGGCGGGCACTCATGTCGCTAGCGTCTCACAACAGTCTCAGAACACAGGTCGACGCGCCGGAGTTGTGAGACGGGTTTTCGACACCGTTCGGTCCTCCGGGAGAGTGACTGTTGGTCGTCTCAGAATGTACCGTTTGTGGACGCTGGTCATTCGTCGTCGCTGGTGATGTCCGGATCTCGCAGCGGGCGTAGGCGGTCGTCGTGTACCGTCGTGAACGCGTATCGGCCGTGGACGTTGATGTGGGTATCACCGAGCGGCGATAGCCGAGCAACATCGTTGTCGTCGATTGGGCGGCCTTTGGCTCTGAGAGCGATAAGAGCGGCGTCGATGTAGCGGGTGTTCCACAGGATGACGGCGTTGAGGACGAGGCCGAGAACGCCGAGCTGGTCCTCCTGCCCTTCTCGATAGCGTTGCCGGAGTTCCCCTCGTTGCCCGTAGAAGATCTTCCGGGCGAGGCGGTGGCGGGATTCCTGGGTCGTGAGTTGCACATGGATTTGCCGGCGGTAGGTCTCGTCCTCAGGGTCGTACATGGCCAGGAGATGCAGCGTCTTGGCGATGCGCCCGTACTCGGCGAACGCGGCGCCTAGCGGGGTCGGTTTGCCGTCTCGGCCCAGCATCCGCAGAAGGTCATAGCCAGCGACCGTGCCGCTATGGAGGGAACCAGCCACCCGGAGCATGTCTTCCCAATGCGGTTCCATCCGTGTGGTGGACACCTTGTTCCTTGCAACGGGATCCAGGATTCCGTAGTCAGCTCTCGGAGCACCAGGTGGGGTCAGACGCCAGAGCCTCTGGTCGGGCATGTCTGCCACGCGGGGACTGAACTGGTAGCCGAGCAGGCGGAAAAGTCCGAACACGATGTCGGAGTATGACGCCGTGTCGGTCGCGATCATCTCGGGAGCGGGTCCGCCGTCTCTGTTCAGGATGACGTCCAGGACGTGTAGGGAGTCCCGCATGGTTCCGGTCACGACGACGGCGCCGATTCCCGCGACCTGGTCGTTGATTGCGTTGAGCCAGGTCACTCCTTGACCGTGTCCGAAGTAGCGAGGGTTCGGGCCAGCGTCGAGAGTGCGAACGGGGACCACGAAGCGGAGCCCGTCTGCGGAAGCCACAAGCCCACCGCCCCAGACCTGCGCGGTTTCTATCGATGCTTGCGCGTCGATGAGGCGCCCGTTCGCCGCCGAAATGGTCTCGGCGCGAAGGTAGTTCTGGGCGACATGGGAGAGTCGCCGCCGGTTCAGCGAAGGGTGGCCCGCTTTTATGACCGGGGCGAAGCCGAGGTTGCAGCCCTCGGCGATGAGAACGGCCGCCATCGACAGTGAGAGATCCTGCAGTCGTGAGACAGCGCGGTTCTCCGTCAAATTGATGTGGGTGAAATCGTCCAGGTATCCCGTCCACGCGTGGACCTCCAGCAAGATCTCGGGTAGGTCGACCCGCGGAATCATCCGATCGACGAGATCCCGGAGCAACGTCAAAGAATCCGGCTCCGGTACCGGGGCCAGCTTCGCCAGGAACACGCGGGTGCGCCCATCGGGTCCGGCCTCGACGGTTAGTGGAGAGCCGTCGGCACCGGGGGCCTCTGCCAGCCGTGTCGCGATCGACATGTAGGCGTTGTCCAGACGACCGGCGAGGTTCTGGATGTGGAGGCTGAATGGGCCGTCCAGCTGCAGGGCTGTCAGTACATCCGATTTCGCCGTCGACCATGCGTCCCCATCGAGCAGCTTCACCCGAGGGTCTCCCCAACGTAGAGAGTCCTCGGCAAAGAGGTCTCGACGACGCAGAGCACGAAACGCTCCCTCAAGAACGCACAATGCGTAGGCGCGATGATCGACGAAGTCGTCGGCTTCGGTTCCGGGAAAGACCAGTCGTCGCCACGTGCCTGCCACGACATCCTCAACGATCTCGGATCTCTCGATCCTCTTCCGCCCGACAAGGACACCGAGCCCGCGAACCGCACGCAGAAGTGACGCTCCGGCGTCCGTGGACCGAAGCGGCAACGCGGAAGAGAACAGCGGCAGGAACGGCCTCACGGTTGCGTACCGCTTCACGAGCGCAACCTGTTCCGAGACAGGGTCCTCTTCCCCGAAAGGACTGAGTTCCTCCACCACCTGCACCGCGGCGAGCAACCGGTCCCGCACCCCTTCCGCTCGTAGCAGCTCCCAGACGGCACCGGTATCGACATCGTCACCGTCCTCGACCGCTGACAGCAACACCTTCGTCGCCGCCGCCAACGTCGCGGACGCCCGACGCAGTGCTGGCAACGACCGCATCTGGTCCCTGGCCGCGGTTCGTGTAGCGGGACCGATCAGCTTCGTGGACATCAGAACCGCGAACAGGTCAAGGGCATCGTCGATGGAAGAGACATGCAAGGCCCGCACCGTGGCGAACACCGTTGCTCGGCGACGCCGTTCAGGCATCCGTCGCAACGTGCTTGCATCGGCCGACCGTCCCCGTCTGGCAAGACCATCCAGTCGCCCCGGAGCGACCCCCGCCAAATCCACAACGGACGTCCCGATCGCGGCGACCGCATTCACCCGGTGAAGAGCCTTCACCATCTCCGGTCCCGACGCTCGCACCGGCGCCCGCCGGAGCTCCTCGAGCCGGGAGACCCGTCCATCCGCAGCACTATCAACGAGGGCATCCAAACGAGAAGCCAGACCGGAAGGGGTCCACTCGGTAAGCAACGAGAACAACCTCTCATTCGCCTCAGACCTCGCCTCAGCGACAAGCCTCGTGACCAGGCTCAACCCAGGCAGGAGCACCCGCTCTCGCCGTAACCACGCCACCGCTTGATCGAACACCGCAGTCGGTCGCTCGGTTCGGGTGGCCGTGCGCGCCGCCACGAAGCCCGTGAACTCGGCCAACGTAGTTGGGTCCGATGTCCGCCGGTACCCGTAGGCCCCGGCAATCTCCCACGCGTGCTCGTATCCAGTCTTCGGCCGGTTCGAGTACTCCTCGAACACGCCGGGTCCCACAACCCCGAGCTGCCCCGCGACGAACTCCGCGACGTTTCCCGGCACGGCCGTCGGATCATCCAGAAAACACCCCAGGTACCGCACCGTCCCAAGCTGGACAGCGAACCCCAACCGATTAGCAACACCACGCCGCCGACCTACGATCGCCAGGTCGTCATCATCGAGAAAGAAGAACCGATCAAGGTCCAACTGCGTCACCGGCCCAACGAAGCGACCATAGGCCCCTACCTGCTCGTCACTGAGAAAATCAACCGGCACCACTCCACCGTAGTGACCGCAAGCAGATGCTTAGCGCCAACCACCGTTCCAATACTGGCCAGACCCCAACCAGTGCGACGAGCCCCGCCAGATTCCAATGGTGTCGTAGACGCTCTCAGGCACGGGCAGCGCCCAGCTCTTCGGCCCGTCGTCCTCGGGCATCTCCCGCTCAGGCACCCGCTCTGAACCGGAGCTCACGGCTGGGGCGCCCTGCGCGTGGGCCGGTGTCCAGGCGGTCAGCTCGGCCACGGACGGTACTGCCAACCATGCCGGCTGCTTCGGCCGGCCGGAACCACCCGCCCCCGGTGTCCTCGTAAGGGAGGACGCGCCGACATGCTCTAGTGATGTGCTTATGCGTGCATCTAGGGTTACGATGGCAACGTCCGATCATGAACATGTGCAGGACACGACAAAGCCCCGGTTACCAGCCGGTCTGAGTCAACAACTGCTCTGAACCCCCTGAGTCGCCAAACTTCCAGGGTTCTGAGCCACAGCTTCTAGGCCCGTCGCGAAAGCGGCGGGCCTAATGCGTTAATCGGGGTTGATTAGCGTCGCCTCCTCGGGACCTGTCCACCAGATCGGTTCGCCGCTCGGCTTAGTCTCGGTGTGTTCGATCATCGCGTCGAGCATCGCTGAGGCAGAAATGCCGGCCGCTGCGGCCATACGCGCGAACGCGTCTTTGTTGTCCTGCTCGATCGTGTACCCCGCCAAAATGGGGTTGCGGAGCGAAGCTCTCGCGCGTCGTGGACCGGCCATGCACCAAACCTACGGCCCTCATTAACGTTAAGTCGAGTTAGACACGCCGCGTGTCGGATCTCGCCGGTAGCGTGGGGGAGTTGAGCCGGGGGAGGGCTATCTGTGGATGCTGTGACTGTGGTGACCGGGGCTGTCATCGTGCTGGGTTCTGTGTGGTTCGCGTACCGGGCGTGGCGGCGGGTCGGGCTCCGCGTCACCCAGCGTTGGTCGACCACGGTGTGGTGCGTCGTCACTGCGGTCCTGATCGGTGGGACGTTGCTGCTGCTGCCGCTGCGTCAGCCGGCGGTGTCCGCAACCTGGACGTGGGTGTCGTTCGTGACGATCCTGTTGGCTGAGTATTTGGTGGTCTGAGGACCACTGATTATTGCGTCTCGAGGCCACTTAATATTGCCGTTGGGAGCCAGCGGATATTGCCGGTGAGCGCCACCTGCCTTTCGGAGGCGCTCACCGGCGCTGATTTAGCCTCGATCCACCGATGGGTTGCGACTGAGGGGCGGCGGGGTGGAGCGGAGAATGCCTGTTTGATCAGGGATAATTGTTCTTACTACGGAGCAATTGAACCTGAAGAGAGAGGCATCTCGCAGATGCAAGTTTCTCACGCCGCGCGTGCCACTGTCGCGTCATTCGATGACCCGAATCTGATGTCGACTGCAGGGCTCCTCCCGATCGTCCGGCTGGCCGAGAATGCCGGCCTGCGGAGCCTCGCCGACCAGTGGTTGAGCGTCCCGACGGACAAAGGCGCCAACGCCGGGTTGAAGGTGTCCTCGCTGGTCGCAGGGATGGTCGCCGGGGCGGACTCGATCGATGACATGGCCCTGTTGCGCCACGGCGGGATGGGGAAGATCTTCACCCAGATCTACGCCCCCTCCACGTTGGGGTCGTTCCTGCGCTCGTTCACCTTCGGGCACGTCCGCCAACTCGACGCCGTCGCCTCCCGGTTCCTGGTGGGCCTCGCCGCGGAGGCTCCGATCGTTCCTGCGCCCGCGGACGACGGGCTGGTGTTCGTGGATGTCGATGACACGATCATTGAAGTCCACGGTCCGAAGAAGCAGGGCGCGGGTTTCGGATACTCCGGCGTCCGTGGGATCAACGTCCTGCTCGCGACGGCATCCACCGGCTCGAGCGCTCCCGTGGTGATCGCCCAGCGTCTGCGGAAGGGTGCGGCGGGCTCCCCGCGGGGTGCTGCCCGGATCGTGGGCGATGCGCTCAAGACCGTCACCCGACTCCCCGGGTTGAAGGCCGCACCGGTGTTGCTGCGCGCGGACTCCGCGTACTACGGGCACGCGACCGTGACCGCCGCGCTCCGCGCCGGGGCGGACGTGTCGATCACCGCCCGGCAGGACCCGGCCGTGAAACGCGCGATCCACGCGATCCCGGATGACGCGTGGACTGCGATCGAATACACCGACGCGGTCTTCGACGACACGACCAACACCTGGATCTCCACAGCTGAGGTCGCCGAGGTCCCGTTCACCGCGTTCTCCTCGAAGTCGAAGAAGGACCGCATCGAAGGACGTCTCGTGGTGCGTCGCATCCCGGAGCTGAATGCGAAGAAGCTGTCCCAGCCAACCCTGTTCGACACGCACCGGTTCCACGCGTTCTTCACCACCAGCACGCTCGACACGATCACCGCCGACCAGGTCCACCGCCGGCACGCGATCATCGAGCAGGTCAACGCTGACCTCAAGAACTCCGCCCTCGCGCACCTGCCCTCGGGGATCTTCACCGCCAACGCAGCATGGCTCGTCCTGGCCGTGATCGCGTTCAACCTCACCCGCACCGCCGCGACCATCACCGGGGCGGTACTCGCCTCAGCGACGACCGCGACGATCCGCCAGAAACTCATCAGCATCCCCGCGAGGATCGCATCCTCCGCACGCCGCATCTCGTTGCACCTACCCAAAAGCTGGCCATGGGAGAGCGCATGGTCGGTGCTGCACAGCCACGCCCTGCCACCACCCCGAAGCTGAGCAACCCGACCAACCCGCCGACAAGGCGCCGATCAGAACACCCAGTGGAACGCAGCGGACAGCGAGGCCCGCGGCCCGACCACGCCCACCACCGCCGAACCCCTCAGCGACCCCGCGACAGGCCATCACCCACCGACGTCGGTGGATCGAGGTTTAGGGGTACTAGCCCGCGTGATCACGCGGCTTTCTGGGGGGTTTCCTCGTAAGCTTGGTGGGTTCACCGGTGGTGGGCGTTGAGCACACTCGCACTCAGCGTGTCGAGGGTGTCTCGAATGATTTCAACATTGGCGGACCAGTAGTGGATCCCGCCGGTGCCACGGGGGTGGGTGGCGTGACGTTCGGTGAGCAGGCCGGCATCGGTGAGCACTTTCAGGTGCAGGCCGACGCCGTTGCGGGTCATCCCGAGCGCGTCCATCAATTCTTGCGCCGTGACCTCACCGTTTGCGATCACGATTCGCAGCAGTGCGAGGCGCGCCGGACGGACGCCCAGCACGAGACGCGCTTCGCGTCCAGCTTCGTCCGATTCGGGTATCAAGAGGCCCACGATCCCAACTGTAAATTCGGTTTGCAGTGTACTATGCAAAATGAGGGCGGCATATCAATTCGCCGCAAAAGGAGCTAGAGCATGATCGATAAATCATTGATTCGGGACTTCCCGCCGATGACTGCAACGCTGCTCCCCGATCACACGGGCGTGTTCCGTGTGGGGACTGCTGAGCAGCACGTCGCGGAGGCTGACGAGAACGGCGCGATGCGTGCGCTCGTGGATTTGATGCGGGCCGAAGCAGTGAAGTCGAGCCGGCCGATTCGGGTCATGGTGACGGACCCGACGAGCATGACGCAGCTCGTCGTGGGCGTGGATGGTTCGCTCGAAGAGGAAGCGCAGACGGACTATGCCGACGTCGATCCAATGCCTGCGGCCGTTGCTGAACCCATCGCGCCGGCCCCAGCCGTTCGGCCGGCACCTGTTGCGCCGGCCCCGGCGGTCGAAACGCTCGAGCGAGTCGCAGCTCCGGCGGTAGTTGTCGAGCCGGCCCCGGTTGCTCTACAGCCGGCGGCTCAGGTCGTCGCGAGCGTGCAGCCGCTGGCCGAACCAACTCGGCCGGTTGTGGAGCCTGCACCGCTGCCCGTTGCCGCCTCAGATCCGCCCACGCCGGCCGTGGCACTGCGGCGCGATCTGCGCGATTCGCCGTCGTTCCTCGCGCCTCCTACGGCTGGTCCGGCGAAGAAGGGCTTTGCTGGTCTATTGAACACGCTCGGGTTGAAGGTGCAGCCGTCCGCTGCGGAGCTGGCGGAGCGCGAGGACGTGAACGCGGTATCGCGGCACTTCCCCAAGCGCCGCACGATCTCCACGGTGAACCAGAAGGGCGGCGCGAACAAGACGCCCACGATCGTCAACCTGGCGTCGGTGTTCGCACGCTACGGCGGTGGCGGTGTCGCGGCCTGGGACAACAACGAGACGATGGGCACGCTCGGCATTCGCACGCAGCAGGGCGGTCATGATCTGACGGTTCTCGACCTGCTCGAAGCATCTGGCGATCTTCTCGCGCCCGGCGCCGAGCGTGCGGATCTCTCGCGGTTCGTGCACCACCAGCCGGAGGACAAGTACGAAGTGCTGCGCTCCGCTGCGGGGGATGACGATCACGTCGTGACCGCTGACGAAGTGGACCTCGTGCATCGGGTGCTGGCGAAGTATTACCGGCTGATCCTGATGGACTCCGGCAACTCTGCAGGCGCTCCGAACTGGCGTCGGATGGTGGAACTCACCGATCAGCTCGTGGTGCCCACCACGACGGTCGAGGACAAGAAGGAAGGCGCTCGGCTCACGCTGAAAGCCGTCATGCGCGTGAGCGAGCGAGGCGAAGAACTCGCCCGCAACGCGGTCGTGATCGTGTCCGAGGCGGAAGCAAAAGACACCGCGATCGCGAACGCCTATGCCGAGGAATTCCGGCCATACGTCCGCGACGTCGTCGTGGTGCCTTTCGATCCGGCGTTGAAGAACGGGATCATTCGGCACGATGCGTTGCGGTCGAGCACACAGCGCGCCTGGCTCGCTGCGGCTGCTGCTGTGGCTCGGGGGCTCTGAACACCATGAGCCGCTGGATCGAAGCAGCACAAGGCGTGCCGGAGGAGGACAGCGCGGCCGTAACGCACGTGTTGGAGCCCTCCGGCCCGTCCCGTCCACAACGCGGTGTCGAGCTGACCCGGAGGGGCGGTGAGCTGGGCCGATTCGAAGACACCAGCACCGTTCAGCTGTGGGTGCTCGGCACCCACAGCAATGCCGGCGAACAGACCATCAGCGACCTTCTGCCGGCATCCGCGCCAGCCGCGCACCAGTGGCCGGTCCGCGCAGATTACGCCGAGCCCGCTCGGGTGCTGCTGGTCTGCCGGACTAGCCACAAAGGACTGAAATCGGCGCAGCGTGCTGCGGTCGAGTTCGTTTCCGGCACCTTGCCGACCGTCCGCGTCGTCGGCCTCGTGCGCGTCGCTGACGCCCCGGGACGTCTGCCGAAAGAGCTGCGCGACTTGTCCAAGATCGTGGCCGGCGGCTTCCCCGAGGTCTGGGACGTCCCCTGGATCGAGGACTACCGCCTCGGCGTCGACCACCCGGCTCTACCGCGCGAAGCGGCCACGACCATGCAAACGATCAGCGACCACCTGGCGCTGAACACCCACAAGAAAGAAGAACACTCATGACCACCCTTGCAACCACCGTTACCGCATCCATCCCGAACCCGACGCCGACGCAGCCTCCCGGCGGCGGCGGACTGCTCCTCATCCTGGGCTGGGGCTCCTGGATCATCTTCGGCATCGCCGTCCTGGCAATCTTCATCGTCGCCGGCAAGATGATGCTCGACAGCCGCGCGGGCCGCGGTGGCGGTGAAGCTGCCTCCGGCTTGATCTGGGTGCTCATCGGCTCGATCATCGCCGCCGTCGCCTCCGGCATCGTGGGCGCGATCGTCGTGGCGGCGCAGTCATGACGACGACCGGCCCGACGCCAGAGAAAGCCTGGTACGAAAAGCCTTGGTTCATCGTGGCCGGCGCGTTCCTGGCACTGCTGATCGTCCTGTGCCTCGTGATCGTGTTCGTGGTGCCTAGCCCGGAGAAGGTCACCAGCGCGCCGACGTCGGCCGCTGCGACGCCGAAGCCCACCGCGACAGCGGTGGACCCGGTGAACGCTGACGAGAGCGTCTGCGGGCTCCCTGCAGGCGATCAGGACGTTCCCAAGACGGCACCGACCACGGTGTGGAAGGAGTTCGGCACCGCGACGGTGCCGTTCTCGCCTGACACCTTCGGGCCCGGGGCTGTTGTTGCTGAGGACGTTCCTACGTGCTTCGCACACAACCCGACCGGCGCTCTCTACGCCGCCGGCACGATCAGCGGCCTGGTCATCGCTCAGGAGTTCGCGGCAGTCGCGGACCACCTTGCGGCTCCCGGCCCCGGATTGGACAAGGTGCGCGACAGCCCAACGGCAGACGTTAGCGGCTCCTTGGCTGGCTACCAGTACCTGTCGTACAACGACGACCTTGCGGTCATTTCTATTGCTTTTGCGGCCGCAAATGGAGCGTACGTCGCGTGGCCGATGACCCTGGAATGGATCGACGGCGACTGGAAGGTGCAGATCCCCGACGACGGAAACGCGCCGTTTAGCCAGCTCGACAATCTGAATCAATTTGAAGGATGGTCGGGGGTCTAGTCATGGCTGACGATTGCGGATTGAACCCGTTCTGCACGGTAGGAAACTGGGTTGCGGGCGATGCGTTGAAGAACCTGGCTGACGGCGTGACCGAGGGGTTCGGCAAGGTCGTGGCCTGGCTCGGGACATTCTGGGTGACGGTGGATACTCCCCCGCTGCTGAGCGCTGCTCCGGGTGAGGATCTGAGCAACCTGGTCAACTCGCCGTCGACGGAGGTTGGATACCTCGTTACGCAGCTCTGGTTCTGGACGTTGTGCCTCGCGATCTTGTCGGTGCTGTTCGGTGCCGGGCGGATGATCTGGGAGCAACGCGGCGAACCTGGTCGGCAGCTGATCAAGAGCCTGATCATCTTCACCCTCGTCACTGGCGGGGGTGTCATGGCGGTTCAGGTGCTCATTACCGCTTCGGATGGGCTCGCTCGGGCGGTGCTGGAAGGCAGCACGGACGGGACCGGATTCGGAACGAACCTCACCGGGATGATCGCTCTTGCCCCGGGGCTCGGTTCGCTGTTGATCATCGTCTTCGGCGTGATCGCGCTGCTGCTGTCCACCGTGCAAATGGTGCTGATGGTGTTCCGCTCGGGGTTGCTCGTGGTGCTGGCGGGCGTGTTCCCGACGGTTGCGGCCTTCACGAACACTGAGGCCGGGAAGCAGTGGTTTACGCGCGTGGTCGGGTGGCTGCTCGCGTTCATCTTGTACAAGCCGGTTGCGGCGCTGATCTACGCGGCCGCGTTCAAGCTCACCGCGGCGGACGTGTTCGCCCCGGACGGTAACGGCGGCGTGAAGCTGATCGCCGGCCTCAGCTTGCAGCTCGCCGCGATCGCGGCGCTGCCGGCATTGATGCGGTTTGTGACGCCGATGGTTGGTGCTGCTGCAGGCGGGTCCGGCGGCGGCGCGATGATGGGCGCAATGGCTGGATCTGCGGCAACGGGTGCAGTCAACGGCGGCGCGAACATGAACTCCACCCGATCGGGCGGCGGTTCGTCGACGAGCTCCACGAGCTCCAAGACGGAGACGGCTCCTACAGGTGCGAAGCATGCGGCCTCTGGTGCCTCTGGTCCGGCCGCAGCGGGCGGCGGAGCCGCCGGCGGTGGTGCGGGTGCGGCTGCAGCCGGTGGCGGAGCTGCGGCAGGCGGCGGGGCTGCTGCGGCTGGTGCAGCGGGCGGGCCGATCGGCATGGCCGCTGTGGCTGGCGCTCAGGCCGTCAAGAAGGGCGGCGACGCGATCGCGGACGCTGCGAAGGGCGCTACGGATTCTTCGACCGGTTCGAAGTGATGAGGGGATCGCACGATGACTGATGCAACTTACGAAGAACCGAGCTACGGGAACTGGCGCAAGCCTCGTTCGGCGGGCATCGGCAAGTTCTCCATGTTGGAGACGCTGCTGATCATTGGCGGGCTGCTGCTCGTCGTGGTGCTGTTCCGTCTCGCCGGCCCATTGGTTGGCGCGGCGGCGCTCGTGCTGCTGGCCGGGCTGTTCTTCATCATGACCATCACTGATAAGCACGGAAAGAGCAGGATCTCGAAGATGAACGCGAAGCGGGCATTCCGAAGCGCAGCACGCCAGCGCCTGAACATCCTCCGCTCGGGGCCGGCTGGCCTGACCCCCTCGGGCTCGTACCAGCTGCCCGGGCTGTTGGCACGCTCCGAGCTGCACGAGTTCGAGGACTCGTTCGAGCGGCCGTTCGCGATGCTGCACATGCCGACGAAGGACCACGCGAGCATCGTGATCAGTGTGGAGCCGACCGGCCTCGCGCTCGATGACCGCGAGAACATCGATCAGTACGTGGCGAACTGGGGCGGCTGGCTGTCGGGCCTGTCGAAGGCCGGCGACGTCGTTGCCGCTTCGGTGACCGTCGAGACGGCACCGGACTACGGCGTGCGCCTCGCGCACGAGATTGACTTGAGCATGCACCCGTCAGCCTCCGCGGCGGCGCGGGAAATGATGGAGGAGACGAAGGCGACGTTCCCGCAACGCACCGCGACCACGCGGGCGTGGGTGTCGATCACGTTCCGCACCTGGCGTCCAGGAGCTGCACGGGTGCGTGACCCTCAGGACGTCGGGACGGATCTCGCCGCACGGATGGGGAAGTTCACTGAGCACCTGGAAGTGTGCGGCGCGGGCGACGCCCGGCCGGTGGGCGCTCAGGAGCTGTGCGAGATCGTTCGCACGGCCTATGACCCGCGGATGGGCGAACACATCGCCTCCGCGCACATTCAGGGCTCGACACCTCGACTGTCCTGGGATCAGATCGGGCCGACCGCGCATAACGCCGGGTGGGAGTGGTACCGCCACGACTCGGGCCTGTCGAAGTCCTGGACGATGAGCGCCGCGCCACGAGGCACGGTGTTCTCCAACGTGTTGGAGAACCTGCTCGCCCCGTCGCCTGACGTCGACCGCAAGCGCGTCACGCTGGTCTACCGGCCAGTGTCGACCGCTCGCGCTATGGACGTGGCAGAGAAGGACGTCAACAAGGCGTCGAGCCGTGCGACGTCGACGAAGAAGCCCTCGTTCCAAGCGGCCGCGGAGTTCTCCGCGGCCGTGCAGTCAGCGAAGGAAGTCGCGAAAGATGCCGCTCTGGTGAACTTCGGGATGATCGTCACCGCGACGATCCTCAACGAAGAGAACGCACTCGCAGCCTCTTACGAGATCGAGGATCTGGCCGGCGGGGCGCAGATCCTCCTCCGGCCGGCCTACGGCGCACAGGATGCGACGTTCGCCGCCGGCCTGCCGCTTGGTGTGGTTCTGCCCGACTACATCGCGATTCCTCAGGCGATCCGAGAGGCACTGTGATGAAGCTGTTCGGGAAGAAGAACGCCGACGAAGGTCGTACCTACATCGCGCCGACGAGCCGCGGGTACAAGCGGCCTGGTGCCGGCTACGCCGCACACATCGAGTCCGCGCCCGAGTGGCGCGGCACGTCGCGTCAAGTGTGCGGGCTGTGGCCGTTCGCGGCGGGCTCGGGCTCGCCGCTTGCCGGCGTCCCGCTGGGCACGAATCAGCTCACCGGCAATGTCGTCGGTATTGACCCGATCACCGCGTTCAAGCGCGGGATCATCGCGAACCCCTCGTGCTATTTCATGTCGCTGCCGGCGTTGGGGAAATCATCGGTCGTGGGCAAGATGATGCTCGGCATGAACGCCCACGGGGTCATCCCGATGACGCTCGGCGACGTCAAGGGCGAGCACGTCGCTCGCACCCTCGCGATGGGCGGTCAGTCGATCCCGCTCGGTAACGGCCGTGGCTTCCTGAACCCGCTCGACCCGGGAGCCTCTGCAAAGGCGGCAGCACGCCTCACGGGCACCCTGCGGGAGGAAGTGCTCGAAGAGGCACACTCGCACCGTCAGGCGATCCTGGAAAGCCTCATCACCGTCTCGCGGTCGACGCCTCCCACGGAGGGTGAAGTAAGCGTGCTCGATCAGGCGCTGCGGATCTTGTTCGACCGATTCGACGGTGTGCCACTGATCAAGGATCTCGTGGACGTGATCGCGTCACGGCCGCAAGAGCTGAGCGCGATCGTCCTCGACCGAGGCGACGAGAACCGCTACTTGGACGCCACGGACGAGCTACGCCGATCGCTCGGCGGGCTCGTCTCGGGTGGCCGTTTGGGGACCATGTTCTCTCGTCACACGACGGAAGAGATGGACTTCACCCGGCCGAGCGTGTTCGACCTCTCCGGCATCGGAGACACGCTGCCGGCGCAGCAGGCCGCGGGGCTCCTGGCCTCGTGGTCCGCTGGCTTTGCCGGGGTGAAGATTGCCCAGATTCTCGCGGATGCCGGCCTGGAACCGCGCCGGAACTATGTTGTGGTGCTGGACGAGTTCTGGCGGGCGCTGCGCGTCGGCCGGGGCATCGTTGACCGTGCCGACTCCCTCACCCGGTTGAACCGGCACGAGGGCATCGGGCAGCTGATGGTGTCGCACACGCTGCGCGACTTCGACACGGTTGAGAACGAAGCCGACCGGAAGAAAGCTCAGTCGTTCGCTGAGCGCAGCGGCATGATCATCATGGGTGGTCTGCCGAAATCCGAAATGGAGTCGGTGGCCCGTATCCGCGAGATGACGAACGCGGAGCGGGCTCGCATCGTGTCGTGGGGTGACTCCAAGAAGATCACCTCGAACAGCACGGGTGAAGCTGTGCCCTATGGTCGCGGCAAGTTCCTGGTGAAGCTCGGGAACGCTCCGGGGATCCCGATCACGACGCGCATGACCGAGATCGAGAAGCGGCTCGGGAACACGAACCTTCGGTGGGACATGGCCGAACAGCGAGTGGCGAGCTGATGGGCAGGCAACGGCAAGCGGCCAACAGCGCTGTCGGGCCGATCCTGCTGCTCGCAGTGATCGTGCTCGCCCTGGCGGTGCCGATCGTCGGCATCTACGGCGGTTCGCTGCTCAGCCGTGACGGCCAGCAGCTCCCAGCGAATCCGCTCTCAGCCCCGTTCCTGCTGATCGGGAACCGGGTCACCTGGTCGGTGACGTCCACGGTCGTGGCCGTGGCGTTCGTGCTGCTGCTGGTGGGCGGCGTGGTGGCCATGCTGCTGCTTCGCTCCCGCGGACGCGGCAGCAAGTCACGGGTGGATCACAAGGCCGCGCTGATGGGGCGCGGGCCGGACATTCAGCAGCTCAGCGAGCAAGCCGCCGGCAAGGCGGCTGCTCGTTTCGGCATCACGGGCAGCATCGGCGTGTTCCTGGGCGTCAGCGTGGCCGGCGGGCGCCGGTTGATCGCTGACTTCGAATCCGTCGTGCTGCAGATCTGGGGACCACGACAGGGCAAGTCGTCCACTCAGGTCATCCCGGCGGTGCTCGACGCACCCGGTGCGGTGCTCACCACCTCGAACAAACCCGACGTGATCGACGCGACACGCGAGAGCCGGAGCAAGCTCGGCACGGTGTGGTCCTTCGACCCGCAGCAGATCTCCGGCGACGCACCCACCTGGTGGTGGAACCCGCTCAGCTACGTCACGGACGACGCCAAAGCGCGCACGCTCGCGAGCCTGTTCTCTGCGGCCGGCCGTGATCCGTCCGCGAAGCGCGACCCGTATTTCGATCCAGCTGGTGAGGATCTGATCGCGGATCTCATTCTCGCGGCCGCGATCGGCGGCAAAGAGATCGTGGACGTCTACGCCTGGCTGCAGCACGGCAAGCCGAGCGAACCGCTTGAGATCCTGCGCGCACACCACGGCGGGATCTTCTCGCTGAATGCCGGTTCGTTGGAGGAGAAGTTCAACATGGAGGCGGGGCAGAAATCCGGCGTGTTCGGTACGGCCACCAACATGATGCAGTCGTTGAAGCTGCAGAGCATCCGCCAGTGGGTGAACCCCGCCCCTGGCGAGCGCCGGCCACACTTCGACGTGCACGCTTTCGTGCGTAGCAGCGACACGCTCTATGTGCTCTCCAAGGAGGGTGAGGGGTCCGCGGCCGCGCTGACCACAGCGCTCACGGTAGCGGTGGCCGCAGCGGCGGAAGAGTACGCGATGCAGTGCAAGGGCCGGCGTCTGCCGGTGCCGCTGCTGATGCTGCTCGATGAGGTCGCGAACGTGTGCCCGTGGCCGGATCTGCCGAAGAAGTACTCGCACTACGGCTCCAAGGGCATCATCCCGGTGGCGTTCCTGCAGTCGTGGTCACAGGGCGTTGGCCTGTGGGGAACGGAAGGCATGGACATGATCTGGTCGGCCGCGACAGTCAAGGTCGTGGGGTCCGGTATCAGCGAGGAGGGATTCTTGCGGAAGGTCGCGAACCTCATCGGTGAGTACACCTTCGACACCGTTTCGGAGTCGCGCAGCAAGGGCGGCACGACGCGATCGTTCAACAAGGAGGGCGGGAAAGAGAACATCATGACGATCTCAGACCTGCAGGAACTGCCGATCGGCCGCGTCGTCGTGTTCCGTGCCGGCGCTCGCTCAACGCTCGCGCGCACAGTCCCGTGGCAGAACGGCCCACACAAGGACGAGATCCTCGCGTCGCTGGCGTTGCACGAGCCAGACGGCAGCGCACCCAGCGTTGCCGCTACGGCGCTCACAGCGCCGCTGGTGGCTGCTGAGCGGCCCCGGAGCCGGTGGCTGGATCTCGATACGACCACCAACAGGAGGGACGACGCATGAGCGACGAGACAGCAGGACCAGACAGCATCGATGCGGTACTCGAGCGAGCTGTAGCGTTCGAGCTCGACGGACTCGACCTGAGCCAGATCGTCGGAGCGGCAACGCGTGCCGTGGTCAAGAAGCAGGTCGCGGCGATCGCCAAAGAGACCGTCACCACGGCCATGACGCCGGAACGGCTCGGGGATCTCCGCGAACGAACCGCCGATGCCGTCCGCGAAGCGTTCGAGGCCGGACCGGCCGAGGAGGACGATGACGACGAGCCCGAGGCGGTACTTGTTTATGGGTCTACCGAGCAGTGGTTAAGCGAATGGCTGGTGCCGGCGTATCGGCGCTACCTGACCCCGAACGGCTCGCAAACGACCTGGTGCGCGTCCTGGTGGAAGCACGCCGAAGCCGTGATGCGGTTGGAAGCACTGTGGCGGGCGTGGGAGCACCTGCGTTTGGACGGGCAGACGGGCATGTCGGTGTGGTGGAAGGACCACGCCGATTACCATCTGGCCGTGATGCTCTCCGAGGAGGGGCCGTTCAGGGGCTGCACGACCACCGAGCACACGGAGCTGCTGCCGGCGTTCCCGCTGGTGGAAGCCCCCGAGGGCTTCTTCCCCGATGAACGGCCTGCAACTGAGGACACGACGAGCGACGACGACACGGACGGACAGGTGAGTGGCGATGAGTGATTCAGACGGCATGAACGAACTCTTCGACGACACGTTGCGTCAGGCGGTGATGATCGCGGCTCGGCTCGGTGAGCAGGCCGCGCGGCACCGTCAGGAGCAGCTGCGTCAGGCGAGGCTGATCAGCGAGCAGGCCGGCCGACAGGCGCAAGCCCGTTTCGACGCTGAACGACTCAGCGCCCGTGCGGGGCTCTCTGAGGTGACCGAACGCGACTGGTGGAAGGTGGCCTCACCGGAGCAGATCGGTGCCGCCTACCAAACGGCCACGGCCTGGGGTGAGCATGATCCGCAGATCGCGGCTGTGCGTTCGTATCTCGATGAGCGGTTGAGCAGTCGCGGGATCGACACGTCCGGTCAGCCGGAGACGATCACCGAGCTGATCCGGGCTCGTGAGTGGGCGGCGCAGTTTGAGCCACAGCTCAGCGACGCCTACAGCCGCGACATGATCAAGCACACGAGCCCGGACGATCGCGAGCGGATGAACAACGTCCTCGTGGCGTCCTACCTTGCCCGGCCCGAATCGCAGTACGCTTCCGCGGCTGACGACGAGCGTGCTGCAGCTCGGGGCGACCGACGCGAGGCCGACCGGCAGCGCGGCACTGCCGGCGTCGACGCAGCGACCGGAGGCGTCCACGAGAGCGTCGCAGAGGAGCACCTGCGACGAGCAGACGCCGACGCGGCTAGCCCGGCCGTCAATGCCGGTGACCCGATCACCGGGGCCGACGTCGAGCCCGAGGCGGACCCGGCGGCGCGCGAGCGCGAGGAGCGCAAAGCACAGGTGCGGTTCGTCGACGCTGGCGTGGAGTACGACAGCGCCGGCCGACGCACCGCTTTCGCTGACCGCCTCGACGGCTCCGCGAACCAGAGTGACAAGCGGGCTCGCATGCTGGCTGATATCAGCCAGGGGACGCCGGCCGTCGCCGCGGTGAACGGCCCACGGCCGAACGCACCGAAGGCCCGGAAGAACACGGCCAGCCCGAACCGCCAGATGCGGAAGGGGAAGCCGCTAGCGCTGCCGGCCCTTCTTCTCCTCCGGAGCCCTCGACCCTGTTGCGGTCGGGGGCTTCGTCGTGGGAGCCGGCTTGTTCCTGTTCACGCCCGCTGCAGCACCGTTCGCCGCTGCCCGGAGTCGCTGCAGCTCGCGCAGTTCCAACTGCTCGGCCGTGAGCGGAACGACCGGCGCGGGCGCACTCGGCGTCGTGGGTGCTGGCTTCGTCGCGATCGTCGGCGCGGGTGCGGTTGCCACCGCTCCCCCGGCCTGAGCCCAACGGCCCGCCGGTGCGGTCGGGGCGACGGCCGCGAGGCGTGCGTGAACGCTTTGCAGCGCGCCTTCGTGAGTGCGGCGCAACCGTTCGGCCTGGTGCAACAACCCGGCCTCCTGCTGCATCCCGGACACCGCTGAAACCGTGTTCATCATCTGCCGGAGCAACAGCGCTTGGCCGGCCGCGGTGGACGGTCCAACGGCTGCTTGCATCAGCAGCATGCCGGCCCCCTTCGGCGACGGCATCGGTGCGTGCTTGCCCACGGGAATGTGCTCGGACACCTGAGCCGAACGGCGCAGCGCCCGGGCAGCATCCGCCAGCGGCCCCGGTGTGGCCTCAGTGCGGATCGACCATGCCGACAGCGCACCCGACGTCTCGCGGGCGACCTGAGCCCAAGCGGCCTTGTCCGTGATGGGGAGCGTCCGTAGCCGCTCATTGATGCTCGCAACGTCGGCTGTCACCGCGGCCCACTGATCAATGCTTGGGGTGACCGTCTCGCGGCCAGGCGAACTGATGCGCTTGTTCTTCGCCGCTGCGGCCCACTCGGCGGACGCCGCAAGTGCGCGCTCGGCGGTGTCCGGCCAGTCGGCTCGGAGCTTCGGCAACGTGAGGTCGCGGGCGAGCCTGCCACCGCCGAACCACACGGGGCGCTCGCCCCGGTTCGCTGGTCGCACGGCGACGCTGAACCCCTCGATGACGTCGGTCGTTCCGGCTGCGAATCGCGGCCGCACGAGCACGCCGGTTCCGCGGAGCCGGCGCACGAACTCGGCTTCGTCGACGGAGGCCGAAGCAGCTGCGCGGACGCTGCGCTGCAGCGTCTCCCGGGGAAGCTCTGCGAGCCCGCGCTTGTCCGCAATCTGCTTCTCGGCCTGGTGGTACCCGCGCTCAGCGTTGAGCGTGCCGAGCTGCCGATAACCGAACTTCTCCTCGATCTCGCGCGCAGCCTTCTGCACCCGCGGACGGTCGTTGTAGTCCGACCACTTCGTACCGTCCTCGCGCACGATCGACGCCACGATGTGCACGTGATCGTTGCCGGCCGACGAGAGCCCGTGCCGGACCGCAACCCACCGAAGCGGCGCCTTCCCGGAGGTCTCAGTGAAACCCATCTTGTCCGCGAACTCGGCCGCGATCTCGGCCCACCGTTCGTCAGTCTGAATGCCCTCCTCAGCGCTGAGACTCAGGGAGCAATGGAACACGTGCCCCTTGGGCACGGTGACGTTGAACACGTCGTGCGGGACGTCCATCTCACGGGCAACCCTGACGGCATCCTCCTGGCTGAGCGCGACGCCGGCAGGGTGCGCGAACACCAACGGCGACGACGCCACAATGTGAATGTCCTCGTGCTCGTTCTTCTTGCCCGGACCAGCGAGGTAGTTCATCAAACCGGCCATGCGGTCACCGCGCGACAGCTTTGGAATCATCGCCGCTACACCCGCCGGGCGATCTCGTCGATACGGCCGGACAAGTCGTCCACCGCACGCAGCGTGGCCGCAGTCGTTCCCGGCAACTCCCCCGTAGTGTTCGCGTGCTTCGCGATCTGATTCACGTTGTTGGAGACAGCCCGCAACAGCCCGCGAATCGCCAACAACTCAGCCGCGAGGTTGCGACGATCGGCGGGAGTCTCGCGCCCGTCCGACAACGCCGCCTCGACCAACAGCCGCGGCACGGTCACGTGCGCCGCAGCGGCTCGGGCAACCAACATGCCCTCTTCCTCGGGCGACACCTTCACCCGGTGCGAGTGCTGACGGCCACCCCGAACATTGTCACGGCGCTGCTTGCCGAGCCGACCGGACGTCTCAACGTTCGACACGGGATCACCGCCCTTCTCTTCTGCCAGCGCCGCGCCTCCGACACCTCGGAGCCACACGTCCAGTGTGCCAAATCCCGGCGGACAAGTCGAGGATTTCAAGCAGTTAGGGCACCTAACTGAATAACTGGCTCTGCAAGATGCTCTGAACGTGGTTTTTCGCAGTCTGAGCCCTTCCGTGCAGCAATGCGGCTGAGGACAGGGAGGGTTTGCCGAGAGGCGGCGCGTTTGCGACCTCGGAACGATCCTGGATGCTCGGGTGACGTTCCTCGCCCCGTAGCGCCCCCGGTTCGCGCGTGGATCTCGTCTCATCAGGTGGCTGGGTCAGGCCAGAGGGGCACCCAGCATCCGGCGTTTTGCATCGCCCCGGCGAGTCACCTCGTGCGCCGCGAGGGCTCCGAAATCGAGACCTGAGCGGTTAGCATTGCAGAATGGATATCGAACAGATTGCACAGGCCGCAGCGGCCGAACTCGACCGGGCACGTGACGCAAAGGTGCAGACGATCCGCGACCTCGCGTCCGCCGCTCAGGCGGTCGCTGACGCTCGCGCCGCGGTGAGCGAAGCAGAGCGCGAGCACGCGAAATCGTTCCAGGCCGCGGAGCGTGCCGGATGGGACGAAAAGACCGTGCGGAAGCTGAACATCGAGGTGCCAAGCCGTCGATCTGGCGGACGGCCGCGCAAGGCCCAGCCCTCGGCAGAGATGAAGGAAAACTCATGACGCCGCTGCTGGAAGCAGCTAGCTGGTCCGCATGGTGGGCGCAGCTCGTCGTGCTGCTGCTGGCTATCGGCGTTGTCGGCTCCCAGATCCCGTCCGTGCTGCAGCACGCGGATCGGCCGGTGCTGCGCGCGGCGCTTCGCTCGACCGCGCTGAGCCTCCCGGCCGCGCTCCTCGCGTTGATCATCCTGGCGGGTCCAACGGTGCTCTTCATGCTGTCCATGGGCGCGAGTCAGTCGGAGATCGGCGGCGCACTACTCGCGCGCGGCTGGTGGCTCCTTCCGGTCATGATCGCCGGAGCATTCGGGATCTACGCAGCAATGGCGTCCGCCGCGAAACTGCAACGCAGACTCCGGCCTGCAGCCTCGACCGCGTAGCACGCGAACCAACACGCAAGAGGGCCGCGCTCACCGAGCGCGGCCCTCTGTGTTGCGGTTGCTACTTCGCGAACGCGTTATCGACGTGAAGGTGGTTGCAGCTGTCCGGGAACTGCGACAGATTGGCGAGCGTCACCGACGTGCCGGCGTTGGTTCGGCAGTCTGACTGACCAACCCGAGAGCCCTTCGGCATCATCGGGTCGATCAGCCCAATGAGCCGGAGCGAGTCGGAATCCGCCCCGCTGATCGCGGCACCGTTGAGGGAGTAGAAATCAACTGCGTGCCCTCCCCCATCCACGTTGTGCGAGGACGTGGCACCGGCCCCGAGCGACTGCCCCGTGCACAGCCGGTTGATGTCCGAGACGCCGACCGATGAGAAGTTGTTCAGCGCCACCACCATCACCTGCAGAATGCCCACGTCAATGCCGCAGTCCGGCAAGCTCTGCCCGTTTGCAATGGCCTGGATCTCCGGCAGGTGGTCCGGCTGGTCGCTGCCGACCAAGGTGGTGAACCGGCCCTCGGCGTGCGCGGTCATGATCTGCTGCGCGAGCGTCATCGCATCGGCACTGACGCTGCATCCGCCACCGGGTGCCGCTCCCCCACTGAGCGCTGCGACGATCGCCGTAGCCGCGTCAAAATACTCCGTGTAGTGATCCGGGTCTGTATTGTTCTGCACGGCGTGCGCGGCCGCGCTCGGCGTCATCTGCTCCCAACCGGCGACGGCCTGCAAGCGGGTGAAGAACAGGATCGCGCTGGCTGTCGGGTCCATGCGCTGCGCGAGGGTCCCCCATGACGTGCGCTGCTGGAACAGGCCGCGGGAATCGGGGCCGGCCTCGTCGCCGTAGTCGAGCACGCGCAGACCCGACTCACCGAGCGCGGTCATCACGCCAACGGTTTGCGCCTGGGCGCTCATGCCGAGCGACGCTGCGGCATTCATGATCGCGGCCGCGTTCCCGACCTGCGCGGGCGTGTACCCCTCGACCGCCGGCAGCTGCGAGACGTCGACCACGCGCCGGCACCCGGCAGACATGACGCTGCCGCCGGCTTCGCTAGCAGCAGCGGCACCATCAGCAGCCCGCCGATTGCCAGCGCCGGCACCAGCAGGATCGCAAGGACCACCAACAGTCCTGATTTTTGTTCCACGTTCAGCCCCTCACCCCGAGCCCGACCAACCACCGAACCCCTCAAACATCTTAACTTGGATTGCAGTCAAGAATGCATTGTAACTGGGTGCCAGGCGGTTGATCTGGGGAGGTCAGCTCCCCCAACGGGTGAGCACGGCGGCTTCGATCACCTGGCGCAACGTAATGTCATGCTCTTTCGCTGCAGCTCGGGCGAGCGCTGCGACACTGGCCGCGACGCGCGTGTTCAGGGGCTCCGTGGCCTCCTTCGCCTGCGGGGTGACGGCGACAACCAGCGTGGCATCCGGCGCGGCCGGGGTCGGTGCGGGTGCCGGGGTAGCCGGCGCGAGGTCGATGGGGTCACGCAGGTTCGGTGCCGGCTGCGGCGCAGTGCGCGGTGGCAGTATGGCCGGCCGCTCGGGGCGCTCGTCGTTCATCGGATCACCTTTCCTGCGATCTCTGCGTATGCGGACATGACAGGCGCTCCCTTGCGGTAGTCGCCGTACCACTCGTGGCTGTAGCGCACCTCGTCGACGATGCTGCGATTGGGCACCAAGGGCTCGAGCAACAGGCCCGTCGCGCGGAACTGATCAATCGAGTGCGTCGCTGCGCGGCTCATCACGGTTTCCTTGACCGCGCCCACGACGATGCCAAGCTCCTCCGGGTAGGCGTCAGGCGCGCCGATCGCCCGCCTGGCGTCCTTGAACCGCTGGACGCTCTGCTGTGCCCCGAGGAACCCCGAAACGCCGTCAGAGGACGCTGCAGCCGCGTACACGACCGAATCGGAGGCCGTGAGGGCATTCAGGGTGAGCGGTCCGCCCTGCCGGTTGGGGCAATCGATGACAACCACGTCGGCGTCGAGGCCGTCGAGGGAGGCACGGAGGCGCAGCTCAGAGTGGTCAGCGCGGTCGGCTTCCTGCGAGCTGACACCGCGGCCGCTCGGGATGACGCGCAGCAGCTCATGGAACCCGCTCGGCACAGCCAGAGACTCAGCCCAACCGCGCGGATCTGCGTTACCAAGGATCGCACTGACGTCGAGGCCGGCCTCCTTGGGCTCGACGCCGAGCCACTGAGTCGTGGCAGCTCGGGGATCGAGATCCACGAGCACCACACGTTTGCCCATGAAGGCGGCGCAGTAGGCGACCGAGACGGCAGTGACGGTCTTGGTCACTCCCCCGCTCTCGGAATACACCATGAGAGTTTGCATGCTCTAAACCTAGCACAGCTGCTATCAAGAGTGCTAGCAATCAAGCAAGTGATGTGTAATGCAGACATACATGCAATCTGCTAGCAATAGCGCTTGCTGCCTACCTAGGGAAACTGTGTGTTGTTCTGCTGGCGGATTCGCAAGAGTTTTGAGGAGGAAAATTGCTAGCGAGGATCGCCGCGGTAGCTCTCGATAGTTTCGATGCGTTCGTGGATTTCGGCGTCATTGATGGGGCCTTCAGTATCGTTCCAGGGTGTGCCCGCGAGCCCGACCGTGAGGATTCGTTCGACGTCGAGTGTCTGCGGCGACTCGAACGAGATCGACGTAGCTTCCCAGGCCTCTTCGGGAACCGTTGAGAGTCGTGACGGGTTCCAGTTCCATTCGACGCAATCGCGGATCTCATCTCGGTTGAGGCTCCAGCCGCGGTCAGTGAGGTAGCGGTGGATTGAGAGCACACGATCGTGCAGCTCTCGCACGTCGGCGTCGAAGTCTTTGGGGCGTTTACCGGGACCAAGAAGGTTCTGAGTGATCGCCGCTGAA
This sequence comes from Plantibacter sp. RU18, assembly GCF_050613355.1. NCBI lineage: Bacteria > Bacillati > Actinomycetota > Actinomycetes > Micrococcales > Microbacteriaceae > Plantibacter > Plantibacter sp. RU18. Next base: position 4,240,099 of record NZ_CP159618.1, read on the forward strand.
TCGGTCTGCATGCGGTCATCCTTCCACCGGCTCAGCGTCTGGTGCTGGTACTCCTCGGCTTGTTCGGCGCGCATGGCTTCGGTGATGCGCTCGAACTCGGTGGGATCGTCGGCCGCGAGCCGTGCGCGCACGCGCTCGTTCTCCCGCTGGAACTGTTCGCGCTCGACAGCCCGTCTGCGAGCCTGCGCGCCCAGTTCGACGCGCACCGGCCGATCGCCAGGGGCGACCGTGCGCCCGAGCATCCAGGCGAAATAGCGCAAAGGCTCTTTCGCGCTGTGTAAGCGATCGTGGGCGCTTGGGAACTTGTTCTCGACCGCTGTTGCGAGATCCTGCACGGTCCACAGCTGCAGGTCAACACCGGCACGGCGGAGCACTCGTTCCAGATGACCAATGTGCTGGTCCTGGCCGAGTCGGTGCCCGAAGTGAAAATCAAGCTCAGCAAGGTAACGATGGATCGCAAGCGGTCGCACCTCAGGGGCAGACGGCTGAGCAGCTGCCGGAGGTCGCTGCCTCTGTCGTCGCCCGAGCTGCGCAGCAGCTTCCGTGTGCGCGCTTGCGCGCCTTTGTTGTTCTAAGGAGTCGTGAGAGGTTTCGTCAGCGGGGGGGTAAGTGGGTAGGTGGACATTTGTGTCACGTGAGGGAATGTCCTCCACAGGCGGCAGGGTCAGCGCGACGACGCTCGCGGCCCGGGTCTGGCGGTGTCCGTGCGTCTGGAAGGCCTCTGCCTTCTCGTCAGCGCTCAGGATCGACCGGCCGAACGTGAGTGTCGTTGCGAGGCCCAGCGCCTCCAGGATGCGTGTGGCACGCTGTACGGTCCTTGCGCAGATGCCGAGGGTCTTGGCGATGGTGCCGTGGGCGACGTGCACGTTGTGACCGGTGGCCCAGTCGGCATAGTTCCGGTACTCGTCCGCGATTCTCAGCAGCGTGGCGTCAGCCATTGAATACTGGTCTCGCAGCGCCTCGCGGGCGGGGGAGGCCACCAGGTCCATCACGGTGTCGAACCAGTGCGACGAGCCCCGCCAGATCCCGATGGTGTCGTAGATGCCTTCCGGCACGGGCAGCGACCAGCTCTTCGGGCCGTCCTCCGGCACCTCCCGCTCAGGCGCCCGCGCTGAACCGGAGCCCGCGGCTGGCGCACCCTGCGCGTGGGCTGGCGTCCAGGCGGTCAGCTCGGCCACAGTCGGCACTGCCAACCACGCCGACGGCTTTGACCGGCCGGGACCACTCGCGTTCGGCGTCCTCATAAAGGAGGACACGCCGACACGCTCTAGTGATGTGCTTATGCCTGTATCTGGGGTTGGGGTTTGACCAGTACTGGAACGGTGGTTGGCGCTAAGGGGTGAGGTGCCGGTAGATGGTTGCTCGTGAGATGCCGAGCGCTTTGGCGATTTGGGTGGGTGTTTCGCCTCGTTCTCGTCGTGCTTGCGCTGCGGTGAGGGTGTCGGGGTTCATGACCGTGGGGCGGCCTCCGACCCGGCCGTCAGCTCTCGCGGTCGCGAGTCCGGCGAGGGTCCGTTCCCGGATCATGTCGCGCTCGAGTTCGGCGAACGCGGCCATCATCGTGAAGAAGAACTTCCCCTCTCCTGTCGGCTGGTAGGTGCCGGAGAGGGTGCCCGTCAGGATCTGGAGCCCGATCTGCTCGTCGTGGAGGCTGTCGGCGATTGTCAGGACTTCTTTCACGGAGCGGCCGAGGCGATCCAATTTCCATACGACGAGGGTGTCGCCGGGGCGGGTGTGGTCGATCGCGTCTGCAAGTCCGGGGTCGAGGAGCATTGGTGCAGTAATTAGCGCTAACGGTTCTCGGAGGCTTGGGCGATACCGTCGGGACTTATGGGTTCAACTGCGTCTGCTGACGTTTTCTCGGGTGCGCACGGTCGGTTTGATGAGGTGCCGTCGCGGTCTGATTTGGAGCGTTTCTTCGTTCTGGATGAGACGGATCTGTCGTATGTATTGAACGGCGCGGTGGCCACAATCGTCTGGGATTCGCTGTGCAGCTGGCGACGGTCCGATATTTGGGCGCGTTCCTGGCGGACCCGCTTGCGGTGCCGCCGGCTGTTGTCGAGTATCTCGGTCGCCAGTTGGGTATGTCGGACTTCACGGGTCTGGGCCGGTATGTCGAGCGGCCGATGACTGCGTACGAGCACACGTGGGAGATTCGTGAGGCGTACGGTTTCCGCGCCTTCGAGGATTCCGCCGTGAGGGTGGAGTTCGACCGATTTCTCACGGGCCGGGCGTGGACGCACGCGGAGGGCCCGGCGGCGTTGGTGGATCAGGCGGTCGGATGGTTGCGCCGCCATCGGGTGCTGTTGCCGGGCGTGAGCGTGTTGACTCGTTTAGTGGCATCGACCCGGGAGCGCACGGCGGATCGGTTGCACGAGGTCCTCGCTGAGGCGGCCGCGGCAGTGGACCCAGCGCTGCCGGGACGGTTGTGTGGGGCGTTGAGTGTGCCGGAGGGGTCGCGGTTCTCGCGGCTGCAGGAGTGGCAGCGGTCACCGACCCGGGTCTCCGGGCCGGCGTTGGTTTCGGCGTTGGACCGCGCGGCGGATCTGGAAGGGCTGCGGGTGCGGGAGGTGGATTGCTCGGCGGTTCCTGCGAACCGGTTGGCGGCGTTGGCCCGCTACGGGATGGCGTTGAAAGCACCGACGCTGCATGCGCTGGCTGAGCCGCGGCGCACGGCGACGTTGGTGGCGTTGGTTCGGCATCTGGATGCGGTTGCTGTGGACGACGTGTTGGATCTGTTCGTGCTGCTGATGACGACGAAGTTGTTGAATCCGGCGCGGAGGGCGACGAGCGCGGATCGGTTAGCGTGGTTGCCACGGTTGGAGAAAGCGTCGCGGGTTTTGGCGTCAGTCAACGACGAGTTGTTGACCCTGCTCAGTGCTGCCGCGCGGGATGGTGGCAGCCTGGATGTCGCGGGGGTGCGGGCGCGGATCGAGCCGATCGCGTCGCGGGAGCTGATCGCTGGAGCAGTGGCGACAGTTGCGGAGCTGGTCCCAGACGATGACGCCAACCAGGAGGCGGCGTTCCGGGTGGCGTTGGCGGACCGGTACCGGACGGTGCGCCCGTTCGTGCTGCTGCTGTGCGAGTCGTCGTCGTTGGCCGCGTCACCGGCTGGCAGGCCGGTGCTGGCGGCGGTGCGGAGCCTGCCAGCTTTGGTGTCCCGGCGGGTGTCGATCAAACCGTTGCTCGCAGCGGAGATCGACGAGGAGATTGTCCCGGCGGTATGGCGGCGCGCGGTGTTCGACGCGGCGACCGGACGGGTGGACCGGGACGCGTACGTGGTGTGCGCGCTCGAGCAGTTGCACAAGGCGTTGCGGGTCCGTGATGTGTATGCAACCTGCTCGCACCGATGGGCTGACCCGCGTGCCCGTCTCCTGGCTGGTCCGGCGTGGGATGCGGTACGGCCGGAGATCCTGAACGGGCTTGGGTTGGAAAGCCCGGTGCACACTCATCTGGCTGAGATGGTGTCGCTGCTGGACGCGACCTGGAAGCAGGCCTCGGCGAGGCTTGAGGAAGCCGGCGATGACGCGCGGGTGAAGATCGTCCCGGCCGCGGACGGGCGCGCCCGGCTGTCCGTGGAACGGCTCAAAGTGTCTTGCCCTTGGTTTGATGGAGACTCTGATCGTCCTGAAAGGATGAGGAGTATGCCAGCTTTGAGGAAGTACCCGGCGGAATTGAGAGAGCGTGCAGTGCGCCTTGTGTTCGAGGCGCGTGATGCGGATGGGGGCCGCCGTGGTGTGTGTACCAGGATCGGCCGGCAGCTTGGTGTCCCGTCGGACACGTTGCGTGGCTGGGTCCAGCGCGCCGAGGTCGATGGGGGTCTGCGTTCGGGGACGTCCACTGATACTGCGGTTCGCCTGGTCGAGGTGGAGCGTGAGGTGAGGGAGTTGCGGCGGGCGAACGCGATTTTGCGGAGCGCGTCGGCTTTCTTCGCGGCGGAGCTCGACCGCCCACACAGCAGATGATCGCCTACATCGATGAACACAAGGAAGAGTTCGGGGTCGAGCCGATCTGCAGGGAACTGCCGATTGCCCCGCAGACGTACTATGCCGCGCGGTCTCGGCCGCCCTCGCAGCGGTCCGTCAGTGACGAGGACACCGTGGTGAAGGTCCGTGCCGTGCACCAAGCGAACTATGGCGTCTATGGCGTCCGGAAGGTCCATGCGCAGCTGCGTCGCGACGGCCACCGGGTGGCCAGGTGCACGATCGAGCGGCTCATGCGTCGGGAGGGTCTCCGCGGGATCTCGCGGGCCAAGGGGCCACGCACGACGATCCCTGGGCCATTCACGGATCGTCCGGGGGACCTCGTTGACCGACGGTTCACCGCACCGGCACCGGACTGCCTCTGGGTTGCGGACATCACCTACATTCGGACGTTCTCCGGCTGGGTGTATGCCGCGTTCGTATTGGACGTGTTCTCCCGCCGGATCGTGGGCTGGCAGCTCTCCACAACCATGCACACCGAGCTTGCCCTCGATGCTCTCGAGATGGGCGTCTGGACGCGGCAGCGTGCCGGCCGGGACCTGTCACAACTTGTCCACCACTCGGATCGCGGAGTCCAATATCGTGCCGTGCGCTACACCGACCGCCTCGCTGAGGCAGAAGCAGTCGCCTCGGTTGGGTCCAAGGGCGACAGCTACGACAACGCGATGGCCGAGGCGCTGAACTCTCTATTCAAGGCCGAACTGATCCGCAACCTCGGCCCGTGGAAGGGGATCGACGAGCTCGAGATCGCGGTCGCGGAATACATCGACTGGTACAACCACCGCCGACTCCACGGCGAGATCGGACACATCCCACCCGTCGAAGCCGAGAACAACTTCTACACGCAACTGCCCACCATCACCGTGATGGAACGGGTCTAACCGAGCCTCTACCAAACCCGGGGCTTGACAGTTACCAGCGGCGGGAAAGGCTCTGCGTGGTGCGTTGGCTGGTCTGAGCACCACCCTGACGTGGGTGACCCGCCTCGCCGCGATCTGGGACGCCGGGACGCACGTGCTTGCCGAGGACGACCCGTGGCTGCATTCGCTCCTGCGCGAGGTGCTCGACCACCACATGCCGATCCTCGTTGGCGCGGAGCGCGGAGCGTTCAGGCTCTGGGCGCACGGTCACAAGCCGGTGAAGCAGCTCGATGCGGTGGAGCCCGATAGTGGTGGCAAGAACGCCACCCGTCATCCCTGACCCAACGCAGCTACGCAGTGTCCCGGTCAGGGGAGACCTGCAATGGAAAGCATGATGGCTCGCCTGGGCTGAAGGCACGTTGGCGATCCAAGCGGAGGTCTAGCGATGGACTCGGGCCGATACATCGGCGGAACGGGTGAAACTCCGAGCTACCGTCCGCGACGGTCGACCACTCTTCGATTGCGGCGTGAACACGGATGAGTTTCATGACGAAACGGGGGACGGCTGCATAAAGCCGTTCCCCGTTTCGTCGTCAAACTATTTCTTGGTCCGTTGTCCCAAAAGCGCGGCACTGAACGTGACGACAGCGCCACTGGCAATCAGCAGGAGAAGTGCGAAGTTTCCTCCGGTGCCGGCGCCTCCGTCGGATACCGCGGGAACAACGATGAATGCGGTCGCGACCAGTGCTCCGACTGTGCCGAGGAGACAAGCGATCGCCGGCCAACGAGTTGCTGGATCGCTGAGATTGCTCCTCAGGCCTCTGGTGCGCATGAACTACTGCCCCCAGCAACCGACGTTACCGGTGACGTACGCATTCAGATAGATCGCGTGCGCGCCATAGCTCGCCGTCTGGCAGACCTTCAGGAAGCCGGCGCTCATGCCGGTCAGCGCACCAATCGCCGCACTGAGGGCGGCCGCGGGAGCAAGTCCAGCCGCAGCCAGGACGCCGCCGATCGCGACGCCACTTCCAGCACCACTTGCAACCGCTGCGATGAGCGAGTCTGTCAGGCAAGAATCCAAGCCCCACTGCCAAAACGCCCCGTGGAAGCCCGTATAGCCGGTGGCGCCAGTGCACGCACGTACCTCGGCAGCAATTTCAACAGCGAGGTCTGATGCTTCCACCGTCGTCGCGCCGTTTTCGACTGTCCAACCGGCTCCTCCGACGATCGTCGCGAAATCAGCAATCGACTCCGGAGACGCGCCGGCCGCTTGCGCTGCCTCGATATCGAACACGGTCGAGTTGTCGCTGACACCCACGAACACTGCAGAGAGTTCAGCCTCTTGCTGAACCGACAAGCCCTGCCCACCGGACACCACAAGCTCCGTTTCGGGCGACGTCGGCAACGGGGACCCTGAAGGCTCTGACGCGACAGCAGCTGTCGGCGCAGAAAAGCCGATGAGGGCGGCAGCGACCAGCGCAATGCCACACTTCTTACTGGTCTTGACCAGCTGCCGCGTATGGTTCGTAAGCTTCATGAAGTCTCCCTTGACGGTTCCTCTGCGCATCATTGACGCGCCGTAACTGATACGGGCCATGATCCACCCGGTCGAGTACACGTGGAGGAGCTGTGCGATTTTGTCACCTTTCGGACCGTGAGCCGACGCGGATCAGCCCAAGGCTTCCTCGCCGAGCTCCTCCTCGCTGAAGACAACGACCGCGACAGACGCTCCTCCGTCCGCCGCATCTCAGCTGCAAGGTTCCCACGCGACAAATGGCTGGGCGACTTCGACTACGACTCGAACCCCAACATCAACGCTGCGATCATCAACCAGCTCGCGACCGGCGAATGGATCCGCAAAGGCCAGCCGCTCTGCCTGATCGGTGACTCCGGCACCGGGAGATCCCACCTCCTGATCGGGCTCGGCACGGCGACAGCTGAGAAAGGGCTGCGGGTGAAATAGATCCTCGCGACCCGCGCCTGTGCGCAGCGATCGTCGACCACTCCAGACCACCTGGTCAATTACCGGGGTGGTAGTGAATCGAGCCGTCCTGGTGGACTTCATCCAGGTTGACATACTCAGAATTCAAGGGCATGGTCGAACGCGCGTACGGCTACCTGGGAGACCTCGTTCCTCCCCGGCCGAGCGTTCGCTGCGCCAGCGGATTTCAATGCGCAACTCACGGACTGGCTCGTCCGAGCGAACACCCGCCGAGTCCGGGCCATTGGCGCCAGCCCGACCGAGCTCGTCGATACGGATCGGCAGGGCATGCTCCCGCTGCCCCGGTTGGCCCCGCAGACGGGGTTGCGGTTCAGGATTCGGCTCGCCCGCGACTATCACGTCCGTGTCGACGGGAACGACTACTCCGTCGACCCCCGCCACATTGGCCGGAACATCGACGCGGTTGCCTCGGCGGACTGTCTTGCCCTTGGTTTGATGGAGACTCTGATCGTCCTGAAAGGATGAGGAGTATGCCAGCTTTGAGGAAGTACCCGGCGGAATTGAGAGAGCGTGCAGTGCGCCTTGTGTTCGAGGCGCGTGATGCGGATGGGGGCCGCCGTGGTGTGTGTACCAGGATCGGCCGGCAGCTTGGTGTCCCGTCGGACACGTTGCGTGGCTGGGTCCAGCGCGCCGAGGTCGATGGGGGTCTGCGTTCGGGGACGTCCACTGATACTGCGGTTCGCCTGGTCGAGGTGGAGCGTGAGGTGAGGGAGTTGCGGCGGGCGAACGCGATTTTGCGGAGCGCGTCGGCTTTCTTCGCGGCGGAGCTCGACCGCCCACACAGCAGATGATCGCCTACATCGATGAACACAAGGAAGAGTTCGGGGTCGAGCCGATCTGCAGGGAACTGCCGATTGCCCCGCAGACGTACTATGCCGCGCGGTCTCGGCCGCCCTCGCAGCGGTCCGTCAGTGACGAGGACACCGTGGTGAAGGTCCGTGCCGTGCACCAAGCGAACTATGGCGTCTATGGCGTCCGGAAGGTCCATGCGCAGCTGCGTCGCGACGGCCACCGGGTGGCCAGGTGCACGATCGAGCGGCTCATGCGTCGGGAGGGTCTCCGCGGGATCTCGCGGGCCAAGGGGCCACGCACGACGATCCCTGGGCCATTCACGGATCGTCCGGGGGACCTCGTTGACCGACGGTTCACCGCACCGGCACCGGACTGCCTCTGGGTTGCGGACATCACCTACATTCGGACGTTCTCCGGCTGGGTGTATGCCGCGTTCGTATTGGACGTGTTCTCCCGCCGGATCGTGGGCTGGCAGCTCTCCACAACCATGCACACCGAGCTTGCCCTCGATGCTCTCGAGATGGGCATCTGGACGCGGCAGCGTGCCGGCCGGGACCTGTCACAACTTGTCCACCACTCGGATCGCGGAGTCCAATATCGTGCCGTGCGCTACACCGACCGCCTCGCTGAGGCAGAAGCAGTCGCCTCGGTTGGGTCCAAGGGCGACAGCTACGACAACGCGATGGCCGAGGCGCTGAACTCTCTATTCAAGGCCGAACTGATCCGCAACCTCGGCCCGTGGAAGGGGATCGACGAGCTCGAGATCGCGGTCGCGGAATACATCGACTGGTACAACCACCGCCGACTCCACGGCGAGATCGGACACATCCCACCCGTCGAAGCCGAGAACAACTTCTACACGCAACTGCCCACCATCACCGTGATGGAACGGGTCTAACCGAGCCTCTACCAAACCCGGGGCTTGACAAAGCGTTGCCGGTTCCGGACAGCCTGACCTGGTTGCGGGTGACGACTGCGTCCAGGCTGCCCGCGGTCGACCTGCCGGAACTGCTCCTGGAAGTGCATGCCTGGACCGGATTCCTGGACGCCTACGTGCACGTGTCCGGTGCCGATACCCGGCTAAGTGACCTCGACGTCACGGTCGCCGCGCTCCTGATCGCGGACGGCTGCAACGTGGGGTTGACGCCGGTGACAAACCCTGCCGCTGACTCGTTGACTCTCGGCCGACTCTCTCACGTGAACCAGAACTACGTGCGCGCCGAAACCCATGCGGCCGCGAACCGTTTCCTGATCGACGCACAAGCCCAGGTGCCGATCGCGCAATTGTGGGGCGGCGGCCTGGTCGCGTCCGTCGACGGGTTGCGCTTCGTCGTCCCGGTACGGACCCTGAACGCGGGCCCGTCCCCGAGATACTTCGGCTATAAACGCGGAGTCACCTGGCTGAACGCCGTCAACGACCAAGTCGCAGGGATCGGCGCGCAAATCGTTCCCGGAACCCCACGCGACAGCCTGCACATCCTCGACGTGCTCCTGAACCTTGATGGCGGTCCGAAACCGGAGATGATCGCGACCGACGAAGCATCATATTCCGACATGGTCTTTGGCCTGTTCAAGCTCCTCGGGTACCGGTTCTCGCCCCGGATCGCCGACATCGGCGATACCCGATACTGGAGGGCAGAATGGCCCGCAGGCCCAGTCGCTGACTACGGCCCGTTGAACGCGATCGCCCGTCACAAGATCAACCTGGCCAAGATCACCGCGCACTGGCCCGACATGCTCCGGGTGGTCGGTTCCCTGGTCACCCATCAGGTCCGCGCCTATGACGTGCTGCGAATGCTCGCCCGCGACGGCCGACCAAGTCCGCTTGGCCAAGCCTTCACCGAGTACGGACGGATCGCGAAGACCCTGCACATGCTGGCCATGATCGACCCGATCGACGACAACCACCTCCGCGCCGTGAACCGGCAAACCACCGTTCAAGAGTCCCGGCACCGCCTCGGCCGGAAGGTGTTCCACGGCAAACGCGGCCAGCTGCACCAGAAGTACCGTGACGGGCAAGAAGACCAACTCGGCGCCCTCGGGCTCATCGTCAACGCGATCACCCTCTGGAATACCCGCTACCTCGACGCCGCCGTCACTGAGCTCACCCGCAAAGCCCAACGCATGTACGACAGCCGCACCTTCACCATGGCCGAGATCGCCGCCACCTGCGGCGTCATCCCAATGACCATCTACCGGCACATCACCACCGAGCCCAATCGCGTCGAACCGACACCGTCGAACCCTTAGCGCTAATTACTGCACCAATCTTCCTCGACGGGCCTTGACCCCAAACTATGGACACGGTGGCATTTCGGTTATGCCGCTTCCGCGAGGGTGGCTTCGTGGGTGTTCGGGGTGATGCTGCCGATCGTGGAGTGGCGTCGGCGTGTGTTGTAGCGAGCCACCCGCCGGAACACGGCCGGGTAGGCGGTGGCCGGGTCCGGGAACGTTTTCCGTTCGGTACTGATGAGCGGCTGCGTGATGCTCTACCCGCGCATGCGGGCACGGTTCAGACGACTCACGCCGATGAATGCCGCGCCGAGGAGAGCGGCGAGTAGCCCACCCGCCCAGGCGATCGAGGGATCCACTCCAGTCTTTGCGAGATCAGCCGTAATACTCGACCCCTGAGTCACGGAAGGACCTGGCGTAGGGACAATCGGCTCGGGCGCGACGGCCGCGTTCAGGACGCTAACGCTGAAGGTTTGTTGGTCACTGCCGGCCATGTTCGTCGCTGCAAGTGTGAACGTGTAGACGCCTGCCTCTTGCGGGGTTCCGGAGAGGATGCCAGTGGCTGGGTCGAGAGCGATGCCCTGAGGAAGGCTTCCGGCAACGACATTGAAGGTAATCGGTTGGGATCCCTCGGCCTCTACGGGTATCGTCTGAGGCTCGCCAACAGTGAGGTCGGGAATGGCGGTTGTCTGGATTGTCGGGGCGATGATGGGGAGCATCGCAGCGAGGCTGAAAGCTCGGGTGCTCGCCCCACCGATTCCAGCTGCGGTAATTGAGAAGAACGACGGAATATCATCAGCCGGGACACCTTCGACAACTCCCGTCTCGGAATTCAGTACGAGCCCCGCCGGCAGCGAGCCAGCGGAGACAGTGAACGTGTAGGGTGCCGAGCCAGTCGTTGCGATTGCAGCCTGGTAGGGGGCGCCAATCGTCGGTTGCGGGAGCGCGGTAGTCGAAATCTCGGCCGCATTGAATGGTATGAGCGCGGCCGGAACGGCCGTGGGGTCGGTAGTGGTCGACGCGCGGTTGGCGGGGAACCACGTTCGGGCCGGGTTCACGCTGAAAGAAAGTGACAGCGGGAATGCCCACGACTCGGGGAAGGGGGTCGAAGACAGCTGGAGGTCGGACGTGGCTTGGAAAAGCACGACTCGCGCGTGCTGCGGTTCCGGCCCGATGGCGTCGGCAACTACGGCCACAGCCACGGTGCTTGTGCTGGCATTGAAGCCGATGGTCCAGGCACGCTCATTCGGGAAGTCAATCGTCCGGCTCAACGTGTCCGTCGCTCCGTCCAGCACCAGAACAGACCCATGGTTTTGCAGGAAGCCTCCATCAACGGTGACGTAGACGGTGTTCGTTTGGGTGTCGATGGCGACTTGCCTCGGGTCTCCACCCGCGACGGGCACTGTCGTCGACACGGCTCCTGACAGAAGGTCAACGACCGCGATCGTCTGGGCGGCTGTCGGGATGTACGCCTTATTCGTGAAGGGGTTGATAGCGACTTTCACAGACGGGGAGTACCAGAAGCCCAGGGGGACGGTACGAGTGACTTCGTTTGAAATGACATCGATCACCGCGATGTAGGAGGGTTGCGTTCGATTAGACTGGTAGAACGCGTAGATCTCGCCGCGACCCTCGTTGACTGCGACAGCGGCGAGGTAGCCGCTTGGGCTCAGAGGGGCTGAGATGGTAGCCTCCACAGCGTTCAACGCACCATCGATGACCGACACAGAGGCATCGGCGTAATTCGCAACGTAGACCTTGTTGTTCGCTTCGTCTACCGTGAGATCGGCGGGTCGCTGGCCTACCGAGATTGTTGCGGTGATCCTTCCAGAAGTCGAATCAATGGCGGACACGGTCCCTGCTGTCCCGAATCCGCCGGACCCCACGTAGATGGTGCCGGTCGAGCTATTCGTAACTGTGGACCATACGTTTTTCGGGACGGATATCGGAGCGATCACCGCGACTTCCGCTACTGCGACGCTGGCGCCCGTGATCGGAGCGATTACGAGTGCCCCGCCAAGAAGGAGAGCTAATATCGATCGTCGTGAAAAGCGAGAATCAAGCATGTTTCTCCTTGGGAGGTAGCCGTCTGGGGCGCGCAACGAAACAAGAGTGGCCCCAGTGGAGCAGTCCACACGGACAGCAGGTTTTTGAGACGGTCCGTCGCTAAGCGGTTGAATTTGTTGCACGAGCACAAATCAAGATTATAACACGAAACTTTTGCCTCGTGAGTATGTCAACCTGATTCAAGTCCACTAGGACGTGTTGCTAATCCCGCTGGTGGCTCGCAGTTCCGCACTCTGGCCGCGACCCAAAAACGGTGAAAAACAAGAAGACACCGTTGCCATGGCGCAGACCCGCGGAAAGACGCGAAACCCATGCTTCTCGAAATTGCTTCTCGAAACAGTATTCTTGCATCGGCCCTCGGGAATGGATTCTGAGAGGCTTGGAGGGCTTGTCATGTTGATCGGTTACGCCCGCGTCTCCACCAGCGACCAGAGCCTCGCGTTGCAGCACGACGCGCTCACAGCCGTGGGGTGCGCGAAGATCTACGACGACACCATCAGCGGCGCCAAAGCCACCCGCCCCGGCCTGGACCGCGCGCTCGACCACCTTCGCGACGGGGACACCCTCGTCGTCTGGAAACTGGACCGCCTCGGCCGCAGCGTGAAGGACCTCATCGCCCTCACCGACCAGCTCGAACACGACGGGATCGGGTTCCAATCCCTCACCGACCAAATCGACACCGCCACCTCCGCCGGGCGGTTCTTCTTCCACGTCATGGCATCCCTCGCCCAAATGGAACGCGAACTCACCGCCGAACGCACCCGCGCCGGCCTCGCCGCCGCACGTGCCGCAGGGAAGAGGCCCGGCCGGAAACGGGTCATGACGGACAGCAAGATCGCCTCGGCGAAACAACTCCTCGCGCAAGGAACCCCCGCCGTTAGCGTCGCTCGCGACCTCGGAGTATCCGTTGCCACCCTCTACAGATGGATCCCCGCCGCCTCGCGCTGAGCGGGGATCAGAACAACCCTGGCCTGGGGGCCTTCGCCATTGCCTTGAGGGCTTGGACGATCGGGTCACCAGCTGCCTTAGTCGCACACTCGTGATCCACCTCGAGTAGATGATCATGCACCAACAGTCGAAGCGTGCTCACCGGCTTCGACAAGACCTCAGAATCACCCGCAACGATGGCCTCGGCGATCTGGCTGGCTTGATCTGCAAACTTCTTTTGGTGCCGACGTTTGATCTCCGCCCCAATCTGCCACCGCATGGAGAAGATCTGCGAGCTGACCAGCCGCCTGACACGCTCGTCGTCCACGTCGGCATCCGCAATCGCGCCCGCGAGCAACTTCTCGATCTTCGCAACGTTGGAGGGCTCAACCCCCGTAGTCGACGCGACTTGCGCGAGGACAGCGGCCGACAAACTGGCAACGGTTTCCTCTACCTCGACTTCGTCAAGGTCCCCGTAGTCATCACTATCTTCTAGATCGTCATCCAAATCGATACCGAACCGAAGGCCGATCAGCGGATCGCCAACCAGCAAGACTGAACGCTCCGTTTCGTCCCCGGCTGGCGCTTCCGCCACAGCGACGAAACGGACAGCACAGGTCTGGACAATGCGTACGACCGCGTCCAGTAGCCCGTTGGAGGATGCAACGTCGAGCCATAGAACTGGGCAAGCCTCACCATCAGACACCTGCGCATCTACGACAGCAACGTTGTGATCTCGGAACCAGTCGAGGACTCGCGAGAACGCAGCCTCGACACCAGCACGATCTTCCATACCCTCACGCTAGAAAGGACCACCGACACTCGCCCCGAAACCACTTACCGTACGCTGAGCTCCGTTTTCTCAAGCGCCCCCTCCAAGTCCGCCCGCGAAGGCGACCCATCAAACCGACCGTACGAACTATCTGCAGCAGAACCCGAATCCATGAACCCCGACAGTAACCAGCAACACTCGAAAACCCTTAGCGCCAACTACGACACCAACCCTCCTCGACCCCCGAATTGACGTTGGCCGACCGTTGAGGATCAATGCCCGGTGCCCTGGGCAGAGATGAGTATCAGCATGCGGCCGCGTCAACCTCCTGTGACGGCCCGGCCGCTTGAGAGTGGCCTTAGTCCGCTAAAGAAATTGTGAGGCGATGAGGGTCGGAGACGATCAGATACGGGTGACCGTCAGGGCGGTTCTTGGGTACGTTCAGCCACCCCCAGACCATGAACAACGCACCAGCGAGTTCGTCGAGATCGCCGATGTGTTCTACGAGTTCCTGCGTGACGAGCAGGTTCGGCTCGCCCTTGGCCGTGAAGAGCCACGCACCGCCCCGTTCGCCGGTGTCTGGGCGAGCGAACATGATGCTGCCCCAGTACAGGTGGCGCCGTTTTCTGTGCTTCTGCGCGACATCGGCCAATTCGACGCAGTAGTCGCGGACGGTCGTCTCCGTGCCATTCTCCAACCGAAGACGATACTCACTCCGCGCGAATTCCGGGTCACGATCCAGCGCCCGCAACAGACTCTTCATCTGCATGGTTCCAGTCGTGCGGCGCGCGCCGTCCACACCTACATACTGTCGCGCCCGCCCCGCGTGCTCTGCACCATCAGGGTCATGCTCGACCTGTTCTCCCGTGCGAGCGCGCGCTCTGTCGGCAACGAGTCGAACGACACCGTCCTCAGCTTCACGACGAGCGGCCTCAAGGAGTTTCGCCGTTTCAGGGTCATCACCACCCGATGTTGCGAAGCCACAGCCGGGCACATGACGAGCACCGAAATAGTAAGACGTACCGCTGCGGCGCTTCTTCGCGAAGTACGCCGATTTGCCGCACCCCTCGCACTCAAGATCCGATCGGTACTCGGCGAGCGTCCCGGGTGAGAGCTGTGCGAACGCTGCCGCCCGAAACGTCCTACCGGTTGGGCGATGCTTCGCAATATCCATACTCGAATCTAGCCACATCCATCTGCAGACCGTTGCCGTGGGTTACGACCGTCGAGACCGATGCGCTACCTATCACGCAATATCCTCATCTATCAACAGTGAAAGATAGTCCGTGATAGGTTCTGATCATGGACTTCGACGTGAACCCCTTCCGCCCAGGTGCGGGACGCGTTCCTCCCGAGCTCGCGGGTCGCTCCGGCCTTATCTCAGAGTTCTCCCAACTCCTCTACCAAGCTCGAGAGACCGGTGAGGGACAGCGGCCCTGGATCCTGTCTGGGCTCCGCGGAGTGGGAAAGACTGCGCTCCTGAACCAGCTCGGGCGGGAGGCAGTCCAGCTGAAATTGGTCTTCATCAAGGTCGAGGCGACGCGAACGACGTCTCTCTCGGTGAGCTTGTCGAAAGAGCTCCACCTGGCGCTACGTCGGCTCATGTCTGCATCTGATCGTGCGCGAGAGCTCTGGACGCGCGCGGCCGGCGCTTTGAAGTCCTTTCAGCTTCGGTTCGACCCGGACGGCACCTACGCGCTCGGCCTCACTGTCGAGGCAGCCCGCGGAGTCGCGGACAGCGGAGACCTGGCTGTTGACGTGCAAGAGCTGTTCGAGCAGATTGGCGAAGCGGCACGCGATACCAACACGGTCCTCGTCATCGCCGTGGACGAGCTTCAAGAGGCGCCCATTAATGACCTCACCGGTCTGAACGTTGCGCTCCACGCCCTCGGCCAGGCGCCGAATCCCGTTCCCGTGATGTTCATAGGAGCAGGTCTCCCGTCGCTGCCTGCTGTACTCGCGGACGCCACCAGCTATGCCGAACGGCTCTATGACTACCGCCAACTCGGTCTCCTTGATGAGACGGCGACTGCGTCTGCTCTCGAGGTCCCGACCCGGGTGCACGGTGTCATGTGGGACGAGGATGCCCTGGCCGCCGCAGTGCGAGCTACCGGTGGGTACCCGTATTTCATCCAAGCGCTCGGCAGTCATGTCTGGTTGGCGCGTACCAGTGACCAGATCAACGCCGACGACGTCGCACTTGGCAGCGCACTGGCCCAGAACGAAGTCGACCAAGGCCTCTATCAGTCACGATGGGAGCGAGCCACGCCGCAACAGCGAGCATTCATGGAAGCCATGAGTGCCGACAACGACTCCCCCTCAGCCCTCACCGCCATCGCAACGCGCGTCGGAAAGAAGCGAAGCGGCATTTCGGTGACCCGAGATCTCCTCATTCGCAGCGGACACATCTACGCTCCCGACCGAGGCTACGTCGCCTTTACCGTGCCGGGTATGGCCAGCTTCATTCGCCGACAGAGGCGCTGACGATGGCGGGGCCTGTGCACTGGTCTACGCGACAGGCATGTCGGAGCGCGCTGGCTGCATGAGCGCGCAGGCAGCAGCGGCCCTTTCGCACGATGTCTATGAGGCAGATGCTGTTGCCCGGCGCGAAGCGGACGAACGCCGCTGGGAGGGCCGGGGTCGAGGAGGATTGGTGTCGTAGTTGGCGCTAAGGGTTTTTCGAGTGTTGCTGGGTACTGTCGGACTTCATGGATTCGGGTTCTGCTACGGACGGTTCGTACGGTCGGTTTGATGGGTCGCCTTCGCGGTCGGATTTGGAGAGGTTCTTCTTCCTAGACGAGACCGATCCGTCACATATTCGGGTGCGGCGGGGTGACCACAATCGGCTCGGGTTTGCGGTCCAATTGACGACCGTGCGGTATCTCGGCGTGTTCTTGGTGGAACCGCAGAATGTACCCACCGTGGTGGTGGAGCACCTCCGTGAGCAGCTGGGATTGAGCGCGGCTGTAGATCTTGACCAATACGTGATGCGACCGAAGACTGCGTATGAGCATTCGTGGGAGATCAGGGACGCGTACGGGTTCCGTGTGTTCGAGAGCCCGGCGGTCGGTGAGGAATTTCGGCGGTTCCTGGACGGTCGGGCATGGACGCATGCGGAACGGCCCGCGGCGTCGCGCGATCAGGCGATCGGGTGGTTGCGCCGCCACCGAGTACTGCTCCCAGGGTTGGGGTTGTTGACTCGTTTGGTTGGCGCGGCGAGGGAGCGTGCATCGGAGCGCTTGTGCGCGGTTCTCGCGGAAGCGGCGACGGCGGTGGATCCTATACTCCCGGCGCGGTTGCGGGATTCGTTGCGGGTGCCGGCTGGATTTCGATTTTCACAGTTGCAGGAGTGGCAGAGGTCTCCGACTCGGGTGTCGGGGCCGGCGTTAGTGGCGGCACTGGATCGCGCGGCGGATCTGGAGGCGTTACGGGTGCGGGAGGTGGACTGTACGGCGGTGCCCGCGAACCGATTGGCGGCGCTGGCGCGGTACGGGATGGCTTCTAAAGCGCCGACCTTGAATGAGCTCGCCGAGCCGCGGCGGACGGCGACGTTGGTGGCGTTGGCAAGGTACTTGGACGCGGTAGCGGTGGACGATGTGCTGGATCTGTTCGCGGTGCTGATGACGACGAAGTTGCTGAGCCCGGCCCAGAAGGCGACCAGCGCGGATCGGCTGTCGTGGCTACCGAGGTTGGAGAAGGCATCCCGGGTGCTGGCGTCGGTCAATAGCGAGCTCCTGACCTTTCTCGGCGCTGCCGCAGAGGAAGGTGGCGGCCTGGATGTTGCGGCGGTGTGGGCGCGGATCGAGTCGATCGCGTCGCGTGAGCTGATCGCGGGCGCGGTGGCCACGGTGGTAGAGCTCGTCCCCGACGACGACAACCAGAATGCGGCGTTCCGGGTGGCGCTGTCGGAACGGTACCGGACGGTACGGCCGTTCGTGCAGCTGCTGTGCGAGTCGTCGTCGCTGGCCGCGTCGCCAGCGGGCGGGCCGGTGCTGGCGGCAGTGCGTGCGGTGCCGGCACTGTTGGCCCGGCGGGTGGGCATGAAGCCGTTGGCCGCGGCGGAGATCCACGAGGGCATCGTTCCGTCTGTCTGGCGCCGCGCGGTGTTCGACCCGGACACAGGTGACGTGGATCGGGATGCGTACGTGGTCTGCGTGCTCGAACAGCTGCACAAGGCGCTTCGGGTCCGGGACGTGTTTGCGACCTGCTCACACCGGTGGGCTGATCCGCGGGCACGGCTCCTCGTCGGCCCAGCGTGGGAGAGCGTCCGCCCAGAGATCCTGAACGGGCTCGGACTGGATGTACCAGTGGACGCTCATCTGAGCGGAATGGTGTCACTGCTGGACGCGACCTGGCTGCAGGCCGCGGCGCGGCTTGAGGAGGCCGGTGAGGATGCCCGGGTGAAGATCGTCCCGGCAGCTGATGGGCGGGCCCGGCTGTCAGTGGAGCGACTGGAAGCGTTGGAAATACCCGACAGCCTGACTTGGCTGAAGGCAACGACTGCGAGCATGCTGCCCGCGATCGATCTGCCGGAGCTGCTCCTGGAAGTCCACGCGTGGACCGGGTTCCTGGATGCGTACGTGCACGTCTCCGGGGCTGATACGCGGCTGAGTGATCTGGCGGTCACGGTCGCGGCACTGCTGATCGCAGACGGCTGCAATGTCGGGCTCACCCCCGTGACGAACCCTGCGGTGGAAGCGTTGTGAAGCGCCCTGGGTCTGATGGAGACTCGCGCTATTTGATTCCCGCCAGCTGGTCGACGGCGGTTTGGCCAGCATAGAAGGCCTGCTCGAACTCGGTGGGTGGGACGTCGCCGAGGTAGCCGTGCAGGCGCTGCGTGTTGTGCCAGTGCACCCATCCGAGCGTCGCGAGCTCGAGGTCCTCGACTGTTCGCCAGGGTCCGGGGCGTGCGGGCCCGCGGACGAGTTCCGTCTTGTAGTAGCCGTTCACCGTCTCGGCCAGGGCATTGTCGTAGCTGTCGCCGACGGTTCCGATCGATGGTGTTGCACCGATCTCGGCGAGACGTTCCCCGTAGCGAATCGACGTAAATTGAGACCCTGCGTCGCTGTGGCAGCGGAGATCGGCGTGGTGAGCGCCGCGCCCCCACCTCGCCATCTCGATCGCATCGAGGACCATCTCCGTACGCATGTGCGACGCGCACCGCCACCCCACGACCATCCGGCTGAACGCGTCGATGATGAAACAGACGTAGGCAACGCCCGCCCACGTCGGCACGAACGTCAGATCCGTCACCCAGAGCCGGTTCGGGGCTGTTGCGGTGAACTCTCGTTTCACCAAATCCGGATACCTCGCCGAGGCCGGGTCGGTCCTGGTCGTCTTCACTCGCTTCGACCTCGTCGCTCCCTCGATGCCCGCAGCACGCATCAGCCGGCCCGTCTGATCTCGCCCGATACTGAGCCCCGCGCGGAGGGCGCTCTTCCAGAGCTTGCGGACACCATAAACGCGATAGTTGTCTTCCCAGAGCGTGACAAGCTCGGGCGTGAGGGCAGCATCGCTGAGTGATCGCGCCGACGGAGCGCGGTCTTTCGCGGCGTAATACGTGCTCGGAGCCACCTGCAAGAGTGCGCAGATGGGCTCGACTCCGAGCGGGCGACCTTCGACGACGTCGTTCTTGTTCGCGTCGATGAACGCGACTACTTCCGGTGTTGGCGGTCGAGCTCCGCCCCGAAGAAAGACGCTGCCCGCTTCAGAATCTCGTTCGCCCGCCGCAACTCGCGGTTCTCCTGCTCAAGCTCCCGCAGCACCCGACGCGCCTCCGCCGTGCTCACACCCGCGACGTGCCCGTCGTCGACGTCGGCCTGCTTCACCCAGGTCCGCACCGACTCGATCCCGTAACCGAGCTGCGTCGCGACGCGCTGCACCGTCCCGTGCTCGGTCCCCAGCTCTGCCCGCAGCGTCCGCACCATCCGGACCGCGGCGGCCTTTTCTTCCGGTGAATACCGACGCGCCGTCGGCTTCCCAGATCCCTGATTCGACACCATGACTCCATCCTCGTTTCCAAGGTCAGGAGTCTCCAACAAACTCAGGGCGCTTCAATAGCTCGGCGTGAGATGCGAGTCGAGACGGCTTAGGGCGCCGAGCGCGTTCCCACGCGGCACTGTCTGCTGACCCAGCTCTATAGCCGGCTCGGCCTCCGTTCCTGATGATCTCGCGCGAGACCGTCGAGGCAGGGCGGTGAATACGCGCGGCGATGGCACGACCTGAGAAGCCCGCGGCGATCCCTCGGGATATCTCTTCCCGCTCCGCGGGCGTCAGATGACGCGCGCTGCGACGACGTGCGGTCGGTCGCACTCCGCCGTGCGCCGCAAGGCACGAACGCACGGTCGCGGCGCTCGTCCGTAAGGTTCTCGCGATCAGTCGGCTCGAATCGCCGGCCCTCCACCTGTCCCATAACTCGTTCTCCTGCTCACTCGTAAACACACGCACCTCCAGCTCAATCCTGGGTGGTGCGTTGACCGCTTGAGACCGCCATCATTTCCGGCTGCCCCTTCATGCGTTGGAGGATTTCAACAATTAATCCGCATGCCTCAGACTCGTCGCGAGCACGTCGCAAATAGAGCAGACGTGGTTACGAGACACAGTCACCTCGCTCGCCCCTCGTTCGGTCTGGCCCGCCTCGGCCGTAGGGTCGACGTCATGGCTAACGCAGAACTGATCGACGTGGACCACTGGCCGCGTCGGGAACATTTCAACCACTACCGGAACCGGGTCGGGTGCACTTACTCGATCACCGTCGACGTCGACGTCACCGAGATGGTCGCTGCTTTGCGGGGTTCGGCCAAGAAGACGTACCTGGCACAAGTGTGGTCGCTGGCGTCGATCGTGAACCGCCACGACGAGTTCAGGATGACACTGGATGAGACCGGCGCTCCGGCCGTGTGGGACGTGATGCATCCCGGGTTCACCGTGTTCAACCCCGACAGGGAAACGTTCGCCAGTGTCTGGTCACCATTCCGCCCCGACTTTGTGGCGTTCCACGACGAGGCGGCGGACGTTCTTCGCCGGTACAAGACTGCGACATCGATGTTCCCGCAGTCCGACACCCCCGCCAACACGTTCGACGTGTCGAGCCTGCCTTGGACGTCGTTCACCGGGTTCACCCTCACCATTCGAGACAGTTGGGACTTCCTGCTCCCCATCTTCACGATCGGCCGATACCGGGAGGAAGCGGGCCGCACGAAGATGCCCCTCGCCGTTCAGATCCATCACGCGGCCGCCGACGGTTTCCACACGTCCCGGTTCATTCAGGACTTACAGGACCTCGTCGCAGCTCCGGGATGGATCACCTCGTAGTACCAGCTACACAGCAAGCCGCTCGACTTGTGATCGCGCACCGAGTCGGATCTTCACTCCGGAACGAGGATGCGATGTGTCTCGCTGAACGGAGACACACCTCACGAGTGCCTGTAGTGCGGCCCGTGCGCTCTGGCGGTGGTTGTGTTTATGCCTTGCTCGAGCACGCGCAGACCCACTCCTCGTTGGCGGAGGTCACTGCCGAGGGTGGCGAGGTGGAGGACGGATCGGCCGAGCCGGTCGAGGTGGGTGATGATGAGTTGCTCGTCGGCTGGACGAAAACCTTCGCCGATCCGCGCCGCTGCGCAGCGCTCGTCGACCGCCTCACGTTGGGGGTCGAGGAGGGCTGGTGTCGTAGTTGGCGCTAAGGGGTTGTTGAGTGTTGCTGGGCGCTCGCACTCTGGACAATCACGATCATCATCGTGGGCATCGGCGAACCGCGGCAGTCGGCGCAGAGTTCTCCGGCTGGCGCGTGATCATCATCGCCACCATGGTCCACAACGACCACACCGCCGCGAGCGGACAATGCCTCAGCGATCGTCCCGACGCACATAGACCGCAAGACCTACCATCGCCACAAACACGAGCAGCAAGAACCCAGCATCCGCCACCGGTCTACACCCATACCGGCACTCTAGAACCCAAACAGCAGGGCTAGGCGGTCAAGCCCCGTGGAGTGGTGTAGCCGTGTGTCCTTCGATTCGTTGGGTTAGGCGCTGAGGGCGAGTTCTGGTTCGGGCACCTCGGTTCCGGTGTCGGGGACGATGGTGAGGCGGCTCTTGGCGAGGATGTCGAGTCCGAGGTAGCGGCGTCCCTCGGCCCATTCATCGGTCTGTTCGGCAAGGACGGCGCCGACGAGCCGGGTGATCGCGTCGCGATTGGGGAAGATGCCGACGGAGTCGGTGCGGCGACGGATTTCACGATTCAGGCGCTCGTTCGGGTTGTTCGACCAGATCTGCTGCCAGAGCCCCTCGGGGAACCCGGTGAACGCGAGGATGTCGGCGCGGGCAGCGTCGAGGTGTTCGTGAGCTGCGGGCAGTTTCCCGTCGACGTAGTCCAACAGCCGGTCGAACTGGGCGTGGACGGCGTCGGCGTCGGGCTGGTCGTAAACGGAGTGCAGCATAGCCTTGACCGCGGGCCAGAGACTCTTCGGGGTCACCGACATCAGGTTCGCGGCGTAGTGGGTGCGGCAGCGTTGCCAGGCCGCGCCGGGGAAGTTCGCGGCGATCGCCTCGACCAGACCGCGGTGCGCGTCGGAAGTGACCAGACGAACCCCGGTCAGACCGCGGGCGACGAGGTCGGCGAAGAACGTGTTCCACGCCGCCCCGGTCTCCGACGTGGCCACCCGCAGGCCCAGGACCTCGCGGCGCCCATCGGCGTTGACCCCGGTCGCGACGAGAACAACGGCGTTGATGACGCGTCCGCCTTCGCGGACTTTCATGGTGAGAGCGTCGGCGGCGACGAACGTGAATGGGCCGGCATCACCGAGCGGGCGGTGTCGGAATTGGTCAACGTGCTCGTCGAGGTCCGCAGCCATCCGGGACACTTGCGACTTCGACAACGAGTGAATCCCGAGGGTCTTCACGAGTTTGTCCATGCGGCGTGTGGAGACGCCGGCGAGGTAGCAGTCCGCGACGACGGTGATCAGGGCGGTCTCGGCGCGTTTGCGGCGCTCGAGGAGCCACTCCGGGAAGTAGGTGCCAGAGCGCAGCTTCGGGATCGCGACATCGATGGTCCCGGCGCGGGTATCGAGGTCGCGGTGCCGGTAGCCGTTGCGTTGGACGGTGCGACCCGGGGTGGGTTGGCCCCACTCGGCGCCGATCACCGCGTCAGCGTCGGCAGAGAGGAGCGCGTTGATCATGGTTTGCAGCAGCGACCGCATCAGATCGGGAGACGCGTCGGTCAGGGCTTCGCCAAGAAGGTGTGCAGGGTCGACAATATGTGGAGCGGTCATCGTGATGATGCCTTTCGAGTGGAGGTTAGAGACTTCTCGAAGGAGTCACACGGTGACCGCGCTCACGTCCAAGACCGAGCCGGCCACCGCAGGCTACACCACCTTATGGGGCACTACTCCATTGGAACCTGTCTTCGACAGATATCCCGGTTTTCGACGGATCTACATCGACCTACCTGGACACGGTGACAGCCCCCGACTACCGGGACCAACCTCGGCACTCACGCTGACCGAGGCTGTCATTGGATGGATCGCGGATGTCATGGGCGATGAGCCCTTCGCCGTGGTCGGTCAGTCGTTCGGCGGGCAGATCGCTCGAGCGGTCACCGCTCGATTCGGCCCCCAGGTTCTCGGATCGGCACTATTCGTGCCCGTCGTGCGCTGGGGCGAGGCCCGCACTCTGCCGTCGGAGACAATAGTGGAGCGAAACGACGTGTTTTTAGCCAGCCTGTCGCCCGTCGACCAGGACCTCTTTGCCTTTGTCGCGACCCGCCTTGACCAGCCGGGATGGGAGCGTTTCGCGCAGTATTTGCTGCCAGGATGGCGCGTGCACGATCAAAACGCTGCCGCTGAACTGGAGTCAAATTTCCTTCTCCCCTCCTGGCCGGAGCAGGAAGACGCGCCTCACCGCGGCCCGCATCTGCTCGTCACCGGCCGCCAGGACGCACTCGTGGGATGGCAGGATCAGCTTGATCTGCTTCAGTACTACCCGCACATGACCGCTGCAGTTATCGACGGCGCCGGCCACAATCCGCAGATAGAGACACCGGACATAGTCCGCGACCTTGTCGGCCGATGGCTCGATGCCTTTCCGCGAGACACGACGTCATACACAAGCGGAGGGCAGGAGGAGCTCGTGATGTAGCCCTGTGGTCCACACCGGCGCACCACTACCCTGGCGCCCACTGCGCCCCAGCGAATGTGCATCGAGCGTGACATTTACTGCTGCGAAAACGTCGTCATTTACCGCTGCGATCCACAATCGATAAGCGCTTCGGCAACAACGCCCTGGCCCGACCTGGGCAACCGCAGTATGCAGTGCCCGCTGGAGAATCGGCCTACGCGCAACCAGACCGCCACAAAGCGATCACAGAACGCCGCCACATAACGATCAACTCCACACATTAGCCGGGGTCCAGCACCGGATGCGGCCTGTTCAGCCGGTCTGTGGCCCGAAAGCAGGAGTTGTGGACAGGATGGTGACGCAACAGGCACAAACAGGCTCGGTGACCGAATCGGGTCACCGAGCCTGTTGAGGGAGGATCGCGCGAGCCTTACGCGCCCTTGAGCCGGGTGGCGAGGTAGGCGTAGAGCTCGTCGATCGCGACGCGCTCCTGCTGCATGCTGTCGCGGTCGCGGACGGTCACGGCGTTGTCCTCGAGCGAGTCGAAGTCGACGGTGACGCAGAACGGCGTGCCGATCTCGTCCTGGCGGCGGTAGCGACGGCCGATGGCGCCCGAGTCGTCGAAGTCGATGTTCCACGAACCGCGCAGCTCGTCGCCGATCTGGCGGGCGAGCGGCGACAGCGCTTCGTTGCGGGACAGCGGAAGGACGGCGACCTTGACGGGCGCGAGGCGCGGGTCGAGGTGCAGCACGGTGCGCTTCTCGATCTTGCCCTTCGCGTTCGGCGGCAACTCCTGCTCCTCGTAGGCGTCGACGAGGAACGCCATGAGCGCGCGCGTCAAGCCGAAGGACGGCTCGATGACGTACGGGATGTAGCGCTCGTTCTTCGCCTGGTCGAAGTAGCTGAGGTCCTTGCCGGAGCTCTCAGCGTGCACCTTGAGGTCGTAGTCGGTGCGGTTCGCGACGCCCATGAGTTCGCCCCACTCGCTGCCGGTGAACCCGAACTTGTACTCGATGTCGACGGTGCGCTTCGAGTAGTGCGCCAGCTTCTCCTGCGGGTGCTCGAACCACCGGATGTTGTCGGGCGTCATGCCGAGGTCGATGAACCAGGCCCAGCAGAGGTCCATCCAGGTCTGCTGCCACTCGTCGTCCGTGCCGGGCTCGACGAAGAACTCGATCTCCATCTGCTCGAACTCGCGCGTGCGGAAGATGAAGTTCCCTGGCGTGATCTCGTTGCGGAACGCCTTGCCGATCTGGCCGATGCCGAACGGCGGCTTCTTGCGCGCCGTCTGCAGCACGTTCGAGAAGTTCGTGAAGATGCCCTGCGCGGTCTCGGGGCGCAGGTAGTGGAGCCCGGACTCGTCGTCCACGACTCCGAGGAACGTCTTCAGTAGGCCCGACATCTGTCGGATCTCCGTCCACTGGCCGATCTTGGAGGGGTGCTCCGGGTCGGGGATGTCGGCGAGGCCGTTCTCCGGCGGGTGGCCGTGCTCTGCCTCGTACGCCTCGAACAGGTGGTCGGCCCGGTAGCGCTTGTGCGTGACGAGCGATTCGGTCAGCGGGTCGCTGAAGACCTTGACGTGACCTGAGGCCTCCCACACCGGGGTGGGCAGGATGACGGCGGAGTCGAGACCCACCATGTCGCCGCGGCCGCGCACGAACGCGTTCCACCACTGCTTCTTGATGTTCTCCTTCAGCTCGACGCCGAGGGGCCCGTAGTCCCACGCCGATCGTGTTCCGCCGTAGATGTCGCCGGAGGGGAAGACGAACCCTCGGTGCTGTGCCAGGGTGACGACGGAATCGAGTCGGGACTGCTCTGCCATGTGGGCCTCTCCATGCCGCGAACCGCGCGGCGGTACCTCTCGGTGCTGACGCCTGGCTGGCGCCCGCTCCCGGGACCCCTCAATGGTACGGGAGGTCGCCTGACCGGCGCCAAACGGCCCCATCGCGACGGCGATGGAGCCGAGGTGTGACGCGGGGTGACGCGGCAAGGACGGATGAAAGCCCGGCCCCGCAGTCGACCCGGGCTGGCGCCGCGGCCATACGATTGACGCATGACCTCGCGCCCCCACAAACTCATTCCACCGACGTTCTCCCGCACACCGTCGCTCGACGCCGAGACCGTCGAGCTCGCCGTCGCGATTGAATTGCCGAGTGGTGTCGAAGCCGTCGGGCTGGCCGTCGCACCGGCCGTTGCCGACGCCCCGGACGATGTGCCGGCGGCGCTCGGCCTCGACCGCGAAGCGCTGACCCGCGCCGGGTTCACCGGCGAGGTCGGCCAGACGCTCGTGATCCCCGGGCAGGACAGCCCCACGTACATCGCCGTCGGCGTCGGGCAGCCTGCGAAGCGCACCGCCGCCGTCCTGCGCGACGTCGCAGCGGCTTTCGCGCGCGCGGCATCGTCATCCGCGAGCATCGGTCTCGACGTCTCCCGCTCCTTCGACATCGATGCGGCATCCGCCGGCCAGGTCATCACCGAAGGTGCCGTCCTCGCCCGCTACCGGTACACGGAGCTGAAGCGCGAATCGAAGCACACCCCGCTCGTCGCGCTGCACATCGTCGCCGGCGCCGAGGACATCGCCGCCACAGCTGCCGGTGCGCACCGCGGCGAGGTGCTCGCCCGCTCGGCGAACCTCGCCCGAGACCTCGCGAACACGCCGCCCAGCCACCTGACCGCGAGTGACCTCGGCGACGTCGCGCTCACCGTCGGCGAGACACACGGCCTCGCGGTCGAGGTGTTCGACAAGGACGCGCTCATCGCCCTCGGCACCGGTGGCCTCCTCGGCGTCAATGCCGGCAGCGTCGAGGAGCCGCGCATGATCCAGCTGCGCTACACCCCGAAGGACGCCGACGGCTCGCCCATCGAACCGACCGGGCACCTCGCCCTGGTCGGCAAGGGCATCATGTACGACTCGGGCGGCATCTCGCTGAAGCCGTCCGACCCGTCCCACGTCTCCATGAAGATGGACATGGCGGGCGCCGGCGCGATCCTGGCCGCGATGACCGCCCTCGAGGAGCTCGGTTGCCCCAGCAGCGTCACCGCGTTCCTGATGTGCACGGACAACATGCCGTCGGGTTCCGCGACGATGCTCGGCGACGTCCTCACCTTCCGCAACGGCATCACCGTGGAGGTCAAGAACACCGATGCCGAAGGTCGCCTCGTCCTCGCCGATGGTCTGAGCCTCGCCGCCGAGGAGGAACCCGACGCGATCGTCGACATCGCCACGCTGACGGGCGCCGCGATCATGGCACTCGGCACGAAGACCGCCGCAGTGCACGGCACCGATCAGGAGATCATCGACGCGACCATCGCGTCGTCGAAGGCAGCCGATGAGCCGCTCTGGCAACTGCCGCTCGAGCGCAGCTACCGCAAGCAGCTCGACTCCGACGTCGCCGACCTTGCGAACATCGGCGGGAGGTTCGCCGGGTCGACGCTCGCAGCACTGTTCCTGGCGGAGTTCGTCGGGGACATCCCGTGGGCGCACCTCGACATCGCAGGCACGATGCTGGTCGACGCCGACGAGTCGTGGCGTCCGAAGGGCGCGACGGGCTACGGCACTCGTCTCCTCATCGACCTGGCCGTCAACTTCAGCGCCTGAGGCTGCACCTCGACAGGCCCGGTCACCGGGGCAGGTTCGCCCGGTGGCCGGGGACACTCGCCCCTGCACCCCGAGCCTGTCGAGGGGTATCCGCCCACACCTTGCTGATCCAGCAAGAAACGAGGGCGATTCTCCGACGCGGGAGGAAGCTTGGGAGATGACCTCCGAGTACCGACACCCGCACCACGAACCCGCGATCGACGACGAGCGGGCGATCACCGATCCAGCCGCGTTCTGGGAGCATCGCTACAGCAGCCGTGGCCAGGTGTGGAGCGGCAAGCCGAACGCTGCGCTGGAACGCGAGACGGCTGCACTCGCACCCGGCACAGCCCTCGAACTCGGCAGCGGTGAAGGCGCAGACGCCGTCTGGCTCGCACGTCAGGGGTGGCAGGTCACGGCCGTCGACATCTCACCGAGCGCGCTGGCCCTCGGCGAGGCGACCGCTCGCGAAGCCGGTGTCGCCGACCGCATCACGTGGGTGCAGGCCGACCTCGTCGACTGGGAACCCACCGCATCGTTCGACCTCGTGACCTCGGCGTTCCTGCACTCCCCCGTCGAGTTCGCCCGCGAGACGGTCCTCCGCCGCACGGCTGCCGCCGTCTCCCCAGACGGTGTCCTGCTCGTCGTCGGTCACGCCGGCCCGCCGCCGTGGGCACCGCCGGAGCACATCGGTCATGCGGCGTTCCCGACCGCCGACGAGGTCCACGCCTCGCTCGAACTCGACGCAGACGACTGGGACGTCATCACCTCGGACACCATCGCTCGTGCGGCGGTCGGCCCCGATGGCGAACCGGCCGAGCTCGACGACACCGTCCTCCTGCTGCGCCGCCGTCCCTGACCCGGCTGAGGCTAGGCCGGCTGGACGTCGATGAGGACCTTGCCGACAGCGTCGCCCTCGACGGCCTCATGGGCGGCAGCCGTCGCCTCGAGGGGGAACCGCACGAGCGGCAGCCCGGCGGCCTCACCGACCGCGAGGACATCGTCGTGCAGGGCAGCGGTGATGTCCTCGGCAGCAGCCGCGAGAGCCTCGTCGCCGATCGTGTACAGCAACAGGAACTGGTAGCGGGCGTTCACGCTCATGTTCGGACGGATCGGAAGCGTCGCCTCATCGCCGCCGTTGTTCGCATAGATCGACACGACGCCATGGTTGGCGAGTACTTCGGCGACGAGCGCGGCGTTCTGCGGGATCGACACCTCGACGACGATGTCGACGCCGTTCGGGGCGACCGCTCGGATCTGCTCAGCAGCGTCCTCGTCTCGGTAGTTGACGGCGTGATGCGCTCCGGCAGCGGTCGCCAGGGCGGCCTTCGCGTCGGAGCTGATCGTGGTGATGACGGTCGCACCGGCCCAGCGCGCGAGCTGGATGGCTGCGTGCCCGACCGCACCGGCACCGCCGGCGACGAGGACGGTCCGACCGGCGAGCGCACCGGCGGACAGGTGAGACGGACCGTTCTCGTGTGTGGTGAGTGCGCGGTGCGCCGTCATCGCGGGGACGCCGAGTGATGCGCCGACGTCGAACGAGACACCGTCCGGGAGGGCGACGACACGGTCGGCGGGCACGACGGTGAACTCCTGTGCAGTGCCGGTCGGGCGGCTGGCCGCAGCCATGAACAGCCAGACGCGGTCGCCGACGCTGAAGCCGTCGACACCCGCTCCGAGCGCATCGACGACACCGGCGCCATCCTGGTTGGGTGTGATCTCCGGGAACGGCAGTCCGTCGCCGTAGGTCCCGCCCTGGCGCGCCTTCCAATCGGTGGGGTTCACGCCGGAGGTGACGACACGGACACGCACTTCACCAGCGCCGGGTTGCGGCACCTCGCGCTCCACGAGGGAGAGGACGGACGAGTCACCGGGCTTGGAGTAGACGATAGATCGCATGCCTTCCGGCAACGGCGAGCACGCGTCGCGTATTCCGCCGGCGTGCTGTGTCGACGAGAACGCCCGCCGCACTCCGAGAGTGCGACGGGCGTCCGGAGCTGCAGTGACTAGTCGGTGCCGGAGTCGAACGCGGCACCCTCGGACGCCAGGTCGGTCGCGCGGTCGAGTGCGTCTGCCTTGGCGTCGACGACCTCGCCGCCAAGGATCTCCTGCGCCTCACCCTGCTCGAGCGTGCCGACGAGGTCGCCCGTCGCGCCGCCGACAAGACCGGCCGCGGCGTACTGCTCGAGACGCGAACGCGAGTCCGCGATGTCGAGGTTGCGCATCGTGAGCTGGCCGATGCGGTCGTCCGGCCCGAAGGCTGCATCGCCGACGCGCTCCATCGAGAGCTTGTCGGGGTGGTAGCTGAGGCTCGGGCCGGAGGTGTCGAGGATCGTGTAGTCGTCGCCGCGACGCAGACGGATGGTGACCTCGCCGGAGACGGCGGAACCGACCCAGCGCTGGATCGACTCGCGCAGCATGAGCGACTGCGGGTCGAGCCAACGGCCCTCGTACATGAGGCGCCCGAGACGGCGGCCTTCGTTGTGGTAGTTCGCGACGGTGTCCTCGTTGTGGATCGCGTTGAGCAGACGCTCGTACGCGATGTGGAGGAGCGCCATGCCGGGGGCCTCGTAGATGCCGCGGCTCTTCGCCTCGATGATGCGGTTCTCGATCTGGTCGCTCATGCCGAGCCCGTGACGACCGCCGATCGTGTTGGCTTCAAGCACGAGGGCGACGGCGTCGGTGTACTCGACACCGTTCAGTGCGACCGGGCGGCCGGCCTCGAAGGTGACGGTGACGACCTCGGATGCGATCGCGACGTCTTCACGCCAGAACGGCACGCCCATGATCGGTTCGACGATCTCGATGCCGGAGCTGAGCTCCTCGAGACGCTTCGCCTCGTGGGTCGCGCCCCAGATGTTGGCGTCGGTGCTGTACGCCTTCTCGGTGGAGTCGCGGTACGGGAAGTCGCGGGCGACGAGCCACTCGCTCATCTCCTTGCGGCCACCCAGCTCGTTGACGAAGTCGACGTCGAGCCACGGCTTGTAGATGCGCAGACGCGGGTTGGCGAGCAGACCGTAGCGGTAGAACCGCTCGATGTCGTTGCCCTTGTAGGTGGAGCCGTCGCCCCAGATGTCGACGCCGTCCTCCTTCATCGCGCGGACGAGCATGGTGCCCGTCACGGCGCGACCGAGCGGGGTCGTGTTGAAGTACGTCTTGCCGGCGTTGCGGATGTGGAACGCGCCGCACTGGAGGGCGACGAGGCCCTCCTCGACGAGCGCCGACTTGGCGTCGACGAGGCGCGCGATCTCGGCGCCGTACTCTTTGGCACGGTCCGGGACGGCACCGATGTTGGGCTCGTCCGCCTGGCCGATGTCGGCGGTGTAGGTGCACGGGATGGCACCCTTCTCGCGCATCCAGGCGACGGCGACGGAGGTGTCGAGACCTCCGGAGAAGGCGATGCCGACGCGCTCGCCGACGGGGAGGCTGCTCAAGACTTTAGACACGCCTGAGATTCTACAAGTTCGCGGCCCGCCCCGTTCGTCCGCCCATACCTGGGCGAGGGGAGCTTGGTCCGCCCGGACATGGGCGAGCGGGGAAGGAAGCGCACGTCGTCATCGACGCCGTCACCAGCGTGAACCCGGGGAAGGTGTGCACGGTGACGGCGTCGACGGCGACGCTGCTGTGAAACCGAACGGATCGGACCAGGTCTGCTCCCGCGCCATTCGGGCTGTGCGGAGGAGTTTCTCAGGTGCTACGGGGTGACGATTCGTCGACCTCGCGTTCAGTGTGGCAGTGGAGTCCGCGATCGCGCAGTACCCAGTCCTGGGGTCATCGGAAGGGGGCGGCGCTGTGCCGCACCCGCCCGCTGAGCCTGTCGACGTGCCTCAGCGAACGACTACCAGATGGTGACGCGTTCCTCGGGAGCGAGCCAGGCGGCATCGCTCTCCGTGACACCGAAGGTCTCGTAGAAGGCGTCGATGTTGCGGACGATCTGGTTGCAGCGGAACTCGTTCGGCGAGTGCGGGTCGATCGACAACAGACGGATGACCTCGGCGTCGCGACCCTTCTGCTGCCAGGCCTGTGCCCAGGAGAGGAAGAAGCGTTCTGCACCCGTGAGGCCGTCGATGACCGGGGGCTCGGCGCCCTCTAGGGACAGCAGGTATGCCTTCCACGCGATGCCGAGCCCACCGAGGTCACCGATGTTCTCACCGATGGTGAGCGCGCCGTTCACGTGGTGGTCCGGGACCTGCTCGGGAGCGAGGGCGTTGTACTGCTCGATGAGCGACGCGGTGCGCTCCTCGAACGCCGCGCGGTCGGCTTCGGTCCACCAGTCGGTGAGCCTGCCGTCGCCGTCGAACTTGGACCCTTGGTCGTCGAAGCCATGACCGATCTCGTGACCGATGACCGCGCCGATCGCCCCGTAGTTGGCTGCAGCGTCGCGACCGGCGTCGAAGAACGGGAACTGCAGGATGGCCGCCGGGAACACGATCTCGTTGAAGCCGGGGTTGTAGTACGCGTTGATCGTCTGGGGCGTCATGAACCATTCGTCGCGATCGAGCGGCTTGCCGATCTTGCCGAGCTCGCGGTCCATCTCGAACCGGCTCGCGCGACGGACGTTGCCCAGGAGGTCGTGGGCGTCGAGGTCGAGCGCCGAGTAGTCGCGCCACTTCACGGGGAACCCGATCTTCGGCGTGAACTTGTCGAGCTTCTCGAGCGCCCGCGTGCGGGTCTCGGGGCTCATCCACTCCAGCTTCTGGATGCTGTCGCGGTACGCCTCGACGAGGAAGCCGACGAGGACGTCCATCTCGCCCTTGGCCTCGGATGGGAAATGACGGTCCACGTAGATGCGACCGACAGCCTCACCGAGCATGCCCTCGACGAGCGAGACGCCACGCTTCCACCGCTCGCGCTGCTGCGGGGTGCCGGTGAGCGTCTTGCCGTAGAAGTCGAAGTTCGCGCGGCCGAACTCCTCGGAGAGGTAGGGAGCAGCACCGTGGACGACCTTCCACACGAGCCAGTCCTTCCACGACTGCAGCTGCTCGGCCACGAGGAGCTCGCCGAGGCCCTCGAGGAAGCTCGGCTCACGCACGACGATCTCGGCGAACACCTGCTCGGAGGCGCCGACGGCGTCGCGCCAGACGTTGAGGTTCGGGCCGTCGAGGTCGGACCCTGCGGCGAGCGCCGCCGCTTCGTCCCAGGTGTAGAGGTTGTAGGTCTTCTCGCTGTCGCGGGTGGCGACGTTGTCCCAGTGCTTCGACGCGATGGCCGTCTCGAGTGCGAAGACGCGGTCTGCTCGGTCGGCAGCGTCATCGACGCCGGCGAGCTCGAACATCGTCTGGAGGTGGGCGCGGTAGGCGTCGCGGATCTCGGCGAAGGTGTCTTCGCGGAAGTAGCTCTCGTCGGGGAGGGTGATGCCGCCCTGCTCCGCGAACACGAGGTACCGCTCGGGGTTGCCCGGGTCGTTGTCGACGAAGAGCTGGAGGAAGCCGCCGACACCCTCGGCCTCGAACTCGCCGGAGAGACGAAGGAACTCCTCGATGGAGGAGACCGATGCGACGCGGTCGAGCTGGTCTGCGAGCGGGGTCGCACCGAGCGAGTTGGCGCGGTCGACGTCCATGAAGCTCGAGTAGAGGGCGCCGATCTTCACCCCTTCTTCACCATCGGGCGCGGACTGCGATTCCTCGATGATGTCGCGCACGGCGTTCTCCGCGTCTTCCGCCAGCTGGTGGAACGAACCCCAGCGGGCCTTGTCGTCGGGGATCTCGGTGCGATCGACCCACTTCCCGTTCACATGCCGGAAGAGGTCGTCCTGCGGCCTCACGGCCGGGTCGAGTTCAGCGGTGTCGATGCCGGAGGCGAGCTGCGCGTCAGTCATGCGGTTCAGCCTATCGAGCGCGTCCGACGATGCATCGGGTGTTCTCTGAGAGCGGTGCACCCGGCCCTCACCGACCTGGTCACCGAGCCTGCCCAGGTGCACACGGATGCCCGCCGCCCTTCGACAAGCTCAGGGAACAGAACCGGCGGCGCCCGAGGGACTACCGTTGCATCACCGGTCGGAAGGAGCCCGCGTGGACTGGTTGGCCGACTTCCCGCCCGGCGTCATCCTGTTGGTCGTGTTCCTCGTCGTCGCGGTGGAGAGCCTCGGGGTTCCGCTGCCTGGCGAGACCGTCCTCATCGCTGCGACACTCCTGGCGACGACGAGTGGTCTGAACCCCGTGCTCGTGGCCGCCGCAGCAGCGGGTGGAGCGATCCTCGGCGATTCCGTCGGCTACTGGGTCGGTAAGCGCTACGGGCGCCGACTGCTCTCCGTCCTGAATCGACGATTCCCGAAACACGTCGGGCCGAAGCGTCTCGGCGCCGCCGTGCACCTCATGCACCGCTTCGGACCGTGGGCGGTGTTCTTCGGGCGGTTCGTCGCCGTGCTGCGCATCTTCTCCGGTCCGCTCGCCGGCATGTTCCGGATGACCTATCCGCACTTCCTCGTCGCGAACGCAGCGGGCGGGATCGCGTGGGCGACACTCGTCGTGACCGTGGTGACCCTGCTCGGCTCGGCGGCCACCGAGCTGCTGCACCGTTTCTCCTGGGCGGCACTCGTGCTCGCGGGGCTGGTCGCCGTGATCGTTGCCGTCGTCCTCGTCTACCGCGCGAGGCGTCGGGCAGCACAACCTGCCGAACAGCGCGCACCGGTCTCGATGACCGAGGCGGAACTCGACGAACTCCTGTCGCCGAACGGAGCAGTGGCGCTCGGCGGGCGGAGTGGGACGACCGGACCGACGACGACGATGGACGGCTCGCCTGCCCCGGCCCGCGCCGACCTGCGTGCGGCCATCGCATCCGTCCTCACCCCGGCGCGCTGGGTGATCCGCCACACCCCGGCCACTGGCGCCTTCGTCACGGTGTTCATCGTGCTCGGCATCGTCACCGGCGGACTCTGGCGTCCGATCGACCAGGCGGCCTGGTACCCGTCGTTCGCCTACGGTGTCGAGAGCCTCACCGACGGACGCTGGTGGACGATCATCACGGGCATGTTCATCACCTCCGACCCGCTCACCTACCTGGTCGCCATCGTGGGCGCTGCGGTGTTCGGTGGCTGGGTCGAGTACCGTTTCGGCACACTGCGCGCGTCGGCCGTCTTCGTGACGGGACACCTCGTGGGCATCCTCGGGGCGCTCGGGATCGCCGCAGCCCTGTCGCCGCTCGACTGGGCATGGGCGCAGTCGCTCGCGACGACTCTCGACGTCGGCCCCAGCTGCGGCATCCTCGCATGTGTCGCGACGGCAACGGCGTTCATGCGCTCCCCGTACCGACTGCGCTGGCGGCTGCTCCTCCTCTCGTGGGTGTCGATCGCGCTCCTCTACGTCGGGACGATCGCCGACCTCGAGCACTTCCTCTCGACGGTCGTGTTCGTCATCGTCGCCCGCGTCGTGATCGGGGAGCACCGTTCGACGCCGCGGCCGACCGAGCGGGACTGGCGACTGTTCGCCGTCTCCGGGCTCCTCATCATCGGCGCCGTGCAGCTGCTCGTCACCCTCGTGCCGCTCGACGGTCCGCTCGGGTCCACGACGTTGACGCAGGGCTCCATCCTCGACGTCGCCCTCGACACGATCGCGATCCTGGTCATCTCGAACTGGCTTCGGCGCGGACACCGCTGGGCATGGTGGGCGGCGATGGTGCTGACGATCGGCAACCTGCTGGTCACGGTCGCGCTCGTCGTGATCGTGTGGCTGGCCGGGGTGCCACTCACCGCCTCGACCATCTGGATCTCGGCAAGCGTCCTGTGGGTCGGCCAGGCGGTGATCCTGACGATGTCGAGGCACGCGTTCCGGGTGGCGGCGAACCAGACGAGACGGCGACTCCCTGGTGCGATCGGCCCCGCGGCCCGACGAGCACGTGCGCACGCGGCCTCTCTCCTCACCGAGCACGGCGGCAGCGCACTCGCGGCCTCGGCGCTGCGCCCGGAGAACCGCGTGTTCGTCACCGCCGACGGCCGGTATGCCATCGCGTATCAGCAGCACGCGGGCGTCGCGCTGGCGCTTGGGGAGCCCATCGGTGCAGCGGGCGTCGCCTCGGCGGCTGCGCAGGCGTACGCGGAGTTCGCGGGGGCCGCAGAGCAGGCGGGGCTGACGCCGGCGGTGTTCGCCGCTCCGGATCGCACGGCCACACCCGAGGGTTGGCGGGTGTCGCCGCTCGGGCGCGATCTCGTCCTCAGTGTCGGCGCCGCAGAACGTGCGCAGGTCGACGCCGCGCTGCCTGCCACCACCGGCACACCGACCTCGGTCGTCCTCGATTCCAGTGGCCTGCCCTGGGAGTTGCGGAGCCAGGTCCGGGCACTGTCTTCGGTCTGGGCGTCAGATCGCCATGTGCCCGAGCTGGGTCTGACCGTCGGCGTGAGCACGGATCCGACCGGTGCCGCGACTTCCGGCGTGCGTGTCTCGGTCGTGACCGATGCCTCAGGTGCCGTGCTCGCGGCGGTCACGTGGCTTCCGGTTCCAGGGCCCGACGGGCAGATCCGGGGCTGGGCGCTCGACATCGTGCGCCGAGCGGTTCCCGTCGCCGCCGCCGCGAACGGCCCCGCGGCGAGTGGGGCTTCCGAGGAGACCATCGGCGCTGCGGTCGACCGGGCTCTCGTCGACGCGGTTGCGCGCTTCACCGCCGAAGGCGCCGAGACGATCTCCTTCGCGGCCTCCGGCCTCGCGCAGGACGGCACCGAGCCCGACGGGGTCGCTGTGCGCACGATGGCGGGCATCGCCCACCGGGTCGACCCCCTCTACGGTTTCGCGGAGATCGCCGCCGTCGCCGAACGCCTGGGGGCGCAGCCGGTCCCGCTGTTCCTGTTCTGCCGCGAGGACGGCGATCAGCCCCGGGTCGCCTATGCGGCAGCCGCC
Source organism: Plantibacter sp. RU18 (assembly GCF_050613355.1). Taxonomy (NCBI): domain Bacteria; kingdom Bacillati; phylum Actinomycetota; class Actinomycetes; order Micrococcales; family Microbacteriaceae; genus Plantibacter; species Plantibacter sp. RU18. The sequence goes on from NZ_CP159618.1 coordinate 4,276,251, forward strand.
GGGTTCCTCACGGGCATCCGTCTCCGCGACCTCCCCGCGCTCAGCGGCTCGCTCCTCGTGCGGTGAGCGAGCGTGACCGAGAGCCCGTCGGAGGGCACGGATAGGCTCGGCGGGTGAGCACGGAACCCGACGGACGACGACTGCGAGCTGTGGACCGCGACATCCTCCGACTCGCGGTGCCGGCGCTCGGCGCGCTCATGGCGGAACCGTTGTTCCTGCTCGCCGACTCCGCGATGATCGGACACCTCGGTGTCGTCCCGCTCGCGGGGATGGGCGTCGCGAGCGCGGTCCTGCAGACGGTCATCGGCCTGATGGTGTTCCTCGCGTACGCGACGACGCCGGCGGTCGCGCGCAGGCTCGGGCACGGCGACGAGCGGGGTGCGGTGTCGCTCGGGATCGACGGGCTGTGGTTGTCGCTCACCCTCGGCATCGTGATCGGTGCGGCGGGCTGGTTCTTGTCCCCCACCCTCGTCGGACTGTTCGGGGCCAGCGACGCGGTCACCCAGCAGGCGGACGCGTACCTCGGCATCTCGATGCTCGGCATCCCTGCGATGCTGCTCGTCTTCGGCGCGACCGGCCTGCTTCGCGGCCTGCAGGACACGACGACTCCGCTCATCGTCGCCGGCGCGGGGTTCGCCGCGAACATCGGCCTCAACTTCCTCTTCATCTACGGCCTGGGACTCGGGATCGCGGGCTCCGCCATCGGCACCGTCATCGCCCAGTGGGGCATGGTGGTCGCCTACCTCGTCGTCGTCCTCAAGCACGTCCGGCGCACGGGAGCGAGCGTCCGTCCGCACCGCGCCGGGCTCGGCGGAGCCGCACGCTCCGGCGGCTGGTTGTTCCTCCGCACCGTCAGTCTTCGAGCCGCGATGCTCATCGCCGTGTTCGTCGCGACCGATCTCGGCACCGACGAGCTCGCAGGGTTCCAACTCGTGATGACGCTCTTCGCGACGATGGCGTTCGCACTCGACGCCCTCGCCATCGCGGCCCAGGCGCTCGTCGGCAAGGGGCTCGGTGCCGGCGATGTCGACGGCGTGCGCTCGGTGCTCGTGCGCTGCCTGCAGTGGGGTGTGGGCGCTGGGCTCGTGCTCGGCGCGGTCATCGGCGCGACCAGTCCCGTCATCGGCCTCCTGTTCACGAGCGACCCCGAGCTCGCAGCACTGATCACGCCCGCGATCATCGTGCTGGCCGTCACCACTCCGCTCGGCGGTGTCGTGTTCGTGCTCGACGGGGTCCTCATCGGCGCGGGCGACGCGAGATATCTCGCGGTCACCGGTCTCGTCAACACCCTCGTCTTCCTCCCGCTCGCCCTCGCGGTCCTCGCCTGGGGCCCGGGCGGCCAAGCCGGACTCACCTGGTTGAGCGTCGCCTTCCTCGTCGGATACCTCGGCGCTCGCGCCATCACCCTCGGCCTGCGCGCCCGAACGACCGCCTGGATGCGCACGGGAGCCTGAACCCGACGGCCGAGCCACTGACGTGCCGCATCCTGCAGCGGCTAGAGCATCGCCGTCAGCACGCCGCCGTCGGCCCGGACAGCGGCACCGTTCGTGGCCGATGAGCGTGGGCTCGCGAGGTACACCGCGAGCTGCGCGATCTCGTCGGGTTCGATGAACCGTTCGAGGAGACTCGTCCCGTTGGCGCCGATGATCCCCGCCTTCAGCTCGTCCGCCGACAGCCCCTGCGAGTCCGCGATGTGCCGGACGGTGTCGGCGACGCCGTCAGAGTAGGTCGGTCCGCCGAGGATCGTGTTGACCGTCACCGCAGTTCCACGCGTGAGTTTGGCGAGGCCGTTGCTCAACGCGAGCATGCCCGCCTTGGCGACGCCGTAATGGATCATGTCCGCCGGCACGTTCACACCCGACTCGCTCCCGATGAAGATGATCCGACCCCATCCGGCGGCGATCATGCCGGACAGCAGTCCGCGCGAGAGGCGCACGCCGCTCATCAGGTCGACCTCGAGGTACCGGGCCCAGTCGGCGTCGGTGATGTCGACGAACGACGTGACGTCGAAGAGTCCGACGTTGTTGATGAGGATGTCGACCGGACCCAGCTCGCTGAGGAGGCGCTGCACCGCGGCAGCATCGGCGAAGTCGGCAGCGATGCCGGTGAGCTCGGCTCCGGGTACCTCACGTTCCAGCCCGCGGACGGCGTCGGCGAGCCGGTCGGCATCACGGCCGTTGATCACGACCTCCACCCCCTCTCGGAGGAGGGACCTCGCGATGGCGTAGCCGATGCCCTGGGTGGAACCGCTGACGAAGGCTCGTCTGTTGGCGAGTTGGAGATCCATGTGGTGTGTCGATTCTCTTTCGGATTACTTGATCGGGAAAGTAAAACCATACGTCCGATTGCTTGCTCAAGCAAGTTATCGCCTACGCTGGAGCCATGGACGAGTCCGGCGATCACCCACCCCTCCGCGGCGACGACCTCGCAACGTGGGCCGCACTCGCGACGGTGCTGGAGTGGCTCCCACCAGCCCTGGATGCCGGCTTGGCCGATCATGACCTCACGCACTTCGAATACGGCATCCTGTACGCGCTGGCCGGAGCTCCCGATCGCACGCTGCGCATGAGCATCCTGGCGGGATATGCGAACAGCTCGCTCTCACGACTGTCGCGAGCCGCCTCCCGGCTCGAGCGTCGCGGGTGGGTCCGACGCGCGCAAGACGCGTCGGATCGCCGATCCACGCTGGCGTCCCTGACCGACGCAGGGGTGGAGGCCTTCGCCGCCGCCACACCCCTGCACGAGCAGACGGTCACGAGGTTGGTGCTCGACCCGTTGACGACCGCCCAGAAGCGCCAGCTGCGCTCGATCAGCCTGCGCATCCAGCAGGCGATCCGCGACGAACACGGATGGACGCCACACCCGTAGTCCGTCGAGCGCCCCTTTCCGCGGCGCGCACAGGAACCTCAAGCGCCGGCATCCCACACCCCCGCGCGCATCGACGACCCGATGATCCCTCGACATGAAAACCTCTTGATTCAGATATTCCAGAACTGTATGGTGAGGTCATCCGCAAACGCGGACGCATACAAGAAAGGACGAACGACATGGAATCCCTGATCGAACGCATCTTGGATCGACACTTCGACGCACTCAAACGCCACGCACAGAGTTGTTGCGGCGGTGCCCCCAGCCCCGAGCTGTGATCTGCGATCTGCGAGCGGCCACGACACGTCGTGGCCGCTCGCTCGCTCGGTTCAACCCTCCTCAGAAAAGGAACTGTTTTGATCAACGTCGATTACCGCAAGCAGATCGTGAGTGAATTCCCGGACAGAACCCCCGAGCTCGTCGATGGACAGATCGCCGAAGTCCTCAAATACCTCACGATCCTCTCCGAAGGGTCGAAAGCCCGGTTCATCCCACTCACGCGCGAAGCGGACGAAATCTGGCACGAGATGATCGTGCAGACCCAGTTGTACTTCGAACTCTGCGCGGCACTGCCCGGCGGACGTTACATTCACCATGAATCCATCGGCATGGACGGGGTCGCCGAACGCATCGGCCGAAGAGAAGCCGTCACGCAGTTCGTCGAATGGATCCCCGACTACACGTCCCGGTTCGGACCATTCACGGAAGCCACGGCATCGCACTGGGCCGTGGTGCAATTCCTCCGCGAGGAAGTGGGTCTTTCTCTCGACGAGGTCAACGCTCTCAGCTCCCCAGTCTCCGTCTGACCTGGGCCCGCCCCGGTGCCCATGAGCGAGTCGAAGCGGAAGTTCGAATTGGACTTCCTCCGCAGAGGGTCGCTCATGGCGCTGGGTTCAGCGCTCGGCAGCATCCGGGGCCTGATCACGCTCGTCGCCCTCTCAGGGCTTGGGCCGACTACAGTCTCCATGTATGGCATAGCCCTGAGCATCTACGGGATCGCCGTCGTCCTGTGCGCGGGTCACAGTGTGGCCGTCATTTCGAGACTCAGCCGATATCCCCTGGGCGGTGAGCCGAATGGCGAGTGCAGAACGCATTTCACCGAGATCGTCGCCACAGCTTGGGCGTCGACGATTGCCCTCGTGACACTCACGATCGGATTCGGCGCGATCAGCGCGATTCTCCTGCCCGTCGACTCCGGCCAGTTCGCCGTGGCATATGCGGCCGCCACTGTCGGCGCGTTTCTGCTGCCGCTCGGACAATGTCTCGTCGGGAGACAGCAGGTGCTCGGACTTGAGCGACGCAGCACCAGGCACTCTCTTGAGACCTTCGCCATCGGCACCGGTCTCGCCCTCCTCGGCATCGGGCTCGCTCCGAACGCGGAGACAGCGCTCCTGGCGATCGGGTTGAGCGGTCTCGGTGCGGAGATCTGGGGATTCGTTCGCCGACGCAACAGCCTGGGCCCTGGAGATCGTGGAATCATCCGCGCTGGGTGGGTGATGTTCGCCTCGCGTCCGTTGCGAACCTTCCGCGGAGTCCCGCACACCGCGGCAGGCGGCTACGACGGCATCGTGTTGCTGAGCACGTTCACGCTCGTGTCACAACTCGCATTCCACGTCAGCCCGCTCACGGGCGCGGTGACGGTCACGGCCATCGCGTTCGTCCGCTCGATCGTCATCCCACTGAAGAGCGTCGGACTTGTCGGCGGCAGACTCGTCGTCCAAGGATCCGCGGGCGGCGCCATCGACGCGAGCCTCATCAGGCGAGCCATCGGCACGGTCGCGTGCTTCCTCGTCCCCGTGGGAGCTGTGATCGCTCTGGCCCCGTGGCCACTCCAGCAGCTGCTCGGGCTCCCACCCGGACCGGACGTCGAACTCGTGATCCGACTCGTCGGAGTTCAGCTGATCCTCGAACCGATCGCCGGGGTTGGTTCTGCGATGCTGAAGATCATCGTCAAGCCGACAACGGTGTTGCTTCCCCTGGTCCTCTGCATGTGGGGATTCGTATTGCCCGTGATCGCGATCGGCACTGCGATGCACACGAGCTCCCTCCTCAGCATCTGGACGATTCTCCTCACCGCGCGCATCGCATTCTGCGTGTGCGTCCTGTTCGGACTTCTCAGTACATCCCCACCGCGAGCCGCGGGCATCGCGTGACCAGGCTCTTCCGAGTGCGACAATCGGGCATCGACTACACGGAATCCTCGATCGAGTGGTCGGCCGATCTGAAAGCCGCCGTCGTTGCGCATCTGATGGACCAGCCGTGGCGCTTGTACCCCGCCTCACAACCCGAACTGGCGAGAGCCCGACTCGCCGAGCTCCTGGGGGTCGACAGTGATCGGATCCGATTCACCAGCGGCGCAGAGGGGGCGGTCGATGCCGTCGTGCGTCGCACTTCACCGCCGGCCGCACTCTGGATCCCGGCCCCCGCATATCCGGGATATCGTCGAGCAGCTGCACGGCACCGTACCCGCGCGCGCGTACGACGCCCGACTCGCAGTTGAGGAGATCAACGTTCTCGCGAATCCCGGTCCAGCACATGTGATCCTCACCTGGCCGGGGAACCCGGTCGGGACGACATCAGCGCCGCATCCCATCGTTTCGAAGTCAGTGTCCTGGACGATCGATGCCACCTACTTGTCGGTCCTCTCGGCAGAGTTCGGCGCGCTCGTCTCCCGTGGAGAAAACGCGTACGACGTGATCTTCTCGTGCTCGAAACTCGAGGGACTCGCTGGTGTTCGCCTCGGCGGAGTGATTCTGGCGTCCAGGGACGACTCGTACGTTGCAGACGAATGCCCGTTCCCGCTGAACACCCTGCAACTGGCGGCCGCCGAGGTGCTCCTCTCTCCCACCTGGCGAGACCGGATCACGGCGCGCCACGACCAAGTGCGGAGACAGCACGCGCGCCTCTCTGCAGCCTTGAACACTCTCGGATGGCATGCCGTCACGTCGCCCGCCGCCTCGTTCATCACGGTGAATGATCCGATCACGCGTCTCCACTCAGATGAACTGGAGGTCTACCAGTCACTCCATGCGAAGCGATTCATCGACGAACACCTGCTCCGTGTCACAACGTGCGACCACAACATCGTCTCGCTCGAGACGGTCAGAGGGTTGGCGCTCGACCCATGACGGGCGGGGCGCGGAGCGCGGCTACTCCTGGCCGGCTTCTGCCTTCGCCTGGGCGATCGCTGCGTGCACTTCGGCCATGTCGAGGCCCTGCACCTGGCCGATAAGGTCCTCGAGTGCGGGCGCGGGAAGCGCACCGGCCTGGGAGAAGACGAGGACGCCGTCACGGAACGCCATGAGCGTCGGGGTCGACGTGATGCCCATCCCACCGGCGAGTTCCTGGTTCGCCTCGGTGTCGACCTTGGTGAAGGAGACGTCGGGGTGCTTCTCGGCCGCCGCCTCGAAGACTGGGGCGAACGAACGGCACGGACCGCACCACTCGGCCCAGAAGTCGACCAGCACGATGCCGTCGGCCGACACCGTCTCCTCGAAGTCCGTCACGGTGAGTTCACGGGTCGACATGGTTCCTCCAGATGGTGAAGCACGGGTGAGATCGAACAGCGAGCCTACCCGCTCGACTGCGGGCACGCGCCCGTAGCATCAACCGATCGGTGGATACGAAGATCACCCACTCCACCGCTTCCGCCCACCCGTGTACCGGGCCAGCATGGACACCATGAGCACACCACCGATCATCGAGGTCCGCGACCTGCGCAAGCAGTACGGCGATTTCACCGCCGTCGACGGCGTCTCCTTCGACATCCAGGAGGGCGAGACATTCGCCCTCCTCGGCCCCAACGGCGCCGGCAAGAGCACGACCATCGAGATCCTCGAGGGCTACCGGCACCGCACCGGTGGCGAAGCGAGCGTCCTCGGCACCGACCCGGCACGCGGCGGACTCGATTGGAAGGCCAGTCTCGGCATCGTCCTGCAGTCCAGCGCGGAGGCGGCGAACGTCACCGTCCGCGAGCAGCTCACCCAGTTCGCCCGCTACTACGCGAACCCCCGCGAGGTCGACGAGGTCATCGAGGCCACAGGGCTCACGAACAAGGCGGGTACTCGCATCGGCAAGCTCTCCGGAGGCCAGCGCCGACGCGTCGACGTCGCCCTCGGCGTCATCGGCCGTCCTGCCGTCCTGTTCCTCGACGAACCGACGACGGGCTTCGACCCCGAGGCCCGTCGGCAGTTCTGGGACCTCATCCGCGGGCTGAAACGCGATGGCACGACGATCCTCCTCACCACGCACTACCTCGATGAGGCGGCCCAGCTCGCCGACCGGGTCGCGGTCATCGCCGCCGGACGCCTCGTCGAGATCGGGGCTGTCGATGAGATCGGCGGCGCAGACGCCCGCGTCCCCGTCGTGCGCTGGCGTGATGACCTCGGCCTCCACGAGGAACGCACGGACTCGCCAGCGGCTCGGGTCGCCTCCCTCACCTCGACACTCGGCGGCGAACCGCGCGACCTCGAAGTCATCCGCCCGAGCCTCGAGGACATCTACCTCGGCCTCGTCCACGCGGCGAACGACACAACCGGGAGCCCGACGGACGTCGCCTCCTCCCCCGCCCAAACAGCGCGCACCACCACCACCACGGGAGTCGGAGCATGACCACCATCGAACGCACCACGAACGTCCCCGTCCCACCCCTCCCGCGCGGACGCACCCTCCGACTCGGCGCGAGCCGCGTCGGTTACGAGACCCGCATCTACTTCCGCTCCGGTGATCAGGTGTTCTTCACCTTCCTGTTCCCCATCGTCATGCTCGCCATCTTCTCCACCGCCTTCAGCGCGATGGGCGACGTCGGCGCAGCCCCGGACGGCACGGGTGGCGTCAGCCAGGCCGCGTTCTACCTGCCGGGCATGATCGCCGCGGGCATCCTGCTGTCCGGTGTGCAGAACCTCGCGACCGACATCGCCACCGAGAAGAGCGACGGCACGCTCAAACGCCTCGGGGGCAGCCCACTCCCGGTGGTCAGCTACTTCCTCGGGAAGATGGGCCAGGTCCTCGTCACCTCGGTCCTGCAGATCGCGCTGCTCCTGCTCGTCGCGCACATCGCGTTCGACGTCGCCCTGCCGACCGAGCCCGAGAAGTGGCTCACCTTCGTCTGGGTGTACCTGCTCGGCATCGCGACTTCGGCTGTGCTCGGCATCGCGCTCTCCGCAGTCCCGCGGAGCGGGAAGAGCGCGACGGCAGTGGTCATCCCGATCGTGCTGGTGCTGCAGTTCATCTCCGGCGTGTACCTGTCGTTCACGATGCTGCCCGAGTGGTTGCAGAACGTCGCCAGCCTCTTCCCGTTGAAGTGGATCGCGCAGGGCATGCGTTCGGTGTTCCTGCCAGAGTCGTTCGCCGCTGCAGAGCAGTCGGGATCCTGGGAGTTGCCCGCCGTCGCCGTCGTCCTCCTCATCTGGGCGGTCGTCGGCCTCATCCTCACCCGCCTCACCTTCCGCTGGGTCCGCAGGTCTTAGCGCGGGAACCGTCGCACACGGCTGGTGCCGGGTCACCGCCACTAGCCACGGGCGACAGGTCGCGGGCAGAGATGGGAGAGTTGGGGCATGGACGGACGACGGTGGTGGGATGTCGCCTTCGGCACGGCGTGCGTGCTGGTCGGCGCCATCTCGACGGTCAACGAGAGCGGAACGCCCGTCCGCGTGATCGGTGTGTGGGCCGTCATGGCGGCGCTCTGCCTCGTCTACTACTCCGCCGGTCGCCGCCTGCTGGAGAGCGACCGTGACGGGCTCTGGTTCTCCATCACCCTCATCGTCCTCACCGCGGTCGGCACCGCCTTCTCGGCGAGCGTCCTGACGCTCCAGTGCCTCGTGTTCCCGCTCCTGTGGGTATTGACCGAGCGCACGCGCACGGCGATCGTCCTGAACGTGGTGAGCGCCACCGCACTCGCGCTCGGCTTCATCATCGGGTTCGGGGCGGGGCCGTCGGTGGTCGGACAGGCGATCGCGATCCAGACGGTCTCGCTCATCTTCAGCCTCGCCCTCGGCCTCTGGATCACGCGCATCGCGGAGCTGGGCGACGAGAAGGCACGGCTTCTGGTGAGTCTGCAGGCGGCACAGGCGGAGTCGGAACGCGCGAGCCGCGACGCCGGAGCTGCGGCCGAACGGGAACGCATCGCCCGCGACATCCACGACACCATCGCGCAGAGCCTCACGAGTGTCGTACTGCTGGCGCAGCGTGCACGTGCCGAGGTGCGGCAGACCGTCGCCGGGACGAGTGACGCGACGCCCCTGGACGATCGTCCGCTCGCGGTCCTCGAGAGCATCGAGCTGATCGAGGCCACTGCACGGGACGCACTCGGCGAGGCTCGCGCCCTCGTCGCCACGATGGCCGCGATGCCCTCGGCCGACTCAGCGCTCGGCGACAGCCTGCGGCGCCTGGGCGAGCGGTTCGCGCGCGAGACCGGTGTGGCCGTCGACGTCGACGCCTCGCCCGACCGGTTCCAACGTGCGACGGAGGTGGTGCTGCTGCGGAGCGCTCAGGAAGGGCTCGCGAACATCCGCAAGCACGCTGCCGCCCGACATGCCGGGCTCGCGCTCACGGTCGACGCCGCCTGGGCCGAACTGCGGATCTCCGACGACGGGATCGGGATCAGCGACCCGGCGGGGGCGCTCCTCGGAACCGCACCGGCCGCGGGGTTCGGACTGCACGGCATGCACGACCGTGCCTCGCTGCTCGGCGGGACCGTGCAGATCACGAGCGCACCCGGTGCCGGGACGACGGTGATCGTCCGGGTGCCGGTGGTGACCGACGGCCCTTCGACAGGCTCGGGGAGCACGGTGGGAGCAGACTCTTCGACAGGCTCGGGGAATGGCGGAGAGCAACGATGACCCCCATCCGGATCGTGGTCGCGGACGACCACCCGATCGTGCGGTCGGGGATCGTCGCGCTCCTCGGTCGCGCCGGGGACCTGGAGGTCGTCGCCGAGGTCGCCGATGGTGCAGCCGCGGTCGAAGCCGCAGCGGAGCACCGACCGGACCTCGTGCTCATGGACCTCCGGATGCCGGTCCTGAGCGGAGCAGAGGCGACGGCGCGCATCGTGCAGCAGGTGCCGGGCGTCCGCGTGCTCGTACTCACCACGTACGAGAGCGACGACGACATCCTCGGCGCGATCGAGGCCGGGGCGAGCGGCTACCTGTTGAAAGCGGCGCCCGAGCAGGAGATCCTCGCCGGGATCCGCTCTGTGGTCGCCGGGCAGACGGTGCTGGCGCCGACGATCGCCGCGGCACTCGTGGGACGCGTGCAAGGCGGCTCACCGGCCCGCCCCCAGCTGAGTGCCCGCGAACTCGACGTCCTCCGGCTGGTGGCCGCCGGCAACAGCAACCGGTCCATCGCCACGTCGCTGTTCATCTCCGAGTCGACGGTGAAGACGCACCTCATCCACGTCTTCGAGAAGCTCGGGGTGACCGACCGCACCCGTGCCGTCACGCGCGCGCAGGAGCTCCGGCTGCTCTGATCGGTCTCCACCTTCCGCACAACGCGGTAGATTGAATATGATTATTCATCGACCTGATGCAGATGGAAGGAAACGGCTTGGTGCTCTACCGACAGGTGTACGACGCGCTCCGAGCGCAGATCGTCGAGGGGCACTACGCCGTCGGCGACAAGCTGCCGTCCGAGGGTGAACTGTCCGAGGAGTACTCGGTCAGCGCGATCACGGTCAAACGAGCACTCGACCTCCTCCGCACGGACGGTTTCATCGTCCGCCGACCGAGGCTCGGCACGTTCGTCACGAGCACCACTCCAGCGGCCTCCCCCGCACAGACACCGCAGGCACCGGCCAGGCCGCTCATCGGCTGCGTCGTCACGAACTTCGACGACACCTTCGGCAGCAGGGTCGTCGAGGGGCTCCTCGCCGAAGCAGGGGTCGACGACCACGTGATCCTCATGCGCTCGATGGGCGACGTCGAGCAGGAGGACGCAGCGATCCGATCCCTGATCGAGGCCGGCGTCTCGGGGCTCGTGCTCCAGCCGAGCTCGTCGGAGTACATCCCTCCGGCCGCCCTCGAACTCGTGATGCGGCGCTTCCCGATGGTCATCCTCGACCGCGTCTTCGACGGGATCCCCGTGTCCGCGGTCCGATCGGACAACCTCGCCGGCGCGATGAACGCGACCGAGCACCTCCTGCAGCTCGGTCATCGCACGGTCGGGTTCATCAGCGCCGCGAGCCACGTGTCGACGAGCGAGGAGCGCCGCAACGGGTACGTCCACGCGCACGCCGCCTTCCATCTCACGCTCGTCGACAGCGCCGAGCTCCGGACGATCGGTTCGACCATCCCCGGGAGCACGACGAGCAAGGAGGAGGACGTCGACCGCCTCGTCGCATTCGTCCGCGAACACCCGGAGGTCACCGGCTACCTCGCCGCGGAGTACAACATCGCCCTCCTGCTGCGCGAGGCGTGCGCCCGACTCGAACTGCGCGTCCCCGAGGACATCTCGATCGTCTGCTTCGACCACCCCGACGCCTTCTTCGACGCCGGACTCTTCCGGTTCACGCACGTCCGTCAGCAGCAGCAGGCACTCGGGGAGCGCGCGATCGACGGCATCCGCGCGCAGTTCCGCACGCCGGGTGCTGTGGAGAAGGTCGTCCTCCCCACTGAGCTCGTCCTCGGGGACTCGACCGCGGCGCCTCCGGCAGGCTGACCACGCCGGAGCGCCCGGCGCATCGTCCTCCACGATGCACCGGACGCCCGGACCGGCTGCGGACCGCTCAGGCGGACGGCGCGAGGACGCCGAGTCGGCTCCGCTGCTCGATCGCCATGATGGCGCTCACCTCGGTGGAGTACGGGATGGGGCCGTCGCACGGTCGGCTCCAGTCGTTGCCCGGCAGGAGATGGCCGTCCTGCAGCCCATTCGCCCACAGGGTATCCGTGCCCGCGCGCACGAACGACTCGAGCCGGGCGCGCGCCGGGTCACCGCCGTCGAGACGCGGCAGCAGCTCTCCGAGGTATCGGTAGTAGACGCCCTTGAAGAGCCCCTCGTCTCCGCCATCACCCTCCTGCGGGAACACGCTGCCGTCGCTCAACGCCTCGATCGCGACGAGAGCCGTGCGGGTCGCGCGTTCGAGGAGGCTACGGTCCTCGGTCGTCTCGAACAGCTCGACCGCCGCGCCGATGTACAGGCCCTGGTTGTACGTGAAGCGCCACTGGGTGTCGACGCGTCCGTCGCCCTCACGGTTGACGCCGTCCTCGACGAAACCGTCGGCGCCGACGAGGTTCGCTTCGAGCCATGCGAACGACTGTTCTGCAAAGGTACGGAACGCGCGCGTTCCAGCAGGCAGTGCACGTTCGAGACGCAGCGACAGGATGACGAGCGGACCGTTCGCCGGAGTGTTCTTGTACTCCAGCTGCTGCTTGCGCCACGCGAGGCTGGCACCGAGCGCGTCGTTCCAACCGAACTCGACGACATGGTCCCAGATGGCGAGGGCGTCGTCCAGGTGCTGCTGCCGCCCACCGGCCCGATGGAGCCGGAGCAGAGCCAACCCGAACCAGAGCATGTCGTCGAAGTAGTCGTTGAACAGGGAACCGCCGTTGCGCTCGACGATGTTCCGCGCGGTCGCTTCGGCCTGCTCGAGCCACGCTCGATCGCCCGTGCGCTCCCAGGCATCCACCCGGATGTCGATGACGTGGGCGAGCCACCAGTAGTTGAACGTCTGCGTCTCACCCGCGTCCGACGGATAGGAGTTGTGCAGCAGCTGCGGCGATGAGGTGCCGAAATAGTGGTCCAGGCTGCGCTGGGCGAGGTCGGCGCGATCGCTCCAGCTGGGGTCGGTCGTGGTCATCATGTCCGTTTCGTGATGGGTGGTGGTGGTGGTGGAAGGTGCTCGCCGGATCAGCGGGCGGCCTCGAGGATGGCGTCGCCCTGCTCCTGGGCTTGGGCGAGTGCCTGCTCCGCGGTCAGCTCACCGGCCATGAACTGCTCGAGGGCCGGGACGAGCGCCTTGCCTTCGACGTCGGAGAACCCTTCGATGCTGGGACGGACCTGCGCGTAGTCGAGCGTCTCGATGAAGGCTGCGTAGTGCGGGTCCTCGGTGAAGAACGGGTCGTTGGCGGCTTCGATGTTCGCCAGGATCCAACCCGAGATGCGCCCGAAGTCCACACCGTTCTCCGGCTGGGTGGTCCACCACTTGATGAACTCCCAGGCACCTTCCGAGTGCTTCGCGCCCTCGGGGATGACGAGGCCGAAGCCTCCCATGTATGCGCCGGTGTCACCGGTCGGTCCGGTGGGCGGCTGGGCGACGCCGTAGTCGAGCCCGTCGACCTCGTCGAGGCTCGTCAGCGCCCACGGTCCGTCGAGTTTCATCGACAGCGTGCCCTCGGCGAACGGGTTCGCACCGTCGCCGAAGCCCTGCTCGAAGACCCCGGCGTCCATGAGCTGCTTCCAGAAGTCGAGCACCTCGATGCCCTCGGCGGAGTTGAACGCCGTCTTCGTCTCATCCGCGTTGAGCAGCTTGCCGCCGGCCTGCGCGAGCCACATGTTGAACAGGCCCGGATCACCGAGGTCGAAGCCTGCACGATCGAGCGTGCTCCCTGAACGCTGGGTCAGCGCGACGGCCGCGGTCTTCAGCTCGTCCCAGTTGGTCGGCACGGCGACGCCCGCCTCGGTGAGCTGCGTCTGGTTGTAGATGAGCGAACGGTTGTCGACGAGCAACGGCAGCCCGTAGAGCTTGTCGTCCACGCGCATCTCACCGAGCGCGGGCTGGTAGAACGCATCGAGGTCGACGTCGTCCGAGGCGACGAAGTCGTCGATGGGCGCGAGCGCACCCTTGGGTGCGTAGAGCGAGGTCTGGTAGCGGTCCCAGAGCACCACATCGGGCACCTCCCCACCCGCGAGCGCCGTCAGCAACTTCTCCTCGACGAGTTCCTGCGTGACGTAGCTGACCTCGTAGCGGTCCTGCGAGGCGTTGAACGCCTCGGCCTGCTGCTCGAGCTGGGCGACCTGCTCGCCGGACCAGGAACCCCACATGACGACCGGCTCCGGCCCTCCGGCACTGTCTCCGCCGCCATCGGACCCGCAACCGGTGAGGGCGACGACTGAGAGCGCTGCGACGGCCAGGCCCAATGCTGTTGTGGACTTCTTCATCGAATTCTCCTTGGGATGGTGGAACTGCGGGTGGTGGTGATCATTTGTTGCCGACGTGCGCGACGCCCTCGATGATGTAGCGCTGCGCGATCACGAAGATCACGAGCACCGGGAGGCTCGCCACGACGGTGCCGGCCATCAGCGGACCGAACGCCGTCTCGTAGTTGTTGACGAACGACGACAGCCCGACCTGGACCGTCATCATGTCGGGGTTGTTCAGCACGATGAGCGGCCAGAGGAAGTTGTTCCAGCCCGCCTGGAAGCTGAGGATCGCGAGCACGGCCATGCCCGCCTTCGCGAGCGGGAAGTAGATCTGCGCGAAGATCCGGAACTCGCTCGCCCCGTCGATCCGGGCTGCCTCGCCGAGTTCATCCGGCAGGGTCTCGAAGAACTGCTTCATGAAGAAGACCGCGAACGCGCCGGCGGCTCCCGGCACGATGACGGCCGCATAGGTGTTCAGCAGGCCGAGCCCGCCCTGACCGAACAGGTCGTTCCCGCCAGCGAACGGGAAGTACCGCAGGATGAGGAACGTCGGGATCATGGTGACAATCCCGGGGATCATGAGCGACGACAGGAACAGTGCGAAGACGGCCTTCCGGCCACGGAACTGCAACTTCGCCAGCGCATAGCCGCCCAGGCCCCCGAAGAACACGTTCGTCACCGCCCCACCGACACCGAGTACGAGCGAGTTCAGGAAGTACCGGCCGAAGGGGGCTTCCTCGAAGACCCGCACGTAGTTCTCGATCGTGGGGTTCGCCGGGATGAGCGAGAGCGCCCCGGAGAGGATCTCCCCGGCCGGCTTCAGCGAGGTGGAGAGCGTCCACACGAGCGGCGCGATCGTGATCACACTGATGAGGACGACCGCGAGATACCAGGCGATCGCGCCGATCAGCTTCCGCTTCGTGCGCGGGCGGCGATGAGGGCGGCGGGCATGCTCGGTCGCTCGGCCAGCGGGTGCGGTTGTCGTCGTGGATGCGTCCGCGTCACGCAGGATCGCGGTCATCGTCCACTCACCGCCTCGACGGCCGGAGCCGCTGCCACTGCCGTCGACGCGCGTCGCTCCCGCTTCACCTTTGGCTCCCTCGGATTGTTCAGCCGCGCGTTGATCAGTGAGAACACGAGGATGATGAGGAACAGGACGAAGGAGAGCGCCGAGGCGTAACCCATCTCGAGCGCCCCGAAGCCCTTGTTGTAGATGTAGTAGACGAGCGTGACCGTGGAGTTGCCCGGCCCGCCCTTCGTGAGCACGTACGCCTGGTCGAAGACCTGGAACGCCCCGATGATGAGCAGGGTGGACACGAGGAACGTCGTCCTCGTGAGCGACGGGAGCGTCACGTAGCGGAACTGCTGCCACGCGTTCGCGCCGTCGAGTCGGGCAGCTTCGTACAGTTCGCCCGGCACCCCCTGCAGTCCGCCGAGGAAGATGATCATGTTGGCGCCGAAACCGGCCCAGACACTCATCATGACGATGGCGATCATCGCCCACTGCGAGTCGTAGAGCCATGCAGGTCCGTCGATGCCGAACCAGCCGAGTGCGACGTTGAGCAGGCCCTTCTGCGGGTTGAGCAGCCAGTACCAGATGGTCGCTGTCGCGACGGTCGACGAGACCACCGGGATGTAGAACAGCGTCCTGAACAGGCGGACGGCCCGACGGCTGCGGTTCAGCAGGACTGCCGTACCGAGCGCGATGATGAGCCCGAGCGGCACGTACAGGACGGTGTACCAGGCGGTGTTGCGCAGGGCGATCCAGAAGAACGCGTCCTGGAAGATCCGCGTGTAGTTCTCGAGACCGACCCAGGCGGTCTCCCCGATGATCGCGTAGTCGGTGAGGCTCAACGCCGCCGCGATCACGATCGGCAGCAGCATGAAGATCAGGAACAGTCCGAGCGGTACGGCGAGGAACCACCAGGCGTTCCGCCGCATCTGCCGCGCCGTCGGGTGGGCGGGGCGTCGACCGGCCGGCGGACGGTTGCGAAGACCGACCTCGGCGACGACCGCCGTGGTAGCCGGTGTGGTGGGGCTCGTCATGACGGTCGCACCGCCGTGTTCGGGCGACGCACATGCGTGCGCAGGCCGACCATGTCGAGCACGAACTCGCAGAACATCGCGTTCGCCCAGGAGAACCACGGGCGGGTGAAGGTGGCCGGGTCATCCTTGTGGAAGGACTCGTGCATGACCCCGGTGCCCGCATCGGTGCTGAGCAGGGTGTCCAGCAGACGACGTCGCTCCGCCGGGTCCTCACTCGTGAGTCCTTCAACAGCGAGCGCGATGGGCCAGATGTGGTCGGCCGGCGTGTGCGGACTCCCGATGCCGCGAGCCGCGGTGCCACTGGCGAAACTGGGATCGTCGGCGCTGAGCAGGAATGCACGGGTCGCGAGGTAGCGCGGGTCGTCCGGCTCGCACCAGCCGAGGAACGGCAGCGAGAGCAGGCTCGGCACGTTCGCGTCGTCCATGAGGAGCGCCGCTCCCCGGCCGTCGACCTCGTAGGCGTAGAGGTCGCCGTGCTGGTCGGTGGGGACGACGCCGTGTTCGGCGATCGCCGTCTCGAGTGCTCCGCGCAATCCAACCGCGTCCGCGGCGAGCGCCTCGTCGTCGAGCACCTCGCGTGCGATCTCGACGACGCCGGCGAGGACGACCGCCGCGAAGATGTTGCCCGGCACGTTGTACCCGTACAGGCCTGCGTCGTCGCTCGGCCGGAAGCCCGACCAGGAGAGGCCGTTCGGCGAGGTACGCGGCCCGAGGCCGTCGCGTACGAGCGTGTCCGACAGTGGTGCGTCGAAGCGCTCGAACCGGTAGCCGGATCGGGCCTCGTGGTCCTGTTCGGTGCGCCAGAGTGCGATGGTCGCCCGGACGGCGTCGCGGTATCGGGAATCGAGGTGGTCGGTGCGGCCGGTGGTGCGCCACAGGTCATGGGCCAGCTGCAGCGGGTAGCAGAGGGAGTCGATCTCGTACTTGCGTTCCCACACCCAGGGCGAGGACTCGGTCACGTCCGTCTGATGGCCGTTGCCGTTCGGCTCGGCGTTGAACGCGTTGGCGTACGGGTCGATCGCGATGCAGTCGAGTTGACGGCGATTGACGGCCGTCAGCAGATCGGCCAGCTCCTGATGGTCGGCGGCGAAGTGCAGATAGGGCGAGAGCTGCGCGGTGGAATCACGGAGCCACATGGCCGGGATGTCGCCCGTCAGCATGAAGACGGTGCCGTCAGGCATGGGGGTCAGGGTGCTCCGCAGGGTGTCCGCGAAGCAGCGCTCGAACATCTCTGCGGTCCGGTCGTCACTGCGCTGCCGTACCGCGGTGACGACCTCCGAGATGAGGTGTTCTGTCCATCGAGCCACGCTGCTCCTCCGTCTTCATCGTCGAATCGGACGCCGTGTGCAGCGCGTCCGGTTCTATTCTGCATGTTCAATATGTTTTAGCAAGCCCGTGGAGGATATCGATTTCAAAACCGAACACATGGCCCGAGATATCAGGCCTTCGCCACTACCCTGCGGCGCCCAGGGCTTGACATCCGACGTCGAGTGGATCGAGGATAGCCATTCAATATACTTTTTGTTCAAGGAGGAACAATGCCATCACGGAGCACCGTGGCCGCACTCGCGCTCGCGACCGCCCTCATCGTCGCACCGCTCGCCACCGCCCCTCAGCCGGCAGCCGCGTTCACCGCGTCGCAGGCGACGGACGCGTTCGAGGACTTCCTCGACGTCTACTGGGACGACGACGCCGACTACTTCTTCACCTACAGCGACCACCAGATCCATTCGGAGCACGCACACGGTCCACAGGGCGGCCTGTACACCGACTACTGGTGGGAGGCACAGCTCTGGGAGATGGTGATGGACCGCTACGAGCGGGTCGGCGACGCGCAGTCCCGCCAACTCATCGACGACGTCTGGGCCGGCTTCCAGAACGAATACCCCGACTTCTCCGACAACGACTGGAACGACGACATCGGGTGGTGGGCCCGCGGAGCCGTCCGAGCCTACGAGCTGACTGGCACGACCGCCTACCTGACAGCGTCGGAGACGATGTTCGCCTCGATCGCGGCCTACGAGGACACCACCTACGGCGGCGGGATCTGGTGGAAGAACGTCGATGTCGGTGACGGCACGAAGAACGAGAAGAACGTCGCCACGAATGCGACCGCCGTGTACACGGCGATGCGCCTCTACGCAGCCACCGGTGACCCGGGCTACCGCACCACCGCGCAGCGCATCTACTCGTGGCTCGACACGAACTTCAATCAGAACGGCCACCTCCGCGATCACGTCGCCGGAACCGGTCAATACACCGACTGGGACTGGACCTACAACCAGGGCGACTTCGCCGGAGCCGCGCTCGAACTCTCCCTCGACTCCTCCGGGACGACAGCGGCCGACTATCTCGACGACGCGACCGGAGCGGTCGACTGGGCCGT
The DNA here is from genome assembly GCF_050613355.1 of Plantibacter sp. RU18. Classification (NCBI taxonomy): domain Bacteria; kingdom Bacillati; phylum Actinomycetota; class Actinomycetes; order Micrococcales; family Microbacteriaceae; genus Plantibacter; species Plantibacter sp. RU18. Next base: position 4,294,624 of record NZ_CP159618.1, read on the forward strand.
CGCGAACATGACGTCGTCCGGCACGTTCCTCCGCGAGGGCGTCGACGACACCGGTGGATTCAAGGCCATCCTGACCCGCAACATGCGCGCGCTCATCGATCAGGCGGGCCAGACCCAGTATGAAGCCGTCCTCACTGCGAACGCCTCGCAGGCGGCGAACCACGTCAATGCTGCGGGGATCGGCGGTTACGACTGGAACGCGCCGACACCGGAGCTGACCTCGACGGCCCTGCAGAGTCTCGCCGCCGGCGCGACCGTCGCCATCCTGCAGCAGGCCGCGCCCGACGGAAGCACGGCGGTCGTCGAAGGGTCGGGCGTCTACGAGGCAGAGAACGCCGTGCGATCAGGGGTGGACTCGGAGAGCACCTCGTCGGGATTCAGCGGGCGCGGCTATCTCGCCGGCTGGAACACTGCCGGAACCTCCGTGACGTTCCACCTGAACGTCGCGGATGCAGGCGTCTACACCGTCGACCTGCGCTACGCCGCGGCAGCGGGTGCCGCGAGCCGGGCGCTCAGCGTGAACGGCGATGCACCCACCACGGTGGCCTTCCCCGGCACGACCGCCTGGAACGCGTGGGGCGACACGACCGTGACCGTCCCGCTCGTCGCCGGATCCAACACGGTCGTCCTGTCATACGCCGCAGGGTCGTCGTCGAACTACCTCAACCTCGACCGACTCGGCCTGCAGCTCTGACCCGGCCTGCAGCTCTGACCCGGCGGCGACGGGATGGCAGCGATCAGACGGAACCCCGCGGCTTCGGGGCGTCCGGCTGCGCGGCGGCGTAGGCCGACTGTCCCGTCGCGCCGGGTTCGCCCTCAGGGATCGGCACGAGGTAGGCGGCCGTGCCATAGGCGGTGAGCTGCGTCCACGTTCCGCCGATGTCGGTCGTCTCGAGCCGCATCGCGAGGACGGCGTTCGCCCCACGCTGCTCAGCCTCGGCGACGAGTCGCCGCATGACCTCCTGGCGTGACTCGAAGAGGAGTTGGGTCATGCCCGGGACCTCCCCGCCGCCGAGCGCGGAGAAGCCGATCGACATCGACGAACCCCAGTCACGCGCGCGGACCGTCAGACCGATGACCTCGCCGAAGACGGCGTCGATGCGGTGCCCGGCGACGGTGTCGGTCGTGACGACGATCATGCGCTCGCTCCCGATCCGAGACGCGAGAGCGCCGCGATCGACAGGGCGGCGATGCCGGTGTCGAGCGTCGGATGGATGAGCGGAGCGAACTTCGACGAGTGGTTCCCCGGCAGATCCTGTTCCATCCGGCCGGAGGCGAACGCGGCGGCGAAGGCCTGCGGATCCGCTCCGCCGAGGATCCAGTAGACGATCGGTGCGTCAGCGGCTGTGGCGAGCATCCCGACGTCTTCGCTGCCGGTCACGAGCCCGGGATCGAGGACCCTCTGGGCACCGAACGCTTCGGCGAAGGTCGCGGTGAGGGCGTTCGTCGCGTCAGGGTCGTTGACGAGGACGGGGAACGACTCGGTGTGGGCGATGTCCGGCTCGCGCTCAGCGCCCGAAGCCGCTGCTTCAGCACGGACGATGCGCGCCATGGAGTCGAGGACGCGGTCGCGCACGTGCGGCTCGTAGCTGCGGATGTTCACGCCGAGCCGAGCCGTGTCGGGGATGATGTTGTTCTTCGTCCCGGCGTGCATCGTGCCGACGGTGAGCACGGCGGTCTCGGTGCCTGCGACCTCACGCGAGACGATCGTCTGGAGGCGCAGCACTGCTGCCGACGCCATCACGATGGGATCGATCGTCGACTGCGGACGTGAACCGTGCCCGCCTCGCCCATGGAACGTGACGTCGAACGCGTCGGCTCCCGCGAACGCCGGCCCTGCGTGCGTTCCGACGACACCCGCCGGGAGCGGACCGACGTGCTGGCCGAGCACGATGTCCGGCTTCGGGATCCGCCCGTAGAGGTCGTCGTCGACCATGGCCTGCGCACCGCCGCCGGCTTCCTCCGCCGGCTGGAACAGGACGACGAGTGTGCCCGCCCAGGTGTCGCGGCGGCCGACCAGCAGTTCGGCGGCACCGAGGAGACAGGTGACGTGCACGTCGTGTCCGCAGGCGTGCATGACGGGCACGTCGCCGTCCGGGCCGATGCCACGGGCCGTGCTGGCGTAGTCGAGACCGGTCTCCTCGAGGACGGGGAGGCCGTCCATGTCGGCGCGCAGGAGGACGGTCGGGCCGTCACCGTTCTCGAGGACCCCGACGACACCGGTGCGGCCGATGCCCGTCGTCACCGTGTAACCGAGGGCGACGATACGTTCGGCGACGATCCCGGCGGTGCGATGCTCCGCGAAGGCGAGCTCAGGGTTGGCGTGGAGATCCTGGTAGACCGGCGCGAGCGACACGGCGAGCGCCGACGCCTCCTGCTGGACGAGTGCGGACGGGACGGCGTGCTGGGTGGTCATGATCCTCCTGGTGGCGCGGTGCCTCCACCCTACGCTCGGGACGCCTGTCGTCCAGCGGACACCCAGGCGGTGCGCAGAAGCGGCCGTCGAATCTGGCTCGTCAGCTGCGCGGAACGATCGCCTCCGCGGTCGTGGCGCCACGGTGGAATCGGACCTCGAAGCGTGCAAGCTCCGGCTCGCGTCCGTCGAGCATCGCGACGATCGCGCGCCCGGCAGCCGAACCCTTCTCCCGCGACGGCTGCCAGACCGTGGTGAGGTCGTCGTCGAGTCCCTCCACCCGGATACCGTCGAAGCCCGTGACGCTGAGCTCGCCCGGCACGTCGATCCCCAGCTCCTCGGCGGCCCGGATGACGCCGGCGGCGAGGAGGTCGCTCTGGGCGACGATCGCCGTCGGGCGGCGATCCGGCGAGACGTCGAGGATGGAGTGACCGGCGATGCGGCCCTCGTCGAGCGACGAGCCCGTGGTGACGAACCCACTGGCGCCGGGGAACACGTCGCGGAGCCCCTGGAGCCGTTCGATCGCGGGAACCGTCGTCGCGTTCTGCTCCCACTGGGGCGAGAGGGGGCCGCGACGCTGGGAAGCATCCAGGTTGAGGGTCACGACGGCGACGCGTTCGTGCCCGAGGTCTGCGAGGTGCTGGGCCAGCTCTCGAACCCCTCCGCGGTTGTCGACCGCGATGTCCGGGACGCCGAGCGCCGGCAGACCCTCGATCGACACGATCGGCATACCGCGACGACTGAGCACGGCCACCGAGCTGTCGAGGTTCGGACTGCATCCGATCAGGACGACACCGTCCATCGGGGCGTTGCTCAGCTGCAGCATGCCCTCCTGAGCATCGTTCAGCAGGAGGAGACCCGCGCCGACAGCACCGAGCTCATCGGCCAGGCCGTCGAGCGTCTGCACCATGACCGGGTCGCGGAAGGAGTGACCGATCCGACCGGCGACGACGGCGCCGACGATGCCGCTGCGCCCCTGCCGGAGTGAGCGGGCTCGCGGGTCCGGTCCCGCGTAGTCGAGGTCCGCTGCGGCCTGCAGGACGCGTTGTTTCGTCGCCTCGGAGACCGGCCCCGCACCGCTGAAGGCGAGCGAAGCGGTCGACGGCGACACACCCGCGCGGTGGGCGACATCGGCCAGCGTCGGGCGAGAGGGGCGTGATTCCTGGTCCACGATCTGTTAGCTTAGTCGACGAGATCGAATCGATTCGATTTTCTTCCAGCACCGAGCATGAGGACCCCCGTGTCAGAGCCGATCACTCCGCAGACCGCAGCAGCCGCGCTGCGTCCTCGCCGCGAACTCCTCGCCTGGCGCAACGCCATCTTCGTGATCTTCGCACTCAGCGGGCTGAGCATCGCAACCTGGGTCGCCCGCCTCCCCGCCATCCGCGACAACCTCGGCCTCACCACCGGCACCGTCGGCCTGCTGATCCTCGGCATGTCCATCGGGTCCATCATCGGACTCGTCGCCGCACAGCATCTGCTCGCCCGGCTCGGCCCGAGGCGCGGCATGCAGCTCGCCCTCGGCATCGTCGCGACCGGACTGCTGCTCATCGGCGTCGGAGCCAGCCTGGTCCCGGCCGAAGGCATCGTGCTCGCCGGTCTGATCATGTTCGGCTTCGGCAACGGCGCGGTCGACGTCATGATGAACGTCGAGGGCGCGGCTGCGGAGCAGGAACTCGGCAAGACGGTCATGCCGCTCATGCACGCGTGCTTCAGCTTCGGCACGGTCGCGGGGGCCGGTCTCGGCGCGCTGGCGTCCGCTGTCGGCATCGAGGTGTTCTGGCACGCCCTGTTCATGGCGATCGTCATCGCGATCACCGCCGCCGTCGCCGTACGCTTCGTCCCGTCCGACCAGGAGATCACGGCCGAGCACGACGACGCACCCAGGGTGCCGTGGCAGCAACGACTCCGCGAGAGCCTGAGCGTGTGGGCGGACGGCCGACTCATCCTCATCGGTGTCATCATGCTCGGCATGGCGTTCGCCGAGGGCAGCGCGAACGACTGGCTGGCCCTCGCCGTGGTCGACGGTCACGACCAGAGCAACACGACCGGCGCACTCGTCTACGGCGTCTTCGTCACCGCGATGACGGTCGGTCGGATCGTCGGCGGCCCACTCATCGACCGCTTCGGCCGGGTGCCGGTCCTGCAGGTGTCAGCCGGTGCGGCGATCGTCGGCCTCGTGCTGTTCATCCTCACACCGGTCACCGGGCTCATGATCCTCGGTACCGTCCTCTGGGGACTCGGCGCCTCGCTCGGCTTCCCCGTCGGCATGTCCGCCGCGGCCGACGACCCGAAGCGCGCCGCCGCCCGTGTGAGCGCTGTCGCGATGATCGGCTACTGTGCGTTCCTCGTCGGACCGCCGCTCATCGGCATCCTCGGCGACACGATCGGCCTGCTCAACGCGCTGTTCGTCGTGCTCGTCCTCATCGTCCTCGCCGGCCTCGCCTCGCCGGCTGCGCGTGAGAGCAACCGCCGCAAGCGCTGACTCCGCGCCTTTTCCCGCATCATTCGTCTCCGCCACCCGCATTCGCCGCCCCGCCGGTCCATAACTCCTGCTCCCGAGCCCGTTCCGCCAAGCCCTGATTCGCAACTCCTGCTCTCCGTACCCGCCGCGAGCAGAAAGGGCCTCCGGCCCGCCCGTCTGCACGCCTCGAACCGCAAACAGCAGGAGTTGTGAGCACCGGTGGGTTCGGGGCCCCAGCCGGCGAAGCGGCCAGCAGGAGTTGTGCGCAGGGGTGGGACCAGGTGATGAGCGTGTCGCGGTAGGCTCGTCGTCGTGCGTTTGGTGATTGCGGAGTGCTCTGTCGACTATGCGGGACGACTGTCGGCTCACTTGCCGCTCGCCAAGCGGCTGCTCATGGTGAAGAACGACGGCAGTCTGCTCGTCCACTCCGATGGCGGATCGTACAAGCCGCTCAACTGGATGAGCCCGCCCTGCACGCTCACCACCGTCGAGCCCGATGAGACACAGGCTGCCGCCGGCATCACGGAGCTGTGGAAGGTCACCCACAAGAAGACCGGCGACGCACTCATCGTGTCCATCCACGAGGTGCACCACGACAGCGCCCACGAGCTGGGAGTCGACCCCGGCCTCCAGAAGGACGGTGTCGAGGCGCACCTGCAGAAGCTCCTCGCCGAGCAGATCGAACTCCTCGGCGACGGCTACCGACTCATCCGCCGTGAGTACATGACCGCGATCGGCCCGGTCGACATCCTCGCCACCGATGCCACCGGCGCCTCAGTGGCCGTGGAGCTCAAGCGCCGTGGCGACATCGACGGCGTCGAGCAGCTCACCCGCTACCTCGAGCTCATGAACCGCGACCCGCTGCTCGCACCCGTGCAAGGTGTGTTCGCCGCCCAGGAGATCAAGCCGCAGGCGCGCACGCTCGCGCAGGACCGCGGCATCCGTTGCGTCGTCCTCGACTACGACGCGATGCGTGGCCTCGACGACAGCGACTCCCGCCTCTTCTGACCCCTCCGCTGTCCAGAATTCAGGGAATGTTCGCCGTCGGTCGCGAATGCAGCCCGTTTCCTCGCGGGTTTCGGACATGTCCGCATTCCGAAGCATGTTTTCCCTGAATTCTGAACAGCAACAACTGGGGTTAGACGAACTGCCAGATGAGGGCGACCATCGCGAAGCCGACGACGGACAGGATGGTCTCGAGGACCGTCCAGGTGGCGAGCGTCTGCTTCACCGTCATGTTGAAGTACTTCGAGATGATCCAGAACCCGCCGTCGTTCACATGCGAGAGCGTGATGGAACCCGCGGCGATCGCGATGCCGATCAGCGCGAGCTGCGGCTGCGAGTAGGAGGCGTCGAGCACGACCGGCTGCAGGATACCGGCCGTGATGACGATCGCAGCGGTCGCCGAGCCCTGCGCGACACGGAGGCCGGAGCTGATCAGATAGGCGGAGACGATGATCGGCAATCCGAGCGACCCGAGCACCTCCGCGAGTGCCGCGCCGACCCCCGTCGCCGAGATGACCGCGCCGAAGAAGGCACCGGCACCGACGACGAGCAGGATCATGCCGATGGGCTTGAGCGACTGCCCGGACAACTCACCGAGTTCCGCGAGCGTCATGCCGCGACGCACGCCCAGCACGTAGTAAGCGAGACAGACGGCGATCGTGAGCGCCACGGCCGGGTTGCCGATGAGCGTGAGCGCTTCGAGCAGCGGCCCGTGCGGCAGGGCGAGCGCGCCGAAGGTCGCGGCGAGGATGAGCAGGATCGGGGCGACGATGATGAGGCCGACGCTCCACAGTGAGACGTCCTTGCGATCGGGCGCGTCGTCCTCGGGCTCGAGCACGTACTCGTCGGGCACCGAGACCATGATGCGCTTGCCGATCCACAGCGGCCAGGCGATACCGGATGCGATGAATGCCGGGATCCCACAGAGGAAGCCCATGAGGATCAGCCAGCCGAGGCCGACCTCGAAGGTGCCCGCGAGCGCCGTCGGGCCGGGGTGCGGTGGCAGGAAGGCGTGCGTCATCGACAGTCCGGCGAGCATCGGGAGCGCATACAGGATGAGCGACTTCCCACCACGACGGGCGGTGATGTAGACGAGCGGCGCGAGCACGAAGATACCGACGTCGAAGAAGACGGGGATGCCGAAGATGAGACCGGTGAGGCCCATGGCGATCGGGGCGCCGCGCTCACCGAATCGGCCGAGCAGCTTCCGGATGAGGACGTCGGCGCCGCCCGAGCGTTCGAGGATCGCGCCGAGCACCGTGCCGAGACCGATGATGATCGTGATGTGTCCGAGGATGCCGCCGAATCCGGTCTCGAGCAGTGATGCCCCCGGTTTGATCTGTTCGTCGTCGAACGGGTCCGGGACGGCGACGCCGACGATCTGGTAGATGCTCGTGCCCGTCGCGAGCGCGAGCCCGATGCCGACGATGAACAGCGAGATGAACGGTTCGAGCTTCACCTTGATGATGAGCACGAGCAGCACCGCGATGGCGATGGCGCAGAGGATCAGCAGCCCCGGTGTGGTCTGCTGCAACCATCCGATGGGGTTGTCCGGGGTCGGTGCGGCGGCGGCGATGCTGCGCGCAAGCACATTGGAGTACATATGTTGCCTTCTGTTCTGGTGCAGAATTCAGGGGATTCGTGGCCCAGATCTGCGGAAAGTCCGATTTCCGCCAGTATCCGGCCGGTTTCAGCACTCTCGCCGAAGGAATCCCTGAATTCTGAACATGGTTTGGGGGGGGGAGGGCGGGGGGGGAGGCGTTCAGGTGCTGCGGTGGCGGAGGGAGCGGCCCGGGGTCGCAGCGGTGCGGCGACCGTCCGCGACGACGGCGACGCCGTTCACGAACACCCACGGGATCCCGGCGGCCTGCTGGCGCGGTTCGGCGAAGGTCGCGCGGTCGGCGACGGTCTCAGGATCGAAGAGCACCAGATCGGCGACAGCACCCACACGGAGCACCCCGCGGTCGATGAGGCCGAGTCGAGCAGCTGGTCGCGAGGTCAGATGGGCGACCGCCTCCTCGAGACCCAGCACACCCTCCTCGCGGACGTAGTGGCCGAGGTAGCGGGGGAAGGTGCCCCAGGCGCGCGGGTGCGGCTTGGCGCCGATGAGGATGCCGTCGCTGCCGCCCGTGTGCGCCGGGTGCACCATCATCGTGCGCACGTTCGCCTCGTCGCCGACGTGCTGGAGGATGCCCGTGGCGAGGCGATCACGCTGCAGGACGTCGAAGAAGAGCGCGGTCGGATCGCCCGACCACGCGTGCCCGGGCTCCGAGGCGATCGCGGCGACCGTGCGACCGACCAGTGGGGCGAGCTCGGGGTTCGCGACTCCGGAGATCTCGATCGTCGTCCAATCGGTGACGACCCCGTGGCAACCGTCGGTACCGAGCACCTCGAGTTCGTGGCGGACCCGGGCCTGGACCCCCTCGTCTCGAAGTCGTTCCAGTGTCTGCTCCGGCCCGCCGACCGCGACCCAACTCGGCAGCAACGCCGACAGCGTCGTGGAACCCGGCAGGTAGGGGTAGGTGTCGAGCGTGATGTCGACGCCGTCCGCAATGGCATCGTCGATGAGGGTGACGAGTTCCGCCGCACGGCCCGCGTTGACGCCGAAGTTCATCGTCGCGTGCGTGAGGTGGAGTGCGCAGCCGGAGCGCCGGCTCACCTCGATCATCTCCGCGTACGCCTCCAGCGCGCCCTTCCCGTACGACCGCTGGTGCGGAGCATAGAAGCCGCCGTGCTCGGCGATGACCTGGCAGAGCGCGACGAGTTCGTCGGTGTCGGCGAACATGCCGGGCACGTAGGTGAGACCGGAGGACATCCCGACGGCGCCGTCCCGCATCCCGGCGGCGACGAGCTCCTGCATCCGCACGAGCTCGTCCGCGGTCGCCGGGCGGTTCTCGGTCCCGACGACGAGCATCCGGACGGATCCTTGCGGCACCAGGTAGGCGACGTTGAGCGCCGCGCCACGGTCCACCCGGTCCAGGTACTCCCCCACGCTCCGCCAGGCGAAGTCGACGTCGCCGGGCTGTCCGTTCCAGCCGGCGATCTGCTGCCGGATGATCGCCATCGTGCGGTCGTCGGTCGGCGCGTACGAGAGCCCGTCCTGCCCGAGGACCTCGGTGGTGACCCCCTGCGAGACCTTGGCGAGGTGGCCGGGGTCGCGGAGCACGGCGAGGTCGGAGTGGGCGTGCATGTCGATGAAGCCGGGCGCCGCGACGAGGCCGTCGGCGTCGATCACGTGGGCGTCGGCGGGCGCCGCGCTGTCCGCACCGGCGCCGAGCGCGGTGATGCGCCCGCCCTCGATGAGCACCGAACCGTCCACACTCGGTGCTCCGGTGCCGTCGACGAGACGTGCTCCGCGCACAAGCACCGCCTGGCCGTCCGCCGCCGGTCGTGGACTCATGGCAGGAGTGCGGCCTGCGTGAAGGCGGTGGCGCGTGCGGTGACGCCGGCCCAATCGCCGGCCGCGACGTCCGCCGCCCCGACGACGCTCGATCCGGCGGTCACCGCAGCCGCACCGGCCTGGATGTACTCGCGGGCGTTGCCCGCGTGCAGCCCGCCGGATGGGACGAACCGGAGACCCGGGAACGGTCCGCTCAGGTCCTTGAGGAATCCGCTGCCCATCGTCGCCGCGGGGAAGATCTTCACGGCGTGCGAGCCGAGGGCAGCTGCCCGCATGACCTCACTGGGCGTCATCGCCCCCAGCAGGAACGGCACACCGGCGGCGTTGGCGACCTCGGCGACCTCCTCGCTCAGCCCTGGTGTGACCAGGAACTGCGCACCGTTGTCGATGGCGCGCTGCGCGGTGTCGCGGTCGACCACGGTCCCGGCACCGATGACCGCGCCGTGGTCGGCGATCGCGTCGGCTGCCGCACGGATCAGCGCTTCGACGCCGGGCGTGGTGAACGTGAACTCGACACTGCGGATGCCGCCTGCGGCGAGCGCCCGGCACAGCTCGACGGGGTCGGGGATGACGGGGACGCGCACGACGGCGATGGCCCGGTCGGCGTAGAGGGCGTCGAGCGCGTGAGCGGTCGGCGTGTGCGGAGCGGCGGTGCTGGACATGGAGTCCTCTCTCGCCGGCGACAGCACCGGCGCGGTCGGGTGGGGCTGGATCAGCCGAAGGTGGTGGTGACGGCGTCGACGGCGCGTGGTTCGTCGGCGCGGACGTCGTCGATGACGATGAGTGCGCGCCACTTGTCGAAGGTCGTGCAGGGGTGCGAGAGGCCGAGGCGGATGACGTCTCCGACCTCCAGGTCGCTGCCCGGCGGCAGCGCGATGAAGGTGTGCTGGTCGTTCATGGCGGTGGCGGTCGCGCCGGTGAGTGGTTCGACGACGTTCGATCCGGCACGACGCACGCCCTGCACCTCCGGCAGGCCCTCGTCGAAGGGGAAGTCGCGCTTGCCGCCGTCGATGAGGGCGAGGCCCGGTTCCGGTCGCGAGACGATCGTCGCCCAGCCGTGGATCGCCGAGCGGAAGTCGCCCGTGCCCTCATGGCGCGCGAGTGGGGTGATGCCGCGGTAGAAGCCGTCGTCGTGGGTGATGTACGCACCGGAGCGGAGCAGCACGTCGACTGGACGACCGTTCGCACCGTCGAGGTCGCGCAGCCCGGCGAGCACCTCGGCGACGATGTCGAAGTAGGCGCTCCCGCCGGCTGTCACGATCACCGTCTCGACACGTTCGTCGTACCGCCCGGCGTCGAGCAGCGTCGTATGGAATGCGGCGAGTGATTCGAGGTAGTCGCGGACGATCGCGAGTGATCCGTCGTCGCCATGGTGAGCGAGCGCACCCTCGTACCCGCTGACGCCTGCGAGCGCGAGCTCGGGCGCTGCAACGACTGCTTCGGCGATCTCGAGCGCGGTGGCATGGTCGCGCGCGCCGGTTCGCCCGCCGGGGGCCCCGAGTTCGACGAGGACGTGGAGTGGGCGGCCGGGCTGCTCTTCAGCGAGCACGCGCGACATGATCTGCACGGCCCGCACGGAGTCGGCCCACACGACGATGTGCGCGGTGTCGGCGTCGAGCGCTCGGGCCACGGCCCGCAGGTGTTCGGGCTGGACGAGTGCGTTCGCGAGCATGACGCTCGGGATCGACCAGTCGATTGCGACCGCGAGCTGCCACGGGGTGGCGACGGTGATGCCCCAGCTGCCGGCGTCGAGCTGTCGTTGCCAGAGCGCGCGGTTCATCGTCGTCTTGCCGTGGGGGGCGAGGCCGACGCCTGCATGTTCACACCAACGCCGCATGGTCTCGACGTTGTCGATCACGGCGGACTGGTCGAGCGTGACGAGCGGGGTCGTGAAGCCGTCGAGCGCTGGTTTCGCTGCGAGGAACCCGGCGGCGTCCAGGCCGACGGAGGCGGGCGGGAACCCCTTGAGGCTGCCGTCGAGCACGCCGAGGCTCGTTGCGTCGAAGTCGTCCGTCATGGTCTCCTCATTCGAAATCGAGCACGTCGTGAATCAGGTTGCGTAATCTGCAACGCGTATTGCACTCAGCGCTACGTCTGTTCTAGCATTGCCGTCACAGGTCGTCAACCGCAGTCGGCCGGAACGCGAGGCGAACTGTGATGACGACGTCACCGTCCACCGTGAGCACGGTGTCCACGATCGGCGAAGCGATGGTCGTGCTCCTCCCCGAGAGCCAACTCCCCGTCGCGGAGGCCCGCGAGTACCGGACAGGCGTCGGCGGAGCCGAGTTCAATGTGGCGTCCAGCCTCGCACGCCTCGGCGTCCCCACCCATTGGATCTCGCGCCTCGGCGACGACGGCTTCGGTGACTACGTCCTCGACACCGCCCGCCATGACGGCGTCCTCGTCGATGCGGTGGAACGCGACGACACCCGCCCGACCGGCCTCTATGTCAAGGAGACCGTCGTCGCCGAGGACGGCGATCGGCGCCCTCGCATGCACTACTACCGCAGCGGCTCCGCGGCATCGGTGCTCGGGCCTGCCACACTGCACCATGCCACGACCCGTACCGCGATCGGCGCCTCGGCCATCGTGCACACCACGGGTATCACTCCGGCCCTGTCGGCGTCGACGGCCGAACTCGTGGGCGGTCTCAGCGCTGCCCTCGCCCCCGGTGCTGTGCTCAGCGTGGACCTCAACTTCCGGCCGCGTCTCTGGGAGGGTCGCTCGACCGCGCCCCTCCACCGCCTCCTCGATCAGGCGTCCGTCCTGTTCCTCGGCGTCGACGAGGCCGAGCTGTTCTTCGGACACGCGGACGCCGGCCGGCTGTTCGCCGAGCTGCCGGCCCTCCGGCGCATCGTGCGGAAGGACGAGGCGAACGTCGCGACGACGATCCACCGCGACGATCAGGCGGCGGGCACCGAGGTCCGGAGCCTCGCGGTCGACGTCGTCGAGACGGTGGGCGCCGGTGATGCGTTCGCCGCCGGGTATCTCGCAGGACTCGCCACCGGATTCACCGACGCCGCGTGCACCCGCCTCGGGCACGCCGTCGCCGCCTCGACGCTGATCTGCCATGGCGATCGGCCGGAGCTCGTCCCCGACACCGACGGCATCAGCACCATCGTCGAAGCCGACGAGGCGCAGTGGGCCTCCTGGCGGATCTCCCCCGACATCCCCCTCCCGTGGACGACGGCGACCGCGCAGGGGATGATCGACGCATGAGCCAGTCACTCTCCCGAGCCCTCGACCTCCTCCGCGAGATCGTTTCCGGCACGAACTCCCTGGACGCCCTCGCCGCAACGGCGGGCGTGCACAAGACGACAGTGCTCCGGCTGCTGAACACGCTCGAGGAGCACGGCTTCGTCACCCGTGACGCTGCGTTCCGCTATCACCTCGGGCGTGCGATGTTCGAGCTGACGCAGACCGCCCTGGACGAGCAGGACGTTCGCGGCGTCGCGGCTCCGCACCTGCGCTCGCTGGGCGCCGCGACGGGGCAGACGGTGCACCTCGCCGCCTACGAGGACGGCTCGGTGTTCTACATCGACAAGGTCGAGTCCCGTCAGCCGCTCCGCATGTACTCGCGGGTCGGCCTGCCCGCCTCGCTGTACGCCACGGGTGTCGCAAAGGTGCTCCTCGGTGGCCTCGATGACGCCGAACGCCGACGCATCGTGAATGGGATCGTGTTCGAGCGCTACACCGACAAGACGATCACCGATGCCGACGACCTCCTCGCCGAGATCGCCCGCTCGACCGAGCGCGGATGGGCCGAGGACCATGAGGAGCATGAGAGCTTCATGAACTGCGTGGCGGCACCGGTCTTCGGTCCCGACGGCCGGATCGCCGCCGCGGTGTCGATCTCCGTGCCGACGATGGTGCTCCCGCACAGCGGCGTCCGTGCGCTCCTACCCCAGCTCCTCGCGGCCACCGCCGCGATCTCCGCAGAACTCGGCTACGCCGCCCCGTCCGCCGCGGAAGCCACCCTGCCCGCCGAGCCTGTCGAGGCGCCCACCCCCTGACTCCCCCACCCGGTCACTGAGCCTGTCGAAGTGCCCATCCCCAACCCCACCATCGAGAGGACTCCCATGTCTGCACGCACCGCCATCTCCACCACCGACGCTCCGGCTCCGGCGCACACCTTCTCCCAGGGTGTCCGCAAGGGCAACTTCGTCCAGGTCTCCGGCCAGGGCCCGGTCGACCCCGCCACCAACGAGTACCTGTTCCCCGGTGACGTCGCAGCGCAGACCACCCGCACGCTGCAGAACGTCGAGGCGATCCTCGCCGCCGGCGGAGCCACCTTCGACGACGTCATGATGCTGCGCGTCTACCTCACGAAGCGCGAGGACTTCGCGATCATGAACGACGCCTACGGCGAGTTCGTCGGCTCGCGCGTCAAGGGCGGCGTCCTGCCCTCCCGCACCACGGTCTTCACCGGCCTTCCCCGCGAGGAGATGCTCGTCGAGATCGACGCGATCGCCATCGTCGACTGAACCGCTGCGCGCTCGCGAGAACGCACGCTGGGCGATGCCGTTCGCTCGTCACGCTCTATCGAGTGAGGCGGCCGCTCCACGCCACGTCTTGATGGCCACTCGTGTCGAGGGTTCGACATTCGATTCGCGGAACCAGATTTCGAGGTCCAAGTTCGCGTACATATCGCGGAACGCGGACTCTGCGGTATGCCCGAAGCGATTGAGGATCTGCTGTCGTTCTTCGACCTCGAAGGATCGTTCGTGGAGCGCGGCCATCGCGTCGGCGTTCGCGAAGGAGTGAAGGTAGTCGGCGACTGCGGCGTCTTCGGTGACATCGAGCGCCCGCAGGAGGACCGCCGCCACGAGACCTGTACGGTCCCATCCTGCAGAGCAGTGAAAGAGAATCCCCCCTTCATCGGCGGTGGTGATCGCCTTCAGCAGTAGCGCAAGGCGGTGGGGAAGCGTCTGGAGGTGGGCGAGATAGTAGAGGGGCGTGCCCCACCGCCCGTCCGCTTCATACTCTGCCCAGAAGTCCGTCTGATCGCCGCCGTCGAGGTCAATGTGAACGTGCCTGATCGTCGTGGGGACCTGTCCCGTGCGCTCTTCTGGCCGACGAAGGTCGATGACGGTGCGTATTCCATACGCGTGGAGCGCTCGCCAGCCGTCGGATCCGACACGGTCCAGCCTTTCTGATCGGACAAACACTCCAGCGGGCGTGAAGGTTCCATCTTCACGCTCCAGACCCCCAAGATCACGGGCGTTCGCGAGACCATCGATGTGCAGCATGGGTACCATGTCCTCCAGTCTTGCGAAAATCCCCGTTCGCACTCGCGAAGGCTGCCCGTCGCATTCGGCGGGGGGCCTTCGCATCGCAGGGCGGTCTTCTACATTTTCCGACCTTGCTCATGAGCCCGATTCGATTGCTTGCGGTGCTGGGCCGCAGCCGCCCAGCCCCCCCAAGATGAGCAGAACGGTCACGCTCGTGCTGAGTGGCAGGTAGACCTGACTGGTGTAGAACCACTCGGCGTTGCCCGTGACGGCGAGGACGAAGACGGCAATCTCGACAAGGAGGGCGCACCCGAGCGCAGCGAGGAGAACCGTGCTCAATACCCCGTTCCTCGCGATCACCTGTCTCACGGCCCGGTACACCACGACTGACCGGTCCACACCTGATGCAGAACAAAGCCGTTCCCGTTCGCTGAGCACATGGAGACGAGGCCTGCCGCCGCTTGCTCGCTGTAGTCGAGCTCAAGCTGTTGGCTGGGGCTGAGATCGTCGGCGAGCTGAGGCCTCGGCGCTGCGTGCGCGCCCCCGCCCGTTAGAACGAGCGCCACGATTGCAGCGCCGGTCAACGTACCCATGAGGGACTTGCGATATTGAATCTTCATCGATTCGACCTTTCGGTTCCAGATGAAGGCCGTTGCCTCCATCGGGCTTTAATCTAAGTGTGTGAAATTTCAGAAACTATCCGTCTTAAGGGGGACGTGGTCAGTGCGCGATCGCGGTTGCGCTGATCGCCGAAGCCGACCTCCTGAACAACGAGAAGTGTCTCCGTCGGGGCAGGGCGACGGCGATCGGTTCGCGATCCGCCCGCCCAACGGCATACTTCTCCCCCAGCCCGTCCGCACACACTTGACCGACCACCGGCCGGATTTCGCCGCTGGTGCTCGCGCCAGGCCTCGCACGCGTCGCATCGGTCTGACGCGACTGGCGCGGGTCGGCCGACAGGTCCTGCGGACCTTGCTCGAGCGGAGCCTCGCGCAGACGCTCGCGCGACAGGCGAGCTGAGCTGGAGCTACGACGCGGGCACCTCGACCACGACAACAGCACTCAGGAAGCCCCCGCGACCGTCGCCTATGCTTCATCCCAGTTGAAACGACCTAACGACCCAACCAGTCATCGGGGTGAACATGCGACACGGAACTCTCCGGAGACCGCTTCCTGCATCCACTCCTCTGGTCGCAGCGATAGCTCTGATCCTCCTGCTCGTGCTGAGCGCGATCGGACAGCAGTGTGCTTCCATACCGGCGTCTGTCGGCACGGCCGCGAGCAGCAGCGAGTCGGTTGCGACAGACATCGCGCAGGCCTCATCGGCCGACGGCTCAGCAGTTCACACGCGCACCGCCCGGATCGCGAGCCCGTCGGCGCCGACCGACAATCAGCTCGGCGTCCCCGGCTGCGACGGACGCGACAACGCACCGGCGACTGAACCGGACGTCGTGCGCACTGCCCAACTGTGGGACGTGACAGCGTCGGCCGCGTCGACCGTCGAGACCGTGACCGCATCGACCTCGGGCGACACGACTCCTCGACGGCTGAGCGACCACATCTCCTCACCGACACCTCAGGAACTCTGCATCTCACGAACGTGACGGACGGGACGCCACCCACGCGCGCATCGCACCAAGCGGAGCATGCGGCGTGATGTGGCCCCTCACACCCGCCCCATCAGTTCAGATCGACGGCTCCAGGACCTCACACGATGCATGTGTGCGCCCTGTCGAGCCGGCGACGATCGACGCATCGAGAGATCCAGCACCACCATGACCAAACGCACCCACCCATCCGCATCGAGCAACGGCAACAACAAGGCCGACTCAACCAAGCAGGCCACCACAACCAAGCAGAATCGTTCACGAACGGCACCACGGAAACGCTCCACCAGCACCGTGGCACCCAGCAACCGCATCAAACTCGTGTGGGCTTCGCTCATCGGCGTCGCAGCCCTCATCGTCGTCGCGATCATCGCGGGACAGCCACAGGGTGACGCCGGCAACAACGGCACTGCCGGCGGCACGACTTCGGACACGGCGAATCCGACGTTCGACCTGGCCAGGCGCATCCCGGACGACGTCACCGCGCAGGGCGCCGTCGACGCACCGGTCGTCATCGTCGAGTTCGCCGATTACCGATGCCCGTTCTGCGGCGTCTTCGACCGAGACACCCTTCCGACGATCGTCAAGGACTACATCGACAAGGGCACAGTCCGCTTCGAATGGCGAGACATGCCCATCTTCGGCGAACAGTCCATCGGAGCCGCTGTCGCAGCGCGAGCAGCGGGCGAACAGGGCATGTTCTGGGAGTACCACACGGCGCTGTTCGCAGCAGCGCCGGAACGAGGCCACCCGGAACTCCCGAACGAGAAGCTCATCGAGTTCGCCCGACAGGTCGGCGTCCCCGACATCGAACGTTTCACGAAGGACCTCGCCAGCCCGGAACTCGCCGAACGCGTGCGAGCGGACAATGTCGAGGGCACGAACATCGGCATCGCCAGCACACCGGTCTTCCTGGTGAACGAGACGCCGATCGCCGGCGCCCAGCCACTCGACGCGTTCCTCAAGGTCATCGACGAGGAGCTCGCCAAAGCCGACCGGGAAGCGACGGTGGACTAAGTGGACATCGGCTACGCGGGAGCCTTCCTCGGAGGCATCCTCACACTCCTGAGCCCCTGCTCGGTCATGCTCCTCCCCGCGTTCTTCGCGTACGCGTTCGCGAGTCCCACCAAGCTCCTCAGCCGCACGGCACTCTTCTACGCAGGCCTGCTCGTCACACTCGTGCCACTCGGCCTCCTCGCCGGCGTCCTGGGCTCGCTCGTCACGCAGAACCGCACCGTCCTCGTGACCGTCGCCGCCGTCATCGTGATGGTGATCGGCATGATCCAGATCATCGGGATCGACATTCCCTGGATCCGCCGCGGAACGGGTGGCGAAGGAACGTCCGCCGTCTCCGTGTTCGTCCTCGGCTCGGTCTACGGGGTCGCAGGAGTCTGCGCCGGGCCCATCCTCGGATCGGTCCTGACCGTCGCGGCGGCTGGCGCGAATCCGCTCTACGGCGGCATCATGCTCGCGATCTTCGCACTCGGCATGGCTGTGCCGCTCGGTCTCCTGTCGCTCGTCTGGAGCAGATTCCAGCTGGGGACGAGATCCTGGATGCGGCCGAGACGATTCCGGATCGGCCGATGGGAGAACTCGATCTGGATGGTCGTGTCCGGTGCGCTGTCGATCGCGATCGGTGCGCTCCTGATCCTGACCCAGGGCACGGCCTCGCTCGGAGGTATCCTCACGATCGACGCGCAGTACGCGACCGAGTCCTGGGTCGTGCAATCGTCCTCGGGCGTGTCGAACCTGTGGTTCGGGGTCGGCGCCATCGTCGTGCTCGCCATCGCGGCCGGCGTCTACGCTCTGCGAGTCTCACATCTGCGTCGCGAGAAGGAGGACGCGTGAGCATGTCGGCCGAACGCCTCGGAGGGCTCATCGCCCCTGGACGGCGCGCCGATGGCTGATCACTGCCGTCGGCGCACTTGCCGTGTACCTCGTGGTCGCCAACCCCACCGAGCTCGTCGATACGCCGTTCTTCGCCCCGCGCTACCCGGCAGGCGACGGCAGCGGCCACTCGTAGCGTTCCTTGACGACCTCGAGGTGGACCCAGGTGTCCAGTCGGACGACGTCGTCGAGTGCCTTCAGTGAGTCGATGACGTCGTGCAGACCGAGCGCGGAATCGGCCGAGATCGTGGCGACGAGGTCGAAGCGGCCGATGGTCCTGGCGATGAACTCGACGCCCTGCATCGCGCGCAGCCCTGCGATCGCCCGTGCCCCCTCACCGTCGATGTTGATCCCGACGCCGGCCGCGGCCTTCGCGCTGCGCAGCCGTCGGTTCAACACCGGGCCGATCCGCACGACCTGCTGTTCGACGAGCGCCGTGACCCGACTGCGCACCGCGCTGGCCGAGAGGCCGACGCGGTCGGCGAGTTCGCGGTAGCTCAGGCGACCGTCGCGTACAGCTCGCGCTGATCCGGGAGCCGGAGTTCCACGACCAGATCGTGCTCACCGCTCACCGCCGAGACGAACACGGCAGCGGGCAGGGCGACGAGCGCCGGGATGGTGTCACCGGCCGGGCCTGCCGTGTGGATCGACACGTGCGCGTACGCCTGGAGCCCGAGGAACTCGGGGTGCACTGCTGCGACGACCCGGACTGCGCTCGTCCCGATCAAGGTGTTCAACCGGGTGGCGACCGCGGCTCTGCTCACGGAAGCCGCTGAGGCCAGTTCGCTGTAGCTCGCCCGGCCGTCGTGCTGCAACAGTTCGAGCAGGCGTTCATCGAGATCGGGCATCGCGCGGCTCCTCGAGCAGGAATCGGTCGGAAAAATCTTCTGCTGCTCCAGTGTCGCCTATCGACGGTCAGGGAGCCAGGGAAGACGTGATTTCTTATGATCTGGCGGAGTTCACGGCACATCGATCGCGTCGTGGACCTGTACGCCGTCGATGTGTTTGCGCAGCTGCCACGAAGCGCGTACCTTGCCCATCAGCCACCGCCGCGATGATGCGGCACGCAAGCCACCAGGAGCACCCATGCGCAAGCTACACGACAACGAGCGATCCGTGCTCGACAGCCGTCCCCTCATCCTCGTCCCCACCGCCATCCACACGCTCGACGACGCCGTCGTGGGTGACGCTGTCCTCGTCTACGGTTCGCGCATCGCCGCAGTCGGCTCGATCGAGGAATGCACCACGGCAGCCGCCCGCCTGAGCGGCGAGCCCCCCGAAGTCCGAGACCTCGACGGCGTCCTCGTCCCCGGCTTCGTCGACCCGCACGCGCACCCGCTCATGTACGGGCAGATGCTCAGCTGGGTGGACTGCGGCCCCGAGCGGGCGTCGAGCATCCCCGAGATCGTCGCGCTCCTCCGCGAGGCGACCGAGCGGACCCCTGCCGGTCAGCCCATCCGCGGGTACGGCTACGAGCACCGCAACCTCGTGGAGCAGCGACACCCGACCCGCGAGGAACTCGACGAGGTGAGCCGCGACCGCGAGGTCTACCTGATGAACGCGAGCGGTCATGGCGGTGTCGTCAACAGCCACACCCTGGCAGCCGCCGGCGTCACTCGTGAGACCCCGGACCCGGACGGCGGCGTGTTCTTCCGCGACGGCGACGGCGAGCTGACCGGCGAGCTGTCCGACGCCGCCTGCAACATCCTCACGGGCGTCAGCGGCGTGAAGATCGGCCACCACGGCCCCAACTTCCACCTCCAGGACGAGCCGGAGGAGCACCTGCGGCAGCTGCGTGTCGCCCAGGACCGCTTCCTCGAGGGCGGCGTGACCACCATCGGCGACGCCCAGGTGACACGACGCGAGTTCGACATGTACCTCCGCCTCGCCGAGCAGGGTGAGCTGCGCACCCGCGTCAGCATGTACCTGCTCTCCCACCTGCTCGACCAGGCACTGGAGATGGGACTCCACGGCGCGTTCGGCAACGCCCACCTGTCCTTCGGCGGCATCAAGTTCTACGCCGACGGCACGCTCGGCGGCTGGACCGCCTACTTCCCCGACGGCTACGTCGGCGACCCCTGCCGGACCGGTCAGCTCTATCACGACCCGGCCGACTACGCCGAGCTCATCGCGCACGCCCACGCCGCCGGCCTGCAGACCGCGACGCACGCGCAGTCGCCGACGGCCATCGCGATGGTCATCGATGCGATCCGCGCCGCCCAGGAGGCCACGCCGTCGTCCGACGCGCGGCACCGCATCGAGCACTGCGGCCTGCCGAGCGAGGAGCAGATCGTCCAGATGCGAGAGCTCGGCATCCACCCGGTGAACCAGCCGCAGCACTACTACAACTGGGGTGAGGGTGTCACCGACGCCGTCGGCACACCCGGCGAGCGCTTCAACCCGCTCGGCGAGTTCATCGAGGCCGGTGTCCCCGTGACCCTGAGCTCTGACGCTCCGGTCGCCGAACCGAAGCCGCTCGAAGCGATCCAGGCCGCCGTCACGCGCATCACGCGCCGCGGTCACCAGCTCGGCTCCGACGCACTCCGTATCAGCGCTCGCGATGCACTGCTCGGCCACACCCTGCACGGCGCGATCGCCCTCGGCCGCGAGGACGAGCTCGGATCCATCACACCGGGCAAGCGCGCCGACTTCGCGCTGCTCGGGAGCGACCCGCTCACCGCCGAACCCTCGACCATCGCCTCGATCCGTGTCCACGAGACGTGGGTCGACGGCATCCGTCAGTATCGGATCGCGGACTGATCGTCCGGTCCCCGAAGTCCGCACACCCGCACGACACCCCCACCGTTCGCAGCCCCGCCCCAGGAGGACCAGCAATGACGCACGATCCCCGCACCGAGACCCGACAGGCCCAGACCGCCCGCGCCAGAAAGGCCGGTTTCGCCGCCTTCGTCGGCACCACCATCGAGTGGTACGACTTCTATGTCTACGCCACGGCGGCCAGCCTCGTCTTCGGCACCGTCTTCTTCCCCGAGTCGACCGACCGCCTCACCGGCATTGCGGCGGCGTTCGCGACCTATGCCGTGGGGTTCTTCGCCCGCCCGATCGGCGGCATCATCTTCGGACACATCGGTGACCGCATCGGACGGAAGACCGCGCTCGTCGTCACGCTCACGATGATGGGAGCCGCGACGTTCCTCGTCGGCTGCCTTCCCGGCTATGCGTCGATCGGCGCCTGGGCACCCGTGCTCCTCGTCGTCCTCCGTTTCGTGCAGGGCTTGGCCGTCGGCGGCGAGTGGGGCGGAGCGGTCCTCATGGCCGTCGAGCATGCACCGGCCGACAAGAAGACCTTCTACGGCGGCTTCGCGCAGGCCGGCAACCCGGCGGGCGCTCTCCTCGCCACCGGACTCTTCAGTCTCATCTCCCTCCAGGGCACCGAGTTCATGCTCGAGTGGGGGTGGAGGATCCCGTTCTTCGCCTCGGCCGTGCTGATCGTCGTCGGCCTCATCGTCCGCATGAAGGTCGAGGAGTCGCCGGTGTTCACCGAGAGCGTCAAGACGGTCTCGGCGAAGGACCAGCCCGTACCGCTCCTCTACGCGATCCGGACGAACTGGGCCAGCATCCTCCTCGGCATCTGCGTCCTGCCCGTCGCGATCGGCGGCTACTACCTCGTCACCACCTTCGCGACGGCGTATGCGACCGACCCGAGCGTCGGGCTGTCGGAGAGTGTCGTACTCAACGCGCTCAGCGTCGCCGCGCTCGTGGAGCTCGTCGTGACCCTCGGCGCAGCCTGGCTCGGCGACCGGTTCGGCCGCAAACGCGTGGTGGGCATCGGACTCATCGGCGTCGCAGCCCTCGCCGCCCCGCAGTTCCTGCTGCTCAGCAGCGGGAGCATCCCGCTGATCTTCCTGATCTTCATCGCCATGCGCCTCGCGATGACCGCCACCTACGGCCCGATCGCCACGGTCCTCTCGCAGATGTTCCGCCCGCAGGCCAGGTACACGTCGATCTCGCTCGCGTACCAGTTCTCGGGTGCGATCTTCGGCGGCCTGTCACCGCTCGTGTCGACGCTCATGTTCCAGGCGACCGGCAGCATCCTGCCCGTCATCCTGTTGCTCGTCGGGATGTGTGCGCTGAGCCTCGTCTGCCTCATCATCGCCCCGCAGTACGTCGATGAGGCGGACGGACAGACGGTCCTCGAACCGGCGACCCTCGACGGACGGAACTGAGGATGGGTGAGCGTTCAGGCGGCACCGAGTCCGAGACGGTGAAGCCCGTCGGCCCTGTCGATGCGAGTCTCGTGCCCCGCTTCGCCGGCATCGCGACCTTCGCGAGGCTCCCCCGGCTGGAGGACGTTCCGCGCGCGGACGTCGCCGTGGTGGGTGCTCCGTTCGACGGCGGCGTGAGCTACCGTCCGGGCGCTCGGTTCGGTCCGGCGCATGTCCGGGAGGCCTCGCGCCTGCTCCGTCCGTACAACCCGGCGCAGGACGTCGAGCCGTTCGGCGCGCAGCAGGTCGCCGACGCAGGCGACATCGCGATCAACCCGTTCGACCTCGACGAGGCTGTGCGCCAGGTGGAGGATGCAGCCGCCGAACTGACCGCCGACGGCACGCGGCTCGTAACGATCGGCGGCGACCACACGATCGCGCTCCCCCTGCTGCGGAACATCGCGAAACAGCACGGCCCGGTCGCGGTCCTGCACTTCGACGCCCATCTGGACACGTGGGACACCTACTTCGGCGCCCCGATCACCCACGGCACCCCGTTCCGGCGGGCGTCCGAGGAGGGCCTCATCGATCTGGAGGCGAGCCTCCACGTCGGCATCCGGGGGCCCCTGTACTCACGGGACGACCTCCGTGACGATGAGCGACTCGGCTTCGCGGTCATCTCGAGCATCGACGTGGAGACCGAGGGGCTGGCCCGGGCGATCGAGCGGATGCTCGCCCGCCTCGGTGATCGACCCGTGTACCTCTCTGTCGACATCGATGTGCTCGACCCCGCTCACGCGCCGGGCACCGGCACACCGGAGGCCGGCGGACTCACCAGCCGGGAGTTGCTCGCGATGATTCGCGCGCTGGCAGGCTCCCGTCTCGTCGGAGCGGACGTGGTCGAGGTCTGCCCCGCCTACGACCATGCCCAGCTCACCGCCATCGCGGCCTCCCACGTCGTCTACGAGATCCTGTCGGCGATGGCTCCGCGCTGATCGTCGATACTCGACCCACCTGCACCGATCTCCAGGTGCCCTGGTCGTTCGGCGATACTCTTGGACAGCTCCTCTAGCCTCGCGTGGGGTAGCGTCTCTGATTTGCGAAGGAGCATGAAATGCCCGTACCGAGCTCGCAGCCGGCCCTCGGACGTCGATCATTGCGCGACGTCGCCGCAGACCGTATCCGAGCCGCGATCTTCGACGGCACACTCCTGCCCGGTGAACATCTCAACGACGCAGAGCTTCAGGAATGGCTCGGGATGTCCCGCACCCCCATCCGCGAAGGCCTCAACGATCTCCAACGCATCGGTCTGGTCGAGATGGCTGCACAGCGCTACACCCGAGTTGCCTTGCCTGACCCCGCGAGACGCACCGAAGTACAGCAGACCATCGGGGCGATGCTCGGCGGCATCGTCCGCGTCACCGTCCCAACCCTCACCCCAGCCCAAACGAAGACTCTGCTCGGCCTCGTCGACAAGCAGATCGCAGAGCTGCCCAACCGTGACGCGGACACGTTCATGCCGCGAGCGTGGGAATTCGCCACCCAGGTCATGGACATGTGCACGGTCAGAATGTTGGTCGACGTGACGAAAGACATGCTCGACGCCCTGTCGTTCCAGATGATGTCCACGGCAGCGGTGGCAGAGGTGCGCTGGGAACTGATCGACGAAGGAACCACCCGGCTGCGTGACGCCCTTGCGGCAGGTGACGCGATCGCCGCAGAGCTCGCGATCGAGCACACCTTCCGCCTCTCAGAACCCGACTAACTGACGTCGCCCACGCGACAAGGGCGCCGGCAGTTGGCCGCACGCGCCCCAGCCGCAGGGCCCGCAGCGATCGACACGTCGTGGTCTGACGCTGTGAGGACGCCGATTCTCGAGCCTGCACGTCGGTATCCGGGGGCCGCTGTACTCACTGGACGACCTCCGTGACGATGAGCGACTCGACTTCGCGGTCAGCTCGCCTCCACCGTCGGCGGCCGCGATAGCAGCGCTCAGCTCACCTTCACCGATCGCCAGGTGCCCTGATCGTTGACCCACAGGAGGCCGCTGCCGACGAGGATGTCCCCCGACCCGCCACCCGCTGGCCGAGCCGTCCCCATGTGCCGCGTCGTCAGGAAGCTCGTCGCCGGCTGCGCATTGACGTGCACCGTTCCCGACACGGTGAACCGGTTCGCCTCGACCCGCGACCGGCCGCTACTGCCGTAGGTGTCGAGGCCGGTCGCGCAGCCGGCCACGGTGTTCCCGACGACCGTCATACCGGCGGTCGTGTTCACGATCGAGATGCCGACCTTGAACGCAGCGACCTGGTTGCCGCTCACATGCACCCCGCCCGCACCCTCATGGCGGATGCCGGCGCCGGTCGCCTGATCGACGCCGCTCACCGAGTTGTCGGCGATGACCGCATCGGTGCAGAGATACGACACCACCCCGCCCACCCGATCCGCACCGGCCGTGACCGCTACCCGGTTGCCGATGACCAGCGGTCGGACGGCCTGCAGCAGCACGATGCCGCTCGAGCAGCTGCCTCCGTTGATCCGCACCACGTTGTCGGAGACGACCGCATCGACCGCTCCGTACCTGATCGAGGTGTCGCCGGTGGGCATCGTCGCGTCCTCGAGTCGGATGGCACTCACCGCCTCACCGCGGATCTCGATGACATTGCCGGTGACGACAGCGCCCTGTGTGTCGCGATACAGCATGATCGGACCGCGCACCGGCGCCCATGCGGAACCCTGCTTGTCCTCCGCCGTCCGAGTCCACCGCACAGTGTTGCCGGAGATCGAGGTCTCGCGCGTGTCGATCGCCGCGATCCCCCACCAGGTGCTGTCAGACACCGTGTTGCCGCTCGCTGTGGCATGCGACACCCCTTCGAACGCGATACCCCGACGGAACGGCCCGCTCACGACGTTGCCGATGACGGAGAACATCGCGTCCGGGTAGTCGCCCGGGTTCACCTTGAAGTCGGGAAGCGCTTCAGCATGGATACCGATGCGCGCGTCGGTCCCGGCGAGCGCGGCGACCACGTTGCCGTCGACGATGGCGCGGGCACCCCAGATCGTGATGCCGTCTCCCCGATCCTCCCCGAGGGACGAAGGAGAACCTGCGCCCCCGCCTGCGCCGACGACATCGACCACATGGCAGTTGGTGACGATGGTCCCCTCGAACTCGCCGCTCGCCTCGTTGACGACGCCGTTCTGGAACCCGACGATCCGCACGCCGTCGACGAGCACGTCGCTCGCCCGGATGTCGATCCCGATGTTGCGAGCGCCCGTGCCGGAACCGAGGTGGTTTGGGTTGGTGAGCCGGACCTCCCGGATGGCGGTCTGTGGGGCCGTGACCCGCAGCGCCGGTGCTGAGACGATCCCGGCGGTCCACCGCAACTCGCCACTGCCGCGGAGCGCGAGCCGACGGTCGATGACGAGCGTCGCGTCGAGCGCGATGACCGCAGCTCCCGGCACGACCAGCGTGCTCCCCTCGGGAGCCGAAGCGAAGAGCGCCTGGACCGCGGCCGTCGACACTGCGGCTCCGGTCGGGTCGATGCCCGGCCCCTCGAGGACGATGGTGCCGTCGCTCGCGCTCGTCGGCGCCTCCTGGTCGGCCGGCTGTTGGTCGTCCTCGTTCGCCATTCGTTCCCCCGAATCGTCTGCCGCGCTGCATCCCGCTCCTCGTGTACAAACACGTACACTGGTATATTAGAGTTCGTCCTTGAATATACCCGGAAGAATCTATGCCTCCCTCAACCTCGGTCGAGCACCTCCGCCGCGACGCGCCCGAAATCCGCCCCCTCACCGGTATCCGCATCGTCGCCGCGCTCTGGGTGGTCTTTGCGCACGCCGGCCTCTGGCTGCCCACCCTCGTACCCGAAGTCGCCGTGCTCGATCCGTTGACCCGCGGCGGCTTCGCGGCCGTCGACCTGTTCTTCGTCCTCAGCGGATTCATCCTCAGCTACCAGTACTTCGGGCGGCTCCGGACTCCTCGCGACTACCGAGACTTCATGGTGAGGCGTTTGGCGCGGATCTACCCGCTGCATCTCTTCATGCTGCTCATCTTCGGTGGCATTGTGCTCGTGACTTCCGCGCTGGCGATCCCGATGGGATCGGCCGGCCAGTTCACCCTGGGCGGATTCTTCTCGGACCTGCTGCTCGTCCGTGCCTGGTGGGGCGACGCACTCGTGTGGAACATCCCGGCCTGGTCGATCTCGGCCGAATGGTTCGCGTACATCCTGTTCCCCGCGCTCGCCCTCGTTGCCGTCTGGGCCGCCAAGCGTCGGTTCGGGCTCTGGGGCGTCTGCGCCGCCCTGCTCACCGTGGCGGGGGTCTCGGCCGCCCTGTGGCCGTCACTGAACAACATGCCCGTGCCTACGATCCGTGTCGCGGTCGGTTTCCTGGTGGGCGTGTGCGTTCAACGCCTCGTGCGGAATGCTCGACCGTCGCGTCTCGCCGCGTATCTGGGACTCCTGTCCTCCGGGGCACTCGTCGTCGTCTCCGGGATCGGCCAGGACGACCCCCTGGTCCGTGGGCTGCAGGCGGGCGCCATCGTCGCGCTCTGTGGGGTCACGATCGCGCTCCTCTCCATCGCTCGCGGTCCAGCTGTGGCGTGGCTCGGCAGCACGGTGGTCGAGTACGGCGGTCGGCTCGCGTTCAGCATCTACCTGGTCCACTTGCTGGGGCTGATGGTCGTGGGCCAGGTGTTGACGGCCGAACGTTTCGGCGGCGAATCACTCCTGGTGAGGCTCTCGCTGGTCATGGCGGCGCTCATCGTGCTGTTCATCGTCTCCGCCGCGCTGCACGAACTGATCGAGAAGCCCGGTCGGCGACTCGTGCTGCGAGTCGCGGCGAAGGTCCTCCCATCGAGCGGAGGACACCACGGGGCACGGCGACAGCCGAGGAAGCTCAGCCCTTCAACCCCGTCCCTGCGATCCCCTCGATGAACTGCTTCTGCGCGAGCAGGAACACGATGAGGATCGGGATGACCGTGAGCGACGCCGCACCGAGCTGCGTGGTCCACAACGGTTCGCCGTATGCGTCCTGGTACCGCGTGATGCCGAGCGCGACCGTGAACTTCGCCGGGGTCGTGAGGAAGATCAGCGGCTCGAAGTACATGTTGAACGACCGGAGGAACGTGAGGATCGTCACCGCCGCGATCGCAGGCCGAGCCAACGGGAAGGCGATGCGCGTGAAGATGCCGACCCGACCCAACCCGTCGAGTCGCGCCGCTTCCTCGAGCTCTCCAGGTAAAGAGAGGAAGTACTGCCGGAAGATGAACACCGACACTACTGAGGACGGCCCGAGCAACGGCATGAGGATGAGCGGCCAGTGTGTGTCCGTGAGCCCCATCGCGTTCACCGCCGTGAAGATCGGGATGATCGTCACTTCGCTCGGCACCATCATGGAGGCGAGCAGGATGACGAAGAGCGCATTACGGAACGGGAACCGCATCCGCGCGAACGCGTAACCGGCGAGACCCGACACCACGAGGGACCCTGCGGTCACGATGACCGCGATGTACAGGGAGTTGCCGTACTGCTGGAGGAACGGCTGGGTCGTGAAGATCTTCGCGAACCCGTCCAACGTCCAGCTCGTCGGCAAGAGCGTCGGTGGCTGGGAGAAGATCTCCGAGGTCGGTTTGAACGCGCTGAAGATCATCCACACCGTCGGATAGATGAACGGAATGGACACGATGACGAGGATCGCGTAGAGCACCCAGGTGTTGATCCGGCTACGGCGACGCGACGCGACCGAATCGCGGGTTGCGGCGGCCGAGTTCGGCAGCACCACACGCACCGTGTCCACCGTTTCAGTGTCGGGCTCGGGATACTCAGTTCTCATCATTGACCCATTTCTTCCGAGACATCCACTGCGCCATCGTCAGCCCGAGGATGATGATGAAGAGCACGACGCCGATGGCACTGGCGTATCCGAACTCCTGCTGCTGGAACGCGGTCTGGTAGAGGAAGTACGGCAGGACGAGCGTGGTGTCCGCCGGTCCGCCCTTGGTGAGCAGTTGGATCGGAGCGAAGACTTCGAGCGAACCGATCGTGGTGAGGATTCCGGCCAGCAGGACTGTCGGCGAGATCATCGGCAGGGTGACGGCGAAGAACAGGCGCACCGGACCGGCGCCGTCCAGCCGCGCCGCTTCCTTGATCTCACCAGGGACGCCCTGCAGCGCCGCGAGGAACAGCACCATGTTCATCCCCACGCCTTTGAACACCTGGATGACGACGACGGACCCGAGAGCGGTCGCCGGATCCGTCAGCCAGCCGGTGCCGTCGATGCCGAACATCGCGAGCGTCCCGTTGACCCCTCCCTCCGGTGCCAGGAGGAAGTTCCAGACGATCGACCAGGCGATGATCGAGACCACGACGGGGGAGAAGAAGAACGCCCGGAAGGTGGAGATGCCGCGCAGCCGGTTGTTGAGCAGCAGTGCGAGGCAGAGGGCCAGAACGAGGTTGAGGACCACGATCCCGACACCGAAGAGGAAACTCGAGCGGAGCGAGTTGAAGAATCGCTGATCGCCGAAGAGCCGCGTGTAGTTGTCGATGCCGACGAAGTCGAAGCTCCCCGTCAGAGGAGTCCACTCGTTGAGGCTGTACCAGATGACCGCCACGAACGGGACGACCCCGAGTGCCAGGACGCCGATCACCTGCGGGGCGACGAATGCCAATCCGATCCAGCGGTCACCTCGGTCGAGGTGCCGCCGGATGGGGCGGGTCGCCGCCCGCGTGCGGACTGCGGACGACACGGGTCTCAGCGCCCGAGGACGGGCTGGGCGACCGCGCAGACGGCTGCTGTCGCGTCCCCGACGTCACCACCGGACCACACCGGATCAAGCGCCGAGCTCACGAGGCTCGTCACCTTGGAGTACACGGGGCTCGACGACTTGACGATCGCATCGGGGACGACGTCGATGATCGCGGACTGGATCTGCTCCTCGCTGAGCTTCGGCGCAGCCGCTGAGAGTGTCGAGACATTCAGCAGCGACTCGCGGGATGGCGGGAAGTAGGTGGCGAGCTTCTCCGAGTTCGCGGCGTTCGTGAAGTACGCCAGGAAGTCGGTCGCAGCGTCCACGTGCGCGCTCTTCGCGACCACACCGATGCCGGCTTGGCCGATCACACCCTGCTCGCCCTTGGGGCCGGCCGGCAGCGGAAGGAAGTCCCAGCCGAACGTGTCGTCGAGCGCTCCCGATGCGCTGAGCTGGGCCACGCTGAACGCGACGTCACCCGTGGCGAACACCGGATTCTGGGCGGCCGTCGTCACTGCGGACACGGCGCCGCGAGCCGTCTGCGCCTGGAACCAGGACAGGAAGTCGGTCATCTCTGGATCGGTGAACGTGCAGCTTGCGGCGTCCTCGGTCCAGGGCGAAGCTCCCCACGATGCCCAGAGCGGCGTCAGGTTGTCCCAGGTGGTCGGCGAGAACGAGGGGATGACCAGACCGGTGTCGCCGGTCGACGCCGTGACGGCCGCGGCGATGTCGGCGATGGTGTCCCAGGTGTAGTCGTCCGTGCCGACGAGTGCACCCACATCCGGCTGCCCGGCAGCCTCGAGGATGTCACGGTTGACGTACAGCGCGAACGGGCTGTTCGAGAACGGGTAGGCGTACAGGTCGCCGCCCTTCTCCCAGAGCGCGGTCGCGCTCGGCAACAGGTCCTCGACGTCGTAGCCCTCGGTGTCCGTGAAGGTGTCCGTGAGGTCCGCGAGGACTCCGCTCTCGATGAACTCGGGGGCGTTCGCTTCGGGGATCCAAGCGAGGTCTGGGACATTGCCCCCGGCCATTCGCGTGGTGAGGCCCGCGATGTAGTCCTGGTTGGTGATCGTCTCGAACGTGATCGAGTCCACCTCATCGTGATCCGCGAGGTAGTCGTCGGCGATCGCGTCGAACAGGGCGAGGTGATCCTCGTTCGCCGACCAGATGGCCATCGTCAGATCGACGTCGCCGTCTTCCGCGGCGCCTGGCGTGCTGCAGCCCACGAGTGAGGTCGCCGTGATGGCGAGGATGGTGAGGAGGGAGACCCTCCGGGGGCGCTGAGGCATGGCAGGTACTCCTTTGTACGGGGTCAAGGACGACCTCAGTGCCGATCACTCACCGCTGTCGGGAATCATCGTATCGATGATTCCCGATAATGCAAGAGCATATTCTCGATAGTTATCGAGAACCCGGCCCCGCCACGGAATCGCGCATCACGAGCGTCGTCGCCAGCTCGGTGTGATGCGCCATGGGCTCTTCACCGAGGAGCAACTGGCACGCGACCCGCACCGCTTGCTTGCCCATCTCCTCAGACGGCTGCCTCACGCTCGTCAACTGGGGAGCGGTCATCCGCGCGACGATCTGATCATCGAAACCGATCACGCTGAGGTCCTCCGGCACACGCACGCCGGAGCGCCGAGCTGCTTCGATCACCCCGGCGGCCTGGAAATCACTCGCCGCGAAGATCGCCGTCGGCGGCACGGGCAGCGCGAGCAGCGCAACGCCGTCTGCGAGGCCCGATTCGTACGAGAACTCGCCGTTGCGAATGAGTTCCGACTCGACCGGGACGCCACGAGCACCGAGGGCGGCGAGGTAGCCGTGCTGCCGGGCGAGAGACGACTGGGTGTCGGGAACGCCGGTGAGCATGCCGATCCGCCGGTGACCCGCCGCGAGGAGGTGTTCCGTGGCTTCGAGCCCACCCGCCCAGTTCGTGGCGCCGACACTGTATGACACCTCATCGGGCCGCGTGTACGGGTCCACGACGATGAGTGGCATGCCGAGCAGGCGGAAGCGAGCCCGCTGGGCATCGTTCAGCGTCGGCCGCACGGCGACCACCGCCGTTCTCGCGTCACCCACGAGATCGTCGATCCAGCGCAGGTCCGTGTCGTCCGGATGGACGGAGACCACCAGGTCCACACCGGAGGCCTGCGCCTCGGCCGCTGCCCCGCGGAGCACGTCGAGCGTCAGGGGTGAGTTCATGGTCCGGGTGAGGAACGTGATGCACTCTCGCGACTCGGTCCGACGTCGCTTCGGCGCGACGTAGCTGTGTTCCGTGAGCAACTTCTCGACACGCGATCGCGTGGTCGCCGCGACATCAGGCTGACCGTTCGCGACCTTCGAGACCGTGGAGATCGAGACCCCCGCCTGCTCGGCGATATCGGAGAGGGACGGTTTGGCCCGCTTCCTCGCGCTCATGGCGTTCCTTCCGTCACGGGGTGGCTGCATCGAGTCTAGGACTGGCCCCGAGACCTTGACGCATTGTCGACGGGTGTGCAATCGTTCTCGGGAATTCAAACACAAGTTTGCGAAAAGTATCGAAGGGCCACTGATGACCGAGCACGACACCGACATCCTGATCGTGGGCGGAGGCGTCGGCGGAGTCTCAGCCGCACTCGCTGCGCTCGAACGCGGAAGGCGCGTCATCCTCACCGAGGAGACGGACTGGCTCGGCGGGCAGCTCACGACCCAGTTGGTCCCGAGCGACGAACACATCCGCGTCGAGACCACCGGTCGCAATACGAGCTATGCCCGATTCCGCGAGCTGATGCGCTCCCACTACCGAGCCTTCTACCCGCTCACCGCCGAAGCCGCCGCGGACCCGCATCTCAACCCCGGTGCTGGTTGGGTCAGTCCGGTCTGCGTCGAGCCGCGCGTCATCCTGTCGGTGATCGACTCGCTGCTGCGCCCCTTCATCTCGGCCGGACGGCTGACAGTCCTGCTGGAAACACGCCCTGTCTCCGTGGCCACCACCGGCGATCGCATCGACGCCGTCACCTTCTCGACTGCGGGCGGTTCGAACGTCGTCGTCTCGGCGCGCATCGTGCTCGACGCGACTGAACTCGGCGATCTGCTCGAACTCGGCGATGTCGAGCACGTCTCAGGTCGCGAATCCCGCGAGCAGACCGGCGAGCCCAATGCTGCCGACACCGCTGATCGACTCGACATGCAAGGCGTGACGTGGTGCTTCGCCATGGACCACCGCGAGGGCGAGGACCACACGATCGATCGCCCCACGCGGTACGAGCACTTCCGCGATTGGCGACCGGCGCAACTCCACGGGGAACGGATCCTGGGCTTCGACCGAGCACCGGAACACGCCGGCGATCCGACCCGTCGCTACCAGCTGACGCCGAACCCGGACGACGACCCGTTCGCGATCGACGTGGACCACCGCAACATGGGCGGCGCACCGGAACTCTGGACGTACCGTCGCATCCTCGCCCGCAGGCAGTTCGAGCCCGGGTTCCTCGCCAGCGACGTCACCATCGTCAACTGGCCGATGAACGACTACATCGGCGGCCCGCTCTTCGGCACACCGGACGCTGCGCAGCACCGCTCAGCCGCGAAGGAGCTGAGCGCGTCACTGCTCTACTGGCTGCAGACCGAAGCACCTCGCCCCGACGGCGGCACGGGATGGCCGGGTCTGCGACTCCGGCCCGACATCGCCGGAACCGCAGACGGCTTCGCGAAGGTGCCCTACTACCGCGAGTCACGACGCATCCTCGCCGAGCACACGATCGTCGAGCAGGAGATCTCCCTCGAGTTCCTCGGGGACCGCCCGGCGGTCACCCACCCGGATTCCGTCGGTGTCGGCCACTACTTCTGGATCGACCGGCACCCGTCCACCGGTGGACACCCCGGTGGCGGTGGACGACCGCAACCGTTCGAGATCCCGCTCGGCGCGCTGCTCCCGCGTCGCGTCGACAATCTCCTCGCCGCCGCGAAGAACATCGGCACCACGCAGATCACGAACGGCAGCTATCGCCTGCAGCCGGTCGAGTGGTCGATCGGGGAGGCCGCCGGCGCACTTGCCGCGTTCGCAGTGGCGGGCGCGACCTCGCCGCGGGCCGTGCGCAACGATGCCCGGCTGCTGGCCGACTTCCAGGCGGACCTGGTCGCCGGCGGGGCGCAGCTGAGGTGGGACCCGGCGCTTCGCTGGTGAGTTTCACCGCGTCATCCGGCGCGGCGAGCGGAGGAGAGAGAGGAACGTCGATGGCGACGTCGAACGAGACACCGGGCGGATTGCCGCCCCTGATCACCCGAAGAGGACTGGTTGTCGGTGGCTTCGCCGCCGCGGCGCTCCTCGCCGTCTCGCCTGCCGGCCGGACGTCTTCAGCAGCAGCCGCTCCGACCGGGCACGTGACCGGACCCGCGGCGACCACGGCCGATGATCCGTTCCCGCTGGTCTCCGGCCTTGCATCACCGCCTGACCGGACCAGCTTCGCGCCCACTGAACAGGTGTTGGCCGGCTATCTCGTGATCGTCGCGGACATGGCCAACGACATTGTGACGGACGACGGTGCGACGCACGGGTGGATGGCGGGCGGATGGTGGCGCACTCCCGCGGAACCGTTCAACGCTCGTGTGCAGGAGCATGTGGCCACGCTCGCCTGGTTCTACGCGAATCCTCGCAGTTGGAACCCGTACGCCGGTGACGCCGCATTGCTCGACAGGCTTGACGCCGCGATCGGGCACTACCTCTCCCTGCAGCACGACGACGGTTCCTGGTCGGAGTACTCCGCTGACGAGCACAGTCGTGCCGCGACGGGCTTCGGTCTCGTCTCACTCACCGAGACGTACCGGCTCCTGGCGTCCGCGTCCGCGCTTCCCGGCCGACGGGCGGAGATCGCTGACGCCCTCCGCGCGGGCGCTGCGTGGTTCCTGGACCTGAGCGACACGACCACCTGGGGAACGCCGACCACCATCATCCGGTTCGCGAACCAGACGATGGCGGGACTCGTCGGCTGCGCCCGCGCAGCGGAGACCCTCGGTGACACCACATTGAGTGCTGCGGTCGATACGGGCATCGGTGTCTTCGCCGCCCGTGCGCAGGCGGCCGGCGGCTGGTTCTACGAACCGACCGGGCTCGACCTGGCGTACAGCAACGAGGTGCAGCTGCCCGACATGGCCGACCTCTACCGCGTCACCGGTGACCAGAGGTTGGTCGACATGGCGGAACGCTGGCTCGGTATCCTGCGCCTCGTGACCGTTCGAGAACCGGACGGTGCCGGATTCATCGGCATGGGCGCCGCATCGGCGCGCACCGACGGCAGGACGCCGATCACCGATGCCTTCACCGATGCTGCAGATCGCACGGCGTTCTCCGGAGAGTTCCTCCAAGAGGTACCCGCCCTTGCCGCGTACCGCCCGAGCATCAGCACCGTCGAGACGGCTCGTGCCCAGTGGGCCGCCTCGGCTGAAGCCGTCGATGGACGTGCGAAACAGAACACCTCGCCGAGACTGTGGATGCACGTCACCGCGGCCGCCCCCGTGGCGAGCCCGAGCGAACGTGCGGCAGCGATCGCCGCGCTCCCGACGGTCGCCTCCTCGCGGTTCACCGAGACGCGTGCGGGCGTTCTCGGCATGCAGTTCGTGTTCGTCCGGCGTCCTCGGTACTACCTGGCTTCGCTGTTCGGTCAACGCGCGTCGACGAAGGTCCGCAACGGCTCGCAGCTGCTGTGGCATCCGGGCATGGGCGCCGTCGCCGTGGGGTTCAACGACGACGCCGTCGCTGACGATTTCTGGGGCACGGTCTTGGACAGCGGAGGCGACGATGCGCGCGCGACACTGACCGCGACGTATGCCGCCGGCGGAGCTCCCGTCGCAGTCGCTGCGCTCGGTTCGGTGACAGGCGATTTCACGATGACTGCTGCGTCGGCACTCGGGATCACAACAGTCACCGCCATCGGAGACGCGGGGTTCACGAGGTCCGTCTCGGCGCCATCGTCGGCCACCGAGCAGATCCCGCTCCTGCTTCGTCAGAGCGATGGGCTGCAGTGGCTCGGATGCGCGGGGGCCCCGGCGTGGGGTGCGCATTCCGCTGCGACCGCCACCGGTCTCAGCCTTTCGCGGAACGGAGTGACCCTGCAGGTGACGTGGGGCGCGTCTGCCGCCGTGACCCTCGCGGACAGCGGTCGCACCGTCTTCGAGGACGGCGACCGGCGACAGCACGTGCTCCGCGTTCCGCACAGCGGCGCGCTCTCGCTCGAGGTGACGTTCTCCCAGTGACCGGCGCCCCATCGCCGCGCCCCATTGGCGCGAGCGCTGCCCTCCGGAGGGTTGTGAAGTCTCAGGACATCGTGGACACTTCTGTCTCAGGACTTCGTGGACAGTGTGTCTCAGGAGTTCGTGGACACTTCCGCGGTTCGGTGGAGCATGTCGATACCGAAGCGTCCATCTCCGAAGGTTCGTTTGCTCGTGGCATCGTGGCCTGATGATGCGGGCCGGGGTGCGGTCTCGGCGTTCTGCGAGGAGCATGGTGTTTCGCGGTCTTGGTTCTACAAGATCCGCGCCCGGGCTGCGGCAGATGGTGTGTTCGAGGTCGTCGCTCCGACATCCACGAGGCCTCGGTCGAGTCCGGCTCGGACGAGCGACGAGATCGTCGATCTCGCCATCAGTGTTCGGGCGCGATTGCGTGCAGAGGGGTGGGATTTCGGCCCGTTGAGTGTGATCGCGAGGTTGCGGCGGATGGGCTTCCAGGAGTTGCCCTCACGGGCCACCTTGGCGCGGATCTTCGTTCGTGCGGGCGTGGTCGAGGCGGAGCCTCGGAAGCGGCCCCGGAGCGCGTTTCGTCGGTTCGTCTATCCAGCCCCGAACTGTTTGTGGCAAATCGATGCAACCGAGTGGACGCTTACTGACGGTTCGCTCTGCACGATCTTCCAGATCATCGACGATCATTCCCGTCTCGCGCTCGCGTCGTTGGTCGCCCGGGCAGAGACCGGAGAGGCTGCATTGCGTGTCGTGACCCAGGCGATCAACCATCACGGAGCACCACAGAAGTTCCTGTCAGACAATGGTGTCGCGTTCAATCCCACGCGTCGGGGGCATTCCAACCAGCTCATCGATTACCTCGCCTCGCTCGGCGTCGAGACGATCACGGGGAAGCCCTACAAACCCACCACGCAAGGCAAGAACGAACGCTTCCACCGCACACTGCACCGCTTCCTCAACGCCAAACCGCCAGCCGCGACGATCGAGGAACTGCAAACCCTCGTGAACGTCTTCGACGTGTCCTACAACACGCTCCGCGAACACCAAT
Organism: Plantibacter sp. RU18; assembly: GCF_050613355.1. NCBI lineage: Bacteria > Bacillati > Actinomycetota > Actinomycetes > Micrococcales > Microbacteriaceae > Plantibacter > Plantibacter sp. RU18. The sequence goes on from NZ_CP159618.1 coordinate 4,330,800, forward strand.
CGCTCACCGACCGGCAAACCCCGAAAGAGGCCTGGGATCGCACCCCGGCTGCCCCGTCACCGACCCCGCAACCCACCGCGATCGAGATCCACGCCGCCCGCAACGCCCTCACAGCCCTACCACCCGGCGAAGCTGAATGTGTTGTCACGTCAGGCGGCAGAACCTACCTCCTCGGTCGCACGTTCCGCCCCGGGACAGCATTCATCGGTCACACCGTCCACGCGATCTGGGACGCTCAGCAGATCACGTTCTACGACCACCACGGCACCATGATCCGCACCCAACCCATGCCATCACGCAACGAAGGCCGCCCCGCCCACGGCCGAACACGAACGACCAAGAACAGCGTTGTGTCCACGAAGTCCTGAGACAGAGAAGTGTCCACGAAGTCCTGAGACAGAAGTGTCCACGAAGTCCTGAGACATCACAGGCCTCCGGACGGTAGCGCTCGCGCCAATGGGGCGCGGCCGGTCCAGCGCACCGCGCTGGCCGGAGGGGGTCACCAGTCGTGGACGGTTCCGTCTGCGAGACGGTTGTAGGGCAGGTAGGCGCGCTGGTACGGGTACTTGCCCGCCTCGTCGACGTTCAGCTCGACACCGAGACCCGGCGCCTCACCCGGGTGCAGCATGCCGTCCTGCCAGGTGTAGGACTGCTGGAACACCGCATCGGTCTTCTCGCCGTGCTTCATGTACTCCTGGATACCGAAGTTGTGGATCGACAGGCCCAGGTGCATCGCGGCGGCCATACCGACCGGCGAGATGTCCGTCGGCCCGTGCATGCCCGACTTGATCTGGTACTGCGCCGCATAGTCGAGCGTCTTCTTCAACGCCGAGATACCGCCCATGTGCGTCACCGCACCGCGGACATAGTCGATGAGCTGCTCGCGGATGAGGCCCTGGAAGTCCCACACCGTGTTGAAGATCTCACCGATCGCCAGCGGCGTCGTCGTGTGCTGGCGGACCAGTCGCAGCGCCTCCTGGTTCTCGGCGGGCGTGCAGTCCTCGAGCCAGAACAGGTCGTAGGGCTCGAGGGACTTGCCGAGCTTCGCAGCCTGGATCGGCGTCATCCGGTGATGGCCGTCGTGCAGCAATGGCAACTCCGGGCCGAACTCGTTCCGCACCGCCTCGAACACCGTCGGCAGGTGACGCAGGTACGAGCGGGTGTCCCAGTCCTCCTCGTTGGGCAGCCCGCCACGCTGGGCAGGCTCGTGGTCGTAGCGGACACCCGTGTTGCCCTCGAGCGTCGCGTTGGACGCGATGCCGTAGATCGACTTCAGACCCGGCACCGCCGTCTGGATCCGGATGGCCTTGTACCCCTGCGACTGGTGTTCACGGACGCTGTCGAACAGCTCCTCGTTCGTCCGGCCGGACGCGTGCCCGTACGCGAGCAGCCCCGTGCGCGACGCCCCGCCGAGCAACTGGTACACGGGCATGCCCGCCGCCTTGCCCTTGATGTCCCACAGCGCCATGTCGACAGCGGCGATCGCGGCCATGGTCACCGGGCCGCGACGCCAGTACGCGGAGCGGTACAGGAACTGCCAGGTGTCCTCGATCCGCGACGCGTCACGCCCGAGCAGCAACGGCACCACGTGCTCGGCGAGGTACGCGACGACCGCCTGCTCACGCCCGTTGAGGGTCGCGTCGCCGATACCGGTGAGTCCGTCGTCGGTCGTGAGCTTGAGCGTCACGAAGTTCCGGTCGGGACTCGTGACGATGACCTCAGCCTTGTCGATGTTCATGGGGTGCCTTTCTGAAGTGCGGCGCGAGGCCGTGAGCGGAGTCTGGAGTGCGGCGCTCAGCCGCGGGGTCGAGGTCGATGAGGGTGCCGGTCGACGACCTCAGCGGATGGAGGCTGCCGCGGCGTCGATCTCCGCGAGGAGGCTGAGGTCGTCGGTCAGCCGCGTGTCGATCGTGGCGAGGAGCCCAGCCAGGATCTGCTCGTCAGGCACTGCAAGGGCCGCCGCGATCTGCTCGCCCGATGCGTCAGCCGGCACGGTGCCCGAGCGCACGAGGGCGACCCAGGCGGTGATGACGCGGATCGCGGCGGCACCGGATCGTCCGGCAGCACGCTCGGCAAGCACGATGGGCACGGCCCGAACGCGCAGCTTGGTCACGCTGTCCTGCCCGATCTGGGAGAGTCGGTGCTCGATGCGGGCGTTGTCGAAGCGCTCGAGCAGCGCTGCGCGGTAGGCGTCGAGGTCGAGTCCGTCGGGCAGGTGCCGGACGGCTTCATCCCAGAACTCCTCCACCCAGGCTCGACAGACGGGATCGGCGACGGCCGCGGCGACCGTCTCATGCCCACGCAAGCGGCCGGCGGACGCGAGCAGCGTGTGCGCTCCGTTGAGCAACCACAGTTTGCGGCGCTCGAAGGGTTCGATGTCGTCGACGAACCGGGCTCCGGCCTGCTCCCACGCAGGGCGTCCGGCAGGGAAGTCACCGCTCAGGACCCAGTCGTGGAACGGCTCGGTGACGACGGCGGCCTCGTCGCGCAGGCCGATGAGCGCGCTCGCGACGTCGAGGTCTGCTGCGGTGGTCCTCGGGGTGATGCGGTCGATCGAGGTCGACACGAAGGAGACGTTGTCATCGATCCACGTGGCGAGGGTCGGGTCCACCTGCACAGCGAGCGCGCGCAGGCCGGTGGCGACGAACGGGCCGTTGTCCGGGATGTTGTCACAGGGGACGATCGCGATCGGTCCGCTGCCCGACGTCCGCCGTGCGAGGAGTCCGCGCAGGAGCCGGCCGAGTGCGGTCGCCGGCACACCGTTACCGGCGAGCGCGGCGAGGTCCGCGATGACGGCGGGGTCGTCGGCCAGCGGCGCCCCATCGGTGTCGAGACGGTAGCCGGCCTCGGTGATCGTGAGGGTGACGATGGCGGTGTCCGGCGCCGCGATGAGCTCAACCAGGCGCCCGAGGTCGGCACCGTCGACCGCCTCGGTGATGCTCGCGACGATCCGGGCTTCGTCGGCCTCGGCCGACCGCTCGACCACCGTGAACAGACCGTCCTGGGGAGCCAGCTCTTCGGCGGCCTGCGGGCTCCGTCCGGTGATGGCGGCGATCCCCCACGCGCGGTCGGTGTCGACGACGTCCGTGTACCAGGCCTGGTGGGCGCGGTGGAAGGCGCCGAGCCCGAAGTGGACGATGCGGATCGGCGCTGCGGGCAGCTCGCACGTGCTGCGGGAGAGCCGCTGAGCAGCGCCCGGCGCCGTGGTGGCGGTGGTCGTCAGGGTCACAGCTTGAAGACCTTCCGGGGCTGAGCGTCGACGAGGTCGACGATGATCGATTCGGCGGTCGGGAGGTCGACTCTGCCCTCGCCCACGAGGCGTGCGAGGAACGTGGCGTCGAGTCGGCGAGACATGTCGTGGCGGGCCGGGATCGAGAGGAAGGCTCGGGTGTCGTCGATGAAGCCGGAGCTCCGCGAGAACCCGGCCGTCTCGGTCACCGCGGCACGGAACCGGAGCACGGCGTCTGGGGCGTCGAGGAACCACCACGGCGCTCCGACGAACACGGAGGAGTAGTAGCCGGCGAGCGGCGCGATCTCTCGCGAGTACACGGTCTCGTCGATGCTGAAGAGCACGACGTGGAAGCCGGGGGTGTTGCCGTAGCGCTGGAGCAGCGGCCGCAACGGCTGGACATAGGAGGTGGCGACGGGGATGTCGTTGCCCATGTCGGGGCCGAAGCGCTGGAAGGTGTCGGTGTCGTGGTTGCGGAAGACGCCGGGGTGGATGGTCATGACCAGACCGTCCTCGCAGCTCATGCGGGCCATCTGCAGCAGCATGTGGGCGGCGAAGATCTGGGCCTCACCGGTGGCCAGGGTACCGGCGCGGGCTCGTTCGAACAGGGCGGCGGCTTCGGCCTCGTCCAGGTCGATCGCGAGCGGCTGGGCGACCCCGTGGTCGGCCGAGACGGCACCGTGCTCGACGAAGTACCGCCGACGGCCTTCGAGTGCTTCGATGTAGCCGCGGTAGCTGTCCTCGGGCGTGCCGTTCCAGCTTGCGAGACGGGCGACGCGCTCCGACCAACCGGCGGCTGCCGGGTCGAGGTAGGCGTCGGGACGGAAGGTGGGGAGGACTCGGCCACGGAACGTCGGGTCGGCGGCGAGGGCCGCGTGCGGCGCGAGGTCGTCCATCGGGTCGTCAGTGGTGGCGAGGACTTCGATGCCGAAGCGGTCGAACAGGGCACGCGGACGGAAGGAGTCGGTTGCCAAGGCGGTGTTGATGACGTCGAAGAGCGCGTCGGCGTTGCCGGGTTCGGGCTGCTCGGTGATGCCGAACTGCTGCGCGAGGATCGACTGCAGCCAGTAGCCGGAGGCCGTGCCTGCGTAGAGGCGCCAGTGGGCGCAGAAGGTGCGCCAGACCTCGCGCGGGTCGGCCACGCGGTCGCCACCGGGGATGCCGAGTTCGCTGAAGTCGACGCCAGCCGAATGCATGAGGCGCGTGACGTAGTGGTCGTGGCGGATGAACAGTTCCGCCGCGTCCGCGAAGGGGACATCGTCGACGAGGATCCGCGGGTCGACGTGACCGTGGGGCGAGAGGATCGGCATCTCGGCGACCCGCTCATAGAGGTCGCGGGCGATGGCGCGAGTGTTCGCGTCCACCGGGAACAGGCGGTCAGGGTCGTTCAGCAGCTTCGTTGGCACGTGACGATTCAAGCTGCTCGGTCGCCCCTTGTCAACCGGTTGCCAAAGCAACCGAGACTCGAATCGCGCAGAACCCCGCCGACCATGCCCACTCCGACATATATTTTAGATCCTGCTATACTTGGACCATGATTCACTGGAACCGGACCCGACAAGTGGCACGCGCACTACCCCAGCAGGGCGGGTCTCAGGACACGCCCGCCGTCGTGAGCGGCCGGGACCGAAGCGCACCGCCCACGGGTTCAGGATCGCGTCGCCGGATGGCAGTCGCGGCAGCCCTCGCATCCGCGGCTTTGATCTTCGCGACCGGGCCCATGGCAGTCGCAGCCGAACCTGCACCAGCTGGCCCCATCGTCTCTCCAGGGCCCTTGACAAAAATCCTTGGTACCGAAGTCCTTACGTGCCAGGTGTACTACGACGACGACCCACAGTTCTATCCAGCCCGTCCGTGTTACACCAACGTATATTCCGAAGGAATAATGAGCGGTTGGAACAACCGCAACGACCCAACGTGGGAGCCTGAGTCACAGGAGCTCACTGGGTCGGGCACGCGCGATGACCCATTTGAGTTGCGTACCGTCGTGACGGGCAACGATTGGAAGACGGAGAAGATCGACCGCTACATCACCGGCCGGTCTGACTACGATTCCCAACTTCGCGTCACGAACCAACGGAGCAATGACCGGACAGCGATCGTCAGCCACATGGCTGACTGCTTCGGCTTGGGAGCGCACAACTACGGGTATGGCGCCGGAGACGCCGCGACGGGTACGGTGAGCTGCTCCAAGAATCCTCCAGCGGTGGCCGAGACTGGCCAGATGATCTCCTTCGTACCCAAGACGCCTCACGCCGAGTTTGCGTACGGGGTGCCGGGCCAGGTCTACTTTGAGGCCGGCTGGGGTCATCCGTTCGGCAATCGCATGCTGTTTGACGGCGGAGAGCGGACGGACAACGGCATGGGGATCAGCTGGAACGCGCACGTGGCCGCAGGCGCTACCGAGACGTTCGAGTGGCGGAATCAGTTCCATGCGGGCGGAACTGCGGCAGCGAATGTCGCGCTCGACTTGACCCTCGAGGACGACAACAAGAACGGACGCGCGGACGCGAACGAGCCCGTCCGAATCACCGCGTCCGTGACGAACACCGGATCAATGGCCCTACGGGACGGAAAGATCACCGATGACTTGGGGGCATTGTTCACGTGCCCGGTGGAGATCGAGGGCGGCAGCAGCGAGGACTGCACAGCAACTCACCGGCTGACACAGTCGGAGATCGATTCCGACCAGCTTGATGAGTCCGTCAGCTTCACGGCCAAAACACCGGCGGGGAGCGAATACGCTGCCGACGCCGTGCACGCCACCCTGGAGCGACTCCGTGTGGAGTCGGGGAACACGTCCACACATGCAGCGGGTTCAGACCCGCTCGTCGGGGAATCCCTGCCCATCGATATCGTCGTCAACAACACCGGCAATACGACTCTCAGCGACATCGAAGTGCGCGTCAACGATGAGCAAGCCGCCACGATCGATTCCCTCGCGCCCGGCGAATCACAACCGAGCACGATCACTCGCACAGTGACGCAAGATGACGTGAACGCTGGCGTCGCGAGATTCCAGACAACGGCGTCGGGCCGATCACCCGCGGGCGACGCGATTGTCCTCGATCCGTCGGACGCTGCGGTCGACATCACTCAACATGCCGCCGCCGGGCTGAGCATGCAACCCACCATCGACGGTCCTCTTCCTGGTGTCGGCGACACCATCGGGCTCCGTGTCGACGTGACGAACGACGGCAACGTGACCTTGCACGACCCGATCGTCACGACCGGTGGAGATTACGGAATGCAGTTCCGGTGTCCAGCTACACTCGCCCCTGGTACCAGGACGTCGTGCAGCACACAGGGTGCGTATAGCGTCACGCAGGCCGACGTCGATCGTGGCTCGGTCGAGTTCACCGCCACGCTCGCTGCGAGCGCACCGAACAACCAGGTCGTCGAGACGTACACCAGCACACGTCAGAAGACCGCCTCTGGCATCGCCAACACTGCGCCGACGCTCGCATTCACCGGTTCGGGACTCGTCGGGCTCCCTCTCGCGCTCGCGCTCCTGACGGCCGGCCTCGCACTCGCGTTCGTTCGCGTCAGCCGCCGTCGGATGCGACGTTGATGTCAGCGGCGGTCCGCCCGTTCTGGGAATGATGAGCCGCCCCTGACCACCGAGATCACTTCATCGGAAGATCTTCGAGTATCCAGCGCAATCGAAACAAATTACATCTGATCTGCCAGATAGAGAAGTCGTCGGGTGCTTGCACGGCGCGGATCGCGCAATTCAGGTGCATCCCGTCGGTCATCGTCCAAGCAGGCGTCGACGCGTCACATTTCAGTGAGCTACCTGGTTAGTGCGCTATTGCGCATATCACTCCAGAAAAGCTTGTTCCGCTGTGACGGAAGCGCTTTGAGGGATCCGTGTATGTTATCCGTGTATGACGCCGAAAGACGCGGACAGAGATCGTCTCTTCCGCTGAGCGGATATCCGCGGTGGCTCGAGGCGCGAAGCAGCCACCAAGAAGGGGTTTTCACAATGATCGGCTTACTGAGGGCCTGCTTGTGCGCATTCGCGATTGTCGGCGTCACCCTGTCGGGAGCACTGTTGGGCGTCGCTCCCGCCGCAATCGCTGCGGCGCCGGCGTTGGTGGATGACAGCGCCACGATCACGTCGATCACGCCGGACGAGGGACCCACCAGTGGCGGCACCGTCGTCACCCTCATCGGAACGAATCTCTTGCCATCGATCGTGATCGTCGACACAGAGAAGGTCACACCAGACTTCATCGCCCCAGACGGGACGTCCTTGCGGTTCACGACTCCGGCTCACGCCCCCGGCACGGTCGACGTGATCGTTTCAAGCTTCGACTCCAGCGAGCCCGTGGCCTTCACCTACGTCGCTGCGCCCACGATCACCGCCCTGTCCCCCGACAGCGGTCCCCAGGAAGGCGGCACGCGCGTGTCGGTGTCGGGCACCGGTTTCGGAACGTCGTCGGTCGTGGTCATCGACGGCGCCGACAACGTGATACCTGAGTCGATCTCAACCGACGGCACCACCCTCACCTACCTCTCGCCAACACACGATCCCGGATTCGTCGCCGTGACCGTCACGACCAGCGGAGGCCAGACCGGGGCGCTGCCGTTCGAATACATCGAACCCGACGAAGACGCCACTGCTCCACCGGCGATCGTGTCACCTGGCCAAGACGAAGTGGTCACGACCATGACACCCGTCATTCGCGGAACAGGGCTGCCAGCTGCGATTGTGACGGTGACCATCGACGGGCGCGATTCGTGCACGGCTACCGTCGCATCAGACGGCTTGTGGTCGTGTTCTCCCGCAGCACCCCTCACGGTCGGTGGTCATGTTGTGCAGGCCACGCAAGTCGGTCCTGCAGGCGGATCCGCGCCGTCCCCGCAGACGTCGTTCGTGATTGCAGCCACCTCCGACGAAGGCGGGTCGGGATCAGACGAAGGCGGGTCGGGATCAGACGAAGGCGGGTCGGGATCAGACGAAGGCGGGTCGGGATCAGACGAAGGCGGGTCGGGAGCGGGCGATGCCGGCACATCCGAACTGGCCAACACCGGGGTCGATCTTCGACCAGTGGGAACGCTGGCCGCCCTCATGCTCGCTGTGGGATGTGCGCTTGCCCTCCCCCGGAGGCGCATCGGACGCGGCTGATCAGGCATCCGTGACGACCTGAGCGTCGCTCCGCCGAGGTCATACTTGGCGTTCGCGAACGTCTCCTCCGGATCGAAGACGGTGGACCACAACTCCTCGTCGACCGACTGCACACCCTCCTCGAGGCAGATCTGGACCTGGAGGCGTCGAACGCGTCCGAGGTCGCGCGCATCTCCAGCAGCAGGGCGATGAGCCGCTCGTACGTGTGAAGCGTCGTCGGGACGCCTCCAGTGAAGCCAGCGGATCGAGACGTGTCAACCGATTGCCAAACATTGTTGGCAATCGCTTGCCAGTCGGGTGTGGTTCTGAGAGACTGATCCCGCTTCCGCCTGAACGGGCAGCGATTCACCCCCGCTGAGACGTTTCACCGTCGCGAGGAGCGCACCCCGCTATCAAAGGAGATTGCAGTGGCAAGCAGAGTTCGACCAGCGATCGCGACCGTGGGAATCCTCGCGCTCGCACTGACCGCGTGCTCGGGATCCGGAAGCGACGAGGCCACCGACGGCCCCGTCACCCTGGAGTTCTGGGCCTGGGGTTCCAACATCGACAAGCGTGTCGAGGTGTGGAACACCGCGAACCCCGACATCCAGGTCAACATCTCGGCCCCCGCGAGCGGCGCCGACATGCCTGTCCGCGTCCTGAGCGCCGTCCGCGCCGGCGACGGGCCCGACATCGCCCAGGCCGAGTACACCCAGATGCCGACCTATGTGTCGGCCGGCGTCCTCGCGCCGCTCGACAGCGACCGCAAGACGCTCGAGTCCGCCTACTCCCCCACCGTGCTCGAGACGGTGTCCTTCGACGACTCCATCTACGGTGTCCCGCAAGACCTCGGCCCCGCACTCTTCGTCTACCGCAACGACCTCTTCGCCCAGTACGGCCTCACCCCCGCGGCCACGTGGGACGACTTCCGCGCCCTCGCCGAGCAGGTGCGCACCCTCGACGGCAACCGGTACCTCTTCAACTTCAGCTCCATCGACGCCGACCAGTTCATGGGCTTGGCGCTCCAGAACGGTGCAGAGTGGTGGGACTACTCCGACGAGAAGTGGGGCGTCGACATCGACAGCGCCCAGACCCAGGAGGTGCTCGACTTCTGGCAGGGCATGGTCGAGGACGACCTCGTCAGCACCTACCAGACGGGCAGCCCCGAACAGATCGAGGCGACCGCGAGCGGACGAGTGCTCGGCACCATCGCCGGCGCCTGGGCTCCCGGCCCGCTCCTCAACCAGTACCCCGACACCGTGGGCCTCTGGTCGGCGTCGCAGATCCCGCAGTGGGATACCGCAGACCCGAGGGTCTTCGCCCGCGGCGGTTCGGCGAACGTCATCCTCAAGGAGAGCCCGCACTACGAGCAAGCCCTGGAGTTCATCACCTGGCTCAACGCCTCCGACGAGGGCGCAGAGGGCCTCGTCGAGGTCAACAAGTTCACCGGTGCACTGCACGGCCAGGAGATCGACCGCACCCCGCCGGAACTCATGCCCGAGGACACCGAGTACTGGCCGAGCGCGACGGAGGCCGCATCGAAGCTCGTCTCCGTCCAGTGGGGCCCGAACACGCAGGTCGCCTTCACCGCCATCACCGACGAGCTCGGCAACGCGATCGAGGGGACGAGCCCCTGGGCCGACGTGCTCCCGAAGGTGCAGGACATCGTCCAGAAGGACCTGGCCGGCTAGTGACCACGCCGACCATCGAGAAGTCCCGTGCCCGCGGAGGAGCATCCGCGGGCACGGGCGGGGATCGGAAGGGAAACGACATGACCACGGCCCCGTCCACGAAGCGCGTCTCACTGACGCGCCCACACCACCTGTTCGCCTGGGTACTCATCGCACCGGCGATCGTCCTGTTCGTCTTCGTCTTCATCATCCCGATCATCTACTCCGGCGGACTCAGCCTCATGGGCACCGCCGCCGGATCGAGCGCCTACGGCGTCCGCGAAGAGGTGTTCGTCGGGCTCGGCAACTACGCGAAGGTGCTCCAGGACCCCACGTTCTGGACGAGCCTCGGGAACCTCGTCGTGTACGCGGCGTTCCTCGTGCCGATCATGATGCTCACCTCGATGCTGCTCGCGCTGCTGCTCGACCTGCCGCGCATCGGGCTCCGAGCCTTCAACCGCATGGCGATCTTCCTGCCGTACGGTGTGCCGAGCGTCATCGCGGCGCTCATGTGGGGCTTCCTGTACGTGCCGGAGATCAGCCCGATCTACCAGCTCGGCGAGGCGTTCGGTCTGCAATTCCCGACACTCCTGCGGGGCGACCTCGTCATGACGGCCATCATCAACGTCGTGCTGTGGGGTGGCATCGGCTTCAACACGATCATCCTGTACACCTCGCTGCAGTCGCTGCCGAAGGAGCAGATCGACGCCGCTCGCATCGACGGCTGCAACGAACCGCGCATCGCCTGGTACATCAAACTGCCGCACATCGTGCCGGCCACGATCCTGACGGGACTGTTCTCCGTCATCGGTGCACTGCAGGTGTACAGCGAACCGCAGATGCTGTCGAGCCTCACCCCCGCCATCAGCTCCACGTACTTCCCGCTCATGCGGGTGTATCGGGACGCTTTCGCCCACGACGACCTCAACTCGGCGTCTGCGGCATCCATCATCCTCGCCCTCGCCACGGTGCTGCTGTCACTGCTGGTGCTCGGTGGGCAACGCCTCGCAGCTCGGAGGAACGCATGAGCACCACATCGCGCACCGAGGAACGCGTCCACGAGGACCGTCTCGCTCGAGAACGTCTCGTCCGCAGCGACGGCGACCGGAGGCCCACTCCGAAGCGGTCCACACCCCTCGTCCACAAGCTCGGCGGCATCCTCCCGACCATCGTGCTGCTGATCGCCGTCGTGTACTTCCTGCTGCCGATGGTGTGGGTGCTGTTCGCCGCCACAAAGAGCACGGGCGAGTTGTTCTCGACGAGTGCGTTCAGCTTCGGTTCCAGCCTCGTCGACAACATGGTCGCCCTGTTCGAGTACGAGAACGGCTCCTTCTCGCGCTGGCTCGGGAACAGCTTCATCTACTCGATCGGCGGGGCGCTGCTGTCCACGGCTGTCTCGGCGGCCGCCGGCTACGCCCTCGCGCTGTACCAGTTCCCGGGCAAGAAGGCCGTCATGGTCGGTCTGCTCGCGGGTGTCCTGCTGCCGACGATCACGCTCGCGATCCCGCAGTACATGCTGTTCGCGCAGTTGAACATCACGAACACCTACTGGGCGGTGCTCATCCCGATCTCGATCACCCCGTTCGGGATCTACCTCTCCTACGTGTTCGCGCGCGGCTCGGTGCCGCAGGAGCTGCTCGAAGCGGCACGGGTCGACGGGTCGAACGAGGGCCGCACCTTCGTGTCGATCGGTCTCCCCCTCCTGTTCCCGGGCCTCGTCACAGTGTTCCTGCTGCAGTTCATCGGCGCGTGGAACAACTTCCTGCTGCCGTACATCATGCAGTCGAAGTCGGAGCTGTCACCCATCACCGTCGCCATGTTCCTCATGCTGAACCGTGGCGGCAGCGAGCCGGTGCTCTACTCCGTCGCCATCGCGGGAGCACTGGTCGCCGTCATCCCCGTCGTGATCTTCGTCCTCGTGCTGCAGCGGTTCGGGCGCCTCGACCTGATCTCGGGAAGCCTGAAGTAGACATGACCATCAACGCACCGAAGGAACGGAACCCCATGTCCGAGCTGAATCCACTCTCCAGGTACGGCGTCATCGTCCCGAGCGAGCGCATCCCGGGCGCCATCGCGGTCGGAGCCGACTATGCGGAACCGACGATCGTCGGCAACCTGGTCGTCGCAGACGGCGACGGTTGGACGCGCAATCATGAATACGACGCGACCGTGCTCCGCGGATCGTTCGCGATCCTCTTCCCCGGCGACCTCGGCCTGGCCGACCCCGGCTTCCCCGCAGAGCAGGTCACCGCCTACCTCGACGCGGTCATGCCGATCATCGGTTCGGTCGCGACACCCGGGGCGAAGATCGTCTTCGGCAGCGGCCGGGCGCGCACGATCCCTGAGGGCGTCGGCGTCGCCGCCGCTCGCGCACGATTCGCCGAGGTCGTCGTCGAGACGCGCGACGCCGCCGAGCGACACGAGTTGCAGATCGTCCTGGAGCCACTGAACCAGGCCGAGTCGAACCTGCTGAACTCACTCCAGGAGGCCGTCGACTTCCTCGACGAGTTCGGCATCGAACGCATCCCCGTGGTCGCTGACCTCTACCACATCATGTTGGAGGAGGAACCGCTCAGCGTCGTCCAGGCGCTCGGCGGGCGCATCGGGCACGCGCACATCGCCGACTCCGGACGGGTGCCGCCCGGGCAGGGCGACTGGCCGCTGACCGCGTTCATCGAGGCGCTGCGCAACGGCGGCTACGACGGACCCGTCACCATCGAGTGCACCTTCGACGACTTCGAACCGGAACTCGAGGCAGCGCTCGCGCACCTCCGTCAGATCGCCTGACCCCTGCGCCACCGCAGCGCCGGAACGAACCGCACGCATCACCATCCACAGAACTGGAGCGAACCCCGCATGTCACATCGCATCGCCATCGTCGGCGCCGGCATCATCTCGAAGCAGCACGGCATCGTCATCGACCAGCTCGGCGACGAGCTCGAACTCGTGGCCGTCGTCGACCCCGAGATCGAGAAGGCGCAGGCCCTGGCCACCGAGCGCGGCGGACGGGCCTTCGCGACGCTGACGGAGGCGCTCGCTGCAGCGACACCGGACATCGTCGTGGTCTGCACCCCGACCGGCCTGCACGCCGACCTCGCGATCGAGGCGCTCGAGGCCGGCAAGCACGTGATCATCGAGAAGCCGGCCGACGTCACCGTCTCGCGCACCGACGACATCATCGCGGCGCAGGAGCGGGCCGGGACCTTCGTCACCGTCATCTCGCAGCACCGTTTCGACCCGTCGACGGAGATCATCGTCGCGGCAGCCCAGCGAGGCGACCTCGGCCGCCTCACGTCCGGCATCGCGTCCATCGACTGGTGGCGGGGGCAGAGCTACTACGACTCGGGCGCCTGGCGCGGCACCTGGGCGCTCGACGGCGGCGGGGCACTCATGAACCAGGGTGTGCACACGGTCGACCTGTTGGTGGCCGTGCTCGGCCGCCCGGTCGAGGTCTTCGGCTACACCGCTCTCCTCGCGCACGAACGCATCGAGACAGAGGACGTCGCCGTCGGCGTCGTCCGCTTCGAATCCGGTGCGCTCGGTGTCATCCACGGCTCCACCGCCGTCTACCCGGGGCTCGTCGCCCGCCTGCAGGTGCACGGGGACCGTGGATCCGCCGTCATCGAGAACGACCGCCTCACCTACTTCCACTCGACCCCCGCCGACTCCACGCGCGAAGAGGCCTTCTTCGGTGCCCAGGGCGGCGACACGAACCAGGTCGCGCAGTTCGCCGACAAGACGCAGGCGGGGTCGAGTGTCGCCGGCCAGATGTCCGACGCGCACCTGTTCCAGTACCGGAACTTCCTGGCAGCGATCCGCGGCGACGAGCCCCTCCGCGTGAGCCTCGCGGAGAACCGCCAGGCGATCTCGATCATCACCGGGCTCTACGAATCGGCGCGCACCGGCCAGCCGGTCCGCCTCGACTCGAGCGTGGCGGTGGCCCGATGAGCGCGCAGCACACCAGCCGGGTCGCGGCGAACCCGATCCCGTACTGGAGCGTCCGTGGCAAGTCCCGCGAGGTCTTCGAGGAGGCGTTCCGCGATTTCCAGCAGATCGGGTTCACCGCCGTGAAAGCCGACACCCCCGAGGGCATGACGGCCGACGAGTACCGGGCATGGATCGGCGGCTACGGTCTCGCGCCGTCCCTCAGCCTCTTCAGCAGCGCTTTCGACGAGACGGTCGACATGGCGGAGGTGCTCGAGGCGGCGAAGGCGTTCGGTGCCGCGCAGGCATCACTCGGCCTCGACCGCACGATGATCTCCTCGATGGCGATCCCCGCCCGCATGGCGACCCCTGCGATCGGGTCGGACTTCTCCCAGGAGCGTCTCGATCGCGCCGTCGAGAACGCCGGACGCACCTGCGAAGTGCTGCTCGCCGAGGGCATCCGCCCGCTGCACCACTCGCATGTGGGCGGCGTGTTCGAGACGGAGCATGAGATCCGCAGTCTGCTCGACACCCTCGGGCCGGACCTCATCGGCTTCGGCCCCGACACCGGACACCTGCGCTGGGCAGGTGCGGACCCCGTCGCGATGATCACCGACTACCGCGATCGCGTCGGCGGCATCCACATCAAGGACGTCTACGCCGACCACCTCGACGGAGCCGCTGACGGCGCGCTCAGCTACCACGAGACGTCGCAGACGAAGCGGCTCTGGGCGGAGCCCGGCCTCGGCGTGCTGGACTTCGACGCGATCGTCGCCGCCATGCCCGACGACTACGACGGCGACTACATGATCGAGGTCGACTTCCCAAGCGCCGAGAACGTGTTCGAATCGCACCGCCTGTCCTATGAATGGGCCAGCAACGCTCTCGGCTTCGCACGACTCTGATCCGACCGCATCGGCATCCGCATCCCGTGCACCACGGCAGTACGATGGCTCAGGTCGCCGCCGGCGACGATCGAGAGGAGCAGGCAACATGAGCGCCTCTGAAGCAACGCCTGCAGTCGACCAGGCCGACGACGAGACCACCGCGACGGCCGCCGACGACGCAGCCGGCCAGTCTGACGACCTCACCGGCGCGACCACGGTGAAGCGTGGCGGCGGCAACCGAGCCGCCACCAACCGCGCCGCTACCAACCGCGCTGCCACCAACCGCGCTGCCACCATCTATGACATCGCGCAGTTGGCCGGGGTCAACCCGTCCACGGTGTCACGGGCGCTGAGCCGGCCCGGGCGCATCAATGAGAAGACCGCGCAGAAGATCCACGATGCGGCGAAGCAGCTCAACTACGTGGCGAACCCCGCTGCCCGGGCGCTGCCCACGGGCCGCACGGGCACGCTGGGTCTCATCGTCGCCGACATCACGAACCCGATGTTCTTCGACGTGGTCCGCGGTGCGGAACGCGAGGCGGCCGAACGCAACTACACGCTCGTGCTGGCCGAGTTCCACGAGTCGGCCGAGATGGAGCTGGTGACGGCACGGCGCCTGATGCCGTCCGTCGACGGCCTCATCCTCGCCACGTCCCGTCTGTTGCCGGACGATGTCCGGATGCTCGGCGACGAGAAGCCAGTCGTCGTGATCAACCGTCAGGTGGACGACGTGGAGAGCATCGTCGCCGACATCGACCCCGGCCTCACCGAGGCACTCGACCACCTCGCCGAGCTCGGGCACCGGCGGCTCGCGTTCGTCTCCGGGCCGGCACGGTCATGGATGTCACGCCATCGGTGGGACCGCATTCGCGCCCTCTGCGTCGAGCGGGGTATCGATACCGTCCGGGTGCCGTCTTCACGTCCGGACATGGCGGCTGGCCGTGAAGCCGCGACCGCGGTGCTCGACACTGGCGCGACCGTCGTCCTCGCCTACAACGACCTGTTGGCGATCGGCATCATGTTGGAGCTGCGTCAGCGCGGCATCGACGTACCGGAACGGCTCAGCATCGTCGGCTTCGACGACATCTTCGGCTCGGACTTCACGACCCCGGCACTCACCTCGATCCGCAGCCCGCACCTCGCCTCCGGTTCGTACGCGGTGCAGACGCTGTTCGCCAAGCTCGGCGGCACGGACATGCCGACCATCGCCGACCTCGCAACCACCCTCATCATGCGCGAGTCGACCGCCCCACCCTACGCCGGCGCCTGAGAGCCCGCTGACGAAGCACGTCGGCCAGCGATCAGAATGCTCGCGACACCGTGGACGAGCCGTACTCTCAGGCCGCCTCCTTCGTGGCGAGCTGCGCGACCCGCGCCGCGCTGATGCCGATCGTCACTCGGACATCGACCGACTCAGGCGCCACACCCAGGAACACGGCGGCCAGATCGCGCGCAGCGACCGCGATCCCTCGCGCGGACACCGCCCCGCCGATTGCGGTGACGGTGGTGCCGTCAGTGCCGGCCGATGTGAGTGCAGGGATCTCGATCGTCCACCACTTTCCGACGTCGCGGTAGGCACGTGCATTGAGGAACCGTGGCTTGCTCATCATGCTCACTTCCTTCCGTCGGGGCATCGTTTTGTCCCGATACCACTTCAAGCGCACTCTTGAATTGGAATGAAAGGGTGGGCTTGAAGCAGCCGCGCTCGTGCGCGTTCGAACTGTCACCGATTGTCCTCATGGTGCCGATACAACCAGCGCCAGCATCGGCTATATCGTCTCGAACGAGATTCGTCGACGCGCCCTGATCCGAAGCACCCTGTGGAGAAGGGTCGGGCGGCACGCTGGCAGCGCGAGCGGGCGTGGCGGCGCCGAACGGGCGATCATCGGCGACGTGTTCCGGCCGGACCGGAGTGGTCACGGGCGGTCCTTCCGAGGAGCCTGGTCGTGGTCGTTGATGCGCGCGAGACGGGCGTTGTACTCGGTGAGTTCGGCGTCCCCGTCGCGAGCGGCGCGGCGGTCGTACCGCTTCGCCGCGCGTTCGTCACTGCGCACCCACTGCGAGACCACGATGAGCGCGACGAGCACGGCGGGGATCTCACCGACGCTCCAGGCGATGCCACCACCGACGGCCTGATCGGCGAGGAGCGCCGCCGTGTCGGTGTAGCCGAGCGCGGTCCACCATCCCTCTGCGAGCACCGTCGCGCTCGACATGATGGCGAGACCGAAGAACGCGTGGAACGCGAGCGTCGCCAACAGCAGGATGATCCGGAACGGGAACCCGGCGCGGTTCGGCCCGGGATCGATGCCGATGAGGACCCAGAAGAACAGGTAGCCGGTGGCGAGGAAGTGCACGGTCATGAGGATGTGACCCTGGTGTGCGATCATCGCCCACTCGAACCAGCCCGTGTAGTAGAAGACCACGAGACTCCCCGCGAAGAGGACACCGGCCACGGGCGGTTTCGACAGCAGCCGCAGATACCGGGAGTGCACGACGGCGAGGATCCACTCGCGCAGACCGCGGCTTCCATCGGTGCGGGTCGGCAGGGTTCGCAGCGCGAGGAGGATCGGCCCGCCGAGGACGAGCAGCGGCGGCACGATCATCATGAGGGCCATGTGCTGCAGCATGTGCGTGCTGAAGTGGATCTGCCCGTACACGGCGAGCCCGCCGCTGGTGGCGTACAGCAGTGCGGTGCAGCCTGCGAGCCAGGCCACGAGTCGACCGACTGGCCACGCATCGCCCCGCCTGCGCAGTCGCATGAACGACCACAGGTACCACGCCGCGCCGACGACGGCGATGCCGACCCACATCCAATCGATGTGCCACTCGGTGAACATCCGGAGCGGTGTCACCTCCGGCGGATACGCGAACCCCAGCAGACGTCGCCGCACGTCGTCGGCGACCGGCTCCTGCGACACCGGTGGCTGGCTCCGGGAGAGTGCCACGGAGACGCCCATGGTGATCGCCATCACGACGACCTCGCCCACAGCGAGACGTGCGAATGCGCCTCGACGTCCCGGCTCCTGCTGCAATCGCGGGATGAGTCGCACCCGATGCCAGACCCCGGCGAGCCCGAGCAGCAGCAGCGCGATGGTCTTCGCGATGAGGAGCAGGCCGTAGGAGGTGAGGAGGTCCGCAGGCCCCGCGAGTCGGAGCGACGCGTTGACGACGCCGGAGAACGCGACAGCGCCGAACGCCCACCCGGCGAGGACGGAGTAGCGCGCGACGACTGCGCCGATCTCGGCGCCGACTCTGCGGCGCAGGAGGATCACGGCGACGAGGCCGCCGACCCAAGCGGTGACCCCGATGAGGTGGATGGCCAGCGAGTTCACGGCATTGCCGTGCTCGTCCGATCCGGCCGCGTGTCCCGAGAGCGACAGCGGGAGGAGGGCGAACACGGCGATCGCGGTTGCGGCGGCGATCCACACGAGGCGGCGGGCGACCAGCACGATGCAGAACACCGTGAGCACGCAGACGAGCGAGAACACGAGCGTCTGTCCGAGCTCCAACTCGGTCGCGTAGAAGAGGAACGTGTTCGCGAAGGTCGGAGAGGACACGGGGACCCCGATGGAGTTCGCGGCGGTGAACACCAGGACCGCGATGCCGGCCGCGAGCCACACTGCTGCCGACCATGCCGCCCACCGGATCGCCTTCGATTGCGAGAACGAGACCACGCCGGGGACGATCCGCTGTCCCGGGAGCAGGAATGTCGCGGCGATCAGCAGGCCGATCGTCACCGAGGCCGCTGCGTCATGGATGACGCGCGCGATCGGCAGACCGCGGGTGACGATCACGCCCGGGTCCGAGAGCAGTGTGCCGGTCGCGAACGCGCCGGTGAAGTTCAGCGCGAAGAGCGCGACGACGACAGCCAGCGGCACTGAGGCCAGCATGACGACCTCCGGCGCGCGCCACGGGATCAGGATGGGCGATGGGCTCGGCTGGTCGACGACGGCGCTCTGGTGCGCACTCGTCGACGGGGTGGTTCGTTCGGCCACGGGACATGGCTCCTTCCAGCAGCGGCCGAGCATGCTCGAGCCCTGCAGAACAGCGCACTCGGCGTCTCCGCGGCAGCACCCGATGGGTGTTGCGGAGCCGAGTGGCGGAGATGATGGCACTCCGCGTGGGTGTCGCCACCGGACGACCGTTCACCGGTCGTCGTCGGTGCAGCCGACGCGCACGCGGCATGGACCGTCAGCGGAGCAGGGAGCTCATGGAGGTCGTGCCGGGATCAGAGGGCGGAGAGCGTCGGAGGGCCGCGGAGCGCGATCGTCTCGGGATACACACCGAGCGGGCTGGGCGACCGGACGTCGCTCAGCGGTGTGATGCGAGCCGGACGGACGGGCGACGCCAACGCTGCGAGCGCCGCTGGAACCAGATGCGCGAGGACGAACTCCTTCACGGCCGCGCCCGTCGACAGCAGGACCTCTGCGCGATGCAGCGCCGCGATCGTCACCAGACCGGCCGCGACGTGGGCGACCCACATCGAGGCGCCCGCCGGTCCGTCATGCACCATCGGCATCGACGACGCGTCGAGGGAGATCGGCGTTCCGTGAGCCAGATGTCCGCTCGGGCCCGACACCGAGGTCATGCGCTGAGCTGCTCCGAGCACGAACAGCGTGTGGAACAGCACCTGGCTCACAGCGACGGAGAGTGTCAGCCGCACGAGTGAGAGGCGGCGACCCGCGAGCAGCACGCAGACGAGCGTCGACAACACGGGCGGCACGATGACGCCGAGTGCTCCGGGCATCGTTCCGCCTCCGGCCACGTGCGACAGCAGGGCGACGAAGGTCGAGAAGGTCGCAGCGACCAGACCGCGGACGGTGCTGGTCGAGCGGGCGGACGACATGCCCTCATTGTCGC
Organism: Plantibacter sp. RU18; assembly: GCF_050613355.1. Classification (NCBI taxonomy): domain Bacteria; kingdom Bacillati; phylum Actinomycetota; class Actinomycetes; order Micrococcales; family Microbacteriaceae; genus Plantibacter; species Plantibacter sp. RU18. Next base: position 4,350,480 of record NZ_CP159618.1, read on the forward strand.
AGACGCGCCGTCGACCACCGAGCGGAGGCGGCATGCCGCCCGCGTGAGACGATCGGGTCATGGACTCGATGGATGATCGCCCGCAGATCGGCCGTGCCGACATCGATCGCGAGTCGCTCTCCGAACCCGGAACGACGCTCACGGCGCTCATCGAAGCACTCGGGTTCGAACTCGACCTCGCGTCGAGTGAGGGGGCGCCCGACAACGGCTGGAGGGTTCTGCGGAGGCAGGTCGACGACACATTCATCCTCGGGGCCCCTGTCAGCGAAGACCAGAAGACATGGCGCGTCGCGCTCCGCCGGTCCGAAGAGCGGAGCAGCCTGGTGAGTGTGCATCCCGAACCGGCCAAGCTCCGTCCGAGCGCGGCCGAACGCCGGAAGGGCTTGGAACTGAGATGGCCCGGTTTCACTGACGACATCGCTGGAGTCGGCGATCTCGACGACCTCGTGGTCGACATCGTGAACACTTCCGACACGATGTGGATGCCGAACGAGGACTCGTTCGACGCCCTCGGCGTCCTCACTGAACCGGGCGTGTCCGACTTCGGCGTCAGTTGGATGAGTTCGCGTCGACCGCCCGCCGTTCCGCTCGGCCCGGACGAGTACGCCCGCATCCCGGTGCACCTCGACGGCCACGCCGTATCGACTCACACCACCCCGGGGTGGTACGACCTGCACGTGGTGATCGTGGAGCTCGGGTTGCGGACAGCGGAACCGCTGCGGGTCGAGCTCACTGCTGAACTGATCGCCCGCCACGCGGCCCGGCTGCAACGGACGCGACCGGACGCGGCAGCTCAGCGCCGATGGCTCGATCGCCGCATTGCAGGGCTGCAGGCCCAGCTCACCGCCAGCGACTCCCTGGTGGACATTGCTCGAGCCGTCGTGGAAGCAGCCTCCGACCAGGATGCGATCGCTCGCATCGCGAACATCCTCGGGTGCACCACCGATGACGCGCAGGCGATCTACCACGCACCGATGCAGATGCTCAGCCCCAAGAGTGCTGGGCGGCTCACTCGACAGATCCGCGCGCTCACGAGCGAACGGGACGATCCCGATGGACCTGAAGGCACGCCGCGTCCATCGACCGCCTCGTCCGATTGAGCGACGCACGCTCGCGCGCGGGTAGCATCGCTGCAGATGGTCGACCTACAGCTGCACCAGCCGGAGTGGTCCGAGGCGTTCCGCGTTGAAGCGGCTTCCATCGGCGAGGTCCTTGCCGACGAGGTCGATGCCGTGGAGCACATCGGCAGCACCGCGATTCCAGGCCTGATCGCGAAACCGATCATCGATCTGGCGGCACGGACGACGGCCTCAGCCGATCCAAGCCCCCTCCCGAGATACCGGTCAGGTCGAATTCCGTGGGGCGCCCGCTCCGTCGCCGAATCGATCAGACCAGGGCAGATGCCCCTTCGCTGGTGGTGACTCCAGGTCTAGGCTGCGGTCCATGACCAGGCGAATCATCAGCACCGAGCATGCGCCGAGTTCCCCGCTCTACAGCCAGGGCGTACGAGCGGGTTCCGTGGTCTGCGTGTCGGGAATGGTCGGGATCGACCCGGCGACCGGCGAGCCAGCCGGGCCGTCGATCCACGAGCAGACCCGGCAAGCGCTGCGCAACTGCGAGGCCGTGCTGCACGCCGGCGGCAGCTCGATGGCCGACGTGACGATGGTCACGGTGCTGCTCGCACGACCCGATGACTTCGCGGGGATGAACGAGGCCTACGCGGACTTCTTCGGTGGAGAGCTTCCCGCCCGCGCCGTCGCCCGGCTCGGGCCGGAGCTGAACGGCATCCTGGTGTCGATCACGATGATGGCGCACGTCGACGACTGACCAGGTCCGACGCTCGACGGTCGTCTCCACGCGGATGTCTGCAGGGCTGCCTAGTCTGAGACGGTGATCGCACTCCTCGCCGCCCCGAGCAATCTCGGCCTCCGCCCGCCTCGGCCGGGCAGCGTTCCCGGGACCGTGAACGCCCCGGAGGCGCTCCGAGCAGCCGGACTGTTCCGTCGGATGACCACCGCCGGGGCGGTCGATGCGGGCGTCGTACGCTGCGATCGGTATGTCGATGACGACGCCACTCGTCCGTCTGGTCACGTCCGCAACGAGGTCGCGTTGATCTCCCACGCTCGCCTGCTCGCGGATCGCCTCTCCGGCCTGCTCGACATCGGACAGACACCGCTGGTGATCGGCGGCGACTGCAGCATCCTGATCGGCATCGGCGTCGCACTGTCCCGACGCGGTGGAGCGGGCCTCGTGCACGTCGACGGACACACCGACTTCCGCCACCCGGGCAACAGCGACGACTGTGCCAGCGTCGCAGGGGAAGACCTCGCTGCGGCGGTCGGACTGCACTGGCCGGCGATAGCCGACATCGACGGAGCCGGACCGTACTTCGTGCCGGCTCATGTCGCGCACATCGGGCACCGGGAAGACGACACGGAAGCCGTCGAGACGCGTCGAACGCTCGGCGCCGTCATCGCCGCGCGCGAAGCCATGGAGCAGCCGACGTCCACGACAGCTGCTGCGGCTCGGCGGGTGGCCGGCTCCGGCTATTGGCTGCAGGTCGACGTCGACGTCCTCGATCCATCGGTGATGCCGGCCGTCGACAGCCCCGACCCGGGCGGATTCTCGGCTGACGCCCTGACGGCACTCCTCGCCGAACTCGCTCCCGGCGCAATCGGCGCGTCCATCACCGTCTTCGACCCGGATCTCGATCCCGACGGCCGGTATGCCGCACTGGTCAGCGACATCGTCGCCACCGGATTGGCTCGACTGGGGTCCGAGAGAAGCCCTTGAGGAGACCGCTGAGGAAGGACATCGGCACCGAGAGTCCCGGCCCGGCGCCAAGACCAGGCCGGCGCCCGACTCAGCCCGTCGTGGCTCCCGCCGACGCCGCTACCCGGCGCTCGGGCGCGGACTCGTCGTAGACGTCCTGGATGATCTCGAAGGCCTTCCGCGCCTCGGTCGGGTCGATCCAGAACCCGCCCGGCTCGTCCAGACCCGCGTAGAAGTCCCGGATCAGAAGCTCGTGCGAGACGCCCCAGTAGGCGCGTTCGCCGCTCGCCGTCGTCCGCTCCGTCGTGACCTCGACGCGCCCATCGGCATGCCGGGTCGTGAGGTCACCGGCCAGGCTCAACGTGCCCGCTTCGCACACGATGTCGACCGTGATCGGGAGGTTCGCGACCCCAGCGACCGTCGCGTAGACCGTGCTCGTCGCACCCCCGGCGTGGACGATGCGCAGCTCCGCGGTGTCCTCCACCTCGATGACGTCCGCGAGCGCCCTCGTCGAGATCGAGCCCGAGGTCTCGAGGGCTTCACCGACGAGCCATTGCACGAGGTCGATCGTGTGGATGGCCTGGTTCATGAGCAACCCACCGCCGCCCGTCTCCCAACGGCCACGCCACGGGCGGTCCTCATAGTAGGCCGCGGTGCGGTGCCAGGGCACGACCGCCGACGCGCCGAGCACGGCCCCGAGCTCTCCGGAGTCGAGCAGTTCCTTCGCGCGCTCGACCGGCCGGTTGTAGCGGTTCTGGAAGCACACGGCGATCTTCGCGTCGCTCCGCGCTGCTGCTGCGATGAGACGGTCCGCCTCCTCGCGCGAGTGCGCGAGCGGCTTCTCGAGGATCACGCTGATCCCGCGGTCGAGAGCACGGATCGCCTGGTCGGCGTGGAGATGATGCGGGGTGCAAATGTGCACGACGTCCGGACGGATCTCGTCGAGCAGCCGGTCGAGGTCCGCAAAACCGGGCACGCCGGCGGCCCCACTCGTCGCCGCAAGCCGACCATCATCGATGTCGCAGACCGCGACGAGTCGCGCATCCGGGACCGTGGCGATCGCCGAGAGGTGCAGGGCGGAGATGTCGCCGCAACCGATGACGGCGACGCGACGGACGGTGGTCTCGGACGTGGCGGGACGCTCGTCGCTCATCGGAGTTCGATCCCGAGCTCATCGGTCAGGCCGCGGAACGCCCTCGCCGCAACGCCGAACGCGGCAGGACCGGAGAAGCCGCCGAGCGCATGGGTGTCCGCGAGGTGCGGCTCGAGCGACGCGAAGCCCGTGTACCCGTCGTCGCGGAGCGCTGTCAGGGTCTCCCGGAGCTGGCCGTCTCCTTCGCCAGACGGGACGACCTGCCCGGTCGCCGAGACGGCATCCTTCACCTGCAGGTAGTCGACGTAGGGGCGCAGCATCGCATAGGCGTCGTCGAAGGGCTTCACACCGACCTGCACGAAGTTCGCGTTGTCCCAGGCGAGGCGGAGGGCGGGCGATCCGACCGACTCGACGAGGTCGAGGATTCGCTCCGGGGTGTCGCCGTAGATGTCCTTCTCATTCTCGTGGAGGAGGACGACGCCTTCCCGCTCGGCGAGGTCGGCGAGCAGGCGCATCCGGAGGAGCACGTCGTCCCGAGTGCTCTCGACGCTGACTCCCTCCCCGCGGAAGAAGGAGAAGATGCGGATGTTCGTGGTGCCGAGCGCGTGGGCTGCGGCGATGGCGCGGTCGAGTCGTGCGACTTCGAGCTCGGCGTCGAGAGCGACGTCGACCTTGCCGATAGGCGAGCCGATCGCGGAGACACCGACGCCGGCACGCTCGAGCTGGGCGGCGAGACGCGGGAGTTGCACGTCGTCGAGGTCGATGATGTTGGTGCCCCACGCGCTCCGGACTTCGATGTGCGACGCACCCAGGGCGCCGAGCACGGCGATCTGCGTCGTGGGGTCGGGGTCGATCTCGTCGCCGAAGCCAGACAGGGTCCAGGTCACCGGTTCTTGTGCATTCACGTGCGCTTCCGCCTCCGCGTTCGTTCTCATCATCGGGAACCCGCAGCAGTACTGCCGGCGCTTCAACCCTAAGACTTTGGCAACCGGTTGACAACCCATGCTTCCGGGCAGTTCATGGTCGGACCATAGGATGGGGCGTGTGACCGATCTCTATCTCGCGAGCACGACCGTCGCCTTCAAGCGCACCTGGTCCTGCGTCCTGTTCGACCTCGACGGCACGATCGTCGACTCGGCGCCCGGCATCATCTCCCGCATGAAGCGGACGCTGGCCAACGTGGGCTCCGTCATCCCGTCGGACGAGTCACTCCTGCAGTGGGTCGGTCCACCACTGCTCGACTCCTTCCGCGACTTCGCCGGCATGGACCCGTTGCAGGCGCAGCTCGCACTCACGGAGTACCGACACCAGGTCGCCATCGAAGGCGCCGAGGTCGGCACCGCCGTGTTCCCCGGTCTCGCCGGACTCCTCGCGCGCATCTCCGCAGCCGGCATCCCCCTGGGTCTCGCGACGTCGAAGCCGGAGTCGCAGGCGAACACGATCCTCGACCACTTCGGCCTGAGCCAGTACTTCACCGTCATCACCGGTGCGTCCGAGGACGAGGTCCGCAGCAGCAAGGCGGACGTCGTCGGCGAAGCACTGCGCCGCCTCGCCGGCGTCGACACCTCGCGGACGGTGCTCGTCGGCGACCGGCATCACGACGTCGACGGCGCTGCGGCGCACGGCGTCCCCACGATCCTCGTCGAGTGGGGGTACGGCTCCCCCGCCGAAGCCGAAGGAGCACTGGCAGTCGTGCACGATGTCGACGCCCTGTACAAGCTCATCATCGGCTGACGGGAAGAACGACACGACGTCATAGACGTGCCTATCGAATACCGCCCCGGCCCTGAGTTGCTCGCGAATACTTCGTCGCCTTGTATTCGTCGACCGCAGCTCGGCTCGAACGATATCGCCCATCACTGCCGATGATCGCTTCGAGACGCCCGCGTCCGGCCGCCTGCTTCAGTGCGACGAGGCTGAACTCTGCGTCCACAAGCGCTTCGAGTGGCACATACTTCGCCGGCCCCGCGATGTTCGGGATCAAACGGTGGAGGTTGTCCACGACCGACCGACTGATGACTTCTGCGAGAGGCCCGTGGTCACCCTTGTCGGACCGATCAAGTGCTCGCAGGTACTTCCGCCGCTGCTCTTTCAGGATGATGGCGGGCGGCCAGCCCAGGCGGATCAGCAGGAGGTTGAGCACCAGCCTGCCGGTGCGGCCGTTGCCGTCGATGAACGGGTGGATGGCTTCGAAGTCACGGTGCAGCATTGCGAGCGTCTCCGGGACCTCCGCGATGGAGAGGCTGCCATCGCGGACACCGGTGAGGACCAGATTTGCGCTCTCCACCCACCCGCTCATCTCCGCGGGAATGAGCGGGAACGTCGGAGGCGTCATCCCACCGTCGAACTGCTGAATCTCATGGCGCCGCCAGCTCCCTGGCGATTCTGCCGCGGTCGCGTCCGAGTGCGGCGCAACATCCCATACTTTCGACATCGTCATCTCGTGAATCCGGCGGATCTCGGTGACCGTCACCAATCCGCCGTGTTGCCACTCCGCGGGTTCGACCGCTTGTTGATACACCCATCGAGCAGCTTCGGCGTAACCGAGCACTTCCATGTAGTCCTTCAGGGCTTTGGCCCCGACCGCCCGCCCCTGCTCCAGCAGCTGCTCGACCTCGCGGAGAACGAGCGTGTTCCCCTCGATAGCAGTGGAGTGATGGGCCTCGAGGTGCCACAGATCGTCCCAGAGCTGCCGAGCTTCGTAGCGCTTCGGGAGGCCTCCGTAGTTCGACAGTTCGTCGATGGCAAAGGCGAACCTTCGATACAGGACCTCACGACTCGGGCGACCACGCCCGGGGCGATTCGTGGTGGGATGTATCATCGCAGCCTTTCGCAAATTCAACAACGACAACTTAGCAAAGTGTCAGCCCTTACGCTCGAATAATAAACAACGACAACTGTCGGGTCGGAGCACTGATCTCGGGACCGCCCGGGACAGGTGTAGACCGCGGCGGTGGGCTCTGCGACACTGAGCGCATGACGGATGCCGGTCTGCTGAGCCTGCTCATCGTCCCGGCCGTTGCTGTGGCGGCCCCTCCGCTCGCCGCGCTCATCGGCCGGTACGCGAAGGTGCCGCTCGTCGTGTTCGAGATCGTCCTCGGCATCCTCGTCGGCCCGTCGGTGCTCGGTTGGGTGCAGCCGAGCGACTTCCTCGACACACTCGCGCAGTTCGGGCTCGCCGTGCTGTTCTTCATGGCCGGCAACGAAATCGACTTCGCGACGATCTCCGGCAGACCCTTGAGGCGAGCCGGCCTCGGGTGGGTCGTGTCGCTCGCGGGCGGCATCGCGCTCGGCGTCATCATCGGCGGCGATCTGGTCTCCGGCGTGTTCATCGGCGTCGCCCTGTGCTCCACGGCGCTCGGCACGATCCTTCCGGCACTTCGCGATGCGGGCGAGCTCCCGACCCCGTTCGGGCGCGCGGTGACGGCGACCGGTGCCGCCGGCGAATTCGGCCCCCTCATCGCGATCTCGCTCTTCCTCAGCGGGCGCTCACCGTTGCCCGCCACGATCGTGCTGCTCATCTTCGTCGGCGTTTCGGCGACAGCCATCTGGTACGCATCCACCCACAAGAACACGCGGATGCATCGCCTGGTGCGCACCACCCTCCACACGAGCGGACAGTTCGCCGTCCGACTCGTGATCCTCGGCATCGCGGCGCTCGTGGTGTTGAGCGTCGTCCTCGGACTCGACATGCTGCTGGGCGCGTTCGCCGCAGGTGTCGTGTGGCGGGTGTTCGTCGCACGGGCGACGCCGTCGGACCACCACGTCGTGGAGACGAAGCTCGACGCGGTCGCGTTCGGTCTCCTGGTTCCGATCTTCTTCGTGTCGAGCGGGGTGACGTTCGACCTCGACGCACTCCTCAGCCAGCCGGAGACGCTCGTCCTCGTACCGCTGTTCCTCATCCTCCTGCTCGTCGTCCGGGGACTGCCGTCCCTGCTCGCCTCCCCGCCCGGCGCAAGCCGAACAGACAAGCGGGGCCTGCTCCTGTTCGGTGCGACCGGGCTCCCGATCATCATCGCCGTGACCACGATCGGCGTCGAACACAAGCTCCTGCCAGCAGACACAGCGACCGCTCTCGTCGGCGCCGGCATGCTGTCGGTGCTGCTGTTCCCGGCGCTCGCCCTGATCGGCCGCGCACCACGCCTTCTGCCTGCCGACGTCGACGTCCTCGACGAGGCTCCCTGAGCACCCGTCCATTCGTCCAGACACGGGCTGAGGAAAGAACTCGACGACGCACTGGCATCACAAGCCGTCACTGAATACAGTGGCACCATTCGGAGGAGGTCGACATGGCGGTGTTCACACGGGGTTTCGGGAGTCGGGCACGCGAGCACGACGATCGTCTCCCACCCGGGCAGTTCCTCACCGAGGACTTCCCGGTCCTGTCGGCCGGTCCCACACCGCGGATCGACACCGAGGCGTGGGAGTTCCAGATCCGCACCGAGTCCGGCCAGACGCACCGCTGGGACTGGGCGGCACTGCAAGCGCTCCCCGCGGAGGACATCACGCACGACATCCACTGCGTGACGCGATGGACGAAGCTCGGCACGACCTGGCGGGGCGTCTCGCTCGACACGCTGTTCGCCGATGTCGAGAGCAGCTACGACTTCGTGATGGCCCACTCCTACGGCGGCTACACGACGAACATCCCGCTCGACGACCTCCTCGACGGGAAGGCGTGGATCGCCACGGGATTCGAGGGCGAAGCGCTCGAGCCCGAACACGGCGGCCCGGCGCGACTCCTCATCCCGCACCTGTACTTCTGGAAGAGCGCGAAGTGGATCCGTGGTCTCGTGATGCAGGAGGATGACGAGCCGGGATTCTGGGAGCAGAACGGTTACCACGCGTACGGCGATCCCTGGCTCGAGCAGCGGTACTCGTGAAGCGGCCCGGCCATGTCGACGTGTGGAGGGCGGCCACGGTGGTCGAGGCGACGCGGCTGACCGCGACTGGGCGCAGCCTCATGCTCGACGTTCCCGGCTGGGGTGGCAATCTCGCCGGACAGCACGCCGACGTCCGACTCACCGCTCCCGACGGCTATCAGGCGGTGCGCTCGTACTCGATCGCGTCGGCCGACGACGGCGATCGCCTCGAGATCGCCGTCGATCGCCTGCCCGACGGCGAGGTCTCGCCCTTCCTGGTCGATGCCATCGAGGTCGGCGACCAGGTGGAGATCCGCGGTCCCCTCGGTGGGTGGTTCGTCTGGCGGCCGGAGGAGATCGAGCCGGTACTGCTCATCGGTGGAGGCTCGGGCGTCGTGCCGCTCATGGCGATGGTGCGTGCGCACGAAGCCGCCGGCAGCCCCGCTCCGTTCCACCTCGTCTACTCGGTGCGCTCCCCCGATGACGCGTTCTTCGCGGAGGAACTCGCAGGAGCGACGGGCGTCGATGTCACCTGGATCTACACGCGGCGAGCGCCGTCGGACTGGCCCCGGCCGGCTGGGCGGCTGGCGGCGACCGATCTGCAGGCTCTCGAATCGTCTGGCGGCCAGACGCCGTCCGTGTTCGTCTGCGGGCCGACGGGGTTCGTCGAGGCGGTCGCCGACACCCTCGTCGCGATCGGGCATGATCCCGCGCGCATCAAGACGGAACGGTTCGGAGGCGCCTGATGACTTCGCATCTCGACGGCAACGTCCTCGCCGGGGCCTTGTCGGAGCTGACCGGCAGCGACCCGACGGACACGATGTCCCAGTGCTTGGGTTGCCATGACGTCGCGCCGCTTGCAGCTGAGCTCGTGTACGGCAATCCGGATGCGTGGGTGGTGCGGTGCCGTCACTGCGACGACGTCCTGCTCGTCGTCGTCCATCACGACACCGCGACCGTCGTCACCCTCGACGGCGTGCGCTGGTGGACCGAACTCGACTGAGGGTTCACCCCCTCGAGTCGCGTCCGCTACTCGACAGGCAGTGCGGATTCCGGGACCGTCGCGCCCCGGCGCTTCTGCTCTCGGACCTGATGGCGGCTGCGGGAGAGGGGATAGCGCGCGTCCAGACGCGGGTCGAGGAGGAGTCGTCGGAGTGCGATGAAGATCGGAATGCCACCGCCCCAGTAGGCGAGGAAGAGCACACCGCCGACCTGCCCACCAGAGCCGAAGCTGACCATGCTCACGGCGATGCCGATGCCGATGAACAGCCACAGCCACGCGTTCGCCACTCGTTGTCGGGCGAGCTGCTGTTCAGCAGCCCGCGACTCCATCGACTCGACGCGGTCGCTCAGCTCATCGTTGTCGATCCTGACGAACAGCTCGCGCACGTCGACCTGCAACGCGTCGGCCACGAGGGAGAGCGTCTCGAGGCTCGCGTCGTTGCCCGCCTCCAACCGCTGGACGGTCCTGATACCGACGCCGCTCTCGGTGGCGAGGCGATCCTGGGTCCAGCCGAGGTCCTGACGGAGCTGGACGATTCGTGATTCGTTCATGACTTCAGCGTTCCAGAACGAATCGGATCACGCACCGCCACTCGCACGCCGATCACTCGCCAACTGGCCGCCAGCAGCCTGACAGGGGCCGCCAGTGCGCGCGGGCCGGTGATCGCACACCAAAGCTATTGACATTAGCTATCGAGCGAGTCACACTAGCCATATGAACACGAACGGCGCATCGTCGGGACCCGCCACCCGCTACCTCGACCAGCCGGAAGGCCGCGTCGCCTACGAGATCCAGGGTGACGGCCCGCTCGTCATCCTCGTCCCAGGGATGGGCGAGCTCCGCTCCTCCTACCGCTTCCTCGCTCCCGCACTCGTGCAGGCCGGCTACCGGGTCGCGTCGACCGACCTGCGCGGTCACGGCGACAGCGACACCTCGTTCTCGTCCTACGGCGACATCGAGACCGCGTCCGACGTCCACGCGCTGATCCTGCAGCTGGGCGGACCGGCGGTCATCGTCGGCAACTCCCTCGCAGCGGGCGCCGGCGTCATCGTCGCGGCCGAGCACCCGGACAACGTCGCAGCGCTCGTCCTCGTCGCCCCGTTCGTGCGGAACCCGAAGGCGAACGGCGTCATGCTCGCCCTCTTCCGCGCGATGATGGCGCCGCTCTGGGTCGCCCGCGTGTGGAAGGCGTACATGCCGACCCTCTACGCCGGTCGGAAGCCCGTCGACTTCGACGAGTACCGCGCGGCGGTGTTCGCGAGCCTCCGACGACCCGCCTCCGGGAAGGCGTTCTCGCAGACGACGCGGCAGACCGACCACACCCCTGCCGAAGCCGCGCTCCCGGCCGTACAGGCGCCGGTCCTCGTGATCATGGGCGACAAGGACCCCGACTTCCCGGACCCCGCTGCGGAAGCGCACTGGATCGGAGACACCCTGCACGGCGATGTCGTCCTCGTCGACGACGCGGGGCACTATCCCCACTCGCAGCAGCCGGAGATCACGGCGAGCGCCGTCGTCGCCTTCCTCGAGTCGGCGCTGCACCGTGCCTAGGGCGGGTCTCACTCCGGAGCGGGTGGTGGACGCGGCGGCCGTCCTCGCGGACGAACGGGGACTCCACGAACTCACCCTCGCGGCCCTCGCTGAACGCCTCGGGGTGCGGCAGCCGTCCCTCTACAAGCACATCGACTCGCTGGCGGGCCTTCGACGGAGCATCTCCCTCCAGGCGAAGGCGGAGCTCGGCGATGTCCTCCTCCGAGCTGCCGTCGGGCGTTCCGGTGCTGATGCGATCCACTCGATGTCGCGCGCCTACCGAGCCTGGGGCCTCCAGTTCCCCGCGCGCTACACGACGGCCCAGTGGATCGCCGGTCCCGAGGACGAGGAGGACGCAGCCGCGTCGCTCGCCGCCATCCAGATCATCGCCGACGTCCTCACCGCCTACGAGCTGCAGGGTGACGATGCGATCGACGCCATCCGCGCGTTCCGTTCGACCCTGCACGGCTTCGTCTCGCTCGAGGCAGCGGGGTCCTTCGGCCTCGACGTCGACATCGATCGCAGCTTCGACCGCCTCGTGCGCGGATTCGTCATCGTCCTGACGAGTTGGGCGGCGACGGTCGACGAGTGACGAGGAAGGCAGGGTCATTGCGGGCAAGGGGATTCTCCGGGTCAGCACCGCCGGGTAGATTGCGGGGATGTCAGCTCGTATCAGTGAACTCGTCCTCGATTGCCGCGACCCGGAAGCGCTTGCCCGGTTCTGGTGCGAAGTCCTCGACTTCGTCGTCCTCGACACGGAGGACGACGGATCTGTGGAGATCGGCGCCCGCGACGGGTTCGGCGGGTCGCAACCGACGATCTTCCTCAGCCGCAGTGACGACCCACCACAGACGAAGTCGAAGCTCCACATCGATCTCAGCGCCACCGACCGGGATCAGGCCGCCGAACTCGAACGCCTCCTCGCCCTCGGTGCCCGGGCGGCCGACGTCGGCCAGACCGGCGACGAGTCCTGGCACGTGCTGCAAGATCCGGAAGGCAACGCGTTCTGCCTCCTCAACTCCCGGCTGAAGCCCGTCGGCGGCTGAGTGCGGCCGGGCCGGATTGCCAGCGTTCCGTCCTCATCTGCGGGGAGGACCCACCTCCTCCGATGACATAATCGGCCCATGTCCTCGACCGCGCGGTACGCCAGGCAGCTCGCCCTCCCCGGCTTCGGATCGAGCGCGCAACGGTCCCTCGCCGACGCCAGTGTGCTGATCGTCGGTGCTGGCGGGCTCGGCAGCATCGTCCTCCCCGCACTCGCCGCCGCCGGCGTCGGCTCGGGGACCGGCGCGATCCACCTCGTCGACGACGACGACGTCGAGCTCAGCAATCTGCACCGCCAGACCGTCCACAGCACGGCGGACGTCGGACGCCCGAAGGTCGATTCCGCCGCCGACCGCGCGATCGCCATCAACACGGACACCACGGTGATCCGTCACCGGTTCCGGCTCGGCCCCGGCGAGATCATGGGCTTGCTCGCCGACGCGGACATCGACCTCGTCATCGACGGAAGCGACAACTTCGAGACGCGCTACCTCGTCGACGACGCTGCAACACTCGCCGACGTGCCGCTCGTGTGGGGTGCTGTGTCGCAGTACGGCGGGCAGGCGGGCCTCAGCTGGGCCTCGCGCGGCCCCCGCTACCGCGACCTCTTCCCGCATGCACCGACCGACGGCTCCATCCTGTCCTGCGAGGCAGGCGGCGTGCTCCCGACGACCGTCGGCGTGATCGGTTCGATCATGGCGACGGAGGCGATCAAGGTGCTCACCGGCGTCGGCACGCTCTCGCTCGGGCGGGTCACGATGTTCGACGGCCTCAGCGGCGGATTCCGTGAGCTGCGGTACGAGCGCGACCCCGCAGGCGCCCGGCAGGTGTCACTCGACGAGCACCTCCACCGGACGCCCGGTTCGGGCTCACCCGGCGGCGCTCCGGCCGACACCGCGTCGACGCCCCATGAACCGCGTCACGCTGGAAGGACGATCACCGCCCGTGAGCTCGCGGCAGGAGTCGGCGAGACCGTCCTCCTCGACGTCCGCGAACCCTGGGAGGCGGAGATCGCCCGTCTGCCCGGTTCCACGCTCATGCCGCTCGGTTCCCTGCCGGAGACCGTCAGGGAGCTCGACCCCGACGTCCCCGTGATCGTCTACTGCCACCACGGCATCCGCTCCGAATCCGCGCTCCGCCTCCTACTCGAACGCGGCTACTCGGCCGTCCACCTCGAGGGCGGCATCGACGCCTGGTCACGACTCGTCGACCCGACCGCCCCCCGCTACTGACACCGGCTCCGAACACTCCATGCGGATCAACTCCGCGCACCGCTCCACGACCTCGACGACAGGAACCAGATGACGACGACGCCTTCGCCTGCGAGCCGGAAGACCGTCGATGAACATGTGGTCGACGTCGCAGCCCTCCTCGCGGACGCGCTGGACACCGGTTCGGAGTCCGTCCCGATCGACGACGCTGCCGGCCGGGTCACCGTCTCGGCCGTGCGCTCGCCCGTCGATCTGCCGCTGTTCCGGAACTCGCAGATGGACGGTTTCGCGGTGCGCTCGGCCGACCTGACTGGTGACGAGACCCGCCTGCGTGTCGTCGGCGAGATCGCGGCCCGTCCGATCGAACCCGCTGCACTCGACGTCGGCACGTCGGTTCGGATCATGACGGGCGCCGTGGTCCCCCCGCAGGCCGACATCATCGTGCCGGTCGAGGAGACCGACGTCGAGACTGTGGCCGACGGCACCGAGACGGTCGTCCTCCATGCTCCGCGGTCGGGCGGCGAGCGCCCGGTCGGCCTGTTCGTCCGCGAGCGCGGCAGCGACGTCCACGCGGGCGACGAGCTCCTGCCGGCCGGGCTCCGGCTCGCCTCTCGCCACCTCGCCGTACTCGCTGCCGCCGGGATCACGACGGTGGAGGTCCGGCGTCGACCTCGTGTGGCGATCGTCACGACGGGTGCCGAACTCGTCGAACCGGGCGAGACGCCGACGCTCGGGCAGACCTTCGATTCCAACGGGACCGCGCTCGCAGCCGCGGTGACCGCCGCCGGCGCCGAGGTGGCCGCCCGCGTGCGCGTCGAGGACGACGCAGCCGCGCTGCGCACGCTTCTCGACCGCATCCACGGCGACGCCGACGTCGTCCTCACGTCCGGCGGCATCTCGATGGGCAACCATGAGGTTGTGCGCGACACCCTCGGTCCGCTCGGCGGATGGATCGGTTCGGTCGCGATGCAGCCAGGTGGTCCGCAGGCGCTCGGGGTGTACGAAGGTGTGCCGATCATCGCCTTCCCGGGCAACCCGGTCAGCACGCAGCTCTCGTTCGAGGTGTTCGTCGCTCCGCTCCTGCGCCGCAGCGCCGGGTTGCCGCAGGCCGTCCGCGGACCGGCTGCGCTCGCGGTCGACGTCCGATCCGTCCCCGCGAAGCGGCAGTTCCTGCGCGGACGACGCCTCGACGACGGACGGGTCGAACCGGTGGCGGGCCCCGGGTCGCATCTCGTCGCCGGGCTCGCCGCGTCGGACGTCCTGATCGTCGTCCCGGAGGACGTCCTCGAGCTGCCCGCCGGTGCGACTGTGGAAGCATGGACGCTATGACCGGGCTCACGCATCTCGACGACGACGGCCGCGCACGGATGGTCGACGTGGGCGGCAAGGCCACCACGAAGCGATCCGCGACGGCGACGGCGACCTTCACGACCCGGCCCGACGTGATCGCGCTCGTGCAGGCCGACGGACTCCCGAAGGCCGACGTGATCGCGACCGCACGCATCGCGGGCATCGCCGGCGCCAAGCGGACGAGCGAGCTCATCCCGCTGTGCCATCAGCTCGCGCTCTCCTCGGTGAGCCTCGACTTCGCCTTCACCGACGACTCGATCGTCATCACTGCGACCGCGAAGACCACCGGGCAGACCGGCGTCGAGATGGAGGCCCTCACGGCCGCGTCGATCGCCGGGCTCACGCTCCACGACATGGTGAAGGCCGTCGACCCGGCCTCAGTGCTCGGCGACATCCGCCTGGTGCAGAAGTCCGGCGGCAAGCGTGGGGACTGGACACCAGACGCCGCGGACACCGCCGACGCAGTCGTCGCTGCACCTGCAGCACACAAGATCCGCCCGAAGACCGCCGCGGTCATCGTCGCGTCCACCGCAGGTGCAGCCGGCACGCGCGAAGACCTCACCGGCCCGCGCATCGCCGCCTGGTTCGTCGAGCACGGCTACGCGGTCGACGCCGTGACGGTGGTGGCCGATGCCGACGTGCACGTCGCCATCGCCGAATCGCTCGCCGCGGCGCCCGCCGTCGTCATCACCACGGGCGGGACCGGCCTGTCCCCCAGCGACCGGACCCCCGAAGCGACGTCGCCGCACCTCGATCACGAGCTGCCCGGGGTGGCGGAGGCGATCCGAGCGCTCGGGCTGACGAAGACGCCGACCGCAGCCCTCAGTCGCGGCCTCGCCGGAGTGTCCGGTGGAACGGTCGTCGTGAACCTGCCGGGCTCGACGGGCGGGGTGAAGGACGGCCTGACCGTGCTCGACGGTCTCCTCGACCACCTCGTGGCGCAGATCGCCGGAGGCGGCGCACATGAGTGACCCGAACACGAGTGGGCCGACGCCGGAGATCCTCGCGATCATCTCCGAGTCGCCGCTCGACGCCCACGCCATCGAGGACTTCGTCGCCGCGCCGGCGAACGGTGCCCTCGTCGCCTTCCGGGGTATCGTCCGTGACCACGACCACGGTGAAACCGTGAGCGCGCTCGACTACCGTGCGCACCCCGAGGCGCAGCGCTTCCTCGAGGAGTGCTGCAGAACGGTCGCCGCCGAGACCGGCCTGCGCGTCGCCGCTGCGCACCGCACGGGCGCACTGGTCGTGGGCGACCTCGCGCTCGTCGCAGCTGTCGCCGCGGCCCATCGCGCCGAAGCCTTCGCCGCCTGTGAGCGGCTCGTCGAGGAGATCAAGCGCACCGTCCCCATCTGGAAGCGCCAACACCTCGCCGATGGCGAGACCGAGTGGGTCGGCCTCTGAGGCGGCCACCGCGATTCGCCTCGGCTCAGCGGCGCGCTGCTCGGCGTTGGCGCTGACCGGGCAGCAGGCCGAAGAGCATCGGCAGCACGATCCCAAGAGCGCAGATGATGGCTACCACAGGCGTCGACATGGCCCGGAGTATGACGGGCGAACCTGAGAGGGCTCCGATCAACGGGTCCTTGAGCGGTCGATGACCTCGTCGGCGTGTGCGGCGTAGTACTCCGACTGCTGCCGCATGAGCTCCCTCATCGACACCTCACGTCCCACACCGTAGACGGTTCCTCCGAAGTCGAGTTCCCGCTGGATCGCCCAGATCTCCTCGTGCCGCTCGGGTGCGAAGATCGAGGCGGGCGATCCAACCGCGATCCAACCGATCGGTACCACGGCACCCGGCACCAGCACCGTGTTGACCTGGACCACACCGTTGATCCGGACCTCGGCTCCGGCTCCGATGCGGCTACCTGGAAAGAGCGAAGCGCCGGTTGCGATGAACGCCTCGTCCTCGACGTTGCTGCCGTTCACATGGCTGTGGGGCCCGATCATGACCGCGCGACCGATGTGGGCAGGGTGACCGGACCCTCCGCGAATCAGGGCGTGCTCCATGACGATGGTGTCCTCTCCGATGGTGACCTCGCCGTCCTCGGCCGAGATCACCGCCCCGTGCAGGACCCGTGCACCAGCAGCGATCCGGACATCTCCCACGACCACCGCGGACGGTGCAACGGAGGCGCTCGGGTGGATCGCCGGTTCGCGATCTCGGTGTCTCATGAGCATGCGTCGACTCCAATCCTCGTCTCACCATAGCGACGCGCACCCGACGGGGAAGGAGCGCCGCTGGGAGAGGGCGGGATTGCCGGCGAACACGAGGTCTCGGAGTACACGGACCGGATTCTCACGCGAGTGGGACAACTCATGGACATACTCGGCGGGAGCAGGCCAGACGCAGGTACATTCGGGGCGTGGAACCTGAACCCGAGATGATGCCCCTGCCGGCGGGGACCGTGCGTCTCCACGACGCCCGCCGCGGCACGGTCAGAGACGTTCGGCTCGCCGAATTCTCGATGTCGACCTCTGCGCGGGTACCCGCATGGTCTGACCGTCCTGCTCCGAACATCACCTGGTTCGGTGCCGTCAAGTACTGCAACCTCCTGTCGGAGGACGCTGGTTTGGACCCGGCGTATTCGATCGATGGGCGCCAGGTCGATTGGGACGTCACGGCGGATGGCTACAGGCTGCCGAC
Organism: Plantibacter sp. RU18; assembly: GCF_050613355.1. Taxonomy (NCBI): domain Bacteria; kingdom Bacillati; phylum Actinomycetota; class Actinomycetes; order Micrococcales; family Microbacteriaceae; genus Plantibacter; species Plantibacter sp. RU18. Next base: position 4,367,989 of record NZ_CP159618.1, read on the forward strand.
GGAGGCCGAGTGGGAGTACGCCTGCCGGGCTGGAACGACCGGTGCGCACTACGGCGACCTCCGCGACATCGCTTGGACCGCACTCGACGACGTGGACAGCGCTCAGCCCCCGAAGGTGAAGCTGCCCAACGGGTTCGGCCTGTACGACACGCTCGGCAACGTCTGGGAATGGTGCTGGGACTACCTCGACACCGCACGGTATGGCGACTACCGGGTGCTCCGCGGTGGAAGCTGGTCCGACCCTCCATGGAGCGTTCGAGCCTCGGTCCGTCGCGGCAGCGCTCCAGATGCCCTCATCGACGGGACTGGCCTCCGGATCGCGCGCGGCGCTCTGAACGGTGGCGAATCCGACGCGGCACAAGGTTGGTCGGCGTCGCGAGATCGCGAGCGGGCAGCCGTGAAGGGCCCGCTCCCGGTGGGATGGACGCCGCATCGAGAACTCCTCGAGGCAGCGTCACTCCCGTCGCCGTCGTCCGACAGGACGACCGGCTGATCCCACGCCCTGCATCAGAACCCGATCATGAGATCTGTGGGACAGGATCCGTCCTGGGAGAATGTTGCGGTGAGTAGGAACAGCGAGCCGCGACGTCCGGACACCACGACGATCGAGCTGATCGGCGGTTCTGAGAAACGCGAACTCGTCCTGCATCGCTCCGACGAACGATGGGCTGGCATCTATCTCGAGCATCGGGCGCGGATCGAGCAGGCTCTGGACGGGTCGGACATCGACGTCGAACACATCGGTTCCACGTCTGTTCCCGGACTGGCGGCGAAGCCGATCGTCGACATCGTGGTCGCTGTCGACGACATCACCGCCGAAGAGGACTACCTCACACCACTCCTGGATGCCGGTTATGAACTCCGGGTGCGCGAGCCAGGGCATCGCCTCGTGCGCACGCCGGCACGCGACGTGCACGTGCACCTGTATGAGCGGAACGCATCCGCTGTGGAGGAGTACCTCCTCTTCCGAGACCATCTGCGATCCGATGCCGTCGACCGCGCCCTCTACGAGCGCACCAAGAGAGCGCTCCTCGAACAGGAGTGGGACGACATCAACGACTACGCCGACGCCAAGACCGACGTCATTCGCGCGATCAAGACACGGGCGAGGGCCGCTCGCGGGCGATGACCTGCGACGATTCTGATCAGCGCGGGACGACGTCGTAGGTGATGCGGACGAGGCCGTCCTCCGGGGTGGCGTGTGTTCCGTGGAGGCGCAGCAAGACGTCGGCGTCGAGGTCGCCGAACAGCCGGGCACCTGAACCGATGAGCACAGGCGCGACGGACACCGTGACCTCGTCGACGAGACCAGCCCGGAGGAAGGTCTGGATGGTCTTGCCGCCGTCGATGTAGACGCGTTCGGCACCCTGCTCGTCGAGGAGCCGGACCGCGTCGTCGAGCGAACGCGCGATGGCCACACGCTCGTCGCCAGGCTCGAGCGTCGTACTGAGCACCACGACCCGCTTGCCGACGAAGGGCCACTCCTCGAAGCCCCGGATGGTGTCGTAGGTGCTGCGTCCCATGACGAGTGTGTCGATGCCGGGGAAGAACGACTCCCAGTCGAGCGCAGGGTGCTCCCCACGGGCGTCGGCCGCATGCCCGCGCGGAGCGGGTTCGGTGAGCCACCCCAGCTCACCGTCGGGCCGAGCGATGAAGCCGTCGAGGCTCACTCCGATGAAGACGCAGCCATGCCAGGAATGTTCACGAGTCATGACTCGATTCTGCCCGCACCCACCGACACAGGTGATGTACGGAAGTGGCGGCCCTCGAATGCTGAGCCCACGCCCCGACCAGGGCCAGCCCGCACACCTGTGGATGCGCGTCAAGCGCCCGGTGCGTGCGCGGTGATCGACGTAGGGTGACGTGATGCCCGAAAACGCTCCAGAAGCCTCCGATCCCTTCGTCCGCGTCCGCGGAGCCAACGAGAACAACCTCCGCAACGTGGACGTCGACGTGCCACGTGACGCGATCGTGGCGTTCACCGGGGTCTCCGGTTCCGGCAAATCCTCGCTCGCGTTCGGCACCATCTTCACCGAAGCGCAGCGCCGCTATCTGGAGTCGGTCGCCCCCTACGCGCGGCGCCTCATCCAGCAGGGCCACGATCCGCACGTCGAGTCGATCTCGGGGCTACCTCCCGCCGTCGCCCTGCAGCAGCGTCGAGGAGCACCCAGCTCACGGTCGAGCGTCGGCACGGTCACGACCCTGTCCAACTCGCTCCGCATGCTGTTCTCCCGAGCGGGCACGTTCCCCGAGGGCTTCACGACACGGCTCGACTCCGACGCCTTCTCGCCCAACACCGCAGTCGGCGCCTGCCCGGAATGCCACGGCATCGGCGTCTCGCACACCGTCACCGAGGACAGTCTCGTCCCGGACCCCACGCTCAGCATCCGTGAGGGTGCCATCGCCGCGTGGCCGGGCGCCTGGCAGGCGAAGAACCTCCGGGACATCTCCATCGCGCTCGGCTACGACGTGGACCGCCCGTGGCACGAGCTCGACCAGGCCGACCGCGACTGGCTCCTCTTCACCGACGAACAACCGGTCGTGCAGATCACCCCGCAACGGGACCGCGTCGCGAAGCCGTACAACGGGATGTTCTGGAGCGCACAGAAGTACGTCTTCCACACCCTCGCCGACTCCAAGAGCCAGATGATGCGGACGAAGGTGCTGCAGTTCGTGCGCAGCGGACCGTGCCCGCTCTGCCACGGCACGGGCCTCCGTCGGGAGGCACTCGCGGTCACCTTCGCCGGCCGCACCATCGCCGAGCTCAACGCCCTCCCGATGACGGAACTGGCCGAGGTCATCCGCCCCACGACCCTGCTCACCGATGCTGCTCCGGCGCTCCCCACGACCCGCTCCGGCGAGCGCACCGACGTCGCCGTCGCGATCACCACGGACCTCTTGGCCCGAATCGGCGTGCTCACGGATCTCGGCCTCGGCTACCTGGGGCTCGGACGCGTGACGACGACGCTCTCCCCCGGCGAGATGCAGCGTCTGCGCCTCGCGACCCAGCTGCGCTCCGGCCTCTTCGGCGTCATCTACGTGCTCGACGAGCCGTCCGCCGGCCTGCACCCGGCCGACGCGGAACCACTGCTCGAGGTCCTGGAGCAGCTGAAGCGCTCGGGCAACTCGGTCTACGTCGTCGAGCACAACATGGACGTCGTCCGGAAGGCGGACTGGATCGTCGACGTCGGGCCAGGTGCGGGTGAGGGCGGCGGAGACGTCCTGTACAGCGGTGCGGTCTCCGGGCTCGCGGAGGTCGGAGCCTCGGCGACCCGACCCTTCCTCTTCCCGGAACCCGGCGGTGCAGGTGCCGAGCGTCGGCCACTGCGGGTGGCGGCCGATCAGCTGACGGTCGAGGGGATCACGCTTCACAACCTTGCCGACATCGACGTGACGATCCCGCTCGGCACGTTCGTGGCGGTCACGGGGGTGTCCGGTTCGGGCAAGTCGACGCTCGTCAGTCGCGTGCTGCGTGATGTCGTGCGCGATCACCTGCACTCCGACACCGGCAGTGGTGACGCGGAGAACGACGACGACGACACGTCGCTGGACCCTGGCGCACCGGACGACGGTTCCGGCATCGCGGAGGCGACCGTCCCCGACCGGCACGCCGACACGCTCACCGTCGGCCGCGTCACCGGAGTGGAACACGTCGATCGACTGGTGCGGGTCGACCAGAAGCCGATCGGCCGAACACCACGGTCGAACCTCGCCACCTACACGGGGCTGTTCGATTCGGTGCGATCCGTCTTCGCCGCGACCGACCTCGCCCGGGAACGGAAGTACACCGCGGGTCGCTTCTCCTTCAACGTCGCGGGCGGCCGTTGCGAGACGTGTCTCGGCGAGGGCTTCGTATCGGTGGAGCTGCTGTTCCTGCCCGGCAGCTACGGTCGCTGCCCCACCTGCCACGGTGCCCGCTACAACGCGGAGACGCTCGAGGTCACGTACGAGGGCAAGACGATCGCGGAGGTGCTCGCGCTCACCGTCGAGCAGGCCGCCGGGTTCCTCGCCGGCGTGCCTGCCGCCGCTCGCAGCCTGAGGACGCTGCTCGACGTCGGACTCGGCTATCTCCGACTCGGACAGCCCGCTACAGAGCTGTCCGGCGGCGAGGCGCAGCGCATCAAGCTCGCGACCGAGCTCCAGCGCGTGCGGCGCGGACACACCCTCTACCTGCTCGACGAGCCGACGACGGGACTGCACCCGGCAGACGTCCGGCTGCTCCTCGCGCAGCTGAACTCGCTCGTCGACTCGGGTGACACGGTCGTGGTCGTCGAGCACGAGATGGACGTCGTCGCGGCCGCGGACTGGGTCATCGACCTGGGGCCGTCCGGTGGTGACGCGGGCGGCCGCATCGTCGCCTCCGGCACCCCTGACGATGTGGCGCAGGATCCCGCGAGCCGCACAGCGCCCTATCTCGCCCGTCGGCTGGCATTACTCACGTCGTGAGCGTCGTCGAGGATGCGCAATTCATCCGCGGCCTCATCTGAGCGCGGGTGTGGCACTGTCGGTGTCGAGCGCCCAGGCGCGCGCAGAGTTACCGACGAGGATCGCGTCGAGTGTACTGTCGCCGAGCTCGACGCGCAGCGGCTCGACCGTGCCGCGGAGCAGGCCCGCCGGACCGTTCTCGAACGGGGCCGCCCGGCTGCTCGCGGCCGTCGTGTCGGCCCCGAGGAGGAGCTGTGCCCCATGGCCGGCTCCCGTCAGGACCGACAGCAACCGGGCCAGGCGGTCGACGCTGATCGGGTGACGCGCGGACGGCGCGTCGAAGCACAGCCACGCGCCCGACTCGGCGGCCTCGACGATCCGGCGCTCATCGGGGTTCCGTCCGAGATGCCCCAGGACGATCGACCGCGCGGGGACGCCGGCCGCCGTCAGCCGATGCAGGACACCGTCCGCGCCCGAACCACCTTCCAGATGGATCGCGATGGGTGCTCCGGTGACCCGATGGGCGATCGCCGCGGCCTGCAGGGCGTCCGCCTCGTCCGATGCGAGGTCTGCGCCGCCAGTGCCGATCTTGACCAGGCCGCAGCCCCGCTCCTCGATGTCCGTGATGAAGACGGACGCCAGCCGATCGACGCCGAGCGCGCGGACCTCGGCATCTGCGGGATAGAGCGCGCGCCGGTGGCGGCCGGTCGCTGCGACCACGTGGACACCGCTGGACGCGCTGATCCGCCGGAGGGCCGCGAGGTCACGATGCAGCCCGAACGGCGTCCACTGCACGACGGTCCCGCCGCCCCGGTGCTGAAACGCCACGAGCTCACGCTGGGCCGCATCGGCGTCGTCGAGCGCCTCACCGGGTAGCGCCGGGGAGGCGAGGAAGAGGTGGTCGTGGGAGTCGACGACACCGGCGGTGGCCGAGGCGATGTCGCCGAGGACGGTCCGGATCATGCGGCTGCGGAGCCATGGGTCTCATCGTCGGGCAGGAGGCGCAGCGCAGCCAGCGCGCGGGGCAGGCCGACGTAGGGCACGAGGTGGACGATGGCCTCTGCGATCTCCTCTCGAGACATCCCGATCCGCAGCGACGTGACCACGTGACCGCTGAGCTGCGGTTCCACTCCACCCAAGGCTGTCAGCGCGCCGATGATCAGCAGTTGGCGGTCTCGGGCCGACAGGCCGTCGCGCTGGTAGGTCCCACCGAAGACGGCGCCGACGATCCAGTCGGCGAACCCCGTAGCGGCGGCATCGACCGTCGCCCGCCAAGCGTTCGTCGTGGGGCCGTCCTGCAGCTCGCCCAGCAGATCCTGTCCTGCGGACAGGTCGAATGCAGCACTCATGGTCACTCCTGACGTCGTACCCACGTCGTGCGGGTAACGGTTCAGACGTTACACTGAGATCATGCCGATCACGACCCACTTCCGATCCGACGGCGGCGCGACCTGGCTGAACCTGCTCGCGACGCAGGGGCAGAGCTTCGGACCCCGTCCCGTCGAACGACTCCCGACGCCGAGCGCGGCCGAGGAGTGGTTGAACCACTTCGGCCTCCCGCTGTCCGAGGCTGTGTCCGAAAGCGGTCTCGGAGAGCTCGTACAGCTCCGTGAAGCCCTTCGCGAGCTCGCGATGGCGACTGTCGCCGACCGTGAGCCGTCAGCCGAGGCGACGACGATCGTCGAGGCGGTTGCAGGCAACCCGGCGGCACCCTCGTTCCCGTCCATGCTCGGGGATCGCAGCCTCTCACTGCAGGCCGCACTCGCAGCGATCGCGATCCAGGCGCTCGTCGCTCTGGCCGGACCGGACCGGCAGTACCTGACCTCGTGCGCGGAGGAGGACTGCCGGTGGGTCTTCCTCGACACCTCGGGCCGTCGACACTGGTGCCCGTCACCAGCCTGTGCCAGCCGAGGTCGCGTCCGCGCCCACCGAGCACGGCGAGCGACTGCCGAGCGGGCGACTGCGGACGAGCCGCCGGCGATCGAACGGGGACGCGAGGTCTAGCCGCCGGCGAAGGGCGGGAGGACGTCCACGCGCGAGCCGAGCGGGCGGGCGTCGTCCCGGCTGACGACGCCGTCGACGAGGAACGAGCCGGTCGCGAGCACTCGGGCCATCGCATCGCCGTAGCGCTCGAGGAGCACGGACTTCAGCTCGCCCACGGTCGCGACCGCCGGCAGCGTCTCCTCGGGGAGCCCTGCGACCTCCTCGGCCGCGGCGAAGTACCGCACGAGGACCTGCTCGGTCATCGTCTCAGCCACCGATCGCTCCCATGCTGCGCTCCGGGCGCACGAAGTCGGGCGATGCGATCCGGTGCCCTGCCTGCTTGTGCCACATCGCCGCACGCCACCGGTCGGCGATCTCGACGTCGGCGACGCCCGAGCGGAGCAGTCCGCGGAGATCGGTCTCGTCATCGCCGAACAGGCACGAGCGGATCGTGCCCTCAGCGGTCAGGCGCGTGCGATCGCAGTCGTCGCAGAAGGATCGAGTGACGGAGGCGATGATGCCCACCGTCGCAGGGCCGCCGTCGACCAGCCACTCCTCAGCGGGAGCGGACGGGTCCTCGCGGTGCGGTGCGGTCAGCGCGAAGCGCGAGCCGAGCACATCGAGCAGTTCAGCCGCATCGACCATGTTCTCGCGCACCCATGCTTCATCGGCGTCGAGCGGCATCTGTTCGATGAAGCGGAGCCGACAGCCATTCTCGATCGCCCAGGACAGCAGGGCGACGGCACCGTCGAGCGTGTCGCGCATGAGGACGGCGTTGATCTTGAGCGGGGTCAGACCGGCGCGCTTCGCCGCCTCGATGCCCTTCAGCACGGCGGGCAGTCGGTCGCGACGCGTGAGGCGGGCGAAGTGGTCGCGGTCGACGGTGTCGAGCGAGATGTTGACCCGCGTGAGACCGGCGGCCACGAGCTCGTCGACACGTTTGTCGAGACCGATGCCGTTCGTCGTCATCGAGATGGAGGCGTCGCCGGCGACCGCTGAGCTGCGAGCGATGATCTCCGCGAGGTCGGGGCGCATGAGCGGCTCACCGCCGGTGAACCGGATGTCGTGCACACCGAGGTCGCGGACGGCGATCTCCACGAGCCGACCGATCTCCGTCGCGCTCAGCAGATCCTCGCGTGCAATGGCGGGAAGCCCCTGCTCGGGCATGCAATAGGTGCAGCGCAGCGAGCACTTCTCCGTGATGGAGACGCGCAGGTCGCGGGCGACCCTGCCGAACCGGTCGATGAGGCCGTCGACCTCCGGGCGCCCTGCAGCGTCGGGGATACGCCGGAGGGGCGACCCGATGCGGGGAATTCCGAGCCCGACAGCAGTCATGTCCCCAAGAGTACGTGCAGGATCACCTTCCGCCTCCCTTCTGGGCGCCCCACATCCATGACGAACCGCAGACAACTGCGGCCATCCGGGCGAACAGCACGGAAGGCCCGCGTAGCATGACGGGCATGGAGCCACGCCGTCGAACGCTGCTTGCCGGTACGGCGGGCGTCGTCTCCGCTGTCGCGACACTCGGTGCCGCGGAGGCGGTCGCCGCGTTCGTCGCACCGGCCAGCTCTCCGCTGCTCGCCGTCGGCTCGCTCGTCATCGACCTCGTGCCCGGGTGGGTGAAGGACCTCGTCATCGCCCTCTTCGGCACGAACGACAAGCTCGTCCTCCTCATCGTCCTCGGCGTCCTCGTCGTCGCACTCGCCTTCGGGATCGGCGTGCTCGAAGAGCGGCGACCGGTCGTCGGAGCCGTCGCCCTCGCCCTCGTCGGCGGCGTTGCGGTGTTCGCGGCCACGACGCGCGCCGACGCGACGTTCGACTGGGCGTTCCCGAGCATCGTCGGCACGGCTGTCGGCATCATCGTGCTCCGCGTCCTCTGCTCACGGCTACGCACATGGGAGGAGGCGTCGGGCTTCGACCAGGCCCGGCCCGTAGCAGGCGCCTCGCGCGCTGCGCTCCCCCGCCGATCCTTCCTCATACTGCTCGGCGGCACCGCAGCCGGTGCACTCGTCATCGGTGTCGGCGCCCGTGTCGCCTCAGCGGGAGCAGTCGCCGTCGAGACGATCCGCAAGGCCCTCAAACTCCCGACGGCCGCCGTCGCCGCCGCACCCGTCCCAGCGGGCGCGGAGCTCGGAATCGACGGCCTCAGCCCGATCGTCTCCTCGAACGACTCCTTCTATCGGATCGACACAGCCCTCCAGGTGCCGAACATCGACCCGTCCACCTGGAGCTTGAAGATCACCGGCATGGTGGAGCAGGAGATCGAGATCGGCTTCGACGAGCTGCTCGCGCTCCCGCTGCAGGAGTCGATCATCACGCTCACCTGCGTCTCCAATCAGGTCGGAGGCGACCTCATCGGCAACGCGCTCTGGCTCGGTTACCCGATCCGCGAACTGCTGAAGCGCGCCAAGCCGCGCGCAGGGGCCGACATGGTCCTCTCGCGGAGCATCGACGGCTTCACCGCCGGCACGCCCCTCGAGGTCCTACAGGACGAGCAGCGCGACTGCCTCCTCGCGGTCGGCATGAACGGCGAGCCGCTCCCCCTCCAGCACGGTTTCCCAGTGCGCATGGTCGTCCCGGGACTCTACGGGTACGTCTCGGCGACGAAGTGGGTTGTCGAGCTGAACGTCACCCGTTATGCCGACGCGCGTGCCTACTGGACGGACCGAGGCTGGTCGGAGCGCGGTCCCATCAAGACCGAATCGCGTATCGACGTGCCGCGCAACGGCGCTCGGGTCGCGGCCGGCACCGTCGCTGTGGCCGGCGTCGCCTGGGCGCAGCACACCGGCGTCGAAGGCGTCCAGGTGCGCATCGACGACGGCGACTGGACCGACGCGACGCTTGCTTCATCAATCTCCGACGACACCTGGGTGCAGTGGGTCCACGAGTGGGACGCCCCGGCCGGTGACCACACGATCGCGGTCCGAGCCACCGATGCCGCGGGCAAGACGCAGAGCGAGACTCCCGTCGACGTCGTCCCGAACGGGGCAGAGGGCTGGCACACCATCTCGGTCGGCGTCGACTGACGTCGTCGCGCCGCCTGGGGCGACGATTCCGGGTGACGACAGGGTTCGCGGCTGGACGCGGCGACGACGGTGAAGCACGCGCCGCCCACCCACGCGGTTCACCAGTCTCGTTTCCACGGTCAAGACTCTCCGACAACCTCAGGGCGCTTCGCCACGGCGCCCTTCGCTTTTCGTTTCTCCTCCAGATGTGCGATCTTCACCGACGAGAACATCAGGAGTGACGACAACGCCCACCAACAGATCGCTTGAGGCACCAGTTCCACCCATGCGCCCCAGGTCATCGCATAGCGAACTGCCGCACAGCCGGCAAGGAAGCCAAGGCCAGCCCCGAGGAATCCGGGAAGTGCCCTGTAGGTCAACCGCCAGAACGGCCACCTCTTGTGGCCGCTAGCCAGGCGAGGCGCGAACCACAGGATCGCGAGGATCGCCGGCGCCTGGAGGACGTTCGATCCGCTCAGCCACGGATCGGAGTCCCTCGATGCAGAGCCCGCCAGAGACGGCAGCGCGACAACGCTCGTGACGAGCACGCTCGACAACGTTGCCCGTAGTGGCCAGCTCTTCGGCGTTTGACCTGATGATTTCATTTTTAGTACCAAATTCATTTAAAGTCTTACACTTGATGATTTGATGGTTTTAACAGTATCGTCCCAGCATTCGGCGAAACGCTCGTTCCGCTGGCCGACTAGGGACAAGGATCTCTGGGGATCATCGCCGTACGGACGGGATGGGCGGTCAAGCAGCTACTCAGATGTGCGACTGATCCATCGAGTCCCAGGTCCGGCGTCTCCACGTCCGCGTCGATGGGCACGGCCACGACGGGCCGCTGGGGGCCGTATCCGTCGCGGATCATCACGATTGCGATGCTGAACACCACCGTGTCACCCGTCCGGAGTATCGTCACTCCAGCATCGTCCTTCACGCTCACCGACCGGCCCGGCCGCCGCTCTGAGCACTGGCAACGTTCCAGACCGCTCCACCTCTCCTCCGTTCGCGCGCGACCATGCGCCGAACACGAAACGACAAAGGACCTCACGTGGCCCTCCTCTCCCTCGCACTCCGACACGCCAAGCCGTATACGGCCTGGGTCGTCGCCGTCTTCGTGCTGCAACTCGTCTCGACGATCGCAGCGCTCTACCTCCCGAGCCTCAACGCCCAGATCATCGACAAGGGCGTGACCACGGGCGACACCGACTTCATCTGGTCGACCGGCATGACGATGATGATCGTCTGCCTCGTCCAGGTCGCCTCCGCCATCGGCGGCGTGTACTTCGGTGCCCGCACAGCGATGGCGATCGGCCGCGACCTGCGCCGCGAGTTCTACCGCAAGGTCGACTCGCTCGGCGCCCTCGAGATCAGCGGTTTCGGCAGCGCGACGCTCATCACGCGCGGCACGAACGACGTCCAGCAGGTACAGATGCTCGTGCTCATGACGCTCAACTTCATGGTCTCCGCACCGATCATGTGCGTGGGCGGCATCATCATGGCCCTCCGCGAGGACGCCGGGCTCTCGTGGCTCGTCTGGGTCTCGGTGCCGATCCTCTTCATCATCGTCGGATTCCTCGTCTACCTCCTGATGCCGCTGTTCCGTCAGATGCAGGACCGCATCGACGGCATCAACAGCGTGCTCCGCGAGCAGATCATCGGCATCCGCGTCGTCCGCGCCTTCGTGCGCGAGCCGTTCGAGTCCGAGCGCTACAACCGGGCGAACGAATCGCTCACCCGCGTGTCGGTGAAGGTCGGCAACATCTTCGTCCTCATGTTCCCGGTCATCATGATGGTGCTGCACCTCGCGACGGCAGCGGTGCTGTGGTTCGGTGGTCACCGCGTCGACGCCGGCCAGATGCAGGTCGGTTCCCTCACGGCCTTCCTCCAGTACCTGCTGCAGATCCTCACCTCGGTGATGATGGGCGTCTTCATGGTCATGATGATCCCGCGAGCCGTGGTCTGCGCCGAGCGCATCCAGAACGTCCTCGACGCCCAGCCCAGCCTGGTGGAGCCGACGAACACGGACGTCCGCGTGCCGACTGCCGGGCGGGTCGAGTTCACCGGCGTCTCCTTCGGGTACCCGGGAGCCGAGCGCCCCGTCCTGTCGGACATCACCTTCACCGCGGAGCCCGGCAAGACGACGGCGATCGTCGGCTCGACAGGTTCCGGGAAGACGACGCTCCTCTCGCTCATCCCGCGTCTGTACGACCCGCAGCAGGGGCACGTCACGATCGACGGTGTGCCCGTGTCGCAGCTCACCCGCCAGCAGATCGCCGGAGTCGTCGGCCTCGTGCCGCAGAAACCGTACCTGTTCTCCGGCACGATCGCCTCGAACCTCCGCTTCGGTCGCCCGGACGCCGATGACGACGAACTGTGGAGCGCACTGCAGACCGCCCAGGCCGAGGACTTCGTCCGCGCGAAGTCGAAGATGCTGAACGACGGCGTGGCCCAGGGCGGCACCAACGTCTCCGGCGGCCAGCGCCAGCGGCTCTGCATCGCCCGTGCCCTCGTCGCGAAGCCGCGCGTGTACCTCTTCGACGACTCCTTCTCCGCCCTCGACGTCTCGACCGACGCACGCCTCCGCGCGGCACTCGGCGACAGCACCGCGGACGCAACCGTCATCATCGTGGCCCAGCGCATCGCGACCATCCGCGAGGCGGACCACATCATCGTCATGGACGACGGCGGCATCGTCGGCCGCGGCACCCACGACGAACTCCTCGAATCCAACGAGACGTATCGAGAGATCGTCCAATCGCAGCTCGCTGTGGAAGGGGTGGCGTGATGATGGCCCGTTCACCACGTGACAAGCGTTCCTCGAAGGCCGCGCAGGGCGACACCGCCCAGGCGCCCGAGCTGAACGCGACGGAGGAGGACCTCCTCGAACCGGAGTTCACTCCGAGCGAAGCCGACGGCGACATGTTCGGCGGCACCCCCTCGAAGAAGGCCGAGCAGTTCTGGCCTTCCGCGAAGCGACTCATCGGCCTGCTCGCACCCGAGAAGGTGAAGATGAGTCTCGTCATCGGGATCGTCGTGCTGTCCGTCGTACTCACCGTCATCGCCCCGAAGATCCTGGGGCTCGCGATGGACGCGATCTTCAACGGGGTCATCGGGTCGCAGCTGCCCGCCGGTGCCACACTCGACCAGGTCGTCGACCAGGCGAGGGCCTCCGGCAACGACCAGTACGCCGACATGCTCGAGAAGTCGAACATCACGCCGGGTCAGGGCATCGACTTCACGCTGCTCGGCCGTCTCATCATCATCGTGCTCGCGATGTACATCATCGCCTCCGTCCTCAACTGGGCACAGGGGTACATCCTCAACGGGCTCGTGATGAGGGTCGTCTACCAGCTCCGACAGGACATCGAGCGCAAGCTCAACCGCCTGCCGCTCAGCTACTTCGACACCCGCCAGCGCGGCGACCTCATGTCCCGCGTCACGAACGACGTCGACAACATCCAGACCGCGCTCCAACAGGCGTTCTCGCAGCTCGTGCAGTCGGCGCTCACCGTGCTCGGCATCACGGCGATGATGTTCATCGTCTCCTGGCAGCTCGCCCTCATCGCCCTCATCGCCCTGCCGTTGTCCGCCGTGATCGCCGGCGTCATCGGCTCCCGATCGCAGAAGCTGTTCACCGCGCAGTGGAAGAACACGGGTTCGCTGAACGGTCACATCGAGGAGTCCTTCTCCGGCATCGAGCTCGTGCGTGTGTTCGGACGCGACAAGGAGATGCTCGCCGAGTTCGACGAGCGCAACGAGAAGCTGTACAAGGCCGCGTTCGGCGCGCAGTTCGTCTCCGGCATGATCATGCCGGCGATGCAGTTCGTGTCCTACCTGTCGTACGTGCTGATCGCCGTCGTCGGTGGCATCCGTGTCGCCTCCGGCCAGATGACCCTCGGAGACGCCACCGCGTTCATCCAGTACTCGCGGGAGTTCTCGCAGCCGCTCGGCCAGATCGCCGGCATGGCGAACCAGCTGCAATCGGGTGTCGCCTCGGCCGAGCGCACGTTCGAACTACTCGACGCGGAGGAGCAGGACCCGGAGACGGCGACCGCCCACCTGCCCGAGCACACCGACGGCCACATCGAGTTCGACAACGTCTCGTTCAGTTACGACGCCGCGAAGCCCCTCATCGAGGAGCTGTCGTTCTCGGCGCAGCCTGGCCACACGGTCGCGATCGTCGGCCCGACCGGCGCCGGCAAGACCACGCTCGTGAACCTCGTCATGCGGTTCTACGAGCTCACCGGCGGCCGAATCCTCGTCGACGGCGTCGACATCACGTCGCTGTCGCGCGCCGAGCTTCGCTCGCAGGTCGGAATGGTCCTGCAGGATGCCTGGCTGTTCGACGGAACCATCCGCGAGAACATCCGCTACGGCCGACTCGACGCAACGGACGAGGAGGTCGTCCAGGCGGCTGAAGCCACCATGGTCGACCGCTTCGTCCGCCAGCTGCCGGACGGCTACGACACCGTGCTCGATGCCGACGGCGGGAGCGTCTCAGCCGGTGAACGTCAGCTCATCACGATCGCGCGGGCGTTCATCGCGAAGCCGAAGCTGCTGATCCTCGACGAAGCGACCTCCTCGGTCGACACCCGGACCGAACTGCTCGTGCAGCACGCGATGGCCGCGCTCCGGAGCGACCGCACCTCGTTCGTGATCGCGCACCGCCTGTCGACCATCCGCGACGCCGACACCATCCTCGTGATGGAGAACGGCCGGATCGTCGAGCAGGGTTCGCACGCGACGCTGCTCGAGGTCGACGGCGCGTACGCCGAGTTGTACCGCACGCAGTTCCGCGGCGGCGAGGAGCAAGCACGGACATCGGCCGACGCCGATGCGAGCGACACCGAATCGGAGCACGCTCCGCGCAGCTGACACCGGCGACACCGCGACGGCGGGCAGGCTCTCGATCCGAGAGCCTGCCCGCCGTTTCAGGTGAGAGCGGCCGATCTCCAGGTGCCCTGGTCGTTGACCCACAACCGCCCGTTTCCCACGAGGAGGTCTCCGGACGCGCCGCCGAACGGCCGTGCGAGGCCCATGTGACGGGTCGAGAGGTAGCTCGTGTTCGGCTGTGCGTTGGCGTGCGCGGTACCGGTCGATTCCCAACGGTTGGCTTCGACGACGGACCGGCCGGTGGTCCCGTAGGTGTCGAGCCCGTACTCGCAGCCCCGAGCGGTGTTCGCGACGATCGTCGCGCCCTCGGTGCAGTTGATCACCGCGACCCCGACGCGGATCCTGTCGATACGGTTTCCGGTGACGACGATCGATGACGCGCCCTGGTGGTGCACACCGTAGCCGCTGGTGGTCGCCGCGCCCGACACGGAGTTGCCGCTCACCATGGCATCGACGCAGAGGTAGGACAGGACGCCACCGACCACGCCGGCAGCGAGGCTCACCGTGAGACGGTTCCCCGACACGATCGGACGGATGGCGCGGTCCATGGCTATCCCGATCGGGCAGGTGCCGGCGGCGAGACGGACCACGTTGTCGGAGATCACGGCATCCGTGGCACCCACCTGCGCCGTCGACCCGATCGGTGGTGCCGAGAAGAGCATGATGGCCGCCGCCGCGTCCCCTCGGATCTCGATGAGGTTCGCTTCGACGGTGATGGCCTGCGCGTCGCGGTAGACCATGATGGGGCAACGCGACGGCTTCCACGCGGACCCGGGCGTCTCGGCGGCCGTCCTCGTCCAGCGCACAGTGTTACCGATGATCGCGACGGAGCGGGTGTCGAAGACTCCGATGCCCCACCATGTCGCATCGGAGACGGTGTTGGCCGAGACCACGGCATGGCTGACGCCCTCGAGCGCCACCCCGCGGCGGAACGGCCCGGTGACGACGTTGCCGCTGATCGTGATCATCGCGTCCGCCCACGGGCCGGGGTCGCTGGCGTAGTCGGGGAGGCCCTCGGCGTGGATGCCGATGCGGGCGTCCGCCCCGGGAGCCGCGGCGATGATGTTGCCGACGATGGTGGCGCGTGCTCCCCAGATCGTGACGCCGTCGCCGCGGTCTTCGCCGGCCGAGGAGTCGGACCCCGTTCCCCCACCTGCGCCGGTGACGCCCAGCACGTGGCAGTTCGTGACCACGACACCGCCGTACTCACCGGACGGGCGAATGATGATGCCGTTCTGGAACCCGTCGATGGTGACGCCGTCGATCACCACGTCGCTCGCGTGGATGTCGATCCCGACATTGCGTTCACCCGACGTGGACGCGGCCCCACCGGTGTAGGTGATCCGGACACCACTCACCGTGGTGCCGTCGGTGATCAGCTTCAGTGCTGGTGCTCCCGCGATGCCGCCGACGAAGCGGAGCTCACCGCCACCTCTGATGTCGATCCGTCGATCGATCCGGAGGGTCGCGTCGAGGGCGATGACGTCTCCTCCCCGCACCACGACGGTGGTCCCTGCCGGGAGCGCTGCGAACCATCGCGAGGCTGCCACGGTGCTGACCGTGGCTCCGCTCGGGTCGATGCCGACGCCTTCGAGGACGCGCTCCCCCGGCGTCGCGCCGTGCGTCGGGGCGGCGTCCGGCGACGAAGGTGTCGGCTCGACGGCACCGGGGTCGAGATCGGGCTCGGTGACGGGCGGCTCCGGCTGCGGGCTTGGCTCCGGGCTTGGTTCCGCGGTGGGTTCCGGGGTGGCAGCGGACTTCCGTCGGCCGCTCGGAGTGCTGTGCGACGAGTTGTTCACAGACGACACGATACAGAAACATGAGGCACAGAAGCATCATAAGATCAGATGTCGCCGTACCCCGTCGACTCGAGCCCGAGGAGCCCCATGTCGTCACGAGCGAGACCCGGCACAACCGAGGCACCCGGCGTCGCACCGGCCGCCGATTCCACCGCATTCGCCGGCGCCCGTGCCCTCGCCGCCTGGTGGATCGTGTTCTCGCACTCGGCAGACTGGCTCCTCGCGGTCCTCCCAGAACTCGGCTTCCTCACCCCGCTCGCGCACACGGGCCTCGCGGTCGACTTCTTCTTCATCCTGAGCGGCTACAGCATCGCCCGGGCCTACCTCGACCGCACCTGGACCCTCCGCAGCTACGGCCGCTATCTCCGAAACCGCCTGGCGCGCCTGTACCCTGCCCACCTCGCGGTCCTCGTGGCATTTCTGGCGCTGCTCATCGGTGGCACGGCCGTCGGCATCGCTTCGGAGGAGGGCGCCTTCCCGCCGATGGGATTCCTGGCCGAGCTCACGCTCACTCGCGTCTGGTTCGGCGACGCCCTGTGGTGGAACCCACCCGCCTGGTCATTATCCGCACAGCTGCTCGCGTTCATGGTCTTCCCGGCGATCGCGGTCGTGCTGCGCAGGCGATTACGGAGCACACCCGTCGTCGCGGCCCTCGCGGTCGGACTGATCGCCATCAGCACACTGTCGGCCGCTGTGGCCCCCTCTGCGATGAACGGGATGGCAGCACCCGGCATCCGCGTACTGTGCGGCTTCATCCTCGGGGTCTGCATCTTCCTCGCCACCCGCACCGTGCCGGTCACTCGTCGCGCCGCCTGGGTCGCCGGTGGCGGAGCAGCTGGACTCATCGCGTGGGCCGCTCTCACCTTCGGCGCCATCATCGTCGGGGGACTCGCCGTCGCCAGTCCCCGCTCGACAGGCTGGCTGCGCAGTCGTACCGCGCGCGTCCTCGGGAGACTGTCGTTCAGCACCTACCTCGTGCACGTGTTCGTGCTCATCCTGCTGGCGAAGCTCATCACCCCGGCCTCGGTCGCAGACCTCCCCCTCGCCCTCCGGGCACCGATCCTCATCGTCTGGACCGGAGCGATCCTGGGCGCATCCTGGCTGCTGCACGCCCTCGTGGAGGCACCGGCGCACCGCCGACTCGCCAGCCGCCGTGCGGCGAGCGTCCAGACCCGAGGCCCTCGAGTCGGGCTCTGCGCCTCCTCAGACGATCGGCTGTCGCGCGGTACGGAACCCGCGAGCGATGCGCTCCGGCACGCGCAGCGCCGCACTCACGAACCCGAGCACGACGACGATCAGCGCGATCCAGAACACCAACCAGGCCGAAGCGACTGGCGCATCCAGGAGCGTCGCCGCGGCGACCTCGCCGACACCACCAGGCACGGCGACCGAGACCGCGAGCACGAACGCGAGCCGCGCCGCGCCGAGCAGGAGCAGCAGCAGGCCGACAGCCAGGACGACGCCGATGGCCGCTCCGGCGACCGTCCGGCTCGGATTCCGTCGGCCGAGCCAGAGCAGCAGCACGCCGAGCACGAGGAGACCGATCGCGACCCAGGGTGACCAGTCGGCCGCCGACTCGACGCCTCGGATCGCGCCGAGCACCGGCGCGACATCAGATGCCGGGACGACATCCACGACCCGATCGACGTCAGGGATGAGCGCGGCGAACCCGAACCCAGCGGTGACGAGCCAGGTTCTCGTGGCGGCCACGATGGGCCCGAGCTGGATCCCGAGCCCCTGTTCCGCAGACACGTCGATCACCGCCCCGTCCGTCCCGGCCAGGCCGGCGGCCAGCTGTTGATGCGTCACCCGCAACGACTCGGTCCAGGCCGTCGCGAATGCCGGCGACGCAGCGAACTCGGCGACGTTCCGACGCAGGACCTCACGCAGCGCATCGGCGGTGCTGCCACCGAGCGCGGCGAGGACATCGGTGACCGCGGGAGGGAGGGCGAGTGCCGCTGCGAGATCGGCGGGGCTGGCGGCCGCCGCGTCGAGGTCGACCTGGCTCTCGAGGGCGGCGAGCGCCTGCTCACTCACAAACTGCTGCACGGCCGGCTCGGCGGCAAGCGGTGCAAGTGTGGCGACGAAGGTGTCCGTGTCGCTGACGAGCGCGTCCGCCCAGGTACTCACGAGCGCGACGGGCACGAGCATCGCACCGACCACGATCGCGACGGTGCCGAAGAACCCCCACCAGGCTGCGCCCCGTCGCTCCGGCAGCTCGACCGCCTCGAAGGAGACGAACTCGGGAGCGGCGGCAGTCGGTCGGTCGGCAGTCACAGCCTTGAGTCTACGAGCAGGCCGCTCACCGCTGCCCGGCGGTGCGGCGCTGGATGGCGGCGAGCGTGGCGAGCGTCGACACAGTCACCTGCTCCGGCAGTGCATCGAGCCGGAACCAGCCGATCCCCGCGTGCTTCTCAGGCTCGGCCAGTCGAGGCTCCCCCTCAGAGGCTTCGGCGAGGTAGACGGGTGAGATCCAGTGCTGCTGCAGCGCCTCCTCGAAGTGATCGACGACGCAGAGCAGTTCGATCGCCCCCAGGCCCAGGCCGGTCTCCTCGTGCACCTCCCTCCGGACCGCGTCCTCCAGGCGCTCCATCCAGTCGACCTTGCCGCCGGGGATGCCCCAACAACCCGCCTCTGGTTCACGGCGTCGTTCAAGCAGCAGGATGCGTCCGTCCCGGAGGATCGCGGCACCGCAGCCCGAGCGAGGACGGCGTGCGTGGTCAGCATCGGATGAGGGTGTGGCTGACGACATGAGCTTCACGCTAGTCGAGCGCCCGGCCAGGTGTGGCCGTGAACGATCACGGTACGCTTGCTCCGGCACCACGACGATTCGACGATGAAAGCGCAGACCATGCCCTACGAAGCAGCCGAAACCCGTTACGACGACATGGCCTATCGGCGCGTCGGACGAAGCGGACTCCGCCTTCCCGCACTGTCCCTCGGCCTCTGGCACAATTTCGGCGAGGGCCGGAGTATCGAGGTCCAGCGGGCGATCGTGCGTCGCGCGTTCGACCTCGGGATCACCCACTTCGACCTCGCGAACAACTACGGTCCGCCCGCTGGTTCCGCCGAAACCGCGTTCGGCCGCATCTTCGCGGAGGACCTCGCCGCGCACCGCGACGAGATCATCATCACCTCGAAGGCCGGCTACTACATGTGGCAGGGGCCCTACGGCGAATGGGGTTCGCGCAAGACGATGCTGTCGTCGCTCGACCAGAGCCTCTCGCGCATCGGTGTCGAATACGTCGACGTGTTCTACTCGCACCGTCCCGACCCGGAGACGCCGATCGAGGAGACCATGGGCGCGCTCGCGACTGCCGTGCAGTCCGGCAAGGCGCTGTACGCAGGCATCTCGAACTACTCGCCGGAGCAGACCATCGCTGCGGCGAAGGCGCTCCGCGAGTACGGCGTCCCCTTGCTCGTCCACCAGCCGCGCTACTCGATGTTCTCGCGCGAGGTCGAGGACGGCCTGCTCGACACCCTCGACGACCTCGGTCTCGGCGCCGTGGTGTTCAGCCCGCTCGCGCAGGGCATGCTGACCGATCGTTACCTCGGTGGCACCGTTCCGTCCGATTCCCGTGCAGCGACGAGTCACTTCCTCAACGAGGATTCGATCACCGACACCTACCTCGAGCGCGCCCGTGGTCTCCAGGCGATCGCCGACGAGCGCGGTCAGTCACTCGCGCAGCTCGCGCTGTCGTGGGTGCTGCGTCGCGACACCGTCACCTCGGCGATCATCGGCGCCAGCTCGGTCGAGCAGCTCGAGGGCAATTACGCGGCGATCCACCGTCTCGACTTCGACGACTCCGAGCTCGCCCGCATCGACGAGTTCGCCGTGCACGGCACCCTCCGTTAGTCCTCGTCGCTCGTCCCAATCCTCTTTCCCTCACTCAGGACGCGCCCGGCGCGTCGCGCAGAACGCCCCGGCGTGTCATGACGACACGCCGGGGCGTTCCTGAGTTGGGGAAGACGACCTCCTACTCAGGTGGATACTCGCGGCGCTTGACTGCGATGACACTCCCGAGCCAGAGCAGCCCATACCCGAGCGTGGCTCCGAGAAACACAGGAATCATGTCAGTCGAGACACCCGACCAGTCACGAGCACCGACCAACGCTTGCACCAGAAATCCGACGAGCGTGCCGAGTACGGTGAGACTCCAGAGCAGACGGACGAGCCGGCCGACTTGTCGCGGATTCCAGTCAACCCGCCCCGAAAGCAACGTTCTGAATCGACACATCATCGCCTCCTAGCAGGGCCGATCCCAGTCAATGCCCAAATTCGCGCCAATGACTGCCATTGTGCAGGCGACTCCTCCCGGACCAGCCGTCGCGATACCAAGCATCGCGCAGACACCGGCCATCCCGATATTGAAGATCAGGTTGCCCCAGAACGACGATGCGCACGCTGCGCGCGCAAGATTCGGTGAGTGCTCAACGGGAGTGACGATGAGGTGTCCATCCTCAACGACGAACTTGGCGGGCACGGTCTCCGCCCCCTGCTCCAGGGTCGGATTCGCTGAACTCAGCAAGACGCCACCGTCCTGATCCTGGAGCAGGAAAACGCGCGCATCCGCGCTGAGGATGATCCGGTCCGTTGATTCCATGGACACCGATGCACTTGTCCCGCTGACGGAAGAAGTGTTTTCCTCATCAGGAATGATCGAGCGGACAGCGTTATCGGCCCCTCGAATCGCGAATCCTTCATCAGACATCGCCCCGGAGTTGAGTGGCGTTGCACTCGCGCCAGCGCCCGGAGCGAGAACAGCGATCCCCCCGGCGAGCAAGGCCGACACCGCCGCTGCTGCTACATATCCACGGACCTTCATTGGATTTCCTCTCGTCTGTGAGCGCGACCGGCCACTCATGTGCCGATCGATCCAGACGTCAAGCGCCTGCACCGATGCGCATATGGTATTTCAGCCGTCCGACAAAGTAAATATCACATTGTATGAACAACACTCGTTGACCCACCGGGGCTCGATCCTCTTTCCTCACTCAGGACGCGCCCGGCGCGTCGCGCAGAACGCCCCGGCGTGTCATGACGACACGCCGGGGCGTTCCTGAGTTAAGGAAAGGAAACGGAGAAGGGAGCGGGGGGACAGCGAGGGTGGGTCAGATGATGTCGTCCGAGAGGTGGTTCGGAGTGCCGAACCGGTGGGCGGTGATCGAGACGGCCTGCTCCTGCAGGAACGGCAGGATCTCGATACGCCCGGCCTCGGTGACCGTGCCCGCGTAGATCGCGACGTCGGGACTGCCCGAGGTGGCGTGCGCGACACCCTCGGTCGTGCCGCCGACGATGCGGACGCGCGCACCGGCCTTCGTGCCGACGAGCGATGCCGCGGTGACGTACCAGCGGTCCTCGCTCTCCACCGTGACCGCACCGGCGATCGCCTCGACGGCCGGCACGAGCTTCGGCGGCAGCGCGACAGCGGACGACACGTGTACGACTGCGCCGGCCGCTGCACCCGCGGCGACGACGCGCACGAGCTCGGCGACCGAACCACCGTCGACCAGACGCACGTGCACCTCGCGCGGCACATAGCGGAACACGTTCCGCTCGGCCGTCAACTGCGAGACGTCCTTCGCGACGCCGAACTCCTCGGCCCACGCGACGGCGTCGCTCGCGACCGCACGACGCACGAAGGCGAACTCGTCCGCAGGAAGGACCGCATCAGCCGCACGCAGCAGCGTGGCGACGGCAGGCTTTGGACCGCGCCTTTCGGCCGACCGTCCGACCGTCCGCTCCGCCTTGCTCTCGGCGCTCGTCCAGGAGCCGAGACCGATGAGGTAGTTCGGCCCACCGGCCTTGGTTCCGGCTCCGACGGCCGACTTCTTCCAACCACCGAACGGCTGACGCTGCACGATCGCGCCGGTGATACCGCGGTTCACGTACAGGTTGCCGGCCTGGATGCCATCGAGCCAGACACCGAGCTCGGCCGGGTTCAGTGAGTGGAGCCCAGCGGTCAGGCCGTAGTCGATCTCATTCTGGATCGCGATGGCCTCCTCGAGGGTCTCGGCCGTCATGATGCCGAGGATCGGGCCGAAGTACTCCGTGAGGTGGTACTCGGACCCGCGGGCGACGCCTGCGCGCACGCCGGGGCTCCACAGTCGGCCGGTCTCGTCGAGCTGCTTCGGCTCGACGAGCCACGACTCACCGGCGGCGAGCTTGGTGAGCCCACCGAGCAGCTTGCCCTTCGCCGGTTCGATGATCGGACCCATCTGCGTGGTCGGGTCGACCGGGTAGCCGACCTTCAACGAACCGACGGCGTCGATGAGCTGATGACGGAAGCGACGCGACGAGGCGACCGAACCGACGAGGATCACGAGCGACGCGGCGGAGCACTTCTGGCCGGCGTGGCCGAACGCCGAGGCGACGACGTCCTTCACCGCGAGGTCGAGATCCGCGCTCGGCGTGACGATGATCGCGTTCTTGCCCGAGGTCTCGGCCAGCAGCGGCAACTCCGGGCGGAAGGAGCGGAACAGCTCGGCCGTCTCGTATCCACCGGTCAGGATGACGCGCTCGACCGAGGGGTGTGAGATGAGACGCTCACCCAGTGAGTTGTCGGCCAGCTGCACGAAGCGGAGGGCCTCGCGCGGGACGCCGGCCTCCCAGAGCGCCTCGACCATGACGGCACCGCTGCGGCGAGCCTGCCGAGCCGGCTTGATGATGACGGGCGAACCGGCGGCGAGCGCCGCCAGGGTCGAGCCGGCCGGAATGGCGACGGGGAAGTTCCATGGCGGGGTGACCACGGTGAGCTTCGCGGGGGTGAACGTCGCGCCGTCCATCGTGTCCAGCGCTCGAGCTCGTTCAGCGTAGAAGTGGGCGAAGTCGATCGCTTCGGACACCTCGGGGTCGGACTGGTCGAGTGTCTTGCCGGTCTCCGAGGCCATGACCTCCATGAGCTTCGCGCGGTGCTGCTCCAGGACGTCACCGGCTCGGTGGAGGATGACCGCGCGCTCGGCTCCCGTGAGCGACCCCCACGATGCGCCCGCAGTGGTCGCCCCGTCGATGACGGCATCGAGCGACTCGGTGCTGTCGACGATCGAGGCCGCGACGGTGTCGTCGCCGAGCGTCGAGTCGGTCACGCGGGTGAGGATGTCGCGACCCCACACTCGGTTGGCCGGGAGCGACGGGTCGGTGTCCGGGGTGTTCTCGAAGGCGTCCACGGGCGAGGCGGGAGCGGGCTTCGAGCGGTCCTGCTGGCGGTTCGCGGGCGGGACGGTGTCGTCGAGTTCGGCGAGCGAGGCGAGGAACCGCTGCTCTTCACGCGCGAAGAGGGTCTCGTTCTCACTCAGCTCGAACACGGCGGACATGAAGTTGTCCTGGCTCGCGCCCTCCTCGAGGCGACGGATGAGGTAGGCGATGGCGACGTCGAACTCCTGCGGGTGCACGACGGGTGTGTAGAGGAGCAGCTCACCGACATCACGCTTGACCGCTTCGGCCTGACCCTGCGCCATGCCGAGGAGCATCTCGAACTCGACACCGCGCTCGACGCCGCGCTGCTTCGCGAGCAGCCACGCGAACGCGATGTCGAAGAGGTTGTGACCCGCGACACCGATGCGCACGTTGTCGATGCGGTCGGGGTGCAGTGCGTACTCGACGACGCGCTTGTAGTTGGTGTCCGAGTCCTGCTTGGTGGACCAGGTGGCGAGCGGCCAATCGTGGAGCGATGCCTCGACCTGCTCCATGGGAAGGTTGGCGCCCTTGACGATGCGGACCTTGACGCCGGCACCGCCTGCGTCGCGGCGACCCGCAGACCACTCCTGGAGACGGATCATCGCCGACAGGGCGTCGGGCAGGTAGGCCTGCAGGACGATTCCGGCCTCGAGGTCGTGGAACTGCGGGAGGTCGAGGAGCTTGGTGAAGACCGCGATGGTGAGGTCGAGGTCCTTGTACTCCTCCATGTCGAGGTTGATGAACTTCGACGGTGAGGACTTCGCGGCACGCTCGAAGAGGGGGTGAGGCTCGTGACGACGTGCTCGACCGCTTCGTCGAACGCCCACACCGAGTGGGGGCTGACGGTGGAGGACACCTTGATCGACACGTAGTCGACGTCGGGTCGGGCGAGCAGCTTGTGGGTGCCCTCAAGACGTCGGCCCGCTTCGGAGGTGCCGAGGACGGCCTCACCGAGCAGGTTGACGTTCAGACGGGTGCCGGGGGTCTTGATCTTCGCGATCGCCGGGCCGAGCTTCTGGTCGGTCGCGTCGACGACGAGGTGGCCGACCATGTTGCGCAGTACCTTGCGGGAGATCGGGATCACGATGCCCGGGAGGATGGGCGCGAAGAAGCCGCCGCAGCGGACGGCCGCCTTGAGGTACCACGGCAGGAACCCCGGGACCTTGGGCGCGATGGCCTGGAGCGTGCGCGCGGCGACACGGAGGTCTTCCGGCCGGACCACTCCGTCGACGAAGCCGACCGTGAACTCGAGGCCGGTCGGGTCCTTCAGCACGCCGGCGAGCTGCTGGGCCGAGGCGTCGGCGGGGATGGTCGAGGCCGTCGTGAGCCAGCGGCGGACGAGGGCGACGGCCTCGGTGGCGAGGGCGTCGCGGTCGAGCTGCTGCGTCGGGTGGAGGGTGTCGGTCATGTTGCCAGTATCAGGTCCGTGACGCATAAGATACAGCGAAGGTTTTCGATGGATACACATCGGCTCAGCCGATGGATTGGAGTGCATCATGCTGGACGTCCGGCGCCTGCGCCTGCTGCGCGAGCTGCGCATCCGCGGCACCATCGCCGAAGTCGCCACCGCACTCAACTTCAGCCCGTCGTCCGTGTCGCAGCAACTCTCCGTGCTCGAGCAGGAGACCGGCGTGGAGCTGCTGCGGAAGGTCGGTCGCCGCGTGCAGCTCACCCCGCAGGCCGAGATCCTCGTCGGCCACACGGAGACGATCCTCGACACCCTGGAACGTGCGGAGGCCGACCTCGGCGCCTCCCTCACGACCGTGTCGGGCACCATCCGTGTCGCCGTGTTCCAGTCCGCCGCGCTCGCACTCATGCCGGCAGCCCTCAGCGCGATGCGACGCGACCACCCCGACGTACGTGTCGAGATGGTGCAGCACGAACCGGAGACGGCCCTCGCCGAGACGTGGGCGCGCGACTTCGACGTCGTCGTGGCGGAACAGTACCCGGCCCACGCGGCCCCCAGGCACCCCGGGCTGGACCGTCGGCAACTCGCGACCGACCCGATCCGGCTCGCCTGCCCGCCGACCGCGAACCAGATCCGTCCGGTGCACCGCATCGAGGACGCCGCCGAGCTGCCCTGGGTGATGGAACCGCACGGAGCCGCCTCCCGGCACTTCGCCGAGCAGCTCTGCCGCCGCGCGGGCTTCGAACCGGACGTCCGATACCAGACGGCTGACCTGCAGGCGCAGATCCGACTCATCGAATCGGGCAACGCGGTCGCGCTCATCCCCGACCTGCAGTGGGCCGGCGAGGAGGCGAGCTGCCGGCTCGTCGAGCTGCCGGACTCCCCGCAGCGCACGATCTTCACCTCGGCTCGCGAATCCGGAGTCAGTCGCCCCGCGATCGTCGCGTTCCGCGCCGCCCTCGAAGCCGCGGCCGCCTGACGCCTGACGCCCGCATCACGCCTCACGCCTCACGCCTCACGCCTCACGCCCGCATCACACCCGACACGGCGCGTCTGTCGCACAATGGGTGCATGTCCCAACCGCTCCGCGTCGTCCTCGCCTCCCTCCTGCTCGTGGTCGCAGTGGTCGGTCTCGCGACCGTCGCCGACCAGATCACCATGACCTACTTCCTGCCTCCGGGCGAGGGCGGTATGGCGACCGAGCACGTCGCTCTGTTCGGCCCGGCGATCGCCGGAACGGTGGGGGCCGCCGTCGCCGTCGCCGCGCTCGTGGTGCACCTGCTCGTCGTGATCCGACGACGGACGCCGGGCTGGGTCTGGATCGCCGCGACGGTCTGCGCACTGCTCGCCGTCGGCGCACCGGTCATCGTCTCGATGTCGGACAGACCCGCCTTCTGAACCCCGGGCCGGCGCGACCCGTCACCCGTCGGCAGGCCCTTTCGGACGCTGTCGACGCGGCGTACAGTCAGCGCCATGAGCGGCATCATCAGCACCAGCGGTCTCGTGAAACGGTACGGACGCGTCCACGCCCTCGACGGCCTCGACCTGCGTGTCGACGCCGGCGAGGTGCACGGCTTCCTCGGCCCGAACGGGGCGGGCAAGTCCACGACGATCCGCGTGCTGCTCGGACTCGCGCGAGCGACCGCCGGCGAGGTCTCGGTGTTCGACCAGGATCCCTGGCGCGACGCCGTCCACCTGCACCGGCGCATCGCGGCCGTGCCGGGCGACGTCAGCATCTGGCCGAACCTCACCGGCGGCGAGACCATCGACGTGCTGAGCCGGCTCCGCGGCGCAAGCAGACACGACCCCGACTACCGGGAGCGCCGCCAGCGACTCATCGAGGCGTTCCAGTTCGACCCGCGCACCAGGGGCCGGGCGTACTCGAAGGGCAACCGGCAGAAGGTCGCGTTGATCGCCGCGTTCGCGGTGCCCGCCGAGCTGTACGTCCTGGACGAGCCGACGAGTGGCCTCGATCCGCTCATGGAGGTGGTGTTCCGCGAGGAGGTCGCCCGGGTGCGCGCCGCCGGGGCGACCGTCCTGCTCTCCAGTCACATCCTCTCCGAGGTCGAGCTGCTGTGCGACCGGGTGAGCATCGTCAGAGCCGGTCGCATCGCCGACTCCGGAACGCTCGGCGAACTCAGGCATCTCACCCGCACGGCCGTCTCCTTCCAGGCCTCCGGGACGGCGGCCGCCGACGGCATCCCCGGCGCGCACGAGGTGGCGTTCGCCGACGGCCGCGCACGGTTCACGATCGACAGCGAACGCATCGCCGCGATCCTGCCGGAGCTCGCCCGACGTGGCGTCGCCGGCTTGCGCATCGAACCGCCGTCCCTCGAGGAGCTCTTCCTGCGGCACTACGGCGACGACATCGGTCGGGCGTCGCCTGCGACCCCGCCAGCCACGGAGCACCCAGCGGCCCCGGCGTCGCTGTGAACGGGTTCGGTGTCCTCCTGCGCCAGCGCGCGCGTCGAGACCGCTGGCAGGTGCCGCTCTGGGTGATCGGCACCGCACTGCTCGCCGCCGCGACGATCGTCGGAGTCAGCGACTCCTACGGCACCGAGCAGGACCGGGTCGCCCTGTTGGCCACAGCCAGCGCCAACCCGGTCATCATGCTGTTCCGCGGCCTGCCGTCGGGTGCGGGCGCCGGCGCGTTCGCACTGTTCCTCATCTTCCCGTTCCTCGCGATGCTCGCCGCATTCATGAGCACCTTCCTCGCCGTACGCCACACGCGAGCTGAAGAGGAGCTCGGGCGCGCCGAACTCGTCGGGGCGACCACAGCCGGACGCATCGTCCCCCTCCTCGCGACGCTCATGCACGGGCTCCTTGCGAACCTCGCGCTCGGGGCACTGACGGCGCTCGCGCTGATGGCGTCGGGGCTGCCGACCACCGGCTCCCTCGTCGCCGGCCTGGGTGCCGGAGCCGTCGGGGTGTCGTTCCTCGGGGTCGGACTGCTCGCAGGCCAGCTCATGCGCACGGCGCGCGGCGCCAACTCGCTCGCTGTGTGGCTCCTCCTGCTCGGCTACCTGCTGGCCGGCATCGGCAATGCGCTGGGGACACCGAGCACCGACCTGCAGCGGATCGAGAGCTCCTGGCCGACCTGGACGTCGCCGTTCGGCTGGGGCGAGAACTCGCGGCCCTTCGCTGACGACGCCGTCTGGCCGCTGCTGCTCTGCCTCATGTTCGGGCTGGGCCTCGCCGGGGTGTCCGCCGCGCTACAGGCCTCGCGCGACCTCGGCGAGAGCCTCGTGCCCGGGCGACGTGGACCTGAGACGGCCGGGTCCTGGGCGGCCGGCCCGACCGCCCTCGTCTGGCGACTCACCCGCGGATCGATCCTCGGCTGGTGCGTCGGCGGGCTCCTCTCCGGCGTCCTCGCCACCTCGCTCGCCGGGGTCCTCGCCGGCGCAGCCTCCAAATTGCCGTCCGTCCAGGCGATCCTCGACGCACTGACCGCCGAGGGCAGCATCGCCCAGGGCGCGGTCGCGATCTTCTTCCTCATGGTCGGTGTTCTCGCCTCCTGCTGCGCCGTCCAGACGATCTGCCACGCCCGCCACGAGGAGTCGAGCGGGACGGCCGAGGCGGTCCTCTCCGCAGCCGTGGGGCGTGTGCGCTGGCTCGCATCACACGCCGTCGTCGGATTCGCGGGCGTCGTCGGAGTGGTGGTGTCGGCGGTCGCCGGTGCCGCGCTCGGCCTGGCGTCCTCCGACGGCGACTGGTCGCTCATGGGCGACGTGCTGGTGAGCGGGGCGGGACAGATCGCTGCAGCATCGGTCTTCCTCGTGCTGACCGCGCTCGTGTTCGTGCTCGCTCCGCGGCTGACCGTCCCGCTCGGCTGGGCGCTCGTACTGCTCGGTACCGTGGTCGGCCTGTTCGGGCCGTTGTTCGGCTTCCCGCGCTGGTTGGTCGACCTCGCTCCGATCTCGCTCGCCCCGTCTGTCACCGCCGACGGCGCCGACGTCGACGGCCTCTTGTGGCTCGTGCTCGTCGCCGCCGCGGGTGCTGCGATGTCGCTGTCCCTGATGCGTCGGCGTGAACTCGTCCCTGCCGGCTAGGACCGCCGCTCGCCTCAGCGCAGCTCGCCTCAGCGCAGCCGCTTCGAGAGCTCGTGCGCCTGTTCGAGGAGGATCCCGCCGAGGAACCCCTGACGCTCGGGCCGGAAACGGGACTCGATACCGGTGAGACTCAGCGCCCACGCCGGGTTGCCGGCGCCGTCGAACACCGCAGCCCCCATCCCCCAGCTGCCCTCGAGGATCAACGCCGGGTTCACGGCGTAGCCGCGCTCGCGAGTCTCCCGGATCCGTTCACGCACCGGTTCAGGCGCATGCGCTGCACCCCACCGTTCGACGAGGTCCGCGCGGGCGAGATAGTCGTCGACCTCCTGATCGGTCGAGAACGCGAGGATGGCCAGCCCGGCGGACGCGACGCCCAGCGGGAAGCGCACGCCTTCCGACAACACGAAGGAGCGCACCGGGAAGCTTCCCTCCTCCCGCAGCAGACACACGGTCTCGAAGCCACGGCGCACCGACAGGAAGGCGCTCTCACCTGTCTCGTGCGCCAGGATCCGCACGCTCTCCCTCGCGAGAGCAGCGATGTCGTAGCGTTCGGCAGCGAGCGACCCGAGCAGGAACAGCTCAGGCCCGAGGTGCCAGCGGGCTTGCTTCGCATCGTGGTCGAGGAAGCCCTCCGCGGCGAGCGACGCGAGCAACCGGTGTGCCGTCGGACGAGTGAGTCCGGTGGCCGACGCGACGGCGGAGGAGGACGCCCCACCCGGGTGCTCCGACACGACCTTCAGGATGCGACTGACCCGCGAGACGACCTGCGCCCCACGCACCGGATCAGCCATGATCTCTCCTCGGGTTGTCCATATTGTGAGCATACGCTGCGGTGGAGCCCACCTCATGAGTCGGATCGCCCAGTCGAGCGACCGGTCCTTTGACTGCGCCGCCTGGCCGTGACTTACTGAGATGAGAGCTCGATCCTCCATCCACGATGTGAACACCGGAGCGAGCAGACGTCCACGAAGGAGTGACATGACGAAACGCTGGTCGAGCGCAGCTGAAGCGCTGCGGGGGGTCGTCCACGACGGCGCCACCATTGCCGTCGGAGGTTTCGGCCTGAGCGGCAACCCGACCGACCTCATCGAGGCGCTGCGCGACACGGGAGCCACCGATCTCACGATCGTCTCCAACAACATGGGCGTCGACGGCAAAGGCCTCGGCATCCTGCTGGAGAACCGGCAGGTCCGGAAGGTCGTCGCCTCCTACGTCGGCGAGAACAGGCTCTTCGCGCAGCAGTTCCTGGACGGCGAGCTGGAGGTCGAGTTCACGCCACAGGGCACGCTCGCCGAACGACTCCGTGCTGGCGGCGCCGGCATCGCCGGCTTCTACACGAAGACGGGCGTCGGCACCCCCGTCGCCGACGGCAAGCCCACCGAGGTCTTCGACGGCGAGACCTACGTCCTCGAGCGCGGCATCATCGCCGACATCGCCCTCGTACACGCCTCCCGCGCCGACCGCGAGGGCAACCTCGTCTACCGCCACACTGCGCGGAACTTCAACCCGATCGTCGCGACTGCCGGTCGCCTCACGATCGCCGAGGCGGAGGACATCCTCGAGGACGGCTACCTCGATCCGAACACCATCGTCACGCCCGGCATCTACATCCAACGCCTCATCACCTCGACGCCACGGGTGAAGGACATCGAGCAGCGGACCGTGCGTCCGGCTGCAGCACAGGCAGGGGTCTGATCACCATGTGGACGAGAGACGAGATGGCTGCGATCGCTGCGGCCGAACTGCGCGACGGCGAATACGTGAACCTCGGCATCGGAATCCCCACGCTCGTGGCCAACCACCTTCCGGCGGGCGTACACGTCACCCTGCAGAGCGAGAACGGGCTGCTCGGCATGGGCCCGTTCCCGATCGAGGGCGAGGAGGACGCCGACCTCATCAACGCCGGCAAGCAGACGGTCACGCTGCTCGACGGCGGCTCGTACTTCGATTCGGCGACATCGTTCGCCATGATCCGCGGCGGCCACGTCCAGGTCGCGATCCTCGGCGCCCTGCAGGTGTCGGGCGCCGGCGACCTCGCGAACTGGACCATCCCCGGCAAGCTCGTGAAGGGCATGGGCGGCGCGATGGACCTCGTCGCCGGCACCCCGCGCGTCATCGTCGTCACCGAACACGTCGCGAAGGACGGCAGCCCGAAGATCGTCGCCCAGTGCGATCTCCCGCTCACGGGCATCGGCGTCGTCCACCGGATCATCAGCGACCGTGCCGTGTTCGATATCGTCGAGGGAGCGCTCGTCCTGCGAGCGTCCGCCCCCGACCAGACCGTCGCCGAGCTACGCACCCTGACCGGGGCGGAGTTCACCGTCGAACTCGATCCGACCACAACCGGCGGCGTGCCGAGCGCCCCGACCACGCCTCAGGAGGCACGAGCATGAGCACCGTCATCGTCGGGTACGCCCGCACCCCGTTCGTGAAGTTCAACGGACAGTTCGCCGCCGTCCCCGCGACGGAGCTCGGTGCGCACGCCATCCGCGCCGCCCTGTCACGCGCGGGTGTCGACGCAACCGACGTGCAGCAGGTCATCGCCGGCCAGGTGCTCCAGGGTGCCGCGGGACAGAACCCCGCACGACAGTCCGCGATCGGTGCCGACATCCCGTTCACCGTACCGGCGATCACCATCAACGCGGTCTGCCTGTCGGGCATGGAGGCCATCGTCTCGGGCACGCGGCTGATCGACGCCGGTGAGGTCGACGTCGTCGTCGCGCTCGGACAGGAGTCCATGAGTCTGGCCCCGCACGCCTGGTCGGGATCGCGCGCCGGAAAGCGCTACGGCGCACTGGAGCTCATCGACACCCTCGATCACGACGGCCTGACCGACGCCTTCGAGCACCGCTCCATGGGGTCGTCCGCCGAGGAGCGCAACGGCTCACTCGGCATCGCACGCCCGGAGCAGGACGCCTGGGCCGCCGGATCGCACCAGCGACTCGCCGCGGCGGCGGCCATCCAGGCCGAGGAGATCGAACCCTTCGCCGTCCCCGGCCGCAAGGGCCCGACGATCGTCAGCACCGATGACGGGCTCCGCGCTGACACGACCACTGAATCGCTCGCCGGCCTGCGTGCCGCGTTCGGCGCGGAGGGCACCATCACCGCCGGGAACTCCTCGCAGATCACCGATGGCGCTGCCGCCGTGGTCCTCATGAGCGAGGAGGCCGCCGCGGCCCGAGGCCTGACGCCGATCGCTCGGGTCGTCGCCCATGCATTCGTCGCCGGACCCGATGTGAGCCTGCACGCGCAGCCGTCGAACGCGATCGTCGCAGCCCTCGCCAAGACGTCTCACGGCACCGCCGATCTGGCCGCCATCGAGATCAACGAGGCGTTCGCGGCTGTGGCGGTGCACTCGACGAACGAGCTCGGTGTCGACGCAGGCATCGTCAACGCGAACGGCGGCGCGATCGCACTCGGCCACCCGATCGGCGCCTCCGGCACCCGCATCGTCGGCCATCTTGCGCGTCGTCTCGCCGCCGCAGGGCCGGGTTCGATCGGCGCCGCGGGCATCTGCGGCGGTGGCGGCCAGGGTTCCGCGATCATCCTGGAAGCCCTCTAGCCGTCCACAACTCCTGCGGCCTGCTTCCCCTTCCGCCGCCAGCCGTCCACAACTCCTGCCGTCCGGCCTCCACACCAGCCCAGGACGGAGGGTCGGGGCCTCTGGGAGCGGGCCGGCAGGAGTTATGCGCGTGGGGCAGGCGCGACGCGATCGGTCGAGCAGGAGTTGCGAACAGGAAGCGGCGGGGGCTCAGCCGCTGACGGCATAGCGGAGATGGACGACACCGGCAGCGAAGCGACGCTCGTCGAGCAGCTCGAAGCGTCGCCGCAGGTTGGAGGGCAACGCACGCAGCCCTCCGCCGACGGTCACCGGCGAGATGAACAGCTGGACTTCGTCGACGAGGCCCGCCGCCATCGCCTCGGCCGCGAGGTGCGGGCCGCCGACGCTCAGGTCGCGCTCCAACTCGACCTTCAGACGCCGCACGGCCTCGGGATCGAAGGATCGCTCGAGCCGCGTCCGCGCCGTCGACACCGCGTCGAGCGTCGTCGAGTAGACGATCTTGTCGGCGTCGAGCCATTGCGCCGCGAAGTCTGCGATCTCCGGTGGCTCGTCGGTCAGTTCGTCGGCGGTCTCCCAGAAACTCATCACCTCGTACATCCGGCGGCCGAAGAGGTAGGTGCCGACGGTCCGCTGCAGTTCGTTGACGGAGGCGTGGACCTCGCGGTCTGGCATGCTCCAGTCGAAGCGCCCTTCCTCATCCGCCAGATAGCCGTCGAGCGAGGTGATCGCCGAATAGATGAGCTTGCCCATGAGACCTCCGCCGCTGGTGCCGGTACACGCCAGAGGTTAGGCCGCTCGGTGCGGGCGACACAAGCCCGTGCGGGTCACGATCCTGCTGTGGACGGTGAGGGCTGTGCCGTGAGCAGGCCCACCAGCAGGCTCTGCAACCGGATCCGGTCCGGTCCGGTCACGCCGCCCAGCACCGGTTCGAGCGCGTCGGCGACCTCGGCGGTCGCCGCGGCGGCCTGAGCGAGCCCCTCAGCGCTGAGGAAGACCTCGACCGATCGACGGTCCCGCTCGCTCGGCGCCCGCTCGACGAGGCCGCGTTTCTCTGCGCGGGAGACGAGCCCGGTAAGCGTCGACTTGTCGAGTCCGAGGTACACGGCGAGCGCCGTCATCGTGAGGCGTCGGTCGCGCAGTATCCCGAGCACACGCATCTGGGTGAGGGAGAGGTCGTGCTTCGCTCCAACAGCGCTCAGGACGCCTGTCGTGATGAAGGACGTCTGCACAAGCGCGTCGACGAGGTCGTCGGATGCTGCTGTCGCTTCATCTCGCCGTCCGTCCATGTGATGCAGCATAGCTTGCCTTAGTTGGGGTTACCAACTACATTTACTTGGTAATACAAATCAAATAAGGAGCTCACAATGCATGCAGCACTCGTCACCCGATTCGGTCAGGCCCCGCAGTACGCGGAGGTCGCGGCCCCGATCGCCGGTCCGGGCGAGATCGTCATCGACGTCCTCGCCTCGGGCCTCCATCACCGCGTCCGCTCGCAGGCCGACGGCTCGCACTACACGAGCACCGACGAACTCCCCCTCACACCCGGCGTCGACGGCGTTGGTCGCGATCCGGAAGACTGCTTGCGATACTTCGTGCTCGACGACACGACCCACGGCGCGATGGCCGAGCAGGTCGCGATCGATCCGCGCCACAGCCTCGTCCTCCCCGAAGGCAGCGACCCGATCGCGATCGCCGCCGGAATGAACCCGGCGATGTCCTCGTGGATCGCCCTCAGGAAGCGCATCTCCTTCAGCCCCGGCCAGAGCGTCCTGATCCTCGGCGCAACCGGGAGCGCAGGCCGCCTCGCGATCCAGATCGCCGCGCAACTCGGCGCGAGCCGCATCATCGGCGCCGGCCGAAACGCAGAGCGACTGTCGGAACTCGCCGCGCTCGGCGTGACGGACACGGTCCTGCTGGACAACGACGCCTCGGCGACCGCGGCGCGACTCGGCGTCACGGCAGACGTCGACGTCGTCCTCGACTACCTCTGGGGAGCCCCGACCGCTGCGGCGATGACGGCGGTCGTCACGCAGCGCGCCGACGCTGCTCGAGCTCTCGATTGGATCGAGATCGGCTCGATGGCCGGGTCGACCGCGGCGATCCCGTCAGCCGCGCTCCGCGCGTCCGGCCTGCGCATCGTGGGCAGCGGCCAGGGCTCGGTCCGTGCTCGCGACATCCTCTCGGAGCTCCCGAGCCTCGCTGAGGAACTGTCAAGCGGACGCCTCGACATCGCGGCGAGGGCGATCCCCCTCGCCGACGTCGAACAGGGCTGGAACCTGCCGCCGGACGGCACCGAGCGCCTCGTGATCATCCCGACCCACTGAGGCCGCCGCCGACGTCGCGCGGGTAGGACGCGAGATGTCCAGCCGGCGCGACTCACGCGCGACTCACGCGCGGATGACGAGTGTGGTGAACGAGTCCGCGGGCAGGGTCGGCGCGATGACGTCGCTGCCGACGACCATCTGCACCGTCAGCGGCTCGCCGAGATCGTTCTGCATCACGAGGACGATCGCTCCGTCGGTGTTGCGGAACGCGAGCAGGTTCTCGTGACCGGACCAGCTCGTCGTCTCGAGACGCTGGGCCCCGGGCTCGAGGAAGTGGTTCAGGTGTCGCATCAGGTAGTTACTCGTGGGTGTACCGGAAGGTGTTCGTGTGCGGGTCGACGACGACGAGCGAGTTCTGCGCCCAGCCCCACCGGCTGACGCCGCCCTCGGTGAGCGCCAGGTTCCAGTACGTGTACGCCTGCGCCCCGTTGAGGAAGAAGTGGCGCATGAGCCCCCAGGTGTGGCGGGCGAAGCGCCAGTCGTTCCGCCCATCACCGCACTCCTGCTCGGTCTGGTAGAGCGCGAGATCCGGATGCGCGTGATGCACGGCCGCGATCGCACCCTTGCCGGCCCATTGGAATCCGACGCCCTGGACCCACGGACCCGCGGCCGGGTCGCTCAGCACCGTCTCGACCTGCGCGTCGTGCGGGCGCTCCTGGGTGCCGAGGAAGACCTTCACGCCGAGGCGGTCCATCGCGGGACCGAGCACCGCGATGAAACGGGCCAGGCCCTCCGCCGTCCACACGCAGCTCGGGAAGACCTGCGCCGAGTTGAACTCGTTCTGCGGCATCACCATCTCGACGCGGATGCCCTCGTCGCCGTAAGCCTTTACGAAACGGGCGAAGTAGCGGGCGTAGGTCTCCAGGTAGCGGTCCTCGAGGATGAACATGTCGGTGCCCTCCTCCCCGAGCTGATCGTCGCTGATCCCGTTGTCGACGGCTGAGCCGTCCCACGGGCGGGCGGCGGCGTAGTGCCCGTTGGTCTTCATCCACGTCGGCGGACTCCAGGGCGACGCCCACAGCCGCAGGTCGCCCTGATAGCGCTGGGCCGCCTGGATGAAGGGCACCAGGGTCGCCCGGTCGTGGTCGATCGAGAAGTGCTCGAGTTCGAAATCGCCGTCGACCTCGTCATAGGAGTACCAGTCGGTGGAGAAGTCGTTCGCCCCGACGGGCATCCGGCAGAGCGACAGGTTGAGACCTTCGCCCGGGGTGAAGAGGTCGGACAGGATGGCCTCGCGGTCGTTGTCGGACAGCAGCCCAAGGGCGGCCCACCCGAGTTCGTTGAAGCAGCCGCCGATACCGTCGACGGTCTGCTTCGGCGTCATGACGTCCACGATCACGTTCGGCATGCCATCCATCGCGCTGAACAGCATCGGTTCCTGAGGCCGCCACGGAGCGTCCTGGGTCGTCACGATCCATTCGACCGTCCTCGGCGTGGTGGTGTGACTGGTGCTGCTGCTCGTCATCGAGTGCCTTTCGAGGGGATCCGGAAGGATCTCGGCCGCTGTCTCAGACCAGTATGTTGCAGAATGCGCGAAAACCGAAGACTGGTTCGTATTGGCTGGACGGCGGGGCTCACCCGGAGCCGGTGGGCGGGATATCCCGCTACCGCGAGTGGGTGGACCGCCCTAAACTCTGGGCATGGTCGAAACCCCCACGACCCGGGCACTCCAGCCCGGGGCCGACATCCCAGACGCCCGCGGGCGTACGGGTCTGCATCGCACGGGCCTCGACCTCAGCGGCAATCCCGGGGTCGAGGTCCACGAGGTCGAACTCATCGCCTCCCCCTGGCACGTGCTGCGACGCACCACCTTGAACGTGCAGACCCGCGACGGTTCCTAGTCCACGCAGCAGCGCGAGACCTACGATCGCGGCAACGGCGCCACCATTCTGCTGTACCACCCCAGCACCCGGAAAGTCCTGCTCACGAGGCAGTTCCGGTATCCCGCCGACGTCAACGGCCACCCGACGGGTGACCTCATCGAGACGGCCGCAGGCCTCCTCGACGACGATGACCCCGAGACCGCCGTCGCGCGCGAGGCCCTCGAGGAGACCGGTTACGCGGTCGATGCGCTCGAGCACGTGTTCGACGCCTTCATGAGCCCCGGCTCCGTCACCGAACGTCTCCATTTCTACGCCGCCGTCTACGACCCAGCCGCCCGCCAGGGCGACTGGGGTGGGCTCGCCGAGGAGGGCGAGGAGATCGAACTCCTCGAACTCGACATCGACGACGCCATCGCGCGCATCGGCGACGACATCATCGATGCGAAGACCATCATGTTGCTCCAATGGGCCAAGCTCTCCGGCCCGTTCGCGGCAAAGCGCTAGATCCCCCGAGCCTCCCAGACCCCGAGCTCGCCCCATCCGTGCCTGTGTGCACCCTGCGCCACCCGACCCCGGGTGGTCGGTCGGCGAACCCGAACGCTGAGCGGCCACCCGGATCACGACGATGTGACCACCACCCACCCGAGAGGAACCTCATGAGCTCAGCCACCCATGATCCGACCACCTACCCGACGACGCTCGGCGAGCTCCAGGCCGCCCTGCCCGGCGCGGTCTCGCTGCCTGGGGACGAGGACTGGGACGTCGCACGCCTCGCGTGGAACCGAGCGGTGGACCAGCAGCCGGCAGCGGTCGTCGTGCCGCGCGACGTCGAGGAGGTGATGACGGCCGTACGCTTCGCCGCGTCCGCCGGTCTGCAGGTCACCGTCCAGGCCGCCGGACACGGCGCGAGCAACCCCCTCACCGGTTGCATCCTGCTGCGGATGAGCGCATTCACGACCATCGGCGTCGACCCGACCACACGCACGGCCACCGTGGGCGCCGGCATCACCTGGGGTGAACTGCTGCCAGCGCTCGACGGGACGGGACTCATCGCCCTCGCCGGCAGCAACCCGAACGTGAGTGTCGCCGGCTACCTCCTCACCGGCGGGCACTCGTGGTTCAGCCGGCGCGACGGCATCGCCGCGCACTCCATCCGCTCGGTCGACCTGGTCGACGCGAGCGGGGAGTTCCGTCACATCGAGGCGGAGCACCAGCCGGAGCTGCTCTGGGCACTGCGGGGTGCCGGCATCGACCTCGGTGTCGTCGTCTCCATCGACATCGACCTGCCGGTGGCACCGGTGCTGACGGGTGGCAAGCTCGTGTTCGACGGCGCCCTCGCGCGACAGGTCCTGACGACCGTCGCGGAGATCGGCGCATCGAGCGGACCCGAACTCTCGCTCTTCGCCACGGTCGTGCGGATGCCCGACATCGAGGTCGTGCCGCCGCCGCTCCGTGGCCGCCTGGTCACGACGGTCGACCTGGTGCTCACCGGCCCGGCCGACGAGGCGGACGCGCTGATCGCCCCGCTCAGAGCGCTCGGCACGCCCATGCTCGACACCGTCGCGCCGTTCCCGATCGGCCGACTCGCGGCGATCTCGGCAGAGCCGGTCGAACCGAGCGCCAGCCGCGGGTGGGCCGGATTCGCGGAGAAGCTCACACCAGGGCTGATCGACGCGATGATCACCATCGCTTCACCGACGAACGGCTCTGCGGCGAGCTTCGCCCAGGTACGCATCCTCGGCGGTGCCGTCGCGCACCTCGACGGGAGCGACGACGGCATCGCCGGGACCGTCGACGGCGGCGTCCTCGTCTACGCACTCTGGGAGGGCGGTGACGAGCGGGGGCTCGTCGACGCCTCACCCCTGAGCGCCCAGGCCGAGGAACGCGCGTTCGCGTCGTTCCTCATGCCGGGCGACACGCTCGAGCGCGCCTACCCGAAGGCCTCGCTCGATCGTCTGGCTGCCGTGAAGGAGACCGTGGACCCGACCGGTCTGCTCGTCGGCAACCGAAGCCCACGCTCGGCCTACCGAGGCTGAGCGCGATTCCCGCCGGCCGGCACGCGGCCCCGAACGCGATGCCGACCGGCGAGGTGGCGCCTCAGGCCGAGCGGATGATGTCCGTCAGGACGGCGCAGCCGAAGTCCAGCGCCTCGAGCGGTACACGCTCGTCGACACCGTGGAACATGCCCGGGAAATCGAAGTCCGCCGGCAGCCGGAGGGGGATGAACCCGTAGCCGGTGATCCCGAGTCGGGACAGCGCCTTCGCGTCGGTGCCCCCGGGGATGAGGTGCGGGAGGACCGTCGCTCCCGGATCGTGGCGCTCGATGGCCGCGGCGATCACCGAGACGATCTCGCCGTCGTCGGGTGACTCCATCGCGATGAGTTCCAGCTGGACCTCGACGTCGACGCCCGGTCCGGCCGCCTCTCGGATCCGGGCGATGACCTCATCGCGTTGCCCGGGAAGGAACCGTGCGTCGACGGTCGCCGTGGCCGACTCCGGGATGACGTTCTCCTTGTACCCACCGGAGAGCATCGTGACGTTCGCGACGTTCTGGAGCCCGGCCCTCAGAGGCGCTCGGCCCGACGAGCGCAGCGAGCTCGAACGGCGACAGCTCCGCCGATGCGCCGGTCAGCTCGCGCAAGCGTTCGAAGAGGTGCGTCGTCGTCGCGGTGAACGACACCGGCCAGTCGAGTGCGCCGATCCGGCCGACCGCGGCGGCGAGCTTCACGATCGCGGAGTCGGTGCTTGCGAGCGAGGCGTGTCCGGCCGCGCCGTGGGCGGCGAGCCGCAGCCAGAGCACGCCCTTCTCCCCGGTGTTCAGCAGGTAGGCGCGCGAGTTGCGCTGGTCGCCGAGGGTGACGCTGTAGCCGCCGCCCTCGCTGATGGCGTCCCGGACACCCGCGAACTGTTCCGGGTGGTTCTCGACCATCCACTGCGACCCGAGGACGCAGCCGGCCTCCTCGTCGGCGAAGAAGGCGAGCACGACGTCGCGTTCGGGCTGCTCGCCGGCGGTGATGAGGCGTCGGACCGAGGCGACGATCATCGCGACCATGTTCTTCATGTCGACGGCGCCGCGACCCCACAGGAGGCCGTCGGCGATCTCGCCCCCGAAGGGGTCCACGGTCCACGCCGCCGCGTCCACCGGGACGACGTCGAGGTGACCGTGCAGCAGCAGCCCGGGCAGGGAGCGATCACGGCCGGGCCAGCGTGCGACGAGGTTGGTGCGCCCGGGTTCCGCCTCGAAACGCTCGCAGACGATGCCGACCTCGCCGAGCAGCCGTTCGACGAGGTCCGCCGCTCGTGACTCGCCGACCGCTCGGCCACCACCGAAGTTCGAGGTGTCGATCCGGATGAGGTCACGGGTGATCGTGACGACCTCGGACAGACCGAGTGGGTCGCTCATGCGGAGGGCGCCGTCGTCGGAGACTGCACCGGCCGCGGAACCACGCTGAAGCGACGATTGGCCAGCGAGGGGACCCGCGCCCGGACGGCGTCCAGGCGCGCGACGTCGAGCTCGGCGAAGACGACCCCGGGGGCTTCGCCGGCCGCTGCGATGACGACGCCTGCCGGGTCGACGATGATCGAGTTGCCCGTCGCCAACGGGCCGGTCTGGTTCGCGCTCACGACGTAGGCGGTGTTCTCGATCGCCCGAGCGCGGACGAGCGTCGTCCAGGCGTCTTCCTTGCCTGGGCCGACGATCCACATCGCCGGGAGCAGCAACACGTTCGCGCCAGCATCGATGAGGCGCCGGGCGCTCTCCGGGAAGCGGAGGTCGTAACAGGTGAAGGCGCCGACACGGAGGTCGCCGAGGTCGAGCACGAACGGCTCGGTGATCTCCCCCGCCGTGATGCCATCGCTCTCCGCATAGCCGAAGGCGTCGTACAGGTGCACCTTGCGGTAGCTCGCGACAACCACGCCCTCAGCGTCGATCGCGACGAGCGTGTTGTACGGCAGTCCGCCCGGGTTCTCCTCGATGGTGCCGATCACGACGGGCAGCGAGCGGGCCGCGGCAGCCGCAGCGACACCCGCGATGAATGGTCCGTCGAGCGGCTGCGCGATGGCCGCGAGCGCGCTCGGGGGCTCCTTCGTCGCGTAACTGCTCATCTCGGGAAGCACCAGGAGTTCAGCTCCGCCGGCTGCCGCCTCGCCGAGGAGGGCGATCACGCTCGCGAGGTTCTCGTCGATGTCCGTCCCGGCGGAGAACTGCCCGGATGCGATGCGCATGTGAAACCTCGTTCCGTGGGATGGACGTCACCCGACTGCAGGCGACCGTTCGCCCACCCTAGACCGAGACGGTGCGCGCCCGTCGCCGCAGACGCAGCTTGCCCTGTGCGACGAGGATGCCGAGGACCACGACGACGCCGCCGACCGGTTCGTTCCAGTGCAGCACCTCGCCGAGCACGAGGATGCCGAGGACCACGCCGACGAGCGGGGTGAGGTAGGTGACGGTCGACGCGGCCGTCGGGCCCCAGGTGTCGACGATGGTGGTCATCCAGATGTACGCGACACCGGTGCCGAGCGCGCCGAGGGCGAGCATGCTCAGCACCACCGGCAGGTCGAGGGAGACGGGCTGCATCGCGATGAACGGTGAGAGGACCAGCATGATGACGGCGGCCAGCGAGATCTCCACGGCCGAGATGACGACGGCGTCGTAGTGGTGTGTCCCCAGCACGAACTTCCGCAGGTAGACGAACGCGATGCCGTAACAGAGCGTGGCGCCGAGACAGGCGAGCTGGGCGGGCACCGACTCGAGGATCGCCGGGTCCGCCAGCATGCGCCATGGACCGACGACGATCGCGACGCCGAGCGCACCGACGAAGATGCCGAACACCTGCAATCCGCTCAAGCGCTCCTTCGGCAGGAGGATCGCGCCGACGGCGAGCGTCATGATCGGTGTCGTGGCGTTGAGGATGCTCGACAGCCCCGACGGCAGGAACTGCCCTGCCCACGAGAACAGCAGGAACGGCGCGACGCAGAGGAAGACCGAGACGACCGCGAGGTGGGCCCAGAGGCGTCGCTCGCGCGGCCACCGACGACGGGTGACGAGCATGATGACGCAGAGCGTGAGTGCTCCGAGCACGAGCCGGGAGAGCGCAACCTGGGCAGGTGCGAGCCCCGTCAGGCCCGTCTTCATGAAGAGGAAGCTCGCACCCCAGATGAGCGCAGCACCGAGGTAGGCGAAGAGGACGCGCCTGGAGCCGGCGGCGCGCCTGAGGCTGCCGGGTGCTGCTGTTCCTGCCGTCGTCATCGCGCTCCTGTCATCGGACCCAGCTCAGCTTGGCAGCATCCGCCGACACCGCCGACCCGACACCACTTCCCTATCTCAGGAAGCGGGCGGCGTGTCGCCCTCCTCGGCGGCTCCTGCAGCCGACACGCCGAGCGCATTCCTGAGTTAGGCAGAGAGTGCAGCCGGCTCCAGGCGGTGGATGGCATCGACGAGCGGCGCGAGTTCCGGGAGCTGCTCTGCGGCGCCGAGCGACGCTTCGAGCGCGCGGTCGTGCACGGGGCGGGCCGCTTCGAGGAGCGCCTTGCCGGCGGCCGTGAGCTCCGTATAGATGCCCCGGCGGTCGTCGGCGCAGAGGATGCGGGTGAGCAGGGCGCGCTCCTCGAGGCGGTTCACGAGACGGGTCGTGGCGCTCGGGGACAGCGCGGTGGCACGCGCGAGTTGCTGCATCCGCATGTGCCAGCCGTCCTGGCGGCTCAGGGCGTCGAGCACGGTGTACTCGACGACGGAGAGCTTTGCCTCAGCCTGGAGCGCCCGCTCGAGGTCGGATTCGATCGCTCCATAGAGAGCGGCCAATGTCCGCCAACCCTGCGCTCGAACCTCGACGGCGTCATCGGCGATACCCATCGTTCCTCCTCCGTCACAGCCTGTGGTCAAGTTCGTTGCACGCGCGCATATCCGCTTGCGCAATTAACGAGCGTGTGCAACCATATTTATCACGCGCTTGCAACTACCAGCGTACGCGCTTCACCTGCTGAACACCAGCACCCATCCACTCCAACCCACGGAATCGCAGGAATCATCATGCCCATCGGTCTCATCGCTCTCGCCCTCGGCGGCTTCGGCATCGGCCTCACCGAGTTCGTCATCATGGGCCTCCTCCCCGAGGTGGCCGCTGACTTCGGTGTTTCGGAGGCCGCCGCCGGGTGGCTCATCTCCGGTTACGCCCTCGCAGTCGTCGTCGGCGCACTCGCGCTCACGGCCGCCGTCACCCGCCTCCCGAAGAAGCCCGTCCTCCTGGCACTCATGGTGCTCTTCATCGCCGGCAACCTCGTCTCCGCCCTCGCCGGCAGCTACGAGCTGATGATGGCAGGACGTATCATCGCCGCGCTCAGCCATGGCGCGTTCTTCGGGATCGGCTCCGTCCTCGCCGCGTCCATGGTGCCCAAGCACAAGCAGGCCGGTGCCATCGCGATCATGTTCACCGGTCTCACCGCCGCGAACGTCCTCGGCGTCCCGTTCGGCACGCTCCTCGGCCAGCAGTTCGGGTGGCGCTCGACGTTCTGGGCCATCACGGTGATCGGCGTCATCGCGTTCTTCGGCATCCTCGCGCTCGTTCCGAAGCCGAAGGAGGACGAGGTCCCCGGCTCCCTGCTCGCCGAGCTCCGCGCATTCCGCTCCGGTCAGGTGTGGTTGTCGATCGCCGTGACCGTCCTCGGCTACGGCGGCATGTTCGGTGCGTTCACCTACATCGCGTACACGCTCACCGAAGTCAGCGGGTTCGCCTCGACGACCGTGCCATGGCTGCTCATCCTCTTCGGTGTCGGCCTGCTCGTGGGCAACATCGTCGGCGGCAAGGCGGCGGACCGCAACCTCGATCGCACGCTCATCGTCGTGATCGCAGCGCTCACCGTCATCCTCGTCGCGTTCGCTGCGAGCGCACAGTCGCCGATCGCGACCGTCTTCGCGCTGGTCCTCATGGGTGGTTTCGGTTTCGCGACCGTGCCAGGCCTGCAGATGCGCGTCATGCGGTACGCCTCGTCGGCTCCCACGCTGGCCTCCGGCGCGAACATCGCCGCGTTCAACCTCGGCAATGCCCTCGGTGCCTGGCTCGGCGGCGTGACGATCACGGCGGGTCTCGGCTACACCTCGCCGATCTGGGCCGGTGCGGCGATCAGCCTGCTCGGACTCGTCGTCATCGTCATCGCTGCGGCCGCCGCCAAGCGGTCCCGTCCGCAACTCCTGCAGGACGCACCGACCGGCAGCATCCGCACGGACGTCCCGCAGTCGGTCTGAACCGACCCGCGCATCCAGCAGGAGTCGTGAACCATTCCGGCCGGCTCCATCCGACACCTCCCTCCCGCAGAACGGACATCATGACCTCGACCACCACTGTGCCCACCGTCACCCTCAACACCGGCACGACCATGCCGCAGCTCGGCTTCGGCGTGTTCCAGGTGCCGGACGACGAGACGACCGCTGCTGTCGCGAGCGCCCTGGAGGCCGGCTACCGCAGCATCGACACCGCCGCGATCTACGGCAACGAGCGCGGCACCGGCCGAGCCATCGCCGAGTCGGGCGTCGACCGCGACGAGCTATTCGTCACGACGAAGCTCTGGAACGACGACCAAGGGTTCGACAGCACGCTGCGCGCCTTCGACGACAGCCTCGGGAAGCTCGGTCTCGACAGCGTCGACCTGTACCTCATCCACTGGCCGGCACCCGCGAACGACCGCTACCTCGACAGCTGGCG
The DNA here is from genome assembly GCF_050613355.1 of Plantibacter sp. RU18. NCBI lineage: Bacteria > Bacillati > Actinomycetota > Actinomycetes > Micrococcales > Microbacteriaceae > Plantibacter > Plantibacter sp. RU18. The sequence continues at coordinate 4,412,140 of NZ_CP159618.1, forward strand.
TGCGCTCGAGCGCTTGTTCGCCGAGGGTCGCGCGAAGGCGATCGGCGTCTCGAACTTCCAAACCGAGCACCTGCAGCGCGTGATCGACCTCGGAGGCATCATCCCTGCGGTCAACCAGGTGGAGGCGCACCCCGCGCTCCAGCAGCGCGAGGTGCAGGCGTTCGGCGCGAAGCACGGCATCCTGACCGAGGCGTGGAGCCCGCTCGCCCAGGGCGGCCTCCTCGGCGATCCGGCGATCACCGACATCGCAGCACGTGTCGGTGCGACGCCCGCCCAGGTCATCCTGCGCTGGCACCTCGACCACGGCCGCGTCGCCATCCCGAAGTCGGTGACGCCGGCGCGCATCCGTGAGAACCTCGCCTCGGTGTCCGTGCAGCTCGACGCCGACGACCTCGTCGCGATCGACGCCCTCGACCGCGACGGCCGCGACGGCCCGCACCCCGCCGACGTCAACTGAGGGACACCTCGACAAGCTCGGCGAGCGGGACGAGGGCCCGCCCCCGGTCCCCGAGCCTGTCGAGGTGCGCACCACCATCTCGGCTACCGTGGGCGGATGAGCGACAAGCACGCACCGAGCGACACGATGATCGCGCTGGCGGAGCACTGGGCGGCCGAGCGTCCCGCGATGCAACCCGGCAGCCCCACGATCACCATGCTCGGCAAGGGCACGGCGAACGAGGTCGCGGCCGTGGAACTCGACGGCGGCGAACGCGCGATCGTCAAGCTCTCACCCGCGTCGACCGACGGACTCGCCTACGAACGCGAACTCGTGTGCACGGAGGCCCTCGCGCTCCGCGTCCTCGGCCGAGCCGACGTCCCGCAGCCGGAGATCATCTTCGAGGCGACCCTCGACGACCGCGACGCCCTGGTGATGACCGAGCTCACGGGTCGGCCGGCGGACAGTACCGAGACGGTTCCCCTCGGTCGCAGGCTGCTCGGCCGGACGCTCGCGCGTCTGCACGAGGCGGGGAACACGCCGTTCCACGTGGAACGCGACGACCAGGACGGCACCGCGGTACCGGGCTCGGACACCGGGCTCGACGACGACAACGCCTTCGGCTACCCGTTCCGCCCCGAACTCCAGGCGGCGAGCGCGGCAGAGGCCTACCGGCTGATGCTCGAAGCGGTGCTGGCGGATGCTGCCCGATTCGAGGTCGAGCTGCCGATCGAGCCGGACGCCATCCGCGGTCTCGTCGAATCCTCACTGCACGCCTTCGCTTCTGTCACCGTGCCGACGCTCGTGCACTTCGACCTCTGGGACGGAAACCTCCTCGTCATGCCGGAGCACGGTGCCGATGCCGCTGAGCTTACGGGCGTCATCGACCACGAGCGCGCTCACTGGGCGGACCCGACCGCAGACCTCGTCTCGCTCGCCCTCTTCACCGATGTCCCGGAGACGATCTCCGCCGACGCCGAGCTGCTCAGCGGCTATCGCGATGGGTCCGGCCGCGAGCTCCTGCCGGATGACGACGCTGAACGCCGCGCCCGCCTCTGGTCGCTCTACCTCGCGCTGATCATGGTGGTGGAGGGTGTCCCGCGTGGCTACCACGGCGACTGGTTCGTGGAGCACGACGCGACGGTCCGTGCCTGGATCGTCGACATCGTCGGCTCAATCGCCTGACACCGGCATGGTCGACTCGACCGCGCGGGCTACGCGCCGCTAGACTGGTCGGCTCGCCAGGCGGTGGGCGGCCTACGCGCAAGCGAAGGGTCCGTTCGGGAGCGACACGCTCCCTGGAGAGTGTGATCATGGGCTACATCGACGTCAGCGATCTCAGTTACACGCTGAGCGACGGCCGGACCCTGCTCGACGAGGTCTCGTTCCGGGTCGGCGAAGGTGCGATCGCCGCGCTCATCGGGGCGAACGGCGCCGGCAAGACGACGCTGCTGCGCATCATCCGCGGCGAGCTCCAGCCGGACTCCGGTGTGGTGTCGATCGACGGCGGTCTCGGCGTCATGGACCAGTTCGTCGGCCGGGGCGGCACAGAGCAGACGGTGCGCGACCTCCTCGTGAGCGTCGCCCCTCCGCGCGTCCGGGCGGCTGCCGAAGCGGTCGACCGCGCCGAGCTGGCGCTCATGGAGGACGACGTCGAGGCGACGCAGATGGCGTACGCGACGACGCTCGCCGAGTACGCGGATGCCGGCGGCTACGATCAGGAGGTCCTCTGGGACAACTGTGCCGAAGCGGCTCTGGGTATCTCCTACGACCGGGCGCAGTGGCGGACGCTGAACACCCTGTCGGGCGGCGAGCAGAAGCGACTCGTCCTCGAGGCGTTGTTCCGCGGCCCCGAGCAGGTCCTCCTCCTCGACGAGCCGGACAACTCCCTCGACGTCCCGACGAAGCGCTGGCTGGAGGGCATGCTCGCCGAGACGCGCAAGACGGTGCTGCTCGTCTCCCACGATCGCGAGCTCCTCGCCCAGGCGGCGACACGCATCATCACCCTCGAGGTCGGAGCCGCCGGGAGTACGACCTGGACGCACGGAGCGAACTTCCGGACGTATCACGAGGCGAGAGAGGCGAGACTGGATCGGCTCGACGAGCTCCGGCGCCGGTGGGACGAGGACCGCATCAAGCTCCGCGCCCTGGTGCTCCGGCTCCGCGAGCAGTCGAAGTTCAACGACTCGATGGCCTCCCGGTATCGTGCGGCGCAGACGCGGCTCGCGAAGTTCGAGGAGGCCGGGCCACCCGAGGAGCGTCCGAAGGATCAGCAGGTCGCGATGCGGCTGCGAGGGTCACGGACGGGCAAACGCGCGGTCGTCTGCACGAAGCTCGAGCTCACGGGCCTCATGCAGCCGTTCGATTCGGAGATCTGGTTCGGCGAACGCATCGGCGTCCTCGGCTCGAACGGCTCCGGCAAGTCCCACTTCCTCCGGCTCCTCGCGGGCGGCGGGACCGACCCGGATCCGAGCGCCGGCCATCTGGCCGCTGCGGGCATCGAACTGGAACCGGTCCTCCACGACGGCGTCGCGACCCTCGGCGCACGCGTGCAGCCGGGTTGATTCGCGCAGTCCCATCGTCATCCGGAGCTCGTCGGCAAGACGCTGCTCGACATCCTGCACCGCGGTGACGAGCACCGCACCGGGCTCCCCAGGGAGGCGGCGAGTCGCGTCCTCGACCGCTACGGCCTGGCCGGTGCTGCCGAGCAACGGTTCGAGTCGCTGTCGGGTGGCCAGCAGGCGCGCTTGCAGATCCTGCTGTTGGAGCTGTCGGGCGCGACCCTGCTGCTGCTCGACGAGCCGACGGACAACCTGGACCTCGTCTCGGCCGAAGCGCTCGAACAGGGACTCGCGGGGTTCGAGGGGACGGTCATCGCGGTGACGCACGACCGCTGGTTCGCTCGAGGTTTCGACCGTTTCCTCGTGTTCGGTGCCGACGGTCGCGTCCAGTCATCCGATGGCCCGATCTGGGAGGAGACCCGCGTCGCCCGCGCCCGCTAGTCGTCGGGTACCGATTCTGGTACCGGATGACGATCATCGACATCTGCCTGCTCTCAACATCTCGTTCAGCGACGCAGAGCTCGCACAGCTTCGAGCATCGGTGGCCGACACGGACGCTTCCCTGAAGTCGTTCGTGCACGATGCCGCCTTCGCTGCTGCCGATGATCGGAAAGTGCGGGACTTCGGGCTCCTGGACGCGGCCGTTGCGCGACCCCAGAGCATGGTTTTCGGGCTTGATGCGTACCCCGACCTCTTCACCAAGGCCGCGGCCCTGTTGCACTCCGTCGCCCGGAACCGCGCGTTCCTCGACGGCAACACGCGAACTGCATGGGCGAGTACCTGGGTGTTCTTGGGTGCGAACGGCATTCGGTTGGACAGTCGGTTCGATGTTGATGCGGCGGAACGTCTCATGGAGGCGGTTGCCACCGGCGACGGCGAACTGGCGTTCATCACATCCGCGCTCCGGGGATTCGCTCTTCTGCCGTCGGTGTGACGGCGAGCGTCCCGGGCTGCCCGCGGCGGACCTACAGCGATGCCCGGCAGGCACCCCCGCACGCCCCGGGCCGGACGTCAACCCGCAGCGCTTCGGCGCCGGGTTGCCTACGCTTGCGAGGATGAACGGGGCGAGGAGGTGACGGCTGTGCGGCACAGCATCACCATCGATCGCGCGTCCTACGAGATCGATCCGAGCGTCGACATCTCGGATCTGAAGGCGGAACTCGAATCGGCGGTGCGGAGCGGCGGACAGTTCGTCAGCATCGTGGTCGTCCGGGATCGACTCCTCGACGTCCTCATCACACCCGGGCTGACCGTGCGGATCGAGACGACGCAGGCTCGCGGCCTGGAAGCGGTGCCCGCGCTGGAGGATTCGCCGGTGCAGGTGTTCGACGAATTCGACGAGTTCGACGACCTCTGAGGCCTGCCTGCACGCGAGTCGGCGCCGTCAGGGGCCGAGGGTCATGAACCGAGAGTCGTGCTCGGGTACTCCCCGAAGCGGCTCGTGTACGAGGCGGAGAACCTCCCCAGGTGGGCGAAGCCCCAGCGTCCGGCGATCTCCGCGACGGTCGTCCCGCTCGGGTCGCCGGTCTGCAGCTCCTCCTGGACGCGGTCGAGACGGATCCGGCGGAGGTAGTCGTGCGCGGTGATGTCGTACTCGCGTCGGAATGCGCTCTGCAGGCTGCGCTGGCTCATCTCGGCGGCAATGGCGACGTCCTCCGTCCGGATCGGCAGGTGCGCGTTCGCGATCATGAACTCGACCGCCACGCGGGTCTTCCCGGCGGGCGGCAGACCGATCTCGACCGGGGCGTGCAGCGCGGTATGCGGAAAGGTCTCGAGCAGGGCGATTGCCGCCGCACGATTCGCCTCCGCCCGCAGGAGCGCTGGGCTCGTGTCGTCGTAGACCACCCGGGCGACCGCGGTCACCGAAGCGGCCCAACGACGGAGAGCGGTTCCGGTCGGCCGGGCTGTGGTGTCGAACAGGATCGGACCGCTCGCCCCTTCGACGTCTCCGGCGACGCGTTCGACGAAGGCACCGTCGAAGTGCATGAGGTTCTGCCGGTAGTCGGTGAAGTCGAACTGCGCGAGCCTGTCGTTCGCGAAGACCGCCGGTTGGCCGTGCACCAGACGCACCGGGTCGCCCAGGAGGTCGGTCGCGCCGTCACCGCCGGTGAGCCACGACACGATGTACTCGCCCTCCGTCAGCACGGCACCCGTGACCCGCCCGGTGAACTGCGTGCCGCGGAGCGTGAGTTCCTCGTCACCGACGGAGGTGTACCGGTACGTGAACTCAGCGGCTGTCGGCTCGATGATCATCTCGCCGGCGTTGTACGCTCCACCGAACAGCTCCTGGGCCTGTTCGATGTCGCTTCCGGCAACCTCGAACCGGTCAGCAGGGGCTGGGTTTTCGCTCATCGAACATAGAATCTCATGAGGATCCTGTGCTCACGCCCTCAAGCGCTCGTCTTTCGTCAAACCGATGGGACAGGAAGTCGGTCAACCACACTGGCCAACGGCCGTTGTGCATCTCCGAAGATCTCGGCCAGAGCGACCGATGCCATCCCGACAAACGGCCCCAGCACCGACGTCTCATGGGTGGCCTCGGGAAGCCGGGACCAGATGGTCAGCATCGTGACGTCCGCGCGATCGCCCATCCACCATCCGACGACGTTGTCCGACTCGATGAGCACGACGTCGTCGGTTCCTCCGAGCACCACAGTGTCCCGGCCCACCGTGATACCGCCGTCGTGCGTCGCGCTCCGATGGGTGCACTCGAAGATCACGTCCGCACGATCGAGCAGCCTCATCGAGGTCTGGGCGTCGTCGAAGCTGAGGAAGTCGGGCGCCGAGGCGCCATCCATCCACTCCGTCACGATCCCACCCCCAAAGCGATGCTGCGCGGTTGTCCCGGCGGCCCCTGCATGCAGGGGTCGTGACGGCGTCCTCGCGAACGCCTGCACCTGACCTTAGGCCGCAGGCTCCATGTGCCGCACACTTCCCGCGGCGGGTTCCGGCACCATGCGCATGCCTTTCGCGCTGTTCGCCTGCTCGAGGAGCACGGCCAGCCACTCGCGGTTCAGCTCAGGAGCCCGACTGCCGTAGAAGGAGAACTGCAGCGGGATCATCGGGTTCAACCACAGCGACTGCCGGCCGGTCCCGCGACCGGGGACGGCGTCGAGGTGGAATGCGAAGCTCTCATTGCGGCGGAACTTCGTGAAGATGACCGTCTGGAGGTGAGCCAGCAGACGGTCCTCGATCTCGTGCGGTGTCGGCGGGGTTCCGTACAGCAGATTTCCCATGAATGCGCAATCCTGTCTCTCCTCGTCGCCCAGATCTCAGGCGTCGCCGCAAAGCTACGCTCCATGCCCGGAGCGAGGCCGCCGACTATCCGGATTACGTACTCACCGCGTCCGTTCTGCCCGGATGCTCACCTGGCGTTCAGCTGCCGAAGGCCCAGGCTTCACGGTCGCCGCGGAGGCGCGCGGCGAGCGCCGTCGCCTGTTCGTCGGTGAGCGACGCGACGTAGTCGAGGATGCCGCGCGCACGACCGAGTCTGCCGAGGGCGCGCGCGTCGATCTGCGGGCGGTCGCGGGCCTTCGCGTCCGGGTCGATGGGCAGCCATTCCGGATTGTCGGCGCGCAGGCGGAAGTAGCCGTCGGTCGCGAGTTCCACGAAGTCGAGGAGCTTCTGCGGAGCGCGTGGGCCGTCACGCGGGTCGTCGAGCCAGCTGTCGAGCTCCGTCACGAGCACGTCGAGCACCTTCGACTGGCCGCGCTGGTAGGTGGCGAAGTCGGGTCGGTCGATGACGAAACGGGTGTGCACGAACTTCAGCACGGTGACGTCGTGCCAGGCCTCCGGCAGCAGTGCGACGTGTCCGGAGCGGACGTTCGGCTCCTCGACGACGAGCACCGAGCGCTGCAGCCGGCCGATCCAGGACGAGACGAATGCCTCGATGGCTCGCTCGGTGCGACTGGATCCGTCGAACGGAACGGCAAGCAGGCCTTCGACGAGCTCGGTCGACACCCGCTGCACGGAGGCACGGAAGTGCTCATCACTCGCGATCCACGGGTCGCGCGACACGATGCGGCGACGCAGGAGTTCGAGCGAGTGGCCCGGCGTGCGGTTCCAGAGCTCGTCGGCGTCGAGTGCGGCGAGTGCGGCCTGGTCGCGCAGGAAGGTCCTGAACTCCACCGCCACCGCCGCCTGCTGGAGGACGCCCGCCCGGTAGAAGTCGTCGAGGTCGTGGAGCGAGTACGCGATGTCGTCGGCGACGTCCATGACGGAGCACTCGACCGTCTGTTGCCAGGGTGCGATCGCGGTGAAGGCGCTGCGGGCGTCGAGCATGTCGTCGAGGTCGAGGGTGTAGGCGGAGAACTTCGGCGGCGCGGTCTCCCAACGGCTCGCGGTCGAGCCGCGCGGCAGACGCGTCGGGTCGTCGGAGTCGATCTGTGGCCGACTCAGCGTGCGGCCCCACGGGTACTTGAGCACTGCCGCGCGGGATGCCGCCGTGAGGTTGAGGCCCTCCTTGACCGTCTCGCACACGTCGAGCGCCGCGAGGATGCGGTACGACTGCGCATTGCCCTCGAAGCCCTCCGCGAGGCCCAGGCGCTCCCGGGCGAGGCGGTCCAGGACCTGCTCTCCGAGGTGGCCGAACGGCGGGTGCCCGAGGTCGTGCGCACTGGCGGCAGCCTGGACGACGACGGGATCGCAACCGCCGAGGCGTTCGACGATCGCGGTCTGCTCTGCGTCCGTCGTCGTCAGCTGCATCGCGATCGCGCGGGCGACCGCGGTCACCTTGATCGAGTGCGTGAGGCGGTTGTGCACCACCTGGCCGACGCCGGACGGCGACACGACCTGCGTCACGGCGGAGAGCCGCGCGAAGTACGGCGAGAACCGGATGCGTTCGAGGTCCACCCGGTACTCCGGATAGTCCTCGCCGGTGGCGAACCGGTCGACGGTCTCCGGGATGAGCCGGCGTCTGCGCTGTTCGTCGTCCATCCACTCACCCTATTGCGCCCGCGCGATGGCAGACTGCTGTCGTGCATCCGATCGATCGTCTCCGCGCGGAGATCGCTGCGCACGACTCCAACGCATGGGCGCGCGGCCTCGGATACGAACCGCTGTTCGTCGCATCGCCGGAGGCCCGCATCCTCATCATCAGTCAAGCGCCAGGCCGACTCGCGCAGGACTCCGGCATCCCGTGGAACGACCCGAGCGGCGTGCTGCTGCGCTCCTGGCTCGGCCTCACGAACGACGAGTTCTACGACCCGCGCAACGTGGCGATCATCCCGATGGACTTCTACTTCCCGGGCAAGGGCACGAGCGGAGACCTCCCGCCCCGGCGGGGCTTCGCTCCACGCTGGCATCCCCCGCTGCTCGAGCAATTGACCGAGGTGCGGCTCACGATCCTCATCGGCGCCTACGCCCAGCGCGCCTACCTCGGCGAACGAGCCGGACGGACGCTCACGGATTCGGTCCGGGCGGCCGAGACCTACCTCCCGTTCTTCCCGATCGTGCACCCGTCACCGCTCGCGCGCGGGTGGCGGTCGAAGAACCCGTGGTTCCAGGAGGAGACCGTTCCACGACTCGCCGAGCACGTCCGGAGCGCGCTGACCGATCCCTGACCGGTCAGCACGCTCACTCGCGCGTCACCAGGCGTAGGCCTCCGGAGCCTGTCCACCCGGGCCGGGGAAGAGTTCGTCGAGAGCTGCGAGGTCATCGGCGCTGAGCTCGATGTCGACGGCCGCGACGGCGGACTCCAACTGCTCGAGGGTGCGCGGCCCGATGATCGGACCGGTCACGCCCGGCTGGTGCAGCAACCACGCGAGGCCGAGCGACGCGGACGACCAGCCGCGCTCGGCCGCGAAACGGTCGTAGGCGTCGAGCTGGTCCTGCTGCTTCGCACGCGCAACGGTGATGCGGACCTCGCCGGATCGCGCTCGTCTGTCCGAGGACCCTCCGCTCAGCAGACCGCCGGACAGTGGCGACCACGGCAGGATGCCGAGTCCGTAGTGTTGGGCAGCCGGAATGACCTCCAGCTCGATCGAGCGCTGCGCGAGGTTGTAGAGCGACTGCTCGCTCACAAGACCGAGGAAGTGGCGTTGCGAGGCGACCTCGTTGGCCTGGGCGATGTTCCAGGCAGCGAAGTTCGAGCTGCCCGTGTAGACGACCTCGCCGCGAGCGACGAGCACCTCCATGGCCTGCCAGAGTTCCTGCCAGGAGATGTGACGGTCGATGTGGTGGAACTGGTACAGGTCGATCCGGTCCGTCTGGAGCCGTTCGAGCGAACGGATCGCCTCGCGCCGCACCTGCCAGGCGGAGGCGCCGCGCGCGTTGACGACGTCGGCGCCGTCGTCCGTCGGGGCGACCATGGGCGAGTGCACCTTGGTGGCGAGGACGATGTCGTCGCGGACGCCGGGTCGTGCAGCGAACCAGCGTCCGATGATCTCCTCGGTGGCACCACGGCCGGCGCTACCGCCGTAGGCGTTGGCGGTGTCGAAGAAGTTGACCCCGAGTTCGAGCGCACGGTCCATGATGGCGAACGAGTCCTCCTCGGACGTCCGGTCGCCGAAGTTCATGGTGCCGAGCACGATGCGGGAGACCGAGGTCCCCGTGCGGCCGAGGTGCGTGTACTTCATCGTTGAGCCCTTCTCGTCATCGAACAGGTCGCGGTCATCCCCGCGGCGCGACGAGTGTGGCACATCCATCGCACGGTGCTCACAGGCTCGACAGCCGACCGGAACCGCGATATCACCCGGTAGCGTGGAGTGATGCTCAGCCTCATCGACGTCTGGCCGCTGTTCGGTCTCGAGATCCGCACGCCCAGGCTGGTGCTGCGCCCGGTGCGCGACGAGGATCTGCCCGGGCTGATCGACGCGGCCCTCGCGGGGATCCACGACCCGGCGGTCATGCCGTTCTCGATGCCGTGGACCGACCAACCGCGCGAACAGCTCATCCGCGAGACCGCCCGGTTCCTGTGGCAGCAGCGCACAGGAGTGACGCCCACCGAGTGGTCCGTCAACCTCGCCGTCCTCCGACGGAGTGCCCATCGGCCTGCAGGATGTCGGCGCGAAGGACTTCGCCGTGACACGCACGGTCACCTCCGGATCGTGGCTGACCGAGTCCCAGCAGGGGACGGGCCTCGGCACCGAGATGCGCGCAGGACTGCTGCAGTTCGTCTTCGACCACCTCGGCGCCGAGATCGCAGAATCGGACGCCGCCGTCTGGAACGCAGCGTCCCTCGGCGTCTCCCGTCGTCTCGGCTACCGGGACAACGGCCTGCATCGCTTCGTGGCACGGCCGGGCGAGGTCTCGGAGTCGCAACGTCTCCTGCTCGTCCGTGACGACTTCCGGCGCCCCGACTGGGCCGCCGACGTCGCCGGCGTCGACGCGGCCCGCGCCATGCTGCTCGGCGACGACATCCGCTCGGTCGGCTAGCTCTCCGCCGATGCTGTCCGATCGGCCCCGACGGGTAGCCGACGTCCACACCTCCTGCTGTTCCGTCGGCGCGGGGCCGCCCGCCGCGCGGAGTCAGCCGGCCGACGCCGGAACGCGACGGGTCGCAGGAGTCACGAACGAACGAACTGCGACACGGAGGCGGACGTGTCGACGACGGCCGGTCTCCTGTCGAGATGGATCCCCGCGATCATGCAGCGGACGGACCCACCGGCGAGCTCGATGGTCGGGACGTCGAGCGGGAGGATGCGGCAACTGCGCTCGATGACGGCCAGCTGCTCCGGACGGAGGCTCTGCACGGCCCGACCGGAGATGGCGAGGATGCGCTCTCCACCTGTGCCGCGCAGCTCGATCGCGTTCCCGGCGAAGTCGCACACCTGCTCGTACGTGAGGTCGATGATCGTGCGTCCATGACTGGTCAACCGCTCGACGACCTGCTCACGGCGTGCCGGCGAGGCGATGAGGTCGAGCCCGACGAGTGCGAACTCCGTCGCCACGCCCATCATGACGTTCGTGTGATAGATCGGGACGCCGTGGGGGTCGATCGCGTCGAACACGAGCGGCTCGTACCCGAAGTTCGTGCAGAACCGCTCCAGTGCGATGGGATCGGCGCGGTGCGAGCGGGCGACGAAGGCGACGCGGGCCGCGTGGTCGAGCACCATCGCGCCCGTGCCTTCGAGGAACACCTCGTCCAGTTCCAGCCCGGAGTAGTCGATGACATCCTGCACCCGGTACTCCCGCTTCAACATCTCGACGATGTCCCACCGGCGCTCGCGCCGTCGGTTCACGGCGTACATCGGGTACACCGCGATGTGGCCACCGGCGTGCGTCGACAGCCAGTTGTTCGGGAACACGCTGTCCGGTCGGTCCGGCTCCTCGTCGTCGAACAGATGCACCCGCACACCAGCGGCGTCGAGCGCGTGCGCGGCTTCCGTGACCTCGTCGAACGCCGCGTGCGCGACACCCACAGCCGAACTCGGAGGCACGCCGTCGGCGACCTGGAAGACGTTGTCGGCCGCCGTCAGCGGGTTCGGGGTGAAGCGGTGCGGCCGGATGAGCACGACGGCCGACGGCGCCTGCACGGACATGTTGGACTCAGCCGACCGGCGAGAGCGCGCCGACGAGACCGAAGAGGTCCTTGGGGTCGTCGGGCGCCGCGACGAGGTCGATCTCCTCGAAGTACTCGCTGCCGTCGACGGAGTCGCGGAGGAAGCGCAGGGCGGTGAAGTCCTCGATCGCGAAACCCACCGAGTCGAACAGCGTGATCTGCTCCGGCGAGGTGCGTCCTGCGACAGCCCCCGTGAGCACCTGCCAGAACTCGATCACCGGGAAGTCGGGGGCCATCTGCTGGATCTCGCCCTCGATGCGCGTCTGCGGCGGGAACTCGACGAACACGTCTGCACGATCGAGGATCGACGCCTCGAGCTCCGTCTTGCCGGGGCAGTCGCCGCCGATGGCGTTGAGGTGGACACCGGGCTGGACGAGTTCGTCGGTCAGGACGGTGGCGTTCGCCTTGTCCGCCGTGCAGGTGGTGATGATGTCGGCACCGGCCACGGCGTCTGCAGCGCTGGTGCCGATCGTGACCTCGAAACCGAGTGGCTGGAGGTTGCGTGCGAACTTGTCCATCGCGAGCGGGTCGACGTCCCAGATGCGGACCCGGTGGATACCGAGCGCCGCGCGCATGCCGAGCGCCTGGAACTCCGCCTGGCTTCCGGCCCCGATCATCGCGTGGACCGTGGAGTCGGGGCGGGCGAGCTGCTTGGCGACCATCGCGGAGGTCGCCGCCGTGCGCAGGGCGGTGAGCAGGGTCATCTCGGCGAGGAAGGTCGGGTACCCGTTGTGGACATCGGCGAGCACTCCGAAAGCGGTGACCGTCTGGTACCCGCGCGCAGGGTTGGACGGGTGGCCGTTCACGTACTTGAAGGCGTAGGTCTCGTGGTCGCTCGTCGGCATCAGCTCGATGACGCCGAACGGCGTGTGGCTGGCGACGCGCGGGCTCTTGTCGAAGCTCTGCCAGCGGCGGAAGTCGGCCTCCAGATAGCCGATCATGCCGGAGATGATGCGCTCGGGCCCTCGGTCTGCCGTCCAACGGACCATGTTGCGGACATCGACGAAACGCGTCATGACGGTTCCCTTCAGACGGAAGCAGGCTTCCAGACAGGTTCAGCCCCAGTGCACCACTGGATGTTCCGAGCCTAGATTTCGACGTTCTGCACTTTCTATTCCAAGACTGCGCGTTTTATGCACAGGTTATGCACAATGTGAGTAACTCGGATGTACATTGTGTTCATGCCCGCGCTCAACGATCTGGACCGCCGACTGCTCGCAGCGCTGCGTGCCGACGGCCGGGCCTCCGTCGCGAGCCTCGCAAGATCTCTCGATGTCGCGCGCGCCACCGTCAACAGCCGCCTCGAGCGACTCGTGTCCTCGGGCACCGTCGTCGGCTTCTCGGTGCGCGTGCGCGACGAGCTCGACCCGGGCACGGTGCGCGCGATCGCCTTCATCGAGGTCGAGGGGCGTTCGACGGACCATGTGATCCGGCAGCTGCGCGGCTTCCCCGAGATCAGCGCCCTCCACACGACCAACGGCGGCTGGGACCTCGTAGCCGAACTCCGTACCGAGACCCTGACCGACTTCGACCGGGTGCTCGGCGGCATCCGTCGGATCGAGGGCGTGGTCAACAGCGAGACGAGCCTCCTCCTCAGCTCGGTGCTCCGCTAGAACCTGTCCACAGTTCTCTGCTGACCCTGTTCGCGGCCTGCCGCCTCTGGCAGAGTGATCCGCACCAGCGGGGGACGACGGCAGAGGAGCGGCCATGACAACGTACGACGAAGCAGACCTCCAGCAGAAGGCCAAAGACCACCTCTGGATGCACTTCGCCCGGCAGTCCGTCATGGAGGACGGCGCCGGCGTGCCGATCATCGTCAAGGGCGACGGGCACCACATCTGGGACTCCAAGGGCCAGAAGTACTTCGACGGCCTCTCCGGATTGTTCGTCGTCAACGCGGGCCACGGCCGGAAGCGTCTCGCCGAGGCGGCTGCGAAACAGGCCGCCGAGCTGTCGTTCTTCCCCATCTGGTCGTATGCGCACCCGAACGCGATCGAACTCGCCGACCGCCTGGCCGATCACGCCCCCGGCGACCTCAACCGCGTGTTCTTCTCCACCGGCGGCGGCGAAGCCGTCGAGACCGCGTTCAAGCTCGCGAAGTACTCCTGGAAGCTGCAGGGCAAGCCCGCCAAGCACAAGGTCATCTCCCGTTCCGTCGCGTACCACGGCACCCCGCAGGGCGCCCTCGCCATCACCGGCATCCCGGCGATGAAGGCGATGTTCGAACCACTCACGCCCGGCGGGTTCCGCGTGCCCAACACGAACTTCTACCGCGCCACCGAGCACGGCGACGACCTCGAGGCCTTCGGGCTCTGGGCTGCCGACCGCATCGAGGAGATGATCCTCTTCGAGGGCGCCGACACGGTCGCGGCCGTGTTCCTCGAACCCGTCCAGAACTCCGGCGGCTGCTTCACTGCACCTCCCGGCTACTTCAAGCGGGTCCGCGAGATCTGCGACCGCCACGACGTCCTGCTCGTGGCAGACGAGGTCATCACCGGCTTCGGCCGCATCGGCGACATGTTCGCCTCGACCACCTACGACATCCGCCCCGACATGATCACCTGCGCGAAGGGCATGACGAGCGGCTACTCCCCCATCGGAGCGACCATCGTCAGCGATCGCCTCTACGAGCCGTTCAAGCACGGCCAGACCTCGTTCGCGCACGGTTACACCTTCGGCGGGCACCCTGTCTCGGCCGCTGTCGCGCTCGAGAACCTCGACATCTTCGCCGAGGAGCGCCTGATCGAGAACGTGAAGACGAACTCGCCGGTCTTCCGCTCGACGCTGGAGCAGCTGCTCGACCTGCCGATCGTCGGCGACGTCCGAGGCGACGGCTACTTCTTCGGCATCGAACTCGTGAAGGACAAGAGCACCAAGGAGACCTTCGACGACGACGAGTCCGAGCGCCTGTTGCGCGGCTTCCTCTCGAAGGCGCTCTTCGAGGCCGGCCTCTACTGCCGCGCCGACGACCGCGGCGACCCGGTCATCCAGCTCGCCCCGCCGCTCACGATCGGCCCCGCGGAGTTCACCGAGATCGAAGGCATCCTCCGCGGCGTCCTCACCGAGGCGTGGTCCCGGTTGTAGCCGCACCGAACCACCCGAAGACGCGCGGCTCCCCCTCGTCGGTTCAGGGAGTTCGACGCCAGACGAGGAGCCCGAGGTAGGCCGGGAGCGACATGCCGAAGAACGGCAGCAACGTCGGGAAGAGGTAGCAGCAGAGACCGAAGGTGACCACCGCGATCAGCAGCAGGATCGCGGTGAACGGTCGACGAGCGACAAGCGCGCCGGCGCCGAAGAACCAGTCGCGAGCAGAGGCGTCTCTGTGCAGCGCGGCCGAGACCGGGAGCGCCAGCACCAGGAGCCCGAGAGCGATGGTGACCGGGACGGTCGCGGCAAGCAGCGCGATCGCCATGCCCGAACCACGAGCGAGCTGGTCCGTGAGGAACGCGACGTCCACGATGAGCACCGCTCCCACGAGCACAGCTGCGACACCGAGCGGCAGGGAGCGTCGCCACGTCGCGGCGAACTCGCGGAACACCCCCGTGAAGACCGCCTGATCGTCACCCGCCAACCAGCGCTGCATGGCTCGACTCGCGGCGATGGCCGCGGGGATCGCCGTCACGACGCCCAGGGACAGCACCGCGGCGGCGAGACCGGCTGCCGCGATGTTCATCGGGTGCACGAGCGCGCCGAGAAGACGCCCTTCCCAGCCACGCGTCGCCTGTCGACCGTCGCGCCCCTGGCGCTCGGAGTCCTCCGGTGTTCGCTTGGAAACCATCGTGCCCATCATCCCAGCCTCTGCTCTGTCTGCTGCCGGAGCGTCCGCCCGGCGAATCCCTTGCCGACGGCGTCCATCGACTGGGCGCGGCCTGGTCGCTCTGCGTCGAGTCGCAGGACGATCTCCTCGGTTCCGCAGGCACCTGGGATCGACACGACGAGCTCGCCGTCGTCGTCGATGAGCGACGCGGTCGACGGCGTCATCTCCCCGAACCGCACCGGCTGCAGCACCGTGACGAACCGCACCGACGTCGACGGCACCGACCTCCGGCGCAGCGTGTGCTGGACGCGCTCGATCTCCAGGCCGGGCGTCGACGAGGTCGGGTTCGCCTGGACCAGCGTGGGGTGGACCTCGTCGACCGAGTCGACGGCGTCGAGCGTCGTCACGAGCAACGCCGCTCCGCCGGCCGGAGCGGACCATCGACCGTCCCCCAGCTCTTCAGCTGGATTGGTGGTCTGCAGCAGCCAGGTCCAGGCCCGTGGGGAATCTGCCTGGAGGTCGTCGACGAGGACGAGCGCGCCGGCCGGAGTGCGCACCAGGTGTCGACGCAGACGCCGCACCCCGAGCTCAGGGGCGTAGAGTGCTCCGATCTCGCTCACCGCGTGGACCCAGTCGCCGACGAGCGTCACCTCGCGCAGCTCAGCGACACGCTCCTCGTCCAGGCCCGCGTGG
Organism: Plantibacter sp. RU18; assembly: GCF_050613355.1. Classification (NCBI taxonomy): domain Bacteria; kingdom Bacillati; phylum Actinomycetota; class Actinomycetes; order Micrococcales; family Microbacteriaceae; genus Plantibacter; species Plantibacter sp. RU18. The sequence goes on from NZ_CP159618.1 coordinate 4,428,087, forward strand.
ACGTCGTAGTGGCCCTCGCGGCCGTAGCCGACCCCGTCGACCAGGATGCCGCTGTGGTGCTCCGTGCGCTTGCGGGACGAATAGCCCTCGTCGATGGCGAGGTACTCCCCACCACCGAGCAGCACGAACGTCCCGGCGTCCGGATGGTGGTGTCCGGTGTTGAGTGTCGTCCACCCGAGTTCTCGACGGTGACGATGGGACTCGCGCCACGCGGTCCAGCCGCCGCCAGGTCCCGCCTTGAAGGACACGAGCGTCGCATCCTCCCGCCACGAGGTGCGGCCTGCGACGAGGCCGAGGTCTGGGAAGTGTCGCGCCGTGGGCAGCTCATCCGGACCGACGGGCAGGACGGATGGTTCGAACCACAGCAGCTCCTGGTAGGCCTCGGGCAGTACGCCCGGTCGGACTCCGCTCTGCGAGGCCTCGCGCCAGAAGAAGTCGTCCGCGACGCGATCGGCGAGCCACTGGGCCTGCGGGATGCGGTACTCCGCAGCCAGCTTGCGATAGAGCGCAACGGAGTGGCCACTGCGATGGTCGTGGCAGTCACCGTGGTCGACGATCCGCTCGAAGTCGGGTGCCGCCTGGTACAGCCGGAACCAGAACGTCTCACGGAGATGTGCGCTGCGAGGGAACCAGTCGACACCCTCGGCGGCGCGGAGGACGTCGAGGTAGCTCACGAGCCAGGGTTCGCCGTAGCGCCAGTAGACCACTCCCTCATGGTTGGAGCCGTCTGCCGGGAGCAGATCCAGGACGGTGTCGAAGTTCGTCTTCGCCCGCTCAGTCCATGCCAGCGCGTCTGGATGCTCGTCGGCGAGCACATAGCCGGCGGTCGCGAGGCCGGCGAAGCAGATCCAGTTGTGGTTCTGCCAGTAGGACGACGACCACCAGTCGCCCTCGGTGTCGACGGCGAAGTCGTACAGGCGAGTGCCCTGCACCGTCAGCCGGTCGCGGAGCGCCGTCCGTTCGCCCGGCGGCAGCGCGTCGCCGGCCCAGGCGAGGGCGAGCGACAGTCCGTGCAGCAGCCAGCCGGCATCCAGGTCATGGTCGGGCATGTGCGCGCGGCCCCAGTGCTCGAACGCGAGCGGCGGGGCAAGCCACCGGCGGAGCTCCTCGAGGTACTGCTGTTGCCCGGTCAGGCGGTGCGCGAGCGCGAGGTTGGCCGCTGCCGGGCCGAAATAGGTGATCGACGCGAGCGGATGCTCGGTCGGCAGCTCGATCCCGCGCAACCGCTCGCACTCTTCGAGGAGGCGGCGGAACTCGCGTCGGCGCACGCCGGTGAGCTCGGCGCGCAACTGATCCTCGCGCCCATCGAGCAGCAGTGCGGGGATCACGACGGCGGCTCCGGAGCGAGCACCCGCTCGAGCACGCGGCCGTCCTGCAGCCGGACGATGAGACGGCCTGCGTCGAGGCTGACCGATCCGATCGGCGACAGATCTCCTTCGGCGAAGACGGAGACGAAGGTGACGCGCGATGCCTCCGCCGTCCAGTCGCCGACCGCCAAGGGCACAGCCGGATCATCGGACGGCCCACGACCCGGGGCGTCGACGAGCTCGGACGGGACATCGGCGACGTGATGACCGTGCAGGGTGCGGCCCCGCGGGCCCGCCCATCGGGTGCGCCACGTGCCCCCGTCCTGCACGACCTCGAACGGGACCGCGGGGCGGAGCGCACTGGTGAACCGACGCGCAGACCCATCGGCCCCTGTCGCCCGGAAGACGTCGATCAGGAGCCCGTCGACCGCCTCGACCCGACGTTCGAGGTCGACGCCGTCGATCGCCTCAGACGATGAGGCTCGGATCAGCGTCGAGTCGGTCCCGACACTCCACCAGTCGACGCGGCCGGAGCTCTCCGACTGATCAGCATCGTCGACGCGGATGGTCGGGTGCGCCGTGGTCCTCGCATAGTGACCCCGACGGAGTGCGCTGCCGTAGGGCGGGACACCAGGAGCCGGCTGCCACGCGACGCCGTCGCCGTACAGATAGAGCGCCAGAGTGTCGAGGTGTCCGTGTGGGCCCCCGTGCGGTCCGGCGTCGAGCACGGCCTGCAGCGTCGTCTCACCCGAACGGAGCACCGCGAACCCGACGTCGGCGAAGAGCACCGAGGTCCGTTCCGACGGGTCGACGGGATGAGCTGTCGCCAGTGGCGGCCCGTCGAACCACCCCTCGAGCAGGTCTTCGAGACCGTCGTGGGCATCGCCGATGCGGCTCCGCGCCCACGCCTCGACCGTATCGAGGCCGGTGGAGTCCCAGAGCTGCCCGGCGAGCACGCAGATCTCCAGGACTTCGAGATGCACGCCGACACGGTCGTACGGGCCGTCGTGGAGCATGGGCAGACGTCCGTCCGCCGCTGCGACGTCGACGAGCACGTCGACCATCCGATGCAGGCGTTCCACGAACACGGGATCGAGCGATGCAGGGTCCGAGCCGCCGAGCGCCAGCAGATACGCACGGAGGACGAACAGGTGGTAGTAGGTGGACCCTTCCCATTCCCAGCCGTCGGCGCGGATCGCGACCGCGGAGTGCCCCGCCACGTTCGCGACCCAGCGTTCACGCCCGCCCGCTGCCATCGGCGAATCCAGTGCGGCGAGCGCCCTCGTGAGCAGGCTGCCGGCGGCGTCGAGCCATGCCACGTAGTTGCTCATGAGGTCGTCGCGATCGACGACGAGCACCCGTCGGGCTTCGACGATCGTGTCGAGGAGCGCAACGAGCATGGAGGCGACCGGCGCTCCCATCGACGTTCGGGCTGCCGGGTCGTCGGCGAGCACGAGGACCGTGTCGGCGATCTGCGTCGCCCAGATCGCTTCGGTGAGCGCCTGTTTGAAGAGTTTGCCCTGCAGCATCCAGCTCTCGCTGTCGCTGTTCCATTCGGCGGTGATCTCGGCGTAGTAGTCGGCGAAGTCGCTCACGACCTCCACGGCCGAGGCCCGATCGGCAGGATCCCCGGCGCGGCGGAATCGATGCGCGGCCGCCCGCGCGGCCCGCGCCGACGCCTGGTGCTCGAGCACCAACCAGGCCGAGGCGAACGGCTCACCCCGCAGCTCGCAGCCGTAGGTGCAGACGAAGACCTCGCCGCGCGCCTCGAGCAGCTCGGTGCCATGCGTCGGGCAGACGAAGTCATGCCACCAGCCGCCTCGTGCCCGGTGGACTGCGCTCATCGGAAGTTTGCTCCGCCGTTGATGTCGACGACCTGGCCCGAGACGAAGGAGGACAGTTCGGAGGCGAGGAACAGGACGACACCGGCCACGTCGTCGACGGTTCCAGCCCGGCCGAGCGGGATCCCGGCGACGATGCCTTCCTGGGCTTTCGTCGGTGTGAAGGTGTTGTGGAAGGCGGTGTCGCCGATGAACCCGGGAGCGACCGCGTTCACCGTGATCCCGGCCGGCGCGATCTCCTTCGCGAGCGCACGGGTGAAGCCGATGACGCCGGCTTTCGCCGCTGCGTAGGGCACGGACCCGGCGCCCCCGCCGTTCTCGCTCGCGAGCGACGACATGAGGATGACTCGTCCGGCGTCTGATTCGGTGAGCGCAGGCAATGCCGCCCTCGTGACGGCGAAACTGCTCGTGAGGTTCACGTCGATCACCTGGTGCCAGTGCTCGTCGGTCATCTCGGCGACGGTCGCCCGCCCGACGAGGTGGCCGGCGTTGTTCACGAGGATGTCGAGCCCGCCGAGCGCCTCTGTCGCTTGCCGGACGACGGCATCCGCCTGCGCCGAGTCGGTGAGGTCGCCCTGGACGGCGACGGCGCGGCGACCTGCGGTGATCAACTCGTCCACGATCGTGGCTGCGCCGTCCGCGCTCGAGGCGTAGTGCACGGCGACATCGGCACCTGCCGCTCCGAGGGCTCTGGCGATCGCTGCTCCGATTCCGGCGCCTCCGCCGGTGACGAGGGCGCGGCGGCCGGTGAGGTCGATCTGCATGCTGATTCCTTTACTGGTGTTCGTTCCGCTCGGGATGAGCGGTGGGCGGGGTCGTCGGCTACTTGATGCCGGCGTTCGTGAACCCCTGGATGAAGTACTTCTGGCAGAACAGGAAGAGGAGCACCATCGGGATGGTCGCCATGGTGGTGCCGGCCATCAGGTACTGCCATTGGGTGCCGTCGAGCTGTTGGAACACGGCGAGGCCCACTTGGATCACGCGGAGGTCGTCTCGCGTGGTGACGAGCAGCGGCCAGAGGAAGTTGTTCCAGCTCTCCTGGAAGGTCAGCAGTGCGACGGTCGCGATCGCGGGCTTGATGAGCGGCGTGTAGATGCGGGAGAAGATCCGGAACTCACTGAGCCCGTCGATCCGGGCCGCTTCCGCGAGCTCGGTCGGCAGCGACAGGTAGAACTGACGGAACAGGAAGATCGCCGTGGCGCTCAGACCACCCGGGATGATGAGTGCCCACCAGGTGTTCAGCCAGCCGGAGCCGCCCTGCCCGAGGATGTCGTTGCCCCCGAAGAGCGGCATGAACTTCACGAGGAGGAACTGCGGCACGATCTTCGTGTAGGTCGGGATCATCAACATCGCGACGAAACCGAGGAAGACGAGTTCGCGACCCCTGAACCGCACACGTGCGAGCGAGTAGCCGGCCATCGATGCGAACACGAGCGTGATGACGGTGTGCGACGCGGAGATGATGAAGCTGTTCCGGAAGTAGCTGGCGAACGGCGCCGCCTGCAGCGCTTCCGGATAGTTGCTCCACTCCCACACCTTGGGGAGGAAGGTCGGCGGGAACTCCGCCAGCTCTGCCGGTGACTTCAGCGAGGTCGCGATCATCCAGATGAACGGCACCACCATCGTGAGCGCGCCGAGCGTGAGGGCGAGGTTCAGGATGAGACGACCGACCCAGCGCTTGTGACGGCGACCGGCCGGCTTGGCCACGAAGTCCTCGTGGGCTCCAGTGACGAGTGATCTCGTCGTGAGCGGTTCGGCGGTCATCCTTCGTCACCCTTCGTTGCGCGGCGGCCGATGATCGTCATGACGAGGAGCATCAGGAACAACAGGACCGACTGCGCGGACGCCATGCCCATCTCGAAGTTCTGGAACGCCGAGCGGTAGACCTCGTAGGTCATCATCGTCGTGGAGTTGGCGGGCCCGCCGTCGGTCAGCACGTAGATCTGGTCGAAGACCTGGAACGCGCCGATGATGGAGATGATCAGCACGAAGAAGGTCGCGGGCTTCAGCATCGGGACGGTGATCGCGAAGAACTTCCTGATCGGGCCCGCCCCGTCGACGGCCGCGGCCTCATAGAGGGACGGGTCGACGTTCTGCAGCGCGGCGATGTAGATGAGCATCTTGATGCCGATCCCCTGCCACGCTCCGACGAGGATCACCGAGGGGAGGGCCCACTCGGGGTCCGCGAGCCAGGCCTGACCAGGGATGCCCACGACCGCGAGCACGCCGTTCAGGAGGCCCTGCTGCGGGTTGAAGATCCACAACCACACCATCGCGATGGCGACCGTGGCCGTTACCTGCGGCAGGAAGAACGCGGTGCGGAACCAGGTCCGGAGGCGCAGGTTCTGGTTGAGCGCGACCGCGATGACCATTGCGATCGCCATCGAGGCCGGAACGGTCCAGAACGTGTAGACGAGGGTGTTCCAGGTCGCCTGTCCGAAGACCGGATCCTGGAAGATCTCGACGTAGTTCTCGACACCGATCCAGGCGGGTGCATCGAAGATGTCGTAGTCGGTGAAGCTCAGCGCGATCGTGGCGAGTACGGGGATGGCCGTCCACAGTCCGATGTGGAACACGGCAGGGGCCACCATCAACCAACCGAAGAGGCCGGTCTTCCTGGCAGCGCGCCGGGGGCCGGAGCGGCGCGTGGCGGCCCTCGGCGGCTGGTGCGGATCGAGCGTCCTGGGGACGTCCGGAGTACGGAGTGCGGTCATGGTCAGCGGTCCAACTTCTTCTGGAAGGTGGCGGCGAGGTCGGTCAGTGCCGCTTTCGCCGTCTTCTTGCGGAGGATGGCGTTCTCGATCGCCGGAGCGACGTCGCCGCGGAGACCGAGCCACTTGGGCGGGCCGCCCTCACGTTTGGCGACCGAGAGGTTCTCCATCGCGAACTGCACGAGGCGGTCGTCCTGCACGTATTCGCTGTCGAGCAGGGCTGTGAGCGCCGGCACGTTGCCCCGCTGCTGGTTGGCGGCGAGCGCCGGACCGGGGCTCGCGAGGAATTCCACGAGCTTCTGCGCTGCCCGCTCGTGCGCTGAGGTGGCGGAGACCGCGGCCATCGTGCCACCCACGAACATGCTCGGAGCGTCTCCGGGGATGAGGAACGGTTCGAGGTCGTCGAGCACCTCCGGATCCGCAGCCTCGGCCTGCGTCCACACGTTGTTGTGCGCGATCGCCATCGCCGCCCGCCCGTTGATCAGGGGGTTGACCGTCGCGTTGGGAGCGGAGAACCCGGTGTCCTCGACCTTCTCCTGGTGGAAGAGGTCGACGATCCGCTGTAGCGCCTCGACGCCCGCGGGCGAATCGAACGCGGGCGATTCGTTGTCGTCCGAGAACAATTCGCCGCCGTTGGAGAAGAGTGCGGTCTCGAACATCTGACGTGGCTCGATGGTGAGCATGTCGAAGCCCGTGCGGGTCAGCTTGCCGTTGGCGTCGCGTTCCGTCAGTGTGTCCGCCATCTCCACGAGCTCGTCCCAGGTCTGGGGTGGGTGGTCGTACCCGGCCTCGCGGAGGATGTCCATGCGTGCGACGCCGAACCGAGCGTCGAGCATGATCGGGACACCGTAGACGTCGCCGTTCCACAGGCCGGCATCCACGATCTCCGGCGTCATGGTCTCTTCGAGGGATTCGGCGGTGAGGCCGCCGTCGCTGAGGTTCGCGAGCACGCCTCGGTCGGCGAACGCCTCGATCCAGCCGACGCCCATCATCATGACGTCGGGCACGAGGCCCGACACGACGCCGGTGGTCAGCTTCTCGTTGAGCCGTGCGTAGTTCGTGTAGTCAACGGAGACGGTGACGTCCGGGTACATCGCGGTGAACTGCGGCAGGAGCTCCTCCTCGAGGAGCTTCTGCCCGGCGGTGCCCTCGAAGATCGGCGTGAGCATGGTGAGGTCGCCGCTGATGGCGTTGGGGTCGGTGTCGTCCTCGGCTGCGGGTGAGGAGCAGGCGCCGAGGGCGATGCCGAGCGCGGTTGCGGTGAGGATCGCGGTGCCGACGCGGGCGGCCCGCCGGCGGCGGTGCCTCGTGGTCCAGATGGTCATGCGGTGGGTCCCTTCGCGGGCGATCGATTCGGGGCGACGGTGCCGTGTGTCCGTGACATCGTCGTCATCGGTACCAGGATCGGCGATGATCCGGTGTATCGATTTACCGACCATAACCACTTGTGTCGGTGGAGTCAACCAGGACGGCTGTCGCTCAGCGCGCGACACCAGTCGTGTAGCGGCAACATTCACCATTCGGCTTGGACGACGGTCGGTTTATCGATACACTGAATCGTGGCGCCATGATCGGGCATTCGCTCCAGTTCACGCGCCGAAAGGGGTGCACGTGGCGGAGAAGGCGACGATCCAACAGGTCGCTGCGGCGGCCGGCGTGTCCACGAGCACCGTGTCCAACGTGCTCAACGGACGATCGAACCGCATGCTGCCGGAGACCCGGGACCGCGTCTTCGAGGCGATCCGCGTGCTCGACTACCGCCCCAACCGCGCTGCACGCCAACTGCGTACGGGCCAGTCGAAGACGATCGGGCTCATCGTGCCTTCGGTCAGCAACCCGTTCTGGGGTGCCTTCGCCCGCGAACTCGAGCAGGCGGCGCTCGGAGACGGCTACAACGTCCTGCTCGGTAACAGTGAGCGAAACCCCGAACGTGAGCGCGGGTACGTCGAGGAGCTGTGGGACAACGGTGTGCGCGACATCGTGCTCTGCACGTCGCTGCCCTCACTCGATCATCTGGCGTCGTTCGTCGAACGCGGCCTGCACCTCATCCTCTTCGACCGGCCCGTGCAACCTGGCGATCCACCGCTCGTCGCAAGCATCGGGGTCGACAACTTCATCGGTGGCAGTATCGCCACGACGCATCTGACCGAGCTCGGGCACCGCCGTCTGGCCTTCGTCTCCGGGTCGCAGCGATCGGTGAACCGCACGGTCAGACACGCCGGGTTCGTCGCGGCGATCCAGGAGGCCGGTCTCGATGTCGCCGACATGCCGGTGTGGCCCGGCCTGCCTGAGGGCGTGGAAGAGCTCGAGGCGCCGGAGGTCGGACGTCGAGCGGTACATGAACTGTTCGCGAGCGGCGAGCCACCGACCGCCATCATCGCGATCAACGACATGACCGCTCTCGGGGCCTGCAAAGGACTGCGCGACCTCGGGTTGCGCGTCGGGGCGGACGTGTCCGTCGTCGGCTTCGACGACATCCCCCTCGCCGACCTCGTGTCCCCGTCGCTGACGACGGTGCGTCAGCCGATCGCCCGTATGGCATCGCTCGCAGTCGAGCAGGTGGTCTCTCGCGAGCGCGCGGCGGATCGCGAGTCGACGCCGGCCGTCCTGCTGCGTCCGGAGCTCATCTCACGGGACTCGACCGCCGCCGTCCGCTGAGGCTCGACCGGTGGAGGCGTCGTGCTCTCCCCTACGCTGGCGGGGTGAGCGATTCCATCCTGAGCCAGCATGTCGTGTCCATCATGAGCTACAACATCCGCACCGCCGTCGCGCAACAGGGCCACGAGTGGGTCGATCGGGCACCGATGGTCTCGCAGATCATCGCCCGCAACGCGACGGACCTCATCGGCCTGCAGGAGGTCCAGGAGCATCAGCTGCACGACCTGCTGCCGAGCCTCGCCGAGTACGACTGGTTCGGACAGGGTCGCGACGGCGGACCGACCGGCGAATTCGGGCCGGTGTGCTTCCGACGCTCGCGCTTCGAACAGCTCGATGCCGGTGAGTTCTGGCTGTCGGACACCCCCGAGGTCGCGGGTTCCAACACCTGGCCCTCGCTCTACCCGCGCTTCGTCACCTGGGTTCGCCTGCGCGAACGCATCACGGGTGACGAGCTCGTGTTCGCGAACACCCACCTGGACCACGACTCCTCACCCCACGGCGACGATGTCCGCTCACGCAGCGCTGCCCTCATCGTCGAGCGCTTCTCCGAGATCGACGTGCCGATCATCCTCACCGGAGACTTCAACACGGTGGGCGGCTCCACGACCCACGACACGTTCGAGCAGGCGGGTTTCCTCGACCTCTCCGACGGAGCGTCTGACGGTGTCGGCACATTCCACGACTACGGTCCGCAGCACGACGGGACCCTGCGCATCGACTGGGTGCTCGCCCGCGCGGGTTCGGCCCCGCGCCGCGCGTCTGTCGCGACGATCGAGGCCACCGTCGATGACCATTCGCCCGCCCCGGAAGCGAGCGACCACTTCCCGATCGTCGTCCGCGCCCAGCTCGTCGCATAGACCTCGCGGGGGGCGACTCTGCGAACCGGCCGGGTATCCGCCATACTTTCCCGATGGACGCGCTCAACGATCTGATCCTCAACGGCGGCGATCTCCTCTGGACGTGGGCGGTGCTGCCCGTCCTGGCACTACTGGGCATCTACTTCACGGTCCGCTCGGGCGTCGTCCAGTTCCGGCTCATCCCCGAGATGTTCCGCACCCTCACCAACAAGACCCCACTCGGTGCCGACGGTAAGCCACAATCCGTCTCGGCGTTCCAGGCGTTCACCATCTCCGCAGCCTCCCGCGTCGGAGTCGGCAACATCGCCGGTGTCGGCACAGCGATCGCGATCGGTGGACCCGGGGCAGTGTTCTGGATGTGGACGATGGCGTTCATCGGCGGCGCATCGAGCTTCGTCGAGTCCACGCTCGGTCAGCTGTTCAAGGTGCGCGACAAGGACGGCTTCCGCGGCGGCCCCGCCTATTACATGCAGCACGGCCTCAAAGCCCGCTGAATGGGGATCCTGTTCGCGGTCATCCTCATCGTCTGCTTCCCGTTCGCGTTCAGCTCGCTGCAGGCCAACACCATCAGCGCGACGGTGTCGTCCAGCTTCGGCGGTGATGTCGGCTGGATCCCGTGGGTCGTCGGCATCGTGCTCGCAATCCTCACCGCACTCGTGGTCTTCGGCGGCATCCGTCGAATCGCGAGCGTGACTCAGGCCGTCGTCCCGGCGATGGCACTCGGCTACCTGATCCTCGGCCTCGTCATCGTCGGCATGAACATCGACCAGCTGCCCGTCGTGTTCTCGTCCATCTACACGCAGGCGTTCGGCTTCAACGAGGTCGTCGGCGCGGCGCTCGGCACGATCATCATGACCGGCGTGAAGCGCGGCATGTTCTCCAACGAGGCCGGCCTCGGATCCGCCCCGAACGCCGGTGCCAGCGCCGCAGTCACCCACCCGGTGAAGCAGGGTCTCGTCCAGACGCTCGGCGTCTACTTCGACACATTCCTGGTCTGCTCGATCACGGCGTTCATCATCCTCGTCTCCAGCCCCGACCTCACGAGCGCGACCCGGGGAATCGGGCTCACCCAGAACGCCATCGTCGGCAACCTCGGCGAGTGGTCGAACATCCTTCTCAGCATCATCATCTTCCTGCTCGCGTTCAGCTCGATCCTCGGCAACTATTACTACGGCGAATCGAACATCGAGTTCATCTCATCGAGCCGCCGCGTGCTGCAGACGTACCGAATCCTGGTCGTCGTCGTCATCTTCCTCGGATCGATCGCATCGGCCGACATCATCTGGAACACGGCGGACGGCATCATGGGTCTCATGGCGCTCGTGAACCTCGTCGCGATCGGGCTGCTGTCGGGTGTCGCGTTCAAGCTCCTGAAGGACTACAGCGCCCAGCGCAAGCAGGGCCGCGACCCGGTGTTCACCCGCGATCTCCTGCCCGGTGTGACCGGCATCGAATGCTGGCAGGACGCGCTGAGCGTCACCGGCCCGCTCCCCGTCCAGGAGGCTCGCGAGCACGCCTGACGGCGTCGCCGATTCTGCCCGCCGCCGCCAGTCGCGCCCCACCAGTAGCACCTGAGGTACTCGCATGTCCCAACCGAAGCATCGCGGAGGCCTGCCTGAAGACCAAGCACCGCACATCATCTGGCGCGGCATCCGTCAGACCCTGCAGCGGGACACCGTCGGCGGCGCACTCCTGCTTGGCGCGACCGTGCTCGCGCTCGTGTTCGCGAACTCGCCGCTGTCGGACTTCTACAGCAGCGTCCGTGACTTCACGTTCGGCCCTGAGGCGCTCCACCTGAACCTCTCCGTCGGTACATGGGCCGCAGACGGACTGCTCGCGATCTTCTTCTTCGTGGTCGGGCTCGAGCTGAAGGAGGAGTTCGTCGCAGGGCGGCTCAGCAATGTCCGAACGGCGATCCTCCCGATCACGGCGGCCGTCGGCGGTGTCGCGCTCCCTGCGATCATCTACACGCTCGTCAACCTCAACGCCGGAGCCGATGCGCTCCAAGGGTGGGCGATCCCCGCTGCGACCGACATCGCCTTCGCTGTCGCCGTCATCGCGGTCGTCGGCAAGAACCTGCCGCCCGCGCTCCGGACCTTCCTGCTGACCCTCGCAGTGGTCGACGACCTCCTGGCGATCACGATCATCGCGGTCTTCTACACCGACGAGATCGCGTTCGCTCCGCTCCTGATCGCCCTCGTGCCGCTCGCGCTGTTTGCCGTCGCCGTGCAGCGGGGAGTCCGGGCGTGGTGGATCCTCATCCCGCTTGGCGTCACGGTGTGGGCGCTCGTGCACGCTTCGGGCATCCACGCGACCGTCGCCGGCGTCCTGCTCGGTTTCATGGTGCCGGTGATCGAGACGAAGCGGGCGCGCGTTCCGGCGGGTGTCGACGCCGCGGGGCGGCAGCTGTACGACGGACTCGCCGCCCACTTCGCCGATCGGTGGAGTGTCGTGTCGACGGCCGTCGTCGTGCCCCTCTTCGCGTTCTTCGCCGCCGGTGTCGCAGTCGGTGGACTGTCCGGCCTTGCGGAATCTCTCCAGGACACGATCGCGCTCGGCATCATCGCGGGGCTCGTCCTCGGCAAGGCGATCGGGATCACCGTCACGACCTTCCTCGTCACGCGCATCCCGGGGCTCAGGCTGGATCCGAGCATCAGCTGGATGGACATGATCGGCATGGCTTTCGTCGCGGGCATCGGATTCACCGTGTCCCTCCTCGTCGGCGAGCTGTCCTTCGGCGTGGGGAGCGAGGCGGATGACCACGTGAAGGTCGGCGTGCTGACCGGTTCGCTCATCGCGGCGATCATCGGCGGGACCATCCTGAGCATCCGGAGCCGGCGAGCGGGGAATCGGGCAGCATAGAGCGGGCGAGGTCCGCCCCATATCCAGGAGTATCGATGTCTGTCGTCACGTTGATCCGATCCGAAGCACTGTCGGACGCCGCAGAGTACGCCTACGCGTCATCCGTTCCGGCGAGCGCCCGGCTGCTGTTCCTCGCCGGGTCGTGCCCGCTGAACCTCGACGGCTCCACCGCTGCGGTCGGCGATGTCGCCGGGCAGGCCGCGAAGTGCGTCGAGAACCTCGTGATCGCGCTCGAAGCCGCCGGCGCCACGCTCGCCGACGTCGCGAGCACACGCGTCCTCGTCGCGTCGTCGAAGCAGGCCGACCTCGTCGCCGCGTGGGAGGTCGTGCGCGCCGCGTTCGGCGACCACGATGTGCCGAGCACGCTCCTCGGGGTCACTGTCCTCGGCTACGACGACCAGCTCGTCGAGATCGAGGCCACCGCCGCCGTCACGTGAGGCGTCAGCTCTCGGCGGACGGGGTCGTTGCGAGGATCGCGAGCCCGGCGATCGATGGCACCAGCGGGAACGCGGCACCCAGCGCCGGATCCACGCCGGCGAGGAGCGATCCGGCGAGCGCCCCGGCCACGAGCATGAGGATCGCCGCGACTCGGATGAGGTGATGGTCGTGCACTCCGTCGGCGAGACTCTGCATGAGACTCGTGAGCGTGCCGGTCACGAACGTGGTCGTCACGCCTGCTCGGTTCTCGATGCGCCTGGCAACGACCGTCTGGCCGGCCATCGCGAGCGCCGAGAGGGAGACGAGCACGCAGATCGCGAAGCCGCCGGGTGATGCCGGGAGCGTCAGCCAGATGCCGAGGACGCAGAGCTGCGAGACGACCGCTGCAGCCAGGACGGCGACGAGGCGCCTGGGCGGTGCGGCCGGGTCGCGGTCATGGGAGATCGTGACCATCCGCGTGAACCGGAACGCCAGATACGTGCCCACGGAGAAGAGGAGCACCGCAACCGTCGCTCCGAGCAGCACCTCACCGAAGTCCGGTCGGCTCGTGAGCCCTGCCAGGACGAAGTTGCCGGTCATGTTCGCCGTGAACACACCACCGAGCTGGAGGAACGCGAACGCGTCGGTCGCGCCGGCCGCGAACGACAGCACGAGCGTCATCGCCGCGATCATGCCGGAGCGGGTGACCCGCTGCCGTGCACGTTCCGGCGACTGGGACATCATGCGAACAGATCGGTGAGAAACGTCAGCTGCAGCGCCTGCTGCACCGGCCCGCCACCCTCATGGCCGTTGTACGGGTAGACGGCGATGTCCTTCGTGACGCCGGCGTAGTGGTTGAACGCGGCGTAGACGGTCGACGGTGGGCAGACAGCATCGCACAGCGCGACCGAGAAGAGTGTCGGCGCCGTCGCCCGCGCCGCGAAGTTGGTGGCGTCGAAGTAGGACAGCGTGCGGAACACTTCTTCCTCTGCACCTCGCCTGCTGATCAAGTACGTCCTCAACTCCGCGAACGGGCTGGCGTCGGTGATCTGCAGAGCCCGCCGGTAGTGCGAGAGGAACGGCACGTCCACGAGCGCACCCGCGAGACCGTCGCTCAGACCCGCGGCTGCCAGGGCGATGCCGCCGCCCTGGCTGCCACCGGGGACCACGACTCGCGCAGGATCGGCCTCGGGGAAGCTGCGGACGGTGTCGACGGCGAGGGCCGCATCCGTGAACACGCGACGGTAGTAGTACGTCTCGCGGCTGTCCAGCCCGGCGCTCATCTTCCCGGCGACCTGCGGACCACTGCCCGACGGGTGCATCGTCCACTGGTGCGCGAGTCCACGGCCGCCGCTGTATCCGATGTAGTGGACGATGCACGGCAGCGGCTCGGTCGCTCCGGCCGGGCGGATGAACCACCCCTTGATCTGGTCGCCGTCGTACCCGGAGAAGGTGATGTCCTCGACGATCAGGCCGGTGAGCTCAGGGTTCGTGCGCTCACGAGCGGCCGGCCGTGCGAGCGCGCGCGACGAACGGAGCGTGTCCGTCCAGAAGGAGTCGAAGTCCGAAGCCTCCTCGCGGTCGGGCAGGTACTGCTGCAGCTGTGCGAGCGGGAGGTCGAATTGCGCCACTGGTCACCCTCGAATCGTGTGGTCGGGCGGAGTCGCGTGCTGTCGGGTCTCTCGGCCCCGCTGCACTCCGGTCTCGCAGGGCCATCCACAGCGTACCGGGCGCGGTCGGCGGCGCTGCCGGCACGTGCAGTCACGCTGATCCGATGCGATCGCCACTGCGGGCGGCCCGCTTTCACGAACGCAGAGCCCCTGTCGGAGCAGTGTGCCCGAGCGCCTCCCGAAGCCGAAGTCTCGCCCGCTGGTAGCGGCCGCGAGCAGTCGACTCGCGAATGCCGAGCACCTGCGCCGCCTCGATCACGGCGAACCCGTCCCAGAGCACGAGCCTGACGATTTCTGCCTGATCATCCGGCAGATCAGCGATGGCCGACCGTACTTCGAGACTCACGTCGTCGGGCTCATCCGGTGGGAGCGTCCGCAGGTACTCGCCGAACCTCGCGGTCAGCGCGTCGCGTCGGGCGGTACTGCGATGCAGGTTCGCCAGCGTCCGGCGTGCGACGCCGAACAACCACATGCGTGCGCGTTCGGGGTCCAGCGGCATCCGGTCGACCCGACGCCACGCAACCACGAACGTCTCGCTGAGTACGTCGGCTGCGTCCGCCGGGGTGCGCACACGGCGGCCGATGAAACTGAGGAGATCCGCCGCATTCGCCTGGTGAAGTGCCTCCAACCTGACATGACGTGCGTCGCGTCTCGATGCGGTCATCGCGCACCACCATCCGGCGTTCCGGCGCATTCGGCGGCCATTTCGAGCGACGTCCCTTGTCGGAGGTAGCCGCCGTCGTGGAAGGCCGACTGGATCCTCTCCGCCATGAGGTCCGCTGCAACGAGACCCCGTGAGACGGCGGGAGGTGGCGTGGCACCGGTCGATTCCGCTTCGGCGATCAGTGGCGCTCGTCGCTCCTGTTCGCGCGCGTATGCAGCGTCGACCTCAGCGATGGTGATGGATTCGACCGCGCGGTCCCAGTCGAGCTGCGTCAGGAACACCCGAGCCTCCGCCGTGCGCCGATCCGCCTCGGCATCGCTGACGTTCCGATACTCGGGCAGTACCCGCGCGACCACCTGACACGTCGTGTCCCCCTCGACGATGCTGAAGCTGCGCTGCACCGCCGCTTCAGGTGCCCAGCCCACCCAGGCGAGCATGGAGGGTCCAGCCGTCGCGGCGGTCACGCCGATGCCCACGATTCCGATGCCGATCGCGAAGCCTGCGAACACCTTCCGCAGCCGATTGCCCGGCCGCACACCCTTCGACTCGATGGCGACGGTCTGCGCGAGGAATCGCGCTCGATCTGCAGCCCCCGTCTCGTCACCCAAACCACGCGGTGCAGCTCCGCGTACGAGCTCATCCAGATCGTCCATGTCCCACCCTTTCCGGCGATGCCTTCAGAGAAGACATGTCCGGCTGCGGCGACAACTTAATCCCGTGAGGAGCAATACTTTTAATCCCGTGAGGAGCATTACTTCGCTGGCTGCACGCCCTCGCGAGCCGTGGGCACTCACACGGTGACCTCGAGTTCCACCATCGCTCTACCGCCAGGCCGCATCTCTGTGATGTCGAATCCGTCGGCCACCGCTGCGTCGGCACTCGGGAAGATGAGGCGCGCCTTGAACGTCGGGTCTGGGAAGCCATATCGCCGAAGCTGCTCGACTCGCACATCGTCACTCAGGGGAATGTGGAAGACATCCTGGACGCGTTCCCGGAGTTCGTCCTGGCAGGTCGACCCCACCCCGGCATAGCCGCAGGTCGAGACGTCTCCCTCGAGCAGAGAGCTGTACGTCCCCTGGAACGATCCGAGGAGCAGACCGAGCAGCGCGACGACTCCGACCCCTCCGGCGACGAGCGCGAGGACCGTGACGATCACCTGGCGCACGGTCCGCGGGGTCCGCGGGACGTGGGGTGCGGCGTCAGGGAACAGATTCTCCAGGGCCATGGGGGCTCGTCCGCTCGAAGCGCGTTACTCGACGATCAGCTTGGCGATGGCGCGGCTCGGAGGCACGACCTCGCCGTTGTTGCTGCCACCGATGACCTTGCCCTCGCGACGGTCGTAGACGAGGTCGAACTCCGTGACCTCGTCCCTCACCCAGGCACCGATCCAGCCAGTGGCCGTCTCCCCTGCCGGCACGGCCTGCAGAGGCGAGTACCCGGCCGCAGACATCGGCGTGGTGAGTACCTCAGGGTTGCCCATCCCCAGCGTCACGTAGTCGAGGTTCACGTCACGAGCCGTGATCGACACGACGGAGGGGTGCACGCTGCCGCCGTACTCGTCGCCTGCCTCCAGACGGACCTGGACCAGGATCGGACGGACTCCGGCTGTGGACCCTTCGGGTGCCGGGAAATCCGTGACGATCGCGAGCGCCGTGACCTTCGTGCCGTCGACCTCGTCGGCCAACGTCTGCTTCACGAGCGGGGTGCTGGGCGGCTGCGACGCCGTCGGCGAGGCCGATGCGACTGGCGTCTCGCCGGCACCGCCGGAAGCGGAACACCCTCCGAGAGCGAGGGCGGAGGCGGAGACAAGAGCGACGAGGGCCGTGCGATGGAGAGTGAGTCTCATGCCTCAATTCTGTCATCAGCCGCCAGACTTCACCGGAACCACGTCGTGGATCGAGCCCGCTTAGCCGACGATTGCTCGATAAAAGCCCTGTTCAGAAGTTGATTCTGCCCGATGATGAATGTCAGTGGTCCATGTTGGAATGGTCCCATGTCCAACACGTCCCACGCCGCCGGTCCGGTCGCCTCCGACCCTGCCGGAACCCTCGGCGCAGTGCTCGCCGAGCTCATGGAGACGTGGTCCGGTGCACTCGACCCGATCCGACCCGGCGCCGATGCGTTCGAGCAGATCGAGGGCATGAACGACTCGGGCCTCGTCCGAGTGCTCGACCAGATCGGCACAGCCCGGCAGGTGCTCGACGTGCTCGCGGCTCATGTCATGGGTGGGGTCGCGGAGCGCTCCCGCCCACTGGTGGATCGCGACCCTCTCACACGGCGGTACGGCTGCGCCAACCCCACGGTGTTCCTCGCCGAACGGTGGCGCATCCACCGAGGGCAGGCGTCGTCGATCGTCGCCGTCGGGAGTGCGATCACTCCGACCCGCTTCATCGACGGCGAACTCAGCGAGAGTGACTATCCCGAGATCGCCAGCGCGATAGAGCACCGCATGGACGACGCTCGCGAGCACTCCAGGGCACCGCTCAGTATCGATGCGGCCGCTACCTTCATCCGCGAGCTCCGGACCGTGCCTTCGCATGTCGACACGGAGCGCCTGCACGCCACGCTCCGGCTCGGCATCGAGCACAGCACCGGCGCACCGCTGCAGGAGGTCATCGGCATCGCGAAACTCATCCGGACCAGCCTCGACCAAGACGGCCGGATGCCTCGCGAGCAACGCCTTCGCGAGCAACAGCGCTGCACCCTCCGCGAACGCCATGACGGCATGACCGAACTCCACGCCCTCCTCGCCCCAGAGGCCGCCGCCTGGGTCCGCGCCGGCATCGACGCCCTCGTCGGCAAACAGCTGCGGCAGAAGGTCCGCTTCATCGACGCCAGCCGAGATCACCGGTCCGCGCCCGGCGAACCGCAAGCCGACAGCGCCCTTGACGACACGTCGATGGAAACCCTCGCCGCGGTCACCACGTCACCGAGCCCGTTCGACGACGACTTCGTGCCGCCCACGGACATTCCCGACCACCGCACCCTCGAGCAGCACCGGGCCGACGCGCTCACGGACATCTTCCGCCACGCCGGCAGCTGCAGCACCGCCGTCACCGAACTCGCGCCGGTGAGCCTCGTCGTCCGCATCGACCTCCACGACCTGCGCACTGAGGACACGTTCACCCACACCGGCACCGCCACGATCGACGGCATCTCCGAACCGGTCACCGCCGCGACCGCCCGCCGTCTCGCAGCGGACGCACGCATCATCCCCATCGTCCTCGGCGGGAGGTCCGAAGTCCTCGACCTCGGCGTCGGCACCCGTCTCTTCACGAGAGCACAGAAGATCGCCCTCGCCGAACGCGACGGCGGCTGCGCGTGGACGGGTTGCACTCACCCGCCCACCTACACCGAAGCCCATCACCTCCGATGGTGGTCGAACGGCGGAGCAACCGACCTCGACAACGGCATCCTGCTCTGCAGCTTCCATCACCATCGCATCCATAACGACGGCTGGCAGATCACCGTGCACGACAACGTGCCCTGGTTCATCCCACCGCCGAGTGTCGATCTGCGCCAGACACCTCGCCGCGGCGGCAGAGCTCGAATCGCCGCTTGATCCCGACCCCTGACAGCCCCGAGGGTGCTCGCCGCCCCCGAGCGTCTCGCGACGACCGCGGTACCGAATCGTTCAGACGGTCGCCTTGCCGCGTCGTCTCTCCCGCGACGCCCTCCAGGCGCCGGTCGACCAGAGCGCCCAGACGACGAGGACGGGTTGGAAGACCAGCCTGATCCCGCGAGCGAGGTCGGTGTCGAGTCCGAACGCATCGGTACCGCGGACGAACTGCTCGATGTTGCCCGGGAACACGGCAGCGAAGAACGCCGCGACGATCCAGCCGATCGCCACGCGATACCGCGGGAGCACGATCAGCGACAGGCCGAGCATGATCTCGACGATGCCGGACCCGACGACGACCACGTCCACCGGTAGCGGCAGCCACTGCGGCACCTGGGCGACGAACGACTGGCGCGCGAAGGTCAGATGGCTGACACCTGCGAAGGAGAGCACAGCTCCCAGCAACCAGCGGGCGAGCATCCGGAGGATTCCCATGGTCCGAGCGTAAGTGATCCCGCCGAGCGTTCCTCAGGCGGCCAGATGGAGGGTGCCTGTGAAGCGATCCAGAGGACCTCCGCTTCCACGAACCATCTCGACGACGCCTGTCGCGACCGCCTGTAAGAGGGCCCGCTTCACCGGCGCCAGCCAGAACGACCGGTCCGCGCCCGGCGAACCGCAATCGGACAGCGTCCCTCACCACGCGTCATGTGAAGACCTCGCCGTTCAGCTCGACGGAGCGAGCAGTTCGGCGAGCGCCGTGAGCTGGCGCGCCTGCTGCACCGGGCCGCCGCCTTCGTGCCCGTTGTACGGATACACGGCGATGTCCTTCTGCGTCCCGGCATAGTGGTTGAACGCCGCGTAGACCGTGGACGGCGGGCAGACCGGGTCGGCGAGCGCCACGGAGAACAGTGCGGGCGCGGTCGCTCTGGCGGCGAGGTTCACGCCGTCGAAGTACGAGAGCGTGCGGAACACCGCTTCCTCCGAACCACGGTTCGCCATCATGTACTTGGACAGTTCGGAGAACGGGCTCGAATCGGTGATCTGCAGCGCCCGACGGAAATGGCAGAGGAACGGGACGTCGACGAGGGCGCCGGCGATCCCATCGCTGAGTCCTGCCGCGGCGAGCGCGATGCCACCGCCCTGGCTCCCACCTGCGACGACGACGCGGGCGGAATCCACCTCGGGGAGACTGCGCGCGGCGTCCACGGCGAGGGCCGCGTCGGTGTAGACCCGACGGTAGTAGTAGGTGTCGGGGCTGTCGAGTCCGGCACTCATCTTGCCTGCGATCTGCGGCCCGCTGCCAGCCGGATCCGGCGTCGACCCAGGCCAATTCCCGCTGCCCTGCCCACGGGTGTCCATCACGAACACCGCATATCCGGCCGACGGGAGGAGCGTCCACTGGAGCGCGAGTCCGCGCCCACCGGAATAGCCGATGTAGTTCACGATGCACGGCAGGGGGTCGGTCGCGCCGGCTGGACGGATGAACCACCCCTTGATCGGATCGCCTCCATACCCCGAGAACGTCACGTCCTCGACGATGAGGTTCGCGAGCTCGGGGTTCGTCCGCTCACGAACGACCGGCTGGCCGAGTGCGCGGGACGAGC
Organism: Plantibacter sp. RU18; assembly: GCF_050613355.1. Taxonomy (NCBI): domain Bacteria; kingdom Bacillati; phylum Actinomycetota; class Actinomycetes; order Micrococcales; family Microbacteriaceae; genus Plantibacter; species Plantibacter sp. RU18. Next base: position 4,448,237 of record NZ_CP159618.1, read on the forward strand.
TGAGGGTGTCGGCCCAGAACGTGTCGAAGTCCGGCGCCTCCTCGCGGTCGGGCAGGTACTGCTGGAGCTGGGCGAGGGGCAGGTCGAATTGCGCCACTGGTCACCTTCGATTCGTGTGGTCGTTGCTCGGTCGTGCATGACGACGGTCGCACCGCCCGATGGTCGGCGGGACTCGACCGGCACACACCTGTTTCAGCGTAGCCGGAGTGCCCGTGCCGGCGGAGCGGGTCGCCGATGGCGCGGTCGCCGGTGGCGTGCCGTCAGAGCCCGCCGGCGACGCGCAGGTTCGCGCCGGTGACGTAGCTCGCCTCGCTCGACAGCAGCCAGGCGACGGCACCGGCGATCTCGTCGGCCTCACCGGCTCGACCCATCGGGACGGTCTCGGCGACCTTCGCCGGACGGTCCGGGTCCCGATGGAACTGGGTCCAGATCGTTCCGGGCGACACGGCGTTCACCCGGATGCTGGGCGCGAGCTCCTTCGACAGCCCGACCGTGAGCGCGTCGACGCCGGCCTTCGCCGCTGCGTACTGCACGTAAGAACCCGGGCTACCAAGGGTGGCGGCTGCTGAGGAGATGTTCACGATCGCGCCGCCGCCCGACCTCGCCAGCGTCGCCTGCGCGTGCTTGCAACAGGCGATGACACCGAACAGGTTGACGTCGATGTCGTGTCGGATGTCGGCGAGGTCGTTGTCCTCGAGCCGGCCGACGGCGGTCGCCGCACCAGCATTGTTCACGACTCCAGTCACGGTTCCGAACTGTTCAGCCGCGGCGAAGAACGCCTCGACCGAGCGCTCATCCACCGTGTCCACCTGGATGCACAGCGCCCGGCCGCCAAGCGTCTGGATCTCGTCTGCGACAGACGTCGCTGAGTCGACATCCGACAGGTAGCCGATCACGACGTCCCAGCCTGCTCGAGCCAGCTTCAGGCTGATCGCCCTGCCGATCCCTCGTCCGCCGCCGGTCACCACTGCCACGTCTCGATCACTCACGCAGCCAGGCTAGCCCCGACGATCGCCTGATATGAATAGCCCGGCGGCCTCGGGCGGTTGAGACGCTCGCGCGCCGCAGACGCTGAGTGAACCGTCGATGAGACTCGCCCGATAGGGTGAAAACGAGCCGAGCACCACCCGCAGTGAACGAAGGAGCACCCATGCCCACCACCGTGACCGGCGTGATCGCCCGATCCCAGGGCGCCCCCGTCGAACTCGTGGACATCGTGGTCCCGGACCCCGGCCCAGGCGAAGCCGTCGTCGACATCGAGACGTGCGGCGTCTGCCACACCGACTACCACTACCGCGAGGGCGGCATCAGCGACGACTTCCCGTTCCTCCTCGGCCACGAGGCAGCCGGCCGGGTGAGCGCCATCGGTGAGGGCGTCACGAACGTGCAGGTGGGCGACTTCGTCGTCTTGAACTGGCGTGCCGTCTGCGGCGAGTGCCGCGCCTGCGTCCGCGCCGAACCCTGGTACTGCTTCAACACTTTCAACGCCACCCAGAAGATGACGCTGGTCGACGGCACCGAGCTGAGCCCGGCGCTCGGGATCGGTGCGTTCGCCGAGAAGACCCTCGTCCACGCCAAGCAGTGCACCAAAGTGGACCCGTCGGCCGACCCAGCAGCGGTCGGTCTCCTCGGCTGCGGCATCATGGCCGGCCTCGGAGCCGCGATGAACACCGGCAACGTCGGCCGAGGCGACTCGGTCGCCGTCATCGGCTGCGGCGGCGTCGGTACCGCAGCGATCGTCGGCGCGAAGCTCGCCGGAGCAAGTACGGTGATCGCCATCGACCGCGATCCGAAGAAGCTCATCAAGGCGGAACAGCTCGGTGCCACCCACGTGATCGACTCCAGCACCCTCGACGAGGACGGCGTGGTGGCGGCCGTCCAGGCACTCACCCACAGCTTCGGTGCCGACGTCGTGATCGACGCAGTCGGCCGACCCGAGACCTGGCGCCAGGCCTTCTACGCCCGCGACCTCGCCGGCACCGTCGTGCTCGTCGGCGTCCCGACACCGGACATGATGCTCGAGATCCCCCTGCTCGACGTGTTCGGTCGCGGCGGCTCGCTGAAGTCCAGCTGGTACGGCGATTGCCTCCCCGAACGCGACTTCCCGATGCTCACCGACCTCTTCCTCCAGGGCTGCCTGCCCCTCGACGAGTTCGTGACCGAGCGCATCGGCATCGACGACATCGAGGACGCCTTCGCGAGCATGGCCAGCGGCGACGTGCTGCGCTCGGTGGTGGTGCTCTGATGACCACACGCATCGACCACCTCGTCACGAGCGGCACCTTCAGCCTCGATGGCGGCACCTGGGACGTCGACAACAACGTCTGGATCGTCGGCGACGACACCGAATGCGTCGTCATCGACGCGGCACATGACGCCGAAGCGATCCTCACGGCCGTCGGCGACCGAACCCTGCGGGCCATCGTCCTGACCCACGCACACGACGACCACATCGACGCCGTCGGCACCCTGCGTGCCGAGACGGGCGCGCCCGTGCTCCTCAACGACGCCGATCGAATGCTCTGGGATGTCGTCTACCCCGATGCCGCACCGAGCGGCACCCTCGTCGACGGCCAGCTGGTGCCGGTCGCCGGCATCGACCTCGAGATCCGCCACACCCCGGGACACTCGCCCGGCGCGGTCTGTATCGTCGCAACGGCGCTCGGAACCGTGTTCACCGGCGACACCCTCTTCAGCGGCGGGCCCGGAGCGACTGGCCGTTCCTACAGTGACTTCCCGACGATCATCGAGTCGATCACAACACAGCTTCTGACCCTCCCTGACGACATGGTCGTGCGGACTGGTCACGGCGACTCGACCACGATCGGCGCAGAGTCACCCCACCTCGACGAGTGGATTGCCCGCGGTCACTGAAGCCGTCGATCACCGGCTCCAGGTCGACCGTCCCCGCCGGTGGCATTTCGCGCGCCGCAGCGTTCCTCCTGTCAAGCGGCCAGGTGGAACGTGTGCGCGAAGCGGTCGAGGAGGTCGCCGCGACCACGCAACACCTCCACCACACCGGTCTCGATCGCACGGTCCGGCGCAAGCTCGCCGGAGATGAGGCGGCGTATGTCGGGCCCGGTGGCGAAGGCGAGGTCCGACGGGCCGTCGCCGCGCCGCACATCCAGGCTCGACCCGTCGACCCGGATCAGGAGCTCGGCGGCACCGACACGCGCCGAGTAGGCGGTCGGCGGAAGTTCGAGGGCGACCTGCTCCCGGAACGCCGTCCGCAGGTCGATCGTCATCGAATCCGGGGTGATGACCTGTTCGTCGCGCGGATCCCCCATGGCCTTGAACCCCCACGCACCGAGCGCGAGCACGACCGGTTCGAGCTCGCGTCCATAGGGCGTCAGCTCGTAGAGGATCACGCGCGAACGCGGCGCCCGACGGATGACGCCGGCCGCCTGCAGCTCCTTGAGCCGCGTCGCCAGGATGTTGGACGGGATCCGCTGGAGCCCCGCCGCGAGCTCGCCGTAGCGACGCGGCCCGACCAGCAGGTCGCGGATGATGAGCAGAGCCCAACGCTCTCCGATGAGCTCGAGTGCCTGGGTGACGCCGCCGTACTGCCCATAGTCACGCACCGCCACTGAGCGCTCAGGCCTGTTCGCTCTGGTACGCCTCGGGGCCCTGCGCTGCTGCCACCGGATCCATGTAGCCGAACTCGATGATGTTGCCGTCGGGGTCCGTGAGCTGACGCTGGTACATGAAACCGTAGTCGGACGCGGGCTGGGCTTCGGTGCCACCCGCAGCGATGCTTGCGGCGACGTTCGCATCCACGAGCTCACGGCTGTCGACGAAGATCGCCGTCGACACCGACACGTTCTCCGCCGGGTTGCCGATGGGCCGCTCGCTGAAGGTCTGGAAGTAGTCGCGCACGAGCAGCATGAAGGCGCTGTGGTCCTCCTCGACGACGACACAGGCGGCGTTGTGGTCGGTGAACTGCGGGTTCACGGTGAAGCCGATGGCCGTGTAGAACTCCTTCGCGCGGTCCAGGTCGGTCACCGGCAGGTTGACGAACATCATCTTCATCGTGCTCTCCTTCTCGTGGGTCACTGCTTCGATACGGACGATACTTGCAAAAAACAAGTGACGCGTCAAGGACGAGTTCCCGCACGGGCCGGCCGCGCTTCACCGATCGGGTACTTGAAGCCGCGGTGCGAGCCCACGAATCCGAGTCGCTCGTAGAAGCGGTGCGCATCGACCCGCGCCTCGTCGGAGGTCAGCTGGACGAGTGACGACCCGATCGTCGGCGCGGCGACATCCGTCACCCACCGCATCATCGCCGAACCGATCCCGCTCGAGCGCTGATCGGCCGCGACGCGGACCGCTTCGACGAGCAGTCGTGTCGATCCACGCCGGGCCATGCCAGGGATCCGGGTCAACTGCATCGTCGCGACGACGCGTGCATCATCGGCGACGAGCAGGATCTCGTTCGACGGGTCTTCGATCAGTTCGGCGAGCGCCCGGGCATACGCAGGGGTATCGGCCGCGTCCGCCTGATCGCCGCGCGCCGCACTGATCGGATCGTCTGCCAGGAGCGCCATGAGTGCGGCGAGGTCGTCCAGGCGTGCACGGCGGAGCGTCACGGACCCGCTACGGCTGGACAACTGGACGGTGAACTGGAGCGCATCGATCATGCCTCCAGCCTCTCACCGACCGACCGTTCACCTCGGCCACGCGACACAGCGACGGGCCGCACCTCCGAAGAGGCGCGGCCCGTCGCATGTTGCCGGACTATCGAACGGGTTCCCGGTCCCGATCGTCCTGCGCGACCCGGATCGATCCGGTCCGAGTCGAGAGCACCGGTTCGACGGTCGGGTTGGCACCACTCGACAGCGACTCACCGAGGACCTCTGCGGGCAGCGACTGCTCACCCTCGGTCTGCTCGATGTGGGTGGCGAGCGGCTTCTCCTGCACGAACATCAGCAGCACGGCCGACACGAGCACGAGCGGCACCATGATCAGGAAGATCGGGGTGAGCGCATCGTTGTACGCGTTGACGATGATGGAGCGGGCCGCCTCCGGAAGCGCCGAGACGGCAGCCGGGGTGAGGGAGTTCAGTCCGTCACTCCCGCCGCTCGCACCGGCCGGCACGCTCGAGGCGAGGATGTCGGTCAAGCGTGAGACGAACAGGCTTCCGACGATCGCGGCACCGAGTGACGAGCCGATCTGGCGGAAGAAGTTGTTCGACGAGGTCGCCGTACCGACGATCGACCTCGGGAACGAGTTCTGCACGACCAGCACCAGGATCTGCATCGACAGCCCGAGACCGAGACCCATCACCGCGAGGAAGGCGCACATGATCCAGATGGCCGTCGTCGCCGTCAGCGTGGAGAGCAGGAACAGCCCGAGTGCCGTGATGAACGAACCGATGATCGGGATCATCTTGTACTTGCCGGTCCGCGAGACGATCTGTCCTGAAGCGACGGAGGCGATGAGCAGGGAGCCCATCATCGGGATCATCAGGAGACCCGCAGCGGTCGCGCCGACGCCGGTGACCATCTGCAGGTAGGTCGGCATGTACGCCAGCGCCCCGAACATCGCCACACCGGTGATGAGGCCTGCGCCGGTCGTGAGGGTGAAGTTGCGGTTCTTGAACAGCTTCAACGGGATGACCGGCTCTGCCGCCCGGCTCTCGATCCAGACGAACAGTCCGCCGAAGACGACGGTGCCGATGATGAGGCCGATGATGACGGGCGAGTCCCAGTCGTAGGTGTTGCCACCCCAGGTCGTGAAGAGGACGAGGCTCGTCACTGCGAGCGCGAGCACGATCATGCCCGGGTAGTCGATCTTCGGTTTCGCGTATGTGCGTTTCGGCAGCTTCAGGAAGAAGATCGCCAGCACGATGGCGAGTGCACCGAGCGGGATGTTCATCCAGAACGCCCACCGCCAGCCGGGTCCGTCGGTGAAGAACCCACCGAGCAGCGGGCCGGCGACGCTGGACACGGCGAAGACCGCGCCCATGATGCCGTTGTACTTGCCGCGCTGACGTGCCGGGACCACATCGGCGATGATCGCCAGGGCGAGGATCATCAGTCCGCCGCCACCGAGGCCCTGAACCGCACGACCGGCGATCAGTGTCGCCATCGAGTCGGCGAGACCACCCATGACGCTCCCGACGAGGAAGATGCCGATCGCGATGATGAACAGCCACTTCCGGCCGATCAGATCGCCGAGTTTGCCGTAGACGGGCATGACGATCGTCGAGGCGAGGATGTAGGCGGTGGTGACCCACAGCATGTGCTCCACACCGTCGAGCTGGCCGACGATCGTCGGCAGGGCGGTGCTGAAGATGGTCTGGTCCAGCGATGCGAGGAGCATCGCCACCATGAGTCCGGCGAACACGAGCAGCACGCTGCGCGTCGACGGACCTCCCTCGACCGGCTCCTGCCGGGTGGCGGCTTTCGCCGACCTGTCGTTCGTGGATGTCATCGAAGTTTCTCCAATACGGTTCTGAGCGACGCGAGGGTGTGCTCGTAGTTCTCGCGGGGATCGACGCGCGCCGACTCCGGATGCTGGGGGTGGACGCCGGGGTCCGAATCGCTGTGATCGACCCATCGGCGGACGCTGGCTCGCACGGTGGCGAGGCAGATGCTGAGCAGGATGCGGGCTTCCTCGCGGCGTTCCGTGTCGGTTCCGGCAGCGAAGCGTTCGTCGGTCGCCAGCCAGCCGGCGACGATCTCGCTGAGCTGCTCCTCGAGCTCCGCGACCCGGACCATCTGACGGGTCATGAGCTGCGGGAAGGTGAGGAGCACCGTGCGCTTGAGGTCCGACTTCCGCTTCGGCCCGCCGCCTGCTTCGAACATCGCGTAGATGAGGTCGAAGAGCGACACGAGCGGGTCGCCCGAATATTCGCGATCCTTCGCGAGCTCGGCCGAGACGGCGACCTCGTCGAAACCGAGGACGGCGTCCTCCTTCGCGGGGAAGTAGTTGAAGAACGTCCGCGTGGACACGCCGGCTCGCTCGCTGATCGCGTCGATGGTCGTCGCCTCGAGCCCATGCTCCAGCACGAGTTCCGCCGCCGCCACGTGGATGGCTTCGGACGTCTGCGCACGCTTGCGCTCGCGCAGGCCGCCGCTCGCCGACGGAGCGCCCTCATGGATCTCAACTTTTTGCATAACTGTATTTTTGCACGCTCCGCAAACTTACACAATGCGCACTTTTGTATTCGTGCAGTGTTTTCTCAGGATTGGCGGCGGTACGGCTTCGACGGCGGCTCAGCGTCAGCGGCGACTCAGGCCTCAGCGGCGAGCGAGCGCCGATGACGCCACCAGCAGCCCGAGCGCTCCGGCACCGATGGCGATGATGGCTCCCGCCGTTCCGATCGACTGGATCAATACCCCGGCGAGGGCACTGCCAGCGGCAGCTCCCACGTTGTGTCCTGTGTTGACCCAGGTCGTTGCGGCGTTCTGCTGGTGCTCACCGCCCGCCACATGCGCGGCGACGTAGGCCACGATCATGACCGGAGAGAAGAACAGTCCCGCGGCAGCCAAGACGACGCTCACGGCAGCAACTCCGCTGACCGCGACGATCGACGACGACGCGAGGAGCAGGAGTGTCGCGAGAACGACGAGTTGTCGTGCGGGCGAGCCAGGCACCTTCAGCGCACCGAAGAGCAGACCTCCCAAAGCGCTGCCACCGGCGAACAGGCCGAGGGCGATCCCTGCCGCAGCCGATCCGCCGTACTCGGCGAGGACGACTGGAATCGCCACGCTGATCGTTCCGGACACCGCTCCCGCGACAAGGACGGGGAGGAGCAGACCCACGAATCGCGGTCGGAGCAACAGGGATGACCCACGATCGACCGACGGAACGCTCCGGTCGCGAGCACCCATTCCGCCAACTGTCGGTGTGGCGACGAAGAGCAGCCCGCCGACGATCACCAGCGCTGCCGGGACGAAGAGCGCAGCTCCCGGAGCGACGACGACGAGCGCGAAGCCCGCTGCAGCCGGACCCGCGAGGTAGAGCAACTCCTCGACGACGGCATCGAGACTGAGCCCCTTCCGCAGCAGGTCGCCAGTGGGCGCGAGCCTGCCCCAAGCGACGCGCATGGTCGGGCCGAGAGGTGGAGCGAACGCGCCGGCGATCCCCGCAAGCAGGATCAGCAGGGAACCGCTGTCCGATGTGAGCGCCGCGATCGCGAGCGTGGTGATCGTGCCGCCGAATGCGACCGTCAGCGCCGCGAGGACGCGACGCGCACCGTATCGATCGATGAACCACGCACGAATCGGAGCGAGGAAACTCGCTGTGGCGCCATACAGCGCGACGGCGACACCGGCGAGCGCGATCGACCCGGTCGCGTCCGAGACCGCGTAGAGCAATGGCAAGAGCACGAGTGCGTAGGCGGCGCGTCCGATGATCGCGACGCCGAAGGTGAGAGGGACATGGGGCAGTGTGAGCACGTCGAGGTACCGTGCTGTCCGAGCGGACGACATGACGAGAAGACTCCAGGCTGAAGGGCACGCCGAGTGGCGTGTGAGTGATGGGATCAGGAAGCTGCGCGCCCCTCGAATGGGCGCGGCGCCTGATCAATCACGAACTGAAGACATGTGGGCAGTCTACGGGCGGTGATCCCGGCAGTCCGATGCGCTTCGTCCGGAACTGGGATAGTTGACGGGTGAACTACGACCTCAGCGTCCCCGCCCGACGTGACATCAAGCAGCTGTCGGCAGCCATCGAAGCAGCGGAGGACGGTGGGACGGTCCAGGCGCGTCTCAGCGTCACCCGCTATGGAACCTTCGACCTCGTCGGCCGTGCGCGTCGCTCGCCCATCCTCGGCGGGCTCATGGTCTCCGGGACCGCGCTCGACCAGAACGGCAAACCCTCGAAACCGCTACAGGTTCTCGAGGCCGTCGCAGACCTGGACGCCGTGGAGCCGGACGCAGCGGCCGTCGCCACGCAGCTCGCGGCACTCACGCACGGCGACCTCGTCACGGCGCGCTTCTCCGACACGTCGTATGGCGACTTCGGCGTCACCGGTATCGCAGTGTGGTCCGTCCCCGGAGCGACCTTCATCGTCGGAGGCTGGCTCATCGGTGCGGCCGAGTCCCCCGCCCCGCGCCTCACCGAACTCGTCCGCCTCGCGCCCGTCGGCGACCACCCGTGGCCCGTCCCCGCGCAGATCACCGTCGTCGGCGAAGACATCGGCATCGACTGAGGACGTTCGTTCGCCCATCTTTGGGCGAGGGGGCGCTCGCTCACCCAAACATGGGCGAACGGGAGCCGCGGTAGACGATGATGAGACGGCGTTCGTCTCCTCGCTCGACGAGGTGCAGGAACTCGTGCAGGAGACCTTCATCACCGCGTGGAAGAAACGAGCGGGCATCCGCATCGTCGACACGTCGGTGCTGCCCTGGCTCCTCGTCACGTGCCGCAATCACGCTCAGAACCATCGGAGGCGGCGGTCGAGACACGCGGTCGACGAGCTCCCCGACATCGCGACGCTCCGGACCGATCACGACATCGCGCGCGAGCGTCTGGACGTCGTCATGTCCGAGATCGACGCCCTGCCCGAACTCGATCGCCTCGTGTGTGAACTGTGTCTCATCGAAGGCCGCTCGTATCGCGAGGCCGCGGCACTGGTAGGCGCGTCGGTCGGGAGCGTGGCGAAACGGTTGGAACGTGCGCGAGCACGACTGCGGAAGGCGGTGGCAGCCCATGACGAGTGACGACACGACCAGAGACGCCGAGTTCTCGGCCATGCTCGCGAACGCACGGACGACGGTCCTCACGGCGACCCGCACACGTCCCGTCCGCCGACGAGTCCCCGTTATCGCTGCGACCACCGTCCTGCTCATCGGCTGCGGCACCGCCGCCGGTGTCGCCGTAGCCGGGCATTCCGGTGCTGAGACATATGTGGGACCGACAGCCATCGACGTCCCCGCGCCAGACCAGGCGGCCAGCGCGCTCATCGTCACGTTCACCTGCATCGACCCGGGCGACTATCGCGTGAGCGTCGAAGGCGCACCGAACGGGACGATGCAGGGCACCTGCACCGCGGGCGAGCCCGGCGGTGAACGCTTCGGCTTCCAGATCGCCGCCATCGGTGAGGTCACCGTCGCCGCTCAGCGCATCGACATCTCCATGCCGGAGGGCGCCCGCTTCAAGCTCGAGCGCTGGTATCAGGTTCCGACGGCGACGACGGCCACGGCCAAGCCGGAGCTGCCGGGTGATGCGACCGCCGACCCCGACTCCTATCCCATCCCCGACCCGATGACCGAGGAGCAGCTCATGAATCTCGCCGCCGCCTCGGATGCCCAGCTGATCGCCGCCATGCAAGAGCGCTACGCCGACTTCACCGTTCCACAGGTCGCCCGCGAACGATTCGTCCTCGAGCCGGAATGGGCAGAGGTCATGGCGGCGTGTCTGACCGAGGCCGGCTACCCGACCACCGTCGAGGGGGAAGGGCTGCGCAACGACCGGCCGACCGGCGCCGCCGAGGATCAGCCGTGGGACACCGCTCTCACCGCGTGCTCAGTGCAATTCCCGAAGGATCCGCGCTACAGCGTGCCGGTCAACGCACAGCAGCTCACCTTCCTCTATCAGTACCTGGTCACTGTCGCGATGCCGTACATCCAAAAGCTTGGCGGCACGGTCTCTCCGCCGCCGAACCTGACGGACTTCATCGCCGACTATCGCGTCGGTGAGAACTGGACGCCCTTCTGGAACGTGAGCGGCGAGTTCGACCGCACCGCGATGCTCGAACTCCCGCAAGTGCCCGAGGGCTTCTACGGCGCGGATCTGGCGCGCGAGGAGCGGGCGTACCGCGACGGGCGATAGTCGGATCGCTTCACTCGGCGCGGGGAACCCACCATGGGTACCGCTCCCCATTCAGTCGGGCACGATGCGCCCGTAGTCTCGACGCGTTCGACCACCGTCACGAGAGGAACACATCATGACCACACGAACGATGCGCAACAAGATCGCCGTTGCTGGAGCCGCACTCGGGCTCGCCATCTCGGCATCCGTCGGGGGGATCGCGACTGCGGCCCCCGCTGCAGCGGCCGGCCAATGCGTCGACTACCAGTACTCCGCGGGCGGCGACGGCGGGTGCGTCGCCAACATCCAGACCCTCCTCAACGCGTTCAAGATCAACGGTCCGTCCGGCTACACCCAGCTCGATGTCGACGGAGCGTTCGGGGCACAGACCCAGTCCGCGGTCGTCGCGTTCCAGACGTACTGGGGCCTGCAGGCCGACGGCGTGGTGGGCGCTGAGACCTGGAACATCCTCTGCGGCCCGCAGATGGGCCCCGGCCCGATCGCCTGGTACCCCTACGACGCTGCGCGGGCATCGGGCTGCAACATCTGACCGTCCGCCGAGCGGCTGTTATCGACAGCAACCTTCGTCGGAGGCGCGCATCACGAACTCTTGGTCCCGCAGGGTGGCACCGGAGGCACCGTCCTGACCGGATCGCCCCACACGATTCGTCCAGCGACGCGGGCCTAGCGTTGGGGGATGCTCGGTCCTGGAATCTCCCGTCGCCTGCGCGCCTCGGTGACGGTGGTCATCGTGGCGGCAGCGGCCATCGGGCTGTCCGGCTGCTCGCCTGAGCAGATCGAGCAGCGGTCGGACGACGCAGCCATCCAGGCGCAGCTCGACTACGTGCACGCGCATTGGGACTCCTACAACGACGCGGAGTACGGCGCCCTGCCGGACTCGGATTGTGTGAATTTCGCCAGTCAGTCGCTCATCGCCCGGGGCTGGCAGATGGATGACGACTGGTGGTTCGACACCGATGCCGACGGCGATCCCGAGTATGCGGACGCATGGGTGAGCTCGACGCTGTTCGAGCGCTATCTGCAAGCACATCCGGAGCGCGCCACGGAACTCGCGGCGACCGACCTCACCGATCTCCAGCTCGGTGACCTGGTGCAGTTCGACTGGGACGATTCAGGCGACGAGGATCACACCGGCATCGTGACGCGCATCGTGGGCGACGGCGCAGATCGTCAGGTGTACTTCGCCGGACACACACTCGATTCCCACTACCGTTCGGTGACGAACGCGACCACGGTGAAGTATCCCGGCGCGCGCGTCACCTACTGGCATCTGGCCGAACCGACGTCCTGAACCCTGGGCCCAGCGGGCGGTCTACTGGTGCGGCGGGCGGCGGATCGCGATGTTCTTCGCCTCTTCGAAGGTGTCGACGTGGATCCATTCGGGCGGGCTGGGTGCGACGATCAGGACGTCGAACCCTGGTTCACGGCCTTCCACGTAGGCGAGGCAGCAGTCCGGAGTGCCGGGTTCGTTGCCGTTTGAGATCCTCCACTGACGGGTTCCGATGGGGACCACGTACGGGAGGTGGGACTGGTGTCGTTCCACTGGTGACGGTGAGTCGAGCGACACTGCTTGACGAGCGTGCTTCGTTACCATGCGGTCAGGTTACGGCCGCCGCCGGAGTTCACTCCGCGGCTTGATTTCCCAGGCGCGTGATGGGTGAGGCTGTTGCGGCGACGAGTTGCGTCGATGCCCGCTCTCCAGCACCGCAAGACTCCGCACTGGCCGACACTCGTTGCGCTTAAGATGATGTGCAGGCCGTCCGGACAGGCGGCCACCCATGACATCGGAGGCAGGTGGCAGCATGACCGACACCTTCGCCCTCGTGAAGGGCGCGTTGGAACGCGTGAGCGAGGACGACCAGCTCGTCGAGCCGCTCCTGCAGCTCATTCCACTCAGCGGTGTCTCCGTCGCCACGCTCGGCAACGCGTTGAGCGCCGAGACCATCGCCGCGAGCGACCGACAGATCGCGCGGATCGACGAACTGCAGTTCGATCTGTCCGAAGGACCGTGCTGGGAAGCTGTGAGCTCCGGCCGCCCCGTGCTCGAGTCCGCGATCCAACGCGACGGACACCATGCGTGGCCATCGTTCGCTGCAGCGATCAAGGAACATGCGGTCGGGGCGATCTTCGCCTTCCCGCTCCGTGTCGGTCCGCTGCAGGTCGGCGCCGTGGAACTCTACGACACCTCTGAACAGACACTCAGCGAGCAGCTCGTCGACGAGATGATGTCGCTGACTCGTCCGTTGAGCAGGTACGTGCTTCGACGCACCGTCGAGCTCGCTGCCCTCCCCGACGCCTCTCAGCACAAACCGCATGCGCGACGGCGCATTCACCAGGCGACAGGTTTCGTGATCGCCCAACTCGGACTGTCACCAGACGACGCCCACCTGTTCATCCAAGCTCAGGCCTACGCGCAGAACCGCCCGATGGCCGAGGTCGCAGAGGACATCATCGAGCTCCGAACAGGCTACGTCCTCGACGACACCACGATCGAAGACGTCTCGTGAACACGAACGGCAGGAACGCCGAACTCCTCGAAGTCTTCGCGACGCTCGCCGACACGCTCGTCGACGACTACGACACGTTCGAACTCCTGCAGACGCTCGTCGAATCCAGCGTCGAACTCCTCGATGTGGGCGCGGCCGGCATCCTCCTCGCCGACCGCAACGACGAGCTCGAACTCGTGGCCTCGACCAGCGAGGCAGGACGTTTCGTCGAACTCATCCAGCTGAGTGCCGAAGAGGGGCCGTGCATCGACAGCTTCCACCTCAGTGTCCCGGTCGTGGTGGCGGACATCTCGGCTGAGGTCTCCCGTTGGCCCAGATTCGGCGAACTCGCGGCCCTGCAAGGGTTCAACTCCGTGTTCGCCGTGCCCCTGCGGCTGCGCAAGATGACGATCGGCACGCTCAACCTCTTCCGGATGGCCTCATCGACACTCGACGACTACGAGGCCCGAGCCGCACAGGCGATGGCGGACGTCGCGACGATCGGCATCCTCCACGAACGCACCCTGCGCGCCAGCGACGCCGCGCGCGAGCAGCTCGAGCACGCACTGCAGTCGAGGGTGACGATCGAGCAGGCCAAGGGTGTCGTCGCGTTCATGTCGTCCATCTCCGTCGAGGACGCGTTCGACCGCCTTCGACAGCACGCCCGGCGTACGCGACAACCGCTGGCCGATGTGGCGCGCGACGTCGTCGAACGCCGACTCACCGTCTGACGAGATCAGGATCCGGCGTCACCGACGCACCTGCTCTCCTGAAGGGCGCCTTCCTTGAGAGGATCGGAGCATGACGTACCTGCGGATCAACGGAGTCGACCTCTACTCAGAGGTCGACGGCACTGGCGAACCGGTACTGCTGCTCCACGGGGGGTTCTGCTCGTTGGAGTCCATGCGGGGGCTCGCGCAGTCGATCGGCGACTATCGCGTCCACGCGTTCGAACGCCCGGGTCACGGCCGCTCCGCCGACATCGACGAGGAGTACGACTATGCCCGGGGTCTCGCCGACACGCTCGCCTACCTCGATGCAGTGGGCCTCGAGTCGGCGCATGTGATCGGCTACAGCGACGGCGCCATCCTCGGCCTCATGCTCGCCCTCGACCACCCGGAGCGCGTCCGCTCGGTCGTCGCGATCAGCGCCAACCTCGATCCATCGGCGTTCAGCACCTCGTCCGCACCGCACGCGGTCGTGCTCACTCCCCCGCGCCGGGAGGTCTCACCGCATGCGGAGCCGGCCGCCGAGAAGCCCGATCTGGAACGCATGCACTACGAACGCCTGTCGCCGGACGGCCCTGCACACGGCGACGTCGTCCTGGAGAAGCTCTTCCGGCTGTGGACCTCGGAGCCGAACATCGATCCGGCGGCGCTGTCCACGATCACCGCGCCGATCCTCGTGGTCGCCGGCGATCGCGACTCGATCCGACCAGACCATACGCTCCTCATCGCCGCGTCCATCCCGGCGCGCAGCTCTGCATCGTCCCCGGCGCCACGCACGGTCTGCTCGCCGAGCGGCCAGACCTCGTCAGTCACGTCGTGCGCGACTTCCTGCCGACGCCGCTGTAGTCCTCCGTTCGCACACGCACGGGCGACCGGACGGTCTCTACTCGCGTGAGCGGCGGAGCAACCACACGAAGTACGGCGCGCCGATCAGCGCGATCATCAGGCCTGCCGGGATCTGAGCGGGCGCGATCAGCGTCCGGCCGAGGGTGTCTGCCACGCAGACGAGCAGAGCACCGAGCAGCATCGACACGGGAATGATCCGGCTGTGGCGGGCCCCGATGAGCGCTCGGGCGAGGTGCGGTGCGACCAGCCCCACGAAGCCGACGGCGCCGATGGCGACGACGCTGAGCGCGGCGAGCACGGCGGCGATCGTCAGCACACCGAGCCGCGTGCGCTCCAACCGCACACCGAGGATGCGAGGGGTGTCCTCGTCGACCGCGAGGAGGTCCAGCTGGCGGCGCATCCCGAACAGCACCGGAATCGCGATGACCAGGGCGACAGCGACCGGCGCCACGTCGGGGATGGTCCGTCCGTACGTGGTGCCGGAGAGCCAGGTGAGGATCCTCGGCGTGTTCCACGGGTCCGCCCGGAGCAGGAGGAATGTCGTCAACGCGCTGAGTCCATAGCCGCAGCCGATGCCGATCAGGACGAACCGGTCGGGCAGGAGCCCTCCGCGCCAAGCGAGCAGGGCGATGAGCCCGAAGGTCGCGAGCCCCATGACGACGGCCATCAGGATGAGGAGTGGTCGTCCACCGCCGAGCGTGGTGACGACGAACACCGCACCCAGACCCGCGCCCGCGGTGATGCCGAGGATGCCGGGCTCAGCGAGTGGGTTGCGGACCGTGCTCTGCACGACGCAGCCGGCCAACGCGAGTGCAGCGCCTGAGAGCAAGGCGGCGAGGACGCGCGGCATGCGGTCGTCGAGCGCGCGCGCGATCAGGTCGGGAGCCGTGCCGTTCAGCCACAGTGCGATGTCGCCCGTGCGGAGCCATAAGCTGCCCGCGAGCAGCCCGACGATCGCAACGCCGATCAGCAGCACTGCCGCGACGCTCACGACGACGACGAAGCGACGTCGCGTCCGCAGCCCTCCGCGCGCCTGCGGGGGCTGACGGATCGGGCCGGAGTCGCGGAGCCGGAGGGCGAGGATGATGATGACGACGGCGCCGAGGATCGCAGTCGGGATGCCGGTGGGAATCGATGAGGCACCCTCTGCACCGAGGATGGCCCGCAGGGTCGCGTCGGCCAGCAGGATGAGGAGCGCTCCGAGCAGCCCGGAGACCGGGATGAGGAGGACATGGCGGTTCAGTGCGGGGAGTCGGCTCGCGAGCAGGCGGGCGAGGACCGGTGCGCCGAGTCCGACGAACGCGATCGGGCCTGCGAGCGTCACCGAGATGCTCGTGAGCACCACGGCGCATACGATGGCGATGATGCGGGTGGATCGGATCGGGACCCCGAGCGAGAACGCGGTGTCGTCGCCGAGGCCGAGCACGTCGAGTCGGCGGGCGAGCAGCAGCGCCACGGCGATCGCGACGATGATGACGGGCGCGGCACGGACGGAGGCGTCGATGTTCAGCTGCGCGAGCGATCCGCTTCCCCAGGCGAAGAGGCCCGTCGTGTTCTCCTTGAAGAGGATGAGGAGCATCGCGGTCGCCGCATCGAGCGCCATGGCGGTCGCCGAGCCGGCGAGGATGAGCCTGGTCGTCCCGGAACCCGCCGACGTCCCCGCGAGACCGAGCACGAGAGCGGCGGCGAGGAGGCCGCCGACGAACGCGACGCCACTCGACGCCCAGAGCGGGACGGAGAACCCGAATGCCGCGACCACGGTCAATGCGAAGTAGGAACCGGCCGTCACCGCGAGGGTGTCGGGCGAGGCGAGGGCGTTGCGGGAGATCGACTGCAGCAGTGCTCCGGCAACACCGAGCGCGAGGCCGACGGCCACTCCGGCGAACAGTCGCGGCAGCCGTGAACCCGTCAGCACGTCGCTCACCGGCACCCCGCCGACGGTCTCATGCGCTCCGCCCGCGAGTCGCAGGAGGTCGATCATCCCGACGCCGGAGGTTCCCTGCGTCAGATGCCACATACCCACGAGCACCACGGCGACGAGCAGGGCGGCCAGGACGGCCACCCCACCCGTCACGCCCCGGAGCCCGACGTCGGGGACTCCAGTGACGTCGTGCTCGACGTGGGGTGCTGCTGATCGGGCCCGAGTGCTCAACCCTGTTGCGTGATGATGTCGACGTAGGCGTCGATCGCCTGCTGGTTGGACAGCGGACCGCCCGCGCCCCAGACTCCTGCGGGGAACGCGTGCGCGCGGCCCTCCTGCACTGCAGGCAGCGCGGTCCAGATCGGGCTCTTCTCGAACTCGGCCACGTAGCCGTCAGCGGCCTCGTCGCTCGAGTAGAAGAAGTTCGCGTTGCCGACGGCGGTCAGGCCCTCGATGTCGGTCTGGCCGAGGCCGTACGCGGGGTCGACGCCACCGCTGCCGTAGGACGCGTCGATCTCGTCGGTCCACGCACCGGTCAAGCCGAGCTGCTCGCCGAGCGCGGTGAAGAGCGCACCCTGGCCGTAGGGACGGATGACGACATTGCCGCCCTCGATCCAGCCGTCGAAGAAGAGGAAGTCGGTGGTCGGGAGGTCGACGGACTGCACCTTCTCCTTCGCGCTCGCGAGGTGCGCGTCGAACTCGTCGAGGACCTCGGCGGCACGGTCCGTGCGGCCGGTGGCCTCGGCGATCATGGTGAAGACGTCCTTCATGTTGCCGATCGGATCGGCACCGTCGGCACCGACGGTCGCCAATACGGGGACGCCTCGCTCCTCGAGCTGCGCGATGAGCTCGTCGTCGGCGCTGTACGCCTCGATGATGATGAGGTCCGGGTTCGTCGCGTAGAGCGCGTCCATGTCCGGTTCGCCGCGTGTTCCGATGTCCGCGACACCCTTCGGGATGGTCTCCGCGCTCACATAGGTGGCGTAGCCGGCGGCGTCCGAGACGGCGACCGGCGCGACGCACAGCGTGAGTGCGTCCTCGATCTGCTGCCATTCGAGCACCGCGATCCGTTTGGCGGGCTTGTCGAGTTCGACCGTGCGACCGACGCCGTCGGTCATCGAGACGGCGTGCGTCGACGTCGTGGTCGTGTCGGCTGCGCAGCTCTCGGAGGTCGCTGCTGCGACGTCGTCGCCGGCCTCGTCGACGGTCGTAGTACCGCATGCGGTGAGGGTGAGCACGGCGATGGCGAGCGTCGCCGCTGCGGTCGCGAAGGAACGGGCGCGGATCATGGATGGGCCTCTCGGGTGGGGGTCGTTGGTGGAGTCGAGCCGGCGTCGGTGATGCCAGCGGGGCCCGGGGTGCGGGCCGTGCGGTTCGCGTGTCGACCGACGGGATCGATCCGCAGGTGGTTCGTGCGCGGGTCGAGCTCGACCTCGACGGGGATCTCGTAGACGGCGCTGATGTTCGCGCTCGTGAGGACGTCGACCGGGTGGCCGGCGGCGTGGATGCGCCCTGCGGAGAGGAGCAGCAGGTGGTCGGCGACCCGTGCCGCGTGGTCGAGGTCGTGCAGGACGATGCCGACCGCGACGCCGTGCTCGTCGACGAGATCGCGCACGAGGTCGAGTGTCTCGATCTGGTACCGCAGGTCGAGGTGGTTCGTGGGCTCGTCGAGCAGCACCACGCCCGTCTCCTGGGCGACGCACGCCGCCAGCCAGACGCGCTGGACCTCGCCGCCGGAGAGTTCACCGACGGCGCGCTGTGCCATGTCGCGGACGCCGGTGGCCCGCATCGCGCGGTCGACGGCGGTCCGGTCCTCGGTGGACAGCCCGGAGAAGCCGCGGCGATAGGGGTGTCGACCGAATGCGACGACCTCGCTCACCGTCAGCCCCTGCGGAGCCGGCCGCGACTGGGCGAAGAGCGTGACCTCGCGAGCGAACTGACGCGCACTCAGCAGGGAGACCTCTCGGGCGGCTCCGTCACCACGGGCGCCGAGCATCACGGTCCCCTCGTCGAGGCGGTGGAGTTTCGCGAGCGAGCGGAGGAGCGTCGACTTCCCGCTGCCGTTCGGTCCGACGAGCGCGGTGACGCGGCCGGGTTCGAGGGTCAGTGAGACGTCTTCGATGACGAGCGTCTTGCCGTAGCGGAGCACCAGGCGCTCACCGCTCATCGCCGACGTCCTGCTCATGCCCGCCACCCGGCGCAGCTCGACGAGGGGTGCTGCATCGCGCGCTGGGCTGAGCGCATGGCGTACGGCTGGGGCATGGGGACCTGGATCGGCATGGATGGCGTGCAGCCTTCGCTGGTGATCGGCCGTCGCGCAGGCGTCGCCGACGCGGATCCGAGGGTCGGACGCGAAGTTAGGGCTGCCTTGCCTACTTCAGCATACTGTTCTTCCGCAGCGCGGACCCCGAGGCAACCGTCTTCGCACCGAGCCCCGAGAAGCTCTCCTCGGTCCGACGAGCACGATCGTGACGACTGAGCATGAAGGGTCACGCGATTGCAATCGACGTGCCGGTTGACGGAACGTAAAGAATCAGTGAACGCGACGATCGAAATCGTCAGCGCCTGAACATCTGTGCAAGAATATCAGAGCAGCACTTCGTTAGGCGAAGCTACTGTGCGAACACAGGCCACTGATCTCACGACGTCGAGAGACGCCCAAGGTCAGGACAGATTCCCTCGGAGCAAGGGGGAATCCAAAGTGGCTTCCTTACGGATCACGTCGCGCAGTGCCGAAGCTCTTACGTGGAAGTGCTCATCCATCCGCGCCCACATCCGCGTTCGGCTCGCTCGACCCCGTCGGGCGGCTTCGCCGTTCGTCCGCGAGCGCTGAACTCGAGGAGAACCACCATGAAGTACGAAGACGCCGTCTACGCGGTCCGCGTCAACATCGCGACGATGAACGAGGGGAGCTGGCAGATCGCCGAGCGTCACATCGATCGCGACGACCTTCTCGCGGCGCTCTCCGGTCACGACGCCGCAGATGTCGCCCGCCTGCTGTGGGCATTGGACCCCGGCCGCCGTTTTGCGTTGCTCGTCGACCTCCCGGCCCGGCAGCGAGAAGACATCCTGCCATTGCTCGACGCGCAGCAGGCACTCCTCACCGATGCGACAGGTCTCACCGAGCCCGCCGCGGTGACGCTCCCGGCGATGAACGCCGCCGGCGCGGTCGGCGACCTCGACCTCCGCCGGAGCGGATTCTTCCGGATGGTGAGCGCGCGAGGCCTCTGGCTGGCCCTCCTGACGGTGTTCGGCATCGTCACCAGCACATTCGTCGCCGCCCAGGAGGAGCTCCTGATGTCCGCGATCACCCTCGCTGCCTTCGTCGCCCCGATCATCGACATGGGCGGCAACACCGGGAGTCAGTCCGCGACCCTCGTGGTGCGCGGCATGGCCCTCGGCCAGGTCCGTCTGAACTGGAGGGACCTCTGGTTCGTCGTCCGCCGCGAGATCCCGATCGCGGCGACCCTCGGGATCGCCATCGCGATCCTCGAAGCCGTCCTCGCGTTCTTCAGCAAAGGCGTCGGCGGGGACATCCTGTTGATCGTCGGTCTGACGATGGTCTGCGTCACCATCCTCGGCGGGATCATCGGCGGCCTGCTGCCCTTCGCAGCACGTCGAGTCGGAGCAGACCCCGCGACGCTCAGCTCGCCGCTGATCACTTCGGTGATGGACCTGCTCGGTGTGGTCATCTATTTCGGGATCGCGTATGCCGTGCTCGGGAGCTCCATCGGCGGCTGAGCGGCGGGCATTGCCGCGATGGCGGTGGTTCGGGTCAGTCGGACCTCGGCCCGAACCACACCGTGCAGAGGCCTGAGCGGGCCTCACGAACGACCTCGGTGCGAGATCTCCCTGCGTGGCCTGACCGTCAGTTCGCCGCGAAGCGTGCATGCACGTGGCCCGAGACGGTGATGTCCTCCGGTTTGAGGTCAATGCCCCTCTCGTTGACGGGCGCAGCTGCACCTCGCGCCATCGGGGCCGCCACCACCGCGGCGGTCGGCCGGGTCTCGTCGCCGAGCATGCCGGGGTCGGCGAGTGCGACCGGGCGCACACTCGACAAGCCGAGGCTCCGCGCATATGCGGTGGCCTTCCGCACCGCGTCGTCGACGGCCCTGTCGCGTGCGTCCACCACGAGCGCTGACTTCGTCGCCTCAGTGAGCGCCCAGTCGATCCCGACGATCGTGACGCCGTCCTGTGCTGCGAGCTGTTGGGCGAGGTCGGCCAGTCGACCGAGATCACTGAACTTGACCTCCAGGCTCACCCTGGCATGGTGCACGAGCGGCAGTTGCTTGCCCTCCTTGTTCCACGGACGGTTGCTCCAAACCTGCATCCGGTCGGCCGACCACCAGGTGACGGGCCCGGCCTGCGGAGAGAGCAGTTGCTGGGCTTGCGCCGCCAGCGCACCGTGGACGTGGCTCGTCCGGGTGACGACCGCCTGCCGGTCGGGGCCCTCGAATTCAGCGACGACCCGGAGCGTGCCACGCTCGGCCGGTCGGTGGTGCTCGAACGTGCCCTCGACAGTGATGATCGTCTCGCTCATGCACAGAGGTTAGCGCCGACGGGCTGGACCGAAGAAGGCCCCCGATTCCTCGGGGGCCTTCTCACTACTGGTGCGCGAGGCGGGACTTGAACCCGCACGCCCTTTCGAGCACTGGCACCTGAAGCCAGCGCGTCTGCCAATTCCGCCACTCGCGCAAACACCAGACGTCACCGCTCACGCGGCAACTTATCGAGGATAGCACGTCCACCGACCCCCTGTTGAACACAGGAGATCCGCTCCACAGCAGGACGAAACCGGGCTGGACATGACGCATGGCGGCGGATCTCGTGTCGTCACGAAGCCGACTTCAGCGGGCGAGCACCCGCGCGGATTGGCCTCCCATACAGGCAAACCGTCTAACATTGCCTGGACACCGACACGAATCGAGAGACCGTGGGCATTCTGGACAATTTCGAGAAGGGACTCGAACGCGCCGTCAATGGCGCCTTCGCGAAGACCTTCAAGTCCGGACTCCAGCCGGTCGAGATCACGAGCGCGCTCCGACGCGAACTCGACACCAAGGCCGCCGTCGTCTCTCGCGACCGCATCCTCGTGCCCAACAAGTTCACGGTGCGCATGTCGCCCGCGGACTTCGATCGCATGAACACCATCGGGCCGTCACTCGTCGACGAGCTGACCTCTCTGGTCCAGAAGCACGCGAAGAGCCAGGGGTACTCGTTTCCTGGCGCCGTCACGATCAAGCTGAGCGGCGATCGCTCGCTGCCGGACGGACTCGTCCAGATCGACAGTGTCAACGTCAAGGGCTCCATCACCTGGGCACCTGTGCTCGACATCGGCGGCAAGCGCTACCCGATCACGCAGGCGCGCACCGTCATCGGCCGTGGCACGGAAGCCGACATCACCATCAACGACACCGGCACCTCGCGGAAGCACGTCGAGATCCTCTGGGACGGCAATGCCGGCCAGGCCCGCGACCTCGGCTCGACGAACGGTTCGAAGCTCAACGGCCAGTCGTTCCGGCAGGCGGCACTCGCCCCCGACTCCGTGATCGAGATCGGCCGCACCCGCATCGTCTTCCGCGTCGTCGCTCAGGCCGGCTCCGACGCCTCCGACCGAGGCATGAGCGATGCGACCCGACGCCACGACGTGTCCTCGTTCAACGACTCGTGGGGGGACGGCGCGTGAGCGAACTGACCCTGCTGGTCCTCCGCATCGGCTTCCTGCTCCTGCTCTGGACATTCGTCTTCGGCATCGTCTACGCCCTTCGCACCGATCTCTTCGGCCCTCGCGCCCGCAAGGCGCAGCCCCAGTCAGCGGGTGGCGCACCGCAGACCCCGCCGCAGCCGATGCGCGCAGCGACCGCTCCAGCACCCAGCCGACCAGCAGCGTCCTCGTCCGGTTCCGGCGGGACGCAACAGGCCACAGTCCACAACACGACGCGCCTCGTCATCGTCTCTGGGCCGAAGCAGGGCACCGAACTCCCCCTCGGCCGCGAACCAATCACGATCGGCCGCTCCGCCGATTCGGGGCTCATCATCCGAGACGACTACACCTCGACCCACCACGCCCGCCTGATGCTGTGGAACGACGAGTGGATGGTCCAGGACCTCGACTCCACCAACGGCACCTTCCTCGCCGGTAAGCGCGTCAGCGTGCCGACCCAGATCCCGCTCGACACCCCCGTCAAGGTCGGACAGACCAGTTTCGAGCTGCGGCGGTAACCCGGTGACGACCAGCGGCGCCGGCGCAGCGCTCTCCCACGTGGGTAAAGTGCGCTCCAACAACCAGGATTCCGGGTATTCCGGGCATCACCTGTTCGTGGTCGCCGACGGCATGGGCGGACACGCGGGTGGCGACGTCGCCTCCGCCATGGCGCTCAACCGCATCATCGAGGCCGACGAGCCGTATCCCTCCTCGGAGGCTGCCGAGGCGACGCTGCAGTCCGCGATCCTCGCGGCGAACGCGATCCTCGGCGACACCGTGTCGAAGCACCGGGAGCTGACCGGTATGGGCACGACCGTCTCGGCCCTCGCCGTCATCGGCGACGAAGTCGCCATCGCCCATATCGGCGACTCCCGCATCTACCTGTTCCGCGAGGGCGAGCTCAGCCAGATCACCGTCGACCACACCTTCGTCCAGCGCCTCGTCGACTCGGGTCGTATCACGCTCGAGGAGGCCATGGTCCACCCGCGCCGCTCCGTGCTGATGCGGGTGCTCGGCGATGTGGACGCGTCGCCCGAGATCGACACGATGACGCTCGGTACCAAACCGGGCGACCGTTGGATGCTCTGCTCCGACGGCCTCTCCGGGGTCGTCGACGAAGCCCACATCACCGCGACGCTCACAGAGGAGCTGTCGGCGCAGCGCACCGCCGAGAAGCTCGTCCGCCAGAGCCTCGACCGTGGCGCACCGGACAACGTGACCGTCGTCGTGGTCGACATCGTCGATGCGCCGGTCACCACTGACGCGGCTGTCGTCGTCGGTTCCGCCTCGAAGCCCGTCGCCTTCGCCCTCACCCCCTCGGTGAAGAAGTCCTCGCTCATCCCGAACAGCTGGCTGCACCCCGGCCGCCCGACATCGCTCGGCAACTCCCACTTCGAGCCGGCGTCCGAGGACTACCTGGACGAACTCATCGAAGAGGACGAGCGCCGGGCGAGACGCCGTCGCATCACGTGGCTCGTCGGCCTCATCGTGGTCATCGTCGCGATCGTCGCGGGTGTGGGCCTCGGCTACGCCTGGACGCAGACCCGATACTTCGTGGGCGGCGACGACGACACGGTCGTGATCTACCAGGGCATCCAGCAGGACATCGGCCCCATCCAGCTTTCGAGCGTCAAGGAGGACACGGGCATCCCGCTCGGTTCGCTCTCCGATTTCGACCGCCAAGCCGTCGACCAGACCATCAGTGCGTCGTCGTTCACCGAGGCGCTCGACATCGTGAAGCGATTGCGGGTGACCGATGACCAGTGACGTCGCCACCCCCATCCAGGCCGACACCGGCGTCATCCGGACGATGCGGCGTCTCCGTCTGCCGAAGAAGCTCCGCAACCTCGAGCTCGCGCTCCTGCTCTTCGCGTTCGCGATCAACGCCATCGCCGTCATGCTGGTGCAACTCGGCGCGCTCGGCCATCTCGACTTCGCACTGATCACCTTCGGTTCCGGACTCTCACTGCTGGTGCTTGTCCTGCACATCGTGCTCCGGTATACGGCGTCTGAGGCGGACCCGTTCCTCCTGCCCATCGCGACGGTGCTCGGCGGCATCGGCATCGCCGAGATCTACCGCATCGACATCGCGCTCGGCGATTCCGGCTGGGCGAGCGCCGCCGTCAGGCAGATGGTGTGGAGCGCGATCGCCATCGGCGGGGCCATCGCGGTCATCCTGATCATCCGCAACCACCGTGTCCTGTTCAAATACACCTACATCGCCGGCTTCGTCGCCTTCGCGCTCCTGCTGCTGCCGTTGATTCCAGGCATCGGCCGTGAGGTGAACGGCGCGAGGGTCTGGATCGGCATCGGCGATGCAGTGACGTTCCAGCCAGGCGAGATCGCGAAGATCGCCCTCGCGGTGTTCTTCGCCGGTTATCTGGTGCGCACCCGGGACAGCCTGTCGATGGTGGGCAAGAAGTTCCTCGGGCTGCAGTTCCCTCGACTTCGCGATCTCGGTCCGATCCTCGTCGTCTGGGCGATGGCGATGGGCGTCATCGTCTTCCAGCGCGACCTCGGCACCGGTCTCCTGTACTTCGGCATGTTCCTCGTCATGCTCTATGTCGCGACGAGTCGGGCCAGCTGGGTCATCATCGGTCTCACCATGTTCTTCGCCGGTGCATTCATCGCCGGCCAGACGCTCTCCTACGTCGCCGGACGTTTCCACAACTGGTGGGACGCCTTCAATCCCGAGGTCTTCGACCGCGACGGTGGCAGCTATCAGCTCGTTCAGGGCATCTTCGGTCTGGCACACGGCGGACTGCTCGGCACCGGACTCGGCCAGGGTATGCCCGAGATCACGCCGGTCCCGCAGAGCGACTACATCATCGCGAGCCTCGGTGAGGAGCTCGGCCTCGCGGGGCTGTTCGCGATCTTCGCGCTCTACCTCCTCCTCGTATCACGCGGCTTCCGTGTCGGCTACGCAGGCAGCGACGACTTCGGCAAGCTGCTCTCGATCGGACTGGCGTTCACCGTCGCCCTCCAGGTCTTCGTGGTCGTCGGTGGCGTCACGCGCATCATCCCGCTGACCGGCCTCACGACACCCTTCCTCGCGGCGGGCGGCTCGTCACTCGTCGCCAACTGGATCATCATCGCCGTGCTGCTGAGAATCTCCGACACCGTTCGAACCCAACCCAAGCCGGTGGTCTCATGAATCGTGAACTGAAGCGGGTGAGCATCGTCGTCGTGGCGATGTTCCTCGCGCTCTTCGGATCGACCACGGTCATCCAGATGATCCAGGCCGACACCCTCAACGCCGATGGTCGGAACACCCGGACGCTGTACGACAGCTATCGCACCGAGCGTGGGCCGATCCTGCTGACTGACGGCACCGCGATCGCTTCGTCCGTCGCGAGCGACGACGAGTACAAGTACCAGCGCGTGTATGCGAACGGCCCGCTCTACGCGCCCGTCACGGGGTTCTTCACACCGACGCAGGGTTCCTCCGGACTCGAACTCGCGATGAACGACTACTTGAGCGGTACCTCGAACTCGCAGTTCCTCGACTCCATCAACCGGCTCATCTCTGGTCAGGCGCCGAAGGGCGCTGCAATCGAGGTCACACTCGACCCCGTGGTGCAGCAGGCGGCCTTCGACGCACTCGGCGACCTCGAGGGCGCGATCGTCGCCATCGAGCCGAAGACGGGCAAGATCCTCGCTTCGGTCTCGAGCCCCGGTTACGACCCGAACGTGCTCGCGAGCCACGACAACGCCACGGTGCTCGACGCGTACCGTGCGCTCGACGACGACGACCGCCAGCCCCTGCTCAACAAGGGCGTCGCGGGAGACCTCGATCCGCCGGGTTCCACGTTCAAACTGGTGACCGCTGCCGCTGCGTTCGCCTCGGGCGACTACACGCCGCAGTCCGAGTTCCCGAATCCGTCGACGTACACGCTTCCGGGCACGAGCACCGTGATCCGCAACTCCGAGGGTGGCAGCTGCGGCGGCGGCGCGACAGTGTCGATCGCGACAGCCGTGTCCCTCAGCTGCAACATCCCCCTCGCCGAGCTGGGCGTCGAGCTCGGCTACGAGAAGATCCGCGACATGGCGCAGAACTTCGGTTTCAACATGGACATCAACATCACCGGAACAGGACTCAACCCCGTGCAGATGGAGCCGAGCACCTTCCCGAATGCGCTGAGCGCCGACCAGACGGCGATGGCCGCATTCGGGCAGTACACGGTGCGTGCCTCGGCACTGCAGATGGCGATGGTGTCCGCCGGCATTGCGAACGGGGGCATCGTCTGCAACCCGCAGATGGTGAACCGCGTCGTCAATCCGGATCTGAGTGTGCTGAAGGAGTTCGAACCCGCCGAGCTGTCGCAGCCCATCACGAGCGATGTCGCCCAGGAGATCACGGACATCATGGTCCAGGGCGTCCAGAGCGGTGCTGCGACTAATGCAAGAATAGACGGGGTCGAAGTGGCCGGAAAGACAGGCACGGCGCAGAACGGATCAGACGATCCCTACACGCTGTGGTTCACCGGTTTCGCTCCTGCAGATGACCCCAAGGTCGCTGTGGCGGTCGTTGTTGAAGATGGCGGTGGACTCGGACAGGACGGTTACGGCAACCTCGTGGCCGCGCCGATCGCGAAGAAAGTACTAGAGGCGGTGCTGAATAAATGAGACCGACAGCCGGGCTGACCTTCGGGGGACGCTACGAACTGCAATCTCGTATTGCGATCGGTGGGATGGGCGAGGTGTGGCAGGCCACAGACCTCGTCATCGGCCGAACCATCGCCATCAAGATCCTCAAGGACGAGTACATGGGGGACCCTGGGTTCCTCGAGCGTTTCCGCGCTGAAGCGCGTCACGCCGCGCTCGTCAACCACGAGGGCATCGCCAACGTCTTCGACTACGGCGAGGAGGACGGCAGCGCCTTCCTCGTCATGGAACTCGTTCCCGGCGAGGCGCTCTCGACCGTCCTCGAGCGTGAGCGCGTGCTCCCCACCGACAAGGTGCTCGACATCGTCGCGCAGACCTCGTCGGCCTTGCAGGCTGCGCACGCCGCCGGCCTCGTCCACCGCGACATCAAGCCGGGCAACCTGCTGATCACGCCGGACGGCCGAGTGAAGATCACCGATTTCGGGATCGCCCGCATCGCCGACCAGGTGCCGCTCACGGCCACCGGCCAGGTCATGGGGACGGTGCAGTACCTCTCGCCCGAGCAGGCGAGCGGCCACCCCGCATCGCCGTCGACCGACATCTACTCGCTCGGCATCGTGGCGTACGAGTGCCTCGCGGGGCGTCGACCGTTCACCGGCGAGTCCCAGGTCGCCATCGCGATGGCGCAGATCAACGAGGCGCCGCCGGAGCTCCCGGTCACGATCGCCGAACCGGTCCGCCGTTTCGTCATGTCGATGATCGCGAAGAACCCGGTCGACCGTCCGGCGTCCTCCGCTCACGTCGCCCGCGCCGCTCAGGCGTTGCGTCGTGGCGACCTCAACGCTGCCGCAGCCGCCGTCCCGATGATCCTCGGTGGTGCAACCGACGCCGCGACGACGGTCATGGACCAGACGCGCCGCATGCCGGCCGCCGACGACGCCACCACCCAGCTGCTCTCCGCATCCGAGGCGGAACAGCTCGACGGTGACGACGAGCTCGAGGGCGCGGGCGAGAAGAAGAAGCGCAGCAAGTGGACGTGGCCACTCATCGGCCTCGTCGCTCTGCTCGTCATCGTGCTCGTCGGCTCGCTCGCCGCGGTGTTCGCGAACCAGGGCAACGACGCGGGCAACACCACGCCGCCGCCCTCCACCAGCAAGACACCCACGCCGAGCAAGACGCCGTCCCCGACGGCGACGCCTGAGCCGACCGTCTTCCCGATCAACAAGGAAGACCTCGTCGGGCGCAGCTTCGACGAACTCAACACGATCTTCAGTGCGGCGCCGTACAACTTCAGCGTCTCGAGGAACGTGGGCGAAGCGGCGACTGACCCGTCCCTCGTCGACACCGTGTACGACGTCAACCCGACTGGCAACGTGAAGACCGGGTCGGCCATCACCCTGACCGTCTACGGCGAGGTCGCGGTCATCAACTCGCCCACCGAGGCTCCGAAGCTCGACCAGTCTGCACTCAACGATGCAGGACAGCTCGAGATCCCGATGGACGCGACGTCGACCACGATCGGTGTCGACTGGGCTTCAGTCCAGAATGCCTGCCCGACGGGCTCGGAGTTCCTCGGATACACCGTGTCGGTCTCGGGCGGATACTTCCAGAACAACTCCTCCGGCCAGTTCGATTCCAATACCACGAGCGGCACGATCACAGTGGACGCCGCCGGTCAGCTGACGGTCAACTACGCCATCCGATGCAGCACCGGCGCCTCAGCCGCATCACCCTCGTCTCCCGCGGTCCCGGTGATCAAGGCCACCCAGTAGTCGCACTTCTTCGGGTGCTCTTAGGGGCATCCCTGAGAGCACTCGAAGGGTGCCCGGGTAAGATCTTAGTGTTTGTCCTCCAAGCGAATTCAGGGGTGGTACGTGGCTGACGATCAACGCCTGCTCGCAGGTCGATACGTCGTCGGCGACCTCATCGGTCGCGGAGGCATGTCCAACGTCTTCCGGGGCGTCGACACCAAGCTCGGACGCACGGTGGCCATCAAGGTCCTGAAGTCCACGCTCGCCACCGACCCGGCGTTCCGGTCACGCTTCCGCCAGGAGGCTCAAGCCGCCTCGCGCATGGCGCACCCGACGATCGTCCGTGTCTACGACGCCGGCGAGGAGCGCGTGAAGGACGGCTCCGGCCACGATCTCATCGAACCCTTCATCGTCATGGAGTACGTCGAGGGTCGCATGCTCAAGGACCTCATCGCCGAGGGCCCGGTCGACCCCGATGAGGCGGTGCGCATCGCGCACAGCATCCTCACCGCGCTCGAGTACTCGCACCGCGCAGGTGTCGTACACCGCGACATCAAACCCGGCAACGTCATGCTGACGACCACAGGCGACGTCAAGGTCACCGACTTCGGTATCGCCCGTGCGGTCTCGGACTCGTCGACGACGGTCGCACAGACCACCGCCATCCTGGGCACCGCAGCCTACTTCTCTCCTGAGCAGGCCAAGGGTGAGACGGTCGACGCCCGGACCGACCTCTACTCCACCGGTGTCGTGCTGTTCGAGATGCTGACGGGCAAGGCACCGTTCCGTGGCGACACCGCTGTGGCCGTCGCGTATCAGCACGTGAGCGAGCGACCGGTCAAGCCGAGCTCGATCAACCCCAACGTCTCTCCGGCTCTCGACCAGGTGGTGATGCGAGCGCTCGCGAAGGACCGCTTCGAGCGCTACCAGAGCGCCGTCGAGTTCCGCGAAGACCTCGATGAAGCGGGTGCCGGGCATGTCCCGGTTCGTCGCGACGATCACGACTCGCTGTTCGGACCGTCGCCCACTGCCGCTTCAAGCACGGAGCAGGCCATCCGCCAGCTCACCTCCGACGACACCGTGACGCGCACCCAGCGCCGTCCGCCGGTCGTGTGGATCTGGGCCGCCATCGCCGGCATCGCCGTCATCCTCTTCTCCCTCGTGTTCTGGGTCGTGCAGCTCCCGCCCGCCACGACCATCTCGACCGACTCCCGTGAGGTCCCAGATCTCGTCGACGCGACGTGGGAGAGCGCCAACAGCTCACTCGAACAGCTCAGCCTCATCCCGACGAAGTTCGATGAGGCGAGCAGCGACTACGCTGCAGGCCACGTCATCCGCACCGAGCCGCCTGGTGGGACCACAGTCACGGAGAACACGCAGATCAAGGTCTACGTCTCCACCGGCCGCGAGCAGGTCGCCGTCCCCGACGTCGTGAACCAGTCCTCCGAAGCCGCCTGGGCAGCGGTGGCAGCTGCAGGGCTCACTCAGGGCTCCGTCACCAGGGAGAACTCTCCGACCGTGCCGGCGGGCGTCGTGCTCCGGACCGACCCGGCCGCCGGCACCGAGGTCGACCTGGCGTCGACGGTGAACATCGTCGTCTCGAGCGGCAACGTCACACTGACCGACGTCGTCGGCCAACCGCTCCTCGATGCGACGAACTACCTGCAGGACGCGACACGTCAGTTCGTGGTGCAGCCCCAGGCAGACGCGACGTGCAAGGCGACGAACGGCGACCCGGTCACCGCGATGTCTCCCGGCCCCGGCGACATCCCGCAGAAGTCCGTGATCACGCTGACCTACTGCACCGGTCCGTGATCGCACCTCGACAGGCTCGGTGACCGGAGCGCTCAGTCGCGGCGCCACCGCTCCCTGAGCCTGTCAAGGTGCCGCACCCGGAGCTTCTCGAGACGGGACCGACCGCCTCTAGAGGTTCACGAGCGGACTGAGCCCCACTGCGCGCTCCTTGGCTTCGGGAAGCCCCGCGACGGCGAGCCAGTTGCCGAGCATCCGGTAGCCGCCTTCGGTGAGCACCGATTCCGGGTGGAACTGCACGCCGTAGATGGGTGCCTCGCGGTGGCGGAGCCCCATGATGACCCCGCCCTGGGTCCGACTCGTCACCGCGAGCTCCTGCGGCACCGTGCCGTCGACGACCGCGAGTGAGTGGTACCTCGTCGCGGTGAACGGCGACGAGACACCGTCGTAGAAGTCGCTGCCGTCGTGTTCGATCAGCGAGGTCTTCCCGTGCATGAGCTCGTCGGCGGTCGTGACGGTGGCTCCGAAGGCCTCCGCGATCGCCTGATGGCCGAGGCACACTCCGAACAGCGGCGTGCCGGTGTCGAGCGCCGTCAGGACCGCCTGCACGGAAACGCCGGCTTCGGCAGGTGTGCCAGGGCCGGGAGACACCAGGACGCCGTCGAACGCCCCGAATTGCGCCTCGAGCTCGTCGGCGGCAATGGCATCGTTCCGAACGACGAGGGTCTCGGCACCAAGCTGTTCGAGGTATCCGTTCAGCGTGTAGACGAAGCTGTCGTAGTTGTCAATGACCAGGATTCGGGTCATGCGTCGCCGACGGTCACATTCTGGTCGACGATGAAGGAGTCGACGTAGGGGAACACCCACGTGAACAGGGCCGCCACCACGGCGACGAACAGGACGACGAGGATGATGATCCTCAACCACACCGGGCCCGGAAGGACCCTCCAGAGAGCGCCGTACATGCTCAACCTCCAGCGGCCGCGACAGAGGCGGCGATCTCAGCGGGCGGACCGGCGGACAGGGGCTGCCAGGAGTCGTAGACCGCGTAGGCGATGCTGCGTTCCGCCGTGGAGTACAGCGGGTTGCAGGTGGTCAGGGTGAGGATGCGCTGCGTCGGAGCGACGCCGTCGAGTTGCGGAACCGGATTCAGCACCTCGACCTGCGTCGGCTGGACGTACGTGATGTTGCGGAAGACGTAGGTGTAGTAGCCGTCGGCGGTCTGCACGTAGACCTTGTCACCGATCTGCAGGTCGCTGATGTGGGTCATCGCACCGCCGTACGCCTTGCGGTGGCCGGCGACGACGAAGTTGCCGACCTCGCCCGGCATCTGCGTGCTCGGGTAGTGCCCGACACCGAGCTCGAAACTGTTGAGGACCGTCGCGGTGTCGACACCCTCCGCGACGACGCGACGGTAGTCTGCGCCATACCTGGGGATGTAGAGCACCGCGAATGGATCACCGGCCGCCGGGCGTGCGGTGACGGGCGGTTCGCCGTAGTTCGGGGTGCCGTTGGCATCGACCGTGGGCTCCGGAGCCGGGGTCGTCTCAGCATCCTTGATCCACTGCTCGGACTGCGAGGACGCTGCACTCGATTGGCTGCCGGCCATGATCATGTCGTTCCACCAGAGCTGCCAGGCGAGGAACAGCAGCACGACCATGCCTGCCGTGATGAGTAGCTCGCCCGCCACGCCGAAGACGCTGACGCGGGGTCGTTTCGACGCATGCCGCGTGGCGGAGCGTGCCTCGGCACGCGTGGGAAGGTCGTCGGTCACGCCTGGATTCTACCTAGAAGAACCTGTGTTCGGCTGATCCACCAGACGTCGACTGGCCCGGCCAGCTAGAATGACCGCATGGCACGCACGAACTCGAAGAGCAAACCGTCCCGCGAACCGGAGCAGTCGAGCGGCGAGCCGGCACCCAACGCTGTCTGGTTCAAGCCGGTCATGTTCGGCTTCATGCTCCTCGGTCTGGCCTGGATCATCGTCTACTACCTGAGCGGCACGGTCCTCCCGGTGCAGGCTCTCGGCCCGTGGAACATCCTCGTGGGCTTCGGCATCGCCTTCATCGGCTTCCTCATGACCACCAGGTGGCGCTAGCCTCCACCCATCTCTTCGCGCACAGCGGGTCACCCACCGGGTGGCCCGCTGTTCTCGTTTCAGCAGGCTGCCCCCACGGACCGTTGTCCACAGGAATGTGGAGAACTTCCCATTTCTCCACAGCCTCCTGTGGACAAGTCGAGGCACCCCCGGAAAGACGGGGAACCACACCCGTGTAATTATCCCCAATGTTCATAACCCTGTGGATAACTCTGGAAACCCTCAATGTGCGGTGGACACTTCGTCGAGCTCAGTGACGGAGCCGACTCACCGAGCTCGCCAACGCCACCGGTCACCGAGGCATGCCTCACCGCTCGCTGAGCCGGTCGAGGTGCTCCCGCGCCTACTAGAAGAGCGCAGGAATGAGGCTCGCGCCGATCAGCGCCACACTGAGCACGCCGAGCAGCGCCTTCTGGGCGCCCTGCTGCTGTCGTTTCCGGGTGTTCACCAGGATCAGGCCGACGAGCGCGCCACCGACGAGTCCGCCCAGGTGTGCCTGCCAGGCGATGTTCACGCCTGGGATGAAGCCGATGACGAGGTTGATGCCAAGGAGGACCATGAGGCCGCGTGTGTCTGCGCCCATCCGCCGTTGGATGACCAGGAACGCGCCGAGGAGTCCGAAGATCGCGCCCGACGCACCGACGACGGCCGTGCGTGGGTCGGCGAGGAACAGCACGCCGAGCGAGCCGGCGAAACCGGCGATCAGGTAGAGGGCGAGGAATCGCCAGTGGCCGAGCATCGTCTCGAGGATGCGGCCGAAGATCCACAGCGTGTACATGTTGAGCAGGATGTGGAAGATGAACCCCTGCGAATGCAGGAACACCGCTGTCAGCATCCGCCAGGGTTCGAAGGCTCCATAGGCCGGGTCCGAGTAGACCCCGGCGTACAGGAAGTTGCTCGTGATCCCGAGGCCCGGAATCCACTGCAGCAGGAAGACGAACGCCGTGATACCGATGAGGCTGTACGTGACGATCGGGGAAGCATTGCTGATCCGTGCGCCGATCTTGTTGCGCGGAGCACTCTGGCGTTGCGCCTTCATGTCCTCCGGGCAGATGAAGCCGACTGCCCCGGGCGTCTGGCACTCACCGCAGATCGTGCGCCCGCACCGCTGACAGAGCACGAAGCTCTGGCGGTTCGGGTGGCGATAGCAGAAGTTGGCCGACGGATCCCGGGGCAGGGTCACGCTTTCAGACCTCTCAGGCCTCGGAGATGGTGATGCTCTCCAGCACGACGGGCTCGATCGGCTTGTCGCCGGCGCCGGTCGGGACTGCCTGGATGGCATCGACGACTGCACGCGAGTCGGCGTCGGCGACCTCACCGAAGATGGTGTGCTTGCCCTGGAGCCACTGCGTGGGAACCGTGGTGATGAAGAACTGCGAGCCGTTGGTGCCCTCGACAGCGCCGGTGATGGCGTTGCGACGCTTGCCGGCGTTCGCCATGGCGAGGATGTAGGGCTGGTCAAAGTTGAGCTCCGGGTGGATCTCGTCGTCGAAGTTGTAGCCGGGACCACCGGTACCGGTACCGAGCGGGTCGCCGCCCTGGATCATGAAGGCCGGGATGATGCGGTGGAAGACGAGGTCGCTGTACAGCGCGTCGTTCCGCGTCTGGCCCGTCTTGGAGTCGGTCCATTCGCGGGCACCGGTCGCCAGCTCGGTGAAGTTCTTGACCGTCTTGGGAGCGTGGTCACCGAAGAGGTTGACCTTGATCTCACCGTGGTTGGTGTGCAACGTGGCGACTGCGGTGTGCTTTGACATACAGACAATTCTTGCACAAGGGTTCGAGACTCTCGGATGGTATCCAGGGGTCTAAGTGGCAAGATGGAGGTTACGTTGTTGCCGCGATCATTGGAGATGACCACATGAGCCTGTCACGTAAGCGCCAGAAGGAGCTCAAGAAGCTCAAGGGTTCGGCCGCCGACCTCTGGGATTCCCAGCAGGATGTCCTGAACCACGCCAACGAAGTCGCTCGCGAGGTGAGCCGTCAGCTCGGCAACTTCTCGAAGGAGCAGGTCGCTCCCGCGGTACGCGACACCTATGAGCACCGCGTCGTCCCCACGGTCGACCGCGGCATCAAGTACTCCCGCGACGCCGTGGATGGCGTCAAGCGCGGCATCTCCGACGGAGTCGTCCCAGCTGTGGGTGGCGTCGTCGGGACTGTCCTGAGCATCGGGGACATCGCGAAGGACACCCGCGTCCAGGCAGCGCTGCGTCGCCTGCATGTACCGGAGAAGGTCCTCCCCGCGAAGAAGGGCACGAGCGCAGGCACGGTCATCGCGATCGGCCTCGGCGTCCTCGCTGCCGCCGGAGTCGCGTACGCCGTCTGGCAGACCTTCCGCGCCGACGACGAGCTCTGGGTCTCCGACGAGGAGCCCACCGCTTCCTAGAGTCACACGACGGCTCGCCCCGCCACTACGTCTGGGCCCCTCACCGATTCCGATCGGCGAGGGGCTTCGTGTTGTTCGGACCGGCCGTCAGATCATCCCTGCGAACCGACGTCCGACGTCGACGAGGCTGACGCGGTCCAGCGAGCCGACCTCGTCGACCGGGTACCAGGCGGCGTAGTCGGTGCTGCCGTCCGCCTCGTAGGTGAGCGTCCCGCCGATGAGGTGGGCTCGGTAGACGATCCGCAGGGTGTGCAGGGATCCTGACGCGTTCTTGTTGATCCGTCGCTCTTGGGGGACGACCTGCGAGTCGACGCCGATGAGCTCGTCGAGTTCGGCGTGGTAGCCGGTCTCCTCGAACACCTCGCGCACGGCGGCCAGTGCCGGATCCTCGCCGGGGTCGATGCCACCTCCCGGGAGGGTCCAGCCGCTGTGCCCGCTCTCATTCCAGTGGGAGAGCAGCATGCCCCGTTCGTCGACGATGACGGCATACGCAGCGACCCTGATATCCATGCCGTCAGCTTAACCGCGCTGCCCGGGCTTTCCCGGTACGAGCCTCCGTCGGATGACGAGCGCCATGCCGAGCACCGTCGCGAGGATGCCGAGGAGCTGCACGGGTATCGGGACGGCGGCGAGGTGCAGGAGGGCCGAGCCGAGCCCGACGAGCGGTGGAACCGCAAGCCCGAGCAGTGCCGCGTACGATGCACCGGCGGTCAGGATGATGCGGTGTTGCAACAGGTAGACCGGAACGTAGATCGCGATGCCGAGCACCGCCAGCATGACGACGACGTTCCAGCTGACGGATTCGCCGCCCCCGATCGCGGCGGCGGCCCAGAGCACCAGCGGAATGCTGCCGAGCGCGAAGATCGGGAGGATCCGCGGCGCCATCGGGCCGTGGTATGCCCGGTTGACCCGCGCGAAGAACACACCGTAGAAGGCCATCGACCCCATTGCCGCGATCGAGAACAGCGTCCCGATGAGCACGTCCGAACCCACGGTGCCGTCCAAGCGCGGGAGGACGTAGAGGAGCGCGCCGCCGATCGCGAGGAGGGTACCGACGATCGTCGGCACAGCCGGCACGACGCGTGTCATCGCGCTCTCAGCGATCAACACGGCGGCCGGCGTCAGCGCCATGATGAGTGTCGGGAGGACGGGGCCGGCGAAACCGATCGCGACCGTGGAGAACAGGGTGTACGCATTGACGCCCGAGAGCGCCAGCAACAGCAGCTGCCACCACCGATACGGCGTCGGTGCTCGGCGGACGACAGGCGCGGGCGCGTCGGGGGCGTTCACGCCCCCACGATGCGTGGTCCACCAGCTGAGCGCCAGCAACCCACCGACCGTGAAGATCGTGCGGCCGGCGGAGACGACAGCCGTGCTCGCCTCCTGTAACGACGCACCGACGATGAGCCACGTCGAGGCGAGCAGCACGATCAACGCAGCAGAGCGCCACCAGAGATCGATGCTCCGCCGGCGGTGGTCCCGATCGACGACGAGCGTCGCACCATCGGATCCCACGGTCGTGCCCCTGTCGGCCATAGACCAGATTGTGGAGGAGTACCGCGACGCCGTGCAAGAAGTGATCACTCCCGACGATCTGTACGGTTCGTCCAGCAGGACACCACGACCTCCGGCACCACGAGTGCGATCACATCGTTGACTCCGTGGATCACCACTCTCGGCTCGATCGCCGGACATTCAATTCGGGCACCGCAGCAGACAAGCCCGTCCTGACCGTATTCCTCGCCCAGTATTCGCTGGTGCTCACCGATGCGTGCCGTTCTCCGGTTCCTCGCCACCGTCGTGATGACGAAGCGGACCGGACGGGTCAAGCTCGTGGCATGCTCACCACGATGGTCCACCAGCCATCCTGTTTCGAGATGTCGAGCACGCCTCCCAACAGGCCGATTCGATCGGCCATCCGTCGCAGACCATAGCCTTCGTGCGGGCCTCGAGCGGCGTTGGGGACAGACTCGACCAACTCACTGCGAAACGCGAGGTTCAGCCTGCCGGCATCCTCAGAGACGTCAATCACGACTGTCTTCGAACTCCGAGCATGCTTGAGAACGTTCGTCGTGCATTCGCTCACAAGATGCACCAAGGTGGTTTCGATGGACTGCGAGACGGATACATGCACTGTGCCATTGAGCTCGACCTCGATACCAAGGTCCTGGAGGTGTCTCACGCTCGATTCCAGAGCTTCGGGAAAGGATGCCACAACGCCTTCATTCGACTGTGAAGGGTCTCCGTCCTGAACGATCTTCATCATTCGGCGCACATCTGTGAGCGCCTGCTCGGACGAGCGCCCGATCGCACCGATCATCGCGTCCCGTTCCATTTCGTTCTGAGTGAGCGGGAGGGCCCTGGTTTGAAGCGTGATGACCGTCAGTTCGTGGGCGATGATGTTGTGCAGCTCATCGGAGATCCGTTCGCGTTCGAGAGTGATCGCGTTCCTCGCGGCGATCGACAACCGCTCGTTCTCCGCTGCGAAGCTGCGGGCGCGCCTCCTGCCAACCCGCATGGAGTGACCGATGACGCCGGACACGATTCCAATGGCCAGCATCGCAATCGAGCCACCGTGTTCGAGATCGTTGGCGACAAACTCAGAGGCTGTGATCCATGCGGTTCCAAGGGCACAATACGCGAGGACGAGCCAGGGGGAGCAGCAGTACAGGACGAGGCCCGCCGAGGCGGCGAGCGTGATCCCGAAGAAACCGGCGTCGTCGATTGCCAGCGCGAGCGGCGAGATCACGATGAGCGCCGCTGTCGCGATCGGTGGCCGCCATGCGAAGAGGATCAAGAGCAGCATGGAGGCGACGTCGAGGGTCATGGGAACGCCGTCGACTTCAGCGAACCTGCCGACAACGGCTTCTGCGGTGACTCCGAGGAGTACCACGGCGATCAGGACCAAACGCCCCACTCTGGGCAACGCGTTGTACCCCGACAGCTCCCGCAGGGAACCGTCGACTCGGGTCGCTTCACTCATATATCATTATCTACCCATTTGCGGGCACGCAGCAAATTACGCCTTGCAGATTCCCAGAACCTGGCAGAGCCACGCGAATGCTGGAGCGAGTTCTGCGCTAACAGACGGAACAAAGGTCGGCATTTCAACACTCCATGTCAGAAAGGGCGGTAACTCTTTAATTGACAATGCCTTTGCGTCAGCAATATCGCCACACCCAAACGTCTAGGATCTTACCGACCTTCGTCGATGTAGCACTCGGTTGGATCAGCGTACACTTGGATCATGAACGAGATTCGCGTACTTGTTGCTGACGATGAGGCATTGGTACGCAACGCGCTTCGGCTCTTCGTCGACAACGCGGAAGGACTCGTTGTCGTAGGAGAGGCTGCGGACGGAGAAGAGGCTGTTTCACTCGCTCTGGCATACAGTCCCGATGTCGTCTTGATGGACATCCAAATGCCGCATGTGAACGGAATAGAGGCGACCGCCCGTTTGTCTACAGCTGTCCCGAGTGCTCGTGTACTCGCCGTCACGACGTTCTCGTCCGAGAAGCACATCGTGTCCGCCCTCCAAGCTGGCGCTTCTGGATATCTCATCAAGGACACCGCACCTGATGCTCTAGTTCAGGCGATCAGAGACGTACACGATGGAAAGTCCGTGCTGTCTCCGACGATCAGCCGGGAACTCGTTTTGGCCGTCCGAAACACAGCAGACCGAATCGATCGACTGACTGAACATTTGTCTCGGGAGACGATGGCGCTCACCCCTCGGGAGTACAGCGTCGTTCAACTTCTCGCTCAGGGGCTTTCGAACAACGAGATTGCCAACCGACTCGTCCTGTCCGAGGCAACGGTGAAGAGCAATCTCGGTCGCGTCATCCAGAAATGGGGGGTCCGCGACCGGGTTCAGGTCCTCATACACGCCGCACGCGAAGGAATCGTCTCGCTGTAGCGGCCCAAGAACCGGACTGACGTCACATCGAGCCGCGCCCGAGCGCGGAGTGCATCCTGTGCTTCGCCCGATGCAGTTCGGTCTCGGCCGTCTGAGCCGTCTCCAAGGTGCCGAACGCAACGAGGTAGGTCGTCTGGGACGTTGTTCGAATGACCGTCGAGTGCGTTCCTCCCGCTGAATACAGACGCCCGGCGGCAGCCTTCGAAGAACCTTTGATCCCCCACCCTCGGTACTGCGCGTAGGGATCGATCGTGCGGACTGAGACATCGGCGATCTCGTTGAGGCTGAGCCGCGTCCTCCACAGTGGCGCGAATCCGATGACGACCTCCTCGCCCGTGATCGTGAGGTATGCCTTCGTTCGCCAGGCGGCACCGATGAGTAGCGTGCCAGCGAAGACCAGACACACCACGATGAGGACGAGGGAATTCAGGGCAGGCGGGGAATCAAGCAGGGCGATGCTCCCCACGCCCAGGATGGGCAGGAAGAGGCATATCACTCCGATCCGTGCTCCGATCGGCGCGGGCGATACGAACGCAACTGAGTCTTTCACGCGATTTCCTTTCTTGCCGGTTTACCCCGCCAGTGCAAAGCCGTGCTCAGGTCATTCGCCTCGTGTGGACGGATGAGGAGCAGGAGGTCGGCAGCGATCATGATCATCGAGAAGCTCCAGAGTCCCATCGTTGCAGCGATCCCGAGGTGGAACATGACGGCCAGTATCAGAAGTAGCCGACGGAGACGTGATGGATAGAAGGGTGCAGGTACGAGGCTGAGCTGGAGGATCAACGTACCGTATGTGGCCGCCACGGTGATTGGGAGGAACTGGAACAGGAATCGAATGAACCCCCCTAGAGGCTCAGGCGGACTAAACGTCGGGTTCTGCATCCAATACCACAGTGCCGTTCCGTCGGACCATTCAAGGACGCCAAACTTAGCAATACTTGCCTGAAAGTAGACGCCCATAACTTGCGCAATGAACAATGCGAGCGCGGAATAGGCAATGCACTTCAGCCAGGGATTCCTCGTCTCGTACCGTGAATCCCGGCTCCAATGCCATCGTCGCCGATCGAGTACGACGAGAGGGATGAGGATCAAGGTCAAGTTGGCGGAGAGATGCTCACCTCCGTCCACGGCGGTACTCGAGGTCATGAAGCTCCACGTCACGTACCAGTGCGGTATTGCCGTTGCAGCCGGGGTGATCCCGATGACCACCAGAAGCAAGAGTGCAATCGCTAACCAACGTGCGAGCTCGAGGTTTCCAAGTTCGCTCCCAATGCAGAAGAGGCCGTACTGGCCTATGGCCCCACCACAGTTCACGCCAGTGGGAATGGCCTCGCTCCGAAAGAACAGTTGACCGGTCGGCGTGGCGAGAAGCGTGAGCGTCGTAGCGGAGGCGACGATCGAGCGAGTTGCTCCGAGCGCCACGCTGAACGGGCTGACGGCGGAGAGATAGTCCTGCATTCGCGCCAGAGGCCCCTGGCTCGAAGGTGGCACCCTGTGTCGGTCATCTCGGACCGCGCGAAGCTCCGCGTCCTCAACGGCTGCTGTCATTGGCACGTTCACCGCCTGTGCCGAACAGTGCATTCGACGTCCGCCCGGATCGCTTCAGTCCTGGGTTGGTACTCGAGTCCCGCGTAGTCGATCGGCATCGGCTCCTGCCTGACGAGGAGCACCTTCCCGCAGAGTCGGAGATCGTAGCCGGTGACGGCCCAGTCCTGCACCCCGTTCTCTTCGATCGCAGCGCTCGCGCATTCACTGGGCCCGCCTCCCGTGCAGTCGATCCAGGTTTCATCGAGATCGTTCTCCCCGATGACCTGCGAATGGTCGTACTCGTCCAGCCGGGATTCTCGGTTCAACCCAAAAGCGTTACTCGGGAGGGCGTTCGGCCCTCGGGTGACGTGAGCCCAGGTCCTCTGGTCAGTCATCGTGTAGGCCGTCACGAAGGGGGTCCGGGGATCCTTGGTAAAGAATCCCCAACCTTGTGGCGCGACCTCTTTCAGAATGAGGGTGAAGTCTTTGAGTGCGCCCGAGGTGTGGGTGCTGACTGGAGTGGAGGACAGAAAGACGACCGCAACCAGGATCACCGCCATCGACAGCGTCACCCACATCGGCTTGCTCATGTCTGATCGGTTCTCACTTGGCTTACTCACGCGTTCCTGACCTCAGGCGTCTCGGGTTGTTCTCAGTGGCAAGGTGCGAGATCGATCTCGCACCTTGCCACTGACAACGGACTATTGCGGGTAGCTGGCCCCGACGCGCGTCGCGTTTGCGAGGAACTTCTCCTCCTGGACCCGCTCTTCGCCACTGCTTGCGGCGGCACGACCACAGCCCACCCAGGCTCCGCACCAGAGGTACACGGAGACGACGACTGCACCTGCTGCGGTGATCGCAGCCGCGTTGTGGACGATCGCTCCTGCGTAGACGACGACCACGACAGCAGCTGCGCAAGCCGCTACCGCGCCGCACATGGGCACGACTTGAACGTCGCCGACGGTCTCGACGGCGTTCTCGAGTTCTTCAGCTGTGTACGTCTCGCTAATGTGCTCATTGAATGCACCGCTCAGGCCGTCGATTCCAGCCTGGGTCGAGTTGACGGATCCCGATCGAAGCTCGTCCACTGCCGCCTTGACCTCCGTGGATTTCGCGTCGACGAACGCCGTACGGGTGGACTCGATGTACCCCTGCACAGTGACCAGCTCGTCGTCGCTGAACAACGTGTCGATACTGTTGCCGAACTCCTTGGCCGCTGGGCCGATGCCGAACAGGAGACCATCGATCAGCTCGATGTCCTTCGCGGTTAGGTCCTGGCCGGCCTCACCCTTCGCGCTCGCGCTCGGAGCGGCGTACGCCGCGGGCGCCGCCAAACCGTACCCCAGGACCAGCGCGATCGCGGTGGCTACTGACGCAAGCGTTGTCGGAACCCGCTTCAACGATGTCTTCATGACTCAATCTCGCTTCCCTTACTGTTCGGGCTAGACCCTTACCGGCCCGAAGCTCAGGTTCCCGTAACGCACGACTCATCGGTAGCGACTTTGGTAGCCACATGTACATCCGGAGAGCGTTCTGCAGGTCACCGCGAAAGACGGTCAGCCCAGCAGGACATCCACGACCACCGGCACCGCGAGTGCGATCGCATCGTTGACCCGTGGATCACGACTCTCGGCTCGATCGACTGGGTCGGGTAGTGCTGGCCATTCCGTTCACGACCAGGTCCGCGAGGCGCCATACGGTGAGGGCATGACACTGAAACTCGGCTTCATCGGCATCGTGACCAACGACATGGCGGCTTCCCTCGCCTTCTACCGCGCGCTGGGCGTGCACATCGACCCGGATCAGGACGAGCAACCGCACGTGGATGCGAAGCTCGACGACGGTGTGACCCTGGCCTGGGACACTGTCGAGACAGTACGCGCATTCGACCCGGCGTTCATCCCAGCGTCCGGCGGACACCGGATCGCCCTCGCCTTCGCCAAGGGGACGGCAGCGGAGGTCGACGCCGCCTTCACAGCACTGACCTCTGCCGGGTACACCGCGCACGTCCATCCATGGGACGCCCACTGGGGCCAGCGGTATGCGACCCTGCTCGACCCCGACGGGAACTCGGTCGACCTCTACGCCGAGCTGGATGCGAACTGAGCCGGGCTCTGGCCGACCAGTCGCGCGAACTCCCGCGAGAGATGTGACTGGTCGGCGAAGCCCGCCTCAGCCGCCGCAGCTGTGATCGACGATCCTGATCGCAGCGAACGCTGCGCCCGACGTGCTCGCTCGAGGCGTACGAGAGTGGCGTAGCCGTATCCGAAGGACGTGAGCATCCGCCGCCGGAAGGTTCGGTCGGAACCGCTGAATGTTGCGGCCGCCTCGACCGCGGCGACCGCTTCGTACGCAGCGCGGCGTACGGCGTCGGACCAACGGCTTGACCCATCGAGCTCCGCCCCCAGCGGCGGCGAAGCAGTGTTGGATCCGGGTCCGGCCTCGAGACGTATCATCGCTTCACGGAGTCGTGCCGCGATGCCCCGGACGACGAAGTCCTCCAGTGGAATCAGTTGGTCCGCGATGAGTGAGAGATCGGTACCGAGCAGCTGGTTCGCCCGCCCCGGCGGGAGGCGGAGCCCGGTAGACCCGCCACCACCGTCGCGTGCCGTCACAAGCCATCGCGTCGAGGGCCCTGCCACGTCCACCCCGCCGTCGCGGAGGATCAGGTCGACGCAACCATCGGCGGGCACGATGACCCCGCCGCCACTGCCGGCCGATCGCCACACGGCCGCACCGTGCGGCAGGGCGATCTCGGAGTACATCCGCCTATTGTCCCAGCGGAAGAGCGCCCGAACACCGAGGACGCTCGCGCTGGAGGATCACGGTCATTGTCGTTCCGAGAGCGGTGACTTCGGACGACGGCTTGCCGAACTCATCGCCGGCGACGCGACGTATCATCGCTTCGCCGTTCGGCCGCGATACGTCCTTTCCGCGTGATCCGAAGCGCCCCCAGCAGCCAGACGATGCCACCGACGACAGCGACGGCTACGAGGTATCCCAGTGTCGCAATCATCACGCCACTGTACGCGGGTGGCGATGAGCGTCAGCGAGGACGGTCGGATTCGAGCATCTCCACGCTCCGCTCGCCGGCGCAGAATGCTGCCTCAGAGGTGGAACACCGTCTCGGCCGCGAGCTCAGCACCGATCGCGTCGCCAGTCTTCAGTGCTTCCAACAACCGCGGGTATCCGTCATCGAGACGACCCCAATCCGTGGACTCCGCAGTTCTCGTCACCGACAGCTGGAACGCAAGCGAGTCGATCTGATCCCTCGCCGCGCGAACAAGGTACTGGTTCGGGCACAGGTCGATGATCAGGTCCACCATCGCCCACGCCTTCGCGCCGTGCTCGAACGTATCCCGCGCGACCACCGTGGCGATCACTCCTTCGACAGCGTGCAGAGCCAGCGCCCGCTGATCATCAGTCAGGGTCGGCACAGTCACCCGCACCACTCCACCGACGAGCGCGCCCAACGTCTGCAGAATCTGCGTGCGGTCCTCCGGCGTCGGCAACGCCACGCGCGTCCACTTCTGCGCCGCCATCTCCACCAGGCCGACCCGGGCGAGATCGTTCAACGCCTCACGGATCGGCGTGCGCGAAATGCCCAGCCACGCCTGCAGCTCCTGGTCGTTCAGGTGCTCTCCCGGCTCCAGCGTGCCGTCGAAGATCGCCGCACGGATCTGCTCGACGGCCGCATCACGCAGCGACTTCCGTTCGACCTCGGGCAACTGGGTGGGCACTGGCATGCTAACTCCTTCTCGCTAATCAACATTTGACGCGTATCACTGAGTCTAACCACATCAGCCGACCACCCGTGGGCCAGGCTGCACCAAACGCCCGAGAAGACGGTATCGTCTGCCGATCCACAGACGATCGACTCCGCCCGAGTACGTCGTGAGCACCTCGACGAGGTAGACCACCCCCGCGAACCTGGTCGTCCTCTCAGGAGATCGAATCAGGAAGAGGGAGTGCCGACGGTTTGGTTGACTGATGTCACTTGACCGTGCAGCAAGCCCAGACGACCTGACGTGGTGTCGATCGTCGATCGTCACCCACGAGTGACGATCGGCATCGTGTCGTCGAGGACTTGGAGGACATGCCGATAGGGCTCGCC
The DNA here is from genome assembly GCF_050613355.1 of Plantibacter sp. RU18. Lineage (NCBI taxonomy): Bacteria > Bacillati > Actinomycetota > Actinomycetes > Micrococcales > Microbacteriaceae > Plantibacter > Plantibacter sp. RU18. The sequence goes on from NZ_CP159618.1 coordinate 4,492,847, forward strand.
CGTCGCCCGAGTCATGCCGAGTTCGCAGGTCCGATTGACCGACGCGTGCGCGGCGACAGCCACCCGTCCGACCTCCGCGGCCTCCAGGGCCGTGGCGGACGCCGTCAGCTCCGGGTGCAGCATTCCGCGGTCCCCCGCGAATGCGCAGCACCCCCAGTCGTCCGGGACCAACACTTCGTCGGCAGCGGCAGCGGCTATTCGAGCGAGTGCCCCATCGATGCCCAGTCGACGTGACGAGCATGTCGGATGCAAGGCGAGCGAGGCGACCTTCGCGCCGACGGGCAGGTGAGGGAGCACCGTCTTTTCTACGAAGGCGACCGCGTCGATGACCCGGATGCCCAGCTCTCCAGCGCTGTCCAGCAAGACTTGGAGTCCCTCCGTGCAGGAGGAGGCATCGCAGACGACCGGCAGCTCCCCCTCTCGTGTTGCCCGCTGCAACGATGCGACAACCCGGGACCGCATCTCGGCGTAGCCGTCAGTCAGTCCCTTGGACTTCCACGGGGTGCCGCAACACAACGACGGGATGTTATCGGGGGTCGAGATGGCCACGCCTGCGCGTTCGCACAGGCGGAGGAAGGACTCGCCGACGCCGTCGCTGCCCTCGGGTCCGAACATCGTCGTGGTGCAGCTGGAGAAGTACACGGCGACGGGGTGCTCGGCTCTGATCACCTGGCGTCGTCGGCCACCCGCAGGAAGGTCCGCCGAGTACTGAGGAAGGGTGTCGTGGCCGAGGGCCGCGCGCCCGACGGTGGTCGCGAGACCCGGAAGGGCGGACGGCACCGCCTTCGCAACGGTGAGGGCGATGCCGCCGACCCGGCTGACGGCATCCCAGTTCTTGGCGACGGTCTTCCAACCCGCCTGCGCGAGCGCGTTGGCGTTCTCAGCCCGGAGTCGTCGGGTGAGGTCGCCGGTGTTGATCTGCACCGGGCAGGCGATCTGGCACATGCCGTCCACGGCACACGTCTCGACGGCGTCATACTCGTATTCGCGTTCGAGGGTCTGCAACAGCACCGTGTCGCCAGCCGTCTCTGCACGAGCGATCTCTCGCCGGAGGACGATTCGCTCCCGCGGGGTCGTCGTGATGTCACGGCTCGGGCAGACAGGTTCGCAATAGCCGCACTCCACACACCGGTCGACCTCTGCTTCGACGGTCGGCGCGGTCTTGAGGTCGCGGACGTGCGCCTCAGGATCGTCGTTGAGGAGGACGCCGGGATTGAGGAGGCCGCTCGGGTCGACGAGGCGCTTCAGCTCCTGCATCACCTCGTAGAGCTCGTCGCCGTACTGGCGCCTCACGAACGGCGCCATGATCCGGCCCGTGCCGTGTTCCGCCTTGAGCGTTCCGCCCTGGGCGAGCACGACGTCGACCATCTCCTCCGTGAAGGCCTCGTAGCGTCGGAGGGAGTCCGGGTCGTCGAGCCGCTCGTTGAGCATGAAGTGGATGTTGCCGTCCTTGGCATGGCCGAAGATGACGCTGTCCTCGTAGCCGTGCTGGTCGAACAGCTGGATGAGTTGCGTGCAGGTCTCGTAGAGGCGATGGACGGGAACGGCGATGTCCTCGAGCAGCGCGGTCGTCCCGGACGGGCGGCTGCCCGCGACGAGGGTGTACAGACCCTTGCGGATGTGCCACAGCTGAGCGCGACGAACGGGGTCGGTGCTGAGCACGCCGGGCCTCGCGAGGGGCAGGATGCCGAGCACCTCGGCGGCTTGCGCCAAGCGGACGGAGAGCGATTGCTCGGAGCCCTCCTGGTACTCGACAAGAAGGGCCGCGTGGTCGTCGACCTGGAGCGCGAGGAGGTCCTCGGTCGCCTCGGGGTCGCGCTGGGCGACGCGCAGACTGGTCGCGTCCAGCAGTTCGATCGTTGCGAAACCGGCTGCAACGAGCGCCGGCAGAGCGCTGGTGGCAGCCGCGAGGTCGTTGAAGACCAGGAGGCCGGTAGCGACCGAGCCACCGATTGCAACCGTGCGGAAGGTCGCCTGCGCGACGAAGGCCAGCGTGCCCTCGCTGCCGATCACGAGGTGCAGCAGGAGGTCGACGGCGCTGTCGTGGTCGAGGAACGAGTTCAGGCCGTAGCCCATCGTGTTCTTGATCGCATACAGCTCGCGAATGGTCGCCACCGACTCGGGGTTGCTCCGGACCCGGTCCCGCAGGCGCAGGAGTCCGGCGTGGAGCTCAGGTTCTGCATGCGCGAGATGCTCGTCCGCGTCCGGTGCCGATGTGTCGAGGATGGTGCCGCTCGGCAGCACGAGCGTCGCTGATTCCAGCGTGCGGTAGGTGTTGTCCGAGATGCCGCACGCCATGCCACTGGAATTGTTCGCAACGACCCCACCGATGGTGCACGCGATCTCGCTCGCCGGGTCCGGGCCGAGCTTCCGGTTGTGGCGGGCGAGTCGCGTGTTCACTGCACGGACCGTTGCGCCGGGCCCGGTGCGGACGCGGTGACCGGCATCCAGGACATCGATTCCGCGGAAGTGGCGCCTCGTGTCGATCAGCACGCCGGAGGAGCTGGCCTGGCCACTGAGGCTGGTCCCGCCGGAACGGAACGTCACCGGCACTCCCTGGCTTCGACCGGCGGCGAGGATGGCTGCCACCTCGCCGGCCGTCGTCGGCGTGACCACGGCCTGCGGTGTCAGCAAGTAGTGCGAGGCGTCGTGTGCAGACGCGAGACGATCCGTCGCGCGCGTCGCGACCGCCCCGGGAGCCGCACCGTCGAGTGCCGCGATCAGATCGTCGGAGACCGACGCCAAGGTGGTGGACCTCTCAGTGCGACTCACGGCTCACCTTCGATCCACGTGAGCCGCGCAGGAAGTCGAGGTCGGCACCGGTGTCGGCCTGCATGACGTGGTCGATGTACAGGCGCTCCCACCCGCTGCGCGGATTCGCGAAGCCCTGCACGGTTGCCTCGTTGGGGACCCGGAGCGCGAGTTCCTCCGCCGGGACCTCCAGCTCGAGACGCCCAGCCCGGACGTCGAGCAGGATGCTGTCGCCTGTCTGCACGAGCCCCAGTGGACCGCCCGCGGCCGCTTCCGGCGTGACGTGGAGGACGACGGTGCCGTACGCGGTGCCGCTCATCCGGCCGTCGCAGATGCGCACCATGTCTCGCACGCCCCGCTCGAGGAGCTTCTTCGGCAGCGGCATGTTGGACACCTCCGGCATGCCGGGGTAGCCACGCGGCCCGCAGCCGCGAAGCACCATGATCGAGTTCTCGTCGATGTCGAGCTCGGGGTCGTCGATGCGCGCATGGAAGTCCTCGATGCTGTCGAACACGACCGCCGGTCCCCGGTGCTTGAGCAGGTGCGGCGAGGCCGCTGCCGGCTTGATGATCGCGCCACCCGGAGCGAGGCTGCCGCGCAAGACCGAGATGCCGGCGGCCGGCAGCAGCGGAGACTCACGTGGCGTGATGACCTCCGGATCCCAGATCCGGGCATCGTCGAGGTAATCGACCAGGGGCTTGCCGGTGATGGTGAGCGCGTCAGGGTCGAGCAGGTCACGGACCTCGCGCAGAACGGCGAGGAAGCCTCCCGCCCGCTGCAGGTCGTCCATGAGAAAACGTCCTGCGGGTTGCAGGTTCACGAGGAGCGGCACGTTCGCCCCGATGCGGTCGAAGTCGTCGATGGTCAGATCGATGCCGAGTCGACCCGCAATGGCGAGCAGGTGCACGACAGCATTCGTCGACCCTCCGATGGCGGCGAGCGCGACGATCGCGTTGTGGAAGTTCCGAGCGGTGAGGAACGTGCTGGGGCGACGGTCCTCAGCCACGAGCTGGACGGCCAGACGGCCCGTCTCGTGCGCGGCCTCGAGGAGGCGGCTGTCCGGTGCCGGCGTTCCGGCGAGACCCGGGATGATCGTGCCGAGCGCTTCGGCGACGAGCGCCATCGTCGACGCCGTGCCCATCGTGTTGCAGTGGCCCTTGCTCCGGATCATCGACGACTCGGACTTCAGGAAGGCCTGCTCACTGAGCGTCCCGGCTCGGACCTCCTCGCTCAACCGCCAGACGTCGGTACCGCAGCCGAGGTCCTGACCGCGGAACGAGCCCGTGATCATCGGACCACCGGGTACGACGACGGCCGGCAGATCGACCGAGGCCGCCGCCATGAGGAGCGCCGGGATGGTCTTGTCGCAGCCACCGAGCAGGACGACGCCGTCGATCGGATTGGCCCGCAGCATCTCCTCGGTCGCCATCGCCGCCATATTGCGCCAGAGCATCGCGGTCGGGCGCACCTGCGTCTCACCGAGGGAGACGACGGGCAGGTTGAGGGGGATGCCGCCGGCCTCGTAGATGCCGTTCTTCACCGACTGAGCCACCTCGTCGAGATGCGAGTTACAGGGGGTGAGGTCCGAGGCGGTGTTCGCTATCGCGATCTGCGGCCGGCCCTCGAACGCCGAGTTCGGCGTCCCTCGCCGCATCCAGGCACGGTGGATGTACGCGTTCCGGTCGTCGCCGTCGTACCACTCGGAACTCCGTAGCCTGGAACTCATTTTTCCCAACTTTCAGAATTGCTGTTCAACTGTTAGAACTTCTGAGTAGCATAAGGTCTCGACGCGAAAAGGGCACGCCCCTCCGTCCTCCCTCCCTGCGATCCTGGAGAACCGCCCACATGACCGACAGCATCGTCGCCCGCGTCGCCAACGACGCCGTCCATGTCCTGGCGGAGGGGCCAGTCTGGGATACCGCTCGGAATCGGCTGCTCTGGGTGGATATCCGACGTGGACTCGTGCTGCAGGGTGGGCTGGCCGGAGATGGCAGCATCACGGTCACCGACGAGCAGCGATTCGATCGGACGGTGGGGGCGATCGCCACCTCCCTGGACGGAGACCTGCTCATCGCGGGCTCTGAGACACTCATGGTGCAGACGGCGAACGGTCATCTGCACGAGGGACCGCGCATCATCCCGCCCGGGAGCGGCCGGCGTCTGAACGACGGCAAAGTCGATCCTGCAGGGCGATTCCTCATCGGCTCGCTCAGCCTGACCGACGATGAACCCGAGAGCGAGACACTCACCGCAATCGACCAGTCGGGCTCGATGCGGGTCATCGATGGTGACCTCACGCTCTCCAACGGGCTCGGGTGGAGCTCGGACGGCCGCATCCTCTACAGCGTCGACACGCTCCGACGGACGGTCTACCGCCGGGCCTATGACCCGGAGCATGGCGCCGTCGGACGCCGCGAGGTGTTCCTCGAACTCGCAGCAGGCTACCCGGACGGCATGTGCCTCGACGCCGAGGACCATCTGTGGATCGCGATGTGGGGCCTCGGCGAGGTCCACCGCTACTCCCCTGGAGGCGATCTCGTCACGGTTGTCGCCACCGCCGCCCTGCACACCTCGAGTGTCGCGTTCGCAGGACCGCTTCTGGACACCTTGGTGATCACGACGGCGACTCAGGACCTGACGCCGGCGCAACTCCTCGAGCATCCCGATTCCGGGAAGCTGTTCACCGTCGTGCCAGGGGTGCTCGGCGCCCCGGTGACCCAGTGGGGCGGGTTCACCGCTCCAACAATCCCCGATCTCTCGTGAGGACACCATGAAACTGTTGCGCATCGGACCAGCCGGAGCGGAGACGCCCGCGGCGCTCGTCGGCGACGACTCCTACATCGACCTCTCCGACGTGGTCACGGACTTCGACGAGCGGTTCTTCGGGTCCGGTGGCATCGAGCGCATCCGCCCCATCGTCGAGGAACGCGCGCGACGCGGAGAAGCGCACCCGATCGGTGGCATCCGCGTCGGCGCGCCGATCGCCCGCCCGCATCAGATCCTCTGCATCGGCCTGAACTACAGCGACCACGCCGCCGAGACCGGCCAGGCGGTCCCCGACGAACCGATCCTCTTCACCAAGTCACCGAACACCCTCATCGGCCCGAACGACGACGTCCGCATCCCCCGTGGCTCGACGAAACCCGACTGGGAGGTCGAGCTCGGCATCGTCATCGGGAAGCGCACGAGCTACCTCGACTCGGTCGACGACGCCCGCGAGGCGATCGCCGGCTTCGTCACGGTGAACGACGTCAGCGAGCGGGCGTTCCAACTCGAGCGCAACGGCCAGTGGGCGAAGGGCAAGTCGGCAGAGACCTTCAACCCGGCGGGCCCGTGGCTGGTCACGCCCGATGAGATCGACGATGTGACCGGGCTCGGGATGTGGCTCGACGTCAACGGCGTCCGCCGCCAGACCGGATCGACCTCCACGATGATCTTCGACCCGTACTTCATCGTCCACTACCTCAGTCAGTTCCTCGTCCTCGAACCGGGTGACCTCATCAACACGGGTACACCGCCCGGTGTCGGCATGGGGTTCACGCCGCCGATCTGGCTGCAGCCCGGTGACGTCATGGAGCTCGGCATCGACAGCCTCGGCTCACAACGACAGCACGTCCTCGCTCCGCGATGAAGGCCTTCGTCATCACAGCGCCCGGCGAGGCAGGCGTCCAGGACGTCGAGCCACCCGTCGCGCACCCCGGGGAGGTCGTCGTGGACGTCCACCGAGCAGGGATCTGCGGGACCGACATCGAGCTCTTCACCGGGGACATGCAATACCTCGCAGACGGATTCAGCTCGTACCCGCTGCGCATCGGACACGAGTGGATGGGTACCGTGACGGCGCTCGGCGAGGGCGTCGACACCCGTTGGCTCGGACGCCGCGTGACCGGAGACACGATGCTCGGCTGCGGCGTCTGCCGCCGCTGCACGCGCGGCTACCAGCACGTCTGTGCGTTCCGCGGCGAACTCGGCATCAGGGACGGCCGACCCGGCGCCCTGGCCGAGCAACTCGCCGTGCCTGCCAGCTCGCTCAGGGCCCTTCCGGACTCGGTCGACGACGCGCTGGGCGCACTCGTCGAGCCCGGCGGCAACGCCCTCCGTTCCGTACAGGCCGCCGACCTCGGACCCGGCGACCGTGCGCTCATCCTGGGCCCCGGCACGATCGGACTCCTCGCGGCGATGTTCGCGCGGGCCGCAGGTGCTGAAGTCCACCTCCTCGGTCGGAGCGAGCGCTCCCTCCGCTTCGCCCGCACGCTCGGTTTCGACGGCGTCTGGACCGAGGACGAGCTCCCGGATCTCGCCTGGGACGCCGTGATCGAAGCGTCGAACGCACCCCATCTCCCCGCCCGCGCACTGGACCTCGTCGAGCCGGGCCGACGCGTCGTCTACGTCGGTCTCGCAGGGTCACCGAGCGTCATCGACACCAGGACGCTCGCACTGAAGGACGTCACTGCCGTGGGTATCCTCAGCGCATCACCCGGACTGACCGGCACGGTCGAAGCGTACGCCCGCGGCGACGTCGACCCACGTCCACTCGTGGCTGCGACAGTGCCACTCGACGACCTCGAACCCGCCCTCGCCGGTGCGCGACCGGCAGGTGCCGGTTCCGGCCCCAAGATCCAGGTCGGCATCAGCACCGAATCCCCCGACTCAAGGAGCGCATCATGACCACAGCTCTCATCACCGGAGGCGCACGCGGACTCGGAGCAGCCACCGCCGAACGACTCCGCGCGGACGGCATCGAGGTCATCACCGTCGACCTCGCGGGCGACGCCGACCATCACCTCGACATCACCGACGAAACGGCCCTGACCGCGCTTGCAGCCGAACTCGGTGCCGTCGACATCCTCATCAACTCGGCGGGGATCGTCGGGCCAGGGGTCCCACTCGTCGAGACCACGTCCGCTAACTGGCAGCAGGTCCTGTCCGTCAACGTGCTCGGCACGGTCGCCACGATGCGCACCTTCGTGCCGGGCATGGTGGAGCGCGGCTGGGGTCGGGTCGTCAACTTCGCGAGCATGGCCGGCAAGGACGGCAACCCCAACCTCTCCATCTACTCGGCGTCGAAAGCCGCGGTCATCGCGCTCACGAAGTCGGCCGGCAAGGAGCTCGCCACAACCGGAGTCATCGTCAACGCGATCGCCCCTGCCGTCATCGCCACTCCAATGAACGCCGAGACGGCCCCAGAGGCGCTCGCCCACATCACCGGACTCATCCCGATGAAGCGGATCGGGCGAGCCGAAGAGGTCGCCGAACTCGTCGCCTGGCTGGCGTCGGACAAGGTTAGTTTCTCGACCGGTGCCGTTTACGACATCAGTGGCGGGCGCGCGACCTACTGATCGTCGACCGCGCCCTGCGACCGGATCTCGATGAACGAACGGATCTCCTGCTCCTCGGCGATGAGCCGGTCCAACGGCATCCGGAATGCAAGCGCGCTGACGCTGATCGCGCCCATCGCCGGCAGGGCGGGGTCGAGGCGGAACGGAAGGGCGATGCAGTTGACGCCGACTTCGTTCTCCTGATCGTCCACCGCCCAGCCGCGTCCCCGGATAGTGGCCAGTTCGTCCCAGAGCACGTCGATCGACGTGATCGTGCGATCGGTGCGCCCGACCAGTTCGACGTCGCCCAGACGTTGTCGAAGCTCCTCCTTGGTCGACATCTCGAATGCGAGGAGGAGCTTGCCGACGCCGGTGCAGTAGGCCGGGTTGCGACCACCGATCTCGGAGGTGAGGCGGACAGCACCACCTGGAGGGTCCACTTTCGCCCGGTAGACAACCTCGGTGCCGTCGAGCACGGCGAAGTGGGCGGTCTCGCCGTACCGTTCAGCGAGGGACCGCAGGATCGGTTCGACGCGAGCGGCCGCTGGGCGCTGTGCGGCGTTCAGGAAGGCCAACCGCAGGAACTCGTCTCCGAGCACGTAGACGCCTCGAGATACCTGATCCGCGAGGCCTGCACTGCGGAGCGACGCGAGCGCCCGATGGACCGTGGACTTCGAGCCACCGAGTCGACCGGTGAGGTCGTCGAGAGAGACGCCCGTCGGGTACTGCGCGAGAGCTGTGAGCACGGCGAGCACGCGAGCCGCGCCGACGACGCGTTCGTCTCCATCTACCATCGTGTTCTTTTCACTAGCCGGAACGGAATTCCATCAGGTCGACAGCCTATCTGGCGCGCTCTACCTTAACTCATCATCGATGAGCAGTGATCACCCAGCGCGTCGGGACACCGAGCGAGCTGGGACAGCTTTGGCAGTTCTCGCCGCACCGTGTGCGCCATCGCTGATCGGCCGACACCGGGTTCGACGTGAAAGGACCGGTCTTGGCTCTCCTCCGCTAGAGGAGGAGATGACCACTGCCGTCTCCCCCTGTGACGCGATCGGTCGTGCGACCTCGAGCCTGATGCCGCCAGTCTCACTGCAGCTCGAACTCGATCCACGCCGCCCGGGATTCGCCCGCCTCCAGCATCGGGGCTCGACCCGCCGCAACGGCTTCGCTCAGGACGGGCACCTCGCACGCCTGCGGTTCGATGGCGCACGCGACCAGCCCGTCCGCGTCCGCAGCCCGATGAGCCCAGAACCAGAGATAAGGCCAAGCACCCGGGTCCCAGGAGACGGACGCGAAGACGCCGAGGACATCGTTCGCGATCGTGTAACGGGTCTCTCGAAGGGCATCGCTGAACAGCATCGCCCGCAACGGTTCCATCGGGAAACCGCTGAGGTCGACGGTTCGACGGGTCGAGGTTGGAAAGGCGGCTAGTTCACCCACGGCCGATGCAATCGGCCCGTCCCCTCCATCCCCGATTATCACGGTGCCGCGCAGGGTCCCAGGTGGGAGCGTGATCACCGCACCGTCGAGGAACGCTTCCCCGAAGGTGATGTGCTGACCCCAGAGGTACGGGAGGCGACGATCGGACCGGTTGATGACCGTCTCCTCGATCCGGAGCCGGGCGGACTCCCCCGACAGGGTGATGGTCTTCGCGATCGAGAACGGGAGATCGGAGCTCTCGCTCGCGAGGGTCACGGAGACGTCCGAACCCCGAGCGGGATCAGCACCACCCGTCCAGCCAGCATGCTGCACGTCGCCGTGCGCGGTCATCGGTCGTCCCTCGAAGACGCAGGCGACTCCGGCATTCGGGAAGAGCTCGTACCAGCCACCGACCTCGTAGTCCCTCGATCCAGCCGGGTCCTGATAGAGCACGTCGACTCCCGAGCGGCGATCGATCAGCTCGAAGAGGTGAGCGCCGTGATCGACGTTGATGCTGATCGCCAGGCGGTCGTTCAGCAGACGGAGGCAGCGGTCTCCGTCCACGATGTCCTCGCGGATCGTGGCCGACGGATTCACGGCGCGGACGCGCCTGTCCTCGGTCGACGGAAGTTGACCGCGAGCTGATCCAGGCGTCGCAGGTGCACCGGTAGTGCGTCGGTCAGGAACGTCCCATCGTCGGGCGTCCCCCAGAGCACGTCAGCGAACGCGCAGGCCCGGGGGAACGCCATGTACTCGACCTGCTGAGGATCGGTGAGGTACTCGCTCCACAGCTGGAACTGCGACCCGAGGACCCGGGATCGCTGATCTTCCGGCAGGTCCGCGGGGAACGGATCGTACGCGCGCACCGCTTCCAACGCCAGCAGCGGTCCATGGGCGAGCGGTTCACTCGCTTCCGACCCCTGGTAGAAATCGAAGTATGTGCGCTCCTGCGGCGCCATGACGACGTCGTGGCCCATGGCCGCCGCGGCGAGACCGCCGCCCTCACCCCGCCAGGACATCACCGCAGCCGCAGGCGGCAGGCCACCCTCGAGGATCTCGTCCCAGCCGATGACCCGCCGGCCGTGTTCGTGCACGAAGGCCGTGATCTGGCTGAGGAACCAACTCTGCAGCTCGTCCACGTCCGCGAGTCCCTCTGCACGCATGCGTTCCTGTGCCTCCGTGCTGGTTCGCCATTCCTCTTTGGGGCACTCGTCGGCACCCAGGTGCACGAACTCGAACGGGAAGACGTCGAAGACGACCTCGAGGACTTCCTTGCAGAACTGCAGCGTGCGATCGGAGACGGAGAAAACGTGCGGCGAGACACCCCACCCGCGTGCCACCTCGGCCTCCACGCCGTTGCCGAGCCAGGGGTAGGCGGCGATCGCCGCCTGCGCGTGGCCGGGCATCTCGATCTCGGGGAGCACATCGATCCCGAGGCGGGCCGCATGCTCTACGAACCCGGTCAGGTCCTCTCGCGTGTAGAAACCACCGTGCGGGATGCCGTCATGGACCGGGTCATCGGACCACGGTGGAATGTGCCGACCGACCGCGGTCCCGATCCGCCACGCTCCGACTTCGGTGAGACGCGGGTACGCGGGGATCTCGATCCGCCATCCCTGGTCCTCGGTGAGGTGCAGGTGCAGTCTGTTGAACTTGTGCAGCGCGATCAGGTCGATGAAGCGGTGGACGAACGCCACCGGCATGAAGTGGCGCCCGGTGTCCAGGTGGGCGCCTCGCCAGGCGAGGACCGGACGATCGAAGATGCGGACCGCCGGTACGGCCCACACGACGTCGAGCTGTGGTTCAGGAGCGTAGACCTCGGTCGGCAACAACTGCCGAATGGTCTGGACCGCGTGCAGGGCGCCGAGTCGCCCGGATGCGCGCACCTCGACTCCAGCGGCATCCGCAATGATCTCGTAGGCCTCCGCATCGAGCTGCTCGTCCAGAGCGAACCGGATCCGGCCCCGCCTACTCGAGTGGAGCGGCAGCCTGGTCGCCGGTCGAATCATTTCGCCGAGGAGGACTGCTGCATCGGACAGCTCCGGGTCGGAACTGATCGTCGTCGATTCGTCCAGGACGAACGGTTCGGCGTTGAGCTCATGCAGCGAGGTCGGGCGGGGCACCACGTGGATCATGCGTGGCCGACCTCGGCGGTCGCTACGGCGAAGTACTCAGCGAAGGCGACCGCCCGAGCGACGAATGCGTCGACCAGCGTCGCCCCGATCTCCGGCGTCGCGCGCCGGGGATCCCCGAGCGTGCCGTTCGCGGACCACGACGCGAACGGCTGCGGTATGTCCACACGGCCGAAGGGCGGATCGGTGAACCCGTCGAGCGGCGCGATCTCCGCCGGCCCCTCGATCGCGTCCATCCGGAGCAACCCCGGGTCGCATTCCATCGCAAGCGACGTCTCGATCTCGCAAGCATGGTGGTAGCGGTGTCCCGGCTCGAAGTACTCAGGTGTGAGGTCACCGACGAGCTGGCCCCACATGAGGTGCGCGACCTCACAACCCAGGTCCCGTCCGATCTCCCGTGCGGCGAGTCGTGTCGCATCAGTGTTGCCGCCGTGCCCGTTCACCACGATCACCTTCGTGACGCCGTTGGCTACGAGGGATTCGCACACATCGCGGAGGAATGAGATGAGGGTGGCGGGACGCAGTGTGAGCGTGCCCGGGAACCCGAGGTGATGTTCCGACAGGCCGTACGCCATCGGGGGGCAGAGGATCGACAGCGACCCAAGCTCGGTGTCGATGCGCCGGGCCAACTCCGTGGCGATCGCGATGTCCGTCCGCAGCTCGAGGTGGGGGCCATGCTGCTCCGTCGCACCGATCGGGATGATGGCGACGGCAGCGGTCTCCAGCGCCCGGCCCGCCTCGACGGTCGTCAGTGCGGAGAGTTCTGTCATGGTGTGTCCTCAGTCTGCAGGAGCAGGGAGACGACGCCCTTCGGCGGGACCCTGGTCGTGAGCGTGTGGCCGTCGAACCGGACGGGGAAGGTGATGTCCCCGCTGGCGGATCGGGCACTGACGATCGGATGATCAGCAGTGAACTGCGCGTCGCGGAAGCGGTATCCGGTGTTGTGCAGGATGACCTCGATCGCCGAGGGCGACGCAGCTGGCACGATGACCTGCACCGCGCGGCTCTCTCCGGGCGCTCCGATCGGACCGCCGTCGCCGACTCCGGGCCGGAGAATGGCGGCGACCTCGTCGAGGAGACGGGCGGGCGGAAGCTGCATGGGCAGATCGACCAGCCACGTCTCGATGAGCTCGCCCAGCTCACCGACCGGTCGGAAGTCGAGCTGATCCTCGGTCCGTTCGACGACGTCGGACGCGCCGCCGGTCCGCTGCCGCGCCAACCAGCGACCGCCGAATTCGAGCGCAGGAGAGGCTCTCTGCGGCCCCAGCGTGACCACCTCGTCATGGGTCTCGAAGATCGCATCGATCAGTTCGTCCGGGTAGAGGTCGGGTCGGAGCACGAGGATCGGTCCTCCGACGATGCGATGGTCGGCGATCGGCGCGATCGAACCGATGACGGCGCCGGCCCGGAACAGGGCGCTCAGCACGCTGTGCGTGCTGGCGACGCGATCGGACCGGAAGCCCGCGATCTCGGCGTCGAGCGTATCCGGCGAGTAGAGCAGGGTGTAGCCGGCTGGTCCTGTCGACGAGGCGCCGCACGTGCTCCTCAGGCGGTCGAGGTCGGCCCAGATATCGGCGGAGATCCCGTCCGCCAAGCAGTACAGGCTCGCGTCGAGGCAACCCGCGCTCACCGGATTCCCCGCGGCGCTCGAGCGCATCGCGGTGAGGATCCGTTGGTCTCGTTCCAGCATCGCCGGAGCGGTGTGAACGACGTCCCACTGCTCGAAGGAGTCGTGCACGGAGACCAGGCCGGTCAGCGGGACGCCCGGGAGGTGGGCGCTGACGAGCATGACCGCGGCCATCTGTGCGTGGATCGGCGGGTGGGTGGTCTCCTCGAGGAGCTCGACCCCTGCGGCGACGGTCTCGAGGACGAAGCGGTCCACGCCCGCTGCGGCGAGGCGCCGGTAGTCGACGCCGAAGCGATAGAGCGCCTCGAACGGATCCCGCATCCAGGCGTTGTTGAGCATGACCTCGCCGCCGAAGGCGTGGACGCAATCGGCGACGGCGCCCCAGAACTCCGTCCACCGCTGCGCGCTGAATTCGATCCATTCGAGGCGGGCCTCCGACCAGATCCATTCGGCACGCTCGGGGGTCGTTCCGGCCGGGACGACGATGGTCTGCCGCTCCTCGAACTGACCGATCATGTCTTCGGAGTAATCGGCCGCCCAGAGTGGAAGACGCGGACTCGAGAACCCGTCCGCTCCGTGGAGACCGTCGAAGCCGTAGTACTCGAAGACGGCTGCTAGGCCGGCGACGAACGTCTCGACATACTGGGTGCCGTCAGTCAACCGACCAAGCGGATTGAGGAGGCCCTCGCGCCGCGCACCGGTGCGATCGATGACGGTGAGCTCGGGGTGCTCGAGGTTCCAGACGCTGAGCCTCGTGTCGCCGTCGAGCTGGAACTGGTGCAGGTCGAAGACCGCGAAGTAGACGCTGATGTCGGCGGACTGCAACGTTCGGATGAGACCGCGCAGCTGTGCCCTGGTCCACTCCTGACGAGAGCCCCGCAGGCTGGACGGCCGCGCCGCGTACGAGGTGCACTCCGACGGGATGAGGCCATCGTCGTCGTTCCGGTGCGCATGCACGAACTCCGCGCTGAAGAGCAGGAGCGACAACAGCTCGGGCCGGTCTCCCATGTCCTCGAGCACGGCAGCGACGCCGAAGTCGGGCGACGAGCAGTCGAACCCGATGAGCTCGATCCAGACGTGTTTCACGGGTGCCATCGCCTATCCCTTCACGCCGGAGACGACGACGCCCTGCATGAACCACTTCTGCGCAACGGCGAATAGGACGATGCACGGCAGCATCGAGAACAGCGTCGCGGACATCATGAGCGGGAAGTTCTGACTCTGAGCACCGACGAAGTTGCTGATGCCGAGCGAGAGCGGGAACTTGTCCTGCGATTGCAGGAAGATGAGCGGCCCCAGATAGTCGTTCCAGTACTGCAGGAAGGCGAACAACCCGACGATCATGAGCGCAGGCTTCGAAAGCGGCAGGATGATCGTGAACAGGATGCGGATCGAACCTGCACCGTCGAGCCGCGCGGCCTCGTCGAGCTCCAAGGGGATGTTCATGAAGAACTGGCGCAGGAGGAACGTGTTGAACGGTGCGGCGAAGAAGGCGGGCACGAGGATCGGCAGGTAGGTGTCGATCCAGCCGATGTTACTGAAGATGATGTACGACGGCACGACGGTGACCCAGATCGGGACCATCATCGTGCTGAGCATCAGGATGAACAGCGGTTCACGACCGCGGAACCGGAACCGTGCGAACCCGTACGCAGCGAAGGCGCTGCTAATGACGCTCCCGGCCACACCGAACACGGTGAGGAAGATCGTGTTGAGCGTGTAGGTGAGGAACGGGGCCTCAATGAAGATGTCCGCGAAGTTCGCCCAGTCCACTGGGTTCGGCAGCCACTTGATCGGGTACTGGTAGACCTGATCGGGAGTCTTCAGGCTGGTGCTGAGCATCCAGAAGAACGGCACCATGTACATGATGCAGCCGATGGCGAGCACCGCGTAGGTGATGAGCATGATCATCCGGCGGCGAGCCGAGCGGGTCTGCCTCGGGCGGGGCGCTGGTTCGATCGGTGCGGGGAGACCCGGCACGACGAACTTCGGAGGTTGAGGTTTCGTGGTGACGGTCATCGGTTCTTTCCTCGGTCGGCGGCGTAGAATACCCATTTGCCTGAGGTCCCGTAGACGATGGCAGTGATGATGAGGATGATCGCGAAGAGGATCATCGACAGTGCGCAGGCATATCCGAGCCGGAGGTCTTTGAACGCCGTGTCGTAGATGTACAGCGAGAAGAAGTAGGAGCCGTAGTCCGGTCCGCCCTTGGTCATCACGAAGGCCTGGGTGAAGATCTGGAAGGTGCCTATCAGACCCAGGATCATCTGCAAGAGGATGACCGGAGACATCATCGGGAGTGTGACGGCGCGGAACGTGGCCCACCAGCCTGCTCCGTCGAGCCCGGCCGCCTCGTACAGTTCGGTCGGGATGCCCTGGAGGCCGCCGAGGTAGATGATGATCGACGATCCGACCGCCCAGAGCTGCATGATCACGATGGCGGGGATGACCCAGGTCTGGCTGGTGAGCCACGGGATCGGTTCGATGCCGACGAGCGCGAGCGCACCGTTGATGACGCCGAAGTCACGATGGAAGACGAAGCCCCACAGCACCGTCACGGCCACACCCGACAGGACCGACGGCAGGTAGTAGATGGTGCGGAAGACGCCCATGCCGACGAACTTCTGGTTCATGAGCATCGCGATGCCGAGCCCCAGGATCAAGCTGAGCGGCAGGTAGAGGGCGACGAAGATGAACGTCACCTTCAGCGACTGCCAGAACAGCGGGTCATCGGTGAAGATCTTCACGTAGTTGTCGACGCCGATCCAGACCGGCGCCCCACCACCGGACCAGTCCGTGAAGGACAGGTAGATGGCGATGCCGATGGGGATCGCCGAGAACAGGAGGAAGCCGATGAGCCAGGGCTGGATCCAGAGGAATCCCGCCCTCGCCTCGCGTCGTGCATGCGGGCTCGGCTTCTTCCTGCCACGACGGGTAGGCCCCGCCGCCACGTGCGGAGACAGGACGACGCTCTCGGCGAGTGGCGGCAGGGCAGCGGTCACCGGTTGGTCTCTTCCTGGATCTGGGCGAGGGTCTCCCGTGGGTCGCCGCCGTTCATCAGTGTCGCCACGCGGTTGCCGTAGGCGATCTCGTACTTGGCCCAGAGGGGCGGGTAGCCGATCGCTGCCGCGTCCTCGCCGATGACCGGGAAGAGGATGTCGCGGGCTGGGTCGGTGGTCCGTGCCGTGAGCGGCGCGGTCTGCAGGTACGGAATGGTCGACTGCACAGCCTCGGAGCCGAGGTAGTCGAGGAATTTCCACGTCGCGTCGGCGTCCTTCGCGTCGCGGCTCATGCCCCAACCGCCACCGGCCGTCGCGATCTCCCGCTTGCCGGTCGTCCCCTTCGGGAGCGTGACGATGTCCCACTCGAAGCGGTCGGCGATGGCGTCCTTGGCTCCTGCTGCGTACCACGAGCCGTTCATGAACATGGCGACGAGGCCACCGGCGAACGGATCGACGCCCGTCGGCAGGCCCTCGGAACTCGGAACCGCTCCCGCCTTGATGGCGTTGTTGATCTGCTCGAACGTCACGATGTTGGCGTCGTTGTCGATGATGACCTTCGAGCCGTCCTCCGAGAAGATCTCTCCGCCGTTGGCTTTCATGACGCCCCGCATGCCCCAGGAGCTGCCGTTGACGAATCCACCCCAACGCGTCTGCTTGCCGCCTTCCATGAGGGTAAAGGCCTCGGACAGGGCGTAGACGTCCCACGTCCAGTCCGCCGCGGGAAGCGGGATCCCGAGCTCGGCGAACATCGTCTTGTTGACGTAGATCCCGTAGGCCGACAGATCCTCGGGGAGTGCGAAGAGGGTGCCGTCGGAGGAGAACTGCGCTTCCATCGCCGGCTGGAAGTCTGCCCGGTTCACCGAGTTCTTCGTCTTGTCGATGAACGGGTCGAGCGGCTGGAGCCAACCGGATTCCGCGTGGGCCGCCAGCTCGAGCGTGCGAACGTAGTAGATGGCAGGCAACGTCTTCGCCAGAGCCTGCGTCTTGACCTTGGTGTTGTACTGCTCACCATCGGCGATGTTCAGCAGGTTGATCTTGGTCGACGTGTTCTGACCCTGGTAGGCCGTGATCACGTCGCGGAGCTGCTTCTCCCAGTCCGCCGAGTCGTTGGCGAGGAGGGAGATGGTGCCGGTGGACGCGCCCCCACCCGTGGAGCAGGCCGAGAGTGCCAGCAGGCCGGCTGCGGCGGCCGCTCCGGTCAGGAAGCTGCGGCGTGATGCGTGTTGTGCGAAAAGTCCTGCGGTGTTCGCCATGACGGCTCTCCTTGAGTGTTTGGCCGGTGCAGTGGTGACTGACGATCGCCGGGGTGCGACTGTCAGGTGGAGCCTGGTGCGGTGGGGCCGATGAGAGACTGGGAGAGAGATCATCGACGGTGATGAAGTAGTTCATGTATAGGAACAGCTGGTCAGCTATTTGGACTGATCGTATCGACGGCCCTGGTGCCTGTCAATGCTTCGGTTTCGAAATCACCGCAGCGATCAGTCAGCCTCGGTCGCTCGCCGCGAGCGTGGCTCCCAGCCGAGCAAACGCACCGCCTGCGACCAGTCCAAATGGCGACGCTCGTGGTCACCCGTGATCGTCACCGCTGTGAATCCGGGGATGTCGACGCTGATCGCGGCTGCGAATGCCGCAGCGGTGTCCGTCCCGGTGGTCATGACCTCAGCGTGCTTGTCGTCCGTGCTGTCCTGCCAGACCTCGTCCGCGGTCGGGAGGACCAGCCTGAGGACGGTCGCGTGGAGGCCGTGTTCCACGACAGCCGCCCGCGCGACCTCCTCTCCGAGCCGCTTCGACAGTCCATACGCCTCGACCGCGTCGGGCACAGAGTTTTCCTTCGCGGTCAGGAAGTCGGCGAAGACCGACATCGATCCGGCGATGACGACGCGCCCGACACCGGCGCGCGCAGCCGCCTGCAAGGCGTTGTACAGGCCCGTCACGTTGACGTCGAACTGGCTGCGGGCCCAGTCGGGGCTACCCCAGCCCTCCTTCGTCCCCATCGCCATGTAGACGATCAGGTCCGCGCCGCGCGCAGCCGCTGCGAGCTGGTCCTGGTCGAGCACGTCGACCACGACGGTGTCGGCCCAATCCAGGTGCAACCCGGGGCTCCGGTCGGCGACGGTCAGGTGGTGGTCCTGGGCCAGGGTCGGGCCGATGAGGCGCCCGAGGTGGCCGCCGCCGCCGATGAGGAGGAGGTTCATGAGGTGTCCCATCTGTTGGTGGGGCGACCGAACAGCCGGGTGGTGTTCAGCGGGGCCGCCACGTGAATCGTCAATCCCATACTGGACGGCGTTTCGCCCGTCGGTGCAGATCATCGAAGTCCTGGCTGGAATCGTCCATGCGGATCGACAGGCGCGCCCCCGGTCCTTGCACCGGCATGCTGGCGTTCGTCGTGCAGTCGTCCCAGAGCTGCCGGGTGTCCACGTAGTGACGTGTCCGACCATCGCCGAGACGGAAGGTCAGCAGACGTCGACAGGGCTCGGGCCGGGAGCCGCGCGGCACCCTGAGCCGCTCGAGCAGCTCCTCATCGACCGTGACGCCGAGTCCGGGGAGCGTCGGCACGGTGACATGCCCCCCGCGGATCTGCAGAGGTTCGACGAGGAGGTCGTGTTCATAGATGTTCATCGCCGTCACCGCCGGTAACCGCGCCGCCTCGACGACGGACCCGAGGTGCGCGACCCATGCCGTGGTGACCCCGGAGCCGCACAGCTGGAGGAAGACCTCTTTGTGGAACGACGCCGCGGTGTCCGATTGTCGGAACACATCGGCCGGGCTCGGTCCGCTGACCACGAATCCATCGAGCGTCTCCTGGGCGAGCCAGGTGGGCGCCAGAGCGGCGTCGTAGTGTTCGACGAGCGGAAGCGACACCGCTGCCCGGAGCCGTGCCTGACCAGCGGTATCGACCCGACTGATCGGGCTCTCGAACAGGCCGATCCTGCTGCTCGACTGGAGCTCCAGAAGGACAGGCAGCGCCTGACCAGCGCTGCCGAGCATCGAGTTCCAGTCGATGTCGATCCGATACTCCTCCGGCGTGACAGCGGCGATGGCCGCCACCTGCTCTCGGATGTCGAACCACGGACGGCCCTTGATCTTGTGGGACAGATACCCTGCGGCCACCGCGTCGGCGGCCTGCTCAGCCAACAGCTCGGGTGGCATCTTCGTGTTCCACCACGAGATGGGGCACCGGTCACGGACGATGGGCCTCGCGAACAGCTCGTTCACCGGAGCGCCGAGCGCCTGCCCGAGCACGTCGTACAGCGCGATTCGCAGCGGCACACCGAGCCCGGGCTCGGTGAGGACGTCGAGGGGCGTCCGCCCGATCGCAGCTGCGGCGCACTCGTCGCTCACCGCTTCACCCGTGTAGTAGACGAGCGTCTCTCCGAAGCCCGTGATCGCCGGGTCATCGGTTCGCACCCGCACGACCTCGATGAACTCCCAGTCGTGATTGTGGAGCTGCGTCCACGGGGCGATGGAGGGGACGAATGGCAGTCGGATGGGAATGGACTCGATCTCGACGATTCGAGGTTGTGCGATCAGGCTCACGGCGTCGGCGTCCTCACGAAGGTGAAGTCGTCCAGGTAGATCGTCGAGTAGTCGGCCGAGTTCCCAGCCGATGAGAGGTACGCGAACTGCTCGGCGGTCTGCGACGGTGTGAACGTCCCGACCTTGACGGTCTTCCAGAGTTGATTCTCCAACGCTGGTCCGCTGACGGTCACGGCCGCGGTCACGGGCGCGCCAGCCGTCCCGTCATAGACGCCCAGGGTGAAGGCGGGCGAGGTGGGCGCGAACATGGTCGGATAGTCGTTCACGTCGTAGACGACGTCCTGCGCGAACCCGACCTTGACCTTGGCGTACAGATCGTAGGACACGCCCGGCTCCAGCTCCTGGGCGTCCCAGTTCCACTGGACGTTCCAGGCTGTCGTGCCGGATGCCACCGGCTCGAGCGCGGTCGAGCCATCACCGGCGCTCGTGTCGACTGCACCCTTCGTCGCCGAGCCGGTCACCGTGAAGTCGGCGTCCTGACCAACGACATCCGTCGCCGTCGAGGAGGCGAGTTTCAGGATCCGCCCCTCACCGGGCTCGAACGGCAGGTCGGTGATGACGAGCTCCGCCCCGCTGGCGACCGCGGTGATCGGAGCCCCGGTCGTGACGTCCGTGATCCCGCTGATCGCCGAACCGACCGCAGACGTATCGATGGTGAGGGAGACGTTCGATGCTGCTTCGACGTCGTGATTGACCACCACCAGATACGTGTCCCCCGTCGCGTTGTCGACGTGGGTGGTCACATCGGCGTTCGCATAGGCGCCACTGCCGCCACCGCCACCGGTGGCCGTAGCCACGTTCGTGACGCGTGTCATGTTCTGGATGACGCTCTGCAGATCCGTGAGCTCGGTGAACATCTGCTGGATGATGTCGTAACGGGCCGTGTGGTTCCCGTCGGGATCGATCATGCCGTTCCAGGCGTTCGTGGCCTGGTACATGAAGTAGTGGAAACCCTTCGCGCCATGCCCGATCGCCTCGTAGGTCATCGACGTGATCTCGGCGTCACTCGGATCCCGGTACCAACCCGGCTGCTCGAACGCTTGCAGGATCGTCCAGAACGGCGCTGCGCTCGTGATGTCCTCCTTCGTCTGCAGGTGGAGGAAGTCGAGCAGCACCTCATAGTCGAGCCCTGGGTAACCGATGTCGGTGTAGTCACCGGCCGGCCGACCCCAGAGGGCACCGTAGGGGTCAGAGGTCATCGCTTGGAGACCGAGGGACGAGAAATACTTGTCAGCACTGTGCACCCCACTGAGGTCGACCATGACCGTGTGATCGGGGTCGGCCGTCTCGACGAGCTTCTTCAGCTTGCCGATGGTGTCTCGCAGCTTGTCGTTCCCGTGCGGTGGCTCGTCGTACAACAGGTAGCCGGCGAACGCGCTCTTCGACTTCACCTGATCGACGATGGCCTGCACCCGGGCCTGCATTGCGAACTCGTCGCTGTTCACCGGGTCGCTGTAGATGACGTCCCACCATCGCGGGTTGACGACGACGGTCAGTCCGTGCAGAGCAGCCTGGTCGAGGATCGCTCCGGTGACGGCCGGCCGCGTCACATCGAAGTTGCTGATGATGACGTCGGTGGCTCCGGCCGCGGCGATGTCGGCGAAGGTGGTCGCCGCATAGGTCGTCGCATCGGCGACGTTCTTGGGGATGATCGCACCCTCGTACCAGACCCCGAGCGGGAACAGCTCCTCCGGGTGCAGATCGGGTGCTTCTGCAAGCGCCACGCCCTGGACCGACCGGATGCTCGCATCGCGGGTCGTCGCTCCGTAGCTGACGCGCGCCGTATAGGTGCCGTCGGTGACCGGGTTGCCTGCGGCGTCCTTCCCGTCCCAGGCGACCGAACCGCCGTCGATGACCGACGTGTTGTCGAGGAGAGTGCGGACCAGCACCCCGGATCCGTCGAGAATCCGGACTGTGGTCAGCTGCGAACCGGGCACGGTGAAGCTGACCGTGGTTCCATCATTGATCCCGGCAGAACTCGAGGGGCTGATCTGGTACGGGTAGGCACTGACCTGCTGAGGCGACGCATCCGACACGGTCGCGCGAGTAAGTGTGACACTGTCGATCAGGACCGCCGGATACTGCGCGGCGTTGTCGACCTTGGCGAAGAAGACCCGGTTCACGTGCGTCGGGTCGAAGGAGATCGAGGCCGGCAACGGCACCGTCCACACGAAGTTGTACTTGGCGTTCTCGTCATCCCGCGGGCTCTGGAAGGTGTGGGGCGGGATGAGGTGCACGCCCGCCGTCGCGTCGTAGACACCCATGGTGAACATGTCGCCGGAGGAGCCCAGGTAGTCCGTCCGATCCATCCGGATCGCCGCGGTCACCGTATAGGGCGTGTCCGCATCGATGGCACCGCCGTCGATGTTCGCCTGGACATCCCACGACGGCGTGGCGCCGTTCTCGAGCCTCACGACGCTTGCATCACCAGCGGTGGGTTCAGCCTCCGCCTGGACGCCGTTGTATAGAACGAAGTCGTCGTCTTCGACCACGTACGGGTGATACGGAGTGAAGCTGAGAGAGTCCACCGACAGTTCGGAGACCTGGGCTGCGTTGTCCACGCTCCCGACGTAGAACGCGATGGTGTTCGCCGAGTTCGTCGGAGCGTAGATGCCCAGGCGGTACAACGCCCACTGCCCGTCCGCCGTCTCGGAAGCCGCGATGACGCGGTTTGGGAACAGGAACTGACCAGCTGTCCCGTCGTACGCGCCCACGCTGAACGCTTCCCCCGTCGGAGCAGCGGACGCATGCTCGACCTTGACCCGGAACGAGACCTCATACGCCTGATCGGCCACGAGGGAGCTGAAATCCCCCTGGCGGTACTGGACGTTCCAGCCGAGTCCGGCGTTCGCGACGCGGGCGACCGAACCATCCGATGCGCTTGCGTCGCCGCTGAGCAATGCACTGTTGTACAACGTGAACGACGCGTCCTGCACATCAGTCGTCGCGGCCGTCGCCGACTCGGGTGGAGTGACGACAGGTACACTCACCACCCCGAGGATCAAGCCCACCAGGGCTGCCGTCGCGAACCATGATCGTTTCATGCGATGTTCTCCAGACGTGGTGACTCGTGGGGTTGGATGCGGGGGCGGACGTGGAGCGTCAGGTTCCGATGCGGACCAGGATCTTCGATGCGTCACTGGTGCCGTCGGCCAGATCCGCGAATGCCCGAGGCGCTCCGATGAGCGAGACAGACCCGTCAATGAGCGGCTCAAGCGAAGCGGCGTTTGCTGCAACCCAGGCGGCAGTGCTGCGGAACTGCGCCGCGGTGTAGCAGAAACTCCCGACCACGGTCCGCTCCTCCGTGCTGATCCGATAGGCGTCGAGGTCGACTCGCGGAGAGCCCATGCCGACGATCACGATCGTCGCCCCGACCGAGGAGACGTCGAGCGCCTGAGACAGCGTGGCGCTCAGCGCGACCGCATCGATGACCACGTCCGGGCGCCGGCGCAACGTCGATTCGACCGCGGTGGCCAGGTCGCGCTCCGCCGGATTCACGACGGGGAACCCGAGGCGCATCACGAGTGCTGCACGAGCCTCCGAGATCTCCGATACCACGACATCACCGCCGAGCCTGCGCGCGGCAAGCGCTGCAGCCTGTCCGATCGGCCCACCGCCGATAACGAGCACCGCGCTGCTCGGCCCGACCCCGCCGCGCAATGCGGCTCGGTATCCGACGGCGAGGGGCTCAACGAGTGCGCCGAGGTCGACCGGCATTTCGGCGGGAAGGACGACGACGTTGTTCGAGGGCACGGCGATCTGCTCGGCGAATGCCGCGATGATGAGCGGATCGACACCGATCACGCGACGGTTCGGGCAGATCGTGTCTCCCGGGTCGAGGCAGGCGGCGCAGGTCCCGCAGCCCAGGACCGGGTCGATCGTGACGAGGTCGCCGATCTGCAGGCCTGCGGTCGAGCCCGCACCGATCACCGCGATGCGGCCGACCGTCTCATGGCCCATGACCTGTCCCGGTACTCGTCGACCGTTCTCCCCCGTGTAGCCGTGGAGGTCGGACCCGCAGATCCCCGTCGCGATGACGTCGACCAGCACCTCCCCGGGGCCGACGGACGGATCCGGGCGGTCTTCGACCGTCAGGCGGTTCGGTCCGTGGTAGACGAGTACTTTCACGACAACTTCTTTCATGTATATGAACTAGCAGACATCTTTGTGAACTGGCGGTAGCCTAGCGAACCGAATGCGCCGACCGCAGCTTTTCCCGGACATCGACGACAACTTTCTGTTCACGTAGCGGAAATGAGATTCATATACACGAAGCTCTGCTAGCGTTTGCAACACTCGTCGCCTGGTCGACGACGCCCGAACGGCCATCCTCACCACGGAGTGTCATGCCACAGACCATCCCGTCAGTCGTCATCGAGAACGGCTCCGTCTTCGACACCGTTCGGGGACGGTTCGACATCGCGCGACTCGTCGTCGACGAGGGCCGTCTGTCGGCAGACCTGCCCGCGGCTGGGGGCGGTGGCGACATCGTCATCGACGCCACCGGGCTCCTCATCGTTCCCGGACTCGTCGATCTGCACACGCACATCTTCCAGGGGCAGGACGCGGGCGTGGCGCCTGACGCCCTCGGGGCGAGGACCGGTGTGACGACGATGGTCGACGCGGGCAGCGCCGGCGCCCACCTGTTCGGCGCCTTCGCGGAGACGACCATCGCCCGCGCAGCGACCCGCGTGGTCGCGTTCCTCAACATCGCCAGCATCGGGATCACGAGCTTCCGTCTCAGCGGGGAGCTCCGCACCCTCGACTACTGCGACACAGGCGCGGCGATCGCCGCCGTCGCGGAGCACCGCAAGCATCTCGTCGGGATCAAAGTGCGAGCATCGGCCGACGTCGGTGGCGAGAACGCCGTCGAGGCGCTGCGCCGTGCTCGGGCGGTCGCGGACGCGACGGACCTGCCGCTCATGGTCCATCTCGGGCCGGCACCGGCGTCCGTCGACGACATCCTGGACCGACTGGCGCCGGGTGACATCCTCACCCACTGCTTCACAGGTTTCCCCGGGAACGCGGTGGCCGACGCCGCGGCCCGCCCGTCGGTGCGACGCGCGTACGAGCGAGGGGTCGTCTTCGATGTCGGTCACGGCGGCAGCGGATTCGACGCGACGGTCGCGCGCACGATGCTCGACAACGGATTCCCGCCCCACACGATCAGTTCCGATGTGCACCACTACTCGATCGACAGCATTCCGGGCCTTCCCGACGCCATGTCGAAGATGCTCGCCCTCGGGCTCCCGCTGGAATCCGTCATGGCAGCGGTGACGAGCCGTCCTGCCTCCGTCGTCGGCCTTGATCGAGACGGAGTCGGTTCGCTGCTTCCCGGCGCGGTCGCCGACATCGCGGGGTTCCGACTGGTCGAACAGGACACGGGGTTCACCGACGGTCACGGACACACCTTCCGCGGCACGCAGCAGCTCGAACCGGTCTTCACCATCCGCAACGGCACCGTGGTCTTCAGCGACCTCGATGCATCGACTCGATAGGAACGCAGCATGGGAATCTACGACGACCTCGGTGTCCGCCCGGTGATCAACGGGGTCGGACCGGCCACGAGGCTCGGCGGCCTCCCTGTCGCAGCACCCGTGTGGGCCGCGATGCAGGAGGCCATGCAGGTCAGCGTCCGCATCAGCGCACTGCAAGCCGCGGCCGGACACCGCCTCTCCGAGCTCCTCGGCGTCCCCTCGTGTTACATCACCTCCGGTGCGGCTGCGGGGTTGACGCTCGCCACCGCGGTCGCCCTCACAGGCACCGACACGGCACGCATCGATGCCCTTCCGAACACCGCCGGCATGCCGAATCGGGTGATCATCCAACGCGCGCAACGCGATCCGTACGATCATGCGGTGACGGCCGCAGGTGCCGAACTCATCGAGATCGGGTACCCGCATTCCACGCACACGAACGAACTGGAGCGCGCCATCGATGAACGGACGGCCGCCGTGCTCGTGCGCCCAGGAGCAGCGGGGAACCTGCTCACGCTGAAGACCATCTCGGAGATCGCGCACGCCCATGGCATCCCCGTCATCGTCGACGGCGCCCTCCGCGTCCCGCCCATCGATCGCCTGCAGCAGTTCTTGGCCGATGGAGCCGACCTCGTCGCCGTTAGCGGAGGGAAGAAGTTCCGCGCGCCGCAGGCCACCGGCTTCCTCTGCGGCAAGCCCGAGCTGATCGCGGCCGTCGCCCTCCACCATCAGGACATGGATGAGCGGGAGCAGACCTGGCTGAGTGGGGAACGCGACGGGACAGCCAGCCCCTGGTTCGATGCATCACCGCCGCGTCATGGTATCGGCCGATCGATGAAGGTCGGGCGTGAGCAGATCGCCGGGCTCGTGGCCGCGGTCGATCGCTATGTCAATGCACCGGGTGAAGACGATCGTGCAGGATTCGCCGAGCTCGACATCCTCGAGGCTCGACTCGCGCGCTCCACCGCGATCACCGCGACGCGGGGATTCGAAGAGTCCCTCGACGTCCCGGTCCTGCACCTTGACGTGACCTCGACAGGAGTCGACATCGACTCGCTCATCCGTGCGCTCTCCACCGGCAACCCCTCCATCGCCGTTGGTGAGGATCATGCCTGGCGCGGCGTGCTGACCGTGAACCCCCTGGCGCTCCTCCCCGGTGACGGCGACCGATTCGCCGACACCGTCGCTTCGACCATCGATCGGCTCGTCGCCGACCGACACCCCATCGAAAGGCACCCAGCATGAATCGCACTCCCGGATCATCGCCCGCCGTCCCCCCGCCCGCCGGACCCTACTCCCAGAGCGCGCGCATCGGCTCGTTCGTCGCGAGCTCGGGTCAGGCGGGCTTCCTGCCGGATGGGTCGCTTCCCGACGACGTCGCCGAACAGACCCGCCTGGCCCTGACCCACGTCCGAGAGGCGCTGGCGGCATCGGCAGCAGGTCTTGACCAGGTGCTGCACATGCGGATCTACCTGACCGATCCGTCCCAGTTCCCCACGATGAACGAGGTCTACACCGAGTTCTTCGACGCGCCCTATCCGGCGAGGACCACCGTGTACGTCACGCTTCCGCCGGGCATGTTCGTCGAGATCGACGCCCTCGCCGTGGTGTGACGCGGAGCAGGTGACACGGTTGTTCGACGCCTCGGCGTTACAGCGACCGTGTCAACCCTGCAGCAGCCGAGCGCAGCGTCAACAGCACCTCGTCACGGAGTGCAGCGGTGTCGACGACGCGAGCGGACGGGATCGAGCAGCTGATCGCCGCCACCACACCCCCAGCAGAGTTCATGACCGGGACGGCGACGCAGTACAGCCCCTCCGTGTACTCGCCCGTGTCCTCCGAGTACCCGAGTTCGCGGGCCGTGCGGAGCACACTCAACAGCTCGGGCAACGAACTGATCGTCTGCTCGGTGTATTTGCGCAGACGCACCCCCGTGAATCGCCGGATCACCTCTTCTTCCGGAAGTGCTGCGAGCAGCACCTTCCCCAGGCCGGTCGTGTACGCGGGCAGACGCTTACCGACCTCGGAGAAGAGGCGGAGCGGCTGATCCGAGTCCTCCTTGGCGATGTACACGTTCTCGATACCGTCGAGTACCGCCATCTGGATCGTCTCGTTGAGCTGATCCCGCGCTTCGCGCAGGAAGACCTTCCCCGCTGCGGCGAGGTGATCGGGCAGGAGGAAGCCACGGCCGACCTGCCACGCGCGGACACCGATCCGGTAGACCTTGGCGTCGGGGTCGAGATCGAGGTAGCCACGATTCGTCATCACTTGGAGCAGGCCGTGCAGGCTGCTCTTCGGCAGACCGAGCGCGTCGCGGATCGCGCCGAAGCTCTGGCCGTCCTCGTGCTGCGAGATGAGGTCGAGCAGGTCCATCACCCGTTCGGCGGATTTGATGGAGCCGCCGGACGGACCTACGCTCGATTGCTCGGCGGGACGCCGTTCTCGGGTCGTGCTGGCATCGATCGACACGGATCCCCTTTCGCTGCTGGAGTGCGCCGGAGCGCTGGATGAAGCATGGACGGATGGTTGGACACCGAGGCGAGTCACGACGTCCTCGATGACAGTCTGTCGACTATATTCTGCATGTTTCCCGCCAGTCCAGGCTCGTGGATGGGGATCACGAGATCGCACTCCGCAAGATACCGGGAGATGACGGTTCGACAGGTGGCGACATCTTCAGCGATCCCGATCGGTCGACGCTGCAACAGGTTCTCCTGCGTGAAGGCCGTCTCCAGCACTCCCACCGTCCCGACGGCCGTCTGGATCTTCACGCCAGCAGAGCCGGGATGGTGCCCGCCGGTGGCCTCGAACACGACACCGGGCACCACGTCCTCCGTGTTGTCGACGAGATGGAGTCTCCCCTCGATACCGAACGTGCGCAACGCCCCCCACGACGGCTCTGTGAAGTAGAACGCCGGCGCAGGGTGGCCCGGACCGCCGTCGAGGAACTCGAGGACCCCGGCGCGCGCGAGGAAGACCTCCGCGCGCGGCAGGAGCTCAGCGCTCAAGCCGCCGGTCGCGTAGGTCACGGTCTGCGTGATGAGTGCGAAGTCGATCTCGTCCGGCCGCACACCGAACGCGTCGAAGGCATCGGTCAGGGTCCGGGGGTCCTGGAACACGGCCTCCGAGTGGACGCCTCGGTTGGCCTCGTCGAGCGCTGCGCGATCGGCGGGATCAAGCGGAAGGCCCGCGTCGATGATCCCGATGTGATCGTCGGATCGCACCAACCAGATGGAGAATTCGAGCGGGACGAGGGAGGTGTCGTTCTCACCGAAGAGCACCTCCCATCGCGGCGCCGGCAGCGTGCCGACCCTGAACGACTCGATGTGGAACATGGAACCTCCGGAGTCGAGAGCGGGAAACGTCGACGTTGACCATCATTCGGAAGGCATCCAGAACGTCGATCACATATCTGAACGAACCCTACATCACACCCTCGCTTCTCGGGGCTTTGTCCAGTAATGTGAACCCATGTTCGGACTGACGATCGACAAGCTGCTGGTCATCGCCGTGCTCGCAGCGTTCCTGATCGGGCCGGATCGCCTCCCCGCCGCCGCTGCATCCCTCGCCCGACTCGTCCGCGGGCTGAAGGAACTCGCCACCGGCGCCCGCGAACGTGTGCGAGAGGAGATCGGCCCTGAGTTCGACGACGTCGACTGGCAGAAGCTCGATCCCCGCCAATATGACCCCCGACGAATCATCCGCGACGCCCTGCTGGACGACGAGTCGCCCCCCTCTGCAACGACCTCGACGCTGAACAGGCCCACCGCCACTGCACCCCAACCAGATCTGGAGACCTAACCCATGTTCGGAAACGCCTTCTCGGGATGGCATCTCGTCATCATCCTCGTCATCGTTCTCCTCCTGTTCGGTGCTCCAAAGTTGCCAGGGCTCGCGAGGAGCGTCGGGCAGTCCATGCGGATCTTCAAGAGCGAGGTGAAGAGCATGAAGTCGGAGAGCGAAGAGCGGTCAGAGCCCCAGCCAGAGACCGTCGAACGCGTCCCAGCCGACCCCGGCTCCCCCGCGGCTCGCAGCCACGACGCCTGACCCGCATGCGCACAGCGGATCGCCGGAAGGCGAACGGCCAGGAGAAGCGCATGTCGATCGGTCATCACCTGATCGAGCTGCGTAAGAGACTTTTCATCTCGGCCGTCGGGATCATCGTCGCCATGGTCATCGGGTTCCTGCTGTCCGAGGTGCTCATCGAGGCGATGAGCGCACCGGTGCTCTCGATCGCCGAGACGCGCGGGGAGGCCTTTCTCAACTTCACGAGCGTGACGAGCGCATTCGACCTCCGGATGAAGATCGCCTTGACCGTCGGCGTGGTGCTCTCCAGTCCGGTGTGGCTGTATCAGTCTGGGCCTACCTCGTCCCCGCGTTGAACAGGCGGGAGATCGGCTACGCGGTCGGCTTCCTCGGAGCCGCCGTCCCCTTGTTCCTCCTCGGCTGCGGCGCGGGTTGGTTCGTGCTGCCGCACATCGTCGAGCTGATGCTCGGGTTCACGCCGGGGGCGGCCGCGAACTTCCTCGATGCGACGACCTACTACGACTTCGTCCTCAAACTCACACTCGCGGTGGGGGTCGCCTTCGTGCTTCCCGTGTTCCTCGTCCTTTTGAATTTCGTGGGAGTCCTGCAGGCGACGACGATCATCCACGGGTGGCGGATCGCCCTGCTCCTGATCGTGCTGTTCACTGCGTTCGCGACGCCGGCCGCCGACGTCATGTCGATGCTCCTGCTCGCCGTCCCGATGGTGGTGCTGTACTTCGCCGCGTACGGCGTGGCGTACCTGCACGACCGTCGCGCGAGCACACGCGAGCAGCGGGCCGCGACCTTGGAGTCCCCGGAGCCGGTTCGGTCATGACCGGCACTCGACTGGACTCGGCCGCGCTCGAGCCGTACATCGTCGGCATGGTCGACCTCGAGCGAGCCGGCGGAGCGGTCACGCCCCTCCGACTGCCGCTCCGAATTCATCCCAGCTTCCCGAACACCTCACTCGCCCGGCTGGTACGACTCCCGATGGGGGTCCGCTTGCGCATGCTCACCGCCGCACATCGCCTGGAGATCGACGCGCGCGTCGAGCAGCACGTCTCCGACGCCTCACCCGCATCGATCCCACGAGCCCTGTGGATCGCCACCCGCGGCGACGGACCAGAGCGGCAGACGATCGCGCGCGTCGAAGCCACGGGCGTCGACCGACTCATCGAGTCGCTAGACGGCCATGTCTCCGTCTCGCCTGGCTCTCAGGAGTCGGCGATCTTCTCCTTCGACGACCGGCCTACGGAGCCACGGATCGTCGAGATCTGGCTTCCCCACAACGCCCGGATCGATCTTCGATCCATCGCAGCCGACGAGCCGATCCTCCTTCCGCCGTCGTCTTCTCGCCTCCGGTGGGCCCACTACGGCAGTTCGATCAGCCAATGCGTCGAAGCAGACGATCCGCTGAGCTCCTGGCCCCAGCAGACGGCGCACGCGCTGGGGGTGGACTTCACCTCCCTGGCTTTCGCTGGAAACGCGATGCTCGATCCGTTCGTGGCCCAGGTCGTGGCAGACATCGAGGTCGACGTCGTCACGGTGAAGGTCGGGATCAACATCGTCAACGCAGCGGCGATGACGGCACGAACATTCGGGCCGGCTCTTCACGGCTTCCTCGATCGCATCCGCGAGCGGCACACTCGCGTGCCGATCATCGTGATCAGTGCGATCGCCTGCCCGATGCACGAGGACACGCCGGGCCCGACCGTCTGGCGGGACGACGGAACCCTCGGCGGCACGACGAGCCACCCTCCGAGGGAGGACGAACTCACCCTCGCGGACACGCGTCGCATCGTCCGATCGGTCGCGGACCTCCGTGCCGCCGCGGGCGAGTCGATGCTCCACCTGGACGGCCTGGAGCTCTTCGGCCCCGCCGACGTCGACCTGCTCTCCGACGGCCTCCACCCGACCCAGCAGGGATTCGACGTCATGGCAGGTCGGTTCGTCGACGTGATCCGTTCACGCGAGGACCTGAGTGCTGCGTTCCACCAGAACCTCCCATCCGCATCTTGACGTGACGGTCGGCGGGACCTAGATTCATACTTGAACCGAGGCTCACATACTTGAACCGCCTCTCGAGCATCTGGAGGCTCCGTGTCACGTGTGCGAGTGGGCATCATCGGAGCGGGCTCCTGGTCGACCGCCGTGCACCTCCCAGAACTCACGCGGCACCGCGACGTCTCGGTAGAGATCGTCTCCAGCCGGGAACTCGGGACGGGTGAGCGAATCGGCGCCGCGTTCTCGGTCCCTCAGGTGACCACCGACTGGCGGGACGTCGTCGACGCGGGCCTCGACGCGATCATCGTCAGCAGTCCCCCGTACGCTCACGAAGCACAAGCGGTGGCCGCACTGTCGTCCGGGGCCCACACGCTGTGCGAGAAGCCCATGGCGCTGACGAGCACCGCCGCCCATGCCATGGTCTCAGCATCCACGGACGCTCAGCGGGGACTGCTGGTCGGGTTCGGCTGGCCGTTCTCGGCACTGTTCGCTCACGCCAAGATGTGTCTCGAAGCAGATCGCATCGGTGAGATCGAGCACGTCGAGCTGCGCCTGCATGCGAACATCCGCGAGCTGCTGACGGGCACCACCGAGCTCGACTGGCAACGCGGCGGGATCCAGAGCGAGCAATCCACCTATCGTGACCCGGCCGTGTCTGGAGGCGGCGCGCTCACGACGACGCTGAGCCACGGGATCGGCATGCTCAGCTGGCTGACCGGGCAGTCGCTCGATCGCGTCTTCGCCACCGACGGGAGAAACAGCGGACCCCTCGATCTCCACCTGGCGATCGCCGGCGAACTCGCCGATGGAGCAAGTGTGTCGATCTCCTGCGCCAGCACCAGCGGGCGCTCCCCCGGTGTCGGCTGGTACCTGGCGATCATCGGCTCTCAGGGCGAACTCCTCCTCGATTTCTCCGAGCGGACGATACGCATCGACGGGAAGTGGTCGGAGGTCATTCGGATGACCTCGAACGAGGCCGCCAACCGGCCGGGGGCGCCGACGCTCGCACTCCTCGACGTCGCCCGGGGTGGCACGGTGCCGGCTGCAGCCAGTGGACAGCTCGGCGCACTGGTCGTGGCCACCACGGAGGCCATCACCGAGAGCTTGCAGACCGGCCGTCCAGCGCAGGTCGATCGCCACTCACTGCCGCCCTCCGGATGGTGAACCGCTTGCCCACTCCAATCCGCTCCCCTCGCCAGAAAGGCTCATGATGACGATGCAAGGAACCGTGACCTCGGTCACCGGCCCACTCGCGCCGGACACCCTCGGGATCACGCACAGCCACGAGCACATCCTCTGGGACTACTTCGACCTGATCAACAGCTATGACGTCATCTTCGATGACGAGACCGTCGCGGCGACAGAGCTGGACTGGTTCAAGAACGCCGGCGGAGGAACGCTGGTCGACTGCACGACCACGGGACTCACCCCGCGCCCCGCGGCGTTGCGGCGCATCTCCGAACAGACGGGCGTCAACATCGTCCTCGGCTGTGGCTGGTACCGCGAGCGCGTCTGGGGCGCAGAAGTCGGTGAGAAGACCTCCGCACGACTGGCCGAGGTGCTCGTCCGCCACCTGACGACCGGGTTCGACGACACCGATGTCGTCGCCGGTTTCATCGGCGAGATCGGCACCGAACGGCACCACATCTCACCCGCGGAAGAGCGCGTCTTCCGTGCTGCTGGGCTGGCAAGCCTCCAGACCGGAGCCGCGATCGTCACCCACACGACCCACTTCGGTGAACTGGCCCTCGAGCAGATCGACCTCCTCGAAGAGGTCGGGGTGGCACCGGACCGCATCGTGATCAGTCACATGGGCGACAGGGAGGATGTCGACCACCTGCTCCGGATCGCCGACCGCGGCGTCTACCTGAGCATCGACAATGTCGGATACGAGAGCGACGGCTACCCGGACGACAGCGTGCGGCTCCGCAGTCTCGCCGCCCTGATCGAGCACGGGCATGCCGACCGCGTCGTGCTCGGGACCGACATCGCACAGCGCTCGGCGCTGCGCTCGTACGGTGGCCGCGGGTACGACTGGCTCATCCGCGACTTCATCCCGAAGATGCGCGCCGCAGGGCTGTCGGAGGAGCACATCGTCGCCGCCACCGTCACGAACATCGCTCGCGCGCTGACACGTCCCTGACGCACACCGGCAACACCGGTCTCGGTACGATCGCTCCTCTCCAACAGAATCGAACGGATCCATGAACGAATCCCATCAGCTCGTCGCGGTCGTCACGGGCGGGGCATCAGGCATCGGCGCAGCGATCGCCCGGCGGCTCAGCGACGGCGGTGCGCAGGTGGCAGTCCTCGATCGCGACTGCTCCGGTCTGGACGCCCGCTATCTGGGTGTCCAGGCGGATGTGTCGGATGACACCTCCGTGCGCGCGGCTCTCGACGCGGTCGTGCACCGGTTCGGCGGAATCGACATCCTGGTCAACAACGCGGGCGTCGGAGCGCAGGGGGATGTCGCCGACAACTCGGACGACGAGTGGCATCGCATCTGGGACATCAACGTCGTCGGCATCGCCCGCGTGACGAGAGCGGCACTGCCCTTCCTCCGACAGTCACGATCGGCTTCCGTGGTGAATCTGTCGTCAATCGTCGCGACAGCCGGCGTCCCGCAACGAGTGCTGTACACGGCCACGAAGGGCGCGGTCCTGTCGATGACCCGCGCTCTCGCGGCAGACCATCTCCGAGAGGGCATCCGCTTCAACGCCGTCAATCCTGGCACTGCCGACACTCCGTGGATCACGGGGCTCCTCGAGTCCGCGGAGGATCCTCAGGCAGAGCGCGAAGCCCTCGAGGCGCGACAACCGCACGGGCGACTCGTCGACCCCACGGAGGTCGCCGAGGCCGTGGCGTACCTTGCGGGGCCCAACTCCCGCTCCACGACGGGCACATCCATCGCCGTCGACGGCGGCATGCAGGAGCTGCGGCTCCGACCTGTCGTGGGTTAGCCCACTCACGTTCCGGCGCCTCCGCACCATCATCCAACGTCGGTCTCACCCCGATCCACTGACGTCATCCAGAGAAGAGAACCCACATGAAGCTCGTGCGAGTCGGAGCGATCGGCGCCGAAACCCCCGGTGTCCTCGTCGATCAGGAACACTTCGTCGATCTGTCCGACGTCGTCGGCGATTTCAACGAGGCGTTCTTCAGTTCGGGGGCGCTGAGCGTCCTCGACGCAATCGTGGCCGAACGCGTCGCAGCCGGGAGCGTGGAGTTGGTCGGAGGTCGACGGATCGGTGCCCCGATCGCTCGACCGCACCAGATCCTGTGCATCGGGCTGAACTACAGCGACCATGCCGCCGAGACTGGCATGCCCGTGCCCGAGGAGCCGATCCTGTTCACGAAATCACCGAACACCCTCGTGGGTCCGAACGACGACGTCCTGATTCCACGGGGTTCCCTGAAGACGGATTGGGAGGTCGAGCTCGGGATCGTCATCGGCACCCGCGCGTCCTACCTCGCCGACGAAGCGGAGGCCGCAGCCGCAATCGCCGGCTACGTGCTCGTCAACGACGTCAGCGAACGAGCCTGGCAGTTGGAGCGCAACGGGCAGTGGTCGAAGGGGAAGTCCGCTCCGACGTTCAACCCGGCAGGGCCCTACCTGGTCACGCCCGACGAGATCGGCGATGTCCTCGACCTGGCGATGTGGCTCGACATCGACGGTATCCGCAGGCAGGACGGTTCCACGGCGACGATGATCTTCAGCCCGGCGTTCATCGTGCACTACCTCAGTCAGTTCCTCACGCTCGAACCCGGCGACCTCATCAACACGGGGACCCCACCCGGAGTCGGCATGGGACTCACACCGCAGGTCTTCCTTCACGGCGGAGAGACGATCAGACTCGGGATCACGCGGCTGGGTACGCAGACGCAACAGGTCGTGGGCGATCCGAGCGCAGCCGCCTGACATCCGCCGGTCCTCGATACGGTCGAACACCAGCGCGCGAAGATGAGTGTCGCCAGGAGTCAGCCGCGCACGTCCAACCACTGGGGGTGTCTATTCGCCCGCGCGTGCAACGAAGTGAAGTCGGCACTGCCGTCGTCGTCAAGGAGGGTGAGTGAGGCGTGCGGCGGCTGCACGGGCATCGTCGTCAACTCTGTGAAGTCTTCCCACAACTGCTCGGCACTGACAAAGTTCCTGTGCCGCCCGTCGCCGTAGTCGACCGTGAGCAAGCGGCGCGGCACCGGGACAACGAACTCGTCATCGACCCGGAACTGCTCGAGAGCATCCTCATCCACGAGCACGCCCAATCCGGGACGAGTTGGAACTTCGACGTGCCCACCTGTGACGCGCAGCGGCGACACGATGAGGTCGTCCGAGTAGGTGTTCATCACGGTCACCGCGGGGAGGCGGGCGGCGGGCAGGACCGCATTGAGCGCAGCGGTGAACGCCGTCGTGATCCCGGTCCCGCAGA
This sequence comes from Plantibacter sp. RU18, assembly GCF_050613355.1. Lineage (NCBI taxonomy): Bacteria > Bacillati > Actinomycetota > Actinomycetes > Micrococcales > Microbacteriaceae > Plantibacter > Plantibacter sp. RU18. The sequence continues at coordinate 4,528,570 of NZ_CP159618.1, forward strand.
TTTGCAGGAACACATCCTTGTGCAGCAGATCGGCAGCGGCGGCCCGGTTCACCATGCTCGTCACTCCGGGAGGGCTGATGACGTAGGCGTCGACGGAGTCGTCACGAATCCACACAGGGAAGAGCGTGGGATCGAAGTGCTCGGCGAGCAGAATCGGGACGGCATCGTGGATCCGTCGTTGGCCTGCTGCGTCCGAGCGCCGGATCGGGCTCTCAAAGAGACCGATCTTCGGCATGCCCGCGATCTCGATCAGAACAGGCAACGCGTGGCCTGCGTCGAGCAGCATCGAGTTCCAGTCGATGTCCACGCGAAACTCCGGCGGAGTGGAGCGGTCGATCGCGGCGAGTTGCTCGCGCACATCAAACCACGGTCGCGCCTTGATCTTCTGCGCCAGGTAGCCCGCCTCCACGGAGCGGGCCGCCTCCTGCCCAAGAAGCTCGGCAGGCATTTTCGTGTTCCACCACGCAAGAGGGGTCCGGTCCCGGACCTGAGGACGGCCGAATAGGCGGTGCAGCGGAACACCATAGGCTTGGCCCGCCGCGTCATAGAGGGCCATCTGCAGGCTGAGGCCGAGACGATCGTCAGCCGCGTCCTCGATCGGAAGCCGTCCGCAAACTGCCTCCATGGCTCGGGGTGTCGTGCAGAAGTCCGGATAGGTGGAGAGCGCTTCGCCGTAACCGACGACCTCGGGGTCCTCTGTGCGCACACGCACGATCTCGAGAAGCTCCCACTGGGAATTGTTGATGCTGTTCCACCGCGCGACTGCGCGGTCGAATGGGACCCGTACGTGGAAACGCTCGACTGCGGTGATGCGCGGACTGTCCCCTGGTCGTCGGTCCGGCGGACCCCATGAGGCGCCATTCATTGATTCCATATGTGAACCCACGTTCCTGTCCATGTATCGCACATCATGCCAGCGGTGAGAGCAGCGGTCAATACCGGCTTCTGACGGATTCCCTTGACATCTGGGTTCTACTCGGTCACGCTAAGCCGCATCATACCTGAATCAAAGTTCACTGATGTGAACTTCGAAGAGTTTCAATGATTGGAGTCATTATGACCGGAATCGGACGACGCGCATTCCTCGGCGCCGGCGGCATAACGCTGGCCACGGCCGCTGCTGGCTGGGGTTCGCTCTCGGCAGCAGCAGGTACAGTCCCTGAAGCGTCGGTCGCACAGAGCATCGCGAGACGGCCGTTCGCGAGCGGTGCAAGCGTCGTCCGCAACGCCCCATGAAACTCGGGGCAACGCAAACTCATCGAAGCCGGCTGGGACATGCCCGGCGCAGTGTTCGTCCGTGACAACATCGCCGCGATGCAACTCACTCAGTTCGATGGGGTGGTCTTCAACCTGATGGAAAATCCAGGCACGAAGTACGTCCAGGCCTTCGATGTCTTCGGCCCGCAGCAGGTGCTCACTCTCGCCGACATGAAAATCGACGTCCTTGAGGACATCCAGTGGGGATCATTCACCGACAACTTCATCTACGCGTACGCCTACGCTCAGGAGGCCGGCGGTATCGACTGGTTCGACGATGCAATCTGGAGTAACGCTGCCGCGAAGATCGGTCTCCTCGGACAGGCTCTCGCTGCATCCGGCGCGAAAGGCATTGCGCTCGATCCGGAGGACTACGGCGCGGATACCTGGCTCTACACGTCTGCGCAGTTCCCCGGAAAGACGTATGCGCAGGTGTGCGCTCAGGTTCGGCTCCGTGGGGCACAGTTCATGACGGCGCTGCAGACCGCGAAGCCTGATGTGATCGTCCTGTTCTATTTTCTCGGCGTCATGCTGCGCTACCAGTCCGAGAACTACGAAGGCCACGAGTACGACTCCCCCTATGCGACCTTCCCGGCCTTCGTCGGCGGCATGCTCTCAAGCGTGGCCGCGGGGGTCACAATCGTGGACGGCAGCGAAGACGACTATTACCACGACGAGACGACGCAGTTCACGCGGAGTCGGCAGTATCAGGAAGGCGCGTGGTACCTGCTGCCGGAGACTGAGCATGAGGCCTATGGCCGTATCGAGATGGGCTCAACTGTGTACGTCGACAACACCCTTGGCCACGCCCGAGCCGGGATCGCATCGAAGTACGCGTACTACTCGACATTGACGGCCACGGATGTACAGAAATGGTACGAACACAACGTGTACCACTCGATGCTCAAAAGCGACCGCTACACCTGGATCTATAGCGAGCAGATGACCTGGTGGAACCCGACGGCCCCGTTTGCCGGCGCATATGACGGCTTGGTGAATGCCAAAGCGAAGTTCAACGCCGGAGACCGTCTCGGCTTCGACCTGTGCCGCTATGCGGGCTTCCTCGACCTGACCGTCAAACCTGTCGCCGTCTCGAGCGCAGTCCTCTCCCTCGCTGGACCATCGCACGGCGCGGTGCTGGCAGAGGGCGATGTCGTGGTCCTAGACGCATCCGTCGCCACTCCCGTGGACGTGCACTCCTACGTCTTCTATGACAACGGCAGGGAGCTCGAGACCTCCATGTACGCACCGCACCGCACCGCAATCGCACTGAGCACGGGTGCCCACACCTTCGTCGCCCGCGCATTCCTCGCGGACGCCACGCACGTCACGTCGAACCTGCTTACCGTCGTCGCGGGCTGACCGGGCGCGGCGGTGGCGCCCCTGGTATCACCGCCCGCCCGCTTTCCGTGCCATTGGCCGCGGTCAGCGTGGTGGCCTCGAAAATCCGGCCGTCCGAATCTGACATTGTCGGGCGGTCTGAGCAGATGCTGGCCGTCGACGCGAGCCGTGGTCCACAGTTGTTAACACCTCCATCCACACCTGTGCAATCGTGATCGTGGCCTCGCACTACCGAAGATCGGACATGCGCCCTCCAACAATCCTCCACTGACCCTCAGAGCATCGGTTCCCATCGAGGCGTCCATGTGGCGTGTGGATGAGGTGCAGCTTGTCGAGGCGCACGGGACGCGCAGTGAAAACGAAGCAGCCCCCGGCGTTGGCCGGGGGCTGCTTCTTGCTGTGGAGCCTGGGAGAATCGAACTCCCGACATCCTGCTTGCAAAGCAGGATGTCGTAGAGTTTTATACCTAATCAGGGGGAAATTCGTTTAACTCGGAGCGCAGCTGGGGCGCAGAGGCGCGCGCGGCTACGCATGGAGCGAGCGGGCCCGCCGAGTCCGCGCTCGACTAGTGCCTTCAGTTCGCCACGTCTGACGACACGCCCGACCAACCGACCAGCGTCGTCAGACATACTCTCCCAATCAGGCTCTCGTCCTCCGCGTGGCAAATCCTGTCCCTACTGGCGGTTCACATGTCTGATGCGGCGGCTATGCTGTCCGTATGGAGCACTTCGCGATCGTTAAAGCCCTGAGTAGGGCCGCCTTGGCCGACGACAGCAAGGACATAGCTCGACACCAGCTTGAGCGGCTCGAGGCGGCTCTTCTAATGGCTGGTGACACCGATGCAGGCGGCATTACAGCTCTTCTACGCAGTGCGTCTCGAACAGCACGATCGACCCCAACTCGACTGTCTCGCAGCTCCACTCAAGATCCCGAACGAATGACTACTAGCACTCCCCTCCCCGTTGATCCGGAGAGCGCAGCACCGTTGGCCACGATCATCTTTCCTCGTGACAATGATGCGGTTCAGCCGATTTTCAACAGCGACGTCACGGCGGTCATTTCTGCTCTCACCCAGGAATGGGAGCATCAGGAACAACTTCTCGAGGCGGGCCTGAACCCGTCGCTGACCGCCCTCGTGTATGGCGCACCCGGGACTGGGAAGACGACGCTTGCGCTTTCACTAGCCAAGCAACTGGGCTTGCCAGCCGTCGTAGCTCGACTAGACGGTTTGATCAGTTCGTTGTTGGGAACCACAGCTCGGAATCTCGGCGCACTCTTCAGTTTCGCCAATCGATACGAGTGCGTGCTAATCCTCGATGAATTCGATGCCATCGCGAAACTTCGCGACGATCCCAACGAGGTCGGCGAAATAAAGCGCGTGGTGAACGCCCTCCTGCAGAACATGGACTCGCGTGCCGGACGTGGCATCACGATCGGGCTCACCAACCACGAAGCTTTGCTCGACCCAGCAGTGTGGCGTCGCTTCGAAGTGCAAGTCCCAGTGCCACTCCCTGGGACTTCGGAACGGCGCGCTATCGTTAGCTCTGCTTTGTCGGAAGTGCCAGATGCGGAGCCTGAGGCTAAGTTCATGATCTGGATCACGGCGGGTCTTTCGGGCGCCGAGGTTTCAACCGTGTGCGCCAAGTGGCGCAAGCGGCGCATCGTAGACGCAGGAAATACCACGAAGCAGGCGGATGCGATCGTGCAGATAGCCGCGACTACTGCTGCCAGGTACGGCTCCGGCGAGAATGACAGATTCATCGACCGCGAGGCCCTTCTGATCATGCTCGCCCAGAGCGAAGACCCGCATTTCACCCACCAGGAGCTCGCCCAGTTATTCGGCATCAGTAGCAAGACAGTTGGCCGGCGCGTGAGCGAGGCCCAGGAAGGCGCGATCAATGCCTAATCAGCCGATCCAGGTAGTAACAAACCCGCAGCGGCTGCAGCAGCCGCGGGAAAAACAATCTCCGAAGTCCGTTGGTACTGACTTTTTCGCAGATCGAAACAGTGCGTTCGAGCGCCATCAAGCCCGGCTCGCGGATCAGATTCGAGGTGTTCTCGACGTGATCGCTGCGTCTCAGTACCTCGCTGAATACGGCGGCCTCGGCTATGTGCGAGTCCGGATGAATTCGCGGTCAATCGCAAAGTCGCACCGACCACAGAAGAGCTTGTTCCGCCGAGCATCGACTCCTCACGTTGCGACAGCGGGCGTCGGTGAGCCGATCTTCGCCTGCACGCCGAGCACCCTGAAAGTTGTACTCGACAAGGTACTGGGCGCAGAAGTCGAGGTCCCAACAAAGGTCAGGAAGGACACGGGCGAGGTTGTTCCGAATCCGTCTCGTGCACGTTGTGAGGTTTCTGCGATCAGCAGCATCGAGTTGTGGGCCGAGCCCGATAAGAGAGGGTCAAGTCCAAACGCGTGGTGTAACGGGATTGCCGCGTGATTCTTGGATTTCTAGGCGCTGAGGGCGCCGAGTTCGGTTGTTTGTTCCTCCTTGTCGGTCGGGACGAGGGTGAGGCGTGAGCGGCTGAGGACGTCGAGGCCGAGATAGCGGCGGCCTTCGATCCACTCGTCGTGTTGTTCGGCCAGGACCGCTCCGACGAGGCGGATCAGGGAGCCGCGGTCGGGGAAGATACCCACGACGTCGGTGCGGCGGCGGATCTCGCGATTGAGGCGCTCCTGCGGGTTGTTGGACCAGAGCTGGCGCCAGATCTCCTTCGGGAAGCCGGTGAACGCGAGCACGTCCGCCCGGGCGGTCTCGAGGTGGGTGGCGACTGCGGGGAGCTTCTCTTCCAGGGCGTTCAGGACCCGGTCGAACTGTGCGTGGACGGCGTCCTTGTCGGGCTGGTCATAGACCGAGTGGAGCAGGGTCTTCACCCACGGCCAGCTGGACTTCGGGGTCGCGGACATCAGATTCGCGGCGTAGTGGGTGCGACAGCGCTGCCAGGTCGCGCCGGGCAGCGTCGCCCCGATCGCCGCGACGAGGCCGGCGTGAGCGTCGCTGGTGACGAGCTTCACCCCGGTGAGGCCGCGGGCAGTCAGGTCGCGGAAAAAGCCCAGCCAGCCGGCGCCGTCTTCGGCGCTGGTGACCTGCAAGCCCAGGATCTCACGGTGCCCGTCCTTGTTCACGCCCGTCGCGAGGAGCGCGTGGACGTTAGCGACACGGCCGCCCTCGCGCACCTTCAGCACCAGGGCGTCGGCGGCGACGAACGTGTAGGGGCCAGCGTCGAGGGGCCGGGTGCGGAACTGCTCGACCTGCTCGTCGAGGTCGGTGGCCATGATCGACACCTGCGACTTGGACAGACGAGTGATGCCGAGGGACTCGACGAGTTTCTCCATCCGCCTGGTCGAGACCCCGAGCAGGTAGCAGGTCGCCACGACGCTGGTCAGGGCGGCCTCGGCACGGCGGCGCCGCTCGAGGAGCCAGTCCGGGAAGTACGTTCCGGTGCGCAGCTTCGGGATCGCGACGTCGAGAGTGCCGGTGCGGGTGTCGAAATCCCGGTGCCGGTAGCCGTTGCGGGAGTTGGTCCGGTCGGCGGAGATCTGGCCGTATTCGGCCCCGCAGACGGCTTCGGCCTCGGCGCTCATCAGCGCGTTGATGAACGTGGTCAGCATCTGCCGCATCAGGTCCGGCGAGGCTTGCTCGAGTTGTTCGGACAGGAAACGGGCAGGGTCAATAAAATGGGGTGCGGTCATCGCGTGTACTCCTTCGGAAAAGACTTGATCGGTCTTTCCAAGAATCACGCGGTGGCCGCCTCACATCGGTGCAACACGCCCATCAGGGCCGGGGTTACACCACGCTATTGGACGCAACCTAAGAGAGACTTCAGTGCGGATTCAGCTGCGGAGTGGCTGAGCCGATCCAGCTCAGGACATCGGTATGAAATCGAACTGTTCCCGTTCGGCGGCGCGACCACTTCGTCGACAGTCAGTGACGCCCGTCAACACGCGGTTCGAGCACTGCAGGACGCCTTAGAGTCGTCTCCCGTCGAGGCAGTTGCTCAACCAGATCGAGGAATCGGCGCTGCTCGCCACATCTCGGTCGGCGTTGTCACAGCAAGCACTGCAAGCAGCCTCGAACTCGGGGTGGTCGCTGATGAAGTTGGGTCGGGGCTCCGCACAGCGCCGCTCGGAAATTTCTCTACGAGCGTGGACGAGCATCAGCGCGTGTTGACAGTTCTGGGGCGGAACCCGGTCGTTCGCTCGATCTCGCTTCCCGCCGTTCCAAGCTCGCGGGGGACCAATGTAGCCGCGACCGACACGCTGGTTGACATCGGGATTCCGACCGCGCTCAGCGAGAACGGTTCAATCGTCGGCATTATCGACGGCGGAGTTGGCGCGATTCTAGAGCCTTGGGTGGAACGCAAGTGGGGTCTAATAGCCGACGCGGATAAAGATTCTGAACACGGCACGTTTATCGGTGGTCTTCTGGTGGGCGCCGGTGCGATGAACCCTCTGTTACTGGATCCCTCTCGCCCGGCGTGTAGGTTGATCGATATAGATGTCCTCCCGGCCGATCCAGGTGGCACCGGGAACAAGTTTGACGCGTACTACCCCGGAGGCACACCCGAACTCTTCGATGAGATCGAGGATGCCGTGCGTGAAGTGCGCAGCGCGCATGGTGTGAGGGTGTTCAATCTCAGTCTCAACTTCGACGCCCCAGGCGACAACCAGCGATACGGCGCTGCCGCCCAGCGTCTCGATGCAATCGCTCGCGCGTATGACGTCATATTCGTCATCTCTGCGGGGAATCTCTCAACCAATGATCGGCGGCCGGAGTGGACCGAGGACACAACATCGGCTCTCACGTCCCTCGCACGAGAGAGCCGCTCGACCATCTCGGAGCCGGCGGAGAGCCTCTTCAACTTGGCCGTTAGCGCACTCAATCCAACGGTCATCCCGAACCAGATCCCATTCGGGCTCACGAGCTACACTCGACGCGGCCCAGGCCTTCGCGGAGCGACTAAGCCAGACATGGCGCACGTTGGCGGAAGCGGAAACCCAACCGCTCAACACGGAAGCGGCCTGTATTCCATCGACGAATCGGGCGCTCTCGTCAGCAACTCAGGCACGAGCTTCGCTGCCCCCCTCGTGGCGCGAGAACTCGCGGATCTTGATGCATCTATCGCAGGAAGTGCCCCGCGCGAGACTCTCATCGCGCTGCTCATCCATGAGGCGACCATGCCCGCACCGCTGCAACGGGGCGAACTACGTGGTGTCGCGACTGACTTGGCTGGCTTTGGAGTCCCGCGCGAGACTCACAAGACACTGGAGCGACCGGACTCGGAAATCGTCATGGTGGTCAGCAACACAATCCTGCCCGGTGAAGAACACAGCCTCAAGTTCGCGTGGCCGGAGTCACTTACCGACGAAGGAAAGTGCCGTGGCTACGCGAGGCTCACGCTGGTGGCGCGACCGATACTCGCGTACGAGCACGGTGACGAGCGAATCAGAGTTAACATCGATGCAAAACTCATGTCTTGCCCTTGGTTTGATGGAGACTCTGATCGTCCTGAAAGGATGAGGAGTATGCCAGCTTTGAGGAAGTACCCGGCGGAATTGAGAGAGCGTGCAGTGCGCCTTGTGTTCGAGGCGCGTGATGCGGATGGGGGCCGCCGTGGTGTGTGTACCAGGATCGGCCGGCAGCTTGGTGTCCCGTCGGACACGTTGCGTGGCTGGGTCCAGCGCGCCGAGGTCGATGGGGGTCTGCGTTCGGGGACGTCCACTGATACTGCGGTTCGCCTGGTCGAGGTGGAGCGTGAGGTGAGGGAGTTGCGGCGGGCGAACGCGATTTTGCGGAGCGCGTCGGCTTTCTTCGCGGCGGAGCTCGACCGCCCACACAGCAGATGATCGCCTACATCGATGAACACAAGGAAGAGTTCGGGGTCGAGCCGATCTGCAGGGAACTGCCGATTGCCCCGCAGACGTACTATGCCGCGCGGTCTCGGCCGCCCTCGCAGCGGTCCGTCAGTGACGAGGACACCGTGGTGAAGGTCCGTGCCGTGCACCAAGCGAACTATGGCGTCTATGGCGTCCGGAAGGTCCATGCGCAGCTGCGTCGCGATGGCCACCGGGTGGCCAGGTGCACGATCGAGCGGCTCATGCGTCGGGAGGGTCTCCGCGGGATCTCGCGGGCCAAGGGGCCACGCACGACGATCCCTGGGCCATTCACGGATCGTCCGGGGGACCTCGTTGACCGACGGTTCACCGCACCGGCACCGGACTGCCTCTGGGTTGCGGACATCACCTACATTCGGACGTTCTCCGGCTGGGTGTATGCCGCGTTCGTATTGGACGTGTTCTCCCGCCGGATCGTGGGCTGGCAGCTCTCCACAACCATGCACACCGAGCTTGCCCTCGATGCTCTCGAGATGGGCGTCTGGACGCGGCAGCGTGCCGGCCGGGACGGTCAAGCCCCGTGGAGTGGTGTAGCCGTGTGTCCTTCGATTCGTTGGGTTAGGCGCTGAGGGCGAGTTCTGGTTCGGGCACCTCGGTTCCGGTGTCGGGGACGATGGTGAGGCGGCTCTTGGCGAGGATGTCGAGTCCGAGGTAGCGGCGTCCCTCGGCCCATTCATCGGTCTGTTCGGCAAGGACGGCGCCGACGAGCCGGGTGATCGCGTCGCGATTGGGGAAGATGCCGACGGAGTCGGTGCGGCGACGGATTTCACGATTCAGGCGCTCGTTCGGGTTGTTCGACCAGATCTGCTGCCAGAGCCCCTCGGGGAACCCGGTGAACGCGAGGATGTCGGCGCGGGCAGCGTCGAGGTGTTCGTGAGCTGCGGGCAGTTTCCCGTCGACGTAGTCCAACAGCCGGTCGAACTGGGCGTGGACGGCGTCGGCGTCGGGCTGGTCGTAAACGGAGTGCAGCATAGCCTTGACCGCGGGCCAGAGACTCTTCGGGGTCACCGACATCAGGTTCGCGGCGTAGTGGGTGCGGCAGCGTTGCCAGGCCGCGCCGGGGAAGTTCGCGGCGATCGCCTCGACCAGACCGCGGTGCGCGTCGGAAGTGACCAGACGAACCCCGGTCAGACCGCGGGCGACGAGGTCGGCGAAGAACGTGTTCCACGCCGCCCCGGTCTCCGACGTGGCCACCCGCAGGCCCAGGACCTCGCGGCGCCCATCGGCGTTGACCCCGGTCGCGACGAGAACAACGGCGTTGATGACGCGTCCGCCTTCGCGGACTTTCATGGTGAGAGCGTCGGCGGCGACGAACGTGAATGGGCCGGCATCACCGAGCGGGCGGTGTCGGAATTGGTCAACGTGCTCGTCGAGGTCCGCAGCCATCCGGGACACTTGCGACTTCGACAACGAGTGAATCCCGAGGGTCTTCACGAGTTTGTCCATGCGGCGTGTGGAGACGCCGGCGAGGTAGCAGTCCGCGACGACGGTGATCAGGGCGGTCTCGGCGCGTTTGCGGCGCTCGAGGAGCCACTCCGGGAAGTAGGTGCCAGAGCGCAGCTTCGGGATCGCGACATCGATGGTCCCGGCGCGGGTATCGAGGTCGCGGTGCCGGTAGCCGTTGCGTTGGACGGTGCGACCCGGGGTGGGTTGGCCCCACTCGGCGCCGATCACCGCGTCAGCGTCGGCAGAGAGGAGCGCGTTGATCATGGTTTGCAGCAGCGACCGCATCAGATCGGGAGACGCGTCGGTCAGGGCTTCGCCAAGAAGGTGTGCAGGGTCGACAATATGTGGAGCGGTCATCGTGATGATGCCTTTCGAGTGGAGGTTAGAGACTTCTCGAAGGAGTCACACGGTGACCGCGCTCACGTCCAAGACCGAGCCGGCCACCGCAGGCTACACCACCTTATGGGGCACTACTCTGTCACAACTTGTCCACCACTCGGATCGTGGAGTCCAATATCGTGCCGTGCGCTACACCGACCGCCTCGCTGAGGCAGAAGCAGTCGCCTCGGTTGGGTCCAAGGGCGACAGCTACGACAACGCGATGGCCGAGGCGCTGAACTCTCTATTCAAGGCCGAACTGATCCGCAACCTCGGCCCGTGGAAGGGGATCGACGAGCTCGAGATCGCGGTCGCGGAATACATCGACTGGTACAACCACCGCCGGCTCCACGGCGAGATCGGACACATCCCACCCGTCGAAGCCGAGAACAACTTCTACACGCAACTGCCCACCATCACCGTGATGGAACGGGTCTAACCGAGCCTCTACCAAACCCGGGGCTTGACACTCATGCAGGAGACCGATCCCGACAAGTTCAGCAACGCGTTGAAGCCGGTGTATCACCCCGAGGCCATGGCAGACCCCCGGACGGAGCGAGAACTTCTCCAGGAAGCACACAAATGGCAGGTGGTGAAGAGCTTCGAGACGAGCAAGATGCGTGGCCGGGGAAAGAGTTCAACGTGGAAGTTCCTCGTCGAGTACCTGACTCGGGCAGACGAAGACATGCCGGTGTCTGGAGTCGAGTTCGCTGCGGTCCTCACGATCTCGGACCTCAAGGGCGAAGCGCCCGTCTTCCAACAGATGCGTCAACAGCTCGGGGCACTCGGAATCCGAACCGCTGATATCAGAACCGGAGTGCGGACGCGCGTCATCACAGGCTCCTAGCCACGCGGAGCAGTCTTGCAGGAGTTCGCCGAACGGGCGTTCGGGGGCGAGGCTGAACCTACCTCTTGCCCGATGGAGCTTTGTCGACTCCACTGGTCGCGGACTTCGATTTTTGCGTCGAGGCGCTGCTGCGCGTCACGTACTTCCCAGTAGTCGGGCTGACGCGAGCGCCGCTCACGCGATACGCACCGTTTCCAAGACTCTGGAAGGAACTGCTGTCGTTCGTCATGATCTCGCCTCCTTCGATCAGCTTAACGACTCTAAGCCACGAAGTCTGCAGGAATCACCTGAAGCAGGGTCTCGCTCCAGTCGTTGGCGATTTCAAGCGCCGCATCGAACCACATGGCCCGAGACTTGAAGTGCGTCGCGGCCGAACCAGGCAGCCCTACGCTGATCACGGCCATCGCCATCTCGGGATGGCCAGGCACTACGACACGTACTGGAACAGCAAACACTGTCCCCCAGCGGCTGGTCGAGCCATCTTCAATGTCTTGGAAGACGATGTCCTCCGCACCCAAGGCTCGACCAGCAACCCACCGACTGTCATGTCCGCTCTCAACATGACGAAGATCCTCTGCTGACTTGTAGATCCTGTCCTGCGCCGCGTATCGAGCCACGCTGCCGTTCCCGTCGGCGAGCCACAACGTGACGTTGAGATGATCGACGTCGAATGCGTCCTTCAACCTGCTTGCATTCAAGCCAAGCCGGTCAGAATACGATTCCTGGAGGTCCGCGAACTGTGCAACGTGCGCTTTCCACATCGCGTCAGCACGCTCTTGAGGTGCTCGATAGTTCGACGCGTGTACGTAGCGAAGTTCGCGGATGATTTGAGCCGCGTCCGTGAAGTCCTCCACGATCACGGGCTTCAGACCGGCGGAACTCCACTGCTCAGCGAGCGCCCGTTCCAGCTGACTGAACTGATCGCGGGACACCCCGAATGCCTGCCGGGCCAAAAGAACCACAGCGGCGTTTTCGTCCGGCGCTTCAGCTAGCGCGACGTGGAGCCACCGACGAACATCAGGGTCCCGGTACGACGTTCCTGCAATGACGATGGCCCCTTGACTAGCCGACTCTCGAAGGATCTGCTGCTGCCACGAGTCCTGGTTACCAAGGAGTTCGTTGAAATCGGACAACGTGAGCACGACACCTTCGGAATGCGAGGTCGACGCAATACCGTGCAGATGGTGAACTACGTAGACACCGTCCGGTCGAGATCCATCAATTCGCGAGTGCACAGCCGCGTCGTCAAGATCGATTTTTGCCGCATCCTCCAACAAAGTGTCGAAGTTCAGGGTGATCAGGGTCGTCTCCGAAGCAGGTCCGGCTAACGCGTGACCTGCGGCCGCAAGGTGGAGTGCGGAGGGCGAGAGGTCGCTCAGACCTCGATACAGCGCCGATCGAATCTGCTGGTCCCAGCGATCACCCAGGGCGTTACGAGCAGCCTCTGCGACCAGCAGGGGGTCCTGACGACCGACAAGTAGCGCCGCGGCTTCCGCGTCTGTGACAGATCCACTCTTTAGCAAGAGGCGTGTCGCAAGCTCGTCCCAACCAGGGAGGCCTGACGAGGTTGAGGCACCGGCACCGAGTAGTAGCGTCACGTGTCGGTCGCCGCCTGCGTCCCTAAAGACGTCCATCTGCGCGGCAGTGAGTTCGGGAGCGCTCATACTCAGATCGTGCCAGACATGACACCTTGCCCTGGCATCGAAACGAAAACTAGTCCTCTTGCAGCTCAGCTTCAGCTGCGCATCACAAGGCAGCTGACTCTAGATACCAACCTTGAGTTGCGATCCCCATCCCGATTCCCCATCTATACAGCACTTCTCACGAGATCATCGATACCTGCCATCAAAGGCGCGAGGCCTGCCGGTGCCAGGTGCCCGTAGCGGTCAAGGGTGATAGACGGTCGAGCATGTCCCAGGGCACGTGACACTGACAGTAGATCGGCACGAGCTTCAGAAAGTGCGATCGCAGCGAATGTGTGTCGCAACCCGTGCACACTGATCCGAGCGATGGGTTCAGAGCGCTCCTGATTGGCGCGAGACAACGCCCGCGTGACCGTGTCTGAAACGTACCGTTTTCCGATTGCTTGACCGCGGAGTCGCGGACTCTCGAACATCCAGTCTGACTTCGGGCGGCGCCCTGCCTGCTTCTCCAGAAGCGGCAAGACCACCGCCGGAACGGGCAAGACGCGCCGGCTTGCCCGAGTCTTCGTGGCGTCAGTGTCGCCTCCCGAGTTCTTCACACGAAGCTGACCTCCATCGAGGTCGCCGACGACGAGGGATCGAGCTTCGCCGGCCCGCAAACCCATGAGGCCGAGAACGGAAAGCAGCGCCTTCTCCCGCTCACTCGCAGCAGCTGCGATCACAGCCATCAACTCAGCTGACGACCAGTGGGCAGACTCCTGATGCCCCAGAGAGACGATGATGCCCTCACTGGGGTCGCCCTCGACCATCTTGTCCCGAATTCCACGCTTGATTGCAGCGCGCAACAGCTCAAGCTGCTTCTTCCGGCTCGATCGCGCGAGCTCCGATCGCTGGGACCAAATTTCGATCTCTGTCGTATCGATCGTTGAGACCTGGCGGTCCCCGAACTGACGGCGCACACCATGTGCGTGGTGCTGATCAGCTTCGACGGTCTTCGGCGCCCGGTCGCTCTTCGCGGCGAGGTGGCGATCGAGAAGCGTGTTCACCGTCAGTGAATCTCGGCGGATGCGCTGCGCTTTTGGATCCCCCATCTGGTTGGCGTCATCCAGATACGCCTGAGCCTTCTGATGCTCCTTGTATGACTGCTTACGCTGCGGAGCACTCCGTCCAACGCCGTCGCGCCACCGCCGCTGCCAGCGATCACGACCTGCCCGCCTCCTTTCAACAACCTCACTCTTCGAGAGGTTGGCCCAGAGATCCTGAACAGTCACTCCCCCTCCCGGCGACTAATCTCCGAGCGCAGCTCTTCACTACTGAACGCCGACAGGACCTGACGCGCCAGGGCCGCTCGCCCAGCAACTGCCGCCACTGCATCCATGTCCGCCGCTACGGTAGGCGCGTTGCCGGACTCGGTCACCTCGGCGAGAAGATCTGCGGCTCGCGCACGCCCAACGTTCCGCCAGATCTCTGGATCCACATGCAGGACAGCCGAGAGACGCACGATTGTGCGGTCCGGAGGGACCGCGACGTGGGGCCGGCCGTCGCGGTAGCGGATTCCGCTGAGCGCGATCGAGATGGTGCCCACACTGAGCCCAGTGGCAGCCGCAAGGTCCGCGACCGTCAGACCGGACTTCTTGTAATGCGCCTTCAGGAGTGCGGACTCCGGCGGGCTGAGGACCGCCTCTTCATTCGTGGTAGTGGTTTGCATAGAAGACAGACTTGCACAGATTCACTACCCGTGTCATCGTCAGTGTGTAGTGATTCGGTGAAAATAGTAGAGAGTTGGTAGGTATGCCCATAAACGAGACATTCAACCTCACCCTGGCCGAGCTTCTCAGGCACGCCAAGAAGAACTGCATCTTGCTGTCCGTCAGCGACATCGCCGAGCTCGCCAAACTCACGCCTTGGTATGTGCGTCAGCTCATCGCTTCAGGCGAGATTCGCGCGATCAACGTCGGCGGCACTGGCAGACGCACTCGATGGCGAATCGATCCGGACGACTTTCAGAACTGGATGGTCGGACGAGAAAACCGCAGGCGGGATCTGACCGCAGCCTAAGTCGCCCGCCGCCCCAACAAGTAAGGCCGCCGAGCTCCACACTCGACGGCCCGACACGAAGATCATGAGAGAGAGCCTTCGAGTGTCTACCGATATTTTCGCACGTTCGACCGCGAACGAACAGCCCGACGACCCGAGTTCTGCCGACGCCTTTGTCGGCGGGGGGACTGGGGGGAATGGGGGTAGCCCGTTCTCTTCAGGACCCCGGGACACACACGCTTCCAAACCTCGCAGCACGATGGTTCTGGATCCTCAGCCACCTCAGCGAGCCCGAGTTACCTTCCCCCCGGACCCCCCAATCCCCCCAACCACCCGCGAGTACGTCGGCACGACGGAGGAACACGCTGAAGAGCTGATCCGCAGCGCAGTGCCCTCCGAGACCGCTGCTGCCCACGCGGTATACAGCGCCACGAGACGCGAAGATCTCCCGGACGGCGCCCAGTGGATCGTTGATCAGCACGGGCCTGCCGTCCTTCCGGCGCTCGTCTATCCGATGATCGAGCCCGACGGCTCGCGAACCTGGCAGCTCAAGCCGCAGTCGGGAACCGTCATCGGCGAGGACGGCAAGCCGATCAAGTATGTGTCGCCACCTGGGAACCTCAGTCCCCAGCTACCTGTTGTCCGCACGGTTGCCCAACCGAAGGGTGTACTCCTCGTGGAGGGCGTCAAGCAGGCGTTGGCCGCCGACGCGTGGGCTCCCGAGGACTGGTCGATCTATCGGTTCTGCGGGATTGACGGGTGGTCGCGCGATCGAACTCCTACGAAATACCTCGACGTCGTCGAGGACCTCCCGGTGGTCATCGTGCCTGATGCTGATGCGGCAACGAACCCTCGGGTATTCGATGGCGCCACGCGACTTGGAGATGCCTGCAGGGAGTGGACCTCGACTGTCAGCTTCGCGCGCATTGCAGGCACGTCCACCGCCGGTATCGACGACAGGTTGGGGGCGATCGACGGGGACGACCGTCGACGCAGGCTCTTTCGGCGCTGGATTGCCGGAGCGAAACCAAAGCCTGCGGATGGCCGGCCAAAGCCACCCGTCGCCCCGGTTTCGCATTCTGGAGCGACACCACGGCGTCGCATCAATGTCGGAGCCGACCGACTGCGCGTCATCGAAGAACTGGAAGCGGTCCTTCGTGACAATTTCGACCGCCGCGAGCTCTTCAGCTATGGAGGTGTTCTGTGCCAGCTCGTGCCTTCGGAAGATGGCCCAACTCTGGAACGACTGACCGACGGCGATCTGAATCGGCTGATTTCACGTTCTGCCGAGACAGTCCGTGTGAGCGACCGTGGCGTCGAACGACACGACTGGCCCGACACGAACACGCTGAAGTCACTAGCAGCGGGCCACCGTCAGTACACGCGCCTCGATGGAGTTTCATCGGTTCCTGTGGTTCGACGCGACGGTTCGATCGTCACGACGAACGGCTACGACCCGGAAACGCGCCTGCTGGTATTGCTGAGCTCTGATCTCGAGGGACTGACGGTTCCAGACCATCCGACCGACGGCGACCTGCGCGAGGCCAAGCGTCTTCTCATGGAAGATCTCTTCGTCGACGAGCGCTACAAGTCGGTGCACGGACACTCCGGGTTCCCCTTCAAAGCCGACGCCGATGTGGCCCACGCGTTCGCCGCCCTCCTCACGCCACTCATTCGCAATCTCGTGAGCATTGTTCCCCTGTGCGTCATCGACGGATTGACCAGTCGAGTCGGAAAGGGGCTGCTCATCCAGTGCCTGGTCATGGTGATGACGGGTCACCCGCCCGATCTCAGCAACCTTCCCCGCGATGACGAACAGGAGCTTCGCAAGCTGCTCACGTCGATGCTGCTGGCCGGTCGAACGATCATCGTCTTCGATGAAGCACACAAGCTGAACTCCCCTGTGCTCTGCCAGGCACTCACCGCTCAGGTCTGGTCGGATCGGGTGCTCGGTGGAAACAAGCAAGCGCGCCTCCGCAACGTCGCCTCTTGGTACGCGGCCGGCAACCAGGTTGAACGCTCTGGCGACATCGCCAATCGCACCTACTCAATCCGCCTACACACGAACGAGCCGAATCCCCAAAACCGCACGGCGTTCAAGCATGATCTTGGGACCTGGGTCCCGGCTCATCGGGCCGAGCTACTCCGAGCTTGTCTCATCCTCGTTCGCGCATGGTTCGATCGTGGCCGCCCGAAACCCAAGGCAGTTCCGACGGTGCTCGGCGGGTTCGAACAATGGCGCGAAGTGATTGGTGGAATCCTGGAAGTGGCAGGTGTCGATGGTTTTCTCACGTCCGTCGACCAGGAAAGACTCGCGGCCAACTTTGAGGAGCAGTGCGAGCGCGCCCACCTGGAGTCTCTGGCCGCGCGATTCGGAACCGGAGCTACTTTCACTTCGAAACAGGGCGCCGTCTACCTTGCGACCGACGTCGACGCTGAGGCCCCCTACGGCCTTGACCGCCTTAAGGATAAGGAGGATCCCCGCTCGCTAGGCCGACACTGGGCGACCATCGCCGACGTTTGGAAGGGCGACCTCCGACTAGTGAGAACGGGCCAGAGTCACGGAAACGTAGCGAAATGGAAGCTCGAGCAAGCCGCTCAGTCTGCCGCCTCAGCCGGTGGTTCAGTCGCGACCCATTCAACAGGACTCCCTTCGCAGGCTCCGCAAACGCGCACCGCGCACCGGTCGAGCGAGAAGGGCCGGCGGATGCCGACGATCGTCGACCTTGATGAGGCGGCGGCATGATGCGCACCATCTATCTCGACATCGAAACTGCCGACGCAGGCGAGCTCTACACGTACGGAAGCGAGTTCTGCCGACTCGCCGGCTACGCGGTGAACGCCGATCCCGTGCGATTGACGACTGACATGCGTGAGTTGACGGACGAGATCCGACGCGCCGATCGCGTCGTCGCGCACAACGCCATCGGCTTCGACCTTGCAGCTCTCGCAAGATGGCACGATCTTGACGTCGGGAAGCTGGTCGATGCAGGTTTGGTTCGTGACACATTGATTCTCGCGCGGCACAATGATCCGCCGCTTTCCGGTCATATCGACGACGGCCGATACGGACTCGATGCACTGGGCCTGCGCTTCACAGGCGTCGGAAAAGAATCGTCCGCGTCCGGCAGCTCCACACTGCAGATCCTGGCGTCGAAGTTCGGTGGCTACGACCGGATCCCAGTGGACGACGCTGACTACCGTCGCTATCTCGTCCGGGACGTGGAACTTCTGCGCGCTGTTGCTGGACACCTGAATTGCGACGCCTACGCGCTCCGTGAGCATCGAGTGCTGTGGCGGCTCGGCGGCATCTCGAGAGCCGGGTTCCGTGTGGATGTGGATGAGGCGCGACGTCGCATATCGGCCCAGCACGCTCGCATCACCACACTCAAGTCGAAGCTACATGCCTTCGGTCTGCCCGAAGTCGGCAAGGCTCCCCAGCGCACGAAGGAAGGGATCCGGGCGCTGGAGATCGCATTTGCAGAGTTCGGAATCGATGCTCCCCGAACCGCGAAGGGGAGCCTCGCGACTGGTCGAGATGCGCTCACCCGGCTGCTGGAGTTGCACCCGAAAAATCTCCGACTACAAGACCTAGTCGAGACGCTCCGAGCGCTGAACGGTGAACGATCTGTGGTGCAGTCCCTCATCGATCACACTTCTGATGAAGGTCGGGTTCATCCATCCGTCGATGCTCGTCAGTCCACCGGCCGCATTTCAGTTACGAGGCCAGGACTGACCGTGATGGGAAAACGCGACCGAGCGAACGTCCTGGAGCGATCCCTCTTGCTGCCTGACCGGGGTGATGTGCTCATCGCGTTCGACCTCAGCCAAGTCGATGCCCGAGCGATCGCAGCGCATTGCCAAGACCCCGGATACATCGCAGCCTTCGCCGCTGGAAAGGACTATCACACCGAGATGGCGGTCGAGCTGTTCGGCGACCCACAGCGCAGGTCGGACGCCAAGCCAGTCACCCACGCAACGACCTACGGCATGGGTGCCCGTGGCCTCGCCGCATCTGCCGGTATCGGGCAGGCGGACGCACAAGCCCTCCTCAACAAGCTCGACAGCCGCTTCCCGAAACTCGCTGTATTCAAACGCGAAGTGCGAGCGGAGGCCAAGCACAGTCAGCTCCTGTGGAACGCCTTTGGTCGACCTATGAGGATCGAGGAGGGACGCGAGTACACGCAGGCACCGGCGGCCATCGGACAGGGCACAGCTCGCGACCTCATGATGGAGGGCATTCTTCGTCTACCGACGTGGCTCCTGTCATGCCTGCGCGCGATCGTGCACGACGAGATCGTCCTTTCCGTTCCAACGGACCGGGCCGACGAGGCGGAAGCTTCAGTGCTCAAAGCCCTGCAATTCTCATTCCGACCTCCCTCAGCAGATCTGGCGGTGCAGGTGCTCGCCGAGAAGTCTGATCGCGGGCGCGATTGGTGCGACTGCTACCGAAGCGAGAAGCCGTACTGGTCCGAGGTCGCGCGCGATCATCGCGAGCAACCCGGCTGCGACGACCCCCTGTGCACATGGCATGCCCCTCTTGTGAAGGCCGCATAGCACTGCAGTTCGCGGCAAACCCTCCATCCCAATACTCGTTGTGGACTGATCTCTCCACGCGAGTTGACGTGTCCCTCGAATACTCTTCGGGAGCCGGCCACCTTGTCTAGGTGCCTGGCCATCTCCAGAGACGCGATGGTTGAGCAACCTCAGGACCTCTGCTGGCCCCTGACGTCATCCAGCGGGGGAGCAACGCGGAGGAGATGGTGGCGGCAGCCCGGACGCGCGGAGGGCGTGGGCACCCTCGAGGCATCCCCACAGGGATGACGAAGAGGGCCAGGAGCGAAGCGACGCAGTGAGGGCCTGAGGCGCGAAGCGACGAGGGTGAGGAAGACCCGGAGACCGAGCGAAGCGAGAGGCTCAGGGGCGCCCGAAAAGCGTGTCGGCTATGCCGACCACCAGGCTAGATTCCGACGAGCGCAGCGAGGAAGGAAACGACGACTGGTGCCACGCTCCCTTATGCCCTTTTCCTTTCTCCCACGCATTCGGAGCTTCAGCGGAGAATCGGGGTCATAATTGCTGCCTCATCAGGGGCAACGGTGTAATTTCACACTCTTGAATCAGCTGCATGGATCGAAGATTCATTGCTTGCGGCTGATTCAAGCGCCTCCGTTGGGCCTGGTTAGACGGGGTTGGGCTGAATCATGGTTTGGAACGAAGTGGCACCATGATTCGGACCTGGAGCGCAGCGACGCAGAGGTTGGATACCGCTCTTGTATCCGACCTCGCCTCCACCCCGTCGCGGCCGTGGGCACACGGTCGTTGTTGCTCTGTAGGCAGCGCGGAGCTCGGCTATGCCGTGCTCCTTTCCTTGGCAGCTAACGCTTGCGGCACCGCCGCATCATCGGGCGCGACGAAGGAGTGTCCGAGGGCCTCGCGACAGCCGTTCACGGCGTCCATGATGTTGCGCGAAGCCTCCGTGGAAGCATCTGCTTGGCGACGAGAGTCGACACCTCCGTGGTCGCCTGGTTCGATGCTCCGGTGGACACCGAAGTGGTCGCCGAATGGGAGCAGCACCGCTGCGACCTGGCCACCCGATCGCTGCCACCTCGAGGCGCGGGCGAAGCCTCTGTGCTCCCTGCGCCGAGTCACAGAATCGGCTACCGAGTTCGTCCCTGGATCCGTCCCGGAGGCGCTGGAACCTTCGCACGCTGTTGCTGCCACCACTCTCACCGACCGGTCCTTGGCCTCATCGATTTCCGAACCCGCGGCCACTGTTGCACTCTCGATCCCGCGGGTTCGGAAATTGTGGCGAACCGCTCTTGCTCACTCGGCCATCTCGGCTCAAGATTCGGCACGCGTGTCGAATCTGGACGGTGCGCTCCATGCCGACGGGGCGTAGCCCCCGAGGACGGCTTTGGCCCCCAGGCTCCCGCCGGCGCGACGGACAGCAGCTGGGTCACCAGCAGTCGGCCGGCGCTCTGTTCGCCGCACACTCCTTCGGGCAGAGATCCCGGAGACCCTCATCCTGCGAGCAGCCCCATCGAAGGGGGCGGGGAGCGGCCTGGAAGTCTCCGCGATCCTGCTGCATCTTGGGCAGCCAACCCTTGTTGCTGAGCGTCTATCGATTGGCGCTTTCCAGCGACTGAGGATGAGGCTGAAGGAGGCACGACGGAAGCCGTGAGACGAAGGAGCTGGAGGAGCTCCGAGCGATAGACGCATGGCTGACCGATCGCGTGAATACGCTCCACGCTCCCGCCCATCACAGCCCGTTACCTGGGGGTGAATCCGGTGAGTATCACCGGGTATCTTTGGCCATTCTCTGGTCATCATCCGGTCACCTGTGACCGGCTACGGGCCGGATACGGACCGGTCACCGAACCGCGAAACGGAATAGCGGGCACGCAGTGTCCGTGTCAAGCCCCGGGTTTGGTAGAGGCTCGGTTAGACCCGTTCCATCACGGTGATGGTGGGCAGTTGCGTGTAGAAGTTGTTCTCGGCTTCGACGGGTGGGATGTGTCCGATCTCGCCGTGGAGTCGGCGGTGGTTGTACCAGTCGATGTATTCCGCGACCGCGATCTCGAGCTCGTCGATCCCCTTCCACGGGCCGAGGTTGCGGATCAGTTCGGCCTTGAATAGAGAGTTCAGCGCCTCGGCCATCGCGTTGTCGTAGCTGTCGCCCTTGGACCCAACCGAGGCGACTGCTTCTGCCTCAGCGAGGCGGTCGGTGTAGCGCACGGCACGATATTGGACTCCGCGATCCGAGTGGTGGACAAGTTGTGACAGGTCCCGGCCGGCACGCTGCCGCGTCCAGACGCCCATCTCGAGAGCATCGAGGGCAAGCTCGGTGTGCATGGTTGTGGAGAGCTGCCAGCCCACGATCCGGCGGGAGAACACGTCCAATACGAACGCGGCATACACCCAGCCGGAGAACGTCCGAATGTAGGTGATGTCCGCAACCCAGAGGCAGTCCGGTGCCGGTGCGGTGAACCGTCGGTCAACGAGGTCCCCCGGACGATCCGTGAATGGCCCAGGGATCGTCGTGCGTGGCCCCTTGGCCCGCGAGATCCCGCGGAGACCCTCCCGACGCATGAGCCGCTCGATCGTGCACCTGGCCACCCGGTGGCCGTCGCGACGCAGCTGCGCATGGACCTTCCGGACGCCATAGACGCCATAGTTCGCTTGGTGCACGGCACGGACCTTCACCACGGTGTCCTCGTCACTGACGGACCGCTGCGAGGGCGGCCGAGACCGCGCGGCATAGTACGTCTGCGGGGCAATCGGCAGTTCCCTGCAGATCGGCTCGACCCCGAACTCTTCCTTGTGTTCATCGATGTAGGCGATCATCTGCTGTGTGGGCGGTCGAGCTCCGCCGCGAAGAAAGCCGACGCGCTCCGCAAAATCGCGTTCGCCCGCCGCAACTCCCTCACCTCACGCTCCACCTCGACCAGGCGAACCGCAGTATCAGTGGACGTCCCCGAACGCAGACCCCCATCGACCTCGGCGCGCTGGACCCAGCCACGCAACGTGTCCGACGGGACACCAAGCTGCCGGCCGATCCTGGTACACACACCACGGCGGCCCCCATCCGCATCACGCGCCTCGAACACAAGGCGCACTGCACGCTCTCTCAATTCCGCCGGGTACTTCCTCAAAGCTGGCATACTCCTCATCCTTTCAGGACGATCAGAGTCTCCATCAAACCAAGGGCAAGACACCGCCTTGTGACCACTCCGCGGTCAGTTTCTGGTCACCGCTGCATTCCCGAGCGGCATCGCGAGGGATTCGGGCAGTGTGACCGGATAGGGACCGCCTGTTGGTCACCGTGTGGCCGGTTGGTGGCCACTACCGTTGTTGCTGCTGTTCGGTGGGTGCATAGTGGCCCGGAACGGGCCGTGCTGTGGGTGGATTCTGGTCATTAGGCGGCTTCCGTCGCCGGATCGACCGCCCGGTACCCTGAGGACCAATGACTGACTCCTGGCTCCTCATCCTGATCCCGATCGGTATCGTTCTCGCGATCTGGGCAGCGATGCAGTTCCTTGTGGGCAGCAAGCGAGTCGCCATCGGAGTCCTCGTCACCATGGTCCTGGTCTACATGCTCGGCGTCTGCGCGATGCTCTTCGGCGCACCGTTGCTGGCGCAGCTCGATCCACCAGCGGATGAGCTGACGGCGCCGTCCATCGGAGGCGGCATCTTCATAGCGTTCGTCGGTCTCTACGCCGCCGGGCCGGGTATCGTCACGGCGATCGTTCTTCTTGCTGGGTACTGGGTCATGGCCAAACTCCCGCGCCGAGCCGGTCGAAGCACCAAGTAGGAGGGTCGGCTCCGAGCCCGTTCGCTAGGCTTCCGGCTATGTCTGACGCTCCTCCTCCTGGCTGGTATCCCGATCCGGAGGCCGACGGCACCGATCGTTGGTGGGACGGAGCAGCGTGGGGTCCGCGCAAGGCCGTGACCTCGATGGATACCCGTCGTCGAGCGGCACGCGAGCTCCAGGAGGAGCAGCGTTGGCGGGAGGAGATCGAGCGTGAGCTCGATGCCGAGGATCGGCGCGACGCGGCCAAGAAGAAGGACCGCGGGAAGCGGCCTCGTCGCGAGGCCGTCTTCGGCGTCCTCGCCGCTGTGGCAGCCGTCGTCATCGGGGTCGGCATCGTCGGAGCCGTTGCCCGTCAGGCCTCTGCGCCAAAGGTGTCTGCCGCGTGCAGCGACGCGATGATCGCTGCAGAGAACGAACCATTCGAGAGCGAGGTTGCCCTCCTCGCGACGTTCGACGAATGCGGCACGGCGGAGCAGTGGATCCTCGGCATCCAGGAGCATCCGACCGCCGGCTCGTTCACGTCCTACTCGAGGGCGGAAGCGATCGACCTCCTCGACCTGGGCTGCATCCGACGCACGGACGCCGTCGTCTGCATCGACGCCGCGGCGCAGGGGCACTTGACGTATGAGCTCGATGACCCGCGACTCGTCGAGCTGCAGGTCCCGCGCGGCTGACCGTGGTCGCTCTCGCGGAACGATGCTGTCGTCGTTTGCGTCACCATGGCAGGATGCCCACATGAGCGATGACTACGACGCTGAATACGAACTCGTTTACGTCGACAAGCTGCCTCAGCTGCAGCGCGTCTTGGAGGACGGGTCGCTAGGGCCCCCTTTGCAGCTGACTGTGGTCGACCGACGGGAGACGTTCTTCCGCGCGCTCCTCGACAACCCGTCCCTACTCGTGGAGACCCTGCTCGTTGTCGGACGAAACGTTCGGAGCGATCAAGGGGTGGCGTTCGATGTCCTTGCCGTCGACATCGTCGGCTGCCTCTACGCAATCATCGTCGAGCCACAGACGGCGACGCTTCCGACACTTGAGTGCGGCGTCAAGGACATGGACACCATCTACCGACTCGGCATCGATGAGGTCCGCGGGATGTACGTCGAACTCGGGATGGATGGCACATTGGATGAAGCGTTCGGTGACGCATTCGGTTGTGACCTGCCCGCGTTGCTCGACAGCTCGCCCGCCCTACGCATCATCGCCGGCGCCTTCGACTACGAGATCGTGCGCTCGAACTACTTGCTCGAGGAGTCACGCCTCGACACCGACCTTTACACCTTCCTCGAGTTCATTGAAGAAGGAGAGACACGCTCGATCGCGAGTTGGGTGATGCCCATCTCTGATGATGACTACCAGTATCGGAACTTCGAGTTGTAGCCGTGAACGAAGAAGACCCCGAAGCGCATCTCGCGCTTCGGGGTCTTCTGTTGGAGCTGCGTTAGGCTACTCGCGCTCGAGGCGCACAGTCATGGTCGTGCCGAGTGCGGTGACCTCGTAGGACAGCTCGCCGTTCTCGTAGGTGAACGTCTTCGTCGCATCGCCGGACGCCATCATGGAGCTGCCGGTCTTCGTGGTGTCGTTCGCCGAGTCCCAGGTGAACGACTGCGAGGCGTCCGCCGGCGCGACGACGGTTCCCGCCCAGTAAAGCGACTTCGTGTCCGTCGCGACCCAGTAGACCTCGATGGTGTCACCGGTGATGGTCGCGGTCTGGAAGCTGTCGGCGCTCTTGGAGTTCGTCTGCTTCCACTCACCGGCGAGGTCCACGGGCTGCGGAGCGTCGGTGGTGACCTCGGCGGCCGGCGTCGCGGGCTCATTGGTGCTGGCGCCGGACGAGCAGGCGGTGGAGCCGAAGGCGATGGCAGCGAGAAGAGTGAGCGCAGAGATGCGCTTGGTGAGGGTGCTGTGCATGACGCTCAGCATAGTGATCGCCTGAGTTCTCCTCAGCGCCTCAGCAGCTCGCGGCAGCGGCACGGTAGAGCGCGCCGACGTTGTCGAGGTACTCGTCTTCGGTGATGTTGCTGAGCGACCCTGTCGCTTTCCAGTTGCTCCGGGCGTTGGCGACCGACTCGGCAAGAGTCTCGCCATCGGCGATGCGCTTGCAGGTCACCTTGCGGGAGGTGAGCAGTTGCTCGTCGCCGATCTGTTGGAAGTGGACCTTCGGGTCCGATCGAATGGCATCGAGGAACGCCTGTTCCTTGTTCGCGCCGCCCATGCCGACGATGACAGCGACGATGGTGCCAACGGCGCCGAGACCGACCACGACCGCGATGATCGGGATCCAGCGTCGCTGCCGGGGCTGTTCGTCCGGCTTGGCCGCGCGTCGTTGAGTGCTCATGGCACCATCCTGGCGCAGGTCTCGACGACGTGGGCGGCCGGGTTCACTGCGGCGACGCCATCCCCAACGGCGCAACCGCCTCGCGCATCTCTGCAGCGAAGCGCGCCCGGAAGTTCCCCAGCGGGAACGGAATCGCCTCGTCGTGCAGTAGCGGATCACCCGCTGCGACGAGGGCCGGCGCCAGCGCCCGGAACGTGGGCGCGTGGCAGATGACGATCCCGTCAGGGGCGAGGTCGAGGATCTCGCGGGTGCGCGCCGGCGCGTGCTCGAGGAGAGCCCGTCGGCGATCGCCGGAGGAGAGCTTGTTCACCGGGTACGGTGCGAGGTCGATCAGCCAGACACCGTCATCGCGCAGCCGCGTGAGCCACGGTGCGCGGTCGTCACCGGTGGCGACCTTCGCTCCGTAGAGCGCGAGGACGACGCCGCGGAACAGGTTGTCGGCACGGGAGACGGTCGGTGCGTAGAAGAAGCAGCGCTCCGTCGCCGCGGCCGCTCCGGAGTGGGGCGCCGACTCGGCGACCAGGAGAAGCTTCACGTGGTCCGGCTTCCACTGCATGCGGAGCTGCTGGTACCAGGGGTCTTCGGCGGCCGTCACGGCCTCAGCGTATCGACGCCGCTCGGCATAATGGGGCTCATGCCCAAGTTCGTCTCGCCCGTCGCTGTGCTCGCTGCAGCGGTCCTCCTACTCACTGGCTGCTCCGGCGGTAACGCCGGTGACGGCCGCCCGTGCGAGACCGTTCCACCCGAGCTTCTGAGCGCGATCGCGGACGGCGCCAATGACGGTCCCGCGATCACCCCGGTCGCCGCCGGCGCCGTGAAGTCCGCAGAGCGAGGCGACGTGTACATCGTCGCGATGAGCTTCACGACCCCGGGCTTCGAGGATGAACACGAGGTCGGCGTCTGGGGCATCGGCGGCTCGCTCACCCCGGGTTCCGGGCCCTTGGTCGCTATCGACAGCTTCGCGGCGGAGTTCACCGTGTGGCCGCACCAGATGAACGGCGAGGAGTTCTCCGTCGCGGAGGACGGCGTCGACGAGGCGAAGGCCTGTCTCGAGGGCTGAGCCTCAGCTCGTCATCTAGAACGCCTGCTTGTCGAAGCCTTCCGGCGCCGAGTGCAGCGGGTCCTCCCATTGAAGCCCCGCGGCCACGGCGCGCGCCAGCGTCTCGAGGTCGGTGCCGAAGTAGCAGTAGCCGTGGATGGTGTCGACCTGCTGATGTGGTCGCATGACGACCAGCCGCCAGTTGTAGAGCATCTTCCAGGCCTCGACGACGTACTCGTCCGTCTCCTGCAGGCGGAAGCCGTTGTCGATCCGAACGATGCGCTCCTGGTCGACGTCGGCGTCGTGGCGCAGGGCCGACTCGAGGTCGTCGAGCACGTTGCTGCTGGAGAGCAATACACGTTCCGGTGAAAGGCTCATTGGTCCACCGTATCTCGCGGTCGACTGCAACATCTTTGACGCCATGCGTATCCGGTGCATCCGGGCTCAGACACTCGGCGCCGACAGGCTACGAACGGACTTCCAGGGCATGGTCCACGCGATACTTACGGCTAGGAAGGCAAATACGTCTATATGGTGCCGAAAGGTGCCTCAAACGTCCGTTTTCTCGCAGCCTCGTCGGGGCCAAACGGTACGATGGATCCTGCAACGCAAAAGACCCCTGTTGGTAGATCGCCAACAGAGTGAACGGTCAGCGACAACAAGGGTCAGAGCGGAATTTCCTGGCAGAGATTCGTTCTGATCTTAACCCTTCTCGCTGGGAAGACGTCAACTCGTCTCTCAGCGGGGCGGGTGTCGTGCGGTGCAGGAAGGCCCATAGTGGCTGTGAAGCGAATCCCCCTGAAGCCTGTGAACCCCCGGACGCCGATGCGTCCCGGCGAGATCAGGATCGTCATTCGTCCGCGGTAGCGAACGGATAGACCGACGGGCGTGAGCTCGTCGGTCGAAAAAGAAGACCCCGAAGCGCGGAATGCGCTTCGGGGTCTTCTCGTTGGTGCAGGTGTCTCCGATGGCGGCGCGCCTCAGGAGTAGTGGCCGCGGATGACGCGAATCGCGTCGAGGGCTTCGTGCACCGTGAGGGTTGCGAGAACCGCTCCGTCCGTTGCGACCAGCTCGATGTCACCGGTGCTCTGGGCTCGACGGTCCACGGCGATGAACCCGTGCGGGATGCCCACCCAGGCGTTGACGGAGACCCCCTCATCCGAGCTGTCGAGGACGCTCTGGAGCGTCTCGGCGAGGCCCAGGACGTCGCCGTCGTGGAGCGTCAGCTCGAGCGAGCGGATGGTCAGCTCGACGCTCACGAGCGTGTCGGGTGCGTTCCGAATGGTGGTGGTGCTGGGTGGTTCAGACAGTGTCGCCGGCGGTGCTTCCCGCTGGCGGAGGAGGGTGTGCGCGTCTCTTGCGGAATGGCCCTCGTGACGCGGGGGCGCGGCACGTCTAGTGCTGCTTCTCACGGGAGGTCGCAGGTTTCGATTCTTCGGTGGTTGCGCGGCTTGCCGCAGCGACCCTGTCGGTCTGTGGTGCTGCTGGCCGATGCTCGACCGGGGTGGAACCAATCCGGCATTGATGCTTGGCAGGACGGACCGAACACCGAAGCGCGAGGGCGATGCAGCGATGCTGACGGGCTTGCGAATAGCTTCGTAAACCAGCAAGAAGCACACTACCGAGACTACCCAGGTCGCCGTAAAATCGACTCTGACCAGGTATAAACATAGTTGCGAGATCCACCGGCCGCACCATATGCTGCCGAGCATGGTCTCTCATTCGCACCCCACCATCTCAGCCGAACGCGGCGAAACTCCACCCGCTGTTGAGTTGGATGACCTCTGGCAAGCACTCGAACAGCTCGGCGGTGACTCGAACTACCTCCTTGCCGCACTCACCAACCACATTCGAGCGCTGACTCCCGTCCGACCGAGCGGCCTGAGCGCCGAGCAGACTGAATACCTCATCAGCTCGGGAGCGTTCACCGCAGAGTCCCTCGCTGAAACGCAAGCACGCGTCGCTCGCGGGGATCTGCAGCAGAACATGTTCGAGTCGTTTCTCTCGCACCTCCACGAGACCGCGACACTGGATGATCTCATCGGGTACCTCCGCTGGGACGAGGGAACCATCCGCACCGCGGTCGACGAAGGCCGCCTACACGCCATCGAGGTCGCCGGCCAGCTCAGATTCCCCGTCTGGCAACTCACCTACCGTGGCGACAAGCTCCTCCCCGGGCTCCCCGCGATCCTGGAAGCAGCGCGCACACGGATGAAAAGCCTCGCCCTCGCCAGCTTCATGACGATCCCACAAGAGAGCCTCATCGCCACCGGACGGCAGGTCCCAACCGAGTGGCTCATTCAGGGCAATGACGTGCAAGAAGTTGTCGACGTCATCATCAACTCCGGTCGCACTTGAACGCTGTCCGCGCACCCGAGGCATCACCATGATCGAACGGAGCAAACGAATCGAGCCGGTTGCGTCCAATAGCGTGGTGTAACCCCGGCCCTGATGGGCGTGTTGCACCGATGTGAGGCGGCCACCGCGTGATTCTTGGAAAGACCGATCAAGTCTTTTCCGAAGGAGTACACGCGATGACCGCACCCCATTTTATTGACCCTGCCCGTTTCCTGTCCGAACAACTCGAGCAAGCCTCGCCGGACCTGATGCGGCAGATGCTGACCACGTTCATCAACGCGCTGATGAGCGCCGAGGCCGAAGCCGTCTGCGGGGCCGAATACGGCCAGATCTCCGCCGACCGGACCAACTCCCGCAACGGCTACCGGCACCGGGATTTCGACACCCGCACCGGCACTCTCGACGTCGCGATCCCGAAGCTGCGCACCGGAACGTACTTCCCGGACTGGCTCCTCGAGCGGCGCCGCCGTGCCGAGGCCGCCCTGACCAGCGTCGTGGCGACCTGCTACCTGCTCGGGGTCTCGACCAGGCGGATGGAGAAACTCGTCGAGTCCCTCGGCATCACTCGTCTGTCCAAGTCGCAGGTGTCGATCATGGCCACCGACCTCGACGAGCAGGTCGAGCAGTTCCACACCCGGCCCCTCGACGCTGGCCCCTACACGTTCGTCGCCGCCGACGCCCTGGTGCTGAAGGTGCGCGAGGGCGGCCGTGTCGCTAACGTCCACGCGCTCCTCGCGACGGGCGTGAACAAGGACGGGCACCGTGAGATCCTGGGCTTGCAGGTCACCAGCGCCGAAGACGGCGCCGGCTGGCTGGGCTTTTTCCGCGACCTGACTGCCCGCGGCCTCACCGGGGTGAAGCTCGTCACCAGCGACGCTCACGCCGGCCTCGTCGCGGCGATCGGGGCGACGCTGCCCGGCGCGACCTGGCAGCGCTGTCGCACCCACTACGCCGCGAATCTGATGTCCGCGACCCCGAAGTCCAGCTGGCCGTGGGTGAAGACCCTGCTCCACTCGGTCTATGACCAGCCCGACAAGGACGCCGTCCACGCACAGTTCGACCGGGTCCTGAACGCCCTGGAAGAGAAGCTCCCCGCAGTCGCCACCCACCTCGAGACCGCCCGGGCGGACGTGCTCGCGTTCACCGGCTTCCCGAAGGAGATCTGGCGCCAGCTCTGGTCCAACAACCCGCAGGAGCGCCTCAATCGCGAGATCCGCCGCCGCACCGACGTCGTGGGTATCTTCCCCGACCGCGGCTCCCTGATCCGCCTCGTCGGAGCGGTCCTGGCCGAACAACACGACGAGTGGATCGAAGGCCGCCGCTATCTCGGCCTCGACGTCCTCAGCCGCTCACGCCTCACCCTCGTCCCGACCGACAAGGAGGAACAAACAACCGAACTCGGCGCCCTCAGCGCCTAGAAATCCAAGAATCACGCGGCAATCCCGTTACACCACGCGTTTGGACTTGACCATCGAGGGTCAAGCCCCGTGGAGTGGTGTAGCCGTGTGTCCTTCGATTCGTTGGGTTAGGCGCTGAGGGCGAGTTCTGGTTCGGGCACCTCGGTTCCGGTGTCGGGGACGATGGTGAGGCGGCTCTTGGCGAGGATGTCGAGTCCGAGGTAGCGGCGTCCCTCGGCCCATTCATCGGTCTGTTCGGCAAGGACGGCGCCGACGAGCCGGGTGATCGCGTCGCGATTGGGGAAGATGCCGACGGAGTCGGTGCGGCGACGGATTTCACGATTCAGGCGCTCGTTCGGGTTGTTCGACCAGATCTGCTGCCAGAGCCCCTCGGGGAACCCGGTGAACGCGAGGATGTCGGCGCGGGCAGCGTCGAGGTGTTCGTGAGCTGCGGGCAGTTTCCCGTCGACGTAGTCCAACAGCCGGTCGAACTGGGCGTGGACGGCGTCGGCGTCGGGCTGGTCGTAAACGGAGTGCAGCATAGCCTTGACCGCGGGCCAGAGACTCTTCGGGGTCACCGACATCAGGTTCGCGGCGTAGTGGGTGCGGCAGCGTTGCCAGGCCGCGCCGGGGAAGTTCGCGGCGATCGCCTCGACCAGACCGCGGTGCGCGTCGGAAGTGACCAGACGAACCCCGGTCAGACCGCGGGCGACGAGGTCGGCGAAGAACGTGTTCCACGCCGCCCCGGTCTCCGACGTGGCCACCCGCAGGCCCAGGACCTCGCGGCGCCCATCGGCGTTGACCCCGGTCGCGACGAGAACAACGGCGTTGATGACGCGTCCGCCTTCGCGGACTTTCATGGTGAGAGCGTCGGCGGCGACGAACGTGAATGGGCCGGCATCACCGAGCGGGCGGTGTCGGAATTGGTCAACGTGCTCGTCGAGGTCCGCAGCCATCCGGGACACTTGCGACTTCGACAACGAGTGAATCCCGAGGGTCTTCACGAGTTTGTCCATGCGGCGTGTGGAGACGCCGGCGAGGTAGCAGTCCGCGACGACGGTGATCAGGGCGGTCTCGGCGCGTTTGCGGCGCTCGAGGAGCCACTCCGGGAAGTAGGTGCCAGAGCGCAGCTTCGGGATCGCGACATCGATGGTCCCGGCGCGGGTATCGAGGTCGCGGTGCCGGTAGCCGTTGCGTTGGACGGTGCGACCCGGGGTGGGTTGGCCCCACTCGGCGCCGATCACCGCGTCAGCGTCGGCAGAGAGGAGCGCGTTGATCATGGTTTGCAGCAGCGACCGCATCAGATCGGGAGACGCGTCGGTCAGGGCTTCGCCAAGAAGGTGTGCAGGGTCGACAATATGTGGAGCGGTCATCGTGATGATGCCTTTCGAGTGGAGGTTAGAGACTTCTCGAAGGAGTCACACGGTGACCGCGCTCACGTCCAAGACCGAGCCGGCCACCGCAGGCTACACCACCTTATGGGGCACTACTCTGGGCGGATCCCTTCCCAGGAGCCGAAGAGGCCAGAAGGAGCACGCTGCAGCCGTCCAGGCACATCCACCTGACACGTCCAACCCGCTACAGAGCCGCTCATCGTTCGTACGATACATGCCGCAGAATCAGAGGAAGTCGAAGGCGACTACGCCAGGGCAGGTTCATGAGGTCGACGAGACCTGTATCAGCGGCAGGTCAGAGTACGGCGAGACACTCAGGCCGAGGGATCTCGAATTCCATGGAGATGGCTAACCTCGGAACGCTCGTACCGTCCACTGCGCCGCTTCGAGCGGTGCCGGACAACCTGGTGTCTTCGCGCGTGGGTGCTGGTAGTGGGCGCGCGATCACGTGCGGCGAATTGGTTCTTCCTGTGCGGCCATCTGTCGTGAGCTGCCCATGTTCCTGCCCGCCTCACAGGGCGGACACTGCGCCGCGAACAGCGGTCGTAGGAGTTCTACGGCGCCGGCACCGACACCGGAAGGCCAGTAGAAGAGGACTCAATCCTGCCAGGCTCTGCACGGCTCCGAGTCACATCGCAAATCAGCCAGACTTCCGCCTAGCATCCGAGGAAAAACGCCAAGTTCACCTCGAACCTACGCCCGAGCCGGTGGACGCCCCTACGCCGCCGCCATCCCGAAATTGACCACTCAACGCCGCCTGCGATCACTTCATCATCCCGCACATCATTAAATATGATCGCGGGTTCGCTAGGAAACGACCACCCGTCTGTAATTTCCTCTGCCCACGTATCGTGTCGCTCCGAGCAGGAAGCGACAATCAAAATGAGCAGGCGACACTTTGAGTGACTCGTTCACAGTTCACACTACTGCCCAGGCGCCATGTCCGCGAAGCGGCTGAAGTGGCCGTGGAAGCCGACGGTGATCGTGCGGGTGGGGCCGTTACGGTGCTTGGCGATAATGAGGTCCGCCTCGCCCGCTCGCGGGCTGTCCTTCTCGTAGGCGGACTCGCGGTGCAGGAGCACCACCATGTCGGCGTCCTGCTCGATCGAGCCGGACTCACGGAGGTCTGAGAGGGCCGGCATCTTGTCGGCACGCTGCTCTGCACCACGGTTCAGCTGCGACAGCGCGATGACGGGGACCTGGAGCTCCTTCGCCATGAGCTTCAACGCACGGGAGAACTCCGAGACCTCCTGCTGACGGCTCTCGACACGCTTACCCGATGTCATCAGCTGCAGGTAGTCGATGACGACCATCTTCAGGCCGACACGCTGCTTCAGACGACGGCACTTCGCGCGGATCTCGACGAGCGTCATGTTCGGGCTGTCGTCGATGTAGAGCGGGGCGTCGTTGATGCGGCCGCGCACCTGGGCGATCTTCGTCCAGTCCTGCGAGTCGACCGTGCCCTTACGCATGAGCTGCAGCGGCACGGAGGCCTCCGCACTCATCAGACGCATCGCGATCTCGCTGCGCCCCATCTCGAGGGAGAAGAAGATCGACGGGTGGTTGTAGTGGATGGAGGCCGCGCGCGCGAAGTCGAGCGCCAGCGTGGACTTACCGATAGCGGGTCGAGCGGCGACGATGATGAGCTGGCCGGGGTGCAGGCCGTTCGTCAGCTCGTCCAGCTCGCGGAAGCCCGTCGGCACGCCCGTCATCGAACCGTCGTTGTGCTTGGCGGCCTCGATCTCGTCGATCGCGGCACTCACCGCATCGGTCAGCGGGACGTAGTCCTCGACCTCCTGGTTGCCGGAGACCGCATAGATCTCGGCCTGAGCGGTGTTGACGAGCTCGACGGCCTCGCCCTCGGCCGCGTAGCCCATCTGGACGATACGCGTGCCGGCCTCGACCAGGCGACGCAACAGTGCACGCTCGGAGACGATCCGTGCGTAGTAGCCGGCGTTGGCGGCCGTGGGGACGAGGCTCGTGAGCGTGTGCAGGTAGTCAGCGCCACCGGCACGGGAGAGCTCGCCCGTCTTGACGAGCTCGTCGGTGACGGTGATGACATCGGTCGGTTCACCATGCGAGTACAGGGTCAGCAGAGCGTCGTAGATGACCTCGTGCTTCGGGATGTAGAAGTCGACGCCGCGCAGGATCTCGACGACGTCGGCGACCGCGTCCTTCGAGAGCAACATGCCACCGAGCGCGCTCTGCTCGGCGAGCAGGTCGTGCGGGGGTACCCGCTCAGAACTCCGCGGCTCGTCGTATGAGCCGCCTTCCGAGCGGTTGAGGTGAGCGATCGACAAGTGGACATCCCTTCTCGATGTGACTCAGGTCGGTACTGGTGGTGATGCGTCAGGTGTAGCAGCAGCATGCGACACGCAGCGCGCTGCACGGCGTGGACGAGCCTCGGACGAGGGCTTCAGAGCCTGCTCGTCCGGTCGTTCCGAGACGCCGATGACTCACGATAGGGCCACTCGGACTCACAACCAACTCTGCCTGTGGATAACTCTGTGGACAGATCGGGGGAAACGCCGCGTGACGTGTGCACAAGCTGTGGGAAACCCTGTGGACAAAGAACCAATTTTCCCGACTAAAGCATCTCCGATCAGGTCTTTTATATTCCACAGGCTGTGTGTGGAAAGTTCTCTCGATCCTGTGTCGAACGTTGGGGAAAACGGACGTCACCTGTGCACAACTTGCTTGACGCGGAGGGCAAATCGGGTGTAGCGAACGCCTGTCGGTCGATCGACCCACCCGCGTTCCGGGGACGCACCGCGCCTGCGCACAACAAAGCGATGGCGGCAAGCCTTTCGGCCCGCCGCCATCGCGGATACTGCTGCATGCGCGAACGGAAGCGTCCGGAGACGCCCACGCTCGGCGCAGGTGTTACTTGGCCGCAACCACCTGGAGGGTGATCGTGGCGACGATCTCGTCGCGGAGGCTGATCGTGGCCTCGTGCTCGCCGACGTACTTGATCGGGGTGTGGATCTCGATCTTGCGCTTGTCGACCTCACCGAGACCCGCGCCGGCAACAGCCTTCGCGATGTCGGCCGGCTTGACGGAACCGAACAGGCGGCCTTCGCCACCCGTCTTGACCGTGAGCTTGACCTTCGTGGCCTGGAGGCGAGCCTTCAGGTCCTGGGCCTCTTCGATCGTTGCGTGCTCGCGAGCAGCACGAGCGGACTTGATCTGCTCGACCTGCTTCTCGCCACCGCGAGTCCACGGGGTCGCGAAACCCTGGGGAACGAGGAAGTTGCGAGCGTAGCCGTTCTTGACGTCGACGACGTCACCGGCGGAACCGAGGCCGGAGACCTCGTGCGTCAGAATTACTTTCGACATGTGCGGCGCCTCCTAGCGGCCAGAGCCGGCGTAGGGCAGGAGCGCCATCTCGCGTGCGTTCTTGACCGCACGTGCGATGAGTCGCTGCTCCTGGACGTTGACACCGGTGATACGACGAGCACGGATCTTTCCCCGCTCGGAGATGAACTTGCGAAGCGTGGCGACATCCTTGTAATCGATGACACCAACGCGGATCGCCTTCGCGGGAGCGACGTTCTTGCCGCCCTTAGCACCGCGGGCAGGCTTGCGGCGGTCGCCGCTCGACTTTCCAGCCATGGTTGTTCCTTTGCGTGTGAATGGAGTGATCGGTCATCCGGCGAGGCCGGGCCGATCGAATCTGTTTAGAAGGGGGTCTCGTCGCTGTAGCTGCCTGGAGTGTTCCAGGCATCTGCACCGCCGTTGCCACCGGAGGCTGCGGGTGCGCTCTGAGCCCAGGGCTCGTTCTGCTGCACCTGCGGTGCTCCTCCGCCGCGCTGCTGGCCACCGCCGCCGCCACCCGAGGGTGCGCGGCTGATGGTCGCGGTCGCGTACCGGAGCGAAGGGCCGATCTCGTCGACTTCGAGTTCCATCGAAGTCCGCTTCTCGCCTTCCTTCGTCTCGTAGGAACGCTGCTTGAGACGCCCGGTCGCGATGACACGGCTTCCCTTGGTGAGCGATCCGGCCACGTGTTCGGCGAATTCACGCCAAACGCTCGCGCGCAGGAACAGCGCTTCGCCGTCCTTCCACTCGTTCGCCGCGCGATCGAAATTGCGCGGAGTGGAAGCGATGGTGAAGTTGGCGACAGCCAGGCCGTTCTGCGTGAAACGCAGCTCCGGATCGCTGGTCAGGTTGCCCACCACGGTGATGACGGTCTCGCCGGCCATGAGCTCTAGGCTTCCGTGGTCTCAGCTGCAGCCGGAGCTGCATCTGCCTTGGGAGCCTCGGCCTTCGGGGCGTCGGCCTTGGGAGCCTCGACCTTCGGTGCCTCGACCTTTGCAGCAGCGGGCTTCGCGGCAGCCTTGCGGGCGGCCTTCTCTTCGCTGCGCTTGGTCTCGGTGGCGACCTGAGCGATGGCTTCTTCGGCACGCAGCACCTTGGTGCGCATGACGGCCTCGGAGAGCTTCAGCTGACGGTCGAGCTCCTGCGTTGCAGCGCTCGTTGCAGTGAAGTCGACGACGGCGTAGATGCCTTCGGTCTTCTTGTTGATCTCGTAAGCGAGACGACGACGGCCCCAGATGTCGACCTTGTCGATGGATCCACCATCGTTGCGGATGACGTTGAGGAACTTGTCGAGGCTCGGTGCAACCGTGCGCTCGTCAATCTCGGGGTCGAGGATAACCATGAGTTCGTACTGATGCGTCACTAACCCACCTCCTTCGGACTCGAACGGCCACAGACTTTCTGTGGCAGGAGGGTGTAAGCATCGTTGCGACCGGCCGAGAACAGAGCGGACGCGCCCGGGCAACCTTCATAGAGTACCCGAGTGAGGCCCGAACCGCCACCGCACGCCCTTCCGCGAGGCTGTTCGGACATGGGATGCTGTTCCCGATGACCGCCCCAGCCAGCCGCAAGCGCGCCGACCGACTGATCGGCCTCGACCTCGCGCGGTTCCTCGCGCTCATCGGGATGATGGCCACGCACGTGTGGTCGTTCGACATCGAGACCGGTGGACACACTGCTCTCACCACGGTGCTCTCCGGCAAGGCGGCAGCTCTCTTCGCCGTGTTGGCCGGAATCGGCATCGTCCTCACGAGCAGACGGGATCTCGCCGCAGGCTCCCCCGCGGCCGCCCGCCTGAACCTGTTCGGTCGCGGCTTCGCCCTGCTCGTCCTCGGGCTCACGCTCGGCGTCCTCCCGGGTGGCATCTACGTCATCATCGCCTACTACGGCGTGACGTTCTGGCTCGCGATCCCCGCGGTGACGTGGCGCCCACGCACCCTCCTCATCGTCGCCGGAGTCTGGGCCACCGTCTGGCCGATCTGCTCCCAGCTCCTGCGGGCACCACTCGGCGGCATCGACGTCCCCGAGATCGGGAGCGCGTCCTGGTTCGACCTCTCTGGAGCCGGCTTCGCCAGAGGACTCCTCCTCACCGGGGTGTACCCGGCGCTCACCTGGATCGTCTACGTCCTCGTCGGCATGGCCGTCGGCCGGCTCCTCATGGAATCGCGCGCGAACGGCTCGCTGCGACGGTTCGCGCTGACGCTCGCGGGCGTGGGGGTCGTCGTCGCCGTCGCCGCGGACCGCCTCGCCGCCCTCCTGCTCGGTCCGCTCGGCGGGCTCGACGGCATCGCGCGCGCGTGGACCGGTGGCCTCGATCCCGACCCGACGACGATCGCCGCGGTCGAGGACGCACTCGCGGAGGGAATGTACGGCACGAGCCCGACGGAGTCGCTCTGGTGGCTCGTCGCCCGTTCGCCGCACTCCGGGACGACGCTCGACCTCGTCTTCACCACGGGCATCGCCGCTGTCGTCATCGGCCTGTGCCTGGCCCTCGGCACCGTCCTGAACCGCGGCTGGTCGCGAGCCCTGCTCCCGGCAGCCGGTGCGGGGGCCGCTCCGCTCACGGTGTACTCCGCGCATGTCGTGATGGCATCGGTCGGCGCCTTCATCGCCATCGGCGGCATCGCCGGTACCGGATACACCGCCGAGACCCGCTGGCTCATCTCGAGCCCGGAACTCTGGCTCCTCCACATCGCTGGGGCGCTCCTGCTCGGATGGCTCATCGCCCTCACCCGTCGACGCGGGCCGCTCGAGACGCTCGTCCACGCCGCCGGGCGATCGCTCGCCGACGCGCAGCGACGAACGCCGGAGCGACGGTCCGAGAGCACCAACGAACCGGCCGGGATTCAGACGAACGGACCAGGCGCCGATCCCGGGAGCATGGTCGACTGAGACGACGGTGCGGTTCCGCACCCGACGCCGAGACAGGACTCCGATGACCCTCCCCGCCACCAGTCCAGCAGCCGATGTCGTCGACCGGTGCACAGCCCGGGTGCCCGAACTGCTCCAGGACCTCGAGCAGCTGATCCTCACGGAGTCGCCCTCGGACGATCACCGGGCGGTCGCCACGAGTGCCGCAGTGGTCGCCGAACTCCTCGATCGGCGCCTCGGACGCCCGCCGGAGACGATCGTCGTGAACGGCTGCACCCACCTGCGACTGCGATTCGGCAAGCCACGGGTCCTCCTGCTCGCGCACCATGACACGGTCTGGCCGATCGGCTCGCTGGACGAACACCCGTTCTCGATCGTCGAGGACGTGATCCGCGGGCCCGGCTGCTTCGACATGAAACTCGGGCTGGCGCAGGCGGTCCACGCGATGGCAGCGCTGCGCGATAGCGGAGGGGACGCGGCCCTCGACGGCGTGTGCCTCCTGGTCACGGGTGACGAGGAGCTCGGCTCGCCCGATTCCCGGGAACTCATCGAGACGGAGGCGACGGGGTGCGTTGCAGCGCTCGTCCTCGAGGCGTCCGGAGACGGCGGCGCGCTCAAGACGGGCCGGAAGGGCGTCTCGAACTACGAGGTCCACATCACCGGTCGCGCGGCACACGCTGGCCTCGAACCACACCTCGGGATCAACGCCGGCGTCGAGCTTGCTCGTCAGGTGCTCACGATCGGGACCCTCGGTGACGACGCGATCGGCACCACGGTCGTCCCGACGGCCTCGCAAGCCGGCACCACGAGGAACACGGTTCCCGCATCCGCCGTCCTCGCTGTCGACGCCCGTGCGACCAGCATCGCGGAGCAGGAGCGCGTGGATGCGGCGATGCGCGCGCTCCTCCCCCTCCCTCGACGGTGCGGTGATCGAGGTGACCGGCGGACCGAACCGCCCGCCGCTCGAGCACAGCGCGTCGGCCGCCCTCTTCGAACAAGCCAGGTCCATCGCCGCCGCGCACGGGCTCGGCCTGCTCCGCGGCGTCGAGGTAGGAGGCGGCTCCGACGGCAACTTCACCGCCGGGATCGGCGTACCGACGCTCGACGGCCTCGGAGCGGTCGGCGGTGGCGCGCACGCGGACGACGAGCACGCGCTCGTGTCGATGATCGGCCCGCGCACGGCACTGCTCGCCCTGCTCGTGGAGGAGTTGCTCGGCGTGACGCCATCCGTCGGCGGAGCGGCCACCGCCTGAGCGGCGGACGCTGCGCCGCGGATCAGATCCGGGAGATGAGCGCCTGCCGCGCCGCGACCGCAGCTGCCGCGAGCTGGTAGTAGACGGTGATGATGCCGATGACCTCATCGGTCGTGCTGAGCGTCCTGCGGACGGTGCGATCGCCGACCCGCTCGACGCCCGGGATCCCTCTCGCCATCTCAGCGGCGATGGTCAGTGGCAGATCGACCTCGAGGACGAGCTCGCCCGGCAGCTGGGGCCGCGGGAGGGACGCATGCCCGCGCACCGCTCGTTCCGCAGCGTCCCGGACGAGATCCCGGGCGACCGACGGTGCGAGCGTGTTCGCCGCAGCGAAGCCGTGCGCGACCTTCACCTCCGCCACCGCGACACCGGGGATCCGCTCGGCCGCGAGCGCGCAGATGACGTCATCGCCCGTCACGAGACCGACCGGCACACCGAGGGACGCCGCGTAGAGCGCGTTGACCTCCGCTTCCGAGACCGGGACGCCGTTGATGCGCACGCCCGTGAAGTGACTGGAGAAGGTGTGCGCGAGGACGCCCGGGCCGCCGGCGGGAGCGTGATACCCGACGAAGAGCGCGACGTCGCAATCGGCGGTGAGTCCCTCCGCCATGCACTGCAGCTTCGGGCTCCCGAAGACGAGACGGGCGCGGGGGTCGAGCAGTTCGTGCAGGAGGTTGTCCATCGTGCCGTGCGAGTCGTTGACGACAACCTCTGTGGCCCCACCGGCGAACGCACCGGCGATCGCCGCGTTGGTCTCGAGCGTCATGAGCTCCTGCGAGCGCGGATAGCCGTGCCCGCCGCGGACCACCTGGTCGAAGGTCGCGATCCCCGCGATCCCCTCCATGTCGACCGACATGTACACCTTGGTGGGGCTCATGCCTGCAGCCCCTGACCCGAACGCAGCGCATCGACGGCGATACGCGCCACCGTGCCGATCGCGCGGTCGGCGTCGGGGTGACGCAGTTCGAGACTGGACTCCCGCAGGAAGACCCCGACGGCGTACCGCCCGCCGTCCGGGTACTCGACGACGCCCGCCTCGTTGCGGATGAAGAAGAGCGTTCCCGTCTTGCCGCTGACTTTGACGCGGGAGTCGGGGAAGCCCGCGACGAGTCGGTGCGACCATGCCTGCAGACCGAGCACGCGGCGCACCTCAGCCGCCGCAGTCGCGCCGATCACCTCATCGCGCCAGACCGCCGCCAGCAACGCGGTGATCTCGCGGGGCGTCGTCCGGTCGTTCGACTCCGGGTTCGAGACACGGGAGGACTGCAGCAGCGCCAGGTCGGCGGCGGTGAGCGCACCGGCCTGGAGACGTCCCTCCAGCTCCGCGAGCGATTCACCGAGGTCCTCGGCCATCATGCGGAACAGCGCGTCGCAGTCCACCGGGACGACGGTGCGCTGCAGACCGAAGCTGCGCATCGTCGCATTGACCGCGTCCAGTCCGACGAGGTCGGCGATGAGGTCGGTGGCGCGGTTGTCACTCACCGACATCATCAGGACGGAGAGGTCACGGAGCGACAGCTCGACGTCGTCGAGGAGGATCGAGAGGCCGGTCGGCCCATCGGTCCTGCGTTCGTCGGCTCCGACGCGGATCCGCTGACCGGGATCGAGTGCGCCGGTCTCGTACTGCCGTGCGAGTTCCACGAGGACGGGCAACTTGAACACGCTCGCCGTGACGACGTCGGTGTCCGCGTCGAGCCCGACCTCGACGCCGGAATCGATGTCGACGGCGTGCACGTACCCGCGGATGCCGAGCGGTTGGAGCACCGACCTGATCGGTGCCTCGATGACCGGACCGGAGTCTTGAGTGATCGTCATCCACCCAGTATCTTCGTCCAGCAACGAGGGCTGTTCGTCCAAGAGTCCAACACTGTGGCACCCAAGCTGTGCGATCGAGCAGAAACGAGCCAGATGAACGAGCAACGCGAGACCGCCCCACTCAGTGCCGCGGCGACCCTCGGGCGGTTGTTCGACCGCCTCGGATCCACGCTGCTCTCGCTGGAGGCCGGCCACCTCGACGCCAGCACCCAGGTGTCGTCGGTCGTCCTCTTCGACCCGCTCGATCCGCCGACGATCATGAATGGCACGATCGTGCTCGGCGTCGGCCTCGCCGGTCCGACGCAGATCGCGGCGCAGATCCGCGCCCTGGCCGCCGACGGGGCGGTCGCGCTCGTCGTGCGCGAGCCCGTACCGACGAGCCGGGAGGTCGCCGAGGCGATCTCCGAAGGCAACATGGTGCTCCTCGGGCTGATCCGCGGCGCGTCATGGATCCAGGTGGCGACGATGCTGACCTCCACGCTCAGCCCGGAGGGCACGGAGAACGGCATCGTGGGTTCGGGCACCGACGCGGCCGCGGAACTGTTCGAACTGGCCGACGCCGTCGCAGCCCTCCTCCAGGCACCGGTGACGATCGAGAACCTCTCGTCGCGCGTGCTGGCGTTCTCCGCAGATCAGGCCGGCACCGACGAACCGCGTCGGCAGACGATCCTCGGCCTCCAGGTACCCGAGGTGTACGGCGACATGCACCGCGCCCAGGGCGTGTTCCGCCAGATCTACACCTCGCCGACACCGGTCTTCGTGAAGTCGGTCGTCAGCGGAAGCCTCCCCCGGGTCGCGATGCGCGTGAAGGCTGGCGAAGAAGTCCTCGGGTCGATCTGGGCGGTCGTGGAGGAGCCGCTCACTCCGCAGCGTGCGCAGGGGATGGTCGAGGCGGCCAGGGTCGTCGCGCTCACGATGCTGCGAGCGCGCGTGGCGTTCGACGCGTCGGCGCGGTTGCGGCTGGGACTCGTCAGCATGTTGCTCGACGGTGGGATCCGTGCCCGTGAAGCGGCGACGCAACTCGACATCGCCTCCGACGCCGCGTGCGTCATCGCCCTCGGCCCGGGGGATCGGGGGGCGGGCGACGAGGCGAAGTCGGAGGCCGAGCTGCAACGCGTGACGAGCACGCTGAACATGTACCTGCAGCCAATCTATCCGCGCGCCATCGCGGCACTGCTGGGCGGCGTCATCTACGCCGTCGTCCCGCTTCGGGCTGCCGATGAGCGCGCGCAGTCCGAGACGGTACAGCTGGCGCGCGAGTTCGTCTCGCGAATGGACGCACCGAGCCGGTTCTACGCCGGGGTCGGGAACGTCGTCGCGAGCGTGTCGCAGCTCACGGAGTCGAAGGCCGAGGCCGACGGCGCCCTGCGGGTGCTCCGCAGTCGGGCTGTCGCCGACGACCAGGTGGCGACGGCGGACGAGGTGCAGGTCGACTGGTTGATGCTCCGGATCTCCGATTCGCTGGCGGTCGACGGCATCGTCGCGACCGGGCCGCTCGCGGTCCTGCGTGCGTACGACGCCCAGCACGGCACTGAGTTCGTCGCGACCCTCGGCGCCTGGCTGGACCACTTCGGGGACGTCCGTTCGGCATCGCAGACCATGCACGTGCACACGAACACGTTCCGCTACCGCTTGAGCCGACTGTCGGAGATCGCGGGCGTCGACCTCGATGATGCGGACGCGAGGTTCGGGCTGATGCTGCAGCTCCGCCTCCTCGGCTGAGGCAGTGGCGGGCTGTTCGATCCGACGAGGGGAGGTTTGTTTCTCGTTCGATCGCACGATGTCCGGCGAGGATGCAGGGCGCAAGGTTGAACAACCGGTGACGCTCCACCCATCCGCCGCCCGCACATCGAACAGAAGGCCGATCGAATGACAGCACGCGCCCTCGCCACCGCGGTCCTCGCCGCCGCCGGCACGCTCGCCCTCGTCTCCTGCAGCGCCGCATCACCCGGGGGATCCTCCGCAGCGGATTTCGCTGAGGACGGCACGTTCACCACGATGATCTCGCAGGACCCCGGTGACCTGAACCCGCTCGTCACCAACCTCGTCTCCGCCCAGTTCGTCGGGGCCTACGCCTACGACTCGCTCCTCTTCGTGGACCCGGCGACGGGCGAACCGAAGCCCTACCTCGCCGAAAGCTGGGAGGACGGTTCCGACCGCGTCTCGTATACGCTCCGCGAGGGCGTCACCTGCTCCGACGGAACACCGTTCACCGCGCAGGTCGCCGCGGACAACTTCTCGTGGATCAGCGATCCGGCCAACGGCTCGCCGCTCATGGGGACGATCATCCCCGCAGGGGCCGTCGCCACAGCCGAGGGCAACGTGCTGACCGTCACCACCGAGGGGCCGTCCCCGTTCCTCCTGAAGATCGTCGGCTCGGCGGCGCTCGCCTGTCCGGCGGCGCTCGACGACCCGAAGTCTGCGAGCGCAGCCAGCGTCGGCACGGGCCCGTTCACCATCACCGAAGTGGTGCCGAACGACCACATCACGCTCGAGCGTCGCGACGACTACACCTGGGGCCCCGACGGCCTCACGACCGCTGCGGCGGGCGTGCCGAAGACCGTGACGATCAAGGTCGTGACGGACCCGAGCACGGCAGCGAACCTCCTCCTCTCCGGCGAGCTGAACGCAGCACCGGTGACGGGCGCGGACGAGGAG
Organism: Plantibacter sp. RU18; assembly: GCF_050613355.1. Taxonomy (NCBI): domain Bacteria; kingdom Bacillati; phylum Actinomycetota; class Actinomycetes; order Micrococcales; family Microbacteriaceae; genus Plantibacter; species Plantibacter sp. RU18. The sequence continues at coordinate 4,572,167 of NZ_CP159618.1, forward strand.
CGGGTGATCGGTGCGTCGCTCGATTCACGCTCCTACTCCGCCATGTCGGGCGAGATCATGTTCAACCAGTACGAGGGCCTCCCGACAGCCGACGTCGCTGTCCGTCAGGCGCTGATCCAGGCCGCCGATCTGGACACCTACACGACGATCAACACCGCGGAGAAGGGCGTCCGCGCGACATCGCTCCTCGCGCCCGAGCCCCTCATGTGCACGTACGACAGCGTCGACGGTGCCGTTCCCGGCTTCGACGCCAAGGCGGCTGCCAAGACCCTCGCCGAGGCCGGATGGACGAAGAACTCGGACGGCACCCTCGAGCGCAACGGCACACCCCTCGCCATCAGTGTCGTCTACATCAACTCGATCGACGCGCAGAGCGCCGGAGCCGAGTACCTCGCGGGCCTCTGGGAGGATCTCGGCGTCACCGTGAAGCTCGTCGGCGGCGACCGGAACGCCCTGCTCTCGAACACCTTCTCCGCCGCCGATCCGAGTTCGTGGAGCGTCGTCCTCGGCCTCACCATCCAGACCAACACACCGAGCATCCTCCCGCCGTACCTGTCCGGGCCCACCCCTCCCGACGGCATCAACTTCGCCTCCGTGGACAACCCCGCGTACTCCGAGCTCGCCACGGAGGCCGCCGCTCTCCCCGGCGACGAATCGTGTGCGAGCTGGGAGGCGGCCGAACGGGAGCTCTTCGCCTCGGCCGACATCATCCCGATCTCGATCACGGCGAGCCACATGTACTTCAACGGTGCCACAACGGTCATCGATCCGTCCGGTGGGCTCATCCCCGGTGCCGCGATCCGTGTGCTGAAGTAGCGGTCCGCATCATGACGCAGCAACAGCTCGCATCGACGACCGGAGGCGGCGCCCTCAAGGGGTCGCGTCAGCGACGCCCGGATCGCGCTCGCGGGACCTGGAGTGCGTTCCTCCTCCGGAGACTCGGTCGACTCGCGATCTCCGTCGTGGTGCTGGTCACCGTGTCCTTCTTCATGATCCGCCTGGTCCCGGGCGACCCGATCCGCAATACACTCGGCATCAACGCCTCGCCCGCCGTGGTGGAGGCCCGTCGGGAGGCGCTCGGATTGAACCTGCCGTTGTGGGAGCAGTACCTCCGCTTCTGGCAGGGCCTGTTCACGGGTGATCTGGGCGAGTCGTTCTCGCTCCAGATCCCCGTGTCGCAGATCATCACCCAGCGCCTCCCGGCGACACTCGAACTGGCGCTCCTCGCCCTCGCGACGATGCTCCTGTTCGCGATCCCGATCGGCCTCGCCGCCGCCGCACTCACCCGCGGCGGCCGACGTCGCGGCCTGGAGCTCGGCTACACCTCGGTGAGCGGCTTCTTCGCCGTCGTACCGGAGTTCCTCGTCGGTGTCGGGCTCATCTACGTGTTCGCCGTCCAGCTCCACCTGCTGCCGGTCGCCGGCCGGACCGGGCCGGAGTCGTACCTCCTCCCGGTGGCTGCGCTGTCGATCGGCAGCATCGCCGCCATGTCACGCATCGTCCGTGCCGAGGCACTCACCGTGCTCGACCAGGACTACATCCGGACGGCGCGAGCGAAGCGGATGCCGGCATGGCGTGTCTACCTGCGGCATGCGCTCCCCAACCTGCTCACCTCGGCGCTCACGATCGGTGGGCTCGTACTCGGCGGCCTGATCGCCGGCACGGTGCTCGTGGAGACGATCTTCTCCTGGCCGGGCCTCGGCCTCACGATCGTCAACTCGATCCGGGACAAGGACTACCCCGTGGCCCAGGGCGTCATCATCCTCTACGGACTCATCGTGCTGCTCGTCACCCTCCTCGTCGACATCGTCCTCGTCCTGCTCGACCCCCGCAGCGCACTGAAGGAGAACTGACATGGCGACCATGCAGTCGACCGACCATACAGACGATCCCCGACCCCTCATCGGCCGGCCGGCAGCATCGACCACGGCCCGGCCGCCGCTCGCCACACGCCCGGACGCCAGCCGGTTGTCGCGAGTGCTGCGGTCGCCCCTCGGTGTCGCCACCATCATCGGCCTCGCGATCCTCATCGCGGCGACGATCCTCGGCCCCGTCATCTGGGGTGCGCAGTCGACGGTGACGGACGTCACTCAGTTGTCCGCGAAGCCGAGCGCAGCGCACCCGTTCGGTACCGATGCGGCCGGGCGCGACGTGTTCGCCCGGGTGATGACCGCGACACGACTCTCGGTTGTCATGGCACTGGCCGCCACCGCGATCGGCGTCACCCTCGGTATCGTCGTCGGCTTCCTGCCGTCCGTCCTCCCCCGACCGGCCGCCGCATTCATCGTGAGCGGCACCGGGATCGCTCTGGCCTTCCCGTCGCTGCTCCTCGCCATCGTGCTGTCGATCTCCGTCGGAGCGAGCTCGCTCGGCGCGGTGCTCGCGATCGGCTTCGCGATGATCCCCTTCTTCGCCCGCCTCGCGCAGACCATGTCGGCAAGCATCGCCGGACGGGACTTCGTGTCGGCAGCGCGCATCCTGGGCGTGCCGCGGTGGCGCATCCTGGTCCGACATATCCTGCCGAACGTCCGCGAACCCCTCATCGTCAACGCCAGCATCGGCGCGGGCGGCTCGCTCATCGCGTTCGCCGGACTGTCCTTCCTCGGGCTCGGGGTGCAGGCGCCGGAGACGGACTGGGGCCGGATGCTCAATGAAGGACTCGCGAAGATCTACGTGAACCCGGCGACGGCACTCGCACCCGGCGCTGCGGTCATCTTCGCGGGAGTGGTCTTCACCCTCCTCGGCGAAACCCTCTCACGGGCGTTCGGCATCGACTCGCTCGGGAGCAGGCGGCAGCGGTCGAGCGCACCGCGTCCAGGCGCCGGGACGACCGCGGCCGAACGCCCCGAAGCGGCGATCGACGCTGTGCTGAGCGTGCGTGACCTGCGCGTCGCGGCCCCGGCAGGCGACGGCTGGACGGCAGCCCGTCGCCGGTGTCGACTTCGACATCGCCCCGGGCGAGATCGTCGGACTCGTCGGCGAGTCCGGCTCCGGCAAGTCCCTCACCTGCCTGGCCGTCGCAGCACTCCTCGAGGATCCGCTCCTCGTCACGGCAGGTCGAGTGCGTTTCGACGGCACTGAACTCACCCGCCAGGGCACGGTCCCCGGTCGGGCGTCCACCCGTGCGCTCGCGAAGCAGTTGGGCACACGCCTGGCGATGGTGTTCCAGGACCCGTCGACCTCGCTCAACCCCGCGCTTCGGATCGGGCCGCAGGTCGCGGAGATCGGTCTCCTGCATGAGGGGCTCGGACGCCGTGAGGCGAACGAACGGGCAATCGGCCGCCTCGCCGACGTCCGCATCCCCGACCCTGAGCGACGCGCCAAGCAGTACCCGCACGAGTTCTCCGGCGGTATGCGGCAACGGGCGATGATCGCCATGGGCCTCATGGGCGAACCGGCACTCATCATCGCCGACGAACCGACCACCGCACTCGATGTGACCGTCCAACGCGAGGTGCTCAGCCTGCTGCACGCCGTGAACCGCGAGACCGGCGCCGCCGTCCTCCTCGTCTCACACGACATCGCCGTGGTCACCGGGCTCTGCACGCGGGTCATGGTCATGTACCGCGGCCGCATGGTGGAGGACCTCAGCGTCGACGCGCTCGTGGCCGGCGAAGCACAGCACCCGTACACGCGGGCACTCCTGGAAGCCGTGCCCCACTTCGACGCCGAGCCGGGCACCCCGTTCGCCACGATCCCGGAGGGGACCGAATTCCAGACGGACGGACCCCGAACCCACGTCGCGTCGGAAGCACAGGGAGTGAACGCATGAGCAGCCTCGAGTTCCAGGGCCTCGATGTCCGATTCGGATCGGGGAGGACGGCGGTCCAGGCCGTCTCCGAGGTCGACCTCTTCATCCCGTCCGGGGCGATGGTGGGTCTCGTCGGCGAATCCGGCTCGGGCAAGTCGACCATCGCCAGGGCGGCCGTCGGGCTGCACGAACCGAGCGACGGCCGGATCCTCCTCGACGGCGTCGACGTGGCGCACGCCCGCGGGAGGAACGCGGTCCGTCGCCAACGCATCCAGATGGTGTTCCAGGACCCCTACTCGTGCCTCGATCCGCGGATGACGATCGGTGCCTCGATCGGCGAGGCCCTCGAGGTCACCGATCGTCGTTCGCGACGCGAGGGATCGTCGAACCGTCGCACCACGGTCGCGCAGCGCACGGAGCGCACAGCGGAACTCCTGCGGCTCGTCCACCTCGATCCCGACCGTGCGACCTCGTTACCGGGTGGCCTGTCCGGCGGCCAGCGGCAACGGGTCGCGATCGCGCGAGCCCTGGCTGCGGAACCCGACGTCCTGCTCGCCGACGAGATCACCTCAGCGCTCGACGTGTCGGTGCAGGGTTCCGTCCTCAACCTCCTGTCCGAGATCCGCGAACGGCTCTCACTGACCGTCCTCTTCATCAGCCACAACCTCGCCGTCGTGCGGCAGCTCTGCGACGAGGTCGCCGTCATGAGCGAGGGTCGCATCGTCGAGCACGGCCCCGTCCTCGATGTCCTCGACCACCCCGCACACGACTACACCCGCGAACTCATCGGCGCAGTACCTCGCCTCGGCGTCCCGCTGTTCACCTCGGAAGGAAGCAACGCATGACCCGCTCACTCACCATCGACGATCTCGCACGACTCGTGACACCGACGGACACCGCCATCTCGCCGGACGGCGAGCTCGTGGTGTTCACCCGCTCGGAGGTGCAGGACGGGAAGACGACGACGTCACTCTGGAGCGTCCGCGCCGGCAGCCCCGCTCGGCGGATGACGACCGGTCCCGGCGACAGCAGCCCGCGGTTCTCCCCCGACGGCCGCTCGCTCGGATTCCTCCGGGTCATCGACGGTGCACCTCAGCTGCACCGCCTCGACCTCGATGGCGGCGAACCCGTGCGCCTGACCTCGGCGTCCGCGCTTCCGCTCGGTGCCGGAGCCGCCGCTTGGAGCCCCGACGGCACGCGAATCGCCTTCACGGCCCCGGTCACCCGATCGACGGGAGCCGACCCCGATGCGCCGATCGTCACCGATCGACTCGGCTACAAGGTGGACGGCGTCGGCTGGTTGGGCGACAAGCGCATGCACCTCTTCGTCGTCGACTCGGACGGCGGGCAGCCCGTGCGTCGTCTCACCGACGGCGACTGGAACGCCGGCGAACCCGCTTGGTCCACCGACGGGACCGGCCTCGCCTTCACCGCAGACCTCGAACCCGACGGCGATCTGAACAATGTCTCCCGCGCGTATCGCATCGTCGTCGACGACCCGATCATCGCGCCGACCCTCGTCGGTTCGGCGACCTTCATCGGCGGACCCCTCCTGCGCCTCGACGACGACGCCCTGGTCGCGGTCGGTTCGGGCGAACTCCGAGTGGGGAACTCCGACCTCATCCGTCTCGGCGACGACCCCGATGAGCCAGACGTCGCGCTCACGGCGGAACTCGACCGGAACGTCATGCTCGGCGGCCCCGGTTACCCGGGCGGTCGTCCGGGACTCAGCCACCGAGGCGACGGAACCGCGGAGGTCGTCTTCTGCGTCCGCGAGCGCGGCTGGACCCACCTGCACGCGATCGGCGCAGACGGCAGCGGCCGCCGCCCGATCATCGCGAACGAGGACGAGGTCGTCTCGGCGCTGTCCGTCGCCCGTGACGCACGAAGCGCCGCCGTCGTGATCACCTCGCAAACGAGCTTCGGCGAGGTCGCGGTCGTCGACCTGGACACCGCCGAGGTGACGGTCCTCACATCGCTGACGGCCGACGCACTGCCCGACATCACGGTGCTCGCTGCCGAACAGCGACAGTTCCCGATCTCCGACGGCAGCACGGTCCACGGCTGGCTCCTGTCGTCACCCGACACCGAGGGTCCCGCACCCCTCCTCCTCGACATCCACGGCGGACCCCACAACTCCTGGACCGGAGTCGCAGACAGCGCCCACCTGTACCACCAGGTGCTCGCCGCGGCCGGCTGGCGGATCCTCACGCTGAACCCGCGCGGTTCGGACGGCTACGGGGAGGAGTTCATGCGCGCCGTCATCGGCGGTTGGGGCACCGCCGACGGACCCGACTTCCACGAGCCGCTCGACGCGTTGATCGCCGAGGGCCTCGTCGACGCCGATCGCCTCGCGGTCACCGGCTACAGCTACGGCGGATTCAACACCGCACACCTGACAGCGCACAGCGACCGGTTCGCCTCGGCCGTCGCCGGCGGTCTGGTCTGCGACTTCACGGCGGTGGCGGGCGCCTCCGACGCCGGAGGATACCTCGCGAAGATCTCCGTCGGTGGCACGGTCGTGGACGACGCGGAGCGGTTCCTCGCCGCCTCACCGATCAGCTCGGTCGGGAACGTCACGACGCCGACACTGATCCTGCACGGTGCCGAGGATCAGCGCTGCCCGCTCAACCAGGCGGAGCAGTGGTTCTCGGCCCTGCGTTCGCAGGAGGTACCGGTGCGCCTCGTCGCCTATCCGGGAGCCACCCACGCGTTCGTCGTCACGGGATCGCTGCGCCAGCGGATGGACTACAACCGTCGGGTCATCGACTGGGTCCAGCGCTACACGCCCGCGGTGCCGGCCCGATCCTCAGGCTCTGCCCGCGCCGCGCTCGACACCGCAGCATGGCAAGCCGAGCTGGACGTGCTCCGCGATCGCTACGGCGTCACCGGAGCGCAGTTCGGGATCGTGGAGCTGACCGCGGACGGGCACCCCCTCACACGCACGACGGTCGCCTCCGGTGTGCTCAACGCCGCGACGGGCGCTCCCGCGAGCGTGGACGCCCTCTTCCAGATCGGCTCCATCACCAAGGTCTGGACCACAACGCTCATCATGCAGCTCGTCGACGACGGGCTCCTCCGCCTGGAGGACACCGTCCGGTCCGTGCTGCCGGACTTCGCACTCGGCGACGAGGAGACCGCGGCGAAGGTCACGATCCGCTCCCTGCTCTCGCATCGGAGCGGCATCGACGGCGACCTGTTCACCAACACGGGCCGCGGGGACGACTGCATCGAGCTGTACGTCGCGACGCTGAAGACCGCACAGCAGGTCCACCCCCTCGATGACGGCTTCTCGTACTGCAACTCCGGCTTCGTCATCCTCGGTCGGATCGTCGAGGTGCTCCGGGACGGGCAGTACGACGCGATCCTGCGCGAACGACTCATCCAGCCGCTCGGCCTCGAACACACCGTGACCCTCCTGGAAGACGTCCCCCGGTTCGCTGCCGCCGCCGGCCACCGCCCAGACGGCGCCCCGGCTCCGGTCTGGCCGATCACCCGATCGATGGGAGCGGCCGGCAACATCGTCGCAAGCATCGGCGACCTGCTCACCTTCGCAGAGCTCGGACTCCGTCTGGGCGAGACAGCGGACGGGACACGCATCCTCTCCCGCGAATCAGCCGTCCTGATGCAGCGGGAGCAGATCGACCTGACCGACATCTATCCGTCGCTGACGGGCTGGGGGCTCGGCTGGTTCCTCGAGGAGTGGTCCGGGGCGTCGGTCTACGGGCACGACGGCGGGACGATCGGTCAGCGCGCCTACCTGCGGGTGTTCCCGGAGCAACAGCTGGCGATCGCGCTGCTGACCACCGGCGGACGGCCGGACGGGCTGTACCACGACCTCTTCGAGAGCGCCGCATCGACCGTCGCCGGCCTGCACGCTCCCGCTGGAGCCAGCCCGATCGATCGGGACGAGGTCCCGGCCGAGGCAGCTCTCGGCACCTTCGGCACGAGCGGGATCGGCATCGAGATCCGTGCGACCGAGGAGCACCTGGAGATGGTCGTGACAGAGCGCGTCAAGGTCCTGCCGGACGAGCCCGAACCGGAGGCCGCCGCGGCATCGGCCGACACGGCGAGCGCCGTCGCCCTGCCGAACGCTGACGGGGGCACCTCCGAGCCGCGGTCCGGAGCTGCGGACGGGGACGCATCTGAGGAGTCGACGGCTGAGGAGTCGACGACCGACCCGACGCCCACGCCCGCGAACGTCGTGAAACTCCTGCCGTCCTCGCTCCCCGGCGTGTGGGTCATGCGCGCGCCCGGCAGCGCGGGTTGGGCGCAGGTGCGGCCGCACCGCGGGGGCGCGTACGTCGGTCTGCGGTTCCTTCCTCGAGAAGCGCGTGACGAGGTCGAGGTATGACCGCCCACTCCACGACGGTGCACTCCCGGACCGCCTCAGGTGAATCCGTCCTCGCGGAGGCGCACGCGACGGCCGCGCACGCCGCCGAACAGAGCGGTGTCGTCGTCCGCCTGCTGGGCACGCCCGGGGAGATGGCTGCGGCGGCCGCCCTCCTGGCGGATGTGTGGGGCATGGAGGCGAAGCACTCCAGGCTCGATCCGAGCATGCTGGTCGCCATGGTGCACTCCGGGAGCTACGTCGCCGGCGCCTTCATCGACGGGAGCCTCGTCGCGGCGTCGGTGGGGTTCTTCCACCCGCCGATGGCCCGGGCCATGCACTCGCACATCACCGGGGTCCTCCGTGCGCACTCCGGGCACGGGATCGGCGCGGCATTGAAGTTCCACCAGCGCGCCTGGTGCCTCGAGCGTTCCGTCGTCACCATGACCTGGACCTTCGACCCGCTCGTCGCTCGGAACGCCTACTTCAACCTCCGGAAGCTCGGCGGCCGCGCCGTCGAATACCTACCGGACTTCTACGGGCCGATGCTGGACGACCTGAACCTCGGCCAGCCGAGCGACCGCATGCTGCTCGAATGGGATCTCGCATCACCGCTCGCGCGGCCGGCCCCGACGGAACGGCCGACCGTCGCACTGCTGATCCGCGGGCCGCAGGGGCCGATCCTCGGGCGCCCGCTCGAGGACGGTGTCGACACCGTCCGGATCGACCTCCCGGACGACATCGAGGCCATGCGCACCACGGACGCTGCGACCGCCCGTTCGTGGCGCGATGCGCTCCGCTCCGTCACCACCGGGCTGCTCGCCGACGGCTGGCAGCTCACCGATTTCGACCGCCGCGGGTTCTACCGCGCGGAGAGGACCACCCATGCACATCGTTGACGTCGAACTCATCACCGTCCGTCTCCCCCTGGTGAGCCCGTTCACGACCTCCTTCAGCACGCAGACGGAGCGCACCCCGCTCCTCGTGAAGGTCACGGCGCTCGAGGACGGCGTCCACACCGTCGGCTGGGGCGAGTGCGTCGCACTGACGGACCCGGTGTACTCGGAGGAGTACCTGGAGGGCGCGCGCGCCATGCTCGAGCGGTACCTCGTACCGCTGCTGTTCGCGCACCAGGCGGCAGGCGGCGACATCACCGCCGAGCGCGTCGGACACGTTCTGCGGCACATCGTGGGACAGCGGATGGCGAAGGCGGCCCTGGAGATGGCGGTGCTCGATGCCCAGCTCCGGGCGAGCGGCCGGTCCTTCGCGGACTCCTTCGGCGCCACCGTCGACCGGGTGCCGTCGGGCGTCTCGGTCGGTATCCAGGACTCCATCCCGGAACTCCTCGACACGGTCGGCGGGTACCTCGACGAGGGTTACGCGCGGATCAAGTTGAAGATCCGGCCAGGCTGGGATGTCGATCCCGTGCGCGCCGTCCGTGAGAAGTTCGGGGATGTGGCATTGCAGGTCGACGCCAATGCGGCGTACACCCTCGCCGATGCACCACTGCTCCGACGCCTCGACGCCTTCGACCTCCTGCTCATCGAGCAGCCGCTCGCCGAGGACGATCTCGTCAGCATGCGCAGCTGGCGACGTTGATGACCACGCCGATGTGCCTCGACGAGTCGATCGTGTCGGCGGAGCGCGCGGCCGACGCGATCGCATGGGGTGCCGCCGCCATCATCAACATCAAACCCGGGCGGGTGGGCGGCTACCTGGAAGCGAAGCGGATCCACGACATCGCCCGAGCCAATGGTGTCGCCGTGTGGTGCGGCGGCATGCTCGAGACCGGCATCGGACGCGCCGCGAACGCGGCACTCGCTGGGATGCCGGGATTCACGTTGCCCGGAGACATCTCCGCGTCAGGACGCTTCTATGCCGAGGACCTGACCGAGCCGTTCGTGCTGGACGCCGGCATGATCGCGATCCCCACGGGGCCCGGTATCGGCGTGACGCCCATCCCCGAACGGATCGAGGAGGCGACCATCCACTCGGTCACCCTCCGGCCCAGCTGAACCGGCCGGTCCGGCTGCCGGTTCGCCCGAATCCTCGGGCGTACTCGGCTCTGGTGCACACCTCAGTCCGGCGCGAGGAAGGTCGCAAGCAGGAGGGCCGCAACGCCCGTGCTCGCGGCGAGCGCCGTCACGGCGACTCCGAACACGGCGAGCACGACGACGATCCAGCCGGAGATGCAACTGATGGCGGTGAGACACCGGCCGATCAGCATGGTGGCGCCCTGCAGCGGGCGCGGTGCGTGGAATCGGCGGAGTTGTTGGACGGACATGGTGCCTCCCGGGGTCGATGGACTTCGAGTTCATCGCACGGGATGTTGCGGCAGCGTCAACGATCGTCGACGAATGGACTACTTCGCGTCGGCGTAGGACGTGACGACGGCCGTCGTCACCGGGAACTCGACGGGGGCGTTCCCGAAGATGAGACGACCAGCCTCCGCCGCCGCTTCGCGGACGAGCGCGACGACCTCGTCGGTCTGCACCAGTGGACAGTGCACGACGATCTCGTCGTGCAGGAAGAACACGAGGTGTGCCGAGGAGGTGAGATCGGCGCCGGTGCCGGATTCCCGCGCGGCGAGCGCCTGCAGCCGCGTCCGCAGGCCGGCCATCCAGCACAGCGCCCACTCGGCAGCCGTCCCCTGCACGACGAAGTTGCGCGTGAACCGCCCCCAACTGCGCGCCTCCATGCGGGCCCGCTGCGTCGCGGCGGCGTTCGCGCCCTCCATCGAGGCCGCCGACTGCACCTCGCGCCAGTCGGCTCCGGGTAGCGGCGAGCTGCGGCCGAGCCGCGTCGTGACCCGCTCGCCGCGCTCCCCCGCCCGCGCCGCCGTCTCGACGAAGCCGATCGCTTGCGGGAACGCTTTCGCCAGTCGCGGCAGGAGTCGTCCGCTCTCACCCGTCGTCGAGCCGTACATCGCCCCGAGCATCGCGACCTTCGCGTGCGGGCGGGTGTCGACAGCACCGACGTCGACCATGCCCTGGTAGAGGTCGACCCCACGACCGGCGTCGGCCATGGCCCGATCGCCCGACAACGCCGTGAGGATGCGGGGCTCGAGCTGTGCTGCATCGGCGACGACGAACCTCCACCCCCTGATCGGCGAGGACCGCACCTCGCACCTGGTGCGGGAGCTGGAGCGCTCCGCCGCCGTCGGACGCCCACCGACCGGTGACGACGCCGCCAGGGACATAGGTGGGGCGGAAACGGCCGTCCTTCACCCAGGTGTCCACCCAGGTCCAGCCGTTCGCGGTGAGCAGGCGGGACAGCTTCTTGTACCGGAGCAGCGGCTCGATGACCGGGTGCTCGATCTCCTGCAGCTCCCACTGACGCGTCGAGGTGACGTTGATACCCGCGCGCTGCAACGCCTTGAGGAGTTCGCCGGGCGACTCAGGGCTCAGCTCACGCACCTGGAGTGCTGCCATGACCTCGTCGAGGACGGCGGTCAGCTTGCTCGGGCGGACACCCGGTGGCACACGCGGGCCGAGGGCGTCGGCGAGGATGCGATCGTGCATCGCCGCATCCCACGGCAGCCCCGCGAAGGTCATCTCTGCTGCGATGAGCGCGCCGGCGGACTCGGCGGCGAGGAGCAGGCCCAGTTGGGAGCGGCCCTGCGGGCTCGCGCCGTCGACCGCGGCGCGCTGGAGGGCGAACTCGGCGAGCGGGTCTCGGTCGCCGCCGGGGAGGTCGAGGTCGAACAGGGTGCCGACGGCTTCGGCGCGCTGCGCGATGCGGGGATCGAGCACCTCGTCCCAGGGGCCGAGCGGTGCGGCGGCGAGTTCGGACGCCGCCGTGAACACCGCGTTCCGCAGGATGTTGTGGCAGAGCCGGAGGTCGACGCAGCGGGCGACACGGACTCCTGCTGCAAGGAGCGCCGGATACCAGAGCGTCGTGTCGTCCCACACCCAGCGCGGCTGGACGGGGCCGGACTCCTGCCGTCGGACGAACGCTGGGAGCTCTGCCCGAGGGATGACGGTGTCCGTGGCCCCCTCGACAGGCTCGGGGAGCGGAGCGGGGGCGGCGAGCGGAGAAGGGTCGGCGAGCGGAGCGTCCTCGAGCTGCACGACGCGCACCCGGGCGCCGTCGAGCTGCTGGAGGACGATGTGCACCACCCCAGTCTGCCGTGACCCGCCGACGCCGCCAGACGCGAGTCCTCGCGGGGAGGTCTCTCTTGCAGCCCGCAGCAGGAGAACAGCGCGAGGGCAGGACCGAAATTCGGGCGGATTCAGGCGGTCAGTGCAACACCATTGGCTGGTGGGTTCGAGAGTAGTTGGTCGAGGGCTTCTTTTGGAGTTGCCCAGTGCAGGGTTTTCCGCGGCCGTTCGTTGAGTTCGTTGGCGACGAAGTCGAGGTAGTCGCGGTGGTAGCCGGAGAGGTCGGTGCCTTTCGGGAAGTACTGCCGCAGGAGCCCGTTCGTGTTCTCGTTGCTCCCTCGCTGCCAAGGCGAGTGTGGGTCGCAGAAATAGACGCCCATCTCTAGCGCTGCGGTGATGTTCCGGTGGCCGGCGAGCTCGGATCCTTGGTCCCAGGTGAGGGTTTTGCGGAGGAAATGCGGGAGTTTGCGCATCTGCTCGATCATCGCTCCCTGAACCTCGATCGCGCCGTGTCGATCTGGCAGATGCAGCAGCATCACGAACCGTGTGCTCCGCTCGACAAGGGTCCCGATCGCGGAACCGTTGTCCTTACCGACGATCAGATCACCCTCCCAATGACCCGGGACTGCCCGGTCCTCGACCTCCGCGGGGCGCTCGCTGATCATGACCATGTCCGGGATGCGTTTGCCACGGCTCGTCGCGCGTCGGGCTGGTTTGCGCAGCGCCCGACCGGTTCGCAAGCAGTCCGTGAGCTCGCGTCTGAGCGCTCCGCGGCCCTGGACATACAACGATTGGTAGATCGTCTCGTGGGACACGCGCATCTCCGCCTCGTCAGGGAAGTCCAACGGCAATCGTCGCATGATCTGTTCCGGGCTGAGCTTGCGCAACAGTCCCGCCTGGACCGCATCACGCAGCCGATCGTTCAGAGCGAGTTTCGAGGGCTTCGGACGAGCCAACCGCTGATCAGCTCGACGCTGGGCAAGCGATGGCGAATACCGCCACGGGACGGTCACCGGGCGTCCGAGCTTGGACCGGGACCGGTACTGCTGACGATCAAGATTGCGACGGAGCTCTCGCAACACGGTCGACGGGCTGCGCCCGATCGACGCCGCGATCGCGCGGATCGATCGCCCTTGACTGATCCCGGCATGGATCTGCTCACGCTCGCTGATACTCAAGAAACGACCTGACGGCGGAAACAACGACAATGGCACCATCCCGCCAGCATTCCGGAACCACACGTCACCCTGCTGAGACGAAATCCCAGCAGCCTTCGCCGCATCCACAGACGTCGCTCCGTCACGAATCCTCGACCAGAACACTCGCTGCACCACACGGGCCATCAGAACCGTCATCAACACTCCAAAACATCAGGATGTTGCACTGATCCCTAGAACCCAAGGCGCCTTCGGTCCTGCCCTCGTGCGGATCCCCTCCCTACGCGCGGAGGCGGCGGAGTTCCTCTCGTCGCAGCGCCTGCTCGGCAGGGTCCGGAACGGGCAGTGAGGCGAGCAGACGACGGGTGTAGTCGTCTGTGGGTGCTCCGAGCACCTGGGACCCTGGTCCCTCCTCGACGATGTCGCCGCGGTACAGCACGACGATGCGGTCGGCGAGGATGTCGACGACGGCGAGGTCGTGGCTGATGAAGAGCGACGCGAAGCCGAACTCCTTCTGCAGCTCGGCGAACAACTCGAGCACGCGTGCCTGCACCGAGACGTCGAGCGCCGAGGTCGGCTCGTCGGCGACCAGCAGGGCCGGCTCCAGTGCCAACGCACGAGCGAGCGAAGCACGCTGACGTTGCCCACCGGACAATTCGTGCGGGTAGCGGTCACCGAAGGCCTTCGGCAGCTGGACCGCCTCGAGCAGTTCGTCCACTCGGCCGCGGGCAGCACGGGCATCACCGAAGCGACCGTGCACGATCAACGGTTCCGCGACGCACTCAGCGATCGTCAGCAACGGGTTGAAGCTCGTCGCCGGATCCTGGAACACGAAGCCGATCTCGCGCCGCTTGGGAGCGAACTCGCGGTCCTTCACCCGGTTCATCTCCACCCCGAGCACCGACAGTGATCCACCGGTCACCCTGGTGAGACCCGCGATCGCGCGCCCGATGGTGGTCTTGCCGGAGCCCGACTCCCCCACGAGTCCGAGCACCTCGCCCGCGTGGATCGTGAAGTCGACGCCCTTGACGGCTCGGAAGCCGGCACGCCCGAACCGTCCCGGGTATTCGATCTCGAGCCCCTTCGCGACGACGACGGGCTCTCCGAGCTGCAGTTTCGCGCCGCGCTCGACCTCCGCCGGGGCAGAGCTCTTCCCGCGGCCCACGTGCGGCACGGAGGAGAGGAGCTTCTTCGTGTACTCGGCCTTCGGTGCCGAGAAGAGCTCCTGCACGGGAGCCTCCTCGACGATGTCGCCCTGGTACATGACGACGACACGGTCGGCGAGGTCCGCGACGACGCCCATGTTGTGGGTGATGAGGACGATGGCGGTGCCGAACTCGTCGCGGCACCGGCGCAGGAGGTCGAGGATCTCCGCCTGGACGGTGACGTCGAGCGCGGTGGTCGGTTCGTCGGCGACGATGAGACCAGGGTCGAGCACGAGCGCCATCGCGATGACGATGCGCTGCTTCTGTCCACCGGAGAACTGGTGCGGGAAGTAGTCGACCCGTTCCTCCGGCTCGGGGATACCGACGCGCCGCAGGATGTCGATCGCCTTGGCCCGCGCCTCCGCCTTCGAGTAGCTGCCGTGCGCACGCAGCCCTTCGGCGATCTGCCAGCCCACCTTGTAGACGGGGTTCAGCGCGGTCGACGGCTCCTGGAACACCATCGCCGCATCGCTTCCGCGGATGGACCGCAGCTGCTCGGCGGTCGCTGTGACGACGTCCTGCTCAGTCGAGCCGTCGCGCGAGCGCAGCACGACCGCACCCGAAGCCGTCGCCGTCTCGGGCAGGAGGCCGAGGATGGTCTTCGCCGTGACCGTCTTACCCGAGCCGGACTCCCCGACGATCGCGACGATCTCACGCGGGCCCACCGAGAGGGAGATGTCGTTGATCGCCTTCACCGCTCCGGCGTCGGTCGAGAACGAGACGCCGAGCTCGCGGATGCTGACGATGTCGTCGGAGCCGACGCGGTTCGCGCCGGTGTCGGTCGTGCGGGTCATGAGCGATCGTCCTCTCGTCGTGTCTCCAGATCGCTGTCAGCCGCCGAGTCGCTGATGAGGCCGAGCGACTCCGCGTCCTCCATGCCGGCGCCACCGGGGCTGTCCGGGGTCCCGCCGGCCGACGTCATGATGCTCGACGTCTGCGCGACAGCGCCCGACGATGCCCCGACCCGACGACGGCTCCGCCGGCGCGGGTCGGACAGGTCGTTGAGGCTCTCGCCCACGAGCGTGATGCCGAGCACCACGAGCACGATCGCGAGACCGGGGAACACCGCGGTCCACCAGATGCCGCTCGTGACGTCGGAGACCGAGCGGTTGAGGTCGTAGCCCCACTCAGCCGCTGCTGTCGGCTCGATACCGAAGCCGAGGAAGCCGAGGCCCGCGAGCGTGAGGATCGCCTCGGAGGCGTTCAGGGTGATGATCAGCGGGAGCGTCCGCGTGGAGTTCCGCAGGACGTGACGGAACATGATGCGCGAGCTCGAGGCGCCGATGACCTTCGCAGACTCGACGAACGCCTCGCTCTTGATGCGCACGACCTCCGACCGGATCACCCGGAAGTACTGCGGGATGAACACCACGGTGATGGAGATCGCCGCTGCGAGGATGCCACCCCAGAGGCTCGACTGCCCACGGCTGATGACGATCGACATCACGATGGCGAGCAGCAGCGATGGGAACGCGTAGATGGCGTCACACACGACGACGAGGACGCGGTCGAGCCAGCCGCCGAAGTATCCGGCGACGAGGCCGAGCAGGACGCCCGCGAAGATCGACAGGATGATCGCGCAGACGATGACGAACAGTGCCGTCTGCGCACCCCAGAGCACACGCGACATGACGTCGTAGCCGCCGACGGTCGTGCCGAGCAGGTTGATCGCGTTCGGCGGTTGCTGTGTGCCGAACGAGCCGTCGTCGCCGCGCAACTGGTTGAAGCGGTACGGGGCGAGGATCGGCGCGAAGATCGCGATGAGGATGAACACGCCCGTGACGACGAGGCCGATGACGAGCATCGCGCGCTGCAGACCGACGGACTGCCGGAACTGCTTGACGACAGGGAGGCGATCGCGAAGCGGGCGCCGCGCCGGTGCGGTCTGCACGGCGTTGGTGGCAGGGTAAGCGGTCATGCTCAGTACCTCACCCTCGGGTCGATGATCGCCGCGATGATGTCGACGATGAAGTTGGTGAGGGCGACGATGACGGCGAGGAGCGCCACGATGCCCTGGACGGCGACGAAGTCACGCGCCTTCAGGTACTCGCTCAGCATGAATCCGAGCCCCTTCCATTCGAAGGTCGTCTCCGTGAGCACCGCACCGGCGAGGAGCAGTGCGATCTGCAGACCGATGACGGTGATGATCGGGATGAGCGCGGGACGGTAGGCGTGCTTCGTGACGAGTCGGAACTCGCTCACACCGCGCGACCTGGCGGCGTCCACGTAACCGGAGCCGAGCGTGCCGATGACGTTGGTGCGGACGAGCCGCAGGAACACACCCGCGGTCAGCAGCCCGAGGGCGATGGCCGGGAGCACCGCGTGCGAGAGGACGTCGCCGATCACCGCCGGGTCGCCGAGGCGGATCGCGTCGATCAGGTAGATGCCGGTGGGGTTCGGGAGCGTCTGGAGCGTCAGCTCGGCGCCGGTGCTGGCCCTGCCGGCGACCGGCAGGACGCCGAGCCACACCGAGAAGACGAGCTTCAGCAGCAGGCCGGCGAAGAAGACCGGGGTCGCGTAGCTGAGGATCGCGAAGACGCGGAGCCCCGCGTCCTGCCAACGGTCGCGGCGGGCTGCAGCGAGCATACCGAGCGGGATGCCGACGATGAACGCGACGATGAGCGCGTAGAACGCGAGCTCGAGCGTCGCCGAGCCGTACGTGAGCAGCACCTCGATGACCGGACGGTTGTCGGAGATCGTGGTGCCGAAGTTGCCGACCGCGATCTGCCCGAGGAACTCGAAGTACTGCACGAAGAGCGGCCGGTCGTAGCCGGCGGCGGTGATGCGCTCGGCGAGCTGCTCGGCCGGAAGCCTGCCGCCGAGGGCTGCGGTGATCGGGTCACCCGTCAACCGCATGAGGAAGAACACCATCGTGACGAGGATGAACACCGTCGGGATGATGAGCAGGAAGCGGATGACGAGGTACCGCCAGAGTCCGCCACCTCCGGAACTCTTGCCCTTCGGGCTGACCGCGGCGCCCGGCGGCGTGTCGACAATCGTCATTGCAGTGGATCCTCCTCGATCACCGACTCTGTGGAGCCCGGACAGACGATCGGGGCGGCTCTGTGGAGCCACCCCGATCGCGACGTCCGACTCACTGTAGTCGGATATCAGTTGGTCAGGCTACTCAGCCCTTGCTGATGGGTGCGTAGCGGAATTTGAACGAGGCGTCGAGGACGGTGCCCTCGATGTCCTTGCCGACGACAGCGACCTGAGAGCCCTGGAGCAGCGGGATCGTCGACAGGTCGGCGGCCTCCGTGTCCTGGATCTGCTCGATGATCGCCGTCCGGGCTGCGGGGTCCGTGGTGGAGCGCTGCTCGTTGATGAGGTCGTTCACCGCGGGGTTGTCGTAGTGGTTCGACAGGAAGTTGTCCGTGGCGAAGAACGGCGTCAGGTAGTTGTCGGCGTCGGAGTAGTCGGGGAACCAGCCGAGCTGGTACGCCGGGTACACGTCCGTCGTGCGGTCCTTCGAGTACTGCACCCACTCCGTCTGCTGCAGGTCCACCGCGAACAGGCCGTCGGCCTCGAGCTGGTCCTTGATCGCCGCGTACTCGTCGCCGGAGCCCGAACCGTAGTGGTCACCGTTGTACTGGAGCTTCAGTGCGACCGGGACGGTCACACCTGCCGCCTCGAGGGTGGCCTTCGCCTTCGCGGCATCCGGACCGCCGTCGCCGTCGCCGTAGAGGCCCTTGAGGGACTCGGTGGCACCGGTCAGGCCGGCCGGCACGTAGGAGTAGAGCGGCGTGTAGGTGTCCTTGTAGACGCTCTTCGCGATGGCAGCACGGTCGATCAGGTCGGCAGCCGCCTGGCGGACGGCGAGTGCCTTGGCCGGGTCGGCGTCGGCCGTGGTCGCGCCGTAGGGCATCGTGTCGAAGTTGAAGACGAAGTAGCGGATCTCGCCACCTGGGCCGTCGACGATCTTGACGTTGTCGTCCTTCTTCAGGTCGTCGATGTCGGTCGCCGAGAGGCTGCGCGACGCGACGTCGATGTTGCCCTTCTGGACGTCGAGCTTCATGTTGGACTCGTCGGTGTAGTACTTGACGTTGACGGCGTCGTTCTTCGCGGCACCGAGGAGACCGTCGTAGTCGTCGTACTTCTTGTACGAGATGAGCTCGTTGAACTTGTAGCTCTCGATCGTGTACTGGCCGGCGAACGCCTTGCCCTTCACGATGTCGGCGTCCGGCGTGAGCTCGGTGGCCGAGAAGACGTCTTCGTCGACGATCGGGCCGACGGGGCTCGAGAGCACCTGCGGGAAGGTCTGGTCGTTCTCGGTCTTCAGCGTGAAGACGACGGTGAGGTCGTCAGGAGCGTCGGTCTTCTCGAGGTTGCCGAGCAACGACGACGGTCCGTTGTCGTCCGCGATCGCGAGCTGGCGGTCGAACGTGAACTTCACGTCCGAGGAGGTGAGGTCGTTGCCGTTGGCCCACTTGAGGCCTTCCTTGAGCTTCACCGTGTACTCGTTCGGCGAGGTGAACTCGGCCGACTCGGCGATGTCCGGCTCGACGTCCGGGCTGTTGTACGGGGTGTTCACGAGGAACGGGAAGACCTGGTTCATGACGGCGAAGGAGCCGTTGTCGTAGGATCCGGCCGGGTCGAGCGTCGTGACCTTGTCGGTCGTGCCGATGACGATCGTTCCGCTCGCTCCGCTGCTGCTCGAGCTGCCTCCGCCGGCGGCGCAGCCGGCGAGCGCGAGGGCGGTGACGGACAGGCCCGCGAGCGCGACGGCGCCCTTACGGAATCCACTACGTGGGGATGACATTGATGTCGACCTCGTTTCTGTGTAAGAGACGGCACGGCTGTGTGCAGGTTCTTTCGTGCCTGTAGAGGATTACAGCATGCTCCGAACAAATCCCTCGAACGCAGACGACTTCCGGTGCGCATTCGTTACACGCACGAAACGTGCACATCTGGTATCACGGGCGCACAGAGGCGCTGAAATGAGGATGCGCTACGCAACACCGTCGTTCTTCATGCTGGGCGTTGGCCGCCTCGGATCGCGGACACAAGGTCCTCCGCAAGAGCAGCGGCAGAAACCGCGACCTGCTGCGGATCCCCTGCCAGAAGCTCGGCACGCCCAGCCATCGCGGCCCCGACCGCCTGTGGTCCCGCGGCGAACAACAGCTCAAGGTAGTCGAGCGCCTCCGAAGCCACCTCCGCGGAGAGCTCGTCCTCCAACGTCGCGCAGAAGGATGCTGCCAGCTCTGACGTGCGAATCGCTACGAGAATCCGATAGATGTCGTGAGCATCCTTGTCTCGAAGACGAGTCGATTCCGGCTGCGCGGCACCCGCCGCGTACGCGCGTTCGCCGAGCTTATGCAACTTTGCTACCAACAGACCTGCTGGACCTGCGACTCGGATCTCCGCAGATCGCGCATCGGCCGGATCCAACGCTGACACGATGAGGACAGCGTTGTCGACGAGAGCTCCCTCGAGTCCGCGAGTACGCCGAGCGGCACGCCGGTCGTGCGGTGGCATCGTGACGCTTCTCGAACCACGGCCTGCGATCCTCTCCGGGACCATCAGGTCGACCGGCACACCTCGTGGACTGAGCCAGGCTCCTGGCTGGCCGTTTGGGTCCCGATCGAATCCGCCACGCACCATCGCCTCCTCCACAAGGGGATCGTCTGCAAGGCCGCGGAGGTCAAGGGCAAGGTCGCTGTCCTTGGTCGCTTCGGCCAATGCGACTGGTGCTTGACCCGTGTGAAGGTAGATCGCCTGAGCGCCGACGAGGATGACTGACTCGCGATGCGCGTCCAACGCCTCCATCGCATCAAGCAACGCTGATCGAGATTGCTTCAGGAGATCATCGTCGCCATGCATTTGGGTTCCCTTCCATCCAGTTCATCAGCTCAATACCTTCCGACGGGCTGCGGCCTGGGCCGGACAGGAGGTCGGCCGCCGCCTGACTCTGCGTAACGATCCGCAGCCCAGCTACATCCAATGCGCCCTCGTAGACGATCCGAGAACGGGGCTCCGCCAACACGACGTTCGATCCAGCAGCCATCTCCCGCAGCCCGAGCTCCTCCGCAAGTTGATCGATGTCATCCGTGTAGAGCATCGCCAGCCGAAGATCTGCATAGGGTGCAAACGGGGCCGCCGCGATCGAACCCGTGGCAGCGTACGGAGTGGCCACACGACTTCGGAGGTCAGAGATGATTGTCCCCACCCCTCTTGGCTGAAGGAACGTCCTCGTCCGATTCACCTCAGCGAATGGTGCGTCGTCCGCCCACCTCACGAGTAATTGGCGCCAGTCGACACGGACGATCGGCCCGCGAGGTTCACGCTCGATGAGCAGATCCTCCGCGAAACGATCGACGAAACGATACGCGGTTGGAAGGGACACCCCTGCCGCATCAGCAACCTCTTGGACGCCGAATGGGGGGATGTGATCGACCAGGCTCCGGACAACTTGCGCGGCAGCCTGCCCAGCCAAGGACCCGCTCGGGCGACCTCGTCTTCGCCAGGGGTCTCGACGATGCGCCATCTCGCACGATGACGATGAGTGGCGATACAGAGCTGATCCAGATGTTGCCCGTCGCGTCCACGTACGACACGTTCTGTCGACGCAGGTCCTCCCGCACGGGCTTGGCCAAGTACCGGGCGACAACGATACCCGGACGCGCATCGTCGCGGGCTTCAGCATCGATCGCCGACGCCAGATCACGCCGTGTCGGGCTGGACAGGAATAGCACAGGGAACCGCGCGACCTGCTCCGAGTCGAACCAGAGTTCAAGCTCGACATCATCGGACGCAAGCGGCGCACTGTCGACGCTGATCATGACCGTCCACCGAGGCGGAAGCTGCGAGAGCAAGACGCTACGCGCTGCGCGAAGAGCTTCGACGTGCGTCCTGGGTTCTTCCGGTAGCTGGGCCGTCATAACGCTTATGCTACTTCTAAAGCACCCGACGTAGAAGAAGAATTATCTTTAGAAGCTGTCGGCTCAGTCGTTGATGGCGGCGTTGGCCGCCTCCTGCGCCTTCTTCAGTCCGTCGGCGACACTCAACGTGCCGGCGAAGACCTCCTTGAGGATCGGGTCGTACGCGGCCAGACCCTTCGCGTAGTTCCGACCCGTCGGCGGGGCGATCGTCTTCGCGTCGTCTGCGATCACGTCGAAGAACGGCTGGACGTCGACGTCCTCGCCCTTCCAGTAGTCGAAGTAGTCCTTCTGCGCGCCCGTGACCGCGGGGACGGCCGCACCCTCTGCACCGATGAACGCGTTGCCCTCGGTGCTCCCCATCCAGTCGAGCACCTTCGAGACGGCGTCCGGGTGCTCGGTGGTGGCGTTGCCGGCTGCCGCGATGCCGTTGGTGACACTCACCGCGCCCGCCGGGCCAGCGGGCAGCTCGGCGACACCCCAGGGGAAGTCGGCGCCGTCGTGCACGGCCTTCAGGCTGTAGAGACCCGACTGGAACATCGCGACCTTGCCCTGCAGGAAGGCGTCTCGCGCGAAATCGCCGTCGGCGTTCGTGGACGCCGCCGGTGGAGCGACCTGGGCGCCGTTGATCGCGTTGACCAGGTAGCTGACGGACTCGGCCGTCTTCGGGTCGTTGAAGGCGAAGTCGTCGCCGTCCTGGTACTTGCCGCCGTTGGAACCGATGAACGGCAGGAGGACGGCCTGCAGGTCGTAGCCGAGGCCGGTTCCGTAGGTCCCGGGCGCAGCCGGATTGAAGCCCGGCTGATCCGCCGCGACCCCTGCGGCATCGCGGGTGAGCTTCTTCGCGAGCGGCAGGAAGGTGTCCTTCGTCGCATCGGGGGACCAGGTGGCTTTCGCGAGATCGGCAGGCTTCACGCCCGCCGCGTCGAGGAGGTCGGTGTTGTAGTAGACGGCGATCCCGGCGTCGGACAGCTGGGGGACGCCCCACAGCTTGTCGTCGCGGGTGAACTGCTTCACGACACTCGGCGACCAGGCCTTCGAAGCATCATCGCCGAGCGTCTTGTCGACGTCGAGCAGGCTGCCGCTGTCGGCGTAGCCCGCGAGGTAGGAGTTGTTCAGCCAGAAGATGTCCGGGGCGGTGTCGGCCGCGACGTCGGTGCGGAGCTTGGTCCAGTAGTCGGCCCATTCGACGACGTCGACTCGGACCCGGATGTCCGGGTTCTCCTTCTCGAACGCGGCGAAGGAGGTCTCGTACGCATCGGCGACACTTGCATCCCACAGCCGCACGGTCACGGTCGTCCGCTCGGCTGAGCTGGTCGCGCAACCGCTGAGGAGCAGTGTCGTGGCGGCGGCGATCGCGATGGGGACGTGACGCTTGTGCATGTGAATCCTTCGTTCCGTGAACCTTGGGGAGGCTAGCAGCTCAGGCTGAGCAGCACATCTCCACCGATCGGAGCCGCTTTCCGGCCACCGGACGTGACCGCGGCGGATCATCCGTGGGAGCCGCCGAGGGTCGCCGTGAGTGCGGCATCGAGATCGGCGATCAGATCGTCGCGGTCCTCCAGCCCGACCGAGAAGCGCAGGTGCCCGAGCCGCCGGAACGGCTCGGGGTAGGCGGCCACCCGCGGGCCCGCCGTCCCGACATGCACGATGAGCGACTCGTCGTGGCCCAGCGAGATCGCCGAGGTGATGACGCGGAGCTTCGCGACGAACCGGTTCTGCGTCTCGGCGTCGCCGTCGATCGCGAAGGCCAGCATGCCGCCGGCACCGTGCGCGAACTGCCTCGCCGCGACCTCGTGCTGCGGGTGGGAGGGAAGGCCCGGGTAGGCGACGAACGCGACACGGGGGTCTGCCTCGAGCCAGCCGGCGAGCGCCGTCGCCGTCTCCACATGGCGCTGGATGCGGAGCGAGAGGGTGACGGAGCCGCGCATGATGAGCCAGGCGTTGAACGGGGAGATGACGCCGCCGACGTCGACCATCGCATCGGACTTGATCGGCTGGACGAGAGCACGCGAGCCGATGACGGCGCCACCCATCGCGTCGCCGTGGCCGTTGATGTACTTCGTGAGGGAGTGCACGACGAGGTCGGCGCCGAGGGCGAGCGGGCGCAGCAGCGGTGGCGGCGTGAAGGTGGAGTCGACGGACAGGAGCGCGCCGGCCTCGTGGGCGACGGAGGCGATGGCCGCGATGTCGGTGACCTTGGTGGTCGGGTTCGCGATGGCCTCGACGTGCACGAGCCTCGTACCGCCGCGCCCGCCTGGACTGACCGGGCGGATCGCCGCGCGCACGACTTCCGGATCGGCGGTGTCGACGAAGGTGGCCTCGATGCCGTACTTCTCGGGCAGCAGCTCGGTGAAGAGCCGGAAGGTCGCCTCGTACGTGACGTCGCCCACGACCACATGGTCGCCCGAGCGGAGGTGCGTGAAGAACACGGCGTGGAGCGCGGCGACCCCGCTTGCGAGCACCACGGCGTCCTCACCCCCTTCGAGCGCTGCGAGCTTGTGCTGCAGACCGAGCTGGTTCGTTCCGGAGTTGCGCGTATAGAGAGGGACGTCGGTGCCGGACCAACTCACCCCGGAGGGGTCCTCCGGGAGTGCGTAGGAGTTCGCCATGACGATCGGGGTGCGGATGGCCCCGCCTGCCTCATCGACGGCGTTCCCCGAGTGCACCGCCTGCGTGCCGAAGCCGATCGTCGTGCTGTCCCGCTTGTCCGGCCGCCCGGCTTCCGCCCGCTCGCTGCGCTCACTCATCCCCTCACCCTAGGCTCGCGACCGCTCTCCTGTCGTGAGTGTGACGGGGTGAGGACCGACCGGGGGTGCCGGCCTGCGTGCTGCTAGCGGGACTGCCACCAGCCGAGGAGCCGGCGCGCGGCCTCCTCCTCGCCGAGCAGGCCCTCATCGAGGCGGAGTTCGAGCAGCCAGCGGTAGGCCTCGCCGACCTCGCGGCCGGGCGCGATGCCGAGCACCTCCTGGATGCGGTTGCCGTCGAGGTCGGGGCGGACGGAGTCGAGCTCCTCCTGCTCCTGCAGCTCGGTGATCCGTTGTTCGAGGTCGTCGTAGGCGAAGCCCAGTCGGTCCGCCTTGCGACGATTCCGTGTCGTGACGTCCGCACGCACGAGCATGTGCAGACGTTCGAGCAGCGGGCCGGCGTCCCGGACGTAGCGGCGCACGGCCGAATCCGCCCAGACGCCCTCCGAGTAGCCGAAGAACCGCATGTGCAGTTCGACGAGGCGGGCGACGCCCTTGATGGTGTCGCCGTCGTAGCGCAGCGCGGTCAGGCGCTTCTTCGCGAGCTTCGCGCCCACGAGGTCATGATGGTAGAAGGTGACGGCGGCACCGGGGCCGGTCTTCTTCGTCGCCGGCTTGCCGATGTCGTGCAGCAGAGCCGCCCACCGCAGCACGAGGTCCGGTGCTTCGCCTGGGTGCCTGGAGTGTTCGTAGCCGATCGCCTGCTCCAGCACGGTGAGCGAGTGCTGGTACACGTCCTTGTGGTGGTGGTGCTCGTCGGGTTCGAGGCGCAGCGCCGGCAACTCGGGCAGGACGATGTCGGCTATGCCGGTGTCGACGAGCAGTTCGAGTCCGGCGCGCGGCTGGTCGGTCGCGAGCAGCTTGCCGAGCTCCGCCTGGATGCGCTCGGGGCTGACGATGGAGATCGTCTCCCGCCGCTCCTCCATCGCCTCGATGACGTCGTCCGTCGGTGTGAAACCGAGCTGCGACGTGAACCGAGCGGCTCGGAGCATGCGGAGCGGGTCGTCACCGAACGACACCTCGGGAGCGCTCGGGGTCCGGAGCAGCCGCGCGACGAGGTCTTCGACACCGCCGGACGGATCGACGAGCGTCACCGCCGGCACCCGCAGCGCCATCGAGTTGACCGTGAAGTCACGACGGCGGAGATCGTCTTCGAGGGTGTCGCCGAACGCGACGACGGGCTTCCGGGTGACACCGTCGTAGGCGTCGGCGCGGTAGGTCGTGATCTCGACCGTGTCCGTGTGCTCGACGCCTGCCTCGTCGACGACGGAGACCTTCGCGCCGATCGTGCCGAAGTCGCGACCCACGTCCCACCAGGCACCCGCGATGGGCTTGAGGACGGCGAGGATCTGATCGGGTGAGGCGTTCGACGTGAAGTCGAGGTCGCTGACGATCCGGCCGAGCATCGCGTCACGCACCGGACCGCCGACGAGGGCCAGTTCGTACCCGGCTTCGGCGAACTCCGCTGCGACCCGCGCGACCACGGGCGACGAGGCCAGGTCCTGCAGGCGCACCAATGATTCCGCCACGCTCACCATGGGATCAATCGTAGCCCGAGGTCGCCGGAGGCCCGGTCGATGTCAAGCTGCGAGTGGATTTGGGCGACGGCCGTACAATAACGATGACCCCAACCCCAATCAGACCAGAGGTGGACACGATTACGAACGAACTCGACGACCAGCGGAACACCGGCAGCACCCACGCTCCGGCAGCCTTCACGAACACCCCGAAGGTCTCGAGTCCGCCAGAACTCGCGTTCAGCACGCCTCCCGAACTCGTCCTCGTCACCCACAGCTCCCGCACGCAGCGGTTCGAGCGCGACGACGTCGTCCAGCGGAAGGGCGTCTACACCCTGCTCAACGGTCACCTGACCCCGCAGCAGTCGATGATCGAAGACCTCCTCGCCGTCGCCGACGCCCTCGACGAGGCCTCGATCGAGTACCTCCTCATCCGTGGCGAGCACGACCGTCCGGCGATCGTCGTCGATCGTTCGCTCCGCAAGCGTGTCCAGGCCGCGCTGGCCGAGGCGTTCGCCGACGAACCCTTCTACGGTGTGCCGCTCAAGGCCCAGATGTCCGGAGTGAAGCCCGCAGGCGACCCGCGACTCCTGTCCGACGGCCTCTTCAGCGGCGCCCGCAAGGCCGAGGTGTTCCGCCTCTACCGCCCTCGGATCGAGCCGCTCGGACGCCTCCGCTACGGCATCGAGACCGCGTTGCAGCTCGAACTGTGGCGGTTCGGCGACGAGGAGATCACCGCACCGGTCGAGAACGTCCTCATGCGCACCGATCTGCCGCGCTCCGAAGCCGTCGAGACCACCGTCGAACGGTACGGCCGGAGCTGGCGCACGCTCGAGCACATGTTCGGCGCACTCGCCAGCGACGTCACCTTCGACATCGACCTCGTCTTCTCCTGGGTCGACGGCTCCTCCGAGGAGTTCCAGCGCGCCCGCGCCAAGCGGATGCAGAGCTACGTCGTCGGCGACGGCGACGACTCGGACGCCCGCTTCCGTCAGATCAACGAACTGAAGTACGCGCTCCGGAGCGTGCACACCTTCGCCCCCTGGATCCGGCGCATCTTCATCGCCACGGACTCCCCCGCACCGGAATGGCTCATCGAGCACCCCAAGGTGACGATCGTGCGGAGCGAGGAGTTCTTCGCCGACCTCGACGCCCTGCCGACCCACAACTCGATGGCTGTCGAGAGCCAACTGCACCGCATCGACGGCCTCTCGGAGCACTTCCTCTACTCCAACGACGACATGTTCCTCGGCCGGCCGATCAGCCCGGAGTTGTTCTTCTCCCCCGGTGGCATCAGCAAGTTCGTCGAGGCGACGACCCGCATCGGGCTCGGCGCCAACGACCCGTCGCGCAGCGGCTTCGAGAACGCCGCACGCGTGAACCGACGACTCCTGCACGAACGGTTCGGTCGCGTCACCACGCGCCACCTCGAGCACTGTGCCGCACCGCTCCGCCGCAGCGTCATGGCGGAGATGGAGCAGGAGTTCGCACCCGAGTTCCACGCCACCTCGCACAGCGCGTTCCGGGCCGCGGACAACATCTCGGTGACCAACTCGTTCTACCACTACTACGGCCTCATGACCGGGCGCGCGGTGCAGCAGACGCAGGCGAAGGTCCGGTACATCGAGACGACGCTCAAGCAGTCCCTCCACCAGATGGACCGGCTGCTGAAGCGACGCGATCAGGACATGTTCTGTCTGAACGACGGCAGCCGACCCGAGATCTCGGTGGAGGAGCGCACCACCGCGGTCATCGACTTCCTCGACCGCTACTTCCCGTTCCCGGCGCCGTGGGAGCGTGAGGTCGCGATCGCAGGCGCCCTCGACGTCGAGCCCGCGCGGCTCAGCTAGCACCTCGACAGGCGCGGCGACCGGGTGGGCTCCCCCTGGGATGCCGGCTCGGCGAGCGTTGTCGAGGCGCCTAGACGAGGACCGTCAGCGGCATCGTGAGCGGCGGCTCCGGGTGCACCGGGACCGTCTGCGACTCGGGCAGGACGATGCCGTCGAGCTCCAGCAGGCGTGCGCTCGTCGCCGCATCGACATAGGCGAGCGCGGGGGTCTCGCCCAGCGGAACGACGGAGTGCAGCACCGTGTCACCGTAGACGTGCACGAGGTTGAAGGCCCGGGCACCGTCGCGTCCCCGGGTGCCGCCGACGGGCACGTTGAGGTCCTGCGTGTAGCAGGTGGCCGAAGCGACCGAGACGAGGATGCCCGCGAAGGTGGCGGTGGACGAGTAGTGCAGGTGTCCGGCGATGATGCTGCGCACGTCGGAGCCTTCGAGCACCTCTGCGAGCTTGGCCTGGTCGCGGAGCTCCACGCTCACGGCCAGGTCGAGCACACTCGGGACCGGCGGGTGGTGCATCGCGAGGATGGTGCCGTGCGGAGCGTTCGTCGACAGCTCCTCGGCCAACCAGTCGAGCTGCTCGTCGGAGACCGCGCCGTAGTGGTGCCCCGGGACGCTGGAGTCGAGCGTGATGACCCGCAGGCCGTTGATGTCGTACACACGGTCGACGGGGCGTGTGGTGGGCACCTCGCCGAACAGTCCTGCGCGGAACGCCCGGCGGTCGTCGTGGTTGCCCATCACCCAGATGACCTGCGAGCCGAGGCGCTCGGCGACCGGTTCGACGATCTCGCGGATGCGGTCGTAGGCGTCTGGCTCGCCCTTGTCGGCGAGGTCACCGGTGAAGACGATCGCCTCCGGACGCCCGCCTGAGGCTTCGAACTCCTCGAACAGACGCCGCAGGTACGTCTCGCTGTCGACGGTGCCGTACAGACTCCCGCCGCCGGCGAGCAGGTGGGTGTCGCTCACATGGAGCAGGAAGTGATCGGGCCTCGGGTACTCGGCCGTGCGAAGACTCACGTGACAACTCTCGTTCGAGCGATGCACTCCGAACCGCATCGCAGCTGTTGCACCATCTGACCAGAGGATTCTGAACGACAGCGGAACGCCACGCTACGACACGGGAAACCCGTGCACAACAACATGTCGCCATCTGTGACGAAACCCACATCGAACCCGGATCGCTCGTCCGGGCCCAGCGACCCCCGTGGCGTCGGGGCCGTGGTGGATGATGTCGTCATGCCGTACGTCGACGACGACGGGTCGCCCCTCCGGAGCATCCGTCTCACCCAGATCCCACCCACCGGACGCCTGTTCCACCTGGACCGACGCATCGGCTTCCAGGAGCACACACCGGACGGGCCGGTCGTCTGGGCTCCGTCGCACGATCCGCGCGAACCCGCCGTGCCGGGAAACAGCACCGACCTCGCCTCCGTACCGGGCGTGCTGTGGAGCTTCGTCGGCAGCTACGGTCGGCAGAGCGCCCCGGCGATCGTGCACGACCACCGGTCAGCGCTCGCCTTCACGCGCCCCACCGAGGAGGCGCTCGTCCAACGGTACGAGGACGACCGTCAATTCCGTGTCGGCCTCCGCCAACAGCGGGTGCCGCTGTTGCGCGCGTGGCTCATGTGGGCCGTGGTCTCCGTCGACCGATACGTGCGACACCGCCCGGCTGTCGCGGCGTTGATGGTCGCGCAGTCGGTGCTCGGCGTCCTCGCGATCTGGGCAGCGACGATCGGCACGGTCACGCCGGTGTTCGGCCGACCGGATCCGGCCTGGCTCGCACTCGCCATCACGCCGGCGGTCGCCGCCGTCTTCTGGCGCGAGGAACGTCGGCTGCTCATCTGGTTGCCGGCGGCCGGCGCACTGCTCGGTCCGCTCCTCATCGTCCAGCTCGCCGCAGTCGGCGCATTCCGCCTGATCGAGCTGATCGTCCGTGAGACCATCGACCGCCCGTTCATCGACGACGCCCCCGGCCCGATCATCACTCAGACCGCTCGGTGACGACGCTGCGCTCGTCTCCTCCGAGACCTGCTGTCACCGGAAGTTCTTGGAAGAGTCAGTCTCGTTCGGGTGCCCGGTGACTGCACGCATGATGTGGACGACACCGGCAGCCTTGGCTTTTGGATCTGGCGGCTGGACCGCGTACCAGAGGCGTCCACCGTCGGTGACCTTGTACTGCCACTGCTCAAGCTGCTTCCCGCTGACCGTCGCCGTGCCCAAATCGCCTCTGAGTCGATAACAGCGATCGGGATCGTATGCGGTGGGGTGTTCGGTGAGGTAGTCGTACGCGTCGCGGAGCGCGTTCTTCGCCGTGGCCCGAAGATCATTCCAGCCGCGAGAGGCATCAGTGGCCCCGAAGACGATTTCGTATTCACCTGAGGTGACAGGACGAGGGACGAGGGCACCACGCTTACCCACTATGGGCGCTCAACCGGTACCGACTCGGACAGGAGCTCTTCAGCGCGAACGGGTCCAAGACCCGACGCGTACGCGGCTGCAGTCTCCTTCCATTCTGTCTGCGCCCGAATCAACCGTTCGAAGATACCCAGCTCGCTTGCCGAGTAGACGAGATCCTTCATCTCTTCCGCGTAGCTCTGAACCTCTGCATCACTGAACTCAGCCGTCCACGCGAAGAGTTCCCGCACGCTTGCCACAGCGTCTCCACCATGTCGAGCGAGGGCGAGGAACAAGCGACTGGACAGGCGAATACCCTCTTCCTGAACGTCGTGATCGTGCCCCCGAAGGATGACCAGGTCGTCGCCATCTCTCCGCGTGATGCGAACCTGGCCCTCATCGATGTGCTTGAGCACCTCTCTGGGCTTCCGGAGCAATTCCGTGAACGTTGCAGTACTCATATGGCCATCGTACATCAGATAAACATCTGATCTGACCGTGACCAGGGCCGCTCAGGCGCCCGGGAGTGTTCCCAGACCGTCGACGACGGGGATCGCCGCCAGCAGGCGTTGCGTGTACGGGTCCTGCGGATCCGACCACACGCGGTCGACCGGGCCGTGCTCGACGATCCTGCCCGCACTCATCACCGCGACATCGTCCGCGATCACCCGCACGACGGACAGGTCGTGGCTGATGAACAGCAGCGCAGCGCCCGTCTCGACGGCCAGCTTCCGCATGAGCTTCGCCACCCGCGCCTGCAGTGAGGCGTCGAGCGAGGCGATGGGTTCGTCACCGATGAGCAGTTCCGGACCGGCTGCGATCGCGCGGGCGATGGCGACACGCTGGCGCTGTCCGCCGGAGAACTGGTGCGGGTACCTCGCCCGACTGGCGGCGTCGAGTTCGACGTGCTCGAGCAGCTGTCCGACGTCCCAGGCGTCCTTCACGGGGTTCACCCGTAGACCGTCCTCGATCTGGCTCCCGATCGTCCGTCGCGGGTTGAGCGAGGCGTACGGGTTCTGGAACACCATCTGGATGCGCAGCAGCTCGGGGTCGCGTCTGCGCAGGCCGAGCTTGCCGATGGGCGTGCCGTTGAACGTGATCGAACCGCCGGAGGTGGGTTCCAGGCCGCAGACGGCGCGAGCGAGCGTCGACTTGCCGCAGCCCGACTCCCCCACGAGACCGAGCACCTGACGGGGCTCCAGATCGAAGCTCACGCCGTCGACAGCGTTGAGGCTGCCACGGCCGGGCAGTTTGTACGTCACGTGGACGTCGTCGAGGTGCAGCAGCGTCATGACGCCGTCTCCGTTCCCGCATCGGTGCCGGACTCCGGCAGCGCCTCGATGAGCGCCCTGGTGTACTCGTGCTGTGGATCGGTGATCACCTGGTACCGGCTGCCGTGCTCGACGATCTCGCCCATCCGCATGACCGCGATCGTGTCGGCGAGCGCCGACATCACCCCGAGGTCGTGGGTGACGAGGATGATCGCGATGCCCAGATCGTCACACAGCTTGCGGAGCAGGCGGAGGATGCCCGCCTGCACGGTGACGTCGAGCGCAGTGGTCGGCTCGTCGGCGATGAGCACCGACGGCTCGCACATGAGCGCCGAAGCGATCGCGATGCGCTGCAGCTGGCCGCCCGAGAACTGGTGCGGGTACTTCCGCAGTGCCGCCTCGGGGTTCGGGACGGCGACCAGCCCCAGCATCTCGAGCGCCCTCGCACGACCCGCCGCCTTCGACGCCCCGGTGTGATGCCGGTAATGGTCGATCAGCTGGGCCTCCACCGTGAGCATCGGGTGCAGGCTCGCAGTGGGGTCCTGGAAGATCATCGCGATCTCGGTACCCCGGTAGCGGTTCATGGTGCGCTGCTTGAGACCGACGAGCTCCGTGCCGTCGAAACGGATGCTGCCGCCGAGGTCAGCGCCGGCGGGCAGCAGTCCGCAGATCGCGAGGCCCGTCATCGTCTTGCCGGACCCGGACTCGCCCGCGAGCCCGGTGATGCGGCCCGCCGGCACGTCGAGGTCGATGCCCCGGAGGATCTGTCTCGCGGCGGCACCACGGCCGAAGCTCAGGGTGAGCCCCTGGATGGCGATGCCTCCTGTGGAGCCGTCGGCAGTGCCGTGCGGCGCTGACGCCATGTCGTTTCCTCTCGGGTCTGTCCCGTGCCGGGCGGTCACAGCGCGCGCCCCTGGACGGCTTCCTGCGACCGGGGGTCGAGGGCGTCCCGCAGCGCGTCACCCAGGAAGTTGAACGCGAGAACGACGGTCAGGATCGCGAGGCCCGGGAAGACCGCGATCCACCAGGACGAGAAGTTCTGCACGCCGTCGGAGACCATCGCACCCCAGTCGGGCGTCGGTGGCACCGCACCGAGCCCGAGGAAGGACAGACCCGACAGCAGGAGGATGGCGGTGCCGACGTCGAGCGTCGCGAGGACCACGACGGGAGAGACGACGTTCGGCAGGATGTCCTTGCCGAGCGAGGTGAACGGTCCGTTGCCGAGGAGGCGACCGGCGACGACGTACTCCGCGTTGCGCGCACCGATGACGAGCGACCGGGTCACGCGGGCGTAGGCCGGCCAGGACACGATGAGCATCGCGATGACCGCGTTGGTCAGGCTCGGGCCGAGAGCCGCAGCGATCACCATCGCGAGGATGATCGTCGGGAACGCGAACACGAGGTCGGCGATACGCATGATCGTCTCGTCGAGCGCCTTGCCGAAGTACCCCGCGATCGCGCCGAGGAGCGAACCGATCAGCATCGCGAAGATCACGAGCATGAGCGCGAGCGGGATCGACACCTGCGCACCGCTGATGACACGCGACAGGACGTCGCGACCCACCTGGTCGGTGCCGAACCAGTGCTCGGCACTCGGCGCCTGCAACCGGTCGAAGTCCTGCGCGAGGGGATCGAAGGGCCGGATCCACGGCGCGAGCATCGCGACGAGCAGCCAGAAGACGACGATGACGCCGCCCGTGATCGCGAGCGGTGTGCGCAACTGCTTCGAGACGCGGAAGCGGCCCGTGCGCTTGGTCTGGACGGCGAGCACGTCGGTCATGCCACCCTCACTCTCGGGTCGATGAAGCCGTACAGCACGTCGACGAGGAAGTTCAAGCCGATGTACACGAAGCCGACGATGAGTCCGACGCCCATGATGGCGGGCAGGTCGAGCTTGGTCGCGGCGGAATAGGCATACTCGCCGAGCCCGTGCCACGAGTAGACCTTCTCCACGAGCACCGTGCCCGAGAGCAGGGACCCGAACGCGACCCCGAGCACCGTGATGATCGGGACGAGCGCGCCGCGGAGCACGTATCGGGTGACGACGGTGTGCCCCGGGAGTCCCTTCGCTCGGGCCGCCCGCACATAGTCGAGGTCGAGGACCTCGAGGATCGCCGATCGGGCGAACCGGGTGAGGAGACCGATCGTGTACAGCGCGAGGACCGACGCCGGCAGGATCAGGTGCGAGATCGCATCGCCGAAGGTCGACCACTGCCCGGCGAGGAGCGAGTCGATCGTGTACATGCCGGTCACCTTGGGCGGCGGGATGGCCGCGGGCGAGAGACGCCCGGACCCTGGGAACCAGTGCAACTGCGAGAAGAAGACGAAGTAGACCACGAGCGCGAGCCAGAACGAGGGCACCGAGATGCCGATGAGGCTGACGACGCGGATGACCTGGTCGGTGATGGTCTTCCGGCGGAGCGCAGCCCACATGCCGAGGCCCACGCCGATGATGATCGAGATGACGATGGCGGTGAGTGCGAGCTCGGCTGTCGCCGGGAACGCGCGCCCGAGCTCTTCCGCCACCGAGCCCCGCGTCTGCTGCGAGGTTCCGAGGTCACCGTGCAGGAGGTTGCCGACGTAGGTGAAGTACTGCACCGGCAGGGGCTTGTCGAGCCCGGCGTTCTCGCGGAACTGCGCGACGATCGCCGGGTCTGCTGCGGCCTGCTCGCCGAGCGCCGCCTGCACAGGGTCGGCTGGGACGAGGTTCGTGAGCGTGAAGGTGACGAGCGTCACCCCGAACATCAGCAGGACGGTGAGGCCCAGCCGGATGCCGAGGTAGCGCGCGAGCGGGTGGAGACCCGCTCGCGCGCTCGACGTCGTCGGTGCGACGCTACTTGATTCCGGCAAGGTCGACGGTCCACGTCGGGTTGAGCGGAACCTCGGTGATCGTGGTCGCGGTGACCACGTTCTGAGCCGGCTGGAGGAGGGGGATGAAGGGCCCGCTCGCGTTCTGCGCCGTCTGGAGTGCCTGGTACGCGGCCGCGCGGGCGTCCGTGTCCGTTGCGGCGACCGCGGCAGCAGCCAGGTCGGTCACGGTCGGGTCCGTACCGGCAGCCCAACCGGCACGGAGGCCGACGAGTTCACCAGGGGTGAAGGCCAGGTAGTTGGACGGGTCCGGGAAGTCCGGTCCCCAGTACCAGAGGCCCACGGTCTCCTTGCCGTCGCGGTAGGCGTCGAGCTCGGTGGCGACCGGCGCCGGCGCGAGCGTGATGGTGATGCCGACCGACTTGAGCTGCGCCTGGACCGACTCGGCGATGCTCTGGAGCGAGAGGCCCTGCACCGTGATGTCGTTCGGGAAGTTCAGCGTGACCGCTTCACCCGCGTAGCCGGACTTGGCGAGCGCCGCCTTCGCGGCCGTCGCGTCGAACTGGTTGCCGTCGGCGGCGTCGAGCGCACCGTTGAAGATCGACGGGATGAAGCCGCCGGGACGGACCGAACCGTCGCCGGCGAGGTCGACGATCTTGTCGTAGTCGATGCCGAGCTTGACGGCCTCGAGGAACTTCGGGTTGCTCGTGATCTCGCTGACAGCAGGGTCCTGGTTGAGCATGAGGAAGATCATGTATCGCGATGGGTTCGCGATGATCTTGACCTTCGAGTCGTCGAGCTCCGCCACCTGGTCGGGGTTGAGGTCGAGGGCGACCTGCGAGTCGCCGGCCTCGACGTTGAGCTTCTGCGTCGGACCCTGCACGTTGCGGAGGACGACCCGCTCGTACTCGGGCTTCGTGCCGGTGTACTCGGGGTTCGCGGTGAACACGACCTGCGATGCGGCGTCGAAGGACTCCAGCTTGTACGGGCCGGAACCCGCCGAGGTCGTGTTCAGGAACGATTCCGCTGCGTCGTCTGCGGTCGCCGTTCCACCGTTCTCCTCCACGACCTTCTTGTTGACCACGCCGAGAGCGGGGTTCGGGAGGATGAAGGGGAGCGCCGGGTTCGGCGTCGCCGAGGTCAGGGTCAGCGTCGTGTCTGACGTCTTCTCGATCGTGATGCCGTCGAGGAGGAAGGACGGGTTCCCCTTGACGCCCTGCACCCGCTGGAGCGAGAACACCGCGTCGTCGACCGTGACGTCGGAGCCGTCGGAGAACTTCTTGCCGTCCTTCATGGTGAGGGTCATGACGGTGTTGTCGTCGTTCATCTCGTAGCTGGCGAGGCCGTCGACCGGAGCGGTGACGTCATCTGCGTTGAAGGTGAGGAGCGTCTCGTAGAGCGCCTTCGCGACGATGGAGCCCGTGGTCTCGTACTCGCGGTTGGGGTCGGCGGTCTTGAGGTCGAAGGATGCGTCGACGACGAGCGACTTGCCCGCGCTGTCGTCGGCGCCGCCTGAGGAGGAGCAGGCGCTGAACGCGAGGCCGGCCGCGAGAGCGATGCCGACGGCGGCCATTCCGCGCCGATCGGCGCGGCTGAAGGATCGTGACAAGGTGGTGCTCCCTTTCTGGTTGGAGGGAAGAGCTATCTGGTTGGAGGGATGAGCTGAAAGTAGTGCGATGACAGATCATCCGTCAATCGTCAAGCTGTTACCGAAGAAGAAATGTCTCGATCTTCGGTACGATCTGCCATATTCTCTCCATCAACAGCCAAGAGCACCCCCGAATCTGGACGTTTGGAGCACTCGATGCAACTCGACGACACCCACATCCGCATGCTGGAACTCCTCCGCGAGGATGGGCGGGCATCCGTCGCAGCCCTCGCCGAGCACGTCGGGATCTCCAGGTCGAATGCCTACGCGAGGTACGAGGCGATGCTCCGCGCGGGCGTGCTGAAGGGTGTGCACGCGGACATCGAACCGTCGGCGGTCGGCCTCGGTGTCGCCGCGATGGTGTTCATCACCCTGCGCCAGAGCCAGTGGGCCGACTTCCGTGCGCGGCTGTCCTCGGTGCCCGAACTCGAGTACTTCGCCGTCACCACCGGCGAGCACGATGCGATGATGCTGATCCGCGCTCCCGACGTCGCCGCCATCCATGAGCTCGTCGCCACCCGACTCGCGCAGTGGCCGTCGATCAAGGCGACCACGACCGTGTTCCTCATGGATGAGGAACGCTCCGACGTCTCCCTGCGCATGACGCGTTCCGAGCGCACGAGCGTCGAGGACTCCGGCGAGCGCTTCGGTATGACGCGCTTCGTCCGGACGAGCGACGAGCGAGCGCAGCGGGTTCCGGAGCGGCGCGTCCGCTGAGGCGCCCGACTGATGCCGATCAGGCGGTGACGACCTCCCGGCAGATGCTCACGTGCGCCTGCCCGTCCGGCCCGATGAAGTCCTCGGTGAGGACGAGGGTGCCGTCATCCGCGCGGGAGATGATCGAGGTCGCCTCACCACGTGTCGTCAGCGTGCCGGCCTGGTTGCGGTGCACGAAGGCGATGTCGATGCGCGCATCCGTCCGCACGCCGCAGAACCGCCCGACGGAGACGGTGTCCCCCACGTACTCACCCCACAGCACGCCCTGCGACTCGTGGTAGATGAAGCGGGTCGGGGCGTCGGCGTCGACCACGCTCGCCGACGAGGAGACCATGTCGAACACCTTCGCGTCGAGGTCGAGATCGAGGGACGTGGGCGTGCCGAGCGGGGCGGATCCTGTCATGCCGCCATTGTGCGGAGGCGCGCGAAGGGGTGTCAACCTGTCGGCGATCCGTCCGTTCCGGCAGCCTCTGTTCCGCCTCCTGCCGGACGAAAGATCGGTTTTCGCGGAACCGGACAGGATGTTCCGCCGCAGCGTCCCGAGCAGGCTTGACGAGCTCGCATCCCAGTGCCTAACTGATCACCATGTGTCCAGAGCCCCTGTCCTTCCGCGACCCGCGCACGCAGCCCCTCCCGAACGACGACGCCTTCCGCGAGTACCTCGCCGGCGGATGGGGCGAGGTGGACCGCTCCGTCGACCTCGAAGCGGGGGCCGGGGCGGCCGCCGGTCGTCACCGCGCGATCCTCAGCGAGCGGTTCCGGGGCCGGTGGCTCGTGGTCACGGCGGGTCGCGCCGTCACTCGGTCGAACGACACCGAGTTCCCGTTCCGTCCGGACAGCGACTTCGTCTGGCTCACCTCCTGCCAGGCGGAGGGCGCCGTGCTCATCATGCGGCCCACCGCCGACGGCCACGACGCGATGCTGTACCTCGCCGAACCGGTGGGCCCCGGCGAGGAGGCCTTCTACGCCGACGCACTGCGCGGGGAACTGTGGATCGGCCCCGCTGCCGGACTCACACAGTGGGGCGAAGCGCTCGCGATCGACATCCGGTCCCTCGACAGGCTGGACGACGACCTCGCGGCCGTGCCCTCGGACGCCGCGCTCGCCGGTGCGGCCGAACCGCGCGTCGCCGACCGACTCACGGCCTCGCGCGAACTCCTCGTCGCCCTCTCGGCGGCGAAGCTGGTGAAAGACGAGTGGGAGATCGCGCAGTTGCGGAACGCGGTCGACGCCACCGTCGCCGGTTTCCGTGCCGTCGCCCGCGAGCTA
Source organism: Plantibacter sp. RU18 (assembly GCF_050613355.1). Taxonomy (NCBI): domain Bacteria; kingdom Bacillati; phylum Actinomycetota; class Actinomycetes; order Micrococcales; family Microbacteriaceae; genus Plantibacter; species Plantibacter sp. RU18. Next base: position 4,609,798 of record NZ_CP159618.1, read on the forward strand.
CCCGCCGCCCTCGACTTCGGAGGGGAACGCTGGTTGCAGGCCACCTTCGAGCGACATGCCCGCACCTTCGGCAACGGCGTCGGCTACTCCACGATCATCGGCAGCGGCCCTCATGCACCGACACTGCACTGGACGCGCTGCGACGGCCCCGTCCTGCCCGACCACCTGATCCTGATGGACGCCGGCGTCGAGGCGCGCTCGCTCTACACCGCCGACGTGACCCGGACCTTCCCCGCGAACGGGTCGTTCTCCCCCGCTCAGCGCGAGGTGCATGACCACGTCGAACGTGCCCACAGGGCCGCCATGTCCCAGGTCGGTCCAGGCAAGTCGTTCCGGGACATGCGCTCGACGGCATATGAGCGCATCGCGACGAGTCTGCACGATCTCGGCATCCTGCAGGTCTCCGTGGACGAGGCGATGTCGCCGGGCGGACAGCAGCACCGGCGCTACCTGCCGAGCGGAACGGGCCACCATCTCGGCCTCGACGTGCACGACTGCGCCAGGATCGGCGACCAGCACTACCTCGACGACCCACTGCAGCCGGGCTCCGTACTCACCGTGGAACCAGGGCTGTACTTCCACGCGAACGATCTCACTGTGCCACCCGAGCTCCGCGGCATCGGCGTCCGCATCGAGGACGACCTCCTGGTGACGGCCACCGGGCACGAGATCCTCTCGTCCGCCCTCCCGATCACGGCGGACGGCTTGGAGACCTGGCTGCGCGGCTGACCGGCCCGTCCGCACGTAGGGTTGGAGCGTGATCCAGCCCGACGCGCCGATGCGCACCGCCGTCCGCCCGAGCCCGAGCGTGCTCGCGACACTGCGGAACCCGAAGGCGTTCAGCGTGGAGATCCTCGCGGGCATCGTGACGACGCTCGCGCTCATCCCCGAGGTCATCTCGTTCTCGATCATCGCGGGCGTCGACCCGAAGGTCAGCCTCATCGCGTCCGTCGTGCTCGCCATCTCGATGTCGATCCTCGGCGGTCGGCCCGCGATGATCACGGCTGCCGCCGGCGCCGTCGCCCTGGTCGTCGCACCGCTCGTGAAGGAGCACGGCGTCGAATACCTGCTGCCGGCGGTGATCCTCGCCGGACTCGTGCAGATCCTGTTCGGCGTCACCGGGCTCTCGCGCCTCATGCGGTTCATCCCGCGCTCCGTCATGATCGGCTTCGTCAACGCGCTGGGCATCCTCATCTTCGTCGCGCAGGTCCCGCATCTGCTCGGGGTGCCGTGGCTCGTCTACCCGCTGTTCGTCGTCACGGTGCTCATCGTGCTGCTGCTGCCGAAGCTCACGACCGCCGTCCCGGCACCACTCGTGGCGATCGTCGTCGTCACGGCCATCACGATCATCGCCCACGCCTGGGTCCCGACGGTCGGCGACCAGGGTACGTCTCCGGAGGACTGCCCGGGCTCACCTCTCTGCTCGTGCCACTGGACCTCGAGACACTGGGCATCATCTGGCCGACCGCCCTGAGCGTCGCCTTCGTCGGGCTCATGGAGACGTTGCTCACCGCCAAGCTCGTCGACGACATCACCGACACCACGTCCTCGAAGGGGCGCGAGTCGTGGGCGCTCGGCGTCGCGAACATCCTCGCCGGTTGGTACGGCGGCATCGCCGGCTGCGCGATGATCGGGCAGACCGTCGTCAACGTGAAGCTGGGCAAGGCTCGGACGCGCATCTCGACGTTCGTCGCGGGTCTCTTCCTACTGCTGCTCGTCACCGCGCTGAGCCCTGTGATGGCGCAGATCCCGATGGTCGCCCTCGCAGCCGTCATGATGATCGTCGCCATCAAGACGGTGAACTGGCACAGCGTCCGGCCGAAGACACTGCGACGCATGCCGATCCCCGAGACGCTCGTGATGGTGGTGACGGTCGTGGTCGTCGTCGTCAGCCACAACCTCGCGATCGGCGTCGCGGCCGGCGCCGTGCTCGCCATGGTGCTGTTCGCCCGCCGTGTCGCGCATGTCATCAGGGTCCGCCGGACCGTCGCCGAGGACGGCGCGTCGGTCCGGTACCGGGTCATCGGGCCGCTGTTCTTCGGCAGTAGCAACGACCTCGTCGAGCAGTTCGACTACGCCGCAGACCCTCCGGAGGTCGTCGTGGACTTCGCCGCCTCGCAGATCTGGGACGCCTCGAGTGTGGCCGTGCTCGACTCCGTGCAGGAGAAGTACGCAGAACATGGCAAACAGGTCGTCTTCACCGGCCTCGACGAGCGCAGCTCCGCGTTCCACGAGCGCCTCTCCGGCCACCTCTGAAGCACGGCTCCCCGCAGCGGCGGACGCCGAGGACACCGCGCAGGCCCAACCTTCTGGAAGACGGAAGTCGTCGTTTGGTGGGCGGCAGAGGATGATAGGGGGATGGCAGAATCCGGAACGCCCCGAGTCGCGGTCTACATCGACTTCGACAACATCGTCATCTCGCGCTACAACCAGCTCTACGGCAAGGCGGCGTTCAGCCGGGACCGCGCACGTTCGCACGTCCCGTCGTCCGCGCCCGAAGGCGACGAGATCTCCGAGCGCCTCCAGGCAGCCCGGGTCGATGTCGGCGCCATCCTCGACTACACCTCGTCCTTCGGCAACATCGTCATCAGCCGCTCCTACGCCGACTGGTCGGAACCGGTCAACTCCGCGTACCAGAAGGACCTCGTGGACCGCGCGGTCGACCTGACGCAGATGTTCCCGACGACCAAGGCCATGAAGAACGGCGCGGACATCCGGCTCGCCGTCGACGTCGTCGAAGACCTCTTCCGCCTCCCCGACCTCACCCACATCGTGATCGTCGCCGGCGACTCCGACTACATCTCACTCGCCCAGCGCTGCAAGCGTCTCGGGCGCCACGTCATCGGCATCGGCGTCGCGGGCGCGACCAGCCGTGCCCTCATGGCCGCGTGCGACGAGTTCTCCGACTACGACGACCTTCCCGGGATCGTGCGTCCTGTCGTCACCCGCACACCGCGGACGCCGGCCGCTGCCGGAACGACCGTGGACGCCCCGGCAGCCGAGGAGACGGCGAAGAGCGGAACGAGGTCGGGGGGCCGTCGTCGCGCCTCGAGTGCGCAGAGCCCCGTTCAGGAGAGTCCGGCTGCGCAGGCGCCGCCCCGCATCGGCGGCCTGTTCACCGAGCCTGTCTTCAGCCACCGCGACGCAGAGGAACTCGACGACGCGGAGGAGGAAGCGACCGACCCGTCGGGCCCCGACGCCCAGCGCGCGGCGACCGAGCTGCTCGTCCGAGCCCTCCGTCTCGTGCACGCGAAGAACGACGATGAGGACTGGCTGCTGAACGCCGAAGTCAAGAACCAGATGATCCGGATGGACCCGGCGTTCAAGGAGAAGCCGCTCGGCTCACGCTCCTTCAGCGATTTCATCAACTCCCGCTCGGACGTCGTCGAGGTCAACCCCGACGCGAGCTCCGACGGCCGCCGACTGCGACTGCGCGAACTGGGCTGATCCCCGCCCGACAGCGGGAGTGCCGCGCGGCAGCAGGACGTTCGGGGACGGAACCTCCTGCTGTGGCGCGGATGTCCTGCGCTCAGGCTCCCGCGAAGAATGCTTCAACGGCACCCGCGAGGGCGGTCGGGTCGTCGACATGGCAGAGTTCGCGAGCCGAGTGCATCGACAGCAGCGGGGTGCCGACGTCGACGGTGCGGATGCCGAGTCTCGTCGCCGTGAGCGGACCGATGGTCGAGCCGCACGGCACGGTGTTGTTCGAGACGAAGTCCTGGGTTGGCACCCCGGCAGCCGCGCAGCTCCTCGCCCACAACGCGGCCCCGAGCGCGTCCGTCGCGTAGCGCTGGTTCGCGTTGATCTTCAGCAGCGGCCCACCGCCGGCGATCGGCCGGTTCGCCGGGTCGTGACGTTCGGGGTAGTTCGGGTGGATCGCGTGTCCGGCGTCCGCGGACAGGCACCACGAGCCCGCGTACGCCTGGAGGCGCTCGGCCTGCGTCGCCCCGAGCGCCGCACCGATCCGTGTGAGGACGTCGTCGAGGAACGGTCCGCTCGCGCCAGACGTCGATGCGGAGCCGAGCTCCTCGTGGTCGAACGCCGCGAACACACTCACATGGCGCGACTCCGACGCTCCTCCCCCGTCGCTGACCGCAAGCAGGGCGACGAGTCCCGCGTGGACGGACGTCAGGTTGTCCATCCGGCCCGCGGCGAACAGCTGGTCGTCAAGACCGAACCGGCGCGGTTCCTGCGTGTCCGCGACGAGGATGTCGTACCCCGCGATGTCCGCCGCGTCGATGCCGGCGATGGATGCGAGGTGGGCGAGCACGTCCGCCTGGGCCAGCTCCCCCACACCGAACACCGGTTGCAGATGGCGCTGGCGGTCGAGGACGAGGCCGTCGTTGACACCGCGGTCGAGATGCACGGCGAGCTGCGGGATCCGGAGGAACGGTCCAGTGCGGACGAGGTGCACCGTGCCGTCGAGCGTGACGAGGCGCCCGGCGAGCTCCAGTTCGCGATCGAGCCAGGAGTTGAGCAGCGGGCCGCCGTAGACCTCGACCCCTGCCTGCAACCATCCGTGAGCGCCGATGGTCGGCTTCGGTTTGAGCTTGAAGCTCGGGGAATCCGTGTGTGAACCGAGGATTCGGAACGGCGTCGTCGGTGTGGCTCCCTCCGGCTGCACCCAGGCGATGATCGCGCCCTCCCGGACGACGAAGTACCTCCCGGGAGCGTCGTCCCAGGCCAGCGTCTCCTCGCGGCGCTCGAATCCGGCCGCCGCGAGACGTCGGGCGCTCTCGGCGACGGCGTGATAGGAGGTGGGCGAGGCGACGATGAAGTCGGCGAGATCGGTGATGTGCGCGCTGCTGTCCATTGCTCCATCCTTCCACTGGTCGAAGGCCCTACCCTGGACGGGTGACGAAGACCCGCATCAGACTCCGCGGGCCCGCCAGCGGCCTGTCCGAGGATGAGCGCGGGCGGATCGCGCGGATCGTCGACGGCTGGTTCTTCGCCTTCGGCACCGTCTCGGCGGTGTTCCTCGCCTACGTGCTGTTCACCGAGGCGTTCGCCCGGGGGTGGGCCCAAGCCTGGTTCATCCTCGTCATCTACCTGGTGATCGCCTACCTGATCCTCCCCCGGGTGCACACCGTGCTCTCGCGCGTCTACCTGCCCGACTACTTCATCGGCCGGACCCGCACCCGAGAAGGTATCCTCGGCGACCCCGTGAACCTCGGCCTGCGTGGCAGCGAAGAACAGATCCATGCGGCGATGCACGCCGCCGGATGGACCCTCGCCGACGACCTGGGGCTCCGCGCGAACCTACGGATCGTGACGTCCACGCTCACGCGACGCAGCTACCCGGAGGCCCCGGTCTCCTCGCTCTACCTGTTCGGCCATCCGCAGGCGTTCTGTTATCAGCAGGAGGTCGACGGCAGCCCCGGCAAACGACACCACGTCCGGTTCTGGCCGACCCCTCCGGGCTGGCTGCTGCCGGGCGGCTACCAGGCCGACTGGCTGGCTGCTGGCACCTACGACCGTTCCGTCGGGATCAGCGTGTTCACCCTCCAGGTCACCCACCGCATCGCCGACGATGTCGACGACGAGCGTGACCACATCGTGTCCTCGGTGGGCGGCGCGGGCGTCGGCGCCTCAACGACCGTCATCGACAACTTCTCCACCGGCTACCACTCACGAAACGGTGGCGGCGACGCCATCGTCACCGACGGCGACCTCCCGATCATCGATGTGAGCTCTGTCGTCGTCCCCGATGAGGCCACCCTGCCGCCTGCCGATGCGCCTCCCACCCGGTCCCTCGTCCGGGCCGGCGATCCGAGGCCGTTCGACACCACGGTCGCCGTGGTCCTCATGGTGGTCGCGTCGCTGTCGTCGATCCTCTCGGGCTTCCTGCTCGTCGGCGGCTGGAAGCAGCTGACGGACGACGCCCTCGCGACGGCGACCACGGACGACGACGTCGTCCTCATCCCGTGGGTGGTCGGTGGCGTCATCGTCCTGTCGCTCCTCGTCACCCTCAGCTACCTCGTGCTCGCGTGGCGTGTCCGTCGGGGCGGTAACCTGGCACGGCTGCTCGCCATGGCGTTCAGCTCCACATCGATCGTGACGCTCGCGGCGACCTACTTCGCAGGCGCAGGAGGCCTCACCTTGCAGACCAACCTGATCGGCTTCGCGGTCGATTGCTCCATCATCCTCGCGCTGTCCGGCAGCGAGGCCCGCGACTGGGCCCGTGGGCGTCAACGGCGCGGCCGTAGGACGAAGGCATGAGCGAGCTCGACGACGGCGGTCTCGACGCCCCGAGACCGGCCACCTCGTTGAAGCGCGCGCTCCTGCTCGGCGCCGCCATCGTGACGATCGTCGTCGGACTGACCGTGCACTGGTCGGTCTCTGCGAGCTGGGCGAATCCCGTCACCAACGCGCTGTACACCGTCCTCGTGGCGCTGCTGATCGCCTTCGCCGCGCCACGACTGCCGCTCTGGCAGGTCACGCTCGGCGCCTTCGCCTTCTCAGCGGTCATCGAGTTCTTCCAAGCGACCGGCGTTCCAGCGGCCCTGGCCGAACAGTTCCCGCCGACCGCGCTCGTGCTAGGCACCACCTTCATCGCGACCGATTTCGTCTCCTACGCCCTCGGCGCGGCCGCGTTCCTCGTCGTCTCACTCGCCGTCTCGCTCCTGATCCGCTGGATCAGGGCTGCGATACTCCATCGCCGGGAGCTGGACCGTCGTCGGTCGCGCGAGGACCCGGACGCCGCCTGACGCCCACCGGATCAGCCGCGCGTCGTCTCTCCGTACTGCACGTGCTCGAGGTCGAAGACCGCTTCGGCCAGTGCTGAACGTGCGGCTTCGAAGGCGACGTCGTCCGCGTCGCCGACCACGCGCGCGTGTTCGAGGTGCCATGTGGCACTGCGCAGGAGTTCCACCGTCGTCGGCGCGGGGGATGGAGCCCGCGTCGAGCCGTTGTCGACCTCGGCGCCGGCTTTCGACTGGGCGGCACCGCCCTCGACGAACTCCACCGTATCCCCACGATCGATGGCGTTCGACGTATATTCCGTATTGTTCATATGTCCTTCGTCGGGGTAATCCTCCGCGCCGGGCACGGGCGTCGGAGTGAATGGGGCCGGTGGTGACTGTTCGGCCACAGCAGAGGGGACGACCGTCTCGGCACGCCGCTGTTCCGGCCTCGCCATCGCGATCAGCGTCGGTACACGCCCATGGTCGTCCGGAACGTCCGTCGCGCCGAGTACCTGGAAGCGTTCGAGGCCCGAGTGGGACCATGCCGCCGCCGTCCACGCGCAGATGGCGGCGTCGATGAGGTCCTCGCGGTGCTTGTGCGCAGACTCCTTCGTCGGAGAAGGGACCTCGAGCAACGCCAGGGTCACGGGATGCGTTGTGAGATCAAGCGGCGGCTCCGCCGAGCTCAAGGCCGCCAACCTGGCAATGAGTCCGTCGGCGAGCGATGCACGCGACGCCCGGCGCTCGGAGACCGGCAGCGCCGGGTCGAGCTTCTTGTAGCGCGGGCGCGCATCGGTGTACCCCAGCTCAGCAGCTCCCACGAGCGTGGTGTGCGGGTAGCACTCGAAGAAGATCGTCGCGTCGTCCGACTGCGGGTTCACGCCGTCGAAGTACTCGAGACCGGCGGCCTCCAGCACGAGGCGCAGCGCGACTCCGCCGAGCGCCGGCAACGCGAGGTTCGAGGGGTACGCGGAGACCTGCCAGCGGCCGTAGCGCTGCCCGACCTCACGTTCACAGAGACGCATGCCGGAAGCGTTATGTACGACGAGCGGCGCATCGATCGCGATGACGTCCCCAGGCGAAGCATGCGCGATGACCCATCTCGCGACCTCGTCGACACCTGTCGCCCATCCGGCATCGACGACCACACCGGCATCGTCGATGCAGACCACTCCCGATTCATTCGCCGCTCGCGTGCCGCTGCCCTCGCCCCAGGCGAGGTCGACTCCCAGGAAACGGGTCACGGGCGGAACCTTCCGATCAGCGCGGCGAGCGGCCGCGTCCCGAGCCTACTGGCCACATGCGGGCGACTCCTCCGATTCGGCGGCGAGGCAGAATCGGAGGAGTCGCAGAGGCTATCCGACCGCACGGATCAGCCGACGGGGCCCTCGATCAGCGTCACGTCGGCGCTCTGGGAAGTACCGGCGGCGGTCGTCCAGGTGAGGGTGACCGTCTGGCCCGGCTCGAGGGTCGCCATGGTGGCGGTCAGCGTCTGTGCGGAATCGATCGCGACACCGTTCAGGCCCGTGATGATGTCCCCTGCGGCGAGGCCGATCGAGGCAGCGGGGGTGTTCTCGATGACCGAGCCGACGACGGCTCCTGCGACGGTCTGCGAAGCGCCGGCCGACGACGCCAGTCCGATGCCGATGAAGGCGGGGTACCCGATCGACACGGTCTCCGTCTCCACACCCGTCCGGATCTGGTCGACGATCGTCAGGGCGTCATCGATCGGGATCGCGAATCCGTCGATGTCGGTCCCACCAGAGGATGCTGCGGTGTCGATCCCGACGACCTCGCCCTCGGCGTCGTAGAGCGGCCCGCCGGAGTCACCGGACTGGATGTCGGCATCGGTCTGGAGCAGCCCCGTGAGCTGCTTGCCCTCGCCGGTCGTCTCGTCCTGGACGGTGATGTCCTGATCCAGCGCGGTGACCGTGCCCTCCGCGGCACTCGGCGTCCCACCCGTACCGCCGGCGTTACCGACGCCGGTGACCGCGTCGCCCACGGCGACACCGTCATCGTCGATCGTCACGGTGTCGAGACCCGAAGCGCCGTCGAGCTGGAGGAGGGCGACGTCGTCCGCCGCGTCCGTTCCGATGACCCGGGCCGTGTACTGCTGACCGGTGCTGACCACGGTGACGGTGATGCTCGTCGCGCCGGCGACCACGTGGTTGTTCGTCAGGACCTGACCATCCGAGGTGAGCACCATGCCGGTGCCCGCCGCGGCAGCACCCTGGTAGGCGAGTTCGGTGTCGATGTCGACCACACCAACCGATTCAGCGGCGGTCGCGTCGCGTGTGTCGGCCACCGCCGCGTCCGGCGTGGTCTGCTGCTGCGGTGCGGGCTGGTTGCCCGGAGCGCGGAAGCTCTGGCCGCCCTGATCCGGTTCGATCTCGGTCGTCTGCGATGAGGCGGCCACGTTCTGGAATGCGCCCGCGGCGAGCGAAGCGATCCCGAGACCACCCGACACCAGTCCGAGGACGGTCGCAGCGGTGGCGGCCGCGATGATCCAGCCGATCGGCTGCCGCTTCTTCGATGCCGCGCCGTCCACATACGCGGCCTGGGGGATGGTGTGCGCGCCAGGCGGAAGCTGACCGTACTGCCACTGCTGGCCCGGTTGCGGCTGGCCGAAACCTGAGCCCGCCTGTGGCTGCTGGCCGTATTGCTGGCCGTAGGGCGCCTGCTGGCTGTACCGGACATCCGTCAGGTGCGCGGGGTTCGGACGACCGTCGTATCGAGCGCGGGGTGTCGTCGCGTACCCGTAGGGGGTCGTGTGCTGCGGCGCCTGAGGGGCCTGGCGCTGCATGGCCGTGCCTGGCGCGTCGTTGCCGGGGTAGCCGGCCGGGGGAGTGACGTCGGCATCCGCCGCGGGCTGGTAGGTGCCGGTCGGCTGCTGGTAGCCGTCGGCAGGCGTGACGGCGTGGTCGGGCGCGACGGCATCGGACCCGGAGTCATCGGGCTGGCTTGGGTCGGTGGGGTTGTTCATGGGGGTTCCTCTCGGCGGCGAGTGCTGAGAACATCTGACTCCCGGAATCCGAGTGATTCGTCCGGTTCCCCCATGAACGGCCTATGAGCTTCCCGACCGTTGCCCGGATAAAACTTGTGTAAGCGCTCAGGCTCAGGCCGGCTGGCGCCTCACCCGGGCGGCAGGAGTGCCAGGAGGGCGGGTTCGACATCCGCCTCGCCGATGTGTCCTGCGACGACGAGTTCTGCAAGACCGTGGACGGCCGCCCAGATCGCGATGGTCGACGGACCGAGGAGATCCGGACGGTCGGGCGGCAGTAGGGAGGCGGTCGTCTGCGCGAGGATACCCTCGACGGCCGCGAGGAGCGGCGCCATCGTCGGCGTCGGCGAGCCGGGGATGCAGACCTCCGGGTCATAGATCACCCGGAAGCGTTCAGGGTGGTGTGCGGCGTAGCCGACGTACGCAACGCCCACCCGGACAGCGACGGCGCGAGGCGTCTCAGGCTGCGCGGTCGCCGCACGGGCGTCACGCATCGCGACGAACAGCTCCTCCATGCTGCGTTCGCTCAGGCGTTTGAGCAATGCGGTGCGGTCGCCGAAGTGGTGGTACGGGGCGTTGTGGCTCACGCCCGCCATGCGGGCGACTTCGCGCAGGCTGAGCGTCGCGTGGCCCTGGGCGCGCATGAGCTCCAGAGCTGCATCTTCGAGTGCCGGCCCGAGATTGCCATGGTGATAAGCGGTGGTCGATCTTGACACAAGCAACATCGTACCAATACTGTCGTCTCGACCCAATGTGGGCACTGTCCAGATTTTGGACGGTGTCCAGACCTGCTGAGAACGAACCTGGAGTATCACCATGAGCACCCTCGTCATCGATGGACACCCGAACCCTGACTCACTCTGCGCGGGGATCGCGCGGAGCTACGCGGACGGTCATGGCGACGCTGTGGTCCTGGCCGTGCGCGACCTCGCATTCGACCAGAACCTTCGGCTCGGCTACACGCGACGCCAGGAGCTGGAACCCGATCTCGAGCGGGCCTGGGAGCAGATCCTCGCCGCAGACCACGTGGTCGTCGTCGCGCCCATCTGGTGGGGGTCGGTGCCGGCACTCCTCAAAGGGTTCTTCGATCGCCTCCTCCTGCCGCGACGCGCGTACCGGACGAAGGCCAATGGCCTACCGGAGGGACTCCTCGCCGGCCGCACCGGTCGGCTGATCGTCACGACGGACTCACCGTGGTGGTACCTGCCCCTCGTCGGTGACACGACGGTTCGTCAGGTCCGTCGGACGACGCTCGGGTTCTGCGGCATCAAGCCGGTCCGGGTGAACCGTCTCGGCCCGGTGAAGGGTTCGACCGATGAGCGACGCCGAGGTTGGCTCGACAAGGCGGCCCGATTGGGACGTGCCGATGCGGCTCGTCGGCCGGGGCGTCCGGGCGCGCGGACGATGGTCCTCAATCACCGTCCACAAGACGGATGAACGCGCTCAGCTCGGCGACACCTTCCGGAGTCGTCGGCAGGTACTCGGTGAGCGCGGGGGAGTACACGAGGAACGCCGCCCACTGAGCCCGGGAGATGCCGACGTTCAAGCGGTTCTTCATGAGCAGGAAGGACATGCCCCGTGGGACCTCTGCGGGTGAGGACGCTGCGAGGGAGACGATGGCGACGACGGCTTCCTGACCTTGGAACTTGTCGACGGTGCCGACTCGGACCGTCTCGAGGCCGGCGTCGTCGAGTGCCTCACGCACCGCGCCGACGTGCGCGTTGTACGGACAGACCACGATGATGTCGGCTTCGGTCAGGGCATCGGCGTCGCGGCCGGCGCCCGGGTCGGTCCAGAGCAGCCCGAGCGTCGACCTCACGATGTCGACGACCCGCTCGGCTTCCTCCGGCGAACTCGTCGCATGACCCGAGTGATGGACCTCGACGATGTGGAGGCCGGCGCGGTGCCCGCTGAGGTGACGCTCGGCGGTCGCCGCGGCCGAGCGCAGCTCGCCGGCGTACGACAGCTTCGAGACGGGCGAGGTGACGGCGGCGTCCATCCGCCAGGTCTCGTGGAGGAAGTAGCCGAGGTCGTCCGGCAGGACGTCGCGGCCGTCGGCGACGAATCCGAGCGCGGACGTGTCGATGGGCTCGGGGTGCGTGCCCTGGCTCACCTGTGGGAGCTGCTGCGGATCGCCGAGCAGCAGCAGGTTCCTGGCCGCGACGCTCGCGGCGATCGTATAGGCGAGCGAGAACTGTCCGGCCTCGTCGACGACCAGGAGGTCGAGTGCCCGGCGGGCGAAGCGGTTCGGGTTCCTGAAGTCCCACGCGGTGCCGCCGATGACGAGGCCGCCCGGCTGCTCCGCCAGGAAGGCGGCGTGCCCGTTGGACGGCAGGATCGTGTACGCCCGGTCGGCATCAGGATCTGCGCCCGAACGCAGCGTCTTGGCCACGAACACAGGTGGAAGTCCGGCCTTCACGATGCGCTCGAGGAGGTTCTCGACCACGTCGTGGGACTGCGCCACGACACCGATCCTCCATCCGTGTCGTTGCACGAGTGTGGCGATGACGTGCGACGCCACGTAGGTCTTCCCGGTGCCGGGCGGTCCTTGCACCGCGAGCGCGGAGTCGTCGAGGTCGAGAAGGGCCGCCGTGACGTCGTCGATGGTCTGCGTGTCGCCGTGGTGGGGGAGCGGTACGCCTGAGCGTGTGCGTGGCGGACGACGACGCAGGATGTCGACCACGCCGTCTCGTGGCCACTCCGGTTCGGCATCGACGATCGCCTGCCCCCACTCAGCGATGGCGTCGACCTGCGTCCCCGGACGGGGCGGCGGTGACGGGGTCAACGCGCTCGGGAGTTCCGAGTACGGCTCCCGATCCGCCTTCAGCGTCTCCTGGATGAGGACTGAGCCGTCGTCACCGACCTCGAGGATGGAGATCTGACCAGCGGGTCGTGAGCCGGGTTCCGCGCGCGGCAGTGTGAACGGACCCGGGTACTCGTACACGGCGAACGGGTCGCCTCCGACCTTGACACTGCTGCCCGGCGCCCATCGTCCGAAGAGCCGGACGTGTCGTCGGTCGCTGCGCTGTCGTCCCTCCCGGAACCAGTCGCGCTCCACCTGACCGGACGTGACCGCGAAGACGTTCCGGGTGTCCTCCCATTCGTCCGGTGCCGCGATGAGGCGGGAGAAGTGCTCCTGCCAGAACGACTTGTGCTCGCGACGGTGGTAGTCGATCGCGGCCGCGGCCAGCGCATAGGCGGTGGAGTCGTCGGAGCGCTCGGGATCGAGCGGGTCGCCGGCGAGGGCACTCAACGCGTCGTGCAGCGGGGTCGGCTCGTCGATGAGGGGCTCCGGGGCGTCGTTCACGTACGTGCCGGGCAGGACACCCCGCTCCTCGCCGAGCGCGAGCAGCCAGTTGCGCAGACGCCGAGTGGACTCGCAGTCGTACTCGTTGTATTCGGCGATCTCGGCGAGCTTGTGCTCGCCCTGCGCGACGAGCGCGGCGTCACCGCTGCGGAACAGCTCGCGCGCCTCTGCGTATTCGGTGATGGAGGCGGCCGCGTTCGTGACGTCGCTGTCGCGATGGTCGTCGCCCATGTACAGCGGCTCGAGCTTCTTGATCGAGTACGAGCGTGACCCGACCCTGACGGTCTTCCGGACGAACGGATAGAGGTCGAACAGGACGGCCTCACGCAGGAGGTCGTCGATGATGTCTTCGCCGTACCCGTGTCGGGCCGCGAGCGACAGCAGGTGCGTCCGCTCGTATGCGGCGTAGTGGTACACGTGCATCCCGGGGAACTCGGCTCGTCGGGCCGCGAGGTAGTCGAGGAACGCGATGAGCGCGACGCGCTCTTCATGGAAGTCGTGTGCCCACCACGAGCGGAACACGCCGTCGGTGTCGACCAGGCCGAAGAGGTAGTCGATCCCCCAGCGTGTTCGGTCTCCGCGCCGGGCATCGCCGGGTTCACCCTCGGTGTACAGCGGATCGCCCTCGAAATCGAAGAAGACGTCGCCGGGGTTCGGCTCGGGGAGCAGACCGAACCCGACTGCGTCGTGGACGTGGAACGGTGGGACACCTGTCGCGGACGGTGTCTCCAGCTGCAGTTGTGCCTGCTCGCGCAACCCGGCCAGCGTTGCCTCGGAGATGCCGTCGATCGTTCCCGCGGCCTCCGAGGGGTGCGCGTGGCGTGCGTTCGTCGAGGTCGAGGAACCGGTGAGCGTGACCGCGGCCAGCTCGTCGATGGTGGTGATGCCTGCAGCGAGGAGGCGGTCGCGCTGCGTGAGTCGGAGGCCGGCCACGAGGAGGACGTCTCGCGTCGACGTGATCTCGGCGTCGCAGTGCGCACAACGCCCGCACACGCTGTAGCGCTGGTCGCCCCATCGCACAGGGCCGTCGGCGGCGAGCCGCTCCGCCACGATCTGCAGCAGGCGCGCCCGGCGACGACGGTAGACCGGCAGGATGTCTTCCACGGCATGGGTACTGATCGCTCCGTCGCCGAGGATCAGGTCGACGTGGTCGTCGACGGGGATGCCCGCCGTGCGCAGCTGCTCGACGTAGGCGGCGAGCTGCAGGAGCGCGGTGACCTTGGGAGAGCGCGCGAGCTTGGTGTCCTGCACGCGGTAGCGACCGTCCGGGCGGCGGACGATGAAGTCTGCGAAGCCGATGAACGAGCCGTCGAAGAACGCGGCCTGGAAGACGACCGGGGTTTCGGATCGGAACGCCTCGACGGTCGTGGCGACGGCTGCTGCGAGCGCCTCCGCATCTCGGACGTCCGGTCGGTCGAGCTCGACGACCCCTGCGCCGAACTCGGCGCGGTATGACTCGAGTACACGCAGTTCGTGTTGGTCGCCGAGCTTCGAGGTGCGCATGAGCATCTCGTCCTCCGGCTCGACGAGCTTGTCGATGCGGCCGAGCTTCGCATCGATGCCGCGCAGGAAGGCGAACTCGCAGAAGGAGGCGTTCGAGAGGTCGCTCGCGCTCGTGATGGCGGAACCGTCGAGGAGGAACATCGGTGCGGTGGCGCCTTTCCGTACAGCCGCGAGGGCACGGCTGCTCGGGCCCTCGATCGCTGTCAGTCTGGCATGCACCACTGACCTGGGCTCCGCCTCGGCGCACATCCTGCACGACCACTCGTCCGCGTTGCCTGTGGAGGACGGTCGATGCCGATCGCATAGCCTGGAGCACGACACGGCTGGGCGGCGCACGGCGAAGGGACAGCACCATGTTCACCACGATCGAGGTCGTCGCAGGCGTCGCGACCGATGGCGACACGGTGTTCGCGTGCCGACGCTCGCCGGAACGATCCGCTGGCGGCCGATGGGAGTTCCCCGGTGGCAAGGTCGAGCCGGGGGAGACGCCGGAACGGGCCCTTGCACGCGAGCTGCGCGAGGAGCTCGATGCGGAGGTCGTCGTCGGACCCCTCCTCGACCGATCGGTCGTCACGGTCGGCGAACTCCAGGTCGACCTCTCGTGCTATGCCGTGTCCTTCCGCGGCGAACCGCCCGTCAGCAGCACCGACCACGACCGGCTCCGCTGGGTCGCGCGGACGGAACTCGCTGAGCTCGACTGGGCCGCCCCGGACCTCCCGATGGTCCGCATCCTCACCAACGCGTGATGTGACGGTGCGTCCCGACCAGCATCGTCATGCTGTTTCGCGGACCCGCGCCTCGACGCGTCAGGGCACCCGGAGCGGGATCCGCGCGAGCGTGCGTCCGCTGAGGACGAGATCGTCGTTGGTGGTGGTGACAGCGAGTTCGGTCACCGTCCACTCGAACAGCGTGACGCGCTCCCACCGCTGCAGGAACGCCGCGAGCGCAGCCGTCTCGTCGATGTCGAGTTCGTCGCGGAAGTGGTGCAGTCCGACACCGACGAGCGGTGTGGAGCGCCCACCGACCGCCTCCTGGATCGGGGCGAACGCCTCTGCACACGCCGGGAGATAACAGCGTCCACGGTTGAAACCGCCGATGACGGGGCCCGCGAGTCGCGCTCGGAACGGCTCGAACGCGCCGACGGTGCCGCGCAACCGGTGGAGGAGGTCGTCGGAGCTGTCGACGGAGGCGAGGGTCGCGTGGAGGCGATGCGCCCTGCGCAGCTCGATGCCCCGCGCGAGTTTGTGGGCGAACGGCGCCGAAGCGAGGTCTGCCTCGTAGCTCAGGAAGATCGGATCGACGAAGAGCCGCTCCACCGGAACGGGTACGACGACGGCGACACGCGGCTCCGCATACCTGCCGTCGCGGTAGACGCCGTCGGGGCTCGCGGCGAGCGCGAGTGGATGATCACGGTCGATCAACGGCAACTGGGCGAACCGGTAGCGCTCGTCGAACGTGAGCGCATCGCCCGGGGCGAACGTCGACCGTACACCGTCCCACGCACCCATCGGGCGATCCGCAGGTGGTTCCGAGTCGGACGCCGTGTCGCCTCGCTGGGGTGCTTCCGGCGGTTTCCGCACCGCCTGCAGTCGCCCGAGCCCCAACCGGAAGACCCGCTGCGGCGCGACGATCGGCGTTCCGGCTGCGCCGGCGGGGGAGAGCATGAGGCGAGGCTAGTGGAGTCGATGACCCCTGACGTCGGGGACACCCCCCAATCAGGTGATTGCCTCACTTATTTTCACTCAGTGGCTTTCGGCGGCCTTCCAGGACCCACAAAACGGGAAGCGATCATTCGGAACTCCGTCTCGAACCCACAGACGACGGTCACCAGACGCCAGCTGCACCCCACACCTGTCGTCCTCCCCCAGCGCGGTGCGCTGGACCGAGCGCGCCCCACTGGCGCGAGCGCGCCTCTCCGGAGGCCTGTGAAGTCTCAGGACATCGTGGACACTTCTGTCTCAGGACTTCGTGGACAGTGTGTCTCAGGAGTTCGTGGACACTTCCGCGGTTCGGTGGAGCATGTCGATACCGAAGCGTCCATCTCCGAAGGTTCGTTTGCTCGTGGCATCGTGGCCTGATGATGCGGGCCGGGGTGCGGTCTCGGCGTTCTGCGAGGAGCATGGTGTTTCGCGGTCTTGGTTCTACAAGATCCGCGCCCGGGCTGCGGCAGATGGTGTGTTCGAGGTCGTCGCTCCGACATCCACGAGGCCTCGGTCGAGTCCGGCTCGGACGAGCGACGAGATCGTCGATCTCGCCATCAGTGTTCGGGCGCGATTGCGTGCAGAGGGGTGGGATTTCGGCCCGTTGAGTGTGATCGCGAGGTTGCGGCGGATGGGCTTCCAGGAGTTGCCCTCACGGGCCACCTTGGCGCGGATCTTCGTTCGTGCGGGCGTGGTCGAGGCGGAGCCTCGGAAGCGGCCCCGGAGCGCGTTTCGTCGGTTCGTCTATCCAGCCCCGAACTGTTTGTGGCAAATCGATGCAACCGAGTGGACGCTTACTGACGGTTCGCTCTGCACGATCTTCCAGATCATCGACGATCATTCCCGTCTCGCGCTCGCGTCGTTGGTCGCCCGGGCAGAGACCGGAGAGGCTGCATTGCGTGTCGTGACCCAGGCGATCAACCATCACGGAGCACCACAGAAGTTCCTGTCAGACAATGGTGTCGCGTTCAATCCCACGCGTCGGGGGCATTCCAACCAGCTCATCGATTACCTCGCCTCGCTCGGCGTCGAGACGATCACGGGGAAGCCCTACAAACCCACCACGCAAGGCAAGAACGAACGCTTCCACCGCACACTGCACCGCTTCCTCAACGCCAAACCGCCAGCCGCGACGATCGAGGAACTGCAAACCCTCGTGAACGTCTTCGACGTGTCCTACAACACGCTCCGCGAACACCAATCGCTCACCGACCGGCAAACCCCGAAAGAGGCCTGGGATCGCACCCCGGCTGCCCCGTCACCGACCCCGCAACCCACCGCGATCGAGATCCACGCCGCCCGCAACGCCCTCACAGCCCTACCACCCGGCGAAGCTGAATGTGTTGTCACGTCAGGCGGCAGAACCTACCTCCTCGGTCGCACGTTCCGCCCCGGGACAGCATTCATCGGTCACACCGTCCACGCGATCTGGGACGCTCAGCAGATCACGTTCTACGACCACCACGGCACCATGATCCGCACCCAACCCATGCCATCACGCAACGAAGGCCGCCCCGCCCACGGCCGAACACGAACGACCAAGAACAGCGTTGTGTCCACGAAGTCCTGAGACAGAGAAGTGTCCACGAAGTCCTGAGACAGAAGTGTCCACGAAGTCCTGAGACATCACAGGCCTCCGGACGGTAGCGCTCGCGTCAGTAGCCCGCGGCGCGTCCAGCGCACCGCGCTGGCAGGGAGGCAGGAGGGGGACAGGTGTTGGCTAGGTGGTCGCGGCGAGTTTGCGTGAACGGGTGTCGAGGAAGGCGAACAGGAGCGCGACCACGACGAAGCCGATCGTCACGAGCGTGCTGTTGCGGTAGGCGTCGTGATAGACGGCGAGCGACGCATCCGCCGAGGCGCCGTCGTTCTCCGAGTACACCGTCGCGTAGAACGTCGCGGTCGCCGCCGCGAGGCCCACCGCCGTTCCGATGCGCTGGCCGAGCTGACCGATCGACCCGGCGACACCACCGGACGACACCGGGATGTCCGCGAGCATGAGCGTCTGGTTGGGGGAGATCACCGCACCACCGCCGATACCGGCGAGCAGCATCGCAGCCCCCATCGCATACGGCGTGATCTCCGGGGGAGTGATGAACGCGAGCAGCGAGTTCAGACTGAAGCCGATGACCACGAGGATGAGCCCACCGACCACGAGCGGCCGCCCGAGACGATCGACCACACGCCCGCTCAACCAGGAGCTCACCGCGGAGGCCAGCGCGAACGGGATCGTGATCATGCCGGCGAACACCGGTTCGAGCCCGAGCCCCTGCTGGACGAACAGGGTCAGGGTGAGGAACGTCGCCGGCATCGCCGCGAAGTAGGTCGTCGAGATGAGGACGCCGTTGCGATAGCTGCCCAGCTTGAACAACGAGAAGTCGACGACGGGAGACTTCCCCGAGCGCTGGTACCGCCCCTCCCACCAGGCGAAGAGTCCAGCGAACACCGCGAAGGCGACGAGCAGCCACCAGCGCGCAGGGTTGTCGCTCGGTGAACCGGTCGTCAGCACGAACGGCAGCATGAGCGACAGGACCGCAAGCCCGAGGAACAGGATGCCGACGGGGTCGAGGGAACCGGCGCCGGAGGCATGAGGCTGCTGTTTCGGAAGGAGGCGCGCGGCGATCGGCAACAGGATGATCGCGAGCGGCACGTTCATCCAGAACAGGAGCGTCCAACCGTTCTCCGGTCCTCCGATGGCGATGAGTAGACCACCGAGTGTCGGCCCGAACGCCGTCGAGAGGCCGATGATCGCGCCGAACAGCCCGAACGCGCGCCCTCGCTCCTTGCCGACGAACAGCTGCTGGATGAGCCCGATGACCTGCGGCATGAGCAGCCCCGCGGCGACACCCTGCAGGATCCGTCCGCCGATGAGGATGCCGATGCTCGGTGCGATGGCGCAGACGAGGCTCGCGGCACCGAACACGCTCAGGCCGATCATGAACATCCGGCGACGCGAGTGGAGGTCGCCGTAGCGACCAGCCGGGACGAGGATCAGACCGAAGGCCAACGCGTACCCGGCGACGATGAGCTGCAGGTCGGTCGGGCCGGCACCGAGCGCCTTCTCGATCGACGGGAGGCCGACGTTCACCTTCGACAGGTCGAGGATCGTGAGGGCTGCAACCGACACGCAGATGGCGAACGCGCGCCACTTCGTACGGTCGTCGTGGGCGGTTCGCTCGTCAGTCATCCTGTCCAGCCTATGCCCGCATCTGCGCTGATTCACCGCTTCCAGAGCGCGAATTCATGGATCTGCAACGATTTCGAAACCACAGAACGACCCCAGACGATGACGGGACACCGCCCACGGGACTACGCTCGGAAGATGCACATGGATGCCCCTCGCGGGCTGCAGGACCCGGACGAACTGGCCGAACGACACCGCATGCTGGCCGAATCGCCGGCTCTCGCGCCCCTGCGCGACTGGGCGGACGCGATGATCACCCGTCGCGGCCGCCGGCAAGCGGACCTCGTTCTGCCACTGGTCGACCCGGCCGATGCAGCCATCAACGCGAAGACCCTGATCCTCCTCGACGCCCCTGGAACGCTCGGCCCGGACAGCCTTGACGCACCCGGATCGGGCTTCGCCTCGGTCGACAACGACGACCCCATCGCCGAGAGTCTCTGGAATCTCCGCAACGACATCGGCTTCGGCGACGTCATGGTGTGGAACATCGTGCCGTGGTACCTGAGCGCCGGCCGCAAGAAGCCCAACGCACCGGAGGTCGCCCAGGGCGCCATGGAGCTGCGTGCCCTGCTCCCGCTCCTCCGCAACCTCCGCGTCGTCGTCCTCTGCGGTCCGCACGCGCAGGATGGCTGGTGGAAGCATGTCGAACCATTGCTCGGGAACACCTACAGCGCATTCAACGCACCGCACCCGTCGCCGCTGTCACTGAAGCAGCCGGGCCGCCGCGAGGAGATCGAGAAGGTCTTCGCCCGTGCCAAGCAGGTCGCCGGCTAGCAGCAGGATCCTTCGACGCAACCCCCTCACCGGGAACGGTGAGGGGGTTGCGTGCGTCACGGGGCCGGCGAGCGCCGCGGCGGCGGACCGACCGGCGTGCAGTCCGCCGGGCGCAGCAGCGGCCGCCGTTCAGACCGAACGGCGGCCGCTGCTGCGCTCCCTGTGCTCAGGTCAGACGAGCGGGGGCAGACCCGCTGAGACGCGAGCGCCGAGGGTGGGGTCGACTGCGGTCCAGTACGCGATGACGCGCGCGCGGAGTTCGGGTCGCGTCACCTTCGAGACGTGCCCCACGATGTTGCTGACGAGGCGGTCGCGTGCTGCGTCGTCGAGCACCTCGCGGACGAGTGTGCCGGCCTGACCGAAGTCGTCGTCTTCCGCGTGCAGTGTGGCTGCGCTCCGGGTCAGCTCGCCGTCGGACTGCCAACCGCCGCCCTCACCGGCACGGGCGGCGTCCGCGTGCGGACCGCCGACCGAGTTCGGTGCGTACACCGGGACGTCGGGGCCGTTGAAGTCCGAACGCATTGCGCCGTCCTTCGAGTAGCTGTTCACCGGTGCATGCGGGGCGTTGACCGGCAACTGCGCGTGGTTGGTGCCGACACGGTAGCGGTGGGCGTCCGCGTAGCTGAAGATGCGCGCGAGGAGCATCTTGTCGGGGCTGGCCGCGATGCCCGGCACGAAGTTCGACGGGGCGAAGGTCGCCTGTTCGATCTGCGCGAAGTAGTTGTCGGGGTTGCGGTCGAGCGTCATGGTGCCGACCTCGATGAGTGGGTAGTCGCTGTGCGGCCACACCTTCGTGAGGTCGAACGGGTTGAAGCGGTACCCGGCCGCGTCGGCGTACGGCATCACCTGGACGGACAGCGTCCAGCTCGGGTGGTCGCCGTTCGTGATGGCGGCGCTGAGGTCGGCGATGTGGAAGTCGGCGTCCTCCCCGGCGATCCTGTCGGCCTGGTCCTGTGTGAGGATCTCGATGCCCTGGTTGGTCTTGAAGTGGTACTTCACCCAGAACCGCTCGCCGGCCGCGTTGATCCACTGGTATGTGTGCGAGCCGAACCCGTCCATGTGGCGCCACGAACTCGGCAGACCGCGGTCTCCCATGAGCCAGGTGACCTGGTGCGCGCTCTCGGGGGAGAGGGTCCAGAAATCCCACTGCATGTCGTGGTTGCGCAGGTGAGTGCCCGGCAGGCGCTTCTGCGAGTGGATGAAGTCGGGGAACTTGATGCCGTCGCGGATGAAGAACACCGGAGTGTTGTTGCCGACGAGGTCATAGTTGCCCTCGCTCGTGTAGAACTTCAGCGCGAAGCCGCGCGGGTCGCGCCAGGTGTCAGGGCTGCCCTGCTCGCCGGCGACGGTGGAGAACCGCGCGAGCATCTCGGTCTCGACGCCGGGCTGGAACAGTGCGGCACGCGTGTACTGCGAGACGTCGCCGGTCGTGACGAAATGACCGAAGGCTCCGCCGCCCTTGGCGTGGACGACGCGCTCCGGCACCCGCTCACGGTTGAACTGGGCGAGCTTCTCGACGAGGTAGTGGTCGTGGAGGGCGATGGCCCCGTCGGCTCCGACGCTCTGCGAATGAGCGTCGCTGGCGACCGGTGCTCCGGTGTTGGTGGTCGTATAGCTGGTCTCGGACAGGTCTCTCCTCGATGGTGGGGCTGGTGGGACGGTCGGATGGGTTCAGTGCCGACGCATGGGTATGCGGCAGCTGACGCACAGCGCGAACGCTGTCGTCGGGGCGGAGGTAAGCGGCGTCAGACCGTCACCACTTGGCAAGCGGGACACAACCCCCAGAAGGTGATCTCCGCGGCCTCGATCGTGTAGCCGGCCGCATCGTTCGGGTGCAGGCAGGGTGCCGCGCCCGTCGTGCAGTCGACGTCGACCACCGCTCCACACGAGGTGCAGACGAGATGGTGGTGATTGTCGTCGACCCGGAGTTCGTAGCGTCCGGGGTGTCCGTCGGGCTCGATACGACGCACGAGTCCAGCGGCCACGAACGCGTTGAGGACGCTGTAGACGGCCTGTGGTGACGTCTGCGGTGCCCGTGGCTTCAGCGCCGCGACGACCTGCTCGACGTCGGCGTGCGGAGTCTCGGCGAGAATCTCGAGGACGGCGAGCCGGCCGGTCGTCACTCGAAGACCGGCTGCCCGGATCCTGGCGTTGAAGTCGGCCCCTACCGCCTCCAGCACCGTGTCGCTCATGCCTCCACCGTAGCCAGTTGTTTTGAATTAGTCAAAGTAAGGACTCTCTTTCGCGTTCTGCCCCGCAGTTCTGATCAACACTAATATCAGATATGAGCAAAGAAAAACGGACGCCCATCCAGAGCTCGAAGGCACGCCGATGAGCGCTGTGGAGCACAGTCGGATCGCTCGCGAGGTGCGCGACTAGAGTTCGACGGTCAGCAGCGGCCGCAGAGACCGCCGGGTCTCCTCCGCCATGTCGACCGAATCGCGGTCGAGCAACCATTGCAACTGCAGGCCGTCCATCATCGCGATGAGCATGCGTGCTGCGCTGCTCGGATCGACGCCTTCCGCGAGCTGACCTTCACGTGCCATCACCTCGAACGACACGGTCATGCCCTCGATCAACCAGCTGTACCGGCGCACGAAATGTGCGTGCGCCGGGTGATCCGGCGAGGTCGCCTCAGCCGAGAGCACGCAGTGGAGCTCAACCAGACCGGGGACCTGCATGTTGTGCTCGACGAGCCGCACCAGCCCCCGGATGCCCTCGATCCCGCTGCCGATCTCGATGCCGGACGCCTCACGATCTCGATCGTCACGGAAGTCGAGGACGGCGGCGAGCAGTTCGTTCTTGTTCGAGAAGTGGTGCAGGAGGCCGGCCTGGCTCATCCCGACGCGTTCGGCGACCTCCCGCAGCGAACCGCTGCGGAAGCCCTGTTCGGCGAAGACGTCCATGCCCGCCTCGAGAATCTCGCGGCGGCGGGCCGCCGTCTTCGCGTAGCTGCCCCGTGTGCGGACCGTCTCCGTTGCCGTCATCCAGCGATCGTATCGCGGTCGGCCAGACAGGGCCCGGGACGGCTCTGCACGACGGAACCAGCCGCCTGCGTGCCCCGAGGGTTTCCTCAGCTGTCTGTCATACGGTGTGGGCCATGAGACGCCCTATCGAGCCCGTTTACGACACCGCTGTGGGCGTCGGACGCTCCTTGTTCGGCTTCTGGCGCCTGCGCCGACATGTCACCGGCCTCGAACACCTGCCCGACGAGGGCGGGGCGGTCATCGCGATGACCCACTTCGGGTATCTGGAGTTCGCGCTCGTCGAATGGGCGACCGTCCTCCACAATGGCCGCCACATCCGTTTCATGGCGAAACAGGGTGCGTTCGACAAGCCGGTCGTCGGAAGCCTGCTCCGGAGCATGCGTCATATCGCCGTCGACATGCGTGCGGGCGGCGCAGCGTACGCGAACGCCATCAGCGCGCTCAAGAGCGGCGAGCTGGTCGGTGTCTTCCCGGAGGCCGGCGTGAGCGCGTCCTTCACCGTGCGCGAATTGAAGTCGGGCGCCGTCCGCCTGGCGCAGGAGGCCGGCGTGCCGGTCATACCCGTCGCCGTCTGGGGCGGACACCGGCTCCTCACGAAGGGCCACAAGGTCCGCTTCCGCGAGCGCTTCGGCGTACCCGTCCACTTCGCGTTCGGCGAGCCGATCGTGGTGGGTCCCGACGACGACGTCGCCGCTGGCACCGACCAGTTGCGCGAACGACTCCAAAGCATGGTCGCCCAACTGCAGTTCGACTACCCAGTGGACGGGACGGGTGCCTGGTGGCAGCCACGCTCGCTCGGCGGAACGGCCCCGACGCCCGAGGAGGCCGCCGCGGCCGACCTGGAGCGGGAGCGACGACGTGAGGCCCGTCGGGTCACCTCTGACTGAACGGACGCCCGACGCCGACTATCCTGTGGAGGTGCCACCTCTGACCTCGACCACCACGCTCGCGGAGCGCCGACGCCCCGCCACCCGCCTCGCTGCATCGGCGGTGGCCCGGTGAGTCGCGGCTGGAACGGCTTCGTCGCGAAGTCCGGGTGGATGCCGAAGTCATGGCGCGAGCGCGCCGAGCGGGCCCTCGCCGAGGACCAGGCCGAGACGACGACGGGCGTGCGCCCCGAGTCGGCGGTGTCCTCTGCTCCGGAGGTCGAGCCGAGCGAACTGGTCACGCCGAGCCCCGCAACGCCGAGCCCGACGCCCCAGGGCACCCCGACGCCCGCCGAGCCTGCGGGCCGAGAGGAACCGACCGAGGCGGCCCCGCCCGATGTCGCCGTGCCGCTCGTTGATCCGGTCGCCTTCCCGGTCACCTCCGCGGCACCGATCATCCCGCTGAGCATCGCGATCACCGACTTCGTCCTCGCGGACGACTCCGTCATCGGCCCGGCCTCGGTCCTCGACAACCTCGAACTCACGAAGGCCGCCGTCACCCGTGTCGCTGCGGCGATCCTGGACACGGAGGGGCCTATCGCGGTCCCTCGATTGGTGACGATCGTCGCCCGCCGGTTCGGCGTCGACCGCCTCGCCGAGGGCTCGCGCACCGAGCTGTCGGCGCTCGTCACCGAGGCGTTCGTCGTGCAGAACGGCTTCGCGTGGCCGGTCGACCTGGACATCGTCACCTGGCGTGGCGTGCGTCGGGTCGTGCACCGCGATCACCGTGCCATCACCGACATCAGCCCCGCAGAGATCTGCAACGCGATGGAGCTCGTGCTCGCCGCCAACCCGGAACACGAGGTCGACCGCGAGCAGTTGCCGATGCAGGCGGCTTCTGTGCTCGGCTACGGGCGGCTCGGCGAGACCGCTCGCCGTTGGCTCGATCTGACGCTCGCCCAGGCGATCAACCACGGCCGACTCGTCGAGGACGGCGACCGCATCCGCCTGCCCTGAGCGCCCTCCGGTTCGGCGGGGAACGGACGACGGGGCCGGACTACGGGACCGGCGGGCCCTGCTGTCCGTACGGCAGGCTCGTGTCGGTGACGCCGTCGATGAAGGCGTCCATCCGTCCGAGGTTGAACCGGCCCTGATCGTTGAGGAGGAACTGGTACTCGTGCTCGAGGCCCGGGCGGAAGTCCGGATTGAAGATCATCGATTGCACGTCGACGCCGAGTCCTTGCAGCTTGTCCTTGAATTCGACCGACTGTGGGTACAACGGATCCCAGTTTCCCACGGTGATGTAGGTCGGGGGGTATTTCGCGGTGAGGAAGTCGACGACGGACGCCGACGCCACTTCCGGCTTCGTCTTGTAGTCGCGTGCGCCGAAGTACGACCAGAGCACGGTGTCGAGGAACCAGCCGAAGGACCCCTCCGCGTTGACGAGACTGAGATCGTAGGCTCCGCACGCGAGCATGACCCCCGCAAGCTGGTCCGGCCGGATCGGCGCCTTGATCTTCATCGAACTGGCGTACTCGGAACTCGTGATGACGTTCGCGACCTGTGCGGCGATCTGCGCGCCGGCTGAATCGCCCGCGAGGATGAGCTTGCGGGAGTCGACGTTGAATGCGCGCGCATTGGCCGCGAGGTAGCCGAGCGATGCGGAAACCTGCTCGATCGGGAGCGGATACTGGCCCTCCGGCGCGATCGTGTACTCGACGGAGACGACTGTGTACCCCTCACCGGCGAGCACGCGCATGTAGTTGGAGATGAGTTCCTTGCTGCCGGAGATCCAGGCACCGCCGTGGACCCAGACGATCGTCGGCAGGGCCGCACCACTGCCGCGAACGCCGTCGGGGGTGTAGACGTCGAGCAACGCGTCCTCGTCGCCGGAACGGTAGGGGATGTCCCGCCTCACGTCGACTCCGTCGGGGACCCACTTCTCGAGGTCCGACTGCACGGCCTTCGCCCGCTCGTCGAATGCCGCGCGGATCACCATGGAGCCCGGCCACGGCGTCAGCTGCAGCCACACGACGATGACGAGGGCGATGGCGAGGATGGCGCCGATGATGGAGAACATGACGTTCCGCACGACCCGGACGAATCGGGAGAAGCCGCTGCGTGGACGATCTGACGTCAAGCGATTTCACCTCCCGGCGGGTCTGGACGGCGGCGCTGCCTGGGGGAACACGAACCTCCAGTCTCGCATCCCAGGCGGGCCGCGCAACCGCCCGCAAACTTTTTGAAGCAATTCCGTGACGAATCGTCGGGACGCCCCGTCCTACTTCATGACCGGATATCACCACCGGATTTCACCGTACGCGAAGGAGAACCCCATGAGTGCATCGGACAAGATCAAGAACGCCGCTGAAGACCTCGCCGGCAAGGCGAAGGAAGCGGTCGGAAACGCGACCGACAACGACAAGCTCGTCGCCGAAGGCAAGGCCGACCAGGCCAAGGCCGACGCGAAGAAGGCCGGCGAGAATGTCAAGGACGCTTTCAAGCACTAGTCCTCGGGATACATTGGCTACCCCCGCGCACCCGCGGGGGTAGTTTCACGATCGAGTGGCACCCCGCTCGATCCAGCAATCACATTTTGGAGACATCATGAGTTTTCTCGGCTTCCTGCTGCTCGGCCTCATCGCCGGCGCCATCGCCAAGGCCATCCTTCCCGGCAAGCAGGGCGGCGGCTGGTTCATCACGCTGCTGCTCGGTGTCGTGGGCGCGCTGCTCGGCGGCTGGCTCGGCGGCCTGCTCTTCGGGGTGAACCTGCAGGAATTCTTCTCCCTGCAGACCTGGTTGCTCGCCATCGGCGGCTCGATCGTCGTGCTGCTCATCTACGGCGCACTGACCCGCAACAAGAAGGCGTAGTCGCCTCCGCACAGCACACGAACGCCCGGTCCCGCTTGGGGGCCGGGCGTTCCTGCGTGTGGGGTGGGATCAGGCGTGCTGTCCGGCGTGCTCGCCTTCACCGATCTCCTCGACGAGCTTCGCGTTGAAGGCCGGGAGGTCGTCGGGAGTGCGGCTCGAGACGAGGCCCTGGTCGACGACGACCTCCTCATCGACCCAAGAGGCTCCGGCGTTCCGCAGGTCGGTTCGGAGGCTCGCGTAGCTCGTCAGTTCGCGTCCGCGGACCACATCCGCCTCGATGAGGATCCAGGCGCCGTGGCAGATGACCCCGACTGGCTTGCCCTGCTCGAAGAAGGTCTTCGCGAAGGCGATCGACGCGTCGTCGAGCCTGAGCTGGTCCGCGTTCACGACTCCTCCCGGGAGCACGAGCGCGTGGTAGTCGTCTGCTGAGGCCTCCTGGACGGCGACGTCGACGGGCTGCACGTGCCCGTTCTTCCCGGTCACGTCCTGCGTCGCGGGGGAGACCAGGCGAGCTGTCGCGCCGGCGTCCGACACGGCTTCCCATGGACTGGTCAGTTCGCTGTCCTCGTAGCCGTCCGTGAGCAGGAAGGCCACCTGCTTGCCGTTGAGTTCTTCGCTCATCGTCGCTCCTGTCGTTCAGTGTGGCGACACCGTCCGGCGCCGCGTCAGCGACGATACGCTTCGGTCGCCGATGCCTCCGCACCCTTGCGCCGACCGCGAACGGGGTTGCTCAGACGCCGACGAAGCGGATGGTCTGCTGGAGGCGTGTACGGATGTCGAAGAGTTGGTTGCCGCCCATGCGATCGATGCCGGGGAGGCCGGTCCGCAAGAGGTCTGCGAGGCGGGAGCGCTCGACGAGCACCGTCACCGGGTGACGACGGCCGATGAACTCGACCGACTCCTCCACGGCACCGTCGGGGACCACGATGATGTACGCCGTGAACTTGACGCGAGCCGCCTTCGCGACCGTGCGGGCCGAGCGGACGATGGAGCGCACGGGTTCCTCACGCAGGCCGAGCGTCTCACCGACGATCTCGCCGCGGTGCACACCCACCTGCCCGCCCCAGTCCTCGGACTTCAACGCGAAGAGCCCGGTCGGACCGAGGACGACGTGGTCGACCTTCGCCTCACCCGGCGCCAGGACGTCGTGCCAGACCGTGTACCCGATACCCAGGGTCGCGACGGTACGCGCCGTCTGCTCCTCGGCGAGGGCGTTGGCCAACTGGTGACGGATCTCCCGAGGGGCGGAGCGGACGAGCTTCGGATCGTACGGGTCGTCGAGCGGGACGCCCCGACCGACCCACTCGCGGATGAGCCCGAGATAGACCTCTCGGGAGTCGCCGCCCGGATGCCCGTAGGCGCGCGCTCTCGGCCGGGAGTCCGCGCGCTGCGTGCCCGACCGACCCGTGGACGATGCCGACCAGGTGTGCTCGTCCTCGTCGTCCGAGTCGGGAGTCGGGACGTTGCGTCCGCGATCGTATGCGGCGCGGTCCGCCACGGTTCCGACGCGCTCCCACGCGATCTGCACCGCATTGAACTGCCTCGCGCTCCCACCGAGGTCTGGGTGGGTCTCCCGCATCAACCGCCGATACGCCTTGCGCAGTTCGTCCTGCGACGCCGTCGTGCTCACGCCGAGCACCTCGTACGGGCTGGCTGAGAGTGGGCTCTCCGGCATGGAGGGTGGTCGCTTTCGTCGGCGGTGTCGGTCTATCCAACACGGGAGACTACCGCGACCAGCTGGCAACGGGCCCACATAGGCGTCGTCCGGTCGCCCGGCGTCACGTCAGGGTCTCGACCACCGGAGCGGGGAGAAGCCCGGCCTCCCGTGCACGCATCGCGGCCTCCGTGCGCGTCGCGGCACCGAGCTTCCTGAGGATCGCCGACACGTGCACGCTCACGGTCTTCGTGCTGATGTAGAGCCGTTCACCGATCCTGCGGTTGCTCAAGCCCTCTGCAACGAGCACCAGGACCTGACGCTCCCGCGTGGTCAACTCGACCGAGCCGTGTGCACCACGCTCCCTGGCCCGTCCGTCGAGCACGAGGGAGGCCCGGGTCGCGATGGCTCGTGCCTCGTCCAGCACGAGTCCTGCTCCGAGCACGGTGGCCTCAGCGATCGCGGTCTTGAGCGCCTCCTGCGCACCCGAGCGGTCGCCTGCGGTCAGGCGAGCCTCAGCCAGCCGGAGCACCGTGTAGGGCGCGAGCACCGCTGGCGCGAACGACCGGACCGCGACCGCACGGGCAGCCTCCCATCGATCGACGTCGGTGCCCGTGCCGTCCTGGCCGCTGAGTTCGGCGTCGATCATCGCGCTCCACAGCGGGGCGGTGGGCCAGAACTGCTCCTGGGCGAGCAGCCGTCTCCACTGGGCCTCCGTGTCGCGGAGCTGCTGGAGGCCCAGGCCAGTGAACGCACCCTCGTCGGGGGCCAGCGTCCCTGCGATGTGAGCCGAACGCACCCGTGCCAGGACCCGTGCGGCGTCGGCGAGCGCCGGGAGGTCGTGGGCGGGCACCGGACGATGGTCGGCGGCGCTGAACACGGCCGTGCGCATCCAGGCCTCGGCGAGGTCACCTACCGCCAGACCGACCTGCATCCCGACCCTGGCGACACCGAACCGTGTCTGCAC
Organism: Plantibacter sp. RU18; assembly: GCF_050613355.1. Classification (NCBI taxonomy): domain Bacteria; kingdom Bacillati; phylum Actinomycetota; class Actinomycetes; order Micrococcales; family Microbacteriaceae; genus Plantibacter; species Plantibacter sp. RU18. The sequence goes on from NZ_CP159618.1 coordinate 4,639,292, forward strand.
CTCCAGCTCGGCCAGTGCGAGCATCGACTTGCGCCACCGCCGGTAGAGCGATGCAGCGGTCTGCGGGTCACCGCGCCACACGGTGAGCAGCACGAGCGACTGGCGCAGATACGTCGAGAACGCGAGCGGTGGCTGCAACGACAGGGCGCGCTGCAGCGTCTCCTCCGCCTCGGTCCAGCGTCCGAGCGCGAGGAGCGGATCGACGGCGTTCGACGACAGGATCAGCCCCGAACTGCGCTCGACACCCAGGGCCTTCGCACGCGCGACCCCTTCGAGTGCAGAGGCGAGCGCCTCCTCGTACCGACCGAGCAGGTTGGACATGTCGGAAGCGTTGACCCGATACCGGAGGGTCGCGCTCCCGTCGCCATCCGCCAGCTCCGAGGCCCGAGCGAGCATGGCCAGACCCGCCTCGAGGTCACCGCCGTGGATTCGAGCGATTCCACCGATGTTGGCGGCGACGGAGGCGTTCCGTGCGGATCCGGTACGGAGCGCCTCCTCGGCGGCCTGGTCGGTGAACTCGATCGCTCGTTCCAGCCGGCCGAGGATCATGTGCCTGGCTCCAAGACTGGTCAGGAGTACTCCGCGCAGCTCTCCGGGTGTTCCCGGAGGGACTCGCTCGAGTGCCTGGTCCAGCAGTTCCACCGAACCCGGCCGGCCGAGGTTGGCAAGGTAGAACGCCTTGTCCCGCAGCAGCTTGGCCTGTTCGATGTCGTCGCGAGGCTCAGGGATCGCGAAGACCTCGTCGACCATGGCGACGGCGCGATCCGTCCAGCCCGCGTTCCGCAGCGCACTCGCAGTGCGCCGCATGAGTTCTGAGCGCGATCGCCCGACCACGTCCCGGGCGTCGGGAACGTGGTCCCAGAGCTCGAGCAGACGCTCACCCAGCTGCGCCTCCGTACTGTAGGCGAACGCGGCGTGCGCCTGCTCCATCGCCCGTACCGTGGCGGGGAACGCCCGGCCGAAGTCGCGCGCCAGCATCCAGTGGTGCGACACCTCGGCCGCCACCGGTTCCGCCCCGGGGGTTGCTTCGAGCGCGTCCGCGAACCTCGCGTGGAGTCGCGTCCGTTCGCCGGGCAGCAGGTCGTCGTGGATCGCCTCACGGACGAGCGCATGACGGAATGCGTAGGTGTCGGCGTCCGCGATGAGCACGTTCGCTTCGATCGCTTCCCTCACGCCGAGCTCGAGCGCCTCCACCGGGCCGTCGAACACCCCTTCCAGGAGGGCGTGTTCGACCGACACACCACCGGCCGAGATCGCTCGGAGCAACTGCTGCGTCCGTCCGGGGAGGCGTTCGTATCGCGCGAGCAGGAGCTCGCGGAGCGTCGCCGGAAGCTCTTCGCCTCCGGCACTCTCGTCGAGCCCGAGCAGTTCTTCGACGAAGAACGGGACCCCCTCGCTTCGCGCGTACACGCGGTCGATCTCGAGCGCGTCGATCGAAGCACCACGAATGGCGACGGCTTGACGGAGTACGTCGCCGCGGCTCAACCGCTCCACCGTGTGTCGCGCGACCCGCCTGGTGCGGTCGAGCTCGGTCAGGAACCCGCGTACCGGATGGCCGCGTGGCACGTCCTCGCTGCGGAAGGTGAGCAGGATCATCACTCGATCACCGGTGAGCACCCGGATGAGAAAGGCGAGGAGGCTGAGCGTCGCACCGTCGGCCCAGTGGATGTCCTCGATCGCGACGACGATCGGTTGCTCCCTCGAGTTCGACTCCAGGAGGACGGCGACGGTCTCGTGGAGTCGACCGACACCGCCGTCCCGGTGCTCAGGAAGGTCGGCGGAGAGCGATGGTAGGAGCGCGCCGAGGGAGTCCCGACCAGGCCCGGCCGCGTCGAGCACCGCTTCGATCCCGCGCTGCGCGACGAGAGCCTTGAGCACTCCGGAGACGGGCGCGTACGGGGCTGCCACATCTCCGAGGTCGACGCACTGACCCGTGAGCACGAGCGATTCGGGCTGCACTGAACGGAGGAACTCGCTGAGCAGTCGCGTCTTGCCGATCCCGGCTTCGCCTCCCACGATGATGGCGCGGGTCTCGCCTCCGACGACCGTGTCGAACACGGCCTGCAGAGCCTTGAGATCGGGTTCGCGGCCGATCATCGTGGGGCTGGTCGCAGGCATGCTCACGACTCGATGTTCCCATGCAGCACCGACATCCCGAGCGGAGGCGTGCGCGCCGTCAGCGGTGCGCCGAGACTGGCGCCCGATGGGCGTCGACGGCCTGATCCGTGCCGCGCAGCGCCTCCCTGAACGCACGTCCAGCACGGCGAAGGCGGCGCACCAGCGGCTCTCGGGCGGTGCGTGGACCGGGTTCCGCCGCAGCGCGCTCACACAGCAGGTCCAGGTGCCTGCGTCGCCGTTCGAGCTCACGCAGCAGCTCCTGCTCGGCGAAGCGCGCCGTCTCCACGGACACGACCGGGCTACGGGTCGCACTGGTGATCAACATGGGATCCTCCTCATCGCGCGCCGCCGGTGCAGCGCGATCGACACCCCTCACCGTCCTCCCTGAGGCACCCTCCTCGCCTCGGGCATCTGCCCTATTTTTGCCGCACAGCTCTGCGACCGGGAAGAGGTGTATCACCGACGAACACCGTCTGGTGTACCGCGTCGCAGAGGACGGCATCCTGATCGCCCAGGCGCACTTCTACGACGAGTAACTCGACGGCGCTTCGCGGGATGACCCGTCGGGGCGATCCGTCACTCAGTTCGCAGGGAGGAGGATCGCGTCGTCGAGGAGGTCACGGACGCGGGGGAGGAGCTCTGCACGGAGGCCCGACGCATCGACCTCGACCAGCTGGGCGATCGCGTCGATGATCACGCCGAGGGAGAGCTCCCCGTCGCACGCGCCGACGAGGCCGGCGAGACCCGTGTCGAGCCCGATGGATCGTGCGAGCCCGCCACCCTGTCGCAGCTGCATGGCCGTGGGATCCTCGTCGCCCGGCCAGTAGTGCCGCTCCTCCGTCACATCACTGGCGATCGTGACACGCTCACGCAGCAGCGCAGCGTCGTCCAGGGCGGCATGCCAATCGTGTGCCGCCAGGCACATCGCCAGGTGCGCGCCGAGACCCGAGGCGTTCGACCCGGCCTGGCCGTGGAGTCGTTCGAGACGTCGCATCGGCTGCACGGAGTCCGTCCGACGGAGCAGCACGTACCCGAAACCGACGCCGGAGACCGAGCGGGTGGCGAAGTCCTCGAGCCAGGCGGCGGCCAGACGCTCGAAATCGGGTGTGCCCTGCCTGGTGCCGCCGTCGCGGATCCAGGTCTCGGCGTACTCCGCAGGGTCCTGCACCTCACGCTCGATCACCCAGGCGTCGACGGCTTCCTCGCTGCCCGCGATCCAGCCCGCGACGCGCTGGAGGCCGTCGGCTCCGTAACGGTACTCCCAATTGCCCAGGAACTGGGCGATGCCGTGTTCCGTCAGATGCGCTGCGGCGTCTCGGAAGACGGACTCCACGAGGGCATCACCGACGAGACCGCCGTCGCGGTACTCGTAGCTGGGCACCCCCTCGAGTCGCGGTGTGATCACGAAGGGCGGGTTGGAGACGATGCGGTCGAAACGCTCGCCGGCCACCGGCTCGAACATGCTGCCGAGCCGGAACTCGATCGTGTCGACGCCGTTGATCCCCGCGTTGAGTGCAGCGAGTTCGAGCGCGCGCTCGGAGATGTCGGTCGCGACGACACGGTCCGCGATCCGCGACAGGTGCAACGCCTGGATACCGCAGCCCGTGCCGAGGTCGAGGGCCGATCCGATCCGCTCGGGCAGGATGATGCCGCTGAGCGTCATCGATGCGCCCCCGACGCCGAGCACATGCTGTTCTCCGAGCTCGTGACCGAGCGCCAGTTCACCGAGGTCGGAGGCGATCCACCACGAACCGCTGCCGTTCGCATCGACCCAGGCATACGGTCGCAGGTCGAGAGCGGGGAGGACGGGGCCGTCCGCCGCGACGGTGACGAGCCCGAGGGCGACCGCGCCGTCGAGCCCGAGTGACGGGAGGGCGAGGGACGCCGCCTCGGCATCGGACGGCAGGCCGAGGATGAAGAGGCGCGCGAGCGTCGCGATCGGTTCCTCGCCCGTCGTCCGCCCACGTGCATCAAGCTCTCGGACGGCCACGACCCGGTTCGAGCGGTGCAGAGCGGCATCCGCAGTCTCGCCCCACAGACCCCGCACCCGCTCCACGGTGTACGACGCGGCAGAGAGGTCGGAACGGAGGTCATCGATCAAGCGCTGGTCCACGCCCACCAGTGTGACAGCTGCGGGCGGAGGGGGTCACCGCCGCCCGCAGCCGTGCTCAGCGTTCCGACGCCAGGATCGCGTCGAGGTCCTCGGCTCCGTCGTCGGAGCGCTCGGACTCCGTCGCGTCGCGCTCGGCGGCCTTCGCCTCACGCTTGCGCTCGCGCTTCGCCAGGCGTCGCTCGCCCCGGCGCTCCAGCAGCAGGTACAGCACCGGCACCAGGATGAGCGTCAGGAGCGTCGAGGACACGAGTCCGCCGATGACGACGATCGCCAGCGACTGCGAGATGAACACGCCGCCTCCGGTGAGGCCGAGTGACATCGGGACGAGCGCGAAGATCGTCGCGCATGCCGTCATGATGATCGGCCGCAGACGCAGTCTCGCACCGTGGATGACCGCGTCGTCGATGCTGTCACCGCGCGCACGGTACGAATTCACCAGGTCGATGAGCACGATGGCGTTCGTCACGACGATGCCGATGAGCATGAGCAGACCGATCATCGACGGGATGCCCAGCGGCGTCCCGGTGATGAGTAATGCCGCGATCGCACCGGTCGCCGCGAACGGCACCGACACGAGCAGGATGAGCGGCTGGAGGAGGCTGCGGAATGTCGCCACCATCACGATGAACACGAGCACGATCGCGATGAGCATGGCGAGTCCGAGCTGCGCGAAGGACTCCTCCTGGTCCTGTGCCACACCGCCGATCGTCGCCGTGACCCCACTCGGGAGGTCCAGGTCGTTGAGCCCGTTCCGGACTGCCAGGGTCGAAGCGCTCAGGTCGTCGCCGGTCGTCGTCGCGGACACCGTGATGGTGCGCACGCCGTCGATCCGGGTGATCGCCGCTGCTGCCTGCTCTTCGACGACCTGGGCGACCGTACTGACGGGGATCGGCACGGCGCTGACGTTCGCGAGGTCCTTCTGCGCCTGCTCGAACCGTTCGGCTTCAGCCTGCTGTGCCGCTGCGTCGTTCTGGGCCTCACTCATCGCGGTCAGCTGTTCGTCGAGTGCCGTGATCGACGACTGCACCTGGGAGATCGCCTCGCTGAGGCCGGCGAGCTGTGCAGCCCGCGCCTCGTACGCCTGACGCGCCGCCTCCTCCTCGGGTGTCGTGGGCGTGACCGGCGGCACCTCGACCGGCGCGGCCTGGAGCGCGCTCAGCTGGGCTCGGAGCGCGTCCAACTGGGATGCCGCGGTGCTCCGAGCATCCTGCAGTTCCGAACGCTGCGTCGACGCCTGGGAGGCGGCCTCGTCCTTCGCGCGTTGTGTCGCCACATCCTGTTGGGCGGTCAGGAGGTCGGTCGCGGTCTTCTGCGCCGCCGCCTGCTGCAGCGCGCTGACCGGCAGCGGGAGCGCGGCGATCTCCGCGGGCGTCGTCCCGACGCGCTGTGAGCGCACGATGATGTCGCGCGAGGAGCCCTCGAGGATGACCGAGCCCATCGGCGTGCCACGCAGGGCGTCCGCGATGGCCTGACCGACCTGCTCCTGCGTGAAGCCGTATCGCGCCGCTGCATCACGATCGACGTTCACCTTGAGCAGGCCCTGCTCGTCGGCCAGGTCGCTCGTCGCGTCGCGCAGACCGTCGGTGTCGGCGAGCATGTCCTGCACAGCTGCTGCGCCGGTCGCCAGGGCCGCGGGGTCCTCACCCTGCAGCGTGACCTCCATGCCCCCGCCACCGGTGGCGAGACCTCCACCGGTGTCGCCGACGGTCACGGTACCCACGTCGTCGAGCTTCTCGACAGCATCGCGGATGGCCTTCGAGACGCCCTCCTTCGAACTCTCCTCGCCGAGCGTCGCACTGATCTTCGCCACGTTGCTCGAGCCGTCCCCGCCGACCGTGGTCAGGTACCCGGAGACGCCTGCGGTCTTCGCGAGCACAGCTTCGACCTCTGCGGCCGCGTCGCTCGTGACCGCGAGACTCGTCCCCTCCGGCAGTTCCTGCGTGATCGCCACGCTGTTCTCGCCGCCGATGTCGCCGAGGTAGTCGGTCTTCAGGAAGCCCGCCGAGACGACCGTCCCCGCGAAGACCAGTGCCGCCACGAGGAGCGTCACGACCGGACGCTTGAGTGCTGTGCGCAGCACGGGCAGGTACGCGCGCTGCAGTTTGGAGTACGCCTCGGACTCGTCCTCGACCGGCGACGCCCCGGTGTCGTCGCCTGGATCTGCGGTAGCGCTCGAGCTGCGCATGAACCAGTACGCGAGTACCGGGACGATGGTGAGCGACACGATGAGCGAGGCGATGAGCGCGACCGAGACGGTCACGGCGAAGGGACGGAACAGCTCGCCGACGGTCCCTCCGACGAAGGCGACCGGCAGGAACACCGCGACGGTCGTGATCGTCGAAGCGGTGACCGCTCCGGCGACCTCGCGGACCGCCTCGACGACACTCGCCGTGGTCATCGGTCTGCCGGTGTGCCGTCGTTTGATGTTCTCGATCACGACGATGGAGTCGTCGACCACCCGGCCGACGGCCACGGTCAGGGCGGCGAGCGTGAAGATGTTGAGCGAGTAGTCGCCGATCCAGAGTCCGATCATCGCGATGAGGAGCGACAGCGGGATGGACACGGCGGTGATGATCGTCGAGCGGATCGACAGCAGGAACACGAGGATGACGATGATGGCGAACAGCAGCCCGAGCCCACCCTCGACGGAGAGGTCGTGGATCGATTGCTCGACCATGGGGGACTGGTCGAAGACGACTGTGAACGCCGCTCCCGACCCGAGTTCGCGTTCGAGACCGGGCAGCGCGTCGCGGATCGCGTGCGCCAGCTGGACAGCATTCGCCGAGGGATCCTTGAGGATCGTGAGCGACAGCGACGGGAGTCCGTCGGCACGGGCGATGGAGGTCTCCGCCGCCGGCACGAGTTCGACGTCGGCGACCGCGGAGAGCGCGAACGGCCCGTCCTGGTGCTGGATGGGAAGAGCCTGCAGCTCAGCCAGCGAGCCGACGGCCGAACCGACCTCGATCGACAGCTCCTTTCCCGCGTCGACACTCGTTCCCGCTGCGGTCACTGCGCCACTCGCCTTGACGGCCGCCATGACCTCTTCTGCGGTGACCTTCTTGGCCGCGAGGTCGGTCGGTCGCATCGTGATGACGAGCTGGGTCGCGTTCTCGCCCGCGAGGTCCACCTGACGCACACCGTTGATCGCGCGGAGCGCGGGGACGACGACCGACTCGACGCTGTTCGCGAATTCACCGGATTCGTCCTCCGAGGCGACAGCGAGCTGCAGCACCGGGATGTCGTCGCTGCTCCCCGCGTAGACCTCGCTCGTCGAGTCGTTCGGCAAGGTGCTCTTCAGTCCTGCGAGGGCACTGCGGATGTCACCGACGATCTTCTCGTCGTCGAGGCCGAAGTCCCAACTCACCTGCAATGACGTCGAACCGCTCACCGAGGTGGATGTGACACCGGTGACTCCCTTGACGCTCTGCACCGCCCGCTCGACAGGTTCCGTGACCTCGCGTTCGACGGAAGCCGGAGAAGCCCCTGGGTAGGTCGCGACGACCACGGCGCCCGGCTGCTGCACCGACGGCAGCAACTCCTGTTTGAGCGAGCCGACGGCGAAGAGGCCGAAGGCGACGATGGCCGCCGTGATGAGTCCCACGATCAGTCGGTTGGCGAGGCTGAGCCTCGTGAGGAATGACATGGGAGCGGCTGGCCTCTCGGTCGCGGAGTGGGCGCGGTTCGCCCCACCCCACGCTACGAAGCCGGGTGCACCGGCACATCAGCAGGGCGATGGAGATCGGTCGGCACCTGCATCCGCCGAACGGACGAGTCGAGTGGTCCTGCAGTACCAGTCGGACTCGCGCAACCATCCGCTCTTCACGACGCCCATGTCGGATCGGGGGCGTACCCTTGATAACCGAACGCGCGCCCCGGCCGTGCGTCGCCGGAGCGAGGAGGGTGCATGGATCTGACAGCCGTCGACCTGCCCAAACTTCGCCGCGACGCCCACCTCGAGCGCCAGTCGATCATCGAGCATCGAGCTCGCGACGGTGAGGACCCGTGGGACTTCCTGCCGTCCATGCCGACCGTCGACGAGCTCGTCGTCGCTGTCCTGCGAGACGACGCCCTGCACGACCGCGGACTCGCCGCACAACACGCGATGGCGCGCCTTGCAGGGTACTCCTCGCTGGAGGACGCCCAGGATCACAAGGACAACGCCGACCACCTCGAGTACGAGGTGCTGCGCGAGATCGCCCAGGTGCATCCGGAGCTGACGCGCGCCGTGTGGCGCATGTCGGGCAAGGTCGCACGGCCGCCATGGGAGGGCGACGACGCCGACTAGCGCGACGATGGGTCACATCGCCGCAGCGAGGCCCATGGCGACGATCGAGGCGGCCATGCTCCCGAGCTCGACGGTGACGAGTCGCCGTCGAGCTCGGGCAGCGTCGACCGCCAGTCGTGCGCTCAACGCGAGGTATCCGGCGATTGCCCCCGCGATCAGGACTCCCGCGAGAGAGATGCCGCCGAGGTGATGCGTCGATGCCGGTATGTCGTTCTCGGCATATACCGTGTTCGACGCATGACCTGTCATCGCACACACCAGGGCGGCCATGATCAAGAGGCCGCCGGAGGTGTGGACCACCATCGCAGCGCGGTGGCGGAGCGCGAACGGATCGGACGCGACGCCGGGGCGGCGTGCGGATGGTCTCGCCACGCGCAGGCGGACCGCCGAGACGACGGCAAGGATCATCAGGGCGCATGCCCACAGCAACGGGTGGATGACTCCCGCGCCGCTCGCCAGATCGAGCATCGCCGCCAGCATCACGATCGCGGAGCCGAGATCGATGACGCCCCGACGACCGCCGACGGTGCAACACGCACCGAGGGCGGCCGGGAGGAGGGCCCCGAGATGGAGGACTTCGGTCATGATCAGACGTTAGTGACCGTGGGCACTGTGATCGACGTGTGCGTGGCCTTCATGCGCTGAGGTCCCCGAGTCGTGCGCGTGAGAACAAGCGACTGCCTCGTTCGGCGGGACGTTCAGTGTGGGGTTCCTGCCGAAGAAGCCGTAGGGCTTGAGCGTGAACCGTGCGTAGTCGACGGGCATGACCGGCCAGTCCTCCGGTCGCGGGAAGTGGGTCGGTCCGAACGTGTGCCAGAGCACGATGTCCTCGCCGTCGATCGACTCGTCACCCTCGATGAAGCGCGTGATGCCGTCGCCACCGGGGTTCTGATGCACGAAGTCGCCGGCCGCGTACCGCTCAGCAGGGTCGTACTTCGTGACGAACAGGTGCTTCGTGGCGAACTCGGCGCGCTTCGCGATGGATGACGACTCGTCGGCCATGAGCGTCGGCGACTCCTGCGGGTACAGGACATACCCCGTGGGGCGACCGAGACGGTTCGTCTTCTCGGTGTTCACGATGTGCCACGCCCGCGCCGACGAGCCGTTCGCCACCCGTCCGGACTCCCCTTCCGACGTCAGGCGCGTGACCTGCTTCGTGAATGCATTGCCGTGCTCGTTGCCAGGGCCGATCGGCACGCGCACCGCGTCGACCTCCTCGACGGCGTTCGACAGGCCGTCGACCATCATGTCCAGTCGTGCCGAGAACAGGTGCTGGTGGTACGGACCACCGAGGCCGGGAGCGACCTCCGAGGCATACGGGTAGTCGTTGCCGTCGTCGAGGCCAGGGTAGGCGGACGTGAACAGGATGCCCGTCAGCTTCGACTCGCACTCGATGGTGCCGTCGAGGTACAGGTACCAGTAGAAGCCGTAGTCGTAGTTGCCGACGGTGGTGAAGAAGGAGATGACGAGGCGTCGCGAGCGACGGACCTCGTTCGATCCCGTGTACAGGTCGGAGTGCTTCCACAGGGTGCCGAAGTCCTCCTCGTGCATGCAGATGCCGTTCTCGATCGTGAACGGGTTGCCGAGTTCGTCAGCCAGCACAGCGTCGAAGTATCTGATCTCACCGACGCAGTCGCAGCCGAGCGCGAGCGAGTTCGTGAACCGGCCGAACAGGTACTCCCCCGTGTCGAAGTAGTTCTGCCAGAACCGCACGGGGGAGGGATCGCCGTACGGGACGAGCATCTCGTTGATGGAGGCGCGGTAGATGACCGGTCGCTCCTCGCCCGCGTCGTCGAAGGACAACTGGCGGAGCACGAGTCCCTCGCGGACGTCGAAACCGACCTGGAATCGCCAGTTCCCCCACTCGACGAACTCGCCGTCGACCTGGAAGCTGGGTCCCTCCGGCTGGGTGATCACGATGGGCTTGAGGCTCGACAGCGGCAGGCCCTGGATCGCCGGGTCGTCGAAGTTGCCGGGCTCCGCCGGGATCGCCAACGCGGTCGCGTCGACGAGGCGGGTGATGGTGCGGGCTGCGGTGTCGACGTAGGCGCTCAGGCCGTCGACCGGGTGGGCCCATGGATGGTCCGCCGGATAGTCCTGTCGGAAGGCGAGCACCCGCACGATGCGGCGGCCGACCTCCTCCGGGAAGTCGTAGTACCCGGCCGACAGCGGAACGACCTTCACCTCGTCGACGGTGCAACCCCGGGCGGCGAGAGCGGCGATCCAACCCTCGTCCTCCGCGACGATGTCGGCGATCGCGTCGAACTCCTCGATGAGGATCGGGAGCTGACCTCGGGACCCGTCGAGGACGACCGTGCTGACGAGCGTCCCGGCGCCGATGGAAACGATGTTGTCCGTCGACCGTCCGGTGGCCATGTCGAGCAGCATCACGCGAGCGAGCCGCTCAGGCAGAGCGCCCTCGCCGGCCTGCCACGCGAGGACCTCGCGCTTGTGCGGCTCCTCGAGGCCGACGTAGGCGAAACGCGTCGTCTCCGTGAAGTCGGGGAGCGCGGTCACGGTGTCGCGGATCCTGTCGAACTCTGTTGCCGTCAGGCTCGCGAGTGGGTGCAGCGCCGGGGCGGAATCGCCGTCGTCGGTGATGATCGGGTCGGTGATGGTCATCGCAGTACTCCTGGTTCGGTGTTCGTGGTGCGGAGGTGGGTGGAGCTCGCTGGAAGTCGGTCGACGTGGGATCAGCCGCCGATGGCGTCCATGACGTTCGCATACGCTGCAGGCCGGCGACGCTTCAGGTAGGCGGCCTGGAAGAGACCGATGATCGGGCAGACGACGATCAGCGCGAGGAGCACTGCGCTGACGGTGCCGAAGGTCGGATTCCCGCTCGCGTCGACGTCGCCCACCAGCATCGGGAAGAACACGATGATGACGATGGCCGAGCCGACGAGGCCGATGAATCCGAGGCCGGGGGCGATCACCGTGTTCCACAGGCGTCGGTCCTGCTTCGTGCGGGCGAAGTAGACGATGACCGCGAGGCTCGTGACGGCCATCAGGATGGCGATCGCGAGGGTCGCGACGCCGGCGAACCAGGTGAACACCTGCAGCACGGGGTCGAGCCCGAGCACAGCGAACACCACGATGAGCGCCGCAGCGGTCATGCTCTGCACGAGCGACGAGGTGTGGGGCGAGAGGTGCTTCGGGTGGACCCCACCGAGCCGGCCCGGGAGCACTCCTGCGTTCGCCATCGTGTGCTGGTAACGGGTGATGACGTTGTGGAAGGACAGGACGCACGCGAACATGCTCGTGATGAGGAGGACGTTGATGACGAGTTCACCGATCGGGCCGAGGTACATCAGCGTGGTGCGGAGGATCATCGCCCCTGGGTCTTCCGCAGCGACGCCCACGACGTCGTCGGGGCCCCATGCCATGACGAGGGCCCACGAGGCGAGCGTGTAGAAGAGGCCGATGCCGATGACGGCGATGTACGTCGCGCGGGGGATCGTGCGCGAAGGGTCCTTGGCCTCGTCTCGGAAGATCGCAGTCGCCTCGAAGCCGATGAATGCGGCGATCGCGAACATCAGACCGACACCGGGCGAACCGGAGAAGACCTGCGACGGCTCGAACGGTTCGGCCGAGAGACCGTCGGCTCCACCGTTGATGACGACCGCGGCGGCGAGGACCAAGACGATCCCGACCTCGGCGACGAGGAGCACACCGAGCACTTTCGAGCTGAGGTCGATGTGCCGGTAGCCGAGGAAGCCGACGATCGCGATGGCCGCGAGTGCGTAGAGGTACCAGGGGATCTCGGGGGCGCCCAGGCCGGTGAACGTGACGCTCAGCAGATACCCGATGTAGCCGTAGACCGAGACCTGGATGGTCGTATAGGTGAGGAGCGCGAGGAACGCCGATGCGAGACCCGCCGGTTTGCCGAGGCCGTAGCCGACGAAGGTGAAGAACGCTCCGGGTTTCGGCACATGACGGGTCATCGCCGAGAGGCCGACGGCGAACAGCAGCAGGATGACCGCAGAGATCGCGTACATGCTCGGGAAGCCGACGCCGTTGCCGAGGAGGATGCCCAGCGGCGCTGCGCCGCCGACGACGGTGAGGGGCGAGGCGGCGGCCACGACCATGAAGACGATGGCTGTGACGCCGAGCGATCCTTTCAGGGACCGGGTGGGCTGACCGGCTTCGACTGCCGGTCCTTTCGTGACGGTCATGGAGCTCTCCTCGGACGATGCGGCTGGATCGGGATGCAGCCAGCATCGCGTCCTCCTGTTGCCTCCCCGTCTCGGCGGCGTAACACCTGGTGGGTGGCGAATGAGACCGCGCGAGGGGCCTGTCTCATTTGGCGGACACGAAGCCGAAACACGACCGCCACGTCGGTGCAACGCGACCCGCCTACCCTGAGGACCAGCGCGAGAGGCGGTGACACATGACAGCGCTCGAACGCGCGATCAGCAATCCGCCGCGCGTCCGCGGGCTCGAGTCGCGATCACCGGTCGACGGTCTCCAACGTCGCAGCGTCGGCTTCGTCGACGTCTTCGCACAGTCCGTCTCGGCGGTCGCGCCGTCCGCCGCTGCGACGACGATCCCGTTGATCGTCACCGTGACGGCCGGCGGGGCCACCATGTGGTCGCTCGCGATCGCCATGCTGCTGTCCTTGCTCGTCGCAACCACCGTGAACGTGTTCGCGAAGCGCATCGCTGCCACCGGATCGCTCTACACCTTCGTCTCGAAGGGACTCGGGACCGGTGCCGCCTTCGTCACCGGCGTCGCGCTCCTCATCGGGTACGGCTTCATCGCCATGTTCGCGCTCGCGGGGGCCGGGTACTACCTCTCGATCCTGCTGCACCGCTTCTGGTCGGGGATGCCGAGTTCGACGCTCGTGGTGTCCGTACTCGTCGTGTGCATGGCCGCGATCTGCCTCATCGTGCTCATCCGTGGGATCCGCCTGTCCACGCGCGTGACGCTGCTCGTGGAGAGCGCCTCGGTCGCCATCATCCTCGTGCTGGTCGGAGTGCTCCTGTCGCAGCTCGGTCCGACGCCTGAGTGGGCCGTGCTCGGGCTCGACGCCTCCCCGGAGAACCTCGCGGTCGGTTCGGTGCTCGCCGTCACCGCCTTCGTGGGGTTCGAGAGTTCATCGACGCTCGGCGTCGAAGCACGACGGCCGTTCGCGAGCATCCCGCGTGCGCTCGTCTGGACCGTCATCGGGGCCGGCCTCCTCTTCCTCATCACGTCCTACAGCCAGCTGGCGGGCTTCGCGGCGATGGGCGAGGACATCACGGCCACCCGGACGCCCATCAACGACCTGGCGCTCGCCTCCGGCGTCGAGTGGATGGGGCTGCTGCTCGACCTCTCCGTCGCGGCCTCCTTCCTCGCCTGCGCCATCGCGTCGATCACGGCGTTCTCGCGGGTCGTCTTCTCGATGGGTCGCGAGGGCGTCCTGCCCTCCAGACTCGGAATCACGCACCGCCGCTTCAGCACGCCGCACGTCGCGATCATCACGGCCCTCGTGATCGTCACGCCGGTGTCCGTCCTGACGCTCGTGCTCACCGGCGGCGCGTGGGCTGCGATGCAGGTCCTGATCGTGGTGGCAGCCGCGGGCTACATCACGGCGTACGTCCTGGTCTGCGTCGCGGCTCCGGTCTTCCTCTGGCGCATCGGCGAGTTGACGATGTGGCCGCTCGTCCGTGCGGTGATCGCCGGCGTGCTGCTCTCGATCGCCCTCGTCGTCTATCTGGTCGTCGAGAGCGCGGGCGACAGGGGTGTCGGTGTGTGGGTGTTCCTCGTCGCGATGGTGCTGGGCATCGCGACGTGGGCGCTCCGGCATCGACGCCGTCCGTGGCTGAGTTCGACCGTGGGGGTCTACGACGAGACGGTGAGCGCTGACGTGCTCGGCGGACCGCCGGCGGAGCACCGGTGAGCGGCGCGGGCGAGCTCCGTGCGCGGCAGCCGAAGGCGATCCACAGCGCGCTGACCGTCCTCGAGGAAGTCGCCCGCTGCGGCGCGGGTGTCACCGCTCAGGAGGTCTCCGCCGGCCTCGACATGCCCCGCGCGACCACCTACCGCCTGCTCAACCTGCTCGTGCAGGACGAGTACCTCGTGCGCATGCCGGACCTCCGGGGGTTCGCACTCGGTCGAAAGGTCGTCGAGCTGGCGCATCTGGTCGCGGCGGCGCCCCCGCCGCTCGCCGCCCGCGAGGTGATGGGGCGGCTGCGGTCGAGCGTCCGGGGCGGCGTCCACCTCGTCCGGTACGAGGGAGAGCGCATCCGTATCGTCGACGCCGACCCGGACTTCCCGCTGAGCGACGAACAGCGGATCGTCCGGCAGATCGACACCTCGGCCATCGGCCGGCTGCTGCTCCACGAACTGGTCCGCACCGGGTTCGACTGGTCAGGACTCGTGGAGCGACCGAAGGCCGATGCCGCAGCACTCGTCGCGGACGTCGACCGGCTCGGCTATGCCCGGCAGCTGGGGGAGCTCACCGCTGGCTACGGGTGCCTCGTCGTCCCGATCCGGGATGCGGACGGCGGACTGGTCGCAGGTCTGTCCCTGTCTGCTCCGTGCGTCCGGGTCGAACAGCCGGCCGCCCTGCTCGATCTCATGCTCGACGGTTCGCGCCAGTTGCAACCGCTCCTCGTCTGAATCCGACCGCTCCCCGATCCCAGGGTGACAAAACCGGCGACTGAGGCGCATACTCGAATTATGCAGCTAGCTGATCGTTTCCGCGCATGACGCAGGCGGACCCCTCCATCACCCCGCAGCAGAACCCCGCGGACCACCGAAAGTGGCTCGGCCTCGTCGTCATCAGCATCGCCGTGGCGCTCATCATCGTGGACTCCACGATCGTGAACGTGGCGATCCCATCGATCGTCGACGATCTCGGCATCTCGTCCACGCAGGTGCAATGGGTGCAGGAGTCCTACACGCTCGTGTTCGCGGCTCTGCTCATCGTGTTCGGCACGCTCGCCGACCGTTTCGGCCGGCGCCGGATGCTCCTCATCGGTGTCGTCGTGTTCGGCGGGGCATCCGTCTTCGCCGCTCTCGCTCCGACAGGCGACCTGCTCATCCTCTCGCGTGTCATCCAAGGCGTCGGCGGCGCGATGATCCTGCCGACGACACTCTCCATCATCAACGCGACGTTCCGAGGCCGCGACCGGGCGATCGCGTTCGCCGTCTGGGGTTCGACAATCGGCGGCATGGTCGCGGTCGGTCCGCTGCTCGGCGGCTGGCTCACGACCGACTTCTCCTGGCGCTGGGCGTTCGGGATCAACGTGCCGCTCGGGATACTCATCGTCATCGGACTCCTCCTCTTCGTGAACGAGTCCCGCGAGGAGGCGACCGACCGCATCGACGTGGTCGGCGCGATCCTCTCCATCGTGACCAGCGCGTCACTCGTCTTCGGCCTCATCGAGGGACGCAGCCTCGGCTGGTGGCTCACGAACGACCCGCTCGTCATCGGAGAGTGGACCTGGCCGTTCACCCTGTCTCCCGTCCCGATCTCGCTCATGATCACGGTGGTCGCAGGGATCGCCTTCGTCCTCTGGGGTCGCCGCCGGATGCGGCATGGCCGGAGCACGATCATCGCCTTCGCGCTGTTCTCGCTGCCATCGTTCCGGAACGGCAACATCGCTGCGCTCATCGTGTCGCTCGGTGAGTTCGGGATCATCCTCTCCCTCCCCATCTGGTTGCAGAACGTCCTCGGCTACAGCGCCCTGCAGACCGGTGTGATCCTCCTTGCCCTCGCGATCGGCTCGTTCGTCGCGAGTGGCTTCGCCGGAGCCTTCGGCAACCGCGTCGCACCGGTCCTCATCGTGCGGATCGGCATCCTCGCGGAGATCGTCGGGGTCGCCGGTATCGGGCTCGTCGTGGGGCCGTCGACCGAGTGGTTCGGGATCGTGCCGTTCCTCTTCGTCTACGGCTTCGGAGTCGGACTCGCTACCGCGCAGCTGACCGGTGTGGTGCTGAAGGACGTCCCGGTCGAGCAGAGCGGGCAGGGCTCGGGGACGCAGAGCACGGCCAGGCAGATCGGTTCAGCGCTCGGCATCGCCGTGCTCGGCACGATCCTCTTCGTCAGCACCGCCTCCGTCCTGGATGCGAGGCTCGATGACGCCGGGGTGCCTTCGGCGGAGCGCGACGCCCTCGTCTCCAGCGTCGTCGACAGCGCCGGTGCCGCGATCGCCGGTCTCGACGCAGACCCGTCCACCTCGGCAGTGGCCGACGACGCGAGGATCGCACTCTCGGACGGCACCAGGTATGCGGCGTTCGCAGCTGCCGGGTTCCTCGCCCTCGGATTCCTCGCAACACTGTCGCTCGGCAGCGGTCGCCGGGAGGAGACCGAAGGGACATCGTCCGGGGAGCGGTCGACGGCATCGACGCCGAAGCCCTGACCGGTACGACGGCTCCGGAGCACACGCACTCAGCTTCGCTTGGGCCTCACCCGTAGAATCGTGACCGGACTGCTCCGCTCATACGGAGCGGACCACCACGCTCATGACACGAACACGACACCGCCCACGCCTCTTCAGCGCCCTCGCCGCAGCCGCGCTGTCGTTCGCCGTCGTGTCCGCCGGGGTATGGCTGCCGGGGTCCGTCGCGACCGCATCGGCTGAGAGCACCGCACACACCGCGACGACACCCGACGGCCTCGTCGCCGTCGACGTGAGCCCGAGCGACGGGGGAGCGGTCGAACAGGCCTCCATCGCATCGTTCGGCATCACGATCACGAATGGAACCGGCGCGGATCTCGCGGCCGGCACCGTCTCCCTGGCGATCACGTCCGCACCGATCACGGCGACCTCCGACCTCGACACCTGGCTCGGTGCCAGCGGCCCCGACGCCGCCGCGCCACCATCGGGCGCGACCATCGTGCGCACGATCGACATTCCCGAGCTCATCGCCGGGCAACAGTACGTCGTCAGCGGACTGGACTTCACCCCGCCGGCGCTCGGGCTCGACGCCGACGACGCGTGGGGTTCGTACGGTGTCTCCGTCGGCTACACCGCCGGGGACACCGCGGCCGGCGGACGGTCGGCGATCGTGTGGCGCGGTCAGGAGCAGCCGACCGCCACGACGATTGCGCTCGTCGCCCCGGTCACGGTGCCTCTCAGCTACGGGGGCATCCTCGATGCCGACGAGCTGACCGAGCTGACCGCAGAGGACGGCGCGCTCACGACCCAGCTGGACGCCCTCGTCGGCGAGCAGATCGCCCTCGGGATCGATCCACGCATCATCGTCTCGATCCGCGCGCTCGGCACCCGTGCACCTCGCGCTGCCGTGGACTGGCTCGCACGTCTCGAATCGGCGCCGAACGAGACCTTCGCCCTGCAGTACGGTGACGCGGAGCCGGCCGTGCAGGCAGACGCCGGTCTGGCGCAGCTCCTCGCCCCGACCTCGTTCTCGTTCGCGCTCAACGTCGCGGACTTCCCCGTGACCGTCCCCTCCAGCGAGACACCGGAGCCCACCGAATCACCCACTGTCGGACCCGATGGAACGGAGCCGACTCCCCAGTCCGCGACCTCACCCGCCGAGGCGTCCGCGGATGCCTCGGCCGAGACGCCGGAACCCGCCCCGACGGACACCCCGACACCGACCGAGACGCCGACGGAACCGGTACCGACGGTGCCGACGATCGACGAGCTGCTCGCCTGGACCTACACGCTGCCCGGCATCGTGTGGGCAAGTGGTGCGGTTTCCGACGCCGATCTCGGTGTCTTCGCCGCGTCCGGTGGGTCGGTCACGATGCTCGACTCCTCCAACACCGACGCGTCAGGTCGGACCCCCCGGGCCTCGGCCACGATCGGAGCGAATCGCGCACTACTGACCGACCACGGCCTCGCGGAATCGCTGGAGTCCGCAGCGTCCGCGGCCACGGAGAGCACGTTCCAGAACGCGATCGCCGACGTGAATGCCCGGATCGCAGCGATCGGCACCGAGTCCACCGCTGGCGGAACCGTGCTCGCCGTCCTGCCGCGTGGGGTCGATGCAGCGGTGCCCGCTCTCGCTGAGACCGTCGATGCACTGCGCACCCTGCCCGCGGCGGTGCAGACGACCGTCGCGAACGCGCTCACCGAGGCACCCGTCGCGGTCACGCTCGGCGCACTCGCACCGATCGACGGCCGGGTCGACGACCTGCAACGGCTCCTCGACGACGAACGGCAGGTCGACCTCTTCTCCACCGTGCTCGACGACCCGGAGCTGCTGACCGGCCGGGAGCGCGCCACACTGCTCGCAACACTCGCCGCCGACTGGCTGAGCTCACCGGACGGCTGGGATGCCGCCGTCACCGACCAACGCGCGCGGACCGAGACGGTGCTCACCTCCGTCCGCGTCGCCGACAGCAGTCGCATCAACATGGTCGGCGGCGAGGTGTCGTTGCCGTTCGCCGTGCGCAACGATCTGCCCTACCCGGTCACGGTCATCATGCAGGCCTCGCCGAGCAACGGGCGGCTCAGCGTCGCCGGTTCGGTGAAGCAGGAGATCGCCGCCGACTCGCGCGCGACGGTCCTCATCCCCGTGCAGGCGCAGATCGGCAACGGCGACGTCACCCTGCGCCTGCACCTGTTCAGCCCCACCGGTCAAGCCATCGGGGACCAGACGTTCGTGGGGGTCAACGTCCGTGCCGACTGGGAGGGGATCGGCGCCGTCGTCCTCGCCGCGCTCGTCGCGCTGCTGTTCATCAGCGGCGTCGTCCGGATGGTGCTCGGTCGACGTGCGAAACGTCAGGCTGCCGAGTCGGATGACGATCCGGACGCCCCGCATGACGGTCAGGGTCCAGAGAGCGAGCCGCCGGTAGAGTCGTCACCCGGACGACAGGAGACGAATGGCTGACGGGATCGGCAGAGCGAGCGCGCTCCTCGCCTCGGGGACTCTGGTCTCGCGACTGCTCGGCTTCGTCAAGGCTGCACTCGTGGCGAACATCATCGGCCTCGGAATCGTCGGCAACGCGTTCGGCGTCGCGAATCAGCTTCCCAACACGATCTACGTCATCATCGGCGGTGGTGTGCTGAGCGCAGTCCTGGTGCCTCAGATCGTGAAGGCCAGCATCCATGTCGATGGCGGGAACGCCTACATCAACAAACTGGTCACGATCACCCTGGTGTTCATCGGCGGAGCGACTGTCCTGGCCACGCTCATTGCGCCGGTGTTCGTCTTCGCGGCGGCGGCAACGCTTCCTGCCGATCAGTTCGCGCTCGCCACGGCGTTCGCTTTCTGGTGCCTCCCCCAGATCCTCTTCTATGCGTTGTACACCGTCCTCGGGGAGGTGTTGAACGCCCGCAAGATGTTCGGGCCGTTCACATGGGCACCAGTCTTCAACAACGTCGTCGCCATCGCAGGACTCGCGCTCTTCGTGTTCCTCTTCGGGTCCGAGACGCCGAAGTTCAGTGAGTGGACACCCTCGATGACCGCTGTCATCGGCGGCTCTGCAACCCTGGGCGTGGTCGTCCAGGCGTTCTTCCTCATGTTCTTCTGGCGTCGCGCCGGACTACGATTCCGACCGGACTTCCACTGGCGCGGCGTCGGGCTTCGAGCAACTGGGAAGATCGCCAGCTGGACGTTCGGCATGCTCATCCTCACCACGGCTGCCGGCTTGATTGAGACACAGGCGGTCGCATCAGCTTCCGGGCAAGGACCATCGGTCATTGCATTGCAGAACGCGTGGCTGATCTTCATGCTTCCGCACTCGATCATCACCGTCTCCGTCGCAACGGCGTACTTCACGAGGATGAGTGAACACGGACAGGGCACACGGGATCGCGGGGCGGATCTGGTCAGCCTCAGATCCGACGTCTCGGCAGCCGTCCGTGTCGTCAGCCTGCTGATCGTGCTGGCGTCCGTCGTGATCATGGTCGTCGCCGTTCCGTTCGCCAGCGTCTTCGCGAAGACGACAGATGAGAGCATCAGTCTCGGCGTGGTGATCATCGCGTTCGTGCTCGGACTCGTTCCGTTCTGCATCCTGTTCATCCTGCAGCGCGCGTTCTACGCCCTCGGCGACACGAAGACCCCGTTCTTCTACACGTTGTTCCAGACCCTGCTGTTCATTCTCCTGGCCCTCATCGTCGTCATGACGGTGCCCAAGGAACTCCTCGGTGCGGGCGTGGCGCTCGCTATCACTGTCGCCGGTCTCGCGCAGGCGGTCATCGCCACCTGGCTCCTTCGCCGTCGGCTCGGGGGCCTCGAGCTGCGGAAGGTCATCCCAAGCCTGCTGCGGTACGCCGCTGCTGCACTTCCAGCGGCCGCCGTCGGCGTCGTCGTCCTGTTGTTGCTCGGGGGCGTGTCCGAGGGCGGCTTCACCACGTCCAGCATCCCGAGTGCCATCGCCACGATGGCCATCATCGGATCGGTCATGGGCGCCGTCTACCTCGTCATGCTCGCACTCATGCGCACACCGGAGCTGAAAGCGGCGCTCGCGCCCGTCCTGAGCCGATTCGGCCGCTGATCGCGTCTCGCACCAATCACTGGAGACGGCCCTCCCGAACAGCCTGTAACACCCGGCGGACGGCCAGGATCAGCGGAATAGCCGCCGGTTAGGATGTGTTACACCACTCGGAACCCCAGAACCCACCTGGTTCGGGCACTCCACGAACCACTGAGGAGCATCGTGCGTCAGGTCATCATCATCGGATCAGGACCAGCCGGCTACACGGCGGCGATCTACGCTGCCCGCGCCTCCCTGCAGCCGCTGCTCGTCGCGTCGTCCGTCGAGGCCGGTGGCGAACTCATGAACACCACGGAGATAGAGAACTTCCCCGGCTTCCCCGAGGGCATTCAGGGCCCCGAGCTCATGATGAAGCTCCAGGAGCAGGCCGAGAAGTTCGGGACCGAGGTCCTCTACGACGACGTCACTGAGCTGAAGCTCGACGGCGATGTCAAGACCGTCACGCTCGGCAACGGGCAGGTCCACGAGGCCCAGACGGTCATCTTCGCGACGGGCTCCGCCTACCGCAAGCTCGGTCTCCATGACGAGGAGCGGCTCTCGGGCCACGGCGTCTCCTGGTGCGCCACCTGCGACGGTTTCTTCTTCAAGGAGAAGACGATCGCGGTCATCGGCGGTGGCGACAGCGCCATGGAGGAAGCGACCTTCCTCACCCGCTTCGCATCGAAGGTGTACGTCATCCACCGCAAGGACACCCTGCGTGCATCCAAGATCATGCAGGACCGCGCCTTCGCGAACGAGAAGATCGAGTTCATCTGGAACAGCGAGATCGCCGGGATCACCGGTGGCGACGCTGTGGACGGCGTGACCTTGCGATCCACCACGGACGGCACCGAGACCCACCTGCCGCTCGGCGGGCTGTTCATCGCGATCGGCAACGACCCACGGACGCACCTCATCCACGGGCAACTGGACCTCGCCCCTGAGGGCACCATCGCGGTCAAGGGTCGCTCGTCGAAGACGAACCTCCCGGGCGTCTTCGCCGCGGGCGACGTGATCGACCCCACGTACCGACAGGCCATCACGGCTGCCGGCAGTGGCACGATCGCCGCTCTCGACGCAGAGCACTACCTCGCAGACCTCGAGCAGGCGGCAGGGGAGGCCCAGACGTCCGGGCTCCCTCAGCCCGCCGACCCCGCGCTCGCAACCACCGTTTGATCGACAGCCCGGGAAGCACCTCCGGGCACCACGAAGGAGAACACTCATGTCAGATGCAGTCACCGAGGCCACGTTCGACGAACTGGTCATCAACAGCGACAAGCCCGTCCTCGTCGACTTCTGGGCTGCCTGGTGCGGCCCGTGTCGCGCCGTCGGCCCGATCCTCGACACCATCGGCTCCGAGAACAGTGACAAGATCACCGTCCTCAAGCTGAACGTCGACGAGAACCCCAACCTCGCGATGAAGTACCAGATCACCTCCATCCCCGCGATGAAGGTCTTCAAGGGTGGAGAGGTCGTCCAGACCGTCATCGGCGCCAAGCCGAAGGCTGCTCTCGAGAAGGATCTCGCCGCCTTCCTGGCCTAGCCAGGAGGTTGCTTCACCGAACCCGCCCGGCTCTTCGAGCCGGGCGGGTTTTCGCGTATCCGGCTGACGCTCACTGAGCCTGTCGAAGTGCCCCTCCGCCCCTCCAATACCATTGACCAACCCACGCAGATCGGATCCACCGTGTCACCTCAGGGCAGCCCCACCACAAGCGGCAACAGTCTCGACCGTGGTACGGCGCCTACGCCGCCCGCACGGCCGGGCTGGCCGCCAGTGAGGTCCGTGCCCTGTTCGCCGTCGCCAGCCGCCCTGAGGTCGTCTCGCTGGCCGGCGGGATGCCCTTCGTCTCCGCGTTGCCGGAGGAGCTCGTCCGCGAGGCGGCCGACCGCACCATCCGCGAACACGGGCCGCAGGCACTCCAGTACGGTTCCGGACAGGGTGTTCCGAAGCTGCGGGAGCAGATACTCGACGTGATGGCGCTCGAAGGCATCTCAGGCAGCGCCGACGACGTCGTCGTCACAACCGGAAGTCAGCACGCGCTCGAACTCTTCAGCAAGCTGTTCCTCGACCCGGGGGACGTCGTCATCTCGGAGGGGCCGAGTTACGTCACCGCGATGGTGATCTTCTCGAGCTATCAAGCCGAGGTCGACCATGTCCCGATGGACGAACACGGCCTCATCCCGGAGGCGCTTCGCGAACACATCGCAGCCCTCCGAGTTGCGGGCAGGACGATCAAGTTCCTCTACACGATCCCCAGCTTCCACAATCCTGCCGGCGTGACGCTGAGCTGGGAGCGCAGGCTCGAGATCATCGACATCTGCCGCCAGAACGACATCCTGGTGCTCGAGGACAACCCGTACGGCCTCCTGTACTTCGATGGCCCGCCACCGCAGGCCATGCGATCGGTCGATCAGGATGGTGTGGTCTACCTCGGCACCTTCTCGAAGACGCTCGCACCGGGCTTCCGTGTCGGTTGGGCGCTCGCGCCACACGGCATCAGGGAGAAGCTCATCCTCGCCAACGAGGCGGCGGTCCTCAGCCCGTCGTCGTTCAGCCAGATGGTGGTGTCGCAGTACCTCGACCAGGCCGACTGGCGGCAGCAGATCGCGACCTTCCGTGGGGTCTACCGGGAACGCAAGACGGCGATGATCAGTGCCCTCGAGGAGTACCTCCCGTCGTGCTCCTGGACGAACCCGAACGGCGGCTTCTACGTGTGGCTCACCCTGCCCGAGCAGCTCGACTCGAAGGCGATGCTGCCGCGGGCTTTCACCGAACTCGTCGCGTACACCCCTGGCACAGCTTTCTTCGCGAACGGGGACGGTCGGCGCAACATCCGACTGTCGTTCTGCTATCCGACGCCGGATGCGATCAAGGTGGGTGTTCGGCGACTCGCGACCGTCGTGAACGGCGAGCTCGACCTGCTGGACACGTTCGCGGGCACGGGCAGCCTCAGCCCTGCAGCCCGGCCGTCGAGCTATGCCGCTCCGCCGCCGGACATGTCGTGACCCCGACGACGCGAACCCTCAGCCAGCAGCAGAGAAAAGGCCAGATCATGTCCAAGATACCTCCACGCAACATCCTCGTTCTCGCCGGCGGCATCTCGCACGAACGCGATGTCTCGCTCCGGTCTGGACGACGCGTCGGAGAGGAGCTCCAGCGGGCAGGGCACCGTGTCACGCACCGCGACCCCGACGCCGGCCTGCTCGCGTCGCTCGACCATCAGTCGTTCGATGCCGTGTGGCCCGCGTTGCACGGCGCAAGCGGAGAGGACGGTTCGCTCCAGGCGCTCCTGCGGACGAAGGGTGTCACCTATCTCGGTGCGCACTCGGAGGCCGCGGCACTCGCCTGGCACAAGCCGACGGCGAAGACACTCGTCTCGCGAGCCGGCATCGACACGCCGGAGTGGATCACATTGCCCACCGAGACGTTCCGCGAACTCGGCGCCGGGAGCGTGCTGTCGGAGGTCCTGCAGTCCATCGGGGAAGCCGCGGTGGTCAAGCCGTCGAGAGGAGGATCGGCGCAAGGTGTGACCATCATCGACGGACCAGCCGACCTGCCACGAGCGATGGTGCAGGCGTACGCCTACAGCGAGTCCGCCTTCATCGAACGCAAGGTCAGCGGCACAGAGCTCGCCATCACCGTGGTCGACTCGGGGGAGGGGCCGCGCGCACTCCCCGCCGTCGAGATCGTGCCACGCTCCGGTGTGTACAGCTTCGAGGCTCGCTACAACGCCGGCGAGACGACGTTCTACGCTCCTGCGCGCATCGATGCTGACGCGGCAGAGCATGCCTCCCGCGTGGCGGTGGCGATCCACGAGCTCCTCGGCCTCCGGCACTTCTCACGCATCGATCTCATCGTCGATGCGGATGGCAGGCCGTGGTTCCTCGAGGCGAATGTCATTCCGGGAACAACCGAGACGTCTCTCATGCCGATGGCGATCGAGGCGGATGGGCAGCGGCTCTCCGCGTTCTACAGCGCACTCGTCGAAGCAGCCGTGGCGCACGCCGTCGCCTGACGCCCTCCGCCACCACCCCGCCGGTCACCGACCCAAGCTTCCGGTCACCGACTAGATCTTCCGGTCACCGAGCTTGTCGAGGTGCACCCATCACAACGCATATCCAACGAACCGCGTGTTCACCTTTTGTCGGCCCGACCAGGGGAAATCATCCCCGAGACGTCGCGTGTTTCACGTGAAACACATCCCGCCTCAGCTCTGTCCGAAGCCCGACTCGCCCAGCTCGCTCAGAATGCGGTTCAGGTCGGCGATGGTCGCGAACTCGACGACCATCTGCCCTTTCTTCGCCCCGAGCGTGACCTTCACGCGAGTGTTCAAACGATCGCCGAGTCGATCTGCGATCTCGTCCAGCTGGCCGCGACGGGAGCCGGCTATCGGTCGAGGCTTCTTGGCCTGAACCCCTTGGGCAGCTGCGGCCTCTGCAGCTCGCACCGAGAGGTCCTCGTTGACGATCTTGTCCGAGAGGCGCTGCTGCGCCTCAGTGTCCGTCAGCGACAGGATCGCGCGTGCGTGGCCTGCACTGAGCACGCCGGCAGCCACGCGCTGCTGTACGGCCGCGGGCAGCTTCAGCAGTCGGATGGTGTTGCTGATCTGCGGGCGAGAGCGACCGATCCGGTTTGCCAGCTCGTCCTGCGTGATGCCGAAGTCGGCGAGCAGCTGTTGGTAGGCCGATGCCTCTTCGAGTGGGTTCAGCTCGGAGCGGTGGAGGTTCTCGAGCAACGCGTCCCGCAGCATGTCCTCGTCGGCTGTGTCCTTGATGATCGCAGGGATGCGGTCGAGACCGACCTCCTTCGACGCCCGGAGTCGACGCTCACCCATGATGAGCTCGTACAGCTCGGTCTCGCCGGCGATCGTGCGCACGACGATGGGCTGCAGGACGCCGACTTCGCGGATGCTGGCGACGAGTTCCGCGAGATGATCCTCATCGAAGACCGTACGAGGCTGGCTGGCGTTCGGGATGATCAAGTCTGGGGAGAGGTAGGCCAGACGCGCACCCGGAACCGCGACGAGCTGAGGCCCGTCCGACTCCGCCGGTGCGTCCGCCGGGATGACCCCAGTATCCGCAGCCGCCGCGTCTGCGGCCGCCGTGGCAGCGTCCTTGGCCGCCTTCCGAGCCGTCCCCTGGTTGTCGGGGAAGAAGACGTCGACGGGGCGGTTCGCCTGCGAGTCGGGGTTCGAAGTGGGGATGAGGGCGCCGATCCCACGGCCGAGTCCGGTTCGTTTCGTTGCCATCAGTGACTGACTCCCTCAGGGTGGTTCGATTCAGGTGTTTCCGGTGTGGCGGCCTCTGCAGCCGCCCAACGATTCGCGATCTCAGCGGACGCCTCGAGATACGAGACGGCACCGAGCGACGTCGGGTCGTAGCTGATGACGCTCTGCCCGAAGCTCGGTGCCTCGGAGATGCGCACGGCGCGCGGGATGACCGAGTCGAGCACCTGATCGGTGAAGTGGTCTCGCACATCCTGCGCGACTTGTTGAGCGAGGTTCGTCCGGCTGTCGTACATGGTGAGCAGGATCGTGCTGACCGCGAGACCAGGGTTCAGGTGACGTTGGATCAGCTGGATACTGCTCAGGAGTTGGCTGAGTCCCTCCAGCGCGTAGTACTCGCACTGAATAGGGATCAGCACCTCTTTCGCCGCGACGAAGGCGTTGATCGTCAGGAGTCCGAGGGAAGGAGGGCAGTCGATGAGGACGTAGTGGTACATCTCCTCGGCATCCTCGATGAACTGTTCGAGCGCCGTACGGAGTCGGTGTTCACGAGCGACCTGCGACACCAGCTCGATTTCGGCGCCGGCGAGGTGGATCGTCGATGGTGCACAGAAGAGCGTAGGGAACTCGGGGCTCTGCTGCACCACATCTGCCAGGGGGAAGTCATCGATCAAGACGTCGTAGACGCTCGGGACGTCGGAGTGGTGCTCGACTCCAAGCGCGGTCGACGCATTCCCCTGTGGGTCGAGGTCGATGACCAGGACTCGCGCGCCGGACTTTGCAAGTGCGGCGCCGATGTTCACCGTCGTGGTCGTCTTGCCGACGCCACCCTTCTGGTTCGACACTGTGAATACTCGGGTGCGACTCGGAAGCGGCAGCGTGTTGTGGGCCAAAGCCTTGCGCCTCTCGGTCAGGTGGTGAAGCTCGCGAGCGAGCGGCGTGGAAGCGTCGAAGCCGCTACCAACGGAGTCGCGCGCGAGTGCTGCGGAGTGCGTTGGTTCGGGTTGTTTCACGTGAAACCTTCTCGCTCGAAACGTGTTCTTCAACCGTACCAGCGTGAGGTCTACACCGGGGCGACGATCCGGGTCCTGCATTGGACTCCTGGTCAGGTGGGTCGGGCGTAGCTTCGTCCATTTCGCGCCAGTAGCGAGGGAGGGGAGTGTGGAAAACCTTTCCCTTCTCGATCCTGTTGCCGATATTTTCCACAGAGTTATCCACAAGGTTCGAAGCTGTGTAGACCGCTGTGGAGAACGTGCGGAGCGGAGCGAGCACATGACCACATCATGCTGTTGTTTCAACAATGTGACCACATCGTCCACATGACCACCCGTCCCGGACATTCGCAATCGGCCGCAGATCGCCGTCTTTCCGCGGTTTCTGAGCCGACGTTCGCCCGTCGGTGGCACACTGCGTCGCTTCGGGGCAACATTGCGGGGGAGTCATGAACTTGGATCCGGCGCCACCAACCCAGTGCCCCACCTGTGTACAACTCCAGCAGACCGCGCGAACATCGAAGTTGTCCACATACTTATCCACAGGTGCTCGCTCCATGGCAATGATTCACCCATGGGCCACCATCCTCAGCCATGACGCGAAGGTGTTTCACGTGAAACACCTACCTCTGCACCCCGATGCCGTCGCCCACAGGGGTCTCATCCACCTCCCTGGATCACCGCGATAGATGCTCGAACCTCACCCTGACATCCAATGCCGCAGCCGCCAGCGCGGATGATGACGGCGCGCCAGCGTGGCGCATACAAGCCATGCATGTGCGAGGGCGTCCCGGTAGCGACTATGGGGATTCACACCCCGACGTTCCACGTGAAACATCGCCAAGGCTTGCATCACCTCTCTCGCAAAGAGCGACGGCTTGGCTGTGTTTCACGTGAAACCACACGGAGCCCGCTCGAATGATTCGTGGCCCGCGAGGTGTTCTGTCGCAGCATGTGCAGACCCTCCGATCTCAAGCGCAGCATCCAGTGAACGCATCCGGCTGCGCCCGACTGATCATGACTCGTTCAGCGCACGGACAGCCGAGATGACCTCACCGCCTCCGAACCGTCGTCATCGAGTCTGAACACCTCTGCGCTCTCGTGCAGTTCTCCGATGCCCTCCAACCCGTGCATGTACGCACGCCGCCGGGCCGTGAGGCGAACAGATGGCGAACGAGCGTTGCATCTCAAGCGGGTCAACACAGGGTCTACGGGGAGGCCCTGCTGCGCGCACCGACGCGTGGTGTTCGCGGCGCACACGCAACCCTCAGCACAACCGGGCTTCTCGGAAACACAGGAGGCGAGATCGGCAGTGTGCGCTGCGAGTAGCGCGCCACACTCGTTCCCGACTCCTGCACGGCGACGCACGAGGGAACCGACGCACAATGCCCGCCGGAGTCGGCACGCCACCGCGGGGTAGTGAGATGCTGCTGGCAAGTGTGTCAGATCGACGGAGAGACGACATTCAGCGTGGCGAACTCATGGCGCAACCGCGCGCGGCGACAGACATCGGGGGAGTGGACCACAACCCGCCCCGCCAGCCTGCACGAGGTTCATCCTACGAGCGAGCCTGAACCAGAAGATCCACTGAACCGATTCGCGGTGGCGCTGGAAAAGAGATCCAGGCGAGCTCGCTTGCGGCACTCTTGCGGTGAACTGAAGCCGGTACGGGCGATGCATGGGCAACACGCCGCCGGACGCCCAGCCTGACGCGACTTGCACCGACTTGTAATGAAATTTCACATGATTTATGGTCATCGCCGGCGACATGGGCAGATCTGGACCGTTTTCAGGCGCCGAGAAGGTTGAAAACCCGCGCAGTCCGAGCGGAGAATCGTTCCTGACGAACCACCACGGCCCACCGACAGGCTCTGAAAGCCGCCAGTTCGTCAGGAACGATTCTCTCGCTTCCAAAGAAACGAGTCCGAAGCAACCGTCAAGTTGCTTCGGGCTCGCGCGGATGGTCCCACCGTCAACCGCGAACGGTTCCGAGAATGACGCGCGTTGGTTCAGCGAGCACGCCTTCGCCAAGCGTCCTCACCTCGACGTCCGTGACCTTGTGCTTCCGGAGCTCCTTCGTCGACGCATCAACTTCAGCTTGTGCGCCGGCGCCCTTCATCAAGACGAGCTCACCACCGTCGCGAAGCAACGGCGCCGTCAGTGGAAGCAACTTACGAAGCGCACTCACAGCACGGGCGGTCACCTGGTCGAGTGGTTCCTCGAGTCGCGCTTCCTCGGCGCGGGCTCGGGTGACGGTGACGTTCGACAGGCCGAGTGCGACCACCTGATCGTTCAACCACGCGACCCGACGCTCCATCGGTTCGATCAGGACGAACTGGACGTCGGGTCGCGCGATCGCCAAGACGAGACCCGGAAGCCCGGCTCCTGTCCCGACATCACCGACGCGTCCCGGCCGGAGCAGGGGAGCGACGATCACGCTGTTCAAGATGTGGCGCGTCCAGAGGCGGGGCAGTTCCAACGGACCGATGAGCCCGAGGGGTTCGCCGTTGATCGCGAGGTTCTCAGCGAACGCGCGCCCCACGGCGATGCGATCGCCGAACAACGCGGCGGCTTCGGCCGGCTCGGGTTCCAGTTCGTCCAGTGCAGTCATCGCAGTTTCACGTGAAACGCGTCAGCCGCGGGTGATGACCGTGTGGCGGTCCCGACCCTCACCGTGCGACTCGGACACGAAGCCCCGAGCCGAGACGATGTCGTGGACCAGTTTGCGCTCGTAGCTCGACATCGGGGGGAGCGATGCCTCGGTCGAACCGGCTTCGATGCGCTCGACCGCACGCTCGACAAGCGCTCCGAGCTCCTGCTGACGCGCCTCGCGGGATCCTCCGATATCGAGGATCAGGCGGGAGAAGCCACCCGTGCGGTTCTGCACAGCGAGACGGGTCAGCTCCTGGAGAGCGTTCACCGTGTCGGGGCGCGAGAGCAGACGCAGGTTGCTGTCAGTGGGGGAGTCGATCGAAACGTAGGCGCGACCGTTCCGAGCATCGATGTCGATGTCACCGTCGATGTCGCAGATGTCGAGGAACTCCTCGATGTAGTCCGCTGCGACGTCGCCCTCTTCTTCAAGCTGGGTGATCGTGGGTGCTTCGTCCTGCTGGGCTACGGCCAGTTCCTGGTCAGTCACCGATACTCCTACTTGTCTTGTCCGTTGGACTGCTGCTTCTTGGCGCGCGCCTTGCCCATGGGCTGCTGGCGCTGCGTGGGCGTCTTCTTCTCTTCCACGGGCATTTCGGAGATCGAGATGATGTCGCCGGTTGGAGTCATGAGCTTGCCCTTGCGCGCGAGACGCTCTTCACGAGCCTTCGCCGCATCGGATCCGGGCGTCGGCATGTTCCGGATGACCAGGAACTGCTGCACCATCGTCCACGCGTTGGACGTGAGCCAGTAGAACATGACACCGAGCGGGAACGCGAAGCCGGAGAACAGGAAGACGAACGGGAGGATGTAGAGCAGGATGCGCTGCTGCTTGAACTGCGGGCTCGCCTTGGTCTCGGCCGACATGTTCTTCGAAACGATCTGCAGCTGCGTGATGAACTGCGAGGCACACATCAGGACGACCATGATCACCGCGATGATCACGACGGCCCAGTTGGTGGGGTTCTCAGCAAGCGCTGCCTGCATGCTGGTGTGCAGCGGGGCGATACCGAAGAGGTTCGCGTCGCCGAACTGCACGGCGAGCGTCTCGTTCAGCGGGCCGACGCCGGCCTTGCTCTTCTGTGCGTCGTTCAGGACGGAGAACAGCGCGAAGAAGATCGGCATCTGCACCAGGAGGGGAAGACAGCCACTGACCGGAGAGGTCCCGTGCTTCTTGTAGAGCTCCATGGTCTCGCGCGACATCGCCTCACGGCTGGCCTGGTCGCGTTTGCCCTTGTACTTCTCCTGCACCTTCTTCATCTGCGGCGCGATCTCGAGCATCTTGCGCTGGCTCTTGATCTGCTTGATAAACAGGGGGATCAGGGCTGCACGGACGACGAGCACGAGCCCGACGATCGACAGCACCCAGGTCAGGCCGGCTGCTGGATCGAGGCCGATGGCCGTCCACAGCAGGTGCCAACCCACGAGAAGCAGCTCGACCGCCCATTTGAGCGGCCAGAGGAGTGTGCCGATGATGTCCATAGGTGCGGGTCAGCCCTTTCCGTGGCTCGGTTGCACGACGAATCCATGAGGAGTCACGCTGTACCGGAAGTTCTTCTTGGGTGGAACCTCGTCGAAACGAGGCGCCGCCCAGGGGTGGCATCGTGCGATGCGCGCAGCCGCCATCGCTGAACCAACGACCACGCCGTGCTGCTGCACTGCACCGAGAGCGTACGCGGAACAGCTGGGGTAATACCTGCAGACGTCTCCGTAGAGCGGAGAGATCGCGGCGCGGTACCCACGGAGCGCCATCACCGCAGCATTGCGGGGCGCGAGGCAGGTGGCAGCGACGATGCCGTTCATCGGGAGGCGTCCGTGAGAGAGGTGACGACGCCACGCTTCGTGAAGGCGCGATCGACCTCGGCATGGAGGGACGCGAAGGACGCGGTGGCCGCAGACGGCAGCGCTCGAATCACGACATCAGCTCCACGGGCAGCGCGCGGCTCGCTCTCATGACAGATCGCCTTCAAGCGGCGTCTCACCAGATTGCGTGTCACTGCATTCCCGACCGTTTTCGCAACGATGAACCCGAAGCGCGGCTGTCCGCCCTTCGGGTTCATACGTACATACGTGACCGTGTGCTCGCCGACGAACCGGACCCCGCGACGAACTACCCCTCGGTAGTCGTCACCGGTGGTGATCCGGCTCGCACGCTCGAGCACGACGCTCTACGCGGAGAGTTCGGTGCGGCCCTTGGCGCGACGAGCCGACAGGATGCCGCGGCCGGCACGCGTACGCATACGCAGACGGAAGCCGTGCTTCTTGGCGCGACGACGGTTGTTCGGCTGGAAGGTTCTCTTGCTCATAATTACGATCTCCGGATCATGACCCACCACTGCACGAGGTGGCAGCAGGGTAGGGAAGGGTGCCCGTGGGCAGAAGTCAACTGATTAAACCTACGGTCTACTCGCGCGAAGGTCAAACCAGCTGCACCCAAACGAATGATTATCCACAGGATTCTCAGAAACTCTAGCAGTGACACGCAGGGCGGTCGTACAGTGATTTGGGACTGGGGCGACGTGTTGTTAGCGTAAGCCCTCGGGTTATGCACAAGGTGTGGATAGCACCGCGCGAGGCCCCGAATACTCAGGGCTGAGCCTGTGGATGAACCTGTGAGTATGTATGGGGGAGAACT